>JBGALE010000002.1:0-1025556 GCA_044223995.1 Chitinophagaceae bacterium
TTAAGCAAGCTCTAAAAAGGAGGTATTCCAGCCGCACCTTCCGATACGGCTACCTTGTTACGACTTAGCCCCAGTCACCAGTTTTACCCTAGGCGGCTCCTTACGGTTACCGACTTTAGGTACACCCGGCTTCCATGGCTTGACGGGCGGTGTGTGCAAGGTCCGGGAACGTATTCACCGTATCATTGCTGATATACGATTACTAGCGATTCCAGCTTCATGCAGGCGAGTTGCAGCCTGCAATCTGAACTGAGAAGAGTTTTTTGGGATTAGCTCCTTGTCGCCAAGTGGCAGCCCTTTGTACTCTCCATTGTAGCACGTGTGTAGCCCTGGGCATAAAGGCCATGATGACTTGACATCATCCCCTCCTTCCTCACGTCTTACGACGGCAGTTTCACTAGAGTTCCCAGCGTTACCTGATGGCAACTAGTGATAGGGGTTGCGCTCGTTGCGGGACTTAACCCAACACCTCACGGCACGAGCTGACGACAGCCATGCAGCACCTTACTGGCAGTGTATTGCTACAAAATGAGCTTTCACCCACGGTCTCCCAGCATTCTAGCCCAGGTAAGGTTCCTCGCGTATCATCGAATTAAACCACATGCTCCACCGCTTGTGCGGACCCCCGCCAATTCCTTTGAGTTTCAACCTTGCGGTCGTACTTCCCAGGTGGGATACTTAATGCTTTCGCTCAGACACACACAGTGTATCGCGTATGTCGAGTATCCATCGTTTAGGGCGTGGACTACCAGGGTATCTAATCCTGTTTGATCCCCACGCTTTCGTGCATCAGCGTCAATCGCCGTGTAGCAAGCTGCCTTCGCAATTGGTGTTCTATGTCATATCTAAGCATTTCACCGCTACATGACATATTCCGCTTACCTCCACGGCATTCAAGACAGATAGTATCAACGGCAGTTCCCAAGTTAAGCTCGGGGATTTCACCACTGACTTACCTGCCCGCCTACGCACCCTTTAAACCCAGTGAATCCGGATAACGCTTGCACCCTCCGTATTACCGCGGCTGCTGGCACGGAGTTAGCCGGTGCTTATTCCTCTGGTACTGTCAGGGGGATAAGAATATCCCTTTTTCGCCCCAGAGAAAAGAAGTTTACAATCCAGAGGACCTTCATCCTCCACGCGGCATGGCTGGGTCAGACTTGCGTCCATTGCCCAATATTCCTTACTGCTGCCTCCCGTAGGAGTCGGGCCCGTGTCTCAGTGCCCGTGTGACTGGTCGTGCTCTCACACCAGTTACTGATCGTAGGCTTGGTGGGCCGTTACCCCGCCAACTACCTAATCAGCCGCACACCCATCTTCAATCAAATGTATTGCTACACTCATGCTGCCCCACGACTTGCATGTATTAAGCCTGCCGCTAGCGTTCATCCTGAGCCAGGATCAAACTCTCCATTGTAAATGAGTTTTGATCGTTGGCGTCAAATTTCTTCTAAGAAAATTAACGTTGTCAATCGTTTAATTTTATTGTCGCTTTAAACCTTACCGTAAATAAAAAATTTACGTGCTGTTGCTTCCAAACTTTCAAAGATCTTTCGGCTTTGTTTGCCGCCCTTTTTGATTGGGGTTGCAAAGGTATGTGCCGTTTTTATTTCAGCAAAATTTTTCTTGATTTATTTCGAAGTTTTTTTCTCCGGGTAGCCAGGAAATTTTTGAAGAACTAACGCTTTTTTTTGAGCGGATTGCAAAGATATGATGAGTAACTTTTACAGCAAATTTTTTCTTTCACAATTATTCACATTCATAGCACAATTGCATCCACATTTTCAAGAACTTATCCTACTTTTTTTCAAAGCGGGCTGCAAAGATAGGCCGATGTAACTATCTACCAAATTTATTTGAAATAAAATTACTCCCTGCACCATCCCATTCGGCTGAAATGCCTGTCAATACTGCAATACAGCCGAACGATTTTTTTTGAATATTTCCACCCTCCTCTCCTTATTTTGAATTTCTCCGCCGATTATTGAAATACTTTAACTTTAGCGGTAATATCAAACATTAAAATTATGAGTACCAGAAATCTCACTCTTATCGTTATCCTTGGAATTATACTCGTATTGGGTGGTTGCGTGGGCTGTGGTTCTATCAATTTCCAGCGCCGAACCGTTCAACTCGATGAAAATGTAAAAGGCAAATGGGGAAATGTTCAAAGTGAATACCAGCGCAGGTCCGACCTGATCCCCAACCTCGTGAATACTGTTAAAGGCGCCGCTAATTTTGAGCAGGAAACACTGACCAAAGTCATCGAAGCCAGATCAAAAGCTACAGCCGTAAACATCGATGCCAATAACCTCACCCCGGAAAAAATAGCTGAATTCAACCAGGCCCAGGGAGCCCTTTCCAGTTCACTCAGCCGCTTGCTGGCCGTGGTGGAAAACTATCCCGACCTGAAAGCCAATCAAAACTTCCGCGATTTGCAGGCACAACTGGAAGGAACAGAAAACAGGATCAAAGTGGCCCGGAATGATTTCAACGGGGCAGTACAGGAATACAATTCCTCTATCAGGCAGTTTCCGAATAATATCTATTCCGGCTGGTTCAATTTTAAACCAAAAGGTTATTTTGAAGCAACACCCGGTTCTGACCAGGCTCCCAAAATAGACCCTAACGCTTTCAAATAAACAGAGCATGGGTATATTTTCCTTTACCAGGTTTAAAAAGGACCTGTTGGCAGAAGCCGACAAACACCTTATTATCGAGTCGATCAAAGCTTCTGAAAAAAGAACCAGTGGTGAAATCAGGGTGTATGTTGAAAGCCGTTGCAGGTTTGTCGACCCGCTGGATCGCGCAGCCCAGATTTTTTATGGTCTTAAAATGGATCAAACGAGGGACAGCAATGCTGTGCTGGTATACGTTGCCATGAAAGACCGGCAACTGGCTGTTTTCGGAGATGAGGGCATTCATAAAAAAACAGGCCAGGTGTTTTGGGACAATGCTGTTCATTCCATGCTGGGCCAGTTTAATCAAAAACAGTTTGGCCAGGGCATTGCCAATGTTGTCAGCAATATTGGTGAAGCATTGCACACTTATTTCCCATACGATGGCAATACCGATAAGAATGAATTGCCGGATGATATTGTATTTGGCAGATAACCGGGCAGGTAATATTCCTGCCTGTTAATTTACATGGATGAAACAATTATTGTTTTTTGTATTACTCCTATTCTCCTGTACTGCATGGTCGCAAAACATACCTGCAAAACCCAACCCGCCGCGGCTTGTCAATGATTTTGCACATGTACTCAACAGCGACCAGGCGGCTGCGCTTGAACGCAAACTGGTAGATTATGATGACAGCACATCTACCCAGGTAGTTGTTGTAACCGTAGAAACCACCGGCGATTACCCGCTGGAAGATTATGCACTGAAGATCCTGCGTGAATGGGGCGTTGGTAATAAGAAAACAAATAATGGTGTGGTATTACTGGCCGCCATCCGCGACCGGAAAGTACGGATTGAAACAGGTTATGGCCTTGAAGGCGCTATCCCGGATATCACCGCCAAACAGATTATCGAAAGCAAGATTGTTCCCAATTTCAGGAATGAAAATTATTATGCAGGATTTGATGCTGCCGTCGACGATATCATTAAAGCAGCAGCCGGTGAATACAAAGCGCCAGATAATTATAACAATGCCCCCAATGGAAACCCAAAACGTGGCATTCCGCTGTTTGCCATCATATTTGTCATCATTGTCATTATAGCTATCCTGTCGCGCATTGGCGGCGGAGGCGGTGGCGGTGGCATGATGAGCAGGAGTGGTTTCCTGCCATGGCTGATCATCAATTCGGTTTTAAATAGTGGAGGCCGGGGTGGCAGCGACTGGGGCGGAGGGGGTAGTGGTGGCTGGAGTGGTGGAGGCGGCGGTGGTGGTGGATTTGGCGGCTTCGGCGGAGGCAGTGGCGGTGGCGGTGGCGCCAGCGGCAGTTGGTAATCAATGACACATTCAACAGCAATAAAAAAATCCCCCCGAATGGAGGGATTTTTTATCTGTCAACTATCCACGTTGAGACTTAAAATCCTTTCTTTGTTTCAATCTTTGACTGAATATAATCAGCCTGTTCTTTCAAACCTGCCGCTGTTTTCTTATTCATGATGCCTTTTAGTATCATGTTATTGATAAAAGGCGTTGTTTGTGCTTTATAGGCACTTGGAATCGCTTCCCTGAATTCAACAATCATATCTACTCCTTTCTTTACTTTATCAGTATTGGTCAGCTTGGACAGGTAATCTCCAAATGGCTGAAGCGCTTCAAATTTGGAATCGGATACAGGGAGTTTTGAGAAATTGCCCGCTATCACATCAAAGTCTTCTTCTGTTCCTCCTTCTATTAATACCTGGCTCACGGTAGCAGCGAGTTTTCCTTTCATGGGTTGTTTGGAAAAACTTTTCGCTGTTGCCAATGCTGCTTCAGGATCCAATTGTGCCAGCGCACCGAGTGCTTCCCCGGCTATACTGTAAGAAGAATCATTCACCGCTTTTGCAAAAAGGGATTTGTATTCGGGATTTGCGTACTGACCGAGTAACCCTATGGCATTTGCACGTACCGTTGATTTTGGATCATTCTTCGCGAGATCAAGTAATACGGGCTCCACATCTTTCTTTAATGCATCTTTCTTCAGATCTATTTTTTCCAGGGCCAGGTTGCGCAATCCTGCATAACGATCCTTCAGCGCCAGTTTCAGCAGTGCGGCAGCCTTTGGATCGTCCAGCTTCTTTGCACAAAACTCGATCGCTTCCCTCCTGTCGAGGTAGTTACCGGCATATTTATACTGGTGAATGAAATTGTCCAGCGTTTTATTATCTTTCTTATCCCAGAGTATCACTTTATCGGCATCTACATTGACCAGGTCCGGGTGTTTTGAATAAGTGAATGTAAATGTATCTACCCGGTTGTTCACCCATACATTGTGCCGTTCTTTATCTTTTCCAGTATATACATCAATGGCGATCGGCAAACGGAAAACTTTATCACCTGCCTGTGTTTGTTTTATAATAACATTCACTTTACCTGCTGCATCATCGTATTCGTAGGAAATATCTACTTTGGGATTGCCTGCGCCAAAATACCATTGATTGAAATACCAGTTTAAATCCCTTCCGCTTACTTCTTCAAATGCCAGGCGCAACTGGTGTGCTTCTGCAGATTTAAATTTATTGGTAGTAAGATACAGATTCAGTCCTTTAAAGAATGCACTGTCGCCAAGGTAATTGCGCAGCATGTGGAGTATACGTCCACCCTTGTTGTAACTAACCGCGTCGAACATATCTTCCTTGTCGGAATAGCGAAAACGCACGAGGTCTTTGTTTTCGCTGCGGCTTTGCAAATAACCCTGCATATCACCAAAGTTTTGTGCATCCCCGGCATCCTTTCCGTGTTTGTATTCGTTCCACAATGTTTCGCTGTAATTGGCAAAAGATTCATTCAGTGTAAGGTTGCTCCAGCTTTCGGTGGTGACCAAATCGCCAAACCACTGGTGAAACAGTTCGTGCGCAATCACTTCTTCCCAGCTATTGCCGTCCACCAGTTCGCGTGCATCCTGCTGGGCGCTTTCCTGGTGTAATGTTGCTGTTGTATTTTCCATGGCACCACTTACATAATCACGGCCAACGATCTGTGAATATTTTGGCCACACATAATCCACACCGGTAATTTTTGAATAGAAGGCTATCATTTCCGGTGTGAGCCCGAATATTTTTCTTGCTACCGGTGCAAATTCTTTTTCCACGTAATAGCTCACTTCTTTTCCCTTATAGCTGTCTTTTATTACTGCATAATCTCCAACACCCATAAAAAACAGGTATGGTGCATGGGGCAGATCCATTTTCCAGTAGTCAGTGCGTGTGCCATCGGAATTTTTCTTCTGGCTAACGAGTATGCCATTGCTCAGCGTTACATATTTTTCCGGCACTGTCATGTAAATCTCATCCGTGGTTTTTTGGTTGGGCTTATCGATGGTGGGAAACCATACAGAATTGGCTTCTGTTTCACCCTGTGTCCATATCTGGGTGGGTTTATCCTTCTCCTCTCCTTTTGGATTGATAAAATACAAGCCCTTTGCATCTGTTATGGCAGCACTACCCTGCACTTTTATTTCATTGGGCTTTGCTGTATAATCGATGTATACCGTGTATTCTTCACCACCTTTGTATGTTTTATTCAATTTGATATTGAGGATATAGCCATCGTAGTCGTATTTCAATAGAGTGAGGCTTCCACTTTTTGAAATGGCTACTTTTTTGATGTCCATTCCCTTCGCATCCAGCGCCAGCGTATCAGTGGCATAAAAATGCGGGCGAAGTGTTATCCATGCTTTTCCATACATCCAGGACTTGTCGTAATCAAATTTTACCTCCAGTTTGGTATGCACCAAGTCATTGATGCGGGGATATGATTCCCGGTAAATCTTTTTCCAACTGGTATCGGCATTAGCCTGGGGGTTTTGTGCCTGTGAGCAGAACACGGTGATCAATAAACAAAGAAACAAAAAGAGTCTTTTCATATTTACATTTTAGGAGGCGTAAAGATAAGTGGCAGCCATATTATTGTTTGTAAAAAAATTGGTAAATGGCAATACCAATCGGGGTTTTAGAGTAGATTTGTCCGAATAAACTTTGTACCACCTACATGAAGTGTTGGATTGTATCTATAATAGCGGTTTTGGGTAGTCTCCATGCAATAGCCCAGCAGGATTATTTTCTCTACATCCAAACTGATAACAAACAGGCTTTTTACGTTCGGCTGAATAATAAAATTTACAGTTCCACCGAAAGCGGCTATCTCATTCTTTCCAAATTAACCGACAGCACCCGCGAACTGACCGTTGGTTTTCCCAAAAACAGTTTCCCCGAACAGGTTTTTTCCCTTCCGCAAAGCAGGAAGGATGCCGGGTATCTGCTGAAGAATTTTGGCGACAAGGGATGGGGTTTGTTCAACCTGCAAACGCTGGCTGTTATCATGAACAGCAATAACCGGGAGGAAAAAAAAAGCCCTGATATTACCGGGGTAAAAAAGAGTGATGCATTTTCCGTGTTACTGGCCAATGCAGTCAATGATACCGCCATCCTGTACAATACGGTATACCGCACCAAGGCAGAACCTGGTGAACCCATTATTGCAAAAAAGGAAAAAGGCGTTGATCCTGCTACCAAAAGCAATGCGACCGACAGTACCATCATTGCAAAAAAATATATTCAACCGGTGAAGGACAGTATCCTTTCGCCGGACAAGGGCATCAGCAAAACAGACAGCACATCAATCGCAAAAAAACAAACGCCTGTATTACCAAAAGATAGCAGCGTTGTGGTAAAAAAATATATACAACCTGTAAAAGATTCCATCCTGGCACCCGGTAATAAACCTGTAGCAGACAGTATTGCTATTGCCAAAAAACCTGTTGTCCATGATAGCACTGCCCTCGCTGCAACTGTTGATAAAAAACCAATACAAAAAGATTCCAGCGCTGTAACGAAAATTATTTTTCAGCCCGTAAAAGATACCATCCTGTCGACGGGTACAAAAAAAGACATGAAGGACAGTGCAGTTGTAGCTGTTAACCACCCCGACATACAACATGACAGCACTGCATTGACTGATCAAAATAAAGAAACTAAGAAAACAGCCCCTATTGCAATAGATACAAAGAGCAGGGCTGATAGTGGTGGCGCTTTAAAAAACAATGAACCACTGTTCCGTCCCTTAAAAGCGCCGGTGACAAAGGCTGCAGAAGCGCTGACCGATACCTCTTATATTGCCGTATATGTAGATGAATCGAAAGATAAATTTGACACCATCCGGATCAGCATTCCATTTAATGAAACATCGCTGGCTAAAAAAATTACTGCAGACACTTCTATTGTAGTGAAGATTACAGAAATCACGCCTGTAAAGCCTGCTGCAGACAGTACAACACATTATGAGTCGGCAAAAAAAGAAGCGGTGATAGAAAATAAAAGCGAAACCACTACACCTGTCGTAAAGGACAGCGTTGCTACCGCAAAAAAACCTGTGATGGTAAATTCGGACTGCAAGGCAGAAGCATGGGACAGTGATATAGACAAGCTGCGTATAAAAATGCTGGCCGTAAAAACCGACGAGGAGAAAATAACGCTGGCTAAAAAGTTATTTAAGGAAAAATGTTTTTCCGTAAAACAGGTAAAGGCACTCAGCGAGTTGTTTACCAGCGATGAATCGAAATATAAATGGTTTGATGCGGTATATCCATTTACATCGGATGCCGGCAATTTCGGTAGCCTCGCCGAACTGATAAAAGAGGAATATTACCTAAACCGGTTTAAAGCCATGCTTCGCAATTAACAGTGGTTTATCTTCGCGTCATGGCAGTACAGCGTTATTTTATGGAAGTAATGTACAAGGGAACCCAATACAGTGGTTTCCAGGTGCAGGACAATGCTGTTACCATCCAATCGGAAATTGAAAAGGCATTTGCAGTATTGCAGCGAAAAGAAATTGATCTTACGGGTTCTTCCCGTACAGATGCCAACGTTCATGCCATTCAGAATTTTTTTCATTTCGATTTTGATGAACCACTGCACCCACAGTTCCTGTATAAAATCAATGCCATACTGCCGAGAGACATTGTTATAAAAAATGTATATCAAACACAACCGGATGCCCACTGCAGGTTTGACGCCATCGGCAGAACATACCAGTACTATATTTATCAAAAGAAAGATCCCTTCCTGGAAGACCGTGCTTATTTTTTCCCTTATACGATCGATCTTCCACTCATGCAGGAAGCCGCCGGTATTGTAAAAGAATACAGGGATTTTACTTCCTTCAGCAAACGCAATACACAGGTTAAAACTTATTTGTGTGCAATTGATATAAGCGAATGGAAAATAGAAAAGGATTTGCTGGTATACCGGGTTTCCGGCAACCGCTTCCTGCGTGGTATGGTGCGCGGGCTCGTGGGAACCATGCTGCAAGTGGGCAGGGGAAAAATTACCATTGATGATTTCAGGAAAATTATTGAATCAAAAGATTGTTCGAATGCTGATTTTGCGGTTCCGGGGCATGGTCTTTTCCTGGTGGAAGTCAATTACCCTGCGGGTTATTTAACTAAGCCTATCCTCAGTAGATAGCCTCCAATAATTAAGAACGCGGGATAGTACCGAAGTTACATATACGTCATTATAATTTATTTAAACACCCGGTGTTATTAAATGATGTAGTCTTTACAGGAGGCATTAATCGGAGTAATATTATTTCCCTTGTTCTTTTTTGTTCCGCCAAAAAAGAACGAAAAAAAGCGGCCCGAAAACGATGACAGCCCGTTTTCGGGATAGTTCTTCTATTGAACTATTGTACTACTGTGGTGAACGGCATTTGTCTTTTGCCCATCATCACCTAGGCAAGCTTTTGATGTTTTTCATTTCTCCTGCCTAAAGACAAGATACCGTAATATTATTCACTTACAGCGGCAATACCGGGTAATACCTTCCCTTCAAAATATTCCAGGAGGGCACCCCCACCGGTTGACACATAGCTTACTTTATCACTAAATCCAAACTGATTGACGGCAGCTACAGAATCTCCTCCTCCTACCAGTGAAAAAGCGCCGGATTGTGTGGCCGCTGCAATAGCTGCAGCGATCATTTTTGTTCCGTGCTGAAACTTTTCCATTTCAAATACACCCATGGGGCCATTCCACAAAATGGTGTTGGATTTTTTTATCACATTGGCAAATTGTTCGCAGGCATTGGCACCGATATCAAGCCCCATCCATCCATCGGGTATATTGTTGGAAGGCGCTGTGGATGTTTGCGCATCGGCTGCGAATTTATCTGCAATCACAGAATCAGATGGCAGGTGTATGCATACGCCTTTTGCCTCGGCTTTTTTCAATAATTCCAATGCTGTATCCAGCCGGTCATCTTCACAGAGCGAGCTTCCGATTTTTCCGCCTTCGGCCTTCATAAAAGTATAGGCCATACCACCACCAATGATGATATCGGTAGCACGTTCCAGCAGGTTTTCAATGATCAGTATTTTATCGCTCACTTTTGCACCGCCAATAATGGCAACAAAAGGTTTTTGTGTTTGGTGCAATACTTTTTCAGCACTCGATACTTCTCCTCCCATCAGCAGGCCAAACATCCTTTTATCTTTTGGAAAATACTTTGCTATCACTGCAGTTGATGCATGTGCCCGGTGGGCAGTTCCAAACGCATCGTTTACATATACATCGCCCAGTTTGCTGAGTTTCTCCGCAAATTTTTCATCTCCTTTTTCTTCTTCTTTATAAAACCGAAGGTTTTCCAGCAACAATACTTCACCGGGGCGCAGCATGGAAGCGGTCAGTTGTGCTTTTTCACCAATGCAATCATCGGCAAACAAGACAGTGGTGCCACCAAGCAGTTCAGTTAAATGTTTTGCCAGGTGTTTCAGTGATGATTTATCTTCCGGTCCATCTTTTGGCCGGCCAAGATGGCTCATGAGAATAACAGCACCACCATCGCCCAGTATTTTTTTTATGGTGGGAACGGCGGCCTTCATGCGAGTATCATCAGTAATCTCCAGTGTTTTTTTATCCAGTGGCACGTTGAAGTCCACGCGTATCAATGCCTTTTTACCAGCGAAATTGAAGTCGGAAAACTTACTCATAGATCATTGTTTAAAAAAAACCACGAAGGACCAAAGTCTTTCAACAATAACACGCAAGAAAATCCCTGTGTCCATCGTGTTCAGTCTTTGTATGCTTCGTGGCTGATAAAAAAATATTTTTACCGGTATCTATAAAGCCACCACGTATACCGCGGTCACTTTATTTGCTGATCAGCTTGGCAAAATAATGAACGGTGCGCACCAGTTGGCTCACATAGCTCATTTCGTTGTCGTACCAGCTAACAGTCCTTACAATTTGTGTATCGCCTACTGTCTGCACTTTTGTTTGTGTGGCGTCAAACAATGAACCGTAGGTAATACCAATTACATCACTGCTTACAATTTCATCGGTGGTATAGCCAAAGCTTTCATTGCTGGCTGCCTTCATGGCGGCGTTTATTTCTTCTGTTGTTGTTTTTTTGGCCAGGATTACGGTCACTTCCGTAAGAGAACCTGTTAAAGTAGGCACACGTTGTGCACTGCCATCCAGTTTACCTTTTAATTTCGGCAATACGAGGCCGATGGCTTTTGCAGCGCCTGTACTATTGGGAACGATGTTTTGTGCAGCAGCACGGGCGCGGCGCAGGTCACCTTTGGGGTGTGGTGCGTCCTGTGTGTTTTGGTCGTTTGTATATGCGTGCACGGTAGTCATCAACCCGTTTACGATACCAAAGCTGTCGTCGAGTACTTTCGCCATTGGCGCGAGGCAGTTGGTAGTGCAGGATGCGCAACTGATGATGGTTTCGCTGCCGTCGAGTGTATCGTGGTTTACGTTGAAAACAATTGTTTTCAGGTCGCCGGTAGCAGGTGCAGAAATCACCACGCGTTTGGCACCGGCGGTGAGGTGTGCAGCGGCTTTGTCTTTATCGGTAAAGAAACCGGTACATTCCAGTACTACGTCTACGCCATGATCTTTCCAGGGAATTTCTGCCGGGTTTTTCTGTGCGTATATTTTTACTTCGTCACCGTTTACTATGATTGTGTTTTCTCCAGCTTTTACATCTGCATCGAAGCGGCCCTGGGCGCTGTCGTATTTCAGCAGGTGTGCCAGTACTTTTGGACTGGTCAGATCATTAATCGCCACCACATCAATGCCTTCCATTTTATAAATCTGGCGGTATACCAATCGCCCGATACGACCAAATCCGTTGATAGCAACTTTTACTGTGCTCATTTTTCTACTTAGTTTAAATGTTAAAAATGCGTGGCGAAGTTACAATATTGAAATAAAATAGCTGTTACCATTTTAGGAACCTGTGTAAAGGAGGTAAAATGTGTGTATAAGAAATGGAACGCCTGTTAGCAGGAGTGCGGCTTTCGGGCGGATTTGGTGTTTGTGGGTGAGGTTGGTGGAGGTAAAAGGCAAAAAACTTTTGGCGGAATTTGTGCTGCCCGCTATCTTTGCCGTCCCTTAAATAAAGGGCCCGTTCGTCTAAGGGTTAGGACACCACCCTTTCACGGTGGTGATACGAGTTCGAATCTCGTACGGGCTACATCCAGGTAAAAGTCTATGCATCTGCATAGACTTTTTTTATTGCCCATGATTACAATATACGTCATCGAAAGTATTGCTGGTAAAATCCGCTACACCGGAATGGCCGCCGACGTACAACATCGGCTGAAGGAACACAATAGTGGCAAAACAGATTTACAAAAGGGCGTTTGCCCTGGAAGATTATTTATTCCGGACAGCAATCGGATTGGACTGCAACAAGAACATGAGAAAAGTGTCTGAAGTCGGCTGCAGGAAGAAAAGGGCAATGTAATTGCCCTCTGTTTGATAACCCAATTGACTGTTGCTTATGTAAAAAGTTGAAATTTTTTATTTATCCCACCATATCTTAGTCAGCAAATCATCCGGCCCCTGTCGTGTAATGGCTGCATTGTATGAATCTTTGTTCAATGTCTGTTCGGAAGTGGGATATAAAAGCCTCCTGAAAATTTTACCACCGGTTGCATTACCAGGGTAGTTGTTGGGAACAAGTGCAGGAAACCCGGTGCGCCTGTAATTGGCATACACTTCCTGCGCATCAGGAAAAATTCCTACCCAAAACTGGTTATAAATCTGTTCCATTTGTTTATCAAAAGTACCAGCGGTATTAAGAGCATGAGCTATTGCGTAGTTATCAGCCCTGACCGGATCCACAGTTCCTGTTGTACCGCTGATCAGGTCCCATTGCAGCATGGCCGCCCTTATACCTTTATCATATAGTGAAGCTGCTGTTTCAGCAGTATACCAGCCTCTCAATGCGGCTTCTGCTAATAAGAAATCAGATTCTGCATTGGTAAATAATAGCAGCGGTGCCGCAACCCGTAATACAGTGGTTTGTTTTGGTTCAGAAAAGGTGACAAAATTAGCTGGCTTTACACCATTAATATCAGATGGCATTCCTTTTTGTATGGTTTCATCAGAGCTTGCAACGCCGCCTACATATACCACGGCCACCACTCCCAGCCTTGGATCATTATTGGCTTTAAGCGAATCAATGAACACTTGCTGGTACTTACCTCCTTCTGTATTATTTATCCCATCTGCCCATATATAATTATCGGTAAGCAATTGCCAGGCTATTGGGTTCTTATTGATGTCCTGGCCTGAGCCGACATAATTCATTTTGGCAATGTCTGTGTACGATGTAATGACACCACCTGTTATAGCTTTGCTTACCCAATTTTGCGCACCGGCAGGATCCACTTTTGTCAAACGCATGCCAAGGCGCAGCATTAATGAATAGGCGAATTTTTTCCACTGAGTCACATTTCCACTATAGATCAGGTCGGAAGCACCGAAAGTGGCTGTTTTTGAAGCATCGAGACTTTTGGCCCCTTCATCCAACTCTTTCAGCATGTCGGCATAAATATCTTTTTGCGCATCATAGGCAGGCTGAAAGATTGATTGATTATATCCCTGGCCGGCCTGCGAATAAGGAACATCGCCATATATATCGGTAATGCGGCTGAAACAGAATACTCTCCATATACGGGCAATAGCATACATATTTACTTTAGCCGGATCATCTTTCACCGCTTTGATCACCTCCCCGATCTCGTTGATCTGGTTCGGATAAGCAAGGTTAAATGGAGCCATTGAGAGATCTACCCGCGCAGCTACATATTTGGAACCAAATCCTTCCACATCATTGTAGCTGGTGGTGTATTGCATAGTGCCCAGCAGTAACTTTCCGGTACTTGCACTGTTAGCAGCGCCATCGTACAATGCTTTACTGAAAATATATCCAGGTGTGGGCGCAGAAACTGCATTGGGGTTTGTATTGATTTCCTTAAAATCTTTATCACAGGATTGCATCAACATTACACAAATCAACACCCATATATTTGTGGCATATTTCTGGTTTGTCAATTTCATTGTAATAAGTTTTAATTTTTAAAATTTAAGCACCAGGTTCAGCCCATAAGAGCGTGTGCGTGGTAATCCAATAGATTCAATGCCCTGGGCGGCTCCATTAGTTAAACTTTGTTCAGGATCAAAATTGTCTGTGTTTTTATATATTGTCAGCAGGTTCCGGGCTACAAAAGCGATACTTGCGGATTGTACATTATTTTTTATAAATTTCATTTTTGCAATGGGTAATTTATAAGACAGGATTACCTGGCGCAGTTTTACGAAACTTGCATCATGTACAAACAACTCTGTATACCTGTTTAAACTATTGTAATAAGCCGCACGGAGGTTTGATACCGGTACCGTATAGCTGTAAGCGGCCCCGGTAGAAGTTACTCCTGATAAGGCAAGCCCGTTTTCCCTGCCTGGTAAAGTAGATTTGAGTAAGCCCAACCGGGTAGCATAGACTTCCATTACAGAAAAAATACTATTCCCGAATTTACCATCCACTAAGACGTCCAGAGAAAAATTTTTATACCTGAACTCGTTACTAAAACCCATCGTATATGGAGGAACTCCATTACCCAATTCCTGGTTAACATCTGTTTGCATTGGCAAGTTGGCGCTGGTATTAAAAACTATATTACCCTTACTGTCTTTAAGTTTTCTAAAACCATAGATGGCTCCATAGGTATGCCCTACCATATTATTAATAAAAGCATTGCCATTAGCTGAATTACCCAGGGAAAATGTGCTAATACCATCTGCCAGTTTTAATACTTCGCTTTTATTGTAAGCAAAATTATAACTGGTTGTCCAACTGAAATTTTTATTCTTTAGCGGTGTGGCTGCGATTAATAATTCTACGCCCTTGTTGCTCAGCTCCCCGGAATTTAAAATGGCATTGGTATAACCAGAAGTGCTTGAAATAGGTACACTAACAATATCGTTAGTTGATTTACGATCATAAAGTGCCATATCTATATTTAGCCGGCTATTAAACAACTGTACATTAAACCCAACTTCTGATGTTGTAGAGGTGAATGGTTTAAGTTTTGCATTGGTGATAGAAGTTGAAGTGACATTTTGCAATGGTACGGAACTACTGCTTGCTACACTGCTATAGGTGAGGTTAATGGCATACGGATCAGGTCCGCCGCCGCCTACCTGTGCCCATGATGCTCTCAATCTCACGAGATTAAAAGCTTTGGGTAATTTAACTGCATCTGATAAAACAAAACTTGCTCCAAAGCTGGGATAGAAAATTTTATTATTATCCGGGCTCAGCGTGGAGAACCAATCCTGTCTTCCTGTTGCCGTTAAAAAAAGGAAGTTTCTGTAATCCAGGTCAACCGATCCAAATACAGAATTGGTTCTGACAAGATTGGATACAGGGGTAACAGAAGAAGTGGATAAGTTGGAAAAACTATAAAAATAAGGAGTGGTAAAAGTCTGACCAAACAGGTCAAGTTCTTCGTTTTTAAACCTGCGGCTGTTGGCTCCTGCAAGTACGGTAAACCCTATTGTTTTAGTCAATTGGGCTTTATATGTAGCGGTTACCATACTATTAGTTTCAGAAACGTCTGATTTTATACCGGAATATTGACCGCTGGGTATGTATTGGGTGCCGGTTGGTAAAATACTGGTAAAGTTGTAATTGTAAAAGTCTCTTGTAACGGTACCCTTGACTGTCAAGTTCTTCATTACATCATAGGATACCGAAGCTTGCCCGATAAACCTGTTCTTTGCATCCGTTTGTTTGAATTTATTGACAATAAAATAACTGTTGGTAACTATTCCCGCGTCATTCCAAACGATTTCGTTTCCTTTTGAATCATACCCTGGCTTCAGCCAGCGGATATCTACTGTATTGGCAACTTCGTATGGTGTCCAGTTAGGATTACCTAATGCATCTCCTGCAATGGGACGATTTTGCCCTGTTTCCAGGTTGTATTGTATCACAGATTCTATTCTTAACCGGCTGCTCAGTTTTGCACTGATATTCAGGTTAGCTGTCTTGCGGTTATATTCATTGCCTGGTAAAATACTTTTTGCATTAAGATCTGATAAGGACAGGCGATAGAGTATCGATTCATTTCCACCTGCGAAAGCTACCGTGTTGGTAAAAGTGGTCCCAGTCTGATAAAAATTTTTCAGGTTGTCTTTTTGCGCTGTGTAAGGATGATTTTTACCATCGGCTGCCATATAGCTGACAGAGCCGTCTATCTTTGCGCCAAAAGAGCGGCGGCCCGACCCCTGTGCCTGTTGCAATGTGGTAGGCATTACTCCACCATCGCCCTGGCCATATTCGTATTGATAATCCGGAAAGACGGAAACATTTTCCATGGTGAAAGTGGAATTATACTCCACCCCTACCCCTTTTTGCGCTCTACCCTTTTTTGTGGTGATCAGGATAACACCATTGGCACCTCTTGAACCATACAGTGCGGCGGCTGTACCACCTTTCAATACGGTGATCGTTTCAATATCATCCGGGTTGATAGCGCCAATACCATCTCCGCGGTCAGTAGCATCTGTAAGACCGAGGCCATTGGGTTTCGAACTTCCCCCTGGCACACTGTTATCAATCGGCATGCCATTGATCACATACAAAGGTTGGCTATTGCCGGTAAGAGACCCATTGCCCCTGATGATTACACGGCTGGAGCCCCCTGGTCCTGTAGATAAACCGGTTGCATTCACCCCTGCAATCTTACCAGTTAATGCGTTGGCAACATTGTTTTCTCTTGCCTGTGTAAATTCGTCTCCTTTTATTTCTGTTACAGAATAAGTAAGTGATTTGTTAGTTTTTTTAATGCCCAATGCCGTTACTACTACGGCATCAAGCTCTTTGCTGGACTCATCTAATTGTATCGACAATTCCTGCAGGTAATTTGAGACTGTCACTTCTTTAGAAGCATACCCAACCGATGAAATAATAAGAACGATTGTTTTCCCTTTATATTCATCGGAAAGAATTAATTTGAAATTCCCTGTTCCGTCTGAAGTCGTTGCAACGGCCGGGTTTCCTTTTACAGAGATGGTAGCACCGGGCAAAGCTGATCCGTCTTTTGAAGAAGTGACCTTACCCGAAACAGGTAAAGCGAAAGCCCGGGCGAGTACAACTTCGCCATTTAATGAAGTTGTTTCGAATAATGAAAACTGATTGCTCCCTGTTTTTTTATAACTAATCTGGGAATTGGCTAACAATAATTTTATCGTTGTTTCTGCATCATACGTTCTGGTATCGCTAATAATTGAGCCCGAAACGGTTTTCCCATCCAACAGCCCCTCCCTGTAAGCAATTTTAACTTTATAAATTTTTTTTACTTCATTGATGGCTTCTTTCAAAGAAATAAAAACGGTTGCATCCCGCTCAGGGGGAGAATCACGCACCTGATTTTTGTTATTTATATTGACAATCGCCTGACCCTGGCCTGAAATGAATACATTCAGCCAAAGCACCGCAAATAAAAGGGCTGGCAAAACTTGTCGGTTAATTTTTCTCATATAGCATTGCAGTTATTTGTTCTTAAGCAGTTTTATTTTGAGATCGAGATATGTTTGTTTGCCGACTGTTCTATTTTAATATTTAACGTAGTAGTTACCACATCAAGCAAGTCTGCAACATTATTTACTGAAATATCCCCTTCAATTTTTAAGTCCAGCAGAGTTCTGTCTTCAATATTTACTGTATAGCCAAACCTGTCTTCGAGTGTTTCAATAATATCTTTTAAAGAAGCATCTGTAAATGAAATATTGTCGGTGGTCCATGACACCACCTGTGCAGGTTTAGTCAGCTTCTTAGTGTCAACTAATTTTTTTCCCGCATATTCGACATAGTCACCGGGTGCTAATACCAAAGGTTTACTGTTGTTGTTTTTTTCAATATCGGCAATGCTAATTTTCCCTGCTATTAAAGCCACATTTGTTTTACCGTTCCTGTTCTTTACATTGAATGTTGTTCCCAGTACTTCGATATTTACATCTTCGCAATGCACAACAAATCTATCCGAGGTGCTTATATGAAGGGTGTCTTTATTTAGATGCCGAACGTTGAAATACCCTTCTCCTTTTATCCATACTTCTCTTGGTGCTTTACTATCCCAGTTATTTTTATAGCTGAGTGCAGAATTCCCATTTAATGTAACTATAGAATTATCAGGAAGGGTGATCGTTTTGATCTGGCCTGACACTGTTGCAATAGTTCTAACTTCATTATCACTTTTCCTGTTTAGCAGAAATATTAAACCGGTTACAATAACAAGTATCGCAGCGGCAGCCACTTTTAGAAATACCGGTAACCTGAAAATACGCTTTGAGCTCTTGCCTGTATGCTCAAGCGATTGCTTAATACGTTGCCAGACAGGTTCTTTATTTTCTACATTATCAAAAAAATCCTGTCCCCGGTAATATTTTACCATAGCAGCAGCCTGGTCGGCTATTTCTATTTTGTGAGGGTGCAGTTCAAAAAATGACGCCCAGAATAAGTTATCGCTTTCATCAGGAGCTATCACCCATTTGATGAATAAATCGTCTTCCAAGAAGTCCTGTATCTGAAACTCAGCGTAGTTGGGGGTATTCATTAAATAGGTATTTTTTACCTATTATACCCGGGGATGTGAAAATTATCCCTTCGCTTCAAAAAAAGATTTTTGGAAAAAATTCAGGCTTATCAAAACGGCAAGTGCAGAAGGGCTAAGTGTATGTTGTAATTTGGTCAGTGCCTTATATAACAGCTTATAAGCAGAATTGATGCTCAGAGACATTACATCAGCAATCTCTTCGTAAGATAGTCCCTCGTAAAACCGAAGGTATATTATTTCCTGCTGCCGTGGTGGTAATGTATCAATAAAAGCCCTCAGTTTTGCCTGCAGGTCACGGTCTTCGATCTGCTTTATTGTTTCAACGCTATACGATATTGAAAAAGACCATGGGTACTCCTTGCCATCAATATCAGTAAATTTTTCCTCCCGTTTCATTTTACGCAACAATATATTGCGCATTGATTTAAGCAAATAGTTTTTAACAGATGCCGGCTGGCTCAACCTTTCCCTGGTTGTCCATAGCCTTACGAAAAGATCATGAACGGCATCCTCTATCAATTCTTTATCCCTGGTAAACTTGTATCCGTAATTATTAAGCAGGCTAAAATAGCCGTCGTAAAGTCGTGAATAAGCATCCCAGTCATCCTGAATAAAGGAACGCCATAATATTATATCATCTTCGGTGCTCATTACAGAAAATGTACCCGTTTAGGTCAGTGTTTGAAATAAAGATAGCTATTCAGTTTGTTTTTTTACAAACAAAACTTAGCTCATCATCTTCCTTGATTTTGGGCACTCCCTTTTTTGTATAATCATCCTAACCTGGCTTTTATAATTTAGAAGCCAATTTTTTGACCAAATAAATTCAGCTTTATACCGGAATTTATACTTTTGATTCAACACATTTATAAGGCTGTCTTTATCTTACCTTCTTTTATTTTATCCTTTATATTTCACAGTAAACAAGTATCATAGAAATTGATTTGGTTTGATACGTTTGCACCTGGTAACGATTCGAAGAGAGTTTGCAATTCCGGAGGTTGTTGTGGTGCCGTTCGGTTACGCAGAGTGCCGATGAGTCATGAGCAACTGATAATATGCTCCTACCCGGCTTCTTGCAGGCAGGATATCTCGTACGGGTTACATCCAGGTAAAGGTCTATGCAGGTGCGTAAACTTTTTTTATTATGATAATAATATATGGGGAACCGATAAATTGCCGGCTGATACCAATGAAGTGTTGTATCATGGTTGATAAGAGCATGATGGTATTGTAAACAAGAACCCTATACAAAACCTTTCCTCATTCACGGCTCTGCCTGTATTCACATATTTTTCATGTCGTGCCCCGACATCGGGTTAGCTCCCTTTTTGAAAATATATTCGCTGTTTAATAAATAAGCACCGCTTACGACTACAATATCCCCCGGGTGCAGCCCCGATTTTATTTCTATCCTGTCATTACTTTCCAAACCTGTTTCTACCATTACGCTTTTAAACGAGTTTGCTCCTGTCTGTATCCATATTGTTGCACCCATTCCATCCCGGATAACCGCATCAATAGGTAAGGTCAATGTTTTTCTTTGCGGACTTTTAAGCATTACATAAGCCGGCATACCCGGCTTTAACTGGTTGCCGGGGTTTGGAATCGATACACGAACCAGGTTTATTCTTGTATCAGGGTTGATTTCCGGATTTACAAATTCGATCCGCCCCTTAGTTTCCCTGCCTCCAAAATCCGGAAGCTGTACAACTGCTACACTGTTCCTGTCGATACCTGCCAATTGTGATGTGTACACCTGCGCTTCGGCCCACAACCTTGATAAATCAGCCAGTTTTACAATGTTGCTTCCTTCCATTACATAATCACCTTCCCGGATGTCTAAAGAAGTAATGTAGCCGGATTGATTGCTATAGAAAGTGGTGGTTGGACCGGACTTCTTATTTTTTTCAAGCTCCAGCACCTGGTTTTCCGACATGCCCCATAATATCAGTTTGTTTTTTGCGCCCTGCAAAAGCCTGTCAAAGTCAATGATGGTTTCAGCAGCAAAAGCTTTTTTCCTATCCAACACGAGAAGGTATTCCTGTTTGGCATTGTTCAATTCTTCACTGTACAAGTCAAATAAAGGAGAGCCTTTTTTTACATAGTCGCCCAGGTTTTTGAAATATAATTTTTCTACCCGCCCCATTATCCTTGCGCTAACAGAGGAGGCGTTCATCTGGTCGAAATTCAATGTGGCAGTTAATACCAACTGGTCGCCTATTGTTCCGTTGCGGATAGTATCGGTGTGAATATTGCCTAACTGGATCTGCTGGGCACTCAATTCTATTTCATCTTTGCTTTCACCACTTTTATGCTGAATCAATGTTGCATCCATTTTAATATCCCTGTTTATTTCCTTTTTGCCCTTGCATGATGGAAATAAGAAAAAAAACATTCCTGCTAAAATGATGTACCGCATAATTAGTTTTTTACTTTAATAAAACTTTCACTGTCCATCAGGTACTGCGCATTCACTGCCACCGAATCTGTTTCACTGATGCCACTTATTACCTGTATATTATTTTTATGGATAGTACCGGTGTATATCTTATGTGCCCTAAATCCGTCACCTGTTTTTTGAAAAACAATTTTATCCAAACCAAGAGACACTACTGCATCTTTCGGCAGCCAAAAGGCATTCTTTGTATTACCAAAAATCGTAGCCTTCACCTGGCTGCCTATAGGAATTTTCAATACGCTGTTGTTGAAGTAAACCCTTGCAGTTAAGGTTTTACTGTCTTTGTTGTAAAATGGCTCGATGAAATCGATCGCTGCCCTGAAATCCTTCCCCGGAGCAGTCTCGGGGGTTATCCTTACCTTGTACCCGGCCTTTACAAGGCCCTGGCTCTCTCCGTAAATATTCAACATTGCCCACGCATGTCCGGGATTATATACCGTAAAAATCGATTGGCCTTTTTGTATATACATCCCTTCTTTAATTGACAGCTCTTCCGTAATGATTGAAATGTCTTTCATTGTTCCCGGCTCTGTTTTCATATTACCAGCATTTCCAGCTTCATGAATATGGCCGCTATAATTACTATATACCGCCACGGTTAATGATGGTTTTCCAGATGTAATGATTTGCTGCAATTGCTGATTGCTTACACCAAGCAGCAACAATTTTTCCTTTGCTGCCTGTATGAAGCTGGTATTAGTTGGATCGCCGGACAAAAGAAATAGCAGGTTTTGTTCTGCAGTCATCAATTCAGGGCTGTACAAGTCAAGTATATGTTGTCCCTTACTTATTTTTTGATACCGGTAGCGCACGTATAATTTTTCAATTCTTCCTGCTACCCTGGCAGAAATACTTCCCTCCTCCCTTGTATCGTAGGCAATATTCCCCAAAGCTTCTATTTCTATCTCTTCTTCCTTTTTCTGAATGGTGGTAACGGGAATCCCGGAAATAACAAATTCATTGGTTGGTGTCAGTAATGCTTCCAGTGTAACATCCGAAGTCTTTTTTCCGTCACTTATCTTTTTCACTAAATCCATTCCACAGATGGGACATGTACCTGGTTTGTCCCTTATTATTTCAGGGTGCATGGAACAGGTATAAGTATCCGGTACAACCTCAGCTTTTTGTTTTGCTTTTTGATCCTCACTGTTGCAACCCGCAATAACAATACCTAAAAACGTCAATGATATGATTAATATAATTTTCATTTTTTTTCAATTAAACGGTCTATCGCAACCTGCAATTTGAGCGCTTCGTTCAAAATTTCTGTATATGCCAACTGTGTCATATACAAAGTTTCCCATGCGTCGTACAGCATAAATAATTCTTCCGTATTCTGCTCATAACCCAATTGCATGGATGTATAGTTGTTCTTTAGTGCCGGGATAATATTATCCTCATACAATTTCAATTGCTTCTTTTTCAGCTCAAGTTCGTTCCGCATACTATAAGCCATTCCCCTGTATTCATTTGCCATCATTTCTTTTTGTGACTGCAGTGCATTGGCCTTCCATTTCAGGCTTTCCATATTGGCTTTATTCATCTTAGAGGACCATTTGGCCAATGGCAGTTTCATCATGCCCATCAGGGTATATTGCATGGGGAACCCACCAAAGCCAAACATGTGCTCATAACGAACCCCAAATTGTGGCCGCAGGCTTTGTTTTTCCGTTTCCTGCTTCAACCATGTAAGTGCAATGTCCTTATCTATTGATTTTATATCGCTGCGGTTACTGTAAAAAAGCGTACTGTCAAATACCAGTGCTGAATAATCCGCCAGGCTATAGGCAGTATCAATATCGAAATCAATTCCCGCATCTCTTCCCATCAGTGCATTGATGCGGATGCGTTTTTCACGCATATCGCTTTCAAACATCAGTTTCATATTTTGTAAGTTCCCGATGGCAGCTTTGGCTTTATAATAGGCGCTGATTTTTTCGAGCCCATTCTTGTAGCGTATTTCAGCGTTCTTTATCATGAAGTCGAGCAACTTCTCATTTTGTTCAACAATAACCAGTTTCTTTTTCAGGATTATCCATTCATAGTAAGATTGCTTTGCGTCATTTACCAATTCATTCAGCGCTGCATTCTTTTTTTCTTTCTCTACTGAAGACATAGCATTCATGTACTCAGCGTCTGCATTTTGTTTCTTTTTGCTGGGAAACATTTGCTGCCCCCCGAGCATGTACTGCCCCATACCAGTTCCGCCCATATCATCCCGCTTCCATAGTTTGGTATTGTACGGCACCATCCAAAGACCTGTGCCAAACTCAGGCGGCATCCAGCTTTTGGCACCTTTTGCCGCTTCGTCCATGGAGCGGATCTCATTGTTATACATTTTCACTATGGGATGTGATGCAGTGATGCTGTCAATAATTGCATCCAGCTTTACTGTTTGGGCCCTGGCAAATAATGCCATTGAAAGGGCAAACAATACCGGGAGTATTTTATTCTTTACCATTTATTAATTGAATTTTTCCTGTACGTTTTAATTCTCTTTCTTTTATTATTTCAAATATTACGGGTGTAATCAGCAAAACATAAATAGTGGATGTAATAGTTCCGCCTATTAATGGAATGGTGATGGGCCGCATAATATCGCTCCCAACCCCGGTTGCCCACAGGATAGGGATTAGGCCAAACAAACCAACGGATACCGTCATAAGTTTTGGCCGTAATCTTTTTGCGGCGCCTTCAATTACAAATTCCCTGATGATAGCAGGCGTTAACGTTGTGTTGGAATTGCCATGCTTCGCTACCATGTTTTGCATCGCCTCATTCAGGTAAATTGTCATGAGCATAGCTGTTTCTATGGCCATACCAAATAATGCGATGAAGCCAACGGCTACTGCTACCGACAGGTTTACGCCGTAGAAATAAACCATGAATACACCCCCGATTAATGCAAAGGGAACAGTTATCATGGTAACTAAAGATTCTTTAAGAGAATGATAGGTGAAATATAATACCATAAATATGATGACAAAAACAACCGGCAAAATCATGCTGAGGGTTTTATTGGCCCTGATCTGATTTTCCCACTGGCCACTCCATTCCAAAAAATATCCTTTGGGTAATTTGGTTATCATCTGGTTGAGTTTCTTTTGCGCTTCCTCAACGGTGCTGCCAAGATCTCTTTCCCCTACATTAAACAATACAGTTCCCCTGAGCATGGCATTTTCTGAATTAATCATGGGAGGCCCGTCGCTTATTTTTATATCTGCCACTGCTTCCAATGGAACCGGTCCGAAATTCATCGTCTGCACCTGCAACCGCTTTAGTGCTTCCATATTATTCCGAAAATCCTGCCCGTACCTGGCGTTTACAGAAAATCGCTGGCGCCCCTCGATGGTAGTGGTGAGCTTCATTCCACCCAACGCACTTTCAATAATTGTATTGACATCATCCACACTTAAACCATATCTTCCAATTTCCTCCCGTTTGATAATGATATCGATGTATTTGCCGCCGGTAATGGGTTCCACATACAAATCTTTCACACCATCAATTCCATCCAGTTGTTTTTTGATGTTTTGGGCAAATGCATAAATAGTATCAAGATTTTGCCCATATACCTTCAGTCCAACATCTGTACGGATACCGGTAGAAAGCATGTTAATACGATTTATAATGGGTTGTGTCCAGCCGTTGGTTATACCCGGGATTTGCAGCTTTGCATTCAATTCGTTGATAATGGCATCCTTGGTCATGCCATTACGCCATTCATTTTTGGGTTTCAGCAATATGATTGTTTCAATCATACTTACGGGCGAATTATCTGTTGCCGTATTGGCCCTGCCTGCCTTTCCCAATACGTGCGCCACTTCAGGTACTGTACTGATTATTTTATCCTGTACCTGTAATAATCTTTTCGCTTCCGAGTTTGAAACATCGGGCAAGGTAACCGGCATGAACAACAGGGAGCCTTCATCCAGTGGCGGCATAAATTCAGAGCCAAGCCGGGTCATCATGATAATACCCACTGTTAATGCAATGAGATTAATACCTATGGTTGTTTTTCGCCAGCGCAAGCACCATTTTAAAACAGGAGTATATAATTTTTCCAGGGTCCTGGTAATTGGATTGGCGCTTTCTGGTTTTAATTTCCCTCTTAAAAAGAAAGAAATCAATACAGGCGTTAAAGTAATTGCCAGGAAGGCGTCAATCAAAAGGATAAAGGTTTTTGTCCATGCAAGGGGTTGAAAAAGTTTTCCTTCCATCCCTGTTAACAGAAACACCGGAAGAAAAGAAGCAACCACTATAATAGTAGAATAAAAAACACCGGGCCCAACCTGCTGAGAGGCCTTTTCAATGATTTCCATCCTCTCGGCAGGATTCAGCGGATCTTTATTTCGTTTGAACCATTTTACCATGTTTACATTTTATTAGTTGCCTGATTTTTTTGTGTTTGTGCTTCGCTGATATGCCGGTATGCATTTTCCACCATTACGATGCCATCATCCACCACTACTCCAATGGCAAGTGCAATACCGGTTAATGACATGATATTGGAGGAAATGCCAAACATTTGCAGAAATATAAAACCTGCTGCTACAGAAATGGGTAACTGGATAAGAATGATGACCGCGCTGCGCCAGTGAAAGAGGAATATGAGTACAACAAGAGATACCGCTATCAACTCTTCCATTAATGTACCTTTTACAGACTGGATGGCTTCCTGTATTAAAATACTCCTGTCGTAGGATGTTTTGAATGTAACACCTTCCGGCAGGCCTTTTTCCACCTCTTTCATTTTTTCCTTTACTGCTGCAATTACTTTATTGGCATTTTCATTGTACCGCATCACCACTATACCACCTACTACTTCTCCCTTTCCATCCGCATCAAAAATGCCAAGACGTAAATCTCCGCCCATCTGAACACTGCCAATATCCTTTACCCTTACAGGTATTCCCTTGTAGTTGCCCAATGCAATATTCTCCACGTCCTCTTTGTTTTTTATATACCCCAACCCGCGGATGATATAAGCCATATCAGCCATTTCAAATTTGCGGCCACCCACATCGTTGTTATTGGCCTTTACCTTATTCATTATATCCATTAGTGAGATATTGTAATACTGCAACTTTACCGGGTCAACTACTAACTGGTATTGCTTTTCAAATCCGCCAAAAGAAGCTACTTCGGCGACACCGTGTACGGTTTGTAAGGCAAATTTTACATACCAGTCCTGCAGGGCCCTTTGTTCACCCAAATCCATTTTGGGCGCATCGAGGTGATACCAGAATATATGGCCTACTCCCGTTCCATCAGGACCAAGTGTGGGCGCAACACCCTGTGGCAATAATCTTTGGGCAAAATTTAATCGTTCAAGTACCCTTGTTCTTGCCCAGTAGATGTCTGCGTTATCCTCAAAAATCACATACACAAAACTCATCCCGAACATGGAGGAGCCACGAATGTTTTTGATTTTCGGAATACCCTGCAGGTTACTCACCAGGGGATAGGTAACCTGGTCCTCTATTACCTGCGGGCTACGGCCCATCCATTCTGTAAAAACGATTACCTGGTTCTCACTCAAATCAGGGATTGCATCAATGGGGTTTTTACTGATGGAATACATACCATAACCAAACATACCGGCCGCTATAAGAAGTATTATAAACCGGTTTCGCAATGCCAGCTCAATTAGTTTTCGAACCATCTTCTTTTAATTATTATTTTATCATTTCTTCCACTGTACCACAGGCAGGCATCTGCGCGCCCATGTATGGGTTTTTTATTTCCTTTAATTCGCTTAACCACATAGCCCCTTTCTTATCATCATACATCGGGCAGTGATCATGGTAAATAACCCTGCCACCACCAAAAGCCCTTACCAATGCATATACGTCATTGCTCATCATGGAAAAATGCTCGCGCTGGTGCTTAATATTGCTTCCGTTTTTCCCAATATGTTCTGCATGTTCCTTTAAATCATCTTCTATGTCATCATATATTTTCTTTTGTTCGGCGGTAAACAGGGACTTGTCAATTTTTTTCATGGCTACTGCCATAGATACGCCACCACTGGCTGCTTCACTGCCATTGTCGCCAGCCAGTGCATTTTTTATGTGCAGGTAATGATCAACTGTTTCTTTAATGACTGCAGTAATTTTTGGATCCATATTGGTGTATGTAACAGCAACCGCCTTCACCTCTTTATCTGCAGGTGGAGTTACCAGTGGCATACTGTCTTTTCCCATTGCACTCATATCATGATTGGCCTGTTCATTTTTATTATCATTGCTGCTGCAGCCAATAGATAAAACCGAACTGATGACTAACACACTAAAAATTATTTTTTTCATACTTACTTAATTTTATTGATGACTACTGTTGGTGATCTGAATGACCAGCTTTTTTTTCTACCAAATCCATATTACACTTTGGACATTTACCCGGCTTATTGCCTGTTACGTCCGGGTGCATGGGACATACATATAATTTCATCGCTTCCATTTTCATTTTCTCTTTTGGGGAGAGGCTCAAATTCCTGCCGCATTTTGAACATTTTCCCGGTTTGTCACTGGTAATGCCAGGGTGTACGGGGCATGAATAGGTTTGGATAATCTTTTCCCTTTTTGTCATATCCATTCCACATTTAGGGCATTTCCCTGGTTTGTCACTGGTTTCATCCGGGTGCATGGGGCAGGCGTATAATTTCATCACACCCACTTTCATTTTTTCCTTAGCCGAAAGAGCCATTAAAGAACCACATTTGGGGCACTTGCCGGGTTGGCCGCTGGTTACTTCCGGATGCATGGGGCAACGATACAGTGTCCTCGTTTTTTCCCCACGGGACTTTGTCTTTGATATTGATGTATCCTGCGCAAGGACAGAAACAGACAGGATGGTTAATACTGCCATCACCAGTATTTTAAGTGTTTTCATCTTTAAATATTTTAACAGGTAGAAAAATATTACCAGTACAAAGCATATAGAAATGCCGCCAGCCCGGCAAAAGATTTGCCCGGCTTATAAAATAAAAAAATTCTTATATAAGGAAAACGCAGTTGCGGATGAAGACCGCTGTGCTGCTATTTCGGGGAGGACCGTGAATTAAATGATTCACATTAGTTAAGGAAGGTAAATTGCAGGAAGGGATTTCAATAAAATTAACAGGTAGTATAACTGTTAAACCCTGCATTGCCTGCAGGCCCGGCTCCGCTCCTTTTTGATCAGCGTTATTTTTAACGAACTTATGTTCATCCTTGCAGCACCCGGTATTTTTTTGCGCAGATTTCTCCATGCCACATGTTGGGCAGGTCGCTGGGTTGTTGTGCGTAAATCCCCAGCCTGCCAGCCTTCCCATGCAATAATGCATGTGTATGGTGGCACCTGTAGACGTGCCAAGATATACAAGGGCTAATATGGCTGTAAATACTTTTTTCACTGCTGTTAAAGGTATGCAATATTTTCCGCCCGGTTCTTACTTCCATTCGTCTTCGAGGTTCAAGTTAACGAAACAGGGATACTGATTTTTATGATAATTATCAGTCTTAAGGTTGAGAAGCGGCAGTTTACAGTGGTTTATAACAAGTTATTTGCACAGCCATTCAATCCTGCAGCTTATTAAACCTGCATTCAATTTTATACACGCTTTTGTAAGCTGCCCTTAATAATTAGTTACCGCATATTTTACACTGAAGATATAGGCTGCCTTGAATATTATATGCCGAATGCATAAACCCGGAAACGCTGCGGGTATGGTTTTGCAAATGGGGTATATCGGTAAGGCAACTGTATCTTCGCATTTTATAAAAATATCCGATCTTGTTTACTCACTGTAGCACGATCAACAATATTTAGCGTATGAAAATATTAAGTATCATTATTACTGTATTAATGTTTGGTTATTTAACCGGTTGTTCAGGAAATAAAACAACCACTGTCAATGCTACTGTCATTGCAAATGGCCAAATGCCCAACATTGTAAAAGACGATGCAGGCAACCTGCATTTGGTGTATGGAAGCGGCGACAGTATTTTGTACAGGTATTCTTCTGACGGAGGCTTTAGCTTTTCCAGTCCGGAAATCATTGATGTATTACCCAAACTGGCCGCTTCACATATGCGTGGGCCGCAGATTGCTGCTTCAAAAAGCGGTCTTAGTGTCATTGCGTCCAATACACCGGGAGATATTTTTTCTTTCCATAAAGAAGGAACAGGCAATTGGATAAAAACAGGAAAAGTGAACGATGCTGATACGGTGGCCAAAGAAGGTTTAATGGCGTTGGGTGCCTCAGGAAATAATTGTTTTGCTGTATGGCTGGATCTTAGAAGTAAGCACAACCAGGTGTACGGTGCAACATCAGCAGACGGCGGTAAAACCTGGAACAAAAATCAATTGATCTATGCTTCGCCCGATACAACTGTTTGTGAATGCTGTAAACCAAGTGTACTGGTAAACCATGAACATGTTTATGTAATGTTTCGCAACTGGCTCCATGGAAGCAGGGATTTGTACCTTTTACATTCCGCTGATACAGGTAAGACTTTTGGCAATGCTCAAAAATTAGGAAACGGGACATGGCAGTTGGATGGTTGCCCAATGGATGGCGGCGGATTAGCGATGGATAACAAGGATGAAATATTTACTGTCTGGAGAAGAGAAGGAAAAATTTATTCCTGTGAAGCAGGCCAGCCTGAAGTGGCCATTGGTGAGGGAAGAAATTGCACCATAGAAATAGTAAATATCGATAAAATTTATGCCTGGACTGAAAATGGTGACATCAAATGCCTGCTGCCCGGTGAACATACAATAACCCTGGGTAAAGGTCAGCAACCACTTATAAAGGCCATAAACGATAAACAACTCATCTGCATTTGGGAACATGATAAACAAATCCACCGATCTATTTTCCAAATCCTGTAAATATCAGTAAGATGCTGTATTGGCCATCATTTTATTGTTTGTTGCAAAAAACAGCCAATCCCAAAAAAATAACTAAAGATATAATGCGTGGTACTCTGCTGAGTACCTTCGTCCAGGTAAAAATCTCGTACGGGCTACATCCCGGTAAAAGTCTATGCACTGCTGCGTAGGCTTTTTTTTATTTATGATACCAGTGTATGTCATTGAAAGTATTGCTGGTAAAATCCGCTACACTGGAACGGCCGCCGATCTACAACATCGGCTGAAGGAACACCGTAATGGTTGAAGCAGGCCTGTAAAAGAATTATGCCCCCGCTATTGCTTCCTCAAATCAAGGTTATGAAAGAAGGAAAACCGCAGCACATCAATTGCTTTGTATTTTTTCCCGGGATCTTTTTCCTGGAATTCATGCAGGTATCCTACCTGGAAATTATTGGACAAACTTGTGCGGTAAAATACGCCTGCAAAAAAACGGTTCTGGTCAAAAAAATTGTTGTTTACCTGCCTGCCAAAGCTAAAATATATTTCATCACCGATGGCTGTACCGAACTTCGACAACCTGCCTTTCCTGGCCCATGGAATCGTAACAAATAAATTGTACCGGATACGATAGGAAAATGTATAACCGGCTGCCAGCGAATCATCGTTTTTTATTTTTCTGACAAAGCGCTGCTCAAAGCGGAGCCATTGCATTGTTCGCAGTTTTACATAATGGGTATACCATTGAAATTGTTGCCAAACCCTGTGCTCTGGCTGAGAAATATGAAGATGTCCTGCTGAGGGAAAACTATTGATGAACGCATAGCCGGCACTGGCACGCGCATCGTCCGTAACGTAATAGATCAAACCCAGCCTCCCTTCAAATTGCGATGCATTTATTTGGTATATCTCCTTTGTGAAATACTGCAGGTCAGCCCACAAACCCAATGATTTACTAAACCTTGTCTGGTTATAATAATTGAACCAGGACTGGGAATACCGTTCTGTAACTTTGGATACCTGTGTCTTTGCGGAAAAGTTCAAGAGAATTAGAAATACGAATGACACTACTGAAATGCAGCTACATCTTCTCATATAATTTATGCAGTTCTTGCTATAATTAGCAATCAATTGGCATTCAAAAGATACAAATTTTAAAAGATTGCAAATTAGCTGTGCAGTTTTCCTGGTGCAACAGCATACCGAATTGAATGTTACGTAGTCGTTCCATGCAATAAAATATGAATTTTCGTGCGGGCAAAGTAAACTTTCCCAATTGACCAAAATAAGCCTTCAATATTGTTTAACTTGTTTGAATCAATAAGAATAGTGCTGCCTGCCCTTCCAGCTACATTCGCTGGCATTGCCGATTATAATCCTGGCAGCACCTTAACAATCCCTGTCGCATCCTACGCACATTGCAACTATATCCGGACATTTGATCTGTTCTGATAAATGAATCAGTCCACTGTCCTCCCTTCAGCCGGCCAGTCAGTATTCACCTATGATGGATGCTGACTGGTAGTTACTTTATCAATGCTGATGGCTAAACTAACAGGATATTAATGCTAACATTAGAACCTTGCTTACCCGCCGGTTTTTTTATGAATTTTTCCCGCGGGTAACTCCGGCGCGCTATATTACCTGTAACTTTGCAATTGTTTATAACAGCTCTGATGTATTGAAAAAGATTGCTTCCATATTTCTGCTTGCTATCCTTTTTTACAACTGGTGCGGCTACCGGCTGGTCATACGGTATATGCAGGATTTAACTGAATCCCGCCTGGAAGCACAACTGGACAGCCCGAATATAGATGAAACACAACTAATAGAAATAAGAACACCCCTCAATGACCCGTATATAAATGACTGGACTACCTATCAGCGGTGTAATGGCGAAATAGAAATTAATGGCGTTGAGTATAAATATGTAAAAAGGAAGATCGAAAAAGGGCAACTCATACTGAAATGTATCAGGAATGAATCAAATATCCGTCTGCAAACAGCCAGGGATGAATTTTTCCGGCTGGCAAACGATCTGCAACTGGATCATACCTCAAAAAAAACAAACAGCAAGAACATTATTAAATTCAATCCGGGCAATTATTTCCATCAATACCCATTCTGCTATGACCCCGTAAGCCCGGATGCCACCGCTGTATATTCGATCTTCAGCAACACATACATACAGCCCTATTACAAACCTGCTCCCGGGCAACCACCGGAACCTTTTTTATCATAAAAAATTTACCATAAAACTACCGGCCACTCCGGCTGGTATTGATACTTATAAAATTAAAATTAACTACACCATGAAATATTTACTGGTAGTCGCTTTGAGCATTACAATTTTTACAGCGTGTACAACGAAGGGTGATTACAAGGCTTTCACCAACAATCCCATGTTATACAGCAATACAGTGCATGCGTTGAATTCAGTGGTAATGGGTAATAATTTTTCCCCGATTGTCGCTTCCCGCAATTATTTATATGCCAGTGTAGCGGGTTACGAGGTGATGGCCGCAGGCTACCCCGACCGTTACTATTCCCTGGCCGGTCAGCTAAACGGCTTGAAAGAAGTACCAAAACCAGATACTACTAAGAAAATCGACTACGAATTTGCAGCGTTGCTTGCTTTTATCAAAGTAGGCGAAAGCGTTACCTTCCCCGCAGGCAGTATGCAGGAATACGAAGACAGTATGAAACACCTGGTCATCGAAAAAGGCATGCCCCGGGAAGTTATGGACAACACCGTGGCATTTTCCGATACGATGTCTGCTGCTATTATTCAATGGAGCAAGGGAGATAATTATGCGCAAACAAGGAGCGCCCCCAAATATACCGTCATTGACACACCCGGCAGATGGATACCAACACCCCCGGCTTATACTTCGGCCATGGAACCACACTGGAACCTGATAAGGCCACTGGTATTAGACAGCGCTTCACAGTTTACGCCTCCTCCCCCCTATGCATTTAATGTGACCAATAAAAAAAGCGACTACTACAAAGAGGTCATGTTAATAAAAAACTCGGTTGACAGTCTTACAGACGAACAAAAACACATTGCCGATTTCTGGGACGATAACCCTTTTAAATTAAATGTGAACGGGCATGTGATGTTTGGCACCAAAAAGTTTTCGCCCCCGGGTCATTGGATGAGCATCGTCGGCATCGCCGCAAAAAAAGCAAATGCTGATTACGGCACCACAACCGAGGCATATGCCAAAACCGCCATAGAAATGTTTGATTCATTCATTCATTGCTGGGATGAAAAATACCGGCATAATACGGTAAGGCCCGAAACGGTGATCAACAAGTATTTCGATCCCAACTGGCGCCCTTACCTGCAAACACCGCCTTTTCCCGAATATACCTGCGGGCACTCCACCGTTTCTGCAACTGCTGCAGAAGCGCTGACGAGCATATTTGGCGACAATTTTCCCTATACCGACACAACAGAACTGGAATTTGGAATAAAGAGCCGTTCCTATAAGTCGTTCCGTGATGCAGCGCTTGAAAATAACTGGGCACGTTTCTATGGTGGCATACATTACCATCACTCTTGCATTGTAAGTACTGAATATGGTATTAAAGTGGGCGACCTAATCAACAGCAAATTAAAAATGAAAAAAGGCTAGTGTACCTAAGCAGGGCCCATTCATAATAACGCAACAGGAAATATATTAAACCCCGAGGCGTCACCTTGTTTCAAAAGACGATTTCCAAATGTCTTTACAATAGGGTGGCGTTTTTTATTATTCTCACTTCATTAAATATTGCAGTCTCAGCCATATCGTTTAATAACCTATGCACCAGAAAAGAGCGGTGTATCGTATGTGATAGTTGAACTGACTGTATCAGCCCCGGTAAGAATGTTTTTAATTGGGGCTTACCGTAAGAACAGGAGGAGCTGCATAACGCTGGATAATGCGCCCCATAAGGGAGGAAATAATCCCTGGCATTTTTGTCTGCGTGCCTGGGTTTAATATAATCAGGTCAGATGAGTTGACCATCGCAAACTGGTTGATGGCAGTGGCAATATTGTTGCCGGGTATTGTATCCAGTTCAACATTCAGTGAACAATTGTCGTGAATGGCATGGTATGCTTTCTTTAAATAGTGCTCAAGATGGCTTTTTGTTTTCCTGTTTTCGATACCGACCAGTTTAACGGTAGTATCGCAACCCTTGGCTATATAAATGGCATACATTATTTTTCTGACCGGCAGAAAATCCGTTATAGGAATTATGATGGAACATAATTTTACAAAACGTCGGTTGCTCGGGAGCGTTAGTATGGGTATCCCGGCCCGCTCAGCGATCTTATCCGGGTTTATTATCATCCTCCTCCGCGCAAATATTTTTCCTTTTTGTATGTAAACAACGAGGTCGAAATTATATTCCCTGATCATTTCTATTAATGTTTCATTCCAGGCCCCCTTCAATACGCTGTAGCTTACATGTATATCAGCACCGGCAACTTCTTTTACATCGTGACATATTTCCCTCATTTTGGCCTGCAGCTTTTCATTATTTTCAGCTATCAGGAGATTTGCGGTAAAAGTTCCGGCTATTGCAGGAAAAGTACCCAGAGAAGCTGGTTTTGTGACGTGTACCAGGTGGATGCTGCATTGAAAATCTTTTGCTATACCGGCTATCTTTTCAACAATGGAGGCAGCACCGAAAGATAAGTCTACCGGCACCAGCATTCGATTGAATAGTTTTTTCATGTAAGGGCTACTTTGAAGTAAAAATAATAGCGCATCTTAACAAATTAATTAGTATAGTGTTAGAATTTGATTAGAATCGGTTGTCGTTTTTTCCCGGTGTACTATCTTTCAGGCTTTGAAAGCCGGTGCAAAATTGCCGGGTTCAATATTATATAGTATCAGGTATATGGGGTTTTAGTTACCATTATAATAATATACAGAAAATAATTCCGGTTTATTACTTATCTATTCATTAAGGTCAATGGAAGCATTTATCATAGTAATATTCATCGCAGGTTACATAGGGATTGCGGCCGAACATGTAACCGGGATAAACAAAGCGGGGATTGCATTGGTTACAGGCGTACTGTGCTGGACTGTTTACATCCTGGGCGAAAAGAATAAAGCGCTTGTATCCGAACAATTAAGTTCCCGTCTGGGTGAATTGTCGGGTATATTATTTTTTTTAATGGGCGCTATGACCATCGTTGAATTGATTGACGTTCACAATGGATTTGAAATCATCACGAAAAGAATAACACAGTTGAATAAAAGGCGGTTGTTGTGGACAGTATCATTTATTACATTCCTGCTTTCGCCCGCACTTGACAACCTTACTACCACCATCGTTATGGTATCGCTGGCCAGGAAACTAATCAAAGACCCCAAAGAGCGGTTAATCTTTACGGGCATGATCATCATCGCCTCGAATGCGGGCGGCGCTTGGTCGCCCATTGGTGATGTTACCACAACTATGCTTTGGATTGGTGGCCAGGTTACGGCTGTGAATATCATCATCCGGTTAATACTGCCAAGCCTTGTCTGTATGTTGCTGCCGCTGATAATTTTATCATTCCGGGTTACAGGAGAAGTGGAGCGGCCTGCGGTCCGTAAAAGTGACAACAGGAATTTTGTTACGGACCGGGTACAGCATATTGTATTTTTCTCTGGTATTATCATACTGTTGCTGGTACCGGTATTTAAAACGGTTACGCATTTACCGCCTTTTATGGGTATCCTGCTGGGCCTTGGAATATTATGGATAATAACTGAAATCATACATGGCAATAAAGGAAGCGACGACAAACATTTTTTGTCTGTTGCTTATGCGCTCAGAAAAATAGACAGCCCGAGTATCCTGTTTTTCCTTGGAATACTGACAAGCATATCGGCATTGGAAGTAACAGGCATTCTTTCCAGTGCCGCTGCGTGGATGGGTAACCATATTACCAGTACAAATGGTTTGGTACTGTCATTCGGTTTGCTCTCTTCCGTTATTGATAATGTTCCGCTGGTAGCAGCATCCCAGGCCATGTATGATATGCAGCAATACCCGCAGGATCATTATTTCTGGTCTTTCCTGGCTTATGCGACGGGAGTTGGCGGCAGTGTATTAATAATCGGGTCGGCGGCTGGTGTAGCCGCGATGGGTATGGAGAAGATCAGCTTTTTTTGGTACCTGAAGAAATTTAGCTGGCTGGCATTACTGGGGTATTTTGCCGGTGCACTTTTTTATATGTTTCAAAACACCGTATGGTAAAGAACAAATTTGAACAGCCTGCCCTGTTCCGGTCAACTTCTAAAAAAGGGCAGTTGCTGAAACTGCCCCCTTTTTCATTCCTAACTACCGGTACCCCCTATTGTTTTTCACCGGGTTTCGAATCATTTGCCCCCTTGGTACCGGAAAGATTTTTCTGTAAAATGGCGACGTATCTTTTGGCATCTCCGTTTTCAGGATCTATTTCAAGCAACTTTTCAAAATAACCGATGGCGGCCTCATAATCCTTTTGAACATTTGCTTCGTAAGCGGCGAGGTAACCATATGCCTCCACCAGGTGTTTTGTACTGATTTTAACTGCGGTATCACTGGCTGCCAATGCGATCAGCCCTTTGTAATGAGGTATGGCCTTCCCCAACGACATGGAAGTATCAATGGCTGCACTGCTGCGCCCGCTCCAGTAATATCCAAATTCTTCCTTTGGATATTTTTCCTCGTACTTTGAAAACAAACTATCGGCCCCTTCATAATCTTTGCCCAGGTAACTGGCGATTCCCCAATTGAACAAATCAATATTGGAAGGGTTGGGGTTGGCAGCATAACATTTTCCCAACCAGTATGATTCCTTTTTGTAGTCCTTTAAATTTTTAAATAACACAGATGCTTTTTTATAGGAGCTCAATTTTTTGTTTGCATCCGTTTCCAGGTCGGCCGACTTTCCATAATACAAAGCAGCCGAATCTTCATTGCCTGTCATTGCTGCATACATATCAGCCATGGCTGCATAATCCTTCAGCGCATAATTTGTATCGATACCGAGTGAAAAATATGTACGCATATACTTAAGCGCTTCTTCATTTTTTCCCATTTCCTTTTTACTATAGGCAATTAATTTATTCAGCCGGGCTGTATGCGCATTGTCTGTTTTCAGTAATTTTTCTGCCCTGTCTGCAGCTTCCTGGTATTCACCCTGGGCATAGAGCATGTCTGTCATCAGGAATTCGTTGGCAATACAAGCATCTGTTGCCCCGATATATTTTTTTAGGTAGTCCATGGCGCGCCCGGCATCTTTGAAGTAGTAATAATAATACAATTCGTACAAGGCCGGTGAATAGTTTGGATCTGCCTCCACGGCGTTTTCAAAATGCGGTAGAAAAAGATTAGGGTTATCCTGTGTCACATAAATTTTACCAATCTTATAGGATGCCATGGCATATTTCGGGTCCAGATCAAGCGCTTTCTGGTACGCCTTGTACGCGCCACCGCCATCTTTTAATTTCCGGTAAGCATCCCCCATGGTAACATATAATGCAGGGTTGTGATTATCGCGTTTAACAGCTTTTTCCAGTAACGTTATAGCATAGGATGCGTTGCCATATTGGGCATCTACCTGTGCGGCAGCGATGCCATGCAAAACAGCCGGGTCTTTCATCTTTGAATCTTTAAGCGCTTGCTCAAATAACAGAGCAGCGGCAACAGTATCTTTATCCAGTAATTTCAAATGCCCCAGGGCAACCAGGAACTTTGGCTGCATTTTTACTTCTTCGGGGGCTTTATTGAGTGTATCGCTGACTGCACTAATTTTTCCCGCACCAAGGTATGCCTGCGCCAGTTGATACCATGCCTCTGTGTTTCCAGGTTCTTTTGCTATGATGTCATGCAGCAATTGTTCGGCACTGCCGTATCGCTGGTGGTATGCCAAAAGCCTGACTTCATCGGGCAACTGGCTTTTTGCACCTGAAGTCATTAAAACAGTGACGCTGAATAAGAATAGAATTTTACGCATATGGTATAAAAACTTTTGGTAAAAGCACAAAATACTTTCATGCAGTTAAGCAAGAATTAGTAGCAGATTAGAATCTTATTAGAACAAAATGATGCGGCAGTTAAATTAGAAAGCCAGTCAAATAATATGTTATTTTTGTATATATGGAAGAACGAAAGATACTCATTATAGAGGATGAAAGAAAAATAGCTGATACCATCAAATTTGGCTTAACTGAAAATGGCTTTCACGTTGAAGTTGCTTATGATGGCAGAATCGGCCTGAAGTTATTTACGCAAAACAAATATAACCTTGCAATAGTAGACATCAATCTCCCCGGTATTAACGGATTTGAACTTTGTAAATCTTTTCGCTTTAAAGATGCCAATATTCCTATCATCGTACTTACAGCTTTGGGTGGGCTGAATAACAAAATTGAAGGATACGATGCAGGTGCTGATGATTATATTTTAAAACCATTTGAATTCCGCGAATTGCTGCTTAAAATCAGGGCGCTGCTGAAAAGAACCATGAACCAGCAGTTACCAATTGGGAATGTTCTGAAGGCGGCTGATCTTGAAATGAACCTTGACCGAAAAGAAGTTTTCCGTGATGGTAAACAAATCAGGTTAACGGCAAAGGAATTCCAATTGCTTGAATTTCTTTTGCGCCACAAAAACAAGGTTGTCTCCCGGGCCGATATTGCCGTAAATGTCTGGGATGTGGATTTTGATACAAATACCAATGTAATTGATGTATATATCAGCTACATACGAAATAAAATAGATAAACCATTCGAGCATAAGCTGCTACAAACTCAGGTAGGCATGGGCTATATCCTGAAAGAAAACTGAACATATGCCTGTTCGTGTCAGGGTCACATTGTTGTTTGCGCTGATTGTTTTTTTGATACTGTCCCTGGTTGGCGGTTCTGTATACTATTTCTCCTACGAAAACAGGATTTGGAATATCAATAAACGGCTGAAGAACCGGGCCATTACCACCGCCAGGCTGCTGAGCCAGTCAGAAATATTTGACAATGCACTCATCCAAAAAATCGATTCCTCTACCAATCTTGCTGTAACCAATAAAAATGTTATTGCTTTTGATTACCAAAACAAAAAACTCTATGAATACAATGATATTAGTTCCGATAGTTTGATAGTCCCGGAAAACGTCATTAACGAAGCCAGGATAAAAGGCACTGTATATCTTACCATCGGCGACAAAGACGTAGTAGCATATCATTTTGTCGCCAAAAATTTCAGAACGGTCATGGTACTGGGTGCCAAAGATGTTGACGGGCGCGCCAAGCTAATGCAATTAAGGACCATTCTTATACTCAGCCTGATCGGTGGCCTGCTCATTACTGTGGCCGGTGGTTACGTATTTTCGGAGCGCCTGTTGCGCCCCATTCGTAAAATTGCTGATGATGTCAATGAGATTTCAGCGCAAAACCTGGCAAGGCGGATAACCATTAGCAATAATAAGGACGAATGGAATTATTTGTCCACCACCCTGAATAAGTTGCTGAACAGGCTGCAGGATAGTTTTGAAGTACAGCAACAATTCATCGCCAATGCATCGCATGAATTATCTACACCTTTAACAAGTATTTCAAGCCAATTAGAAGTTTCACTCCAGCGCAACCGCGAATCGGAAGAATATCGCCGGGTTATGTTGTCTATATACCAGGATGTAAGGCAGCTTAATAAATTAACGCAGGCACTCCTCGAGTTTGCAAGCGCATCCGGAAACGCGGCAGGTATTACGATTGATTTGGTGAGGATTGATGAAATCCTTCTCCGGTTACCCGGTGAAATGCTTAAGTCAAGTGATAAATATTCCGTTTCACTGATCTTTAAATATTTGCCACCGGACGAAAATGAACTATTGGTCTGGGGCAACGAAGAATTGCTATTCTCCGCTATCAGTAATATTGTTTCGAATGCATGTAAGTATTCCTCAAATCACAAGGCAGTGGTTTCACTGGAAATTTCAAAAAAAGATCTCAAAGTATATGTGCAGGATAACGGCCCGGGTATTGATGAATCGGAGATCAAAAATATCTTTCAACCCTTTTACCGGATAAACAGTCACTCGGAAAAAGGTTTTGGGCTCGGTCTTTCCCTGTCTAATCGGATTATAAAATTACACAGCGGAGAAATTACCGTACAATCTGCGCCAGCAACCGGTACAACATTCATCGTATCATTGCCGGTTGCCAATTTTCAATAAGATTCTAATTATATTCTAAGCCCTGTTTAATCAAAGGTTAATACCGCGGCCAGATATTGCATGTTAAAACTTTTGGTGGGGTGTAAATTACATTCAAATTCGATTAATGTATATGCTGTTGTAGCTTTTGTTTCTTTAAGCATCAGTTGTTTGCTGTTTGTTCAAAACAAAATCTACCAAACTGACAACAGGAAGTTGATGCTCGAAAACGATTCTATCGCTTCGGTTAATATCGTTTTGCGGAAAAATATCCAGCAGGCCTTACGACAAGGTATCCCTGTTAAGAATGACAGCGCTCCCTGAAAAATTAAAATACTTCCTGTACATAACCCGGTGCCATTACATTCAACCCTCAGCAAATGAAAATAATTATCGAAGCACAGGACTTTGAAATCACCAGTGACCTGGAATATTTTGTGTCTGCCCGATCAAAAAAACTCCTTCGCCTGCCGCTGACCATCGCAAAAATAGAAATACAACTCTTTGAATCTAAAGTTCAGCACATCACCAGGAAAACATGCAAGACATGCCTCTTTACTTCCTCAAATAAATATTTTTCAGAAGCACACGAAAAATCGTACGAAATGGCAATAGCGCTTGCCATTGATGATTTGGATAGGAAAATGCAAAATGTCCGTACCGCCAAATAACCTGTCACAGCCATAGAAATCCAGTATACTGCCCTTTGCCGGGCGATTTTAATTACTGAGCAAACATTCACTTATACACAGTCCCTGACAACAGTTCAGTTTTAATGGTGTGTTCTTCCTCTTCTGCCAGGTTTTTCAGAAAATCGGTTGCCCATCTGTCCACATCGTAATAATGCACCATTTCATACAACCGTTTTATGCGCATGGATTTATCGGCTTCCGACATCGTCAAAGCCTGCAGTAAAATATCCTTTAGTGATTTTGGATCGTAGGGGTTGGTGAGCAACGCATAATCCATTTCGACAGCGGCCCCTGCAAATTCTGATAAAATGAGTACGCCTGTAGAACCGGAAATTTGTCCCTGCACAGCGACATACTCCTTGGCCACCAGGTTCAGTCCATCGCGCAGCGGCGTAATCCAGGCGATGTCTGCCACAGCATAATATGCCACCAGTTCATCGAAGGGGAACGAACGTGAGAAAAGCCGAATGGGTATCCAGTCGATGCTGGAATACCTGCCATTGATGCGGCCCACAGCATGCTCAAGGTCGTGCTGAACCTTGTCATATATTTTCATTCCAATAGCCGGTGGCGTGCATATCTGCAGCAGTTCTATTTTACCGTGAAACTCCGGGTAGCTATCCAAAAATTGTTCAAAGGCAAGTACTTTTTCCAGCGGACCTTTTACATAATCCAGTCGTTCCACACTTAGTATAACTTTCTTATCGCAAAACTGCTTCTGCATTTGCCCAATGCGCTTTTGCATTTCTTCTTCCTGCATCAGCCCGGTGATATAATTGACATTGATGCCAACGGGATTCGCGCCTAGTTTTATTTTTCGGCGGTCATTACCAATCTGGGTCGTCATTTTTTTAACACCCAGTGCAGTACTGTAGGTCAGAAACCTCGGTGCGCAGTTAATTTCTTCCAGTACTTCGATGGGGTATAAACTTTTTACGACGTCGACAAAATTTTCTACGTAACGCGGAATGTGAAAACCGATATAGTCGCATTGGAGCAGGCTGCTGATGATATCCCTTCGCCAGGGAAGAATATTAAAGGTATTGGCAGCCGGGAATGCAGTATGGTGGAAAAAAGCAATCTTCAAATCGGGCCGGAGTTCCCGAAGCATTCCTGGCACCAGCCATAAATTATAATCGTGTATCCAAACAATTGCTGCTACATCGGCCTGTTCGGATGCCTTTATGGCAAACAACCTGTTGATGCGCACAAAATAATCCCAATGGTGGTGATTGATAACTACCTTGTCAATAAATGAAAATATCGCCGGCCAAAAAGCTTCTTTTGCAAATGATTTGTAGAATATTTCTATTTCCTTTTTTGTCAGACCTATGCGCGAAGCCATCAGGTTGGGATACTTCTCTTTATCCGGGTAAATATTTCTTAATAGTTCACCGCTATTTGCAACTTCTTCCCAGGCAATCCATACGCCACTGCGACCATCGGAAAAAAAACTTTGCAATGTGGGCAGTATGCCATTGGGGCTTTTAGGTGTTACCCGTTGCCGGATGCCGTTTACTTCTTTGGTTTCATAAGGAAACCGGTGGTACATCATAATCAGTTGGGGTGCTTCCTGCTGCGGCAGGTATTCAACCTGTTTATCGAAGTCACTGACGTAATGAGAAAATGCTCTCAGTTTACGGATCGCTTCCAGGATACCGCCGGCACCCACCAATTCCGCCTGGAAAACATGTTGCATATTGGCGGTACTTTCCAGCAGCAAGGGCTCAGCATCTCCCACAACCACACCTTTGTACCCGCATTCAAACAATGACAGATCATTCAGTGTGTCGCCTGCTACCAATATATCGCCTGACTTTGCACGAAGGAAACCCACCAATTTTACCAGGGTTGTACCTTTATTGACACCCATGGGTAATATATCCAGGAACCTGTTGGCAGAATACACTACTTCACAGTGAATGGAATGTGCTTTTGCCTGCACATGCTCTAAACCAATGGCGTCCAAATTGGCAAAGAAAGAACACCTTCTTTGCTGCGGTACTTCCTGGTATTGCAGTCCTTCAATATCCTTCATTGTTTCCCGGATGGTCAGAATACCAGGCCAGTTTTTTTCGATATCATTTTGTATAAACTGGACCGGCTCCAGTGTATGTCCGTTTACAACTGTCGCGCCTACGTCGCAAATTATATAATCCGGGTTGGGAATCACCGGATCATTCAATAATGGTATAACAGATTCAAGTCCGCGTCCCGTTACAAATACCAGTGTTATTGCCGTATTCTTTTTTATCAGCCGGTAGAGTTGTTGTTTGTGCAGGCTTTTTCCTCCCAGGAATGTACCGTCCAGGTCAGTAGCTAATAACATGGGTTTTTCTTTTTAGGTTACAGCAGCTGGTTTTCAAGCAATTTAAATTCGTGAAACGGGTTCGCATGTTCATGCAAAATCCTGTACGTGGTATTGATAACCGGCAGGGAATTATTCATCGTACCGGTAACCAGTGGCAGATCCATCGATGCATAATATCCTTCTGCCACCATTTCCATCGACTGCAGGGCTTTGGCCACCTGCATACCGCGACCGATCAATTTTCCAAAAGTCCGGTTGCGGCTGTATTCCGAATAAGCTGTTACCAGCATATCCCCAAAATAAGCAGAATTGTACAGGTCGCGCACCTGCTTACTGATGTTGTTGACCAGATAATCTATTTCGCGCATGGCATTTGAAAACAACACAGCCTGGAAATTTTGCCCGTAATGCAGTCCAATGGATATGCCCACAGCTATACCGATGACATTTTTAAGAATGGCAGCGGTTTCAATCCCCAGTGGATCACCGCTGCCGACTGTACGCATATAGGACGAATGAATCATTTCAGCCAGGTTGTTCACCATAGCAGGATCGTACCCCGCAATGGTCATATACGTTTCCCGGCCCATGGCTATTTCTTCTGCGTGACAGGGCCCGCTCAATACCATCGTGTGGCGGGTGTGGCCAAAATATTTGTCTGCAAACACACTCGGCGTACAACCGGTTCCCTGTATAAAACTTTTTATGGAAGTCACCAGTTGTTTTCCGGCAACAGATCCGGGATCAATGGACGACAGTATTGGCCCAAGATAAATTGAAGGAACCGCAAAGATTATCCATGTTGATTGCCTGATAGCTCCTGCAACATCAGTGGTTGGTGTGATAAATTTAGTATCCAGTTCAACATAACTTAAATAACGCTGGTTGCGCCGGGACGACAAAATATAGTCTGCCTGTTCGTTACTGCGCACTACCCACAACACCGGCACACCTCCTTCAGAAAAGATTTTCACCAATGCAGTTGCCCAGCTTCCGCTGCCGATAATAGCAATGTGGTCCGACATCACGGCAAACCTACCAACTGCCTATTAGCGTTGGCTTAACGTGAAATTAGAATGCAATTAGAATATGCACATACGGACATGGTATTCAATTATATTTTCTTGTTTTGTATTGTATTTGCCCGGCTACAACTACCTGTTATTGTCCCTGCCCGCCAGTTAATAATTACAAATGATTCGTATGAAAACTTTTTTTTCTTATGTCTTCCTGGGCAATGAGTTGGGCCGTTGGCTCCTGGCACTGGGTGTCATGCTTGCTGTCTTCACCGCTGTTACTGTCATCAGGCGTAAACTGCTGCGGAAATGGGAATCGCGCGCACAGCTTACCCAAAATAAAATTGATGATTTTCTTTGCATACTCCTCGAAAAAAATATCACACCTGCTTTTTACCTGCTGGCATTGTATGCAGGCGTATCCACACTTGATACGCCGGGCAATATTGACAAATGGATACACATCGTCATTAAAATCATAACGGTATTTATTTTTATTCGTATCGTAACCACTGGTGTCAGTTATTTTATTGGTGGATCTGATGTATCGCACGAACATCAAACAGAAACCAGGCAGCACAGCAAAGGGATTATCACCACCATCACGATAATAGCGTGGCTGACAGGAATTATTTTACTCGCGAATAACTTAGGATTTAATGTTTCTGCTCTTATTGCTGGTTTGGGTATTGGCGGCATTGCAGTAGCACTTGCGGCACAGGCAATACTGGGCGACCTGTTTAGTTATTATGTAATTTTTTTTGACAAGCCTTTTGAAGTGGGTGACTTTATCGTAGTAGACAGCAAAATGGGAACAATTGAAAATATCGGTATCAAGACCACCCGTGTACGTACACTTGGTGGTGAACAGCTTATTTTTTCAAACCATGATCTTACCACATCAAGGATACACAATTACAAAAGGATGGAGAAGAGAAGGGTATTGCAAACGATAGGCGTTGTATACGACACCAAACCCGCAAACCTGGAGCTCATTCCCACCATGATAAAGAGGATGGTGGCGTCTAAGGAAAATATTTCATTTGAACGTTGCCATTTTGAATCATTTGGAGAAAGTAGTCTGAATTTCGAATTGGTCTATTATGTGTTAAGCCCGGATTATTCGGTGTTTATGGATCAAAAACAATCGATTAACCTGGAAATCATCAAGGCGTTTAATGACAGGGGAATCGAGTTCGCCTATCCTACTACTACCGTGTTCTTGCAAAACCACGAAAAAGGAATTACGGGATCCTCCGGCGATCAGTTGGTCCGGCCATAGGCTTCATGAAGTACACAGCTTCTATTTCGTCAATTTATGTTGTCAGGTATTTTTTCCTGTTCATTCAGTGGCAAACCGGCTGATTCATTTTCTTCGTGTAATATTTCCCTGACATACTGGTATTTGAGATGATCGTAAAATGAATGTTTGTCGATAAGCAGGCTAACCATATTGGCTACAAGGCCAGCCAGCATCAGGTGAAATATTACATTGTGCCGATCCGTCATTTCAAGCACAAGAATAGCCGAAGTAAATGGTGTCCTTGTTACACCTGTTAAGAAAGCTACCATGCCGGCCAGGATCAGGAGGTTGGTGTTTGCGGTGCCAAAATGAAGCCAACCGGACATAGCAGAACCCATCATTGCTCCCGCACTCAGCGAAGGCGCAAATACACCGCCAGCTGCGCCTGTAGTAAATGAAAACACCGGACCGGCAATGCGCAACAGCGGTATGTACCAACTGACATGCTTTTGGGTTCCAAATAATGAAGCTGTCATCAGCTCTTTTCCTGATCCATACATACTGCTGCTTACAAAAGTGGCCAGGAATACAACCAGTAATGCACAAACAGTGATATACATTATATGCATCCAATTTTTTTTAAACCCAGCTTTCCAGCGTATCAGTAGCAGCATCACTTTTGACATACCGCTTCCACAAAGTCCCGCTACAATAGCCAGTATCACTACCCAAAGAAGGATCGAAGATGACAACCCCACCATATCGGGATAACCAAGGTAAAGATAAGGGCCTGCCAGTGCCTGGGCTGTTAAACCAGCAATGATGACAGCAGTAAAGAGTGCTGTTTTAAAATAACTGATATGCGTTTTTGTAAGTTCTTCCACGGCAAATACAATTCCACCAAGTGGTGTATTAAATGCCGCGGCCAGGCCGGCGGCTGCTCCTGTCATGATCATATTTCGTTTGGATATCTTTGGCCAGCGTGCCGGTAGCATTTGATTAATTTTCCTAAATATTGATCCGGCAACCTGTATGGTTGGCCCTTCCCTTCCTATTATCCCGCCGCCAATGACAAAAATGATACTTGAAAATATTTTTACGACGATTATCCGGAGGCTGAGCAATTTATTTACCTTTTCATTGTACCTGGGCGTAGCCAGTTCTATGGCTGCCATTACCTGTGGTATACCACTGCCCCTGGCAAAAGATGACCATCGCCTGACCACCAGCTTTGCAGCAAGGAAACAGGCTGGTGTAATGATAAACATCCACCATGCATTTAAGCGGACGATATAGCTGGTTACTGATTCCGCCAGCGAAAATAATTTTGCATAATACACGGCTGCCAAACCTGTCAGACCCGACCCAACCCAGAATGGTAAAGCCTGCAATATATTTTGCCGCAGCTTTTCGTTCCTGATGCCATTTACTTTTGCTTTTAGCTTACGATAAAGGAATTTCCATAGTCGCATAAATGATACCTGTTTAACACTGCCCTCATTCCGATTAAATGTATGGCTGTCCAATAAAAGGGAAAATTCCTAATTAAGGAAGTTTGCCGCCATCCCGGAAAGCCAGATAAGAAAATATCCTCCCGGTGTGCAAATATTAGTAATCAGTTCCTATAAGTGCCCTTTACAGGCGATTTCTAATCTTATTCTAATCCTATTCTAATACCACTTTTCTAATTTTATTTTGTAACATAACAGGTTTACGGTGTTTTGTTAATGCAAACTATGCCAGGATATTCTGCACTTGGACCATTTAGAAAATTGGTGAAAATATATATTCACTTTATAGAAGTTTTCTTAAAAAGTTAAACTAAGCGGGAAACATGAATATGTCTATCGACGACCTTCGGCGAAAACTAATACAGAAAATTCTTTCAGCCCCATCCCACCACGATCTCAATAGCTATATAGATACTGCCTTGAAAAGGCTTACCGAAAAAAAAGTGCACGGGCATCTTATCGCAAGGTTCACCGAAAAAACAATTTATGACCTCGACAGCCTGACGGGTACTGACCATGCAATGAATCAAAAGCATAATATTTCTTCAGCAAAAGAACGACTGATTCATTTCCGGAATAATGTATTGTTTCAAAGCAGGTCATAAGGCCTAAAGCGCTGAACCTGCATCACCAAAAACCTATTTTGCTGCACAATTAAGCCCGAATGATCAATCGCCTGTTGCAAAAATTTCACCTGCTCCATGAAAAGGAAGCTCCTGCAGTTATTATTGATAATATTGTAAAAGGCGTAGAATTTCGTGGCACCAACCTTTGGATCCTCATTCTTGCTATATTCATTGCCTCGCTGGGCTTAAATGTCAACTCACCCGCAGTTATAATAGGAGCCATGTTAATCTCTCCTTTAATGGGCCCAATCATGGGCATTGGGTTGTCTGCAGGTATTAATGATCTTTCGCTGCTCAAAAAATCACTGTATAACTTCCTGATCGCTGCAACTGCTGCATTGATCACTTCTACCATTTTCTTTATTGTATCACCGCTCAACGATGCGCATTCAGAAATACTTGCAAGAACCTCCCCCAATATTTATGATGTACTGATAGCTTTTTTCGGGGGCCTTGCTGGTATTGTCGCCACCAGCAGCAGGCAAAAGGGAAATGTTATCCCGGGAGTTGCCATTGCTACCGCATTGATGCCACCACTGTGTACCGCGGGTTATGGAATTGCGACCTTGCAACTCAGCTTTTTCCTGGGCGCATTTTACCTGTTTATAATTAATACCGTTTTTATTGCGCTGGCTACATTCATTACAGTACGTGTTCTCAAATTGCCCTATAAGCATCTGCCGGATCCAAAAGCAGACAGGAGGGCATACCGGATTACCTGGTTTATCGTTACCATCACTTTGTTGCCCAGTATTTATTTTGGGTACGATATTGTTCAAAGATCCAGGTTTGTCAAAAGTGCTAATCTTTTTATCGAAACCGAGGCTACATTTCCAAACGACTACCTGCTCAGTAAAAAAATAGATGCCAGCAAAAAACACATTGAACTAACTTTTGGTGGCGATGAAATTTCGGAACAGCAAATAGCATTGCTAAAAAATAAATTGCCCGCATTTAACTTAACAGGTGCTTCGCTGGAAATACATCAGGGATTTGCCTACCTGGCAGCTCAAAATAACAAAATTGACGAGCAAAGCAACCAGCTCAACTTGTTGCTTCAATCAAAAGAAGCTGAATTGAAAAGTCTGCACCAGAAAATGGACAGTATTTCGCATGTCGCCAGCCAATCATTACAATTATACAATGAATTGATCATCCAATACCCGGACTTGTTGTCTCTTATTGTCAGTAAGGCAGATAAAATATCTTCTGCTAGTAACCGGGCACCGGAATTATTGGTAGTGATTGCATTCAAATCAAAAAAAAATAATACTGAGATACAAAAACTGGAAGCCTGGTTAAAAGTACGGTTGCAAAAAGACAAGGTAGACCTGATCATTAGGTAACCAACCTGCCTGTCAAATAAAAACGTACAATGTATTTAACTGGTTCAGTGGCGGCCAGGGAAACATCTAATCAATTTCTAATTCCTGATTAACCCTTTTCTAATTCCATTTATTCAATTTTGTTCCTGCCTAGCCGGGGGCTGAGTTGCTGCGATGCTGGTACAACAGCAGTAAACTCAATTCCTGGTGAAGGCAAAGCCCTTCGGATCAGGCAGGATCCATCATTACTTCGCAGATTCTGATTGCTTATTTTTTATTCAAACAGTTTACATTGGCATGAATGATATTAATTCGCGGCCTTCTCCTGTATAACTATTGTTTTGTATCGGATAAAATGGAATCCGGATAATTCACCAACGGTTTCCTTTTATTCAGCACATATACTCATTTAGTTTAACAAGAGGACCAATTGCATTGATCCGGGCCATACAACGGTACCAATATGTCCGATGAAAAACTCAACGTCCGTTTTTCTAATTAAAATTAAATACAAATGGTAAGGAAAATTTTAGTCCCTGCACTGGTTATTTTTACATTAAGTTCTTGCGTTAGCAGCAAAAAGTTTAAGGCATCCGAACAGCGATACCGGGATCTTTACAGTCAATATACCGAACTTCAAAAGAAATTGAACAACTGCAATACGCAAACCTCAGAATGCCAGGCGAAAAATCAAACGTATGAAACACAACTTGGCGATCTCAGGAAACAAATTGACTATTTAAAAGAAAACAATACACAGGCGCTTAAACAATTGGAAGACTTGTCAGTGATATCCGGCTCCCAGGCAAAAAGCATCGCTAAATCGCTGGAAAATATTGGGGCAAAAGACGCCTAAATCCAAACCCTGCAATCTTCCCTAAAGCATAAAGATTCACTAAATATGGTATTGGTCAATAATCTAAAGGGCGCCATTGGTGATCTAAACGACAAGGATATCAACATTAAGATTGACAAAGGGGTGATCTACATTGATATATCAGATAAATTACTTTTTAACAGTGGAAGTTATGAAGTCACTGCCTCCGCCAATGTTGTGCTGGGAAAAGTAGCGAAGGTGCTTGCCAGTCAGCCCGACATCGAATTTATGGTGGAAGGCCATACTGACAACAAACCATTTAAAAGAGGGTTGCTGCTGGATAACTGGGATTTGAGTGTTAAACGGGCAACCGCTGTAGTCCGTATCCTCCAGGAAAAATATGGTTTACCACCGGCACATATATTGGCAGCCGGAAGAGGTGAATACCTTCCACTGGAAACAAATGAAACGCCTGAAGGACGTGCTGCGAACCGGAGAACCAGGATAATTATCCTTCCCCAGCTCGACCAGTTTTTTAAATTGCTGGAAAAGAAATAAGATATAAACTCCTATGAATATACTTCCGTGAGCGAATAAATGCACAGACTATGTTTGCTGAATGGTATGCCCGGCAAACAATTTGCAGTCGAATTCAGGATACAGATTGAACATAATGAACCTGTTGACTTTGATAATTGTATCCTGAATTTATTCCATTTCGCATCCAGTACACCGTATCACGGCCGGTTTTTATTGTTATGTCCTTAACCAATCAACTGCTGCCATGCAAAGAAAATTACTGCTTATTCCAACTTTCAAACAAGTAACCTATGGTTGTTTCATACTATTAATATTATTGTCCTCCTGCAGTTCCAGGCCGACCTTGTTTGTCAAACTCCCATCGGAGAAAACTGGTATTCATTTCAATAATGCCATTACAGAAAATGATTCGATCAATCCGATCGATCTCGAATTTCTGTACAATGGTGGCGGTGTGGCAGTGGGTGATTTTAATAATGACGGCTTACCAGATTTATATTTCACTGCGAGCACCGTTGCCAATAAATTATATTTAAACAAAGGCGGCTTACAATTCAGTGATATTACGGCAGCTTCTGGTACGGGGGGAAAGGGAAGGTGGTGCAATGCCGCTTCCGTGGTTGATATCAACAACGATGGGCTCCCCGACATATATGTTTGTGCAACTATACACAAGAACCCTGCAGAGCGATCCAATATTCTGTATGTAAACCAGGGCCTCAATAAAGATGGGATCCCTGTGTTTAAGGATATGGCGGAAGAATATGGATTGGCCGATACCAGCTATTCCGTTCATGCTGCTTTCTTTGATTACGATAATGACGGTGACCTCGATATGTACCTTGTCACAACAAGACTGGTAAAAAGGGAATCGGCGAGTTTTAGCAATAACACAGCATTGGCACAACACGAGGATATTGACAAACTTTTCAGGAATGACTGGAGCGACTCCCTCCACCATCCAGTCTTTACTGACGTATCCAAAGAAGCTGGTATTGTCGACAATGGATTTGGACTTGGCGTGGCTATTGCCGATATCAACCTTGACGGGTGGAAGGATATATATGTTACAAATGATTTTTTTGGGAACGACGTACTATACATAAACAACAAAAACGGTACGTTTACGAACAAGGCCAAAGAATACCTCAAACATACCTCACAAAATGCCATGGGAAATGATATATGTGATATCAATAACGATGGATTGGCAGATATCATCACGGTAGATATGAACCCGGAAGACAATTACCGGAAGAAAAAAAACATGAGCGGTGTTAATTATTATATCTACCAAAATATGGTGTATCAAAATATGCTGTTGCAATACGTGAGAAATACCGTACAGTTGAATATGGGTAATACTACCGGTTACGATGACAGCCTGTCGCACCCGGTATTTGGGGATATCAGCTTTTACACCGGCATGGCAGAAACAGACTGGAGCTGGAGTCCCTTGATCGCTGATGTGAATAACGACGGCAACCGTGACGTATTAATTACAAACGGGTATCCGCGCGATGTAACGGATCATGATTTCACTTCATTCAGGAATCAGTCAGGCACCATTGCCAGTAAGAAACAGCTTATTGCAGAAATACCAGTTATTAAAACGCCCAACTACGGATTTAAAAATAATGGCGGTCTCCAGTTTGAAAATGCCAGTAAAAACTGGGGACTAAACGATCCCTCTTTTTCCAATGGGGCCGTTTATGCCGACCTCGACAACGACGGTGACCTTGATTACGTGGTAAATAATATCAACGACGAAGCATTTGTGTATGAAAACAGCAGTATTGATAAAAAAAGGGACGATGTAAATTTTCTCGAAATCAATTTCAGGGGAGATAGTAATAACCTGAATGGTATTGGCGCCTGGGCCCGGATTTACTACGGCGGAAACCAACGGCAGGTGTATGAAAACAGCCCTTACCGGGGATACCTTTCAACAATAGCTGCAAATGCATTTTTTGGACTGGGCAGGCAAAAAATAATCGATTCAGTAGTCATTATTTGGCCGAACAATAAAAAACAAAAACTGACAAATGTGCCGGTGAACCAGTTACTGACAGTAGATATACACCAGGCTGCGGAAACGTATTCATGGGAAACAGAAATTTTAGACAAGGCCGCCCTGTTTACCAATATCACACGAAGTGCCGGAATTGATTACATACACCATGAGCCTGATTATATTGATTTCGACAAGGAGCGCCTGTTGCCGCATAAATTATCACAATATGGTCCCGGTCTGGCCGCGGGTGATATAGACGGAAACGGGTTTGATGATATTGTTGTCGGGGGAACCGGCAACTATCCCGGAAGCTATTTTCTGCAGCAGCCCGGCGGACATTTTGTGCAAAAGGCCTTATCGTCATTTCCTGGCAATGTAAACGACAGGCCTGAAAACATGGGTTTGCTGTTATTTGATGCAGACGGCGACGGCGATCTTGATTTATACTGTGCCAGCGGTAGCAATGAATTTTCCGCCAATGCAAAAAATTACAAAGACCAGTTATACTTAAACGATGGCAGGGGAAATTTTACTCCGGACACGACTGCAGTAATGCCAGTGAATTTTACGAGCAAAAGCTGCGTGAAAGCATTTGATTATGACAACGATGGTGATCTTGATCTTTTCATCGGTGGAAGGTGCCTGCCCGGCAAATATCCGCTGCCGGTAAGTTCATTTATTTACCGGAATGATTCAAAAAATGGTAAAGTAATTTTCACAGACGTATCTGCTGAAATCGCGCCTTCGCTGAAAGATATTGGAATGGTGTGCGATGCCCAATGGACCGACTTCGACAATGACGGTAATGTTGACCTGGTGTTGGCCGGAGAATGGATGCCGGTCACCTTCCTGAAAAATAACTATGGAAAATTTGAAAATGTAACAGCACTGTCGGGTGTCGCAACACAATTTGGATGGTGGAATAGTATTGTTGCGGGCGACTTTGACAATGACGGAAAGATGGATTATATTGTTAGTAACCTCGGGCAAAATTCCTTTTTCAGGGCAAGCGGGGACTACCCGGTCAGGGTTTATGCGAAAGACTTTGACGGCAACGGAAGTATTGATCCCATCATAACAGCCTATTTTCCCGATCAGCAGGGAATTAAAAAAGAATACACTGTATTTAACCGCGATGATATCGTGGGGCAGTTGCCCGGTCTGAGAAAAAACTTTCAGACTTACAAAGAATTTGCCAACGCCGAGTTCAATAAATTATTTACGGAAGATCAAATGAAAAATGCGTTGGTATTACAGGCAAACAACTTCAAAACCTGCCTGCTGAAAAATATGGGCAATGGTAAATTCGAGCTGCACCCGCTTCCTTTGGAAGCACAGCAATCACCCGTATTTGGAATGGTTACCGGCGATTTCAATGATGATGGCAACCTTGATCTTGTACTTAATGGAAATGATTACGGCAATGAACCGGGAGATGGCCGGTACGATGCCATGAATGGATTGTTGCTGTTTGGTGATGGAAAAGGGAATTTCATACCCCGTCCAACCGCTGCTTCCGGAATATATATACCGGGCGACGGGAAAGCGATTATAACATTGAAGGGACCGGAGAATAGCTTGCTGATCGCTGCTTCACAAAACAGGGGCCCATTGTTATTATTTAAACGTAAAGCACCTTATTCACAGTTTGTTTCATTACTTAACCATGACAAGGTTGCATATATAACACTGAAATCCGGGGCTGTAAGAAAAGAGGAACTGAGTTTTGGAACATCGTTCCTGTCGCAGTCAGCCAGGTTTCTGCCGCTCAGCGAAAATGTGAAATCCGTGGTAATAGTAAATGACAAGGGCATGAAGAGAACAGTTCAGCAGTAAACCATCGACAGGAGGGTTCTTTAAGATCAAACCATTTATACCTAATAAATAGATGAAATAAATATTGCCGCCAGGCGTAACAATCTGTTTAATCCAATACCAGAATTTGCTTCTGTAAAAGCGCTACCCGGGCCGGGCAACGCCAATTCAGGATGAATAAAAAGCTGCAATGAGTTTAAATGAAACGAAGTGAAAGTGTTTCACCAAAGATGCTCCATGAATTATTAAAAAATTTAGCTCTCCTGCAACAACTGCGGAAACATCGGTGCATTTTACCGGGAAACATCGGTAAGAAACCTGTAGGTATTACGGTATTTCAACTATAACTATGTCGAAAGCGCATGACTAAATGAAAATTGGAATAATTTTAATCTGTACTGATTTACTATAGCTTAAATCATGGCAAAAAGTAAATTATGAAGACTAATAAATCTTATCTCCTTTACATTTACCTGACCACGTCATTAATATCTTTCAGCTTATTCCTGGTACCTGGCTGCAAAAAAGATACTGCAGGCGATCAGTGCAACGGCAAAACGCTTCCTTCCGGTAAATTTGAAATAAAGGAAGTTGTGGGTGACACAGCTTTTCTGGCCGACACTATATTTCGGGATAATTATGTACAATTTAGTGTACTTGATGCCTATCAGTCCGTTGAATGGAAATTAGGCAACGATCCAAGAACATTTACAGATAGTTCTTTTTCCCTGAGTTTTAATACCGCACTGGGAACCATTCCAATCAATTTTAAAGGAAAAAGAACAGCAATACCACAATGTTTTCCCGGGGATATCGGCACCTACAACAGCAGTCAAAACCTGACAGTGTTGGAGCAGATTGAAAAACCAATTTTAACATTGAGCCCACTGGTGGGAAGATATAAAGGTTTTTTTACCAATGCGCCGGCTGATACATTCACAGTCAGCATGGACTATTTCGACAGTACAAAGTACGACGTCACATCTACCGGTAGCAAAAATTTTTACTGGTTTAGCAATTTACCAAATGGGTTTGAAAACACGACAAATGCAGCTTTTGCCTATCCGGAATTGAAACATGGATTTAGAATTGACATGGGGTACAAATGCTTTGTTTTTAATTATGATAGTTATCACCAGGGAAAAGCCTGGCTTTCGCACGATACTTTGTTCATTAACTATGGAGATGATATTGTCGGAAGAAAAAAATTTATAGGCATTAAAAAATAAACCAACCAATATGCGAAACCTCCTAACTGCGTTTACAATGATTATCCTGGGCACTGTATGCTACGGGCAATATCCCTGCGTGAATGGAATCAGTACCAATCCCGCCAATCCGGTTAATAACCAGCTTCCCTCAAAAAGAAATACATTTTTCAATTGGATGGATTCTATATACCAGGTCCAGCCCATTAACTCTACCTGTGTAAGAGGAAGTCAAATGGAATCTCCCTTTTATAAAATCGACAACCTGGAAGAATTGAGAGACAGCAAAGATATGAGCTGGGATGATGGCTGGGAATTGGTGAGAAGAGGATTTGGTTTGACCGAACAAAATACATATACCACAGACCCGGTTCCAAATGTATACCTGATATTATACAACAAATACACGGGCATACTGCGGATTTTGCTGAAAACCTGCAGGGGCGCAGATTATAACGCAGCTAAAATCTCCCTTAGCTTTGATCCACTATCGCAGCTAAAGACGGATCTATTGGAGATGAGCAGGGGATCTGTTTCTGCTATCGACAAAAAATACACACTCACATCGTTTGCCGCAGGCTCAAAATACATCAATGATGATACAAAATGGTTCTATGCCGATTTTCCAATGATGTTTGATCCCTGTACATGTTTGTACAAGTCCAAGCTGAATATCATTTCTCAATTAATCTCAACTTCAACCATCAATATAGAAGGTGGAATAACCGGGGATATTTATACAAAGGATGTATCGGGAAAAGCTACCATTCAAAAACCGGGTTCTGTTGGATGGAAAGACATAAGCGGTTTTGTCAATGGTAAATTATCGACAGCACATGGCAGTATCAACTCCTTTATCACCCAAACACAATCCTTTGCCGAAAATATTGGTAAGATTGATACTACTAACAAAAAATCTGCTTTGGACAACCTGGGCAGTTTCCTGAAAAACAACCAGTTTCTGAAAGCAGGTTTAAATGCAGTACCATGGCTTAAAACAGCGGTTGGCCTGGTAGATCTTTTTATTGGCGGAGGTAAGACAACCACAGGGCCCACAGAAGTAAAATTGTTACCGCTGGCAGTAAACCTAACTGCCAAATTAAGCGGAACGCTTTCCACCGTAAACCAATATCATAACATTATCTTCACTAACCCCGGAAGTAAAGATGCTCAACTGGACCCCGACGCCTATCCTTATTACAATGAAGTACTAGGTGTATTTAATTTGGTCAAGACCCCGGTTGCCTTCTATAAAACAGTCGGCAGAACACGGTGCGATGTCAGGCGCTGTTATCCCGGTACTATCCCAGAGTATTTCTACCGGTTTGAAGCAGACTCCTTATTGTATGTCCTTAACCAGGCCGCCGGCATGACCATTCAGAATATGAAGGCAGCTGTAATGATAAAAACTTACCCGACAACCTTCGCTCCTACAAGTAATATGACAGGTGTACAGCTTAACCCTTATTTTCCAATTTTTGAAGGGAAAGATGGCGTTGATAGTTCATATAAATTCAGGACAGACTATTTTGATATTAAATGCCTGGACAATAAGCAATACCGGTATTTGTTTAATGCTTCCAACACCACCAATACAGGTACGAATTCTGAAACCTATAAATGGAATGCAAAGGTGGATACGCTATTCCTGAAATTGATGATAAACCTGAAACGCAACAATGCCGGCCCAAACACACAAAACGTGCTATTGATTTTGACATTTCCGCTTAAGACAGTACTCGATGCCACAAGGGTAGATACTTCCGCAACTGCTACCTGCGACAGTACTATCATTCCGCCCGCAGACCCTACCCTTGTAAATGCGTTTTGCCAAAGCACGGTTTACTACAATACCCTCGACCGGCAAAGCTCAGCCATAAAAGATTCGCTGGTTCTCGAAAAAGCTATGGAAATTGATGGAATCGGTCTATTCCCCAATCCCAACAAAGGGGCCTTTAGTGTGAAAATAAAATCACAAAATAGTACCCTCTATTCCCTTTCCATTTCAGATATATCAGGCAAACGACTGTATTATTCAAGGGAAGGCAATCTTAGTTTAAATAACGGGCTGATCAAACCATTAAACGTGCAATTATCCAGCGGACTGTATGTATTGACGGCATTTACATCGAAAGGTCAGCTAAAAACTAAATTTATTATTGCCCGCTAATAAATCATACGAACTGGCTGGCTAAAACCAGCCAGTTTTCTTACTGCAATCCTGACAATTTGTTATTGCGCTTCCTTTACCTGACCCGCAGGAATAAATATACTGGCACGGCCAAAGACGAGATTTTTAAAAACCAGATCTTAAAAATTCCGGGCGTGCATGACCGGGTGCATGTCCTTTTTACTCTTTGATGGCAGATGATAGCTCCACGCTATTTGAAGTAATATTAAACTGCTGAGTGCATGCTGGTTGTTACTGACAGCAGTATTATACCCGATACCAGTTTCCAGGTGACCAAATGACCCGAGCGAATAACCGACTCCGCTATACAGCCAATTTTCCGTTATCAAACTATTAGCGTTGCCGCTGGTATTCGCAAATATTTCATCATTAAACTGCCAGTAGTGCATCATGCCTTTCAATGGGATAACATAACCCAACTGGTAACGGGCCCTCGTTCCAAAACTGCTTGCACCACTGGGAAACGTAAACCAGCGTTCCTCCAACCGAACCCGCTGCAATAATTTATTATCACCAAGCGGCAGTACCAGTATCAATTGCTGGACCAATCTATGTTCATTTCTCCAGTTGACGTTAAATGGATTGTTTCGCTGAAAACCATAACCCAAACTCAATTGCCAATGGCGGTTAATGGTATAGTTGACAGAAGCCTGCGAATATATTTCAAGCACCTGTTGCAGATAAGCCATTCCCTTTGAAGTATAATTACCGAGTCTTATTTTGGAAACGGCGAGGATATTTGCATCCAGTTTTTTATTAATAACCGCCGACACCGATAATGCAGGTGCCATTCCGGGAAAGTTCAGATCCTGGGACCGGCCAATGGCACAAAGAACTGCCAGCAATATCGTGAAATAGCATTTCATTCAGCCTGCATAGTTACACAGGATGAAGCCATCATACTGTCAACAGCTTTACTGCCTGGAGAAAATTAAAAAACTTAGCAACTGCCCCGGCTACCGTATCATCTTTCCGGCTTTACCGGAATAATCAGACAATATCCAGACGATGAAAAGTACGATGGCGAAAACGAGGTAAAAGTAAAATGCTACGGCATCTCCCTCACTTCTAAAATAAAATGATATACCTGCAAGTGCAAAAGACACCAATAACTCAATCAATCCATGCAGCTTGAGCGGGACTATTTTAATAAGACCCATGTCAAAATTGGTGAACAAGGTGAGTACCAGGTGCACAACAGCAAGGGTATAGGTGAAATACCTGGCTGTATCGGACATAACAAATATGGAAGGAGCTGCGAGTAAAAACAACACCGTGACATAATCAAGTATGCCGTGCATTTTTGCGGAAATAAGTTTCATGCGTTCAATTTTACTGAACCCCAAATCTATTTCCACAAAGACCGGCAAAGCGTCGGGCAGGCGACAAATCACCCACCATTACAATACCTGAAAAATAACAATGAAGATAATCTGCTATAGTAGTAAAAACCGGGGCTACTCATGCCGCTCCCCTCCCGCTACTTTAAAAACATGCAGCACATGGGGAAACAAAGCATCGATCGTTTCTTCTGCCCCGCGCGGAGATCCTGGCAAGGTTATCACCAATGTCTTACCGATAAAACCAGCAATACCGCGCGAAAGCATAGCGTATGGTGTTCGTTCCTGTCCATACTGGCGGGCTACTTCCATAATGCCGGGAACTTCTTTGTCCAGCAGCGGCCGGATGGCATCGGGCGTCATATCTCTTGGTGATACTCCAGTTCCACCTGCAAAAAGGATAAGATCATATCCTTCTTCACTTAGTTGTTTTGCTTTGTCCTGTATCGTTTTAAAATCATCGGGGATAACAGCAAGACTGGCAGATAGATGAAATGATTGTATTTTACTGATGATGGCTTTTCCTGTTTTGTCTTCCGCTTTTCCTGCGGCTACTGTATCGGAACAAATCACTACTGCACAACGCAATCCTTCTGTTCCCTCTTCTTTGAAACCGGTTTTGCCTCCTTTTTTACTTTCCAGCCTGATAGTTCCGATCGAAATGCCTTTATCCAGTGGCTTCAGCATATCATAGATGGTCAATGCAGTAATGGCAGCGCCATGCATGGCTTCCACTTCCACACCTGTTTTGTAAATGGTATGCACTTCTACCGTAATGATAATATCGAGTCCATCTATCGCATGCGTGATAGCAGCAAATTCCACAGGCAGCGGATGACAGTCGGGTATTACATCGCTGGTTTTTTTGATGGCCAGTAAACCAGCCGCCCGCGAAAACTCAAATACATCTCCCTTGGGAACGGATTTGGCTTTTACCGCGCCGATCGTTTCCTGTTTTGATGCTGTAACAATCGCCGTGGCAATTGCCTGGCGTAGGCTGTTTGATTTATGTGTTATATCAACCATACTTATTTATTCTGTTTCCATTGGTAAGTTTCATCGGCAAATAACTCTTTCCCCCAAACAGGTAGTTCAGTCTTTATTCTTTCCACCAATTCATTGCATGCTTCCATCGCTGCTTTGCGGTGCGGCGATGAGGTGAATACGAATAAACATATTTCACCGGCAGCAACAATACCCAGGCTATGATACACGTGCATACAGGTAAGCTGGTAACGGGCAATTACTTCTTCCCGGATGGCATGCATTTTTTCCAGTGCCATTTCTTCATAGGCAGTATATTCAATGGAAGCAACTTTCTTATCTCCAATGGTATCTGCCCTCACCTGTCCTAAAAAAATACTATGACCGCCAATATCGGTTTTAGCCCGGTGTTTTTGAATACTGTCACCAATAAATGATGGTGCAATCGCACCCTGGACGAAAATATTTTTGATTTTTCTCTCTGTCATAACAATTGTTTTTCCCGTGCCTGCTTCCATTGTATGATTCCTCCCCGCAGGCTGTAAATCTTTTTGGATGAACCAAAAATCGTTGCCAGTTGCATTGCTGCCTGCAGGCTTCGCTTTCCCGACTGACAAATAACCACGATGGTGTCAGCATGTATTAATGATAAATTGCCCGGCAATTGTCCCAATGGAATACGAAGACAAGCTATTTCTTCCATCACCGGAACTTCATCCGGTTCCCGTACATCGATCACGTCAATATCACCGGCCAGGATTAATTGATCAAAGAAAGAAGTATCAATTTCAACATCCTCATTCACCGCGCCACACAAGGCATTGTAATCTGTCGCAATAAATGTTGCCTCATCTTTAGGAATCATCGATCTTGTATGTTGGGCGGGAGTTAGTTCGAGTTCATATATTGAATTGTCAAGCGCATCGTAGGTTAGCAAGCGGTTGACGAGTGGGCGGCCGATACCGGTTATTAATTTAATGACTTCTGTTGCCTGCATGGTTCCAATAATACCAGGTAATACGCCTAATACACCCGCTTCCTCACAGCTTAATACCTCACCTGCTTTTGGTGGCCGTGGGTATAAATCGCGATAATTAACGGCCTGGTCAGTGACTGCTTTTTTATCATTAAAAATGGCTACCTGCCCTTCATACCGCGACACCGCAGCAAACACCAGGGGCTTGTTTAATAATACGCAGGCATCGTTGATTAAATACCGGGCTGCAAAATTATCGGTACAGTCGACAATGATATCATAGGCCTTCATCAGCTTAAAGGCATTTTGCGTCGTGAGCCTTTCGGTATATGCCGTGATCTCAATATCGGTATTCAGCCGTCTTAATATACCTGCTGCCTGTTTTGCCTTGTGTCGTCCAATATCATCCGTAGTATATAAAACCTGCCTGTGCAGGTTGGACAGAGAAACGTAGTCATCATCGACAATACCAATGCGACCTGTGCCAGCGGCAGCCAGGTATTGTAATACCGGGCAACCCAATCCTCCCGCACCTATTACCAACACAGCAGCCTGCAATAATTTTTGCTGACCTGCTTCGCCAAAATTTTTTAATATCAGTTGGCGTAGGTATCGTTCGTATGATAGATGGGTTGTCATTTATCCGCCGGAAAAAGGTGAAAGGATGGCTACCGTACAATTTTCAGTCAGGCCAGTATTTTCTGTTATTAGTTTTTTGTTGACCGCCACCATATAGTTCGCATCTTTTATAGCCGGGTATGTTGACTGCAATACTGTTTTCAATGTTGCAGTATCAGTAATATTGTCAAGTTCGAGTTTCCCGCCCAATACATCGCGCAACTGCCCAAATATGATGACTTGTATCTTCATTGAACTGAATGGTTATAAAGCAAGTTACTTAACTCTTTCCACTATTATTTTCTGCAACCCTTTTACATAGCGCCGGCCTGTGGCAATATCTTCCGGGCATATCAATGCAATCCTGTCGTCCATTTCCATACCTTTCTTTCCATTTTGTTCGGTTATGATCATCGTATGTTTACCTGTTTCTGTATTGAATAATTCATTCCAGGAAAAAATAACCTTGTAATTATCGCTGGCCACACAGATAAAATAATACTCATTGAGTGTTTTCTGACCGGGCACATCCAAATCAACTTTAGCCAGTATGTCCTTCAGCAGTATACCCTTAAGTTTGATGATGGCTCTTTTTCTTACAAGGAGATGGTTGTAAATCACCACGCTGTCTATCGCAACTGTTTGGAAATTACCTGCATCCTGGAAAGAAAAATGAAAAGGTGCTTTTACTTTCCCTTCCACCGTAAATGCAGCGGTAGGGGGAACATTTTCCTGTGCCTGCAAAACAAACATCATCAACACCAGGGAAAAACAAAATAAGAGTTTCATTCAATCAGTATTAAGCATGGGTAAATAATAATTTATACACTGCCACCATCAGTACTAGTGCCAGCAGGTAGCGGAGTATGGATTGATTAAACCGCATGGAACCAAAATAAGCACCGCATATTCCTCCTGCAAATGCCACCCCAACATATGCATACATATCGCCGCTGAAGTGAATACCCTTTGTCAATTGTCCTGCCAGTCCTGATATGGAATTTACAAAAATGAAGAGGGCGCTGATGGCAGCAGCCTGTTTCATGTTGGCCCATTTTAATAATAATAGTACAGGAGATAATATAATTCCACCGCCAATGCCGATCATTCCGGAAAGCAGTCCAATAACCGCTCCTATCAGTAATGATAAAAGCATATTAGGCTTTTTTATTTCTGCAGGCGACAGGTTGCCAAAAAGAAGAAACCTTGCAATTGGTATCAGTAATAATACCCCCAATATCTTTTTATAAATAAATGTGTCGAGGGTAATCCGCCCGCCTGCATAAGCCATCGGTACGGATGATACCGCAAATGGCAGGAAAAGTTTGAAGTTAAAATGCTTCCCCCGGTAAAACTGAATAAAAGACGTAAGCGAAACAAAGAGATTCAGCAGCAATGCTGTTGGTTTCATGACTTCCGGTGCAATGCTGAAAATGGCCATCAGGGCCAGGTAACCGCTGGCGCCTCCATGCCCTACCGATGCATACAGGAATGCCACCAGGAATAATAAAATATAAAATAACAATATACTGTCCATTATGTATTGATACGTTTATACAGGTAATAAGTGAACTTCCACCACTTCAGCTTCTTTATAATCCCCGGGTGCTTCTTCCAATTTCACCAGGCAATTGGCAAGGGCAAAAGACTGCATCCTGTAGGATTCCTGTGCGTCAAGAATTGTCACCGTATTGCCATCATACCAACCTTTTAAAAAACATGTCAGCGACACTTTCTTTTGATACGATGCTGACAAAGGCGCATGGATAGTTTCTAATGTCAACGACCTACCGGTTAAATTAGATAATGCAGGCAAGACATATTCATAAAAACAGGTTAGTACAGACGATGGATTTCCCGGTAACCCAAAAACGAGTTTCTCCTGCTGCTTTCCAACATACAATGGCTTCCCGGGTCTTTGTTTTATTTTGTGAAACAATTTTGTGACGCCACAATTTTCTGCCGCCTGTAATACAAAATCATAGTCGCCTGCACTGATACCACCTGTCAGCAATACCAGGTCACTTTGCTGTAATGCAGTAACAAGAATCCCGGTTAATATGTTTAAATCATCTTCTGCACTGAATATTCTCAGGTCCCGAATCTGCAATGATTGCAAGGCAGCGGTGAGTGCATATGAATTGGATTCATATACCTGGCCATGATCCAATGCATTGCCCGGTTGTTGCAATTCCTTTCCTGTAACAATAATACTGATGGAAGGGCTTGGAACAACTTTCACAGTTGCCATACCAATTCCCGCCAGGAAACCGGTAGCTGCCGGCGTCAGCAAATGATTCGCTTTTAATGCACAGATACCTTTCTTTACTTCACTCCCTGCCGGGCGGACATTTGTACCGGGAGAAAGCTGTTCGTCATCAATGATCAATTCTTTTTTCCCATCTGCCAACACCTTTACGGTTGTCTTTTCCTGCATGATTACCGTGTCTGCCCCTGTTGGTACAGGTGCACCCGTAAAAATGCGAACTGCATGACCCTCTGTTAAATATCTATTATCGTTACTCCCCGCAGCGATTTCACCTTCTATTATTAAATGATTCCCCTTTTCCCAGTCGTTCCAGGAAAATGCGTAACCATCCATCGATGATTGCGGAAAAGCAGGTATATCGGTTATCGGATACACGTCTTCCGCGAGCAGTTTACCCGCGGCTTCTTTCAATGGCATTACCTTAGGTGGCAATGCCACGGCGTGCTGATTAATTATCTTCTTTGCTTCTGCTACTGATATCATGCTAAACTTTATGCCATATTATCCGCCAATGGTTATCATACTCCTGTTATGAATATCTTCCGCGTGCAGGTGCACAAAGTCGGAAGTAAACTGGCCACCGAGTTCCTTTGCCTTGTTGAAAATACTTTCATGAATCAATGCCGCTATATCCCTGCCTTCCCGCAATGCAGACAGCAGATCCGTTTCCTCCCCGGAGAACAGGCAATTTTTCATTTTACCATCTGCCGTTAACCGCATCCGGTTGCAACCACTGCAGAATGGTGCGCTCATCGTGCTGATGACAGCAAATGTTCCCTGGTGACCGGGAATGGTATATGCCTTTGCCGTGTCGTGTACATCATTCTTCAAAGGAAGGAAAGCATATTTTTTTTCAATCTCCCCGAGCATTTCTTTCCAGGTCATTACTTTGTTGCTCGTCCACCGGTTGCCGGCAAAAGGCATAAATTCTATGAACCGTACATGCACCGGTTGATCTTTTGTCCATGCGATGAAATCATTTATCTCACCATCGTTCAATCCTTTCATTACTACCACGTTCACTTTTACATGAAAGTTTTTTTGCAGCAGTAATTGGATATTATCGCAGACCGTTTTAAACTGATCCCTTCTTGTAATAAGCTGAAATTTTTCCGGCTGCAAGGTATCGAGGCTAATATTGAGTGATTTGATACCGGCATGCTCCAATACAGGAACAAAATCATGCAATCTTGTCCCGTTGGTAGTAAGCGTTAACTGTACCGGAAGTTTCGACAACGAAAGGATTATATCAGCAGCGTCTTTGCGAACCAGCGGTTCACCGCCGGTCAGCCTGATTTTTTTTACACCCTGCTCCACAAAAATTTTTGCGAGCGCTTCGATTTCAACCGGCTGCATCAGGTTGGATGCAGGTGTAAAATCATATTCCTCTTCCGGCATGCAGTAAAAGCAACGAAAATTACAGTTATCCGTCAACGATATACGCAGGTAATCATGCACACGGTTATAGATATCTTTAATCATGCCTTCTCAGTATCTTTTGAAAGTTCTTTATAATCTGCTGCTGTGTCTATATCGATACTCCCTTCCGGGAAGACAACTGTAGCTGTTTCGCCTGTGTGCTGCTGTATAATAGAACGGGCACCGGTATCACCTTTTAATGCAAGCAGTTCGGGAAATATTTTTTTATGGAAATACGCCGGCACACCTGCAGTATTATTATAACTACTGGCAATAATGGGCTTAGCGGTGTTTTGATGCGCCAGCATCAATTCATTCAATAGTGAAGAAGTCACATAAGGCTGGTCGCACAACATGATAACAGCGCCTTCGCTCTGTGGTTCAATTTGCAATAATGTTTGTATACCACAACGGATGGAGGAGGCCATTCCCTCCTGCCAATCGGTATTGACCACCATATTTGCTTTATTAAGATCTACTTTCTTCCTGATATCATTTTCACAGGCGCCCAATACTACTATTACCGGGTGCGCCACCGAATCAAGTGCTGCACATAGTGCATGCTGCAATAAAGTATGGCCATTGTATTCCAGCAATTGCTTTGCGGTGCCCAACCGCGATGATGCACCAGCAGCCAGGATAATAATTCCTATTTTTTGTACATCGTTTTTAATGTCCGTCATTATACAATATTACGAATCGGGGTGCTGGTTTCGGTAATTGAGTTTACAGGGCGTGTATGAATGGATTCCTGCCTGTCGCGCAGGAAATTGCCCGGGTGCGCGGCCAGTACTGCTTTGATTTCTGCAAGGATGGAAACTGCAATTTCTTCGGGTGTTTCAGCACCTATGTCAAGACCGGTGGGGCCATACATCTTTTCTTTGTGCTCGTCAGTTATGATGACCCCCTGTTCTTTTAATTCGTTCAGCATACGTTCCAGTCTTTTCTTTGGCCCGAGTGAACCAATATAGCGGCATTGCTGCTGCAGTAAAAATCGCATCATGGCAAGGTCGTAATGATAGTTGTGTGTCATTAATACAAACACGGTTCGCTCATCTATCTCCAACCGCCTGATTGCTTCCTCCGGTTTAAGCACAATGATTCTGTGTGCTCTTGGAAAACGCTGCTGGCTGGCATGCGTCACTCTTCCATCCACAATGGTTACCTGCCAGCCGAGCATGGCGGCCATCTCTGTCAGAGGCAGTGCATCATTGCCTGCACCGGCAATCACAAGTGAAACAGGTGGCTGTTGCAATTCATAAAAAGCGGTTAACTCATAGGAATCGTATGCTTGCTGGTGATAAGATTTTTGTGCGAGTGCGTTTGCTGCATCGCCTGATACCAATGCTGCCAGTCTTATATTATCAATATTGCTGACAGCGATCTCGCCGTTTGTAAAAAAACATGTTCCCGGTTGATGGCCATAAAAGTTTTTCGGCGAAAACAATGTGACGAGCACTGCTTCCTTTCTTTCTGAACAACATGCTTCGAGTAACGCTATCGGGTTATTTGGCTGATTGGGATCGATGGGTTCGAATAAAATATGCACAATACCATTACAACCCAACTGCACCCCGAAGTTAATATCGCCTTCGCTGTCCATAGAGTTGTACGTAACCAGTTTGTTTTGTTTTTGAACCATCACCAGCATGGCTTTTCGGTATGCATCCCCTTCGAGACATCCACCGCTGATGGCGCCAGTCATTTTTCCATTGTCTTCTACCAGCATACGCGCACCCGGTCGCCGGTAAGAAGAGCCTTCTACCTGTATAACTGTTGCGAGTGCAGTTTGACGTCCTTCCTGTTTGGCAATTTTATAAGCATTGAGTATATCGTGTATTTCCTTTGTCATAATCTATTTACACTGCTTTCATATCAAAGGGCAGTTTTCGTATGCGCTTACCTGTTAAATCGTAAATGGCATTTGTCAGCGCTGGTGTAAAAGGTGGTAAACCGGGTTCACCTACGCCGCCTGCATCGGCGCTGTTGTCCATAACATGGATTTCAATGGGAGGTATATCATTGATGCGCGGCATTGGGTACGCATAAAAATTTTTTTCCGCCGTCATCCCATCGCTGAAAGTTATTTCATGAATGGTGGCAGCTCCCAGGGCCATTACGATTGATCCTTCCACCTGTGCCCGGATGGTATCAGGATTGACATACCAGCCACAATCCATTACAGCCCACACCTTGTCTATTTTTATTTTGCCGTCCGCCTTTCTTGATACTTTTACTACCTCGGCTACTGTTGTTCCAAAACATTCTGTAACCGCCATCCCATATCCTTCTTTTTGTTTTCTTTTTTTCCAACCGGATACCTCTTCTATTTTATCCAGCAGTTTTTGTACGCGATCATCTTTGAGGTGTTGTCTTCTGAAATCCATCGGATCTTTACCTGCTTCAACAGCCAGTTCATCAATAAAACTTTCATAGGCAAAACCATTGGTCGATGCGTATACCGAACGCCACCACATGGTAATGATCGGTGTTTCGAAAGGCACATCTGCGATACTAAGGTTTTTGATACTGTCAGTATATGGTTTTAAAAACCCTTCCGACGCGCTTCGGTTTGCTTCATCTTTTTTTGCGCCACTCCAGTGACTGTTGTTTTGCCCGGCCATTCTCAATTTAAATGCAGCGATTTCACCGTTGGCAACAACACCCTGGCACCGGTAAGAAATACCGGGACGGTATGGACCCTGTGTCATATCATCTTCTCTTGTCCAGACAACCTGGATGGGAGTGCCCATTTCTTTTGAAATAACTGCCGCTTCATGCGGGTAATCCATAAATGCTTTTCTCCCGAAACCACCACCAAGGAAGGTCATATTTACGATCACTTTTTCCTTCGGTAACTTCATTTCCTTGCTGATAAAATCCTGCACCCAATCAGGCGCCTGTATCGGTCCCCAGATTTCAACTTTATCATCCTGGTAATGGGCCACACAATTCAATGGCTCCATACAACTGTGCGATTGATAAGGCGTTTGGTATACTACATCCAATTTTTTTTGCGCCTGCTGTATAACACTGTCGGGATCGCCGGTTTTACGGAATGATATTCCTTCATTTGTTTTCAGTAATTCCTGCTGGCGCTTATAAATTTCTTCCGTATTTAAATGTTCGAATCCACTGTCATCCCATTCTACTTTTAATGCCTTCCTGCCCATCATCGCTGCCCAGGTGGAATCGGCTACTACAGCCACCCCTTCGCGATAGGTACTGAATACACCCATCCGCACTTTGAATACTTTTTTTACTCCGGGGATTTTTTTTGTGGCTGTATCATCAAAACTTTTTACGACACCGCGCAACCTGGGATTGCGTTCCACCACAGCATACAACATGCCGGGGATCTTTTTATCCAAACCAAATATGGCAGCACCATTTGTTTTCAAAGCAGTATCCTGGCGTGGAAGCGGTTTACCAATGAGTTTGTAATCGGAACGGGCTTTGAGTGTAACATTCTTTGGTGTTTCCAATTTGGATGCATCCACCACCAATTCGCCATAATGAAATTTCTTCCCCGTTGGTTTGTGAATCACGTGGCCTGCTTCTGCATAACATTCCGATGCAGGCACATTCCATTTTTTTGACGCGGCTTCAATCAGCATTTCCCTTGCGGTGGCGCCCAGTTTGAGTAAATTTTTATAAGAGCCACGAACAGTCGAACTGCCACCTGTAATCTGGCTGCCATATTTTTTATTGTCGCCAGGAGCAAAGATGATATTGATTTCATTCAAATTTACTTCCAGTTCTTCTGCAACAATCTGCGGTATGGCCTGGTAAGCACCCTGTCCCATTTCAGCTCTGTGACTCAGTATGGTGACTTTGCCGGTAGTATCAATACGAACCCAGGCATTCATTTCTATCTCTGTTGCTTCCGCTTCAGCGGCGTTTAGCATAGTTGCTTCACGGGCGCTTGCGGGAAAATAGAAACCCAACCAGAGCGCTGTTCCGGTCATACCGGAAATACGGAGAAAGTTTCTCCTCGACATTGCTGATGTATTCTTTGTTGCTGTCATAGCGCGCAATTTGTTTGTGTTTCAAAAAAAATCAATAGCCCCTAAAACCTCCCATTACTTCGGTGCATAAGCGCCTTTCATGATCCACGTGGTCCATGCTTTTGTAAATGCTGCATGGCTCATCGGCGGTAGTGAACGGCCTTCGCCGGGATTCCAGGCAGCCATGACCAACTGATCTGATGCGTGATCGATCAATTGTTTTTTATTCTTGAAACCATTTTGTTTGGGATCTGTTAATTGTTTTGCCAACTGATGTGGTGTCCTTCCCTGGAAAACCATTTTCATATCTGATGGTGGCAGATGCCAGTTTGGATTGCCCGGTGGTGTATGCAGGCCAGCAGTATTGGCGGGCTGGTGACAATTGGCGCATTTCATCGCATACAAACCTTTTCCATCTACACCTCTTTTTGGAAACATTGCATGCAGGTGGCTATCGTCGCCCTGCAATGGAATATCGCCGGCAGGATGACAGTTCACGCAACGCGGGCTCACCAATACCTTATATACACTCATAAAAGCCTGTACTGATTCAATACTGTCTTTTGTTTTGTCAGCAGGCTTATTCTTTTCCCCGATGGTATCATTTTTACTGGTAAATGCCGTGGTAAATACGCCAGTAATCAAAACCAGCGTCGTTATTATGATCACCATTTTTACGGGTAAATGATGACGGAATTTATGTATAAGCGGGAATCTCATAATGTATGCTGTGTTTAATCGTTATCAAATTCTGTTGTCAGCTATGGTTATCCGTTTTTGCCAGCCTTTGCCTGGATGTCGGCTGCAAGGTGTATGGCTTTTCGAATGCGGAGATAGGTTCCGCAACGACAGATATTACCAGCCATTGCATCATCGATATCCTGGTCGGTGGGATGCGGATTTTCCCGAAGCAATACAGCAGCGGATAACAACTGGCCCGACTGGCAGTATCCGCATTGCGGCACGTCAATTTCGCGCCATGCCTGCTGCAACGGATGATCATTGTTTTCCGATAAGCCTTCGATCGTCACTATCTGCTGTCCTTCAGCACGACTAACTTTAGTGATACAGGAACGAACCGCCTGCCCATTCATCAATACCACACAGGCGCCGCATTGTGCTACACCGCAGCCATATTTTGTTCCCGTAAGACCAACGATATCCCGTATAGCCCACAACAACGGCATGTCGGGGTCAACATCGATTTGGTACTCCTTCTTATTAATATTTAGTGTCATCATATGCTGGAAATATATGAGGTGAGAGAAATTCATTTATACTTATTAAGAACTGATGCCTTACGAGTCAAAAGGGTACTGCAATTTATATTTTGCGAATATCGAAAGGCATGGTACGTACGCGTTTTCCGGTGGCTGCAAAAATTGCGTTGGCCAGTGCCGGTGCAAAGGGCGGTAATCCGGGTTCGCCTACGCCTTTTACTTTTCCGCCTTCTGCCAGGATATGCACTTCAATTTCGGGTACTTCATTGATTCTGACAAGCGGGTTATCATAAAAATTGTGCTGCATCACTTTTCCCTTTTCCAAAGTAATACCCGGCTTGATGGCTGCACCCAGTGCCATAACAATCGCACCCTCTACCTGGTTCTTTACATTATCAGGATTGACCACTTCACCGAGATCAATCACAGCATACACTTTATCTATGTGAATAGATGAATCAGGCCGGTGTGTTACTTCTACCACATGGGCGCAAAGCCCGGCAAAAAATTCCCATTGTGCAACGCCCCTTCCCCTGCCTTTAGCCAGCGGCGTATCCCAATTGGATACTTCTTTCAATTTTAACAATACCCTTTTCAAATCAGAAGGCTGTGCAAGCATGTCAAGGCGGAACTGCAACGGGTCTTTTTTTGCCTTCACTGCGAGTTCATCTATAAAACATTCATGCGGAAATGCCAGTGTGGAACTGGTGACCGATCGCCATGCCGCTACCGGCACATGATAATCGGCCCTTACATATGATGTCCTGATATTGGGAATTTCGTATGCCTGTTCGCCAATGCCCTCCACCATGGTGCCATCCACTTTGTTCTTATCAAATTCGGGTCGCATGGCTTCCGAATAAGAAGGGCTTATTACTTTATGCTGAAAAGAAACCAGTTTGCCGTCTTCTGAAAATCCACCTTTCAATGCTGAGAAAGTCATTGGCCGGAAGGGACCTTGTTCTGTGGTATCTTCCCTCGACCAAATCACTTTTACCGGTTTACTGATTTGTTTGGCAATATTAACGGCTTCAATGATAAAATCTATATTAAGCCTTCTGCCAAAACCACCGCCAATGAATTTTGCATGAAGTGTAATATTCTCCGGTGCAAAGCCAATATGTTTGTGTAAATCGTTTGCACCGCTGCCAGTGATGTTACTCGGCACCTGTGTCGATGTCCATATTTCTACTTTACCACCCTGCACCTGTGCCACGCAATTCATCGGTTCCATGGGATGATGCGCGACCATGGGCGTTTCGTAAAATGCTTCAATCGTATTTTGCACTGGAAGCTTCAGCGAATCGGTATCACCGATTTTTTTATCCAGCAGACCATCGTCTTTGGCAAGTGCACGCAAACGATTTTCGTAGTCGGATGTATTAAATGTTTCAAAACCTTTTGTATCCCATTCAATCTTTAACTTCCTGCGCGCCCTGAGCGCAGTCCAGTAAGAATTGGCTACTACGGCTACACCAACAGAATGGTACCTGCCCATGATCCTTTCTACTTCCACTACTTTTTCCACCCCGGGTATTTTCATGGCTTCTGTTGCATCAAATCGTTTTAATGTTCCCCCAATCACCGGGCATCGCCCTACGCTTGCATACAACATGCCTGGCACCTGTACGTCAATACCAAATTCTGCTTTGCCATTTGTTTTTAAAGGCACATCGGGCCGCCTGATCGACTTTCCCAGTATTTTAAAATCTTTCGGATCTTTTAGCCTGGGTTCCTTGGGCAATTCCAGTTTGGATGCTTCTTCCACCAGTTCTCCATAGGTAAATGACCGGTTACTGGCTTTGTGAAATACTTTTCCACTGTCGGCATAACAGGTACTGGCTTCTACCTGCCATTTGATACTGGCAGCTTTGACAAAAACTTCTCTTGCAGAAGCACCTACTTTCCGTAAATCGGTATAATTGGTTCGTACCGATGAGCTACCGCCTGCGCGCTGCCCATTGCCCAATGCCTTTTCACCGTTAGATTGTCTGATGGTTACCTGGTCGAGCGATACTTCAAACTCTTCCGCAATCAACGCAGGGATGGATTGAAACGTACCCTGGCCCATTTCGGGTTTTGTATTGTAGATAATAATATTGCCACTGGCTTCCACCAGGATATACGGTGTAAAATTTTTTGCCTCTGCAATATTTAATGTGACGCCTGCATATCCTTTTTCTGAAATACCCAGCCAAATAGCCATGCCTGCCCCACCAGCATTTTTAATAAAACTGCGGCGTGAAACTTGTTTCATGATTATTTGATTTTTTTAATATTATCGAAGCGGGGACAGATCAAAACAGGCAGGTATCGGGCTTATAAATTTACGGTAAACAATTGTAATTCCGCCCGGTCATTATTTGACATACTGCCCCTAAAATGCAAAGTGCACCTGTCTCTGATCTTAAAAAAATAAAAATGAAATAATACCTTACGAAATTCAAACATTTCTGCGAAACCGGTGACTGACCAGCCCGTTACCGGCAGTAGTCATTATATTCAATTCAACTGAAAAATATTTTACCTGTTAAAGAGGACCTGTAACCAGCTGCGAAGTTTTTACTTTCAATACGTCAATAACATCACCAACTGTAATAACGCCGGTACCGGTTGTTAAAACATTTTGACCAAATAACACTTTGTTATTCGCTACCCGGTAAGTAGCCAGTGTCCTCAACGGTTCTTTTCCAGTGATCCCAGTTTCCTGATCGGTGGTGGTAATGTTGCAGCGTGCGCAGGGTTTTACGCAAAAAAAACTTTTACCATTTACTGAAAATTGTTCCATGTTATCTTCTTCAAAAGGACGGCCTCCGGTAAATACTATATTGGGACGGAAACGGTTCACGGGCAGGGGCATTGCTAACCTGCTGTTCAAATCATCCAGCGAAGCCTGTCCAATCATCAGCAATGGGAATGCGTCGGAAAAACTGGTGATATCGTTGTTCAATGCGTATCCAGTATCTACTTTTCTTTTCGTGGTATCGGGCATATACACCAGCCTGCATGTAAATCCCATGTGATGGGAAAACCATGCATCGGCATAGGCACCCACTACCAGAGCATCGCAGACGTCTTCCCAAACCTGTACACGTATACTATCACCTCCCGTTGTAACAAGTGGCAGTACCAGCTTTTGTCCTGCTGATTTTTTATGAAAGACCGTCAAATTACTTCCTTCGATCGCAGTTTGCAGCAGGGCCATCTCCGGATATTCTCTTTGGGTGAGGAACAGGTTATTATCATCCACCAGCATGAAGCGCCTGTCGTATTGCAAACCGCGGTCTGTTACCAGCACATCGTCAACCGCAATACCACCGAGTGATTTGATGGGATAAATAAATAATTGACTGATTTGAAGCATCCATAAAATTACGCCTTATCGGGCTACCAGTCTCCGTAAAAGTGTCAACCAGTTTTTATTAATGCTGAAATAACCAGTAATTTTATAAGCGTCAACCTGCTTTCTTATTATAACGCTTAATCGCCGATATATGAAACCCTCCATCACTATTGAATACTGTCCCAAATGCCACTGGCTGTTGCGTGCTGCCTATATGGCACAGGAATTTTTAACCACATTTGAAGAAGACCTGAAACTGGTAGCCCTCCAACCCAGTGAAGTGAGTGGTGATTTTCACATCAGCATCAATGATAAAAGGATCTTTGACAGGAAGACATACGGCGGGTTCCCTGAAATAAAAGAACTCAAACAATTGGTCAGGGATGAAGTAAACCCCGGTAAAAGTCTCGGGCACGCCGACACCAAACCGCATCACCACGATTCTCAATAAAATATTTCATTATGCTGGGAGTCATTTTATGTGGTGGTCAAAGCCTTCGAATGGGAACTGATAAGGGCCTGCTTACCGGGGAAACAACAACATGGGCACAGGCTGCCTATACTAAAATAGCTGCTTTGAATTTCCCGGTTAAGGTATCAGTCAACAAACAACAAAAAGAAACTTATGCAGTCATATTCCATGAAGCTGATCTTATCACTGACGATCCTTCCTTACAAATTAAAGGTCCGCTGCTCGGCGTATTGAGCAGTCATATTCAATTCCCGGCGGAAGATTTAATGGTACTTGCCTGTGATATGCCGCTAATGGAGCCTTCCATTATCAAAGAGCTGTATAAAAACTACCAGCACAATCCTTCATTTGATGCGTATGTTTTTACCAATGACGGTCAGCCGGAACCCTTGTGCGCCATTTATACTTCGAAGGCCTTAGCCGGGATATTGGTCATGCTGCAAAAAGGGATACTATTCAAATACAGTATGAAATTTATGCTTGATCATCTTGGTATTCATTCCATTCCCATTACTGAAGACCATAAAAAATGTTTTCAGAATTTTAATGCACATGCTGAATTAAATGGGCAATAAACCAAGGTCCAGCTTCTCTTTCTCTTCAAAATCATGCTTCGGCGCTTCACACAATGGGCAACAATAATTTTCCGGCAATACATCAAACAATGTACCGGCTGGGATTTCATTGTTCACATCTCCAGTTTCAGGATCGTACACCGTTAAACAATGCCTGCACTGGTGAATTACCTCCTTTATTTCATGGCTGTGTTCTTCCACAGAAATATCAGTATGTATACTACCCGGCAATAAATCGCCTTCGCTTTCCTGTTCATAATAATATTTAGACAGGGCAATCAGGTAAGCCGGGAGGTGTTCACGTTCCACATTGTCCCTGAATACAACATAGTCCTTTGAATTGGGGTTGAAATCAGGTGTATATAAAATATCAAATTTATCTAATGGCCTCCATTGCCCGCGGATTAGGTTAAATTTCCTGCGTATCAGCACCGAACCAAATACACCTGATTTGGGTTGCGTTTTCACTGCAAAGCATAAACCGAATGTGCGCACATCTTCCTTATCAAACTGGCGGATGATATGCCGTTTAATAGTGAGGCCTTCATCATTTCCATCTTCCACCTGCCAGTTCAGTTCATTGGAAGCATGGCGCACATTAATACGGTACTTTCCCAATATATGTCCCCATAAAGGGCGGTGCTTTTCTTCGATGCCTTTTATAATAAGCGATTTCCAGGGAGTGGTGTACAATTCTCCTGTTTTTGTTTCAAGGCAAATCCTGCAAACATCTCTCAGAAAATTGATGTCAAAAGATTCGTCCCTCCTGTAAATACCCAGCCATGATTTATTGCCATAACTATTGTAACCCTCATAGTACGGAAGTTTAAATGATGGCAATACCAGTTTCTCCTCAACAGGTTTGGATACAAAAATATTCCCAGCCATTATTGCATCGTACAGTTGCCCGCCATCGGCGTGGTTGTTATCAAAATACAAAGAGCGCTGCGCAAGAATATTCCTTTCCACCTGCTCCGACAATCTTCCAATATCATTGGTATAAATAAGATCCTTCCACTGGTATAACACATTGGTTTTTGGAAAACGGATACAGAGATACCAAAAATGACTTTTGCCGGATGCAATCCAGTTTATATTGCCGGTAAAGAAAGGCGTAAAAGTTTGGTTACTGTCTGCGATATTCACTTTCAGTGTTGGCTTGTAATCAAACATATCAAAGACATCTTTATATACGCCTTCTCTCAGCCATGTTTCCTTTATAAATATTTCAGCCGCAGGATAGGAACTGCAAATATTTGGATACGAGTCGCTATTGACTTCATAGTCAAATCCGCCATCGGTTAATGCAGCCATTACATTTTCGTACTCCTTATTAGATATATCAACCAGCAGTTGCTGCCTTAACCCAAACCGCACCTGCGATATACCAGCCAGTTGCAGCCGATCCAACAGGTTATTGAGATAGCCCGGTGATACTATACCTCCTGTAAAATTTACTTTCAATTGATATGCGTACCTCATACAATATGGGTTATATCAAGCCGAATTCCTTTATTGCCTTTGGAAAGTTTCGGTTTTCATGCCCTGGTTTACAGAGTTTCATTAAAACAAACCGCTGCAGGCTTGGCAATGCCTTCCATTGCTGCAATGAAATGGACCAGTCAAATTCATGTAGTTTCTTCAGCAACAGCAATGGAATTTCATCCTCATTTGCCCATGCCGGGTTTCTTTCTACTGTTAAACCCGTTGCATCCTTACCAGTCCTGATAAAAATTACCATTTGCAAATAGCCCCTGAATTGGCGAACATCTTCTTCTGAATTCCATTCAAACTCAGTCAGTGAAATCTTTTCTTCTTCCTTCATCATGGCCCACTCACTTAATTTTAGTTTAATACCACAGGCATCCAGTTTGAACCGTACGACCATGGGAATACAACGGACATTTTCTTCAACGAAATCTTCTTCGAATTTGAAATACCTGCCGTTGTCACCTTCGCTTAATGCGAATCGCATTTCAACAGGAATACTATTATCTCCTCTTTTCATTTCTAATTTTTACTGGTATTGTACAAGTGAATGATCCCGATCATAAAAATATTTTAAACTGCTTCAACACCGCCGGCCCTTTTGATCACATTGATATGCGCATCCAATATTGTCTTTACTTCAGGGCGGCAACTGCCACATCCCATTCCTGCCCCGGACAACTGGCACAATTGTACCAGGTCCCTGCATCCTTCCTGTATTCTATTTATAATATTGCCTTCCCCGACGCCCGCACAACTGCATACCAGCTTGCCAATTACTGGCTCGGCTTTCTTTCCGCTTCGCAAAAGCTGCAATCTTTTTTCACTCAGTTCTGTTTTGTTTTCTATTAAATCCCTGAATTCTAAAAACTCTGTTTTGTCCCCAATTAATATAGCGCCTACCAGCCTGTCATGATGAATAATGCATTTTTTGTAATAACATTTTGCCTTATCAATAAATACCACTTCTTCATAGGCAGGATCATCGGGTGCTTCGGCTAAACCAAGTGAACAAACATCAGTTCCATGCATCTTCAAAATATTCATCAGCAGGGAGCCGCTGTAATACTGTGCTATATCACCGCTTACATGTTTTGCTACTATATGCGCCTGCTGCTCGGCTGCTGCTGTAATACCATAAAGAAATCCATTAAACTCTGCCATTTCCCCTACAGCATAGACAGACGGATCATTTGTCTGGAGGTATTCATTGACTACTACCCCTCTTTTACAGGTAAACCCCGATGCTTTTGCCATCTCAATATTGGGAACGGTGCCAACCGCGATAACTATTGCCTGGCAATAGATGGTGAGACCACTTTTCAAACAGACACCCTCTACCACTTCCTTCCCAAGAAACCGTTCAATTTCATCATTGTAATAAACCTGTATTCCTTTGTCTGCAAGTATCTCATGCAATAACTGGCTCCCAAGCGGGTCCAACTGCCTGTCCATCAAACGCGAGATACGTTGTATGATCGTCACTTCCACATTTACTTCCTGCAATGATGCTGCGAGTTCAATACCAAGCAACCCACCACCTACAATGATTACCCTTCCTTTTGCAGGATCAATATGGCTTTTGAACCGATCTGCATCAATGCGGCTGCGCATTGTGAATATCCCCTCCAGGGGAGGCACGTCTTTTAACATCGCAGCGCGACTACCTGTTGCCATTAATAATATATCGTACGAATGCGTGTTGCCCCCGCTGTCGGTCACCATTTTTTGTTCGCGGTCTATCTTCTCAATGCTTACACCCCTGTGCATTTGTATGTTGTATTCAAACTCTTCTTCTGTTTTCATTTTTACCAAATGATCCCACTGTTGCGCACCGGTAATATAATCCGGCAGCAAAACTCTGTTGTAAAAGGGAAAATTTTCTTTGCTGAAAACAACAATTTCATCGTCAGCATTCAAAGCGCGGTAACTTTTTATAAACCCAAAAGCCCCGGCACCTGCACCGACTATCACAATCTTTTGCTTTTCCTTTTTGTACAGTCTTACCTGCACCGCGCTGAATTTAAAATCTGGCTGTTTCGATTGTGGATCAAGGCGGCTACTGGTAAGGTTATTGGCACGGCTTAGATCGCTGTTCAGCACTTTACCCCAATGCATGGGGAGAAACACCACTCCCTTCTTTATATCATCAGAATATTTTGCTTTTACCCTTACGTTCCCTCTCCCGTTAAATATTTCCACCAAATCATTGTCCTGAATATTTCTGTGTACCGCATCCCCGGGATGAATTTCCAGGAACGATTCACTGATGTGTTGCTTTAGCTTGTTTACCTTTCCCGTCTTACTCATCGTATGCCATTGGTCGCGGATGCGGCCGGTGGTAAGTATTAATGGAAATATTTTACCAGGCTGCTCGCTTTCATTACTATCCGGAACAGAATGTATAATCGCTCTCTGTGACGGGGTATAAAATTTCTTATCAGCAAACAGTCTTGGTGTTCCATTTCCATTTGCATGCTTCGGGTAAGGCCACTGTACCGATTGCTTTTGTTTCAATATATCATAACTCAGTCCGCTGATGTCGATATGGGTACCTTCCGTTAAAGCACAGTGTTCAGCATATATTTCTGAAAAATTTTTATAATCAAAGCCGCTATAGCCCATCTTCTGCGCAAAGCGGCAGATGATCGTTGTATCGGGCAGCGCTTCGCCCGGTGCATTTGTAATTTTGCTGAGATAACTGATACGCCGGTCTGCGTTTGTCATCGTTCCTTCTTTTTCCAGCCATGATGCCGCGGGTAATACTACATCTGCATACTGCAATGTTTCCGGCTTGTTGCTTATCTCCTGCACCACCACAAATTTTGCTTTCTTCAGCCCCTCTTCTGCTATCCGCACGTTGGGCAGGCTGATCAATGGATTGGTGCATAGTATCCAGATAGCTTTTAGCTTTCCATTATTCAGCGCTTCAAACATTTCAGTAGCCGTCAATCCAGGTTTTGGATTGATGGTACCCAATGGTATCTGCCAGAATTTTTCCACCTCCTCCCTGTCAGTTGCATTGGCGAGATTGCGGTGCGCAGGCAGCAAATTGGATAACCCTCCCACTTCTCTTCCACCCATTGCGTTTGGCTGGCCGGTTAAAGAAAATGGGCCTGCCCCGGGTTTGCCAATCTGCCCGGTAATAAGATTGAGATTGATAAGTGACAGGTTTTTATTAACACCAATCACACTTTGGTTCAAACCCATTGTCCACATTGTAATAAAACCAGTGGCATTACCAATATAAGAAGCTGCCAGCCTGATGTCGGCTTCCTGCACACCGCATATCGCTGCTGCTTCTTCAATGGTTCTTTCAAATACCGTTATTGCATATTTATCAAAGCCCTCTGTATGTTGCTGAATAAAATCAATACTGATGTCTCCCTGTTCAATCAAACACCGGCCAATTGCATGGTGCAATACAATATCTGTTCCGGGGTTCAACTGCAAATGCACATTGGCCACGGAACAGGTTTGTGTTTTGCGGGGATCGCTTACAATTATTTTAAGCAAGGGATTCTTTTCCCTCGCGGCTTCTACCCTTCGCCATAAAATGGGATGGCACCATGCAGGATTTGCCCCTGCCACAAAAATGCAATCCGCCAACTCCAAATCATCGTAGCTTACCGGAACACTGTCTTCACCCAAACTCATTTTATATCCTACTACAGCGCTGCTCATGCACAGGCGGCTATTGGTATCTATATTATTACTGCCAATAAATCCTTTGATAAGTTTGTTGACAACATAATATTCTTCGGTCAAACATTGTCCCGATGCATAAAAAGCCACCGAGTCAGGTCCATACTTATCGATTAGCGTTTTAAATACAGCGGCTGTTCTTTCCAGTGCCGTATCCCAGGAAACCCGTTGCCTCGGTTGGTTTTTACCGTACCGCATCTCCGGGTACAACAACCTGTCCGACGTATCCATGACGGTATAATGCAAATTCATTCCCTTACTGCAAAGCATGCCCCTGTTCACCGGGTGGTCTTTGTCCCCTTCCACGCGTATGCTCCCATTCTTCTCCCTGTGCACAACAATACCACAGCCTACACCACAATAACAACAGGTGGTTTTTGCAGAATCGCCCCGCGCCATCGGCTTATTAATATTATTGTTCTTTCCCGTCAAGATATTTTTTATTTACCCGGTTGTTGAAAAATATTTGTTCATTGTTTCACTTATCCCTGCCCGGCTTTTATACTGCTTCAAGCATACCTGTGTCCTCTGACATTACTATTACCTCTTTTTGTGCAGCCGAAAACTTTGTAACCATTACCAGTAACCCAATAACCGCAACGCCAATACCTATATAAGTAAAAGCCTGTGCGTATGAAATACTTTTTGATTTAAACAGGAAACCCACCAGCATGGCCCCTATATTTCCACCGGCACCTACAATACCTGCCACACTACCGATAGCATCTTTGTTTACAAAAGGAACAATAGAATAGGTGGTTCCATTGGCCATTTTTAAAAACATGGCAAACAATAACATGCTGAATATTGCCATCGGAAGGCTGCCTGACTTGGCAAATAGCGTAATGCCCAATCCTTCCATAATAAGAAAACAGGCAAGCAATAATCCCTTGCCACGAATGCCATATACTTTTCCTACTTTATCGCTGAAGATGCCACCGAGTGCACGCGCAAATAAATTCATGAAGCCAAAAATGCTGGCGAGTGCGCCTGCCATAATAATCGTTGCCTTAAAGCTGTCAACAAAATAAAGCGCTGCCACATTATCAACCGTGATTTCGATACCAAAACAGGCGGCGTAAGCCAGCGCGAGAATCCAGGTGCGGTAATCTTTCATGGCAGCCACAAAAGTTCCCTTCTTTCTTTCGCTGGTTACTCTTTGAATATCTTTATAATTTCCCGCAGGTGTATCTTTTGTGTACCTGTAATAAACAAATGCCATTATCAATAATATAACGCCGGGTACAATCATTGCATACCTCCATGAGTTGGCTTTATCAACATAACCCAGGCCCACAAACGCAGCCGCCACCAATGGCATTACCAATTGTGTTACGCCGCCACCCAGGTTTCCCCAGCCGCCTGCCACCGCGTTGGCAGTTCCTACAATATTTGGTGCAAACATCACAGATGTATGAAACTGCGTAATAACAAATGAAGCGCCAATGATACCTATTACGAACCGGAACATCAGGAAGCTCTCATAACTATTTGCCAGCCCGATAAACATAACTGGTATCGCACCGAGCAATAACAATATGGTATAAGTCAACCGTGGCCCCAATGTATCGCATAAGCGGCCAATCAGCAAACGCGCCAGTATGGTAGCAGATACAGATGCAATGGTAATATTTCCTATCTGTGATTTATCAAGATGCAATTGTGTTCGAACGAGGGGCATTAATGGTGCGATTCCAAACCATCCGAAAAAACAAAAGAAAAACGTTAACCAGGTTATATGAAACGTTTTCATTTGAATCCCTTTCCCGGAAAATATATTCAGTTTATTAAGCGGTTGTTGTATGTTGGTTTGCATATTTGTTAGTTTAAAAATTAATAAGAGCTGCATGTACCCATGTTCAAATCTTCGCATTCCTTATTTGGCAGCTACGGCTTTGGAATTAAAAAAATCAGGTGTAAATTTTAACATGGCGTAAAACCATGTCCCGGTTTTCCGGTAAGCATCCGCTGCTGCATCGGTTGCAGCCTGGGCTTTTGCAAAAGGCATGTTGCTGGTAGCATTTATTAAACCATAACCTAATTCTATATTCGTAAACTTATTCATGTTATAATTCAGCAGTATATCCAGCTCAGTGCCCAATTGTTTACCCACCAGTGAGCCATCGGCCTTTCTCATATCCTTATTGAGTGAAAAGCTGTGCAGGTCTGCACCCACTGCAAATGTTTTCCCGGTATACTTCAATTTCAGGTAAGGGTTATTCAACCCTCCTGCCGGTGATCCTGTTCCTACATAGAAATAATCCATGTAGCCCCAATGCTTATGTGGTGTGCCATACAACGGATCAAATTTTTCGTCCTCAGTTGTGCCGGCATCATTGCCACTTAAAACATCATACCCTGGCGTAACACTGATTTTTCCTTTCTGGTAGGTGGCTGCTATTGTATAATGGTATGCGTGCTTCATGGTGATACCATCGCGGTTTTTACCAGATTGCGCATAATAGGCTGCCTGTATAGCAATTTTTCCAGACCCTGCTGCCGTGCCAATTGCTGAGTTCATCATCAAACCGTAGGTAAAGCGCTTGTTGGAGCCTGAATAATCAAAAGCATCTGAAGGCCCCGCAGGGGAAAAGCGACGGCCATACACATAACCCGCCGATACACTGCCAACAGAATCTATTTTGTATTTACCAAAATTATCATTGAAGAACAAGCCGGAGAATTTCGTCTGCCCAAATTTTTTGCTGATATATACACTTGTAAAGCTTTTATAGTCCTGGTTACCGCCATTGGTAGAAGGCGGGTTGTTCCATACTGGCGTACCTGTTTTATTACTGCTGTTGACCGCGTTCCCCGACAAAGCCAGCGGAAGGATGCCCGCTGGTGTAGGAACGAGATATCCCAAAGAATTTTTCACATAGGCGGGCACGTTAGCAGGTATGTAAGAGGTGCCGGTAACGCCGAATGCATCTGAATTCTGGTTGAATGCATACCCGATATCTACCTGCCATCCTTTGTGAACTGTCTTCAGCAGTGCCATATCATGTCTCCTGCCTTGCTGTAACCAATCCAGGTTTCCAATCAACCTAACATCATCATAACTCAATTCCTGTCTGCCAATTTTAATTGACATAAGGTCGAAGAATTTGAATTTTATAGAGCTGTCTGCTTTATTTGCCAATACGAGATCGGCCCAGGCTTCGTGCAGCATCAGGCGGTTACCGTCTGCATTGGAAACGGATGATGCATCTTGTCCCCAGACCCTTACATCCTGTACGGATATTCCAATGGTAAGCCTGTCCCATTTATACCCGAAATTCAATCTTGTCCGCTGCGAAGTAAATGCCGCAGCTTTGGATCCTTTTACAACTAAATTACCCAGCCCGTTGCGAATCTCCGTTCGTGTGCGTAACTGCCCGGTTAGTGTAAACTGCGCGCTCGCATGGATCGGGACAAAAAAACAGAGAAACAATACTGAACGGAATTGCCATTTTTTTAGTTTTTTCAGCATAGTTTTGATTGGTTTTAGGTTGTTTGTCAATTTAAAATCACACCCCCCGGTTAGACTTCCACATCGGCCGGGGTTTTTTATTTTAATACTCAACAGGAGTATTCATATATTTTGCTGATAATTGTTTTCATACAGTGTTATATACAACGGCGTCAACGCCTATGAATACGTTTCCATCTTCTACCTTTACCGGGTAGGTTTTAATACTGCAGGTATCCCCGCTTAAGCATTCACCAGTCTTTAATGAAAATGTTTTTTTGTGAAAGGGGCAAGCCACTTTTGGCTCTTCCCCCATCGCGCCAATCATTCCACGGCTCAGCGCCATTTGCTGGCGGTGCGGGCATTCATTTTGAGTAGCATACCATTCCCCGATACGTGTAAAATAAAAAAGGGCAATCTGCTGTTCTTTATACTTCACGCATACACCACCATTTTCGGGGACATCCTCCGTCCGGCAGGCGGCAAACCATGTTTGAATTTGTTCAGTGTTGATTGTTTGCATAAAGGTTCTTTAATGAATAAATCATGTCAACCGGAAATGCCCGGTCATATTTTAGTCATATAAGCAAGAAATCATGCAACTGCAGAGCTGCATTAAAATGGCAAACAATCGTTAATGGATAGCAATCGATGAGGCCTATTTATAAAAGGAACAACTCATTTTAATAAAATGATACTGGTACTGCTTGTTTTCAAATAGCACGGATACTATTTCCAGTCGCTCACTTTTTTCTGTTCCCGCATGGGTTCAAATTTTACTGAAGGATCCTTCTCTTCCGGTGCATTCACAAAATGGTTAAAACGTTTCCTGATGTCAGGGTTTTCCACGGCCTCTTTCCATTCGCATTTATAATTATCCACCAGCGCCTGCATTTCACTTTCCCAAATTGCTGCCATTCCGAGGCTGTCATTGATTACTACATTACGTAAGTAGTCAATACCTCCCTCCATTTTATTCAGCCAGGTAGCAGTCCTTGTTAGCGGGTCTGCCGTTCTTATATAAAACATCAGGAAACGATCAATATATTTAACACAGGTTTCATCGTCCAAATCAGTAGCAAGCAATACCGCATGCTGTGGTTTACTGCCACCATTGCCGCAGACAAACAAGTTCCATCCCTTTTCCGTAGCAATAATGCCAAAATCTTTGCTTTGGGCTTCAGCGCACTCGCGGATACACCCGCTAACGGCGCCTTTTATTTTGTGCGGCGAACGCAATCCCCTGTAACGTTCTTCAATACGGATAGCATAACTAACGCTGTCGTGTAGCCCAAAACGGCACCAGGTGCTTCCCACACAGCTTTTTACAGTGCGCAGTGATTTTCCATACGCATGCCCGCTTTCAAATCCCGCGGCAATCAATTCTTCCCAAATTAATGGCAGATCATTCAGGTGTGCACCAAACATATCAATACGCTGGCCCCCTGTAATTTTTGTATAAAGATTGTATTTCTTCGCAACGGTACCAATGATGATTAATTTCTCCGGTGTAATTTCACCACCGGGAATTCTTGGCACTACGGAGTATGTCCCTCCTTTCTGTATGTTGGCAAGAAACCGGTCATTACTGTCCTGTGCGGTGGCGTTCCCTTTTTTCAAAATCATTTCTCCCCACAAACTGGCAAGTATCGATGCAACCGGTGGCTTACACTGTTCACATCCATGGCCGGTACCGAATTTATCCAGTACTTCATCATAGGTTTTCAGTTCAAATATTTTTACCAAATCATATAACTCCTGGCGACTATAATTAAAATGTTCGCAGAGCACATTGCGAATATATTTCCCCTGTGCTTTCATGCTGTACTGCACCAGGTCTTTTACCATCGGTACACAGCCGCCGCAGCCAGTACCTGCTTTCGTACATTTTTTAACTGCATCCACGGTTTCGCAATCCTGTGCCGTTACTGCACTGCATATTTCTGCCTTGGTAATGCTTTCGCAACTGCATATAATCGCATCATCCGGTAAACCCTGTACACCTGCACCGGTTTCTTTTTCACCGCCGCGGGAACCAAGAATAATATCTTCCGGGTTTGGGGGCAACACAATTTTGTTTTTACAGGTTTGCAGCAACATATTATACTGTTCCGCATCTCCTACTAAAATACCGCCCAATAATTCCTTACCATTGTCACTGATATTAATCCGTTTGTAAATACCCATCCTGGTGTCTTCAAAAACAACGGTTCGTACATTGTCGCCGGTTGCAAACGGATCTCCAAAGCTGGCAACATCCACACCAATCAATTTCAGTTTGGTACTCATATCATAACCAGTAAATGATTTATCATCGCCGGTTAAATTTGCCGCCACTATTTCCGCCATTTCATAGCCCGGCGCCACCAAACCATAAATCATTCCTTTATACAAAGCGCATTCACCAATAGCGTATATGCTGGGATCGTTGGTTTGTAATTTTTCGTTTACAACAATACCGCCCCGCTGACCAGTTTCAAGCCCCGATTGCCTGGCCAGTTCATCCCTTGGTTTAATACCCGCCGAGATCACCAACATATCAACTTCAATACTTGTGTCATCTGTAAATTGCATCCCGGTAATACAATCATTGCCGGTAACAGCGCTTGTATTTTTACCTGTATGAATTTTTAGTCCCAGCGATTGCAGTTTGCTTACCAATATGCCCGAACCTGCATCATCTATCTGTCTTGGCATAAGCCTGGGAGCAAATTCAATCACATGTGTATCTGCAATACCAAGATCCATTAATGCTTTGGCAGCTTCCAATCCAAGTAAGCCCCCACCGATAACAGCACCTCTTTTTGCCTTGCGTGCATAAGCAGTCATCATTTCCAAATCCTCAATGGTGCGGTAAATAAATACACCATCCTTTTCAACCCCGGGAATGGCAGGTACAAATGCTGCCGACCCTGTGGCCAATATTAGAAAATCATAAGACTGTGTTATGCCTTTGTGAGAGTGAACTGTCTTGCCAATACGGTCAATATACTTTATGGGATCTCCCAGGTGGAGGGTGATTTGGTTGGAATCATACCAACCGGCAGGAGCCATTGAAAGCTCCGCTGCCGATTTTCCGGCAAAAAATTCACTAAGATGTACCCGGTCATAGGCTGGCCGGGGTTCTTCCCCAAAAACAGTCAGGCTGATTGATTCAAAGTTTTCCTTTTTTACAAGTTTTTCACAAAACTTGTAGCCTACCATACCATTGCCGATGACTACAATTTTCATAACAAGTGATTTTCGCAGTGAAATAGTCAGGCAATCGTTATATTACGATATATTTTATATAATATTTACGGATCAAAGTAACAAAATATCGATCGTTAAATATTGTATATATCATAAAAATATTGCAAAAACATTAAATTTGAAAAGAATCCTTGCATTTATTTTATATATAATTTTTTATAATTTATGAAATCAATACTGAGCTTGGTAGGGGCGGGTCCGGGTGATCCGGAACTAATTACGCTAAAAGCAGTGAAGGTTTTAGCGAGTGCAGATGTCATTTTGTACGATGCACTTGTCAATGAGGTGCTGCTGGAGCACGCCCCCCGAGCCATAAAAGTTTTTGTGGGGAAACGGTTTGGATGCCATGCCCTGTCACAGCAGGAAATCAATAACCTGATTATTGAGTATGCCTGCTCCTATAAAAGGATTGTCAGGCTAAAAGGTGGTGATCCTTTTGTATTTGGCAGGGCACAGGAAGAAATTGAAGTGGCCCACCTTGCAGGGATTGATGTAGAAGTGATTCCGGGTATATCAAGTGCACTGGCTGTTCCCGCATCGAAAATGATACCGCTCACCTGCAGGGGAATTAATGAAAGCTTTTGGGTAACAACGGGAACGACACAATCTGGGGATATTTCCCCGGATATTGCCATCGCTGCCGGTAGTTCAGCGACCATCATTATATTAATGGCTATGAGCAAGCTTGAATCTATCATGGAAATATTTTCCCGCTGCGGCAGGGCCGAAACACCTGTTGCAATTATACAGGAAGGAACCACAAAAAATGAGAAATCTGTTTTTGGGAGCGTAAAGGACATTGTCTATCGCGCACAGTATGCCGGTCTTTCCAATCCGGCGATCATAATCATCGGGGAAGTAGTAAACCTGCATGCAGCACTTAACAGTATCCCGTCAGGAAATCAATTCAGCGGCCGTTATTTAAAAGACACAGACAAACCGTAGCCACATTTACTGGTAAAGAAGTATCACAGGCTGGTTCATTGTACGCTCTTCGTCCGGCGAGTCTCTTCCAATAAGTTTTTATGCAGTATACTTGCAATGGATTAACACCACTGTTCAGTGGCAGGCATTTTATCATTGTGATATGAAAGGCAAAAAGAACCATTGCGACTTGAATACATGCTTTCTGTGCAAGCTTTGCCTGAAGGAATGGCTTCCTGCTATTGAAGCCGGCAGGAAAAACTTTCATATCAAAAAAGGGGAGGTACTTTTTAAGGAAGGTGATGCTGTTACTGGTGTATATTTTGTCTATGACGGAAAGGTGAAAGTGCATAAGAAATGGGGTGACGATAAGGAATTGATAATAAGGATTGCCGGCAAAGGTGCTATTGCAGGCCACCGCGGCCTTGGAACAAATATGATTTATCCTGTAAGCGGAACTGCGCTCGAACCTTCCACTATTTGCTTTATTGAATTGGATTTTTTTATGACCACCCTGAAAGTAAATCATGAGTTTACTTACCAGTTAATGATGTTCTTTGCGGATGAGCTGCAAGAATCAGAAAGAAAAATGAGGGACCTGGCTCATATGCCCGTCAAGGGCCGTGTTGCACAGGCACTGTTATCACTGGAAGCAAAATTCGGAACAACAGAAGGAGGTTTCCTCGATATAGTACTCAGCAGGCAGGACCTCGCCTCTTATACAGGTACTACGTACGAAACTGTATTCAGGATTATCAATGAATTGGTTGATGAAGGCGCTATTAAGGTGTCTGGCAAGAGCATTGGCATTGCAGATCCTATTAAATTATATGCCCTGACACAGCATGTCGCATAAATCTCAGTGTTAAACAGGTTGCACAAGGTATTCACTTTCTGTAAAATCCCATGGTTGACTAAGCATCAGCTCCCCAAAAACATACTGGCCCAGTTTTATGACTACTGTTTTCCCGCAGTATGTAAAGAGTTCTTCCGCATGGTGCCGCCAGATAACAATACTCCTGCACTATCGCTTATATTCAAATGCAGTGAATCAATCTGCGCCCTGCCTATATCGACAAATGACGCGCCCTGTATATCAGCCGTGACGCTGTGAATATAAAAATTCTCCGTGCCCTTTGCATCCGGGCTCATTTCAAACTGCACCTCTGAAGAATCTTTACACTGTAGTTGTAGATCATCAAAATGTTTTTCCATACTCTCTGCTTCGAAATAAGATTTGCCACTCATATTCACAGTAATGTTTTTCTGATTGAGCTTGTACATTTCAAATCTGGTGTTTACCCCGGTAACACTCAATAGTTCCGGCGAAAAAACCCGAATCAACGTGTTCCAACCCATCCAGCGCTTCATGTTGACATTGTCATAGGTATTGGGAAAATAAAGATACAATGTATCATTTTTTACGTATGCTTTCACGCCATACTTTTCATATTCTACCCACTCTTTAGACACACGGACAGAAGATGACTTACTCTGCTCGTAGGCAATCTTTGTAATATTTCCTCCATGTATGACGAGGTGTTTGAATGGCTGATCCAGTATGCTGTTGTACGTCCAGTAATAATCATTTTTATCTTTCTGATTATACTCAGATTTTAACTTCTTATTGGAGAGTAACAAGCCTCCTGTAAACAATAAAAGCAGTGCAAGCAATATTTTTGACGTAAACTTCATGGCATAATTATTTAGGGAAATTATCTTTGATAAATTTTTCGTATTGCACTTTAATGTCTTTCCAGTCTATTTTCAATAAATATAAATTACGCAGGAAGACAGGCAACTCATTCTCCATAAATTGTTCCCGCCGGAAGGAAAGGATTCTCGCCATCGCATCCGGCTCTGTAAAATAGCCAACACCGCGCTTATTGATAATGATATTCTGCTGTTGCAAAAAATCATACGCACGCTGTACCGTATTGGGGTTTACTTCTATTAATTCAGCCATTTCGCGGATGCTGATTATCTTCTCACCCAGCTTCCATTTTTTTAAAAGAATCTGTTCACATACGTATTCTGCTATCTGGATATATATCGCCGGGTTGTCTCTAAACTCCATTCCTGTTTATTTAAAATTCTTTTTCTTTTAGCCTTAATAAAGCCAGCAACCACAATACCGAAGGAAGTATGTATTCAAACACAATATTTAAATTTCTTAAAGTTTTCGCCGGCAATTCCAGCCGGCCGGTCTGGTTACCCTCTGTTACGTACACAAAGAAATAGGGAAAAGCACTGTTCACATCTTTAAAAAACATATTGGCCATTAGTAAATTGATAAGGAATGCGCCAAAGCATATGCCGCACACCAGCAACGCCACTTTTATGAAAGGCGATTTGTTAAAATACAAGGTACCTATCAGCATACATCCTGCAAAATTGAAAAACATGATATAGGTTCTGCTGGCCACGAATCCCCCTATTTGAAATGGCTGCACCGCATCATACAATTCTTTATAAAACGGGCCATTGGGATCAAGGTTCTTATGATAAAAAGAAATAAAAACGGTATCCATTATTTTATAAAACAGGAGGAATATGGCTGTGTATACAATTCCGGTTATCAATACACCACACAGCCACTTTTCAAAAGCCGAAGCAGGCAATGTCAGGTAGGAGGACCCGCTGGCATTAGTGGCAAAATGACTGTACACAAAAGAAGCAAGAAAACAACCGCCGCCCGTAAGCCCCAATACAAAAGAAGCAGACTGGGCAAGGTCGAATCCGCTTACGGCTTTGCAAAATGCATAAATCATTATTTCCAATGCTATTACCAAAAGTATGAGGCCGAGCAACTGAACAGGTCGCTCCATTATGTTCTTTCGCAAGAGCCAGCTAAAACGACGGAGGTTAAAAACATTATTCATGAGAGAACATATTATTTGTTGAAAATGGCTTTACTCATCACCGGGTTGTCAGTAATGGCATTGAATAAATGCTCCAGGTTTACCCTGGACTCTTCATGGTGAACATTTTCCGTTACAATGCTCCTTCCTTTCAGGTGCTCTTCTTCATATAGCAGCGGCTCCCCTCCATGCCACTCGTCAACAGTACGGAAACAAAGCCGTTCGGCAATGGTACCAATAGACGCATTCAGCAGCAGGTCTCCGTTGTCTACAATGATTACCTGGTCTATCAGGTTGTCAAGATCACGTATCTGATGCGTGGAAATAAAAATCATCCGCTCTTCGCTCATGACCGAAGCAATCAGTTTTCGAAATCTCTTCTTCGAGGGAATATCCAAACCATTGGTCGGTTCATCCAGTAAAAGAATACCGGTATTGCAGGCAAGGGCAAAAGCGATGACGAATTTCTTTTGCTGCCCAAAGGAAAGTGTGTTCAGTTTACCGGTTGTATGTACGTCCAGCCTTTCCAGGTAATCAAATAATTGTTCATGACTAAAACGTGGGTAAAATGGCGAAAACAATTCCAGGTAACGATGTATGGTAAGTGGCGGTACATATACTTCTTCCGGTATAAAATATATCGTTTCCAAAAAGGAGGGCAATCTTTTACGGGGAGAGAAACCGTTGACAGTAATACTGCCGCTGATTGGAAATAATAAACCAATGATATTTTTCAGCAAGGTGGACTTGCCGGCACCATTTCTTCCCAACAGCCCGTATATCTTTCCCGTTTCCAACTGAAGGCTTAGATTTTTATACAGCAACTTTTTGGAGGTATAGCCAAATGATAGGTTTTCTATTTGTATCATTAGTGTACTAGTTAGGTAATACACGTAAAAGTATACTGGAATAACTTACCGTCCAAATCTTTTTAAAAAAAGTCACGCCAACATGAATAATTGCAGGTAAATGGATGAATGTGTGCGGGCAGCACCTTGCTATATATTATCCGGCAAGCGAAAGCCTTATGCTCAGTGTTTGTTCCCCGGTAGTATTACGAAAAGCTATCGTACCTCCGTAATACTCTACCCTGTTTCGTATATCCTGGTATTCCCGGCTTTGGAGTGGTAATACATTTGTAGTATTATCATTGCTCAATACAATTAATATTTCGGATGGGCTACAATGAATGTTGACAGACACTTGCTTCGCCGGAGCATAGTGAGACAACAATCGAAAATAGTTTTGAATAATCCTGAATACTGAAACCTTATCATTCATTTTCAAATTTTCAACTTCAAGTCCAATACATTCAAAAAGTATATTCCAGTTATATTCCATTCGAAAGAAATCCATATAATCCTGTAATGCCGGCAACAACCCTAGATCTTTTATGATTGTAGATGAAAGTTCCTTACTGATCAATTCCAGTTCTTTCATTGCCTGCTGGATATTACCAACAATTCCATTATACAACACATCGTCACCGCGCCTGCTTTTATTATTTTGCAGCAGCATCATGCAGGATGCAAGTGTTTGACTGGTGCTTTCCCGCAGGTTCAGAACAATGTGCTCCCTTTCCTTTTCCTGCGCCTCAATGACAGAACCCAATATTTCTCTTTTCCTGCTTTTCTCCAGCTCCATCAACCGGGCTTCCAAAACCTTGACAGGCGTTACGTCTGCCACATGCACATAAAATCCCATCACCTGGCCGTTCTTAATATCTGGATAATAGGTGGCAATAGAGTGCCGCCTTTCGCCCGTAGGCAAGGTTATCTCACGTTCAAAAACCTGCTTTACCCCTTTTAGCGCCCCTTTAATATAGGGAAGATTCTTTTCAAAAAGAGGACCCAGCAATTCTTGCATCTCCATTTTGTCAATCATCTCGTCAGGACTTTTACCAAACCATTCGAGATAGGCCTTATTGGCATAGCGGCATACGAGGTTATTGTCCCAGTAGGCCAGCATTGCAGAGATGCGGTTAACAATAAAATCGCTGATCTCACTTCTTGTTACTGTTGCCTCAGAAGTCATACAATACTGCGAAGTTTAAAATTTACTCTAAGCACTTGTATAGTACCAGCTTTACAGATCATTAGCATGATCACATTAAATGCCAATACTGGTAAAATAAGAATTATTTTAAAACGATTGCAGGGCAATGATCAAAATCATCCGTCATTTGATTTAGACGACAAATTTTATAAAGACTACCAACAGGAAAGGCCGGCGCAATATCAGTAATCTGTTATTTCAGCAGAGCTTTCAGGGAGATGATCGTAATACCCTTTTAAAGAGTAGTAGCCAAATATGAAAAGCCCTATACAAATAGGAAGGAATATGATAAGAATAATCACCCACTGAAGCGTTACATTCGATTTGGCAGCAACTGATGCCTTTGCAATTTTATCTGCCGCCTGCCAAAAAAGGAAGCCAACAATAACCGGCGCCAGCAACATCCATACAAAACCCAAACTTCTTTTTACTGCATTCATGGTATGATTATTTATCGGTAAATATTAATCCATCACGTCTTCGTCAATTTTATTCCTCAGGTAAACACTGCCAATAATAAAACAAAGTGCCGCCACACCTATCGGGTACCAAAGCCCGGCAAGCGGGTTTCCCAACAGATTCTCCCTTGTTTTGGTAAACTCTACAATCAAAGTCCCGAGAAAAGGGACCAGTCCTCCGAATACACCATTGCCAATATGATAGGGCAATGACATGGATGTATACCTGATCTTCGTCGGGAACATTTCTACCAGGAATGCAGCCATAGGGCCATACACCATGGTTACAAACATGATCAGCACAAATACCCACCCTACCATTTTCCAGAACGTTCCGCGCCCAAGTGATTTTTCAATCACCACACCAGGCTTTACAGATTTTCTTTCAGCTACTACGTAAGAGATTCCTTCTGTATATGTTTTACCTGCGGCTGTCTTCAGGTGTACAACCGAAGTATCTTTTTCCCGGGCGTTATCCTTATTGATATATATATATCCTATAGATGCGGTATTGCCTGCATAATCACTTTCCAAATGCAGGGTATCAACCTTTGTAAATGTATATTTTGAGCCATCTGTATAAACAGAATCGTATTTTATACTGACCAGCATTTTCTTCCTGTCCTTTTTGTCAATACTCCCAAGAGGATCGGACTTGGTTGTACTGGCCGTATCAATCATTGCACGCATCAATACCGGGCTGGTATAATCAAGGAACTGCTGGTAAATAAACCTGTAGGAAACCACTGCCAGCAACATTCCGAATAACATGATCCATTTTCTTCCCACACGGTCGCTTAATGAACCGAATACCACAAAGAAGGGTGTTGCAAAAAGAATCGCGATTAACAATATATTCCGGCTCTCCACGAAATTTACCCGGCAAATATTTTCAATAAAAGTTTGTGCATAAAACTGGCCGGTATACCACACAACACCTTGCCCCATCACAGCACCGAACAATGCCAGCAATACCATTTTAAAATTTGCCCGGTGCCCGAAACTTTCTTTCAGCGGATTCACAGAAGTCTTACCTTCTGCCTTTACCTGTGCAAACATGGGCGATTCGCTCATGCGCATGCGTATGATGACAGAAACAATGACCAGCAACAGTGAAATCCAGAATGGGTAACGCCAGCCGCCCCATTCGGTGGAAAATTTTTCTACGCCCTGCCCTTCCCGTATTATTATAATGATCCCCAATGCAAGAAATAAACCCAGTGTGGCTGTGGTTTGTATCCAGCTTGTCCAGTAACCACGTCGTTTTGCCGGCGCATGTTCGGCCACATAAGTAGCAGCACCACCATATTCTCCACCAAGGGCAAGACCTTGAATAAGTCGCAACACCAGTACAATAATAGGTGCCGCCCAGCCGATGGTTTTAAAACCAGGCACCAGCCCGATGGCAAATGTGGAACCACCCATTAAAATAAGAGTCAGCAGAAAAGTGTATTTACGCCCCACCAAATCACCCAGCCGCCCAAAAACAAGGGCCCCAAATGGCCGAACGATAAAACCTGCAGCAAAGATGGCCAGCGTGCTCAGCAGGGCGGATGTGCCGGAATCTTCAGGAAAAAACTGAACCGAGATAATCGTGGCCAGCATTCCGAAAATATAAAAGTCGTACCATTCAATGAGCGTCCCTACCGATGATGCTCCGATGATAAAGCCCATTCCTTTAGCAGGGGCATTTGAATTACTCATAGCAATTATTGGTTTGTGTATTGATTGAGAAAGAAAGGTACAAAGCATCCAGGCTGTCACATCGGCATACTATCCAAATGTAAAACATTTTGTTTTCCAATCAGTCAATAGCTGCTAATTAATATGTATAACGATGTGAACAACTGTTAACGAAAAAAATTATCATAATGTTTCATACATTTATAGCTCCAAAAAAATTGAATTGCTATGTCATATCCCTACCAAATAACGTCTCTCGAACAATATCACTCCGATTATAAAAAAAGTGTTGAAGACCCCGAAAGCTTTTGGTCGGATGTGGCGGATAATTTTCAGTGGAGAAAAAAATGGGACAGTGTACTGAACTGGAATTTTACCGAGCCCAAAGTAGAGTGGTTTAAAGGAGCAAAGCTGAATATTACAGAAAATTGCATCGATCGTCACCTGGCTACCATGGCCGAAAAACCCGCGATCATATGGGAACCCAATAACCCCGAAGAAAGAACAAGGATTGTTACTTACGCGCGCCTGCACAAAAGAGTTTGCCAGTTTGCACAGGTGTTGAAAAATAATGGAGTAAAAAAAGGCGATCGGGTATGTATTTATATGGGCATGGTGCCCGAACTCGCTTACGCGGTATTAGGTTGCGCAAGAGTGGGTGCTATACACAGTGTTATTTTCGGAGGATTCAGTGCGCAAAGTATTGCTGATCGTTTATATGACGCACAGGCAGAATACATCGTTACCTGTGACGGTGCTTACCGTGGTGGAAAAGACATCCCGTTAAAAAGCATTATCGATGACGCGCTAATTGGAAACAGAACTGTAAAACGCGTCATTGTATATACCCGTACAAGAACACCTGTATCGATGATTAAAGGAAGAGATGTGTGGTGGGAAGATGAAATGGAACATGCAGAAACACAGGTAGAAAAAAATGGTGTCGTTCACTTTCCGGCAGAAGAAATGGATGCAGAAGATCCATTATTTATTTTGTATACTTCCGGTTCTACAGGTAAGCCAAAGGGCGTCGTGCATAGTTCTGCAGGTTATATGCTTTGGACCACCTACACATTTGTCAATGTTTTTCAATACAAACCAGGCGATGTTCATTTCTGCACGGCAGATATTGGATGGATAACGGGTCATAGTTATATTGTATACGGCCCGCTAAGTGCCGGTGCCACTTCCCTGATGTTTGAAGGCATTCCCACCTGGCCCGATGCAGGCAGGTTTTGGGAAATCGTGGATAAACACAAAGTAAACATTTTGTATACCGCACCCACTGCCATCAGAAGCCTGATGAGTTTTGGCCTGGAACCTTTAAAAGGAAAAGATCTTTCTTCATTGAAAATTCTTGGTACTGTTGGTGAACCCATCAATGAAGAAGCATGGCACTGGTATGATGAACATATCGGCAAGAAAAAATGCCCGGTTGTCGATACCTGGTGGCAAACAGAAACAGGCGCCTGCCTCATCAGTAATATGGCTGGCGTTACACCTGCCAAGCCAAGCTGGGCTACGTTGCCCATGCCAGGCGTGCAACCATTACTGGTGGATGAAAATGGAAAAGAAGTAACAGAAAAAGATGAACATGGATTACTGAAGGGAAATCTTTGTATTAAAGCGCCATGGCCTGCCATATTGAGAACAACCTACGGCGATCATGAACGCTGCCGCCTGAATTATTTTGCTACCTATCCCAATTTATATTTTACCGGTGATGGCGCGCTTAAAGATGAAAACGGCAATTACCGTATAACCGGAAGGGTAGACGATGTGCTAAATATCAGTGGTCACCGGATTGGTACAGCAGAAGTAGAGAACGCGATAAATATGCACACAGGCGTAGTCGAAAGTGCAGTGGTTGGATACCCGCACGATGTAAAAGGCCAGGGCATTTATGCATACGTTATATACAACGGTCATCATGGTGATGAAAACCTGCGCCGGCAGGACATCAATCTCACGGTTTCAAAAATTATAGGGCCCATTGCAAAGCCGGATAAAATTCAGTTTGTGTCCGGTCTTCCAAAAACACGCAGTGGAAAAATCATGCGGCGCATACTGAGAAAAATTGCTGAAGGTGAAACATCTCAACTGGGTGATACCACTACCCTGCTGGATCCTTCCATTGTAGATGAAATTAAAAATGGCAAGTTGTAAGAAAGGAAATAAAAGTTACTGATGCCTGTTAAAGAATTATTTAACGGGAATATCGAATGCACAGGCCTGTCCGCCCAGCGGATGAGGCCCTACGATCTGTGGTGTAAAAGTAAAGGTACCAATAGCCGACGGCGTTCCCGTACCATTTAAAAATACAACCTGTGCACCGGTTGTAGTGAATGTCCCGGTATAAGCAAACTGTATTCCATCAACTGTATTGGTAGCGATGGTGAAATTTCCAACAACAGTTACATATACATTAATCCTGACAGTATTCGAAGCAGAAAGCGCGGTTCCTGCTGAATAGGCACCGTTGACAACATAGATACATGGATTGGGATTACCGGATCCTGATTCCAATACATAGGTAGCCAGTGGTTCTGGGTTAATAACTGTTACCGTAAATGTACAATTCGAAGCGTTGACCTTTGGAGTAAAGGTCAAATTACGGGGATCGGTTGGCGTACCGCTCGCATTCATGATCACTTTTTGCAGTCCCGTAGCGCTAAACGTTCCAGAAGCGGAATAGTAAATACCATCCAATGTATCGGTCTTTAATATATATGCTCCCACTGAAGTTACATTCACATACACTTCGGCTGTATTTGCCGTGGTCATTGCAGTACCAGCTATATACTGACCGCGCACTGCAAAATCCTGGCAGACATTCGGCGCTCCGGCTAAAGTATATTCAGCCATTATCACCGGTGCTTTTTGAACCGTTACAGTAAAAGTACAGGCAATCGCAGCCAAAGCCGAGAAACTAAAATTGCCTTCCAAGGTTGGGGTACCCGTAGCCGTTAGTACAACAGTCTGGGTTCCTGTATCAGCAAAAGAGCCAGAAGATGTAAAATGAAATCCGTCTGTTGTAGTTGTATTCAGTGTATACGTTCCTGCAGTCGTAACATGCACTTCCAGTTCAACCGTATTGGAAGGGAGCAGTGATGTGGCTGTATAATAATTGCCGCTTACAACAGCGCCACTGCAATCACTACCTGCGCCACTTAGCGTATACACAGCAGTTCCTGCTTTTGGTCCACCTTCGTAACTGTATTCCTTTTTACAGGTAGCCAGTAACACAGCAGAGCCAAGCAGCACAATTATTATTGAAATAAGGAAAACAAAACGCATAGAAACGGGTTACGTACTTTTTATGGCAATCAAATAAAGTTACGAAAGAAATAAAGGACCCCTTGGTTATTTACCCGGAACTATTGCTCGCATGGGAAAATATTCATATTTGTTTATCGCTGTTGCCGGATCATTTTTAATCAGCTCTGTTAATTCATCTTCATTGTCCACGGCAGCAATCCCAATACCGTACACAGCCTTTGGATCCATTACAGGCCCAAATACAAGGACAACACCTTTATTCATATATTCCGTCCAGTAACCAACATGCTTATACATAATTGCACGTTCCTCATCGGTCATGGTTTGTGCAAAATCAGGCCGGCAGGGGCGCAGGTACATGACATAATATTTTTTATCCATTTTTAAATGTTTAAGTTGTCATATGATGATGAAACACATTGCATATCTTTTATAACGCACGAATCGCATTAAAGATAATTCATCCTGGCATCAGGTTTTTCAATCAGTTGTCAAAAACTAATCACCAGCAAACTCAAGATACAGTAGCGCTACGGCGGCCGATGTCATCAGGCCAAGTGTAATAAACCCAAGTATATTGGATCGTGTACCATTTGTAAAACCGCCCATTATTTTTTTATTATTACATATATGCAGTATCAGCGCAATCAGTACAGGCGCAGTTAATCCGTACAATATAGCAGAATATATCAGGGCTTTAACGGGTGTTATACCGATATAATTGAGTGAAAGGCCAAACAACAGGGATATTGCAATTATGATATAGAAGGGTCTTGCCTCATTAAATTTATTATCAAGCCCCTCTTTCCATCCAAAAGTTTCGCAAAAAATATAAGACAACGAACCACTGAGAACCGGTATCGCGAGCAAGCCTGTACCTATTACGCCCAGTGCAAACAACAGGTAAGCACTATTTCCTGCTAATGGCTTCAATGCTTCTGCAGCCTGCTCTACCGTATCAATCTGCCTGATTCCCCCGTTGAACAATACAGTCCCCGTTGTTACAATAATAAACCACATTACTATATTTGAAAATAACATACCCGCATCCACATCCTTTTTCATATCACTCATCATCTTCTTGTTCACCATCAGTTGTTTCTTTCTGTGTTTTACTTCTTCCGCTTCCATAGTGGTTTGCCAGAAAAATAAATAAGGCGAAATAGTCGTGCCTAAAATAGCTACCAGGATGCTGATAAAATTTTTTTCAAATTGAATAGTAGGGATCAAGGTTGATTTTATCACCAGCATCCAATCCTGCTTGTATAAAAAAGGGACAATAAGGTATACCAGCAATGCAATGCACAGGTATTTCAGCACGGCAACAATTTTCCTGTAAGGAAGGTATACGATTGCAAATAACAGAACTATTGTAAACAAAACACTGAAATAGGAAGCATTAACAGAGGGGAATAACAGGTTGCCTACTGCGCCCATACCAGCTATGTCTGCCCCAATATTCATCACGATGGCAGGGAAACTGAACAACAACATTACATATAGTATGGGCCTGGGGTAGAATTGCTTTAAAGTACCTGTTAATCCCCTGGATGTAACCAAACCAATGCGTGCACACATTTCCTGGATAGCAGCCATTAGCGGAAAGGTAATAAGTGCCGTCCAAAGTGTACCAAGACCGTAAGCAGCTCCAGCCTGGGAATAGGTAGCAATACCCGATGGATCATCATCGCTGGAGCCGGTAATAATGCCTGGTCCTAGTTTTTTCCAAAACCTCAGGAGTAAGTTGCCAATGCCAGGTTTTCGATTTTGTCCTTTCATTTAGTTGCTGCCTGGTTGTTTATTCAAAGTAATGCATTTTCATGGATAATAAAACTGCCAGCCATCATGTGCATTGGTTACTGAACTCATACAAGTTGCACTCACTTTGTATATCGAATAAAAAAGAGCCGCAGTTGCAGCTCTCCTTGTAATCATTATAAATATGATATTACTGCTTAATAAACTTCTTCCATTCGCTGCTACCATTCAATTGCAGGAAGTATATACCACTGTGTAAAGCTGATACATCTATCGGACCTTTGACCACATGAACACTTTTAATAACACTCCCGTGATCGTCTATAATAACGATGTTTGATTGCTGATGTTCTCTCCCGCCAATAAAAAGTTTATCTGTAACGGGGTTGGGATAAATTACAATTGGTTCACTGGTTTGTTCCAGCACGGCGGTTTGTATAATGGAATATCCGGTCCGTCCGTCATGATCTATTTGTTTCAACCGGTAAAAGTGTATGCCCTGCCCCGGTTTGGCATGCAGGAATGAATAACTATGGTTACCATAAGCAGCTTCTGTGGCAAGCTGCCATCCAATAGTACTCCAATGCTGCCCGTCAACACTATGCTGAATGTCAAATCCCAAGTTGCCGGTTTCATTTGTCGTGATCCATTGCAGCATCACATCTTTACTCACCTTTTCTGCAGTAAACGATATCCATGTTACCGGCAGGGGCTTATTTACCGGCACTTTATAATCTTCAATTTCCCCCAGGCCAACCGCCGTATTGGTTTTGTTGGAAAGTCCTCCGCTGCAACCACCGGAAACCGCTGATGTACCCGTGCCTTCAACAATGATAAATCGCAAGTAGGTTTGTCCCTGCAGCATATTATGCTGTGTTGGCCATGTGAAATTAATTGTTCGTCCTGTCGCAGCACTACTGTTTAAAGGACCTGCCATTTGCATTTCAGAATAATCAAATATGCCATCCTGGTTCAAATCCAGGAATGCATAAATCGTTGCAACATTGCCACTGTTGTTAAAATATGATGTAGTAACCGAGAAATCATTCCCCGGATCTAATGCAGGAAGGCTGGCGATGCCATCTTCATCTTCTATTGTTGTCTTAGCTGAAGGAGCGGCATTATTATCGTACAATAAATAACTATTGTCTGCAGAATTATTATCATCAACCATGGCGCTGTTGCCGGGTGAATAGGGATAATATGGTTCTGCATCAACTTTTGTCCCCAGTGTCAGCAATGCTTGCTGCGAACTGTTCAACACAATTTCCACAGTAGGTCTGCCATAGCTAACCGGCGCATCACCAGCATCAACCACAACGAGCCGTTTGTTTTAATGGCCAGCGAAAAATTATCGCCCGCAGCAACAACTATCCAGTCATTATCTGTTCCTACGATAACAGGTTTTACCTGGTCTTCATAATTGCCGATGCCTAACTGTCCATTGTCATTATTACCCCATGAAAATATTTTTCCGTTACTTATCTGGAGACTATGACCTGCCCCTGATGCTATATCCCGGTTATTGTTTTTAAAAAACCTGTCAGCATTCGGCAGGCGGGATTGACCAGACGTACATTGATGAACAAACAACAAGCAGAGGACAACGCAGGCAATATGCCAGCACGGCGTAATACTTTTCATAAGAATTGAATTTAGATTTTAGGCTATAAAGAAAAATAAGTTTTCCCGAAAAGAGTGTAGAAAAAGTATTACTCGCCTGCAGAATTTTTTTTAGAACACAGTTTGATCAATAGCTAAAGAAGCAACAACAACGATATCACTGCATAAACCAGAAGTATGTTTATCTAGTAATAGAAAACTTTCTAAATATTTTTTCCGAAAAAAATACTTTGTTTTGCAATGAACGATCAAAGCAGCGTAGCGCTGCGCTTAATAGAATAAAAAGTATGCGGCTAAATATTTGGCAACTGAACAAACTTCAAAATAAAAGAAAACAAGTTTTAATGATCGCTTTGCCCGGAGAGGGATCCAAGATAGTACCTATGAGAAATGTATCGGCTGGCTTACAAATCCAATCCCGCATGAGACTATGAAAACAATACGCAGTGCATCTGATAGGAGGCATGAGAAAGTGGTCAACTGGAAATAAACCAGGAAATGATAAGATGCCATCTGCTCTAAAAAAAATAAATGAATAATTTATGTTTTTTAGCTGTCGCCATAAGCGGCAGTTTTTTTATCCCTATAATTATCGCTGATTTCTTAATGACTAAAAGAGATTAAGCAAATATTTCCTTTTTATTAGTGGAATATACATCAGGCTCTTTTGGCAATGGCAACATGATAGGCTATCTTATTATGGAGATCTTCTGGCCTGAATGGCTTCGGTATGAAATCAGAAAAGCCTTTCTGCAACAAATCAGCCTGCATATTATCATACACAGCAGCAGTAAATGCAAGTACCGGGATTTCGGGATTCAGTTTTTTAATAATGGCCACTGCTGCAGCACCGTCCATTTCAGGCATTTCAAGGTCAAGCATCAATAGATCGAATTGACCCTTTATAAATTTATCAACCGCTTCTTTTCCATTCACTGCTTCCGTTACCGTCACATCCCATTTTTGCAGAAAACGCCGTGCGATGGACATGTTTACAGGGTTGTCTTCCGCTACCAATATTCTGACACCACTTAATGAAGACAAATTCTTCGACTTGTCCTCGTTAATATACATCTTCCTGTTTTCGTTGATTTTCCATTCCACGGTAAACTGGAATACGCTGCCTTTACCCACGGTACTCTCAATGATGAGCTCGCTATTGAACATACTCACCAATTTCTTACTGATAGAAAGTCCCAGGCCCGTGCCGCCATATTTACGCGTGGTATCTGTATCTGCCTGCGTGAAGCTGGCAAATATTTCCTTCTGTTTATCCTTTGGTATACCAATTCCTGTATCTACAACAATAAACTGTATCGTCACTTTCGAACTGCTGGAGAACAGTCGTTTTGCGATTAAGCAAATACTCCCCTCATGGGTGAACTTAATGGCATTCGACAGCAGGTTTGACAAAACCTGGTTGAGCCTGGTTTGATCGGTGATTACTTCCAGATCGAGGCCTTCGGATACTTCTGCAAAGAAATGTAAGCCCTTTCCAGTTACCTGACCAGAGAATTGTGCAGCAATTTTTTCAATCAACTGCTTCACGTTAACAGGCGCTTCTTCCAGTTCCAGTTTCCCGGCCTCAATTTTATTATAATCCAGCACATCGTTTATCAATGTCATCATGTGCTCGGAAGAAAATTTCAAAATATCCAGTTGCGGTTTTTGAGCCTGCAAAAATTCCTCCTGCAGCAACAAATTGGAGGCTCCTATAATTCCATTGAGCGGTGTCCTTAATTCATGGCTCATATTGGATAAAAACCTTGATTTGGCTTTGGCGGCTTCTTCGGCTTTTTCCTTTGCCTTCATCAATTCAAATTCAGTAACCTTTACATCGGAGATATCCAGGATACTCACTTTTGTGTAGCGGATCCCCTTATATGAAAATGGCACGATACTTACGTATCCATAAAACGTCTTCCCTGTCTTTGAAGAAAAGGTCAGTTCTCCCTGCCAGCTCTTGTGATCTCCTGAAATAGTTTGTTCAATGTTTTGAAAGTGCCGTACGTGTTCTTCGCTAAACCATTTTTCTATATGCGTTCCTTCTATTTCCGTCGATTCCTTTACTTCAAACATTTCAAGCGCCCGCTGGTTACAACTGGCAATGGTATCAGATTCGTTAAAAATAATAAACACACCATCAAGCGATGTATTATAAATAGTATCGCCAAATTTCTTTTCCTGCAATATGGCGATCTCATTGTCCTTGTTTACCCGTAATATGGCATAGGAAAAGAATATAGTTGAAACAAGCGATATGAACAGGTTACTTCCATACAGTCTTCCGTACAATTGCTCGCTTATCATCTGAAGGTCGTTCATGTAAGGATTGGCGAGTACACATATTAAGGAAGACACCACGGTGATGGCATATACCAGGAGGAGTTCTTTAAAATTTCTGCGGATACTTACCACAAAAGTCAGGACCAGGAAGTAGGGAAAATAAAAAAGGTATTCGCCTGCACGTAAGCCTTCTACATGGCTGATGATAATCAGGTATAGGTTTACATTGACAATGGACAATATCCTTCCTGCTTCCAGACGCTTTTTGTAGTTGAAATAATATGCTAAGAGGAACAGATAGGCCGAGGTGATATTAATCAGGCCACTGATGTACAGTTTGTGATAGAGGTAAGTGGCGACAGAAAAACAGTTTACCAGAAGGGCAAGCATTATAAACTGGTTAAACCGGATCACCTTCTTTTCCTGGTCCTTGGAGAGTGTGTTATCAACCCCTGTGTAAACGATATCCTCGTAAATTGACCAGAAAATATGTAATAAATTTCCCTTCATAGAGTTATTAGATCAGGAATTGTGGAAACAGCAATTGAACAGTATAACGGAAAAACCAGAATTCTATTTCCTATGTCTAACCAAGCCTTGTCTAATCACTTCATTTTCAATGAAGAAATCGATAAAGATTATATTTATAGTCTTTATGCGGATGACTATGTATATATTGAAGAGATGTTTACCACCACGGCCAATTGCCTGGACCCCGATATCGAATCGATCCAGGTTGCCTTCTCCGCAGCTAATACTACCGATCTAAAAAGAGCCGTTCACAAAATAAAACCCGCATTTGGGTTTGCAGGGCTATTGGCCATCCAGGATGCCTGCAAGAATTTTGAAGACCGCTGTCTCGAAACAGCTTCTACTGAAGACCTGTCGCAGGATTATAAAAAACTTATTTCCATTCTCAAAGAAGGGAAGAATATTATTGATACTGAAAGAAAAAGGTTAAAAGACTTTAATGCCAACCAACTATGAATGTAAGCTGTATAATTGTCGAAGATTTGCAGGTAGCTGCCGACTATCTTGCCAAATGCTGTGAAAAAAGCGGACAGGTTAAAGTCAATGGGCATTTTACCAATGTTTCTGATGCTTTGAAATACCTGAACGAGCACACAGTAGACCTCATTTTTCTTGACGTGGAAATGCCGGGCGCCACAGGTTTTGAATTGCTGGATCAACTTGCTTATTCACCCAAGGTAATCCTGACTACCTCCAAGCCGGAGTATGCATATGATGCATTTGAGCACAATGTAACAGACTTCCTTAAAAAGCCATTTACCTACCAGCGCTTTACCGATGCCTTGAAAAAAGTGTCTCTTCCCCTGCCTTCTGAAAAGGACAATATGATAACAGAAACCGGTATTGACCATATTTTTATCAAAGCCGACGGTAAGCTGATAAGGCTGAATAATATTGATATTCTTTATATCGAGAGTATGGGTGACTATGTAAAATTTGTAACCTCCGATAAAAAGTTTGTTACCCATAATACATTGAAAAACCTGGAAGAAAAAATAAACAAGAGCGATTTTATGAAAGTACACCGTTCCTATATCATCAATATTCATAAAATCAGCAACCTCCGGGAAAACGATCTTTTTATAAGCGGAAAGGAAATTCCTATCAGCAAAGCGCATAAGCAGGAAGTATTGAAAAGGCTGAATATTATTTAAGTAAACTAACCCAACAAATCATATCTATTCCTGGTGCCCTAAAAAGAAAGCCGCTCAACAGAGCGGCCTTTTTGCAAATATCCCTGAACCGTCCGTATTATCTTTTTGCAACATCAAACTTTCTGAATATGGACCTGACACTGCTCTGAATTTCACTAGTCGTCATGTTTCTGCTGTTTACTTCGTCGGTTGTCCATCCTTGCCAAACCGTTTTGTCCCTCCTCGCATCAACCATGGTAATTGTCAGTGTTCCTTCCCTTACTGGTATATTATAATCATTGTACCCAAGGAATTGCGACGGATAATAAATGGTACCGTACCTCCTGGTGTAAGGGTTAAAAAACAGTCTTGAGTAAGAAGGTGAGTAAACGGGGTTGCTTTCTCTTCTGTGCCCCCTTTCTATTAATACATCATAACTTACCAATACGTCGGGGTTATTATTTACTTCACGCCAACCAGATTTTTGTAATTCTTTGCTAACTGCATCGTGTACACGCTGCTCTTCCAGGTCATTGCCATTTCCCTTTTTTCCGGTGTTATGATCAATCCACGCAAAGGTCCTGAACTGACCGAAGTCGGTATTTTTATCTTTTTCAACATGTGCAGGTGCAGAACAAGCCAATAAAAACAAGGCAGGAACTGCAACTACTGCTAACTGTAGTAATATGCGCTTTTTCATAATTTGCCATTTAACTGTTCTGAAATAATGTCAACCCTTGTCTTTCCTTAAACGGCAAAAAATATGCAAGGCTTACTAATGACTTGTGAAAGTTTGGTGAATGAAATGTGAAGAAAAAATATACCAGTTGAGCAATTGATACTTCATTTTGATATCATGGCTCATTAAGTTAGCCCGATTTCATAATGCTGTTCCGGTATTTCAATATCCAAAAAACCTTTTTTGAGAAGGCGTTGTTTGAATTGTATCTGAACATCGTATTCGCCATGCACAAGGAATAGCTTTTTAACCTGCGCCGGATCCTGGCAAGACAGGAATTGAGAAAGATCTTCGTAATCGCCATGGGCGCTCATACTTCTTATAGCACCTATCTCTGCATGAACCTCATGAGGAACGCCATAAATATTTACCTCTGTTGCCCCCGCCATCAACCTGCCCCCCAATGAATGAGGCTCGCAATAACCCGTCAATAAAATAGTATTGCGGCTGTTTTCAATATTATTACTGATATGGTGTTTTACCCTTCCTGCATCTGCCATCCCGCTTGCAGAGATGATAACACAGGGCTCACTCCTGAAGTTGAGCATCTTTGATTCATCCACCGTTTTGATATACTTCAATCCCCTGAAGCTAAAGGGATCATTGTCACTCTCCATAATCCGCTGAATCGTTTTGTTAAAGTACTTGGGATAACGTTTAACCACTTCAGTGGCCTCCACACTCAATGGACTATCTACAAAATAATCCAGGTCTGGTAACCGCCGTTCAAGCTCGAGCTGATTCATCGCAAATAAAATTTCCTGTGTGCGGCCAACACTAAATGCAGGCATTATTAATTTCCCCTTTTTTTGCAAACAGGCTTTCTCAATCCATTGCAGAATCAAATCCGGTGTTGTCGTGTTTGCATCGTGCAGGCTGTTGCCATACGTAGATTCAATTAATATGTAATCGGCCTGCGAAAATACTTCCGGTGATTTTAAAATTACGTCCCTGTACCTGCCCACATCGCCGCTGAATGTAAGCCGGGTTGTTTTGCCACCTTCTGTAATACGCAGGTGAACTGCGGCACTTCCGATTATATGACCTGCATCTGTGTATTGCAATTCCACATTTTCATCTATACGAAACCAGTTGCCATACTCCACTTCGATAAAATGACTCATCGAAGCCTGGGCATCCTCCAATGTGTACAAGGGTTTCAGGTAAGGCAGCCCTTCCGATGCTCTTTTTTTGTTGGTATATTTTACATCATCTTCCTGTATTTCTGCCGAATCTTCTAATAAAACTGCTGTCAGGTCCCTGGTAGCTGGTGTACAATATATTTTACCGCCGAAACCATCTTTCACGAGTTTTGGAATTAATCCACTGTGATCAATATGCGCATGTGATAATATAAGCACATTTACTTCCGATGGTTCAAATCCCCAGTTGCGGTTTAGTGCATCTGTATTTTTTCCCATGCCCTGGAACATTCCACAATCCAATAAATATTTCTTCCCGTTTTTTAATGTGAGCAGGTGTTTGGAGCCGGTAACCGTTCTGGCAGCGCCATGGAAAGCAATCTTCATATGTTTAATTTATGGGTAATTGATTCTTTGATCTGAAGGTAATAAAGTCTTATGTTAACCAACAGGAGAATTTAAACATGTCAATTCGTGGTCCTACATCTTTTTTGCCTTGAACGACCAGGTAATGAAAAATTCTGCAATGGTTTCACCCTGTTCATTGGCACCCATTGATCTTGCCCTGAGCGACTGGCTTTCACCGGTAGCAATAGCTGTTTCGATGGTCTGCCTCATCAAATCTCCGTCAACGCAGGTAAAATAGGTTTTGCCAACCGCTTTTTTCGTATAGTTGGCTTCCAGTTTTACCACCAGCATCGATACCGAAGGTTTTCTTTTATACAGTTGGGCCAGCGCCAGTATCCCGGTACTCATTTCCGCTGCCATTGCGAGGCAAGCAAAATAAGTAGAGCGGAATGGGTTTTGTGAAAACCATTTATAAGGTACTACAGTAGTACATTCCTGTTCACTCAAAGATTTTATTCTTACACCGGAAAAGAAAGCGCTGGGTAACTTATAAAAGAGAAACATCCTGAACTTAACAGGATGTTTCATGTTTTGAATAAATTCTTCAATGGGTGATTTCATACTCATTGTTTGTCTATTTCAACGATGGATGCGACTACCTGGTTATCATCGCCGGTTACACTAAACTGCATATTCCCTTTTCCGCTGTTTTGAAAACGAACATTCCTGATGAGCTGGCTGTTCAATGCTGCATTGAGCCTTTCTGCATAATCCTGTTGCGGGTTCTGACTTATCTGCTGGTTGAGTTTGTACCAATCCAGTGGTTGTTTACTTACTACTACAGCCATCATATCCCTGGTACCAATACTATCCGGTGTCATACTTTTATCTTTCGGAAAGAGCCGGTAACCAGTTATGCCGCAGAATGGCGAATATTTTGTCTGTGATGGATCTTCCCTTTTCGGATAAGGGAAAAGTGTATAGCTGGTACCGTCCGTTTCTTTTCCGAAAACATAGATATAACACTCCGTACTGTTCTTAATTTCCATCTTAAACTTACTCCCTATTTTCACCGGTGTCGTAGTTTCGAATTTATTACCACCAGCGCTCCGTAATGGAATATATCCCCTGGTGATCGTTTTCTTTTGTGCTGCGTCATATTCCACCTGTACAAGACCTATTTCACATTCGAAAGGTTGAACAGCCGCCGCACCAATCTTCTGCATTGGTTCCAGTCCATATGCTTCACGAACAAAATAATTGAAGTCGGGATAACGTACCCAGGCAAAACCATTGTTGCCCCATTCCGGCCCCCAACTATTCATCAGCAAAAATGAACCACCATATTTTTTATCATCATATCCAACAACACACATGGCATGTCCGCCAAAACCTGACATTTGACGATCACCAGGTTCCGGTACCCACAGATCTTTCCCCAACATATTTTGCATAAAACTTTGTCCTACCATCATTCCAATGGCTACCGGTCCTCCCTGTGAAAGATTCTCCCTGATGGCGCGCAGATCGATAGCGTCGGTACGATCACCCGCGGATAACCGGTTAAACCCACGCATCCTGTATTGCGATGCCTCCTGCAGTTGCTGCTGGCTGGGTTGCTTTGAACAATCCTGATCGGTATAGGGAAATTCATCATAAGGAATAGCGCCCCGCTTTGTCATAAACTCCATCGCCTTTTGAATATAAGAACCCTGGCAACCATCCATCCCGATTTGATTGTATAAAAATGCCGGGCTGAATTTTACCTGTTCACCCGATTTTCCGCTTCTTGATGCTTCGAGTATACTGCGTGCTGCATACGCGCTGCTCCATGCAACACAACTACCCTGCTGTCCCTGGTTACCAATGCTGGGTGCAAAGCGTTGCAGGTTCGCACTTTCAGGCAATGGGTTTTTATTGTTGTCGTCTGCCAGGGGCTCATATATATTGGCCTTGTTAAATTCGTTCGGATCAAAATGATAACCGCTCTGCGAAAAGAGGTTTTGAACCAGGCTGCCAGTATTACAGGATCCTCTTCCGAAAAAGAAATAGCCAGCCACTGCCAGTATTATCAAAACAAAAATTCCCTTACCGCGAAACAAACCAAACAACAAGGGCAGCAATTGAAGTAGTCCACCACCGCCGCCACCGGGAAAACCACCACCACCACCTCCACCATTGTCGTCACTGTTATTCTGTTCCTGCTGATCCTGCGGATCGTCTGTCATTCTGATAGGCATAGCACAAAGTTTTGATTGAAAAAATGTATACAACCTAAGTTAGGTAAAAGCACCCACAATTAATGATTGTGGTAGATGAAAAAAATGTTGCCGGCGTTGGCATCTTCCATCGAATTTTATTGATCCCCCGATAGAAAAAATTACCGGAAAATGGTATTTCCTGTGAAAAAGAAGGTGCATACCTTACCAATGTTTCCATTAACCCCTGGTAAAATAATTTTTATGGCTACCAAAACGCTTCGTAAGAAAGCCGTTGCCACAAAAGCAGCGAAGACAGCAAAAAGAAATACGATTCCAAAAAAGAAATCGCCTGTACCACTTTCAAAAAAACATACCATTTATATTGAAAGCAGTGCTTTTCTGCCGCTGAATAGTACAGATGGCTATGTTGATTTATTTCAACAGGGAAGACATGCCGCTGTTTCCGGGCAATCGCTGGCGGCACCGATTGTACTTCCGGTTGGTGCAGTGATAAAATCTTTTTCCATTCATTATACCAATTCCACCAACGATAATGTGCTGGCTTTTTTCCTGCGTAAACATGCTGACCGGCATTGCCCCTCGGGCGAAATTGAGATGTCTTTTATATCACTATCGCCCGGCACATTGCCGCCCGATAATTATTTAACAGTTACGGATACTACTTTCCCCGGTGGTGGTGTCGTTAAAAATAAATACCTGCATTACCTTGAAGTGCCCGGCACTGGGAATTTTGGTGCAGCGGGCATCAGGACGATTCGCGGTGTGAGTATTGTTTACAACTATTGAAAAACAGCGGGTGAGATTTTTAAACGCTTACTGTTTAATATCAACCTGTGTCTTAAGTAAATCTTCCATATTATCCCTGCGACGGATGAGATAAGATTTATTATCCAGTACCATTACTTCTGCAGGCTTAAAGCGGCTGTTGTAGTTTGACGCCATTTCAAAACAGTAAGCACCTGCGTTTCTGAATACCAGGTAATCGCCCTCGTGTACTTCGGGAAGCATGCGATCTTCGGCAAAAGTGTCTGTCTCGCAAATATTTCCCACCACGGTGTATGGTTTGGCAATGCCGCTAGGATTGGATATATTTTCAATGGCATGGTAAGCGCCATAAAACATCGGTCGTATCAAATGATTTAAACCTGTATCTACACCTGCAAAGGACACATCGCCCGAATCTTTCAGCACATTCACTGTTGTAATGAAATAACCGGCTTCGCTTACCAGGAATTTTCCGGGTTCAAACCATACCTGCAGGTGGCGGTTGAATTTTTTTTCAAACCAGTTAAATTCTTCTGCTACTTTTTTGCCTAATTTTTCAATATCAGTTCCTTCTTCTCCCGGCTTGTAAGGCACTTTGAATCCCCCACCGAGATCGATGTATTGCAAATCAGGAAATTTATCAGCGATGTCAAATAATACTTCAATGCCTTTTGCAAATACTTCTACGTCTTTTATTTCACTACCAGTATGAATGTGTAGATCGTTGATGAAAAGGTTGGTCGATTGTACAATATCCAGCAACTTATCTACCTGGTGAAGGGGGATACCAAATTTACTTTTATCGTGCCCGGTTGAAATTTTCAAATTTCCCCCTGCCATGATGTTTGGTCGTATGCGCACGCCTACCGGGTAAGTATGACCGTATTTCCTGCCAAATTTTTCAAGATTGGATAAACTATCGATATTTATGTTGACACCCAAATCATGTGCAGTTTCAATTTCACTGAAGGCAATGTTATTGGAAGTATACAAAATATTGCCCGGCTCAAACCCTGCTTTTACAGCCAGCAGTACTTCATTGATGGAACTACAGTCAATATTGCAGCCAATACTTTTTACGTAGCGGAGAATATTAATATTGGTCAATGCCTTACAGGCATAAAAGAATTTTGTGTCCGTATGTGCAAAGGCCGTCTGCAGGCGTTGAAACTGTTCCCTGATCCTTTCTGCGTGGTAAACATATACAGGTGTACCATACTGGCGGGCGATATCGGTTAATTGCTGGGCTGATAGCTGTTCTGGCATAGTTTGCGAATATACAAAATAGAATTACTGCATTGAGATGGCGGCTGGCGCAGGTGAAATAAACCTAATCTTATTGTTTTTTCAACGCTTCCAATGGCAGGAAATGATTCAGCAGGATGGTCATGTCTTCTTTCTTATATTCCAGTTCTGGTTTGACATTCATGAACACCACTTCGTTTTTACGCAGTATTTCAATGATGTTCTTACTGCCGCCAAAATCCCGGCGATATTGTTTGAAAACCATCGGTACTTCCGCTTCGAAGCCATCTTCATCCATGTGAACAGATGATTTAAGGTAATGATACACTGCTACGGGCAGCAGTTCTTCTATGTTTTCCGAATCAAAGACAACAATCGCCGGCGAGTTCACCGTTCCTTTATTTAGTACCAAATGTATGCGGTAGTCGCTGCTGTCAAGCCCTTCTTTTCCTTTCTGAAGAATGACGTTCTCAATGGCAGCAAGGCTGAAAGTTTTTCCGGCAATGATTACTTTCTTTTCATAGTAGAAAGATGCAGGGACCTGTGTCATCCCTTTTTTCTCCGACAACAATACCTGTATATAGGCGTTGTACATATTTATCCAGAAAGCCTTCCGCAAATTATCACTGGTCAATTCTTCCTGCAGTTCTTTCCAGCTATAGCTTTTGATATCGTGCAGCAAGGCATCTGTGGGTTGTTTATCGCGGAGTGCGAATAAAATCAGTTCGGAATACCTGACTGCAGGTGAGGTTGATTGTGCAAGCGCTCCAACTGAAACAAAGAGGGAAATAATAATCAAAAAGCGTTTACACATGCGGTCTTTTTTAAAACAGCGCTACAGATCGTCTTCTTTTTTATCTTCACCATCGCCTTTGTTTTCATCATTGTCGCCGTCCTCCTGTTGCTCATCGTCCAGCGTGGCGATTAATTCACCGTCGGGTGTTACGACCAGCGATTCTACTACTGTTTCTTCCGTTATTATCTCTATTGTATTGGCGATGTCTTCCGGCTCCTGTTCCCTTCCTTCGTTGTTGATGATGGTAGGCTCTACGATCTGTTCTGCAAGTATTTCTTTAATCTTTGGCAACTCTTCTGCGGAGTTAATACCAAAATAATCCATGAATGATTTGGACGTTGCATATATCAATGGCTTTCCGGGAAGGCTTTCGTTTCTGCCGGTGATCACCACCAGTTCTTTTTCCAGCAGGCGCTGTACAGCATAATCACAGTTTACACCACGAATGGCTTCGATTTCGCTCTTGGTAATAGGTTGTTTGTATGCTATGATGGCCAGAGTTTCCAATGCTGCTGATGAGAGGCGTTTTAAAAATTTGTCACCATTGAGCTGGGCAATCGTTTTGTGAAAATCTTTTTTGGTCAGGAATTGCCAACCGCCACCACTTTCCCTGATTTCAAAGGGGTAAAATTCGCTGCGGTATTTTTCAATAATCCCTTCCATGGCAGATTCTACCTGGTCCAGCACTATCTTGTCTTCCATGAAACCGAAAGCATTATTGATGATTTCAGTTATCTCCAGTGACGTGAGCGGCTTTTCACTGGCAAAAATCACCGCTTCAATATGTGGTATGATTGCTCCTATTTCCATAAAGTTTGTACAATTTAAAAGCCTGCAGTTGATAGCTTCTGCTAAACACTGCAAGCTTCTGGAAAAAACAGTTATATCAAAATGAAGTTTCCCACATTATCATCCCTGCAGGGCAGCCGCACCACTTACAATCTCTGTAAGCTCGGTGGTAATAGCAGCCTGGCGTGCACGGTTGTAGGAAATTTTGAGGCTCTTCAATAATTCGTTGGCGTTTTCGCTGGCCTTATCCATGGCCGTCATACGGGCGCCATGCTCAGAGGCATTGGCATCCAGCACTGCTTTGAACAATTGGGTATTCAGAATTTTCGGCATCAGTTCTGCGATCAACTCTTCCCTGGATGGCTCAAAAATAAAATCTGCCTTGGCCATACCTGCTTTCGGCTGCACTTTGGGAATAGGAAGGAAACGCTCTACGCTGAATCGTTGCGTTGCAGCATTTTTAAATTCACTGTATACGATTTCCACCACATCATATTCTTTTTGCTCAAATGCTTTCACCGCAGCCTGTGCGCATGCCTGTACATTTTCAAAAGTGAGTTGGAGAAAAATATCTTTAAAAGTCGCGTCTGCCTTAAAACTGGCTGATTTGGCGAAATGCTCATACCCTTTTTTACCAATGTTCCAAATATGCACATTGCCCCTGGCAAATTGCGCCGCATACTTTTCATGAATGGTTTGACGGGTTAGTTTGATCACATTTGAATTATAGGCACCAGCCAGTCCGCGATCGCTGGTTATAACAATAAACAATACTTTTTCAACAGGACGTTCCACTGACAAAGAACCACCGGATTCCCCATCGCTGTTGCTTACGATATTGCTGAGCATTTCCTGCAGTTTACGGGCATATGGGCGCATCTGGGTAATGGCATCCTGGGCGCGGCGCAATTTAGCGGCACTCACCATTTTCATTGCTTTGGTAATCTGCTGTGTACTTTGTACCGATTTGATTCGGTTGCGAACTTCTTTTAAAGCACCACTCATACTATTGAAAGATTGTTATTGTAGTTACCGAAACCGGGTGAATAACCGTGTATGTAAACCACCGGTATAACCCTTCCTTTTCCGGCCGCAAAGGTAACGGAACGAAGCTGAAATTCCATCCGGATTTTAAAATTGTGGAAACAGGCTTGGGAACTCCCCGGGACTAGTCGGCCAGGGAGGCTTCAAACTGTTTGACCATATAATTAAAAATGAACGTACCGCCTTCGCGGGGCGCGTTTTTAAGAGGTCTTTCTGTTTCCACCAGGAACTTGATATAGAGCGGCCCGTTATCCAGGCTCTTTAGTTCAGCAGCAGTTATCAGTATATGGTCGGCGGAAGCATCCAATGTATGCCGGATATCAGGCGTGGCCGATGCAGTATCGGTTATCTCCAGTTTCAGCATTTGCCCGGCTGTTCCGTTTTGCCATTTAAATTCCAGATCTTTTTTTGAAATGGTGGCAGGCAGGCTGGTAAGAAAATGAATGGGCTGAAAACTGAATGATTCTTTATATGTCCTGTTATTGATATCCGTGTACTCCCACTCGTGGTTACCTGAAAATGCATCGGGTTTGGAGGTATAACGGTAAAAAGCGCCGTCAAATTCAGTACTGTCAACAGCCAGTTTCTTTCCGTCGAGCCGGATGGCAGATGGATCGGTGAGTACCAGTGTGGTGCCGTTTTGGCCCGCAAACCTGAATTGTGCAGTACATTCCAGGCTGTCTGTGCCATCGGTATAGGAAACATTGTAACCGACAAATACCGTTTCAGGGTTTACATCTTTGCTGTTGCCAATTTCATTGCTGGTGCAGCTTTGTATGGCCAAAATTGCTGCACTGAAAAACAATACTGCCAAAACTACTTTCATATTCGGTGGGGTTTTGGTTTAATACCGCTTGCTGCAATAAAGTTCGTTAAGACAATGGTAAATAGCCCTGTTTATAAAGACTGCGGTCCTGTAAACGACTTTACCAGCTTCCTGAAGAGTGCCATATAGTTGTCAAAATCCTTCCGTGCATAGTAACTTTTGAAACAGGTGCCATCCGGCATGTCAGATAACAATAAAAACCCATGAAAAAAGGCGTCAACCCCTGTCCTTTTTTAACGAACAGAACAGATTTTAAACCAGTCCAAACTCCGTTTTGATTTCTTACCTTTGCCGTCCTGTCAATTTGTCTATTTTTTTATTGTAGCATCATAGTTGACAGCCTGAATATTCCCTTACAGAGGGAAAAAAGTATATACCATATAACCACAGATTATGATAGGTTTTATTTCAAAATTATTCGGAGGAAACAAGTCGGAAAAGGACGTGAAGTTAATTACACCTGTTGTCGAAAAAATAAACCAGCATTTTAATAGTTACCAGTCGCTCTCCAACGATGTACTTCGTTCAAAAACTGCGGAATTTAAACAACGAATCAAACAGCACCTTTCGGAAATAGACGCCACAATTGCAAAACAAAAGGAAGATGCAGAAAACCTGCCCGCGAGTGAGATGCAATCCAGGGATATTGCCTACCAGGAAATTGATAAACTGGTAAAGGAACGCGATGAGCAGATTGAAGTAGCGCTGAAAGAAATTTTACCGGAAGCATTTGCAGTGGTAAAGGAAACTGCCCGTCGGTTCAAGGAAAGCGCTGAAATGGTTTCCACCGCTACTGAAATGGATAAGGCATTGAGTGTAAAAAAGGATTATGTACGCATTGAAGGAAATAATTCCATTTTTAAAAATTCATGGACCGCAGGTGGTGGAGAAGTAACCTGGAACATGGTACATTACGATGTACAGTTGATTGGTGGTGCGGTTTTACATTCCGGAAAAATTTCTGAGATGGCGACCGGTGAAGGTAAAACACTGGTATCTACATTGCCTGCTTACCTGAATGCGCTGGCCGGAGAGGGAGTACATATTGTTACTGTGAATGATTACCTCGCCCGCCGTGACAGTGAATGGAATGGAACTATTTTTGAGTGGCTGGGTTTGACCGTGGATTGTATCGATAAACACCAGCCCAACAGCGAAGACAGGCGTAAAGCATATCACGCTGATATTACCTATGGTACCAACAACGAATTTGGTTTCGATTACCTCCGCGATAATATGGTACACAGCCCGGACGAAATGGTACAACGGAAACATCACTACGCGATGGTGGATGAGGTGGACAGTGTATTGATCGATGATGCGAGGACACCTTTGATTATATCAGGACCTGTTCCCAAGGGCGATGATCAGCAGTACCACATTCTAAAGCCACGTGTATTGCAATTGTTCGAGGCACAAAGACAGGTGGCCAATAAATTTTTAATTGAAGCAAAGAAAAAGTTTGCAGAGGGAAACGACGATCCAAAAGATGGTGGCCTAGCCCTTATGCGCGCCTATCGCGGCCTGCCAAAGAACAGTGCTTTGATCAAATTCCTCAGTGAACCCGGCATCAAAGTAAAGCTGCAAAAAGCGGAAAACTATTACCTCGCAGATCAGCAAAAGGAAATGCCAAAAGTTGATGAGGAATTGTATTTCCACATCGATGAAAAAAATAACCAGGTCGACCTGACAGATAAAGGCCTTTCCATGATAACAAAGAGCGGGGAAGATTCTGAATTCTTTGTATTACCGGATATCGCTGTCAAACTGGGCGAACTGGACAAAGACACAACACTTGATGCAGATCAGAAACTTCACCGCAAGGAAGCAATTTTGAATGAATACTCTATTAAAGCTGATCGCATACATACCGTTCAGCAGTTATTAAAGGCATATACCCTGTTCGACAAGGATATTGAATACGTGGTGATGGATGGGCAGGTAAAGATTGTAGATGAACAAACCGGCCGTATCCTTGATGGGCGACGTTACAGCGATGGCTTGCACCAGGCGATTGAAGCAAAGGAAAACGTGAAGATTGAAGCCGCTACACAAACCTATGCTACCATTACCCTGCAAAACTATTTCCGTATGTACCATAAGCTGGCTGGTATGACCGGTACAGCGGAAACAGAAGCAGCAGAATTGTGGGATATCTATAAACTTGATGTGGTAACCATTCCAACAAATGTTCCGGCAATACGTAAGGACAGCCAGGATCTTGTTTATAAAACCAAGCGTGAAAAATACAAGGCTGTCATCGACGAAATCGAAGCATTGCGCAATGCAGGCAGGCCCGTGCTGGTTGGTACAACCAATGTGGAAGTAAGTGAATTGCTGAGTAAAATGCTGCACGGTAAAAAAATTCCGCACAATGTATTGAATGCAAAACAGCATGCGCGTGAAGCACAGGTGGTGGCAGAAGCCGGTTTGGCAGGCGCTATTACTATTGCTACGAATATGGCCGGGCGTGGTACAGATATCAAACTCGGGCCGGGCGTGAAAGATGCTGGCGGTCTCGCCATCATTGGTACGGAGCGCCATGAAAGCCGTCGTGTAGACAGGCAGTTGCGCGGTCGTGCCGGCCGCCAGGGTGATCCTGGCACTTCACAGTTTTATGTGTCGCTGGAAGATGAACTGATGCGTTTGTTTGGAAGCGATCGTATTGCAGGTTTGATGGACCGCTTTGGTTATAAGGAAGGAGAAGTGATCCAGCACAGTATGATCACCAAATCCATTGAACGCGCACAGAAGAAAGTGGAAGAAAACAACTTTGGTATACGCAAGCGTTTGCTCGAATACGATGATGTGATGAACAAACAACGCAAAGTGGTATATGAAAAACGCAACCACGCCTTGTTTGGTGAACGCCTCGCACTTGATTTGGACAATGCATTTTATACCGTAGCAGAAGGGCTGGTAAATTCTTTCCGCGAGCAGGAAGATTTTGAAGGTTTCAAACTGGCAGTGATTGTTAACTTCGGAATGGATACGACAATTACAAAAGAAGAATTGGAAAAAGGAAATGCTGCTGAGGTTATTGAAAAATTATACCAGGAAGCCATTACCGGTTATCAGCACAAAATGGAAGAACTGGCCAGGAGTTCCATTCCTGTATTCAAAAATATCCGTCTTACACAGGGCAATCACATCGAAAATGTTGTTGTTCCATTTACTGATGGAAGAAAAGGCATACAGGTATTGGCCAACATGCAAAAAACACTGGGCACAGAAGGAAAGGATTTGGTCAATGCATTGGAAAAGACCATCAACCTCGTCATTATCGACGACGCATGGAAAGAACACCTGCGCAGGATGGATGATCTCAAACAAAGTGTACAAACAGCTTATCTCGAACAAAAAGATCCGCTGGTTATTTATAAAGTAGAAGCATTTGATATTTTCCGCCAGATGGACAGCGAAGTCAATAAAGACATCGTTAGCTTCCTTTGCCATTGTGCCATCCCCATGGAACAAAACAATGCTCCTATCCGCGAAGGCCGCGAACAAAAAACAGATATGAGCAGGCTGCAGGCAAACAAAGAAGCCATTGAAGCAGCAGGCGAAGACTATGCTGCCAATGAAAAAGATTATTATGATCCATCAGGCGCGGCTGTAAAACAGGAACCGGTAAAAGTGGGCCCAAAAATCGGCCGTAATGATCCTTGTCCCTGCGGGAGCGGTAAGAAATACAAGAATTGCCACGGAAAAGACGCATAGCAGAAAGCCGTTCATTTCAAATTATTTATACAGCATCACACATGTGATGCTTTTTTATTGCTGATTAATATCAAATACATCCATGACGAAAATCAGGTGGCCCGTTTGCCTATAAACATAATTTACCCGCCATTTCTTTACCAATAACAACTGATTATGGCCAAGACCATCTCCTATCCCGTTAGCAACAAGTACCTCATCCTTTTACGCATCAGTATCGGTATTGTTTATACCTGGTTTGGCGCGCTGAAATTCTTTCACGGTTATAGTCCTGCAGAAGATCTTGCCGCAAAGACCATCGCCAAACTCACATTTGGATTATTGTCTGATCATACCAACCTGCTATTACTCGCCGGCTGGGAATGTGCGATTGGCCTGTTACTGATAACTGGTAAATGGCTGAAACCTGCATTGATTTCTGTATTTATCCATATGGCCTGTACATTCACCCCTCTATTGTTCTTTCCTTCCGTGTCATTTAAGTTTGTACCATATGGATTTACGCTGGTGGGTCAGTATATTATGAAGAACATTATTATTGTTACGGCCTGCCTGATTTTGTGGCAACAGGAAAAGGAAAAGAACCGGTAAGCTCCCTCGCGGCCAAGTTTTGTATGGCATAATAGTCTATTTTTGTGTCTACTGAGACTGTATGCGAAAAGCAAGTGTTGTCATACTGCTGCTGGTGTATGTTGCCTTCCAGGCAGGAACATTGTCCTGGTATTTTTACAAGCCCATTATTCACGCCATCTGCTACAGCCAGGTACGTATTCGGTCCGGCAATCACCGTAACGATCCCGAATTGGAAATTAAAACAGATATTACCACTTTTTTACGCGCAAAACAAGACGATCGCGAATTGCTATGGCAGGGTGTTTTGTACGATATCAGCGACATGAAAGTTAACGGCAATGAGGTACTGCTAAAGGTCGATAAAGACAGCCGCGAAACAAAATGGATGGAGCTGTATAACAATATTCAAAAACAGCTAACGAAGGACAACGGATCGCATCCGCTACGTGATGTAAATTTCTATAAATGGCTGTCGAAATTGTACACAGCGAAAGTTGACAAACCTGCCACCAACTACCTGCTGTCCCCAAAAGAGTTATTCTTTGCTGACCCAAAGCAATATATTCCTTCTTTTTCTGCTGACGGGCCTTCGCAGCCGCCTGACCATCGTTCATAAATTTCCAGAAAACAATGGTTCGCAGCATGCATCCCGGTATTACCGGGTGCGATTACTTCATTCTAATATATCCCGTTATGAAAAAAATCCTGGTGGCCCTGCCACTGATTCTTTCATTTGTTTCTTTTTCACAAACAAAGCAAGACAGTGTTTCTCCATTTGTCCGGCAATTTGATACCGTATTCATTACACCGCTCGGAAAACAACCTTATAAAAATATTCCATACAATATAGAAGCTGTTAACCTGAATGGCCTTCGCAAAACACCGCGTACACAACTGATGCAACAATTAACACAATTGCCATCAGTCAGTAGTATCAGTGCCGGCGGTGCTATCAACAAACCTTTGATACGTGGGCTTTCCTTTAACCATGTACAATTGTTTGCACAAGGTGTGCGGATTGACAACCAGACCTGGGACGATCGCCATGATATTGGAATTTCGGACAATGGTTTTGACAAAGTAGAAGTCATTAACGGACCTGCTGCATTGCTGTATGGACCCAATACGATGGGCGGTGCCATACTCCTGCATCAAACATTACCTGGTATCAATGAAAAGCTCAATGGTTTTGTACAACTGGGGTTTTTTGGTAACAGCATGGGCGGAGATTTGAAAGCGGGTGTGCGTGGCAGTAAGAAAGAATTGTTTTACTCCGCGTACGCAACCTATCAAATGCATGCGGCGTATGTGCAGGGCGAAGGAGAAGAACCAGCCAATGCAGTGAAGGAAGACAAACCTTTGGCGCCAAATTCAAAATATACCAACCTCGCAGTCACAGGAACAATTGGCGTGAGAAAAGAAAAAAGGACACACCAGTTTAGTTATAACCTCTACCACCAGTTGCTGGGCATTATCGAAGATGAAAGCCAGGACCAGGTAAACAATCCTAACCAAACACCGGAGCGTGATTATGAAATGGAAGCGCCTTACCAGGATGTGACCACACATATCATCAGTACACAAAATAATTTTACTTCCGGTAACAATGAATTTGTGGTGAACGCGGGATACCAGTACAATGCAAGAAAAGAGTTTGAACCGGGAGCATTGCCCAAATCGAAATTTTTAGGCGTAGGTTTAAATCTCCAGACATTTACCGCCGATCTTCAGTGGATCGCGAATAAAAACAAACCGGCCGGTTTTACTGTTGGTGTACAGGGATTTTACCAGGATAATAAAAACGACGGAAATATTGTACTCGTACCCGATGCGCACATCGGAACGGTAGGTGCTTATTTTATTTCTCATGTAAATGTTGACAACTGGAGTTTACTGGCAGGTGTACGCGTTGATCAGCACCAGTTGAATATGTTTACTACCAATGCCGCCATACCGGATACGTTTAACCCAGCCATCCCACGTCCGGCGCAGGCCATTAAAAGAAATTATACACCTTTCTCTGCCAATCTTGGCGTTGTGTATCATGCAAATCCTGAACTGACCTTTAAAGTAAACAGCTCCACCGGTTATACAGCACCCAACTATGCACAACTCGCAGCATTCGGTAAACACGAAGGCACTTACCGTTTTGAAGCAGGTGATAACAATTTATCGATGGAGAAAAATGTGGAGGTAGATGGAACCATACAATATGACAATGCCAATGTAAGCGTATCGCTCAATGGGTACCTCAATCACATCAGGGACTATATTTATATCAATCCAACGGCTGACAGCGTAAAAGGTTTGCGTATTTACCGCTGGACGCAGCACGATGCAAACATTAATGGACTGGAACTCGGCTTCCAATTACATCCATCCGATGCAAAATGGTTTGAAGGATTTGTACGCGCGGGGCTTGTGCGCGGCATGCTGACCAGCAGTGCCGGCGACTTACCGTACATACCAGCCACCAAAGTTATTACCGGTTTAACTTTTAAGAAAGAAAACATGGGAAGCTGGAAACAATCGTATGTAACATTGCAAACCAGCGTATATGGCAAACAAAGCAAAGTAGCACAGTTTGAAGAAGCAACAGACGGTTATTTCCTGGCTGATCTTTTTATTGGAACAACAGCACCATTCGGAAAACACAACCGCTGGAATATCGTGGCTTTTTGTACCAACCTGTTCAACAAAGGTTACTTCAATCATTTGTCACTGGTAAAGACTATTGATATACGCGAACCGGGCAGAAATATCGGCGCACAGATAAGATACAGTTTCCAATAAAACATTTTCATTACATCAGTAAAAACCCCGGAAGATTTCCGGGGTTTTTGATTATAAGTACCAATAACAATTATTTCAACCCATATTTGTACTTATACCGCTCGTTCAATTGTTTCTGCTTATTGTTCAGATCCACCTTTCTTCCCTGGATAAATGCATCCGTCACCACACTGCTCTTCATATCCAGTATATCGCCATCACAAATAACGATATTGGCATCCTTACCAGCTTCAATAGAACCTGTTTTATCGTCTACTCCTAAAATTTTTGCTGCATTTAAAGTAATTGCCTGGAGCGCCTCTTCCTTGCCCAAACCATAAGCAGCAGCGGTACCTGCATTGAAGGAAAGGTTGCGGTAACGGCTTTCATCGTGTTCGTCATTGAGCGCAAACAACACACCAGCTTTCTGCAACATGGCAGGTGTTTTATACGGCTGATCCACATCATCGTCCTCAGTTGACGGCAGGCTGTGTTCCTGTCCCAGTATAATAGCAATGTTATTTTGCTTTAATAAATCTGCAATCTGCCAGCTTTCGCTGCCACCCACTATCACGACATCAAAACCAAATTCCTGTACAAAATCGATGGCTACCAGCATTTGCTTAACCTGGTCGCCGTGTACAAACAATTTTTGTTTTTTGTCAAACAAACCTTTCACAGCTTCATACTTCAGGTTGGTTTCCTTGTGCGTAGTTTCACCGAGATATGCTTTTGCTTCCCTGAAAAAAGTTTTTATTTCTGCCACTTTTTCCAGCGCCTCCCGTGATGGATCGGCTGGTGGTTGTGCTGCCCCGGGAAATCCAGGGAACCCACCCCTTCTTCCAAAGCGAACAATAAAACTTGGCATATTGATATGTATACCCCCATCCATGCGGTATGCAGCATCTTCCCAGTTCCATGCATCGAGTTGCACAACAGATGATGACCCGCTGATAACACCACCCTGGGGTGCCACGCCGGCAAGCAGGATTCCGTTTGCCTTTAATGTATTAATGACTTTTGAATCGGTATTATAGGCAACAATGGATCGCACACTTGGGTTGAATTCGCCTATTTCGGCATAGTCATTACTGCCCCGCACGCCATTGGCAATTTCTTTCAGACCGAGATCGGTGTATGGTAATATCAATCCCGGATACACTTGTTTTCCCTTTGCATCATACACTTTTGCGTCGCCCGAAGGGACCGCAATGCCTGCACCTACCTGCTCTATTTTTCCATTATTGATTTTAATCGTTCCATTATTAATCACCTGGCCATTGCCTACGTGTATGGTGGCATGGGTGATGAAGATAAGTCCCTTCGAAGGACCTGCCGGATAAACATCTTCCTGTGCAAAACCGGCCATCGTTGTCAGCAACAGGCAACTTATATTAAAAATTATTTTTTTCATGTCTGACCAGTTTTATTTGTTTGAATTTTCGTCATCACTGATGTCTACAGTTATCAATCCGTCATGGTGTTCATGATCGCCGCAACTGAGTATTACCTGGAAGCTGGGTGTGGCGGGAGACATCGGTGAACCCGTTCTTTTTTCTGCCAGTAATTTTTGCACCAGCCTGTTTCTTTCAGCGGCAATCTGCTTGCGCAATTGCTGGTCGCGATCGCGATCAAAATAAACAATACCATCTACGATTGTTTTTTCTGCCTTTGCATAAATACTCAGGGGATTGTCGCTCCAAACAACGATGTCAGCATCTTTACCTGCTTTGATACTGCCGACTCTGTCGGATACATGCAGTGCAACAGCCGGGTTGATGGTTACCATTTTCAATGCATCTTCTTCACCCATACCACCATATTTCACGCTTTTGGCAGCTTCCTGGTTCAGGCGGCGCGCCATCTCTGCATCATCTGAATTAATACAAACATTGAGTCCTACACGCTGCATGATAGTAGCATTGTATGGAATGGCATCAATCACTTCGTTTTTATAATACCACCAGTCGGAGAATGTAGAAGCGCTGGCGCCATGTTCCTTCATTTTGTCGGCCACTTTATAACCTTCCAGGATATGCGTAAATGTATTGACACGGAAACCAAATTTCTCCACCACGCGCATCAGTGCTGTGATTTCACTTTGCACATAAGAGTGACAGGTAATAAAACGCTTTTTGTTCATGATTTCCACCAGTGCATCCAGTTCCAGATCCCTTCGCACGGTAATGGGAGCCGCACCTTTTTTCTTGTTATTGGCATCTGCTTCCTTCCAGGCGTTTTGATAATCACTCGCACGCTGAAATGCATCCATAAATACTTCTTCCACACCCATACGCGTATCGGGGAAGCGGTTATTGCCTTGTGTGGCAGTAGTACGTTTTACGTTTTCACCCAATGCAAACTTGATAAAGGGATCCCAGTTTTTGAATTTGAGATCGTCATCGTTGGCACCCCAGCGAAGTTTTATCAGTTGAGTTTGTCCGCCAATGCTGTTGGCAGAGCCATGCAGGATATGAGAAGATGTAACACCACCGCTTAACTGGCGGTAAATATTGATATCATCCGGATTGAGGTTGTCGCCAATCCTTACTTCAGAAGTAACCGATTGTGCCCCTTCATTGATGGATGATGCAGCAATATGTGAGTGTTCGTCAATGATACCGGCAGTTACATGTTTGCCGGTTCCATCAATCACGCGTGCTGTGGCATCTGATAAATTTTTCCCTATTTGTACAATTTTCCCTCCTTTGATCAATACATCTGTTCCTTCCAGTTTTCCTTCTTTTTCACTCGTCCACACCGTTGCATTTTTAATCAGGATGGTTTCCTGTTTGGGCATTTCTTCCCAGCCATAACCATCAAACGGATAAGTAACTTTTCCAACACGCGGCGGGAACTTTCTGCGTGAGCTGTCTGCTTTCTCAACAGCAGCTTTTACAAAAGTTGCAGTCCACCACACTTTACCACCTGCAGTATCTTCACCGTTACCCTGCCAGGTATTTCCATTGCTTACACCACTGAGGCGAATGGTACTGCCACCACCTCTTCCACCTCCTCCCTGGAAACCACCACCGGGTGGCATACCAGCACCTTCAAGTCTGCGCTGTGGCCTGGTGGAGAAACTAAGTTTTACAAGCTTTCCATCATAACTGAATTTACCGGTGAGTGTGTCTTTTCCAATCACGTTTGCAGCACTGGCGCTTTTTACATCAAGCGTATAGTTAAGTGTTGAACCGCTGCTGTTTTTTATTGACAGGTTATAGGTGCCAGCAATATTATTCCAACCACTTTCATTGACAGCATATTTATTTCCCTGTACCCAGTTTTGATAAATAACTGTTTTTTCATTGAAGATGGGACCAGAGGTGATAAGAAAATTTGCCAGTTTTCCCGCATCGAGGCTGCCCACTTTATCATACACACCCAATAAGGTGGCCGGTGTTTTTGTCAGTGCATCAAATGCCTTGTTTTCACTCAGGCCGAAATCAAATGCCTTGCGCAGGTTGGTCATGAATTGCTTGGTATCGCGCAAATCTGCGGTAGTAAAACAAAAAGGAATATTCGCTTTTTCAAAAGCAGCAGGATTGCCCGGCGCCAGTTCCCAGTGTTTCATATCGGCCAGCGATACAAAACGAGCATCGTTGGGATCTTCCACATCCATGGCCTGGGGATAATTCAGTGGTAAAATATAAGCAGCCTTGGTAGCAGCAATTTCACTGATGCGTTGGTATTCATTGCCACCAGCCTTAATAATATATTGCACACCGAATTCATCGCCGATGCGATCGCCGCGCAAATCAGTCCACTTATCGTTGCCTTCAAAAATCTGCGGCAGGTTTTGCGTTTCATTAAACGCCTTCAAAGTAATATTAACGCCTTCTGCAGAAGGATTGCTTTTATACCATTGCGCATCCAAATAAGTTTGCCTTAACAATGCAATGGAGCCCATCACACTGCTGGGATAAGATTGTGTGGACGCACCTTTGTTCAATGAATAATGTGCAGAAGCTTTTTCTTTTACTATCACCAGGTTCTCTTTTTCGCCTGACAACGTAACCAATACACCGGTACCTCGTGCAATACCATCTTTCTGGTGCGTGAGTACTGTACCAAAGCCTGCATCACGAAATGGTTTTGCCTTGGCATCGTCCGATACAAAAATACTGGCACCATTCACATCACTGCGGATGGCCTGGTTCCAGCCAAATGCACCTTTTTGATTGGAGGTTAACTGTGCAGGACCACCAAAATTAAATCCACCGGCCGTACGCTGTGGCGCAGTGATACCATAATCACTGTACAAATCAATAAATGACGGATAAATATACTTGCCATTACAATCCACTACCACCGCATCTTTTGGAACAGTGATGTTATTACCAACAGCGGTAATCTTTCCATCACGAATGACCAGCGTGGCGCCAGTCAGCGTTGTTTGTCCATCCTTCACAATGGTGGCATTGGTAAAAGCATAGGCACCTGTCGAAGGGCTTGCTACACCATTTACCGGGAAAGTAGTTTGTGCCATCAGTGGCTGTAAAAAAAAGAAACTTAGGAAGAGCATCCATAGTTGCCCTCCCGGGGGAAAGAGTCGTTTTCTCATGTTATTCCTGGGTTTTATTAGAACTCATTGGTTACGCAATGAAATTAAGGAAATGAGGTAACTTGGGCACATTAAATTGACTAGCGGCCAAAAATTAAAATGAAAAGCTGTTTGCCAGCATTTATACCCTGAAGCAGCCGTGGTTGTGTCACTCACTTGTACAGCACTTATATTATGCAGCATTAAAAACACATTAAAATTATACATTCGCATATCATGAATATTGCCCCTTATATCGATCACACCATTCTAAAACCAACTACCTCATTGCTGGAGGCAGAGCAATTGTGCAGCGAAGCGGTGGAATACGGTTTTGCTGCTGTCTGTGTACCTCCTCCTTTTGTAAAAAGAGTAAAAACTATTTTAGCACCTACCAGTGTTCATATTGCTACGGTGATAGGTTTTCCTTTTGGTTACTCCGCCACAGAAGCCAAAGTAGCCGAATCAGTACTGGCATTGGTGGATGGTGCCGATGAACTGGATATGGTTATCAACCTTATTGCATTGCGCATGAAGGACTGGGATTTCCTGAAAAAAGAAGTCAGGCTGGCAGCAGAAGTCATCCACAATAAAAACAAGGTATTCAAACTCATCATAGAAAGCGGCATACTCAGTACAGAAGAGATCATTACCTGTTGCAAAGAACTTGGACCGCTGGGTATTGATTATATGAAAACATCCACCGGCTATGCGGAAAAAGGCGCTTCGGTGGAAGCAGTGCAACTGATGCGCACCCATTTGCCGTCTCAGGTAAAAATAAAAGCATCTGGCGGTATCAGGAACTATGCTTTTGCCAAACAATTGGTGGAAGCGGGTGCCAGCAGGCTGGGGTGCAGCGCCAGTGTGGCCATTGTGAAGGAGGGCGGAACAACTGTAACAGAAGGTTATTGATTTCTGGCAGCAATTTTGATTTGTTATGAACTCAACGGACGGTTTTATGAAAAAATTATTCTTACTCGCTTTCTGCAGCGGACTCATATCTGTTGCAATGGCTCAGGTGGACTCCACTTCTTCTATTGTTATCCATAAAGACCCCAGGCTGGCCCTGCTGGTAAAAAAGCAGGCACAGATCAATGAGGAAACGACCCGTGAATCAAGGCGCAACGTACCAGGCTTTCGCATCCAGGTGATTAATACCAGCGATAGGAACGCGGCTATTTCCGCCAAAACAAAAGTGTACCAGCTTTATCCCGAATTGAAAGCATACTTAATATACCAATCACCTTATTTCCGCCTGCGTGTGGGCAATTTCAAAGACAAGGAAGAAGCAGATGAATACATTAAAGTATTGTCCAAACAGTTTCCCGGAAATGTGTTCCTGATCCGTGATATCATTGAAATAAAACCTGAAAAACTGGATTCGCTCAATTAATTTTCTGTAGCAAAACCTTAATAAAGAATCCATTCGGTGCAGTACCGGATGGATTTTTTACTTTTGTGCGGCTTTTATCAATTTAATTTCAATTATGCTGCAGGAACAAATCAGGCAACTGGCAAAAAAATACGCACCGGATTTCATCGCTGTTCGTCATCATTTGCATGCTCATCCCGAACTGAGCTACCAGGAATACAATACTTCTTCCTATATACAGCAGCAACTCCAGTCCATGGATATACCTTTCACTATCATGGCCACCACTGGCGTTATTGGACTAATAAAAGGTAAAAACCCGGAAAAAAGAACCATTGCATTGCGCGCAGACATGGATGCTTTGCCTATTAAGGAAGAAAATGCGGTTTCCTATAAATCCGTCAACGAAGGCATCATGCATGCCTGCGGTCACGATGTACACACCAGTATATTACTGGGTGCCTCAAAAATTTTGAATGAATTAAAGGACAACTGGGAAGGCACCATCAAATTAATTTTTCAGCCGGGGGAAGAACGCAACCCCGGTGGCGCCAGCCTGCTGATAAAAGAAGGTGTATTGCAAAACCCGGCGCCACAGTCCATTGTTGGATTACATGTACATCCCGGTCTCGCAACGGGGAAATTAAGTTTCAGGGGCGGTAAGGTAATGGCCAGCGCCGATGAATTGTATTTCACCATTAAAAGCAAGGGCGGTCATGCTGCTGCACCGCAACTAACTGCAGATACCATTTTAATCGCATCACACCTCATCATTGCATTGCAGCAGATCATCAGCCGCAACCGCGACCCGCACCAGGCATCCGTATTGTCGATTACATCTTTCCAGGGAGGACATACCACCAATGTCATTCCCAGTGAAGTAAAGTTGATGGGTACTTTCCGCGCCATGGACGAAGATTGGCGTTTCAAGGCACATGATCTTATCCGTAAAATATCAAAAGGTGTGGTGGAAAGCATGGGTGCCGACTTGGACCTGCATATTGATGTTGGCTATCCCGCGGTATATAATAACGAACAGCTCAACGACAATGCAAGAGCGATGGCCGAACAGTTTATGGGCAAAGAAAATATTGATACAACTGAATTGCGCATGGGCGCCGAAGATTTCGGTTACTACTCACAGTTAATACCCGGTTGTTTTTACCGGCTCGGTGTGATGAATGTTGCAAAAGGAATTACTTCCGGCGTACATACACCTACCTTTAATATTGACGAAGATGCCATTGAAGTAGGTATGGGCATGATGGCCGTTATCGGTAGCTCGTTACAACCCGGTGCGTAAACAAAGCTGTTTTCATAAATATTGAGTAAATTCAGTTGTCAACACCCTGCTCACAACAACAACTGTTTTATGAATAAGCTGCTGCGCACCTTCCTGCTCATTTCATTTATATTTACTGGTACTCTATCAATTGCCCAGCAAACCGATATCAGCTACGACCGGCAGGAACTGATGATTACCATGCGTGATGGTATTAAATTAAACACCGTCATTTTTACACCAAAAAATAATACCGATAAATTACCCTTCCTTTTACTCAGAACTCCCTATGGTGTCAGCGACCAGGTCCCGCCGGAAAAAACCGATTATGTGAGAGATATGGCACGCGAGGGATATATTTTTGTTTTCCAGGATATCCGTGGCCGTTATAAAAGCGAAGGCAAATTTGAAATGCAGCGTTTCTCCCGCAATAAACAAGATCCAAAGGCTATTGACGAAAGCACCGATACCTACGACACTTTCGATTGGCTATTGAAAAATGTCCCGAACAACAATGGCAAAGCGGGCATGTATGGCATTTCCTATGATGGATGGACCACCGTTATGGGTGCAGTCGACCCGCATCCTGCACTGGTAGCGGTTTCCGAACAGGCTACTCCGGCAGATATGTATATCGGCGACGACTTTCACCACAATGGCGCTTTCAGGCTGAGTTATGGTTTTGAATATGCATTCATGGAAGAAGCCACTAAAACAGATTCATTGTTTCCGTTTGGTACCTACGATACATATTCCTGGTATTTGAAACTGGGGCCACTGTCCAACGTCAATAAAAAATATTTTTTTGGAAAACTTCCCTCCTGGAATGATTTCGTTGCCCATCCCAATTACGATGCATTCTGGCAAAAACAGGGACTTGGCTACCGGCTCGATTCGCCAAGGGTATACATCATGAATGTAGCGGGTTGGTGGGACCAGGAAGATTTTTACGGTCCGCAAAAAACATATGAGGTATTGGAAAAGAAAGACAGGGCCAACAAAAATTATATTGTTGTCGGCCCCTGGAACCATGGCGGTTGGGCTGGTGGCGATGGCTCCCGGCTGGGCCGCATCAATTTTGACTCTGCCACGGGTACTTATTTCCGGAAAAATATACAGGCAAAATGGTTTGCCTATCACCTGAAGGGAAAAGGCGATGGCAATTTTGCGGAAGCTATTACTTTTCAAACAGGATCCAACCAGTGGAAAACCTATTCTTCCTGGCCGCCAAAAGAAGCAGTCAGGAAAAATATTTATATGCAGGAAGCTGGCTTATTATCATTCGACAAACCTTTATCTGCGGGCAATAATTCATTTGACAGTTATGTTTCCGACCCGAAACATCCTGTTCCCTACCGCAGCAGGCCCATTGAAGAAACTTATGGACCGGGTTCGCGCTGGTACACCTGGCTGACCGAAGACCAGCGTTTTGTCCAAAACCGCCCGGATGTACTGAGTTGGGAAACAAATACGCTGACAGAAGATATCACGGTTACCGGCGCATTGACCGCAAAAATATTTGCCGCTACTACCGGCAGTGATGCAGACTGGATCGTAAAATTGATAGATGTTTATCCCGAACAATATCCGAAAGAGCCGAGAATGGGAGGATACCAGTTTATGATAGCCAACGATGTTTTTCGGGGCAGGTTTCGCAACAGCTATGAAAAACCCGAACCGATCGTTCCCAACAAAGTGGAAAATTACACCATCGACTTGCACAGCATCAACCATGTTTTTAAAAAAGGGCATAAAATAATGGTGCAGATACAAAGCAGCTGGTTTCCCATCATTGATCGCAATCCGCAGCGATATGTTCCGAATATATTTGAAGCAAAAGAATCCGATTTTATTCCCGCTACCCAAAGAATATACCGATCAGCGCTGTATCCGTCACATATTGAATTATCTGTTATACAATAAATGAATAGATGAAACAAAGCAACAAAGAAGTATAAAACTCCATCTATTCACATTTTAGTAATTTGCACGCCAGATTCAGAAACCTATGCAGCAAAAATTACGAAAAGAACAGGCACTGGAATACCATTCCAAAGGAAGACCCGGTAAGATAGAAGTAGTCCCCACGAAAGAAACAAAAACACAACGCGATCTGTCGCTGGCTTACTCTCCCGGTGTTGCAGAGCCTTGCAAAGAAATCGCCGCCAATATTGAAAATGTTTACAAATACACTGCCAAGGGAAACCTGGTTGCCGTGATCAGCAATGGTACAGCGGTACTCGGACTGGGTGATATTGGCCCCGAAGCCGGTAAACCAGTCATGGAAGGAAAAGGTGTATTGTTTAAAATATTTGCCGACATCGATGTATTTGACATTGAGCTGAACGAAAAGGATCCTGAAAAATTTGTACAGATCGTCAAAGCCCTTGAACCTACGTTTGGCGGTATCAATCTCGAAGACATCAAAGCGCCCGAATGTTTCTATATTGAAAAGAAGTTGCGCGAATCGATGAAGATACCTGTCATGCACGACGATCAGCATGGCACGGCCATCATCAGTTCTGCAGCTTTACTGAATGCACTGGAATTGCAGAAGAAAAAAATCGATAAGGCAAAGTTTGTGGTGAATGGTGCGGGCGCTGCTGCCATGGCCTGCTGCAAACTGTATGAAGCACTCGGTGCCAAACATGAAAATTTTACGATGTTTGACCGTAAAGGCGTATTGCACGATATGCGGGAAGACATGGAAGAAGACAAAAAGAAATTTGCGCAGCATAAGAAACCCGATCTCACACTTACAGAAGCGTTAAAAGACGCCGATGTGTTTATTGGACTAAGTGTTGGTAATGTACTGACACAGGAGATGGTAAAAGGAATGGCTAAAAACCCTATTGTATTTGCCATGGCCAATCCCGATCCGGAAATCAGCTATGAAGATGCCATTGCTGCACGCAAGGATATTATTATGGCTACCGGCCGCAGCGATTATCCCAACCAGGTAAACAATGTGCTGGGCTTCCCTTATATATTTCGCGGTGCATTGGATGTTCGCGCCACACAGATCAATGAAGCCATGAAACTGGCGGCTGTCAAAGCTTTGGCAGAACTGGCCAAAACACCGGTGCCTGATATTGTGAACATGGCTTATAATGAAAAAAATATTTCGTTCGGACCAACCTATATTATTCCAAAACCGGTTGATCCGCGTTTGCTGTCAGCCGTTGCACCGGCAGTGGCCAAAGCAGCTATTGAAAGTGGCGTTGCACAAATAAATATCACCAATTGGGAATCTTATGCCATTGAATTGAACAAACGACTTGGTTTGGATAACCAGTTGCTGCGCATCATTGGCAATAAAGCGCGCCGCGATCCAAAACGATTGGTATTTGCAGAAGCAGACAATGCTAAGATTTTAAAAACAGCGCAGATCTGTTTTGATGAAGGTATTGCATACCCGATACTGCTGGGCAATGAAAAAAAGATCCGTGCACTGGCAGAAGCCAACAGCATCGACCTGGAAGATTTTCCCATCATTGATCCGCAACAGGAAGAGTTTGATGAAAAGAGAAGGGAATACGGCGAACTGTTTTTCAAGAAACGGCAGCGCAGGGGCGTAAATCTATATGAAAGCACCAAGATGATGCGCGACCGCACTTATTTCGGTTGTATGATGGTAGAAACAGGCGAAGCCGATGCCATGATTTCCGGTTTGACAAAAAATTATGCCGATACCATTCGCCCTGCACTGCAGGTAATAGGAACAGAAGAAGGCACCAAGAAAATTGCTGGCATGTATTTAATGCTCACCAAGAAGGGGCCATTGTTTATGGCAGATACAACCGTCAATTTTAACCCAACTGCTGAAGAACTGGCAGATATCACGCTGATGGTGGCAAAGGAAGTAAGGAATTTTAATATGGTACCCCGCGTAGCCATGCTGAGCTATTCAAATTTTGGCAGCAGCAATTCGCCCGAAGCAAGGCTGGTATCTGAAGCAAGAAGAATTGTGAAGGAAAGAAACCCATCGCTGATAGTGGATGGTGAAATGCAGGCAAGTGTAGCCTTCAATAAAGAAATATTGCGCGATAATTATCCATTCAGTGAACTGGTGGATGAAGATGTGAACGTGTTAATTTTCCCGAACCTGGCTGCAGGCAACGTGGCGTACAACCTGATGAAAGAAGTAGGAGACGCAGATGCTATCGGGCCTATATTACTCGGTTTGAAAAAACCTGTACACGTGTTACAGTTAGGAAGTTCCGTGCGCAGTATTTATAATATGGCACTTGTAGCCGTCATTGATGCACAGATAAAATGCAAAACATCTACCGAGGAAGCAATTAAAAAATCGCGCTGGTGGAAAAGGTTCAGGAAAACCGGCAGGGAAATATAGTGCGGTTAAACGATTGCCCATCAAGACTGCCAGTTTGTACATCAAAAAACAGCGGGGACAGTTCAGTTGCATTTCTTCCGCTTTTTTAAGTTATTTTACAGTCAACAATAGCTGATTTACACTTTAATTTTACCATGACCATATTTACAGAACTGGGTCGTTACCTGTTAATGCTGAAGGGAATGTTTTCCAAACCGGAAAACATGAAAGTATATTGGAAAGAATTCATGCACCAGTGTTCTGAACTGGGCATTGGTTCCCTGGGTATCGTTGTCATCATTTCTTTCTTTATGGGTGCAGTATCTGCGGTACAAACCGCCTACCAGTTGGTAAGCCCTGTTATTCCAAAATCAACCATTGCACAGATTGTCCGCGATACAGTGATACTCGAATTCGCCCCTACCCTTGTTTGTATTGTACTGGCTGGTGTGGTGGGGAGCAAAATAGCCAGTGAATTGGGCAATATGCGCGTCAGTGAGCAAATCGATGCACTCGAAATTATGGGTATCAACACCAAGGCCTACCTCGTGATGCCTAAGATACTCGCTGCATTGATTGTAATACCCATGCTCGTGGTTATTTCCGCTGTGCTGGGTATCGTCGGAGGACGCATTGCCGGTGTGGCATCCGGTATATTATCTGCCAATATTTATGACCAGGGCTTGTTACAATATTTTCAGCCATACAATGTGTGGTTTGCATTGATAAAGGCTTATACATTTGCGTTTATCATTTCCAGCATACCTGCTTATTACGGTTATTATGTAACAGGCGGTGCATTGGAAATCGGTCGCTCCAGTACAAAATCGGTGGTGGTAAGTTGTATTATGATCCTGGTGGCCGACTACGTACTGGCACAATTATTACTCAACAATCCCGCAACCTGATCATGATCGAATTCAAAAACATACGCAAAACGTTTGGTGATAAGGTCGTGCTCGATGATGTAAGCGCCACCTTACAGGCAGGCAAATGCAATCTTATTATTGGAACCAGCGGCAGCGGCAAAACTGTTTTGATGAAATGTCTCGTGGGATTGTTTGAACCCGACCAGGGGGAAATTTCTTACGGGGGGATCAGTTTTACTGAGATGAACGATGATCAGCGCAAAGAACTACGGCAACAGATCGGAATGCTGTTCCAGGGTTCTGCCTTATTCGACAGTATGACGGTTCAGCAAAACGTCATGTTCCCGCTGGACATGTTTACCACATGGACATACAATGAAAAACTGAAACGGGTCAATGAAGTATTGAACCGTGTAAACCTGGAAGAAGCGAATAAAAAATTTCCCGCAGAAATAAGCGGAGGTATGAAAAAACGGGTGGGCATTGCACGTGCGATTGTACTCAATCCAAAATACCTGTTTTGCGACGAGCCCAATTCCGGCCTCGATCCGCAAACATCCATGGTAATTGACAAACTGATCCAGGAAATCACCGTGGAATACAATATCACTACCGTTGTCAATACACACGACATGAACAGCGTGATGGAAACAGGTGACCATATTATTTACATGTACCAGGGGCTGAAGGAATGGGAAGGGAGCAACAAGGATATTATTTTCAGCAAAAACGAAAAACTCAACGCATTTATATTTGCCTCAGAATTTTTGCAGGATGCCAAAGACATGCGGATGCTGGAAGCAAAAGGGAAGATCGACAACAACCGCAATATGGATGAACTGTTGAAATAAAAAAGAATTCCTTCCTGCCAATACTTGCCTGCTATGAAAAAATCCTTTCTATTGCTTGTAATTTCCCTGCTGGTACTATCACTGCCCGCACATGAGTTCTGGCTGCAGCCGGAAAAATTTATTTACCAGCGTGGCGAACCGATTAACATCAGGTTTTGGGTGGGAGAAAATTTTGAAGGCCAGAACTGGAGCGGTTCCCGTGAAAAAATAAACAGCCTTCGTCTATACCTGGGCGATATTTACGACGATCTTTCCGACCAAATAAGTGATGAAAAAGGCGATTCGCTGCAGCTAGGTATTTACGATGAAGGCACAGCCATGGTGACTTTCAATTCCAACAATTCATTCATACAGCTAGACAGCGCAAAATTCAATGATTACCTGAAAGAAGATGGATTGAATGATGCCTTGCAATACCGTACCACCCACCACGAACTCGACAGTTCCGGCCGCGAGTATTACCAGCGCAGCGTGAAAACACTGGTGCAGGTAGGCGTAGCCAGCGAAAGCATCAGTCATACCACCGATCTGCCACTGGATATCGTACCAGTCACCAACCCTTATTTCCTGAAAAAAGGTGATTCGATGAAAGTGAAAATTTATTTCAAAAAGCAACTACTGGCGGGCCAGTTGCTCAAACTCTGGCACCGGGTGGGCGACCAAACCCTGGAGACTGATATTACTACCGGCGAAAATGGTCAATGCAGTTTTGAAGTCCTGCCCACAGGAAAATGGATGCTCAGCACCGTAAAGATGATCCGCCTCGAAAATGACGAAAAGGCCAACTGGCAAAGCTATTGGGGCAGTTGCACCTGGGGATATGAGTAAATCACTGGCAGGCAAAAAAAAATAATGGCTGGCATGTAATAAAATAATGTGGGCGGATGACCAATAAAACGATACGGCTTACCGTTTGAAATTTTGATCCGCACCCAACTATATCCTGCCCGTACATTTGACTTTTAATCCCAACATCAATGAACCTGCTGGAAGTTAAAAACCTGAAGAAATATTATTCATCGCAAAAAGCCGTGGATGATATCAGTTTTGCCATCAAACCCGGAACCATCTTTGGATTGCTTGGCCCCAACGGCGCCGGTAAAACAACATTGCTTAGGATGATCACCGGGATTTTTTACCCGGACGAAGGTGAAATCCTGTTTGAAGGAAAAAAATTCAACCCCGAAGAAGATGCCCTGCGCATTGGTTACATGCCCGAAGAACGGGGACTGTACAAGAAAATGAAAATTGGTGAGCAGGCAATGTACCTGGCCCAGTTAAAAGGTTTGAGCAGGGCCGATACCATGAAAAAGATAAAGGTGTGGTTCGAAAAGTTTGAAATGCAAAGCTGGTGGAATAAAAAAGTAGAAGACCTCAGTAAAGGGATGGGACAAAAACTCCAGTTTGTCATCACAGTACTGCACGAACCTAAACTGATCATTCTCGATGAACCGTTCAGCGGGCTCGACCCGGTCAATTCCAACCTCATAAAAGAAGAAATATTTAAACTGGCCAAAAGCGGATGCACCATTATTTTCAGTACACACCGTATGGCGGAAGTAGAAGAAATATGCGACCAAATCATCCTCGTCAACAAGGGGAAAAAGATACTTGACGGAACAGTGTATGATATCAAACAACAATTCAAGGAAAACCTATTCCATATCGGCCTGGGTTCGGTACCGGCTTCACTGCAAAGCAATGCCTTTGAAGTGACCAGCCGCGAAGACAATGGACTGGTGGTCAAAATCAAAGACAATTATACCACCAATGACGTGTTGCAGCATTTTATGCACGAGAATGTTGCCATCAGGGAATTTCACGAAATCCTCCCTTCTTTGAACGATATCTTTATCAAACAGGTGGAAAACACTTCTGTAACAAGACAATTCTTCCCGGTAAATGGACAGTAATACCAACAATTATTAAAAGATCCTTCTATGAACAAGATTTGGCTAATTATAAAGAGAGAATACCTAACCAGGGTAAGAAATAAAACATTTATACTGTCTACTTTTCTTACACCCATCCTGTTTGCTGCTGTCATTGGTATCATCGTGTTTGTCACCATTAAAAATACCGACAAGGAAAAAATAGCTGTACTGGATAATTCGGGTGTATTTAAAACACCCGTCGACAGTGTGAAATCAATAAAATTTATCCTCAACCCCAAAACAGATACTGCCAATTTTGAACAACAGGGTTATACTGCCATCCTGTATGCGCCGCATACTGAATTAAACGGGACAGAAAAATGGCAACTGTGGTCTAAGAAAAATTTTGGTGTGATAGCTATGGATGCCGTGAACGATAAAATAAGAAAGGAAATTGAAAACGATCTGTTGCTGAGCCGCTTTCACAGTGGTAATGCCACGGTTGACTCGATCAGATCAATTGCTGATAAGATCATAGCAGACCCAAAAGTTATTGGAAAAGATTCCAAAGTTGAGCAGGGTAATTCATTAGCAGCCTACGGGGTTGGCTATGGTGCAGGCTTCCTGATTTATATCACGCTTTTTATTTACGGCGCCATGGTGATGCGTGGCGTCATGGAAGAAAAAACCAACCGCATTGCAGAAGTCGTGGTATCATCTGTCAAGCCATTTCAACTGATGATGGGAAAAATTATTGGCATCGGTGCTGTGGGGCTGACACAGTTTTTCATGTGGATAATATTGATATCAGTATTCTCGAGCATTATCGGCGCTTTAATACCGCACGATATATTACAGCAGGTAAACGAAGCCAATAAATCTATGCCCGGTGGCCAGATGAATATACAGGGCAATGAAGCCATGATTGGTTTGGCAAAAGCTTCGCACGAATTATCTTCTGTTAACTGGTGGCTGGTCGTAGGATGCTTTATATTCTATTTCCTGTTTGGTTACCTCTTCTATGCCGCGTTATTTGCAGCGGTGGGCAGTGCAGTAAATGAAGATCCGCAGGATGCACAGAGCCTGATGTTCCCCATCACCATGCCAATCGTTCTTGCCATTATCATTATGATCAATGCCATTACGCACCCGGAAAGCAGCCTTGCTACCTGGAGCAGTATTATACCATTCTTTTCACCGATAGTAATGATGGCGCGCATACCGTTTGGTGTGCCCGGTACTGTTCCGTATTGGCAACTGGGCCTTAGTATGCTCCTGCTCATTGCAGGATTTTTACTGACCACCTGGCTGAGTGCAAAGATTTATCGTACCGGCATCTTACTGTATGGTAAAAAAGCCACCTGGAAAGAAATGTGGAAATGGGCCTGGCGTAAAAGCTGATAAAACCCTATACATATAAACCTGGAAGCTGCCCGATATACCGGGCAGCTTTTTTATTGAACATCCGTATTACCTGTTTGAGGTATTGGCAGCCCTTTCCTATTTGACTAATTTCAACCTGCATTAAACCAACTATGATGAGACGACTGATTACTACCACCTCGGGTATCCTATTGTTTCTTTCCGTTTATTGCCAGTCAGATCCTGAATTTCCCAAAGGATGGGTAGTGTATGCAAATGCACACCAGGGTATGGCAACCAATTTTAAATATTCACCCGACCTCTATGTAGGCGGTATACAAGTGGTACCACAGGTGACGGTGGTTCCGGCACACCTGCGCTTCGGCGCTTCTGCAGGCTTGGTATACTCCGGAAAAAAATTTTCCGGCCTGTTCGGCCCCAAACTTTCCTGGAAAATATCCACCCTCAACGTAAAGCAACTTGGTTCTATCCTAAACCTGCAATTGGAAGCAGAACATTTGTGGGGCACCGATAAACAAAAGCTGGCGGGCGGTGGCATCAAGGCCGAGATAGGGCAATTGCTTTTGACCGGGCTGACCATTCACCGCGAATACCAGTTTAATTACTGGTGGTTCCAGTGGAGCGTGGGTTTTAACCTGGCCCGTAAAAAGAAAAATGGTCCGGACGATCCATTACAATAACTCATTTTTAAAAAATATCATCATGGCCAAAAGAGCATTGGTAATTAGCGGCGGCGGATGCAAAGGTGCATTTGCTGTAGGGGTGATTAAAAACCTGGCAGCTAATTTTCCCGATATAACTTTCGATATTTTTGTAGGTACCAGTACAGGTTCCCTTATCTCTCCTTTAGCCGCCCTGCAGGAGATCGGTTTGCTGGAACAATTATATACGACCGTTACGACCGATAATATTATCACAAAGGGAAATATCATTACGCGGTTGCTGGGCAGCGATTCATTATTTGATGCCAGGCCGCTGGGAAATCTTATTAAGCAATTCTACAATGACGTCCGCTGCAACCAGGTTTTTCAATTGAATAAGGAAGTATACCTCGCTACGACCTGCCTGCAAACCGGGCAGCCTGTTTATTTTGCTACCAAGGATGCGCCGCTGGTAACCGACTATGAAGTGATGAAACTGAATAACCCCGATGAATTGCGGCGGGCTGTGATGGCTTCGTCCTGTCAGCCGGTGTTTATGCCACCGATGGAAGTAAAAAAAGGATCATTGCCGCTTCGCCAATATGTGGATGGTGGCGTACGTGAATATGCAGGCATTCAATTAGCTATCGATGCTGGTGCGGAAGAAATATATACCATTCTTTTATCACCTGCCGCAGAGACGGTTGATGAAGTGCAGTACGACAGCGCGTTTAACATACTCACAAAAACAATTGACATATTTACAACAGATGTCGGTGTGAACGACGTAAAAATTCCCCTCGTATACAACAAGGCGCTGCGATATATTGCCGCGGTGCAAAAGAAAATGAGGGATGCCAATGTACCACAGGCCGATATCGACTCCTTTTTTAATATTCCTTTCAATAATCCTTTTACTGGCAAAAAGCCGCTGAAGATTTATATTATTCGCCCGGATGCACCATTGGGTGGCGGGCCTGGCGGATTGAATTTTGACCCCAATGAAATGAAAGGCATGCTGGCAAAAGGTGGTCAGAAGATCGACGACTTTATGGCCAACCTTCCACCTGATGGAAGTACAGATGTATAAACTGTCTTTGTTGTGAATTCTGCATAACCCCTATCGCTTCAACTGCTGCCGGCGGGAGCATTGCAAAATTTATTTGCTGTTCTAAACTTATCATGAAGGCAGCACCCACGCTGCATTTGTTAAAATTTTAAAAAGCAAAATAGCCCGTGCAACATTTTACGAAAATGCTCGTATTTTTATACGAACCTATTCGTAAGTAAATTATTCACCAAAAAAATCGGACAATTATGCTACAACCTGCTAAACGGAATGCCCTGCTGCTTGCATTTTGCATCATGCTTATTGGAGCCGCAAGCATTGGCTGGTACAATACTGCCAGTGCCAATACCTATTCTGGCACTCAGCAAACCGACACCCTCCCTAAAAGAGAAAAAAAAGCGAGAAACAACGAAGACAAAACTGTGATAAAAGGCGACCTCGACAAAACCTTAAAAAAACTGGATGAGGCTACCATGAAATTGAAAGAGCAACTTGAAGGAAAAGACTGGCAGAAAATGCAACTTGACCTGCAGGAAGCCATGGAAAAACTAAATGCTGAAAAAATACAGGAACAAATTGCCCGTTCCCTTAAAGATATTGACTTGCAAAAAATAAAACTGCAAACAGAAAAAGAACTGCAGAAGATAGACATGGAAAAAATGCAGAAAGAACTGGAAAAAGCACTGGCAGAAGCAAAAGCCAATCTCGACTCCAGGAAAATGAATGCGGAATTGGAGCATGCTCTTGAGCAGGCTAAAAAAGAAATGGCCGAAGCAAAATCAGTGGACATGGAAAAAATAAAAGCTGAACTCGAAAACACCAAGGAAGAACTGAGAAAGGAACAGGGAAAAATTAAACTGGAAATGGAAAAGGCCAAAAAGGAAATCCAGGAAGCAATGAAACGTGATTTCAAAAAAGATTTTGAACACGCCCAGCAGGAAATTCAGCGTGCAAAAGAAGAAATTACCAACTATAAAAACATGCTGACTGAAATGGAGAAAGATGGGCTGTTGAATACAAAGGACGACTATAAAGTGGAATACAAAAACGGGGAGCTTATCATCAATGGTAAAAAGCAACCCTCCAGTGTTACCGATAAATACAGGCACTACTTTAAAAAAGACAATGTAACCCTGCAGAAACACGGTGACGATGATGATGATGACAATACCATCGATTTATAATATTTCAATGCCGTTACGTGGTTGAGGCTCCTACAGGAGCATATAAAGGGTTCTCATGTTGTTGTGTACGGGGCTTTTCCAGGCCCCGTTTTCTATAGCACCTATACTTGATAGCCCCTGCCTTCCAGAAATTTATTTACCGTTCTCTGTTGCTTTTCCCGGGTCACCTGACAAAGTAAAATCACGTTCCTGTCAGCTTCCATCCTCTCAATTTTCCCCGTAGCTGAAAAATTTTTCAAAAAAAATTTTGCGAAACCGATTAGTTGCGCATATATTTGCAACCGAACAGTTGCGTAAAACAAGCAATCACCCAATATGAGAAGAGATATTTTTCAGGCAATAGCCGACCCAACCCGGCGGGCCATTATAACATTAATCGCATTGCATGCAATGACGCCCAACGCCATTGCCGACAATTTCAACACTACCCGGCAATCGGTTTCCAAACACCTTCGCATTCTCACAGAATGCGAACTGGTAAAACAGGAGCAACAGGGCAGAGAAATTTATTACTCACTTGAAATTGATAAAATGAAAGAGATTGATATATGGTTACACCAATTCAGAAAAATTTGGGAAACCCGGTTCAATCAACTCGATAAAGTATTATCAACAATGAAAAAACAAAAAAAATGACAAACAATTTGCTATTCGATTTCAAGGTAGATAAAGCAACTAAGATGGTATACATCACGAGGGAGTTTGATGCCGGGCTTTCACTGGTATGGGATGCTTTTACAAAAAAAGAACTGCTTGACCAGTGGCTGGCACCCAAACCCATGATAGCCAAAACCAAATACCAGGATTTCAGGGTCGGTGGCAAAAGATTTTATGCAATGATAAGTCCCGATGGACAGGAACGCTGGGCAATCCAGGAATATACTTCCATTAGCCCGAAAACAAATTTTAAAATGTACAATGCGTTTGCTGACAAAGACGAAAATCCTGAATTGCCCGGCTCTGAATGGGATCATACTTTCAGTGAAAAAGATGGGAAAACCACCGTTTACATCTCCATATACAATGAATCCCTCGAAAGGCTGGAAAGAATTCTTGAAGGCTTTACACAGGGAATGAAGATGTCACTGAGCAACCTGGAAAATCTATTGGCAACTTTATCAAAACGATCCTGAAAGCAGTTGAAGAATTAAAGAAGGCAACTGCTGCCGTAAATGGAAATTTGAAAAAAATGGTCGAAGTGTTCAAAACAAACGTTACAAAAAAATCACAAAGCAAAATACTGCTTTGCAAACTGTCGGAAACATACCCGTCGCTTAAAATCAATTTTGACCTGTCAGATTGTGACAAGGTGCTTAGAATTGAAGGAGACAATATGGAGGCCGCGCGAATTGTGTCGCTTGTAAACGAGCATGGGTTTACCTGCGAAGTTTTGGATTAACAACAAAAACAATGTGAAAACTGACCAGCCCCAGCGTTGCGCTTATGACATTACTGGTAATGTACCCAAACAGGCAGTTATTGGGAAAGCATAAAAATTAATAAACAAAAAAATAAAAAATTATGGCAACCATCAATCCTCACATTAACTTCAACGGAAATGCGGAAGAAGCATTTACCTTTTACAAATCAGTCTTTGGCGGAAAGTTTACCAAGATTATTCGTTTCAAAGAACTGGCAGGCCCTGAATTCCCTGTATCGAAAAATGAAGAGAATAAAATAATGCATATTGTTTTGCCAATCGGCAAAGGTAGTATGCTGATGGGAAATGACGTCCCGGAAATTATGGGGAAAACAAATGAGAACGAGAACAGGAGTAAAATTGTTGTAAGCACAGCAAGCAAGGAAGAAGCCAACAAAATATTCAATGGGCTTTCTGCAGGAGGGCAAATCGAAGGTCCTATTGGTGATAGTCCCTGGGGTGGTTCCTATTTTGGTTGTTTCAGGGACAAGTACGGTATTGAATGGATCGTAGAATTTGACCCGGCAAATAATGAAGCAGTGTGAGCGGGAATTCAGTAAAACTTTACACCAGGGTTCGAAAAAACCTAACGGGCCACCCTTAATTCTATATTTATATGACTACAAAAGAACAAATTAGTCAGTATATTAACAGCCAGCCTGAACCAAAACGAACTGACATGCAGGCGTTGCACCAACACATACTTAAAGTGTTGCCAAAATGTACATTATGGTTCCTGGATGGCAAAGACAGTAAAGGGAAAATTGTTTCTAACCCTAATATAGGGTATGGGTCTTACACCATTAAATATGCCGATGGGACAAGCAGGGAATTTTATCAAATTGGCTTGAGTGCAAACACTTCCGGGATATCTGTCTACATCCTTGGTATTGAGGATAAAACACACTTAATCCAAACCTATGGGAAAAATCTTGGCAAGGCAAGTGTAACCGGGTATTGTATAAAATTTAAAACTATAAAAGATATAAACATTGAGGTGCTTCAGGCGGCCATACTGGACGGTGTTAAGATATCGGGCAATACAACTGCTGGTAAACAAAAAAAGCCCGGAAAATAATTGGGTAGCCCCAATCGCTGTGATCCTGTCATTACAAGCATACAGAAGAAAAATCTAAATAAAATTACAGGCTACTGCATTATTTTGACAGTAACGGCAAATCACCTGGCAGATGATGTTCACTTTATGGAAACGATAAAAATTTAATTGTTAAAATACTAACTGGTAATATTGAATATGTAGGGTTTACAATTAAAAAGGTGTACAATTTTGCATTATCACTGTCTAAATTTGATTAAAGAATCGGCATAATTATTCTTTTATACTTTAATCGGAATTGATGTATATCTAAAAATCGATTCCGATAAAAATGTTTTTCGTACTTCATATTGTAAAGTCACCATTTCACGATCTGGTTGTAACTATTCTGCATTGAACAGGCAAACGATTTTTTTTGTTAAATTGCTGTTCTTATCGCATTCAATGAATTTTTGTACTGTCCGGGTTTATCAGTTTTGTACCAGCACTGCAGCAGCACAGTAGCCATGGGTAATGCCCATGGGTGATTAATTTGAATGTTGACCGGTAAAATCGGCATTAGGCGGAAGATCAAACTCCAGGGAAATTAAATCAATGCAATGGCATCAATTATTTGTTTGAAGGATTCCTGTAAACAGCGACTATACGCACTTTTTATTTTATTTTTTATTTATTCTATTCCCGCTCTTTCACAAAAGAACACACCCGTTTTGCAATATGAGGTGTCCATTCTGCAACCAGCCACGCATACCTATAATGTAACACTCCGGTGCAGCAACTGGAAACCAGACACCATTCATTTGAAAATGCCCGCGTGGATGCCGGGTTATTACCAACTCATGGATTATGCAAAGTCAGTCGAAAATATCCTGGCTACTGATGAAAAGGGGAAAAATATTTCTATTGAAAAAATCAGCGATAATGGCTGGAAAATCTCCGGCGTCAAAGGCAAAGTTTTTTTTGTAAAATATACGATCCGAACAAAAACTCAATTTGTTGCCAACAGTTATGTTGACAGTGCCCATGCATACCTGATTCCTGAAAATACATTCCTGTATATAGAAGGGCGATTGAATACACCTGTTTCAGTACATATTTCATTCAGTAAAGACTGGAATAAAATTGCGACAGGCCTCGATCCGGTTGTGGGAAAATCAAATGAATTTACAGGGCCCGATTTTGATATACTGTACGATTGCCCGATTCTTGCCGGAAATCTTGAGGAACTGCCTTCATTCGAAGTAAAAGGGATTGAACACAGGTTCATCGGTTACAAACCCGGTAATTTTGATCATATCCTGTTTTTGGGCAACCTGAAAAAAATTGTTGAAACAGCGGCGGCCATTATTGGCGATATCCCCTATCATCAATACACATTCATTGGCATTGGCCCGGGCCGGGGTGGAATAGAACATTTAAACAATACTACCATTGGTTTTGATGGCAGCGACCTCAATAAACCGGGGGCAATGAACAGGATGATGAATTTTATTGCCCATGAATATTTTCACCACTACAATGTAAAACGTATACGGCCATTTGAACTGGGGCCATTTGATTATGATAATGGTAACAGGACCAACCTGCTTTGGGTCAGCGAGGGACTTTCAGTGTATTACGAATATATGATAACGAAAAGAGCCGGGCTCGCTGATGCAGCAACATTATTCTCCAATTTTAATGGCAACCTGAACGCCATAGAAAATAATCCGGGCAGGCAGTACCAGTCTTTGCAACAGGCCAGTTACCGCACCTGGAGCGATGGGCCATTTGGTACACAGGGCAATGAGGCAGGTAAAACGATTTCATACTACGACAAAGGGCCGCTGGTGGGCTTGCTGCTGGATTTTGACATCAGGAATGCCACGCAAAATAAATACTCGCTCGATGATGTGATGCGTTTGTTGTACTGGAAATACTATAAAGAAAAACGCCGGGGTTTTACAGAAGCAGAGTTTCAGGCTGCCTGTGAACAGGTAGCAGGTACACCGCTGACGGATATGTTTGAATATGTGTATTCAACAAAGGAACTCGATTATTCAAAATACTTGGCGTACGCAGGATTAAAAATTGATACCATCAGTACCGGTTCGAAAGAAAAAGCTACCACACAAAAATTGGCAATAACGAGAATAGAGAATCCCACCTCCTTACAATTGTCCATATTGAATTCATGGATGGGAGAATATTGAAAATAGCAACAGTCAATACTGGCAGGCACATTAAAAGAAGACACTGGAAACGAAGAAATGATATGCTGGTTCAACAGCCGGTGATAAAAGTAAACGAGGGAGAAGGTATCCTTTCAGATCAGCGAGGGTAGAATAAAATACCAGCACATTAATAATAAGTCATTAACCTAAAAGTTTATTTCTACATTTATTTGTAGAATATCATCACCCCAGGCAAATGAAGCTAACCAAAACCGCAAAGATTCTATTACTGGGCGCCAATATCTGGTACTTCGGTGAAGGAATGATGGGCCCGCTGTTTGCAGTTTTCGCAGAAAAAATCGGCGGTGACATACTGGATATCACCTGGGCCTGGGCAACTTATCTCGTCATCACCGGCTTGCTTTATATCGTTGTCGGAAAGTTGATAAATAATAAAAGTTATAAGGAGAAGGTCATGGTTGCCGGCTATAGCTTAAATGCATTATTCACATTCGGCTACCTTTTTGTGGACTCACCGGTTGAATTATTTGGTGTGCAGGCCGGGCTTGGAATTGCCGAAGCCATTGGCACACCTGCATGGGATGCTTTGTATACAAAGAACCTGAAAGAGGACATGGATGCTTATGCCTGGGGGCTTTCCACCGGGCAATCGCAAATAGTAACGGGCATTGCATTTGGTGTGGGAGGGTTAATAACACATTTTATTTCTTTTGAAGCGCTCTTCATTACTATGGGAGTCATCCAGGTAGCCGCAGCGTTGGTCTCCTTCCAGTTATTGTTTGTAAAAAAACACAAGTAGTTTATTTGGGCATTGACCAAATGAAAAAGGATGCACAACGGCATCCTTTTTCATTAAAAATTTTTGCTGAACACTACCTGCTATTAAAACGAAGCGGTGAAGGCATTAAATCATAAATAATCTCTTCCGCCATTTCAATATTCATCTGGTAGTCTTCATTTGTTTTAAGGATGATTTTTTCCTTTACTACTCTTTTAAACCCATCCTTCTGGAAAACAAATTTATAGACGCCTGGCTTCAGGTCGGCAAGGCTAAAACTTCCGTTGATATCAGTAAGTGCTGTCTTTTCTTTGCGGGTGGCATTGTAGGCTGTTATATAAACATCCTTTAGCGGGCGGCCATTCTCAGACTGTATGATAGTCCCCGTCATATCAGGATCTTCCTTCCTGTCTTTACCACCGCCAGTATTGGCAAAGGTTGCCATACTGCCCAACAATAAAATCACCAGCAGAAATGGTTTGTTTCTCATATAAACCCAGTTTAGGTTGACCTTTTCGGTAAACAGGAAATAAAGTTAAGAAGTCCTGATGGGATTTTCCAAGGCCGCTTCAAATTCTTTCCAAACCTCCGTCACAATGTCTGCAGCCGGTTTTATTTCCCGCACAATGGCACTAACCTGGCCAATTTCCAATTCCCCTTCGTCGAGATTGCCTTCAAACATTCCTTTTTTCGCCCTCGACCTTCCCAAAATCTCCTTCAATTCTTCAGTAGATGCGCCTCTCAGCTCAGCTTCAGCCACCGCTTCGAAAAATTTGTTTTTTAACAGCCGGACAGGAACTACTTTCTTTAGACTCAACATGGTATCACCTTCGCTGCTTGACACGACTGCTTTTTTAAAGTTATCATGTGACGATGCTTCCGTACTGGCAACAAACCTGGTACCCAACTGCACACCTTCTGCTCCCATCGCCATCGCTGCAAACATCTGCCTCCCGGTAGCTATTCCACCTGCTGCAATCACTGGTATCTTTACCGCCTGGCTCACCGCTGGTATCAGTACCATGGTAGTGGTTTCTTCTCTTCCATTGTGCCCTCCGGCTTCAAATCCTTCTGCCACCACCGCATCGCAGCCAGCTTCTTCCGCTTTCCTGGCAAACTTGCTGCTGCTTACCACATGCACCACTTTAATTCCTTTCTCTTTCAAAACGGCAGTCCATGTTTTTGGGTTGCCTGCTGACGTAAAAACAACCGGAACTTTTTCGTCGATAATGATTTGTATGTGCTTGTCAATGTCTGGGTACAGCAAAGGAACATTCACGCCGAAAATATGTTCAGTCGCTTCCTTACATTTTTTTATATGCTCACGCAAAACATCCGGGTACATGCTGCCACTTCCAATCAATCCCAAACCACCGGCATTGCTTACCGCACTTGCAAGCCGCCAGCCACTGGCCCAAATCATACCCGCCTGTATGATGGGATAATTGATACCAAAAAGTTGTGTAACCCTGTTTGAAAAAGAAACCATGGGACAGGAATATTTATACAAGTAAAGATAGTGGAAGGCCTGTTAAATGAAGGAACCAAATGATGGTACAGCTCAACTAGCTTTTACCGAGATCAATCTCCGTATTATCGCCAATATTCAGGCTGCGGCTCTCACCTTTTAATTCGGTATCACTTCCTATGAGTGAATGTGTGAGTACAATATCCAGCAGGTTGGCAAATGCCCCAATGATAGAATCTTTTACAATGGAGTAGTTGATGCTGACCTTTTCGCCGATGGCCACATTAGGACCAACAATGGAATTTTTTATATCGCAACCGGCAGCAATGCTTACCGGTGGTATGATGATAGTGTTTTCAAACTGGTGATCTTCTGCAATGGTATGCCCGAATTTTTTAAGCAAAGTGGCATTGCTTTCCAGCAGGGAATCCTTTTTGCCGCAGTCAAACCAGTTCTGTACTTTATACGGTTGAATTTTTACGCCCTGCTGAATCATACATTCGAGCGCATCGGTCAGGTTGTATTCGCCGCGGCTCTTCAATTGGTTCTTGATATTAGTTTCGAGGCAATTGAACAGTACATTTGATTCTTTCACCCGGTAAATGCCTACCAGCGCCATATTCGATTTGGGTATTTGTGGTTTTTCCACCACTTTGGATACAAAACCCTCTTCATTGATTTCTGCCACGCCAAAGTCCCGTGGGTCATCCACGCGTTTTACCCCTACCATTGAAAACTCGTTGCTGATAACATCCTGCACGTTGTATTCGCAAATAGAATCGCCCAGTACAATAAACAACTCATCATCCTGGACAATATCCCTGGTGAGCATAATGGCATGGCCAATGCCCTGCCGCTCGTTTTGGTGAACAAAGTGACTGGTGATATCGGGGTATTTGCCTTTTACATAATCCTGTATTTTATCACCCAGGTAACCAATAATAAAAATGAATTCATGGATGCCTGCTTCCCTGAGTTGATCTACTATGATGCTGAGGATGGTTTTACCAGCAAGTGGGATGAGTGCCTTAGGTTGTGTGTATGTATGCGGCCGCAGTTTGGTACCCGCGCCGGCTACCGGGATAATCGCTTTCATAATTTGTCTCTGTAAAAAGACGTGTGAAAATAAACAATTCCCGTTAATAAATTCTCATTCATTAAAAACCGCCAATACATCTTAACACACTATTTTTGCGCCACGATAGGATTGGCAGGATGGCAATGGCAATAATAACGACAACTGCTTATTTGTCCCTTGACAGTTTTGCACCCGGGCACCATGACCATATACCACCGGGTTCTCAACTCATTCGGCGCCCTTTCATTTATCAAACTTCTAAAAGAAATACATGCAAAGAGACACTCTGGTTTTTGATTTGATTCACCAGGAACTGCAACGCCAGCGTCATGGTATTGAGCTCATCGCTTCAGAAAATTTTACCTCATTGCAGGTGATGCAGGCGATGGGTGGTGTGATGACCAATAAATACGCTGAGGGTTACCCGGGCCGCCGCTACTATGCTGGCTGTGAAATTGTCGATCAAACCGAACAACTGGCGATAGATCGATTAAAGCAGGTTTTCAACTGCGATTACGCCAATGTGCAGCCACATAGTGGTGCGCAGGCCAATGCCGCATTGATGCTCGCCATTCTGCAGCCGGGTGATAAAATATTGGGGCTTGATCTTAGCATGGGTGGCCACCTGACGCATGGTTCTCCTGTAAACTTCAGCGGCAAACTATATCAACCCGTTTTTTATGGCGTAAAGAAAGAAACGGGTACCGTAGACTATGATATGCTGGAAGCGCAGGCAAAAAAAGAAAAACCAAAACTGATCATTTGTGGCGCATCTGCCTACAGCCGCGAATGGGATTATGCCCGCATCCGCCAGGTAGCAGATGAAATAGGCGCATTTGTAATGTGCGATATGGCACACCCTGCAGGGCTGATCGCCAAAAACCTGCTTCGTTCACCATTCGATCACTGCCACTTTGTAACCTCCACCACGCATAAGACATTGCGCGGTCCAAGGGGTGGCATCATCATGATGAAAAAAGACTTTGACAACCCATTTGGTTTAAAGGACGTCAAAGGAAATATACGCCCGATGAGCAACCTGATAGACATGGCCGTATTTCCTGGTACACAGGGCGGGCCACTGGAACATGTAATAGCGGCAAAAGCAATTGCTTTTGGGGAAATACTGACCGATGAATTTACGGTGTATGCCAAACAAATCATCAGCAATGCACAGGCCATGGCAAAAGCCTTTGTTGACAAGGGCTACCAGCTCATCAGCAATGGAACCGACAACCACTTAATGCTGATAGACCTGCGCAACAAAAATATCAGTGGTAAAAAAGCAGAACAGGCGCTGGTAAAAGCCGATATCACCCTCAATAAAAATATGGTGCCCTTTGATGATAAGAGCGCATTTATAACATCCGGGATCAGGATCGGTACACCTGCCGTTACCACGCGTGGTATGAAAGAAGAACACATGCAGTTTGTGGTAAATGTAATTGACAATGTGTTGATGAATGCAGATGATGATAATGTTATCAATACTGTTCGCAAACAGGTCAATGAATTTATGGAGCAGTTTGTTTTGTACCCGGAGTTGGGAAAATGAAGATGATTGTAGTTAACTGTTTACTTTATTAATGTAATAACTTGCTGTCGTATGATTCAGCGCATTCAATCCGTTTGGCTTCTGCTTGCTGCCGCCTGCGGTTTCGCTATGTCGAAGGTTCCTGTATTTGAAGCAACACTGTCCACGAATATCAGTCAAAAATTACTGGCTACCGAAAGCCTCCTGTTATATGCAGTAGTTGTTGGCGCTTCTTGTTTGTCTGTCATCATCATTTTTCTTTTTAAAAACCGGCCCCTGCAATTTAAACTGACCATTGTCACAATTATACTTGCCATCATAGCCATCGCTCTGGAAGTTTGGAAAGTGGAAGACTATAAATCAGTCAACGTGGCTGCGATTACCAAAGGCACTTACCAATGGGGCGGCTTGCTTCCAATAGCAATGGCCGGCCTGCTGATAGTGGCAGCCAGGGCAATTTATAAAGATGAAAAACTGGTGAAAAGCCTAGACCGGTTGCGGTAATGTACATACCAACGCTTTACTTTTAAACCGCGTATGCTGTTACAATAACATACCAACATGGTAAATTATTCAACATAAAATGTAAAGGCGCTTAAAAAAAATCTATCTTTAGTAGTCCATAAAAAATACCCCTCCTTTCTGACAATTGCCTACCCTTAGAAAGCACCCTCTGCCGTTGATGTGCTGTCCAGCGATCGACTCATTCAAATATCGTTTTTGATACCACAAAAAATAAAGTCAAAATCTATGATTATGCGAAAAATTTTCTACCTGCTTGTAACAGTTCTTTCAAGCCTTAGCCTATTTTCTCAATCACCCGGGGGAATAACCGGTTCCGTACTTTGGTTAAAAGCCAATTCAGGGGCGAGCGGAAGTACCTGGAATGACAACTCCGGAAATGCAAACCACTTTACACAATCAACGCCTGCCAATCAACCAACGGTTGGCACAAATATTTTCAACTTTAATCCGGCTTTGCAGTTTAATGGAACTGCTTTTCAGACAAATCCAACTCCAACAGGATTTCCCACCGGCAATAACGACCGCACTATTTTTGCTGTCGCAAATGCTACCAACACTACCGGTTTCAAATGGATTTTTGTTTATGGCAACGTAGGTACGTTTGACGGCACCTGCCAGTTTGGAAACAATAGTGGAGGTTTTATCAATGCCTTTTATGCCAGTTTCAATGACATTACTACTGCAAATTACTGGAATGCTGCCGGCAATGCGAATGGTGCTTTAGCCAGTTTTAAAATGGCCAGTTTTGCTACCACACAGTACGATCGTGGCCTTGCCGTAAATGCTGGTGGATACGGTGGTGAAACAGCCCCTTCAGCGAACGCACAGATAGGGGGTCTGCAAAACACTACAGAAACCTGGGAAGGAAATATTGCCGAGGTGATTATGTTCCCCTCCGGGTTGAATGATGCCAACAGGCTGCAGGTTGAATCCTACCTCGCGCTTAAATATGGTTTTACCTTAGGAACAACTGCCAATACCATTAATTATACCGCTTCTGACGGTACTACTGTTTTCTGGACCGGTAATGCCACTTACCAAAACGACGTATTTGGCATTGGCACTGACAATGGATCTGCACTGAGCCAAACACAATCCAACAGCATGAATTCCGGGAACGGTGACGGGACAGGGCAAACCACCAAGGGAAACGTTTCCCTTTCATCAGCCGCTGCATTAAATGACCTCCAGTTCCTCATGGTAGGTAATGACGCCGGTGCTTTTACAGAACATGTTATCATAGCAGGTGAAGCGCCCACCATTGCTGTTGGTTCCAAAAGAGTCATCCGCAACTGGAAAGTACAGAATACAGGTGCTGTGGGTGCAATCGATCTAGGTTTTGATATCGGTGGATTTACATTCAGTGGTGGTACTACTTTGAGCAATTACCGCCTTATGATCGACGACGATGGCGATGGTGATTTTAATACTGGTACGCAAACTTTTGTAACACCTTCCTCCCTGACAGGAAATGTACTGAACTTCCCGGGTGTTACACTCAATAATGGTGTTGTATTCACCATCATCACCCAGGCTTCTGTTGCCTTGCCAGCTATCTGGAAAGGATTCACGGCACAGTCACAAAAAGACAACGTTATTTTAAACTGGAGCACCACCAACGAGGTAAACGTGGCACGTTATGAAATCGAACATTCGACAACCGGTGGAAATTTCAGTTCCGTTGGAAAAGTTGCTGCAAAAAACAACAATGGCATCAACAACTATAGCCTGACACTCAGCAAGGTCCCCGCCGGTACTCATTATTATCGCATACGCCGGGTTGATACAGATGGTCAGTCACAATTGAGCGAGACAAAATCAGTAAGAATATCCTCTGGCAAAGTTCAGGTTTTGCTTACAGCCAACCCGGTTAAAAACGGGCAGCTGGAGGCAATTATTGACGTACAGCAATCTGCCGCTGCCATCATACGTATTGTTACCATGGATGGCCAGACCATGTCGCAACAAAGCGTTAACCTGACCCAGGGAAGCAATAAGTACAAAGCACCCGCCATAGCACTGCCTGCAGGTACTTATTTACTACAGGTACAAGCCGCTGGAGAAGTAATCAATACGCGGTTTATCCGCCAGTAATGCAGGTACATAAAACATTAAAACTGCCGCCTTTCAGCGGCAGTTTTTTTATAGCTATACCAGAGAAAATAACCCTGATGTATATCCCAAAAAAGTTATTAACAAACCCCTTTGTTGTTAAGAAATGGAGTAATTTTATGTCCTCCTAATCCCCGAAAATTCTTCTCGCAGTTCCTGCCCCTGTGAATGTCTATTTAATCTAATAGACTCCATTTCATTCACAAATTAATCCTCATGTATGAAGAAATTTTACTACCTCCTGGTTGGGTTGGTTGTTATGAGCCTTATCCTTCCACAAAAGAGCTATTCACAAAACAACGTTTGCCCTACGCCAAATCCTCCATTGATCACACATATCCGGTACAATCTTACATTGTGCGCGGTATATGTTGACAGGATGTGGCCCAATTCACCCGTTACTTTGTTCGATGTCAACCTGCAGCCGATTGCTATTGTTCAAACCGATGCCACCGGTTATGCATGCATTATTTATCCCTGCGATAAAACGCCGTTCCGGGTAACCAGTTGTGTCAACAACCCCCCGTTTGTAGGATGCTGCTCCGGCCTCGTTCCTGCTGCTGCCGCCCTGCCGGTAAAACTCTCCGCATTCAACGTACGGTTGAACAGTGATAAGTCAATAGGACTTTCCTGGAGATCAGAATTCGAAGCCAACAGCGACAAATATGTTATTGAAAGAAGCTCCGATGGTTATTCATTCAGCGAAGTGGGAAATGTAACTGCTGCAGGAAGTTCTTCCAAAGCGTTGAACTATGCGTTTACCGACAAGTCATTTACGAGTGGCGCTGCTTATTATCGTCTCCGCCAGGTTGACCTCGATGGTAAAACCGAATATTCAAAAGTTGTGTATATCAACAACAAGAACGCAGTGGGAATCATCACAAAAATATTCCCCAATCCATTTACCAGCGACATCCAACTGATCGGGCTGCCAAGTTCTGAACTAACCAGGTTAAATGTGCAGGTATTTAACGCTATGGGACAACGGGTGGACTTTAAAATTACAGGCGCCAATGCCATTGCATTAACAGATAATGCTCCCCGCGGACTGTATATTTTGAAAGTAAAAGATCAGCAATTTAAACTCATCAAACAATAAGCGATTGCCTGCTTAGATCGAAAAACCTGTAGTCACAACACTACAGGTTTTTTTATGATAGAAATTTTGCAGTATAACTTTCTTTTGATTTTTTCAATGCCTGTGGTGTTCCCGTAAATACAACCGTACCACCGCCATCACCCGCCTCCGGACCAAGATCAATTACCCAGTCTGCACTCCTGATAACATCGGTATTATGTTCTATCACGATGATAGAGTGTCCCTGCTCAATGAGCGCATTAAAGGACGCCAGCAGCTTTTTGATATCATGAAAATGTAAACCCGTAGTAGGCTCATCAAAAATAAAAAGTATATGTCCCTGCGCTTTGCCTTTACCAAGGAACGAAGCGAGTTTTACACGCTGCGCTTCTCCACCTGACAGTGTATCAGATGACTGGCCCAATTTAATATAACCCAGTCCCACATCCTGCAATGGTTTTATTTTGGCCACTACATCTTTTTCATCCTGGAAGAAAACAATTGCATCATCCACACTCATCTCCAGTACATCATAAATGGATTTTCCCTTACACAAAACTTCCAGCACTTCTTCCTTAAACCGTTTACCTCCGCATATTTCGCAGGTCAGGTGTACATCCGCCAGGAATTGCATTTCTACCAGTTGCTCGCCTTCGCCCTTACAGGCATCGCAACGGCCACCATCTACATTAAAGGAAAAATGTTTTGGCAGAAAGCCGCGCATTTTACTCAATGGCTGCCCGGCATACAGTTCACGTATTTCATCGTATGCTTTTATATATGTCACCGGGTTGCTGCGCGATGATTTACCAATCGGGTTTTGATCCACCAGTTCTACCTGGCTGATATAATCCACATCGCCGGTGAGTGCTTTAAATATACCTGCCTTGTCAGCAAATTCGCCTTTCAATTTTTGCAGGGCAGGATAAAGCAATTGTTTTATCAATGTTGTTTTACCACTTCCGCTGACACCACTTACCACGCATAGCACATTCAGCGGAAATTCTACGGTAATATCTTTCAGGTTGTGTTGTCTCGCTCCTTCAATTGTTAATGAACGGTTCCACTTACGAACTTGTTTGGGTGGCACAATAGCTAATTCACCTTTGAGGTATTTACCTGTCAGGCTTTTTTCATTTGAAATCAGTTCGTCGTAGTTACCAAATGCCACTACTTCACCACCCAAATGGCTTGCCAGTGGGCCCATATCGATGATAAAGTCTGCCTCACGCATCATCATTTCATCGTGCTCCACTACTACCACTGTGTTGCCCAGGTCGCGCAATTCTTTCAACACACGAATCAATTTTTCTGTATCGCGTGAATGCAAACCAATAGAAGGTTCATCCAGTATATACAATGAATTGGTGAGGTTACTGCCAAGACTGCGCGTTAGTTGTATGCGCTGGCTTTCACCACCACTTAAACTATTGGCCAGGCGGTTCAGTGTTAAATAACCCAATCCTACATCGAGCAAAGTTTTTATGCGGTGGTGTATTTCTATCAGTATTCGTTTCGCCACCTGTTTGTCATGTTCACTCAGTTGCAGGTTGCCAAACCATACCTGTAAATCTTTCACCGGCATTTCACACAACTCGCCAATATGTTTACCACCCACTTTTACATACAAGGCTTCCTTTCTTAAACGGTAACCGCCGCAATCGGGACAGGCAGTTCTTCCACGGTAGCGGCTTAACAGCACACGATATTGAACTTTGTAGAGGTTTTGTTCCACTTCCTTGAAGAAATCATTAATCCCCTGCACAAATTCATTTCCCTCCCATAGTATATTATATTGTTTTTTGGTAAGGTCCATAATGGGCTGGTGAATGGGGAAATCAAATTTTCTAGACCCTTTTATAAATTGTTCCCTCCACCATCCCAGTTTTTCTCCCTTCCAGGGCGCCACAGCACCTTCATGTACACTCAACCGTTTATCGGGTATGACGAGTTCGGCATCAATACCCAGTACCTGCGAAAAACCTTCGCAGGTAGGGCATGCACCAAATGGATTGTTGAAAGAAAAAAGATTGGGAACAGGTTCTTCAAATACTATCCCATCCATCTCAAACCTGTTGGAAAAATGAAGCAGCTTACTGCCATTTATTTCGAGGTACATTTCGCCCTCTCCTTCATACAATGCAGTATTCACCGAATCAGCTATCCGGTGCAGGTCGTCTTCATCAAATGTTTTGGCAACGAGGCGATCAACCAGTACATAGGTCATTTTTTTAGCAGCAGGTTTCCATTTTGCATTTTCCATTACTTCTTCAATGCGCAGGATTTCTCCATCATACAAACGGGCAAACCCTTTTTGCATGAGAATATTCAGTTCTTCTTTTACATCACGGTTTTTGTTTTGCCTGAATGGAACCAGTAATAATATTTTATCACCCGTGGGCAATTGCTTTATTGCATTTACCACATCGGTGACATCGTCTTTCTTTACTTCCCTTCCGGATACCGGTGAAATGGTTTTGCCTGCACGGGCAAAGAGCAGCCGGAGGTAATCATATATTTCCGTCATGCTCCCCACCGTCGACCGGGGTGTACGTGTAATCACTTTTTGCTCGATGGCAATGGCAGGGCACAATCCTTTAATATAGTCAACATCGGGTTTGTTCATCCTCGCCATAAACTGCCGGGCATAGGAACTCAGGCTTTCTGCATACCGCCGCTGGCCTTCGGCAAATAAGGTATCAATAGTAAGGGAGGATTTCCCGGAACCGGAAACACCGGTCACCACCACCAATTTGTTGCGTGGAATGGATACGGTTACATTCTTAAGATTGTGTACACGAGCGCCTTTTATATATATACTATCCTGGAAAGGTGCGTTATTTTCCGTAGGGACAGCCTTCCTTTTTGTTGCTGGTATTGACATAATAGTGTGGGGAAGCAAAAATATCGGAAATTTACTAATCCGTACGTATTAACACTCAATTGTGAAAAGTGTTACAATATTTTTTTTCCCAAAATATTGTTTTTCTAAAAAAATGTTTACTTTCGGATGGAATTTCTGATTTTTAAAACCAATATCAAATCAAACACTATGAATAACCTAAAAAATTTCCCGCCTATCGCATAAATTTCTACTCGACCTTTAGTTTTCCAAACTCTGTAACCAATATCCAATAATTTAAAAAACCGTAGAAGTTTATGAAATCGCTTTGCAAAAAAACAGATCACGAACTGATCCATGCCTTCATGGATGGTGACATGAATTCCCTTGAAACGTTGGTTGTACGTCACAAGGACAAGCTTTACACTTCCATTTTGTTCCTCGTTAAGGACAAATATCTTGCGGAAGACATTTTCCAGGATGTTTTAATTAAAATTATCGACACCATTCGTGGTGGGCGCTACACAGAAGAAGGAAAATTCCTTCCCTGGGCTATGCGTATTGCACACAACCTTTGTGTGGACCATTTCCGCAAGGTAAAAAGAACCCCTGCTATCAAAACCAGCGATGACCGCGACATTTTTGAAGTACTGAACTTCACCGAAGACAGTGCAGAAACAAAAATGATGAAGCGCCAGAGCCACGACCGTGTACGCCGCATGCTTGATTTACTTCCCGAAGATCAACGCGAAGTCATCATCCTGCGCCACTATGCGGAGCTCAGTTTTAAGGAAATCGCAGCATTGACCAACTGCAGCATCAATACTGCGCTGGGAAGGATGCGCTACGGCTTAATCAATCTGAGAAAAATGATGGTGGAAAAACAAATTACCCTGTAATTGTTTACCCGTTGTTTTTTAAAAAGATTAACGTACGTATGAAAATGGATTTAACCACTAAGCTTAATTTTACTGACTAACTGAAAGGATAAAGATATTGTCATTCTGGCCCTCCATCTGACCTATTGAAAATAAAAAGATTCGCTTGCTGTTAGAAGGCTGGAACAGAATGACGCCTAATTATAAATCCCGCTCCGAATAAGAGCGGGATTTTTTTGTCCCGAATCGAAAATATTTTTTCTGCGGCTAGTTACCTGCATTGGTTTTTGCAAAAGCATCCAACCCGCAGTTCAGCCAGGAAGCATATTCATTTACATTGGGTGTATAACCAACGGGGCGGTTTAGTAATTTTTCACCGGGTGAAATAATACCGTACAATGGTTGTGATGCATTGCTGAAATTCTCTGACTGTAATGTCGCAAATTTGTCACCAATGGTTTCAATTGGTTTTTTTGAACCGTCCTTTGAAGTAAAAATAAATTGCTCTTCCGTTGGTAATGACTTCCTGTCATCAACATACAGTGATACCAGTATGAAATTTTTCTGAATCAGTTCTTTTACCTTGGGATCAGTCCAAACATTCTCTTCCATCTTTCTGCAATTCACACATGCCCAACCGGTGAAATCAATCAGGATGGGTTTGTGCTGTTCCCTCGCCATGGCAAGGGCCTTATTAAAATCATTCACCACATTTGCTTCCACTCCCTTTCCTTTTGAAGAATCGTGTGCATACAAGCTATAGGATAACGGAGGAGGAAAACCACTGATCAAAGCCCTGTTGGCATATTTTGTATTGGTAACACCCGGCACCAGATAAATGGTGATGGCCAGGAATACCAGCGCAACGGCAATGCGCCATTTGCCCAATTTTTTGGGGGGTGGATCGTGTTGGAATTTGATAATACCGAACAAGTAAAGCACCAATGCAATGCCTGTGATGATCCAGAGACCGAAAAACACTTCCCGCTTGAGCAGTCCCCAATGCTTTACCAAATCAGCATTGGATAAAAATTTTAATGCAAAAGCAAGTTCAATAAACCCAAATACAATCTTCACCGTATTCATCCAGCCACCAGATTTTGGCAATGAAGACAGCCAGTTGGGAAACATGGCGAATAAGGCAAATGGCAACCCAAGCGCTAACCCAAAACCACTCATCGCGACGGTCAGTTGAAATGCTCCTCCATTTTGGTTTAACGCGCCCACCAATAATGAACCTAATATGGGACCGGTGCAGGAAAATGATACGATCGCCAGCGTAAGCGCCATGAAAAATATACCGCCAAGGCTGCTGACATTCGATTTCGAATCGACCGTATTGGATAAGCTTCCGGGCAATCCAATTTCATAGTAGCCAAAAAAAGAAAACGCAAATACAAGGAATACCGCTGCGAAAAATATATTCAGCCATGCATTGGTAGAAATATTATTGAGAATACTGGAATTGCCGGCATCCAGGAAATAAAACGGGACACTAAGCAATACATAAATCAGTAAAATAAAAAAGCCATACAATGAGGCGCTTTTAACAGCCTGTTGCCTGCTGTGTGATTTTTTTGAAAAAAATGATACAGTCAATGGTATCATTGGAAATGTGCAGGGCATAATCAAACCAACCAGTCCACCAATAAAACCAAGTATAAAAATACTTAGAAGGCCTTTCTTACCGGAATCTTCACCACCCGTACCGCCACACGGATTGACAGGGTTGGCAATATCTATTTTGCTTCTCTTCAAAGAATTGGCGGCGTCTTTTGATTCCTGCAATCCGCCCGCCTGTGCTACCAGGTTTTGCGAAGCATCGAAAGAAAAACGGAATGGTATGGATTCAGGACCCACAACTTCGTCTCCCTTTATCGCCATATAAACAATATTTCCCCTGATGTCCTTTACCTTTTCATTGGTGTGCAATGGAAGTACCAGTGTTGCACTGCCTTCGAAATAGCGAATAACTATATTACCCAGCGCGGAATCCTTACCAATTTTCAATGACCCTTTTTCTGTAACGGTTGATGCGGTCGCTGTTTTTGCAGTAGCCGAATCCAGCATGACCCTTGTATTGGGTTCATCATCCTTCATCGTCACAGAAAACAATTTCCAGCCTGACCTGATATTTGCTTTGAACGTAAGCGTATATTGACCAGCCCCATTTTTTTCAGCACTGTAATTCCAGTCAACAACTTTTGCTGCTGCTGAATCCTGTGCAAGTGTATGGAACGACACCAGGCAAAGGGCCAGGAAATGACAAAGTCTTTTCATTTGAATTGATTAAAAAACAAATTGGTTCCCTTTGCAAAGGACCCAATTTACCAAAGATATTAGGTGTCGTATAGAAGACTAACCGCCTATATTAACTTTAAATTCAACTTTAGACGGAGGCAGACATTGCGAATCATTACAAACCATAAATTCAACGGTACCGGCTACATTAGTTTTCACATTTGCCTTTAATTTCACCACTTGCACAAAATCTACCGTTTTCTCAAAAAACTGAACATTACCACCCCACACTTCTTCTTTCTTTTTAATTAGTTTACCTGCTTCTTTCACTTTTCCGTCAAGCGCGGCCAATGGGTTGCTGGTAAATTTGATCGTAGTCGGTAATGGTCCTTCCACACCTGCATTCGTAGCGTACATATGATAATTGGGGCCAATGACTGCCGTCATGTGTACCTCGTAGGTTTTATCAGCCACTTTTTTTGATGTAAATGTCCAGTTAACCTGTTTACTGGACTGGGCAAAAGCTGCAACACCGAACAATGATACCAGGAAGAGGGCGTATAGTTTCTTCATTTGATAATTTTCTTTATTCGTCTAACGCGAATTGCAGGGCAAAGGTCTGTGAAACAATGCTAAAAAAAGGCTAAAAATCAATGGTTATACCAATACAGGTTGTTGCTGCAGCAACAGTGCTTTAATGACAGTCCGGCCATCGGTATTGCCCAATGCTATGGCAGAGGCCCTTTCAGGGTGCGGCATCATACCAAAAACGTTCCGGTTTTTATTGCATATACCGGCAATGTTGCGGGTAGCGCCATTGGGGTTGGCCGCCTCAGTTATTTGACCTTTTTCATCGCAATAGCGGTATATCACCTGGTCATTTGTTTCCAAATCATCGAGTATCCCTGCCTCTGCATAATACCTTCCCTCACCATGTGCCACAGGAATTTTAAGAGGTTTGTCTGAACCTGGCCCCTTCATATAGATATTCTTACAAACAAACTGCTGGTTGGCGTTGCGGAGTAAAACGCCCGGCAGCAGGTGCGATTCACAAAGAATCTGGAAACCGTTGCATACACCGAGTACCTTACCCCCTTTGTTTGCAAACTCTATCACGCTTTGCATCATGGGGCTGAAACGGGCTATCGCACCACAGCGCAGGTAGTCACCATAAGAAAATCCGCCCGGTAATACAATACAATCATTGGTTGTAAAGGCGGATAAATCTTTTTCCTTGTGCCACAGCATGATTACTTCCTGGTTTAAATCATTTTGCAGAGCTTCCTGCATGTCACGGTCGCAATTGGAGCCGGGGAATACTACTACGCCAAATTTCATGATAGAAGAATGATTTTGGAAAGGGCAAAGATAACCCTTTGCCTGCAACCGTCCCAACGGGATGTACACAATCACTTCACCAGTGAATAATTGAGCATGATGACAAAGGCGAAAATAACCCAGTGCATCAGCAGGGGAAACCACCTGCCGGTTGGAAAATAATAGGCGCCGGCATGAAAAGCGGCCAGCGGCACCACGACGGGCAGCCAGTGGAGATAATTGTTTCCGGGGTTAACCAGGATTATCAAAACAGACACAATCAGCAAAGCGAGTAACAGGCTCCAGCTTTTCCGCACCTGGATAAGCATTTTGCTCAGGTTGTTTTGCACATAATAGCTTCCTACCAGGAAGGGCAGCACCATAAAAATAATTCCACCGGTAACCCAGATGGAAGAGGAAAGCCTGGGCAGGTGAAAAGAAATAACGGGAATAATTTTACTCCAGTTCCACTGGTTGGTTAAATACAATACCACGAAAAGAAAATAATAAGGTGTGGTAAAACCTAATAATGCCACGAGCCATTCGGTAATGCGAAAGGGCCGGGTGAGCACCAGTGCGAACATCAACAACGCAAGAAAAACAACGGCAGGGCTGTAAATGAGCGGCAGGATACCTACCAGCATGCTGATATTAAAAATGGCCGTCTTGGGGCTGTTGTGGTTATAAAGATTGGTCATCCTGTACCATGTCCAGATCAGTAATGAATTTACCAGCAATGGTGCGGAGAAAAGATTCCATTCGTGCACCAGCGATGTGATCAGTATATAAGACATCCCTACCAGGTAATTGGACCTTGGCAGCAATTTCAGTGAATTGGCGATGCGGTTTAATAAAGTGGCCTGGGTAAATAATAACAGGAACGCAAGTATGGAAAAAATAACCGGCGCATTGCTGGTAACCGGTTCGAGAAATTTTATGATGATGTTGAATATGTAGTTGTCGCCTTCATGAGCTGCATATTTTTCCGGGTGCAGAAAAAAAGGGAATTTTAAAACAAGTGCGTATACCAGCAACACGAGTGCGTTACCGGGATTTTTTTGTTTAAAGATACCGATCACGAAGTTCTGTTTGGGTTAATATTCAATTTTTGCAAAGCAAAGATAATTTCTGTACATGCAGGGAACAATCATTTGCCAGGCGCTCACCTGTTTACCATAACGCGCCATGAATTCATACCCCTGGTCCAGATTTTTTAATGTGGGGTTCCTGGTTACTTTCCCATCGGCATCGATACTTTGATCATTCAGCATAAGGTTACGGCGTTCGTATAAATTAAACAGGAAATGGATATCCCCGCCGGTGTTCATCAACTGAAAGGATACCATATTATCCGACTCGTCATCATACTGGCTTTTAGGAATGACGCTGCTCCACTCGACCATTCCATCTTTGTTATAGGAAAGTACCATAACATTTTCAGCATGATACCTGGTCACTGAATTGGGTCCCCAGCGGTTCCAGGGATTGTTCCAGTAACCATATCCCGGTGAATAATAGTAATAATCCATTGGTGACACCCATGGATTGCCCCAGCCGAGATAATCCCATCGGTTAAACGCTCCTCCCCTCGAAGAAGTATATTCCGACTCATTTATTACTATATACCCGCCATCCTTCCGCACAATAATATTCTTGATGAAATAGTCATTAAATGCCATACGAAGACTGGCATCCGTACTTTTTGCATTGGCCCGCAATTCGTCGTTAAAAATGGTACTCAGCTCCTTTATTTTTTGATTGGCCTGCTTGTCCCAAACCACGGAGTAAAGCCCTTCAATATTACCATGCTTTTGCTTGTAGTAAAATGCGTTGATAAGAACTCTTTTATTCGTGTTGTCCACCTTTAACTTCACTTCATCAAGTACCTTTTCCCCAATGTCTACGTCTTTTACCGAAAGCGAGGTGGAATCGGGATACTTGGTTACCAGGTAGAGTTTAGTAATGTACTCGTTAAAATTCTGCCGTACAAATTTGGCAAATACCAGTTCGCCCTCATTGGTAAGATGAAAATCAGTAAGGAAATCATTCCTTTCCTCCATTGACAATCCCATACGGTGTTTGCCCAGCAACTCGAGGTTGTTATTGTACAGCAATGTTGTAAAGGCAAAATTTTTCTGGTTCTTACTGTTGATTTTAAAAATCATAATGCGTTGCCTGTCATCGCTGTTGACGGTGGTATAAATTTTATTATTGGCTGCAAACCCAATTTGGGTGGTATCCAGTTCGATGGGGGGTGTCATAATTTTTGCATTTACATCCATTTTAGCGGCCATGCAATGCACGATATTTTTTTTCTGGTACTGGTAAAAAATATAGAAGAAATCGGAATAGGCCACAAAGTCGACATTGATGAGCTGGTCGGGGGTAAATTCCAGTTTTACCCGCTCCTTCAGTTTCAGGTCATTGTCGTAGATGCAAATGGCATCGTCGCTGCGGTTGGATTTGTAGACCAGGAAATTGCCATTAAGCTTACCAATGATTTCAAAAGTGGTGCGCCGGCCATCTTCTTTTTCCGGTTCGCTGTAAATGATTTTCGGAGCCTGGGCAGTGGCCAGCATGGATACAAAAACAAAAAAAGCTGATACAAACAGTATTTTGTTGAACGGCATACAATCTGGTTTCTTTATTAAAAGTACAGGTTACCTGTCAAATTAGAAATAGTTATTACACAAGTAACAGATTAATGCGTCAAAAGATTTGCCAGTTGTTCGGATGGGCGTTTTTTAACTGGATATTGATACTTTATGATGCGGTTCTCCACAGATATGCACAAAATATTTTATGAATGAAATTTCCCTATACCTTTGCACCTGCGTCAGGGCTTTCCTGGCGCAATTTGTTATACCGGGTAAAACAAACAAACAGTTGATAGCAAAACAACCTGAGCGGCCATCGTCAAGACACTTCAAAATGAAAAGGATATACCCCGGTACAATCAAACACCCTTCGACAACCGTAAAAAAATAATCGTAACACCTGTGGGCAAACACATCAACATTAACAAAGTAAGTGCGGCTGGATTAGTTGTAGCGCTGGGAATTATATACGGAGACATTGGTACTTCTCCCCTGTATGTTTTAAATGCCATCACCAAGGGGAAAGTCATTGATGAAATGCTTATCATTGGCAGCCTTTCCTGTATCATCTGGACGCTCACCCTTCAAACAACCATCAAATACGTTATCCTGACATTAAAAGCCGATAACCGGGGTGAGGGTGGTATTTTCTCTTTGTTCGCACTGGTACGCCGGCAAAAGAGGTGGCTGGTATTGCCTGCTATGATTGGCGGCGCTGCATTGCTGGCCGATGGTATGATTACCCCCCCCATTTCTGTAACATCGGCTGTCGAAGGTTTACGCAACATCCCGGGAGTTGAAAATATCAGCACCAGCCTTATCGTATATATTGTGCTGGGCATCCTGACTATTTTATTTTTTCTACAGCAGTTCGGCACGGCTTCGATCGGAAAACTGTTCGGCCCGGTTATGATCATCTGGTTTGGTATGATGGCCATCCTGGGTATCATACACCTGAAAGACGATATTTTTATTTTCAAAGCACTCAGCCCGCATTACGCCATAGAATTGCTCACCCGTTATCCGAAAGGGTTCTGGATACTGGGAGCAGTATTTCTTTGTACAACAGGAGCCGAAGCATTGTACAGCGACCTGGGCCATTGCGGCAGAAATAATATCCGTTATTCATGGATTTTTGTAAAAACCTGCCTTATCCTCAACTACCTTGGGCAGGGTGCCTGGTTACTCGCGAATGCAAACGGTTCCAGGATCACCGATAAAATGATTGGTGAAGGTTTCAATCCCTTTTATAAAGTAATGCCGGAATGGTTTGTGATACCTGGCATCGTCATCGCCACTGCTGCAGCCATTATCGCCAGCCAGGCGCTGATCAGCGGTTCATTTACATTAATTAGCGAGGCCATGCGCCTGAACCTCTGGCCAAAGATGAAGGTTGTATTTCCTACGGAAGAACGCGGACAGATCTATATTCCCGGTATCAACTTTCTTTTATTCTTCGGCTGCAGCGGCATGGTATTGTACTTCAGGGAGTCAACCAATATGGATGCGGCCTATGGTTTGGCCATCACACTTTGTATGATTGCCACCTCCATCCTTTTTGCCAACTACCTCGTCATACACCGAACGGCACCCTTGTGGATATACGTGTACCTGGCCGTTTACCTCACCATTGAATTCAGTTTTCTTTTTGCCAACCTGGAAAAATTTCCACATGGTGGCTACGTAGCCATCATTGTTGGCGGCGCCCTTTTCGCCATCATGTATGTATGGTACCGGAGCCGGAAAATCAAAAACCGCTACGTGGAATTTGTACGGCTGGAACATTATATTCCGCAAATACAGGAGTTGAGCAATGATAAATCTGTGGCCAAGTATGCCACCCACCTGGTATACATGACCAGTGCGAATAACCATAAGGAGATTGAACATAAAATTATTTATTCCATACTCAACAAGAAACCCAAGCGCTCCGATATCTATTGGTTTGTGCACGTAGATACAGTAGATGATCCTTATACAAGTGAATATACAGTTGAACATATTATACCCAACGACATCATCCGGGTGGAATTCAGGCTTGGGTTCCGTATGGAGCCTAAAATCAACCTGATGTTTCGTAAAGTGGTGGAAGAACTGGTACAAAATAAAGAAGTGAACATTACCAGCCGTTATGAAAGTCTTGAACGGAACAATGTTGTGGGTGATTTTCAATTCATCGTCATGGAAAAATATTTGTCCCAGGACAATGAATTGCCCTTCTTTGAGCGCGTGGTTATGAAGTTGTATTTCTGGCTGAAAGAAATCAGTCTTTCCGAAGAAAGAGGTTTCGGGCTCGATCCGTCTAACGTAACCATTGAAAAATTCCCGCTGATAGTAGCGCCGGTACAGGGTGTTAAATTGAAACGTGTGTATTTCGAAGAAGAACAAATAGGTTAGACCTAACCGTTACCATGCAACAAATTTCTGCCGAACAACTACAGCAATTGCTTTCGGAGAAAGCGGATATCCAACTGGTGGACGTTCGCGAACCTTACGAGCACGAAGCGTTTAATATTGGCGGCAGGCTGGCACCCCTGTCAGATTTGTTCGATCACATCGCTATATTTTCACACAGCAAACCCGTAGTTGTCTATTGTAAAATGGGAATACGCAGCCAGATCGCTATACAGCGGCTGGAGGAAAAATTTGGGTTTACCAATCTTATTAATCTGCAGGGCGGTACAGAAGCCTGGAAAAAGCTGGCTGCAGGGAGGTAACGGTACTTTTCTATATCTTCAGACAAATAATCCCTTCTTTGAGCGCCACTGTTATATACATCATCGCAGGCATCGTTGTATTGCTGCTGCTGGTTTATTTCCTGCAGGAAAAATTTATTTTCAAACCGGAGAAATTGCGGCAGGACTTTGAATTCAAATATGATATTCCATTCCGGGAATTGTTCTTTGATGTAGAACCCGGTGTACGGATCAATGGCCTTCATTTTTTCCGGGAACAACCGAAAGGATTGATACTGTATTTTCACGGCAATAGCAGGAGCATCAAAGGATGGGCCCGCTATGCGCGTGATTTCTACCGGTACGATTATGACGTGGTACTGGTCGATTACCGCGGTTTTGGAAAAAGTACCGGCAAGCGCAGTGAAAAAGAAATGCTGGACGATATGCAGTTCGTGTATGAAACACTTGCCAGGCAGTACCCGCAACACCATATACTTGTTTACGGGAGAAGTATCGGCAGTGGCTTTGCTGCGAAAATTGCTTCGGACAACCAGCCCCGCTACCTCATACTGGATGCACCGTATTACAGTTTCCTCAATGTGGTGAAACGATTTATTCCAGTATTGCCCGTGAAACTGGTGTTGCGTTACCACTTACGTACCGATAAATGGATCAAACGGGTGAATTGTCATACCTATATACTTCATGGCACCAGGGACTGGCTGATACCCATTAAACACAGCGAGCGCCTGCAAAAACTAAATCCGCACAAAATCACGCTGATTCGTATAGAGGGCGGCGGTCATAACAACCTCCCCACTTTCCCGGAGTACCACAATTTTATACGCGATATACTCAAATACTAAACCTGTAACTTGCGGCATGCAAAAAAGAAAGCGGCTGTTTCGCTGGATAAAAGTTATACTAATGGCATACGGAATTATTGGTATTGCCATCTACTACCTGCAGGATTATATCCTGTTTCATCCACAGGCATTGAAAAAAAGCGAGCATTACGATTTCAAAGAACCACACAAAGACATTAATATCCCTTTTGATGAACAATCCAACCTGAACATCGTGGAATTTACCACCAGCCAGGTACCGAAAGGTGTTGTGCTGTATTATCATGGCAACCGTAAGAACATTTCCTGGTATGCAAGGTTTGCACAGGATTTTACAAAAAACAATTATGAAGTATGGATGATTGATTATCCCGGCTATGGAAAAAGTACCGGACCATTTACCGAACGACGATTGTACGAATATTCGGAGCAGTTGTATAAACTCGCACGCAGCCGCTTCAGTAAAGACAGTATTATTATCTATGGAAAAAGCATGGGAACTGGTTTGGCAGCGTATGTGGCATCAAAAAGGGATTGCAAAGCATTGATACTTGAAACACCTTATTATTCCATGACGTCGCTTGCCAGGCATTATATGCCTGTTTACCCGGTAGGAAGAATGATCCATTATAAAATCCCCACTTACCAATACCTGAAGGAAGTGATTGCACCAGTAACGATATTTCATGGCACTGCCGACTGGGTGATCCCTTATGGCAATGCGGAAAAACTACAGCCATCCTTAAAAGCAGGCGATCAATTTATTACTATTGAAGGCGGCAGTCACAACGATCTGGATCATTTCCCGCTCTTCCGCCAAAAACTCGATTCTTTGTTAAAATAATTGTTGCACTATACAGGCACCACATTCGAACTGCGGTTCTTCTTGATCCTTTCCGGAACCGCTGCAATAATTTCTTCACGCAACGCCTCTATCAGGCGTTTTTTTACAAAGTCACGGTGTACCACAATGCTCACTTCCCGCATAGGCGCTGGTTTTTTAAAATGCCGGATCAGTTGCATCTGGCGTGCTGTCATATCAAGGGTTGTCAGTTCGGGCAAAATAGTAATACCGTCATTCATTTCCACCATACGCCGGAGCGTTTCAATACTGCCGGCTTCATATTCAAAATGACTGCTGAGTTCGCTGGAGCGGCGCAATTCGCAGAGGTTTACAATTTGTGAACGAAAGCAATGGCCTTCTTCCATCAGCCATAATTTATTGGGATCGATGTCCTGCGGCAACACATAGGTCTTTGCGTAAGCGCTGTTCTTTTTCGACACATAAGCCAACAACTCTTCATAAAACAGCACGTGCTCCTTGATACCATTTTCCTGCAGCGGCGTTACGAGTATGCCCACATCAATGCGGCCTTCGCGCAGGCGCGTGATGATATACTCTGTCATCATTTCATTCACCACCAATTTTACCTGCGGGTATTTTTTATTGAATGCCTGTACAAACAAGGGCAGCAGGTAGGGCGCCAGTGTGGGGATAATACCAATTCTCAGTTCTCCGATCATCACGCCCTGTTTTGCCTGGGTGATTTCTCCAATCACATTTTTTTCTGCGAGAATTTTCCTCGCCTGTTCAATGATCTCAACTCCCGCCTCTGTGGGTATCACGGGTTGTTTGCTGCGGTCAAATATTTTTACACCCAGTTCCTCTTCGAGTTTTTGTATCTGCATACTCAGTGTGGGTTGCGTTACAAAGCATCTTTGTGCTGCTGTTGCAAAATGCCGGCAAGCATCCAGGGCCACTACATATTCCAGTTGTACGAAAGTCATGTTATAGTTTTTATCTATAAGGATATAAAATTAATCAATCTATTTTATAGCTGAATTGAACGACCTTTATGCTACTGCACATATTTCTAACACATAAAATATCTTAACCATGAGCGAAGAAAAAAAATTAACGACAGCCTCTGGTATTCCCTATTACCACAACGAGGATACGATGAGCGCAGGGCCGCGGGGCCCATTGTTACTGCAGGATTTCATACTGCATGAAAAAATGGCGCATTTTAACCGGGAAAGAATACCGGAAAGGGTGGTGCATGCAAAAGGCAGTGCGGCTTATGGAACATTCACTGTTACGCATGATATCAGCAAATACACGCGTGCAAAGGTTTTCAATAAAATTGGCAAGCAAACCCGTGTAATTCTACGTTTTTCCACCGTAGGTGGTGAAAAAGGTTCTGCAGATACGGAAAGGGATCCAAGAGGTTTTGCATTAAAATTTTATACAGAAGATGGCAACTGGGACCTGGTGGGCAACAATACGCCTATCTTTTTTATCAAGGATCCTAAAAAATTCAGCGACTTTATCCATACACAGAAACGCGACCCGCGTACCAATACAAAAAGCCCGACCATGATGTGGGATTTCTGGAGCCTCAACCCGGAAAGCCTTCACCAGGTCATGTTTTTAATGAGCGATCGCGGTACGCCTTATGGTTACCGTCACCTGAACGGCTATGGCAGCCATACATTCAGTTTCTTCAACGACAAGAATGAAAAATTCTGGGTGAAGTTTCATTTTAAGACAGCCCAGGGTATTAAAAACTTCACCAATGCGGAAGCGGTAAAAATGAAAGGAGAAGATCCTGATTTTGCACAGCGCGACCTGGTGGAAGCGATTGACAAAGGTGATTTCCCCAAATGGAACCTGAAGATACAGGTGATGACAGAAGACCAGGCAAAAACATACAAATGGAATCCTTTCGATCTTACCAAGGTTTGGAGCCATAAAGATTTTCCACTGATAGATGTTGGCGTGCTCGAACTGAATGAAGTTCCCAAAAATTATTTTGCTGAAGTGGAACAAGCTGCATTTGCACCGGCACATGTCGTGGATGGCATCAGTTATTCTCCCGACAAAATGTTGCAGGGACGTATTCTTTCTTATCCCGATGCACACCGTCACCGCCTCGGTGCCAATTATGAACAAATACCCGTAAACCGCTGCCCTTATGCAGTGAACAACTATGAAAGGGATGGTGCGATGCGTGTAGATGGCAATGGTGACAGCGCTCCGAACTACTTCCCCAACAGCTTTGATAACATCAAACCTGATGAGGCATATAAAGACACCGGCATTGAACTGGATACCACACTGGCCACCTGGTACAGCCGCAATGCAGAAGGTGAAAATGATCATTACAGCCAGCCGGGTATTTTCTACCGCGATGTATTAAGTACACAGGATAAGAAAAACCTGGTGAGCAATATCGTTGGCGCTATGAGTGGTATATCTGGTCCAAAACGCGGTGAGATCATCAACAGGCAGCTATGCCATTTCTTCCGTGCAGATATTGGACTGGGTATGGCCATCGCAAATGGACTGGGTGTGAACCCGGAAGAAGCAATGCCGAAACAGCATGCAAAAGAAACGCTAACCACTGCGTAAGACATTGAAAAAACACAGCATAAAAAATCCCGTCACAGAGCGGGATTTTTTTATTCTTCTAACGTAACTTTATTCTTGCCAACTTTTAATTTATACCCCACACCTATTTTCAGTGCATAATTTTCTTTTTCATGACTGACCGGGAATCCAAAACAAACCGGGTAATCATATTCCTGCACAATATCGCGGATAATTTCATAGCCTGTTTTTCCAAAAGGCCTGTCGGTATCGCTCATATCTGTAAATCCGCCAATGATGAGCCCGGCCAGTTTATCCAGCTTTCCGCTTCGTTTCAACTGGTACAGCATGCGGTCTATTTTATACAATTGTTCACCGATATCCTCCAGGAATAAAATCCTTCCCTTTGTTTTTACGTCAGATCCTGTTCCAACCAGGTGTGAAAACAGCGTGAGGTTGCCGCCCACCAGTTCACCCACGGCTTCTCCCCTCCTGTTGAAATCATGCAGGGCACATTCGTATTTTGCCTTCCTTCCTTCGATGGCATTTTTCAACGACAATACGTAATCATTATTAAATCCTTCCTCATTAAAAGCTGCGGCCATGGGCGCATGCAGTGAAGCAATTTTGTAATTGGAATACAAATGGGTGTGCAGCACCGTTATATCACTGAAACCAATGATCCATTTGGGGGTTTTTTTAAAAGCGCGAAAATCGATGTTGTCAATTATCCGCCCCGTACCATATCCACCACGCCCGCACAAAATTGCTTTTACTTCTTCATCGTCCAGCATTTGCTGCAGATCCTGCAGGCGTTCTTCATCGGTTCCTGAAAAATAGTTTTCTGAATTGCCCCCCAGCGTGTTGCCGGTTTTCACTTTATAGCCCCATTGCTGAAGCGTGTCAATACAGGTTTGCGCTTTTTCAACCGCCATAAAACCGGCAGGGCAAACAATACCAATGGTATCACCCTGCTGTAAGTAAGAAGGAATTTTCGTCATCTCATTTCTGTTAAAGTACATTCATCTGGTTTCACAGACAGTTTATGCCGGATACCACATTTCAACGCAAAATTATTTTTCTGGTGCCCGACGGGAAAATCAAAACATACCGGGTAATCGTAGCCCTTCACTTTTTCGAGTACAATATCCTGGAGTGTTTTCCCAAAATCTTCCCCTGCGTCATCGGCCCTGACTTTAAAACCACCCACTATCAATCCCTTTAGCTGCGATAGTTTTCCCGTCCGCTTCAGGTTCCAGAACATTCGATCGATGCTGTACAGGTATTCGCCGGTGTCTTCTACAAATAATAATTTGCCGGCTGTTTTTATATCCGATTTACTCCCCGACAATGATTCCAGTGTTTTTAAATTTCCACCCACCAAAATACCATCGGCTACGCCGGTACGGTTCTTATCACTGGGAGAAAAACTGTATTTCATTTTTTCACCCTGCAAAGCCTGTTTAATCGAAAGTATGGTCTCCACCTGTATTGGTTCTGCTTTGTTCCAGTCGTCCGGGAAACTGTTGCACATTTTAGAATGAATAGATGCAATACCAAAGTTGCGGTTGAGGTGCGAGTGAATTACCGTGACATCGCTGAAGCCGATGATCCATTTGGGATGTTCGGCCAGTTTGGTGAAATTGATTTTATCGATGATCCGTACGGCGCCGTAACCACCGCGTGCACACATGATGGCTTTTACTTCCTTATCATCCAGCATTTTTTGAAAATCGGCCGCCCTTTCTTCATCGGTGCCACCAAAGGTAAAATCTCGTTTACCAATAGTATCGCCTACTTTTATCTTAAAACCCCAGCTTTCCATCTGCAGCATGGCGGGTTGTATTTCTGGAAGGGTGATATAGCCTGCGGGGCAGGTAATTCCGATCAGGTCACCGGGTTTCAGGTAACGGGGTATAATAAGCGCAGCGCTGTCATCCTCGTCATCGCCATGTACCGCTCCCATCGCAGGCAACACTGCCCCGGCAGCGATTACAGAAGAAAGAAAGTGTTTACGGTTCATGGAATAAAGTTATCGGAATTCAATGGCATTTTGGCGTTGGGGCAGATTGCGGTATTTTTGCATTCCTTTAGCATCGTTGTTCAGTAAACTTTCACCAGTTCAAGTGTGCGACGCAACCGAAGGCGAATAAAGATAAAATGATGGCTACAAAAGATTTTAAAAGAATATTGGTTACAGCAGCGTTGCCTTACGCCAACGGACCCGTACACATCGGGCACCTGGCAGGTTGTTATTTGCCTGCCGATATTTATGTCAGGTTCCAGCGGGCAAAGAAAAAAGATATAAAATTCATCGGTGGCAGTGATGAACACGGGGTGCCTATTACTATCCGCGCCATGAAAGAAGGCATCACGCCGCAGCAGGTAGTGGATAAATATCACGCTATTATTAAAGAAAGCCTTGCACAAATGGGTATCTCTTTTGATATCTATTCGCGCACTTCCAATAAAGTACATCATGAAACGGCTGCAGCATTTTTTAAAAAGATGTATGATGATGGTTTGTTTGATGAAAAAGAGACCGAGCAGTATTACGATGAAAAGGCAAAAACATTTTTGGCTGACCGGTATATCATCGGAACCTGCCCGGTATGTGGCAATGAAAATGCTTACGGTGATCAGTGCGAACGCTGTGGCTCTTCACTCAGCCCGGAGCAATTGATCAGCCCGCGCAGCGCACTGAGCGATGCAGTACCGGTGAAAAGAAAAACAAAACACTGGTATTTTCCGCTGCAACATTACGAACCCTGGCTGAAAGAATGGATCATCGAAGGGCATAAGGAGTGGAAGAATAACGTATATGGTCAGTGCAAAAGCTGGCTCGACAATGGGCTGCAGCCAAGGGCAATGACACGCGACAGCAACTGGGGCATTAAAGTGCCGCTGCCAGATGCGGAAGGAAAAGTATTGTATGTATGGTTTGATGCACCAATTGGATACATATCTGCTACAAAGGAACTCACCGATAAGTGGGCCGATTACTGGTGCAGGGACGATACCAAACTGGTTCATTTTATAGGTAAAGACAATATTGTATTTCACTGCATCATCTTCCCGGCGATGCTGAAGGCGCATGGTAATTTTGTGCTGCCCGACAATGTACCGGCCAATGAATTTTTAAATATAGAGGGCGACAAAGTGTCTACCAGCCGCAACTGGGCAGTTTGGGTGCACGACTATATCAAGGATTTTCCTGAGCAGCAGGATGTACTTCGCTATGTACTTTGTGCCAATGCGCCGGAAACAAAAGACAATGATTTTACCTGGAAAGATTTCCAGGAAAGGAACAACAGCGAACTGGTATCCATTTTTGGAAACTTTGTGAACCGCACATTTGTACTGATGCATAAATTATGCAACGGGAAAGTGCCACCGCTGCACAATGATGTACTGGACGAAAAAGACGAGGCCATGCTGCAGGAATTTGGAATGGTAAAAGAAAAAGTGGAAGCATTGCTGGAGCAATACAAATTCAGGGAAGCACTTTTTGAAGTGATCGATTTGGCGCGCAAGGGAAATAAATACATGCAGGAAAAGGAACCCTGGATTGTGGCCAGGAAACTGGCGGAAGATCCGTCGGTGCAGAGAAGTATTGACAATTGCTTACACATTTGCCTGCAGTTGACAGCGAACCTCGCCGTTCTGATTAATCCATTTTTACCCAATACAGCTAAGAAAATGCTGTACATGATGAAAGTGGTGGAGAAAATGCTGGAATGGGAGAACGCTGGAAAGAAAAACCTATTGAGTGTGGGATACAGCCTGCGCGAACCGCAATTGCTGTTCAGGAAAATAGAAGACGAAGAAATAAAGGCACAGGTGGAAAAATTAAAGGCAGGTTTGGTGAAAACAACTGCTACAACTGAAACAACAAAAACGGCAGCGCCGGCTACTGTGAAAGATCAAATTCAATTCGACGATTTCGCCAAGCTGGATTTAAAAGTAGGAACCATTGTTGCCGCAGAGAAAGTAGAGAAGGCAGATAAATTATTGAAACTGCAGATCGATCTTGGTTTTGAAACAAGAACCATTGTATCGGGTATTGCATTGCATTTCGCACCGGAAGAAATAAAGGGAAAACAGGTAGTGATAGTCGCCAATCTTGCTCCCCGCAAAATGAAGGGCATTGAAAGCAACGGCATGATATTAATGGCGGAAGATAAAAGTGGTAAGCTGCATTTCATCAGCCCGGGTGATGTTATCGATAACGGCTCAGGTGTGAGTTAATGAACAGAAACCCGCACATCAGCGGGTTTTTTTATCTAAAATATATTGTATGAATATTGGTTTTATCGGTCTCGGCAGTTTGGGGACACCCATTGCTATCAATTTGAAGGAAAGCGGTCATCAGTTGTTTGTGTACAACCGCACCGTTTCCAAAACAGTTGCCCTGCAGGAAAAAGGCGCGGTGGTTTGCAGCAGTATTGCAGCACTGGCAAAGGAATGCAGTATTGTATTTACCATTGTATCGGATGATGCGGCGTTGAAGAATATTTGCGAAGGAAACAATGGTTTAATACAACTTCTACCGAAAGGCAGCATCCATGTATCGATGAGTACGATATTGCCACAAACTGCGGCTGACTTATGCCAATTGCACCAGCAACAAGGTCAGCACTACCTCGCAGCGCCGGTGTTTGGAAGACCGGAAGCCGCGGCTGCGAAGAAACTAAACTTTGTATATTCCGGCGATGCCGCAGTGGGAAAACAAATTGAACCATTGCTGAAAGATGCAGGCGCTGCAGGTGTTTGGGATTTTGGTGAAAACATCACGGCTGCCAATACAGTGAAGCTCTGTGGCAATTTCCTTATCGCCTCTGCGCTGGAAGCCATGGGTGAAAGCATGGCACTGGCGAATAAGAGTGGAATAGACGCAGCAAAAATGTGGAACATGTTTAACCAGACCTTGTTCAACACACCACTCTATCACAATTACAGCAATATTGTACTGCAGCAAAAATTTGAACCCGCAGCTTTTACGGCAAAACTTGGATTGAAAGATATCAATCTCGTCCTGCAACAGGCTTCGCAGGTGAAACAACCTATGTTGCTTGCTAACCTTCTCAGGGAAAATTTGCTGGAACTGGTGAATACAGGAAAAGGAAATACCGACTGGAGTGCCGTGTCGCAAGGTGGCATGGACAGGAGCTAGCATTTCCCATTACCCTTTATTTATTTTTACTAATTGATTTTTACCAAAAAGGTTTTTATCCTACCTTCGATATAAATAGTTGTTTAACTAACTAATTTTGCTATATGTCTAATCGAATCATCAGGAAGGTAGCGGTACTGGGAAGTGGTGTCATGGGCAGCCGTATAGCCTGTCACTATGCAGGAATAGGTTTACAGGTATTGCTGCTTGACATTGCGCCAAAAGAATTGAACGATGCAGAAAAGGCAAAAGGCGTTTCGCTGGACAGTCCTGCTGTGAAAAACAGGATCGTGAACGATGCATTGGCAGCAGCCATCAAATCAAACCCCTCTCCAGTTTATCATAAAGATGTTGCCAGGAAAATAAAGACCGGCAATTTCACCGACAATATGAAAGACATCGCCACCTGCGATTGGGTGATTGAAGTAGTGGTGGAAAGGTTGGATATTAAACAATCGGTTTTAGCGGAAGTAGAAAAATACCGGAAACCTGGGACATTGATAACTTCCAATACATCCGGTATTCCGATACACCTCATGGCGGAAGGAAGAAGTGATGATTTTAAAAAACATTTCTGCGGTACGCATTTTTTCAATCCGCCCCGCTACCTGCGCCTGCTGGAAATTATCCCTACACCATTTACAGATCCGGCAGTGATAGATTTTCTGATGCAGTATGGTGATTTGTATTTGGGAAAAACAACCGTGTTGTGCAAAGACACACCGGCATTCATCGCCAACCGCATAGGTGTATATGGCATCATGGCCATCTTTGGCCTGGTGGAAAAAATGGGTCTGGGTATCGATGAAATCGATGCATTGACAGGACCGATCATTGGCCGCCCGAAATCTGCCACGTTCAGAACCGCCGATGTGGTGGGAATCGACACGTTGGTAAAAGTGGCAAAAGGTGTGGCTGATAATTGTCCCAATGATGAACAGCGATCAGCTTTCACCATTCCGGCATGGCTGGAAAAAATGGTCAGCAATAACTGGCTGGGCGATAAAACCGGCCAGGGCTTTTTCAAAAAAACAAAAGGCGCTGGGGGCGAAAAAGAAATACTTACGCTCAATCTCCAGACAATGGAATATGCGCCGAGGGTAAAACCAAAATTTGCCACGGTTGAAACTGCCAAACCCATTGACGATCTGAAAACGAGGTTAAAGGCCTTGTGTGCCGGGCAGGACAAGGCAGGAGAATTTTACCGCCACTTTCACTATGGATTGTTCTCCTATATTTCTCACCGCATACCAGAAATAAGTGATGAACTCTACCGTGTAGATGATGCTATGATGGCCGGATTTGGATGGGAAATCGGCGCTTTTGAATCATGGGATGTATTGGGCGTTGCAAAAACAACAGAGGCCATGAAGAAGGCAGGTTATACTGTAGCAGCATGGGTGGACGACATGATTGTTTCCGGTGCAGGTACTTTTTATAAAGTGGAAAATGGAAAACGTTTGTGCTACGATGTAAGCAGTAAAACATATAAAGTAATTCCTGGTGGTGATGCTTTCATTGTTATGAAGAACTTTGAAAACAATACTATCTGGAAAAACAGTGCCTGCCGCACGTATCACCTCGGCGATGATGTTCTGGGTCTTGAGTGGTCAACAAAAATGGGCAGCATTGGCGGTGAAGTACTGGAAGGCATTCAAAAATCAATTGCGCTGGCAGAAGAAAAATTCAAAGGTCTTGTCATCGCCAATGATGGCGCTAATTTTTCTGCAGGCGCCAATGTGGGAATGATATTTATGCTGGCCATTGAACAGGAATACGATGAACTGGACATGGCCATCCGCATGTTTCAGAACACCATGATGCGTGCACGCTATTCTGCCATACCAGTCGTTACGGCACCGCATGGACTGGCACTGGGTGGCGCCTGTGAATTGAGTTTGCACAGCGATAAAGTGTGCCCGGCTGCTGAAACCTATATTGGTTTGGTAGAACTGGGGGTGGGATTGATTCCCGGTGGCGGCGGCACCAAGGAATTTACCCTTCGTGCGGCTGATGAAATGCACGAAGACGAACCGGAAACCATTACACTTAAAAACAGGTTCCTGACCATTGCAACAGCAAAAGTAGCAACGTCCGCATTTGAAGGGTATGACCTGGGTATTTTAAGAAAAGGCCACGATGACGTAAGCATGAACCAGGGACGCCGTATTGCGGATGCAAAAAAATCAGTGATTGAATTATTCGATGCCGGCTATACACAACCGGTACAACGAACCGATATAAAAGTACTGGGCCGTTCAGCATTGGGTGCATTGTATGCGGGTATCAACGGCATGTGGCGCGCCAACTATGCTACTGATCACGATTCGGTGGTAGCAAAGAAACTTGCCTATGTGATGTGCGGGGGCGACTTAAGTGAACCTTCTGCTGTATCTGAACAATACCTGCTTGACCTCGAAAGGGAAGCGTTCCTGAGTTTGACGGGTGAAAAGAAAACACTGGAAAGAATACAGAGTGTACTCAAGGGTGGTAAGCCAGTGCGGAATTGATGCCCCAAAAATCAAACCTTTTTTCCAGTATCCTAAGCTTATTCTATTTGATTATTGACATTTGACTTTTTATTTGATATCTCCCAATTATTTACAAAAAAAGGTATAAGAGGTTTACAGCGTCCATTGAAGTGAACTAACTTCAGTAAACAAAATTCCTTATACCGTGTCAGTATTATCGTTGCACAACATCAGCAAATCCTATGGAAAGATACAGGCGCTGAAAGATCTGTCATTCGACATACCGGAAGGTTCTGTATTTGGTATACTTGGTCCCAATGGGAGCGGTAAAACCACTTTATTAAGTATTATACTGGATGTATTAAAGGCAGACAACGGCTTCTTCCGGTGGTTTGATCATCCTGGTTCACCCGAGCAGCGTAAAAAAATTGGTTCATTACTTGAAACACCCAATTTCTATCATTATCTCTCCGCCGTTAATAATTTAAAAATCACAAGGAGCATCAGCGGCCGCGGTGATGAAAACGGCATTACAGAAGTTTTGCACAAGGTAAAACTCTTCGAAAGAAAAGACAGCCGCTTTAGCAGTTATAGTTTGGGAATGAAGCAACGGCTGGCTATAGCCGCTGCCTTGCTGGGAAGCCCGAAGGTGCTGGTGCTGGATGAACCTACCAATGGCCTCGACCCTGTGGGCATTGCTGAAATACGTGAACTGATGATCGAATTGAATAAACAGGGGCATACTATTATTATGGCCAGTCACCTGCTGGACGAAGTGGAAAAAGTTTGCACACATGTTGCCATCCTGAAAAAAGGTACACTGCTGACAACTGGCGATGTGGATGAAGTACTGGTGGATGAAGACATCGTAGAAGTAAGTGCCAGTAATGTACAGGCACTTGCATCGGTGATGCAGCAATACCCCAATAAAGTTTCCATTACACAAAATGGCAATTACCTGCTGGCGGTATTTACAAAAGGCAGTGCAAGCCTGGAAGACATCAATAATTTTTGTTTCAGTAAAGGCATTGTGCTGAACCACCTTATCCTGAAAAAGAAAAGGCTGGAAGCAAAATTCTTTGAATTAACCAATAACTAACCCCGCCAAAAAAGTTATGTTCCATATAGTACAAACAGAATGGCTTAAAATAAAGAAGTACCCGGCATTTTGGTGGGTCATGGGTATTACAGCGCTCACCTATCCCGGTATCAATTACATGTTCATCAACGTGTACAAAACCATTACTGAAAAACAAAGCCAGTCGGGCCAAATCGTAAAAGCGTTGATTGGAAACCCTTTTGCATTGCCCGAAACCTGGCGTACGGTGGCTTATTTTTCTTCGCTGTTTATATTTATTCCTGCCATTGTCATCATTATGCTCATCACCAATGAATACTCTTATAAAACCAACCGGCAGAATATCATCGACGGGTGGAGCAGAACCCAATTTATGATCGGCAAACTAATCGATGTACTGATTTTGGCTGTTATCGTTACTGCCCTGTATACAGTCGTGGCGTTTATCATCAGCATCACCAATACAAAAGTGATTTCACCGGAAAAATGGAAGCTGGTCTATTATATCGGATTGTTTGGTTTACAAACCCTGTCGCAGTTGTCCATTGCATTTATGGTGGGTTTCCTGGTGCGCAAATCATTTATAGCGCTTGCCATCTTTGCTTTTTATTTTATCATCGCAGAACCCATTGCGGTAAATGTCCTACGCTATAAATACCACAATAACATAGGGGAATATTTTCCGTTGGAAATATCGAACCGCTTATTGCCAAAACCTTCATTTATCGGTCGGATCGACGAAGCCGCTTACCAGCTATCGCTGAATGCAGTAACCCCTCATATTTTTTATACACTTATTGTGCTGTTATTAACCTGGTCATTTTGTTTCTGGCTCAACAGCCGGAGAGATTTATAAAAAATACTGTATGCCACATCTGTTAAAGAAATATCTACTGATTGTCGCCAGCTTTCTCATGGGAAGCTTTGCTTTTGCTCAAAACCTTGAAACAACCATCAAAATCCAGGCGATGGATATGGCCAGGGCGGTGCTGGCCAAAGATGTCGATAAGCTAGCACAATACATCCCTCCCAGGATTATTGAAAAAGCCGGTGGTAAGGAAAAAATGATGATGGCCCGGGATACCGTTAATAAATACATGAAACAATTTGGGGCTGAAATAAAAAGGGTAACTATTGGCAATCCCGGTAAAATTATCAGTTATAAAAATCAATTACAGGCAACGCTGCCGCAAACAACAGAAGTAAAGTTTATGGCCAGCACCATCATCGCTGAAACAACCCTGATAGCTTTTTCCGAAGACAAGGGCGCGCACTGGTATTTTGTAGACACCAGCATCTACCAGTCAGATAAGGTAAAATCATTGTTGCCCGATCTCAGCCCGGAACTCGTCATACCACCTATGAAAAAACCGCAGATTATTGCAAACGAGGAATAGAAGCGCAACAGCTCAATTATTTTTTCCTGTAAGTGCATTGAGCGCAGCCTCCAGTGTGGGGTATTGAAATATAAATCCCGCGTGTTTTATTTTGCTGCAACTCACCGTAGTGCTTTTTAATACTTCGATACTCATTTCACCAACCATTAGCTTCAGTACAAACGAAGGCACATATACAGGGATAAAAAATTTGCCCCGCATCTTTTTTGCCAACTCCATTACAAGATTCCTGTTGGTGGCTGGTTGTGGGGATACGGCATTGTAAATGCCATTCAATGAGTCGTCTTCAATAGCTTTTATAAACATCCGGCAGAGATCATCGATGTGTATCCAGCTTACTACCTGTTTTCCGTTTCCGAGTATGGCTGCAACGCCAAATTGAACAGGTTTTTTGAATGCCGCCAATGCGCCGCCTTCTTTACTGAAAACAAGACCGGTGCGAAATACTACCCTTCGTTTTCCCATGGAGGTCACTGCTTCCGTAGCTTCTTCCCACAAACGACAGGTTTCCCCGAGGAAAGCGCCATCAGCCGGATCGGTTTCAACAAAAGGTACAGCTGCTGCTTTATCAGGTCCATACCAACCAATACCGGAGGCGCTGATCACAGCTTTTACTGTATTATTGGTTTCCTGTAATGCCTTTACCAACAATCGTCCACTATTCACCCGGCTGTTCACTATTTCCTGTTTCCTTTTTGAAGACCAGCGCTTGTCGGCCACTCCGGCACCTGCCAGGTGAATAATAAAGTCGGCTTTTTCAATGACACCCGGTTCAATAAACTGTTTGCTGATATCCCAACTGGCATACGTAACTTTACCTTCTCCGGATAAAGCAGTGACCGTTGCTGTTTCTTTCCGCCCTTCACCCCTGGACAAAATAATCACCTCATGACCTTTTGCCGCCAACTGGCTGCTGAGTGCCGTTCCTATTAATCCTGAGCCGCCCGTAATAACAACTGTAGACATGATAAGCTGGTATTTCGTATTAAATTTATAACTTATGACTTCAATTGGTCATGGGCAAAAGTAGCCAATTCATTTGCTTTACCTGTAAACTGATGCTTATGAAACTGCTGACTGCTAAAAGGGGTTTTACCTTCGTTCTGCTGCTCTCTTGTATATTTTGTAAAGAAACATACAGTCAGCAGATCATTTTCTCCGATTCACTGGGGAATTTTACAGATATACGGTATTGCGGTATTGTTGGCAAAATAAAAAACACTTTCATTACCATTGAGGCATTACCCGATAATCCACCACATGTGCTTTTGTTTGATACAGGATGTGTATTACGCAAAGAATATGAATTGTCCTTTATACCTGCCGGTGGTTTTATCCGCGCCGGCTTACTGCCTGATCAACAGGGCTGGAGTATTTTATGGCAGACAGCGCGCGGAAACAACTGGTATCTCTATCATACTACCTTCGATGAAAATGCACGACTGACTGATGGCACTGTTCCCATTGATTCACTGGAAATACCGAAAAACACCAGGCGTCATCCATTTTATGTAACCAGTTCTCCATTCAACCACTACCAGTTGTTGTACAGGAAAATAGCAGACACGGCCAATAACCAAATGAATATTGATTTGTCAATTGTGCCACCACCTGGTGGACATGTTGCAAAAGGTAAAATGGTGGTTCCCTTCAACCGTGAATTTGATGAAACGGGCGAAATCTCTATAGACGAATCCGGCACTGTTTATACAACTGTATATGATCACCCGCAGAATTTCCGCTATGGCGCCACTATTAATTTATACCAGTATTCTGCAACGGGTGGACAGGTGAATTATCCGCCATTACTGTCAAAAGGTAAGAAGCCGGTCAATATACGTGTGCTTCCAGAGTCTGCTGAACATTCCATATTACTAATGGCACTGTACACCGATTTTTATTCGAAAAATATCGATGGCATACTGAGCGCCAGTGTTAGTACAGACGGTTCAGTGAAGGATTCCCTGTACTTCTATACCTTTTCAAAAGAAGAAAAAAAAGAGCTGAACAAACATATTGCAGGTATTTCAAGAGACAAGCTGATGAACTATCTCGAGCTGAAAGAATGCCATGCAACCACCGATAAAAAAATTTCGCTGTTATTGCAGCTATCACACAATGCGTATGGCAATACCAGCAATTCGTTTTCACCTGCCGTCAACCGGAACCGCGGGCCCGGTAACAACAACAATGGTTTTGTGCAATCGCCTGTGCTGGTTTCACAAAGAAGCGGTGCATACCGGAGAGGAACCCGTATGGGAAGTGTTGCAGGAGGATATGACCCATATTCGCCCGCCACACAGTTATTAACGCCTAACTATGCTTCTGATTTTACGCAAAACAACCAGGGTATACCTGTCAGTAACCCATCCACTTTTGGCAACCCCAATATACCGGTGGCCTATGTAAGTTTTATTGCCTCCTTTGATGATCATTTCAATCTTCTGAATAAAAAAGTATTGCAGACACAAGTGACATCCGAAGAAGATTATATAGCACCATATATCACTATTAAAAATGGGTTGTGCTCACGGTTTAATTACGAAGGGTCTGCAGCAAAGCCAAGATTGAAAAAAACGGAAGTGTCTATGGCTTCGGCAGAAATAAGAGAGAATGTACACCAGATGCGTAATCCATTTTTATTATTGCTCGATCATCCTTCGCTGTATATGGACAACGCTTTCCTGCTAACGTTTTATCATAATAAAATTTCCGACAGTTACGGGCTGGCCAAATACAGTTGGTAGGTCCCCATAAAAAATCCTCCCGGAAAACCGGGAGGATAACAACTATCCTCGTTAGGATACTACAACTAAAAACATACGATACTATAAAACACAACAGCGGTTAATCTGGTTTTTTCCCATCCAGGAAAGTATTGATGGTACTGATTTGTCCGGTATTATTTTCGTCTGATTTTACCTCGTAATTGCTATAGAAATTTTCGGCAGGGCTCACCGTATTATAGAGTTCTAAATTGCGGCGGATGTAAGCCGGCACAGTTTCAAACTCATTGTTGGCATCGGTGGCGTTTACGTTAAAGGACAGGTTACGTAATTTCTGTATCCTTTCCGCCGCCCTGCGTTTTTGTTCCTCCACCTCGTCTGCCAGTGGCAGTTCCTCTGTGGAAGAGTTATATTGGTTTTGAGTTTGTGGGGCCCGAGGCGCATCCGCCGCTGATGAAACTTCATCCTTAATTACCAGTTGCATGTCGAAAGAAGGTTCTTCTTCTTTTTGAACCGACTGCTGAACAGGCTCTTGGAGGACGGGTTGTTTCACAGGAAGAATCGAGTGTTCGGGGCAGGGACTTTCTGCCGACCGCGGTTCAGCATAAATATTGGATGGCTTGGCCAAGTATCCCCCCGACGCTGCAGACGCAGAGGAATTATTTTCAACAGTTGTTGATTGTTTTTGTGCTGATAAGGTTTGGGATTTGTTTGGCTGATTATCAATCGTTGTTTGCGAATATACCAACTCCATATACGTTGGTTCTTCTTTCTTCTCCACAGGCTTGTCCACAGTAGTTTTACCAGCTACTTCATTCGTAAAAAGCACAACTGGTTTTTTATCTTCTGCAGGTGTTTCAGTCAATATTGGCTGCAATGATTCTTTTATTGCGACAGGTTCTTCCTTATTCATCATGATAACCGGCGCCTCCACTTTTTCCATTACCTTCTCTTCGGGCATATCATCAACGCGCTCATCCAATGGAAGTGCAAATTGCTTTGGCGAGGACGTTTCTTCTTTTTTCATTTCCAGTACCATCACAATTTTTTCTTCTTTCTTCGGCGCTTCCTTTTTTGGCGCTTCTTTTACAAATGGATCTTTATATTCAAAACCGGTTGCAATCAGTGTAATGCCGATTTTACTTCCCAGTGAACTATCGTATCCAAGTCCGAGTATCACATCTGTTCCTTCTCCCGCGCGGCTCAGTAAGTAGTTTTGAATAATCTCTACTTCATCCATGGTAAATTCGTGATCGCCCTCGGCAGAATTGATATTGATCAGTATCCATTTGGCACCGCTGATATCGTTGTCATTCAGTAATGGAGAATTCAGTGCTTCTTCGATAGCGCGTTGGGCACGGTCTTCACCGTCGGCAGCGGCATTTCCAAGAATGGCAACGCCACCATTTTTCATGACGGTACATACATCAGCAAAATCGACATTGATCTGGCCCGTACTATTGATTACATCGGTGATGCATTTTGCCGCAGTGGCCAGTACGTTGTCTGCCTTTGCAAATGCTTCCTTCATCTTCAGGTTGCCAAACTGGTGGCGCAATTTATCGTTACTGATCACCAGTAATGTATCCACGTATTGCTTCATGGCTCGGATACCTTCTTCCGCCTGTATTTGTCTTTTCTTTCCCTCATAGGAAAATGGTGTTGTCACAATACCAACAGTAAGTATACCCAGGTCCTTACATATTTTTGATATGATGGGGCCACCACCTGTTCCGGTGCCACCACCCATACCAACCGTGATAAACGCCATCTTGGTATTTACTTCCAATATGCGTTTGATTTCCTCGAGGCTTTCTTCTGTAGCCTGTTTCCCTATCTCCGGATTGGCACCTGCACCAAGCCCTTGCGTGAGGTGTGGCCCCAGTTGGATTTTATTGGGGACACTGCTCTGCGCAATCGCCTGTGCATCGGTATTACAAATAATAAAATTGACGCCATCAATACTTTGACTGAACATATGGTTCACTGCGTTGCTTCCCCCGCCCCCAACACCTATTACCTTGATAATAGATGATTTTTCTTTCGGTAAATCAAAGTGTATCATAGTTTTTAAAAAATTTTTCCTTAGTATAAGGAATATTAGAAAAATAATTACGTATGCTGTGGTGTAAGGTATGGGGGCATAAGGCTTAAGGTTTAGACCATCATACAAAATATAGTCTCTTATAACTATTATGTATTCTCCTCTTTTCCTTCCACCCTTTTACCTTTTACCTCTGTTACTTATAACTTACTACTTAAAACTTTTCTGCCTTACACCTCTTTCCCTTCTGCCTTTCTTATAAATGTTTATCTTCTTCTTCCTTGAACAAATCAATCAATCCATCTTTGAATTTTCCCCAGAAGTCTTTCATACCCTTCCTGTTTTTCATTTTCTCCGGTACCACTGATATTGTTTCTTCTTCCATTTCCTCTGCTGCATGCATTTGTTTCAGTCCTTCCGGCACTTCTACTTTCACATGCGTTTGTTCAAACTGTTTGCGGTTGTGTTCGTAATCATCGTATCCTTTCAGGATTAAACCAATACAGGTAGAGTAAGTCGGTTTGGCCAATTCATCAATATGCCCGCCTGCCAGGTGTTCTGTCGGGAAACCAATTCTTGCATTCAAACCGGTTACATATTCTGTTAACTGGATCAAATGTTTTAATTGCGAACCCCCGCCGGTTAATACCACACCACCATTGAGCATGCGGTTATCTAATCCAACCTGCTTCAGGTGATAGGTAACAAAATCCATTATTTCACTCATTCTTGCCTGTATGATATTAGCAAGATTTTTTACACTGATTTCTTTGGCCGGCATTCCGCGCAAACCCGGAATAGTGATAAAGGCATTGGCCTTAGCTTCATTGGCCAGTGCAGAACCAAACTGAACCTTCATCTGCTCCGCCTGTGTTTTCAATACACCGAGACCGGTTTTAATATCATTGGTAATATTTTCACCACCGAAAGGAATCACTGCTGTGTGTTTCAATATTCCTTCATAGAAAACAGCCAGGTCTGTAGTACCACCACCGATATCGACAATAGCCACGCCTGCTTCCAAATCTTCCTGTCCCATCACAGCGCTGGCAGAAGCCAGGGGTTGCAATACCAGGTCTTTTGTTTGAAGGCTGCTTTTTTCAACTGCGCGGTTGATGTTGCGTATGGCATTTTTATCACCGGTGATGATATGAAAGTTCGCGCCCACTTTTACACCGCCATATCCAATCGGGTTGGGAATATTTTGGAAATTATCCACGGTAAACTCCTGTGGGATAACATCAATAATTTGATCGCCGGCGGGAATATAGGTTTTGTACTGATCAGCTACCAACTGATCAATTTCGCGTTGGGTGATTTCTTCATTGGTGTCCTGGCGTACAATATCGCCGCGCGTTTGCAGGCTCTTGATGTGGTGACCGGCAATACCAACGTAAACTTCACCGATTTCGAGATTGGGATTAGAGACATAGCAATTGTCGAGCGCTGCTTTGATGGCTTTGATGGTTTCATCGATGTTCAGCACCTGCCCGTGTTTTACGCCATTGCTGTTGGCACGGCCAAAACCCAGGATTTCGAGCTTGCCGTATTCATTCTTGCGACCGGCAATACAGGCAATCTTGGTAGTGCCTATATCCAGTCCCACGATAATTGGTTGCTCATTGTTCATAGTTGTATGTTGTTTTTTAGTTGTTTCGGATTGTATGATTGTAATAATTCCATTGTTATTGCTAACCTCCCGGCTTTTTCATAACGGCCTTGGGTGATTGCTTTTTTGCAGGAACCGTTTTTTTAACCGGCACATGTTTCAAGGGTACTGAAGGGTGGCTTTTCACAGGTCGCAGATTGGTTGCAGTTGGAACCGCATTCAACGAATTTTTCTTAGCTGCCTGTTGTGTTACATTTGTTAAAACCGTTAAAGTTGAGTCAGGCTTGGCATTTGCAACAATATTATTATCCACCAATGTGGATACCGTATCATTTTGCAACTGGTGCGATGCTTCAATCATCTTCTGTATATTTTTCAACACCTGTAACGAATCGATTTTTCCTGCTGCTATCTTCCTCGTTGCTGTTACCTGGTGATCATACTGTACGTTCACAGCACTGTATTTATCCATCCCAACTTTTGTTGCCACCTGCTGGTAAAACAACATGAGCCGGTGAAATTTTTGTTCATAATCATCTCCGTTACCAAATAATATCACATGGTTGCCCACCACAGGTATTATTTCCAGTTCCCTGGCAGGTGTAATATCAATCTGCGCCAGTTGTGCATTCCAGAAAGAATCTTTCAGGATATACAAGCTGATCTTCCTGATTTGTTGCAGCAATACGCTGTCAACGCCATGAAGTATCGTTTTATCTGCCGGGAAATTGGTGAATACCGGTAGTTTGGCTACCATCCTTTCATTAAGTGGAAGGTGCTTGCCACTGCTATCGATGTAAAAAGAGTTGCCGTCTGTGGCAAATATCCTTGCAATGGGTTCTCTTTCCTCCACATTAATGCGCAATATGCTGTTATTGTCAAAGAACAGTTCTGCATCCTTTATCCAAACATTTTTTTCCAACAGGGCCTCCATCTTGCTCAAATCAAATGAAGCCAGTGGTTTCCCCTGCAGGTTGCTCTCATTGGCCATGGCAACAATGTTCATCACATCTTTTCTGCCCAGGAAATAATAATTGCCGATACCGCTGATATTTACTTCCACACCCTTGCAGGCGGTATGATTTTTTTTACTGATGGCGGCGAGGAGTAAAACAAGCAGGGCTCCGCCCAACACTACAGAGAGTGAAAGGAGAAGCATTTTCCGGATGTTTTTTTTAATACTCATCTTTTATTTCCGACTTTACCTTTTTGGGGCAAAGATTTTTTAGTTTCCCGCCAGACAGCCGGTGGCCGTCAGACGGGTACAAAGTGAACAGGAAAAATTTCCCACGCACAGTTCGCTTAGTTTGTCAGCCTGCAAGACCCTGCTCAATCAAATCCCTGACAGGCATTACCATTGCATCGATATCACCTGCACCTGCCGTAATCAGCACCTCACCAAATTCGTCTTGCAAACCGGGTACAATTGTTTTTTGTATGTATTGCAACAATTGATCTTTCGACATAACCTGCTTATTGACATTATCCATTTTGTCTAAAATCATTTCACTGCTCACGCCTTCCATCGGCAATTCCCTCGCGGGATAAATGGGAAGAAGGATCACTTTGTCGCCCAGGTCCAGGCTTTTTGCAAATCCATCTGCCAAATCCCTGGTGCGGCTGAAAAGGTGCGGCTGAAATATCACCGTACATTTTTTTCCGCTGAACAAACTCTTCGCCCCGCTGATCAATGCCCTCAATTCTTCCGGGTGGTGCGCATAATCATCTATAAATACTATCCTGTCATTCTTTATAATGTATTCAAACCTTCTCTTTACTCCTTTAAAAACCGCTACCGCTGCTTTGATACTTTTGTTATCAATACCCAGGCTTTGTGCCGCCATAATGGCCACTACAGCATTCTCCACGTTGTGCATACCACCCATATTCAGTTCCACATTGCTCAGCATACTGTCTTTCATCATCACATCAAACACATAAGAGCCATTGTGCATTTTTATATTCGATGCATACCCGCTGGCGCTTTCGTTCTGCAAACTATAGGTCAGGTGATGATCTGCTTTCAGCTCTTTGCCACGCTTTAGTCCAAATTTGTTTATCAGCAGGCCACCTTTCTTTACCCTGTTTCCAAATTCAATAAATGCATCTTCCAGCGCTTCTTCCGTACCATAGATATCCAGGTGATCCGGATCCATCGCACTGATAATCGCTACACTGGGACTTAACCTTAGAAAACTGCGATCATATTCATCTGCCTCAATTACACAAACATTTCTTTCGTTGCTCCAGAAATTGGTTTGATAGTTCACCGATATACCACCAAGAAATGCATTGCAGCCATATCCACTGTGACGAAGCAGGTGTGCAATCATTGTGGTGATGGTTGTTTTCCCATGCGTGCCACCTACACATATATTAAAAGAACTATTGCTGATAATACCCAGCACTTCACTTCTTTTCATCACAGGGTAGGAATGCTGGCGGTAAAAATTCAATTCCGAATGATTGGCCGGTATCGCCGGTGTAAACACCACCAGTTGTACATCTTTCGGCGCCAGTTCTATATTGTCTTCGTAGTGTACCTGTATTCCTTCATTCACCAGTGATTTCGTCAGGGGCGTTTCCGTTTTATCATAACCGCTCACCACTGCACCCTTCGCGTTAAAATACCTGGCCAGTGCACTCATTCCTATACCACCAATCCCGATGAAATATATTTTCTTAATATCGTCTAACTGTATCACGCTGCTGTTATCGTTTTCAATACTTCACTGGCAATCCGGACATCTGCGTCCGTGACAGCCAGTTTGGCAATATTTTCCTTCAGTTCGTTTTGCAATTGATCGTTCTTTATCAAATCAATTACTGCCGGCACCAGTTTTTCCTTTGCTTCATTGTCTTTGATCAGGATACCTGCATTTTTTTCCACGAGATGTTGTGCATTCACCGTCTGGTGATCCTCTGCTGCAAATGGAAAGGGCACAAACACGACCGGCTTCTTCGCAACACACAATTCTGCTATCGACATGGCACCCGCTCTTGATACAATCACATCTGCAGCAGCAAATGCATATTCCATCTGCGTGATAAAATCATTTGTCCAGATCATTTTACTGATTCCTGCCAGTTGCTTTGCCTGCGCTGCAAAAGGTTTACCCGTTTGCCAAATCAATTGCACGTTATTTTTTTCAAATGCGGCCAGCTTTTCGGCAATAGCTTCATTGATTCCCCTGGCACCCAGGCTTCCTCCTGTAACGAACACTGTTTTTTTGTTTTCATCCAGTTCAAAAAAACGAATGCCCTGCTGTTTTGAAACAGTACTGCTGACAATATTGCTTCGCACCGGGTTGCCTGTTATTATGATCTTTTCCTTCGGGAAAAATTTTTCCATCCCATCGCTTGCTGTAAAAATGACGGTGGCCTTTTTCCCCAGCATCATATTGCTTTTACCCGCGAAAGAATTGCTTTCGTGTATAAAAGCGGGAATGCCCTTTGATTGTGCATACCGCAGGACCGGGAAACTGGAATAACCACCTACACCAATGACAGCATCGGGCATAAAGTCAGCAACAATAGCCCTGACCTGGAAATAACTTTTTATCAGCTTGAATGGCAGACCAATATTTTTTATCAAAGAACTCCTGTTGAAACCGGCAATATCAATTCCTTTTATCGTATAACCAGCCTGTGGTACTTTTTCCATTTCCATTTTCCCCTTCGCACCTACAAACAATATGTCGATACCTGGTTGTAACTTCTTCAATGCATTGGCGATTGCAATGGCCGGGAAAATATGCCCGCCCGTTCCACCACCTGCTATTATTACCTTTTTCGCCATCTATGCGTTGTTAGCTGTTTCCGGCTGTAATTGATTTCCTTCCAGTTGTTCTACATTCCTTGCTACGCTTAAAATAATTCCTATCGCAAAACAGGTAAATATGAATGAACTTCCTCCCATGCTTATCAGTGGCAGCGTTACGCCCGTTACCGGGAACAGGTTTACATTCACTGCCATATTTGCCAATGCCTGTATCACCAGTGTAAAGCTCAGCGCCAGCGCAAGAAAGGCACCGAATGCATACGGGCATTTCCTGAATATGCGAATACTCCTGTATAAAAAAATCAGGTAGATAAAAGTGATGAATACTCCGCCTGCCAAACCATATTCTTCAATGATGATGGCGAAAATGAAATCACTGTATGGATGTGGCAAAAAATTCCGCTGTTCACTATTACCCGGTCCCAATCCCATCCAGCCCCCTTTTGCAATGGCTATCTTCGCCTGGTTCACCTGGTAATTGTCTTCATCGTCTGCATCCTTGCCACCATAAATAAAATTCTCCACACGGTTGACCCATGTGCCCACACGCGCAAATAATTTTGAATGTGACTGGATTTTTACAATCTCCCCATTGTTGGAAGAATGATGGATCATGGCAGTGGAGATCAATATCAGCACAGGGATCATAGCTACTGCAATGGTGAGCAGCAGGTGCTTCATTTTTACACGACCGATGAACATCAGCATCATACTGGTAGCGCCAATGAGTAAGGCGGTTGATAAATTAGCGGGTGCGATCAACACACAAATGATTCCTACAGGTATAATTACCGGCAGAAATCCTTTTTTAAAATCTTTTATAATATCCTGTTTCTTGCTGAGCAGGCGGCTCATGTACATGAACAAAGCCAGCTTCGCCAGATCAGAAGTTTGTACTGTCATCTGGATAATAGGTAACCGAATCCAGCGGCTTCCTTCGTTGAGACGAACACCAAAGAACAAGGTATAGATCAGTAAGGGTATTGAAATAATAAACAGGAGCCTGGCAATCTGAGAATACACTTTATAATTTACCTTATGCAAAAAGTAAATGACCATCATACCAATGGCAATAAACATTACCTGTTTGAACAGGTATGATTCCGTACTCTTACTCAGTTTGTAAGCAAGCGTACCCGTACTGCTGTATACTACCAGCAGCGACACAAGTGCCAACACGAATACCATGGCCCATATTACTTTGTCGCCCTTTGTTTTATTCAGCAGGCGCCGGCGCATATTGATGCCCTGGGTCAATTCTTCAAATCGTATATCTTTTGAATCACTCATGTATCTTTCTATAGCAAATTTTTCACATTTGCACATTCTCACATGTACACATTATCATGCACTCTTACCTTCCTACAGTTCTCTCACTGCTTCCTTAAACTGGTTGCCCCTGTCTTCGTAATTTTTAAAAAGATCAAAACTGGCACATGCAGGGCTTAACAGTACCACATCACCCTTGGTGGCGAAATGAAAGGCTGCCTGCACCGCTTCCCTGGCACTGGCCGTATTCACAATCAGCTCCACATCTTTACCCAATGCTTCATGTATTTTCCTGTTGTCAACACCCATACAAACAATAGCTTTTACTTTTTGCCTGACCAAATCAAGAATCAGGTTATAGTCATTGCCTTTGTCCACACCACCAAGAATTAATATCACCGGTTTCTCCATACTTTCAAGGGCGTACCAGGTACTGTTGACATTGGTTGCCTTGCTGTCGTTGATAAATTCAACGCCTCTTACCGTTGATACATGTTCCATACGGTGTTCGAGTGCTTCAAACGACTGGATAGCTTCCCTGATTTTTTCTTTTCGCAATCCAATAGTGGATGCGGCGATACCTGCTGCCATGGTGTTGTATTGATTGTGTTTACCTTTCAACGCAAAGTCATAAATACTCATCGTTACACGTTCGTTGCCAGTTTCAATCGTCATTTGCCCGTTTTTAATAAATCCACCTTTGTTCGGTTGTTGTTGCATGGTAAATGGTAATGGGTTAGAATGAATAGAATATTGATTGATATATTGCATTGTCACAGGGTCATCGGCACAGTAAATAAAATAATCCGTTTCTGTCTGGTTCATCGCTATGCGAAATTTGCTGGCGATATAGTTTTCAAATTTGTACTCATACCTGTCTAAATGATCTTCTGTTATATTCGTTAGTATCGCTATATCCGGCCGGAAAGTCTTAATGTCATCCAGTTGAAAAGAGCTTATCTCGGCGATATACCACGGTTTTGGATCTTCCACCACCTGCCTGGCAAATGAATAACCGATATTTCCCACCAGTGCCACATCCAGTCCTGCATGTTTACAGATATGATAGGTCAGCGCGGTAGTGGTGGTTTTTCCATTGCTACCGGTGATTGCCACCATTTTGCTGTTGCCCATATACCGATATGCCAGTTCCACTTCACTGATCACAGGTATTCCTTTGGCACGGATCTTTTTCACCAGTTCGTTTTTTTCAGGAATGCCCGGGCTCTTTACAATTTCATCTGCATTCAAAATCTTTTCTTCTGTGTGTCCGCCTTCTTCAAATGCGATGGCATGTTTGTTAAGATCTTCCTTATATACCGCCTTCAAAGAACCTGCGTCGCTGAGGAATACATCAAATCCCTTTTGTTTTGCAAGAAGTGCAGCGCCTGCACCACTTTCTCCTCCTCCCAGTATGACCATTCTTTTGCTCATTGCTTCAATTCGTTTGGGTCGGCTCTTTTACGCGTCCGGATTAAGGGGGTTTTTCGGTAGTTTGAACTTAACTGCACCACAATCTCTTAACATGTTTAGGGCGGTTTTTCGGATAATGATTTTCAGAGATTTGGTTTTTCAACAATATCATCGCAACCGTTGCCGGTTTTTTATTACCTGATCTTCAATGTTACTATCGCAAACACCACACAAAGAATCGTAATGATCCAAAAACGCGTCACAATCTTGCTCTCATGATATCCCAGCTTTTGATAATGGTGATGCAATGGGCTCATCAGGAATACCCTTCTGCCTTCACCATATTTTTTCTTTGTGTATTTGAAATAACTTACCTGTATCATTACACTTACCAGTTCTACCAGGAATACGCCACAGAAAATTGGAATCAGCAATTCTTTTCTTACCATTATCGCGAGCGCTGCGATGATACCACCCAATGTCAGGCTTCCTGTATCACCCATAAATACTTGCGCCGGGTAGGCATTGTACCAGAGAAAACCAATACAGGCCCCTACCATGGCAGCAATGAATATGGACAATTCACCCAGGTTGGGTATATACATGATATTGAGATAATCAGCCACACGTATGTTTCCACTCGCATAAGCGAATATGCCGAGACATATCCCTATTATCGCCGATGTGCCGGTTGCCAATCCATCAATACCATCTGTTATGTTTGCACCATTGGAAACAGCAGTTACAATGAATATGACCACAGCCAGGTACAATACCCATGTATAATCACGCAATCCTTTGGGCAACAGTTTCGAATAATTGAACTCATGTGTCTTTACAAAGGGAATGGTAGTAATGGGATAATCTGATTTTACAAAATATCTTTCCCTGCCATCCACCACCACTGTCTTTGTAGTAGTGGAATCCAGCATTTTTACATTACCGGTAAATTCCCTGTACGCTTTGGTATTCTCATTGAATAACAAAGTCAGCCCGATGATCAATCCCAATCCCACCTGCCCCATAATCTTAAACCAACCCGCCAGGCCATCTTTGTCTCCCTTTTTATAAGCTATTCCCTGTTCCTGTGCCAGGCGTTTAGCCCTGAGTTTTAAATAATCATCTATAAAACCAATAATGCCCAGCCAGATAGTACTTACTATCATCAATCGCACATAGGCTTTGTGGAGGTCAGCGAGTAACAGCGTCGGAACAAGGATACCGAGGATGATGATCAAACCTCCCATGGTAGGTGTCCCTTTCTTTTGTTGTTCACCCGCCAGCCCAAGATCTCTAACGGTTTCGCCCACCAGTTTTTTCTTCAGGTAATTGATCAATTTCTTACCAAATACAGATGTAATAACGAGTGATAATAATACCGCCAGCAATACCCTGAAGGTGATAAACTGGAACAATGCTCCACCCGGCACTTTCATGCCCTGTTGTTTAAACCATTCAAACAAGTGGTATAACATAGTTGGTTTCTGTTCTTTCCTGGATGATAAACTCGTTTATAATTCCTCTGCTACTTTTCCAGCAACACAAATATTTTTATCAGTTCTTCCTTATCGTCAAAATGATGCTTTACTCCTTTTATATCCTGGTATTTCTCATGTCCCTTGCCAGCTATCAGTACAATGTCTTCCGGTTTGCTAAATCCTACGGCTGTCTTGATGGCTTCCCGCCTGTCGGCAATCGACACCGTTTTTCTTTTTCCTGCCGTATTCAAACCTGCTTCCATATCTTTTAATATGTCCAATGGATCTTCACTTCTCGGGTTATCGGATGTCAGTATTACTTTGTCGCTGTACTTACAGGCTTCTTCCGCCATGACGGGACGTTTTGTTTTATCCCTGTCGCCTCCGCATCCTACCACTGTTATTATTTGCTCATGCCCCCTGCGCAATTTTTGTATGGTAGCCAGTACATTCACCAATGCATCGGGTGTGTGTGCATAGTCTACAATACCAATTACCTTTTCATTGGGTGATATGATATAATCAAATCTTCCCTCAGCGCCCGTCAGTACACTCAATGACCGCAACACTTCATTCTTATCTTCTCCCAGGCAAATGGCTGCACCAAATACTGCCAGCAGGTTGTATGCATTGAATTCCCCAATCAGCCTGAAATGCACTTCCTGGTCGCCGATATTCATCACCAAACCCAGCAAGTTGTTTTCAAGAATCTTTCCTTTGAAATCGGCTGCTGTTTTCAGGCTGTAGGAATACCTGCGTGCATGTGTATTCTGCAGCATCACCACACCTCTTTTATCATCCACATTGGTAATAGCAAAAGCGGATGCAGGCAATGAATCAAAGAACGATTTCTTTACACGGATATACTCGTCGAATGTTTTGTGATAATCCAGGTGATCATGCGTGATATTGCTGAACAGCGCGCCTGCATATTGCAAACCGGCGATCCTGTGCTGGTGAATAGCATGCGAACTTGTTTCCATGAACACGTGCGTACAACCGGCATCTAACATTTCCTTCAGCAATGCATTGATCGTTACCTGGTCAGGTGTTGTATGCGTGGCGGGCATTACTTTTTTACCAATATGATTGTCCACGGTACTCAACAACCCACAGGTATATCCCAACGATGTAAAGAGCTTGAATAACAATGTAGCAATGGTCGTTTTGCCATTGGTACCCGTCACACCTACCAGCTTTAATTTTTCAGACGGTTGCCCGTAAAAATTATGCGCAATAAAACCTGCTGCCGACGAACTGTCTTCCACCTGCACATAGGTCACTTCTTCATTCATCTCCGCCGGGAATTGTTCGCAAATGATCACCCTTGCACCCAATTCTATTGCCTTGCCGATAAACTGGTGACCATCTGATGCCGAGCCTTTGATAGCAATAAATGCATCACCGTTCTTCACCTTCCTTGTATCCAATTGCAAACCTGTTACCTCAGATTGTGTGTTACCATTCACTGAGCGGATGCTTACCTTGTACAATATATCCTGCAACACTGCCATCAGTTCAACGCTATTGTTACGGTTTGATTTTTATTGATTACTGATCCTGGTTCTATACTTTGTTCGGATACTTTTCCTTTGCCTTTGGCAATTACTTTCAGGTTCATCCCTTCAAGCAAGTACAATACATCTTTCAGTCCCATGCCTTTTACATTGGGCATGGTGTTTTTTGCCACACGCCTGCTTGCCACGACGGTTGTGTTGTTACTATTGTACACACTGCTCCAGTTCTGACTTTTTGCAGAGTCCACATAGTTTATATTCAATGCCTGCATGACCTGTTTTATATCTTTTGTTTCACCGGCGTAGTAAAACTGTGTACTGTCTTTCTTCAGCCCGGCTGTCATCATTTCTGCATTGTGTTGTGCATTCAATGCATACAACTTGTCCGCGATTTCTTTAAAAACAGGCGCTGATACATCGCCACCAAAGTGTTTTGCGGGATGTGGTTTTGTTTTAATCACCACAATGCAACTGTATTGTGGATTATTGAACGGGAAATAACCAACAAAGGAAGCCTGGTATACACCATCGTCGTAACTGATTCCTTTACCTGCCACATGTGCCGTTCCCGTTTTTCCGCCAACACTGTATAAAGCATTTTTAAATGTCTGTTTACCGGTACCTTCCGTGGTTACTGCCAGCATACATTGTTTGGCCGCTTTGATAACATCATCCGATGCGATTTTATCTTCCACTACTTCCGGCTTAAACTCTTTAATCACCTGGCCATTGCTCTGTATCCGGTTGACCAAATAAGGTTTCATCATTTTACCATCATTCGCTATCGAATTGTAGAGCATCAGTGTCTGCAGCGGCGTTACTTCAATGGCATATCCAAAACTCATTGTTATCATATCGGTCATACCTTCCCTATTGCGTTTTATTTTCGGCAGCACCGGCTTCTCTTCACCTATGAGATCAATTCCTGTTCTTGTATCAAAATGAAATTTGTGGAGATAGCTTAAAAATTTGTCGGGATCATTTGCAAATGACTGGTAGGCGATTTTACTCATGCCTACATTGGAACTGTGTGCAAAACATTCCCGCACGGTCATAACAGGTTTGGGTGCGGGTTCCGCATCATTCACCGTTCTTACACCCACATAGTCACTGCCGCCTGTACCAACCTGCACCATATCATTAATAGAAGTCTTCCCTTCACTCAAGACAGATAATAAAGTAGCCAGCTTAATGGTAGAACCTGGTTCTGTTGCACGCAGGGCATAATTGTAATCTTCCCAGTAATTACCGTCGGGTCTTCTTCCCAAGTTCGCGAGGGCTTTTATTTTACCCGTGGCCACTTCCATTACAATGCAGGTTCCATGTTCCGCATCGTTTTCATACATCATTTTCAGCAATGCATTCTCTGCTATATCCTGTGTGTTTACATCCAGGGTGGTAATAATATCTTTACCTGCTTCCGGTTCTATTTCAGAACCTTCAATAGGAATAAATGCGCCACCACTGATAAATCGCACAAGTCTTCGCCCGCTATCGCCTTTCAGTAAGTCATCATAAGTTTTTTCAAGTCCCACATTCTGTTTCACGATCTGGCCTTCTTCATTCTTATATTCACGTGATAAACCGATGGTACGATTGGCCAGCAGTCCAAAGGGGTTCAGTCTTTTGCTTTTTACGTCGGCGATAAACCCGCTTTTGTTTCTTCCCTGGTTGACCAGCGGGAAGCTGCGCAAAATTTTATATTCCTCGAAAGAGAGATTTTTTTTCAATTCATGGTAGCGATCTTTTCTGCGGTAGCCATCTTCCAGCTCTTTTTTATAAGCGCCCACCGTTTTATCGCCAAAATAATCTGACAACGCCCTGCTCAGTGAGTCAACATATTTAGTAAAGCGTTCGCCTTTTTTTTCACGGAGGCCATCTGCGCCAAAGTCAATATATATGTCAAAATAAGGAACCGAAGTACTCAGCATATTACCGTCTTCGCTATAGATGGTGCCGCGCTCGGGAACCATTACCATTGATTTGGTATGAAGGCTGTCACTTTTGCCGCGCCAGTAAGCACCGTGGAACTGCTGGATGTAAAAAGCCCTTCCCAATACAAACAGGCTGATGACAACTACCCCGATGAAACACAGGTACACTCTCCACAGTATGTCTTTTTTTACTTCCAAGTTGGTTTATACGCTGTTTTAAAAATTCAGCAATAAGGTTTCAGTATCATTGTTTGCCCAGGCTGTCTTTCAGCACCATGGGTGGTTGTGTCAATTCTTTCAATCCCATCGGTTCCACTGCCTTTGCCAGTTCGCTTTGTTTGCTGCGAAACATCACTTCGCTTTTCAAAGACTTATACTCGTACTGCAATTCTTTCAGTTCTTTCCCGGTCCGGTTAATATCTTTAATCGTATTGTCTGAATAATGTCCATTGTATATATACAGCACTGCCAATACACTGAGGAATAAAAAGAATGGAACATTCTTTACAATCCACTGGTAATTGAGCAGCTTTTTCCAGTCGCGCTTATTGGCAATATGTTGTTGATTGTCGGCCATTCACTGTTGATTGGGTGGTTTGAAGCGGTCAGGCAGCGAATACTACCTGGCCGCTTTGATAAACCACTTCCTTGTGTTTTCAGAAGTGGCTTTCATCAGGACATTAAACTTTCTGTCTCTTCTGGTTAACTACTATGCGGCTAAAAAATATTTCCATTCGTATAATTGATGGCAGCACATCGTTGTGTACTATACTTCCCCTTTTATTTTTTCTGCGATTCTGAGTTTGGCACTTCTTGACCTTGGATTTACTGTTAGTTCTTCCGCCGGAGCTGTGACAGGTTTCCTGGTAATTACTTTCAATGAATGGGAGGAACTGGTATTTTCAAAAGGGTGTTCTTCTACGTCCTCGAAAACACCTTTCCGAAAAAAGTTTTTTACTACCCTGTCTTCCAAAGAGTGAAAAGTAATGATGGCCACCCGGCCACCCGGTTTCAGGAGAGAAGGAATTTGTTCAAGCAATTCGCGCAACGCACCCATTTCATCATTTACCTCAATGCGTAATGCCTGGAACACCTGGGCAAAGTACCTGTTTGGATTTCCTTTCACAACCGGGGCCAGTGCAGTTTTAAAATTGTCAATTGTCTTCATCGGCATTGTTGAACGAAGCGCAACAATTGTTTTCGCCAGTGTCTTTGAATTGGTAACCTCTCCATACTGTTCGAATAACTTATGCAGTTGTTGTTCAGAGTAGGATTGCACCACATCATAGGCAGTTAGTTCCTGCCGCTGATCCATTCGCATGTCCAACGCGGCATCATACCTTGTGGAAAAACCACGCGATGCTTCATCAAACTGGTGACTGCTCACGCCTAAATCGGCCAGTATGCCATCTACCTGTTCCACTTTGTGCAACCGCAGGAAACGTTGCAGGTGGCGAAAATTGCTGGACACAAAAACAATCCTGTCATCGTCGGGCAAATTCAGTTTGGCGTCAGCATCCTGGTCAAAGGCAAACAACTTTCCGCTTTTGTCCAGTTGTGCCAGGATTTTCCTGGCGTGACCACCGCCGCCAAATGTGCAATCAACATAAATGCCACTTGGTTTTACCTGCAAACCCTCCACTGTTTCATTCAGTAAAACCGGAACATGGTAATCACCAGGCGCATCATTCAGTTCGTTGTTGCCAGGTGTGGTTTTCTTTTTCATGATCACGGTTCATTTCCGGTGACTATTCATTTTGTTTTTTGCCGCCCATTACCTTTTGTGCCAGTGCACTGAAAGCCTCAGGGGTGAAAGAATCAAAGAACTGTTGGTACTTACTTTTATCCCAGATTTCGATTTTGTTTCCACTTGATGCGAGTACGATATCTTTTTGCAGCCCTGCTACTACTTTGATATTGGGTGGAACCAGCAAACGGTTCGCTGAATCCAATCCAACTTCTGTAGCCCCGTTATTGAAAAGCCGTTTTAATTTCCGATTTTCGGGTTCGTATTCACTGAGTGAATTGATATCGGCTGATACGGGACCCCAGTTTTCCTTAGGATACAGGTTCAGGCATTCATCAAATCCCCTGTTAATAACAAAACTGGTGGCGGCCCCTTCCGGCAGTTGCTTTAGCACCCCTGCCGGGAGAAGGAAGCGACCCTTTACGTCCAGTGTTGCTTCGTATTCGCCCAGAAAAACAATCATTTAGGTGGATTTGAGAGAAAATATACATTATTTGACACAAAATAACACTTTTTCCCACTCACCAAACAAATTTGGAGAAATTTAATTTTTCCACAGCTTGATTGTGAGGTAGATATGAGGACTGGCAAGGGTTTGAGGATGGAGTCAAAATGCAGAAATGAAAATGCCGGTGGATTGAATGTGAATTGATGTGAATAGACTGTGGGTAACCTCAAATTTTATGTGAATTAAACTATTGCACCATGGCACTGGCCGGTTATTCGCAGACACCACTACCCAAAAAGTTAGGGATCACCGATACGACAAAACTGATGCTGCTGAACGCACCACCGGACTACAATTCATGGCTGGGTATTGATACCAGCAAACAACTCTGTAAAAAAAATGAACTGCCCGACCTTGTTCATTTATTTGCTCCTTCCAATAAGGAATTTGAAAAACAGATGTATTTTCTAAAAGAGATCATCCAAAAAAATACTTCGATTGTCATTTGGGTAAGCTGGTATAAAAAAAGCGCCGGCATACAAACAGATCTTACAGAAGATATCATTCGGTCCTATGCATTGTCTCATAACCTGGTGGATATAAAAGTATGCGCGGTTACAGAAACCTGGAGTGGTTTGAAACTGGTTGTGCCGGTTGCCAAAAGAACAAAGTAAATTTGCAGAAATAAATACAGCAGTTGGCTGTAATGAGTATGCACCCGAAACACATTTCGATCCACGATTTTAGTTATACACTCCCGGAAGAAAAGATTGCAAAATATCCCCTGCCCCAGCGGGACGCTTCCCGTTTACTGGTTTACCAACGGGGTAGTATAACCGAAGATAGTTACAACCACCTCGGCGAACATATTCCTCCCGGCAGCCTGCTCGTTTTTAATAATACCAAAGTGGTGGAAGCAAGATTGTTGTTTCAAAAACCAACAGGTGGCATGGTAGAGATTTTCTGTCTTGAACCACATGACAGGTATGGCGATGTTACCAACGGCATGCTGCAAACAGGAAAGGTTTTATGGAAATGCCTGATAGGCGGCGCAGGAAAATGGAAACATGGACAAGTGCTCTGCAAAGAAATCAACTGCAGGGAAGAAAAAATGCTGGTAGAAGCCCGTTATATCGAAAAGCTAAGCGACAGTTTTATCATTGAATTATCCTGGAGCCCTCCTTCACTTTCCTTTGCAGAATTATTACACAGTGCCGGCCTTATTCCATTACCTCCGTATATCAAACGTACACCTGACGCAGCAGACAGCAATCGTTACCAGACCGTGTATGCAAAAGAAGACGGATCGGTAGCGGCACCAACAGCAGGGCTTCATTTTACCGCGGCACTCCTGGAGCAACTAACAGCAAAAGGTATACAACAGTGCTATATTTCTTTGCATGTGGGCGCGGGAACATTCAAGCCGGTAAAAGCAGCTACAATGGAAGGGCACGATATGCATGGTGAGTTTATACATGTTTCTGTAAATGCCATCAGGCAGTTGCTGGCATTCAGCGGAAAAATATATGCCGTCGGTACCACTTCTTTGCGCACACTGGAAAGTATTTACTGGATGGGCGTAAAAACAATTATTGATCCATCTATTAACCCCATTAATATCTCCATTGGACAATGGGACGTATATGATACGAAGTTGCCAAAACAAATACCCGTTACAGAAGCACTGGAAAGTTTATTGCATTGGCTGGACAAGCATAACATGCAAGACCTGGTTACAAAAACACGCATATTAATCGCCCCCGGATATACCATACAGATGATCAGCGGACTTATCACCAATTTTCACCAGCCACAATCTACACTGCTGCTGCTGGTTGCTGCCCTGATTGATGACGAATGGAGAAAAGTATATAATTATGCACTGGAAAATAATTTCAGGTTTCTCAGTTACGGCGATGGATGTTTATTGAAACTATAAAACCTCAGGCGGTTATTTTTTCTTCCTTATTACTCAACGGCATTTCGATGGTAAATACAGTTCCTTTACCAATAGTGCTTTCTACTTTTATCTTTCCCTCGTGTGCATCGACCATGGTTTTTACATAGCTCAATCCCAGGCCAAAGCCTTTTACATTGTGGATATTTCCGGTATGGGCACGGTAAAATTTTTCAAATATTCTTTTTTGGGTTTCCTTGCTCATGCCGATGCCATTGTCTTCGATCCTGATAGATATGAATTTGCCCGTATCGGACGTGCTTATTTTTAACAACAGGTTTTCCCTGGAGTATTTTACAGCGTTATCGACAAGATTCGACACCAGGTTGGTAAAATGCACTTCGTCTGCTTCTATGAGGTCGTTCTTTGCGCCTAACTGCAATTCATCTGTTGCATTTTTATCAGCCATCTGTAAATCAAAATTATCCATCACCGCACGAATCACATCATGTACATGTATCAGCTTTTTATTCAATTGAATTTCCTGGCGGTCCATCAAAGAAGCCTGCAGGATGGTTTCCACCTGCTTGTTCATTCGCTTATTTTCTTCTTTGATGATACCGCTGAAATAATCCATTTTCTGTTTATCCTGTAATACCTTTTCATTGCGCATGGCATCTACCGCCAGCGAAATAGTCGCCAGTGGCGTTTTAAACTCATGCGTCATATTGTTGATGAAATCATTTTTGATTTCACTTAGTTTCTTTTGCCGTAACAAGGCTGTCAAGGTAACATAGAATGCTGCACAAAGAATCAGTGTGAACAATATTGCTCCTCCAATCATCCAGCGCAACTGGCGGTATACAAAATGTTTGATATTGGGTACTACCAAAATCATCCGCTCTTCAGGAACCATATTTTCATAATCGCTTCCGCTGGGTACCTGCAACACATAAATAAATGCGCGATTGCGGACAGTATCTTCATATTCCGGTAAAAAGTTTTTCGATTTTAATTCGTATTGGTATAAACCGACACTGGAGGTAATGGCGAATTCAAATTTTGTTTCCCTGATACCATTGATATCAAAAGCTTTTCGGAGTTTCTCGTCTATTTCAAATGAGGTGTAATTTTTTGCAATGGTAGAGGGGCGCATCAGTTCATTGAGCAACTGATCACTGGGTAACACAAGCCCGGGGCGAAATTTTGGGTTTTTCAGGTTGGGAAGTGTCTCCTTTTGCTCCATCAAATCCTGGCCAACCATATCCATTGATTTGATGACCTTCTCCGCTAACTGTTCCTCCTTGATCTTCAGCATTGACTGTATCCATTGTACCTGGATGATGATGATGCCGATAAGTGAAGCAGTTATAAGGATAATGATTACAGGTAAAATTCTTTTCATTCTGGCAAAAATAATTTAGCTACCCGGGTTTTACCGCTGAACATTCCGGGACGGCGGGTTTTTAACGAAGGTTTTACACAGGAAATGGCATTAAAATGCAGCGGGCGGTCATTAACAAATATTTTTAGTTGTCAATATAATAAGTAATTTAGAATTAATGATGAATCCAGGTCCAGGTATATTGCTGATCGCAGACCCTTTTTTAAAAGATCCCAACTTCATGCGGACCGTTGTGTTCCTATGTGAACACCAGGAAGAGGGCACATTTGGATTCGTTCTCAACCGAAGTTATGATTATACACTGGATGAACTGGTAAACAGTGCAGAAAACCTTAAACTTCCCGTATTTTATGGCGGTCCGGTTCAGATGGATACCATTCATTTCCTGCACCAATACCCGGTTCAGATCCCAGGAGGAACCGAAGTAAGCAAAGGTATATACTGGGGTGGCGATTTTGAAACCGCCATTGAACTTATCAGGAGCGGTGAAGTGGATGCTGGTAAAATTCGTTTTTATATTGGATACAGCGGTTGGAGCGGTGGCCAGCTCGACGATGAGCTGAAAGAAAAATCATGGTTGCTCACCGAGGCAACACGCAAGATAATTTTTCACAAGGAAATTGCTGAGATCTGGAAAGACTCCATACGGCTGCTGGGCGGCGAATATGAGATGATGATCAACTTTCCGATAGACCCCCAACTGAACTGATCACTCAGTTCAACACTCCCCTGCTGTTTTAATACAAATGCTTATTGCAATGGAACAATGATCCCTGCTGTAGCACCGGCATTGTTCAGGTTTTTTATACCATTGTAGTTAAACGGCATATAATTGTACATGGCAGCCAGGTTAAAGCCAGCGCGGGTATTTTTTCCAAACCTGATAAATACACCTGCTTCGGGCTGCGCTGCAAAAGAAAACTTATCCTTGCTGTCGCTGGTGAATTCACCCACATACTGGGTATAGCGGATTATATTTCCGCCCAAACCAATTGCCAGGTATGGACGAATCAACTTATCCTGTGAGAAACTATACTGCCCCTTCAGCAACAATGGTGATGCCTGCACCGAGTTGGACAAAACGGCTGATACATCACTGCCATCCGTAGTTTTATACAATTGCCGCGGATATTTCTGATAAAAATCGTGAAATCCTGTTTCAAGCCCTGCGGACCAGTTACTGGTAATCAGATACAACAACTGTGCATTGAATCCGCGGTAAGAAACATTACTGATCACATCTTTAAATGAACCGATGGGTGCAGCAACACTATAATTGACACGAAAGAGTAAGTGGTTGTCCTGTACCTGAGCCGATGCCAAAGAAGCAACCAGCAATGCTGCAAACGCCAGTTTAATACTTTTCATAGTTTTACTATTGTAATGATGTTATTATTGGTTTGCTTTGATATAGGCCGACTGATCAAAGAGCGCCTTTATCATACTGTCAATGTTGGCGCTGTCGAAAATGCCGCTTCCCCGCAATACGCCATTCCACACCGATGAAATCTTTCCGCTGGAAACGGCGCTTTTCAAATCAAACATATCAATCGAAATAACACCTTCATTGACTTCATACACTCCTATATAAGAGCCGTAATAAGAATAACCGGGATAACCCCAGTAGCCCGGGTCCCAGTAACCATAATACCCTCCATAATAATCACTGTAGTCTACGTAGCCCGTATAGGTATTGATGATATTGTTTACATTAATCCCTAAATCGGGATTTTGATCCTTTGTTACCTGGGTATATCCCCGCTGTTTCATGGCACTGACAATATCAGCTATCATTTGGGTGTCGTAGCTGTCCAGAGTTTTTTCCTGTAACTGGTTATTGCTGATAATGGCAACCGAATCTGAAATACTAAATGTTTTATAGCTGGAAAATACCGCGGCGCTGTCGTGATTGGTAATGTAAATGCGGCTTTCTTCCTGGGAGAGATTGTTGAGCGGTTCCTTGGTGCAGCCGGCAAGGACGATCCCGGCAATGACAATGAACACCGGAACACGGGTATATCCTTTCATAAAATATTTTTCTTAAAGACCCGCAAACGAAATACCCGTTTAACAAACAAAAAAGATCTTAACAGCGACGTAACAATTGCAAATAAAATGTAATGGACTTATGTTGCTGCAGGGTTAAACAGGCATTAAAACAAAAACCCCAACTTACGCTGGGGCTGATAATTTTTCCGGATGATGGACCGTTCCCTTACAGGTGATTTTAATTTTTTAATCTTCAGCTTCAACAGCAGAAGCACCTTCCACCAGCACGGTAACTTTATTGTTCAATATTTCCACGAATCCACTTTGAATGGTGAAGTTGGAAACATTTTTCATGCTTTTATCTTTCAGCACTTTTACATTACCAGATTTTAATGCACTCACCATGGCCGCATGTTTGTCCAGCACTTCAAAGCTCCCGTCAATACCGGGTAGCTGTACGCCATACACAGTATCGCTGAACAATTTTTTTACGGGTGTCAATATTTCTAATTCCATATTATCTCTTGCAATTTGAGTAACCGGGGCTGCATGAATCAATCAAACAACCGGCTATTTAATTTAACCTTGTACCTGTGCCTGCAACTTCTTACCTTTTTCAATAGCATCTTCAATCGTTCCCACCAGGTTGAACGCTGCTTCCGGGTATTCGTCCACTTCTCCGTCCATGATCATATTGAAACCGCGAATGGTATCTTCAATACTTACAAACACACCTTTCAAACCGGTAAACTGTTCTGCTACGTGGAAAGGCTGAGAAAGGAAACGCTGTACACGACGTGCCCTTGATACGGTTAATTTATCTTCATCACTCAATTCATCCATGCCAAGGATGGCGATAATATCCTGCAATTCCTTATAACGCTGAAGGATCAATTTAACCCTGTTGGCAGTATTATAATGTGCTTCCCCTACGATCAGCGGAGTAAGTATCCTTGAAGTAGAATCGAGCGGGTCAACCGCAGGATAAATACCAAGGTCAGCAATTTTACGGCTCAATACCGTTGTGGCATCCAGGTGGGCGAAGGTAGTAGCAGGCGCCGGGTCAGTAAGGTCATCCGCCGGTACATACACCGCCTGAACGGAAGTAATAGAACCATTGCGGGTGGAAGTAATACGCTCCTGCATCAATCCCATTTCAGTAGCCAGTGTTGGCTGATACCCTACTGCGCTTGGCATACGGCCGAGCAGGGCGGATACTTCCGAACCTGCCTGTGTGAAACGGAAGATATTATCTACGAAAAACAAAATGTCTTTTCCCTTACCCTGTCCATCTCCATCGCGGAAGTATTCTGCAACTGTCAAACCACTCAAAGCCACGCGTGCACGTGCACCGGGGGGTTCATTCATCTGCCCGAATACGAAGGTGGCTTTAGAATCTTTCAGGCCATTCATGTCCACTTTGTCCAAATCCCATCCGCCTTCTTCCATACTATGTTTAAAGGCATCACCATATTTCATGATACCTGCCTCGATCATTTCACGCATTAAATCGTTTCCTTCACGGGTACGCTCTCCAACCCCGGCAAATACTGACAAACCACCATATCCTTTTGCGATATTATTAATCAACTCCTGGATCAATACGGTTTTACCCACACCAGCACCACCGAACAAACCGATTTTACCACCTTTTGCATACGGCTCGATCAGGTCGATTACTTTAATACCGGTAAACAGTACTTCAGTAGCTGTACTCAGGTTTTCAAATAAGGGTGGCTTATTGTGAATGGGGCGTCCATTGACTTTGCTTACCTGGGGCAAACCATCAATCGCGTCGCCGGTTACATTGAAAAGACGTCCGTTGATAGCTTCACCGACGGGCATTGCTATAGCCTTACCGGTGTCTACCACTTCTGTACCACGTACAAGACCTTCAGTTCCATCCATTGCAATGGTCCGAACACTGTCTTCTCCCAAGTGCTGCTGTACTTCCAGCACCAGCGTTTCACCGCTGTCGCGTTTCAGTTCAAGCGCATTGTAAATTTCTGGTAACTGGCCGTCAAACTGTACGTCCACAACGGCGCCAATGATTTGTTTGATTTTACCCTTATTTGCCATAAAGAGCGTATTAAAATAGAGGTTTTAAAAATGTTCGGTATTTATCGCCAAACGGGTCATTAAAATCCGCTTAAACCCATTTCTGATTCGGCCGCAAAGGTAAGGGTTGAAGGGGTAATTCCGAAAATGAAAATGGAAAAAAAAGGATTGTGGAAAGATTCGTAAAAAACCCGGTTTGGAAGCTGGAAATTTTTCAGGCAGTAGTCATTATTGGCCTTGTGTGATGGGTGCCTGTTTCATCAAGCGGTCTGTTATTTTTTGCTGACAAATGCCCGGTAGGCCAATCTCAGTATGGTAAACAAACCTACCTGTTTGGCGGCGGCTACCAGCCCCTTGTTGTCACCGCCCTCTTTTTTTACAAATGCTTTATTGATCAGCTCTTTCCCCGTATTCAGCACCGAGGAAGTTATTTTACCCGATAAAACTGTCGGTACCACTGCATTGACGCCTGCGTAAAACAGTTCGCCGGGGACCTGCTGCACCCGTTTGCGCAATTCTTTTTCCTGCAATTGTATCGCGCCTTTCAGCTTTCGCTGCTCGCGCTGCAAATCAGCTATCGAGCGGATATTTTTATGCTGGTTTGTTTTCATTATCGTCGTTGTCATCGCTTGATTCAAAAAAGATTCTTACCACGAGGTCGGAAATATATTTATCCAGGAAACGTTTGCGCAGGTACAGTACCAGCACCAGCAGCACCATGTAAAATGCAGCTACGATCCCAAAACCATAAAACTGGCTATGGGTTAGTTCAGAAAAATAATAGCCGGCCATTATACTGAGGAAAAGGAGGATAAAAAAAGCGAGTAAGGCAATGACCAGGCCCGCAAACACCAGGGATACCAATTTGGCTGATTTTTCCGAAGTCTGCATTTTTATCAATTGCAGCCGGTTGCTGATGTATTCTTCCAGCAGGTCCTGTGTATCTTCAAAAAATCCCGGTTTTTTTTCTTCCATCAGTTGCCGTTTTGTGTCGCATTTTTCATCTTCTGCCCCAGGTTATCTGCATATTCTTTCCCTCTCTCTACTACTTCGTCCAGTTCGTCGCCAAAACGCCTGGCGGCTTCTTTCAGATCATCACCGGCTTTGCCAGCGGCGGATTTCAAATCTGCCATCAGTTCTTTCCCTTTTTCTGTATTGAGAAAAACTGCGATAGCGGCGCCTGCTGCCGCACCAATTACCAACCCGGCAAGAAATTTGGAATTACCACCCATAGTATTTCAGTTTAGTGTGTATATCGGTTACATTTGATTCTCTAAAATTACAACCCACATTTCATAGACCATTAAAAAAATAAAAGAGTTGGCTACTTCTCATTCAGACCACAAAATTAACCGGTATTTTTTCCTTGCCATCATACTCCTGCTGGGTGTTTTCCTCTTTTTCAGCCTGATAGAGTTTTTTTCGGCCTTTCTGGCCGCCGTAATGTTTTATGTACTGAGTAAAAATGGTATGGAATACCTTATCAAAAAAAGAAGCTGGAAAAAATCATGGGCCGCTGTTTTGATCATTATCGTTACCTTTTTTATCATCATGCTGCCGATCAGCGTCATGGGCATCATGATTTATAATAAGGCAAAACTGTTCCTGGACGACCCCAATGTGCTGATGAAAACCCTTACATCGCTGGAAAAAAATATCAACCACCGGCTGGGAATAAAAATCTTCTCCGAAAAAAATATTGCGGGTATTCAATCCTTTGCTACCTCCGCCGTTACAAGTATCCTCAACCAGGGCTTAAATATAGTTGGCACCATCACCATGATGTATTTCTTTCTCTACTTCCTGCTGATCAATATCAACCGCATGGAAGCCGCCATTGTATTTTTCCTGCCTTTCAAACGAAGCAAAATTGAAATATTCGGAAAAGAACTTGTATCACAAACATTCAGCAACGCGGTGGGTGTACCATTGATAGCTGTTGCACAGGGTATTTGTGCGTATATCTCCTTCCTGATTGTGGGGCTTCCTGAAGCGGGGTTCTGGTCGGTGATAACAGGTTTTGCATCTATCATTCCCGTCGTGGGCACCGGGCTGGTATGGGTACCCGTGAGTATATATTTATTTGCCACCGGCCAAACCTGGCAGGGCTTTTTTATACTGGTTTGGGGTGCGGCTATTTTGGGTTCGGTGGATAATGTCATCCGGTTTCTCCTTGCAAAAAAAATGGCCGACACACACCCGGTTGTTACTGTGTTGGGTGTCATTATTGGCTTAAAGTTTTTCGGACTGCCTGGTTTGATATTCGGGCCTTTGCTCATCTCTTATTTTGTCATCCTCCTCAAAATCTATTACCTCGAATACCAGACAGAAACACCGGTGATAAAAAGAAAGAAAAGTATCCCCGTTCGTTTTAACTTGCCATTTCTTGGCGGCAAGCCCGTTAAAAAGAAGTAAGTGCTATGCAATTGACTGAAGTATCTACCACACAAACTGCGGCGGAGTTTTTACAGGTAAACGTGTTGCTGAATAAAGGCAACCCCAATTATATCCGCCCGCTGGACAAAGATGTGGAAGAAGTATTCGACAAAAAAAAGAACAAAACTTTCCGCAATGGCGACTGTACCCGGTGGGTGTTGAAGGACAACGATGGGCATTTGATTGGCCGCATCGCTGCCTTTACCAATAAAAAATACCGCAACAAAGGCGATGAACAGCCCGTAGGTGGTATTGGTTTTTTTGATTGTACCGACAACCAGGAAGCAGCAGATATATTATTTAATGTAGCCAAACACTGGCTGTTGCAGCGGGGAATGGAAGCAATGGATGGCCCCATCAATTTTGGTGAGCGCGATCGCTGGTGGGGATTGGTTACAGAAGGCTTTCAGCCACCGATGTACTGCATGAATTATAACCCGCCCTATTATAAAAAGTTGTTTGAAACCTATGGCTTTAAATTATTTTTTAACCAGATCTGTTTTGGCATGGATCCCAAGGCACCACTGAAACAAAAAGTATTTGACCGGCACGCACCTTACGATGGAGATACAAATTTTAAAGCGCGCCATATAGAAAAAAACAACCTGGAAAAATATGCGCAAGATTTTACCACTGTTTACAATAAAGCCTGGGCTGGCCATGGCGGCCTGAAGGAACTGAAAAAAGAGCAGGTTTTGCTGATGTTTAAAAAAATGAAACCTGTCATGGACGAAAAAATCATCTGGTTTAGTTATTATAAAGAAGATCCCATCGCCATGTTTGTCAACCTGCCCGATCTCAACCAATGGTTCAAACACCTGGATGGAAAATTTGGCCTTTGGCAAAAACTGAAATTCTTATGGGTAAAGAAAATCATTCCCAATAAAAAATTTGCCGGGCTGGTATTTGGGGTGGTACCGGAATTCCAGGGTAAAGGAATCGACTCGTATATCATTGTCGAATCTGCCAAAATTATTCAATCCAGGACACCCTATACAGATTACGAAATGCAGTGGATTGGTGATTTTAATCCGAAAATGATCAATGTGGCAGAAAACCTCGGCGAGGTTTTCCGGAGCCGGATACTGACTACCTACCGCTATTTATTCGATCAAACAAAGGAATTCAGGCGTCACCCGATGGTCAGCTGACCATTAAAAAATTATTTGCAAGCCATCAATGAAAAGAGGTGAATAACTATCTTTTTTATTCATTCAGGTTTACCCTAGTTTGCAAGGCCGTATTTAGGATTTCTTTCGATTAACTTTGCAGCAGGTATGGATAAATTTATTGTTTCAGCAAGAAAATACAGGCCTCAGAATTTTTCCACGGTTGTGGGACAATCGCATATTACCACCACCCTGAAAAATGCCATTAAAAATAACCAGTTGGCGCATGCCTTTTTGTTTTGTGGCCCGAGAGGTGTGGGCAAGACAACTTGTGCAAGGATACTGGCAAAAACAATCAACTGCGAAAACCAGGGGAAAGATGGTGAGGCTTGCAACAAGTGCCATTCCTGTGTTTCATTCAATGAAGGTACTTCACTGAACATACATGAACTGGATGCTGCAAGCAACAACTCGGTAGATGATATCCGTTCACTGGTAGAGCAGGTTCGTTTTGCCCCCCAGGCAGGAAAATACAAGGTCTATATCATTGATGAGGTACACATGCTCAGTTCTTCTGCTTTCAATGCCTTTTTGAAAACACTTGAGGAACCGCCACCCTATGCCATTTTTATTCTCGCCACCACAGAAAAACATAAAATATTACCGACGATCCTTAGCCGATGCCAGATTTTTGATTTCAAACGCATCACGATCAATGATACCGTTGAACACCTGGAAGAAATCATCACCAAAGAAGAAATAACAGCAGAAAAAGCTGCGCTGCAGGTGATAGCACAAAAAAGTGAGGGCTGCATGCGCGATGCGCTCAGCATCATGGACAAGATTGTCAGCTTTACCAATGGCGAACTGACCTATAAGAACACACTGGAGCATTTGAACATACTGGATGCGGATTATTATTTTAAAATGCTCGATTGCATGCAGCAGCAGGACCTGGCCGGCGCGATGTTGTTGTACGACGATATCAACCGCAAGGGATTTGAAGGTGATTTGGTGATAGAAGGCTTTACGGAATTTTTCCGGAACCTGCTGGTATGTAAAGACGAAAAAGTAGCCGGTCTGCTGGAAGTAGTGGAAAGTTTTAAAGACAAATATATCGCTGCTGCTAAAAAAACAGCTACTGCTTATATCGTCAGCGCATTGAATATTTTAAACGATACTTCTATCAACTACAAAGCAGCGCGGAATAAACGCCTGCATGTAGAACTGGCACTGATTAAACTTACTTACCTCAGCCAGGCAATTGAGATCACCGCTTCGGAAGGTGGTATCACTAAAAAAAAACTGGTTGATGCAAAACCAGTAGCATTCAGGAGACTACCGGTGATAGAAGTAGCGCAACCTACTGCTGTTACCGGTAATGACAAAAACACTAATGCCAAGCTGGTCATTGAAACCAGCACAACAGCACCAAAGGAAACAGCCGGGGAAATAAAAACAACAACGCCACCACCGGTAGTGCATGAGCCATTCAGCACAGTTACAACAGATACTGCCAAAGGCAAACTGGGGTCACTGAATAAAATCAGGCAGCAGTACTCGAATGGCAACAGCAGTATACCACTAACCGCACCCATTCCACTGAAAGCAGAATTATTGGCGAAAGCATGGGCTGAATATACTGTGCAACTCAGGCAGTCAAAAAACCCGGCAGTACAAAGTTTTGACCTGGCAGAATTGCGGATAAAAGATGATGCTTCCTTTGATATTGTAACACCCAATAACCTGCAACTGAAATTTATTGAACAGGAAAGGGGTAAGCTTTCTGAATACCTCCAGCAGCAATTCAATAACCGGGCCCTTACTTTTTTCATACTGATTGAAGAGAAAATGGACCTTTCACAAAAAGTAGAGATACCACTGAGTACAAAAGAGCAATTCCAGAAAATTGTGGAGCAGTATCCGCTGGTCAAGGATCTCAGGGATAAACTGCGGCTGGAGTTGGATTATTGATGAGTGTTAGGTTCGAAGTTTTAGGTAATAAGAAGGATAGGATACGCTATAAGATTTTCGGCTTAAGGTTTTTCGAATGCACCAGCCTGTTTTCTATCACATTCCTGATGACTATTCTTATGCTGTCCTTGCCGGCCGCAATAGTACTGTCATTATAGGTTTCCATTAAAATTTGTTTCGGAATTGTATCGATGTCTCCCGGAACATAAGATTTTTCACAACTTTTATTGTCGTGGGGTATAGTCCTGACTCCAACATAAGAGTAATGGTGTGTATGCACGCCTGGAGGCCCAGACGCACAAGCAAACATTAGTACTGTGACCAGTAACCTAAAATTGAAATAAGTCATCAAAATAGAATTTGTACTGGTAATGAATTCTTGTTAAAGTTTACTTAGCCGAATAGTGATTTTCAATCACAATAACCGCTATAACTGCCAATATCATTAGAAATAAAAAAAATAATTCCGCTTTAATTTTAGAACTATTTTTTTCTTTGATAGCCCTAGTTAGGGCTGAAATTTTCCAAATAAAGCTAATTAAAGCAATCGCGAAAAAAAAATAGTGGTAAAGCATAGGATTAGATTTAAAGTTCTACTCCTGCTAAACAAAATCCAAAATCAACAACCGCAATGGCTACCCCTATTGGGCCAAGCATTCTTTTAGCAACACTTTTAAATGCTGTCTTAATAGCACCCATTGTCCAAACTGTTGCACCTGAACTACCCAAGGAGAACAATACGTCCACCCCAAGGGCATGTGAAGCACAATGCCCTACTTCACTCCATGTTAAAGCTTGAGCAGAATTTACGAAAAAGCCTGAATAATTACGGGCAACAGGATAGGTTGCCTCATTCTCAGTTATAACCATTGCAAGTGCAATCAAGTCTGTTTCCACTGCATTTTCTTCTACCAACATTTGTTGTATATCTTGTTCGCTAAAGCCTTTGGTGTAAAGAAATTCTTTTGAATCTTGCACTAATGGATGCAGGCTTGCAGTTACTGTGTTAATATCTACAGATAGAGAATAATTTGAGTTAGCAGCAGTCGGTTCATACTGAACAACAGCACCAGTAGTTTGTAGTAAATTTGATAATGATTGAATTGAGCTAATATTGTCAAATTGAGCCTGTATTTCAGTTGTAACAGAGGAAGAGAAATTTACATAAATTGGAAGTTCTTCATTAGTTGTATTTGCTGCAGAAGTAGAAGAAAAATCATTGCGACTTGTAATTTTTCTGCCTGCAAAATTTGTCAAGAGTGTCGCTCCAGCAACAACTTTATTTTTTTCTACAGCCTCACGGAACTTTGCATTTGCTTCATGATTATAACTTAATTCCTGCTTTTTACATGAGTCTAATGTGAAAACAAATGCAGCAGCGATTAGTTTAATTGCGAAAATTGCAAGCATACCTTTCGCATACTTTTTCAAGGGTAACAAAACTTGATTTACTAATTTCATTTTTAATTGATTAAATTTTGTGAAATAGGAATGTCTTAACATAGTTTCGCTTGCTATGGCTGCATACTATATGGTCAGATGTCAGCGTCTCGAACCATCGGCAAATAATAATTCCCTTCATATTCTTCTGAGTCATTTCGTAAGGCAATTATTGACCCCTTTTGACAGCCAGAAGTAAGCGTCAACACTATTATCGCGTCACTTATCAAACTAAAGCTATTGAGCTGCTATTAAAGAGGTGATAGAAAAAAATTTAGCCGGCTATAGAATTTCTTCGCTGTAAAGACAAAAATTTAGTGTGCGGTAAGTGTTTCTTTTATTAATTTAATTTTTAGGTAAGTACCGCCGCAGCCTGGCGTTTGAAGCCTGATAAATTGCCATCATGGGTTTTGGAAGCAGCAGGCGCAGGCTGAAGAAAATACCGGTTTGTTATGAGTAACCATTTCTTCCCTGCCCTGTATCCTTTGCCCGTTACCGGTAACAGGGCAAAACATTGCCAGGGTGTTTACGATAAAAACCTGTTAATCATGGTTAATTCGTCGTTAACCATTTCATCAATCCGATAATTGGTGGGAACTTTGTCTTCCCTAAACAGAACGTCACTATACATGCAACCTAACTCGCACCAGATTTTTCAAACCGATTCCTCGTCGCGCTGGCAGCGCTTTAAATGGGCCAGCCGGTTTTTGCTTTTTTTTATTGTGCTGGGTATTGCTGTTGTCATCATCACGCTGTGGAGACAGGACATTCCCAATATGCCCCGCCTGATCAGCGTGCAGGAAAAACAGGTTATTGTTGATTCCACGAAAATCCTTTCGTCTAAGAGTAATATCACGAAAGCCTACGGCGGTATACGGAAATTCATCAGCGAAAAAGAAATGTACAACCGGGGCGGCTACCCCATTCCAAAAAGGTTCAGGAGGAAAAATGGCGTTATCGTTCAGTCCGATCCCAACTTTTATTCTTTCAAAAAATTTGGCGCCGGCATTCGCGCGGCCTTTTATGTTGACTGGGATCCTCAGTCTTTCAAATCGCTCGAACAAAATATCAGCCACCTGAATATGGTGGTACCCGAATGGTTGTTCATCGACCCCAATGCCGATACACTCACCTACTCCATCGATTCAAAGGCCTACGATATCATGATCCGGGCGGGTGTAAAAATTATACCCATATTATCCAATAACTATAAAGAAGTTTTCCACGGCGATGCAGTACACCGCATCATTACTACCCCGGCCAAACGCGAACGCCTGATCAGCGATGTGATCAAAGTACTGGAAGATAATAAACTGGCGGGCGTCAACATCGATTTTGAAGAATTACAGGAGCAGAAAAATGAAACCCTTGTTTCGTTTCAGAAAGAAATATATGAAAAACTGCATGCAAAAGGATTACTGGTGACCCAGGATGTAGTACCCTTCAACGAAGATTACAATTTCAACGAACTGGCCAAATACAATGACTATATTTTTTTAATGGCCTATGATCAATATTCTGAAAGCACGGGTCCCGGTCCAATTGCGCACCAGAAATGGATTGAGGCTGCTGTGGATGAAGCTGCAAAAAAAATTCCTTCGGAAAAACTGATACTCGCCACCGCGGGTTTTGGATACGACTGGGCTTTTGACGGAAATGGTGCCCCGCTGAAAGCATCGCCCATTACTTACCAGCAGGTGCTGGTAAGGGCAAGAAGCTTCCAGCAAAAAATTGATTTTGACAACGACTCTTACAACCTGCATTTCGGGTATATAGGTGATGACAAACTCAGGCATGAAGTGTACTTCACTGACGCAGCCACCACTTTTAATACGCTCCGGTTCGCAACAGAATACGGGTTAAGTGGCGTATCGCTCTGGCGCCTCGGCGCAGAAGACTCCCGTATGTGGGACTTTTATGACCGCGACATGAGCAAGGATAGTATCAGGCATTTCGATTTTACTTCCTTCGCTTATGTTACTTCTGTTGCCAACGAAGAAAATGTGGACTATGAAGGAAAAAATGGCGAAATACTGGACATCATCAGTGGTCCTACCAGCGGGCGGATTGTACCCGAAATTGATACTGCCGAAATGCTTATCAGCGAAGAATCTTATGATACCCTTCCTTCCAAATGGGTGGCGAAAACATACGGAGGCGATACGGCCATCAATAAAAAGAAACTTGTCCTGACCTTCGATGATGGCCCTGATCCTACTTACACACCGGAAATTTTGGATATCCTCAGCCGCGAACATGTGCCTGCTACATTTTTTATCGTAGGTATCAATGCAGAAAATAATATTCCCATTGTAAAGCGCATTTACCGTGAAGGGCATGAAATCGGCAACCATACATTCACCCACCCCGATGTGTCGAAAATAAGCCGCAAGCGCGCCATCCTCGAAATGGAAACCACGCGTTTGCTGATTGAATGTATTACGGGGCATTCTACCATTATGTTCCGCGCTCCTTTCAATGCCGACTTTCAGCCGCAGAAATACGAGGAACTGATCCCCGTAGCCTGGGCGCATGAAAAAAATTATCTCGATATTGGTGAATCTATCGACCCTGAAGATTGGGAAGTCGGTGTAAACGCAGATTCCATATTTAACCGTACAGTACGCGAAAAAGAACGCCTTACAAAAAATGATCTTAGCGGAAACATTATCCTGCTGCACGATGCAGGCGGCGACAGCAGGCGCGCAACAGTAGAGGCATTGCCGCGTATCATTGCCTATTTCAAACAAAAAGGATACACATTTACGACAGTAGCAGATCTTATTGGTAAAAAAAGAGATGACATGATGCCGGAGGTACCGAAAGGAAGTGGTTATTATCTCATACAGTTTGAAAGCTTTCTCGCGGAAGCGGTGTATTGGCTGGGCAGTATTTTGTTCTCATTGTTCATTGTCTTCATTATATTGTCGCTCGCTAAAATATTGATGATGGGCATCCTTGCTTCCATCCAGCAGCGGAGAGAAGCAAAACAGGTGCCCATTCCTTTCTGGGCTGCCGGTAACCAGCCTGCACCACTGGTAAGTATTATTGTACCTGCTTACAATGAAGAAGTCAATGCGGTGGGTTCACTCAATAATTTATTACGGACTGACTATCCAAATTTTGAAATTATTTTTATCGATGATGGCAGCAAAGATGCCACGTTCGATAAAGTAAATACTACATTTAAAAACCACCCGCTGGTAAAAGTACTGACCAAGCCCAATGGTGGCAAGGCGTCTGCATTGAATTATGGTATCAGCCAGTCGGCAGCAGACTTTGTTATTTGCATTGATGCCGATACAAAATTGTTACCCGATGCTGTTTCTAAGCTGATGCGCAATTTTACCGGCGATAAAGCAGGCGCTGTGGCTGGAAATGTAAAAGTGGGCAACGAAGTAAACATGATCACCCGCTGGCAGGCCATTGAATATATTACCAGCCAGAATTTCGACCGAAAGGCTTTTGCCGCCATCAACGCTATTACGGTAGTGCCTGGCGCCATTGGCGCATTCCGAAAAAAAGCCATTGAAGAAGCGGGTGGTTTCACCACGGATACCCTTGCGGAGGATTGTGATTTAACCGTCCGAATACTTCGGGAGGGATATATTATAAAAAATGAAAATGGTGCCATTGCCATGACGGAAGCCCCGGAAACAATAAAAATGTTTTTGAAACAGCGGTTCCGCTGGAGCTTTGGTGTGATGCAAACCTTTTACAAAAACCGCGATGCTTTATTTAACTGGAAATACAAGGGGCTTGGATGGGTGGCATTACCGAATATCCTGGTATTTCAATTCATCATTCCCGCCATTGCACCATTGGCAGACTTTTTTATGATAGTGGGCATTATCAGTGGTAACTCTGAAAAAATACTTTCCTATTACATCGTGTTTATGCTGGTGGATGCTGCTGTTTCTTTCCTTGCTTTTGCTTTTGAAAAAGAAAAATACAGCAAATTGCTTTGGCTGATCCCGCAACGGTTCATTTACCGCTGGCTGATGTACTATGTATTGTTTAAAACATTCCGGAAAGCGATCAAGGGAGAATTGCAAAACTGGGGGGTGTTGAAACGTACAGGAAATGTAAAAGATATCCCGGTTACTGTACCAGTTCAAAAATAACCAGGCTACTTGCATTGAATACTAAAACAGAATGTAGCAGATAAATAAAAGGCGCCGGATATTCCAGACGCTTTTTTCATGTCGTTGACTTCCTCAAAAAAAGAACGCCGCTTAGAAAAGCGGCGCATAAACCCTAAAAAGAACCCTCTATTACTACGATTTTTTATTCGCTTTATATCTTTTATCGGGCGTTCCGTCTTTTTTTAACGGACCGGCAGCCGGTTTGTTTTTATTTTCTTTAAACCGCATATCGGGCGTACCATCTTTTTTTACTGGCCCACCAGTAGTTGCTGGTTTTGCGGTGGGAGCGGTGGTAGCTGGTTTAGCAGCGGGTGTGGAAGTTGTCGCTGTCTTTGTCTTAGCATCTTTTTTGTTTGGTGCATTTGTCTTAGCAGGTGCAGTCTGGGCAAGCATTACTCCAGAAATACCCAGCATGAGAAGCGTAGTAACAAGGAACTTTTTCATAATGAGCTTTTGTTTTTATAGTAATAATTAGGTTGACATTGCTAAGTTGTGTAAGTATTTAACCCCGGTAAAATTTTTCTGTTCTATTAACCGCAGTTTAACCAGTGTTAACACTTAACGGCCGGTTAACATCAGCCTTGTTCGGGCATGTTTCAAATGGTCGCATATTTGTCACGGCTTTCGTAACTTTTACCCGAATATGCGCTCCGCTACACTCAAATGGATGATGTTGCTCCTTACTTTCCTGGTGGGAGTTATTTTGCTGGTACAGTTGTACTGGATATACCGCGTATACAACTTCGAGCAAAAGGAATTTAATACCAACGTAGTCAAAAGCATACGTGGGCTTTGCGAAGACATGGAACTCAACGACAGTCCCGGGAGCCAAATACAAAAACTGGTGGATCACCCTAATCCAAATACCTTCCTGCTGCAGGTGGATACCATCCCCCAGCGCGACTCACTGATGTTTTATATCACCAGTGAATTTGAGGATTTTGATGTATTCACCGATTGTAAAATGGCCGTTTACAGCGACAGCAGCAAAAACTATTTGTACCAGGCTTATATACCAACAGCTGCAACCACACAGGAGCAGTTGGCTACCCACACGCTCATAACTGATGTTGATCTGCCGGTTTTTCCGAAAAATTACCCCTATATCCATCTCTTTTTTCCCCACCGCCAGCAATACATCATTCACCAGTTGAATTTCTGGATTGTCACCAGTGTACTGTTATTACTCGTACTGATAGGGTTTGCCGCCAGTATGTTTTATTTCTACCGGCAAAAATTCCTGAACGAAGTACAAAAGGATTTTGTCAACAATTTTACCCATGAATTTAAAACGCCGCTGGCCGTAATGAAACTGGCAGCCGGGGTATTAAAAGGTACAGGTATTACAGATCAGCCCGACCGCCTGAAGAAATACAGCGGTATCATTGCCGAGCAAACCGAACACCTCGAAAACCAGGTGGAAAAACTGCTAAAGACAGCCCGCACTGATCAGCACGAGCTGCCACTGGAAAAAACCTATTTCATACCCAACGATATTATTAAAGACGTGGTAAAGGATATGTATCCACTGATACGGCAAACCAATACCAGGATTGAACTGCAGATGGAGGATGAAAACAAGAGCATTTATGCCGACGAGAGCGCGGTGGCCATGGTGATAGTCAACCTGCTGGAAAATGCCATCAAATATTCAAAGGAGCCACATGTGATCATCAGCACTCAGTCAGAAAACGGTCATTATTGTATTTCGGTAAAAGACAATGGAATAGGTATCGAAAAGAAATACATGAAGCACCTGTTTAAGAAATTTTTCCGGGTCCCCACGGGCAACGTGCACAATGTAAAGGGATTTGGATTGGGCCTGAATTTTGTAAAGAAAGTGATAGATGCCCACAAGGGAAAGATAAATGTCAACAGCATACCGGGTATCGGTACGGAATTCAGAATAGTGTTACCGGGGCTTTAAAACTACTTCAAAACAGGTCCGAATAACAAGTAATTAACACCAACTGGTATAAGTTATGTTCCAAATTTGTAATTCCTAAAAAGAAGTACTATGGCTACAAAAGCAAAAGTGTTACTGGCAGAGGATGACGCAACGTTGGGATTCATTATCAAAGACGCCCTGGAAGAAGAGGGATACGAAGTGGTACATTGCCCCGACGGTCAATCTGCACTGGACCGGTACAGCAAAACTGAATTCGACATTTGCCTGCTGGATGTCATGATGCCAAACAAAGATGGTTTTGCCGTTGCAAAAAAAATACGACAGCAATCCGACCTGGTTCCGATTCTTTTTCTGACAGCAAGATCAATGGAAGAAGATAAGATAAAAGGGTTTCAATCCGGGGCAGATGATTATATCACCAAGCCCTTCAACATGTCGGAACTGATATTGCGCATGGATGTATTTCTTCGCCGGACTAAAAAAATGCACTCTGAAAATGTGCAGGAGTATAAACTTGGCAAGTTGCGGTTTTCATTTACCGATTTGAAAATAACTTCCGACCAGGGGACTTCTTCCATGACACAAAAAGAAGCCGACCTTTTAAAATTTCTTTGCGAACACCCCAATAAAGTACTGAAACGTGAAGAAGTGTTGCTGAATGTTTGGGGCAAGGATGATTATTTCCTGGGAAGGAGCATGGATGTTTTTATCACAAAGCTGCGCAAACATTTTAAAGCAGACCCCGATGTAGTATTGGAAACCATTCACGGAGTTGGATTCCGTTTTAATGTTCCATCGCTTACAACGGCCTGATATATTTCTCATACCACTGTTAGTTTTGGTTACGCCGGGGTTTCTACTCCGGCTTTTTCGTTAACCAGCGATTAACATGAGTTAATTTCCCCTGCCCAAAAAGAAAGTAATTTTGCCTCAATAAACGCTAAAAAAACCTATGCTTAAAAACCACTCATTGCTGGTGGGTTTATGTATTTCCATTCATGTATTCTCTCAAACACCCACCGACACCGTACCATTATCCCTGCACGATGCTGAAACAAAACTCATCCAGAATAACCTGCTGCTCGTTGCCGCCAACTATAATATTGAGGCCAGTAAAGCCCTGATCATACAGGCGAAACTTTGGGACAACCCGGTACTCAATACTGACCAGAATATTTACGATGGTAAATTTTTCCGCCATACCACTATTAACGGGCAACCTTATGGCCAGGTGTTCATCCAACTGCTGCAGGTATTTAAAACCGCCGGTAAAAGAAGTAAACTTGCAGAGCTTTCTTCCACCAGTTCAAAACTGGCTGAACTGCAATTCACTGATGTGTTGCGCAACCTGAAATATGCTTTGCGTACCAATTTTTATTCAGCACTGCAGTTGTCGCAAACCCATCAACTGTACCAGCGCGAAAACAGCGAGATTGAAAAATTACTGGGTGGTATGAAAGCGCAGTATGCAGCAGGAAACATTTCACAGAAAGAATTGCTCCGCGTTCAGGCATTACAACTTTCCCTGAAACAATCGATCGCAGACAATGAAAAACAATATACCGATGTCAACAGCCAGTTGAAACTATTGCTGCAGGAAGATAAAAACGTATGGTATGTACCACAGGCGGCAAACGATACAATAGCGGCACCTGCCATTCCAACCATTGACTCGCTGGTTTCAAAGGCTCAAAAAAACAACCCCGAATACCTGTCCGAACAAAACCAATTGTTGTTTCAGCAGCAGAACCTCAGCTATCAAAAAGCCCTGAAAGTCCCGGATATCACCGCCGGTGTGGAGTACGATCATGCCAGCAGCTATACACCTAATTACTGGGGATTGGCAATTTCACTTCCATTACCTTTACTAAACCGGAACCAGGGAAATATAAAAGCAGCACAACAGTACGTCAAACAGGAAGAAACGCTCTTACAGGTAAAAGATAAAAAACTGCTGAACGATATTCAGAATGCCCTTTCCAAACTGCAACTCAGCATCCGCGTGTTACAATCAGCCGATGTTCAGTTTTACCCGCAATACGAACAACTCTTTTACAACGCTACACAAAGTTACCAGCAACGACAGCTTGGATTGCTTGAATACATTGATTTGTTTGAAGCATACAGGGACACCCAATTGCAATACCAGCAGCAAAAACTGAATTACCGCAAAGCAATAGAAGACTTACACTTTATTATCGGAACAGACATCATCAAATAAACATAACCTATTTCAACCATGATTTTTAACCCGACAAGAATACTTCTCCTTTCCCTTACCGTAGCAATACTGGCAACAGGATGTGATGAAAAAAAGGCGCCGGCAAAAAAAGAAGGACCCTTCTGCCTCAGCGATTCTATGCGAAACATGATCACTATAGATTCTGCCAGGCTTTGTGCCATTGATGACGAGCTGCACCTGAGTGGTGAAGTGGCATTTGATGAAAACAAAGTAGTAAAAATATTTCCCAACAGCAGTGGCCATGTAACCGAAGTAAAAGTTACCCTCGGCGATAAAGTAAGCGCAGGACAGGTACTCGCAGTCATTAAAAGTGCCGACGTAGCCGGCAACTACAATGATTTGAGCAGTGCGGAAGCTGATGTGAGTATTACAAAACGCCAGTTGGACAACCAGGAGGCATTGTATAAGAACGGCATCAGTAGCCAGAAAGATTACGAAGAGGCAAAACAGAATTATGAAAAAGCAGTGGCTTCAAGAAATAAAATTCAGTCGCTGATAACCATCAATGGTGGCGGCAACATGCAGGCTGGCGGGCTGTATTACATAAAAGCGCCCATCAGTGGTTATATCGTGGAGAAGAAAGTGAATGCAGGCAATTTTATCCGGCCCGATATGACTGACAACATGTTTACCGTTTCCGATTTAAAAGAAGTATGGATATGGGCCAATGTATTTGAGGCCGATATTTCCAAAGTAAAGGAAGGATATGATGCCAGGGTATCAACACTTGCCTATCCCGGAAAAGAGTTCGCCGGCAAAATTGACAAAGTGAGCAATGTACTCGACCCGAACAATAAAGTGCTCCGTATCCGGATAAAACTTCCCAACAAGGATTTTTTACTGAAACCGGAAATGTTTACCAACGTAACTATTTCAAATATTCTAAATCAACAGGCAGTCTGCATTCCCACCACTGCACTCGTGGAAGAAAACAGCCGCACTTATGTCATCCTGTATAATAATAATTGTGATCTGAAAGTATCCGAGGTAGACATATTGAAGAAAACCGGCGAGAAAGCATTCATCAGGTCGGGTGTAACGCCCGGGCAAAAACTACTCACACACAATGCCCTGCTGATCTATGATGAATTTACCGATAACCAAAAATAAGCACCAACAGCATTTAGCCAGCAACACAACTTATTACCATGGTAAAAATCATCAGACAGATAATATATTTTTCACTGCGGCACCGCTACCTGGTTTTCTTTTTGGTAGCCATTATTGCGGTTATCGGGTTTGTGAGTTACCGCAATACACCGATTGAAACATTCCCCGATGTCACCAATACACAGACCATCATCATTGCACAATGGCCCGGACGCAGTGCTGAAGAAGTTGAAAAATTTATTTCCATTCCGCTTGAAACTGCCCTGAACTCTGTTCAGAAAAAAGTAAACCTTCGTTCTACCTCCACCTTTGGGCTTTGTTATATCCGTATCATTTTTGAAGACGATGTAGACGATGCTTTTGCGCGGCAACAGGTTTTGAGCAGGCTTAGCAATGCTGATTTACCCGAGGGTGTAAAGCCGGAGGTACAACCGCCTTACGGGCCTACCGGTGAAATTTTCCGTTATACTTTAAAAAGTCATTCAAGAAGTATCCGTGAATTGTATACCATCCAGCAGTGGGTGCTCGACAGGCAGTTCAAATCCATAGCAGGCGTTGCCGATGTCAACAGCTTTGGTGGCGAAGAACAGTCCTATGAAATCAATATCAATCCCAACTACCTGTCCAAATACGGACTTACCTCACTGGATATATACAATGCTGTTGCTAAAAGCAACGTGAATGTGGGCGGAGATGTAATAGAAAGAAACGGGCAGGCCTATGTAGTGCGTGGTATTGGATTGCTGAATAATATTGATGAAATAGAAAACGTCATTGTCACCAAAATCAATGGTGTGCCCATACTGGTCCGAAATGTAGCTACCGTAAAAGAAACCGGCAAACCAAGGCTGGGGCAAGTATCGAGGGACAAGGTTGAAGACGTGATTGAAGGTATTGTGGTCATGCGAAAAGGCGAAAACCCGGCCGATGTGTTAAAAGCCATCAATGAAAAAGTAAAAGACCTCAATGAAAATGTACTGCCAAACGATGTAAAGATCGATACATTCTACGACCGTACGGTATTGATGGATTATGCCACGAATACGGTATTGCACAATCTTGTGGAAGGTATCATCCTTGTTACCATTATCGTACTGGTGTTTATGGCCGACTGGCGTACAACTGTTACCGTTAGTATTATCATTCCGCTTTCTTTATTGTTTGCCTTCATTTGTATGCGCATGAAAGGTATGACGGCCAATCTGCTGAGCATGGGCGCCGTGGATTTTGGTATCATCATCGATGGTGCGGTAGTGATGGTGGAAGGTTTGTTTGTAGCGTTGGATCACAAGGCAAAAGAAGTGGGCATGGAGAAATTCAATAAGCTCGCCAAGCTCAGTCTATTTAAACAGGTGGGTACAGAAATGGGTAAAGCCATTTTCTTTTCCAAAATCATTATCCTCACCTGTCTCGTTCCCATATTCGCCTTTCAGAAAGTGGAAGGAAAAATGTTTTCGCCGCTGGCTTATACACTAGGTTTTGCATTATTGGGTGCACTTATTTTCACACTAACATTTGTACCAGCCATTTCCAGTGTGCTCCTGAAAAAGAATGTGAGGGAAAAACACAACCCCGTTGTTATATTTTTTGAACGCAGTATCCGGTTTTTATTCAATAAAACATACAACTTCCCAAAAACGAGTTTGCTGGTAGCCGTTATCGTGATGGCGCTTAGCTTTTTCTCTGTCAAATTCCTCGGGACGGAATTCCTTCCTGAACTGGACGAAGGTGCACTATGGGTAGAGAGTGAATTACCCATGAGTGCGTCGTTGCCACAGGCCCTGGAGATATCCAATAAGATGATCGACATCATACGCGAATTCCCAGAAGTCAAACAAACATTGTCGCAAATGGGAAGGACCAACGATGGTACCGATCCCAAAGGGTTTTTCAATGTGCAGGTACAGGTAGATTTAAAACCGAAGAGTGAGTGGCGCGATGGCTGGTCGGAAGACCGCATCATCGACTCCATGAATGCACAGTTGAAAAAAATCCCCGGTGTGGTATATAACTATTCGCAGCCGATTCGTGACAATGTGGAAGAAGCGGTGGCGGGTGTCAATGCGGCGATGGCAGTGAAAATATTCGGACCCGATTTCCTTGTGCTCGATTCACTGGCTGATCGCGTGAAAGCAACCATTAAAAACGTAGAAGGCATCGAAGACCTGGGTGTATTGAGAAACCTTGGCCAGCCTGAATTCCGCATCGAATTGGATCAGCAAAAAATGGCGCTATATGGCATCAATACTGCGGATGCGCAGGCAGTGATCGAAATGGCCATTGGTGGTAAAGCTGCAACAGAATTATACCAGGGTGAAAGAAGGTTTGATGTGAGGATACGTTACCCGAAAGAATTCCGTAACACAGAAGAAAAAATCCAGCGGCTGATGATTCCGTCGCAGGATGGCAGTAAAATACCCATCCAGGAAATTGCCAGTATTAAAACCCTGACAGGCCCTGCATTTATTTACCGCGATAATAATAGCCGCCATATTGCTGTAAAATTTTCCGTGCGCGAAAGAGATCTTGGAAGCACCATCGCAGAAGCACAACAAAAAGTGGATGATGCGTTGAATTTACCCAAAGGATACAAACTTTCCTGGAATGGTGAATTTGAAAACCAGCAACGCGCTACCAAACGACTGTCTGAAGTAGTACCACTTTGCCTGCTCGCCATCTTCCTGATATTGTTTGTCACCTATGGCAATGTAAACGATGCCATCTTAACCATCCTCAATGTACCATTTGCATTGATTGGCGGTATACTGGCCCTCCATATCACAGGAATGAACTTTAGTATTTCGGCAGGCATTGGTTTCATTGCATTGTTTGGTATCTGTATCCAGAATGGTGTCATCCTCATTTCAGTTTTCCGTAAAAACCTCGATGCGCACATGCCGCTTCACGACGCCATATATAAAGGTGTCATGTCGAGGGTCCGGCCTGTGGTAATGACGGCATTGATGGCTGCCATCGGTTTAACACCTGCTGCCTTATCGCACGGAATCGGAAGTGAATCGCAAAGGCCTCTTGCAGTCGTTGTAATTGGCGGCCTGATAACCGCCACCATTCTTACGTTGTTGATACTCCCTATTATTTATTCTATGGTCTACCAGTTTATTCATAAACGCCAGAACAGGAAACTGCTGCACAAAATAGGCATGCTGGGTAAAGTCGAAAAACAAAACGAATAACAGCCTGATAACTGTCAATTAACAAAAGCCGCCTTCCCCAGGGCGGCTTTATTGCTTTAACCGCCGCTTAACTGATGTTAAGTCGAACTTAACCAAAGAGAGCGCCACTTTTGCACCCGCACTAAAAATTGTTTACCCATGCAAAAATGGTTAGTTGCCCTTTTGTCTTTCGTATTATCTATCCACAGTAACCATCTCATTGCACAGGCACCAGATTCTATCCATATCACTTTACCCGCTGCCGAAAAACGTTTTCTGGAAAATAATTTATCCCTGCTCGCGGAAAAATACAATGTTGATATCAACCGCGCATTTGTACAGCAGGCGGGGTATTGGGATAATCCTGTTTTAAATACAGATCAAAACATCTATGATGGCAAGTTCTTTCGTCACAATAAAGATTACGGGCAGGTATACCTGCAATTGCAACAAGTCATCAAAACAGCAGGTAAAAGAAATAAACTCATCCAGCTTGCCAATGACAATGTCCTGACTGCAGAACAGCAATTTAACGACCTGCTCCGCAACCTCCGCTACATTGTACGTACAGACTTTAATACTTTACAGCAACAATACAGTATACTCTCCATTTATAAAAATGAGACTGCTGCGCTTCAAACACTGGCAGCAGGTATGGACGCGCAACTCCAGGCAGGCAATATTTCCCAAAAAGATAATATCCGTATCAAAGCCCTGCTCTACAGTTTACAAAGCGATGTAGCAGATTTGCAGCGGCAGATCACAGATACCGAAAAAGAGTTTGTCACCCTTTTACAGGTTAAGGGTGACACGGTATTCGTTCCGGTAACAAGCGTTGAACAGACCGGACCCACCGCGGTGACATTACTTCAATTACTGGACAGCGCCAAAGCAAACCGCCCCGATATACAATTGGCACAAATCAATCTCATTGCACAGCAACATAACCTTGCTTATCAAAAAGCACTGGCTGTCCCTGATCTCACCGTCGGTGTGGAATACGATCAGCACAGCAGTTATGCTCCGAATATCTGGGGGCTCGGTATCTCCCTTCCCCTGCCCCTGCTCAATAAAAACAAAGGGAATATCAAAGCTGCTGAATGGAGTATCAAACAGGCGGCGGTGCAGGTATCACAACAGGAGAATACAGCAGTACAGGAAATCATTGCAGCGTATAACAAATTACTGATTGCTGAAAAATTACAACAAACCATCCCAACACAGTTTATGCAGTCGTACGATACATTGATGCAGAATATGGTCAGGAGTTACCAGCAGCGTCAGGTAAGTCTCCTGGAATTCATTGATTTTTTTGACGCGTATAAAGATGCATCATCCAAACAACTGCAACAGGAAGTCAATTTGCGTAACGCAGCAGAGGAAGTAAACTTTAGCGCCGGAACTACAATTATTCATTATTAACCTGTTTAACCAACCACCCTGTATGAAATTCAATTTCTATACCAGCATTACAACATTTTCGCTTCTCTTATTGGCGGCCTGTTCCAATCATGATGCAGTGGAAGGCACGCAAATGCCGGAAAAGGTTTGCATTACTGACTCGCTCAGTAAAATCATAGTAATCGATACTGCCATTACCAGTAATATCCATGATGAGTTAAAACTCTCCGGCGAAATCAATTTCGACGACAATAAAGTGGTAAAAGTATTTCCCTTCAGCAGTGGACAGGTAGTGGAAGTAAAAGTATCTGTCGGCGACAAAGTAACCAAAGGACAAACACTGGCCATTATCAAAAGTGCGGAAGTAGCCGGCAATTACAATGATTTATCTGCCTCTGGTAATGACCTGGCGATTGCTAAAAAACAACTGGACAATGCAGCATCATTGTATCAAAGTGGAATTGCCAGCGAACGTGAGTACATCGAGGCAAAGGAAAATTACAATAAGATGCTCGCGAGCGCCAATAAAATAAAGGAACAACTGTCCATCAATGGTGGCGGGCACACCATGGCCGGCGGTCAATACATCATTACTGCTCCAATGAATGGATATGTGGTAGAGAAAAAAATTAACCCTGGTGGATTCATCAGGGGCGATAATGGCGATAACCTGTTTACCATTGGTGATATCAGGGACGTATGGGTATGGGCCAATGTGTATGAAACCGATATTGCCAAAGTAAAGGAAGGCTACTCTGCCAGTGTAACCACGCTCGCCTACCCCGATTCTATTTTCAAAGGAGTCATCGACAAGGTAAACCAGGTACTCGATCCTGTTACCAAGGTGATGAAGATCAGGGTTCGTTTACCCAACCCCGGTATGAAACTAAAACCGGAAATGTTTGCCAACATCAGTATTGAAAACAACCAGGGGAAAAAGGCAGTCTCCATACCTGAGCAGGCATTGATCAATGACAATGGAAGAACGTTTGTGGTAGTATACAATGGAAAATGTGATTTATCCATCAGGCCGGTTCAGGTAATCCAAAGTACTGCAGGCAGGGCTTATATACAATCTGGTTTGCAGGAAGGTGAAAAAGTTATTTCTAAAAATCAAATCCTGCTGTTCCGCGCACTCTCTTCCTGATTCGTATAAATATTCTGCCACCAGCTTTTATACCAGAGATATATGAACAAATTCATAAAAAGTATTATCCACTTCTCACTGCGTCATCGCTATTTTGTTTTTTTTATGACGCTGGTCCTTGTTGCCATTGGTATATGGAGTTATAAGGAAACACCCATTGAAACCTTTCCCGACGTTACCAACACACAGATTGTAATCATTACGCAATGGCCTGGCCGAAGCGCTGAAGAAGTAGAAAAATTTATTACTATACCGCTGGAAACAGTTTTGAATTCTGTACAGAAAAAAGCAAACCTCCGCACCAATTCATCCTTCGGTTTAAGTTATATCACTCTTATTTTTGATGATGACGTGGATGATGCTTTCGCAAGGCAACAGGTCATGAGCCGTATTATCAATGCAGATTTACCGGAAGGTATCAAACCTGAAGTGCAGCCGCCATACGGACCTACCGGCGAAATTTACCGCTACACTTTGCGAAGCAGTATCAAAAATATCCGTGAGCTGACCGCCATACAGGATTGGGTACTTGACAGGCAGTTTAAGGCGGTGCCAGGCGTAGCAGATGTCAACAGCTTCGGCGGTGAAGAAAGAATATTCGAAGTGAGTGTGAACCCCGATCTGCTTATAAAATATAACCTCACTTCACTCGATGTATACAATGCTGTCGCTAAAAGTAATGTCAATGTAGGCGGCGATGTTATCCAGCGAAACGGACAGGCTTATGTGGTCCGTGGTATAGGATTGTTGAATAATATTGATGAGATCAACAATATTATCATTACAAAGATTAACGGCGTGCCACTGCTTGTGAAGAATGTAGCTACTGTAGTGGAATCGCACGCACCGTTGCTGGGTTCTGTTTCAAAAGACAATGTCCCCAACCAGATCGAAGGCATCATTGTCATGCGAAAAGGCGAAAACCCCAGTGAAGTACTTGACAGGGTACATGATAAAATCAATAAGCTTAATAAATCCATTCTTCCAAAAGACGTAAAGATTGTTCCATTCTATGACCGGACTGTATTGATGGATTACGCTACCGAAACTGTCATTCACAACCTAATTGAAGGTATTGTACTGGTAACCGTCATCGTATTGCTATTCATGGCAGATTGGCGAACGACCGTTACCGTTAGTATCATTATACCGCTGTCATTACTGTTTGCATTTATTTGTATGCGGGTCAAGGGAATGAACGCCAACCTGCTCAGCATGGGTGCTGTCGATTTTGGTATCATCATCGATGGCGCTGTGGTGATGGTAGAGGGATTGTTTGTTGCGCTCGATCACAAGGCGAGGGAAGTCGGTATGGAAAAATTCAATAAGCTGGCAAAGCTCGGCCTCTTCAAAAATAAAGGTGCAGAAATGGGTAAATCCATTTTCTTTTCCAAGCTCATCATCATCACCTGCCTTATTCCCATATTTGCATTTCAAAAAGTGGAAGGTAAAATGTTCTCTCCACTGGCCTATACACTGGGTTTTGCGTTGCTGGGCGCGCTGATTTTTACCCTTACGCTTGTGCCTGCACTCTCCAGCATACTCCTTAGAAAAAATGTACGCGAAAAACACAATGTTATCGTCATCTTTTTTGAACGCGGCGTGGGGAAACTTTTTAAACTGGTATACAGCAACCAGAAAAAAAGCATCATTGTTGCTTTTGCCATTATGCTGCTCACTTTTGTATCTGCCAAATTTCTCGGATCAGAATTCCTTCCTCAATTGAATGAAGGCGCATTGTGGGTGACTGCCGAATTGCCCCGGAGTGTTTCACTGGATGAAGCCGATACGCTGTCAAAGAAAATGGTAGAAATCATCCAGCAGTTCCCCGAAGTCAGCCATACACTAACCCAGGTTGGCCGTACCAATGATGGCACCGACCCAAAAGGTTTTTTTAATGTACAGGTAGCGGTCGATTTATTGCCAAAAGAAAAATGGAAACGAAAGATCACGCCAGATCAATTGGTGGATGAAATGGACAGAAAGCTAAAGCAGTTTCCCGGTATTGTTTACAACTATTCGCAACCGATACGCGATAACGTGGCTGAAGCAGTGGCAGGTGTGCCTGCTGCCCTCGCTGTAAAAATATTTGGACAGGATTTTAATGTGCTTGACAGCAGCGCCACACAGGTAATGTCGATCCTGAAAAATATCAAAGGTGTGGAGGATCTTGGTGTCATCAGGAATCTCGGACAGCCCGAATTCAGGATTGAACTCGACCAGCAAAAAATGGCCTTCTATGGTGTAAATACTGCCGATGCAAATGCGGTTATTGAAATGGCTATTGGCGGTAAGGCTGCGACACAATTGTACGAAGGTGAAAGAAAATTTGACATACGTGTGCGCTACCAGGAAGATTACCGGGCCACACAACAAGCCATTGAAAATTTAATGGTGCCCACCAACGATGGCAGCAAAGTGCCGCTGAAGGAAATTTCTGAAATACGGACGTTAACAGGCCCTGCTTTTATTTACCGGGACAACAATACACGTTATATCACGGTAAAATTTTCTGTGCGGGACCGCGACCTTGGAAGTACTATTAAGGAAGCACAGGAAAAAGTAAATGCCGGCTTTGCTCTTCCGGACGGATACGAGATGACCTGGAATGGCGAATTTGAAAACCAGCAGCGCGCCACCAAAACACTGGGCCGCGTAGTCCCTGTTTGTTTGCTCGTGATATTCCTCTTGCTCTTTATCACATTTGGCAATGTAAAAGATTCCATACTTACCATTCTCAACGTCCCCTTTGCATTGATTGGCGGCATACTGGCGCTGCATATAACCAATATCAATTTCAGTATATCAGCAGGTATAGGTTTTATTGCACTCTTTGGAGTTTGTATACAAAATGGTGTTATACTCATTTCAGTATTTCGCAAAAACCTCGATGAGGGTATGCACCTCGATGAAGCTATTCACCAGGGTGTGTTGTCGCGTGTGCGGCCGGTAGTCATGACAGCACTCATGGCCATGATTGGTTTAATGCCTGCTGCTGTTTCAACAGGTATTGGAAGTGAAACACAAAAACCACTCGCCATCGTCGTGATTGGTGGCCTGATTACTGCTACTATTCTAACGTTGCTGATTCTTCCGGTCATTTATGCACTGGTCTTTAAGTTTATGCACCATCGCAGCAGCAGGAATATCCTGAAAAAAGTGGGTATCATCAGCAAATAGAAGTTCGATGTTTAAATAGCTCACATTTGATCACACCAATACCCCGGGAACGACACATCCCGGGGGTATTGATCTTCGCAGACCTGTCACACTATTTTTCATGGACTATTCCGTAGCCAGTTTGAAAGTAATGGGTTGGCGTTTGTATGATATAACGTGATGACCGTTTTGTATTGCGGGAATCCATTTACCACTTTTCTTAATTACTGTGATAGCAGCTTCCCGCAATTCTTTGGGTCCGTCGATAGCGGTTACATCGCTTACATTGCCGCCGAGATCCACGATGAACTGGATGACAACTGTTCCCTGTATTTCATTGTCGATGGCGGGCTGCGGGTAATTATTGGCCAGGTTGCGGTTTAAGAACGCAATCCATGCACTCAATCCGCCGGGATATTCCGATTCAATCTCCACTTTAGTAAATGGTTGCCCGTCATTGGGATCTTCTTTTTTTGTGAGTGCTACCACACCCGTAACATCAGTCTTGGTAGTAGGTACCAGGTTATCGTCTTCATTTCCATGCACATTTATGGTTCCTATTTTGGCCCTGTTTAAATCTTCATTTTCGGGTGGCCGTTCATTTTCCGGAGGGTCTGTTGTTACAATCAATGGTTTTGTGAATTGCCGCACTTCAACATTTTGCGGTTTTGGCAATGGTTTTGGAGGTATTATAATCTGTTCTTTCTCCTTTTTAATTGTAGCATTGTCAAGATTAATATCGGGGCCTGCCAATTCTTTTCCTTTGTCTAAATGAACAGAACCTGCTACCAAATATGCAGTCAACATTAGTGTAACAACACCACCCATAATAAGAATTGATTTTCCCAGGCGCTGTTGGTACGATTTGCGGAGATCATAAGCACCATAGGTTTTGTTTCGTCCGTCGAAAATAATATCGAGGACATCCGCAGTCAGGATGTTATTGGCTTCCATGGCTATACTTTGTAAGTAAGAGCAACAGGTGGAAAAAATCCATACAAGTTCCCGGAAATATTTTTCCGGGAAGGATTATAGCAAGTTATCATGAAGCATTTTGAAAGCGATAGTTTCGTAATTTACAGCTACCTAAAACTGCTGTTTATGAAATGTTCCCCCTGCTTGTTTTTTCTTTTATTCATTGCTATTGTCCCTGCCTATTCACAAAATAAACCAGCTACTGTTCCTGTTAACAAAAAAACGGTACTTGCGTCTATTGATTCACAACAGGGACAATTAATTGGTTTAAGCGACTCCGTATGGAAATTTGCAGAAACTGCATTAAAGGAAACAAAATCGGCACGCGTGCTCGCCGATTATGCAGAAAAAAAAGGGTTTACCGTTCAACGCGGTGTTGCGGAAATGCCCAGTGCTTTTATTGCCAGTTATGGTTCGGGTAAACCCATTATTGGTATACTTGGAGAATTTGATGCGTTACCCGGTCTATCCCAAAAAGCACAAACCAAGCGGGAAGCATTAAACGAAAATGCACCGGGTCATGGATGCGGGCACAATATGTTTGGCGCTGCGAGCCTCGGTGCAGCAGTGGCCATTAAAGAATTGATTGCCTCTGGAAAAATAAAAGGTACCATTCGTTTTTACGGAACACCGGCGGAAGAAGATATTGGTGGCAAAATTTATATGGCGCGTGCAGGTTTGTTTAACGATCTCGATGTTTGTCTCGACTGGCACCCAGATTATGAGAACAAGGCGAACATGCAAAGCTCACAATCAATGGTGAGTTACCTGGTAGAATTCAAAGGCAAAAGTGCACACGCTGCTTCTGACCCATGGAATGGAAAAAGTGCATTGGATGGTGCAGAATTTTTCGCCCATGGTATCAATTACCTGCGCGAACATGTTCGCCCAAGTGTACGCATGCATTATGTGTTTAAGAAAGCTGGCGATGTACCCAATGTAGTTCCTGCAGAAGCCAGTGTATGGATATGGCTGCGGGATTCCAAACGCAGTGGTGTAGCCGTAGTGGAAAAGAGAATGCGTGAAATAGCACAGGGCGCCGCAACGATGGCCGGTGTTGAAAGCAATATAAAATTATTGAGTGGTGACTATGAATTGCTGATCAATGAAACCGGCGCAAAAGCATTACATGCAAACATGGAACTTGTAGGACCAGTTACCTATACAAAAGAAGAAACCGATTTTGCCAATGACATTATGAAACAATATGGATCAGAAGCAAAAGGTATCAATGGATCTATCAAGCCACTGGAAGTGAACAAGGCAGACCCGGATGGTGGCTCAACAGATGTAGGAGATGTCAGCTATATTGTTCCGGAGATTACGTTACTGGCCACCACTGCACCCTATGAATCACCCTGGCATTCATGGGTAGTAGTTGCCTGTGGTGGTATGTCAATTGGCCATAAGGGAATGTTGTTTGCAGCAAAATGCTTGTCCACTACGATGGTGGATTTATTTGAAAACGAAAAACTGCGACAGGATATCCGGAAAGAATTTGAACAAAGAAAAGGAAACGAAGTGTGGAAGGCCATGCTGCCAGACGGCCCGCCACCCGTACCAAAACAATAACAACGTTTCCGATTCTTTGAATGAACCTGGTACTAAATAATTCCCAGGTTTATTGTTTGACTATTTTATTTTTCCATTGATGACCATTGGCATCATACACGACAGCGATATAGACACCCGGCGAAAGACCTGCTGTTGGTATAACAGTGTGGCCACTGCCTATGGATTGCTGTTTGACACAGGCGCCTGTGGTATTGTAGAGCAAAAATCTATTGATTCCCACGGCAGTGCTGGAAATAATTTCGATGTTATCATGGCCCGACCAAATCCTTACTGCGTCTTTTACCGAACTTGTTTCCGGGGCTACCCGCATTATTCTTGAATAAATGGTATAACCTGTTTTTTCGGTTGCCTTTACCCGGTAGTACCGTGTATATGCTATCGTACCCGTATCGGTGAAACGATTTTTTTTGAAATAGGGGTTTGTACTTGTTATGGTTCCTATCTGACGGAACGTTATGCCATCGGTGCTTCTTTCAATCTCATACGAAGCAATATTTTCATCATTTGTGAGCTGCCAGTTTATTATAGTAGCAGCATCCTGTACAAACGCGTTGCTGTATTGAAAATGCAATGGAAGCACGAAGAGGCATTGCTTCAGCACAATGTTGTCTATATAAAAATCATTACCCGAAGCAGCGTCTGTTGTAGCACGTACATTGATGGTGTAAATAGTGTCTTCAGGTACAGTAAATATGGTATTTAAGAAATCCCAGGGCGCTGTCGCTGCATCACTTTGCAAATTAGCAGAAATGGGCAGAAACATACTGTATGTATTTATAATAGCGCCGTTTTTAACCAGCTCCAAAACGATAGCAGCGGGGGCAAAAGCGCCCTGTGTCGAGCGGTTGGCATTTTTTGCAGCAGCAGCAAATATATAATTCACACCTGCCAGCAGGTGAAGATTGGGTTGGATGAATATTTTTTTACTGGTGTCTGTTGAACCATTGACCGCAAGAAAATTATCACTCCACAATCCGGTGGTAGCGCCAAAAGTTGGCCGCCAGCCTGTGAAATTATCGTTTAACAGGTTTCCCCTGATCGACGGGCCTGTAGGCGATTGTTGGTTGTCAACTTGTACAGAACCAGGAAAACAGGTAATGGAATATTCCTGCGCATTGGTTAAAACACCCAGAGAATTAGAGGTGTTCCGGGAAAAAGTGTAATCTGATTCGCCCGGCAGTAAGCCGGTAAATAATTCCGGGTGTGACCCATCCATAAAATTTGGACGGTTGGGGTGAATGCCGGCAAAATTACCGGTATTGATGCCAAATCTTCCACTGTCTGCAACCGTAATTAGATTTTGCTCCAGTGCATTACTTGCACAACTACTAATGTTTGCAAATTGCGGATAGTCAAATCCAAAATCAATATTAGAAGACAGATCAAAACGGTTATTGACAAAATCTATACTGTAAGAAAATGCAGCATCAGGAACAGTTGATTCCGCTACTTGCAAATATGTATTGTCGTAGGTCACCTGCGATGTCTCGCAAACAGGGATTAAGCTATCAGGTGGAACCACTACAATAGAGTAATTCCCGTAAAGAGGCCCGGTGGCCGACAAACAAAACTGGTAAGCACCGGCTGCATCCGTGGTAGTGGTATATTGGATCCCATCCTGTCGTGTTAAGACAATGGTTACACCCTGCAATGGTGTGTCAACACCCGCTGTATATGTACTACTTCGGTCACCATCGTCTTTAAATACCGTGCCGCCAAGACAGGTTCCATCAAACATTTCCACTTCACCCAGGTAAATGGGGGCAAGGCTGTTACTGACTGTAAGTTTGTAAAATTGATAAGCTGTGGAATTAGGGACTGCGTATATATTTCCCTGGTAAGCGCCCGGGAATGTTTCACCACTCCGTGTATCAAGCACTGTCCATGAAAGGTTGTCATTGGATCCCTCGAGGGTCCAGTCCGTCGGATCGAAAGTAGCACCAAGTGAAGCGGAATTAATAGAATAGGCGCGGCAGGTTCGTGCATTGCCCGCACCGAGATCAAAAGTGACAGCGGCAGCATTGCAATTAAATACCGTGGGCGTGCCACCGTTATTATCTGTAAGGTTAGATAACCCAAATGTAACAGGGCAGTTGGAAGTTTTTGAAACAGCGGGCGCCAGAAAATCAACCAGTGAATTTTGAGCGTATAACGCCGGGCAAACACAGCAACTGGCTCCAATAAGAAACAGTTGTTTCACTTTTTGTAAGATCATGGGTACAGGTTTTTAATACTGATATTTTTGATTAAGCCTGCAAAATACTCAGCCGCACCCAAGCGTACTATAAAGAATCTTCTATGTGACTATAGAATTTTTTCTATGCCGCTATTTTATTAGTATCCAGATCAATAGGCCTGGGCCTATTGACATCTTTACAGTATCGGTACCTTTTTTGAAGAAAATAGGAGACGAAATATTGCAGAATATGCCCGCATATCCGGGGCGCCATTCTTTTCTTCTTTAATGTGTATCTTTAAGCAGGAAACCATCTTTTGAAAAAACAATCATGATCAGGCGGCTATTACTCATTGCTTTCATAGTATCTGCAGGTTGCAGCAAGCAGGGGTTTTCTCCAGCTTATAAGGTACCTGCCGAATTTGAGCCCTATGTTACAGGATTTATCAGTGAGGCAGCGGCCAGGGGCCACCAGTTAACCATCAATAACCTGGTCATCCGGTATGATTCCACACTCGCGATGGATATTTGTGCAAAAACCAATGTGATTACGACTGCAAACGATGTACAGAAAATAATTTCAATCAACCCCATACTGCATTGCTGGCAAAATGATCAAATGCTGGAAACACTGATTTTCCATGAGCTGGGGCATTGTATATTGGGCAGGCAGCACGACGACAGTTTGATGCCAAAGGGTTACCCGAAAAGCATAATGGTAGCCAAAGACATTACCATTTATTCTCCCTGTTTATATAATATTGGGGACCCCAATTGCGATAAGCGAAGCAGGCGGACTTATTACATCGACGAGCTATTCGACCCGTCGACACCAATACCCGATTGGGGAAAATAATCTTGATACACAGGGTCCCAGAGAAGAAATGAAATAATATTTTAGCTGGTTAACAGGCATTGGTGATAAAATATTAGCGGATTAAATTTCACAAATGAAGTCTATAGTAAAATATGTGGTAGCCCCTAAAACAAGCGATACAAATCTTGAATTCAGCTATTTTTTCAGCAGACTTTCAAGCAAGCTGCGCACCTGCTGGTGATCTTTTGCCAGGTAACGTGCATTGGTTTCCGTTCTGCCTACCCGCACGGTAAATGCGCCGGGCGGTAATGCCCTGAACATCGATTCATCGTTCTGATCATCACCAATCGCCAGAATAAAATCGTATTGCTTGTCTTCCATCCAATACCGGAGTGCCTTTCCCTTATTAACAAATGCATGTTTTATCTCGATAGAAGTTTTTGCCCGCACTACTTCCAGCAGGTATTTTTCACTGATGGAACCAAACCCCCCGGCAAATTCAGAAAGATAACTCTCTATTTTCGTCACGCTGTTTCTTTTAAAATGCAGCACCATACTAAATTCCTTTTCTTCTATGAATGTATCTCCCGATTGTAAATTCATCTTCCCAATGATCTGTCTCGCCGCAGTTTTCCATTCTGTTTTCAAATCGCCGCCAAGTGCCAGCGCTTTGTCTTTCTTCAATACACTTCCATATTCTGCAGCATAGTCTATATTGACTGTATTGAAACAATCCTCGAGAAAGGCAGCATTTCTGCCCGACACGATGATAACTTTTGTGTTGCTGTCGGCCGCCATATCGGATATGATCCGTAAAAGTGGTATATCCGGCACCGCAGCAGCCGGATCTGTTTGCAGGGGCACCAGTGTGCCATCGTAATCGAGAAAGAGTATTCGCTTTTTTGCAGATCTGTATTTGTCCGCAATAAAATTGACAGATGCTGTATCCAGTTCCTGTACGTTGCTTTCTTTCACTTTTGAAGATATGGTTTGCTTTAAAATATCTGCCACCCAGTCAAACACATCATATTTTTTTATTTTTCCCTGCATACGGACAGTCCTGGTTTTTTGTTCAGACAATTGCATATTTAATGCATTATTCATCAGGACTGCCATTTCGGATATATTAAATGGATCGGCAATTAACGCATCTCCCAATTCCTCCCTTGCCCCGGCTTCTTTACTTAAAATCAATACACCATCGTTTCTTATTCTTGACGATACAAATTCCTTTGCCACCAGGTTCATTCCGTCCCTGATAGGCGTAACCAGCGCAATATCGGCCGCGGCATAAAATTTTGTCAGCTCAGGAAATTCAACCTGCCGGTAATAATACTCAATAGGTTGCCATTCCTCTGTTCCATACCTGTCATTGATCTTAGCCACCAATTCATCAATCTCTTCTTTTAAAGCACAATTTTCGGGTATATCTGTCCGTGACGGTGCCACTATCATCACCATCTTCACTTTGCACTGCCAGGAAGGAAAGCGTTCGAGCAACACTTCATATGCCCAAAGTTTATTGGCAATGCCCTTTGTATAATCAAGCCTGTCAACAGAAAGAAATGTTTTTATTACCTTCTTTGCTCCAGTAACAAGTTCACCACCCCAGTGACTGTTGCCTTTCTGCACAGCATGCTGGTAGCGGTCAAAATCAATTCCCATTGGAAAACTTCTCAGTTTACTTATCCTGTTCCTGTACAATACTTCATTCTGATCGCTGGGGCAGTTCAGCAACCGGGTAATAGCGCTTGAAAAATTTTCACGGTATTTGTCTATATGAAAACCTATTAAGTCCGCCCCAAGCATACCGGATAGCATTTCCTTTTGAATTGTAACCGGCAAGTGTTGCAGCTCTGACACTTTTGGAAAGGGAATATGCAGGAAAAAACCAATAGAGATATCCTTCCGTAACTGCCGGATATACTGCGGCAGTAATAAAAAATGATAATCATTGACCCAAACCACATCTCCCGCTTCTACTTCTTTTGCAATCTGGCTGGCATAAATCTTATTCACCCGCCTGTAACATTGCCAGGATGTTTCTGTAAAATGAACATGCTGGCAAAAACCCGTGAATAAAGGATAGATACTACTGTTGCAGCATTGCGTATAAAATCCCTGTTGCAATTCTTCCGGTAAAAAAACAGGGTGGTAACATTTCTGATGACTTAGTGTATTCTTTACTTCCAGCACCTCCGCTGAATTACCTATTTGCCCGGGGCTTCCATACCACAATACTTCATATGCACTTGTTTCATTACCGATCCTCGATGCAATGAAAGAATGTATCCCTGTAGCCACCCCGCCAACGCTTTGACGCATTTTAATACCATCACCTGTTTTTTCAAGTGTAAATGGCAAGCGGTTGGACACAATTATCAGTTTCATGCTAAGACGGTTGAGGACGGAGAGATATCCACCAGGTGCTCGTCAAATATTTTCTTTACCAATTGGTGTTTGGAAGGATAATCTTTTCTCAACCGGCTTTCGAGCAGCAGACAATACCGCTCATTCCTTTTGCAATATCCATACAGGTGTATAAAAAAGGTGTCCTTTGGTGCCCGCACAAACCTGTCCAGTCCCTGCGCCTGCCATGTCGTGACCGTTTCGTCTTCGCTTTTCAGCAACGTGTATACATCCAGCTTTTTTTCATATGCCCGGCTGCAATAGAAGACCTGTTCAAAAAAAGTATTGAACAAACCTGCCTGTATCTTAGATATATGCTCCATGTTGGTGTTAACAAAATCAAATACTTCACTGGAAAAATTTTTGAAAAAAAGATAGTCTGTACCGCCTGCCACGCCCATATTGTATGCATTTATCCTTTTAAATGTCCGGGCGTAACTGACAATATGATCAGGCATAAAATGAAAGTTCTTTCTTATGTCTTTGTAAAGACGCTGGTAAAACGCATACCCGAATTCCTTATGCTGTGCTACCAAAGGCTTCGACATCAGTTCCTCAGGAAATTTACTCCAGATAAAAAAATCACTGTCCACATGCAGGAACGGCTCATCCATCATCCCGTATGCATACACTTTTCCCAGCGCCCACAACTCGGGCGAATATCCGTCGAGTGAATCAAGTACTACATGCACTTTCGTATAGGGAAGTTCCAGTAAATCAACAAGCAATTCTTTTCCTCTCTTATCAGTCACTAATTCTATGTCACTGTAAAATTTGGACAGTTGCCAAAAACTGTATACCCAACTCATAAAGTAATAAGATTGGTTGAGCCAGCCACCATTCGGGCGGTTGTCCCGATCACCCTTGTACGACTGCTCAAAAGGTTTCGTCCAAAACGACTGTATTATTTTCATAACGGTTTTCTTTTAACAGGTTGACTTTAATTTGATCAGCTACCAGTTCTGCAACGGTAATATCTTTCTCCTGTAAAATCTTATCCACAAGATTACAATAGCAGCGTTGCATACATTCAATCATTCCGGGTGTAAATACATCTGTGTCGTAGAGCCAGTTGAATTCAATACAATTGCTGTAATTATTAATGACTGCAGAGAGCGCGTAACATGACCGGTTGGCTTTTTCATGAGACCCATTTAACGGCTGACCGTTGTTCATCTCATTACTTCTCATATCCGAATAATTCAGGTAGAGGCTGGTATATTTTGGCACATTGAAACCTTCGTATTGCTTTTCCTGGTAAATAGGATGCCGGAATGCCTGGATAAACACTTCGTATACTTTCATCATCATAGCAGCAACGGAGTCACCAGCGGTAATTTGAATATCCAGGTATATCTTACACATCAGGTGCCCCACCAGGTTTTGTGTTCTCAAAGATCTCCTGTCATTCACTGATGTAGCCATTAAAGACATATCCTGGTTGTTCAATACTTTAAAAAGCAAGCCAAAACATGCCGTCATAAATACAAACGGGGTCACTTTATAATACCTTGCTGCTTCGTTTAATCGTTTACTTACTTCAGCAGAAAAAAAATAGCGAAACGAATTAGCACCCTGCACAGGCGTATCACACAAAAACCTGTTGGTATCAATTTGCCCGGCTAATATATCTTCGATACCTGTTATCGACCGCATTGCTGCATAGCCTTGATAGAAATCGAGGAATGACAATAAAGGATATTTCTGAAATTTTGCCATCCAGAAAGCATGTTGCCGATGGCCGCTGTTGCCGGTTACAAACTCGTTTTGTACCCGGGAATGTTCAGCCACATTGTAATCTATTGACGGTAAGCCGGAGGAGTGTCCATATTTATGAACCCGGTAGAGCCCTACCAGTTCCTTTTTAATAATATCAAGCGATTTGGCATCTGATATAATATGATGAATAATACACACCAGCCAGAATTCCCGTTTAGTAACCTTGAACAGCATTGATTTGATAAGCGGTCCTTTTTCAAGACGGCAAACGCAATTGATCGCTTCCCGTGTTTGTTCTTTAATATACTCATCTTTTACCGCAAGAGCGCTGATATCAAAAACACCGGTATCGTAGAAATAAAATTTGTACGGTGATATCTTCTGCCACAGCGTGCCGTTCTCCTCGAAAAAAGTTGTGCGCAAAATATCATGTCGTTCAACCAGGTCGCGATATGCTTTTTCAAAGGCGCTGAATGAAAGATCCCTGAACTTAATGCTCAGGCTGAGTATCTCTGGTTCCTGGAAAACGCTTTGTTCCAAATCAAGCCTTCGCTGGTGATTCCAGTTCAATACCTGCAGACCTGATGCTTCATAGATTTTATCACCAGCCAGGTTTTCACTTGTAGCCATGGTTTGATTTTTTTCGGCGGTCAATTATTGTTTTACGACTTCCTTTACTGTACCCTTGTAGAGTACCGGGTTAAATTCAACTTCATTGTACATCTTCATCTGCCGGTAAATCTTCATTTTTAGTTTGCCCGAAGCAATGTCTTCAATCAGCCAGTTAATGGCACAAAGCAGATCATGCAACTGGTTGTCCAGTACATTTTTCCGTTGCCAGCATTTTTCCAGGTGAGCCGGTGTAATATCGTCTCTTGTTAGCTCCGCATCTATATGATATATTTTTAAAGCCAGTATCGACAAACGGTCAATGGCCCAGCCGATGCTTTCAGTATTGTGCCGTGCATAAGGCAGGCAATCGACAGCCTGGTATTTAACAACAAACCAGTCATCTATTTTCTCCACCATATTTGTTCTTTCCTGGTTCAGCGCATCTATTCGCCGCTTTATGGCCAATGCATACGGTGGGTGTATAGATGGCTCCCGGATAATATCTTCCAAATGCCACTGAACCGTATCGATCCAGCATTTCCAGAACAATATATCTCTAAAAGAATAGGCGGCATAAGGGCTTTCAGCCGCGGCGTTTACATCATCACAGATATGGTACATGCGGATACATTGCACAAATACCTGGTAATAATTCTCGGCATAAGAAATCATACTGTTACTATTTAAAATGAGTATTCAGTCTTCTGAAACTTTTCAAAAGCTTTGTACACTATTCGGCAACGGGCTCCAAAACGGTTTGTTTCAGTAATGCTGTGTTGTTTTCAATAAAAGAGATAAGTATATCTGCAGAAAATTGATCGACAGGTAAAGTTGTTTCGCAGTAATCATGGTGACCTGTTGCACATTGGCCGAGTTTCCTGATCACTTTACCACCATCGCCATCTTTACACAATACCGCGCATTTAACCAAACTGCCCAGCCACCAGTCGCGCGGATGATAATCGTTTACTATGCCCTCAAAGTTTCCTGTATACACAATGAGCGAAGGCAGTTTGTCCTTATCAATGATGCCGTGATTCTTAAAATAGGTATAAGCAAAACTGGCCAGGTGCATAACACCCGTACAGGGACCGATAACCGCGCTAACATATTTACTGCACAAAAGGTGAAGATCCTGGCGTATGCCAAATTGCTCTGCCACAATTATTCTTGTTTCATCCGCTACACCATATCTTGCCACCAGGTTTTTTTTCTTCCCGGTCCCCTTTTCATCAAAAAGCAGTACCCGTATATTGGGTAGCGACAGCATCCATTGCAAAACATCGTTAAATACATTGGAAGGCAAAGTCTTTCCCATGGTCGATGCACCCTCCGGGAGGATCACAATTCTTTCATTTTCTCCCACACCATTTGCTTCAAACCATTTATCCGCCCATTGCCTTTGTTCACTCGTTACCACTATCTCCTTATCGGAAGTCCTCAGCCAGTTTGCTGCGGTGGATGCTTTTTTTCCCGCGGCCATGGAAGCAACCAGTAGTGAATAATTCCACTGGTGGCCATCAGTGATACTCTTCGTATCCAGCATATTATTATAATAATAAACAGCAGCCGACGGAAGTAAATGGGGGTGTTTGCCGTCAAAATAAGCCAGCAGTTTAAAAATTGAATCGGGATGACAGAGTATTAAATCATAGGAGGAAAAATTAATTTCATCCCAAGCATTGTTGGTAAAGCTGCTGTTGCTGTCGAAAGAACCGTCAAATATCTCTTTCAGTTTCCTGTATACTTTTTTATTACAGCAATTAACACGGTATACAGCGTTCCTGCTGATACTGTGAACGGTTTTCCTCGTATTGTATAAAAACCACACGCACGCATCACCTATAAAAAATTTCCGGTGATGATCATCCAGTACCAGTATCTTTTTTATTTCCTTCCCCAGCAATTCCGCATTGTTCCTGTGTATTTTTTTTATGACATCACTATACAGGTTTTCATAGGCTTCTTTGCGGAACCCTTCAAAGCATTGATCGAGCTCCAGTTTGAGTTCGTTAAATTCATTCTCTGCTTCCGGGCTAAGCACAGTTTCACCGATATCATTGCGGAACAGGTGGTAAACTGATTCAAATAAATACTTATCGCCTTTATAAACATGCAAACTCATTATCCTGAACGGCAGGTTTGTAATTTCCCACAAACAGCTGTTTAAGTGAGCCTTTAGCTCATCCTGCAACAATGGATGACAAATGACCAGGTCGTACTGAAGAAAATCGATCTCATGCAGTTGCCGGCTGGATACCAATTTGTCGATTGAGTCATCATAAAATAACCCCGAACCTGGCTTCCAAATATGTTTATATTGAAAACGCCCCCTGTCATTAATTGTAATGGCTCCATCCTTATAAACATTCCTGAGCAGGAAAACCAGTAAATACAGGTGTTTCACAAAGTGATCGTACAACTGGTTAAAATGCACCGAATCATAGAGATCATGCAGGATAAGTACATTCTTGTATTCCTTTACTTCGGGGTTATAACCATTCCGTTGTCTAATTTCTTTCTGTGGCTGCTCCATATATATGCGCGGTTTATATTGAATTGAATGATTGCTTTATTACTGATGGCCGCAGTATTATTTTGTCAGGAGGCTGCCAAACATTCGCTGAAAAAGATTTTTGTCTGCAAGTATCACCTCTGCGGTTCCCTGTGCAAAGCGTTGCGGAAAAATCTTTTTACCTTCTGTGGTCACCATTCCGTTTACGAGTTTAATTTCTGCGCGGATGCCATTTTCGAAGTCCATGGGAATGAGATCGTTTATCTGCCCTTTGAGTTTACCATACTCAGCAGATGGGAACGCATCAAGGGTAATCAATACCATTTGGCCCTTCCTCACATTCCCCAGGCCTTTTGATGGAAGGTCGAGGTATACATCATAGGAAGAATCCGGTGGCTCTACCATAATGATAGAGCGTTGCGGGTTCTCCACTGTTCCGTGTGTCAGTAATACTTTCCCATTCAACGGGCTTATTTCTGCCTGGAAATTGCTATCGACAAGATTCAATTCTGTTATCAGTGTGTCGCCAACATGAACCGACTGGTTGTGTTTCACGTACAGCTTGTGTACCTGTGGCCCGTTCCTGTACCAGCTAATCTTATATGGCTGGCTCCTGCTGGCAACGATCACTTTTGATAATATCACATCAGGATATTGGATAATAAAAGAACAGAGTGTAAATATGGCCAATAGCAAAAACATCACCAGTATGCCCCAACGGGCAATGCGTGGTGGCACAATGCCTATGATAAAATCGCTTTCGCGTTGGTATTGACCGGTGGTGATGGGCATACACTAAAATTGTTAAGCAGCTTCGAGCTCCAATTGATTTTTTACCAGTTCGTAATAATGCCCCCGCTGGGCAACCAGCTCTTTATGGTTACCCATTTCTTTTATCTTGCCGTCCTCCATTACTATGATCTGGTCTGCATTTTTTACGGTACTCAGCCGGTGGGCAATAATGACGACAGTTTTATTCTCCAGGAAATGATCGAGGTTCTTCATTATAATTCTCTCATTGTTGGCATCCAGTGCGCTCGTGGCTTCATCCAGGAAAATATAATGTGGGTTCCTGTACACTGTCCTGGCTATAAATATTCTTTGTTTTTGTCCGCCGCTGATACCGGAACCTGTGCTGCCGATCTTTGTATTAAGACCCAGTGGCATTTTTCTCAATACGTCCTGCAGGTTGGCTACACGAATGGCTTCTATTAATTTCTCTTCATCCACATTATCTCCTTCCACTGCAATGTTGCGGAGGATACTGTCGGAAAAAACATATCCATCCTGCATCACCGTACCGCAATTCTTTCTCCAGTTGCTGTGAGAGAAATCATGCAGGTCTGCACCATTGATACGGATACTTCCTTCTGTGGGATCGTATATTTTAAGCAATAATTTTAGCAGTGTCGTTTTACCGCTACCGCTGGAACCAACGATGGCAGTTGTTTTCCCTTCCGGTATATGCAGGTTGATTTGATCCAGTACCAGTGCTGATTTTGGCCCCCCGTAACGAAATGAAATATTTCGCAATGTTATTCCCTTTTCTTCCTCCAGTCCTATCGCAGCATTGTTCAGCATCGTGGTATAATAACTTGTATTACCTGCATTGTTTTCTTCGCCCGGTTCCTCATCGGATCGCGTATGAACTTCCCGCAGCCGATCAAGGCTCATTTTAGCATCCTGCAGGGAACGTACAAAAGATATCAGTTGGTTTAAGGGTGTATTCATTTGACCAACCATATAGGAAATACTCAGCATGATACCGAGTGTTATTTCACTGTGAATAACAGCGGATGCAGTTAAATAAGAGATGATAATGTTTTTCAGTTGGGTAACAAATGATGAGCCGATGGTTTGGTATTGCTCAAGTGCCAGTCCTTTGATATTTACCCTGAATAATTTTGCCTGTATCTTTTCCCACTCCCAGCGCCGTGCTCGCTCACAATTATTTAATTTGATTTCCTGCATTCCGGTTATCAGTTCATAAATACTATTCTGGTTCTCGCGCATTCGCTGAAAGCGCATGTAATCAATATTCCGGCGTCCTTTCATGAATAATAATACCCAGCCAACAGATAAAATACTTCCTGCAAAAAATACCAGGAATATTTTTCCGCTGTAAGCGCCGAGTATGACTGAGAAAACCAGGAGATTTACCAGGGAGAAGAGTGTATCGAGCGTAGAACCGGTAAGGAATTTTTCAATCCGGTGATGATCGTTGATGCGCTGCGACAGGTCGCCTACATTCTTTGATTCAAAATAACTCAATGGCAGTTTCATTATTTTGATCAGGAAAGTTGAAATCATGCTAACGCTCATCCGCGTATTGATATGCAGGAGAATCCAATTGCGGAGCATATCTACGATGGTGCTGCCGATAAAAAGCAGCAATTGTGATATAAGAATCAGGTGGATAAAATGAAAGTTCTGCTTATGAATACCATAATCCACCACACTTTGCGTCATGAAGGGAAATATCAGGGAAAGCAGGCTCCCAAAAATCATGGCCAGGAAAACATAGGAAACATGTTTTTTATAGGGATGCAGGTACTCTGCCAAAAACCTAAAACTGCTTTTTGCTTTCTTTTCCTCCTCTTCTTTTTCATAAAAATGCGGTGTAGGCTCCAGCAGCAGGGCAATCCCTTTTTCGTCGTTCGACTGCAGCCAGCATTTTTTAAAGGTGGCTTCATCTATTTCTACCAACCCATGCCCCGGATCGGCAATGACCAGTTTGGTACCAGCTTTGCGGCTAAATAAACCGCGCCGCCTTTTTTTTGGTTCGTAAAAAACCACAAAATGTTCCTGGTTCCAATGCAATACACAGGGAATTGGTGCTTCTTCCACCAACTGACGGTAAGAAATTTTTACCGACAATGTCTTAAACCCAATTTGCTCCGCTGCCTCACTTAATCCCAGTAAATTCACTCCCGACCTGGTTATAAAAGAATTTGAACGCAGGTAGTCGAGTGAATAATCTTTCCCATAGCATGCCGCAATCATTTTTAAGCAGGTTGGGCCACAATCCATAAGATCAAGCTGCCTGAAAAAAGGGTATCTAATTGCCATAAACCTTGCTTAGCTGGTGATATTCTGAGTGAAAGGATAGCATGTCTGAAAAACTAATCCTGCTCATCTTGCCGGTTACAGAAGCCGGCAGAATGTCCCACAACCTGTTTTGGATATGGGTGATGAGCTTCATGTAATCGAGGCAATATACAGATGGATTATTGAAGGCGTCTTTCCTGCTGAAGCGTGTAGGCAGGTGGCCTCCGCCGCAGATCTCTTTCAGCGGACAAAAAATACATTTAGCGGGCAGCAAAAAATGGCTAAGGTGATACAATTTTATCAATGGCATTTCAAGCGCCTCGTCAAGGCTGTGCTGCGTTATATTCAAACCACTTTTGGTAAATCCATTGCCGCAGACTTTTAATGCACCGGATGGTTCAATACTACCATCAGTTTCTATCACCAGGTATTCAATTTTTGCCTTTCCGAAATATTCGAATTCATTGTTCATCCCCAGCAATAGTTCAATTACACTGGTGAACAACCTGATTTCGGGACGATGCTCATCTTCAAACCATAAGTCGAAAATCCCGATCAACCAGTCTGCATAAGGTGTAAATATACCAGCATGCATTGGTTTTATCTTAGCTGGTGGGAAATTGTAAGTGCCATATGGCAGCAACAGGTTGAAATTATGTATATCCAGTTGCTTGAAATTCTCATACACGGCAACCGGATCGGAGGAAACATTGATAACCGTCAGGATTCCTAAGTTATTTTTAAGGAATGTATATTTCTTCGCCGTTTCAATGCCTTCTATAACCTTTTGGTACGTACCCCTCCCTTTATGATCCTTTCTGTACTGATCGTTTGTTTCCTGTTCACCATCAAGGCTTATCCCCACTGAAATACGAAGCGATGACAAAAGTTCGCTCCATTCGTCGTTCATCAATACACCGTTTGTCTGCAGGGAATAATATAATTTAACCCTGGCTGAAATCACTTCTTCCGAACAACGAATGAAATTCCTGAAGAATAATTGACCAGCCAGTAATGGCTCTCCACCATGAAAAATAAACTCAAATTTTTTAAGGCGGTTTTTTTTACAATGATCATTGACCGCCTTACAGATGGACCGTACTGTTTCACGGCTCATAACCTTCGGCTGCTGCTGAAAGGTATTATCACCAACATTATACATGTAGCAGTAAGCGCAATTCAAATTGCACCTGCTTGCTACTTTCAACACCAATGAACTGCAAACCGGGGAAAACATAGCTGATTAAAGTAAATCGTCGGTAAAACCCGCGTGAAAGATTAAGAAGAAGGTGGTTTTTCATTAATATATTCCACAGACTTTCTGCCCTTGAAAGCTTAACCGCCTTCTCCGTGATGTGTATTGTCGTCGTCGCTATGCCCTCCCCGGCCGCGTTCAATAAAACCTCCCTTGATCTTTTCATTGTCCTTTTCGTCAAGGTGAAAATTTTTATCCTTTAATGCGTCAATTGCTTTTTTTCTGTCCTTTTTGTTTTTGGGATCAACAAAAGGGTTTTTTGGTTTCTTTTTCATTTGTCAATATTTATGTTTATTGCTTGCGATAGTCATTTACCGGAACCAGGTGCCGGGCCGTATGTGATGGTAAAATTCCCTTTGGCCTGTTCGCCCTGTATATAAACGGTATACTGCTCATTTCCCGGGTTGCCTATAAGTATGGAATCCGACGCGTTTGTGGTAATCGTTTTCATGAATACAGTGGCACCTGGAGATCTAAGGGCAAGGTTGATGCTGCCTTTTTCAACGACAATATTGTATTTGAAATAAAAAGCGCCATGACCGTCCTGCTGCAGCTTAAATTTTGTTTTACCATTGAAATTGTCAAATGTGGCGGTATTGTTGCCCGGCACGTCATTGCCATGCCAGTTCCTGGTGCTGGTACAGGAGCAAAACAATGCGAATGCCATGCTGATAAGAAGCGGAAAAATGTTTGTTTTCATATAACTGGTTTTTAAAATGGTGTAAAATTTTACCTGCTGTAAGAATCTACTGACCGTAGCCTAAATTCCTTCACTCCTATTTATTAAGCCTGTCCTGCGCATCCTGGCTATTTGATTCAATGTATTCCCTGCCGGGACTCTTCTTACCTTTAAAGAAACTGTAAGAAATGCCGACGGACAGTTTTCGAATGGGCAGGAAGCTTTGGTACTGCCGGTGAAAATTAGTTTCGTCAATATCAAAATTGATTCGTTTCACGTTAAAGGGATCATTGGCACTCACCGTCAGTGTCAGGTGATCATTGAGGAATGATTTTTTTACGGAAAAGTTGATGATACCCTGCGGACCTAAATCATATATACTGTAAAAGGCATTGTACAGGTAATTACCAAATACTTCCAGGTAATACTTCTTTGGAAGCGATATCCGGTTATTCACCTGGAAATAGACATGTGTCTTTTCTTTCACCATGCCATCCCTGTTGTTCAGCTTTATTGACGTATTACCTGCATAGAGGAATGAATTGACCTGCCACCATTTGGTGATGGTAAATGGCGCACTGATGGAAATGCCATAATCGCGCTGATCATTCACGTTGCCATAAGTAGAAACAATCACGTTGGTATTACCCTGTGTCTGGTATATATTATTGATGATACCCTTCGTAACGGAATAAGAAGCCGTAATCGAATACTTCGATGCCAGTAAATATGACAATTCGAGGTTGTTTGAAAAATATGGTACCAGGGCCGGATTGCCTTTACTAATCAGGTAAGGATCTTCCACATCTTCAAACGGGTTCAGCAATTGATATGAAGGTCTTGAAATTCTCCGTCCGTAAGAAAAGCTGAGTACGTTCTTCGGGTTAAATTTCCGTTGTACATAAATATTGGGGAAAAAATCCCAGCGCTGGTTGGATATGGCTTCACCGGTAGTGACTGATTTACCATTGTAATCCGTGCGCTCTGTACGCAGGCCCGCATTGAAACTCCATTTACCCCAGTCTTTTGCAAGGCTGCTGTAAAAAGCCAGTATATTCTCATTGTAATTAAAGTTATTCGAGCGTGTCAGATCCAGTTTCCGGTTTGGCTCAACACCCGTAAAATAGATGATATTATTGTCTGTCACTGAATGTTGATACTTAGAACCAACTTTCCAGTCGTAACCACTCTTAAATACTTTCTCAATATCCAGGTTGGCCGTATGAACATCTATCTTAAGCGGGTTATCGATCCAAATATTTTCTGAAGGCCTGGACGGCGTTTTATCAGGCAGGAAGAATTCACTGTATATATTTGAATTGACATTGTTCCTGTAACCTACATAATTATACCCTGCATCAATCTTACTCCCAAGCGAATCCAGTTTATTGCGGTAAAAGAAGTTGGCGATATGGTTTTTCAGGTTCATATCCTTCCGGTTATTGGTGAAAAACATCGAATCAACAACAGCAGATTCCATGCTTTTCTTCACCTGGGTATTGGCCTGACCCACCGTAGTCAAATTCCAGGTTGATACCTCATAGTCCGCGCCGATGATTTGCCTGTCGGTAATGTTATAATCAAAACCGAATTTGGGGTTGTTGATTGTAACATTATCAATACTGGTTTCATCCTGCCCAAAATACAAGGGCTGGTTTTTGAATTGCTGCTTTTCGATATACTCGGAAAAGCTCTTGCCAGTATTGTTGCCATAATTACCCTGGAAGTTGAATTTACCCACCCGGTAATTTAGCAGTACACCGTTACCGAAGCCGGCATATTTCGCCTGTTCGTAATTGGAATATACAGTGCCGCTTAAGCCATACTTATAAATTTCCTTGAGTGTTATATTAATAATGATGCCTGAATTTTCTGCATCGTATTCCACACCCGGTACAGTGCTTACTTCAAAACTTTTGATAGACTCGGATGGGATTGATTTCAGGTAATCCATTATCTGGCGGCCACTCAATTGAATCTTTCGGTTATCTACATATACCTTCACATTCATTTCGCCCCGGTAATTGATATTACCTGATTCATCCGACTGCACACCTGGTATGATATTAAACAACCGGTAACTGTTCTCCCCTTTACTATACACACTGCTTTCAATATTAATGATTGTTTTGCCTGCCTTTTTTACAATCAGGGGTTTCCTTGCAGTCACCACCACCTGCTGTAATGTTGTATTGCTGGGATACAATACGATAGCAGGTAATGCAATATTAGCCGAGTCAACAAAAACATTGGTCACGTAGTCGTCGTGTCCCACATAGGTAATGCGCAATATATAGTTTCCTTTATCAATATTTCCAAACTCAAATTCTCCTTTCTCGTTACTTACCGTGCCTCTCTTTAGAACTGAATCTGCGCTGGTTCTTAAAGTAACAGTTGCATCTACCACAGGTTTACCGTTGCTGTCGGACAAATGCCCTGCGATCGACTGCTGCGCACTCACACTGACGACGGCGCTAAACAACACCAATAGCAAAATGATTAATTTATTTTTCATGCTACTTGATTTAAAGCGTTATTAATTTTATTCACCACGGTATCCATGCTGCTAAAAAAATTAATGTCTACTTCGTCATCTTCAAATGAAATGGAGAACTCATCTTCTACCGAGGTAATGAACATCAGGGCCAGCAGGGATTCTGAGGTGAGTAATTGCAATTTTTCATCAGCAGTGTGCGCGTTGACGAATATGTTTTTATATTCATTGTCTGTCAGCTCACTGAGAATCTGTTCTACTTTTTTACGGATTTCCATAATGTTAGTTTTTTGATTTAAGGTATTTTAATGCCAGGCTTAATCTTGGTTGCCTGCAAACACGGGTAGCAATACTTCCCAGGTGTTCTATATTCCCCGGGAATATTACAAAGCGGCCGGGTGTTGGCAGGATAGCTATTCTTGAATCTTTATTGGAGTAAAACATGGTTTCGCCGCCAAACTTGTAATGCCACTCTTTATTGACATAGTATAAAACTGTGATGTCCTCACGTTCTTTCGGGCAATCGTAATGTGGATACTCTACATCACCATAGTTGGAGAGATTTACGTAGGCGCGGAAAAGTTTAAAATGCTGCGCTTCTTCTACAAACGTGTTCAGCAATTCCCTTGCTTTTACGCCTACATAGGTGTCGGTTTCAAATTTTTCGGGGATAAAGTCCGTGCTGAAAATGGGGAACTCATCATACGATGTACTCTTTTCCCTTTTTTTATAGGGCAGGTCACTCACATAGTCATAGAAAGCTTCAATTTCTTCCTGCGAGAAGACCTGGTCTATAACGTAAATATTTCTCCCTTCAATATTTTCAATCCTGGTTTCCATGATTAAGTATTTAGATGTTTAAAAATTCCTTCTTTCAAAGCCCTCGCGGATAATGGCTTCGATACTGTTCATATTTTTCCTGTTACTCCTGGTTCTGAAGTAAGAGCGAACCATATCATAGTTCGTTTCATTCACGAAGTTTTCAGTAAGTGAAACAGTATCTTCAATATTGTACACGGCATGATAATAATTGCCGGGAATAAATACCAGGTCGCCGCTCTGCTGCAGGCATATCAGCGGTTTGTATTCCTGTTCCAGTATGGAGGCCGGATTGCTGAAAGCATCTTTTACAGAATATTTTTCAATATCCCTTTTGATGAACTCATTGAAAACAGGCGGGTAGATAAACCATAGTTTCACCCCACTTATAAGATAATTCCAGGCACTGGACCACCATATATCGCGGTGGATGTCCGAAAATGTGTCTTCCTTCCCCACATACAACCATGACAACCGGTTGCGTGGTGTACCTGATGCGGTATTGGCATACCAGCAATCAAACAGTGAAGGCGTGGTATAATCCGCTGCCAGGTTATTGATCAAATGCCTGCTTGTTTTAAAATAATAACCCGGCGCGTCATTTCCCATATATTCTTTTACAGTAAGGAACCTGTTCTTACCATCCCCTTTAATATTTTCCAGCAGCTCTTTATCGGGAAGCGTATCTGCCAGGTAGTTCCTGGTCCATTTCTCCCGGATATCCATATTACGGAATGCCTTTTTAAATAACACTGGTAAACCGGCATAACCGTAGTTCTCATTGAAATAATTCTTTGTAATGTCTTCTTCATTATCAATGGTAATGGAAGAAAGGCGGCTCTGGAAAATGTCTGTATTTTTCATCTGCTTAATTTTTTGAAAAGTGTTGCTGAATGATATCGAGGATCAGCGGATGATCGTGCTGATCTTTTATATTGATGGTGGGGCTGGGCAAATGTTCGTTGTAATATGCCAGCCGTTGTGTATATTCTGCTTCCGAAATTTTCCTGAACGACAAAATGGATTGCTGCCCGTGATGAAACTCATATTGCCACGGTGTCATTACATAAAACAGCACTTTCGAGTCAACGTAAGACGTGAGTACATCCGTAGTTTTTTTAATAAATTCAACCGAATCATAAGGGCTAATCGTACAGACCAGCGCATCTGGATAAAATGCTTTTACATAACACAATTTTTCAGGCGGCGCAGAATCCCTAACGGGGTGCATCGGCAATATGCCACCCTGGCTGCCGGTAACAATAACATCCGGTTTTGCTTTCTTTTCAATCAGTTGCTGCAGCAGGCGAAGCGTTTTATGCCAGTCGCGGACATCAATATAAATTGTCCCTTTATGCCCGATGGGAAATGTCATGTCTGCACCAAGAATCAAGCCCTGTGGTTCCGTAGAAAGATGCGAAACAGCATACCCTTCTCCCTGTAATAACTTTTTGATAGTTAGCTGCGTGGTAAATTTTCCCTGCCGGCTATTGGTACCCACCACGCAAATGGAGGGCACTTTTAATTCTGTGTACTCAACGGAGTGATACAACAAATCCCTCTTTTCTTCATCGAATGACGTAAAATAAATATCGCCGGTATACGATTCGTTGACTGTTTTCTTCAGGGACTGAACAATTTCAAAAATTGACTTATCCCAGATGATAAAGTTTTTATTTCTTTTCAGGCATTCCTTCAATATCGAAAGGCCATAGAGCGAATTAAAATCCGAGAGTTTGTCGAGAAAATAACCAACGACCATGGTATCAAATAAATCATATTCCGCTTCTGTAAGCTGTTGCACCGTATACCGAAGGTTTTTTTTCTTTATCAGTTCAAGGGAGCTGTTGAGTTTTATAATCCTCGGATATCCGATGGCCAGCGATAATTCGCAGGAAAGCATTTCATTAAATTCCAGGATGGAATTCATTTCTTTTTCTTCGAAAGGAAAGATGGCTATCTTATTTACTTTTCCCGGCACACCAAGGTGATGATACACCTGTTCTTCCCCTGTTTGCTTGTTGGAAACCGTCTTTTCACCCAGCTCAAGATCATGCCGCGTAAGACTGATGATGGTATTATCTGAATTTTTTTCCAGCCATTGCCGCAATGTATCCAGCGAATTCCATGCGCCGCCTGCAAATGCTTTTGCAATAATGCCTGTAAAATGTGCAGTCGCAAGACTGGTACCCGTACTAAACCTGAATTGATTTCCCGGGCTGGCTACTCTTTGAAATCCTCCCTTGGCAAGGATATCTGTCATACAGTTGTGCAGGAGCCGGAATTCAGTTTTATCTTTTACCACACCCTGGCCGATACTATATACAGTACTAAAACCCGCGGGATAGCACAACTCGTTGTGCTGGTACCAGGCCGCAGCAGCTATCACAATATTTTTTTCTGCCGCTTCTTTACAAATTGACTGTAACTCCCACCCGGGGTTAATGGTCTTTACACCCATGCTGATGTTGATGATGTTTACACCCGCATCACGCACCAGGTATGTTATAGCCTCGGTGAGTAAGTCTTCCGACAACCTCCCGTCTTCCGATTTCAGTTTTATAACAAATATGTCTGCACCGGGTACATGTGAAAGAATAATGGAAACAATCCCTGTGCCATGTGTCGCTTCATCATGGTAAACGTCTTCCCAGTCCAGCACAACCTTTCCATTACCCTCTTTAAAAAGTGTCAAGCCGCTGATGGATGCGTGTGCAAATCTTTTATGCGTCGTGTCAACGCCCGTATCGATAATTCCGATTTTCATCGCGATTATTTATTTGAATGCCCGGTATTAACTGAATCAGCTGCTTCTGGTTTTGTAATGGTATCCGGTTCATTTTTCATCCTGAGGTATTGTTCCCGGATATAACTTTCCGATTTGTATTTCCATTCGGAGCATTTGGGTACTACATTCTTGATGGCTTCGTGCGAGCAGGAAATCTGATCACAAACCGGCAGGTATTTACAGTTCCTGCACACCGGGTTATGGTTGTACCGGTTAAAGGAACTGTAATATTTAAATACTGCCGGATCATATTCCTCAAAAATGGAGGTAGGCGCTTTTGTATCGTCATGAATGGTTTCCCAGCATTTGTGGATATGCCCATTGGGATCTATTACCAGGCTCACTGGCGATGCCCAGGTGGCACAGGTAGACTGGTACTGTGGCAGGTCCCACTTCAATTTCGCTTTTCTGGAATTATTTTTTTCCGCCCACTCATTCAATCGGCGAACGAGGCTCAGCCTGAAATTTTGTTTGAATTCAAAAAACTCGTCGATGTGCATCCTCGTTTCTTTTTCATCATCACTTAATTTGATTTCCTCGTAGGAACGAAGCCATGCAGGTTCAAAATTGAACTGTCGGTGCTTATGCGGCCATATATTGAAAGCATTGAAATCGTCCAGCATGTTCTCTACCGATTCAGCTACTTCCTTATCTACATTAATCCGCACATTTATATTGATCCCCTGTGGTATTTTGGAGAGGTTCTTCAAAATTTTAAAATAGTTCTCCCCGCCTTTTTGTTTCAGTGGCCTTTTCTTATCATGCACTTTCCTGGCACCATCCACAGTCACCTGGGCCATTCCCACTTTGCAGTCAATCAGGGTTTGCACGTTTTCTTCGGTGAGGTAGATGCCATTGGTAATAATCTTGGCATCGTAATTAATATTGTGTTTCTTAGTCAGCTCCATGAAGCCTTCAGTGATATCAATGATTGCTTTTACATTGATCAGCGGTTCCCCTCCATACCATGTTACAGACAGGGTATGTATTTTGCGATCCGCATTAAGAATGATTTGTTCGATGTAGTTGACCGTTTGTTTTTTTACCTTATCATCTTTCAGCGTGTGGTTAGGCTTCACAAATTCGAAGCAATACGGGCAACCCATATTGCAGGTGATGGTAGTTCCAATAGTCAGGAAAATAGTTCCGGAATTCCTGAATTGGTTTTGAGCAGTAAATTTTTCGAATACATCGATAATATTTTTACCGGCATCCAGCACATACTCCCGTTCCCTGAGGTATTCAAATATGTATTCCTTGTCACAAAAACTATCCCTTGTAAACACTTTCAGGCAAAACAATTCTGCCAGCAGTTTACCTTCTTCCTTGTCGAGTACCTCAATACCGCCGGTAAGCGTGTTGAACAAAAGAAATTCATCTGTTTCATCAACAGGTATTAATACGTTGTATGGATTTGATTTAAACAGTTCCATTGTAATAATTTTTTGAATGGTAAATTTTGGTAGCGGGTGCTGAATGTATAAAGCAGTGCTATGAATTCTTTGTCGATCTTACTGACGGTTGTAATAACAGGCAAACAAAGTTTACCTGTTATTATTGATACAGTTTGCCCACAATAATTGGGTAGTGCTGTACTACAGCAGGATATCATTTTCCTCGCCGGTATCACCAGCGGGGCGGCCCGTATAGGTGCTGCATGAAAATCCGTCACAAAGCGACTCTACTTCTTTAGCGAGTCTGTCTTCAGTGTTGTTAGGCTTTACCAGCTCTTTCCGCTGTAAGGCCTCTTTTAGCTGTTGCTTGTCCATGTTGATTCAAGTTTAATGGTTGGGTTGAATACGGCATGCAAGTCATTTACCAGTTGGTAACTGCACTCATTAAACTAAGATATCATTGTCCTCACCAGTATCGCCGGCTGGGCGGCCCAGGTAAGTACCACATGAGAATCCATCGCAAAGTGACTCAACTTCTTTGGTGAGTCTGTCTTCAGTGTTGTTGGGCTTTACCAGCTCTTTTTTCTGTAAAGCCTCTTTCAATTGTTGTTTGTCCATGTTGATTTTAGTTTAACTGTTAATTGGAATTTGGTGTGCAAGTGTTTTACCGGGTTGGTAAACTGCTTGTATTAAACCAGGATATCATTGTCCTCGCCAGTGTCGCCGGCAGGGCGGCCCAGGTAAGTACCGCATGAAAATCCATCGCAAAGTGACTCAACTTCTTTAGTGAGCCTGTCTTCAGTGTTGTTGGGCTTTACCAGTTCTTTCTTTTGTAAAGCTTCCTTTAATTGTTGTTTGTCCATGTCAATTTTTGTTTAACGTTAATTGGAAATGTGAATGCAATCCGAAAAACCGTTTGCCGGGTTGGCAAAAACAGTTTCTTTATACCAGGACATCATTGTCCTCGCCGGTATCGCCAGCAGCACGGCCCAGGTAGGTACCGCATGAAAAACCGTCACAAAGAGACTCCACTTCCTTGGCGAGCCTGTCCTCTGTGGTGTTTGGCTTTACGAGTTCTTTCTTCTGTAAAACCTCTTTCAATTGTTGTTTGTCCATGATTTTGGTTTTGAAAATGAATGAATGATTGGTATGTCTATTTCGAAATAGCGGTGGTAAGAACCTTATCCTGGTAAGGTTGCAAATCCTGTACGGTATTAATGGCAACTTTTATATCGGGCGCAATACCGGTCCCTTCAATCGATTTTTTACCCAGTAAAAATCTTCCGGTATCAAGGCAATTGGTGGCAATGATGACATTATCTTTTGGCAAGTTGATTTCGTAAATAAATGACAGCGCCCCCCTGGAAGAACTTCTTCCGACAATCACCACATTGTTTCTTCTTGTCTTTAACGTGTTGACGACAAGTTCTGCGATACAAGCTGTCGATTCATCAATCAGCAGGACGATTTTTCCATCCTCCCGGTAATGGAAGGGGGAGGTGTTTTCCTTTACAACGACTGAGTCTATGCGATTGGTGGCAATGTTTTCATAATCGAAATAATTAAAACGGCCTTTAATGAAATAAGAAAGAAATTGCGCACCTGCCAGGAAATCACCACCGCCATTGTTGCGAAAATCGAGGATGAGTTTCCTTTTGGTATTGATATCATCCAGTTTTGAAACAAAATCCAGCGGCAGTTCCGGGTTGATCTTATTGATTTTATAATAAGCTACTGAATCACCAAATGTTTTCACATCTAAGTTACCTGCGCTAAAATTGGAAGGAACTTTGTACCGCTCCTTTACCTGGTAGCTAAGCTCGCCTGCTTTCCCTTCCGGGAATACAAAAGAAATATTTACTTTTTCACCCGGCTGATGTTTCAGCATAGCATTTACATCGCGGCTCTTAAAATCTGCTGCATATAAGTCAGTATTATCAATCTTCAGTATTTTACTGCCAATCGGTAACAGCGTTTTAAGTGAATCATCAAATACGCCCACTACCCGAAATTCTCCATTAATTTCATAAGAATAAATCGGTGATTTCTCCGCTTTTTTATCGTGACAGGTGGATTTAAGATAGAAATGCGCATCCTTTAAATTTCTGCCAATAAATAAATTCAGTGAATCGACATAGCTGCAAAGTGGCAGCGATTTATTCTTTTCAATAAATTCCCGGAGTGATTGGATAAAAGCCGTCTTATTCACTTTTCGCTGCCCGTAAAAAGGATAATGCTCCACCAGTGGAATAAATATTTCGCTCAGTAATTGCGAAGTCGGCTTATCGTTATCTTCTATAAATACTGCTCCTTTAAAATCCTCTTCACGCTGATCTTTTGGGAAATAAGCGCATTGCCCGTAAGAATCAAAGGGTGAACTGGGGAAAGATTGCTGAACCTTTGCATTATCAAAGGGATATTGGACAAACAGGTTCGACGGCGACAAATGCTTTTCAATCTCATTATCCCCCACCCACATATCACCAATCACCAACGTAAAGGGCCGGGTACTATCCATCAGCGTATATGAAACAGCCAATGCTGCTTTGCTTTTCAAAGCCATTGCCATACATCCCAGTGGATTCGTAACCGGCACCTGGAAACCGTCCCTGTTAAATGTGAGTGTTATGCCTTTGCTGCAGGTATCGCCGGGCACCGCAAACCTGATCTTTGAAATATTTTTGGTATATACTCTTGTAAACAATTCCTCTTCTTCCGGCTTTGACATCAAACCGGCCCTTACCAGTTCGATGGTAACGGGTTGAGTCACCACGTATCCGGTTGTTACCGGTGCTATATCATCAAACCTGGGGAAATAAAATTCCTTCTTCTTCAATTGACCTGCTTCACTGATAATAAAACTGGTATTGATCTTCCTGGTTTTGTAATAAGCCAGCGTCTGAGCACTGACTTTGAAAGCACCTGCCAGCAGGATAATACATATTGACAGTATAAAAAATTGTATCACTGACTTCTTGTAATTGATGATACTTTTCATGATAATACTTTTAGAAAAATTATTTGTCTTTGTATTCGGCCATCGGCGCAATAATTAGTTGGCACTCCCCTGTAACAGTTTCAAAGGTTTGTCTTCCGTGGAAGAGTCATTTTCCAATAGTGAGTGTACATGACGGACATCGGTATCATACAGCATACCCAATGCAGATAATAGGTTACTCTCAATAAACTGCCATTGGTGCCGAGGCGTGAAACCACTGTGCCTCGAACGGCAAATGGTGATTAAAGAAGGTTCAATTCGCTTTTCAGCCAAATCATTTACCAGTTTACCAATACGGCGGATGATTTCATTTTCGTCTACTTCTCTTTTACTCGGATATCTCTCGGCAACTCCATTCAATACATAGAAGTAGGACTGATTGTATTGAACTGCTTCTACCCTTGCGGTAACAAAATGCAGGTAATGGTACCTGTTTTGCAGAAAATCGTTGTATTCCTGTTCAGTAATTTCAATAACAACCTCATTTTGTACATAAGGGTTTTCACAACAGGAGAAATAATCCAGGTCAATGTCAAGCAGGACATCCTGCGCTGAAATATTATTGTTGTCAAGAACCGAAAAACCTTCAGCGCCTGTTTTTATGTACTGGAAAGGCACACATTTCTCATCCGGCAGGCCGTTTTTGGCAATGCCCTGCAAAAAATATTTTCCTTCATTGTTAAATGTCCGGGCAAAAAGGCTTTGTGTAACCGTTTTTTCGATATCCTGTCGCACCCAGCAAAAAGAATTGATTAATCCCAGGTATATCGCCGGTACAATAAAACTGTCGATATTCAATTCAGCGCGCACAAAATGGGCGGTAGCGTCTCCTGTCATATTCATTACTTCACAGATGCTGGTATCCAGCACGGGATACCTGAAATCAGCATGATCATCAAAATGGAGCAACAGGTTGCCGGGTGCAATCAAACCATCCCGGTAAGCTTTCATCCATACATAAAAAGCTTCATTGTGCTCTTCTACAATAAACACTTTCTTTTCCATAAAATGCTTTTTTGTATTCCTGCTTAGTTATCCAAAATACCTTCCTGGTATTCATACCGGGCGTCCATCTGGTTTTCAAAAAGCCGGAGGTAGTAAGGTGAGTTGTTAACGAGATAGTCGTGCGTACCCTTGGCAATGATTTTTCCCTTTTCGAGTACAATGATTTCATCAGCCTGCTTGACAGCGCTCATCCGGTGACTGATGATGATGCTGATTTTTTCCCGGTATAAATTCTTTACAAGAGATATTATTTTTTCCTCGCTGATGGAGTCAAGCGCAGAAGTAGCTTCGTCGAGAATAATTACTTCCGATGGTTTCAGGAACGCGCGAGCAAGGGCCACTCTTTGCGCCTGGCCTCCGGAAAGAGTGATACCCCTGTCGCCTATAATAGTGTTCTCCCCCTTTTCCATATTTTCTATGATATCCCACAAACCTACTTCACGGATGATGCGTTCTATCTCCTCTTTTGAATTGTACTGGTTGTTGTAAATAATATTTTCCTTTATCGAGTCGTGCAGGATATAACTGTGCTGCTGTACAACAGTGATGTATTCCATCCACTCACTGATATTGAGTTCATTGACAGGCCGGTTATTATATACAATGGACCCGTTGGAGTGCCGGTAAAATTTGGTAAGAATAGAAATAAGTGTCGACTTACCACAGCCGCTTGCCCCCACAATAGCATATGATTTTCCCTTTTTAAAAGTGTGGTTTATTCCATCCAGTATTTTTTTCTTGTCATAACTGAAATGAATATCCCTGATTTCGAGTTCTTCAATCGGTAAGGTATTTTTTCCGATGATGTTTATACTGCCCTCCACTTCTGAATCGAATATTTTCTTGATTTGCTTCATGGACACGCCAGCGCGTATCAATTCGTCGTGCAGGTAAAACATATCCATGCTGGGGCTGTACAAACGATTTATATATTGAAGAAAGGCAACCAGCGCACCCAGCGTCATGCTTCCATCCAATACTTTCGACCCGCCCCATCCAAAAATGATCACAGGCCCCATGGCAATAAAAAAGGAAGAGATATTTCTGTTGAGGGAAGAAAAGACCGTGCTGGATAGTTTGGCATGCATAATGTCCCTGATGCGGCCCTCGAGTTTCTGGTTTTCGTAGGTATAACTGTTGAACGACTTTATTAACCGGATACAATTGAATCGCTCGGTATAAAAATTATTGATCTCCCCTTCTTTCTCACTTACTTTCTCATACGATTTCCGTACGATTGGCGTGAAATAACGAAGTGTCAGAAATATAAACGGGAATACCACCAGTGATACAAGGAACAGGCTCCAGTTCAGGTAAGCCAGCAATATGGCCAGCCCTACCAGCAGGAATATATTATTGCACAATCTTATGACGCTCTTGGTGAGCGTTCCTTCTATGATGTTGACTTCGTTATTGATCTTATGTACTATTTCACCCACTTTGTTTTTATCGTAAAAAAACAAGGGCATATGCAGTAAATGGCGAAACAGGTCTTTTCTTATATCTGCCACCACTCTCGTGCTTAGCCAGGTAAACAGGTAGTCAAAGAAATAGGTAGCGACGATGCGCACGACGTAAATGATAACAAGGCCCGCGAGCAATTTTGTCAGCAGGCCATAATCCTTGTGCGGGAATACGTCGTCAATGATTATCTTAAGAATGTAAGGAGAGGTCAGCGATCCAAGGCTGCTCACTGCAATCAGGATAAAAAGCAACAGCTCTTTATCCCAGTATGCTTTGATATATTTAATAAACCAGAAATAAATGTGCTTGCTCATGGCATTGTTAGTTTACCCCACACCGGAAGAAAAGATGGCCAAGATCAACCACGCCAGTGGTTGAAGATGAAATATGCAGGTGTTGAACGGAAGAAATAATCGCCGGGTACAATCGCTTTTCGACAGCCAGGGTTGGGATAAAACGGAAGTATCAGGGCAGCATGTCAAATTCGTTGTTGAAGCTGCGGTAGGTATGATTGGGGGTGATGTCCAGGAATTCCGGCGACCGGCCATCCAGTACACCACCAGAAAAAGCGTCCTGGTTATCAACCAGTCCTTCATGGCCATTCTTCATCAGGTTTTCTTTGTAGTCGTCAATACTGATAACAGGTCTTTTCTTGTTTTTATTAAATCCAAAAAGAAAGGGTAACTTTTTCATACAATCATTTTAATCGTTATTAATAAAATGTGTGGAGTGCGCAGGTTTGATTCAATTGATGCGGAGGTTTTTTATTTTTTCCTCTTTGTTGAAGGTGACCCTGTATTCGCAGGGTGATAATTCTTTTTCATAATTTAACCGGAAACTAAAATGGCTGTACTTATTCAGTTCGTACCATATTTGCGACTCAAAATCAGGATGTGCCGGCGTGATAAAGAAAACGGCCGTCGCAAGTTTTGTAACCAGGCTTTCATACGGCAGCGACCAATCGGCAATCAGGCCATTGGATCGCATATTTTCAATGGTTTTCTTTATTTCATTCAATTCACTGATAAACATGTTGACGATATTTTGCGGCAATAAACTAACCATATAAGGGGTTTTAAAAAAGACAAAGCTTCGCTAATTCAACCCACATTTTCTTTTCCGGCGCAAACAATGGTTGATATCAAACTAATTATCCGCATCACCTCCTCGTCAGGAAAAGGTCATTAACAGGAAAACACTTTTTAAAGTATTTCCCCCGGCGTATTGGATTTTATTCAATTCAGTTTTACAAGGTCTTCGACAGAAATTTCAACTGATATCGCCTGTTTTAGCAAGGGTAATTGAATCAGGAACCTTGGCTGGCTGTTTACTTTTCTTACCAGTATGCCTTCCATTCCTTCAAATACACCCCGCCTAACCTTTACTTTATCGCCAGAGGTATAATATTCTTCCTGCCGTACAGTTGCTCCATTTTCTTCTATTCGTTTAATCCTGTTTATTTCCTCCGGGGAAATCGTTTCCGGCCTTCCTTGTGTGGAAACAAACCGGACCACACCGGGGATTTGCAGGAAACTCGTTCTGTATACCAAATCTGTTTTAACAAAGAGGTAGCCGGAAAACATCGGCTCCCGTATCTTTTTTACCCGGTCGCTCCAGTTGCGGGTAACCGATTTCATGGGTAAGTAACATTCATGCTGCAGGAAACCTATTTCCATCGAAATTTTCTTTTCAAACTTTGGCCTGGTGTATAACACATACCATTGTTGACCTGGTCTTTCCTGGCTCATAGTGGACAATTGTGCAGTGAACGTTTACCAATAGTGTGTATTGGCTTAATTATTTTTTCTGCGGCTTATATGTAAGGGGTTATTCAATGGGTGTGGGCGGGTGATAAAAACAAAAACATGATTATATGAATTTGTTATATGATTTGCGCTGGCTCCTGGAAAGACCCATGCCTGCAGTTACCGCCCCGTGAGTGGTGGGGAAAGTAACCGTTGTAGTAGTGTCGATATTTTTTTGCTGGCCGTCCTGCGTGGGTGCATTCCTTCTGTACATGAATAAAGGTTTTGTTTTGAGGACAAGTAGTTGGTTGTTTGCGTAGCTCATAGTATTTGTTTTTGGTACTGCCAAATTACCCTATGATATTTTTCGTTCCCCTTTTTTTACACGAACAGGCCGTTTCGTAAGGCATATTTTGGTATTTTACATATATGATTGTTCCATCCACATCCCCGCTTACCAGGTTCCGGCAAAACCCAATCCTGTATCATATAGTTGGATGGGCGCTGTACATTTTCTACGAGTTATTTTTTGTAATCGTAATAACAAGAGTTTCAGGGCAAAACTCAGTATTCGACTACATCATACCTTATGTCATTAACATTGGCCTGTTTTATTTCCATTCAGAATTTGTACTTAATTTTTCTTTTAACAGCCGCCGCAAGTCTTTCATTACATTCTTCCTTCTCCTCCTGCTGGAGCTGGGCATTTATATGGCATTGATGAATGCTGTCAATATTCTTTCTGGTGACAAAAAAAATAACCTTCCTTTATTTCACGGCAACTGGATTGCTTTCTTCCGTCAAATGTGGCGCGGCAATTACTTTATTATCATGAGCACGGCCTATTGGTTAATCAAACGATCTTTCAACTACCAGAAAAAAATCATGGAAATGGAAAGGATGCAGGTAATCAATATGGCGCATAAGAGCCGGCTGGAAAAAAACCTCGTGGAAGTGGAGAATGCTTACCTGCAGGCACAGATAAATCCACATTTACTTTTTAATACATTGAACTTTATTTACAACAATGTACAACAGGCTTCTGTTAAAGCATCAGAAGCTGTATTGCTGTTGTCGGAGTTAATGAATTATTCCCTCCGTGAACAGGAAGCAGATGGTAAAACAAGTCTTGCAAAAGAAGTGGACCAGGTGAGGAACCTCGTACGGATAAACCAGATACGCTTTGACAACACATTGTTCCTCGAAATGAGCATTGATGGAGATTTTCACGAAGCAAGGATTATCCCGCTCGGCCTCCTGGTATTTATTGAAAATGTTTTTAAACATGGTGACCTTACCGATAAAACAAATCCCGGTAAGATATCGATTACCTATACAGGAGCTATCTTGGAATTAGCCACCGAAAATAAAAAGAAAAACAGGAATAAAATGTACAGCCATGGAACGGGGCTCAATAATATCACCAAAAGGCTCAACAATGCCTATAAAGATGCCTATACCCTGACGATAGACAATAAAGAAACCCAATATTTTTTAAATTTGACGGTAAACCTTGCCTCCAACCATGATAACGTGTTACATAATTGACGATGAGCAGCATGCTATTGATGTGCTTTCAAAATATATTAGTCAAACACCCGGACTGCAACTGATGGGTACGTCTACCAACCCGCTGGAAGCGCTCCAGCTTTTCCGGGAAAAAAAATACGCCGACATAACCTTTATTGATGTAGATATGCCCCAGTTATCCGGGATAGAACTGGGTGAACTATTACAGGATAAAACTTCCATAGCATTTGTAACAGCTTATGACAAATTTGCCATTCGCGCTTTTGAACAAAACGCGGTTGACTATATGCTGAAACCCATCCTCTACGAGCGTTTCTTAAAATGCATCAATAAGTTAAACAGCCGGGCCATTAAAACCAATTCCCCCGAAGAAGACAGCAGCCAGCGCGGGCATTTTTACATTCAATATGAAATGAAGGGGAAGATTGTAAAGATAGAATACAACGATGTTATTTATATAGAAGCGCTGAAAAACTACATTATCATACACACACATACCTCCAATTATATTACCTACCTCACCATGAAAGAAATGGAAGAGAATTTGCCTGCCAGCCTTTTCATGCGGGTGCATAAGTCGTATATCATCAACCTCGATAAGGTTATCAATATCGACGGAAACAATATTCAGCTAAAGGAAAAAAAAGAACTGGTAATAGGTTCCAGTTACAAGGAAGCATTTCTCAATACCATAAAAGAAAAACTCATTCGCACCAAACGATCACCTGGAAACTGATTTTTCCCTGTAATAAACGGCGTTGTAGAGCTTGCAAAGCAGGAAGTACACAATCATTTCCTGCTTACGCGGGTTTTGTATAAACAACCTGTTCAAGTGCATATGCAGGAGATCGGACAGTATTTTCTCTTCAGTAATACTTTTCTTTTTTTTAACCTTTCTGGCAATGACCGCAGTAGCAGCCTGTAGTTTGTTACGGCATTGTAAAAAAGGTGTTTTTCCCTTCTGCTGTATGGTCTCATAAATTATATTCATCTCCTGCCGCAGCTCAAGGTATTTTTTTTCGAGGCTTTTCTTCAGGTTTTTACTGTCGCCAAATTCTTTCGACATGGAAGTGTACAGCTTTTGCAACAGTAAGGCTTTGGCCTCCACCTCCAATCCAAATGCATTCATGATGGCATCGGTGGATTGAATGATGATATCTAGATTATAGGAATATTCGGTGCCTGTTTTTCGGGCGTGCCTGAAATACTGCAGCATGAGTACACTGCTGTGGTAAAAAAAAGTTTCGACATCCTCCATCAGGGCGGGTGTATATCTTTCCAGTTCCCTGATATAGGTATCTACATAATACCGTTCTATGATCCCTTCATTCAGCAGCCCCTTCAGCTTGTTGCTGAATAATGAAATGATATTGCCTGTTGAATTGTTCGTGATATGAACCCTCAGCCGGATATGATAATCGGGATCTGTATAGCGTACATAAAACCATTTATCGATATACTTCCGGTTGACAGCATTGTTCAACACCGGGTATAGAATATCATATAGCAATTCATTGGACCACGATGGGTGGCAATATATTTTAAAATACAGCCATTCAGTACCCGGCATAAAGAAGCGGTTATTGCTTCCATTGTCGTCAAATACCATATTTCCCGAAATGCCATATACTGTGTCCTTTAGATACAGCGGCGCAACATATTGGCATATTACCGGCTTGCCGCCGCTTTCAGCATCATGCAATGCGCCGGAAGTGTCAATGATATACTCGGTAAGAACAAGGCTTTCATAATTTTTTATCGTATCAAGGAATAGCAGTATGTCGTCCCTGTTATCCCTGTCAAATACAAGATGATTATCGTTTTGTGACAGTGCAAACAGTTTCGGCAAGGACAGTAAATCCGCCAGCTTTAAAAAATGATTGTACCATTCAACCGACGCCGTGCTTTTCAGAAAGGAGAAATCCTTTGCCTTAAGGTGCCATTTGGCAAGGCATAAGATAGCCGATTTATACAATACCCGCGGGTAAAATGACAACCCGGGAAAGAAGTCTTCGAGATCAAGTTTAAAATTAAGCTTCAGCCCCTGGTATTGCAGATCGCACAAAAAACGGAATACCGACAACTCACTGTTGCTGTAATTAAAAGCAGAACTCAGCCGCGGAACAATAATCGCATTCAGCTTTCTCGAACGTAAGATTATCTGATTATTATTAACAGACACATACAGATCGGACAATGATATCTGGGTTGATTGTGTCATCGTGGACATTACAATCACCGGAATCTCAAATTCCCGGATATGTTTCCTCCTGTTAATATTGTCGGTATGGGATTCGCAGGCATGTGCTATCTCGGCAAAGATTACTTCATTGTTCATGGCCTGTTCCTTCTCGGCAATATTCTTTGCGATAGCGTAAAAGTCTTCCCCAAAAGAAGAAAACCTTCCAATAAGAGCAGTAGCAGAAGCACCTCCTGCACTTTCCACATACACCCTTTCATCTATTACCCTGAACATAACAGAAAGTGAGGGCGGGTATTTAAAATCATTTTGTTCAATAACAATACCCGCGAGATCTTCATCGGCAATTTCAATGTGCCATGCGGGGTCTTTTTTATCACGAAGGCTTTGCAGTTTGTTCAGAAGCAGCGAGTGAATCGGTGTCCATTTTAAAAATTTTGCCGTTGTTTCAGTAATATCACCAAACTGGATATCCTTCATCAGTGAATGCTGAATAAACACATCCTCGAGGTTTTCATACCCGATCCCTACTTCCGGATCCAGTACAAATAGCAGCGGCAATTCCCTGTTTTCAAACTTGCCTGTATAGGCAGACTTAAAATTATCCAGGGCTTCATTCTTATAATGCGGGGTCAGCCTGTTGAGGCAATGCAGTGCATCCAGTATTACTTTCTGGTATTTTATATGCACACCACCGCCCACCTGGAACCGTTCGCTGACCACATAAAATGGGTTCTTGAAATTTTCGGGGTGATTTAATAGCTCCTTTAACAGGTTGCCATATACCGGTACACTGGAAAATGTGGAAACACCGGGGCCGCTCAGCCCATTCAGTAAAGCACGAACACGCAATACTTCATCGGAATAAATATTCTTTTGTCCCAGTGATTGAATTAATTCTTCCAGGCCATCATTTCCGGTAATGTTCATTCCTGCCTGCGGGGTAATTATCTGCTCGGCGATCAACTGGTCTACAAAAGCAATGATCGCTTCATTGTCAGCTCCTGTCATTTTTGAAAGGAAGCCAATGATATCGCCAATGTTCTTTTGAACAGAACAAAAATCCAGCAGCGCAGTAATTACCTTATCCTTTGACAGGGATACAATACTAAAAGCTCTTTTCAGGCGGTGGCCATCCTGTTCGTATTTAATATAGCGGAAATTACCGTGCACTTTATACAAAGAAGTATTCGAACGGTACATCACTGTTTCTCTCGCCTCGTTGCCAATCAGCTTTCCGCAAATGGCCAGGCTTGAGAGGTAATCAATTTTCACACGAACGTTTACTTCATCTTGAAGCATGAGCATGCCAGCATCACTGGCCCACGAAACGACCGACACCGAAGAGAATGCACCGAAGGGTACAGCGCGGTAACAGGCGCGGTTGTAATATTTTTTCAGTGTGTTCTTTTGCGCGGGAGATAAATTGTCAAAGAAGAAATCCTTCTTTTTAAGTTCGTTATAAAAATCAGGGCTGGCAATATAAAGCGCCATTTTGAAGAAATCTGCCTGCAACAATTTTGCATAGTCTTCTGCAGGATAATCCTGGTAACTGTACACGGGGCTTCTTGCTGACAGATAAGGAAAAAAATCGTAGTTCATGTGCAATGTTTCGGATTAAGATTTAACGGTCATTTGATAATCGGTCAATCAGTATAAACGACACAAAACACTATCAGCAACAATGATTGTTATTCCTTTTTAACAAAATAATAGGCTGAATATTATTCGGGTGGATGTACTGGTACAACGGCAGCATCACTCCTGCGAAAAAATGGAAGGGTGCGATATACTTGTGACCAGGTGTATAGGCAGCTTATAACAGAACCTGTAGTTTGTCCTTGTGAGATCGAAGCGGTATTCACAATGTGGTTGGTAAGGACAAGCATAAAATGTCTTTGAAGTGACCCATGATTTCTTCCTCTTCAAAACAGCTCTCCCGAATATAAGTTTATCCGGATAACTAAAAAATACCACAAACCGGTATTTGAAAAAATACCGTGATTTACGCAATTCTTGCTGCGTCTTTCCCGGTATTGTCAATAATAATTAGAGTAAAAAAATATTCAGGCCCTTCCTTCCCATTTAATACCATGTATACCCAACGTATGCAGTCGTTCAATTAACTGACCTGCGTGATGCTGTATATGTCGCAGGTTATATAAATGCAGTTCAAAACGATTCATCGGTATCCAGTCAAACCCACTTTCACTGTCCATTGGTATGCGGCCCACCGAAGCTTCACATCCATCTGATATGGACTGGGCATATTCCATCATTTCATCTTTCAGGTAAATTCTTTCTATATCAATAGGCTTGTGTTCATGTGTTAGCTTTCCAAGAAAATTGTAATTGGCAAAACGATGACTGTATGGAACAAATGACGCTGGGTTCTCCGACAAATAAAATGCAGTATAAAATAAAGCATGGTATACGATACGCCAGTATGCATTGTCGTAACCTTCCGCAGTCCAGGTATCCTGCGGGCATCTGTCAATGGCTTCCATCAGCATCTTTAATGATGCGCGGTACTGTGAACTGATTTCTTTATGCATGGCAGTATGATTTAAACTAATAAAAAACCAATTTAAAGAATACACCCGTTCAGCAATATTAGGAAGGTTATAGTGTAAGGTATAAAGTGCAGGAAAAAAAGAATATTCTGCCTGTAAAAATACCAAACCCAAAACTCAAAATTCCAAATCCCAAATCCCTGCCTAATCCATACTGTTGAACCTTTTCCCCGGCGCAGGCTGGTAAATAATTAAATGCATACTCAATTGCTGTTTTTGCCTTAATTTCGGCACTCAAATCTGATGAATGTTATGGCTGAAGTGATACTTATGCCCCGCCTGAGCGATACCATGACCGAAGGCGTGATTGCTGCCTGGCACAAAAAGGTAGGCGACACCGTGAAAAAGGGCGATTTACTCGCTGAAGTGGAGACGGATAAGGCTACCATGGAACTCGAAAGTTATAAAGATGGCACCCTCCTGCATATTGGCTCCGACAAAGGTGGAAAACTACAGGTAAATGACCTGTTGGCCATTATCGGCGCACCCGGCGAGGATATTTCCAAGCTGGTTAAAGGTGGCGGCGCCGCACCCGCAACAGAAAGCAAAAAAACAAAAGAACCCGCCGCTGCAAAACAAACAGCCGCCGGACCCGCAGCCAGCCCGGCCATTGATTTGTCAAAAATGGAAGAGGTGATATTAATGCCAAGGCTGAGCGATACCATGACCGAAGGCGTGATCGCTGCCTGGCACAAGAAAGTAGGTGATACTGTAAAAAAAGGTGATCTGCTGGCCGATGTTGAAACCGACAAGGCCACGATGGAACTGGAAAGCTATAAAAACGGCAAGCTATTATATGTGGGGGCTCAAAAAGGTGACAAAGTCCCGGTCAACGCATTGCTGTGCATCATTGGCGAAGAAGGAAAAGTGGATGTCAATAAAATTGTTGCCGCAGCCAAAAGCGGTGCCGCAACTACGACAGCACCGGCCGCACAAAAAGAAACCGCTGTAACAACCGCTACCGCTTCAGCGGCTACCTCCAACCCGGCTGCAGAAACGAATGGCAGAGTGAAAGCCTCACCGCTGGCAAGAAAACTCGCAGCAGAAAAAGGCATCAACCTTTCACAGGTACAGGGAACTGGTGACGGCGGAAGGATAACAAAAGCCGATATAGATAGTTATAAACCTTCTGCTACCGGCACACCGGCAGCGGCACCACAAAAACCTGCTGCACCGGTAAGTACCGCACCAGCCGGACAAGTGAGCTTTGACGAAGTACCCGTATCACAAATGCGCAAGGTGATTGCAAAACGCCTCGCAGAAAGCAAATTCACCGCGCCACATTTCTACTTAACGATGTCTATCGATATGGACAAAGCGGTGGAGAGCAGGACAAAAATCAACGAAGTAAGTAAGGTAAAGATATCTTTCAACGACATGGTATTAAAAGCATGCGCCGTTGCATTGAAACAACACCCCGCCGTAAACAGCAGTTGGCTGGGTGATAAAATCCGCACCAACCATCATGTCAATATTGGTGTGGCTGTAGCTGTTGAAGATGGCCTGCTGGTACCTGTTGTCCGTTTTGCAGATACAAAATCACTGTCACAAATTGGCGCGGAAGTAAAAGATTACGCGCAAAAAGCAAAAGATAAAAAACTCCAGCCGGCAGACTGGGAAGGAAATACATTTACCATTTCCAACCTGGGTATGTTTGGTATAGATGAATTTACCGCCATCATCAATCCGCCCGATGCCTGCATTCTTGCAGTTGGTGCCATTCAACAGGTGCCTGTTGTGAAGAACGGACAGGTACAACCCGGCAATATCATGAAAGTGACATTGAGTTGTGATCACCGCGTGGTCGATGGTGCTACCGGCGCCGCCTTCCTGCAAACACTGAAAGGTTTACTGGAAGAACCACTGCGCATGCTGGTGTAAAGCAACATTGGTAACAATCTTTTATTTTCTTTTTTCCAGAGTAACTTAAGTGCTGTTTACAAAGTTTTTTGAACGGTAAGCATACACATTTTGTTATGCGTATCTTTTCAATATAATAAAACATCATTTCTATGGACCTCGGAAATGCACTCAACTGGTTTGAAATACCTGTGTCTGATTTTGACCGGGCTAAAAAGTTTTATGAAACCATCTTCAGTTATCAAATGCCCGAAAACAATATGGGGCCGACAAGAATGGGATTTTTCCTCTATGATTTTCAATCGGGAAAAGTAGGCGGTGCCATCGTTTTTAACCCCGGTAAATACACACCCAGTGAGCAAGGTGCTTTGATTTATCTGAATTGCCAGCCAGACTTGAAAGTTATGCTCGACAAAGTAGAAGCTGCAGGTGGCAAAATTGTAATGGAGAAAACAGGTATCGGAAACAACCTCGGTTTCCAGGCCATCATTACTGATACAGAAGGTAATCGTATTGCACTTCATTCCATGTCTTAACAACTTCCAGGATAGAAAGCTACAGTCAATTGTCAGCAGGTTTTCAACTAACCGGCAGGAAGAATCTCATTAACATATCGCAATCATCTATCTGTATAAAATCAATTAACTTCAGGCGTATATGTTTCAGAAATCCACCATTCAGTTATTGCGCTTTCATTTTTCCTTCTTTCTCATGCCTGTCTATTTATTCGCATTGAGCCAGGTGGTATACGTCCAATGGCCGCATGCGGTACTGATATTCTTTATACTGCACGCATTGGTATATCCGGCCAGCAATGGTTATAATAGTTACATGGATCGCGATGAAACCAGTATTGGTGGCCTTGAAAAGCCGCTGCAGCCAACCAGGCAGTTATTTTATGTGACAATGTTAATGGACACAATGGCCGTGTTGCTGAGTTTATTCATCGATCTGTATTTTACATTGGGTATTCTTTGCTACATATTGGCATCAAGGGCCTATAGCTACCGGGGCATTCGCTTAAAAAAATATCCGCTCGTCGGTTACCTGACAGTTGTAATCTTCCAGGGAGCGGTAACTTACTGGCTGGTTTACTACGGGAGCAATGAACATCTTAATCTGCATCTACAATCTGCTACCAAACAGGGTATGCTGGCCAGCAGTTTATTGATTGGTGGGTTTTACCCGCTTACACAGGTATACCAGCACGATGCAGATAAAAAGGATGGCGTGAAAAGTATCAGCAGTTCGCTTGGTTATCGTGGCACATTTGTTTTTACGGCCATTGTTTACAGCATCGCGTTTATGGTGCTTGCTTTTCACTTTTTTCTGCAACTGGAACCAGATAAATTCCTGGTACTGGCAACCTGTATGCTGCCGATTCTCGTATATTTCTTTATATGGGCACGAAAAGTGTGGAAAGATACCAGGAATGCAGACTTCAAACATACCATGCGCATGAATTTGCTGGCCGCTGTTTGTACCAATCTTGGATTTATGATTCTTATAATCTGGAAATTCTTTGAGTAAAATAATATCAATAGGAACAGCAGTACCGCCGCACCGGCACCAGCAGGGAGACATCCTCCACTTCATGCAGCAGGTGTACGCGATGAATGAAACAGACAGCCGGAAAATAAAATTCCTCTACCACCACAGTGGCATACAAACCCGCTATTCCGTGGTACCCGATTACAACCGCTCCATCAACGAATGGAAATTTTACCCGCATTCCGAAAACCTGGAACCATTCCCTACACTCGAAATGCGGATGTCATGGTTCAATAAATATGCCGGGCCACTGAGTGTAGATGCCATTCGCAATTGTATCGACGGTCATATACACTCCAATGAAATCACCCACCTTATTACAGTAAGTTGTACTGGCATGAGTGCACCTGGTCTCGATTTGCAGGTGATGGAGTTGTTGGATTTACCTAAAAATATATACCGTACTTCCGTCAACTTCATGGGCTGCTATGCCGCCATTCATGCCATGAAGATGGCAGACGCTATCTGTAGCGGGAACCACCATGCGAAAATCCTTATTGTTTGCACCGAGCTTTGTACACTTCATTTTCAGAAGGAAGCCACACAGGACAATATTGCCTCCAGCCTTTTATTTGCCGACGGCGCAGCAGCAGCACTCATAACGCATGATTCGTTTGGGAAAAAAGGCTGGCATATTGATAATTTTTATTCGGAGATACTTGCCAAAGGGAAAAAAGACATGGCATGGGAATTATCGGGTACGGGATTTCTCATGACCCTCAGCGGATATGTGCCCGAATTGATTGAAGAAGATTTTGAACCGCTGATTGAAAGATCTTTACAACATGCAGGATTGTCAATGCCGGAAATAACGGATTGGTGTATACATCCCGGCGGAAAAAGGATACTGGACGCGATCAGTAAAACATTGCATTTACCCGAAGGCAGTTTGCAAAAAAGTTATGAGGTGCTGAAAGAATACGGTAATATGTCATCTCCTACCATATTATTTGTACTGAAACGGATCATGCAACAGGCACCTGTGAAAGAAAGAAAGCACCTGCTGGGAGCGGCATTTGGACCCGGGCTTACCATGGAAACATTTACCTTATCGCCGCAATAAACAGTGACTTCTTCATACCTTGAATGGTGAATTTTTCAACCCGCACATACGATAAAGAACTCCTCGATGGAAGCAATATTCCTTTTGCCGACATCGCGCGGAATATGAAAGAGCTCGATACCATCAATACCTATCTCGGTGGGCATGCTATTACAATTGCCGGTTTTAAAAAACTACTGCAATACAACAAGTCTGTTCATGTTTGTGAAATAGGTTGTGGCGGTGGCGATAACCTGGCAGCAATCGCTGACTGGTGCATGAAAAAAGGTATCGCCATCCAGGTTACAGGTATTGACTGGAACAGCGACTGCATTGCAATTGCTTCGGAAAAATTAAACAGGTACCAGCCAAATTTGATGATTGCAGATTATAAAGATGTCACTTTTACAACTGGAAAACCTGCAATAATTTTTTCCTCGCTCTTTTGTCACCATTTTACCAATGAAGAGCTGGTATACATGTTGCAGTGGATGAAAGGACAAAGCGAACTGGGGTTTTTCATCAATGATTTGCACCGGCACCCATTGGCTTACTATTCTATCAGTCTCCTCACAAGATTATTTTCCAAATCCTATCTCGTAAAAAACGATGCCCCTTTATCAGTAAGAAGAGGTTTTGTTAAAAAGGAGTGGCAAATGCTTTGTGAACAGGCAGGTATTCGTTCCTATTCGTTACAGTGGAAATGGGCTTTTCGCTGGTTAATCTGTTCAACTAACCATTAATTTGAACAACTATCCAACATATGATGCAGCCATTACCGGCGGAGGACTCGGAGGACTCGCGCTATCTATCCTGCTGGCAAAAGCAGGTCATAAGGTTGTATTGATCGAAAAAGAAACCTATCCTTTTCACCGCGTATGTGGAGAATACATTAGCCTGGAAAGCTGGAATTTCCTGGAAGCATTGGGTTATCCGTTAAGTGACATGGATATCAATATCATTAAACACCTGTTGGTATCTGCACCCAATGGAAAAAGTATCAGTCATCCATTACCATTAGGCGGATTCGGCATCAGCCGGTTTAAAATTGACGCCGAACTGGCAGAGCTCGCAAAAAGAAATGGTGTAACGGTAATGGAGGGTACAAAAGTAAATGACATCATTTTCCAGGGAGAAACCTTTGAGCTGCAAACCAGCGCCGGGAATATCAGGGCCACCGTTGCTGCAGGAAGTTTTGGCAAACGCAGCAACCTTGATATAAAATGGAAAAGATCATTCGCAGGGAAAAAACCCAACAAACTGAATAATTATGTCGGTGTGAAATACCATATTAGGGCAGATTTTCCTACCGATGCCATTGCCCTGCATAATTTCAGAAACGGTTACTGCGGTATCTCGCATGTGGAAGACAATACATGTTGCCTTTGTTACCTGACAACCGCCGATAACCTGAAAAATGCCGGTAATGATATTTTAGTCATGGAGCAAAGGGTGCTGTATGAAAACCCACACCTAAAAAAAATATTTACCACCGCAGAATTTTTATGGAAAGAACCACTCAGCATTGCCCAGGTGTCGTTTGATAAAAAGAAACAGGTGGAAAACCATGTGCTCATGGTGGGCGATGCAGCCGGTATGATAACTCCGCTTTGCGGCAATGGAATGAGCATGGCGCTGCACAGCAGCCGGATTGCCGCACCACTTATATCACAATTTTTGAAGAAGGCCATCAGCCGCGACCAGATGGAAGAGCAATATATTTTTCAGTGGAACTTATTATTCAGCAGGCGTTTAAGAATGGGCCGCTTTATCCAGCGTTTATTTGGTAAGCCTACCCTGACAAATTTGTTTTTACAGTCATTGAAACCATTTCCAAAAATTGTTACATATTTGATACGCCAAACCCATGGAGAACCTTTTTGAAAACGATTCATTACAAGTGAGAACAGGTATATGAAGCAAATATTGTTCGTTTTATGGGTTGGCACGCTGTTGTTTAATCTCCAAAACAGCGTTGCCCAAAATTACCAGGCCATTCTTGGTTCTTCCTATGCCGGCAGCCTTGGCGTACACGATAATCCCGCGTCCATCGTCAACACACCATTTAAATGGGATGTGACCTTATTCGGCGCCCAGTTAAAAAGCAGCAGCAATGCCTATACCATCCACGATTATTCCATCTTTGGATCTCCTGCCAAATCAAGATACGAATTCAACAGCGGGGAATACAGCCGCTATGCAAGGTTAAATGCAAATATCAACCTGCTCAATGCACGCATTGCACTCGGTCAGAAAAAGGCCATCGCCTTTGGTCTCAACCTGAAAAGTTACAGCAACCTGTCGACCAGTGTGTACAATTATTCCGATACGGTTAAAAACACCGGCGACTTTTTTAAAATCAACCCGGGCAACAATGCTTTCAGCGGCAATTTTCTAAGCAGCAGCTGGATTGAATTTTATGCTTCTTATGCAGGTACGATATATGATGATCCTGTTGGCCGCCTGAATGCAGGTGTTACGGTGAAACTCAGCAGGGGAATATCCGGGGCTTATCTGAAACTGAATAATCTTGCATATACCACGAATGCACAGAACAATACAGTTTTGTATGATATCACCGGTTCAAATTTTCAGTATGGCTATTCTTCCAATTACGATCGCTGGCAGAAAGGTAACAGCCGATCACAAAATGTCAATAATTTTATTGCATATACAGAAGGCGGCGCCGGGTTTGATGCCGGGCTTGAATACCTGGTGAAACCACAGGATCCAAGCAGTTACAATGATCCCGAAAGCTATAATGATTACGACTGGAAATTTGGTATTGCTTTCCTGGATATTGGCGGCAACCAGTATAAATATGGAACACAAAGCCGAAATGCAATCAATGTAAAAGCCAATATCAATAACCTGGTACTGGATCAGAAATTTGATTCGACAATAAAAAGCGTAAAAACATTTAATGACAGCCTGGCTACTGTAGTCGGCCAGTTAAATGCCATTGGTGGTAAGTTTACCGTTTTGAATCCAATGCGCGTTGTGGTGAATGTAGACCGGTATATAACGGACGCATTTTATATTAATGCATCCCTGTCCATTAATATCCCAACTTCTTTTCTCAAAAAATATTTCGCCGTAAAGGAATTGAATTTGCTTAGTTTAACTCCCCGTTGGGAAACAAAAAGACTTGGTTTCTACCTGCCCATTATGTTCAATAATGAAAACCAGTTCTGGATCGGTGGTGCAGTAAAGCTGGGGCCATTATTACTGGGTGTACACAATTGGGCCAATATATTTTCTAAAACAAAAATGCAAAACGGCGGGGGTTATATTGCGCTTACTTTCCGTGCTCCCGGCACCAGTGAAGGAAGAAGAGACAAAACACTGAATTGCCCGAAGGCTGTTTGGTAATATTTTTCAGCAATAAGAGACATTAACCCTTAATAAAACCTTAGAATGAAAAAAACAACAATATTGCTGATCCTTGTATTCCTGGTCCTCAACGGAAATGCCCAAAAGAAAAAAATAGAAAAAGAAAGTTTCTATGTCCTGGACAGCGCTTATAACGGCACCGAAATTAATAAAGCTGTTTATCTCTTACACCGCACTTATGTTAATGATACCTGTTGGCAATTTGATATGTACCATATACTGGGGCCGCTCATCGTATCAGTAAAAAGCCTGGATGAAAGAAGACAGGTGTTGAATGGTAAATGTACGTTTTACAATAAAAGTGGTACCAAAGATTCTATGGGATATTATACCAACAATAAAAAAAGTGGTGATTGGATATATTTCAATGATACGGGCAGGGCTTATCTTCAAAAAAATTTCCGGGATGATATTCTTATTGATGAGATAAATCTCATTATAGAAGATTCGATTCGCAGGGAAAAATATAAGAAAGACAGTATTGCCAACGCAGGAAAAGACGCAGAAATAGACGCAGAATTTAAAGGAGGTTTGAAAGGATGGGGAAAATATCTTTCCGCCAATATTAAATACCCTGAAAGAGCCATGAACTTTAATATCCAGGGAACAGTTGTGGTAGAATTCGTAGTTGATAAATCTGGAAAAACAATGGATGAGGATATTGCGAAATCGGTCGAATTTTCCCTCGATCAGGAAGCATTGAGAATGATAAGGCAGTCACCGGCCTGGACACCCGCCATACAATGGGGGCGCATAGTAAAAGCATACAGGCGACAACCCATTACATTTAAAACCGATTAATACTTATTTTCAATATATTTTGAAAATTCAGAACTGCAGCATATCTTTATACTGCAATTAAAAGAATATGAAACTAACAGAAGCCAAAGCACAATTTATTTCTTCCTGGGGCGCTTTCGGATCGCATTGGGGCATTAACCGCACCATGGCGCAGGTTCACGCGCTGTTAATGATCAGCCCCGAACCGCTGAGCCAGGATGATGTAATGGAGCAACTCAACATCAGCCGCGGCAATGTCAATATGAACATGCGCGATTTGATTGACTGGGGGTTGGTAGAGAGGGTCATCATACCGGGTGAGCGCAAAGAATATTTCACGGCAGAAAAAGATATCTGGAAAGTAGCACGCCTTATTGTGAAAGAGCGAAAGAAACGCGAACTGGATCCAATGCTCAAACTGCTCGATCAACTCGAAAACGTAGAAGGCGATAAAAAAGATAAAAATATCAAACAGTTTACTGATACCGTAAGCAGCATCAAACGCTTTGGGCAGCAGGCCGACAAGATGCTGGATGTATTGGTAAAAGCGGACGAAAATTGGTTTGTGGGAAGCTTAATGAAGTTCTTTAAATAGATAATTAAGAAAAATCTATACCAAGCCGGTCTATCCGGCTTTTTATAAGACTATATATTTCACTATTAATTGAAACTTTAATAACTACAGTTATGAAGGGCAAACATATTATCATAGCAGGCGGCACCGGGTTTATCGGCCAGGGCCTGGTAAAATATTTTGGAAAAGAAAACTACATCACCATATTATCAAGGCAATCCGTCAATAGTCATAACAATTCTTACCAGCATACATTGCTTCAGCCCGCACAGGGTTACAATGTCACTTACCGCAGGTGGGATGGCGAGCATGTTGAAAAACATTGGGCAGGCGAAATGGAAGCAGCAGATATTGTTATCAATCTTGCCGGTAAAAGTGTCAACTGCAGGTATACAGAAAAAAATAAAAAGGAAATTTTTGACAGCAGGACCAATTCCAGCAAAGCAATTGGGGATGCCATTCGTCAGTGCGTTGTTCCACCCAAACTCTGGATAAATGCAGCATCCGCTACTATTTACCGGCACGCAGAAGATCGTCCGCAGGACGAATACAATGGTGAAATTGAAAATGATTTTTCTGTACAGGTTTGCAAAAAATGGGAACAATCCTTTGCAGAACAACGAACACCATTTACCAGGAAAGTGGCATTGCGCACAGGCATTACACTCGGCAACGGAGGCGTTATGATCCCTTATTTCAATTTACTGAAGTTTGCATTGGGCGGCAGACAGGGAAATGGACGGCAAATGTATACCTGGATACATATAGAAGATGTTTGCCGGGTGGTGGAATGGTTATACCAGCACCCGGAAATGGAAGGCGTCTTCAACTGTACAGCGCCCAATCCTGTTACCAACAAATATTTTATGGATACACTCCGGAAATATACCGGTCACAAGATTGGCCTGCCCGCATATAAATGGATGTTGAAAATAGGCGCTGCCATCATCGGTACCGAACCCGAGTTAATTCTCAAAAGCAGGTGGGTGGTCCCCACAAAACTTTTGGAAAACGGTTTCACATTCCGGTATGCAACCATCAGCGACGCCGTAAAAAACATCATCAGCCATACAGAGCGAAAACAATATCACTTGTTCTAAACATATACAAAGAAGAAGTATATGATAGCCCCATTATTCAATAGTTTTATTAAAATTTATTGCGGATATCTTTGATCTGTTATGGGGAACAAAATCAACTGAGTATTGTTAACTATGCAATAAGTTTATAAATGGAGCATACAAAAAAGAAGACACTTGTCCTGGGCGCATCCAATAACCCTTCCCGGTATAGCTTCCTGGCTGTAAACCGGCTGCGGAAAAATGGTCACCCGGTAGTCGCCATCGGGCGGAAAAATGCCCCCGTAGGTGATGTGCAGGTAGATACTGAAAAAAAACCTTTTACAGACATTGATACCGTGACCATTTATCTCAATCCCGCCAATCAAAAAGAATATTACGACTACATATTTTCACTTAAGCCAAAACGGCTGATATTCAACCCTGGCGCGGAAAACGACGAGTTGTATGATCTTGCAAAACAGCACCATATCCAGGCAATGGAAGCATGTACACTGGTATTGCTGAGCACTGGCCAATTTTGACAAATAGAAGAGCAATTTTTTATCTGTAATGTCGTTTTTACTGGAGCACACTTTTGTGAAGCAGAAGTAGGCTGGTCGTACCCACTAAGATATTCCAAACCTGTTTAAAATCTAGTATCCATGAAACGCATGTACCTCCTGGGGTGTATTGCTTTGTTAGTTTGTATTGCACCTGTTTCGGCCCAGGTGGCAGTCCCCGTAAACCAGCACCCGGTTGAAAAACCTTCCCTCTTTTCACAGTTGCCCGACAAATTAAGTTGTACAGAAACAGCATTGCAAAATGTATTCAAATCTCCTTCCGGCAACCAACTCTCTTTTCAGTTAAATGATCAATTATCTGTAACAGGTATCGTACTTGAAAAGGTCGCGGTTACGAAACAACAGCTCAGCATTAATATCCGCTGCACCAATTACCAGGATGCATTGCTGAATATTTCACGTATTATACAACCCGACGGCACTGTTAGATTTACCGGCAGGCTGGTACATCCGGCTTATGGCGATCTGTTATTGCTGACGGAGGAAAAAGGGCAATATTATTTCGTAAAACAAAGACAGTTATTAAGCATGGTTGAATAAACATTTGTATTACGGTTCATCACTATCCAATATCCGACCTATTATGAAATCCATTATTTTTTTAAGCCTGTTCATGATGTTGATTTGCGGAACAACCGCATCAGCACAGGTACCACAAATGAGCAGTTACCCCGCTGCACAGGCTACCATCTTTATTGATTTTGACGGGCAGTATGTAAGCGGAAGCGTGTGGAACTGGAGCGGCCCGATTGATGCACAACCTGCGACATTAACAACTGCAGGCATGACTGAAATATTCAACCGTGTTGCAGAAGATTACCGTCCATTCAACGTAAATATCACGACTGACTCCACCTATTACTGGAATGCGCCCGCTAACCGCCGCATAAGGATTATCGTTACCCCTACTTCCTCCTGGTATGGCGCTGCTGGTGGCGTTTCGTATGTTGGATCATTTGTATGGGGTGACAATACACCGGGTTGGGTATTCTCGACTTTACTGGGCAATAACATTAAATATGTAGCAGAAGCGATTTCACATGAAGCTGGTCACACACTTGGGCTGCAGCACCAAAGTACATTTGATGCCAGTTGCATAAAAACTGCAGAATATAACCGCGGTACAGGTTCCGGTGAGATAGGCTGGGCACCCATTATGGGTGTTGGCTATTATGAAAATGTCACTACCTGGAGTATTGGCCCCAATACCATTGGCTGCAGTTATATTCAAAATGATGTAGATATTATCTCCACTTATAACGGATTTGGTTTACGTGCTGATGATGTTGGAAACGATATATCAACAGCAGCAGATATCAATATCTATGCAGATACATTTAATGTCAGCGGCCTGGTAAACACAGCAGCCGACGTAGATGCTTTTCGTTTGGTGCTACCCAATCCCACCAATTTCCGTTTAACGGCCATCCCGTTAAACGTGGGCAGTGGCAACGAAGGTGCCAATGTTGATATCAAGGTTACGCTCATGAACGGAACCGATACAATTGGAAAGTATAACCCCTCTACCCTGCTCAATGCTGGTATTGATACCAACCTGGTTGCAGGTACTTATTACCTGGTAGTAGATGGTGTTGGCAATATGTACCACAGTGATTTCGGAAGCCTGGGAACATACGCATTGACCGGTACATTATTCAGCGTACTCGCATTGCACCATTTCAACCTTGATGGCAACACTGCCAATGGAAAACACCAACTGTCATGGGTATACAGCAGCGATGAGCAGCTAAAAGAATGGGTGGTGGAAAAATCAACTGATGGTAAAAACTTCAGTGCATTAACCAATTTACCAGCCAATACCAGTTCTTTCTCTTATAAACCATTTAGCAATGAGGTTATGTATTACCGGATAAAAGCCATTTGCCAGAATGGAGGGACTGTTTATTATTCAAATACCATCGAATTAAAAAATAAGGCAAGCAACAGTGAAGTACTCATCAATACCAATACCGGAAGCTCCTTCATCACGGTGAGCAGTACTGGAAATTTTGATTATGCTTTGTATACAGCAGGCGGGCAGCTTACGGGGCAGGGTAAGCTAAGACCTGGTCAAAACCAGCTTTCCTGCGGTGCCGCAAAAGGGCTTCTTTTCCTGCGGTACAGCAACGGGAATAATGCCGTTACCGAAAAGTTTATTAAACAATAACAGTACAAGCCTTTCATATTGTAATGGGTTTTTCGTAAATTCGGAAAACCCATTTTTCTATGTTATGGAGAAAATTTAATGGCGATCCCCTTGATTTACCCATCAAGGATGCTGTAGAAAACGCCATCAAAAGGGAATCTGACAAAGGCTATCACCTCAAAGTTTGTATTGGTACCGACAGCCAGGTAAAAGGTAGCGATACTGAATTTGCCACTGTGATTGTTTTCCTGCGTGAAGGACATGGAGGTTTCATGTTTATTCACAACGAAAAAACAAAAACCGTGTACAGTATTAAAGAACGCATGCTGGTAGAGGTTGCCAAGAGCATTGAAATTGCCTATGAATTGTGCGACTTGTTTACCCGGTATGATGTTGACATGGAAGTTCATGCTGACATCAATACCAATCCACACTTCAAAAGCAACGATGCACTCAAAGAAGCGATGGGCTATATTCTCGGTATGGGCTTTGCCTTTAAAGCCAAACCGGAGGCATTTGCCAGCAGCAGTTGTGCAAACAAAGTTGTGAACTAAGTAAACCCTCGCCAGCGCCGCAGGGTTTTTTTAATGTGGCAGTGACCTTCTCACTGCCGGAGGAATTGTCTCCTTATGATTTTTCACTGAACTGCTGGTTCATCTCAGCAATAAGATGCAGTATCTTATCTCTTCCTGTTGTTTTTAATGCGCTGGTAACAAAATGCTGCGGTAAAAACTCCCATTCTTCCCGCATGGCATCAAGAAATGCCTTTACGTTGGCAGCGACTACGCTTTGTTTTTCCTTATCGGACTTAGTAAAAATCAAACTGAAAGGAACTTCCCATTTACCCAGCCTGTTGACAAATTCAAGGTCAATCTTTTGAGGACTATGACGGCTGTCAATTAATACAAATACACTCACCAGGTTTTCGCGCTTACGCAAATAATTTTCAATCATTTGCTCCCAGCGCCGCCTGTCGCGTTGGCTTACTTTGGCAAAACCATAACCCGGCAAATCGACGATATACCATGCTTTATTGATAATAAAATGGTTGATCATTTGTGTTTTACCCGGCGATGCCGAAGTCTTCGCCAACTTTTGCTTACCGCAAAGCATATTGATCAGGGAGCTCTTGCCCACATTGCTTCTGCCAATAAAGGCATATTCAGGCTTATCGGGTGCGGGGCACTTGGTGTAATCGGGGCTGCTGACCAGGTATTCAGCCGAAGTTATCTGCATAGTGGTAAAGATAATCACATCCCGACTATCGCTGTCTTCTATCAGCCTCCTTCCTTAAAATATGCAGTGACTATCCCGAAACTAAAAACCGCAACGTATCTTCGCAGCCCATGAATAAAGACCTGCCGCACGATAGTGTTGTTCCATTCAAAGACTCTGGCCTGGGGAAAAAGCAACAGGTGGCCAGTATGTTCGACCAGATTGCATTTCGGTATGATTTTCTTAATCGCTTCCTGAGCGGTGGTATTGATATTTACTGGCGTAAAAGGGCTATTAAGGAACTGGCCAGCCTTCAGCCCAGGCAAATACTGGATGTTGCCACCGGGACCGGCGATGTGGCGATTATGACCTATAAATTTCTGAAGCCTGAAACAATTATTGGCATAGATATTTCACAAAAGATGCTTGATTTGGGAAAGCAAAAAGTTGCCAAGTTATTGTTAGATAAGGAGATAAGACTGGAAAGGGGTGACAGTGAGGCAATAAATTTTCCTGCTGGTTCGTTTGATGCTGTGACCGTGGCTTTTGGCGTCAGAAACTTTGAAAACCTTAGGGCCGGACTGGCAGAAATGCTGAGGGTGCTGAGGCCAGGAGGTAAACTGGTAGTCCTGGAATTTTCCAAGCCCAGGCAATCTGTTTTCAAAGGACTGTATAATGTATATATGCGTGTGGTAACACCTGGAATCGGGAGACTGGTTTCAAAAAACCGCGAGGCCTATCAATATTTAAATGACTCTGTACAAAAATTTCCCGAGGGAAATGATTTTTTAACCATAATGAATGATGTTGGATATACTGCTACTTATTTAAAAACCCTTACGGGAGGAATATGCACAATTTATTGCGGAACAAAAAGCAAGGCCTGATTAAAATATTAGCGGTATCCGGTTGTTTGGTTCTTTCACTCTCTTCTTTCGCACAATTAAGAGATAATATTAACCTTCCAGAAACTGACGAAAAAGCCTATCATATAGGTATCGTTATTATGGGTGCCAGCAGCCGTTTTCAAATAAGTCATCATCCGCAGTTTTTACAAAACGACAGTGTTCTTTCTATTAACCCTGAAAATACCGGCGGTCTTGGTATTGGAGGGATGCATACTTTCCGTATCGGCAATCATTTCGATGCAAGGATAGTTTTCCCGCAATTATTATTCGTCAATAAAGTACTTACCTACGAGTTGAAATATCCCGGCCCTGGCGAAACACCGGTAATGAAAAAAACGGTTGAATCTATTTTGCTTGGTATCCCGGTACAGGTAAAATTTAAAAGCGACCGTATCAATAACTTCCGGGTATATATGCTCGGTGGCTTCAAACTGGAAACCGATCTTGCTTCCAAGGCAAGGGCAAAAAATGCAGACGATATCATCAAGCTAAAAAATATTGAGTACGGTGTAGAAGCAGGAATGGGTTTTAATTTTTATATGCGCTATTTTATTCTTTCCCCTGAAATAAAAATCAGCAACGGGATTAATAATGTACACAGCCGCGATCCAAATCTTAAATTCTCCAGTGTAATTGACAGGATTCAATCACGCCAGGTAATATTCTCCCTGATATTTGAAGGATAAATTTTCTATTGCAGCGTGCCGTAATATTGATCCCTATTTCTTTCTGCCTTTCTTGGGTACAACGGGCACGGGTCTTTCCGCAGGATGTAATTGTTCCTTCAGGAAATTATTGATTTTTGTAAACAGGTTGATGCGGGCTATATTGGCAACACCTCCGCTACTGATATTGTGTGCATAGTCGGGAAAAAAGTATTGCTGGAACTGTTTATTCGAATTGATCAGCTCCCTGCTGAACTCCATAGAGTTTTGAAAATGCACATTATCATCTGCACTGCCATGAATCAGTAACAATCCATCGTTGTAATTGCGGACAAAATTTACCGGCGATGCATTTTTATACCCGTCCGGGTTTTCTGCCGGCAACTGAAGCAAGCGTTCTGCATAAATATTTTCATACAAACGCCAGTTGGTGACCGGCGCAATGGCAATAGCAGATTTAAACTGACCGGCATACTTGGTTGCTGCCAGTGAAGCCAGGTAACCACCATAGCTCCAACCCATGATACAGGCGCGCGAACTATCACCACGGTAATTATTGTACAAATAATTTTTCAGCGCCAGCATATCCTGCAATTCTACATCACCCGGTTTTTTATAGGTTGAATTTCTGAATACCTGCCCGCGCGAAGGTGTGCCACGGGGATCTACACAAGCCACCAGGTATCCCTGCGAAGCGAGGTAACGCATAGTAAGCCCCATCTTATCCATCCATTCATTTCTTGCTTCCTGTTTTGTGCTTCCGCCATACACATACAGCAGCATCGGAAGCGTCTTTTCAAAAGATTCCAGTGGCTTCACTATCCATGCATTGAGCGTATTGCCTCCTGAAGAAAAGCTAAACGGTTCAATAGCAGGAAGGTCATATTCCTTCAGGTGCTGCTGCAGTGATAAATTTTCCAGCAGTTTCTCACGTAAAGGCCTGCCCGAAGATGAATACATTTGATAAGCTGTTGGCTGGTTCAGCAATGAATAGCTGTCAAAGAAATATTTATAATCCGAACTTAGCCAGGTATCATGTACGCCATTGCCATTTGTCAGCAGTCGGCGGCCCTTGCCATCCAGTCCGCATTTGTACAAATTCACTTCGTTTGCAGATGATTCGGTACTGGTAAAATATATTTCACTGTTTTCCTCATCAATGCCCTGTATATTCAATACTTCCCAGCTTCCGTTTGTCAGTTGCTTTTTCTGGTAATTGTTCAGCGGCACTTCATAGATATGCGAATAGCCATCTGTTTCGCTTAACCATAGAAAAGAATTTTTTGTCTGCAGGAAAAACTGGTTATCCGGGTACACCCGCACATATTCCTTTCCTTCTTCCGAGAAAACCGGTTGCCCGTTGCCGTTACGCACATTAATTTTCAGCAGTTCTAATTTTGTTTGCGGGCGGTTGAGTCTTTGTATCCACAAAAAATTACCATCAGGTTGCCAGCGTATACCTGTTATATATTGATTGGGGTTGATCCCCACATCTGCTTTGGTCAATGCTTTGCTGCGGATGTTATAGATAAACACCTGTGCTTCAGGAATGGCCTCACCCGCTTTTGGATACCGCTGGTTGAATACATCAGGATAGGTTTTTCCTTCATACAGGGTAACAGGGTATTGCTGTACCACTGTTTCATTGAGGCGCATAAACGCAATGCTTTCGCCATCGGGGCTCCACTGGTAGGCCTGTGAAAGACCAAAACCATTTTCATACAATGCATCTGACATGCCATAAATAACTTTTCCCGGCTGCCCGTCGGATGTAACAGCCATCAATTGATCTGTTGACAAATCTTTTACATACAGGTTTCCGTCCCGTATAAACGCAATTCTTTTGCTGTCGGGTGAAAAACTAACATAGCTCTGCTTACCATCGGCTGATACTGGTTTCAATGTGCGCTTCACACGATCCCATACAAAATTGAATTGCCGGGTGGAATTTGTATACAGTTGTTCAAACTGCGTTTGAATTAGGATTTTTGAATCGTCGGGTGAAAATGCAAAATCTTCAAAAAAAGTAAAGGTGACCGGCAAAGAATCCCTGTCAGTTTTTACCTGGTTGGAAAATACGGTGTCGGTTAAACGACCGGTTTCAAAATCAAGTGTTATTATCACCTCATTATTGGTAGCCTTGTCAGCCCTGATAAACGCTATGGAATCGCCGGTATGCATCAGGTGAACGCGGAGTTTTTGTTCGTCGAGGTAATTCCCTCCCCAGATGGCATCCAGTGTCAGTGGTTTCTTAGGTGCAGGTTTGTTTTGTGCCAAAGAGCAGGTGCCGGCAAACAGTCCAACAAAAATAATGAGCTTCTTCATACCAATTGTTTTAAGACAGGGAAATTGATGTGCATACCGGGCCATCATTGATCAAAGGCAACAAATCAATAATCGTATTCCCTGCGAAACATATTTAAACGTAGCCCGATCGTAAACATAGTAGAATTTCTGGATTGAATGGTTGCAGCCGCAGCATGATATCTCCGGTACATCAGTGATGCATCGATAAAAAGATTTTCCACCACTTCATACCCCACCCACGCAGATGCATTCAACCCATTTGCCCTTACCTCATTAGCAATAGTATATCCATAATCGCCCAGGCTGCGGGTGCTGTTTAATAAAAAGATATTACCACCATAATTGCTGCTGCCGGTATCCACACCCTGTGAGAAAACGATCACTTTTAACTGTGCCGTCCATTTTGGTTTTGGCTGGTAGCGTACAATACCGATCAGTTCACTGAAATTAGCACCCAGCGGATGCGCCAATGGTTGATTGTAATGGGTGTAGTTGGCGATTGAATCCGAATGTGAATAGGTAAACGGCCTTACAACATTTACCTCACCCTGTATATCAAGGTTTTTTATATCGAATACATCTATCACCTTACCACCAAACTGTATCCCGAATTTATTTCCCCACCAGCCCCGCCCGGCTTTTATCTCCTTCAGCACAAATTCATCCAGTAAGAACTGTCCGTATAATTGACCCTGGTGGCCAATATTCATTTTATAATCGAGGCCCACCACCGCATTGTCCGGGCTGCCGTTTTGCTGCTCAATAGAACGAAGGAATATAACAGGATTGAGATAAGAGAAATCAAATCGGTTCGGTCTTCCGAATATGACGGCTTCAAACAAACCAATATTCAGCCACCTGTTGGCATTAATACCCAGCCGGTGCATCGCTGCATATTTTTTGGGCAACAATACATTGCCGGGATTGCTTTTGTTTTGCGGGATCAATTCCATAAAGAGGTTGGTATAATCCAGCTTCCAGATGCGTGTATTGATCTTAAAAAAAAGATTGTTAGTGCCAAAATCACTCAGCAACAGGCTGCGGTAGCCATTGCCAATAAAATTTTTGTCATAGCCAAACTGAAACTTAAAATATTTTGCTGCGCTGAAGTACACCGAACCACGTGCATCGAAGTAATCATAAGCAGTTGCCTTAAATGGTTTATAAAAACCAGCGCCTGGTACCGCCAGGAATTTCTTTTCAAAATCCTGCACAAACAGGGGCGTTCTTTCCTGGTTATCGGTCAGGTAAAAATCAAATCCCACTTTATTCGCTATTAATCCTCTCGCAGTAAGGCCTTTGCTGTTTAAAAATATTCGCTCACTATTGCCTGATTCAATGGATTGCTGTTGTTGTATGACCGGGTTTACGGCCAGGAAAAAATCTTTTTCATTGGCGGTAAACAAATCGCCCTTTGTTTTATAAAACGTATTCCAAAGCGGTTTCCGGCTTTTAAATGAATCCGCAGGCCCTGTTACCCATTCACTGTTATTCATCAGCAGGTCATGCAGGTTGTACTTATCGACTGCCGATAAATGATAGAAATAGTCGAAAGGATATTTTTTATCGAGAGAGTCAGCCAGTTCTGCCGCCTTTACGGCCGATTTCCGGCTAAGCGGTTTCATGGCGGAAAAATTCAGTTCCTGGTTATCCTGCATCAGGATTTCCAGCCGGTCGAGGAATGCAGCATGTTTGGTGCCCTGCGGCAAATTGGTGGACTGAGCGGAACAAAAAACGGGTAGAATAAAAATAAGCCAGCTTACCGTGGTTTTTTTAAATTGCATGCATTAGTTGTTTAAAGAGGATAACGATTTTATATTATGCAAAAATACCTCATCAGGAACATCTCAGTAGTTAACGAAGGTAAGATAATCACCTCGGATGTGCTCATCAAAAATGGCCGTATCGATAAGATATCGGGTAGTATCAATACAGTGGAAAATGTTAACGAGATCAATGGTGAGGGGAAGTTTTTGCTGCCCGGTGCCATCGACGACCAGGTTCATTTCAGGGAACCCGGCCTTACCCATAAAGCCAATATTTATACTGAATCGAAAGCGGCTGTCGCAGGTGGTGTTACATCATTTATGGAAATGCCCAATACCATTCCACCGGCGTTTACCCAGGAACTGCTGGAACAGAAATATGAAATTGCCCGCAATACATCGCTGGCCAATTATTCGTTTTTCATGGGTACCTCCAACGATAACAGCAGTGAAGTACTTCGTGTCAACGATAAAAAGGAAGACATCTGCGGCATTAAAATATTCATGGGCTCTTCCACAGGTGGTCTACTGGTAGACAACCCATTGACACTGGAAAAATTGTTCAGTGAAAGCGAAGTGCTGATTGCCACGCATTGTGAAAATGAAAAGACTATCAAAGCCAATTTTGAAAGGCTAAAAAAAGAAAAAGGTGTGTTAACAGCAGCCGATCATCCCATCATCCGCGACGATAACAATTGTTTTGAAAGTTCTTTTTATGCCATTCAATTTGCCAGGAAATACAATAGCCGCCTGCATATTTTACACATCAGCACAGAAAAAGAACTTCAACTGTTCGGAAATCTTTTACCCTTAAGGGAAAAAAGGATCACCGCTGAGGTTTGCGTACACCATTTGCATTTTACCGCCGATGACTATGCGCAAAAAGGCAACCTGATCAAATGCAACCCTGCCATCAAGGCTCCGCACAACCGTGAAGCGTTATGGAAAGCGCTGCTGGATGATCGTCTCGATGTAATTGCTACCGACCATGCCCCGCATACCTGGGAAGAAAAAAATGAACCATACGAAAAAGCACATGCAGGTTTGCCGCTGGTACAGCATTCATTGTTGCTGATGCTCCATTATGTAAAGGAAGGCCGGATTTCGCTGGAAAAAGTAGTGGAGAAAATGAGCCATGCCGTAGCCGAATGTTTCCAGGTGGCTGAACGGGGTTATATCAGGGAAGGCTATTTTGCGGATCTTGTTATGGTGGACTTGCGCCAAACGACTACCGTGTCAAAACAAAATATATTATACAAATGTGGCTGGAGTCCGCTTGAAGAGTTTACTTTTCCTGCAGCCGTAACAGCAACTTTTGTAAACGGGCAACTGGTTTATGGAAATAATACATGGGATGAATCTAAGAAAGGTATGCGTTTACAATTCAACCGGGACTAAACCAATTTCATGCAGATAGACAGTACCACATTCAACGATCTTTCCATCTTTCACCAGGAAGAAGAATATTCCATTTTTCATAAACTGAATTTTACAAGAACACTGGGTGGTAAACAATGGCTCGCAAAATTTTTCGCGGAACCATTTTCTGATATCAAAAAAATTAAGGAAGTACAATTATTAATTCAATGCATCCGCGAGCAGGAAAGCAAATGGCCCACGCTTATCAGCAACGGAACCGTAATGGTGATGGAAAGATTTTATGAAACACCTGTTGACACCATACCCGAAAGCGCCAATATATTAAATGGTATTACATATAAAGTATTACACGGTCCCGATTATTCGCTGGTACGTTATTCAGTGGGGCATTTCGCCGATTTTGTCAGTGGGTTCAGGCAATTGATTGAAGTATTTGACAACCCCTCCTCTCCCAGCCTACTCCGCGCATATATACAAAGGGCCAAGGATTTACTTAAAGATGAAATCATTTTCAAACTGGGTAAAACGGGCAGCAGTACGCGCTTTTCCACGGTACAAACCATTTATTTTGGTAACCATCTCCGTTACCGTTTTAAAAATGCAGCACATGAACTGATTGAAATTTTCGGAAGGCTCGATGCATGGTATTCGATGGCAAAAGCAATGGAAATATTTCAACTGACCCTGCCGCAGTTTATTGATTCGCCCGATTCTACCATCGATGCAAAGGATTTATATCATTTGTTACTGCCGGTGCCTGTTTCTTATAATGTAACATTGGAACCAAAAAAGAATTTTCTTTTTCTCACCGGCGCCAATATGGCCGGCAAAAGTACCTTTATTAAATCTGTGGGTGCGGCTGTTTACCTGGCGCACCTTGGAATGGGTGTACCCGCAACGGAAATGAAACTGACGCTGTTTGACGGCATCCTCAGTAATATTAACGTGGTGGACAATATTGTAAAGGGTGAAAGCTATTTCTTCAACGAAGTACAGCGGATAAAAAATACCATTACCAAAATAAACAATGGGCGGAAATGGCTGGTACTGATCGACGAACTATTCAAAGGCACCAATGTACAGGACGCCATGAAATGTTCGGAAACAGTTATCAAAGGCCTGATAAAAATTCCTAATTCGTTGTTTATACTGTCCACGCACCTCTACGAAATCGGCGAAGGATTGAAAGCCTATCCAAACATTGTTTTTCGCTATTTCGAAACAGAAGTAAAGGATGACCAGCTTATTTTTTCCTACCAGTTAAAAGAAGGTATCAGCAACGACCGGCTGGGCTATCTAATCCTCCGGAAAGAGAAAGTGGTGGAGATGCTGGAGAAATTGTAATTTTCGGGTTCACAGTCACCCAAAGATTTTCCGGAAAATGAAAAAGCTATTACTTGCCATAGGCCTGCTCATGTTGTTTGCAGCAGAAATACTCAAGGTATATTTCATCATGCCTTTTCCGGGCAGCCAGCACAACAATACCATTGGCATTGCTTATTTCCTGCACAATAATATTATCTATATCCGCATAACAGCTATCCTGCTCATTCTCTATAGTATTTCAGGAAGATGGAGCAAGTGGAGGGGCTGGCAAAAAATATTGTTTGGCCTCGCCGCCGCATGCTATCTGTTCATATTTGTTGTGTGCAATTATTATATGCTGGCAGATAAAATGTTTTACCAGCCACGTATCAAAAACTTTTCCGAAGGCAACGGTGGTAAAGTGGATGCTAAACAATTGGTCATTGGTGTAGCAATAAACGGTCAGGCAAAAGCTTATCCCATTGAAATCATCGGTTACCACCACCAGGTAAAAGATACGGTTGGAGGAACACCGGTGATGATAACTTATTGCACCGTATGCAGGACGGGTCGTGTGTACAGTCCAACGGTTGATAATAAATATGAAACCTTCCGCCTCGTGGGCATGGATCATTTCAATGCCATGTTTGAAGATTCAACTACCAAAAGCTGGTGGCGCCAGGTAACCGGTGAAGCCATTGCAGGGCCATTGAAGGGAAAAATGCTGGATGAAATTCCATCTTCGCAAATGAGCCTGCAGTCATGGCTGCAAAAATATCCTTCTTCTTATGTATTGCAACCCGACAGCAATTTCAAAAAACAATACGACGATCTCAAAGGGTTTGACAATGGTACTATTAAAGGAAGTCTTGAAAAAAGAGACAGCGCTTCCTGGCGTTTTAAATCATGGGTTGTTGGTATTCAAGTTGACGGGCATTCAAAAGCATACGACTGGAATGATCTCGTTGCGGCACGTGTTATCAATGATTCTATGCCACAAATACCAGTGGTGATTGCACTGGAAACCGACACCGTTACTTTTCATGCATGGAAGCGGGTGGTTAACAATCAATCCCTGATTTTTGCAACAGACAGCACTGGTATGTTTTTAACTGACAAACAGACGGGTTCCAAATGGAATTTTGAAGGCGTATGCATAGAAGGGTCGTTGAAAGATCAGAAACTGGTACCAGTTCATGCCTACCAGGAATTCTGGCATTCCTGGCAAACTTTTCATCCTGCAACAACACAATACCATCCCGGAAAACAATAAACTATTTTCAATAACGATTGCCGATGTACAAATACCTTCTTATACTTTTCAGCAGTGTTGTTCTATGTCATGTATCTTACCCGCAGCGAACTATTACCGATCCTTCCATCAATGTTCTGCATTACCAGTTTTCCATTGCATTAAATGACGAAAACGATAATATTAAAGGCGAAGCCGTTATTTCCTTTGCCTGCCTGAAAAATGTCAGCAGCATTGATTTCGATTTGTCGGGAAAAAATAAATCAGGCAGGGGCATGACGGTAAACTCGGTAAAAAAAGACGACAAGAATATTTCATTCAAACAGGAATCGGAAGTGCTGCACATTAATGCCACTGGCAACACAGGTCAAACGATTGATATTACCATCGACTATGAAGGCATCCCTGCTACTGGGTTGATCATTGATAAGAATAAATACGGCCACCGTACTTTTTTTGGCGACAACTGGCCGAACCGTGCACATTGCTGGTTGCCCTGCGTTGATCATCCATCGGATAAAGCGGCCGTGGATTTTATTGTTACTGCGCCGGATCATTACCAGGTGGTGGGCAACGGCATCCAGGTGGAAGAAACCAACCTGCCCAGTCATCTAAAACTGACACACTGGAAAGAAACTGCTGAATTGCCGATGAAAGTAATGGCCATTGGTGTGGCAGATTTTGCCGTGAACTATGCAGGAAATGCGGATAGTATTCCCGTGTACAGTTGGGTCTATCCGGAAGACAGGGACAAAGGTTTTTTCGATTATGCATTGGCGAAAGATATTCTTCCTTTCTTTATGAAAAACGTGGGGCCTTATGCATTTCGCAAGCTGGCGAATGTACAATCCAAAACACAGTTTGGCGGCATGGAAAATGCCAGCGCCATTTTTTATTTCGAAAATTCTATTAAAGGCGACCGCAAACTGGAGTCGCTGCTCACGCATGAAATCGCCCACCAGTGGTTTGGCAATTCAGCTACAGAAACCAACTGGCAGCATATCTGGCTGAGTGAAGGATTTGCTACCTATATGACGCATCTCTACCTGGAAAACAAATATGGTGTTGACAGCATGATTACCAGGTTGCAGCAGGACCGTGATGAAATCATTGGTTTTTCAAAATACCGCCATACACCGGTTGTTGATACCACGGTAACCAAAGACTTTATGCAATTGCTCAATGTAAACAGCTACCAGAAAGGCGGATGGGTGCTGCACATGCTGCGAAGAAAACTGGGTGATGAACTATTCTGGCAGGGAATAAAAAAATATTATGCAACTTATGCAGGTAAAAACGCTTCGACGGATGATTTCCGTAAAGTAATGGAGACCACGAGTGGAAAGGACCTGCAGGTTTTTTTTAAACAATGGTTGTACACGCCCGGTTTGCCATTGCTGGACGTAAAATGGAAATACAATGAAATAAGAAGAACGGTTACCATCACTGCCGAACAAACACAAACGCCATTATTTGATATTTCACTACAGGTAGCGCTGGAATCGGGCACTGAAATTATCCTGCAAAACATGAATATTAAAGACAAAACCAATCAACTGGAATTGCCCTGCGCTAAAAAACCCACGAAGCTGATGCTTGATCCCGGTGTGAATGTGTTGTTTGATGCCAGGATTAGGGAAACAGATTAGGTGCATCATTCTGCCAATATATTCCAGAACTATTTCTAAACTCAAAGGTTTGCAGTCTTTATAATTCTCCGGGGGCAAAACAAAAAAAATTATTTTACATTCATTGCATGTTAATGAAAACTTTTGGCAGCGCCGTCTATGGCGTGGAAGCCATTACTATCACAGTAGAAGCAAACGTACTCGGTGGAAGCAAATATTATATTGTTGGCCTGCCCGATAATGCTGTCAAGGAAAGTATCCAGCGCGTGGAGAGCGCGGTGAAGTCAAACGGCTATCATATGCCACGCACCAAACTCGTTATCAATCTCGCTCCGTCCGATATTAAAAAAAGCGGCTCTGCTTTTGATCTTCCCATGGCCATTGCGGTATTAGGCGCATCCGAACAAATTACCGAAGTAGAAAAACTCAGCCAGTATGTGATGATGGGCGAACTCGGTCTTGATGGAAGTATCCAGCCCATAAAAGGTGCATTGCCCATGGCCATCACCTGCCGCAAAGAAAATTTTAAAGGATTGATTGTACCCAAACAAAATGCCAGGGAAGCAGCCATGGTCAGTAATATTGAAGTATATGGTGCGGGCCATTTGAATGAAGTGATTGATTTTTTTAACGGAAACTCCTCACTGCAACCCATCACCGTAAACACGCGGGAAGAGTTTTTTCATTCGCAATACGATTTTGATATTGACTTCAATGATGTAAAGGGACAATCCAATATTAAGCGTGCACTGGAAATTGCGGCAGCAGGAGGGCATAATGCCATATTAATCGGGCCACCAGGCGCCGGAAAAACCATGCTTGCAAAAAGATTGCCCACCATATTGCCACCACTCACCCTGCATGAAGCATTAGAAACAACAAAAATCCACAGTGTAGCTGGTAAACTCCCCGAAAATGCCATGCTGATTTCAAAGCGGCCATTTCGCTCCCCGCATCATACTGTCAGCGATGCGGCACTGGTAGGTGGTGGCGGCATTCCACAGCCCGGAGAAATTTCGCTGGCACACAATGGCGTTTTATTCCTGGATGAATTGCCGGAATTTAAAAGAACAGTACTCGAGGTAATGCGGCAACCGATGGAAGAAAGACGGGTCACCATCAGCCGTGCAAAAGTGGCGCTCGATTTTCCTTCCAGCTTTATGCTGATCGCCTCTATGAACCCATGGAGTTGCGTTGCTTAGTTCCGCCATTTTGGGAGAGGTTGGGTGTGGGGAGGTATGAAAGGGAAATGGTAATGTCCTCTTTTCCGATTTCTATTTTTTCGGTAATGATTTCTACAATGCTCCTTTTTTCTTCAAAAGGCATTTCCCCCCATCGATTGTATAGGTTTTTTGCTTCCTGAAGTACCGTATCGGAAGAGAGATTTTGAATTCGGAGGAAATCTACCTCTGCCTCAAGTTCCGGAATATAGCGGTCAAGCTGGGCAATTTGTTCTTCTAAGGGTTGGTAATATTTCTGAAAATTCTCACGTGAGAGCTCTCTGTTTACCCGCATATTAACTAACTCCTCCATCTTTCTCCTGATACCTTTTGCCTCCTCTGTTGAGGTAGTTAGGAGTGTTTGCTTTTCCTGGATGATTCTGTCAGATTGTTCAAGATATTTGGAAATATCGGCATCGGTAAACAGGAAGGTTTTAAGCTGCTCATGGTAGATGCTATCCATATCTTCAACAGGGATTCTATTTTTGCAGGTTTTACAGGTGTAAACAGGTGAAGCATGAAAAACATACATCTTTTTGCCACAGATACAAGTAACAAATCCTGCAAGCAAGTGAAGACTCCGACGGCCTGGTTTTTTTCTTTTGCCTTGCTGTTCATCAAGAGCCTGATTACAACTATCCCATAACTCTGCTGTCACAATTGAGGGACAGGATGTAAGGACCCATTCTGCTGCTGGTTTAAGCTTCCAATTCTTCCCCTCCCCAAGACTTTTTGTGTAATTAGCCCGGCGCATACCTTTAGCTGTTGGGTCGCGTAACAATCGGTCAATAGTGGTGTCGGAAAACTTTGAGCCATTTCGAGTTCTGTATCCGAGGTTGTTTAGCTCGTTGGCGGTTGTCTTCTTCCGCTTTGTCTTAAGAAAATACTCATAAATCAGTGCCCGAACTGGCGCTTCTTTGTCGTCAACTACCAGTTGTTTACCGTCCCATTTATAACCGAATGGAGCAGCCCCGCCCAAAGGCTTTCCGAGCTTTGCTCGGATGGGAACTGAGGCAGCAACGCGGCTGGCAATTTCTTCACGCTCCCACTGCGCCATCGCAGCAATGACAGTATAGAACAAGCGACCTGCGGGAGTACTGGTATCAATTGCCTCCTGTAAGGATATCAGATCTGCGTTGTGCTCCCGGAAATAATCCGCAAAATCCAAAAGCTCTCTAGTACTTCTTGCCAAACGAGCAAGCTTAGAAAAGATAAGGCCAGTTATATGCCCTTCTTTGATGTCCCTAAGCATACGTTTCGCTTCCGGATGATTCATAACTGTTTTGCCGGATACAGCTTCAAGATGATATACTTCTTTCACAATCCATCCCCGAGATTCAGCATAATGTCTACCACGTATTTCGTGATGTTCGGGGGCTTCTCCCATTGCCTGATCTTCGGTACTGACCCGAATCCAGACTCCGACTGATTTTTTTGCTTCCATTCAAAAGTGTTTTACTGGTTAGGAATAGAACTTACGCTGCTTAAAATATTAAGATTCGTAGGAACAATTTCAATCAGTATATGTATTTCCTCCATTACATGCAAGTAATGAGTACATACTAAAAATAGATTTACGATTTATTTTCATTCTCTTTTTGCCCTTTGGATAGCCTCTGTCTTCTTAATATTTCTTCATCAACCTTTTTTAACAAAAGTAGGCCCTATATGAACCGTCACATATAACCACCATGTTATCCGAAGCATAATAAGTGTAAATATTAAGGTGAAAACAAAAAGAGCAGTCCCAAAATATCTAACTGTATAGAAGTATATGGGCAGAGCTACTAGAACTTTAACAGCAACCATGAATGAATTTCTCAACAATGGCCGTAGTCTCCGTACCCGCTTTTCAAAATCCATCCACCCATTTATATCCATGCTGCTTTTTACATCTGTGTAAGAGATAGCAAAGAGTGAGCTAAGAGTTGGAGCCAGAGCCGGATCATCTGGGGCTTGCATATTTATTTCCACACTTCTCAGCTTACCAAGATTGTAACCAGCAACATCCTTTATAATTTTTCTATACTTCCTCCCAGTTGTCGCGAATAGCCACCATGAGAGAATGTATATTGTGTTGTCAACAATAAAAAACATAATAGAAGGAATTATGAAATGCCCCCGGACAAAGAAATCCACAATCGCCTTATAATCTGTAATATCAATCCAAGTATATTTAAAGTAAATCTTTTCAAAAAGGAATGAAGTGATACTGACTGAAAATAAAATATTTAAAATTCTGAGAACACGGGCATAAATTGGCTTGCCACTTAGATAAAGTTCAAGGATAGTGTTTAAATATTTCATGGCAGGTTGTTTGCAATAATTTATGAATTTGCTCTAACAGTTCCTACTATTTCTTCTTTTTCTTAATGGAATCAGCTACCACCTTTGCAATAGCGTTCTGTTTCTGCTCCTGTTCTTCTTCAGACAAGGTCTTGTATTCAACTTTAACCCTATACCCCTTAATGCGTGTTTCGGTATTTGATTCAGAAACAAGGTTTTCATCTAAATATTGAGCAAGTGCATCAGGCGGAAGTACAAGCACTTTTGAAGACTCTGTGATAGTTTGTGATATAGCTAACCGGATTTTCTCCAGGGTGCTGCTCTCGGGTGCAGTAGCAATGATAAGATCATAACCGGCACTAATGCATTTTTGAATATTATGCATTTCCCAGGTTGCAGGAGTTGTTACAGAGATTTCTATAGCAATTCTTTTCCCGTTCTGTTCTAATAAGACATCCACAAACCCTTTGGCATCTGGAAGTGGCGCTTCAATAGTCGCCTTATACCCCCGCTTCTCCGCCATTTGCTTTATAGAGTTTTGTAATAGTCTGTGTTGTCGGTCTTCTTCTTTTTGAATAAAGGTTGTTGCAACAGTTTCAGGTAGTTCTTTTTGCTCTCTGAATGAACTGGGTAATTGTTCTTTCTGTACTTCCTGTTTCTTTTTATATTGTATTGGCTTTTCGTCTAGTTCCTTTTCCTGCTCCGGCAACTTCATCGTTACATTCAGCATTGCCTCCACTTCCTGTTGCGGTGTTCCATAGGTGTTTCTTGAATATTCAATTATTTGGGATTGAACTATCTCTGGGATATTTGATTTTGAAAGTTGATTAGTTGTAAGCGAAAAATCGTTCTCCGGCTTATCAACCCTCATTATCACTTCCCCTGTTCCAAGGTTTTGCAAGTCTTTGGCTTCAAAGAAAGAAAATCCTTCTTCCATTTTCCTGGCATCGGTATCCCCTAAGCGGAAACATATTCTTGTACCTGCATTAGCCATTACTGAACCTGCAACATCACTGTCATTTCCTAACTGTTGCATGGATTGATGAGCAAGTATAAGTCCCAGATGATACTTTCTGGCACCTGATAGAATAGAAGCCATCGTAGGAGTGATGAAGTGCTGGAACTCGTCTATGTAAACAAAGAAATCATTTCTCAATGATTCTGACTGAGCCTGTCTTGCCATTGCGGCCTGCTGTAGTTTTGCCACTATGAATGTTCCAAGAAGATAACTGTTCTCTTCTCCCATTAATCCCTGAGACAGCTTTATCAGAATTATCTTCTTCTCACTCATTAATCTGTCAAAGTCAATACTCTTCTTCTGGGCTACCATGTTCCTGATTAGTTTGGGACGAAGGAAACTATCAAGCCTTGTGAGTATGGAACCAATGGAACTTGATTTCAGTAGTGGGTATTCTTTCTGCCAGTAGTAGACAATAGTGGGGTCAGTAACGGTGGCTAATACTGTATCACGGTAATTCTTCTCAATCAGGAAGCGTCTCAGGTCTGCCAATGTTCCTCCTTCAGTGCTTTCTAAAAATGCCAGTATTGCATTGGCAAATACACTGTTCATCTGATCTCCCCAGCTGGTGGATTGCTTTCTAAAGGCTGCTACCAAATCAGAAGACAGGATTTCCTTTTCAATATCAGAATGTGCAGTCAGGATATTTAATCCAACCGGGTAAGCTGTATCTGTGGGGTCGATCAGTAATACATCTTTGATTCTTCTCTCCGGTATATACTTTAGAACCGATTCTATTAAATCTCCATGTGGGTCAAGTACCGCTATCCCATTACCCTGTTCAATGTCCTGTACAATCATTTGTTTTAACAGTGTTGACTTACCTGTACCTGTTGCTCCGATGATATGGGTATGTTTTAACCTTTGGCTGTTACTGACTGTAACAGTTATCTTCTCTCCCTGGTGGATATTGGTTCCAAGTACAAATGGCTGACCTTTTGTTATCCCAGGCGCTTTCTTTGTCTTGCCTGCATCTCTTTCAATCTTTGATGAGATAATTGAAGCCGATGGAAAATGCACCAGCGTTGCAAGCTCCTTGCTGTTTAAAAGCATCCCCAGCCGGTGAGATTGTCTTAAAAGTACATCTTCACAATGTCTTTCGTTGTCATACCAGTTATTTGAAAGGGGTATCAATTGATTTCCCTGGCTGCGGGATATATGCCGTATCGCTTCACTTAAGTGCAGAGTAGTTAATTCACTGCTTCCAATGACTCTGATAACTACTCCATACAAGGGGCTTATTACCTTCTGCTTTGCCAATGGCAACATATCGGGGGCGTCTGCGAAGAAGGGATCCCCGTATTCATTGGTAACTGAGCGGATAATACTCTCTGCCCAGCCGTTTCCACTTTTCTTAAATATTACCTGTATTGCACCGCTTTCCCCTTCCCGGTAATTATCCATGAGTCCAATGATACTGGTCAGCGGATCTGGCTCGAAACTTCCGGAAACTCTGATTGGACGCATGAATTCATTTTCCAGTCCAAAGTCAATTACTGTCATGTTATTGGAGAATAGTTCTTTCAATGCATCTTCTCTGTCCATCACTACAGCCTGCGGGAAATTTGCTTTTACCAGGCTTTTCAGAAATCTGGCATCATCCGTAGAGCAGGCATACTGTACCGTTATTCTATTCCCTGTTGCCACTATCTCAAATGAAACGGGATTTGCGCAGGAACCAAGCATGAGCAGAAGCTCTTCTGATTCCTGCAGCGGTACTTTGTATCCCTTAGGGAAAACAACTGAAACGGTATGTTGTGGCCAGTCCGGGACAAATGGATATGCCAGTATCTCATCTTCCTCCGGTTCTTCCTTTTCTATCAGCTTTCTGTTAAATGCATTCCTCACTGATCTGGCAATACTGCTCAGTAGTGTTGGCCTTCTGCCATCATCAATGATTTGTTTAGGTACTGGCAGATGATGAGAAAAGAAGGGTTCAAAGGGTGGTTCCATATCAACCGGTTCATCAAATACCTGCCATCCCCGGCATTTGAGTTCCCAGGAATAGAACTGGAGGGTGAGTTGTTCGGCAATGGTTGAAAGCATTGGTTAGCGTTTTGCCATAATGGGTTTACGTTCCAGTTCTGTCAGTCCCCTGATCCCTTTGGCAAGTGCCATGGCATCTACAATCTTAAGTACTGTACTGTGAACGGTATCTCTAAACATTAGTTCTGTATCCTCATGGTAATAGGTTCGTTTGCAAAATATTTGTTCCAGGGCTTTTCCAAAGACTGGGATACCGGCAAGCATTCTTTGAGCAAAACCCCTTGTCTGTCCCTGTCTCCAGGAAATGAAGAAGGCTGTGCCAAATGGTGCAGCACAGAGTATGTATGAAAGTGAACCCCTGTAAACAACGATATACTCCCTCTTGTCATTTAGTATTCCTCCCTCTCTTTTATTTGTTCTTTCAAAATAGATATGTGGGATTTCCATTTTCTTTAGGGTCTCTACCGTTGTTTTATAGAACTCCTGGGAGGAGAACTGTCCTTCCTCGAACAGGTGGTACCAGTGGTCGGTGATTTCTGGTTTTTTGGCAATGGCCCTGATAATGGCAATGAATACAGAGAGCAGGAAGATACCAAAGAGAAGCTGGAAGATGAGGTCAGTGGTAACTAGGATGAGCAATACAGCTGGTATCACTCCTCCGTAAAGATGAGCGTGCATCGTTAAAAGGTTTAAGGTTAAAAGATACCGGGGGCGGAAGGATTGTGGTTCTAAGAGGAATACCGAAAGTATTATAAAGGCTTTATTCAAAAAACCGTAGGAGTACTGTAATTTTTGTGACTGATTTTCTGTATATTTTGATGTTACAAGTACAAAACGCTTAGTACAAAAAGAAAATTAATTTAGAGCCTACAGGAATTATTTAATTGCACCGGGGGACAGGCCTTAGTGCCGTAACTGCAAAACACACAACAATCGCCCTTCTTTGGTTTAATAATAGTTTCGCAATTTGTACACGTATAGAAATACAGGCAGGTATCAGTCGGCATAGTTTCCGCTTTTTGATATCCACAGTTGGGGCAGGTTATAGTCGATTCCAGAATTATTATATTTTCCATGTTCTATTTTTTTGCAGCGGATGCTTTTTGCGTTTATTCTACTAAATGCACCCTCACTGTCTAAATAATTTTAAGCAGACTTTGGCTAAAGTCAATTTTTAATTTCTACAAAAGTAAACACCTTCACCCTAATAAATCCTGCAACGTGATATAACATTTCAGGGACTTGCACCTGATTCTACTTTTTTCAACAGTTTTCAGCATAATCGATAGCAGGAACAAAAATGTCCCTATTAACTACCTGCAAACCGGTTTTCCATCTATATTTAAGTTCTTTGCAAAGTCAATCAGTGATTCCACTGGCTGGTATCCGGAAGTACGGTTTATAACCTTCCCCTCGCCTGTTAGAAAAAGAAAGGTAGGTGTCCCTTTTACTTCGTACTGACCCCTTATCATCTCACCTTCAGTGCTGTCATAATCAATCATCAGGTTAATAAAATGTTCGTTGAATACATCACCAACCTGCTTTTGTGGCAAGACCTCCTTCTTCATTCTTTTGCACACCGAACACCAACTGGCATGTATCATCACAAACAAAGGCTTGTTTTCCTTCCTGGCAATAACAACTGCTTTCTCCAAGCCTCCTTCGAAAAATTTTATCCCATCGGTTGACTCATAAGATGCCACCGACTGCACCTTATTATTTCCACACGACACAATTATTACAGATAACATAGATACTGAGAAAAAGGAAAGTAAGAAGTAACGACTGAATATTGTTTTCATATATGAGTTTTAGTGATTAAGTAATTACACGTTTTTGAATAGATTTTGAAACTTTTTTATCACAGTCTTTATCGGGGTTTATTTTTAGCTATCGTACTATATCGCATTGAACCAGAATAGCATTTGTATATAAATCAAGGTCTTTGTCATATGTATTTCCCACAGTAATTGCCCCTTTTACTTTAATATTATCACCTTGTTTGATACCTAAGGTATGAGGGTTGGTTTGTCTGGTAAAGGAACAACTAACACCAACTTTCCCCGCTGCTTCTCTGAGTACTATCACAATGTCATTATGCTGGTTGGTCTTTAAAGATTGCACCCTGCCTTCTACAATCAGTACTTTTGAATTGCCGTCTGATGACAAATATTTTGCATTTGCCCTGGCCTGATCGCTCATGAATTCATTTAACAAATCTTTGATGTTCATTTCAGCGAATACTTTCTCCTTTTGAACATTTCGATGGGGTTTAAAAAAAAGATAAAGTCCCGTCAAAATGCCAATTGCAATTATCACAAGTGCAAGCCAGGCGATGATTTTAAGAGTCTTCCCTTTTAGTATCATATCAGAATGTATTGATAAATCAGGACAAATATTAACATTACTTCGACATGTTGCTGTCGCCATAGCGACAGGTCCGCGTGGGATTAATTTCAACTTTTGTTTTAAACAAAAAAAATGAAAAAGACTTTATTCTCTATTGTCGTGATTGTAATCACAAGCACCCAATTATCTGCCCAAAACAAAATGATTACCAATACCGGACACGCGGTAATTTTTTCTCACACTTCTGCAGAAGACATTACAGCCAACAACTATGAAGTAACCGGTTCTATCAATCCATCTACAGGCGAGGTGGCTATTTCAGTTCCTGTACAGAGTTTTCAATTTGAGAAAGCGCTAATGCAGGAGCATTTCAACTCTGGTCAGTTTATGGATTCAAAACAATTTCCCCGCATTACATATAAAGGCAATATCAGTAATCCAGGTAATGTGAACTTTACAAAAGATGGAAAATATGAAGTAACAGTAACCGGAATCCTTACCATTAAAGGCACAGGTAAACCCATTACAGAAAAAGCCACCATTGAAGTTAATAACGGGAAAATAACAGTAAATAGCACGCTCCTGGTAAAAGACATTGGCAGTTATGGCGTAGGAAAACCTAAAGGAAGTAAAAAGAATAATGTGGCGGATGATATACAGGTTACCTACAATGGAGTATACCAGACTGCAGAATAAGTTACCTTAAAAACCTGTTGTGGCACTATGGCAACAACAGGTTTAGTTTCCTATGCTTTGAAGTTTATTGAACACCTTTAACTGCCTGGTATCATAATCAATCAGACCCTGTTCCCTAAATCTATTCATATTGGTCGCTACAGTTTGACGGGAGGTCGCAGTAAGTTTTGCAATATCATCATGTGTAATGAAAAACTTTGTCTGGTAACTGTCTCCTATTTTATGTCCAAACTCCTGGGCAAACTCCTTCAGAAAGTCAAATATTCGTGTAGACGCATCTTTAAATACCATTGAAGAAAGACGGTTTTCAATCTTTTTAATACGAAGGCCAATAAGTTTTCGGATACGAAGATTAAGGTCGGCATTCATTTGCATCATTGATTTGAGGTTATCAACGTCCATAAAGCAAACCACACAATCTTCCATTGCAACAGCATAGTCATTCTGGTCTTCCGTATTTTCCAATAGTGACATCTCACCGAAAATATATCCCGGTCTGATAATGTATTTTATTAACTCCTTTCCTCCACCATTTTGAGAAGAAATTTTGACCATTCCCTCCTTCAGAAAATATACATAACGGCCCTTCATTTCAGGAAAATGCAATAAGGTATCTTTACCGATCTTTCGCATGATCATGGATTTTTCCATATTCATGATATCGTCTTTCTTCATTCTTTGCAGGATATCAAAATGCTCCAGGTACCAGAGTTTGTCTTTTGTCTCCATAAAAGGGATATATTTTAAACAAAAGTATTATTATTAAAATTAAGTAACCAATCCCCAATCCAATTCATTTAACTTATGAAGTATTTGTCAGATAAACTCAACCACTCCGCACTTATCAAAATAACTTCAGCTTAATCCCGCCATTCACAACAAACCCTTCCAAAGGAGCATAAATATCTTTAAAAACCGGGTTTGTTACCGTACCAGTATAAATGCTTTCAAACTTCGTTTGTCTCACATCTCCAAAATTTTCAAAATTTATGTACACTGAAAACTTTTTCCATATCCTTTCTGCCACAAGACCTGTGAGCCAATAATCTCCTCCAGTGCTTCCGTCACTTAACATTTGTCTGCTGAAATAATAAAGTTCTGATCCAATCTTCCACTTGTTTTCTATTTCATAAACCAAAGCGCTGTTAAAACGATGTTTGGGAGTTAATGGCTTTTGAATAGTTGTTCCATTATTGTGAACGGTAGCATCAGTATAGGTATCTCCCAGGTATAGATTAATCTTATCATAACCAAGCTTAATATTGGTTTCAGCACCTTTACTATTTATATGTCCCCGGATATTCTGGAATTGATAAAAGCCGCCTGTTACAGGTTCTAGGAATAACGGATTCTCTAGATAAGTAAAAAAGAAAAACTGGTTGATGCTAACTGTTATTTTCTCAAAAGAGGTGTAGTAGTTAAAATCCCAGTTTGCCCCATAGCTTTTTTCGAGTTTATTTATATCTGGATTGACTGGCAAAACATTTTTATATAACACCCGTTCACTTTCTTCAGTAAAAATAGTAGGGGGTTTATAACCCAAACCTCCTCCTATACGACTCGTTAACCTCGGGGAAATTTTAAATAGCATTGAAATACGTGGTAATAGCGCAACGCCATAATTGACTGCATAATCTCCTCTTAATCCCGTTTCCAGTGTAAGCCACCCTGAGGCATTCCAAGTGTTTTGTAGGAAAACTCCAAAAGTAGTTTGATCATAATTCCGAAGCTGAACAGATGTTAATTGCTGTTCTTTAAAATCATCCGTTAAAATATTCAACCCCGCCACCCAATCTGATTTATTCCTTCTTCTGGCATAGGTTGCCTCTGTAAAGCTGCTGTATTGCGTACCATTAAAAGAGTATCCCCGGCTACTGATCATACGATTAAAGTACCCAACACTGTTTTTCAGTGTAAAATTATCCTTCTCATTTAACTGATGGCTTAAAGTAAGTTGGGCAGATATTCGTTTTGTTTTATTACGCTCAAAGTAGTTATGCGTACTATCGCCTTTGCCTGCTATAAATTTCATATCGCCGCCCAAGCGATTTTCAAAACTGGTATTAATACCAAAGATTAACCCCGTCCTGTCATTGAAGTAGATAAATAATTTTGGATTGACAGTATAACGTTCAAATTCAGGGATGGCAGAAAAAGAAATATTGGCAGGATCGTAAGCTTTATTCGAATTTCGGCTAACAAAAAGCGTTATGCCTGTCTTTTTGAAACGCTCTCCATAGTAACTATTGATATCAATCCCCTTTGCTGATGTAACATTAAAATGAAAATTCAGTTCCCGGTGTTCAGGAGGGGCTTTAGAAATCAAATTCACTAAACCCGCAATGGCACCGCCTCCATACAGCGTGGATGAAGCTCCTTTTATTATTTCAACCTGTTTTAAATCCAAAGGGGGTATTTGCAGTAACCCTAAACCTGTTGCGGCACCGGCATACAAGGGAAATCCATCTTTTAAAATCTGTGTATAGCGACCGTCTAGTCCCTGTATACGGATACTGGCATTGGCACTGATAGCCGATGTTTGTTGCGTTTGAATACCAGTACTTTCACTTAGCAACATTTTAATATCACCAGGTCTCATAGCAGCTTCTTCGCGGATTTCTTCACCCGCAATAACTTCAACCCTGGCCGGGGTATTTTTTATACTTCTATTGGAACGTACACTATTAACAGTTATTTCTTCAAGCTCCCCTAGTTCCTGATCTAAAAATATTTCAATGATCCCTGGTTTCTTTAAAGGAAATTCATAAATTCTTTCCATTTTCTCGTAGCCCACGTAGCTAAATACAAGTGTATATTTACCGCCAGGTATATTATTAATAATAACTAATCCTGTACTATCAGTTGTTGCAGTTTTATTAATTTCTTTCACCAATACCGTACCCCCCGCTAAAGGCTCCTTTTCCCTTTCACTTTTTATAACTGCTCTAAATGAATGTTGCGCCAGTCCGGTAAACCCAATTAGGAAAACAACAACAGAACTAATAATTCTCTTCATCTTTCTAAAATAATTCGTCATTGTTTATTCTGCCTTTCGCAATTTATATGGTAATTCAGGCATTCGCCACGGCATTACATTTTCATTTACTTTCGCTGAAAACCGCAGAAAAGGAATTGTTGAATGGTATTAAAAGGTGTGGCGTGATCTTCTTCGATGCATTTAATCCGGTTAAATTTTACCTCAAACCTTGCAGACATGGATATTTCCGAGTACTGCTTTATTTCAAGCCCGCTGCATTTGTCGGGTCCGTTTTCAGAAAAAGTACCCAGAATTAAATATCCATTTGGTTTGATGCTGTTTTCTGCAAGATGGACATAGGCATCAATTTTCTTTTCGGTGGTGAGAAAATGAAAAGCAGCCCTGTCGTGCCAGAAATCAAATTTTACCGAAGGCTTAAATTCAGTAACATCCGATAGCACCCAATGCACCAATTCTGCTTTTTCTCCCAATCTTTTCTTTGCACGGTTGAGTGCGTTTTCTGAAATATCCAGTACGTAAATATTTTGATACCCTTTTTCTATTAATACATCCACCAAATGACTGTCACCGCCACCGATATCAATGATATTGGCATCCCTGGGCAGGTTGAAAAGTTCCAGGAACGCAAGCGAAGTTTTGGGATAAGGCTGAAACCAGCTTACTTCATTTTCAGCCTTTGTGGCAAATATATTTTCCCAATGTTCCCTCGTGCTGTTTTTTGTGTTCATAATAGCCAATTCGTAATTCAAAATTACTCATTAAAATAGTTTATCCGGCTATACACATGAGGGTTGCTTAATAATCTGACACACATTTATGAACGACTTGACCCAAACCATAGCCAGCTAAATACGAGCATTTAAAGTCTTGTTCACCATCATCTTGGCTTAAGTTCCTTTATTAAACGCAATGCGCAATCTTTAAAAAAGTTTTCAACTTCATTATTGGTAGAGTAGTAATCGGTGGAAGACAATGAATATCCATCCTTGCTAAAGCTATACGTACAACCATTTATGCAAGGTGTCGAGTAAAATATATATAACCCTACAAAGTCATTCTCTTTTACACTGATTATTTTGAATTCTGCCTTTACACCTGTAACACCAAAGCCGGGTGCCGTAGATTTTTCATTTCCACCCTGGTCTTTGTATTTTGAAACAGGGTACTTTATTTTCTGATAGCCAACCAGTTCAAGTATAAAATCGGTGCCGGTTAATTCCTTTATTTTCGAATAGTCGACAGAGGTGTTTTCGAGTACCTACTGGAACAATCCCCTGTCTCTTACTGTAAAGTCCGATTTGGTAAATTCCCTTTCAATGGTGTTATATATACTGCTGCTCACATATTTACTTTCTTCCAGTAATTTAGTTATCTGGCTGGGAACCCGCAGTACAACAGACAGGTTTTTGTTTGTCTGTAAATACTGAGTTAAAAATGGTTTGGTAAATATCTCGTCTTTCTTTTCGGTTAGTGTTACAGTGCCCGGATAGTCATATTTTATTTTCTTTGGTCCGGCGCTGGCAAGCAGTGCCAGAATAAAAACAACCAGGGGAGAAATGCCCACAAGATGCCTTGTTAGTTTTTGCATATGGAAAGCTTTTTTATAAAAAAATATTACAAGAATTGACAAATAAATAAGGATATCTATCCAGTCAAAAGTACCCTTAATAACTTTAAACCCCTGAAGTATTTCACTCAGGAAAGGAAGTGCAATTAGAGAATAAAAATACACAAGGGGATACTTTTTTTGCATCAGTAATGAAGCGATTTGAAAAACAGCAATACACCAAACTATATCTGCAAAGTAGTTTCTTAAAAATAGAGATAATGCATTATCAGAAACAGCTATTGTATGGGGGTTAGTTATCCCCAAGAACTCAAAAAAGTAAAAGCCCGGCCGGAGAAACCAGTAAGCAGCCAGTCCTGAAATAAGGAGCAGTATCGCGGTTAGTATCTTTTGCATTTTATATCAACGCAGGGTGAAGTGATATACCTTTCCGAACCAACCACTTCAAATATACTGAAATGTGCAATATCAATGAATTCCCTTTAATCAAACCGCCGCCAGTACTGGCGGCGGTTTTCTACCATAGACCAACCACTAAAACGGCAAGTCATCCGTTGTAGGTTCCACTTCTTTTGGTTTTGCATCAGTTTGTTTTGATACAGAATGTACCTTAATCGAATTCACATGACAGTTGAGACTTGCCTTGGCTTCTCCTTCATGGCTTGTATACGCATTGAGGTATAGCCTGCCATTAAGTTCAACTATTGAGCCTTTGATCAGTCTTTCACTGATAGCTGTACTTATCCAGTAAGAACAGTTAATAAATAGGGTGGTTTGTACGCCTGCCTCTCTACCCTTCTGTTTGTAATAGTCATTTACTGCCAATGTAAAGTTGACAACTTTACGAGTGTCCTTCAGTGTTACAATACTGGCATCTTTTACGATTCTTCCTACGAGTTCCATTTTGTTTGATTTTATAGTGAATAAATATTTACTTAAATAATCCAATACTCTCAGGCTTTACTTTGTTATCATACTTTGTATGACTATGCTTCTTTACTAAGTAATACACAGTAATGTCTTCATTCTGTGCTATTGCCCAGGCTGATAGTAGTGATTTGGAGCGGGTACATTTCTTCTTTCTCTGTATTTCCCATGATAGGTACATGAGTTTTGACAACTGAGATTGTTGCATGTTATATGTTTTTAAATGAATTAAATCGGCAGACTGCCTCTTTGATATACCCTTAGCGACCAGTTATTAGGCAGACAGAGGTGGGAGAAAGTTTGAAACAAAAAAATACAACCTCAATAGAGGTATTTAAGGAGAGTGTGGAGATTTTTTTGATTCAACTTGCAAGCGGAATGAAATGGAGTGAAGACTTTCGTACACCGGAGTATGACAATATCTTTGCGGGGGGTCTGAAAAGAGTGTGTGCATCTTCGTGATGGGGGTTACTAATACTTTTAGACTACTAAAAGACTTTGTTCATCGCAATTTATATTCTAAGTTAATCAGTTCACCAAAGAACTTTTTTCAAATGGTCTTTATTCGTTTTGCAAATAATGGTATCTTTAGTTATGCCTGACTTTAGTACAGATATAACTCAAAAAATAGGGCCAAAATCTCGATTTTCTTTCACCGATGAAATCTATATTAATTTTGAGAAAAGCGGCTATGGAAAAAAATCAATTATATTTCTTCATGGCTTTGGACTCTCTTTATATTCCTGGGAAGAGGTAAAGCACAAAATCGACACATCAAAGTTCACATTGTATCTAATTGACCTCAAGGGGTTTGGATTTTCCTACAAAGGACGTTCAGGTTCATACTCACTCGAAGAACAGGCATCGATCATTACAGCCTTCATAAAAACTCATAATCTAACCGCGATAACCTTGGTTGGCCATTCATACGGTGGTATGATAGCTCTCTATTTGGTTTATCAAAACAACATAAAAAATTTAAATATAGAAATTGAAAAACTCGTTCTTTTAGACACACCAGCCTTTATTAACGCACAACCACTATTTCTTACGGCGCTTCGAAATCCTATATTAAATTTTATAAGCCTTAAGCTTCTAACTCCTAGAATGAATGCCATTTTCACGATTAAAAATACGTTTTATAATAAAAGCTATGGCTTAACTAAATATCTCAATATCTACAAATACTTTTTCAATCAACCAAATGCTAAAAAAGCAATGACATTGGCCGCCAGAAATATATACCCTCAAGATATTTCCGATTTTATAAAATTTTATCCTTTAATAACAATTCCAACACTTATTCTCTGGGGGGAAAAAGACAAGTTAATTCCTTTGTCATTTGGGAACCAATTACAAAAGGTAATACATAACGCCACATTAATTATAATCAATGATTGTGGTCATGTACCAAACGAAGAAAAGCCAGATTTGACAGCACAACATATAAATGAATTTTTACTGAAATAAAGTTACCATGAGTATTTTCGATGTTATATTAAAACTACATATCCCAATAGTAGTTCTATTAATATTAGTAATTATAGTTCTAAAGAGCAGGAAAAATAGCATAACAGGAAAGTTTACACTATCATTTTTCGGGTTCTTTAAAACTGATGTCGCAATAAATCAAGTAGCAGCTATTAAAATTGTTGCAACTGTTCTTCTTTGCGTATTGACAATTTTCTATTATTTACTGATTGATTTTTCACAGTTCTACCCACAAAAGCTAAAAATGACAGTTCATTTTGATAAGAAGGGGCTTAATGAGTTATATCAAGAGCTTAATGTCAAAGAAATAGATGGATTACCTATAGATATGGTTGATGACTCCGCAAGAAAAGCATATATTTTAGCCAGCGACAAAACTCTCACGGACAAGTATAAATTCACTAATTTTTTCTCAAAGGCACTTATTGACAGCACAGCTACTATGGTAACCGAAGGAAGCACAACTTTTATTGTAAAGAAAAAAGGTGGGATACAGAATTACTTTATTGAAGATGCATCAGGTGAACTAACCCACTCCCTTTATGAACCTAAGCAAGAGATAAAGTCAATAAAAACAAGTTTTACAAAATCCACTTCTGCAAATGACAAAATTAAATTCAACTATATCTCAGTCTTTTTTGGAAAGGAGATTATCATCTCCCCGTTATTTACAGAAAATTTAGTGGTAAGTACAAATGAAGGTAGCAAGGAAAATATTCAGCTTGACCATTTTTTGTATGGTCTAACTTCAATAAAAGTTTCACCTGTTCCATCATATTCAAACACATTATACCTATATAGGACCAAAAGCAAATTAATTCCCATTTGTTATACAATCTATATTGATGAATAGTAATTTTTTGTATGAAATTTGATTCAATTGAAATACTTAAAGAACATGGATTTATTGGTTTTAAATCCTTAAAAGAATTGATTCTTGATCATAAATGTATACCATCTAAAAGTGGTGTTTACATGGTATTACATCCCAAGTTTATAAAACCAGTATTTGTAAATCCTGGAACAGGGGCTCATTTGAAAGGGAGAAATCCAAATAAAGAGACTCAAGAATTGGAAGAACTATGGGTGCCTGATTCTCTCGTCATATATATCGGAAAAGCTGGCGGGGAAAAAATTCAAGCAACACTTTATTCCAGGCTTCGAGCATATCTTCTTTTTGGACAAGGGAAGTCATATACGCATTGGGGTGGTAGATTAATATGGCAATTGCAAAGTTCCCCTGAATTATTAGTATGCTGGAAACTAACCCCCAATGAAAATCCGCGGACTATCGAAAAAGAACTTATTGATTTATTTAAAACAATTCACAAAAAGAGACCATTTGCCAATCTCACAGGTTAACCAAAAATATTTTTTATTTATCCTTCTTCGAAACATCTGGCATTATTTGGCTTAATTCATTTTCATAAGGTTTACGCCACCTGATAATTGCATTTTCAAGTTGTCCAACGCTTACATCAGAAAACTCTAAAATTTTTCCATCATATTTTACTACCCGAAATTTCACAACTTTATTAAATCTTAGAAGTGTATCTGCGCTATTGGGATGAAATGCCATATTACAAGCTTGGTGTTGGTGAGCAACACTAGGGTATAAAATAAAGTCTCTCCACTGTTCCCCGTATAACATTTCGTTCGCTATCCAGGAAGTTAAAGAATATGGCTCAGTCTCATCTACAAATCTCTCTGCGACAAATCGATGAAAGAAACGGAAATGTTCAGCCTTTTCTCCAGCTTCAATAACTGAATTTTTATCAATAAATTCATGGATATCATGGGCCATAAAATCAAACTCATTCTCACTACGCAAATTCCTCGGTAAACAAATTCCATATTTTACGTCTCTATTAGAATTCGCCTGCCATTCACTTAAGTATCCTATTTGTCCTTCAGATGGTTTTGACTCTATTATTGAGGTCATTGCAATATTTGAGCAATAAAATACACTTTTCCCTTTTAGATTTGCCCTACCATTTAATTTACAAAATTTGGCCAATGGATATGAATGGGTACGGATTAAGTTAACGTCTTCCTCTTCACCAATATTCATTCGAACTCTATAAAATTTCCGAGTATTAAATTTTTCTACGGCATTTATTCCAAATGTTTGTTGAAACAGAATTGCTCTTTCATAAAAGATCCGACCAATTTCTTCATAGCTATACTTAGTTAGGTCTATTGTAATCAATTCATTTAGTCCTTTTATATAAGAAGCTAAGTCTGGATATTTGGGTAAGTCGAAAGTTAAATCTTCAGCAACCTCACGAAACAGGGGTTTATTCTCCATTTGTGTAACATTAAAATAATACCGAAAATGATATTCCTACTGCAATCTAACGCTGAAGGAAAAAACAATAAATTTTTTTATCAAATAAAGAAGTTGTAAAAGTTATCCTGGACAGTGGCTATCCCCAATGTTGAATGTTATTCCACCACCCTCTCTTGTGGCAGCGAAACCGCAGGAATAGGTACGACAGGATGTGGTTGAGTGACCGCCACCACCGCCACGTCGCCCTGCCTGTGAGAAAGAGTGCTGCGGTAGCAGCCTTTATCACTAACCCCTGTGAGGTGATAGTTGTAATTTTAAGATGAGTTTGAAAGAAATGCCTCTGTCGTCCGACTTACTTCCTCATGCGAGTGTATATCCCCTATTTCCTTACATGCTCATGCTGCCGGCTTACTATTCTCAAGCCTCTTCTGCATGTGAGAGCAGGATATGCCTTTAACAGCGATTTGAGGGAATAATAAAACACGTTTTCCTTCACCCAGAATTTTTCTGTGTTCTTAATTCGGTCTACAAGGTGAAATACATTAACTGATTTCCTGCTGATGGTTTTGATATGGCAGAATGCCAGGTACTCTTCGTCTGCCGACAGAAAGGAGTAGAAGCCATTGACTGCAAAAAAGATGAGGGATTCCTTTTGCATGTGTATAGGATTTGGGGTTTAAAAAGCAGCTTTCACAAAGGTACAACTGTTATCAAAAAGTATTATCAGCCTGTTGCCGAATTGCGGTTCTCCATGCCCGTTAATGCCCATTTTTCAAGTTTGGCAACCAGCTCTTCCAGTTTTACAGGCTTTCCTATATAATCATCCATACCCGCCTTCAAACATATTTCCTCATCACCCTGCATGGTATTGGCAGTTAGTGCAATAATCACCGGTTGTTTTCCCGGCATTTTGCGGATCATCCCTGTAGCTTCCAGTCCATCCATTTCCGGCATCTGCATGTCCATGAGGATGAGATCAAAATCCTGATTTCCTGCCAGCTCAACAGCCTCCTGTCCATTCTCCGCCATTTCCGGTGCATATCCCATTTTTGTAAGAATATGCAGTATCACCTGCTGGTTAATCTGGTTGTCTTCTGCCACCAGTATATTCATCGGGTGTATCACTGAAAAATCTCCGGGTAGTTTTTCCTGCACGGTTTTCTCTTCTGCTGAAGAATCATGCCGGTTGCCAAGCCCCGCAAGAATATGTTTTCCAAGTACCAGTTGTTTAACGGGTTTGCTCAGCACGGAATGAAAAAGATGACCATAGTCTTTCTTAAATTCATCACCTATTGAACTGAGTAGTATGACAGGTATTTTCGGGTATTGCTTCCTGATAGCCGTTGCCAGTTCCGCACCATCCATAAATGGCATTTGCATGTCTGTTAATACGAGGTCAAACCGGGAGTCCTTTGATAAAATATCAAGTGCTTCCTGTCCGGAGCTTGCCAGCACTGCTACCAGCTTCCAGTTCTCCAGTTGATTTTTAAGAATGGCACGGTTGGTCAGGTTATCATCCACTACCAGTACCCGTTTCCCTTCCTGATCGGCCATATTATAACGGCTGAGCGGGGTAAGTATACTGGTGCCGATTTTTGTTTTTATGGTAAAGGAAAATGTAGAACCATTTCCGGCTTCGCTCTCTACCCATATATGGCCACCCATCAGTTTTACGAGTTTTTCTGAAATCGCCAGGCCAAGGCCTGTGCCCCCATACTTGCGCGTGGTAGATGAATCCACCTGCGAGAAAGCTTTGAACAGCCGCTCCAGTTTATCTGCCGGGATTCCGATACCTGTATCATGTACACTGAATTGCAGTTCCATTTGTTCGGGGGTGGATGCCGGGCTTAATCCTATTTTTACAAATACCTCTCCTTTCTGGGTAAATTTCATGGCATTGCCCACCAGGTTGGTTAGTATTTGCCGGAGGCGCAGATGATCCCCCGCAATTTGCCAGGGTACTTCATCTTCTATCTGGTAGATCAGTTCAAGGCCAAGTTGTGATGCCTTGGTGGCAAAAACATCCAGTACATCCTCTACGCAGTTGCGCAGTTCAAATTCTTCCTGCTCCAGTTCCATGTTACCTGACTCTATTTTTGAAAAATCAAGTATATCATTTATTACATTTAAAAGCGATTCACCACAGGTGGCAATGGACGATGTGTACATTCTCTGCTGTTCCGTCAGTGCTGTTTCCGCCAGTAGTGAAGACATGCCAATCACCCCATTCATCGGCGTCCTTATTTCATGGCTCATAGTGGCAAGAAATATGCTTTTTGCCTGGTTCGCCTGTTCCGCTTCCATCCTCGCTTTTTCTGCCTTTTCATAAGCCAGTTCAAGCGCTTCCTGGTTCTTCTTTCGCTCCTGCAGCAATTGAGTTTCTTTTTGCAGGCGATCGTTTTCAATTGTCTGGCCAATTTGTATTTCGCTGTATCTTTTTAACTGGTAGGCCCATAAACCACAGATGAAAAAGATAACGGCTGCCAGAATAACATGGATGATGAATGTTCTCAGTGTAAGGTAATCGAGTTGTGTGAAGTATACTTTGTCATAGCCAATGTTCTGAAGATAACCCAGTGTGGCATGATGAAGGACCACGACTATTACCAGTGGAATTTGCAGCTTCCATTTCTGGTAAGTGATAAGCACGGCGCTTCCTATAAAGGCAAAAAAGTGCATTTCGAATAAACCGTGCATCTGGTAAATAAACTGTGCCATAAAAACAGCCAGTACGGCACTGAGCACATATTGATAAAGATCTGATTCCGGCATGGCCAGTTTAACAGAGTAATATGCCAGCAGGGACAGGCCGCCGACGCCAAGTGCAATTGACCAGGTGCCGTAAAAAGTTGCCAGCACCAAACCGGCTGCGAAAAAACTAAGCAGGAAATAATTCATCAAACGGTCTGACCGTTTTTTTACCTCCAGTTCAAATACCGAAGTAATATTGTTCTGCATGGCTAAAGTATTGTGTATGGCAGTTGTTTTCATTACTTGCTGCAATTTGGCAGCCGGCACCCGTAGGCCCTTACTGCAAGTGGATTAAATTCGATACGGTAGTTTTTATGAAGTAATGCTTCAAGTGCTATCTGTGCATAGTTGGTATTCTTATTGGTACAATACCTGCTTTGGTTATAATTACCGCGGTAAAAAAGTTTGTGCTGTTCGTCAATAATTACTGCCTGCGGGGTGGAATACACACCACACAACAGTGCAATGGACGAATCACGCAATACAGGGACATCGATACCGAACCGCTTTTGTATTTCTTTTTCAGAGTAGTTTTTCCCTGTCATCAGGATTACGGCAAAAGAAGCCCGGTCACCATATTGTTTGATAAGCGACCGGACATGTTCTATATTAAAACGGGAGCAGGGACAGTCAGGGTTAAAGAAGTGAAGGAATACAGGTTTATCACCATTAGTTTGTACAGCTTTTGGCAATAAAATTTCAGTACCGGTTTTTACTGCCACATAGTTTTGCGGAACAGGGGTGGGCAGGCTGTATTTCCATTCGTTGTACCAGAAAAAAGTAATTACGGCAACCAGCAATACCAGCAGCCATATAAACACAAAGCCTTTGCGCATTTGTTTATTCTTTAAAACGGCAGCTTTCACAAATAATGTATTTCTTTTATATCCATTTCCCCTGCCTATATATTAATTAAGTAAACTGTTAGAGGGAAGCACTTATATGAAAGAAGACTATATGGAAGATGTTATACTGCCTGTTTGCATACCTTGTTATTCCTGCTTTGGGAGAAATAATTCCGGTAACCGGAAAATCAGGTGCGGTTCATCATAAAAATAATTTCAGAAGAATTTTCCCTTATCATTTTAAATGACTGATTTAAAGTACAGTAACAAAGAATATATCCCTGTATTTTATTATACAAGCGACTGGCATTGTAGTTGACATACCCTACCTGGTTTTTCATAGGATATTGGATTAATACAAAGGCTGGATTTCTATCCGGCCTTTTTGTATTATTGAAGTGTGGGAATTTCCTGTTTGCGAAAACTCATTTCCCGATTTCGGTGTACCCGCCAACAGTCAGCACATAATTTCGCTGCTCAATTTTGATTATGAGGAAATTATTAGGTGTTATTTTTCTTTTATCTGCCGCTATATCTTATGGCCAGTACAGAACCCGTGCCCAGCAACTGGTATTGAATAATGAAGATTCCTTACAGGCCGGCCTTAATAAAAACAAGACCGTGGTCTCAGGTTATGGAAGCGCTTTTTACCAGCGTGATTTTAATACGAAAAATGCTGCCATCAATCTCGAAAGGGCGGTTCTGTTTGTAGGCCATCAGTTCAATGAAAAAATAGCTGTCTTTACCGAACTGGAAATAGAGGATGCAAAAGTAGCCGGTGGCGAACCCGGTGGTGAAGTGGCCATGGAACAGGCGTACTTAAAATTCAACCTCAGTTCAAGACAATACCTGGTGGCTGGCCTGTTTGTCCCCCGCATCGGGCTGCTGAATGAAAACCATTTGCCGGTAAATTTTAATGGTGTGGAAAGGCCACTGGTAGAATCAATTGTTATCCCTGCTACGTGGCGCGAACTTGGTATCGGGTTGTATGGTTCACTCAGCCAGGCCCCGTTTAATTACAGCATTGCCCTGGTCAACGGACTCAGTAGTGAAAGTTTTGAACATGGCTCCGGCATTCGTGAAGGAAGATTTGAGGGCAGAAATGCCAGTGCCAACAACATTGCCGTCACGGCTTCCTTACAATATGCATGGAAGGATTTTAAGTTTCAATTATCAGGTTATGCAGGCGGCACCGTTGGAGCCAGCAAAGCTACTGCTGATAGTCTTGGATTAAAAGGGGGCGCTTTTGGTACAGCCATTTACCTGGGGGAAGGAGATATGCAGTATAATCACAACGCTTTTTCTGCAAAAATACTGGCTGCCTATATTTCCTTTCCCGGTGCAGGAAAAGTAAATACAGCATACAATAATAATACTGCTTCGGGTATGTATGGTGCTTATGCAGAACTTGGATACAACTGGCTGTACACAAAAGCAACTGCGCAGCAATTTATCACTTTTGTCCGTGCAGAATTGATAGATTTAAATGCATCGCTGCCCGCCCCGCCAAAAGGAATATACGATGGAACAGAAAAACAAAGCCATATTATTGCCGGTGTGGGTTACCTTCCCATTCCAAACGTTGTTATAAGAGCAGATATTCGTTTTTTACACACAGGAAAGGAAAACCCGGCACTGATCAATAATGCAGCTGGTTACCTGCAAAACAAGCAGTTTCTTAGTATTGGCGTGGGTTATTCCTTTTAATGAACCAGCAGTCATGAAAAGACGCGATTTTTTACATGCTTCCTGCCAGTTGTGTATGCTTGGATCTGCGGGTGTTGTATTGCCAGGTTTACTGTCATGCAGTCTTGCATACCCTGTATTTAAAACAATGGTGGAAAACAAACAATTATCGGTACCATTATCGTTATTCGACAAATCAGCCATCGTACTGGTAAGGCCAGATGGTTGGTTCTATGATATTGCAGTTCACCGGCAGGATAACCAGCAATACATTGCGTTACTGATGCAGTGCACACACCAGTCCACACAGTTAACCGTGGAAGGGAACAACCTCCATTGCAGCCTGCATGGCAGTAAGTTTACCCTGGAAGGAAATGTAGTAAAGGGTCCGGCTGAACTACCACTGAAAAAATACCCAACTACCATTGTAAACAACCAACTGGTTATTACGGTGTAAAAACTTTTCTGATGACACGGCACGATTTCATCTCACAATTTCCGCAAATAGCTTTTTGATTTTGCTGTTTCGCTTTGACTTAAACATCAATTTAGAAAGCCTCATATAACTGTAACGATTGTTTTAAGGAATATGAGTGCGACTGAAAACTATTGTTTACCTTTGCACGCTTTCTTTTTATTTCCCTGCTAACACAAACCATATTTTTTGCCCGGACTATGCAGGGCAAATCCTTACCCTGCTCTATGGGATCATTTCATTAAGTTTTTAACCTGCCATCCGTCCCCTTGTATTTCTTAAAAATACATCCAACCTTTTATTGGGAATAGCCGACTGATTAATTAAATAACCGATTCCTTAATGACTCAAACCACCAGGATCTTTTTTATAGAAAACCACCATTCCTACGCTCTAACACTATCACATGCACTGCTGCAAACACGCTATAATATCTCCATCTCAGGGATTTGTACAGTTGCAGCTTTTAAATCAAACCCAGGCATTATCACGGGTCATGATGTCATTGTCCTGTCTGCTCCTTTTGAGATATCGGAAACCGTCGATGTTGTTGAAACATTAAAAAAACATTTTCCCAAATCAAATATCCTGGTACTCTGTATTTTCTTCAGTACTCCCGTTGCCGAAATATTTATCAAACTCGGGGTACTCGGATATATCTCCAAATACTCTACCAGCAATACAATAGCAGATGCCATTAAAACAGTTGCCAGGGGAGAGAAATACCTGCGGCATCATTTTGAGTAACTACCACGCATTTCGATTCCCTTCCAGCACGGCATACACTGTGGTAAACGGGTAATTTTTTTTCCAGCGTTTAAAAAGCATGCATCAAAGTTTGATATGGATTAAAATAAAATATACATTACTGATCCAATCAAGTTGGGTTTGGGGTTAAGAATTCTGATGACCCGGTCTCGCCAGCCGGGTTTTTATTTGAGCCTGTATTACCCATTACTTAAAATAGTAAAACACAAAAAGCTTCTCCATTGCAACTTGCCTACTGGGTTTTCCCCCGCCAGATTTATAGTTTCTCAGGATTGTAGCTATAATCCTCTGCTGATTCATATTCCACCGCCCTCTCTTGTGGCAACGAAACCACAGGAAGGAAGAATGACTGGATGTGGGTGAGTGACCGCCACCACCGCCACGTCCCCTGCCTGTGAGAAAGAGTGCTGCGGTAGCAGCCTTTATCACTAACCCCTGTGGGACAATAGTTGTATGGCTGGAATGAAATGGAAGCCTTAATATATTAGATAAGGGCAAGGCGACACGGCAGGTGGCGGACAGATATAGGCAGCGGGTGGACTTACAAATGACTTCGAGGAGACACAACGGAATGGAGTGAAGCGGAATGCAGGAAGTGAATCAGAGAAGTTGTTTGTAAGGACGAGAGTAGCTGACCGAATGGAGAATAGGTGAGTGAAAAAAGCATGACACGCTACGATAGTACCCGAAGGGCAGTACAAGTGTTGGTATTCCTATTACATAACATTAGATATATGCCAAGTCTTGTACTGGCGTGGCGCTGATTTTTGCCGAACCTATTCGGAGAGAGACCTATTTACCTGTCTATTTTATAAATATTGACTAGGGTAAATGAAATCGATTAGTTTACCAATATACTGGAATAATCAAAGCCAAAATAATTACAAGGAGGAATGCCACAAGAATATAATTAATTTTTTTTGCTATTTTATCATGTTCCAATTCGCCCTTTTTTATAAATTTAGTTGCCGGACAAAACCAGAATATTATACTCATAGTTGTTATTAGTAATAAGTTAGTCTCCTTAGGGATAATATGTTCGCTTTGCAATTTTACCCTAATTTTATGGAGCATTAATTTATAGTAAATCAAAGATCCAAACAATATAAGTATAATTAATGTTTCAATTAGAACCCATACTATCATTTCTAGGATTTTACTATTTTAAAGTAGGCGGGTTATCATGAAGAGCGTCAAGAATTATATACCCCTCAGTATAACTACCCCCAAAATATTTACCTCTGTCATATAAACTTACGAATTTTGCCAATAAGCTGTCCTTGGAATAGCCAATGATATAAATTGGTTTATTTGAAGGCAGGTCGATTACAGGGAATTTAACTGTCGGGGTTTCTTTCTTTTTAACTCCTTTATAATAAGTAAGGTACTCCTGCTCGTATTTTAGATCTTTAATGAAAAGCACAGGATTTGGAACTCCCCAATAAGTTTCATAAGGAAACTTCTGTGGAGATTTTTTAACCATGTCATAGTGCCTCTTTGAGTAGTATTGAGCAGCAAAGAAAAATAATATGCCTAGTATAACCAGTAAAATAAAATATGATCTAATTCGCATATAAATAATTTAAAATTGTTCACACCAATTATTGCTTATCTTCTGCTTCAGCAATTTTTGCGGCTTGAATATAATTGGCTGACATCCAAACGTTGTTTGATGTCTTAGTCCCATCACTCCCTGTTGAAACACCACTATTAACAGATATTCCTGTATTGATAGGCTTACCATCTGCCCCTTGAACGGTTACCTTTGCCGTATAACCTTTAATAAATCCATTCGCATCCCTGACTGGTGTAACATCTGTAACAGACCATGAATCAACCCAATTCCCAGTGAAACTATTCACTTTAGCAGCTTCCCTGTCCGTTAAAGATATCGATTCATCAATTGTAGTATTTAAATAGGCTAATTTGACACCCACTCCTAGTCCACCTCCAATTGTGAAATCCTTCGAAGAAAACCCAATGTTTAAGGCAACCACACTTCCAATTTTCGCTTTAGCAGGGATACCATGAGGGATTGACAATCCTAAATCAGTTGGAGTATTCATATTTTCATCTAGTAGGCCATAAAAAGTTTCTGCTGCCCAACTGTGTTTATAATTTGCGGTAATACTAACTGACGCTCCGCCAACGACATTGGGGTTTTTGTCAGTAAATTCTTGATTCGAGATATAAATTGCTGTAGACATCGTATAATGCGTTTTCCCTACTTCATCCCACGCAACCCCAGATTGAACCAAATAATTTAATCCGTATCCCAAACCCCCGCCGATATCAAACTCTCCAAAAAAGAAAACTACTCCTGGAAATATTGGTGGAGTTGGACCTTTTCCATCTGGATCAATTAATTTAATTGGATTATTAAAAGCATAACTATAAGGTGAATAATTTTGCATTTCATTAGATTTCGGATCAATTACCATCCATCTGCCGATTTGAGCATCATACATTCTCGCTCCAAAATCCTCCCATTCAAGCCCGCTGCCATCATTAAGTTCTTTGCCTTGCAATTCCTTGCCGTTGTATTTATACCTGTTTGGATTGTAGTTCTGTCCTTTATTAGCTTGTGTACTAAGCCCAGGGATCTGCATACCAAAGGCATAATAATCTGTCGCCTCTACTAACGGGCCTCTCTTATGGTTCACTACCAAATCATCAAAATACACATTTTGGTTACTTTCGTTACTTAAATATACATAGAGCCAGCCGTTTCTCCTAACCACCATATTGTTAGGTCCAATTAATTGAGCCTTTGCTGCTCCTCCACTCAATAAAGGGATCTGAATCGCGCCCATATGATTGGCACTATTCACTTTCTTAAACTCTTCATCTACTATCACCCAATTCATAAAGGCCTTGGGTCTTGTATTATCATAAGTCTGTGTATTGGTCAAAAAATCATTGACCACACCTGTTACTCCGTTATTTATGTCAGTTGTAGGTATGGCCCCTCCATGTGTGCCGTTGGCTGCCACGATACCATTAGTTAGTAGTGGTATCAATTCACTAGAAATAGCTGGTAATCCTGTTGGTGGAGCTTGCGTACTACCCGTATACCATGCATAACTGCTGAGGCTGATAGTATCACCTGCCATTACTTTTATTATAAGGCTAGGTCCCACACGTTTATTGCCACTGGTGTTGATATCTCCATTTAACCTGGATACCTGAGCATTGCTGCCATTTGTATCAAAGCCAGATGGCTTGGCTGTGGTAGTACTGCTGATATTATTAAACAATTGGTTCTCTTTCGTAGCATTGGCCGCTTCCATCGTAGCAGCATAAAGGTCTGTTTGTGTTTCTGTCGTCACAACCATCCTCGTATTTCCCAGGTGATCTTTTAAAAAATAGTCATAGATGTATTTCAGATTGGCAGGAGTGAGTGCCTGCGTAGTATCAATCTTTACTGGCCTGAGCCTTCCTTCTTCATGGGTAACCAATTCTAGTGTATCCGGACCAGGTGTATTACCTGACAGGTAGCTTGATCTGTATACAAAAGCTCCTGCATAAAAGAAGTTGGAGATTTTATTGGGGCTCACCGTTTGATCAGTTACAGTCTTTTGTAATTTGTTACCTGCTGCATCATAAGTGTACGCTATTGTACCTTTTGTACCCATCGTCACGAGTGTCGGTAAATTCAAGTGATTATAAGTTATAGCGGTGATGCCTTTGTTGTAATCAAAAGTCATATTGCCGTTGGCATCGTACTGATAATCGTCAATATAGGTTTCATGGTCGGTAAATCCTACCGGTATGTTGGCATTTACCCAGTCGGTAATATGCAAAACTTTATTACCATCCCATCCCGTATATTGTAAATTGTCGATTTGGTTCCAGCTTCCGTGATAACGTAGAATTTGTTTGATGTTTCCATTACGGTCATAATTGCCAATACTTTCGTTGTATTTCATGCTAAAATCCCAAACCATACTGTTCCAGTCGTTCAGGTATTTAAATCCATAGTCTGAGGTCAAAAGTCTATTAGCTTTATCATATGTGTACTTATACCCTCTCAAGTATTCATCGTATCCGCCTTTCCATACCTGCTCCGCTATATTACCATTGTACTGTGGAGTGGCTCCCTGCAGATTAGTAATATTATAATGTAATTCCAAATTAAATAAATCAGTTTCATCATAGTTCTGCCCATCACTATAGGGTCTATTAATAGCATTTAACCATCCACGAATATTGTATGAATAATCCAGCTTTTGCAGATACCCACTCCTTGATGGAGCTTGATGTAGTTTCTTATTCAACAATTGTCCCATTTCATTGTAGAAATTTTCTGAAACAGTTACCTCTTCTTGGCTGCCTATTTTGTGCTTAACTTTTAAGACCCTGTCAGCATGATCGTATGAATAGGTTCTCTTTGTTAAAATTGCTGTTGTATAAAATCTACTTGTGTGAGTATGGTATTCTTGTAATGGCTTACCATCAAAGCTAAGAATCTTTGTAAGTCTATCGGTTCCTCCGACTGAATTGTCACTTATCACCTGGATAGGTCTATTTTTATCATCGTAGTATGTGACACTCCTCAACCAGTTACTGGTATTCAGGATTCTAATTTGTGTAGCCACGATTTGTCCTTGCAATTTATCGCTTTTCGTAGCAATCCCATACTCATTGAAATATAAATATCCATTTGACCACGATGGTAGATTTACATAGCTATCATAATGGGAAATTGAATACAATGTCAGTGTGTAATTGTTACTCGAAGGAAATGTTCTGTTCAAAGTATACCCTTCCGTAACCGCAACATTTATATTCTCATAACGAATACTTGAAGTATCAATTTCTGCCCTAATTACATTTTGAGACCGCGTATCTATTATACTACCAGTAATAATTGGGCGATTGAGTTGGTCGTATTTGGTAAATAACCATTGATTTATATTTCGCCTATTACCATCTTGCATCAAAACAATTCTATCCCACTTGTCATATACCATTAATATACTATCTGCACCTGGCGTTTTTTTCATTACCATCCTATTGAGAAAATCATATCGGTACAAAAACATCCATTTACTTACAAAATCACCAGACGGCATCCAATTGCCTGTCAGTGGAATTGCAGCAACACCCTCTGGTTGTACAACTGCACGCAATTGTTGAAAATTATCAAATATAAAGTATGTCTGCAAGGAGTCCGAGTCAACAAATATTCGTTTCAAAATAACCTGCCCATTTTTATCCGTATACTCCTTAGTGACACTTCCGTGTTCATTAATAATTGTCTTAATATTTAACAAACCGGCACCATAGCTTGCTGGTCTTGATATTATACCAATGCTATCGACATTGAAAATGAAAACATTGTCCTCACTTTTATTAACTTCGTATTTGATTTGCACAACCTTCTTGTTCTGATCATATGCATCATTGATATTAGGCTGCCAAACTGAACCGAATTCACCCTGTGCCAAAACCCTGTTTAATGGTGATGTTTCGATTACTGTTCGCTTATAAGGTGCACCATCTATATCTATACCTTGTAATTGCCCATTGTAAAATACAGATTGCTCAGTTTTCCAATTTATTCTAAACCCACCAAATGCACTGCCACCATTTGGTGGAGAATATGGCAAGTTTTTTTGGACTTCTCTTCCGTAAGCATCATATTCTATGGGGCTGACAATGTCATTTTGAGAGTTACTCCCTTGTGTAACTACAGTTTGCAATGACCGTCCAAGTCCGTCACTATATGCAATAATTTGTGATTTACCTTGTGTTGAAATCGGTAAATTATATACTTGGTACTCAGTTGTTATTCCAGCTTGCTTCACAGTATTAGTTAACACATAATTCTGGCTGCTGCTTGGCTGTGCCATTGACACATGTTGGATTATTAAGACTAACAACAGCAGGTTGAATATTTTTCTCATTGAATGCGGTATTTCAGTTTTTTATTATTTTAATTCTTTTACACTTCTTACTCATATTTATTGCGGACTATTAAAACTCAAAGTCCATCCTCTTGATACAAACGTATTGTAAGCTGCGTTACTGGCAGTAGTTCGTGGTGCCCACGGTCCAAATGCAAAAACTCCATTTATAATTGTATTGGCAGTAACCTGGTTATTAAGCATGGTATCGGCTTCGGATGCTGTTAGTGAACCGCTGGTAAGCCCTATGATGATTACATACATGTTGGGGAAGCCACCCTGACCCCATGCTGTACTGATATTAGGTTTGTAATCCTGCGCTTCAAAAAAGACCATCAGGGGGAAATTAGCCCTTAAGCTGTCTGCTATTTCCAGTCCGTTTTTATATGCAATTTTCAACCATTGCATTTTATGACTGTTGTTTACTTTCTGCCAATTGTTGTGTTTTGTGGTAGTAGAGTTGTAAAACTGGTAATGCGCATTTACTAGTTCCGTTAGCTTGTTGAAGTTTTTTACAGCGGTATCCGAAGAGTTGCTTATCATATCATACACAAATCCTTTTAGTTTCTCAGGATAATAACCCCTAATATTGGCGTTTTGAGTTGTATCATTGATACCATCATAAGTAATATCGACCATCTCCGTAGTTTCATTATGAAAGACAGTTATGGTTCTTGGTGTCTGACTACTGTATTGATGTGTCGGCCTTACCCAGTAATACATAAAATCGCGGTGAAGCCATTGGTTCATATATCCATAGGGTACTGTATCGTACATCTTGAGCCTGGTTGCCGTGATTAATTCCTTGTTACCGTCACCCCAGTCTACAAATGAAAGTGAATCTGTTCCTATCCGCACAAGGTTTGGTGAAAATACATCCCACTGATAGTAACGAAGGCCATAAACAGCGGAAGGCAATGTGGCTCCATTGGTTAATGAAAGATTGAAATGCAATGAATCACTGTTTGTACTTAATACGCCAATAGCTTGATTCGTTGCATTACTATTCCAGAGACTCACATAAGTTGATGGAGAGGTTGCCGTACCAATATATTGTTTATTTATATTAAACACTCCAACGGGGTAGCTGGGCGTATTATACCCGGTAAAAGTTTGCATAGTGAGGACATAACAGTTATTACCGCAGCTGTTGGCATAATTATATTGAAAATTCTTTACAATATTGCCCTGATAGTCTTTGATGTTTTTTAACCTATAGAGTTCATCATATTCGTAGGACATAGATCTCCCGTTGGGATCTATCTCACTGAGCATCCCAATTAATGGGGCATAAGTGTATGTAAAAACCTGCGCTTGAGGGTAAATTGACGTTACATTGGTTCGAATTTTATCGAGCTCAACTAGTAATGCGCTACCGTCCAAGCCTTGCAAATAGTTTAGATTTTGATCCGTTTGATTTATTGCTGACAAGACATTTGCATAATTGACTCCAATAATTTTGGCAACTGGATAATTCTGGTGATATCCCCAAACAAAACTATTTACCAGCCCATCCTTTCCAGTAAACTGGAGGAGATTTCCTTTGTTGTCATAAGCATCAAACACTATTTCAGAAGCTAATGGTACAGCCCCTTTTGTTACCTGAATATTAGAAGGGTTAACAATAGTGTTACTTTGCCACAATCCATAGTTTGTTTTATTTTCAGAAACTAAAACCGAATTATTGAAATTTTTTACATCTATTGATGGCGAAATAATGTTTCGTTTTATCATAGAATCGTATACTGAGCTACCCACGAAATCCTGAGGATATTTTGTTTGGGTTTCAATTAAATTATTCTTACTATCTCGCTTCAGTACAGTTATGGGAAATCCATTTATAGAGCTATAATCATAAAAAGTTGCTTGCCCAACCGTTCGAGTACTATTTTGATCATAAACAGTGTCCTCAGATCTATCAAGGAAAACCCAGTTTGACAAGACGAAATACTTTTCAACAATAAAATATGCGGTTAATACATAAGGATCGCCACTTGGATCGGCTCCAGCTATTGTTTCTGGCCGCTTATAATTTATTCTAAAATTCTGAATTATTTTCTGGTTAGCTCTACAGCTATCAGGATAGACTCTACACAACTCATTTGATAGCGTTTTATAATAATTATTTGTTTTTGTCACGTTTTTAAAAGTTGATGTTGCGGCATCATATTTTTGAATTGTTTTTTCAAGCAGCATACCCTTACACCATTCGTAGTTGCCGTTGGCTTGAATTGTAGTAGAACTGTTAACAAAATCTTGGAGTCTAGAATATTTATAAATAGTTCTTCCATTGACCGCGCTCGATGTATCTGTTTCAATTACTTGCTGGTATCCTATGGCCACATCCAACCCAGCTCCAAGCTCAGGCCTGGAAGAGGATGATAATACGAAATAACCGCATGGAGCTACTAATATGTTATTATTCCCTGAAGTACTATTAGCGACTTGGTACTCATCCCAATAAACAGGTGTTATTACGTCAGGAAGAATTGCGGTACTTTTTGTAGAGTCCTCTGTCGTATTATAATAATATAGTTTCTTACCAATTAATTCTCCGCGAATATCATAGTTACGTAAAGATTTTATACGTAACCCGCCATATATTATCTTATTATGTGTCACATGGGCTGTTACAGGTTTTTTCCAGGATATATTCATATTTCCTACATCAGCGTTATTTACCCTTATTATTCGCAAAATATAGGATTGACCAGGTGTTAGGTTATATATCCAGTCACCACCAACCCCAACGTTTACAAGTTTGTATACTATCGAAGTATTATTCGCATCAACTATTTCACCGGTTATATTATCATCGTAATTAATAAGCCTTAAATCCCAGTTAAAGAAAATGTCTGTAGCCCCCAGTGGAAGAGTAAACGACTGATCCAAAGTACTTCCACCTGTATTTGCCTGTGCAACCAGACTTGCGCCTTCGCTTACAAAATACATACTGTCTTCAGTGACCATATCCGTATGTGGCTCATAAATAAATTGGGTATATCCCCCTGTTGGATATTTTAATTTGATTAATGATGCTGACTGCATGTAATTAAAATCAGGAGATCTGTCTGCACCAGTAGTAACTCCAATTTCAGGGATTGCTGGTATTAATCCCGCATTGCTCTGTTTTCCATTATAGTAACCCCAATGGTCTTGCGAAAATGCCAGTCTGTCGGGAAGTGGATTGGTCTCATTATAAGTAAATTCATATGGAGGCTTATTCCCCTCCTGAACGGATAATAATTTCAGCCGGGGAAAGCTTCCGGCACTAAAATATCCATAACTCAAATACCAGTACTTTTCGGAAACACCACTCCTTTCCAGGTGTACGCTTTGCAGATAATTGCCTGAATTCTGCCCATTATATGTTAAATCCAATCTGTTGGACGCAGAATAATCAAATACAAGATTATTGTTTGTTTCTCCTAACACTATTCTCTTAATTCTTAAGCCCTGAATCGTCTCAATTCTGGTGCATTGACGGTTATTGGGGGCTAGATCACTACAGCCGTCAACAATTTGCTTCCTTATATAACTTACTTCTTTGTAGCTCCTCTTAACAGTATATGTATATGATTCATATTCAAAATTTACTACTCTTCCAGTAGTACTTTCAATTTTAGTAAGGTACCATGCCGAAGGAAAGTTGCTGGTGTATTCCCTTGAACTCTCAACGCCGAGATTACAGGGGTTGGTAACATTTACTAGTGATTCTGTCGCACTGAACGAATACTTGAAACCCTTATCATCGATAATAATAAATCCGCTTAAGTAGTTCACACCATTATATGGAAGGATTTTTATTGCCGGATTTGCTGGAATGAGAAACGGCCGAGCGAGGCTGTCAAAAACAAATTTCCCAGAATTTCCTAAAAAATTATAATAATAAATATCCTTTTCTGTGTCTCTGTTTGATGTAATTATATCTTTAGCAATAAAATAATCTGAAGTTGGGTAAGGAGGGTAATTTAAATAAGAAAAATCACTGAGATTGGCATTCGGTGTGAAATTGTTTTCATTAGGGGGAAATCCATCATTAACAAAATCAGGGATTCCTTGAACTGAACGTGTTATAAGGCCTCCGGCATATAATGACCATCCTAATCCAACATTTGTCGCAATATCCCCAACTCTCACTCCAGAAGCGTTATAAGCCAATTTGACATTAATATTAATATCTCCGCTTTGCAGGGAATATAAAGGAACCTCAACCTGCGGTATACCTGAAAATAAGGATATTGGGATATCACCAAATTTTCCTAAAGCTGCTGCTTCGGGAGAAGGAGGTATAATCCTTGGATAATTCGCCTTACTCTGAGGTGCACTACTCTGACTATTTACAACTAAACACGTAAAGACTAAGAATAATGTACCAAAAAATCTGTTTGTCATATTAACTATAATTTAAAAAGAATATCCTACTCTGAATTTAATCGGTTGCCCCACTGGTTTTTGTTGATAGCTTAAAAAATCCCACAGTAGCTGCACGCGGGTTTTCTTAAACAGTTTGGTTTTCATCGATACTATTTTACTTAGCCCCACCAGTCCACTTTGCTGCCAGTCGTTTAAGTATTTTACCTGCTGCAATGATGCAAATGGCTTCTGATAATTGTATTCAAAGCCACCGGATAAAAAGAAACTGCCCTTTAATTTAATATCTGCATAACTGCGCAGGTTGATCCCCTGCCCGGAAAAGGCAATATGCCTGATGTCTTTCCCAAGACCCATTTTAATTCCTACCCCAAGACCCACCACATTTTTTTCGGAAAGACGGTATCCGGCAAGCATAGTCAAGTCAGTGGTTATCGGGTAGAAGTAGTTGTTCCTGACTGTTTGGGTGCTGATGCCCAGTTCAATTCTTTTTAGGAATGACCTGGTATGCTGTTCATTGGGCTTGAAGTCCGGCATATCACCCGCATCGCCGAGATTGGAGAATTTGTTTCTTAATTTGGACAGTTCTGCCTGTGCTGCAGCAATGTTTTGCTGTACTGTTTGTGCTGCATTCGGTCCCATACTGGTCATCCTGTCCTGCATCATGCCCTGTACCTGTGCAATGGTTTGCAGGCCAGCCATGTTCTGACCATAGTCTGCCGGTATATTGAAGAGGCCTGCTAATGCGCCATGCTCCTGCATAAATTTTTCAAAGGCTGGTATCTTTCTTAGCAGTGCAAGGGCTTTCTGTTCTATCTTTTGCGGATCATCAAGGGAAGCTTTAATATCATTAATTTGTTGGGTGTAGTAAAAACATTCTTTATTGTATTTAGCGAGGTCTTTACCGAGATTATAACTGGCGAGTTGCTGTTTCAGGTAATCTTTCCGCTGGCGGATAAACTCTTTTACATTCTCGGCCTGTTTCAATTGTGCTTCCAGTTCCTTCACCTTTGCCAGCGCCCCTTTTATCTGTGCGGGATTAACAGGCCCCAGTTTTGTATTGGCAAGAAATTGCATGGCGTTACCTGCACTGTCTATCCAGGGCATGTATTGACCGCTGCTACGCAGCAGTTTTGCTGATTTGTTTTTTACATCCTCTCTTAGCTGTTCGTATTGTGATTGTGCATTGGAGAAGACATTGTGTGCAGCCAGTGAATCCATTTTTGACAATTTCTGTTGCAGTTTGGCTTCCTGCTTTTGTAGTTTGGCAAGATAGCGGTCGGTTTGTTCATCTATCTGGTTACCTATCTTATCCGCCTTTTCTGAAACAGCATTAATATATTGAGTAGAAGTCTTGGAAGAAAACAATGTATCTGCTGTAAGGGCAGGTTGTGCAGTAGTTTGTAAAAAACTACATACAGAAAGTATAGCTAAAACCAGTTGCCCGATTTTCATAAGCAGGTTTCGTTTAAGGGTTGATACCTGTAAGATGCTTTTGCAATTAAAATTCCATATCATTTACAAGTATGCGAAAGTATGTACTTGTGTTATTTCAAATTCATGATCTCCGTCAGTAAAAATTCTGATTGAGATTTTTACGCTTCCAAATTGTAATTATTTAACCAAAACTTTATATTCCTCACAACACTTTTCTCACTGTTAGAAATACTTCTACAGTACAGTAAATAATTATATCTGGAAGGGAGCGTGTTACCAATCAGAGCCTTTTCATTAATAAAACAAATGGATTATGGAGAATTCAATCCTTTATTGATATGCTTACTAATCTTTAATGAATGTATTTAATAATATAATAGAGACCAAAACAAATGTACCGGCGTGCTGTTTTTACAACAACTGTGTACACGTAAGTGTAAACACTTAATTTAGGTTCGATAAAATCCTCCTGCTTTTACACAGGAGGATACTCTAATCAAATACAGGTGACCAATACCTTAACCTATGGAAAGAGCTAATGTATATTGATTTCTTTATTGCTTTTTATCAGCTTTCTTTGCTTGTTCTGCTACAGTCTTCATTTCATTTGGATCTATTTGCTGCCAGGCTAGATTAAGGGCTTTTAAATAGAATTTCTCCAGTTCTGCCGATAGTTTGTTGTACACCACATTATCCTTTTTCAGTTCATCAGCCATGGTAGGGTAATCTTCCCAGTTGACAGAACCAGTATAGGTAAATGATGAAGATTCTAAGGATATATTCTTCTTCCAGATGAGTTCACCATACTGGGAGGACTTGGCATTGATGACTAAGTTACCCTGTAGTGTTATCTCTCCGTTCATTCTAATGTTTGCAGTTACTGCCTCTTTTGTGGGGTTTAGGATGGCTCCCCAGTTTGTCTTGGTACTGATGGTGTATTTTCTGTTGTACTCTGGATTAACATCAATACCTATTTCTAGTACAAAGCTTGAGTTAACCTTATCGTTATACACCATCTCATCTCTTGAACCAAAGGGTCCTCTCATGGTAAAACCTTTGGCTGTCAGTAATTCTTCAAAGTCATTACCCATACTGGTGGCCATTTCATTAAAAGGAGGGACATAGTATTCGGGGTTCTTACCTACATAGGTTGGTTTGACAATGGCGATGGTGATGCCGGTTGAGCCTGCTTGGGCTCTTGATGGTGGACTGAAATCAAATTTGGCAGGTAGTATGAAATATATTTTAAGTAAAGCCTTCTTTGTGGTCAAAGCGCTGCATTATGGCAAAGTCAATCCTCTCACCGATAGAGCAATATGTGGTAGATGTGGTTAAAAAGAAAAGGGCTGAAAAAGGGTATTCCCAAAAGGATCTCGCTTACGAACTTGATAAATCCTTCGGGTTTATTGGGGACGTAGAAAACCCAAAGGAGAGGGCAAAGTATAACCTCAATCACATTAATGAACTGGCGAAAATTTTTAAATGTTCACCTAGGGAATTTTTGCCTGATAAGGCAGTGTAGGAATGAGTTATAACAACGGTTTTGTAAAATGAATTACTATTTTCAAATGTTATATCCGTATTGATGGAGTTGCTAAGGCCTTATAAATACTTCAACAGTCATTTCATCCGTACTTAATTTATTCAAATCATTTTCTAAGCCAACAGGATTTTTAATCCTATTTTCCGGATCGTATACAAAACACTTTAAAGCTTTGCAGTTAGGGTGATTTTTATAGTGAGTAACATCCAAAATTAATTGTTTTCCAATTTCACTGTCGGCAAGCTTGTCCCTTGTCTTTTTTACTTCAATAACTATATTTTCATCTTTTAACAAAAAATCTACTCTTGTTGAACTCCCTGCATATGAAGGTGTATACTCTTCCTTTCTTACGTCCTTAAAATGCAATCTTAAGATTGCATGAAGCAAGTCTTGAACATCATATTCATCGTTCACTTCTATCGATGCTCTATCTGAATATCTATTTTTTAACTGATTACAAAAGTGGTGAAAATTGTCAAAAATGATTTTTAATAAAGTTTGAGATGAATTATCAGACACCGAGTCTCCACCAAGCTTAATTTCCAATTGCCTTAAAAGTCTGGTTACAGATTCCTCAAAATTTTTCACTGAGTACGCTTTGGTTGCCAGTGAAGCTAAATAAGCGATGACAGCTATATGTGGTGGCGTTTGTACTCCCTTGTTTAAAACACTTAAATCATAAATAGGTATCTGACTGGGCCTCCTTAATCGTATATAATCAGAAGAATCCATGCCCCATTTGAAATTCTCAATAGAAATTAAAAGTTCAAGTTCATTCTTGAATCCTTCACTATCCCTGATCGCCGCTAATTCAGTAATGAGAGTTGTCTGAAATTTTTTATACTTCGTTAATGATGCATCAATTTCTTTATCAAATTTATCTATACTTGTTTTATTCTTCTTTTCCAGTATGCCATAGAAAAAATCAGGATTTACCTGAATATTTTCATTTTGATTTCTGGGGTTTCTATACACATTAAAGTTACTTTTGCCCCATCCTCCAAGCCATAAATCTTCATATTCATTCGCATCTTCTGCCATTGAATTTAAAGCAAGGTTAATTTCATGCAATCGCTTTCCTTCATTATTATCAAGGGTCTGAATCTCCTTTTTCATGGCCGTAATAATGGGTCGAAGATTTTTCATATTTTAAGTTATGAAATATTGGCCGATCTTTCTACATTACACTTTTCTAATTTTTTGAATGAGGCCGGTAATATTAAATTGTCAACTAATCAAACAACCCTTTTTCCTTCTTTTCACCCTCTTTCTTCTCATACCTCTCAAATATACCTTTCTCAACTATTGCTCTTTCCCTTCCATATTTCTTCCTAGAAAGTGAAATCACTTTCTCTTTGAATGATTCGGTTACTATTTTAGGTGGTAAAGTTGTTGCAGAGAAAGGTTGTGACGTTGCTCCATCTATCATAAGTTTTAAATACATTGAATATCTCGGCAGATTTATCAAATCATCTTCATTAAATACAGGGTGAAATTCTTTGGAAATGTGTTGTGCATCATTAGCACCAATTCTAAAGGATATGATGGTACCAACATTACCAAATATGGCAGAACGTATCTTTTCATGTACCTGGTCAATATACTGGTGGGTTAGGAATAGGGATAATTTGTATTTCCTGGCTTCAGCCAGGATATCAACAAATGACAGGGATATGAATGAATGCATTTCATCTACGTATAGATAGAATGGGGTACGGTCTTGTTCTCTCTTGGTAGAGCGGAATAATGAGGCTAATTGAATAGAGGTAATTAGCATACTACCTAGTAAGGAAGAGGCGTCTTCCCCTATTTCACCTTTTGATAGATTGGCAATGAGTATTTTTCGATCATCGAGTACTGTTTGCATTCTAAATCCTCTTGTTTTCTGACCTACTATGTTTCTAAGAGGAATACTGGTCAGGAATACACCTGTTTTGTTAAGTATGGGTGTAATGGCTTCAGAGCGTAATACCGGTGAGTATTTATCATATTCATTCTTCCAGAATGAAAGAGTATGAATATTGGTTACATATCCTAGTACCTTGTTTCTAAAGTATATATCGGTTAATAGAGGTTGAATATCAAGTAGGGTGGCATCGGGGTATTCAAGGAGGGTGAGTAAGGTGAAGCGGAGAATGTATTCGAGTCTTGGCCCCCAGGAATCAGCCCATATCTTCTTGAATGTTGATATGAGACCTGAAGCTACTAAATGGTGATAGTTTGGATGTATTCCTTTAAGGGGATTGAATGCTATTGGGTACTCAATGTCTTTGGGGTTGAAGTAGATGACATCATCTATTCTTTCCTTGGGTATATTATGTAATACTCCCTCTGCTATATCTCCATGGGGATCTATGATACATATACCTTTCCCTTTTTGAATATCCGATATTGCCATGTTAAGTAACAGGGTTGATTTACCTACTCCTGTTTTACCGATTACGTAAATATGTCCTAAACGGTCAGCATCCTTTATACTAAAGGTTTGCTTGTCATTTCTCCAGTTTGTGATACCGATGGGTGTTCTGTCATACATACACCCATTGTATCTTTTGAGTTATTCATTGGTAAGGGAGGGTAACTTGAGTTTATTGCAAATTGCCCTGTCTTATGCAGTTCCTTTTATTTTGCCAAAATGATAGCGTGCCAATAATGCAAGATAATTATGGAACTAAAACAAGAAAACAAGTTTAAGCACATTGATAAGAATTCTTTGGAGATTGGGGGTTATTCAACTCGTTATACAAAAGTGAATTCATTGGAGCAACTTCTAGAAGAATATATAGTCGAGTGCCAATTTACACGCAGATTACGCCCTGAAACCTTACGTGGGTATAAATCGGTTTTTACCCTGCTTACTGCAGTTGTCCCTGAAATAAACTCCTGTGAATCACTTACCTCTGATATGCTGAATGAGTTCTTTAAGCGCATCCAGATCCGCCAAAAATTAATTGGAAAAAATACTCTTAAATCCGGTGTTAAAAGCTCAACCGTTAGAACATACTGGAACAAGCTTAATTGCTTTTTCATATGGCTCAAATTAAATGAACACATTAAAAAGAATCCATTGGAAAATATAAAACCTCCAGAACCACAATATGATGATAGCCGTGCCTTAGAAGGAAAAGATATTCAAGCCCTTTTTGCAGCCGTTACTTTACATTCCAAAAACACACTAATATTAAAGCGAGACACATTGATGATAAGCCTCCTGGTCTTTTGTGGCTTAAGAAAAAGTGAGTTTATTTCCCTGCTTGTGAAGGATATCGATATTGAAAAGGGTATGCTGGCTATAAGAGGAGAAACTTCTAAATCCAAGAAGACAAGACATATTCCTATGCACCGAACCCTTACAATGCATTTGCAGGAATATATCCAACAACGAAACAAACAAGGCTACAAGACTGAATACTTAATTGTATCAAATAATGGTGATAGAAGATTAACTGTTCATGGGTTAAAACATTGGATAACACGTCTCACTGAAATATCAGGGGTTAAGTTTCATTTACACCGCTTTCGTCACACTTTTGCATGCACTTTGGCAAACAAAAATGTAGGCTTAATTAAAATACAGAAACTAATGGGACATGCAGACCCAAAAATGACAGCAACATATTTACGTTCAATATCAAGTGAGGATTTAAGGGAAGATATTGATAAGTTGTCTATCTGATAATTGATAAATTGTCTTAAATCTGTCATACTGATCTCTGTCGATTCCTTTATCAATTAAAATATTTCGCTTTGGATATTCAAATTCCAGGTAAGAGTCTGATGCTTAAAATGGGCTGGGAACAGGTCCTCGGAAACAGTCCCATAAAACAATCAAATTCAGATAATACCCTTATAATATAAGGCCCTGTTAGCTCAGCTGGTAGAGCAGCTCCCTCTTAACAGAACAGGTCTGGCTTAAAAAACAAAAACTCCTTTTTCAATAAGGCTTAAATCAAAAAAATAGTCTTTTCGAGACAACGTCTCAGGGAGAACAGGCCATTGACACTACCCTGTATTCAAGATATCCAAACGAGAAAGAATAATGTATGGACATACAAATTCTAGAGCAAAAGTTCTATGAGCATTCAATATTTATTCGTGGGTATAGCAAAGCAACTGTTCGGAGATATAAGTATACTATCGGTTTCTATTGCCGGTTTACTGGTATTAAAAATATTAATGAAGTAACGGTGGAAAATGTACGTGCTCTTTTTCTGTATGGAAGAACAGTACGCAAATGGAAAACTAACACCTATCTTGTCTTTTTCAAATCACTCCTGGTCTTCTTTCGATGGTGTGTTAAACAAGGAGTATTGAATAAAAACCCAGTCGAAGAAATAGAAACTCCAAAATTAGAAAAGTATTTACCCCCTAAACTAACTAAACAAGATAGCTTGAGGTTGTTGGAGACAATACATAACTATCCTTATGACTATCCTTTTTTACGATATAGAAATTATGCAATTCTTTCGACCTTTATCTTTGCCGGTCTTAGAAAGCAAGAATTATTAAACCTAAAATATGCAGATGTAGATATTGAAAATCTGACCATTTTTGTCCGGCAAGGGAAAGGGGCTAAGGACAGGATTATACCTATGTCTTATACGTTAGCCCAAAGTCTCAAACAGTATCTGGAGCACAGAAAAAGATTAAAAAAAACATGTGCAGGGTTTTTCACCTCTTTAAATCGCAACCACGGCTTTACCGATTCAGGACTTAAAAGAATTGTTGAGCAGATACAAACTGCATCAGGAATTACATTTACGGTGCATAAATTGAGACACACCTTTGCCACGCTCATGCTGGAGGGTGGATGTGATATTTATAGCTTATCTAGAATGATGGGACACAGCGATATTAAAACCACTACTATTTATCTTGCTGCAAGTGCAGAACATCTACGATCACAAATTACAAAGCATCCTCTTAATGATTTGTAATTTTTAACCATAATATTGTAGCTTATTTTCAGTGTGTGGTGGTTAAATACCGTACAAGTACCTACCGGAGAATATATCATATTCCGGCTATATTGCCAAAACTTTTAGGTTTGCGATAGGTTTATTGCAAATATTCCGAAACTTTGCTGTTGACGTTTTCCAAAACAGCCAGATATGAATCGACTGCTTGAAAATGTGTTTGGGTTACATATTCCATGTCATTGTAAGCAGAATTAACTTCATTAGCAATATTATAAATTTCAATTGCATTGTAGTCTTCTGGCATATAATCAGCAGAGATATCTATTAAAGGAAGAACAAATTTTTCAACAAGTCTTCCCCTATCTTTTAGTCCATTTTCTTTTATTATATCTTTGTCTTGAAACACTTCCTTTCTCTTTTCTGTATAGTGCATCATAAATAAATCGTCATCACGAGTTTTCCATTTTTTAACTCCATTTTCAATTTTGAAGTCTATACATCTTTGGTTGCAAAGCTCAAAATATTTTGTATAAAGAAGTTTTCTGTAAGAATAAAACTTGTCTTCGTGAAAGTTATACTTCTTTATATAAGTTCTAAGCTCATCTCTTAGAGATGCTCTGAAATCATTAAGCGCATATAAACTCGATAGAAGTTTATTAATTTTTTCAATTTCTTTTTTGTTTTTCTATACCTATGTCTTTGTATAAATATTTGATATTTACAAAATGAATGAAATCAGCATGAACTCCCTGATTAAACTTCAGCTTAAAATCTTTCATTTCTATATACTCTTTTAAATTTTGTATTTGACTTTTAACTGATATGCTTAACTCTGCCAAGCTGTTTTTAAATAGCTTAATTTCTGCTGCCAAAAGCTCCTTCTCTTCTTTTTCTTTGTCCCGCCTTTCCTTTGAATAAATTTTCGTTGCAATCAAATAACCTCCAAATATGCTTAGCAATATGCTTAAAATGGCGACAAGCAATGAAAACCAATCAAACCAATTGGGGGCAAAATTCCAGAATTTTCCTTGTAAAATATGAAAGCAGTTCATGTTAGCAGGTGTTAAAAATTATAACCATCGAGCAGGCACTGATGCAGGTGTAATATTATATAGCGTCCAACCCGAAATCACTGCCGATTGAAAATATAGGATTGAAGTTAACAACAAAAAGCCAAATAGATATTCGTCTGCCTACCCGAAGTATAGCAATACAAACAGCCGAAGTTTCAACATCCAGCCCCATCTTGCTTGGCGACATACACTACAAACTATGAAATGGCAAAAGGTGTTTCCCTTTTCGACGGTTTCTTCGCAGCAAATTGAAATGCTGGTTTCAATCAAATAGTTTCTTTTTGGGGGATTTATCTTAATAGTGCTTCAAAAAGTCTTACCTTTGATAACCTTGAAACCAACAACTTTTGTTGGTTTTTTTATTTAAATCCTGCTTTAAATTTGATTATTTATGACAGATATTGAAATCTACTACATGAGAATTCCTGACGAAGTAGTTAATGATCTTTCGTTAGAAATAAAAAATTCATTAAGAATCAAAATAGTTAGGCAGACTGAATATTCAAATTTCACTGGTGGTCCAGCAGATATAATTATATATGTAGAAGAACACTTAGGAGAGATTATTGCCAGTGGTATTGTTGGGAATACAGCCTTTACTTCGGTCAGGTATTTAATCGCAGGAATTTGGAGAAAATTAGTCTCCTTGTACAAAAAGGATAAATCAGGTATTCAACAAGACAAAAACTTTATTTCACTCAATTTTAAAATTCATTCGGATAGGTCAATTGAATTTGATTTGGCAGGTGACATTGATGAAAATGTAGTCGGCAAACTAACGGAACAGGTTTTCGACTATTTAAAGGATAAAAACCGCATAGAGTCAGATTTAAATAATCCACAGTTTCAAGTTAGAGACACAGAAAAGTGTAAAATCAGAATGCGGTTAAATCCTATCACTAAAGAGTGGGAACCTGTTAATTTTACAGAAATTGAGAAACAGTTACACCAATGGCATTTAAGTGTATTAAGTCAAATTAAAGATTAATCGTCTGGCATTTAGGTGAAAGTGTAAGAAGAGACAATGTTGCTTGACTTTTGAGTTATCCACAGAATTTGCAGTAATTGCAATTTCCCCTCCCTTATCTCTCTTTTCAAAATGAGATAAAATTTTTAAGTGGAATAAGGTCGGATTCCATATTAATATTCTAACACAAACAATTATGAAAACATAAGTAAAACAGGTGCCTTCGGGCACCGTTCTTCATTGTAAGAGACGCTTTGTCTTTTACCTGCATTCTACCCTGTGGTCGTAAGAAAAAATAGTATATATATAACGAACGATAGCGAATGATATATAGAACGAACGTAAACGTTCGATACTATTAAAAGGGAGAAAATTATCAGTTTAGTTCTTTAACAATAAAATGAGAATCTATGAACCTCATGAAATCAGGTTGGCAAATGAAATTGCAGATACATTGAAAGACAGAGAAGCTTTGCCGGTATTCCTTAGTTATACACGTAAATACACTGAAAGTCATTTAAGAAGGATATTGGTGAAGGTTATGTCGATACCGGAGGAAAGTATTCGGAAATCTAGGGGTGCATTATTTACCTTTCTCATCAATCAGCATGGAAGCGGAGATAGTCTTAGGTCTTAGTTTTAGTACACGAAACCTGGGGCTAGCAGTTGTCAGATTAGATCAACTTGTGGATTACTTTTCCAAGCTTCACAAGGAGAAATGGACCCTCAAAAAGAGAGAAATGATACTTACCAGCCTAGGGTCGTGTATTGATAGTCATACCATACGGAAGATAAATTTGTCAATACCGTATAAGCGTCATCAAACAGTTGAATTTATGGAGTTATTGGAGGCAATTAATTCACTTGCGCAATCAAGAAACATAGAAGTGATTACCTATACTCCCAAAGATTTGTTTCAATTCATTCCCGATTCCAAAAATAAGACTCAAAAAGTCTTCATGAACCAATTGGTATTACTTTATCCTGAACTACTTCCCTATTATGAGAAGGAATCGAGTAACAGGACAAAGTATTATTACAAGATGTTTGAAGCGATAGGGGTGGCGACAATTTATCTGAGAAAAATTGGCAGATGGAGAAGCTAATGTGAAGGCAAGGGTAAAACCTTGCCTTTTGCATTTTACCCTCCCTTATATCCTTTGATTGGTTTTCATACAATGAGAAAGAAGAAATATGTTCTTTCACAATTAAAAACCATAATGTATGGAACCAAACACAGAAGTGAAAAAAGACGTGTACACATTAGTCACTGACCGTATTATTGAATTATTGGAAGCTGGTACCATTCCATGGAGAAAACCCTGGACGGAAAGAGGTTTACCCCAGAATTTAATTTCAAAAAGGTACTACAGGGGTATTAACCTCATGCTCTTGAATTCTCTTGAATTTTCAAGCAATCTCTTCCTCACCTGGAAGCAGTTAAAGACAATCAGTGCTTCAGTAAAGAAGGGAGAGAAAGGTACCCTTGTTGTCTTTAGCAAGATGATAGAACAGGAGGTACAGAAGAATGGAGTAGCTACTATGGAGAAGCGTTCAGTGTTACGGTACTACAAAGTATTCAACATTGACCAGTGTACAGATATACCCTCAGCTTTCCTTCCTACAGAAGGTAATCACAATGAGCCGATGCAGGAGTATGACCGGATTATCTCTGAAATGAAAGATCCACCAGAGATTGTACACAATGAGGATGAGGCATTCTATGACCCTGCCAAGGATATCATCAATATGCCAAGGCTTGAATCATTTGAAAGCTCTCTGGCCTATTATGGCACCCTATATCATGAATTAATTCATTCTACAGGTCATAGCAAAAGGCTCAATCGTAAAGGGATAGTAGAAAACTATTCCTTTGGTACAGAGATGTATTCTGAAGAAGAACTCATTGCTGAGATTGGTGCATGTTATCTTAAATCATATACCGGAATACCGATAGCTGATTTGAACAACAGTGCCTCGTATATAGCTGAATGGCTTAAGGTGTTGAAGAATAACCGGAGGTTTATTGTTATTGCTTCTGCAAGAAGTCAGCAGGCTGTGGAGTATATCTTATCCAAGCCCGTACCCGGTGAAGAGGAGGAAGCTTCAGTTGAGGTCTTGGGTTAGTTAAGGCAAGACTCTCTGTTTTTACAGAGGGTCTTTTTGTTGCTGATATTTTCTATCTCAAAAAAGAAGGTGCTTTCACGATACTAATATCGAACTACTTCGATAGGGGTAATCATCCCATTGGTAGTTTGAAATTTCACAGAGACTTTAATTCTACTATGATCGGGAAAAAGGTAATGAAAAGGTATTATAATAATTGTACCCTCATTAAGAAGGTTCTGCTTTATCTCTGAAAGAAATCCGATGGCGTCTGATATAATTTCGCTGTTTTTCATTTTTTAGATTATTAAATTTCGAATAAAGATCTTTTGCTTTTTTTGATTTAGCAAAAAAGTATCTTCCACAATATCTGCCAATTTCCCGAACAAGATCTATTCGAAATCAACCTCTTGTGAAAGCTGAAGTTGCAATTACTGTTGGAATTAGACTAATTGCGAAAATAAATTCCAAAAAGCGTGATATCCGATCCTTTTTACATCGCAGCAAAAAAGCTATTTTGTATCATTTTAAAAAGCCTGAACTGCATATTTTATTACCATGGAACTTCAAAATAACCCCGAAGATATAGTTGCTAAGTCTTTTGTATTAGTTGAGGACGATTTATCTCAATCAAAAGTATTGTATCTGGTAAAGCTTAATCGGGAAGAAGAACGGCTCGATTACAAGGACGGGTACGAAGTTTCAAAGACTGCTTTGTATAATAAAAACAAGGTTGACTTGGTTTGCGACATCATTGCAATGGCCAATACTGAGGGCGGGTATATTTTAATAGGAGTCAGCGAGAAGAATAATGCTTTTAACATCACTGGAGTTAATGAGCCCTTAATTGAAAAAATAACTCCAGAATCTTTGAATACTCTTCTAAATAATTATGTCAATCATCCGCCATTAACAAAAGTTGGGGTTTTTGAAATTGAAGGCAAAAAAATACTAGCGATTCTGATTCTCAAATCAAAAAATCTACTGCCCTTTGCCAATGATGGGCAATACCAAACAGAAAATGATAAAAAAAGCCAGACAACATTCTATAACGGCGAAATATTTGTCCGTCACTCCGCCAAAAGTGAGAAAGCTAAGTATCCAGATATCTTGAGATTTGTAGAAGAAATCCGTGAAGATGAAAGGAGTAAGCTCGCTCTTACGGCTAAAGGTTTAAATAATATAGCTGGTAAATTGGATATTATTATCCAAACACTGGGAGGGCAAACTTCAAACCCTCTTGAAATAGATATCCTTTCTATGGGTGATATCGCCATAGAAGATTACTTTTTTAATTTACTTGGTGATGATAAACGATCTAGGTATTTTATCAGAATCCTCAATAACTATTTCAATTACTACGACACCATACTGAACAATCTCAAAGAATACACATCAGCAGATTTAAGAATGGAAGTGCTTAATAGAGAAACAAAATCCTTTTTGCTTCGTCTTGTACCAATATGGTATGCGCTCCTTGATTCAAATGATATTCCCAACGCCACCAAGCTTTCAGATCGCTTGTATAGCCTGTACATAAAGGTTAACGAAATAGATTATGACAGACCAAATGAAGAGCGTATTTATGTTTTGGGTGAAATTATAAAGATAGTTTATGTGCTCGGAGCTTTGTCAATAAAGAAAGGCGACATAGATTCCCTTGATAGTTTAATTGACCGACCTGGTGATTTAGTAACCAGAGAACACGGAGACAGTTTTTGGTTCCGCTACGTTATCACCTGGCTGGCAAGGACAAATAATTTGCCAATTCCCAGCCTTATTTATTTGGCTTTTGACCATTATAAGGATACAGATTACATCGCTTCAATTTTTGACGGAGAAATAGAACTACAAAAATACATGTCGCAATTCGACTTTTTTCAATGCCTGTATACTTTAAATAAAAGGATGCCCTCAAAAAATTATTTTCCAAGCTTCAAGGTGTATCCCAAAGTATATATAGAGCAATTTATCAAGAGATATGTTCATAGGAGGCCTTGGTCGGAGGAATACAAGATTCAACTAGCAGATAATATTAAAATTCTAAATGTCTATCCTGAAAATCACCCTGCTTTTGCAGATTGGGATTTAAATTGGAATGACAAAAGCATTATAGATTTCTTAAATAGATATTCTACAAATTCCCAGTAAATTATTATGGCCGATTGCTCCGTCAGCACTAACTAAAAAATCTGTACTGCGAAGTGATATTTACCAAAAAAATCGGACCTCTTAATGATCATTTTCCCGACCCGAGGGAAGTAATTACAAGAATATGTGGCGTACATATCCAACTAAAGGGAAACACTTAATCTCATTTTTTAAAAGTCGAAGTTATTGGTCTGTTTTTAAAATTATCAGACCTTTATAACAGTTGTCCGTTACCGTTATACTCTACAGAGTTAACCCGCGAGGTGACGGAATTGCGAAAAATAAATGTACACGCAGATTGTTGAGAGGTATTGGTCATTCCCTAATAACCACAGTATAATTGCAATTTCAGTCTGCTTTTTGATGGATTATAGTTCTGATTTAGCTAGTCTGTTTGGTTGCATCTGTTTTGTAACCAGGCATTACGCTATAGATTGAATTAGCCCGAATTAAATCTGATATCCATGCAATCTGCAAGGAACCTTTCTTTTCAACAGTTGTTTGAAGCTGCACCCGGGTTATACCTCGTATTGCAACCCGATTTGACGATCGTGGCGGCCAGTGATGCCTATTTAAATGCTACGATGACCCGTCGCGAAGCAATTATTGGCTTTAATCTATTTGAGGTGTTCCCCGATAACCCTGATGATCCCAAGGCCACCGGGGTGTCGAATTTGAGGGCTTCACTAGACTATGTTTTGCAGCACCGCTCCACTCATACCATGGCCCTGCAGAAATATGATATCCGCCGGCCAGACGGAACTTTTGAGGAACGGTTCTGGAGCCCGGTGAACAAACCCGTTTTTGGCCCGGGTGGTGACATTAGCTGGATCATTCACCGCGTGGAAGATGTGACAGAATTTGTTCTTTTAAAAAATGAAGAAGCCCAGCAAAAACAACTGACCCTCGATTTACAGGGTCGTGTTAGAGAAATAGAAATGGAAATCTTCCAAAGGGCACAGGAGATACAGAATATTAATACAAGTTTGCTCCTTCAAACGAATGAACGGCAAAAAGCAGAAATAAAATTCAAAGGACTTCTGGAATCAGCTCCTGATGCCATGGTCATCGTTAACGAAAAAGGACAGATTACCCTTGTCAATAAACAGACAGAAACGCTGTTCGGATATGCCAGGGAAGAATTATTGGATCAGCCGGTAGAACTATTGGTACCAGCTACCTATCAACAGACACATGCACAACACCGATCCCGTTATTTTGAAGAACCTAAAATAAGATCGATGGGTGCTGGCCTCGAATTATATGCAGTACGAAAAGACGGAACACAATTCCCGGTTGAAATCAGTCTCTCACCACTTGAAACACCAGAGGGGGTCCTGGTATCAGCTGCTATCCGCGACGTATCTGAACGTAAAAGGGCAGAAGAGAAGATGGAATCCAACCGAAAAATGTTTTCCACCATATTTTATCAAAGCCCAGTGATGAATACTATTGCCGACGCGAAAGGCAAATACATTGAAGTCAATGATAATTTCGCCCGGTTCTGCGGTTTTACAAAGGAGGAAATTATTGGCAAAACTTCTCTCGACCTCCATTTGATACTTCGTCCGGAAGATCGCGCAGTAATGATGACCGCCCTCAAAGAAAATGGCATTGCAACAGATATACTAATGGAAGTATCTTCCGGCAACGGAGATATCAGGTGGGTATCCACTTCTGCTCATGCCGTCAGTATCAATGGCAGCGATTGTTTCCTGACCGCAATGATAGACGTCACAGAGAGAAAAAAAGCCGAAGAGCGGCTTGATGCGTTGAATAAGGAATTGGAAGCATTCTCATACTCTGTCTCTCATGATCTGCGGGCACCCCTGCGTATCATTGATGGATATACGGAAATAATTGTAAAGGACTACAGCACCAAACTGGATGATGAGGGAATCCGGTTACTAGGCATTGTCACCGATAATACGCGAAAAATGGGTCGGTTGATAGATGATCTGCTTAATCTTTCCAAGATGGGGCGAAAAGAAATGACGCTTCACCGTGTCGATATGAACCGGCTGGTCGAGTCTGTTATTGCAGACCAGTTTTCTATCGGAACTAAAGAATATAGTATACAGAAAACAAAGCTTGAGCCGGCAGACGCTGACAGCAGCCTCATTCGGCAAGTATGGATCAACCTTATTTCAAACGCTGTAAAATATTCGGCAAACCAGGAACGGCCTTTAATAGAAATCAACTCGGTTAAAAACCCTGCTGACATTACCTATTCCATAAAAGATAACGGGGTGGGGTTCGATATGAAATATGCAGATAAACTATTTGGCGTATTTCAACGCCTGCATAAAATAACAGAATTTGAAGGTACTGGAGTAGGCCTGGCCCTGGTTCACAGAATAGTCACCAGGCACGGCGGACGTGTATGGGCAGAAGCCGAAGCAAATAAAGGTGCCACCTTTTATTTCAGCCTTCCCGTCCAGCAAACGAAATCGTTATAACAGAAAATAATCAGCTTTTATAAATAAACTACAATGGAAAAAGACAATATTGAAATTCTTCTCATTGAAGACAACCCGCACGAAGCCGAACTCACAATCAGAAGCCTGCGCAAACATAATTTAGCCAACGAGCTCCTGCATATCGATGATGGCGCAGAAGCACTGGATTTTATTTTTTCAAAGGGTAACTATGCAGGCAACAAAAAACATTTGCACCCCAAATTGATTTTATTGGATTTAAAATTACCAAAGGTAGATGGCCTTGAAATCCTGCGCCAGGTAAAATCCAATGCAAGCACCCGGATGATTCCCGTGGTGGTGCTTACCTCTTCAAAAGAAGAAAAAGACATTATTGAAAGTTATAAACTCGGTGTCAACAGTTATATAGTAAAGCCAGTGAATTTTGAGTCGTTTAGCAAAGCAATTGCAGAATTAGGATTATACTGGCTCATTATGAATCAAAGACCTGATGCTCTCCTATAAAAAACTTTATTACTATCATCCACAATTTTTAAATTATGATACGGGAATTAAAATTACTACTCCTGGAAGATGATCCCGCCGATGCTGAATTGATTCAGCGACTGCTCCGCCAATCTGGGCTTTCTTTCAAGGCCCGGATAGCAGGTGATGAAAAAGAATTCCTGGAGGCCATTAAAGACAACGGATATGATGCGGTTCTGGCAGACAATGCGTTGCCGCAATATAGCTCGATGGAAGCCCTCAAAATGATCCGGTTCAAAAATCCCGACAGCGCTTTCATCCTGGTTACCGGCACGGTTTCAGAAGAATTTGCAGTGACTATACTGCAGCAGGGGGCTGACGACTATATTCTAAAAACCAACCTCACGCGTTTGCCCGCTGCAATCACAAAGGCAGTGGAGAAAAAAAGGTTGCGAAAGGAAATGGTACAGGCCGAAGAAAATTCGAAAAAAGAAAAAGAGTTGTCCGACTCCATCATCAACAGCCTTCCGGGAATTTTTTATCTCTATGATCAACAGGGAAAACTGGTACGCTGTAATAACAATTTCCGGATGGTCACCGGTTATTCAAACCGGGAAATTTTAAATATGGCCCCGGAAGACTTTTTTGAACCCGGCCAAAGAAAGCACATTACCAGGTGGATCCAATCCGTATATTCTCTTGGATTCGCAGAAACAGAATCCCTCCTGCTTACAAAGGACGGCAAAATGATTCCTTACTATTTTTCAGGATCAGCCATTCTTTACGGCGACCAGGCCTGCCTGATTGTTATTGGCCTGGATATTACTGAACGGAAAGACAAAGAGCGGGATTTGCAACTATTAAACGAACAATTACGAAGTCTTTCAGCGCGTCATCAGCATATCCGCGAAGAAGAGCAAAAAAGAATTGCCCGAGAGATTCATGATCAGCTGGGTCAGCAAATTACAGGTTTAAAAATGGATGTTGCCGGGCTTAAAGAAAAGGTCCGTACCCAAATCAAACCAATCCTTGTAGGGCAAAAACTGGATGGGATTTCTAAGTACCTGGATGAAATGGTTGTATCCATCCGGAAAATTGCTGAAGACCTCCGGCCGAGCATTTTGGATGATATCGGCTTAGGGGCGACTTTGGAATGGCAGAGCAGCGAGTTTGCCAAACGCTCAGGTATCCCGGTGAACTTTAGTAACGAAACTGTAGATCTGGCTATCGATCCATCTGTTGCTACCGGTTTGTTCCGAATTTTTCAGGAAACACTAACAAATATTGCACGTCACTCGGCTGCTAAGCTGGTGACGGTATACATGACAGTTACCCCGGAGAAGCAATTATTGCTGAGTATTTCAGATGATGGCAAGGGATTTGACATCAATGACCAGCAAAAATCACTGGGTCTTCTCGGCATGAAAGAACGCGCATCTATGATGTCTGGTACCCTTGAAATACAAAGTAAACCCGGGCAGGGGACAAAGGTGATTGTTACAGTTTCTCCTTGAATATAACCAGGTTATCAAAAATGAAACTTGAAGAATGCAAATTAAGAATTGTCTTTAGTTCTTTATCCTTTTTGCTTCCTCTGCCAGCCTTTATTTCTATCATTTGTATACTTGTTTGTTACTTTTTGTAGCATTGGGTTTTACTTGGGATGCCAAAGCCAAAATAGATTTCATGATTAAGTATTAACCAAAAGCTCAATATTCTTCATTTGTGCAAATGTCAGCATCCAGCGAAAACAACAATCCCGCCGAGGCGGGACTGCAGTAAATGTTTTCACAACGGAATAATCCTTATTGTGATTTGCTTCAGCACTAAAATAATTCTTTTTCCAGATTCTCAGTAAATCTTTTTAAATTTTCATTTGTAACCATTAACCGAAACCGCACATGAAAAAAATATTAGGTCTAGACATAGGAGTCAACTCTGTGGGCTTTGCTATTATAGCTGCAGATGAAAAAAATAAGGGTTCTAAAATCATCACAAGCGGGGTCAGGATTGTCACTGAAGACCCAAATTTTCACGGTAAATTCTATACTGGTAACTCAGCGTCGAAAAATGCTGAGCGAACAACAAAGCGAGGAATACGAAGATTAAACAACAGATATAAACACAGGAAGCAGGAACTCATTGAAGTATTAACTGAATTTAACATGATGCCTGATGAAGATTTGATGTATCGGGCAACTGTGCTTGAACTCTATGCACTTAGAAATGATGCCACAAAACAAAGACTAGAGCTATATGAAATTGGGAGGGTGTTTTACCATCTTAATCAGAGAAGAGGTTTTCTCAGTAACCGAAAATCACAAAGTGATGAAGAAACCAGCAGTGATTATTTAAACAAAATAAAAGACCTTGATGAGAAAGTGAAAGACACGACAATTGGAGGTTATTTTTATCAACTACTCACTACAAACCCGTTTTACAGAATTAAAGAAAACATATTCCCCAGGAAAGAGTATATAAAAGAGTTTGATACAATTTGGCAATGCCAGAAAAAATATCATCCCGAAGTTCTTACAGGCGGCCCAGGTGAATACAATAAAGGCACACTGTACCAAAGGATCAGAAATGAAATTATCTATTACCAAAGACCACTAAGGAGCGCCAAACATCTTGTTTCCAACTGTCGCTTTGAGCCTCTAAAGAAGGTTGCACCTAAATCCTCTCCTCTTTTCCAGGTATTCAGAATTTGGCAACAACTTAACAACCTTGAAGCTAAATCACCAGCTAATGAGGTTTATAGACCCACCCCTGCGCAAAGGATCAAATTATTTGAAGCTCTTCACAATCCCAAAGAACTTTCAGCCAGGGGAACACTTACAAGACCAAAAATTTTAAAACTGCTTACCCTTCCGAAGGACTATTACTTGAATTTTGATGACATCGAAGGAAACAAAACGCTATTAAGACTTTTCTACGCTCTTTCCTCAGCAGAGATTGAGCAACCGTCAGATTTTCTATTTTATAACCCCCTTACAAAAGAAGAGGAAAAGGGAGGATTATGGCAACTGTGGCATATTACTTACTCTTTACCAACAGAAAATGATGTGATCAATACCTTGCTAAAACACTTTCCCTTCAGCGAACCTCAGGCAAAAATTATTGCAAGCAAAACTGGATACACCGCTGATTTTGGAAATGTTAGCGCTAAAGCCATAAAAAGGCTATTACCTCATCTGCATGACGGCCTTCATTATGATAAAGCTTGTAAGGAGGTAGGATATGATCACGTCGGCGATATTGGGCTGGATCGGGAAAGAATTCTCAAAGAAAAATTAGAATTGGTTCAGCCGAATACTTTACGTAATCCCGTGGCAGAGCAGATACTTAACCAAGTGGTTAACGTTGTCAATACTATTATTTCAAAATACGGCAGGCCTGATGAAATACGGGTTGAGCTGGCAAGAGAGTTAAAAAATAATGCGAAGCAAAGGCAAAAAATCACTAAACTCAACAAGGATCTCAACAGAAAAAATGAAGGCATTCGTCAGCGGCTTTTAAAGGAGCATGGATTTAAAAGAGTAAATGCAAGGGACCTATTACGGCACAGACTCTGGGAAGAAACCGAACAGCGATGTCTATATTCAGGCAAGACCATTGGCTTTACTGACCTTTACAACGGAAAAACTGAAATTGAACACATCCTTCCGAAATCAAGAAGTTTCAGCAACAACATGAGTAACTATATTGTTGCATTCGAATCTGAGAATACACTTAAAGGGCAGCGAACTGCATACGACTACATAAAAACAAAGGGTGATAAATTCTTAAATGATTACGTTGATACGGTTAACAGATTATTTGACCAGGCGAAAATAAGCAAAACAAAACGAGATACTCTCTTGTGCCCTGGGGAAGAAATACCCTCAGATTTCATAGATCGTCAGATCAAGGACACACAGTATATAAGCAGAGAAGCAGTAAAAATTTTAAAGGATGTTTGTCAAAAAGTAACAACCACTACCGGCTCAGTAACAGATTTCCTGAGAGAGAAATGGGGGCTAAAGCATGTTATGGAGGAACTTAATATTGAAAAGTACAGAAGTGTAAATCAAACTGAGAAAATAACAATAAAAGATGACCAGGGAAAAGACAAGGAAATTGAAAGAATCAAAGATTTTTCCAAACGGGATGACCACAGACACCATGCCGTTGATGCAATCCTTGTTGCTTTAACCAGCCATTCGATAATACAAAAGCTAAATAACTTAAATAAGGAACATGAATCCTATTCGGCATTAAAAGGAAGTGCATTAAATATCCCAGAGCCATTTTCTGATTTAAGAGGAAGGGTCAAGGAACAGCTAGAAAATATCCTTGTTTCTTTTAAGAAGCCAAATAGCAAAGTGTTGAGCAGGAAAACCAATAAGGCGAAAACAAAAGAAGGCGCGAAAGCACAGGAAACATGGGTACCCAGGGGCTCACTTCATGAGGATACAATTATGGGAGAAATGAAATGGTATAAGGAACACAAAGTACCTCTTGATAAAAAATTCAACTCCTTGGAACTTGTTGTTAACAAAGAGGTTAAACAATTACTCACAGATCGATTAGCCTTATTCAACAATGACCCAAAAAAGGCATTTGAAAAACTTGATAAAAACCCTGTTATTTATAAAGGAGTTGAATTAAAGGATGTCCATATCTGGGACAGGAAGTTTACCAAAAGAGTCCCTGTCTCAGAAAATATAACCGCCGCTCAAATTGGAAAAGTCGTAGACAAAAAAATAAAACAACTATTGGAGGATAGAATTAGTGATTCAGGGAGTATTAAGGAGGCATTTAAAGATTATATATCGAATCCCCTCTTTCTTGATTCAGCGAAGACAATTCCTATAAAGAATGTAACTGTATTTGATGAAGGTAATCTTCAGCAGGTAAGAGAAGGTTTTGCATATACAAAAGGAAATCACCATGCGATTATCTACACCGATGGTAATGGTAATTTTAAAGAGAAAATAGTTCCCTTCTGGTACGCTGTAGAACAATGCTTGCTGAATTTGAAAACCACCGGCACTATCTACCCTATTATAGACAAGACCCCAGATGAAAATGGCTGGAAATTTTATACATCTTTGCAGATAAACGATTTATTTGTACTTGATCTTGACCCTCGCGAAATCGATTTCTTTTCTTCTAAAAACAGAAGTTTAGTCGCTTGCCATTTATATAGAGTTCAAAAGATATCTAAAGGCGATTATTTTTTCAGACACCAATATGAAACATCACTGGAAAGAAATGAGCCATTCGCACTTAGAAGATACCGATCTCCAAAAGAGTTACAAAAAGCAACAAAAGTCAGGTTAAATCATTTGGGAGAAATTATTGAGGTTGAGCATAATAGTTAAGCCGTGTATCAAAAATAAATTGTCTACTTCGGCGTTACTATAAAGCTCAAACCTTAAACCTATGATAAAGCGGACACTCTATTTTGGTAATCCCGCCTATCTGAAAACGACCAATGAGCAACTTGTAATAGAGATGCATGATACCGGCGAAACCAAAACCTCTCCAATAGAAGATATTGGTATTCTTATTCTTGACCACCAGCAAATCACTATTACACAGGCATTGATGGCAAAACTACTTGCCAATAATACTGCTTTAATAACCTGTGACACTACTCACCACCCTACCGGTATGATGCTCAATCTGGATGGCAATAGCTTACAAAGTCAAAAACACCAGGCTCAACTTGAAGCGTCAGTTCCTCTAAAGAAACAACTTTGGCAGCAAACCGTAGTAGCTAAAATAGCTAACCAAGCTGCTATGCTAGCCTTTCGGCGTGAAGAAAATAAGACTCTGTTGAATCTTGCCGCCTCCGTAAAAAGTGATGACAGTGATAATTGCGAGGCGCAAGCTGCCGCCTATTACTGGAAAAGGGTATTCCCAGATTTTCTGGAATTCAGGAGAGAGCGTTATGGTCCTCCTCCAAATAATTTATTGAATTACGGATATGCAATTCTTCGTGCACTTGTAGCAAGGAGTTTGGTAGCAAGTGGATTACTGCCGACATTAGGTATTCATCACCGCAACCAATATAATGCTTACTGTTTGGCTGACGATATAATGGAGCCATACCGCCCTTATGTTGATTTAACTGTATATCAAATCATTCGCAGTAATGGTAAGAATTTGGAAATAAGCCCGTCTATGAAAAAGGCCTTGCTTGAAGTACCGGCTCTTGACGTTACAATTGACGGTAAGAAGAGTCCCTTGATGAATGCCGTTCAACGCACTACTGCATCACTGGCTAAATGTTTCGAGGGAACTACAAGGAAATTGTTGTATCCTGAAATGTAATATATCCAATAATGTTTGAAAGACTTAATGCCTATAGAATTATGTGGGTAATAGTATTTTTTGACCTACCAACAGAAACCAAAAAGGAGCGGAAAATATATGCCCGCTTCCGCAAAGACATTTTAGCTGACGGATTCCAGATGTTTCAGTTCAGTATTTATCTCCGCCACTGCGCCAGCCGTGAAAATGCAGATGTTCATATCAAGAGAGTTAAGACAATTTTACCTCCCAAGGGACACGTAGGCATTATGTGTGTTACTGATAAGCAGTTTGGGATGATGGAAATATTCAGAGGACATGATTTGGTGGAAGCCCCGGAAACCATACAGCAATTAGAACTTTTCTAAAAATTAGGAAGAAAAAAATGCCCCTTTAGGGCATTTTTTTAATTGTAAAACTTAGTTCAAATACATTAAAATCAACCGCTTAGCCGATTCGTGTTGGTAAAGAACTAAGCTACACAATAATTTGAAAGCAAATCACAACAAGTAGGTTGTAATTCATGTTTTTGTTTTTGTTGGTAAAGAACTAAGCTACACAATAATTTGAAAGCAAATCACAACTATCCATTCTAACTGAAGAATTTCAAAAAGTTGGTAAAGAACTAAGCTACACAATAATTTGAAAGCAAATCACAACCGCAGGCTGGCCATTAACTTTTCTCATATCGTTGGTAAAGAACTAAGCTACACAATAATTTGAAAGCAAATCACAACCAATTACTGACATTAGAAAAAAGAATATTGTTGGTAAAGAACTAAGCTACACAATAATTTGAAAGCAAATCACAACTCTTAAACTGGCCTGCTGTTTAAAATGATTGTTGGTAAAGAACTAAGCTACACAATAATTTGAAAGCAAATCACAACCGTCAGTGTGTTTCTTTTATGCTGTATGAAGTTGGTAAAGAACTAAGCTACACAATAATTTGAAAGCAAATCACAACCGTCCAGGCCTCTTTATATAAGCAGGGAAGTTGGTAAAGAACTAAGCTACACAATAATTTGAAAGCAAATCACAACTGCAACTTATGTTGCATCCAGTTCTTTTGGTTGGTAAAGAACTAAGCTACACAATAATTTGAAAGCAAATCACAACTATCAAGGCCAATGTCCCAGGGATCAGAGAGTTGGTAAAGAACTAAGCTACACAATAATTTGAAAGCAAATCACAACCCAATCGAGGTTGGCCATGGTTTGTTTATGTTGGTAAAGAACTAAGCTACACAATAATTTGAAAGCAAATCACAACGCTATACTGCTTACTGGTTTGCTGGCAAAGGTTGGTAAAGAACTAAGCTACACAATAATTTGAAAGCAAATCACAACCATACAACAAAGCAGGTGGCAAAAAAAATGTTGGTAAAGAACTAAGCTACACAATAATTTGAAAGCAAATCACAACCTGCATTCATCTTCGCTGCACCAACCCTGCGTTGGTAAAGAACTAAGCTACACAATAATTTGAAAGCAAATCACAACCCAGGATTATTACACAGCCCGTTTTTATTGTTGGTAAAGAACTAAGCTACACAATAATTTGAAAGCAAATCACAACCTAAAGCTGGTAGGCAATGAAGATACCGGCGTTGGTAAAGAACTAAGCTACACAATAATTTGAAAGCAAATCACAACCAGTGGTAAAAACAACATTCGCATTGTTGTGTTGGTAAAGAACTAAGCTACACAATAATTTGAAAGCAAATCACAACTAAACCGCACGATCGACCACCAACCATTTTGTTGGTAAAGAACTAAGCTACACAATAATTTGAAAGCAAATCACAACTGATTAATTGGTGACGATTGTAAGAAGTTTGTTGGTAAAGAACTAAGCTACACAATAAACTATCTATTATTTGCGTTGTCAGTAACCAATATCCTTTTCCATGAAACGCAAAAAATCTGAACCAAAGGTTCCTAGATTAAGCAAATCCCTTATCAAAATCCCGTCACAATCTATAAAAGAACTCCGTAATAACAAATTGTATTACGGAGATAATTTAGAAATACTACGCAAGTACATTAAGGATGAAACGGTTGATTTGTGTTACATAGACCCACCCTTTAATTCAAAAAGAAATTACAATCAAATATATAACAACATCGGTAGAGAAGACAAAGCACAAGCTCAAGCTTTTGTTGACACTTGGACTTGGGACATAATCTCTGACCAAGGGTTCGAGGAAATTATTAATAATTTTAATGGGGTATTTAGCAAACAAAGTATTAATCTTATAATAGGTCTAGAAAAAATTTTAGGAAAAGGTTCTCTACTGGCTTATTTGGTTAGTATGACTTTAAGAATTGCTGAAATACACAGAGTATTAAAGCCAACTGGGAGTTTCTATATGCATTGCGATTCATCCGCCAGTCATTATCTTAAAATCATACTAGACTCAATCTTTTGTGCGCGAAAAGGTAATTTTCAAAATGAAATCATTTGGGTTCGTTCAACTAATCCAAAAGGCTCCCAATTCGATAACAAAAAGTACAGCGCTTTCACTGACACCATATTGTATTATACAAAAACAGAAGATTCTTATTTAAACATCGATTCTATTAGGCGACCGCTCACAAAGGAAGAACTGGAAAAGAAGTATGACCGCTTTGATGAATTTGGCAGGTTCACCGACGGCCCTATTATCAGGGGTGCCAGTATGGGAGAAAGACCAAATCTAGTATATGAGTATAAGGGATACACACCTGATAAATATGGGTGGCGTGTTGAAAAAAGCAAATTAAAAGAAATCGACAAACAAAACAATCTTGGCTGGTCTTCAAATGGCAAGCCTTTTCGAAAGCACAGACCTGAAAATGATAAAGGAGAACCTTTAGGTAATATATGGAATGACATATCACTGATCAATAGCCAGGCTGCAGAGCGTCTTGGATACCCTACTCAAAAACCTGAAGCATTATTAGAAAGAATTATCAAAGCTAGCAGTAAAGAGGGGGATATTATTTTAGACGCATATTGTGGCTGCGGGACTACAGTTGCGGTGGCCGAAAGGTTAAATAGAAATTGGATAGGAATAGATATTACTTATCAAAGCATATCTCTAATCCTAAAACGTTTGGAAGAACACTTCGGAGGAACAACACTCAATAAAATACAATTAACCGGTGTACCAGAAGATTTCGAGTCTGCTTTGGCTTTGGCGAATAAAGCAGATGATAGAACAAGAAAAGAATTTGAAAAATGGGCAATATTAACTTATTCATCCAATAGAGCCATAATTAACGAAAAAAAAGGAGCCGATGGTGGAATAGACGGAATAGCTTACTTATTAGATTTTGATACAAAAGTTCAAAGGGACTACAAGCAAATAATCTTCAGTGTAAAATCTAATAAAACTCTTCCCCCATCGGTAATAAGGGATCTTAATGGGACAATCGAACGGGAAGGTGCAGTAATGGGGGTTTTATTAACTCTTTATCCCATGGAAAATTTAACCAAAGAAAGCAAAAAATATGGCATGTACAATAATGTAATGTTTGGACAAACCTATCCCAAAATTCAGGTGGTTAGTATAAAAGATGTTTTGGAGGGCAAAACAATGAAAATCCCTACTTCTTTAGAAGTCCTTAAGCAAGCTGAGCAAAAGAACAAAGGCCAGCAACAACAGCTTCCTTTTTAATGAAATAGTCGTTTTAATACCCCGAACTTCTACTGTTCGCTAATAAACATTAGCAGTGCGCCTCAGTACTATGATTGACAGAATATTCTCTGCCATCTCTTACACATGCAAACACCCGGTGAACTATCTTGTTCTTTAAAGCGTTCATTATTGACCAGCCGTGCTTACCTTCGGCTTTTTTACGTTTGAAGTAATCTTTAAACTCACTTGAGTGTCTTAATGCAGATACTACCGACATATGAAGCAACGCCTTTAGCCGTTTATTAGCTTTATGAGAGACCTTTGCCCTTGTCATCAGACTTGTCCCTGAAGAATATGTGAATGGCGCAATTCCGCAGTAGCACGCAAATTTCCGGGGTGAGTCGAAGTTTTTAAATTCGTTGGTTGCTATTAGTATTTCCGTTGCTAGGACTTTCCCAATTCCTGGTACTGAGGTAGTGAAGTCAAACAATGCCTTTAAGTGCTTGTCATTTTGAACCAGCGTCAAAATCTGTTGTTCAGTTTTCTTTAAATCCTCTTTCAGTGCTTTGGAACTTTCCTTCGTAAATTCAGTCAGCCTTTTAAGTACACCTTTGGCAACGAAATCCTTTTCCTCTTTTAGCGCCTGCCCAAGTTTAATAATTGAGTCTTTTATCCTGTCCCTGATAGAGCGTAAGGCTTTTAATTCCTCAATAACAGGTCTTGCCTTCATATGTAACCTTACTTTGGTTTGATTGGCTTGCGCGAATTGTGCAATTTTAATGGAATCAATTTTATCGCTTTTGCCCCGCTGCAATCCAAGGGAGTGTTTTATATGATAGGCTGATGGTAACCAGAGGTGAAGTTTCTTGCCAGTGATGACATTCACTAAAGTCCTGCCATAGGTGCCCATATGTTCAGCGCAAAAAAGGGTTTTCTTTCCACCTGCTCTGTGTTCAGTCATGATGCTGGCCAGCCATTTTCCAATTTCGCCTTTGGTGTTCGCTATCTTTTTGTGTTCTACGAATTCGTGACCTTTTAGCAGTGTACAATCCAGTGTTTTCTTTGAAATATCAACACCAATAAAATAATTGTATTTCATAAACAATAAATTATTAAGAACTTGCCCTTTACGCACCATGATTTGCCTAGCTTACTCAATAGGTATTTCCTAATGTAAACAATAATTTCAAAACCTGGTGCTCAGTTTTCTACCTTACATATTAATTCTTAAAATTACAGCAACGAATAGATGAACCGAAGGGCAAGCTGACAAATATAAAGAATGAAGCTTCAAAATAAAACCTACCCTTATGAACTCTCGATTGAATCTAACAACCACAATGGTATTTAAACCAGCATGGGGCATAGTCCTTAAAACCGATCGTCCAAAACAGATTTCTGTCAAGAGGACTAGAGTAAACTCTATGACGCTGGTTAGAACCTCTGCAACGGGTAGGTTGGCAAATGTATTTTATCTTGAAATCATTTCGAAAACCCGGCGGATATTAATAAGATTGTGAAGGATAAACATAAAAACCTACTCCATCTGTAAATCAAATGCTCTTCTTATATTTTCTTTAGGTTTTTCCTAAATTCTATACTGGTGCAGAGCATTTGCATTTTCGAGATAGCTCATTTTTATTTAAGTCTTTTAGACTAAACAGTTTTATAGTTTTTATGGTAGGATGGAGTAGGTTATAGATATATTAGAACTCTTAAATTTAAATCGAATTATTTTTGAATCCTCGCATGCCTCATTTATTTTACTACCGCTCAAAAATTTAATTTTGATAAGAAAAGCCCGCAAAAAACATGCGGGCTATGTAAACTTAATTTGCTCGGTAAATGAGGTAAGTAATCCCTGCAATTTTCTTAGTATTTTGGCCGCAGGTTTATGCCTACCATTCTCGTAATTAAAAACCGTCGATTCGTTAACACCTAATTCCTCCGCAAGTTCTTCCTGGCTTATCCCCTTCATATATCGATATAGCTTTATCCTCCCACCCAAAGTTGAAGTATCAATCTCAAAAGGAACATACCCCAAAAATTCAATGATTTTTGGATAGTGCCGAACAGAGGGATTACCTCTATTTTTCTCCCAATTTGTTACTGAATCTTCTGATACCCCTATCTTTTGTGCAACCTCCCTTTGGAGCAAATGAAGTTCCAACCTTCTATTTCTTAATTTCTCTCCTATCGTGGTTGGGTTTGAAATATATCTGTCTCCCAACGGTTTAGGTACAGAAATTTCAAATCGGGAACAAGGCAACGCAGGAATGCCCCTGTGGATTTTACAATCACCCGGAAAAAGATTGTACCTGTCCGCCGGGCGCTGTACAGAAATACCTTAATAAAGTGTCGGGGCCATTACTAGACCGCATCGATTTACATGTGGAAGTAACGCCTGTGCCTTTTAATGAACTCTCCGCTGAAAGAAAAGAAGAAAGTTCCGAACAGATTCGCGAACGTGTGATAGCAGCAAGAAATATACAGGCTGAGCGGTACAAAAATTATCCGGGCATCTATTGCAATGCACAAATCAGTTCAAGAATGCTGAAAGAAATTTGTGTGATCAATATTGTAGGACAAAATTTATTAAAGGCCGCTATGAACAAATTAAATTTATCTGCAAGGGCTTATGATCGTATCCTGAAAGTCAGCCGCACCATTGCCGATCTTGCAGGCAGCGGCGAGATTAAACCCGAGCACCTGGCTGAAGCCATTCAATACCGCAGTCTTGACAGGGAAGGCTGGGCAGGATAGCAACATGAAAACTAACTTCTGATAGTTTTACGTCATTATTGCAATTACTTTTCCAACTGATCGCATATTAAATGGTTTTGACCGGGTCAAAGCCGGTTACAGTTAGTCCAGCCCGTTATTTGAAATGAAATCTTGGCATTTTTTCCGAACTTGTACGGCGTTTGCTGGTTATACAAATGCACCACACAACCCGAATTAAGCATTATGAAAATATTACTGCAATATCTTAAGCCCTATAAATGGCTGATAACGCTCGCACTGATACTGGCAGCCATCAACCAGGTATTTTCCATGATGGATCCCTGGATTTTCGGAAACATGGTTGATAAATACGCCGTTCATCCGCATAATTTCTCCAGAAGTGACTATATATGGGGTGTCATTGGCATGCTGGGCATGCTGATTGGCGTAGCCATGGTGTCAAGAATTGCCAAAGCATTCCAGGATTATTTCGGCAACGTGATTGTTCAAAAATTCGGCGCCAAAATATTTACCGATGGCCTGCAGCACTCCATGAAACTTCCCTACCAGGAGTTTGAAGACCAGCGAAGCGGTGAAACACTGTCCATTCTGACTAAAGTGAGAACAGATACAGAGAAGTTCATCATTTCATTTATCAACGTATTGTTCGGTATCATCGTCGGTGTGGTGTTTGTTTCCATTTACTCATTCCGCCTCCACTGGTCCATCATGCCCATTTACTTAGGCGGTATGTTATTACTCGCGCTTCTTACGAGCCTGCTGAGCAAGAAAATAAAAATCATCCAGAAGACAATTGTAAAAGAAACAACCTCACTCGCAGGTTCCACTACCGAATCCTTGCGCAATATCGAGTTAGTGAAAAGCCTTGGCCTGACACAACAGGAAATTGATCGCCTGAACAAGAATACCTATAAAATACTGGGTCTTGAATTGCGGAAAGTAAAAAGCATCCGTACCCTCAGTTTTATACAGGGTACATTTGTCAATTTTCTCCGCCAGGTTATTATGTTCACTTTGCTGTGGCTGGTATTCAGGGATAAATTAACCGTAGGGCAGGTAATGGCACTGATGTTTTATTCCTTCTTCATCTTTGGCCCGTTGCAGGAAATTGGAAACATTATTCTTTCTTACCGCGAAGCAGAAGCTTCCATGAACAATTTTCACGAGCTGATGAACAAAGTACCGGAGAAATACCCGGAAAAACCCAGTCACCTCGGTCCAATCAAAGAACTCAGTTTTAAAAATGTAGCATTCAAACACAGGGCTGCTTCGCAAAAAGCTATCGAGAATATCAGCTTCGATGTACGCAATGGCGAAACAATTGCATTTGTAGGGCCATCCGGTTCAGGAAAATCAACACTGATGAAATTGCTGGTGGGACTTTACCGTCCACAGGAAGGAACTATTCTATACAATGGTATGGATGAAAACGAAATTAGTTTTGAAGATCTGCGCAACCAGATTGGTTTTGTTACGCAGGACACACAATTATTTGCCGGTACTATCAGGGAAAACCTGGTCTTCGTTAATCCCGGCGCCGCTGATGAAGAACTGCATGATGTACTGGACAAAGCTTCCTGTACCAATTTACTGGCAAGAGCAGAAAAAGGATTGGATACCATGATTGGTGAAGGTGGTCTGAAATTATCCGGCGGAGAAAAGCAAAGGCTATCCATTGCACGTGCATTGCTGCGCAAACCACGCCTGCTCATATTTGATGAAGCCACTTCTTCCCTCGATTCGTTAACCGAAGAAGAAATCACCGATACGATCAAAGAGGTGTCTTCAAGGCAAAACCAGATAACCGTATTGATTGCACATCGCCTGTCCACTATTATGCACGCAGATAAGATATATGTGCTCGAAAAAGGCAATATCATTGAAACGGGTACGCATACAGACTTACTGGCAGAAAAAGGACTGTATTATGCGATGTGGCGCCAGCAAATCGGCGAGCGGAAGAACCTGCAGGTGGCTTAATCTTCCTTATCGAACTTACTTTTCAGGTAATCCATAATGGTATTGGGCTGATCATCTTCCATGTCTTTCAGTTCAATCTCCAGTGCGCGGGTGCTTATCTGTATTTCCCAGAGGGAAAGGAATAATGAAACCAGCATCGCTACCAGGCTGGCAGCAAATAAAGAATTGGCCCAGCCGGATAGTCTTTCATACACAAAGAACATACTCAATACGCAAAGGAATAAACTGAGTACACCAAACATTTGCATCAACCGGATCAGTTTCAGCCGCAGCCGCAGGTTCTGAATCTGCTTCAATACACTTCCGGTATCAGGGTGTTCCTTGTATTTTGAATACAAATTACGAATGAGGCTTGCCAGTGCCAGGAACCGATTGGTATATGCCAGCATCAGCAAACTAATGGCAGGAAACAACAAAGCCGGGGTGTTGATGGAAATTTCCATAGATTATTTTGTCCAGCGAAAATATGCAATTCAACGAGCAGATAGCAAGGAGCCTTTACATAAAAACCGAAGGCCCCTTGCGGGGCCTTCGTGTGTAAAACACTATGAGATTGGGTTAGTAACTGTTTAATAACGTAAAAGTAAACATATTATTATATACAAACATCAACCGCGGGCTTACAATAGTAAATTTTAATCTGGCCGGTTATTTCCCCGCCGACACATTAAATGGGATGTTCACCTTGAAACTAAAGTTTCTTCCCATATTGAATACACCCATTCTTCCGGTAACATTATTTACATCAGTATACTTTAACCTGCTCAAATGACTTTGATATGCGACATCACCAATATTATTCGCAGCCAGGTAAATACTAAACAATGTTTTTCCCTGCGATGCTATATCTCCACCAAGGCCGATATTTACCAAACTGTAGCCAGGTGTTTTTGTCTCTGTATCAAAACCGGTAAATGGATGGTCTTGTGCAAACGTATTATCCAGTTCGCCCTTGACATAGACATTTTTAATTGATTTTCCTTTCTTAAAAAAATCTCCTCTCACTTCGTTTATCAATCTTGCTGCGGGAATAAACGGGAGATTGCTGCTTCCATCCTGCGCTTCACTCAATTGCCCGCGCACATAAGAAAAGGAGTTTTCAATATGCAACCAGTCCAACGGATGCGGATGGATGTCAAAGTTTATCTCAGCGCCGTAAAGCTTTGCATTCCTTTGATCAAACCGGAAGGCAAAAAACTGCCCGTCGTTATTAATGATCAATGAATCGCCGCCGCCAACAGCCGATAGTTTCCGGTAATAAATAAAATTGCTGACCGCATTGTAGAACAGACTGGCTGCCAGGGAAACATGTTCACTGTTAACTTCCAGTCCGCCGTCGATTTGAAAACTGGTTTCGGATTTCAGGTTTTGCGATCCATATTCAAAGCGGTTGGTCCCCTCATGTGCACCATTGCTGGCCAACTCGGGTATACTGGGCGCACGGAAACCACGGGCAATATTAAACTTCAGTGTGAGGTCATTGCTGGCTTCATAACTCAATCCGGCGCTGCCGGATATATTAGTGAATTGCTTATCAAACCCGTCAAACTTGATGGTTGGCCCGTCCATCAGCTCATGCGAATGAACAGAACGCTGATCCAATCGTATTCCGCCGCTAAAAGTAACCTTGTCAACCGTTTTCTGCGTAAATACAAATGTGCCAATGTCGAACAAACTGTATTCAGGTATCAGTTGCTCCACACCTTTATTGGCGTTGGATTGCTGCATACCATTGATACCGATACTGGTTTTCCATTTATTTTTTTCTGCGAAATGATACTGCAGGTTATAGTTCACCGTTTGCAAATCGAAATACAGGTTTTTTTCTGCAGGGTCAAGGATATTACCAAATTCCTGCCGCTGGTTGCGCTGGTATCCAACGGTCAGGGTCATACGGTTTCTCCCAAGGTTAAAACTATTGTCGGAAGTAACTTTAAAATGCTGGATATGCTGTCGCGGCACCAATGGATTAGTAGTTGAAAAATCACTGTTCGTAGCAATGGCTACATCTTCCACCCCATTGTTATCAATCGGCTTGACAAATTTTCCGGTAGCGCTGTCCCTTTCACCTTCTATCAAACCCAGGTGCTGATCAAAATTGCTAACCAGTATATGGGAGAACCCCCAGCTTTTATTTAAACCAATATATCCCCCTATATTCTTTTCATTAAATTTTGAGTTGAATACATAGCTGTCATATTTATTTTTATAATCAGCAGCGGCTTTGAACGAAGCATAAGCGCCCCAGATAAAGCCATTTTGATTACCGCCGATATCACCATGAAACCCCCACAATTTGTTATTGGTCTGGTAATTGGAAAATATATTTCCTTTAATGGTACCCTGCGGCGCCGGCACCGCGGAAATAATGTTGACAACCCCGGCCAGCGCATCACTGCCATACATGATGGAAGCAGGGCCTTTTAAAACTTCCGCCTTGCTTACATTGTATTCATCTATTTCAATACCGTGCTCATCGCCCCATTGCTGACCCTCCTGCCGCACGCCATCATTTATTACCACAACACGATTATATCCTAATCCGCGAATAGAAGGTTTTGATATGGCAGGGCCAGTGGATACCTGTGATACACCGGGTGTTTTTGTCAGCGCATCTATTAAATTACTGGAAACACCTCCCAGTAATGTTTCCTTTTTTATAATGCTGATGGGTGTTGAGATTCTTTTTACCCTGGTTGCAGAAGATACGCCTGTCACCGTAATGGTTTCATTTTCCACCACCGTAGGTTGCAGCGCAAAATTGATTTGAACATCACCGGCAATGTCTACCGTTTCAACAATCGTTTTATAACCAAGAAAGGAAACTTCCACCAGGTATTTCCCCGGCGGCAGGTTGGTCAGTTTAAATATGCCAGACGAATTAGATACAGTACCTGCCTTTATATCGTGAACAAAAATGGTGGCGCCGTTTAATACTTCGCCCGTTTTTGCATCTGTTACTTTTCCCTGGAGGGATGCTTTTTCATCTCCTGCTATGCTGAATCCGGGCAGGTTGCTGCTTCCATTTGCCAACACATGAATGGAAATGGAACATGCAATAAGAAATAAAATATAGTGATAGCTCTTTTTCATTGTATTTATTCAAAAAATTAATGGAATTGCGATAGGTGACTGAATGTTCAGCCTGTGTTACATTGAAGTCATACAATGAGTAATTCTTTTTTAGCACATTGATGACCGTACAACCGCAGGTGGACCGCGCAATTCGAAGAAAAAGAGAGATGCCGTGTATATATCGCTGTAAGGCCGCTGTTGTTTTACAGCAAACACAAGCGGTGAAGTAAAGTCTATATGCGTATTAACAGCAGTATATGGCGATACCACCACCAGGCTTTCGCAGTTACAGTTAAATCCTTTCGCTTTTGCCTGTACCGAATTTTCCTTTGTAACCTGTTCAACCCTGTCTTTGTGGTTGGCAACCCAGTCATGCAGTATCTTCCGTGGCGTTATACTGAATGCAAAAAGCAGCAACAGGAATGCCGCACTCGTTCGTCTTATGGAAGGATGTATGTTCAAAAAGTCATTTGCTACTTGGTTGCAAAAATAGGGTTTAATAAGTGTCGAACTTACCCGTTAACGAATTCTTTTGGATTATTTCTTCAGTACAACCGTAAAAAGGGAGCCCTGTCCCGGCTGGCTTTCGCAAAAAACACTTCCATTCAATTCTTCTACAATTCTTTTAACAATAGAAAGGCCCAATCCCGTGGAAGCTTCTCCGTCGGTGGGCTTGGAGGATATTTTACTGTAGCGTGAAAAAAGAAAGGGCAAATCGCTTTTATCGATACCCACCCCTTCATCCTTTACTTTAATATTAACAGCGTCATTGCTGTTTGCCAGGCTGATCCAAACATTCTTTCCCGGTGGTGTGTATTTAATGGCATTTGAAAATAAGTTTTCACATATCCGGCTGATCAGGTGCCGGTCGGTTACCATATAAACATGTTTGTCCGCTGTTTCAAAATGTATCTGAATATTTTTTCCGGAAGCGCTTTGTTTGAAATCAGATACGATGTTTTCAACGAATACTTTTAAATCCAGGTTCTCGAGTTGCAGTTTGTGCTGGTTGGTTTCTGCTTTCTCCACATCCAGGATGGTACGTATGAGCGATTCCCCATTGGTGGAAGCCTGCTGTATCCGATCAATGGCTTTCTTTTGATCTTCCGTCAGGTGACCGCTTTCGGATTGCAATACCTGGCTCCACATTTTTACCGTGGCAAACGGGCTGCTGAGATCGTGTGATACAATGCTGATCAGTGAATTTTTTTCATAATTCAATTCGGCCAGTTTCTCATTCTGCCTTGAAATCAATTCATTTTGTTCCTGCAGTTTTTTATTGGCCCTTCGTTTTTGAATCAGCGATATCGCTACCAGGATCGCAATGATGGCTGCTGCCAATGCGAGATAGGTAGTTGTCCGTGCGCGCAATTCGGTAGTAGCTACTTCTTCCTGCAGCAACCTGTTTTCCTGTTCTCTTTGCGTGGCATTGTAGTGTTCCTGCAAACCAGCAATAGCTTTATTGGTATTTTCATTGACAAGACTTGTATCCAGTTCATACCATTTTTGCTGGAAGTTGAATGCATCTTTATAGTCACCCTTACGGCTGTATAGTTTGGCGAGCATCGCATAACTATCGGCCTGCTTGCTTTTTGCCGAAAGCTCCTGTGCAATCAGCAATGATTTTTGCGCATATACATACCCCGAATCAAAATTATTTTTCTCTATAAATGTTTCCGCAATATTCAGGCAAACCGTCCAGATGCCTTCACGGTTGTTGGCAGTCAGGTTTTGTTCATAACCCATCCGGAAATAAGAGAGCGCCTTGTCATATTCCTTTTTCTGAAAATAAACATTGCCGATATTATTATAAAAGGCGGTGATGTCCATTTGCTGTTTATATGGTTCCGCAATCTTCAAACCTTCGTTGAGATACATCAGGCCGCTGTCGGGCAATTTGATCTCCGTGTAAATAGCGCCAAGGTTTATATAGGAAGTAACCAGTGAGTGGATATCGTTTGATTTCGCAGCCAGTTTGGCTGCTTCGAGGTACATATCCCGGGCTTTAAACGTTTGCTTCGTTTTTTCATACAAATAGGCGAGGTCAGAAATAGCGGCAGATTCATAATTGATGGTCTTCAATCTCCTTGCTGCATCCAGCGCCTGGAAATAATATTTGGTAGCAGTATCGTAGTTACCTTTTAAGTCGGCAGAGATGCCTTTCAACCGTAATGACAATACATCACCCCTATCATAATGCAGCCGTGCTGCTTCTTTCGAGATATAATCGGCGTAAAAGGCGAGCGAGTCTGCTTTTCCTTCATCCAACTCAATACAACGGTCATACAGTGCTTTCAGTGAATTAGTATCAGCCTGCTGGGACATTGCTGACAATGATACCATGAAGGAAACAAGGAGGAACCGATACTTCACAAACAGACGGGTTGGTATTGTGAAAAATATTTAATCAATCAGTTTGTTCTTCAGTGCATATTTAACAAGGCCAACGGTGTTGTTGACACCCAGTTTGGAGATAAGGTTTTTGCGATGTGTTTCCACGGTGCTTACACTCAAAAATAATTTTTCTGCTATTTCTGCATTGCTGAATTCCTTGCATACCAGTTTCAGCACTTCAATTTCACGCCTGGATAAAATCTCGCCTACTTTTCCATCTTCCAGTGTTAATGTGTCCCTGAAATCTTCCTTGCCAAGTATATCAATGTCTTTACTGAAATAAGTGCCGCCGTCATACACAGCGTGAATGGCTTGCAGCAATTCTTCAAAAGGTGCATTCTTTAAAATGTATCCCTGAATGGAATGCTTTATCAGTTTGTGGATAAAGCGCGTACCCCGCATTAAGGTAAGGTAGATTATTTTCTGACCAGGTTTTGAAGCGCGAATATTTTTCAGCAATTCCTCCTCCCCCATATCCGGCAGGTGTGCATCCAGCAGCAGGATATCTGGTTCGATGGTTGGCAGCACCTGTAAGAGTCCGGCGCCGTTCATGGCGGTACCGGTAACCGTAATGTCCGGCTGCTTTTTCAGCAGGAGTGAAAGCCCTTCGAGATACATTTCATGATCCTCAACGATAAAAACATTGATCATGGGTTACAAAATGAAAGTTTAGGTTAATAAGTTTTGTTCCAGGGATTTACAGGCAAATTTTTATATAGACCCTGGAAACGGCGAACCAGTTGCATGTCCCTGTTTATACCGGTAAAGCTAACGAAAAAGCCCCTCTGTTGAGGGGCGTAATATAATTATCTGGAACTTCTTTATTGTCTCACCTTCAGCATGGGCCTTACCTGCTGCACCGCCCCGTTCTGGAAACGTGCATAGTAAACACCTGCCGGCATGCCGCTGCTGTCGAAGTCGACATTGTAAACGCCGGGTGCATATTCCTTATCAGTGAGTGTCCTGATCGAGCGGCCCAGGGTGTCAATGATGTGCACCAGTGTATGCCCGCCCTTTGTTTTAAACGTAAGCCTTGTTGACTCCGTAAATGGATTGGGATAGTTGATGATTAGCTGTTCACCTGAATTACGGTAGATATCGTCCAGCCCGGTACTGCCGCAGGCGCCATTCACACAAAGCGGTATGTTCTGGAAGTTTTTAAACATGATGGTTTGCAAGTCTGTACTGTTAACACAGAACCACTGGCTGAGTATCGATGAATAAATACTCCGGAAATCGTACTGGAAAGGAATATTATCGTTTACCGTCGCACCAGTTGGGATAGCAGGATTGGTTCCCACAATACCCGAGCGAACGTTTTTACCAAATACAAATACCGGCGCTGCCGCACCATGGTCGGTACCAACAGATGAATTTGATTTGATCCTTCTTCCAAATTCAGAGAAGGTCATACCAACCACACGATCATCTACACCCAATCCTTTCAAATCATCCATAAATGCTTTAATCGCGTTGGAAACCTTGGCAAGCAGGTTGGCATGGTTACCAACTGTTGTATCTGTGGCGTTGGTTTGATCAGAGTGGGTATCAAATCCCCCGGTGCTTACCATATATACCCTGGTCTTCAATCCTCCCTTGATCAGCCTTGCTACTACTTTTAACTGGGCAGCCAGGTCATTGGAAGAAGGATAAGAACCCTGTGTAGTGACAGCAGCAGCAGCATTTTTAATAACAGTCGCATATTGCTTGGTCAATTGCGCTATCATACGGATGTATTTTAATTCCTTACCCCAGGGCGTATCCGGGGCCGGATCAATGACACCATCTATCAGGTTATAAAAGTTTGTCGGATCGGTTATGCTAATTCCCATACTCATGGCCGGTCCCTGGATGGCCAGTGATGTAATCGAACCTATTTGTATCGCAAGCGGATCGGGCATGGATGCATTGGGAAAACCATTCGGGTAATTGGGAAACTCGGATGCCAGGTACCTACCTGCCCATCCGGAATTCACTACCTGGTCAGCATCAGAAGCACTCATCCATATATCGGTTGCCCGGAAATGTGAAAAGTTGGGAGACGGATAACCAACAGCCTGGATAATATTAAGTTTCCCTTCATTGAACAATGTTTGCATGCCTGTCATAGACGGGTGCAAACCGGTTTTGTCATTACCGTTTAATGTAAGTATCCTGTTTTGCGGGATAGCAATATTGGTCCTTGCATTAAAGTAATTTCCATAGCCGTCGATGGGGATGACCATGTTTAACCCGTCGTTACCGCCATTCAGTTGGATCAATACCAATACTTTATCGGTATCGGTAGTAGCCCCCATCAATGCCTGCACCAAAGGGCTGTCGGCTGCATAGGCTTTTACAGAAAAGCCGCCGACAATAGCGGGTAAAATGGTTGCAGCAGGTATAGTGTTCCTTATAAAATCTCTTCTTTTCATAGTTGGGTATTTAAGAGATTAAGCCAGTTGATATTCAGCCAGGTTCATTAAATATTGATACAGGTCGCGTAAGCGGTTATACACCGTTTGAAATGCCGCCATATCTGTTGGATTGGCCAGGTAGGCATTCCAGGCATTGGTCCAGTAATAGTCCTGGGCCTGCCCGCTTAATAAAATATTTGTTTTGATAACCGTTTTGGAATTATCGGATAAGGGTACCCGGTATAAAATAGCCAGCGAATCATTTAGCAAAACATTTGGATCGCCTGGATTGGAAAGTTTTTTTGCAAAAGCAACCGGATCAATCTTCAATGTTTTTCCGTTGCGGGTATATCCTGTTACAATGAGTGTATCGGTAAACCTTTCACGCTTGGGTAATGTATCGGAGTTGATCCACAATTCATAAAACTGTGGCACCTGGTAATAAGAAGGCCAGCCTGATACATTGGGAGGATCACCAAAACTTTGGTTCAGAATGGTTGATTGGTTTTGCATAAAATCCCACATGCCGTAAGCATCGGCATATTCACTGACGCTATCCGGAAACGTGACATTAAACTCGCGGCAAAGCTCCACCAGTAATTCCAGCGGGCTCTTGATAACACAACCACGGTTTAACGGATCAAAGAAATGATCACTTTTTAAAAGTGCTGATAAAACAGGTTTGATATCCCAGTTGCTGTCCCTGAACAATTGCGCCAAAGGATCAATCACATTTGCCTGAGCTGTTGCATCAATTGTGTAATAGCAGAACCAGCGGTATATTTTTTTAACAATGAACTGCGAAACTTCCACGCTCTTGTTAAATATCATGTTCAGCAAGTCATCCAGTTCTGCGTCGCCGGCTGTTGCACCTGATCTTCCGGCAATAACAGCATTTCCGTAAAAAGATGAAAACTGTTTGCTGGTAACATCGTGTTTATTGGTATTGAAATTAGAAGTGCCGGTAGGAAAATCTATCCGCCAGCCGGTCAGTACGCGTGCCGCGGCTTTTACATCATCTTCTGTATAGTTGGGATTGTTTTCCTTTCCGAGTGTAAATAACTCCTGTAATTCACGTGCATAGTTTTCATCAGGAGCAGTATTGGTATTTAAATAGCCATTGAGGTAACGCAACATACCCGGGTCTATGGTAACTGCGCGTACGAGTGCTTTGAAATTTCCCAGTGCATTGGTGCGCAGCAGGGTATGGTGCTTGTATAATATTTGCGGATCTTCTATGGTAACTGTTTCCGTTGCAAAATGGTTATGCCAGAACAATGACATCTTCTCGCGGATACTCCTGTCCTGGTTGAGCATAACACCAACACCCCATTTTTTAAAAGAAGCCCTTCGCCTGCTTTGAATGGTACCGTCAGTATTATAATCGTTTACCCAAGTAGCACCGGGTGCAACAGTGGTATCTGGTGTACCTGCGCCGGTAGTATCATAATCTTTTACCGGAGGCAGTGGCAATGATGCAATTGGATTAAGCAATTCATCAACAGCCTGCGACATGGAGATTGATTTGAAATAAGCCACATCGTCTATGTTGGCGCCAAACATGGTGCGCTTCAGCAGATGCACAACTTCTTCAGCAGTCCATGGTCCACTGTACGGCGTAAGCCCGGAAAGTGTTCTTGCTGTATGTTTGGGAGAAGCTGTATGTAGTCGGGTATTTTGCCTGCGGGCAGTCAGGAAATCTCGTCTGTTCATAAAGAGAGATTTTGATTTAGGTTGAATATTAGATTATGGTCACAAATGATTCCGCCTAACTTTAACAAACTTTAGGCCACTAAACAAATTGTGGAAATAAATAACGCAACTACGTTTCCCCTCAGTATAATTACGATCTGAAAACCGGGGAATATTCCTAAATCAATACGTGCGGAGAGAGATCGTTGCCCCTCAATTGATATTCTCTATAATGCCTGCGATACCCTGGCCACCACCCACACAGGCTGATACAATGCCATATTTTTTACCAAGCCGTTTCATATCGTGGGTGATTTGTATGGTAAGTTTGCAACCGGTACAGCCGAGCGGGTGGCCCAATGCAATAGCCCCCCCGTTGACATTGACAATATCCGGGTTGAGGTTCAATTGCCGAACTACCGCCAGTGACTGCGATGCAAACGCTTCATTCAATTCAATCAAATCGATTTGTGACTGGTTCATTCCAACCTGCTTCAATGCTTTTGGTATGGCTTCTACCGGGCCGATGCCCATTATACGCGGATGCACGCCTGCAGATGCACAGGCTACCAGCCGGGCTATTGGTTTTAAACCAAGTTCGTTGACCATTTTCTCACTCATCACAATTACAAAGGCGGCCCCATCACTTGTCTGTGAAGAATTACCGGCCGTAACACAACCTCCCGCTGCAAATGCAGGTTTTAATTTTGCCAAAGCTTCTTTAGAGGTATCGGCACGCGGACCTTCGTCCGTATCTATTACATAACTCTTTTGTTGTTTTTTTCCCTTTCCGTCAAGGGAAACTTCATTTACTGTTATGGGAAGTATACCGGGTTTAAAATAACCATTCTTGATAGCGTTTATCGCTTTCTGATGAGAGCCAAATGCAAATGCGTCCTGGTCTTCCCGGCTGACATTATATTCTTTTGCGACTGCTTCCGCTGTCAGGCCCATGCTTAAATAATAATCAGGTTCGTCCTTTGCAATTGAATAGGCAGGTACCGTTTTCCAGCCAGCCGTTGGTACCATGCTCATACTTTCCGTACCCCCCGCAATAATACATTCTGCCTGCCCGGTGCGGATCTTTGCTGTAGCAATAGCAATAGTTTCCAAACCAGAAGCACAATAGCGGTTAACCGTCATCCCCGGTGCATGAATGCCGACAGCGCGGGCTGCAATGATCCGTCCCACCTGTAAACCCTGCTCTGCCTCAGGCACCGCATTACCCACGATCACATCATCCACCCTTTTTACATCCAGTTGAGGCACGGAGGTCAACAAACCCTTGATGACCTCAATAGCCAGGTCGTCCGGGCGTGTAAACCGAAATCCGCCACGTTTTGATTTACCCACGGCTGTCCTGAAACCTGCCACGATATAAGCTTCCTGCATAACATGAAATTTATTGATACATAATATAACAACTCACCTGGAATTAAGTTGTTTATGCAACTTTATAAACCAAAGTTAACAGTCAGAAATGGAACCACAAAAATCCATTCATTATTTTGGTTTTATCTTCGCGTGCCAATTATGTATACTCTTGTAAGAAAGGTTTTATTTCTTTTTGACGCTGAATCGGTGCATCATTTTGCCATGCAAAGTTTTAAAATCCTCTGTCAAAGCGGTTTTAAGAACATGATTCGCCGAAGTTTTTCCTTACCGGGCCAGCGGCTGGAAAAAAATTTCCTGGGCCTCCACTTTACCAATCCCGTTGGCCTTGCAGCAGGCTTCGATAAAAATGCATTGTACCTGAACGAACTCCAGGCACTTGGTTTTGGATTTGTAGAAATAGGCACCGTAACACCCTTGCCCCAAAAAGGTAATGACAGGCCAAGGCTATTTCGTTTACCGGCAGACAAAGCCCTGATCAACCGCATGGGCTTCAACAACGATGGTGTTAAAGTAATAGCACGACGTTTAAAAGAATGGAACCTCAAAACATCCAAACAAGTCAATAAACTGATCATTGGTGGAAATATTGGAAAAAACAAAGTTACTTCCAATGAAGAAGCCTGGAAAGATTATGAAATTTGCTTTCGTGAGTTGTTTGACTGCGTGGATTATTTTGTAGTAAATGTGAGTTCACCAAATACACCGGGATTACGCGAGCTGCAGGAAAAAGAATCTTTAAAAAAAATACTCGGACATCTTCAAACCATCAACCACGCGCAACCATCCCCCAAACCACTGCTGCTGAAAATAGCACCGGATCTTACCACACCGCAAATTGACGATGTCATAGATCTTGCCATGGAAATAAAACTGGATGGCCTTGTAGCAGCCAATACTACCATCAGCCGTGAAAATCTACAGACCCCTGCCGCTAAAATAACAGCCATTGGAAATGGTGGGCTAAGCGGCAAACCGCTGGCAACAAGATCGGCTGAATTAGTTGCTTATATTCATCAGCGCACTGGCGGACAATTGCCCATCATCGCTTCGGGCGGAATTTTTACAGGTGAAGATGCATTGGAAAAATTAAACAACGGCGCTGATCTCATCCAGGTGTGGACAGGTTTTATATACGAAGGTCCTGCCTGCGCTAAAAAAATCTGCCGTTACCTGTTACAGGCATCCGGGCAAAATCACTGATGCTAAAAATTGATGGCAGCAAATGGCCCGGCCATAAGCACATTGTTGTAAGCTTTGCATAAACTTACACGCACACCTGCAGATACTTTGTTTTGAAAATAATATTCGTACTCAGCAGTCAGCGAAAAACCATTCATGCGGCCTTTGCTTTCCTGTGTTTGCCAGCTTGGGTCTTTTGCAGTAGGCCCATTGGCAGCAGTACCATAGGAAGGATAAGAACGAAGGATGTGATAAAATGAAAAAGAATATCCCCCGCCAATTCGAAATGCAGCATTATCGCTGTGAAACGGAACGGCGAGCAGGTTAAAATCAAGCACAGACGCTTTTGTAAACTCTTTGATGGCTGATGTCCGGGGGAAACCGCTGGCTTCAATCCTTTTCAGTCCCGCTTCGCCCTGCAGCCATTCACTAAGCGGAAAACTATAATTGCCATGCACACCATACCCGTTCATGCCGGGAAAATCATACACATAACCGGCACCCAGTTTAATAGAACCACTATAATTGTCTGAAAAACTTTCCTGCGCATGGGCGGAAATACAGCATACAGCTACGGTAAGGGACAAAAGGATTTTTCTCATCGGTTTACGATTTAGTTGTCATTGTACGAATAAAAAGGTGATTCGGCACAGGATCTAATACACAGTAAAGACAAGGAGTAGAAGTGTAACCAAATAAAGGGTTTTGTTATTAACTCTTCCAGTGTTTAAAAAATTGTGCCAACAATCGGTTTTTCATCCACACTACTTAAAATATTTATTTTCCCCGCCGGTAATCACCTGAACCCCACTATTTTTGTCATAATCAAATTTGAAATTTCCCAATGCAGGAATTATTTACCGTAGATGCGCTGGTTAGCTTACTTACCCTTACCATTCTCGAAATCGTGCTGGGTATCGACAATGTGATCTTTGTATCAATATTGATGGGCCCGCTGAACGAAAAGGAAAAGCTGCGGGCAAGGAGAGTATGGATGTTTGCCGGTATCGCGGTTCGGATAGGGCTGCTGATGGGTATCGGCTGGCTGGTACACAATGGCAATAAAGAACTGGTAGGCTTCACCTGGAGTGACCATCATTATTCTTTTAACCTGCGCAATATTATCATGCTGGCCGGTGGTTTATTTCTATTATATAAGACCGTCAAGGAAATTCACCACAAACTGGAAGGAGACGAAGGCACACTTGATAAAAAAAGTAATCCTTCTTCATTTGGATCTATCATCGGCCAGATAATTGTCATCGACATGGTCTTTTCGTTCGATAGCATTATTACTGCTGTCGGCCTGGCGAAGATCGTTACAGTGATGATCGTTGCCGTAGTTATTGCTATGATCATCATGTTCTTTTTCTCCGACAAAATTTCCACTTTCATCCACAAACATCCTACGCTAAAAATGCTGGCACTGGCCTTCCTGCTGATGGTAGGCTTTAGTTTGTTCTTTGAAGGCCTGGAACCTATTCACAACAGTCATATCGACAAAGCCTATATTTATTTTGCCATGGCTTTTTCCTTTGGTGTTGAGTTGCTAAACATGTGGATGCGTAAACGGGAAAAGGCGAGAAATCCTGTGGAGTTACGCGAACCACAGTTAAAAAAAGATACAATGCCGACAGAATACAACGACCAGGCTAAATAATTACCATGCTTGTTTATTATTATTGAATTCTCAATAAAGTAGCTGCCACCACGCCGGCTGTTTCCGTACGCAGGCGTGTATCACCCAGTGCTACGGGAGTAAAATGATATTGCAGCGCCATCTCTATTTCTTCCCTGGTAAAATCCCCTTCCGGGCCGATTAATACCAATTGTGAAGGCAACGATGTATTTATTAATTCATGAAGAGAAGTCTTTTCATTTTCCAGGCAATGAGCAATAAATTTTTGTGAGAATGTTGTCACCTCTTCCTGGCTTAGTAGCTTTTGGAAAGCGATAGGCTGATGTAATTGCGGCATCCAAACCTGCCTGCTTTGCAACATAGCGCTGACAAGGATGTTATGCATCCTGTCAAAACGGAAATGCTGCTTCTCCGTCCGGTCACAAATCAGGGGTATGATTTCTGTAATGCCCAACTCTGTTGCCTTTTCCAGGAACCATTCGAGCCGGTTATTATTTTTTAGCAGTGAAATGGCAATGCTTGTTTTTCGTTTATCCCTCGCCGTAAATACAGCACCTGCCAGTTTTACCAGGCATTTCTTTTTATGATCTTTTTCGATACTGGCGGTAAACAGGTTTCCCTTTCCATCCGCAAGGTGTATTTGTTCCCCGGCCTGCATGCGCAATACACCAACAATATGCCTAGAGGTATCTTCGTCCAGTTCTACCAGGCCTGATTGATCACCTGTATCTTCAATATAAAAAAAAGGAAGCTGCATCTGGGTTATTTGCGACAAAGATCAGCAAGAAATGATCAATTTCATACAAGGTACCCAATAAAAAAACGCAGGATAAACCTGCGCTTTGTTTTACTTACAACCCAAAGTATTTAAAATGGTGACTCTTCATCGTCGATCGGCAAATCATTCATTTTACTGCCGGCCTGCACATACAATCTTGCACCACCGCCTGGTGCATCATCTGTTGGAACCGGCTTCCAGTTACCACCACCACCAAAGCCTCCACCCGGTGCGTCAAAGTCATTGTCTTCGATAAATTTCTGGATATGCAGCAGGGCGCGCAATTTTACAGTTTCAAGGCTACCATTACGGTGCTTTGCAATCCGTACATGTGTTTCTCCCTTATTGCTTTCGCCCATTTCATTTTGGGTGATATCATAATATTCAGGACGGTACAGGAACATCACCATGTCAGCATCCTGTTCAATGGCGCCCGATTCACGAAGGTCACTCAGTTGCGGCATTTTGTTTCCTTCCTTCCTTGATTCCACTGCACGGCTTAACTGCGACAAAGCAATGATCGGTACCTGCAGTTCTTTTGCCAGGCCCTTCAGGTTTCTGGATATACTGCTAATCTCCTGTTCGCGGTTGGAGTTTCTGTCCGTTGAACCACTCATCAATTGCAAATAGTCGATGATGATCAAACCAACATTGTGTTTGTTCTTCAAACGACGGCATTTAGCGCGCAATTCAAATATATTCAGCGCGGCAGTATCGTCGATAAATATGGGAGCCGTAGAAAGCCGCTGAATTCCTTTTGCATACAATTGTTTCATCTCATGTTCTTCCAGTTTGCCACGTGCAATCTTCTCCAGCCAAATTTCACTTTCCGCAGAAAGGATACGCTGTACCAACTGGCCGGCGCTCATCTCCAGACTAAAGAAAGCAACACCTGTTGGTTTGGTAGGATGCAGTGCTGCATTACGGGCAAGGTTAAGCGCAAATGCTGTTTTACCCACAGATGGCCTTGCTGCAAGGATAATAAGATCGGTATTCTGCCAGCCATAGGTTACCCGATCCATGGTGGGGAAGCCGGTTGGAACACCAGTGATGTCTTCATTCTTATGGCGAAGATCTTCGATTCGGGCGACCGTTTTTACCAATACATCATCGATCTTGTCGAAATTTTTACGGAGGTGGTTATTGGTTATCTCGAATAATTTGCTTTCTGCATCGTCGAGCAGGTCAAATACATCGGTGGAGTCCTCGTATGAGTCACTGATGATTTCACCGCTGATGCGGATGAGTTCGCGCTGTATAAATTTTTGAAGTATGATACGCGCATGTGCCTCGATGTTAGCAGAAGAGACAACAGCATTGGTCAGCCTTGTTACAAAATAGGGGCCGCCCACCATTTCCAGGTCGTTTCTCGATTTCAATTCTTCGACAACAGTGAGTATATCAATGGGCTGGTTTTTTTGCTGCAGGCCCTGCATGCATTTAAATATCCGCTGGTGCGCCTCCACGTAAAAACATTCCGGCTTTAAAATTTCAGCTACCGTATCGAAAGCTGATTTTTCCAGCATAATGGCGCCAAGTACGGCCTCTTCCAGGTCTTTTGCCTGGGGCGGTACTTTTCCATATACCATACTGCTTAAGTCAATCGAGGGCTTGCGTCTTGCTTTTCGGTCTTTATTAAGGTTAGTTAAGTCCATGTTGCTCCAGGTACAAAAAGGTTAAACCATTGGTTTGCTTCATCCATTTTTAACGCGGTTTCTCTTAGGAAGGGCGACAAAATAGCCTGCCACTTAATTGGATATTCCAACCAATGACTTGTGGGTTAGTGTTTCAGCCTTGTGTTACGGTATTGTTATCGAACTGTGAACCGAACGTTATCCCTTGGGTCAGGAGGGCGAATATAACTTCCAATTTTTCTTAAAAGGATCAAAACCTTCGTCAATATTTATTGCCACTCCATTCACAGGTTAATCCACCTAAAAGCCGGGGTTATCCACAAGCGCTACTTGGTTTGTACACAATTTAAAAAAATTCAGCACCCTTTCCCAATCTTAATTCACACAGACCGTGCAAAAGAAATCTGCCTCAAAAATTTGGCAAACACAATAAAAATTCAAGATCCAATACCAGCGCGCATTTGAACCGATCTAAGTGTTTCTGTGGATGCTGAAACCAGCCACAGTACAGTATTCAGCATTTCTTGCGTCGCACAGTTCGGCTGCAATGCAGCATGGAAAGTGCTTTCCGGGATTCCAATTTTCGTCTACACATGCCGAAGCCGCGTGGTTGCTGTATTTTTTCATTAACCAAACCTTCACAATATTTTTTTCCTTACCATTTCGCCAGTCAGCATGTATGAATGTTTCACGCTGCATTGTCTATCTGCCATTTGCCATGTCCCATTCCGTAACCACTTTGTGGTATTGCTGAACGGTTGAATTGATTTTAATTTTAATGACTTTACTCTATCACAAAAAACGCTGGTGACCTTTACTATTCCCTGCAACCTGAAAACCGTGAAAACACTATGTAGAAACAGGTTATTTACCTCTTGATTAGATATAACAACTGATACAATTTTATTGCTTCGTTCAGTCCTGTATTTACCTTATAGAAGGCATCGCTATCCCGCCCGTTATATACAACCCGGATAGCCGAAAACGGGAGACAGAGTAGGCAGAAAACAAACAATTATGTTTAAACTATTGAAAGCCTCCGAATGGAGTGGTACAAACTGGCTGCTGTCCCTGTGTTCTTCGTTAATCACTATCGTTATTATCTATGTTATTTCGCATTTTGCCATCAAGGGTAACGAATATGTTCAGCTAGACAAAAACCAGTTGAAGAATGTAAACAACCTGTTATCCTCTTTTCAGAACAAAGACACAGCCTCAGCATGCCCTGCAGATAGCAGCGATCTTTCGCTGAGAAAATGCAGGGATTCCTTGCTATCCGATTTTTTTACAAATGAATATGGAGAAAAATTTACGGGAAAAGACAAAAACGAAATGTTGACTTTTTTGCTGAAGTTGAATGCAAAAGATGCTGGCACTTACCTGGCTGACAGAAAATTTTTAGTTACAAGCTATTTCTGGCTGCAGGGTTCAAAAACATACCTGGAGGTTTTATTCTGGACTTTAATTGGTGTATTATCCAGCCTGATATACTATGTAAGCCTTGCTGTAAGGTCTGAATTAAAAGATGGTGACGGAAATGATATTGGCCCATTTTCAATATCAGAGATCCCAGGCCAGGTGGCAAAATTATTTTATGCGCCTGTTTGCACACTTGTTTTGGTTATTACCTACAGTATATTTTCAACAGACTACAAAATGATAGACATAAGTGTAGGCAAGGGAATAATCCTGTTTTCCTTTATTGCAGGCTTTTATTCAGGAAGGGTGATGAAATTTCTTGATAACCTGAAAGATCTCGTATTACCAGTAAGCAGCACAACACCTTCAAAAGCTACCCCAGGAACAAATGCATCCAAATCCAATGTCCGGGTAAACCTGCTTATGACCTCATTGCTGAACGGCATCCCTGTAATAGACCCTGCTCATTTCGATGATCTTTCACAACAGCCTGCCCAGGTTCAGGAATCTTTTAATAGCGCTACTGTTACACTCACCCCGGTAACAGGCGGAGACATAATAACGCTTAAGAGATCTGATGATACCAGGAAAGCTTCTTTTACGGCAGAAAAACTTTCTTTTGGCAAATACAAATTGAAAGCTGAAACAAAAATTACATACAAACAGGAAGACAAAGATGTAACGCTGCAATTAAATGCATCAGGCAATATTGAAGTAACCAATTCATCAAACGAATTTGACTTAAAAATAGGAAAAGCAACGTAGACACTATACCATTTTCGGTTATGAAAACTGTACTGAATAATGATATTTTTTTTAACCAGGTAACCTTATTCAATATGGAAACACCTAATGGATATAATGAAATTCAACAGTTATTTGGCAATCCGGCCAATACCGATGGATCAAAAAACCTCGCCTGGGAAATGGCTAATATCACAACGGTTTCAGCTCCCGGCGGATGGAAACTTTTTTATCAGAACGATGCCGACTCCCTGGTACCTGTTCGGGGAATAAGAATACATAGGTTGCTGGCTGATTCATTTATTAATGCCATGGATGAAATATGGACTTTTGCAAAAGAGCAGTTAACGGGTACTGTCTCAGACGATGATGTTCTTGAATGGCTGCATAGCCACCGGCTCGATCAGACAGGCGGCGGATATAACTTCCGAAAGAGTACCGGAAACAAAACCAAGTTATCGCTGCATTCCTATGGAATCGCGATAGACTGGGACCCTATCCATAACCCGCATCAAAAACCATTGACCCAAACCTTACCTGATTGGTGGTACGATATATGGGCCCGTCATGGCTGGACGGATGGCAGGCATTTTAAAACGCCTGATCCGATGCATGTACAGTTTGCAGAGTAGGCATAAAACGTGATTTATGGCAAAAAAGAAAATTCTAAAATCTACGCAAAATAAACTCACCAACGCGGTAGAAGCGCTTAAGGCATTTTCAAATGCTGTTGTATCCGGAAAGGATATTATTTTGAATGACCTCTACAAGGTAAATGACTCTGGTGATCCGGTCACTTTCACACTTAATTTTAATAATATAGGAGTTTCCACAAGCACCGATATATTTCTTGACAACAATTTGCTGCAGGAAAAAGTGCATGGTTCAATTACCGGTTTCCCTGTTGGATCAAACAAAGAAGTCAGAAGCAAATTTCTTAAAATATTTAGCTCCATCGTTACAACGCCCTTAACGCCGCTTCCTGCTAAGTTAAAAGTTGATTTCATCATTTCCGGGGGTGACGGCCCCGTTACTTATGAAATTCCATCATTCGACCTGAAACAAGTGGGCGACACCGTAAATCTGGATATCTCTATTTTCTTTCTCCATCTTTAAATATCCCAAAATGAAAAAAATATTTTTTCTATATATAGTTCTCTTTTTGAATTTCGCAGCAATCTGTCAAACCAAAACCGCGACAGAATCGCATTTGGAGGGAATAGATTCAACCATTAACCTTGACCTTTTGCAGGCACCAGCTTCACCGGCTTTTAATTTACTGGGCATTTCACCGAGTTCTATCGAACGGCCTACCGACTTAAACTCTTTCAGGCTGTCTATCCAAAATGCTACCAGTAATTTTTCAAAATTTCCGTCAAATTATTCTGCTGAATTTTCTCCGGCAAGCATATTTGGAATCAAAAGTCAAACCCTGGATAAGTTCAATTCAACTGATTTCAAAAATGTGTTCTGGCAAAGCTTCAGTGTTTCCTTCGGACTAACAAGAACTGATAAAAATGATACAGAATCTGCTGATTCCACCTCTTCCACAAAATTAGGATTGGGGATAAAGTTTTCTATTATCCGCCCACACTGGACCGATTCTACACAACGCTACATCGATAGTATATATTTTTATCAGGACATATTGAACAAAACAAGAGAAAATATATTCCTGAATGATAAGGATATAAAAGATATTGAAAGTTTAATCGTTGCGGTTTCTAATTCTTCCCTGCCGCAAAATCAAAAGGAAGACTCAATCAGGGTATTGATCAATCGCAAAACTGAAAAACAAAGATCCCTGGCCGAAGGCAGGATTAAATATTCAGGTGATAGTACCACTTTAACCCGGCTGGATGGCATCGCATTAAAATCACTGGTAAAGTTGGCAAATGGCTTAAAAATTACAAGGAAAGGGGTATTTCTTGATTTTGCCTCTGGCTTTGTTCTTGATTTTCCCGGTGACCGGTTCGATAATAGTCTCATCGCTAAAGCCGGCGCGTGGTTAACTGGCGGATATGAAGGAGGAAAAAATATTTCCATCCTGGGAATAGCGCGTTATCTGTACCAACCTGATAAAATATTTGCCGACGATAATGGAAAAATAAGCACAAAAAATATTTCAACCTTTGATGCAGGTGTTAGAATTATTGCAGGTGGTGGCGAAAATAAGTTTTCCGCAAGTACAGAAGCATTGTACAGAAGTGTGATTAATAAAAACACCATCCCATCAAATTGGAGAATCGTTTTCAACGCTTCGTATGATTTGGGGCACAACAAGATGATTACACTTGCTTTGGGGAAAAATTTTGACGGTACCATCAGCAAGAGTGGCAACCTTATTTCCGCATTAAACTTTATTGCTGGCTTTGGATCTTCCAAAAAAATAAAACCTAAATCATGAGAACGCCTTTTTTATTTTTATACTACCAATAATTCTTATACAATCTAAAGGTGAAGTACATCATTGAAAATAACGCTGCCAGTCAATACATCACTATTATTCCGTAACTTTTATTGATAAAACCCATCAATATGGATCGGAAATCATTTTTGCTGCAAACAGGTGGTGTGGTAGCCGGCTCTGTGTTAAGTGAATCATTAAATGCTTTTCCTGCAATAAAAAAACAGCGCATCGCCATGGTCGGTACCGGCGATCGCGGAACAGGAATGTGGGGCACGCCCGTCATACAGGAGTTTGGCAACATGGTAGAGTTTGTAGGACTTTGCGATAAAAATGCCGGAAGGGTTGAAACAGGAAAAAAATTAATTGGCGCTTCCTGCCCGGTATATACCGATTTTGATACAATGATGAAGGAAACAAAACCCGACCGGTTAATCGTTACCACCGTCGACGGTACACACAATGAATTTATCGTAAAAGGCATGGAATACGGCGCTGATGTCATCACAGAAAAACCAATGACCACCGATGAAACAAAATGCCAATCCATCATTGATGCCGAAAAGAAAACAGGAAAAAAACTAATCGTCACTTTCAACTACCGCTATTCACCACACCGTCAGAAGATATATGAATTGCTGCGCAACGATACCATTGGAAGAATAACTTCGGTGGATTTTCACTGGTACCTCGACATCTACCACGGTGCCGATTATTTCCGCCGCTGGCACCGGCTCCGTAAGAACAGTGGTTCTTTGCTCGTACACAAAGCCTCTCATCATTTCGATTTACTCAACTGGTGGATCAATTCCGAACCGGAAGAAGTAATGGCTTATGGCGGGTTGGACCTCTATGGAAAAAACAATGCTTACCGCCATACGCATTGCAGGCCCTGCCCCTACAAAGACAGATGCCAGTTTTATTTTGATATGACCAAAAATCAGCGTTACATGGATTTGTACGCCAGTAATGAACAACACGACGGTTATCTCCGCGATGGATGTGTTTGGAAAGAGGACATCGATATATTCGACAAAATGGCTGTGCAAATAAAATATGCCAGCAAAGTACAGGTCAGTTATTCATTAACTGCCTATAATCCTTATGAAGGTTACCGCATTTCATTTAATGGTACCAAAGGAAAACTGGATGCATGGATAAAAGAACGTCAGCCATGGCAGGAAGATCATTTTGATGAAATACAGATAACCACCAATTTCGGAAAGAGGGACATCATCCGCATCGATAATAACGAGGCCGGCCATGGGGGCGGCGATGAAAGACTGAGAAAGCGCGTCTTTAATCCCGAAGGTGAAGATACTTTTCGACAGGCTGCCGGCAGCCGCGATGGTGCCATGAGTTGCCTCATTGGCATCGCGGCAAGAAATAGCATCGATACCGGAAAGCCGGTGAAAATAGGCAGCCTTACTACCCTTCAGCCACAGGCAGAACGACCATTATTGTAAATGAAACTTACTATTGAAGAACTACAAACTCCAAACTAACAACGGTCTCCCTATCTTTGCCGGAATTGAAATTGAAGCAATCGTATGACTATTTCTTACAACTGGCTATGTGAATACCTGCCCGTACAAATTGAAACGGAACGTTTAAGTAAAATACTCACCTCACTCGGTTTGGAAGTGGAAAGCCTTGAACAGTATGAAGAACTAAAAGGCGGGCTGCAGGGCCTTGTAATCGGGGAAGTACTTGAATGCACTCAACATCCCAATGCAGATAAATTAAAACTGGCAAAAGTATCCGTAGGAAAAGGAGAGCCTTTGCAGATTGTTTGTGGCGCACCCAATGTAGCCGCCGGACAAAAAGTGGTGGTAGCTACTGTTGGTACAACCATTTACCCGGCCAAGGGCGACCCATTGACGATGAAAGTGGCCAAAATCCGCGGCGTTGAAAGCTATGGTATGATATGTGCTGAAGATGAAATTGGTTTGAGTGAAGATCATGGCGGAATCATGGTGTTGCCTGCTTCCGTAAAAACCGGCAGCCCGGCCGCTGACTATTTCCAGCCTTACAGCGATTGGATATTTGAAATTGGCCTCACCCCCAACCGAATGGATGCCATGAGCCATCTCGGCGTAGCAAGAGATGTCTGTGCCTATCTTGTTCACCATGATAAAAAAGACTATAAGGTCAAATATCCCTACAGCAACAACTTCAAAGCGGATAATAATAGCTTACCTATTAACGTCAGCATTGATAATAAAAATGCCTGCCAGCGGTACAGCGGCGTTACGATAAGTAGTGTTACAGTTAAAGAAAGTCCCAAATGGCTGCAGCAAAAATTGCGTTCAATTGGTGTAAGGCCCATCAACAATATTGTCGACGTTACCAATTTCGTGCTCCATGAAACGGGACAACCATTGCATGCATTTGATGCAAGTGCGATAACCGGAAATAAAATAATTGTCAAAAACCTTCCCGAAGGCACTGCATTTATTACACTGGATGGAAAGGAAAGAAAACTCGGTAAGGAAGATTTAATGATTTGCAATGCTGAAGAGGGGATGTGTATTGCTGGTGTGTTTGGCGGCACAAAAAGTGGCGTTAAAGATAATACCACATCAATATTCCTGGAAAGTGCCTGGTTCAACCCGGTTGATATTCGTAAAACTTCATTCAAACATGGTCTGCGTACAGATGCTGCCATGCGTTTTGAAAAAAATGTTGATATCAGCAATACTGTCAATGTACTGAAACGTGCAGCATTAATGATAAAGGATCTTGCCGGCGGCAATATATCTTCGGAGGTTGTGGACATTTACCCGGATAAAAAAGAAAAAGTAAATGTTCACCTCAGGCATCATTACCTGAAAAAATTAAGCGGCAAAAATTATCACCCGGATACGGTAAAAGATATTCTCACGGCATTAGGATTCGACATTGTAAAAGATGGCATAGATCATATTTGGGTGGCGGCACCGTACAGCAAGCCAGATATTCATTTACCTGCCGATGTAGTGGAGGAAATTATGCGTGTGGATGGTTATGACAATATAGAAATTCCTCTCACCATCGCCATCACGCCTTCTGTCGATACTGACGGGTATAAACATACTTACAAAGAAAAAACAGCCAATTACCTGGTAGGGCTTGGCTTCAATGAAATTTTTACCAACTCTATTACCAATCATGCATTTTATTCTGAAGAAGAATTGGCCAATTCGGTAAAGATGCTGAACAGCCTCAGCGCCGACCTGAATATGATGCGGCCTTCTATGCTGGAGAGCGGCTTGCAATCGATTGCTCATAACCTTAACAGGAGAAATGACAACCTCCGGTTTTTTGAGTTTGGTAAAACCTACAGCACCAGTGGCCCTGGTGTGTACGAAGAAAGAGAACATTTGTGTTTATACATCACAGGGCAATCCCGTGAAGCATCCTGGAAACACAAACCGGAAGACAGTGATTTGTACTATATCAAAGGAATTGTTCAGAAAATGCTGCGACAATTGGGATGGCCAAATGCGGTTTTTGCAGCAGCAGAACATAATAAATTGGATCTTTGTTTGCAGGTTACGATAGGCAACCAGGTAGTAGCCACAATTGGGACGGTAAAAAAATCTTCCCTGAACAGGTTTGACATCAAACAAGCTGTTTGGTACGCAGATATCAATTGGGAAAAGATACTTGAACTGATAAAGAAAATTGACATAAAAGCAACCGAACTGCCACGGCAATTACCTGTACAGCGCGACCTGGCTTTGATAGTGCCGAAGCTAACACACTATGAGGCATTGGAGAGAACCGTGCAGAAAATAAAACTGAACAAATTACAGGCAGTGCAGTTGTTCGATGTATTTGAAAGTGAAAAATTGGGCGAAGGCAAAAAATCAATGGCTATTAGTTTCACGTTCCTGGATGAAGAGAAAACACTCACCGATACTGAAATCGACGGCATGATGAATAAGATAATGGTTGCGATGGAAAAGGATCTGAACGCGGAGATAAGAAAATAAATGTTTTTTGTTGTAGTAAGGTAAAATGCATTTGTTATGAATCCATTGGAAGAGCAAATAAAACGGGTAAGTGAAAAATTGCAGCAATTGCTCAGGCAACACCAGTTGCTGCAAAAAGAAAACGACAAACTGCACAAGGAGTTGGGCGATATCAAAAAATTATATGGCGAGAAAGCCCGTCAAATCGACGAACTGGATCAGAAAGTAGCTGTGTTGAAAACAGCTACCAATAATATGAGTGAAACCGATAAAAAAGAATTAGAAAAACGGTTGAATAGTTACATTAAAGAAATCGATCGGTGTATCGAAATGCTGGGTGAATGATCAAACCCTCTTTACCAGCCGCATTTTCATTTCGTCTTCACCTTGCGATAATTCCAGCGTATACACACCATAAGGCAAATCATTGAGTCCGCGCCAGGTGAGTTCATGCTGTTCAACAGGTAATGTGGTTTCTAATGTACGCCATACGCTGCCTTTATCATCTTTTAAAACCCCTTTGAGGCAAACATTGGTTCCGGCTACTAATTCCAGTTTCAGTGCGTCGATAAACACTGGAGACTTAACTTTGGCAAACATGGACAGTTTTGTTTTGAGTTTTATATGTCTTTCAGGAGGTAGCGGAGAAAGAATAGCAGTGAACTTGATAAGGCTTGGGTGGAAAAAGTGTGGATAAATATAGACTAACTTTATTAAAACAACAAGTTATGGATGAATTAATTCCTGTGAATGTGGTTATTGGCGACCGAACCTACCGGGTGAGGGTAGCGCCAAAAGATGAAGAAGTGGTCAGGAAGACCATCAAACTCATCAACGACAAAATCGTCGAATTTAAAACCGAGTTTGCGGGTAAAGATATGCAGGATTACCTGGGTATGGTAGTGCTGTGGTACGCCACACAGCAGGCTGGTGGCAGCCTTCCGGCCGTCAATGAAATGTCTGTCCAACTGGACAAACTGGAATCATTGCTTGATAAATCACTGGCGTCTTAGGCAATCCTGCTGTATGACTATTTTATAATTTCCGGGTAGTAGTGCCTGTGGTAACTTTGACTGTTATCGGTAGGCTTTGTCCCATTACTTCTACCGTACCCTTAATATCACTAACAGCTTCTCCCTTTGTTAAAACACCTGATGCACCCTCATAACTGTTTTCACCCTTCACCGTTCCGGCCAGGTCCATCTGAATTTCCATTCCGTTTTGTTGTATAGTACCACTTTTTGCAATGGTGCCGGTATAGGAAACAATCACCAGTCCTGCCTTTACTTCTTTAAGTGTATAAACCGTTACCGTTTTTATGGTTGCAAGCGTACCGGAAGAATCCGTCCAGGTATCACCCGGCTTAACCGCCTTTGCAGGCAATTGTATCAACAACGGATAAGCCTGACCTTTAGCAAGTTTTTCATTAACGTTCATAATATCTCCAATGCCACCGCCACCAGCGCCTGCTGAGTCACCCGCTATTTCAATGACCTTGCCTTTGTTGTCAACGGTAATATCCTGCGTCTTGCCTATTTTGTCCTTGAGAAGTTGTCCCATTTGTCCATCCATATCTTCCTTTTTATCGGAATCAAAATTGACATCCTGACCCATCATCGATGAATTTATCACCATTCTTTTAATGGTATTTCCAAACAGGAATCCGTCTTTACCGGCACTTTTTACTTCTACTTCTGAAGTTGTCACAACATCTGAATTGTTATCCATACTTTGTCCCATCATATCCATCGTCATTGTCATTTTAGCGCTTACGACAGATTCCAGTTTCTGACCTTTGTTCACCGCAATTTTCTGGGCGTTCAGGGAGCACGTTAATACAATAGAGCCGGAGAGTAATAGTAAAGATCTTTTGAGCATAAAATTGTTTTGATAAATGTGCGGGGATGCTGTGTCCCCGTTTTTGAATTAATTTGATAAGAGCCTAAAACTAGGGAAACTGTTGTATGCTTATTTAAAAATTTCAGCCAACTTTTTATCAAGCGCTTCTCCCTGCAGGTTTTTGGCGATTATTTTACCGGAAGGGTCGAGCAACAGGTTTTGTGGAATGGCCATGATACCGTATTGTGTAGCTACTGCATTGTTCCAGTATTGCAAATCGGAAACGTGCGTCCAGGTAAGGTTGTCATCATGAATAGCTTTTAACCACTTGTCTTTTGCTCCGGGCCGGTCGAGAGAAACACTGAGAATATGAAATCCTTTGTCCTTGTATTTATTAAATGCATACACCACATAAGGGTTCTCGGCCCTGCAGGGCCTGCACCAACTGGCCCAAAAATCAAGCAACAGGTATTTGCCCCTGAATGAAGATAAACTGACAGGTTTGTCCAATGTATCCTTTTGTGTGAAGTCCATTGCCAGCCTTCCTATCTGGGTTTTCTTGGCCAATTCAATTTTAGCCTTCATTTCAACCCCATCGCCTGAATTTTTTACTGGCACCGGGAGCGCATTAAATACCGGTTCTATTTTATCCGCATCTATTTCATAACCGGCCCAGTTCTTCAGTGCAAACATGGCCAATGGTGACTGGAGGTGGTGTTTTACATAATCTCCATATACCGCTTCATTCGCCAGCGCATCTACACTGTCAATCTCCTTATCTAATATATACATGGCATGATCGTCCATGTTTTCTTTTGCCTTATAATATTCTACCAGTATTTTATCCAGCAGTGTATCGTATGGCTTTTTTTTAACCTGCAGTTTGCGATATTCATTATCTGCTTCAGAACCTTTAACAGTTACGTTTGAAAAAGAGTCAACAGAGGTAACAGTTATATTACCCGGTTGCAGGAACACAAAAGCAAAATCGCGCATATAGGTAAACGGCATTTTTTTGATTCCCGCAGGATCGGGTTTGTATTTAACCCGCAGCGACGCCTGCACTGCCGACTGTATGTTACCGGAAAAAGAATATAACCCTTCCTTTACCCTGACACTATCTTTTATATGCTGTCCGTTGGCATCGTAGGTCATTACTACCCAATCTGCAGCATCTTTTATTTTAGATACATCGCCTTTTAATTGAAATTTTGATGTTTGGGACATACCGGCAGAGACCATCGACAGTAAAAACAAGGAGGATAAGAAACGATTCATAACAACCAAACATTTAAGCTGGCAATTTACTGCAGGCAAGTTATGTTAAAAGCCATTTTATCAAAACTTCAACATATAGAATTTGGGCTATCTTTCGTATTTTCGCCAACTATATTCTCACATTAAGCATTTATGCAATTGGAGATGACAAATAACTGGATTGTAAACCGTATTAAAAAACTAAATAATGGACTCAACCATATTATCGATTATTGTTGGAGTAGCCGGATTGCTGATCGGCATAATAGCGGGTAGACTACTTTCCGCGCCAAATACCCGGAAAAAAATTGAAGAAGCAGAACAACAGGCCAATAAAATTGTAAACGACGCCCAATCAAATGCAGAAACCTTAAAAAAAGAAAAATTACTTGAAGCAAAAGAGCGGTTTGTACAATTAAAGGCTGAACACGATAAGGAAGTACTGGAAAGAAACAGAAAACTGGGTGAAGGCGAAAACCGCATCAGGCAAAAAGAGGTTTCCATCAACCAGAAAGAATCTTCATTAGATAAGCAGATCAAGGAAAACGAAGCCATTAAGGAAAATCTCAATCGCCAGATTGAAGTGATCAATGTCAAGCGGACAGAATTGGAAAAACACCAGGAAGAGCATATCCGCCGCCTCGAAAAAGTGGCCCAATTATCTGCCGAAGAAGCCAAAGCACAATTAGTGGAAAGCCTGAAACAGGAAGCGCAGACAAAAGCGCTGGCATTGCAGCAGGAAATCATTGATGAAGCCAAGCAAAAAGCTAACAAGGAAGCCCGCAAGATTATCATCCAATCCATACAGCGTACAGCCGCTGAACAGGCCATTGAAAATTCTATTACCGTTTTCAACCTGGAAAGCGATGAGATCAAAGGTCAGATTATCGGACGTGAAGGCCGCAATATCAGGGCCATTGAAGCCGCCACCGGTGTTGACCTGATTGTTGACGACACTCCTGAGGCCATCGTATTATCTTCCTTCGACCCATTGCGGAGGGAAATTGCCCGTTTAAGTCTTCAGCGCCTCGTTGCTGATGGACGTATCCACCCGGCCAGGATTGAAGAAGTAGTGGAAAAAACACGCCGCCAGATTGAAGAGCAAATCATGGAAATCGGCGAAAGAACTGTTATAGAATTGGGTATACATGGCCTGCATAAGGAATTGGTAAGGATCGTGGGTAAGATGCGTTTCCGCTCTTCTTACGGGCAGAACCTGCTGATGCACAGTCGTGAAGTAGCCAACCTTTGCGCTACCATGGCAGCCGAACTGGGGATGAACCCCAAACTGGCCAAAAGGGCCGGCCTGTTACATGATATTGGAAAGGTTCCCGATGAAGAAAGTGAATTGAGTCACGCATTGCTCGGCGCCAAAATAGCTGAGAAATATGGCGAAAACCCCGCGGTTGTCAATGCCATCGGTGCGCACCATGATGAAATGGAAATGCAGTATGTAATTTCACCTATCATCCAGGCTTGTGATGCCATCAGTGGTGCACGCCCCGGCGCACGCAGGGAAATCATGCAGCAATACCTCCAGCGTATTAAGGAACTGGAAAATCTCGCACTCACCTATCCCGGCGTTGAAAAAGCATATGCAATCCAGGCCGGTCGTGAACTCCGGGTGATTGTTGAAGCGGAAAAAGTAACAGATGCTGACAGTGACAAGCTTTCATTTGAAATAGCCCAAAAGATTCAGACCGAAATGACCTATCCCGGCCAGATTAAAGTGACCGTTATCCGGGAAAAACGGGCAGTCAACATTGCCCGATAAAAAAATAGAACATGGTAACAGGAAATTAGATTTTTTCTGTTACCTTTGCCGTCCTATAAATTTTAAGATATGAACGCCGTAGCATTTGTACACGAGCAGTTAACACAGGGCAAGGATTTCCCGAAATTTAAAGCGGGTGATAATGTGACTGTTAACTATAAAATCATCGAAGGTGGTAAAGAGCGTATCCAGGGTTTTCGAGGAGATGTTATCAAACGCCAGGGCACTGGTTTTACCCAAACCTTTACAGTTCGCAAAATTTCCGACGGCGTAGGCGTGGAAAGAACCTTCCCTTTATATTCTCCTAATATTGACTCTATCATCCTGAACAAGAATGGTAAAGTACGCAGGGCTAAACTGTACTTCCTGAGAGAAAGGAGTGGTAAAAGCGCCAGGATTAAGGAAAAGAAATTGTTGTCTGCAACAACTGCATAATCGGAAGCTCTTACAAATAAAAATAATTTCAAAAAGGGTGCAAACAGGTTTGCATCCTTTTTTGTTATCCATGAGTTAACCGGGCTTTTTCTATCATAAAGGCGGCTAACTTGCGTTAACAACTTTCACAAAATAAGAGTATGACGTTTGCGTGCTCTTAGTATCTTTGTACTTCAATCTTTTTAATTATGCTACAAGCAATCTTAAAGCCCGTATTACTCGGAATGCTCGGTACACAGGAGATTATCATTATCCTGGTAATTATCTTATTGCTTTTTGGAGGTAAAAAAATACCTGAACTGATGAGAGGTCTTGGCCGTGGTGTCCGTGAATTTAACGATGCTAAAACCAATGTAAAGAGAGAAATTGAAGAGGGAATGAAAGAAAAAGAATCAACTCCTCCTCCTACCCAACCATAAATTTTTCTCATGACTTTCTCCCGGCAGGAAGTTACTTTGGAAGAGCTTTGTTTAGATTTATTTCAATACAACAATACCAAAACGAATTACTCAACGGTACTACTACCTGTGTAGAAGCTGTTGAGTTTTTTTTGCGGCAGATAGACAGTAAAAAACACCTCAATGCCTTTGTAGAAGTGTTTGCCAGGGAAGCAAGGGAAAAGGCCCGGGAACTTGACATTAAAAGAGCATCCGGCCATACTGTTGGGAAATTACATGGTGTTGTCATTGGCATCAAGGATGTTTTATGCTACAAAGGGCATAAGGTAACTGCCGCTTCACATATACTGGAAGGCTTTACCGCTACTTACAATGCCACCGCAGTCCAACGTTTACTGGACGAGGAGGCCATCATCATCGGATCATGCAACTGCGATGAATTTGCCATGGGCTCCAGTAATGAAAATTCCTGCTATGGTACTACATTAAACGCCCTGGATGAAACCAGGGTTCCAGGGGGCTCCTCAGGGGGATCAGCAGTTGCCGTACAAGCCTCGCTTTGTATGGCCAGCCTGGGAAGCGATACCGGCGGATCTGTTCGCCAGCCAGCAGATTTTTGTGGTGTCATTGGACTGAAACCCACGTATGGAAGGATTTCACGGTATGGCTTAATCGCATATGGCTCCTCATTTGACCAGGTCGGGATATTCGCCCATTCTGTAAAGGATATCGCATTATTGCTGGAGGTAATGGCAGGAACCGACGAGTACGACAGTACTTGTGCAACCGAGCCCGTGCCTGATTATCTGAAAGAATTGGATGCCCCACGGAAGAATCTCAAAATCGGCTACTTTACGGAGGCACTCCATCATCCGGCCCTCGATTCAGAAATCAATGGTCAACTGGCTGCCTATCTTGAAAAATTGCGGCGTGACGGGCATTCAGTCGAACCTGTCGATTTTGGCCTGCTTGATTATATAGTTCCTGCTTATTATGTGCTCACCACTGCCGAAGCTTCTTCCAATCTTTCCCGCTATGATGGCGTTCGGTACGGGCGCCGAAGCACGGAACCGGGGCTGGAATTAACAGACTTTTACCGGCAAAACCGATCTGAAGGCTTTGGAAAAGAAGTTAAGAGGAGGATTTTATTGGGCACCTTTGTATTAAGTGCAGGATATTTTGACGCTTACTTTACTCAAGCCCAGCGCGTTAGAAAATTATTACTCGATAAAACCCAACAGATTTTTAAAGACTACGACCTTATTTTGTTGCCCACAGTTCCCGCCCCGGCATTTAAAATCGGAGAAAAATCCGATGACCCGATTGCCATGTATCTCGCTGATATCTATACTGTTTATGCCAATCTTGTCGGTATTCCCGCCATTTCCCTCCCCCTTTTCAAACACAGTTCTGGCATGCCTTTTGGCTTGCAGGCTATGTCGAACCAATTTTGCGAAGTATCTTTGCTTAAGTTCGCCGACGGGCTCCTCGAGCCATCCAATCCTTAGAAATTTCCCTTTTATTTATCCATCCCTTTAGAAATTAGCCGGTCCTATCCTGCGTAATAAGCCATTGTAAAACTGTCGGTTTTGATTTTGTGCATGAAAATTTCAACGATGAAGAAGTGTCTATTACTTATCTTTTGGGGATTGATGACTGCGCTGTTTACAATGGGTCAGCAAACTGTAGCACTCGAAACAGTTCTTCCGGCAAAAGATACCGGCTCCGACATATCTGCCCCTGCTGCAGAATTAAAAACTACAGCGGCATCCCGTAAAGGTTTCAAAGATTTATTTGAAAATGAAGGTATGGCAGGTTCAACCGCCCCTAAATTGAACCCCCGTGCTGTAAGTTTTGTGGAAGATTATATAGACAGGTACGAAAAAGACCTGACTGAAATGAAAGACTGGGGAAGGCCTTATTTCAACCTGATGGATGGCATCCTGGTATCGCATCACCTCCCCAAAGAATTAAAATACCTGGCCGTTATTGAATCGCGGCTTCATCCCGGCGCGGTGTCATGGGCAGGAGCGGTCGGTCCCTGGCAGTTAATGCCGGGAACAGCAAGGGTATTGGGACTTAAAGTGACCCGCAAAATTGACGAGCGTACTAATTATATTAAAAGTACACATGCCGCAGCCCGTTACCTGAATGACCTCTACGCCCAGTTTGGTGATTGGTTGCTGGTGATAGCAGCTTATAACGGCGGTCCAGGTAATGTGTTGAAGGCAATCCGCAGAAGTGGTAGCCGCAATTTCTGGGATCTCCAGTACTACCTTCCCACTGAAAGCAGGAACCATGTAAAGAAATTCATTGGCACACATTATATTTTTGAAGGACAGGGTGGATTGACCACACTGACTAAGTCCGAAACCACAGAACATTATGGCGAAAACGGTTTGTATGTATTCAACCGCAAACTAAGCCAGGAAGAGCTGAACAATTCAAAAGGGCAGGTGATATCGGGTAAGTACCATTCCATGGTAATTGCCAAGTATGTGTTGATGGACATCGACGTGTTCAACCGCTACAATCCAGATTTTGATAAAGTAATCGGCAGCGCTGCCACTGGATATGAATTAAAACTGCCGGCGGATAAAATGGATTTGTTTAACGCAAACAAATATCAGATACTGAATGAGTCTATTCAACTGTTGTTAACGAATGCTGTCACCAATGCCGGCAGCAATGGAAAAGACAACACTACTATTAATAAAGTAGTGGCCAGGAATAAATAATTTTTTTTAACTATGTTTCTTTTGTGAAAGGTGCTGTGTTTATCAGCACTTTTTTTATTGCCTCCGCTTTCAACAAGCATTCCCTGTATTCTTCCAGCGCATCACAGTAATAGGTAATGCCCGAGCCTACCTGGAACGAAAGATATTTGCCGGAGGCATTGTAAAAAATGCTCCTGATAACAACATTAAAATCGAAATCTCCTTCAGGCGTTACGTAACCGACGGACCCGGAAAACAAACCCCTCCTTGTTTTTTCGTATTGTTCAATCAGGCCCATCACTTTTATCTTCGGTGCTCCCGTCATTGATCCCATTGGGAAGCTTGCTTTTATCGTGTCAACCAGTGAACTTTCTTTTTTTAGTGTTCCCCGAACGGTTGAAATCATCTGGTGTACCTGCGGAAAAGAATAGATACCAAACAATTCTTCTGTTATTACCGTCCCCTCTTTACAAACCTTGGATAAATCATTTCGTACCAGGTCGACTACCATTACATTTTCCGAGCGTTCCTTCCTGCTGCTGTGAAGCTTTTCCCGGCTTTGTGCATCCATGCGTTCGTCCTGTACATATCTTTTTGAAGTTCCCTTGATCGGTTGTGAGATAATGGCATCCCCTTTTTTTAGCAGGTAACGTTCAGGGCTTGCGCACAGCATATACCTGTCATTGATTTTGTAATAGGCTGCAAAGGGATTGGGTGAGGTTTCGCTTAACGCCTGGTATATTTCCAGTGGGTTCACCTCTGCAGTTTCTGCATAAAATTCCAGGCAAAAATTGATTTCATAGCAATCACCCCGAAGAATATGGCGCTTCAGGGTTTCTACCGTTTCGGTATATGATTCCTGCGAAAACCTGCTTCGGAGAAATAATTTAGCATTGGTTTGTGTGCGTTCTTTTATATCCGCAGTCGTTATTTCAGTAAATATTTCATTGGCTGTTACAGGACCATTACTTCTAATCAGCAATTCGTTTTGGTTGAGCTGCACAATAATTTCAGGAACAAAAAAGAAGAGATCGGGGAAACCAATGCCATCTGGATGCAGGGAATGTAATGGCTCTATGTCATTTTTCAAATCATACCCCAGATGACCGAATATCCAGTCATTGTGCTGTTTTTGGAAAAGACGCAATTGATCCAGCGCCTGCTCGCCTGCATTGGCTTGTAGCAGATGTAATGTATTGACTGCTGCGATACATTCGAACCCCGAAGGTTGAAAATGATAATGATGGTTATCCAGAAAGCAACAGATGTTGAACCGGTTTGTCCAATTCAACATCTGTTTTTTTACCCGATTAAAATCGGTTATGGGGAAAATGGTAAAATCCTTATACAAGATTGCGATAGGTAGCCAGCTTAGAAGTCGTCATCATCGTCGTCAAAGCCACTGTCGTTAAAAAGATCCATGTCCTTGAATTCATCGTCAATGCCCAAATCCTCTTCGTCGGATTTCCCTTTTTTGGCACCGCCGGTACTTTTCTTCGATTTTGATTTTGGAATATCAAATTCATCAAAATCAGGATCCCAGTCTTCCTCCTCTTCAACTTTTTCCCAGTCATCTTCCACCTCTACATCATCGTCGTCGTCATCATCATCTGACTTGCTTTTTGATGTTGCCTTTCCACCTTTTTTGGGTGCGGGAGTTTCATCAAAATCATCGTCTTCATCGTCGTCGTCTTCCGTTTGCTTTTTAGACTTAGAGGAAGATTTCGCTGGTTTTTCATCTGCATCGTTACTTGCAGCTTTCTTTGTCGGTTTGTCCTTACTTGACTTCGCCATTGTCTTATAAGATTAGTGCTGTAAAATTTCTGCTAACTTTTTAATTAGCCAAATTTTTTCAATAATATTTTTGATGTCTTTTGCTGCTCAGCCGGGAATTACACAACAGGAACTATTTGATCCCTTCCCGGTCCGTTACTGATATGTGAAACTTTAGCTCCAACATATTGATTAATAAATTCTACATAGGTTTTCATACTATCAGGCAATTGTTCTGCTGATTTCGCTGCAACAGTAGAACAGTTCCATCCATCAAAATGTTTTAAAACCGGTTCTATCTTATGACGGGTCATTTGAAACGGAACTTCCAGGCTTTCTACTCCATCAACTTTATAGGATGTGCAAACCTGTAAATCTTTAAAATTATCCAACACATCCGCTTTTGTCATAATAACTTTTGTTACACCATTTACCATACAGGCAAATTTCAACGCCACCAGGTCAATCCAGCCACAACGCCGGGGCCTTCCGGTGGTTGCACCAAATTCATTCCCCAACTTACGCAATTCTTCACCGGTAGCATCATTTAGTTCTGTTGGGAAGGGGCCGCCACCTACTCTTGTACAGTAGGCTTTGGTTACACCCATCACATCGCGGATGGTTTGTGGTGCCACGCCAAGGCCTGAACAAATTCCCGCAGTAGTTGTATTGGAAGATGTTACAAAGGGGAAAGTTCCAAAATCGATGTCCAGCATACTTCCCTGGGCGCCTTCAGCCAGTACTTTTTTTCCCTTCGAAATTCTTTCGTTGATAAAATACTCGCCGTTTACAATATTTAGTTCTTTCAGGAATTCGATCGCCTCAAAAAACTCTTCTTCCCAATTTGAAATATCTTCCTGGAAATTAAAGTTATCCATCAGGCGCTGGTGCTTCAACCGTAATTTAATATAAGAGGTGGTGAAGCTCTTATCCAGTAAATCACCTACACGCAATCCATTCCTTCCTGTTTTATCCATATATGCCGGGCCAATACCTTTCAGTGTTGAGCCTATTTTGTCATTTCCCTTTGAAAGTTCAGATGCTTTATCCAATGCACGGTGTGTTGGCAATATCAGGTGTGTACGCTGTGAAATAAATAAATTCTTTTTTACATCCACACCGAATGAAGCAACCGTATCGCATTCTTTTTTTAAAGTTACCGGGTCAAGCACAACGCCGTTACCAATAAGATTAATTGTTTTTTCGTGAAAAACGCCGGAAGGAATCTGGTGCAGCACTATCTTCTTATCTCCTACATATAAAGTGTGCCCTGCATTTGGTCCGCCCTGGAAACGGGCAATAATATCGTACCGGGGTGCAAAATAATCGACAATCTTACCTTTCCCTTCATCGCCCCATTGCAGACCCAAAATCGCATCTACCATAAAAATTGTTGAGTTGAACTGTTAATCAGGAGTGGCAAAAATAGAGGAATGTGCCGACTTGTTTAAAAGAGTTTTCAACATATTACCCGATAATCCATTATACACAAGCTTGTTATTTTTATTACTGTTGCTACTGGTTGTTAGTATCATTCCTTTTCGGTATCATACCTTTCCACTGATTGAATACCACTCAGTTTTTTCAGCCGGTCTACCAGCATGTCCAATTCTTCTTTATCGTGTACAAACACTTTTATATTTCCGTGAAAAATTCCCTCCTTGGCTTCCACCGTCAACGCACTGATATTTATTTTTAACTCACCGGAAATGAGGTTGGTGATTTTATGGATAACACCTACATCGTCAAGACCGGTAATGATCAAACCCGTCAGGAATGATATCTCTTTATTTTTCGCCCACTTGGTTTTTACAACACGGTGACCGTAGTTGGCCAGCAGTTTTGCAGCATTGGGACAATTGGTTCGGTGAATGGTCAGACCCTTTCCCGTTGTCACAAATCCAAATACGTCGTCTCCTGGTATTGGTTTGCAGCAATTGGCCAGCGTGTACATTATTTTATCGCTGCTTTCACCAAATATGATCAGCTCGGCGTCCTTCTTACCCAACGTCGATAAGCCTGCATCGCCAGTTTTAAGCTCCGGCGTATGCAAACGGACCGGTTTCGGTGCTTCCAGCTTATCACCAAGAATTTGAAAATCCTTCAGTTCCTTCAGGTCGATACTCTTGACCGCAATATTATAAAACAAGTCAAGTGAAGAATTGAGTTTGTGGAAATTGGTCAGCTCATCAATATTATGCTGGTTAAATGCGGCACCCATTCCTTCCAGCTTCTTTTGTAAAATATATTTCCCTTCATCGGCAATACCTCTTTTTACTTCCTTGAGCGCATCTTTGATTTTGCTTTTGGCTTTGGCAGTCACTACAAAATTCAACCAGTCTTCTGTTGGCTTCTGCTTTGAAGACGTAATGATCTCCACCTGGTCACCACTTCGGAGTTTGTGGCTAATCGGCACCAGCTTATGATTGACTTTAGCACCAATACATTGCGATCCTACCGCACTGTGAATAGAAAAAGCAAAATCCAGTGCGGAAGAACCTACCGGCAACATTTTTACATCACCCTTTGGGGTGTAAACGTAAATTTCTTCGGCGAGAAACGATGTTTTAAAATCCTGCAAAAAGTCGACGGAATCTGTATCCTGGTTATTCAATACTTCTCTTATCTGTTGAAACCATTTGTCAAAACGACTCTCATCAGAAGTATCTTCTTTGTATTTCCAGTGAGCGGCCAATCCTTTTTCTGCGATTTCATTCATACGCCTGGTTCTTATCTGCACTTCCACCCATTTACCCTGCGGGCCCATCACCGTTGTGTGCAATGCTTCGTAACCATTACTCTTGGGATTGCTGAGCCAGTCGCGCAAACGTTCGGGCGATGGTGTGTACTCATCCGTAATCATTGAATATACACTCCAGCAATCCTGTTTTTCTCTTTCAGGAGGCGAGTCGAGGATAACGCGGATGGCAAACAGATCATACACTTCTTCAAAACTCACTCCTTTCTTCTTCATTTTATTCCAGATAGAGTGAATGCTTTTCGGACGTCCGTATAATTCGAATTTATAATCACCTTTTTCCAGCTTGTCTTTGATAGGTCGTATGAATTCATTGATATAGCGGGTACGTTCCCGTTTTGTCTCTGCCAGTTTTCGCGCAATCTCCTTGTAGGTATCCGGTTCAAGGTATTTCATGGCGAGATCTTCCATCTCAGTCTTGATATTGTACAAACCCATCCGGTGCGCGAGTGGTGCATACACGTATACGGTTTCAGATGCAATCTTCAATTGCTTTTCGCGCTTCATACTTTCCAGCGTGCGCATATTGTGCAGCCGATCGGCCAGCTTTATCAAAATAACCCTCGGATCATCTGTCAATGTGAGCAGTATTTTTTTAAAGTTCTCTGCCTGCTGCGAAGCATTGACATCTATGACATTTGAAATCTTTGTCAGCCCGTCAACAATACGTGCTATCTCTGTTCCAAATTCGCGTTGTACATCATCAAGCGTTACATCGGTGTCTTCCACCGTATCATGCATGAGTGCACAAATGGTAGAGCGTACCCCCAGGCCGATTTCTTCCACACAAATCTGCGCCACTGCCAGCGGATGAAGTATGTAGGGTTCACCACTTTTTCGCCGCATAGTTTTATGGGCGTCTGCAGATATCTCAAAAGCCGCCCTTACCAGTTCCTTATCGCCCGGTTTTAATTTGGGTTTAAGGCTGCGTAAGAGGGCACGGTATTCCCTAAGAATCAATTTCTTTTCCTGCTCCTCGTTCAGGTTATATTTGGGCGTCGCTGCAACTGTCTCCATACCAGACGAATTTACGCAAAATGAAGGGTTTTATATATTTCTGTAAAAGCCCTACTTTTGCCATCCATTTTTTGCGGATGTGGCGAAATTGGCAGACGCACCAGACTTAGGATCTGGCGCCGCGAGGCGTGTGGGTTCGACCCCCTCCATCCGCACCAGCAATAACATTAATACAACCCGGTTTCAACCGGTCAAAAAAGCCCTGATCAGTGGAAAAGGGCGCTTGTATTAATAAAGATTTCACCTAATTCAACTCTAACAATGGCAACAATTACAAGAGAAAACATCGGTTTGTTAAATGATAAAATCGTTGTTACCGTGGCGAAGGACGATTACCTGCCTTCTTTCGAAAAAGCTATTAAAAATTACAGTAAACAGGCCAATATTCCCGGTTTCCGCAAAGGAATGGTGCCCGTGGGCATGGTTAAAAAAATGTATGGCTCTTCTGTATTTGCAGATGAGGTACTGAAAAGTGTGGAAAAAGGTTTGTCCGATTATATGGTTTCGGAGAAACTGGAAATTTTCGCGCAACCACTGCCGTTGCCCGAGAACGACGCCAGCAAACTGAACATGCAGACGCCTGCAGAATATGTTTTTGCCTTCGAAGTAGGTCTTAAACCGGAATTTACCGTGAGCGACCTGGCAAAGGCAAAGCTCACCCGCTACAAAGTGACAGTAACGGAAGAAATGATTGATGAAGAAGTAAACCGCCTGCAAATCCGTAACGGCAAAATGACCGATCCGGAAACGGTGACCGGAGATGACAATGTTATCAACGTTACTTTTACCGAAACTGATGCTACGGGTACTGAAATCGAAGGCGGTCTTAAAAAAGACAATTCACTGCTGGTAAAATATTTCAGCGAAGGTTTCCGCAGCAATTTACTGGGAAAAAAGAAAGACGATACAGTACAACTCCAGTTGTCTGCCGCTTTTGATGAAAAGGAAAGAGAGTGGGTTATTAAAGATCTTGGTCTTGAAACAACCGATGCTGATAAATATTTCAACCTACTTATTACAAAAGTAGGCCTTGTGGAAAAGGCCGAACTGACTGAAGAGTTCTTTAAAACGCCTTATCCCAATAAGGCGATTGCCACTGTGGAAGAATTCAGAAATGTTGTAAAGGAAGAGATTCAACAATACTGGGATGGCCAGAGCCGGAACCAGTTGTTCGACCAGGTATACCACGAACTGCTCGATCATACCACGATTGACTTTCCCGAATCATTTTTAAAACGCTGGATGCAAAATGGTGGTGACAATCCAAAGAGTGCTGAACAGGTAGAAACAGAATACCCTTCATTTGTCAATTCGCTGAAATGGACACTGATAGTGGACAAGCTGGTGAAGGATAATACGATTGAAGTAAAACCAGAAGATATCCGCGAATTTGCCAAGCAGCAATTGTTCAGCTATATGGGCGGTCAGTCAATAGACATGGAACAGCCCTGGATCAATGACTACGTGGAGAAGATGATGAAAGACAGGAAATTTGTTGAAGACAGCTATCATCGCATTCAAACTGATAAGCTGTTTGCATGGACGGAAACACAAGTAAACCCTGCTGAAAAACCCATTTCAGCAGAAGCATTTACCAAAATGCAGCAGGAACACCATCACCACCATTAACAGGTTAACAAAACATAATTGATAATAAAAGGCTTTGTGAAAACAAGGCCTTTTTACATAAAGGTCTGCCGAATCGTACCTTTCATTTTAATAAATAAGTTCAGGTAATGGCAATTTGTCCGATTTTTTGGTTTGCACGGTATTTGGTTAACCACAAAGACTTAAATTGCCAGTATAATTAACAGAAACCATTATTTATGAACCTTGGAAAAGAATTTGAGAAATACGCCGTAAAACACAGAGGCATCTCCAGCAATACCTTACACGATTACCAGAAATACGAGGTGAACAATCTTACCCCCAATATTATTGAGGAAAGGCCCATGAACATAGCCGTTATGGATGTGTACAGCCGCCTGATGATGGACCGGATTATTTTTCTGGGTTATCCCATCAATGACGAGGTAGCCAATATTGTTACCGCGCAATTATTGTTCCTCGACAGCACCGATCGTAACCGCGATATACAGATGTACATCAACTGCCCTGGTGGCAGCGTATATTCGGGCCTGGGTGTATACGATACCATGCAGTATGTAACACCGGATGTGTCTACCATTTGTATTGGTATGGCTGCATCGATGGGCCAGGTTTTAATGTGCGCCGGTACAAAAGGTAAACGCACTGCTTTAAAACACAGCCGCATTATGATGCACCAGCCAAGTGGTGCCATCGGCGGACAGGCCAGCGATATAGAAATCACCGTCAACGAAATCAAGAAGCTGAAGAAGGAATTATATGAAATAACAGCTTTCCATACCGGAAAAACAGCCAAGCAAATCGAAAAAGACAGTGATCGCGATTACTGGTTAACTGCTCTTGAGGCCAAAGATTACGGCCTCGTGGATGAAGTGCTGCTGACCAATCCAAGAAAAGACAAAAAAGCAGAATAATCAATGCAGGCTAACACTACCCTGTAAGCGAAAATTATAATCATTAAAAAGTTTATTTATGGATATGCAACAAAAATATTTACTGAATACTTTTAGAATGGACGACGAGCCGGAAGAACCAAAAGAAGAAAAGCCACAGCCGGATACGATGATGCTGATGAAGAAAATGGAAAAATATTTCTTCGATACCAGGAGTGTGTATCTCTGGGGAGGGGTTGACGATCGTTCTGCAAAAGATGTGGTGAATAAAATGCTGCTGCTGGATGCTGACAAACCCGGAGAAGAAATTAAATTTTACATCAATAGCCCGGGTGGAATGGTAACCAGTGGTATGGTAATATACGATGTGATGAAATTGCTGAAGAGCCCTGTGAGCACCATTAATATAGGATTGGCGGCTTCTATGGGTTCCATTTTGCTGAGTGGTGGTACAAAAGGCAGGCGGTTTATCTATCCCCATGCTGAAGTCATGATCCACCAGCCAAGTATTGGCGGCTATTACCAGGCCGTTAGTGCCGATTTGGAGATACAGGCCAAACAAACAAAACGTACCAAGGAAATCGCGGCCCGTATACTGGCGGAAAACTGCGGAAAGAAATTTGAGCAGGTCATGAAGGATTTCGACCGCGATTACTGGATGGATGCCAAAGAATCGCTTGAATATGGTATCGTTGACCAACTGGTAGAAAAAATATAAAAATTTACCCCCATATTGGCCGAAAACCGCCTTCCCGGCGGTTTTTCTTTTGGTCATAATATTGGATAAACTGAAAAAGTTTTTGATCTTTGCAGACAGCCTGTTAACCTTTTAAAAAAGGGTAACGACAAAAAATTATGGCAAAAAACACACTCCATTGTTCTTTTTGCGGCCGCAGCCGGGACGAAGTAAAGATTTTGATTGCGGGACAGGAAGGACATATATGCGAAAACTGCGTTGAGCATGCCCAGGAAATCATAGAGCAGGAATTGATGATCCGTAATGAAACAAGCCCGGGCGCTTCCCAATTCAAACTCAACGTAAAAAAACCTATCGAAGTAAAACGCTTCCTCGATGAATATGTCATTGGGCAGGATGACGCCAAAAAAGTGCTGGCCGTTGCTGTCTACAATCACTATAAGAGACTGCAGCAAAAAGTAACGGAAAACGATGTGGAGATTGAAAAGAGCAATATCATTATGGTGGGCGAAACAGGTACAGGAAAAACCCTGCTGGCCAAAACAATCGCCAAGTTATTAAATGTTCCATTCGCAATCGTAGATGCCACCGTATTTACAGAAGCAGGTTATGTGGGTGAAGATGTGGAAAGCATTCTCACACGTTTGCTGCAGGTTTGTAACTATGATGTAACTGCTGCCGAGCGCGGTATTGTATATATTGATGAAATTGATAAAATCGCCCGCAAGGGTGATAACCCATCCATTACACGCGATGTAAGCGGCGAAGGTGTTCAGCAGGGAATGCTCAAACTACTGGAAGGAACCGATGTACTGGTGCCACCACAGGGAGGACGCAAACACCCGGAACAAAAGCTCATAAAGATCAACACGCAAAATATTCTTTTCATCTGCGGTGGTGCATTCGATGGTATTGATAAATTAATTGCCCGCAGGGTAAATACCAATGCCATCGGTTTTAATGTACACAAAGAGCAACAGGAAAACATGAAGAAGAACCTGCTGCAGTATGTAAACGCGCAGGACTTAAAACATTTTGGCCTGATTCCCGAACTGCTGGGCCGATTACCGGTAGTTACCTACCTGAACCCACTTGACAGCAATACACTTCGTTCTATATTGACCGAGCCAAAAAATTCTTTGGTAAAACAATACCAGAAGCTTTTTGAAATAGAAGGTATTGAATTGAATATTGATGAAGAAGTACTGGATTTTATGGTGGAGAAGGCAATGGAATACAAATTGGGCGCCAGGGGTCTTCGCAGCATTTGTGAGAACATTCTCACGGATGCCATGTTTGAATTGCCCAGCAGCAAGGAAAAGATCTTTCATCTTACAGTAGAATATGCGAAGAAGAAATTTGACAAGAGCAAGATGAGCCTGCTGAAAGTGGCATAACAAACAAGTCTTCGAAAAGTATTATTTATCCGATAAATTTGAGCCTGGTAATATTACCGGGCTTTTTTAATTATTATATATGCAGGAACTCATTAACCGGCTCAAGGCAGAAGGCCTCACCGAACAGCAGGCCTTTAAAGCAATTGAAATTGTAAAAAATTTCGCGAAGGAAAAATTCCCCATTTTCGCCGGCGCCATCGATAAAGTATTTGACAAATATGCACCCAAGGATGAAGATGATTTCCTGGGCTAATAAAAATGAGGATAAGGGAAGGAAGACGTCGGGGTGGTTGCATAAAAAAACCCGTCAATAGAGACGGGCTGAACTAATCAAAACCTTAACCATTAAACCTTATCCTATGAGTAACAAAGTTAGCGTACGCGTCTGCACTTGCCAATAGAATGCAATACCTGAATCTTGTACAGCTAATTGCTGATCTCCTGTAGAATTTGTACTACATCACATGAATAAAAACACCTTGCAGAAATAACAGCATCCTGGCCGCTGAAAGAAGAAGCCTTAACGAAGGAATCAATATGAAACAGCGGGAGGATTATGATCGCAATGCTTCCCTGGCAATGACAATTTTTTGAATCTCGCTTGTTCCCTCACCAATCGTACACAATTTTGCGTCGCGGTAAAATTTTTCCACGGGGAAATCTTTGGTGTACCCGTAACCCCCAAATATCTGTACTGCTTCATTGGCCGTTTTAACGGCAATCTCGCTGGCGTAGTATTTTGCCATAGCGGCTTGTTTGGTAACCGGTAATTTTTTATTCTTTAAATCTGCAGCCTGCATGGTGAGCAGTTCTGCTGCCATAATTTCCGTAGCCATGTCAGCGAGTTTAAAAGAGATACCCTGGAAATTGGCAATTGGCTGATCAAATTGGTGCCGCTCTTTTGAATACTGCAAAGCCGCTTCATAAGCACCTTTCGCAATACCAAGGCTCAATGCTGCAATGGAAATCCTGCCGCCATCCAATACTTTCATGGCCTGTTTAAAACCCTCTCCGATTTCACCCAACCGGTTGCTATCGGGTATACGGCAATTATCAAAAATCATTTCGCATGTTTCGCTGGCGCGCATGCCCAGTTTGTTTTCTTTTTTTCCGCCGCTGAAACCTTTTGTTCCGCGCTCCACCACGAAGGCAGTTGCGTTGTCTTTAGCACGTGGTTCACCTGTTCTGCAAATTACTACTGCTACATCACCACTGCGCCCGTGGGTTATCCAACTCTTCGTACCATTTAATATCCAGTGATTCCCATCTTTTACAGCAGTTGTTTTCATGTTGCCAGCATCACTGCCGGTATTGGGTTCGGTCAATCCCCAGGCTCCGAGCCATTCGGCGGTAGCCAGCTTGGGCAAATATTTTTTCTTTTGCGCTTCATTACCAAATGCCATCATGTGCCCGCTGCACAATGAATTGTGTGCTGCCACACTCAAACCAATCGAACCACACACTTTCCCGATTTCCTCAATAATGGTGACGTATTCAAAATAACCCAGCCCAGTTCCTCCATATTCTTCGGGAATCAACACGCCCATGATTCCCAGCTTTCCCATTTCTTTAAATACCTGCAGCGGAAATGCCTGCGATTCGTCCCACTGCATCACAAAAGGTTTGATGTGCTGGCGTGCAAAATCCCTGGCGGTTTGAGCAACTTGTTGTGTCAGTTCAGATGTTTGAAATTCCATAAGGCGAGTCTCAGCGTTTAATAGTTAAAATGGCGTGCAATCGGTAAAGGCCTCTTTTTAAAGGGCGGTGCAAGATAAGAAGAATTGTTGAAAAACTAACACATGTTAGTATCATTTCTTACTCATCTACCGTAAGATAATACTTTAGTTTTTGAAACGAAAGCTCGGTCACCGATGCTATCTGCCGGATATCATCAACAGATGCAAATCTGCCATGCTGGCCGCGGTACTGCACAATGGCATTGGCCAATGTCCATTTAATATAAGGATGCTGCTTCAATGTATTGATATCGGCTGTATTAATATTAATTTTTTGAATACTGGGATGGTCACACCTGAATCGTGGTCTTAACTGCTGAAAAGTGGAATCCGGCAGGCCATACGTTTCTGCAATTTGATCAATGCTATAAAACCCTCCCAACTTTTGCCGGAAACCTACTATTCTCGCGGCGAGCTTACTGCCTATTCCAGGCAATGCGATTAACGACGTGGTATCCGCATCATTGATATCAACCGGTTCGAATGAGTGAATTTTTTTCTCCGGTCCAATATTTCTTCCAGCATCAATCTTATTAAAATTGTTTCCTGCTTCTTCCTGCACAACCGGACCCGGCAGGTTAATCCTTACGTAAGGCTTCAATCTTTCATAATCATTTTTAAACAGGCCATAGATCTTACCGAGGTCTTCCGGTTTTTTAAATTTTCCGCCCCTGTCAATATAATGCCGGATCGTCTGTATCGTTTTATCGCGCAGCCCCAATTTTTTCCAGCCTTCCGGCGAAAGTGTATTGGGATCGAAATAAAATAATGAGACGCCGGATTCATATTGAACGGATTCATTACCGTTTGCTGGTGGTGGATCATCAGTTGTTACACTATCACCTTGTTTTAAAGCAGCAAGTTCTTTTCGAAATTTTTCCGCTTCTGCCGCGGTCGGCGGTTTTGTAGTATGCGCCGGTAGCATATAAATCGCCATGGTCAGCATTACTATCAACACCAATAATACCAGTGCTGCATTACGTTCCTTTTTTGAAAAGCTGAGGTAGTCTTTTACAAATTGTTTCCACATAGGTACAAAAATTAATTACCAGATAAATACAATTGACTTGCACTTACATAGAAACCGGAGGAGGATTATAAAAACTACAATGAAATAGTGAGCCCATCATAGGCCAATGCTATTCCGCCGGGCAGGATGGCGTTGACATCATCGTGCCTGCCCAGTTGATGACTGATATGTGTCAGGTAGGTTTGGGGTATTGTCATTTCTTTCGCCAGGTCTATCGCTTCATCGAGTGTAAAATGCGAGATATGCGGCTCCCTGCGCAGCGCATTCAGCACAAGCACTTCACTGCCCACGATTTTTTCTTTTGAGCTGCCGTCAATTCGATTGGCATCCGTGATATAGGTAAACTTTCCAAAACGAAATCCCAGCACTGGCATTTTCAGGTGCCATACCAGTATGGGTGTTATAGGAATATCGCCCACCACAAATGGCTCGGCATCGATGGTATTTAATTTTATCTCAGGTACACCGGGATATTTTGTATCAGCAAATGCGTATGGGAATTCCCGGATGATCACTTCCTGAGTCATTTCATTGGCATACACATCCATGGCCTGCTGGGTAAAAAAATTAAAAGCACGCACATCGTCCAGGCCTGCTACATGATCCTTATGGGGGTGTGTGAAAACAATAGCGTCCAGTTTTTTTACCCGTGCCCGCAGCATCTGGTAACGAAAATCGGGGCCTGTGTCGATGATAATGGAAGTGGTTGCTGATTCAACAAGTACGCTGCTGCGCAGGCGATTGTCTTTCGGATTGGCAGAAGTACAAACTTCACAACCGCAGGCAATCATAGGTACACCACTGCTGGTGCCGGTGCCAAGGAAAGTTATTTTTATTGGGGGATAAGACACATTCAAAAATAAGGAATAACCCAGCAATTAATTCGAACAGCGGGTAAACATATCATTTACCGGTAAAAGCAATTCTTATTTCTCTTCCGATGCATATTTTGACTGCACTTCTTCATACACCTTTCTTGCTTCGGGTGTCAATAATTCGGGATTGATGGAAAGCTGGGGAGTGATATCGACCAATGTATTGATGCGGCCTTCGAGTTGCAAAAATTTATTCAGGACCACTACTTTTTTTTCTTCGAGGATACAATAACCGCTTTGGAAATTACCCCGCTCGTACCGAACCACATAACCTGCTTCGTCCAGTACCTTTTCAATTTTATCCAATGTAGCCTGGTTGTATTTCATACCAGCAAATGTAAGACTCCGATCAGAAAAAAATTCCGGCAGTTGTATATATGTTTTCAACAAGAAGTTGACTATATTTCATTTCAAAACCTCGATCTGAATGAAATCCCCTATTCTTACCGTATTACTATCTTTTGCTATTATTCAAACCTCTTTCTCTCAACCCGGCCTGCCGGAATTTGGTAAGGTAACCCCGGCAGAACTCCAGCAAAAAGAATGCAGCTTTGAAAAAACGGCATCGGCTTATTATCTTGTCAATGCAGCTACTGTTGAATTTAAGTTGTACGACGACGGCATGTCGCGCGTGATAACTCAGCGACGTGTTCGCATAAAAATTATCGACCAGAAAGGGTTTGATTTTGCCAGCGTGTCCATTCCGCATATCGGCACCCGGAAGACTTCCAAGATAAACGATATTGAAGCATTTATTTATACACTCGACAGCAACGGAGCCGTAGTAAAAAAGAGTATTGATAAAAATGATATTTTCAAATCCCGCGCAGGAAGAAAAGTCGGGCTGAATACCGTTCGCTTTACCTTCCCCGGCCTTAAACCCGGTTGCGTCATAGAATACCGCTACGAACATGTTGAGAACTACAAATACGATATTGATCCCTGGCTGTTGCAAAACGAAATACCCGTAGCTCTTTCGTATTATCAAATCAGCTTCCCGGATTTCTCCATTATAGATTACCGGCTGGCAGGACAATTTCCGCTCGACGAGTCGGAATACAAAGAATGGCCAATAGATTCTTCCAGGACAACCTATAAAAAGACTTTCCTGGTAAAAAACATCCCTTCTTTTCGCAGTGAACCATTGATGTCTTCCCTCGTTGATAACCTGAAAAGAATTGAGTTTTCCTTAACTCCACGTGCCGGTTTCTTATCAATACTATCTTCCAAATTAGAAGCGAAATGGCATTTCCTCAATACGAGGATTAACTTGTCTGCTCACTTCGGACGACAATACGATATCGACATTCCGGGCACCAAAGGAATTGTTGATTCTGCGAAAGCCCTAAAAAACAACCGCGATAAAATAAACCTGGTCTACCAGGCTGTTAAAAAACAAATAGCCTGGGATAAAACCCAAAGCTTGTACCCGGAAGATATCCTGGAAGTTTGGAAAACAAAAACAGGTAACAGCGCCGAAATCAACATGATCATATTAAACCTGCTCCGCAAGGCAGGCATTGAATGTTATCCTGTACTGATCAGCACGAGGGAAAATGGGAAGCCGGATAATATGTTTGCACACCTGAGCCAGTTTAACGGGATGGACGTCGTTGCCATCGATTCAACCGATTATTTTGTACTGGATGGCACGCAAAAAAACCAATCCTTCTTAATACCACCGCTGGATATTGTTAACCGGAACGTGTTTATCAGCTTTCCCACCGATTACAAATGGGTAAATTTTAATGAAACAAGGCCTCTCATCAAAGACTCCGTATATGTGAGTGCCAGGATGGACAAAGAAGGAAATATTACCGGCAATGCTGTTAATACCAGCTTTGACCTGGCACGTTCTGAACAATTGTCCGAAGAAAATAAATCAGAGAAAAACAGCAGCGATCTTCTTGCCAATGACATAACAGATCTTAAAATAGATACGTCCTGGATTGTTAATAAGGACAATGATACTTTGCCCCTTATTGAAAACATGAAGTTTCATTATTCATTGTCGAACACCAACAACTTCTATTTTCTTAATCCATACCTGTTTAGTTCTTTCCGGAAAAACCCGTTTACAGATACCCTGCGCGTATCGGATGTAGATTTTGGCTGTAACCAGCAATATATCCAGGTTATCAAGATTGATCTCCCCGCTGAAATTGAAGTAGAGTCAATGCCCAAATCGATACTCATCCGAACTGAGGACAGTTCCATCATGTATTCAAGAAGAATTTACCAGCGATCCAGGACGGTATTTATTGAAAACGAATTCAAGATTAAGAAAAGTGTTTTCCCGGCGGAAGAATATTCTACCGTGTACACGTATTTTCAAAAAGTATACGCATTGCTTTCCGAAGAAGTATTGCTGAATAAGAAATAAGCAATTATTTGCTCGTCATTTTTATTACCGGCACTATCATTTCTTCCAGGCTTACACCACCGTGCTGGAACGTATTCCTGTAATAATTCACATAATAATTGTAATTGTTCGGGTAACAAAGAAAGCCATCTTCCTTGGCAAAAATAAAAGATGAGTTAACGGTTGGTACCGGCAGTCCGGCTTCTTTCGGATCGCGGAAAGCCAGTACTTCTTTCTGCTCATAATTTAGATTGCGGCCATGCTTATACCTTAGGTTGGTGGTGGTTTGTTTATCACCGATTACTTTATAGGGCGTTTTTACACGCACACTGCCGTGGTCCGTTGCCAGCACAATATTGATCTTCTTATCTGCGATCCGTTTCAAAGCCTGGTGCAGTGGTGAATGTTCGAACCAGCTTCTTGTAACAGAACGGTAACTCATTTCATCGCCTGCCAGCTCTTTCAGTACTTCCATTTCAGTGCGGGCATGACTAAGCATATCCACAAAATTATATACTATGATATTGAGATCATTGTTCAGCAGGTTATGAATATTGTTCACCAGCTCCTGCCCGGCATTGTTGTTCAGAATTTTTGTATACGATGTGCGGATATTGTCTTTCTTCAGGCGTTTTAACTGTGCCTTAAAAAAATCTTCCTCATATAGATTTTTTCCTCCTTCTTCTTCATCATTCTTCCACTGGTTGGGAAATTGTTTTTCAATATCTATCGGCATCAGCCCGGCAAAAATGGCATTGCGGCAATATTGTGTAGCCGTAGGCAATATGCTGTAAAAAGTTTCTTCTTCCAGTATGCGGAAGCTCTCTGCAAATATGGGCTGAATGGCTTTCCACTGATCAAAACGCAGGTTATCTATCAGTATAAAAAAGGTAGGAACCCCTTTCTCCACATGCGGAAACACTTTGTACTGCATCAGTGTGTGGCTCATCACCGGTGCATCTTTAGACTTTGGATTAACCCAGGATAAATAATTTCTCGATACAAATTTGAAAAACTCCGTGTTAGCTTCCTGTTTCTGTGATTGAAATACATCCATCATTTCCGGGCTGTCGCTCTTACTCATTTCAAGTTCCCAGTACACGAGTTTCTTATAAATGTCCATCCACTCATTATAGTCCGGGTTGCTATTGAGCGCCATAAACAGGTTGCGGAACTGTTGCTGGTAGGCAGAAGTGGTTTTCTCGGCTACGAGCCTTTTGTTATCAAGGATTTTTTTCAGGCTCAGCCAAACCTGGTTTGGATTTACCGGCTTTATCAGGTAATCACTTATCTGGGATCCGATGGCATCATCCATCAGGTTCTCCGTTTCATTTTTTGTAATCAATACAATGGGAATACTTTGCCGCACTTCCTTTATTTTGGCCAGTGTTTCCAAACCCGTAATCCCCGGCATGGATTCATCGAGCAGGACCACGTCCACCAGGTTGTCCTTTACATAATCCACTGCATCAAAACCATTGGTCAGCGTTCGCACGTCATAACCTTTGTTTTCCAAAAATAATTTCTGCGATTGCAGGCTCTCAATTTCATCGTCTACCCAAAGTATAGTTGCTACTGCCATAAAATGTATTTAGATTTTTTTACTACCAGCTTTGTTTTATATTTCAACAATTGTTGCCACGCTCGCTTGTACATTTGTGCCCTGCGCGACAATCAGCAAAACAGTCGTGCTGCACAAGATGGTAAATTTAATTTATCTCTGCACCCTTTGTATTTTTGTCCGCTGCATGAAAACGGCGTTTTAACAAATAAACAACAGTAATGGCCAGTTCCACCAGAAAAATTATCAATGACCCGGTTTACGGCTTTCTTACCATTGATCACCCGTTGATACTACAGGTTATCACGCATCCATACTACCAGCGGTTGCGCCGTATTCATCAAATGGCATTTGCGCAACTGGTCTATCCCGGTGCCGTGCATTCCAGGCTGCACCATTCACTGGGCGCGTATCACCTGATGTGCAATGCACTGACTGAATTAAAAAGCAAGGGCACGGCCATTACTCCTGAAGAAGAGTTGGGTGCCAAAATAGCCATCCTGCTGCATGATGTTGGCCACGGGCCGTTTTCGCATGCACTCGAACACCAATTGATGCCGGGTGTCCACCATGAGCAATTGTCGATATTGATTATGCGTCACCTCAATGAAATTTTTCACGGCCAGCTTGAAATGGCCATTAATATTTTCACCAATAATTACCACAAACCATTTCTTCACCAGTTGATCAGTGGTCAACTGGATGTAGACCGTATGGATTACCTGACCAGGGATAGCTTTTTTACAGGTGTTTCGGAAGGTGTGATTGGGTACGACCGGATACTGAAAATGTTAACCGTTCATGATGGCGAACTGATGGTGGAAGAAAAAGCAATTTATACGACTGAAAAATTCCTGGTATCGCGGAGATTGATGTACTGGCAGGTGTACCTGCACAAAACGGTGCTAGGCGCAGAAAAAATGCTGGTGAAGATTATCCAGCGTGCACGCGAACTGATAAATGCAGGAGAGCAATTATCCTCTTCTGTTTCCACATTGGATTATTTTTTACAGGATACCAATGCCGGTGCCGCTGTGGCTTATCACCTCGATAAATTTTGCCAGCTGGATGATTACGATGTACTTGGCGCTATAAAAAACTGGGCGTCACATTCTGATAAGGTATTGTCTACCCTTTGCCGCGGATTGATTGACCGCAAACTTTTAAAAGTTAAAATGCAGTCGGAACCTTTTGATGAAAGTTATGTACGCGAACTCAAGGAAGAAATTAGCAAAGCATTGCATCTTTCAGACAAGGAAACAGATTATCTTGTATTTACCGGCGAGGCGCTCAATACCACTTACGATCCATCGGAAGAGCGCATCAATATTTTGTTTAAAGACGGAACGGTAAAAGACATTTCGAAGGTAGATAATGCGCTCATACAGCATAATCTCGCCCGCCCCGTGAAAAAATTTTATATTTGTCATTACAGATTGTAGTTTGTCCGAAACAGTGAACAGGCAATGGTAACTCTGAACAATCAACTTTAGATTATGACCTTTTCCGCAGCACAAATAGCCATGCTTATCAATGGCAAGGTAGAAGGCGATGCCAATGCGCAGGTGGTTTCCTTTGGTAAAATTGAAGAAGCACAGCCCGGCCAATTGTCTTTTTTAGCCAATCCCAAATACGAAGATTATTTATACAGCACAAAAGCCTCTGTCATCATTGTCAACGATTCACTTGAACTGAAAGGCCCGGTAAGCGCTGCGATTATCCGTGTACCGGATGCCTATTCCGCATTTGCCACCCTGCTTACCAGGTACCAGGAAATGGTAACACAGCAAATGACCGGCATCCAGGAACCTTCCTTTATCGCTAAAACAGCCAAACTGGGCACGGGTGTTTTTGTAGGAGCCTTTGCATATATCGGTGAAAATGTAACCATCGGTAATAATGTAAAAATATTCCCGCAGGTATTTTTAGGCGACAATGTACAGGTAGGTGACAATACCGTTTTGCAGGCGGGTGTAAAAATTTATCACCACTGTGTGCTGGGAAAAAATATTATGGTCCACGCAGGCACGATCATCGGCAGTGATGGTTTTGGCTTTGCACCGCAGGCTGATGGCAGTTTTAAGAAAGTACCACAAATTGGAAACGTGGTCGTGGAAGATAATGTTGAAATTGGCGCCAATGCCACCATCGACCGCGCCACCATTGGATCAACGCTGATAAAAGCTGGCGCCAAACTGGACAACCTGATCCAGATAGCCCATAATGTAGAAGTAGGAAACAATACAGTGATAGCGGCACAATCAGGTGTCAGCGGCAGTACCAAACTTGGTAATAATGTTATGATTGGCGGGCAGGCTGGAATTGTAGGGCATATATCCATTGCCGATGGCAGTAAAATAAATGCACAGAGCGGCGTAAGCAAATCCATTAAAACACCCAATACAGCCGTAACGGGCTCTCCGGCCTTTGACTATACGGCGGCACTGCGCAGCCAGGCGGTCAGCCGCAACCTCCCTGAAATGGAAAAAAGATTAAAGGAACTGGAGCAATTGGTTAAACAATTGATGACAGAGAAGATAAATCTTTGAGGAGTTTTTAGTTTATGGTTTATAATTTATAGTTAAACACCGAATACCAAATTTCAAATACTAAGAAACAAGAACCAAAGGCCATCACCTATGAATCATCCGCTAAACAATATTCTCCAGGTATTTATAACCACTGCCGGTATTCAGCAATAAAATTTTATCTGCTTCATCCACTATCTGCATGCGGCGCAAATGCTGCAAGGCTTTCCAGGTAGCGGCCCCTTCCGGCGACACCAATAATCCTTCTGCTTTTGCTATTTCTTTTACACCATCAATTATTTCTTCTTCACTCACAGCGTATGCCATACCATCGCTTTCATGCAATACCTGCAGCATCATATCCAAACCAAATGGATAAGGAACTGCCAGCCCATTGGCCAGTGAAGGCCTTGGAACAAAGCCATCCTTCCAGTTGTCTTCATCATAAAATGCCCGCACTACCGGTGCGCAGTTCATGCTTTGCACAGCAATCATTGCAGGAAGCGGGCCTGTTATCCAACCCATTGCTATCATTTCTTTAAATGCTTTCCATATACCAATCAATCCGGTGCCACCGCCTGCCGGATAAATGATTACGTCGGGCAATTGCCAGTTCAGTTGCTCTGCAATTTCATACCCCATCGTTTTCTTTCCTTCCAGCCTGTAGGGCTCTTTGAGCGTCGATACATCAAAATAATTTTTCTGTTGTTTTAGCGAGGCTACTTTTTTTGCACAGTCATTGATCAATCCGTCCACCAGTATCAGTTCTGCACCATAGAGCTCACATTCCTGTTTAAATACGGCTGGTGTATGCCGTGGCATGACAACTGTACATTTCATTCCGGCGCGCGCGCAATAGGCTGCCAATGCACCACCTGCATTTCCTGCTGTCGGCACAATACATCTTTCAATGCCCAGTTCTTTTGCTTTTGATACGGCCATGGACAAACCCCTTGCTTTAAAGGAACCGGTGGGGTTGTTGGATTCATCTTTCAGGAGCACATCTGCAAATCCATTGGCTGCTGCCAGTTTTTCTACCGGTAAAATAGGCGTCATGCCTTCTCCCAGTGAAACGATATTGCTTTTATCCATTACCGGCAATACTTCAAAGTAACGCCACATGGATTTTTCCCTGTATACCAAATCTTCTTTATAGAAACCGGCGGGGGAATCGTATTTAACCACCAATGGCTGGTCGCAACATTGGGCATACGCATGTACTTCGTGAATGAAATATTCCTTTTTGCACCGGGCGCATTCTAAATATGCCGCATAGGAAAGTGGCTTCGGAAGTGCTATCATACCGTAAAGCTACACTCGTCAGTATAACCAAACCAATACAATCGCATTATGAGTCATAACAAATAATTATACCGATCACGCAGCGTTAACATTAACGGATGTAATGCATTTTTGCAAACTTTATAAAGGCCTTGCTTAAGCCGTCATTTTCAGTACCCTGTCTTTGTATAAAATAAAAATCGCGGATGATGTGCAGCTTCTCGATTTTAACAGCCACCAGTTCTCCATCGCGCAATTCCTTTAACAAAGCACGTCTTGGTAGAAATCCCAGGCAGGTATCTTCCTTCAGGAAATTTTTTAATGCTTCTGTTCCGGCCAGCCGTACACTTACATCCAGCTCCGATATTTTAAAATGATTTTTCTGCAGGCTGTTTTTTAACGCGGTCAGCGTTCCCGATCCCTGCTCCCGCAATGCCACCGGTACATGTTTTAAATCCTGTATCGACAAACTCCCTTTTTTTGCAATGGGGCTTTTTGCAGAGCAAACTGCCACTACTTCATCTGTCATGAAAGGATGGTATACGATTGAATTGATTTTTTTATTTCCCTCCACGATGCCTACATCAATATCCTGGTCAAGCAAGGCTTTAACGATAGTGTCTGTGTTTCGGTTAAGAAGGCTGATTTTTATATCGGGGTATTTCTGGTGAAACTCGGACAACACTTTTGGAATGATGTACAACGCTACAGTAGTGCTGGCACCCAACTTTAGCTGCCCTGTTGCCTTGAACTGGTTTTGTAATGTGCTTATCTCAAATTCCAATTGTTTCTGAATATGTTTTGCCTGCTGCAAACGATCATACAATAATTTACCAGCTACTGTTAATACAATGCTGTTCCCTTTTCTTTCAAAAAGCGTCGTCTTATATTGTTCTTCCAGCGATTTAATATGTTTACTGATAGCAGGCTGACTAATGAACAATACCTGTGCTGCCCCGGAAAAACTCAGTTGTGCGGCTACTTCAATAAATATTTCATGGCGGACAGACAGCATAATTTGTCAAAACTACTGACAAACGGGTTCCGCTTCACAATTATAGCGGGCGGACTATTTCCAACCTTAATAATTATCTTTGCCCACTATACCCGGTAAAAAGGGATGGGCGATAGCTAATTATTAAAATTATTATTGATTCATGGATGCAAATTTCAACCCCGATAAGCAGCATACTTTAGGTTCGCCAGTCAGTATTTCCGGAACGGGCTTACATACCGGTGTTAATGTGGATATGACCCTCAAGCCGGCCAACCCGGGTTTTGGCTACCAGTTTCAGCGGATTGATTTACCTGGACAGCCTATTATAAAGGCAGATTGCGACCTGGTAACCGATGTTTCGCGCGGTACTACCATTGAAGACAATGGCGCCAAGGTGAGTACGGTTGAACATGTGCTGGCGGCACTGGTAGGCATGGGAGTTGATAACTGCCTCATTGAAATCAATGGACCTGAAACACCTATTATTGATGGAAGTTCGGAGCCTTTTGTCGATATTATAGAAGAATCCGGTGTGATTGAACAGGACGCTGCAAAAGCATGGTACACGATTGATACCAATATTACCCATTACGACGAAAAGAAAAGGGTGGAGATGGTAGCAATGCCTGCCATGGACTATAAAATCACCACGCTGATTGATTTCAACAGCCCGGTATTGGGAACACAGCATGCCGGTTTGAAAACCATGCGCGATTTCAAAAAGGAAATTGCACCCTGCCGCACTTTTTGTTTTTTACACGAACTGGAATTGCTGCTGGATAATAATCTTATCAAAGGCGGTAATATCAATAATGCCATTGTTGTGGTGGATAAAGTAGTGACGCCGGCAGAAATGGCCCGCCTGGCAAAAGCGTTTGGCCGTGATAAAATTGAAGTGAAAAGTGAAGGATACCTGAACAACCTGGAGCTTCGCTTTCCGAATGAGCCGGCAAGACATAAACTACTGGACGTTATTGGCGATCTGGCCCTGATTGGTTTTCCCATCAAAGGGCATATCATGGCGCACAGGCCCGGCCATTCCACGAATGTTGATTTTGCAAAAAAAATAAAGCAGTACATCAAGAAAAATAAGCATACGAAGGATGTACCAGTATATGATCCTAACCAGCCACCGCTGTACAATACACAACAGATTGAAAAGAAATTACCACACCGTTACCCTTTTTTGCTGGTAGACAAGATCATTGAGCTGACCGACAAGCACATTGTGGGTATTAAAAATGTCACATTCAATGAGCATCATTTTGCCGGGCATTTTCCTGGCAACCCGGTGATGCCTGGTGTATTGCAGATTGAAGCGTTGGCACAAACAGGTGGCATATTATGTATTAATGCCATGCCTGCCGGTGAATACGATACTTATTTCCTGAAAATAGACAATTGCAAATTCAAGCAAAAAGTAGTGCCGGGAGATACCATGATATTAAAAATGGAACTGATTGCCCCCATCCGCCGGGGCATCTGTGAAATGCATGGTACGGTATATATCGGCAATAAAATTGCCACTGAAGCCGACCTGGTAGCCCAGCTCGTCAAGCGATAAATGCGCGGCGGACAGCGCAAAAGGCTGATTTAACAGCAATTCAACGGCCGTTTATACCAAAAACAGCCAGTTTATGCGTTACTAACACCGGTTAATTATTGTTTTAGCCGCTTTCCGGCTTTTTTATATTTTTGCATATTCGGCAGCAGGCTGCCGTTTTTTCATATTCAATCTTTTATTTGAAACCAAGTCAGCAACCAAATCGTCCCAAATTAAATCCCATCGGGAGCAATGAATCCGTTGCCGGCAATAAACCAATTCTCAAGAATTTAAACACAATGATTCATCCCCATACATATATACATCCCAACGCCAGGCTGGCTACCAATGTGAAAATTGACCCCTTTACTGTTATCCACCAAAATGTTGAAGTAGGAGAAGGAACCTGGATAGGAAGCAATGTCACCATTATGGAAGGCGCGCGGATTGGAAAGAATTGCCGCATTTTCCCCGGGGCTGTTATCGCTGCCGCACCACAGGATTTGAAATTTGAAGGAGAAGAAACCAGTGTTGATATTGGCGATAATACCACCATCCGTGAATTTGTGACAGTACACCGTGGTACAAAAGATCGCTGGGTTACAAAAGTGGGCAAGAACTGTCTTATCATGGCGTACAGCCATATTGCACATGACTGTATCATCGGCAATAACTGCATCATGAGTAACAACACACAGGTAGCGGGACATGTTATCATGGGCGACTGGGCTATACTGGGTGGAATGTGTGCCGTACACCAGTTTGTACAAATCGGGCAGCATTCATTTGTCAGCGGTGGTTCACTGGTTGGAAAAGATGTACCACCTTATATAAAAGCAGGCCGCGTTCCGTTAAGTTATGCTGGTGTAAATTCAGTGGGCCTGAAACGCCGCGGTTTTACAGTAGATAAAATCAACCACATCCTGGATATATACCGCGTTATCTATAACAAGGGTATGAACACATCGCAGGCCCTGGAATTTTTGGAAGAAGAGTTTCCGGCAACGGATGAGAGGGATGAAATTGTAACTTTTATCAGCGAAAGTGCACGTGGCATTATCAAACGTTCCACTAAAGGAAGCAATGATGACGATATCGCTATCTGATGCCGGTAAGCGTTATAACCGCGACTGGATATTCCGTCATCTCAACTACACATTTACTTCCGCAAACAGCTATGCTATTATTGGGCCAAATGGTTCAGGCAAGTCAACCTTACTGCAAGCTATTGGCGGTGCTATTGCACTCAGTGAAGGCAACCTGTCCTTTCAATCCATCAACGATCATACATCAAAAGATTCCGAAACACTGTACCAGTATATTTCTATCGCCGCTCCATACCTGGAAGTGATTGAAGAAATGACGGTAACAGAGTTTTTACAATTTCACCAGACATTCAAACCTTTTCTCAGCGGTGCCACCACCAAAGAAATTATTTCCACTGTTGGTCTCGATACAGCAGCACATAAACAAATCCGCTATTATTCCAGCGGTATGAAACAAAGGGTTAAACTGGCCCAGGCCATTTTTTCCGACACACCGGTGATTTTACTGGATGAACCTTGTACCAATCTTGACAGTGTCGGGATCGCTTTGTACCAGCAACTGATTGCAACCTATTGCAGTAACAGGATGATTGTAGTGAGCAGTAACGATGAGGTGGAATATGGTTTCTGCCAGGAGAAAATCAGCATCCTCGATTTTAAGTAATCCTGTCTTCTGCTAACGCTGACTCGCAATTAACAAGTTCAGATCAGTATACTTTAAATCAAAGCGCTGACTGAGATAAAAATTGGTAAGCGCTCCTTTGAATAAATAAATACCGCTGCGCAAATGCACTTTGTGCCATACCAGGTTTTCAAAACCGCCCTCCTCTCCCGCTTCCAGCAATAAAGGCATCAGCACATTACTAATCGCCTGCGAAGCTGTTCTTGCAAAACCGGAGGGGATATTCGGAACGCAATAATGAATCACGCCATATTTCATAAATATCGGGTGTTCGTGCGTGGTGATTTCGGATGTTTCAAAACAACCGCCCCGGTCGATACTAACGTCGATGATCACACTGCCCGGGCGCATATTGCTGACCATTTCTTCACTAACAATCATTGGCGTGCGGCCGGTATCGGAGGCCAGTGCACCAACGGCAACCTCGCATGTTTTTAATTGCTTTGCAAGTATCCGGGGTTCTATTACACTGGTCCACATCCGCTGACCGATATTATTCTGCAAACGTTTTAAACGATATACACTGTTGTCAAACACTTTTACCGAGGCACCCAATGACAATGCTGCCCTCGCTGCAAATTCACCTACGATGCCCGCCCCCAATATAATTACCTTGGTAGGTGGAATACCCGATATACCTCCCAGCAATACACCTTTTCCATGATTGGCAGAACTGAGGTACTGACCAGCGATCAGCATTACCGCACTTCCGGCAATTTCACTCATACTTCTAACAATAGGGTAAGTACCGCTGTCATCTTTTAAATTTTCAAATGAAATGGCAGTAATCTTTTTGTCCATCATTTTCTGCAATAGCTCTGCCTTCAGCACACTTAAATGAATGGGCGATATGATAACCTGGTTCAACTGCAGGAAGGGAAGATCTTCTTCTATAACAGGGGCGCTTTTTACAAGTATGGGTGCACGGTATACTTCATTTTTATCGTATACAATTTTTGCCCCGGCCTCGGAATAATCTTTATCGCGGTAATGAGCTGCATCTCCCGCATTGTGTTCAATCACCACATGATGGCCGTTGCTTACCAGCACGCCTACAGCTTCGGGCGACAGCGAAATCCTGTTTTCCTGGAAAGCCGTTTCCTTGGGAATCCCAATATGCAATTGCGAACCCTTAGGCTTTATATCCAGTTTTTCTTCTAATGTTTCGTAGCTGAAAGATGTGCTGATAATAGGTTTTTGCTGGGACATGGGGAATTTTTCAGTTTGCAATTACTTGTTGAAGGTAAAACATCTGACATGAGTTTTGCGGATATCAAATATAATCATTTATCCCCTACGGTCATGCGTCTCTTTCCATCATTCAGTAGTTCGATATGAACATGTGCCGTGCCTGCGGGAAATAAATGGGGAATGCGTTCGGGCCACTCTACCAGGCAAAGCGCACCGCTGTATAATGCATCTTCTACACCAGCCCGGATAGCTTCTTCTTCGTCTTTTAAACGGTAGAGGTCAATATGAAAAACTGAACCACCAGGACTGCTGTATTCATTGATAATGGAAAAAGTAGGGCTGCTTACGGTACTGGTTACTTTTTTTTCATCACAGAGTGCATGAATAAAAGTCGTTTTGCCTGCGCCCATCTGCCCGTGAAAGGCAATTACCTGCTGGCTGTCCGCGTACTGCCAAAATGCTGCCGCAACAGCAGCTATTCCCGCCTTGTCGAATACCCATTCCTTCATAATGGCCCTTTGTGCAAATGTAAGGCTGGGGAACCAGACCGGAAATTGCAACCATGTTTTGTTATTATTTCCTAACTAGCAAATGCCCCTTTTTCACATGCACTACCTTTGCAGCAGACATTAAAACAAGCGGAAAGTGAGTACAGACAGCAAAACACAGAAAGAAGTCAACTGGAAAGTAGAAGGGATGCACTGCGCAAACTGCGCTCTTACAGTCAGCAATTACCTTCAGAAACAGGGCCTGAAAGAAGTAAAGGTAAACCCGGTAAGCGGCGATGTACTGTTTGAAAAAAATGGCAACGATGTTTCGGATGATATTTTAAAAAAAGGGATCCACGACCTTGGGTATACCGTCGTATCTGCAGGCGATGATGACGGTCATGGTCACTCGCACGATCACGATCACAAGGGCATGAATAAATTTCTCCGTTACCTGTTGATCTGCCTGCCATTTACACTGATTCTTTTAGTGCACATGCTTCCCTGGCATATACATTGGCTGATGAACCCCTGGGTGCAGTTGGTAGTATGCCTGCCGGTATATATTGTAGGCATGCATTTTTTTGGAAGGAGTGCCTGGAAAAGTATGACAAAGGGCATTCCCAATATGAATGTACTGATAGCTATTGGCGCCACCGCAGCATTTATATACAGCCTTGTGGGTACCTTATTTAACCTCGGTGAAGCATACCAGTATTACGAAACATCCGCAACAATTATTACACTGGTTTTCCTTGGTAATTACCTGGAGGACGTATCCGTTGCCACTACCCAAAGAGCATTGAACAAACTTGCTAAAAGCCAGAAGGTAATGGCCAATATGATCGCTTTTGATGACCAGCACAAAGAAGTGATTCTGCCACTGGAAAATACCCATTTAAAACCGGGCGACCTGATCCTGATAAAATCGGGTGAACAGGTTCCTGCCGACTGCAAAATACTCTGGGGCGATGCGAGTGTAAACGAAGCCATCATCACCGGTGAAAGTTTACCAGTCACCAAACATGCAAAAGATAAATTAATTGGCGGAAGCATCCTGGCCGATGGCACGGTAAAAGCACAGGTGACAGCGGAAGCAAGTCATTCAGTACTGGCAAATATTATTAACCTGGTAAAAAAAGCACAGGGTGATAAACCACCGGTACAACACCTGGCTGACAAGATCAGCGCCATATTCGTACCCATCGTACTGGGAATAGCACTTGTTACTTTTATCGGTAATTATTTTGTACTGCACAACATCGCAGCATCACTTATGCGCGCCATTGCCGTATTGGTGATTGCCTGCCCCTGCGCCATGGGGCTTGCCACACCGGCGGCCATTGCTGTTGGGCTGGGAAGGGCCGCCCGGCACGGTATATTGTTCCGTGATGCAAAAAGCCTCGAGGCATTTAAAACCATTCAGCAGGTTGTATTCGATAAAACAGGTACGCTCACTACGGGCAGGTTTGAAATAAAGAATTACTGGTTTCAAAACATTTCGGAAGAAGAATTTAAAACCATTGCTTACTCCCTGGAAAAATATTCCAATCACCCGCTGGCGCAGTGTATTACCAGCGCATGGAAAACCAAAAATGAACAACGCTGGCAGGAAATAGAGGAAATGAAGGGAAAGGGCATGAAAGCGCTGGGTAAAGATGGAAACCGCTACTGGGCAGGTTCCTATCAAATCGCGGAACAATTTACCAGTGACGACAACCATAATATTTACATCGTTAAAAACAACGAATTGCTGGGATGGATAGATGTGAAAGATGAAATACGGCCGGAAGCAACGGAAGTGATCAGCTATTTTAAAAGTAAACAGATAAAAACATATTTACTCAGTGGTGACAGGTATGCAAAAACGAAAGAACTCGGCGATCAGCTGGGAATTGATGAAGTAATAGCAGAACAAAGCCCGGAACAAAAACTGGCCAAGGTGGAGGCACTGAATAAAACAGCACCGGTAGCCATGGTCGGCGATGGTATCAATGATGCCCCGGCACTGGCGAAAGCAACCATTGGCATTTCCATGAGTGATTCTTCACAGGTGGCATTACAAACTGCCAACGTGGTATTAATGAACAATGGGTTGCGCAAACTGCCGGAAGCATTAGGTCTTGGAAGACATACACTCATCACCATCAAACAAAATCTATTCTGGGCATTCTTTTATAATATCATCGCCATACCTTTTGCAGCATTCGGGTTATTCGTACCGGCTGCGGCAGCGCTTATCATGGCGCTCAGTGATGTGGTACTGGCCATCAACTCTGTCAGGCTGTTTGTAAAAAAAGTGGTGTAGCAAACCCATCATCACAAAATTTAGTTAGTTTGGGAAATGCCTTTCAAACAAAATTGATTGTTTTACAAGATGGCCAACTCTGTTCATTACGATTCAGCCAAAGTGCATGATCTTCTCCGGCGATACTGGGGATATGGTTCATTCCGGCCATTGCAGGAATCAATCATCGAATCGGTATTAAATGGAAATGATACACTGGCATTGCTGCCCACCGGCGGTGGCAAATCGCTGTGTTATCAATTGCCGGCAATGGCAAAAGAAGGCCTTTGCCTGGTGATAAGCCCGCTGATTGCATTGATGAAAGACCAGGTGGAAAACCTTCGGAAAAAAGGCATCACTGCATTATCTATCAATGCTGGTATGAAACGGTTTGAAGTGATCAACACACTGAAGCTCGCTTCCGGCAGTAACTGCAAATTTTTATATGTCTCACCCGAGCGGTTAGAAACAGCATTGTTTAAAGAATACCTGCCTGCTCTCAATGTTAATTTAATTGCAGTAGACGAAGCGCATTGTATTTCCCAGTGGGGATATGATTTCCGGCCACAGTATATACGCATTGCCAATATCAGGGAAGAATTGAAAACAGTTCCTGTACTGGCGCTAACCGCTTCTGCAACACCGGAAGTCCAACATGATATTGCGGATAAATTGCTATTCAAAAAAGAAATTATTTTCCGGCAATCCTTTGAACGCCTCAATCTTTCCTACAGTGTATTCCAGGTAGAAAGTAAAATAAATAAACTGGTTGAAATACTCACCAATGTGCCTGGTTCGGGCATTGTATATTGCCGCAGCAGGCGTGCCACCAAAGAAATTGCCGAACAACTGCAATCTTATAATATACCGGCAGACTATTACCATGCCGGGTTACACGCAGAAGAACGCATCATCAAACAGGACAATTGGATAAAAAACAAAGTACGCGTCATTGTTAGTACCAATGCATTCGGGATGGGCATTGATAAACCCGATGTAAGAACCGTTGTACACATGGATCCACCGGATTGTCTTGAAAATTATTACCAGGAAGCAGGAAGGGCCGGAAGGGATGGGAAAAAGTCTTATGCAGTATTGTTGTACCAGCCAAAAGAACTGGAAGATCTTAACAGGCAGATCAACCTTCGGTTCCCATCTATTGATACCATCCGGAAAGTATATCAATCCATCGCTAATTATCTGCAATTACCGGTGGGGAATGGCGAAGGCAATTATTTTGATTTCGACCCGACGGATTGTATTAAAAAATTCAATCTTCCCGCGCAGGAAACAATGAATGCACTGAAAGTATTGGAGCAGGAATCTTACCTGGGGTACAACGAACAGGTTTTTCTACCAGCAAAAGCGCAGTTTATCTGTAATAAGGAAACACTTTACCAGTTTGAAAAAGACAATGAGGTGCTGGAACCCACTATTAAAATGCTGCTGCGTTCCTATGAAGGGATATTTGATCGGCCTGTGCCGATTTTCGAAAAGCAAGTCGCAGGCTGGCTGAAAAAAGAAGAGGAAACAGTAAAGTCCGAACTCCTATATTTAGCAAAATACCACATCATTGAATATGAGCCACAGAAAGACAAGCCACAGTTATATTTCGCAACGCCGAGGGTAAAAGCCGAAGATCTTAGTATCAACCTTGACAATTATCACCGCAGAAAAAAACTATACGGACAGCGTGTTACTGATTTTATCCGTTACATACAGTTAAGCCAGCAATGTCGCAGTCATTACATTGGTGCTTATTTTGGCGATGCTGATATGCAAAACTGTGGTATTTGCGATAATTGCCTCCGTTTGAAAAAATCACCGCTGACGGAAAAAGAATTTTCAGCCATCCGGTTGCGCATCGAACAAAAACTTTCCACCACAGCCATCGATTCAAAAGAGCTGGTATTGTCGATGAAAGACGTAAAAAAGGAAAAGCTGTGGCAGGTAATAGAATTTTTACAATCAGAAAAGAAAATTGAAATCAATGATACCGGCCAGGTAAAAATGATTTGATTTTTTCCACTGTCACTTCTTATACATATTATGTTTGTACAGGTAACTCGCAGTTTGATAATAAGCGATGGCTTCATTCAGCAATGATGTATCGACAGGAATTTTTTCTTCGGCCCCCGTATTGAAATTTACTTTGAACATTTCCACTTTTTTTTGCGGCGAAAGCACTACCATTTTATCGCCTTTCACATAGCCAATGTTTTGATAAGTACCCATAAACAATCTTTCTCTTCCTCTTTCGAGCTGAAATACATCGTATCCGTAAAATTTACTTTTATATTGCAAATTCAACAACCCAAGAATGGTCGGTGCCAAATCTATTTGCCCCACCATTCTTTTTTCAAGTTGTGGTGCAATCCATTTGGGCGAATATATCCAGCAGGGAATATGATAATCCAGTATCGGTATTTCTGTTTTGCCAGCTACTTTTGCACAATGATCGGCAACGATGACAAAGATGGTATTGTCGAACCAGGGTTTAGTTTTTGCACGTTTTAGAAAATCACCAATGCTCCAGTCGGTATATTTCACTGCACCTTCCCTCGTCTGGCTGGAAGAAGAAATATCAATTCTTCCATCGGGATAAGTATAAGGCCGGTGGTTGCTGACCGTCATGATATGATTGAAAAATAATTTTCCCGATGCATAACTCTTATCCATCTCGGTAAGCGCCTGTGTAAACATATCTTCGTCTGCAACACCCCAGGCCGTTTCGTGGTGAACGATACTCTTTGGTATATCTCCCTGGTCAATGACTGTATAACCGTTGCCGCCAAAGAAAGCGCCCATATTATCAAAGAATGCATTACCGCCATAAATGTATTTCGTATCATATCCTTTTGACTTCAATACATTGCCCATTGTAAACATATCTTCCCTCGTGGGGATTCTTTTTACAATGGATTGTCCCGGTGTAGGGGGAAAAGCTAGTGATAACGCTTCAAGCCCGCGGACAGTCCTGGTACCAGATGCAAAGAAATTGTCAAAAAACAAACTGTTGCCAATCAGCGAATCCAACACCGGCGTTATATGTTGTGTATTGCCAAAATGTTCCAGGTAAATGGCGCTAAGGCTTTCAACACTAATCAGCACCACGTTTAATTTTTTTTCTGCACTGTCGCTGGTAATAGTGCGCTCCACGGAAAATAAACTGCCGGAAGTAAACTTTCCATTTTTCACCTGCAGCATTTCATGCAGCTTTGTAAAAGTGGCTGTATCGTTGTTGGTGGCATAAAATACCGTATAGTCAAGTTCATTGTGCCAAAATGCATGACCAAATTCATACATACCATTACCGCCCAGTTCATTGATGAAACGGTTGCTGCTGATATTTTTTATTCCATTCCCCACCAGGAAATAACCTGCCAGGGGCAGCAATAGGTACAGCAGAAAATAAATGGATCTTTTCCCAAACCGCATGGAAGTTTGCAGGGAAGCATCCACCCATTTGCGAATGGGCCAGAACAACAAAGCGCCTGCCACCAGCAAACCGGTTACGACCAATGGTATATTATAACTCTCAATGATATTGTTCATCACCTCGTTGGTATACACGAGATAGTCGACGGCGATAAAATTGAAACGGCTTTTGAATTCATCCCAGAAAACAAATTCAGCGATGGCATTGAAAACAATGATGATAATGGCGACAATGAAAAAAAGATAGAGTATGACACGCTGCCAGCGTTTACGGTACAAGCTGTCTTTCATCAGCCAGCAGTACAATGCCAGCGGCAGTACAAAAAAGGAAGCAACAATGATATCGTAAAAAAGCCCGGTCAGCAATGAACCAATGATACCAGGGATATTGTAATCCAATTCACCGAATGAATAAATAATTAGTGTAATTCTTGTCAGTAATGAAACAACTGTCACCAGCAGCGCCATCAATACAACCGGGCCATACCGCTGCTGAAAGGTCTTGTTTAATGACACCATTAATCTCTTACGCATCCACAAAAATAAGCCAGTGGAATGAATTGGCTAACGAAATAAGATCAATATGCTATCGGGTTAATTCGATTTTTTATCAAAAAAGGGATACCGTTTTGGGAACTGGTTTTGGACGGTGCAGCCATCGGTTGATATTTCTTGCGGCAAATGCAGAGCCAACGCCTACTGCAGCGCCGACAAGCACATCTGAAGGGTAATGTACACCGAGATCGATCCTGGAATATCCCACCAGCGAGGCCCATGTGAAGGCAGGTACAGCTATATACCATTTTTTATTTTCAAGGTACAATGATGTAGCGATAGCGAATGCCGAGCTGGCATGACCGGAAGGGAATGAAGGGCCGCCGCCACTGCTCAGCTTGATGATATCTGTATGCCGGATAAATGGTCTTTCTCTTCTGAACGTTTCTTTTAACACCCATGTTGATGCGCTGGATACAACAAATGCAATACCCACCTGTTCTCCCTGCTGCAATAGTTTCTTATCGTGTTTCAGTAATCCTGCTGCCATCATTGAAATGGGAACGCCAACAGTTACAACACCTGTACTGTTGCTAATAAACTGGAAAGGTTTGTCCAGGAACTTGGGGCGGTCGTCAACATTTGCTTCGTATATAAACTGGTAGTCGAGCGACTGTGCCTGTGCAGAGAAACCAATGATAGCGGTGATGCAAACAATCAGGACTTTTTTCATGTAGCTTGTTTTTAGTAAACTGGTACTTGCCTGGTAATTTTTTTATGGCGGCCTGTAATGATTTTTCCATTCAGGTAGCCGATAGCCAATGCCAGCGGATAATCGCCTGCCCAATGCACTTCCGTATTCATCATTGCAAAGCTGGTAAGTCCAATCAACGTATAGCCTATCGGTTTGATCCATCTATTCTCCGGATAATTTTCCGACAGGATGGTTATGGTAGTCATCATCGTTGCAAGGTGTCCTGAAGGAAAAGCATCGTAGGCAGAAGTATTGTTTTTAAAATCATTAAAGGAGGGTAAAAGTGTCCACTTCCCGCCAGGTTCTGTTCTCATAAACGGGCTTTCCCTTCCCGTAGTGCGTTTGATGAATTGTGTTAATACGGCTGCTGAAGTAAAGCCTTCCAGTAAGTCGCTGGCAGTTTGCAGTGAACGGTAATTGTGTGATAATTTCCCCTGCACCCAAAAACCGCCGCCGATGGCAGCACCAATCCATCCTTCACCAAATGTGTAAAATGCAGAATTAAGGTTTTTCGGTACTTTAAAAATCTTTATTCCGCCTGAGCTATTTTTAATATTTATCAATACTTTATAATCCGTTTGGGGTTGTAAGTGTATCTGTCTTCCAAACTTCATCGCGTCATCCAGCAGTTGCTGGTCATATTTTATCAGTATGGCGCTGGCTACGGTGACGCCGAGAAAACCCCTCCACCCATTTTTTTCGAAAGGGGATTTGGTAATGCCCCATACATCTTTGGGCACATGTGTCAGAAAAGAAAAGGGTTTTGGCTTTTCATACAAATGCTGCCTCAGACCAACGGTGTTGGCTGTATTGATTGGGTTAGCACTTGTATCCTGTGCACTTGCTTCGATGCTGCAGCCTAGTACCAGCAACATCAGCAAGGCCTTGAATTGGTGAATCATGGTGGTTGAATGATTCAAATATATAATATAGGCTTAGCCACGCATAATTATTGAAGGCCATTAAAAAATCATTAACCAAATTAATGAAAACAGCTCTTCAGAATCTATGATATTCGTCAGGGCTTGCTTCTAAATGCAATAATAGTACTACCTAAAAAAGGCTTTTACGGCGGGTAGTTCTTCCACCAAGGCCAAGTGCACCCAGTAAGCTCCGGGTAATAACGCTGGCTGCTGTTCGTCCGACCTGTTTCACTACCGGGTTATCAAAAAACCCAGGTTCTGCCTTCGCAGATTTTTTATCCTTTGTGTCCTGCTGTTCTTCTTCGGTTTTCTTTGCAGCTTCATCCAGTTTTTGCGTGAGTATTTCGTATGCGCTCTGGCTGTCAATCACCTGGTTGTACTTATTGACCAATTTTGATTTTGCTACGATAGCATCTATTTCCGCATCGCTTAAAATATCCATGCGGCTGCGTGGTGCGCAAAGCATGGTATGCGCCAGTGGTGTAGGAATACCTTTTTCATTCAGCATTGTAATTAATGCTTCGCCAATACCCATTTGTGTAATGAGGTCTTCGGTTTTATAAAATGTCGTTTCGGGATAATTCTCCGCCGTTTGTTTAATTACTTTACGATCGGCTGCGGTAAATGCGCGCAACGCGTGTTGTACTTTCAATCCCAATTGTGCCAATACACTGGCGGGGATATCCATCGGGTTTTGAGTACAAAAGAAAATACCAATTCCTTTGGAACGGATCAGTTTAACAATGGTTTCAATTTGCTGCAGCAATGCACTGCTGGCTTCCTGGAAAATTAAGTGAGCCTCGTCGATAAACATCACCAGTTTCGGTTTGTCCAAATCTCCCTCTTCGGGACAGGATGCATATAATTCTGCCAGCATTTGCAGCATGAAGGTTGAAAACAGTTTTGGCCTGTCCTGCAAATCAGTGACACGCAATATTGAAACAATACCCCTTCCATCATCACCAATGCGCATCAGGTCATCCACTTCAAAACTTTTTTCTCCGAAAAAAACATCAGCTCCCTGTTGCTGTAACTCCACCACTTTTCTCAGGATAGTTCCGGTACTCGTGGTGACAATTTTACCATAGGTTTTTTCAATTTCTGCCTTGCCTTCATCGCTTACGTACTGCAACACTTTTGTGAAGTCCTTTAAATCGAGCAGCGGCATTTTATTATCATCGCAGTATTTAAATATCATCGCCACCAAACCTTCCTGTGTATCATTGAGCTCAAGGATTTTACTCAGTAATACTGGGCCGAATTCACTGACGGTAGCCCGAAGCCTGGCTCCTTTTTGATTGCTGAGTGACAGCAATTCCACCGGGTAGGCTGCCGGCTTGTATTGCATATTCAGTTTCTGGTAGCGCTCCGTTATTTTATCATTCGCCGTGCCTGGGGCGGCAATACCGCTCAAATCACCCTTGATATCCATCAATAACACTGGCACACTGGCATCACTGAGGCACTCACTGATTACCTGTAGGGTTTTCGTTTTACCGGTACCGGTAGCTCCGGCTATCAATCCATGACGGTTCATGGTTTTGAGTGGCAGTACAATGTCTGCGCCCGGAACCACTTGCCCGTCCAGCATCGCAACTCCGATCTTGGCGGCCTCGCCTTTAAATGTATATCCTGCTTTAATTGCCTCTGTAAATTTTGCCTGGTCTGCCATATAAATTTTATTAGGTTTGAAAGTTACAAGTTTGAATGATTTGAAAAAGAAAATTTTATTAACTGCAAGACGCGTCACACAGGAAGGAAGTTGTGCCATTTCATATTTATTCGGCAAACCGGTATCAGCATTATTTTACCGTCTTTCTTCACCGTATACACAAAAGTTAGCAAGTTCCCGGCATTTTTATAGTTGCAATCCTTAATTTTGGCCTTCATCAAACCCATTCGCCAGCTACATGGCCCTGATTGATATCCATCTTCCCAAGTCAGTGGCAAAAGCATTGCGATTGCCTGCCAACTCACCCAAGCGCCAGCAGATAAAGGTGTTGAAGAAGCTATTGAAGAAAGCGAGGTTCACTGAGTTTGGACAGAAATACCGTTTTGATGATATTCTTTTCAGCAAACACCCAGGTAAAAAATTCCAGGAGCTGGTTCCGGCTACTAATTACAACAAGATTTACAATGAATGGTGGCACCGTACCCTCGAAGGTGTGCCCGATGTTTGCTGGCCCGGGAAAATAAAATACTATGCCCTTAGTTCGGGCACATCTGAAGCAGCCAGTAAATACATACCCATTACAAATGATCTCCTCCGTGGCAACCGCATTGTGATGATCAAACAATTGCTGTCATTACGCACTTACGAAAACATACCTGTAAAATCAATTGGCAAAGGCGGGTTAATGTTGGGTGGCAGTACCGATTTACAAAAAGGACATGGCTATTATGCTGGCGACCTGAGTGGCATCACCGCCAAAAAAGTTCCCTTCTGGTTTACGCCATTTTATAAACCGGGTAAAAAAATTGCCAAGGAAAAAGACTGGAATAAAAAACTGGAAGAAATTGTGGAACAGGCACCCAACTGGGATATCGGTTATGTTACGGGTGTACCGGCCTGGATACAGCTTTGTATGGAAAAAATCATTGAAAGGTACCAGCTCAATACCATTCACGATATCTGGCCCAACCTTGCTTTCTTTATCTGGGGCGGCGTGGCATTTGAACCCTATAAAAAAGGTTTTGAAAAATTACTGGCCAAACCACTTACGTATATAGAAACCTATCTCGCCTCTGAAGGCTTTATTGCATTCCAGGACCGCCAATATGCAAAAGGAATGAAACTGGTGATCAACGATCACCTGTTTCTGGAATTTGTACCGTTTAATGACACCAATTTTGATCAGGAGGGAAATATGGTAGCCAATCCTGAAGCCCTGATGATACATGAAGTGGAGGAAGGAAAAGATTATGCGGTCTTATTAAGTACTTCTGCCGGCGCATGGCGTTACCTCATTGGCGATACCATTCGGTTTACCGACCGGGAAAAATGCGAAATCGTTATTACAGGACGAACCAAGCATTACCTCAGCCTGGTGGGTGAGCACCTGAGCGTGGAAAACATGACAAAGGCCGTACAACTGGCAAGTGAGGAAATGAATATATCCATCCCGGAATTTACCGTAGCCGGTGTACCATTCGGAAGTTTCTTTGCACACAAATGGTATGTGGCCTGCGATGATCATGCCGATGCCGCACAACTGGGAGTAAAAATTGATGAACACCTGAAAGTACTGAATGATGACTATGCCGTGGAAAGAAGAAGTGCGCTGAAAGATGTTTCTGTAACAGTATTGAAAGAAGATAAATTTATGGAGTTCATGCGCCGCAAGGGCAAAGTGGGTGGGCAGCATAAATTTCCCCGGGTGCTGAAAGGACAGATACTGGAAGACTGGCAGCAGTTTGTTGGTAATGGAAGCCTGTAAAATATTTGTATGAAATTGAATTTTAACTCCCTCTAAAATAAAACCGGGGGAGTTTTTATTTTACCTTTAGTATCATTACTCAGCTTGTTGTATGACGGAAGCATTGTTGAAAGGACTGGCATTGGGATTTATACTGGCTATTTCAGTTGGACCGGTTGTATTTACCATTATCAAGCAAAGCCTCAATAATGGTAGGGAAGGCGGTTTAAGCTTTGTAGCAGGTGTATGGACGAGTGATATCATCCTGGTGGTATTGAGTAATGTATTCTCAGAACTCGTGAGCCAGTTGCTTGAACACAAAGCCATCATCGGCTATGTGGGCAGTATCTTTCTTATCAGCATGGGCGTTTATTTCGTTTTCTTCAAAAAGGTAAAACTTACCACCGACGCAGAAGGTTTTGTTCAGAAGTTCAGGAAACGGGACTTTGCCAAATTATTTGTTTCGGGTTTCCTCGTTAACACACTCAACCCAAGTGTATTTCTTTTCTGGCTTGGATATGCTACTTATTTTTCCATTTCGCATACCATGCAGCAGCGCATTGTTATTTTTGGAGTATGCCTTGCCGTGAATATGCTGGCAGACATTGGTAAAGTATTGCTGGCGGGTAAACTACGCAAACGGCTTACGCCCCATAATATGTCGATAATTAATAAAATCTCCGGCACCATTCTCATTGGTTTTGGCATTGCACTTTTATACGGTGCCTACTATCTTTCCGACAAGATTTGATATAACAAAGGTTAATACGCTTTAACAAAAAATCTGCGGTGCATCCTTTTCTGATGAACTATCTTAGGGGTTGAATGAAATACCTCTTCGTCATTTTATTTTTTCTCCTCCCCCCGCTGACTGTTTTTTCACAAGCCAGCGACTTTATCACGGTGAAAAAAAGAAATAACCGGACACTCAAAACTTATTTTCCCGGTGTGCCTATAACTTTCGAAACTTTCGACAAGCGATTTGTAGAGGGTTATATTACTTCGATTCATAATGACAGTGTATTTGTAAGAGTATATGATGTCAGAACCGTGGGCACTATCTGGGGCGTAACCCAACTGGATACAGCCGGGAGTTTTATAGCCGGTGTACATTATAAGGAAATCAATAAGGTGTATTTCGATACAAAAAGAAAAGCATTTTCCTTTATTTCGGATGGTACCATCTTTATGATTGGTGGTGGCGGATATGCATTGCTCAATGTAATTAATGGTGCCTATCTCCATGAATCCGTTACCAGCAGCAAGAACCTCGGAAAGCTGGGTATTGCTGCCGGCGTGGCAGCTACAGGATTTGTTATGCATAAACTAAAAGCGCGTGACCGGAAAAATTACCGGATAGAATATGTTCATATGAATGATGTAAAGAAACAATTGCGCGGGTTTTAGTTTGGCTGTATCTTCATCGCCGGAAAAACAAAGTTTCTGTTCATGGCAGCAAGCGGAAAAGGTTTTATGCGCAGGTTATGGAGAATCTGCAAGCGCGTTTTTATTATCCTGTTTATTGCACAATTCATTTACATTATATTATTACGGTGGATGGACCCTCCTGTTACACTGACGCAACTGGGCAGTTGGGTAAGTGGTCATGGCCTGAAGAGAGATTATGTGGATGCCTCAGACATGTCGGTCAATGCAAAACTGGCGGTGATTGCTTCGGAAGATCAGTTATTTGCCGATCACAATGGCTTTGATTATAAGTCCATCGAAAAAGCCATGAAGCACAATAGCAAGAGCCGTTCACTGCGCGGGGCTTCTACGATCAGCCAACAGGTGGCCAAGAATGTTTTTTTATGGCAGGGGCGCAGTTGGCTGCGAAAGGGGTTGGAAGTGTATTTCACGTTTATGATCGAACTGTGCTGGAGCAAGAAGCGGATACTTGAAATGTACCTCAACGTTGCTGAAATGGGTGATGGTGTATTTGGAATAGAAGCAGCTTCACAACACAATTTTAAAAAACCAGCCAAAAGACTCACCCAGCAGGAAGCCGCCATGATAGCATCCTGTTTACCCAATCCCAAAAAATATACACTGAAACCGTTATCGAGACCAGTTGCCAACCGCTATCCCTGGGTGATGCACCAGATGAATAACCTCGCTAATGATGAGGACATTCAAAAAATAGTGGAATAAATTTTACCGCTTTAATAATTGTTCTACCGCAGTAATCGCTTTCAATCTTCTTTCTTCGTAGTCACCACTGATATCAATCCAGGGTGTTGATTGATTGATCATAATATCCTTGTAAATATGGTACAATCGCTGGCGTGATTCAAGATCAGGGTATTCCCTCAACTCATCCTGTACCCAGGGAAGGTCTACATTGCAGAGCAGGTATAGATCATATTTCTTTTTTACCACCTGGTCCAGTATCCATGCATGGCATTTACCGAAAACAAATTCACACCATACTTTCATTACATACATATCTGTATCGATGAACAGCAAAGAGGGATTGTTGTCATTTTTGTTGTGCAGTCTGCCAACAGAGGTCACATATTCATCTTCCATAGCCAGTTGTCCCTTGGCAATGGTTAGTAAATCGGCGTACTGGTAGTCTTTTCCGTTGGTGAGCAGGTATTCCCTGGCAAATTCAGGGCACCAGAGCGTATCAAAATGCTGTGCGAGTTCTTCGCAAAGCGAGCTTTTACCGGTAGATTCAGGACCTATGACAACAATTTTCTTCATGCAGGTTGTTTTGCCCTTTTCATCCATTCGTATAAACCAAATACTGCCATTACCAGCAGGATACAATAATACACACTGGTGAATACATAATGCTTTACAAAATATAAAGGAATGGAAGCTATATTGGTAGCTATCCACCAATACCAGCTCTCTACTTTCTTTCTCGCCATCAGCCACATACCGGTATAGGCAGTAGCGCTTGCAAATGCATCAGCCCAGGGAATGGCGCCGGGTGCGAATAACCCTTTCTTTAAAAATGTCAGTGCAAAATAAATCGCCACATAAAATGCACTGAAGAAACCTATTTCCTGCAACCATTCTTTTTGATTCGAATAAGTGATACTGACAAGTAAATGTTGCTGCTGATCCTTTTTTGTCCATAGTATCCAGCCATAAATACTCATGACGGTATAGTAAAAATTCACACTTGCTTCACCAATCAAGCTTCCCTTTAAACTAAGATAGATATATATAATGGTGTTGACCAGGCCGACAGGATATACCAGGATATTTTCAATCCTGCTGAACCATACACTGCCAATGCCTGCAATGACTGCAATGTATTCCAACGCGCTGGTGGAACGCATGCCATCGGCAAATTGTTTTAGAATTTCTTCTATACTCACTTAGAACTAATTAATAATTGCCAAAGATAAATGACCGTTTGCAGAGAAAAATACGCATAATTATCATTTATTAATATCCGGGTAACACAAATATCAGTAGCTTTTAAGTATTAATTTTTCTCACCACAAAATTGAAATTGTTATGACGACAAAAGAGGTAGCCAATCGTTTGGTAGAATTGTGCAGGCAGGGACAATATGATGCCGCACAGGAAGAACTTTACAGTGGAAATGCTGAAAGCATCGAACCAGCACATTCACAAGGTTTGCAAACTGTTCACGGGCTGAAGGCCATTAAGGAAAAAGGGCACCAGTTTCAAAGTATGATTGAAGCCGTACACGGTGGCAATATCAGCGATCCGGTGATTGCAGGTGACAAATTTGCTGTTGCTATGTCGATGGATGTTACGTTGAAAGGACAGGGCCGCATGAACCTGGATGAGATTGCCTTGTATGATGTAAAAGATGGAAAGATCACCAAAGAGCATTTCTTCTATTAAGGATTGGCTGAAGCCATTTCACTGAAAAGTCCTGCAATGTGCAGGATTTTTTTTGTCATAAAAAAGCCGGTGCAGGTTACTGGCCTGCCCGGCGTTACACTATTTCAACAAACAAAATATTATTCCGCTTCTGCTACCACTTCTTTTACTTCAGGTATCATTCTCTTCATCATTCCTTCAATACCTGCTTTCAGTGTAATCATAGAAGAAGGGCATCCGCTGCAGCTTCCCTGCAACATGAGGTTTACCACTCCATCATCATAACTTTTAAACTGTATAGCGCCCCCATCCATTTCAACGGCGGGTTTCACATAATTTTCCAGTAATTCTTTAATACGTTTCACTACATCATCATCATCTGCCGCTACTGTATTGGAACTTTCCTGTTTCATAACAGCCACTTCCTCATCATTGATAACAGCTTTCCCTTCTTCCAGGTATTCTTTCAGGAACTGGCGGATGGAAGGAATCACATCGCTCCATTCGGTTTCAGTAGTCTTGGTAAGTGTCACAAAATTGCTGGCGATGAATACCGCTTTGATAAATGGGAAACCGAACAATTCGGTTGCCAGTGGTGATGGCCTTGCGCTGTCTACTTCCTGGAAATCGATGCTTTTACCCGGGTACAAAAGTTTGTTGGCCACAAACTTCATGGTTTCGGGGTTTGGCGTCATTTCCGTGTAAATACTGATGACCGGGTTACCTGTTTTAATCATAACTCGCTATTTGATGTACAAAAATAACAACTTAAGGAGCAGTATGTTTTTGAAATTGGGAAATCAATGGTTGCAATCGTCGGTATGCGCATGATTATGGACCCTGCAAAAGCGGAAATTCAGGTAATGTGCAGAAACAATAGCCATTACGGCCGGAACAAGGAACCAGATATGGTATTCATGGTATACCTGTTTCAGCACCAGTAAAACAATTCCTGCTGAAAACACGGCCAGTGGCAATATGCGGTGATGGTGTTTCCGGAATCCGTGGCTCAGGGCATACACCCCAATGACAAAGGCAAGGCCAATCATGAAATATTCAAAAAAGCTATTTTGGATAATATCCACGCCCAGTATAGGTAAACTGCTCAGCACCAACGGAAGAACAGCGCAATGTATGGCGCAGGCTACCGAAGTGGTAACCCCCATCGCATCCCAGTTTATTTTAACGCTCATTCGGGCGCAAATATACAAATTTGCAACTTTGTTGCAAGAAATTTGTTTGACATATATTGTACCATAAGTGCCCCTGCCTTGATTTACCTTTGCGCAGAATAATGCCTGTATGAAGAAAAAGACCATCTTTTATATTGTATTTTTTACCGTTTTAGTAGCTGGTTTCCTGGTGGCACTAACCCAGGTGGTTCCCGGCTTTGGCGATGTAAAGCTCCCCGTGCTGAGTTATGTAAAACCATTTTCCTTTACCAGCCAGAACGGCCGGGCAATTACACAAAATGACGTGGCCGGAAAGGTATATGTAGCCGAATATTTTTTTACGACCTGTAAAGGAATTTGCCCTAAGATGAATACCAACATGAAAACGGTATATGAAACCTTCAAAGGCGAAAAAGATTTTATGATCTTATCACATACCGTCGATCCAAAAACAGATACGGTAGCAAGGATGAAGCGGTATGCAGATTCGCTCGGTGTGACGGGCAATAGCTGGCTTTTCCTGACAGGCAAAAAAGACAGCCTGTATTATGCTGCGCGGCTAAGCTACCTGCTCGATGATCCAAAAAACAATAATGACAAAATAGAAAACCAATTTATCCATACCCAGTTTTTTGCACTGGTCGATAAGGAAGGAAGAGTGAGAAAAATATACGACGGCCTGAAAAAAGACGAACTGGATGAACTGAAAAAGGATATTCCTGCGCTGCTCAGTGAAAAACCTTCTTCGGTCACATTTGTTAATTCTTTGTTCAACAACAATCCTCATTAATCAATAATTTTGCCTGTTATGGCATTTGATAAGGAGATTCACCACATCCTGAAGCGCAACCAGTTAAGTGTTACGGGAACGCGTTCCAAAATTCTGGAACTCTTTCTGTCGCAGCATGGTGCCCTTGCGCACTGCGACATCGAGAAAAAGACCGGTGAAAAAATTGACAGGGTTACTGTTTACCGCACACTTCAAACCTTTGTTGAGAAAGGTATTATACATACCATCCCCACCGCAGACAATTCTATCCGCTATGCCCTTTGTAAAGATCATTGCAGTGAAGGCCATCACCACGATCATCATGTTCATTTTGTCTGTAAACAATGCGGCAATACCATTTGCCTTGAAGAAACATCCATACCCGATGTACAATTGCCCAGTGGCTACCAGCCCACACAGGTAGAAGTAGTGGTAAATGGTGTATGTAAAGACTGCAAATAGTAATAAACTACATTTCTTCCTCCCGCTCCAGCATCAAAATTGCACTTTGCGGAACGATATAATACTTATCGCCTTCGTATAAAACTTCGGTGGCGCCACTTAATAGAAAAATAGCAAGGTCACCTTCACGGGCCTGCAGGGGAATATATTTTACCTGTTCTTCCTCCGTCTTCCAGGGTTCATCGTCGACGGGCATTGGAATGGCATAACCGGGGCCGGTTTTTATAACATATCCCTGTTGCACTTTTTCCCGTTCCTGTACACCCGGCGGCAGGTACAAACCACTTTCGGTTTTTTCATTGGGCTTTGAAGGACGGATAAGTATCCGGTCGCCAATAACGATAAGCTTCTTGAATTTGTTATCCGGGGTCAGATGCATAGCCATGGCAGATTTAATTACTGTAACTGCAAATTTAAGTACCTTCAGTATTAACAAAACATTAGACGCCCGCTTTCTGAGTTGGCAAATGATTTATTTTTATTTGTATTAAACGTAATTAACATGGAAGGAACCAAATCAAAAATTTTACTCTGTGAGGATGATCCCAACCTGGGCAGTGTGTTGAAGAATTATCTTGAATTGAACGACTACGATGTAACCCTGGAAAGGGATGGCCGGCTCGGCCTTGCCGCTTTTCAGCGCGAAAAATTTGAACTCTGCCTCCTCGATGTGATGATGCCGCATATGGATGGATTTACACTGGCGGAAGAAATCCGCGATGTTGACCCGGATATCCCCCTGTTTTTCCTCAGTGCAAAAACAATGAAGGAAGATATTATACAAGGCTATAAACTGGGTGCCGACGATTACATTACTAAGCCCTTTGACAGCGAAGTACTGTTGCTGAAAATAAAGGCGATCCTGAAGCGCAACGAGGAATTGAATAAGGAACAGGAAAACAAAGAATACAACCTGGCTTCTTATCATTTCAATCCCAAACTAAGGGAACTGAGTCATGACGGGAAAATGCAAACCCTTTCCCCCAAGGAAAACGAATTGCTGAAAATGCTGTGCGAGCATATCAATGACTTGTTGCCCAGGGAGCAGGCCCTGAAAAAAATATGGGGCAGCGATACTTATTTCAATGGCCGCAGCATGGATGTATATATTGCCAAGCTGAGAAAGTATTTAAAAGACGATACCAATATTGAAATCGTAAACATTCACGGAAATGGTTTCAGGCTGGTAGCACCGGTAGCATAACATTCTCATTTAATTGCAGTATAAAAACGCAGAGCGGCACTTAACCAGGTGCCGCTCTTGCATTACAATTAGTCTCTGTAAAATAGTTGACAATTTAAATTACAACTTAAATTGAAAACGATTTTATAGAATTTGTTAAGCATTGACGATTATCAATCGTTTTCTCAGTCGAATAGTAGGTTATCATTATTCTTTCCTATTGGTTTTCGGCCAATATGTGTGTAGGCTTTTTCAGTTACCTCTCTCCCGCGCGGCGTTCTTTGCAAAAAACCTTCCTGTATTAAGAATGGCTCATATACTTCTTCCAATGTTCCCGTCTCTTCCCCCACCGCTGTTGCAATGGTGGTAATACCAACAGGGCCCCCTTTAAATTTATCGATGATAGTGGTTAGTATCCGGTTGTCCATATCATCAAGGCCGTGCTCATCCACATTCAATGCTTTCAGTGCATGAAGCGTAATACCGATATCAATTTTGCCATCATTCAGTACCTGGGCAAAATCGCGCACGCGCCGGAGCAATCCATTAGCAATACGGGGTGTGCCCCTGCTGCGCCGGGCAATCTCTGCCGCTGCATCCTTTGTAACATTTGTTCCGAGTATATGCGCGGAGCGCAATACAATTTTATTCAGCGTCTCGCTGTTGTAATATTCCAGCCTTGATTTAATAGCAAACCTCGACAGCAATGGCGCAGTAAGCAAACCACTGCGGGTAGTAGCACCAATTAAAGTGAAAGGGTTTAGGTTGATTTGAATACTTCTGGCATTCGGACCCGAATCGATCATGATGTCAATCCGGTAATCTTCCATCGCTGCATACAGGTATTCTTCCACGACAGTACTCAAACGGTGTATTTCATCAATAAATAAAACGTCGTTGGGTTCGAGGTTGGTTAGTAAACCAGCAAGATCCGCCGGTTTTTCAATTACCGGCCCGGAAGTTTCTTTAATATTTACGCCAAGTTCATTGGCTACAATGCGTGACAAGGTTGTTTTTCCCAAACCGGGTGGTCCGTGAAACAACACATGATCCAATGCTTCGCCACGCATTTTCGCAGCTTTGATAAAGATGGTAAGATTTTCTATGATTTGTGGTTGCCCGGAAAAATCAGCAATAACAACCGGCCGGATATTATTTTCAAATTCCTTTTCGGCTGCAGACAATAAGTCTTTACTGGCATTGAGGTTGCGGTTCTCCATCATAATGATTGGCCAAATGTACGCCTTACTTAATCACCAATACAAAACGATCCCCGAGCTGGATGGACTTTTTCCTGGTCAGCAGTTTTAGTCCCCCACCAATTACGCCCATGGATGCGCTCACTATCAGCGCCCCTTTTGTAAACTGGTAATTGTTGGAGCCAGGATAATAACTATTGTCGGCACGCTCCAGTACATAAAATGTAATAGCAGCACTGAACGCAGACCATCCCCCATAAAAGAAAACATCTGAAGTAGTATTGAGAAAAGGAGTTGATCTTTTGTTTTGCTTAATAATATCAAAATTCTTAATGGCAATCCTGCCATTATTGAGGCGAACAGTATCTTTTTCGAAACCGGTGACAAATCCATTGCGCCACAATTCGGAATTGCGCACTTTGTAGGAAAACAATTTGGTCATATCAATCCGTTTCACCTCTTCATTGGTATTGCGGTCAACAATGGCAAGCCTGGCTTGAGCATCTATAGCTAAGGACAATACAATAAGGGGTAACAATAGGAAAAGGGGCTTTAACATAAAAGGTGGTTTCATTTTGGGTAAAAATAATACACGGTGTTGTCAAATCAAATAAAAAAAGTGCAGATTATATTTGTATATACAACTAAAAACCCTTTATCTTTGTTTTGCGAATGAAAACCTCCGATAGTCGCTATTGTAAGTGCATGTATTTTGTCAGCAATGCGCTGGCCCGCAAAATTGAAAAGCTGGCCAACGATGCCTGGAAGAAAGTAAACCTTTCACCCAGCCATGCTTACCTGCTGATGATGGTAATTGATGAGCCTGGTGTTCAACCCGGCGCATTGAGCAATGAAATGCACCTTTCGCCAAGTACCATTACACGGCTGATCGAAAAACTGGAGGATAAAAAACTGGTGATAAGGACCACAGAGGGAAAACTGACCAATGTATACCCTACGCCAAAGGGAAAGGAACTAAGACCGGTCCTGCAGAAATGCCTTGAAGCATTTTATCAATCGTATGCAAGTATCCTGGGGAAAGAAGAAAGTGCCAGGATGGTTCAGAATATGAGCAGGATGGCAGATAAACTGGACAGCTAAATTTTTTTGTATAATTATTTGTATATACAAATATAATGATCATTCAACAATTTATTCATTCAACAAAAACAACAGCAAATGAAGTACGTAATTACCGGCTCAATAGGCCATATCAGCAAACCAGTGGTACAGGCACTGGTAAAAGCAGGAAAAGAAGTGGTAGTAGTTACCAGCAACCAGGAACGCGTTAAAGACATTGAAGCACTCGGCGCTACAGCAGCGGTGGGTTCTGTCGAAGACGTTCCCTTTCTGACCAGCACATTCAAAGGTGCTCATGCGGTGTACACTATGGTGCCGCCAAAAATGGATGCCGCCGATTGGAAAAACTATATTGGGCAGATTGGTAAAAACTATGCGACTGCCATCCAGGCCAACCAGGTTCCTTATGTTGTAAACCTCAGCAGTGTTGGCGCCCACATGCCCGAAGGATGTGGCCCCGTAAGCGGATTGTCCCGGGCTGAACAAGCACTCAATAATGTAACAGGTACAAACATCCTTCACCTCCGCCCGGCTTATTTCTATTACAATCTTTACAGCAACATTGGACTTATCAAACACATGGGTATTATCGGTGGTAATTTTTCCCTGCCCGATAAAAAGTTCCCTATTGTAGAACCTGCAGATATTGCTGATGTGGTCATCGATGCTTTGCTGCATACTTCTTTCAGGGGACAAAATATTCAATACATCGCGAGTGATGAAGTAGGCACCGATCAGGTGGCTGCTGTACTTGGTTCAAGTATTGGCAAACCCGATCTCAAATGGGTCACATTTACCGATGAACAGGCATTAAAGGGCGCATTGCAGGCTGGCCTTCCGAAAGAGGTAGCATCCAACTATATTGAAATGAACCATGCCTTGCATACCGGTGAAATGTATTCGGACTATTGGAAAAATCACCCGGCGACCTTACAAAAAACCAAGCTGGCTGATTTTGCCAAGTCATTTGCGGCAGCTTTCAATGCGAATTAAATTTTTTGAAACAACTAATACAACCAGGAATAATTTTTTCTTAACCATTTAATCGTTTCAAACATGAATATCGGCATCATTGGTTCCGGCATTGTGGCCCGTGTACTGGCGAAAGCATTTCAGCGTGAAGGCTATGCCGTTATGCTGGGCACGGGAAACACGAGCAAGGAAGAGGTGGTAACATTCAAAAACAATAATCCTTCCATCCAAATTGGCAGCTTTGAAGCCACCGCAAAGTTTGGTGAATTACTGGTATTGGCGGTCAACGGCGCAGCAGCCGCTGATGTTATCGGGCTGGCGGGCGCGTCGAATTTCAATAATAAAGTTGTTATTGATACCACCAACCCCATCGGTGCTTCCGCTCCGGTAAATGGTGTCTTGAATTATTTCACAGATATCAACGAATCGCTTATGGAGCGTTTGCAACTATTGGTACCTGCAGCCAAATTCGTAAAAGCGTTTAACAGCGTAGGCAATGCGTTTATGTATAAACCAGCATTTAAAGAAGGAAGGCCTACCATGTTTATTTGTGGCAACGATGATGCAGCCAGGAAAGCCGTTACGGATATTCTTACAAAATTTGGATGGGATACAGAAGATATGAGAAAGGCGGAAGCAGCAAGGGCCATTGAGCCATTGTGTATGCTTTGGTGCATTCCCGGTTTCCTGCGCAACCAGTGGACACACGCTTTTAAATTGATGAAAGCATAACAGGTTTTGTCAATAACTTTATAGCAGGGATCGTTTGTATCCCTGCTTTTTTATGAACAACCAGTTATTCAATATTAGCCTGTCTTCTTCCAAACCACCGGAAGGAATATCAGTGTACCTGCAGGCATTATGGTACGATGGAAAAGGCGATTGGAACAAAGCCCATGAACTGATCCAGGATACCGAAGATAAAACAGCAGCATGGATACATGCTTACCTGCACCGGAAAGAAGGTGATTTGGGCAATGCCGGTTATTGGTATGCGCGCGCCAAAAGATCGATGCCTTCTTATTCATTACAGGATGAATGGATGACGATAGTTAGCGAACTGCTGTAATTATTTTTTTACCCCTCCACTTTCAAATACCGGTTCATCTGTAAAATCAAATCGGGATCAGGACAGTTGTTGAAATATTTTTCCCTGTCGTCCAATGTACACACACCGGGGTAGTCGCCTTCTTTCAAACCCATTTCAATGATAACCTGGAAATGCAGGTGCGGTGGCCAGTGACCGTTTTCTTCCGGCACACCAAAATGTGCTATCTCTTGGCCCCTGATGACATATTGCGACTGGCTGAGGTTTTCTATATCAGTTAAACTGATATGACCATACAGGGTGTAAAACCTCACCGCGTCCAGTTGATGGAGTAAAATCAAAGTAGCGCCATAATCACCGAAATGATCGTTAAACGCAAAACTATGCACCCGCCCACCCATAAAGGCATGTACCGGCGTGCCTGCATTCCCCCAGATATCGACGCCCAGATGCAGTCTCCTGGGTGCCTCACCCGGATGTACGGGGTCAAACACCCGGCTGCGGCTGTAGACGGTCCTGTGTTCGTCATACCCGCCAATTCCATATTTGCAGCCTGACTTATGGAGTAAATCCTCTATGTATTTGCTAAACATTACGGTATTGCCAATAACATCTGCTGTTAAATCTTTATTTGTCTCTGTGAAATTCATTTTCAACAAAGTATCCCGGGCGGGGTTGAAGGGAACAACCGGGTGAAAAGTTGGTGCGTACCTGTGTAAAACTTGTATGACTGGTTGGGCTGACATCATTTTTCCGTCTTAACTTTAATATCCTTCTTACCAAAACTATTCTTATATGAAACCTTTACTGTCATTATTAATCGCTTCATGTATCCTGTCCCTGCAAGTTAACGCACAAACCAATCCACTGTGGATGCGTTACCCGGCTATTTCACCCGATGGTAAATCGGTGGTGTTTGGATACAAGGGAGATTTGTTTAAAGTATCCTCTTCCGGCGGTACTGCGGTTCCGCTGACACTGCACGAGGCACATGAATATATGCCCGTATGGAGCCATGATGGTAAGTGGATCGCTTTTGCAAGCGACCGTTACGGCAATTTTGATGTATTCATCATGCCCTCTGAAGGTGGCGAAGCAACGAGGTTAACGTTCAATTCAGCAAATGACGTCCCCTACGATTTTTCTGCGGACAATAAATATGTTTTGTTTGGCAGTGGTAGAAACGATGTTAGCACCAGCGTTCGTTTTCCACAGCGTGCCTTGTTCCAGAAATTATACCAGGTACCTGTAAAAGGCGGGAGAAGCCTGCTGGTATCCACCGCGGGAATGGATGTGGCCCATGTAAACAGTAAAGGAACACAAATCGTTTTCCAGGACAGGAAAGGATATGAAGATCCATGGCGCAAGCACCATACGTCATCAGTGACAAGAGATATCTGGATTTATGATTTGGCAAAACAGGATTACCGCCAGCTCAGTGGTTTTGCAGGAGAAGATCGCGAACCTGTTTTTTCCAGCGATGATCAGTTCGTCTACTACCTCAGCGAGAAGAACGGCTCTCAAAATATTTTCAAAACACCTGTGATGAACAAAATGGCAGAGATGCAACTGACATCTTTCCAGGATCATCCAGTTCGTCATCTCAGTCGTTCTGGTGATAATACACTTTGTTTTACCTACAATGGTGAAATATATACGATGAAAGACGGTGGCAAACCAGAAAAACTGAATGTGGCCATAGCTGCAGATTTCCGCGGGAACACAGAAAAAATAGTACCCATCAATACAGGCGCTACGGAAATGTCTTTATCGCCCAATGGAAAAGAAATTGCATTCGTGGTGCGCGGTGAAATATTCGTAACCAGTGTGGAAGGCGGTATTACCAAACGCATTACCAATACCCCGCAGCAGGAACGCATGATTGCTTTTTCAAATGATGGCCGCAGTATTTATTATGCAGCAGAGCGCGGCAATAGCTGGGACATTTTGAAATCAAGCATTGCAAGAAAGGAAGAACCTTATTTCTATGCCTCAACTGTTTTGAACGAAGAACCCATTGTAGCAACGGAAAAAGAAGAGTTTGAGCCGGTACTTTCTCCCGACGGAAAAGAAATCGCTTACCTGGAAGACAGGAATGTATTGAAAGTATATAATCTCCAAAATAAAACATCCCGTGTCATTATACCCGCAGGACAAAACTTTAGTTATGCCGACGGCGACCAGTTTTATACATGGAGCCCCGACAGCAAATGGTTAGTAGCGCGCAGCAGCAAGGGAAGATATGCCGCTTCAGAATTATTGCTGTTTAAAGCCGATGGTTCAGATAAAGATGGAACCGATTTAACCCATAGTGGATTTGGAGATGGTAATGCAGAATGGGCCTTAAATGGCAAAGCACTGTTATGGACGAGCGATAAAGAAGGAAAAAAACCGCTTGCTTACCAGGGTGCCCGCGAAGTAGATGTATACGCCATGTTCTTCGATAAAGACGTGTATGATCGTTTCAAACTGAGTAAGGAAGATGCTGCGTTGGCAAAAGAAAAAGAAGACAAAGAGGCAAAGGAGAAAAAAGATACCGCTGTTAAAAAAGAGCCCTGGAACCCCAACCTGGCGGATATCGACAACAGGAAAGTAAAACTGACGATCAATTCAGCCAATCTTTCATCGTTTGAATTATCTGCCAATGGAGAAAAATTATATTACCTGGCCCGCTATGAGAAAGGATATGATCTCTGGGTAACAGACACCCGTACGCGCGAAACAAAAATACTTGCCAAGCTGGAAGGCGGTGCTGGTGGAATGGATTTGAGCAAAGACGGTAAATCTTTATTTGTACTGGCCGACGGACGAATCATAAAAGTAGATGCGGATTTAGGAAAAGTTACACCAGTAACCATCAATGGTGAAATGGTGCTAAATACAAATGGTGAAAGGGCTTACATATTTGAACATGCCTGGCGCCAGGTAAAAGAAAAATTTTATGACCCAAAACTGCATGGTGTGAAATGGGAAGATCTTAAAAAGGACTATGCACGGTTTCTTCCGCATATCAATAACAATTACGATTTCCAGGAACTGCTGAGTGAAATATTGGGTGAATTAAATGGCTCGCATACAGGAGGCCGATATGCTCCACCACAGGTAAATACCGATGCTACCGCTTCACTGGGTATTTTCTATGATGAATCAGTTGGAGGAAATGGGTTGAAAGTAATGGAAATTATTCCTGGTGGCCCGCTGGACAATGGGCAAAGCAAAATAAAAGCGGGCAATATTATAGAAAAAATAGACGGGGAAGCGATTACCGATGATATTGACTGGAGCAAATTACTCAACAGGAAAGCCGGTAAGCTTACTTTGTTAAGCGCATATGACCCCGCTACCAAACAACGCTGGGACGAAACCGTAAAACCCATCACATTTGGAGAAGAAACTGCTTTGCTGTACAAACGCTGGGTAAACACCATGCAGGCAATGGTGGATAAACTGAGTGGTGGAAAAATAGGTTATGTGCACATACAAGGTATGAATGATGGCAGTTACAGGACGGTATACGATGAAGTATTGGGAAAAAATGTCAACAAAGATGCATTGATAGTTGATACCCGTTTCAACGGCGGCGGTTGGCTGCACGATGATTTGGTTACATTTTTTGGTGGCGAAGAATACCTCAAGTTTGCACCTTATGGTTTCAAGGCATCCGGCGGCGAACCGCTGAACAAATGGACAAAACCCAGTTGTGTGCTGATGAGCGAAAGCAATTACAGCGATGCGTTTATTTTTCCCTACGCTTACAAATCAAAAAATATCGGGAAACTAATCGGTATGCCGGTACCCGGCACCGGAACGGCTGTATGGTGGGAAACACAAATCGATCCGACACTGGTATTTGGTATACCGATGATAGCTACTATTGGTAAAGAAAACCGGCCAACAGAAAACCTGCAGCTTGAACCTGATATCAAAGTGCCGAATGAATACAAGTATGTACTGAATGGAAAAGATCAGCAATTGGAAGCTGCAGTAAAAGAAATGCTGGATGAAATAAAAGACAAACCGAAAAAAGGTTTTTAAAATACAAAACATAACAAATCAAAAATGGCTGCCAATGGCAGCCATTTTTATTATTAACGCAAGCAGGTAAATTACACAGCTACGATCATTGTATTAGTCACCTCAGGATAAGGGATAGCAATACATTGCAGCAATTTCTCTTCCAGCAGATCAGCAAATGTTGTAAAATAAGCAATCACATCTTCGCGGGCATTTCTTTTCAGCCACCGGAAACCGCCCGGTAAATGTTTTAAAACTTCCCTGTCTTCCAGGTATTCGATATTGTGTATATCAGTTGGCGTAAGGCCAATTTGTTCCAGTTTGCTCATCAAAAGTAGTAGTGGCGCACCGGAGACTTCACATTTTCCTTCGGCAATTTCTGTCCATTCTCCAATACCAGTATGCGCATAAGTGATAATCTCTGCTTCAGATAGTTGCGTTACTACCTGCAGCAGGTTGCCGCAATTGCAGGCGCCATGATTACCCCATGCATAATGCACACCTCCTGCGAGACGGTCGGCCGTTGTACGCAGCGCATCTATTAAAGCCGGATTGGGAAATGCCATGATCTAATTTCTGATAAAAACAAGTAAAAAAGTCAATTTGTTGAAACATTTAACGGCCCCATTTTTGTATAATCGTTAAAAGAAATACAAAGCAAAATATAGGAATCCAAAATCCGTTTTTACCCTTTAAAACTACACGATTGAAATCGACCACCGTAAAACTACTGACATATATCCTGTCTTTTCTCCTGGCAGCCATTGGCACAAATGCACAACAGATTACTGGCATTTGGAAAGGGAAAGTAAAATCTACCAATATAGAATTGAAAATCGTGAAGTCCGGGGACAGTCTTACCGGCAGCGCATACTATTACCAGTCAAAAAATAATTTTCGTCATTACAGCATCCGCGGATATTTTGATGCTGCATCCAATGATGTTATCTGGTGGGACGATGTATTGCTGGAAGGCAAAGGTGCAATGGCAAACGGCAATGCAGGTGAGCCATTGCTGAGTGCTGCAGATTTTAATTGTCCCGGTGAGGATAAAATGTTGCTGGATGGAAACAGTTCTGAACGCGACAACAAGGACAATATAAAAGGTCCTGTACATTTACAGAAAGTAACCACCAGTATTTTTCCAGATGAATGGGATTGGGTAATTGACAACTACACGGCAGGTGCAAATGACCCAAATGTTATTGACAGTGTTACACAATTGGTGGCAGGGCCAAGATATTATCCGGAAGAAAAACTGCCGGAAGCAGTTGCGATCAACGGGCAGCGCGCAACAAAAAAAGATATACCTGTTATAAAATCACCCACTACGCCGCGGGAGGCCGCGCCCGTCGTGAAGAAGATGGGCACCAATGAAGAAAAATTTACCAGCAGGCAGAATAAATTACAAATGGTGATACCGGTAACCGCTTCTACTATCGAACTCCGGTTTTATGATAATGCAGCCATCGACGGCGATTCCATCGCAATATTTCTGAATGGTAAAGTAGTACGTGAACATATTTTGCTGGGAGGAGAACCCCAAATAATTAAAATCAACGCAGACGACCTGCAGGATGACAATGAATTGGTCATGGTTGCGGAAAATCTCGGCAGCATTCCACCCAATACTTCCTATCTCGTCGCCATCGTGGGAAAAAAACAATATGAAGCAAGGTTGTTTGCCGACGAAGGTACAAGTGCATTGATACGTCTTGTGAAGCCTCAGGGCAAGTCGTCCTTTACGCGCGACCTACCCTGAGGCATATAGTCTTCATGTAATTCAATTAGCTTTTTTCTGCCCCCAAAAAAATCAATTACACCGCTGATATTTACAAAGGATGGGTTTCCCAATACAATATCTTGATAAGATGAAAAAGAATAAAATCTAAAATCTTTTATTAAACCATGCCGCTGCGGGTTAGCATGTACATAGATAATAGCCTGTTGTAAATGCGCCTCATCTTTTATCAATGATCTTCTGAAAGGAGACTGAAATAATCCCCCTGCCCTCTTAAAGAACTTGTTATACGAATTTGTGTAAGAAACCATAAATCTGCCGAACTGCCGTTCCATTAATTCATTGAAACGTTTTTCATTGTCTATCTCCGTAATCCATCTTTTCATACTTATAGTTCTATCCGCCTCAGGAAGCAAATTAATTGCAGGTTCAATGTCAGTAGCAGATCTGACTTTTATAATCATATGTGCATGATTATCCAACAGGCACCATGCCCAACAATCAATATACTGAGAAAGAAAAAAGGTAAATCGCCGAAGAAAGTAATGTTTATTCTCGTTGGTTTTGAATAGAAGTAAGTCACCGTGACATTTAAACACAAGATGGTAGTGACTGTCAAAATAAAATGGCGCTTTGTACTCCACAGGGACGGGCATAAGAGAAAGTTTATTATTAAGATAACAAACTTTTATGAAGTAAGCAGGTTGGGTAGGTCGCCCTTCAAGGGCGACCTACCCAACCTAGTTTTATACGACTACATTCACCATCTTGCCCTTGACGAAAATGATTTTTTTGTGCGGCTTGCCTTCGAGCCATTTTTGTACAATGTCATTGTCCAGCACTATTTGTTCTACTTCAGGCTGCGAAGCATCCAGTGCGATATTGATATTAGTTCGCACTTTCCCGTTGATTGAAACGGGGTATTCCTTCGAAGACTCTTTTACATATTTTTCTTCAAAAATCGGGAATCTCGCATCAAGGATACTTCCTTTGTTACCCAATACCGACCACAATTCTTCGCTGATATGCGGAGCAAAGGGCGTTAACAGTATCAGCACTTGTTCGAGTATCGCTTTCTTATGACATTTAATATCCAACAGCTCATTAATGCAAATCATAAAAGTGCTCACACCTGTATTGAAAGAAAACCGTTCCGTATCTTCTTCAATCTTTCTTATCGTTCGGTGAAGTATCTTTAATTCTGCTGCCGTTGGCTGTTCTTCATTCCATACTTTTCCTTTTAGTTCGTCAAAAAACATGCGCCACAATTTTTTCAGGAAACGGTGAACACCTTCGATACCCTTTGTATCCCATGGCTTGCTCATCTCCACCGGGCCGAGGAACATTTCATACATGCGAAAAGTATCGGCACCGTATTTATTAACAAGATCATCCGGGTTCACCGTATTATACAAACGCTTACTCATTTTTTCAGTGAGCGTGCCACAGATATACTTTCCATCTTCCAGTAAAAATTCAGCATTGGCGTATTCATCCCTCCATTTCTTAAAAGCTTCAGTATCCAGTTCCACGCCATCCACGATATTTACATCCACATGGATCTGATCTGTTTCATATTGATCCTTCAATCCCAGTGAAACAAATTGCTGTGTGCCACGGATGCGGTACACAAATCTCGAAGAGCCCTGTATCATCCCCTGGTTTACCAGTTTTTTATAGGGTTCATCATGACCAATATATCCCAAATCATACAATGCTTTTGTCCACATGCGGCTGTACAGTAAATGCCCCACCGCGTGTTCCGTACCACCAATGTATAAATCCACCTGTCCCCAGTAGTCACTCACCTTGCGGTTGCAGAATTCTTTGTCGTTGTGTGGATCCATATAACGCAAAAAATACCAGGATGAACCGGCATAACCGGGCATCGTATTCGTTTCCAGTTCACGCGCCACCCACTCAGGGATATTGGCCAGCGGGCCTTCACCATCCGGACCGGGTTTATAACTATCAACATGTGGCAATTCGAGCGGTAAATCTTTTTCATCCAGTGGATAGGCAATACCATTTTTCCAGCGAACCGGGAATGGCTCACCCCAGTAACGCTGGCGGCTAAACGCTGCATCGCGCATGCGGTAATTCACTTTTGCTGTACCAATCCCCATTTCCTCCAGTTTCCTGTTTACAATTCCAATGGCATCTTTCATGATGCTGCCATCCAGGAATCCACTATTGGACAATACCGCATCCTTGGTGGGGTTTGCTTCTTCCCCATTGAAATGTGTACCGATGATATTGGTAATGGGAATATTGAAATGCTTTGCAAATTTAAAATCGCGTTCATCTCCACAGGGAACCGCCATGATGGCGCCGGTTCCATAACCTGCCAGTACGTACTCTGATATCCAGATAGGAATTTCTTTACCATCAAACGGATTGATCGCATAAGCACCGGTGAAACAGCCGCTGATTTTTTTCTCTGCCATTCGTTCCCTTTCGCTCCGGCTCTTTACATATTCCAGGTATTCATCAACAGCCTTCGCCTGTGCTGCAGATTTCAATCCTTCCACCATCTCCAGTTCGGGTGCGATGACCATAAAATCAACGCCAAATATGGTATCAGGCCTTGTTGTATATACGCGCAGTGATGAAACAGTATTTTTTTCACTCTTAACTGCAAAATCAATTTCAGCGCCATAACTTTTACCAATCCAGTTGGTCTGCATTTCCTTCATGGCATCACTGAATTCAACCTGCTCCAGTCCTTCCAGCAAACGGTCAGCGTACTCGGTAATGCGCAAGTACCACTGCCTCAGTTTTTTCTTCACTACCGGGTATCCGCCCCTCTCACTGACACCATTTATCACTTCGTCATTGGCCAGTACGGTGCCCAATGCTTCGCACCAGTTTACTTCTCCATAACCACAATACGACAACCGGTAATCCATTAAAATATCCTGCTGTCTTTTTTCATCAAAAGATTTCCATTCATTTGCTGTAAACTGAAGAGATGTATCGCCGGGGCAGGAAAAGGATTTATTGCCTTCCTTCTCAAAAGCATTAATCAATACAGCAATAGGCTCGGCTTTCTTTTTGGAACGGTTAAAAAAACTATTGAACAACTGCAGAAAAATCCACTGCGTCCATTTGTAATAGGAAGGATCGGAAGTTTTTACCTCCCTGTTCCAGTCGAAGCTAAAGCCAATATTGTCGAGCTGCTTCCTGAAATTGCTGATATTTTGATCGGTACTCACGGCAGGGTGTACGCCGTGTTCGATGGCGTATTGCTCTGCAGGTAAACCAAAAGCATCATAGCCCATGGGATGAAGCACATTAAATCCTTTCAGTCTTTTAAACCTGCTGTAAATATCACTGGCAATATATCCCAGCGGGTGACCGACATGCAATCCTACACCACTGGGGTAAGGGAACATATCCAGCACATAACACTTGGGTTTGGTGCTGTTATTGCTCACTGTATAGGCGCCGGAGTCGATCCATTGCTGCTTCCATTTCTTTTCTATCTGCCTGAAATTATATTCCATGATGTATTTTACTAAGAGTCGTTTTATTGGTTTGAGGATTGAATCCACCACTGCCATCAACCCTGCGGTTATTTTAACTGCCGGCCTGGAAATGACCGGTTATCATTTATCCTGATTGAAATTTTGCCGGCTGGCCGATAAGTTGTGAAAGAAGACTTAAAAAACCTTGCTCCCGCCAACTATGTTCCCTTCGTCAAAATAATAGCCAAATGCAATCGTTAGATGGGCAACAAAAATACAGATTTGCAGCAGTAAATCCGCTATTTTTGCCCGTCTCAACCGCATTACTTACCCATAAAAAACTAAGTGCTCATGGTGCAAACTGGAAAAACCTTTGGCAAGCGTTCCCAACCCTCCTATTTCATGGCCATACTGGGTGTATCACTCATCCTTATTATGCTGGGCGTACTGGGCTGGCTGGTTATCAATGCCAATAAACTGGGACAATATTTCAAGGAAAATGTGGAAGTGCGTGTATACGTGCGGGAAAATGTTTCAGCCAAGGACAGTTCAGACCTTGTTCAATTCATCAACAGCCGCCCTTATGTAAAGACTTCGGAATATATGACCAAGGACCTGGCGAAGAAAAAATACCTCGAGGACGGGAACAGCGATTGGGTGGGAGTTTTACAAAACAATCCCCTGCCTGCCAGTGTCAATTTTAAAGTACGCAGCCAATATGCAGTGACTGATTCCCTGCAAAAAATCCAGGCCGACCTAACCCAGTTTATTGCCGTGAGTGATGTGCAATACCCACAGTCGCTGGTAAGCAACCTGAATAATATTATCCGTAAAATAAGTATCATTCTGCTCGTGGTGGCCGTGGTGATTTCAATACTCGTCATCGTGCTCATCGATAATACCATCCGGCTGGCCATGTTCAGCAACCGTTTTCTTATTAAGACCATGCAAATGGTCGGCGCCACACGTGGCTTTATTGCCAAGCCCATGAATATGCGGGCCATCATCAATGGGGCCCTGAGCGGCCTGATAGCCGTGGTGGCGATATTCCTGGTGGTGGTATCTGCCGAAAAATGGCTCCCGGAAATCAAAGCCCTGCGGGATTATACGCTGCTGTCCGTGTTGTTTATTGCCATCATCCTGCTGGGTATTGGCATCTCCCTGGTAAGTACCCACAGAAGCGTTATCAAATATTTAAAAATGAAACTGGACGACCTGTATTAACAAACCATGGTTGTTTACTGGCAGACTTTATTATATTGCAGCCTCAATTTTGAAATATGAGCGAGAAAAAAAAGGCCACCCCTGTTGCAAAACCTTCCTTTAACCTTTTTACAAGGGAAAATTATATGTGGATGGCAGCAGGCATTGTGGTAATTGCCATCGGCATGCTGTTGATGGCAGGCGGAAAAAGCGATAACCCCGCCGAGTTCAATCAAAAAGAAGTATACAGCACTACGCGCATCACCATTGCACCCTTCCTGATTATTGTAGGACTGGCACTGGAAGTAGTGGCGATTTTTAAAAAGCCAAAAACAGAACAGTAAACAAATGAAATTTATTAAATATCGAAGGCGCTGAGTAATCATCGCCTTTTTTATTTATGTTGCAAAATCAAATAACGCTTATGACTACCATCGAATCAGTTATCATTGCCATCGTTGAGGGTATTACTGAATTCCTGCCCATATCATCCACCGGACATATGATTATTACAGAACAGTTACTGGGTGTTGACATGCACCAGGGTTTTACAAAAACATATACCGTAGCGATTCAATTAGGCGCTATTTTATCGGTGGTGGTATTATACTGGAGAAAATTTTTCGATTTCAAACGCTGGCAGTTTTATGCCAAATTAATTGCTGCCGTTATCCCTGCACTGGTGCTGGGTTTTCTTTTTTCTGATAAAATAGATAAACTGCTGGAAAGTCCTTTGACAGTTGCCATCACCATGTTACTCGGTGGTATTGTTCTTTTATTTATCGACAATGTATTTAAAAATCCTACTGTCACCAGCGACGAAGATATTTCTTATGGGCGTGCCGTTACCATTGGTTTCTGGCAATGTATTGCCATGATACCAGGTGTTAGCCGTAGTGCAGCTTCCATCATTGGTGGCATGCAGCAGAAGCTCACCCGCAAGCTGGCGGCAGAATTTTCCTTTTTCCTCGCAGTACCTACCATGGCCGCCGCCACAGGTTATAAATTGCTGAAAGAATATAAAAATATTCACAGCGAAGAGATCAAAACATTGGCGATTGGGAATATTGTTGCATTTGTAGTTGCGATACTGGCTATTAAATTTTTCATCGGCTTCCTGCAAAAACACGGTTTTAAATTATTTGGTTATTACCGCATCATCGCAGGCATCGTCTTATTGGTATTGTTATACACAGGCATACTAAAATCAAATTAAACAAAGGCAACAGAAGTAATCCAGCATTTTCAATTTTACTTCTTACCTTTTCATTCCTAAAACTAAGCCCGAATGCAGACTGCATCCAAAAAAGTCATCACCGGCTGGGCCATGTACGATTGGGCCAACTCGGTGTATAACCTGGTTATTACTACTACTTTTTTCCCGGCATATTATGCAGCCGTAACAGGTGCAGACAACCCTGAATTCAAAAATGGTGTACCTTTTTTAGGAAGGATATTTGTAAATACAGAATTAAAAGACTACGTACTTGCTTTTGGCTTCTTATTTATTGCATTTCTTTCCCCTATTCTATCATCGATAGCAGATTACAAGGGAAACAAGAAAAATTTCATGCGCTTCTTTTGCTACATGGGTGCGTTAAGCTGCTCACTGCTCTTTTTGTTCGACAAAAACCATGTTACATTGGGATTAATGTGTTTCATGTTTGCCGGTATTGGCTTTTACGGCAGCCAGGTTTTTTATAATTCCTATCTTCCTGAAATAGCTGCTGAAGAAGACATGGATAGAGTGAGCGCAAAAGGTTATACACTCGGTTATGTAGGAAGTGTACTAATGCAATTAATAGGATTTGCGCTCGTATTATTTATGGCTAAAGGTGCGCTGCCTTTAAAACTTACTTTTCTCCTTGTAGGTATCTGGTGGGTTGCTTTTGCGCAAATCACTTTCAATGTTCTGCCCATCAGCAGTAAATCAGAAAGGCAGGCAAAAACACATGTGCTGGCCAACGGATTCATTGAGTTAAAAAAGGTATGGGATCAGATGGTGCACCTGCCTGTATTGAAAAGATTTCTCACCGCATTTTTCTTTTACAGCATGGGCGTACAAACCGTGATGCTGGTAGCCATCGACTTTGGAATCAAGGAGCTACACCTTGCAGATACAAAATTGATCATCACAGCAGTTATTATACAACTGGTAGCCATTGCAGGTGCAGTGGGCATGGCAAAACTATCTGCAAAAATTGGTAATATAAAAGTGCTGATATTTACCGTCATCCTCTGGATTGGCGTATGTATAACCGGATATTTTATTACCACAGAATTACATTTTTATATTCTTGCTTCACTCGTGGGGCTGGTAATGGGTGGCATTCAATCCATGAGCCGTTCTACCTATTCTAAGCTCATGCCCGAAACAAAAGACACAGCATCTTTCTTTAGCTTTTATGATGTTACCGAAAAACTGGCCATCGTTATCGGGCTCTTCAGTTTTGGATTTATTGAAGGGTTAACGCATTCCATGCGCAATTCGATATTGGTACTCGTCGGTTTTTTTGTACTGGGTTTGGTATTTTTGCTGTTCACCGCACAGAAATCGAAAAAGTTTGTCTGAACTATGAAATTATATACTATCGATACTGGTTTTTTTAAACTGGATGGTGGCGCTATGTTTGGTGTAGTGCCAAAAACAATCTGGAACAAACTAAACCCTGCAGATGAAAACAATCTTTGTTCATGGGCACTGCGCTGCCTGCTGATAGAAGATGGCAACAGGTTAATATTGGTAGACAATGGCAATGGGGATAAACAAGACGCAAAATTTTTCAGCCATTATTATTTGCATGGCGATGTCACGCTGGAAAAATCCCTGAAGAAACATGGTTTTAACCGGGAAGATATTACAGATGTATTCCTCACACATCTTCATTTTGACCACTGTGGTGGCTCCATTGTAAGGGAAGGTGATAAACTGGTTCCTGCTTTTAAAAATGCCACCTACTGGAGCAATAGCCGTCACTGGAAATGGGCCACAGAACCTAACGACCGCGAGAAAGCATCCTTCCTGAAAGAAAATATATTGCCGATACAGGAAAGCGGTCAATTGAAATTTATTACAGAGGGAAAAGATGGATCAACCCTTCCCACACACTCCGGCATTACAGATAATATTAGCGTTATCACTGTAAATGGTCATACAGATGCTATGATGTTGCCGGTAATAAAGTATAACAGCAAGACGGTAGTATTTATGGCAGATTTACTGCCTTCCATTGCACATATACCCATCCCTTATGTAATGGCGTATGATATGTTTCCGCTGACCACGTTACACGAAAAGAAATCATTTCTCCAGCAGGCATTGGACAATGATTATATCCTGTTTTTTGAACATGATCCTGTCAATGAATGCTGCACGCTGCAGGCAACAACAAAGGGAATTCGCCAGCAGGATATTTTTAAGCTGGCTGATGTTTGATCAGGCTTTAACGTACAGAAACGAGCGAAGAAAGCGGGTAACGCAGGTTGTGGTAGTTCATCATATCTACTTTAATGCTGCCGACACTGATGGGACTTTCCACGCGGAGCGGTAAATGATTTGCATCATCGCTGACCCATACAGTCATTTTTTCACCACCTTCAAAAATGGTACCCTTGATGAGCAGCGGCTTAAATTTAATGGCCCTGAACTTTCCGTATTTTGTTTTTACGGTTTCCTTACCCAGGTAACGAATGTATAAATTGTAGGTTTCATTGTCCAGGAACATGGAGAAAGGTATTTTATCCCCTTCCTTGTATTTATTGAAATCAATATTGCGTGCATAGTAAATAGCACCCACCACATCCTGCACACAATTGGGAACCTTAAATACACCGTCACTGGTAACGGCGGTATTGGTTTGCTGGTTGAAGGTTACATTCTCGTATTTTTTGTACCCACCTTCGTACACGTTGCGGATAAATTTCATCGGCTGAAGGTTGGCCGTATCCATATAGGTTTCATACTTGTCGCGCACCTTGAAGAAATTATCATAAAACCCATAAGTCTTTCCTTCTCCTGTAATATGGTAAACAGGTTTGTTATTGAGTTTTTCCAGGTTAACGGCAAAAGTTGCTTCTCCCGCTGCTATATAAACACCGAGTGTATAGTAAACTTTGAATGTAGTAATCTCTCCCGCCTGGAACGCAGTGTTCCTGATGCCACAGAAATCATCTCCGGCCGATAGCGTAATAGAGGATAACAGCAATAGGGTACCGAATAGGAGTTTCTTCATTTATCGGAAAAGATTTTGATACCTAAAAATAATAAACTACCAATGATTGCCGGTATAACCAGGTTAATAAACCAAATAGCCGCCGACGCACTGACAATTCCCAGTTTATTGCTGCTTACCAAAGTGAACAATAATAAACTAACCTCTCCACGAACCCCAACCTCAGCCAGCGCAATGGTAGGCACAATTGCCATCACAAGATACAATACACTTACCAGCCAAAATGCCTGCCAAACCGTTACCTGCACATCAAATAACTGTAATAGTAAGATATACTGAATTACGAAAACGAGATAACGGGTGAAGGAAAGGCTCAGGACTCTTAACAAAAATGTAACAGGAAGGTTTTCGATAACAGTTAGCCGCTCAATGATCTTATGCGAGCCCGGAACCCGGTGCAGCAGCCTAATCATCCAGGCCAGCCTGAAATAGCATACGGTGAGAAAAGCAGTGACAATACCCGTACCAAAAAATAATACACGGATCCATAATTTATACGAAGCAATTCCGGGCGATGTTGCCGGGTTTTCCATCAGGAAAAGCAGCCCTGCCATGCCAAAAACAAAGGTGATAATCACCTGGCTAAAACTTCCAATAATCGTCAGTGACACGGCCTGCCAGCGGTGTCCGTCTTTTATATACAGCACCCGTCCGCCATACTCACCCACCCTGTTGGGCGTACTGATAGAAAACGCAACACCTGACAGTATAGCTTTAAACGAATGAATCAAACTGATCGGCTCCAGTGGCTTCATCAATACCTGCCATTTGCGCGATTCAAGTCCCCAGTTCAACAGCATCAGTACTAATGCGAGATACAGTTTCCACGAATTGCTTCCTTTGATATTTTCCTGCAAACGCGTCAAAGCCGAAGGCAAATTGGGCTGGTGTGCTAACTGGTGGTAAATAGCATACCCCAGTACCACGAATAATAGTGGACCAAAACCATAATTGACGACTAATTTGATATTTTTGTTTTTAGCCCACATCTGTATTGTTCAAAAATAGTTGTTCCTTCTTGCAAAAAGCTTCTAAAATAATATTAGGCATTGATCCTGGCACCGTAATTATGGGTTATGGAATCATTGCCATAAACGGTAATACCGTTCATCTTATTGAGATGGATGTGTTGAAACTGGGCGGTAAAAAAGACATGTACGAACGGCTGGAAATCATACATACGACTGTTTGCGGTCTGGTAAAAACATTTAAACCGCACCTTTTTGCCATTGAAGCGCCTTTTTTTGGAAAAAATGTGCAAAGTATGCTGAAACTCGGCCGTGCCCAGGGTGTTGCCATCGCCGCCGCAATGCAGTCGCAGATACCCGTTACAGAATATTCACCTAAAAAAGTAAAGCAGTCGATTACCGGTAACGGCAACGCCGATAAACAACAGGTTTGGAAAATGCTGCAGCAAATACTCCATTTAAAAGATGATAAGGTGAAGTTCCTGGATGCATCGGATGCAGTAGCAGTGGCGTTGTGCCACCATTTTCAAACATCCCCAGGTATTTCCATACAGGGAAAAAAATTAAATGGCTGGGCAGATTTCATTGCTAAAAACCCGGATCGTATCAAAAAGAAATAAGTTTTTATTCAGTTAATAAGTTATATAAATCATTGCCCCATGTGTCGAATATTTACATTGCTGTTGCCTGTTTTTCTCATTCTGTCAATGACGGCGCAATCACAACGCGTTAATGAAAAGGTAAACCAATACTGGCAGCAGCATCAATCGGCGCTGATCAATGAATACATCGATTTCGTTTCTATTCCCAATGTCTCTTCCGATACAGCGAATATTACGCGCAATACCTACTTTATCATTCAAATGATGGAGCAGCGTGGTATAAAGGCAACACGACTGAACGGAACTACAGCCGGTGTAACACCTGCGGTTTATGGTGAAATCATCGTGCCGGGTGCTACTAAAACAATTGCATTCTACGCCCATTACGACGGGCAACCGGTTAATCCACAGCAATGGGCAAAAGGATTAAGCCCCTTTACGCCTGTTTTTCTTACGGCACCGGTTGAACGCGGCGGTACCATCATCCCCTGGCAGAAAAACGAACCCGTCAACCCCGAATGGCGCTTAAGCGGTCGGGGCAGTGCGGATGATAAAGCGGGTGTCATGGCGATCCTGAATGCATACGATGCACTGGTGAAAACCAACACAAAACTTACGAATAACCTGAAATTCCTTTTTGAAGGTGAAGAAGAAGTGGGTTCTACACACCTGGATGAAATATTTATCAATAACCGGGAAAAACTCCAATCGGATATCTGGATAATTGCCGACGGACCTAGTCATGTTTCCGGTAAAAAAATGATATTATTTGGGGTAAGGGGAGATGTAAATATGAACCTGACGGTATACGGCCCCAAAAGACCACTGCACAGTGGCAATTACGGTAACTGGGCGCCCAACCCCGCCATGATGCTGGTACAGTTACTGGCAGGCATGAAGGATGAAAAGGGAAATGTATTGATAAAGGGCTTTTATGATGATGTCACTCCTTTAAGCGCAATGGAAAAAGAAGCCATCCGCAAAGTACCAAACATAGAAGAGACGCTAAAAAAGGAACTGGGCATTCAACAACCTGACGGTGATGGAAAATCTTTTCTTGAATTGCTGCATTTGCCCACCTTGAACATTAACGGTTTACAAAGTGCCAATGCTGGAAAACTGGCTGCCAATATTATTCCTGCAAAAGCAGAAGCCGCACTGGATCTCCGTTTGGTATTGGGAAATGATATGAACAGGCAAATACAAAAAGTAATCAACCACATTCAATCCAAAGGTTATCACGTCATTGATCATGACCCTACCGATGAAGAAAGAAATCAATATGCGAGGATTATCAAAATAACTTCTGGCAGCGGGTACAATGCACAAAGAACACCAATGGATTTACCCATTGCGCAAACGGTCATCAAGGCCATACAATCTACAGTAGATTACCCCGTAATCCTGTTGCCCTCTGCCGGCGGGAGTCTTCCTTTATTTTTATTTGAAAAACAACTGGGCGCAAAAGTTATTACTGTACCGGTGGTAAACTACGACAACAACCAGCATGCAGAGAATGAAAACGTTCAGATTAAATTTCTCCGGGAAGGAATAGTCACTTATGCAGCCATTATGACTATGCAGTAATCCATCCTGTTAAAGAAATGATTGTATTTTTTGTTGTGCCGATTGCAATTGTTCCGGCCCTGGTTTTAATTTCCCCTTTGTAAAATCGATATCGTGTATTGAATTAATTGGTACCAGGTGAAGATGCGCATGTGGTACTTCCAGTCCAATGACGGACAGGCCGCAGCGGTCGCAGTCAAATGCTTTTTCAATAGCATGTGCAATAGGTTTTGCAAAGAGCAGCATTTTTGCGAGATATTCATCGGGCACATCAAAAAATTTATCTACTTCTATTTTTGGAATGACCAGTGTATGGCCATGTCTCAAAGGGGCGATATCAAGAAAAGCATAAAACATATTGTCTTCCGCTATCTTGTAGGAAGGAATTTCTCCGGCAATAATTTTTGAAAAAATAGTCATGAAATAAAATTGATTTTGAAGAAGTCCATCAATTACCAAAAATACAAAGCCGGAAATTACTTTCCGGCTTCAGTATACAGTTTATGTATTATTCAGGCGGAAATATTTTCGACCTTAAATTTCAGTATACCCGCCGGCGCCTGCACTTCAGCTACATCGCCGACTTCTTTGCCCAGTAACCCCTTCCCGATGGGTGAAGTAACAGAAATTTTTCCCAGCTTTAAATCTGCTTCCTTTTCCGATACTATCTGGTAGGTCACCTGTTTTTTGGTATTCAGGTTAAGCAGCGTCACTTTGGTAAGGATACTTACCTTACTTGTATCGATCGTGGAAACATCTACAATGCGTGCATTGGCGAGATCGCTTTCCATCTTTTTAATATGTGCCTCCAGCAAACCCTGTGCTTCCTTGGCAGCATCGTACTCTGCATTTTCCTTCAAATCACCTTTTTCCCTTGCCTCTGCAATCGCCTTTGATGCCGCAGGGCGGTCAACAGTCTTCATACGCTGAAGTTCGGCTTTCATTTGATCCAGCGTCTCTTTAGTCACGTACATTACATCACTCATAAAAACCTCCTTGTTTCTTGGTTCTATAACAGAAAAAAAATACAACGCCTCAGATGGTGCTGAAGCGTTGCACGTATTGGGCAAAGATAATGATTATTTTACCTGAAAAGCATCACCACCCCCTGTGAAAATTTTTCAAATTTTCCCTTGCTATGCATTCTTTTTCAAGGGCCTGGGGATTTTCCTATTCCCTGGCAAATGTAAATTCATAGTGGTAATTGCCGGTGCTGTAAATCGCCTTAAACACCGGGCCGCCATTATAACTGGCATCGTCAAATACCCAGTTTATTTCGGGACTATGAGCCGCACCATTATACAATTGCATGGAGAACACATTGTGAAGCTCCTGCCGGTAATTTCCATAGCTGTCGTAATAACCATCGGAAACCGGATACATATTCCAGGTTCCCTGGAGATTGCCCAACGCATCACTGTAATCCACATTCCCATTTGAATAGAAAATAAAAGTGCCGTTTTCATAACCGGTATTCACTGTTTGCCATTTAAAACCGTCGTACCGCTCCGCACTTTGGAGGTACCATCGTCCCGTCAGGGGAGGAGTACCGGTAGTGACAATAAATTTTCTGCAGGAAGATGCGAATAAAGTGATACCTACAACCAAGATGAAGAGTAGATTTCTTTTCATATACTTTCGTTTTGTATACTATATACAAAAGCATACCGGATGAATCCAAACAACTGTTAAAACAATTGCTAAAAACAAAGGCAACTTCATTGATTTCATTGGCGTATTTGTATTAACTTTCTTTTATGCAAGTATGATTAAACGAATTTTTATACACCTGTCTATAGTCACCTGTATGGCAATCATTACTGGTTGCGCACCTTCTACTACCGTTCAGGGTGAGAAGTGGATTTATATAGGAACGACTGACCTGTATTTTGATATGAGCACGGGGGAACTGCCAACAAGGGGCTACGATGACTACCGTGAATTTAAGTTCCTGGTATTATCATCCGCAGTTACATTTCTTGACCTGCAGGTAAAATTTGAAGACGGTACTTCGGAAAATATTTCAGCACAAAACACGGTTACACCGGGGAGCCATAGCCGAAGTTTTAGGGTAATGTCCAAAGACAAACGTATCAGGTCGATTTCATTTACCTATAAAAAAGTGAATGAGCAGTCTAGACATTCACGTATCAGGTTGTATGCATTACGGGTGGAGAAATAATTATTCAAACCCAAGTTTTTCAAGAATAACTTTCGACATTTTGAAAAACGCTTCATGACTGTAGCCGGCGGTATGTGGGGTGATAATAACATTGGGTTGGGATAATAACCAGTTTAATTGCTGTTGCTGCTCTTCAGTATAAGTATCCAGCTTTTCATTTTCAAGTACGTCCAACCCCGCACCGACAATATTATGGTGCTGCAGCGCCCTGATAACAGCGTTTGTATCATGTACTTTTCCCCGGCAGGCATTAATAAAATAAGGTTTTCTTTCCAGTGATGTAAAAAAAGCATCATTGGCCATATGCTTTGTTTCATCAGTCAATGGCACATGAAAACTGATAACATCGGAATACCGGCAAACCTGTTCCAGGTTTGCTTCCTTGATATTGCCTTTGCCAAAACCGAATTTGTATTTATCATAGGCAAGTATCGTAACATCAAAAGATGACAGTAGTTTTGCCACCGCTCCTCCTGTATTGCCAAATCCAATGATACCCACTGTTTTTCCGGTGAGTTCTGTTCCCCTGTTGGCATCACGAATCCACTTGCCTTCCTTTATTTCATTCATACTGGTGCCAATCTTATTCATCAGGTTAAGCAACACACCCAATACATGTTCCGCTACGGCATTCCTGTTTCCCTCCGGACTGCTTACACAGATAATGCCTTTACTTTCTGCATAAGGTACATCTATTAATTCCATACCACTGCCCAATCGCCCAATCCATTTGAGTTCTGGGGCGTTTTCAAGAATGGCTTTATCAATTTTCAATCTTGTTGTGACAATCAATCCGGTTGCCTCTTTAATAATTGCAGATAATTCCTCGTAGGTTATTTGTGGTTGATAAATAATTTCAAAACTGTGTCTTGCCAGTTGCTCCCGCAAATGATCATGTACTTTGGCAGTAATAATTACTTTCTTCTTCATTGTCACGCAAAATATTGGTTATCTCATTTTAAATGTAAGCGCTGCAAATTGTTCAACACTCAGTTGCTCTGCCCGCTGGTTAAATATTTCGTCTGTGAGTGCTGCTGGTTCAAACAATGATTTCACTGCGTTTCGCAGTGTCTTCCGGCGCTGGTTAAACGCCGTTTTCACCAGCAGGAAAAACTGTCTTTCAGATTTCATGGCAAACCTGTCCTTGATGGGTATTAACCGTATCACAGCGCTTTTGACTTTTGGTGGCGGTGTAAAGGCTTCTTCACTTACTTCAAATAAATACTCCGCATCAAAAAAAGCCTGTACCAATACACTTATTACGCCATACACCTTACTGCCTTCTTTGGCTACCACCCTTTGTGCTACTTCCTTTTGAAACATACCTATCACACACGCTACTTCTTCCTTCCAATCCAGGATTTTAAAAAGTATTTGCGATGAAATATTGTAAGGAAAATTTCCCACGACCGTAAAATGACCCTCGAAAGGTTTCCCGGCCTCCAGTATACTTTCATGGATGATCTTGTTCTCCAGTTGAGGATAAGTTTGCAACAGGTAATTGACTTTTTCTTCATCCACTTCCACGCATTTAAAATCTATATTGGGGAGCTGAATCAAATATTTGGTCAATGCGCCGCCGCCCGGACCCACTTCCAGCAGTTTTGAAAATGGATGTTCCTGTAATGCAGCGACAATATCCCTGCATATTTGCTCATCTTTCAGGAAATGTTGCCCAAGCGATTTCTTCAGCGTGTACATGCCTGCAAAAATACAGGTATGCAGGGCAACTTTATAAATAAAAAACCCCTTCTCTTTGGAAGAAGGGGTTGTCAACCATTGACCTGTTACTATTGCTTAATTAATTTTTCGCGGATAATTTCATCGTCAACAGTCAGTTCAAGTATGTATATACCAGAACGAAGGTTGCCTACATTGTCCAGTGTCAGTTTGTTTTCACCAACTTGTCCGCCGAAATTATGACTGTACACCAGTCTGCCGCTTTGATCAGATAATCTTGCTGTTACAGTGGAGGCTGCTTTTAATTGAACGCTTACATCAATGTAGCTGATGAAAGGGTTCGGTTTCGGTTTGCTGACGAGATTAATTTTGCTGTTAAAGCTAATCCTCAACACATTGCTGTACACGCGTGCGCCACTGTTCATCACCTGTCTGATACGGTAATAGGCAGGTTTGCCAAAACCACTCTGCGGATCATTAAAAATATAAGTTTGATCTCCCTGACCCGGATTTTTTACACTGAGTTGCCCAACCGTTTCAAAACTAACACCATCGTCTCCGCGTTGTATTTCATAATAACTTACATTGGTATTGTTGTTAACACCCCATGTAAGATTAACCTGCCCGGAACTGTATTTCCCGGAAAGCTTTACCTTATTTTCATCTAATACCACAAGTGGGAAAAAGCAACTAGCCAGGTCTGCAGCAGCATATCCGGCTGTCTTGGGTCCAAATCCCGGGATAATTGAAGTTGCTCCCGGTCCGGTGGATTTATACAATTCATTTACATAGGTAGGCAATGGAGGGTTTTGTGGGCCATTAAATCTTCGCGTACTAATATACATACCCCCAGTAGGATCGAAGGCTACACCATTTAATACTGTACTGTCAATTGAATTGTAGTCAGCAATAAAACTCATTGGAATGATACCGGTTCCAGATACTGATGGAATATTAAGTGCATCTATTTTAAATAGCCTGATGTCGTTATATCTTGATGAACCATTTATTTGACTATAAGCAGCTGACAAGTAGTATAAATCACCTGTACTGTTAAAAGCTATATCACCATTATACAGGTTCCAGTTTTGCGATTGGGGGGTAGCAGGCAAATAACCCAGTAATTTGATAGTAGAACACCCGGCAGTTGCACATGGAGTAAAACTTATGAGAGGGTTGGCTGTTGCCGGTGTAGTTATCGTTGTATCCCTGCTGACGCCGATAGCATAGCCTATATTACCTACTGGCGAAATAGCCATTTTTACAAAGAAATAGTTGTCCAGTCCCGATGCATTAGGAACATTTGCAGTCGAGGTTGAAGGAGAAGTTGCTATTACTGTTTGCGTAGCTGCCAGTGTGTTAATAGCTATAAAATCCTTGGGACCCCCGGAAAAACCCATTGACGTATTTACATAAAATAGTCTCAGTGTGGGATCGACAGCTAAACTGGATGAACCATAATACGTAGTAGCGCCAATTTTCTTCTTGATAGTATATCCCACTCCTCCCATCAAAGCCCCTACTGCCCCTGTAGCATAAGTAACAGGTCTGATTTCAGAGGGTGCATTTGCGGCTGTAGAATCATTATAAATAATATACATGACATTACCGGAAGAACAGTCTGCCAACTGCGCTTGCATCGAATTGGCTAAAGCTGTCATCACCACCATAAAAATGGTCAGCGGCTTCACAAAACTCCTGGCTTTAACCGGAAGTAAAATTGTTTTCATACAAATAAAGTTAACTGGTGACGAATTTTGTTTTGTTTTCACGGATATCAGTTATATTAAATTCAATTATTTCTTGATGATGCTCGACATACTGCTCGTCGTTCCATTGTCGCAAACCACACGATAGGTACCAGTTGATAAATTGGTAATGTTCACCTGGAATTCCCTTTGTGAAGCATCTGCACTGAGTCGCTTATTCAATACGAGTCTTCCACTGTTATCAAATACCCGCACATTTACCATTCCGTTCATCGTGGCTGGGATTCTCAGTCCAAATACACCAGTAGTCGGATTCGGGTAAGCCACCAAATCTGCTGAAGCCTGAATTGCTTTCACCTTCTTCACCACAGAGAATTGGTTGGAGCCGTCTTTGTCAACCGTCTTAATGCGGTAATAGCCATCAACGGTATTTACAATTGCATGGAGGAATTTATAATCCGCCTGGCCACCTTCATTGGTTACGGCAACAGTTCCTGCTTTACTATAATGGATACCATCTGTGCTGTATTCAACTTCGTAATGATCCACATTTGACTGCGCTGCAACACTCCATTTCAATTCGTTTCCTCTCTGCGTAACTGTCACTGAAAAATCTTTGAATTCAACCGGCAATGAGAAGTTAACCAGGTTATTTTCCCAAAGGCCTTTACCATAGCTACCCATTCTCAATTTACCATTGGGTGCAATCAGGAGGTCCATCACCATGGTGGCGTCAGTAAGACCTACGTTATAGGAATACCATGACGGTGTGGCAGCACCATTGGTGATACTTTGTGCGGCATATACACCCAGGTCATTTCCAACATACAGGTTGCTGGGCATAGAAGGATCGAAGATTACAATATTGGTTGGTACATCGGGTAGCGCTGTACCACCGCTACCATTGATACTTGTCCAGGTACCACCCCCGTCAGTAGTAAGGTACAAATGTGAAGTGCCAAAACCGCTAACGGTAACCGCTACTCGTTTTGAATTGGTAGGGTCAACAGCAATAGAAGAAAAATAACGATTGGGCAATGTACCTGTTACATCGGTCCAGTTTGTACCACCATTGACGCTCCTGAGTATTTTAGGGTTCGCGCCGCCGCCAGGGCAAGTTGCGATATAAACGCTATCCGGGTAAGTGGCAGAAACACCGATAGCAATAATCGGTGCAGAAGCATTTACCACAGGTGCAGGGCCCACGTTTGCAAAGCTTGTACCGTTATTTGTTGATTTTTTAAAGTTAATAGTGCCGGCATACATCCTGTTGTGATCAGAAGGCGCCATTATGAGTGGGGCTACAAAACAGGCATTTTCTGTCGGCAAACTGGTTGTAGCACTGGCTGGGTTACTAAATATTGTTGTTCCACCCAATGCACCTGGTCCTGTCGAAGAACGATACAGCGTCATGTAAGAATAAGTACCAAAACAAATCTGGTCGTTTGTTGGGTCGATGGCGGTATAAAATCCGTCGCCACCGGTTGTACGCTTACATCCTGTACTACCTGTATACCACAAAGTGGCGTTGTCCTGCAAGCCACACAACATATACGTATTTGCCGGGTTCACACTCATCTTATGATAAATCTGTGTGGTCATCAAACCACCGTTTAATCCAATGAAGCTTGAACCCCCATTGGTACTTTTAAAAACACCACCATCGGTTACTGAAAAAATGGTGTTATAGGTAGCATCAAAAGGAGAAAAATATAAATGATGCTGGTCTGCATGCACGTATGTACCGTTATTACCTTCTACAGTGGCGCCTACCGTGGTATTACTAAAATTCCACTGGCTCCAGTCTGTTATTTTTGTGAATGTTGAACCGCCGTTAGCAGATTTCAACATATCAATTTCAGATACATAAATAGTGTTGACAGTAGTAGGCGCGACAATTACATCATGTGCATACCAGCCCTGGTTTTGAATATAGTTAGAGCCGCTCAATTGCGGTTGCGTGCCATTGGCTGCCCAGCTAGTGCCGCCATTGGTAGATTTAAATAAACCATAGGTAGATCCAGCTGTTCCTCCCGTGCTTCCGGGGATCTTTCCTATGCTGGCATAAATCAGGTTGACATTGTTCGGGCAAACATTTAACCGTATAATACCATTAATACTTGCAGGCAGACCAGTGGTTAATTTTGTAAAGGTAGGCACACCTGCCAGTGCATTGGTACATTTATAGATGCCATTACCAGTAGAAGCAAAACTACCACTACCAACATATAATGTGTTTGAATTACCAGGTTCAAAACAAATATCCATTGCCATGATCACGTTATGAATCAGCGTCCACGAACCACCTGAGTTGGTAGAACGGTACACGCCATCTGATGTGGCGGCAAATACATTGGAAGGTGTAGTCGGGTCAATCAAAATTTCCTGTACACCTTTTATAGAACTATTGGTAAAACTTAAAGAAGAAGTCCAGGTAGTACCACCATCGGTACTCTTTAAAATACCAATACCATAAGAACCACGGTATGTTCTTATGTTTTGTCCCTCAAATCCATTACCACCGGTATTGTATACTTCTCCCGTTCCAATATACATTTCATTGGCATTGGATGGGTTTATGGCAATCGCAGGAACACCTACAATGGGGAAGCCTGTTTGGACCTGTGTCCAGTTGATACCACTTGCAGCACCCGTACCGCCATTGGTTGTTTTCCATAAACCCGCAGCGGCTGAACCGGCAAACATGATATTTTGATTGGTAGGATGAAATGCCAGGGACAAAATCCTTCCCGAAAAATTCATTGGACCAAGCGGTGACCATGCAGGGAAACCTTCTACACCTGATGCAGATTGGATACCGCTTTGAGGTGCAGCAGGCATTGAACGGCTGTGATCAAAAGCCTGGTGGTAAGACGCTGTTTGAAAATTGTTGTAGTCAGGATAGCTGCGCATAGCCCCCCACATATCCATAGAACCAAATACTTCAGCAGGGCTTTCATTCTCCTCATTCTCTTCCTCTTTCATGGATTCTTTGATAATGCTGGACTGTGTTACTAAAATGAAGACAACACCAGCGAGTACCGCGGGTACCAGTAGTTTTACAAGGGTAATGATGGATAAACTTCTCTTCATGTTGGTCAAAGGTTTTTCAGCTTTCAAAAAGAAATAGGTAATGGAAACAATTAATTATCAGTTACATACTTGCGTATTTAACTTTCCTGGAAACCAGATCCCGCAAAACAATTTTGAAAACGGATGCCAGAAACGGCAAAAGGAAATAACCTTGAAGAAGTACGCAGGTTAGGAGCATTGGCTTCTAAATAACTATATGCCAAAGAATTGGGCATATAAGCGCATAGGGTTAAGTCGCTTGCTTTCATACTATTGGATTTAAGGATCATAGAGACCGGAAACGCACAAATATAATAGTTAACGCTTATTGACCTACTATTATTTTGTCGATGAACGTAATCGTATTACTACTAAGTAAATAAACGATTACACTTATACTACGCAATATGTAAAGAGCTACTCTGAATCTTACAACCTCTAACTTCTAAATTCTCTCTCAAAATTCTTCTGCAAGATACACAGTTGGTTTTACAAGCCTTATACCGCAAAGGGTGCTGTTAGTGGTAAGTATTGAAAACCACGGTGAGTGATGACATGAAAGTGAATGAATGATGATAATCAATGTTTTCACTGTATCACTTTTCGACGAATAACCTTGACGTGCAGACGAAAAAAATGATTTACAGGCCACTATCTTCTAATAATGGGAATTCTTTTTGGGAAATGGGAAAGAAATTTGGCGGATTGGGCGACCTGCGTAAAATTATTTCCATAACAACTTATAATTATTAACCCCTATACAACTGGAAAATCAATACCCCGGTCCTATCAGATCCTCATAATCGACGGGTGTTTATTTTTTCCGGTCGCCGTTTTACATCCGACATACTGAAATTGATTTAAGATAAAACAGTACCGGCTTACCTGGTATTTGCCAGCGAAAAAGGAGATTGCTATAATTGGTGGGCAAATAGTACATTTACGTGTAAACTATTGATACTGACAATGAGCCAGCAAAAAAACGACCAGCAACGGATACCAGTCATAGGCATATCCTGCGGCGACCTGAACGGCATTGGGATTGAATTGATTATTAAATCGCTCAGTGATAACCGCATACTTGAATTTTGCACACCTGTGGTGTTTGCCTCCAACAAAGCCATTAATTTCTACCGGAAATCAATACCTGAAGTTAATTTCAACTACCAAAGCACCAAGGAAATCAACCGTGTCAGCCCAAAACAAATCAATGTATACAATTGCTGGGAAGAAGAAGTTGCCATCAGCCCCGGCCAGTTGAACGATGTGGGCGGCAAATATGGGATTAAGTCTTTGACGATGGCTGCCACTGCACTGAAGGAAAATAAAATACAGGGTCTTGTCACCGCTCCTATTCATAAAAAGAATTCACAGTCACCGGAATTTAATTTCACCGGGCATACTCCTTACCTGAAAAATCTTTTTGGAGCAAAAGACGTATTGATGCTGATGGTAGCAGACAATATGCGTGTAGGCCTGGTTACAGAACATGTGCCAGTTGCTGAACTGCCCAAACATATTACCCGCGAGGTAATTGTTTCCAAACTGGCTATTCTGCGGGAGAGCCTTATCAAAGATTTTGGTGTTGACAAACCGCGCATTGCAGTTCTCGGACTGAACCCACATGCAGGCGATGAAGGATTGATTGGAAAAGAAGAAGAAGAAATTATAAAACCTGCCATAAAAGACTTCAAACAAAGTACAGGAAATGTTATTGTATTTGGACCATACAGTGCCGATGCGTTTTTTGCCCGGGGGCAGCATGAAAAATTTGATGCTGTACTGGCTATGTACCATGACCAGGGATTGATTCCATTTAAATCACTGGCAAAAGGGGAAGGTGTTAATTATAGCGCTGGCCTGTCACGGGTAAGAACTTCTCCCGACCATGGAACGGCATTTGACATAGCGGGGAAAAATAAAGCCATTGAAACTTCTTTCACTGCTGCAATTTTTAAATGCGTAGATATCATCAGGCAACAGGCAGAATATGAAGAATACAGGAAAAACCCCATGAAGAAAATGACCGATAAAATTCTTGCCGGTGCAGAAGATGAAAAAATTGAGGAAGAGGGGGGTTAGTCTTATTTAAATACATCATCAGAAATTCCCTTGTTAATGACATAGCCTGAATAGGTTATTTCTATCTTGCCACGCTGGCTTTTATTACCTGTTGCCGGTGCCTTTTTCTGGTTGCCATCGTCGTAATCAAAAGTAACGCCCTTAGGCAGTTTGTATTCCTGTGCATTAAACCCAAAAATTACTTTATCAGGCAATGCATAACTGGCATAATTGGCATAAGACATTTCAAGTTCATTGGTGCCATTTTCCCTCGTTGTCGTTTTTGCCTTAACAACCAGTAATCGCTGCTCATCTATATATAAAGTAGATAATACAACTTCCGAATTGTCGTCCACTGGTAATAGTTTTACTATTCTGACCCTTGCTCCGTTCACGTTATCGAAGCCGCCATCAATGGCCTGGTATTTTCCGGACAATAGATTATTTAAACTAATACTGATACTTCCTTTGGGAACTAATGAAATACCTTTCTCGTTTTTAATTTTTAGCTTACCCGGCTTTTTGAAATATACTTTTACCTGCGCATCCGGTACTTTCAAAAAACTGATATTGGTTTTCATCTCGCCGGTAGCTATATAGTCATTTACCTTGTCCAGCTTCTCCCTGACCTTCTGCAGCAAATTATTTATATCCTGTGCCTGCAGTCCTGAAAATGACATGGCCAGCACCAGGGTGATAAAAAATAATTTTAGTCGTGTTATCATTTTCTCGGCATTAACTTAAAATATCTTTCCTTTTAAAAACGAGTATAGCAGACCCAACAAATAATACGATATACGAGAGTAATATACCCAGGCTCTTCATAACAGCAGGCAGGTTTTCCATCGAACCGGGAATACTGCTTCCGCTTGCATCAACTTTCGTATAAAAAAAGCCCTTCCAAGCCAGCATATGTGATGTAAATAAAAATGGCTTTACCGTGCGATCATACAAAGGTATCTGCATCTCCGACAAAATAGTAAATACAATGACAATGCTGATGGTGGAAACAATGGGGCCGATCGAGTTTTCTGCAAATACTGATAACAAAAAAGCAAGTGCCGCTACCGTGGTCAATGCAACGGCTGCATAACCAAATGCCGCCAGGTACCGCCACATAATGTCGTTGCTTTTGATGATCTCCAGCACATCGTTCCGTGCCACGATGATATCATTGGTTCCGAAAAGAACTACACTCAGCAATAAGGCCAGGAAAGCCATCCATATTAATAACATGGCTGTATACACGAAAGTTGCCAGGAATTTGGCAAGCATTAGTTTGGTCCGGCCGACAGGTTTTGTTACCAGTAACCGCAATGTTCCCATATTTGCTTCGCCGGCAATGGCATCACCTGCCACCAGTGCTATCAATAAGGGTATATGGATTAATAACAGGTTCAGTATGACGAAGCAGACAAAATAACCATTTAATATTTTTGGATATGGTATTTCCAGCGTATCCTTTAAACTTCCCAGGATAAATTCAACATACGACATACCGTCAAACTTCAGTGCTACCTGTATAATAATCACCATAGCAGCAATCGCCCCAAAACTGATATAAGTTCTGGGCTTCCGGAATATTTTAAACAATTCAATTTGTAAAAGCTGCCACATGCTGGTTGGTTCCGGTTAACGATAAAAAATATTCTTCCAGTGAATTGCGCGGATACAGGCTCGTTACTTCAATCCCCATATCAACCAGTTGGCGGTTCAATACGGCTACTTTATCCCTATGCATTTCAAATATGATACTCTGTCCGGTCGTTTTCTTTATACTCGTCGCCCAATCACTTGCCTTAATTTTTTGAATCGCATCACTTATATTTAATACCCCTACTTCCACAACAGTTTTGGATGGATCCAATAATTCATGCACACTACCCTCCGCTACCTTTTTTCCCTTGTCGATTATCAGCATGCGGCTGGCTATTTGTTCTATCTCGCTTAATAAATGGGAAGACACCAATACTGTTTTTTTCAGGTGCCTGCTCAGGTGTAAAATGAGGTTTCGCATATCGGCGATTCCCTGTGGATCGAGACCATTGGTGGGTTCATCCAGTATGACGAGTTTTGGATCATGTACCAATGCAACTGCAATGCCCAATCTTTGTTTCATCCCCTGCGAATAGGTGCGCACTTTGCCGGATGCGCGTTCGGCAAGACCAACCAGTTCCAATTGTGTCATTATTTGACTCCTTTTTAGACGAAGCCCACTCATCTTTGCAAACAATTGCAGGTTTTCATAACCTGACAGGTATTTATATAAATCAGGTCTTTCAATGACGGCCCCTACCTGTTGCAGAATTTCCTTTCTATGTGTACGCAGGTTCATACCGAATATTTCAATATCGCCGCTGCTGGGTTCAACCAGTGTAAGCAGCATCCGGATGGTGGTGGATTTTCCTGCGCCATTTTGACCCAGGAATCCATAAATATCTGTTTCATTAACAGTGAATGAAAGATCATCCACGGCACTGATTTCGCGAAACTGTTTGGTAAGATGGGAAACGGTAATAACAGGCATGATACAAAGTGATAGCAAGATACGAGCATTTAACAGACAGTAAATTGATTTTGTTGTTAAGGGATACCAAATACCAGGTGATTCCTTTGATTGATTTCTGTTAAGGAAAAAGGGATTGTCAAACTGGAAATGATTGGCAAAAACATTTTTAAAAAATATTTTTACCATAAGCTTGCATTCTTCATTTATAGCTATTACTTTTACGACATCATCCTACAGAAAGTCCCTTCAGCAGCTTGTTTTAAGTACACTGCCCAATTCCAAAAACCTTTACAGTTGATCATCTCCCCCTGCAAAACTTATTGATTTAGGTATCCAATTGCTATGTAATTTCCTGAAAATCAGCCCCTTTTAAGCTAACAATCAATAAGATTCTTTTATTAACATAGTTGTCCCTCCTGCGAAATTCCCCGGCCAAAGCTTACATGGCCAGTGCTTAGTATTTAATTATTTAACCTTCTGAAACGTACAAAATGAAACGCATTTTAACAGTGCTTGCAATTATTATTGCATCTCAAGGGGCATTCGCACAGGCAACCACCACAGAAAATTTCAACTCGCGTCAGGATGCCTCCATTACTCAATTAAAAAGCTATTTACAGGGAAATTGCTGGCAGTTTCCAGACTTTGATGTAAACAGGGGCGGTTGGAACCCGGGTATCGAAGGAGATGGTGCGATGGTATCCGGACCAGGCAGCAGCGCATCGGAAAACACCGGAATCTATTCCCAATTATTGAGCATGTTTGGGACATTGAATGTTTCTTTCAAATACAAATTCAGCGGAAATGTTACCGACCGCCGCTGGATCAATATATATGTAGCTGATGGCAACAATAACAATGTTTTCAAGCTGGACAGTGTTGAATTGACCGGCGCAAACAGCAGCAGTGTGTATACATATAATAAGACTTTCGGTGTAGGTTCCGGTTGTTTCAAAGTTTATATCAACTACCAGGGAATTGGCGGCGCCGAGCGTATAGCCATCGATGAGTTGTATTTTAACGCGCCAACATGTTACAGTACTGGTTGTAACCAACCTCCTGTTGCAGTTAACGATTTTCTGCCTGGTGCCAACAATCACACAGCCAGTGGAACCGTTATTCCCAATGACTCAGATCCTGAGAATGGTATTTTAACAGCACACCTCGTTTCTAATTCTCCCGACGGAAACGTAGTATTGGATCCATCCGGTACATTTACATTTACACCAAACCCAGGATTTAATGGGTTGACGACTTCCTTCTCCTATATGATTTGTGACAATGGTTTCCCGCAACTTTGTTCAAATGAGGCTACGGTATTAATAACATTCCCCAGCCAGGGTTCATTACCTGCCAGTATTATTGATCTTGCTGCCAATTACAACAGCAATAAGGTAACCGTAAAATGGACGACTACATTTGAAGTAAACTGTAACCATTTTGAGGTAGAACGCAGTACTGATGGTATCTCCTTTAAAACTATTGGTACAGTAAAAGGCCAGGGAACATCCACCATACGCCACGAGTATCAGTTGGAAGATGAAGTAAAGAACAATACCGTTGCTAAAAATGACTTGTACTACCGCCTGAAACAAGTGGATGCCGATCAAAAAGCAACCTACACAAAAGTATTGGTGGTGCGTGTGTACCAGACTAAATCACTACAATCTGTAAGCGTTACGCCCAATCCTGCGGTGAATGATATTAAAGTAAACGTACAATTGAATGAGAATTCCTATATCATCATTAAGGTAGCCAATGCAAGCGGGACAGAAATGATGCGCAAATCTACCCGTGGTAATAAAGGAGCCAATAACCTGATGCTGGAAGGCACCAGTCGCCTGCAGGCTGGCATTTATTTCCTCGAAATCATTATCAACAGCAACGAAAGAATGATGGTCAAATTAATCAAGAGCTAAAAATTTTGTAGGTTACACAGAGGTAAAAAACAAATATCCCTTCCGCTGCCGGAAGGGATTGTTTTTTATAACCAGTTGATGAATTTATGAACGGTGCAGGTAGGTCTGCAGGTTCTTTACGTACACATCAAATGCGTGGATTCCTTTGGTGGTGATCTTACACATTGTTTGCGGGTAATTGTCTTTAAATTGCTTCACCACGTCAATATAGCCTGCTTCCTTTAATTTATTTACCTGTACGCTCAGGTTGCCTGCAGTGGAATTGGTTTTTTCCCGGATATATGTAAACTCGGCTTCTTTCACGCTGATGAGCAGTGAAATCACCGCAAGGCGCAATTGTGAATGTAATATGGGATCGAGATCTTTAAACATCCGCTGCCGGGTTATTTTTTTTTCTGTTCTCTACTGCATTTAACAGGTGGCCCGGTATGATATAGCTAAACAGGATAGCTGCCGCACCGGCCAGTATTTGATAGTCATAAGCCAGGTACGCACCTACTATCGCCAGTATCCATGCAATGATGCCTCCAATAATCAGCGGCTTGAACTTCAGGAAACAACCTGACACAAATGTTCCCAGACCATACAGCATAATATAAAACGGGAAAACGGTATTTCCCCATCCCATTGCAGACAGGATAATGGCGAGAATAAAAAAAGTAATGGCCATCCCTGTCCAGAGATAGCCCATACTTTCGCCTAAAAAGGTTTTTACTTTTCGCTTCCTTCCCTGTTTGGCGCCAAAATATATTGATAAAACAAAACCGACAGCCATTATCCACCACACCCTGTAGTGCTTATCATACTGTACTATGTGCTTTAATATGAATTGACCAAGGAAACCAATTAGGGAAAGCCAGCCCCACAGCAGGAAGAAAATGCTGTTTTCAGAAATATTTTCCTTTGTTTTTTCAATCATTCCCCTGATAAGCGCCAGGCTTTCTTCGGGGGAGAAATTTTCTTCAGTCATAGAACATAATTAAGTATAAATATAATATTGTGCCACCCGCTGGCAGGCGGCACAATACACATTTTAGTTACATTGCGACAGGAAATACTTTGAAGTTGACAAACCCCAGGCGGGATGCAGGTCAGATGCTGGCTTAAAAGTGGCGAACATGGCAATTGCTTTTTCAAATAAAGGTTTTGCAATGGCCTTCCCTCCGCCAAATTGCTCGGGCGTATAAAATTTTGCCTGTCCTTCCAGTAAATATGGACGCGGGTTGGCCGGATCTAATTTTTTTGCATTTTCAATATTACTGCTGGATGCCTGTCCATACTGTTGCCAGCGGCTCATGGGATCAACCATCATATGAGAAGAAGCAATCATACTTTTTATAAGACAGGTCTCTGAATTCTCACCACCAGCCAGTTCTTCAGCTTTCCTGATAAAAGATTCCGCCTTATCTGCGATGGCATCTGTTTTGCTTTTATCCTGCTCGAGATAAGCTGCCATGACGGTTGTGTAGGCTGCGTAATAATAAGGAAGCCATTGTGTTTTTTCCGCATTGGCAATCCTTTCAAAATTGTTGGCAAGATCAGCAACCCTGTTTCCAATTATCGCCGAATCCAGATCAGCAATGTTTTTTTTCATGGCGGCAGAATATTTTTCGCTTTGCGAGAAAACGCCTGCTGCCGTAAAAATCAACGCAACCAGTGTCAAAGAAATTGATTTCATACTATTGTTTTTAATTTGATGGAAAATAGATTCAATTAAAGATTACTGTTTATAACATCTTCACTGCGATCCACACCAAAGCTCAGGAAACAACCCAGGAAAAAGAATTGCCTGGCAGGCGGTACCACCGCTTCTTTACGAAGCCCGTTGTACGAATAATTGTAATTGTACACCTGTTTGCTGTTCAAAACATTTGTGATGCTAAATACCCATACTATAAACCTTTTTGCATTTGGATTTCCAATAAAGGGCAGGTAATTGACACTAAAGCTAAGACTGTTATAGTCAATCGTCTTTCCCTGGTCGGCAATGGTATATTTATTATTTGAATTATTGTAACTGATATTATAATAAGGGCGGCCAGTGGCAAATGTATAGGAGCCGTTGAATTGTGTTTTTAGTTTGGTCACAAATTTTTTTACCACGAGGCTTGCGGTATGGTTAGCGGCAAAATTAGGCTGCAGTGCATACGGATAGTTCAGGTAATCACGTTTTGTATCCAGGTAAGAATAGGATATCCAGTAGTCAACATTTTTAAATGTCTTCCGGTCGCGCCAGAATAATTCCACTCCTTTTGCTTCACCAAATCCGTTATTGGCGGTATCAGGAAATGTTTTGATCAGATCATTGTACTTTTTATAAAATATTTCCGCACGGATGGTGTAGTCTTTACTGACACGCTGGTAGTTCAGAATATAATGTGTTGCTTTCTGGTATTGAAAATTATTGCTGAACAACAGGTAGTATCTTTCTGGTTTCTGGTAAAAAATTCCATAAGCCATGGAAAACTGTCCTTCACCTACTTTATAGGCGAGTGAAAGCCTGGGGACCACGTTTGCTTTATTCAGGTAAGAGGAATGTTCAACACGACCGCCAATTTTTGCTGCAATATCATTGGTGATATATACATCCGCTTCTGCAAAGCCTGCTTTAAAATTATCGGTATATACAGAGTTGGCATTACTTACATATACATTCGTGAAAAGGCTTTTGTCCTTGCTGTATAAATATTCAGCCCCAACGCGCAGGGTGCTCAATCCCTTTAGCCTTCTTTCAAATACTGCTTTAATCTGTGCCAGGTCTGCATTGGCCTTTACGCGGAAATTTTTTATATCATATGGTGCAGCAGGCAAATCCTGTTTTACATTTTGCTGATCCTGCAGTTCGTTCCCAATCTTATCAATATTATTGCTGTAGGACAATCCCAGGTTCATCTTCCATTTCTTTCCCAGTCTTTCCTTCCAGGCAAGGTTCGTGTAGATATTGAAGTTTTTAAGATCAAAAGCATCTTTCAAATTAACTGAATCAATATCACTTCTCCGCAATCCAATCTGGTTATCGTTGAAATAGCTGTAAAATTTAATGATACCAGTCTTTGATGTTTTTATCCGAAAGTTGGCTTCTCCATTGTGAAATGCAGGCACCGTAAAATAATCAGGTTGCTGTTTTACAATTTTAAAATAAGGCAGCAGGTTGGTATAATTGTATGCTACACCCCAACTGCTTTTTTTGTCTTTGGACAACTGGTTATAACCCGTACTCAATCCTACAGTGGATATACCGACGCTTGCTGAGCTCCGTTCTGGCAAATCAATTGTTTCCAGAATCAATGCCCCTGACAATGCCTGGCCATAGAGGGCAGAGTAGCCGCCTGAACTGAATACAGTTCCTTTAAAAAGGAAAGGAGAAAATCTTCCGCGTGAACCAAGATCCGGTACTGTCGTAAAAAAGAAATTATTTACTACGGTGCCATCAATAAAAACTTTGGCCTCTTCGCCACTTCCACCGCGAACAAACAAACCTTCTTTTTCACTTACCTGTTGTGTACCGGGCAGCGTGCGGATTGCGCCGGTAACATCGCCGTTGGCACTGGCTGTTGTCACAATATCCAGCGGGTTCAGTACGGTGGTACGTTTTGTATCGCTGGCTTCGAAAGTTCCTGCAGTCACTACCACAGCCTTTAATTCACTGGGCTCTTCCTTCATAACAATATCCAGGCTCAGCGTTTCGCTGGTAATAGTAATTTTTTGGTCGTAGGCTTTGTATCCTATAGAGGTAACCAGTAATAGCTGCTCTCCCTTCTCCGTGGTTTTAAAGCGAAACCGGCCGGTGGAATCGGAAGTTCCCCCATCATAGCTGTCTTTAATTGAGATACTGGCACCGGGAACCGGACGGCCTTTATTATCTTTTATTTTGCCCGTAATTACAGTCTGGGCAAAGCTTACAGCCGAAATAAGGATAAGGCTTAAAAGTATCACCAAATGTCTCACAGTCGTAAATTTTAGCAAACATAAACTAGTTTATGATATAAACCAAATCAGAAACCCTCTTCCCAGCCAAAAAATGGACGAACGGCTAACGCAAAGGGTACAGACAACAAAAAGCCAGGTATAGAAATACCCGGCGGTTGTTGATCGTACCCTTTAAAACTAATCGTTCAAATTATATGTATTGCTTGCGCAACTGTTTTTTAAAAGAGCCCCGCCTGGAAAAGCAGGGCGTTGTTGATCGTACCCTTTAAAACTATACTCTTTAATTCGTTGATTTTACAATTGCCTGTGTGCTGATTTCATTTCCTTTCGTCACTTTCATAATGTACATACCAGCGGGTACTTGCGCCATTGAAATAACTTCAGTTTGGTTGGCGTGTTGTATTGTAATGCTTTTTACTGTTTGTCCGTTTGTGTTAATCACCTGGTAAGTAACTGCATTGTTCTGCCAGTTTTGCGGAACCGTTATCCTTACTTCATTTACTACCGGGTTTGGATAAGCGAGAATCTTTACCGTTTCACTTGCTTTACCGATGCGAACCAGTCTTACCACAGATGTTTGTGAGCGGCCATCCATGTCAACCATTTTGAGCCTGTAATAGATTACGCCGCTGTTACCTGCAGGTATCTTATCGGTAAATGAATAGTTAGACACGATATCACTGTTACCGGCTGCAAAAATCATCGCCGCGTCTGAATATTCAACACCATCAAAGCTGCGCTCGATAATAAAATGACTGGAATTTTTCTCAACCGTGGTGCTCCATTTCAGTGATACATTATTATTTACATAAGAAGCATTCCAATTGATAAGCGTTACAGGCAGAAAACTTTGTACCGGCTCCTGGTAAGTAAACCCTTTGAACCAAAAAGAATACATCCTGTCAGCGGCACCGCTTATGCCAGTTGCTGTAGCACCGGTGCGAATGCGGAAGCTGTTTACACTCTGGTAAGTATTGGTAGTCATTACATTTGTCGCGCTGGTATCAATGTCCACATAATTAGTAACAGGACCATCAAAGCGTTTACCGGTATTAGTAAGGACACCCAGTAAAGTTTCCATAATATTTGAAACAGTAAGGTCAGAATTACTTTCCAGTACGTAAGATTTCAAATTATATAAGCTAACGTATTCATTTATTTTATCGCCATTACCATCAATGTCCAAAGCTGTGAGGTTAAAATTATTTACTGCCAGTGCTGTGTTGGTACCTGCCTGCACAAATGATACCTGGAATTCCATCCACCACTCAGCCGGACCAGGAGTTGTATTGTTATTATAAGTAACCTGTGGTTGAAATGCTTTGTCAAACCCGGTATTGGTTAAATCGATGCTCACCAATTTTACCAGTGAAGAGGAACGTCCATTTATTTTTACCAGCGCATCAATACCGTTGGTTACAGAAGGAAAACGGTATACTGCATTGTCTGAACCATCGCTTCCGAAAACAAGGCTGGCATTTTTGAAAACCAGTTCCGGTGCAGTGGATGTTTGCGCTGAAACAGCGCATGTCAAAGTTGTAGTGAACAACAAAACAGCGATGGCTGCTTTGATAATTGAAGAAGTGAATACATTCTCCTTGGGGCTTGGGTACAAGAGTTTCATAAAGTAAATTTTACAGGGTCAAGACAGATTTTGTACGAATGGCCCACAGGCATTGGAATAAATCAAGGAAGACTTTTCCAGGAGGATTGGAGAGAGAAAATGTAATTGGAAATGTTCTTAGGAGATTGGGTACGTCTGTTTCTGTGTGAGTAACTTGATGACACAAAGATTAACCGTATTTTCCGAAGATGCAAGTGTTTTAATAAAAATATTTTGATTTTTTTTCGGCCAATCGATTCAAAGCATCGTTTAATGGCTACATCTTAACGATAAACCAAAATAAAAAAAGCGACCCTGTTAAGAGTCGCTTTTATATAAAATGCTGAAGAAAAACTATTTATAAGCTGGTGCCAGGCTTTTAGCCAGGTCTACCATTCGCTTGATACCTTCTTCCGGCAGGTTTCCTTTTTTAAATTCAGCTAACACCTCTGGGAGTTTATTTTCCATCTCCACAAGAAAATGTTCTTCAAATGCTTTTACATTTTTCACCGCCACTTCTCGTATTAAACCTTGTGTACCGAGGTAAATAATGGCCACTTGTTTCTCTACTGTCATGGGTGAATACTGCAACTGCTTCAATATCTCCACGTTCCTGGCTCCTTTGTCGAGTACCAGTTTGGTAGCAGCATCCAGATCACCACCAAACTTGGAGAACGCTTCCATCTCACGGTAGAGTGCCTGATCGAGTTTCAATGTACCAGCTACCTTTTTCATGGATTTGATCTGTGCGTTACCACCCACGCGGCTAACGGAGATACCCACGTTAATCGCAGGACGGATACCAGCATTGAAGAGGTTACCTTCCAGGAATATCTGCCCGTCGGTAATTGAAATTACATTGGTAGGTATATAAGCAGAAACGTCACCAGCCTGTGTTTCAATAATAGGAAGCGCTGTCAGTGAACCGCCACCTTTTACCAGGTGCCGGATAGATTCGGGCAAGTCATTCATCTTTTTTGCCACATCATCTTTTGCAATAACTTTTGCTGCACGCTCGAGCAAGCGACTGTGCAGGTAGAATACATCACCCGGGTATGCCTCACGACCGGGAGGGCGACGCAGTAACAACGAAACTTCACGGTAAGCAACGGCTTGTTTGGAAAGATCATCATAAATGATCAATGCAGGACGACCGGTATCACGGAAAAATTCACCAATCGCTGCCCCCGCAAATGGTGCATAGAACTGTTGCGGTGCAGGGTCAGAAGCAGAAGCGGCAACAATAGTTGTATAGGCCATCGCACCATTTTCTTCCAGCACTTTCATTACTCCTGCAATGGTACTCGCCTTTTGACCGATGGCAACATATATACAATACACAGGTTTTCCTGCTGCGTAAAACTCTTTCTGATTAATGATGGTATCAACACAAATGGCTGTTTTACCGGTCTGGCGGTCACCGATTACCAGCTCACGCTGGCCACGGCCGATGGGGATCATCGCATCAATGGCTTTGATACCAGTTTGCAATGGTTCTTTTACCGGCTCACGGAAAATAACGCCGGGCGCCTTACGTTCCAGTGGCATTTCATATAATTCGCCTTTGACAGGTCCTTTACCATCTATCGGTTCGCCCAAAGTATTGATAACACGACCTGCCAAACCATCACCCACTTTTATAGATGCGATTTTACCGGTACGTTTTACTTTAGCGCCTTCTTTAATGGTACCACTCTCTCCCATTAATACCACACCCACATTATCTTCTTCGAGGTTGAGCGCAATGGCTTTTACACCGTTGTCAAACTCTACCAGTTCACCCGAGCGAACATTGTTGAGGCCATATACACGGGCAATACCATCACCCACCTGCAATACGGTCCCTACTTCTTCCAAATCGGCCCCCACATTAAAATTGCTCAACTGCTGGCGCAGTATCGCTGATATTTCATCTGGTTTAATCTCTGCCATGACGTAGCTGTTTTTTAAATTCTTGGTAATTATTTTTTTCCATCCGTACTATCGCTATTGTACATCGTTGTGTCACTCACTTCTACACCATCTCCTTCTTCAGCCAGGAACAAATTCCGGGTTAATCATTTTCACATCATCACATTTCCACATTACCGTATCTGCTGCACGTAAATATTTTCCTGGAACTGCTTTTTAATATCCCGCAGGTCTCTTGCGATGCTCGCATCGACGAGGTTATTATTAAACTCCAGCACAAAACCTCCCACCAATTCCGGTTTAACCGATGTTTCCAGTTCTATATTCTGCATCGGAGTTTCCTTCTTTATTTTCGCCAGGATCGACTGTTTTAATTCTTCGCTCACTGATTCCGCAGTCGTCAGCTTTACACGGTGAATATCTTTCAGTTCATTGTACCGTGTAATCACGGCATCCACGATTTCCGGCAGGTGCTCCTCGCGATTTTTGTTTACCATCAGTGAAATGAAAGAAGAAGTAAGGATACCTATTTTTCCATTTACGACGGCTGTTATTATTTTTTGTTTCTTATCGCTTTTTATCACCGGGCTGCGCAAAAGGTTTACAAATTCGGGGCTTGCTTTGCAAACTGCCTGCAGGTATTTCATATCTGTATACACTGCTTCGAGCTGATTTTGCTCAATGGCCAAATCAACCAAACTTTTTGCATACCTGACTGCTAAACGTGGACTGTGCATAATGCGGTTGTTCTTTAGTTCAGTTTCACTTCATTCGACAATTGCCTGATATAATTTTCCTGGTCTGATTTGTTGCTCAATTCGCGGCGCAATACTTTTTCAGCAACCTCTACTACCAAATTACCCACCTGGTTTTTCAGATCGGTGATAGCAGCCATTTTTTGTTGCTGAATGGCGGATTGTGCATCACTGACAATACGATCGTATTCTGACTTCGCTTTTTCCTTTGCGTCTGACAGCATTTTATCGGCAGTATCTTTTGCTTCTTTGATCATGATAGCCCTTTCTTCGCGTGCTTTCGCCAGCAAGGCTTCATTCTCGCTCTTCAGTTGTGCCATTTCTTTTTTAACCCTCTCAGCAGTTGCCAGTGAATCGGCAATAGAATGCTCCCTGTCTTTTAAAGATTTCAGGATGGGCTTCCAAGCAAATTTTTTCAGGATAAAGAACACAATCAGGAAGGCCAGTAATGTCCAGAAAAGTAATCCTAGCGCTGGTACTAAAAGATCCATAGTATGTTGAGTTTCTTGTTTCTTAAGTTACTGCATCCTCCGCCCTTTGCATCGGATGCAGTAAGATGTTTGTGCCGGCAATTATGCTTTCAATACTGCCAGTAATCCTGCGATAACACCGAAAAGGGCAACACCCTCAACGAATGCAGCAGTCAGGATCATGTTTGCACGAATGTCATCTTTCGCTTCCGGTTGGCGGGCAATCGCTTCTACAGCGCCCTTACCAATCTGGCCGATACCGATACCTGCGCCTATGGCAGCAAGACCAGCGCCGATGGCACCACCCAAATGGGAATATCCAAACTGGGGAGTTTCCAACAGAATGTTCATTAACGTCATGATGCTTGTTTTTATAATTAAAAAAAAGGTGATTAAATAATTACTGCGTCTTCATGTCCTTCCTGCGGGTGTGCTTCATCATGCCCTCCTTCAAATGCCTGCCCGATAAATACCGCTGTCAAATTGGTAAATATATATGCCTGTATAAAGGCCACTAATATTTCAATCAGGTAAATAAATACGGTGAACAAGATTGAAAACGGCGAAAAACCCCAGCCAGCTACCTGGTTCATAGCGCCGAAGATAAAGATCAGCGATACGAAACTGATAATAATGATGTGCCCGGCCACCATATTGGCAAACAGACGTATCATCAATGCGATGGGTTTTATAAATACACCAGCAAATTCTACCGGTACCAGGATAATTTTAATCAGGAAAGGCACATTCGGAGGCCAGAAAATATGTCCCCAGTAATGTCCATTGGTACTAAATAAAATCACCACCAGCGATATCACTGCCAGAATACAGGTGAAAGCAATATTTCCGGTTACATTGGCTGTTCCGGGAATAAGGCCGACAATATTATTAATCAGGATAAAAAAGAAAACAGTCAGCAGGTAAGGAAGGTATTTTTCATATTTGTGACCGAGATTGGGTTTGGCCACATCGTCCCGAACAAATGTAATCACCGGTTCCACAGCATTCTGAAACCCGGATGGAGCTGACTGAACACCAGTGCCCGCTTTGTATTTCTTTGCGATCCCCAGCATCAGCCAAACCAGTAATGCAAGTGCAATAAACATTTGTACCACGTTGCGTGTCAGGGAGAAATCATATACTTTTATGCTTTCATCTATCGAACCATTTGCTTTTACAGCGACAATTTTGCCTTCTTCCAGTTTATACCCTTCGTGTATTTCTTCACCTTCATGCCCGAAGCGGGAAGAGGAGAAAAATGACCAGCCTTTTTGTGGAGAATATACAATTACAGGTAATGGGACACCTACATGATGGCCAAAAATTGAGAAGAAATGAAACGAATGCCCATCCTTAATATGCTCCATAATTACCTTGGCTGCATCAAAGTCTTCTTTCTTCTTTTCCCCGGCCCCATCGTTGGCCAAACTGGTAAAGGATAAAACCATCAAAAACACACTGAAAACCGCTGCCAATAAGGATTTGAGGCTTTTCGACATCATACCTGTCTGTAATTTGGCGCAAAGATAAGGAGGTGAGGGTGAAAAACCGACAACGATCGGAAAAAAGATAGCCCTTATTTACACCCAAAAAGTTGCTCTTTTTAATGGCCCGGATCGACCTTGTACAAGCCCGGAAACTGTTCCTGCAGGTTCAGCATGGTTGACTTATACGAATTAATTATTTGCCGAAATTGAACTCCAGACTAAGACTGTTTCACCCTAAAAAACCTTTATGAAAAAGTTCTTGATATTATTAATGGTGGCTGCTTCCTTTTTTACGGCCTGCAGCAAAAGTAATAGCAGTTCTCCCACCAGTGTTTCAATTCCAGCTTCGCAGGTACCCAGCGCCGTTATGACAAGTTTTACCACCAAATATCCAGGCGCCAGTGGTCAGATAGAATGGGAAAGGGAGGATGGAAGTAAGTACAAGGTAAAATTCTTTATCGGCGCACAGAGATGGCAGGCATCTTTTAAGGCGGACGGAACTTTTATATCTGAACAAAAGATTTAGACGAGCCTGGATGCAGCTTACTATCGAAGACGAGCCGCTTCAGGCTACTGATGTCTTACGCTTGGTTATTCACGCTTTCCTTTCTTCCAGTATCTTTTTGATTTTCTCCAGCTCGATAACATCCAATTGATCTTTCGGCCGGTTCACCTTTTTTTTATTGGCCAGGAGGTGGTTTATATGTAAGAACGGAACAGCAACATCTTCAATGTGAGCGACAGGAGCGATGTTATATATTTCGTCAAATGATAACTCGACTCCTTTCAATGAAGTCATTATGTCCAACTCCAGTCCTGCTCCAATATAAAAATTTGTCCAGCCGGGCACAAATTGAGTATGTTCGAAAGAAATGGCCCCATAACCAAGTTCAGCAAAAGCTTTCGAAAGCTGTTTTCTGTTCCCGGCCTCATCCTTTAACAGCATATCGATATCATTGGTAGTGCGGGCAAAACCATAAAGGTTTACCGCAAACCCACCCACCATTATATATTTTACATGATGTTTATTTAGCAGGCTCCAAAACCTGAGTAAATCCTCGTCAAGAATATCCATGACAAAATGGTAGTTGCTATTCCGGCTTGTATGTTATTGTTGCATTTTTCAGCATCTGACCGATGCGCATCATCCTGGTAAAAAGTTTGAATTTTTCAGTATCTGTTCTGTTTATGGCCTCCAAAAGACGGGCCTCTTCCACTGCTTCCATGCTGCTATAGGCAGTAGCTTCCTCATGCAGAGCACTGGTTTGCTGCTGTTCGGCTTTTATGTGATAGTTATTTTTTTTCACCAATGCAAATTACTAAAAATTTTAACGAAAAGAAAATAAGGCAGGTTTGTCAGGAGTTAACAACAATCTTCTTTTCAAACTGCATTTCATACAATTTGGCAAAGAAGCCACCTTTTTGCAGGAGTTCATCGTGTGTACCCATTTCCTTTATCTCACCTTTGTCCAGCACAATGATTTTACTGGCTTTGCGGATGGTTGACAAACGGTGTGCAATGACAATAGAGGTACGTCCGGCAATCAGTTTGTCAATTGCTTTCTGAATCAGTTGCTCACTGCCTGTATCCACAGAGGAAGTGGCTTCATCCAATACCAATATAGAAGGGTTGTACAACAAGGCCCGGATAAATGACAATAATTGCCGTTGTCCCAGTGATAAGGTAGCGCCACGCTCCATTACATTAAAATCATAGCCACCCGGCAGCTCCATAATAAAATCATGCACATCGATCATCTTTGCCGCCTCTATTACTTTTGCGCGCGGTATTTCAGGATTGCGAAGTGTAATATTATCCATTACTGATCCTGAAAACAGGAAAACGTCCTGCAGTACAATACCCATGCGGCTGCGCAGCGCATCCAGTTTATACGCTTCAATTTTTACGTCATCGATTCTAATCTCACCTTTCTGAATATGGTACAAACGATTCAGTAAACTAATGATCGATGTTTTACCACTTCCCGTATGTCCTACAATAGCGATGGTTTCTCCGGGTTCCACTGTAAAGTTGATATCTTTTAAAACATCCCTGTCAGGTGAATACCCAAATGAAACGTGATCGAACTGAATTTTTCCCTTTACTTTTTCAGGAGCATAATTTCCTTCTGAAGTTATATAATCGTCGTTGTCCAATACTTTGAATACGCGTTCGCTGGCTACCATTCCCATCTGCAATACATTGAATTTATCCGCTATCACCCGAAGCGGCCTGAACAACAGGTTTAAGAACAGGAAAAAGGAGATCATTTTACCAGCCATTTCATTAGCCGCCTGCGGATTATTGGCATTGAGGAGATGTGCTTCACGGGCCGCATACCAAATCAGCAGGCCTGTGGATACAGCAAGTACAATTTCCACTACTGGAAAAAAAACAGAATAAGCGAATATGGCATTGATATTGGCATTGCGGTGATCGCGGTTTATTTTTTTAAATTTTACAGATTCCCGCTCCTCTGCTGCAAATGCCTGCAACACATGCATACCGGTAATATGTTCCTGAACAAAAGCATTGAGCGCCGCTACCGCATTACGTACACGGATAAATGATTTATTAACGCTTTCCTTGAAAAAATAAGTGGCCACGATCAAAAACGGAAAGGGTGCCAGGCTGACAAGCGCCAGTTTCCAGTCGATGACAAACATTACGACCAGTATTGAAAAAATCGTCAGCAGATCTGCAATAATGGGGATAAGGCCATCGGAAAATACATCGTTGATCGATTCAATATCGTTGATGGTCCTGGTGGTGAGCGTTCCAATGGGTGTCTTATCAAATTGCGACAGGTTGAGCCCGATAATTTTATTGTATGTTTTTACGCGGAGGTCTTTCACCACATTTTGACCCATCCATGCCGTGATAAATGAAAAATAGAAACGTACAATGGTTTCCAGCAGCAGTAAACCAATTTGTATGAATGTGATATAAATTACTACTGTAAGGAAATGACTTCTTGCATCGCCTAAAGCGTCTGCACCTCCTTTTATAAAGCGATTGACTGTTACCTGGATAAGATAAGGACGCACAGGCGCCAGGACAGCCAGTGCGATAGCCAGTATAAGTGAAATATAAAATTTCCGCTTATACGGTGCTGCGAACTGAAATACTCTTCGCAGCAGTGCAAAATTGAAAATCTTTTTTTTTGGCGGCTGATCGGGCATAAGTGTGCAAAGATAAAAGACGGCTGCCAGTTAACGGGTGGCTGTTGTGACAACCGGCAATAATTTAACGGTTACCTGGCGATTTTGTTTACTGGCCCTCTCCCATTGCCTTGCGGTAAGCCTTGATAAAAATAACACCCAGGTTTTTATACGGTGGGATATAGTCATCAAATTTCTCCTTTGCATCAGAAGTGATGAATTGTTTGCTCAAATCCTTCCACATAGACAACCAGTCGATGCTTTTCCCGGAGAGCAGTGTTGAGTTAATGGATTTCAGAATCGGGTCGTTGACAGATTTTGTTCCTACCTGCTTGGATGAAATAATGTGCGCATCATGACTGATGGTCAGTACTTCGTTCAGGTTATTGTATCCCCCGCAGGAACCAAGTACCACAATGCGTGCAGATGGTGTGATTTTCGTGAGCGTGGAATTAACGTGGTAACTATGCCCGCGGTGAATATAAATGGTTGGTTTTATTTTTTGTGCCTGCAGGTAAGCGGATAATTTTTTACAGGCTTCTTCATCCGGATCATCTTCCCCGTACAATGGTTTATTGGCAAATATCCAAACGGGTTTCCCCTTTGTTGATTTTATGGTGAGCCAGTTTTCATTCTCTGCCATCTTCCATTCCGGCTTGCCGGCAAACATGCCTTTGAATTGCGCGTAAGAGTTTTGACCATCCTTGTCTTCATCTCCATAAAAAAACACCTGTTGTACCACACGCCCGCTGTCGTCCGACAACTTATCATAATCCAGCGTATAAATGGGCGGTATGCCCAATTCGCGGGAGAGATCAATCTTCTTTGTTGTATCAGCCGATTCAAACAATGTTTTTTCCAGGCGATAGACCACCATACCATTCTTGTCATTATTTCTTGTACAGCGATCGTAGTTCCAGTTTGCTTCATCCAGCATAAAGTTGGCGAGTGCCCTGTTCTTTTCAAAAATGCTGCTGTAAGAATCCGCCACATCTACGGCATCTTCCACATTATTGTGCGTAGTACTGGCTTCGATCTTACTCATAAAAGCTTTCATCAGCGTGGTAGCACTTTCCGGAGGCATCGACTTGAGTAAGGTATCAAGTGTATTATAGGCTGCGGCCATTTTTATAAACTTCCTGAAATAATCTGCATTTACACTTAACAGTAAACTGTCGCCCCGGGGCGAATGCATTTTTTGAAATATGGCCGGGAACACACCCCGTACATAGCTGGACGTATAAATGATATCTTCACCCATCACACAGAGGTAATAGAGTTCCTGTGCATTCAGGGGTTCAAGGCATTTGAAGCGGATAGCATCGGGCGAGTCGTGCAAACCATTTATTTCATTGATAAAAACGTCTTTTGCCTTGCGCGCCATCATGCGGGTCAGCGCCTGCATTTCCATTGGTGTGTCTTTTTTCTCACCCAGCAAACGGCCTGCAAATTCAATTCTTGTTTTTACCAGGAGTTTATAATAGGCAATGCTGTCGTTTTTTATTTTATCAATGTCGTCGAAAGTAATACGGTTGTGTACCAGCAGATCCATGAAAGGATAGTACAACTGACCGCTTCTGCTTACGGCCATCCTGGCGATGGTATGAACAAAGGGATCGCGCATACTGCGGATGCGTGATCCGAGGCGGTCGCCTACGGCAGCATAGTTGTAAAATTTCTTCAGATCATTGTGTGCCGCCACTTTTATGAGGCTGTCGGTAAATGGTAAATCAGTATTGTATTGCAGGTAGGGCAATATTTCATCCGGGTGCATGCCCAGGTATTTTTCCACCAGTAGAAGCCTTGATGGCTTTACACCTGCATTTTCCGGAAAGGTGAAACATTCCACCACAATTTTCCCTACCCCATAACTGGCTGCACGAATCAACGGTTCAATGCTCTGATCCTTTATATCCAGCCTGACCGCTTTTTCATATACCGCAATCAGCTCGGGTGCCATGGTAAGGGGGAAGTCCTTTTTCTGATAATTATTATTGTAACCATTTAGCAAAGTTTCCAGTCCGCGGATATATTTCACCTTCAGCGGATTCGTGAGCGTAGAATCTGTTTCATATTGCTCCTGCAGCTCGTCCACATGTTTTATCAGGGCAAATTCAATCTGGCCATTGATGGTTTCATCTTTGGAAAGGGTAATCGCATTGTCCTTTTTCCCGTCAAGGTCCTTCAGGCGCTGCTGCTCCTGGTCAACCTTTTCGTGGAAAAGAATGCGGCCTTTGTCAATAGGCACATGAAAGGAATTGGGCTGCCCCTGCGCCACCGCAAAAAAACCGGTTAATATAAGGTAAGCAAGTAAACATTGCCGCATAATACGATGTGATTGACAACTCATTAAGTACAAAAATACGACCAATACGCTGCACAAAACGGGAAAATATAACTGCTAATTGTATATAACGCTCAATATCGTTGACCGGTTGGCAGTATTGGGCGGAAAATCCGCAGAACAGGGCTTTTTCAGGGCATACATTCTACCCAACATCAATATTCGCAGCAACCCGGATCATCAAAGATTACCGCCGATATCTGTACCTTGTTACCAGCATTTAAGCATATATATACAACCAGTACTGTATTAACAAATTGTAAACTTAAGGTTACCATTTTCTGGGAAAAACCAATTAGACTAGGTTTGCGAAAATTAAAAGTATTTAATGGAAAGCAAGGGCAAAAAGATATTGATAGCAGACGACGAACCGGATATCCTGGAAATAGTTCATTACAACCTTAAAAACGAAGGCTACGAAGTCTATACTGCCAAAGATGGCGATGATGCACTCACCAAGGCAAGACAACTGAAGCCGGATTTGATCATCCTCGACATTATGATGCCCAAAAAAACCGGTGTGGAAGTATGTGAAATTTTGCGCACGCAGGAGGCCTTCAAAGAAACCCTTATTATATTTCTTACTGCACTGAGTGATGAAACTTCGCAGGTGAAGGGGCTGGATTCCGGTGCGGACGATTATGTAAGCAAACCTATCAGTCCAAAAGTACTTGTGAGCCGGGTAAACGCACTTTTCCGCCGCATTAACAAACCGGAGGGGGAAAATGCCGGCACGCTAAAATTTGATAAACTGCTCATTGACCCTGTACAATTCCTCGTAAAAGTAGGCGATGAAGAAATTACCCTTGCTAAAAAAGAATTTGAACTGCTCTACCTACTGGCCTCGAAACCCGGAAGGGTATTTTTAAGAAATGAAATCCTCAACCAGGTTTGGGGCAATGATGTCATCGTGGGCGACCGCACCATCGATGTACATATCAGGAAGATTCGCCAAAAACTGGGAATGGATTGTATCACCACCGTAAAAGGAGTGGGCTATAAATTCGATATATAAGCACCAGCGCAGGTGTTGAGTTTTCCTGTAGCTTGCAGCAGAAACAAGGCGTGAATCAATGGACTTCAAAAACCTTTCCCCCCGGCAGGTGGCTGCCATCAATGCGTTTTCCATTTCCATCCTGGTGGCACTGGGCAATTATATTTTTATTAAAAGCTGGTGGATTGCGCTCATAACATTTGGCGTCCTGTTTATCATTGCCTATTCACTGATCTTTTTCTTCCTGCAGCAGTTTATTTACCGCCGCATCAAACTCATTTATAAATTTATTTACCAGACCAAGGCCAGTAAAAAAGAAGAGATGTATTACAAATATCTTCTCCCTAAAAAAAGTATTGACGAAGTCAGCGAAGACGTGGAGAAATGGGCGGAACAACGTAAGGAAGAAATTGAAAACCTAAAACAAAACGAAGCTTACCGCAAAGAATTCCTCCAAAACCTGGCGCATGAATTCAAAACACCCATATTCGCCATACAGGGATATGTTGATACGTTGCTGGATGGCGCCATGGAGCAGCCGGAGATAAGAAAAAAGTTTTTGGAAAATGCCAGCCGCAATGTAGACAGGCTGGTCAACCTGATGAATGACCTGGACGAGATTTCAAAACTGGAAAGCGGCGAACAATTGCTATACAAACAAAACTTCATTATCCAGGACCTGATCCGCGAAGTATTCGATTCCCTGTCCATTAAAACCGTCAAGAAACATATAAACTGTTCCATTAAAAAAGGATGTGAAGCGCCTATTACCGTTTTTGCCGATAAAGAAAAAATAAGGCAGGTACTGATCAACCTTGTAGAGAATAGTTTTAAATATGGAAAGACCGACGGTAATATTGTTGCCAGTGTATATAAAACGGCTGGTGAATATGTTCTTATAGAAATCAGTGATGATGGCATTGGAATAGATGAAGAACACCTGAACAGGATATTTGAAAGATTTTACCGCACCGATGCTGCCCGCAGCCGCGACAAGGGCGGTACCGGCCTTGGCCTCGCTATTTGCAAACACATCATCGAAGCACATGGGCAAGCGATCCACGTACGGAGTACGCCCGATATTGGTACTACCATCGGCTTCACACTCGATCCTAAAAAGGACTGAGACAATCCTTTCATTATTTACAGGGCTAATTCATTTTATAAATGATAGCGATTATTTAATCTGCTATACTTTGTATAGTTTACAGATAATATAATTTGCACTGCATGATTCCTGCCGCCGCACAAAAACAGTTGACTGTAAAAACACCTTATTCACTGGTAATATGGGCGGCTTTTGCCAGCTTTACTACCTACTTCTGCATGTATGGATTCCGGAAACCCATGAGCGCAGCTACATTCGATGGGCAAACTGCTTTTGGTATTTCTTTTAAATCTGCCCTGGTCATTGCGCAGGTATTGGGATATATGACGGCAAAGTTTATTGGTATAAAGTTTATCTCAGAATTGAATAAGGCGCGCCGCCCCTGGTATATACTCGGGTTGATCGGCAGCGCACATATCAGTTTGCTGCTGCTGGCACTCATACCTTCCCCGGTTAATGTTGCCTTCCTGTATACCAATGGTCTTTGTCTTGGATTGATTTGGGGTTTGGTATTCAGTTATATTGAAGGGAGAAAATTTACCGACTTCCTTGCAATTGTACTCAGCACCAATTTTATTTTCAGTTCGGGTGTGGCAAAAAGCCTGGGAAGGGTTTGTATAGAGTACTGGCATGTACCTGAAATCTATATGCCCTTTGTTACAGGTGCATTGTATATACCATTGTTATTGCTGGCGGTATGGATGCTCACCAAAATTCCTCCTCCGGGTGACGAGGAAATAAAAAGCCGCGGCGTACGCGTTGCTCTCAACGGAAAACAACGGGTAGCATTGTTTACACAATTCCTTGTTGGATTATCTGCTATTACCGTCATCAACCTGCTGCTTACCATTCTCCGCGATTTGAAGGATAATTATGCGGTGGAAATATTACGCACAGTGCAGCCAACTTTCAACCCGGCAATATTTACACAAATGGAAACCATCGCCGCTGTAGCAGTGTTGGGTTTACTATTGCTGATGACCGGTTTTAAAAACCATTTCAAGAGTATACAGGCGCATCATTCCGCTATTTTCCTGGGTTTGGTACTGATTATTACTTCGTCGTTCTTATTAAAATATCGTGTATCCAATCCTGTTATAAATCTTGTACTCTATACAATTGGCCTATACGTTTGCTATAATACGCTGCAGTGCTTATTTCTCGACAGGTTCATTGCGGCTTTTAAAATAAAAGGCAATATTGGTTTCTTCTTTTATTTTATGGATTCCATTGGCTATCTCGGCAGTTGCTTTATCATTTTTAATAAAGAAATCGTAAGCCCTACACTAAACTGGCTCAATTATTTTTTACAGGTAAGTTTTGTATTAGGCGCAGCAGGCATTGTATGCATTATTATTTCGTGGATGTATTTTAACCGTAAATATAAAAACACAGTAGTAGCTGTTTCCTGATATGCAATCACCTCATTATGATCTGATAATTGTTGGCGCAGGCATCCTTGGCAGTTTCCATGTCTACCATGCTGCACAAAAAGGGTTAACCGTATTACTGCTGGAAAAAGATCCGATGCCAGTGGAGGCCACTGTCCGCAATTTCGGCCAGGTTGTCCCTTCCGGTATGAGCCAGGGCAAATGGCAGCAATACGGCAGGAGAAGCCTGGAAATATATAAATCCATCCAGGAGAAAATAAATATCAGCATCCGGCAAAACGGATCAGTGTATATCGCTTCTGATGAAACTGAGCTTACACTGTTGCAGGAGCTGGCTGTTATCAATCAAAATAATCAGTATCCATCCAGGTTACTATCACCAAAAGAATGCCTTGAAAATTATCCTGGTTTAAAAGCTGACTATTGCCGCGGCGCTTTGTTCTTCCCCGGGGAAATAACTGCCGAACCGCACCAGTTGATTTATCTTCTGCTCCATTACCTGCAGGAGCAATTGTCAGTAACCTACCGGCCCAATACACTGGTAACATTTTGCGACTATGTAAACGGGAAATGTGTGGTGGAAGATAATTTCGGAGCTGCATATACCAGTGACAAGGTTATCATTTGCAACGGAAGGGATTTCAAAAACCTTTTTGCGGAACTCTTTTACAAAAGTGATATTGAAGTATCGAAGCTGCAGATGATGAAAACCATTCCCATCCATAATTATTCATTGAACGGATCTATTCTTACGGGATTGAGCATACGGCGTTATGAAAGTTTTAAAGAATGCCCCTCTTACCAGGCCCTGCAGGCCGATAATATTGAAGATCGGTTTAAGAAATGGGGCATACATATTTTGTTCAAGCAGGCAGTTGACGGGAGCATCATCATTGGCGATTCGCACGAATATGCAGATGCCAGTGAAGCTGAAAAATTGGGCTTTGCAGTCAACCATGAAATCAATAGTATTATTCTCGAAGAGGCGAAACGCATCATGGATTTACCGACCTGGGAAATAGCATCTTCCTGGAATGGCTATTATGCACAGTGCAAGGAACATGATATTTTCAATTATGAGGTGGCCACCAATATTCATATAATAACGGCTATCGGTGGCAAAGGCATGACAGCCAATGCGGGACTGGCAGAAACAACGATTCAACAATTATTTTAAAGTATGGCTATGAAAGATTCGAGACAAATTCAACTGGTGGTTTGCGACATGGCAGGCACCACGGTAAAAGATGAACATGAAGTGGAAAGCTGTTTTACCAAAGCAGCTATGCAAACTGATTTAAAAATGACCGATGAAGAAATACTGGCAGTACAGGGCTGGGCCAAACGCCACGTATTTGAAGTGTTTTGGGAAAGACAGGTGGGCAATAAAAACGGGGAGTGGCAGAGAAAAGTAGATAATTCTTACGCTGTATTTCGTAAGATACTGGAAGACCATTATACAAAAAATCCCATTTATCCCACGGAAGGCTGCATTGAATTGCTTGCATTTCTTAAGGAAAAGAAGATACCGGTGGCGTTGACGACAGGTTTCTACCGGAAAGTAACCAATATCATCCTCGGTAAACTCGGATGGCTGCAGGCGCTGAATAAAGAGTATGTAGGCAATATGTCCACTACCATTCAAGCTTCCATTGCGAGCGATGAGGTTGCCAATGGCAGACCGCAGCCAGATATGATTTTCCGCGCCATGCAACTACTCCATATCAAAGATGCCAAACAAGTAGTCAATATCGGTGATACCCCATCTGACATTGAATCCGGGAAAAAGGCAGGTTGCCTGCATTCTTTTTGTGTCACCAATGGCACGCATACTGCGGAACAATTGTTACCACTGCAGCCCGACAAAACCTTTTCCTCCATGGTTGAATTCAGGTTATGGCTCAGTGAAAATACATAAGGCACAATGCGGCTCGCTGCACTCAATTTATACAATAAATTTTCGGATTATCTCCCTCATTTCTTTTTTCTCTCCTGCGATTCGGCAAACCAGGTTGAGTATTTTCTCGTCGTTATTTTTTTTCACCATACCGGAATATCTTCTTTTAATTAATTCTATTATTCCCAGGTCTTTTAATATTTTAAGTTTTTCGGTAAGTGAAATTTTTTGGTCTTTTCGCAAGGTTGTTATTTCTCCTGCTGTTTTCGCAAGGATATGCTGCTCACTGAGTAATTCGATGTATTTCCTGAAAAGAATGCCCTGTGCATACAAATACAATTCCAGGTTTCTTTTCTTATAGTAAAAGTATTTCACAGATTTCAACGCCGAGTCATTATATCCTTCATAAAAAACGGTCATAAACATTCGCCGGTTGCTTCTTTCACTGATGTCTTTTACAATCAATTCTATATATTGAAGTTTCTGTATTGCCTCCTGGTGCCTTTTTTCCAGCATTAGGGATGACTTGATTCCCATCATCCTGATTTTCTTTTCTACCTGCTGGAAAGAACCGTCTTTTACGAGGAAATTATTGAGCAGGTATGCATTGTATGCCTGCCGGTTGGAATTGATGGGAACGACGCTTATCGTAAATTCATTATCGCCTGTAGAAAATACCCTGGTGGGTTTATAGGCTGATGTCCGTTCTCTTATGTGTAAATCATTAAGTAGTTGAACTCCCGCCCCTGTCAGGAAAAGATCCAATGATGGGTTAAAATCCGGGAATTTAAAAGGTAGTATCCCAAAATGTTTGTCAAAATAAGACAAACGATCCCTGTAATCCTTCAGGGACTTAAATTTATTATAAAGGTTCTTTTCGTTCCACATGCAGGGATCCTCCCTTACAATACAAAATCGGGTTATCAATCGTAGTAATGAAACAAACAGTTGGTTTTTCGCAAAAATCTTTGTTATTCTTTGTTGTCGAGTCGAATGAGTTGTCCGTTCCTATCATATTCTTCCACTCTCGTAATATCACCATCAATGTTATACTGTTCCCACCTCCCTGAATAAAAGCCATGATAGTATGCACCCTTCGATTTCAGGCAACCGTTTTCGTAGTAACTTTTTGAAAGGCCGTCAAATTTGCCATCACTATCCAGTGGAAGCAATGCTTTCAATTGTCCATTGGAATAGTATTCTGCTGTAAACACCCTGGAGGATTTCCTGGTGATAATTACCTGCCGCACATGCGATGCAGAATCGCGCATAACCTGGCAGAGGGTACTATCCTTTCTGTTTATATAATAGTCAGCAAACACAAATTCATTATTGCGATAGGGTTTGGTATAGGTAGTATCGCTATTTTTTTTAACCGAATCCAAAAATTCCTTCCTTATTACATTCACTTCTTTCTCACCATGCCTGACCGATTTGCATTGACACAGGCAAATCACTATTAAAATGAACATCAAAAGAGAATACAACCTCATTCCTTCATTATTTACTATAAAAATCACAAGAACTATTACATCGAAGGCAGCTTCCTCAGAAGCTGCCCCCGGTATAAAATAATCACACAGATGGTTAAAATTTTGTCCAGCCCTTCCACCATGTATCTCCAGGACCTACCGCACCACGATAAGCTACATTGGTAAAGGATGCCAATTTTGCATGTGTAAAAGAAGCTCCCGAAAGCAAGGGTGACCCGGTTTGAGGTGTGTAGTCGGGATTACCTGTTACATTAAATGCATCTGTGAGCTTTACATCAGAGCAGTTTGTCAAAATACTATTGTTGTATGCAGGCGTATTAAACCAGTTGGTAACATCTGTCAAAGTCCAGCCGGTAGGAGCCGTACCGCTCGCGGTATACTTAATTGGCGTCGCACAGCCAGCAATGATATTATTTTGAAAGAAGAGTGAATTGTCGGCAGAAATGTTCAGGTCAGTTGGGCGTCCGGTACTGGCGTCGATTAACAGGCCTGTGGGCCATCCCATCATTACAGAATTAAAAATACTAATGGCCGAATTCCTGCGAATTTGTGCCCCGTTTCTAAACAGTGAATTTCCAATATTGGCCAGGGTAGCCCTCGGTCCGATCATCGTTACATTGCTCCATACTGCTTTGGTTTGTGGTTGCGGTACTGTTTGACCAGATGGCGTAATGACAGCAATACCATTCGCATCATTGTCACTCTCCCATCCATTGGAACCTGAGATGTCTGCTACTGCACTATCGCGCTGGCAAATGACAAACTGTACATTACCGCTAAAACCATTGTCAGAATCCTGTTCATCATCCAGGCCCCTGTAAGCAATGATATGGTCAAGGTTTACTGTACCTCCAAACCACTCAAAGGAGTCGTCATTGGCATAAGAAACCTGGATATATTGCAATGTTGTACCCTTGCCAATAGCGTACATACTTAAACCGTTTAGTTCTTTGTCAGGAAGGAATGCATATCCTGCATATTCGATTCGTACATACTTCAGGGTACCAGAGTTATCGTTGTCATCTGTTCCGCCAAAAAGGCCAAGTCCGTCGCCATTGTTGATACCACCTTCTGCCTCACCCAAACCTGGCGTTCCATTATAGCTGGCATTTGTTCTTGCCCTGCCCAGTAAAACTACGCCTGCCCAGTCGCCACGTTGGGGGCTGGATTGGTCGGAAGTAAATACGATGGGCTTGTCTGCAGTACCATTGGCAATGATTTTGGCGCCACGGGTAATAATCAAAGCGCCCCGTGAATTTTTTTCGCCTACTATCTTGGTTCCAGGCTCAATAGTAAGCGTGGCTCCACTGGTCACATAGACCAAATCTCTTAGTGTATACACATAAGCCGCTTTTAGCGTTCTATCGGATGTTATTCTCCCACTTAAGATTGTATTTTCTGTAGGTGTTGGCGTAGGTGTGGCAGCACTTGTACCATCTACTTCAATCTTTCTACAACTGTTGGTGAATATCAACAAGCCAGTCAACGCAGTTAATAGAAGAGTCGTTTTTTTCATATACTATTTTTATATGTTTAGAGTTGTATTATTTAAGTGAGTAAGCAAATGTTATACTGAAAGTTGTTCCGAGTTTTCTTTCAATGGCCAATGCATCGTTGCGTTTATTAAAAGTGCCGTCATCGTTCAGATCGTGATAGAAATAAGCCTTTTGATTTAAGATGTCACTTACGTTAAGTTTTAATTCTCCCCTACCCTTAATGATTTTTTTGGCTACCTGCAAATCCAGCAGCGCGCGTGGGGCTTCCCAGATAGCAGGAATCTGGTCGTTGCCTACATAAGCTATTCTCCGGCCGATCTCGTTAAACAACAAGGTCGTGTTTAACCCTATTTTTTCAAGGTCGTATTGAAGACCTGCATTTATCACGTAGGGGCTTTGGCCCTGCATAGGCCTGTCCAGTTTAGTAGATTTGCTTTCTACCCGGTTGTAGATATAAGACAGGTTGGTGGAGAATGTAAAATTCTTTAGTGCACGGGCAAAGTCCAGTTTTTTCCTCATTTCAAATTCTACCCCATAACCTTTTGCCTTTTCAGCATTGATGTAGTTAAAAGTGTTGCTTGAACCGGCACCACTTTGGTTAAAGTACAATTCAATTGGATTGGAAAAATATTTATAAAACACACCCAATGTGAATACTTCCCCTGCGCGCGGATAGAATTCATAGCGTAAATCAAAATTGCTAATCTTGGTTCTTTGCAAGGTGTCATTTCCAAGAACGGTTGCGCCTAATTCAAAATCATAAAATGCAAAGCTGGACAGTTCACGAAACTCGGGGCGAACTACTGTTTGAGAGCCGGACAATCGCAGGTTAGTACGGTTGTTTATTTTATAAGTAAGGTTTAAAGCTGGCAGGAAATCACGTACTTCCGTATGCACAAACCTTGAATCACTTTCCTTCACACTGCCGATTAACTGATCAAAATCTTCCACCCGTACGCCCCAAACAGCCCTTAATTTTTGCCCAAATTGATTATCGAGTTGTACATAGCCCGCATTTAAAATACTATTGGCGAGGTACCGGTATTGCTTTACAGAAGAAAATTCATCGAAGCCTAATTTGCCTGAAGTAAAATTAGCCTGGGCGAAAAACTGTTCTTCGGGAAGCGTTTTAAGACTATTGTCAAACAACTTCACAAAAAACGGCCTTGAATCAAACAAACGATCTTTCACCTGGAAAAAATACCCTCCCTTGATTGTCTGCTTTGAATCGAATAAGTTGAATGTTTTTGTCAAATCGCCACCTGCTGTATATATGTAATCTGAAAGATTGGAATAAAAAACACTTCCCCCCTTTTGAGAAGAACCTGTGGATATCCTTGCTTCAAACAAACCGGTTGTTTCATTTTGCAGGTATTCTGAACGGCGCTGCTGCGGAACATACTGATCGAGGATATTGAAACTGCCGTACCAGTTTAATTTTGTTTTTAGATTGGGCATATTGTGTTCGCCCGCAATTTGCGTATTGAAAAAGGTATTGGTACGCATGGCCAATTCTTTCGACTTAACTGCAGCATCCACGCTCAGGAATTCAAATCCGTCACGGATTGACGTATACGTAGTGGCATTTACATTAAACAAATTCTTGACACTGATCTTGTTATTATTATTTAACTGGATAGTGAAATTAGCGAGCGCACCACCCAGCACATCTTTCGCATATTTATCGGTGTTGTAATAAAAATCAGGGGAGGCCTGGCTATTATTAATGGAGAAAAAAGAGTTGACAAACTCATAGTGACGAATATTACGCGAATAATTGAGGGCAAGTGTGCCGCCGATTTTCTTGTCAAATAATTTACCTGTAAAACCACCGCTTAATTGAAGAGAAGCATTTGGCACAAACCCTTCTTTGTTTATTGCCCAATTGCCTACTAAGGATTTCCCCAGGTTGGCTTTCTCAGCATCACTCAGATTCGCAAAATTTGTTTTTGTAGGAAAATCAGAAGGCAATGCTCTTGTCTTGTTGTCATACCCCAGGAAATCAGTATTACTACCCTTATAACTGTAAAAATCTTTCCCCGGCACATTTGTGTTAAATCCTGTGCCTACCTGGATATTAAAGAAATTTGCTGCCGGAACATCTTTGGTGTTTACCTGCACAAGGCCGCCAGCCCATTCTCCCGGAAGTTCTGGAACAAATGCCTTATTGATAATAATGTTGTCAATCACGGAAGCAGGGAAAATATCAAAGGAAAATGTTTTCCTGTCAGGTTCCGTACTGCTCAGCAATATGCCGTTAACCATTGCCTGGTTATAACGATCACTTAATCCGCGTACGACGAGATATTTGCCTTCCTGAATTGAAGTTCCCGGAACACGCTTCAGCACTTCACCGGTATTCCTGTCGGGTGAGCGCCTGATGGCTTCAGCAGAAACCACGGCTGCCACGGTATTGGTATTCTTCTGAAACTGCAGCAGTGAATTAACTGTTTCCTTACGGCCAGTTAGTTTTGATCCTGTAACTGTTACTGCCTCCAGGCTCTTCGAAGCCATTTCCAAAGTGATATTTAATTCGAATACTTCGCCTGCCTTAACTTCAACATCTGTGACGGATTTAATGGTGTATCCAACAGCACTAAAATCTAAGTCGTATTTTTTGCCAGCAGGTAATGTAATAACAAAGTTTCCTTCCAGGTTGGTCGTGTTTCCCCCTGTAACCCCCGCTACCTTGATGGTCACACCGGCAAGCGGTTCATTTTTATTGTTTAGAACTTTACCTGCAATTTTACCGTTTTGGGCTATGCCATAGGCAACAAAAGACAGGGCTAATAGTAATAGAGTAGTCTTCTTTCTCACAACTTTGGGTTTAAATAGAGGGGCGAAGCTATCGTCATTTTGTTACTGACCGGTTAATGTCAGGTTAAGAAATTGTATCCTGTATATTATATAATCGTTTCCTGGCTATTTGCTCAACCTGGATGGTTGATAATGACTGATTGAAGTAAATTTTCTACGTGACAAACTATCCTTAGTCCTCCATCTTTTCAATTTATCCGAACTAAAATAGAGTCAAGAGTCTATTAGATTTCAAGGATAAATACATTCAACTGCAAAACCTGAGTTTAAAATATAAAAAACGCCGACCATCAAGTGTCGGCGTTGATAACTTTGGTAAAGCATTGTGTCAGGCAGTTTTCTTAAATGCCCTGACAATCCAAACAAGTAATACGGCCCCGGCAAATGCAGTGATTAAATAGCCAACACTGCCGCCTAAATGAATTCCCAGTTTCTCGCCTATCCAGCCGCCCAGCCAACCGCCCACCAGCCCCAGGACGATGTCGACAATAATACCATACCCGTCGCCACGCATTACCTTACCTGCTAAAAAACCGGCGATTCCGCCCAAGATTAAATGCCAAATCATGTTACGTTGTTTTAAGTAGTTATTGAATGTTTCATGGGATCAGGTTCTGTCAAGTTAGTACAGTTTTTACTTTCTATGGCTTAGAAAATATTAAGCTGTCACCTGATCCCTCGTTAGGGCGTAGATGAACACAAGCACCCAAACGGTTGTATGGCGGATGTTTTTTTAGGAATGCGGTATTATCTTTCGGGTGATATACCCGATTTTATACCCGGGTACTTATTTTACAACAAGAGATGGTACATTTAATACTATAAATAACCCGTTTTTATTCAAACCCAATTCCCTGTACAAGGGGCACCAATAACTTAAAAACCCAAACATGAAACGATTGTTACGGTTTCCACTGCTTTTGACCTGTACTTTATTTGTTGTTTTACTGCAGGCGCAAACCATCAATCCCGATCTGTTACTAAAGGAATGGAAAGCTTCCTGGGTTACCGTTCCCGGCGCCAGCAATGATGGTTATGGCGTGTACCTGTTTCGTAAACAGGTGGAACTTCCTGCAGTGCCTTCGGCATTCGTTGTTCATGTATCGGCCGATAACCGGTATAAATTATTTGTCAACGGAACGCTGGTATCGCTCGGGCCTGCGCGTGGTGATATCAATCACTGGAACTATGAAACCATCGATATTGCCCATTACCTGCAGGCTGGTAAAAATATAATCGCTGCCAAAGTGTGGAATGAAGGGGAAGGAAGACCTGAGGCACAAATTACTTACCGCACAGGTTTTATACTGCAGGGCGATGACAGTGTTGCGGAAACAATTAATACCAACAACTCCTGGCAATGTATTACCGATAGTAGCTATTCATCCTTAAAAGTAAGCATGGCTGCTTACTATGTAGCTGGAAGCGGTGAACAAATAAAGATGGAATCACATATCAAACACTGGCAGGATGCTGATTATTCACCCGAAGGCTGGAAGCAGGCAAGGCCAATTGGTCGTGGTGTGCCAAAAGGTTTACTGGGTGGTTATGGAACACTTACTGGTTGGATGCTTGTACCTTCTTCGATTCCACAAATGGAAAGAACCATGCAGCGGTTGCAACAACTGCGCAGGGCTACAGGTGTTACTGCGCCTGCATCATTTCCCGCCACAAAAACAACTGTAACCATTCCAGCCAATACGAGTGCGGTATTGTTGCTCGATCAAACTTTTTTAACCAATGCTTATTTCACACTCATTATCAGCGGAGGTAAAAACAGTAATATCAAAATAGAATATTCCGAATCGCTGTTTACAAAATACCCTGTCAAAGGCAACCGCAATGATATCGAAGGAAAGATGATCCTGGGCAGGAAAGATATTATCATGGCAGATGGAAGCCAGGGGCAATCTTTTACCTCACTTACCTGGCGTACGTACCGGTATGTTCAGCTCAGTATCACTACCAAAGAAGATCCACTCACTATTGATGATCTCTACGGAACATTTACCGGCTACCCCTTTCAATTCAACGCACGATTACAGGCACAGCAAACTGATCTTAACACGCTATTGGACATCGGCTGGCGTACCGCGCGCCTTTGCGCGGTTGAAACTTACATGGATTGCCCTTACTTTGAGCAATTGCAATATATTGGCGATGCAAGGATACAAGCGCTTGTTTCACTCTACAACAGCGGCGATGATCGCCTGCTGAAAAATGCATTGAACCTGATGGATGAATCAAGGCAGCCCGAAGGTGTTACACTAAGCCGTCATCCATCATATACACCACAATACATTCCTACCTTTTCACTATGGTATATCGGTATGCTGCATGATTACTGGATGTATGGCAACGATAGTGTATTCAGTAAAAACAAACTGGCTGGTGCCAGAGCAGTATTAGACTTTTTCCATCATTACCAGCAGGCTGACGGTTCGCTGAAAAATGTTCCTTACTGGATGTTTACCGACTGGGTGGAAGCAAAAGACTGGAACAGCGGCACAGCACCTGCCGGAAAAGATGGCAACTGCTCGTTGCATGATTTACAATTATTGTGGGCATTGCAATTGGCGGCTGATATGGAAAATAAAATTGGGGTAAAAGATTATGCCAGCCTTTATCTCAAATATGCTGCACAATTAAAGAAAACCATTCGCGAAAAATACTGGGACAATACCAGGAAATTATTTGCCGACAGGCCGGAAAAAGATTTGTTTTCCCAGCATGCCAATGCATTGGCCATTCTCACCGGTGTTGCTACTGATAAGGAGGCAGCCACGATTGCACAACAATTATTGATCGATAAAACGCTGGCTCCTGCTTCTATCTATTTTAAATATTACCTGCACCTTGCCCTGGTAAAAGCAGGCCTGGGTAACCAGTATATCGGCTGGCTGGGCAAATGGAAAGAAAATATTTCACTGGGATTGACTACCTGGGCAGAGATGTCGGAAGTTGAACAATCACGTTCCGACTGTCACGCATGGGGTTCCAGTCCAAATATAGAATTGTTCAGGATCGTATTGGGAATCGATAGCGATGCGCCGGGGTTTTCCAAAATAAAAATAGAACCGCATCTCGGTGCTATTACCAATATCAGTGGAGAAATACCGCATCCGAAGGGAAAAGTATCGGTTCAGTATGTATTCAAAGATCAACATTGGGTTATCAATATTAACCTGCCTGTTGCTACTGGTGGAACATTTATCTGGAAGGGAAAAACATATTTGCTGAAACAGGGTGTCAATGCATTTCAGTTGTAAAAGCTTTCTGTCTTATCATTTTCTCGATGCCGTTGCGGCGGAAACAGGTTTTGCTGACAGATTGTTATTGGGGGAAGGAATTATGATAGCTTCTCCTATCCGTCGCCTGCTTTCAAATTGTTTGCCCATCAGCCATGCCATTGTTGCCGCTAACTGGTTCTGGTAGAATTGACCTGCAGTTTTTATTTCTCCCAGGGGCGCACATCCAGGTCCCAGTACAGCAAACCATGTTTCGCCCGAACCTGGCACCAGCGTATGGTGCGCATTCCAGTTGGAAATTTTTTTTCCGCGGCCATGGTCAGTTGTAATAATGATGGTTGTATTATCCCTGTATTCAGGATTGGTTTGAATATAGTACCACAACTCACCAATCATCCTGTCGACACGGGAAGCCTGTTGTAAATACAGATCATAGCGGGAAGAATGTGCAAACTCATCTGTTTCACCCAAACCAAGAAACACAATGTTCGGTTTGTTTTTGCGGACATATTCCATCGCTGTCATAAAAGTGAGTTCATCATACCTGGTTTTTCCCTTGCTTTCCACATTGTCCTGCATCCGGTTCAATACGTCGAAAGTATTATCCAGTACCGCTTCGTCCATTTTTTCATAGCCACTGTTGATCGGTAGCCTGGTTCTTTCCTTGTTCAAAATATATGGGAACAGGTTCCAGGAAGTGAACGCGACCACCTTCCCTCTGTATTCAAGTGAATTGTTCAAAAATTCCAGCACGTTTTTATTTTTATTCAGGACTGGCTTGTTGAGCACTGGAATGGGATCGGCATAGCCGGTAAAAATTTCATTGTATCCGGGATAGGAAATCTTGTACCAGTTTTTTACATCCACCATATTGCAGTAGTTCCGGTTTCCGTACAGTTGCCCTTTCTGTTCAATGACATTCCAGAAAAAAGGCATCAGCTTTCTTCTTCTCACTTTAGGATCATTGTCCCAGTATTCAGCTTTTATCAGGCTGGTGTCAGATACGAATAAGGGGTTGTTGATAAGTATGGAATCAGCGCCATTAAATACTTCCTGCCAGCGGAAGCCATCTGTGGTAATGATAAAAATATTCTTTGTTTTACCGGGCGACTGCGCATGTATTGCCAGTGTTGCGAATGTAATACAGACAAGTAAGCTACTTTTCATCGGGGAGCGTTTTTCAAAGCTGGAAAAACACTATGACCGCATATTTACTCAAATATTAACTTTCAGTGACGCTTATATGAAAATAAAATAAATAGTGCCGGGCAACGCACGTATATCATCATTCACCAGGTAGCTTTATTGCAATGCATTTTCCAAATGCTTACTTGCCTTTAGCCGGAAAAGGTTAATGTCAGGCAATGGCTGCTGTTCTACTTTTGCTGCCTCATCCCACAACCGCATCTTTATATAGAGATCAAATAAGGGATCGGCTTCAAATTGTTTTGCTTCCGCTTCTTTCATTTTTCCGCCCTGGTATTCGAGTGTTTTCTTACTGGCCGCTGACAATTGGCTATAATATTCCGGGTACTTATAAGTAAGATAGCGTTTGGCATTTACATGCGAAGCAATCAATTTGCAGAGCCTGTCGGAAAATCCCAGCTTTCTTAAATACTCCGCACCTACCTTTTCGTGATCCATCATTCCATATCCGTTCATTGATTCGTTTTCATCATGCATGGGAAGCAGGTGCCCCAGGTCATGCAGGAAAGCTGCCAACACTACTTCATCGTCGTATCCTTCCAGCATGGCCAGTTGTGCGGCCTGTGCCATGTGCTCCAGTTGCGATACTTTTTCTCCTGCATACTCTTCTGCTCCGTGTTTTTCATAGAGATCAAAAATATCCTGTATGATTGATTCGGTTTGACTGACTGGCATAACGCTGATTTATTTTTTATACAATGATTCTATCGGTGGTGCTACCGGGTGTGGCGCACGGAATGTTAAACCCAGCAATGCTGCAAGTGATGCAGCAATTTGTTTTTGATACAATTGCCCGTTTGTTTTTACTTCACCCAATGGTTTTGTATCTGGTCCAATTGCTGCCAGCCATATTTCATGGGCATCGGGTATATCGCTTCCATGATGACGCCAGTTTGATTTTGTAATGTCTCCTCTGCCATGATCACACGTAACTACCAGGGTTGTCTTGTCTTTATACTGTGGCAACGACTGAAGCGTCTTCCATAAATCAGCAATCATTCCGTCTTCAGCATGGGCACTGCCAATATATTGTTCATACCGGCCCTCATGCGCAAAATCATCTGTTTCATCAAAAGCGATATAAATAACCCTCGGAGAATAGGCTTTCAGGTATTCCCTTGCTGCCATATAAGTAAAGATATCGGGGCGAACTCCTATCGGGCGTGTCGTTAAAAACTGCATGTCATTGATCAGTCGCAATGCAGGCGCTGCAAAATGAAGTGTGTCCACATCTGCATTTACAAGCACCCCACTGCGTTTGCTGTTCAGTATATAGGGAAAAACATCCCAGGTGGCAAATGCTGCTACCTTTCCACTGAACCCCTGCTGACCGTTAATAAACTCCAGCACATTCATATTGGGGTTTGGGATTTTATCATTTGAGTTGACTCCGGTATCAGGGTAACCGGTGAATATTTCATTATATCCCGGATATGAAAACCAGTAAGGATTGGCATTATCGATCTTATTGCCATACTTCCTGTTGCCGTATAATTGGCCTTTCGCAGCAATTTCCTTCCATAAAAAGGGAAACAATTTTTCCCTTCTTTCTTCCTGCGTGGCAGCCCAGAATTTTTTTCTTATGCCTTCGCGATCTGCATTGTAAACACTGTCATTCATGAGCACTTCATCCACACCGCCAAATACTTCCTGCCATCGCATGCCGTCCAAGGTTACAATTACTATATTTTGTGTTTTCGGCTTTTCCTGTGCTGTCACATGGTTGCCAGTACCGGTTAATACTGCCAGCAGGAACAAATACAAATCCTTCATATTTCATTAATTTTTTGCTTCATCATTTATAACTGCTCACTTGCTCTTTTTCTCCTGCTTATAGTGTTCTTTTCTTATTTCATCCTCGTCATCCATTTCCGGGCCTTTCATAATTTTACGCCAGTCAATATTTTTATTATACCTGTTCATTGCCTTTTGCGGATCAAACACACGCTTGTCGGGCATTACCAGGCTATAGGGTGTAAAGTCAGGTGTGGCAGTAAAAAAATCCTGCAATAAGGTAGCAGTCGCATCATACTGGTTCACATAGTTACTGCCAAGTATGTTATAAATAACTTTTAGTATGGAGCCGAAATTGGCGTGTGTGTGTGAAACATATCCACGTTTAACATAAGGCCCGGCCATCATCAGTACACTTCGGTGTGCATCTACATGATCAACGCCTCCCTGTGGATCATCTTCTGTAATTATCACCAGCATATTTTTCCAGTAAGCTGTGCGTGATAAAAAATGCAGTATCCTTCCTACTGCCAGATCATTATCAGCCATATAAGATTGTACATAGGGATAACCATCTTCTGGTCTTGGGCGTGCACCGTGGTCATTCGGAACCTGCATGGTCAGCAGTTGCGGCATGCGTTGTTTTCCCTTCAGCCATTTCCTGGTAAACTCCGATTCAAACTGTTCCATCCTGAACTGATCCGGTATATTGGTATTAAAGCCTGCATAGTTGTGACTGGTTTTTGGAAACAATGCTTTTTGCATGGGTACCATCACACCATGAGCGGCACCGGTAGCAGTATCCATCCATTCTTCGCGGACATGCGCCGTTTCATTGGCTTCGCCAAAATTGTAAAAAGAAATATGGTTTCTCTCAAGTGCTTCCCACAATCCACCAATCTCTGCATAATCTTCCGGGTCCATACTTCCTGTTGAACCGGGAAACCTGCGGCCCGGTGCTTTCGAAAATAATTTAGCCGTTTTATCCACGCTTGAATTGGTTTCCACCCATTCATTGGGTATAACGCCCATCATCCAGTGATGCCCGTGAATGGAAGCATCACTGTCACAGTAAAAATCATCGGAATAGGCAAATTCACCAGCTACCTTCTGGTGATTGGGCATTACATCGGCATGCAGCACCGTATCGCTTTTTCCAAATACATCAACACCTACACCAAACCGGGCAAGTGTGGCATCCCCTTTTCCTGTTTTCATCTGGCCCATCACTTCATCATAGGTCCTGTTCTCCTTAGTAATGTATACGATGTATTTAATGGGGCTTTGTTTTCGCTTGGGTAACACCGGTAGTGGGTTCTTACTGTCGAAAGCATTTTCATTTACCGGTTGAATGGTGTTGTCAATTACTTTCTTTGTATAAACTTCCAACTGCTTTGTATCCGGCATTGGTATTTTTTGGAAAGAACCCAGTTGTATGTCGCCGATATAGGTCCCCTGTACCGGTTTTACAAAATCGCGCCCACCATTTGGCCCGGCGCCCAGGCCACGGCAACTGATAACATAAATCTCGGTTTCATCTTTTGACAGCAACACGCGTGTTGGCCCCCAACCCGTTGGTATGAGCCCAATAGTTTTTTTTGTTGCGACATCAATTACTGCGACTGCGTTAAAGCCCAGCAATGCCACATACAGCGTTTTCTCATCCTTACTAAGTGTTATGCCAAATGGCAGCAGGCCGCGATATTTATCAATGCGTTTATCTGTAGTAATGGCAATATGCCCGAGTAATTTGTTATTCCTATAATCGATTACTGAAATATTATCGTTGGTGGCATTCGTGACATAGGCATATTGTTTCCCTACAGCGATTGAATTGGGGCTTGCACCGCCTACCACTTCAGCCTCTTCAATCATCTGCCCCACCTGGTATCCCGTCTTAAATTTTCTAATTATTTTATTGCTGGCAAGGTCGATGGTAAACACACTCATCGCCTCCGGGGAAGAGGGGCTGCCCACACCGGGAATTTTTCTTCCTTCTACTTCAGTTCCTTCAATTGACTCTTTTGTATTATCCCCATAGGGGTGATGTGAAATCAAAATAGAATCGTAGTTTTTTTCAGTGGCTCCTTTAATTAATGGATATGCATACATGCCGACATTGGCCACGAAGGCTGTAGTATGATCGGGGCTCAATGCCAATCCGAATGGTAGCCTGCCAGCAGGAATAGATGCCGTTATTTCTTTTGTTGCAAGATTGATGCGTACCATCCGGAAGTTCGCCCGATCCAGCACCAGCAATTCATCGGCAGTTTGATTCAGTATAAGGTCAGATGTGAAACTATCATCATATTGTTGCCCGTTGATGGTACCGTTCAGTGAAATGGAATCTATCCGCTGCAGTTTGTCAATATCGTAGACAATTACTGCGCCATTGTCTCCGCCACTCAGGTATACTGTTTTCGAATCCGCAGCAAATGCCACACCAAGGAAGGATCCGTTCGACAATGGATAATTTTCTGCTTCATCATAACCTGGTACCCTGCGTGTTTTTAGCGTTGGAATATCAATTACCGTAAACACACCGTTGTGCAGGGTCACCGCCTTTTTGCCATCGGGTGATAATGCCATGCCAAATGGATCATGCGTAATCCGGATCAACTGCCCGGCTGGTGTCAGGTATCGGCCGCTGGGCAATACGGTGGTGCCATTGGAATCGATCCGGCAAAACTCACTGGCACCCGGTACCTGCAGTACCATCGCTGGCGCTGTATTTACCTGGCAAAAGACTGACTGGCTGCAGAACAAAAACATCGCTGCCATACCATACCAATACTTCATACGCTAATTTTTGATAAAAATAGGCGAAACTATATGGATAAGTTTCGCCTATACATGAGAACTGTGAACGATTGCCTATTGCCTGCTATAATTTATTTATTATTTAATCAACCACATTTTTGCATTGATATCATCACTGCCGCCATACTGGCTCGCAACCGCAGCGGTATAGTTGGATTTATTGGTGGTTAATTCACCGGATGGATACTGGTATCGTAAAGGAATCACGCCACCATTGCCGGTACCTGCGCCCACATTAAAGGTTGGTATACCTGTCCTGCGCCACTGGTAATACGCCTGCAATCCTGAATTGCGTGCATAGGCCAAATATTTTTGCGTCAATATCTGTGCAAGCCCATCTACATTATTTCCCTTGTACTTTACAGTTGCCTGGTTAAAATAAGTGGCAAAACTAAAATTAACCGTATAAGTAAGATTGGCCGTACCATCCGCTTTGCGAAGCGTTACTACATTATCGCCATCCTTGATACCATAAAAATCAAACATGGCTTTTGTACCATTCTGGTACCAGGTGTCTGCATTGCCGGTTACCCATCCACGGTTGATGGCTTCTGCAATACAAAAACATATTTCGGGATAACTAAGAATAAATGTTGGTTCGCCAGTTAACCCGGTATAATAATGATTGTAATTATACAATGACAATTTTCCTGCTCCTGATTCAGTGGCCAGCGTACTTAAATCCGCACCAGAAGGGGCTCCTTTATAAGATCTGTAATCAGTATCAGTAAAACCAAGACCGCGCGCCGGCTCTGCCAACACCATACAGCGGATATCGTTCAGGCTGCTCAATGTATTTAAAAACGTAGCAGCCAGGTTTAACCTTCCCGCATTATTACCATAGTTGGTGGCATTATCGGGATAATAATTGTATTTATCATTGTATACATATTGCAGGTTGTCTGCATTGCTGGTAAAAATCGGGTATTGGGCGGCGTTATTGATAACGTTTGCAAACTGTGCTTTTACATTCAAATCTGCATCTGCGTCTTTTTTGCTCAGTTCTATCAATACACGCAGTTTATAACTGTTCACCACCTTTTGCCATTTTACCAAAGCTGCACGGGCACTGCTGCTGTTATCACTGGGGTTGAAATAAAAGTCGCCGGAAAATTCGGCAAAGCCGCCTGTCAACGCGCTGTTGAGAATCGTATTCGCAGTATCCAGCCATTTAAGTGATTGAATGAATATATCTTTTTGCGAATCATATTTGGGTGCGGTATTGGAAACACCTTTCAATGCATCATTCATAGGAAGGTCACCTACTTTTTCACTCATGCTGACAAAGAAAAATGATCTAAAGAACAAGCCCAGTGCATGATAAGGGTTATTGTCTGTTCCTGCAGCTTTCCTGGCCAATCCTTCCATCGCGATAACATTGTTCAGGGTGCCATAGTTTAAATTCGCACTGCCTGTCCAGTATTTATTATCACCATAGTAAGTATAATTGGATACAATAAACTGGCTGGCTTTGTCTTCTTCTCCTCCGGGATAAACCACCAGGTCGCCGAGAACAGAGCGCAATACCACACCGGGCGGTACAGAGAGCGGAAGGTTTTTATTCTGCGAATACTCGTCAAAATTCTTTTTACAGGCAGTAAAGGAAACGATTACTGCAAGGCTGAAATATATTTTATAGCTAATCGACTTCATACAAATATTTTAAAAAGTGATTTTATTAGAAAACAACATTTACATTGAAACCATAACTTCTTGTGGTCGGTGTTTGCAGATCGTATTCCCTGCTGATGGTATTAAACTGGTTTCTTCCCGGGTATTGATCTACATCTATGTCGTGAAATGCTTTGGGGAAGAAATAGAGCAGGTTCCTGCCCACCAGTGAAACATCAATCCGGCTGATAAATGTTTTTTCAAAAAACCTTTTGGGCACCGAATAGGTAATAACCACTTCACGCAGCTTGGCATAGGTTTTACTTACCATCGTATGCTGCGGGTCATTATAAAAACTACTCACATAATCCTGTATCCAGAAAGTAGCGGTTTTGTTTTGGGTGAACTGGAGATCTTTATAATTGGTAATAACACCAGTTACCGGGTCGAACGCAATATTGCTTGAACCACCAACCACCTGCACACCGTTGCCACTTAATATAGGAATGCCATTTTTGTCTACTGCTCCTGCGTAACCGGGGTCGCCCCAATGCTGTGATTCGTACAAACGTGCTTCTCCAATGATACCTTCATTGGTATTGGCACCACGGCCACCTTCCGTCAGCTTGCGCAGCACACGATCCTGGATTTTTCCACCCACCATTCCATCAAACTGGAAAGCGAAACTGAATGACTTGTAGGAAAATTTATTATGTATGCCCCATGACCAGTCAGGATCTGCATGTCCGAGGTACTGTGCTTTTGGTAAATAGATGGGAAAACCAGATTCATCGTGTATCACCTTACCGTCTGGTGTCGTGGCTTCCATGGCACCATATAATTTATCCACCCTGTCACCAATATGGTAAGGATAGCCGGTGCCATTTGCCAGCTCACTCACGCCACCCGCAAATTTCGCAAACACTTCCTTATAAGTCGACCAGTTCAGGGTTACATCCCAGCGAAAATCTTTTTGCTGAATCGGTGTACCAATAACGGATACTTCACCACCTGTCCGCTTCGTAGTTAATCCGGTCGTTACAAAATAATTCAATCCGCTTGCCTGTGATACTGCCTGGTTGGAGATCACCGGGCCGTCTTTATACTGGAAATATGTAGCATTCAATCCCAGCCGGTTGTTGAGGAAACGCATATCAAAACCAAATTCAAAATTGCTTCTTGAAGATGGCTTTACCCCCGGATTGATGGTATAGTTGGGCGCATAGGCACCTGTTTGATTATTGTACACCGGTGAAGTGGTAAATGGCGGTTGTGCCAAACCGTAAGAAGGCCCGTCATAAGGTGTATAAAAACTGTTACCATAACCTACCGGGCTTCCGGCACCCAGGTCCTGGAAGGCTGCACCTGCATAAGCACGCGTGCCGCCATCTTTTACATTGGTATAACCGCCCCTTACTTTCAGGAATGTGATGGCTTTTGGCATTTGCACATAATCGCTGATAACAGAACTTGCCGTCACAGACGGATAGAAGTATGCGTTTTTACCAACCGGTAATGCGGATGTTTTATCTACCCTGCCGGTAGTGGTGATGGTTAAATAATTCTTATAGGTGATATCAAAAGAATAATATGCACTCAGTTGCAGCAGGTTTGAACCAAATGAATAAGCCCTGATTGGTTTCAGCGAGTTGGTAAACGTATATACATTGGGCACAATCAACTGGTCGGTGCTGGTATAGCTGGATGTATATTTCATATTGCGGGCAGATGCACCAGCCAGTACATTAAGCGATAAACCAGTATTTCCTATTTCACCTTTGCTGTAGCGCAACAAAGCTTCTGTATTATTTTCCCAAAGATCACGGCGGTCTTCGCGGTAGTTGCCATGATTGTGTTCGTCGCCATAAGGATGCGCGGAGAAGGGCTCTTTTTCTGAACGCAATACATTGTAGGTAGTGACATTAGAGCGTACCATCAGATCAAGATCTTTATTGAACTTGTAGGTAAGCGCCAGCCATCCGTAGATATCGTTTTTATAATGTGAACGCAACCACTCGTAACTGGAAAAATAAGGATTGTGATAACGTTTATATTCCACAAAATTTGACTGTACGCCTTCCTTACCCGGCTGCCAGTAATTAACAATATTGGGATCTTTCACATTCCAGTCGGCACCTGTCCAGATATCGATATTATATATAATACTGTTTGGGCCATATACCGCATCAGGAATGTTTTTTGAAAACTGGCGGTTGTAATTGATATTGGATTCAATTTTTAATTTATTATTGATATCGTAGCTGCCAAACAGGTTGAGGTTGATGGTATTCAAACCGGTATTGGGCGTAATGCCGCGCTGGTAGCCGTCAGAAACTGACATCCTCACATTGGACCGATCTGTTACAGAAGAGAAGTTAATATTGGTGGTAGTGAGTAAACCCGACTGCAAAAACTTCTGCAGGTTGTCCTTTCCCCGCGAAACCCATGGTGTGGGTTCGATATTGCCAATAAACTTGGAGCCATCCAGGAATGTAGTTGTATATGTTTTCGTAGGATCATATTTACCATCGTATTGCGGAAGCAGCAAACCAGCATCCAGGCGCGGGCCCCAAACATCATAGTCCTTGTCGTTCACGCCGGAACCCGTTCCATTACTGTTATAATCTCCAAATGCATATTTCTGGTTGTCGCCGCCACCATATTGGTTTTGCACTTTTGGTATGGCGATAAACCCTTTGTTGAGCTGCGCACTCATATTCAGTTCAACTGTATAGCCTTTATTATTTTTCTTACCGCGTTTGGTGGTAATGAGTATCGCGCCATTGATACCGCGGCTTCCATACAGGGCAGCAGCAGTTGGTCCCTTTAATACGGTATAGGTTTCAATATCATCGGGGCTGATATTCCAGGTATCCGAATTAATGGGAATACCATCTACCACATAAAAGTTTAATGGTGAACCACGCAATAATACGGTTGGTGAAGCCAGCAATTCCTGGTTGATACCCACATTTAGCCCGGCAACTTTACCCACCAGGCTGTTAACGGGATTGGACTCACGGGCTTTTAGCAAATCACCTCCCTTTACTTCCTGCACAGAGTAGCCGATCCGTTTCGTTTCTTTTTTGATACCCAATGCAGTTACTACTACTTCATTGAGGTTTTTAGCATCTATAATGAGCGAAACAGCAGACAGATCATCTGTTGCCTTTATTTCCCTCGTGGCAAACCCTACACTGGAAACAACCAGCACATCTTTGTCGGATCCGGAAATCGAAAATTTTCCGTCCCCGTCGGATTGAACCTGCCGGGGCGTTCCCTTCACTTTAACTGTAGCACCAGCGACTGGTTTCTGGTCTTCGGCGGAAATAATACGCCCGGAAACCGTGCGCTGCTGGGCAAACAGCGCCATGGTAGTGAGCATCAAACACAGTACAATACTAATTTTCTGAAGCGAGAATCTGAGGAGCATAAGCAGCAGTTTTATATATGTCTTTAAATAGTGTTGCAAAATTCCCTTACCGGTATAACCAAATGTTTACCCCAGTGTGATGCAATGCTGAAAAAATTGTTATCGGAATATTAATGACTATCGGCGGTTGAAGTTTGTATAAACGGCTTTTGTTAGCGGCATTTACTAACTACCAGGCAGTATACAGCCATTACTAAAGAGTAGGTTTTCTTAATTCAATTTATACAATCACCGCTGATTTTATTGATAGAATTTTTTCTACTAATGCAATCATTAGCCAACACATTCATACTGCCTTATTTAATCCTGAAGGAAGAGATACATAATATCAATATGAAGTAGCGGCACCGCTATTATTTTGCACGGTGAGATTTAAATGGCGAAATGCAAAAAAAAATAAATTGAATGCATGATATCGCTTGGCTACTTGGACAATATGTAATCGATTTTGAAAAATTCGGAAGATCAGACTTACCTGCACACGAATATGGTTTTTCAGTGACTTACCGTGGGAATAAACTATTGGAGAAATTAAACGGCCCGTTATACGGGTTAAATGAATATTGCAAAAAGGGGTAACGTAAAATTAATAATTACTTAATATTGGCTCCCTCCCCGCACTAACACTCACTACTATGTTTAAAGGACTGAACTTCAGGTCACTTCCCATTCCTTCTTCCTTTTTAAACCTCCCTGTATTTTATTCACCTTCTAATGTGGACTGAATGTCAGTTTTATTTCCCCCGTGAACCCTTAATTTTAGTTAGCCTCCTGCCCTAACTACATTTTAAACTACACAATTATGAAATGGTCAATGGTTAGTAACCCATCCGATTCGCTGCATGTATTTCACCTGGTCGAAGGAAATGCTGTGAAAGAAAAACTTCTGTACAACCCATTGCAGCAATCTGCCCGCATTAGTTGCCAGGGTAAACAAAGATTATTTTTTATTGAGCAAAATATTTTCCGAAATAATCACTGCGTTATTAAAAACGAATACGGTATTGACATTGGCAAATTCTCTTCCGACCAGCAACACAGCCGGGGAGGTACTATTGAAGTCGACAATAAAAAATTTGATTACCGCCTGGAAAATACTCCGGGGGCTGAACTGGCGATATATAATAAAGAGATGATAAAACCAATAATCACTTGCGGATTAAATGCCGGACAGGATAAAAGCGTCGCAACCATCAAGCAATCCATTCACGAGTATGCCTGCCTGCTGCTGGGACTTTGCTGGTATCTTTTCCAACCTTCTCATATGGATGCAATGCACAAGGTGGAAGATCGCCTTGTACTTGCTTGATATGTACCCTTAAAAGAAACGCCCCGATAGACATCGGGGCGGACTGCATGAGAAAATTCTACTTTTTGCTCTGATTGAAAACCATTGATTAACACAAAAGGCTTGCAAGAACTGCAGCAAAAATATCACTGCACTGTTAGCACAACTTTACCGCATGTTTATGCAATTATTACGTAAAAGAAGCCGTCCTGTGCAAATTGTCAGAACCTGAGCTGGAGCCTGCAGGTAAATACATTATCCTTTACGTCAGATTTATAGCCGCTGAGCTGGGTCGTTTCATTCTTAACGGCATCGTACCACAACATCAACTTGAGGTTACTGTTCCAGTAGTAGATATAACCAAAACCAAGTGTATTGTATTTAATATCCGCGGCTGAAAAATTAGTACCCGGTTTCCCGATCTCTTCCTTTTTCACATCTGTGTTTGGATCGTAAATATCATATTTGATGCAAAGCTGGTGTTTGGGCGCAAGGTTGTGCAGTAAATAAAAATAAGCACCGTTAAATTTTCTGATATCATAAGGCTCTGTCAGCAAAGCGCCGGGCGTTTCTGAAGTACCGAGAGAAGAAGTTTGTTTTCCCTGTATGTATTCTGCCCGAATTTCTGTTACACCCTGTTTATGCAGGTATTTTACCTGGATGTCTGCACCATAATAATTACGCGGGGCTTTTTTTCCAATATTGGAAACTGATGAATCTACCATATTTGTTTTAACCCCATTAATATTTACAGCCTGGTAAATATAGCGGCTGTTCTGCTCTACGCCTCCGCTAAAAAAAGATACACCACCCGACAATAGCCATTTTTTTGACAGGGGCAATGGTTTTAAGGCCAGCCTTCCAACAAGGTCTTTAAAGGAATCAAACTCAGCAGGACCGGTAAGCCCCTGGCCATTAAAAATCCCCAGTGAAGCCTTAATATAACGGAGGGGGTTACCTGTTTTTCTTGGTTCAAAAGCAACCACAGCACCCAGGTCAACTTCACCACGCATAAGTGTTTGGCTCATCCTTCCTCTTTCAGGCGATTCATACTGACGCGTCGGGTAGGTGATTTCATTTCCAAATGGCCGCACGACCATCCCTGTGGAAAAAGAAAACAATTGCCATTTGTTTTCATAGATCTTTCCCCAAAACTCATTAATATTAACGCCTCTTTGCGTGCCTTCCAATTCAAAACATATTTCAACAAATGGGAGGTTGTTTTTATCCAGTGATGTATACGTTGTACGTATTCTTCCTCTTCTTATAATAAACCGGCTATTACTATTGATAGGAAAATTTCCACCGCTGTAAGTGAGCTCTCCTTTAGATTGTCCAACCTGGTATTCCGGTTCCATAAACCCGGAGATGGTAACACCCTTTAATTTTTTCAGCAGCGCCTCCGTTTCCTTTAATGTCTTCGCTTGTGCGGAATCAACAGCAGTTGAAGTTTGTGCCAGGCCTGAAAAACATGTTGTAAATAATAATGAAAAAAATAAAACAAACCGGTAACGGGAATATGCAGCAGGTGTCGGGAAATAAATTGTTTGCAAGGCTTGTTTTAATTAGGCGCAATATTAATGAATTATTAAATAATTGTTACCTAAACCGCAATCAGCAAACTGAAAAGCCGGGATACAACAATCTAAAGCCTCGTCGCCAAAACTGAATACCTACCCCCGTTTTGAACTATTCCTGTTGGCAAATTCTTGCTTATTGCTGGTTAAAAATTATTGGTGATGGAATGAAAGAAGTTTTAATTTGATATTAAACACAAGCCCCCGTATGTAACTGAATTAAAATAAGTTAGAGCAAAATAGCAAGGGGATTCATCTTATTCAAATTGGCCCTCAAAGCCCCGTTTTAGTACGTAGCAGGATTCCAATGTTAAGAAATTATTACCAAAATGGATTTATTCGAAAGCCATTGCAAAGAGGCTATTTTTGCCCCAAATTTTATTGTATGGGCCTGAATTCAGTTATGAAAATCTTTATGCCGAAGGATAAAGTCTTCTACTCTCTTTTTGAAGAGGTGGCGGCAACGGTGGCCCAGATGGGCAGGTTGATGAAAGATGTGGTAGCCGAGCCTGATTTTGACAGAAGAGCTGCCCTTATTTCAAAAATGGAAGACCTGGAACATATCAACGATGATTTTACCCATCGTATTTTCACCGAACTGGGCCGCAATTTTATCACACCGTTCGACCGGGAAGATATCCACTACCTGGCTTCGGCACTGGATGATATTGCAGACTACATCTATTCCTCTGCAAAAAAAATAAACTTTTACAAAGTGAATCCCAATGACCAGGGCATTCAGAAAATGGCTGACCTGATCGAGCAGGCATCTGAGCAAATTAAAAATGCAGTGGTAGAACTGCGCAATATGAAAAACATGCGCCAAATTACTGATGCACTGGTAAAAGTGAACAGTATTGAAAACCAGGCCGACGATATTTTCGATATGAGCATCGATCGCTTATTCGAAACAGAACCGGATGCAAAAGAAGTGATTAAGAAAAGAGAAATTTACCAGGTAATGGAAATCGTTACAGACAAATGTGAAGATGCTGGTAATGTGATAGAATCCATCATTATTAAATACGCATAACCAATGCTAACTTGTGAATGGATGAAAATGTGTAAATGAACAGCCAGAAAATGAATGCACCAATAATTTCCAACCCTTCACATTTGCATATTTTCAAATTCTTCTTATGACATTTCTCGTTATCATTATTATACTGGCGCTGGTCTTCGATTATATCAATGGTTTTCACGATGCCGCCAACTCAATAGCAACGATTGTATCTACTAAAGTATTAACGCCTTTCCAGGCAGTGCTTTGGGCAGCGTTGTTCAATTTTGCAGCATTTTTTATTTCCAAGTACTGGATTGGCGAGTTTAAAATCGGTAACACCATTGCCAAATCAGTTAATGAACATTTCATTACACTGGAAGTTATTTTTTCGGGTTTGATTGCCGCCATTTGCTGGAACCTGCTCACCTGGTGGTTTGGTATCCCATCTTCTTCATCGCATACTTTGCTGGGTGGTTTTATGGGTGCCGCCATTGCGCATGCACATGGCATTTCTAAAAATGGTGTTGATGTTATTAACTACGCCAAAGTAATTCCTACATTTCTGTTCATCTTTGCAGCACCACTGATAGGAATGGTCATTGCATTCATCATTACAACTATCATATTAAATATATGCCGAAGGGCCAACCCATACAAAGCGGATAGCTGGTTCCGGCGTTTACAGTTAATTTCTTCAGCCCTATTCAGTCTTGGTCACGGTGGAAATGATGCGCAGAAAGTATTGGGGATTATTGCCGCAGCCATGGTCGCCAATGGCAACCTGGATAATATCAAGCATGTCCCCAACTGGGTTCCCCTCGCCTGTTTTACCGCCATCGGTTTCGGTACTATGAGCGGTGGCTGGAAAATTGTAAAAACAATGGGAACCCGTATTACAAAAGTAACACCGCTCGAAGGCGTGAGTGCAGAAACTGCTGGTGCTATTACCCTCTTTCTTACAGAAAAACTGGGTATACCTGTTAGTACCACGCATACAATTTCCGGCTCCATCATTGGGGTGGGCGCTACAAAAAGGCTATCTGCAGTACGCTGGGGCGTAACTATCAACCTGCTCTGGGCCTGGATTCTAACCATTCCTGTCAGTGCTATCCTGGCAGCCATTATTTATTTTATCGTGAAACTGTTTATATAGCAAAAAAAGATTTTTAATTGTAAAAGCAGCCTCTTTACAGAAGCTGCTTTTTATTTTAATATATCTTGACTTAACTTGGCAATAATTTATAGATAAACCTGTTTGAAGAAAAATAAACGCTATGAAAGGAATTATACTGGCCGGGGGATCCGGCACGAGGCTTCACCCAATTACTTATGCCATCAGCAAGCAAATAATGCCTGTATATGACAAACCGATGATTTATTACCCATTGTCGACATTGATGATGGCAGGCATCAGGGATATACTTATCATATCTACCCCACATGATTTACCATTGTTTAAAAAGCTGTTTGGCGATGGTAAAACACTTGGACTGAATTTTTCCTATGCTGAGCAACCTCTTCCTAACGGTCTGGCACAAGCGTTTGTTATCGGTGAACAATTTATCGGGAAGGACAGTGTAGCATTGGTATTGGGCGATAATATTTTTTACGGAAGCGGGTTGGGAAAAATGCTGGAAGCAAATACCAGCCCGGATGGTGGCATCGTCTATGCCTACCATGTTAGTGACCCGGAACGCTATGGTGTAGTGGAATTTGATAAAAATATGAAGGCCATTTCTATTGAGGAAAAGCCCAGGCAACCCAAAAGCAGCTATGCCGTTCCCGGCTTATATTTTTACGACAACGACGTGGTGAGAATTGCAAAAAACCTCCAGCCCAGCGCAAGGGGTGAATATGAAATTACCGATGTCAATAAAGAATACCTGAAAAATGGTAAACTGAAAGTATCCATTCTCGACAGGGGCACCGCATGGCTCGATACCGGCACTTTCGACTCGCTGATGCAGGCATCCATGTTTGTACAGGTAATTGAACAAAGACAGGGAATCAAGATCGCCTGTATTGAAGAAATTGCCTACCGGAAGGGTTTTATTTCAAAAGAACAACTAATTGCACTGGCGCAGCCTTTGCTAAAAAGTGGCTATGGCGAATATTTAATGAATTTGGTGAAAGAATAAATTGATCACAATTTGCAGCAATCATTAATCCCTAAAAGATGAAAAAAATTCTTGTTACCGGCGGCTGTGGCTTTATTGGCTCACATACCGTGGTTGATTTAATAGAAAATGGCTATGATGTTATTTCTGCCGACAATAATTCACGCTCCTCCGCACGTATACTGGAGGGAGTGGAAAAAATTACCGGTAAGAAAGTCAAGAACTATAAGGTGGACCTTTGCAATTACGACGATACCTTTGCCATTTTCCAGGAAAATGAAGATATCGCGGGAATAATTCATTTCGCGGCCTTCAAAGCCGTAGGCGAATCCGTAGCAGAACCCTTGCTGTATTTTGAAAACAATATCGTTTCCCTTATCAATTTATTAAAATGCGTACAGGAATTTAAAGTACCTTATTTTGTTTTTTCTTCTTCCTGTACCGTATATGGCAACCCCGATACTATCCCGGTTACTGAAAAAACACCACCCAAACCGGCAGAATCGCCTTATGGCTATACCAAGCAAATGGGTGAACAAATCATCAATGAATTTTCAAAAGCACAGGACGTACAATGTGTGCTGTTGCGCTATTTCAACCCGGTAGGTGCCCATCCGTCTACACAAATAGGTGAATTACCAATTGGAAAGCCCGCTAATCTCGTTCCGGCCATTACACAGACTGCTATTGGAAAAATACCGCAAATGATGGTGCATGGTACCGACTATCCTACCAGGGATGGTTCCTGTATCCGCGATTACATTCATGTATGTGATATCGCCCACGCACATACGCTGGCGCTGCAGTATCTCATCGATGAAAAATCAAAAAAGAAATGCGAAGTATTTAACCTGGGCAGTGGTACCGGTGTTACTGTTCTCGAAGCCATTCATGCTTTTGAAAAAGTAAGTGGTACAAAACTCAATTATGTGCTTGGCCCACGCAGGCCGGGCGATGTAGTAGCCATTTATGCAAACAATGAGTATGCACGGAATGAACTGGGCTGGTCGATTAACTACTCACTGGATGATATGATGCTCACTGCCTGGAAATGGGAACAGCGGCTAAAGATTGACGAAAAATGGTACAACAAACAAAACGCAGGACTGAACTGATTTATCCCTGCAGGGCGGTTGCCATTCTTTTCAACATTATAAAAAATCATCCCCGAAAACTGGCAACTTCTCCTTTACTTTGCCACATTAAATAAATGGTGATGGCATTAAAGGATATTCAACCTACCGGTAAAAAAGATACAAGAAGTGGCTTTGGCGATGGCATAGCTGAAGTGGCCAAAACAAATCCAAATGTGGTGGCGCTTACAGCCGACCTGGCTGGTTCGCTCAAACTAAACCAGTTTATCAAGGAAAACCCGGAACGATTTATTCAATGCGGTATCGCTGAAGCTAATATGATTGGCATCGCAGCCGGTTTGACTATAGGCGGTAAAATACCATTTACGACTACGTTTGCTAATTTTTCCACCGGTCGTGTGTATGATCAAATACGCCAGTCAGTAGCCTACTCCGGAAAAAATGTAAAAATTTGCGCTTCGCATGCTGGTCTTACCTTAGGGGAAGATGGTGCAACGCACCAGATCCTGGAAGATATTGGCATGATGAAGATGTTGCCGGGAATGACTGTTATCGTTCCCTGCGACTATGCACAGACAAAAGCTGCCACCATTGCCATAGCAGATTACCAGGGACCGGTGTATCTCCGTTTCGGCCGTCCTGTATGGCCCATTTTTACTTCCGATATGTCGTTTGAAATTGGGAAAGCGCAGGTTTTTTCGGAAGGGAAAGATGTCAGCATCTTTGCCTGCGGTCATATGGTTTGGCTGGCTATTGAAGCGGGGCGGTTACTCGAAGCAAAGGGTATTTCGGCTGAAATTATTAATATCCATACCATCAAACCGCTGGATACTGCGGCAATCCTGGCATCAATTAAGAAAACAAAATGTGCTGTATCAGCAGAAGAACACAATATATTGGGTGGGTTGGGAGACAGTATTGCACAAACAGCAGCCAGGGAATTTCCCATACCAATCGAATATGTTGGCACCAACGATACTTTTGGTGAAAGTGGCACGCCGACAGAATTGCTCGAGAAGTACGGACTTACTGCAGGCCATATCGCAGCAGCCGCAGAAAAAGCCATTTCAAGAAAAAAATAAAGACCTCAGGATCATTTATCATTTGCCCCGTGGTGAACGGGGCATTTTTTTACCCTGAAAAACCAATATCTTTATTTTTGTTCCGTTTAAACTTATTACCTGTTAATTTATCAAAATATCCATTGACAAATAAAACCTGCTAACCTATGGCGGTTGTACTCCAGGATGCGGAGCTGCTGATGCAATTTCGCAACCCGCCCACAAAAGAAAAAGCTTACACCGGTATTATTAAAAAATACCAGGAAAAACTTTACTGGCATATCCGCCGTATGGTAGTGGAACATGAAGATGCCAATGATGTCCTCCAAAATGTATTCATCCGGGTTTGGAACGGCCTTGAAAATTTCAGGGAAGACAGCCAGTTGTATACCTGGCTTTACCGCATTGCTACCAATGAATGCCTCACTTTCCTGGAACAGCAGAAACGGAAATCAACGGTCTCTCTCAGTGATGTAGAAAGCAACCTTAGCAACAGCATTAAAGCCGACAAGCACTTTGACCCCAATAAACTGGAGTGGAAACTGCAATTGGCCATACAGCAACTGCCTGAAAAACAGCGTGCCGTGTTCAATTTGAGGTATTATGATGAAATGCCATATGAAGAGATGAGCCGCGTGCTGGAAACCAGCGAAGGCGCCCTCAAGGCCAGTTATCATCACGCAGTGAAAAAAATTGAGGATTTTATCCTAAATCGTTAAACTTTATTAACCAACAGGGGTCTTAGAAATGTGTTATGGAAAGCAGGAATGACATATTAAACGAATTGATGCAGATAAGCCCGGCAGTGGCCGGTATCAGTCATCTCACCCCTTACCAGGTTCCGCAGGGATATTTTGAAGGGCTGGAAGAGTTGATGAAGCAACGCCTGGCTGGCTTGGAAAATACTGGTTCAGACCCGGTTTTGAATATCCCCAAAGACAATGCTTACCAGGTTCCGGAAGGTTACTTTGACGGATTAGCCAATACGATATTAAACAGGATAAAGGCGGATGAAGCAAAGGATGCCAATGAAGAACTGGAATTACTATCCCCCGCACTTAACCGGATCAATAAAACAAATCCTTTTACAGTACCCGCTGGTTATTTTTCCGAATTGCCGGAGAATATTGTTTCAGGTGTACAGGCAGTGGCATTTGTAAATGAAGAATTGGAAAACCTGGCACCATGGATGACAGCATTGAAACACGAAAATGTTTATACCGTTCCGCAGGGGTATTTTGATACACTTGCCGGTAACATTTTGGCGAAAACCAAACAACAGCCTGCCAGGGTAATATCTTTTGATTTTACTAAAAAGATAATCCGGTATGCAGCGGCAGCGGTTGTAGTGGGTGTGATAGCGATAGGGGCATGGATAGCGTACAAACCAGGTAATACAATTGATGTTGCTAAGATTGGACCTGGAATGGACACGACCATTTCACCTAAACTGAAGCCTTTTACAGATGAAGATATTCAGAACTTTGTTGACAACAACGGGGCTTCTTTAGCAGATGTTACCGTTACCACAGGTGATATTACAACAGATGATACAAAGGTTTTATTCGCAGATATCTCTGACGATGAATTACAGCAATACCTGCAGGAACATGGTGGTGCGACCAGTGCAAACAATAATTAATTAAACGTTATGAAAAAATATTTACTTCTCATCATTCTATCATTGGGCATGGTGTTCAATGGATGGGCCCAGGATGGCGACCAGAAAGATGGCGCCAATAAACTGGAAGCCCTGAAGATTGCCTACCTGACCAAAAAGCTGGATCTGTCTACCGAGGAAGCACAGCGCTTCTGGCCGGTATATAATAAATATGCGGATGAAATCAGGAAAGTGCGCGTGGAACAAAAAGATAAAAACCTTCCGGAAATAGATGTGGAAGACCGCATTCTCAACATCAGGAAAAAATACAACGGCGAATTTTCAAAAGCGTTAAGCCCCGAAAAAGCCAATATCTTTTTCCGCTCTGAAAAAGAATTCGGCGGGTTTATACAGCGCGAACTACAGGAACGCCGTCTGAACAGGCAATTGAACAAGCGGCCCTTCAGGCAATAACAAAGAAATTAAATTGGTGTTTTTCATAGGTTAGCAACGGCCGGCTCTTTCAAGGGCAGGCCTTTTTTAATTACCGGTCAAAACCGGAAGACGGGCGTTTTGATATCGTGATAAAATAAGAATGTCCATTTTTCTGCTTCCCCCTGCTTCCACCACTGCTGCCGCATCTCCATACATTTCTTTCCATCATAATCGTATTTAGCCACAAACCTGCTCTTCATCTGTTGCAGTTGCGGCGCCACATCCCCGCCAAAGAAAACCTTCTCACCTCCTTCCACAATCCAAAATACCTGGTGATAAGGACAATGCGCACCGGTCACCTCGTATTTAATATAACCATCAATTACACCATTTCCATTCAGCAAACAGATATTGTCGGCACTCTTCAGGCATTCCAGTTCATCCGGTATATAACTGGGAAATCCTTTTTCAAAAGCAAATGCCAGTTCTTTCTCCTGGATATAATAAACAGCATTGGGGAACGACAAATCATGGAATCCACTGCTTTCATTTAACATGCTCACACCGCCCGCATGATCTTTATGGAGATGAGACATCAGGATTTTAGTTACATGCGAGGGTTCAATACCGGCAGCCAGTAAATTTTGGTGCAATTGTAATTTCCCTTCTTTTTGAAAACCCAATCCGGCATCGAGCAACAGCACGTCATCTGGTGTAATTATTACAAAGGGTTGTACTTCCACCAGTAAACTGCCTACCGGCCGCTCCTGCAGATCGTCGTTACGGGTATCGAATGGAACAAACAATTTTGATTTGTCAATCGTGAAGGACCCTTCACTTAACGGAATTATCTTCATCCGGCAAATTTCTGTCAATTGAAATAAAAAACAAATCCAAACCAGTTTTATCTCAATACCATCTGCCGGTCGGCATCAAGCCGTATCAGGATAAATAGTAATAATGTAAAAGTTAAGAGTGCAGTACCGCCGTAACTAATAAATGGAAGCGGGATGCCGATTACGGGTGCCAGTCCGACAGTCATACATATATTAATAGTAACGTGAAAGAAAATGACCGAAGCCACCCCATAAGCAAAACTGCGGCTGAATACACTTCGCTGTCTTTCTGCTATGGTGATGATACGCATCAGCAGCAACACATAAATAAACAATAACAGGAAACTGCCAATAAAACCAAAACCTTCTCCAATGGTGCAGAAGATAAAGTCAGTTCTTTGTTCGGGCACAAAATCAAACCTTGTTTGGGTTCCTTTTAAGAGACCCTTCCCGGCAAAGCCACCGCTGCCAATAGCAATCTTACTTTGTTTTACATTATAATCGCCTGCTTCCTTGCTTTTAGCTGCTTTCACCGGATCGTCCGCCAGGGTATTCCCTTTTATATAATCCTCCGGGACATCTTTACCGATGGTGCTGTAAATACGGTCTACCTGGTAAGGTTTTAATACATGTTTGAACGCAAATGGAACAGCAAATCGCTGCACCGTCACACAGATAAACCAAATGGCAATAATTGAAAACAACAAACCTCTTTGACGCTTTACCTGTTTTCGCATAACATAAATAGTGCCCGCTGCAATACCTGTGAGCGCCAGTGCCAGTGTATTAGCCGGAACAACCAGTGTAGCCACTACCAACGCTCCCACTGAAAATCCAATAATCAATACTGCTGCAGGAAGCCCTTCGCGGTACATCACCAGGAAAAAGGAAAAATAGACAAGCGCCAGCCCTGTTTCACTCTGGGCGATACTCATTAGTGCAGGCACAATAGCAATGGCAGCCGCTATCAACTGTGATTTTGTTTTCTTAAAATCTGTCTCTACCCGCGACAGGTATTTTGCCAGTGCAAGGTTGACAAACAACTTACACATCTCCGCCGGTTGTAAATTAAAACCGCCGAGTTTTATAATTGATTTGGTCCCCTTGATATTACTGTGAAACGGAAACACCAGTAACAAAAGGAGTATCCCGAAAGCATAAAATATATTAGAGGTAGCCGTAAAAAATTTACTATCGGTTACCAGCACAAAAGTTGCCAGCACGATTGCTGCCGCAAAGAAATAGAGCTGTTTGCTGTAATCGGTTTTAAAGGAAAGAAAACCCTGTACAATATTATCACCCTCACGATAAGTAGTGGCAAAAATGCTGAGTATACCGATTGTTACCAGCATAATGTACAGCCACACCAGTATCCAGTCAATACCTTTTGATATAGTAGGGTTGTATTGGTTCATAATTTATGCAGCGCCATTGGATCTTTTAATTTTAAAGGTTGTCCTTGGTTTTAACAGGGAATCATTTTCAGCAGCCGGCTTGTTCCTGTCTTTTGGTTCATTGGTGGGTAACGGCCTTCCTTTCGGTATATATTTCCTGATAACACTGGTATCATTTGTCAGTTTAAAATAATTCACTGCCCGGATAGAGTCCTGCCTGAATTGTTCTCCCGCCAGCCATTCGGGCATCAGGTTGGTACCTGCAATGCGATCCACTTCTTTCACACGTTCAGCTCTTAATGTATCGTTCAGGTATTTTTCTACCATTAGTGATGCAATAGGTCCTGCCCATGTGGCGCCAAAGCCAGCATTTTCTACTACTACCGCCACGGCAATTTTTGGGTTTTCCCTGGGTGCAAAACACACAAACATGGAATTGTCTTTCAGTTTCACGCGCTGGCCACCGATACGGCGGTAGTTTTCCGCTGTTCCAGTTTTTGCACAGAGATCTATTCCGGGAATTCTTGCCACCCTGGCCGTTCCTTTCTCCACCACATCCTGCATACCATGCAACACTGCTTCGTAAGCAGTATCAGAAATATGTGTCAGCACCTCGTGCTTTCTCCGGTACATATTTAATAGTGTATCTTCTTTTGTTTCACCGTCTATCTTCTCCACAAAGTGGGGCGTATAATAATATCCCTTATTGGCAACGATACAAATGGCATTGACAATTTGGATCGGTGTTGCGCTCATTTTTTCCTGACCGATTCCCAAACCACCACCCACCATGGTACAGGAGTTCCAGGAGCCGCGGTATTCTTTATTATATACGGCAGTATCAGGAATATTACCACCATCTTCGCTGGGTAAATCAACCCCCAGGCGGTGACCAAGTCCAAAAGCATTTACATAATCTTTCCATCGGGTTAATCCAACCCTGGGATCGCGGTAAGAAGGATTATCAATCGTCTTCTTCAATACCTCCGAAAAAAACGAGTTGCAGGACCATGCAATCGCCAGCCGCAAATTAGCGGCATGACCGGGTGCTTTTTCTGTACATTTTACCGGGTGGCTGCAGCCATTGTATACACCAAAACAGGCAATGCCACTAGACGGATTGATAACACCTTCGTCCAATCCAATCAATGCACCCAATGGCTTATACGTAGACCCGGGAGGGTACTGTCCTTTGATGGCCCGGTTCAGCAATGGGCTGCTGACATCGCGAAAGAGTTTATTGAAATTTTCCTGCTTGGTAGGACCTGTGAGTAGATTCGGATCGAAATTCGGGCCTGAAGTCATGGCGAGTATACCACCCGTTTTCGGATCGATCGCTACTACTGCGCCGACTTTGTTGGTCATTAGTTTTTCTGCCAGTTGCTGCAGTTCTATATCCAGGTAAGTACGCAATCCCTTTCCTGCAACGGCGGCTGTATCGTATTTACCGTTTTCATAACTGCCCTGTAAACGGTTCTTGTTGTCCTTTAAAATGTATTTCACCCCCCGCTGACCCATCAGTACTTTTTCGTAATACTGTTCCAGTCCGCTTCGTCCCACATAGTCACCCATGCGGTAAAACCCACCGGAACGCTTAATAACGGATGAATCTGCCTCACCTACATATCCCATGATATGGGCAGCAGCATTGAATGGGTATTTGCGAACGGGTCTTTCCACCAAATCAAAACCCGGGAACTTCCATATATTTTCATCAAGCTTGGCATACAAATCAGGTGGAAGCAAATCTTCAAATACAGAGGGGCGGAAGCGTGTATTTTTAATAACCGCATCCAGCATCCTTGCTTTAAATTCCGAGGTATCGATGGACAAAAGATTGCACAAAGAAGCGGTGTCAATATTCTTTACCTGGTTGGGCGTTACTACGAGATCGTACATGATGGTATTATTCAGGATAGCCCTTCCTTTGCGGTCGTAAATAATTCCCCTGTCAGGATAAATAACCTTGGCAAACAGCGCATTTGTCATGGCAAGTTGTTTATACTTGCCCGATATCAACTGCAGGTTGACCAGTTGTGCGAGCATAATTGCAAACACACCTAGTATAATGAGCCTTATGATAGTACTGCGGGACTGGTTAAAGACGGACATAAGAGGTAAGAAAACGTTACAACATGTAAATTACGAATGTAGAATCCAATTCTTTTATTGTGTGATAGAAAACATTTAATTTTTTATTGGTACTAAGCAGTATTGGTCCTGAATTTCTCCTTACGGAAAAACAGCAACTCGGTAATTATAATCAGCAGCATGCTCACACCGGTTGTTGCCAGTATCTTCCCGATAAAATACCAAAAGTTCCCAAACTGCATCCATTCCAGGAATACCAGGTAGACATGGTGCAATAAAGTTAGGATTAGCACATAAGTGAGATAGGGAGCCCAGCCCATACTTACCGGCGAAGGTGAAGCATAGTTCTGGTCGCTTCCCTCCTGTCTCAACAACAGGTTTATCAGGAAAGGCCGAACATAGGCGATCAGCACGCAGGGCGCGGCATGCAAGCCGGGGGTTTTAAGAAAATAATCAAGCGAAAGACCAAATAAAAAGGAAACGATCATCAACAAGCTGCGGTTCATATTGAATGGCAGCCATAGTATAAAAAGGAAATAGAGATAGGGGGTGATGAATTTGTGCAACGGCGGCACCTGGTGCAGCACAAATACCTGCACCAGTATGAATAAAGCGAACCTGAATATGTTTTTTACAAGATTACTCATTGCTTTTTTTGGTTGCCTGCTCCAATTGTTGTTTTTCAGCAGCCTGCATATCTTCTATCACATACACATATTCTATGTTGAAAAAATTGGTCGCCGTCTTAATCCGCAGGGTGAAAAAGTTACTGCTTTTGTCGTCTACCACATCTGCAATCACACCAATCATAATATTGGCCGGGTAAATGGAAGACAGTTCACTGGTAATGACGGTATCACCCTTGGCCACCTGCGCACTTTTCGGCACATCTTTCATGACGAGGTATACAGGGCTTTCGCCGTCCCACTTAACGCTGCCCCGCTCCCCACCTTTTTTCAAACGGGCATTAATGGTAAACTGCCTGCTGAGGGCACTCATAACAGTAGCAAAGTTGGCGCTCACGTTGACTACGCGACCTGCAACACCCTGCGGCGTAATAACACCCCAGTCTTTTTGAATGCCCTGGTTGCTGCCCCGGTGAATGACAAAATAGTTGTTTTGAGTACTTACAAAATTCCCCACCACTTTCGCATCATAATACCTGAAGCGCTGCACTTTCACCAGTGAGTCGATCTTTATGGAGTCTACCGCAAAATGATGGGTTGTATCCGGGCCTTCATAGTTTTGCCTGAGCAGGTTGCGCAACTCAGTATTTTCCTTGACAAGGGCCTCATTGGTTTTTTTGAGCTTGAAATAATACTCTACGGTATTGTATTTCTCACTCACTTTACCGGTCACTTCACCAGCAACGCCCATAAAAGCAGCCTCATGAAATTTGTTGTAACGGAAAAGAAAGGAAAGGGCAATAATCTGCAACACCAAAAAGAAGAGGAACGTGGAGAACCTTCTGATGAAGAGAAAGATGTTGCGCACAAATAAGCTGGTTTATAAGCACATCCTGCACAATCATTTTCCGGCAGGATATACCATTACAAATAGGCTACCTCATTACAAACGGATAGCGATCATAACTTTTCAGTGCAAGACCGGTGCCACGAACCACACTTTTGAGCGGGTCATCAGCCACGTGTACGGGCAATTTAATTTTCTGGCTCAGGCGCTTGTCCAGTCCGCGGAGCAAGGCACCACCGCCCGTAAGATAAAGTCCCCTGCGGTAAATATCGCCAGCCAGCTCAGGTGGCGTGGTTTCAAGGGCTTTTAGTATCGCTTCTTCTATTTTGAAAATACTTTTATCGAGGGCTTCGGCTATTTCCTGGTAACTCACCATGATTTGCTTCGGTATACCAGTCACCAGGTCACGGCCATTTACAGGGATATCATCGGGTGGGTTGTCCAGATCCTTCATGGCAGCGCCAATATTGATTTTGATCTGTTCGGCAGTACGCTCACCAATCAGCAAACTATGGTAACGCCTGAGTGCTTCCATGATATCGGCCGTAAATTCGTCCCCGGCAATACGGATAGACTGGTCGCAAACGATACCAGCGAGGGCAATGACAGTGATACCGGTAGTACCACCACCAATATCGATAATCATATTACCAACGGGCTCTTCCACGTCGATGCCGATTCCCAGGGCAGCCGCCATAGGCTCATGTATCAGGTATACTTCTTTGGCGCCGGCCTGTTCTGCACTGTCCCTAACCGCACGTTTTTCCACTTCCGTAATCGAGGATGGGATGCATATCATCATTCTCCAACTGGGGGGAAACAGGGGCTTTTTGGGGTAAATCATCTTGATCATCTCCCTGATCATCAGCTCTGCAGCGTTGAAATCCGCTATCACACCATCTTTCAGGGGGCGAACCGTACGGATGCTTTCATGGGTTTTCTCGTGCATCATCAATGCCTTCTTACCCACCGCCAGCACCTCTTTGGGGTTATTGCGGTTAAGGGCAACAATAGAAGGTTCGTTCACTACTACTTCGTCGTTATGTATGATGAGGGTATTAGCAGTACCCAGGTCGATGGCTATTTCTTGCGTAAAAAAATTGAACAGTCCCATGTTTTCAATGTCAGATTTTTAAATAGGATGTAATGGTTGCAAAATTGAAGGAAATAATTCGAATAAACAAAGCCAAATGCTTGCCAATCAAGGTTTTTTTTCAAAAAGCTACCGGCTGTTAAACGTGTCCCAAAACGGTAATATTGTGGCAATCGCTACAGTAATTTTCGGTATTGACCCTCCCGGTACGCGACTGGCCCGCCCGGCCGCCATCGGCTTTTGCACAGGTATCGACTGTTATTTTTCAGGCATGGTACCCATACAGTTTAGTGATACCAAATATTTATCCTGGGCTATCCATATACGTTAGTTTATATCTAGATAGTTAACATCACATTCGCTGTTATTCTCTTACATTCGTATTCATTAGCCGAACGTATTCATGCGCATCATTACACGCACTGTTTTTATTTTATCTATGGTGAGTTTGTTTGCAGATATTGCAAGTGAACTGCTTTATCCCATTACACCGGTTTACCTGAAAGAAATTGGTTTTTCTGTTTTGCTGATTGGCATACTGGAAGGCGTTGCAGAGTTTACAGTAGGATTGAGTAAAGGGTATTTTGGTAAACTATCTGATGAAAAAGGCGTGCGGCTTCCTTTTGTAAAACTTGGCTATTTTTTGAGTGCCTTATCCAAGCCAATGATGGCTGCATTGATTTATCCTGTATGGATATTCTTTGCCCGCACAACTGATCGGCTTGGAAAGGGGTTACGCACGGCTGCAAGAGATGCATTGCTTTCACAGGAAGCAACACCTGCCACCAAGGCAAGGGTATTTGGTTTTCATCGCGGAATGGATACACTCGGTGCTGTGTTAGGACCTTCGCTGGCGCTGCTGTTTTTATATTTTTACCCGGGGCATTACAAGGCCATGTACCACCTCGCATTTATTCCGGGTATGATTGCAGTCGCATTTATTTTTCTCCTCAAAGAGAAAAAACAAACACAGGTAACCGTTAGAAAAGGAAATTTCTTTTCCTATTTTGGTTACTGGAAAATAGCAGGGAAAGAATACCGCTCATTGGTAACAGGCCTTGTTGTATTTGCCATTGCCAATAGTTCGGATGTTTTTCTTTTATTGAAGGCAAAAGAAATTACACAAAGTGATACCATTACCATTGGAGCTTATATTTTTTACAATCTCGTATATGCTGCTTCCTCTTATCCCCTCGGATCACTGGGTGATAAAATTGGCCTAAAAAAAGTTTTCATCGCTGGTTTAGTACTATTCACAGTTGTATACGCTGGTTTTGCATTTGCCACTTCTTCTATAGCCGTATTCGCGCTGTTCCTGGTGTACGGATTGTATGCAGCGGCCACAGAAGGCATTACCAAAGCGTGGATCTCCAATATCGCCAATCCATCTCAAACTGCCACTGCCATTGGTTTTTATACGTCCTTTCAAAGTATCTGCACACTTGTTGCCAGCCTGCTGGCGGGATTGTTGTGGACTTATACCGGCAGTAAAACCACATTCATTTTTTCTTCAGTACTGACAATTATAATCGTTTTGTTTTTAACCACCGTGAAGGAAAAAAGGCAGCCGGTATAATAACACGGGTATTTTTTTGCACATAAACCCATTACATTTTATAAAAACAATGTACATTCACTAATCACCATTGTCAGGCTTATAAAACTTGTATATGAGAAAACGTTTAACGTTACTGCTGCTTTCTTTTATTTGTATCGGCCAATTACTGGCACAGGAAACAAAACCTGAAGCAAAAATTCCATACGGAAATAATAAAGAAGCTGGAAAGTATTATGATATACGCGGCTTTAAAATGTATTGCGAGGTATACGGACAGGGAGCGCCCTTGCTGATCATACATGGCAACGGCGGATCTATCAATAATTTTGTTTTCCAGATCCCTTACTTCGCTAAAAAATACAAAGTGATTATTGCCGACAGCAGGGCGCAGGGAAAATCTGCCGATGCCGGCGATTCTCTTTCATACGAAATGATGGCGGACGATTACGCCGCATTGCTCTCTGCGATGAACATCGATTCCGCTTATGTAATTGGCTGGAGTGATGGTGGTATCAATGGTTTGTTACTGGCCATCCGCCACCCGGAGAAAGTAAAAAAACTGGCAGTGACCGGTGCCAATCTTTCTCCCGATACCAGTGCTGTTCAACCCGAAGTGATTGACCTTGTAAAACCGGAATATACTTCCCTGAAAAATAAAACCAATAAAACAGCCCGCGAAAAGAACAACTGGAAATTGATACGGCTGCTTTTGGACGAACCGCATATTCCATTAGCCGATTTGCATACCATAAAAGTCCCGTCGCTGATAATCGGGGGTGATCACGATGTTATCCGCGAAGAACATACCATGCTTATCTATAAAAATATTCAGAAATCTTATTTATGGATATTGCCCAACTCAGGTCATAGCACACCCATTGTATATAAAGACGAGTTTAATAAAACTGTGGATGATTTCTTTTCCAAACCATTCAGGGTTATCTCCGGGGAAAAGCGTTTTAACTGATTTAGTGTACAAACCCAAGCCGCCGTTCCATATCACTGCTTAACTGTGGCAGCATTTTTCTTTCTATCAGGAAACTGGTCAGCATGGCAATTTCTTTAAAGATATAATGCTTGTCCAGCGCAGCTTTCAGGTAATCCCTTCCGTTGCTTCCGCCAGTACCAATTCGTGTACCTATCATGCGGTGCACCATATTCATGTGCCGGTACCGCCAGGTACTTAACTGTTCATCTATTTCGAGTAAACTGTTTAATAACTGGAAGGGAAGTTGCAATATCGGGTAACCACGATACAACATTATGAACAATGCGGCACGGTTTGCCTTGGCTGATAATTGCCTTGATGGATCATCTTTAACAAACAAATTATCAAATGCCCCAAGGTTGGCCGATTCCACATCTGCTAAACTTTTTTTCAGGCATGTACGGTAAGTAGTCCAGTAAACCGGCATATTTTCTTCATACCCCATACTTACAAAATCTTTCCAGTTCTCCTGTTCATCAAAAAAAGGCATCCGCTCCAGCCACGCGTTGACAAGATCAAGCAGCGATCTTTCTACTTCTCCTTTTTTAACAGTAGAAACTTCCTCCTTTCTTAATTGTGAAACATAATACTCCTGCCCGTAACGCTGCTCGTATTTCAATCCTAGTTTTGCTTCCAGCAGTTTGAATTGTACACTTTGAAACCCGGATGCGGGCCGCAACAGGTCGCGGAAGTCGAGAAAATCCATCGGTGTCATCGTTTCCATGATATCGATCTGGTGAACCAGTACTTTAAGAATGCTGATACACCGCGACAGCCGGTGCACAACAGTTTGTAATTCGGGGGAATTGTCGTTCAGCGCAGGTTTCAGCATGATATCATTTACCGAGCCTACTTCATACAACAATTGTTTAAACCATAATTCGTACGACTGGTGTATGACGATAAACAACATTTCATCGTGTGCGGCTGGCGGGTGTTTATCACTTTCAGGAAACTGTGCATTTAAAATCTTATCCAATTGCAGGTAATCGCTGTAATGTACCGGACCGGGCATAAGCATCGTTTGTGCAAAAATAAGAATGCCACTGCTTATAACAGTGGCAAAAGAAAAACTAAATAATGTCAATGCAATATATCAGGCAAATTCGTAGCCAATGTCTTTCCGGTAATACATGTTCTCGTAATTAATCCCTTCCAGCACTTCCTTTGATTTGTTCACAGCTTCCATGACTGAATCACCAAATGAAGTAACACATAAAACCCTGCCACCATTGGTCAATACGGCATCGTATGCACGTTTGGTTCCTGCATGAAAAATGAGGCTGTCGTCGCCTGCATTGTTTTCCAGGCCTTCTATTTCAAATCCTTTTTCAAATTCACCGGGGTAGCCGCCACTCACCGCCATTACAGTGCAGGCATAACGATCGTCACATTCAATCTTTATTTTGTCGAGTTCCTGTTTGGCGGTTGCCACAAATAATTCCACCAGGTCATTTTTCAACCTGGGTATTACTACTTCCGTTTCCGGATCACCCATGCGGCAATTGTATTCAATTACATAAGGCTGATCATCCACCTTAATCAGGCCAATAAATACAAAGCCCTTATAATCCATTTTTTCCTTATTAATGCCTTCGATGGTTGGTTTGACAATATATTCTTCAATTCTTTCCATAAACTCATCGTCAGCAAACGGTACCGGGCTTACAGCGCCCATACCACCAGTATTCAGCCCTTTATCGCCTTCCCCTACTCTCTTATAATCTTTTGCTTCAGGTAATACCACGTAATTTTTTCCATCCGTGAGGACAAATACACTTAATTCAATACCATCGAGAAATTCCTCCACGACTACTTTTTTGCTGGCTTCACCAAATTTGCTGCGTTGGATCATCAGTTCAAATTCAGCCATAGCCTCTATATGGTTCTGGCAAATCAATACACCCTTGCCTGCGGCCAAACCATCTGCCTTTAATACAATCGGAAGGTTGTGGTTGCGCAAATAATGAACACCTTCTTCATATGAATTGACATCAAATTCACGGTAAGCTGCGGTAGGAATGTCGTGCCGTTGCATAAAAGTCTTGGCAAATGCCTTGCTGCCTTCCAGTTGCGCCGCATATTTGGAAGGCCCTATCACCATCACTGCGCGAAGTGCTACATCCGATTGAAAAAAATCAACTATTCCATTGACCAATGGTTCTTCAGGGCCTACCACCACCATTTCGATCGCTTCTTTGATACAGAAGTCTTTTATCGCAGTAAAATCGCTGGTATTGAGTGCTACATTTTTGCCAAGTAAGGCTGTACCGCCGTTGCCGGGAGCAATAAACAGTTGGCTGCACAAAGGGCTTTGTTTCATTTTCCACGCGAGCGCATGCTCGCGACCGCCTGAACCAAGTATAAGGATCTTCATTTTGTTAGATTTGTATTTCCATAAGGCGAAGCGATGCGAAATACATATTTTTTTAGCTGCTACCGGAAACAAAAATAGATGAAAGGCAAAAGAAAAGTATAATTATCCCTTTTATTTTTTGAGAACTTGCTGATGGCGTCCCACATCGATCCTCGAAACATCGTAAACATTTCTGATAATTGTCAGGTACCGGCAGATTCAGCTACATAATTTTTCTCAGGAATTTTTCTTGACACAAACAGGTATAAAATGATAAATACAACCAATACTTCGGCAAAAAACCAGTAATAACGCGCCCCTTCAAATTTTGAAAAGAAACCGCCATTGGCAATACTTCCATTTACCAGTGTATCAAAATAATTGCCCATGGAAATACCCAGCAGGTACAATGCGCTCATCGTACTTTTCATGGATGCCGGTGAATGCGTATAAGCATATTCCAGGCAGGTGACCGAAACCAGTATTTCAGATGCGGCAAGTATGATATATGCCAGGAACTGCCACCAAACAGTAGGGTGACCTCCTTTATCAATACTTTCCTGCAGCAAGGCAATGATCACAAAACAAACGCCGACCAGTATCAGCCCCGCCCCAATTTTCCGCAATGGCGTTGGCTTTAACCCCATTTTTTCAAAAAACGGATAAATATAGTTGTTGAATACGGGTACCAGCAATACAAGGAACAATGGATTGATAAAATTTATTTGCTGGGGTAATATTTTCACTTTACCCACGACAGTCAGATCAAGTTTGGTAGCCTGTAACACCCACTCCGAAAGGTTTTGATCCCATAGTGCCCAGAAGATGGGCGTAAAGGCAAATACCATCAGTATGCGGTACACTGCGCGGGTTCCGTCGATGGATGCAGCAGCATATTTTTCACCCACGGCATCCCATAATTTTTGACCGGGTTTCCGGTTGAAAAGTTTTGTGAGTGCATACAGCGAGATGGTAACAAAGTTCTGTTTCTTAATACCCGAAGGAGGTACCTTTACATATTTTTTTCTTCCCAGCCAGAACACCATCGTCGCAATGGCCATTAAAATACCCGGTACACCAAATGCAATTTCAGGCCCGAACTGATCATATAATATCGGTATCAGCAATGGAGCGAGTGTGCCACCTGTATTGATACTCATGTAAAACCAGCCATATGCTTTTGACAAGAGGTGAATATTGGTTTTGTCAAACTGATCCCCCACATTGGCCGATACGCAGGATTTGATACCACCGGCACAGCAAGCGATAATTATCAGGCCGGCTTCGAATATGGTAAGGTTATCAATGGAAACCGATAAAAGAAAATGCCCAAAAGTATAGATGATGGATACAAATAATATTACCCGGAATTTACCAAAGAACCAGTCGGCCATAATGCCACCTACCATTGGCATAAAATAAGCAAGCGTAACAAACAGATGTGATGTTTTATTGGCATTTGCAAATGCCACTTTTTCTATAGAAGCATCCTGCGCATGAAAAAAATGAAAAGCCAGAAATGTAACCATAATAGAACGCAATCCATAAAAACTAAATCGTTCTGCAATTTCATTGCCTATGATATATGGAATTGCCCTTGGTAACGCAGCCTTTGTTGTACCTGTCGTATCGGCCATAAACAGTTATTTGAAAGATTTAAAGATAACAGAAAAATTGAGTTTCAAAACCTAATTATTAAATTTTACTACCTTTCTAATTCAAACGCAAAACCATTGTCATGTCTGAAAAAAAGTTTCAGCCCTTCGTTGCCCCCGAAACAAATATGGCGGAGTTTACCATTAAGTCAGTTCTTACAGGCGCTGCATTTGGTATCATATTCGGAGCTGCTACCGTTTACCTTGCATTAAAGGCAGGATTGACCGTATCTGCTTCCATACCGATTGCCGTAATGGCGATTACCCTTAGCCGTTTGTTTCTTAAAACGACTATTCTTGAAAACAATATTATTCAAACAACAGGTAGTGCGGGTGAAAGCATAGCAGCCGGGGTAGTATTTACACTTCCCGGTTTTTTATTCCTGAGTGAAAAAGATAGCGCTAATTATTTTGATTACGGGACCATTCTTGTGCTAGCCATATTTGGTGGTATACTGGGTACATTAATGATGATACCGCTACGGCGTTCGCTGATCGTAAAGGAACATGGTGTGCTTCCTTACCCGGAGGGCACTGCCTGTGCATCGGTATTAAAAGCAGGTGAAAAAGGTGGTGACTTCGCAAAGACAGCATTTATGGGTCTTGGTTTTGCATTTGCCTATGCACTGCTGCAAAAAATATTTCATGTTATTGCGGAAACCCCCTTTTACATGACGAAGCAGGCCAATAAATATTTCCCTTCAGCAAAAATTACGGGTGAAATTACACCTGAGTATATGGGTGTTGGGTACATCGTCGGGCCAAAAATCGCCGGCGTGCTCGTAGCGGGAAGTGTACTCAGTTGGTTTGTGTTTATACCGTTACTGGCATCGCTGGTACCACCTGATTTGATAGCAGCGCAACTGGTCAAATTAGGATATCTTACTTCCATAACTTCTGATGGTGGTCCCGGTGGATGGAGCGCGGCTACGCATACTTTCACTGATTATTCCGCAGCCATTTATCGCGCCTACGTACGACAAATTGGTGCTGGTGCGGTTGCGGCTGGTGGATTTATCACCCTGATCAAAACAATTCCCACCATTATTTCATCCTTCAAAGGCAGTGTTGGTTCATTAAAAGAAGGTGGCTCATCCGAAGCCGTTAAACGTACTGACCGCGATTTGTCTGTCAAAATAGTTGGCATCGGAAGTCTTGTGTTAATCATACTCATGGCTGTATTGCCCCAGTTACCCGGAAAAGGTTTTAGCAGTTTACTGGTTAGTATTCTTGTTGTCATATTCGGGGCATTTTTTGTAACTGTTTCTTCCAGGATAGTGGGGTTGATTGGTAACTCCAATAACCCCATCAGTGGAATGACCATTGCTACCATCATGGGCACCTGTTTGATCTTTATTGCAGTTGGCTGGACAGGTAAAGTATATGAACCGATGGCGCTTGTTGTCGGTGGCATGATTTGTATAGCGGCTGCCAACGCTGGGGCAACATCACAGGATTTGAAAACCGGTTATATTGTCGGCGCCACACCGCGCAACCAGCAACTGGCTTTATTTGTAGGTGCTATTGTTTCTTCCATTGCCATCGGTGTTACAATTAAAGTACTGGACACGCCAACACAAGAGATGTTGCGCCAGAATATTCATCATGCTATTGGTACCGACACTTATCCTGCGCCACAGGGTACTTTGATGGCCACATTGATAAAAGGTATTCTTTCTTTTAACCTTGACTGGCAGTTTGTACTGGTAGGTGTATGCATTGCTGTGGTGATGGAACTCTGCGGCATCAAGGCCTTGAGTTTCGCCATAGGTATTTATCTTCCGCTGGCGACAACATTACCAATATTTATTGGCGGAGCCATTCGGGGTATTGTCGATCATAAAAAGAAAAAGAGTGGTGAAGTCGTAGCTGCTGAAGAAGAAGATCTTGGCAAGGGCAATTTATTTGCCACCGGGCTGGTGGCAGGTGGGGCACTAGCGGGAGTCATCGTTGCCTTCCTGCTGGCCAGCGATAAAATCAGCAAATGGCTGGAAAAATTAAATACAGAACATTCACTAAATAGTATGTTTGGAACAAATGGTTACTATTTTATCGGCTTATTATTTTTCCTCATAATGGGATTTACGCTTTACCGTGTTGGTATTAAGAAAACAAAAATGGGATAATTTAACATTTCTCAATTTTTTAAAGCTGTTCGCTTACTGCGGCAGCTTTTTTGTTTAATTATACAGCGGTACAAGTATGCAATCCCCAAAAAATAAGAACAAACCCATGAATGTGATAAATGAATAATTAACCGTGAAAATGATTAATTGTATTTGAAAGGAACCACCATTTCGAAGGAAGGGATATTTACTTCGAATATCTTTTTATTAAGCAGGTTCTCCATTTGATAAGTACCGGTCATCCTGCCCATTTCGGTGCGAAGGTTGCAACCGCTTACATACTGGTAACGTTCACCTGGATTGAGTGTAGGCTGTACACCCACTACACCTTCCCCCTCTACCTCGCGGTTCTGGCCATTGCTGTCAAAAATCTGCCAGTGCCGCCGGTGAAGTTTTACGGGAAACAGGTTACGGTTTTCGATGGTAATTCGGTACGCAAACATGAACTCAGACTGGATCGGGTTGGAATAGTCTGGCTGGTAGAATGTTTCAACGCTAATCTCTATGCCTTCGGAAACTTTGGAGACCATAGGAATTTGTTTGCCGGCTGAAGTTACGTAAAATAGGCCGGAGCTAATAATTTTTGTTGGTTGTCAGCCGGAAGTCTTGACAAGTACGCCTAATTTTGCGCTGCTTACCCGGTTTTTTTATTTTAAATTTTAATAATATCAATATGAAAATAGCTGTTGCAAAAGGGGATGGAATCGGACCGGAAATCATGGATGCCGTGCTCACCGTTTTCAGGGCCAATGAGGTACCACTGGAATACGAATTTGTGGACATGGGCAAATGGGTTTTCGACAAGGGCTTTTCAAACGGAATGACACCCGAGGCGCAACAGTCGATAGAGTCACTGGGATTGTTGTTCAAAGGCCCCATGGAAACGCCTAAAGGAAAAGGTGTAAAAAGCGTCAACGTAACCGCCAGGAAAACCTGGAATACCTATGCCAATAAACGTGTGTTCCAAACGCTGCATGGTGTGGATACCGTATTTAGTAAAGCTGGAATTCCCATTGATATTACTGTGGTAAGGGAAAATATTGAAGATACCTATGGTGGAATCGAACACATGCTTACCCACGATGTGGCACTAAGCCGCCGCTTCATCACCCGCCCGGGAAGTTTGCAGGTAATCCGCTATGCATTTGAAATGGCGAGGCAAAAAAAAGCACGACGGGTAACCTGTGGTCACAAAGCCAACATCATGAAACTAACGGATGGACTATTCCTGGAATGCTTTTATGAAGTGGCCAAAGAATACCCTGAATTAAAATCAGATGATATCATTGTCGATGATCTCTGTATGAAACTCGTCACCCGGCCCGATACATTTGATGTGGTTGTGCTGACCAACCTGCAGGGTGACATAGTATCAGACTTGTGTGCAGGCCTCGTAGGCGGACTTGGTTTCGCGCCTTCGGCCAATATTGGCGATCACATTTCCATATTCGAAGCGGTACATGGGACAGCACCGGATATTGCCGGAAAGAATATTGCCAACCCCACCGCGCTGCTGCTGAGTGGTATTTCTATGCTGCAACACGTAGGTCTAACCAGCAATGCTGCCATTATTGAAAATGCCCTGCTGTATACATTGGAAAGTGGCGTTCATACCGGCGACTTTGGTGACAAATCAACAGCATCTGTCAACACTACCGCCTTTGCACAAGCGATAATCGGCAACCTGGGAAAACAACCAAAATTCAATGCAAAACCTGTTGTACCGAATCATCCGGGTACACCAACACCATTTAAACTGCAGCAAAACTCCATGATGGAATCTAATGAGTCTATTAATGAAACCATCATTGGTGTTGATATGTTTATTGAAAGCAATGAACAGCCACAAGCCATTGCCCATAAATGCCAGCGTCATGCAGGCGTGAAATTCAAACTAGTCAACATCAGCAACCGTGGTACACAGGTATGGCCTACAGGATCGGTATATACCAATCTCGTCAACCAATACAATGTTCGTTTTGAAAGCATCGACGATGAGCCACTCAACCAGCAGGATATACTTGGCCTGTATGTGAGCCTGAGCGGCAATTTTAAAATATGTTCTTCGGAGCTACTGAATAAATGGGGCGATAAGAAAGCCTATTCACTGGCACAGGGACAATAATCAGGTATTTTTTTAAAATATAAATGAATGGCACTCGTAAATGGGTGCCATTTCTCTTACATATTATTCCATTTAACAAGCGCGGAAGCGTCGCTAAATTTGGCGTAACTTGATCACGGCAAAACACGCACCATGCAAAAGACTTTTAAATATTCCAATGGCGACATCACCATTATCTGGAAACCGGATACCTGTATTCATTCCACCAATTGCTGGAAGGGTTTACGGGAAGTATTTGATCCCACCCGAAGGCCATGGATAGTACCCGATGCAGCCACAACTGAAAAAATTATAGAGCAGGTAAAGAAATGCCCCAGTGGGGCGCTGAGCTATATAATGAACAATGAAGCTTTACCCTCAGATATTGCAGCATCTGTTCCACCCGGAAATATCATTGAATGTACACCTAACGGCCCTCTACTGGTGAAAGGCGATGTGGTGGTAAAAAAATCAGACGGAACAGAAGAGACAAAAAAAGGTACGGTTGCCTTATGCCGTTGCGGCGCTTCACAAAACAAACCTTATTGTGACGGCAGCCATCGAAAAATTAATTTCCAGGGATAAACTTTTGCAAATTAGTTGTCGGCATTTACCATGATAAACAAATAAACAATGCCAAGCAGGCAGAGTATTGTCATGGCAGTATAATGAATAGTAACGTATATTTTTTCCTTCCTGTTATCCTCTTTCATCCTCGCCCTTGCGTACAATACAAAGCTGGCAACGGCTACAATGGCTGAAGTGATAATCAATACCAGTAATGATTGTACCAACTGGTTTATATTTTCTTTGATTGAGTATACCCGTTTTTCAGCAGCCACTGTAGTACTTTGTCGCGGTGATCACCCTGTACGATGATTTCATGATCCTTTACTGAACCACCTGTACCGCAAAAGCTTTTTAATTTCTTTCCAAGATCTTCTATGTCTTCATCTGTACCAATAAACCCTTCCACCAGTGTAACGGCTTTACCAGCCCGGTGTTTTGTATCGAGACGAATTCTTAACCGCTGTTGTTTGGGAGCCAGGGTTTCTACAGATTCTTTTTCTTCTTCAAAAGAAAAATTCGGGTCGGTGCTAAACACAAATCCCCTGGCATCCGGTTTATTTTTCTTACTCATTGTCAATTCTGTTAACCATTATTGTATTCTATCTTTTCATTTGCACATGCTCACATTTCCACATATTCATACTACTACCGCTTTCAAACTTAAATCAAGGCTCCTTGCCTGGTGTATCAACGCGCCGATGCTGATAAAATCTACACCCGTCTTTGCGTATGATTCAATATTATCCAGGCTAATGCCACCACTCGCTTCTGTTTCAAACTTCCCATTGATAATCTTTAGCGACTCTTCAATTTGCGACGGTGTAAAATTATCGAGCATGATCCGATCTACTTTCCCAATGGCCACTACTTTAATGACATCTTCCACCGATCTCGTTTCCACTTCTATTTTCATACCTGGTTTCAGTCGTTGCGTATAGGCATAGGCACGTTCTATGGCAGGCTGCAGGCCGCCGCAATAATCAATATGATTGTCCTTAAGCATTATCATATCGTACAATCCCATGCGGTGATTGAGTCCGCCACCAATCCGCACGGCTTCTTTCTCGAGCAAACGGAAATTGGGTGTTGTTTTCCTGGTGTCCAGGATTTTGGCGGGATAGTTTTTTATTTTATCGGCATACTGACGGGTAAGTGTGGCAATGCCGCTCATGCGCTGCATACAGTTCAGCACCAGTCTTTCACATTGAAGAATGCTATACACAGATGCCTCCACTTCAAAAGCGGTATCCCCGGGGCTCATCGCATCACCATCATTTTTTTTAGGTATAAAAACAGCGGACGGTTCTTTATAATGAAATATCTTTTGCGCTACATCCATTCCCGCAAGCAAACCATCCTGTTTTATTTTCAAAACAGCCTTCCCCTTTGCATCGGGTGGTATGCAGGAAAGCGTTGAGTGATCGCCATCCTGTATATCTTCCTTCAAGGCTGCCTTAATCAATTGTACCAACTGTTCGTCATACGTGTGCATGAAACAAAGATAACCCTATAGGCAAATGCATAAAACAAAAAAGGCCGCAACTTTCGTTGCAGGCCTTAGGTCTTTCAGGAGAAATAATATTATTCAACAGGTTGAAATGCGATTTCCTGCAATACCTGCGTAGTGCCTTTTTGTTTCATAAATAACTTGGTCCGGTAGTCCCCATTCTTCGTAAGCAATGTACCAATGCAATACTTGGAACCATTGCTGTTCTCGCCCTTGTATTTTATTTCGAAACTGCGAACGTTGTTGGTATTGAAAAAGTCTTTAAGGATCATCTCAGCCTGTGTGCGGCTGTAATTATCGCTTTTATCCGGCAGGCTCACGTCTACCCGGTTATCAAAATAGCGGGAAAGCTGGGCTGCATTGCCTGCTTTTAAGGCAACCAGTATATCTTCCATTTCCATACCGCCGCTTAGGGGCCTTGCATGGAAGGAAGAAGTGACTAAAAAAGTGACTGATAATAATATAAGCCCCAGGTAGTTTTTCATAAATTAACCTCTTTCGTTTTCATGATAGCGTTCGTCTTCAGGAGGGCTGCGGATGGGTACTTCAATAGCAACTAAAAATATGCCAACTTGCCATTTTGGTGCATAAATAGGCTGACAGGAAGGGTGTTAGGCGGCTAATCAGGGCCAGTAAACAGAAAATGCCGTAGTTTTAAGGCATGGAAAAGAAGAAAGTAATACTGATAATTATGGACGGATGGGGCCTGGGGAAAGTTAAGTCGGCCGATGCCATTCAGAACGCTAATGTACCGTTTGTGAGCAGTTTATATAACAAATTCCCGCATGCCACCCTGGTAACCTGTGGTGAGGCCGTTGGTCTTCCCGATGGCCAGATGGGAAACAGCGAAGTGGGTCACCTAAACCTGGGTGCCGGACGGATCGTATACCAGGAATTGCAGCGCATCAACGTAGCCATCAGGGATGGCTCATTTGCTAAAAACGAAGTTTTACTGCAAAGTATCCGCTACGCAAAAACCAATAAAAAGCCTTTACACCTGCTCGGTTTGTTAAGCGATGGTGGGGTGCATTCTCATATCAACCATGTAAAAGCAATTATAGACGTATGTAAATCGGAAGGACTTAGCAACGTATTTGTTCATGCGTTTACAGATGGCCGTGACACAGATCCCAAAAGCGGCCTGGGTTTTATCAAAGACCTGCAGGGTCATCTCAACAATTCCGTTGGAAAAATTGCAACAGTTAATGGTCGTTATTATGCCATGGACAGGGATAAGCGCTGGGAGCGGGTTAAACTTGCCTATGACGCAATGGTAAAAGGCGTTGGCGAAAAAGCTACCGATGCTATTGCAGCGGTGGAAAATTCCTATGCAAAAAATGTAACGGATGAATTTATTAAACCCACTGTTATTGTTGGCGAAGATCAGCTTCCTTTGGCCACGTTAAAAGATGGAGATGCAGTTTTATGTTTCAATTTCCGTACAGACAGGTGCCGTGAAATTACTGAAGTGCTTACACAGGCCAATCACCCAGAACAGGAGATGCATACATTGAAACTGCACTATACCACGATGACACAGTATGATCACAGTTTTAAAAACGTGGAAGTAATTTTTGAAAATGATGATCTGAAGAATACCCTCGGCGATATACTGGCACAAAATGGCCTGAAACAGATCCGTATTGCTGAAACTGAAAAATATCCGCACGTTACCTTTTTCTTTAGTGGTGGAAGAGAAGTGCCCTTTGACGGGGAAAAAAGAATCATGATCCCTTCTCCAAAAGTCGCTACCTATGATTTGAAACCGGAGATGAGTGCTTTCGAAGTAACCGATGCCATCATACCCGAAATTGAAAACAAGACCTGTGATTTTATTTGCCTGAATTTTGCAAATGCCGATATGGTAGGACATACCGGTGTTTTCTCTGCAGGAATAAGAGCGGCTGAAACAGTTGACAAATGTGTGGAACGCGTGGTGACCGCTGCACTGAAAAACGGTTATACTACTTTTCTTACTGCCGACCATGGCAATGCCGATTATATGATTAATGAAGATGGCACACCCAATACAGCGCATACTATGAACCTGGTGCCATTTTTTATTATTGACAATGAGTTCAAGGGTAAGGTTAAGAATGGTAAACTTGGCGACCTGGCACCGACCATTTTGACGATGATGCAATTGCCCGTTCCCAGGGAAATGACAGGCGAAATATTGATTTAATTCGTCAGGAAAAATGAACTGTTGATGTAAATCATTTTTATATCATCCTGGTTATACAAACTTAGCAGTAGCATTTTCCCATCCCAAAAAATACCAACATGTTTAAAAAAATCCTGCTTTTCCTTTTGTTTGCATTGATTGTTATTCAATTTTTCAGACCGGGAAAAAACATCAGCACTACACCATCCCCCAATGCAGTGGCGGCAGCTTATACAACGCCGGAAGATGTAAAGCAAATCCTTGCAACCAGTTGCAATGATTGTCATTCAAACAACACGGTTTATCCCTGGTATTCCAAAGTACAGCCTGTTGCCTGGTGGCTCGATAGCCACATACAGGAAGGTAAAAGAGAACTCAATTTTGATGAGTTCAAAACTTTTTCACCACGCAGGCAATACAATAAAATGGAAGAAGTGGTGAAACTGGTGAAAGATGATGAAATGCCCCTGAATAGTTATACCTGGATCCATAAAGATGCCATCTTAACGGCCGATCAAAAGCAGAAGTTAACGGCATGGGCTGAAAGCATCAGGGAAGAGCTGAAGCAAAAATATCCCATGGACAGCCTCCTGCGGAAAAAGAGATAATCTGCCGGTTAAATGCAGGCCCGGCTTTTTTTGGAAACAAAAAGGCATTTACTTTAAAAACTATTTGCCTCCGGAATGATCTTGTTTGAAAAAATTCACCATTCTCCCGATTTTATAATAGAATTTTACCAGAATCAAAAAACACCGTATAAATTTCTAATTTCTGCTGACAGTTTTTTGACAAACGAAGCAGCGATGGATATATAAAATTGTCTTACCTTACGGGTAACCAAACGTCCCCCATGACCGAGGAAGCCATTTTACAAGGTTGTTTACAAAATAATGCTGTGGCGCAAAGGGAATTGTACAACAGGTACAGCCCTAAAATGCTGGCAGTATGTTATCGTTTTGCGCACAACCGTGAAGATGCTGAAGATATGCTGCAGGAAGGGTTTATCAAAGTCTTTTCGCAGATACATACTTTCAGAAACCAGGGGGCATTTGAGGGGTGGGTTAGAAGGATAATTGTTCATACCTGCATTAATAACCTGAAGAAGAATAAAAAATTCAATGAGAGCGTGGATATTATACACGCGACGGCGGTGCAGGTTCGTGAAGAAAGTGTTCCTTCTATTGTTCAGGCCAAACAGGTGGTTGAGTGTATCAGGATTTTGCCGATTGGTTACCGGACCGTTTTGAACTTGTACGCAATTGAAGGCTATTCACACAAGGAAATTGCAGATATGCTGGATATCGAAGAAAGCACCAGCAGATCTCAGTACACAAGAGCTAAACAAATGCTGGAAGATATACTGGTAAGGAAAAAAATCCTGCAAAAGCCGACCAGGAAAATCGATGTTCTCGCAGCTTTTGGAGGATAATTGGTGCCTTTATAATCTGTAAAGCATATGAAGAACCTTGTAGTAAGACGAAATCCGTACACAAAATACCCTGGCAATGGAGCGCAACTTTTACAATGATGATTTTGAAGAGTTTTTAAAACAAAAAGCCGATCAATATAAATTATACCCGTCGGAACGGGTGTGGAGTAATGTTTACAGTTCCCTTCACAGTCGGAGAAGATGGTTTACAGTCGGACTTTTGTTACTGCTTATAACTTCTACCTTAATTGTTAGCAGGGAGATATTCCTGAGCAATTACGCCAGGGTGGCCCAAAAAGTGAATGAAAGCATTTCACAAACTTCAGCCGCCAATACCAGTTTCACTACTATTTCTGCAACTGAATCACCAGTTATTATTCTTGCACCCAATAAACCAACTGCTTCATCATTAAACACCGGCCGGTCTCATTTGCAAAAGATCAATGATATTTCAAACAGCAGTTTACCCAACAATACTGAAGACGCTTATAACGACGAAACCAGCGTTCAGGTAATTGAAAATGGAAGTTTGCCGTCAGGAAATGAGTTTGATTATACCGGTAAGACAAATCTCAGTGAAGCAACCAGGATAGCACTGGCACTCCCATTACCAGCGCTTACTATTAAAAAACCGCGAAACAACAAGCCGGCTATACAAAATGATGATGCCGCTCCCAATATAGCGCCCGAGAAAAACAAATGGAATGTTCAGTTGTACGCCAGCCCGATTGTTAGTTACAGGAGGTTGTCAAACCTGAACCGGAATTCCAAATACGTTCCTGTCGCAATAAACTTTGATAACAATATTGATAATTATGTAAGGCACAAACCTGCCATTGGCTTTGAGCTGGGAACAAAGGTTCAGTACAATGTATCCAACAGCCTTAGCTTCTATGCAGGTGCCCAGTTAAACTATTCCAGGTACTATATAGACGCCTATAACTATCATGCTGAAAAAGCTTCCATTGCTCTGAACAATAGTTCTCCAATTGCCGATACGGTATCTAATTATACTTCTATCAGGAATTTTGATGGTTATTATCCCGAGCAACTGCAGAACCAGTACTTTCAACTATCTGTTCCCATCGGGGCTGAGTTGAAATTACTTGGCAGCAAGCGCCTTCAGTTTAGCATCGCAGCTTCTGTCCAGCCAACTTACCTGATAAGCAGTAATTCATACCTGCTTTCTTCTGACTATAAGAATTACATTCAAAATCCTGACCTTGCACGTAAGTTCAATGTACATACAAACTTTGAGGCTTTTGTTTCCTATAAAATGGGTGGTCTTAAATGGCAACTGGGTCCGCAATTCCGTTATCAGCTTCTTTCAAGCTACACCAACGATTATGGCATCAGGGAATACCTGACAGAGTTTGGCTTTAAACTGGGTGTTTCCAAAACGATAAAATAAGCGGGTAAAAATATGGATGGCTGCCTGGATCCAGGCAGCTTTTTTATTGTAATGTGTGTATTTTTAGGGCATGAACAAATATGTGTTTTATCCGGTAATCATCATGTTACTCGCGGCTTGTAAAAACCATCAGCCAGACCAGGCAAAAACGACAGTTCCTTCGGCAGATACTACTTCAGCCAGCTTTTTCCCCGTTACCGATTTCATCGGTGGTCAGCTTAAAATCATCGATTCTTTAAAACCTCCTGTCACAAAGGAAATCACGATAAACAAGAAAGCAACCGTATCAGCTACAACAGATGATGAACTCAGGGCATCAGCACAGGCATTTTTGAAACCAGATATCAATGATCCGGGTATAAAATCTTTTTACACGGAAACAAGCATTGCTGATCAAAGTATTCCTTCGGTGACGCTCATCTTCACCACTACACACACAGAATTGCCGTTGAAAACGATAAACGTGTATATTAAACCTGACCCGGTATTAAATGATAAGGTCAGCGCCGTATTCATGGAAAAATCATGGGCCAGTAACGATACCCTAATTAGCCAAAAACTGTATTGGAAAACTGATCATAATTTTCAAATTACAACCGAAAAGAAAATCGGGGACAAGGTTCTTCCACAGCAGCAGGTCAAATTTATTTGGGACCCGACTGATTAAAGTTTTCTTCCGATCTTCGCGCAGAAATCGCTTTTATACATGACTTCGCAGGAGTTTCAGCAAATTGCACATACAATCCCTTTCAACCCGGGTATTTATAAATACTTCGACAATACCAACAAACTTATATATGTAGGCAAAGCCAAAAGCCTTCGAAAAAGGGTCAGCTCCTATTTCACCAAGACTTTTACCAATTACAAAACACACGAACTCGTAAAACGGATTCACCACATAGAATTCACCATTGTCGATTCTGAACAGGATGCTTTGTTTCTCGAAAATTCACTGATAAAAGAATTCCAGCCCAAGTACAATATTGATTTGAAGGACGACAAAAGTTTTCCCTATATCGTCATCAAGAAAGAGCCTTTTCCAAGAGTTTTCCTGACCAGGAAGAAAATTAATGATGGCTCTGACTATTTAGGCCCATTTACATCCGTTGGAAAAGTCAGGGAACTGCTGAATTTTATCAAACAAAATATCCAGTTGCGCACCTGCAAGTTGAACCTGACAGAACAAAATATCAAAAAAGGGAAGTTCAGTGTTTGTCTCGAATACCATCTTGGCAATTGCAAGGGTCCCTGCGAAGGAAAACAAACACCAGAAGATTACAAAGCAGGGCTTGAACAATTAAGAAATATTCTGAAAGGAAATCTCTCGCCTGTCATCCAGCATTTCAAAGCAGAAATGAGGAGTTACGCAGAGGCAATGCAATTCGAAAAAGCCGAGTTGATAAGAAAGAAAATCGAGCATCTTGAAAGTTACCAATCCAAATCTGTCATTGTAAGCAGGCATCTTTCCAATGTAGATGTATTTTCAATATTGAAAGATGGCGACGATGCATTTGTCAATTACCTGATGGTGCAAAATGGTACCATTGTGCAAACACATACCATTCAGTTAAAAACGCACCTGGAAGAAGATGACAAAGAGGTGCTGGCATTTGCCATATCACAATTACGCCAGTCGTTTAATAGCCTTTCGTCAGAAATTATTGTTCCATTTGATATTGAATACCCCGAAGAAGGAATACAACTGTCGGTTCCCAGGGGAGGAGATAAAAAAAAGCTGCTGGAGCTTTCCGAGAAGAATGTCAACTATTTCAAAGAAGAAATCAGGAAAAAGAAAATACTGAAGCTGGAAGGAAAGTCTGACATGGAAAAGAAAAAAGTACTGTATCAACTCCAGGAAGATTTGCAATTGCCGGATTTACCAGTCCATATTGAATGCTTTGATAATTCAAATTTCCAGGGAAGCTATCCTGTATCAGCAATGGTTTGCTTTAAGGATGGTGTGCCCAGCAAAAAAGATTACCGGCATTTTAATGTAAAAACAGTGGAGGGAATAAACGACTTTGCCACCATGAAGGAAGTCGTTTACAGGCGGTATAAGCGGCTGAAGGAAGAGGAGCAACCATTTCCCCAATTTGTAATTATAGACGGAGGAAAAGGACAATTGAGTGCAGCTATGGAAAGCATTGTGGAATTGGGACTGCAAGGGAAAATGACAATAGTTGGTCTTGCAAAAAATGAGGAAGAACTTTTTTTTCCCGGCGATGCTGAATCTGTGAAGCTGCCCTATACCGGTGAAAGTTTAAAATTTATCAGGCGCATCAGGGATGAAGTACACCGCTTTGGAATTACCTTTCACAGGAAGAAAAGAAGCAGTGGTGCTTTTAAAAATGAGCTGGAAGATATCAAAGGAATTGGTAAATCAACTGTTGACCAGTTGTTAAAGGAGTTCAGATCTGTAAACCGTATTAAAGAAATTCCGAAAGAAGAATTAGAAAAGATAATAGGGTCATCAAAAGCTTCAATAGTATGGCTTTATTTTCACCCGGTGGGTTAAAAAACAAAGGGGCCAGGATAGAAATCCAGCCCCGTTTTTAAAATCCAATATCCTATGAAAAACCGTTGTAAAAATAGCAAACATATTCCACAATCCAATGCATGAATTTGGGTATTTTTTTCTGTGATTACTCTGTCAAAATCATTTACTTATAATAAAAAAGAGCATCGTAAAATTACGATGCTCTTTTAGTGTAAAGTATGTTTTCGTCTTAATAAGACCAAAGATCCTGTTCGTAGTTAAAGATTTTCTCTTTGATATTATCGCCTTCCAGCAAACGAAGAATGGGATCTTTGATGTAACTCTGAATAAACATGTCATTCGGGTTATCAATGGTTGATTTGATGATACGGCTCGCAAACATGCGGCTTTCAAACATTTCTTCCCAGCTCAGCCTTGCACCGTAGTTTTTACCATTGTATGCTTCAAACTTGGCCAGCATAGGGCGTAAATCGGGGTAGTAAACCCAGAATATCGGGGTAACGTCTCTGAATGATCCATCAGTGTTCCTGATAGTTTTCAAAGGAGCTATTCCTAATATACGCGTATGCAGCCTGGATGATTCTTTGTCAAAAATAACGTCTTCTTTAATCCAATACTTTTCAATAGCATTGGGATCAAATTCTTCAACAATCATGGTGTCCTTCATTGTAGCACCAGTCGGGTCCTTAACCCAGTCAACCACCTGTTGCATCTTAGGTTCACCAATCAATTGTTTGGTAATTTCCTTTAAAGTAATGGGAGTTGTAAACCTGTCATCAATTGGGTTAAACGCTGTTACTTCACCACTTTTTACAGCATTTAAAAGAATGATTACAAAACGCTGGTTTCCGTTATCAGCATCTGCCTTGTAAACAAAGGGAAGGTTCATTTTTTCATGAACATCAATTTCCCTCCACACGCGCTGACGATACACCGCATCATCTTCACGGATATGCTCGTAGGGCAGTGGGTTCCTTTCTTTCACCAGGTTACGCTCAAGTGCATCATCCGGACGAAGGCTCTTTTTAATCGTACCCAGGTTCAATTCTGGTTCTGGCAGTACTACGGGCTTTGTCGTATCCTTAGCCGGGGCAGCGACAGTAGCGGCAGCATTACCAGCATTCTTAGAAGTGCTCTTCTTAGACGAAGTACGTTTCTTGGCACTTCTTTTTGCCTGTGCATCCGCTGTGCCGGCACAAATAACCAACACGCATGCCAGCAAACACAATTTGATGATTCGGTTTTTCATTGCTCCAGAATTTATTATCAGAAATTATTTAAGATTAAAGAATATACCTGGTAACTCGCGTACAGTTCCATCAGGGCCTTTTACACGTATCTTGTCAAAGAATACGGAAGAGCCTGGGCCTGCCTGCTTAATCAGGGCATCGGCACTGCTGCCCCACCTTGGTCCTTCGTTAACAACCTCCCTGTAAACAGGTATTGATCCACCGTTAGCACCTACTGTATAACCAATCACATCAAAACGGGCATCAAAATCTGATTCAAGTAATTTTGCGAGCAAACCACCCTGTGCTTTAAACAAGGCTGCTGAGATTGCACCACCTTTGCTTCCGCCAACCATGGCAGTAGGATCAGGCAGACGTTTTACGCGCATATCGAAAGAGGTAGTCTTACCATTAACACTGATATTAATTTTAGCAGGTCCTTGTGCAGTCGGTTTAGCGATAAACCTATCTCCGCCTGCAGAATTAATAGTTCCTGTAGAAATTGAAACACTCATATGCTCCTTTCCGCCAGAACCTGCAGAAATAGTCATTGGGTTGTCAACACCGATATACAATACGTTCATCTTTTCAAGGAATACTGATGCACCAGAAGGTGTACCAACTGTATATTTCACAGGCTTATTGACTACTGCCGGAGTACCATCTGGCTTAGTAAATTCAATCTTTACATCAACTGTATGGTCGCCAGCACCACTGGCTGTTGTCTTGAATAATGCGGTACCGTCTTCTGTAAGATTTTGCAATTGACCTCCTACATAAATCTTAGGTTTGGCAGCAGCACTGAACGCTCCTACACCAGCCGTAATTTCAATTTCGTCACCGGGCAGAGCATATGTGCGGCTTGCTTGTGCAATTGCCTGGAACCTGTCAAATACAAGTTTCACCTTTCCTACCTGGCTATGAAGATAATCCACCACTTGTGACTCGGAGTTTTTCACGTCGTTCTGATACTTACTGAGGATGGTTAAAGCAGCCACAGTAGGTGTCATATGAAAGTTTTTGTAAGCCCAATCTTTATACGGCTCTTTGCTTTCTCCATCTACTTTAAGATTCACAGGGAAGTTCTTTTCAAACTCTTCCTTTTTCTTCTTTATATCTGAAGATAAAACCGGGTTGTCTTTGAACTCATCGGGATTCAAAATATCAAGTACATCCTTTTTATACTTTGCCAACCTGTCATACAGTTCTTTTCCTTTTTCTTCTTCAGTAAAGAGTTTTGTTGATGCATCCAGGTTGTCTTCTTTATAATCTTCTTTTCCATCAACTACTTTTAAATCAGACCGTTCTTTCAGCAATTTTTTTACCCCATCGAGGTAAACGGTCACATCAGCCGACATTTTTCTTACTTGTTCAGCTTTTGGTGCCCAAATAGCGGCTTTTGCTGCTGTTTGCTGATCTTTTTGTTCGTCAACAAAGGCTTCATAAATGGTTTTGTTTTTACCATCTATTGATGCGTTGGATGTTTGTATACTTTTATCTACGGTTTTGAAGGCTTGCAATACTTCGCTCGATACATTCAGTGCCAGCAATGCTGTCAGCACCAAATACATCATATTGATCATCTTCTGCCGGGGCTCTTTAGGTAAAGACATGGGTCAGAGAATTAAAGTTGATTAAACAGTTTTTCCTTTTAAATTTTCATGGGACCGGATATTGAACGAACAATGGCTGTTCTTTTCTCTATCTTATCTCCCTTGCATAGCGCTAAGCATATTGCCATACACCTGGTTCAAATTGCCGAGGTTTTTAGCCAGCAATCCAATTTGCTCCTGTGTTTTCTTGGCATCATCTACGCTGCCAGACATAGCCTGTGAAGCCTGTGCCAGGTTGCTGTAGAAGTTATTCATAGCTTTCAGGTGATTGTTGGTATCCTGCAATTCCAATTCATAAATGGTATTCAGGGAAGACAGGTTTTTAGTCAATACCTGAACCTGGCCATGAAACTGCTTGGTAGATTCTGATGCATCATTGAAAGATTGCATGGTTGCAGCAGATTTATGATAAGCATCCTTCATAGCACCCAGTGCGTTGGTAGCTTCTTTTGTTTTAGCTGTATAGTCTGAAGTTGCAGTAACAATTTCAGAAACGTCTTTGATTTGATTTACGGAAGATCCAAATTTCTGGAAACCCTCACTCAGCTTCTTCAGGTTAGCAGGTGTGATTTCTGCTTCCTGCATCATTTTATCCAATGAGTTCAGCGCGGGGTTGCCGGTGTTACCCATTTTTGGCAATGCTTCAGCCAAGGCTGCCATTTCCTGGCCCGGAGGCGGTAAAAATGCATATATTAAGAAGATAGTAGCTTCTGTTAAAAGACCGATGGTCAACATCTGGTTTGCGAAAGACAAGTGCAGGATTTTTGCCCATGCACCAAAGATTACAACTGCAGCGCCCACGCATACAATTACATTTACTAATTTGTCTGTTGATCTGCTTACTCCAGCCATAGTTTTCGTTTTTTAGAGTTTGTAAACGGGTTTAGAGAAAAGAATATCGTTTTGATTTGTTGCTTAAAATCAATTATGAAACGTACCTGTCAGTAAAAAATTTTGTTCAACTTGTTAAATTAATTAGCGGCGGCCTGTCGAAGCCGGCAAATCAATTACACAGCGGAAACCAATGTAAGACTTAGCGGTATCCTGGTACTCGTATGTACGTGTACCTGTCTGGAGGAAATAACCTACGTCCTTCCAGCTACCACCACGAATTACTTTCCTCTTCATACGGGGAGGATCAGAATCCTTTGCATTGTAGCGAATGTCAGGGTTCATATCATGCTGGAAGTTGTAACCACCTTCATAATACAAAGAGGAAGTCCACTCGGCTACGTTACCCGCCATGCAATACAGGCCAAAATCGTTGGGCCAGTATCCATCAGCACGCACTGTGTAGAAACCACCGTCTTCCGGATAGTTACCACGACCAGGCTTAAAGTTTGCGAGCAAACATCCTTTCTTATTTCTCAGGTAATAGTTACCCCAGGGGAACATTGATTGTGAACGGCCGCCACGAGCTGCATATTCCCATTCTGCTTCTGTAGGCAGACGGAAATCAGACTCCTGCGCCCTTTTCTTTGATTCAAGGAAGGAATTCAGGTAGTGGGTCCTCCACTCACAAAAAGCAGTAGCCTGGTTCCAGTTAACACCTACAACAGGATAGTTACCAGTTGCCGGGTGAGAAAAGTAACGCTTGGTCATTGGCTCGTTGTAAGAATAGGAGAAGTCACGAATCCACACCAACGTATCGGGATAAATGCGGATATCTTTCTTAGTGATAAACTGTGAGCGGGGCTTGCCAGCATTGTCTCTGCGTGCAGCTTCTTTTGTATCAAAAGTCTCAGAGTGATAAACAAGCTTATTGGGATCAAGCTCTTTTTTACCAAAAATCCTATTTTCAGGAGTAACAATCATCTGATCGATTTTTTCGGTAGTTGATTTATCACCCCATTTAATTGTTTGTGCTTTTTTCCAGTCGATTTGATCAACACCATCCACGCTTTTTACATAACCCATCAACTTTGCAGCTGTAGAGTCACGTACCCAGTATACAAACTGACGATACTCGTTGTTTGTAATCTCGGTGGCGTCCATCCAGAATCCATTAATGGATACCTGCTTGTTACGGGCAGTATAAGCATAGTTTACATCTTCATCACTGGGACCCATGTGAAAGGTTCCCGGTGGGATGTACACCATACCCGGAGGCTTGGGAAGTTGATACCTACTGTTGGGGGAAACTCCGTGTAGTTGGCCATCGTTGGGCAACCCTTTCGAAGACTTTCCGAATTTACCACAGCTTGCGAGAAATAAACTGGCAACTGCTAGTAGAATGGACAGGTTTTTCATTTTCATAATATTAAAGGGTATTCGGCAAATATAATGTTTTGTCAACATCAGCTACAAGTTTAGAAATTAATTTTGAAAGGTCAAATCGTAAAAATCCCCGTTCGTATTAAACGAGCATTATGCAGTATTATTGCATAAACATAAAACTTCATATCGGTTTTTACAGGTTAATCGTTTTCAAGTTGTTGTGCCAATTCAGCCGGGTCAGATACGGGGTTTTTGCAGGTGTAATTTTCACAGAAATAAATAAGGTGCGGACTCTCAAAACGCTTTCCGGCTAATAAGGGGAAGCCCTCAATGGGTACTGAAGATAATTGCAGGATTCTGCCTGGCATGAAATTATGTAAAATATCAAAATGGACGGCGTTAAAATTGGCCCCTGTGACAACAATTTCCCGGCTACCCATTCCCATTAGTAATACTATATTAGCCCAATTTGAAAATGAAGCCGGATATTTTGTAATGATGTTCAGCAGGGAACTGGTCAATTTAAATGCCAAATCCTTCCATTCCCTGTTATCGAATACGGCTGATAAATACAGCAGGTTGCCGGCCATGACGGAATTTCCCGAAGGCGTTGCGCCATCATAAATTTCCTTTTTACGGAGTATCACATCTGCCTGACCGGCATGGGTAAATAAAAAGAAACCCGAACCTTCTTCCGAAAAGCCTTCCAGCACATAATCAACGACTGTTCGTGCTTTATCCAGGTATCCTGCATTTCCCGTAATTTCCTGCAAAAGAATTAATGATTGAATAAGATAAGCATAGTCATCCAGGAAAGCTGGATGACCTGTTTTATCTTTCTTATAGCTGTGCAAAAAACCTGGGCCGGATGCCATCCCGCCAAGAATAAATTCCATATTCTGAATGGCCCTTGTTCTGTACGATTCTTCCCCCGTAGCCATATACGCCATGCTGAATGCGGAATTCATCAGGGCATTCCATCCCAGTAAAATCTTGTTATCAAGACCAGGGGCAATCCGCCGCTGTCTTACTGCCAGTAATTTTTTGTTGCAACGTGCCAGCAATTCCGACAAAAATAAAGGGGTAATACCTTTCTTTTCACAAAACAATCCTGGCGCTACGGGAACATTCAGTATGTTTTTCCCCTCCCAGTTTCCCTTTTCAGTAATGCCATAATAGTCGCAGTATAACACCGCATCCTCTTTAAGAACCGAATCGAGTTCTTCTTTTTGCCAAACATAATATTTCCCCTCCTCTCCTTCACTGTCTGCATCAAGGGCCGCGTAAAAAACGCCCTCAGGTGATAGCAACTCACGCTCAATAAATTCAAGTGTCTGCCGGATAGCAAGCTTGTATCTCTCGTAGTGGGTTACCTGGTATGCTTCCGACAACAGCATTACCAGCAATGCATTGTCATAAAGCATCTTCTCAAAATGAGGTACCAGCCACTCATTATCTGTGGAGTACCTGGCAAACCCACCTCCAATTTGATCATATATCCCGCCGAAAATCATTTTATCCAGGCTGAGACAAGCCTGCGCAAGTGCTTCATCATTTTTAAAAAAATGATGATACCGCAACAGGTATTGAATGGAACCAGTTTGAGGAAATTTCGGGGCCCGGCCAAAGCCGCCCCAATCCCTGTCCGCAGACTGCATCAGGTTTTTAAAGATGGTGTCAAATTGCTCCCTGGAAAAAATCGTACCTGCTGCCGGTTCATGCAAACCAAATTGGCCTGACTGCTCAAGATGAGCAGTCAGGTTTTCAGCCTGCGATTCTATTTCATGCCGTCTTTCCGTAAACGCATTAATGACTCCCTGCAACACATCTTTCCACGAAGGCCTGTTAAACGCTTTCTTAGGTGGAAAATAAGTACCTCCATAAAACGGCTTTGCAGTCGGCGTCAGAAATACATTCAATGGCCAGCCGCCACTTCCACTCATGGCCTGTACTGCATCCATATAAATATGATCAAGATCCGGCCGCTCTTCACGATCGATTTTGATATTGACGAAATGCTGGTTCATGATAGCAGCCGTTCCCTCATCCTCAAAACTTTCTCGTTCCATCACATGGCACCAGTGACAGGCAGAGTAACCAATACTCACCAGTATCGGCTTATTTTCTTCCCTCGCTTTTTCCAATGCCTCTTCGCCCCATGGATACCAGTCGACAGGATTGTGTGCATGCTGCAGCAGGTACGGGCTTGTTTCATGAATAAGCCGGTTGGAATGACTCATACCGATTTTTTTACATTTCAAACAGTGAACACCAGTGAAAGTTGTGCAAGATACAGGCTAATTGATTCTTGGAGCAGGGCAGGTTTGGGGAAGCTCTATTGTCCGGTGGTTGTCCGATCATTGTCCGATCAGGGATAGTCCCTCTCCGTACAATGGAATAACAAGTTAACAACTGTCTCGTGAAAGCCGGGTTATTTGCTCTTAAAAAATTCTGCCAGGTATTTATCGAGGGCAGCTACCATGGAGGGTGCCTGCGGCAGTGGCGCTTTAATCTCCAGTACCAAACCAGCGTCTTCAACGGCCCTGGAGGTGTTATTTCCAAAAGCACCGATTTTGGTACCATTTTGTTTGAACTTGGGGCAATTGTCAAACAGGCTCCTCACACCACTGGGCGTAAAGAAACAGATGACATCAAACTCTTGCTGGGTCAGTATCTCTTTCACATCATTGCTGATGGTGCGATACATGTATGGGGTGGCAAATTCGCAGTTGTTGTGCTTCAACCAGCCAACTATTTCATTGTCCTGCTGGTTTTCTGAAACGGGGTAAAGAAACTTCTCATTCTCCTTATGTTTGTTGATAACATCAAACATACTTTTATTGGTTCCGTCGGCACCATAAAATACTTTTCTCTTGCGGTAAAGAATGAATTTTTGAAGATAAAGCGCTACAGCTTCGGTGATGCAGAAATACTTTGTATCCTGTGAAATATTTACTTTCATTTCCTCGCAAATGCGGAAGAAATGATCAATGGCATTCCTGCTGGTGAATATCACCGCAGAATAGTGGGCAATATCTACTTTTTGCTTCCTGAAATCTTTAGATGGAATGCCTTCCAGCCTGATAAAAGGATGGAAAGCCAATTCGAGGCTGTACTTTTTCGCCAGGTCGAAATAAGGAGACTTTTCAGTTTCCGGCCTGGGTTGGGTAATCAGGATTTTTTTAACCGTTTTTGCTGCTAAATCAGCTCGCTTTGCCCCGTTCTTTACCATATCTTCTTGAAATGGTTTTCGCAAAATTAATGATAATCTATTTATAAAAAACGCATCAACACCTTGTAAATCAGCAATAGTGGTGTTATCTCGAAGGCGCAAAGGTACATAAAAAAGTGAAACTGGCTAACTTTAACTTCCTTTCTTACCGGTGCAAACGATACTATATACCTGTATGCAAAAAAGAAAAATACCAGTATATAAGATATGGTCACCAATGCCTCCTGCCAGGAAGGCACCGCAAAAGCCATTACAATCACCAGCGGCAATAAAAAGATTCCGAGTATCTTGTTTACCAGGAAGACAATAAAAGAGTAGGTATCAGTTGCATTGCGCATATTGAATACCCATCCGGTAAACTTCAGCATCAAAAACTTCCCGGTATAAATAAGTCCGATTGCCAGCGAGCAATACAATAATAACAACCAAAAATTCATGTCCCCCGCAATATGGTAATACCGCAACAGAAATAATACATATAAGCCACCCACTATTACAAAAAATATATTCAGCAGCAGTGATGGCAATGGGGTTTGAATCAATTGCTCCCTGATTTGCTTTTGCTTCAATGATGCCCGAAACATCAGCAGTATCAGGTTATTAAAATACTTGTAGAACAAAACCCTGACAATCGCGAAATAAAAGACAAGCCCTGCAAAAAGGTAAAAAAGCCCATCTTTATTGTCTGTCTTTCGTTCATCCATTAACCGTTGAACCGGGCTGGCGAAAAAATTATAATAAGGATGTAGTTTCAAGATTTCCCTGTAACCAATACCAACCAGTCTTACCGAAAATGGCCAATTGGCCCTGCCGGAATCTGCAGAACGAATAATGGCTTCTCTTATATTGACCGTGTTTACGAGTGTATCGTATTTGATCAGGGGCCTGATCATTTTTTTCGTACTGTCAGCAGGCGCAACAATATGGACGGATGAATCCCCGGCAGACTGGGCATTGGTCCATCCAGGCAGGAAAAAAAACAACAGGAAAGAAAAAAGACAATATTTCACCGGCATTGATTAGGCTGCAAAATTACTAAGTGAAGATAGGAGTGATTGCATAAACGATGAGAATTTAATTGCAGTTCATTTCTCAAAAATAATTGACATATCCTATATGGATTTTTGACTGGCGGATATCAAACTTTGTATCATTTCTTTTACCGGATGCGTAGGAGATATTAAATACACCGGCTTTTGTTTCAAATGCCAACCCTATTCCGGCGCCAATAAATGTGTTGCTGGCCTTCACGCCCACACTTTTATTTTCTGCCCACCCAATATCCGAAAATGCAAAAAAGAAGGAGTTCAAACCAACCAGGTACCGGTATTCTACGGTGGACACCGCATACTGCGAGGCAAAAATACTTTCCTCGTCAAAGCCGCGCATTAACCTGTACCCGCCAATCTGGAACAACTCATTCCTGAATATACTGGGGCTTTGAAGCCATCCGCTGCTAATAGCAGTTTTTATGGTTGACTGCCTGGAAACAGGAAAATACTTGGCCAGTGCCAGCTTGATTTTAAACTGGTATGTTTTTAATTTCAAAGAATCATACAGCGAAGCATAACTATACCCCGGATCGGCCAGTTTTACAATGACGTTATTTTTGCGGATGGTACGCGTACCAGCAGATATGACTGCCTGCAATTCATACCCCCTCTTTGGATTTAACCGGTAGTTGGTTTTATTAACTGCATAATCAACACCCAGGTTAACAGATCCAAGGTCAATTTCATTCGGCAGTTTTCGGGTAGCCTTTAACGTGATGGTATCCACATTCAGCAAATTCGTACGAAATGTCTGTATAAAAACTTTACCGGTTTGATTGATCGACAGGGAATACTGAAGCCCCGCCAGGAAATTCAGGTTGAGGTAAGACGAATCTTTTTTAAATAAATCGAAAGAAGTAGTGACACCAAAAGCAGAACCACCAATATAAGGTTGTTCATATTGAAGGTTTAGCCGGGGGGAACTCTGCTGCAATTGCTGCCAGTTTAAGCCAATCAGTTCTCCGTTCCCCAGTGAATTTCGAAGATTAATATTTGCCTCACCGGTAAACAGCAATTTCGTTCTCACCGGCTCGTACCCATTGTTGGAAACAGAATTTGACGGCAAAAAGCCCACCAGTACATTTACCTGGCTGCTTTTCTTCGGTTGCAGGTATAGATTTACCACCGAACCAGTACCCAGCATCGTCAAATCCCAGGGTTTGGACTGCTGTACATAAGGCAATTCCAGTAACCGCTTATTAATGTTCTGCAATTTTGTTTTCTGGTAAGCGCTTCCATTTTTAATATCAAGATAGCGTTGAATAAATGAGTTATTAATTTTTACATTCCCGTATATTCGAAAACTATCTACCTTATACAAGGGACCTTTATCGATTTTTAAAACTGCCTTCAATTTTTCCTCATCAAATAAAATACTGTCCAGTTGAATTTTTGCAAAGGGGTAGCCATTGTTTTCAAAATACTGCAGCAGGTTTTCCTGTACCTGTTTTAGCTGGCCAACATTCAATGGTTTATTGACAATACTCTTTTCATTAAATCCAACCTGTTCCAGTGCATCCCTGTCGGAGGATTGGATAGTAATAAAGGAGAGTTTATATGAATCACCCACAAATAAACGGATGGTGGCGGCGGTAGAATCAAAACCAGCACTGTCCACCGAAGCTGTCGGATAGCCTTTGAGCTGCAGGGCGGCAGGCAGGCCATCCACATAGCGAACGCATAATAATTTGCTGGCAAAATTGTCCGGTATGCCCAGCTTCTCCCTGAGAAAAGAAGTATCCTTGTCAACACCCTGGATGTTCAGCCGGTATTGTGCCAATACCAGTTGGCCGATAAGCATTAGTGATATGCTCATCCATATTCTGACCTGATATCGGTGTACCTTTGCCATCTTTATTTTACACGGTAAAAATTTCAACAACATATTCATGGCCGGCATTTATATTCATATCCCTTTTTGTAAAAAAGCCTGCCACTACTGCAATTTTCATTTCTCCACTTCACTGAAACTCAAGAACGATTTTATACAATCTTTATTGAAAGAGATTGATTTACAGGCTGATTATTTAGAAGCAGCACCCGTTGACAGCATTTATTTTGGTGGCGGCACTCCTTCTTTGCTTTCCCGGGATGAACTACAACTGGTCTTAAACAAATTGCAGGACAAATTTACGTTAAGCGCCCAGCCTGAAATAACCCTGGAAGCCAACCCGGATGACATCACGGCTGAAAAACTGGCTGCCTGGAAAACCGCTGGTGTTAACCGCCTGAGTATCGGCGTCCAGTCTTTCTTTGAAAATGATCTCCAGTGGATGAACCGCGCGCACAGTGCACAACAGGCGAAAAATTGTATTGCAATGGCACAAAATGAGGGATTTGATAACCTCACCATCGATCTCATTTATGGTGTGCCCACTTTACCGGATGAACATTGGCTGGACAATATTCAGCAGGCGCTGGAAATGAATATACCACACTTATCCTGCTACGCCCTCACGGTTGAACCCGGTACTACGCTGAGCAAAATGATTACACTGCATAAAAAAGAAAACATCGACCATGAAAAACAGGCCAGCCAATTTTTACTGCTGATGGATGCATTGGATAAACACGGTTATGCACACTACGAGATTTCCAATTTTGCATTACCGGGTTTTCGGAGCAGGCACAATTCTTCTTACTGGCAGGGAAAACCTTACCTGGGCCTGGGACCTTCTGCGCATTCTTATAATGGTATGCAGCGACAATGGAATATCGCCAACAATGCACTGTATATTCAATCCATTTCTCAGGGACTGGTGCCATCCGAAGAAGAAACACTGAGTTTTCATCAAAAATTAAATGAATACATCATGATTTCCCTGCGTACCCTGGAAGGCCTTGACCTGGATGTTCTCGAAAAGCAATTTGATAATGCATCGAGAATGCAAGTGGAGAAAGGAGCTGTTACATTCATTACATCCGGGCGATTGGAGCGGGATAAGAATATATTGCGTTTGACAAGAGAAGGGAAATTGTTTGCAGATGGAATTGCCGCTGATTTATTTTTTACCGCCGGTTAGTGGCTCTTGTGATGCTTCAAATAGCGGACTCCCTGCGCTACCGCAAGTACCAGCACCATGAGAAGCAGTGCGGTGGAACTGAATCCTGTAAATGATACGGGCATGATTAAAGATAATACAATATTTGTGCAGGCCGTTGTCATAGTGACTTTTTTAACCTTTACCTATAAGACGTTCAACCAGGCCGCTACGTTTCGCCTTTTACACTAAATTTTCCTCAATTATTGCAAAACCCTCCCTGGGTGGCAGGCCCTCCCACATTATCCGGTACACTGTCTCGGCTACCGGCATTTCCGCCCCTATTTCCTTGTTTATGATATACATACACTTGCTGGCGTTGTACCCTTCCGCCACCATATTCATCTCCAGTTGAGCCGTTTTAACGGAATATCCCTTACCAATCATATTTCCAAAACTGCGGTTGCGGCTGTAGAGGGAATAGCAGGTAACCAGCAAATCGCCCAGGTATACCGAAGCCGCATAATTGGCCGATTTTTTATGCGATACGGGGCTGGCTTCGCTGTGGATGCCCACTTCTATATTCCTGATGCCGGCTTTTCTTAAAAAACCCGCCATCTCGTCTGCACAGTTGGCAATTAATACACTCAGGAAATTATCACCATATTCAAGGCCATGTGCAATACCCGCTGCCAGTGCATAAATATTCTTTAGTACAGCAGCATACTGTACACCATATACATCGTGGTTTACAATGGTATTCAAATATTCTGTGTTGAAACAGGAAGCTATCTCACTGGTCTGACCCTCATCAATACCCGAAAAAGTGAGATAAGAGAGCTTTTCAGCAGCCACTTCCTCTGCATGGCAGGGCCCCATAATGGTACAATAGTCCTCCAACGGAACCTTGAATTGTTCTTTGAGATAATCATTCAGCAACTGATTTTTTTCCGGGAGAATTCCCTTCACCGCGGAGATGATTTTTTTACCGGCAAAAGCGTTCGCGGGTAACTGTTGCAATATGTCCATGACATAAGCAGATGGCACTGCAATGATAATATTGTCACTGGCGGCAATGACTTCCTTTACATTGGTGCTTAAATGAATCAGCGAGGTGTCGAATAAAACAGAATTCAGGTAATGCGGGTTGTGCCTGCGTTTGCGGATATGCTGAACCACCGCCTCGCTCCTCACCCACCAGTTGATATTTGTCTTATTATCCGTGAGTATTTTTGAAAGTGCGGTTGCCCAACTGCCTCCACCAATAACAGCAAACCTTGCCATACGCTAATTGTTTATCGGTTCACCCAAACAAAAAGGGTTCAAAAAGCTAAGTTACTTTTTAAACCCTTTTAAATGGAAGAATTTGTTGCTATTTCAACAGCAAGAAAATTAACCTGTGCTATTTTTTTGTTTCAAACAATTTATCCTTGTCCACCACATTTACTGCATCACCGTTTTTCAAAATTTTACTCACTGTACCATACGGACCTGTAATCACCATATCGCCTTCTTTCAGTCCACTGATAATTTCAATATTGTTGATATCCTGTATATCGGTTTTCACCACCACTTTCTTTACTTTCTTATCCGCGCCCAGTACAAATACGACTTCATCGAGATCACCGGCAGATTTCTGCTGTTGTTTATCCGCATTGTCATCAGCAGGCGCAGCGTTGGGATCTTTTTTCTCATTATTGATTACCTTATCTGTGCCTTTTTCCCTCGTCGTAACAGCATTGATGGGTACAGACAATACATTTTCATGGCGCTTGGTTTGAATATCAGCGCTGGCTGTCATTCCCGGACGGAAGGGGAAGTTTTTAGGATGCTTCGGATCTATCAAATCCTTGTAGGAATCTGCCAGTATCCGGATCCGGACTTCGTAATTCGTAACATCTGTTGATGTAGTAGTGCTAATCTGGTTGGCAGCGCCCTTATTGCTACTGGCTATCTGCGTTACGATACCCTTGAATTTTCTTTTGTTATAAGCATCCACTTCTATCAGTGCACTGTCACCAAGGTGTACTTTTGGAATATCATTTTCACCAACGTCTACCCTTACTTCTATTTTACTCATATCGGCCACGCGCATCATTTCAGTACCCACGTTAAAACTATTACCAGCCACACGCTCGCCTTTCTTTACACTCAGTAAAGAGATAACACCATCCATCGGGGCTGAAATATTGGTTCTGCCCAGGTCTTTGTTTGCCCTTGCCAGGCTGGCCTGTGCATTCTGAACACCTGCCTGTCCGCCACGAATACCCTGGATAGCGGCGCTGTAATTAGCTTTTGCAGATAAGTAAGCGCTTTCAGCCGTTTCAAATTCCGATTTGGAAATTACTTTCTCATCAGCCAGTTGTTTTTGGCGGTTATATGTTCTTTCGGCCTGGTCCAATGTAGCTTTCAATGCATCGAGTTGGGCTGTGCTGTTCGATACAACAGCCTGCTGCTGGTTGACAGAAGCCGCAGCCTGGTCGCGCTGGGTCGCATAAATATCAGCATATATTTTTGCCAGCAGTTGTCCCTTGCGTACACTGTCGCCTTCCTGCACATTCAGTTCCACTATCTCACCGGAGATATCGGGGCTCACCTTTACTTCAATTTCAGGATAAACTTTTCCGCTGGCCGTTACTGTTTCAATGATGGTTCTTTTGATCACTTTTTCGGCAGTAACTTTTGTGCCCTCTTCCTTCCCAAAAGCGCCTGACTTCTGAGCCACCACCAGTATTACAACCAGGGCTATTACGCCAATGAGTATCCAAAGTAATTTCTTGTTCATATAAAGTGTTTCGTGTGTTGAGAGTATAGTGGTTTTTTATGTTATCAGCTCCAGGTACTTTCATGGATATTTGTTGCGTCGCACACTTCAGCATTCCTTCACTATTCAGCGCTTATTGCAGCTTTATTCCCTGGCCCCTGTAAAACTCCAGCAGCTTAATACGGAATACATAATCTACCTGTGCCGCCACCACATTCACTTTGGCAGTTGCCAGGTTATTTTGATTGGTCAGCAGGTCAATGGTTGCCAGCAACCCCACATCATATCTTTTTTGTGCAAACTCATAGGATTTTTCTGCAGTTTGCAGGCTCCTTTTGCTGGCCTCAAATTTCTGCAGCGAGGCAATGGCATCTGCGTATGACTTATAAATATTCTGTTTCAGTGTCTGGTTATCCAGCACTTTTTGCAGTTCAAGTGTTTTGAGGTTCAGTTTATTCCTTTCCCAGTTTGTCCTGGCCGTACCGCCATTGAACAAAGGAATATTTACATTGACACCTATACGCTGGCTGAAATTGTCACTTATCTGCGTACCAAATGGCGAGTAACGCACACCGATAGAAGTCAGGTAAACAGGTGCCAGTACAGCATAATCAGTACCCGATACATTTACCTTGGCACCGGTACTGGAAAAGGTACCGGTAGGTGTTTGTGTTACAACCGGTATTTTATTGTGTGCATAGTTGGAACCCATGCTGCCAAACAGGGAAAATGTTGGATACATGGCGCCTCTTGCAGACAAAACATATTTTTGTGCCGCCTGTATTTTAAATTCATTGGCCTTTTGCTGCGGAAGGTTTTGCAGGGCTAACTGGTACACCACTTCCGGTTGCAGTTCACCAATATTTTCTACCGGTATTTTATCCAGCGGTGGCATTTCCACCTCGAAAGCCTGTGCAGCGTCAAGGTTCATCACAGCTTTCAACTGTAAAATATTTTGCATTAAAGTTGACTGTGCAGTAATCAGTGTGGAACTGTCCCTTGCCAGTTGCGCTTCAGTCTCCGCAGCATTCAGTTCAGGCAATGCACCGGCATCCACTCTTTTCCTGGTATTGGTAAGGTTGTCCAGTGACTGCTTTACGGTTACTGCAGCAATATTTGCCTGTTCCTTCGACACCAATACCAGCAGGTAAGCTGTTGCCACATTTAACGCAATATCGTTTTTCAGTTTGTCTACATTGGCTTTGGCAGCTTCATAATCCAGTTGATTTCCCCTGATGGTATTTTGAAGGCTGAACCAGTTGAATACATTCACACCGGTAGAGAAATTGACTCCCGAAAAAAACAATTGCTGGTTGGTAAACTGGTTGGTGGTAGGGTCAATGGAACGACCAGAGTTGATACCAGCATTTAAAGATGCATTGGCAGTTGGTATGCGTGATAATTTATTTTGATTCAGCGTAAGCTGGGAAAACCTCGCCTGTATGTCCTGCTGTTTTACAGATACATTATTGGCCAGTGCGTATTCCACGCAACGCTTCAAATCCCATTTTTCCTGGGCCATAACAGGAAGGGCTAATAACAACAGGAAGGTTATTGTAATTAGGGCGGCTGTTAGTTTCATGCGGCAAAATTAAACGGTGGCTAAGGTTGTATAATGGTTTTGTGATAAACGGTTTACTCCATTCAACAGTCAGTAAAAATAAGGCTTTCGATCCTTTTAAAATCTGACCATTCTTTAAATAAATTCTAATTCATTTTCCCAAAAGCCTGTTCCAGGTCGGCCATGAGGTATTCTGCATCTTCCAGTCCAAAATAAAACCGGATCATCCGGTGCTCCTTATTGCCTGCGTCAAACTCCTCGTCCTTTAAGGAAGCACAGCGGGGGATGGCAAGACTCTCATGCCCGCCCCAGCTAACGGCCATAAGCATGTGACGCAGCGATTCGCAAAACGTTACGATCTCCTGCCTTTTATTCGCCTTTATGACGACGGTCAGCAGCCCGCAGGCCCCTGCCATCTGGCGTTTGGCCAGTTCGTATTGGGGAAATGATGGATCCAAAGGATAAATCACTTCATCCACCTGCCGGTGATTTTTGAGGTGGGCCAGCATTTTTTGTGTTGTGGCAGTAATTCTTTCCAGCCTCGCCGGCAGGGTGCGCAGCCCCCGCAGCATCAGCCATGCATTGAAAGGTGTGGCACCAATGCCCATGTTGAGGTATTCGCTGTCAAATATTTTCTTCATCATGGCATGGGTTCCCGACAATACCCCGCCGACCGTATCGCTGTGGCCATTGATGTATTTGGTAGCCGTTTGCATCATGATATCAATACCCAGTTCAGCAGGTTTTTGATAAATGGGCGTACAGTAGCTGTTATCGATGATGGTGACAATGTCTTCTGCTTTTGCCAGTTCGCTCACTGCTTTCAAATCCTGCAACTCGTATGTCCAGCTATTGGGCGATTCGAGATAAATCACCGCCGTATTCGGAAGGATGGCCCTTTCAAAGTTTTCAATCCTCGTGCCATCGATATAGGTTGTGCTGACGCCAAAACGCGGCAGCACATTATCAAACATTTTTTGTGCCCAGGTATATGGCTTGCTGACGGAAACAATGTGATCACCAGCTTTTACATTGGCAAATACAGCGGCAAAAATGGCGGAAGCACCACTGTTCAGCACCAATGCGTCTTCCGTGCCATCCATGGCCGCCAGTTTTTTGCGGAGAATATCCACGGTAGGGTTCAAACCCCGGCTGTACAGGTAGCCGCTCATTTCATCTTCAAAGGCTTTGCGCAGGTCATCTACTTTTTTAAAGGCAAAATTGCTCGTTTGTATGATGGGCGGGGAAATAGCATTAAAATATAGCTCCCGATCCTCACCCAGTTCATTAATGATATAAGAAATATCCAGTGACATAATTATTCCGGTTTGCTTTCAGTAGAAGATTTGTGAACAAGGAAATAGATGGCGATAAAGGCCGATAAAACACCGAGGCCTATCAGCGATAATTTTGTTTCGTTGATCAGCAGGCTGATGGCCACAAAACCATAGGCCGCAATAAATATCAGCGGCTGCAGCGGGTACCACCGCATGATAAAAATATCCTTGCTGGTAAGATGAGCTGTCTTTTTACGCAGCATAAAAATACTCCCGGCGGAAAGTATCATACCAAAACAATCGAGAAATATGCTAAAACTCAAAATATCGTCAAACTTCTTTGCCCACAGCACGATGATGATACACATGCCTGCAAATACACTGAGCGACACCGTGAGTGCATCCGTTTTGGCATTTCGCCTTTTAAAAATAGCAGGTAAAATTTTATCCTGGCTCATGGCAAACATTACCCGCGGGTTACTCATCAGCAATACGTTGACATAGGCCAGTACACTGAGAAATAGCAGTACGGATAATATCCGCTCTGCGCTTTCCCCGAATATTTTCGAGGCCATAATAGCCGCAATGTTTTTGCTTTCCTTCAATTGCTCAAAACCGATTACGTGGATGTAGGCGTAGTTGATGGTGAGGTACAGCGCTATAATAATGAATATGCCAAAGAATATACCCCGCGGAATGATCTTGTTGGGTTCCTTTACCTCCGCTCCGAAATTGATCGTTTGCTGGTAGCCACCATAGGTAAAGCTCACAGCCACCAATCCCACGCCAAATGCCTTGAGGTATTCCATAAAAGTAAAATGGCGCATGGCTTCCGGTGTTGCATGCGACAGATCGGGTGGTGTACTGAAAAACAGTGGTGTGATCAGCAGTAATATCAATGTTATTTTAATAACGGTCAGTACATTTTGTGTGCGCGCACTCATTTTCAAACCCAGCAGGTTGACACCATAAAATATCAATATCGCTACAATGGCGATGATGTTTTGAACAGTCTGTACATGTTGTGCATTGGCAGGGTTGGCGAGATATGCCAGGTCCTTCGAATGCGGAATGATAATCCCGGTAATGTATTCACCACCCACGATGGCTACACCTGCCAGTGATGCAGCATTGGATACCAGTATCAGGCAGTTTACCGCAAAAGCGATGGAGGGATGGTATGCGTATAAAAATATTTTATAATAACCGCCGGTCACGGGTAGGCGGCTTCCGATTTCTGCATAGGTAAGCGCCCCGCAAAGAGCGATTAAGCCCCCGGCCACCCATGCCGCAAAAAATATAAAAACACTTGGCGATACCTTGGCTACATTTAATGGCGTTCTGAAGATGCCCATGCCGATAACGAGGCTAACAACGATCATCGTGAAGTCGAACAGTCCCAGTTTGGTTTTCTCGCTCATGGAATGAAGATAATGAATATATCGTTTTAGCTTTGCCCTGCAATCAGATCTGGTATACATGAAAAAAATCCCCTGCCTCCTGCTGTTCCTGTTATTGCTACAACAAGCTGTCCTGGCCCAGTCGGCAGCAGTTCCCGATACTTCCAAAACCCTGGATGAAGTAGTGATCACTTCCTTTGAACTGTCAAGGACAAAATCTACCAGCCCGGTCAATATAAAAGTGATCAGCAGCAATAATGCCGACCGCAACAATAAAACATCACTGGTCAACGGTTTTAATTCTGTAGCCGGTGTAAGGATGGAAGAGCGTTCACCCGGCAGTTACCGGATCAATATACGTGGAAGTTCACTTCGTTCTCCTTTTGGTGTACGCAATGTCAAAGTGTACTGGAATGATATTCCCATTACCGACCCGGGCGGCAATACTTATTTCAACCAATTTGCCTTTAATAACTTTTCTTCCATTGAAGTCACCAAGGGGCCAGCCGGAAGCATGTATGGCGCGGGAACAGGCGGGCTTTTACTGGCGCGGAGTTTTGAAAATTCAACCAAACCCTCCTACAACCTGGAATATGTGACGGGCAGTTATGGCTTGCAAAACATACTGGCTTCTGTTGGATTTGGTGAAAAAAATAATAAAGGTCTCCTCACTTATGCGCACAACCAAAGCGATGGCTACCGCGATCATACTTTCAGCCGGAAGGACAATGCCAGTTTTGTTACCGATATAAAAGTATCCGACCGGCAACAACTAACCGCTGCTATTCTGTTTAATAATATGTATTATGAAACACCGGGTGGGTTAAATCTTACCGAATACAATACCAACCCCAAACAGGCAAGACCTGCTGCTGGCGGGCAACCAAGTGCCGTGCAGGCCAAGGCTGCCATTTACCAGCAAAATTTCACTGCCGGTATTCACCAGGTATACCATTTCACGGAAACATTTAAAAACAGTACATCCCTGTACGGTGCTTTTGCACAGGTAAAAAATCCTACGTTTAGAAACTACGAGCGGCGTATTGAACCTTCATTTGGTGGACGGACTTCCTTTATATATGATAAGAAAATACAGTCATCCAAATTGCAACTCGTAGGTGGCGGTGAATGGCAGGAAGGGTTTTTCAATACACAGGTATCAAAAAACAAAGCAGGCAATCCCGACAGCATACAAACCAATGATGATATTCGTTACCTCACGTACAGCCTCTTTCTGCAGGCCGATCTAACGTTGGCGGGTAACTGGTTTTTGACGGCCGGGGCCAGCATTAATAAATCAACGGTGACATTTTCCCGATTAAATAAATACCCTGTAACACAACAGGGGCGCACGTATAAAAATGAAGTATCGCCCCGCATACAGGTGCTGAAAAAATTCACGGGCAGATTCTCTGCGTTTGGCACCATCGCCAAAGGGTTTTCGCCACCGAGTATTGCTGAATTGCTGCCATCAACCGGCGTTATCAGTACTTTCCTGGAAGCAGAAGAAGGCACCAATTATGAAATCGGCGGACGCCTTTCCTTACTCAATGGCAAATTACAGTTGGAGGGTTCCTGGTATTATTTCCGGCTGAACAATGCGCTGGTTACAAGAAAAGACAGCAGCAATGCGGATTATTATGTGAATGCGGGCAATACCAAACAGCATGGCATTGAGCTGAGCGCAGACTATACCAAATTTTACCAGTCGTCATCCAACCCGGTGGATTATATCAATATACGATCAGCGTATACCTACAGCCATTATATCTATGGCAGTTTTCAGAAAGGCACCGTGAGTTATGACGGCAAACAAATACCCAGTGTGCCGAAAAATACTTTGTCTGTGTTAGCCGATATACAATTTAAGATCGGCCTCTATGTCAATACCACCTATTATGGCGCTTCCGCCATTTACCTCGATGATGCGAATACAGCAAAAGCCAATGCCTATCACTTATTGGGTGCAAGGATGGGTTGGCAGTTGAAACAGCAACCCAAATGGAATTATCATATTTATGTGGGTGCAGACAACCTGCTGGACGAAAACTACAGCCTGGGCAATGATATCAATGCTGCAGCAGGGCGGTATTACAATGCAGCGCCCAAAAGAAATTATTACCTGGGCGTTGCCATACAATGTGCCGGTGCTAAGGACAAATAGGCAGTATAATTTGAACCGCTGTTGTTGATGGTAAATTCACGCGCTCCTGCAGCCATGAACCATTGGCTACTGTTACCTTTGTCAAAACAGTGCTTATGACAATCGATTTCAAAGAACTGCTCACGCTCACCTTTACCTTGTTTGCGGTGATTGACATTGTTGGTTCCATTCCTCTGCTGATTTCGCTGCGCGAACGCATTGGCGGCATCCATCCGGTTAAAGCTACCGGGATCAGCGGGGCACTGATGATAATATTTTTCTTCGCTGGCAAACCATTTCTCAACCTGCTGGGGGTGGACATCCGATCCTTTGCAGTGGCAGGTTCCATTGTTATATTCATACTTGGTTTGGAGATGGTGCTGGGCATTGAATTTTTCAAGAGCGATAAAAATGTAAAAGCGGGTAATGCCGTACCCATTGCCTTTCCGCTGATAGCTGGCTCGGGTACATTGACGACGATCATGTCGCTGAAAGCCACTTTTGAAAAGGCCGATAAAAATGAAATACTGATACTGGTGGCGATTCTTATCAACCTGGTATTTATATATATTGTACTGCGTTCGCTGAACCGCATTGAAAAATTATTGGGAGAGGCCGGATTAATGGCTGTACGAAAATTTTTTGGCGTAGTTTTGCTGGCCATTTCCGTAAAGATCTTTGGCAGCAATGTGGGTGGGTTGATTAAATAGTTTCGGGTTTACAGTTTTGGGTTTATAGTTTTGGGTTTATAGTTGTAGGTTCTTTAACTCAAAACTATAAACTTCAAACTAAAACGGCCTCGTAGTACAATGCCTGCCCGGCAAGTCGGACGGGGATAGTATAATACCGCAGGTGCGGGACGAAGCTCCAGATGAATGATTTTTTTTATAGTTCTTTTAATTGACAAATGGTGAATTGCCTGGTGTTGTTATTTTCACATTTACACATCTGTCAATTTTCACATTATTCAGGCCTCGTAGTACAATGCCTGCCCGGCCGGTAGGACGGGGATAGTATAATCCCGCTGGTGCGGGACGAAGCTCCAGATGAATGATTTTTTTTATAGTTCTTTTTAATTGACCAATTGTGAGTTGCCTAGTGTTGTAATTTTCACATTTACACATCTGCCAATTTTCACATTTTTCAGGCCTCGTAGTACAATGGATAGTATAAGAGTTTCCGAAGCTCCAGATACAGGTTCGATTCCTGTCGAGGCTACTAATTCTCTCTCGCTTTTTTGTTTAAAGCAAATATCATTGCTGCCGAAATAACGCAATAAATAATAGATTCTACAATGAGAAATAGGTTATTTGTATAGACACCTTCTGCTATCGTTAATAGATTTACAAGAATCAATAATACCAGGGCAATTGTAAGAATTTGTGGTTTTTTTCTTACCAGGGCAAATGCAATCAGGGCACCAAAAGCAAATTGTCGCATCGCCCACATGGTGATAAAATGTCTTACATTTTTTGCTAAAAAATCCGTGTCGGGAAAAAATGTCTTTGGAGAAACAACCAGGTTGATGGAAAAAGCCAGGATACTTACCGTCATTAAGCCAGCGACAATTGTTACCCATAAGGGAATTGCTCGAGTCATGTTAGTTTTTTGAGATGCTGAATAATTGAGTCAATACCTAAATATGGTTGATTTATGTGGCATTTCAGCATATTTTGCTCCTCCAGGTAAATATCTTTTCCAAAAAGGAAGATTGCTTGTATCTATTGTCACAGCGCAACTAGAAATGATCAAACTGCAGGAAGACCTGCAGATAAAACAAGGGCGTATGCAAAAACTTAAGAGCCGGGATTCCTGACGATGCTACAAATTATTGTTAAGAGGGCCGACTACCCTAACTTTTTATTAGATTAATTCGTTTATTGGGAACTCATTAGGGGTACCATCTGAACTATTTTAACTAGATTTTTGTTCTTCCCTTATTATATTTATCTTGTAATACAATCAATTTCTCAATGTCACTTAATATTCCTGAAAAACATCAAGAGTTTTTACAACAATTCAGTAAAATTCCTAGTAAAAATAGAAAAAGACTATTGGAATATCTTAAAACTGATGAACCCTTAGGCTATAGTTTTGAGGAATTACAAAAAAACCTAGCTCAAAAGTTCCCGTCTTTTGGAATCGATTTTGCAAAGCTTGTTGAAGTTTTTTACAGTATTAACAAGTCTGCTTATTTACTAAAGAGAGATAAGGATGTTTTTGTTGACGAAATTCTGGCAGCTTTAAAAAAATCAGGAATAAAACTCGAAGCGGATATTAAAGATGATTTGGTTAATATTCTAAATTCATCACTAGCAATTTCTTCAAAAGCTATTGAACTATTTTTGGATAGTCGAAATGTAATGATAGATGCAAAAGTTATCACAGATATTCGTCCAATATTTAATGTTAACAATGAAGTTAAAATTAATTCAGCTATAATATTACACACTCTTAAACTTTCGTTTAAGAATTCATTGAGTTCAGAGAACGATTTTTATATTGTTCTTGAGCCAAAAGATTTAAAGACACTAAAAGACCAGATAATTCGAGCAGAATCAAAAGAAATTGAATTGAAAAAATCTCTAAAAGCCAATATTAAATTTATTGATTTAAAATTTCAATAATGGCTACCAAGAAAAAGGACGATGAAATTATAAGGAATTTACAGGATTCAAGTTGGGTTATTGACCGTAGCAATAAAGACAACCCAAAAAAACTTCAGTTCATCGAAGATGATATTACTGCATTTGACAGTATTGATCCTAAAATATTCCTAGTTCATAAAAGTAATGCCCAATTTGTTATGCAGCCTGGTGTATTTTACGGGGGCAAAGGAATACCTGATTATTTACCTGTTAATTCCCCTCCATTCCAGCCGGCGGTGGTGTATTCTTATGGATTACCAATTGCAGATTTGGAGGTTAAAATTAACAAAGAGCCAATTGTATCCTTAAATTATAAACTTGAAGAACTATATAATGAAATAGAGAAGTCGAAATACATATTAAATCTAAAAGATAATTTTGATGAAGAAGGTAGTGAGGGTTATAAAAAAGAAACATGGATTAGAGCTATAGGTTTCATTGCAAGACTATTTGAATTTGCATTGATTAAAGGGTTTGTAAAAATACCACAGCCTAAAATTTACCACGGTCCTTCTGGGAGTATTGATATCTATTGGGAAAATGAAGATTTTAATTTATTAATTAACATTCCAAAACTAAATACAAAACTTGCCAGCTATTCAGGTGAAAATACAATAGGTGAAAAAGTCAAAGGCGAGTTTGACGACTCCAAAATAAACTACGGATTAATTCTCTTATTTACAGTCTTAAAATAATGAGTATTCCTGCAATTGAAAATATCCCAGATGACGATTTACTTTATTATAGGGTTCACAAAACATTTATTGTTGAGGGGGTACTTGTTCCCGGTGCATTTAAAGAATTAGGTGAAGGGGCTGATAGAGGCATGTCAACGGATTGGTCTAAATATTCGACACCAATTGAATCTCAAAACAGAGCGAGGAGTCCTAAGGATAATGGTATTATTTCTGGAAATGTAGGAAATATCAAATCTATTGGACTTAGTGTAGTTCACGCACCAATAGAACTTAATATTGCACATACGAATATCAAAGGAATTGACGCCAATACTACCGAATACAGGAGAAAGCTTTTAAAAGTATTCTCACAGTGGGAAATAGAAATTAACTGATACAGTAAGAGCCCGCAACTGAAGCAGGGTCTTCTCTACGCTTCTGTTTTCTCTCATCCTAAGCTCTCAAGTCTATCCTCATTCTATTTCATTTGAAACTATATATAATATTCACATTATTTGCTATTCACCAAATCATACCTCCTTTCCTTCAATGGCTTTCCAAATGCATCAGATGCCTTTTCTTCCGTCAATACAAATCCATAACGTTTGTAGAGGAGTGCCGCAGATTCCTGTTCGTTGGTTGTCCAGAGGTAGGCCGACTGGTAACCGCACTCATGATAAAAAGCCATAAACAGGTCCATCAGCTTTTTCCCAAGGCCAATGCCCCGGTATGCGGGTTCCAGCAAAAAATAGCGAAGTTGTGCGGTATTATTGTCACGGTGCATCAGCAGCAGGAAACCAATGATGCGATGGTTGTGTTCACAAATCCAAACACGATCCAGGCGGGAGTCGTATAACTGGTAAAACTCACTGAGCCCCTTCGCCACATAGGCTTCAAATGATACGCCATAACCATTTTCCCTCCCATAAATATGCCCATGCATATAAATGACATAGCCCAAATCACCCGGACGTATATCATTCCGGATGCTGATATCATCCAGCGGTATCTGGTTGTCCATGTTTATTGCTTCCAGTGTTGCAGTTCGATAATATTTCCATCAATGTCCCTTGCATACACAAAGATAATCGTCCCGGCGCCGGGTATGGCTGTTTCCACCACATCACCTAATTGGCTGCCACCATTGTCCAGCAATTTTTTTAATAGCGCGGGCACATCATCTACCTTAAAAGCAATATGACCAAATCCCTTCCTGTTCACCGGCGGGTTTGCTGCAGTCATGTTTTCATCGTATTGAAAAATCTCCAGCGTGGGCAGGTGACCTTCATAACCGGGCAGCGCCAAATGAATGCCGCGAATATGTGCATGGGGTATGCCGGTTGCTGCATCCAGCCAATCCCCTGTTAAATCGCGTTCCGGCAGCAGCGGTATGCAGCCAAATACATTGGTATAAAAAGCAGCCAGCTTTTTCCAGTCGTCGGTAATAATATTGGTATGTGCGAATTGAATATTCATCGGTCGCAGTGATTTATTTTTCTACCCACCAACGGGGGTAATCTTTTGCTTTGCCATACCCAGCATTTTCACATGATTTAAGATTGCTTCGGAAACTTGCTCATGTCCATATAAAATACTTCCCAATTGTGGCCATCCAAATCTTCCACGCTGCGTTGCTGCATAAATCCATAATCTTTCGCCTCAGCATATTCCCGGCCACCGGCTTTTACCGCTTTTTCCACAAATGCATTCACTTCTTCCTTGCTGTCTTTCGACAATGCATTGATAACGCCTACGGATTCTTTGGCATTGATAATTGATTTGGATATAAACTGTTTGAATTTATCGTGTGTGAGCAGCATGACAAAAATGGTATCCGTTAGCACCATACAGGCTGCCGTATCATCGGTAAACTGTGGATTATTGGTAAACCCAATGGCTTCATAAAATGCCATCGATTTTTTTAGATCGCTTACAGGGAGGTTGATAAAAACTTGCGTTGCCATCGTTCTTCAATTTGTTTGATTAGAAAAATATTGTACCTGTTCGTCGAATCTGCTGCCCAACGGCATGCTTATGCATCCGGTATATTGGGTTCTACCAGTCTTTTTAATTTGTCCAAAGATTCCTGCCATCCCAGGTAACACATCTCTGCTGGTATGGCTGCAGGTATTCCCTCCTGGATGGCAATAAGTTCTGTTCCACAGATGACCGCCTTCAGTTGAATGGTGGTTATCATTTCACCCGGCAGGTTGGGGTCGTCAAACCGATCAGTGTATTTCAACAGTTCATTGGGTTTGATGTCCAGGTATTCCCCGCCAAATGAATGCCCGTTGCCCGTGGTAAAATTGATAAACGACATTTTATAGGTTCCGCCCTTTTTTACTTCCATACTGTGTACTTTGGCTACAAAGCCATACGGTGGCAACCAGGAAGCCAGGGCATCTGGTTCTGTAAAAGCGCGATAAACTTTTTCGGGTGAAGCCGCCAACACCCTGTGCAGTTGTACTTTATTACCTGACATAATTTTTAATTTTAAATGGTTGGTTTAATAATTTCTGTTCAATATGTAAAACTTACTACGTAGTTCGTGTTTTCTTTTGTTGTTTAAGGAGCATTTGATTATTTCAGGAACGATTCCATATAACCCAGTATGGCAGGTGTGTCCATCATCAGGCTCACATGCGCCCGCGCTGGTACAATGGCCAATTGCGATTTTGGCATCGGCGCCATATCGGCAGCTATGCCGCCTCCCAGCAACTGGTATGTTTTTATCAGCTCTGTTTTATTCAGTCCGTCATTGTCGCCGGAAATAATCAAAACAGGCGCTGTCATTTTTGCAATATTGGCGTCGCCGATGTCAAAACGTTCCTGTGCAAAAACAATCATCTGCGCTATAAATTTTCTCCAGTTCGATTTATCCGGCGCTGCTGCATCATAGCCTGTTTTTAGTGGTGTATTGTCAAAAAATTCAGGTTTGAAATCTTTAAACGCATTGTTGACTACAGGCAGCCAGCCACTGGATTTATAGGTGGAAGAGATGATCACCAATTTTCGCAAACGCTTCGGATATTTTACAGCAAACTGGTAAGCCACCGAACCGCCCATGCTGTATCCTGCTACGTCTGCACTGTCAATTTTAAGATAGTCCATCAATCCTGCTACATCACTTGCCAATGTTGTTACAGATAATTTTCTCTCATAATACGCTGTATGTCCATGTCCCTGCATCTCAACGGCAATTATTTTCCGGTTTTTTGACAGTTCAGGTATTAGTTGGCTCCAGTTCATTTCAATGGTATAAAAAGCGCCATGCAGTAAAATGAGCGGCCTGCCCTCACCATATACTTCGTAATACATTTTGATGCCATTCACGGGTGCATAACCACTGCTGGCAGGTTTGGCAGATTGCCCGTTCGACTGAGACACGGTAAAAAAAAGTACCGCCATTACTACCCATGTTTTTTGAACAGTTAGTCCCTGGAATATTTTTTTCATAAAATTTTAATAACGCTTGACGAATATGATTGACAGTCCAAAGATGAACAGGAAATCGCAATTTTCAAGGTGGCAGATACGACAGTTTTAGGGGTTGATTATGTCAAAATTGGGCAAATGGCAGAAGAAACAAATAAGAAAGGTAAAAGGCGAAAGGCAAATGGTAAAAGGCTAAAATTCCAAATGACAAATACCAAATTCTAAGAACCAAATAAGAAAGGTAAAAGGCGAAAGACAAATGGTAAAAGGCTCCAATTCCAAATGCTAAATACCAAATTCTAGGAGCCAAATAAGAAAGGTGGAAGATGTAAGCATAAATTATTGCACAGTGAATCAATCCAGGTTTTGGAAATCGCCTGTTGTCAAATGCAGCTTACCAAAATCGCTTTAGCTGATGAATTTTCCTGATTTCCTGCTGATTGGCAACTGGATTAATGTAATTGGTCAAATCCGAAATCGTTTTTATGTACGCTGCATCCTGTTCCGGCAATACATTTTTAACCGCTTCCAGCTCCTGTATGCTGGTCACCCAGTCAGGGATAATTCCAACAGGTTCTACATTCTCGAATGGGGAAAGCATCACCAGTGCGTCACAAAAATCATTTAGTTGTAGTCCACCGGCATTGTCAAAGGCATAAAAGCTGTCATGATCTTCAAGATCGGCAAATACCGGGTTGGCCGCATCAATTGCAAACGGCCTTTTCAATGTATCAGCCAGTTGGTTAAACACCCCGCCGAAAGGATACACATATTTTCCCTCGTTCCCATGTACCGCATGATTGAATAAAAGCCATCTTGGCGGAAATGGCGACAGCAAACATACCTGGAATATTTTACCCGGATGGTTTTTCAACAGAATCTGTCCTGCACGGCCATCGTTGTCCCTGAGGAAAAAGAATTTGGGTGTTTTGAATTTTGACAAAGAATGGTGCAGGCCGCAATAAATGAGTATTTTTTTGTTTTTAGCAAACACCTCCTTTTCTACGATCGAAGGAAGGATATTGTCGAAACTCATTTTTCTCTCATCCAGGCGAATGGTATCGATGGGTGAATTCCACCGCCTGGGTACATATGGTTTATTGAGTTGTAAAAATCGAACCTTATTACTATCCTCTTTAATCGTTTTATTTAACTGCCATACTGTTTTAAAAACGTCCAGGTAATCCTCATAACACCAAAAATAATTGCTGCGTCGCATCACAGCAATGGCTTTTTCCCTGTCAAATGCATCAGCAATCACTATACTATCAGCTTCTTTTTGAAAATCTGCTGCACCAAATTCCCATCCTATTGTCTTTACACCTTTCTTTTGCCAGAGATATGGAATCAGTGCTTTAAAAAAGTCAAGGTCCTGCTTTCTTTTATGCAATTCACCAAGCATAACAACCGGGAAGCTGTCGAATTTTCCCGCTATGTAGTCAAGCGGTCCCGTGGTATCAATATGGGAGGTATACGTGATGATTTCGCGTTTTGTCAGCGGTGTTGTGTGATGAAAGATATCCAGGTTAAAAAGAACATACAAAAGCAGCAGGGACAATAAGCCAGACAGCAAAACCAGTGTCCATTTTATCATTTTCTTTATGATCCGCATACCCAAATAAAAGGCAACGGCTATAATCTTTTCCTGACCTTCGTCAGTTGTACGAATAAAAATTCAAAGGTGAAAGGCAAATGGTAAAAGGCGAAAATTCCAAATACCAAATTCTAAGAACCAAATAAGAAAGGTAAAAGGTAAAAGGCGAAAGGCAAATGGTAAAAGGCTCCAATTCCAAATGCCAAATACCAAATTAATTCTATTGTCCTGAACATAACAAAACAGCATATAAAATTCCTTAACTTCCTGTATCATTTTCACCACAACATGTTTCCATATGAACAAGTTATCATCAGTCCTGTTATTATTGTTGTCAGTCTTTTGCCTTCCACTGCATGCACAGAAAAAAGTTATCCCACTGTACGATGGTGCAGCGCCGGGTTCTGAAAGCTGGACCTGGAATGAAGCAGAAAACGATGGCAATCTCTGGAAAACAAAAGTGGTGTACAATGTATCACATCCCACGCTCACAGTATTTGCACCGGATTCTATGTCATCTACCGGAACAGCCATCATCATTTGCCCCGGGGGCGCTTTTCATGCATTATCGATCAACAGCGAGGGTTATGATGTTGCCAACTGGCTGGTGAAAAAAGGTGTTACCTGTTTTGTATTGAAATACCGCCTCGCACATAGTCTTACGACTGATCCTGTGGGAGAAGTAATGGGCAAATGGGGCAAGAAAGAATTTGACGACGAAAACAATGCCGTCATACCATTGGCAGTTGCCGATGGAAGAAATGCCATCGCTTATGTTCGTTCGCATGCAGCAGAATATGGTATCAATCCAAAAAAGATCGGCATGATGGGTTTCTCTGCAGGAGGTACGGTGACTGCATCCTGTGCTTTTAATTATACAACCAGTAACCAACCGGATTTTATCGCACCCATCTATCCTTACTTCACACCACAAATGGTTCCTCCTATCCCTGCAGATGCGCCACCTATGTTTATTGCCGCAGCCACTGATGATGGCCTGCAACTGGCGCCGCATAGTGTCAATCTCTACCAGCAATGGTTAAACGCAAAACATCCGGCTGAACTGCACATGTATTCTACCGGCAACCATGGATTTGGTATGCGGGTGCAACACCTGCCTTCGGATACCTGGATTGACCGGTTTGGCGACTGGCTGAAAGTAAATGGCTATCTTAAACTATTGCATCCACCTGAATGGATGAAAGGCCTCAGTGACGCGCAGATAGAAGATGCGCAAAAAGAAAGGGAAAGAAAAGCAAGAGGCGATTGGGGAAACCTGGCGAAGTATAAAGAAGCAAATGATAAACTCTCCATGATGACATCCGGTAAACCAAGAATCGTATTCATGGGCAATTCCATAACAGAAGGATGGAAGTATGCCGACTCCTCTTTTTTTGCAGACGACAAGAATTACATCGATCGCGGCATCAGCGGGCAAACCACACCACAGATGCTATTACGCTTCCGCCAGGATGTGATTGATCTGAAACCTGCCGTAGTAGTCATACTGGCAGGCATCAATGATATTGCTCAAAACACCGGGCCGATGACGCTTGAACAAACATTTGGAAACATCGTTTCCATGGCACAATTGGCTAAAGCCAGTAATATCCGTGTAGTGATTTCTTCGGTATTGCCGGCATTCGATTTTCCCTGGCGTCCGGGTTTGGAACCTGCGGAAAAAGTAGTGAAGCTGAATGGCATGCTGAAAGCATACGCTGCAAAAAATAATATCGTGTACCTCGATTATTTCAGCACGATGAAAGATGCGCGCAATGGTTTAAAAGCAGAACTTACTTACGATGGTGTTCATCCCACGCTGGCAGGATATAAAGTAATGGAGCCGTTGGCAGAAAAAGCCATTGCCGAAGCACTGAAGAAAAAATAATGGAGCGGTATAATTAATACGGTAACAGTAAAACAGTGATTACTTCTTTTTAGGTTTCTTCTTTACGGAAGTATCCAGTACGAGCTTGTATGCAGTGTATAATGCGTCGGATACCAGTTCCGCCGGCAATTTTGTCAAATCAAAAGTTGTCCAGCCGTGCAGGCCAAATTTATTTGGGACCGGGTACACTCCTTTCTTGTCAAACGAACAATAAACTGCCTGTTCAGCAGGTGTCAATACAATATTGGCTGACTGCTGCTCTTCCAGTAACGTTGCAAATATTCTTCTCCCGGTTACTTTGAAAGCCCTTCTTTCAAAATGAGGGTTCTCTTCTGTACCGGGAAATGACAGCGCCATTTTTCTGAATGCTTCGGAACTAATCATGGTGTTGAATATTCTCCTGTAATAATTGAGTCAGGGTTTATCCCTTCCAATAAATCGTTCGTTCCCCTGCAGGAAACGGATCGCCCTTTCCACATTCTTCTGTACGGCTGCTGCTGTCTTCAGGTGCTGGATATACCGGACTACTTCTTTCTGCCGTGATGGTGGCAACTGCATAAACCGTTCTTTTGCTTCCCTGTTTTTTTCCAGCGCTTCACCCAATGCGTTGTGCATCGGCACATCGCGCTTTACGGGGTCGTGGCGGATATCCAGTGAAATGGTATCACCCACATCCTTACCTGCTTTCAACCGCATGGGCCCATTGAGGTAGAGCCGCCATTTACCACTGTATTTGACCAGCGTTTGTACAAACCACTCATCTTGTATTTTAATACGCACGGGCACCGGCCCGCGATCCTTTCCTGATTGTTTAAAAACGTATGCCAGCACAGCAGGCGGCAATAGTACATAAGGGTTGATCCCTATCTTAAAAATAGCAGCGGAAAATTTCATGGAGTATAAAATTGGCAGCTTTTCTTCTTGCTGCCAATTTTAATTATTGTTTTATCAGGTTGAACCGGATATAATCTTTGTCAACCATTATATTGTCGATGGCATAGCCCTGGTTCAGGTTGGATATGAGTGTGCTGGCATCATATCCATCGAAGTGACAGGTATTCCATGTTTTTGCGTAAGCGCTTTTTTGCATAAAACCAAAATAACCACCATTGATGTATTTATAGGTATACATATAGTTGAAACCTTCGTTGTATTTCTGCTTATACCAGGTTTCAAAGTCGGAGTAATTAGGTGTAATATAGTAAGCATAATATCCATTGCTGCCGTAATTGGTCAGCAACACACGGAAATTATCTCCATCATCGATCAGGTTTTGTATAGAATACCCTTTATCGAGGTAGCTTAAAATATTTGTACTGTATCCACCTGTTTTATTATAAAAATCTGTCTTTGGTATCCATGCCAGGTATTGACCATAAGCAGTATTGTGTTTGAGCAACACCACATACCAGCGGCCATTCATCTTTTCAACAAATTCGAAATTATATCCATCGCTCAGGTATTTCTGCACATCATCAAAGGGATAGGTTTCGTAGTTCCAGAATACACTGTATTTAGTGAGGTCAGCTTCTTTTTTCCAGTATATATAATATTTGTAGTTGTAGTAAACAACTGCTTTGGGATACATGCCTGTCTTTTGAGAATAATACGTGAGATCGTAGCTGTTGATACCATTGGGGTATTCAAGGAAGGATGAATTCTGGTAATTGGGAAATATGTCTTTATAGTTGGAATGAATATTTGGCCCCAGGTCAATATAGGTACGGAAACCCCTGTCCACCGCTAGGTAACGTTTGTCCTTGGTAGGATGATCAGCATAAGTATCATCATTCGGATGGTTCATCAGGTCCAGCGCGTATTTACAATCTGATGCCGTACCGCCCAATTGTTTTACAATAGAAGCTGCGTTTTGATCAGCGTCCAGCTCCATCTGGCGCAGTTGGCTGAGTGTGGGTACACCCCTTGCCTCAAAATGATTGAGGTAAAAATGGCTGAACTCATGTGCCACCACAAAAAGATGTGAGTAGTACCTCGCATTTACATCTCTCAGCCTTTCCACATTGATGAGCATGTACTTCCTGTTATCCGATTTGTCTTCGTAGGCAAGTGCGGAGCTGCGGATATTGGAGCATTCCACGACTTCAATCTTGTATTTATTGAAATTGAGCGACTGGAAAATATCGGCCAGGTTCTTTACCGCCACATCGTAATCCATGGCCATCTGTTTCCTGAAACGCGCACAGATGTCGTTGATATCAGGATCGTATTCAGATTTCAGGTAGTTGACGCCCTGCTGGGAAAAACCAAACTCCATGCTTACCAGCAACACACAAAGCAGGAAGAATATTTTATGTTTCATAATCAGTGTCGTTTAATAGTTTTCTCTTTTCTACACAGGTTTGATAACAATGGTATATTTTGTTTTGGTATCGTTTAGAAATTTAGTAATATAAATGTGAAACACATCACCGCTTTTAATGGTAACAGTGCCTTCTCCCTGTCCAATGCCCAGCCTTGTATTGCCATATTCATCTTTAAACAGTGTTTTGGATACTATTTTGTAGTTGACAACCTGGTTGGGATAAAACTGGAAGGTTTTGGATACATTTCTTATTTCCTGTGCCCCTAAACTAAATACCTGTGTTTTCCCATTGATCGTCAGGTACACTTCTTCATACAATTGATCATTGGCCAATTTATCTGTTACCACAAAATCCTTCATATCCTTGTTATCAATGATGGGCTGTACATTGTTATTAATTTCTGCGTCTACCCACATGCAGGCTGTTCCGATATTATTGCTGCCGTATGCTATCCATGCGTACCCGTTATTTCCCCAATTGAGTCCCCATGAATTTTTAATCAGCCAGGCGCCTTTATCATCGTCCCATCCCACAATGGCAATGACATGATTGGTATTTTCAATAGTAAACTCGCGGTAGATATTGCTTCCCTTAAATCGCTGAAAAGCGAGGGTGGCAGTTACGGCGGTAATCAGTGCGCCGTGTTTGCTCAGCGCAGCTTTTATTTCTGCCGTAGATGGAATGGCTGACCACTGCTGGTATTTGTCGACATATCCCCAGGCAACGGCGCGGAACCGGCCATTGGTTCCGGGGCAAAAACCTTTGTAACCCAGGTAAGGTTCTTCCTGCTCACTCTTCACCGTATTGTTGAGTTCGGCCCACCATTTCAGCAGCAAACCGGGATAGCCTCCATTACAGGTGCCTACACCAGAACAGTTGATGGCGTTTTGCTCGGACAAATCAATAATCGTCTTATTATTTCTTAATGCATAAGATGATTCATACGCGCCGATGGTAGCAAAAGCCCAGCAACTGCCGCATTGTCCCTGGTCCTTGACGGGCGATACCAATCCATAATTCCTCAGATCGGCATAGCGTGCGTGCGGGTCGACTTTTTGGAACGGGTGGTCATCGTTGTTATTGGTATAATCGAAATACTCACTGCCAAAGAACACCGCGTGGCTCCTGGCAATGGAATCTTCCTGCGCTTTGGTGGGTGGAATAAATCCCAGCGTCTGTGCCTGCAGGAACGACACAGATGCAATCAGGCAAGATAAGAAGATGGTTGATTTCATTATTGTATGGTTATGGGTTGTGATATTTTTTTGGCGCCACTGGTATCAGGTTTTTCATCAAAAGGCCGGAGGTAATAAAAGTGCAGCATATAGGTACCTTTCTTTTCTCCTTTCAGTTTGAAAATCTCCAGGTCGGTCGATTCTTCTTTGTTGGGATTACTCACCGCTTTATGATCCAGGATTTTAAAATGGGTCGTATCCAGCAATGTCCACTGGTATCCCTGGCCCAGGTTGGAAGGCAGGGAAAACAGGAACGTTTTATTTTTTTTTATCATCAAAGTATTGGCAGTGGCGGAATACATTTTCTGTGCTTTGCATGATAGTATACAGGATAACAGGATAACCGTCCAGATATGCTTTGGGTATAAAAGTCTTTTTATCATAAACCGGTTCAAAATAAAAAGTTGATGCAAGCAATGGATTCCCAAAGCCATTCTTACGGAATGATAGAGTGGTTCACTACAAATCAGAAGTAGGTCAGGAATTGTTTAAAGGAGTAACCGGACTGCCGTCTTTTTAAAGTTATATAAATTACGAGTTCCGGCTAAAAAAAATTGTGTGCATTGAATAATTTAACACTGGCCTGCCCCTCTGCAAACCAGAAAGGCAAAATCTGTATGGAATCCGGGGGAAAGTGCATCACAAAAGATTCTGCAATAATGTGCCGGGCCGGATTACAGGTACCGGAGCCAGTTTTTTTCCCGGTGTTCGGCCTTGTACTTTCCGTACCATTTGCAAACCGGGTACAATACTATCACCACCGTTATCCAGATGATGTATACCCAAAAAAGACCGAGGCCGCTTGGCCCGGCAGGACGGCCAAGTTTGGAGCCAAATTGCAAATCACTGAAAGAATATCCCTGGAGTAAGACAATGACCAGCATGATGCTGTGCAGCAGGTAAAAATGAACAAGGAAATAAAACAACGGTACTTTTCCATACACCGAACAGATACGTGTATACCAGTTGTCCTTCCCCTCGAAAAAAGCAAGGAACAACAGCATTATACCCAGCATACAAAGACAGTACAGCAACGAGGGTGGGTGTTTGGAGAGATTCATAAAAGAAAGAAAGGTATATACGCCGGCAGATTGTTTTGACCAGGGTACAGAATCGCCGTATACATTAATAAACCGGATTACAACAAACAATACCAACGCTGCAATGCCCAGTTTAAAAAACAATTTCTTTCGCTCCATTTCAGTCTTTGTAAAAAACTGCCCACTGGCAAAACCCACGAGCATGACTCCCAGCCAGGGTATTGGCGGATAACCCACAATGAAAGTGATGGTTTTTGACTGGGGAATTGGCATGGTTACAAATAATGGTTGTAATATTTGCTTTGCAACAGATCCATCGGCGAATGAAATCAATGGTGTCAGGTTGTGGAGGAAAATAATGACCAGCCCTGCTATGCCTAATGTTTTTGCCGGCAGTTTCAAACAAAGACCCAGTATAATAAACCCAAACCCAATCGCGGCAATTACTTCAAAGATCATTACCGTGGAAGGGAACTGGAACCAGATGGCGAAATTGACCAGCGTAAATTCCAGTATCACCAGCCAAATGCCCCTTGTTATTAAAAATTTTCGGCTGGCGGATACATCTTTTAGTGCGTTAAAGGAAATAAAAGCAGATACCCCCGATAAAAAAACAAAGCTGGGTGCACAAAGATGTGTTATCCACCGGGTAAAAAACAAGATGGGTGTTGTAGTGGCGAGGTTGGTCGGGTTTTGTGTGACGGAAGAAAAATGGATGAAGTCGCGCGAATGATCAAGTGCCATAATGATCATTACAAGTCCCCTGGCATAATCAATACTGTTTATTCGCTTCATAGTATTCCTGGAAGACCAACTTTTAGTTAAGGCCGGTAACGGCTAAAAATATAACTTTTATCCTTTTGATTACTGTGACAGCTAAAACATCTTGCCGAGGCCGCCAGCAGGACAGTTCTTTCTGTTTTACTGTTTCCTTTAAATTCTTCAAAGCCCCAGCCACCGGTATCTTTAAACTTTACCGCATCTTTCATCATTACATCCACTACTTTTCTTTCTCCTTCGCTTAAATCGCCATCCTTGCCGGTAGCACTTATTACATCGAAAACCACCACGGCGCCGTCTTCAAAATTTCCGGTAGTATAGCCCTTCAGTGCCTTTTCATTGGCGTAGATATGATCGAAGCCTCCAACAAATGAATAAGCTGGATTTTTCGGGCCTACTACAGATGTTTTTATATGTGTCCACATCCGGAATCCTTCAGGATAGGGAACTACATCCTGCTGACCGGGGCTGATGCTTATTTTTGTAAACGCACAACATGCGAGGCAAATGATGAACAGGACGATTGGCTTCTTCATAACAGTATCTTTTTACATTAATGAAATGTATTTCTCAGGTATTTATTTCCTTTTCTTTTTATCACCAGGTTGGTCATCGAAGGCCTGCCATCTGTGGATAGTACAGGGTATACGGCAAAAATGGAATCTTCCACATCAAAAACCACATTCTCCAATTCGCCATTCAGTACTTTCGAAAACCGGTCAGCATTTCCTTTAAAATGCCCGCTGAATACACGGAAACACTGGTTGCACTCAATCATTTTAAACTGGTAATAATCCATGATGCTTTCCAGGTCACGCTGCAATTCTCCGGCATTGATATATGCGATGACAAGACATTTCATACACGCTTCGTATTGAAGGCTAAGGTTGATCCAACCTGTGACTGGTTTCCCTGGCAGGAATAAACCTTCCCATCATAAATGATAATGGCAAACCAATGCAAACCGTTAAAATCAAAATGGCTTTTACCGCTTTCAGAAAAACAACAGGCCCCCGGTTTAACGGTGTAAGCGGCAGAACAATAAAGGTCATGACTGACCACATGAAAATGGCATACACTAATGCAATGACAATTTTATTCCTAAACCACTGTACCAGGCTGGGATAAATAAAATAAAAAAACAGGGCAAAACTTCCTGCAATGATAAAGTGAAACAACAATCCCATCAATGACATAAATGCACCGCCTTTCAATGCTTCTTTTCCAAATGCCGCACTGGCAATATATTTCAACACCCTGTCGGGCGATGCCCCATTGGCAATCCACACATCGATGAAAGCAGAACATATATCAAGACTGCCGACCAGTAAAATGGCCAGTAATATTTTCGTCAGCGGAAAAGCATGTTTTGGTTGTATCATGGCAGCAATTATTTTCCGGTGCGATTATCAAGCCAGTACAGCAATAGTGCAGTGGGACGCGGCTGGTTTACTACTTTTGCCAAAATTAAAATTCCTGGGAACTTATCACCGCGTCCCCTGCAATTTTTCCAATAAGGCGATGATGTCACCACCCTTTTCTCATGACATTGATGTGCTACCATCAAAGCTTACTTAACCTGTTATCACCCCTGACAACAACATGAAAACTATTTAAATTCTTTCACCCACATTATTTACAAAAGTTGTTCACCGGCATATTCTTTTGAACAAACAACTATAGAGGCGGGAAATTTCGCTGAAGATATTTTGATCCCATCTATACAGTTAGCTTTGGTTACACCGGTACATGAAATTACTCTTAACATTAGTACCTGGAATATCTTTTCAATGAATGACAGGCAAACAGGGGTCAATACATATTTTTACCTTCATTAAGGTGTTCATGCTATCATACTCGTTATTGATAGGCTGTAAACAGACGTTAATGGTCCGGCCTTTTGCAGAGAAGTGTCCCTGTTGGGCCTATTTCTTTGGAGCGGCGTCATCATACGCCTGCTGCAGCCATGACAACAGTTCTTTATCCAACGCTTGTGCACCCGTAATACTTACGCGATGCGTTACCATCGCGTTCCATGAACCGGAAGGAACAAGCTTTGAAGAAGCAGGCGCTTTCTTTAATTTTATTCCTATATCCATTCGGTTATTGGCCACCTGGACAATGGCCATCTTTTTTTTATCTCTTAGTATACTGATATAAGAAGCCGCCGGGACAACATTGATATCGCTCCCGAATTTTTTTATTTTACCAAACAAAGTATCGTATACTTTTCGCCAATGTGCTTTTCCCCCGGTAAAGTGTTTGTCAATCGCTTCACCACTGCTGGCTGCAGGTTGTTTGATCGATTTGAATACGGCATAAATGGCCATCGCATGCCCGTGACCAAGATCAAAATCTTTCTTCAGCCACGATACGATTTCGGATGCTTTTATGTCCGCTTTCAGCAATCCCTTTTTTTCCGCCAGCTTTTTAAAATCATCTGCCGACTTGCCGGTCTTTGCTTTTATATTATCAAGATAGGCCTGGAATGACATGCTGCAATATTTTTGGTTGTCAATTTACCTGGTTCTTGTCATAGTTGAACAACCATTGCTTGCCATATTTATCCTTTACTGCACCAAACAATGCACCCCAAAAGGTATGCTCCAATGGTTCGTCCACCGTACCGCCGGCAGATACCCTCGCGAATAATGTATTGATTTCTTCTTCACTGCGGCAATGGATGCAAAGGCTTACTGCATTACCCTCCAGTAATTTTCCGCGGTGCATATCGGAACCCATAATACAGAAATCTCCCGCTGTGAGCATCGAGTGCATTACCTGCTGCTGTATCGCTGCAGGCATTTGCGCAGCAACTGCTGTTTCCGCGACTGCCTGGACCATTAGTTCCCCGCCAAAACATTCCTTGTAAAAATTCATGGCTTCCCGGCAGTTGCCATCAAAGCTGAGGTAAGCGTTAAACCTTGGTGTCATAATTGTACTTTTTATTGGTTAATGATATTTTATCTGCAAATGCTGTCTATAAATTACAAATTCCCGTTCTTCACAATTGATACACAAACCTATTGTCAATATTTTAATTTCATCTGGTATAAATCCGACATTCTGAGGTGTTGTTTGCGACAGGATGCTTAAATACATTTGTGGTATGAAACATATATCCATCATCGTTCCTTACAATGCGGTACTCGGCAGCGTTGAAGGGCCGCGCCAGGTATTTACGGAAGCCAATAAGTTTATCATGCATACAGGCGGACCTGAGTTTTGCAGGGTCCAGTTGATCGGCTTACAAGCTGAAGTACCGGTATGCGGAGGAAAATATACCGTCAATGCCGATGCGCTGATCAGTGATATTCGTAAAACTGATCTCATCATCATCCCTGCGCTTGATGGCGATATGCCCGAAGTGCTGGCGAAGAACAAAGAATTTATACCCTGGATCATTCGTCATTATAAAGAAGGTGCTGAAGTAGCCAGTCTTTGTATCGGCGCTTTCATGCTCGCATCCACCGGGCTGGTGAACGGGAAAACAATTGCCACGCATTGGCTGGCTGCCAGCGATTTTAGAAAAATGTTTCCTGAAGTAGACTTGGTGGAAGAAAAAATCATCACCGAAGAACAAGGCATCTATTCCAGCGGAGGCGCATTCTCCTACCTGAATTTGATATTACATATACTGGCCAAATACGCGGGAAAAGAAGTTGCTATTTTTATGGCCAAAGCTTTCCAGATAGAATACGAAAGAAAAAGCCAGTCGCCCTTTATCATCTTCAACGGGCAAAAAGAACATGAAGATGAGCAGATCAAAAAATCTCAGGAATTTATAGAACATAATTTCCAGGAAAAGATATCAGTTGATCAACTCTCCAAAACTTTTGGCATTGGCAGGAGGACACTGGAGAGACGGTTTAAAAAAGCTACCAGCAATAGTGTTACGGAATATATACAGCGGGTTCGGATTGAAGCTGCAAAGAAATTTCTTGAATCGGGCAGGAAGACAGTCAATGAAGCCATGTATGATGTTGGGTATACCGATAACCACGCTTTCCGCGAGGTATTTAAAAAGATTACGGGCATGACACCGCTCGATTACCGCAATAAATATAATTTCGAACTGGTGGCCTGACCAATTAATTATTCCAGTGCTGCAATCACCAATTCCTTATAACTTCTACCAATAGGGATTTGTTTCCCGTTCACTTCAATATCGGTTGCAGTAAATGCATCTATTTTATCTTTTGCCACAATGAAGGAACGGTGGATGCGCAGAAAATTATTGCGGGTCAGCATTTCTTCAATCTGTCCCAATTGGAACTTAGTGAGTATTGATTTGTTCTTCGTGGTAATCCTGATGTACTCCTTCAGGCTTTCGATATAAAGAATTTCATCCAGGAACACTTTTACTTTTTTCTTGCTGACATTAAAAAACAAATGTTCCCGTTCGCGGGTTGCCGGTGCCGGGTGAACATGAAAGATATTTTCCTTTTGCTGCCGGAGTTTGTTCACGGCCATCAGGAAGCGGCTGAATTCAATTGGCTTCAGCAGGTAATCGATCACGTTTAATTCATATCCCTGCAGTGCATATTCCTGGTAGGCGGAGGTGATAATAATTTGCGGCGGTGATTTTAATGTCTTTACAAAATCCAATCCTTTCAGCTTGGGTAAATGTATATCAAGAAATATGAGATCTATCTTTTCCTTCTGCAGCATTTCCATAGCGAAGATAGCATCGCTGCAAATGCGTTTCAACTCAAGGAATGGTACCTGGTTGATATAATCCTGCAATACTTCTGCAGCCAGCGGTTCGTCCTCTACGATGATACAATTATATTTTTGCATGGCTCTTCAGGTTTATGTTCAGGTAAACTTTAAAATCAGTGGCGCCGCTGTGTACCTGCATTTCATAGTCACGGTACATCAGCTCCAACTGGCGGCGCACATTACTCAGTCCTATGTTTTCGGTAACGGCCTGGTTATCGCATGTTTCCCTTGTATTTTCAATATTAAACAGCAGCATTCCATTGTTTAGTTTCATATCGATGTGTATATACGATTCGAAACGGCTTTCGCTGGCGCCATGTTTAAAAGCATTCTCCACGAAGGGCAGTAATAACAAAGGCGCAATTTGTTCTGCGTCGTTGTCGATTTCCCGTAAAAAATTTATCGTCAGCCTTCCATTGTACCTGATTTTCTCCAGTTCAATATAATCATCCAGCATTTTTATTTCATCGCCAATTTTGATGAAAGGCTTTTTTGTTTCGTACAGCATAAAGCGGAGCAGCTTGGATAGTTTCATTACAACTTCCGGTGTTTCGTCAGATTTTTTTCTTGCCAGTGCGTATATATTGTTCAGCGTATTGAAAAGAAAATGCGGGTTGGTTTGGTTGCGCAGGAATTTCAACTCAGTTTCCAGTTTCTCCTTCACCAGGTTTTTTTCCAGTTCCTTGCTGGCCATCTGTTGTTTGATCTGTTTGATAACAATTGCCGACCCCGACGCAAACCCTGTATCCATTAGTGCCATCAGGAAACCCAGCGTACGGAAGTATGGCACTTTGGGCAACAGGCCTTCATAGAACAACGGATCAATAATATAAATAGAGGTGGCCCTGTGTAATAACAGGGTAACAATAAGAGCTGATAAAATATAAAATATACTTACCGATAGTTTTATAGTGCCTTTTACAATCCTGTCGAGTATTACATACAGCATGAAATAGGTAAACAGCAATTTGGGAATAAGTATAATGGCACAATTGGCCACCGACTTGATGATTTGATCTTTTTCAGAGAGGGATTGCAGCCGGGGTGCATACCAGAGGTACGATAATACGCTATCCTGTGCCAGGTAAACTATCCAGAATGCAATATGCAGCAATACCCTTTTCATTGGGTGTAAAACTCGGAAAAATTCACTTCATAGTTTAGTATGCGCATGAATAACCAGTAAATGCTTATCAAATGCTATTTTCCGGGTACAGATAACTTGTGATAAAAGCAGCGCGGTGGATGCGAAGAAACACAGCAAATCGCTTTTTCAGAGGGAAAATGCTGTTCCCGGGACTGTTTTTTACACTTTTAACGAAGTAAATACACCCGTTCAGGAAATTAAAAAACTGCCAGATGTATAGGCTGAAATGCTTGCCAGCACTGCATTTCATGAGTTTTCTCCTATGAAAAAAGGTTAATCCCCCTCTGAAAAATCCACTGTTGACGGGCAATTGTTGGAAAATTTTATTCGTAAAATTTGCCGAGTTGCTTAATATTGGGTATTGATTTCACTCTTAAGTTTCATTACTAACTATTAAATTCAACGTAAAATGGCAAAAACAAAAAAGAAAGCAGCAAAGAAAGCTGTGAAGAAAGCCGCAAAAAAAGCCCCCAAGAAAGCAGCTAAAAAGGCTCCTAAAAAAGCCGCCAAAAAAGCTAAGAAAGCGCCGAAGAAAAAATCAGCCCGCAAGCCTAATGCTGCATTCATGGCTCCTCTTACCTGCAGTCCTGCTTTGGCAGATGTAGTGGGAAGCAAACCATTACCAAGAACAGAAATCATCAAGAAGATTTGGGATTACATCAAGAAGAACAAATTACAGGACAACAAGAACAGAAGGATGATCAATGCAGACGCCAAACTGAAAGTATTATTTGGCGGCAAAGGACAGGTTTCCATGTTTGAACTTGCCAAAGTGGTAAGCAAGCACGTGAAATAATGTTCCAGCCTGTTTGTAACAGGTAAAAACGATGCGGACATATTTACTGCATATAGGCCGGTGACCGGAAGCAATTCATGGTCACCGGTTTTTTTATTGTCATACCCATCATTTTATGTCTTCCGGGAATCCTGCTGAAAAAACTTTCGTTAATCAATTATTAAAGAGACAGGATAAGTATTTACCGCCCCGGCAAATTGATTATTTTGCCACGGTCATTGAAAACTGTACCGCCTGCCATTTATCCCATTTTCAAATGTCACACTATCCCTGATTGCTGCAGGGCAGTAAAAGATAGTAGTAAATCAATACTAACCAAACGGTTGTCTTCCTGCCAACGTAAACCTTATCTGCACACCCTCATAGCCATCCAGCTACCGGACAGGGTATGAACGCCCCAAATAAAATACGGGTTTGACCCAACCTATTATAACAAAACAGGCATCTTACAAAAATCAGCCCCATGCAGGACCAGCTCAACCAACTAATACCCAGGTGTATCAAAGGGGAAAGACAATCCCAGGGGAAGTTGTATGAGCTTTTGGCACCCGGCATGTTTGTTACCTGCCTTCGCTATGCCCGTAACCGGGAAGAGGCGGAAGAAATATTACAGGAGGGCTTTATGAAAGTATTTGAAAACCTGCAGCAGTATAAATTTACCGGGTCCTTCGAGGGTTGGGTCAGGCGTATTATGATCAATTGCGCTTTGCAGAAATACCGCATCAAATCTCACCTCCGCGCGGTAGTCAATATCGAAGACGGCAATACCGAATATGCAGGCACCGATAATATCTACGCAGAACTGGGTGCCAAGGAACTGATAAAACTCGTACAACAACTTCCGGCCGGTTACCGCATGGTGTTCAACCTTTATGTGTTTGAAGGAATGAAACACCGGGAAATTGCAGAACAACTGGGTATTACAGAAGGTACATCCAAATCCAATTTATCCGACGCAAGGGCCATATTGCAGAAAGCTATTGTGAAGCACTCACAAATCGCCAAACAACAAACCATTTGACTATGAATGAAAATCTACACGATATTGATAAATTATTCCGCGATACCATTGGCGGGCACAGGGACATGCCTTCTACCCATGTATGGGAATCCATCGATCGTCAACTGGATAAAACCAATGTCAGTCTTACTACGCGTAAATACAATAACCTGAAAAGGCTATCGGTAGCTATACTATTACTCCTGCTTGGTTCCATCGCCTACCAGGTACATACAAAAATCAATGCTGGCAAAGAAGCTGGGAGAATTAACAAGGACAAACAGCAAGTACAACAGAATAGCACACCTGTACATGATGCTACAAAAAATAATGCTCCCGGTGAAATTGTGAATAAAGAAATCGACAATACACCCAATATAAATACATCGGATAAACCGGTAGTGAATTATCCGCCCGCTGAAAAATCCGTTGAAAAGAAAGCCAGCGAGCCAATCAGCAAACTTTCAGGAGAAGAAGAGACGCTGGCGAATTTTGATAAAGCAGTTGCAAAAAAAGCCACCAATTCAAATAGTAGGAGTAAGTTCAGCCTGGGAAAAAACAAAACGGGTAATACCAAAGACATAACAGTTATTTCACTGAAAGAAAAAGCACTTAGCCGCAAAAAGGGAAATGAAGGCGCCGGCTACGTCAATAACAAACCGCTAACCAACCGGTATAATAAATCGTCCGCCGCAGTCGTTGATGAAGAAATTTTCCTGAAACCGGCAACGGTAGCCGGGATTTTATATGCGCCCATAATGCCACCAGCAATCAATTATACAATAAAGACAAAGGAATTCCCCGCCAATGCAGTGGCCAAAAGAAGCGTTGCAAAAAGTTTGAGCAAGAGTAGCGGAAAGCCTTTTCATATTTCATTAAAACCATATTACGCCCCGCAGATCAGTTTTAACCGCATAGAAGACGATAAGCATCACAGCGGTCCACCCGCACCACCGCGCAGCGGCCGTGACGATTTTAAGCGGGATGAAAACAAACCGTCTACTTCTACTTTTGGAATCGCCCTGGAATTACCGCTTGGTAAGAAATGGGGACTTGTATCGGGTGTTGCCTATACTAAAACGCAAATCACGATTGAGCCCAAGAAAATATTTGCGCAAATGGACAATGATGGAAAGGTAAAATACCGTTTTGATTGTTCATCCGGCTATACTTACCTGTCTCCAAAAACAGTCGCATCCCCGACTACCGTTGGTGACAGTATTTCTGTAACGGAATCGTCCAATAAAACGCAATACATCGGTATACCGCTGGCCATCAATTATACTTTTTCCCTTGGTAAATTCAGTATTATCCCAACTGTTGGAGCTATGGCCAATTTTTCTACCAGGCAACAGATTGAAACCAGCCTTGTTCAGGGATCAGTGAAAGAAACCCAAACAACCAATAATATCCAGGGATCGAAAGAGACTTATTTTAATGCATTTACCAATATTGCGTTTGAATATAATATTGGTAAACGCTGGGCGATTAGCTTCGCCCCGGGTGCAAACTTTGCATTGACATCGACTACCAAAAACGCAACCGTAAAATCATACCCAAATTCATTTGGATTGACATCGGGCATCAAAATAAAATTATAATAGTATGAAAACCATTAAAAGTACTGCCATGCTGATTTTGTCTGTAACACAGTTTCTGTGTACGGGCCGGTTTGTCATCAGCAATAATGTATTGTAATCAAGGAAAGATTATGACCGTGTAAGCGTTTCAATGCTGCCATCCGGCTTTCCAATTACAGCCATACTGGTCATATTTATAAACAGGCCATTTTCTACTATTCCCGGGATATTATTGAGTTCACTGCTTAACAAAGCCGGGTCGGTTATTTGCTGAAAATAACAGTCCAGTATATAATGGCCGTGATCTGTTACAAAGGATTGCTGCCCGGAGCTCCTGATTTTTACTGTCACATTATAATTGGTTTCTATCACACGCTGAACTTGCTTCCACCCGTACGGTATAACTTCCAGCGGCAAAGGAAATACACCCAATTGACTGACCAGTTTATCATGGCCGGCGATGATAATTAATTTTTTTGAAGCCGCTGCCACCATCTTTTCCTGCAGTAAGGCGCCGCCCCCTCCTTTGATCAGGTTTAATCGCGGGTCAATTTCGTCTGCACCATCGATATCGACATCAACGAACTCCACATCGTTTAACGCTACCAATGGGATGCCCAAACCAGTAGCAAGTTGCCTGGTGGATAAAGAAGTAGGCACGCCCCTGCACGGCAAACCTTCATCTTTGATTCGGGCTGCCAGTGCGGTAATGAACCAAAAGGCGGTTGACCCGGTGCCGAGACCAACAGTCATTCCTGCCTGAATCAGTTTTGCAGCATAACTACCTGCTTCTTTTTTTACCTCATCCCTGACGTTCATACATTAAAAATAATCAAATAAAAAGTCATCCAACTAGCTGCAAAAGACACGGTTTGACCCTAACGTTGATTTTCGGTTAGTCCATACAGTTGTATTCCTGCTAAAAAAACAGGTGTCCCTTCCCGATAGTTTATACATGATTTTTATATATAAAATAGTATTAACTACTGTCATTTTTCAAAGTGCCCTTAACATTAGTTAATTGGGGTCAATAATTTCGGGGCCTAAGCATTTTATTTAGGATACGGAGCGCTTTTCTTTTTGTATTAAGCGTAAATTGTAGTAGATACCTTAGCGTTTCCTGTAAATCCCCCTTTTGAAAATTTGCATTGCAAACTATGAACAACAACTGGTCACTGGTTTAGTAGTAAAACCTTATACTTATCAGTCACACCATGAAATTTCCAGCCGATAAATTTACCATCACGGCAGCCAGTTTGTTATTGCTGATTTTTTTCTTTGCCGCCGGTATATCGTTTCAGAAATCCATCGAAGCCGATAGCAATGCCGCATTGGTCAACCATACACAATTGGTCTTAACAGAAACCGATCACCTGAAATCCGGCATTATTGAAATCCAAAACGATGTTCGTGGATTTTTATTAACTGGCCAGTCGGCATTTGTTTCTGATTCGGCACTCGTGAATAAAACTGTACTGGATGAAATCAATCACCTTCAGCAGCTTACTGCAGATAATAATACACAGCAATCAAATATTGCCAGGATAGAAGAGAACACCTTTAAACTAACTTACTTCCTGGACAGCCTGGTTGAAACAAGAAGAAAGAAAGGTCTTGAGGCCGCTGCAGGTTTAATGGGTACTTTACGTGAGTACAATTATGCCAATAACATCATTCAGTTACTTGCTGAAATACAAAAGGAAGAAAACAGGCTGTTGCAATTGAGAAAGGCTAAAAACGAGCATTCCATTTTAATACTAAAGCGGATGCTCTTCAGCATTATAGCTGCCGGGCTGATACTTACCTTTATTTTACTAAAAAACGTATGGGAACACCAGAAGAAATTAAAGCATGCAGCAGAAAAACTAAGAGAGAGCGAAGAAAGAAACAGGCTGATAATAAATAACGCAAAAGACTATGCGATTTTCATGATGGATAAGGACGGTTATATTTTAAGCTGGAACGAAGGTGTCCAGGAAATTAAAGGATATACTGACGAGGAAATTATAGGAAAGCATATATCCATGTTTTACACAGAAAGGGACAGGAACCTGGGAGAACCTGCAAGAAACCTCGCGCTTGCCACTAAAAACAAGCGGTTGGAAAAGGAAGGCTGGCGTGTACGAAAAGACGGTTCATTATTCAGGGCGCACGTAATATTTACTGCATTATACGATGACCGCGGACAGCTCCGCGGCTTTTCAAAAATAACGAGAGACATCACACAGGCGACAAAGGACCAGGAAAAAATTGCCTATCTCGCCCGGCTAATGGAAGATGTAAGCGATGCAGTGTTCTCATCCGATCACAACCTAACCATCAAGGCATGGAATAAAGCGGCGGAGAAATTATATGGCTTTAAAGCGCCAGATGTCATTGGTAAGTCCGCTAGTGCTATTATCCGGCCACAACTGGATGATGTTACCAGGAAACAAATCAGGGAAAAGTTAAACGTGGACGGGTATTGGTCCGGGGAAGTCATTCATTTAAAAAACGATGGTACACCTCTTATCCTGTTCATCAGTAATTCGGTTACAAGAAATGCCGAAGGACTCATTGACGGATACGTAAGTGTATGCCGCGATATTTCTGAAAGTAAGAAACTGGAAGAACAGCTTAAAACATTCAACCGCGAACTGGAAAACCAGGTGCGGCAGAAAACAATTGAGCTGACCAATATCTTTGAACGGGTAACGGATGCATTCATTGCGCTGGATAAATATCTGCGTTATACGTATGTCAGTAAAAAAGCAGCAGCATTGGTACACCGTGAACCTGCTTCATTAATCGGTAAATATATTTGGGATGAGTTTCCACAGGCAGTTGGATCAGAAACTTATCATGCCATCATGAAAGCAATGAAGGAGCAGCAATATGTCAGCAATACTGATCACTACAAGCCGCTCAACCTTTGGCAGGAAAATTATATTTATCCATCCCCTGAGGGGCTTTCTATTTTTATCCGTGACACTACGCTCAGTAAAAGAGCAGAAGTTGATTTAGCTGCAGCCCACGAACGCCTGTTGTTCCATATTGAAAAATCACCGCTCGGTTTCATTGAATGGGACAATAGGTTTAAGCCCCGATTCTGGTCAAAACAGGCCGAAAATATACTGGGCTATACAAAAGAAGATATGGAAGTACTGGAAGAGAAAGGCAATTCACTTGTATATGAAGAGGACCGGGCAAGGGCTCAAAAAATTGCGGGACAACTTATAACCGGGGAAATTGATTTTTCCAATTTAGTGCTGCGCAATAATACCAAGGACGGCCGGGTAATCTGGTGTGAATGGTTTACATCTGTACTCAAAGACAAAAAAGGCGAAGTGCTATCCCTGCTTACATTGGTACAGGACATAACCAGCCGGAAAAAACAAGAAGACGAGCTGATGAAAGAGCGTTCATTGTTGCGCACATTGATCGATAACCTTCCCGACTATATTTATGTAAAGGATACAGAATTGCGGCATATCATTAATAATATGGCAAATGTTCGATTGCTGGGAGCGGCATCCGAAAAAGAAACACTTGGTAAAACAGTACTCGACTATTTTCCCAAAAAGATTGCAGAAAAATATATTGCGGACGACACAGTTGTAATAACAACCAACACACCTATATACAACCGCGAGGAGCCGATCTACAACCAATCCGGCGAAAGAAGGTGGTTACTGACAACAAAAATACCCCTGACAGGAAATGACAACCAAAATATTGGCCTGATTGGTATCAGCCGGGACATCACCGATATTAAAAACACCGCCGCCCAGGTTTTAAAGGAAAAAGAGTTATCTGATTCTATCATTAACAACCTGCCGGGTATTTTTTATATGTATAATGAAATGGGCAACCTGGTACGGTGGAACAGGAACTTTGAAACGGTTACCGGCTATAATGAAAAAGAGATTCCGGTAATGAACCCACTGGATTTTTATGTCCCGGAAGAAAGGGAAAGAATTGATCACCGAATCAAAACTTCCTTTAATGAAAATCTCCCCGGTACAGAAACAATGTTCGTTTCAAGGGAGGGGCAGCGTACCCCCTATTTTATCAACAGTTGGTCAATTAACCTTGCCAATTCAAGGTATATTATCGGAACGGGAATTGATCTAACGGAAAGGCACAAAGCCAGTGAAGCGCTCCGTCAGTCGGAAAGAAAATATAAATTATTATTCGAGAGCAATCCTATGCCGATGTGGATGGTATCGCTAAATGATTACCGGATTATTGACGTAAATGAATCTGCCACCAGGCATTATGGATATTCAAAGGAAGAGTTTCTGAGTATAAACATATTGAAAATGCGGCCGGCAGAAGATCAGGTGAAGCTTATGCAGGAATTGCAACGACATTTACCCGGCATCAGTAACCGTGGTATATGGAGGCACAAAAAAAAGGACGGTACCATCATTCATATAGAAGCCCACGCGTACGATTTCATGTACGAAGGTGAAAAAACAAGATTGCTGCTGGCCAACGATATTACAGAAAAAATAAAGGCAGAAGAAAAATTACAACAGTCGTACCTGGAAATCCGCCAACTGGCTTCGCACTTACAGGAAATCAGGGAAGAAGAGAGAGCTGATATGGCAAGAGAAATTCATGATGTTTTGGGGCAGGAAATCACCGGTTTGAAGATGGATATCTCCTGGCTCTCAAAAAAAATAACCAGTGAGGACAGGGAAGTGAAACAAAAAATTAAGGAAATACTTGAACTGCTCGACGGGACTGTAAAAACAGTCAGGAAAATATCTACGGAATTACGGCCGAGTATTCTCGACGACCTGGGTATCATAGAAGCGATGAAGTGGCAAAGCATAGAATTTCAAAAAAGATATTCTATCCGGGTGAAATTTATTTCTGATTTTGAGGATCTCCCTATTCCCAACAATATAAGAATTGCAATTTTTCGTATATACCAGGAGTCGCTGACCAATGTTGCAAGACATGCCAAGGGCGCGACACAGGTAGAATCGAAGCTGCTTAAAAAAGAAGGTGGATTTGAGTTAGTGATAACAGACAATGGCAGCGGATTTGATGTGGCTGAAAGCAGGGATAAGAAAACACTGGGGCTTTTGGGGATGCGGGAAAGAACACAAATGATAGGAGGAAATTATGTTTTATCCAGTACACCGGGCAGTGGAACAACCGTTTCGGTGTACGTGCCATATAAATAACCAATGATTACCCTAATTCTTTTTTATGATTAGAATATTAATCGCCGACGACCACACTGTTGTACGTAAAGGGCTGAAACAAATTTTGCTGGAGGGATTTCCAACTGCTGAAATTGAAGAAGCTGTCGATGCAGACGAACTGTTTAAAAAAGTGCTTAAGGGAGAATGGGATGTTATTATTTCCGACCTCTCCATGCCGGGCAGAAGTGGTATGGAGTCTTTGCAACAAATTAAGCAGCTTTATCCAAAGCTGCCGGTATTGATATTGAGCGTGCACTCCGAAGATCACTACGCACTTCGTGTGCTGAAAGCCGGCGCAGCCGGTTACCTGACCAAGGATTCCGCACCCGACGAACTGGTGAAGGCGGTCAGGAGAGTATTAACAGGCAAGAAATTTATTACTGCTGCCGTTGCCGAAAAACTGGCTTCTTCCATAGACCAGGATAGCGAAAAAATGTCGCACGAACATCTCTCGGATCGTGAATTTGAAGTCTTAAAATTACTGGCTACAGGCAAATCGGTGTCTGACATTGCTGGTCAGTTATCACTGAGCGTTACCACGGTCAGTACCTACCGGGCAAGGATACTCGCAAAAATGAATATGAAAACAAATGCAGATCTCATTTTATATGCAGTAGAAAATAAACTAATCGACTAAAATTGTAGAATAACTACTACAAAACAATGCCTTATAGTACTACAGCAACGATAATAATATGACTATTTCCTGCGATTTTAAATCCAAGTACCTTAGGCCCCAAAGCACCCCACTGAAATGGCCCATAAAAGAAAGGTATTATTGGTAGACGACGCAGCATTTATTGTGTCCAGGTTAAAAACAAGCCTGGATGAATTACAACAGGATATCGTAGTCATTACCGCAGGCAATTACGAAGAAGCACTTGTACAAATTGAGAAAGAAACCCCTTACATTGTTGTTCTGGACATTCATTTACCCGGGAAAACGGGAATTGATATTTTAAAGATGGTGAAGGCAAAATCGCTCCCCGTAATTGTTATCATGCTCACCAACCAGGCGAATGACTATTACCGAAACCTGTGCCGTGAACTGGGGGCTGATCACTTTATTGACAAATCATCTGATTTTGAGCTATTGCCCCAAATCATCGCCAGCCACCTGTAAAGTTTTCCCTTCAATTTTGTACGCCAGTTGTTAACAGCTCCCCACTGCTGTAGTATTAACTCTACAGGATTTCGGCAATTTTAAACACCTGCAAAATAGAGACTCCTCTATTTTAAAACGGCGCCTGTCTTGCTTTCTTTGCCTGTTAAAATTCCATACCAATATTTATCCTGCCAGAAAATTAAAAAATACATGAACTAATTATACAGCCACTACAACCATTCAACCTTTATCAAACCATGCAGCCCGACAAGCATATCTACAGCGACAGCTTTGCCATCAATAAAAATAAAAATGTCTTTTTGGTTATTGTAGATCAGGAAGGACTTATAAAATTTACAAATTCCACATTCCGAAAGCTGCTTCATTTAAAAGAGGAAACGACCCCGCTCAACCTATTTGATCTCATGAGGCCTTCTGAATGTGACGCCGTTAAAATTCTGCTTCACGAAATTATTCAAGGCTCAAAAAATAACTCACTTGAATTTAGTTTGAAAAATGGCACTTACCATTTGCTAAAATGGAATATCCGCCAGATAAAAATCGGCACAGCAGCAACAAACAAATTTATTTGCACAGCCCCTCATGATATTTCCCCGGAAGTCAGTGAAAAAAACATTCTACCCGCTCCTGCACCTGCAAAATCTGCTGAATCACCGGTAGAAAAGAAAGCTGTCACCCCGCTTTCAGTTACCGGCGATATTCCTGCTACTACGTTATTCAAGAAATTTCTCGACAATACCCCCTCTTTTGCGTGGATAATGAATATGCAACAGGAGGTTTTGTACAACAACAAGCGTATCTGTTCATTTGAACAGGGAACAGACACCCACCTGTTACCGGCTACTGTGAGGGATTCGATTGCAAAAAACCATGGGCTCACATTTTCTTCAGGACTAACGACCAGGAGTGTAATAACCATTCCATCGCTCAATGACGATTCTGCCCAATACGAAATAACTACCTACAGGGTTAGAGACAACAACTTAAATTTTGTATGCGGCGAGGCGCGCGATATCACTTTTCAGCGGAATGCCGAACTGGCCATTGCAAAATTCAATGAACGCCTTTTGTATATGACCCATGCCACTTCCGACGCGATATGGGAATGGAATATTCAAAACAGCAAGATCTACCGAAACCTCGTACTCCAAAACATGATTGGCCACCAACTGGAGGAAGCAGATGACCTTGAATGGTGGTATTCAAGAATACATCCCAGTGACCGTGAAAAAGTAAGACAGACCATCAATGATGTACTGGACAGTAAAATGCAATCCTGGGACAGCGAATACCAATTCCTCTTTTCGGAGGGGCACTACAGGACAATTATTGACCACGGGTTTGTTATTTATGAAAACAGTCAGCCAGTAAGAATGATTGGCTCCTTAAAGGATGTAACCGAATTGAAAGAACTGGAGCTAAAACTTGCCGGAGAAAAGCTACGACAGCAAAATCAACTTGCAGAAGCGATCGTAACCGCACAGGAAAAGGAAAGAACCAATATTGGTCATGAGTTGCACGACAATGTAAACCAACTGCTGACTACAGCAAAACTATTCCTCGAAATGCTGAAACCGGTGTCTGGAAATGATATTATGGTTGTCACTAAAACACGGGAGATCATTTTAAGTGCACTTTCCGAAATCAGGTCTATTTCCAAAAATCTCGTTTCACCGCAATTATCGGGAGAATCATTAAAAGAAAATATAGAGCAAGCCTTACACGATCTTCAAGTCTCGGGCAAGTATGCAATTGTATTTAATTGCCACCATCTCGAAGAATCAAACCTGAAGGAGTGTATGAAAACGGCCATATTCAGGATATTCCAGGAGCAACTCAAAAACATTGTCAAACACAGCAAAGCAGCCTTTATTGGCGTTACGCTTACCGGTTCGGGTGAAAATATTATTCTTCGTGTGGAAGACGATGGCATTGGCTTCGATGCCACGCAGAAAAAACAAGGGATAGGTCTTTCAAATATCCGTCAGCGTGTTGATTTATACCATGGCACAATGCAGCTTGCTACATCGCCCGGTAACGGTTGCATCATAACAGTAAGCCTGCCACTGTTGTAATCGCGCTCAATACAATGATTACTTATCGTATCACTTCAAATTTTATGGTTTCCTGGTGATTTCCTGTAAATAACCGGCAATAGTAAATACCATTTGACATATTTGCCGGCAGGGCAATATCAGTAATGGTGTCACCACTTTCAAATAACTTATTATTCGCCACCTGCATCAACACCTGGCCGGAACCATCAAAAATATTGATGGACACCGCCTGCTTTTTCTTTAAACTTAATTTAATGGTTAATTTATTGTTGGCGGGATTGGGATACAATTTCAGTTTGAAATAGCTGACAGGATTGTTCGCCCGCAGAGAATCGTCCGGCAAAGCTGTAACAATTAATTGCGAAGAAAAAAAAGAAGGCGTTGCGGTCAGTTGAACATTAACCGAAGAAATTAATGGCGCTGAATTGGACTGCGAATAATTCCAGTCGCGCTGGTATACCTGCGGCCCTACGTTCAGCAGCGCAGGGAATGTATACAATGCCGTATTCAATTCTGATTTGTCTGTATTGGTCGCTGCCCATAACGCATACACATAATCTCCCAGCGCATTTTTGAAAGCCGCTCCGCGCACATTGGCCGGTAAACTTAGGTCTGCCGTTCTCGCCGCATCCAGTTTAAAACCATTGAGGATATCTGAAAAAGTTTTGTATGCTATTCCCATACTATTGTATTGCTGCAAATACTGGCCGTTATGTGTCAGCGGCCCAATACCCGTCAATGGCTGGTAAAGCCCCATCACATCGTGCGGATCGGTTGCCGAAGCATAATCCTTACTATCTCCAATAGTGAAAATATATAATTGCTTAATGTCGTTGACCTGGCTTTCAATCATTGCCTTTAATACATAATTGCGTTGCGCTTCATCGGTACCAATATAGTCACTGAACTCCTTTCTCGGTATATTTGATTCCGTAGCTATAAAAACTTTCCGCGGATAGGTAGTTCCATTGTAACCGTAGGTATTCAAAATATTTTGTAAAGTGTTTTTCCTGTTAATGTATTCATCTGCTGCTGCGTCTGAATGCCGTTTATATACAAAACCACCCACTGTATTATCCCAATAACGCAAGTCATACATAGGATAATAATGAAAACTCAAACAATCAAAATAAGCGCCGCCTTTCAAAGGGTAATCGGTCGTAATGGAACCATCCACCGGGTTATCTGTATTTCTCAGCAATACATCCAGGAAAGATGGGTAACCAATACCTCCCACTGAAACATAGGCCGTAGGATCAATGGTTTTAATCACATCATAGGCTATCCGCAACATATGTATATAGTGAAATACCGGCGCCTTCAGGTTACTCAAATCGCAGGGGGAAGGGTTATTATCCCACCAGTTTCCCGGGTCACCGGGCAGCCGCCATCCGTAAGCACCGCCATCAAAATCGGGCTCGTTGATGATCTCCCAAAATTTTGTGTATTGCTTGTATTGCATAACGGTTTTATACACATACAAGGCAAAGTAGTTATTATCATTTACCGGTGTACCGTTAGCCCCTCCGTCCCAAACGGGCGTGTACATGTTTTGAAACAACTGCGATGGCTGGGCACAGCCACCATAAGTATTATTGTCTTTATGTGCTGCCGATACAGGCAATCCAAGAAACACGGTATTATCCTGTATACCCAGTGAAGCATAGTGGTTAAACTGCTGCACACGGATATTATATCCCCATTGTTCCAAAAAATCTTCGGGCAGCGGCAGATGCAGCGACTTAACGCCAGCCCCTTTTACATTCTTTGCACTGTTTCCTGCTGCAATATCAGCTAAAGTTTCATCATCCCAGGAGTCATAATACCCCATATTGCTGCCATTCAGGAACGAATTGGTATAAACGGGTACGCTGCCGGCATCATTTGCTGTATAATTTACCTGGGCATGCAATGAAAATGAAAACAACAATACTATCAAAAGGATCGGAAACTTCTTCATGTATCATTTTTAAAACACAAAATCCGGGATTTCAATTTCAAACAGGGTGAGGATTGCATTGCGGAGCGAAAAGCAAGGATGCAATTTCTTTGCCAGAAACAGGAAGGGAGATGAAAAGCGGGGGAATTAAAATTTACCGGTAAGTTTTTCAAGAGCTGCCTTTGCAAATGGCCCTGCCGGTAATGATTTAATGATAGAAAGGTCCTCCGCCAGGGAAGAATTATTATCAAGGAACCGGAAGATGGATATAATATCATTCTTTTCGAAAATCCGGGTAAATATTTCATCACCTCCCAATTTGTGGTCGGATAATATTCGCAACAGGATGCTGTCGTAAAAACGATACCGGCCTGGTAATGCATACGCAGCATTCTCTTTATCCAAAGTACCGAGTTGCAACTGCTTTACTATTGCTTCCGCTTGTCGCTGTATGAATTGAAAGGTGTAGCCGGAAGATGCTTTTGTTTGTCCGCCGGCAGTGCCAATATGATAGATCCCGTTGCTGTACCACGGAAATTTGGCTGTAGTCATAGGAATAACACCAAACTCATTGGCCGTAATTGAATACTCCGTCAATTGAATCCACTGATGCAAATAATTGCTCAACTCAATATCATATTCTTCAGATGACAGCAGGTTTTCAGTAAACAAAGTATATTCTACCAGTGCATGCCTCCTGTCCAGTGGCAGTACGTATCCAAAAGTAGTTCCCCTTCGCTGGTCCACCCTGAAATCCATTAACACAGCCTCATCCGGCTGGAAGCGATCACGGGGCGTTTCAATCAGCCATCCTTTAAAATGCTGGAGTAAAAAAATTGCCTTTTGCTGTTCCTCCCTGGTTTTATGTTCGTCCCAAATCGAAGTAAACAATTTCGCATTTTTAAAATGGTAAGCCTTGTTATTGAATACCATTTCAATATCATTGCCCACTCCTCTTTGCCCTGTAATTTCTCCCTTCCATACATCGATATTTGACTGTTTGGCAATTACATCAAAGCAGTACCTGTAAAAATCAATACCCCTGATCATTTTATACTGGTAAGGAGTGGTTTGATATTTCTTTGAAAACGCTTTCCCGTGAAATACCACCTGATCCCATTTTTTATACACCAGTTCCTCAAAAAAACCATTGCCTTCTTCCCAAAAACACCAGGTGCGATCATTGTGTTCCTTTGATTCCCTGTCAACCAGTAAAATATTACTCCCCGAAAAAAGGTTACTTTTTATCATGCGCAGTAACAGGCTTAATCCTGCGCAGCCTGCTCCTGTTATTATGTAATCATATTGTTTCAAATACAGGCATTAAAAACGTGTACGCAAAATAACGTACACGTTCCGTTAAAATATAAGTTTTTTGTTTGCTATTCCGTTGCCGTAGATTTCGATAGCTGCTTGTCGCGCTTCACTTTTTCCCAATACTTCTTTGCCACGTATAACATGCCAAATGATTCCCCTTCTTCCTTTTCCAGGTGCTTGTGGTGCATTTTATGTGCCCACCGAATGGTTTTTATGTAATCGCTGTCAGACCGGGTAAACCATTTCAGCCGCTGGTGAATAATAACATCGTGAACCAGGAAATATGCGAAACCATAAGCCATGATGCCAAAACCGATGGCCTGCAGCCAGTATATTTTATCAAGTGTTCCAAACAATATGCAGAGGAAACTAGGGACTGCGAATATGACGAAAAACGCATCGTTTCGCTCAAAAAAACCGGGACCCTTTTTGTGATGATCTTCATGAAGGTACCAGAGAAAACCATGCATCACGTATTTATGGGTCAACCAGGTTACTGCTTCCATGGCAATGAAAACACCAACAACAATCATAGTATAAACAAACCAATGCATAAATATATTTTAAGCAACCTCCTTAACAAGCTCCCGCTGATTTATCCATTTTTCCAGCATGGGGAAAGCAATATGGAACCATGACGTGTATTTAGCCGGGTGCGAGATCAGCGATTCCCTGATATCGTGCATCGACTTAAAACAATGATCCTTTACTTCGTTGTGATCTGCGTGAATCAGGCCATCATATTCCCCTATAAACACATGATCAAATTCGTGTTCAGTAAGACCATTGTCAAATTCACTCTTGTAGATGAAATCAAATGCTTTTTTCAGATCAGTTACAAAACCCATCTCCTCCTTCAGCCGTCGCTTCGCCGCTTCACTGGTTTCCTCTCCCGGTGAAGGGTGACTGCAACAGGCATTGGTCCACAAACCCCCGCTGTGGTATTTTGCAAGGGCTCTTTGCTGCAGCAACATTTCTCCTTTTTTATTAAAAATGAAAACGCTGAAAGCACGGTGCAGCAGCGCTTTTCTGTGCGCTTCTATTTTTTCCATGGTGCCGGTTGCTACGTCCTGCTCATTTACCAATATGACCTCTTCTCTGTTCAACTGGATAATTTATTACAAATTTACAAAAGTATCGGGAGGGATTTCAGGAAGCCTGTTAAATAAGGTTGAGCTGGTTTTTTACGCCAGCGCGCATCACAATCATTAGTTTGTGAAAATTAGGTATGCGCACCCTTTCTTCCATCATTCTTTTTGGCTGAAGCTTTTTAATCTTTTTAAATAAAGACAGGTAATATTTATACGCCACATATACCCCAAAACGGGCTTTCATGGGAAGTTGCATAATACCATAATAAGCGTTTGAAAAATCCTGCTGGATGTCAAGTTCAATATTAGCCTTTTCGGCAGGTGTAAAATTATTAAAATCACAGCCGGGAAAATACACCCGTTTCATGCCATCATAATCTGCTTTAATGTCCCTGAGAAAATTCACTTTTTGAAATGCAGCGCCGAGTGAACGTGCAGGCGCCTTTAATTTTTCGTATAAATCCCTGTCGCCCTCACAAAATACATACAGGCACATCAGTCCCACCACTTCCGCAGAACCATAAATGTATTCACGATAATCGTTGCAGTTGTATATTTTTTTGTCAAGATCCATCTTCATGCTGGTAAAGAAAGCCTCCACCAGGGACATATCAATGTTATATTCGTTGACCGTGCGCTGAAAGCTGTGTAAAATAGGGTTAAGGCTTATCTTCCGCTCAATTGCTTCATAGGTTTCTTTCCTGAATTGATCCAGCAATACCGCCTTGTCGTACTCGTGGAATGTATCAACAATTTCGTCTGCGAAACGAACAAACCCATAAATATTAAAAACCGGTTGCCGTAAATCATGGTGCAATAATTTAATGGCCGACGAAAACGAAGTGCTGTATTCTTCCGTAGTAGTGCGGCTGCACATTTCACTTACGCGGTGAAACAGTTGCATCATATACTTACAATTTACAAAGTTGCGCGATAAAAATATTGTTTATTACAGGATGGCAATATTCTGTTCAACAACATTACAGCACCTGTCGGATAATTGCTGAACATGGCTGGTCGCCTGTTCTTACCGGTAATATTTTAGCACTTCCTTTGCCACTACCTCCCCACTGATAAGGCTGGGCGGAACGCCCGGTCCGGGTACGGTCAGTTGACCGGTATAAAACAAGTTCTTTACTTTTTTGCTTCTGCAGGAAGGTTTTAATACCGCCGTTTGCATCAGGGTATTGGCCAGTCCATAGGCATTGCCCTTGAATGAATTGTATTCACTGATAAACTCACGTTGTGCAAATGATTTTTTGTATATCACAGCATCCCTGACAGATTCCCCAATATGCTTTTCAAGCCGGGAAATTATTTTTTCAAAATAAAAGTCGCGGACTTCTTCGGTATCCCCGGCAAGACCGGCTGCTACCGGTACCAGTAAAAACAGGTTTTCGCATCCTGCGGGTGCCACACTGTTATCTGTAACAGAAGGAGCGCTTACATAAAACAGTGGCTCTTCCGGCCATTGCCTGCTGCTGTATATCTCTTTGGCATGCTTTTCAAAAGATACATCAAAGAAAAGTGTATGATGCACTATATTCTTTAGCCGTTTGTTCAATCCAACATAGAACAATAAACAGGATGGCGCCATCACTCGTTTTTCCCAATAGTCCTCCGTATATGAACGAAATGCTGCCGGCAGCAGATTGGTTTCAATAAAATGATAATCCGCTGCTCCAATTACGATATCCGCCGCGTAACTGCCCTTGTTCGTAACCACTTTTTTTGCAATACCGGATTCCAATTCAATTTGGTGTACATCTTCCTCAAATTTAAATTGTACCCCAAGTTCTGTTGCCAGCCGGTACATAGCATCCACAATACTGTACATGCCTTTTTCGGGGTACCATGTACCACCAACCAAATCAGCGTAATTCATCATGCTGTACAAGGCAGGTGTATTCTCCGGCAATGCGCCCAGAAACAATACCGGGAATTCCAGTAACTGCCGAAGTTTCGGGTGCTTAAAAAAACGGTGAACATGATGCTGCATGGAAGTAAACACATCCAGTTTGAAGATTCCCCTGATTACTTCCCAGTCTAAAAATTCAGTAAAAGACTGACCGGGTTTGAATACGAGTTTCTGAATGCCTGTCTTGTATTTGTAGGCAGCTTCTGCAAGAAATTTATCCAATTGTACTGAAGCTCCGGGTTCTATTGATTCGAAGAGTATTTTTAATGCAGGAATGCCGGCGGGTATATCCATTTTCCCATCTTCCCAGTATACACGGTAAGATGGATCCAGTCTTTGTAAAGAATAATAATCGCTCACTTTTTTTCCAAACTGTGCAAAATACCTTTCAAATACATCGGGCATCCAGTACCAGCTTGGTCCCATGTCAAATACAAAACCCTGTTCCTGTAATTGCCTCGCCCTGCCGCCGGGAGTGGGATGCTTTTCCAGCACCGTTACCTGCCAGCCTGCTTTGGACATAAATGATGCAGCCGACAGGCCGGCGAAGCCGCTGCCGATTACGATTACATTTTTTGACAATCTTGTTTTTTTTAAAAGCGCTGTATCTGGGCTTTCAGCAATTTGCGCGCAAAGTGAATCCTGCTTTTTATCGTTCCCAAAGGTTCTCCCAGCATATCAGCTATCTCATGATACTTGTACCCGTCGAAATACAGTAAAAAAGGATTACGGAAGATTTCAGGCAGGTGATGAATAGCTTGCTGAATGTCTTTTAATTTTAAAATACTCTCAGCAGCATTGGGTGTTATGGCCTGGCTTTGGTTTAGCAGGAAATCATTGGGTGTACTGTCGAATATAGTTTGCTGTTTCGCTTTCCTCCTGTAGTTGTTGATAAAAATATTGCGCATGATGGTATACAGCCATGCTTTTATGTTTGTGCCAACATTATACTTTTCCTTATTCGCTAAAGCCCTGTACAATGTTTCCTGGTACAAATCCTGCGCAGCGTCAGAGTCTCTTGTCAATGTAATGGCAAATGGTTTCAAAAATTCAGCATTATTAACAAGCATCTGGTTGAATTCGGGTGATGCCATACTGTGTTGTTTAAATAATTAAGAAACAAATTTAAACACTAAATGCAACATAAAAAAAATTTTTGTTTAATTAATTGTTATTAAAAACTAAACAAGTAGATATTTTGTGATAAACGGCTACAAACTGCCCACATATTCTATCACTTCCTGGAGTGAACGGCGAAAACTAACCTTTGGGGGGGTCTTTTTCTTATAGGTATGGGTCAACTGGCCTGATATTACAAACGGAAAATCGCCCAGCCGGGTTTCTACCTGGGACAGAAATTTATCAAAATTGAAATTACTGCCGACGGAAGTAAGGTGAGAATAGAGATAATCCGGCTTTTTAAGCCTGGCGACAAATTCAACATCTTTCATGGGAACATTGGCACCAAGGTATAAAACCCTCGCCCCGCGGTTTTTCAGCAGGTAATACATGTACAGCAATCCGAGTTCATGATGTTCCCCTTCCGGCAGGAACAACAACACTGTTTTATTAATCTGCACATGGGTAAATACGCCTTCAATACCTACAACCAGTTTTTGCCGGATGATATTGGTGACAAGATGTTCCTGCGCGGGATTAATATGGTTTGTCAGCCACAATATGCCAATGCGATCGAGAAAAGGGAAAATTACCTGTGTAATCGTCTTGTCGATGCCACGTGCCATGATATAATTGTCCAGCATGGATTCAAATTTATCCATGTCCATATCTACCATAAACTGGATCATTTCATTGATGATCCGCTCCTGCTGTGCCTGGCTGCTGGAAAGCGATACGATCTTTTCACGGATCTCTTCCGGCCGCATTTTATCAATATGAGAAATTTTGAAACCATACTTATTGAGCAGTGAAATATTGAGTATTATTTTCAACTCTTCATTGCTGTAATAACGGATATTGGTTTCTGTGCGCTGCGGTTTTATAAAAGAATAACGCTGTTCCCATATCCGTATGGTATGGGCCTTGATACCCGTTAAATTTTCAAGGTCTTTGATGGTGAATGCGTTCATACCCTATAGAAACAATATGCCTGGTAATTTGTTTAAATATTCTTACAAATTTCCAAACAAAAAAAAGACTGGCTTAGTGAGAATATGTAACTAAATATTTATAAATCAGTTAATTAATAAATATTTACCGGCTTTGGCTAAAAAAGAATGTTTAATCTTTTGGGTGGAAGGAGGTCCAGGTATTTTGACTGTTTCCGGGAAGTAGCCGATGATACAATTGGAATGTTTCGGCGATTTGGCGGGAAAGGTGAAAATGATCAAGAATGAATTGTTGTCCTTTTTCACCCATGCATTTTCGAAGTGTGGGATCGTCGATGAGCAATTGAAGTTTCTCATGAAAGGCGGCAGGATCACCCGGTTCGCAGATAAAACCGGAGAGGTTGTGCTGTACAACTTCACTGACGGCGCCCACATTGGTGGCAACCACTGGTTTTTGTGCCGCCAGCGCTTCTATCAGTGAAACAGGTGTGCCTTCATTGTGTGAGGTAAGTACGATGATATCAAGCCCATTCATGACAGATTCTATTGCTGTTATCCAGGAGGTGAAGGTGATATAAGCTTTCCGGGATGTTTGCGGGAAATAAACAAAATCAGTTCCCTGGTTGCGAAGCTCATTTTCCAGTTTCCGGCGAATTGTTTCACCATCACCAATAATAAAGAAGCGAAGTTTTTTGTCACGGTAATTTTTAAACGAGTCAGCTACGTGCAAAAAAAAGTGATGATTTTTCACCTCTGCAATTCTTCCCGCTATACCAATGGCAACTTCATCTTCTTCCAGCAGGTATTTTGTGCGGAATGATTTTCGGAGAAGGCCAGAAGGGTCATTGAATTTTTCAACTTCAATACCAATGGGAAGGTGAATGATTTTATTGGCATCGGCTATCCGGTAAACCTGCGTCAGGTCTTTTTGCTGTTTCGCGCTTACCGTAGTGATACAGGTTGACCTGGCTGCTGCCCATCTTTCCAACTGTACCACTACCCTCGACAAAATTGGATGGAAGTAAGAATGAAAAACATGGCCATGATATGCATGAATAATAACGGGCACCTTTAAACGCCAGGCAGCAATGCGCCCCAGGAAGCCAGGTTTTGCGCCGATGGTTTGCACAATGACTGGCTGGTATTTTTTGATCAATCCTTTTATTTCACGGTATGCTTTTGCATCGGTAAATAAATTCACACTGCGCTTCAGCGAGTGCAGTTGTATATATTCTACTTCACCTGCAGGCAGCATATCGCCGGGAAAATCCTTCTCGTCTTTTTCCCTCTCGCCAGTGACCAATACCACTTTGTACTCCTTTCTCAATGCGTTTACCAGATGGAGCGTATTCATGGCAGTACCGCCCATAATCAGGCGGTTGAGTATAATCATCACTGTTTGCACAAAAATAAAATGGGATTACAACGAAAGGGAAGGGTTCTGCAATTTGCCGCTGTCCAGCAATTGAGAAACATGGTGCATGATATTCCTGCTGCCTTGCAATGCTTCGAGGTGGCGCTGGTGGTGCAGATCGGTCCCTACAAAATCAATATATTTTTTTGAGATAAGGTAGGCTGCTAAATCGGCCGGCACTTTTCCATAATAACCTGCAAGTGAAAGAAGGTTTACCTGGAAAAGACAATCCATTCCTTTAAAATCGTCATACATGGATTTTCTTGCTGAAAAATACTGGTACCGTTCGGGATGTGCCAGCACCGGCTGATAACCTTTCATTCGCAGGTTGAATAATTTTTCTTTCAGATCCATAGGGGGCGATACAAAAGAAAACTCCACCAGTACTTTATCACCGGTAATCGTCAGCAAAGGCTGATCGCTGTTTACCAGGTTGTCAAAATGTTCATCCATAAAATATTCCGCCGCAGGACGCACATTGAGCTGGCTGCTTTCCTGTTTCCATTGTTCCAGGGCATCCCGGATGCTTTGATCTGTATTTTTATACATATCCCACATGATATGCGGGGTTGTGATAAATTGCCGGAACCCCATCTCTTCCATTCCTTTTTTCAAAGCGATGGAAGTGCCCACATCCGGGGATCCATCGTCGATACCCGGCAGTAAATGAGAATGCATATCTGTTTTTACACCGCTAAAGTCGATGTCTTTCGAAGGAAATTTCTTTTTAAAAAGGGAAAACATGATCAGTGAAATTATCCCTGGATTGTTTCGCTTTTGTTAACCGAATAATAAGTATCCATGAAATCGCGGTAAGCCAGTCCAACACCTGTTTTCAGATCAATGGATGCTTTCCATCCCAGTGCTGTTAACTTGCTTACATCCATTAATTTCCTGGGCGTACCGTCGGGTTTGCTGGTATCATGCTGTATCTGGCCTTTGTATCCTACCACTTCTTTTACCAGTATTGCCAGATCTTTTATAGGCAAATCTTTCCCTGTACCGATATTTACCAGCCCGGGTTCATTATAGTGTTGCATTAAATAATAACAGGCATCCGCCAAATCATCCGCATATAAAAATTCGCGCAATGGTTCTCCTGTTCCCCAGATCGTCACTGCCGGCTCATTGCTGATCTTTGCCTCATGAAATTTTCGGATCAGCGCCGGCAATACATGTGATTTTTGTAAATCATAATTGTCATTCGGGCCATACAGGTTCGTAGGCATTACAGAAATAAAATTGCAACCATACTGCGACCGGTAAGCATCGCATAGTTTGATACCAGCGATCTTCGCAATGGCATAAGGTTCATTGGTAGGTTCCAGTAAGCCAGTTAATAAATACTCTTCTTTCAGCGGTTGTGGCGCCAGCTTGGGATAAATGCAGGACGAGCCCAGGAACATTAGTTTTTTAACACCGGCCGTATAGGAAGAATGGATCACATTGTTTTGAATCATCAGGTTGTCATAGAGAAACTCGGCGCGGTAGGTATTGTTGGCCAGTATACCACCTACTTTTGCGGCAGCCATGAATACATAGCCAGGTTTTTCCCTGTCAAAGAAATCCTGTACGGCCTGCTGATTGCGCAGGTCCAGTTCTGCTGATGTCCTTTCTACAAAATTAGTAAAGCCTTCACGCCGCAGTCTTCGCACAATGGCTGAGCCTACCATACCCCTGTGTCCCGCTACATAAATCTTATCCGTCTTATTCATAGTAGTATTTACTCAAATTGATTTTTAATTCTAAAACCGGAATCCTGCAATAATTTTTCTTTCCGGAATAAATCTACATCAGCTTCCACCATTTCCTTTACCAGCATGTCCAGGGTGTATTTCGGTTTCCAGCCCAATTGTTTGTGTGCTTTGGAAGCATCACCAATTAATAATTCCACTTCTGTTGGCCGGTAATACCTTGGATCAACTGCAACAACCTCCTGCCCTTTTTTTACCGGGAAATCTGGGTTATTGGAAGCAGTTACGATTCCTACTTCTTTTTCAGCTTTTCCTTTGAACTCCAGTTCCACACCTACTTCTTTAAATGCCTTTCTGACAAATTCCCGAACCGGCGTGGTAATACCTGTTGCCACCACGTAATCTTCTGCCTTGTCCACCTGCAGCATCATCCACATGGCTTCCACATAGTCTTTTGCATGACCCCAGTCGCGCTGTGCATCCAGGTTACCAAGGAATAGTTTGTCCTGCAGGCCAAGTGCAATTTTGGCTACCGCCCTTGTTATTTTTCTTGTCACAAATGTTTCACCGCGCAGGGGCGATTCATGATTAAAGAGTATGCCATTTACGGCGAACATATTATATGCTTCGCGATAGTTGACAATAATCCAATACCCGTACAATTTTGCCACTGCATACGGTGAACGCGGGTAGAAAGGTGTTTTCTCTGATTGAGGCACTTCCTGCACCAGTCCATATAACTCAGAAGTAGAAGCCTGGTATATTTTGGTTTTCTTTGTCAGGCCGAGCAACCTCACTGCCTCGAGTATACGCAAAGTACCAATACCATCTGCATTGGCTGTGTATTCGGGTGTTTCAAAACTTACATGCACATGGCTCATGGCTGCCAGGTTATAAATTTCGTCCGGTTGTACTTCCTGTATAATCCTGATAAGATTGGTTGAATCGGTCAAATCACCATAATGCAAAATAAAATTGCGATGGCTCACGTGCGGATCCTGGTACAGGTGATCGATGCGCTCAGTATTAAACAAAGAACTCCTCCTTTTAATTCCATGTACGATATACCCTTTTTTCAGAAGAAGATCGCTCAGGTAAGCGCCATCCTGCCCGGTAACACCCGTTACCAATGCTACTTTACTCATATTGTTGTTTTACGTTTAGGCAAATCTGCAAATATTTTATACATCAGCTTGCTGTGGGGAAACAAAATTACCCAGCCAGTAAGGAATATTATCATGAAATCGACCCAAAAACTTTTTTTCCGGTTGTACCAGATTTCCAGTGCAGCTTTATAAGGTGCGATTACTTTTTCATAATATTCATGTGGTGGCATGCCAGCATTTGAAATTAATTGCTCTTCATCCCTGAATACCACGGATCCGATTCCTGTTATCCCCGGCTTTGATTCGTATACTTTAAACCGCATATCCTCCGGGTAAGCATTGAAAGTTTTATCTACCAGGGGTCTTGGCCCCACCCAGCTCATATCGCCCTTGAGTACGTTTAATACCTGCGGTAGTTCATTGATTTTTGTCTTACGCAAAAATTTCCCCATTGGCAACAGCCGTGGATCATTACGAAGTGTAATAATGCCAGTACCCATATTGGGGCTGTTCTTCAGCATGGTGGCAAACTTTATAATATCAAAGTCCTGGTTCTTATAACCTATCCTTTTTTGGTAGTAGAAAATATATCCTTCACCGGTGAGCCGCAAAATAATGGCAATGGGTATTAAAAAGGGAGAAAGAATGAGCAATACGACCAATGAGAACAGGATATCAAAAAAACGTTTGATCAGGGCATACATAGGGTTTACATTTTTTGATCGAGGTTCAGCCCGGTTTCTATATGCTGGAAATTGGGCAGCAATTTATTTAACAGGGTAACGACAGTAGTCTTGTTTACTTCACCGGCGAACATGCTTTCAATATCCTGTATGATTTTATCAAGGGCTGCACTGTCTTTTTTAGGTGCGTTTTTGATAACACCCAGTGCCTGGTATTTATCTAGCAGCAATTCTTCTTCATCCGTATAAAATTCTTCATAGAGTTTTTCTCCCGAGGTATCACTGGTAAAAAAGTAAACCGGGTATTTGTTTGTCTGCAGCCTGTCAGCTTTTTCCCTTGCTTCCTGTTCAGTGCCGCAGATATCTGCTTCCATCCCCAGCTTTTCAAGAAATGGCGGAACAATATCAGCAAAGTTGACCAGGTCTTTTTCTGCATCGAGTTTGGGAAAAAATATATCACCCGATTTACCAAGGACGCAGGCTGATAAACAAATTTCACCAGACTCACGTGGAGATACAAAGAAACGTTTTACATCATTGGGACAGGATAATGGTTGTTGTTTCATTACCCTCTCAATAAACCCGGCCAGTAAACTGCCATTGGAAAACGCAACATTGGCAAACCTTGCCGTGGTAATGGGCAGCTTGTTGGAATAGGCCAGTATGACGTCTTCCATAAGTTTTTTACTGGCGCCCATGATATTAACCGGGTTGGCCGCCTTGTCGGTCGATACACAAAAGAAATGTTTTGGCGGATGTGCAAGTAGCAAATCCAGTAATTTCTTTGCCTTCAGTACATTGTTTTCAATCATTGCTTCAATGGAGAAAACATCTTTTTCACTGCGCACATGTTTGTGTGCGGCAAAATTGGCCACGATGTCGAAGGGCCCTTCTGCTGTAAATATTTTATCAAAAACCTTATCACCAAAATTAACCGGGTAAGATTTGAAATCGTTCGGCAATGAGATATCGTTCCCGCTGCGGCAGTCGCGTACCAGTTCCGTTAAACCGTTTTCATTAATATCCACTACTACCAGTTTTCGGGGTTTGTACCTGATAAGCGCTTTTATAAAAGAAGAGCCAATGGTACCTGCGCCACCGATGACCAGTACGGAAGCATCATGAACTTCTTTATAAATAGCATCATGATTGTCTGCCAGGTCTTTTGCCAGCAGGCTTTCCGAACGACCGGTTATTTTTTCTCCAATGAACTTCTCAATATTGAATAATACATTCATACGCTTTGATTGTCTTAATCGCCTTTTAAAATGTTACTTCCTTTCGGGTAATTGTGTTTCTTTAAACCACTGAACCATTTTCGATACACCATAGTCGGTGGTATAAGGCGGCACAAAATTAAGTGCTTCATTGGTATTATGGTTATCAACCACAAACGATCCGAAAAGGCGGATGTATAAACCGGGTTTGATTTTTTTTATGATGCTCCTTATAAAAAAAGGGATGCTGACCAATCCTTTTTTGATTCCCAGTTCCTTTCTAATCAACTGAAGCAGCCTGTCGGTAGCGATGGGTTCCAAATCACCAGCGATAAAAACCCCGCTGGCATTTTTTACAATGATGGCGTTGATCAATTCAATGAGGTTATCGAGGAATACCATGCTCCGCCTGTTTCCTGAATTACCAAAAGGAAGAGGGTAGTTTTTATTGGCCAAATGAAGCAGGCGCAGCATATTTCCCTTTACACCCGGACCGTATACCAGCGGCGGCCGAAGAATGGCTACATTAAAAGTAGCTGACTGCAGCGTTTGCAGGTATTGTTCTGCCTTCCATTTGCTGGCACCATAGGCATCTGTTGGGTGACAGCCGGATGTTTCATCAAGTACTTCTCTTTGGTCGTCACCATATACTTTCGTGGAGCTGATATACACAAATTGTTTTACTCCTTGTTTCACTGCTGCACCTGCCAGTGACCTGGTGAGTTCATAGTTCACTTCAAAATAAATGCTGTCATCGATTGGCTGCATCTGGTGGGCCTTTCCTGCCAGGTGAACGATGGCATCGATGCCCGAAAGGTTCATCGTATTTGCATCTGAGCTGCGCAGCGATATTGGAACCAGTTCGAATACATTCTTATCGTACTCCATTAATCGCCTCCCGACAAAACCAGTAATACCAGTGACAGCAATCCGTTTCATCGCTATTTACCCGATGCTTTTACCATCGGCCTGATGTATTCGAAAATTTTATTGAGGTATTTAACCGATAGTACCGCCATATTGGTATTAACACCGTTTTCCTTACAAGCCCTGATGATTTCTTTATTCAGCGTATAGCGGCTGAGAATATTTTTATTGCTAACACCACCCGTGCGCATATAAACCAGCACGGATGGTATGTAGTAATGCGAAATTTTGTTTTTGTATATAAAACGCATCAGCAATTCGTAATCGGCGGCGATTTTATAATCGAACTTATAAGAGCCTAGTTGTGTATAGCATTCACGCTTTACATAAAAAGAGGGATGTGCGGGCATATAGCCATACGCAAACCGCCTGGGTGTAAATTTTTTTGATGAATACAGCCGAACGACTTTTTGAAGATTTTCCGGGCGCACAAAAGCAATGTCGCCATAGACAGCCTGCACCTTATTTTCTTCAAAGGCTTTCACAATGGTAGATACTACTTTATTATCAGGAAAGAAATCATCGGAGTTCAATATTCCAATAACATCACCACTGGCCATGGCGATGCCTTTGTTAATGGCGTCGTAAAGGCCCTTGTCTTTTTCCGATACCCAGTTTTGCACATGTGGAAAGCTCCTGATAATCTCTACCGTTTCATCTTTGGAAGCGCCATCTACCAATATGTGTTCGATATCGGGATAGTCCTGGTTGCGCACACTTTCAAGTGTGTCGTGCAAGGTGGCGGCACTATTATAGGTAACGGTAATGATGGAGACTTTCATAAATATGGTGCCGGTTTACTGGCGCTCGATCACACAATTTTCCAATACCAGCATATCCATTTGAGTGCGCAGAAAGCAATCCAGTGCCTCAGCCGGTGAGTTAACGATGGGTTCATTCTCATTGAAAGAAGTATTCAACAGGATGGGAACACCTGTTTTTTTTCGGAAAGCTTCTATCAATGCATAGTATCTCGGAGAAACTGATTTATCAACTGTTTGCAATCTGCCTGTTCCATCCACATGGGTTACGGCAGGTATAACCGCATGTTTTTCCGGTTTGATGGGGAATACTTTTTCCATAAAAGGCACTTCGTCTGTTTTAGTAAAATATTCTCCTGAATATTCCTTTAAAATAGAAGGTGCAAATGGCCGAAAGCTTTCCCTTCGTTTTATTTTTAAGTTCAGCAAGTCTTTTGCTTTTGAATTTCTTGGGTCGGCGATAATAGAACGTGCACCCAATGCGCGTGGCCCAAACTCCGCCCTGCCATTAAACCATCCAACCACACCCGGCTCTATCAATTTGTTGGTAACCACATCATACAGTTCGTCATCCAACAGCCTTTTATATTTTATATTTCTTGATTGCAGAAAGGTTTCAATTTCTTCATTGGAAAATTTGCTTCCGGTATAAGCGGAATAAATAGGTTGTGCGCGTGGCATATCCAATACATGATTATACAAATACAATGCTGCTCCCATTGAAATACCGGCATCATGTCCTGCCGAAGGGATATACACGCCACTGAAACCGGTTGCTTCCGCTACCTTTCCATTAGCAACGGAATTTTGTGCCACTCCACCAGCGATGCATATATTTTTCATGCCGGTTCTTTCCTTCAAATGTTTCAGGATGTAAAAGATCAATTCCTCTGTTACGCGTTGCACAGATGCGGCCAAATCTTTGTGGTATTGCGATAGTTCCTCATTTTTGCCTCTTGGCTGACCGAATTCTTCCACGAATTTTTCAGAATACAAATTACCCACGGAGGGAATATTATTTTCATACTTGAATCCAGCCTTGGTAGGTTGTACGAAATACTCATCATTCCAGGTATATAAACCATTGGGTAAAAACCTCAATACCTTTTTTACCTTATCAATGTACTTCGCTTCACCGTATGGGGCAAGTCCCATCACCTTGTATTCATCCCCATAATGTGGGAACCCGAGAAACTGGGTAAACGATGTATAGAACAATCCACAGGATACCGGGAAATCGACACTGTCCAGTACTTCAATTTTATTCCCCTTACCTATTGCAATCATCGTGGTGGTAAAATCTCCTGAGCCATCAATCGATAAAATAGCCGATTCTTCGAAGGGAGATGCAAAAAACGCGGAAGCGAGGTGACTGCGATGGTGCTCTATATTTTTAATTTTATCTTTTAACGCTGAATAACTAACAGAAGGATCAATTTTTTTAAACTCGTTCTCCAGGCTGGTTACTTCACGACTGTTGTGGTATCGTTTAATTGCACCAAACACCAGCGATGGGTTTTTCCTAAGGTAATTGAGTTTGTTTAAAAATTTTGCCTTGGGATCCCGGCCGATGGTAATATAGTCTACATCGCTCAGTTGGATGCCGGCCTCTTGCAAACAGAATTTAATCGCCAGTGCTGGAAAGCCAGCCCAGTGTTTTACCCTGGTAAATCGCTCTTCTTCAGTAGCGGCGATCATAACTCCGTCTTTGAATATTGCTGCAGACGAATCTGCATGATACGCGTTGATTCCTAAAATGTACATTTTTAATTAAATAGTTTTAAGTATTGTTCCTTTATAGCTGATTCTTTGATAAAATTATTTGCCAATTGCCAGGCACCTTCACACCAACTGGCCAGTTCAGTTTCGTTCATTGCCGCTGCTTTTTCAATCACTTCGGCAAAAGTCCCCGGTGCGTCCAGTGGTACATCCCATCCTGCTTTTTTCCCTGTTAAGTTTCTCCAGGGTGTTTGATCACTTATCAATACCGGCCTTCCCGCAGCCATTGCTTCAAAAATAGCATGTCCAAAATTTTCTCCCCTTGTTGGCAATACAAATACCTGGTGCTGTTGAATACAAGCAGGAATACAATCGTTTTCTATTGGCCCTTCAAAAGTAATTTTAATATTGGCCGGCAATTGTTCCGCCGATTTCTTACAGGCCTGCAAGTAGTTTTGATCTTCTGCTTCGCCCCTGATGGTTAGATTGATTTTTAAAGCGGGTGATATTTGCCGCAACAGAGATAATAAATAATCCAGGTTTTTCTTAGGTGCTACCCGCGAAATAAAGACCATATTCAGTTCTCCCTCCTTTTTTTTTGGTGCAACAAATATGGGCTGTTCCATCTTTGGAAAATTGGTCGCAACAATGATTTTATTTGCACCGGGAAAATAGAATTGAATATCGATCCGCTCCTGTTCATCTGTGGCATGAAATACCATGCGCTTATGAATGCCAGATAATTTTATAGCCTGGAGAAAACATTTCTTTTTAAAAGATTTAAACTGCATGGCTCCTTTTTGCAACATTCCCCGCGGAGCTACTACCAGCGTAGCGTTTAATTTCCTGCGCCAGAAAAGATAAAATGGCATGATTGCATACCGGAGCGAAAACATACTGTTCACATATATATAGTCTGCCTGCTTTTCTTCCTGTATCTGTAGTAACTGATGTTTTGATAAAGAGGAGGCATAATATACATTGGTGCCAAAAGAATAATCGTTCCATTGGTTTACCTGTATACCGGGATAAGCAGCATTATCCCCCAGGTCGCGGTCGGAAGAGACGACAGCTATATCAAAATTATCGTGCATGGCTGCTATAAAATTGCGGCAGGATTGAATTGGGCCACCAGCTTTATATCCCGGGTAGAACCAATCCACTAATATTAGTATTTTTTTTTGCTTAGCTGTCGATTCCATTTCTTTCCATCCAGTGTTCCAGTACAACAAACATCCATATTTCCGGCCAGCGAATAGATGAGTCGTTTTTCAGGAAATTCATCCAGTATTGTTTTAGCGCTTTTCCATTTATAAAGGAGCGCTGACCCAGCCGGTTCAGCCGCTCTTCACAAAAGGTCTTTAGTTCATGTTTCATCCATTCGCTCCAGGGGAATACAAAACCCTGTTTCTTACGGTGAACAATTGCGTCCGGTAATAAAGGATCAAGTGATTCTACCAATAAGCTTTTGGTAATAAGGTATGTTGTGTGTAACCAAGATAATCGGCAATGGAGACCTGGCTGAATAATGGGTGGCTGGTTATTGCATCGTGCCGCAAGGACAATTGCCCGTACAACGCTGTATCCTTCAATGAAAACTTATTAAGCCTGGCAAGATTCGTAATTATATCCGGCGAAAGTATTTGCCTGGATACCGGGTAAGTATTTTCAATAGAAGGCGTAACGGCTGTTATAATCTGCCGGACTCTTTTAGAACGGTTGGAACTTCCGCCCGCCATTACCGATGCTGCTAATTTTCGCAGCAAACCAGTTCCCCTGTACCAGTTCTTCCTGTTTTGTAACTGCAGGAATTGTTTGAAAAATGGATAACCAGCAAATAACTCATCACCACCAACACCCGACAAAGCTACAGTAATACCCGCCCCGCGTATCGCTTTTGATACTACGTATGTATTGACGCCGTCTGCACTGGGTGTATCCATTGCGTTCAATGCATTTTCCAACTCGTCGAGGAACACTGTGGGCTTTAACTGTATATTGGTATGGTTTGCACTAAATTTCTTTGCAACAATGGCTGCATATTCAGATTCATCAAATTGTTTTTCCGTAAACCCAATGGTGAAAGTGTTTGGTGGTTTTGCACCTGTTTCTGCCATCAGCCCAACGACTGCGCTCGAATCAATGCCGCCTGAAAGAAATGCACCTACAGGTACATCGCTTACCAATCTCCTTTCGACAGATTTCGTGAGCAATGCACGTATTTTCTTTTGTACTGCTTGTTTATCAGTATAATCTTCTGCAGGCTTTTTTGTTTTTGAAACATCCCAGTAAACAGTTTTTTCTATTTTCCCATCCTTCACCTTCATATATGAACCAGCTTCCAACTGCTGAATATTGTCGATAGCTGAATACGGATATCCAATGGACTGGTAGGAAAAAAATTCTGTCAGTGCAGGCTGGCTGATTTTTCTTTTTACTTCCCCGCTTGCCAGTATGGCACGTATTTCAGAAGCGAATATCAGTTTATCATTGTCGATATAATAGTACAACGGCTTTACACCCAGCCGATCGCGTATAATGGTGATGCAGTTTTCCTGTTTATCCCAAATGGCAAAGGCAAACATGCCTTTAAAATGATGGATGCATCCAGGCCCCCATTTTCCAAATGCTGCGATAAGCACTTCGGTATCGCTGGTTGTATGAAAAGGATAGTCTGTAATGGTAGCCTTTACATCCTGGTAGTTATACATTTCGCCGTTAAATCAATTATAGACAACCTTCTGTGACCCAGTGCAAATTTCTCTTCGGCTATACAATTATATGCGTCGGGTCCACGATGACTCATCGCATTGGTGATGCGTTCAATATCTGCCGGGTTGACGGGTTTATTATTAAAGTGTACGATTCCTGCTATTCCACACATAAATTATTGTGCCATTATTTTTTGGTATAAATCAAAGTACTGCATGGCAATTACCCTGGGATGAAACCGTTGTATATTTTCGATTCCCTTTCCTACGAGGCCAGCCCGGTATGTATCGTCCTGTATAATTCGTTGTATACCTTTTCTAATAGATTCCACATCATATGGATCAACCAAACAAGCAGCATCACCTGCCACTTCTTTCATAGGGCTGAGGTTACTTGTTAATACCGGCCTTCCCGCTTTTTGACCTTCGAGTATCGGCAAGCCAAAACCTTCAAAGGTTGAGGGGAATATAACCATATCACAGTCCGTATATTCAGCTGACAGTTCATTATCGTTAAGATTAGCGGCTGAGTCATACTTAACTTCATATTTTTCCAGTATTGCTTTGTGTTCTTCCGTCAACATACCTACAATTCTCAGATGGCATGGAATCCCTTGAATAGCTTCGATTACCCGGTTAAGATTTTTATTGGGAGTACTTCCAATGAATAAAAGCCTTGGATGTTTATTGTCAATTTGCTTTGCCGTGTATAAAATACTGTTATCGACAGGATTTGGTATAACAATAACCTTATCGGAACTGCAACCGGTAAAGCGCATTATGTCCTGTTTCGAATGTTCAGATATAGTAGTAACAAAACGAGACGCCGCAACCGGCCATTTCAGAAAGAAATAGTATAAAATCTTTCGCTTTACCCCACTTGTCTGGTACATAAATACGCAATCGTGGATGGTGAGTATTGTCTTTCTTTTGGGCAGCGCCATTGCAATATAGTGGACATCACCAGTAATATGGTAAACATCCGCTGACGTTCTTCTGATACTGAAAAAATTAACTATGGCACTACCTATTGTAAAACCAAGGCGGGGAAGCTGCATGTTTTGTATATCGCACAACTTTTCGAGAAAAGACTGTAACTGACCGAATATCCGTTCGATACTGAAATAAGCCGGACGTGGCTTTCTGAAAATAAATAACACTTTATACTTGGGGTTCACAATACAACTATAGTCTGTCAGCTATAAATACTGGTTTATAGCCACGCCGAAATTTTGTTACCTATTTACTCAATTGAATCAACTGATCGCCCATCTCTTCTTCAGGTTTATTTGCAGCCATTTCTGAATCGGCTTCTCGTAAAAACTATATATAACAGAGGAGCAAATTACCAATACCAGCAAATACAAGTAAAAATTAAAAAATGCTGAAACGTTGGCGTGCTTCATAGCAGCTTCAAAAAAGAGCCATACAGGGTATTGCAAAATATAAACGGAATAACTAATATCGCCAAGGTAAACGAAAAACTTATTGGACAGAAGTTTTGTTACCGGTGATTCAATTGACATTCCCAGTATAAAAAAGAAATACACAGGCGTCATCAATCCATCATGGTGGTACTTCGAAAAATTTGTAAATAAGAGAAGTGCAATAAAGCACACTACCACAAGCGTATAAGAAACGGCTTTTGTTATTAATGGCTTTTTTCTGAAAAAATCAGACCACCTGATGGAAACAATTCCCAGGATAACTCCGCATGAGAAAGTTGCCAAATGCAGCAGGGGAAAATAGTTGATGGCAATAGCAGTTCTGGTATCTCCTCCATATTTAAAGGTCAGAAGAAAATAAACAGACTGGCTTACGAGATACAAAACAACCGCAATTAGCAATAATCTTTTTTCTTTCACTTTTGCCAGCAAGTATAATAAAAAGGGGAATAAAATATAAAACAGGAGTTCTACCGATAATGACCATCCGGGGAAATTAATACTCGATTTACCTATCCAACTCTGAATTAGGAAAATTTCAAAAATCATACGCACATAAAATGAACTCACTACGTTGCGGTCGATGAACCAGAAATAAAGCGCCATAAAGACAAGCGCTATAAGGTAAACAGGGTAAATTCTTGCAAAGCGGTTTATCCAATATTTTATCCGGACGGCTGATTTTGATTCCCGCAAGGTTTTATAATAGGCAATGACCATGATAAATCCAGACAGGAAGAAAAAGAAGTTCACGGCCTCATTACAATGTTGAATAAAAACATGCAGGCCCCCTCTATTAAATGGGTTTATCTTTTGTCCAAAATGATAGACGACAACCAGGATTGCAGCAATAAACCTAAAAATGTAAAGTTGATTTAGCTTCAACCCCTTTGCAAACTTGAATGAAGAATCAGGTAGAACCCTGGAAAACTATATTGCACTTTTTCAGCCAGTGGTATTATAATTTCTTTTTGAAAACAAGTGGGTATACTTTGTACATGATATAAGTAAAAATAAGGGTCTGAATCAGCGAGTTAGACATGGTAAAAACATCGCTTTCTATTTGTACAGAGTAAAAAAAGGTTATTGGGAACCAAAATATTAATGACGGATATTTTGTTGCTATCTTCAGTAACCATCTAAAAAGAAAATTGTACAGCAACCCGAAACATAACATGAACACTATTCCCCCGGTTTGACCAAAATTACCCCAAGCTTCACCAAACGGACTAATGCCCACGCTGTATCCCCTTAAACTGATTCCTAAGAACCTTTTAAAATTATAGGCGCCTCCTGCTTCTGGTTTACCGGGCCAAAGAAATCGCGGAATAAAGGAACCAGCTAAAGAAAGGTAGAGACTCTCTCCATCGGCATATGGATATCGCCTGGGGACACGCAATTGTACATAAGATATCCAAAGACCTTCATTGAAGCGGCTGTAAAAATTGAACCAAACTGCCTCATTATTTAACAATTTAGACGGGCTGGACAATTTATCGCCCAGCATGTTCGCAAAGATTGTCAATTCACTTTGTGTATTTGTCTTGCCCCAGGTTTCCTTTCTGTATTCGGGTTTAATAACCTGGATGATTAATATAACCAATACTCCCGCTAAAAGTACCAGTAGCTTATTTATAAAACTATAGTGTTTCCCCAGCATGATCATCACCAGTGTCATAACTGCCATAAATACCAGTTCTCCAAACATACCATCTAATATCGAGCGAATGGTTAGAATGGCAAAAAGCCCAATTATTATCAGGCGCTTATTTTTCATGTCAGAGTAGATGATATAGAATACTCCTACAAACATCAAATAGCTCATTAGAAAAACAAGGTGTTCCAGCCCTGGCGGCATTAATCTTCGCAAAAGAGAAGCAACTACACCGATAGCGATGAGGATAAAACCTTCCCTGCTTTTATTGGCAACATGTTTCTTGGCTTTTTCCAGGTAGGTGATATGATCATTGTACAATTTTTTCCGGAAGAATATGGGAAGCTTCAATCCAATCGACAATGCAACTGTTGCCGGAAACATAAATGAATAATAAGCATCCGATGGCACCTGCATAAACCTGTACCATACCCTGGCCAGTGCATTCTGACTGGTAAAATAGTGGTAACCCGCAATGGGTAAGATGAGGCAACTAAAAATAGCCGACAAAGTTATAATTTCAAGGATGACCATTTTCTTCCCAAAATCATATAAAAATGCCAGCAGTGTATATGCAAAAAATGCAATGGACAAATTTTCATAGATCGTAAACTCTGTCCTGAGCGAGAGGATTAGGTAAAGTATCGCACTTACTATAAAAAAAATGTATTTCAGTTTATCTGGTTTTTATATTAACTGCTGGCTTACGCTGTTTTCGGTTGGCTAAGAAATTGAACCACCTGGTCAAAATGTTCTTCAAAACAAAGCCCATCTTCAAAATCCTTTCTTGCGGCCAGGCTATACTGATCATACTGACCGGTGATGCGCGTTAACACATCCCTGAGGGATTTGTTGCTGGTGTCGGTAAAAAATACCCAGTCGTATTTTTGCAGCAGGTCGCGAAAATGTTCGTTGTCGTATAATAATACCGGCATGCCTGCGGCAGCATATTCGTAAATTTTATTGGAGGCTGTTCCCAATGTCCGGTTCATCATGTCGTCCTTCTTATGAATGCCTATCCCGATATGACAGGTGTAAGCATTTTCTACAACTTCCCTATAGCCTGTCGGCGGCAAATACACCAGTTGGTCTTCCACGCCTTCCTTAACAGCTATTTGTTTTAGTTCATCCAGGTATTGCTCACTGATAAAACCTTTCAGCACCAGATGAAGGGTTTTGCCACCTATTTTTTCTCTGAGTATGGGTACTATCTCTTCCAAACCATGCCCTGTTCCAATACTGCCCTGGTATAATATCTTATATATTTCTTCTGCCGATTTATTATTCCCGGGTAGTTTGTCATATACAGCCCTTGAAGGAAAATTGGGAAGAAAGAAAAATTGTCCTTTCAATTTCTCGATGGGAAAACAGACTTTTCGTTCCAAAGCAGGCAGGGAAAATATCTGCAGCCTCGGCAGTATCCAGGGTTCGCTTTTCCAGGCCATCCATGCAAGGTTGTATTTACTGATGTACCGTGCTTCTGAAACGTCATGATTGTGGTACCACAGGATGCGCGGCGATACAATAAATGGCTTCAACAAACGATAGCTTAAAACTGGCATCGCATCATAGATCAGTACTGTATCTGGCTTTTTTCGGCTTATCAGGCGAAAAAACTTAAAGGTAAAAACAGTAAACCAAGCCAATTTTTTCAGGACGCCTGCTTTCTCTACTTCCCGCACCGGGTAACAATGCGCCGGCCCAACCAGTTTCACGTTGGAAGGATATTTCCAGTCAAATCCCGTTACATTCCGGTGGAGAATAAAAATAGTATCGTATTGCTTCGATAAAATTTCTACGGTATTTAATGTGGGCGGATAATATTCCGGGTGGCTGTATATCGCAATAACAAGTGTTTTATTTTTTCGGGAACCTGATGGGGTCATATTATTTCAACTATAGGGAACAGCGTTTTATATTATTTCCTGGATGTCGTAAATGGCTTCTCCACAATAAAATGCACCAGGTACGAGATAAATATGATCAGCGGAACTGCCAGCACCAGGTAAATAAATGATTTCGGCATAAGGTTGCCACTGGCATGTAATAAAATGCCATTCAATAAAACAAGTATCGGAAAATGAATGATGTACAAGGTATAAGAACAGTCGCCCAACCATTTCAATCTTTTCAGTGGCGTAAACATGATTCCTTTTTGCTGCAGGTAAAAAAATACATTTAGCAAACCGAGGAAACCAAGTGCCCACAATCCATCTGCAATCATATCATTTTTAACGTGATTGTCTCCATACACAATCATAACCGGCAGTATAATTACAAAAGCAGACAGGTACAAATAAGGTATCCTGGCCCGCCCGGTATATATGTCTGCCAGCAATGCACCGAACCACCAAAACAAGAGATATTCAAGTACAGATTGTACAAATACAATTGCTGAAGGATACGGAATGATGGTGGCTGTAATAAATATCAGCGCAACCAGCAAACCACTGATAAGAACCGACTTCCTGTTGAGCAGGAACAACAACGGGTAAATCATATAAAACCACCACTCGAATTTCAATGACCACAACGGCGTATTTGAACCCCAGACATCAACGCCCGGGCCCTTCCAGAAAAAAAGGTTACCGATCAAATTCCCCCAGCTATGGCTGGGTGTAATATTGGCATTAATCAACGCATTGGGCGTTTGATGGCTGTAAATGGAATAACCCAAACCGGCACCGATGCTGTCTAATAAGAAAGTGACGCCCACCACAAAAAGAAAGGGCGGATAAATTCTTTTTATCCTTCGGTATAAATAGTCACGCAGGTTAAACGAAGCGGCCGGGTTTTTCTGCAGGCTTTTTGAATACTTCAGATGAATGACGAATCCTGACAAAACAAAAAAGAAGAGCACTGACTGGTGCCCGTATTTAAATGCTGCAAAAAAATACACCAGTACCTTTTCAAAAACCGAATATTGATCCGGGTGTTTGAGGTAGCCTTCCGAATACCCTTCCCATAACAACCAGCGCGCGTGCCCGATCATCACCACGAGGGCAGCTATTCCCCGTAATGCATCCAGGAAAAAAAGATTTGATCCCGCAGCTACCGGTTCTTTTTTAACAGCAGTACCGGCTGTTGGTACATTCAGTTCCGAAGAAATGACCTGGGTTTCCAAATTTGTATTGTATGTATTTATCAGGATGCAGTCACCCTGAGGATGTCGTTATAATACCTGTTGCCATAATCGTCCCAGGTAAATGACTGGTTGATTACAGCAGCAGCCGCCAGCTTGAGCGCTTGTAGCTTCTCCCGGTTCGAAAAAAGGAACTCAATTTTAGTTTTGATAGCACCAGGATCACGAATAGGAACCACAAATCCATTTTTACCATCGGTCACAATATTTTCTCCGCCGGTATTGGGTGTCAGTATTACCGGAACACCGCAGGACATCATCTGTGGTATGACCATACTCAATCCTTCTTCAACAGAAGGGTGTACACCCATATCGCATTGCGATAAGTATCCCTGCAATTCGTAGTGATTGATATGCCCAAAAAATTTCCAGTTCTGTTTCTTATATTTTTCAATCTGCGGGTTCAGCTTCTCTTCAACACTGCCGATAAACCAGACTTCAAACGCTTCTTCCGGGATTGATAACTGCTGCAGGGCTTCAAATAAATACACAAGCCCTTTACGGATACTCAGCGTTCCAAGGTATACAATGGTAAATTTGTTTTTCCTTTCTGCCTCTTTAGCAGGGTCATAACTAAAGAATGAGCTTGTGCCGAATGGGTTGAGTAATAATTTGCTGCTGCTTACTCCTTTCTCAATAAAACTTCTCTTTACAAAATCGGATGGGATGGAAATATAATCCGCCTCCTCGTATTCCTTTAACTCTCTTTCTATCACAGAAGGGTGTATAGAAAAATCGACCCCGTTTCTTTGATATTCTTCCCGCAGTATTTCGTCCTGGTACAAAATATGGGAAGAGCCTCTTGTTACGATGGTCTTCATTCCCTTTTTCTTTGCCGAACGTATCGATTGCAGGCTCATACCACTCCAACCTATAAACACCTTGCTTGTATTGCTTTTTAACTGCCGGGCCACCCAGTGATCAAACCAATTATTCCACTGGTGTGCCCGCGAAGGGAATGCCTTAACAGGAACTGCCAATAATGTGTTGGTATGAATTTTATCCAGTGGTATTATTTCCCTGTCTATTCTTTTTACAAAACGCCGCAAAAAAGTATTTTTCCCGTAAGAGTAGGTTGTATAAAAATCATCCAGCAACTGATGTTTATTCAGTTGCTCCGCCAGTGTGAAGGCCCATAATTTACTGCTACTTGATAATGCCACCATTCACCAGCGTTTTAAAAGATTGATATACCGTATTTGCCCTGTCTTTAAATGTATACCCCGATGCCAGGGAGCGCTTCCTGGCTGCCTGCCTGATTTGCAATGCATCCTCCGAAGATAAACCCAGCAGGTATTTTGCCTTTACCAGCATGTCTTCCTCATCATGGAAAAAGAAAATTTCTTTTCCCTCTTCAAAAAACATGGCCTGTTCTTCACTGTAAGGTGCCAACTGTATACCGCCTACTGCCGGGATTTCAAAAGTCCTCATATTGTGTGAGCCTTTATTATAAGCCCTGAAAAGATTCAGTTGTACCCGGTATTCCTGGTTTAACTTCCAAAACTCCTGCCTGCTGGCAATATTGAATAACCGAACCTTTGAATTACCCTGAAGACTGGTTTTATTCCACCCAATGCCGAATACATCCACCTCCAATCCATTCGATGCTAATTTTTCAACAACCGCGACACGGTAAGCGTCGGGGTTTGCCTGGAAACATATTCTCGGAATTTCTGTGATACTGGGTTGATCAATATACACCATATCATCACCATCATAGGCAAATGGAAGAAAAACAGCAGGAATATGAAATTCTTCCTGTATCTGTTTTATCAATTGGTTGTGGTAACAAAAATGAAGGTGATAATGTCCAACACTGTCCCGTACATTGCTGTTTCCGCTACCCCTGCTGGTAATCAGGAATGGATGATCGGGATTATAGTTCGCGAGTTTAAAATCTCTTTTAAGTGTTGCCAGTGTTTCCGGGTATAGTTCCATTCCCTTAAAAACCCAAATGACATCAGGTTTATAGTCGTAGGCAATTTTCAGCAGTTCTTTATTAACGGGCTTATATCCGGTATTAATTTTGGAGTGGAATAATATTTTATTGACAATATTTTTGGAGTGGTAATTAAATACAATATCAGGTGCTGCGTACTGATTGATCTCTACGCCCATTTCTGACAGGTACCGAACAAAATATCGTTCAATCGCATAACTAAATTTACTTCCTACCAGTAATATCTTCATCTGTGAAAAAAACTTTACAATGAATGGTTAGTAAATCCAATTTCGTCAGACAAAACCTCTTTCTGCCGAAATATGCTCAACTCCTTTTTAGCATAGGCAGCGATGGTCTCTCCTGCTTTTCCACTGCCATTTTGGTCCGTGGTTAATAAACGGGCTAATACCTGTCTCAACTCCTCTATGTTCCCTTCAGCAAACAACCATCCATTGCCGTTTAACAATTCCGGCAACGCCCCACTATCGGAAGCGACTACTTTTTTTCCGCAGGCCATGGCTTCAGCAGCGACCCTGCCATATTGCTCTTTCCAGTTGGCCGCAGATACAGACGGGACGACGATGATGTCCGCAGCATTCATGTACCCGGCAACTTCAAAATGATTGGGGCTGATGAAAATTGTCCGGTCCAGCAGATTAGCTTTCTTCATCAACAAATGTATTTCCGTATTGTATGCAGCAGCATATTCATCAAAATCATCCATCATCAATAGCCACTCATAGGAAAGCAAACCTTCCAATGCCTTTATCAGTATGTGAACGCCTTTTTCCGGTGTTAGCCTGCCAAAATAAGCGATTAGTTTTTTGTCAACGCCTAATTGATTGCGCAATGTCTTTGCCGCCTGGTCGTCCGGAAAAAAATAATGCGGATCAAAACCCAATGGCATGCGCTGCACATTATTATAACCCTCTTCTTCAAATATTTTTTTTCCATCACTGTTGATGGTTAATACTCCGTCCACCACTTTTTTTGTACGGCGAAGCAAGATACGTTTCACCAATGCAGCCGGCAATGATGTCCATCCCCTCCGCTTAAAAGTAGAAGCAATATCCAGCGGAAGGTTCTCACAGGAAATACAATACAGTTTGGCATTATTCTTTTTTGCCCACTTTCCGAGTACCAGTGCAAGCCTGCTTACCGGATCGTTGTCCAACAATATTATTGCGGGTTTCAATTCTACCAGTACCTTGTCCAGCCCATCAAATAAATATGTTCTCGGGTTATCGTTTGTTAACGCCAGGTAGTGAATGGGGGGATCGGTATCGCGTTTTGGCTCCGCCTGTTTTTTTCCTGAAGGGAAATTCAAGGTGGATGGCACTACCAGTTCTACTTTTTTACCCTCCCTGAGAAACAACTGGTAAACATTTCGGTTGATGGCCATAAAACAGGCATGTGATACCACCAGCAGGTCAATCATTGGAACGAAAATATTTACTGCAAAATAATAACAGGCCTTTTAATTCTGCTGTCACACTATTACCGATGGCACATCCTTCTGACAGCAAACGCTCCACTGAAAATTGCAGGGCAGGTTCATTGGTAGCAACGGCGCCATCCGGTAATTGCACCGGAATGGCTTCGCCAAATAATTCCTGATAGCAGGTGGCTATCATATTCGCCATGTCGATTACGCGCATAGATGATCCTGCGCCGAGGTTATAAATGATTTCATTAAACCTTTCCGGGTTTGCTTCAATCATCGTACACAATATATTTTCCACATCGGCCAGGCATACAAAATCGCGGTACTGGCAACCATTGGACAATAACACGAGCTTCTTTTTTTCTATCGCCTGCCTGCAAAGATCGTTGGCCAGTAATGTCCAGCGGTTTACGGTTGGTAGTACAGGCGCGCCAAATGAATTAGATAGCCTTATAATAATTCCCTTAATCTTTTTCTGCAGTGCTGCTGCCACTACATAGTCTTCAGCCGCCTTATGTGTAATAGCATAGGGATGTACCGGCACCGGCAGCATTGTTTCATCGATCTTTCCTTTGAGGGGACTTGCATACACATGTGCGGTAGAAAAATAAATAAATTGTTTTACACCTGCTGCGATACTGTTTTCAAGTATGATCCTTGTTTCGTCAATATTTACGCGAATGGCTTCCGAAGGATGACTGACACAATCCCATTCATTCAACGCAGCCAGGTGTATGACTGTACTAATTTGTAGTGGAAATGTTTCTTTCTGTAATATATCTGCATGCAGAACCTGGCTCACCGGCCCATGCATTGCCAGTTGATCGGCACCGATGGCTTTCCGGGAAGAGACAATAACATTGTTTTCTTTCGACAATGCTTTTGCCAGCCTTCCTCCTACAAAACCAAGTCCACCTGTAATTAATATTTTTTGCATCTAGAATCCGCTGTAGGGAATAAGGTCGTTGGTGATCGGAAGATTATCTGATTCGGCCGGATCATGTGGTATACTGGCAATGTTCAACAGCATATTGGTTCCTTCAGACATGCCCTTAAAGCCCATCCATACACCCGGTGGAACGGTTAAACGCTGGTAGTTTGACGGACCCAATACACATTCCTGAATCATGCCGTGGGTAATACTTAGTTCTCTTCCGTCAAACAATACAAATTTGATCAATCCCTGCGGCACAATTATATTCAATATCATTTGCCGGTGTTTCTTCCATCCCTTTACACTATCCTTTAACACTGTAGAAAAATATGCCTCACCAAATCCATGAAAGGAAGATTCATGCGATTTGAGTGCATGCAGCACATTTCCTGCTGCTACATCAATTATTTTTAACGGCGTCAACTCAACACCTTCTATTGTGCCCATTCAATTCCTTTTTGTTTGGCCAGTCCGGCATACTCGTTTACCTGCTTTACAGTATAATCAAACAATGCTTCTGAACGGCATTTGCCATTGTAATAATTATCATACCAGGAACCTGTGAACCTGGCTGTTTGACCAAAATCCATCACCGGCTTCCACTGCAGGTAAAACAATGCCTTATCACAATTCAATTTCAAGAGCCCCGCTTCATGAAAGGCCTGGCTGGCTTCGATGGCAAACTGATCTTTGTTGTTTCCAAACTGCCAGTGGTTGCCAATCGACTTCAATAATTCCAGTACCGTATGATTTTGATCGGCATTCGGGCCGAAGTTAAACGGCTCTCCATGAATGGCTATTTTTGATTCCGCCAGCACCTGTGCAGATCTTAAATAACCACTCAGTGGTTCCAGCACATGTTGCCATGGCCTGGTTGAATTTGGGTTCCTGATTTTTACTGACTGCTGTTGCGACCAGGCACGGACACAATCCGGTACAATTCTATTAAGCGCCCAATCACCGCCACCAATTACATTACCTGCCCTCACTGCCACCAGTTTTACTTTTGACCCGGGCTTATTAAAATAGGAATGAAAATAAGTTTTGATAACAAGTTCTGCAGCGCCTTTAGAAGAACTGTAAGGATCTTTCCCGCCTAATGCATCGTGTTCGCGGTATCCCCATACCCATTCTACATTATCGTAACATTTATCGCTGGTGATCATTACCGCGTAACAGTTATGATCAACTGACCGCAATGCCTCCAGGATATTGGCTGTTCCCATCACATTTGTCTGAAAGGTATCAATCGGATCATCATAAGAAACCGATACGATGGGTTGGGCTGCCAAATGAAATACAAAGTCCGGCTGAACCGATTTAAATATCCGCTTCATTGCTTCACCGTCGCAAATGTTTGCGAAATGATGATCGATTTTACTTTCAAGATTGAGCTCTGCAAACAGGGAAGGATTCGTAGGTATGTCTTTTGAAATACCCGTCACCTTTGCACCCATCTGGTGCAGCCAGATGGTAAGCCAGGCACCTTTAAAGCCGGTATTCCCTGTAACGATAACCTTTTTGTTGTTAAAGATTGAATTAAACATGAAAGAGGTTTATTAATATATATATATGCAAAAGCATTTTTATAATTGAGTGTTATCCTTTGGCAGACATAATTGCATTTGCTGTGCTTACCATATCTTCCATTTCGCATCACCACTATCCCACAACTCGTTTAGTTTGGTTTTATCGCGCAGCGTATCCATGCATTTCCAGAAACCCTCGTGCCGGTAATTGAACAGTTCACCGTCAATGGCCAGTTGTTCCAAAGGCTTTTGTTCAAAAACGGTTTGGTCGTTGTCTATATAATCCAGCACTTTCGGTTCGCAGACAAAAAATCCGCCATTGATCCAGTTGCCATCGCCTTTGGGTTTTTCTACGAAAGACAATACTTTGTTGGAGCTATCTGTTTGCAATGCGCCAAATCTCCCCTCGGGCAGCACGGCTGTCATGGTTATCGCTTTCCCATGTTGCTGGTGAAATGCCAGCAGTTTTTCCAGGTTGATATCGGCAACGCCATCTCCATAAGTAAGCAGGAACCTTTCATTTCCTATAAAGTCTTTTGCACGCTTGATCCTTCCACCTGTCATGGTATGCAGGCCGGTGTCCAGCAGCGTTACTTTCCAGGGTTCTGATGTATTGTTATGCACCTCCATTTTATTACTGCTCAAATCGATGGTTACATCACTTTGATGCAGGAAATAATTGGCAAAGTATTCTTTGATGTAATAACCCTTGTACCCCAGCAATACCACAAACTCATTGAAACCATAATGAGAATAGATTTTCATGATATGCCAGAGAATGGGTTTACCGCCGATTTCGGCCATTGGTTTCGGGCGTATATCCGTCTCTTCGCTGAGACGTGTTCCAAATCCGCCCGCTAATAATAAAACTTTCATTGCTATTGGTTTAGTTGTTGTGGTATAACTGGAGCAGGTAGTCTTCTATTCTTTCCACCTGCCGGGCATAGGTGTTATCTTTTGCAAACGCAATTCGCTTTTCCTGCAGGGTAATATCATTGTACACAGCAAGGCTCCCGGCTATTTTTTTAAACAATAGAGGCAACCCGTTATTATCATTCCTTTCTGCAATCATTTGTACCAGTTCTGGTTTATCCCGGTAAGTGGTTACATTATTAGATACTATCACCTTGCCGGTGGAAATGTATTCCATTATTTTATGGTAGTTGGTACCCTTGCTTTGATCCTTTTGCACATCATAGCAAATCAAGAACATATCCATATTACCAAGATTCCCGGCGAGGTCCTTTACTCCTACCGGGCCATGCAATGTTACATTGGGACATTGCTGCAATGCCTGAATAAAATGTAATTGCGCCGTATCTCCCGAGCCGCCAATATTGGAATCCTTTACACGGTAGGTTCCCCAAAACTCAAATTGAATGGAAGGGTTTTCCTGTACAATGGTCAGTAAAGTGCCTGCGTCAAGATCATTTCTCAGCAGGTTACCTGAAAACCCGGCGTGAATGGTACCAGTTGCTCTTTTACCTGCAGTAATGGGATGAAGAAATTCTTCCGATATGCCATGATTGATAAAATGCCGTGGCACCGAAAGGTGCTGGTACTTGTCAAGTATTTCATTGGTCACGGAAAAAATAATGGCTGCACCCTTCGCGGCCTTTATTGCCTCAGGTGAGGATGGTTCATCTACAGGGTGAAATATCTTTAAAGCCCCGGCAGGAAAAAAATACAAAGGATAAGTGAAGCCAATGTCGAACGACCACACTATGTCAATGTTACCCGGGATATGTTTGCAAATCATCTTTACCTGTTGTTTCATGAGCCAATGAAACAGCGGCAGTGCGTGAAACTTCAGGTTATAGGGAAAGAACAATTTGTTTTCAACAATAAAAAGGTTTTCATGTATACCAGATGGTTTAACCAGCACCCGCTCTGCTGGTGTTGGATCATTGGGAGGATTTAAAAAATAAACCTTATTGCCTTTTTTTGCCAGCTCAATTGCATAATGATGTTTTGATAACATCATATTGCCCCATGACTGCGGCGAAAGGATCACAATGTTTTTTTGCTGCAGGAAAGACATGCGGATAATCAGTGTTGCTGGTAAAATGAACGAATTGTATCCGCGACATATATAATTTTCTCTTCCGTCAGTTCGGGATACATCGGTATGGATAATATTTCCTGCTGCAACTGGTGCGATACCGGGAAATCTTTTTCTGTATGTCCCAGGTATTTATACGCTGGTAAAAATGGCAATGGTGTTGGATAGTGGACAGATGTTTCAATGCCATTGGCTGCAAGCTGTGCCGCCAGCTCATCTCTTTTCTTTGCCCTGATAACATACAGGTGATAGGTATGTTTTGAACCCGGTCTTACTGTTGGGAGGATAATGTTGCTAATTCCTGCCAGGTGTTTTGTATATAATGCCGCATTCGCAATCCTTTTTTCTGTCCAGTCCAATATATAAGGGAGTTTGGCAGTTAGGACAGATGCCTGCAAACCATCCAGGCGGCTATTGATACCTTCTATCTGGTGGTTGGGTTTTTTCAGTGCCCCATGGTTGGCAAACATCCGGCATTTTTCTGCCAGTGCTTCATCATTGGTAATAATACAACCCGCGTCACCGTAAGCGCCGAGGTTTTTACCGGGATAAAAACTAAAGGAAGCCGCAATGCCCGTCAACCCCGCACGTACAGCGTTTAGTTCAGAAAAATGGGCTTGTGCACAATCTTCAATCAGGTAGATGCCATGTTTATCGCATATCTTTTTTATTGTATCAACGGCGCACATTTGCCCCTGCAAATGAACTGCAATGATGGCTTTTGTCTTTTTGCTGATAGCCGCTTCCAGTTTTGTTTCATCGATGCTGTAATATACCGGGTCGGCGTCAACAAAGACAACTCCCGCTCCTGCCTGTGTAATAGTTTCCGAACTGGATATCCAGCTATTGGCTACCGTTATCACTTCATCACTTGTTCCAATACCCAGCATCTTCATAATAATATACAGGGAATCGGTGCCGTTGGCGCAGGGGACAACATGTTTAACGCCGTAGAGGGAAGCATATTTGCTTTCAAATTCTTTGACATATTTACCACCAATAAATGCCGTGTCCCTGATCACATTGGCAATGGCAGTGTCAATGCCGGATTGAATACTATTATACTGTGCTGTCAGATCTACAAATGGAATGTGCATATTGCTGTTCAATACTTATTTAAAGGAATGTAGTGAATACGAGCAGGAAACATTGTTATATCGCGCGCACCAATTTTGCCGGGTTGCCTGCATAGATACCCGGTTGGGTAATATTTTTTGTAACTACGGCTCCCGCGCCAATAACGGCGTTATCGCAGATGGTGACTGGCAGGATAGTTGCGTTTGAACCAATGGATACGTGATTACCTATAATAGTTGATTTCCATTTTGAAACATCACCACCTGCAGGGCCACCGCCGGCAAACAGATCATTGATAAACATTACGCCATGGCCAATAAAACAATTATCGCCAATGGTCACCAGCGAACAGATAAATGAATGTGACTGTACTTTTGTTTTATTACCAATCGTTACATTGTTTTGAATTTCTGTAAACGGGCCGATAAAACAATCATTGCCGATACTGCAGCCATACAGGTTTACCGGTTCAACGACTTTTACATTTTCGCCAAACTGTACATCTTTTATCTGTGCTTTTAATAATGTCGGTCTACTCATAACCGGGTGGCTGCTTTATAAATTTTTTCGATGATCTCTACTGTCTTCAGGCCTTCAAAAGAACTGGTGGAAATAGCGGCATTGTTTTGCAATACCTCCACGAGATTGTCATATACTTTGTCATGATTACTCATAGAGCCCTGGTAGTTGCCATAATTATTTGCTTTGGCGCCTTCGGGGAGGTTTTCGATTTTATATCCTTCAATATTCTGGTATTCCAGTTCATTGAGGTATTGTCCGCCAATCTTCACCGTTCCCTTTTCGCCAAATATGGTCAGCGAGCCTTCCATATTTTTTCCATAACTGTTTACTGTATAATTAACCGTTCCAATTGCTCCGTTGTGAAACTCCATAATGACAACGCCTGTATCTTCAAATTCAATAATGCCTTTGTGCGCATAATTGGCCATCATGGCTTTTACTTCCTTTACATCGCCCACCATCCAGTACAATAAATCGATGAAGTGGCTGAACTGTGTATATAGTGTACCGCCGTCCAGTTTCAGGGTACCTTTCCAGGAGTTATGATAGTAGTCGGGGTTGCGATTCCAGAAGCAACTGAGCTGCACGCTGAATATTTTTCCGAGCTTGCCTTCATCCATTATTCTTTTTACAGCTTCTACCGGCGGGTTAAACCGGTTTTGCTTGATGGCAAACAATCTTTTATTGGTGCGTTCTGCTGCTTTGATCATTTCACCGCAATCATATACCGTTAATGCCATCGGTTTTTCGCAGAGCACATGGATGCCTGCACTGAGTGCCTCAATGGCATGCTGTGCATGAAGACCATTTGGTGAACAGATGGATACGACATCAAGGTTATTGTGCTCTTTTAAAAACTCACTGACATCATAATAAGCCTTTGCATGGTATTTGGCCGCCATACTGTCTGCCTTATCTTTCACCACATCACATACAGCAACAAGTTGTCCTTTGTTATTAATATGTTCTGCGTGTCTCTGTGCTATTCTCCCGCAGCCGATTATCCCAAATCTTACTTTTCCGGGCATGTTATTTTCTTTTTATCAGTTTTCTGAATTTTTGTGTTTTCCGAAGCAGGTTCATATATCCTTCCTTCAGCCCGCTGTCCGATTTAAACTCTTCGTGCTTCCGGGGCGGTGTTTGCATAATAGTATCAAATGCGGCTTCGGTCATACCAAATTTCTTAATCACGTATTCCTTGTCCTGCCTGAGCTCATCCGGTTTGTAAAGAGGTTGCTCCAATTCCTGCAGGGCTTGTTCTTTGGTTATCTGCCCGGAACATATCAGCGTGGAGAGGTGTGCCTTTCTTTTATCAATCTTAAATTTCTCCGGTAATATATAGGCCTGGTAAAACTTGGTGAACACCGATTCATAATGTTTACCACCATAGTCGCGCCAGTCGAGTTCCTTTTTTATAATTTCCTTAATCATTGCTTTGTTATAGGGTACATAATTCAGAATGGAGACCGGATTCAACCGTAATACTGCTGAATAATATACGTACTTTTTAAAATCCATGGTAGGGTAGGTTTTCAACTTAACCTTCCCGTACTTGTCATGAATGTCTTTTAAATTGGCAAAATCCATTTTTTTATATAACCAGGACTGCGGCATGATGTGTTCAGTTACGATATTGGTACCGCTGATGATATGCCCGATGCTTTTCTCCTTTGCCAGCTTGTACATCGTGGCAAATATGGCGTGATCGCTTACCACTTCGATATCAACGACAGAAGCTTTAAGATAAGATAACTGGATGTCCTTGAATTCTTCCCAGTTGATGACCAGGGTGTATAAATCAATATTGAGTTTACTGATAATGTTTTCTATATTTTTTACCGCCAGTTCAGAATTCCAGCCATTGTCCAGGTGAACTGCCAACGGACGAAGCCCCAGTTGTTTCACCAGGTAAGCGACATACGTACTGTCAACGCCACCGCTTAAGCCAATAAGGCAATCATAAGGTTTGCCGTTCCCGGCTGCCTTTATCTGGCTGACCAATTCTTCGATCTTTTTCTTACCGGCTTCACCCGTTAATACCGTACCAGCCTCTGCTGCTTTATAATCGTAATAATAATTGCAAATACCTTTTTCATCAAAACTGATATCCGGATCTGCTATGTTATCCATTACCGTAATACTGCACTGGCGGTAATTGGGATCGTCTTTGCTTAAAACCATTGTACGCATTAATTGATCTGTTCAAATATTTTTTCCTTCAATTCCTTTTGTGAAGGATAGCTGATTAAAACGGCATTGTGCGGTCGCTGAAAAACAAAAAGGCTTCCCGCCGCCGCAGCGGAAGCGCCTGCATTGATCGCCAGGCGAAAATCATCCGTAGAGGATGCCCCGCCACAGGCAATCAGGGGAATGGATACCTGCCGGCTCATTTGTTGTATAAGCTCCAAATCAAATCCTCCATAGGTTCCATCGCGGTCAATAGCATTAAAAAATATTTCACCGGCCCCAGTGTCCTGCATTTTTTTGGCAAATGCTACAGGTTCATAGTTCGTCTTTTCATTACCGTTCTTCGTGTACACTTTATACTTTCCAAAAATATTTTTCTTCACATCGATGGAGGCTACCACGCTCTGGCTGCCGACGAGGCTGGCCGCTGCTGTAATCAATGAAGGGTTGTGTACCGCCGCAAAATTAAATACTACTTTTTCCACGCCGAGGTAAAATAAATCCTTTACCTGTTCAATGGTGGTGATACCGCCCCCGTAAGCAAGTGGAATGAATGCTTCTCCTGCTATTTCTTTCAGTCGCTGAAAATCTGGCCCCCTTCCTTCTGCCGTGGCGTCAATGTCAAGTATCACTATTTCATCCACTTCTTTTTCATTGAATATCTTAACGGCATTGATGGGATCACCCACGTAGGTATATTTCTTAAACCGGTTGGATTTTACCAGGCCATTTTTATGAATTAATAATACCGGTATAATCCTAACCCTTTTCATATTACCAACATGGTTAATTACCTGCAGATTTTGACAGCATTGAATTGCTGCTGAATATTTTTGCAAACCTGTGCTTCAGGTTGATAAACCTTATCTCAAATAAATGATACGAGGTGCCTGCGACTATTATAGTGACGAGCAACACAAAAACAAACATACCGACCTGCACCGGCACAACATCATGGCTTTTCATGGAGGGCAATAAAAGCGAAAGTATCACAATAATCAGCATGTGATAACAGTACAGGCCATAGGATATTTTGCCAAGGAAATTGCAGATACCGTTTTCCAGGCTGATAAGTGTTTTTTTATTTGTACTTACATTTAATATCAGCGCCAATGAAACCAACGCATAAAAATCGTGATCAAAGAAACTGGCAAAGTGAATAGGCCTGTACGCGATCGTTACCAGCAGCACCAACCAGGCCAACACCTGCGTTAGAGGGTGGTACATTATTTTTAAAAATCCCTGTCTTTTTGTTTTATACAAATAAGCACCTATGCCACCGAGCGCCATACAATCCAGCCGGGTGGTGCTGATAAATGTAAACCAGAACGTACTTCCATATACTCTTACAACCAGCTTAACGGCAAGGAACAGCAGCAGGAAACATAACAAGATCGTACCAAGGCGCTGAATGGTTTTTTTTCCACGGAAAAACCAGGGCCATAATATATAAAATTGTTCCTCCACCCCAATGGACCATAATGGTGTAATGGGTGTGATGGTTAACCCGGATAAATACGCATAATTGGGCAAAAAGAAAATAAATAAAAAGATGGTCTTCCTGGTATCTACCGGTTCATTGACAGACGGCACGAAATGATACAATAAAAATGATGCGATGATAATGGTAAAATACAATGGCCAGATGCGCAATATGCGGCGCATATAAAATTTAGACAAACTAACTGATTCGTATTTTTCCTTCTCCTCCAGTAATAAAAAAGTGATAAGGAACCCGCTCAATGCAAAAAAGATAGTCACGGCTATTCCTGCGAGATCGGTTTCAGGATAGAATCTTGACAAACCAAACAAATAAGCGAACTGGTTGAAGTGCATAAAAATTACCAGCAGCGCTGCAATCGCCCTTATACCGTTCAATCCCGGGAAGTAAACGATTTCTTTTTCTTTATTCATGATGATGAAACCAGTCGCATGACTTGCTTAATAATTACGCGCGAAGTTCTCCAGCAGCTTCATCCCGAAGCGGTGGCTTTTTTCCGGGTGAAATTGTACGCCTACAATATTGTCTTTTTCAATACCTGCAGTAAAATCGTATCCATAATGCGCTGTAATCAATTCGTCTTCGGTGCTGACTGGCGATACATGGTAAGAGTGGGCAAAATAAAAACGGGCATCATCCAATCCTTCCAGCAACCTGGACGGCTTCCGCTGTTGTATTTCCAGCCAGCCCATATTGGGTATTTTTTGTGTCTCCGGCATCCGTTCAGGTTTAAAACGAATTGTTTTACCCTTTATCCATCCAAGACCTTTTTCATTGCCTTCTTCACTTGATTCCATATACATCTGAAGTCCTACACAGATACCCAATGTCGGTATTTTTTGTACCAGCGCTTTCTCTTCAATGGCGGGGCGCAGGCCGGAGGCATTCAGCTTGACCATGCAATTATCGAAGTGGCCCATGCCTGGCAGTAATATTTTATCCGCTTCAAGGATCTCTTCACGGTTGCTGCTGATAATGGCTTGTACGCCTCCCTTCTTCAGCATGTTTTGAATGGAGGTGAGGTTGCCAACACCGTAATCGATTATGATAAATTTCAATTCGCTGAAAATATTTTATTAATCAGTAATTGACAGTTCTTGTAATAGCCGCCTGCATATAATGAGTAGCTCTCCTCCCCGGCAGCAGTAAGCCAATTTATATATTGAGCGTCCTTCTGTTCGGTGCTCCTGATGAGTGAAATCATTGATGCAGTGTCCGAAATACTTACTTTCCGAATAGCCCTCTCCAATCTTTTATCCCCGATTAACTGGTGGATCCCATTTGGCGCCACGGGGGTAGTAATCGTTATACAGGGTTTCATCAGGCTCACCGTTTCTAATAAAACGGCAGAGTTAAATCCAATGATCAAATCTGCCGCGATAATATTATTATAGATATCGTCATTTTTTTCTGAAATCCTGATATGTTGCGGGTATTGCTGTTGCAATTGCTTATAAAAAATAATATTTGATTCTGGTTCATGCGGGTGGATTTTCAGGACAATAATATATTTTGCCGCTATCCCGGACAACAGAGTATCCAGCAATTTTTTTGTATCGTCAAAAAATGTCCATTGCGTTGGAATAAGCACCGTTATTTGTCCCTTGTCCCTATTATCGTCACCGGTAATGTATTTTTCCCTGTTGTGTTCTACCCTGCTACTCCCCAATACCTGTAAATCATTGTTATCCCAAAAACTTTCCTTTAACAGGATTTCTTTGTGTAATTCGCCAAATAAACCAATGTAAACGGGCAGGCTCATTTGCGATTTTACTTCTTTCATTCTCCCACTGTATACATATTGCGGATGAAACCTGTCTATAATTCCGTGTTGCATATCGACAGCAACAATATTGAGTTTATTGGCTGCAGCCATCAAACCTGTCCCGGGTTTTTCCGATGTTATTATAGCAGCAGGCTTTACTGCTTTTAATAAAAAAATGCTTGCTTCATATTCTCCCGTAAACGCTATTAGAATATTATGGATTTCCTTCTCATTAATTAACCCGCCCTGCCCTCTTCGCTCCAGGAACCTGTTAAACATGGCAAAAATCAGTGCGGCCAAATCCGACAATTCCCTGTTGCTTTTATTTTTCAGCCTGTACCAGGAAGAAACAGCATCCAGGTTGTCGAGGTTCAGATCGGCATGGACTACAGCCGGCAACTTAAAATCACCATCAAAAGACTTCTCTGCATACAAATAGTCGGTCACAATTTTTCCAAGTATAAATTCATCTACCAGGCTGTTCATAAATTTACCACTGGCATCTTTTGTTAGTTTATCACCTGCAAAAGCATAAAACAGAATGCTCTTTCCTTTCCCCTTTTTACCGTACTTTATTTTACCCAATTGGTACAAAAGCGCTAGCAGGTTCGATAATTTCCTGCACTGCAATCCGATCCTGTAAAATATTGTAAACTGTTTTGCCGGCGTAATTTCGGACGGCTCCATTTGTGAGCCTCTAGGATGCAGCAAACTAAAATACAAGGGCGATTTTACTATCGGCCATACTATTAGTTCACGATACCTGATATTCTTTAGCTCACCTGCAAATTCGTCCTCGAAATCGAAAAACAATTTTGACAGTTCCCCGATATCAATTCCCAGGCTCATACGTCTATTGACTTCAGGATGGAGTAGTTTCTGTAGAAAACGGTAAAGGATGGTACAAGCACCATTACCGTAACAATTGCTTTTACAGGAACACTCATATCTTTTAATAAATAAGCCAGTGCTGTCAGTGACACAATTGCCGCCATCCAAACAAGCGGAAAATGATTCAGTCCCTTCAATTTCCGGTAGGCCTTAAAATAATACCCCGAGAAACCTATATATAATAAGGATGCCAGTGTACTAAGGGCAGCAGCTACAATACCAAACCTCGGAACAAATATGACATTCAAAATGACATTTAGAAGACCTGCCACAAATGATATCTTCCAGAGAACAGAAGTTTTTTCAAAGATACTCAGCTTGATGCCTGCACTCCAGTACATCGGTCTGTACGCATATCCCATCATAATTAAAATGCCAATTCCGTATGCCGATTGTAATTCTTTATTGCTGATCAATATTTGAAATATTTCTTTTAACCACAGCGATACGAGGAATGTTGCGCCCAGGAAACCACACATAAGGAAAAAAGTCAGCCTTCTTTCATCTGCGTGCGACTGATCGCTGTCATTGGCATATAACTTAGAATAAAAAGGCCCAACTGCCATTCCAATGGCCTCCCCGACAGACTCAAAATAATTTCCAAATGAATATGCAATATTATAGACACCAATTTGTCCCACATTTATTTTAAATAAATCCATGACTACCCTGTCGGAAGAGTTTAAGAGGTAAGAAGAATAATTATGCGGTACCATAGGCAACGCCACTTTGAGGTGTGGTGTAATGAACTTCTTTCTGAACCTGACTATCGGGAACAATTTCAGTTTTATGTATACCGGGTAAAAGTAAAAGCAAAACATCAGCAGGCTGGCTGCAAAGGATGCGATGAACCAACCCAAATAGCCGAGTTTAAACTGTACAATACAGAGATAAGTCACCAATACCGATACCACACCTGTGGTTACCGATACAATGGCGATAAACATTGGCTTTTGACTGAACCGGTAATAGTAATTTCCAATGAGGTTGGTATTTTCAAACACAAGCGCCGGTACTACTGTCAAAGCTGCTATGAGCCAAAAATTTTCCCTGGCATTGTGCGGTATCGCTATCACCAGTAATCCCAGCATTAACACTACGTAAAAAACACCCCAAATAATCAAATGCCCGTGCAGCATTCTCCAGATGATAGGCCATCTTTCCTTGTGCTTGTAAAACGTGTTTACAAACACCACCCCAAATCCCAAATCCTTCAATGCTGTAACAAAAAATAAATAAGAAGTTATAATACCATACACACCATAATCAACGGCAGTCAGGTGCTTTGTTATAATAGGCAACAACAGCAGGGAAGCTATTTTTGGAGCTTGTGGTGCAAGGGAGTAGATCAGGGAATGTGTAAATAATTTCTTTAACATGCTACATTACCTGCCTTTCCATTGCTATTAATTTGTCTGCAATCAGCTGGTGTGCTTTTACGGTGATATGGTGCCCGTCTTCCCTGATGATAAAATCGTCAATATTTGCCTGGCCTGCTATTAAAGAATGTATGTCAATCATTTTAATTACCGGGTTATTCAAGGCTGTCACCACATTTTCAATAATCTTGTTGTACTCATTGATACTTTTCCCAAACCCGGGTGAGTGGTTTTCTATTCCCTCATTTGTGGGAGCAATATTCAGCAGGTAAATACGGTTAAATTTTGTTACTGCGTCCTGTAACCACTTTGTCAGTAATTTTTCATAGTCCTCTTTTTCCACCAGGTAGTGCACTGACCCTTTGCGAAGCAGCCTGGCCCTGTTTTTATGCAGGTAACTGATAATCCTGAATTTCAAAAAACCAGGCAGTTTTGATATGATGCGCCTGATTTTTTTTGATACTGGCCGGGGAGCACAGTCGCATACCCCCTCGTGAATAATCAACACCTCTTTTGTGCCGGTGATATATTCTTCATCTTCAAAATAAACGGCTGATAGTTGATCAATGGTATATCCCCTCCTCGCCCGGTTGATAAGAAACAACTCACCTGGTTTATTCTCCTTCAACCAACGTTCAAAAAGGTAAATATACCGCTGGTTTAGTTCTACAAATCCCGGCCGGGACAAACCCAATGAGTCAGCATAATACTGAACGATCATTTTTTATAACCACTCATTTGTAAGTAATACCTGTCAATCATTTCTTTCTGCTCCTGTACCGCGCAAAAGTTTGTATCGTTGTTTTCCAAAAATGCTTTTGTCTGTAAATAGAGTCCTGGTTTAAATTCCTTATCCAAATGATCATCAATTTCAACTGGGTTGACAGCTACCGATCCCAATACCTGTATTTGCAACGACTCCATTGGCTTGAATAACAGCCTGTGCTTTTTTGTTAGTATTTCCAGTACCCACCTGCCGGGTGCTTCCCAGTTAGCATGATAGGAAAACAATGCGCCCGACTGGCTGATACCCGCTCCGCAAAAATTGGCAGCGGCGGGATGCCAGTCCAGTGAACCCTTAAAAAAAGTTGCTAATTTTTCTGGTTTCCCTCCCAAATAAAATGCTGTATCTATAACATGTGTGGAATTACCAAGAAACCAGTTATGATGCTCGGCGTTTGTTTTTGTCAATGTCCGTATTACGTGTGACCACTCCGTAAATTCAAAGTTGAATGAGGACACTCCGCCGTCTTCATGAATAATTTGCTGTGCCTTCATAACCGAAGCATAAAACCTCCGGTTATAAGCAAGCAGCACGCGGGCGTTTTTTTTATTGGCCAGGTTAACCAGGGTATCAATCTCCGCAGGATAACCAACGCCCGGCTTTTCCAGTAATATTTGCTGAACGCCATAAGTAAGAAGGCTGACAGTAGTTTCTGTAAGTGCTTCTATTCCGACAGCTACAATAACTTTTTCAGGAAGCGAAGGCTTAGTATGCAGGAATGCATCGATTCCCCCGGAAACAACTTCGCAATGATATTCGGCAGCCAGTGAAGCACAATTGTCTTTGTTTCTGCCAATAACAATGTAATTAACTTTTAATGCATTTAGCACCTTTGCGTATTCCCTTGCCATTAATCCTGCTCCAACTATCCAAATCATGCTGCAGATAAATTATGTAATTGGAAAAACTTCTTTGTGTGTAGTGCTTTTTGATAACCAGTCGAAAAGCAATTGGTGAACTTTGAGGGACTCCTCTATGCCTGGCAAAAGGTTTTCACCACCGATCAATCCCTTTATCCACTTTGCAGTCAAATCACCCAAAAAAGGTGATACTATCTTGCTTTCTGCCGGGGGAAGATAATCTGCGAAATACCTGTTAACGGGCATTTGCGAATCTTCTTTCCTTACTGTATCGATGCGTTTGCCTTCTACTTCATTAAAATAAATGCGGCCATGCGGGCCAACAATATCCCATGAACCAAATACGGTACTGTTGGAAGCCATTGAAATGAGCACTTTCCCCCGTAGTTGTTTCTTTTTATAAAAACGAATAACAGCCCATCCGCCAAAATCGCCAAATTGCGGCCCACGTCCGCTGGGAATTATTGAAGTATCAATGTCGGCTGCTACCAATTCCGACTCATCTGCATCCAGGATAAAATATAATAGATCGAGATAATGAATCCCATTTGCGCCGATACCCAGCGTACCTGTATTGATGGTGATGGTTTTTTCACCTATTAACTGGGGCAAAGTCTGCAAATCATTTTTTAACTGGATGAAACTATCGTAGAGGCGCATATTCAGGTTGACCACACAATCCAGTTTGTGCTGAATAATATAATTATTTAAAGCTGTCACCTGCTGCATACTCTGCCCCAGTGGCTTTTCAATCATGATATGCCTGCATTGCAGCTTTTCTGCCAATGCCAATACTTCAAGCCTGTTGCCCGCTGTTGCAGCAACAATACACACATCAAAGCCTGGTGTTACCTTGTTATCCAGTTCGCTCATTAAAATGTAGCGGAATCTTGTATCATCCACAGCAGATTTTGCGCTTTCCAATGCAGCCGCATGAATATCTGCCATAACTACAGAAGTGACTTCATTGAGCGTTTTGACCCCTAGTGCATGCCGGACACCCATTCTTCCTGAACCTATGATAAGTACTTTCATATTGTATTAATCGTCTGTTCCGTCGTTGTTTACTGTATGTCTTAATTTCCATTCTCCATTCAGGTTCTTCCATAGGTGCAGTGAACGGAATGAATCGCACAACTGATGGAAATGCTCCGGCTTCATGTCGATATACTCCATGATTTCATTGAAATACCTGTCTGGGAATTCGCCATCGAATTTTTTTACCAGTGCCTGTCCTTCTTCGCGCGTTACATGATGATTGCGTATTTCCTGTGAAGCATCATAGGTAGCACGCCCGATTCCAAATTTAATATGCGTAGTATAATAATGCAGATCATCTATCTTATCATCAATGCTGTTGTACTTGCTGTAGGTTCCCTGTGTGCGGAATGGCCTTGCCTGGAAGCCCGTATTCTCTACGGCGTAATAATATACTTCCTGTGGTGTCCATCTTAAATAATATCCCAGGTAATGGACCTGTATATTGGCCCTTTCCAGTTCCTCTGCAGGTGCCGGTAAAAATGCCAGTAAATCAGAAATGCCGACTTTGTATTTTTCACGCAGTTCTCTTACTGACACACCACCCAGGTACAGCTCGTCGATATTCTTAAAGGTGTGAAAAGATTTATCCCGCAGTGAAGAAGAATTGTCTGCAATCGGGTTGCCATACTCTGCTTCATTTTCTCCGTAAAACACCAATGGAATACCAAACTTTGCGGCCAGTTTGGGCCCCAGGTTTTTTTGACCCAGGATAAAAGTCTGGAAAGGATGCAGGAGGTTTTCAATGGCCAGTTTTGTCAGCAACTTCATCACCCTTCCGTTTCTCCTGAAGGATACATTGTCGAAGCCACCAATGTCAATCCAGTTTTTCCAGTTCTGGTACCCATAATCTGTATAGAGTATCGGTGGCCAGGTTACTGTTAACGGGTTCATACCATATTTATACTTTAATATATGCGACTGAAATGCGCTGTCCTTTCCGCCACTTCCCGGCACGAGGCAATCGTAAGAACCATCCTTGCTGCGGTATTTATCGAGCAACTGCAATAATTCTGATTCCCTTTTTTGCCAGTCGATACTTTCTTTTTGTTCATTGGCGCGGCAGGCATCACAAATTCCTTCCTCATCAAAAGCCATGGTGCGCTTTTTTGTTTCAATGGTATGCTTGAATTCCACTTCAGATACCGGGCGCTGGTTTGACATCACGCAGCGCTTACAAAATTTTACTTCCTGTGGTAACCCGTATTTGGCGGTTAACTTTTCTGCCATGCTTGAATGTGTTTAATTTTTTTCAAACCAATTTTTATAAATCTCTACGCCATGCAGCCCACTCTTTTCGGGGTGAAACTGGCAGGCAAAAATATTTTTATTGATAAGCGAGGAGCAATATTGGTATCCACCGTAATTGGTAGTAGACAATACAAACTGTTCGCTGTCCGGCTGTGCATAATAAGAATGCACAAAGTACATGTAATCTCCATTTTTGCAGGTATGCAGCGGTGATTGCTTCCAGGGATTGCCGGAAGCTTCATATACCTGGTTCCACTCTATCTGTGGCACTTTCAATACATGCCCCTTTGTATCACTGGGCGCAAATTTTTTGATAACGCCATTTACCAGGTTCAACCCTTTGCTGTTGCCAAACTCCTCGCTTTCTGTGAACAATAACTGCAGCCCGAGGCATACACCCATAAATGGTTTGCCACTGGCAATAAAATCTTTGATGGGTTGTACCAAATCCAGTTGATGCAGGTTAGTCATGGCATCGCCAAATGCGCCCACACCGGGCAATATGGCGTAATCAGCCTGCAGCAATTCGTTTTTATCTGTTGTAATCGTAGCGTCCGTATCCAGGTAAAGGCATGCCTGCTTTACACTAAACAGGTTGCCCAACTGGTAATCTATAATGGCTACTTTCTTTTTATTGCTCATAAAAATTTTTTAGGAACGGCAGGGGATACCGTGGTTTCGCAATGCTGTTTTTATGTCCAGCAGGTTACAGGGCTGTATTTGTGCAGCAGCCGTACGGCCGCTTTTTAAAAATGATACATTCCCTTCCGTACGGCTGTCCATATTACTCTGCTGTCTTGAAATAAAATCATAGTGAATAACAGATGCTGCAGCTACTGCATCGGCTTTGCCTTCCAATACAATGGCAGAGAAATCTTCTGCCTTACCCGGCCCCCCATGTGCAATCACGGGGATCCCTACAGCAGTCGCTACCATTTTAGTAAGCACTGCATCGAATCCTTTACCCGTTCCTTCGCGGTCAACGGAAGTCAGCACAATTTCTCCTGCGCCCAGTTGCTCGGCTTTTTTCGCCCAGTCCAATACTTCCATTCCCGTATGTTCGCGACCGTTATCTACAAAGGCGAAATATTTACCATCGGGCTGGCGGATACATTCAATAGCCACCACAATAGTAGATGAACCAAATTTATTGGCTGCTTCACGGATGAAAGCGTGGTTGCGAATGGCGGCTGTATTAATGGAAACCTTATCAGCACCGGCGCGCAGCACATTCCTGATATCATCAATCGTACGCAAGCCCCCGCCCACTGTCAATGGAATAAAACTCTGGCGGGCGGTTTTTGAAATGATATCATGCAGGCTGTTCCGCTCATACAGGCTTGCCACCACATCCTGGTAAAACAATTCATCTGCACCGTTTTCGTAATAATATTTTGCAAAGTCCTCTGGTTTACCCAACACACGCAATCCCTCCAGGTGTACGCCCTTCACCAGGTTAGGGCCCTTGATATCCATCCTTGCTATGACTCTTACATTTCCCATGAACCTTCCTGTTTTATGTTTTGTTTTTTTGCAGTAAATATTCGGTAAATGCCCAATCCTGCGGTGTATCTATGTCTACACTGTATTTTTCATCCATCACGTATTTCCTGGTGCGATCAAAAGACCTGAACGATGTTTTTTCATGCAGTGATACAGGATTTATAATATATATGGAGCCGTTATACGCATATACCGGTGGCAGGTCCTGTCGCCTGGTATACAATCCCTCTCCTTTGGAAATATGCAGGCAACCGTTTTTATCTTCTTCAAATAAATTATAATAGGGATTTGCTGCTGACAATTGTACGCTGACTACCATATCCAGCGACGAATCATATAGTTTCAATGCTTCTTCCAGGTGAAATTTTTCCCGGATGGGAGAAGTAGGCTGTAATAAAACAACAGCATCGTAACGGGTACCTGTCTTTTCATAATAAGCGAGGGCATGTTGCAATACTTCATAACTGCCCGCCGTATCAGTAGCCAGTTCTGGCGGCCTGTGATAGGAGACCTGCAGCCCGATGTCGATTGCTGCATTTGCTATGGTATCACTATCCGTGGAAAGGCAGATATCAGTATCGCCCGCAAACAAACGCGCATATTCGATGCTATACTGTATTAAGGGTTTGCCATTTAACGATTTTATGTTTTTTCCAGGTATCCCTTTTGAACCGCCCCTTGCAGGTATAATAAACAACAATCGCATCTTACCAGTTAATATGTTTGATATCGTCCTGGGCCTTGAGGTAATCACCCATTCTTCCAATGTCGAGCCAGTAACCCAGTATGGGGAAATGAACCAGTTTTTTACCTTCTGCAATGACCCTTTCCATCAGGTCGGTAGCATTATAATATTCAGCATGTGGTAAATAGCTGAGCAATGATTTTTTGAACAGGTAAATACCTGCGTTGGCAAAATAAGTATAGCGTGGTTTTTCACGCAGGGAAGAAACCGTGTTTTCATCCAATTCTAAAATGGCATAGGGAAGATCCACATGATGCGGGATGGTGGCTACCGCCATATCGGCGCCTGATTTGATAAACTCGTTGTACAGGTCGCCAAAGTCAATATTCGTTAATAAGTCTGAGTTCATCAGCAGCAACACATCATGCACAAATGGTTCGGCCAGCGTCACTGATCCAATCGTACCCAGTGGCTTTTCCTCGCGGATGTATTTAATGGATATTCCTTTATCTGTACCATCTTTAAAGTAACCCGATATTTTATCAGCCATATAGTTCACGCTGATATGTATATGCTGCACGCCGAAACGGATCAGCCGGTCTATATTATATTCTATAATGGGCTTTTCGCCTACTTTCAGCAAGGGCTTGGGCAGGTCTTTTGTCAGGGGTAATAATCGTTCTCCCTTTCCACCTGCCATTAATATGGCATCAACCGGTATGATTTCTTTGTACTGGTTGAGATTTAGTATCTCAATAACCCGGCTCTGTTCATCAACAACAGGTAAAGTAACAATTCCCTTTTCCCTGTATTGCCTGATTAAATTATTATCAATAGCATCTTTGTTGATACGCCTGCAATCAGCATGCATAATTAGCGTAACACTGTCATTAACGCCAGTGTTGCCCAATAATCCCCTCCTGATATCTCCGTCTGTCACTGACCCCTTCAATACATGCTGATCATCCACTACAAACAAAACATTGGAGGCAATCCCTATTTCGTTCAAACGGGCGAGCGCCTGCTTGATGGTGCTTTTATCGGAGAGGATATTTAATTTCCAGTTTTTCATGGTACATCAAAAAATGCTTTTTTAACAGATGCCAGTTGCCCTGTTTTTTTTATCGTGCTAACGATCTGCCGGGCGGCCTGGCCATCGCCGTATGGGTTAATCGTTTTTTTACAAACCCTTGCAAAAGCAGGTGAAAACGCTTTCCTGATCCCGCTTATTATGCTGGCAGTAGTCGTTCCTGTATCGATGACAGATGTGGCACGGATGCGGCCTTTTTGCCTGTCACCGATATTCACCGTTGGCTTTTTAAAATAAGGTACTTCTATTATACCGCTGGAGGAATTGCCAATAATGGCTCTTACATATTGCAGGGCCGAGAGATACCGCAATTGGCCAAGACTGGCAAAGGCAATACTATTGGGGTTCCGTTTTACATATTCGCTGATGCCGTCAATTATCACACGGCCGTTGGCATCCGCATTGGGCAGGGTGAATATTATCCTGCAATCCGGGAATGCATCCAGCGCTTTGAGCAACTGCTGCATTTGTTTGCCAGCTGTATTTTTTTCGAGTGTAACCGGGTGATAGGTTACCAGCACCGTATTATCATTGATGGAAAAACCGAGTTCCCTTGACAATTGTTGTTTTGACAAAAGTTTTACCTGGCGCGCATTGTCAAGCCCGATAGCGCCGGCAACAAAAACCCTGGAAGGATGTTCCCCCAATTGAATGACCCGTTTACGGTAAATTTTCGCTGAAGTAAAATGCAGGTAAGCCATTTTAGTAATGGCATGCCGCATGGCATCATCCGTCGCTCCCTCTGTCAGTTCTCCGCCATGTAAATGAGCGATGGGTATTTTTGCAAGATGTGCTGCCACTGCTGCTGCAAAAGTTTCAAAACGATCACCCAGCAACAGCACCCAGTCAGGCTGCAATTTTTCCATCGCATCCGCCATACCCATAATACCAATACCTGTTGATTTGGTAATCGCTGCATCTGTATCGGATGATAAGAGCATGTCGACTTTTTCATCAATATGAAATCCGTCGGATGCTATCTGTTTCCAGGTTAAACCAAATTCGGGTGACAGGTGCATACCGGTGACTATAATTTGCAATTGCAGGGCAGGATCTTTTTTTACCAGTTGCAGCAATGGATAAAACAGTCCATATTCGGCCCTGGAGCCGGTTACCACACATATTTTCAATCGCTCCCTTTTCATAATTCTATTAATTCGTCTTCCCTAAAATCGCGGGGTGCTTTTTTCCCAATGACATTATCCCATTGCATCGGGCTGATACCACTGCCGGGCCGTTTTACTGCCAGGTTGCGTTCTGTAAACGCTTCTCCTGCCTGTATATTCCTTGCTGCAACAATACTCTTACGTGCAATCACTTTATTTTTTATCTCGGAAGGAGATGGCTTTTTATCAGGATTGCCCAATGCTTTTTCAATGTGGCGTATGGCAGTTACCATTTGGATCAGTTCCTCCGGCTCCAGCGATGCTTTGTGGTCCGGCCCTTCCATGGATCGATCCAGTGTAAAGTGTTTTTCAATAACTGTTGCCCCTAGTGCCACGGCTGCTACTGGCACCTCGATACCGGGTGTGTGATCTGAATATCCCACAGTAACACCCAATTGATCCCTGATGGTGAGCATGGCATTGAGATGGACGTCTTCAAAGGGCGTAGGATATTCTGTGTTGCAATGAAGCACGGTCAATTTATTTTTATCACATCCTTCATGTATCAACACATCAATAGCGGCACGCAGTTCATCCATCTCCGTCATCCCGGTCGACAATATCAGTTGCTTAAAGGATTGTGCCATTTTGCGCAGGTAGGGGAGATTGGTTATTTCACCGGATGGTATCTTTCCTAATTGTATGCCGAGCGATTGTAATAAGTCAATGCTGTCCAGGTCAAATGCAGTGGACAGAAAACGTATGTTCTTTTGTTGGCAGTATTCAATCAGTTCATGGTGGGCGGCTTCACTCAGTTCCAATTTCTTCAGCATATCCAATTGCGATTCGGAAGCACTGGTAGATTTTTGCTGGTAACTGGCTTTGGACGCCGACTTACTGGCAATTTTTTCGGCCTTAAAAGTCTGAAACTTTACATAGTCAGCCCCTGCGCTGGCAGCGACATCTATCAACTGTTTCGCCAGTTCAATACTGCCATTGTGGTTAACACCCGCTTCTGCTATGATCAGTGTATTATTCATTTGTTCCAACCTGTTTGGCAGGCACACCTGCCACAATAAATTTGTCGGCAACATTTTCCAGCACCACGCTGCCACCGCCTACAATACTGCGATGTCCAATGGTGATGCCCTGTAAAACGGTGGCATTGCTGCCGACAAAACTTTCATCCATCACCACCACATTTCCATTGAGGACGGCAGCGGTGGAAATATGACAATGGTTGCCCACCACGGCATCGTGTTCTATGATGGCACCTGTATTGATGATACAATTGTTGCCAATAACCGCAGCGGCGTTTATAAAAGCATGATGAAAAATAATATTGCTGTCACCGATCGTAGCAAAAGCAGAAACATGCGCCAGTGGTGAAATAATGGAAGGGATCGTCGCATTGACCTCACCCAGTCTTTTGTAAATATTCATTCTTGCTGCGGGGTTCTTCACCTGTCCCACAGTAATCGCAAAACAATCACATTTCTTTTTCATCGTATCAAGATCATCATCGGTGGCAATGATGGGAAATCCCAGTACTGTTTGGCCTACTTTTTCTTTCCGGTCCAGTATACCTGCAATGGTATAAAGACCGGTACGCTCTATTACATCGATGGCCGATTTACAATGACCACCGCCACCAATCAATATGATACTTCGTTTACTGATAGTCGTTATAATTTATGCATGCGCACACTGCTGGGAATATTCACTACCCTGTCTTCCAGCCATTGTGCATTGGAAATATCCCCGGTGAAACTGTTTTTGTACATGGGCAACTTTGTCATCAGCGTCCAGGCCGGTCGGCTCATTACCTGGCGGCCATTACTGTACTCAAGAAACGCATCCCGCTGTTCGCGGTTTTCCAGCAGGATGCCACAGAGCCAGTAATTGGCACGGGCATGTTCAATTTCATGGAGAACCGGTATACCCAGGGTTGGAAAAAAGTTTGCATAGATACCGGCAAGCTCACGCTTGGAAGCAATATACTTATTCAATTGTTCCAGTTGCGCACAGGCCAGGGCTGCATTGAGGTTCGGCATCCGGTAATTATACCCCACCGCATCGTGTACAAATTCATAAGGATGTGCCATCTTGGCCGTAGTGGTAAGGTGTTTGGCTTTTTTTCCCAACACATCATCATTGGTTATAATGGCACCGCCGGCACCGGAGGTGACAGTTTTATTGCCATTGAAACTGAATGTCCCGATCAATCCGAATACACCTGTGTGATGATCTTTATAATACGACCCGATAGATTCGGTAGAGTCTTCCACAACCGGTATATAGTACTCATTGCATACTTCAATGATTTCATCGATGCGAAGTGGTAAACCAAACGTATGCATCGGCACACAGGCAGCAATTCTTTTGCCTGTGATTTTATTATAAGGCTTCCCGTCTTTTATGACTGCAAACTTTGATAAATGTTCTTTCAATTTTTGGGGCGACATGCCAAGGCTGTCCCTGTCCACATCTGTAAAATGCGGTTGTGCATTGGCGTGAACAATAGCATTTACGGTAGCCACAAATGTAAGTGGCTGCGTGATGACTTCATCTCCCGCTTCAACACCTGCCAGCAACAAACTCATGTGAAGGGCGCAGGTTCCATTCACTACCGCTATCGCATATTTTGATCCGGTGATATCCTTCATCATTTCTTCGAAGCGGGTGACATAGGGACCCACGGAGGACACATAGGTGGAATCGATTGTATCGAGCAGGTATTTTTTTTCATTCCCTGTGAACCTCGGTTCATGCAAGGCAATAAAGCCTTCCGGCGTATCAAAAGTGGCCCGGATAAAATCGACTGCTGTTGAGAATTTCGATGGTGTCATACTATCTTATCCCAGTAATTTTTTCTTCCAGCGGCGGAAGAAGCCTTTATCCTTTTTGGATGAATTATCGAAGTATTCTGATCCATATCCATAGCCATAGCCGTAACCATAACCATATCCATAACCATACCCGTAGCCGCCATAGCCTGCAGCCACTTTTGCGTCATTCAGCAGTAATGACAGGTGGGGCAGTTTGTTATTGGTGTACAGGTCGTCTATGAGATTCAACTGTTTTTTGAATGTATAGTTCTGCCGCATGATGTACAGGGTTACATCGGCATGTTTCCCAAGTACCATGGCATCACTCACTAAACCTACCGGTGCCGTATCAACAATCACTACATCAAATTTCCGGCGCATATAGGCAAAAAGATCAGCCACTTTTTCATCCAGCAACAGTTCAGCCGGGTTGGGTGGTACCGGCCCGCAGGGCAGCACGTACAAGCCTTCAATTTCAGGAACAGGCACAATAAGTTCGTCCAGTGCAACATTACCTACTATGAAATTGGTAATACCGGATTGTTTTTGAAGGTTGAGGCCTGCAATAATTTTCGGTTTGCGGATATCAAACTCCATGATGATGGTTTTCTTACCCGCCAGCGCCATCACGGCCCCCATATTGGTACTGATAAATGATTTGCCCTCCCCGCTAAAAGATGAAGTGACAATGATGACCGGCTTTTCCGTTTTGTGAATAATGTACTGCATATTGGTGCGTACAATACGGAATTGCTCTGCAATAAATTTCCTGCTGCCCTTTTTTACCACCAATGCGCCCCCTTCTTCAGAATGCCCTACCTCGCCTACTATCGGCGCTTCTGTTGCCTTCTCCACTTCGTTCCTGCTCCTGATTTTATCATTGAGGTATTCTTTTAAAAATACGATGACGCTGGGTATGGCCAATCCCAGCAGCAATGCCAGCATGTAAGTGCTTTTTTTATTGGGCGACACCATGGCTCCTGTAGCACGAGATGGCTCAAGTACATTTATATTAGAAATAGTAGAAGCAGAAGAGATGGAAGTCTCCAGTTTTTTCTGCAGAAGGTAAGAATATAATTCTTCCAGTATTTTTTGTTGCCTGGTTACTTCCAGCAGTTGTTTTTGTTTGCCGGGCAGGCTGCTGATCTGTTTATCGGCCTCATCGTTCTTTCTTTTAATTTCATTGATGCCCATGTCGTACGTGTGCCGTATGTTCTGCAGGTTGGTATACATATCGGACCGCAGTTTTTCAATGGCCGCATCATAATTAAGGATCAGCGGGTTGGTAGCCGGGGTTGTCTTCAGGGCAGTTTCACGTTCCAGTTGCAGCTTATTAAATTCGGTAACCTGTTGTAACAGGCTGGGATCGTCGATACCCAGCGTAAAATATACACGCTGGTGCAAATTCTTTTTATCGGATATATAATTGAGCAGGTTGTCAATTACTTTCAATTTTACGCTTTGGTCAATGAGTTGTTTGTTGGAAGTAGACAACTCGTCAAACACCAATTGTGATTGCTGATCGGGACTGTAAATGCGTTGTTGTTCACGGAAGTTTTGCAGATTTTTTTCCACGCTTCCAAGGTCTGTTTTAACTGACCGGAGCTGCGCTTCGATGAAATCCAGTGTTTGAACGGCTATTTGCCGTTTGTCTTCCAGGTTTGCCTGCAGGTATTCCTGCATATAAGTGTTGACAATATCAGAACCTATCTTGGTATTCTCACCTTCGTAAGTCAGCAACAATACATTCGCATAGTCACTTGCCTGTACCACTTTAATGCTGCCGCTTAAAGAATAAGCTGCAGATTCCAGCGGCGCCCAGGAGATAACAAACTGGTTGCCTGCAAAAGAACCGGGGAAATTCGGATTTCTCAACAGGCGAAAATTACAGGTACCAACAGTTACTGGCTCACCAAACTGGTAAGTTTTCGTTTCTTCATTAAACCGAAACCTGTTGCCATCAACTACCGTAAATTGTATGCTAAACCCCTTGGAAGAATCGAGGATTTGTATGACCTGGAAGTCGAAGGGGAAATCGCTTTTGTGTACCACCTGCAGTTGCCGGATCTTTCCCTTGTTGAAATAACTGGTTTGTAAATTTAGTGTTTTCACCACCCTTGCTGCAACAGAAGTGGATTTTATTACTTCAATTTCATCATTTAGATTAGTGGTCCCACCCTGCAGCTTGAAGATGTCATCAAATTTTTCCCCGCTGTTGGAGTAGGGGTTGCCATTCTTTTTAATTAATAATTTTCCACTCACACTATAGATGGGAATGGTATAGCGCAGTTGAAGATAGGCAAGCAATAGGAAAAGTGAAATGGATATGATCACCCAGGGCAGGTAACGTGCGTACTTAAATAATATCTCCCGCGGGCTGGTTCCCTGCTTATTGTTTTTCTGATTATCCAGGATTTCTTCCGGCATAAAAATGATTAGCGTTTTAAAACCGTTACAATAATGGCAATGGTTGAAATAATACTGGTAGCCAACCCAATATTTCGCACAACAACGGCGTCATTGGCAGCCGCCTTGTTTTTGGTAAGATCTACGTAAACAATATCGTTTTGTTCCAACTGGTAAAAGGGAGAATTAAAAATATCGGGTTGTCTTAGATCGATGACGCCAATTTCCCGCTTGCCATTCTGCTCCCGTATAATCCTTATATTGTCCCTCCTGGCCGTAATATTAAGATCGCCCGCCAGGCCCAGTGCTTCTAAAATATTAACCCTTTCCGTTGGGATTGTATACACGCCTGGTTTTGCCACATCGCCGATGAGGGTAATTTTATAATTGAGGAAACGAATATTAAAATAAGGATTGGTCAGCAATGTATCCTTCAATTTGCTGTTAAGCATATCCGTAAGCTGTGATTTGGTAAGCCCTTCAATATGCATCCTGCCTATTCCCTGGAATTGAATATTGCCTTCTTCGTCTACCAGGTATCCGGGAGTAGTACCCCCGCCTGCTGTATTGCCAGACAAGCCACCACCTGCCGCTACAATCGACTGGTTATAGATGGCTGTCGCCGTTGGGTTGTCGCTGTACACGATTATACTCAACAGATCACCTTTCTGAATCCTCGGCACAGGTATACGGTAATCGGAGAGTTTACTGGTATCGAAAGTTCCCTGCATATACTGCAAATTCCGGGTGTTGCCACAGGAAGCCAGTATAGCTGTTGTCAGCGCAAGACAGAAGAATTGAATGAATCGATTCATATCAGGAATTTAAGTCGGTCAAATATAAAAGATGCGTATCCCGCCATTGTTTTTTCAAAACTGACACTACAAACGTTGAAATCTTGTTTTGTGATATATCTGTCCGCACAGTTAGTACCGGCTGATGTTTTTTTTGTCGACATAGGCTACCAATTTATACCCGAGGCTTTCTATTTCCACCTCTACCCGGTTGCCCATATTGCGCAATACTTTTGCCGCTTTGTCCATCAGGATTCCGGATGTAATAATGACTTTATCATCCACTTTTAAATCCATGGGCACGGCCTGCGCATTGTCGAATTCATTGAGGAAACGTTTGATGCGGTCTATTTCTACCTGTTTGATGATGGCGGGCTTTCCCAGCCAGTACACAAAATTGAGTACACCATTGGTCATCCGCACTTTTAGCTGATCCTCGTCGGTCACTTTTACAAATACATAGGATTTGAACAGGGGCTCCTCCACTATTTTCACCCGGTCGCTCCACTGTTTCCGGGTTCGGGTAAGCGGGCAGTAACTTTCTATGCCTTTGTCCTGCAATACGGCATCCACCTTTTTTTCCCAGCGGGGTTTGGTGTAGATAGCGTACCATTTTTGCCGGGGCGTCATTATCGGGGTGTTGTGTACCGGGCATTGGCTTTACGACATAGCTTCGCCACGTCAGTCACATTTTTTATTATAACTGATTGATAATAAATGGAATCAATAAAGCGAAAAGGGTACAAGTGGTAGTTTACTTACCGCTTATACCCTTTCCAATATATTACCACTCCCGGGGGAGTAATGTTTTCGTCACAGGAATTGCTGCATTGTTTAATGGCCCACATAACATATAACCGCTCTGAACCGGTTATTTACCACTTTGATCTCCTCTTTCGGATTGGTTGCAAATATAGGTGTTTTTACCATCCAACCGATTAAAGCTTAATGCTATATAGTTTTTGAATTTGGCCTATTAAGTGTTCGGTTGCCATGCACCCACCATGTCTCGTTTGAACACCAGCAGGGCAGCCGACATTCAATGTTTATAATCGGAGCCCGTGTCCATCCAACCGATTAAAGCTTAATGCTATATAGTTTTTGAATTTGGCCTATTAAGTGTTCGGTTGCCATGCACCCACCATGTCTCGTTTGAACACCAGCAGGGCAGCCGACATTCAATGTTTATAATCGGAGCCCGTGTTTATTATTTTGGAGTATGGAGTATAAAAAACAACGCATCTGTTTTATTGATTAATGAGCATTTGGCACCTTTTTCCCGTTTCTAAAACTTTGCATTGTTAAAACTTAATGATTCTATTTTAATGTACCCCCGGAAGCATTTCAATTACAAGCGGATCTAAACAAATAATATTTTTATCAGCAAGAGAATAATAATAGTTTTTTAGCACTGGGTCTTTCTCCAGCTTTTTTCAACACTCACGTAAATAAAATATACAGGGATGATCACTGTCTTTTTATAGCCAGTGTTGTTTATCCAATCACCATCCGTTTGCCGGAAAGCGGCCAGGACTATCTTCCCATTAGTGGTATCCTGCAAAGAGAGTACAGAACAGCGATCATAAAATCTGCCACGCTTGTCGATGTTCAAAACGACTACAAAATATTTGTTTGACATACGTTCAATTTCAGCGGATGCCATATTATAGCCGCCGTTATTTTTGTCCAAATACTGCAGGATTTTTTTTATAAAAGCATTTTTCCCATCTTTAAATTCTATTCCTTTTACTGGGAGCTGCGAAAATGATTGCGCCGACACTATCACCAAAAAGGATAATATGATTAATGAATGTTTCATAAAAGATGTATTGAATTTAACACTTGGTTCCTTTTTTTCCATATTTGTATAAATTATTAGTATCCGCAACATCATTAAGTTCCAAATTGTATTTGGACAAAATTTGTTCAAACAATGCAGGATCATTACTTTGAATGTCTGCATAGCCACCGATTACCATACACCGGGCGTCATGGATCTGCAGGTATAGCTTTCATTACTTTTACGATTTTTCCTTCAACATTAACCTAGCTGACTGGATTATACATTTCGATAACTAAAGGCTCAAGACAGATAATATCTTTGTTGCTTCCCTTATAAAAATGATTTTTTAGTACCGGATCCTTTTCCCAGACCTTAGTTTCCCTAATGCGATACAAAAAATAAACAGGAAGCATGACAGTTTTTTTGCTACCTGTGTGATTTATCCAATGCCCTTCAGTTTGCCTGACGGCCGCAACAATCTTAGCTGTATTGGTAGTATCTTGTATAGACAGGGCTGAAATACCATCTCTAAATTTCCCATCCACATCCATGTTAATAAATAGGATAAAATACTTATTCCCCATTCGTAATGAATCATTATCCGTATAACACCCATTTATACGATTACATAAAAAGTTAAAGACAGCTTTTGTAAATGCCTTTTTCCCTTCTCTGTATTCTACCTGTACATCGGGCGTTTGAGACTGGCAGAATAAATAACAAAGAGTCAGTGATATTAGAAAGAAGTATTTCATAATACATTTGTTTTATTGATTTACGAACATTTCGTTCCTTTTCGACCTTCTCTGTACAAGTCATTTGTGCTAACGATATCATTTAAATCCAGGTTGTATTTTGAAAGTATCTGATTGAAAAGTGCAGGATTATTGGCTTGGATATCTCCATATCCGCCCAATACCAAGCTTTGTGCGTCATGCAAACTTAGATTTGGAAAAACTTCTTGCAAAGCAACTATTTCCTTATCGAGATAAGACTTTGCCATTTCAATATGTTGGCTTAGTTCGCCTTGAAATGTACCTTTTGCGTCGAAGTAGCCGTGAAATATTTCATGAAATATTGTTTCACCGATATATTCCTTGCTTGCATTAACAAGCCGCTGTTCGTTTAGCCATATGTTGATATTAATTATATCCATACTCGTGTGCGGTTCAGTTTTTCCTGAAGGGTCGGAAGCTTTTGCATGCTGATCATCAGAGAAGTAGACATTAATTGCATCACTTACACCAAAAGTTTTCTTTAAAATATCAGTTACATCATTCCCCAACCCATTCGCCATCAATGATTGCAGTACTGCTTTATGACACGGATTGGTCAGTGAATCAATGATTTCCTTAACCGACGAATTATTCTCCTTCGACCCGCCACCGCCTAATCCGCTGCCGCCGCCACAGCCGCCGTAACTCATTAATGAATTGCCATATCCCGGAAATGCCTGCAGCAATCCGCAACCCCATTCGCTCGACTTACAACTGGTAAACATATAATCGTAGGTCTCGCTGCCATCGCTCCAGGAGGTAACCAAATAAAAATCAGTACATACAGCACCCGTGGTGACCGGTGTGATGTTTCCACTGTTGAATGGGTGAAGTTCTACCGGTAACAACTTCTTACCAGATGTTTGCCGGCCATTCAGTAAATGGTATTCAAATAAAAATTCGTTTTGCAGAGATGCTGCGCGCATGCTGCCGGAGAAACTGCTTTTCTTCTCCGCAAAATAATCTGCCCACAATTGTGCCTTGCTGGTATTTTTCATTGAACCGTCAGGGTTTGTTCCGGCAACAAAACCCAGCAGCACCTGCGCATGGTGGCTGTTGACCATTAATACCAGGTCACTGCCCGCTTCCAGCGGCACCAGCAACAATTGCCTTTCGTTATTGATAATTGCCGAACTGGCTTCACTCCAGGAAGCCTTTTTGAGTATTTCATCAATGGAAGCATTGCTTTTACCAGGTTCTTTCTGTGCCGACAACCAGGCAATCATATTTTCTTTTGAGGTACCTGCTTTTTCCAGGATGCCATTGCCTGCTTCTTTTTTACAGGCATAAAGAAAAAGTACCAACCCGGCCAGCATGGCTGCTGCGGCAATAAATAGAACGTTTCTTTTCTGCATCGCAATAATTTTTTATGGTTATAAAAAATGTATCACGACCAAAGGGTTTATGGATAACCTAACCGAAACAGGCAATATTATTCCATTGGAAGAAAAAATACTGTAGAAAAAATTTGACCAGACAATAGAATTTCGACTGTATAATGAGAAACACTTAGGCTGGAGTTTATAATTAATCACCCGCTTCAATAAACGAAACAGTCATCTCTTTGGCAAGCAGACATAGAAAAAATTCTATGCTCCACTAGACAAAATTCTATACTCATGCGGACAGACCTGCTATATTTTTATCTGTATATAAAATTCAAATATCATGGCACGTGTAAAAAGAAATATCATAACAGAAGGATTGAGCGGTAAATTGGCGGATCTGGTGGTATTCAAACAGGTCAGGGGAAAAACACTGGTAACAAAGGCCCCGAAAAAAAGAACGGTTCCGTTGTCGAAAAAGCAGCAGTTAACCGTAAATAAATTCACCCTTGCGATGCAGTATGCTAAAGCTGCATTAACAGACCCAGATTTAAAGGCAGGCTATGCTGCAATGGCCAAAGATGGTCAGACTGCTCAAAATGCAGCCATGTTAGATTTCTTCCATGGGCCGGTTATCCATGCGGTGTTTTTATCGCCTCCCGACAGCCAGCTCCTGTATATTAAAGCAACCGATAATTTTAAAGTGGCGAAAGTAGAAGTGTCTGTACAATACAGCGACGGGAAGACACCGGAAAAAGGAGCAGCTATCCTTACCAGTAATGACCAATGGACATATCACCTCAAAAGCCCGCAATTGTTGCAACAGGGCAGCAGTTTAATAGTGACTGTCTCCGACCTCCCGGGAAACATAGCTTCACGTGAACTTGTTCTGTAAGCATCCCGGGTCGGAGAATGATCGGACAATGGTCGGACAATAGTACTTCCTACAACCTTGTTACAACCATGAATGGCACATTTTTGCTACAGGTAATCATACTCCTGTTGAAATGCATATCATTACTACACCCAACCCTTATAAATAAAACAGCATCTGTTAAGTATTGATTTATTATTAGTCTTCAGTTTGAAGAAAAATGATATACCGTTAAATGAATGATGAATTATGATTCACCAAATAAATTATGCAGAATATTAAACTTCCTAGAAAAAATACTATCTCATTGCTTAACAGTTTCTACTCCCCTTTATTACTCATTTAATTAGATTGCAAAGAATAAGTAATTACACTTAAAGTCTTGTAGTATGCTATTACTATTTAATATCTTTTTAATGAGCCACTTCGTTAACAGGTATATTTTCTGCCGATTTTGTTCTGATACAACTCGATTGGCTTTCCTGTACCTTATAAAATCAGATGAACCATGAAACTATTGCGTGGCATAAGATCAATATTCTTCAACCTTCATTGCCTGGTTTTTACAACAGGCTTTCTGTTGGCGGCCTATTTATTTTGCAGGATACAGGATGATTATGAAAACAGGTTGTTTGCATCAGTTGCGCAAAATGTGCTGGCAGATGCAAACAATGGTTCACAGGAATTACAGGTTAAAAAAGCACTCAATACAACTTATTACTTACTGAGAAGAAGATCCGCTGTTTTTAAAAACGAACAAACCGGTGGCTTTTTGGATGATTATATCCATCCCGTTTCGTCCGATATCATCACTGCTGATGGTGCATGCGGCAGTTACTCGTCTGTTCTTTGCAGGGTGCTTAACACCATGGGATACACTACCCGCTTTGCGCAAATGACCGTAAACGGCGGGAAGGGTGGTCATATCATTACAGAAGTAAATACCAGCACCGGGTGGGCCGTACTGGATCCGCTGTACAATTTATATTTTACCAAACCGGACGGGCATATGGCCAGTTTTGATGACGTGTCTGCCAACTGGAAATATTACCAGCACCAGGTACCTGCCGGTTATGATCCTTCTTACAACTATGAAGGTGTTCGCTATACCAACTGGAACAAAATTGCTGTGGTAATGCCCGCTTTAAAGTCTGGTCTCTCCATGTTTATGAGTAAGAATGCGCTGGAACATCTATCCGTCCGCAGTTATTTTATGCGTAAATATAAAGTGGCGGCCAATGTACTTTTAATGCTCATCATTCCTTTATGCATCGCAATTGTATATAAGGTGGCAAGGGTAAAATATATGCCCTATCTCAAATGGCAGCAATGGCAGGTACACAGCCAAACAGCAGCATAGTTTCATTTTTTTAAACCATAATTATATCCTTACCTTAACAGGGTGAACCAACGCTACTATTCCCTGGATGTATTTCGCGGCGCCACCGTTGCGCTGATGATCCTTGTTAACAACCCCGGCAACTGGGAACATATTTATTCCCCGCTGGAACATGCACCCTGGCATGGATGTACACCCACCGACCTGGTATTTCCGTTTTTTCTTTTTGCTGTGGGCAATGCTATGGCATTTGTAATGCCCAAACTGGAAGCAGGTGGCACCAGCGCATTTCTCAAAAAGGTTTTTAAAAGGACGCTGCTGATTTTCATTATCGGCCTATTCCTGAACTGGTCACCTTTTATCAGATGGCAGGACGACCATATTGTATTTCGTTATTGGGTAAACCCCGGCAATCCAGAGAATGGTGTTCGTATACTCGGCGTATTGCAACGCATTGCTCTCTGCTACCTCTTTGCTTCACTGATTATTTATTTCTTCAAAATACGCGGAGCATTTGTTGCTGCAGCCATCTTATTACTGGGTTACTGGCTGCTCTGCCTGCTGGCAAATCCTGCCGATCCATTCAGCATTGACGGCTGGTTTGGAACCGATATTGATAAACATATCCTTGGCATCCCCCACATGTACAAAGGCGAAGGAAGACCATTCGATCCTGAAGGCATCATGAGCACCTTGCCTGCCATTACGCAGGTGATTTTCGGATATATGGTGGGCCATTATATTATTCAAAAAGGGAAGAGTTTTGAGATGACGAGCAACCTGTTTACAGTGTCCATTGTTTTATTATTTGCCGGTATGTGCTGGGGATTGGTATTTCCTGTTAATAAAAAAATATGGACAAGCTCCTATGTTTTATATACCTCGGGCCTTGCCATTATGATCCTTGCTGTGATGATTCACCTGGTAGAGTTTAAAAACGCCAAGGGCATCATCACACGTTTTTTTGATGTATTTGGGAAAAACCCATTGTTTATATTTTTCCTGAGCGGCTTTCTTCCACGTGTGCTGGGTTTATTCCGCTGGGTAGACCATATTGGCACAGACGGTAAACCGGTTTATACCAGCGCCTTCCCCTGGCTATATGATCATGTGTGTAAAAACGTTTCCTCCAACCTCAACAATGGTTCCCTCCTGTACGCCCTGATCATGATCCTGTTTTACTGGCTGATTGTATACTGGCTGGACAGGAAAAAGATTTATATCAGGGTATAGATGACCGTTACGCTGTCATTACTGGCAGGTATAGTTTTGTATCTTTAATGCAAGCCTGTTTCCACATGTTCCGGAGATTCATGCAAAAAATATTTCAAAGGCCTGTTACCTGGCTGGCAGAAAAAGTATCTTCTTCTCCCGTAAAGAAGGATGTATTTGAGTCGCTGGCTTATGTATTGAAAGAAATCCGCAAGGGCAATGACACGGAAGGTGTCATCATCCCATACGATATTAATGATGGCAAGTTTATTGTTTTCTCCGACCAGCACAAAGGCACGCGCGACATGGCGGATGATTTCCGGCTGGCGGAAAAAAACTATATGACGGCGCTGGATTATTATTACAACAACAATTTTCGCTTTATCAGCCTGGGCGATTGCGAAGAGTTATGGGAAAATACACCGCAAGCCGTGATGAAATCAAATAAAACTGTACTGGAAGCAGAAGCCAAATTTCTACCCGACCGGTATTTCCGCGTGTTTGGTAACCATGACCTCGAATGGAAATACCCTTTCCAGCAGGCGCTGTATTTAAGACCTGTATTTGGCAAAGATTTAAAAGTATACGAAGGCATCGAGCTGCAAACACAGTATAACAACCAGGTCTACTCGATTTTCCTTACCCACGGACACCAGGGCGATAAAAAAAGTGATGGCAACCCTTTCAGTACATGGGTAGTGGCTGCCATCTGGACACCTATTCAACGTTACCTTGAAGTAACGATTAACACGACTTCAGATTCATTTGAACTGGTAGATGCACACAATATTATGATGTATGAATGGAGCGCTACGCAAAAACAACTGGTATTGGTATCGGGACATACACATAAACCTGTTTTTGCATCACTCGATCATATTGATCGGTTAACGCACCAGTTGGAAAAGGCAAAATCAGACGGCAATACGGCACTTATTCAAAAAACAGAAGCCGAACTGGCTTTCCGCAAAAAAGAATATGAAGGAAAGAAATTTGTAAAAAGTATGGCCGCTCCTTCTTATTTTAATACGGGTTGCTGCTGTTTCAGCGATGGAGATATAACAGGAATAGAAATTGAGGGCGGCTACATCCGGCTGGTGAAGTGGGAAACCGATGACAAACAACCACCCACCCGAAAAGTACTGGAAGAATCCACCCTCTCTTATATTTTTGATCACCTGCCAGTATAAAGAAATTATCCAATATAGTTAGGGGAAAAGCGCTTCTGCCACTGCAATTGATTCGGGCTTACCGACATCTACCAATTTATCGCCGCTGTGATCATATCCAAGTATCAGGTGTTCCTTTGCCAAATCAAGATAGGTCTCCACCAGTGAAAACTTACCTCTTTGTTTGATCAGCGGAAATATTTTTGTGTCGAAGACTACCACACAACTATAGGCCCTTTCAACCAGGTTATTCTTCTTTACCGAAATTCTTTCTTCGCCGGTTTTTTTATTCCGCCACCCGCAAAGCCGATCGTAATCGTCAAAAAGAAAATAACGGGATGTAGGGCGACGTGTTACGCCGAATGATACCAGTGGTTTATAATCTTTATGATAATCCAGTAAACGTTTTATGCTTAAATCAGTGAGGATATCAACATTGATGGTAACAAAGAGATCACCGCTTTCCAGCCATTGCCTTGCTTTTAATAACCCGCCACCTGTTTCCAGCACTTCGTTGGTTTCATCACTGATAATAATAGTACTACCCCAGCCCTTGTTCTTATCGACAGCATCTATAATTTGGTCTGCAAAATGATGCACATTGACCACAACTTCATCAATCCCGTATTTTTGAAAGTACTCTATGTTGCGTTGCAGTAAAGATTTTCCGTTCACAACAGCCAATGCTTTCGGGTGTGTATCGGTCCATGGCTTAAATCTTGTCCCCAACCCCGCTGCGAAAATCATCCCTCTCATCTGTGTTTATTTTGATGTTATTGGTACCTATTCATTTATCCAGTTCTTTTCATCCTGTACCCGGTGTTGCAAATCTATTTTTACATGAAATTTATTTTTTAAATGTCTTGCCAGTGCGTCTGCTGCATATACGCTCCTGTGCTGGCCGCCGGTACAACCAAAACTAATCACAAGATTTTCAAAGTCTCTTTTAATGTAATCAGTAACTGTAATATCCACTATATCAAAGATACTGTTGAGAAAGTCCGGCATTTTTGTTTGTTGCTCCAGGAAGTCTTTTACCGGTTTATCCCTTCCTGTTAATTTTTTATATTCTTCAAAACGACCGGGGTTTAATATGCCCCTGCAATCGAATACAAAACCACCGCCATTGCCTGAATCGTCTTTTGGAATATCCTTCCTGTAAGAAAAGCTGTTGATCTGAACTACCAATGGTGTTGATTCCGTTGCGCGCAAAGGTTCAAAGCGGTTGATGACTTCTTCACTGAAACAAAACCGCACACATTTGTCAAATTCCGGAACGGCAATACCCATACGCCTGTTTTCTGCAAACCATTTCAAATTGCGCAGGGCCAGTGGAATACTGGTAAGAAACTGTGCTTTTCTCTCGAATAAGCCGCGAAAACCATAAGCACCCAGCACCTGCAACAACCGTATCAATACGTAGCCATTGTACTGCGAAGTGAAAATGACGTTATCAGCAGGAACCTCCAGCAGTTTATTGGCTTCGCCGATATAATAGTCCAGCAAACCATTTTTCCATTCATCGGGCAATTCGGCCCGTGCCTGCCACAGCAAAGACGCAACATCGTATTGTAATGAGCCGCGCATACCACCCTGGTAATCGATGAAGTGAACTTTATCGTCCTTTACCATTACATTCCTGCTCTGGAAATCGCGAAACATAAAATGTTTGTTGCCCGAATGAGTAAGATAGGTGCTCAGTGCTTCGAAATCATCCAGCAATGCCTGTTTATCGTAGGCGTACTTTAATGTATCGAGAAAATAATATTTGAAATACAAAAGATCCGAGAGAATGGCCTGCTTTCCAAATTCTTTTGCTGTGAGGCAATAACTATAATCAATACCGGCACCTCCAATAATCTGCAGGCGCGCCAACTCTTGTAAGCTTTGCTGAAATAGGCCATACACATGTGGCGTATATCCTTCCCTTTCCAATATGTTCAGCAGCGACTCATCGCCAAAATCTTCCTGCAGGTAAATGCTGCCTTCAGAATTTACAGCCAGTATGGCTGGCACAGGACAGCCCATGCTTTTGAAATGTTTGCTGAATGCGATAAATGTTTCGTTCTCCCTGATATTATGATTCGAGGTGGCGATAAATGTTTTTACAACTGTCCTGACCCTGAAATAAATCCGGTCGCTGCCAGATTGCGGAATTTTTTCAACCTGGAGAATGGGTTCTTTGATGGTTTCGGAAAACAATTCCCTGATGGCATCAATAATCGTTTGCATAGGCGTAAAAATAGAGGAAATTATTATGTCAGCCTGATTTGGCGCCGGGAGAAATTTCGTTCCCCTATTTGCCGAAACTTGTTTTATTTTATATCCAATGAACCCGGCCAAAGCATACCAGATCTCCGATCACCATAACAATTTCGATTTGTTGCGTTTGACAGGCGCCCTGCTGGTAATGTTTTCCCATGCATACGGGCAAATGGCTGTTCCTACCAACGAAATCATGTACCGGTGGACGAACCATCGTTACCTGCTGAGTACATTTGGAATGATGATCTTCTTTACCATCAGTGGCTATCTTGTTACACAGAGTCTTTTAGGCAACGCTTCCGTAAAAAAATATATTATCAGGCGGGTACTTCGTATTTATCCCGCCTATATCGTCAATATGCTGCTATTGTTTTTTGTATTGGGCACCGTTTTTACGGTGCTTCCATTAAAAGAATATTTTGTACACCCGCTGTCGCTGAAATTCCTGTATGAGAATATGCTGATTATTCCATCCAGCCGCATTCTTCCCGGTGTATTTAATGAAACAGACGTAAACCCATCTGCCTGGAGTGTTGCATTTGAGGTAAAGCTTTACCTGGTGCTCCTTATCCTCTACATCATCCGGGTTATACCATTTAAATGGATGATAAGCATTGCGTTTGGCTTTGGCCTGCTCATTAAAATATTTATTTCCCCTTCCCTGCTGCAATATTTAACCAATCATGATTTTAAAATATGGGGATCATTGGGTTTTTATTTTATCACCGGGAGCTTTCTCTATGCCTGGAAAGAAAAAATTCCTCTTCATATTGTTGGCATTATTGTCCTTGCAGCGGCCTGGTGGCTGACCCGTATAATTGGTTTACCCGGCGATTTGCCTGAATTATTCTTTTTTGCCTATACCATTCTATGGATAGGTGTAAAAACGCCTGTGCTGTTTACACTAAAGTGGGACCTTTCTTATGGCATCTATTTGTATGCCGCACCTGTGCAACTGGTGCTGAGCCTGGTTAGTCATCATAGTTTGCCACTGTGGCAATACAACCTGATAGCAACTCCAGTCATTGTGTTGTTTGCCATATTGTCCTGGAACCTTGTAGAAAAAAGAGCACTGGCGCTTAAAAACAAATATTAACAAGGATGGAAGAAAGTATCACTTCAACTAACTTTTGTGGAATACAAATCATTTTTGATGGCATAAATGATAATACCGGCTGTATTGCGGACATTCATTTTCTCAAGGATTTTCATTCTTAATCCTTCTACTGTACGAACGCTGAGGAATAATTTATTGGCAATCTCTTTATTGGTTAGCCCCTCGCAGACAAAGCTGATGATTTCACGCTCCCGCTCGTTAAACTCGGGTTTTACCTGTTGCTTATAAGGATTGAACTTGCTTTTTGCTACCAGTTGTGCCAGCCTTCTTGATGTGTGCTGACAGTAGTAGGGTGTATTATTAAACACCGATTTAATGGCATCAACCATTTCGTGTTTGTCGGAATTTTTCAGCAGGTAGCCTTTGGCGCCTGCTTCCAGCATATCAATGATCAGATCTTCTTCGTCAAACATGGTCAGTGCTATTACACCAATGGTTGGGTAATGCTCTGCAATATGCCTTGTGGCTGCTGTGCCATCCATGAGCGGCATTTTGATATCGGTAATAACCACATCCGGCTGCAGGTGTTTGATGTGTTCGATCAGTTCTTTCCCGTTTTCTGCCTCAGCGAGCAGGGTAATATCAGGCTGCTTTTGCAGCATCAGCCGCAGGCCATCCCTGAATATTTCGTGGTCGTCTGCTATTATCACTCTTATGGTAGCACCGTTGTTCATATTCAAATACGGCTATACAGTTTGCAATGGAATTTCAATCGTATAAGTAGTCCCTTTACCTGGTTCGGAACTGCAGCTTATCTCGCCGCCCATTACTTCTGTACGGCTCTGCAAATTACGAAGTCCCAGCCCCAAATTATCACGAATCTTTGCAGCATAATCAAACCCTGTACCGTTGTCAGCAGTCATGAGAAATAAATGATTGTCCTGCACACTTATTTTAATGATCAGCATGGTCGCTTTTGCGTGCTTGATGGTATTGTGCAATATTTCCTGCACCATGCGGTAGAGGTTGATCTCTTTATTCTGATCCAGTTGAAGTTGCTGATCACAAATAAATCTTACCGGAAGTTTGTATGCCTGCTGGTTGCTGTCGATGAACTCTTCGATAGCAGTTTTTAATCCCTTGCGCAACAGTGTATTGGGCATGAGGTCGTTCGATATCTCGCGTAGTTTTTTTATGATGCTGTCGATGTGCTGGCTGGATTTTTCTATGAGTACTACATCTTCGGGATCGGTGGTTTCCAGGTTATTGATCTGAAGTTTTACTGCGGAAAGTAGTGGCCCCAATTCGTCGTGCAAATCGGAGGCGATGCGCCTGCGTTCATTTTCAAGCGTATCAATTTCTGCCTGTATTCTTTCTTTGCTGAGCCGAAGGCTCCGCCTGTGATAGCGGATGATAGTAATAATAAAATACAGGAGTACTACGCTTACTACTATCAGCACAATCAGGAAAGAGTTGTAATAGGTTTTTTCCGCGGTATCCATAATACAGCTATTGCATAAATCAGGTTAACCAATGCATTGACATAAAAACGCATATCCTGGAATTTTTTCGTGAAAGTATCACCAAAACCCGGCAACAGGGGCAGTGTAGTTAGTATAAACAGTGTATAAAAAATTATCACGCCGATACATATCCAGAATTTGGGGTTCTTAAAAATGTTTACCCGCTCCTGTACCACAAACCTGTTGAACGTATTGACACTGAAAAGAATGAGGGCGGCGGAGTAAAAGAAGATAAAGAAGTAATTTGGGTGAATGGGCTCCGCTATCACGCTGAGATAGGTGGTAATGGCCCATGCCACGAAAAAGACAACCAGTATTATCCTGAATAATTTTTTATTCCTGTTAAACAAACCCCAGTTATGAAACAACCACGCGAAAAGTAAAAAATCGACCAACGGGTACAGGAAAAACAAGGTCATGTAAATGCGGGCATGGTGTTGCAGGTATTCGAGCGCTATTTCAAAAAGCGTTGCAAGAATAGCACTATATACCATCGGATAGTACGATTGATCCATTTTCCGGTATCTTATGACCCCGATAATTGCAGCGATGGCAATCGTCAGGCTTAGGCAAAACTGTACAGTGCTATTCATGCAAGCTTTTAAATAAATAGTTTTCTAGTTACTGCCAGGGCAGGGCGGCAGGCAATGCCCGTATTCGTCACCACCCAAATCTCCACCACCGGCATCGGCTGCGAGTCCAGATCCCTTTCTGTGGTACAGGTCTTTTCCCTGTTCATTCACTCCCACCAGTATTATCCTGAATGATTTCTGATTGCCAACCGTCTTCAATCCGTAATATACCCTGATACCTACGCTGGTAGAATCTTTCAGGATATCAATCAATGCCTGTTTATTAAAGGCTTCGCTCATAGGAATGTACAGATTGGGGTTGGCACGCATTACGCTGTCGCGCTCTGCCTCAAATTCCTTTTTGTAGGTTTCAATGTCCGCTACCGGGATAAAATGATCAATTCTTCCGAGTACAGAAGTGTCCTGGGGCACCGGTATCCATACGCCATTTTCCTGCGGGCTTTTACAGGCGGAGAACAAAAGTACGAATACAATTACTACAGAGAATAATGTGGCGGGCAAAGTGATTTGGTTTTTGGTTTCAGTAGCCATAACAATAGTTTTTTAGGTTAATGTTCACTAAAAGTATTCACTGTAGCAATAATATGCATAAGTAGAACTACTTATTCTGATTGCGTAGTCTACTTTTTTATTCAGTAGTGTACCTGTTGGTCTGAAATGGTAAAGGGTGGAAATTTGGGTGACTGCTACAATGTAACCCATTTATTTAATGAATGATAACCCTGCCTTTCCGTGGAAATAAAATGTAATGTGTGTTTTTAACCTTAAAAATTGATTGTATGAAACAGTTTTCATCTGCTGCACTGAAATTGAAAGGCAACCGGTCGCAACATGCACCGGTAACCGATATCGCATTTAAGCCACTGATGGCCGATTCGCTGGAGGTAATGGAATTATATTATAAAGAGCGGGTTACTGCCTTTAGTGAGATGTTGCAATACCTGAACATACTGGAAAATTCATCTGAAATAGATTTTCTCTGCCGGGAGATCACCGCCGCCCGGAAAGCGTTAAACAATATTCACCTCAAAAAGAATTATTCTGCTTAACGCGAAAGCCGGTGATTCTACCGGCTTTCTATATTAAAACAATTTCCCCTGTTCACCCGGTCGCCGGAAAATAGTGGTGTCGAGTTCCCAGCGCCCGGCATTTAACCCATATAATTTCCCGTATTTTTTATACTGCTGTGATATCATTTGTGCGATATTACCTTCCCCGCGCATGCGCACGCCAAAACGGCTGTCATTTACTTTTCCATCATGGCTTTGTTCTATCAAGTGCCACACCTTATCGGCCCTGCCGGGGAAGTTTTTATACAACCAGTCGTGAAACAATAATTTAATTGCGCCATTCAGCCGGATAAAAGTATAGGCCGTAAATGTGGCGCCGTTTTCACTGGCTGCTTTCATAATACGCTGCATCTCGTGATCATTCAATCCAGGTATCATCGGTCCCATCATCACACCCATTCTCACCCCCGCATTGCTCAAATCATGTATCAGCCGCAGGCGTTGCTTTGCGGTGGTAGTTCTCGGTTCCATCACACGCCGCAAATCTTCGTCGAAGGAAGTAATGGACACCAGTATCGACACCAGTTTTTTATCTGCCATTTTTTTAAGAATATCCATATCGCGCAGCATACCTGCATTCTTTGTGATCATACCTACCGGCTGATTGAATTCATTACACACTTCCAGCAGCCGCCTTGTTATCCTGAAATGTTGTTCCGCCGGCTGGTAACAATCCGTGTTCCCGCTGATGGAAATAGGCGTGCACTCCCATTTAGGGTTCATTAAAAACTTACGTAACAGCTCCGGGGCGTTTTTCTTGACAACAATTTTACTTTCAAAGTCCAGCCCCGCACTAAAACCCCAGTACTCATGTGCATTGCGTGCAAAGCAATAAATACAGCCATGTTCACAGCCCTGATAGGGATTCATACTGTACCACATGCCTACATCCGGGCTGTCTACTTTATTCACAATGCTTTTTGCTTCCTGCTCTATATACTGTGTTGCCACATTGGGCTCGGTCCATTCATCAATACCTTCAACATGTTCACGGGTAATTTCTGTTTTTAAAAATTTATTTTTTGTATTTATCTGCGCACCCCGTCCCTGGTGATATTGATCGCTCTCTTCTTTTTTTCGGGGCACTATTTTATAATGATCCTGTTTTAATTCATCGGGCATAACAATAATTTTAAAAGGGTAATAGCAGCTTTTCGTAACCGTTGATTTCGATAACCATATTAACATCCATTCATCCGGCAACACATTAATCAAACAACAGTCCCTGTTGCGTATTTACAGGCAGGTTCATGAATTCCATTCGCTGGATAACCTGGTATGGTTTGTCTCCCACCCTGCGGCCCAGCAGCAACATACCGTCAGCGATAAACCTGCCGGTAAAATTTTTTTGGGAATATTCCAGCCAGCCTTTTTCATATTGCCAGGGTACCAGCTTGCGGGCAATGGTGAGATGCGGTTCGTCGATAAAATGTGGTTTGTGTTCTTTATTCAATCTCAGTAATTGCTGAAAAGGTTTTATTTGCCTGACCAGTTCGCGCACCGGTTCCTTCGTTACCACATTGATAAAAATGGTATGGGAAGGAAAGCTTCCAAAGTTTTTCAACTCTACTTTAAATGCATAGTGGCCCATGGCGACCGTTTTCAAACGGTTCACTATCCTTTCCTCCATCATTTCATACTGCAGAAAGTTTACCAGCGTAATATGCGGCTTTCCTGCTATGGCTGTAACAGCTTTGTATTCCTTGTAAAACCCATCTTTTACCTGCATGATTTTGTTCCGCAGCTCTTCATGCGGGTTAAGCACCAGTAAGTATTCTTTGATACGGTAACCAGGCAACACTGTTTGGATATCCAGGTTCATGATTGTACATTTTTATTATGAACAGTTTCAGGCTACTTTACTGCCGGCCAGCACGTCCTGCGGTAAAAAAGGAAATATATGCATCGTTGTAAAACTCCCCGATACATGCGCCCGTTTCAACAGCAGCAGTTCATGCATGGCAAATGATTGCTGAAATATTTTTTTACACAAACCAGGCACCAGGTTTTTAAATGCCACCGCCGGTAATTTCACTGCTATTTCCAGGTAATGAATACTGGCAAATTGTGGCGGCGGGCAGGAAGAAGAAGCAATAAAATCTTCAATTACCTTCAATTGCCGGATAATTTGTAAAAGTGCAGTATTGTCTTTTATCTTTACCGACATTGTATTTTCCATTACATTGAAATGATCTTCCACCGCAACCACAAAACTCTTTTGCGCAGCACAGATTCTTTGTATCCATCGTATCAATGTTTCTTCCATTTGTTCGCGGGCATAAAAACCAGCCACAGGTATATTTATGTTTGCTTCGTAAGGCCCCTGGTAGCCGCCTTCGGGCATCAGTTGCCGGACGTTGCTATTCAGCCATTCGTTTGTTAATAAATCCGGGCGGGCCAATAATTGGTATTCATGCATCGTGTTCATCCTCCTGGTAATATGTTGGGTAGTTTGGTTTTTCCAGCCTGCCAGCATAAAAAAATTTTACTGATTAATTATTTAGCATAAATTTACTAAAATATTTAGTTTCCAAAAAATAATTTTCCTTCCTTCCTTTAGCGAGGCGGGTTCATTCCAAAATTCTTTCCACTATGGATGGCGACATTTTTTACGGTGCTGCGTACAAGGGTTCAAAACAGTTTTCCCAGCAAAACATAAAAACAGCCGATGCCACCGGTTTCGGCGCAGCAGCAGACGATTATGCAGAAAGGGGCATTGATTTAAACGAGCAACTGATCCGCAACAAACCAGCTACTTTTTTCATGCGGGTAAGGGGTGATGCGATGATCGGCGCAGGTATATACGATGGCGATATTGTTATCGTGGACCGGTCGGTAAAAGCAGTCAGTGGTAAAATAATCATTGCCACGCTGAATGGCGAAATGCTCATAAGGCGGCTGGAAAAGACCTTTAATAAAACACGCCTGCTGCCGGAGACAAACAAACTTTCTCCTATGGAAATTGATCCTTCCTGCGGGGAATTTTCTATCTGGGGCGTGGTAACCTATGCCATTCACAGTGTATGATGACTGGCATACAAATAATAAAATATGAAGGCGATAGTTGATTGCAACAGTTTTTATTGTTCAGCGGAGCGTGTATTCCGTCCTGATTTGTGGAAGAAGCCCATTGTGGTGCTCAGCAACAATGATGGCTGTATCATTTCGCGGAGCGATGAAGCAAAAGTTTTTGGTGTTGGTATGGCAGGCCCTTATTTTGAAGCAAAACCACTGATTCAAAAACACGGCATCACGGTTTTTTCATCGAACTATCATCTGTATGGCGATATGAGCATGCGCGTAATGGATACGCTTCGCAGCCTGTCGCCATCTGTGGAAGTATACTCCGTCGATGAAGCTTTCATGGACCTGCAGCATATCCCGGCAGAAGAATTGGTGGATTATTCCATGCACATCAGGAAGACAGTGGAAACATGGACGGGCATATCTGTTTCCGTAGGTGTAGCGCCTACGAAAACATTGTCAAAAATTGCCAATCACCTCGCCAAGAAAAATAAAGCAGCCACTAAATGTATTACGATACTCGCTTCAAATGAAGCCCGGCGCGATGCCCTGAAAAAAACAAGGGTGAATGAGGTATGGGGCGTGGGCAGACAATATGCCGATAAGCTGCTGAATATTGGTATCACCTGTGCTTGGGACCTTTCCAATATGGGTGAAGAATGGGCTTATCATCATCTTGGCGGTGTAGTGGGTGCAAGACTGATAAGAGAACTCAACGGTGATCCCTGTATTGAAATGAAAAAGCCTCTGACAGAGAAAAAAATGATTGCCACTACCCGCATGTTTGGCGAAGCAGTGAATGATATCAATGAAATAAAGGAAGCGGTCGCCACTTATACATCCCGTGCAGCGGAAAAACTTCGCCGCCAGCATAGTGCAGCCAAAGTAGTCAGCATTTTTGTGGTACCCAGGGAAAAAGATTATAATGCCGATTTTCATCATGGTTCCGCACTCAGCACGCTTACTGTTTTGCCAAAAGCTACTTCCATCACCAATGAATTGATAAAACCTGCCGTGCAAATGGTGGAAGAAGTATATGAAAAAGGCGCTTATTATAAAAAAGCCGGCGTGATGCTGAGTGGTTTGGTGCCTGATACTTCTATACAGTCCAATATGTTTTTGCCGGAAGCCACCAACAATGGCCGGATGCTGATGGATATGATGGACAATGTCAACTTCAGCATGCGCGACGATGTATTGAAGTTTGCCGCTTCGGGAACCGACCGCGACTGGAAGATGCGGCAGGAAATGCGCAGTAAAAGATATACTACGCGCTGGGAAGAACTCTTTGAAGTGCATTGACTACCGCTTGTCAAAAAACCCGGTGTTTAAACAGCCAATGAACTTTTGCAGATACCCGATGGCTTTGCCCGGATGTTTGAATATTTTGGAAACTTTAAAATATATCATTTGTTGAATCGTCTACCTACCTAATACATGGAGGAGACTTTGACGATACAGGCTGAAATGACGGCAGAAGAAAAACGCAATATAACCCGGGTTATCAACGACTACAGCAGGCGCCTGCGTGGTTTTATCCGTAAACGTGTGGACAATGATGCCGACACGGAAGATATTTTGCAGGATGTATTCTACCAGTTTCTCGGCAATACAAAACCCATTGAGCAGCTTACGGCATGGTTGTTTACCGTGGCCCGCAATAAAATAACTGACCGGAAACGTAAGCACAAGCCAGATTCGCTGGAGGATGTATTCATAAAAGAAGAAGATGCGGCATTTGACTGGACGGAAATTTTCTTTGACAATACGGACAACCCGGAAACAGAATACCTGCGCAACCTGTTCTGGGAAACCTTTAATACCGCCCTGGATGAATTGCCGAAAGAACAGCGGGAAGTATTTGTCATGAATGAAATGGAGGGCATCCCGTTTAAAGATATCGCGGATAAAACAGGTGAAACCGTTAATACTTTGCTGTCGCGTAAGCGCTATGCTGTATTGCATTTGAGGGAACGTCTCCGTGTATTGAAAGACGAACTTTTAAATTATTAAATAAGAATTTTTATGAAAAGACGATTTACCGCAAGAAAGATTGCAATGTTCATCGTGATAGGTGTTGCGGCTGTATTACTGTTTGGATTTATCGTAATGTCTTTGTGGAACGCCATTTTACCGGCTGTTTTACATGTTGGCACTATTTCATTCGCACAGGCGCTTGGTATCCTGTTGCTGAGTAAATTATTATTCGGCGGGTTTCATGGTGGCGGAAGAGGAGGCAGGCACCGCCGGTGGAGAGAGGATATGCGTGAAAAATGGGAGCAAATGACTCCCGAACAGCGGGCGCAATTCAGGGAGGATTGGCAAAACCGTTGCTCAAGATGGAAGAAACCATCTGCGGGCGAATCCACCGCCGCTGAATAATCAGCTACACCTTCTGTACCATTATCGAAAGATAAAAAATACAGGAGGTGTATTTTTGCGCTCTTCTTGCTATACCATATAAAAATATTCAATAAACCTAATTCTTATATGTATGCAAATCCTGGTTTTTAAAACCAATCTCTCTGACCGAAGATTGGTCAATGCGGTGGAACCTCATCTCGAAAATGTGGAAGGAATTTTAAAATGGAATGTTGACCTGCACGATAAAGACAATATCCTTCGCATCGAAACTGAAGATGTATCGCCACGTCATATTGAGCAGCAGTTAAAAGATGCCGGCTATTACTGCGAAGAGCTGGCTGATTAACCACCGCCCTTATTTATTAACGGCGGGACTGTTTTTTTCTGCAGGAATGACTGGTTCAATGGATGCCTTTTCTTCTGAAGGAATTTTATTTCCATACTCGCTGATAAGTTCCGCAACCAGTGCAGTCCATCCTGTCTGGTGGTTTGCACCCAGGCCGCTGCCATTGTCACCGTGAAAATATTCATAGAATAATACCAGGTGTTCATTTCCGGGCTGCTGGTAAAACCAGTTGTAGTCGCCATACAAACGGCGCTTGCCATCTGCATTTTTTTCGAATAAACTAATCACCCTTCTTGTCAATTCATCTGCTACCTGCCCAAGGTTCATTTTATTTCCAGAACGAGTTGGGCATTCTACCAGCAAGTTATCACCGTAAAATTCTCCGTACTTCCTGATCGATTGTATAATGAGATAATTTATCGGCATCCACACGGGCCCGCGCCAATTGGAGTTTCCGCCAAACATATCCGATGTGGCATCGCCCGGATCATACCGAATAGTATAGATGATTCCATCTACTGTTACGGAATATGGATGTTGCTCATGGTATTTCGACAATGCCCGGATACCACCGGGTGATAAAAACTCTTCTTCATCAAGTAACCTTGTCAGCAAATTGACGAGGCGCTCCTTTGGCACCAGCGATAGCAACAATGCCTCTCCGTCCCCTCTTTCTTCGTTTGGCCAAAACTTATTATTCCGCTTCCGGTAATTCTCAAACCAGGTGATCCGCTTTTTAAAATCCTTCAATTTATCCAGCACCTTCATCTCAATGGTTGATACAGCAAACAGGGACGTGAGCCCTACTATTGACTGTATTCGAAGCGGTGTTGGATCTGCACCAGCTATACACAATACATCATAGAAAAATTTATCCTCATCGTTCCACAATCCATGTTCGTTCAATGCTTCTGCCACAAGTACAAAGTGTTCAAAGAATTTGGTTGCCGTATCTTCAAATGCCTCATCATACATAGCGATCTCGATGGCAATGTCCATCATGTCCAATGCATAGGTTCCAATCCAGCTAGTGCCATCTGCCTGTTCCAGTTGCATTTCACCTTTGAAGTGGAAACTCCTGTTGAATACACCAATATTATCCAGGCCAAGAAAGCCTCCTTCAAATATATTATTGCCGTTTACGTCTTTGCGGTTGATCCACCAGGTGAAATTGATCAGCAGTTTTTGAAATACTTTTTTAAGGAAAGCAATATCACCGGTTCCTTTTTGCTTTTTTTCAATGTTATATACCTGCATGGCGGCCCAGGCCTGTACAGGCGGATTTACATCACTGAAATTCCATTCGTATGCAGGCAATTGCCCGTCGGGCTTCATATACCACTCGCGCATGATGAGTAGTAACTGGTGTTTTGCAAAAGTAGGATCGGCAACTGCCATTGATATACATTGAAACGCGAGATCCCATGCAGCATACCAGGGATATTCCCATTTATCCGGCATGGCAATGATATCCTGGTTTTTTAAATGCTTCCAGTCATTGTTGCGGCCAGTCATTTTACTATTGCTTACTGGTGTAATGCCATCACTGGTACTCAGCCAGCGTTCCACATCAAAATGGTAATATTGTTTGCTCCACAATAAACCGGCGAGCGCCTGTCTTTGTATTTTTGCCATATCCCCGCTCATACCTGCCGGTAAGATGGCTGCATAAAAATCATCTGCTTCCTCTTTCCGCTTCGTAAATATTTCCCTGAACCCATTTACAAAAGGGTTATCCATGTCTTTATTGCTCAGCCGGCAATAAATTGTTTTGGTTTCACCAGCGGCCAGCTTCAGGTTATATACTGCTGCGAATTTTGTCCCACGTTTTCGGTTGCGCAAACTCGTTAGGTTTTCTCCCTTTATTACAGCATCGTGAAAAGCATCCTTTACAAAAATACTTTCATTGGGTATGCCGGTAATCTTCGCAGTATTGTTTTCATTGTCGGTAAATAAACGATCATTGGGAGGTTGGAAATAAAAAAAATAATTTCCCAGTCGCTGGTGAGAAGCCCTGACAGATGATTTGGATAAAAAATCAATGGAAGGTTTGCTGTCGCTGTTGTAACTCCAGCGGTTGTAAAACCACAGTGTAGGTAAAACTGTGATCTCCGCCGGCGCAGTGTAGCGGTTGGTAACATCAATTTTTATAAAAATATCCTGTGCCCCCTGTTTTGCGTAAGTGACCAATACATCGAAGTAACGGTTGTCATTGAAGACGCCCGTATCGAGTATTTCGTATTCGGGATCCTGTTTGCTGCGGTTGCGGTTTTCGTCACGGAGCTTATCATAGGGAAATTCCTGCTGCGGGTACTTATATAAATACTCCATGTAATAATGCGTGGGAATATTATCGAGGTAATAATACAATTCCTTCACATCTTCACCATGGTTGCCCTGGTTATTACCCAATCCAAACAATCTTTCCTTGAGAATGGAATCCTTCCCATTCCACAAGGCAATGGCGAAACAAAGGTTTTGAAAAAAATCGGATATCCCTGCCAGGCCATCCTCACCCCAGCGGTATACGCGACTGTGTGCGTGATCAAAAGGAAAATAGTGCCAGGCATCACCATTGGGACTATAATCTTCGCGAACAGTGCCCCATTGGCGTTCGCTCAGGTATGGTCCCCACTGTGCCAGGGGTATTGCTTTGCCTGCATTTACTGCGAGGCGCTGGTGTTCTGCTGTCATTCAGTTTAATTAAACGATACAAATACGACTACAGCTTCCATACACGCATCTGTTCATTCATATTTGTCATCAATAAAAGTCGACAGGCAATCTTTAGTATGCAATCAAAGCTTTGGAACTGTGAAATTAAAGCATAACTGTCAATTTTCATGCAATTGTATGCACATATATACAATTTCACCGCTTTTAAAATATTTATATATGCCAGCAGCTATTTATTTGTTATAGAATTTCCATTGGGTGCTGAAGTCTTTCGATAAATGCTGGTTGGTCAATATGGCCCGTACCATTTCAACCGGCATATTATTTTCCCTTAATATGGCATCATGAAACTGGCGGTAGGTCATCTTCTTACTATCAACCAATTCCTTTTTCAAAGAATAAAACTGCTGCCCGCCCAGCATATAGGCAATTTGATACAATGGTCCATAACCTCCCGTAAATGATCTTCTTACTTCACCTTCCGCATTGGCGCGTTCGTGTCCTACCCGGTCTACTAAAAAATTAATGCATTGTTGTGGTGTCCAGTTGCCCAAATGATAATTCAGCGAAAAAATAATCCTTGCACAACGATGCATCCGCCAGAACAACATGCCTACTTTATCTTCCGGCGATTGCGGAAAATTCATATCCCACAAAATAAACTCCCAGTACAGCGACCATCCTTCGGTCCAGAAAGGTGTAAAGAAATTTCTATATGCTTTGTACCTGTCATTCATAAAACCCTGCAGGTGATGACCGGCTATTAATTCATGGTGAACAGTAGCACGGGAGAAATGCGGATTGTTGCCACGCATGCTCATCAGCTTTGCATCTTCATCCATCGTATTAGTGGGATAAGAAATCAATATCTCTTCTCCACCCAGGAAAAATGGACTCACCAACTGGCGTTGCGGGCTCATCATACTCATCCGCCATGTTTCTTCAGCCAGCGGAGGAATGGTCACGAGATCGTGCTGCTTAATAAAATCAACAGATTCATTGTAGAGCCGCAAGATCATTTCCGGTTGTTTCCCCTCGGGCACATAACTGTTCTTTACTTTTTCCAGTGCTGCTTTCCAGTTATTGCCAAAGCCCATAGCAGTACTTGCCTTCAGCATTTCTTTATCGCACCAGGCAAATTCCTTATTGGCTATTTCAATGATTTCTTCCGGTGAATATGGAATCATTTCATATTGCAACTGGCGGATCATTTCTTCCCGGCCAATTGGGTTGCCAATGATACCGCTGCCATCATCTTTCTGCGCGGCATTCATGGCTCCTTTGCTTTTTAAAATTCGCGCATACTCTCCCAGCGAACTGTCCAGCACACGGAAGGGTTGTGGCATCCACCAGGTAAATTGCGGATCATACCCATTGTAAAACTTGAATACACTTTCCAGTGCAGCCTGCAAACCTTTGGCCGTTTCTGCTGCACGGATGGCTAAGGGCATTTCGATCAGAGAACCATGCTGTACCAGTACTGCATTGCTGTCAACTGCTTTTTTCCATTGATTGAAGTCGCGTGCCAGTTGTGCTGCATCGGGCGATGCACCGCGCCTGCGTTTCTTCTCCAGTTCATAGACCGGTGCTGCAAAAGGAAAATATTTTTCAATCTTGCTATATTCTTCCTGTTCCTTGTTGAGCAGCCTTAGTTCATTACCCAGGTTTCTCCTGAATAAAATATAATCCACCTTTCCATCCATGGACAATTTATCAAATGGCATTGCTTCCAGTTGCAACAGGTATTCCTTATAAAATTTTTGAAACCGTTCCCTCCGTTCGGGTGAGTTAGCGATCGTATAAAAACGATAAAGGCTTCCCCTGTCCGCTTCGTATTGCACCATCAGGTGATGTACTTCACTGGTTTGTGTCATTAACGGCGCTTTGGCAGCAGGTTGTGCCAGCGCAGTAGTTGTTATCAACATCAGTGATAAAAAGTAGTGCAATGATTTTCTCATGTCGGTTTATTTAGCAGTTGGAAAAGACAATATTAAAAATGCCCGGTATTGAAATGGTGATAACGCCTATTGGTATTTTTTTACCAGGTCAGCCAGTATCTTTTTATCAGCATCCGTCAGTACTTTGGAGGAATCCTGCTGTACAAAATGCAGCTTGAAAGAATAGATGGCAGATAAACTGTCTTTGATATCATATCCCACCACCCGCATGGCCTGCAATGCATTGAAATTACCAGGAACCATCGCATTCGTTGTATCATACCAATAACCATAACCCTGCTGGGATAATAACTGCCAGGGAAAATTTCTGTTAGGGTCTACTTTTCTTCCCGGCGCTATATCAGCATGTCCAATAAAATTGGCAGTAGGAATATTATAAGCATGTTTTAGTTTTCCCAACAGCCTGAGCAGACTGTTGATTTGTGCATCGGTAAAAGGCTCAAACCCGTTATTATCTATTTCTATTCCAATGCTCGATGAGTTGACGTCAACGAGGTTGCCCCATTTACCTGCTCCGCCATGCCATGCACGCAGGTAATCGTTCAGCATATGATGAACAGTTCCATCTTTGCAAATGACATAATGTGCACTCACCTGTGTTTTTTGCGTGGTAAATGTTTTTAGTGTTTTATCGCAGGCATCCTGTGCTGTGTGGTGTATGATGACGAAGTTTGGTTTGCGCAGGTTAAAATTTGTTGTTCCTACCCAGTAAGCAGGCGGTTGAAGTGAGTCTGCTTCCGGCTGATCTCTCAACTCTCTTGCAAACAACTTTGCCTGTTTTTTATACAGTTTGTTGCTGGAGCGGTAAGGATTGGCAGAACATGCCAGCAGGACACATATAATACTCAAGACCGTTAAAGCTGTAACACCGGATTGGTTCATCAAACGCATAAGCAGTATCATTTTCGGTGGTTAAGGTAATTGTTTTTATAAAACTGTATGATACCTATCCGGCATTTTAATACAGCAAGAGTTTTTAAAAGATGTAAAAAAATATACATACCTTTCATATCCCCCCTGATGACTGCTTTTTTCCGTCTGTCAAAACATAGTGCATACCACTAAACCCATCTTTCGCCCGTTAGGGCCTGCTTTTTTTAACCCAAAAATTACAAACATGAAAAAAATGTCTATTGTACTGGCTGCTTCGGTATGTATGCTGTATGCATGCAACAGCAATCAACCGGTAACTTCCACTCCGGTTAGCGACTCCACAGCAACTGCTGCAAAAAAAGAAGTACTGAATTATCCCTACAAAGCCAAGTATTCACTGAACTGGCAACCTGGAGATGAAAAATTTGCAGTGATGGCACTGGAGTCCATGAAAAGCTTTAACGACGGAGATATTCCCGCCACGATGAAAGTATTTGGCGATACGGTAGAAGTGGTATTTGACCGGTTGCATATAAAAGCCAGTCGCGACAGTATCCAGCATTTCTTTGCAGATTACAGGAAGGGGTTCAAGGAAATCAATGTAGTACCTGATACATGGATTACCACTTATTATCCCGATCAAAAAGATACCTGGGTGACAGTTTGGTACACGCAAACATGGACCGACAGTAAGGGAAAGGTAGATTCTGCCTATTATACAGACGATATACTTTTTCAAAACGGCAAAGTCGTTGTTCTGGACGAAAAACAACGCCTGTTCCCGGTGGCGGCGAAGAAATAACCAGTCTATACATGATAAACCCATTGGTCACTCTTTCGATCAATGGGTTTTTTATTTGACTCATTTGATTTTTCCATCAACCTGTTTACAAGGAACCGCCCTGTACCAGTATGGAATCGATGGTAAACTCCTGGATGCTTTTATCACCTGCGATACAACTGATCATTCTTTTAAATGCCAGCTTACCCAGTTTGTATCCGCTTGTTTCCACGTAGGTGATTTTAGGATTATACAGCGTAGGAATAAAACCATTGCTGATCGAAATCACGGATATATCCTGCGGGACTTTCAATCCTTTCTCATGAATGGCCTGCATGGAGCCAATAAGTATCAAATCACCCATACAGAAAACAGCATCTGGCGGGTTGCTGCTTTCAATAGCTGCCAGGGTTTGCTGACGCCCTTCTTCCGTGTTTAATGGAAATCCATATACTACAACCGCATCCGGTGATAACCGCTCGTATGTTTCTTTAAACGATTCATACCGTTTCTGTGAAATAGTGAGGTTGGGGTGACCAAACAACGCGATGACACGTTTCTTATTTTTTTTAATCAATTCCTCTGCTGCAATAGCGGCAGCAGCCCTGTCGGCCAGGCATATTTTATTGCAATTATCATAATCTGGTACACGATCAAAAAATACGAGGGGGATATTTAATTCATTCAATTTTAAAAACGGCGACAGATCGTTGGTATCTGTCGTAATAGCCACAAACAATCCAGTGACCCTGTTTCGTTTCAGCAGTTTCAAACTTGTCAGTTCTACCTCAGCATCATCACCCGATTGCATGATGAATACAGAGTACCCCGTGTTACGTGCTTCTTCTTCTACTGCAGATATAAATGAATCATAAAAGAAATTGGCTACTGATGGCACCAGTATGCCGAGAACTTTGCTTTCGTTGGTGCGCAATTGTATGGCATAGGCATTGGGTTCGTATTCCAGCGCCATCGCCAGTTCCCGTACGCGCTTTTTCGATTCTTCCGAAATATCAGGATGATCCTTTAGTGCCCTCGACACCGTAGATATGCTCAGGTTCAGGATTTCTGACAGTTCTTTCAGTGTACTGCTTTGTCGCATGGGGTATTGTATTTGCGTCAGGCAATGAACAGGTCGCAATCGTTCACCTGAATATGTCAATGAAGGTAAAAAAAATTCCCTGCCTTCATACACCGTTGAAATATATAGATGATGGGCATGCTTCTTAGAGCAAGGACTTGACTTTGGGTGAATGACCAGCGGCTGGCAGGATAATAACAGAAGTTCAGCGCCGGGGAGAAAATTAGGATAGTAATTATTTTATTTACTATATTAGCGGGCGCAAAAAAAAGGGTCCACTGTAGAAACAGCCGACCTCTAACGATTGCTTGCCATATGAAAAAAAGATAATTCTCTGTGTTTAGCTAAACACAAACCTGAGTTTGTATTCTTTTTTTGAGCCTCTAACGATACATTGCCTAACGATTGCCTGCCATATGCTTTTAGCTCAATTGCTGAAACAAAAGTAAGTTTCGGGAAATTACGTTTCAAAACATCTTACAGCCAGTTTATTTACGCCAAAGCTGTGGTCAAATCCCTGGAAGGCTTGCCGGTACTGTGTTTCAGAAAAATTTCTTTATGATGTCCAACAGGTTTTCGGATATATTATTTCAATTGGTTCACTCGCTCGAAAAGTCGGAAAAAAGGCATTTTAAGCTCTATATCAAACGCAGTTCGGCCAAGGAAGACCTTAAAATCATCCAGCTATATGATGCGCTGGACAAAATGAGCGACTACGACGAAAAATTTCTCCTGAAAAAACTGCCCGGCGTTACCAAGCCTCAACTGGCCAATTTAAAAACCCATCTTTATAAGCAACTGCTGGCCAGCCTCCGCCTGCTGAAGACCACTGAAAATATTGATTTGCAGTTGAGTGAACACCTCGATTATGCGCGACTGCTGTATAATAAGGGACTGAAGCTCCAGGCACTTAAAATCCTGGAAAAAGCCAAGGACCTGGCCCGTTCCAACCAGAAATTCAATTTCCTCGCACAGGTAATATCGCTGGAAAAGAAGATTGAAACATTGCATATTACCCGGAGCTCGACCGAAAAAACACAAACACTGGCGGCTGAAGCCATGGAGATCAGCGGACACATTGATCGTGTTACCCGGCTTTCCAACCTGGCCCTCCTGCTATACCGCTGGTATGTGCTCAACGGGCATGCACGCAATGAAACCGATGAAAAGGATATCAGGAAATTTTTCCGCGAAAACCTGCCCGGTGATGTAAATGCCGTCAATGGTTTTTATGAAAACCTCTACCTCTACCAAAGTTATTGCTGGTATGCTTTTATACGGCAGGACTTCCTGATGTATTACCGATACAGTCAAAAATGGATCGACCTGTTTGAAGAACAGCCCTTGATGATATCCGTTGAAACCGGCCACTACATCAAGGGAATGCACAATTTATTGAATGCACATTTTGATTTGCGCAATTTCCAGAAGTTCGAAGAAACACTGCGCCGTTTTGAACAATTTGCTGAAACACCTGCAGCCAATGTGCACGATAATTTTCGCACGCATACTTCCATTTATATCAACAGTGCGCGTATCAACCAGCACCTGATGCAGGGCACATTCCGCGAAGGATTGGCAATAGTACCCGAAATAGAGGAGAAACTCAATGAATACGCATTGTATGTAGACCGTCACCGCATCCTGGTATTCAATTATAAGATTGCCACTTTATATTTTGGTAATGGTGACTATGAAACATCCATTGATTACCTGCAAAAGATCATAAACGGCCCGATGGATCTCCGCGTAGACCTTCAGTGTTATGCACGCCTGTTACACCTGATGGCGCATTACGAACTGGGCAACCATGACATCATGGAATCACTGACAAAATCGGTTTACCGTTTTATGGCCCGAATGAAAAACCTGACGGTGGTGGAAGAAGAAATGTTTCGTTTCCTGCGCAGCACATTCAATGTATCCTCGAGAATGCTGAAGCCTGAACTGGAAAAGTTTTTATACAAAATCAAACACCTGGAAAAAAACAGGTTTGAAACAAGGGCATTCGCTTACCTCGATATCATTGCATGGCTGGAAAGCAAGGTATATGAAAAGCCCATGCGGGAAGTTTTAAAAGACAAATACCTGAAAAGCCGCCGAAGAAAATCACGCAATACCGTATCTGTATGATAAGTATTTCCCCGTATTGTGATTGCAGCCCTCTATAAAATTCAGGTTACCACTTCGTGGTATTTTACCAATTTTAATCCTGTGCAGCTAAAAAAAACGCTTCCTGATTTTATAGAAGCGAAATAAAAAAAGAAACTTTGCTGAATAAACCTTCCAGCGAAAACTAAACCAGGCTGTATGATAAAGTTGATATGTGCTGTCTTCTGCCTGTTACTGATTACAAGCATTGCACCCGGGCAATCCACTTCAAAAAGATTGATTGTAAAATTCCGGCAGGATATTTCCTATTCCATCGATTATTTACACCACCAGGTTAACAGCAGCAATAAAGCCGTAGATAGCATCTTAGCCGGCACAAGGCCTTTAAAAATTCAATCACTCATCTATCCCGGTCAGCATGTTCCGTTAAGCATACAATCGATAGAGCTGGTAAAGAATATTCATTTTATCGAATTGAGAAATGCTGTACCATTTGCAGCATTGCAGTCAAAGCTGATGCAGTCGGGTTTATTCGAGTATGTACTCGAAGACAATATCGCAAAGGGGGCGGGAGAAAAATCCTGCACCACAGGCGACCCCAATGATACTTATTTCGGTCGCCAGTGGGCTTTAAAGAACAACGGCACTTTTAATACTTCGGCCCTCGCCAATGCAGATATCAATATGGATAATGCCTGGTCTGTTACCACTGGTGATGCCGCCACCATAGTTTGTATACTCGATGGCGGTGTAAAAATGGATCATCCTGAATTTGCCGGAAGGATTTGGACGAACCCGCATGAAATCCCCAATAATAATATCGACGACGATAACAATGGATATATTGATGACGTCAATGGCTGGGATTGGGTCAACCTTGACAATGACCCCACCGATGATTATGGTCATGGCACCAATGTAGCCGGGATCATCGGTGCCAATTCAAACAACGGCAATGGTTATGCAGGTGTCAACTGGAACTGCAAACTGATGATCGGGAAAGTACTGGACAATTCCGATCTCGGGTTTTATTCATGGATCATATCGGGTATCAATTATGCAGTGCTGAATGGCGCAAAGGTTATCAATACTTCGCTCGGCGGAACAGTATATAACCAGGCGCTGGATGATGCCTGCTGGTTTGCCTACTACAACAATGTAGTGCTGGTGGCATCGATGGGCAATACCAACAGCGGCGAAATCAATTATCCTGCCGGTCATGGCGGTGCTATTGCTGTTGGCGCCACCACCACCAACGATCACCGTGCAGTGCCATTTCCCTGGAGTGGCACCAGTGGCAGCAATTATGGCAATCATATCGATGTGGTGGCACCAGGCGATTTTATTTATGGCCTTGATTATACTTCCAATTCAAACTATAATATTGCGTGGAGCGGTACTTCGCAGGCAGTTCCATACGTAAGTGGTATTGCATCGCTGCTGTTTGCAGTGCGCCCTACACTTACCGCTGCACAGGTAAGGACGATATTGCGAACCAGCGCCAATGACCTGGTAGGCGATCCTTCGGAAGACACACCGGGCTTTGATCAGTACATGGGTTATGGAAGGGTAAATGCCATGGCTGCACTGACCAGTAATTTGCTGCCGCTTCAAATGGGTTTGCTGACGGGAACAGTACAACAACAGACAGTAACGCTATCCTGGAAAACATTTAATGAAGTATCCATCAACCGGTTTGATATTGAGAAAAACGAAAACAATTCATCCTGGCAGTATTGCGGCACTGTGCCCGCAAGGGGAAATAACAACGGTGAAGCCAGCTACTCGTTTACCAACAGGGCTACGCAAACCGGAACTATTTTATACCGCCTGAGAATAGTGGAAGACGATGGCCAGTTTCACTACTCCACTGTGTATAAGGCAACAGTAACGGCAGACCGTCCAATCCTGGTATCAGCAAAAGTGATGGGCAATGAATTGAGAATCGCTGTTAATTCCGAAAAACCTGTTGTTATCCATTGTGTCATATATAATTCGACCGGCCAGGCTGTTATTGGTCAAAACATGAGTTTTTCGAAAGGTTATTCCGAATCTTCCCTCGATATACAAACACTTCCGCACGGATTTTACATTCTACAGGGCACCGGCGACCGCCACCAGGTATTGTTTACTAAAAAAACAAGCTGGTAATCCCCCTTCCTTACAGAAATCATTACAGCACCTGCCCTGCGTCATAGGCAGCCCATATAAACCAATCTAATTTGGGAGTGATAATTTATTTTCTGCACGGGTAAAAATTGCTTTTATGAAAAAATATATTTTACTGCTTATAGCCGCCCTGTCGACTATAACGGGTTTTACCCAAAGCTGGGCAAAACAATACAGCCATGTGGATGAATACAACTGCGGGCTCGCCCTCGTTGACAAAGATGGCAAGCACGGATTTGTTGACAAAAATGGCAAAGTAATCGTACCACTTAAATATGATGAAGCACTGGCCTATACGGAATGCATTGCTGCTGTCAGGCTTAATGACAAATGGGGTTATGTAGACAGCCTGGGAAAAGAAATTGTTGCTCCGCAATATGATGAAGCATTTTCATTCAGTGAAGGTTTTGCAGTCGTTGCAAAGGGAAACAATTACGGGTATATTGATCGGACCGGTGCGGTAGTTATCCCATTGACTTTCAAAAATGCGCATTCCTATTCAGAAGGGCTTGCTGCTGTATGCAACCAGCGCAATAAATGGGGATTTATCAACAAGAATGGAAAAGAAATGATAGCGTGCAAATATGTATTTGCCAATTCATTTACCGAAGGCATTGCCAAAGTGATGAAGGATGATAAATGGATTACCATCGATAAGAATGACAAAGCTGTTACTGAAGAGAAATAAACGAAAGCCTGCAAATATATCCGGAACCAGATATTGAATAGCAGCAATACCTGGTTGTGAAAAACTATTGGTGTACGCTCTCTCGTTCAGGCTATATATGAAAGCCCTGCACATTGTTGCAGGGCTTTCGCTTTTACATATTATAAGCACCATACAGTGCCGATCCAAGTCTTGGGATTTTTTCATTTAGTACTACATACACCGGTACTTTTTCCAGCAACGGCTGCATGCGACCAGCATCTATAAAATGTTTATACCATTCGCCGTCCTGCAGTAATGTCAGCACTTTTGGTGCAATACCACCTGCGAGGTAGCAACCACCGGTTGCTTTTAGTTTCAATACCAGGCTGGCAGCTTCTGTGGCAAGATACCGTACAAATAATTGCAAGGTTTCCAAACAAACAGGTTCCTGCTGGTGCAATGCCGCATTGCTGATAACAGCAGAAGGATCTTCTTCCTTCATTTGATCCGTTAACCAGGAAGGAACTTTTTTACGCTGTACGGTAGTCAAAAATTGAAAGATGGTATGGATGCCCGGACCTGCTGCCACGCGTTCCCAACTCACATGCCCGAATTCCTGCTGGAGAAAAAGAAACAATTCAATATCCTGTTGCGTACGCGGTGCAAAATCGCTGTGTCCGCCTTCGGTAGCGAATGGATGGTATTGTTTGCCATCGAAATACAAACCTGCTTCACCCAAACCGGTACCTGCTGCAATAATGGCAATATTTCCGGATACTTTTTCTTCTGTGGCATGAATGGTGGCCAGTTGATTGCTTTGCAATCCTGCCAGTCCATAACCGGTGGCTTCCAAATCATTGATGAATGCAATCGGCACTTTCAATGCCGTACTCATTGCCTTGCTGTCCAGTTCCCAGGACAAATTGGTTAAGTGAACGTGCCCGTCAATAACCGGACCGGCTACGGCCATACAAATACGATCGGGCCATTCGGTACCTATGAACTGGACGATTATATCTGTCAGTGATTTGTATTCCTGCGAAGCGTAGCGCGCCTCACGCAGAGGGGTAACCGCAGATCCTTTGACGCGGTACAGGGCGAGGTTGGTTTTTGTACCACCTACATCGCCTGCCAGTATGGTAATGGATTTTGTTCCGGTTGATTTTTTGGCGAATGCCAGGGGCACCAGTGGTTGAACAGCCATAGTCGTACTCGTTTTGTTTCGTAAATACCTTCCTCTCCGTTAAAGGTACTATGAAAACAAACGGAGCATGCCTTCCCCGGTAAAAAGCAGGTTAAAATTTTTTACATATTGCGACGGTACTGTCCACCCACTTCATACAATGCATGGGTAATTTGTCCGAGGGAACAATATTGTACGGTTTCCATCAGCGCTTCAAACAGGTTGCCGTTACTTACTGCCGTATGTTTTAAACGCTGCAGCATCTCTGCGCTTTTTGTTTCATTGCGCTTATGAAAGCTGTGCAGGTTTTGTATCTGTTGTTCTTTCTCTTCTGTAGTGGAGCGGATCACTTCACCGGGCATGACGGTAGGGCTTCCTTTTTTATTCAAAAATGTATTCACACCTACAATCGGTAGCTCACCCGTATGTTTCAGTGTTTCGTAATGAAGGCTTTCTTCCTGTATCTTATTACGCTGGTACATTCTTTCCATTGCGCCCAATACTCCGCCCCTTTCGGTAATCCGGTCAAATTCTGCCAGGACGGCCGCTTCCACCAAATCCGTCAGCTCTTCAATGATAAATGAACCCTGTATAAAATTTTCTGTCTTTGCAGAACCCAACTCCCGGTTGATGATTAACTGTATGGCCATTGCCCTGCGCACACTTTCTTCTGTTGGTGTGGTAATGGCTTCATCATACGCGTTGGTGTGGAGGCTGTTGCAGTTATCATAAATGGCGTACAATGCCTGGAGCGTGGTACGGATATCATTGAAATCTATTTCCTGCGCATGCAGGCTGCGCCCGCTGGTTTGAATATGATATTTTAATTTCTGCGAGCGTTCATTGGCTTTGTATTTCTCCCGCATGGCTTTTGCCCAGATCCTTCGCGCTACCCGTCCTATTACACTGTATTCCGGGTCCATGCCATTGCTGAAAAAGAACGAAAGGTTGGGTGCGAAATCATCAATGTCCATCCCACGGCTCAGGTAATACTCCACATAGGTAAAACCATTTGATAATGTAAATGCCAGTTGCGTTATCGGGTTAGCGCCGGCTTCTGCAATATGGTAACCGCTGATGCTGACACTGTAAAAATTGCGCACTTTGTTGTCGATAAAATAGGATTGCACATCACCCATCAGTTTCAGTGCAAATTCCGTGGAGAAGATACAGGTATTCTGTGCCTGGTCTTCTTTTAAAATATCTGCCTGTACGGTACCGCGCACCTGTGACAGTGCTTCTGCTTTTATTTTTTCATACACATCAGCGGGCAATACATCTTTACCACTCAATCCCAGTAATTTCAAACCAAGGCCATTATTACCTTCCGGCAACCTTTCAGGTGAAGATGGATTGTAATAGGAGGGCTGTGGCAATTGTTTGTATTTACTTACGATCATTTGATGAACCCGATCCCATTCTCCATTTTCTTCCATCCACTTTTCACATTGCTGATCGATGGCTGCATTCATAAAAAATGCCAGCAGTATAGGAGCAGGACCATTAATAGTCATGCTCACCGATGTTTTTGGATCACACAAATCAAACCCGCTGTATAATTTCTTGGCATCATCTACTGTCGCTATGCTCACACCACTGTTGCCCACTTTTCCATAAATATCCGGGCGGTGTGCTGGATCTTCTCCATAGAGTGTAACACTGTCAAAGGCAGTACTCAGGCGTATGGCAGGTTGCCCGATGCTGACATAGTGAAACCGTTTATTGGTTCGTTCTGGTCCGCCTTCGCCGGCAAACATTCTTGTGGGGTCTTCCCCTGCACGCTTCAACTCGAATACACCTGCTGTATAGGGAAATTCGCCGGGTACGTTTTCCTGCAACTGCCATTTTAATACATCTCCCCAGTCTTTGTATTTCGGCAATACTACTTTTGGAATTTTTGTGCCGCTGAGTGAAATGGTATTCAGCGGTTGCTGGATCATTTTATCCCTTACTTCGTATTCAAAAAAGTCTTTGCTGTATTTTTCCCGGCGGGCAGGCCACTGATCAATCAGCTTTTTACACTCAGGCGATAATTTCTCTTCATAAAATGCAATCATTTTTTCCAGCATCGCCAGCGAATAGCCATGCGCACCAGGTGCAAAGGAAAATTCCCTGATATGCGCCAGCGAACCATGTAGCTGGTACAGTTTGGTGGCAATGGTAGCTTGTTCGTTTACCCATGCATCATAGTTCCGGTTGCTGTCTGCAATTTCACTCAGGTAGCGCACACGTTTCGGTGGAATAATGGCTGCGTCCAGTCCGCTGCTTTCCTGTGCGGCTGTATACGTTCCCCAGTCCAGTCCTGTTTTATCTTTTATTTTCAGCAATAGCTTATTGAACAGATCATTGATGCCATCGTCATTGAATTTGTTGGCCGACGTACCAATGATCGGCAGTTCTTCATCTTTTGCCGTCCAAAGGCTGTGGTTGCGCTTGTATTGTTTGCGCACATCGTGCAGTGCATCCAGCGCACCTGCTTTATCGAATTTATTAATACAAACAAGATCGGCATAGTCGAGCATGTTGATCTTTTCCAGTTGCGAAGCTGCGCCGTATTCGGGTGTCATTACATACAAACTCACGTCGCAGAAATCGAGGATGGAAGCATCACTTTGTCCCACACCGGCGCTTTCCAGTATGATACAATCGAACAGGGCTGCTTTGCAAATACCAATGGCATCTTTTACTGCGCTGCTCAGTGCGGTATTGTCATCGCGCGTGGCGAGGCTGCGCATATATGCGCGCGGATGAGAAATAGCATTCATTCGAATGCGGTCGCCCAATAAAGCTCCGCCTGTTTTTTTCTTGGAAGGATCAACACTGATAACAGCAATGGTCTTGTTGTTAAAACTGGTGAGGAACCTTCTTACCAGTTCATCGGTGACGGACGATTTACCGGCACCACCGGTTCCGGTAATGCCGAGCACAGGTGTTGTATGTTCTGCGCCGCCGCCATTGTGAATGATGGTCAACAAATCTTTATAATCTTCTCCCAGTTCGGCTTTGGTGATTGCTTTCGAAATAGAGATCACATCTTTCCACTCACCCATGGCAAACTTACCACTAGAGCCGTTTGTCTTTGTATATGGTGCAGCAGTTAATTTTCGGTTAGGCGTTCCCGTAACAGGGCCTGACATTTTTATCACCTCTTCAATCATACCTTCCAATCCAAGCCGCCTGCCATCATCGGGACTGTAAATTTTTGTGATGCCGTATTTATGCAATTCATTTATTTCCTGTGGTAAAATGGTACCTCCACCCCCACCGAATATTTTGATATGCCCGCAGCCATTCTGATCCAGCAGGTCTTTCATGTATTTGAAATATTCGAGGTGCCCGCCCTGGTAACTGGTAATAGCAATACTCTGTGCATCTTCTTCAATGGCGCACTCTACTATTTCCTGCACGCTGCGATTATGTCCCAGGTGAATGATCTCTGCACCTTTACTTTGCATAATGCGGCGCATGATATTGATAGCCGCGTCGTGCCCGTCGAATAAACTGGCAGCCGTTACAATTCTTATCTTTTGATTTGACTGGCTCATGTTCAGTAAAACATTGCTAAGAAGCAAAAATACAATAATTGCCCACATTAGTTAACAGTTGTTAGTTTTGTTTATGGACGGTATTTTCTTTTAATGCTGTTTGCCCTTACCCTTCATTTGTTATACATTTAAACACAACCCAACCGATATGGATACGGATTTGTTTGACCGGCTAAAAGAAAAAGGGCTCATTACCGAAGCTTCGCTGGATAATATCAAGACTTACCAGAGGAATAAGCTCTTTTCGCTTTTCTGGGAATTAAGAACCCTGCTATACCTGGGTGTACTGTTGCTGAGTGGCGGGTTGGGGATATTAGTTTACAAAAACATTGACAGCATCGGCCATACGGCCATTCTCCTCTTTATTTTTTTACTAAGCGCGGGTGGTTTTTATTATTGTATCAAAACAAAACTGCCTTATTCAACTGCTAAAGTCGCAGCGCCTAATTCCTTTTTTGATTATATCCTCTTACTGGCCTGTATTTGCTTTATCACTTTCATCGGGTACTGGCAGTACCAGTACCATATATTTGGCGAACGTTTTGGGTTGGTGACCTTTATCCCAATGCTGGTATTATTTTTCTCTGCTTATTTTTTTGATCACCTCGGTATACTCAGTATGGCCATTACCAATCTCGCTGCATGGGCAGGAATCGCAGTAACGCCAATGAGAATATTAAAGGAAAATGATTTTGACAGCAGTACCATCATCTATACTGGTATTGTACTTGGTATTGGATTGGTCGTAGCAGGTTTTATTACCTCGCACAGAAAAGTAAAATCGCATTTCTCTTTTACCTATACCAATTTTGGATTACACCTCTTATTCATTTCCACGCTGGCAGCCATGTTTCATTTTGATGGTCGGTATTTCGCATGGTTCCTGCTACTCGCAGGTATCGCCTTTTATTTTTACAAAGAAGCCCTGCGGACAAAATCATTTTATATCATGCTGATGATAACATTGTACAGTTATATAGCATTGAGTTATTTGGTTATCCGTTTTACCTTTTTTACGTTGCAGGCAGATATAGGTGGGTTGTATATCTCCTTCCTGTACTTTATCGCCACAGGTATACTGATGATACTATTCCTGATTAAAATGAACCGAAAACTGAAAGCCAAATGATTGCTTACAATACTAACTGGCTCGATAACCTGGCCATTCGCCGCGAGACTGAAAAGGCTTTTGACAAAGGATGTATTACCAGCGAAGAAAATGTTTCCGTGCTGCAACAATATCCTGTTGGTTTTTATATGCCCAATCCCTATGTGCGGATTGGCTTGTTTATTCTAACTGCTGTTATTGCATTTTTCTCCTTCGGTTTGTTTTCATTAATGTTTCTCAGCAGCAGTGAAACTGGCTGGGGGTTGTTGTGTATATTTTTTGGAATTGTTTCCTATGGCGTACTGGAAACAATGGTGCATTCAAAAAACCATTACAAGTCGGGCGTAGACGACGCCCTGATGTGGATGTCGGGCGCCTTTATCATTGGAGGAATGAATATTATTTCCAACCTGCAGCCGCTCACGAATGCTATTTTAATTTTTATCATCGCAGGCATTTTGACCATTCGTTTTGCCAATGCCATCATGGCTGCTGCTACCTTTCTATCATTACTGGCAGTAATATTTCTTGCTTATATTAAAATCGGCCCGATTGCCAAAGCCACCACTCCTTTTTTACTAATGATCATTACCGCAATAATATATTTTTCCCTGCGGAAAGAATTATCATCCGGCAAATGGAAATACTATTCCAGTTGTATTACGATTGTTATTATCACTGCGCTGATTTGTTTTTTTGCAGCAGGGAATTATTTTGTGGTCAGGGAAACCAGCAATAGTATGTTTGAATTGAATCTCCGCGAAGGTGAAAGCATTCCCTATGGCTGGCTGTTCTGGATATTAACCGCCGCTGTACCATTGGTATATATCTACCGGGGCCTACAAATCAAAGACAGGATATTGCTGCGGGTAGGTGTGCTATTGGTAGCTGCGATCGTATTTACTTACCGGTATTATTATCATGTAATACCTGTTGAAATGGCCATGACCATTGGTGGTATTATTCTTATTTTTCTTTCCTATGCATTGATAAAATACCTCGATCAACCTAAGAACGGGTTCACATCACACGATACTGGTGACAAACATGTTACCGATGCCCTGCAGGTGGAAGCGTTGGCCATTTCAGAGACTTATTCAGCCCCATCGGTGGCACCTTCGAATGATAATAATTTGTTTGGCGGCGGCAGTGGTGGCGGTGGCGGTGCATCGGGTGAATATTGATACCGCATTGCCTGTTCTTACTCATAAAACAATCTGGATATTAACTGACCCAAACTCGTTATTTTGCAGGTAATAAATAACCTGTTATGCTGAAACGATTGCCGGTTTTATTCGCTTTGATGGTACTTTCTGTTTCATTGGCTGCGCAAGACCCCTGGAAAATAACCGCTGCCAATATCAATGCGTCCAATTATTATGGTATCACGGTTGCCAATGGCATGATCGGTATTGTCAGCTCTCCCGAACCATTCAAGGCAAAAGATGTGGTACTGGCCGGCGCTTATGATTTATATGGACGTGGCCGCGTGAGTAATTTTTTGCGCAGCTTCAACCTGCTCAACATGAACCTCGATATCGATGGCAGGCGTATTGGAAGCAATGATGCCAAAAACATGAAACAGGAACTGGATATGCGCCATGCGAGTTTTACCACTTCATTTGATTACAGCGATAAAGCAACTATTTCCTATACTTATTATTCGCTCCGCCAGCTTCCCTATACTGTATTGATGGATGTTTCAGTAACAGCAAAAAAGGACATTACCATTGGCGGCGCCAGCGTCATGGAAGCGCCGGATGCATTGAAAGAAGTACAGAATTATTATAATGAAATTGACCGGCCGCATGTAGTAATCAGTTTGCTGACCTCTTCTGCCAAAAGTCCGACCGGAAAATTGCTGATGTGCGCCTCCAATACATTTTTATTCAGTGAACCGCACGGACAGGAACCAAGGGTGATTCATGAAATGTGGGACAACAACATGCACCTGATGAAGTTTTCAAAAACGATAAAAGCAGGCGATACTTATCGTTTCTCCATTGCAGGTTCTTCCATTACTTCAGCCCACCACGATGATCCATTGAATGAAGCAGAGCGGCTCACCATTTATGCAAAGCTCGAGGGAAGGGATCGTTTACTGATGTTCCATAACAAAGCATGGGATGAATTATGGAAAAGCGATATCACGATTGATGGTGATGATCAAAGCCAGCAGGATATTCACAGTATGCTGTACCATTTGTATTCCTTCGTGCGCGAAGGCACTGCTTTATCACCCTCCCCGATGGGTTTATCGGGATTGGGATATAACGGACATGTGTTTTGGGATACGGAATTGTGGATGTATCCTTCCATACTGGTATTGCACCCGGAAATGGCAAAAAGCATGGTAGAATATCGTTACCAGCGACTGGATGCAGCCAAAAGAAATGCATTCTCCAAAGGATTTAAGGGGGCGATGTTTCCCTGGGAAAGCGCTGCCACGGGTGTGGAAGAAACACCGGTATGGGCTTTGAGCGGGCCATTCGAGCATCATATCACTGCCTGTGTGGGAATTGCTGCATGGAATTATTATTGTGTTACACAGGACAAAACCTGGCTGAAGGAAAAAGGCTGGCCGGTATTATCGGCAGTCGCTGATTTCTGGGCCAGTCGCGTGGAGCGCAATGGCCCCGGTCATTACGATATTAAAAATGTAGTGGCGGCAGATGAGTGGGCGGAGAACGTTGACAACAATGCTTTTACCAATGCTGCTGCAAAAGCAGTATTGCAATATGCTACCGAAGCTGCAAAATTGCTGGGCATCGCCGCTGATCCAGACTGGATGACGGTTGCGGCCAATATCCCCATTCTCAAAATGGACAATGGTGTTACGCGCGAACATGCCAGCTATAATGGTGAAGGCATCAAACAGGCAGATGTGAACCTGCTTTCTTACCCGCTCAAAGAAGTCACCGATCCCAAACAGATCAGGAAGGACCTGGAATATTATGAATCAAGGGTACCCACGGAAGGTACGCCTGCCATGACACAGGCCATCTTTACATTATTATATGCACGGCTGGGCGATGGGGACAAGGCTTTTCACTTTTTCAAAGATGCCTACGTGCCCAACCTAAACCCGCCGCTGCGGGTGATTGCCGAAACAAAAGGGGGTACCAATCCATATTTCTCCACGGGCGCAGGCGGCATCATTCAAAGTGTGCTGATGGGTTTCGGCGGACTGGAAATAACGCCAAAAGGAATTGTGCAGGTAAAATCTGCCCTGCCTCCCGGCTGGAAAAGCCTTACCATCAAAGGCGTAGGCGTTGAAAAGAAAACGTTTACGGTGAAATAAAACCGATGGCGGATGCAGCAAATCCGCAACATGTATTGCCTTTTTTGGCGCAGGGCTTTGAATTTTGCAAATTTGCTTTATCTTGTGCCACTGGGATTGCTACAACTGTTTTGAAGAAAATTGCTTCCATATTACTCCTTGGGATACTCCTGTTCAATTGGTGCGGTTACCGCTGGGTAATTAACCAATTGCAGAAAAAAGCAGATGTACAGCTTGAAGCAAAACTGGATAAAAGCGACTACGACGAAGCACAACTCATCGAGATAAAAGTTCCCCTCAACATGCCCTACCAATCCGACTGGGCATCTTTTCAGCGTTACGATGGTGAAGTAGAAGTAAACGGTGTACATTATAAATATGTAAAACGTAAAGTGGAGAACGGGCAGTTGGTGCTCAAATGCATCCCCAACGAAGCAAAGCAACATTTACAAACAGCCAGGGACGATTTCTTTAAACTGGTCAATGACCTTCAGTTAGATCATTCTGCCAAGAAGACCAACAACACCAATATAACCAAAATATTTACCGGGGATTTCTTTAACCGTCACCAGCTTTCTTACGAAATGGTAACGCCAGAAGTAAACATGGAGTACAATGTTTACCAATGCCCCGCTGTAAATGGTTCCTACCACAACACACCTGCCCAGCCGCCGGAAGCATAACCTATTCTTTTGTTCTATTTGATTGCTGTCATTTTCCGGCAGCGCATTAATTTTTTATTCCGACGTAAAGATTCAACAGATGAAGTATTTGATGGCATTTGCCATAAGCTGTGTTGCCTTCGCATCCTGCAGGGAAAAAGGTGATTACACAAAAATGACCAATGATCCATTGCTGTATTGCAAAACAGTAAAGCAACTGAACGATGTGGTGCTGGGAAATAATTTTCCGCCCATGATTGCTGCACGTAATTATGCGTACGCCAATATTGCCGCCTATGAATGTATTGCTGCCGGCAATAATAATTACCAGTCGCTTTCCGGGCAAATAAAACATTTACCCCAAATGCCGAAAGCGCCGGCCGGTAAAACAATCGATTACCATTTGGCCGCACTGCTTTCGTTTACTAAAGTGGGCAATGCGGTTACTTTCCCCGAAGGAAGCTTAATGGATTATTATGGAAGGCTTAAAAACGAAGCTGATTCTGCAGGCATGCCGGGCGATGTGCTGGACAATACCATTGCATTTTCAGATACCATCGTTGCCACGGTAATGGCATGGAGTAAAAAAGACAATTATGCGCAAACGCGTTCTGCATCCAAATTCACGGTAAAAGATGAAGAAGGCCGCTGGATACCTACTCCACCGATGTATGGTTCTGCAGTAGAACCACACTGGATGGAAATACGTACACTGGTGTTGGATTCTGCATCGCAGTGCATGCCCGGAAGGCCTCCTGTTTACGACATTAAAAACAAAAACAGCATGTATTACAGCTACATGATGGAAGTGAAAAAAATGGGGGACAGCCTTACAGCAGAACAAAAGAATATTGCAGATTTCTGGGACGACAATCCTTTCAAGTTAAATGTGAACGGACACGTGATGTTTGCTACCAAGAAATTTTCACCTGCCGGTCACTGGATGAACATCGTCGGCATTGCCGCCAAAACTGCCAATGCAGATTTTGACGCTACCGTTGCCGCCTACACGAAAACAAGCATCGCCTTGTTTGATGCGTTCATCAGTTGCTGGGATGAAAAATACAGGAGCAATTATATCCGCCCGGAAACTGTCATCAACAAATTTGTTGACCCCAACTGGCGCCCATACATTCAAACACCTCCTTTTCCTTCCTATACCAGCGGCCATGCTACTATTTCGGCTGCAGCGGCGGAAGTAATGACAGAGGCGTTTGGTGACAAGCTCCATTTTTCCGATACGTCTTCACTGGAATTCGGCATTCAGAGCCGCGAAATAAAATCGTTCCGTGAAGCAGCACAGGAGGCAGCCATGTCCCGTCTCTATGGTGGCATTCATTACCGTTTCGACAATGCAGCCGGTAATGCAGCAGGCACCAAAGTAGGCGGGCTGGTAGTAAGCCGCCTGAAAATGAAAAAATAGTAATGGCCCTTAACCGGATCATTTTATAACAGTAAACCAAAACAATTATGCGACTCATATATTTAACCATTATAGTGACTGTCTTTTCCGTAACAAAAACAAATGCACAGGGATGTGTGGCCGTTCGGCAAATGGGCGGTGTCACGGCTATTAATGCCAACGATAATTACAATATGTCAAAGGGCGATTTCCAGGTTGGCGCCAATTACCGTTATTTTCATTCATGGCGCCATTTTGTGGGAACGGATGAACAACCGCAGCGCCAAAATACCGGCGGCGGCATTGGTGCAGATGGAAAAGACAGGGGGAATGCAGTAAATATTTATTCTCATTCACTTGATTTGAATTTTTCCTATGGCATTTCCAGCAGGTTCCAGGTGAACCTAACCATTCCTTATGTACACAACGAAAGATCACAGGTATTGCGCCAGACAGCGCCTGTGAAAGATACTTTCCGTTACAGCATTTTTGCAAAAGGATTGGGTGATATACGCCTTGGTGTAAACTATTGGGTATTTGATCCTGCTACATCAACAAAGGGAAACCTGATGATTGGCGCTGGTGTAAAATTGCCAACAGGAAAATTCGATGCAGTTGACCAGGCACCTCAATCCAACGGTCAGATCAAATATGCCATCGTTGACCAGGCCATTCAGCCGGGTGACGGCGGACTTGGGTTCTCATTGGAATTACAGGCTTTCAGGCAGATTCATAACAGCATATATGCATTCGCCAATGGTTATTATCTCTTCAATCCAAGAGGTAGTAACAGCGCCGCCAAGTCTGCACCAAAAGCAGGACTGGAAGGTTATGAAAAATTTGCATCACCCGATCAGTATTTTGCACGCGCAGGATTTTTAACAGCGGTAGGTAAAGCAAAGAAAGTAGCCCTGTCACTCGCTGGAAGATGGGAAGGTATACCCGCATACGATGCCATTGGCAGCAGTGTAGGTTTTCGCCGTCCCGGTTATGTGGTAGCGATAGAGTCAGGAATTTCTTACCGTACCGGTCAGCACAGCTTCAGTTTATTTGTTCCATATAACTTCATCAAGAACAGAATTCAAAGTGCTGCTGACATAGCAGACCAAAACCTGCAGAATTCAAAGATCTCCGATCCTGCCAAAAAAGTACATGTACAGGGTGACGCGGCTTTTGCCGATTATTCCATCAGCCTGGGTTATGCGTACAGAATTTCAAAAAAGAAAATTGCATTCATTCAACCTAAAAATTAAAAACATTGCCTGTTTTCCCGGCGACAGGAAACCGGCAGTAAATCCAGTGTAGTTTCTTTAACATAATATGTCACAGGTATAACACCAGTGCTTTCCGGGCACTGCGTGTTATTCTCTGTAACTGCTGTAATAACACTTAAATACATTCTCATGATGTACTCACCGAATGCTGGCAAGAGGTTTTTGATAACCATCGCCTGCTGCTTTATTTTATCCGTTGCCGCAAAAGCGCAAACAGATAATGATGCGATTATGATGACAAAAAACAATTTTTGCGTAGGTGCCATGTATGGCTACAGTAGCTGGAAAGACTACTGGGAAGGCACGTTTAAAAGAGACAATGCCAATCTTGGAACGGTCTCCACACAGATGATTGGTGTGATGGGCAATTACGGCATCTCCAAAAAATTAAATGTGCTGTTTGGCCTTCCCTATGTTTCCACCAAAGCATCACAGGGAACATTGCATGGATTGAATGGTATCCAGGACTTATCGCTTTGGGTAAAATATATGCCGGTAGAAACTGATTTGGGCAAAGGCGTTCTTTCGGTATATGCCGTTGGAGGATTTTCCTTACCTGTATCAAGCTATGTGGCAGATTTCCTGCCCTTGTCTATTGGACTGAGAAGTAAAAACCTTTCGCTGCGGGGAATAGTGGATTACCAGTTGGGCAACCTGTTTGCAACCGGCTCCGCCACCTATGTAGTTAGAAGCAATATTAAAATCGACCGCACCTCCTACTATACAACGGAGATGCATTATACCAATGAAGTATCCATGCCCGATGCCATGCAATTTAATTTCAGGGCAGGTTACAGGAGTAGTAAACTGATAGCAGAAGCTATAGTGACCAACTGGACCACGCTCGGGGGATTTGACATCACAAAAAACAATATGCCCTTCCCCAGCAATAAAATGAATATGACCAGCATTGGCGCCAATATCAAATACAATATACAGGCGGTTGATGGCCTGGCACTGATTGGTGGCGGTAATTATACGGTTGCAGGAAGAAATGTAGGACAGGCTACGGCTTTTAATACCGGTGTTTTTTACATCCTCGATTTTTCTCATCACAAAAAATCTACTACTCCATCTAAAAAATAATTACCATGAAAAAGACAATCCTTTTTTCATTATCTATAGTGGCGGCCGGTACGATGATCTTTTTTGCCTGTTCAAAAAATGTGGACGGCAGAACAGACAATGCACCTGCTTTGCAACCTGCAAAAACAGACGCTAATGCAGGAACCTGGAAAACAATTTTATTAGTATCGCCAACGGAATTCCCGGTAGCAGCGCCCATTGCGACCAATACACCTGATTATATCGCACAAGTGAATGAAATAAAAACCTGGCAGAAAGACCTGACAGAAGATGAAAAGAACCAGGTGAAGTACTGGAGTGCAGGTGCTGTATTGCGCTGGAACGAAATCATGCGCGAACTGGTGGCCAAACACAACCTGGCCCCGTATCAAAATGCAGATAATACCTATCCTTTCCCCAATGCCAATAACCCCCTCGCTTATCCGCAATTCCCTTTTGCCAATCCACCGTATGCTGCCAGGGCCTATGCCTATGTAAGCGCAGCACAATACGATGCGCTGGTAGCTGCCTACTATTATAAAAAATTATACAACCGTGCTGCACCATACAATGTGGATGCAACAGTGAATGTAATGATTCCAAAATCTGATTTGCCTTCCTATCCTTCAGAAGATGCAGTTGTGGAAGGTGCTGCCGTGGAAATGCTGAAGTTGTTATTTCCCGGCGACCAGGATTATATCCAGTTGAAGGCGGAAGAACACAAACATGCAAGACTGATTGCAGGCGCCAATGTAAGAAGTGATTTGGAAGCCGGTGAAGCATTGGGAAAAGCAGTGGCACAAAAATTTGTAACACGTGCACGCGGTGACCGCGCTGGTGCTGCCATCGGAACACCTGCACAGTGGGCACAAATGGAAACAGATGCCATGGCGAAAGGAGAAACACCCTGGTACAGCTTGGAAAGTCCCAAACGTCCGCCCATGCTGCCTCTGTTTGGAAAAGTAAAAACATTCCTGTTTGATTCTTTAACCGCCATTTCACTGCGCCCGGGTCCTCCGCCTTCCACCAGCAGCCAGAAGATGAAAGACGAAACGGCAGAGGTATTAACCTATACAAAAAACGATACACGGGATCATTACCGTATTGTACATTTCTGGGCCGATGGTGTGGGCACGTATACACCACCGGGTCATTGGAATGCAGTTGCTGCGGAAGATTTCATCCAGCAAAATTTTAGTGAAGTACGCTGGGCACGCAATATGGCATTGCTGAATATGGCAGAGATGGATGCAGCCATTGTTTGCTGGGACACCAAGTATTTTTATTTCAACCCGCGCCCAACGCAATTGAACCCTGCTATTAAAACATTAACCGGTATTCCCAATTTCCCTTCATATATATCAGGGCATTCCACCTTTAGTGGTGCTGCGGCTGCGGTGCTGGGTTATATTATACCCAACAATGCAGCAAAATACAATGCCATGGCGTTGGAGGCTTCATTGTCCAGGTTGTATGGGGCCATTCACTACAGGACCGATTGTGAAGTGGGTTTGGTAACTGGAAAGAATGTTGGAGATTTTGCGGTAAAACGCGGCCAGGTTGACGGCGCAGACAATTGATAAAAAAGTTTTTTGAAAGCAGTTATTATAATCAGTGGTTTATTCGCACAACTAAGCCCGGTTGTTCCCGGCAGGGCGGTTCTGCGATTCTTGTTCTGGTTAATTAAAGTTGAATGATGTTAAAGAAGATATCCATATTTGTATATTTCATTTCCTGCCAGCTCATAGCTGCTGCGCAGGGAGTAAAGGATACTTTTGCGCACCGGGTACTGGATAGTGTCACCATTATTGCCTCACTGAAACATGCTGTGGTAAAACCACTGCCTGATATAAAAGGCACTTATCTCTTTGCTGGTAAAAAAACAGAAGTGATTACCCTCGAAAAAATGGATATTAACCTGGTGGACAATAACCCGCGGCAATTGTTTTCAAAAATCCCCGGTGTTTTTGTTTATGAAACCGATGGCACCGGCAACCAGGTAAATATTGCAGCAAGGGGTTTGGATGCACACCGTAGTTGGGAAATGAATGTTCGGCACAATGGTATCATGACCAATTCCGATCTCTACGGTTATCCTGCCAGTCATTTCAATGCACCAACAGAATCCATTGATCATATCGAACTGGTGAGGGGAAGCGGTGCATTGCAATACGGTGCACAGTTTGGCGGTATGGTGAATTATATCACCAAAGAAGCAGACAGTACCAAAAAGTTTTCATTCGAGTCGCAAAACGCTGCAGGCTCTTATGGTTTGTTCAACACGTATAATGCGGCCGGCGGAAAAATAAACAAGTTGCAGTACTACACTTATTTCAATTACCGGAAATCGGATGGCTACCGTGATAACAGCGAATACAATTACAAAGCAGCTCATCTTCATTTGACATACGAAATTTCCAACAGATTAAATGCAAGGATCGAATACAATTATATGCGTTATATCAACCACCTGAATGGTGGTCTGACCGATGCCCAGTTTGAGGAAAACCCAAGGCAATCCACACGTAACAGAAATTATTACAGCCCCACTATACACGTGCCTTCCATACAACTTGATTACACAATCAATAAAAACACAACGCTTAATTTTACCAGTTCTGCTATTCTCGGCTCAAGGAACAGCGTACAGTTTATAGCACTGTCGACCGTGGCAGATACTGTCAACAATAGTTTGCACACTTATAACCCCCGGCAGGTAGACATTGATCACTACAACAGCTATGCACAGGAATTGCGGATGAAGCATGACTTCCGCTTGTTCTCTACAGCAGGAACCCTGGTGAGTGGCATTCGTTACATTCACAACAACCTTGTCAGGGAACAATTGGGAAAGGGAACAACCGGCAGTGATTACGATCTTACACTGACCGATCCCCAGTGGGGAAGGGATCTGACATTCAAAACATCCAATGTTTCTGTATTCCTGGAAAATATGGTGCGGATAACAGAACAGCTTACGGCGACCGCGGGTTTCCGTTTTGAAAACGGTAATACTAAAATGCGGGGCTTTATCAAAAATTATGACCCAACAGAATTGCCCGTTAACATTGCACACAAGTTTACATTGTTTGGTGCAGGGCTTCAATATACAAGTAAAAAGAACTTACAGGTTATCGCAAATATTGCGCAGGCATACCGCCCGGTTATATTCGCCGATATTATTCCCACCACTGTCTTCAATAAAGTAGATAAACACATTAAAGACGCATTCGGTTATAATGCCGAAGTCGGTGTTCGCGGAAAAATTAAGAACTACCTCAGCTTTGACATAACGCTATTCCAGCTTGACTATAATAACCGCAACGGGAATATTGTATTAACCGATGGCGCAGGGCAAACTTATTTTTACAGAACCAATACCGGTGATTCCCGTTCACGCGGTATTGAATCATACATCGAATTGCAGCCCATTAAATGGCTGACGTCTTACCGCAGCAGTTGGCAGTTGTCCATTTTCACGTCCACTGCATTTATCGACGCCCGGTATAAAAGAGGCATCATTGCCGTCAATTCGGTAAACACCGATATCACAGGTAAAAGAGTGGAGACAACACCACAGTGGATCAGCAGGAATGGCATACAGGTACGGTATAAAAAATTATCCACGACCATCCAGTATAGTTATGTGGGCAGTGCTTATGCAGATGCATTGAATACGGTAAAACCAAACGCCAGTGGAACAGTAGGTATTGTACCTGCATACCAATTGGTGGACTGGAACTTTACCTATCGTTTCAATACACGTTACAAAATCAAATTATTGATGAATAATATTTTCAATAAACAATATTTCACAGAGCGTCCCGCATTTTTCCCCGGACCCGGAGGTTTGTATCCTTCCGACGGAAGAAGCATTATCGTCTCTGCAGGAATAAAAATTTAACAGCTCTTTTCTTCAGTGTTTTAGCAATCAATTAAAATCGTAACCGATACGCCCCGCTGTTCCCGGCGGGGCTCCCCTTACGATTACAAACAAAAAAAGAACGACATGCCATATATTCCGCTGGAAGAACATTTGCCCGGTATCACCGGCCTGCTCGAATACAGGAAAGATACTGCTGCTCCTATTCGCGAGCTGACGCAATTTTTATTACGCGGGCCTTCCACGCTGACGGAAGGAGAGCGCGAATTAATCGCCACCATTGTATCGCACCGCAACGAATGTACATTTTGTGTGAGTGCACACACGGCCGCTGCCGACATATTACTTGGCGAGGAGGAAACCACCGCCAGAATAAAACAGAATATTGCCACCGCACCTGTCAGCGATAAAATGAAAGCACTGCTTACCATCGCATCACAAGTACAGGAAAGTGGTAAAAATGTAACAGTTGCAGCCATACAACATGCAAAAGAACTTGGTGCCACCGATATTGAAATTCATGATACCGTATTGATAGCAGCATTGTTTTGCCTGTACAACCGCTATGTAGATGGGCTGGCCACTGTTACGCCCACCGATCCGGCATTTTATCACAGCCTTGGTACCCGTTTAAAAAACAATGGATACAACCGCCTGCCACAAGGCTATGATCATTTAAAAAATAAATCATGAAGGATCCGCAGGAACAAAAAATAGGCACTTATCACTGGTCATTGTTTTTGATATGCCTGCTGGGTACTGTATTCGCAGGTACTACTTCCACGCTGATGTCGGTATACCTGCCCGTGGCCGTAAAAGATTTACTGGGTGAAAAAAACCAGGATGAATTAAATAATATCAGCGCCTATATCAATGCTGTTTTTATTTTCGGCGGCGCAGTGGGAGGATTCATTGCCGGTTATATCTGTGACGCATTGGGAAGAAAAAAAGCGGTGATTCTGTCCATTGCCTGTTATGGTCTTTTCACATTACTGAACGGCAATATGCCCAACTGGTGGGCCGTGGTGATTTGCCGTTTTATCAGTGGCTTCGGACTGGGTGGCGTATTGGTATCTACTGCTACCATCATGATGGAAGAATGGCCGAAAAAAACAAGGGCCATTTTCATGGGCATCCTGTCCATCGCCATCCCGGTTGGCATTTTTTCTGCCGGTGTCATCGACTATTTTGTTTCATCCTGGCGACAGGCATTCCTCGTTGGTATCATTCCACTGATCATTGCCATCGCCGCCATATTTATTTTAAAGGAATCAGATAAATGGCTTTCCGCTAAAAAGAAAAATGCGGTTGCCACTGCATCAAAAGAAAATATTTTTTCTGCACCGTATCGTACCGACCTGCTAACAGGTTCAATCATATTTGGTACCATGCTCATCGGTTTGTGGGCGATATTTTCATGGCTGCCTACCTGGATACAAACTCTGGTACATAACAGCGATGCACAAAAAGAACGCGGCCTCAGTATGATGATGCTGGGCATGGGTGGATTAACCGGTGGCTTTTTATCAGGATGGCTTGTCAATGCCATCGGCCTGCGCAAATCCATGCTGCTGTGTTTTTCTGTTTGCGCCGTACTGTCATTCATATTATTCAAAACAAATACGGTTTTTTCCAATATCATTTATGCAGAGATTATAGTCATGGCGCTGTTCTTTGGCGCCAGCCAGGGCATATTGTCCATGTACATTCCCTTTCTTTTTCCTGTTGCTGTGCGCGGCACCGCCACCGGCTTTTGCTTCAACATAGGGAGAATATTTACTGCAACGGCGGTATTGTTTGTGGGAGTGCTGGTAGATGAACTGGGCGGATACAGCAATTCATTGTTTGTATTCTCGATGGTATTTGTTATTGGATTAATCGCAACAATAATATCAAGGGATAAAAAAGAAGAAGCGGGCGCTGTGGTGAAAAACATGAGCCCGATGGTCGATTAATACTTCCCTGTGAAAACCAGTATTAATCATTCAGTAAAACCAATACTATGGCTTTTATTCAAGTAGCAGAAGCTGTACCTGGTATAAGAAGCCTGGTACAGTTCAGGCCGGAAACAGGAAAACACCTGTACGATTTAGCACAGGTCCTGTTGCGCGGGCCATCACCTTTATCGGCGGCAGAGCGTGAACTGATCGCCGCCTATGTCTCCCACAGAAATAATTGTATGTTTTGCAGGAACAGTCATGCGGCTGCTTCGCGGCATTTGTATGGCAGTGAAAAAAATAAAGTGGATGAGGCATTGTGCGATGTTCGCGTGGCAAATATCAGCGATAAAATGAAAGCGCTGCTGAACATCGCCGGCAAAGTACAGATACTGGGCAACCGCGTCACACAGGAAGATATTGATGCAGCGAGAAAAGCTGGTGCAAATGATGCCGAACTGCACGACACTGTACTGATTGCTGCTTCCTTCAGTATGTTCAACCGCTATGTAGACGGCCTTGCCAGTTTTACGCCTACTGAAGAAGCGGCATACGATGAAATGGGAAAGCGAATGGCGGAAAAGGGTTATGTAATGCCGCCCGGTAAATAATAAAAACATGCAGCAATTTGTTATGAGCGGTCGATATTCGTGTTACCGGTATTCATTTCAGGCAGCATGTTGCATTAAATATGTGTCATAACTAAAGTGCCAGCTATCCATGTATTGGAAAAAAACGATGATTGCCTGCTTACAACCTGCAGATAGATACCTGTCTTTGCAATTTGTCATGCTATGCAATGATGGTAACACAACATTAAACATTTCCCGAATCCTTCCACGCTCCCAGGAACAACATTACCAGGTGAAAAGGCCATTTACCTGAATGCTTAACCCGTATTATAACCTGTTGCGTTCATTATTTATTCACTATACAAAAAACACGATTCGATTTCGAAACCCGATTGTCTTCATTATTAAAATCAACTATTTACCATGAAAAAACTTGAATGTCTTGCCATTATTTTTCTAACGATGCTACTGCCCTCACTGCTCTTTGCACAGGACAGGACCATCTCGGGAAGCGTAACGGATGCTTCCGCCAATCCACTACCAAACGTCAATGTCTCCATTGCTCAAACCACGCGTGGAACCGTTACTGATGCCAATGGAAAATTCAGTATATCTGTACCGGCAAATGCGAAACTTATTTTTAGTTCCGCAGGTTTTAAATCACAAACCATTTCCATTGGTGCCAACCAGAATTCTGTTGAGGTAAAAATGGAAGAAGACTTTGCCCGCCTGGATGAAGTGGTGGTAACAGGTCTTGCCACTACCGTGAAACGAAGAAACCTTGCCAACGCGGTGGGAACTATTTCCAGCAAACAATTAACGGGTGTGGCCCCTGCGCAAACTTTTGATGCAGCGCTCAACGGAAAAGTTACCGGCGCCTATATCAATTCCAACAGTGGTGCACCGGGTGGTGGCTTATCCGTAAAACTAAGAGGTGTTACTTCCATATTTGGCAACACGCAGCCATTGTACGTGGTGGATGGTGTATATATGGACAACACCGCTACTTCTGCCGGGTTAAATGCAGTAACTGCTGCTGCCGCTGGTGGTAATGCATCCAACCAGGACAACCCTTCCAGCAGGATTGCCGATCTGCGTGCTGAAGACATTGAAAACATAGAAATATTAAAAGGCGCTTCTGCTGCGGCTATTTATGGATCAAGGGCCGCTGCCGGTGTAATTATTATTACCACCAAGCGCGGAAAACAGGGCCAGACAAAAATTAGTTTCACACAGGAACTTGGTTTTGTAAAAGCGAGCAAGCTGCTGGGCGTACGCCAGTTTACTGCAGAAACGGCTGCATCATTGTCCAGCAATCCTGCGCAAAGCGCTGCATTGAAACAGCAATTCCTCGATGCGCAGGCTGCAGGCAAATTGTACGATTATGAAAATGAAGTGTATGGCAATACCGGGTTTACGCGCAACAGTGTGCTGAGTATGACCGGTGGAAATGATAAAACCAGTTTTTATTTTTCTGCTGCGCAAAAAAATGAAGACGGTATTGTAAAAAATACCGGCTACCGCAATACCAGCCTCCGGTTAAATGTAGATCATAAAATAACCGATAATATCAAATTTGGTATCAGTACCAATTATGTGAATTCATCTGCAGACAGGGGATTGACCGGCAACGATAACAATGGTGTTACGTACAGCATTTCATTGTCATCAACACCAAATTTTATCGAATTGCATCCTGACAAATTCGGTGTATATCCCAACAACCCCTTCTCTGCATCGAATGTATTGCAAACAATTGCACTCATGCGCAACAATGAAGATGTAAACCGCTTTACCACCGGTTTCAACCTGGATGCGCTTTTGCAGAAGAGTGGAAGATCGACCACCAAATTTATTGGCCGTGGTGGTATCGATTTTTATAATTTGGTGACCACTGCATTGTTTCCGCGCGAATTGCAATCACAGGTTATCAATAAGGGAACAGCCATCCAGGGTTTGACAAAAAGCCTGAATACAAATTATATTCTTTCACTGGTGAATACATTCAACCCGAATGAAAACCTTGGTTTTACCACATCGGCGGGTTATTCACAGGAAAGGGGTGATTTTAATAATGTACTGGATATTGCTACACAGGTAGCGCCCGGTCAGTCAAATGTTGACCAGGGTGGTGCGCTCACGGCACAACAGTTCAGGAACAAATTCCAGAATGAAGGCATATTTGTACAGGAGGAAGCCAGCATCATTGATGCCATCAACCTCACTGCCGGTGTTCGCTTCGACCGCTCCACCAACAACGGTGATGTATCGAAGTTTTATGTATATCCAAAAGGCGGACTGTCTGTAAACATTACCAAGCTGGGTTGGATAGATGATAATTTTTTCAATAACCTGAAACTGCGTGCTGCCTATGGACAATCGGCCAACTTCCCTGCATTCGGCAGTAAATTTACCACACTGGTTGCATCCAATATATTGGGTACACAAGGTTCGCTGGTAAATATCCAGGGTGGTGATCCGAATATCAAACCGGAAAGACAAACTGAATTTGAAGCAGGTGTTGATTTCAGTGTACTGAAAAGCAAACTCAATTTTGAAATCACCTTCTACAACAAGAAAATTTATGACTTCCTGTTGCTGGCTACAGTACCGCCATCATCTGGTTTCTCCACCAAATTTGTCAATGCAGGTGACTTGCGCAACCAGGGTGTTGAAATTGGTTTGAATGCGCAACCGGTTACTACCAGCAGTATCAAATGGACATCTTCCGTTAACTTCTGGTTCAACCGTTCCAATGTAACCAGGCTAAATATACCGCCAGTGATCCTGGGTTCATTTGGTACAAGTCTTGGTACATTCCAGATTGAGCAGGGAAAATCTGCTACGCAATTGGTAGGAACCGATGCGCCCAGCCATACAGGACTGGTGGTACTCGGCAACCAGGAACCAAAATTCCAGATGAATACTTTCAATGAAATCACTTTTAAAAATAAACTCAGCCTTCGCTTCCTGATTCACTGGAAATACAAAGGTGATAACGTAAACCTTACCACCCTGCTCAATGATTTCGGCAGTACGAGCCCCGATTATGATCGTGATGATGATCACAATGGTGTGCCCAACGGCCCGCAGCGCATTGGGCAATTCCTGGGCGGAAGTGCAAGAGGGTTTGTAGAAAATGCCGGCTACCTGCGGTTCAGGGAAATTGGCCTGTATTATACATTCACTAAACTCCCTACAAGAATTTTGCGCAGCGTACGCGCAGGCGTATCGCTCAACAACTTTTTTACCATTACTAAATACAGTGGTTATGACCCGGAAGTATCCAACTTTGGTACAGGCTTCTCTACCGGTATCGATGTGGATCCATTCCCAGCATCAAAAAGAGCCATGTTTAGTGTAACCATTGATTTTTAAAAACGTAAAACACAGTATCATCATGAAAAGAATAATAAATGTATATATACTGCTCGCGCTGGGAGTAGCCGGATTGTTGTCCTCCTGCAAAAAAGAATATGCCAACCCGAACAGTCCCACGATCGAAGATTATCTAAAGAATGCTTCTAAAGATCAGTTGAACGGATTGGTATCCGGTGCCTTGTCAGGTATGCGCAACAATGAAGGTATTTACCTGGATGCAGTAGGCGTTATGGGAAGGGAGATATACCGTTTTTCGAATGCGGATCCCCGTTATGTTACCGAACTGCTCGGTTCAGGAAGTACTACACTCAACAACACCGGGTTTTATATAACCAATCCATGGGCCAGCCGGTACCGTGCAGTAAAAAACTGCAATGTATTGATCGAAGCTGCTACCAATTCCACGCAGGTATCAGACCAGGAAAGAAAAGGTTACCTGGGATTTGCAAAAACACTAAAGGCTTATGAACTGCTCATGAACCTCAACCTTACCTATTCGAATGGTATACGGGTGGATGTAGCTGATCAAAATAACCTTGGCCCGATATTAACCTACGATCAATCCATCACAGCCATTGGAGCATTACTGGATGAAGCAAAAACCGATCTCACGGGCGCTACTGTTGCTTATACATTAACGCCGGGCTTTACAGGTTTTGCCGATGCCAATGGTTTCATCAAATTTAACCGTGCACTGGCTGCAAGGGTAGATGTATACCGTAAGCAGTGGGCTGCAGCACTGACCGATTTGGGTACTTCCTTTTTCGATATTAATGGTGATATCAATATGGGCGTCAGTGAACAGTTCAGCACCGGAAGTGGTGACCAGTTGAACCCTGCTTATTTTGATCAGAACAGCAATGGTGAAGTGCGGCTGGCACATCCTTCCTATGTGGCAAATATCGCAGCCGGTGATGATAGGATTGGAAAAGCGACACTTCGTAATTCTGCTGCCTCCAATGCAGGGTTGAGCAGTGACCGTGATGTGTGGGTGTACCGCTCCAGTACAGCGCCTATTCCCATTATACGGAATGAAGAATTGATATTGATTTATGCGGAAGCAAAAATTCAAACCAATTCATTGCCCGAAGCAGTGGTGGCCATCAATAAAATAAGAAGTATCCATAACCTGGCGCCTTATGCTGGCGCTGTTACTGCTCCTGCATTAATAGATGAAATGCTCAATCAGCGCCGCTATTCGTTGTTTTATGAAGGGCACCGCTGGATCGATATGCGCCGCTATGACAAACTTAATACGCTTCCTGTTGACAGGGCCGGCGACGATGTGTGGTCAGCCATGCCAATACCGTCTACTGAAAATTAATACAGCGTTTACTGAATGATGGAGGCGTAAGCTTCCATCATTCTTTTTTTACTACAATACAAAATATATAAGATGGCATATATCGACTTAAAAAACGAATTACCCGGTATACGCGGGCTGATGGCATTTCGCCCGCAAACTGCCCGCCCGTTAAATGAACTGGCTGAAATACTGTTAAGGGATGACAACAATACATTATCACGTGGTGATCGTGAACTAATCGGCGCTTATGTATCTTCTGTCAATGACTGTTTCTTTTGCCAGCATGTGCATGCCGCCCTCGCACAGCACTATATGCAATGCGATACCCATTTTATTGATAACATTATGAACAATGAGGCATCAGTAAACATCTCTCCCAAATTAAAAACATTGCTTGCCATTGCAGGCGCTGTTGCGGTGAGTGGAAGGAATGTTACACCTGCGCATATCGATGCCGCCAGGGAAGCTGGCGCTACCGATATTGAAATACACGATACAGTGATGATTGCTGCTGCATTCTGTATGTTTAACCGCTATGTGGACGGGTTGGGTACATGGGCTCCTACTGACAGGCAGGTATACATCGATCGTGCAGAGCGCAGGGCGAAAGAGGGATACCTTGATTTTGATTTGTATAAGTAAGGTGAAAGGAGAAAAGACAGAAGGAAAAAGGTGAAGGGCGGATGGGAAAAGGAAAAAAGCAGAAGGTGATAGGTATAAAGGGTTGTAAACGCATCGGGCACCAGGTTCAAATACAGCATATAAATAAATTATATCACTATACGGAACCCGGCGCCCGAAACTGTCAGTATTTACTCTTTTACCAGCTTGATAATTTTTTCCTCTCTTGTGTTTTCATTGATCACCTTTACAATGTATAACCCAACCGACCAGTCTTGCGTATTTATTTCAATAGTCCTGCTGATACCATTGATGACAAAAGAAGGACGATTCAACACCATTTGCCCGGCTGCTCCAAATACCATCACCTTTATTTTTCCTGTGCCGTTTACTGCAACCTTTGCGAGCGCTTCTGACTTTAATGGATTAGGATATAACAGCACACTGAAGTGCTGATTGCAATGGCTCGTCACCGTTAGTGATTTACTATAGGTCGCCCGGCCATTTATATCCACTTCTTTCAACCTGAAATAAGTTATACCATCCTTTACCGGCATGCTGAACTGGTATGAATGCATCACCGTACTGTTACCGGCTGCAGGTGTATTACCTGCGGTTTCATAATGGATACCATCATTGCTGTATTCAATGTCAAAATGATCGGTATTAATTTCTTCAAGTGTTTGCCAGGAAATGGTAGCCGTACAGTTTGCCAGCGATGCAGTAAGGTTTACCAGTTTTACCGGTAATACCACGAAGCTGGTGCCCTGCCTGTCGTTGCATACACAATTAGTACCACCTCCTACTGCCGGATCAACTACCGGGCGTATTCGCACGTTAAGTGCAACACCTGTAGGACAGGAAGCAGGAATGGTTACGGGGTAATTCAGAAATATATTTGCGCCCATTGCCAATGCAGGAAGGCTCACAGTAGTAAACGGTGTGGCAGATGACGCACAATAAATTTCAGCCAGTGTACCGGCTGCTGCATTGGCGGTACCACTATTGGTGAGCATAAATGATATCGTACATGCTGTTCCCGGCTGACAGAGGCCACCGCCAATGGTAACATTCGTCAGCGTAAGATCCGGTTTGGCTATCGTAATTACATTGCTGGTGGTATTCAATGCAGTGGTTGATCCCGTACTGCAGGGAACGCCACCACAACTCAATGCAGAACTGCTGCGCTGGTAGGAGCCGCTGATGGGTAGGTTGCCGCAACTGAGACCCGTTGCATCTGACACATCAAAACTGTAGTTAATCATCGTGCCCGCGGCGATATTACCCGGTATTTTTACTTTTACCAGTGTACTGGTTCCATTTATGACAGTAGTTACCGTTGTGCCTGATCCACTGAGGTCGGTAAAATTACCTCCGTATACCAATCCTAACGGTAAGGTGTATACGACCGTATCCGTAAAACTGGTGACGGTAGTAAGCGGTGTGATATTGGCTGTCACCGTTGCTTTTTGTCCGCAGAATATAGTCGCCGCCGATAAATTATTGTTCATACCTGCCGAGCCCGTAACGTTCGCGCCCAGTATATCAATGCTGTTGGTACTCAGCAATACACCATTGCCCAGTGCCGGCACACCACAGGGTTGTGCTCCCGTAATTTGAAAGTCAATATTCTCCCCGCTCGGAAATCCGCATTGCGCCTGGTAAGTAATTTTTACTTTTGCCTGGCGGTCCGTAAGCAGCGGATGATCATATGTTCCCGGTAATCCACCAAGTGTTGACAATGCCGGATGACTGTTAAGCGGCAAATTATATACGCCTCCTACCGGTGCTACGGCTACGGTTTGCCAGTTGCCGCTTCCCAACGGATACTCAATATCAAAACTGGGAACGATATTGAGATTGGCGGTTGGAAATATTTTCAATACGGGATTGATCACATACGCTGACTGTGCACTGTTGATAACCACTGTGACGCTGTCATTCGTACACAAGTTGATACCTCCCGGTGTGGGTTGCCTGCTGATAGCCGCCTGTACCTGGCTTACTTCCGGAATTACTTTCAGATACAAACTGGCGTTGGCGCAACTCGCCGATGGATTGGGGCTGGGATAGCCACTGCATTCCCAGTTACTTTTTACCAGTACACTGTCGGCATTGCAATTACTGAATTTAAAATAAATCCTTACCTGCTGGATACTGCCAACAGTAACCGGCGTAACCTTATACCAGGTAGCAGTGCCGGTTCCTACAGCATAGGAGCCTGCTGCCGGCAATAAGGTATTGGATGGTTTTAACACCACACTGTCGATACTAATACCGCTTCCGCTAAAAGCTGGTTCTATAGACAACCATTCATAGGCCGTATTAATATTTCTTATTTCTATATCCCAGTAATGTTGCTGTTTGATGCCTGCCACCACATTGCTGTTGTTGACCAGGGCATAGGTTGGTTTACCGGTAAAACCAATGGTGGTGCTGGTGGAAATTGTTTTTGATGTTGCCTGTGCCGGTACATAGGCATAATCTTTATAGTACCAGTTCAGTGATAAACTGGCAGGCGTTGCCGAACAGGAAGTAGGTGTAAACTGACCGTATAATATCAGGTTCTGCGAACTTGACACGGTTCCTGTTTCCGGTGCTACCCAGGTTCCATTTTTTGGATTGATAAAACTTACTTTATTACCGCTGATAACGGGTGCTCCAACAGGCGTCAATGTAAAAGGATAAGCAACCGGGCTCGCCCAGGCAGCATAGCCATATCCCTGGGAGCCGGGAAGAAAATTCCATCCTGGCGGTACCGTATATACTGCGCTGTCCAGTACATATACTGGTCGGTATTCGTTTGGAAATGCATCCTGCACAATTCTTGAATAATTATACAATGTACCCAGCACGTTATCCGAAAATGCGCAGAGTGCATTGATAGCAGGTACGGAAAAATTCTTGGTCACACCCATGAAAATAATAGAGGGCACCTGTTTCTGTCCGCAAATTTCTTCCAATGCACCGTTCATATTGCTGAAATAACTATTGGCAAATGGTGCATTGGTAGGTTGTATACCAAACAAAGTATCCACGCCGGCAGTTGTCACTACCATATCCAGGTCTACCTGTACTTTGTCGCCTGGATTGATCATACCCCCGGGCAGACAGCCTGTAAGATCCCATCTTAATATTTGCGTGGAACCATTACTGTTATTCACAGGTATTCCCATAGGACAGGTAATTACCGGGCCGGCAGCGGGTGTTACCGTGAGCAAACCACCTGCATAAGTCAATGCGTCCTGCCCGGAAGGTGTTTTACTGATCTCAAATGAATATAAAAGATTGTTGTAAGTAGCATTTTCTGTTGCCAGTGTCGTAGTTCGGATGCTGTCTTTGGGAAGTACAGTATAAGCTGCGGCACCTGTAGGTGCTGCCACTTTTGTTGTCATGGAATTATTGGTCCAGCCCAGAGTGGTTCGTTTGGTGACAACCGATGTATTGGATATTCCAGTTGTACAGGTGATCATACAACCAACTACGATCGGCTGAAAATTATTACAGATTACCTGTTCTATACAGGAGCAGGTATTGTCCTGCACATAATAAATAGAGGAAGGAATCACAAGATCAGGTATGGGGCAGGGTGCCGCAGTATTATACACCAGGTCAAGTGAATAACTGCGAACTATTGTAATGCCTCCTTTATTCCTGATCAGTAAGGTATTTCCATTTTGTATCACATCTGATAATGGAATGGCGATGCCGTTAATCGTAACGTTTCCGGTTCCTGCTAATGTCAGGCCCGGTGGTAAGGTAAGCTGCAGGTATAAACTGTCTGTTGGATGATAACTAAACCCTGCACCCAATGCATTATAGGCATACTGCAGGGTAAAAGGTACACCCACTGCTATTGAAGGCGGTGCGGTCCGTGTAAACACTGGATTGACGAGTGACATCGTAACCGGTGAAGCAGCCATCACACCAGAAAGCCCGCCCCCACCACACATATCCGCATAATTGATGAGTGAAGGCAATACGCCATTGAATGTTCTGCCACAGGTATTGCTGCAGATTTGTGTATAGTACCAGCGAAAAGTAACGGAATGACCCGGTGGCAAATCATCATAAAAACCATCGCCATCCACATCATCCAATCCAATCCCTGCCCCATCTGGATCGCTGGTAAAAAAATTATTGGTACCGGGATAAAATTGTCCCGCCCCCGATAAAGGCAGGTTTGCAGGTTGTCCTGCCAGCTTTACACTGTCAGGTTTCAGAATGGTACTGCCCGGGATAAAACTTACCCGGTATTGTGCATTGAACAATGTATTCGCTACCGGCACTGCATTGCTGGAAGTATTGGTAAATGTAAAATCCGCTATGCCTTCCCGGCAAAAATTAGGTACCTGTACCTGTGATACCGAACTGTTGAATGTGATATTGATCGGGGCCATCGTCACCAGGCTCTGCGCACTCACGAGTGTGCAGGTAGTATTTTGATCGGGTCCCCAGTAAGCTGCATATGTGGTAGTGGTACCGCATGTTTTCAACCGCATATTTTCCGTGATGGTGAGCGACTCTCCGTTTGTCAGTAATTTATCTGCACCGAGTGCCAATCCATAAAATTTAAAAAAGAGGGTATCGCCATTCGTGCGCCAGGGTGAAAAAGAAAAACCATTTACGGTCAGCGTATTTCCCAGCAGTTGAACACCTGCTGCAGGATAGATCATATAAAAGCGAATGGTATCAGCAGCGCCGAGACCTCCATTGGTAATGGTGGCGGTGCGTGTGTAATTGGTATAGTTGGCGGCATTGTTAATAGCAGGCGGTTGTACCAGTCCTAATGACTGCGAAAGAAAATTATAAGTGTTATTGATAGCACTGTTCTCAGTGGTGGTGCCACAACTGCCACTGACCACAACGGTATCCTTACCGGTAGCTGCAGCACCGCAACCAGCTTTTCGGTTAACCGTAAATGTTATATCGCCCGGAGATACAGTACCGGAAAAACTAAATATGGGTTTATTAAGATTGCTGATATTCGATTCTGCGATGGTAATCACCGCACCTGTTCCGCTGGTCTTAATCACCGAGCCAGGTACATAACTCACGGTTGCCGGAAATTTCAATTGCACTGTTGTACCATTACAGGCAGCAGGAAAAGCTACATGAATGGTAAGCAGGCTGGAGCCTGTGGCACGGTCAATATCCTGTGCGGGCACGGGATAGGTTATAACAGGAGATTGCGCCATGGTACAGGTGATGGTGGCCATGACCAACACCAGGATGAACATACACTGTTTGTACAGCGATGCCAGGCTTTTAGGATATAAGATACTGGACGACATAGTTAGGTTTTTAGTTTTCATAATGTACCGGTTTTGTTTTCACAGGTTACGGATACTGGAAATGAAACATCATTCAATGAAATGATGCCATTTACCAGTTTGCAAGAATAGAAATATTGCGGATCAGTCTTTATAGAAAAAAAGCTAGGTTGCCATAGAATTATTTCTATGTTTGGGGAAATGATGTGGGTATCAATGACTGAGCTGTCTGTATGTTCTAATGTATTATTGTCGTGCAGCGGCTGTTTTTCAACAAATCATCCACCGTCAAATAAAAAAACCGGCTAAGAGTAAGTTAATACTCCCGCCGGCTGTCAAAGGCGCCCCGAAAATGATGTCAGGCAATGGTAGCGGGCGACTACCATCTTTTAATACGGTATTTATTGCTTCCTTCTATACGTATAGAATAAGAGTACAAGAATCAGTATGGCGCCGCGGCCAACATCCAGGAAGATCGCGCGCATATTCCATGATTTGAAAAAAACCATCAGCCCCACCACATTGATCATGATGGCTATAAACCATGCGATGTATAGACCTGCGGGGTTTTTATGCCATACCAGCCAGGCAGTCCACAACATCAGTGCACCGATATTACAAAATACAGCTCCTTTAACAGAGGCATCGTACATATTGAGTGCATTGTGATCCTGCGGGACATTCGGGAAAAAATAAAACCGCAGTCCGACAAAAAGTGTGAATAATCCGGACAGGACCAATACTACTGTAAGCGGGAGTTCAGCTTTCATGTGAAAAAAATTTTTCAGGTAAATAAATCTTTCACAGTGTGACATACAATATGTATTGCCACAGTAATAGCCGGAGAAAAGGTTATGGGAAGGCTTTCGTTGCAGAAAGCGGAAGAAAACTATGCAGCCATAAAAATAGGAAGTAGTTTTCAATCTGGAAATAGAATTAATTCTATACTGGTAGTGTATTTATAATAATAGTAGTGAGTGCTAAACAATACTGTGACCGGTACAGAGTGACAGGGCATAAATTACTATTGCTGGTTTTGCCGAATAATCAAATTATGTGAAATTCTTTACTGTTACCGGAGGTTGAACAGGTTGCCTTCTGAGATCAGGGTATCGATATGTTTGCCGGTAAAGGCCAGTCCGCAAATAGTCTCCAGGTTGCCATCATTGTTCATCTTTGCCACTTCACCTTCCAGGATACCGATTAATTTATCATCTTTCAGCACGGGGGCGCCGCGAAATCCATTGAGAAACCCATCATCGCTGATAATTGCATAGTACCCGTATTTCGCTATAAGTTGTTTGGCCGGGTTATAGTTGTTCATGATGGTGCCGTTTACGGTATAAGGTGTGTACTTGTACTTCCTGCTGTCTGGCAGAAACCCAGGCACATAACAGGGATCGTTATCCGCGGCAGGTTCGCCTGCTATTTCGTAGTAGCGGATATCGAGGATATCTTTTGGCGTGGTAAACTTATGTGCAGTGAAATTGTAGCGATCCTTTCCCCTGCTATATTCTATCCAGTTATCCAGCGGCAGGTTTATTTTTTTATAGTTGTGGTTGGTGTCGAAAAGAAAGGTGTACAAAGAATCGGATGCATAATGCCGGCTGAAGCCTGCAGTCAACTCGTGGTTGGTAAGACAGACCCAACTGGTAACTATATAAGTGTCGCCCTTATATTTCAGGTAGGTGATGGTGCCGTATGCCTGGTCATTTCCTTTTTTGACCGATACCAGTTTTGAGCAGCCCGGATTTGCATAATTGGTTGAATCTGACACGGGCAATATTGTTTTCTTTTTTACTATACCATTTTGCGTACTGCCACAGGCGATCATTAGGGCAGACAGCAGCAGTACCATTGTGTACTTCATGTTGTAGTGTTTCAGGGTTGAAAGAAGTAAAAGGCAGGCTCTTGCCCAGTCCCCCACTTTTTTCTGCAGTCTACCAGGCAAGTAAGAACCGTACTGTATAATTACCACATTTCCACTTTGATGAGTTCTTTTCTGCCCGCATAGCCCCTTGCATTACTGTAAAGATAACTTTCCTGGCCGTCATAACACCGCAAGCGGGGATGAGCGACAGATAAGCGATAGATAAGCGACGGTTTGTCGCTCATCTGTCGCTCGTGCATCACTGATCAGTCGCTCGTAGCAGGCTGGCGACAGTTCGCAGTTGGGACGAGTGGAAGTATTAGATGTACATTTTAATTATACATACCTCATCGTCATTCCCGCGTTCCGGCTAAAGTCTGGGGAATCTCTATGGATTGCCCCCGCATAGTCTCCCGAAGGGGACTTTGCGAAATAGCCACGAGAAAATCAACCTGCTGCTGCACCATGTTTTTATTGAATAACTATCTCCATTACCGTTGCATTGCCGGGCAGATCGGTAGCGGTGATGGTTATCCTGTTGCCGGCGACGTGTTCATGAAAGACAATAGTAGTAAAATGGTAGCTTATTATTCATTAAACGCAAAATCCAGAGCTATTTTTATTTGGCTACACCAACTCTTTGCAAAATATTCTATGGCATAGCCGAACTTTTTCTGCAGTTGTTTTCATAGTGAACGGATAACTTGGCTGATAATTTTTTATCACCAATACTACTCTTATGAAACAAATGAAACTGTATGCATTGAAAACCTACCTCTATGTAACTACGTTAATTGCTACTGGTATTATTTTTTACAATTGCCGTAAAATAAATGCCGATAGATCGGTGGCTTATCTCAATCAATCTCCCTCAGAAGCTTTTCTGAATGTTCCGGCGAATTCAAATCCAATCTTTAAAAGAATAGCTGCAACCATTAAGGTACAGGACGACCGGCTTCATTTTTTAAAGAACATTGCTGTAAAGGAAGGTATACCCCACTGGGAAGGCTCCACTATTTTAGCAGGTGGCAACATGCCATTATCCGGTTCATCTGGTACTAACCAATCTCAAAACAGTGCAGGCGATACAATTGTTTTAATACCACTGGTGCTGAAAAACACAGAATACGTGAATTCTTTTCTTGCCTGCAAAGTAAAAGATACTGTGGCGGTGAGTTTATTTAGTGGAAGAAATTATAAAAAATACGGATTTCAAGCAACAGCCAATAAATTAAGTGCTGAAAACATGGCGATGCAAATGATGAAACTGGAGTATCAAACGTTTCGCCATGATAAATTCCTAATTCGCGACCGTCATTTATTTAACAGGCTGCCGGGTAACCAGGTGCCAAATAAAACGATGGTACAGTTGGGAGCCAATAAAAATAACGGCTTACCGCCAGGCGGGCAAAACACAAACAGCCCTCTTTCACTGATGGTCCCAGTGACAACGACCTCCTGCCAGGATGTTTGGATTAGTAACGATAATGGCCAGTTGGTAGGTTGCCCACCCGGCGACCCAAACTGTAATGGCGGCCACTTTGAAACACAGTGTCAAACTAATATTTTTTGGATTGAGATAATGGACGATGCCGGAGGTGGTGGTTTGCCAATCAGTGATTGGCCTACCAGCCCTACAAGTGGGGGAAATGGAAGCGGAACAGGTACCGGAGGCTGGCTATCATATTCTTTCACAGGTGTAGATCACTTGTCTACCTGGCAAACAACCACTGCCGATGCACAGAAAATAAATTACTGGGCAACAAATAATATAGACACTACAAAACTTGACAGTTGCCGTAAATTGATATTGAGAAAATTATTAAACAGCAATGGGATAAACATTATTGGCCGCCTCCTCACGAAGTTGGACAGGGCGATTGGAGATAGCAGCTACCTTGATAATTTTAGAATTAGGTTTGTGACTGTTGATTCACTAAGAAAATACCCTACACTGGGTGGCCGATTTTCAAAATTATCATACAGTGCCAACAGCCCTGTTGTAACAGCCACAATACTAATTAATGATTCAGTTATTCAGCACGGTTCAGATTTATATGTAGCAAATGTATTACTTCATGAAACTATTCATGGATATTTGGCGTACCTATTTCACAGGATCATTAAGGAAAAATACAATGCCGATCAGCTTGCTTCTTTGGGTTTTTCGGAAGCTTTTACAGCTTATGTTGACACACTGCGTCGTCGGGATTCACTTCAAATCCCAGTTGATGAAATGGGGGGAAACCAGGACTACGATCACAACTATATGGCAAATGCGGTTGTAAACAAAATGGCAGAAGCTTTGAGTTTATTTGACAATAACAGGCTGGCAACAATTATGGGTTCGTCCGCAGCAGATGAATATTACTGGACACTGACATGGGCCGGACTTTATAATTCAAAAACATTTAAGTCTTATTGGTCAAAATATCCTTCATTACCTATATCAAATCCTGCGCCTAATGAATATACTACAAACGGTCTGAAATATGCTTTAACTTCAAATCGCCTGATGAACATTAATAATAGAGATGTTTCTGAACGCACAGCCGGTGCCGGCGCTAAAGGACATATACCGATTTCCGGCGGCTGCTATTAATCACTTATGAAAACTAATTTATTTAAATTGCTATTTATGAAATTTATCTTAACGGTTGGGTTGTTCTTTACATTAAATAACTTATTTGCTCAATTGTACTGTTTGCAAAAGCAAGCAGGTGTAACGATGAACGACAATACTTACAAAAACAAAGGACGAGAATGTAGGATAATTAACCTTATCAAAGAATTTAGTGATCCAGATTATTATAAAGACTCAATTCTTGTGACAATTAAAATTTTTGCAGACAAGTATGAGCAAATTAATGACAGCGACAAAGAAAAAATTCTTCAGTCATGTATAAGACAAGACAGTTTATTCAAACTGGCAGCTTTTTATATAGCCAAAGACAGATTATTGGATGTAGCAGAGTTTAACAGTCCATATTTATTGTCACAAAACTTCCACATTGTAAGAACAATCTACTTTATCAACGAAAAAAATGAACTAATAAGAATCACGGGCAAAATGGTTGTTGAATATTACTGGATAACTGGATATATCCAGGAAAGTGTCTTTCAAACCAACCACAGCGTGATAAATATTTATAGTAAGAAGCTCAACATTGATTTTTCGCTTCGAACCAGGGCTAACAAAGCCTATTGGGATTTTTATAATGCCTATGATGCTGCAAAATCGGGTAAAGTATTTTTAAACGCCCGGCTTGATTCAAATCTATTTGAATTTTACAGGTGTTTCTCCATGTGCAGGGATTGCGGTCTTGAACAGCCTGAATCATTTATTTTGTACAAGCCAGGAATTGGCATTGTTGGCTATAAAGGTCATATTCCATTTAAGGGAGAACTTGAAGACTACAGCAGTTTTGATGAGGAAATCTATGATTTCAAATGATCTAAACAGTCATTATTACATTTCACATCTTAATCACCAACCTATGTTTAATCTTAGCAAATCTAGCTGGATTATTATCTTCAATATTTCAGTCTTGTTGACTAGTCATGTAAATGGACAAGGAAAGTCATTTTACAACTTGTCAGATGCATATAAATTTTTCCAAAAGAATATCAGCTATAGTACTACCGTATTGGATTCCAATTATACCGGTATGGTGCTGTGCAAGTTTGTGGTAACCAAAAAAGGCATGATAGGTAAGCCTGTAATAGTATTTGCCGAAAAGAAAGAACTGGGCGAAATGATTGTAAACTTGGTCAAGGCATCCGACGGCAAGTGGATATTCCCGGTTTCTAAACAAGACAGTACAACGTTTATCCTCCCTGCCTTTTTTATGGTGAACACTTCTCAAAAAGTAATCAGTCAAAACGCAAATAATAAAGTCGACAACGATCATCCTTCCTTTGAAACGGTGACAAAAGAAGAGCTGCTAACGAATGTGCTTTTTCTAAAGCCGCTTATTTATATGACTATATATGCAGAGAAGTCATCTGCCAAATAATGGAAAATAATTTTATGCTACAAGAACGTATTCATGCCGTAAAAATGCAGGAAGAATAGCGCAAATCAAAACCATGAACGGAAATGAATCAGCAGGAAATTACCTCGCAAATGGTAAGAAACATAATTGTTACTAACTTCAGATATATAAAATTAACAATAGGTCTTTCATTACTGTCACTAAATACATTTGCTCAGGACAAATCATTCTCCGGTTTTACTGATGCACACAAATATTTCAGCAGGAATATTGAATACTCGAATGAAGCGATGGATTCAAATTACACTGGCCTTGTCTTGTGCAAGTTTACAGTTGACAAAAACGGCAGGGTTCGAAATGCAGCCAATTTATTTAGCGAATCAAAGTCTCTTGGGGTCATTGTATTGAAATCTATTGCGGCTTCAGACGGAAAATGGACATTCCCGATATCTCCTGCTGATAGCATAACTATCATACTACCCGTGTATTTCATGATTTCAACACCCGAGAAGGTTATTAATCCAAGTGCAAAGGAGCAAGTCGATTATGATCACCCGCCTTTTGAATCCGTCAGCCAGGAAATCATGTTGCCAAACTCAATCTTTATGAAGCCGGTAATTTGTTTTGGAACAAAAATTATCTGTTACAATAGTTTTGATTAAAGTTATGCTATGATAGGAAGCCAAAGATGACTTATATTTTATTGAACAGCCTACGCTGAGTTCGGGGAAATCCCAAATTCCAAATCCTGTTCGCGGAATACATGGCAAATAGTTAATTCATCATCCCAATTCTTCAAACACACCTGTTTGCCGGTTCTTCCTTACATTATTCCAGTTAAATGCCCGGCCATTCATCACCACATACACACCATGCGGCAGCGACTGCACAAAAGCCAGCGCCGCACCGAGGTTAAAAAATCCATCCGAACTGCCGAATTTATACGGTATCATGGCACCGGTAAGGATAATCGTTTTATCCTTTACCTTTTCCGCCAGCACTTTGGCTGTAATGGTCATGGTATCCGTACCATGTGTAATAATAATTTTATCTTCCTGTGCACTCTTGCACTGGTGGGCTATCAGCTCCCGGTCCTCGTCGGTCATAGCAAGGCTGTCGATCATCATCAGGGTGCGTACCGTAACATCGAGACTGCTCCTGCTACGCTGCAGCATTTCGGGGAGATGGGTTTCTTTGAAAAAGAGTTCACCGGTCAGTTCATTGTATTCTTTATCGAAGGTGCCGCCGGTTACAAAGATGCGTATGGCCATGGCCTGTATTTTATGCTAAATTAAGCAGCATCAGAATTATTACCACTATTTTTAAACACTATAATAACTTTAGGGGTTATAAAATGAAAGACTATACGATTTAAAGCATAGTTAAACCAGAATTATTATTACGGCCATGAATGACCATGAATACACGGTACGAAATGCAATACCAGCAGAATATGCAGCAATCGGGCAACTGATGATCCGGGTGTATTCGCAACTGGAAGGTTTTCCATCACCATCAGAACAACCAGCTTATTATCAAATGCTCGCAGGGGTGGGTTCTTTTACCAATACACCCGGGACGGAATTGCTGGCTGCAGTATCGGCGGATGGGAAAATTGCCGGCGCTGTCGTATTCTTTAGCGATATGCAATACTATGGCTCTGGCGGAACAGCCACGGCAGAAAAAAATGCTGCAGGCTTCCGCTTATTAGCTGTTGACCCGGCTGTAAGAGGTAAGGGTATTGGGAAACGATTAACCAATGAATGCATTCGCCGGGCGGCAGAAAAAAAATCAGCCCAGGTGATCATTCACAGCACAAAAGCCATGGAGGTTGCCTGGAAAATGTATGAAGACATTGGCTTTACAAGATCCGAAGACCTCGATTTTATGCAGGGCGCGTTAGCGGTGTACGGGTTCCGGTTAACACTATAAATTTCAAAAAAGTAAAAGAAGAAGGTATAGGGCGATAGAAATAGTAAATTCCAAACACCAAATCTCAAATTCCAACTCCCCATATTCAAGCCGTGATTCATCTTTAATGATGGAAACCATTATTGTGGAAAAGTATTTTACCCTTTTTACGATTGATTTATTTCCATGAACAAATTGCGAATGAAAATCTTACGGAAGTGTATAAGAGTTTTCATGTAAGGGGCAAGCCTGTTTTCACATGTACATGAGGGTTAGATGAGTATTTAAATCATTTACCTTTATTTTACTTGCTTCCTTGTCTTCACCACAAAAAACGCAATTATGAAAAAGATCATTCTCCTTTCATCCATTACAGTTTTTTGCATTATTCTCTTATCCTTTACTTCAGGTATTGCTTCAAAAAAACATAAAGCAAAGGAAAAAAAAGCCGAACCCGCCGTGAAAGTTTGCACTTGTGCAACACCATCCTTTACCAGTGTCACTTCTTCAGGAGGCTACACAACATTTACCTGGACAGCTACCCCAGGCGCTGTTTGCTATTCCTTTGGAGGTTACTATCATGTAGGTGGTGGATTTTCCTATTGCCCAACCTCCAATTCCCAAACGATTCCTACCGGTTCGGGCGGTACTGTTCAGGTCAGGGCAATTTGTGCGGGAAACTGCTCACTGGCATCTTGTAGCAGTGGGACTTCCGGGCCACGTACTTTCTAACAAATACCATTAACCATTTTCAGACAAGGAGGCAAGTTTTTTTCAGAATGGCGAAATGGTAAGAATACAAATACCAAATTTAAATTAGGTAAAAGGAAGAAGGTATAGGGTGAGCGGAAATAATAAATTTCAAATACCAAATCCAAATACCAAATTTGCTTGCAGGTTAAAGGTAGAAGGTGAAAGGAAATACCAAATCCAAATACCAAATTTAAATTAGGTAAAAGGCATAAGGAAGAAGGTATAGGGTGAGCGGAAATAATAAATTTCAAATACCAAATCCCAAATTGCTTGCAGGTGAAAGGGAATTCAAATTCCAAATCCAAATTTCAAATTTAAAACCCATACAGCTTTCTTTGTATCTTTAGTTGTACAAACCCGGATATGAGGAAGCGTTTTTTTCTTTTACTATTATTATCATCTGCCCGTTTACTGCATGCTCAACCGATCATATCTCCCGATAAACTGTATGGCAAACTATTTCATGATGTACAGATGGCGAGGATTTTCCCCGACAGCAAAACATTCCCGGATTGCACACCCAAAAAATCACCTGCAGAGATCGTAGCCGAATACCAGCGCAATACCAGCAACTCTGCTATACGCTTTTCACTGAAGCTATTCGTTGAACAAAATTTCGAATTGCCAAAAGATCCACCGCAAATCAACTATATACAAAAGGAAAAAGATGTGGTGATGCACATCAAAAACCTCTGGGGCACCCTCCGCCGTGAAGCAGACAAACCGGTTGAAGGAAGTTCACTGATTGCATTGCCTTACCCGTATGTAGTACCCGGCGGCCGCTTTCGCGAAGTATATTACTGGGATTCTTATTTTACCATGCTGGGGCTGAAAGAATCAGGCGAAAACGAAATGGTGGAAAATATGGTGAAGAATTTTGCCTGGCTCATCGATACACTGGGCCATATCCCCACTGCCAACCGATCTTATTATGCCAGTCGTTCACAACCGCCATTCTTCTCGCTGATGGTATCACTGCTTGCAGAAATAAAGGGTGATGAAGTATATATCACCTATTTACCACAACTGGAAAAAGAATACAATTACTGGATGGAAGGCGCTGCCAAATTAAAAGCAGGACAGGAAAACAAACGTGTGGTGAAACTCCCGGATGGTACCCTGCTCAATCGTTACTGGGATGATAATGACAGCCCAAGACCCGAAGCCTACTACGAAGACTATGGACTTTCCGGTAAATCGGCATCTATGAGAAGAAACATTCGTGCTACCGTTTCCAGTGGCTGGGATTTCGGCAGCAGGTGGTTTGCAGATAACAAAACTCTAAAAACAGTTCAAACAACAAGTATCATTCCTATTGATCTTAATTGTCTCTTGTACAAACTCGAACTCGTTATTGCAAAAGCCAATTTATTAAACAAACAGGATTCCCTTTCGCGCGAATACATGAAGAAGGCAGATACACGCCTGGTGGCGATTGATAAATATTGCTGGAATAAAACGCTTGATTTCTATACGGACTATAATTATAAAACACGGAGGCAACTCAACCTGGTTACTCCAGCCGGTATGTACCCCTTTTGTTTCTTCGAACGCAAACTGGATTATATGAGCCTGCTGGCAAGGAAAATCGCCAATGTTATATCAGTAAGACTGCTGAAAGACGGTGGCATCGTGGCAACGGAAAAAACCACGGGTCAGCAATGGGATGCACCCAACGGATGGGCACCATTGCAGTGGATGACGATTTGGGGACTTGACCGATGCGGGCAGAAAGAATTGGCCAGGGATATTGCACAGCGCTGGATGAAACTAAACATCGATGTATTCAAACGCACCGGTAAGTTGATGGAAAGCTACAATGTAATCAATCCCCAACAGGAGGCAGCCGGTGGTGAATACGCTATCCAGGATGGTTTTGGCTGGACCAATGGTGTGTTACTAAAACTCATTGCTGTGTACGGGCGACCCGCTGAATAAATCATTTGCTGATTTGTTGTATCAAAACACCAGCATTCCACTTCACCCTGTACCTTTGCGAAAACTTTTTTACATGCGCCGAAGCACTTTGTTTCTTGTACCTGCACTTGCTTATTTACTTTCCTGTTCCCCCAATAATGTAAAAGAAGATGCGAGTTTCCAAAAATACTTTGACAGCCTTGGCGTCACCGGCTGCTTCGGTATGTTCGACAATGGCCAGGGCAATTTTACCATTTACAACCTGCCAAGATTTCGCGACAGCGCTTATTTGCCTGCTTCCACATTTAAAATAGTCAATTCACTGATAGGATTGGAAACTGGCCGCATCGTGAATGAAAACATGGTGATCAAATGGGATGGGAAAATTCGTTTGCTTGGCCCCGGTGATACAGCCCGCGACTGGAACAAAGACCTGACCATGAAAGAAGCATTTAAAGTATCTGCCTTCCCTTACTACCAGGAAGTAGCCCGCAGGATTGGAAAGGACACCATGCAACGCTGGCTGGATACACTGGGCTACGGTCGCCGTTATGGAAAATATACCTTTACCAATAACATCGATACATTCTGGATCGACAATTCCTTAAAAGTAACGGCAGATGAACAACTGGGACTGGTGAAAAAATTATACTTTGATCAGTTGCCATTTTTCAAAAGCACACAAAAGACAGTACGCGAACTGATGTTGCAGGAAGACGATGCCAATTATAAACTGAGCTATAAATCCGGCTGGTTTACACCAAATGGGCTTTATGGAGGGGAAAAAATAAGCGCATCTTCCTTATTTACTTAAAAAGTATTGCCAAAAATTGATTTGGTATGCTTTTTTCTTCTATCTGTCCATAATTTAGACAGCTTAACTTAACATAAACTTGTATCGTTGGACTTCAGGCTGGAACATATTGAATTTCTCTTCGGGCTGGCAGCTATACCACTATTACTGCTGGCATTCCTGTTCGTGCTTGGCTGGAAGAAAAAAACAAGGCTGAAAATCGGCGAACCGAAACTGGTAAAGGAATTAATAAAAAACTACTCGCCTTTTCTGTTTGCCCTGAAATTCGTTTTACTCGCACTGGCGTTTATCATGGTAATTGCAGGGGCCGCCAATTTGCAGAAACAGGGAGACGCAGACAATGTTACCCGCAAAGGGGTTGATGTAATGATAGCACTGGATGTGAGCAACAGCATGATGGCGGAAGATGTAAAACCAAGCAGGCTGGAGCGTGCCAAACAACTGGTCAACAAGCTGGTGGATAAAATGGACAATGACCGTGTGGGATTGGTTTTGTTTGCTGGCCGGGCTTATATGCAAATGCCGCTTACTACCGATCATGCAGCAGCGAAAATGTATATTCAGAATGCCAGTCCCGATGCCGTACCGACACAGGGAACCGTTATCAGCGAGGCGCTGCGCATTTCCGGCAGTGGATTCAACAGCAAGGATAGAAAATTCAAATCAATTGTATTAATCTCCGACGGTGAAGACCACGACCCAGAGGCTTTGAAGATGACGCAATCGCTGGAGCAAAACGGAGTGATGATCAATACGGTTGGTATTGGTTCACCCGACGGCTCACCGATTATCGATGCCACCACCCATGAAACAAAAAAAGACGCGCAGGGCAATACCATTATTACCAAACTGAATGAGCCGGAACTGCAGCAGTTGTCACAAACCACCAACGGCATATATATTCACCTCGATGATGTGGACGATGCCGCACAAAAGATAACAGCCCAGTTAGCAACGATAGAACAAAAAACAAGCGGAGATAAATCGTTTGTAAATTATAAAAGCTTTTTTCAGTGGTTCCTGGCAGCAGCATTATTATTGCTCCTGATTGAATTGATCATTCCTGAAATTAAAAAAACAGCCATCGCCTGAAAACAATTTGTACCATATTAATTGCTTCCCTTGCCTTCACAGGCGCATTTGCGCAAAAAGGTGATGCCGCTGTGCGCAAGGGAAACGATCTATACAAGCAAAAGAATTACGATGGCTCACAACAGGAATATGATAAGGCCATTACAGAAAACCCCAAAAACAATATTGCCCATTACAATATGGGCAATGCCCAGTTTAAAAACAATAAACTGGACGAAGCCATCCAGTCGTACGAGAATGCAGCTTCCAATAGTGACACCAAACCGGTAAAGGAAAAAGCATTTTACAATAAAGGCGTAGCGCTGAGCAAACAGAAAAAATTACAGGAAAGCATCGATGCATGGAAAGAAGCATTGAAACTGGACCCAAATGATACTGAAACAAGGGAAAACCTGCAAAAGGCTTTGCTGGAATTGAAGAAACAGCAACAGCAAAACGACAAAGACAAAAAAGATAAGCAGCAACAACAGAAACAGCAGGACAAAAAACAACCTCCTCCTCCCAGCAAACTCAATAAACAACAGGTAGACCAATTATTAAAAGCCCTGCAGCAAAAAGAAAAAGAAATCCAGCAAAAATTGCAGAAAGGCAGCCCCACTGTTACCAAACCTGAGAAGGACTGGTAAATTCATATCTCATTCTACCATGCAGACGATTGTAATAACAGCATAAAGTTATCAGGCTGGTGTATCACTTCATTGTGTTCGCGCAGGCTGTGTACAAACACAATACGGTTCGATTGCAGGATTGATGGACTGGCGTTTTTCTCTTCCAGTAACACAAATGGTATTTTCTTTTCTTTCAGTCCATTCATCATATCTACAGATACTTCATCGGTACCACCCCCATGGTTCGTGTACCAGTGTACAAACCGGTGCTGTTTGTCCGCTTCAATCCATTGTGTGAATTTATCTACCTGGCTGTACAGTGCATCAAACAACAACACGTCACTGACCGGCAGTCCGCCATTCTGTAATATATAAGCTATTACACGATAGGCACCACTATGTCCTGCCAGCGTGATATTGCCGGGCCGGGAATGCCTGGCAATGAATTTCTTTTCCTTCAATGTATTCATGACATCATTCACGAGCAGCGAAAACATATTTACCTGTTCCAGTTTGCCACCGTATGAATCCGGTGCATTTTTGCTGGTTTCGGCCAATACCAAAATGGCATGCTTATTTGCCCGCAGAAACTGATCAGTAAGCTGAAAAAAAGCATTGCAACTGTCTATATTATTAAACCAGCCATGAAACCAGAACACAATGGACAATTCCTTTTGCTTTTTAACACCCGGCGGCACTACTATCATTACAGAACTGTCCCGGTAATGCGAAGCAGCATCATACAGTTTTCCGTCATAGGTATGGCCGTTCGCCCGGCCCGTATCCGGGAAAGCAGTGTGGGGTGAACTGGTATAGATATATATTGCTGCATCCGAACCAGCTTTCTGCGCCTGCAGGGAATGCACATGTACACAAAAGAACAGCCACAAAAACATTAAATGATGGTAACCTTTCATACAAATCAGTCTTATCGGTGGGCAATCGCTATTTTTGCAGTCACATGAAATTAGCGCATTCTATGCAACTGTACTGCCCTTCGCTGACTTCTTACCAACGCCTTCCCACCCGGGAAGTGAAAATAGGCCACCTGTTACTGGGAAACTTTCATCCTATCCGCATCCAAACCATGACCACTACCGATACCATGGACACCCTGGCTACCGTGGAACAATCCATTCGTTGTATTGAAGCGGGGGCGGAACTGGTTCGCATTACAGCACCCAGCAAAAAAGAAGCAGAAAACCTGCTGAACATTAAAAATGAACTGCGAAAAAGAGGCTATACCGTACCGTTAGTGGCCGATATTCACTTCACACCGAACGCAGCCGAGATAGCTGCAAGGATTGTAGAAAAAGTAAGAGTGAATCCCGGCAATTATGTCGACAAAAAGAAATTTGAACAAATAGACTATTCCGATACCGAATATGCAGAAGAAATAGAACGTATTCGTGAGCGGTTTACACCACTCGTTAAAATTTGCAGGGAATATGGAACGGCTATGCGCATTGGTACCAATCATGGCTCATTAAGCGATCGCATTATGAGCCGCTATGGAGATACTGCCAATGGAATGGTGGAAAGCGCCATGGAATTTTTGCGGATAGCAAGAAGCGAAGCTTACCACAATATCATCCTCAGCATGAAAAGCAGCAACCCGCAGGTAATGGTGCAGGCCTATCGTTTGCTGATACAGACTATGGACAATGAATTTGGTGAATGTTACCCGCTGCACCTGGGTGTAACAGAAGCGGGCGATGGTGAAGATGGAAGGATAAAATCTGCCATTGGCATTGGCACCCTGCTCGAAGATGGCATTGGCGATACCATTCGGGTATCACTGACCGAAGACCCGGAATTTGAGATACCAGTTTGCAAGGATTTGGTGAAACGCTATAAATACAGATCCGTTACTGGTACTTCCAATGCAATCCCTGTGATTGAAAAAATCCCTTATTCACCTTTCGACTATGCGCGACGTGATACCCATGCCGTTACCAATATTGGTAAAAAACAGGTGCCGGTTGTCGTGGCAGATTTCATGCAGGCCACTTCAATAGAACCAAAAGACCTGGCAGTAATTGGCTACAACTATGATGCTGTAACCGATAAATGGAATATCAGCGACGGAGCGGCAGATTATATATATACTGCCGGTAAAAAAATCGATTTTGCACTGCCCGGCACATTGAAAGTCATCTGCGATGTCAAGACCTGGCTCGATCTGACCGATAAACAAACCTGTTATCCCCTGTACAACGGTGCCGCCTACCTGCAATTCAGTGAGCGGTCGGCCATATTAAATTTTATTTCCCTTGATACCGATAGCCCCGAAGCAGGTGAGATACTGCAGCAAATCAGGAAAGATGATACCGTGGTATTATGCCTCTGGTCTTCACACCCGCAGTCAATGGCATCTGTGCGGAGATATATCATGGAACTCATGAATCAAAATATCCGCTGCCCGGTCATTCTTGCTGTAGAAAGTCATGACAGTACCATCGATGAACAGTTGATTCATTTCTCCGCAGAAGCTGGCGCATTATTTCTCGACGGTATGGGAGATGGCGTCTGGCTGATGAACGACCCATCTGCAATGAAAAATAACAAAGTAAGCGGCCGTACTTATCTCGAAGCAAAAAACAACCACCAGTTCATCAACAATACTTCTTTTTCCATACTGCAGGCAACACGTACAAGGATTTCAAAAACAGAATACATCAGTTGCCCCAGTTGTGGACGTACATTATTCGACCTGCAGGAAACAACGGGTAAAATCCGTGCAGTGACCAATCACCTGAAAGGGTTGAAAATTGCCATCATGGGATGTATTGTCAATGGCCCCGGCGAAATGGCCGACGCAGATTTTGGATACGTAGGCAGCGGACCGGGAAAAATCACCCTGTACAAAGGGAAAGAAGTAGTAAAAAGAAATGTTGACAATGCCATTGCCGTGGAAGAACTCATTAACCTGCTGAAGGAAAACGGTGCATGGATAGAACCACATTCATAAATAAACACGAACACATTTAATTTTCCCGTATGGCTTTTACCATATTTTCATCGGCTGAAAACGGAATAGAACTGCTCAGCCTGCAAAATGATGATACCATTGTATCCATTATTCCAAAACATGGCGCTATGCTGCATGCGTTCTCCATTGTAACGCCTGCAGGCAGGCAGAATGTAATTGATAATTACGGCAGCATCGAATCGGTAGAGAAAGATCTTCCCATGAGTTTTAAAAGCAGTAAGCTCTCCCCTTTCGCCTGCCGCATACCGGAAGGGAAATATATTTACGAAGGAGAATTATTTGAGCTCACCAACAAATTTGCAGATGGTTCCGCCATTCATGGCTTGCTGTATAATAAAAATTTCGCAGTCGTAAATGAATTCACCGATGATTACCAGGCCAGTGTACTGCTGAAATATAATTACAAGGAAGAGGACGATGGCTATCCTTTCAATTATCGTTGTGAGATACGATACACGTTGCTGCCCGATAATTTACTGCAACTGGAAACCACCATCATCAACCTTGATGATTTGTCCATACCAATGGCCGACGGATGGCATCCGTATTTTAAACTGGGTGGAAAGATCAATGATTGGGAATTGCAGTTCAATGCGGCTTCCATGGTGGAGTTTGACGATAAATTAATTCCCACCGGCCACATGCTTGAATACAATGCGTTCAATGAACCCAAATTAATTGGGGATACATTTTTAGATAATTGTTTTCTTCTTCAGCAAGACGATACGTATGCAGCCTGTACACTCCGCAACCCGAAAAATGGTTTGCAGGTAAGTTTTTACCCGGAAGCCGCGTATCCATTTCTTCAAATATATACGCCGCCCCACCGTGAAAGCATTGCCATTGAAAACCTGAGTGCCGCTCCTGATGCTTTCAATAACAAGATGGGACTGCTGATGCTACCGCCCCGGCACACACAAACCTTCACAGTGCATTACCAACTGAGTTGTGAATAATTATTTACCTTGCCCTGCAAATAAAAAGTATGAAAAAAAGAAATGCCTGGTGGTTGCTGATGTTGGCGGTAATATTTACTTCCTGTAGCACAAAGGAAGAGATTGAAATTAAAAGTGATGGCAGTGGAACGCTGGTCATGAAAACTGATCTTGGCAAAATGATCGATATGCTGAAAAGTTTTTCACAGGGAGATGAGTTAAAAAAAGATGGTCTTGACCGTCCATTGGATACGGTGATGCTGGTGAAAGATTTTATTGATACTGCTAAAGATGTTCCCGCCGACAAAAAAGCGCTGCTTCGTGATGGTAAAATACACCTGGCGCTGAATATGAATGACAGCAAGGGAAATTTTGATATGGAATTCCCTTTTAAATCCGGGAGCGATTTACAAAAATTATACGAAAGCCTGAACAGCAGCACCGGCGGCTTGAAAAACCTTTTTGGAAATTCAGGCGACAGTTCACAATTACAACAGGCGGGCGGAGACAAGGGAATGCCGCAAATAGCTTCTGCCTATGATGTGGTGATAAAAGATGGATTGTACAGCAGGAAGGTCAACAAGCAGCGGTATGCGGAGTTTGCGGATGTTTCCAAACTCGATGAGTTGAAAAAAATGGGCAGTATGCTCGGCGACCTGAATTATACATTATCTGTCAAATTGCCGAGGCCCGTTAAGAAAATAAGTAACCCAAAAGCGGTATTGAGTGACGATAAAAAAATAGCAAGGCTAAGTGCTGACCTCATGGATGTATTTGAACACCCTGAATTGCTGGATATAGATATAGAATACTAACAGCTATGAACCAAAAAGGATGGCTGATACTTTTCTTTACTGATTTCCTGCTGGACATCCTTTCCATCATGTTTAATTTTGAGGAAACCAGGATTGTTACCAAATCTTTGCTCGTGCCTTTGCTCATTGTTTGGTTTATGGTGTCCAGTGCAGGCACTATTTCACCCCGCTACTTCATCATTGCAGCGCTTTTATTTTCCTGGCTGGGAGATATACTGCTACTCAATGATCAAAAAGACCAGTTGTATTTTATTGCCGGCTTATCCTGTTTTCTGATAGCTCATATATTCTATATACTGTTTTTCCTGCAGGTTAGAAAAAGAGGGGCCACAAAAAAGAAATGGAACCCCATGGTGCTGTCTGCAGTAGCATTGTATATCCTTGCCTTTTACCTGCTGTTATTACCTCATTTAACAGGTTTGAAAATTCCTGTATTATTTTATGCATTGGTAATTGGAACCATGCTTATCACCGCCATACATACCCGCAGCGGGCTTTCTGTCATCGCCGGCATTTGGCTGATAACAGGGGCTGTTTTATTTGTTAGCTCGGATTCATTGCTGGGCCTGGATAAATTTTACCAGTCATTTCCACAGGCAGGCGTTGCCATCATGCTTACCTATGGCATGGCACAGTTTGCTATTGCAAAAGGTTCTTTGCTGTATCTTGCTGAAGAAAAAAAGAGCGCCGCCGGACAGAAACCATCGTAACCAGTTGCAGCGGCGTATGTGCTGAATACAATAAAAGAACTGAATCATCATGATTAAAACAGATTTCCTGGTCATCGGCAGTGGCATTGCGGGACTTACCTATGCATTAAAGGTTGCACAACATTTTCCGGATAAAAAAGTAACCGTTATCACCAAAACACAAACCGACGAAACCAATACCAAGTATGCGCAGGGTGGTATTGCCGGCGTATGGGACAATGAGAAAGACAGTTTTGATAAACATATTGAAGATACGCTGATAGCAGGCGACGGGCTTTGCAATGAACCGATCGTTGAAATAGTAGTCAAGGAAGGCGTCGACCGCATCCGGGAACTGATTGCGTGGGGTGCTCGGTTTGATAAGGATCCCGATGGTGATTATGCGCTGGGAAAGGAAGGCGGCCACAGTGAATACCGCATACTGCACCATAAGGATGTAACCGGAAAAGAAATGGAACGTGCACTGGTAGAAAAAGTTGCCGGGCAAAAGAACATTGAAATACTCAAGCATTGTTTTGTACTGGATCTCATCACACAGCACCATTTGGGTTTACTCGTCACCAAAGCAACCCCCGACGTAGAATGTTATGGTGTGTACGCACTCAACCTGCATACCAATAATATTGAAACCATTGCAGCTAAAATTACATTACTGGCTACCGGTGGAAATGGACAGGTGTACCGGACGACTACCAATCCTTCCATTGCAACCGGCGACGGCGTATCCATGGTGCATCGCGCAAAAGGGAGAATTGAAAATATGGAGTTTATCCAGTTTCATCCGACGGCATTGTATGAAGCCGGTGTACGCGGCCAGGCATTTCTAATCACCGAAGCGGTGCGGGGTGATGGTGGTATACTTCGCAACAAGAATGGTGAAGCATTTATGGAGCGCTATGATCCGAGAAAAGACCTGGCGCCGCGTGATATTGTTGCCCGGGCGATAGACAGTGAAATGAAAATTACGGGTACGGAACATGTATATCTTGACTGCCGCCACATGGGCAAAGACAAATTCATTCATCATTTTCCCAATATTTATGATAAATGTATGGGGCTTGGTATTGATGTTACCAAACACATGATACCGGTATCACCCGCGGCACATTATAGCTGTGGTGGCATTAAAACCGACGAATGGGGAAGAACATCCATCCGTTTCTTATATGCAGCAGGGGAATGCGCCTGTACAGGATTGCACGGCGCCAACCGCCTTGCCAGCAACAGCCTGCTGGAAGCAATGGTATTCGGCCATCGTTGCTATTTAGATGCAGTGAATAAATTTGAGGCGGCAACCATAAAAGATAACTTGCCCGACTGGAATGCAGCAGGTACCAGTCACCCGAAAGAAATGATTCTTATCACGCAAAGTTTAAAAGAATTGCAGTTGCTGATGAGTGATTATGTAGGTATCGTGCGGACGAATATACGTTTGCAACGCGCCATGAAGCGCCTTGATTTATTGTGGGAAGAAACGGAGCAATTATATGAAGCAACAACGGTATCTCCGCAATTATGTGAGTTGCGCAATATGATCACAGTTGCCTACCTGGTGGTAAAATGTGCACAGTTGCGTCATGAAAGCCGTGGTTTGCATTTTAATACTGACTTTCCGGGTAAGAGCTCCATCGTTCAGAACATAGTCTTATAATTTGGGATTTGGAGTTTGGGATTGGGGATTTGGAATTTCTTATTTTAGCAGTAAATATACCCTATGGCCACTTTCAAACGTTTCGAAGATTTGGAAGTTTGGCAAAAAAGCCAGGCTACTTGAAAACAAGATATTCTTACTGACAAAAACAAACCCATTATCCAAAGATTTCTCAATAAAAGATCAGATGAATCGATCTGCTGGTGCAATAATGGACAATATCGCTGAAGGGTTTGGAAGAGGGAGCAGGTTAGAATTTATTCAGTTCCTGACAATATCACGTGGTTCCGGTGCCGAACTACAATCACAATTGTATCGTTGCCTTGACCGAAATTACTTCAGTAGCCTGGCATTTGAAGATCTTTACGCGGATTCAGATAATGTTTGTAAAATGCTGACTGGTTTTATCGCGTACCTAAACAAATCCATGATACAGGGTCAGAAGTTTAAGGCCAGATCAAAATAATCAAAATTCCTAACTCCAAATCCCAAGTTTATCATTAGAATAAAATGCAGCACATAGTAATCGTATCTTGAGGAATCCAAATTCCAAATCCCAAATTCCAAATTTTAATGTACTATATCGTTTTTGGACTGTTGTACGTGATTTCTTTGCTTCCCTTCCCTATCCTGTATTTACTATCGGATTGCTTTTACGTATTGCTGTATTATGTCATAGGGTACCGGAAAGAAGTGGTGATGAAAAACCTGTTGATTGCATTCCCGGATAAAACTGACGCAGCAAGAAAAAGGATTGCCAAAGATTTCTACCGCAATTTTACCGACAACTGGATAGAAGCACTGAAGCTGCTGAGTATCTCTGAAAAAAATATTGGCAAACGGATTAGTACCGATTTCAGGATATTTGATACCATTCATGCATCGGGACGTTGTTGCCATATGCTACTAGGTCACCAGTTCAATTGGGAATGGGGAAATGCATCGGTACCGGTACGAACCTCCTTCAAGGTATTAGTCGCCTATTCGCCCATCAGCAATCAAATTTTCGACCGGTTGTTTTTATACATCCGTCAGCGCTTTGGCTGCATCATGTTACCGTTTAATGATATGCGCCGTGCCATGTTGCCACACCGGCACAGTCAATATATACTGGCGCTGGTAGCAGATCAAAACCCACCGAATCCTTTAAAGAGTTACTGGCTCAATTTCTTAAATACGCCTACGGCCTTTGTACAGGGACCGGAGAAAGGTGCGAGACTGGGTAATATACCGGCAGTCTACCTCGCATTCAGTAAACCAAAAAGAGGGTATTACCATTTGGAGGCAAAATTGCTGCACGATAATCCCGGAAGTACCACCGAAGGTGAACTCACAAAAATCTATGTTGCCGAGCTGGAAAAGAATATCTATGCCAATCCCTCACTGTACTTATGGAGCCACAAACGCTGGAAGCATGAATGGAAGGAACAGTATGCTAAATTATGGGTGGGTGATACAAAACCACGCCCGAGCCTTAAGTGATGCAAGTACATTGCTGATGTTATACAGTCTCGTCCCATTTTTGCAAGGCATATTAGCGGCAGTACTTCTGCACTTTATTTCTTTTTAATAGATTTCAACTGCCTGATATCAGCTAAATCTTTGGGGCGTGAATTTGCAGCTTTGTCTTGTAGTAATTCATCAAAGCCAATAAATTGCATATCTATTCCTTTTATAGTTGTGATTTCTTTCTTTTCGTATGCCTGCTTGAATTTAGTAGTTCCTTTTAACTTAGGCAGGAAGTCCAGGGTAAACTTATTTAAGTCAAATTTGAAATATGATTTTAGCGGATTCGGTGATTGCTCTTCAAAAAACTCCTTTACATCCTGGCCTAGTTCAGCCAATGCATTCAACAGATTAAAGTAGTTGTCGTACGTGGGGTTATACCAAATATCAAGATCAAATTTTTCCGTAGGAGCGCCTGTAGAATTTTGAGACCATCTAAAATATCCATGAAAAGCCACGGCTGTGCCGCCAACAATTAAATATTGAACACCGTTTTTATGAAGAATCTGGCAAACCCGAAGTATCTCGTCGGTTAAGTTCTCCTCCATTTACTTTTTTGCTTTTGCCTTATTGAGCAACTGAAGAAATGCCTCCATCTCCGCTTGCACCATTTTCTTATGAGTAGCAGCCTTCTTAACCTTAACAGAAGAGCTCTGTTTTAAGCTTTTAAAATTGCTGTATTTTTTTAATGTTGCCATATAAGCAAAGCTACTATTTTTTCGTTTACCCTCAAATATCTACACCGATTGAATCATACCCGCTAACGATGAAGCATTCTGGTTTTTTTCAGCGATGCAAAGCATTATGACTTCACTTGTAAGCTTCCCTTATTTCCGCTCCATGTCTTCCATCAGCTTTATCACCACTTCGCGGTTGTAAAATATCTTGCCCTTTATTTTTACAAAGGCCAGTATCTTCTCATCGCGCCAGCGCTGCAATGTGCGTATACTTATATTAAATGCCTGGAGTATGTGCTGCCGGTCCAGTATCGGTGGCGCATTGTCGAGTATTTTCCAGTTGAACCGTGAGGGTTCATGTTGTGAATTACTTTTCATGGGTTCGGGTTTTATAACGGCAAAAATAATTTACAGTTTACCTGCCCACCCTAGAAAAACGTCTAGGTTGCCATAGATTTATTTCGATGACAAGATTTCATAGCTGCAGTTTTCCGAAGAAAAATCAATGCAACAACCCTTTTGTATTATCACTTCTTCATTCTCATTTTCTTACAGCAGTCATACAGATTTTTGCCACTAAGTGTAAATACTTAGTAGATGCGCGATGATTGCATGTCACCTTGTTCGGGACTCGTTCGAGACTGGTTCGGGAATGATTCCTGGTATTGTTGAACAGTGTTTTATGATCTGTCAAAATTGCATTTCGCGGGCTCGAAAAAAGATCGAAGGAGGGTCGAACAGGTATCAGATAAAGCCTTGCAGGATAAAAACTTTTTGCAGACAATTATAGTATTGAAAATTATTTTTCCCGTTGCGTGTGCAACATACAAACAAATAATGCAGCGAAATAATTTTTACTATTCCATTTTTTACCGCACCATGACGACAATTGCAGACAATGAACGACAATTGACGACAAACGCTGCCAAACAATGCCACGCATTCTAAAATTTATACGCAAATTTTTTTCATCACCGTTTATATCCTCGTTCGCCGGTCAGCGCGCTTCTTTTCTGATCAGGACCGGCGGGCACTGGTCTTTTATTTATTAACAATTAAACACAATTTCCTATGGGAAAAATTTCAAAAGGTATACTGGGTCCTGTATCAGGCACCGTGGGTACCGTAGTAGGGGCCAACTGGAAAGGTATCAGTTACCTGCGCAGCAAGGCCAATCGTTCAAAACGTGTTGCTACCATTAAACAGGAGCAGCAAAGGGCGAAATTTGCACTGGCCGTGCAGTTTACGCGTCCGCTGGGTGGTTTGTTCAAACAAACATTTGGCAGAACAGCCGGCGACATGACAGGCACCAACAGTGCCTTGTCGTATATTATCAAAAATGCCATCATCGGCAACTTCCTCAACTATGATCTCGATTACAGCAAGATCCTGGTGTCAAGGGGTGGCTGGATGAAAGCATCCAAACCTGCAGCCGTGGTAAACGGTTCGCTGGTAAGTTTTTCATGGGAGAACAACAGTGGCAATGCCAGCGCCACTGCCAATGACTCCACTGTGCTGGTGGTATATTGTCCTGCACTAAAACAGGCGGTATACAGTACGAGCACTACCGTGAGAAGCGAGGTAAGGCAGGATATCGATGTAACCCAGTTTAAGGGACAGGATGTACATACTTACATCGCATTCATTGCCGCTGATGGCAAGGATGTTTCTGACAGCATCTATATTAATAAACTGACCATCAGCTAATCATTGCTGGTTGATTATTTTCCTGCCTGCGGCTATCCGGTATCGCTGCAGCGCTGCGGGCGGGAAAATTTTCTAACCAAAATCATGCTGGCTGTTGTATAAATCCGCCAACACTGGAGCCATACATAGAATGAATTGCATGCTTAATGGTGGGGGGATGGAATAAAACCGACGCAGGATCGATGCGATGCGAATAAATTAAATAAGGTCAGGATACCAAACTGGTAACCGGTAAAGAAGTTTTTCGAATAACTAAGGTTTAATGGTAAATGATATTTGACCAGTATATGGATTCAGGGATTAGTACAGCAATACAGAACAAATATTCAAAATCTGAAAGAACGGAACAAGGGCTTAATAACGCTTTTATATACCCGTGTTTTTCACGGTACTTGGAAAAGAAATAACGGTTTCGTGTAGTTGCTGATGGAAATGATATAATCCAATGCTAGCTTTATTAAAATTCATCTTTAATCTTTAAAACTAAGTTTATGGCAAACCTAATCGCTAATGCTTCAGACTTTCTTTCTTGCTTGTCTAATGCAGCAACTCAAAATCCTAAAGTATTATCACCCATCGATCTTGCAAAATTAAAAGCACTCGCACAAGCACACAAAGGCTATTTAGGAACGTTCAGTCTTCCTGAAAAAATGAGGTTTTCCAATGCATTAATACCCACAAAAGCCCTAGGAAAATTAATATCTGGAGTCGAACTAGTAAGAATTTATATAGGTCTTGATATCAATGCCCAAGATTATACCTTTATTATTACCCAATGTGATGCTAAGGGTAATGATATCATTTCAAAAGTTGGTGGGGCAGACCCACTTTATCATGAATTCTGCTGCAAGTGCCCTCCTGATACATGTCCAGGTGCACAATTATTATTACCTTAATTTTATGATCTGACTCGGTACGCCGGGTCAGATCTACAATTTATTTCCGATGAGCATCATTCAATATATCTTTTTCCTTCTTTTATTTATAGCATCACTTCTTTCAATTACCGGACGTAAGAAATTACCTGAGCCAATTAAGGTACTTACATTCTTTCTTCCAATATACTTTTTTGTAAACATTTGGGGGTTAACCCTTATGAAAAAAGACGTCAACAACTTGTTTATTTATCATTTCTTCACCCCAGTAGAATACATGTTTTATGCAATAATTTTTTTTCGTCATTTTCAATCAAACAAACTTAGGCGAATAATTTTAACCTCGATATTGTTATTTACCTTGTATTCTTTATTAAATTCATTTATATTTCAATCACTAACAATAAATAATTCGAATGCCATTATTGTGGAATCTCTATTATTACTTACTTGGTGTCTAATTTATTTTCGAGATAAGATGATTGCTATTAATGAAATACAACTTATTAAGGATCCATTATTTTGGGTTGTTTGTGGTATACTATTTTATTTTCTTGGAAACATTTTTGTGGAGTCCCTTCTCAATTATTTAATAAAGAAAGAAATTTCAATAGCAAGATCATTATATAAGCTAAGTTATATTTTCAGTTATATTTTATTTGTTTCAATGATTGTTGGGTTAAGCTATGCTAAGAATTCGTCAAATGTGAATAATACAAAAAATGGCTAGAATTAGTGATATTGAAATATTCATTATCATAGTAACATCAACTTTTTTATTGCTTGGAGGATTTATCGTAACTTTTCTCTTCATACACAATAGAAAACAACAAATCAATTTTAAAGAGAAGCAGGCCCTTCTCCAAACCCAACTCGAAATACAGGAACAAACACTTAAAAACATATCGCAGGAAATACACGATAATATCGGGCAGGTACTCAGCCTGGCCAAACTCCATATCAATACCATGAGCGATGCGTCACCTGCCGAACTGGAGGAAAAAATAAACGACAGCCGCCAGCTCGTGGGCAAGGCCATCCAGGACCTCCGCGACCTGTCGCGCAGCCTCAATACCGATTACGTCATCGAAATGGGACTGGTGCGCTCCATCGAATACGAACTGGGGCTGATTAAAAGAACCGGCAGCTTTGCTACCAGTTACACCATTGAAGGCAAACCCTACCGGCTCGAACAACAAAAGGAATTGATCCTGTTCCGCATCGTACAGGAAGTGCTGCACAATATCATCAAACACGCGAAAGCAACAGCCATTGATGTCCTGATTGTATTTGATCCGCAATTGTTTTCACTGACTGTCACGGACAATGGTGTCGGCTTTGATGCATCGCAATTAGAAGAAAGCAATTATACCGGCTTCGGCCTCGGTATCCGAAACATGCAAAACCGCGCAAAATTGATCAATACCGAATTTACACTCAATAGTACCTTAGAGAAAGGAACCTCCGTACAGTTAACACTTCCGATCACCCAATCAAAATCATAACAAACTATGACAACTCCTGTAAAAGTAGTGCTGGCCGATGATCATGGATTGCTGCGCCACGGACTCGCCAACCTCATCAAAAGTTTTGGTGGGTACGAAGTATTGTTCGAAGCCGACAACGGGAACCATTTCAAACAACAGCTCGACAAAAAACAATTACCCGATATTGTTTTAATGGACATCAATATGCCGGAGATGGATGGATATGAAACTACACTCTGGCTGAAAAAAAATCACCCGCTGGTGAATGTGCTTGCTTTATCCATGTACGATAATGAAAATGCCATCATCCGTATGTTCAAGGCAGGCGCCAAAGGATATATTCTAAAAGACTGCGATCCCGCAGAACTGCGCGACGCATTGCAGTCAGTCATGAAAAAAGGATTTTACTATTCAGAAATGGTGACTGGGCGGCTGATTCACAACATCAATAAAATGGACGATGATGATGGTACTAATGCAGGATTAATGCAATTGTCTGATCGGGAGATTGAATTCCTGAAACTCGCCTGTTCTGAATTAACCTATAAAGAAATTGCTGATAAAATGTTTTTAAGCCCCCGTACCATCGATGGTTACCGCGATGCGCTCTTTGAAAAGCTCAACGTCAAAACAAGGGTGGGCCTGGTCATGTACGCCATCAAGAATGGCATCGTTAGCTTGTAAGAATTGTTTGACGTTAATTCAGCACGCTTGTTTCCTTCACCACTTCAATGGTGGGCTGTTCCTGGATCTTTGCCCAGCCGCCGGAAACATTTCTCAGGTTGTGAATCCCCTGCCGTTTAAACAGTGATGCTGCAATAACACTTCTGTAACCTCCTGCACAATGCAGGTAAAGGTTATCACTGTCTTTTATATTTGCCATCATACCGGGATCTGTCAAATCATTCAATGGTATGTTGATGGCGCCTTTTACATGACCGTCGGCAAATTCCGCTTCCCTTCTTACATCTATCACCACCAGGTTTTTATCGTGCGGTATGTCCATGGCCAGTTCATCCGCATCCACTTCAATGATCATATCAATTTTCTCACCTGCTTTCTGCCATGCTTCAAAGCCACCCTGCAGGAAACCTTCCATTTTATCAAACCCTACCCTTGCCATACGCACCACGGTTTCTTCTTCCTTACCGGGTTCTGTTACCAGCAGCACTGGTTGTGTAAACGGCACCAGCATACCCACCCACTCTGCAAAACGACCTTCCAATCCTATATTAACAGCACCTGGTATAAATCCTTTTGTGAAGTCAGCGGTATTGCGTGTATCAATCAATACAACATTGTCATCCTTCAGTTTTTCCTTAAACTGTTCAACTGTTAAAGCACGCAGCCCTTTTACCAGCAAAGCATCGAGGCTCTCATATCCCTCCTTGTTGATTTTTGCATTGATGGGAAAATATTGCGGTGGTGCATCCAGTCCATCGGTGACTACATGGATAAATTCAGCTTTGGTTTTTGCCAGCAATGCATAATTGCTTTGTTTTTCACTGCCAATGGTACTATGCGTATGAGGCCCCAGGTTTTTACCACAACTGCTGCCCGGGCCATGTGCAGGATATACAATAACATCATCGGGAAGAGAAACAATTTTTGTCTGCAGGCTTTCATAAAGCATCCCTGCCAAATCTTCCGTGGTCAGCTTTTCACCCTGCTGTGCCAGGTCGGGGCGTCCCACATCACCTACAAATAAAGTATCGCCTGTAAACACTGCTTCCGGTTTGCCATTCTTATCCTTCAGTAAATAACAGGTTGATTCAAGTGTATGTCCTGGTGTGTGCAATACTTCAATAGACGATTCGCCCAATGTAAATACTTCACCATCTTTTGCCACATGCACTGCATAACTGGTTACTGTGCCGGGCCCATACACAATGGGTGCACCGGTTTTATTGCCCAGGTCAATATGACCACTTACAAAGTCAGCATGAAAATGTGTTTCAAAAACATATTTGATAACAGCGTTTCTTTCTCTGGCAAGGTCTGTATACACTTCCGTATCGCGAAGCGGATCAATAACGGCTGCTTCTCCATTGCTTTCAATATAATAAGCGGCTTCACTCAGGCAACCCGTATATAATTGTTTGATAAACATCTGGCGAAAAAATTTAGGCAAAGGTACTCTAAAAACAAAAAAGCGGCAACCCTTGCAGGCGCCGCCTCCTTTGGTGCAATTATTTTTAACTTATTATCTCTACCAGGTGTTTGTTGATGAATGCAAGTCGCTCTGCATTAACAGAATAGTAAATAAACTTGCCATCGCGATCAGTCTGTACAATACCAGCCCTTCTCAGTATCGCCAGGTGTTGTGAAGCCACAGACTGCTCTAACCGCAACTGCACATAAATTTCGGTTACAGTCATCTTTTTGTTTTCTTCCAGCAAACGCATAATCTGCTGGCGTAGTTTGTGGTTAATGGCGCGCAGGGTAACCGCGGCTTTCTTAACCTGTAAAAAATCCACTTTTACTTCTTCTCCCTCTTTTGAATGTATCACAAGGTTGTTTAGCAATGTGCTCATGATTGAATATTGGTTTTATCTTTTAATAATCATTAAACAAATTTATAAAGCCGTCAAAACTTCCACCACGTAAAACAATTTTAATCAGGATGATTGTTTCGCCGGTGTGTAAAATTCTTTTAAATAAACTGGTTCTGCATAAGCCACGTCAGCAAAGGCAGATTTTTCAAATGACCTGCCGGAAAGCCAGGCAATTGTTTCCGGTGTGTATTGTGTGCTGGAAAACTGTGCACCTGCTTCCGCCAGTGCTTTCCATTTAACACTGCCATTGCCGGAAAAAATAATTGGTTTCTTCCCGGCCCACGCAGAAAAAGATGCCTTATCCAATACCATTGCACGCGGGGCAAGCAATTCGTTTAAAGAATGATCATACAAAGCAGTAAATACTTCCATCCGCCTTGCATCTATCATCGGGCAATAAAGAACTTCTTCGTTGGCGTTGTTGGCTGAAATAACTGCCTTTGCCATCAACACGAGTGTATTCAATTGTATCATGGGAATGTTCAGCACATAACACAATCCCTTTGCTGTTGCCATTCCTACCCGTACGCCTGTATACGAACCAGGACCACCCACTACGGCTATTGCCGAAAGATCTTCCATGGCATATCCTGCTTCCTGTAAAACTTCCTCCATTGCTGCGTGAACCCATGCTGCATGATCCCTTTGTGAAGAATTGGTCCGCGCTGCCTTTACCATACTGCCGGAAGAAACAGCTACAATCCCCTGTTCTGTTGCAGTATCAATATTCAAAATTACATGCATGTTTGGTAAACTTATTAAATAGTGCGCATCTTTTAAGACAGCAGGCTGCCATAGCCACCTATTTTAATCTTGTTTTAATATTTCTTTAATGAAGGAGCGATGTTATAGCCTGTTTTCTCCTTTTGGAGTTTCATTACCAGCGACTTGATATTTGTCAAACCAATGATATTTCCCCATTCAAACGGCCCATAAGGATAGTTGGTTCCCAGCTTCATGGCAATATCAATTTCTTCCCGGCTGCTGATGCCATCATCGTATGTTATCCAGGCTTCATTCACCAGGGCTGCGATAATACGCGGACTTATCATACCTGTTATGTCAGGCGCCAACTGGTATTGCCAACCCAGTGATTTGAATAACTGGTCGGCAACCATTACCCGTTCGCCGGCAGCCACCATTTCCAGTACAGGCTTTGAAAGAAATCCCGGCCAGGCATTGATGCGGATAAAAGGCTCTCCCAACTCCAGCAATGTGTTGTTTACAGCATTGATGACAACAGGTTTTGGAAAAAACTTTTTCAATGCATAGATGCGGTCAGCGGTGTTTTCAAATTGTAAATCGATAACAGCCGCTGCATCGTTGCTAATGGCAGCTATTTCACTTACATAATGAACAATAATGCCTGTAGCAACACCTTTTGTTTCCAGTTCTTTTTTTTGCGCCGCACCGGCTATGACAAATAAATGCATCTTATCGTATTAACCTGCAAACTTACAAACCATTTCATCCCAGCTACCGCCCAGCGAAAAATCTTTTTCACAGCTCTGCTGCGGGGGCCTTATTTTTGGTACATGGAAAAGAAAATCATCATCACCCCCAACGCACCGGATCCCATCGGCCCCTATAACCAGGCAGTTTCTGCAGGTAATATGTTATTCATTTCCGGCCAGGTAGCCATCAACCCCGCCACCGGAAATATTGACGCAACCGATATCATTGGCGAAGCGCACCAGGTCATGCATAACTTAAAAGCTATTTTGACGGAAGGTGAACGAAGTATATGGAAAATATTTTACCGGCAATTTTCCTGCGAGGGAAACCGTCGCTGTAAAAGGCCTGCCCAAAAATGTAAATGTAGAAATAAGCATGATAGCGGTTAAATAAAACCCGCGCAGCTATTTTTTTAATACACCCAATTCCTTTCCCACTTTGGTAAATGCAGCAATGGCCCTGTCCAGGTGTTGCTGTTCGTGTGCAGCACTGAGCTGAACGCGAATCCTGGCCTGCCCTTTTGCTACGACCGGGAAAAAGAACCCGATAACATACACGTTCTCCTCAAGCAGCCTTGCAGCAAAATTTTGTGCCAGTACGGCGTCATACAACATGATTGGAACAATGGGATGATCGCCGGGTTTAATATCAAAACCAGCTTCCGTCATTTTACTGCGGAAATATTTTGTATTGTATTCCAGCTTATCCCTTAGTTCTGTTGTTTGGCTCAGCATATCTAACACTGCAATAGAAGCGCCTGTGATGGAAGGCGCCAGTGTATTGGAAAACAGGTAAGGCCTTGACCGCTGGCGGAGCATTTCAATGATTTCTTTTTTTCCGCTGGTAAACCCGCCGCTGGCACCACCCAATGCTTTTCCGAGTGTGCCGGTAATAATATCAATTCTTCCTACTACACCGCGGTATTCATGCGTGCCCCTGCCCGTTTTACCAATAAAACCGGAAGAATGACACTCATCGATCATCACAATAGCATCGTATGTATCGGCCAGCGCACAGATTTTATCCAGTTGAGCAATGGTTCCGTCCATGCTGAACGATCCATCAGTAACAATTATCCTGCTCCTGCAGGCAGCGCTTTCCTGTAGTTTTGCTTCGAGGTCCTGCATATTGTTATGTTCATAGCGGAAACGCTGTGCCTTGCACAAACGCACGCCATCGATGATCGATGCATGGTTCAGTGCATCGCTGATAATAGCATCCTGTTCATTGAACAATGGTTCAAACACACCACCATTGGCATCAAATGCTGCAGCATATAAAATAGTATCTTCTGTACCGAGAAATTCGGATAGCTTTCTTTCCAGCTCCTTGTGTATATCCTGTGTTCCGCAGATAAAACGCACACTGCTCATGCCGTACCCCCTGTTGTCAATGGCTTTATGAGCAGCTTCAATCACTTTTGGATGCGATGAAAGGCCGAGATAATTGTTGGCGCAGAAATTCAGCACTGTTTTACCATTTACGGTTATTTCCGGTCCCTGTGCACTGGCGATGACGCGTTCCGTTTTAAACAGACCTGCTGTTTTGATGTCTTCCAGTTCTGCGGCAATACGTTGTACAAATGGCTGGTTCATGCAAGTTGGCTTTTAGGCGGCAAAAATAGGGACAAGCTAACACTTGTGAGTGGATCACCCCTTAAAAGGTGTTTTACCGGCGATTTTACCCATTTTGTCATGCGAAAGACGCAGTTCATTGAAAATTCATACCGCCTGTAACATTTTCCAAATACCTTCGTCTTATCATTGAAATAAGCTAACTATGACGGGCAAGACTTTTATACGATTTATGGCCCTGGTAATCGTACTAACCGCCGGAATCATGATGTTTTCGGCTTCAGGGAGCAATAGTGGGTCTTCCGCAAAGGAAGAATGTACAGTTGGAAAAGATAATTGCGATGAAAAGAAGGCCCAGAGCGACCTGATGCTGCTGGAAAGCCTGACCGATCACCTGTTTGGTGCCACCCAGTAAAATTATATCCCGATATACACAAAAGTCCCTGCCAGCAAGGCGGGGATTTTTTTTAAATAATTTGGTGCTGCCTGTAACTTTTAAATCGCGCCGGGCGTATAACAGGGGTAACAGGTTCAGAAAAGAGAGAATGATTTTTATTACCCCGCAGTTCTTTGTTTGACATCCCCATTTTTAGCGCCAACCGTCCGGCACAAAAAAGCAAGGCAGTTTAACAAAACAACCTGGGATCTCAGGCAGCCAGCGAAGGAATAACTATCAACAGTCATCAATACCTTTATACACAACACAAGAACGAACGCTGTTTATGACAGAAAGGGAATACAATGAATGTGTCAGGAATTTTGCAGATAACGTTTATCGCTTCATCCTGAAAAACCTGCGGCACGAAGAGGACGCCAGGGATGTTGTGCAATCGGCTTTTGAAAAGCTGTGGCGCAACAGGGATGAGATCAATGCGGAGAAAAGCAAGGCGTATTTGTTTACCGTAGCGTATCACCAGATGATCGATCATATCAGGAAAGTGAAGCGGGTGCAACTGAAGGAAACATTTAATGAAAACACAAGAGTGAGTAACCATTCCGCCAATAACCTGAAAAAAATACTGGAAGAAGCGCTTAACCAGTTGAGTGAAACACAAAGAAGCCTTGTCCTGTTAAAAGATTATGAAGGATACAGCTATGAAGAAATAGGTACTATTACAGGGTTAAATGAAAGCCAGGTGAAAGTATACCTGCACCGTGCAAGGATATTATTGAAGAATTACCTGGTGAGTCCTGAAAATGTTATTTAAAAATGTACCTGGAAACTATCAAGCAATAAACATGAACATTAACCTGCATAATTACGAAGAGTTTTTCCTGCTGTATGCCGACAATGAGTTACCGGCAGCGGCCAGGGCAGAAGTGGAGGCTTTTGTGCAGCAACATCCTGACCTTAAAAAAGAACTGGAGCTATTCACGGAATTTAAAATGACGCCGGACAACAATATTCTTTTCCCCGGAAAGGAATCCCTGCTGAAACCGGAAAATAGGGAAGCTGGTATCAATACTTCCAATTACGAAATGTTCTTTGTACAGTACCACGATGACGAACTGACCAATGCCGAAAAAGCAATGGTGGAAGAATTTGTATACAGTCACCCGCAATTCCAGTCAGACTTTGAACTGATACAACAGGTAAAACTAGAACCGGAAAGCAGTATCGTATTTCCCAATAAAGAAAGCCTGTACCGCAAGGAAGAAGACGATGATAAAGTGATTCCGTTCCGCTGGTGGAGACTGGCCGTTGCCGCGCTTCTTTTAATTGCAGTGGGCATATGGTGGTTAACAAACAACAACAACAAACCGAATAAAGAACTTGTAAAAAACAGCCAGGAAAAACAACAACCGGCTAATACAAAGAAAGGGGATACGAACAATGGCAACCAACTTACGCCGCAGACTGAAAAAGAAGCCATTGCCGTGGTAAAGGAAAATGCAGATAAAAATAATAGCAGGGAAAAAAACAACAGGACTGCAGTACAGGAGGAACAGAACAGGCGCAATAAAGAAAACAAAGTACAGCTTGCACTGAATAAGAAAGACGATAAGGAGAATAGCATACAGGTAAAGGAAAAAGAACTCATTGCACAAAATGAAACAGGCAGGGATAATTTTAAATCAAGTAATATCAACGGGACCAAAGAGCCGGGAAATGATATTGCTGTCAATGCAAACATTCCGTCAACTGCGAAAGAACCCATCATCGATCAGCAAACAAAATTTGCCGGTGCTGACGAAACCAATAATAAAAATATCGTAACCTATGCATCACTCAATAATGAAGACAATGTCCAGGTATTAAATACTTCCATGAACAGGAAAAACAACCTCAGGGGATTTTTAAGAAAGGCTTCACGGTTCATTTCCAAAAAATCGAGTTTGGGTAATGATGACGGTAACCGGAAAGGCATTCTTATAGGTGGCTTTGAAATAGCCGTTAAATAAACATCATTACAAAAAAGAAAAACAAAAAAAATGCGCAAATTTTATGTACTGCTGGCAGGATTATGCATGTCGCTCGGCACAATGGCTCAGACAGACAGCAGCTCAAAACATTCCGATACCATTCGAATAGGCGGATTGATCATCGTGAAAACAGGAGACGGACATTATCACAACGGCGACAGTACCGTTCATATTTACCGGCGCCACCAGCGGAACGAAAACGTCAGCACGAACTGGTGGATCATGGACTTTGGTTTTTCCAATTTCAATGATAAAACCAATTACAGCAGTGCTGCGGCACAGCAACTGGCGCCGGGTGGCAATGAAGACTGGTTCAAACTGCGCAATGGAAAATCCGTCAATGTCAACTTTTGGTTTTTCATGCAGCGCTTGAACATGATAAAACATGTGGTGAACTTAAAATACGGGCTTGGCCTGGAATTGAACAATTACCGCTTCGATACACAGGTGAGGTTTAATAAGACAGCGAATATATTTTACATGGACAATGTAAACCATTATTCAAAAAACAAACTGGCGGCTGATTACTTAACCGTTCCCCTGATGCTGAATTTTAATTTTACGCCGAACAATGATAATAATAAATCTTTCGGTTTCAGTGTGGGTGCCAGCGCAGGGTACCTCTATTCATCCCGTCAAAAAACAAGAACATCGGAAGAAGGAAAGAAGAAGACACACGATGATTTTGAACTGAACCAGTTTAAAGTAAGCTATGTAGCAGAAATACAGTTGGGACCGGTGAAACTATATGGTTCTATGGCCACGAAAAGCATGTTTAAAAAAGGATTTGACCAAACACCTTATAATATAGGTTTCCGGTTAAGCAACTGGTAATCGGTTTCTCTCTTATGTTGTTGTGTAATGACCGGTGCCCTGGTGGCGCCGGTTACTTTTTATTGACAAGGTATGCACCGGCCACCAGGAAACAAATACCTGCTATCTTTTGAAACGTTATTGGCGAACCAGTCATCCCCAGCAGCGCGAAATGATCCATGATCACAGCCGTAATCAATTGTCCTGCTACAATCAACACAAACATATTGGCTGCCCCGATCTCTTTAACAGATAATAAAGTCACGGTAACGATAAAAACACCCAGTAACCCGCCCGTAAATTTATACCAGCTTACAGAAGAATACACTGATAATGGGGGAATCGCCTGGCGTGATAACAGGAGAAGTATCCCCAATGCCACAGTCCCCACCAGGAAAGAAATAAAGGCCGCCATGATGGGATGATTAATAAGAACGCGTAACTGACTGTTAATTCCGGATTGTACGCTCATGGCAATACCGGCAAACAGGGGAAGCAGGTAAAAAAGTAATTTCATACACAGTGCTGGTTTGCTGCAAAATTGCAGGTTTACCCATCAATATATATCATTTAAAAAAGAAGAACTTAACATTTTAGAAACAAACACTTTGTGCCAAAGCTTTCTTAAAACTTTTCCACAGCAAAAATATAGCTGGTATTAATACGTTTAATTTGCACAACGCTTTTTTACCCGACCGTGTTAAAATTTTTACTTAACTAAACGAGTGCACATAGACCAAGTCTTCTCTAAAACTATTTTTATATGAAGCGGGTAATCGTTGTCTCCACTGTATTTCTCAGTATTGGCTTGCTGGCTTTTCACAGTTATAAAAGCAATCGTTCCGTGAGGCACCGGTTTTTTAATGGCGATTTAAAAGGTACTGCCTATATCATTATCGACAAATCAGACTATGAATTGCGTGTATACGACGATGAAGGTTGGTATGCAACTTATCCCGTTGTATTTGGAAGTAAAAGTATTGATGACAAAATGATGGAGGGCGACCGCAAAACACCAGAGGGCGTATTTAAAATTGCTTCCAAAAGGCCGCATGAAAAATGGGATAAGATTATGCTCATCGACTATCCAACAAGGGCAGATATCGATAAATTCAACCAGCGCAAAGCACAGGGATTGATTCCCAGAAATGCCAAAATCGGCGGCGGTATCGGCATTCATGGCACCTGGCCCAGGGATGAAATGGCGGTAGATTATTTTCAAAACTGGACCAATGGCTGCATCTCTCTCAAAAATGAAGAAATTGAAGAACTCTATTCCATGATTCCGCTGGGCACCAAAGTTACCATACAGCGTTAAGGTTGTTTACGGTCAATTTCTTATAAATAAACTTAATTCAATAAATAATCATTGGGTTTGGGTGATTATATTTAAAATGTTCCGTGCTTTACGGCCGGAACATATATGCTTTATCGCCTTGTCAAAATATTAATGACGGTTGCCTTGCGGTTTTTTTACCGGCACATTCATACAAGCGGCCTGGAAAATGTTCCCGCAAAAGGTCCCGCTATTATCATTGCCAATCACGCTTCTTCATTAATGGACGCAGCATTAATTGGCATCCTCCTGAAAAGGCCCATTTATTATTTCGCAAGAGGTGATGTATTTATAAACAAACCCATTACTACTATTTTGTCCTGGCTGCACATGATGCCGGTTCATAATCATGATGGCGGCAGGAAAACACTGGATGTAAATGAAAGCAGTTTTTCAGAAGGACAAAGGATATTGTCAAAGGGCGGCATCATCGTTTTTTTTCCGGAAAGCACCAGTCATGTAGAACGGCAACTCATGACTTTCCGAAAAGGTGTGTTCCGCCTCGCATTCAAAACAGCTACTGATAATAACTTCTCATTTGATATCCCCATCATTCCTTTTGGTATCACGTACGATCATCCCGTCAGGGCAGGAAAAGAAGTGCAGGTGCATGCAGGCAAACCCATTTCATTGCTGTCCTACAAAAAAAGATATGAAGAAAATGCATCCGCCACACTGCTGCAAGTATCAAAACACGCATACGAATTGGTTCACCAGCAGGTATTGCATATAGCATCAAAAGACAGGCTGGTTACAGCCGAACATTGTCTTGAAACAAACTGGAACAATTTTTATAAAGGCAGCAGGGGTTCATGGATAATACAACATCGCCAAAGACTGGAGACAGCACAATATTTGTGCGGCAATATCAACCAGGCCGGGCAAACAAATGCAGAATTACTGGGAAAACGTTGTGCAGCATATTACAAAAGACTGGGCCAAAATAAAATAGAAGACCGCAGTATCAGCCCTGCATTCAACTTTCCGTCGTGGAAAATAGTCCTTGTCTGCCTGGGATTTCCGGTATATGTTGCCGGTATGCTGTTAAACGCCCTGCCGGTTATTGTGGCAAAGCGAATAGCAAAGAAAAAAGTTTCCCGTATTGATTTTTACTCGTGGATATACGTAGCCGTGTATGCCATTTTGTATCTTATCTGGATAATCTTACTGGCCATTAGCTTCCTGATCCTTTTCCCGGTTATTAGTGCATTGCTCTTACTTGCTGCAGTGATAGCCAGCGGCCTTTTCAGTTATTATTATTCCTCCCTGCTTTTTGATTACAACCAGTATAGATTCGTTCAGCGTATTCCACCAGATGAACTCAATCAGCTAAGGGCAGCGCGCAGTAACCTGTATTAAACAATTTTGTTTAACAGGAATGGGTCAAATATAAAAAGCTGTTAAGAAAATTTAACAGTTTTATTCTTCAGCTTCATACTATATTTTTGCGGTCTGCATGAAAAAGCAACCCTACATAGTATTTAATATTGTTGCAGCCCTCATAATGATGGGTGCATTGCTTTTTTTGACGACAGCAAATTTTTGGGTGTACGGGTTTAGCAGCGAAAAGACGAAACAAGCTGCGTCAATCCCCGTTCCGGTGGAAGAAAAACCGGATGGCGCACCTTCTGTTCCCAACCCGGTAGAAGAAAAAACATCCAATACACTTCAAAATATTTCAGAATTTCTCCACGAAAATTATCACCCTGTTGCACATCCCGAATATGAAATTTCCTTCGGCAACAGGCATGATATCATTCATTTCCCTATTCACCACCTGGAATTGATAACACCTCCTCCCAAGCCTTTCTTCCTTTCTTAATTTTTATTGCATAATGGTTTCGCAGGTAATCGCTGGCTATGATCAGTTGGACAAATGATCCATTGATTCTATGCGACAGTATTATTAACCCAATCCATTACAGCAATCCCTTATACTTTTTTCTTACAGTATTATTCAAACAATTATCATGATCGAAAAATCGAAATTATTTATACGAAACTTATCAGCAGACATACCTGCTTCGCTGGTGGTATTCCTGGTGGCACTCCCGCTATGCCTTGGCATTGCACTCGGTTCGAATGCACCATTATTTTCAGGCATTATTGCGGGTATTGCAGGCGGGCTGGTGGTTGGAATGATCAGCGGATCGCATCTGAGTGTAACCGGCCCTGCAGCAGGTTTAACAGCCATCGTCAGTGGAGCCATCGGAAAACTTCCTGCTTACGAAGCGTTTCTGCTGGCAGTTGTTATCGCTGGCGTTTTGCAAATTATTTTTGGGTTTATAAAGGCTGGCATCCTGGGTGATTATGTCCCGGCAACTGTTATCAAAGGAATGCTGGCTGCCATTGGCATTATTTTAATATTGAAACAGCTCCCCCACCTGGTTGGTTATAACAGTAATTATGAAGGCGATGAAACATTCATTCAGCAGGATAACCAGAATACTTTTTCGGAAATCATCGCAGCCACCAGGTTCGTTATACCACTGGCATTGATTATAGGTATTCTTGGAATAGCCATTCAAATAGTATGGGATAAAGTGCTGGTTAAAAAAGGAAAATTGTTTCAATTGATTCCCGCACCACTGATCGTGGTAATAGCCGGAATTGGCATTAATCAATGGGCAATTGCCGCCCATCCTTCATGGACGATTGCACAAAGCCACCTCGTGAGTATACCAGTGGCACAGTCTGCAACAGAGTTTGCTTCCTTTTTTAGGTTCCCTTCCTTTGAGTTTATCACCAACCCACAGGTATGGATAACCGCTGCAACGATTGCCATCGTAGCAAGCCTGGAAACATTACTGAATATCGAAGCTGCCGATGACTTGGATCCTTACCAACGCGTTACTCCTACCAACCGCGAACTGAAAGCACAAGGCGTAGGTAACCTGGTATCGGGTATGCTGGGAGGTATTCCAGTCACCTCCGTAGTGGTGCGCACGTCTGTCAATATCAATGCAGGGGCTAAAAGCAAAACATCTGCCATCCTGCATGGATTGTTATTATTGATTTGCGTAGCCTTTATCCCTTCCATCTTAAATCTCATTCCCTTGTCGGCGCTGGCGGCCATACTGATTTATACTGGTTTTAAACTTGCGAAACCATCCCTTTTCAAATCGTTTTATAAAAAAGGATGGGATCAGTTCATGCCCTTTGTGGTAACTATCATTGCGATTCTTTTCACTGATCTCCTGACAGGTATTATCATCGGAAGCCTGGTAGGATTGTTTTTCGTATTACGCAGCAATTTCAGATCAGCTGTATTTGTTGTCAACGATGAAAACAAATACCTGTTCCGTTTGCGAAAAGATGTATCCTTTCTCAATAAACCCATTATTAAAAACAAGCTGGAACGTGTACCTGAGGGTTCATTTGTGATGATTGATGCAGCAAGGGCCGACTTTATCGACAAGGATGTCATAGAAGTGATAGAAGATTTTATGAAGCATGCCCACCTAAAAAATATACGGGTAGAATTGAAGCGAAGCTCCTATAAAACACAGGGCTTTTCTGAAAACGGCAGGGAAAAAAATATTCCCTTAACTGAATTGACACATTAATACATTTGTAAATTGTAAAACGCGCGAAGTATGAAAGTATACGAAAAATTATTACTTGAAAATAAAGCATGGGCCGCGGAAAAACTGGCGGATGATCCTGAGTATTTCAACCGTCTGGCACACCTGCAGACACCGGAATTTTTATGGATTGGCTGCAGCGACAGCCGTGTGCCTGCCAATGAAATTACCGGCACCGAGCCCGGAGAAATATTTGTTCACCGTAACGTGGCAAATCTCGTTATCAATACTGATGTGAATTTGCTGAGTGTGTTAGATTATGCAGTTAACCATCTTAAGGTAAGACATGTCATCGTGTGCGGGCACTATGGTTGCGGCGGTATCAAGGCCGCCACTACCAATAAAGATTTCAAACCAGTGCTGAATATGTGGCTGCGCAACATCAAGGATGTTTACCGCCTGCACCGGGAAAAACTGGACCAGATACAGGACGAAGAAAAACGCTGTGACCTGCTGACAGAATTGAACGTACGGGAACAGGTGTTTAACCTCGCCAAGACCTCCATTATACAAAAGGCCTGGAAAAACGAACAGCGGCCACATTTGCACGGGTGGGTATACGGTTTAAAAGACGGCATCATCAAACCTGTGTTTGAAATGAATGCAGGCACACATATCGACCCGATATACGAATACGAAGATTTGTAGGAAGACTATCAAACAAATGTGAAAAGGTGAAAATAAAAATCCAGTTAATGAGAAGCCGGGTATTTTCCTATTTCCACCTTTTCACATTTACAAATTTTCAAGTTCCCCCATTTTCGTAGGTTTGCTATATGTCTATTGAAGTAAAAAATCTTACAAAGGTCTACGGCGGGCAAAAAGCAGTAGATGCCATTTCTTTTTCTGTAAACAAGGGAGAGATCGTTGGTTTTCTTGGTCCGAATGGTGCGGGTAAGTCTACCACCATGAAAATAATCACCGGCTACCTGGAAGCAGATGCTGGTAACGTGAAGGTGTGTGGTATTGGCGTTGACGCTGCACCGCTGGAGACAAAAAAAAGAATTGGTTACCTGCCCGAAGCCAACCCACTTTATTACGACATGTATGTACGAGAGTACCTGGATTTTGTAGCAGATGTGCATGGATTGAAAAACAAAAAGGAAAAAATTGAAGAGGTCATAAAAAAAGTTGGGCTTACCCCAGAGAGTAAAAAAAAGATCAGCCAGTTGTCAAAAGGATACAAACAACGAACAGGTCTTGCTGCAGCACTGCTGCATGATCCGGAAGTGTTGATACTGGATGAACCTACCAGCGGCCTGGATCCCAACCAGATTATTGAAATCAGGGATGTCATCAAACAACTGGGCAACGATAAAACAGTGCTTTTTTCATCGCATATCCTGCAGGAAGTGGAAGCTATCTGCGACCGTGTGGTAATTATCAATAAAGGAAAATTGGTAGCCGATGACAAACTGAGTTCCCTGAGAAAACAAACTTTGCAAAACAATACAGTCCGGGTAGTATTCAAGGAAACCCTGGAACCACAATCGCTGGAACGGCTGAATGGCGTGCAATCGGTAAACAGGATCAACCCTAACGAATGGGAGTTAGTTTGTGTAAATGTAAATGATGTAAAAAGATTATTGCTTGAACTGTCTTTGCAGCACAACCTGAATATTGTTTCTTTGCAAAACAGTGAACAAAGCCTGGAAGAAGTTTTTCGGACACTGACCGGTGCCACACCTGCCAATTAACACAAAGCCTTCACCCACTTTGTTCAAACTATTATTGAGTTTAAAAACATTCCTTATAAATCTTAAAATCGCACAATCCACATGAGTTACATCTCCGAAGTACATGCCAGACAAATTTTAGACAGTCGTGGCAACCCGACTATAGAAGTTGATATCGTAACCGACGAAGGCGCTCTTGGGCGCGCAGCAGTTCCCAGCGGTGCCAGTACCGGCATCCACGAAGCCGTGGAATTAAGGGACGGTGACAAGAAAAAATATGGCGGTAAAGGTGTGCTGAAAGCAGTTACCAATGTGAATGATATTATTGCTGAAAAATTACTGGGCCATGATGTGGCCGAACAGGCAGCCATTGATGACCTGCTGATAAAAATTGACGGTACACCCAATAAGGCAAAACTGGGTGCCAATGCATTGCTTGCTGTGAGTATGGCCGTTGCCAAAGCAGCAGCACTGGAAGCCAATCTTCCATTGTACCGTTACATCGGCGGAACCAATGCAAAGACATTGCCTATACCGATGATGAATATCTTAAATGGTGGTGCGCATGCTGATAACAAAATCGATTTCCAGGAATTTATGGTAATGCCCATCGGTGCAGCTTCGTTTAGTGAAGGCCTTCGCTGGGGCGTAGAAGTGTTTCATGCATTAAAAACCGTTTTGAAAAAGAAAGGGTTCAGCACCAACGTAGGTGATGAGGGTGGATTCGCCCCCAATATTCAAAGCAATGAAGAAGCCATTGAAACGGTGCTGGAGTCTATTTCTGCCGCGGGCTTCAAGGCCGGAACTCAAATGGCGATTGCCATGGACGCAGCCAACAGCGAGTTGTGGGACGGTAAAAAGAAAAAATATGTTTTCCATAAAAGCAGCGGTAAGGAAATGAGCAGTGAGCAACTGGTGAAGTATTGGGAAAAATGGGTGAAGCAATACCCCATCATATCCATCGAAGATGGTATGGCGGAAGACGATTGGAATGGGTGGAAACTGCTGACCCAAACCATTGGTGATAAGTGCCAACTGGTGGGTGATGATTTGTTTGTGACCAATGTAACCCGCCTGCAGGAAGGGATTGATAAAAATATTGCCAACGGCCTCCTGGTAAAAGTAAACCAGATTGGTACATTAACCGAAACCATCAATGCCGTAACACTGGCGCAGCACAATGGTTACAATACCATCATGAGCCACCGCAGTGGGGAAACAGAAGACACCACGATTGCTGACCTGGCCGTAGCACTAAATTGTGGCCAGATTAAGACTGGTTCAGCTTCACGCACTGATCGGATCGCAAAATACAACCAATTGATCCGGATTGAAGAGCAACTGGGAAGTATGGCTATCTACCCGAAAGGGAAAATCAAATTCGGTAAATAAATTTTAGCCATTCATCAGGAATGCCGTTCAACCCATGAGCGGCATTCTTATTTTTGCGCCGGTATGATAATCGACCTTCAAAAATTCAGGGGAAAAAGTATTTACCTGTTGCCGTTGCAGCCAGCGGACAAAGAAACGCTCCGGCAACTTGCAAAGGATGCACGCATCTGGGAGTTTAACCGCACATTGGTGATCGATGAAAGTTATGACAACCAATTTGATCATTATTTTAAAACGGCGCTTGACCTGTCGGCACTCGGCGGACAACAATCATTTACCATACGACGGGTAAGTGATAACAGTACTATCGGCATGAGCAGGTTTTATGAAATCACGCCAAAAGATAAAAAATTGGCCATTGGGTATACCTGGTATGTTCCCGAAGTTTGGGGCAACCCTTATAATAAAGAATGCAAGTTGCTGATGCTATCCTATGTTTTTGAGTCGCTGCATTTTAACCGCGCCGAGTTTCATGTAGCGCACCAGAATATCCGCTCGCAAAAAGCACTGGAAAAATTCGGCGCCGTGAAAGAAGGCGTACTGCGCAAACACGGTTACCGCAATGACGGCACCTTGCGTGATACAGTGTATTACAGTGTGATTGATGATGAATGGCCGGTTGTAAAAGAAAAACTCCTTCAGTTGATGAGCAATGGCTAAAATCGTTAACTTTATACCATTAGCTTCCATCCATGAAATTACTGGACCAAATCCCATCCTGGCTTAAAAACAAGTACGTGCTCACCTTAATTGGCTTTGCGGTATGGATGCTTTTTTTTGACGACAGGGACTTTTTCACTACGTATTTCAAACAGCGCAATGAATTGAATGCCCTGGTAAAGAGCAAGCAATACTACCAGGAACAGATAACCGGCACCCAAAAAGAGCTGGATCAATTGAAAGTCAATGCAGCTACTATTGAAAAATACGCCCGGGAAAAGTACCTGATGAAGCGGGACAACGAGGATATTTTCGTGATCGAAGGCGGCAAAAAAGAAAAATAGGCCCCGCTTTGCTATTTTTTCTCCCAAAGCGGGAAAAACCAAGACCGGCCAAATATTCCATGTTCTGATACAATATTCGAATCAATCACCCGTTTTTAATTCGGACGTTCCAAAGCTGGACCCTTTGGAAAATTTTTAAAATTGGACAAAAAATGGTTTGCCTATGTCAATCTTTACACCGGAAGATTTGATCTTGTTTGTATATCAGGAAACTTCCCCCGAAAACACCGAAGTCATCAAAGACGCCCTGGCCAACGATTGGGCCCTTCAGCAAAAATTTAATGTGTTAGAATCCTCCATTTCGGAGCTCGATACAGAATTGTACGCCCCGCGCGAAGCCTCTGTATTACGGGTTCTTAACTATGCGAGAGAGGTCATGGCTGAGGCAACGGTTTAAACACCGGCTCACAGGGTCATCCAACAAGTCATGTTTTGGGCTGTAATCCAGCCGGCGATTCTCCATGTTTTTAAAATTTGGATGCTATATTCGTCGTCATTTTTAAACGATGACAAGAAAAGAGCGTTTCCAATTTGTGCTGGACTATTTTCAGGATCATATACCGGATGCTGAAACGGAATTGCTGTACGACAGCCCCTACCAGTTGCTGGTGGCAGTCATTCTCTCCGCACAATGCACCGATAAGCGCGTAAACCTAACCACACCGGCTATTTTTGAAAAATACCCCGACCCGCTGTCCCTGTCCATGGCACCCTTCGATGAATTATTCCCCTTAATTAAAAGTATCTCCTACCCTAACAATAAAACAAAGCACCTCATCGGCATGGCGAAAATGTTGATGGATAAATTCAATGGAGAAGTGCCCATGACTGTAGAGGAACTGGTAGAATTGCCAGGCGTTGGCAGAAAAACAGCGAATGTAATTACTTCAGTGGTAGATGAACAACCTAATATGGCTGTGGATACGCATGTATTTCGGGTATCCGCGAGGATCGGTTTAACCATCAATGCAAAAACTCCGCTTGCAGCGGAAAAACAACTCGTACAATATATTCCTTCTGCACTCATTCATAAAGCACATCACTGGATAATACTGCATGGTCGTTATGTATGCGTGGCCCGTCACCCGAAATGCCGCGAATGCGGTTTACAACAAGCCTGCAAATATTTCCAGCAACAGTTAAAAAAGAACAACTGATTTTAGTTTCCCGCACTGTGCCTGTTTCACTGCATCTTTCTATTTCAAATACGGTTAACTTTGGCGCATTAACCACGAAGCATGAGCGATTACCTGCGTCTTACAGATTTTTTGTCACCTATTAACCTGGCTGCCATTTCAAATGATCAGTTATACCAGGATGGCCAGATAGGAAAGATTCTTACTGTATATGAAAATGAATTTCCTGACCTGTTTGATTGTGATATCATTATTGTTGGCTGTACAGAACAACGTGGCGCAGGTAAAAACAACAGCAATCACTTGTCTGCCGCAGATGCTGTCCGGCAACAATTTTACCAGTTGTTTCAATGGCATGGCGATCTGAAACTGGCCGATATTGGCAATATCAAAAACGGCGCCTCGCTGGTGGATACATACGCCGCAGTAAAAACGGTTGTCAATGAGTTAATCAGCCTGAAAAAAACGGTGATACTCATCGGCGGATCACACGATCTGACACTGGCACAATATGATGCCTATGTGGCCAGTAAACAAATCATTGAAGTAAGCTGTGTAGATGCGTTGATAGATTTGAATATTAATTCTTCCTTCCGCAGTGATAACTTCCTGATGGAAATGCTGACTTCGGAACCCAATTATGTTCGTCACTATAATCATATTGGCTTCCAGAGCTATTATGTTCATCCGCATATGCTGGAGACAATGGACAAGCTTCGCTTTGACTGTTACCGGGTGGGCAATGTCAAGGAAAGTCTTGAGGAAATGGAACCTGTGATACGCAACTGCCAGTTGCTTAGTTTCGATATTGCTGCTATTGCAAATGCTTATGCGCCTGCAAATAATATTTCCCCCAATGGTTTCAATGGTGAGGAATCGTGTTTGCTGCTGCGGTATGCGGGTTTAAGCCCCAATACAAACAGCATTGGAATTTATGGTTATGATCCTGCTAAAGACAAAGACGAACTGACAGCTAAACAAATCAGTCATATGCTTTGGTATTTTATGGATGGGCGCACCAGGGGCAAACGGGAAGCAAAGCTGGATGAAAAAGACTATTTCAATGAATACCATATGGCCTTCGCTGAAATAGAAACTACTTTTTTACAAAGCAAGAAAACCGGCCGCTGGTGGATGCAATTACCGGATAAAAAATTCATCGCCTGTTCGTATAAAGATTACCTGCTGGCCAGCAGCAACGAAATACCTGAAAGATGGCTAAGGGCACAGGAAAGAAGTTAATTGCCCTGTTTGGCCTCCATCATCAAAAACTTACCAGCTAATGCCCATTCAACTTTTTTACAGCGGTAAAAAACTTGTAATCGCGACAATCATCTTCTTCTCCTGCGTCTGCATTACTTCATGCTCCCTTCAAAAAAAATTGTCGGCCGTTGCAACAAACAATATATTAAATGTACCGGCATTACAATCTGCACATATTGGCATCAGTATTTATGAGCCTGCTACCGGGAAATACTGGTACAACTACCAGGCAGAGAAATATTTCATCCCTGCCTCCAATGCTAAAATATTTACTGTTTATGCGGGTTTGAAATTCTTAGGCGACAGCCTTACCAGTGCCCGGTATGCAGAAGATGAACATTCAATTTTTTTGTTACCTGCCAGCGACCCGTCAGTCTTGCATCCCAGGTATACTTATCAGCCATTGATTCATTTTTTACAGCAAACAGGCAAAAAGATTTTTATTACCAATGCTAACTGGAAAGAAGATGCACTAGGTGCAGGTTGGTCATGGGATGATTATAATTTTGATTATATGGCAGAGCGAAGCGCTTTGCCGGTATATGGCAATGTGATAAAATTTGTTCAGGCCCAAACAGAAGAACCATCTTTTGCACCAGTGAATAATACCGAAACATCTATTTATACCATTCCTGAAATAAACTTCAAACTGAATTTTAACCCGGATACCAGTTCCAAAACCTTTTTTGTAGAAAGAAAAAGAGATGACAATATTTTTACCGTTACACAAGGCAGGGAAAAATACAAAGAACAAGTAGTGCCATTTTCAGTAAAAGGGATCCAGTCGGCCCTGGAATTATTGAAAGACACTACCGGGAAAGAAATTTCCATACAGGAATTTTCCATGAAGGGAAAAAAATGGAACAGCATCAAATCGCAGCCGGTTGATTCCCTTTTCAAACCGATGATGCATTCGAGTGATAATTTTTTCGCGGAACAAACTTTACTGATGGTCAGCAATGAAGTATTGGGGTATATGAACGATGATAAAATTGTTGATACATTATTAAAATCTGTTCTCAAAGACATACCACAAAAACCGCACTGGGTGGACGGTTGCGGACTGAGCCGGTATAACCAATTCACTCCAATGGATTTTGTTTGGGTACTGGATAAAATGAAAAAGGAATTTCCCTGGAAACGAATTGCCAATATTCTGCCTACAGGCAACCAGGGGACGCTTTCTAATTATTATGTATCGGATAGTTCCTTTATATATGCCAAAACAGGATCTTTGTCAGGGCAAATTGCACTCAGCGGCTATCTTGTTACAAAGAAAAACAAGTCACTTATTTTTTCTGTTTTGGTAAACAATCATTCCACTTCCGGGACGATGGTGCGGCGTTCTGTAGAAAAATTCATCAAAGAACTAAGGGAGAAATACTAATTGTAACTGGGGTTACTACTAAGCAGTTTTATTTCCTTTAACAAAAAGATTTTTGCGTCGCCCAACCCCCTTTCATCAAATTGCGTATTATATGCAGGACTCATTGTATGTTGCTTTATAATGGGTCGGCAAATATTTCGTTTTTCATGGGCTCCAGCCGGTTTTTCCTTCCCCCGAAAGTTTTCGGGGGATTTTTTTTGCTGTTACCAACCATTATTTTTTTCCGCACGTAACCATCATCAAATCCAGATACTATGAAAACACTTCAAACTACTAACGGAAAAATTTGGCAAAGCGGAGCCCCCTGGTTTAACCTAAAACTTTTACACATGCAACGAATTAAACGCTTCGCCTTCTTATTGCTGGCCTGTTGTTCTTACCTTTTTACCACTGCACAAACAACCAATTGTTCTGCAGATTTTAGTTACACAGTTGGTTACAACAAAGTAGTCAGCTTTTATGCAAAAGACACCTTAGGTGTTACCCACCGCTGGAGTTTTGGTGATGGCAGCGGTAATGCAGTAACACAAAACGACACTATCATTCACCAGTATGCGCAACCGGGCCAGTATGAAGTCAAACACTTTATTGAAAGGCCCAATTCAAATTGCCGCGATTCTATCGTAAAGCTGATCACAGTACCATGGCTTGACACCTGCAGTGCATCTTTCGAATGGCACCGTATAGCTGGCACCGCACCATTTACCCTCCAGTTTACGAATACATCACTTTCTTATAGTGGTGTGCACACTGCTTCCTGGAAGTTTGGTGATGGCTCCGGCTCAAACGATTTGAGTCCCATACACGGCTATACACACGCTGGTACTTACCAGGTTTGTTTGCGGATAGAAAGCAATTCGGGTTGTGTCAGTGAAATATGCAAAGATGTTGTCATCACCGACAGCAATACCTGCAGCATTACAGCAAAATATGAATACATAAGAGATTCTGCCAACTGCAAAAAAATAAATTTCATCAACCGTTCGAACCCCATTTCGCCCAATGTGCATTTCATCTGGAAATTTGGTGACGGTACCACTTCTACCGATATCAACCCTAGTCATATATATTCACAGCCCGGCAAATACTATGTTTGCCTGGTCAGTGAAGGTGGTATAAACTGCCGCGCAGAATATTGCGATTCGGTAAAAGTAATTTGTGATGAGGTTTGCAATATCTCTGTAAAATATGAATACCGGCGCGATTCTGCCGATTGCAAAAAGATACATTTCATCAATCAGTCCATTGTGCCTGCTTCCAACACCCATTTTGTATGGAAATTTGGAGACGGCACCACTTCGAACGATATTAACCCTGTACACAGCTACCCGCAGACAGGTAAGTATTATGTATGTCTTGTAGCAGAATCAGGAACTAACTGCCGGAAAGAAGTGTGCGACAGTGTTGTGGTGCGTTGTGAAAACACTTGTAATGTATTTTCAAAATTCGAATCGCACCATGATGCAGATAAATGGAACCTGATCCATTTTACCAACCTCTCACAGCCCATTAATGTTATCTGGAAAACTTACTGGACTTATGGTGATGGTGCTTCTTCGCAGGACTTCAATAGTTTCCATTTGTACGAGAAGCCCGGCATTTACCAGGTTTGCCTGAAAGTGATCAGCCTGAACGGATGTATCAGTACCTATTGTGACAGCATCCATGTTATGAAACCGGATAGTTGTATAGGAAAAGCAAGGTTTAGCCATCACAGTTCAAGTACCAACCCTTTAACGGTGAAATTTGAAGCGTTGTATCAAAGCAATACAGCCAGGTATTACTGGACCTTCGGCGATGGTTCCGGTGCGACGGGCAGGGATGTTTATCATGCATATCACAAATCGGGGAAATTTACAGTATGCCTGAAAGTAAAGGATGGGCCATGTGAAGTAAGCAACTGTGAAGAAATCATGGTGGGCAGCAATTGCGATACCATTAAGGTTAAATTTGAATACAGCGCCAAGGTGGCAAGACCCAATGAAATAACCTTTACAGCCATCAGCAATGAGGTCCTGGTATCACAAACCTGGTTTATCAGCCGGATGAACCCCAACGGTATTCCAATCCCGATTGCGATTATCCAGCAAAACAACCCGACCTATCTTTTCCGCGATACGGGTCGTTACCTGGTATGCCTGAAAGGGGTAACTGCTTCCCTTTGTTACAAGGAATATTGCGAAAGCATTCATATAGAGAAAGTTATCAATGCGCCGGGGTCAGTAAACCTGTCGCCCAACCCGGCCAATAACAATGTGACAATTGAGGTAAATTTAGACAAACCCGAACAGGTTTTCCTACGTATACTGGATGGCAGTGGAGCAGTGAAGGCAATATACAGTAAAACAGGGGCCACGGGCAATAACCGGTTTACGCTACCCGTTCAAGCTTTGAGCCAGGGTATGTACCTGGTAGAAATTAAAACCAACACACGTAAATGGTTAACCCGTTTTGTGAAAGGATAAATAAAACCTCAAGTTATTGCCAGGCGATTGGATAGATAAAAAGACAATCGACGGTTGCATTAACAACGACCGCAGGGCCCAGGAGTTGCTATACAAGCAATTCTATGGCCCTATGGTTGCTTTATGCATGCGCTATACGCGAAATGAGGAAGATGCGCTGGAGGTATTGCACAATGGGTTTTTGAAAGTGTTCAAACATATTGCTACGTATGATGCTTCGAAAGCATCGCTGTATACCTGGATTAAAACGATTGTTGTAAACAGCGCCATCGACTTCATACGCAGTAACCAGAAACAAAAGAATAAAGTAGAACTGAAAGAAGTCCATGACTCGGGAATTGACAATGAAGCCATACACAGGATGAGTGCTACAGAATTATTAAGATTAGTCAGAAAATTACCCCAGGCCACACAGACAGTATTCAACCTGTATGTGATCGAAGGGTATAACCATAGAGAAATTGCAGCGATGCTTGACATCAGCGATGGTACCAGTAAATGGCACCTGAGCGAAGCAAGACGACAACTGCAGCAATTATTGTTAACCATGCATGTACTGCGCAATGAATGAAAGACAACCATACGAGCAACTGATAGCTGAGAAGCTTCAGCAGCTTCCTGTTCCGGATGTGGATGCATCCTGGCAACAGATGAAACGGTTGCTGGATGACGACCAGTCACCAAAGGGTGGCGGCGGCTCCAGGGGACCGAATAAACGCTGGTGGTGGGCCAGCCTGGTGGCTATTATTTTTACAGCCAGTCTCTGGGTTTATGTCGATAAGCAAAAATCAGGAGCAGGCAGCAAATCATCTACAGTCGCCACAACTGACAGTGATAAGAACGCAGTAAAAGATGCGGGTACAAATAAAACAGCGACATCCAGCGCCGATAACAATAATCATTCAAACAACAAATCATCCAACGCAACACCTGACAACAACTCTACTTTAAACGAAAACAAAAGCAAAGACAATAATAATACAAACAACGCCACAAATAGCCCGGCTGGCGGTACTCCTGCCACAGGTAATAACAACGCGGGGAATGCAGGCAAAGATAAAAATGCAGTAGCTGTTAACAATGCGGGTAACAACAATGATAATAAAACCAACGACCCGTTAAAAAACAGCAAGGAAGTAATTGCCGATAACAGCCTGCCCGTTGCTGCCAGCAACAATGATGCACTTAAAAGCGAATCACACCCCGACAAAAGCAAGGACGGCAAAAAAAGCCATACCAATAACAGGAGCAGGCGACATATCAGTGACCCGGTTAATACCAACAATGAAACTTTAGCAAAAAATCGAAGAATCAATCCTCCCGCTGCACCGGGAAAGAATCATTTGTCCGGCGATAAACCTGGTAAAAGCAATTCTGTCGCTGTTGTACCGGTTACAAAAAAGAAGAATGATGCCACTGTAAAAAATAAACCGGCCCGTTCTAACAACCGTCATGGCGAACTGACGTCAACTGTAAATAAGAACAGGAATAAAGCAGGAACACGCGGCAACAGGGAAAAGAATATGCTTGCTGCTTCTACAAAAAACAAACCAACTACCGAAGACGTAACGCCATCCAATGCACATGCGATGGCTGCTACTGAATGGGTAAAGAATTTGACAACAGTTGTACCTCCTGCTATTGATATTACAACATCACTTGCTATCGGCGACAGCATCAATGAAAATCGCGATGTCGCCAGTCTGATTACAAAAGATATCAATAACAAAATCAGTCAACAGCAGCGTGAAGCGGCCAATAAGCTGGCAGTAAACAAAGAAAAGAAATCACTGAAACTTCACATCAGCAATCCATTCAATCCATTCAGTTTGAAGAATAGCGGCGAAGCCTGGTGGTCAGCCGGTCTGTCATTAAATGCTTCTTTGCCGGTTGGTAGCCAAACAAGGTATAATCATAGTGTAAGTGGTAAAACTGGAACACTCACTGATTACCTTCCTTCTCCTTATGTACAATTTCATTTGAATGATTATGTATACTTACAAACAGAATTAAACCTGAGTACGCCGCAGCATATACCGCAGTTATTTGTTTCCAGCACCAATAAAGAAATCAGTTCTACTACCGGCCCGTCGTACCGTGTGCAGCAATCGATCTATGTACAAAAACTGTATTATTTCAACTGGCCTTTCAGTTTACATTACTGTCCTATTGATAATTTGTACCTGACAGGCGGTTTACAATTCTCTTCTTTGCAAAGTGGGCTGGCATTGATCAATGAAAAGAGATGGTCTTTCCAGGGAAATGATACCAGCTTTACCAGTCGCCTGCAAAAATTCAAAGACGATACCATCGCAGCAAAATTGTCGCCCAACGAGTGGCGCTGGCAACTTGGCGCCGACTACAATTTCAACCGCTTTGCGATTGGCTTCCGGTACAACCGCGCATTTAAAGATTTGCTCAATGTAACGGTATCCAGCGCGCTGCCGGTAACGACTAACCGCAATGCAGCGTTCCTGTTCTTTATGCGTTATAATTTATTTGAAGGAAAAAGAAAAGACAATGAACGCGTACCAAGAAGCCTGGTGCGGTATTAAGTTACTATCATCTACCAAATAGTTTTTCCAGGTAGGCCGTTTTAAATTCTATATAGGTAGGATACCCACCGGCTGTTGTATTGGGTTGCGCACAGGCAAACAAATCCTGCAGCAATGCTTCCATCTCCTGCGCCAACAATGATTTTCCAGCTTTGATGGATTGCTGGTAAGCCATAGCCCTGACAAGCTTTTCCCTTTTTGAAAATTTTACATCACTGCTGAAATGCTTGTATTGTTCCAGCAATGCATCAATGGCCACTTTTTCATTTCCCTGGTGTACATCTGCCGGCGTGCCCTGTACCACGAAGGTATCTTTTCCAAAAGCCTCGATGTGATAGCCGAGTAATTCCATTTCACCGAGCAGCTCCTGTAACATCGCGGCATCTGGGGTTGCAAATTGTATCGTAACAGGAAATAAGCTCTGTTGTGTGGCAATGGCCTTTCCTGCCAGTGCATTATTGAATCGTTCATATAATACCCGCTCATGTGCCAATTGCTGGTGAACCAGTACAAATCCGTGGTTGGTAGATGCTATAATATAGGAATGATGAATTTGAACCGGCGTTACATCGGTTAACAACTGAAACCTTTGGGAAGATTTAGAAACAGTTGCTGCATCCGTGTTGAATTCATCTTTTCCTTTTATGTTATCCAGCAATGAAGAAAAACCTTCATCCTGCCCTGTATTTTCTTTCGGTGTATAAAACTCTTTCCAGTGTTTTAATTCACTGCGATCATCGCGCGGAATAAAATGTGCCTGGTTTTTCTGTGCAAAATTTTTAAACAGGTGTGATGAGGATGCGGCTGCTTGTTTGTCTGCAGTAAAGGGTTTTGATACAGCATCAAGTTGCTGGATATCCGGGTCAAGATCAAATTCCAGTGTGGGAGTTATGCTGAATTGTGCCAGTGCGTGTTTTACCGCAGCCTGCACAAAGGCATATACAATTTTTTCGTCTTCAAATTTTATTTCCTGTTTGGTGGGATGAACATTGATATCAATTTGCGATGGATCCAAATCGATGAATAAAACATAAGCCGGGAAACTGTCGGATGCTATAACATCCTGGTAAGCGTTCATCACGGCGTGATTGAGGTAAGCGCTTTTTATGAAACGGTTATTGACAAAAAAATACTGGTCGCCCCGCGTTTTCTTGGCAGTTTCCGGTTTCCCCACAAAACCATAAATGTTCATGTAGTCGGTTTTCTCCTGTACAGAAACAAGTTTTGCATTATAGGCGTTGCCAAGAATTTGTACAATCCGCTGTTTCAGCGATCCCCTTTCCAGGTGAAAAGTTTCCTGTCCGTTGTGTGCCAGTGAGAAAAACACGTCAGGAAAGGACATGGCCACGCGAATAAATTCGTCTGCGATGTGCCGGAACTCTGCTGCATTACTCTTCAGGAAATTTCGCCGCGCGGGTATATTGAAAAAAATATTTTTCATGGAAATGGTTGTTCCATTTGCCATGGCAACCGGCTCCTGCTTTTTTACAATGCTGTTATCGATTTCAATATAGGTGCCTGTTTCATCTTCGGCTCTTTTGGTTTTCAATTCTACCTGCGACACGGCTGCGATGGATGCCAGCGCTTCACCGCGAAAACCCATGGTTCGTATCCGGAACAAGTCTTCTATATTGGAAATTTTTGAAGTGGCATGTCGTTCAAAAGCCATGCGTGCATCTGTTTCACTCATACCCTTCCCATTATCGATCACCTGTATCAATGCTTTTCCTGCATCATTGACAATAAGTTTTATTTCGGTAGCACCTGCATCCACTGCATTTTCCAATAATTCCTTTACCGCACTGGCCGGTCTTTGTATGACCTCGCCGGCAGCAATCTGGTTCGCAATGTTGTCGGGCAATAATTGAATGATGTCGGCCAAATCTTCGTAATTTGAACGCCAAATTTACATTTAATAATCGGTAAGATTTTAAGCGCCCGGTATGAAGAAAATCTTTTTTTTAGTCGCCATTACCACCAGTATCACAGCTTTTGCACAACGCAAGTCGGCACTTCCTGCAGATAAGTGGGTAGACAGCGTTTTTAAGTCGCTCAGCAAAGATGAAAAGATTGCCCAGCTAATGATTGTACGTTTATCGGCGCTTGATCCCAATAAGAAAATTATTTTCCTTGACAGTGCAGTAGAAGCAAATATCCGCAGGTATAATATTGGTGGCATTTGCCTGTTCCAGGGCGGCCCTGTAACACAGGCTGATTTTGTCAACTACTTTCAGTCGATCGCCAAAACACCTTTGCTCATCAGTATCGATGGTGAAAACGGGTTGGGTATGCGCATGGACAGTATCCAGCCATTGCCCCGTCAAATGATGCTGGGCGCTGTTTCCGATCCTGGGCTCATATACCAGTTTGGCAAATTGGTAGCCAGCCAATGCAAACGTGCCGGCATACAGGTTAATTATGCGCCGGTAGTAGATGTCAATAACAATCCCGACAACCCGGTGATCAACGATCGATCTTTTGGTGAAGACAAATACAAGGTGACTTTGTTTGGTATCAATTATATGAAGGGACTGCAGGATATGGGTATCATGGCCTGCGCAAAACATTTTCCCGGCCATGGCGATGTATCTGTGGATTCACACAAAGATCTTCCGGTAATTAATAAAACGAAAGAACAACTGGATTCTTTAGAATTATATCCCTTCCGTGAAATGATAAAAGCCGGTGTGGGTGGCGTTATGGTAGCACACCTGAGTGTTCCTGCCATCGACAATACCGCCAACCGCCCAACTTCCATCTCATATAATAATGTAACAGGTTTATTGCGAAATGAACTTGGTTTCAACGGCATCACGTTTACCGATGCACTTGAAATGAAAGGCCTGACAAAATATTTTCCAGACGGTGAAGGTTCGTTACAAGCGTTGATAGCGGGAAATGATATGCTTTGTTTGCCAAATGATATTGCCGACGCTATTGCGAGAACTAAAAAAGCGATCCGAAAGAAAAAGCTGAGCTGGGCTGACATTGATGCGCACGTAAAAAAAGTACTCTACGCCAAATACCAGTATGGTCTTGCCAATATTGATCCGGTAGAAACCTATCATATCACAGAAGACATTAACGCAGGTATACCTGCTATGAAAAAAACGATTGCAGAAAATGCATTGACATTATTGCGCAATGACGAACCTTTTGTCTATCCATTGCCCGTAAACAGCCGGAAAAAAGTTGCCTATATCGGTTTCGGGTTAACAGAGGACAATGCTTTTGCAAAACGGATGCGCAATGATTATAAGGCGCATGTGTATTATTTCGATTATAAACTCGACAGTTCGAAAGCGTCATCACTTCTCGACCTCATAAGAAACCGGTATGATGTGGTGGTGATCGGCTTGCATAATTATGCCCGCTATCCCGCCAATAATTTTGGCATCAGCAGTACTACTCTCTCCCTGATTAAATCTTTACAACAACAATTTCCAACCATCACATTTGCTTTTGGAAACCCTTATGTGGTAAAAAATTTCTGTGACGCCAAAACATTGGTTGCCTGTTATGATGATGATGAGGTGATACAAAATACTGCGGCCGATCTGCTGAACGGCCAGTTTGTGGCAAAAGGCAAGTTGCCTGTAACCGTTTGTCCATCGTTTCCTTATGGCACCGGCATCATTGCTACAAAATTGATGGAGGAAACCGCACCGGGAAATGTTGGACTGAATTCAGCAAAACTTAATATCATTGATTCGATTGCAAACGATGGTATCCTCAAACATGCTTATCCAGGCTGCGTGGTACTGGTAGCGAAAGATGGTAAAATTGTTTTTGATAAATCTTATGGCTTCTTTACCTACGATAGTACAAGGCCGGTTTACCGCGAAACCATCTATGATATGGCATCGGTAACAAAAATTATGGCAACCACTTTATCAGTAATGAAATTGTATGATGAAGGCAAACTCGATATTAACAAAACGCTTGGTGATTATTTACCCTGGACAAGAGGAACCAATAAAGAAAAATTAAAGCTGTTTGATGTATTGCTGCACCAGGCAGGGCTAAAGTCCTTCATACCTTTTTATAAAGAAACAGTTGACAGTTCCCGTGGCAACATTCCTTCCGGTTTATATTTCGCTTACCGCCCCGATTCTCTTCATAAGATCAGGGTAGCAAATAATATGTACATGCGCAATGACTGGGTGGATACGATGTACAAGAGAATACTGGAATGCCCACTGGGGCCACAGGGCAATTATATTTACAGTGATAATGATTTTATTTTCCTGGGAAAAATTGTGGAAGCCATCAGTGGAAGACCGCTGGACCAATATGCAAAGGAAAATTTTTATGACAAATTGCATTTGGTTGCAACAGGGTTTCGGCCTACAGAGCGTTTCCCGTTAACTAATATAGCACCGACGGAAGAAGAGCTGGGTTTTCGCCAGCAATTGCTGTGGGGTGATGTGCATGACCCCGGTTCGGCCATGTTTGGAGAAGTAGCCGGTCATGCGGGTTTATTCAGCAATGCTTATGATTTGGCAGTGCTATCGCAAATGTTATTGAATGGCGGCAGCTTCAACGGGCAGCAGTTTATCAAAAAAGAAACGATCGATTATTTTTCACAATACCACAGTGCCAACAGCAGAAGGGGGTTGGGATTCGATAAGCCGGAAAAGGACAATGCCACCAGGAAGGAGCCCTATCCTGCATTATCAGCATCGCCACAGACAATTGGGCATACCGGTTATACGGGCACCTGTGTATGGATTGACCCGGTGTATCACCTGACGTTTATATTTTTATCCAACCGTGTCAACCCTGAAGGTGGAAATAACAATAAACTATCGCAAATGAATATCCGACCAAAGATCATGGAAGCGATCTATAAGGCTATGGTGCGATAATATTGGTTTCTGATTGGTGATTTTTAGATTTTGTACCTACGGCACAAAAATGGTTTAGGAAATCTTTTCTACAAGTATGATGCCCCTACGGGGTATTAGCTGCATGTGTGCGACCGACAGATTTATTAACTTCCTTCATCTACACACGTATTTTACCCCGGGGTATCAAGCTTATCGGAGGGGTAAAAAAATTTTTTCTTTATCGGTAATATTACCAGGGAGAGATTTATTTCCTGACCCAATAGGGTCAAGAAATTTTTTGAAACATTATATGAATTTCGTTTTGTCCCTACGGGACAAAATATAGACTTAATCACAATGGTTTTATCTTCACCCATTATGGATTTACCTCGTCGATGCCAGAATCATGATAGCGTTTATTGAAACCACTAATCAGACAATTATATCTCCCGACCCATTTGGGCCAAAATATTTTTAGAAGCATCATGTGAATTTTGTTTTGTCCCGTAGGGGCAAAACGTTCGCCTGATCACAATGATTTTATCGCTACGCAGGTTGGCTTTGACCGGATATTACAGAAATATTATTTTCCCTTATTGAAAATACTAACCAGACATTTATATCTCCTGACCCATTTGGGTCAAAATATTTTTAGAGCATCATGTGAATTTTGTTTTGCCCCGTAGGGGCAAAATATATCCCTGATCAATTTATTCCAGAAAACATTCTACCTGGAGGTTATAAGAAATCTTTCTTAATTTAAGTACATAAATCCAGCCTTTTGAATATAATCTTATGGCCAATACCTACACGCAGCTACACATTCATTTTGTCTTTTGTGTCCGAAACAGGCAATGTCTTATTCTCCCTTCCTGGAAGGAAGATTTATATAAATACATTACAGGTATTGTACAAAATCGCAGGCACAAACTAATTGCCATTAACGGAATGCCTGATCATCTTCACCTGTTGGTTGGCCTTCACCCTGAAGAATCCATTTCTAACCTGATGAGATGTGTTAAAGGCGATTCTTCGGAATGGATCAATAAAAAAAGATTCATTGCCGGAAAGTTTAACTGGCAGGCGGGTTATGGCGCTTTTTCCTGCTCAACAAGAAACTTACATAATATCATTGCCTATATCATGAACCAGGAACAACACCATACTAAGAAAAAATTTATTGAAGAATACAGGGAACTATTAAAAGAATCAGGTATTAACTACCTGGATGAATATATTTTCAAACCAGTTGACTGATTCAAAAAAAACTCCTTTTCATTGCAATTTTATTCCCGGGTACTTACTGACCAACTCTATTTCATACTCTTCACGGCCTTTTAGCTTCCTGATAAAATTGTGCAGTTCTACCGAATCATCGGCATCGGCATATACCTGGTCGTGCGCCAGCAACACCAGGTGTTCCGGCGACCTGGTACGGTGATGTTCGAAAACACTGTCTATCTGGCGCAATAAATCATCTGCTGTATTTTCCAGTGATAAATCACTTGCACGGTAATGCCATTCCAAATCCCAACCCATTATTGCAAAACCCGCCCGCTGTAATGAATCGGCTGCCTCCCTCGTTTTTTTTAAATCAGTAAAGTGCAAGGTATCGATCCGCCATACATTTCGTCCCGGCGTCCGGCAAATATTGTTGTCCAGGTGCAAGCTGTCCTGGCTTCGTTTAAAATCCTGCACGACGGAATCGGGATGATCATAGTAAGATTCATAGTGATTGTTCCATGCATGCGTGTAACTATGGTTGCACAATTCAATCTGCTTTGCCATTTTTAAACTGTCCCAGGTTTCCTGCTGGCCGATACTGGCAAATACGTGTTCACCAACAATAAAAAATGTTACCGGCACTTCTTCCTGCTGCATAATACTTAACACTTTTCTTGTGCCCCTGTTGGGGCCATCGTCGAAAGTGAGGTAAATTTTTTTCTTCTTCTTTTTTGCAGGTGGACGTTCATGGTTGGATACCACTTCTTTTTTTGAATCAACTGAATTACTGCTGGTGTTTAATGGTTCGGTGCCCAGTCTCTGGCAAGCGGCCAGGGCAGCAAACAATAAGGTTGCTTTGATAATGTGGGAAGTGGCTTGCTGTACTTCCGCGGTGTCGGGGTCCATAATGTTTTGGGGAAATATTTGTGTGAATGTAGCAGGATGGAAAATAATTTGCAATACCGGCTTGGTTAAAGAATGTATAAATGAACAAACTTGTTTTCCCGGTGTAATAAAAAGAAACCACTTCCCGATGAATACAATTCTTATTGCCGACAAACAGGAACTTGCCGAACTGGCCAACAAACTTTTCATGTATACCGATGCACAGCAATGGCCGCTGTTGCTGCAGGAAGTTTTTGAAGATGAACTATGGTTTGATATGAGCAGCGCCGGTGGCGGCGCACCTGCCCGCATGAAAGCCGTTGCCATCTGCGATGCCTGGAAACAGGGATTCTCCGGCCTGGATGCTGTGCACCACCAGGCCGGGCATTACCTTATTTCAGTAAATGGTAATGAAGCCAGTATTTATGCTTATGCAATGGCGCAGCATTTCAGAAAGTCGGCCACTAAAGGTTTGACCAGGAGTTTTATAGGTAGCTATGATTTGAAAGCGGTACGGAGTTCTAATGGCTGGCGGCTGAGCCAGTTCAAATACAATCTTAAGTATATTGATGGCAATGCTTCCCTTGAATAAATTGTCGCCTATTCCTTTTTCCGCAGGTGTATAACCATTCCACCGCCAGGCGCTATGCCAATGTTTTGAACCATTTCCCTGGTAACCGCGATCGTTTGCTTATTCAAATGGTTTGGGTTAACGTCTGTATCGCCTGCATCCGTATAAATATCGGCGGTATATTTTCCCTCTTGTAAGAACCCAAATGGCACCTTTATTTGCCTGGCAGCATGATTGGTAATGGTTCCCACAAACCAGTCATCCCCCTTTCTCCGGGCAATGGTGATGTATTCCCCCACTTTTGCATCCAGCACTTTTGTTTCATCCCAGACAGTTGGTATTTCCCGGATACATTCAAAACCCGGCTGGCCTTCGTATGCTTCGGGATAATCGCATACCATTCCGAGATAATTTTCCAGCACCACATACATGGCCAGCATATGGCAGCGGGTACCCAGCATCAGCGGCCTCGTGTATTGCGCGCGGAATTTCGATTTCGGCACGGCGCGAAAACCACCTAAATGATAATCTGTGGAACCGCCCAGCATCCTGGTAAAAGGAATATTAATATCGTGATCCGGGCCGAGCCCCTCATCGGTCCATTTATTGACTTCATAATTTAAAGTTCCTTCGCGCGTAAATTCATTCGGGTAGGTACGGTTCATACCAGTAGGCTTGTATGCGCCGTGAAATTGAATATGGAGGTGGTGCACTGCAGCTTTTTGTAATATCTCTTCCTGTATGTTTACCATCTGCTGATCGTCCCTGTCCATAAAATCAACCATCATTCCCTGTAGTCCCCATTTTTCAAAAATGGCAAAGGCCGAATCGAGTTTCGGGTATAGTGCAGCCCAATGCACCCATACACGAACACCAACACCTTTTGTGGCTGCATAATCACAAATTTCTTTCATGTCCAGTCCGGGCACCGGCCTGGTAACGTCTGCATGCGGACCGGGCATAAAACTTACACCATCGTTTGTGTACCATTCATGCAATCCATATTCCACGACAGAATGGTATTGTATCTGGTTGCGTGCGCAGAAATCAATATAGTATTTGGCAGTGACGAAATTATTACCCGGTGCGTTGATGGTATCAGGGAGTACATTACCATTCCACCAGGGAAAAGTTGTTTTACCCGGTTTTATCCATGAAACATCTTTTATTGCCAGTGGTTCATTCAGGTTGGTTAATATGTTTGACTCAATCAAGGCTCCGACCCTGTCGCTGATCATCATTACCCGCCAGGGGCTGTGGTGCGGTAGTGTTGCAACAACTTTTATTTTATCCTGGTTGGGCAGGGGTGACAATTTGCTGGTCAATACACCATTGTGTTTGACCAGGTACATGCCTGCATAATCGCGCAATGCCGCTTCGGTAATCGCCATATATACATTGCCGGGAAATTCAAACAGCGTTGGCATATCCATCAGTGTATCTTCTTTTATACTGGCAAATGGGATGGTTGTATAATATCCTTCATGCGAAGAAGTGAAAGAAGGAAGAAACAATGTATGTACCGTTGGATTACCGTTGAAATGAAAACTTGTATTTTCTTCAAGCAAATGAAAAGAACTCCAGTTTTTTTGTGAAGGCAATTCATAACGGAATGCCACTCCATCGTTGAATACCCGTACCACCAATTGTATTTGCCGGAATGGAGAAACTATTTCACCGAGCGGTATAATGGCTTCGTTGTAGGATTCACTGACCTGTTTTGTTTTACCAACAATTAATTCGTACTGCTCTTTTCCTTCCCGGAAGACAGGTTTTTGAACACGGATGTTATTATTGAAAGTGCCGTTGCCAAATACCAGCTCTAATGAAGCATTATCTATCAGCAACGATTTCTTGTAGCTTACTGAATATCCTGGCTGTTTTTCCTTCAGTGCGAATGAAAATTCAATCGATTTATCGGGCGATACTACTTTAATTGCCTTTTGAGCGCATACAACTGAGCACCACAGTACCAATGGCAATACAACATATACAGGTAATAGTTTCATTCGGCAAATGCTTGTACCCTGAAGGTACAGGAAATATTTTCTTTCCTTCCTGCTGAAGTATCATTGGTAAAATAGTTGTTGCTTTGAACATTCAAACCACTACCATGACAGCTTCCTTTGCACAGGTTTTAATTTTTCTTGCTATTGGCATTGGAGTGATTATTCTGCTCACCACCCGTTTTCGTGTGCATGCTTTCTTTGCGTTATTCATTGCATGTTTTATTGTTGGCCTCGGTATACAAATGCCTTTTGCAGACATTATTTCCACTACAAAAGAAGGTTTTGGAAATATTATGAAATCGCTGGGCTTTATCATTGTGCTGGGAACCGCGCTGGGCGTTTTACTGGAATACACGGGCAGTACTAAGGTAATGGCTGCTTATATTTTAAAAAAGACAGGCGATAAGCATGCTTCGCTGGCTATGAGCATCAGCGGCTTTATTGTTGGTCTCCCTATTTTTTGTGATTCAGGTTATATCGTGCTGAGTGGTTTGAACCAATCCATGGCAAAGAAGACCGGCATTTCAATGGTCACCATGAGTGTATCACTGGCAACCGGTTTGTATTCGGTTCATTGCCTGATACCACCGCATCCCGGTGCTACGGCTGCTGCCGTAACAATAGGTGTTGATTTTGGAAAATTAATTTTGGCTGGAATTATTGTGGCGCTTCCTGCCATGATAGCAGGTTATTGGTGGGCGAACTATGCCGGAAAAAAAATTCAATTGCCCGCTATACACGAAGAAATCGTGCAGGAAGAAAATAGCAGCGGCCCATCTGTTATCCTGGCATTTCTCCCGGTATTTATTCCAATTGTTTTAATCGGCATAAAATCATTCCTATCGGTAGAACATACCAACAATTCTTATGCTGTTCGTTTTTTCTCAGTATTGGGCGATCCTGTGATTGCTTTATCAGTTGGGATATTGCTTGCCTTTTTCTGCAAACGATCATGGACAAAATCTGAGCTTGGCAAACTATTACAGGAAGCGGCAGAAAAAGCAGGTGGTATACTGGTTATCATTGGTGCCGGCGGAGCATTTGGTGCAATACTCGCTTCTGCTAAAATTGGCCAGCAGTTTGGAAACGCTGTACCGCTGGCGAGTTTGGGTTTATTATTTCCCTTCCTGCTTGCTGCTATATTAAAAACAGCACAGGGATCTTCCACCGTTGCAATTATTACTGCAGCATCGATCATACAGCCTTTGCTGCCATCACTGGGGCTGGACGGCGCTAATGGAAAATTAATCGCGGTTTTGTCCATGGGTGCCGGCTCTATGCTGTTATCCCATGCCAATGATGCCTATTTCTGGGTCATTGCAAAATTCTCAAAACTGGATATGAACAGTATGCTGAAAGTATATACTGTATCCACCGCCATCATGGGCTTCATATCATTGCTGGTATTGTATCTCGTATCTTTATTCATGTTATAACCTGCCATGCACATACTCATTGCACCCAATGCATTTAAGAACAGTCTCGGCGCCAGCCATGTAGCTGCAGCGATAGAAGAAGGTTTGCTGCAAAGCAATCTCGGCTGTACCACGGAATGTTTTCCCGTGGGTGATGGTGGTGATGGCACGGGCGCTTTGCTGATACATAAATTTACCGGGGAAGAAATTAAAGTGACCGTCAAAGACCCGTTGGGAAGAAATATTAATAGTTCATACGGCCTCATCGATAATGGAAATACAGCAGTTATAGAAATGACAGCCGCCTCTGGTTTGTGCTTACTGAAAAAAGAAGAATATAACCCCTTGCGCGCAACTTCATTCGGCACAGGACAACTGTTGCACCATGCTTTGGAAAAGGGTATTCAGCAAGTCATCATCGCCATTGGTGGCAGTGCTACAGTTGATGGTGGCATAGGTATTTTGCAAGCCCTTGGCGCCCGCTTTTTAGATACGGCAGGCAATGAGTTGCCTGATTTACCGGAAAGGCTAACTGAATTACATACCATTGATACAGGTGCATTACTAAAAATATCCGCTGCTATACTAGTCATGTGCGATGTCGATAATACATTGCTGGGCCAAAATGGTGCTGCATCTGTATTCGGTCCGCAGAAAGGTGCAACACCAAAAGACGTGCTATTGCTGGAAGCTGCTTTGTCGCAATTGCGGGATGTAACATTGCGGCAAACAGGAAAAGATTTGTCAACCATCAAACACGGTGGCGCTGCTGGTGGTGTAGCCGCTGCAATGCATGTCTTCCTGGGTGCACAGTTGGTGAATGGTATTGATTATTTCCTCGGGAAAACAAATTTTGATGCATCCTTACAAAAAGCACAACTGGTGATAACCGGGGAAGGCAGTATTGATATACAAACATTGCAGGGAAAAGCGCCCTGGGGCGTGGCAAAAAAAGCAAAACAAAAAAAAATACCGGTGATTGGTATAGCCGGCCGGGTCCCTGCCGGAAACGAACCTTTGCTCAATGAATTTTTTGACGCACTCCTACCCATCAGTCATGAACCGGTTGATATGCCCACAGCTATTGCACACACAAAAGAGAATCTTATAAGAACCGCTAAAATGTTAGGTAATATACTGGCACTCCGAAAACTTTCTTAGCTTACCATCAATGGGAATAGCCAAGTATTCAAACCATTATTATGAACAATCTTTCAATACCAACGATGCTTGCAAGTATACGCCGTTATTTTGACAGTGGCGCAACACGTAGTTATGACGCTCGCATACAGCAGTTAAAAAAATTCAGGGAGACAATCATCCGCCATGAAAAGGAAATCAACGAAGCGCTGTATGCCGATCTTAAGAAAAGCCCGGAAGAAGCTTATGCATCTGAACTTGGGTTGCTGCTGGCTGAACTCAACGTCACCATCAAAAACCTGAAGCAATGGATGCGGCCTGTATCAGCCGGTGTCGATTTGGTAAACCTGCCTTCTTCCAGTAAAATATACCGTGATCCCCTTGGTGTAGTATTGATCATCGCTCCGTGGAACTACCCCCTGCAGTTATCACTGATTCCAGTGGTGGGTGCAATCGCAGGCGGTAATTGCATCGTGGTAAAACCATCCGAACTGGCCCCGGCCACTGCTGCTATTATTGAAAAAATAATTGTGCAAACATTTTCGGAAGACTATATCAAAGTAGTTAGCGGTGATGGCGCGGAGTTAGTCCCTGCTATGATGAATGCATTTCGTTTTGACCATGTTTTTTATACCGGCAGTATACCGGTGGGAAAAATTATTTATCAGCTCGCCGCAAAAGACCTGGTGCCCGTTACACTTGAACTCGGCGGTAAAAGCCCCGCCATTGTTGAAAGCGATGCCTCATTGTCAAGCGCTGCCAGGCGGATTGTACTGGGGAAATTTTTAAACGTCGGGCAAACCTGTATTGCGCCCGATTACCTGTTGGTTCATGAATTGGTCAAGGATGCATTGCTGGAAAAAATGAAACAATGTATTGCAGGTTTTTACGGCGCTGATGCATCCGCCAGTTATGACTATGGAAAAATCATCAACGAAAAACGTTTCGACAAACTGCTGACCTATCTCAACACGGGAAAGATTATTTATGGTGGTACGTACGATAAAAGCAAATTATACATCTCTCCGACCATTATTGACAATATAACACTGGACGCACCCATCATGAAAGAAGAAATATTCGGACCCTTGCTGCCAGTGATAAGTTACCGTACAACAGAAGAAGCCATGCAGGTGGTAAAAGCTAATGCCAATCCACTGGCATTCTATCTTTTTACTGCTTCAGCGGAAAAAGAGCAGCAATGGGTTGACAATATACCTTTTGGCGGCGGTTGTATCAATAATACCGACTGGCATTTTACCAATCACCATCTCCCGTTTGGTGGTGTGGGCAATAGCGGCCTTGGCAGTTACCACGGTAAGTTTACCTTCGATACCTTTACAAGGCAAAAGCCATTATTGAAGACACCTTCCTGGTTTGACCCCTCTTTTAAATACCCGCCATTTAAGGGACGATTATGGCTGTTTAAGAAATTTATCCGCTAAAACGGTATAATACTGGTGAAATAAATTTTATGAAGAAGAATAGCCGCCACAGCAAACTAAAACGAACCGGTATTGTTTTATTAATGCTGATCGTTTGCTTTGCAGGCTATGTGGCCATTGTTACCAGAAATAATCATGATATGACAGGCAGACAAAGAATACTGAAAGCTGTTTACCCCGCATTTGTGTGGATCACGCGTATTACGGGAAGGAATACGGATAAACTGGAAAATAAAACGGTTGTGCCACCGGTATCATTTTATTCGCTGCACAGCACGACCATTGATGGCAAATCTTTTCCATTCGAATCATTGAAAGGGAAAAAAGTGTTACTGGTCAATACAGCTTCTGATTGTGGATATACCAATCAATACGAAGAACTCGAAAAATTATACCAGCAATACAAGGGCGGCCTGGTGGTTGTTGGTTTTCCTGCCAATGATTTTAAAGAACAGGAAAAGGGCAGTAACCAGGAGATAGCTGCTTTTTGCAAAGCAAATTATGGCGTCAGCTTTCCCATGATGGAAAAAACGGTGGTGAAAAAAAATACCGGTCAGCACGAAGTATTTCAATGGCTGACGGATACTGCAAAAAATGGGTGGAACAAACAGGCACCCACCTGGAATTTCTCCAAGTACCTGGTCGACGAAAACGGGAAGCTCATTCATTACTTCGGTCCTTCCGTAACACCGTTAAGCGATACCATAATAAATTCTATCAATCAACAGCCGTAGGAATTGCGGAAGGCATTGCAATTAATGCTTATCTTCCTGTAAACATTTATCCATGTTTACCAAAGCTGATATTGAAAAATATTTTATGGCGGAAAAACAGGAGAGCCTTGTCTTCCTGGTGATTGGTATTATAGCGGTATTACTGGCGCTTGCTTTCTTTTTCATTCTCAAAACAAATTTCTACAAAGGAGCCGCTATTCCATTGCTGCTGGTGGGTATCATACAAATAGTGGTGGGTATTTCAGTATACAAAAGAAGCGATGAGGACCGCGTCCGCAATGTGTATGCATACGATATGAATACTGACCAGTTGAAGAATACCGAGTTGCCAAGAATGAAAGGGGTGAACCGAAATTTTGTACTCTACCGCTATACGGAAATTGCACTGGCCATTATCGGTGCGGGCCTGTTGTTTTACTACAGACCATATCCTTCACAGCATTTTTGGTATGGCCTCGGGCTTACCTTGATGATACAGGCGCTGCTGATGCTGGGCGCAGATTATTTCGCAGAAAAGCGTGCACTGGAATATACAAAAGGGTTAGAAAGTTTTCTCAATAAACAGATGTAATCAATTCACCGGGCATTTTTCGTGGTAATTGATCAATTCGATCGGTGTTTTTTCGAATGTATAACCGCTGTAGGTTTTTACAATATCGTCGAGTACTTCTTCTATTTCCTCCACTGTTTTTAAGGTAACCAGTTTATAGCGGTACTCTTTTATATTGGGCAGCCCCTTCAAATAATTTGCATAGTGACGGCGCATTTCAAATATGCCGACCACCGGGCCTTTCCATTCATAAGATTTATGCAAATGCTTACGACACACTGCTACCCTGTCTTCTATTGTTGGTGCAGGTAAATGTTCTCCCGTTTTTATATAATGCTTGATATCATCGAATATCCAGGGATAACCGATGGCTGCGCGGCCAATCATGATGCCGTCAACACCATACCGGTTTTTATATTCCAATGCTTTTTCGGGAGAATCAATATCGCCATTACCAAAAACCGGGATCATGATGCGCGGGTTGTTTTTTACTTTTCCAATCAATGTCCAGTCTGCTTCACCCTTGTACATCTGAGTCCTTGTACGACCATGAATGGCCAATGCCTTAATACCGACGTCCTGCAGGCGTTCTGCTACCTCTTCAATGTTTTTTGAATTATCGTCCCAACCCAACCGCGTCTTTACCGTCACCGGCAATGATGTTGATTTCACCACGGCGCTGGTCAGCCGGACCATCAGATCAAGATCTTTCAGCACACCTGCACCGGCGCCACGCAGTGCGACTTTTTTTACGGGGCAGCCAAAATTTATGTCCAGTAAGTCGGGATTGGTCACTTCCACAATCTTTGCAGCCAGCGAGAGGCTTTCTTCATCGCCGCCAAAAATCTGTATGCCTACCGGCCGCTCATAATCGAAAATGTCCAGCTTTTGCCGGCTTTTGATGGCATCCCTGATCAAACCTTCTGATGAAATAAATTCTGTATACATTAAATCAGCACCCTTGTCCTTGCACACGGCACGAAATGGCGGGTCGCTTACATCCTCCATGGGAGCAAGTAACAGTGGGAAATCAGGAAGTTGTATCTTGCCAATGGTTACCATCTTCTAAAAGAACGGCAAATTTACTACTTATCTTGTAAGCATTATGTTTGAATACACAGAAAACAGGAATACTTCTCCCGCCAGCGCTTTTTTATTGGTTTTACTGGTATTTGTTCCCGTAGGGCTTATCATCGGTGGGGTTATCTCACTGGGTATTTGGTCTGGCATGACCGGCAGGCCATTGCTCTCCATGGAAAAGGATATTGTCAATCCGCAATTTGCCAGCGCGGCGCGGATTGTTCAGTTTGTATCCACGTTGGTAGGCATATTTGTTCCCGCAGTAGCGGGTGGTATGCTCATGAGCCGCAAGCCGTTTAAATGGCTGGGGTATGCAGAGGGTTTTAATGCAAAACAATTATTACTGGTGGTAGCAATTCTTCTTTTCAGTTTGCCGCTGGTGAGTTCACTCGGTGAATTGAATATGCTCATCCCAATTCCTGCATCCTGGGAAACATATTTCAAAAAACTCGAGGACACTTACAATTCGCAAATGGAAAGCCTGGGCATTATCCGCAATGGTGGTGAATACATCGTATCACTGATCGTACTGGCCCTGCTTCCCGCATTGTTTGAAGAGACTTTGTTCCGCGGAAGCCTGCAACAAAAATTAATACGCTGGTTTAAGAACCCTGCGGCTGCCATTATCGTGACCAGCCTTATATTCAGCATTTTTCATTTTTCTTACTACGGGCTGCTTGCAAGGTTTGCACTGGGTATTATACTTGGCTACCTGTTTTATTACTCCAGAAGCATCTGGATGTCTGCCGCTGCACATTTCCTGAACAATGCAATGGCTGTTACCTATATGTATTACCTAAGTACGCATGGCAAGCCCATCAAGGATTTAGCAGACGATACTAATATTCCGATTTGGTGGGGCCTGCCTTCTCTTATCCTGGTAATCATATTAATCAGGTTGTATAAAATGGTTTGTACCAAACGGCTGGTAGAAAAAATACCTCCTATGGACGGGCCTTCCGGAATTTCCACGCTTGCCTGATTTTAATTTATTGTATGGCACTAAACATTGCAACGTTTAAAACAAGGGCGCTTACCGCAGTCATTTTTGTAATCGTTATGCTGGCGGGGCTGCTGGTAAACCAATGGAGTTTCTTTATTCTTTTTACCGTCATCCATTTCGGTTGCTGGTTTGAATACCAGAAACTGGTATCGCTGATCGATCCTAATTACAAAGAGATAACGCCATTTCACAAATATGGCGTTATGCTGGCTGGCTGGTGCTTCATGCTCTACTGTACCAGCGATGCGATGCATTTTTTTGGTGTTCGTTTACCAGCCATCGGCTGGTGGCTGGGAATTATTTTTGTTTTTCTGCTGCCCATCATAGAGTTATTGTTTGCACGTCACCTTGAGTTAAAAAATATTGGTCATTCTGCTTTTGGGCTGCTGTATATTTCATTAAGCTGGGGATTGCTGATGAACCTCCGTTCTATGGATCAGGTTTGGATTACGGGTAACGGTCATTCCTACAATTTGGGTTATGTGATACCACTTGCCATTATTATATCTATCTGGATAAATGATACGATGGCATATATTGTTGGTTCCTTGATTGGCAAAACACCATTTTCAAAAATATCACCCAAAAAAACCTGGGAGGGAACCATCGGTGGTGCCGTGCTGTGTGTAGTAACCATCGCAATAACAGCATACTGGCTTGGATTTAGCTGGGCAGATGGCGCAGCCATTGCTGCAATCGCTGCTGTATTTGGTACTGCGGGCGATTTACTGGAAAGCAAACTGAAAAGACTGGCAGGTGTAAAAGACAGCGGATCCATTATGCCCGGTCATGGAGGTTTCCTCGACAGGTTCGATTCTTTGTTAATCGCCATACCATTTGTATGGCTCTATGTAACCCTGCTGATGAAATAGTATTTTCAACAAGCAGCGCAGGCATTTACAATCGTACACAACCGCATTAAAAAGCCTTTATTTATCTTATTTTTGCGTTTCAATAATCCAACATGTATATTCACAAAGAAGGTTATAAGATCATTGCTTTTACTGTTATCATTTTCGCCGTTATTAACCTCCTGTCTTTTTATTTTATCAGTTTTCACTATCCCTGGCTGAGCTGGTTAATTTTCATCATCACTTTTGGCCTGCTGCTGTTTATTATTTCTTTTTTCCGGATTCCCAACCGAACACTTACCAAAGGGGAGAATAAAGTCATTGCCCCTGCAGATGGTAAGGTAGTGGTGATAGAAGAAATGTTTGACGAAGAATATTTTAAAGAAAAGCGGTTACAGATTTCCATCTTTATGAGCCCGGCCAATGTACATGTGAACCGCAACCCGGTGAGTGGGGAGGTGGTATACAACCAATACCATAAAGGCAAGTACCTGGTAGCATGGAATCCCAAATCGTCGACAGAAAATGAACGGCACAGCGCAGTTATCAAACATGCCAAAGGCGAAATACTGGTAAAACAGATAGCAGGTGCATTGGCTAAACGCATCATCAATTACCTGCAGCCCGGTCAGAAAGTAGAGCAAAATGCCGAACTGGGTTTTATCCGTTTTGGCAGCCGTGTAGACGTTTTATTACCTGTTGGAACAAAGGTAGACGTACAGCTCAATCAAACCGTTCAGGGTGGCGTTACCGTATTGGCTACCTTATAGTTTTTTTGGCTTTTGCAGATCGTTTTAAAGCATTATATTAGCATATCAAAAACAGTATCATCATGAAGAAATTATTATTACTTGCCACGGCTGCATTCCTGGTGAGCGGTGTAGCATTTGCTCACGACGATCATGGAAAAGGAAAAGCGAAAGCAAAGAAAACCTGCAGCAAGGATGGTAAGTGCTGCGGAAAGAAGAGCGCAGAAGAGAAAAAATCTTAATTCAAATCAAATTACAGGTAAACCCTTCGGTAGCAATGCACGAAGGGTTTTTTATGGAAGCTGGTTAAAAAATATCTTCCAGTTCTTTTAATGATCGAACCGAGTAAGTTGGCTGAATACTGGGCGCAATATTCAAATGGTTGACATATACCTGATCGAGACCGGCATTGCGCGCACCGGCAATATCTACCTCAAGGTCATCTCCCAGCATAATGCTTTCATCAATATTGGCACCCGCTCTTTGCAGTGCATAATCAAAAATAGCTTTCTGTGGTTTTAAGCTATTGCTTCCTTCCGAGGTAATGATTTCTTTAAAAAATTTATCCAGTCCCGAGTTTTTCAACTTACTGTGTTGTGTGTTCTCAAAACCGTTGGTAATAAGGTGCAATGCATATTTTTTTCCCGCCAGGTATTCAAGTACTTCAACCGTATGTGGGAATAATAATTTTCGTGTGGGCAGTGAGTCAAGGAATAGAACACCCATTTCACGGGCGAGCGCTTCATTGCCGATTTTGAAATCAAGCAAGGTGAGCCACATTCTTTTCCAGCGCAGTTCATCCACTTTGATATAGCCTTTTCTATACCTGTCCCAGAGTTTATCATTGTGCACCAGATAATTTTTGTGAAAGCGGTCAAAATCATCTACGCCTCTTTGTGCAAGGTTCATTTTTATATATAGTTCCTGCAAGGTTTGCCGGCTATTCGCTTCAAAATCCCAAAGTGTATGATCCAGATCAAAAAACAGGTGTTTGTAGGTCTTCATCCTGTAAAAATCACGAATATTTTTTTATATCCTACTTTTCAATCCATAAAAAAATTTGTCCGGAAAATTACCTGTCATTTCTTTTCTCTTTGCTGGGCACAACAACTCAACGGCCGAAAGAAAGAAGAAAATTATGCGGTCAATGACAATGGCGACCTGAACAATAGCTCTACTCGGTCTTAACGAAGCAAACGATTTTTATAGCAAGCGATCAGTACCTTTACTGGTCGCTTTTATTTTTATTCTTACAACCAACTGCTATGAATATAGTTATTACCGGTGCATCGAAAGGTTTTGGACGGGCCATTGCGGAAATGTTTGCAGCCAATGGACATCATCTTTATATGTGTTCGCGCAATGAAGTGGCCCTGTATAAAGCGATGGAAGAATTGCTGACCCGTTACCCCGGTATAAAAATAAAGGCAAAAGCCAGGGATCTCAGCAAAAAGGAAGATGCCCAGGAATTCGGTGACTGGGTATTAAAAAATGCTTATACGGTAGATGTGCTGGTGAACAATGCGGGATCGTTCGTTCCCGGTTCTGTATACAATGAACCTGACAATGCATTAGAGACGATGCTGGCCACCAACCTTACCAGTGCTTATCATCTGACACGCCGTTTGCTCCCGGCCATGATGCAGCGCAAAAGCGGCCATATCTTCAATATGTGTTCGATTGCCTCCCTGCAGGCTTACTCCAATGGCGGCGCATACAGCATCAGCAAATTTGCTTTGCTTGGTTTCTCAAAAAATCTCCGCGAAGAAATGAAGCATTATGGTATAAAAGTTACTGCTATACTGCCCGGTGCTGCCTATACCGATTCCTGGAGTGATAGCGGTGTTGACCCCAAACGCATCATGGAGGCCAATGATATTGCGAAGATGGTATATGCTGCATCGCAGCTTTCCGCACAGGCTTGTGTAGAGGATATTGTGCTGAGACCGCAGTTGGGCGACCTCTAATCCCATTTAACAGCCTTTTAACCGCAAGTTCATTTAGCAGGGCAAATGGAGAAGTTTATATTTGCATTCCCCGTTCCGGGAAAGGAAAAAATACATGCTTATCAGGAGAATTATACCAATCGCCATTTTATTGTTACCTGTTTTTCTTCCGGCCCAGGTGAGGTTTACTGCTATTGTAAATGAAACACAAATCAACCGGAACGATAACCTTCAGGTGCAATATGTCATTGAAAACGCCAAGTCGATTGATCAATTCAATGTACCAGTCTTCAAACAGTTCAGGTTATTGCAACAGCCTTTTCAGTCGAATGGTTCTTCCAATATAAACGGTGTACTGACGCAATACTATTCCATTATTTTATTGCTGCAGCCCATAACTACCGGAAAACTAACCATACCCGGCGCATCGGCTATCATCGATGGTAAACTGATGCGCAGCAACAGCAGTACGGTAATGGTAAGTAATAAAAACTCCAGCCAGCCTGCCAATGTTTCACCCTTTGGCTTCCCATCGGTGGAACCATCACCACCAGAAGTTAACGAAGAATATATTTTAAAACCGGGTGAAAGTATCGCTGATAAGATAAAAAATAACCTGCTGGTGAAACTCGATGTCAGTAAAACCTCCTGTTATGAAGGTGAAGCAGTAGTGGCTACTTATAAACTTTGTTCAAGGTTGAAATCAGAGAGCCGCGTTACAAAACGTCCATCATTAAATGGTTTCAGCGTGTATGATATGGTACAACCTGAATCGAATAACCCGGGTATCGAAAAAATAAATGGCAAAGCTTTTAATGTCCACCTCATTCGGAAAGTTCAGTTATATCCATTGCAGGAAGGAAGTTTTGAACTCGACCCGGTAGAACTGGATAATACCGTTCGGTTTGTCAGGCTCAACAATGCCTCCGGAAAAAGTTCTATGCAACAATTACTCGATGATTATATCAATGGCGTATCGGAAGGCAAAATGGAAGAACAGAACATAACGCTGGCAAGTAAACCCGTCACTATAACTGTAAAGCCCCTGCCTGCCAATGGCAAACCAGTGTCGTTTGACGGAGCAGTTGGGAAATTTACCATACGTGCTTCGATGGACCGGCTTACCGTGGAACCTGATGAACAGGCACATTTGTATGTTGAAATAAAAGGCATAGGTAACCTTCCTTTGATTAATGCACCCGCTATCACGTGGCCTGCTGGTATCGAAGCAACAGAGCCTTCGGTAAAAGAAGCGCTTGACAAATCCATAGCGCCTATCAGCGGGACTAAAGTATTTGACTATGCGTTTACCATCAAAGAACCGGGGAAGCACCCAATACCTGCTGTGGAGTTTTCCTATTTCGACCCCTCCAGCAATAGTTATAAAATCCTCCGGTCTGATTCGATGCTACTCACAGTTACAAAGGCATCCGGAAAAAAGACTGCAATTACTGATAATAACAGCCATGCTATAGCAGTTCCCGATCAATTTAATCCGCTGAAGCTTCTTTGGATTATCCCTGTTATAATTATGCTATTGCTTGGTTTTTTTGCCTGGAGAAAAAGAAAACAGCAGGCAGCACTGGCAGTTAAAAAAGCAGAACAGGCTGCGGCAGCGATACCTGTTGTTGATCCATTGGAAGGAGCGAAATATGCATTGTATGAAATGAATGGCCCCGGGTTTTATAAAGAAATTGGCAACTGTATCTGGAATTCGCTGGCAGCAAAACTGCGCATTACTTCCAGCCAGTTGAATAAACCTGCGGTGATCGCTTTGCTAAAACAAAAAAATACTTCCCCGGCAGTGATCACGCAGTTGGAATCGGTATTACTGGAATGTGAAATGGCCTTGTATACACCTGTGCATTCGGAAAATGACATGAAGGCAACGCTTGACAAAACAGAAAATATATTGAAGGAGGTGGCTGCAATTTCCTGACAAAACCCGTAGTTTTTATTCGCTGTATTTGTATCCTACCCCTCTTACCGAATGAAAATACTTCGGATTACGGCTATCCTCTTCAAAATATTTTCGGAAGTTGAGGATAAAGTTATCGATGGTGCGGGTAGTGGGGTAGACATTATAACCCCAAACTGTTTGCAGGATTTTTTCCCTGGGTACTACTTCATTTTTATTTTCTATCAGCAGTTTTAAGAGCATTGCTTCTTTTTTGCTGAGTTGAATATGCTCTCCATTTTTTGTAACTGCTTCCTGCGCTTTAAAATCAACCGAGCTTTTGCCAAAATTGTAAGTGTCGCCGATAGTTTCCCGGTCGAGTAGTTTTTTATTTTTTTCAATCAGTTTCTGCACCCGCAATAACAGTTCTTCGAGGTTGAATGGTTTGGTAAGATAATCGTCCGCACCTTTTTTCAATCCAAGTACTTTATCGGCCGATGTGTTTTTCGCGCTTAGTATCAGTACCGGCACTTCGTTATTTTGAACGCGTATGGTTTCCAGTACTTCAATGCCGTCCATTTCCGGGAGCATAATATCCAATATCATCAGGTCGAAATACTGTTCCTGTATGGCTTTTACAGCCTGCATGCCATCCATGGCAGATACCACCTGGTAACCTTCCAGTTCAAGGTTCAGCTTTAACGCCTCGTGAAGATTCTCTTCATCTTCTACCAGTAATATGGTTGTTTCGTTGCTCATTACCTGAAGTACACGGCAAAAATACTGCCCGAGGGGTGATTGTTTGTCACGCGAATGTCGGCATTATGGTCTTCCGCAATTTTTTTACATAAATACAGGCCCAGCCCGGTTCCCTTGGTTTTCCTTACATCTTCATTGCCTATCCTGTAAAACCGTTCAAAGATTTTCATCTTCTCTTTGTCTGGGACGCCAATCCCTTGATCGGATACTTTTAATATAATTTTCCCCTGCTCATTCGACAGCGATATATCTATCGGCTTTTGCTTCGGGGAGTATTTTACTGCATTTTCCAATAAATTATTGACAAGTATTTGCAGCAGCAAAGGATCGCCTGATATATCAACATCATCAGCAATAGCGCTGGTTATTTGCTGCTCGGGAAAGCGGCGATGGAAATCCTGTACACAGGTTTGCGCCAGTAATGAAAAATCCAGTTCCTCTTCCGCCAGTATATAACCCCCTGCCTCCAGTTGCGATGATATCAGGATATTATTGGTAAGGATATTCAGGCGGTTGGCCTCTTCGAGCGTTGACTGGATAAGTTTCTGCTGCCTAGCTTCTTCCAGTTTATGCTTCTGCATGGTTTCGAGATTGAGCTTGGCAATGGCAATAGGTGTTTTCAGTTCGTGGGTAATGGCCATCATAAAATTTTGCTGCTGCAATGTCATTTTTAACTGGCGTCTTACCGCTCGGTATACAAAGCCTGCACCGAGCAGTATAAGGAACAGGAAAAAACTTCCTTCGCCAATATACTGTGCGCGCTTTCTTTTTTCCTCTTCAGTGATCTCTTTAGATTTTTGGAGATAGTTTGGATCAGCCAGCACCAGCTCGTCTCTCTTAAATACAGTCATCTGGTGGTTCTGCTGCTGTAAGGCAATGAACCACCAAATAAGCGCAGCTATGATGTATACCAGCAGTACCCAGTATACAATCGTGGCCACCTGCAGGCGTTTCTTTCTTAAAATACTCATGTACGCGAGCCTTATTTTATCTTCTCAATACGCAGGCCGACATTCATTACATGCTTTAGTGGATCCTGGCGCATTACTTGTTCCATCGTAACAGTGTAGGTACCTGTTTTGTTAAAGGATGTTCTTGGCTGAATCAATATGCGGTGTTCGTAAATATCATCCATTCCTGTACCCAGCCACCCCTGTTCGTTATTGGCCAGGGGCAGGTTAAACTGCTGCGTGCTGCCGGAAGCACTGCCGGGTTGCTGTACCGACCATTTCAGCCAAAGATTATTAAAGCTGTAAGCATTGGAATGCCTGAATACAATATAAACATTGTACAGGGATACAGTATCGGAAATATCAAATGGAATAACTGCCTTGTCAGCGGAAGACCATTCCTGGGTCTTAAAGGGAATGTTTTTTTCAAATACATCTACCGAACCGCAGGCGGTCAACAACAACGAGCTGGCAAATACAACAGAACAAGCTTTTTGAAGGAAATTCATGCGGCAAAAATAATATAAGATATTATAACGGCTATTGATTGCTTTATTCAAAACCCGGCATTACAGGGCATTCAGCACCTGTTCCTTCGCCTTCTCCAGTTCATCCTTCATGATCACCACGCATTTCTGAATGGTGGAATCGTATGCTTTGGCGCCGGTAGTATTGATTTCGCGGCCTATCTCTTGCAGCACAAAAGATAACTTCTTCCCTTTTTCTTCCATGTTTTCCTTCAGTATACTCCGGAAATAATCAAGGTGATTTTTCAAACGTACCTGCTCTTCGCTGATATCAATTTTCTCAATGTAATAGATGATTTCCTGTTCGAGGCGGTTGGCATCATAGTTTTCTTTGCCGACATTTTCTTCCAGCATTTTAACCAGCCCTTCTTTGATTTTTATTTTACGCAGTGGTTCCAGCTCCATTATCTGCGCCTGTTGTTTTTCGATATTGTTAATGCGCAGCAGAAGGTCCTCTTCCAGTGATTTGCCTTCCTCGAAACGGTGCGATGTTAAATCGGCTATCGCTGCTTCTATTACTTTAATAAATGCCTTCCATTCGGTATCGTTCAATGTTTCGCCGGTGGGTGTGATGACTTCCGGGAGTTTGATGAGCGTACTAAGAATGGCAGAAGGATCAAGATTGAGTTCGGCGGATAATGCAGCGATGGGTTTGTAATAGGCTTTGGCCAATTCGGTATTGATACTAACCGGTTTGCTGGCGCCGCTTTCCTTTAAACTGATGGTACAATCCACACTCCCTCTTCCCAGTTGCTGTGATAAAATGCGCCTGATATCAAATTCAAATGGTTTTAAAAATGCGGGCATTTTTAACATCAGTTCAAACTGCTTTCCATTGAGGGATTTAATATCAACCAGGAACGTTTTATCTCCCACTGCTTTCTCTGCTCTTCCAAAACCGGTCATTGATTTCAACATGATATCTGTTTTTCAGCAAGGTAAGGAATTAGTTCCTGTAAAGTATAGGCTGTATTGTTTATTCATCCGGCCATACAATCAGCATGGAGGATTGCTGAAATAATGATACTGCTGTCGCAAATCGATGTCTGAAATGATCTATAACATGCTGGTATAACCTAAAATAAAAGCCCCCGAAAAATCGGGGGCTTTATTATTTGGATGGGTTAGTAAGTACCGGGAAATAAATTCCCAACACAATATTAAAAATAATTTTTTCTAATTGGAAAAAAAATCTAATAAATTTTATGCACATTTTTTTTTGACCTGTGGATAATAGTCATCCATATATCACAGTATGCAAGCACTCTCCATCACTGCATTCGCAACTGATCAAACATATTTGTTGCGCAAATAAAAAAAATGATCGGCTGAATGCATTGCTGTTACTGCATTTCATGCATTTGATCTTTTTTGATGAATTGAATTCTACGAATGATTTGCTGCACGACAATACTGATGATCATACCTGTTCCGGTATATAAAATAGCGGGAAAACTACCCGGAAATATCTTTTGCATACAACCTGTTAAAAACAGCAAAAAAGACGCAATTACAGCAATAATGCCATACTGAGCCGATAATGACCATGTTTGGGTTTCCCTCTTAGCAAACAGTACCAACAGCAATGGAACGATAAAATTGCAGCATACAATTGCAGCGGGCAATGCCATTACAACAGCGAATGCCAGCAGGAAACAACTGCTCATTACCAGTAAAAACAATACCAGCAACACACGGTAGGTAAGATTAAAATCGGGACGACAATCAAAACCACAACTGCCATATTCAGATCCGGCTACAATGATGCGGCGGTTATAGGAAACGAGTTTATACAGTTTACGAAAAAACCAATTGACTGGTTTTATCTTAATGAAGTAGCCAATAAAAGAAAATTTTTGCTGCAGCACTGTTACCAATGCATCTATACCATAGGCTACCTGCCGGGTATCCATATCTACAAGGGGAATCTCATGCCTTGCACGGTTCCAGTCAATGGTAATCGCAGTTGTGTCAAGCTCTGAAAACGCAATCCTGTTTTCTTTTCTCAGTAAACCAGTTTTTACAAATGCGCCGGTATAGCAGCGGCACAGGGGACAATGATCATCATATATCATTGCTTTGTTAAATGCTGTTTGCTTTTTCATAACAAATAATTGAATACCCAAACTTACTACATTATTCTGTATTTTCAAAATTTACTGAAAATTAGATACTTTTGAAGCCTCCTACTCTTATGTTTGTTCGTTCCGGCATTAGTTGCTTTATTTTTGCCCAAATATTTATCGCATGCGATTCCCTTCTCCTGTATCAATGAACTGGCTGTCCGGGTTTTTAGGCGCCCGGCTGATAGGTAATACAAATGGCCACGCAACCGGTATTAATGAATTGCACAGGGTTGAACCGGGCGATCTCGCCTTTGTGGATCACCCCAAGTATTACGACAAATGCATTCAGTCTGCCGCAAGCTTCATCATTATCAATAAAGAAGTAGCAGTACCGGAAGGAAAAGCATTGCTCGTAGTAGAACAACCCTTTGAAGCCTATTTAAAAATTGTACGCCACTTCAGGCCTTTTGAAACAGCTTCCAAATCAATCAGCGACAGTGCGGTCATTGGCGAAGGCAGTTATATTGCACCCAATACTTTTATTGGCCACCATGTTACGATTGGGCGCAATTGCAGGATACAACCCAATGTGACTATCCTGGATCACAGCATCATTGGAGACAATGTTATTATTCAGCCAGGAACAGTCATCGGCTCCGACGCATTTTATTACAACACAAAAAAGAACCGCGAGGTATGGTACCAGCGCATGGAAAGTTGCGGGCGTGTGATCATCGAAGACGACGTTGAAATTGGCGCCGGTTGTACCATCGATCGCGGTGTTACCCATGATACCATTATTGGCAAGGGGACGAAGATGGACAACATGGTTCATATCGGGCATGATTCCCTGATTGGCAAAAACTGCCTGTTTGCCGCACAGGTAGGTATTGCCGGTGCTGTTGAAATCGGGAGTGGTGTAGTGCTGTGGGGACAGGTGGGCATTAGTAAAACATTGTCTATTGGCGACAATGCAGTGGTGCTGGCACAAAGCGGTGTGCCTGCGTCACTAGAAGGCGGAAAAATTTATTTCGGTACGCCGGTAGAAGATGCGCTGGTCAAAAAAAAGGAACTGGTGTGGATCAAACGCATTCCCGAACTATGGGAAAAAGTGATGAAGAAAGATAAGTAATCATCTTTAGTTCGTTCCTGGCGGATAATAATCGTATGGCAGCGCGTCTGCCATTTTTTTATAGCTCCAGTAACCATTATTGGTTACATCATTCTGATCATAGAAATAACCATTTTGCTGAATAACGAATCCGTCACTGATGTCTACAATCGTAATTTGTGCCTTCAGGTAAGGTGGTAACTTATTATCACTCAAATATTTTGGATCGGGAAGGGCTTTACGGTAAATAATACGCAACTTTCCATTGTAATTAATATCCACATCACTGTTTTCAACCACCTGGTAAAAAACACTGTCGTAGGGATTTTCAACCGGGATGGTTTTTAAGGTTACCGAATTGCTGTCTACTTTCTCCACCTGGAAACCATTTTCTGCCAGTTTGTGATCGTGCCAGCTTCGCATGAAATGCAACCTTGAACCATTGTATGCTTTTATCCTGTTTTCTTTCCAAACAGCTTTCATGGAATCGCTGCCGGGCAATTCTTCGTAAAAGGGAAAACCGGTATACACGCTCATACCGGTGTTGTATTCATGCGCAAATGAATCCAACTGAAATCTTATTTTATAACCCAATGCATCATTAACGATAATTAGATCTTCCTTTGCCTTTACTTTTAACCGGTTCCTTTTTTTACTGAAATAAAACTGCAATACTTCCGGGTTTTGAATGGTGCACCGCGCTGAATACCCGGTGGTGCCAATGAAATTATCTTTAAAAAAACTACCATACCTGGCCAATCCATCAGCCACTTCATTGGTACCCACCACAGATACTTCCTGCAGGCTTTTATCTTTTTGCTTCATGGCAATGGTGAGCCCTTCTGCATTACCGGCTGCTATTCGCACCACCTGCGTTTCATAACCGGTATAAGAAATGATCAGATCGTAACCTCCCACAGGCAATTTCATCAGGAAAGTTCCATCAGCACCTGACACTGTGCCCATCGTAGTGTTCTGGCAAAAAACTGAAGCATTCATCAACGGTTGCCCGCTGGCAGAATCAATTACCTTGCCCGAAGTAGTGAACAATTTATCCTGTGCAAAGGAATAGGCTGATGTGAACAGGAGGAGGAGAGAAATTATTTTTTTCATATTTACCGGTTATTGGACATTGTTTTTCAAAAATAGTACTGGTTGACAGGTGTGAAAAGCAACAAGCTGTTAAAACAAAAACACTGCCGGAAATGGCTATAAAGTCTGCAAATATTTATTGCAGGCGTGGTTAATGGATTCCTGCAAGGGGGTAAAGGAAAATCCCGGAAGTGCTTTTAACAGCTTGGAATTGTCGAAATACGTCTTTGTTTGGGCAATTCGCGCACTTTCTTTTGTTAGCAGAGAAGGTTTACCGGTAAATACTGATTTTAATTTTTCCATCCGCCAGGCGATGCCAGCCAAAAAAGGTGTGGCTTCTTTCGAAGGATATTTTTTATTAAATCCATCGGCAATGGTATTAAACAACTGACGAAAAGACCAGTTATCACCGTTGACAATAAAACGTTCATTACTGATAGTACTTTCCAGCAGCATTACGGCAGTTCTTGCCACGTCTTCCACATCTACAAAACCATTGATGCCGTTGCTGTACCAGGGGAAGCCACTGTATACATTCTTAAAAATAGCGCTGCTGGAATTATTCCAATCGCCATAGCCAAGTACGGTGCTGGGGTTAACAATCACTGCATTCAATCCTTCCCCCGTACCGCGCCATACTTCCATTTCAGCAAAGTATTTACTGATGGCATAGTTGGTATTGATCTTTGTGTCTTCCCATTGCTTGCTTTCGTTGATGGTCTCCCCATTGGTGGTTCTCCCCAGTGCAGCTACTGAACTAACGTGCAGGAACCTGCGCACTTTTTTATTGAGAGCCGCGTTGACCATATTGGCCGTACCATCAATATTGGTTTGAAACATTTCCCTTTTTTCATTACTGACAAAAGATACTTTTGCAGCCGAGTGAACCACTGCATCCACTCCTTCCATAGCTGTTTCAATAGAGGCCATGTCCAGCAAATGACCATCTACCCACTCCAGGGAACCTTTTTGAGGATGATTAAATACAGCAGCAGGAATGAATGCAGGCAGTTGATGGGAGCGCCGGATGGCCCGAACATGATAACCCCTGTCCAGTAATTCTTTAATGATGTATGCACCAACAAAACCTGTTCCTCCTGTTACTAATACCATGTTGTATAATTTACTTCTCTTCCCGTTGATAGTTGTAGTATCCCTTTCCTGTTTTTCTGCCCAGTTCGCCTTTCTCTACTTTTTCTTTTTGTATGTACGACGGTTGTAACCGTTCCGGTTGTCCCAGTGCTTCGTATACCGAGCAGCTTACCGCATAATTAATATCATTTCCAATCAAATCCATCAGGCGAAAAGGGCCCAGTTTAAATCCTGCATTCTCCATCAGCCGATCAACTGTTTCAATATCCGTAAGCCCTTGCTCAATCAACCGCAGTGCTTCAATATAATAAGGGCGCGCCACATGATTGACGATAAAACCCGGTGCGTCTTTGCAAACAACGGGCGTTTTACCCATGGCTTTTGCCAGTTCGCATACTGTTTGTGTCACTTCCTCTCTTGTATAGGCTGTCTTTACTACTTCCACCAGTTTCATGACAGGTGCGGGATTAAAAAAATGCATTCCCACAACCCGTTCAGGGTGCATCACCTTCTCTGCAATTGCGGCAACAGATAAAGAGGAAGTATTGGTGGCAAAAATGACTTCGCTGTGATTGAATTCATTCAACTGGTTGAAAAGCGCCACTTTTACAGCTGTTTTTTCTACAATAGCTTCTATAAAGAAATCAGCAATACAATCGTTCATGTCCGAAGAGAATCGCAATAAACCGATGGCCTCTTTTTTTGCTTTTTCAGTTATCTTATTTTTCTCCTCCAATACCGACAGGTTCTTTTCAATACCTGCCATTGCCTTTTCGAGCATAACCTGGTTGACATCGTATAAAATAGTATGAAAACCAGTTTGGACCGATAGTTGGGCGATGCCGCTTCCCATCGTCCCGGCACCACATACACAAATTGTCTGGATAGAGCCCGGCATAGCTAAAAATTAAGGGTCTAAAGGTAATTAAACAAAGCATTCAGGCGTTAAGGCTTGACTGGTGCAGGTTTGAGCCCTGCCGATCCGTAATTTCCCGTATCCTTCAATAGAAGAAAACGCTTGCACCGGTCACGCAAAAAGGGTATTTTTCAACAGCAATAATTGTATTCAACATCCAATGAATCACCCCTTCAAACGACCCACGTTAACAGGCATTGTATGCTTCTGTGCATGGCTGCTGCTGATGCCGGCAGCTATCGTGGCGCAAAGCAATATAGGGGGTGTTGTCAACGACTATTATAAGATTACAGCGATCAATACGGCGCAATCCAGCCTGGATGTTGCTTCTACCACCGGTCTTTCGCTGTACGATTATGTCATGGTGGTGCAAATGAAAGGTGCGGTTGTGAATACAGCCAATAACAGTTCTTTCGGAACCGTTACTTCCTATAACGATGCGGGCAATTATGAAATCAATGTCATTTGTGGCATTGAACCTACCCGCGTATACCTGCTCAACAAATTGTCCAAAACCTACGACCCGGTAAACGGATATGTACAACTGGTTAGAATTCCCTCGTACAGCAATGCAACCGTTACAAGTACTTTGCAGGCACAGGCATGGGATCCCGTTAGTGGAACAGGAGGTGTGCTGGCCATCATTACATTGAATACACTTACACTTCAATCGGATATAACGGCTACGGACAATGGATTTAAAGGGGGCGCATTTAAACTGCTGAACGGTGCCTGTTCCAATTTCTTTTCCTATACGGATTATTTCTACAATACAAATGCCGTAAGCAATGGCGGTAATTACAAGGGAGAAGGCATTTCCGATATGGGAGTAACATATAGTGGTGGCCGCGGTCCGATTGCCAATGGTGGCGGTGGTGGCAATGATCACAATACCGGAGGTGCAGGCGGCGGTAACCTGGCTGCAGGAGGCGATGGCGGTAACAATACGAGTACAGTTGGATGCCGTGGAGATTTTCCGGGCTTCGGATCACTAGCATTGAGCAATGCTGGTAACCGTATTTATCTCGGTGGTGGCGGTGGCACGGGTCATGCCAACAATGGAGGAACAACAGGTGGTGCCAATGGCGGTGGTATCATTTATATAAAAGCAACAGATTTGGCAGGCAACGGCTATACCATTGCTGCCAATGGTTCAAAAGGGTCTTCTTCCATCGGCGATGGTGCGTCGGGTGGCGGCGGTGGCGGTTCAGTTATTTTGGATGTTACCAATTATTCGGGCGTTATACATGTAGAAGCAAAAGGTGGCAGTGGTGGCGATGAAGATAATCTCACCATTGCAGGTCGCTGCTATGGAACTGGTGGCGGCGGTGGTGGTGGCGTTATTTATTATAGTGGTGCCATTCCCGGTACTGCTACCAATTCTGCTGCAGGCGGCGCTGCGGGAGTATCTTCCAATGGAAATCCAACATCCTGCAATGGTACAACGGGTGCGACAGCAGGTGCTAACGGGACTGTAAATGCTTCTTATACGGTTAACGTATCCAATACTCCAGAAACTTTCTGTAATGTATTGCTCAGTTCAAAATACATATCCCTCACTGTTAGTAAGGACAACAACGATCATGCAGTACTAAGCTGGAAACTGCAGGGCATTGATGCTGTAAACAATTTTTTTGTTGAAAAAACTACCGACGGACTTGCCTGGAAAGAAATCGGGCAAATAAATTTTCAAACCAGTTTACTCCATTACATTTTTACCGACCCGTCAGCAAATGACAAAGGAACCTGTTACCGCATCAGGGCAATGCTGCCATCGGGCGTGAAATATTATTCCAATGTTACATGCGCCAATTATACCAACAATAAGAGATGGTTATTAATTGGTAACCCTGTGCATGATTATTTATACATCAATGGGTTGCCGCAACAACCCATACACATTGAATTGTACGATGCTGCCGGAAAAATGGTACAGCAGTACAGCAACACGGTATTTACACAACCACTCCGGTTGAATGTAAACAAGCTCACAGCCGGCATTTATTATGTACGCTGCAACGGCGTGGTAAAACCTTTCCTGAAAAATTAACGTGAACTATATAGCAGAAGTAAACTGTTGCAGGAAACGCAAATCGTTTTCACTGAACAGTCGGATATCGTTGATGCCATACTTCAACAGTGTTGGCCTTTCAATGCCCATTCCAAATGCAAAACCTGTGTATTTATTGGGATCGATATTACAATTCTGCAACACATTGGGATGTACCATGCCGCAGCCCAGTATCTCCAGCCATCCGGTACGTTTGCATACACTGCAACCTTCACCATGACAAAGCTGGCACTCAATATCCATTTCGGCACTGGGTTCTGTAAATGGAAAGTAGCTTGGGCGGAAACGAATCTTGATATTCTTGCCATACATTTCCTGCACGAAGAAATAAAGTGTTTGCTTTAAATCGGCAAAAGAAACATTTTCATCAATATACATCCCCTCTATCTGGTGAAAAAAGCAATGGCTGCGCGCACTCACTGTTTCATTGCGGTAAACTCTTCCCGGCATTACAATGCGCAAAGGAAGTTTGCCCTTTTCCATTTCCCGTATCTGTACATTACTGGTATGTGTGCGCAATAACCAGTCGGGATTCTGCTGAATATAAAATGTATCCTGCATATCACGCGCAGGATGGTGCAGTGGCAGGTTGAGTGCAGTAAAATTGTGAAAATCGTCTTCAATCTCAGGACCATCTGCTACTGCGAAACCAAGTCGGCTGAATATTTCTATCATCTTGTTGCGCATCAGGCTGATGGGATGACGGCTACCCAATGGCAATGGATCACCGGGAAGGGTTACATCTATATTTGCAACAGCAGTATCATGGCCATTACTGGTTAATTCTTTCCAGTTTTCATATTTCACTTCAGCAAATTGCTTAAACTCATTGAGGATTTGTCCAAAAGCTTTTTTCTGTTCGTTTGGCACATTTTTCATTTCGGCCATCAGGGCTTTTACAATGCCCTTGGTGCCTAAAAATTTAATCCGGTATTCTTCCAGTGTTTTTGCATCGGCTACCTGCAGGGTGTCGATTTCCTGCTTATACCCTTCTATTTGCTGCACGATTTGCTCCATGCCGCAAAGATAAGAAATACAGGCCAACCTGCTGCTGGCATGAAGGCCATTCACAACAATACCAATGCTGCTGACAGCAATAAAAAAAGGGCACAAACAATATTGTTGTATGCCCTGTATACATTTATCGGGAATGAATATCTGCTGTCTTAATTAGCGCCGCCCAGCATTTCTTTTAGTTTCATTACCAATTCGGTCTTGGTAATGGGAATACCCATGATTTTATTATATGCTTTTGCATCGACAAAATAAACGTCACGGATAATTTTTATCAACTGGCCGTTATTGATTTCGGGTATGAGCACTTGTTTGAAATTCTTCAGGATGCTTCCCAGGTTTTTCGGGAAAGGCCGCAGGTGACGAAGGTGTGCATGGCTCACTGCATATCCTTCTGCCTGTATTTCGGCTACCGCACTCTTAATGGCACCATAGGTAGAACCCCAACCCAGTACCAGTATATCTCCTTTCTCGGGGCCACTGTCCAGTTTTTGCTCAGGTATATAATCAGCAATTTTATCTACTTTTTCCTGCCTGATTTTTACCATCAGTTGGTGGTTCTCCGGTTCGTAGTTGACATTACCAGTGATGTTTTGTTTTTCAATTCCACCAATCCTGTGCTCAAGCCCTGGTGTACCTGGCAATGCCCATGGGCGAACCAGTTTCTCATCCCGCAGGTAAGGCTGGAATTTTTCTTCGGCATGACCAAGATCTGTTTTAAACTTTACTTCAATTGCCGGCAGGTCATCACTCTTTGGAAATTTCCAGGGTTCAGCACCGTTGGCAATATATCCATCGCTTAAAAATATTACAGGCGTCATGTGCTGTACTGCAATGCGTGCTGCTTCGTATACCATTTCAAAACAATCGCTTGGTGTGGAAGAAGCAATCACGGGCATGGGGCACTCGCCGTTTCTTCCGTAATAAGCCTGCATCAAATCGCTTTGTTCAGTTTTCGTGGGCAAACCTGTTGAAGGGCCACCGCGCTGAACATCGATTATAACAAGTGGTATTTCCATCATTACAGCAAGACCCATGGCTTCAGCTTTCAATGCCATACCCGGACCTGATGTAGTCGTTATTGCAAGGTGCCCACCATAGGAAGCACCAATGGAAGAAGAGATGGCTGCAATTTCATCTTCGGCCTGGAATGTTCTTACACCAAATGATTTGTACCGGCTCAGCTCGTGTAAAATATCTGATGCGGGTGTGATGGGATAGGAACCGAGGAACAAAGGAAGGCCGCTTTTTTGTGATGCTGCTATCAATCCAAACGCCACGGCCTGGTTGCCCATAATGCTGCGGTACACACCGGGTGTCATCTTTGCCTTTTCTACTTTATAGGTAGTGGTAAAAGTTTCAGTGGTATCGCCAAAATTATAACCAGCCTGCAAAGCTTTTATATTGCTCTCCATGATCTCTGGTTTCTTTCCGAATTTATCCCGGAAAAACTGGATCGTGTTTTCCATTTCGCGGTTATACATCCAGTAAAGGAACCCGAGCACAAACATATTTTTTGCACGATCTTTTTCCTTCGTGCCCATAGTGATATCTTTCAAAGCTTCACGCGTCATTTTAGTGACATCCATTTTAATGACATCATAACTGCTGAGGCTTTCGTCGTCGAGCGGATTAACGCCTTCGGGGTAATTGGCAAGACGAAGATTTTTACTGTCAAAACCATCTGTATTGACAATGATCTTACCGCCTCTTTTCAGTGATTTGAGGTTTGTCTTTAAAGCGGCAGCATTCATCGCTACCAGCACATCACATTCGTCGCCCGGCGTAAACACGCGGTCACTGCTGAAACGCAATTGATACCCGCTTACACCAGGTAATGTCCCTTGCGGCGCGCGTATCTCGGCCGGGAAGTCGGGGAAGGTGGCTAAATCAATTCCAAGCAAGGCTGTGTTATTGGTAAACTGGCTACCGGTTAACTGCATTCCATCACCACTGTCGCCGGCAAACTTTATCACCACGTCGTTGAGTATTTCCTGTTTCCTTTTCATATGTTGCAAAATTACGACAAGATAAGACAGTTTCATTTTATCTGCGATGAGCTTTGTATTTCTTTTAAATAATATTGATCATGCTTATTATCACTGTCAATGCCTGCTCTCTGGCCCCTGGCTTATTCCAGCCGATTATATTTACCTTCGGCGTTATATGACGGACGAATATTTCATGCAGCAGGCGCTGAAAGAGGCCCATAGGGCATTTGATGAGGGGGAAGTGCCTGTAGGGGCCGTTGTGGTGCTGCAGCAAAAAGTCATTGCCCGGGGATATAACCAGGTGGAGAAACTGAATGATCCAACCGCCCATGCCGAGATGATTGCACTGACCTCCGCCTTTAATTTCCTGGGCAGCAAATACCTGGTAGATGCCAGCTTATATGTCACGGTAGAACCCTGTCTGATGTGTGCAGGTGCCCTATACTGGAGTAAAATTTCGAGGATTGTATGGGGTGCCGACGACGAAAAAAATGGCCACCGCCATGTAACAGGCGCCAATTCTCCCTTTCATCCCAAAACAGAATTACTAAACGGTGTACTGAAAGACGAATGTGCACTTCTAATGAAGGAATTTTTCAAAGCAAGGCGGTAATCGCCCCTCAAAGTTTCCTGATCTTGATATTCTTAAACCAGATGCCACCACCGTGATCCTGCAGGCAGATATAGCCTTCTTTCAACTGGCCCCAGTCTTTAATATCCTTCCATTTACTTTTTTGTTTCAGTTCAAACCATTCGGGGGTTCCTGATTCAAAGTCGACCACCTTAACACCATTGAGCCAATGCTCTACGTGGTTGCCTTTCACCTTTATTACGGTATGATTGTATTCACCAACTGGCTTAGACACAATCTTCATGGGTGGGTGCATGGCATAATCAGAGCCGCTTTTCTGCCAGTCCTCGAGTTTATCGTGATAACCAAGATCATCAATTAACTGATATTCCGGACCAGATTCATAAGAAGCATCGTGTTCTTCACTGGCACGGTAAATAATACCACTGTTGGCACCCTTTCCTACTTTCCAGTCGATGGCCAGTTCAAAATCGGCATACTTATCTGCCGTAATCAAATCTGCACGGTGCTGAACACCTTGTTCTTTACAATGTATTTCTCCATTCACTATTTCCCATCCATCGGATGCTTTGTTTTTATAAGGCCGCCAGCCATTGGTTGTTTTCCCGTCAAATAATAATTTCCAGCCTTCCTTTTTCTCTGCAGCACTCAGTGTATTGTCACCAGCCTGCAACGGATGGTTATTCTTTATCATGGTAAAAGAAAATAAAATGATGGAAACGGTGGCAATCGTTAGTACTAGTACTAGTGCACGCATAGCATTGGTTTTGTCGTGAAAAAATTTACCTGCTTTGGGAACAGGAAGTTACTGAAAAATATTACTGTACACATTTTCAAGTAACAACGATGTTCGTACAAACACGTATTTTCCAATTTCGTAACGGCATTAGTTTTGAGTTATCAACCTTTGCCCTGTAAATTTGTTACTCTTTATAATTATTTATCATTTTAAATTTTAAGTTACCATGGCATTTACATTACCAGCGTTACCATATGCACACGATGCATTGGAACCACATATAGACACTTTGACCATGCAAATCCATCATGGCAAACACCACCAGGCTTATGTTGACAATTTAAATAAAGCCGTTGCGGGTACGCCCAATGAAGGCAAATCCCTGGAAGATCTTGTAAAAGTTGCGGGAACCATCAGCCCGGCTGTTCGCAACAATGGCGGCGGCCATTGGAATCACAGCTTTTTCTGGGAAAGCCTGGCGCCAAAGGCTGGCGGCACACCATCCGGCAAACTGGGTGATGCCATCAATGCTGCATTTGGTTCTTTCGATACATTCAGGGAAAAATTCAATGCGGCTGGTGCCGGACGATTTGGAAGCGGTTGGGCATGGCTGATAGTAAAAGACGGCAAACTGGAAATATCTTCCACCCCCAACCAGGACAACCCACTGATGGATGTGGCCGAAGTAAAAGGAACCCCGTTGCTGGGAGTGGATGTTTGGGAACACGCCTATTACCTGAAATACCAGAACAAGCGTCCCGATTACCTGGCGGCTATCTGGAATGTAATCAGCTGGAAAAAGATAGAAGAACGTTTTGCGGCTGTTAAATAGGCAAATCAAAAAAATTGTTTTACTTGCAATCCCGGTTCATTAACCGGGATTCATTTTTAAAAACCACCAGCATGAAAAATGCCATTAACATTGTCCTTGCCAGCCTTACCATTTTAATGGTATCCTGTTCCCCTTCCGGCGAAAAAAGAGTATCAATCATGGCCAGCGGAAAATTTACCGTAGAAGGAAAAACAATCAAAATAGAGCCTTCGCTCACCCATACAGAACAGGAAGTGGTTTTTAAAGAAGATAAAGTAACACTGAACATACAAAGCACCGATGGCAACAATAAAACTTTTGATTTACCCGCCAATGGTGTGTATTTACTCAACCTGCAGGCTGATACACTGATTGGTGGTAAAGTCAATTACGGGTCAACGGGAATGCCTACCAACATTTCCATACAAGAACTGGATCATATCATTGACAGTACAAAACAATTAATGGCCGGTCTCAATGCATCGGATGCAAGAATGACCTATTTCCTGCCTCCTTTTACCATCAAAAAAGTAAGTGACCAGCCCAATGCAAAAGTAATCGGGCCCTATAAAGGTATTCCCTACCAGGTGGATGCTGACAACAGCGGAAAAATCCCCGACATCATAAAATTTTTCAGCAACAAGCAAAAAAGGGAAACACTGAAGGATTTGGAAGCAGAACGTTCAAAGGCAAAATCATAAAAAGCCGGATTTGCTATTAAGGAACAGGATCATAACCATGTCCGCCCCAGGGATGACACCGGCTGATTCTTTTTACCGATAGCCATAAGCCCTTGAACACACCGTGCTTTTTCAATGCTTCTGCTGCATAATGGGAACAGGTAGGCGTGAACCTGCATTTAGGGCCCAAAACAGGAGATATTATCCACTGGTATAATTTTATCAGTGCTATGAATGGCAGGCTAAGTATTTGAAGAATGATTTTCATGCGCGATGTGTAACAACTTTTTCAAAATTACATCCAGTTTTTCTTTTACTATATCCATGCCCGGTATTTCTTTGCCGGTATAAATAAAGAAAACAATCATTTGCTGTTGGTTGGTCGCCAGCAAAGTTGCCAAAGCTGCTTTTTGCAAACGGTAGGCTTCTTTTGTCAACCGTTTAATGCGATTGCGTGCAGCAGCTTTTTTAAATAGTTTGGAAGAAACAGCAAACCCTGCCTGGAGTGGGTTTGTATTTTTTGGTATTGCAGCAACCGTAAGCATGTAATACACCCTGAATGGAAAGGATGAAAAGCTTTTCCCTTCACTGAAAAGTTGTTCAATGAGTTTACGGCTCTTGAGCCGTTCCTTATTTCCCAATGTAAATGGACTCTTCACTGGTTTAAATCTGTAAAACAAAAATAGCCCCGAAAAAATCCGGAGCTAATAATATTCTGTCGGTAAACGACCGCTTTTTTATTTTAATCCCTTCTCGTCGGAGATACTCAGCTTATGGCGACCTTTTGCCCTGCGGCTGGCCAGTACTTTACGACCATTGGCTGTTTGCATACGTTTGCGAAAACCGTGAACAGTTTTACGGCGACGCTTATGGGGTTGAAATGTCCGTTTCATGTTTAAATTTTTTTCACTTTTTTGAAATGCGATCCGGGAGAAGCGGACCAGGTTCCATTTTACCTGCAGGTCACCACACCCGCTGGTTTGTGAAAGGACGGCAAAGGTAAGGGATTGCTGCCAGAGAATAAAACTGGATTGGTCTTTTTTTTAAGCTAAAGCGCACGGCGCGCCTCAAGGTCTAAATGCCTTGACTTGAGCTGCTGCCCGAAAAATATACTGGCATGGTTATCAAAATCCTCCGTTGAATCGGTGGTATAAAATTCCCGGCGCCCGTTTTTACTGCACACCTGGTCAATGTTCGGGTGCCTTAGTAAATAATCAGCCAGGCTTTTTGCCACAATTTCTCCCTGCGATAATATCGTAATCCCCGGTCGCGGCAGCGCCTCCTGTATCTTGTTTCTAAGCAGTGGGTAATGCGTACATGCCAGCAGCAGGGTATCTATGCGGGGCGACTGACTGAAAAGGTTATCCAGGTTTTTTTTGATAAAATAATCCGCACCGGGCTTATCATATTCATTGTTTTCAACCAATGGCACCCACATCGGACAGGCTTCCTGGTAAACGTGTACCCGGGGAAAGAATTTGGCTATTTCAATAGGATAAGATTTTGAGGCGACGGTACCGGTAGTGCCAACAATGCCTACCTTATTCGTTTTTGTAAACCTTCCGATTATTTCAGTAGTAGGCCGTAACACGCCCAATACCCTTTTGCCCGGTGCCAGTGTAGGTAAATCGTTTTGCTGAATGGTACGCAAAGCTTTTGCAGAAGCAGTATTACATGCCAGTATCACTAACTGGCAGCCCTGCTCGAAAAACCATTCCACACATTCGAGTGTGTACCGGTACACTGTATCAAATGATCGGTTGCCATAAGGTGCACGTGCATTGTCTCCTAAATAGATGTAATCGTATTGCGGAAGGGTTTTGCTTATTTCTTTCAATACGGTAAGCCCGCCGTATCCTGAATCAAAAACACCAATGGGTTGTGCTGAAGGCATAAACAAAAATAAAAACGCCAGGCTTATGAACCTGACGTTTCCTATTTAAATATTTTAGAAGTTTACTTCAACCCCAATTTTTTCTTTACCAGCGCAAGAACATCTTCACCCGGAGGTCCAACTAACACTGCTTCTTTTGCGAGGATATAAGTGAAGCCATTTTCTTTTGCTACCGCCTGGATGGCATCGTTGGCTTTCTTTTGGAATGCAGATACATATTCTTCCTGTTTCTTCTGCAGTTCTTCCTGGATACGCTGATCTTCACCTTGTAATTCTGTCAACCTTTGCTGCAGATCCTTTCTCCTTACTTCTTTTACTGCTGGTGTGAGTGTAAGAGAATCTTTGATAAATTTTGCATATGCATCGTTTAGTGCATTTTGCTTATCCAATGCACTTTGTCTCAGTGCTTCCTGGAATTGGGCTAGTGCAGTATCTGCTTTTTTTGCTTCCGGCATTGCCTGGATAACTTCACTAACACTTACATATCCGATTTTTGTTTGTGCCTGGGTGCGGCTTCCTGCTACTAAAAGACCTGTTGCCAGGAAAACAAGGGTTAAAACCTTTTTCATTGTGTAATTTTTTGTTTTTGTAGTCGCTTAAAAAACACTCTTGCGGAGTGTTTTTCATTATTTAAAGTTGTTTTTTACTAAGACCGGGTTGTGTGCCCAATGCCGCTTTTGTTATTATTTAACACCCAGCTCTCTCAGCACATCTTCGCTCCTATCCAGTTTAGGGTCGGCAAAGATAACAGTAATTCCTTCACTTTTATCCAAAATAAAATCGTATTGTTTGGCTACGGCTATTTTCTGTATCGCGTTGTAAACCTTGTCCTGTATGGGCTTGATAAGTTCCTGGCGTTTTTTAAACAGATCTCCTTCAAAACCAAAGCGCTTGCGCTGCAATTCGCGCACTTCTTTTTCCTTTAAAAATATTTCGTCCTCTCTTTTTTTCTTCAGTGTCTCACTCAGCATCACTTGTTCGGCGTCAAAATCCTTGTACATTTTATCCAGTTCGGCCTGCTTAACCTCAATTTCCTTCTGCCATTGTTCACTGGTTTGATCAAGTTTTTTCTGGGCATCTTTGTATTCCGGCATTTTGTCGAGAATATATTTTGTATCGACAATGGCATAGCGCTGCGCCTGCACACCTACTGCTACCATGAATAAGGTGCATACAAGAATTATCGTCTTTTTCATATCGTTCTTTTTAAGATGTATGGGGCATCAAAGCCCCATATCGGAATATTTTATGCAAACAAGTTAAGCTGTTTGTGGCAAACTATTATTCCGGTTCAAAGCCCAGCATAAACGTAAAGCGTGATGCATCTTTCAGTTTATTGGTGGGTGTCAATCGATCAAAACCTATTCCATAGTCAAATCCAAGCAAACCAAACATCGGCAGGAAGAAACGCATACCTACACCGGCACTCCGGCGCAACCTGAATGGGTTATAATCTTTGTAATCGTACCATCCATTGGCTGCCTCAAAAAATGCCAGGCCATAAATAGTGCTGTTAGGATTAGTGCTGAACGGATAGCGTAATTCCAGCACATATTTGTTAAAAATGGTAAAGAATTGACTGGCACTATTTTGATCCGGGTTGATCCTTGGGTCAGAATTGGTATACACAGGATAACCACGCTGCGCAATGATATCGTATCCCAAAATACCGTAGTTATTGGTAAGACCCGCATCACCCAACTGGAACCTTTCAAACGGTGAATAATCCATCTTACTATTGTAACGGCCCATGAATCCGTATTTGGCGGCTGCTTTCAATACAAACTGCCTGCTCCTGTCTGCACCCATCGGCTTGCCAATGGGGACATACCACTCTCCGTTAAAGCGCCATTTGTGGAACTCTACAAACTTGTATGGATTGGCCGAAGTGGCAATGCTTTTATCAATCAGCGAATAAGGTGGTGTTAACTGTGCGCTCAGTGTAAAGCTGGAACCACTTCTCGGGAATATGGGCTGATCCACTGAAGAGCGTGACAGCGATATTTTCAAACTGATATTATTGGATTTTCCGTTTGATAAATTGGTACCATCACTCAGTCGGAAGAACCCGGGATAATTACGCAGGTTGTATTGTGTATAGTTTAACTGGTATACAAGTGTAAAGAAATCATCCGGCCATTTTAATTGCTTACCCAGCGCCACGGATAATGACAATGATTTCAAATAAGATGTATCCGCTGCCGCTTTACTGTAGGTGCCCGTGGTATAATCGTACGAGTTGGAAAACTTGGTACTCGCCACACTGAACGTAAACGAATTTCGTTTCTTGCCACCCAGCCATGGTTCCGTAAAGGAAGCATTGTAAGAACGGAATGCACGGCCATTACTTTGAACACGTACACTCAGCTTCTGTCCATCACCGGTGGGTAATGGATCCCAGGCAGATTTGTGAAATATATTCCGGATGGAAAAGTTATTAAACGATACGCCAAGTGTTCCCGTCAATCCGATACCGCCACCCCAGCCGGCACTCAATTCCAACTGGTCACTTGATTTTTCTTCCAGCCCCCAGTTGATGTCTACCGTACCATCTTCCTGGTTGGGGACGATATTAGGGTTGATTTTTTCCTGGTTAAAATAACCCAACTGTGCAATCTCACGCTGTGTTCTTATCACATCGCTGCGGCTGAATTTTTCACCCGGTATGGTGCGCAGTTCACGACGAACCACGTACTCCTTTGTTTTTTCGTTTCCACTGATGGTCACGTTTTTAATAGTGGCCTGCGGACCTTCCATGATCCTTATTTCATGATCGATGGTATCGTTGTAAACGGCAGTTTCTATCGGTTCTGCGCGGAAAAACAGGTAACCATCATCCATATACAAACCGCTGATATCGCCACCTTCTGGTGTTAGTTGTTTACCAAGTCTTTTGTTCAGCGTTTCCAGGTTGTATACATCTCCTTTCTTAATACCCAATAATACCGTCAGGATAGAATCGGAATATTTCGTATTTCCCTTCCAGGCAATATTTCCAAAATAATATTTATGGCCTTCGGATAGTTTGATATCTACATTCAGGTTTCCCTTCTTGTTATAATATTGCGTGTCTGCAATAATAACCGCATCACGGTAACCGAGTGAGTTATAATATTCAAGGATTTTTTCCTTGTCTTCGCCGTATTTCTTTTCATTAAACTTGGCAGAGCTGAATAATTTAAAACGGAAATAAGGATCCAGGTATTCTTTTGTTTTTGATAATGACAGGAAACCCCATTCCTTCAGGTAATCTTTTAAAGCCATGCGTTTATTGGTTCCATATACACCCTGCTCATCACTGGGGTAGAGAGAGAGCTTTGTCATTTCCTTTGTTCCCTTCATTTGTTTTTTCAGCCTTGTCTCCGCTACCGTTTCGTTACCGAAAATATTTACCTGGTTGATGCGTACTTTATTTCCCTTTACGATATAAAACGTAAGGAACACGGAGTTGGTAACAGACGGGTCTACTTTTTCATCAATGCGGACAGTAGCGCTTTTATAGCCTTTTTCAGTATAATATTTCTGGATATTTTCTACTGCAGTAATCTTGGTATTTTCAGTCACCACCCTTCCTTTTACCAGGCCGGTTTTTCCAGTCAGGTCTTCCTCCTGCCCTTTCTTGATCCCTTTAAAAGCAAAGCCGGATAATCGGGGTCGTTCCACCACATGAATTTCTACATATAAATCCTTTCCATCTACCTTGGTAAAATAAATCTGGATATTGGCAAACAGGTTTTGCTTCCAGAGATTTTGAATGGCATGGCTGAAATTATCACCACCGGGATATACTACTTTATCCCCGACGTTGAGGCCACAAATAGACAACAACAAAGCCTCATCATAGGCCTTCGTTCCGGTAAATTTTATCCCTGCAAGATTGTATTCTTTGGCGGCTTTCGACTGTGACAATGCCTCCAGATCCGGGTCAATTGAAGTAGCCTTGGTGGTATCAGGCTGCTGTGCCAGTACTACGGCTGATGAACACACACAAAACAGTAAGCAGAGTACTAAGCGTAATGATTTTGGCATCCAGTCTTGATTTAAAGAGATCGGCAATTTAAAGTGATTTATTAAAAGTCTTTGTTAAAACGTTAACCATGGGTTAGCTCCTGTTGTTGGATTTGCTGGCTCGTTTTACCGAAGCGGCGTTCCCTTTTTTGAAAGTCAATAATGGCCTCATAAAGGTTTTCCTTCCGGAAGTCTGGCCAGCGTACATTGGTAAAGTACAACTCTGCGTAAGCAAGCTGGTATAACAGGAAGTTGCTGATTCGGTATTCGCCGCTGGTGCGTATCATCAATTCAGGATCGGGAAGGTTGCTGGTAGTGAGATATTGCTGTAAAGTATCCTGTGTAATGGAAGCTGGGTCAACTTTTCCATCCTTTACATCCTTTGCGATATTTTTCACTGCATTCACCAGTTCCCACCTGCTGGAATAACTCAATGCCATGACCAGGTTTAACCCGGTGTTTTTGGAGGTGATTTCCAGTGCTTCATTCAACTCCTTTCTCGCAGAATCCGGCAGCATATTCATGTCGCCTATCACATGAAGCCTGATATTATTTTTATTCAGTGTTTCCACCTCCTTTCGAATGGTATCCACCAGCAGTTCCATCAGGCCGGTTACTTCATATTCAGGCCTGTCCCAGTTCTCCGTACTAAAGGCATACAATGTCAGGTATTCGATACCCAGTTCCGCGCTGCCTTCAACAATATCGCGCACGCTTTCCACACCATGAAAATGGCCGTACAGGCGGTCCTGCCCTTTTTCCTGTGCCCAGCGCCCATTGCCATCCATGATGATAGCAATATGCTTTGGCAGGCGATGCAGGTCTACACTGGCTTTCAGCGAATCCATAACACATTGTTTGCGGCGGCAAATCTACAAAAAACAATTGGCAAGAAGCACATTATATTGTTGTAAACCCCTGGTTAATTATTCAACAGATGAAGGCAGAAATCAAAAAAACCGACCGGGCTTTGAGCAAATAAAAAAGCGCAATACAAAATTGCGCCCTGCGAACAGTATATAATGTTTTTATCAATTTGCCTTGGGGCAACGGTAGGATGTCAGGTTGAACGACAATGTGATCTCTGCCATCACATATTGGTCTTTTTGCTTTGAAAAGCCACGCTGGCGGGCCGTTCCATTTACAAAACCAATTTTATCCGGGCCTGTTTCCCCACTCCGGTCGTTCAGCAGTTCAGCCAGCGATGCCGAACCATCAGGCAATTTGGGGAAAATGGAAGGATCCACATAGGTTTTACTTACATCATCCAGGTAATCGGTGGTGGTAAACCGGTGAACGATTTCAAAACCGATATTCACTTTTTCGTTGACATTGTATTTAACGCCTACACCAAAAGGAATACAAAAAGCCATGGTACCATAAGGTTTGCGGTCAGGGTAAGCTGCATAGCCCTGGCCCTCTGTGCCCAGCGGGCGCAGGTAGACCTTCTGTCCCTGGTAATAGGCATAAGGATCGTAGCTGAACGCACCAATACCAAAGGTAACATAGGGCGTAAAGGCATAATCCAACGTACCTGGTTCGAAACGGAAGAAATTGAAATCACCCTGTACCGCCAGTTCCCATATATTGGAGTTGAAGCTCAGGTTGCGGCGCAACTGAAATTCGTTGTTTGTATTATAAACATCTGAATAACCAAGCTGGGCAAAATGTGCACTGACTCTAAGGGCTACATAATTTCCAAATTGTTTTCTGAAAAAAGCCCCGAGGGCAATTTTGGGGCGGTTGAGTCTTGCCCTTGTATTCAAATCGCCAAAATAGTGGGCGGCTCCTGCACTGATGCCAAACTCCCCTTCGTGGACATTACTTTCCATTTGTGCCTGGGCGGTAAACACAGATAAGGCGGCTACAAGTACTATCCAGCGTTTTGTCATAACTGCAAAATAAAAAATAATATTCTGGTTAACGCAATTAATACGGTTTTCTTTTGTGGAGCGTTTGCCGGCCGGAAATTTAACAGGTCAATTCCTGGTATCCAGCCCCCACATCAGTTTGGTACGGAGCGTTTGAAGGAAATTGTTTTCATTCAAACGGACCAGGCCCATATTGAATTCTTCCTTTTTAACGGCCAGTTGAACATTTTTATTCACTACCTGCCTTCTTGAGTCAAGGGCACAGATAAACTCGTCCGAACGGCCTTCCACTTCAAAAGAAATGATATTGTTATCAGGCACTACGATCGATCTGACATTCAGGTTGTGCGGCGCCACCGGTGTTATCACAAAACTGCTGCTCTCCGGGAAAACGATGGGCCCATTACAACTCAGCGAATAGCCGGTTGAACCCGTAGGTGTAGCAACAATCAGGCCGTCGGCCCAGTAAGTATTTAAAAATTCACCGTTGAGATAGGTATGAATTTTTATCATAGGTGAAATATCCGTTTTGTGAATGGCAAATTCATTTAGAGCATAGGGTGTATTGCCAAACAGTTCCTGGCTGGCATCGAGGTGTACAAGTGATCGTTTATCAATAACAAAACTTCTCTTGGACAAAGCCTGTATAGCAGTCCCCAGGTCTTCCTTGCCAATACTGGCCAAAAAACCCAGTCTGCCAAAATTGATACCCAGTACCGGTATATTTTTATTCTGTACCAAAATCACTGTATCCAGCAAAGTACCATCACCCCCCAGGCTGATCAAAAATTCAATGGAAGCATCCAAATCAGATCCATCCCTGAAAATGGTAGTGGCTGGCGTAAGACGGATGCCAGTATTGATTTGCTCGAAATAAGGTTGATAGATTACGGGCTCCAGCTTTTGCTTCGCCAGTTCATCAAATAACTGCTGTACTTCAGTCTGATGTTCCCAATCCATTACACGGCTGTATATAGCAACTTTCATTCAATGCGTATTAGGTTTAAAAAAGTGCTGGCAGGTACAAAAGTATCAGAATTCGTTCCGAATATGAAAGAAAAAGCCAGGCTGACCCAATTGATTGAAGCTATATTCGCACCGAAATACGAAATCATACGCTGTAACAAAGTCGATCCCAGCGCCCGCAGTATACAACATTTGGTTTACCAGCGAATTACTTCTAAAATAACGGTTGTGCGCATAGCCGGCATCGCCAAACAATTTTACATACACCGATACCGGGATCCGGTCCAATGTTGGGATATGCGTTACCGGTACATTGAAATGAAATAATTTTCTCCTGACTGTATTGTGCACCATCAATCCTGCCACACCATCAATCACATATTTTTCCAATCCCCGCAGGTAAAAATCCCCGTATCCAAATATACGCTGGTTAAAATATGGCTGGTCGAAGGGTAGTTTGAGCATGCCAAATCCCTGCAGCATGAAATAAGATTTCCTGCCCATGGTCCATCCCTTTGTAAACCTCCCGGTCAGTTGCCACAGGTTCATATCGCTGTTGAGTCCCTTTTTTATAAAATTAATATCCCCCATAAATCCGCGCAGTACATAGGGAACATAGTCCACGTTCTGGTATTCGAGGGTATACGACAATTCGGGATAGGTGATTCTCCGCTTATTATTGGAAAAATAATAAGGGTTCTGGACAGTTACAGCACTGTCGATAGCATTATAGGTGATGCCGGCACGAAAGGTATGCCTTGTTTTAATGGCAGGCCGGTAAAAATAACTGAGCAGGAAGCTGAATTGTTCTGACAAATATTTACCCGCATACGGAATAGAATCTGCTTTTAAAAACTGCTGCTGGTTATTGACGGTGGAGGAGTTGATTTCCTTCAATGAAAAATATGTAAGCCCCGCTCCAAAACCATGCTTCAGGGATTTATCAGCATAAGGCTGCTCGTAATTCAGTTGTATTTGTTTTGTATAACCCGAAATCAGCCAGAGGCGCAATTTATCATTGCGGCCGGTAAAATTGTAATAGGTAAATTTCAGGCCATAGTTGATCCTGGAAAGACTGTAATTTTTATCGGCCCAGGCAGAGAGGTTCCTGTCAACTGGCTTGAAATAAGGAATGGGAAAAATATACCATCGTTCTTTTACATCAATTTGTACCTCTACTTCGTAACCACGAAAACTTTTCAGTGAAACCACCACATCATTAAAAAGCCTTGTGTTGATAAGAAGTTCTTTTGAACGCTGAAACTTCGCCACCAGCTCAGGCAGGTATACCGAATCACCGATTTTGAATGAAAGCTCTCGCTCAATAATATAGGGCTTTGTTTTTTTGTTCCCCGAAATAAATATTCCGCTGATAACAAAATGCGGCTGCGGTATTGTTGTATCCTTTGGTAATTGTTGCAGTGAATCGTTTAAAGCATGATTGATTGATGCCTGGCTTACAGGATTCAGTTGGGTATGGCCTGCCATGCTACATAATAATAGAACCGTGATTACGCCATATTGTTTTACCAATAGTTTCACCTTCTGTCTGCTGCGGGATTTTATTTCTGTTTGTAGCAAGTAAACAATTGGTTAATTACATATTGAGGTAATTCATGAGATGGTCGTAATTGGTTCGCAACTCGTTTTCGTACAGTTCTTCGCCAAAATAATATTTGACGGTATATTCATACCGTTGAAAGGTTGCTATGATATCGGAGATCTCGAACTTGTTTAATTTGATTGTTACATAGAGTAGTTGTAACTGGCTGTCAAAATATGTATTCAGTTGGGTAATCTGTGCATCGTTTGTTTCCACCAGCTTACAAATTTCCGTAAAGGAGAAATTTGCTTTTTCCAGTTCCAGTACCACCAGGCCTCCGGGTTCGTCGGCACCCGTCATTCTTCCCAGGTATTTCAGCAGATCTGTTGCAGCGATGGCGCCTACCCATTCCATTTCCTTATCAATCACCGGAACCAGGCTCAACCCGTAATCGTTACAAAGTTGAACGGCTTCCACAAAATGTGTGTTGGCATGAACAGCCAGTTTGGCCAAATGTGCTTCCACCTGACGCAGCGTTAATGAAATATCGGCAGCATTCAGGATGTCTTCTTCGGCTATTAAACCTATAAACTTATCATCGTGAACAAGCGGCAAATGCAAGAGATGATAATCGGTCATCAGGTCTTGTGCATGTTGCAGCGTGTCCGTATAGGAAAGGACAGGAAGTGAGGATGATATAAGATCTTTGTTTAACAATTAAATGAGCTGAATTAAGATCGGTTAAAAATGATAATTGTCAATGATGCTAACGCTGCGGTGAATCCGTTTATTACTTTCAATAGACGGCATTTACTGTGCGACCGCTGCAGGCTGGCTAAGCTTTGTCAAAAATTTATGCAGGATAGAATTAAATTCTTCCGGCACTTCCATCATAGGGGCATGTCCGCATTTATCAATAAAATGTAATTCGCTGTTGGGAATTAGCTTATTAAATTCCCTTCCAACAAAAGGAGGTGTAATGGTATCGTTATTTCCCCAGATAAGTAGGGTTGGTTGTTTTATCTGGTTCAGTTCTTCACCCAGGTTATTACGGATGGCGCTTTTGGCAAGCGCAATGATTTTGATCACTTTCAGGCGGCTGTTTACGATGTCATATACTTCGTCCACCAGTTCTTTGCTGGCCGTCTTAGGATCATAAAATGTCAGTTCCGTCTTTTTCTTGATGTATTCGTAGTCGCCACGTTTGGGATAGGTATCGCCCATACCATTCTCAAACAAACCGGAACTGCCGGTGAGTATCAGTGATTTTATTCTTTCCGGGTGTTTCAGGGCATGAACGAGTGCTACATGGCCTCCCAGGGAATTGCCCAGCAAGTGAATGTTTTTATAGTCCCTTGACTCCACAAACTTGTATACAAATTTTTCCAGCCCCCCAACCGTTGTATGAAGGATATCGAGATCGAACAACGGCAGGATGGGTACCACCACCTTGTTGTGTTTGCGGAAATACTCTACCAGGTATTCAAAATTGCTCAGGGCGCCAAACAAACCATGCAGTAAGATTAGTGGTTCGCCTTCGCCCTCTTCAATAAACCTGAATTTGTCCGCTTGTTTGATCTCGTAATTCATCTGTTTAGATTACTGTCAATCTTCAATTAGCCGCTAAAATAATCGATTTGTCACAATTTTGGTAGCAAACAAAGTTACTAAACCATTTTTTGAAGCCCGTAAGCATTTAAATACCTCGATCCATTCACAGTTTACGCATATTTATTGCTGTGGGGAATAAATAATACACAAACATGGTAATTTTTTAACGATCCATTTATCGTTGCAGGGAAGTCATGTTGTCAGACAGGCGGCTGAAAAAATGCTCCAATTCCTGGAACATATTGCGGAAAAAAGGAATCACCTTGCCGATTCCATCAATTGCTTTTGGCCCCCAGGGCTGGATAAAACCAACCGTCTTTGATTCTGCAATGGTATGCCGGGGGAGAAGATTCATCTTCTCGGCATAAAAAAGCAGGATGCTGAAAATGATGATGTATAATGCTACATAAAAAACAATTCCACCCAACCGGTTGAGCCAGCCCAGCAAAACAAACTCCATCGTCTTCTGGATTGCCCGCGCAGCAAGCCTCACCAGCAATACTGCAATGACAAACACCAAAGCAAAAGCAATTACAGGCAGCCAGCGTGCAGAAATATTGGTAGAATCGCCCAGCCATGCTGCCACTACCGTAGATAATTTCACTGCAGCTGCCAGGCCAACTATCAACCCTATCAATGAAAACACAGCGATGATCAAACCATTGCTATATCCTTTGATAATGGCCATGATGATTAAGACAGCAAAAACGATATCGATAATCATTCTGGTAGATTACTTATTCAAAAGTTCTTTTACCACAGCACTAATTGTCTTGCCATCCGCTTTTCCTGCCAGTTGTTTTGTGGCGGCCCCCATGACTTTTCCCATATCGGCGGGCGATGTGGCACCTGTTTCTGCAATGATTTTTCCCACTATCTCTTTAAGTTCCGCTTCGCTTAGTTGCTTTGGTAAAAATTTCTCAATAACGGCTATTTCTTCTTCTTCTTTTTTAGCAAGGTCTGCCCGGTTTTGCTGCTGATAAATTTCCAGTGAATCTTTGCGCTGCTTGACCAGTTTTTGCAGCAGTTTTATTTCGTCTTCCTGTTTTACTTCGCCACCTGCCCCTTCCGCTGTTTTTGCAAGAATGATGGCGGCCTTTATCGCGCGCAATCCACGCAAAGCGGCTTCGTCCTTGGATTTCATGGCATCCTTCATATTTGCCATTACCTGTTGTTCTAAGCTCATAAACGTTGATTGATTGTATTAAGCTTTATTTTCCTTCAACTGTTGTTCACGGAATTTCTTGTAAAATTCCCTGGCAAAATTTTTCATATCTGCAACCAGTTCATCGTTCCTGGTAGCACGATGATAGGTATCAGCCATGGTCATCATGGTTTGGTAGTAGAAATCGGTCATCTCATCTACCATCATTTCTTTTGTCCATAGATCTATACGCATCGCGGCTTTGTCTGCCCCATCCCAAAAAGATAGCATCATAGCCTTTGATTTCTGGGAAACATCGGCGGTGCTGTCACTAGCCTTCCAGTTGATCTGCTGCGGAACTTTGTCGTCATCCAGTAAAACGTCAATTGTAATAGTTGATTGATTCATACATTTTAAAACTAATGCGCAAAGTTAGCGGATTTGCCCTGTCAACATCCTGTTATAATTTGCCAGCTCTGCTCCAGCATTGTACCGGCATCCAGGTTTGCTGCGTTTGCTTTTTCTTTTTCTATGAGCACATTTTTATGGTTCTCATCCTTGTAGAGCAATATCATTGCTTTCGCAAATTCATCCTGCAGGTTTGCATTGTTTATCCATTCTGCAACCTCCGTCAATTCCTTTGCCGGAGCCGTAGCTGAACAAATCAGTGGAATTCCCGATTGTACCGCCCTTGTGATAAAGAAAGGCATCACCGTATCAGCACAAGGATATAAGCCTGCATAACATGAGGCCGTTAATTGTGCCATATCTTCCTCGGAGATATCTTTCAGGAGTACTATATCATTTTTATGCTTGTAACTATCCAGCTTGTCTTCAAAAAAATCTGTCCATTCATTCGAGTAACCAGCAATCACCAGTTGCATATTGGATTGCTGCCATTTTTTAAACATAGAAAATGCTTTGAGCAGTTCTATGAGCTGGTGTTGTTCATCAATATCACCGGAAAAAAGAAAGAAGTCGCGGCCACCGGTAAACCTGGTTTTGATGCTTTCTGTCTCCGTCCAGGACAGGTTCGATCGAACTATTATATGGGCTGGTTTTAAAGGAGTAATAGTGGCTGAAATGCCATTTGTGTTCAGCCAGCTTTTTGCCAGCGTTGCAGAAAAAGCAGCTACATGTGCAGGCGCTGCAATATCTTTTTTCTGAAAGAGTCTTTCGGATGGCCTGTATACACTAAAACCAAATTCATGCTGGGCGATGTATCTGCCAGCGCCGGCCTCGCGCAGGAAAGTAAGCAGTGATTTTCTGTCAAGCCATTTAAAACTGCTCTCCCTGATCACTTTACATTCTATATTGCCCGCCCCGGGTTGTTCAATGGCGGGTTCAGCCAGGATGAGGATGAATTTTTCATCAAATCGCGATTGCGCCAGGGCAGTCCAAAACTGCTCCCAAAAAGCAGCTGCGGCAGGGCTGAAATGCCCGCTCACCCTGAGATCAATGACTACTGTCATAAAAATAATTTAGCTAATAAGTGCGTTATATACCTGTCGGAGACGCGGTATTTTATAAACACCTGTTAGTCAATGAAAGTTGCATAAAAGTGCAGCGCAAAGATGGGAGACATTGCGGAAAATACGGTTACGCTTAATAAAGTACTATCCCTTTGTAACCCGATAATCTTTGAAGTAGCTTTGAGTTTGTAATCCGATTTTCCTGATCACCCAAATTTCAGTACCTATGAAACAACACTACACTAAAGTACCCTTATTCCTGTTACTTTTTACCGTACTGATATATCTTCCCCCAAAAGTATTTAGCCAATGTACTTGTTCGGGTGGTTTACCAGCCACACCGATAACCTATTCGGTTACGATTGCACCAACAAACGCAAGTGTGCTGACTTTTACTTTCCCCCAATTCGATCCATCCATTGGTACCCTGAGTTGCGTACGCGCACGGGATACCATTTCTGGTGTAACCACTACTGGTGCATTGAATACAGGACCGGATTCCACAGCTTTTTTATTTCAATTAACCCTCAATAACAAAATAACCGGGCCTGGAATAACCATCAACCAAGTGGTGAACAAATTATACGGTTATGATACACTGGCACCATTTGGTATGCCTGGCGACACGATCACATATGGTCCTGACCCGGTATTTACCAATGCTCCAGGTACGGCACAGACAGGTGGTAATGCAGCATATATTGGTTTGGGAACAGTTGATTTTACCTACAAAATCAATGGTGGTGTTATCGCGCTTGATGGTGGCTTGAACTACAATTCAAGTATATCCACTGACATCGGGGGTACCATTGCATTAACTTATTATTATTGTGCCGCATCTGCTTTGGCCAATGGCATCATTAACTTTTCTGCTTACAGGATGGGCAATGTTGTTACATTAAAATGGACCGGCGAAAATGAACAGTCTGCTGATAACTATTTCATAGAAATCAGCAGGGACGGTACCCATTTTTACACTACATCCAGCTTACCGGCCAATGCAGCAGATTCTTCAGGGGCCCCGACTTATCAATACCAGTATAAAACAGGCAGTGCCGATGGAGAACGCCTCTATTTTCGCATCCGCAAAACAGATGCCTCCGGCAAAAGCAGTTTCAGCCCGGTAAAGACAATTGTACTGGCCGGTTCTGCAGTAGCGGATTTCAGAGTTTACCCCAATCCTGCCAGTAAGCACATCAGCCTGGAATCGCCTGAATTACTAAATGGTAACATACAGGTGGCCATCACCAATTCAGTGGGCCAGCAGGTATATACAAGGGCATTTCAGTTGAATGGAACCAATACCATCAGCTTTGATTTACCCAACACATTTACGAAGGGCGTTTACTACCTGCAGGTAAAGAATGCCGCTAAAAACACCCAACAACTGATTAAGTTATTTGTACGCGAACAATAATTTGGAAACAACAATTGCAAACCGACAAGCTACCGGCCACCCGGTAGCTTTGTTTTTTGGGCAATACTTGCACTTGTTTGCCGTTACTTTACTACTTTTACAGGGTGGGGTCTTGTCATATACCACTAAATTGACAACAGTAGTTGCAAACCCGGTGCAGAATTGTTATTGAAAGGCTCAGCAAATCATACATATTTCACCGGCATAAAAAAGTTGAGTTACAAAAACCATTAAAAATTTATCATTGAATAACAATATGGAGTACAATACCACAAGAAATTTCCTTGTGATGCGCGAGTATGGCAGGCATATTCAAAAAATGGTTGAATATGTATTAACCATTGAAGACAAAGAGAAGCGGCAAAAGAATGCCTATGCCATGATTGAACTGATGGGCTTCCTGAACCCGCATTTGAAAAATGTGGAGGATTTCCGGCATAAACTCTGGGATCACCTGTTTTTAATTGCCGATTTTAAACTGGAAGTAGAATCTCCCTACCCCATTCCTACCAGGGAAACATTGAAGTCAAGACCACAACAGCTCCGGTATCCAAAGCGTTACCCCAAATTTTCCCATCTCGGAAAAAACCTCGAGCTGGTTATCAATAAGGCATTGAAAGAGGAAAACCCGGAGAAAAAACTGGGCTTTGCAAATGCAGTGGCTTATTATATGAAACTAGCTTACAACAACTGGCACAAAGAATTGGTACACGACGATGCCATTCAATCCGAATTGAGCAGTATTACCCAGGGTCAGCTTGAATTTACCAATACACCATATGTAAAAGCTTACCGTGCCAATGAAGGACGCGACCGCGAAAGAGGGGGCGGCGGTGGCTATGGCGATTACCGCAATAAACGCAACCAGAAATTTCAGCAAAGGGGTGGGGGCGTTGGAAACAACCGCGGTGGCGACAGAAGAGATAATCGTGGTGGCGGCAGTAATCAAAATAATGGCGGAAAATTTAACCGAAAACGATTTAAATAATTTATTCTTTTATAGCAGAAAGGCTGATCGCGGGATCAGCCTTTTTTATTTGTAAACCCGCCAGCAATACTGTTATTTAATTTTACTTTGCAGCAGTTTACTGTACAACTCAACCATGTATAAATTTAATTGATACCATGAATGCCTTCGAAGTTAGAGGTGGAAAAAAACTATCCGGGGAAATCGTTCCGCAGGGTGCCAAAAATGAAGCGCTGCAAATACTCAGCGCGGTATTATTGACTCCTGAAAAGATTACCATTACCAATATCCCTGACATTCTTGATGTAAACCTCCTGATAGAATTGCTGGCAGATATTGGTGTAAAAGTGAATAGAATTTCCAGGGATACCTGCGAATTCCAGGCGGATGATGTAAACATCGATTATCTCCACAGTGAAGCTTACAAGAAAAAAAGCGGGCGCCTTCGTGGGTCAGTGATGCTGGCAGGACCAATGCTTGCTCGGTTTAAAAAAGCATTTATTCCAAAACCCGGTGGCGATAAAATTGGAAGAAGAAGGCTGGATACACATATCATAGGATTTGAAAAACTCGGCGCTGAATTTAATTTCAATGCAGACGAAGGTATCTTTCACCTTGATGGCAGCCATTTAAAAGGAACTTACATCCTGCTGGATGAGCCTTCTGTTACTGGTACTGCTAATATTGTTATGGCTGCCGCGATGGCAAAGGGCACCACCACCATTTACAATGCCGCGTGCGAACCATATCTTCAGCAATTGTGTAAGATGCTGGTTCGAATGGGTGCAAAGATTGGCGGCATTGGCAGTAACCTGCTCACCGTTGAAGGTGTTTCGTATTTAGGCGGTACCACACACCGCATGCTCCCCGATATGATCGAAGTTGGTTCGTTTATCGGTCTTGCTGCCATGACGCAAAGCGATATCACTATTAAAAATGCCGGTATTGAACACCTGGGTGTGATACCAGATAAATTCAAACAACTCGGCATCGAAATGGATTTTGCAGGAGATGATATTCATATTCCCGCCCGGGATTTGTATGAGATACAAACTTTCCTGGATGGATCGGTGCTGACCATTTACGATCATCCCTGGCCCGGTTTTACGCCCGATCTGTTAAGTATTGTATTGGTTGTTGCCACACAAGCCCGGGGTTCTGTGCTGGTACACCAGAAAATGTTTGAGAGCCGTTTGTTCTTTGTCGACAAACTGATCGACATGGGTGCACAGATTATTTTATGCGATCCGCACCGTGCAGCCGTGATTGGTTTGGCACGTGAACAAAACCTTCGTGGTATTACCATGAGTAGTCCGGACATCAGGGCTGGCGTGGCATTGTTGATTGCGGCATTAAGTGCTGAGGGAAAAAGTATTATTCAAAACATAGAACAAATCGACCGTGGCTATCAAAATATTGACACAAGGTTACAGCAACTGGGTGCTGATATCAGGAGAATAGAAAATTGATTTTAACAAGGTACTATCGTTACCGAAGCAGCAGTTTAAAACTTATGCTGCTCTTTCTAAGCTAAAAAGAACAAACCCCCCTTCTATGTTTCTAAAAAAGATGCTCACCAGCGCATTGCTTTTTACGGCATGCGCAACGGTAACAGCCCAGCGAAAAAATGCGATGACCGATCACAACAATGTGATCAAAATTAATTTCAATACCGATTTAAGTGATGGCGGTATACCCCTCGCCTGGGAATTAAAAACCAAACCCCGTCAAAGCCTGCAGCTGGGCCTCTCTTTCACTTATTACACCGATGGTGATTACAAGAAATCGGGAATCGGTTTTAACCCGGAATATCGTTTTTATCTTTCGAAAAACAAACCTGGCATTTCCGGTATATATGCCGGTCCTACTATTGGTATTAATTTTTTAAAAGTGCGCGACTATTATTATAATTCAATTAACGGTACCAGTGATTTGGTGACATTCAATACCACACTGTTTAATATCGGCGGGGTCTTTGGCCACCAATGGGTATGGTCCAGTGGTTTTGCACTGGATTTGAATATTGGCCTCGGATTGAGAACCTCCAGTATTTCCAACCGTCCCGGTCAATACAATTATTACCAGGACGATTTTGAAGGGTTCATTCCAAGATTGGGTGTAGCCATCGGGTATGCATTCTAGTTTCCCTGATCAAATAGAGATAAAGGGCGGATATTTTTTAACATCATCCGCCCTTTTTGTTTTCTTTGCAGTCTTATGTCAATTGTTACCGGTAGTAAGATCATCATCATCACTGCTCCATCAGGCGCAGGTAAAACTTCTGTTACACGGTTCCTCCTGGAAAAATTTCCACAGCTCGCTTTTTCCGTATCGGCAGCTACAAGACAGCCGAGGGGAAAAGAAAAAAATGGTGTTGATTATTATTTTTTAAGCCTGGAGGAATTTCAGAAAAAAATACAGCAACAAGAATTTGTAGAATGGGAAATGGTATATGAAGGGAAATACTATGGTACATTAAAAAGCGAATTGCACCGTATCTGGAGCCAGCAGCAAGTACCAATGCTGGATATTGACGTTAAAGGTGCCATACATGTACAGCAGCAATTCCCTTCCACTTCCATGTCTATTTTTATAGAGCCCCCATCGGTGGATGAATTGCGCCGTCGTTTGGAAAGCCGTGGCACCGAAACGCCCGAAAGCCTGCAGGCAAGGGTGAACAAAGCATCGTACGAGATATCTTTCAAAAATCATTTCAATCATATCGTAGTAAACGACAACCTCGAACGTGCATGTGACTACGCAGCCAAGCTGGTGCAGGATTTCCTGCATTTACCGGCGTAGTTTTGCGCTGCCTGCTCCTCCTTTTTTTATTACATTCGTAGCATGATTAACTGGATTATTGTAGGGATTGTTGCCTGTATCATACTCATTGGTTTTTTTGCAGGTATTGAAGTTGCTTTTGTCACTGTCAACCGGCTCAATATTGAGCTGAAGAAAAAGCAGGGCAAGAGCAGCGGTATACTGCTATCACAGTTTATGGCGCAGCCTGGTAAATTTATAGGTACCACGCTGATCGGTTTGAATATTTGCCTGGTTATTTACGGACTGCTGGTAGGTGAAATGCTGTGGCCCGTTTGGAACTGGGTTATCACCAACTGGCATCTGCCACCTGCATCAGTCAATGCTTTTAAACTATTATTTGAAACATTCGCATCTGCCGCGATTATACTGCTGGCGGGGGAATTCATTCCCAAAGCTATTTGGCGCGCAAAAAGCGAACTCCTTCTCAACCCTGCAATCATCAGCATTGTTAACTTTTTTTACCAGGTTTTTCATCCCATCGCCACTTTTTTTGTTGCCGTGGCCGAATGGATACTCAAATACCTTTTTAATGTGCGCATAGACGAGCGCAAGGATGCTTTCAGCCGCGCCGACCTGGAACATTTTTTTCAGCAAACCAATGAACAGGGAGAAGAAAAGCAGGACCTGAATGCCGAGTTGTTTGAAAATGCATTGTCGCTGCCTACGGTAAAAATCAGGCAATGTTTAATACCAAGAAAGGAAATCGTCGGAGTTGAAAGAAATACGCCTATAGAAGAAGTAAGGAAAAAATTTATCACTACCCAGTTAAGCAAATTGCTGGTATTTGACAATAATATTGATCACATCGTGGGATATGTTCACCAACTGGATCTTTTTAAAAAGCCTGCCGGTATGGCTGACATCCTGCTTCCTATTCCTGCCGTTCCGGAAAGCATGAGTGCTACAGATCTTATCAGTAAATTTTCGCGGGAACGTAAAAGCATTGCCTGGGTGGTGGATGAATTTGGCGGCACGGCCGGTATTGTGACCATGGAAGATTTACTGGAAGAAATTTTCGGCGACATCCGCGACGAGTACGACACAGAGGAGTTTGAAGAAAAGAAATTGTCGGAAGAAGAGTTTATTTTTTCAGGCAGGCTGGAACTGGATTACCTCAACGAAAAATACAATTTCGAGCTGCCTTCCGAAGAATCGGAAACCTTATCGGGCCTGATCATCGCCCATCACGAAAAAATCCCAAAAATAAAGGAGCGTATCATCATCGGCGATTACGAGTTTGAGGTGATGAGCGTTAGCGATACCCGCATAGAAATGGCCCGGATGCGGATTTTAAAATAGAATTTGCAACTGTCTTCCCGATTTTTTGTTTATTTCCTGCCTGTTATCGTATCGTTGCACCTGGAAAAAGCAATCGTTAATAAAACCCATGCTATTTCATTATCCACTAAATTTGCGTCACTTTAAATATGGCACTTTTTAAGAGAAACAATACCCCGGAAACAGCAGAAATGTCCTTCATCGATCATTTGGAGGCGCTCCGCTGGCATATCATTCGTTCAGTCATTGCCGTGGTGATAGGTGCCATCGTCATTTTTATCTATGCAAAGGAAGTGGTAGATAAAATTTTCATGGGTCCGGCTCACAATGATTTTGTTACCTATTCTGTGTTGTGCAACCTGGGCCGTAAGCTCAGGCTCGGCGACGTACTTTGCCTGGGCAGTTTTACTATCAAATTCCAGAGCAATGCCATGACAGAGCAGTTTATGACCACTTTTACCATCGCATTTGTCGGTGGCTTTGTGGCAGCTTTCCCCTATGTATTCTGGGAGTTTTGGCGCTTTGTAAAACCGGCCCTGAGCAAAAATGAAATCCGCAAAACAAGAGGCATCATCTTCTGGGTATCTGCTTTATTCTTTATGGGTGTTGCCTTCGGATATTTTATTCTTACACCGTTCATGGTAAACTTTTATTCCAATTATTCACTTGGCTCCTTAATTGAATTCAAACCCACCCTGTCGGATTATATTGAAAACCTTATTTATACCACAGTCGGTATTGGTGTTTTGTTTCAAATGCCATTGCTGGTAATGTTCCTGTCAAAAATTGGTATCGTAACACCACGTTTCCTGAAAAAGTACCGGAAACATGCATTTGTAATTATTTTAATAGCTGCGGCTATTATTACTCCTTCCACCGATCCGTTCAGCCTTACATTGGTAACCATTCCACTGTACGCACTGTATGAAGCAAGTATCTATATTTCTTCTAAGGTGTTTAAGGAAAGAGAAAAACGCGAAAAGGAAGAATGGGGTTAACGGACCTTCCGTTCGGTAACAGCGGAAAATGATATGAGTGGTATCATTACCATCCATCTATATTATTTCGCCGGCCAATTCTTTTTTTCGATCTTTAATTTCCAAACATTTACATTTAAGCTTAACCAGTTTTCAGTATATGCCCGCTTTTAATCTTTTATTACCCATTGGTATAGGATGTGATCATGCAGGTTTTGAATACAAGAAGGCCATCGTACAGTGGCTTAACCAAAAAGGCTTCCAGGTAAGTGATTTCGGTACTTATTCCCCTGACTCTGTCGACTATCCCGATTTTGCGCATCCAACCGCAACGGCTGTTGAAAAAGGAGAAGTGGCATTTGGTGTATTAATCTGTGGAAGTGGCAATGGCGTTTGCATCACTGCCAATAAACATCCCGCAGTTCGTGCAGGACTATGCTGGGAAACAGAAATTGCCAAATTAATCAGGCTGCACAACGATGCCAATATTATTTGTATTCCTGCACGTTTCGTTTCGCTGGAACTGGCGCAGGATATGATCGACATATTTATGAATACCGCTTTTGAAGGTGGCAGACACCAAAACAGGGTCAATAAAATTGCCTGTTAATCATCCATAATTCAATAATTACATCATCATGAGAAAACAGCTATTCGTATTGCTGCTTGGAGCTGCAGCTTACCCGGCGATTGCTCAAAACAGTCCGGAAAAATATGCAGGAACCATCACCAAAGAAGATCTTAAAAAACAACTCACCATCATTGCCGGTGCCGACATGGAAGGGCGTGAAACAGGTACCGAAGGACAGCGCAAAGCTGCTGCTTATATTGCCAGCCAGTTTAAGGCATTTGGTTTATTACCGGCTCCCGGTACAGACAACTACCAGCAATACTATGCAGTTGGCTATGATTCACTCCTGCGTTCCGGGTGTACCATCGGCGGCAAAACTTTGGTACAGGGAAAAGATTATGCTGATGAAACAGGTCTGAATAATGATGCCGATTTTAAAGCAAAGCAAATTGTATTTGTTGGCTATGGCATCAGCGATCCCAAATATGATGATTACGGTGATAAAGATGTAAAGGGAAAAGTGTTGGTTATGTTTACTGGTGAACCAAAAATGGACGGCAACTATATCATTACCGGTGGAAAAAATTTCAGTACGTGGACATTCCCTGGCGGTTTGTCACAAAAAGCAGCACTCGCAAAACAAAAGGGTGCGGTTGGGATCATACTAATCAATTCCGGTATGGATACCATTTCTTCGGCCTATGCGCGTGTATCGAAAAAATCTTCCCTTCGACTGATCAAGACAGCACCGGGTGAAACACTTAACTGTATTACCATTGCCGGCGGTACTGCAAAAGATATTCTCCGGGATGATTTCTTTACAGGTGTATTGGCAAAAGCCAAAAAGAATGAGCCACTGAATACCGATGCATTCAGCAAAAAAATAAAAGTGTCTTATACATTTGCCGAGCAAAAAGTAAATGCCAATGCCAGCAACGTAGCTGGTTATATTGAAGGAACTGACAAAAAAGATGAATATGTAATACTGACTGGTCATTATGATCACCTTGGTATGAGAAATGGTAAAATTTACTATGGCGCCGATGATGATGGCAGTGGTACCTGTGCCGTGCTGGAAATGGCAGAAGCATTTGCAAAAGCAAAGGCAGAAGGTCATGGCCCGAGGAGAACCGTCGTATTTATGACAGTAAGTGGTGAGGAAAAAGGTTTGTGGGGTTCTGAATACTACAGCGAACACCCTTTATTCCCACTGGACAAAACATCAGTTGATTTAAATACCGATATGGTGGGAAGAATCGACACCGAACGCAAAACAGCAGACTCATTGAATTATGTATATGTAATCGGTCACGATAAACTGAGCACAGAATTACCTGTTATCAATGAAGGCGCTAACAATACCTTTACTCAACTGGTATTGGACTACAAATACGATGACCCCAATGACCGCAACCGGATCTATTACCGCAGTGACCATTACAACTTTGCACGCAAAGGTGTCCCCATTTTATTTTTCTATGATGGTATGCTAAAGGCAGATTATCATCAGCCTACTGATACAGTTGACAAAATCTACTGGGACCTCTACGAGAAACGTGTGCGTATGATATTCAATACAGGATGGGAAATGGCCAACCGCGATGCGATGGTTAAAAGAGATATACCACTCAATTAAAAGCTTCTCAATATAAAATAGAAAAGCCCGCAATCAAGCGGGCTTTTTTTATAAATCAGTTTGATTGCTACCAGCCAAGTATCCATGCAAAAATTAATGGCGCTACAATAGTCGCATCACTCTCCACAATAAATTTTGGTGTGTTAATATCCAGTTTGCCCCAGGTAATTTTTTCATTGGGCACTGCGCCGGAATAAGAGCCATAGGAAGTAGTGGAATCGGATATCTGGCAGAAATAACTCCAGAAAGGGACATCATGCCATTCGAGGTCCTGGTACATCATAGGTACCACACATATTGGGAAATCGCCCGCAATACCACCTCCTATCTGGAAAAAACCAACACCTTTGCCGGAAGAATTATTCCGGTACCAGTCAGACAACCATACCATATATTCAATACCACTTTTCATGGTAGTTGCCTTTAGTTCACCCTTGATAACATAGGAAGCAAAAATATTTCCCATCGTGCTGTCTTCCCATCCGGGTACTACAATGGGTATATTCTTTTTTGCTGCGGCCAGCATCCAGCTGTCTTTGGGATCAATTTCATAGTATTGTTCGAGTACACCGCTCAGCAGCATTTTATACATGTATTCATGCGGAAAGAAACGTTCTCCTTTACTGTCCGCATCTTTCCATATTTTATGGATATGCTGCTGTAGCCTGCGGAAGGCTTCTTCTTCGGGGATACAGGTATCGGTTACACGGTTATAATGATTCTCCAGCAAATCCCATTCTTCCTGCGGACTCAGGTCACGGTAGTTCGGAACCCTTTTATAATGGCTGTGTGCAACAAGGTTCATGATATCTTCTTCCAGGTTGGCGCCGGTACAACTGATGATGGCAATCTTATCCTGCCGGATCATTTCCGCCAGTGAAATACCCAGTTCTGCGGTACTCATGGCACCAGCCAGCGTTACCATCATTTTTCCACCTTCCAGTAAATGTGTTTCGTATCCTTTAGCTGCATCCATTAGTGCAGCCGCATTAAAGTGGCGGTAATGATGTTCAATAAATGTGGAAACAGGCCCTTTTGTCATAGTGCAACTTTTATTGTTGCGCAAAAATAATATAATTGAAATTCCCGGCGGCTAATTTTACTTCAGCCATTGTCATTAAAAAATAAATAGTCAACCTGTACGGGGGAGACAGGGACCTTAAAAAGGAACAACCCCGCCAAAAGGCAGGGATGTTTCCACTTTCCAACAAAACCTCAGAGAAAAAATTACTGTTTCTTCGCTTTACGGAAGGTGCTCCAGTTGCTGCCATCGCTTGATTGCAGCGTAAGAACCTGGTCGGAATTTTCAATAGTAATAAAATATCCGTTTGCATCTTTCCTGGCAAATTCAAACAGGTCGGTGATCCAATATCCGCCGTATTCTTTTTTTAATGATGTCTGTAATTTAATGGGCAACTCGTTTGAGCTCAGGTTGCGGATAACACCCATCAGTTCGCCTTCCTCGCTGAAATAAGCTGTAAGGATGTCATCATTCATTGAAAATTCAGCTTTATAAAAATTGTCTGTTTTTTGCCAGCTTACTTCTTTGGCCTGAACAAACTCCTGCTTAAAAGCAGCTTTTACTCTTTCATTAATATTTTCATTGCTGTTAGCAAAGGCTGAGTTGACAAGCAGTACTGCGCCTAACACCAGCCCTACGATTACCTTTTTCATTTTAATATCTTTAATAGTGTGTTTAATTATTTTCTATTGTATCAGACGCAGGCACTGTTTCAACGTTACAGTTTCCGCGGGTTCCTTTTATGAACGGTCAATTCGCCGTTACCAGTGGCTTTCAGAATTCGTACACCCTTGGGAGTCAGGATAGTGATATAATAATTCAAACCATCCTTCATACTGTGCTCGTACACGGCCGTTACTTTGGCATCCGGGTATCTTTGATCCATTTCTTTTATCACGAGGATGGGAAGCTGCGGTTTTGTCAGCTCGCGGATAGTTCCCAGGAATTCGCCGTCTTCCGCGAAATACGCCTTCAATGCCTCATTATTATAGGTAAAGGCTGCTTCATAAATCCCTTCCTTCGAAATCATATCCCAGGAAACGACTGTAATGTGGGAAAATTCTTTTGTAAAGGCTTCTTTGACTGCAGTACCAGGATCATTGTCTGTTTTATTTGCAAATCCTGATGTAATGATGGCAACTGCCAATGCCAGTGAAAGCATGATCTTTTTCATAGTAAAAAATTGTAAGGTTTAATGATTAATGTTACTTGATAGTTTTTTGAAAAGCTATATATCGTAGAATGTTTGCCCCGGTTCCAACGCGCCCAAACTTTGTTGCAACTCATAGTTGAAGGCCGCAACACACCAAAGTTTTCATGAACAATTATTGCTTTTAAAGAACCACCGTCTTAATAAGACGACACAAAACTATTTATGTTACAATCATTACAAAGCAATACTTGACCGGTGGCAGTAAACATTAATGAAGGTTAAACAAACGGCATTCAAAAGATATTTCCTTTCTGAAACAATCCCCTACAACCCTTTACCAGGCTGCATTTGAAAAGGTTTCTTAATTAAATATTAAAACTGGTTAAGTTAGCGTTAAAATAAAGCGGTGGCTTAAGAATGGTAGCACAAGTTGCCGGCAGTCAGAATATTTTACATATCTTATTGGCATGAACTATCTCGCGCATGCATATTTATCTTTTCATGAACCCGATATCCTGGCTGGCAACCTCATCAGCGATTTTGTAAAGGGCAAAAAAAAATTTGACTACAGCAGCGGCATTCAAAAAGGTATTGCACTCCATCGCGCGATAGATAACTTTACCGACGGCCACCAGGCTACCCGTGAGGCAAAAGAAGTTTTCAGGCCTGCTTACCGTTTATACGCCGGCGCTTTTGTGGACGTCGTGTTTGATCATTTTCTTGCAACAGATCCAACAATTTTTACCAGCGAAAGTCTGCAGCTATTTTCAGCAGAAGTGTACCACAGCATTGATCAATCGCTTCCTTCACTTCCCGAAAAATTTCAGTCTATTTTTCCTTATATGAAAAAACACGACTGGCTATTCAATTATCAGTTCAGGTGGGGTATTGAAAGAAGTTTCGCAGGATTGGTCAGGCGCGCGGCATTCATGAACGAAAGCAATACAGCATTTGCATTGTTTAACGGGCAATATGATCTGTTACAGGCCTGTTATAACAAATTCATGCCCCAGGTATACCAGATGGCCACCGCTTTTTTGGCCGAAAAACAATAAATCTGTCCCATTTAAACGCCATTGGTACAATTATCGTAAGCAATGTTCATAGTGAACACGAATCTTTTATTTTTGTAAAAATTTTTTTGATATGCGTTTATTGCTCCCTTTATTTTTTTTGATGTTATCATTGGCTGGTGCTGCACAGGGTCGTTTTCCCCAGCTCGACAAATCGCCGATGGACATGAGTTATTACCCGGTAAATTATCCCCTGTTGAAAATCCAGGACAAGGCAAGCGATCCGCTGATAGCAAGAGTGGTGTACAGCAGGCCTCAAAGAAACGGCAGGGATGTGTTTGGCGAATTACTGGAATACAATAAAGTTTGGCGCCTGGGTGCCAATGAGGCAACAGAAATTGAATTTTTTAAAGATGTTACCATAGGAAATAAAATGGTACCCAAAGGAAAATATACCCTGTACGCCATCCCGACACCTGATAAATGGACCATTATTGTCAACCGGGAAACGGATATATGGGGCGCTTTTAAATACGATAGTGGCAAGGATGTGGTTCGTGTCGATTTACCCGTTCAAAAATTGAGTGACCCACTGGAAGCTTTCTCCATCATATTTGAAAAAGCATCTGTTGGGTTTGTGCTGACAGCAGCATGGGAAACAGCTTCCGTGTCATTGCCGATCAGTGTGTATGAAAAACCAGTGATTATCAAAAAGCCGGTAAAAAAGCCGGCGAAAAAATAATGTAACCACGCATTGAATAGTGCCTGCCATTGCCGGCAGGCATTTTTATTTGTGTATCGTTTATCGGGCAGATGTTCGATATTTACAACATGTGTGGTATTGCAGGTATTATATCCGCGAATACATCGGCAGTTAACCTGGATCATCTCCGTAAAATGACGGAGACAATCTCCCATCGCGGCCCCGATGGCGATGGCCATTGGATAAATTCATCCGGTACAGCAGGTCTTGGACACCGGCGTCTTGCCATCATCGATCTTACGGATGCTGCTGCACAACCCATGCATTACCTCGGCCGGTATACCATTACACACAATGGGGAAATTTATAATTATACCGAACTCCGCGATGAGCTCTTACAGAAAGGATACTCTTTCCATTCGCAATCTGATACGGAAGTGATACTGGCAGCTTACGATTGCTGGAAAGAAAGATGCCTGCAATATTTTGACGGCATGTTTTCATTTGCGCTGTGGGATGATACAGACCAATGCTTATTTGCGGCACGCGACCGTTTTGGGGAAAAACCATTTCACTATTCGGTAAAAGAAAACAGTTTTTATTTTTCCAGTGAGATGAAAGCGCTCTGGGCAACAGGAATTGAAAGAAAATTAAATAACAGCCGCCTCCTCAACTACCTTACCATTGGCTGGATTGAAAACCCTGTGAATGACTCGGAAACATTTTTTGAAAATATTTACACCTTACCTCCTTCCCACTATCTTTATTTTCGCCCGGGCAATGTGAATGCCGTCATAAAAAAATACTGGTCGCTGGAAACGAACCAGCAACGGGAGATGGATGAAGCAATTGCCATTGACAAATTTCGAGCACTGTTTACCAGTTCCATTCAAAAAAGGATGCGCAGCGATGTTACAGTGGGTACTTCACTGAGCGGCGGACTGGATAGCTCCTCCATTGTTGCATCCATACTTCAACTGCCGGGAAGATCAAACCAATTAAGCAGTTTCTCCGCCACTTTTCCTGGATTTGCAAACGATGAATCGGGCTTTATACAATTGCTGGTGAAAGACAAGGGTATATTAAATTACCAGGTAAGCCCGACCGCAGACGACTGCATTGATGCATTTGAAAAAATTTTGTTTTACCAGGAAGAGCCTTTTGCTTCTGCGAGTATTGTAGCGCAGTACATGGTTTTTAAACTGGCGAAACAACATTCGGTGACTGTTTTACTCGATGGGCAGGGCGCTGATGAAACACTGGCGGGTTACCATAAATATTATCATTGGTTCTGGCAGGAATTGTACCGGGCAAAAAATTCATTACTCCAAAAAGAAATTATTGCTGCTAAAGAATTGGGTATTCCCGCTGATTGGGGCTTGTCCAATAAAATTGCAGCATATTTCCCCGGTAAAACAGCACGCTACCTGCAAAACCGGGAACTGAAGCGTATTGAAAGAAATTCATTTGTTTCAAAAGAATTTATGCAGGCATTTAAGCGTCCTGAAACGATTATAAAACCTTCGGTAAAAACACTCAACGACATACTTTCCTTCAATACCCAATCTTTCGGATTGGGGGAACTGCTGCGGTATGCCGATCGCAATTCAATGGCGCATGGTTGTGAAGTGCGCCTCCCTTTTCTCCAGCACGAACTGGTGTCATTTATATTTTCACTTCCGGCGCACTATAAGATACACGACGGTTACGGCAAATGGCTGCTGAGAAAATCATCCGCGCAGGTACTTCCCCCGGAGATTACCTGGCGAAAAGATAAAACTGGTTTTGAGCCGCCCCAAAAAACATGGATGGAAAACAAAAGAATGCAGGATTATATGCAGGAGGCAAAGAAAAAACTGGTACAGGAAAAAATACTCAATGGACAAGCCTTGTATAAAAAAATTCAGCCGGTGGATACCCACGCGGCTGATAATTTTGACTGGCGCTTCATGGTAGCAGCCGGTCTATTGTAAAACACCTCTTAATTAGCCTTCTTGTAGCTTTCTGTAACCTGCATGTTGCGGTAGTTATCAATTTTTACAGTTGTCCATGTTTTATCGTCTTCAAGTTTTACATAGTAGTTTAAATCATCGCCCACTACATATTCAGTCACACCAAACATTTTTTTAGTAGGGTATTTCTTTTTCAGCTTGCACTGGATGTCCACCGGGAGCTGATCACATTCGTAGTACCGAAGTGAGCTGACAAAATTTCCATCTGCATCGTACTTCACTGTTGTACGGATGCCCTGGTTGGTAAAGCGGACCATATAAATATCTTCCATTTCAGTCCAGTTAACATTTTGCGCTTCAGTAAATGTTTCGGCAAAAACCTTTAATACTTTTTCATTTACGTTGGGACTGGGCGCGTGGGCGAAAGAACCTGCTGCAAATAACAGCAGAGCGGAAAACAAAAAGACTTTTTTCATGGCTGTATGTTTAATTTGAATAAGGATAAGTTAACCAGCCAAAAGTAGTTCTGATCGAAAGAGGTTCAAATCTAATTGGTAGAACTGGTGTGCTCATGATAAGAAATGAATCGTTAATAAAAGCTATCCTGTATTTCAAAAGGCTGAAACACACTGCCAACAAGCGTTTCAACATGTTTCATTAAAATTGCCGTTACCGGGTTAAGGCTGTGTTAAACTGGAAAGAGGTGTTCTTCATGATAATTATGCATCTTTGCACTTCGTAAAATATCAACATCTCAAACAATTAACCGATACAGATTATGAAGCTTGCTACAAAACTTATTCATGCCGGTGCAGAACCTGATCCAAGTACAGGCGCTATTATGACGCCCATCTATCAAACATCCACCTATGTACAGGAAGCGCCGGGAAAAAACAAGGGGTTTGAATATGCCCGCTCTCAAAACCCCACCCGCAAAGCATTGGAAGAAGCATTGGCCATCATTGAAAATGGTAAATACGGCCTTGCATTCAGCAGTGGTGTTGCAGCAACGGATGCTGTGATAAAACTACTCGGGCCCGGTGATGAAGTAATTGCAGCCAATGATATGTATGGGGGCACTTACCGTCTTTTCACCAAAGTGTTTGAAAAATTTGGGATCAAATTTTTGTATGTCGACATGACCAATGCCGCCAATGTGAAAGCAGCCATCACCCCAAAAACAAAATTGATTTGGCTGGAAACACCGACCAACCCGCTGATGAATATTTCAGATATTGCTGCCATCACTAAACTGGCTAAAGCATCTAATATCCTGGTTTGTGTCGATAATACTTTTGCATCACCCTACCTGCAAAACCCGCTGGACCAGGGTGCCGATATTGTTATGCATTCATCTACCAAATACCTTGGTGGCCACAGTGATGTTATCCAGGGCGCATTAATTATGAAGGACGCAGAGCTGCGCGATAAATTATATTTTATCCAGAAAAGTTGCGGGGCAGTTCCCGGGCCAATGGATTGTTTCCTGGTATTGCGCGGTATAAAAACATTGCATGTGCGAATGAAACAACACTGTGAAAACGGCGCTATTATTGCCAACTGGCTGCGCGCGAATACAAAGGTGGGTAAAGTTTACTGGCCGGGTTTTGAAGATCATCCCAACTACAATATTGCCAAACAGCAGATGCGTGGATTTGGCGGTATGATCAGTTTTGAATTAAAAGACAATAGTATGGCTGCCGCCATGAAGGTATTGTCATCCACGAAAATATTTTCCCTGGCAGAAAGTTTGGGTGGTGTAGAATCATTGATCAATCACCCGGCTTCTATGACACATGCTTCCATCCCAAGGGAAGAAAGAATCAAAAATGGCTTGAGCGATTCACTCATCCGCCTGAGCGTAGGTATTGAAGATGCAGATGATTTGATTGGCGATTTACAACAAGCCATTGGATAAAGTGGCAATGAGCAGTAAAAACAAATTAAAGGAGTTTCTCGGCAGGAAGGTTGATGAATACAATCAACCTTCTTTTATTAATAGTGACCCCATTTCTATTCCACACCAGTTTACCAGGCAGCAGGATATAGAGATAGCAGGTTTGTTTGCCGCCTTGTTTTCCTGGGGCAACCGCACTACAATTATCAACAAGTCGAGAGAACTGATGACCCTTATGGACAATGCGCCCTACGAATTCTGTTTGCAAACCCGTCCTGAAAAACTGCAAAAGCTGCTGTCCTTCAAACACCGCACTTTCAACCCCACCGATATTTTATACTTTGTAGCATTTCTTCATCACCATTATTCAGCAAATGATTCACTTGAAACAGCTTTTACAAAGGGATTGAATAAAAAAGATCATACCATTGAAAATGGGTTGAATGGGTTTTACGATTATTTCTTTTCACTGGAAGACTCGCCTGCCCGCACACGCAAACATATTGCCGCGCCACAAAAGCATGCATCCTGCAAAAGGCTGTGTATGTTTTTACGGTGGATGGTCCGCAGCGATAACTGTGGTGTTGACTTCGGTATATGGAAAAATATTTCTCCCGCACAACTGGTTTGCCCCGTGGACGTACATGTGGCACGTGTTGCGAAGCGCTTTAATCTGTTGCAAAGGAATAGCATGGACTGGCAGGCTGCGCTTGAATTAACCGGATACCTGCGTACCTTGGATCCTGCAGACCCGGTGAAGTATGATTTTGCTTTATTTGGCCTGGGGGTTATTGAAAAATTTTAAATGGAACAACAGGAACTGGCAGCGATCATTAGTAAAGAAATGGCAATCGAATTGCCTGCAAAGATTTCTATGGAGGAAATGCGCCAGCGACTGGCCGCAGAAATAAATGAATTGATAGTACATGATTTTCAAAAACTGGCAAGTATCCTTTACCGGGTAGATGTAAACGAACGAAAACTAAAATACCTGCTGCAGGAAAATGTCGGAGAAGACGCCGCTGTTATCATTGCCGATTTAATTATTGAACGGCAATTACAGAAATTAAAATCCCGGCAGGAATACCGCCGGGATAATACGAATATCAATGAAGAAGACAAATGGTAATTAATACATCAGCTCCTTTACTTTCTCCTTGTCTTCTTTTTCTTTTTTAAGATCGAACATGGTTCCAAATACACGATCCCATAGGGTGGTGCTTACACCAAAACCCTGGTGTTCATTTTTATAATGATGCAGGTGGTGGTTGCGCCACAAAGGTTTCATCCATTTATAAGGAGGGTTCCAGGCGTGAATAGCAAAATGCATAGTTCCATACATTAAATAACCGAGTATAAAACCTGGAAAGAACATGAATGCATTGTTGCCTATCACCAGGTATTGCAGCGAAAAAAGAATTGATGCAATAATTAGGCTGGGAACAGGTGGCATAAACAGCCGTTCTTTATCGCGCGGGTATTCATGGTGGTTGCCATGCAATACATAAATTATCTTCTTCATACGCGGGCTTTCTGCGATAAAGTGAAAGATAAACCGGTGCATGATGTATTCAAAAAAAGTCCAGAAAAACATCCCGGCAAAAAACAACAACGCAATATATCCCAGGCTATAATTGAAATGATCAAAGCTACGGTACAGCATGTATCCTATAATAGGGATATACATTCCCCAGATAACCAGCGGATGTGTTTTTGTGAGCATTTCCAGGTACTGGCTTTCAAACAGCCTTGCCTGGCCCTTGTTATGTATTTTCTCAAACTTCATAGCCTTCCATTTTTGCAAAAGCAAAGATAAACCGAAACATCGAAACAAAAATCTTATTACTCACCTGTCCTCATAACTCAGTTTAAACAAAGAAAGGTCCGGCCGGTAGGCTCTTTTGCGCTTTAGTTCGTAGCCGTAGATGATATTTCCCACCTCTTTAAAGAAAGGGTAGCCAATTTCTTCATATTCGTATTTATCGTCATTCAGGATGCCGTCGCTGTTTACGTAAATAACCCCGCTGAGCATAAACTCTACTTTGTTCGAAAAATCAACGATATAGGCCACATCTGTGAGAAAGCCATAGGACCAGCCGGTTTTATTGAAAACCCGGATATGTGGTGGAATCGTCGACCGGCCTGCCTTAAACATAAAAAATTTGGCATAGCTGTCAAAATATTCTGCGGTATCATAATGCGGGTAGCGGCTTTCATGCGGCAGTTCAGACATATACTGGTACAGGAAGCGGTAATCATCCTGCGATAAATGAAACCGTTGGCTGGCCGGAACGGAATTCGGGAATAAAACGGATTGCAGCAAGTGCTGCAAATCTTCCAGCGGCATATTATTATGCGTGGTAAAATCCATCGGCGATGCAATCAAACTGTCCTCCCGGTTGTAATGCGCTTTCCCAATTAATATTTTTTTACTGAAATCAAAAGGAAGCTGGTTGTAAGCGGGTGGTTGCAAATACACCAGTTTGCCGTCTTTCACAAAACGGATGGCATTGGTATGCCTGTTCTGATCTTCATTCATGGTGACAAAACGCCGGGTTATGCGGCAGTCACGATAACCGCGTCTCCATAATTTTTCATTCATGGTTTGCTGGCCTACAAATTCGTACAACCTGTTATAAGCATTATTATCGCTGATAAGAAAAACTTTTCGGATGTATTGCGCCACAGAGGGCAAACCGTTTACAGACAATGTATCGTTCAATACTGTTGTCTGCTTTTCATAGGAACTATCCGTCAGCATCGATGTGTATTTGTTAACTCCCGGCTGATTCATGTCATGGAGCTTTTCCAGCGCCATAAATGCCACAGGCATTTTTACCATCGAAGCCGGGTTGAAGTATCGGTTCCTGTCGACGTTGAAATAATAATGGGTAAACCGTGGATGGTTATTTTTATCCCTGTCTATCTTCGTATAAATAAGCTGGTATTGAAATGTATCGGGGTGATCCAGTACATTCAGCAGTAAAGGAGAAGCTTTTTCACGCAGCATTTTTTCCAGCCATGTCTTATCTGCCTGCTGCGCTATTGATTGCACGAATGGAAAAAACAGTAACAGGCAACACAAAGGAAAACGCCGGTATGATAAAGCTTTTCTGTGCATGTATAAAAATAACGAAGAAAAAGCGGCTGGTGGCTGTGTATTTAAATATACCCTGTTTGACATGATTTGCTATAAATTGCGCTACTAAAAATCACTGCGGCATGAAACTGGTTTCGTATTTGAAAGATGGTCATGAGCAACTGGCTGTTTACATAGAAGGTTTTTTGTACGATGCAGAATTATTGCATCCCGATCTGCCGGGCAATATGAGTATGTTTCTTAATTACTGGGAAGATGCGCTGCCAATGGCAATGGGTGGTGAAATAATGGTAAAGGAAGGAAAGATATCAAAACTAAAAGCTACACCCATTGAAATGGCTACTTTACTGGCACCAGTGCCTTTTCCAACATCCTGCCGCGACGGGTATGCATTTCGTCAGCATGTGGCGGCCGCCAGGCGAAACCGTAAAGTGGATATGATCCCGGAATTTGATCAGTTTCCGATATTTTATTTTACCAATCACCACAGCATACAGGGACCGGGGCCGATTCAATGCATGCCAGATCATTTTGAGAAACTGGATTTTGAACTGGAGGCAGCTATTGTTATTTGCAAACAGGGGCGCAATATCCGCGCAGCGGATGCAGATGAATACATTGGCGGTTTAATGATCATGAATGATATGAGTGCACGTAAACTGCAAATGGAAGAAATGCTGCTCAACCTCGGGCCTGCCAAGGGAAAAGATTTTTCAACGGTTACCGGCCCATGGCTGGTGACACTGGATGAACTCGCAGCATTTGAAACAGCACCCAAAGAAAATCATACCGGTAAAAGCTGGAACCTTCGCATGCAGTGCCGCGTGAATGGCCTACAGGTAAGTGATGGAAATGTCAGTGATATGGACTGGACATTTGCCGAAATCATCGAACGTGCATCCTATGGTGCCGATCTTCATCCCGGTGATATCATTGGAAGCGGAACAGTAGGCACCGGTTGTTTCCTCGAACTGAATGGAACCGGGAAATTAAACGACCCCAATTACGAGGAACAATGGTTGAAAGAAGGAGATATTGTTGAAATGGAAATTGACGGGCTTGGTATATTAACCAATGAGATTATAAAAGAAGAGGATGATTTCTCCCTTCTTGCCATAAAAAAATAACATTCACTACAGCATTTATCTCTTTTATGATTGTTGACCTTTCCACATTGAATGCCGTCCAGCGGCAAAACTTTCTGCAGCACGCAGTAGCGCCAAGGCCTATTTGCTTTGCCAGTACAGTTGACAGGGATGGTCATGTCAACCTCAGCCCCTTTAGTTTTTTTAATTTGTTTTCCACTACACCGCCCATAGTAATTTTTTCCCCATCACGAAGGGTACGTGACAATACTACCAAACATACTTTATCAAATGTGCTGGAAGTTCCGGAAGTGGTGATTAATGTCGTTGATGATGAAATGGTGCAGCAGGTAAGCCTTTCCAGTTGTGATTACCCAAAAGAAACCAACGAGTTTATCAAAGCCGGGTTTACGGAAACACCGGCAACATTGATCCGCCCGCCAATGGTGAAAGAAAGCAAGATTTCTATGGAATGCAAGGTGCTGGAAATAAAATCGCTGGGCAATGAAGGCGGCTCGGGCAACCTGGTTATCTGTGAAGTACTGCGCATGCACATCAATGATGCTGTACTGGATAAAGACGGCATGATTGATCAGACAAAAATGCACCAGGTAGCAAGACTGGGTGGCGACTGGTACAGCAAAACCGATGGCAACAGTTTATTTAAAGTGGCTAAACCAAATGTTCACCTGGGTATTGGTATTGACGCATTGCCTGTTGCCATCAAAAACAGCCGTTACCTCACCGGTAACCATCTTGGGCAACTGGCGAATGTAGAAGAATTGCCTTCTGTTGATCCAACGTATCACGATGACAAACTGAAAAACATTTTCCAGTATTATGCTGTCAGCCCTGAAGAAATGGAAAAAGAACTGCACCTGTATGCAAAAGAATTACTGGAACAGGATAAGGTAAAAGAAGCATGGCAGGTACTGCTGACCGCCAGCAGTTAATATGCATTTACTTATTCATACCAAATACTTTTTTCAATAATTCAGTAGTGCGTTCCAGTGGATTTTCCCTGATTTTGGCTTCTTCTTTTTCTACCTGGTCAAACAATGCATCGGTTGCTTTTTCGGAAACATATCCCACCAGGTCGGGGTTGATCTTTTTGAATGTAGTCGGCAGGCTATTATAAGTGTTGACAATATCCCCGTAATATTTAGTAGCATTCATATTATCCAGCGATGATTTTATCTGCGGGGCAAATGCTGCTATCAGTTTTGTTTTTGTTTTCTCCCTGAAATAATTGGTGGCTGCATTTTTATCTCCCCTTACAATATTCAGGGCGTCAGTTAGTGTCATTTCCTTTATGGCATCTACAAAAATCGGTTTGGCAAAACCAACAGCATTCTCTGCAGAGCGGTTGATCTGTAGTATGGCTTTATCAACCTGTTTGCCAAGTCCAAGATCACGGAGCGTGTTTTCTATCTTTTGTGCATCGGCAGGAAGAAAAAGTTTATATGCCTGGTTGCCGAAAAAACCGTCCTGTTTATTGAGCAGTGAAATACCTATATCCACGCCTTTTGACAGTGCTTCTTTAATACCATCACCTGCTTCCTGTTCGGTAACTACGCCGCCGCCGAGTGCGCCGGCAGTCTTCATAATGGTATCGCAGGAACTAAATAGAAGGATAAATAAAGAAGGGACAATAAACTTTTTCATGTGTACTTTTTAGGTTAATTCAACAGACAGATGAAACCGCGATTGCAGTGGTTGCATCTGCCTTAATAATCCGCAAAAGTACTGTTTACCATTAATTAAATACAAAATCGGGATAAAGCAGATCCAGCGAAGAGCCGCGGTAAGGGTAATTTTCCATCAAACGGTTTACCGCTACCGGAGCAATGTTATTGTATTCAACTTTTTCCTGTGTATCATTTTCCATCCATTCATTAAATGCCGGTATAAAATCCTGGTCAAGTTTATTAAGTACCGGTACACCCAACCGTTCCAATGCTGCCGCATTGCACCGTTGTTCGTATTGTCCGCGAATAGGTATTACCATTAGCTTCTTTTGCAGGTGCAACGCCTCCGCAGGCGTTTCAAAGCCTGCGCCTGTAATGACGCCGGCACAGTTGATCATGCTTTCGGTAAACAATTTATCATTAACAGGAAGGAAAGTAATATTGCCTGAAGTACTTACCTGCTGCGCCTGTTTTGAAAAAACATGGAATGGTATATTGGGGAACTGGCTAAGGTATTTTGTCACTGTTTCATCGCTGTAAGCAGAAAGATATACCGTAATATGGTTCCTGTTCCGCGGCCGGGCATTCAGGATTTCTTTCTTAATAACTGGTGTCAAAATAAAATCATCATAGTTGTCAAAATGCAGGCCGATATATTGTGTTGCCCTTGCATAGTGTTTCAGTATCAGTTCTCCCATCCATTCTTTTTTTGCCGGGCGCGGCACGCGGGATGACTGAAAGGAAGCCTGGTGGCCAAAATTGACGGAAGGCACTTTTTTGTAAGCACAGGCCAGTGATGTAATGCATTCAAAATCGTTGATAACGATGTCGTAGTTTTCTACGGGCAGTTCTTTCACTTCATCCCAAATATGAACAGGATTGATAGTACTGATGATTTTACTGTAATCCAGTCCGCCGCCACGGTTGTAAAACAAACTCAAACCCTTGCTACGGTAGCGTACGGGCAGGTCGGCATTCAACTGGCTGTTGGCGCCACTTAAAAACACATCCACACTGCCGTATTGTTTGAGGTAAGGCATTAACTGCATAGCCCTGCTGATATGGCCATTGCCTGTTGCCTGTACTGCATAAAATATTTTCATAATTAAATAGCTAAAGAGTTTATATAAAAATGCACTTCACTCGATACTACGTTTAGTACCGGTTTTTCATGCTCCACTTTATTATTCTCAAAGGCAGCAGCATCGTAGGTATAAATATGCCAGTCGTTGTTGTGATATTCCAATGCCGTTAAATGTTCCATCCAGTCGCCGCTGTTGAGGTACATCACGCTTCCTTTTTCATTGGTCACCATTCTTTTCGCCGGTTGGTGTATATGACCACATATCACGTAATCGTATTTATTCTCAATAGCCAGTTCGGCTGCCGTCATTTCAAAGTCGTTGATTTGTGTGACTGCTTTGTTCACGCCTTCCATTACTTTTTTGGACAGTGAAATGCGTTCCCTTCCAAAAAATTTCAGGCAACGGTTGATAAAGCGGTTCAGGAGTATGAGAAAACCATAACCGGTACTGCCGAGTTTTGCCAGGATTTTTGCACTGCCCTTGGTGGTGTTGTCAAATACATCGCCGTGAAATACCCAGGTCATTTTATTATTGATTTCAATGACCAGTTTATCTGTGAGCTGGAAATTGCCCACTTCAATATCACTATAGCGGCGGAGTGTTTCGTCGTGGTTGCCCGTAATATAAATCACCCTGGTGCCCTTGCTCATCATGTTCACTATTTCCTTGATCACACCAAAATGTGCGGCCGGAAAATAATGTTTGCTGAATTGCCAGATGTCGATGATATCGCCGTTCAGGATAAGCATCTGGGGCGAAATGCTGCGGAGGTAATGGATGATCTCGCTGGCATGACAGCCATAGGTGCCCAGGTGGAGGTCGGATAATACTACTACATCTACGGATCGCTTTTCCATGCAGATATGGGTTTTGCAAATATCAAAACCAGCTATTACTTCAGTATTACCCCAGCATGATCGAATTGTAAAGCCTTGCCCACGGCGGTTTACAGACCAATGATACTCAATACCTGCGTGAAATAGCCAGCACTGCTCCCCTATTGGGAAATGCTGTATTTTTGCAGCCCTTACAGGCTAAATGGCCAATCATATAATGTAAACAGCATGAGTACGCAGCATTTATCGGAACAGGAAATCATACGACGCCAGAAATTAAAGGACTTGCAGGAAGCAGGCATCAATCCGTACCCGGCCCCATTGTACCCGGTGACACACCACTCCACAGATATTAAGGAACAGTTCAGTGAAGCCGTCAAAGAATCCTTTGCCAATGTAACCGTGGCAGGCCGCATTATGAGCATCAACGATAAGGGGAAAGTTTTTTTTATCAAGATACAGGACGCAAAAGGCATTATACAGTTGTATGTAAAACGGGATGACTTATGCCCTGGAGAGGATAAATCTTTTTTTGAAAAAGTAGTCAAGCATGGTCTTGACCTGGGCGATATCATCGGCGCAAAGGGGTTTGTGTTTATTACCAAAACCGGCGAAACTTCTATCCATGTGCAGGAACTGACATTGCTGACAAAGTCCTTAAAGCCATTGCCTGTTGTAAAACGTGATGAAGAAGGAAATGTATTTGACGAAGTAACCGATCCCGAATTTAAATACCGCCAGCGCTATGCCGATTTGATTGTTAACCCTAAAGTGAAGGAAACATTTATCAAACGCACCAAACTGATCAATACCATACGGGAATTCCTGAATAAACAGGGCGCACTGGAAGTAGATACACCGGTATTGCAATCTATTCCCGGTGGCGCAGCAGCGAGACCATTTGTTACACACCACAATGCATTGGACATTCCCTTTTACCTGCGTATTGCCAATGAATTGTACTTAAAGAGATTGATCGTCGGTGGTTTCGACTGGGTATATGAATTCAGCCGCAACTTCCGCAATGAAGGAATGGACCGTACACATAATCCCGAGTTTACCGTGCTGGAATGGTACACCGCCTACAAAGATTATTTCTGGATGATGGAAACCACGGAGCAGTTGTTTGAAACAATAGCACTCGCATTGCATGGCACTACTGAATTACCGGTGGGCGATAAAGTGATCAATTTCAAAGCACCTTATAAACGCATTTCTATACTCGACGCCATTAAAGAAAATACAGGAATTGATATCAGCGATAAAGATGAAGCAGGCCTGCGCGAAGTATGCCAGCAGCTCAACATTGGTGTACCGAATAATATCGGCAAGGGAAAACTGGTGGATGAAATATTCAGTGCTTCCAGTGAACACAAATACATTCAGCCAACATTTATTATCGACTATCCTGTAGAGATGAGCCCGCTCACCAAGAAGCACCGCAGCAAACCGGGACTGGTAGAGCGTTTCGAGCTGATGATTAATGGAAAGGAGTTGGCCAATGCCTACAGCGAATTAAACGATCCAATCGATCAGCGTGAGCGGTTTGAAGAGCAGGTACAATTGATGAAGCGCGGTGACGATGAAGCCATGTTTATTGATTATGATTTTCTCCGTGCACTGGAATATGGTATGCCGCCCACATCAGGTATTGGCATCGGCATTGATCGCCTTTGTATGCTGATGACCAATGAGCAGAGCATTCAGGATGTTTTATTATTTCCACAAATGCGACCGGAACATAACGGTGAACAGGAAGAATAAGTCTTTCTCACCAGCAGTTGTAATTCATAGCATCATACTTGCGTCGCGCACCTTTATTTTCGCGGGGCAGCCGATGGGCTTATCTGACTTTTTGTAGCATATTAAAATCCTATTTTCCTTCATTAATCAAATCATTTCTCCGAAAATGAAACCCTGTTTATTGTTGTTTTAGCAAACAATTGACCAACAACAAACAATGGAAGGTTCCATACTGATGAACCCAGTTTCAGTTTGATGGAACTGATTTCTTATTTACCTGCTGACGAATATTTGCTCCCATTGTATTCTTATGATATACCCATTTTGACCCTGTTTGAAGTAAAGGCGCAGCCGCAGCAGAAAACTGCGCCTTTAATATCCCAATGGGTATAGTATTTATTAAAGGACATTAGAAGCCTATCTTTTAAGAACGATGTATGTCTTGTTTTATAGAAAAAATTCTATCCTCGCATAGACAAAATTCTATAGTCATATCCTTCCTGTTTTTCTTTATTTGTATACATATTCAGGAGGATTATCCAGGGTAACCTGTACATTTTATGGAGGAGGTTATCGACTGTATCATCTTCGCTGAAAACCAATATTCCTTTTAATCTTTAAATCAGTCATCTTATGAAACACCTTTCTGCAAGTGCGCGACATATATTTTTTGTGCTGCTGTTTGTATCAGGCAAAACTTTTGCACAAGCACCCGTTATCACATCTTTTACTCCAACCAGCGCACCGGGACTTTCCATTGTTCACATCACGGGCCTGCATTTTACCGGTGTAACCGACGTAATCATTGGGCCCAGCCTTTTCGGTATTATTCAAAGTCATACTGATACTGATATTTTTGTTATGGTGCCCCCTTCACAATGTTCAGGAACTATTACTGTTATCACTCCTGCAGGTAATGCCAGCAAGCCTGGTTTCACTTTCCTGCCGCCGCCTATGATAAACAGTTTTTCACCCATTTCTGCCAGTATTGGCGCTCCGATCTTCATTTTCGGGACTGGTTTTTCAAATGCAACAAATGTTACAGTGAATGGTACTTCAATGCCATTTTCGGTAATCAATTCCACACAAATAACAGTAACCCTATCCGGTAATTGTAATCCATCCGGAAATATTACCGTCACCACCCCATATGGCACAGCATCGCTTGGTACTTTTACACTTAATGGACCGCCGGATATCACATCCTTCTCGCCACAAGTGGCAGGCCCCGGCATGACTATAACTATTAATGGTCACAAACTAACAGGAACCCAGAGCGTATACTTTGGCGGAACTCCGGCTACTTCCTATACTGTAGTTTCGGATAGTGTTGTAACGGCTGTTGTAGGGTCAGGCTCCAGCGGTGATATACATATACATTCATTAAATGGTGATGCAAGTATAAGTGATTTCACAGTTACGACATTACCTATTATAACTTCTTTTAGCCCAACGGCTGCTATGACCGGAACAACTGTTACGATTTCCGGCGCTAATTTTACCAGCACCTATGGCGTGTGGTTCGGTAGCACATTGGCTTCTTCTTTTACGGTCGTTTCACCCAATAAGATAACTGCCATTGTGGGTAATGGCAGCAGTGGAAGTGTATTTGTTGCCACCCCTGTCGGGTTCGGCAATTTGCCTGGCTTTACTTATTTGCCACCGCCTTCCATTACTTCGTTTACACCTGCCAGTGGTGGACCCAATACTACAATAACTATTAATGGAACTAATTTCAACAATGTGACCGCTGTCGCTATTGGTGGTACACCTGCGAAGAATTTTGTTATTATGAATGCAACACAGATTGTGGCAACAGTGGGCGCAGGTTCTTCCGGAAACATCACACTGACCAATCCGTATGGAACTGGTTCAATGGGCACATTTACATTTGCAGGACCACCTTCCATTGCGGCAGTATCGCCGGCCTATGCTGCCATTGGTGCCACAGTAAATATATCCGGAAGCGGTTTCAGCCCGGTACAGGCGAACAACATTGTCTATTTCGGCGCGGTAAAGGCAACCATCGTTGCTTCATCAGCAACAGCTATTTCTGTTAAAGTACCGGTAGGCGCCAGTTATCAACCGGTTACCGTATCCAACCTGGACAATAATTTATCTGCTGCAGCACCGTATCCCTTTAGCGTGAAGTTTCCCGGAGGTGGCGTATTTGATGCATCTTCCTTTACACCAAAGATTGATATCCCGGTTACACCAATGGCATACAGTCCGAATCATATTGCACTGGCCGACTTTGATGAAGATGGCGCCACTGATGTAGCAGAAGTCAATAGTAATTCAACCGGTTTAATGATTTATCGCAGTAATGGTCCGAAGGGAACTATTTCATTTGATGCTCCTGTAAGTTTTTTATCATCCATTGATGGCACAAACGGAATCGTTGCACGTGATATTGATGGGGATGGTAAAACTGATATCATTGCGATTAATTCAGCTTCGTTGTCGATAACTGTTCTTAAAAATACCAGCACTGCGGGGACTGTTTCATTCGCTGTTCAGCCTGATGGAATAGCCATTGCTGATATGGATATGGATGGGCGGCCTGACTTGTTACTAAGTCTTCAATCGGATGCCAATGTGAGCATATACCAAAACCTGAGTGCAGGTGGAATCATCAAGTTTGTACCAGCAGGCAACTTTTATGCAGGCAATATTAATGCAAACGCCATACTTGCAGACATGGATGGTGATGGTAAACCTGATATTGTTTCGCCCAAATCCGTATTTAATTCCATCGGGCTTCTTCGCAATACCAGTATCCCTGGAACAATTTCCTTTGCAACAGTATCATTTATTACATCACTGGGAGGTACGGTAAATGATGTATCCGTCGGAGACCTTGATGGCGATGGTAAACCCGAGATTGCCGTATCAATATCTGGTTCAGTAAACAGGGCCGCCATAGTAAGAAACCTGAGCACCAGCGGTTCACTTGCATTTGCCGCACCCGTAAATATAAATGCCGGTACAAATCCTTATGGCATTGCGATCACCGATCTGGAGGGCGACGGTAAACCAGATATCGCCGTGACAAATACGGATGATGCAACAGTATCTGTTTTCAGAAATACGAGCAGTGTGGGCACAATATCTTTCAATCCCAAAGTAGATTACGCTACCGGGACCAGCCCCGGCCGAATTGCTATTGCTGATCTGGATAAGGATGGCAGGCCCGACATTGTCACTATCAATCAATCAAATTTTGCAGGTACATTTTCTATATTAAAAGGGTTGTCCGCGTTTTCATTGCCCGTAACATGGAGTTATTTCAACGGACATGTTACTGGAAAGATGATTAGTCTTGACTGGCAGACGCTGACAGAAGAAAATACCGATCATTTTATTGTAGAATACAGTACAGATGGCAATGTGTTTACACGTCTGGGTACAGTAGCCGCTAACGGTAACAGTAATTTCTCAAGGAATTATAATTTTATACATACTTCGCCACAGATTGGATCAAATTATTACCGGCTGGCAATAGTTGATAAAGATGGGCAAACCGCCTACAGCAAAGTATTGAAGATAGATATCAGCGGCAGTACCAGTACATTGTCAGCTTACCCAGTCCCTGCACGTGATATGGTAACGATACAATATCCCAATTCCCCGCATGAAGGTGCTTTGCAATTGATGAATGCAGCCGGACAGGTCTTAAGAACAATTATCACAGAAAAAAATACTTACCAGTTGAGTTTGCCGGTAAATAAATATCCGGCAGGGATCTATAAAATACTGTGGACTGATCATGTAAAAACAGCAACAATAACGTTGCTTATCGAATAACCCATTTCTTACCCATTTGTTTATTGTTGATCTGACAGGAAGTGCTTCCCCCGGGGAGGCACTTCATTTTATTAAACAACCAAAACATTACTATTTACCATGAGCCATTGGCTACCAGAACTAATCCCTGTAATTCAACGCCGGTTTCCTGTCGCCCAGTAATGCCTTATACTGGTAATCGCCCTTGTCTTTTTTAAATTCTTCCTTTGCCTTTTCTATCAGCGATGGCGTGGTGAATAAATCAATTGCAGTCAATGCCATTGTTTTTGCTGCTACCATCATACCCTTGGCACCAATATCTGTTCCACCACAGGCAACAGCCTGCCAGCTATGCGCGGCGGTACCCGGCACCCAGGTGGCAGCGCTCATACCCACGGTTGGCACGGCATAACTAACATCTCCCACATCGGTAGAACCACCGCCTGCATCATCCTGTTGTTTTATTGGTTTGACAGTCCCTGCCGTTTCAATGGCCGGGGGTTTGTAGCCAAAAGTCCCCTGTATTTTTTTTGCAAATTCAATTTCTTCGGCGGTATAAGTCACGCCACCTACCTTCTCCAGGTTTTTTTGCATGGCATCGCCCAGTGTACGGTTGAGCAGCAAATCATGTGTACCCCCAATGATTTCATAATCCATTGTTGTTTCTGTTCCCATTGCAGCGCCATTGGCTGCTTTTACCACACGATCAAAAATGGAAACTACCTGGTCGCGTTTCGGATGGCGCACATAATAATATACTTCCGCGAAATCGGGCACTACATTGGGTGCCTTACCTCCATTGGTAATAACATAGTGTATCCTGGTCTCCTGCGGTATATGTTCGCGCATCATGTTTACCATATTATCCATGGCTTCTACTGCATCGAGTGAAGAACGTCCGCGCTCCGGTGATGCCGCCGCATGTGCAGATATGCCATGAAAGCGAAACTTAGCAGACTTATTTGCCAGTGCGCTGGTCATCGTTACACCGTTTTCAGCACCGGGGTGCCAGTGAATCACCACATCCACATCATCAAACAAACCAGCTCTTACCATATACACTTTTCCACTCCCTCCTTCTTCTGCAGGACAGCCATATACTCTAACGGTGCCGCTCAGCTTTTTTTGTTCAATTAACTTTTTTATTTCTATACCGGCTGCTACCGATGCCGTTCCAAATAAATGGTGGCCGCAACCATGCCCTGCTGCTTTTCCTGCTATTGGTCTTTTATCGGGTGTTGCCTCCTGTGATAAACCAGGTAAAGCATCAAACTCAGCCAGTATGCCAACAACTGGTTTACCACTGCCATAACTTGCCACAAATGCAGTAGGAATTTCCGCCACACCAGCCTTTACCTCAAATCCATTATCGCTTAATGTCTTTTGCAACAATGCGGAACTCTTTACTTCCTTATATCCTACTTCTGCAAAATCCCATATTTGCAGTTCCGTTTTTTTGTATTCATCGTATTTCGACTGTATATCAGCGATAGCCTGTACCTTAATGGCTTCATTGGCTGGCACGACTGCTTTTTTTTGCGATTGTACAGAGCTTATTGCTGCGATGGAAAAAAGAGGAAAGAGTAGATGTTGCAGTAATTTCATAATAGTTTTGTTGGTATTGCAATTTAATATATTTACCAACGAGGTAAGTATTGCCCTGCCCCGTTTAATCATATTTAATTTATTACCTAATTTTAGCATCCCCCCTCACCGTTAAAAAATAATACGACATGAGATTCTACGCCTGTTTGTTCGCCTGTATAGTATATACCTGTTTTTATCCCTCTTATGCACAGGACGCTCCTTCGCGTCAACGACCTTCGAAAGGAACAGACAGGCTGCAGTCTTTTGCGCAGCAGCAGTCATTGCAGGCATCTTCCCCCTATAAAAATCTAATATGGCGCAATGTGGGCCCTGATATCGCTAGCGGGCGTTGTACGGATGTGTGGGGCATACCAGGCAATAAAAATATCATCTATGCCTCATTCGCAACGGGTGGTATATGGAAAACCACAGACGCCGGCAAAACATGGCAGCCATTGTTTGATAAACAACCCACGCTTTCAGTTGGAAATATGGCCATCGCTGCTTCCAATCCTTCCATTATATACGCTGGTACCGGTGAAGCCAATATTTTCCGCGCATCATTGCCGGGCAACGGCATGTACAAATCGGAAGATGGTGGCGATACCTGGAAAAGAACCGGCCTGGAAAATACCAGCACCATCGCAAGAGTGGTGATTCATCCCACTAACCCTTCCATTGTATATACAGCAGCAGGAGGAAACGAATGGAGCTATAATACTGACCGGGGCGTGTACCGCACGATGGATGGTGGCAAAACCTGGAAGAAGATTTTATATCAAAACAATAAAACAGGTTGTATCGATTTGGTGATGGATCCTTCTGATCCGAAAACACTGTATGCATCCATGTGGAACCGCATCCGCAAACGCTGGAGCGATCCGGTTCCCGAGGACAGTGATTACATTTATAAAACAACCGATGGCGGCAATACATGGCATATCATCAACAATGGTTTGCCCAATACAAAATATACCGGTCGTATTGGACTTGCCATTGCAAGGAGCAACCCCAATGTTGTATATGCATTTGTCGACAACCACGAAGAAAAAAGAAAACCAACACCGGGTGAACTGGATCCTTATGGAAGACCAAGGGATATTGTGGTAAAAGGGGTGGAATTTTACCGCAGCGATGACAAAGGCGAACACTGGAAAAAAATGAGCGCTTCCGATGAATACATGGAAAGATTCTGTGGTACGTACGGTTGGGTATTCAGCCAGGTTCGTGTAAACCCGCTGGACGAAAATGCTGTGTATATATTGGGATTAAGCATGGCCAAATCGAATGACGCTGGAAAAACATGGACAACTTTTTATCCTTCCGACAGGAAAAGTGACTATATCCACGGCGACAACCATGCATTGTGGATCGATCCAACTGATTCCACCTATATCATCAATGGCGATGATGGTGGTGTTGCTGTTACCTATGACGGTGGGAGCATATGGAAGAATTTTTATAAAGTAATCCCCACCACGCAGTTTTATAATATCACTTACGATTCACGTGATCCTTATAATATTATTGGATCAGTACAGGACGAAGGTTCATTTATGGGAAATATTAAAAATGTTTTTGGAAAAAAAGATACCACCATTCGTCAATGGCAGTATGCCCCCGGCGGCGAAGGTGTTATCCATGCATTTGATCCCGCCAATCCCGATATTGTATACACCTCTTCTTTTTACGGCCGACTGATCAAGGGCGATTTATCATTACCCGATTCGCTGTGGTTCAGAAGTATCGCACCCAAAAAATCAGACGATGAAGAGACGCACCGCGGCGAGTGGCTGGCATATACCATGGTATCCCCACACGACCGGTTTACGGTATACCATGGCATGCAATACCTGTTTAAATCCACCGACAGTGGCGCTACCTGGAAACGCATCAGTCCTGATCTGTCCTACAACAATAAAAAGAAAATGGGCAAAACACCTTATGCCATCAATCACCAGGCTATTACTGCAGCAGATGAGTCGCCATTGAAAAAAGATCTGTTGTATGCAGGCACGGATGATGGCAGGGTTTGGGTAAGTAAAAATGGCGGCGGCAATTGGACTGAAATAGTCAAAGGTCTTCCCGTCAATGCACATACCTCCAGGCTGGTAGCTTCACGGTACAAAGAAGGAACAGTATACCTGTCACTCAGCGATCGCAGGGAGGACAATAATACTCCCTATGTTTTTGTATCAAACGATTATGGCAGCACCTGGAAATCTATCCGTGGCAACCTGCCCGCTGCTTCTGTAAACGTGATCAGGGAAGACCCGGAGCATAAAAATATTTTGTACTGTGGTACAGAAACCGGTGTATTCATCAGCAAAAACAATGGCATGAGCTGGCAGGTACTGAATAACAATTTACCGGCATCTGTATCTGTGCAAGACCTGTTTTGTCATCCACTCACCCATCAATTGGTCATAGCCACTTATGGAAGAGGCGTATATGCATTGGATGATACTGATGCCTTGCGAAAATAAAAGTTTGTTTACGATACTTTCTTTTTACGGTGCAATTGCAGGTAATCGAAGAAATATAATATTTTAAAGGAGATACTATTGTTTTGCGGCGCCGTAAGCGTATTGCTCACGTTTTTAAAATAATTGGTTACAACATTGTTGTCGAATGTGCCAATGGCATTTTTCCAAACGATATTTATTTCACTCCCCGGTGCAAAGCGCCAGCTATATACCATATCCACGTTAAATGCATTGTAGTTTTGATCGAGGTTTTGATTGAAGCCTGCGTTTTTGACAATACTTCCATCTTTCTGCAAGGTATAAAACTCAAGGTTGCTCACCTTACTCCAGTAATGGCGCACGCGGAGTGTTATATACATACTGGTGTTAAAACTATATTTAAACCTCAGTATGTTTTCTACGGTATTCCGGTTGCGTTTGGCGAAAATAAGCGTGTCACTGTCGGGCGTTGCTCCTGTTACGACAGTTGCATAACCCACATTATTCCATCGTGGGCTTAGATTAATGTCATGCCCGAATGAAATTTTGTTGTTCAGGCGGTATTGGTGACTGAGTGATAACTGTATTTCCTTCCAGCCCTTCAGATCATAGAAATTGATGATATAGCTTCCAAAGCCTGCATACTTTTTTGAAAAATCGCTTTCAAAGAAATTACCAAAACCAATGTTCATGGGTGATTTGAATACCCTTCCATCATGCCTGGGTTCGTAAAAATCATTCCCGGTGGGAGAAAAGAAAAGATTCGTACCCACATACCAGGCGTTTTTCAACTGCCCGTTGAAGTTGTAGTTGATATTGATATTCTGGTAGCCAAAAGGCTTGTACCTGTGTATATAGCTAAAATTGAAGTTGTGGTACAACCGAACGAAATATTTTTTTGGCTTGGGAAAATTATACCCTAAATACAACAGCTTCTCCCAGTAATTGGTAAACGTCATGTACCCGAGGTCATTGAAATTAAACTTATCGTCGTGCAGTGTCGATTCCATCTGGAAATTAAACTTACCGCTCACTTTTGCAAAACCGAGATTGTATTTATAACCCGTAATATCATGGTTCTCCTTGTTGAATAATGTACTGGTATATGCTTTCCCATACACATTCCATTTATTCTTTTTATCGTACAGGTTGAAAAGACCGGCTGTGACATTAGCGTCATAATCATGGCCGGCGCGCATCACATTTGTATTGATAAAACTTACGCTGGAATTGTGTTTGAGGGTTTGATCCAATACAAACACGTTATAATTGGTAAGTGGATCGCTTTCTATTTCCCGTTGTTTGTGCGCACCATCTTCCACCAGTGTATACTGGGGTTGTGTCAATGCATTGAAGAAGCCAATGCCCAATCCGTTCCTCGCACGCCCGGAGATTTTCGTGGCATTGATCAGTTTGCTTTCCGTGGGGTTTTTTACAATGGTTTCATTACCAGTCATGCTGTTTTGAATATCGTCGTGGTGCAACGGTGTGCCACCTACCCTTCTTGAATAAAACAAACCTCCCTTGGTAAATAATTCTGTTCCTTCTGTGAAGAAAGAACGGTTTTCGTTGTACTTCACTTCAAATGGTGTAAGGTTGAGAACCTTGTTGTCGCTTTGCACCTGGCCAAAATCTGGAATCAGTGTCATATCCAGTGTGATGGCCTGGCTGATCCCATATTTTACATCCATTCCGCCGTTGATACTGGCGGTGGTATTTTTTACCCCCGGTGTATTGTATGGATAATTGTTCAGGTAAGCCGAGAAATAGGGAGAGAAGGATAAGCGCAAGGGTGGCTTGATGTTTTCTATACCGGTCCAGAAACCCTCCTGAGTAAGGAAGCCGTTGACAATCGGGTTGATGGGGTTCCAGAAAAGCTGTTGCTGACCGAGCTTTCTCCTTCGCCGTACGATGTTAACACCCCAGTCCTGTTTGTTTTTTTTACTGAACCGTATGGCTGAATATGGAATAAACATTTCAAATGTCCAGCCATCATTGTGAATCTGTGTGGCGCCGTCCCATACACCGTTCCAGCTAAAATCTTCTGAATTACCATTGTTGTCAGGTGGCGCCTGCTTTGCATCCATTTGTTCGCCCAATGGTGTAAGGAAATATTCAAAACCGTTTATCTTATCGTTATACGTGTCGAAGATGACACCAATAAAATCATTGTTGCCAAAATTATCCCGGCCGATTAATTCAGTGGCAATACTGTCCTTCGTACGTTCATGACAATAACCACCAATGTATACGCCCGCATCACTGTATAAAAAATACACTTCCGTTCTATTGGCATGTTCTTCTTCGCGGTTTAAAACGGGTCGTAATTCGACGAAATTGGTGGCTACCGGCGCATCCTTCCAGGCAGGTTCATTTAGGACGCCGTCAATTTTAATGGGACCGGAAAAACGCCTGGCAGGTATTGTTTTTGGTGTTTGGGCAAATAGCTGTCCGCTAAGCAGCAGGCAGGCAAGGGTGATAAGGTGGTTTGGTCGCAGTTGCATGTTTTTCTGGCTTGAATGATAAAGACGTTGGGTTGTGCCTGATGTTACGCCATTCATACCTGTAAAAAGCCGTTGACAATACCCCGACATTCATCTTGCCGAAGATAGTGTCGCCGTTACGCGATTTGCCTTTTTATTATTCAAACTGCTGTTTTTCCCTGATGAACCGTGTTAAAGAAATAAAAAAGTACTGCCATGCAGTACTTGTTAATCTTTTAAACATGAAGCGGGTGACAATTATACAAAGAGGTCCATCATCAATTTATGCTGCGGGTTTACTGCATAATGGGAGAAATCAGTGATGCCTTCGGCTTTCAATACATCTTCATCGATAAAAAAGTTACCGGTGCATTCGTAGGAAGGTCTTTGTAAAATATAATAAGCTGCATCTGCTACAATTTCTGGTGTACGGCTGCGCTGCATCAGGAAATCGCCACCCAATAGATTTTGTACCGCGGCTGTAGCAATGGTCGTTCGTGGCCACAGGGCATTGGCAGCAATCCTTTCCTTTTTCAATTCTTCTGCAAGGCCCAGTACAATCATACTCATTCCATATTTGCTCATGGTATATGCAAGATGATTGGCAAACCAGTTCGGATCGAGGTTAATGGGCGGTGAAAGATTTAATATATGCGGGTTATGCGCTTTTTTGAGATAAGGAATACATGCCTTGCTGACAAAAAATGTTCCGCGTACGTTAATGCCATGCATCAGTTCCCAGCGTTTCCATTCGGTTTGATCAGTATGCGTAAGGCTGATAGCGCTTGCATTGTTGATGAGTATATCGATTCCGCCAAAAGTATCTGCGGTTGTTTTTACCGCCTGGTTAATGCTTTCTTCAAACCTTACATCCACCTGCAGGGGAAGTACTTTACCGGGGCCGGCCTTTGCTATTTCTTCTGCTGCGGAATAAATCGTCCCTTCCAGTTTGGGGTTTGGCTCCGCGGTTTTGGCCGCAATGGCGATATTGGCACCTTCTTTCGCCAGCCTGATCGCAATGGCCTTACCAATTCCCCTGCTGCCGCCGGTGATGAAAATGGTTTTATGCTCGAACTTCATATGGACTATTTTTATTGATTGTAGGGGTTTCCTCTGAGTCTGCTATACATCTAAAGCTTAACCTATTAACTCTAAATTATATGGATTATGATAAGCATGAAAAAAATAGGGTGTTAATACAAATTTGGAGCTTCGTAAACTTACGATATAACGCGTAAATAGTGAAGAAATAATATTCAGCAAATATGCTCTTGCAACTATACCACATACCGGGTATGTTTGCACTGTTAGTTATTTGATACGGTGTTCAACAATCCAATATCTGAAAATCCCTAAAATCCAAACAATATCCAGAACAACCGAATCCTGTTAAAACCAATATCCGAACAGCCCGTTTTTAAGAACAGTGTATCAAGTTAACGAAACGAATAAATCCAATACTCTAGCTTATCCAAATCCTACTTGAAAGATCTTAAAATTTGTACCTATTGATGGCCGAGCAATGTTGGTAAGGTTCGTACAAAAAAATTGAAAAGTCCTGAAGCAGTGCTCCAGGACTTTTTTTATTTAGCTACCTGATATGTTTTAGAATATTTTAGTTCCCGCTATTTTATAAGTTTCCAGTTTGTCGAGCGTCATCTGGAATTGCAATTGTACCTGCTGCAAGGTGGCATCTTCTACATTCGTCTGCGCACCCAGCAATTCTACATTGGTGATCAACCCTTCTTTAAATCTTGTCTTTGCCAGGCTGAATGCCCGCTGCGCCTGCTGCACCAGCGTATTGGTGTTCTCCAGTTTTACCTGCAGGTTTTTATAATCAGCATTTACTGTTGCCAAATCTTTTTGAATTGTTGCCTGCACTGTTTCCAGTGATTTTTTTGTAGTGGCGATATTTACCTGCGTAAGTTTTTGCAGCAACTTTGTCCGGTTACCGGAAAAAATGGGAACACTTACCCCGATACCTGCATTGACATTGAATTTTAATTTTTCAATCTCGGGAACAAACCCATTTTTGAAACCGCTGGCAGCACTCGCCAGTATGGCCGGCCTGTTGTTAACGACCGCTGCTTTTAAGTCATAATTATATACTTCCAGTTGCTTTTGCAGTATCAATGCTTCTGCGTTGGATGTTTTCCAGTTTGTCTGTGAAAGATCAGCTACCAGCGTCAGCGCATCCTTGTCTTCTGTTGGCTTTACCGCGCCATGCTGGTCTTCACCTGTCAGCAACTGGAGATAGATATATTGCTTTTCAAGCTGGCTCCTGATATCCTCCAGGCGGTTCTCTGCATTCTTTGTTCTTACCTGGGTGGTGAGCAAATCGTACTCGAGTGCATCTCCATTTTTCAGTTTTACCTGTATCAGTTGCTCATTTTCCTTCAGTGCCTTTATCTGTTCTTCCTGCACATTAATGGATTGCAGCAGGAAACGGATGCTGTAATACATCTGGGTTACCTGGTAGGCCACCGCATTTTTACTGTTGTCGATATTGGTTTGCGTTAACTGCTTTTCAGTCTTGCTCCTTTCCAGCTGCAATTTTGTTTTACCAAAATCATATACCAGTTGGCTGATGCCCACATGTCCGTCGTAATTGTTGATGGGCTGAAATTTAAAATTGGACCCGTTAAAGTTTATCGATGGCACTGGATAAAAATACCGGTAGCCCGCATCGGCAGATATATTCGGGAGATAATTGCTCTTCGCAATCTCATCCTTTACGGCGTATACATTCAACTGTTCTTCCAGTTCCTTGATCCTGGGATAATTGGTTACAGCTTTTTGTATCAATGCCTTGAGCTGTTCGTCCTTGATCGGGTTCTCCTGTGCAAAGCTGTTTACCGACAGGAACAAGATTCCAATAAAAAATAATTGCTTCATATTATACCTGTTAATGGCGTTTTATTGCTGTAAACCGCCTGTTGGTTGAAAATGTTTGCCATGCATGCATTCATGCAGGGTTGTATGGTTAATGCGCTTCGGCCACGGCTGCTTTTTTTGCAGCGTCGTTGCCCGGCGTCTCTTTTTTTAATTTCAGAAAAAATATCAATGGAAACACGATTACAAAAAACAAAGAGATAAGCCTGAATGTATCCAGGTAACTCAGGAAATACGCCTGTTGATCCACTGCAAGGTCCAGTGCCTTGTATGTTTGTTGTGTAGCAGTTGCAACGTCTGCACCTGTCCTGCTTATTATCCCCTGAGTTATTGTTCCCATTCTTTCCGTTACTACCGTCGACCCCTGAACGATATTTGTCACCAGGTCGGCGCGGTGCTGCGCATAATGCGAAGCGATATAGTTGTTGGAAATAGCAATACCAAAAGAACCGCCCAGCTGACGAATCATATTGTTGATAGCAATACCCTGCGGGTAATCGCGTGGTGGTAAAGTAGCCACACTCGCATTGATCAATGGCAATTGCATCATACTGATGCCAAATGCCCTTAGTGCCAGCGGTATGAAAACATTCCACCTTCCAAGATCATTACTAAGCGAACCGCCCACCAACCCAAAGGCAATAAAAAAGCAAAAGCCGATGATCACGAATGGTAGCGGGTTGGCGCCCTTACTCATTTGCCGCCCTATCACGGGGAAAAGAAATACGGCGAGTAGTGTCGGTGGTAAGAGTGACAAGCCCGTCATGTATGCTGTCCAGCCTAAAATTCTTTGCGCCAGCACTGGATACACGTACACACTGGTAAACAAACCAATTCCCACCACAAACGTAAAGATGGTGGTGATGGCCAGCGTTCGGTTGTCAAGCACCCTCAGATTGACGACAGGATTTTTTATGGAGAGTTCCCACCAGATAAAAGCAATTAATCCCACCGCAGCAATCAATGCTGTCCACCGAATGGTGGCAGAAGCAAACCAGTCGTCCGACTGGCCACGTTCCAAAGTATATTGTAAGCAACCCACGCCTGCCATCAGCAATAAAATACCGGTATAATCAATTGAGATGGATTCTTTATTCTTTCCTTCTCCCGGCTTTTTATCAATAAAGGTGATGGTAAGATAGGTAGCAATGATGCCCACCGGAAGGTTTACATAGAATATCCATCCCCAGTGTTCAGAATATTCAAGAATATAACCGCCCAGTGTTGGCCCCAGTGTTGGACCTAACACGATACCCATACCAAAGAAACCACCGGCCAGCGCTCTTTTTTCGGGGGGGAATGCATCAAATAAAATACCCTGCGATGTACTTAATAAAGCACCACCGCCAATACCTTGTACAAAGCGCCAGAATACCAGTTCACCCAACCCTGAAGACGCACCGCAGAAATAAGATGCGATGGTAAACACTATCATTGATACGAGGTAATAATTCTTTCGTCCAAAGTACTGCTGCAGGAAGCCTGTCATCGGAATAATGATCACATTGGCAATAGCATAAGCAGTAATTACCCAACTGATGTCTTCAATGGTGACACCAAGGCTTCCCGAAATTTTTGTAAGACCTACATTCACGATACTCGTGTCGATCAACTCCATGATGGCCGCGGTAACGGTAGTGAGTACAATTATCACCCGGTTAAAACCTGTAGGATATGTTGTCGTCATAATAATAATTGTGTTCGTCCGTCAAAATCGATTCACTTTTATAATACCTGCTGGATATTGTTATTGGCATTTTTGCCAATAGTGCCCAAATGCGTATGTGAAAAACTATCACTATACTTTAATCCGTACCCCATCATCCTGTCGAATGAAGAATGACCAAACAATACCAGTCCCGCCAGTTGAAGTGCTTCGGACTGGAAATACCAGCCAGCGATATATACCGCAACTGCCAATGCCTTATGATGAAAAAGATTGTAGAAGAAAGCGCCGAGTTTTGTATTGGTCAAGTATCCCAGCATGGATATATCCGGCGCGAGAAACCATGCCCAATATACCCAGCCGCTGAAATGAAGTTGTGTATAAAAAGCTACCACGGTCAGCAGCCACATCGCCGCTTCCTCCAGTTTGATAATTATTTTCATCGCAGTTGGTTTTTTATTGTACAGCTACTTCTACTTTCACACTCAGGCCTGCCCGCAGTTTGTCTTTTAACCGGGCAACGTTTTGAATGGAAATTTTTACCGGCACGCGCTGGGTAACTTTTACAAAGTTTCCGCTGGCGTTATCGGGCGGCAATAAGGCAAACTTTGCACCTGTTGCATCACTCAGGCTTTCGATGTTGCCCTTGATTTTAAGATCGGGATAAGCATCCAGCTCCAGGTTTACTTCCATGCCTTCGTGCATACGCTCTATCTGGTTTTCCTTAAAATTGGCCACCACCCAGAATGTAGAATCGTTTACGATCGTAAACAAAGGTGTTCCTGCCTGTACATACTGACCGGAAGAAATATTCTTCTTACCCAGTTTACCACTGGCAGGTGCAACAACTTTGGTATAGGAGATTTTTAATTTTTGCTGTTCAATCTTAGCCTTCTTCAGATCGATGGCTGCCAGAGATTTTGGAATATTGGCCTGCAATACCGCGATGCGGCTTTGCGCAGAACTTAAATCACTGCCACTGTTGGTCACCTGTTGTTTTGCCTGGTCAACGGCAAAGCGGCTGTCTTCCAGTTGTTTTTTGGTGATGGCATTTTCAGCAAAAAGATTTTCATCTCTTTTCAAATCCTGTTCTGCTTTTTGCAACCGGATCTGGCTGAGCGTAATATTTCCCTTATTGGAACCGAGGCTCACCTGTGCCTGGTTAACCGATGCGTGTGCGTTGGCGATGTCCGCTTCTGCACTGCGCAGGTCAGCTTCCATTTCTAAAAGTTGTGCCTGCATCTCTGCATCATCCAGCGTAACGATCAGTTGCCCCTCCTTTACAGAATCATAATCTTTCACGGTTACATCCTTCACATAACCACTTACCCTTGGCAGCACCGGTACCAGTGAGGTTTCAATCTGTGCGTTGTCTGTTGTTTCATGCGTAGTGGCGTATTTCCATTTTGTATAACCAAAATATCCGAGTACAGCCAGTATCACCGCTAATACGATAAAGCGAACGGGCGATTTTTTCTTTTGAGTAGTTGTTTGATTTTCCATTGCAATGGTTTATTCTTTTGCTTTAAATTATTGTAACAGGTAATTGCGCATCAGCTCCTTTAAATGGGTAGCAACACGCTTTTTAAAATGTTCATCATTATAGGGAATGTAATCGTCGTCTTTGTTCAGCAGCTTATTGCACATTTTCTTTGACAGCAGCACCTGGTTAATGGTGCCTATCAGTGTGGCAATGACCAGCGGTGTATCTACTTTCCGGAATGAACCGTTTTTCATTCCTGTTTCCAGGATGTCTTTGATGATGGCGCTGTTGGGGGAAAGGACGTTGACAATAGTTTGCTGAATAATTTCCCGTTTGCTCAGCATCATTTCCTGGTGGATCACCCGGTGAAACTTTCGGTTGGTAAACAATCTTGAAATGTACACGTCGATGATCTGGTCAATTTTTTCTATGTCCGACAGTGTATTGTTTTTTGCTATTTCATCCAGCGCACCGCGGGTGTAAGAAGCCTTGCGCTCGATCAGGCTTTCAAAGAGTTTTTCCTTGGAGCCGAAATAATAATTGACCATCGCTACGTTCACATCTGCACTGGCCGCTATGTCGCGGATGGAAGTACCCTCAAATCCCTTTTCTGCAAACAACTCAACAGCATGGTTGATGATATGTTCTTTCTTGTCTGTCATCCTGAAAATAATTAAGGGAGCAAAATTAAACGGTTGTTTGATATTAAACAAACGTTTAATTAATTATTTTTTTATTATTTTTTCTTAAAAAGCAAAACCCGCCGGCTGGCGGGTCGCATATAAAATAGATACTTATGCCTCAGGCCGGGCTGAGCTGGGGCTTGTTATCCAGTATTTTTTCAATGCGCTCCATCACGCCCTGATCCAGCAGGGGCAAGGCTTCCAGTGCTTTCAGGTTATCGGTTAACTGCGATTCTTTGGTGGCGCCCAGGATAGCCGTCGTCACATTGGGGTTCTTGATTGTCCAGGCAATCGACAATGCTGCCATGGATACCCCGAGAGAAGCCGCTACTTCCCCCAGTTGCTTTACTTTTTTCAGTTTTTCGTCCTGGATCCAGCGTTCCTTCAGCCAGTCAAAACCTTCAATGGCCAGCCTGGAACCTTCCGGAATGCCGTTATTGTATTTTCCGGTAAGCAGACCGGCAGCCAGCGGACTCCAGATGGTGGTGCCCAATCCTACATTTTGGTAGATGGGCAGATAATCCAATTCTATTTTAAAACGCTCAAACATATTGTACTGGGTTTGCTCTACCACGGGTGCTATTAAATTATGCTGGTGCGCCACGCGATGCGCTTCCATTATTTCAGCGGCGCTCCACATGCTGGTGCCCCAGTATAATATTTTTCCCTGTTGCACCAGGTTGTGCATGGTCCATATCACTTCTTCAATCGGAACATTGGTATCGGGGCGGTGACAGAAAAAGATATCGAGGTAACTCAGTTGCAAACGGTGCAGCGCTTCATGACAGGCTTCGGTAAGGTGCTTACGGCTCAGCCCGGTTTGATTGGGTTTATTGTGTTTGCCATGCCATCCGAAATATGCTTTGGATGAAACGGTATAGGAACTGCGGTCCCAGTTTTTTTTATGCAGCACACGGCCCATCATTTTTTCACTCTCGCCCAAAGCATACACTTCTGCATTGTCAAAAAAATTGATCCCGTTATCATACGCAATGCCCATCAGTTCATCGGCAATATTGTCATCAATTTGTTTGTGAAAAGTTACCCAACTGCCATAACTCAAAACACTCAACTGAAGTCCTGATTTTCCTAAACGACGGTATTCCATAATTACATTGATTAAGGGAGGAAATAATAATTTTCTACTGTTACTACAATTAACGGCAGGTAAAGTTACAAGCTAATCAAAATTTAATAGGGAAAACAGTAATGCTATAAACTGTCCTTGGGAACCGGCATGGTACCACTGTTGGAGAAGAAAACCATATCACTTAGGTCCTGTTTGGCTTCCAGTCCATCACGGGAATAATTCACCGTATGATCCTTTTTGCTGTAACGGGCAGGCTTATTCGTATAAAATTTTTGTGCCACCTGGTCCCACCACAATTCATTGCAGCGGAGCGTATCACCGGTAATGACATTTATCACAACAACACTGTCCTTCAGAAAAACCTTGTTCTCCCATTCACGGTATTTGCCATAGTGCGCATCCAGTTGGCTTTCCTTTTTCAGCGAATCATTGTAAAAATCCACATGGAGTGTCTTTGGAAATTCAACATAGGGTGAATCGGCGGCATAGCGGTACATCAATGGTGCAGTGAGTTTACCCTTGATCTTTGAATTCTGGCTCAGGTAACTTTCTATATCATGCCCTTCTTCCAGTGCAGTACGTTTATCGCGGAAATTGGGGATCTTGGATACATCGTTCTCGCAACTGTAAAAAACAAAGCAGCCCGTAATCAGGGCTGCCAGTAATAATTTGTATGGGTAGTTGCGCAACAACATGTAGTTTATTCATATTTTTTCTTCAGGAACCAAAGATCGCTAAGAGTAAAACCAAGCGCTATGCGAAAAGTATTTTCGCGGAGCAGGTTATTGTTATTGCCCCTTCTGCCGTACTCAAACGCCAGGTTCATATAACTGTACTGGTTGGTATATGGATTTTTGCGAATGGGGAAACCACCGCCCACAGAAATGCCAAACTGCTTGAGGTCATTTCCATCGGCCTTGATATAATCAGGACCGAAATTAAGACCTGCACGGTAAGTAACATGGCTCCAGTAACTTTTTACATCGTACACATCCGGTGTAAACTGGCCACCCAGTCTTACCATCCAGCTATTGCGCACCAAATCTTTTGTTCCAAAAAAACTGTATGCTGTCCATGAGGTGGAAGAAAAGTCTGCTCCAAACATCCACTTGTCTTGTTTCTCTACTGTAAAACCAACACCAATATTGGAAGGATATTCAATTTTTCCCGCTATCCCTTTGGCAATGTCGACACTGTCTATACGAATGGTCCCACCGGTGGCATCGTAATTATAGGTTTCGCGAATGATATCCTGGTGGCCGTTAAATGTTTGACGAAGATTGCCATAAGCACCCAATACCAGCTTGGTGTCCTTTCCAAGGTTAGCTGCATACTGTACGCCGGCATTGATCATAAAACCACCAAAGGAGGTTTTATTTTCATAGTTGCCTTTATAATAAAGAACAGTATCAATGAAGAAGATATTCCTGGTACTGTAATCTTTTGTACCGAAGAAATAACCTGCATTGACGCCAATGCTGAAATTCTTAAACCCTTTTGCCAGCCCTGCAAATACTTCGTAGGAACCACCTGACCCTTCAAACAAGGATTGCAAACTGTCTGCTGGGTAATCGGTATAACTGATGTGCTGATCCTTCCTTATCTTATAGTTGATCCTTGTAACGGGGCGAAGGCCAAAATTCAAACCGATTTGTTTTTTACGGTTTAATGGAATGCCCAGTTGCAGGTAAGAAATGATGGCGCTGCTAACAGTAAATTTTTTTGCGTCTGCAGGTGAGGTGAGTGTGCGGTTGTCGACTTCAAAACCCAAATCGAAAGAGGTAATACGTAACCTGGCGTATGACGCAGGATTGATAAAGTTGATGGTTTGTGATTTCGGGTATCCTGATTTCAAGTCAAATCTTTTATCGTAATCAACATAGCCGGCACTGATGCCCCCCATACCGCGGTTAACAATCGACTGCGCCGGAACGATATCGCCCAATCCATACCTTGAATAAGGAGAGTTTTCCTGTGCACAGAGAGAGAAAGCAGACGTCAATAAAAGTAAACTGAACCACAGTTTATGTTTGGTTGTTGCACTCACTAATAGCATATAATCCTTTGAATAACAAATCAGGGTCTGCAAATATCTGGTTTTTCAGGTGTGGTACAAAATAGGCACAATTGCCCCCGGTTAAAAGCACGTTAAAGTTCCCATACCGCTCCAAATACGCGTCTATAAAGCCATCTATCTCTTTTGCCATTCCAAGGATAACACCACTGAGGATATTCGTCCGGGTATCATATCCAATCAGGGGAAAATTCCAGTCTTCTTTGATTACCGGCAGCAGTGCCGTGAATGTATTCAGCGATTTAAAACGCATATCCATGCCCGGTGAAATGCCGCCACCGGTGAATTCATGGTATTTATTGATGAAATTGTAGGTAATACAGGTTCCCAGTGCAATAACAAGGTTGTTTTTACCGGGAAATAACTGAACCGCCGCTGCACAGAGCGCCAGCCGGTCGGCGCCAATGGTTTCCGGTTTGCCTACCGGCGTGGTAAAGGGTAATTTCGTAAGATGCGAGAGTTTGTGAAATGTTGTTTTTGACGCCAGCAATCCTTCAATGGCTTCATTGTGCCGGATAACTGACGATAATATACTTTTTTGCGGTTGCACCCGGTTCAGCAATGCTTCAATAGTCGTTGGTTCATCGTTGGGCAATATATCTGCTTCCTGCTGAACAGACTCCTTAAATACGGCATATTTCAACCGTGTATTGCCAAAATCAAAACATATGGTGATGCTCACTGTTTCCCGAATTAAGGGGATAAAGTAACGGCATTGAGCCGAATTAAAAAAGCGTATTTGCGAGGGAAATGATTATCTCCGCTAAGGCTGATCAAAATCAAAGGAAGAAAGATTTTTAAAATGACCGTTTAGTTTTATTTTTTCCTTCAGTTGCTCCATCTCGGCCATCACCGGTAATACTTTGCTCAAATGGCGTTTGAGGTATTCCTGCCGCTGTATTTCCTTTAACAAGCACAACAGTTCATATTCTTCCTCGAGCGACAAACCCGCGTGGTGTGCAATATCATAACTGCGCATTTCGTCATCGGATTTTTTAAATTCCTTTTCTACTTTTAGCTGGCGGTGCAGTTCGCGGACACCAAACAATACTTTTTGCATCAGGTCTTTCTTGCCGGCATCTTCTGTATTGTGCGGATAGTTTACGATAGCGCCGCTGTACAATTTATCCGGCACCTGTTTGATGACTTCCAGTACACGAAACACTTTCAGCCCTTTTGTTTTAATGTCCATTTCACCGTTATCATACACCGTGGTGATTTCATCCACCTGTACCAGTGTGCCCATTTCATTCAGGTGGTTATTGATGATGACCGGGATACCAAAAGGCTTTTTCTCTGCAAAACATTCTTTGATGAGTTGCTTGTACCTCGGTTCAAATATATGCAGGTGGAGGCTTTCGCCCGGGTAAACAACAATACCCAATGGGAATATGGGAATAAAATTTGTCATGCAGTCTTTAAAAAAAATGGCAATGCAAGCTAATACATTGCCGGTAATCAGTAAAAATGAAAGGTATTAAACTACTTTTGTGGCGAAATATTTACCAGGGCCATTAACAAAAAAACAACTGCAGGGAATGAAGATATCGGGCTTCACCATTATACGAAACGCGGTTACCAATGATTATCCTGTCACCGAATCCATTTCCTCCATCCTTCCTGTGGTGGATGAAATGATTGTCAGTATTGGCGATGGCGAGGATGATACTGAGTCATTGATACGCTCCATAGGTTCGGATAAAATAAAGATCGTGCAGTCACAATGGGATATGAGCCTGCGCAAAGGTGGTGAAGTACTGGCAGTGGAAACAGATAAAGCATTTCAGCATGTATCGCCTGATGCTGACTGGGCTTTTTATATCCAGGCAGATGAAGTAATTCATGAAAAATACCACCCGGCCATCCGCGCTGCGGCAGAAAAATATAAAGACGACAAAAGGGTGAAGGGGTTATTGTTTAATTACCTCCACTTTTATGGGACGTATGATTATGTGGGCGATAGCCGCAAATGGTACAATAAGGAAGTGCGTATTATCAGGAATGATAAAAACATACGTGCATTTCGCGATGCACAGGGTTTTCGGGAAAACGGGCATAAACTTCCCGTCAAACAAATTGATGCCTGGGTGTATCATTACGGTTGGGTAAAGAGCCCGAAGCAGATGTTTGAAAAACAGCGCAACGTAAGCCGCTTCTGGCATGAAAGCGAAGAAGACTGGAAGAAAATTGTCAAGGAAGATTTCTTTGATTTCAATAACCACTACGATTCACTGGAAAAATTTACCGGTACACATCCTATGGTGATGGCGGAAAGACTAAAACAGCAAAACTGGAACATAGAACTGGATACCGATACCAAGTATTTTTCCTTCAAGGATAAAATACTGTACTGGATAGAAAAGAAAACCGGTAAACGCCTCTTTGATTTCCAGAACTATACCATTATCTGAGTGAAAACAGCAGCCACAATGACCAAACTGAAATTTAATACCTTCGCAGCTATACACATTACTTATGGTTCATAGTTCTTTAGCACGTTATCAAAATCTCTTTCGCCATATAAAAAACTGGCCTGTCTATTTTACCCGGAAGTTCTCTAAAAGCTTTCAGCCCATTACATTTACCACTACCGGCAACCCAATACAATTTCTGGTACCGTCTACAGCACTGTACCTTGTATTTAAAGAAATATTTGTCACCGATTTTTATGATATCGACCAATTGGTGCGCCAACTGCCAGCATCACCGGTGATTGTTGATATCGGCGCCAACGCCGGTTATTTTAATATGATGCTGTTCAGTAAAATCAAAACAGCACAAGTCTATGCATATGAACCGATTGTTTCCAATTATGATCTCTTCAGTAAAAACATTGCATTAAATCCATCACTGCAGGATCAAATCCATGTATTCAACAAAGCGGTAACCGGTACGCCGCAGGATTATGTGGAGTTGTTTATGGAAGCAGCGGCCGACAATTCGGTGATTGCTTCTGTATACCAGGATTTCGATACGCAAAACAAACATACCATTCGTGTACCGGCTATTTCACTGGCGCAAATCATGGACGGCAACCAGCTCACCCATATCGATTTGATGAAAGTAGATTGCGAGGGAAGTGAATACCCCATTATTTACGAAACACCTGCTGCTTACTGGAGCAGGGTTGACAGCCTGACCATTGAAGTACATAACCTCGATGACAAAACAAGAAACGTCGATGCGTTGAAATTGTTTTTAGAGGATAAAGGCTATGCTACTACTATTGAACCGGCACATTCCAATTGTTATACACTGAATGCTACAAGAAAGCATTCCTAATTTTTCACTTTAGCAGCGCCCATGAACCACGTATTGATCGATTGTGAAAGAACCAAGTATCCCAATACGGGTTTGTATCATTTTTGTCTTCAGTTGGGGAGGGAACTTGTCAAACAGGCCGACCCTGGTAAAGAGCAGTTATCATTTTATGTTCCCAAATCACAGCAATTGTTTGGGCAGGATCAGCAATATGTCTTTCAGCATCCGCTGCACAAATTTTACCAGCCTGGGACGGGAAAGTTTGATGTTTGGCACAGTACGTTTCAGAATTCTGATTACAGGCCTTATCAATCCTCCACGCGTGTTGTACTTACTGTTCATGATCTCAATTTCCTGGTAGAACGACAGAAAGAACCACATAAAATAAAAAAATACCTGCGCAAGCTCCGCGATAATGTCAACCGCGCACAGTCGGTAGTATGCATTTCCGAATACGCAAAAGATATCTTGCTGCAAAATGTACCCGTCAGCAATATTCCAACGCGGATTATTTACAATGGTTGTAATATCAGTGAGTTTCCCGGTTTTGATACACCTGCCTACCGGCCGGCAAGGCCATTTATATTCAGCCTGGGGACGGTATTGCCCAAGAAAAATTTTCATGTATTGCCAGCGCTGTTGAAGAACAACGACTACGAACTGATCATTTCCGGAGTTATCAATAAAGAATATAAAGCAATAATAGAAGCAGCAGCGGCAAAGCATGGCGTAGCAGGAAGGGTGGTACTAACGGGACCCGTGAGCGAAGAAGACAAATACTGGTATTATAAAAATTGTGCGGCATTTGCTTTTCCATCACTGGCAGAAGGATTTGGCCTTCCTGTTATCGAAGCCATGTATTTTGGCAAACCTGTTTTCCTGTCAAGGCTGACATCATTGCCGGAAGTCGGTGGCACACTGGCCTATTATTTCAACAGTTTTGATCCGGCGGATATGCAGGCGGCTTTTGAATCGGGTTTGAAGCATTATGCTGCATCGCATCCGCAGGAAGCCATTCACCGCCATGCCATGCGTTTTAGCTGGCAACAGGCTGCCGCGCAATACCTGGAAGTGTACCGCGAACTGTACAATAAATAATTATTCTTAGCATCATTTTTTTAGATTTATACCATGAACTGGGACGAAAGCTTACAACAATTACTGGCAGGTAATACAAAAACACTGGCGCGCACTATTTCGCTGGTGGAAAATGAATATGCCGGTTATGAAAGCTTATTACAGCAATTGCCCGGTACTGCCAATTGCAAAGTGATTGGTATTACCGGGCCGCCCGGCGCTGGTAAGAGCACACTGACCGATGCATTGATCGAAGTATTGGTGGGCAGGAATAAAAAAGTAGCCGTTCTCTGTGTTGATCCTTCTTCTCCTTTCAACCTCGGCGCATTGCTGGGCGATCGCATCCGTATGAGTGCATGGTACAATCATCCAAATGTTTTTATCCGTTCCCTGGCCACGCGTGGTTCACTGGGTGGCTTGCATCCAAAGATCATTGAGATCAGCGATTTGGTAAAAACGACTGGTTTTGATTATATCATTGTTGAAACCGTTGGTGTGGGACAAAGCGAAATTGAAATTGCCGGTCTTGCCGATGTCACCATAGTAGTTGTCGTACCCGAAGCAGGTGATGAAATTCAAACCATGAAGGCGGGCCTGATGGAAATAGCCGATGTGTTTGTTGTCAATAAAAGTGATCGCCCCGATGCAGATCGTTTTGTATATAACCTGCGGCAAATGCTGGCGCCTGCTTTTCATTTACACCGCGAAACCATTGAAATTATCAAGACCAATGCACTGCAGAAAGAAGGCATCGCTGAACTGGCTGCCGCTATCGACAAACAATTGCAACAATTGCCCGATTCAGATAAGAAGAATTGGCTGCTCACGGAAAAAGCGTATTACCTTATCCAGCAACAGCGGATGAAAGATGTCAGCAAAGCAGCATTGAAGGAAGCCATCGCCGCTTCCATCCTGCGCAAAGATTTCAATGTATACCAGTTCGTCGCACAGTTTACCTAAACTTCCTGTTGTTAATCAACCCAGTCTTCCCAATCACAGCCAATCGGCGCACCGGGTGGCATTTCCTTGTGTTGTGTTGGTTTTGCCTTATCGGGCGATTTCATTCTTTCCATTGCCAAAGCCAGGTGGCCGGCATACATATCGTCATTGGTATTTTTCTTTTGTGCTTCGATAAATGTCTTCAGATCATCCAATCCCTTTTGCGCTGCACTGCGCGCCGCGAAATTATTATTATCATCTGCAACGGTAGCCAGGAGATACGTCAGCAACAATTGTTCTGTCTGCAATTGAATTACTTTTTGCATCCCGGTTTTGCGCGGCGCTTTCCAGGTAGCATTTAATAATTTGGTGATCATTTCCCCCACACCCAAACCACCATTGGCTTCATATTGTGTCATCCTGCTCAGGCGCTCCGTATTAAATAAAAATGATAAGGGAAAATCTGCTGCTGTTTCTGCAGGGGCGAGTGCATCAAATGCAAGACCTGTTCTTTTTTTAAACAATTCCCTGGTATAAGCATATCCTGCCGGCCGTGGTGGAATGAGTTGTGCAATTCTGTCGGGCAATACTAAGAAATCCGGATCCATACAACCAATGACAGCATCCAGTGCCCTGAGTTGTTCATCCTTTGTCAATGCCTTGGTGACCAGTTGTCCATCACCGCGCAATGCATAGGTATAATTCATACCACCCACCAGTTTTGTTACGGCTTCCAGTTGATAACGATGATAGAGGTATACCGGCACCAGTACATCTTCCAGCATGGCCATCGGTGTGCCGGGACGAATATTTTTTTCTCCGAATTGATTCAATGCTGTTGTACGCACTTTTATAATTTCTTTCAACTCTGCTACCGCATCTGTTCCATTATCCCATAAATGCGCCTGCGGATGCAATCCACCAGCAGCACGCGCATCGCGATCGCTGATAAACTGCAATCCTTTTTTTACCGAAGCATCTGTGAGGATTTTATTGAGTGCAGTAGCTTCATTGGTATTTGATGGAAAATCCTGGTAACCGAATGCTATCGCCACCTTGTCCCATTCACCGATTCCTGTTTCGTATGCTTTCGACATATCTATTTCGCCTGCATTGTTCACACGCACCAATGGTTGCGGGTAATCCATCACACTGGCCCTGTTGTTGGCGCTCGATGCATAATTGTGCATCAACCCCAGTGTATGTCCTACTTCATGGGCTGCAAGCTGGCGCAATCTTTCCAATGCCATTTTCAACATTTTGTCATTGGCAGGCAATCCATTTTCGAATGGTGCCAGCAATCCCTGTGCAATCAGGTAATCCTGCCGTACCCTTAATGAACCCAGTGTTACATGTCCTTTGATGATTTCACCTGTTCTTGGATCGACTACCGATGCACCATAACTCCATCCGCGCGTAGAGCGGTGTACCCAATTGATCACATTGTACCGCACATCCATCGGGTCGGCGCTGTCGGGTAATAATTTTACCTGGAAAGCATTTTTATAACCGGCTGCTTCAAACGCCTGGTTCCACCAGGAAGTACCTTCCAGCAATGCACTGCGTATTGGTTCCGGTGTGCCATTATCGAGATAATAAATAATCGGCTTCACTGCTTCGCTCACCGCTGCACTGGGGTTCTTCTTTTTCAGGCGGTGACGAACGATATAATATTTTTCAATAGGTTCTGCTACCGGTGTGCTGTAATCGAAATAAGAAATGGCGCCATAGCTGGAGCGTGCATCAAATACCCGTGGCTGGTAATCATTATCGGGCAACTGTACGAATGAATGGTGCATCCGCACGGTAACCGCATCGGGTGATGGTGTGACTGACTGTATATACCCGCCAATATTGCCATCGGTATTGACAAAGGTAACCGTGGATTCAAACTCTGTATTCTGCGGGAAATTTTTTGTCCTTTCTGTATAGATGGCGCTCCTGCCTTTTTCCAGTGTAAAAGTGCCCTGCTGGTTATTTTTAATGCGGTTGGCGACTTTCATGGCGTCGCGCAGCAAAAAATCCGTCGCATCCACCAATACTTTTCCATTGCTTTCTGCTTCGATGGTAAAGCCCCACAATACAGATTGTGCAAATGATTGTTCTACGGCCCTTCGTTCGGCTTTATCGCTGGTAACCGCACGGTAGGCATAATTGGTTTGTGTAAGTAACAGCTTCCTGCCTGTTTTATTAAACTTCACAATGCAGGTGCTTCCGAGCAATCCGCGATCGAGACCAATATCATTTGAACCGATACCTGCAGGCAGGGACACCTGGTACAAAATTTCTGTATTCAGTTTGTCTACTTCCAGCCAGACTTTTCCGCTGTTATCATCCCAGTAAAAATTCAGGTAACCTTCATACTTTTTTAAACCATTGGTTTTTTCTTCAATGCCGGGGAGCTTTTGTGCCTGGGCAATGGAGAAGCCCAGCAACATAATCAGTAAGCCGTATTTCATGATTGGTCAGGTTTGGTGCTCCAATATACTAAAATTGGCACCGGCCGCAGCTTTCAAAATAGACTTTACAAATAGGGAATTGTTATTATGCTTCGTCTCGGTTGTTCTTCCACCACCTATAACCGATATAGCTGAAAATGAGAAAGGGCATGGCAGCCAGGTACACAATACCCGTATTCAGCGCCTTGGCGGGCTTTTCACCCAGTTGCTGTGCAGTTTTTGTACAAATGGAACATTGGGCTGCCGCAGAAGGTGCATACCAGCACATTCCCAGGAAAATAATTGCTACTATGATAAGCCGCCTGAACATAGTTCCCCTGTTTTGGCAAAGGTAAATGCTCCCGGCCAGATTATCATCTTTTGTCGAACTCGCCTTATTTCGGGAACCCAGGAATTTGGAATTTTTAATGAGGTCAACGGCAAAGGGTGAAAGGTAGACGGATTTGGAATTTGGAATTTGGGAATTGAAATTTACTCCAGACTATTGACTTTTGACTTTTTGCAATTTATTCTTGGTTCTTTTAATTTGGTATTTGGATTTGAAACTTACTCCAGACTTCTTGACTATTGACTTTTGACTTTTTACAATTGGTTCTTGGTTCTTATTATTTCGGATTTGAAATTTGGGATTTGGAATTTCACTCCAGACTCCCGACTACTGATTCCTGACTCCTAACTCCTAACTTCTCCAAGTCACCTCACTTCGTTCGGTGTTACAAATCACAATGATGTCCTGCCTCCTGTCTCCTTTTTATGATTTTACCCATCGAAATTATTGTTTGTGATGATGGCTCAGGATCTGACACTGCCCATTGTCTTCGTCGGCTACGACTGGAAAGCCCCATACCCATTCATCATATATGGCAGGAAGACAACGGTTACCAGGCGGGAAGAATCATCAATAAAGGCGCCGCACTGGCAAAAGGCGAATACCTCGTACAAACAGGCGCTGATATGATCCTGCACAAACATTTTATCAAGGATCACCTGGAACATGCCACTGAAAATATCTTTTACTGCGGCAACCGCTACTACCTCAATGAAGCAGTGACCCGATCATTGCTGGCCAGCAAACAAACCGAAGTGCCCATGATGCTGAAATTTTCCAAAAACATGTGGCGCCGCTGGCGGATTGGTTTCCTGCAAAAAGTAATGGTGCGCCTCTACCGCATCAAAAACATGCACACCTATGTAGCCAGTTGTAATATGGCTTACTGGAAAAAAGATTTTGTAACTGTAAATGGCTACGACGAATCATTTACCGGCTGGGGTTTTGAAGATACCGAGCTTGCCCTGCGTATGATGAACAAGGGTATACAACTCCGCTTTATCCGTCTCGGCGCTGTTGCCTACCACCTGTACCACGATATGGCTTCCCGGCACAATGTAACAGTCAACTACAGCAAGGCATTAAAAACCTACGAAACAAAAAGGGTGCATTGCGAATCCGGTGTTGACCAGTATCTCTGATAATTGACAATAAATGATTGAAATAAAAAAACCTGCAACTTTCATTGCAGGTTTATCTTTTATAGGCCGAAGCATTATTATCCTACTTCTGCGCTCATGCGTTTTTGTACTTTCTTTCTTTCATCTTCATCCAGTATCACCTTGCGCATGCGGATGTTTTTGGGCGTTACTTCAATGCACTCATCCTGCTGTATGTATTCCATGCATTCTTCCAGTGTCATCAGTGTTTTTGGTGCAATGCGCGATGCATCGTCACTGCCGCTGGCGCGGTGATTGGTGAGTTTTTTTGCTTCCGTTGCATTCACCACCAAATCACCCGGCTTAATATGTTCTGCAATGATTTGCCCGGTATACACTTCATCACCCGGGTCAACGAAAAACACACCGCGATCCTGTAATTTATCAATGGAATAAGCGGTGGTACGTTCCTGGTTTTTTGACAGGAGTACACCGTTGTTTCTGCCCGGTATCGGTCCTTTCCAGGGTTTGTATTCCAGGAAGCGGTGCGCCATCACGGCTTCGCCTGCAGTATTGGTCAGCATATTGCTGCGCAATCCTATCAATCCGCGCGATGGTATTTCAAATTCGAGGTGCTGCATTTCACCCTTGCTTTCCATCACCAGCATTTCACCCTTGCGCTGTGTCACCAGGTCGATCACTTTACCACTGTAATCTGCCGGCACATCTACCACCAGTACTTCGTACGGTTCGTTTTTCTTGCCACCAATTTCTTTTACCAGAACGGTTGGCTGACCCACGGTCAGTTCAAAACCTTCGCGGCGCATCGTTTCAATCAATATACCGAGGTGGAGGATACCACGTCCATACACCAGGAAACTATCTGCACTGTCTGTATCTTCCACGCGGAGGGCAAGGTTTTTTTCTGTTTCCTTCATCAGGCGGTCGCGCAACTGGCGGGAAGTAACAAATTTTCCATCCCTGCCAAAGAAGGGCGAGTTGTTGATGCTGAACAGCATGCTCATCGTAGGTTCGTCTACACTGATAACGGGCAATGCTTCCGGGTTTTCAGGATCGGCAATCGTATCACCGATATTAAAATCTTCCAGTCCCACCACCGCACATATATCACCTGCCATTACTTCTGTCGCTTTTTTCTTGCCCATGCCCATGAAAGTATAGAGCTCTTTTACTTTCAGTCTTTTGATGGATCCGTCTGCCTGTACCAATGCTATCTGTTGTCCTTCCTTGATGGAACCACGCGCTACCTTGCCCACGGCAATCCTTCCCAGAAAGGAAGAATAATCCAGGGAAGTTATCTGCATTTGCAGGGGGCCTTCACTCACTTTCGGTGCAGGTACATGTTCCAGTATACCATCCAGCAAAGGGGTAATGCCTTCGCATTGTTCGTTCTTGCTGTTGAACCAGCCATTTTTTCCCGAACCATAATAGGTGGGAAAATTCAATTGCTCTTCGGTAGCGTCGAGGTTGAAGAACAATTCAAACACCGCATCGTGTACTTCATCGGGACGGCAATTCGGTTTATCTACCTTGTTGATGATGACAATGGGGTGCAGGTTTAAGTGCAATGCCTTCTGCAGTACAAACCTTGTTTGCGGCATAGGTCCTTCAAATGCATCCACCAATAACAATACACCGTCGGCCATTTTCAGTACGCGTTCCACTTCACCGCCAAAATCGGAGTGACCCGGTGTATCGATAACATTTATTTTAACGCCCTTGTATTCTACCGCGGCGTTTTTACTAAAAATGGTAATGCCACGTTCCCTTTCCAGGTCGTTGCTGTCCATGATCAGTTCACCTGTTTCCTGGTTTTCGCGGAATACCTTGGTAGCATGTAAAATTTTGTCCACCAGGGTTGTTTTACCGTGGTCGACGTGTGCTATAATAGCTATGTTTCTGATTTCCATAATAATTGTTTGCGGAGTTGAGCCCGTTTAACAGCACTGCCCGCCCGCTTTTTTCGAGCGGCAAAGGTACGTCAATTCATTGGTAGGGGCAAGGGAAAGATGTGAATTGTAGGTTACCAGCTTTTGAACAGGAATATGGCATTCTTGTGTCACTCACTTGTGCCTCATCGCATTGTGCAGCCAGGGCCTGTTATTAATAAAGAGATGGTAAAATAAAAGCCATTTGCTATTAACTATCTGCCATTTGCCATAAGCCATTTGCCTTCCACCTTTTGCCTTATACCTTATGGAGACAGGAGTCAGTACATCATGGTGATTTGTCACACCGAACGAAGTGAGGTGTCTTGGAGAAGCAGCAAGTCAATAGTTAATAGTCAATAGTCTGGAGTAAATCCCAAATCCAAATCCAAATACCAAATTCCTTTTGCCTTCTACCTTTCACCTTTTACCTTTTGGAGTCAAAAGTCAATAGTCAAAAGTTGGGAGTAAATCCCAAATCCAAATACCAAATTCTAAATTCCTTTTGCCCTATACCGTCCACCTTTGACCCGTTCAATAATTCCAAATCCATCTGCCATTAACTATATACCATTCGCCACCCCACTACACCCTCACATATATCTTTTTCCGGTCGAGTATGTATCCCACCAGCCAGCAAAACAGCATCCAGGATACGGCAAAGAGAAAGGCGCCGAAGTAGGCACCGGCATGTGCATAGATGTTTTTATAGGCCCATATAAATAATGGTGTATTGTCGATGCGGATTACATATAATATTACCACACCCAGTTCACTCACGAGGTAAATAAACAATGGGTTCTTGCCAAATACCTGGAAGAAATAAGTCCACCGGGTTTTTTGGAGAAAATCGACTACATAGATAACCGCCGACAATATCAAACAATCCAGCCCCACCGTGTGCAACACAAAGGAACTGGTCCAGAGTTTTTTATTGATGGGGAAATAAAAGTTCCAGCAATATGCGAGGAACAACAGCAACGCACCTACCAGCATCAGTTTGGCAATGCCTTCATAGGTTTTGCCCATGCTCACGCCATCGGGCTGTGAAGATTTCTGCTGGATATACCGGCCCACCATAAAACCTGCTACCACATTGGCAATGGCAGGCAGGGTACTCAGCCATCCTTCCGGATCAAAGGCAAAACCTTCGCCATGGTACATATGCGATTCGCCCATGATCCATTTATCGAGGTAATAACCGGCATTGCCCGTCGGAGTCAATTCATTGCCTGCATCACCAAACCAGTACAGCAGGCCCCAGTATAAAAACAATAACCCGATACTAACGATGAGGGCCATCCGCGGTTTTAAATAATAAATCAATAATGCAGCGATGCCATAACAAAGCGCTATTCTTTGCAACACACCGAGTATCCTGGTATCTGCAATCGGAGAGAAAGTCCAGTGACCGCTGGCATCTGGTCTGAAAAACGGGAACCAGTACATCAGGTAGCCCAGTAAAAATATCAGTACCGTGCGTTTGATTATTTTTCCCAATACATAGGACTGGCTTTGTGTCTGCCACTTGTTCATCACAAAACTCATGGCATTGCCCACGGCGAATAAGAAAGACGGGAATACCAGGTCGGTCGGCGTAAACCCATGCCAGTGCGCATGCATCAATGGAGCATAAGTGGTATCGCCATTGCCGGATGTATTGACGATGATCATAAAGCAAACCGTCATACCGCGAAATACATCGAGGGCAAGAAATCGTTGTGGGGAAGACATGTCAGGTGTTTTGGGTTGCTCAATTTAATCATTTTCTACGTTCTGCTCAGCCATTTGTGTAATTCATGACCGCCATCATGAAAAGAGGATCATTAAATTACCATCAATACAGCGTGTATGCTTTCATGACAGCCGAATAACAGTTATCTTCAGCAGTAAAATTATTGATATGCGAAAAAGATGGTGGCTTGCCATTCCCCTCGTATTGATTGCCGCTTACCTGGCCGGTCCTGCACCTTCCACACCTGCTTATGAAACCACCATGCCCATGGTTCCTGCCGATGCTGCGGGTTTGGAAACCTATATCAAAAACAATGAATCGCAGCATACACTCAAACCTGATAACGAAGCACGCATTGTCTGGAACAACGACTCCTTAAAAAACAAAACGGAATACGCCATCGTGTACCTGCACGGGTTTTCTGCATCGCAGGCAGAAGGCGATCCTGTTCACCGCAACATCGCAAAACTGTTTGGCTGCAATTTATACCTGTCACGGTTGGCCGAGCATGGCATCGATACCACGGAACCGATGATGAACCTCACCGCCGACAACTACTGGGCATCTGCCAAGCAGGCACTGGCCATTGGCAAACAACTGGGCAATAAAGTAATCCTAATGGGCACGTCTACCGGCGGCACCAATGCATTGCAACTGGCTGCCACCTATCCCAATGATATTGCAGCGCTGGTATTGTTATCGCCCAATATTGCCATCAACAACGACAAGGCCTACCTGCTCAACAACCACTGGGGATTGCAACTGGCCAAATTGGTGACAGGCAATGATCACAATGTGGCGAAAGATTCACGACCCATCTATAAACAATACTGGTACTGGCGTTACCCGTTTAACGGAACGGCTGCCCTGCAGGAGATCATTGAAACTACCATGCTGCCGGAAACCTTTGCCAAGGTAAAACAGCCCACGCTCCTGCTCTACTATTATAAGGACAGTATCCACCAGGACAGCGTGGTAAAAGTAGATGCAATGCTGAAAATGTACGATGAGCTGGGAACACCGGCATCACTCAAACACAAGCAGGCCATGCCCAATGCAGGCGATCATGTGATGGGATCGTATATCAAGTCGCACGATGTAGAAGGTGTGCAGCGCGAGATAGCCAATTATATGAAGGAGGTGTTGAAGATGGGGAGTAAGTGATAGGTGGTAAGTGGTAAGTTATAAGTATTTGCTTTCGTTTCGGACGCGGGAGTTCTTGTATTTTACCAGGACGGTCTATGCCGGGATAAAGGGTTTCCCTACTTTTACTTTGCTTTATTTATCCCTGTTCTCTAAAAAATGCTTCTCTGGTACATTACCAGCTAAATAATATTCTGTCGAATCAGCACATTCAATTTTTACAAGGCCTTTAGATTTACTCCAAAATATCCTATTAACAAATTTTTTATTGTCATGACTAATTTCCTTGTCTTCACTCGGAATAACGATTATATCATTTATTTTTTTACCTTGAATGTAAACATCACTAGTAGCTAAATTATCAACCGAATCTAGTGGCAATGCGCTTCTAAAACTTCTTCCGTTAACTCCATCTAAATAAATACCAATATAAGGCGCACCTTTTGCGCTTGCAGTTATAAAACAAAAGTAATCTTCTCTTCTCATCCTTCCGCTTCCGTGTAAGTATGTCAGGGTAATTTGTTCAAATAGAGCACCCATTGGTGTATTATTATTGCCCTCAATCATTTTTCTTTTAAATCCTGTTAGTTGTATCTCAAAGCTATCCGACTTGTCTGAAACATATAGGAGCTGCTCTGAACCGTTATAAGGGACAAATGAAATTTCCTTCTCTCTCAATTTGTATTCTTGGCTTATACAACCGTTGTTAAGTATTGCAAGAGTTATTTTTCTCAACGCAGTGTCTCCCGAAGGGGAACAATAGGTAAGAACCCTGTTTTATATTTTTTTCTTCTGTTCTTTTTTGTTTCGCCAAAAAAGAACGAAAAAAAGCGCCCCGAAAACGATAACAGCCCGTTTTCGGGATGGTTCTTCGATGCAGCTTTTGTGCTACTGTGGTGAAGAACATTTGTTCTTTGGTCATCACAATACAAATAAAATTTCTCAACGCAGTGTCTCCCGAAGGGGACGCTGCGAATTTCAGGTTAATTTTCATTCATCAATCAACTATGACCGCTATTTCAGTTCAACCCTTTTTTTTAGCTCGCTTAGTTCGACTAATTCCCACAAACCACTAATTGTAGGCTCCGACCTACGCTCAGGAATACTTTTTATAAATATTTTTTTACAGCCTGCGCCGAGTTTGAGGGTAAAGACTTATTTCAAAATATTCAAAACTGCGGAATAGTTTGCTATAGTCGCCATATCCAGCGGACTCTTACCAACATGATTTTTGTGGTGAATATTTCCGCCATGACTTAGAAATAATCCTATAATATTTAACCTATTTCCGAAGCCCTTGTCATTGAAGACTGCTGTCCACAGTGGTTGATTTCCAAAATCGTCTTCTATCCCTAAGTCTGCACCTGCTTCCAACAAACGTTTTGCGACATCAAATTTGTCAAAAAGCGCAGTATAGTGTAGTGCCGTCTGTCCCCTGGCATCCTTCAAATTAACATCGATGCCACTGTTTATTAGCAAAATAGAAACATCATCTGATGATTTCGCCAAACTTATATGCAGAAGTGAATACTTATATTTATCAACGCCGTTAATTAACTCACTTGAAAGTAGTTTTTTAACTGCTTCAACATTGTTTTTCTCAACTAACTCAAATAATTCGTCCAATTTATCCATGCATTCTATCTTTTTGTGAAGTTGATGACAATAGATTTTTCATATTTATTTCTCCACGCAGTGTCTCCCGAAGGGGACGCTGCGTATCTCTGGTTAATTTTCATTCATTAATCAACCATGTCCCCTATTTCAGTCCAAACCATTTTTGGTTGGTTTCATTCGACCAATTCCCACTTAGCATTTTTTATTAGTTTCCAGTCGCCGGCTATTTTCTGAACCAGCAAGCTATCTTTCGTTTCTGGTTTTTCATGAATCGTCACTACTATACCGGACACTTTTACTTTCCTGCCATAAAATTTCCTGTCCCAGGAAGCCAATTTATCGATGTAATAAGTTTGTTGTTCTGTCTGCACAACGGCACCTGCCTTAGCATCCAGCGCCTTGCCAGTAACAGTTGTCTTTTGTGCCGGGCTGTCATTTGTGTAAAGCACCGCAAGGGATATCATTATGTATTTTGTTACGGGCTTCATTGCTTGTTTCTTTAATGGTGATCAACCTGGTAACTACTGTTACTTTTCTTTCACTTGTTTAATCCGTTCACAAAAATGTTGTATTGAAACCAGTTGCCCGGGTTCCACCGGCCTGAGATCATCATAAATTACTATCTCCCATCACTCAGCGTAGGCTCCGGCCTACGCTGTAGCTTTTTTCTGCAGGTCTACCTGCAGCTTGATGATTCATTATTACAACTACCACAGTTCAAGTTTTACAAGTCCCTTCCTGCCTGCATAATCCCTGGCACTGCTGTAAAGATAATCTTCTTCGTTTTCTACAATACCTGCTTCTACCGGGTTGCGGTGGATATAGTTCAGTTTACTTTCCGCAATGGTGTTACTGAAGGGATCGATTTCTATGGCGTGGTTTTCATGTGTCCATACCTGGTATTCCGTATTTCTACTGTGTGCCTGCGCTGCCCGCTGAAACTGGAACAGTATCCATTCCCGCCGGCTTTCCGGTTCTTCCATGATGCTTTGCAGCAGTTGCCTGGCGGTATAACTTTTAAAATCGCGTATTGTGTCGGACAATGTTCCATTGGCGCTGGACAAAATACAATGTACATGGTTGCTCATGATGACCCAGCTATGCACTTTTAGCTGTTTTTGTTCCACGCAGAAATTCAATGAATCGACTATTACATCCCGGTACCGTTGTCTTGTAAACAGATCTATCCATGCCACTACCTGGAAAGTGAGAAAGTATGCTGCATACTGATCTTTGATAACATAGGCATCCGGCATAGCTGTCCGTGCAATTTTTCATAGCCAAATTATTACAACAGTCGTGGATTTGTGGATAGAATGTTTTCTACGCTTTTGCTATTATCCCTTTACAATAAATGGCGACATGAAGATTTCGTTGCCCAGGCAGGCCGGAGCCTGTCAAAAAAGCCGAGCGTAGGCTCCAGCCTACACTCAGTGATAGTTTTATATTTTTTAGAACAGCCTACGCCGAGATTGAGGCCTACGCTCAGAAATACTTTATAAATATTTTTTTTAAACAGCCTACGCCGAGTGTAAGGGTCAACATAGAAAACGCCGAGATTGAGGGATTAAGGCTTAAAACCGGGATACATCACTATTCAAATTTTATCGAATTAATTTTTGTCCCAGGTGGTAAGTTCTTAATTTGCTGATAGGCTTGACATAAAAATTCCCAGCTAACAATAATATCGGAAATTTCATAATTGTCCAATACATCCTCCCCTCCCAAAAAAAGTGGGATTTTATGAATTATGCAATCGGAATATTCTAATTTCCTTAAATTAAAGTAAGTTAAAGCTGTTTTAAAATCATCTTCAGAAAACATCCTCTTTCTTTCAGCAACTATTTCATAATTATGAAAAAAAATGAAATTTTGTTTTAGCTCAAAATCTTCTGATGTAGCCGGATCGAACATTAATAAATATTCACTTCTGTTTTTGTCAATACAATATTGGCGACCCATCCAATCAAAGCCAAAAGGGACTATTTTATTCAAATATTTTTCAAAATAACTACTTATTATTGAAGACCATTTTAGACTCGAATCAGAAGTGTGAGTTCTATATAAACCGCTATTATAAGATACTCCTCCACAAACAGAGAAAAATAGATCTATATTTGAATCGTCTAAATTCGTAATTAACTTGTCTTGGTCTAATTCTCTTTCAAGCATTATTTTATTGTTGAATTCTTCTAAATCTTAAATTATAACGTACCCTTTACATGCGGAATGAAATTCACTTGATTTACCCTGGTAGCATCTGGCAAATTTTTAATTTGTAATTGAATTTGCTTCCCAAAACTAGTATTGACACTACCGTCAAGGCCAGCTAAATTTGTCATATTATCTGTTCCTCCCAACTGCAAATCTACTTTGTGGTCAACATGTTCTTTTGGCCCGACGCTGCCACCCGCTTTAACAAACTTTGAACGTAAATTTGCATCTCTTTTTACAGGATTTTTCGTTACAAATGTATTTGGCTCTTCTGTCAGAATTTTTGCTTTATTTGCTGCTTGTGCGTTTTGACTTGCATTCCAATTAGCTTTACCTTTTATTACTAAATCGACTCCCTTAGCTGCAGATGCTTCTTCTGAAATTTGATTGGCTGTATTCTCAGCCACGACAGGAGCTTCGCTAGCCATTGCTTGAGGAGAAGGGATCATCGGTACACCGGTTATTTCGGTAAGCACTAATGGAACTCCCACCTCTGGAACGAATATTAAAGGGATATGTGTACCTACATGTATCCAACCTAAGTTTGCACCAGACCAAGACTCCCTCTCAGATTTATCAACTACTCCATTCCCATTTGCATCGCCCTGTACTGGATACTTACCGTCAGCCCCTCTAGCACCTGTTGTGGGAACCGTCTCTAAGCCTTCTAATTCAATATGTGAAGTAACTTTATTTTCGGAAAATGCATACGTGCTATTATATACATATTTGTCTGATAATGGATCTATCTGCCAAAATCGTCCTGTCTGCGGGTCATCCATCCTGTATTTAAACTCATAAACATCTACTCCGAGGTCATCATTATATTCCTGGTTCTGAAACTTATGTTTTTTATTTTCAACATAATTGCTTTTGAGCGCTTTGGAGGAAATCCCCGCCATCGTCAACCCAAATGGATAATAATGCGTTTCCTCCAGTATCGGGCCCCTGGTGTGCACCACCTGCAAATTATCAAAGAACACATCGGTCGGGCTTTCATCGCTTACGTAAATATACACATATCCGTTTTGCGGTGCGCTGATATTCTGCAATTCGCTGTGGTGATCTTTTAACACACTGTTGCTGCCCACGCGGCTAAATCCCTTGCCCACACATTTAAACTGTTCATTGAAAAATAAATAGTTGATATATGCTTTCGGCGTGGTGGGCGTACCTGCTATATCATTGGTTTCGTCACTGAGCAGTGAATTGACCAAATCTGTGACTGCCGGTATGCCGCTCAGTTGTGTACCCGTTACCCCCTGGTGGCCTGTAGCACCTATTACGCCTGAGGGACTGCCCACCAATCCATTCAGTATATCCAGCACCGGTACTGCACTGTTGACACTGGTGCCACCGGTATTATTTTGAAAATAATAACTCTTTCCAAAAATATCTATCTTATCCCCTGCCATTACTTTCAGCGTCATGCCCAATCCCGTTTTATTGCTGCCACTGTTCAACTTATACAGTTTTGTACTGTTGGCTGTTTCAAAACTGGCATCGGATGGATTGTTGCCAATACCATTGTCATTGGTATAAGCAGGCAATCCTGTTACGGTATTGGCTGCTACTATTTTGGAATTGTCAATGCTGTAATATTGCTGTTCTGTCGCTAGTTTGGATGGCTCCATACTGGCCACCGGGTATTTGTCCTGCTGCTGCTCTTCGGTAAGTACCATGCGTACATTACCCAGGTGATCTTTGAGCATGTAATCGTAGTTATAAATAAAGCTCTCGATGATCACCGGGTCGCAGGGACAATAGATAGGCCGTCCCAACTGGTCGTGCCCGCAAATAGTAGGGCCCGTACAACTGGGGGCTGAAGTGTGCAAATACCTGAACCTTCCTTCTTCGTGGCCCACAAACTGCAATACATTGTTTTCGTATACAAAACCTCCGATATAGTCGGTCACCGTGTTTTTTGCCGTGTTGTTATTGGCAGCACTGGCATTTTCATTTACCCTCTTCTCCAGTTTGTTTCCCGCTGCATCATATATATACGTAATACCACCCTTGGTACCGACATTGATAATTTGCGGCAGGTTTAAGTGATTGTAACCAATGCTTCCTATCTTCTTGTTATTATCCGTAATCAAATTCCCGTTAACGTCATAACTGTAATCCTGGGAGGTTTTAGTGGCGGCATCGTATTTAAAATCGCCCAGTGTGCTGTTATTGTCATTATATGCATCCGTTACCTGCAGCAGTTTGTTGCTGTTGCTTTGATAGCTGTAGGCTAACTGATCGATTAATGCCGAGCCTCCCAGTTTCCAGCCTTTCTGGTTCATGGCAAGTATATTACCATTGGCATCATAGCTTAAATTGCTTACACTGAAATCAATTCCTGCCGTTTTATTAAAGGCACCGCTACTATACTGGTTAAAGTCTGCCCCGGTCAGCCTGTTCAGGTTATCGTAGGTAAAATCGTATTTTCTTTTTTCTCCATCGCCCCTGCTCTTCCACACCATACCAGTAATATTGCCATTAAACTGTGCATTGGTGTATTGCTGTCCGCCTATTAAATTATTATTCTGTTTGTCATAGCCAAGGTCAAAGCCAAAATAATTGGTATTATTTGCATCCCTGGCATAATCTCGGTTTACGCCCAGCAGCCAGCCACGGATATTATAGTCATAATTTAATGTTTCCAGTCCAGCACCATTGTTATAGGATGGCGCTAAGATTTTCCTTGTCAACTGCCCAAGTTCATTATAGGTATTATTTACAATAGGATGCACTTCGGCGGTAGATAAACTTCCGTCGGCAGCTTTGTTGTAAACAGATTTCGCAATAGAAAGCACCCTTCCGCCATGATCAAAAGCAGTTTTGGTAAGTATGCCCATCTGCTGTGCGGCAGTGGGGTTGTTGTGTACCAGGAAACTGGACAATGTTTTTCCGCTAAAATCATATTGCAGGGTGGCAATGTCATTGCCTCCTTTGTAATTATCGGATTGCGTTTGGGCCACCCTTCCTTTAATGTCGTAAAATGACACTGTACTCAGGAATACACCCGCAGCTAAGTTATTGGGATCTTCTATCACGCGTACCTTACTGCCCGTAGACATTCCATGTATGTTAACCCTGCTTACATCTGTACTGCTGGTGGATGGCTCTGCATACAGGTTGCTGCCTGCATCCAGATATGTATTATATGAGGGGTTAAAACTTTTGCCTGTCCAGTTATAGTTATCATAGTAAGTAAGTGTAAGCGGTATTAAAGTAGCTGTAGCGGGCACAGGGTTGTCTGATACAGATACCGATTCTGTGCTGCTATTAGCATTTCCACTTTGTACCACAAACTCTGCTGTTGATTCGCTGGTAAAACCATCAGTAAAAGTCACACTGCTTTGTGCAGCATATAAGGTTACACCGTTTTGGCGAATGTTATAATATTGATCGCTGGCCGGTGTATTGGTATTATTCAGCGTAGTATTGACATAGTTACCCGTATTTTGATCAACATACGTTTGCAATTGCCCCTGCGTGCCCGTATATGTCATCATACCCGTCATCACCGGCCGGTTCTGATCGTCGTACAGCGATGCCATCCATTGGTTGCCGCTGCGCATATTCGCATCCTGGTTAAATACAGCACGATCACGCTGATCATATACCATTTGAACTTCGCCTGCTCCCGGTACTTTTTTGATAACTGTTCTTCCCCGTTTGTCATATTCATAGCGGAAACACAATTCGTCAGACAGGCTTGCAATGGCTGTTCCTGTTAAATACAATTCCACTGCTTTGGGCTGCAGTACAAAACGCAGGTGGCCTAAATCGTCGTACACATAATAGGTGCAGAGCCAGCCTGTATGATCAATACCCGGTGTATTGCTTTGCTGCACTTTTTTCAATACCACCTGCCCTTCCTTGTCCTTGTATTCTATTACCTGGTGATTGCTTTCGTCGGTGCTGATGGTCTTAATGAGCTGGCCATCGCCATACACAGCGTTAGTTGTAGGAAGGCTGCCCGCAGCAGATGCGATGTTCCATATTTTTACGCCTTCTGCAGCGCTGTTCACCAGGTATTGTGTTGTGCCGCCACGGCTGCTGCCCACCCAGCTCATACCGGCCGGCATACTCAACTGTACACGGCCCAGTGCTGAGGCTTCTACCTGCACCTGGCTGTAATAATATTGCTCACCGGGAAACTGTGCTGTATTAAAACTGTTCTGATCGGCAAAGGCAGTTGTTTTATAGTTACCATCATTGCTGGAGGAAGGATAAGGCAGCAACTGGTTTATTTCCCTTCCAAAATTATCATACACATTCAGTGACACCATGTCTTTCTGCAAAGGTGTTTGCTGCTTACCTACTGTTTGCAGGGGTTTGCCCAGTCCATCATAATATTGTGTTACCTGCGATACATCGAATGGGCTGGTCAGTGCTGCCGCTGCAGTCATATCGGTAACAGCAGGTTTTAAAAATGTTCTTGTCCGAATATAATTACCCGGCACAACAGCCGAAGTGCTGCCAATAGTAATAATGGCTGTACTGGTATAAACGACATCCGTACCACAGGTAATTTTAATCCTGTAATAGGTGGTGGCACTTAGTGTGCCTGGATTATAGGTAAGGCTTGTAGCCCCGTTGATATTTGTCCACGACACATTGTCTGTACAGCCTTGCCACTGGTACTGATAATTACCCGAGCAGTTTCCGCCCTGTGCAGCATTGGCTGTAAGCAAGCCGGGACTGGTGCCTGTGGGGATTGTAATTTGTCCGGGAAATATGGTGCCTGCGGTTATATTCGCGCCTACCTGGAAATACAATGCATTGGAATAAGCTGTTTCCGGCAGGGAAGAAGTACAGGTTACTTTTCTGCAGAAATAAGTAGGTGTCACCAATGCCGGTGCAATAAAAGTTGCATTGTTTGCGCCTGCAATATCTGTATAATTCGTTCCATCGATACTGTATTGCCACTGGTAATTAAAATTGGGTGCACAACTGCCTCCCGATGCACTGGCAGTACTGGTAAGTAACCCGGGTGATGTACTGTACGATAATACAGTGCCAGTAGGTCCATTAATAGTTCCGCCCGTCAACTGACCATTGACAGTGATGGTAACAACAGAAGAATACACGGTGTTCCCTGTACTGGTTTCTGTTACCAGGTTTCGGTAATAAGTTGTGTTGGTCAGTGCGGCAGTAAAGTTTAGCGTCACCGCAGTAGCTCCACTGATATTGGTAAAATTCACTCCATCCGAAGATTGTTGCCACTGGTAGGTATAGTTAGGAGAACAAGCACCCCCTGTTGCTGCTCCCATCGTGAGCGATGCTGGCGTCGTATTGTAATTGATGGTTTGTGATACAGGAACAATTGTACCTGCTGTAAGTGTTGTCACCAAATTGGTGGTAATAGAAGCATTTTGTGTGGAACCATTGGTATAGGACAGTGAAATCTGTCCGGACGAAGCACCTGCGTTCCAAATTACATGTATGCTGGGGAAAAATCCCGTTAACGGGTTGGTATGGGAAACGATGGTGCCACCTGTTACTGTCCAGGTCATGGTGGCAGAAGTAGCTGAAGGATTCCAGTTTCCTGAAATAGTATATTGATAATCGGTGCCCTGCACAGCACAGCCGGGATTGGGCGAAATACTTATCTGTGAAAACGCTGTCGCTCCAACTGTAAGTGCAATCAATAATAATATTGCAAACCTGCTGCTTTTCATTATGTATGGTTGTAGCATATTCAAATTAATTATTGGGCTTATAGGATCGGTTTTAACTATATTTAATTACTTCCTGTTGTTGCTGGTGCCACATACACTACAGCCATATTAGAATAGCCAATGGTACCGCTTACGGTTTCCGTCACTTTTCGCCGGTAATAGGTGGTTTGTTGTAATCCACTGCTGAACGAAACCTGTGTATTGGTCGCACCTGTTACATTAGTCCATTGCATAGCATCTGTGGATTGCTGCCATGTATAACTATAGCTGGGCGAACAGTTGCCCCCGCTTGCCAGGCCGCAACTTATAGTAGCAGGGATTGCATTGTAAGAAACAGACTGTACCAATATGGTGCTATCAATAATGCCTGGTTGTAGTGCTGCTGCTATCTGTACATTCAGCGTAGCATTTCCCAATGATGAAGTGATTGTAACCGATGGATTGCTGGCATTCGCATTCCAGGAAATAAATACACGCGATTGTGGTGTGCCGTTGCCGGTACAACTACTATTGGCAACGATGACAGTTCCGCCACTGGCACAAACCTGCATGGTAGCAGTGGCAGTCCAGTTTGCAGCAATATCATACTGGCAGGTAATCCCCGGTGTTACACAAGTTGGTCCGGTTACAGTTACCTGTGATTTTGCCGCTACACTGATTAATACCGGCAACAACAACTGCATTATTATTTTTCTTTTGAACATATAAACAGTATTATTAAGTAATACCAGGCCGCAATGAATATTATTGTCCCTGGTAATGGTATTCAAATGTTTTTAAAATATTTCCGTCTGCATCTTTGATGACCTGTAACCTTCCCAGTCCGTCGTATACATAATAACTCGGCATGCCCTTGCTGTCGCACCCTGATGTAATGCCTACCAGGGGATAGTAAGTGTATGTTACCATCTGTGCATTTTGGGGATAGAGACGTAATTCATCCACGAGTACCGCATTGCCACTTACACTCACAGTAGTGGTTGTAGCAGGCAGAATGTGTTCGAAATAGGTCCAGCCATTTTTTGTCAGCCCCTGTGTTCCACTGGTGCCGTTAACTGTAAGTGAACTGGTACTGGTTGTCCAGTAGGAAACGATATAGGATTTTCCGGAAGGCACAGTAGCGGTAATGGGGTTGGCACTGCTCAATGTATAAGATTGTTTACCCGTTAATGCATTGCTGGTATTGATAGTACTGGTTGGAACAGACCAATATCCGGCGCTGCTGGTTTCGAAAGAAGTATAGGCGATTTCATTGGAAGCAGCATTGGATACTTCTGCAATTACCTCACTGCCGTTGTAATCCCATACATAAGAATGATTGATATCATATGCCTTGTGCTGTTGAAGTACATTACCATAGCCATCATAGTTGTCAAAATAAATACGTGGTTCGTAGGCATTGTCTTTCACCAAACCACTGGCTGAAATACTGGATGGCACAAAACTACTGTTGGGTGCCGTTATCATTGACAGGTATGCAAGCTTAGGTAGTGGCAGGTTGTTTCCAAAACTGGTGAGTACGTAGGAAGTAGCACCTATATTGGAACCATCTGTATTTTTTTTCTGCGTGTATGATTCTATTGGAGTGACAAGTATATGCCTGGTCAGAAGGTTCTGCAATCCTTGTGTAAATGCATCATTGGCTCCGGATGTGATGGTAAAATCCTGTGGATACCTGGTATAGGCGGTGATTTCCTGTCCTTTGCTGTTAGAAGTTACTGTGCGTGTTAAAAGTTTGTGTGTGGGGTTATCGTAAAAGTAATTTGTTGTCGTTTCAAGGAAGTGCTGTTCATCCCCCTTTTCATTATAAATCCTGTCTGTTTTGGCTATTAACGCACTCCACTCCGATTTAATAGTTTTATACCAGGTTATCATTGAGTTGGCATCACAAGGCTGCATTACCAATTGGCTGCATTTATCTCCCAATTGCAATGTCGGCATTACATGTTCTTCGAGGCCATACACGACATTTTCACTATTATCGAAGGTTTGATATTGACTTGAATTTTCTTTTACCTTAAAATAATTTCCTTTTATGTTTACATACTGAGTTTCATTAATTAATGAACCATTCAATGGTTCTGCTTCCGAAGATGCATACGGAGGCCGAATGGGTAAGAACAATCCGGTAAATGGCTCAGTATACCCGCTGACTTTATCTGGTTCATTAATGTATTTATAAACATTCTTTCCGTATTCCCCATTTTCTCCCAGGTATTCCGTTACCTGGTCATAACCCACAACTGAGCCGCTTGCCGATCCATTTAAAGGAATGTTTGAATCAGATGTTCTCATTAAATGAGAGGAGTAATATAGTGATGAATTGCAACCGCCAGAACTGGTTTGAGAATAGTTATCCCTGCTGATGGCGAAATAAGCATACTGGGGTTTGGACATCCGTCGGCCATACGAATATTCAGAAAGCGTTCCTGATCCGGTTTTGTCTGCTTTATAATGATAATCGTATCTTTTTATTTTATTATTCTTTTCATCTATTCCGTCGTGATCGATAATACGTTTAATGCGCAACCCCCCACCAGTGGTAATGGCATTGGCAGGTGACCCACCCAATGATTCATACCAGGAATAGATGGCCCGTATATCCTGTAATTTCAAAGCAGCCCCAGTTGTACCTACATGCGCTGTCCAGGTATAAATGCCGGGACTCAATTGGTAGGTAGAGGTATATGTAAATACAGGTGAACCAGTTTGGCATAAAACACAGGTTGGTGTAGGGTCTCCCGGGCACACTGTCATCAAATAGGGTTCTACCCTGCTGATAAGCGTTCCACTTGAGTTGTACAATTCAAAATATATCAGGTTGGAAGCCCCACCGCCGTTGGAGAACACATCATTACAATTACCACCGGTACCTCCGCTGAACCGAAACGATGCCGTTAAACTAACGGGTGGATTTCCTCCCCCCTGGTTGGCAGGAAAAGTATATTCGTTTGTAAGATCTATTGTGTTAACACCGCCAAAGTAGGTACCTGAAGAAGGATTATAACCGACGGTCTGCGTTTTTTGAACAGCAGGATTTTGCTGCATATTAAAGTACGAGAAGTCATTTTTTTGTGAAGCAGCTTCATCAAAGTCATTCGATTCAAACTGGAATTCAGTCCACCCACCGGTGGGGTACTTGATGGAGCTGATGTTAAAAGCAGTAGCGTAAAAACCGTTGGGCTCTCTTTCCAGGCCAACCAATCCAAGTGCATTTGTAATCGGATTAGTTGTGTTAATGGGTATAACTGATGGAATAAGAGAAACCCTTCCGGTTACGCCGTTAAAGTATCCCCAGTGGTCCCGTGCGAAAGATGTCTTTGCCGGATTGATATTGCTTTCCGTGTATGTAAAAATATAGGGCGGGTTTTGTACTGTTTGACCATTGTAATAGCCTGTTTCAATAGCCTGGGTCAGTTTCAACCGCTGTGTAACGGTTAAAGGTGCCCCGGTATAAGAAAAGACGCCGCTTGGATCATTTGGGCCGTTGAAATAATCGTACACAAAAGAGAATTTTTTAAATGGTGTTGCTTCTCCTACACTGTATATACTTATATCATCCAGTTGCTCTTCTCCTGTCAGATCGGTACGATTTTCTGAATAATGAAATACAACAGTTCCATTTGTGAAATTGATGGAACTTAATACCATACTATTGTATTGTTTTCCTGGTGTATATCCTTTGGTACTACCAAGTGTGGCAGATCCCTGCTCACCCTGATCGTAATCGTCCCTTGATTCTGAATAACTACCCACTGAGGAAATTAAATGACTGTTCGCTGTATAATTAAAAGTGACTGTATTACCTGACGGAGAAGTGATTTGTGTTAAATACCAGGCTGAATAATGAGTGCCAGGTGGTGTATTGTCCTGGTAAGTTTCATTTGCAGTAAAATCATAAATAAAACCATCTTCCGTTATTGCCTGCCAGGTATTTCCATTACTGGTATTGACTGTAAAAGAAACGTTGTCCTGTTTTTGAAGGATTGCTTGCTTTTGGCGGGTTAATACAAACTTGCCACTTTTGTTTTGAAAATTATAATAATACTGGTCAGGTTGAAAATCGTATGGTTGGCCATTCGCCAAATAAGATGTAACATTATAATTAAACAGGGTTTGTGTTGAACCAGGGCTATTGTCAAACATCGGTAGGTTACATCCAATTGGAGTAAAATTGGTTGGGCCTTTTTTGAAAGCAACATCTATGATATCATTGGAAGCCCCATTAAAGTATTGATTGCTGTTAAAATCGTCATCCCCCATAATATTCCTTGAGATATTTCCACCGGCGTTTAATGACCATCCCAATCCTACCTGCCCGGCTTCTTCAGACACTTTAATGCCGGAAGCATGATAGCTTAGCGAAATCGGGACAGTTATATCGCGAAACTTGATAGTATATAACGGTACGCTGATACTTGGTATACCTGTATATGCGCTGATAGGTATATCACCATATTTCTGCATCGCCATAACGTTAGGGGATGGTGGCGTCAACTTTACCAATTGCGGCCCAGCCTGTGCATATATATGCTGCTGTATCGACACACAAAACAATAATACCACGGTACATTTCAAAAGTCCCTTTATCATATCCTGTATTTTAGAAATTATAACTGTGATAAAATATTACTCAGAACTATTTTTTTACTTTTCGTTTTAACTCCTTTATCGTTTTTCCCTGCTGACTTAATTGCTTTTGTTGTTTGTCCAACTTTTTATTCAACTCAATCACATAGAGGGTCAGCTCTTCAATTTTTTGCAGCAGGGCTGCCTGGTTATTTCCTATATCCAATCCATGGCTCGTAACTTCTTTGGTGCTGGCGATACCGGGCAAATGCTGGTGTGCTTTGATGTATGCTTCCACATCTGCCAATGATGGCAGCTTGTAATTTTTGGCAAATACAAAATCAGACCAGGTGGATTGTGTTACCTGCAGCTTCTGCGCGGCTATTGTTCCCTTTACTGCCAGCTTTACATTGGCATCTGTAGGCGTTAGTGTCGGCAATGCTGTTGTACCCAATAACAATGCTCCGCTGTTGTCGAATCTTCCTCTTTCTATACCACTTGTTTTTATAATCAGCGGCTGTGCATCCGTTGTTCCCAGGAATTGTGTCGCAGGTGTAATATTCGCGTTACCCGCCAGTAACCATGCACCGGTAGAAGAAGGGGCTGTTACAGTTATATTTACTGAATCTGTTTTGGTAGAGCCGCCATCATCTGTTGCCTTGGCTTTGATAACATACGTGCCCACCGCTACATTGTTCCATACATATAAATAAGGTGATGTGGTGATGGTTCCCAATAATGTGCTTCCGTTAAAAAACTCCACCTTGGTTACATTACCATCCTGGTCGCTGGCATTGGCAGTAATGGTAATATTGGCGCCCTGTACAAATGTGGCATTGTTGGCAGGACCGGTAATGCTAACAGTAGGTGCAATATTTCCCGAACGGCTGTACACCTGCATCTCCAGTGCCTGCGTACTGGTGGTGGCACTAGGTACAAAAAGCCGTATATACTGATAGGTAGCACCTGTATTGGAAATACTCAAATCATTATAAGTATACTGCGTACTGGTACCGGGTATGGTCCCTACCGTGGGGTTATTGGAAGTAACCGTTGCCAAATCTGTCCAGGTAGGTGTACCTGTTGACGGATCTGTATTGGTACCCTGTATTTTAAAATCAGCATAGTTCCACCTTGTCCAGCTAACCACTACGCGGCAAATATTGTATTGCTGATCGAGTGCTACACTTACCCATTGGTTGCCGGTAGCATTGGGCGACCAGGGATTTGTCAGAAGAGACGTATCTACCAGGTTTTGCGGCGGCGCCCAGGATGGCCCTGCAGATGCAATTACATTCCTGAACTGCGCCAGGTTAGTGGTACCACAAGTCTGCGCCAGCAGTTGCGATGCAACCAGCAAACTCAACAGGGTGCTAAACAATATTTTCTTTTTCAAAACAGACATTTTTAATCGCACTTGCATATAAGGTGGTTTTATCTTTTTTTATAATGGTATTATGGTTTTAAAAACTGTATCCAATCCTGAACTTGATGGGCTGCGTCACTGGTTTCTGCTGGTAACTCAGAAAGTCCCATAACAACTGCACTTTTGTTTTCTTGAATAATTTTGTTTTCATCGATACTACTTTACTGATGCCTATCAACCCACTTTTACTCCAGTCGTCCAGGTATTTTATCTGCTGCACCGATGCAAAGGGTTTTTGATAATTGTATTCAAAGCCACCGCTGGCATAAAAGCTTCCTTTTAGTTTCATATCGAGGAAGGATCTGAAACCGATGCCCTGGCTGCTGAAGGAAATATGTTTGATATCCCTTCCCCATCCCAGTTTGTAACTGGCGCCTACGCCAATGATATTTTTTTCACTCAGTTTAAATCCAAGTGTTAGTCCTAAATCACTCGTGGCGGGAAAGAAATTATTGCTCCGGATGGTTTGTATCGTAGTTCCATACTCCAGTCTTTGCAAAAATGTTTTTGTCCGCTGGCTGTTGGGTTTAAATCCTTCGGGCATTTCCATATCACTGCTGGTTCCACCCAGGTTGCTCACCTTATCTTTTAACTGGTTGAGTTGTGTTTGTGCTGACTGCATGTTTTGTTGCAATGCATCCAGTCCGCCGCCACCACCTTGTATGCCATTGACATTGGGACCGGTGATGCCCAACTGCTGCTGTATCATGGACTGTACCTGGCTGCGGGTTTGTAATCCGGGGATTACATTTCCGGTCATATTATTGACTGCTCCGTTATCACTGCCCGGCAGGTTGAATAAGGAAGCCAGTTCTGAATGCTTTTTAAAGAAGTCCTGGAACAGGGGCAGCTTCCTTAACAGCCCCATGGATTTGTCCAGCAGCTTATCCGGGTCACTGAACATTTTTTTATATTCTTCCAGTTGCGCAGCATAATAGTAAGCCTCCTTATTATACTGCCGGAAGGCTTTGTTCAATCCTGATCGTTGGAACTGTTCTCGTAACAATTGCTTTCTTTCCCGGATAAACTTCCTGATATCTTCCGCCTGCTGCAGTTTGCCTTCGGCGCCGTTGATTTTTGCCAGCGCTTCTTTTATTTGCGCAGGTGTTTGTCCCAGGCTCTTTAATTTATCACTATACTGGTCAAGGAATTTTAATGAAGTCGTCAAACTGTCCATCCTCGGCAGGTATTGTTTTCCTTTTTGTAGTACAGGGGGTTCCTTGCTTTTCAGTTGTTGGATCATGGCCTGGTACTGCGCCTGCGAACCGGCAAATAGATTCTTCGCTGCTGCCGAATCCACCTTGCTGAGTTTGCGCTGCAGTTTTCTTTCCTGTTTGGCGAGGCGCTGTAAATATTTGGTGGATTGCTTAATTACATCTTCTTCGAGATTATCAGCCTTCTTGTTTACTTTATTCAAAAACTTCGTGGGGAATGAAGTGATTTTGTCTGCAAATGAACCTGATTCTTCCTGTGCGAAAGATGTATGCACACAGAAGCATATTGAGAGAGTAGCTAAAATCAGTTGCCCGATTTTCATAAGCAGGTTCTGTTTAGGGATTCTGTAGTAAGATGCAAATGGAATGCTCATTCCATACCGCACTTATACATCGCCCATGTGTATGGTGTGTTTATTTAAATCAAATCAATGTATCAGTACATCATTCGCAGCTTCATGATTACCCGCAGTGTATTATTGCGGAAGGATGGAATTACAATTTTACATAAAAAATTGATAGCATCCTTGCTGTTAGAAAACATTCTATACGCTGTAGGCTACAAGAACTGCATCTATACCAATAAGTTTTCACGGGCAGGCAATACTCTCTACCATCATACCGGGAACAGTTTTTTATACTGTTATCCTGTATAATTTTTCATCATTAATTAATACTAAGGAAATATGAACTAACCAAACCAATGGATATGAAGTGTGCTATCCATTTTTTATGCTTACCATTAATTCTATCATGAATGTAGTACGGAAAATAATTCGCTCCAAAACTAATGTACCGGCGTGCTTATTAGACAACAAGTGTGCAACTTTATTAAAGATTCCGATGTTCACGCAGAATCTGTACCGATGTTTATGCAGAAAGTATACCGGTGTTTATCGGTAGTCAGGAGACTGTACATTATTGTGATTTGTCACACCGAACAAAGTGAGGTGTCTTGGAAAAGTTGCAAGTCAAAAGTCAATAGTCGGGAGTCAGGAGTAGGAAGGCAAACTCCCAATCCCAAATCCCTTCTACCCTTCACCTTTGACCTTTTCAATAATTCCAAATCCCAAATCCAAATTATAAATTCCTTTTGCCTTCCACCCTTTGCCTTTTACCTTTTGGAGTCAGAAGTCAATAGTTGGGAGTCAGGAGTAGGAAGGTAAACTCCCAATCCCAAATATAAAATTCCAAATACCCGATCCAAATCCCTTCTACCTTTCACCTTCTACCTTTTGGAGTCAATAGTCTTGAGACTAGAGTAAATTTCAAATCCCAAATATCAAATTCTAAGATCCAAGAACCAATTGTAAAGAGTCAGAAGTCAATAGTCAATAGTCGGTAGTAAGTTTCAAAACCCAAATCCAAATATCAAATTATAAGAACCAAAACGATAAACCCGAAACTAAAAACTATAAACTTGAAACTGTAAAAACAAAAAGCCCCGGTTCAAATGTTGCCATTTTCCCCGGGACCTTTATTATTGGGTTTTCTGTTTTTCTGTAGCCAGCCTTCCCTTATCTCAGTTTCACAAATTTCTTCGATACCAATTCCTCATCCAGTTGCACCTGCACCAGGTAAATGCCAGCAGGAACCCTTGCCACATCTACATTCACCGTATTCATACCCGGAACAAGACTGGTGTTTTGCTGCAGTATCACCTTACCATCCATTCCTACCACATGTATCGTAGCCTTGCTGTTCTGCTGCAGGGTTACTGCCAGTGTCAGCGTTGAACCTACTACAGGGTTTGGCCTGATGGATACACTGGAGATGCCATTGGCAATCTTAATTGTTTTCACCACACTGTATTCTGACCTGCCATCCAAATCTACCCTGCGGATCCTGTAATAATGAACACCGGCAGACAAAGATGCATGGGTGAAATTGTATGTATTCAATCCAGTGTTATTATTCGCTGAAACGCTTCCCACTGTTTTGAAGCTGGTACCATTCAGTGAATGCTCCACTTCATAACGTGCTACGTTTATTTCATCCGTAGTCTGCCATTTCAGCAAACCATCGCCATTTACTGCTTCTGCCGTAAAGCTTACCCATACTGCAGGCAATGATGCATTGGGTGAAGTTGTAGTGATGAGCGTGAAGATGGCATTGTCGGGCAGTGTAACACTGGTAAACAATAATTTCTTGCCGCTAACACCTACTGCGTGTTCATAAGTGAGTGTACCTGTATTGAAGTTGCCATCGCCATCATTATCGATCAGTAATGTGAAATTGCTCAGTATCGCACCACCGGACAAGGTAAGACCCGTTGTATCGAAACTAATGTCAACAGCGCCCACACCATTGGTATTGTCTGCCCTCCATTTCCTGTTTACACGAATGGCGCCCTGTAAAGTAATTGGTCCTTCACCCGGAGCAATAACATGTGAACCAAAAGTGGCTGCATCGTTACCTATCAGCAGGAACTGGTTATTATTCAGAGAAGTGTTGGTTGTTACCACCAGGTTTCCTTTACCAGAAGTACCTACACCATTACCACTTCCTGAATTGACACTGTAAGACTGTGTCTGCACCAGGTTGGATGTGCTGTCTGTACCGATACCAAATATATCATTCTGGTAAGGTGTGGTGGCTGTCCAGAACACAGTACCATTGGATGAAGTGTAATTGGTCAGCGCTGAATTGCTTCCCAGTGTAATACCATATTTCAATCCCAGGTAAGATTCAATTTTATTCTGCGTAGCAGCATTAATGGTCGCATCTACGAAATATACCACTTCAGATACATCTCCGTTGAAAGTACCAAAAGAGAAGTTGGAATTATTTCCGGTAAATGTACCAGCCGTATTATTGGTGGCGATGGTAATACCGTTTTTGCGGATATCCTGTTTGTTGTTGCTGGCGGTGTTGTTAATATTATCCCTGCTAAAGCTCCACAGGCTTGGTTTGGTAGCATCGTTTACACTATTGGCAGTAACACTGTTGCCCGGTGTTACACCTGCTCTCCAGGTTACATTACCACCATTGGAAATACCAACTGATACAGCAGTAGATGAAGCGCCGTTTTCTGAAAACACAGTGGTGTTTTGTGTGGTGTTGTCTGGCTTCATGACGATGTATGCATGCACAGAATTGTGTACTGTTGCGCCGGAGAAACCACCGGTAACTGACAACGATTGTGCACTGGCAGTAGCAAAGGACAATGTTGGGTTAAAGTTGAAATTTTCAGTTGCATTGTTCCTGTACAAAGGCTGGTTAACTGCTGCAAACTGTGTCAGGGAGTTACTGTTCACGTCTTCATTCAACCACTGACCTATTGGGTTGTTGTTGATTGTATTGATAGAACCCGCTCTTGACCACAGTGACATATTTGTTCCAAATCCACCGGGCAATACTGCAGGGTGTGCTTTTACGAGTGTAATTTCATCCAGTACAAAATCGTTACCGCTGCCGGTACCCACACCATTGCGTAAACCCAGCTCTGCAGTTGTAGCACTGCCCGAATTCCAGGTATAGCTGTATTTCTTCCAACTGAAATGACCAGATCCGTTTACTTTTTCACCGGTAGCCACCAGGTTCACTCCATTTATAAATGCGATGATCTGGGCCGGGTTGGATGGCGTAGAAGAGGAAGTATTTTGGTTACCCATATAAAAACTAAAGGTATAGTCTGTATTGGGTGTTACTGTTGCAGGAGTAAATGTGCGCCAAATCATGTCGTTGGCAGCGTACACACAGCTACCTGATACAGTAGTATTATTAAGCATAAATCTTCCGCCAAGACGACCAGTCGCATCTACCGCATAAGTTTGCGTTCCTTCCGTAAATATTCCATTCTGGCAGGTATAATTGTTTTGCGTATAGGGAGTGGGTGTAAAATCAGAATGGAACGCTACATAACTTATCGGGTTGGCATCAAAATGTTCTGCAAATGCAGTATCGACGGCACAACTCTTTCTTTTGATTACAACAGGAGTTGGTGTCCATACAGACCACGCAGATGTAGGTGTTCGCTGGAAATGCACCCTGTAAGTGCCTACCTGTGTGGCAGTATATGTATTGGTGGTTGCACCAGGAATGTTCGTAAATCCACTGCCATTGTCCATTTGCCATTCGTAGGCATTGAACCCTGGTGTTATTGACATCTTGGTGCTAATAGTCTCATTATCGCAATAATCTGTGTGCTGGAAATACACCAAGGGTTGTGCCTTATGTGCAGCATTCCAGTATTGGCTGAGTATAAATTTACCATAATAGTCTACCTTATTCCACTGGTTGGTCCATGAACTATGGCCCTCTGTCGGACTGTAATTTTCATAAATATTACCACCGGCATCCTTAACAGTATTAAAGTATGTCAGTGCTTCACCGGGCGTAGGTCCGCCATCCAGTCCGCCATTGGCCATCCAGATGGGGATTTCAAGATAGTTACTTAACAAACCATTCTGGTTTACCAGTGTTCCAATATTGATTGGATTCGAAACTACCAGCGAAGCTGCCCGTTTGGGATAGAGCTCAGCCCATTTCACAGAATAACCTCCCTCTGAGAGACCCATGCCAATCACCCTGTCCGGGTCAAAAGCACAACTCTTCTCCAGGGAATCAAGTATTGTATTAATAGAAGGGAAATAGTTATCATCCCAGCCTACTTTCGTTTCCTGCGGAAACAGTAAAAAGCCATTCCATTCACCGGCATTCATGCGCTGTTCAAATAATTGTGCTCCCCAGAACAGTTGGTCCTGGTTTTCGTAAATATTTGAACCGGTTTCACCACCGCCGTGAAGGAACAATACCAATGGGTATTTGGACGGATTGGTAGAATCGTAACCAACGGGGAACCTTAACCGAAAAGCGATCGGCAGGTTGTTGGGCCCGTTGATGATATAGCACTTGAAATTGCTCTGATCCCAGGGAATCCTTCCGGGCTTCTGGGTAGGATCATGCACCCACTTCTTTACTTCACCCACAACAGGTGGAACGGGATTGGTGGGCGAACCTAATGCGGCACCTGAATTGTAGTTCAGGACGGCATCACCTGAGTTAAATACGCTTTGGCTGAATGCTGAACCGGAAAGGGTCAGGGTCAGTAAAACAATGAGTAGACGCTGGTACATACTAATTTAATCTTTTAAATAGTTACAGTGTAAGTAGGGAAATCCGTAAGGATAGAAGGAAGTGCCAGCTTTTAGAGGATATTTAAGAAAAGTGGTGATTTTTCAGACGAACAAATCCTGTTTCAAATAGGAGATTGAGAAGGATTGAGTCGAACACGGCATAGAATGACCAGTGTTGGAAGCGTAAAGCTATAAAGAAAATGTAAAAATCAAAATATTTTGTAGAATTATTTTGGCTGAAGAATTTCTATTAACAAACGGGTTTTCCATCTCCTCTCAATAGCCCCTTGATTTTCCGGCAATTGAACCCTTGTTTTCACCAGATACCACGAACAGGTAATTTTTTATCACTCAGTATTTTGTTGATACTTTTTTAGCCGGAATGATCATTCCTGTTCAACTGTTTTTTCCGTCTACCAGTTAGATTTTATTCTGCCTGCCAGTTTTCGTTATTTTGGTGAAAGCTTGCTAATATGAAACGGAGTAAAATCGCCGGCATAGGAATGTATGTCCCGCCCAATGTATATACCAACCAGGACTTGACCCGCTACATGGACACCAGCGACGAATGGATCCAGGAAAGAACCGGCATCAAGGAAAGGCGATTTGCCCACCGTACGGAGGAAACTACCACCACCATGGGTGTAAATGCTGCGACGATTGCCATTGAACGTGCCGGCATTACTGCAAAAGACATTGACTTTATCGTATTCGCCACGCTCAGCCCCGATTATTATTTCCCCGGCTGCGGCGTATTACTGCAACGTGCCATGAAGATGCATGAAATCGGTGCATTGGATGTACGCAATCAATGCAGCGGTTTTGTTTATGCATTAAGCGTGGCCGACCAGTTTATAAAAACGGGTATGTACAAAAATATCCTGGTAGTAGGCAGTGAAAAACATTCATTTGGTTTGGACTTTACCACGAGAGGGAGAAATATCAGCGTCATCTTTGGCGATGGTGCCGGCGCAGTGGTATTGCAACCAACAGAAGATGATAACCGGGGAATACTCAGTACACACCTGCACAGCGATGGCGAAAGCGCAGAAATACTGGCGATGTATAACCCCGGCACACACGCCAATCACTGGATGCAGCAACCACTCGCAGATTTTAACGACACCGAAATAGGTGATATGTTTATGAGCCATGCCATGATCGACAAGGCGCAAAACTTCCCCAATATGGATGGTCCGACTGTATTTAAAAAAGCAGTGGTAAAATTTCCGGAAGTGATCATGGAAGCATTAACCGCCAGTGGATACACGCCCGCAGATATAAAAATGCTTATACCGCACCAGGCCAATTTGCGCATAGCGCAGTTTGTACAGCAAAAATTACATCTACGCGACGACCAGGTATACAACAATATCCAACGCTATGGTAACACTACCGCTGCTTCCGTTCCCATTGCATTATGCGAAGCATGGCAGGATGGAAAAATAAAAGAAGGCGACCTGGTTTGTCTTGCCGCCTTCGGCAGCGGCTTTACCTGGGCGAGCGCATTATTAAAATGGTAATTCGAATACAGGATATGTAATTTTGCCATACCATCCATCTTTACAATATGAAACAAACCATTATTATATTTTTTTTCTGCACCAATGTGCTGATCAGTTTTGCGCAAAAGAGCGACACTTTGTTCCGCATCTCCTGGAATAAACAGCAACTGTTGCAAAAAACAACCCTGCACGCAACGGATACACCTGTCGTTGCGATCAAAAATATATGGCTCGCCAAAAAAACACCATTACTCGTCTTTTTTAAACAGGGGGAAAAAAGAAATGGCTGGAAAAGGACATTCCAGTTTACCGATATCGTGAACAATGTGGTTTTTCAACGCCAGTTTGATGTTACGGAAGGCAATTTCAATTTTACCACCAGCGATATCAAAGCATTTCTGCAAAAACACCGCCGCATGTTGCTCTATACTTTTCAGCAACCGGGCGAAGACAACCGGCTCAGCGGTATCCGTACCGAGCGATATTTACTCTGTAAACTGATTCTTGAGTAAATTGCCGGATGCAGAGAAAGTTTATCTTTTTGGTTAACCCTATTTCGGGTACCCGCTCCAAACAAACATTGCCTGAACTGATAGCAGCTTCCGCCAAAAAATACGCTGCACGTTTTGAGATATTGCCCACGATAGCCAGTGGCGACTATACATTTATCAAACAAAAAATACGGGAAGAAAAGATTACCGATGTTATTATGTGCGGTGGCGACGGTACGGTAAATACCGTTGTGCAGCAATTGTATGAAACGGATATTAACTTTGGTATTGTTCCACTGGGTTCTGGCAATGGGCTTGCATTAACTGCCAAAATACCACTGCCACCATTACGCGCTCTCGAAAACGTGTTTACCGGCGAAGCCAAATATATCGATGCATTTACCATCAACAACTCCTTTGCCTGTATGCTCTGCGGCCTCGGCTTTGATGCACAGGTGGCGCATAATTTTGCCAAACAACCTAAAAGAGGTTTGCTTACCTATACCAGGCAATCACTCAAACATTTTTTTGAAGCAACCCCTTACTCCTTCGAGATAAAACTGGAAGACACTTCCTTTATCACCGAAGCTTATTTTATCAGCATTGCCAACAGTAACCAGTTTGGCAACCAGGTCACCATTGCACCCAAGGCAAGTTTATCAGACGGTTTGCTTGATATCGTTATCGTTCGAAAAATGAGCAAGGCCCAATTGCCGGTGTCTGTACTCATGCAGATAACTGGTCAAAATCCTTTGTCAACACCCGAAACGTTTAAGAAAAGCGGCATCATTTATTTCCAGGCAGATAAACTGCTGATAAAAAACACTGATGCATCGCCGTTACATGTAGATGGGGAACCGCGGGAAACCGCCAAACAATTCAACATTAAAGTGATACCGAATTGCTTTAAACTGATACAACCGCAATAACGATTATTTTTTTACAGGGGGAATGGAATCTTTTTGTTGTTGCAGGCTCGAAAAGCGGTCGTATGCTACATGGTTGGTATAATTGTCCAGTGCTTCCATGATATCCATTTTTTCCCGCTGGGTGAGGTGAAAATTCAATGCAGCTTTGTCATCTTCTTTTTTTGCCACGTATTGGAATGTAATCTTATAAAATCTTTTGTCCATTAATTGTTCTGACAAACTAAACATATAGTCCTGGTTGTATTCCTGCATTTTGTACCAGTTGTACTGCAGCAATAACATAGGTTTGGTAACGAGTTCAGAAATATCGTTTGATTCAAAAGGGTTTTCCCATCCACCCACTTTCCTGTCCCTTATTTGCAATACCACCACCCCGGCTGTATTTTTATCTATCCAGTCCCTGAATACATTGATAAAACGCAAAGTCGTTTCCGGTCCGTAATTATCCCGCAACCCTGCATCCATCACATCAATGACTGGTTTGGATGGCAACCACACATTGGGCAATACATAGGGGAAAGTAGCATTCATCCGCAAGGCGGTGAGCATACGCAGGTTCATGGGATCCTGTTTTGAAAAGAACGCGCCAAAGTCAACCGCATCCGGATCAGGAACCGTGGTGCGCGCACTATCGTATTGTGCCTGCATTAAAAAACTAATGGGTTGCGTGCCTATGATCATTTTACGGCCATCTCTTGTTATTACCGAGCTAAACAACATCAGGGGCACTTTTGCATGTCGTTCATCGGCTGCGATATCTTTCAATTGTTTATTCAGCAATCCCCTGGTATTCTCGCTGAGCTTTTGTTCAAAAGCATATCCGCGATCTTTGATATAGTAATAGTCACCAATCTTGAATCGTTGTGCAGGTGCTGCGAGATCCCGTGCCACAAAGGATGAAAAAGTTGGATTGAGTAAGTCCTTTGAAATATCATCTACATATTTCCGGCTGTACAGGTAAAGATTTCTTCCTTCTGATCTTTCGCGGGATAGTTCGCGGTAATAGGCAGCGCCCAGCATACCACCGGAAGCACCGGAGATGAGAAATGTTTTGTCCATCAGTTTTCCACCCGTTAAACTGTCAAGCCGCTGCAATACACTCAGGGTAAATGTAGCACTGCGTGTACCGCCGCCACTTACATCAATAAAGTACAGCAGGGGCTTTTCTTCCTTTTGTTTCTTCTTCCATGCTTCCAGTACTTCCAGCATGTTTTTAATATCACGCTCCTTTTTCTCCGGTGTACAAAGCGCCAGCAATCCATCGTGGCTGTATTCGGGTCGTTCTGTATTTTTCGAATAGTCGAGACCGTATGCTTTATTGGTAGGATCAATGATTTCATACTTGTAAAGAATGTTCAGTAGTACTATCAGCGCCACAAAGAAGGGCACACTCCAGCTTTGCATAAAATAAGAGAAAGCACCGGCTACTGCTACCAGTATGGCAAAGAAGACTGTAATGCTGGCTGCGGCCGGTAATTGAAATATATGGTGATCGAGAAAAAAGCCAACGGTTATCAAAAAGACAAAAGCAAAAAAGATGGACAGCATGGCCGCAAAATTGTGCCGCCCGAAAATAGTATCAATAAACAAGGAGCTGTAATGCGATACATCCCTGACCGGTTTTGCTTTCAACGGTGAATTAAGGTAAGAAGTAACTTTTATCAAACGGCTGCCGCCACTGGTCAGCGCTACCTGTGGACGAAATGCAGTTTTGAATTCAGACGGCTTGTTAATTACTGCCGTCATCCTTTGGGTAATAGTTTTATCTGCGCGGAAAAAATACAGGAAGGAGATGGCTACGATGAACATAAACCCCAGCAGGAAGCCACTGGTGAGTACAAAAATCTGCCAGTTGCTGGTAAGTTCTTTGTACTTATCAAAATACACCGCATTGAAAAAATAAAAGAATAAAAATGCCAGCGGTATGATACTATTGTTGATGCAATATTTCAAAAATGGCTTTGATGTGGTGGCGAGGAATTTAAAATGACGGCAGAACAGGATAAACGTCGTGATATTCCAGCTCATGATAAAAATGCCGACGGATATACCCACAATAGAAGCGCTTAATGCATTGACATTTCCCAGGTACTCCGGCGCGAGGTAAAGAGAGTTGACGCCAAATGATTTCATAAATGTACCGCCCACTGCGCCAAAGAGTAAAAACCAAAATACCAGCAGCACCTGGAACTTTTTGAAATGCAGCAATACCAGTTGCACCGGGAAAGAATAGAATATGGCCCTGATGGCTTGTTTCATAGTAAAAGGAACCTGTTGGTAAAATACAAAAAAATAAACCGGTATACCAGTAAACAGGGCTTTAAGTTACAACCGGTATAAAAAGACGCCTATTTTCGTCGAACAATGTACAGCATGGCCACCATGGCCAGCATATACAACATCGCCATGATTTGGTGCAACTGCGCCAACCAGTCGAACAATACCCAGTGATTGGGAACAATGCCCGGGCTAACCAGCACTGTTAGGATACCCAGCAACACCTGTATTGCAATGAACACCAGGGGCAGCCACTTCAGTTTTCTAAACAATGCTGTGGGGCTGGTTAATCTATTGGCCGAAGCCGTCCATAAAACTGTTGCCAGTAACAACAGGTAAGCCAGTAAGCGGTGTATAAACTGAACGGTGATTTTATCTTCCACGAAGCTGGTTGTTTTTGAAAACAACCCTCCGGGTATCCAGCTTCCATTGATTGTTGGCCAGGAAGGTGCTACGGTAGCAGCTTTATGACCAGCCATTAAGGCTCCGTAAATGAGTTGGAAAAACAATACTACCAGGATGAACCATGTCCCGTTATACAACTTTTTTCCGGTCATTACCTGGTTAGGCGGTACAGATAATTGCAGCGCGTACCACCATGCATAACAAATCAGGCACAATGCAAAAACAAAATGCAGGGCCAGTTTTAATGGTTTTACATATACCATATCATCCGTCAGGCCGCTCTTTACCATAATCCATCCAATCATTCCCTGCATGGCGCCGAGTAAAAATAAAATGAGCAGCGGACGAATCATGGCTGGTTTCAGGTAACGCTTTGCAAAGAGATAAATAAAACCAACAATAAATACAACAGCTATCAGCCTTGCCCAGAGGCGGTGAAACCACTCCCAGAAAAAGATAAATTTGAAATTGCTGAGTGTAAAATCTGCGTTCAGCAAATGATACTGTGGTGTTTGTTTGTACTTATCGAATTCCACCATCCATTGTTGATCGTTCAGTGGCGGCAATGCACCTGTCACCACATTCCATTCGGTGATCGATAAACCAGAACCGGTTAACCGGGTAATTCCGCCAAGAATTACCTGCACCAGCAACATGCCCACGCCAATATATATCCAGTTTGCGACAGCTTTTTGTCCTTTTGGAAATGCATTCATCATAGCGCGGCAAAGGTAATGCAGGACAGACGGATAAAAGTTATTGCAGGGAATAAAAACATTGTCATCAATAGCTCATTTCATCCAAAGTGACTTTTCCCTTAAATGTCCAGAATACAAAACTGGTATACAATCCTACCAACGGGGTTCCTATCAATGCAATGGTGAGCAGGATACGCATTGTTTTACCGGATGATGCCGCGTTGTAAACTGTAATGCTGTTGGCTGGTTGTTGCGGCGAATACAACAGGTAAGGAAATACTTCAATAGCAATTAATACCAGCAGGGCTGCGATGGTTATGGATGAACTTAAAAAGGCGAGCCTGAAATTTTGCTTTTTCAGGTTGCGCGGGATATTGGCAATAGCCAGGGTCATGATCAGCGGGAGTATAAATAGTACGGGATTGTTGCGCAATGCATCACTCAAATGCGGAATATACAGCAGCGTATATAAAGTTGATACCGCAAAGCTGAGTACAAAAAAGATGGTAAAGTTCTTGGCGAGTATGGTGAGTTTGGTATACAACCTGTTTTCTGTTTTCATACCGAGGTAAATAGCGCCATGCAGCATAAACAGGGCCAGCGTTGTAATAGCAATCATGATGGCAAAGGGGTTAAAGAAAGATAACCAGTTGCCGCTAAACTCGTGTTCCTTATTCAATGGCATCCCCAATGCCACATTGCCGAGCATTAAGCCCAGTGATAGTGCAATGACTATATTGGAAACACAATATGCGATATCCCAGGTAGTACGCCACCACAGCATAGGTTCTTTGCTTCTGAACTCAATCGAAATGGCGCGAAATATTAAACCCACCATAAATACCATAAACGGCACATAGAATGCAGAAAAGATAGCTGCATATGCTACCGGGAACCCGGCAAACAATGCACCGCCCGCTATTACCAGCCATACTTCATTGCCATCCCACACCGGGCCAATGGCATTGAGTGCAATGCGGCGGCTTTGTTCTTTTTTTAAAAACAAATGCAGTGCCCCTGCACCAAGATCAAAGCCATCGAGTATGGCATAGCCACTGATGACTGCCCCGAATACCAGGAACCACCAAATATTGTATTGTATCCCCAGGAATGTCTCCATATTTTTACAAACACATTAAATCGATCTTTGAATCCATTTCCACATCTTCACATTAACACATTTCTATTGCCTGATTATCGGGTTATTTCTTTTTGTATACGCATCGCTGTCATGATCCATCTCTTTGCTGGTTTCCGGACCATGCTGAATTTTACGGTACAGCAGGAACAAAAACAACACAAGGAGCAATGCATATACCAGCGCAAATAATATGAGTGAAAAGATCACCTGGTTGGCAGAAACCGTTTTTGACAAGGCATCGCTTGTCTTTAATAAACCATACACTACCCAGGGCTGCCGGCCCATTTCTGCTGTGAACCATCCGCACTGATTGGCTACCTGTGGCAACAACACTGCCCACACAAATACCTGCAGCATCCATTTTTTATTAAATAATGTGCCGCGTTTCCAATACCAGCAACCCAGTAACGACAATACAATCATAAGGACGCCGGTAGCAATCATAATATGGTAAAACTGGAACACGGCATTAACCTGCGCGGGCCGCTCATCTTTTGGAAATGCATTCAATCCTTTTACCGGTGTATTAAAATTATTATGGATTAAAAAACTCAGGCCACCGGGTATTTTTATTCCTGATGTAATTTGTTGCTGCTGGTTTACCCATCCGGCGATAAACATATCGGCCTTCGCCAAACTATCATAGTGTCCCTCCATGGCAGCCAGTTTAGCGGGTTGATTTTTTGCCACACCATCTGCACTCCGTGAACCAATAAACAATTGCGCCAGGGAAAAAAATGCCGCTGTAGCCAGCGCTATTTTAAACGCTGGCTTGGCAATATTGAGGAATTTATTTTTTAAAATATACCAGGCATTTACACTCAGCACCATAAATGCGCCCGATAAAAAAGCGCCGATCCAAACATGCAATAACCGATCGGTGCTGGATGGATTAAACACCATGGCCCAGAAATCAGTTATCTCAACTCTTGCCTGCATGCCTTCTCCTACAATGTGAAAACCTGCCGGTGTTTGCTGCCATGAATTGGCCACCACAATCCAAACAGCAGAAAACATTGAGCCCACAAAAACCATGATGGCAGAAAAGAAATGAACTTTTGGACCAACCCGTTTCCAGCCAAATAATAAGATGCCAAGAAAACCAGACTCGAGTGCAAATGCAAAAATGCCTTCCGCTGCAAGGGCACTTCCAAAAATATCACCCACATATTTTGAATAGGTGGCCCAGTTGGTACCAAATTCAAATTCCATAATAATTCCGGTGGCAACGCCTATTCCAAATATGAGTGCGAAGATGCGTATCCAGAAACGGGTCATCTGTTCGTAGCGCTTATCGCCTGTTTTCAGGTAAAGCCCCTCCATGATAACCAGCATGAGCCCGATACCAATACTTAATGGGGGATAGATATAATGAAATGCAATGGTGAAAGCAAACTGAATGCGCGCGAGTATTTCAACATCCATAGTTCCGATGTTTGCGCGAAGTTACTGCAGCGCATTTGCAACTGTCGCCGGAAACAAATATTTATTACCGGAAACCCGGATCGAAAAATTACCGGCCTGCTTTGATATAACTCCAGCCATCTTCTTCCTTAGACACCACTTCGAGTACGCCATTGGGCACTACGCCTGCAGGGGTAACCAGTTGTGATTTTTCCAGGTTATTTTTTCGCATGGAATTGGCGCAGGCGGCAAACTGAACTCCCTTGGCCGACAGGGTTTCCATTTCGGCAGCCAATACCGTCTTATCTTTTACCAGCATGAAAATGGCGGAGCCATGGCAAACCAATTCAATCCTGGTACCGGGTGCATCCTTGAGTACATTATTAATCTGGCGGAGAACAGCCCTGTGATCGGCGGTATCGCTGGTAGTAATTTCAAAAACAACTTTGTGCAGTTTTTGCTGGGCATTCGACATTGAAAAAAAGAAAATAAGGGCAAATAAACTTGATATTATTCTTTTCATACAGGTGAATTTTTAGAAATTGCGCGGAAGTTTCGCTCATTTATTGCAAAGGAAGATGATTTTTATTGTGTGCCCCAAAAATGTTAATGAAAATCGATTTGATCCGATCCGTATATTTTTATCGTATCTTATCATGTTACAAAATTTTCACCAAAACTCAACCATTATGGAAAAGCATGATCTTCCACAAGCTACTGATCGCCGCAGTTTTTTGGGATCGATTGCCACAGGTGCTGCTGCATTAGGCATGGCCACCTTTGCTACTCCTTTTGCATCCCAGGCAGAAGGTCTGCCAGCAGTAAATGCTGAAGGCCCCGATGCATGGTTTAACCAGATAAAAGGAAAACACAGAATTGTCTTTGATGCTACACGACCGCATGAAATGATGCCCTTTGCCTGGCCCAGGGTATTCCTGCTCACCAACGCCGCCACCGGCTCCGTCGAAAAAGACTGCAGTGTAGTGGTGGTACTTCGCCACGATGCAATACCATATGCCATGGAAGACAAACTATGGGCAAAATATAAATTCGGGGAAGTATTCAAGGCAGATGATCCCGCTACGAAAGCGGCTTCTGTAAGAAACCCTTTCTGGAAACCAAAACCCGGCGATTTTAAAATACCCGGTTTTGGCGCCGTAGCCATTGGTATCAATGAACTGCAGGACAGTGGCGTTATGTTCTGCGTTTGCGATGCAGCTATGACAGTTTATTCCGCTGCACTTGCACAGGGCATGAACCTCGACGCTGCTGAAGTGAAAAAAGAATGGGTAGCTGGTTTATTGCCGGGCATCCAGGTTGTTCCCTCCGGTGTATGGGCTGTTGGCCGCGCACAGGAACACGGATGTGCATATTGTTTTGCAGGATAAACCCACTAACAACCAATTTTGCAAAGCAACTTGTTATAACAGGTTGCTTTTTTATTATAACTGTTTGGAATCGCTTTTTAAGGTTGCCCCGGCTTTTGCTTTATGAATGGGCTCAAAGGGTCCAAATTTGTGCTGGTTTTGAGAAAACTGATCGCTGTAAGGGCCGAAGGGATAATCAACCGGTTTGCTGGCAATATTGGGCCAGTCGTATTTGAAAAACAATGCTGGTCTTGACTGCGAATTAATAAAGGCCGCTACGTCCCATGCTTCTTCATCACTCAACTGCGGCGTTTTATACGATGCAATTCCAAATGGCATATTGTCTTTTACATAAGCCGCCAGTCGCGATACCCGGTACATGCCAGCGCTTACATTAAAACTATGTTCACCCCATAGCGGCGGGTATGCATAACCGGTACTGTCGAAGCGCAACAACCCTTCTCCATTTGTGCCGTGACAGCGCTGGCATTGCTGCTGGTAAACGACTTTACCTTTCGCCGGATCCGCGGCCCTGTTTAGATACTGCAGGTCACGCAATCCGGCCCCCATTGGTTTCTCCCCTTTTTTTACATCTTTGCCTACCCATTTGACATAAGCCACCATCGCTTTCATTTCCTTATCAGTACTGTCAATACTCTTTCCATTAAGGCTTCTTTCCATGCATTCATTGATACGCCATTCTACCGATTCCACTCTTCCGCTTCTTTCGCGGTATTTTGGATATGAAGTGGCAACTGCAAAAAAACTATTCCCAAATGGCCTTGTACCACCTTCTATATGGCAATTCTGGCAATTCATTCCGTTGGTAATGGGCGCAATGGTTCCGCGCGGGCCAAAATAACGGGCTGTATTAGCGATCAGTTCTTTTCCATACCGTATTAACCTGCCGGCGGAATCATCGGCCAGTGAATTGATATCAGGTGTTGTCCATTCTTCATTTCCGGTAGCAGCAACAACTTCCGGTTGCTTTACTTCCGATGATGAGATATCATGAATGATCACCCAAACGATGATAACACCCAGCAAAATGGGAAACCAATTGGAACGTAACATAGTCGCGGCAGAATATTGATTACACTAATGCGGTAATTGCTCCCGGATTAAACCATACACCCAGGTACCAGCAACAGCACTCAATAAAGTTACTATTATTACAGTTGCACCGGAACCTATCAATGCAAATAATGGCCCGGGGCAGGCGCCGGTAATTGCCCAGCCCATTCCAAATAATAATCCGCCATACACTTGTCCTTTATTAAATTTCTTTGGATATAAAACGATGGGTTCGCCGTAGATGGTTTTTGCTTTTAATTTTTTTATCAGCCAAATGGAGATCATCCCCACCACTACCGCCGAACCGATGACTCCATACATGTGAAAACTTTGCAGCCGGAACATTTCCTGTATGCGGAACCAGGATACCACTTCCGCTTTTACCAGCAATATACCGAACCAAATGCCTGCAGCCAGGTATTTCAGGTTGTGCCACCACGGATGTACAAGATTCGATTCGTTGACGCAGACCGAATCGAGCGATCTTACTTCGTGATCATAATTTTCATCCGGTAATGATCGCTTTTGCCTTACTGTCGTTTCTGAAACCTGCATGATCATTGTTTAGAGATGAAGAATATAGGGAAGAATAAAATTGGCAGTAATAAAACCACCTGCCATAAAACAACAGGTAGCCACCAGCGATGGCCATTGAAGGTTGGACAATCCCATGATGGAATGGCCGGATGTACAACCGCCTGCATAGCGGGTTCCAAAACCTACGAGGAAGCCCCCGCCTGCCATCATGATCAATCCTTTCAGGGACAACAAAGACGACCAGCTAAATATTTCCGGTGGTACTAATGTATCATGGTTGCTGATACCATATTCCTGCAAAGCTGACAGCAATCTGCTATCCACCTGCATTGGCTGCGGGTTCATTAATATTGTTCCGGCGATGATACCACCTGTTAATACGCCACCTACAAAAAACAAGTTCCATCTTTCTTTTTTCCAGTCGTATTTGAAAAATGAGATATGGGCAGGAAAACAGGCTGCACATATATGGCGCAGCGAAGAAGAGATACCAAAAGATTTATTGCCTAATACCAATAGCAACGGAACTGTAAGCCCTATCAGCGGCCCAGCCACATACCAGGGCCATGGCCTGCTCAAAAACTCTATCACTTTCATAGACTTTATTTGAAAATAAAGATAGGAGAAATTTGACAGAGCCTTTCAGCACTATGCGTGGATATAACGTTGCAGTATTTCTTTTAACTGGCGGGCACCTGGCACACCGGATTGCCGCCATTTTATTTCACCTTTCTGAAAAAGAATCAGTGTAGGTACACCCTGGATTCCATAGGCCATGGAAGCCTGCGGGTTTTTATCGACATCTACTTTTATAATGGTAATAGTATCACCCAACTGTTGCTTTACTTCCTTCAGTATGGGCGCCATCATTTTACAGGGACCGCACCACTCTGCAAAAAAATCAACCAGCACTGGTTTATCGGATTGTATCACGTCTGAAAATGCACTCATACCGGCTATTTTATTTCATCAAAGCTAATGGGTTCTTTTTTATCAGGCACTTGTTTATAAGATGTATAACAACCGTCGCTGCTACAGCACTGCATAGAAAACAACCCCACGGCAAACCATGCACCGCCAAATAAAATGACGGCCAATTCGTGTAACTGAATGCCGTAAACCAGGAAAGACGCGCCTGCCAGCAGCCGTACGATACGGCATACATTCCAATTGGTTAAAAACATTTTCCAGTACGTCATCTCAATTCATTTTCAAGTGAAGTCCACGGCCCTCCATTGTATGCATCAATACCTGCGCTTTTTAAAAACTTCACCGCCATGGCACTTCTTGCACCTGAACGGCAGCAGGCAATTACTGGCTTATTGAATTTTTTAATGATAGCCAGTGAAGATTGTATTTTGTCAACGCTTATATTTTTTGATCCGTTTATATGGCCTTCGGCAAATTCGCCAGCGGTCCGCACATCTATAATAACGGCGCCATCTTTTATCAATTGGCTAAAATCTGTTTTCGGCCCAAATAGTTTTGACAGTCCAAACATGGTTTTTATATTTTATTATCAGTTATTATTTCTTCATGGAAAAATATCCCTACGCGGGTACCTCCTGTATCAATCCTGCAAATATCATATCCGGGTTTTTACGGGACTATGACTTTTGTCACAATGGTCAATGATGACTTTAAGGATAAAAAAATTCTTTTACCAGGATATACAGGCTCATCACCAGGACGAACCACCCGAAGCCTTTTTTGAGGGATTCTCCATCGATCTTTTCTGCCAGCCTGCTGCCGGTAAAAACACCCGCCACGGATAAACCGGTGAAGAGTAATAAGAGTGACCAGTTCAGGTGAAAATGGCCGATGCTGAACACAAATCCAAAAGTGGAGTTGATAGCAATGATCAGCAGGGAAGTGCCTACGGCTGTTTTCATCGGCAACTTAATTAGTAATACCAGCGCGGGTATAATCAGGAAGCCACCACCAGCGCCCAGTAATCCGGTGACCAACCCTACCAGCAGGCCGGGTATCAGCAGGGAAAATGTTTTATCCTGGCGTTCGCCGTTCTGCCCTTTTAATTTTTCCAGGCGGTTATTCATCATTGATATAGCAGCAACCAGCATCAGAATGGCAAATATGATCATCAGGAAGCCACCACGTTTGAGTTCAAAATGATTAATGGTTAATATATGCTCCGGTATAGCCGGAAGAATAAAATGACGTGCTACAAATATGGTAAGTATCGAAGGGATACCGAACAATGATACCGCCCTGAAATCGACCTGTTTTTTTATATACGCTTTTACACCTCCCACAAGACTGGTAAAGCCTACAATAAACAATGAATAGGTAGTAGCCAATACAGGATCTACATAGAGCAGGTAAACCAATACAGGCACTGTAAGTATGGAGCCGCCGCCGCCGATTAAACCAAGCGATATGCCTATGATGACAGCGAGAACGTATCCCAGAATTTCCTGCATAATTATTTATTTAGGGGCAAACTTGCGGCAGAATAATGATACGCAGCGTGATATTCATCACCAATGCACAATTTCAATGGAGTTGCGGTGCAGTTTTATTTTACCCAACTGCTCCATCTTCTTCAGCAATCTTGAAATTACTTCCCTCGATGAATTTAATTCGTCTGCAATTTGCTGGTGGCTGATTTCAATGATATCGGATTGAATGGTTTCCTGGTTTCTTTTCAAATAAAACTCCAGGCGTTCATCCATAGCACGAAAAGCAACATGATCCAGTGTCACCAGCAACTCTTCAAACCGCGAACGGTATGTTTCAAGTACAAAATGGTACCAGCTTTTATAATGCGTCATCCACTCGTCCATATACTGCAATGGTATGGCGAGGACTTCGGTGTCTTTTACCGCCTTTGCCATAATCTGGCTGGTTTGCATTCTTGTGGCGCATACCATTGATAAGGCACAGGCCTGGCCGGGTTGCAGGTAATAAATAAAAAACTCGTTACCTTCTTCATCTTCACGGTATACTTTTACCAGGCCATCCAGTATGAGCATGGTGGAACGAAAATACTGACCGGTGCGCATTAATTGATCACCTTCTTTGTAGGTACGAAGTTCTCCCAATTCCGACAGCTTGTCCGCCAGCGGCTTTTCAAATGAAGGAAAAAGTGATTCGAATGTAGTTGTGTTCATACAGAAACTTATCCGGCAAAGGTGAAAAAATAAAATCAAACAGGCGGTTTGTTTTATTTTTGAAAAAACGATCAATTTGCTCAGCCCATTTTTACAGGAAGACTTACTGGAAGCCGGATGTGATGAAGCAGGCAGGGGATGTTATGCCGGGCCTGTTTTTGCGGCGGCTGTTATTTTGCCGAAAAACTTTTTTCATCCGTTGCTTAATGATTCAAAACAGGTTTCTGCAGAGGTACGCTATGCATTAAGAACAGTTATTGAAGCGGAAGCTACCAGTTTTGCAGTGGCCAGTGTTTCTGTGGAAGAAATAGATAGCATCAATATTTTAAAGGCGTCTTTTAAAGCGATGCATTTGGCGCTTGCAAAATTATCGCTCGTTCCGGGCTTACTGTTGATAGATGGTAACCGCTTTACTCCTTATAAAAAAATTCCCCATCGTTGTATCATCAAAGGTGATGGTTTGTACGCATCTATTGCCGCTGCAAGTATTCTTGCCAAGACTTACCGCGATGATTATATGATTCACTTGCACGATTCATTTCCACAATACCACTGGCATAGTAATAAAGGGTATGGTACCGAACAACACCGTAAAGCCATTGAAGAATTTGGCGTATGCATGCATCACCGCAAAAGTTTTGATATCCTTCCCAGTCAGCCCACTTTATTGTAAAGCTTTAACATATCCTGTTTTTTCCTGCTTAAACTTCGAAGGCCAGCCATTGTCCTATATAGGTCATTCGATTTTTACACAACTAATTATTAAGTTATGAAAACAAAATTACTCTTAACCGCGATTTTCAGTATAGCGCTTTTCAGTTTTTCCCAGGCACAGGTTGGACAAAGGGAAAGGATTCGCCAGGGAGTACGCAGTGGTGAACTGACACGATTTGAAACGGCCAGGTTGCGCCATCAGCAACGCGATACTTATCGTGACATCCGCCGCGCCAAAGCCGACGGTTACATTTCAAAAAGGGAAAGAAGGGAAATTCGTCGCGACGAACGGAGAAACAACCGCAGCATTTACCGTCTTAAGCACAATCACCGCGAAAGACGTTTCTAAAATAAATTATCTCGTTGGATGTTTCATGAGGTTGCATTACAGGAAAAACCCCGTCGTACTGACGGGGTTTTCTCATTATTCTCAACTAATATCATTAAAAAATATCTCCTTCACTTTTGGCCAGTCTTCTTTCAGGTAGCTGTAATAGGCACTGTCCCTTCTCCTGCCGTCGTGCATGAGCATGTGACTTTTCAGCACCCCTTCCTCCCATGCACCAATTTTATGCAATGCTGCTTTGGAGCGTTCATTTAAGTTATCGGTTTTTATTTCTACCCTTTCCATGCCTGCTACATCGAATGCATAACTCAGTAAAACAAATTTTGCGTGCCGGTTGATACCAGTACCCATATACTCAGTGCCAAGCCATGTCCAGCCGATTTCCATTCTTTTATCATACAATGAAATATTACCGAGGCTGGTACTTCCGCAAACATTCATACTGTCTTTATCAACAATAGCGAAGGGCATTCTTTTTTCGTGTACACGTTCCTGTAAGGCATCGTTGATCCATTTCGTCAGTTCAGTATCATCCGCCAGGTTTTTGGTAAAGTATTTCCAGATAATGGCCGGCGCAGTTATTTTTTTCATGGCTGCTGTATCTTCCGGTTGCAGCAGGCGCAGCATTACCCGGGAGGTTTCCAGCGTCAGCGACGGTGGAAAAAGTTTTTCGTACCCGCTTTTTTCTGAAACCGCCTGGCCAAATTTTAGTATATACCCATTGTTGTCTTTAATAGCCAGTTCGCGCATTCCGTATGGCATATCCTGTATGGGCATGGTTACTTCGCAATTATCTTTTACGCGGCTCCACAGCTCGTTAATATCATCTGTGTATATGTAGATATCACCGGTCATGGCGGGTGCCCGCTGGTTGCCTGGCGTACTTGCCGTAAACATGAGCCAAAATTCCTCTTTATAAATAGTGGCCCACTTAATGATGCCTCCATGTTCCCAGGTATCATTTACTGTAAAACCAAGTTTACCCGTATAAAACGCTATTGTTTCCTGTACATCCATGCTTTCCAGCATGGGTCGCATTTTCTTAAACAAGGGCTGCATATCGTCTGTTCAGTTTTTTATGTTTCTACTTCTTCCCATTCTCCCAATCCTTTACGGATGAGAAGCGGTGGTTGTTGCACGCAATCTACAACGGTGGAAGGAATAATCCCTCCCATTCCTCCATCGACCACTATATCTACCTGGTTCCTGAATTTTTCATAAATGATTTCCGGATCGGTATATTCTTCCACCATGTCGCCCGGAAGAGATGTGCTTAAAACAGGATGACCCAACTCCTTTATCATTAGTCTTGCAATGGTATTATCCGGCACACGAAGACCAATGGTATCTTTCTTGCTTTTTAAAATTTTTGGCACTTCTTTACTGGCAGGCAATATAAAAGTATAGGGACCGGGCAAATGGCTTTTCAGCATACGGTATAAAGGAGTCGAGATGCTTTTGGTGTACTTGCTGAGGTCGCTCAGATCGTAACAAATGAAGGAAAGCTGCGCTTTTGCAGGTATCACATTTTTAATAAGGCATATCCGTTCAATGGCTTTTTGCTGAAAAATATCGCAACCCAGCCCATAAATGGTATCGGTGGGGTAAATAACAATGCCCCCGTCCAGCAGGCAATCCCTGATGATTTTAATATTTCTTGGCTGCGGGTTGTCCGGATGTGTTTGTAATAACATACAGAAAAATAAAGATAGAACAAGGCGGGCAGACGATGGCGCCTTCTTTGTTTATTAAAGCAAAAAAGTCCGTCAATGGCACAAAACTCAAAACAACTTTCTCTTAACATTCAATTCATATTAAATTTGCCGAAATTCAGGGTTATGCAGCTCAGACCAGTTGATACAGTGAATACCATTTCAGAAGCCGATTTCAGGAAGGATTACTATGATTCTATGAAACCGCTGGTGATCAGGGACCTTGCAAAGGCATGGCCTGCTTATACCAAATGGAACTGGGATTATTTCAACGACATCGTCGGCGATGTGGAGGTTGGTGTTTATAACAATATTAAAAGTGATGCCTACACACCAGTTAACAAAGCCGATGGTTATATGAAATTTGGCGAATACCTCGACATGGTAAAGAAAGGCCCTGTTGGCCTGCGTATTTTCCTGTTCAATATTTTTCAGCATGCGCCGGAAATAGTATCAGATTTTACCTGGCCCGAAGCGTTAATGAAGGGTTTTGTAAAACGTTACCCTATGTTGTTTGTCGGTGGTGCCGGCTCGGTGACGCATATGCATTTTGATATTGATCTCTCCCATATTCTTCACACACAGTTTGCCGGGAGAAAAAGGGTATTGTTATTCCCTTACCAGGAACAATTCAAATTGTACCGCAAACCATACGAAGTATTGAGCTTCGCGAATTTTGAAAATTATTTTGATCCGGCGCAATCAAAACTGGATACCCGTGAATTTCCTGCCGTTGAGACAGCACAGGGTTATGAAGTAATTCTTGGTCATGGCGACACATTATTTATGCCTGCCGGTTACTGGCACCACATGGAATACCTGGATAGTGGTTTCGCTATGAGTTTAAGGGCTTTACAGGATTCCCTGGGAGGTAAACTGAAGGGAGCCTGGAACCTGTTCGGCATGCGGAGCATTGATACCCTGATGAAAAAAACCTTCCCGCAGTGGTGGTACAACAGTAAGAAGGAAAAAGCATACGGGTATGCAAAACGCGAAGCCCCTATGAATTAATAACAGGCTGTAATGCACTACAGGCAAGGGTTACAGCAGTATGGTCCAACAATTTGATAAAAAAATCAGGGAAACAGTTGGTTATTCAATTAACACTCGTTAATTTTAACCCGCTTACGCTCTAAGAGAGTATCTCAACGTAAGTGATCGCACCCCGCATTATCCAATTTCTATCTTCCCAACCATCCAATTTCCTTACGCAGAATACTCCAATTTCCGCAGTTAATATAGTTTATACCTTATCAACAATACATTCTTGTTGCCGTATTATAGTTGATAATCCAAGATCCATTTTAAATATCACACAGTACGTTCCTACCCCCCGATAAAAACTAAACCAGGCTAACTGCTTAATTTTCTTCTGTTGTAACAACAACTAAAATCACGTATTAGCATTGGTGACCATCATGACAAATTGTTGAGTATTCGACATACACCTCTTTCTTTTTGTGGTTTCAGAGGTAAGCACAGGCCGGCGATTTCCATCGCTGGCTCTTTTTTTATACCTGCACACCAATAAAAAAAGCGCATGTACAACATACGCTTTCAATTATTGTATAAAAATACTTTTCGATTCCCTCAGGCGATTGTCCAGGTTTCGGTTCCCCGCAGTAGTTTATCCAAATCACCCTTCCCTTTTGTTGCCTGCACTTCTTCTATTTGCATGGCCATTACATCTTCGTAGCAGGGCCTGTCTGTTTCATAAAATACACCAAAGGGGCGTGGTAAGTGATCGCTCTTTTTAGGATCATCAAACATTCTTACCAGTATCTGCGCTTTATAAAAATCGCGATCATCATGTATCCACAAATCATCGGCACTTACGCTATTGCCCAATTCTACCACTACAGGGCGGAAACCGTCCAGCTTGATACCTTTATTTTTCTGCGCACCAAATATGAGTGGTTTGCCCTGCTCAAGGAACAATGTTTCTTCGGGCTTGGTAGATTTTTCGGTAAATATTTCAAAGGCACCATCATTAAAGATGTTGCAGTTCTGGTATATTTCAAGGAAGGAAGCGCCCTTGTGCTGGTGGCTGCGCATCAATATTTCCTGTAAATGTTTTGGATCACGGTCCATACTCCGGGCAATAAATGTAGCATCTGCTCCCATTGCCAGTGCCAGCGGGTTAAATGGATGATCAATGCTTCCGAAAGGTGTTGACTTGGTTACTTTCTTTTCTTCTGATGTAGGAGAATACTGTCCCTTGGTCAAACCATATATCTGGTTGTTAAAGAGCAATACATTGACATCAAAGTTTCTTCTCAGCAAATGAATGGTGTGGTTACCACCAATGGATAAGCTATCGCCATCCCCGGTAACAATCCATACGCTCAACTCGGGGCGTGCTGCTTTCAATCCACTCGCTATAGCAGTTGCACGGCCATGAATAGAGTGCATGCCGTAAGTATTCATATAGTAAGGGAAACGGCTGCTGCAGCCAATACCAGATACTATTACGATATTTTCCTTTGGCACCCCAATGCCCGGCATGATCTTTTGCACCTGTGCTAAAATGGAGTAATCTCCGCAACCAGGGCACCAACGCACTTCCTGGTCGGTGGCAAAGTCTTTAGGGGTAAGCTGGGGAACGGTTAGTGTTTCGCTCATTATGTATTTGAATTAAAGTCGTTCAATTTACAAAGTTCGCTAAATTAATATAAACTTTTACAGGCTTTTTACATCTTTTGTAACGCTTCCCAGTATTCTGCAGCCCGCCTGGTATGGGGTACAACGATGGTTCCGCCTACTATATTTGCCACAGCAAAGATTTCGTATACCTGTTCGGTACTGATTCCCAGTTCTGAACATTTACCCAGGTGATATTTAATGCAATCGTCGCAACGCAATACCATACTGGCCACCAGTCCCAGCATTTCCTTTGTTTTGGTATCCAGCGCCCCTTCTGAATAGGTATTGGTATCGAGGTTCCACAATCGCTTCAGGACAAGGTTTTCTTTACCGAGGATAACCTCGTTCATCCTGGTGCGGTAATCATTGAATTCAGTAACAAGATTGCTCATACTATTAATATTATTTCCAAATGTAAGAAAGCTGTGCCTGCCATCAATTACCATTAAGGGAAACGCTGGTAATTCGTACATTCAGCACGCAAAATTTTTTGTTATGAGAAAACTATTATCACTTTTGTTTTTAATGGGTGCCGCCATCATCTCCCTGGCCCAGACCGGCGAACCGGTTAAAGTAACCGACATGCTCAAGATAAAGTCCATAAGCAATGTGAAGCTGAACAACGATGGCAGTAAAGCCGTGTTTACTGTTACAGCCATTGAACCTGATGGCGATAACAAATGGGAATACAAGTATGTTAACCAGGTTTGGATAGTACCATCTGATGGCTCTGCATCTCCCAAACAACTGACCACCAAAGAAGGATCATCACAGGCAGACTTTAGCCCCGACGGCAGGCAACTGGCCTTTGTACGCGTCGCAGACGGTAAACCGCAAATATTTTTGTTATCGCTCGATGGCGGTGAAGCCGTGCAACTAACCAAATTTAAATACGGAGCCGGCACCCCTAGATGGAGCCCGGACGGGAAACAAATATTATTTTCTTCCAATATTTCTTTAAAAGAACTGCTAAAGGATTCGGTATTAAATCCAACACACAGTGTTCCGAAATGGCCTTATGAAAAACCGGGCTTCGACAACAACCAGCAACTGGCGTCTTCTTCTGCAAAGCCGGACCCGGACGGATCAATGGATGAAGTGAGGGCTTATCTTGATAACAACGCTACAGATAAAAAAGCAAAAGTGGTAAACAAACTAAACTTCCAGGATGAAATGGATGTTTCAGCAGACATGAGTTTTAATCATTTTTTTGTGGTGAATGCGCAGGCCGGTGCTACGCCGGTTGAGATAACACATGGCTTCTACCGTTTTCAAAGTGCTGAGTTTACTCCAGATGGGAAACAGGTTATTGTATCAGGCGATGTAGATTCCACCCAGCATCCCGACAGATCACTGGAGAATGAAATCTTCCTGGTAAATACGGATGGTACCGCGTGGAAACAATTGCTGGGTGAAGAAGGAAAAAGTTATAATTCTCCAAAAATCTCCCCGTCCGGAAAATGGCTGGCTTTTCAATATGGCAATACATCATTTGTAAGCATACCGATGCTGGCCATCATGCCATTGAACGGAACAGCAAAGGACATGATCAATATTCCCTTTGATCGCAACAAGGGCAACCTCGTATGGAGTGCCGATGAAAAATATATTTATTTCAGTGCCCAGAGCAATGGTGGCGCACCCGTTTACCGGGCTGATGTAAAAACAAAATCCGTTGAACAGTTAACTGATTATAACAGCGGGGTTATCAGCTTTGACCTTGCTGGCAATAAATTGGTGTTTGCAAAAACAGAGGTAGCCGATCCTTTTGAATTGTATGCCGCTGATGCTGCTGTAAAAAGCGCAAAACGCATCAGCAGTTTTAATTACGATTGGGTGCAGAAAAAACAAATTTCTGTCCCGGTGAAAAAAACATTTACCAACAGCAAGGGTGAGACTGTTGAATACTGGCTGATGAAACCCATCAATTACCAGGCTGGTAAAAAATATCCATTACTGCTGAATATTCACGGAGGACCATCGGCCATGTGGGGACCGGGTGAAACCAGTATGTGGCATGAGTTTCAGTATTTCTGCAGCAAAGGGTACGGTGTTGTTTACTGCAACCCGAGAGGAAGTGGTGGTTATGGTTTTGATTTTTTGCGGGCCAACGTGAACGACTGGGGCACCGGGCCTACCAGTGATGTTCTTACCGCACTGGATAAAGCAGTTGCGGAAGGATGGGCCGATACTTCCAGGCTAGTGGTAACAGGCGGCTCCTATGCAGGTTACCTGGTGGCATGGATCATTTCACATGATCACCGTTTCAAAGCGGCTTGCAGCCAGCGTGGTGTGTACGATTTGGCCACTTTCTTTGGTGAAGGCAATGCATGGAGACTGGTACCAAATTATTTCGGCGGTTATCCATGGGAGGTAGAACCAAAAGCAAACCTGGAACGGGAATCACCTATTAACTACGTGCAGAATATTACAACACCCTATATTATTTTTCACGGCGATAACGATCGCCGTACCGGTTTTGTGGAAAGTGAAATGTTGTACCGCAGTTTGAAAGTATTGGGAAGACCCGTAGAATATGTCCGCCATCCGGGTGGTACGCATGAATTGACAAGAAGCGGAAACAATCGCCAGCGTATTGACCAGATGTTGCGCACCTGGGAATTTTTTGAACGCTGGATTAAATAAAACAATCAATGGCCAGGCGCGGTGCGTTGATAAAATTGATACATTTAGAAACAAAAACTTTTTAACATGCAGTTCAAACGTTCATTGCTGGTAGTTACCTCTTTAATCGTATGTGTAAGTATTGGTGCGGCATTTACAAAACCTGCGCCACCTGATGGTCCAAAAAACCTGAAGGTATTGGCAAAAGATATCAGCCCTGAAGCGCTGGATAAAGTAATGGACGAATTCAAGGCAGCTTTGGGTGTGAAATGCGATTTCTGTCATGCAAAATCAACAACCGATCCGAAAGAACTTGATTTTGCCAGTGATGAAAAAGGGGAGAAACAAATTTCCAGGTCAATGATGAAGATGACTATACGGATCAACAAAAAGTTTTTCCATGTTGGCAAGCCAGCCATTGGCAGCAGCGAACTGGTGATTAGTTGCAATACCTGTCATCACGGTGAGCCACACCCGGAAAACAAACCATTGGTGGAGGACAATAATCATTAAGAGATGACATTTTTCCCGAAGGGCATCAGCGAAAGTTCCACGAGTTTTAAATGTTGCCGCGCAAAAGGAATACCGATAATTGTAATAAAGAGGATCGCAGCAAAAACAAGATGAATCACCGCGGTGTATAAACCACCGCAGAGCAACCATATAATATTGCAAAAAAGGGAAAGGCATCCCACACCATTCGGGGATGACACTACTTTTTTCCCAAAAGGCCAAAGCACCAGTCCCGCCAGTTTAAAACATTGTAAACCCCAGGGCATGCCTACAATGGTGATGCATAATACAAAACCGCCAGCAATATAACCCAGCGCAGCAGCGAGCCCGCCAAATACCAGCCAGATAAGATTACCAATGATATTCATGGGGTGAAAATACAATTTTAAGGCTTGTTGCCACCACCCTTATCGTTTCTCTGCTGGGCTGTAGTACTCGTTCTACAAAACAGGATCAGTATATTATTACTTTACATTGACAGCTTCGTCTATTTTTCCAGGCCTTTTTATGTACTTACTTTGGGTAAGCAAGCAGATTAAAAGTTTCGCGAAATTTCTTTGAGGCTCTGAAAAAATCCATACCCTTTCCAAGACCAATATCCCTTAAAAAACCGTGCCTTGCTAAAACGCAATTTTAAGAGGGCTGAAAACCCGGCCCTCTTATATTACCCTTTGAAAACCGATCCAATACCCTAATTGAAGGTCCCGTTTTTAACACCCTAATTTGTTTTTATGAAAAACCAAAGCCATGTTCCATTGACGAACCACGCACAAACGAATGTTTGCCTGCAGCAACTAATTAATAAGGTAATAGCAGGTATAATGCCCCTGGCCTTAAATCGTAGAAGTTTTGTTATTAATGATGTACCGCGCAATACCATTGTAAGTACCGATGAGCAGTTGTTATCATTTGTTGTAACAACACTCCTGGAAGAAGCAATTATGTCAACAGAAAATGAATGTATTCGCGTGGAAGCAGCCCTGTCCGGTGATTATGCAATAATTAAAGTAAGAGACAACAACAGTTATTATTATAATGCAGTACTGCATTATATGAAGGAAATTCAACAAGCTGCGGAAATGATCGGTGGCTGTGTCAGCGTACAGCACGTGCCCGCAAGAGGCACACAAACCACTTTTACATTCACTAACCTGTTACACGCGGCCTGAATTTGATTGTACTACTGCTGAAACATACACAATGCCCCTGTGCCGCTGGCCTCCTCCCATGAGTGCCGGCGGTTTTTTATTGGGCATAAAAAAAGAGCTCAATAAATGAGCTCCTTTTTTTAAGAAGGCTTTTCAGCCAACTGTATCAATGCGATCGGTTCTTACCAACGGTTGTTGTTAGAAAAAGAGCGCTTGTTTCCGCCGCCAGTTCTTTCTTCCCTGGGTTTAGCCACCGTTACAGTGATAGCCCTTCCTTCCACATGTGCACCGTCCAGCTCTTTAATAGCTTTTTGTGCAGCTTCGTCATTGGGCATTTCCACAAAACCAAAGCCACGGCTTTTGTTGGTGAATTTGTCCATAATAATTTTGGCAGAAGTTACTTCTCCGTACTCTGCAAAGAATTCTTTTAAGTCTTCATCTTGTACGTTGAAGCTTAAGTTTGAAACATAAATGTTCATGCTTGATAATTAATAATGAATAATGATCTGAGCAAAGACAGTGTAAAGAAGACTCATTAACTAATAGCAGAAAAAATGCGTAGCAGAAAAAATCGTTCACTTACTAAATGCTGACTAACTCAAATGTTACTGTGCAAATGTAGTTGATTAAATCCGTTTTTTCGTATTTATTTTAAAAGGGACTGTTAAGAGAAGATTATTATTTAACCGCAACCTCTTCTCCAAACTGCAACAAATATCCGTTATTGTCATATATCGCGAATTCGGTCATTCCGTAGTCAAATACTTCAGGTTCGTAACAAACTTTTGCGCTTTCCTTTACATTTTCCCAGTATTCCAGCACATTTTCAACCCGGAAGTATATTGATCCGGTAAAAGACGGCTTTTCCCATGTTTGGTGTGCATTGGGTGTTGCCAGCATAATATGAATGCCATTTTTTTCCAGGGAAGCCCATCCCCATTCTTCTTCAAAGTTTTCACAGGTAAAACCCAACACTTCTTCGTAAAAATGAATAGTGGCTTTAATATCATCCGTGCGCAACATGGGCGAAAGACTGGTGATCTTCAAAGTCATTGGCAATTGTTAATTATTGAAATGTTGCAAATACCGGATGATGGCCAGCCTGATGTCTGATCTTGGATCGTCGATGGACGATGGCGCATCATATACTTTTACGATTTCCGGGTTTTGCGGATTTAAAAAACCAAGGTTGGCTTCTTTACCTGTCAGCAGGAAATCAGCCATTGCGATGCGGTATGTTTTATCCGGGTGAATGACCGCATTGTGAATTGTCCAGGTATTCATTACATCATTAAATGCAATATTGCCATACTGGAGAAATCCGCCATTACCGGCATTCTTTTTTCCGGCATCTAATATTTGCATCAGCAGCCTTCCTTTCATATCGGCTTCCTTTATCGGGCCACCAAAAGGCAGTGACCGTAATATATCGTACTGGCTGATGGGCGGAAACAAAACATCATCTACTCGAATAGAACCGGAATTCAACAATACCGCATCTGCCTGCGGGCAAGCCTGCATCATGGCTTTTGTAACCATTTTCGTTAACGCCGTCGATTTGCTTCGTACTTCTGTTTCGCGTCCATCCAGCGGTTCGCCGGCTGGCAATACTATCTGTTTGGAATTAAATCCCTGCGCCACATAACTTGCATCGGCAATGTCCATCCATTTTTTTACCACTGCATTGGTAGCGCTGTCGAATGCCACCGATTCATCGATCTCTTTTAATTCCGGTGATACCTGTACGCTGTGCAATTTTTTATCAATTGCGATGGTAATAACATAAGCCGATCTCGCATTGGCATGCGCTTTTGTGATGTAGAGGTTACCTGATTTTACAAAACGCATATCGTGTTCATGGCCGCCAATAATGGCAGCAAGACCAGGTATTTCTTTAGCCAGCTTTTCATCTTCTTCTACAGACTGATGCGTGATGGCGATAACGGCATCACAGGAATCTTTCAGTTGCCGGTAAGAAGATTTGGCAGTTGACAAAGATTCTATATACCCTACATAATCTGCTTTATTGAATGGAAGTGTAATCCCAAAAAAACCAATCTTCGCCTGGGTGCCATCCGCATCTTTCATGGTAAGAATATAGGTTTTGGGACATTGAACGATGTCATCTCCAGTTTTTTTGGTGAATGGTCCGCTCACACCTTTTTGTTTGTGAAAACAATTAGAGGATATCCACGTAAACTGCGATTCGTCAAGTCGTTCCTGCAGTTCCTTTTCCTTCAAATCAAATTCATGGTTGCCAAAAGTGACAAAATCAAATGCAGCAGCATTCATGGCTTCCACCATCTGTTTGCCGCGAATTTGTTTATCCTGGTATTTAAGACTATTGTAAACAGAAGGGCTGAGAAAATCGCCTGCCATTATCAAATAGGTATTCGGGTTGTTCTTTTTATACTTCTTTTTCAGTTCAGCCACCCTTGCCATGCCACCACTTTTACCATTGGATAAGGGCGCTATTTCATACACATCATTTACCTGTATAAAAACTGCTTCCAGTTTTCCATCGTCTGTTGATTTGACAACTGTTTTCCTGGGGAAAAGTGTAGTACAGGAATAAACTCCAACAATCGTTATTAATAATAACAATGCCTTTGCACGATGCTGCATAATGTATCTTTTAATCAGTGCGGTAAGATAAGAAGCGGGCTGAAACGGCGATGCACAATTTTTTCACGGTTGCTGCGCAATTTTATGCGGCCACCACCTTTTCATGCCGAAGTACACGGTAGGCCGCGATGGCACTTGCCAACATTAATATGGCGCCTAATAAAAAAGAAATACCCGGAAAATGCACTGGTGCGCCATCTTTAGTGAAATAATAAAAGAGATTGGTCATGATCATCGGCCCGAAAATAGATGTAAGGCTCATCAAACTCGTGAGCGCCCCCTGCAATTCTCCCTGCTCGTTTGCGGGAACATGTCCTGCGATAATGGCTTGCAGGGAAGGACCCGCAATTCCTCCCAGGCAATAGGGAACGAGGAAGGCAAACATCATCCAGCTTTGCGTGGCAAATGCAAACAGCAACATCCCCAGCGCATACAAGCCCAATCCTATGTAAACACTGCGTTCATTGCCCAGTTTAGGACCGGTAATTCGAATCAGTCCGGCCTGTACTCCGCCCACCAGTACACCAACAAGACTTAATGAAAGACCAACCATTTTTTCCGTCCAGCCAAACCGGTAAATGGTAAAGAAGTTCCAGTTGCTCTGCACAGCATGTGCCGCCAGGTACACTAATACCAGTGATACGACCAAACCGGTAATAGCCGGATATTTTCTCAAGTGCATGAGTGAACCGACCGGGTTCGCCCTTGACCAGTCAAAAGGCCGGCGGTTTTCTTTGCCCAATGATTCTGGCAAAACGAAATAGCCATACAACCAGTTGATCAGTGTAAGTATTGCGGCGGCATAAAAGGGTGCGCGAAGTCCAAAGCCACTCAGTAATCCGCCAATACCCGGTCCGATGATAAACCCAAGGCCAAATGCAGCACCTATCATTCCAAAGTTCTTTGCCCTGTTTTCATTGTTGCTGATATCTGCGATATATGCCGACGCCGTTGTAAAACTGGCCCCGGTTATTCCGGCAACAACGCGGCCCACAAACAGCCATTCATAGCTTGGTGCAAATCCTAAGAACAAATAATCAACTCCAAAACCAAAAAGAGAAAAAAGCAGTATGGGCCTCCGGCCATATTTATCACTCAGGTTACCAAGTATGGGCGCGAATACAAATTGCATAATGGCATAGATAACCAATAACCAACCCCCATCCTTACTCGCTTCGTTGACGGGAATATTTTTGAGTTGTGCAATCAGGTGCGGCATTACAGGAATGATCAGTCCCCATCCGATGACATCCACCAGGACAGTAATAAAAATAAATCCTATTGCAGCAGAACGGTTTGGTTTCATACAATCTTAGTTGTTACAAAAATAAATGCATATTCAGCACTGACCAATAAAGAAAGACGGGAACTTCTGTTTTTCCGGCAGAAAGCAGGAAAGGAAGGATAAAAAACCGGTTCCAAGGAACCGGTTTACTTTTTTTTAATCGAGGCGGAAAGAAATCTTGCAGATAACACCAAAGGTGGTCACTTTCGAATCCTTTACATGTGCTTTAATGTCTTTTACAAAAACCGAATCAATGTTGCGTACTGTTTTAGAAGCTTCGGTAACTGCATTCCGGATGGCATCGTCAATACTTTTGTCGGACGAAGCAATAACCTCAATTACTTTTACAATTGGCATGATAAGTATATTTAATAGTTAATAAAAAACTACACCTGGAGTCCGGGGGGTGAATTTTGGAAGGATTGGTAACGGTATTAAATGTACAAAAGATAGAGGAACCAAATTAAAAACCGCAGTGATATTTCCATTATTCAGGTGCTTTACGATAATTACCTAATTTTGTCCCCCTAATCTAACTTTCAATGAATAATTCATACAATTTTGCCATGATTGGCATTGGCGTGATGGGCCGCAATTTTTTACTCAATATGGCAGATCACGGATTTAAGGTAATCGGGTACAATAAAAGCAAGGAAAAGACAGATGCCCTGGAGGCGGCTGCCACACCAGGCACTACAGTAAAGGGTGTCAACTCCCTCCAGGAAATGGCCGGCCTGCTGGAAACACCGCGGAAAATAATGATGCTGGTACCCGCGGGTCAACCCGTAGACGACGTCATTGAAAGTCTTATTCCGCTGGTACAGCCCGGTGATATCATCATCGATGGAGGCAACTCGCATTACACAGATACTTTGAGAAGAGTGGCCTATTTGAAAGAAAAAAATATCCACTTTGTTGGAATGGGTGTATCGGGTGGCGAGGAAGGCGCCCGCAAAGGCCCAAGTATCATGCCCGGTGGCGACAGGGAAGCATATCCACACATCAAGCCCATGCTGGAAGCGGTTTCTGCAAAAGTAAACGGCGATCCGTGTGTAGCTTATCTCGGCAACGGCGCCGCCGGCCAGTTTGTAAAAATGGTTCACAATGGTATCGAATATTCCATCATGCAAATCATCAGTGAAGTGTACGACCTGCTCCACCGCGGGCTGGGATTGAATAATGACGAACTGTATGATGTATTCAAACAATGGAATGAAGGCGAACTTCAATCATTCCTGGTAGAAATAACCCGCGACGTATTTAAGCAAAAAGATGATAAAACGGGAAATCGCCTTGTCGACATGATTCTCGATAAAGCCGGTTCGAAAGGAACGGGTAAATGGACATCACAGGATGCGATGAACCTCGGCGTTCCAATTCCTTCCATCGACATATCAGTAGCCATGCGGAGTATTTCTTCCTTCAAAGACGAAAGGGTGCAGGCGGCAGCTTTGTATAAGTCATCCGCCAAACCAATTACCGTAAAAAGAGAGCAATTTATCAAACAGGCACACGATGCATTGTTTTTCGCCATGATGATTTCCTATGCACAGGGGCTTGCCATGCTCTACAAAGCTTCCAGCGAACTTGAAATGGACATACCCATGCACGATGTGGTAAAAATATGGAGGGGCGGTTGCATCATTCGTTCCGGGTTACTGGAAACATTTTACAAAGCTTATAAAAAGAATAAGCAGTTGTCCAATATACTGCTGGATAAAAACATTGCACGCATGCTGCGGAAAAAAGAAAGAGGGTTGCGGGCTGTTGTGAAAACGGCATCCCAAAACCGCATTGCCGCCAGCGGATTGATGAGTGTTCTGGGTTATTTTGATGCATACACTACTGCTGTAATGCCCGTTAATTTAATCCAGGCACAACGCGATTATTTTGGCGCCCATACTTACCAGCGCACCGATATGGAAGGCACATTCCATACTGAATGGGTGCATGGGTAAGAATTAGTTGTTGAAAACAACATTGCTTTTGAAGTAACAGGCTGGTAAAAGGCCTGTATAAAAACAAGTTTATCCGATATGCAAAATCATAAGAGACCACCTGCGTCGCTGTTATTTATTTTTGGGGGCAGTGGCGATTTAAATCACCGCAAATTGTCACCGGCCTTATATAATTTATTCATAGATGAATGGATGCCGGAAAAATTTGGCATTGTTGGTATTGGAAGAAGACCATACGATGATAATGGTTACCGGGGACATTTGCTGGATGGTATCAAACAGTTTTCAAGGCGCAGGGAAGAACAAAACGGGAAGTGGGCTGAATTTTCAAAACATGTTTCCTACCTGCAAATGGACGCAGAGAAAGAAGAAGAATACCAAAAAATAGCAGAGATAGTAAAGGAAAAGGAAAAAGAATACGGTGAACACCCCAATGTAATTTTTTATATGGCGGTGGCACCGCAACTCGTTCCCGATATTGCCAGCAAGTTGGGGCCATTGAATATTTGTGCAGATACCAAATGCACACGCATCGTGGTGGAGAAGCCTTTCGGTCATGACCTGGACAGTGCACATGAGCTGAATAAGCTGTTGTCGACTATGTTTGATGAGGAACAGATTTACCGCATCGATCACTACCTCGGTAAGGAAACCGTTCAAAACATCCTGGCACTTCGATTTGCCAACGCGTTGTTTGAACCTATCTGGAACAGGAATTACATCGATCATGTGCAGATAACAGCCGCTGAGACTGTAGGTGTAGAAGGACGTGGCGATTACTATGAAAAATCAGGTGCATTGAGGGACATGGTACAAAATCATATTCTGCAACTGATGTGTATGATTGCCATGGAAGCACCCGTTAGTTTTGATGCCAATGAAATTCGTAATAAAAAAGTAGATGTACTGAATGCCATCCGAAAGATCAGTAAAGACGATGTACATCATTATGCCGTTCGCGGACAATACAGTGAAGGATGGATGAAGGGCGAAAAAGTACCCGGTTACCGCCAGGAAAAAAATGTATCACCTAATTCGAATGCTGATACTTTTGCGGCCGTAAAATTTTACATCGACAACTGGCGCTGGCACGATGTACCATTTTATGTACGTACCGGCAAACATTTACATGATAAATCTTCTATCATTACCATTGAGTTCAAACCGGCACCGCATTATTCCTTCCCGGCCGAGGCAGGAGAAACATGGCGGCCCAACAGGCTCACTATTAGTATACAACCGGAAATGGATATACGCCTGCGTTTCCAGGCAAAAAAACCAGGTCAGTCAATGACACTGAACCCGGTGGATATGATCTTTAGTTATAACGATGCATACGATGGCAACGAACCGGAAGCATACGAAACATTGCTGCTGGATGTAATGGAAGGCAATGCCACTTTATTCATGCGCAGCGACCAGGTAGAAGCATCCTGGAAAATTATAATGCCCATTCTCGAAACCTGGGAAGCAAGACCACCGGTTGATTTCCCCAACTATGCACCGGATAGCTGGGGACCTGAAGATGCGGAAGCATTGATTGCAAGGGATGGACACAACTGGGTTACCCTTCCACCGCCGCATAAAGAATAAGTCAACAGATCATTTGCCGGCAAGAGCACATAAAACGATTGTATGGAGCTGAATATTTATAAGGATGCAGATGAACTAAGCATGGGTGTAGCCAAATGGCTGACCGGTTATATTACCGACACTTTAAAAAAGAAAGACCGTTTTACCATTGCTTTATCCGGGGGGAGCACACCATATAAACTCCATACATTGCTGGCCGGACCTCCATTTAAAGATCAAATTGACTGGAGCAAGCTGCATATTTTTTGGGGAGATGAACGCGCCGTGCCATTCGAAGACGACCGCAACAATGCAAAGATGGCGTACGACACATTACTAAATCACGTACCGGTACCTGCCAGCCAGATACATATCATGCGGACAGATATTGAACCCGAAGCCGCAGCCGCAGCGTATGAAAAAGTGCTGCATCATTATTTTCATGCGCATGAGATATCGTTTGACCTGGTTTTTTTAGGAATGGGAGATGATGGCCATACACTTTCATTATTTCCAGGAACGCCTGTTGTACACGAAGAGAATAAACTGGCGCTTGCTTATTACCTGGAAGCGCAGGACATGTACCGCATTACTTTAACAGCGCCAATTGTAAACAGGTCAGCCGCCATAGCATTTCTTGTTACCGGCAGTAGTAAAGCGCCAGCATTAAAAGAAGTCATTGAAGGTGATTACAACCCTGATAAATATCCTTCGCAGGTTATTAAACCCAGTAGCGGCGAAGTGTATTGGTTTACGGATGAAGCAGCAGCGGCATTGCTTCAATAAATCAGCTGAAATACTGTTCAATCATTTCATCCGTTAATTTCCTGGCGCCCCGTGTCCAGGTTTCATTCGGTGGGGGAAATTCATTTCGGTTATACCCGCCCTGATTGTCAAAATCAAAAACAGCGTGACAATAATCATTGAGTATAAGGGCACATTTTAACCAGTCAATCGACCAAATAATTTTTATTGTACATGCCCGTTCTGCTGCAGCAATGCTGCCAGATTCATAAATATGTACTGCATCCAGGATTTCCTGTCCTTCAATTTCGTCCGTCTGCAGCGCATAAAAATACCCGGTCTCTGAATCGTCTTCAAAAACAACGGCGTAGTTGTACTCCGACGACTGGCTTTCTATAAAAACCGGTTCGCCGATGGTAAAAGCCTGTTCCTGTAATAGGTAGCCCTTCATTTACAAAACTGTAATTAATCAACGGAATCGTACACGACCACTTTGCTCCATAGATGGGAGCAGTCGGCAACAAATTTCAAATGCAAGGGATGGTGCTGGTAAATTTCTTCATCTTCCAGGTTATCAAAAATCAGCATCCATGATACAGCGTAGGAACGATCAATAACGTCGCGGTTGGTAGCAGCCGGTTCGCCTATTTGATACATACCAATAGTTTCTATCCCTGTAAGTGTTTGTAATCCTTTTTTCAATTGCTCCTTATCTGCCTCACTGCCTTCATTTTTTAACCAGAAATAAACGTGATGAACGAACATGTAGTTATTTGTTTTTATGAGTAATTATTTTATCGTCTTTAACCAGTCTGCTATTCCCGCTATTATTTTCCTGGCTACCGCTTTATGGAACTTTGGATCCAGTATTTTCTTTTCATCATTCTTGTTACTGAGAAACGCCACTTCCACCAGGCAATTCGGGTAATCAGTCGGTCCGCTCAGGGAAAAATTGAAATTACCGACATTTCCGTATTCTTTTAACCCCAGGCTGAGCATTTGGTTTAAAATTGCTGTTGTTAAAGGACGAAAACCGATGTACCGGTAATAGGTGCTGGTCCCTCTCACGGTGTCGGACCCTGCGGAATTGAGGTGTATGCTGATTAAAATATCGGGGCTGTAGTTTTTCAGCATTAAAATCCGTTGCGGCATATCCAGTGTCGTGTCTTTTGCACGGGTCATGAAAATATTTTTCACCCCCGCTTTCTTTAATGCCGCCTGGAATTCTTTGGCGATTTTTAATGTATAATCTTTCTCCAGGATATTGGAAGTGGTCCCTGATGCACCCATGTTTTCACCACCATGACCCGCATCAACAGCAATCCGCAGTTTTTTTATATCCAGAACAGCGGGTTGATGTTTCACCCGTATGGTTAGTTTTTTAAGTGTGGAATCATAATAAATGGTGTGGCCCCAATGCTGCTGGTGTTTAAGTTCAATAACGACGCGGAACACATCATCTTCGGTTTGCTCATAAAAAACGTTCTTTATCTCCTTTGTCGTTTTTAATTGTGTTATCCAGTTTGTATTGCTGGTAGCGCCAAAAATATCAACCCATATCCGGGAAGGATTAATTTGTTGCTGGCTCCTGTAGGGAAGTTTTTCGTCAAGGTTAATGGTTACATAGTCATAGTCTGCTTCGCCAAATACTTTCCAGCTATTGGTAAGATAATAAGGATGGGGCTTTTTGCCGACCAGTCTCTCTACAGATTGCTTGTCAATATAAGCAGTATGATACTTTGACAATTGAACTTTATAATCGGTGCCGGAAGAGTCAACAATTTTCAGAACGATGTTTGAATCGAGATAGGTCATTTTTGCACCACCCAGCCTGTCATCGCCCAAACCATATTCGAGAAAAGGAAGGGCTCCAATAGTTCTTGCCATAAAAAATTTCCGGGAGCTGTCCTGTCCATATGAATTTCCCGCAAAAACCAGTAGTATAACTGCCCCAAAAATCCATTTCATGGAATGAAGATAATCGAAAAACAAAAAACCCGGGCGAATTACACCCGGGTTTGAACATCTTGTTTAAAAAATTACAACGGATATTTATTTTCACTGATAAGTTTGGCAGCGATTCTTCGCCTGGCCTCTTTACCGTTAAAGGAATCTACTTTGGTGAAACGTTTTAATCCCAGCAGCATCATTCGCTGTTCGTCTCCGTCTGCAAATGCATTGATGGCATCTTTTCCGTATTTATTTATTTTGTCGGCCGCATCATAAATGTAAGTGCGTGTAACATCCAATTCAAACTGGCAGGCCGCTTCACCACGTTGATCAACCAGTTTCATGGTGCGCAGCAGGGCACTTTCAGCATTGTAAGTTTCGATGGCCATATCAGCAACATTCATGAGTATTTCCTGTTCGCCTTCAATCTTCATCATTAATTTCTGTACCGCTGCGCCGGCTGTCATCAATATTGCTTTCTTGAACCCAGCAATCGCTTTCTTTTCTTTTGCAAACGGGGCATCATCACCGCTTCCAAAATCAGGGATGGCCATCAGTTCTTTCTGCACTGCCATAGCAGCACCCATGATATCGAGCCTGCCTTTCATGGCACGTTTCAACACCATATCTACTGTAAGCAGGCGATTGATTTCATTGGTTCCCTCATAAATGCGGTTGATGCGGCTGTCGCGGTAAGCTTTTGAAATAATGTATTCATCACTGAAACCATTTCCACCATGTATCTGAACACCTTCATCCACTACAAAATCCAGCACTTCACTGCCAAACACTTTTAGCATCGCACATTCAATAGCATATTCTTCAGCAGCACCCAGCAAAGCTTCATTAAATGGTTTGCCTGCGTCCATCAATTCATGTTCCTTGTCATCAATCCATTTGGCGGCACGGTACAAAGCACTTTCACACACCCACATTTTAATGGCCATTTCGGCTATTTTATTTTTAATAGCACCAAAGCTGGCGATGGGTGTTTTAAATTGCTCCCTGGTGTTGGCGTACTGAACAGCAGTAGTAGTGGCACGTTTGGCACCGCCCAAAGCCGCAGCACAAAGTTTAAGCCTTCCGATATTTAATATGTTGAAGGCAATCACATGGCCTTTGCCAGCTTCGCCCAGCAGGTTTTCTGCGGGGACCTTACAATCCTGGAAGTATAATTGAACAGTAGAAGATCCTTTGATACCCATCTTGTGTTCTTCCGGGCCCTGTGTAAAACCTTCAAACCCTCTTTCTACGATAAATGCTGAAAATTTATCGCCGTCTATTTTGGCAAACACAGTGTATACGTCTGCAAAACCACCGTTGGTGATCCAGCATTTCTGTCCATTCAGTATATAATATTTACCATCGTCGCTGAGTTTGGCAGTTGTTTTTGCACCCAGCGCATCACTTCCGCTATTGGGTTCTGTTAAACCGTAAGCGCCTTTCCATTCGCCGGTAGCAAGTTTGGTAACGTATTTTTGTTTCTGTGCCTCGGTACCAAAATACAATATCGGTAATGTGCCGATACCAGTATGTGCGGCAATGGCAACAGAAAAAGAAAATCCACCACCCAGGGCTTCGTTTACAAGTGTAGAAGTAATAAAGTCTTTGCCCAAACCGCCCAGGCTTTCAGGAATAGATACACCGAGCAAACCCTGTTCACCTGCTTTCATCACCAGCGAAGGCATTAATCCCTTTTCTAGTTTGTCAATACGATCGATTACCGGCAGTACTTCGGTATCAAGAAATGTGGTACACATATCCTTTACCATTTGCTGCTCCTCATTGTAATCTTCCGGAATAAAGGTTTCAAAAGCTGAGCTTTCCTTAACCAGCCACTCTCCACCTTTCAATGCGAGTTTTTTTTCTGTTGAAGTGCTCATAGTATGAAGTTTATTAGTTGAAATATTAAGATCATGGTTGTTTGTGCTGTTATTTCAAATTATCATAAACAACTTGCAGCACAGCCTTGCAAACTTCTATTTGTTCTGCCGGTACGGTTTCCAGTGCTTCGTTGAGCACCTCTTCTGCAAGGGCCATGGTTTGTTCCTGCAGTTTGGCTGCTTCAGGTGTCAGGTAGATCATATTCATGCGCCGATCCTCCCTGGAAGCCACCCTTTTCACCAGTTTAAGCTTTTCAAGGTTGTCGACCAGCCGGGTAATGCTTGGCTTATCGCGGTAGGTGGCATTACACAATTCCTGTTGGCTTTTGCCATCTTCTTTCCACAAATGATATAACACACTCCACTGTTCAATGGTCAGGTTCAGGGCCGCTGTATTGAATTTCTTTTGCAGGCGGCGGGCAATGGCGGTGGAGGCTTTACCCGTGATAAAGCTGTATAGTTCTCCTTTTTTAAATTGGTTGTTTGACATATAGTTAGATAAACAACTAATCAAATGTAAAAATATCCCCCTGATCTGGCAATTTTTTCGACGGATTTTTTAAAAAATTAATCCTGCCCCTACCTTGACCACCGTCAATTTCGGTAACTTTAAGCCAGTCCATAAAACCGCCATCCTAGTAATCCCAGCAGCTTGCCAACTCTCTGATTGGTGTTTTTTAAGAACCAAAACTCTTAAGTCTATGAAGTGCAGGATTACAAGCCTGGTGCTGCTGATCACCCTCAGCTTCCAGCCAAATTCTTATTCCCAGAAAAAAATCAGCATCCTTGGTTCATCCACTTCCGCCTGTTTCGGTTTACCTTATTTTGATTGTTATGCAGGGCGGCTGGATACTTTTTATGACAATCATGGAACACCCACCGATGTTTTCCAATTTGCCCAGGGCGGCTATAGTTGCTACCGCGGAATGCCTTCCTCTTTTACACCATCGTTTACCGATCCCAACCTGCAACCGGATACCATAAGAAATATTACCAGAGCACTGAAGTTGCCGCCGCCTTTTGGCACTTCAAGGCCCGATGTCATTATTGTCAACTATCCTACCAATAGCTATGATACTTTACCAGTAGACAGTATTATGTTTTGCCTGAGAACAATCAGGGACTCGGCGAATGCTGCCGGCGTTCCCTGCTATGTTACTACCACCCAGCCCCGCACTTCCGGTACTTTTGCGACTTCGGCCGTAAAGCGGAAACTGGCCATTTTAAAAGACAGTATCCTGAACGCGTTTGGCTATTTCGCGATAGATTTCTGGAATGGCTTATATGATCCGGCTGATACAAGTATACTGGCTATTTATTCGCAGGGTGATAATATACACCTGAATGCGGCGGGGCATGATATACTTTTTCAGAGAGTGGTGGCCAAGAATATTTTTAATGTGGGGCTTCCGGCTACTTTTTTAAATTTTGAAGCGCTGACAAAAAATAAAAGCAATGTTGTCCGCTGGCTCACTTCGAAAGAAACAGATGTTGATCATTTTGAAATACAATACAGCAGGAACGGTATTGGGTTTTCAGCCCTGACCACTATTCCGGCATCAAACAAAGATGGCACACACCAATATGAATTTACCAATTCAGCCACCGTTTCAGGCTGGAATTATTACAAAATAGTCATCGTTGACAAAGATGGTAAAAGGCAATCATCACCCGTACTGAAAGCATTTATAGCAGCCGGCAAAATCAGCCTGCGTAAATTTATTGTACAGTCATCCCAGGCCATTCTTGAAATTCAAAGCAGCGCTGTGCAACAGGCAGAAATGCAAGTGGTGGGTGACAACGGCATGCTGGTCAGAAAAGAAACAATCCGTATGAATCCCGGGATAGTTTCCATACCGGTTAACACCAGTACGCTGGCAAGGGGCGTTTATTATATCAGGCTGTATGCACCGCAGCAGGAACCGATTGTTCTTTCTTTCTTTAAAAATTAAACCAGCAATCCGGTGTAATAATTCCTCACCAGGAAAGTACAAATAGTTTTCATCCTAAAGGTGTATGCTTATCTTGCCAGGGCATGTGGTGGTTATTTTTCATAACGGGAATGCTGGTGCTGCTGTACGCGGTGTTGTTCCTGTTTTTTAAAAAATGGTGGAGCAATGCACCCCTCTTTGAAGTAAAAGAGTTTACACCTGTTACCAGGCTTTCAGTGATTGTTCCCGCACGCAATGAAGAAAGGAATATTCATGCCTGCATAACGTCTGTCCTGCAGCAGTCTTACCCGTCGGAATTACTGGAGATAATTATTATTGATGATCATTCAACCGACCAGACAGCGGCAATTGTTCAATCATTCCAGTCTCCACGAATTCAATTAATCCAACTAACGGATAATGATCCCGCAGCCATCAAATCGCCTAAAAAATTTGCTATTCAAAAAGGCATCGAAAAAGCCACCGGCCAACTGATAATTACGACAGATGCAGATTGTGCCGCAGATCCTAATTGGCTAACTACTATTGAAAGCTATTACAGGCAATCGGGAAAAATATTCATTGCAGCCCCGGTAAAAATAAACAGTTACAGCAATGTTTTATCGAAGTTCCAGTCGCTCGATTTCTTAACCATGCAGGGAATTACTGCGGCTGTGGTTGACAAACAATTTCTCAATATGTGCAATGGCGCCAACCTGGCCTATGAACGATCTGCCTTTTTTGAAGTGAGTGGATTTACTGGTATTGATAATATCGCCAGCGGCGATGATATGCTGCTGATGAATAAAATGGTCAACAAATATCCGGGTCGTGCCGGCTTTTTAAAGTCAGCCGATGCAATTGTAACAACGGAGCCTGCGCTATCCTGGTCTGATTTTTTTCAGCAGCGTATACGATGGGCCAGCAAAGCCACCAATTACCAGGAACGCAAAATATTTACGGTATTGCTGTTGGTATATTGCACCAATCTATTATTGCTGGGGTTTGGGATAGCAAGTATCATCTACTTTCACTTCTTTCCTTATTATCTTGCTATATTGATGGTAAAATTTTTGGCAGAGTTATTTTTTGTGATTGATATTTCACGGTTTTTCCGGCAACAACGCCTTTTGATATATTTATTGATCCTGCAACCTTTGCACATCTTGTATATTATTGTATCAGGCCTTTTTGGACAGTTCAAATCATACAGGTGGAAGGGCAGAACATTGAAATAAGCTTTTTATTCACCCCGTAATTCTTTGTATTTTCAACTGGTGCCGGAAAATGAATCCATACAACAGGCTGCCTGGCGAAGGCTGAAGAAAAACAGGACCACTGTTTTTGGTTTAATCATTATTGTGTTGTCGGTATTGGTATCCATCTTTGCTTATTTGATTTCCCCCGATGGATCGTTTTATTCCAACAGGATGACTGTAGAAATAGGCGGAAAAAAACCTGGCTACTCGCAGCAATTTTTTTTGCTGAAAAAAGAAAAGACCGTTGAAACAGGTAATTTCTTTTCCGTCCTGTTTAACGGAAAAGAAGATTTGTATCAATACATTCCCATTGAAGGATATAAAATAAAAGGGGATAGCATTATTGTTCAAAAATACATCGATGAAGGCGTGCAGGAAAGGAAGGCGTACAGGATGACCGAACCGGTTTCATTGGTCATTGTATCCAAAACATTCCTGCTGGGAACTGATAAATATGGCAGGGATATTTTAAGCCGTATACTTCTGGGTACGCGTATCAGCCTGGGTGTGGGTTTGGTGGCGGTTATCATTTCTTTATCGATTGGCATTTTACTCGGTGCACTGGCTGGGTATTTCCGTGGCCGCACTGATGATATCATTATGTGGTTCATCAATATTATCTGGAGCATTCCAACATTACTCCTCGTATTTGCCATCACCCTTATTCTTGGAAAAGGTTTCTGGCAGGTATTCATTGCTATTGGATTAACCATGTGGGTCAGCGTTGCGCGACTTGTACGCGGACAGGTATTAATGATACGTGAACTCGAATATGTGGAAGCTGCAAAGGCATTGGGTTTTTCGCATGCCAGGACGATTTTTCGTCATATACTTCCCAATATCATGGGGCCGGTGCTGGTGGTTGCTGCATCAAATTTTGCTTCTGCCATTGTTATTGAAGCGGGATTAAGTTTTCTCGGCGTAGGTGTACAGCCCCCACAGCCCAGTTGGGGATTGATGATTAAGGAAAACTATAATTTCATCATCACACATAATCCTGCACTTGCGCTGGCACCGGGTTTTGCCATCATGCTGCTCGTACTCGCTTTTAACCTGGTAGGAAATGGTCTGCGGGATGCTTTATCGGTAAAGGCATAAAAAAATCCGCATAGTAGTATGCGGACTGTATACAATTTTTTTACAACGTTATTTTTTCGAATACCTGTAACTGCCTGTCCACTTGTTACTGGAATTGGACAGGGAAGTAACCGTAATTGTTACCACACATGTTACACTCGAAGGTGTATTGGTTATGGTATAGTTATTTACTGCTGCTGTACTGTTATTGGAACTGGTATAAAAAGCGGGATCACTGGAACCATCTTTCTTTGCAGCTATTTCAATTTTTACACCGCTAGGTGGCATAGTTGATTTAATTTCCACTTTCAACGGAAAATCCGGGCCCAGCAGGTTCAGGTTGGTGGAGCCATTGGCAGGTGTGGTTTCTACGGAAAGGGTTGCTTCTGAAGTGCCGCCCTTACTTTTCTTACACGCAGGAGTTACCACCAGTGCAATGACTGCAAACATCAATAAAAACGAAAATCTTTTCATGGTAATAATAATTGATTATGGTTTTCAATAGTATTGGATCTTTACTAAAATTACTACTTCCATTTTTCCCGCAAAACATTTTGTTCAACATTTACTTTTCTTCCTGTACCTGGACATTGCGTATAAAACTTTCCTCCAGGGAGATGAATGTCTCTGTACGTTCTATTCCTTTTATCTTCTGTAATTCATCATGTAAAACAAACCTCAACTGGTTAATGTCCTTGCACACAATTTCTGCAAACATGCTGTAATTGCCCGTGGTATAGTTCAGGCGCACGATTTCGGGTATTTTACGCAATTCCTTTGCCACAATGTCGTATAGCGAGCTTTTTTCGAGGAAAATTCCAATAAAAGCAATGACATCATAGCCCAATTGTTTAATGTCTACGTTGAGTTTTGTACCTTTAACAATCCCCGCATCCTGTAGTTTTTTGATGCGGACATGTATCGTACCCCCTGAAACAAATAATTTCTTTCCAAGATCAGCATAGGAAATACCAGCATTTTCCATCATTTCATGGATAATTTGCAGGTCCAGTTTGTCCAGATTTAATTTTCCCGCCATTTTGATTATTTTTTTAAATTAATTTCAAATATGACTACAAATATTTGACTATTTTCTATATTTACAAAATTTTCATTGAAATATTTCCAACATAACTACAATTTTCTTTAACATTGCACTGTTATAGTTCTTGTACACATATACTGTGGGGTGATGAAATTTTTGGCAGACATGCCCTCTCGTCTCGGGGGTGGAGATCACAGGATAAACATAGCATAGAGCCGAGGTTATCCGCCAAAAGCGGGTAAAGCCCCGACCAGGGTTGACCACTAATCTTTGTGCTATAGCTAACTGCTCCGTGGAGGTTCGACTCCTCCCCCTACAGCTCATTAAAGCCAATAGTTAATTGAAAATAAATTAATTATTGGCATTTTTTGTTTTATTTGGTGTCCGTATGGTTGGCCAGTTAGGCGATTTTGTTTTGATCGAAATAATCTTTTTTAGCAATCTTTGTGCTGGAGTAATTAATCGTCTTATACGCCGAATTAATTAATATATCATTTATTGCATGAATTGCTGCATTCGTTGACCAATGCATTGAAGAACTATCCTCTAAATTTGCATCTGCCCTGATGCTTGATTCAATATTTTGTCTTTTTATCTCTTTAGGAGCGTACCCACTTTTGTAATTTCTCCCGTTAATATCTAAAATGGTGAATTCAATGTGCCAGTAATTCATTTTGCCTGGTCTGTGCTTTATCATTGAAACTCCATATAAGGTTACGTCCTCCCCTTTTTCTCTTAGTGGTAATTTTGTACCGGCCCCTTATAAACTGGACAGATTTCTAAAGGTAGTTTAGTAGTTTTTCATTTTCAAAAGGGACCGGATTATATTTTTTCCATACAATTTCGGGAGCCTGCCGATTGAGTGAACCATGTCTTCGTTTTTCATTGTACCATTTGTAATAGCGATCGATAATCATCTGTGCGTGATAGATGGATTCGAACTCGAACCGGTCTATAACTTCTCTTTGAAGGTTTGAGTGCAGTGCTTCGATATAGGCATTGTCTTCAGGTGTTGCTACATGAGAGAACTCCTGGTAAACACCTTTGTCTTTTAGGTATTCTCTGACAGCTGTGGCAATGAACTGCGACCCGTTATCATTTCTGAGCGACATGCCTTTTGTTTTATATTCAAGTAGCATCAGTGATAACATTACCAGGACGTCTCCTTTTTTAATGCTATGCTTCAGTATATGGATCAGAACCTTCCGGCTATAGATGTCCATTACCGTCAGCAGAAGGGCATTTCTGCCCGTTCCCTGCACATGAACATATTTGATATCCATAGACAGGTATTGCAACGGGCGTTCAGGCTGAAGGCTTCTGAACCGGATAAAATTTCTTTTAAAAGGCTTCACCCTGATTCGTGACCCATAAAGCAGTTTTGATTCCTTCATTAGTCTGTAAACTTTCTTATGATTAATAAACCATCCAATCTCTTTAAGTTCAGCAGTCATATTGCGATACCCGTAACAACAAAACTCCTGTGACAAGGTGCTTTCTATATCTTTTATCACTACTGCATTCTCAATCAGCTCACCATCCTGGTTCACACTGTGTGTGCTAGGCTTAATTCCTTTTGTAAAGCCTGAACGTTTGTAATAAAAGCTGCTTGATGAAAGCCCGGACCATTGCAGTAAACGACGGATACCTATACTACGGAGTGCATATGTTTTTACAAGCCCTTCAACCTCCGCTCGTAGGCCTCGTTTTTTTTTAACAGCTCGGTCTTAAACTCAAGTTCCAGCGCCTGGTTGCCAATGATCTTTTTAAGTCGTGCATTTTCTTCCTGTAACGCCCTTACTTCCGGATCTACTTTATGATACTGGGGTTGCAGGGATTGTACTCCACCCTGATTAAATTGATTCTTCCATCGGAGAAAAACACTGTGAGAGATATTGTGTTTGCGCAACGTTTGTGTGGCACCATACTGGTCTGCCTCCTGAATAATTTGAAGTTTCTGCTCTACCGAGAAACTCCTTCTTGCTTTTTTCATACCCTAAATTTAATTGACTAAATTGATTTACTAATTCAGTCCAGCCATTTAGGGGGCTAGTACAATTTAAGCGCTTTTACAAGTCTTTGGGTGTCTTTATCATCCCTTCTTAAATATGGAAATTGAATATTATTAAGGTCGCTAAAAAGAAAATAAATTGGAGTTGGCTTTCTCTCAAATTGTACATATTTAATATATTTTACCCATAAATACTTCTCGTTCCCATCCCAGCCTTTACCTGCTATTTTTGTTGGTATATATGAAATATGCCTTACCAAAAAACTTTGCCCTAACAAGTTTAGAGATAACCCCTGGATATCACGGATAGAAGATAGTATTGCCGCTTCTTTAACATGTCCAAATTTATCAAAAGTATCAATATTAGGAAGGATTGATCGCCGAACTATCCCACAATTTGAATCCCCAAAAATATCGCTAAGATTTAGTTCCGACCTATATTTTACTTTCGGGACTATTCCAAGAGGATAAGTAATTATTGCAAAAAACTTAATTATTTTATTCAGAAACCAAATATTCATTTATTCCTTTAACAAGTTTATGTATGTCAATAATATCACTCACAAGACATTTCCTATTTTTAAAAATGCTAAATATTACTTCATTATCGTCTACATCCTCTACATTTCCGAAAGGCTTGGTTATTACTAAGAATTTATTAGACGAAAGAAGTAACTTTATTCTTATTGCCTTAAGGATAGAAACCTCTACATCAAAATCGATGTAATTAATTTCAGAAATTTGTAATAACAAGTTTTTAAATGACTTGGTGACTTTTTTTCTATCGCTCTCTGATATTGAAGGGTTACTTGATATTTCCTTACTTATTCGATTATTTAATAAATCATATTTTTCTTTCGAAAATGGTGAACTATCTATTTTACTTACAATTAACGAATTGATAGTAGTATTTCTTATTACATCAGTTATTGCAATCAAGCCTTTGTACATATTTGCAGCCTGTTCTAGGCGGATTAAAAAACTATTATTACTTGAAATTTCATACCCATTAAATCCTTGGATAGTGTTTATACTTTGGTTAAAATAAGGCAAATTTTGATGCCTACTTACATTAAAATCTGCCTCGTATTCAAGATCGAAATTTCCAGCCCTAGTAAAGTCTCCAGCATTTAATGCAGTAGGGTGGGCAGATATTTTTTTAATCATACTTTACATTAAGTGTTTCTAAAAACTCATCTTTTAATAAATGTTCGAATAATTTCTTTTCTTCAGAATGAAGATCGTCTATCAATTGGTATATCCCCTTAAGTAGAGGTGATGGTAAATTATTTGACTGGAAGACGTCAATATCAATGTATAAACCAGTTCTTTCAATATTATCTTTTACGACTTTTGCGTTTTGTATCGCCTGAAGTCTTATATTTAGATCTTTATTAGTAAATGTTGTGATGAAGAAATCGTCTCTACTATCATAGCCTGGATATAATAATACAGGGTTTACTTTTAATGAATCTCCCAATCGTTCATTAATTTCAAAAAGACTAGCATACCTAATTCCAACTCTTTGAACAGATTTGACAATATTTAGTAATTCAAAAATATTTAAGCACTCTTTTATTTCATGGAAATAATTAGCCCAAAGTTTATAGCCTCCGACGTTTTCAAAGACAATAACATTGTTTGCGAATGAAACGGAATAATCAGTATTGCTTAATTCGAATTCAGCAGCAAATTCAAATTCAGGCCTGCTTTTTAAGTCAGGTGGCAACCTCTTATCAGTAAGTTTAGGGTATTTTTGTCCGAAAATAGAATAAACTGGACTAAGCAATTCGCCAGGTTGCTTCTCCGAAGTAAATCTTATTTCTACAGTTGATGTAATTAATGGATTCGGGACGATCTCCTTAATACTTTTTGCCATTATTTATTAATAATATTCTCTAAAGTATATTTATACTAACCATCCCCTAAATAAATTGATTAAAATTAGGGTATTTTTAACAAAATTATAAACTGATTTCTAGAATCGCAAATTGAGAAAGTAGGGGCTGAAGTATTAATGGTATTTTGTGATGAAAAGAAAAGCAGACGACTTGGGGGATTCCCTTTAAATCCTAAGGGCAAGGTGGTATCAAACGCGTTTAGTTTACAGCTTTCAAGCTATCTACGCACTTATATGTTTCATCGTAATAACAAGGGGTGATTTAATTGAACAATAGCTGATCATTAAATGAATGTATTACCGAAATCCACCACTATGTTTTCTGTTTCACCATCCTTTATTAAAATAACTTCGAAGTGAAAACTTTTATGAATCCAAGATAGGATTGGTAGTTTTATTTTCCATTGAATGGGCATAGGCTCGAACAATTGAGATTGAAGATTTTTTATTAAATTCTTGTTTGCAGTGCTCTGTTTCAAAAACTCTTTTGGTTTTATTTTCTCAGACTTCATAACCATCTCCATATTTGCGTCATAAGTACTATCAATCCTATCTTGTAAATCTCTTCTATATTCAGAAATTTTTATGTTCAAGGCGGTATCCATTTTGTACTTATAAATTTTAAAAAGTCGGGAGAAATAAGTAGGATCCTGCGTTGTGTTTTCTGATTTAACGATAACTAAATATCGCCCAGGTTTTATTTTTTCTATCTTAAAATTGCCCGCCACATCACATTTTGCTTTATAGCTCAATGACGTATCCTGCATAGAGTAAACATTTATTTCACTTCCTGCATCGGGCTTGTTCCCAACAAAATCGTTATACTTCCAGAAAACGTTTCCTGTTAACGAACCATTTTGGGCAAATAAAATTATTGGAATAAGCAATAAAATACTTACGGTTACTCTTTTCATTATGATAAGATTGAGGGTGAGACAATTTCCTAGTCAAAGTATCAAATTACTATCATAAATGAATAGGTATTTCTACGGTAAATACTCTTATTCCTGATTAATGGCCAACCTAAAACTTTAGCGAATATATCACGCCCGCATTATTAAAACTCAGTATTTATTTACTAATTTCTCTTAGCCCCGGAAAAATGGTCGTTCCTAAAGGTCTTTTCGTAAAATTAGTCTCTCAAAGTAAGGCTAATATTGCGTTTTTGAATAGCTTTTTGCCTTTAGATACCAGTCATCGACCAATCAAATCAGCTTGCTCAGGGTCTTTTATTCCCCACCACAACTATACGCTACCTCAGCTTCGGTTTTGTATTACATTTGCGGCGATATATGGGACAAAAAAAACTCATTCGCTTCGAAGCCATCAAATCATTCCCCAATGTGCTGCAATATCCCGAAAACATGGCAGGGCAATGGCATTCTTTTTTTAAAAACCGTCACCCGATTACGCTCGAACTTGCCTGCGGCAAGGGTGAGTATACTGTTGGCCTTGCAACATTATACCCCGATAGGAATTTTATCGGTGTCGATCTCAAAGGCAACAGGATTTATACCGGCGCCAAAACATGCCTTACCAATCATATCACGAATGCAGCATTTTTGCGCACCCAGATAGATAAAATCAACGAGTATTTTGGAAAAGCGGATGTACAGGAAATATGGCTCACCTTCCCCGACCCTCAATTGCGTACATCACGGGCAAAAAAACGACTGACCCATCCAAAATTTTTGCGCCTCTATCAACAAATACTGGCACCCGGTGGTTGTATACATTTGAAAACGGATTCACCCAGTTTGTATGATTTTACCAAACTGGTGGCCAATATGTATTCAATCCCTATACTGGAAGACGATGATGACGTGTATGCACATGGCAAGGTTTCGCAGGAACTGGCCATTAAAACACATTATGAAGGATTGGATATTGCAAAGAGCAACCGTATTCATTATCTGAAGTTTTCACTGCCGGATGCACTATTACCTGATTTAGACAAACAATTGCAGGAACAATTAAAATACCATGAAGAAGCAACTGGAAGAAGGAGTTGATTTTTATTTTAACCAGCAGGGCTTCATGGTCCTGACTGAAAAATATCACCTGGAAAAAGGATACTGTTGTGGCAATGGATGCCTGCATTGTCCTTTTGAATACGATAATGTTCCCGAGCCACGGCGATCATTGCTGCTTAATCAGAAAACAAGTTTGCCGGGTAACTTACATTCCTGAAAAATAAGTAGCTTCCCATTGCTATGGCGGTTAAAAAATCATCCCGGGAAAAACTTTCCAAAATAACACCTTCGGGAAAAAAAGAGGAGTCTTTTTTTGAACTGGTATTTGAAGTGGCGCGGCAAATACCAAGAGGACGCGTCACTACATACGGCGCCATTGCGGAGTGCCTGGGCAGTAAAGGTTCGGCCCGAATGGTGGGCTGGGCAATGAACGGTGCGGGCAGGGTAAAACCAAAAGTTCCGGCGCACCGCGTCATCAACCGAAATGGCATGCTTAGCGGTAAACATCATTTTGGCTCGCCTACACGTATGCAGGAACTACTGGAGAAAGAAGGTGTGAAAGTGACGGATGATAAAGTAGTCGAATTCAAAAAACGCTTCTGGGATCCTTCACAGGAATTATTCTGAATTACCCTCCAGCTCTGCTACTTCTGCCTCATTCAGCGAGAGATGCAATGTTGCTTTTAATTTAGATGGCGCCAGCATGGTGAAGTAAGCAATCAATACTGCTGCCAATACTGCCAGTGCATAATTGCCCGTCAGGTAAAACGCGATAATAGAAAATAACGTAGCACCTTCCGCCAACGCCCATTGGGTAATATTTGCGGCACGGTACAGGTTGGCCTTCTCCGTTAGCAATGGTTGCAGTTGATTTATTTTTTCAAGCTGGTTTTTGAAAATTCTTATTCCCCCGTAAATCGCGGCAAAACCAATTACAAGTACCAGCACCTGTAATGTTTTATCCATGTTCTTGCCAACTGGTCTTATGTAATGTGAAAAAGTAAGGTAGAGTACCAGCACCAGGAATAATCCCTGGCCGGCAAGCATGGCAGTATGTAAAATTTTTAATGCCCGGAAATAACTTCCCTTCGGTTGCATATTAGTTATAATAAGGACTGATAAGCAAATATACTAATACTCCTGTCGCTGATACATAAAACCAGATGGGCCATGTGATGCGTGCCAGCCTTTTATGCTGCGGCCATTCGGAAATCAAGGCCCTGTATGCCGTATACAAAATAAACGGAAGTATTACCGCCGCCAGGAAAATATGTGTAATAAGGATAAAAAAATAGAAATAACGGATAGCGCCTGCACCGCCAAACTTTGTATCGCCTGCAAAAAGATGGTGGCATATATAGGAAATAAGAAAAAGTATAGACAGAAACATCGCCGTCAGCATAATTTTTTTATGCAGCTCAAATTTTCTAAGTTTTACCGCAACCAGTGCTGCCGCGAGCAACACGGTCACAACGCTGTTGATGATGGCATTGAACAAAGCGAATACATGTACATTAAACCCCAAATCAACATTCACCTTGATGGCACCAAGTGCTACGATAGCTGCAAATACCACGAAACTGAAAATACCAATCAGCCATTTTGCCTTACTATCATTTTTCTTTAATAACGGTTCCAGCATGTCTCTCTTTTTAGAATTTTGGTTTCCTGGTTAACAGCATGAATATGATAACAGCTACGATGACGATGATAAAAATAGGCCAGATGGCTGCAAGCTCTGTGACCAGTGCAGATTTTTTATTTTTATCTTTTTCCAGCATGAGCAATACAATGGCGTCGCCCATTTTTGCAACATCCATGCTGTCCAGACCGTCATAATAGCCGCGCACCACCCGATCCTTATCCAGCAATACCATTTTCTGGCTGTGAATAAAATTTGAATCCACCGTGCCGCCATCAGCGATACCGAGTTTCAGTTCATCGAGTGCAAAATCGTATATCTTTTTCTTGGGACCGGTTAGCAGCCACCACACATCCTGGTTAACGCCAAAGCGATCCGCATACTTTTTCAATGCAGGCACAGAATCTCTTTCAGGATCCACAGAAAACGACAGAAACTGTACAAACGTGGTATCGATCCGTTTCATATCGTCTTTTAGCTTCAGCGCATTTTGCAGTTTGCGCATATTCAGCGTAAGCTTTGGGCAAATAGAAGGGCATCTTGTAAAAAAGAAATCTGCTACAATAACCCGACCTTTTAAATCGCTCAGTGAAACAGTATTTCCCAACTGATTTTGCAAAGTAATATCCGCTACTTTGTGCCAGACAGTATCGCTGGTTTCTTTTCCATTGGTCACTTTGGTAATGATGGAATCTTCGTAATACCGGCGTGGCATAGCCACTGCGTTATCTCCATAATATTTTACCAGCATGTAGCTGATTACCGGCATCAGGATCGCGATACACAGGGCTATCAAGGCTTTCGAGCTCACGTATTTGAATTTAGTCTGAATAAAAAACCATCGTCGGCGACGATGGTTGATATAACGATAATGTTTTTATTGCTGACACACTCATTAATCCAACGCACCGGGTTTTTGCCCCTCCTGATTGTGTTCTTTCTTTTCTATTTTCTCCTTGCTTTGTTCGAGGTGGTTTCTGTCGTAGTTATTACGCAGGTTCTTGTAAGAATTTCCGTCCCACAGGAAAGCGCCGATAAACCACAGGAATAATAATGCAGGGACCGCGATCGTCATGATCAGGTTTTTGATTTCATGACGCAGGTGCATAAATTCTGCAATGATATAAAATGCCTTGGCTGCTGTAAGGATGATGTACAGTACGTTGAACCAGATTTTCATGTGGTGCGGAAACCTCGGTGCGATAAACATACCGACGGTCAATTCCACGCAGGTAATGACCAGCAATATCCAAAACGTACGCCAAATGGCTTTTGTATCAAAACTATGCTCTTCAGTATGTGCTGTAGCTGAATGTGCGTTTTCCATAATTCGTTTTTATAAGCAAATAATTTTTATCAAAACAGGTAGAAACAGGTAAATACAAATACCCAAACCAAATCCACGAAGTGCCAGTACAATCCGGCCTTTTCAATCATCAGGTAATGCCCCCTTCTTTCAAATACACCCTTATATGTCATGATCAGCATAATGATATTAATGATCACACCGGAAAAAACGTGGAATCCATGAAATCCTGTGATGGTGAAAAAGAAATTGGTAAAGTTGGTAGAAGATTGTGTGCCATCATAATTCAGGAAGGGGTTTCTTCCCCACCATGCGCCTTCTTCATGCAGGTGCGTCCACTCCCATGCCTGGCAACTCAGGAAAGCAATACCGCCAAGAATAGTCAGTACCATGTAAAACATTACCTTCTTCCTGTCCTTTGCATGGCCGGCCCCTACTGCCAGTACCATGGTTACAGAACTCATGATCAAGATGAACGTCATCAAACTCACGAACACCAATGGCATATGTGTGCTTCCAAACCCAGGGAAGGAGGAGAATACATGATTGGGATCAGGCCATGCATTGCTGGAAAAACGGATGGTGCCGTAAGAAATCAAAAATGCGCCGAAAGTAAAAGCATCGCTCATCAGGAAATACCACATCATCAACTTTCCGTATTCCACGTTGAACGGGCTTCTGCCCCCGCCCCACCATTTTTTATCCGCCTGCATTACTTGTGCCATGTTAGTGCTTTAAGTTGGTTGGCAAACCTACGAACTATCACCAAATTTTCAAAGGTTCAGCTCCTGGTATTGCGCTTGTTAAGTAATTGTTTTTATAACAACTGGGTTCAAATATTTTTATGCTTTCTTTCTATTGTATCCAGAGAAAAAAAACAAACAGGTACAACCATAATAAATCTACAAAATGCCAGTATGTACCCATTATTTCCACCGGCACCGGGTTATAACTGCGAATCCGGCTGTTATTTGATTTTAAAAACATTGACAGCAACGCTACCACTCCTCCCAGCACATGCAATGCATGCAAACCAAATATGATAATAAAAAACACACCGGCACCAGATCCTTCCACCCGTACACCAACCTTGTTCAACTGGTGATACCCTATATATTGCAAAACAATAAAAAGAACTCCTAAAACAGTTGTAATACCGAGCAGGGTTTTGTACCGGTTCATTTCCCTGCCTTTAAACGCTTTTAATGTCAGTTGCATGGTAAGACTGCTGATCAACATCACTGCAGTGGAATACCAAAAAATCACCGGCATACTGAAACCAAGCCAACCCGGTTGCTCCCGCTTTACAATATAGGCGCTGGTAAATCCGGCAAACATCATCACAATACTACCGATGCCTACCCATAAAGTAAATTTATGCGGGTGTATTTTATTTCGCTGCTTTTCTGCACTGTTCATAACTGCACTCATGTTCATTTATATTTAACCCGTATTTATTCTTATACTTTTATTTTATCAGCCAGCAACAAAAACAACACCACCGGCAAATAAATATAACTGCTAAACATTACCCTGCGTGCTGCCTTTTTTTCCATTTCCCTGTACAACCGCACGCTTTGCCAAACCATGAAAATATTTGTTACCAACACACCTATCAAACTAAACAAACCGGTCATGCCGGTAAAATAAGGCAACATACCTACCGGTATCAGCAACAGGGAATAAATGATCGCCTGTATGGCTGAATATTTTGACGGCCCCTGCACACTGGGCAACAACTTGAAACCTGCATTGGAATAGTCCTTATGCGCTATCCAGGCGATTGCCCAAAAATGTGGAAACTGCCAAAAGAACTGTATTGCAAATAAGGCCCATCCTCCTGCCGACAATGCATCCGCTCCTGCTGCCCATCCAATCAAACAAGGCAATGCACCCGGCACGGCACCTACCAGCACTGAAATAGAATTTACCTTTTTCAATGGTGTATAGATGAATGCATAGAGGAACAAACTGAATGCTGCCAGTCCTGCCGACAAAAAATTAAAAAAGTACGCCAGTATTGCAACACCCGCTGCCCCGATGATGATGGAAAATGCCCAGCCTTCTGCCACACTCATCCTGCCGCTGGCCACGGGTCGTTTCGCCGTTCGCTTCATCAATGCATCTGTATCTTTTTCCACTACCTGGTTGATCGCATTGGCGCTGCCGGTAATCAGGAAGCCACCTGCAAACAACAACAGGATCATTTTTACATTGTAGTCGACAATCTTTGGTGACAGCAAATAACTAATCACCGCAGAAAAGACAACCATGAATGTGAGGCTGAATTTCACCAGCATCATATAGTCCTTCAGCTTAGCCGCCAATGAGAAAGAACTTGGTATAGTATCCTTAGTTTCTTTTTGCATTAATTCGATAATCTTTTTTGTTTCCATCATCACGATTCCAATAACCTGTTCACACTTTTCTTTACTCCCACCTACTTAATCATCTAACAATATGCCCCGATGCTGACCAGGGCATATTCTATAAAGAAACTGATTTTATTTCCCTTCGTCTCCCGGAAAAACCGGGATATCAATGAGCGCTTTCATTTGCCCCAATCGGCTCTGTTTGTGGTATAAACTCCCTTCCATCTTTACCGTAGTCGTATGCCCAACGGTGTACTTCAGGAATTTCACCAGGCCAGTTGCCATGTCCCGGGCGAATCGGTGTTGTCCATTCCATTGTATTGGAACCCCACGGATTTTGTGTTGTCACCCTTCTTCCCTTGAAAATGGAATAGAAGAAGTTAAACACAAACAACAACTGTACTGCAAACACAATCATCGCTACAATAGAAATGAATTGATTCAAACCGCCAAACTGGTTAAAGCTTACCCAGTTGGAATAGTCGAGATAACGACGTGGCATACCCGCTAATCCTTCATAGTGCATAGGCCAGAAGATAAGATAAGCGCCCACCATGGTTACCCAGAAATGGATGTATGCCATCGTGTTGTTTAAATAACGTCCGTACATCTTCGGGAACCAATGGTATATACCGGCAAACATTCCAAAGAACGACGCCACACCCATTACAATATGGAAATGCGCGATAACAAAATAAGTATCGTGCAGGTGAATATCAAGAGATGAGTTACCCAGCCAGATACCGGTTAAACCACCGGAGATAAACAAACTCACAAAACCAATGGCAAATAACATAGCTGGTGTAAACCGTATATTACCTCTCCATAACGTGGTGAGCCAGTTGAACACTTTGATGGCGCTCGGTACTGCAATGAGCAATGTGAGCAATACAAATACAGAACCAAGGAATGGGTTAAGACCAGTTACAAACATATGGTGCGCCCAAACGAGGAACGCCAGTATGGCAATCGCAAATAATGAACCTATCATGGCCATATAACCGAAAATCGGTTTGCGCGAATTGGTGGACAATATTTCTGATACCATACCCATGGCAGGTAAAAGAATGATATACACTTCCGGGTGACCGAGGAACCAGAACAAATGCTGGTACAGGATGGCACTACCACCTTCGTTGGGCAATGCCTGGCCGGAAGCGAGATAAATATCAGACAGATAAAAACTTGTTCCTGCATGACGATCGAATAACAAAAGAATGAAACCGCTGAGCAATACAGGGAACGACAACACACCCAATACGGCAGTAAAGAACAAGGCCCAGATGGTAAGCGGTATCCTTGTCATGCTCATACCTTTTGTGCGAAGGTTCAGTACGGTAGATATATAGTTCAAACCACCGAGCAGAGAAGAGACAACAAATAAAGCCATACTGGTAATCCACAAATCCATACCTGCTTTTGAACCTTCAGATGCACCACCCAATGCACTCAATGGAGGATACGAAGTCCAGCCACCGCTTGCGGGTCCGGTTTGTACAAACAAAGAAGACAGCATAACAACGCTGGCCAGCCAGAAAAACCAGTAAGACAACATATTTAAAAACGGTGATGCCATATCCCTGGCACCCACCTGCAATGGAATCAAAAAGTTGGCGAATGTACCACTGAGACCTGCAGTCAATACAAAAAACACGAGCACCGTTCCGTGCATGGTAACCAATGCATAATAAAACTCCGGTTGAATTTTACCACCCTTTGCCCAATGACCGAGAATATCTTCCAGCCAGGGGAAGGATTGATCGGGATAACCGAGTTGCAAACGGAATAGCACCGACATTAATCCACCCAGTATGGCCCAAATGATACCAGTAATCAGGAACTGTTTGGCGATCATTTTATGATCCTGGCTGAATACATACTTGGTAATAAACGTCTCTTTATGATGATGAACATGATGTTCATCGTGGTGCACTTCGTGTGTGGTTGTCACTTCTGCGCCGTGTATATTAGCTGCGTTACTCATAATCAAATTCGTTTAAACAAAGACTTAATAGACCTACTGTTCGTTCTCCACCATTTATTTTTTTGCCACTACTGTTCCCGCGGGCGCAGTAGCTGTTGTTTTCGCTGAATCAACTGCTGGTTTTGGCATTTTATCCAATACTGCCGTTTGGTATTTTGGTTTTTGAGAAATCATCCAGGCATCAAATTCTGCCTGTGTTACCACGTCTACAATCCCCCGCATGGAATAGTGACCCTTACCACACATCTGATCGCAGGAGATTTCATATACAAAATCAGGATTGTGTGTTTTCTCCTTCATCTCTTTGGTAGTAAACTTTGGAGTAAACCACATAGTTGTTGGTGTTCCGGGCACAGCATCCATCTTCATGCGGAAATGCACCAGGCCCACATCGTGTACCACGTCCCTTGAACCAATAATTAATTTTACGGGTTTATTGACGACCAGCACTAATTTTTGATCGCTTACAATATCATCCTGTGCTGCCTTATCAGCTTTCAGGTTGAGCGCGGGAACATCTTCCCAAATCAACCCGAGTGAATTATCATCCTTATCGCTGATGTTCTTATAATATTTTTTTCCAAATACACCGTCCTTACCGGGATAGCGGTACAACCAGTTGAATTGTTTTCCGGTCACTTCCACCACCATTGAATCCTTGGGAGGATCGCCGGTTATCTTAAACCAGTAAAACAGACCAAAGCCTACCAGTACTGTCAGGAATATGGCAGGAACAACGGTCCAGATCAATTCTAGTTTGTTGTTATGTGGCAGGTAGAGCGCCTTTCTTTTTTCAGAATACTGGTATTTAAAAGCAAACCAGAACAGCAGGATTTGAGTCAGAAAGAATACAAAACCGGTAATAGCCAGCGTGATGTACAGCATCTTGTCAATCTTTTCTCCGTGGTCAGATGCTGCTTCGCCCAAAATTTTTCCGCTAAACAATTCGTTGCACCAGTATACACCAATCAGGCCGCCTACCAGGAACAGGATCAACAGGAATCCATTGACGCGGTTGTTCTGTTCAAAGGTTTTCTTTTCGCCTTTTAATACGCCCACATACTCACTTGCCTTCGCAATCTGAAACGTAATAAGAAACCCCAACAACAAAATCGCTATTATAAATATGGTTGTGACTGACATAACCGCTTAAAAATTTATACAATGTTTTAAAATAGTTTTTCCTGCAGGTCCTTGTATTATGTATGGTGAATAATGCTTTCTTTTATAAATGGATGGTTCTTTGCTACCAGCGGCGCCTTGGTCAATGCTCGCCCGGTGGAGAAAAGGATCAACCCTACAAATCCCGCCGCAATACCAAAGTCGAATAAATTCATTGGTATATGCGTTTGACCGCTTGCATCTTTTGTCAAAGCAGGGAACACCATTTGATAAAAATCCAGCCAGTGACCAAAAATGATAAGTACTGCCAGGAAAGTCATGGTGGTATAATTCCGCTTCGAACTTCTTCTCATCAGCAACAGCAGCGGACAAAGGAAATTGATAATAAGGTTCAGGAAGAAAATGCCCTTGAACCCGTTTGATTTTTCGTGGTTACCAATCCTGTCCACAAAGTAGATGGTTTCTTCCGGTTGGTTGGAGTACCAAATCAACATATACTGGGAGAACCAGAGATAGGTCCAGAATACAGAAAAGGCAAACATAAATTTTCCCAAATCGTGCAGGTGTTCTTCATTGACCAGTTCGAGGTATCCCAGATTTTTAAGATAGATAACAAACAATGTAATCAATGCCATACCTGCTACAAATGTGCTGGCGAAAGTGTACCAGCTATACATGGTGGAATACCAGTGTGCATCGATACTCATCAGCCACAACCAGGGAATGGTGGATGCTACCGTTAAAGCGAACCATACTATAAACAGGGAAGCCCATACGGTATTCTTAAAAATATATTTCTTTCCTTCTGCTGCATTGGGTAATGGATTTTCATCCAGCTCGCGGGATAGCTGGCGCATTTTATAACCCAGCACTATCCAGAGACCAATGGTAAGGATGGTCCAAACCGTAAAGAAAGTTGAATTCAGAAAAATGCTTTTACCTTTTAATATTTTATCATCGCCGGGTGTCAGCCAGTGATAAATATGGTGCTGATGTCCCATTATCAATGCCATCAATACCACGAGTGCAATAACTCCCAATGGAATAACCGCCACTGAAATAGCTTCTGATACACGGCGAAAAGCCATTTGCCAGCCGCCCATTGCCAGCGTGGTAGCACAAATAAAGAACATGGCTGCATTTACTACCAGCAAAAAGTAAACGCTGTTTTGCAACAATGTGCCCCAGAACCTTGCCTGGTGCTCTTCATCTCCGCGGCCATACAGGAAAAAACCTACGAGCAATGAAACAACACCCACACCCATCAGGGCCATTGACCAGGTTTTGAACCGTGCGGGAACTTCAAATTGTTCTTTAAATGACATTCTCTAAAAATTTAAATCGTATAATCTGAATAACAATGCTGTTTATTTTTTTGCAGCAGATGAATCTGCTTTTGCTGCAGTGGTTGTCGCTGCAGTTGCTTCAGGCTGCTTTACAGCCGCCTGTTTTGACTTAATAAAGCTAACAATCATCCAGCGCTGCTTTGGATTTACCTGCGATGCATAACTGCCCATCATGTTTTTTCCATAAGTAATGGAGTGGAACATGGTCCCTTCTGCCATGGCGAAATATTTACCGCCACCCGCTGCCGGATCAATAAAATTAGCCGGCGCCTGTGCAAACGGCCCCTGGCCTCCTTTATAAAGTGGCCCATTACCATCGAGTTTCTGTCCGTGGCAAATACCGCAATTCACTAAGTATAACCTTTCTGCTTCCACCATTTGCAGGGAATCCAGCGGGCCTAATGGATTTTTATAATTACCGGACAGATTATAAGTACCGGTGGTGTCTTTCAGCATTTCATAGTGCACGTCGTCACCTCTTTTAACCGTACCGGCAACAGGTGTGGCATTATAAAATATACCTGAATCTTTCAGCCTGCTGTGATCGGAATAAGTTTCCACCGCCACGCTGTACGCCATATCGGGCATGTACACACGATTGGGCTCACGTTTAACTTCGCTGCAGCTTTGCACGAGGATAACTACTATTATGATGCTTGCTATGATGGATAATTTCTTCATCTGTATTTAAGATAAATATCGTTTCTAATTATGCTGCCGGGTTTGCTTCCCTTACTTCAAATGGTTTGGTATCCCTGTCGTACCTGCCCAGCCACCAGCCTGTTTCTGCTTCCTGTACACTTACTTCTTTTGCTCCATTGCTTTGCAGGAAAGAAGACAGCTCCGATTCATTGGTTTTTTCGGTACACTCAATCACCATCACAAAAAGATCGTCTGTCGCCCTCAAATGAAAATGGTGTTTTTTTACAAAAGGCGCCATCTGGCAGAGGTAACAAAAAGTGAGCACCATACCTACTGCTGAAAAAAGCACCGTCAGCTCAAACATGATGGGTACCCATGCCGGCAAGGCAAAATGCGGTTTACCACCGATATTTAAAGGCCAATCTTTGGTAAATACCCAACTGATAAAGGAAAGAGCAGTAGCAGTACCTGTAATGGCATAAATGAAACCGGCAGTATGCAGACTGGTGTCGCGCAATCCCATTGCCTTATCAAGGCCATGAATAGGAAACGGTGTGTATACATCGTGAATCTTATATCCTTTTTTACGGACATTCTTCACGCCTGCAAACAATGTTGTTTCATCATCAAAACAGCCTACTACAAATTTTTTTACAGACATAATTGAACAATTCAATAGTTAACACTCAAAAGATCCTGTTCTGAATTTATTTTTAATCAGTTTTATTATGCTCCGTGATCGTGTGCATGGTCATGCATAAACGCATCTGCCGTCTGTGCATCCAATGCTCCCATATTTTCTTTAAAGCTTTCACCACTTCTCTTCAGGATATGTTTAATCTCCGCCAGTGCAATGACCGGGAAGAATTTTGCAAACAGGAAATAACAGGTAAAGAACAAACCAAATGTTCCGAGATAAAATCCTACCTCGAAAATACTGGGTGCATAATACGTACTCCAGCTACTCGGAAGGTAATCGCGGTATACAGAAGTAACGATGATCACAAATCGTTCAAACCACATACCCACGTTTACCAGGATACTCATAAAGAAGGTGAGTAAAATATTCCTTCTCAGTTTTTTGAACCAGAATACCTGCGGGCTGAGTACGTTACAACCCATCATGATATAGTAACTCCATGCATAAGGCGTTGTCAAATCCCACCTGTTTCTAAAGGCTGCTGCCTCGTAGGGGTTTTGACCATACCAGGAAATGAACAACTCTGTTATATAAGCCACGCCCACAATAGAGCCTGTCAGTACAATAACCTTATTCATTACCTCAATATGCTCCATCGTAATGTAATCCTCCAGTTTCAACACCTTCCTGGTAACGATCAACAGTGTTTGCACCATGGCAAACCCTGAGAATATCGCACCCGCCACGAAATAAGGAGGGAAGATGGTAGTATGCCATCCGGGAACGATAGAAGTTGCGAAGTCAAAGGATACTATCGTGTGTACCGACAATACCAGTGGTGTACTCAAACCAGCCAACACCAGTGATAAACTTTCATGACGCTGCCAGTGTTTGGTAGAACCTGTCCATCCAAAACTGAGCAAACCATACATGAACTTTCTCCATTTCAGTTTTGCACGGTCACGTACACTGGCCAAATCCGGCAAGAGACCGCTGTACCAGAACAATAATGAAACAGTGAAATATGTAGAGATGGCAAATACGTCCCAAAGCAATGGAGAGTTGAAGTTAACCCACAAAGGACCGCGTGTATTTGGGTATGGCAATACAAAGAAAGCCATCCATACACGACCCATATGCCAGATGGGAAACTGGCCCGCGCACATTACCGCAAAGATGGTCATCGCTTCAGCCGCACGGTTTACACCCGTTCTCCAACCCTGGCGAAACAACAAAAGAATCGCAGAAATCAATGTACCCGCGTGACCAATACCGACCCACCAAACGAAGTTGGTGATATCCCAACCCCAACCGATGGTCTTATTCAGGTTCCACTGACCGACCCCATAGGTAACCTCCATTGTCACAGAGAATATACCAAAGCACAGCAGGCCGACGGAAATAATAAAACCAATGTACCAAAGTACACTTGGCTTCATTTCTATCGGGCGTATGATATCTTCTGTTACCTGGTGGTAAGTTTTAGTACCCGTTACTAATGGTTCACGAACCTGGGATTCATATCTGAGTAATGACATAATCTTAAGCTGTTGGCCAATGGTTTGAACTCACCGGCTGATTATTTTATAAAATGAACTTTCGATTCTCTTTTTATCAAACCTGCATACCTGCAGCAGGTAACCCATCATGTCAGTTATGCATGCGTCTTTTCTTCCTTATTCTCCACCTTTTGCTCTTCTTCCTTTGGCAATCCAATGGCAACTTCTGTATTGCGCACTTTTGCCAGGTAATTAATATTCGGCAACACGTGTAATTGCTCCAGTGAATAAAACAGGCGGTGTGTATTGTCACGACGCACGGTACTTACCTCACTGTCTTTATTATTTACATTACCAAACACAATGGCATTGGCAGAGCAGGCCTGCTGACAAGCTGTCTTCACATCGCTGTCGGCCAGTGTCCTGTTTTCTTTTTTCGCTTTCAGCTTTCCTTCCTGCAGGCGCTGTACGCAGAAAGAACATTTTTCAATCACACCACGGCTGCGTACCGTAACATCCGGGTTCAGCACCATCCTGGTTAAATCATCGTTCATCATGTGAACGGTATCATCCAGGTGGCCTACCATTACCTGATCCTGGTTGTTCGGGAAGCTGTCTGCACCGGTATAATCGGCCCAGTTGAAGCGGCGAACTTTATAAGGACAGTTGTTGGCACAATACCTTGTACCGATACAACGGTTATATGTCATCTGGTTCAATCCTTCACTGCTGTGGTTGGTAGCAGCAACCGGACAAACGTTTTCGCAGGGAGCATTGTCGCAATGCTGGCAAAGCATTGGCTGGAAAATCGTTTGAATGCTGTCGGCATCACTGGGATCGCCACTGAAATAACGGTCAATGCGCAACCATGCCATATCATGATAACGGAGCACTTCACTTTTACCAACCACTGCCACATTGTTTTCTGCCGTACAGGCTACCACGCAGGCGCCACAACCAAAACAACTGTTTAAATCGATGCTCATGCCCCATTTGATGCCGGGCTTATCGTAGTAGGGATAAATGGTACCCTGCTTGTCATAATTTTCCAAACCGCCCCATGGCTTCAGTTCCTTTGCCCTGTCATCGAGTATTTCGGTTGGTTTCTTTTTAAAATCTTCGAGGGTTACTTCTTTTACTGCCTCTACGCGTCCCTCGTAAGAACTGTGTGTTTGGCTTTGGGCAATTTTATAGGGAGCTTCGTTTGATTTTTCAATACTGACATCTGAAATATTCCAATCGGTACCGGTAGCCAATTGGTAGGCATTTTTACCAGCACCTACTGTTGCACGTCCTGCACTGGCAATTCTTCCATAACCAACGGCGATACCAATGGTATTTGGTTCCAGTCCCGGCACAATCAATGCAGGCAGTGAAATTTGCTTGTTGCCCACCTTGACATTTACCACCGCTTTGCCGGGGTTCACTTCGTAATCATTCGCTTTCTTAACCTGGTTCTTATCCATCAAATCCACACCCAGTAATTCCTTGCCGAGTGACGGGGATATCATTACATAATTGTCCCAGGTAGCTTTTGTCACCGGGTCCGGCATTTCCAGCAACCATGGGTTGTTTGCCTGGCGGCCATCACCGAATATGGCTTTCTGGTACAATACCAGTTCGTATTTTCCGCCTTTCTTCGCACTGCTGACTGCACTCACTGCTTCTGCAAGTTTTGCATTGCTGAATGAAGCACCACCAGCAGCAGCTTCTGTTTCTACCACACCATTCATCAGTGCTTTTACATACGCCTCTTCACCACCCAGTTTTCCCACCCAGTATTGTTTAAAATAGTCATGGTATGCAGTGGTGCTGCCACTCCATTTCAGGAGGGTATCCTGCAACTGGCGTGTTTTGAACAAAGGATTGATCGTTGGCTGGCTAAAACTAAAATAGCCAGGTTTTACCTCTGCATCACCCCAGCTTTCCAGGTAATGGTGTGCGGGTAAAACATATTTGCAGTTTGACGTTGTTTCATCCATTCTTTCATTGAATGAAACAGATACTTTTACTTTCTTTAATGCTGCGGTAAACTTGTCTGCATCAAAATAATCGTACGATGGATTGGCATCAAAAATAAGCAATGCGCCTACTTTTCCTGCTTCCATATCTGCCACCAGTGTTGCCATATCGCTGTCAACACCCTGCTTTGTTTGCAAGGGGCTTGACCAGTTGATAGTAGTGCCATTGGCACCCAGCGCTTCATTGATGGCGTTTACAATAACCTGTACATTCATGTTATTGCTTCCGCTTACTACCAGGGAAGCACCTTTATTGGCGAGTAAATCTTTTGCTGCTTTTTCAATTCCTTTTTTCACTTTATCACTTACACCACTTACCGCCTGGCCGTTGATGGCATTCAGCAATGCTGCAGCCACTGCACCTGCTTCAGAAGGTTTGTGTGTATATCGTTCGTCTGCATTGGCACCAGTCATGCTCATCAGGCTTTCAAACTGGTAATGCTTGTTCATTTCGGGGTTCTTCTCATCAATCTTGCGGCCGGCAGCATATCCTTTTTGGTATTCTACCGTGCTGAGCCATGTACCCAGGAAATCAGCACCCAGGCTTACAATAACTTTTGCCTTCTCGAAATGATAAGAAGGAATCGCTTTTTTGCCATAGGTGGCTTCATTGGCCTGCAATATGCCGCTGTATGAAATACCATCGTATTGAACATGGCGGCTGCCGGGATATTTTGCTAAAAATTCAGCAATGATTTGTTTGGTAGTGGGTGAAGTAATGGTAGGGGTTAACAACACAACAGAAGCGCCATTGATGGCATCGCCTACCATTTTGTCAAATTGTTCCAGTGTACTTACTTCTTTGCCGTCTGCCATCGGGTGACGCAAACGCGCGGTATCATACAGATCGAGCACAGAAGCCTGTACACGTGCAGTCGTTCCGCCTTTGGAGAAAAGAGAAAGATCGTTTCCTTCTATTTTTATCGGGCGGCCATCCCTTACTTTCGCTACAACAGGAATGACATCGCTGCCGGAAACAAAGGTGGTCGCATAATAATTGGCGATACCTGGAACAAGATCCTGTGGTTTGTTGACGTAAGGAATTACTTTTCTTACCGGCACCTGGCAACCGGCAGCAATGGCTGCGGCAGCAGTGCTGAATCCTACATATTTTAAAAAGTCTCTGCGGGGAGTTTTGGCATCAGCGATGCTTTCCATTCCTTCAAACGGCAGCTCTTCACGAAATTCGTCTTTCGCCTGTTCCTGAAAAGATGCTGAGTTGTTGAACTCACCGAAATTCTGCCAGTACTTTTTTTGCTCCATTATTTCAATTTGACAAATTTGAAAATTACAACGGTAAACAGGCCGGGAAAAAGCAATTAGTTTTGATGCTTAGCTTTCGGTTCCGAACCGCCGGAAATATTTAATAGTGACATTTTTGGCACTCTGTTCCACCAATCATTTCTACAGTGACGCTATCTACTTTTTTATTCTTGATATCGTTATGAAATTTCTCATAAATGCTGTAGAACTTGTTTCCCTCACCAGTTTCAGGATTGTAGAAGTTTACCTTGCTCTCGCGGTGGCAGTTGATACACCAGCCCATGCTCAAATCGGCAAACTGTTTTACTTCTCCCATTTCCTGGATGGGGCCATGGCAGGTTTGACATTGTACCTTTCCTGCGCGTGTATGCTGTGAGTGGTTAAAATAAACATGATCAGGCAGGTTGTGAATTTTAACCCATTCGATGGGTTGTTCCTGTCCTGTATATTTTTTTGCGGTGGGATCCCAACCGGTGGCTTTGTAAATTTTTTGAATTTCCGCAGTACCATTGACTTCGGTTCCATCTTCACGGTATATTTTTTCACTGGCAGCGCTGTATTCGCTGATCGACATGTGACAATTCATACACACATTTAAGGAAGGCACGTTGGCATGTTTGCCTTCATAAGCACCACCATGACAGTATAAACAGCTTATCTGGTTGTTGCCCGCATGTACTTTATGTGAATAATAAATCGGTTGTTCGGGCTGATAATCTTTGTTGCGGCCCAGTCCAATCGCACCCTGTATGGTATAGTATCCGCCAATGATAAATAATATAACGGCAAAAGTGGCGATATAAGCTTTGTTGCGGTAGAATGGAACCGGCTCGCTGGCAGGTACGCCTTCTTTATCGTCTGATAATTTTTTCAGGTTACTGTTAACCTGTAATAATATAAGTGTAATAACCGCGAGGATCAGGGTAAGGATACCATATAACAGTGAGTTATCACTTTCAGGTACTTTGCTGCCACCGCCATCTGTTGGAACTGTAGGTGCCTTATACGTTTCAACATAATTAATAATGGCATCTATTTCTGCATCAGATAAACCTGTAAACAGGTTCATCGCAGTTTTATTACGTGAATTATAAAGCTGGGTAAAATATTGATTGCCGGATGCCAGTACAGCCTGGTTATTTTTAATCCACGCGTGAAGGAGTTTTTTATCAGGAACACGTTGCGTAATTCCCTGGAGCGCCGGACCCGTTCCATCTTTGATCGGATGGTGGCAGGCCGCACAGTTATTCTGGAACAAAGCTTTTCCATCCTGGGCACTCACAACAAACGAAAAAACGGACAGAAAAAGGAAACTTAACAGGAACTTTTTTGCAGTCGGTCTATGATGAATCATAAGCTCAAAGATATCGGGTGAAAATGTGGAAAAATCTCCTTAACCGGCTGCAAAAATAAGTCAGGATTTTAACAAAATATCAACAGGCCAGAAATTTTTTTTCCCGCATCTGGCGTGGGTTTCAGCCGATTGTGCAACCTTTTATTTGATTCATGTCATTATTTTGTCAACAGAATAGTTGTGATATAAATGAAGTTGGATGCGATGCATTTTGCACACAACTTTGCGCAATTATATGTTTAAACGACTTCAGCAAAAATGGAAATTGAGCGGCTGGCAACTGTTCCTCGTCCTTTGCGTGTTCGCCATTACGGGCACCGCCACTGCTTATTTATCCAAAACCATCACGGGTTTGCTGGGTATGGAGGCCTCCAGCTTCTGGCTTTGGAAACTCCTGCTGCGGCTGGCTGTTTTGTTATTCGGCTACCAGGTTATTATATTAATTGTAGCCTTCTTTTTCGGACAGTTTCGCTTTTTCTGGAATTATGAAAAGAAAATATGGCGCTGGTTTGGCCGCCTGTTTCGCAAAAAAGACCCAACACATAAGTAATTAGCCTCTTAGAGCGCTAAGTGTTTGTTTATATGCCGCAATTTCGGTCATACATATTAGTTATTACTACATACAAATTGATTTTAGGATCATAGAGACCGGCGTCCTTGTCCAGGGACGCCTTTTTATTTGTCAACCCCCTGCCGTAGTTTTGGGCATGACAAGTATTGCCATCTTTGCCTCTGGCGCAGGCTCCAACGCAGAAAAAATCATTGCCTATTTTAAAGATCACCCTACTATCCGTACCAGCCTGGTGGTCTGTAATAAACCGGGGGCTGGTGTACTGTCCATTGCCGCCAAAGCAGGTATCCCCGCATTAATTATTGAAAAAGAGAAATTCTTCCGGGGCAACGGTTATGCCGATGAATTGAAGCAAAAAGGCATAGATTTCATCGTTTTGGCGGGTTTTTTATGGAAAATTCCTGTTTCGCTGATTGCCGCATACAGAGAAAAGATCATCAATATACACCCTGCCCTTTTACCAAAATATGGGGGGAAAGGCATGTATGGACAATTTGTTCATGAAAGCGTTATCAGCAATAAAGAAAAAGAAAGCGGCATCAGCATACATTATGTAGATGAAGTGTATGATCATGGCGGCATCATTTTCCAGGCATATTGCAAAGTGGAGCCAGGCGATACCGCCGAATCGCTGGCCAAAAAAATCCACCAGCTCGAACATGCCCATTATCCTGCTGTTATAGAAAAAGTCATTAAAACGCAAAATCATCGTTAAAAGGGCGCGCTTGCTTTATAACCCCGGCAACTTGTCTTAATATCACACCGAAAAAATAATCGTTGAAACAGTTTTACAGAAAGATATGGTTCATGCTGATGTCAATGGCCCTGTTGGTTTCGGCACCTGCTTTCTCCCAGGTAATGATTAAAGGAACGGTGTACGATATGACGCGCAAACTGGTTCTCCCCGGTGTAAGTGTACTGAGCAGTTCAGGTGGCGGAACGGTAACAGATTCCCTGGGCAATTACAGCATCGTCGTCAGCGAATCGGACTCCATCTGGTTTTCCTATCTCAATAAGCCCACACCAAAGTTTGCCGTCAATACAATTACAAATCCCAACAGCTTTGAAGTAGCGCTGCATGTTCCTGTTGTTGAATTAAAAGAGGTAAGGGTGGTGCCGCGTGACTATAAATTTGATTCCACACAGAACAGGCTCGATTATGCAAAGGCTTTTAATTACCACAAACCCGGGCTTGCCATCACCAATCCATCTTCCGGTGGCTTTGGTGTGGGTCTCGACCTTGATCAGCTTATCAATATGTTTAGTTTCCGGAAGAACCGGCGGATGGCAGCTTTCCAGCAAAGACTGATACAGGAAGAACAGGATAAATACATTGATCACCGGTTTACAAAACCTTTTGTCAGGAAGATAACCGGTCTTACCGGCGGTGAATTGGATTACTTTATGAAAAATTTCCGGCCTTCCTACGAATTCGCCATTGCTTCTTCCGATTATGAGTTTGCAGAATACATCAAACTCGCCTGGCAATTCTACGAAAAGAGAAAAAAAGATCGCTGGCAGAAATAATATCTTTTCTCCCTTGCTGTTCCTCTACCACAAACCGGTATTTTATTTTCAGCGGCTTTCATTAACTTGAATGGCTTTTACTTTCCTCACCAAAACTGACCAATGTGAAAAAAATATTCATTGCAATGCTTTGCATCGCCTGTATTGCAGCATCTCCCATCATTGTTATTGCCCAGGTCAACGCCTTGCAGCCCACCCCTGCTGCAGGAGGAATGGATCCTGCGCGGCTGAACCGAATCGACCAGGTGATAGAATCGTACATCAATAACAAATGGCTCAACGGCGCAGTCGCCATCGTGTACCGGAATGGAAAACTGGTGTATTACAAAGCAATTGGCTTTGACGACGTGGAAAAGAAAACACCGATGAAGAAAGAGGAGATATTCCGCATTGCTTCACAAACAAAAGCAATTACCAGTGTAGCGGTGATGATGCTGTACGAGGAAGGAAAAATTTTACTGGACGATCCTGTCAGTAAATATATTCCCGAGTTTAAAAAACAAACAGTGCTGGATAAATTCAACGAAGCCGATTCTTCCTATACAACGGTACCGGCCACACGCGAAATTACCATCCGTGATTTGCTCACGCATACTTCCGGTATTGGTTATGCACAGATTGGCAGCAAGACCATGAATGCCATTTATGCCAAAGCAGGAATAGTGGGTGGTATTGGTGTTGGCAAAATTTTGCTGGCTGATAAAATGAAGAAGCTGGGTTCAGTGCCTTTGTTTCACCAGCCGGGTGAAAAATTTACCTATGGCCTCAATACCGATTTACTGGGATACCTTGTTGAAGTAGTATCCGGTAAATCATTAAGTGATTTTTTCCGTACGATGATATTTGAGCCCCTTGGCATGAAGGATACTTATTTTTATTTGCCAAAGGAAAAACATGCAAGACTGGCCACTTTGTATACAGAAGACTCTACAAAGCATGCGGTAAAAATGGAACCACATATATCCATCAATGGCGATTTTGACAGGGACTATCCAAATTCTGATGGCACTTACTATTCCGGTGGCGGCGGTCTCTCATCTACCGCTTACGACTATGCGGTATTTATGCAAATGTTGCTGAATGGTGGCACGTACAACGGCAAAAAAATACTGAGCAGGAACAGTGTCCGCATGATGACCACCAACCAGATCAATGATTTGGTGGTAGGCAATGGCGACAAATTTGGTTTGGGGTTTGAAGTAGTAACAGAAAAAGGAAGTGCGCATTCGCCCCGTCAAACGGGTTCATTCTTATGGGGAGGTATGTTCAGTTCTTCGTACTGGATTGATCCAAAGGAAAAAATTGTGGCGCAACTCTTCCTGAATATATTTCCCAACAGCCACGGCGATTTGCACGAAAAATTCCAGGTAATGGTGTACCAGGCAATCATCAACTAAATTTCTAATCCCCGTCCATGAGTGAACACCTGCACAATGAATTAAAAAAAGAATTCCAACTGGAAAGAATGATTCTTTTCAGTGATGCAGTATTTGCCATCGCCCTTACCTTGCTGGTGATTGAAATAAAAGTTCCCGTTATTGAAAAGGACGTAACCGACAGAGCACTGTTATCGGAAATGTTTCATTTAATTTTCAAGTTCTCCGGTTTCCTGATCAGTTTCTTTATCATAGGGCTGTACTGGACCGTCCATCACCGCATGTTTAGTTATGTAACCGATTATACGCCGCAGTTGATATGGCTGAATTTATTTTTCCTGCTGTCGATTGTGCTGATGCCGTTCAGTTCGGGGCTGTATGGTGAATACGCCCATCATATTGAATTAATTGTTCCTTATACTGTATACGTTGCCAATATTTGTTTTACCGCATTGATGAATTACCGTCTCTGGAAGTATATTGGACAACCTTCGCACCATGTGTCGTCACCGGCGCTTTCACCTGAATTAAAAAAAATGTTCCTGCTCCGTTCATTGGTTGTACCGGGTGTATTTTTATTCGGTTTGTTACTTTGCTCGTTTGTATCCCTTAGTTTGCCACTCGCCATATTCGGCCGGATGAGCCCCATGCTGATTCCGGTATTCATGGCTGTTATCCGAAAAAAATTTACTAAGAAAACAAAACATCTTTCACCACCCTAATTGCATTTGTATGAAAAAGTTTCTGTGCATTTTAATCATCACCGGTCTTTTACCTGTCAGCCTGTTTTCACAAACCGACAGCATCCCTTCATTTGTAAAAGACAGTCTCGACAGCTATGTAGAGCGTGGTTTAAAGGACTGGAGCATTCCCGGTGTAGCAGTATGTATTGTCAAAAACGGGAAAGTAGTATTGATGAAGGGGTATGGTGTGAAAGAATTGAATGGTTCCGATAAGGTGGATGAAAACACTTTGTTCATGATTGGCTCCAATTCTAAAGCATTTACCGCAACAGCGATCGCCCTGCTGGATGCCGAAAAAAAATTATCCCTCGACGATAAAGTAACCAAATGGATCCCGGAGTTTAAACTTAATAACAAAGCAGCAGGCGAACAGGCCATCATCCGCGATTTGCTCTGTCACCGCCTTGGGTTTCAAACATTCCAGGGTGATTTTACCTACTGGACCAGCAATCTTTCCCGCAAAGAAGTGATAGAAAAGATGAGCCATATCAAAGCAGTGTATCCATTTCGCACCAACTGGGGATATACGAATGCAGCATTTCTTACCGCAGGTGAAATCATCCCGCGTGTCACCGGCAAACAGTGGGAAGACTTTATTAAGGAAAAATTATTCCTGCCGCTGGGCATGCCCAATACGATTGCACTGAGCAAAGACATGCCCGCGGCTCCCAACAAATGCGCACCACATACCCTGGTAAATGGTGTTGTTGAAAAAATTCCCTTCTGTGTGATTGACAACCTGGCCCCTGCAGGCAGTATCAGCTCTTCGGTCAGCGATATGAGCCATTGGGTGATGATGCAATTAAACAATGGTAAATACAATGGCACACAGGTGGTGCCTGCATCGGCGATTGCACAAACATGGCTGCCGCATTCCATTCTCGGCAATGGCAGGTATTTGTACAATAAGGGACATTTTGCCCTTTATGGGTTGGGATGGTTCCTGGAAGAATACAGCGGCCGTAAAATGGTATCACATACGGGTGGTGTAAACGGGTTTGTAACGAGTGTAACACTGGTACCGGAAGAAAAGCTGGGCATTATTGTATTTACCAATACTGACGCCAATACATTTTATGAAGCATTGAAATGGGAAATTGCAGATGCCTACCTGGGCAACCCCTACCGTAACTACAGCAAAGCATATTTGGGTTTCAATGATGCCAGGTCAAAGAATGAGCAAAAGGAAGAGAAAAAATTTAAAGACTCGATTGCATTGAAGCTGCCGACACAGTTACCACTGGCTGCCTATACCGGGAATTATTTCAATGATGTGTACGGCGACATGAAAGTGGTGATAGAAAACAGCGAATTGCGCATGCGCTTCTCCCATCATCCTAATATGTATGCAAAACTTGAATCGCTGGGCGGCAATCGTTTCTACGTCACTTTTTCCGATCCCATTTTCAGCAAAGCTGTATTCCCCTTTACCGTACAAAACGGAAAGGTAACGGGCGTCACCGTGAAAGTGGCAGACTTTGTTGAATACAATCCTTATGAGTTTACAAAAAAATAAAAAGCATGGATCAGACAACATTGGGTATTGGCACCCGGCTGCAGCACACCTCTTGCAATCCCTTTTTCCACTTTGGCTGTTTCTGTGCCTTTACCCGATACCCGTTTGTTCCCTAACGAGCTGAGAACCATAGGAGATCACTTAAAACATGCACGGTTAGAGCGCAAGATTCTTATCAAGGATGTAATAGAAACTTTAGGCATTAGCCGGTGGACGCTTCGGGAATGGGAGCATAATAACCTTCGGCCTTTCGTTTACCATTACCCCAAGATTATTGACTTTTTAGGTTATTACCCGTTTGACCATGAGACAGAAAGCTTGGGTGGAAGAATCAAAAAGTATCGCTTTAAACATGGGCTTACCTTGAAAGTATTTGGTAAAATAATTGGAGCGGCAGGATGTACGGTTGGTACTTGGGAACGTAACAAAGCAAAGCCTATACATTCAGAACAAGCACTCAAACTCAATGAAATTTTAAAGACAATTTCTTAATTTGTAAAACCTCTCTTTCTTGAGGGGTTTTTTAATACGATTCTGCCAATATTTCAGTTTGACGGCTTCGGTATGGTATTTACACGATAATTATAAAATCTAAAAACATGAAAAACCAACATTCTTTCGTAATACGCCCATACTTTCTATCCAGAGAATTCTATTTTTTCTTTCAACTCAGAGAAAGCATTTTCTATAACAGTCTCCCCGCAACTGCAAAATCGGTTGAAATGATCCAGAATCCGAAATTCGAATACGAAAATCCGGTATCTTCTTCCCAGCCATACCGGGTACTTTCAGAAAAGCAGAAAGTTGCAATTAACGATTTTCACTCGCGTCGAAAACTTGATGAGCAATTCAATGAACAATGTATTGCTTTGGGTGGCATCGGGCTGTTAATCGCACAGCTTGGTTACTTGGCGTTTAAACATCTTGAAGATAATGCCTAGCATACACAAGAGTATTATCTTGTTACCATTCATTCACATTAGTATATTTGTTTGAGCAATAAATTAGTCAAAACAAATTCAATATGGAACAGTTGGTTCTTGGTATTGGCACTCGCCTTCAACATTCCCAATATGGCCCCGGGGTCATTGTCGGAATAAAGTATGCCACCTACCTTATCTCATTCATTCATCATGGAGTAAAGGAAATTGATAAAACAGATGAGAAGCTAGATGAGATTATTCCTGAAAATGTCACTGAAGAAATAGAAACCCACTCTGAAGTTGAAATATCACTTTTGAAAATCCTGCGTCTCTGGGGTGGGTTAACCGAAATAGTTCCACTAGGAGAAAAATGGCTCGGCGGTATGATGTTACTCCAACCTGCTGATAAATCTCTTAAGCCGAAGGAAGTACCTATTGATGCTTTTTTTCATAAAATCGTAATGCTTCGTGATAGGCTTCGCGTATTAGAACAGCAGGTTAACGCCCATAAGATCTTGACTGATGAGGATAAAGTTAACCTTCAACAATATATCACCCGGATTTATGGGTCTCTGACTACCTTCAACGTTCTGTTCAAAAACAAAGAACAGTGGTTTGTAGGCGAAAAAGGTTCATCGGGTGATTACTAAAAGTGTATCGACTTAGTTTTCAAATTTATCGCGAGTATCTCTCAGGAATTTTTCAAATTCTAGACGTATTTTTTTATAGTTTACAATCTCCCACTGCTGAGTTTCGGAGTTAAATGCAATCCTGATTTTGGGCTTTCCCTTTAAGTCTTGAAAATAGTCTGGATTACTTAGAAAGGCATTCAATTTTTCCGGCTCAAGCAATTTGCCAAACAACTGAATAACTCTTTCAGAATCATCTAACTCAAAATTCTCTTCTATAAATATTTCAATAGATTTATTTTCGTCGCCAATTCGTATGAGTATATTCCTTTTCTTACCTTCAGAAATATCAAACTTTTTATTCTTATAAAACTTTAGGTTTTTCAAACCTCGCCATAAAGTCTTAATTGTTACTACAAATATTCCTCCGATTAAAGGCGCGACAAAACCATTAGCTATAAATTCAGCCCAATGCGTCTTTATATAAACTACAATATCATATATCTCTCCATCAAAATTGTAATATTCATCCTCTTCTTTTTTTGTTGCAATTCTCAAAAGTAATTCGCTATCACTGATTACTTGGGTGAATTCTGAAATTATTTCATCTGGTATATACCCTTTATACACTATTAAGGCATCACTTTTATTCATTGAACATTAATTTAGCAAATAATCATTTTCACTCCCTTTTAAAATTGGCGTCTTTAGTAATAAATTATCTAATTGCCTGGGTGTAATTTTTTTTAAATAGCTACGGTTTATTTCTTTCCTAAGGCAATGACATTTATAAAAAAATACGGCATAGTTCTTATCAATATTCTTGTTATTTGCAAGCTTTTGTAGATTCGATGGTAACCGACTAACATATTTCCTTATTGCACTTACTACCCTGCTATCATAAATATAAAATAAATGGGGCAGATGAAAGTGCAGGTATTTGGAGCTAAATGACCTTTTATCATGCTTGGTAATAGTGTTAAGCTTCTTAAGAAGATACTGATGTAACTTAAGAATTTCAGGAATATTTTTATCTGTAATTTTTTTATACCTAATAAGTTCTGCTAAATGAGAATCAATCTTCATATTTTTAAACTTTGGCACTACAGTTTTCAGGTAAAAATTATCCCCTTTCTTCTTTCTTTTATTTTTATTCCGATCTAAAGCGACAGAATATGAGCGCCCGATTAGCAATACTTTGGCAAGAATAATATCAGGACTTTTGTGAGTAAAGTTTCTCCTACATAGATTGTAAAGGACTTTGTTGCCAAATGTCCAAGGAGTAGCTTTCTGAGAGTTTGTAACACTTTTCTTGGTTGGAAGTTTTATCTTTTGTATTAGTTGTCTCATAAGTTTGTATTTAATTACTTATTCTTTCTTACCCTTCTTTCGAACTGAATCAACGATAGCTTTGACAATATGATCTTTCTTCTGCTTCGCAGCTTCTTGTGGAACTGCATTATACGATACCTTAACCCGAAAGCCATTTATTCTTTCTTCACTACCAACTTCTACAGCAGCCAGTTTATCCAAATAGAGAAATAACCCTTCTGGTTCAAGAGTTAATACTTTTGTTTGTGTATCAAGATCAAATGTTTCTTGTATTAATTTCTTAATCTTCTCTAGGTTTTTCTTATCATTTGAACAAACGATAACAGTTTCGTATCCTGCAGCAAGACATTTTTCAACATTATGAACCTCCCAGATATCCGTTGTTGTAATGGAAATTTCACAGGCAATTCGTCTATCATTACGAAGTAATCCGACATCAACTTTTCCTTTTCCGTCTGGTGTTATTTCTTCTATTGTTGCCCTATACCCCTTGTCTTCTGCCATCCTCTTTATTAGTGCTTGCAAGTACCTATGCTGGCTTTCTTCCTTTTTTGTTATAAGAAAATCTGGTACTGGATCCATTTCTTTCAATGGTAGTGAAGAATTAGGTACATATTGTGGCTCTTCTTTTTTTAATTGTTCATCTGCCTTTACTTCGGTCTCAACATATTTTGGAACGGTAGGTTTTGTTTCTTCTTTCTCATATTCCGGTAACTTCATCGTTACTTTAAGCATTGTCTCCACTTCCTGTTGTGGTGTTCCATAGGTTTCCCTTGAATATTCAATTATTTGGGATTGAACATTCTCAGGAATTGTTGCTTTTGGAAGTTGATTCGTTGTCAGCGAAAAATCATTCTCCGGCTTGTCAACCCTCATTATCACTTCTCCCATTCCAAGGTTTTGCAAGTCTTTAGCTTCAAAGAAAGAAAAGCCTTCTTCCATTTTCCTGGCATCGGCATCCCCTAATCGGAAACATATTCTTGTACCTGCATTGGCTAAGACAGAGCTTGCAACATCACTGTCATTACCTAACTGCTGCATGGATTGATGGGCTAGTATCAGTCCCAGGTGATATTTTCTTGCCCCTGACAGGATAGAAGCCATTGTGGGGGTAATGAAATGCTGGAACTCGTCTATATAAACAAAGAAATCATTCCTCAATGATTCTGACTGAGCCTGTCTTGCCATAGCTGCCTGCTGTAATTTTGCCACTATGAATGTTCCAAGAAGGTAACTGTTCTCCTCTCCCATTAATCCCTGGGAAAGCTTTATGAGAATTATCTTCTTCTCACTCATTAATCTGTCAAAGTCAATACTCTTTTTCTGGGCCACCATATTCCTGATAAGTTTCGGGCGAAGGAAGCTATCGAGCCTAGTTAGTATTGAGCCAATGGAATTTGATTTTAATAACGGGTACTCTTTCTGCCAGTAGTAGACAATGGTAGGGTCGGTAACAGTGGCAAGTACTTCATCACGGTAATTTTTCTCAATCAAGAAACGTCTCAGGTCTGCCAGTGTCCCACCTTCTGTACTTTCTAAGAAGGCCAAGATAGCATTGGCAAATACGCTGTTCATTTGATCTCCCCAACTGGTGGAATGCCTTCTAAAAGCTGCTACTAAATCAGAAGACAAGATTTCCTTTTCAATGTCAGAATGTGCAGTCAGGATATTTAATCCAACCGGGTAGGCTGTGTCTGTGGGGTCGATCAGTAAGACATCGTTGATTCTTCTCTCCGGTATATATCTTAGTACTGATTCAATGAGGTCACCATGGGGATCAAGTACAGCTATGCCATTACCCTGCTCAATATCTTGTACAATCATTTGCTCTAACAGTGTTGACTTACCTGTTCCTGTTGCACCTATTATATGGGTATGTTTTAATCGCTGATTATTTGAGGTTGTAACAGCTACCTTTTCTCCCTGATGGATATTAGTTCCCAATACAAATGAATGACCTTTGGTTATCCCAGGCGCTTTCTTTGTCTTCCCTGCATCTCTTTCAATCTTTGAAGAGGTAATTGAAGCTGATGGAAAATGTACCAGCGTTGCCAGCTCTTTACTGTTTAAAAGCATCCCCAGCCGGTGAGATTGCCTTAAAAGTACATCTTCACAATGTCTTTCATTGTCATACCAGTTATTTGAAAGGGGTATCAGTTGGTTGCCCTGGCTTCGTGAAATATGCCGTATTGCTTCACTTAAGTGCAGAGCAGTGAATTCACTACTTCCAATAATCCTGATAACTACGCCATACAAAGGGCTTACTACCTTCTGTTTTGCCAGTGGCAGCATATCAGGAGCGTCGACAAAGAAGGGATCTCCATATTCATTGGTAACTGAGCGGATAATACTCTCGGCCCAGCCGTTTCCACTTTTCTTAAATATGACCTGTATTGCCCCGCTTTCTCCTTCCCGGTAATTATCCATCAGTCCTATGATGCTTGTCAGCGGATCGGGGTCATAACTTCCGGCAACTCTTATTGGACGCATGAATTCATTTTCCAGTCCAAAATCAATTACCGTCATGTTATTGGACAATAATTCCTTCAACGCATCCTCCCTGTCCATTACCACAGCCTGCGGGAAATTTGCTTTTACCAGGCTTTTCAGAAACCTGACATCGGTTCCTGAGCAGGCATACTGTACTGTTATTTTATCCCCTCTTGCCACTATCTCAAATGAAACGGGGTTGGTGCAGGACCCCAGCATGAGCAGAAGCTCTTCTGATTCCTGTACCGGTACCTTGTATCCTTTGGGAAAAACTACTGATATGGTATGTTGTGGCCAGTCCGGGACAAATGGATATGCCAGTATCTCATCTTCTTTCGGTTCTTCCTTTTCTATCGTCTTTCTGTTAAATGCATTCCTCACTGATCTGGCGATACTGCTTAGCAGTGTTGGTCTCCTGCCGTCATCAATGATTTGCTTGGTTACCGGCAGGTGATGAGAGAAGAAGGGTTCAAAGGGTGGTTCCATATCAACCGGTTCATCAAATACCTGCCATCCCCGGCATTTGAGTTCCCAGGAATAGAACTGGAGGGTGAGTTGTTCGGCAATGGTGGAGAGCATTGATTAGCGTTTTGCCATAATGGGTTTACGTTCCAGTTCTGTAAGGCCCCTGACTCCCTTGGAAAGTGCCATCGCGTCTACAATCTTTAAGACTGTACTATGAACTGTATCTCGGAACATTAATTCTGTATCCTCGTGGTAATAGGTTCTTTTGCAAAAGATTTGTTCCAGGGCTTTTCCAAAGGCAGGGATACCGGCAAGCATCCTTTGGGCGAATCCCGTTGTCTGTCCCTGTCTCCAGGAAATGAAGAAGGCTGTTCCAAATGGTGCTGCACAGAGTATATATGAGAGCGAACCCCTGTAAACAACTATATACTCTCTCTTGTCATTAAGTATTCCTCCTTCTCTTTTGTTAGTCCTTTCAAAATAGATATGGGGGATTTCCATTTTCTTTAGGGTCTCTACCGTCGTCCTGTAGAACTCCTGGGAGGAGAACTGTCCTTCCTCAAACAGGTGGTACCAGTGGTCGGTGATTTCTGGTTTTTTGGCGATGGCTCTAATCAGAGCGATAGCCACAGAAGAAAGGAAGATAACAAGGAGAAGTTGGAAGATGAGATCAGTGGTAACTTCGACGAGTAATACAGCAGGTATCACTCCTCCGGTTAGATGAGCGTGCATCGTTAAAAGGTTTAAAGGTTAAAAGATACCGGGAGCGGAAGGGTTGTGGTTGGCAGAGGAATACCGAAAGTATTATAAAGGCTTTATCCAAAAAACCGTAGTGATACGGGAAGTTTTTTCAATTTATTTTCGTATTATATTTATATCAGATAGGCTATAGTCTATGTCGCTCTTAAAAAATACAGAACCGTGACATTTGTACACTGGTGTTTCTGGCATGGACATAAGAACTATAAAAACTTTGTAGTTCCAAAAACACCCGCTGCCTGGTGGCGCAATAAGATAAATAAGAATATTGCGCTTAACAGGACACAACATTTGAAACAATATTCAAATTCAGAGATATATTGAGGGTAGAGGTTTGTTCATTCGTAATGAGCATAAAGAGAAAAAAATCATCTTTTTTGCAGACTTGCCCTGCATGTATCCAAAGAGAATTGAAGTCGAGATACTTTTACTAATAGCTGGGCTTTTTCTTGTTGCCACTCTTTTCTTTCCATGTCTTGTCTCGCCATTAAATTTTGATAAGTTGGACTATGCGGGTTTGCGTAAAGAGATTGTAATTGCTGATTTGCGAATTGATATTTGCTATTAACGACTGTAACTGAGTCATTCAATAATTTAATATTGTTATTTAGTTCATACTTGGTGTTTATTAAGTTTAACACAGCTTCTTGTTGAGAAGAAAAGCTTTTTTGGACTATTTTTAGTACGCTGTCTGTATAATGAAGTTTACTTTGTATAGTTTTTATTGAGTCCCGATAACTAAAAAGCATTTTAACCTTCTTAATAGAATCAGATTTTAAGCCATCTAAGATAGAACTGTAAGCGCTTATTTGCTTATTTAAAGTATCACGCCTTATTTCAAGAAGTAAATTTTCGTTTTTAATTATGTCGGATTTAACCCCAAAAGCCCCATTGAAATAAAGTATTAAAACCGTTGCAGCAGCGACTAAAACATATGATAAGACACTCAAGTATTCCGGTTTTAACAACCAAAACCTGTTAAGTGCATTAATCTCTAATTGAAGTTTTCTCTTTTCTAGAACAATTTTTTCTTGGTCAGCTGGAATGTCTTGAGAGTCAGGTAATGGGGTTTCTTCAGTGCCCATAATTATTTAATTTACTTTATATAAATAAAATTAATTAGACCGAATTTATGAATTTATATTTTGATTCATACCGCAATTATCGGGCATTCTTTCAGGATCTTTTGAATCTATAGGGTTTAAAGAAGCTATTGCCAAAATATATTTAAAGAAATATCCGTGGGGTAATATTTTTTGCTACAATTATAATATACCCAAAAACTGGGCATGGGAAAAGGTCTCGTTTACTTATACTTTTGGGTACGAATCAGTATTAAGCAAACAATATAGCTAATCTGCAACCTGTACAGGTTGCAGATTTTTAACATTGACCAACCACTAAAACGGTAAATCATCCTTTGCCGATTGTGCCTCTTTCAGCTTCGCATCAGTTTGCTTTGACACCGAATGTACCTTAATTGAATTCACATGACAGTTAAGGCTTGCTTTGGCTTCACCCTCATGACTGGTATAAGCGTTCAGGAATAGCCTTCCACTTAGTTCAACAATTGAACCTTTGGTCAGTCTTTCACTGATGGCAGTACTAATCCAGTAAGAGCAGTTGATAAAGAGTGTGGTTTGTACTCCTTTTTCACTTCCCTTCTGCTTGTAGTAGTCATTTACTGCTAATGTAAAGTTGACTACTTTACGATTGTCCTTCAATGTTACAATACTGGCATCTTTTACGATTCTTCCTACTAATTCCATTTTGTTTGATTTTATTGATGAATAAATAGTTACTTAAATAATCCAATGCTTTCAGGCTTTACTTTGTTATCATACTTTGTATGACTATGTTTCTTTATTAAGTAATACACAGTAATGTCTTCATTCTGTGCTATTGCACAGGCTGATAGTACTGATTTGGAGCGGGTACATTTCTTCTTTCTTTGAATTCCTCATGATAGATACATGAGTTTTGATAATCGGGATTGTTGCATAATAAATGTTTTAAGATGAAGTAAATCGGCAGAGTGCCTCTTTGATATACCCTTAGCGACGAGTTATTAGGCAGACGGAGGTGGGAGAAAGTTTGAAACAAAAAAATACGACCTCAATAGAGGTATTTATTGAGAGTGTGGAGATTTTTTTGATTCAACTTGCAAACGGAATTAAATGGAGTGCAGACTTTCGGACACCGGAATATGACAATATCTTTGCAGTGGGGAAGGTCGAAGAGAAAAACAAAATATCCGTGATGTATAGACTTTCATTATCAATTGGTAGTTAATGTCCCATTATTATTGCCAACCACTTCTTAGGGATTATGTCTATTTTGAAATGTATCCTTAATTTTTTCCGTCATAGAGTCCTTTTTCGCAGAAATAGCATTTGGTAGTTTATTAATTACTGAATCATAATTCTCAATTCTAACGGACTTTTCAATGGACAATGACTCTTTCCTTGGAGTAAAGAATAAAAGAAATATACTAAAAATGACTACCAAAATCCCTGTTGAAGTATTTGCTATTTTAAATGAATTATAAGAATGCAAAAGGTTAGTCGCTTTTTTATTGTTAATTTTTAGATTTTCATTAATACTATAAAGCAGATCTCGAACTTCTTCTGCAAAAAAAACGTCAAGACCTTTATCTTGAAGGGTTAAAACATTTTTAGGCGAAGGATTACTATAATTAAAATTTTTTACATTAAAGTTTTTAAGAGCATTTTGAATCGTTAACATATAAAAACAAAACGATGAAGCTAATAAGCCAACAAGCAGCAGTTTCACGAAAAAATTTAAATCGGTGACCTTATCAATAAAAATTGGTACAAAGAGGCTAAGAAGAGAAAATATAATGCCTGTTTGAGAAATCAACTGTGATGTTTTACTTTCTAATATTGTTAGCCTGTTTTTTTCATCTTCTTCAAGAGTTTTTAAGAAATTCTTGTGTGCCTCAGCTTTATCTTTATCATTGACAACTTGATAGTCCTCTGGATTATATGAGTATGGGCTTTTGTCATCATAAATAACAAAAAGTCCAATTTTATTGAGAAGGCTTTTTACTTTATTCATTTGTAAGCTCATTTATAATAGCTTCTGAAATATTCAAGCCAGTTTGAGTTTCTATCCAAGCCCATTGTCCATTTGGGTTTATTTCAAGAAAAGTATAATTACCATCTCTGTTTTTAATTAAATCTATTGCTCCAAAACAAAGATTTAATTCTTCGACTATTCGAATACACAAGTTTTCAATCTTTCTAGGAATTTCGACTCTTTCAAAAGAAAGTTTCTTTTTTCTCCAATCGATCTTTGTTTCTTCATCGCTTTGCGAATCGATTGCCGCTGCAAAAATTTTTTTACCTACAACCGTAACCCGAATTTCAAATTCCTTTTCTATTTCTTTTTGATAAATACAGGGTGTTAGGTCAAACTCCTCAAGGTGGTCAATTTGTTCTTGTTTTAATTTATTAGTGAAAATAAAACTTGGTGTCTCTTTGTTGTCAATTCTTGTTTGAGCCATTGGCTTTATGATGATATTTCCATTTTGCCCAATAAAAAATGATTTTAGCTGCTCTTTAGAGTTTGTTATTATGGTATCAGGAATTTCAAATCCAAGCCCTTGTGCCACCTTCAATTGAAATAATTTATTTTCAGCTTTATAAACTGAAAATGGATCACTAATCCATTTTGCGTCAATTATTGCAAATAAATTCTTAATTAAACTATCTGTTTCATTTAAAATATAAAATCTTTCATCTAATGGTAATTCATTAATTGCAGGCAACTGTGTTCTTCTAAACCATACAGAGCTAAATTTATTTTCCTGGAGTATAGAGTAGCTTAATCTTTTATCAAATCTAACAGTACAGTCGAAACTTAAAATGTCTTCGCAATTAAACCTTTTGTACTTTATCTGCTTTTGATTTAGCTTGTTTATTACGAAATCCGCAGTAAAATCAGTTTTGTGTGTGATGATTAATATCATTATTACGTTTGTCTTGATCAACAGTTTCAGAAGATTCGGGTAGTGTTATTGTGTCCGTATGAATTTGCGAAGTCAACCTATCTTTATCGTCATCTGCTGTTTCCGAAGTGGAAAATGTTCTCGTTTCAGTAACCATTAGCATACTTATGCCATCTCTGTCAGAATCTGCTCCTTCTCCTTGTGTTTTTGTAAAAGTTTGTGTTTCTAAATTTATTGAATCAATAGCCGGTAGTCCAGTTTTTTTATTAATTGATAAATTAAGTTTGTTGTCGTATTCTATTATAGAATAGTCATGAACCTCCCCTGTTGGGTTTTCTTTAAATTGAAAAATAAGTGGGCGCATATATTAAACGTTTAAGATTTTGTATGTCAAATGATATTGCTGTTATTTATCTCATTTTTTTGAGCTTTCTTGATTTTTCGAATCTTCAAAGCTTTATTTACTAGGCTATACTTAATAACTGTTCTATTTCTCAAAATGTCAGGTTCAATTTGCTATCAAAAGATAAGGATTTATTTGCTTTAGTCAGCCCCATATAGCTTTGACAGTAGCCATTTAAATGGTATCTGGATTTGGTATTTAATTTTCGTATTTAAGAAGATATTTCAAGCTTATACCTAAGGGATCTTGGGTTTATTTAGTATGCTTCAGTCGTGTTGGATCTAAAGGGAAATTGTTGATATCATCAATCCAGTCGTCAAAAGTTTGAAGCGAGCCTAAAGAACCCGCACTTGGTTGTCTTTTTGATAAAACTGCATAAATTAACGGTTTATCCATTGAAAATTTATACGTCCCCTTTTTTAATCTTTCCAACTTAAAAGAAAGCGAGGCGTCATTAAAAACTTTAGATGAATCATCCGCTAATTTTGATTCTAAAGATGCAGTAGTGGTGGCATCCAATGTCACAACAATTGACATGTTTTCGATTACCCAATCTGAAACTATAAATCTAAGTCTGCCAGAATTAAATGCATCTTTAGCCAAACTTTTAACTTCAGGTTTATTGAAATATGCAATTAAACTGTCTTTTAATAACTTTCTTTTATATGCCTTTCCTAATGTTAAGGATATGTTTTGGGTTGAAGAATTATCAAATGCAGCGTTTATATTAAGGATATCTGCAATTTTCGGTAAAGCTACCGATAAAGCATAAGATTTTTTTGTCTGTTCATCTAACTCAATTGGACCACCTCCACCAGTTGCAACAAAACCATTAACAGTTAACCAATTATTAGGATCCTGAGGCACGTTATTTAAACCAATACAGTGCCATGTATCACATAAAAATTTTTTATCATTGATCCTTTTATCATAGCTCGTAATAACACCAAAGTTATCCGTTGGATAACTATAAATCTTAAACCCTTTGATATCACCTCCAACCGCAGCCGCGACAGCGCTAGACATTCGAGAATTCAATGATTGGGAGTTAACATTTAAGATGAAAAATAGAAATAGAACGGTGACAATAATTCGATTAATCATAATTCTAGTTTTTAAGTATTATAAATTGAGTGAAAGATTCCCTGAATTCATCAAATGAAGAAATTGTAAACGGTTTCCCTTTATAAATGCCTTTTAAACTGAACTTAATGGGCTTTATTGAAACCCATCTCTGACTATATTCATCATCAAATAAAAAGAATGATCCATTTAGATAGTAAAGACCCCAGTAACTTGTTACGCTATTTAAAGGCACATCAGTTCTATATCGCTGTTTAAATTCATCATAATATGTAATTTTACCTTCAAATGAATCAATACTATCCAAATTTGAGGAGTTGTCAATCAAATAAGCACCTTTTGGATGCAATAGCTTTTTCAGGCTAATCCTCCCCCCCGAAGAAAAATGATCGACATAGTTTTTATTTAGTATACCGGAAAGTATCAATATTTTGCCCGCATCTTCAGCGGATATTTCTCTCCTTTTTACATATCCTAGTGACCTCCAAAATGCTTTTGCCACAAATAACTTAGCAGAAATTTCTGGGGTAGCAAAGCTTGTTCCTAAATCTGACGGCTCTAGACAATTTTCATCAGATTGCCAATTATAGCCCTTACCAATAGTTGTAACACCTAGCCCATCTCTAGACGACATGCCGTAATAAGTGCCAGGCTTAGTCTCACATCCAACTATTATACACCCATAACGGGTTTTGGAATCAAAGTATGATCTTATTGGTTGAATGGATTCCTCAAGTGAACCATTAGAAGCATCATCTCTTTCCGCCAAACCTTCCACAAATGAATTTGGGTAGTCCCCTCCAGCAGTAATCAAATTAGTTTTACTCTTAAGTACAAAATTAGGTACTGGGCTGACCAAAGATCTTACCCATATTGATGTAGAAATAATGTCTGGCGTCCTACTATAGTAATATTTCATAATTGCGTCAAAGTATATTTGGGGGATACATTCAGGACAATCGTGCCTTATTATTGAGTCCTTTGCAAGTTTTTGAATAAGAGAATTTACGTTTTGGTTTTCATTATAATATTCGTCTCTATCAAAAACTGGATCACTATAGTACTGCTCCAGAAAGGATTTGGCAAATCCCTGATTTTGATAAAAATTTACCGGTATAATTTTTACACGAGTAATTACCCGACTTAAGTTATAGTTGTTAATGATGCTTTTCACTACAGATAAAACTTTTTTTCCGTGAGTACATAAATCTTTATCAAAGTAGTCAACAAGTACCAGTGTATCAAAACACTCATCAGGAATGTTGCTTAGATCAATTTTTTCATTGTCAATTTCACTGCTCGTTAGGCCAATTAGCTGGTCCTTATTTACAGAATCAGAATATGACACCCTTATATCACCATCACCTATTTTTACGTACATGGCTCCTTTGTTCAGAGAAATAAGCAATTTTTCGGAGAATTTCCCAATCAATGTTTTATAATCCTCCAAAGTAAGTCTATATGAAATAATCTTCGAATTCGTTTTTTCGTTATATCCCACGGGTACTATCTTTCCCTCCTGGAAAAAAGAATCCGATTTAATAATACTTGATTTCATTGTTGTAAAATCATATAGCTGAAGTGTATTAGTGTTATTGCCATTTTGGCTAATGCTTGGTACCTCTGGAATGCGAAGTATTTGGTTTGGGTATATTCTATTATTATTCATTAAATTAATTGTTACTACTGACCTTGCGATCTTATCGTATGTTCCAGCGAATTTCTCCGAAATTATACCGTATTCTCTCTTGATTATTAAATTCAGTGATTCACCTCTCGTAACAATATGTTCTTTATGAAATTCCTTCTCCTCTGAAAATTTATTTAAACATTTTGCTAAAACATTCTTCACCGTATCATTTTTAATTACCCCAAGATTAAAATATATAGTCACTAGCGTGTCTCTATTTTTGTCTTTGGTTTGTCCAAATGATAAATAGCTGAGACCGTTTAGTAAAATGAATAAGTAAAGTTTAACGACCATAAAAATTTTGTAGTATGCAAGTAATTTTAGTCAGAAAGAATTAAACTGCTAGGTAAGGTAAGGATAGAAAAATGCTATGCATCGAAAGCAATATAGGGAGTGAGAATAGATAGTTCACATAGAAGTAGGTTAATGAAATTAGGAAACAGTCTCCTTTGTTCGATAGTCTTTCGAGTAATCACTATTCTATTTGCCCATGCTTAATTTTATAATTACAATCTTCAAATCATCACATATTAAATTTTAAGTAGAATAAAATATCAAATACATTCATTTTCTAAATAAAGTTAGAAAATGGCCACAAACCTACATTTCTATTTGTTGCAGCATTTCATCATTAGTATAACCTAGAAAACATCAGTAACCTTTAATTGGATAGTTAGCTATTACATTAAGGTAGTCCTGATACCATTATATTTATTACTCATAGAAAATGAAAAGTAACTTAATCACCTGTAATTTGATATCAATTACATTATCATTGAAAAATTTTTATTTTATAATATTTACTAAAAAATAGAGTTCCTACTGAAGTTATGATTTCTACTTGTCTGTTTTTTTCTCAACCAAACATAAATTGTTCTCTTCAAAAGAAAATACCACTTTCGTGGTATTGGTGAAACCAAATTTTTGTGGTAACTGAGAATACCTACTTTGCTAATTAGAAACCAAGGGGCAATTAGATCATTACATTCACTGACCTAAGTTTATTCGTTAACTACAAAATACTTACAAAATGGTATTGCCACAAAAGTAACTCCTAGTGTATTCTATTTGATCTATCTTTATTATATACACTGATTTCTATTAGGGAATAGAAAAATTTGTGGGGTCAACGATTGTCTTCATTCTGCTGCGGTCTGAAATTGGCAATTAGTAATTAAAATTGGCTGTGAACATTGCTTCAATGAGATCTCGCTTATTATTGGAAGGCAAAGTACAGCAGCAAATTAGTCAGCGATGTAAAACGGATGAAAGAATAAGAAAACAAGCGTCTAAAAAGAATGGTGGTTAATTAGACGATCGATAGTGAAGGTTGTTATAGCTTACTTCTGAAAATGGTTACTACTGTATCCCCTCGTGGCAGCGATAACCACAGGAAGGAAGAATGACTGGATGTGGTGAAGCGTCCGCCACCACCGCCACGTCGCCCTGCCTGTGAGAAAGAATGCTGCGGTAGCAGCCTTTATCACTAACCTCTGTGGGACATTAGTTGTATGGCTGGAATGTAATGGAAGCCTATATATAATAGATAAGGGCAAGGCGACACGGCAGGTGGCGGACAGATATTGGCAGCGGGTGAACTTACAAATGACTTCGAGGAGACACGACGCAGTGGAGCGAAGCGGAATGGAGGAAGTGAATCGGAGAAGTTGTTTGTAAGGACACGATAGCTGCCCGAATGGAGAATAGGTGAGTGAAAAAAGCATGACACGCTACGACAGTACCCGAAGGGCAGTACTTTCCCTGTCTCCGCTTTCAGCGGATATATACCCTTGTAAATAAAAGCTATAGAGATGTTGTCTGAATTTCAAGTACGTCAGTTTATGGGGGATCAACTTGGTATTATTGATAACCCCTCATTTCAATTTTAAAAAAGAATAAAAATTTATTTTCTTATTCCTCACTATTGTAATTAATGATAAATTGAAGTTCTTGTTACCCAGGTAGGCCAAAGCCTACCACAAAAGCAGAGCATAGGGTGGAACCTACCTCAGGATAATTTTTTTATTCAATTATAACAGCCTATGCTGAGATTGAGAAATTGATTGCTTCTAATCCCATAACTAAAGGTTTAATGGCCTACCTGCAATAGGACTTTATTCAATAAATGGTAACGAAAAGTCCAGTAAATCAACAAACCATGCTATTTCCCTTTTCAAATCTCTTCTATCTTTTTCTATGTATTGGTTTTTATTTACCCATGCAGCAATTTCTGGGATTTGTAACAACTCCTTAAATGCAAATTTGCCTTTAGAAGTATAAACTATCATCTCAATTTGGTAATCAGATGGCCCAAAAAGAAATTCAGTAAGGCAGTTGTCCTTTTTATATTGGACATAATAAGCAAACCCCTTTTTCTCAAAAGAAAAAGGTTTAAACGACATGTTTAATAAAACATGTTCATTTTTTTTTAATGCGTCTAAAAATTCTTCTGCCAATTTATTTTCATAAACCATAACCTCTGTTTTTTAACAAGTTCCTTTCAGCGCCTAAGAATGTCTGACGAATTGTCCTTGTAGGCCTTTGTATTGTAGGCGCTAACTCGGAATTCGGTCTAAACCACGACGCATCTTTAATTGTAACACCTTCTCTCAATGCTTTTCTTAAAACCGACATATTTTGATAGTAATTTGCCTTAGCAGACCCTAGATTAGGCAATTGATCAAGAAATGTCTGATTTCGAGGAATGTTCTTTAAGTCCTCTAACCTCCCTATATATTTTATAGCTCCAGATCCGCCTTTCAGCGAGAAATTTACATGAATCTTTGGGATTTTTATTTCGGGTATATATCGTAAAAACTTTCCCGCACCCAATGTCAACACATCAAATACCAACGCCTGGTAATTACCATCCCCCGCATCCAGCGTTGACTGGATAAACCCCATATTGGGGGCTGCCAGTAAAAATGGCGTAGACGCTACTCTTACTCCTTTATCCAGTGTCTGCGCTGCCTGCTCATTCAGCTCTCCCCTTTTTTCGTTCTCAGTAAATTTCGCTGATTCCACCTGGTCCTGCACAGCGCCACCACCACCACTTTCGTCTATCTTTCCGTAATTGTTATTGGCCGCAGTGGATCCCTGGCGCAGGTTGGTCTTAAACCTGTCGCCGCTTTCCTTTGATTCCGAAAAGAAATTACTGACTGCCTGGATTATCAACCGGAAATCAATCCCCTCCTTACCTTCCAGTTCCACATGCCCCGTCACTTTGTTTTCTGAAAATGCATAAGGGCTGTTGTATTCATATTTATCTGCCAATGGATCAATCTGCCAAAATCTCCCAATTTGCGGATCATCCATTCTGTATTTAAACTCATAAATATCTACTCCAAGATCATCATTATACTCTTGATTCTGAAATTTATATTTCTTGTTTTCAATATAGTTGCTCTTTATTGCCTTGCTACTAATACCGGCCATAGTCAATCCAAATGGATAGTATGAATTCTCTTCGAGCAACGGTCCTCGTATATGTGTTACCTGTAAGTTGTCAAAGAACACGTCATTATTAGGTGTTTCATTACTAACATAAATATACAAATAACCACTTTTATCTATCGGCAAATTTGTAGGCGTATGAATCTTAAATTCCTGGTCTGCACCTACCTGCTCAAAACCACTGCTACTGCTTATGTAATTCATCCGTTCGTCAAACAATATCCAGTTAATGAATGCTGCTGGTTTTCCGCTGCCTGTGTTTGCGGCCTGGGTAATAAAAAAGTTCCCCACACCTGGCGTTAATATACCGCTGCTTTGCAATTCGGAAGAAGTAAACTTGCCCGTTCCTGCAATTCCGCCAGCTAACGCAGTCACAATATCTGTCACTGGGTTTACGGGAGAATCATAGTTGCTCACTGTTTTTTTATACCAACTGCTTACCCTGATATTAAATTTATCGCCTGCCATTACTTTTAATGTAATACCCGGCCCTATTTTATTACCACTTCCGTTCACTTTGGCCACAAAATCGTTGGGAGATGTATAAGTATCTGTTGTAGGATACCCGCCAATAGTATTGATGGCTGTTTTCGTTTCATCTATTTTGCTATAATATATTTTTTCTGTTGCGCTGGTAGCAGTTTCCATACTGGCTGCAGGGTATTCATTCGTTTCCTGCTCCTCTGTTAATACCGTCCTTACATTACCCAGATGATCATTCAACATATAGTCGTATACAAAAGAAGCGGGCGTATTGCCAACAGCAGGCTTATATCGAATTCTTCCTTCCTCAGTGCTTATAAATTGGAGTACATCATTTTGATATACCATGCCAGCCATATACGTAGTGGTAGTAAGGTTTGTACCGGAACTGTTAGTGGTTGATACCAATTCTGCCACCCTTTTTTCCAGTTTATTGCCGGCTGCGTCATAAACATAAGTAATAGTACCCTTATATGACCTGTCAGGTCCGTTTGACATGATAACGGTTGATGGCAGGTTCAGGTGATTGTATTTTATTCCATCGGTAATGCCAAAATCGCCGGAGAAATTCTGTAATATACCCTTGTGTGCATCAAGTGTCATATTCCCATTGGCATCGTACTGATAGTATCCTGTTTGCCCCACAGGGCTCATGTCACGGAAATCGCCCAGTTTGCTGTTCACATCATTCAATCCATTATCAGATACGTGGTACAATTTATTAGAACTAGTTATGTATGTATAACTAAGATCATCTACGAGGGTATTGGTGAGACCATTCAATCCCCATTGTTTCATGCTCAGTATATTGCCATTCGCATCATAGCTTAGGTTTCCGACGCTATAATTAATACCTGCATTTTTATTAAAACTGCCCCCGGTGTATTGATTAAAATCTGCTCCCAATAGCCTGTTCAGGTTATCATAGATGAAATCGTATTTCCGTTTCTCTCCATCCCCTTTACTCTTCCAGATTGTTCCGCTGATATTGCCATTGTATTGCTGATTGGCATAAGTAGTGCCGCCTATTATTGTATTTGCATTATCATAACCCAGTTCAAAGCCAAAATAATTACTGCTCGCGGCATCGCTTACATAATTTCGGTTTACGCCAAGCAGCCAGCCACGGATATTGTAATCGTAATTGAGTGTTTCCATCCCGGTATTGTTGTTATACTCCGGGGCGATAGATTTTGTTTTTAACTGTCCCAACTCATCATAACTATTACTGGCTATGAGCCTTTTTGTGGTAAGATCATCATTGATGGTTTGGTAGACTTTGATTAATCGTCCCGACTGATCGTATTCCATACTGGTTTTAACGCGGGTAATCACTGCACCCAGTGAAGGGTTGCTGTGCGCCAGGTAGCTGCTTAGCACTTTACCATTAAAATCATACCGGTTGGTGGATATATCCAGTCCTCCCCTGTAGTTTTTACTTTGGGTTTGTAGGATCCTTCCCCTGTCATCAAAAAAACTAACTGTACTGAGCATCATGCCTGCCGCTAAATCTGCTGGGGTTTCAATTACGCGTACTTTGGCCCCGGTAACCATTCCCATAGTTTGTATACTGTTTTGCGATGGGACTGTTAAAGGGTTATAGTTATTACCCGCATCCAATTGTGAATTGTATTGGGTACTATAAGTCGCACTGGTAAAATCATAATTGTCATAATATGTAATAGTAAGAGCTATTAAACTTGCCCCGGGTGGTAATGGGTTGTCAGTAATAGTTATGTTTTCATTGCTACTGCTGCCGTCAATAAATGCGGTAAATTCAGCGCCTGCTTCGCTGGTAAATTCATTTACGAAACTTACTGCAACGGAAGCTGTATAAGTGGGTTTGTTTACGTCCCGCTGTGTTACTGATAAATTGGTTACCGCATTAGGGGAAGAAGCCCCTACTATGACGCTTGTACCTGTTCCAGTATTGCCAGAAACATAAGTCTGCAAATCATCCCGCGTGCCCGCATAGGTTATCATACCTGTCATCACCGGGCGGTCTAGGCCATCATACAACGTTGTTAGCCATTGGCTGTGTCCGCGTATATTGGCATCCTGGGTAAACACCAGCCGGTCGCGCACATCATACACCATATATACTTCTCCTGCTCCCGGCACTTTTTTAATGATCATCCGGTGCCGCTGATCATATTCATACCGGAAACACAATTCATCTGTAATGGTAGCAAGGCTTGTATTATTAAGGACTAATTCTACTGCTTTCGGTTGTAGTACAAAACGCAACTGATTAAAATCGTCATATATATAATAAGTGCACAGCCACCCCGTGTGATCTACACCCGGAGCATCGCTTAATTGCACTTTCTTTAATATTGTTTTTGTTTCGTTATCCTTATATTCTATTACCTGCTTTCCACGCTCATCGGTGCTGATGATTTTTACCAATTCTCCTGCTGCATAATTACTTGTTGTGATTGGAATACTCCCAACGGCACTGCCAATAGTCCATTTTTTTACCGCATCCGCAACTGCATTGATGCTGAATACGGATGTAACAGTATGTCCGCTGCCTGGCTGCCAGGTTTGTCCCGGTGCACCTTGTTCAAGTACGCGGCTTTCTGGAGAAAATTCCAGGTAGGTTTGTGTGAAAGGACTATTATCCTTTTGAACATTTACACCGGTATTGGATGGATTGTAGAAATAAGCCTGGTCGCTAAAGGCTGTGGTCCGCAGGCTACCAAAAACAGTTCCACTTACATCAGCATAAGGAAGAAACTTTTTTATCTCCCTCCCAAAACCATCATATTCCAAGGGAGAAATTATATCCTTTTGCCCGGGGCTTGCTTTCACTGTAATAGTTTGTACAAGTCTTCCTAAGCCATCAAAGTATCCAACACTCTGCAGTCTGCCATCTACAGCTAATGCATCCACCTGAGCCTGAGTGTTAACACCTGGCGTTTGAATTTCATTTTTTATCACATAATTGCGATCCGCACTCACCTGAGCTAGCCCTACGGAAGTAAATAATGTGCTTATTCCAAATCCTATTAGTATATGTTGATAAATTTTCATAAATAAGTTTCTTTGCTTTACTTATTAATATTATTGTATAGGGCATGCCGATGATGAGATGCTGGTATAATCCTGGCTAAATGTTCCATCACTAAACTGGTAATAATAAACACACTGCCACTGGCCGTTGGCCAACTGTGTTGTACTTCGGTTATATCTTGTTCCTGTAGTACAATTATTACCAATATATTTTTGACCTTCCGCCGCACAGGAACATGTTCCATAGGTATTAGCAAAAGTCTGTTTATTCGCAGTGACATCCGCTGCTGCCATTGCATCAACTGTTGCCTGATCTATGGTTGATGAGTATCGGCCGGCGGGTACTGTATATACAACTCTTGACCCATTACCCTGTGAAGGCAAGCAATCATTTTTGAATGCAAATCCCGAAGTCGACGCATTATAAAAAAGGCATTGTCCGTAAGTATTTGCATTAGATTGGCCATTAGCAGTTATTTCAGCCTGTGCTTTGCCATCTGCTGTGGCCTGGTCAATAGAAGATACATACTTTCCATAGGGAACAGTATATACCACAGATGTTGGAACCGATCCAATGGGGCAGCCATTCTTAGAAAAACTAGCTTGCAGTGTACCATTGTAAAATATTGAGGTTGGCGAAGAAGCAATAGAAGCTCCTAGTCCAAAATTGTATCTAAAATTTTTTATAATATTATTATCACAATCTCGCACATTTACCAGCCTATTATATCCATCGTACTCATAATATACAATTTGATCGTTAACCCCACATTGACTCGTAATCCCCAATAATGGTGCAAATGTATTAGTAGTCATTTGTGCATCAACAGGGAATAATCTTAACTCATCTATAATGATTCCGTTCCCCGTAATAGTTACAGAGCCGCTTCCTGTTGGTAACTTGTGCTCATAATAAGTCCAGCTTCCGTGTGTTGAACCTTGTATTGCAGTTGACAGTCCGGCATTTGCGTTTACCGTAGCCGGTCCATTTTGAGACCAGTAACTAACGATATATTTTCGAGTAGTATTCAAATCTTTCTTGAAAAAATTAGTTGCATTATTGAGATTAAAAGATTTACTACCTGTTACGCCTCCATTTATGTATAATGTCGGGGAAAGATTTGCAATTAGCCAATTACCATTTGAATTGTATGTTTCAAAGCTTGTATATGCCACAGAGAAAATATCTGCATTTGTAATTTCAGCTACTGCAATTTGGTAAATTGCATCCCAAATGTAAATCTTAGGAGCCCCTAGTGTTTTCCCTTGTTCTTGTAGATTTCCATTTATATCGTAATTAAAATAACCCAGCGATTTGTAACTAGGATCCATAATAAATATACCGGTATTGATGTTAGAGCCTTGTATTGAAGTAAGCGGTATACCTGTCTCAACTCGGTAGACTTTAGAAGGGAAAGGGGAATACGGATTGTAAGTGTTAATTAATCCATTAATATACCTGATATTGGTGCCGTCCTGATTTTGCCGGTATTGAATTTTTTCAACCTCTGCACCTAAGATATTTTTATCCTTCAGTAATTTTAACCCCTTAGTTGGATCATCTGTAGTAATTCCAGATGGTATTACATAATCAGCTACATATTTTTTTATTGTGCCGACAATTTCGTTACCAGAAGTTGACTCTTCAATTAACGTTGGAAAAATATGTTGTGGGTTTCCATAAGTATATTTTCTCGTAATAGTTAAATAATTATTACTCAACTGATCGAATACTTTTTCAGTTTGTTGTGCCAATTGTTTTTCTCTGCCAATAAAAAAATACCCAAATAAATCCAAGCGGGAGTTAAGTATTCTCTGCTGAATACAATCATTAAATGATTCCCAAATACCATAGTACTTATAATTCAATTGCCCTCCGTTATTATATTGACACAATATTGTCTTATTCGATTGTGTAAGCCCTGGTTTTACAGTTGCAGCGATCCACGAATTATATGGCAAATAATTATAGGTATTTTTTATGTCCCTTAGCATCTTTGAATTATTATCATACTCTGCTTTCTCCAGCAGATCCCCTGCTGCAATATCATCATCATTTCCAGTTGGAATACTTACATAATATTGAAAAACTGTTTTTCCAAGAGGAACCCCCGTATTTACATCTGTTTGCCGTTCTATTATCTGACTATACTGAATATGGCTACCCTGCATATATCCCAGACCAGTAATCGGAGACGCGGAGACAGTATAATAATTTCTAACCCAATCAGAGGCCTGAGTACATGAATTAGGGTTACAGGATGGCAAGGCGGGCTGGAAAGAATGCACGTAGCTGCTGGTGCTTGTGTAAATTGGATAGTTGGCAGAACCACTGCTTGTACCATCGTCTTTTAAGTATGTATACTCCTTTTGTGTAGCTTTTTTATCAGTAAATGAATAATCTACAATTTTCTTAACTCTTAGACCTCCAATTCCAACCGGCGAAAGGTTTCCATCAAAAAAAGCATCATTTAACTCAAATTCAAAGGTGCTAAATCCTCCCGTGGGATAAGTCAACTTAGTTAACATATTTGTGGCTGATCCTTCAAAGCTTGGATCTCTGACAGCTCCCAAACCCCTGCCAGGGCTTACTGTTGGGATTAATGTGGGGCCTACACCGCCGTAACTATTTTGTTGTCCGTTATAAAAACCCCAATGATCTTTTCCGGCAGTAAATACAGGAGGTGTTAGTCCATTTAATCCGTTGTTGTATTCAAAAATATAAGGAGGTTTAGGTGCCGTCGAAAAGTTACTTGCCACAGGAACCTCCTTTACTTGGTCCAACCGAAGGCGCTTGTAGTCAGGAAGGTCCTGACTACCTGTAAAATAGGATTGTTGCAAATCAAACTGGTGTACTAAAGTGCTTGATGCTTCTAGTGTTACGGCGTAAACCTTAATACTTTTCAAAATTCGTTCCCCAGGATAATAATTATGATCAAGGTCGAGTCTTTGGTTCTCCAAAGACTCAAAATCTATTCTATTTATTAAGCTTGTTCCTGAATAAACATTTATAGATTGAACATATTTTCTTTTCATTGTCACAGTAGGAGCAATGCCGTAATTAAACTGATCTAAAGTATTTACTCCCGGATTGGAGTTGCTGCAAAAATAAATTTGACATGGTCCACCGTCATAAATAATATTAGGATCTGTACCAGTAACAACTGCTCGAGGCTCAGTAGATGTATAATATGATACCGACTGATAATCCAGCGTATTATGAAATAAAGTATGTTCTGTTGCTGTAGTGTAATAATTAAGGACTATGCTTTGGTTGCCATTGGCAGATGTTACTTTGGTAAGATACCATGTTGAAGGGTATGTGTAGTTCAAAACACCTGGTATTCCTCCGGATTCAAAAGCTATATTTCCGGGATCATATTGGGTAACTGAAACTTCCGTCTGCTTAAATTCGAATACAATTCCATTTGCATCTGTGATCGTAAAACTGGCAGAGCCATCAACCTGTGGGTTAAAGCAAGTGATACAATGCTCAATCTTTAAATTATCCCTTTCCTTTTTTATTACTGTCCCATCTGGCTTAATGATGAATTTACCAGAATAGCCGGCAAAATTGTAATAATACACATCAGGCTGTGATTCCTTATAGCCCCTTTTCAAATCAAGCATTGCATCGCTTTTTGCAATGAGATCTGTCTGCGAAAACAAATCCTGATAATTATTACTGCTGCTGAAATAATAAGGAACCACATCCGGGTTACCAATTACAGATCTTGTTATAATACCACCTGCATTTAATGACCAGTTCAAGCCAACCCAGGAAGCGAGTTCTTCAGGTTTAAATCCGCTGGCATTGTAGCTTAAGGAAATAGGTAAACTTATCCCTCCAACTTTCGCCTCAAAAATTGGAATATTAATTTGTGGAGTGCCAGAAAATAAGCTAACCGGAACGTTTCCATATTTTCCCAGTTCTGCTGCTTCTGGGGATGGCGGAATTACACGTTTGGCTTGGAATTCTCCATTTGCAATATTAACACTAATACTTGACTGAGCATTAATTCTAAGAGAAAAGGTTAATAAACCAATAGCAATGATCAAAAATTTCATAAAACAATAAATTGATAAATTATTGAAATCCTTCAACAATAGCATGGATTAGGTTTTCATCCATTGGCCTGACTGCGGCCGTAAATACGCCGATTAATTTTCCACTTGCATTAATTAAATATTTCTGAAAAGAACCTTTTACCTCAGAATCCATCACGCCATTTTGGGCAGCGCTGGTAAGCCAATGATATAATGCGCATATATTACCTCCCGTTACGATAGCCTTACGTGACACTGGAATTCTATAAACAGAGGATTGTTGATAAAAGGCTACGATACTGGAATCCACCGATGGTTCTGAATTAAAGCTGTTCGATGGTACTGCTATAATAACAAGGCTATCCCTAAAGAACTTCTTTAACTGTATTAATTCATTGAACTGAGAAGATAACGAGTCCATTGATGCAGTATTTACAACAAGAATTCGTTTTCCCTGAAAGGCAGCAAAATCAATCTGGTTACTTCCCGAAATCGAATCAAGCTTGAAAGTATAGATGGAATTTTGCGCTGATAGCTGGACACTGAAAAATACAGATACCAGTATGATAATGATTCTCATATTCAATTCTATTTTTTATGTTTACTCACTTTGTTGCTACTTTTTTGAATCACTCCCGCTTTTTTATTTTGCTTTTCTGACGCAAGGTGCTTGTCTAATTTTTTATTCAGTTCGATCACATATAATGTGAGCTCTTCTATCTTTTGCAACAAAGCAGCCTGGTTGTTACCAACGTCCAGTCCATTGCTGGTAACTTCTTTGGCGCTGGCGATACCGGGTAAATGCTGGTGTGCTTTGATATAGGCTTCTACTTCGGCTAGTGTTGGTAGCTTATAATTCTTGGCAAATACAAAGTCAGACCATCCTGTTTGAGTAACTTTTAATTTTGTCGTCCAGATAGGCCCATTCACAGCAAGTTTGGTATTCGCGTCTGAATATGCCGGTAAGGAAGCAGTGCCTATTAGCAATGCACCATTATTGTCGAACCTTCCTCTTTCTATACCACTTGTTTTTATAATCAGCGGCTGTGCATCCGTTGTTCCAAGGAATTGTGTGGCTGGTGTAATACCTGCATTACCTGTTACCGACCATGTGCCTGAAGATGGCGGCGGTGTGGTAACTGCAATCGTAATAGTTGCTGTAGTCGTAGCACCTCCGTCATCCGTCGCCTTCGCGTCAATTGTATATGTATTGGGCTGAACATTATTCCAAACATACAAGTACGGAGCTGCTGTTACAGTTCCCAGTAAAGTGGCGCCGTTAAAAAATTCCACTTTTGTAACCACACCATTCACATCATTTGCATCCGCAGTAATAGTTATATTTGATCCTTGAACAAACGTTGCATTATTAGCAGGGCCGGTTATATTAATTGTTGGAGGGGTATTACTTGTAGTAGGACTGTATAATTCTAATTCAAGCACATTTGTATTGGTACGCAATGGGCTGGGGAGATATAGTCTAATATACTTAAAGGCCGTAGTGTTGGTAATTGTCACATCATTATAAGAATATGCATCAGCTGGCCCTATAGATGGACTGTTATTAGTAACAGATGCAAGGTTGATCCAGGTGGGTGTAGTTGTTGCAGGGTCAGTATTAGTTCCCTGGATAATAAAATCAGTCCAGTTCCATCGCCCAAACTTTACAATTGCATGGCATATAACTGAAGGGTTAGGAACTGTAGGGCTGGTAATCATTACATACGCCCATTGATTGCCAGTTGCGTCAGGTATCCATGGATTGGAACTGACATTGCCATCGGTAATCAAACCGGGAGCCGCCCAGGATGGCCCTGAAGAGCCAAATACGTTGGCGGTCGTAATATTGGTGGTACCACAGGTCTGCGCCATTACCTGTGTGCTGATTAGCACACTCAATATTACTGTAAATATTATGCTCTTTTTCAAAACAGCCAGTTTAAATCGTGCTTGCATATAAGGTGGGTTTATCTTTATATAATTAATTAAACTCATTTCGTTATTTTAATGAATATCCTATCCGGAATTTGAAAGGTTGTGTTACTGGCTTTTGCTGGTAACTCAGAAAATCCCATAACAGGGATACTTTGGTCTTCTTAAAATATTTTGTTTTCATTGATACTACTTTACTGATTCCTATCAAACCACTTTTGCTCCAGTCGTCCAGATATTTTATCTGCTGTACAGATGCAAATGGTTTCTGGTAATTGTATTCAAATCCACCTGATAAATAGAAACTGCCTTTTGCTTTTATTTCCAAATAGGATCTAAATCCGATCCCCTGGCTGCTGAAGGAAATATGTTTGATATCCCTGCCCCAGCCCATTTTGTAGCTCATGCCCAGGCCTATACTGTTGTTGCCTGATAAGCGATATCCAATACCAAGTCCAATATCTGAGGTAGCGGGGAAAAAATTATTACTCCTGATAGTTTGGATATCGGTATTGTATTCCAAACGTTGAAGCAGTTTCTTTGTACGCATGGTATTGGGCTTAAAGTCCGGTATCTCCATATCACTGCCACTTCCGCCCATCTGGCTCACCTTATCCTTTAACTGGTTTAATTGTGTTTGTGCTGCCTGAAGGTTTTGCTGCAAGGCATCCAGTCCACCGCCACCGCCTCCCTGTATTCCATTGACATTGGGACCGGTTACACCCAGTTGCTGCTGTATCATCGATTGTACCTGGCTGCGGGTTTGCAATCCGGGTATCAGGTTCCCAGTCATATTACTGACTGCTCCGTTATCGCTGCCGGGCAGGTTGAATAAGGAGGCGAGTTCTGAATGCCCGCGGAAGAAGTTTTGAAACAGTGGAAGTTTCTTTAACAGTCCCATGGATTTATCCAGCAGCTTATCAGAATTATTAAAAAGCTGTTTATATTCTTCAACCTTAGCGGCATAATAATACGCTTGCCTATTATACTGCTGGAAGGCTTTGCTTAATCCTGATTTTTGAAACTGTTCTCTTAATAATTGTTTTCTTTCCCTGATAAACTTCCTGATATCTTCTGCCTGCTGCAATTTGCCTTCAGCACCATTGAGTTTTGCCAGGGCTTTTCAGTTTTTGGATCATCACTTCGTACTGCTGCGATGAATTGGCAAAAAGTCTTTGTGCAGCGGCAGTATCTACCTTACTGAGTTTGCGTTGTAGTTTTCTTTCCTGCTTTTGCAGACGCTGTAAATATTTAGTGGATTGCTTTATTAAATCTTCTTCGAGATTGTCTGCTTTCTTGTTTACTTTATTCAAAAACTTCGTGGGGAATGAAGTAACCTTATCTGCAAATGAACCTGATTCCTCCTGTGCGAAGGAAGTATGCACACAGAAGCATATTGAGAAAGTAGCTAAAATCAGTTGCCCGATTTTCATAAGCAGGTTTCGTTTAAGGGTTGATACCTGTAAGATGCATTTGCTATTAAAATTCCATATCATCTACGGGTATGCGAAAGTATGTACTTGTGTTATTTCGAAATTATGATCTTCATCAGGTAAAATTCTGATGGAGATTTTTACACTTTCAAATTATAGTTATTTAACCCACAATACTCCCCTCTCTGTTAGAAATACTTCTACAGTCACAGCTAATAATTATAATCTGGATTGAGCGCTTAAACAGTTTTCATGAAAGTAGGGAGTACCATTGGTTACAACAGGAGAAAAACAACAGTTTGTTTACGTTTTTTT
>JBGALE010000012.1:0-66853 GCA_044223995.1 Chitinophagaceae bacterium
TCTTTATGGAACTGTTCAAGCTCTTAAGAAGAAAAATGCCAGAGATATTCCTTGCGACCTAAATCATCGAAAGATGTTTTTGCGTCTCGCTTTATTTACTCTGGCAACTGTCATTTTCAGTATAAAGTTATGATATGAGCGTCGCGCTTGTGACTGATAAATAACTATAGGTCCAATCGGGACGCTTGAACTTGGTAAAGCGAAACGGTAGCGCTTGTATCGCGATATATTTAAAAAAAATATGGCTAAAGAGAAATTGTTAAATATTGCAAGACTTAAATAAAACCGCAACACCTGACAATTTATCCAGCTACTTATAATAGCAAAAGAATTCTAATTTTCTTTTTTACCTAACAATTTTCTACGGTAACTACGTGTGTAGGATTAGCTTCTTCATGGTCTTCCGCAATCTTTCTTGCCGCTGGTTCCGACATACAATTTCCAAGATATATTTGCTGTGTTTTGCAGTATGGTCTGCCCATATCCCTATGAGCCAGGTTCATTCCGCCATCTCTTATAGACTCGGTTTTGTTAGCTTTCTGCTCTTTGTTCCTTGGTGTGGCTGTCTTTTTTTTTGGAATTGTTTTTTTCTTAGCAACCGTCTTTTTTTTAGCGGCGGTCTCTTTCTTTGAAGCAGCTTTTTTTGAAGGTGTCGCCTTTTTTTTCTTTGCCATAGTTTAAACTAATTTAGGATTAAAAGAAGCTAAAAGGTAAGGTAAATCGTACTCCAATTTCGTTTCGGTTCCACAACCTTTGCTTGCTATTCAAATGATTGAAAATATCTTGGAGCTGCACATAGCCTTCCGCGTTAATGATGGGCTGATCCTTTTTGCTATTTTTAAAGGATACAATATACCCTAAACCCAAATTCATTAAATTTTCCCCATGATCATAAATGTCCATACTGGGGTACACATGAAAAGCTCTCTGTTTTCCTCTTTGTATAAAATACCAATTTCCAAAAACACTCCAGACTTGAGATTCGACTATAATATCAGTGTATACATTGTACTTCCTACTTATTTTCCGGGTGGTGTCCCCAACTGAGTTTTTTGTAACGGATTCCTGAGTAATCTCTTGTGTACTTAACAAACTAGTGTTATTGTCCTTGTAGCGAATCACTCCAAGATTTGCAAACCATGCCCGGTTGGTTTCGCTATACTCCCGATAATAATTAAAAGCAAAACCCAGACGAAATGTGCCCAGCTCTTGCTTCGCTACTTGTTTACTAAAAACCAGAGATGTATCATATGTATAAAAATTCTTTTTTGAAATGCCGGCGATGAATGTAATCCACCAAATATTTAAACTACTGTAGTGTGCAGTACCTTCCAATAGTGTAATTTTTTTATCATATTCACTGTTAAGTTTTTCTTTTTCCACTTGTCGCAGATAAAAACTATTATTAATGATATATGTCAGCGAATCAATATCTTTATTTAGCTTCATTGTATCCAATTGCTTTTTTCTAACCAGTTGCGTAATTGAGTCAACCACTGCAATCTCTTTCTTGACTGAAAGAAAATCTGCAGCACTAACCGCAGCTCTTTGTCTATTGTATACACTATCTAATTTGTGCTGATTTTCTTGAAGTTCGTAGGCAATTAACTGGAAATTAATTTGATGCTGATGCCTCAATTCTTCCCTGACATTTGCTGCAGAAAATAATAGATGCAAGTCCTGGTAATACTTTATTGAATCCAGCATTTTTGATAAGTGCAACGCCTTACTGTCATGAAGAAAATAATGTATTCCCGATTTCGACAACCGCAAATGATATTGCATTTCGAGTGCCGCATGCGTATTTAATTTACTATTAGTAAATAGGGCTGCATAACTATCGGAAATAAGATCTCCTTCCAAACGAAAAGTCAGATAAGAAATATTTGCACTGTCTGGGTTTCTAGGCTGTGTATTATTGACGCTATCCTTTGAATTTCTCAATCTATCGCCAATTCCAAAGGAGCCTTTAAATACAAATGAACCATTTGCAGGATCAAAAGACGCATAGTTACCAATGGCTGTACTACTCGATTGGCCTGTAACAATACTTCCAAATTTTAGATTTAAAAGCCGGTTTAATCCCGCTCGGCTCAAGTAGACATCTTCCGTCTTTTTACTCGGTTCTGTATGTCCTGATTCTTGTGCAATAATCGATGGCGATAAAAATATAGTAATCGCCATCAAATATACCTGCAGTAGGGTTCTCATAAATAACAAGGTTTTAAAACATTCAAAGCAAGCCAATCTTGCTATTTTTACTGTTCGCTATGCGTAAAACAGCTTTTTGGAGCATGTATTTATCTGATAATCTAGTTCTCAACCACATAACATACTCCTCGCTTTAATTCAACCTATTATTAATATTAGTTTCAATTCAACTCAACATTATACTAACAATTAGTATAACATCGAAACACATCAGCTAATACCGATGTAACAGCACAACATTAAAAAATTGGGTATGATAGCTTGAGAATGGAATTCAAAAGGCGCAGGATAAGATGCAGGTTAGCCGAAGATCGGGATTCAAACCATGCCCGCAATACCCACTTAGTAGTATTTTCAGGTACCCCAGTCCGTCAGTTAATCTTCGACAGATCGAAAATAGCTATAGTAATTATTATACAACCCAGTATTAACCCCTGGTTCCCACCCGTTTTTTCACGGTAATGGATAAGCAGACAAGTATGTGCTCCTACTATCCAACTATGCCCATAAATGTATGCTGGAGTACAATAGTGAGGGCTTTCAAAAATTTAAAACTACCTTTACATCACTTCATTAAATAGTAAAGAGATGAATGTGTTCAAGCTTATTCTTTGGTTTGCCGCCACACTCTTCGTTTGCTGGTGGGTATATTCAAATTTTGAACCATATACTGATTTTTCTTGCATGATTAATTCAGAATACGGGTACTTTACAACGATACATTGGGATAAAATTAATGACCAGGCAAATATCATTGTTGTGCTTTCCGGGCTTCTCGTTGGTTCATGTCTCCACATAGCAGATAGGATACGAAGACAAAGTCACCGTAATAGCATCGTTTAGTTGCGCCGCTCATTAACTCAAATCCTCAATCGGCGCACCATGCGCATCTTTCTTTACAACCTCAATACCGTTTTCCCTGTTAGTTACAGTGGTGTTGTAAGTACTGTAAGGATTAGTCACTATAGAAAAAATTCTATGGCAAGCAGTTATTTTTTCTCCGTAAACTTGTTGTGTCAAAATTTCCGTAAGAGGCGCAACTGGGCGCCCTGGTAAGGGCATTTTTTATGTCCTTACCTTTCTATAGCAAACGGTGCTGCACCTCCGTGAACATACTGTAATGGTGTGTTCAAAGCCTCTTACGGTTTTTGACAACGGGAAAGGCAGCGCCGTTTATTTTTGCTGCCTGTTCATCCTTCAACCGTATATCTATGGCAGCTACTACCCACATCCGCATGACGCTCTCTATCACCGAAGCTGATCAGCACCGCCTGCTGGACGGACTTGGCGTTCTTGAAATGTTTACCAATGCCTATGAACCGCAGGACATACAGCAAACACTCTGGTGTATGCTGAAAGAATCGGTCGGCAGTGAAGCCGGCGGCGACTGGTTTCCCGACGACCGCATGCGCGCACTCGACATGTACGAACAGCTTTGCCAGTTGGTGCCCTACCTATCGCTCATTACCAAATGCCTGATGCAGATGGAGAAGGAATAGCCCGGAGCGACTTGTCACACCGAACGAAGTGAGGCGTCTGAAAATAAGAAACAATTAGTAATTAAGAATTAGAAATTAAGAATATGAAATACTAAGAACCAAGAATCCAAATCCCAAATCCAAATAAATAATAATTAAGAACAAAGAATTCTCAACTGAAAACTATAAACTTTAAACATGACTCCCGACTATCGACTACCGACTATGGACTGTGTTTCAAATCCAGAAGTACTTTTAAAACAAGTGCCAACATTGAAAATATTTTTTAATAGTGGTGCATGATTTTATGAATTAACCCGTATCCTTGCATCTCAACCAGTATAACACCCATTTTACATTTCCCATCCTTAGCAACTTATTCAAGATTCTCTCTTGAAGTGTTGTCCATATCCCCTTAGATCGTAATCTAGAAAGTGCTTCTTATTTTCTTTTGTTATGATTCAAAAAGAAAGTAAGCAAAGAAAAGTGCCTCTTCTTGTCCCAAGCGGGCATGCATGACTGTATAACCATTCGGGAAGACGTCGCCTGCAATGGAATACAGTCTGCGCATTCTTCCATAACATCCATGATTCAAGATTCGGGTATCACTGAAAGTGTCATTGATTTTTTTAACCAAAAAACTTTCAACTATGAGAGCTCCAATGACGCTGCCCGGAAGATGGGCAATCCTGTTACTATGTTCGATGATACTGCCGGTAGTGATCATGAACAGTTGCCGGAAAATGGAGTCAACCTTTATTCCCGATCAGCAAAACATCAGTAAATTCTTTGCCCTGCCTGCCAACAGTTCTGATGCATTGATCAGCGTTGCCGACGATATCAGGCGGCAAAACGATCAGTATCATTTTATAGGCGGCTTTTCAAAGAAATATGGATTTCCGGTATGGGACAAAGTTGCAGCAAGCGTTCCGCTCGTCAAAAAGCAAACGAGTAATAATAATGATCCGCGCGCCAGCATCAATACAGATGTACCGGATGCACATCCACTGTTTTTTATTCCCATGAAAATACCGGGCGGCAGCATCAGTGCCTATCTCGCCGTGTATAAAAATGACAGCGGTTATTCTTATAAACTGCATGCGCGACCTAAACTGGAGAATGCAGTTGCGACGATTACAGATGCTGACAGCTTACAAACGGCCATGACCGAGCTGCTGGTCATCGGCTATTTTGAACAACAGGTAAACAATATTGATACCATTCACTTGGCCGGACAGGATTATACAGGCATTACAGTAGACATGCATGGCGGCAATGCCATTACCAATACAGTCAGTAATGTCGGCCCCGGTGGTTACTGGGAAACAGAAGTAGTAACCACTTGCTACAAAGTGATCGCCAGCCAAATGAAAAGCCACAGCGATCACAGTGGTATCATCAGTGTGGTGCCGGGTAGTGGTGGCGCTGGTGGTAATACTGTTTGCTACGACCAGTTAAGAACTGTTTGGGTAAGTTTTGGTGGTGGTGGCGGTAATGGTGGCAATGCCGGTGGTGGAAGCAATACAGGTGGTGGATCAGGTGGTTTTGGCAGCGGCAATAGCGGTGGCAATGTCACCTGTCCTTATACCAATTGGTGGTGCGAACTGGGTGAATACAGGATACTGGACAACCGATTGGTAACACCCGACAATTATCCATGTAAACAATACAAACTGGCCTGGCTGTGGTGGGAAAACGACCTGTGGCAAAACAACAACTACCACATAGTACAAAAGCTGGCCACCGAATTATCACTGACGAACGAACAGGTAAGCTGGGTGTACAATCACCCGGAAGAAGCAGCAATATTCAACACCATTCTGGATGAAAACGATGCAGGTGACGACGGAATAGTTGCTGCGAAGATAACCATGGAGATGTACACCAGCGGTGTGCAAACGAGTCCTACCGTATTACCGATCCAGAAAATATACCTGCGGAACCTGAGCGCTGCACAGCAAAACCTGGTAACGGACCCGATGTTCCTTTTTTACCTGCGGATGGAGGCAGCGTTTATAAAAGTTGAACATCCCGAATACTCTTCACTTCGCTGCTGGTGGGAAGCCTCAAAGGAATATATACATGGCGCACTGGACATGGCGGGCATGGTGCCATTGTTTGGTGAAGTAGCCGATCTTACCAATGGCATTATTTATACCATTGAAGGCAATGGTACGGATGCTGCATTGAGTTTTGCTGCTACTATTCCGATTGCAGGGTGGGCAGCAACAACAGCCAAATACGCGCGGAAAACCATTTATGCGCTGGATGGAACGCGCAGAACTTTGAAATGGTTTAAAGCCGCGGGGGATGTGATATCGTTTGGTGATCGTAATTTGCTGCGGAAGGTATTGGGGCTGGCTGTAGGTGATGCTCGAATTGCCCACCATATCATTCCCTGGGAGCGCTTCAATCATGAACTAATACAGAAACTCGCGAAAAGCAAAAATTCATTTCATCTAAACGAAAGGTACAATGGAATCGCTGTTTCTGCATTTCAACATACTGGTAGTCATGCAAAATATACTGAGCGAATCACGAAACGCCTTGATGAGATACTTGAAAAGAATCTTTCGGATGACGACGCATTCAGAGAAGTAAAAAAACTCCTCGATGAGATTTCAGAATTAATAACAAACAATCCCAATGTTAAAATTGATGACCTAATATTTTAAAAATGAAATATTTTAAGCTAAACGAATCGACAAAAGAAGCAGTAACAGGGAAATCATACCCCCAAGCAAATGGCGTATACTCAATAAGTGTTGATGACAAGTCTTGGATACACAAAGAATACAAACACTTCCAGAAAATTGAAAAAGATGTCAGAATTCCCAAAGCTATCCTTGCCAAGAAATCTACAAAACTCACGGATTTATTGTCGGGTAGCGGATACGGTTTCTCATTTCGTTTACTTGTTAGTAACAAACTAAAGGAAATACTTGAAAGACAGAAACAGCTGGGAATTCAATTTCTACAGACCGGGGTATTTGATGCAAAGGGGGAAAAAGAATATAATTACTGGCTTGTGAACTGTTTTATCTTCTTTCCTGAATATGTCGATTTTAACAAATCTGAATTATACGTAGAAGAAAAAGGATTAAGCAGGGGCGACCGCGTTTACTGCGACTCTATTGAAGACTTTGAATACAAGTCCAAATTATACGCACCGCGTCGAATTCGTATTGGTAAGTATAGTCTTAATGAAAGCCTGGTCGAATATGATTTTTTTGTAGTAAACCATGTTCATGGTGTCATCGACTGGATAGTATCAGAAAAACTTAAAAATGAGATTGAAGCTGCCGGTTGTACCGGTATTGACTTTGAAGAAATTAATTAATCATGAACCCTGTTTTGCTGTGTCGTGCAGTAAAGCAATAAATAATTAAAGTATGACCAACAATGATATTAAAACACAATTGCTCACCGCGAGAGATAAGCTCCTGGACAGATTAACAGCAACCACCCTTTCGAAAATGTTTAAGGAAGAATATAAGAGCATTCGTTCCGGGCAAACAAGGGTAATGGGTGGTGATGTAGACGATATCCTTGAAGAACTAAAAGAACTGGCTTCCGACACGTCGCACGACAGGGCTTTTGCCGAAAAAGTGAAACTGGTGCATACGCTGAATACAGAACAAAATATTCAACGCTTTGCAGGCAATTTCCGGGAGATATTGAATACGGTGGAAACATCCGGGTTATGCGGCAAGGTGCAGTCGGCATTTATCATGTATGATGCCTATGATCTTCCCAAAAACAATGCTGTATCTTTTTACGGGTTGCAACAGTACCCCGAACTGGAACAGCCGGAGTATTTGCCCTCTGATATTTATTCGGATTGCCTGCTCATGCTGCCGGATAAAATTGACTTCACGGATTCCTGGCCGGATTGCGAAGAATTTGACTGGACGCTGGAGCATATTGAAGCCTATTCAGATCTTCACGACCTGTTCAGGCTAAACTCCAGGGTATTATTGCATGAGGCCCTGGCACTATTGGAGCAACAGGGAGAAATGAATAAAATAGTCATAAGGCCATTTTATTTTTATGTAGAAGAACACGATATGGAAGTTAGTTTGCTTTACAAACTATAGAATATATTTTTAGTCCCCGCAATAAGCAGTTAGGAAGAAAGATAAGGCGCACAAATCATCTTCATATACGTCATGCCTCCAACTGAAGTCGGGGTAAACGGGCATCTCATAATTTAGGGATGAAAACTCCAAACTCGCAGTAGGTTATAACTTAAGTACGGTAAGGTTGTGCATTACTGCATGGTGAGATTCCTCCCGATTTTAGTCGGGGCGCAGGAACGACGTAACATTAGATATACACTCAGGAAATCCGCAAAGTCCCCTTCGGGAGACTATGCGGGCACGTAACGTAACGCCTGGTATTTTTAGTCCGCGCAGAGTCTCCTGCATGGGGCGTTGCGAACAGGTAATTGATCGGTTCATTTTTTGAGGCAGTGATCAGCCCTCAGCAACCAGTGATCAGGCGTCAGGAAGTTGTGAATTGCCTTCAGGAAGTTGAGATCAGCCATCAAGAACCTTTGAATCGCCTTCCAGAGGTTGTGATCAGGCTTCCAGAAGTCTTGAATTGCGTTACAGAAGTTGTGAATCGCCATCAAGAAGTTTAGAATCACCTTCTAGAAGTTGTGAATCGACATCAAGAACCTTTGAATCGCCTTCCAGAGGTTGTGATCAGGCTTCCAGAAGTCTTGAATCGCCTTCCAGAAGTTGTGAATTGCCATCAAGAAGTCGTGAATTGCCTCCCGGGGGTTCGATTTGGACATGCCGGGCTTTTTACAGGAAGTCCATATCCCAAAAACCTGTCCACAGCTTGCCTTATTTGACGGGCAGCAAATTACCTGCGCGTCCAACAACTGTTTCGTGAAGCAAAAAATTAACCTTCAAGGGTTGCAGGCAAAAAAAAGGCGCCCAAACAGGCGCTCACGGATGATATAAGTTAGTTGATCAATTCTTTTTGGGTGTACCACCCCCGTCTTCCGCTTTCTTGCAGCACTTCGGGAGCTTATTGTAAGAATCTGTATTGGCAGTCACATCATCGGCATCATACCCTGCATTGGCAATAGCCGCCTTTACATTTTCAATATTGGTACGCTCAGTGTAATAAGTCACCTTGGTTATTTTCCTTTTATAATCCACCACTGCTTTGATAATGCCATCTTCCTTGGCCAGGTAATTTTCAATACGGTGTTTGCATTCTTCGCACTGTACCGTGGGTGTTTTGATAGACACGGTTTCACTGCTTTTCTTCACCTGTGCCTGTGTGCTGGCACTGATACCGGCAGCGACCAACAGTAGTAACATAACTTTTTTCATATATCGAGATTTTCCCAAAAATAATCAAAGTCCTTTCCAGTTCGCAGGATCAGCCTGCCAATTTAACAAAATTTCCTGCTGGCTGGCCGATACACTGCCCTTTTCCACCGCCATTCCTATCAGCGTTGGGTAATTGGTGAGGGTTTTAAACGACACGCCTGCCGCTTCGAAGGCTTTTACGGCCACATCGAACCCATAGGTAAATATGGCCACCATTCCAATCACTTCAAGACCTGCCTTTCTCAATACCTCCACCACTTCCAGGCTGCTTTTACCGGTGGAAATCAGGTCTTCAATCACCACCACCTTTTGTCCCGGTTCATAAAAGCCTTCTATTTGGTTGCCCAGCCCATGCTCCTTGGGTTTTGGCCGCACATAGATATAGGGAAGCTTTAACTGGTCGGCTGCCATCGCACCCCAGGCAATGCCCGCTGTGGCCACACCCGCCAGCAACTGCGCTTCCGGGAAACCGGTGAACACCACATCGCACATTTCTGATTTGATAAACTCCCTTGTATAGGGAAAGGACAACACTTTCCGGTTATCACAGTAAATCGGGCTTTTCCAGCCGCTGGCCCAGGTAAATGGTTGCGCCGGATTTAGTTTGATTGCATTAATTTGTAACAGTTTTTCGGCAACTGCCTTCTCATTTGACAACATAATGTATGGAAGAACTGGTTTGGTTTGCAGTGCGGCGAAGATAAATGGAAAATCATAAAACGATCGCGTATCCTCACTGCCCGCAAATTTTTCCAGCCATACAGGCTGTTATTACCATTAACTGCTTTCCTGCCTATGTATGTGAAGATATATTTTGGAGATAAGCCGCTTTTTCTCTGCGATGAAGTGGATGCCACACTGGAGCCCTTCCGTCACCACGACGATACGGTGCTGATAGATGAATATTCCACCCAGGCTGTTAAATCAATGATCCACGAAATGGAAAGGCCTTCCATACACGCGGGGATTTTCGTGCACAGCAATATAGAAGAACTGAAAAAAACATTCTGGAAGAAATTTACCATTGTACAGGCCGCGGGCGGCGTGGTGCACACAAAAAACAAAGAGATACTGATGATTTTTCGCAGGGGAAAATGGGATTTGCCCAAGGGAAAACTGGACCCCGGCGAAACACTGGAACAATGCGCCATCCGCGAGGTGGAAGAAGAAACGGGCATCAGCGGGATTGTATTAAAGAAACCATTGTTAACTACTTTTCATACCTATCATGAGAGCGGCAAATTCATGCTCAAGGAAAGCCACTGGTATGATATGACGATACATACACCACAACAACTGGTGCCGCAACTGGCGGAAAATATACAACAGGCCATCTGGGCCAATGAACAAAAAGTAAACGAATGCCTGAGCAATACCTTCCCTTCCATTAAAGATGTGGTGCATTATTTCAGGGGAGAAAATGAAAAAGCATAAGTAATGAAGCTACACCTGCCGGTTATATCTGTAACCGCACCGTCCTTTATTTTCGTTTCAATACACCAATGGTGATGCGGCTTACACAAACCAGTTTTTCCTTCTCATCATAAATCTTTATTTCCCATACCTGCGTGGTAGCCCCAATGTGTAATGGTTTTGTGATACCGGTTACGAGGCCACTGCTCGCGCTTCTTACATGATTGGCATTGATGTCGAGGCCCACACAAAAATAAGCAGCATGATCAATCACCATCGCTGCTGCCACGCTGCCCATGGTTTCTGCCAGCGCCACCGAAGCGCCACCATGCAGCAATCCATAAGGTTGTTGTGTACGGTGATCCACGGGCATGGTTGCTTTAAGGTAGTCTTCACCTACTTCGGTCCAGTCAATGCCGATGTGTTCGACCATCGTGTTTTTACCGAGCGGGCGCAAGTCTTCAACGGATAAATCTTTTTTAAACCAGATGGACATATAACTGCTTTAATTGTTCTTTAATGAAGCGATCACTGCACCGGGAAGAAAGGAAGAAGCGTCGCCATGGTTTCTAAGTATGTCGCGGACAATTGTCGACGCCACAGAAGTATATTTAGGTTCACCGGTTAAGAATACTGTTTCGATGTCGGGGTCCATTGCCCGGTTGGCATCAGCAATCGTTTTCTCATATTCAAAATCACTTACGTACCGGATGCCGCGCAGGATGAATTTGGCACCAATCTGTTTGCAGTAATCAATCGTCAGGCCTTCATACACCGCGCCTTCTATTTTCGGTTCATTATTATATATTTCCTGTATCCACAGCAATCTTTGTTCAGGTGAAAACATCGGCGCCTTGGCGCTATTGATACCCACGGCCACTACTATTTTGTCAAACAGGGGAATCGCCCGGTTGATGATATCAACATGGCCCAGTGTCAGCGGATCAAATGTGCCGGGGAATAAACAAATGCGTTGCATAAGGAAATATCAGGATTTATTAAATCAGGTAACAGCCCATCGTTGTTTGTTTGTTTAATTCTCCTGGTTTTTACCGCCTGCCAGCAAATACAATACAGCCATTCTTACGGCTACGCCGTTTTCTACCTGCTGCAAGATAATGGATTGCCCACTGTCTGCCACATCACTGTCAAGCTCCACGCCCCGGTTGATGGGACCAGGGTGCATGATAACAATTTCTTTTCCGAGTTTGCCGAGCAAACTTCTTTTTACACCATAGGCCAGGTTGTATTCACGAAGGGAAGAAAACAATACCTGGTTTTGCCTTTCCAGTTGTATGCGCAGCACATTCGCCACATCGCACCATTCGAGCGCTTTTTGGAGATTATATTCTACCTGCACATCAAATGCCTGCGACATGTATTTGGGAATAAGTGTGGGTGGCCCTGCTACCATCACCGATGCACCCATTTTTTTCAGCAGGTAAATATTGCTCAGTGCTACGCGCGAATGCATGATGTCGCCAATAATAGCAATCTTTTTCCCTTCGAGGCTTCCCAGTTTTTCGCGGATGGAAAATGCATCAAGCAGCGCCTGTGTGGGATGTTCGTTGATACCATCACCGGCATTGACAATGGCTGCAGGAATATGTTTGGCCAGGAAATGAGGCGCACCACTGGCACTGTGGCGCATCACCACCATATCTACTTTCATGGACAGGATATTATTGACCGTATCCAGCAAAGTCTCCCCCTTTGCAGCCGATGAACTGCTGGCAGCAAAATTGAGTACATCCGCACTCAGCCTTCTTTCAGCCAGTTCGAAAGACATGCGGGTGCGCGTGGAATTCTCATAAAAAAGATTGACGATGGTAATATCGCGCAGTGTCGGGACTTTCTTAACGGGCCGCTGTAAAACTTCCTTGAATTGGGTGGCAGTGTCTAATATCAGTTGGATATCCTGAGGAGCGAGATCTCTAATGCCAAGCAGATGTTTAGTACTTAGTTGCATTAAAAGGCGAAATTAGTGTAAGCAGCACAAACTGAAAATTTTGTTTTATTCAAGCAGCCCTACCTGCTCCTTACCATCTTTCTCTTTCCAGAATACCCGCACCTTTTGAGTAATGATGGAATCGATGGATTTACCGATATAATCTGCCTGTATGGGCAACTGGCGGCTAAATCTGCGATCGATCAGGATGCATAGTTCCACTTTTGCGGGGCGGCCAAAGTCGAGCAATGCATCCAGCGCAGCACGAATAGTACGGCCGGTATAGAGCACATCGTCGATCAGCACCACATTCTTGTTTTCAATGCTGAAAGGAATATCTGTTTTATTGGCAATATGCAGTTCCTTGCGCACATCATCGCGGTAAAAGGTAATATCCAGTTTACCGTAGCAAATCTTTGCGGGGTCAATTTGCTGCTTTAATTGTGCCACGATCCGGTCCGACACATAGATGCCCCTCGGTTGTATACCAATCAACACCGTATTGGCCAGGTCGAGGTGGTTTTCCAATATCTGGTGGCTCAAGCGCTGCATGATTATCGCCAGTTGCTGCTCTGTCAGTACTGTCTTCAATGGACTGTAAATTTTTATAAAAATAATGCATGCAGTTTTAACGGACGATTATTTCCTTGTAATGCAGTACAGCAAAGGGTTTCAGCACAATAACTAACGGTAATGCGTAGTAAATACACGTCAGTTTTGTTAGGCATTTTATGAAATTGCCTTTAAATTCGTGCCTCCTAACCAACGAAATGACTGTACTATGAGCATGGTAGATTCTTTAGAAAAAATCCCGGTTTCGATTTTTCCTTCCCTGAAAGAAGGCTCGGCATTTATTGCAGCCGAAATTGCAAAGGTTATCAAGGCAAAGCAGGCAAAGAATGAAAACTGTGTACTCGGCCTGGCCACCGGCTCTTCCCCCAAGACTGTTTATGCTGAACTGATCCGCCTCCACCGCGAAGAAGGATTGAGTTTTAAAAATGTGATTACGTTTAACCTCGACGAATATTATCCGATCGACAACGATGCACTCCAGAGTTATAACCGTTACATGAAGGAGCACCTGTTTGATCATGTCGATATCAAACCAGCCAACTGTCATGTACCCAATGGGGAATTAAAAAAAGAAAACATCAAACCTTTCTGTGCCGAATACGAAGCAATGATTGATGCTGCGGGCGGACTGGATTTACAAATACTGGGTATTGGTAACAATGGCCATATTGGTTTTAATGAACCGGGTTCCAGTATGTTTTCAAAAACAAGGCTGATTCCATTGGAGAATTCCACACGTATTGCCAACTCGCAGGAGTTTCAAAACATATCCCGTGTACCGCGCCTTGCTATTACTATGGGCATTAGTACCATCTTCAAGGCAAAGAAAATTTTCCTGATGGCATGGGGCCAGATGAAAGCCTCGGTGATACAAAAAGCAGTAGAAGGAATCGTAACCGAACAAATTCCTGCTTCCCTCCTGCAGCAGCACAACGATACCATGTTTGTGCTGGATGACATTGCAGCATCTGAACTGACAAGATTTAAATCGCCCTGGCTCACTGGTGAATGCGAGTGGACACCCAAGATGGTGAAGAAAGCTGTGGTGAATATGGCATTGAAACTGGGCAAACCTGTGCTGAGTTTAACCAATACAGATTACAATGATTTTGGATTGAGCGATCTGCTGGTGGAGAAAGGTGATGTGTATGAAATCAATTTGCAGGTGTATTATATGTTGCGCGACAGCATTACGGGCTGGCCTGGTGGCAAAAACCAGCCATTGCCCAATCCCCCGGAAAGAATGTCGCCCTACCCCAAACGCAGTGTGATATTTTCACCGCATCCTGACGATGATATTATCAGTATGGGCGGCACGTTTATGCGCCTGCACGACCAGGGCCATGATGTGCATGTGGCCTACCAGACCAGTGGTAATATTGCAGTGACGGATGAATTTGTAACACGCTTTCTCGATTTTGCCGTTGGCTTTGAAGATATGTTTGGTATCGACAGTAAAAAATCGCATGGCATACTGCAGCAGGCAAGGGAATTTTTGCAGGCAAAAAAATCGAACCAGATGGATACCGCTGAAATACGTGACATCAAAGGTTTGATTCGTCGCTGCGAAGCAGCGGCTACCTGTCGTTATGTAGGTATTAAAGATGAGAATATCCATTTTCAAAACCTTCCTTTTTATGAAACGGGCAGGATAGAAAAAAAACCAATGGGCGAAGAAGATGTGGTTTTGACCGTGGCATTACTCAAGAAAATAAAACCACACCAGGTTTTTTGCGCGGGCGACTTAGCTGATCCACACGGCACGCATAAAGTTTGCCTTGATGTTATTTTTGAAAGTATGCGCCGCCTGAAAGCTGCCGGTGAAGACTGGGTGAAAGATTGCTGGGTATGGTTGTACAAAGGCGCCTGGCAGGAATGGGATATCAGTGAAATTGAAATGGCGATACCCATGAGCCCGGACCAGGTAATGAAAAAACGTTTTGGCATATTTATTCACCAGTCGCAAAAAGATATGGTGCCTTTCCAGGGAGCAGATGCCAGGGAATTTTGGCAAAGAGCAGAAGAGCGCAACCGCAATACAGCGAAACTCTATGAGCAGCTCGGCCTCACGCATTATGCAGCGATGGAAGCATTTGTGCGGTGGCAGTATTAGTGAATAGTTTATAGTTTTTAGTTCATGGTTTTTAGTTTAATTCCTGCTATTTGGAATTTGGGATTTGAGATTTGGGATTTGGTTCCTGGTTCTTATTATTTGAAATTTGGATTTGGTTCCTGGTTCTTAGCATTTGTTTCTTACGTTTTGATTTTTGACTTTTTACTTTTAAAATATGATGGGAAAAGGTGAATGGCGAAGTGCCTGGCAACAACGGTCGTTTCGTATGTTGACTATTGCTGGCGCCATTATTCTCCTTGCAATTTTAGCTTCCTTTCCATTTTTCTTCCAGGCCATCCAGCAAAGAAACGGTCCGCTGCTGCACGACTGGGTCTTACAATTACTTCCTGCTTACAATGTTTCAATTCCTGTTTTCTTCCTGATTTGGGGTATTACATTACTTAGTATAGTCCGCGCAGCACAAAAGCCGGGAATATTAATAACGATGCTGTGGGCTTATATTTTTTTGTGTTTATCGCGGATGCTCACCATTTGGCTGGTACCATTGAATCCTCCTGCTTTACTTGTTGAATTAAAAGATCCGCTGAGCAACAAATTTTATGGCCGGCATTTTATAACAAAGGATCTTTTTTACTCAGGGCATACCGCCACTATTTTTATGCTGGCATTTTGCTTACGCGAAAAAAGGGACAGGATACTCGGCTTCACAGCCGGCACACTCATTGGTTTATTATTACTGCTGCAGCATGTACATTATACGGTGGACGTAGTATTTGCACCACTGTTTGCATTCATCTGTTATTATACCGGGAAAAAAATAACGGCACCCGTATTAGAAGGCTTCGCCTAACTGGAAATAAAATCCATGGTTATTGCCTTTGCCAATGCCGTAGTCCAGCCGAAGGTTGAGGCGTTCCGTTTTATTCAACGCCACACGCAGGCCACCGCCATAGGAATACCGGATACAATCCCAACCAAAATCTTTCAGGCTGTTGCTTACTTCACCCAAACCTACAAAGCCAACCATGCCCAGCCGCCAGAACAGGGGAACCCTGTATTCCGTTTGAATGACCGCCTGGTTTTTATCGCGGTAACGTCCGTTGTAATATCCGCGCATACTGTTGGCGCCGCCAAAAGATGCGAGGCTTCGCAATGGTACCTGTCCCCCGTTAAAAAAACCAAATGCCTGTATGGCAAGTACCTGTTTTTTATGTATCGCCATATATTTTCGCAGGTCAATCACATAGTTGGTGTATTGAAAGTCGGAGCCAAAGAAATTATCAAAGTGGTTGAATGAAACCTGGAATAAGTTGCCCTGGTCGGGTGAAAAGGCATTGTTGCGGGTGTCGTAGGCAAAGCTAAGCCCAAAACCCGATACATGATAACGTGCACGGCCCAGGACATTCTGCTGATCGAATAAACCACCGGCGATATAGTTTATTTTCAGCAACTGCTGGTATTCGTACAGGGCGCCGAGATAAAGATGTTTCCCAACACTGTGCTGGCCATGCAGGTAAAGATAAAATTGCCGGAAATCGTAAGGTTCCTCATTGGAAGCAGGCGCCCTTTTTCCCAGTCCCCAGAATTTATCCGGGAAAAAACTGTAGGACAACTGATGACTGAGAATATATTGCTCGCGCGGGAAATAGATGGTTCCATTCAACGCAAAAATGACCTGTTTTTTTAGTGAATAAAGCCCGAGGCCCTGTAAATTGGAGGTCCTTGACGTACTGTCGTCGCGCTTGATACGGAAGGTATAGGAACCGGCCGCACCAAAGGACCAACTCGTTTCAATGGACCTTGCTATGACTGGCAATACCAATACATGGTGATAGTGTTTGCGCGCGGAATCAACCTGGCCATAACATATAACTATGTTGCATACTAACGCAATGATTATTAATGCGGGCGTTCTGGTGAGCATGTTGGCCAGCAACCGGTGTTTTTAATTGTTAATCGGATGAAATCGGGGCGGCAAAATAAAGAATGCAAATGAAAAAACACTACATTTACAGTTAATTAAAAAATCACAATTTCATAACCCTGGTTTAATGGCCAATATTAACGAATCGATTGCAACTAAAAAACCCCTCGTTTTGAAATGAACAAATTGAATTGCCCAACATTTGTTTTAGGTGAACGGCTGACTGATGAACAACTCCAATTCTTTGACACCAACGGAGTCATTATCTTCCGGAACTTTATTCCGAAAGAGACGGTAGCATTATTTATACAGGAAGTAACAAGAATTGAAAAAGAATGGCTGGAAGAAGGAAGGGATAAGGTGAATGGCGTTCCCCTCAAATTCGGCAAGGACGCCAATGGCAACAAAATGATCCAGCGTCTTTGTTTCCTGTCGCTCCACAGCAAACCGCTTCACGAACTGATTCAGGACCCGCGCTTTCAGTTACTGACACAGTTACTTGCCCCATACGAGGGAAGGGTGGCAGAAAATGAAAAGGACGGCCTGATACTCAACCATTATATCAAACATCCTGACAGTGCTTTTACCCAAATGGGGTGGCATACCGATAGCCCGCGGGACTTATTCCTCGGACAAAAGATTATGCCGATGCTGAATGTGGGTATCCACCTGGATGACTGCCCGTTTGAAAATGGCGGACTCCGTGTATTACCCGGCACCCATAAACAGGGTATATTGAAGCTGTTGTTTGCAAAAAAATATTTTGTCGACAACAATCCCGATGCAAAAGAAGTAGGGTTTGATATCAATGCCGGTGACCTGACGGTTCACGACGGCCGCATCTGGCACCGCGCACAGCAATCGCCCTTTTTTGGCGAAGCCAGCAGGCGCAGGGTCATGTATGTACCGATCATTACCGGGAAGTACATGCCGAAGCATGCCAAAAGCAAAACACCGTTTTACCACCGGTTGGCTTCTAAAGTGCAGAACTAAACAACGCAACGAAAGCATTTATCTTTACAGTAAGGTCAACCTTTGTTGGCCTTTTTGATTATTATTAAATTCCATGTATGCCGTATGCACTGATAACAGGTGCCAGTAAAGGAATCGGAAAACACATTGCTGTTGAACTGGCTAAACGAAAATATGACCTCCTGCTCACCGCCAGATCAGAAGGGCTGCTGAAAGAAGCCTGCAATGAGTTACAGTCTGCCTATGCCATCACCTGTCACTACCTGGCTGTAGATCTAGCGGCTCCGGGTGCCGCCAAACAAGTAGCCGATTGGTGCATCACCGGCCATTATCCGCTTGCAGTGCTGGTAAACAATGCGGGGTATGGCGTCAGCGGGAAACTGGAAGAACACAGTTTGGAAGCACATACAGCGATGATGACAGTAAATATGGAAGTACCTGTATCGCTTTGCCGTTACCTGTTGCCGGTATTGCAACAGCAATCCAAAAGTTATATTCTCAATATCGCGAGCTCTGCTGCATACCAGTCAGTTCCGGGATTGAATGTCTATGCGGCGTCCAAAGCTTTTATGCTGAGCTTTAGCCGCGGGCTGCGGCAGGAGTACAAAAAAAATAATGTAGTGGTCAGTTGTATTTGCCCCGGCGCCACTGATACCAATTTTGTCAACCAGGCAACGCTGGGAGAAAAAGCCAGGAAAATGGCTGATAAAGTGAATATGAAACCGGGTGATGTAGCTGCCACTGCCGTCCGTGGCATGTTTGCAGGCAAAGCTGAAATGGTGCCGGGGCTGATCAATAAACTGGGGTTGTTCCTCACCTGGCTGTTGCCGAAATCGGTGCTGGAGAAAGGCGCCATGCGGATATATGAGCCCTGATAATTAACCGGTTGCTTATTTTTTCCGTGAAGATTTTTGTTCTATATTTGCAGCCCATTCAGAAAAAAAGGCCCCGTAGCTCAACTGAATAGAGCATTTGACTACGGATCAAAAGGTTTCAGGTTTGAATCCTGACGGGGTCACGAAGCCTCGCACCATGTGCGGGGTTTTTTATATTTAAAAATTGAGATTAGCACAAACAATATAGTCTTTGAAGTCTAAATTCCAATTATAACAATTCGAATTATCGGTTTATTTTACCAAAAGAAAAGCGCTCATGATTTTGATCTAATCATATTCAATAATAGTGGGTAAATCATCAAAAGGGCTTTTTCAATAACTTTAGTTTAACATTGTAACTTATGAAATATAGAAAATCAACCCTTTTATTCTTAATTCTCATTTCTATTTCGCTTGCCTGTTCAAAAAGTGGTGCAAAAAAGGATATAAGGGCGCTTACAAGTCTGGAAAAGAAAATATTGGGGAAATGGTATTTTGATAATGTAAGTGGATTCACCGGCACTACTGGTTATATTGAGTTTTATTCTACTATTGTTGATAGCCTATCGAATGATTCCACAACTTTTAGGACATGTCAATTAGTATCACCACAATCATATTGCGGAGTTGACGGTATTTGGTATTGCAAAGAGGACAGTTCAATGTATACCCATTGCATAGGCTATACACGATTAATAAATCTTACAGATTCAAACTTGATTGTTCGATATTACACCAACTTTCTAAATTTAGATTACAAGTGGCACCGTTAGCTTATTGAAATTGTTTGGTAAAAAATTATTAACCTGCAGTATACATTACCAAACACTTCAACCGCCAGAACGTAACCGAAAAAGTTTTAACAGCAGCGGTCTTAAAAATCTGTAGAGCAAAAACCCAATGGCCGCCATTACCAGTATAAAAGCCGTCGGTAATACCGCACCGAACGTATAGGTCATGCCAAATACAAATCCAAGCATGAATTCAGCATAAAAGATGGGAATAAGTAAGGCAAGAACAAGGAGTATATAAAGTACATTATCAAGAAATATTTTAACATCAAATACAAATGACAATGCCAGTACGATTCCAAACAATAAGCCGGCAATAAACCTGGCTACTATGGCTTTCGTTATAGCCCTGTATTGTTCCTGATTTGCTGTTTGTTTCTCCACCCTCCTTTCGATTCGACCGGTCAATATCCAGGTAAGTACCGGTAGTACCAATGCGTTCCACCAATTTGAAATTGCAGGTAAATCTTTTTGATCGAGGATATGGTGACTGGGAACACCACCATGAAAATGTGTCCACAGCAGCAGTGCCAATATCATTGCCGTTACAACGGCTGTAACCATCCATCTCAGGTTATTCCACCTGGTAGTTTGTATACTTTCCATATTAGTAATGACCGGCTTGGTTGATTCGTGGTTTTCGGTGAACAAGCGGTTACATTCACCTGAATGTGGGTTGTTATTTCTCCCTGACAATTCCCAGTTTCTTCATCCGGGCTTCCAGTGTCGTTGCATTCAACCCGAGTATTTTTGCAGCACCACCATCACCACTGATCTTCCATTTGGTGCTTTTCAATACTTCAATGATATGTTCTTTCTCCAGTTCTTCCAGCTTTGCAAATGAATTGCTGATCTTTCCCTGGGCGGCTTTTGGTTTGGGAACCCAGTCGCCAAATTCCAGCACTGTACCGCGGTTAAGAATCATTGCCCGCTCAATAATATTTTCCAGTTCACGGATATTTCCCGGCCAGTCGTACTTCATCAATGCATCCATCACATCGGGCGATACATCGCTTATTTTCCTCCCTACCTTTCCTTCGTGCTTCTGGCAAAAATGTTTAACCAGTAATGGTATATCATCTTTTCTTTCGCGCAAAGGCGGGCAGGTTATAGGAAATACATTTAACCGATAGTATAAATCTTCCCGGAATTCTTTTTTCTCAATGGCCAGTTTAAGGTTGCGGTTGGTAGCTGCAATGGTGCGTACATTTATTTTAAATGTTTTTGGATTACCCAGCCGTTCAAATTCACCTTCCTGCAATACGCGCAACAATTTTGCCTGTAGCTCGATGGGTAATTCACCAATTTCATCCAGGAAAATGGTTCCACCATCTGCCAGTTCAAACCTTCCGATCTTTCTTTCCATGGCACCGGTAAATGCCCCTTTTTCATGACCAAACAATTCACTTTCGATCAGGTTGGCAGGCAGTGTTGCACAGTTCACCTTCACCAATGGCCGTTTGCTCCTGCTGCTGATATTATGAACAGCCCTTGCTATCAGTTCCTTTCCTGTTCCCGATTCTCCCAGTATCAAAACAGTGGCATCGGTGGAAGCCACCTGTTCTATTTGCTGCAATACTTTTTGAAAATTGGCGCTCTTGCTGACTATCTCCTCAAAATTGTAGGTCAGTTTGATTTCTTCCTGCAGGTATTTGTTCTGTGCTTTTAACCTGGCCTGTTCCTGTTCCATCAATACCTTGTCGGTAATATCAACAAACATGGTACGGGTAAATTTCCCTCCGCGATCGGGGTTTGACCACCATTGTATCCAGATGGGATGTCCATTGTCTTTTCTGCGAAGTTCGAGCACAACGCCACTGGTATCAGTGCCTCTTCCAACAGAATCGAATGCTTCCTTGAGGCGGTGTTGTGCATCAGGTGTATCGGGCGCCAATGATTTACCATAAGTAAACGGCACTTCATCGGGGCGAACACCCAATATCCGCAAGGCGGCACGGTTGGCGCTGATGAATTTTGAATCGAGTCCTTCGTGTACATAAGCAATGGGCGCCTCTTCAAACAAATCACGAAATCTTTCTTCACTCTCTTTCAGTTTTCTTTCCAGTTCCCGGTAAGCAATCCTTAAATCTTCTTCCTGTTTTCTTCTTTCCAGTTCGGACGAAATCCTGGCTGCAAATATTTTCAGTACCGCTGTCTGATCTTTTTCTTCGCCAACAGGATTTGGATCTGTTACTGCCAGGTGGCCCAGTACTTCACCGGTATTGCTTAAAATAGGTGCCCCAACATAGGCTTCAATGCCCACCGCAGCCTTGTATATTTTTTGTGTACCCTTTGGGAGGAAATAAGGTTTTCCCGTCATCATCATCTGGCAGGCCGATTCATTGGTATTGTATTCTACATTATCCAATACCTTTTCGCCATCCACGAATGCAATGGTGCGGAGCCTGGTCTTTTCAGGATTGGCACATTCGGCTACAAAACAATAGCGCATGCCGAGTACACCTGTAATTTTTTTGGTGAGCTGCAACACAAAATCATGCCCCATGATCCCGGATGTGGCTTCCGAAACCTTTGTGAGCAAATCGTCCGCGACCTTTTTTTGAATATCTGTTCCTACCATTTTTTTCAGCATCAAACATTATGAAGTTACATAATTTGATAGTTATGTTTTAAAAATGGTACAGGGGGTAAGTAAATTATTAGACAAAATTTATTGCTTCACGAATTTGATACTGCTTTTTGCGCCACCGGAACTGATTTCCGCAATGTACAATCCTGCAGAAAATCCAGCAACAGGAATGGTAATGCTAAATCTTCCTTCGTCTGCCGCACTCATGGTAATGCTCTTCATTTTTCTGCCAAGTATATCATACAATACGATCACGTCCCCCCTGCTGAACCCGCTTTTGGCCGTAATGGTAATATCGCCCGTAGTCGGGTTGGGATACAATGACAATGGCTTTGTCGTATTTACCTGCGGAAACAATTGTGCAGAAGGGATCACCTGGCGATCTGTTACCGGGCCGCTCCATTCCAGTTTGCAACTTGCATCGCCGCCTCTTTCATAATATTCCAGTTTAATGGCATAAGGTGTACAACCTGCCAAATTAATAGTTGCCTGGTATTCGGTGGCAGCCTGGTCAACCCATCCGTCAATAATTAATTTATTATTTACCCATAGCCGGATACCATCGTCCGCGGTTACATAAAATGTATACGAGCCTTCGTCGGTGGTTTGTACAAAACCACTGAACCTGGCTTTGAAATTATCCGCGCTGATACCAGCCGGTGAACCACCAAACCAGTTGAAATCAACAACAGGTTCTGTTTTTGTTATGGTTGCAGTTGCAGGAAAAGGATCTGCTACGGCAGCATTGCTGAAGTATTCTGCCTTCAGCCCCGTGCCTTTGCCCGGGCAGGAAGCAGCAGGTGCAAACAACTGTGAATACGGTATATTTTGCCTGCAAATACCAGTTGCACTCCATTGCAGTATACAGGAAGCAGCATTGGTATGCGAATAATATTCCAGTTTTATATCGTAATCAGTATTCTTCTGCAAACTGATACTGGCGCTGTATGTTTTTATGGTGTTGTCTGTCCAGCTATTAATAATTTCAACATTATTTATCCAAAGACGTACACCATCAGCCGCTGTTACATAAAATGTATAACTATCCGTCGTCAGTGGCCTTATTTTACCACTCCACCTTGCTTTAAAGTTATCTTCGCTGATACCTGCAGCCGGTGCAGCAGCACCCCAGTTGAAATTTACACCTTTGTCCAGCCTGACCAATGTAGCGGATGCCGGAAAGTTAGCATCAGTGGTATTGGTAAAATATTCACCTTTCAATCCGTTGCCATTTCCATATTCCAGGTTGTTGAGTGAACCTGCGCAAACCAAACCATATACTTTCAGGTTCCCGGAGAAAGTAGGCACAAAAACTTTTCCATTGGCAATGGTGGGTGAATTGAATTTTGCAAACTTGCCTTCATCATCGCGCGGATCGGTTTCACTGTTCCACAATTCACCGGCTGTTACATCTGCAGCATTATAGGCAGCCACTGATCCCGGCCGGACCTGGTTGTTCGCATTCCCACTGGTAGGAAAACAAGCCCATACAATTCCTGTCGCAGTATCCTGCTGGTTGCTTGTTACGGATAACATGGCGCCGGGCATTCCATTATCGAGGTTGCGGTTGCCTTCTTTAAATGTATTTGAAAATGTTCCGCTGCCGCGGTTAAATGCAAACTGTCTTATTTTATACGTCTCCGCCCAGGCATACACGTACTCATTTGTGCTTAGTTTGGCATATACCGGCGAACCATGCACATGAACATATCCCTGCCGCTGCGGGTTAAATTCCAATGTATCTTTTACCTGTGCATTGCCATTGGTAATCCTGCCCATATTGTTGTAATCAACTACATAGGAAATACCTTCTTTTGATCCGGATATGGTTAGACTGGTATTGGGAATGATCAATGCACCATCACATCCATAATCAAGATCGGCCCTGTCGAGATAATCATAATTGGTGGGCGTGTACCAGTCGAGCATTTGCAATTGCGGGCTGAGTTTGATCAGGCTTTCACTTCTTCCGCCGGTGAGATCATTGTTGTTTGCCCCGGTTGTACCATTTCCTGTTACCACATATAAATTTCCATCATCACCAACAGAAATTCCCTGCCCGGCCATCCAGATGCCACCGGCCCATCCGTTGGGCGTGGCATTATACGTATATTTCAGGCTTAGGGTATTGGCATCAAAGCCAAGTATCCATCCATGATACGGGCCCCAGTCGCAATGCGACGCGCTCGCTACATACACCACATTGTTCAGCAGTAACAATGCCGGCCGCTGGTTTTGAATTTTTGCATCATATTTTATGATGCCGCTGACACTGCCATCGCCGGTTCCGTTTGCCTGTGCTGTGATAATGTGCGGGCTTCCGGCTTTGTGCTGACCCGTGTTCATGTCCAATGCATTCAGGTAGGCCGTGAATACACCATTGTTATCGATCGATTTGGTGGCAACATACAATGTCTTGGTATTGGTATCTATTACAGGGGTGCCTACCAATCCTACCCTGCCCGAGAAATCGCGGTAATTGCCCCCACAGGGTTTTCCAAATACGGGATCTGCCAAATCGAAAATATTGGGAGCCCGCTGACCCGCCGGGTTCAGGTTGATCTGCCAGAGTGGTGCGGGCTGTGAAACATCACTGGCATTAAATGCATATACAGAATTGTTTACCGTTGCTACGAACACCACCGCACCGGTATAAGTACCAATGGTTGTGTTTGATACTATCAATGGTTGCGCATATACTTCATCATCCACTGCCAGTGTTCCTATCAGTCCAAATGAACCTGTTTTTACATTGGTATGATTCAGGATGGTTTCACGATCATTCCAGCCTGTTCTCTTCAAATCGTTGTGCTGGGTCAGTACGGATACCTGTGCATGGGCATGGCAAAAAAAAGTCAGCAATGGCAGCAATATAAGCTTTCGCATTCGTTCAGTTTGATGGCAGAAAAGGTATTTTAAATATACAATGCTTTTGCATAGTTTTCTAATAGTCCTTTTGTGAATTCCTGCTTTTTATTATCCTTATCGAAACATTTCTTTCCCTGGCAATTATCTTTTAATCATCAAACTTATAGCCGGTATCCTCCATCCATTCCAATACAGACAACTTATAACTTTTTATTTAGTACTTTCTACTCTCCTATTTCACCGGAACAATAATTTTATCGACCTGTTTCTGGCTGCACATCTTATTAAATCCGGTCACATCGGTATTGATGATGCCATTAATGGTTGTTTTCAACCCCTGCCAGTCTTTATCCAGTTTTTCATATTGCTGCTGTTGTCCTTTAGTGACATAAGGGATATTGGCATCCAGCTCTCCTTTCACGAAAATATAATCTGCACTGATCTTGTTGATGAAGTTGATGATATCATCATTGCTTTGTGCTTTGTTTTGAACAATTTCATCTTCCCATTTTTTCAGCTTATCGGAAATTTGTTTTCCCTTTTCCACAATGTCTTTCCATTCCGTCTTGTCCTTCAGCAAATCATCTGCATCATCAATTTGTTTTCTCACTTTGCGCATACGCAATACAGTTTCATGGATTTCCCGGACAGCATTTTCTACTTTCGCTGAGAGCTCCTGCTGAGCTGCATATTCTTCCGCGGTTGCTTTTATTCTTGGGTCGGCCAGTATTTTAAACGATACTGCCTTAGAATCTTTATTAAATGTCAGCACTGCTTTATAAGTACCCGGCGCTGCTTTTCTTCCTTCATAAGCGCCTTCGATAAATACAGTTGGTACACCCGGCAATGTGGGGTAACGCATATCCCAGACAAAACGGTTCAGGCCTCCCACTTTGCTCAGTACAGGATCTGGCGATGGCCCGCCCGGGAAACTTATAACAGCTTCTGCTTCCTTATCGGCATAATGACGAACCAGGTTTCCTTTTTCATCCAGTATATCCAGACCAAGTGTGGCTGAATCTATTTTCGCAGGAAGCTGGTAATAGAATACAACACCGGTGGATGGATTGGGGCCACTCGTGGCAGTGGTTGGTCCTTCGTCTTCATCGGGTGGTATGACACGGTCCAGTAAACTAAAACCGGATACACGGTAACTGTCTTCCGGTTGCAGCAATGCAAATTCATTTTTATCAGCGGCACTGTTATAGTTGCGCAATACATTCAAATCGTCCAGTATCCAAAATGCCCTTCCCATGGTAGCGGCAATCAAATCACCGTGATGTACTTTTAAATCCGTTATAGGTGTAACGGGCAGGTTCAATTGCAGTTGGCTCCATTGTTTGCCACCATTATAGGAAATATAAAAACCGGTTTCTGTTCCGCAATACAATAAATCCCTTCGCGTATCATCTTCCCGGATACATCTTGTATAGGCGCCATTGGGAATACCATTATTGATTCTTGTCCAGGTTTTACCATAGTCCGTTGTTTTGTACAAGGCAGGTGTAAAATCATTGAACTTATACCGGGTAGTAGCAATATATGTTGTGGCTTTGTCAAAGGGCGATACCTCGATACAATTGACGAGGCATTCATCCAATCCCGCGGGCGTGACATTATTCCAGGTAGCACCTCCATCTCTTGTAAGGCTGACAATACCATCATCGCTGCCTGTCCAGATAACACCTTTCTCTAATGGAGATTCTTCCACGTAGGCAATGGTGCAATAGTTTTCACCACCTGCTCCTTCATTGGTATATGGATAACCGCTGAGGCCCATGCGGGCTGTATCGTGACGGGTAAGGTCTGGTGATACCACTGCCCAGCTTCTGCCAAGATCTGTTGTTTTAAACAACCTGTTCCCTGCATGATAAAAAGTATTGGGCTCGTGTTTGGAACAAATGATAGGCGCGTTCCAGTTGAAACGGTATTTCATATCCTTTGGCTGCAGTGACTGATATTGAATAGGCGCAATCATAATGGGCTTCCCTTCGCCGGTTTGACGATCGGATACTTCAATGGTTCCCTGGTAACTGCCGCCCATCAGGTATTTGGGATCATCGGGATTAAATGCAATAAAGGCACTTTCACCGCCTGCTGAATAGAACCAGTTTTTTTCCCCAATGGAAAAACCCGCGGTGTTCCTGCTGGCGATCATCACGGAAGTATTGTCCTGCTGTCCGCCATACACATTATAGGGAAATAAATTATCTGCATTTACGCGGTAGAATTGTGCAGTTGGCTGGGAGTTTTGTGAACTCCATACTTTTCCGCCGTCGAAGGTGATGGCAGCGCCACCGTCGTTGGAGATGACAATATTTTTATTATTGCTGGGGTTGATCCACAACTGGTGATAATCACCGTGTGTGCCGGTGATATTGCTCCATGATTTACCCCCATCAATTGATTTCAGCCCGGGAGAATTCAACACATACACAACGTTTTCATTTTGCGGGTCGGCAAATACCTCAATATAATACCAGGCCCTTTGCACGAGTCGGTGATCCTTGCTGATGCGGCTCCAGTTTTTTCCGGCATCATTCGATACAAACAATCCGCCCTGCTCTTTTTGTGTATCGCTTTCAATGAGTGCATATACTTTTTCACTGTTGGCACGGCTGACAGCAATACTCATTTTACCAAGTTCCTTCGGTAACCCTTTTTCCATTTTTACCCAGGTATCACCGCCATCGGTGGATTTATACAAACCACTCCCCTTGCCGCCGCTGCGCATTTCCCAGGGCAGGCGGCGATAATCCCACATGGCAGCATATAAAATTCTTGGGTTGTTCATATCCATGCTGAGATCGGCACAACCAGTATTCTCATCTACATACAAAACTTTCTTCCATGTATTACCACCATCAGTTGATTTATAGACACCCCTGTCTTCACCCGCTCCATGCATGGCGCCCTGTGCACCGACGTATACGATATCCGGGTTGTTTGGATGAATGCGTATATACGAAACGGAACGTGTGAGGTCGAGACCCATTTTCTTCCATGTCTTCCCGGCATCGGTAGATTTATACACGCCATCGCCATAAGAACTCATTACGCCGCGTGGCGCATGTTCGCCCATACCAACATACACTACATTGGGATCGCTTTCTGCAACAGCCACCGCACCAACTGAACCTGTTTTAAAAAAACCATCCGATACATTGGTCCATGTCAGGCCTGCGCTTTCTGTTTTCCATACACCGCCACCGGTAGTGCCCATATAATAGGTCATAGGGCTGCCGATAACACCGCAGGAAGTTACAGAACGGCCCCCGCGAAATGGCCCGATATTGCGCCACTTTAATGGTTTGAAATAATTACTCGTATCAGTAGCGGGTGCAGCCGCTTCCGGGCCGGGTTTGGCGACAGTTTTGCCCTTCTTCTGGGCCATCACTGAAATAGAAATACATAATAGGAGTAGAATTGGTGTGATCTGTTTCATACTATAAAAGAAGTTTAGGAGGACTGAAGATACTGATTCACCCATGAACCCATGCTACCTGTGAACGAGATAGTAGTAAATTCAGATAAAATTCTATCCCGGAATTTTCGGCCGTTGATTTAAATTACATCCAGCGGGTCTAAAAAAATATCTGTATAAATTATTATGAGCCTATATCCTTCTCTGTGCGACAGGTTACAAACACAACATCTTTCGATAGCCGAAATCATAAAAACCCTTCCGGCTGAACGGTTATTGGTGCGGCCGCATCCCGATAAATGGAATATTCACGACAATATTGCCCACCTGGCAAAATACCAATTGGTATTTATTGAAAGGATAAGTATTATACTGAATGAAGACAATCCGGCATTCGACAGGTATAAGGCAGATAACGACCCCGGGTTTCCATTGTTCAGGACTTTTTCTGATGCTGATCTGTTACATAGCCTGCACCTGCAGCGGGAAAATCTAAGACAAATACTGTCAGGGCTAGATGAGGCTGCACTGGAACGAACAGCAGTACATAAAAAATTTGGTACGCTGACCATTGTTCAATGGACTGAATTCTTCCTGTTGCACGAGGCACACCATATTTTTACCATATTCCAACTGGCGAATGACGTCGGCCTGGAGTAATAATGTATCGCCATTCATTCTTACGATCGGTAAAATTGATTTGTATAGTAACAAGTCAGTGTTGTTAAAAATCCAGAGAAATTTTATTATAAAAAATCTGTCCGAGGCGAATTATTTCTACAGCTTTTTTAATATCCTTAAGTTTTCTTTGCACAGTGTGAGTATATTTTACCGTGTGAAAATTATTCGTTCAGACGGTTATTTAAATTTCGTCATGAAAATCGCTACCTTATTTCTGTTATCTTTAATGTACGCCTGTTGTTCGAACGGCCAGTCCATTTTACAAAAAAAGCGTGGTTTAGTTTTAAGGGATGATATCTACTCAAATTTTACGGAATTACCACAGGCTTCATCTTACACAACAACTTTAGATATTGACAGTGTTCAGTGGAAGGGAATAATTACAATTTTGACTGCGAAATCTTTTCTCCAAAAAGGTTGTCATGCATCCAGCAACATACGCATAAGCCCTGCACTTTCACATCATAAAAAAAATTCTACGCTTCGATCAATTAAATTCTATTTACTTATTCAGAGCTGTTTGCTTTCTTTGTAACTGCAACCCTATACCGTATTTTTTACTGTTGTTTCAATTGCCAATCACCCTTACACATTTTTTATTCTGGACGGATTTCGCCGACCACTTTTCCCGGGGAAATCACCGCGGCCCCGCAGGGGGCTTCGGCGTTTTATCCAATAGCTGATCGCCTGCCGGCATTTGGTCGATTTGCAATACCTTAGTTGACCCGCTATGGCCAAAGAATCACAGGAAATAAATCCCGCAGGCATCCACCTCTCCAGGAAATCGGACACGCCGCTGTACCAGCAGGTTTATGAGCAGTTCCGCGATATGATTGTAAAAAAAAGACTGCGCCCCGGCGATCGTTTACCCGCCAGCCGCAACCTGGCAAAAGAACTCGGTGTATCACGGGTAATCATCAGCCAGGCATACGAACTTTTACTGATGGAAGGATACCTGGTGGGCAAAACGGGCTCCGGTACATTTGTCGCGGGCAAAGTGCCGGAGTCTTTATTAAACGCCCCGCCACCCTCCCCGCTAAAACAGAAAAAGAAAGTCAGCCCCATTTCCAGCGGCGATAAGATCGACATCGTACCATTTCAAACCGGTGTTCCCTCCACCGATGCTTTTCCCTTTAAGATATGGCAGCAGGTAGCCGCCAAAGTGCTGAGGAATTTAAAACAATACAATCTTGCCTACGATGATACGCTTGGGTTCCAGCCACTGCGCGAAGCGATAGCCGCTTATTTGCGGTTGTCCCGTGCCGTTAGGTGTGAAGCGGACCAGGTAGTTGTTGTTACCGGTTCGCAACAGGGATTAAATCTTATTACACAATGTTTAATCAACAGGGGTGATAAAATTTGGATGGAAGACCCGGGGTATCCCGGTGCATCAAAATGTTTTGCGGGCATGGGTGCAACACTATGCCCGGTACCTATTGAAGAAGATGGATTAAACATTCAATACGCTACCGATCATTATCCCGACGCTAAAATGGCGTACGTAACGCCCTCGCACCAGTTCCCCATGGGTTGTACCTTATCGGCTGCCAAGAGAAAACAATTGCTGCAATGGGCGGTGAAACACCATAGCTGGATACTGGAAGATGATTACGATAGTGAGTTTCGCTATGAAGGCCGTCCGCTGGCCTGCCTCCAGGGAATGGATACTGCCGGCCGTGTTATTTATTGCGGTACGTTCAGCAAGGTATTGTTCCCGGGTCTCCGGCTGGCCTATATTGTTTTGCCTTCGGCAGAACTGGTGAACAAATTCAAACAGGTAAAAAATGCTGTCGATCGCCAATCACCGATCATCGAACAGGCCATCGTTGCCAGGTTCATGGAAGAAGGGCATTTCCTCCGGCATGTCAGAAAAATGCGCGTGTTGTATTCAGAACGGCAATCCCTGTTAATGAAATTACTCAGGGAGCAACTGGGAAAAAATATTACCATCAGCGCAGCTCCTTCCGGTATGCAATTACTGGTATGGCTTCCCCAATCACTCGACCTGGTGAAATTCAATGAGGCCATTGCCGAACAACAACTCGCCGTGGCATTTGTAAATGATTATGCGCTGGAACATTCAGGTCCGCCGGTAATATCGCTGGGCTTTACTGCTTTTGGCAAATACAAATTAAAAACCGGCGTCGAAAAACTTGCCCATTGTTTTCGCGCAGCACAGTCTTAGCCTGTCATATCCCACACACGTAATTGGTCTGAACAGATCTGCCAAAATGGATATAATACCCATTGAATGGGGATGGTAGATTTGTATGGTCAAAAACAATCAGCTATGAAAGTAAATAACCAGTGGGCGCAACTCTACCTGAGAATAGCACTGGGTGCTGCTTTTCTTTTCCTCGGTCTTGACAGGTTTGGCACCTGGGGCGCACCCGGAACGAAATATGCCAGTTGGGGCGACTGGAAACATTTTTCAGACTATGCGCACCAGGTGTTGTTCTTTTTACCAAATCGCCTGGCTGAATTTTTTGCCATCGCTGCCACCGTATGTGAATTGCTGTTCGGTTGCTTACTATTAGTTGGTCTGTTAACAAGATGGGCTGCTATAGGCAGCGGGCTTCTTACGCTGACTTTTGCAGTTTGTATGGCAGTAGCGTTTGGCATCACCAGTCCCATCAATTACTCCGTGTTTGCTGTCAGCGCAGGAAGTTTCCTGCTGGCTTCGCAAACAACCTATTCATGGAGTATCGATGCAGTCCGTGCCGGTAAAAAACAATAATAACAAATACCATAAAATAAAAAACAATGAAAAAGAGAATTGATTTTAATGTTGTGTCACCTGCTGCTTATGATGCCATGGATGCTTTGGATAAATACATTGATGCGTCCTCCATTGATCCGCTTCACCGGGAGTTGCTGAAAATCCGTGCATCACAAATCAACGGCTGTGCTTATTGTGTTGATATGCATTCGAGGGATGCAAGAAAGGCCGGCGCCAGTGAACAAAAGGTTTTCCTGGTAAGCGCCTGGCGGGAAGCCGGTGATATATTCAATGAAGAAGAAAGGTTATTGTTCAAGATGACGGAAGAAATTACCCTCATACAGCAGCATGGATTAAGTGATGAGACGTATCAAAAAGCAGTTAGTACCTTTGGTGAAAAGACAACCGCTGAACTGATCATTGCCATTACGACCATTAATGCATGGAACAGGATCGGCGTATCGGTTGAAATGCATCCCGCGTTGAGGAAGAATTAATATAGGGTGTAAGGTGAGAGGTGTAAGTAATAAGTTTTAAGTTTGGAGTTTATAGTTTCGAATTTGGGATTTGGGATTTGGGATTTGGGATTTGCAGTTGGCAGTTTGTTGTTAAACACTTAAAACCTATTACTTACAACTTACAACTAAAGATGAGCTATGAACTAAAAACCATGAACTAAAAAGCTATGAACAAATACGAACTATTTAAACAGCTTCACCGAAAAGACCATTTATTGGTCATTGGTAATGCGTGGAACTCGAAGAGCGCACAGTTGTATGAAAAAAACGGCTTTGAAGCTATTGCTACTACCAGCGCCGCTATTGCAAACACACTTGGCTATGAGGATGGTCAGAATATCCCCTTTGAAGAATTATTTTTTATTGTGAAACGCATCGCTGCCGTTACAACACTTCCCTTGTCCGTTGACATGGAAGCTGGTTACAGTGATGATATCGATAACATCGTTGGCTACCTCGAACAGTTGCACAGCGCGGGGGTTGCAGGCATTAACCTGGAAGATTCCTCAAAAATACAGGGAAAGACAGAGATGATGCCTGAAGATATACTCGCAAAAAAGATAAGTGGCATACAAAATGGATTGGCCAAAAAAGGCTTTCAGATTTTCATCAATGCACGGACAGATGCCTACCTGGTGAATGCGCCGGATAAATTAGCTATTACGCTTAGGCGCGCTGCATTGTATGAATCTGCAGGCGCTGACGGGATTTTTGTTCCATTTATTGATAACCTGGAGGAAATACAAACCATTACAAATGCTACATCCTTACCAGTAAATGTATTAAGCATGGCTACGCTTCCTTCTTTTGATAAGTTGCAAAAAGCAGGTGTACGCAGGGTAAGCGTAGGCAGTACTACATTTCGATCTACCTACAATAAACTGGATACAATGCTGTCAGCGATCAAAACATCAGGGTCGGTGCAACCAGTATTCCCGATATAGCGGATACATATTCTCACAGTTTGTCTTTGATAAAGGCAATTCCCCTGAGGCGATTGCCTTTTTTTATTAAAAATTATTCCTGTACGGTATGGGACGATTTATAACCTACATATACTATCTTCAGCATCCTGAAATGGAAAGCGGGTGATTGCCTGGCTGAGAATTATATGGGCAGATACATACTGTAGTCATTGAAACAGGCAGGTACCGGTTGCCATTACAGCTACATTTAACCGAACGATCAAAACTGCCACATGAAGCGTTATTCCATGCCATTGTTAGCCTTTACGGCCACGGTACTTCTTTTTTCCTGCAGCAATACCGCGAATGAACAACAAACCTCCCGCGATTCGGCCGCCAAGGGGACCTATGCATACGATCGGGCATTTTTAAAAAAGTACAGCCAGCAAATAGTAGAACTGCAAAATGAGGAAGGCAATGCGCGTTTGTTGTTGTCGGCCGATTACCAGGGAAGGGTGATGACCAGTACTGCCGCTGGTGACAGTGGCAGCAGTTTCGGCTGGCTCAATTATTCATTGATTGGTTCCGGTGAAAAGAAAAAACAATTCAACCCCGTTGGTGGTGAAGAAAGGTTTTGGCTGGGTCCTGAAGGCGGCCAGTATTCCCTCTATTTTAAAAAAGGTGACTCCTTCAATATCGCACATTGGCAGGTGCCGCCGGCCATTGATACTGTTCCGTATCATGTTGCATCATCATCAAAAAATGAAGCCCTGTTTACCACGCAGGCATCACTGACCAATTACAGCGGCACTGTATTCAGCATTGCAGTTGAAAGAAAAATATCGCTGCTGGATAAACCATCAGTAGAAGCCAAATTGCAAATGCAGGTACCCTCCTCTGTTAAATGGATCGGTTATTCCACCAACAACCGGGTGACCAATACAGGTAGCACCGACTGGAAAAAAGACAAGGGATTAATGTCTATCTGGCTGCTGAGTATGATGACACCGACACCGCAAACAACAGTGATCATTCCTTTCTCTCCCGGTAAAGATTCAAGGCAATACATCACCGATAATTATTTCGGCAATATCCCGCCTGATCGCCTGAACGTAAAAGACAGTGTATTGTATTTTACCTGTGATGGCAAATACCGAAGCAAGATTGGCTTATCACCTAAAATTGCAAAATCCATGGCAGCCAGTTATGATTTCAAAAACAATGTACTGACCGTCCTCTTTTTACAGGTAGACAAGGCCGGTAATTATGTCAACTCCAAATGGGAACTGCAAAAAGAACCATACAAAGGTGACGTAGTAAATTCATACAATGACGGCCCGTTGCAGGACGGAACACAAATGGGGCCTTTTTATGAAATTGAATCCTCCTCGCCTGCCCGCGAATTGAAAAAAGGTGAGGTACAGGAGTACCAGCAAACCATGTGTCATTTCCAGGGTGATTACGCCACCCTCCGGGGAATGGCAAAACAACTGCTCGGCGTTGATCTCGATTCCATCAAACACTAAATACAAACCCAGGCCACATGCAACTGTACAAAACGAGCAAAGGAAACCTGCTGCAGTACAACGGTCAACTGTACCAGAATTACCAGGATTGGGATACACTGGTTAACCAGGACGATTTACACGCACACCTTGTTTCCCTGCTACCTGTTTGCGACAGGCTCACAGAAAAAGCATTCCAGGAAATCATTCAACAATATTTGTTGCCGCCCGTCGGCACACAGGAACTTTGGGCAGCGGGTGTTACCTACCTGCGCAGCCGCGACGCACGCATGGAAGAATCAAAACAATCCGGCGGCGCAGATTTTTACCAGAAAGTATATGATGCAGAAAGACCGGAATTATTTTTCAAAGCCATTCCGCAACGCATCGTTGGGCATGGAACAACTGTAAACATCCGAAAGGATTCTACCTGGAATGTCCCGGAGCCCGAACTCACCTTACTGATCAATTCAACAGGAAATATCCAGGCATATACTATTGGCAACGATATGAGCTCAAGAAGTATTGAAGGTGAAAACCCACTGTACCTGCCACAGGCAAAAAGTTATGAAAGAAGCGCTGCACTGGGCCCCTGCCTTTTTATTCCTAAACAATCAATTGATCCCGGAACAGCAATTACTATCGTTATTGCCAGGAATAACGCAACTGTTTTTGAAGGAACCATTCAGTTACACCGCATGAAGCGAAGTTTACCGGAACTGGCTGGATATTTATTCAGGGAATGTGATTTCCCTTCGGGCGCTTTACTAATGACAGGAACAGGTATTGTTCCCCCCGATGATTTTACATTGTCTGCCGGCGATATTATCAGTATCAGTATCGATAATATCGGTACACTCACCAATACAGTAGCATTAAAAAAATAAGTTCGGTTCAACATTCTTGTTCAATTAAACATAACAACATGAAAAAAAGACTTTCCTTCCTGTTAATTGGTTGCATGACGACTGCAGGCATTTTTGCGCAGCAAAAATTCAATGGCATCGATGCCAATATGGGAAATATCTTTCGCCTGTCGGATGCAAAGACACGCTCCATCAGTCCTGAAAATTTTAATGGAGAAAAAGGGAAGGGAGGTATGGCGACGAAAGGAACCGGCGAAGGCGCAGCAAGGGAACTGGGGCAAACCTGGAAGGTCAGCCCTTCTGTCGTGATCAAATCAAAAACAACTTTTACCATTGCCGAGATAGATGGCTCAGGTTCTGTTCAACATATTTGGATGACGCCAACGGGCAACTGGCGTTATTCGATCATTCGTTTCTACTGGGACGATGAAGCAACGCCTTCTGTGGAAGTACCCGTGGGTGATTTCTTTGGAATGGGCTGGGGACAATATGCTCCATTGAAATCCTTGCCTGTTTGTGTAAACCCCGGAAGTGCTTTCAACTGCTACTGGCCGATGCCTTTCAGAAAAAAATGCAGGATAACCATGGAAAACATCGACGACAGGGATATGGTATTGTATTACCAGGTGGATTATATCCTAACCGAAGTTCCGAATGATGCCGCTTATTTCCACGCGCAGTACCGCCGCACCAATCCATTGCCATATAAACAGAATTATGTGCTGGTAGACAGTATCCGTGGAAAGGGACAATACGTAGGAACATATATTGCATGGGGCGTTCACAATAATGGCTGGTGGGGTGAAGGTGAAATAAAATTCTTTATGGATGGCGATACGGATTTCCCTACTATTTGCGGAACGGGTACAGAAGATTATTTCTGCGGCTCTTATGATTTTGATACACAAAAAAAGAATAAGGCTGGTGTGGAAGAATCTAACTACACGGAATTTTGCACACCTTATTCCGGGTTGCACCAGGTGATCCGGGGTGATGGGCATTACAATGTATCGCAGCGTTTTGGTTTATACCGCTGGCATATCACCGATCCCATTCGTTTTGAAAAGAACCTGAAAGTAACCATACAGGCATTGGGCTGGCGTGCCGGCGGACGCTATCTTCCCTTACAGGATGATATTGCTTCTGTCGTATTCTGGTACCAGGCCGATCCCCACGGGCCATTTCCCAAATTGCCGGGTAAAGATGCACTGGAAGTTGATTAGGAAAAATAAATCAACCAATACAAATGCCTTCACCGCTAAACAGGAAGGCATTTTTTTATCCTTGCATTTTTTGAAAATCTATTGCATGGGTTTATCCGAAAAAACAATATACTCATTACAGTCCAGCGAATACTTATCGTCAGCGTTCAACACTTTAATGGTGACACTGTGTTTCTGTTTGGGCAACTGGTACTTCCAGCAGATTTCATGACGACGTATGGTAAAATTGGTGGGTAATTGTATCGTTTCAGTTTTTTGACCGTCAATATATACTTCGGCGGCAAAAACATAATCAGGATCGGAGGCATTCTTTTTACGTGCCTCTCCTTTTACTGCAAAACCTGTCCCTTCAAATTCAAAACTGCATTCCTTTGTATCCTTTTGCCAGATCCCTTTTAAAGCTACCGGGTATACACCCACGAAACCCTGCTCCAGCGGTACTGCCACCGGCAACTGAACCGTAATCGTTATATTCTCACCATTCATTTTTCCCCCATTGCGTTCTATATTGGCGAGTGCATGTTTAAAACCGATGGCATATACTTTATTCAGTGAAATATCGGTATACTTAAATGGAATATCCTCTGCTTCTTTCAATCCCATTTTCCAATAGGCTGGAATATTTTTATATCCCAATACCGTTCCCAGTATACCACCTACCGTAGAGGGGTTGCAATCTGCATCCTGCCCGGCACGTGTAGTAATGTCGAGCGATTTTGTATAATCACCTTTGCCATACAATAAACCAAGTACTACATAGGCCGAATTAATTTTAGAATCAATATCAAAAGGATGGAAGATACCATCCGGGCAGGCGATATCATTTGACCATTTCATTTGTATCTCCAGCCAGGTACGGTGCCAGTCGTTCGGATACTGATCATGCCATTTGATGACATCGGAGATACACTGGTAGTAAGTACTTTTTTGCGGAATGGTTTTCAAAGCTTCCCTGACAATAACACTAACATCATTTGTAGTGAATGCCAGTGAATACATGGCGCCAACATATACACCACCGTAATAACCGTCGCCATAGTTCATGATATGTCCAATCTTATTGCTGATGGCCGATGCGGTATTGGGCATGGCGGGGCTCATCAGTCCTGCATAATCTGCTTCTATCTGGTAATCGATGTCTTCTGAATGCGGATTGTTCATCCAGTAACCCGACTGTGGTGCTTTGATGCCATTGAGAATATTATAGCGTGCGGCCTGGTTGGCATGCCACAACATATAACCTGCGTGTGCAAATACATTGGCAAAAGAATCAACCGGCGCATCGAGCCCGTATTTCTCGAATACATCTACAAAAGTGAGATCCATATAGAGGTCGTCGTACAGTCCCGGGTTTTCAACCATTGTTTTTTTCAGGTAACCATCGTACCAGGTGAGCTTTTGATAATCCTGTATAAACGAACCGGAGAAACCAAATTCATAGGGGCCACCAAATGTAACGCCAATGGTTTGGCCAGCCCATCCGCCCATGATCTTATCTTTTAGAGATTCTTTGGATAATGTAATAGTTTTCGGAAGAAAGGTCGTCTGTGGCATACCGGTAGAATACAGGAAGATTGGCAATAGCCATACAAGCAGCGTTTTTTTCATACCCTTTTTATTTACAGGTACGTAATTTATTAATTATGCCACAAGCCATCCTGCTTTATTTACCAGGCAATGCAAATGCAATATAGCTGTCACCGGAAGGTGTTCCCAGTTTACCGCCGCCGCAGGCAATAACGATGTATTGTTTACCCTTCAGTTGATAAATAGCGGGTGTGGCAAATCCCGGTGCGGGCAGGTTAGTTTCCCACAATAATTGCCCGGTTCTTTTATTGTATGCACGAAATTTTCCATCCCTTGTAGCCGCAATGAACAACACACCCCCCGCAGTTACCACGGGTCCGCCATAATTTTCTGTTCCGGTTTTAATGCCCTTTGCAGCAAATTCCGGGTACACACCCAGTGTATCTTTCCAAACAATATCGCCGGTTTTCAAACTGATGGCATTTAATGTGCCCCAGGGCGGACGAACAGCGGGATATCCTTCCTTACTCAGGAATTTGTTGTAGCCGGTATTCTTATACGGAAGTGACAAATATGGATCGGTTGGTCTTACCGGCGGTGTAAATTTTTTATGATCATTGGATGATAATTTCAGTACCAGTGTAGCAATAGCTTTCTTTTCTTCATCCGCCAGTTGCTTGAAGGAAGGCATCATTCTCCTCCCGGATGCTATCAACTGGTAAAAAGATGTTTCATTGTATTTTTTATTTGCTTCCAGTAAGGAAGGGTTATTGCCCGTTCCCTGCATTGCAGCACCATGACAGGCCATGCAATTTACCTGGTACAAACGTTTTCCGGCTTCTGTATAGGTTTCCTTTGTTGTTTTATTATTGTCAACCGGGACCATGGTGAGTATCCAGGCCATTTCATTGGCATTTACAAATAAAGTTTCACTGGCAGTATCAATGGCAGGCCCGCCCCATTCCCCACCACCATCATAACCGGGGAAGATAACCGTCCCTTCTTTGGATGGCGGGTTGAACATGGCTCCTGTTTTATAGGTCGACAAACGTTGTTTGATGTCTTCATAAGAACTATCAGGCAATAAGGGATTCAAATCTGCTTCCGTGAGTACCTGCCGTACAAATGGTTTTGGAAAAGAAGGAATGGGTTGGGTAGGCCATAGCTTTTCACCCGTGAGCGATGTATTGGCAGGCACACCTGTTTCGTTGATGGGATAAAGTGGCTCGCCATTGATCCTGTTAAGTAAAAAAATAAAACCTGATTTCGTTGTTTGTGCCAGTGCATCGATCTTCTTGCCATCTTTGGTTACGGATAATAAGGAAGGCGCCACCGGCATATCGCGATCCCATACATCGTGGTGCACATCCTGGAAATGCCAGATATATTTTCCCGTAGCAGCATCAAGTGCGAGTATGCAATCGGCAAATAAATTACTGCCCGTTCGTTTGCCACCATAGAAATCAAAGGAAGCCGATCCTGTTGATGCATATACGATGCCTCTTTTTTCATCCAGGGCAAAACCACTCCAGGCATTGGCCCCACCAATATGTTTGTAGGCAGCAGTATCATCCCATGTCTCATATCCTTTTTCACCGGGATGAGGGATGGTATGGAATATCCAGCGGATTTTACCGGTGCTGATATCAAAGGCCCTGATATGTCCCGGTGCAGCAGCAGGACCTTCATCCACGCGTGAACCCATGATAAGTACGTCTTTATAGATAACACCCGGCGAAGTAGCCGTTACAAACAAATCTTTTACGTCGCGGTCAAGCCCATTGTGCAAATCAACTTTGCCTCCTTCCCCAAATGCAGCAACCGGTTTACCATTTTCGCCATCAATGCAAAATAGATTGGAACCTGCGGTATAGTAAATCCGTTTTTCACCTGCCTCATTTTTATGAAAAACGATACCGCGACAATTATTCAGGACAAAAAACATACGCTTATTGGAATCGAGTGTGCTGTAAGGATTGAACACCCATTTTTCCTTACCAGTTCCTGCTTCGATGGCAAATAATTTCATTTGTGGCGTTGTGCCATACATGATGCCATCAACAATCAGCGGGTTACATTGTATTTGGGAATGATTGGCCGTATCGGCATCACCCGTATGGTATTCCCAGGCTACCTGCAGGCTGTTTACATTATTGGTGTCTATTGCCGTAAGATCAGAATAATGGAGATTTTCGGGTGAGCCATTATAGACGCTCCAATCAGCGTTTTTACCGGCATCGGAAGCGCATCCAATGGCAATAACCAATAAACAAATAACAAAAACCAAAAAATAGGCTTTCCGCTTCAACCAATAGAATGTATTCATAAGCAGTTATTATTAATGATGATAGCCTGTAAAACGTGTGCAATGATATCGAAAGTTAATTCAAAAAAGATTTCTTCAAATCGTTTTTCTCTGCACGACGTGACAGGCATGGCTTTCCGGAAAAGACTTAGTGGAAAGCAGGAAGAATTTGTTTATATTCAGGCAGCAAATTGTTGCCATTGACCAGCGCCAAAAAAAAGCATATACTCACCTGCGTGATTTTACTGGCAGTATTTTACGGATACTCATTACTGTTTCCCCCTGTTAACAGGTATTATTTTAAAGCTCCTCCAAACTTGCATATAATTGACGTTCATGTGCAGGATTGCAAATTAGCCGGCCTGTTTGACGGGCCTTATGTGGAAAAGGCGGCTAAATACTATGACAGGGAAAAATACCAGCACAGTTTTATTATACTGGATTTCTTTTTCCCGGTAATATATAGTTTGTTATTTGTTTCGCTTGGTTTTGCATATAGAAGCCGAAAATGGTACGGGTTGTTCCTTTCCCTGATAGTGGCCGGTGCACTGTTCGATTATGGTGAGAATTTTAATATGCTCTATTACCTGTATCACCCTTCACACAGGCAGGCAAGCCTGGTGGCATTTTGTACCAGTATAAAATCATTGTTATTTGCATTCAATATTGTGAGTAACATTTTGCTCTTCGTGATTGGTTTGTTTGTACATGCTAAACAAAACCGTATATAAGCCTGATATTTCCCAATATAATTACGGGTTTTTCTCCCCGCAGTGTCTCTCCGAAGGAGGACGCTGCGGATCTGCATTCATAAAACCAATGAGTTCTTTTCTATACAGATTCAATAAAGAGTTTTTGTATTAACCTCATTATTTGAATAGAAAATCTTCTATTTATTGCGCATGAAAATTATGTTAATTTTCTTTCGTGGAATCTCTCCGGAGGAGAAAGCTGCAATCATATAATACCTGATTTTCAATCTGAAGATTATGGCCGTAAGGCGCACTATTTATCATGCAGAAGGGGTTTATTTCATCACATTTACCTGTTTCAGGTGGCTGCCGTTAATAGAATTGGTCAATGGGTATGATATTGTGTACAAACAGTTTGATATCCTGCAATCAGAAGGGCATTATATAGCAGGTTATGCTATTATGCCAAATCACGTTCACTGCCTGGTAGCATTTAAGAATAGCAGCAAAAGTATCAACAGTCGAATAGGGACAATGAAGCGTTTCATGGCTTATGAAATAGTACGGCGACTGGTGACACTGAATCAAACAAAATTACTCGCACAACTTTCAAATGCCGTGAATAATGCTGACAGGAAAAGAGGCAAATTACATGAAGTATTTAAACCCTCATTTGACTGGAAATCGTGTGACAATGAATATTTGATTGTTCAGAAACTGGATTATATGCATGAAAACCCCTGTAAGGGAAAATCACCGCTGGCCGACAGCCCCGTAGATTATACACATAGCTCAGCTTACTATTACATAACAGGTATGCAAGGTTTATATCCCGTAACCAATTACATGCTGTTGGACGATATGATGTAACCTAACAATTATAAGCGACCGCGGAGTCCTGTTTCCCAGAGACTCCGCGGAGAGATAATAAAATTAATTCACCACAAAATGATAAGTACCTGACCCAACTTCCACCAATACATAATCACCTTCCTTACCAACGACTTTAATTTCTTTTATATCGGAAAGATTTTTATCCCCTTCTTTTATTTTATCTGCACCACCCGCAGGTATAAATACACTGGCAGTCGTATTTGCAGGAATAGTAATGTCCATGGTAAAGACGCCATTGTCTTTTTTCCAATGGACACCCGTTGTGCCATAGCCTGTATTTAAATCTGCATTCGCATAGTTGATATTGCCGCCAATATGCGGTTGTATTCTTATTTTCTTATACCCTGGTGCATCGCTATACGTATCAATACCTGCCATCACGCGGTACATCCAGTCGCCAATGGCGCCATATGCGTAATGGTTGAAGGAATTCATCCCAGGAGTTTGAAAAGTACTGTCTGGCTTCTGACCATCCCATCTTTCCCAAATGGTGGTTGCACCCATTTTTACAGGATACAACCAGGATGGATAGGTCTCCTGCAATAATAAACTGTAGGCAACATCAGTGTAACCAAACCTGCCGAGCACATGACAGAGATACGGTGTGCCCAAAAAACCCGTGGTCAAATGATCGCCATAATCTTTTACATTATCTGCCAGTCTTTTTGCTGCCTGTGCGCGCAAAGATTCGGGCAGCATATCAAAATTGAGTGCAAGCACATAGGCTGTCTGTGTACCGGATACCAATCTTCCATTCGGGGTCATATACTCCTGCAGAAATGCTTCTTTGACATGCTGCAACAATGCAGTGTAGGTAGCCACATCATCTGTTTTTCCCAATACCTGTGCTGCGTTGATGACTAACTGTGTGGAATGAGCGAAAAAACATTGTGCTATTAAATATTTATCGGTAACTGCACTGCGGCCGTCATTGTCATCGAAAGGACGGTAAAACAACCAGTCACCAAAGTGAAACCCTGTATTCCACAGGTATCCCCGGCTGTTTTTCTGCATAAAGCTCACCCACAACTTCATACTGGCATATTGATCTTCCAATACTTTTTTATCGCCATACGCGAGGTAAATATTCCATGGAATGATGGTGGCCACATCGGCCCAACCGGCACTGCCACCTGCGTTCGCACCAAGTATATTGGGAACGACAAATGGAACACGTCCGTCAGCGCCCTGGTCTGCTGCCACATCTTTCAGCCATTTGCTGAAGAAATTATGTACATCGCGGTTGAATGTTGCCGTGCGGCTGAATGCCTGCGCATCGCCCGTCCAGCCCAATCTTTCATCACGCTGCGGGCAATCCGTCGGAACATCGAGGAAATTTCCTTTTTGTCCCCACTGTATATTATGCTGCAATTGATTTAATAAAGGATGAGAACAACTAAACTGCCCGGTGGATGGCATATCGGAATACAATGCCACCGCCGTAAAATTTTCCGGCCTCAGGTCCTCCACATTTCCTTCCAGTTTGATATACCTGAATCCCTGGAAAGTAAAATGCGGTTCAAATGTTTCTTCCCTGTTGCCTTTTAATATATATACATTCTGAGCTTTTGCTGCACGAAGATTCTCGGTATAAAAGTTTCCATGTTTATCCAGTGCTTCTGCATGGCTGATGATAAGTTGATTGCCCGGCTGACCGGTCACCCTAACCTGTACCCAACCCACAAGGTTTTGTCCAAAGTCAATCACTTTTTCACCGGCAGGTGTGGTAAACATTCTCACAGCAGGAAATGTTTCATGCTTCCTCACCGGTTGGTTATAGGTGGCTACAAGCACATTTTTGGAATAATCTTTTACAGTAACACCCGGCCAGTCGCGATCGCTATAGGTGGCGAGTGACCATCCTTTTTTATCGTTGTTGGCATTGTACACTTCACCATTGTACATTTCCGAACTGCGAATGGCGCCATTGGATGATTTCCATGTTTCATCACTGGCGATCGTTGTATGACTACCATCGGTGTAGGTTATTTCAAGCTGCAACAGCAATGCTAATTTTCTTCCGTATAATTCTTTATTGGTTTCCCAGCCCAATGGCGTACGGAACCATCCACTGCCCACGGTAACGCCAATGCAATTTGCGCCGTTTTCCAGCAACGCCTTTACATCATAAGCCTGGTATTGCAATCGTTTGGCATAACTGGTCCAGCCCGGTGTCAGGTATGCATCGCCCACCCTTTTTCCATTGATATGTGCTTCATACATACCGTGCGTGGTAATAAAGGCTGTTGCGCTCTGTATCTTTTTCGCTGACGCAAACTGTTTGCGAAATAATATAGCGGGTGCATTCACCGAATCGTCGGTAATTGTTGATTCAATCCATTTTGCTTTCCAGTCAGCAGGTTGCAATAAGCCCGTTTGCCATGAAGCTGTTTCACTCCAGGCAGATGCATTGCCGGCATTGTCCCAAACCCTCACCTGCCAGTAATATTTTTGATTTGATTTCAATGCCGGACCGTTGTAAGAAACATAAACCGATTGATCTGAACTGATCTTACCGCTTGTCCACACCGAACTGCTGCCGGCACTGGTCCCTACTTTTATTTCATACGCGGTTTGCATTGTGCTACGTTTGTCGCTCAACAGTTGCCAGCTAAATCGCGGCTGCGCGATATCGACACTGATCGGATTTTCCAGGTCTTCGCACAATAAGCGCTTAACCGTAAGCTGACTAAATAAAGCGATGGGAGATAGCGTGACGAGCAATAGTGGGAGCAATAATCTTTTCATATAAGCAATGTTAGGATAGTGCAAAATTCAGGTAACTGCCGGAAAATAGAAACAGCATCAATACCCGGGCAGTTATTAACGCTTAAATATAACAATAACCCTTCATTATCCTTAAATCCTGGCGGTAGCCGGCACAAAATAAGTAAGCGGACAATAAGCACCATCCCGCTCTATCCTGCCGGGGAAATATTATTTACTAATTTGGCAGCATGAAACTGCATTTCTGGTCAGTAGGCAAAAATCATGAATCATTTGTACTGCAGGGTGTGGAAGATTTCACGCGCCGCATCTCAAATTATTTCCCGGTCGCCTGGAATATCATACCGCAGCCCAAAAACAGTGCATCAATGAGTGATGTTTTACTAAAACAAAAAGAAGCAGAGACAATATTGAATTTGTTGTCAAAAGACGATTATCTTGTCCTGCTGGATGAACGTGGCAAACAATTATCGTCCGAAGGCGTAGCGGCATTTATCCAGCAACGCGCCAATGAAAGTGTGAAAAATTTGGTATTTCTCATTGGTGGCGCTTACGGCGTGGATGAATCAGTTATGAAAAGGGCTAATTTTAAATGGTCGTTGTCGCAACTGGTTTTCCCGCACCAACTGGTACGATTGATTTTATCGGAACAGGTGTACCGCGCCTGCAGTATTTTAAAAAATGAAAAGTATCACCACCAATAACGAATAGAAACATGTCGATTACAGTTATTATCATTATTATTACCTGCCTGGTCTCTTTTACTGCCTTCAGCAATGAAAAGATATTTGACGATCTTATCTTTAACCCGCCTGCTATTACATACAACAGGCAATACTACCGCTTCTTTACCTGCGGGCTGATTCATGCCAACTACATGCACCTTGGCTTTAACATGTATTCCTTTTATTTATTTGGAGAAATAGTTGAACATGAATTCATTTATGCTTTTGGTTCCAACGGAAAATTATTTTACCTGCTGATGTATATCAGTGCGCTATTTTTCTGCCTGCTGCCTACGTATGCAAAGAACAGGACCAATTACAACTACCGAAGCCTTGGTGCATCGGGCGCCGTATCAGCGGTGGTATTTGCGTTTATATTTTTTGACCCCACCCAAAAACTGGGACTGATATTCCTGCCAAGCTTTTTATCTATCCCGGGTTTTGTGTTTGGCTTTCTCTATCTTTTCATATCATCCCTGCTCGACCGGAGAGGTGGCGGAAATATCAACCATTCCGCGCATATATGGGGCGCTATTTACGGCATCGCTTACCTGATCATTATGGGATATGCATTTTCAGACACTAACCTGCTGGCAGCGTTTATTGACAAAGTGCGCACCTACCTAGGACATATTTTCTAAAGCAATCCTAAGTATTTTTTTTGTTGATGGCTTCACTTTGCAGCGATCATCGATGCGGTGACCAACCACCCAGACGATTTTTTTTGCTGATTCTATTACCCAAACCGATTCTTTGCCTGTTTTGGAAAACTTCTGATCAATCAGGAAACGCGCCAGTTTCTTTTTCTTCGGCATTCCCAGCGGGTAAAAATAATCGCCCTCTTTCCATTTACGCAGCAGCAATGGATACTGAACAGCAGTGGCGTCGAGACAGGCAACCCGGTTATCTTTTGAAAATGGGCTGGCCTGCAACTGCTGTTCCTGTTGTGAAAAAGACAATACACCACCGGCAAATTCAATCTTCGTGATGCCATCTTCCACCAGTATGGTAGCCGATTCCTTATTTTGTTGCGGTGCGATGATCAACCATTGCCGGTTTTTAAGAATCCGGTGGGAAGATGATTCAATATATTTTCCTGTATCACTGTCCAGCAGGGAAATGATTTCTCTCACCTGTGCCGGGCTAAACCCATAGTCCTTTGTTATTTCATACAGCACCGATGACAACGCTGCTGTTTTTTTCAATTGCATTACCGGTATATGGATTTCATCTCCTTTAATGGTCAGTAATTTCTTTTTATTAAAAGACATGGCTTGCTGGTACAATAATTCAATATCGCGGAAGCGGGCAATATTTTCCCCGAGGTTATGAACTGCAGCGGGATACGTTTTTTCCACCAACGGAATAACCTGGTGACGAAAATAATTACGCGTATAATCATCCGTGCTATTCGAACTGTCTTCTACCCAAGCAATATTATTTTCGCGGGCATATTGATGGATCAATTCCCTTGGAGCAAATAATAGCGGGCGAATGATTCGATCCTGTTTGGGCAACATGGCGCGCAACCCGGCAATGCCTGTACCCCTGAACAGGTTCATGAGCATCGTTTCAATATTATCATCCAGGTGATGCGCTGTCAACAGGTATTGCAACTGCGGGTGATTAGCCAGCAATTCATCAAACCATTGATACCGTAAATCTCTTGCAGCAACCTGTGTACTGACTTTTTCCTTCGCTGCATAGGCTTTGGTATCAAATCGTTTTACCAATACTTCTTTGTTGTATTTCTTTCCCAATTGCTGAACGAATGCTTCATCCCGCATACTTTCTTCCCTGCGCAACTGGAAATTGCAATGCGCAATGATAAAATGAAAACCTGCCTTGTCACACAAATCGCACAACACCACTGAATCCACGCCCCCACTCACCGCCAGCAACAGCCCTGCTGAAGAATCAAATAGTTTCTCCTTTTGAATATAATCCCGGAATGATTGCAACAAGCTCATGTTAATGACTGATTCGGTTTGTCACTTTTTGTTAATACGTTCCCTATTCTTAATTTTTAATTATTAATTCTTAATTACTAATCCTCCAACTCCTCCAGCGCCATTCGCAATTCATTCAGCGCATGGTTATCACCGGCAGTTTTTGCAGCAGCCATTCCTTTTTCATACCATTCAATCGCCAGGTTTTGTTCACCCGTTCTTTCCAGTAATTTAGCCAGGTGATAATAAGTACCCACGTAGGCAGGATCATTTTTTAATATATTTTCAAACAGGCTCCGTGCGCTGGCATCATCACCCAGTTTACTGTATTCAAGCGCCAATGCATGCTGCAGGAAACTGTCGTTGGGGGTTACCTGTAAAAATGCTTTTAATTTTTCTATACGTTCCTGCATGTACCAATAATTTTTTTCCCGTTTCATTGAAATATATCCGGGCAACACTTATCTTTGCGTTAGTTGCATAAACAACTTTCCTTGACAGGAACCTATTACAACTTATAAAATTGCGCCAATGAAGATTTTAGTCTGCATCAGCAAAACGCCGGATACAACGGCAAAAATAGCTTTCACGAATAACAATACGAAATTCGCCACAGATGGTGTGCAATGGATCATCAATCCTTACGATGAATGGTATGCCCTTGTCCGTGCACTTGAACTGAAGGAAAAAGATCCTTCCACCGTGCTGCACCTCGTAACAGTAGGTGCCGCAGATGCTGAACCCATCATCCGCAAGGCGCTTGCATTGGGTGGCGATGAGGCCATCCGTGTCAATGCAGACAACCACGACAGTTATTACATTGCTTCCCAGGTTGCCGCAGTGGCAAAAGACGGAAGTTATGATTTGATATTTACCGGTAAGGAAACGATCGATTACAATGGCTCATCTATCGGTGGTATGGTAGCCGAATTACTGGATCTTCCTTATGTATCGCTCGCCACCAAATTCGACCTGGATGGTACAACGGCCACCGTTACCCGCGAAATAGAAGGCGGCGAAGAAGTTTGTGAAGCATCACTGCCACTGGTAGTAAGCTGCCAGAAGGGAATGGCCGAACAGCGCATCCCCAATATGAAAGGCATTATGGGTGCACGCACCAAACCTTTAAAAGTAGTGGAACCTGTCGCTGTTGACGCATTGACCAGTGTAGCCAGTTTTGAATTACCGCCTGCCAAAGCCGGTGTGAAACTGGTCAGCGCCGATAATCCCGCCGAACTGGTACGGCTGCTGCACGAAGAAGCGAAAGTTATTTGAATCATGTGAAAATGTGGAAATGTGTAGAAGTGAAAATTAATGTTCGCGATATTTTTAATTCTTAATTTTTAATTACTAATTATTAACTCCCCGATATGAGTGTTTTAATATTCATCGATCAATCAGAAGGACAGGTAAAAAAAGCTTCGCTGGAAGCATTGACATACGGTGCAAAAGTAGCCGAACAACTGGGCGCGACTGCAGAAGGTGTGGTATTGGGCAAGAGCAAAGACGACCTCGCAGCATTGGGTAAATATGGTGTAAAGAAAATTCACCAGGTCAGCAATGATGCACTGGATCATTTCGATGCGCAGGTATATACAAAAGTCATAGCACAGGCAGTGGAAGTCAGTGGCGCCAGCGTAGTTATCTTCTCCAACAATGTCGATGGCAAAGCCATCGCACCAAGATTGTCAGCCCGGCTGAAAGCAGGACTGGTAGCAGGTGCCGTTGCATTACCAGACACATCCAATGGTTTTGTGGTAAAGAAAAATGTATTCAGCGGAAAAGCATTTGCCAATATTTCACTGGCTACACCTGTAAAAATCATTGCACTCAATCCCAATGCTTATCAAATAAAAGCTGGTGAAGGCATAGCTGAAGTGGTGGCGCTCAACGCTACAGTCGATACACCAAAGGTGAAAGTAACCGCCGTCAATAAAGTGACCGGTGAAGTGCCATTAAGTGAAGCAGAAATCGTAGTAAGTGGTGGCCGTGGATTGAAGGGACCGGAAAACTGGGGTATGATTGAAGAACTCGCACACCTGCTCCATGCAGCAACCGCCTGCAGCAGGCCTGTTGCAGATATTCACTGGAGACCGCATCATGAACATGTGGGACAGACAGGTCTTGCCATTGCGCCCAATTTATATATTGCCATTGGTATTTCCGGCGCGATACAGCACCTTGCCGGCGTCAACAGGAGCAAGGTTATCGTTGTCATCAATAAAGATCCGGAAGCACCTTTCTTCAAGGCCGCAGATTATGGCATTGTTGGTGATGCATTTGAAGTAGTGCCAAAAATCATTGAAGCGGTAAAACAGTTGAAGAAGTAGTTTCGTCGATTCAAGTTTACGGTTTGGAGTTTAGAGTAAGCTTTAACTACAAACTATAAACCCGAAACTGTTGGTTTTTCTTTCCTGTTAATTTGGTTTAAATTGCAGCCTCATTAACAAATACCGCATGTTTCCTTCTACCAATCCAACAGCAACAACAGCATGGCAGCAACTGCAGGAACACTATAATAAGGATATGAAGGCAACCAGCCTGCGGCAATTATTTGCTGCGGATGCCAGCCGGTTCAATAAATATTCCTTCCAGTTTGGTGATATCCTCTTCGATTATTCAAAAAACATCATCAACGATACAACATGGCAGTTACTGTTATCGCTGGCTGCAGAATGCAAATTGCCGGCAGCCATCCAGGCGATGTTTGAAGGAGAAAAGATCAACCGCACCGAAAACCGCAGTGTACTGCACACCGCCCTTCGCAATGTAAGCGGCACACCTGTATACAGCGATGGAAAAGACGTGATGCCGGACGTACAACGTGTACTGGCACAGATGAAAGCCTTTGCACAAAAGATTCATAGTGGAGAATGGAAGGGCTACACTGGAAAACCCATCAAATACATTGTCAATATTGGTATCGGTGGCAGCGACCTCGGACCGGTAATGGTAACAGAAGCATTAAAGCCCTACTGGAAACCGGGCATGCAACCATATTTTATTTCCAATGTGGATGCCACCCATATCGTGGAGACTTTGAAAAAAGTAAATGCCGAAGAAACACTGTTCCTGGTTGCTTCCAAAACATTTACCACCCAGGAAACCATGACCAATGCGCTTACTGCCCGTGATTGGTTTATCAATATAGCAAAAGACGAGAAACAGGTAGCCAAACATTTTGTGGCTTTATCTACCAATGAAAAGGAAGTGGTAAAATTTGGCATCGATAAAGCCAATATGTTTGAGTTCTGGGATTGGGTGGGCGGACGCTATTCTTTATGGAGCGCGATTGGTTTATCCATCGTCCTCACTATTGGCTATGATAATTTTGAACAACTGCTCAAAGGTGCCCATGAAACAGACAATCATTTTCGCAACAACCCCATCGAAAATAATATCCCGGTTACGATGGCGCTGGTAGGTTTGTGGTACAGCAATTTCTTTGGTTCGCAAACAGAAGCCATCCTCCCCTATGATCAGTATATGCACCGTTTTGCCGCGTATTTCCAGCAGGGTAATATGGAAAGTAATGGAAAGCATGTGGGCCGCAACAATGAAAAAATAAATTATCGCAGTGGCCCTGTTATCTGGGGAGAACCGGGCACCAATGGCCAGCACGCCTTTTATCAATTGATTCACCAGGGTACTTTATTAATCCCCTGCGATTTTATTGCACCTGCCATCAGCCACAACAAAGTGGGCGATCATCATAATAAATTACTGTCCAACTTCTTTGCACAAACAGAAGCATTGATGAATGGGAAAACCGCTGCTGAAGCAAGAGCAGAATTGGAAAAGTCAGGCATGAAGGAAGAAACGATCACAGAAATTTTACCGCATAAAGTCTTCGAAGGCAACCGGCCCACAAATTCAATTTTAATAAAAATGATAACGCCGTTTACACTCGGCCAATTAATAGCGCTGTATGAACATAAGATTTTCGTGCAGGGCGTTATCTGGAATATTTATAGCTTTGACCAGTGGGGCGTTGAACTGGGTAAACAACTGGCAGGAAAAATTTTACCGGAACTGGAAAATGACTATGCAATTTCTTCGCACGACGCATCCACCAATGGATTGATCAATGCGTACAAACAGCTACGCAAATAATTCACACAAAAAACCAGTATATGAAAACATTCTTTATCCTGGTCGGTTTGCTCGGCAGTACAGCAGCCATTCAAGCACAACAATCGCCCCTTGACTGGCAAAAAGACAAGAAGAAACTGGATTCGTTGATGGCTGAAGCACAAAAAGGCAACAGCCCCTTCCTCTTCAAAGGCCCTCGCACTATGACCGATCTCAGCAGAACAGGTAAAATAAATGGAGATTTTGAAACAGCACACCCTGATGCGGTGGTTATTAATAAGACATACCGGGGAACCATTTACAGTTTATCGCCAGATAAAATGGCTGTGCTGGTACCCGATATGCAAAAACTGGAAAGAATGCCGGGCAGCCATCACTATTTTACATTGCCGCCCCAATCAAATATGCCCAATCCACTATATCCACAGCTAAGGCCAAAGAAAAAGAAAGAATAAGTTTTCTGCTACGATAATAAAAAATCCCCGCCAATGGAGCGGGGATTTGCTTTTGAATCAATCGTTGATTTGATTATTTCACAAACTTCCCGGTATATGTTTCGCCACTGTTACCCGTAACACGCAACGTATAAATGCCACCGGGCAGGTTACTGATATCTACCTGCTGTGTTTCATACGAAGTCTGCAGGTTTCTCAAAACCCTTCCGCTCATATCCATTAACTGGATACGGATGATTTGCGCTGCATTACCATTGTTGATCCGGATGATCAGGTGAATCCTGTCGGAAGAAATATATTCTACAAAATTGCGGGATGCTTTCCGCGACAATTGTACAACGGGTGAATACGCATACTTACCGTCCACATCAATTTGTTTCAACCGGTAGAAGGCATTATCTTTTCCTAAATCAACCAGCTTATCATCAAAACTGTAATTATTGGATGTGCTGCTGGTATTGGCATTGATGAATGCAATCTTTGCAAAATTGCCATTGGCATATTTCCGTTCCAGTTCATACCCTGTATTCTTAAATTCATTTTCCACGCTCCAGGATAATTTATTTTGTTTTGCTTCCGCCTTGCCGCTAAAGGATTTGAATGTCACAGGTACAGCGCCGAGGAACAATTGCCCGGTAAACATACCGCGACCATGCGTGGCTACGGCTACCATCCTGTCGGCTACACGCAGTTTAATCATATCGGTGCGTACATTGCCCATAGAAGTATTATTGGCCGACCATACAGTCGTAGTACCGCTGATAGCCGACGCTGTAAACACACCTTTTTCTGTAGCGAGTATCACACCGCCAACAGCATTGGGCGCCAGGCCGGGATTGAATCCATTGGGGATAAATGCGCCCCAGCGTATGGGCATATCCGGTAGATTGGTTCCGTTATTATCCAGCGATGTCCAGTTGGCGCCAAGATCAACTGATTCCCACACACTGGCCACACCATAGTTTGAAATGGTCAGCAGTAAATGACTGGCATTACCATTCTCCACATCTATGCTGGAGATATACTGGTTAGCGCCGATGGCCCCCGGTAATATTATCTGTGTAAATGAAGGGGCAGCATTGGCATTGTCGAGATAGGACAATATAGGTGTGAGACCAGAATTGTTGCCACCCTGCGCAAATGCAAAAAATACCCTGTTGGCTGTATTGGGATCTACTTTTACAGCCGACACCGAATAACTGCCAAGACCACCAATGGTAAAATCAGTTGCTGTTGGCGAACCCGCAGTAATATTGGTAATACGCCTTATTTTACTCAACGGTCCGCCTGCATAGATGATGTTTTGCGTATTGTCATAATCGGTAGGATTGATAAAACGATCGGCACCGCTAAATCCTGCTGATACAGAAAAACTGGCGCCACTGTTCCTCGATATGGTATAGTTACTCCCGGTAAAACTGGTGATTTGATAGGTTGGATCATCCTGGTCAATAAAACTAAAACCACCATCACCACCTGTTGCAGTCGTTACTGCATTGATACCGGGACTGGAAAATTTGTGACTGCCATTATCCTGCGCGCCACCAATTAAGTAATCAGAACCCGATGTAGGGTGCATGGCAACACTGTAATACTGCGTGATATCAAGTCCTGAATTGCGGTTGGAAAAAGTAGCGCCGTTATCGGCTGTATAAAATATGCCGCCATCATTCACCGCTACAAACTCTGTGGAAGAACCTGGCAGGTAAACAATATTATGATTATCGGCATGTATTTGTGGAAGGACACCACAACCTGCGTTCCATTGTGTGAGCTGGCTCCAGGTACTGCCACTGTTGGTTGTCTTCATCAGGTCCACACCGCCTACATATACCACCGCATCATTGTCCGGTTGAACGGCAATCGTCAAATCATACCATGCCTGCCCTCTTGTAAAATCCAGTGAAGTGGAACTACCCTGGTCGCACCAGTTGGCTGTAACATCTGCATTGGTCCATGTATTGCTGGCAACACTATAACTCATAATGGTATCAATAGCATTTCCAGATCCCTGGAAAATGGCATACACGCGATCATTATTGCTCGGTGCACAGGCCAGTTCAATTCGCTGGTGAAAGGAACCTGGTCTGGGGCCAGGTGGAATACTATCCCATGTACCAATATTACCAACCGTTCCACCGGCTGGTGATCTGAATATTTTTGCAACAGGGTTGCCACCACCATACAATGGGCCGTAGTCCTGTAATGTTGCATACACATCGCCGCTGGCAGAAATATCTAAATCGTACCCGAGGTAATTGTGATAATCCGAGCAACTGACACCATCAGTCCAGAATTTACCCAACAGGTTTGACCAACTGGTACCGCCATTGGACGAGCGAAGAATACCACCTGCATTACAAAAAACCCTGCTGATGGCAGCTACATATACCTGCCCATTGGCTGGATGTACAACTATTTTTTGTATCACACTAAAATCGGAAACATTGCTACCACCCGTTGTGGTAGAAGGTATCAAACTCCAGGTGGCGCCACCATCTGTACTTTTATAAATACCAAGACCGGGCACAGCATCTGCATTTCCATATCCTTCACCGGTCCCGGCGTACATAATGTTTTTGAAACCCACCCGCGGGTCCTGCGCCAGTGTGGTGATGGCAAGGTTGGCAGATACAGAAGAAACCTGTGTCCAGGTAGGACTGACATTTTTAAAATTCGTTGTCTTCCACAATCCACCACTGACACTTCCTGCAAAGACGGTGTTGTTGCTGGCATCATTCAAATCGAACATAATGGCGCGTACACGGCCGCCAATATTATTGGGGCCCCGCTCCTGCCATGAAATGGCCGACAGGATTTGATTCGGATTGCTTTGCAGAAAAGCAGCTTTATCTGCTATCCATTTATCTGCTTCCACCAATCTTTCCGTGGGGATTGCTTTCAGCACCGGGTCCTGTGTCATCAGGAATTCCTGGTGCATACGATCTTTCAATTCCACCTGTAAAGATTCCTTCTCCTCCTCTTTTGGAGAAGCGGGGACATCCTGCATGGTAATGGAAAATTTTTGTCGGTTGTGAGAGAGTGAGAATATGGCAATTACTGACGCAATAAGTATTGCAGTCAAAGGGACGGCGAATCCCCTTGGGTAAAGAACTTTCATAGCACTTAGAATTATGGTTGATTAAAGTTAATATTTTCCATAATACATTCCGGAAAACAAAAAACCCTGTGCATAAATAAGCACAGGGTTCTATCTGAATAAACAGAGATCGCTACTGACTGATTACTTTGTCGGTGAACACTTCGTTGCCCAATTGTACGCGCAGCAAATAAATACCGGGCGCCAGTTTTTTACCCGTCATATCGATGCTGATAGTTTGTCCATCCAGCACATCATGGGTATTGCCGTATACTTTTTTCCCGGCCATATCAAACAATGTAATACCTGCCCTCGATACAACAGGATGGTTAAACTGTAGTTCGAGGTGACCAGCAAAAGGATTGCTCATTACCCGAATGGGTGAATTAGTGCTGACACCGGCTTTTAATTGTACCACATTGCTGTATTCACTTCTTTTATCAATATCAATTTGGTTGAGACGGTAATACACCAATCCACTGCCCGCATTTTTATCAGTGTAGGAATAGGCTGCACCATTGCTGATATTATTGGCAGCAACCGTTCCGATTTTGGTAAATACTGCACCATCGGTTGATTTTTCTACCTGGAACTCCTCTGCGTTTTGTTCGAAAGATGTTTTCCAGGTTAGCAACACATCTTTGTCTTTTCTCACGCCGTTAAAATATTCCAGCTTCACCGGCAATGATGCACTGATGAAAACAGGATAATCTTCTGCCTGCCCGTAGGTAGGATTGTAACATCCCCCATTCACTGTCGTGCCATAAATGGTCGCCAGTTCTTCTGTGACCCGCATGCGTAACATGGTGGCGGTAGTGGCAGTAGCAGGCACAGTGAATGTACCTGAGACTGTTGCGTAACCACTGGACGGCGCAGGGATATTTCCATTGTAATAAATTTGTTCGGTGGCATTACTAAACACACCATCGTTGTTATAATCTATCCATGCCCGCACCTGTTCATTGTTGGCGCCCAGTAAAGTGAATGTAAAAGAATAGGTACTGCTCTTTTGCAATGGGATTAAATACAGGCACTGGCTCGTTTTATCCAGGTAACCGGCATCGTCTTTTGTCGCACCCGAAAAAAATGATTTTGTACCAACAGCGACATTCATCAATCCCGCAAAATAACTACCAGTCCCAGTTGCACTGCTCACTGGTGTACAGGACGCCACCAATGGTGAGGAAAATGGTGTGGCGGGATATGAACCGCCGGGCAATGCCCATGAACTTACCAAACTTGCCCTGCTGGGTAGTGACATCGCTGCCAGCAACCTTGCTTTTTGTCCTGCAGTAAACAATGTATAACAAGTAGTATAACTCATATAATTACTCTCCGTGTTAATAGAGTATGCAGTACCGGTACAAGTGTTGGTACCACTGCGGCAGGTGAAATTATAAATGCCGCCGCTTACATTATCACTGATGGGATCGGTATCGCATACCTTATCGCCATCGGCAGTGCAATCTGCATTCGCAGGGCAAATAGTAACATCGGTAGAGCCTTCAAACGTATGATAGAGGTTAAGCGCATGTCCTATTTCATGTGGCAATGTTTTTTGTCCTGTGATCATTTGTGTGGCCAGCATCACCGTACCATCTACAGATGCAGGGGCGCCTGCGAAATACGCATAGCCTGCTACAAACTGTCCGCTGGTACCATCCTTACCATCGATTTTATTCACCACCCAGATATTGTAATAATGAACCGGGTCCCAGCGCGTGGTATTTTTCAATGCCAGGTCACTGATACCGGAAGAGCCCGCATTGTTCACGCCATTGGAAACATAGGCAGCAATACCCGATGCATCGTAGCGGTCAATACCCGTGGTGGCATTACAATTGGGATCTTTTGTTGCCAGTGCAAACTGGATTTGCAAATCGCCTGCGCCCTGTGTACCGGGATAGGTACCATTATACACCTGGTTCAGGTAATTGATGGCGCCGGTTATCTGTGCATCGGTGGGATTGTAGGTAGTACCAATGGCACCGCCGGTGTTGATAACATGCACCACAACAGGGATGGTAAACAATACTGCACTGGTGCCTGATGGGCTTTGCAGTTCCAGCCGGTGGGTGCTGATATAATTTTGAATACGCGCTTCATTGTCCTGTATGATCTTCTGGTAGGCTGCATCATTTTTCAGCCTGTCCTGGTGGACCTTATCGAATGCGCAAATAGGTTGGGAAAAACAAAACCCGCCGAATAGTATGGCAGGGACAATTGATAGTAGGTTGGTTAATTTCATAGAAACTGAATCAGTTAGACATGGATATGGAAATGGAAACGGGCACAAAAATACCCTCCGTAAAACGGAGGGTATACTTTATTATTGCCTGAAAACCACGGTTGTTACCACTTATCTACCTCTTCATCATTGGACGACAAAGTGCCGTTGGATGAAGCGATGGGCGGTGTGTCGGCAACAGTAGCTGTCACGGTAGGTGTTGTTGCTGCAGATACTTCTTCTCCCTCTCCTCCTTCGGTGGCGGGCTGATCGTGGTTGAATGCATCAAAATCAAAATCGGGCATCAAATCTGTTTTCACATAATCCACAGCCTCGGTCAGCGCCTTGATGAATTTGTTGAAGTCTTCCTTATACAAAAAGATCTTGTGCCTGTCGTATCCTTCTCCCTCAAATTTTTTACGACTTTCAGTAATGGTGAGGTAGTAATCATTGCTACGGGTAGCCCTTACATCAAAAAAATACGTCCTTCTTTTACCGGCCCTGATGCGTTTGCTGTAAACGCTTTCCATTCTTTTGTCGTTGTTTTCGTACGCCACAGTTGTAATAGTTTTTCAGTTAAAAATGTGTTGGTTGGTTTGTTAAGCGTACAAATATAATATTGTTTTCGAATTGGCAAAATTTGGAAAGCCATTTACGGGGTTGATTTTAGGCAATTTGAACCGTATCTGAAAGCATCCGGTGTATATCCTCCGAAAAGAGAGGCAAATTGGTACAGGCGGTGGTAAAATATCAGTTCGAAAAGCTGTAGCGGACAGGCGAACCGTTTTCTTCTTCATTGCCCTGCTCCTGCTGTTGCTGCTGGTCGTAGAGATAACGGTAGTAGCCATTCCTGTTCAGCAGTTCGGCATGTTTGCCCTGCTCCACTATTTTGCCATCGTCCAGTACCACGATGGTATCAAAATCAAATAGTGAGAAAATGCGGTGGGTGATAATGATAGCAGTTTTATGCTGCAAAAACCGGTAGAGGTTACCAATGATTTCTTTCTCGGTACGGGCATCCACGGCACTGAGGCAATCGTCGAACACTACAATCTGCGGGTCTTTGATCAGTGCACGGGCAATGGAGATACGTTGTTTTTGTCCGCCGCTGAGTGTAACACCGCGTTCGCCAATCATGGTCTCATATTGTTCAGAAAAGCGGGCTATTTCCTTGTCCACGCTGGCATAAGCTGCAGCCTGCTCCACTTTGTCAAAGCTGGTATCCTTCAGGCCGAACTTAATATTATTGGTAACGGTATCGCTGAAGAGGAATACATCCTGCGGCACATAACTGATTTGCTCGCGCAATGTTTTCAGTTCTATTTTGCGGAGATCATTGCCATCAATGCTGATATGCCCGCTACCGGGGTCGTACATACGAAGCAGCAATTGTGCAATGGTGGATTTACCACTGCCCGTCCTTCCAATCACGGCGATCTTTTGTCCTTTTTTAATATGCAGGGAAAAATCACGGATGGCATTGATGCCTGTATCGGGATAAGTAAAGTCTACTTTGTCAAATACGATATCACCCTGCAGCACTGGTTTTACCGCAGCAGGGTCATTGACAATTTGAGAAGGCGTATCCAGGAATTGGTTCAGCCGTTTTTGCGAGGCTGCCGCACGTTGTATCATGCTGGCCGTCCAGCCAATGGCACTTACCGGGAAGGTGAGCATGTTTACATACATCACAAATTCGGTAATGGTACCTACTGTTACATCACCCTGGTGATTGATGGCATAGATACCACCCATCATGATGGTGATAAGGGTGCTCAACCCAATTAATAGTGCCATGGAAGGGAAATACACCGATTCCAGTTTGGACAAACCAATGGCATTGTCCTTGTATTCCTCGCTTTTCTTATGAAAGAAACCCATCATCGCTTTTTCCTGTACAAAAGATTTGATGACACGGATACCCGAATACGATTCCTGCGCTGTAGTGGTGAGTTCCGACAACAATTCCTGTATACGCTCACTTTTTTTGTGGATGATGGTATTGACCATGTAGATCGTTACGGCCAGTATGGGCAAGGGCGACAATACATAAAGGGTAAGCAGTTTGTTTTCCTTTATCATGAAGTACAGGCTGAAACCAATGGTAGCAGCCAGGTTGATGAGGTACATGATAGCCGGGCCGGTGTACATGCGAACACGGCTGACGTCTTCGGTGATGCGGTTCATCAGGTCGCCCGTGCTGTTGCGTTTGTAAAAACCAGCATCGAGTTGCTGGTAATGATTGTAGACCTGGTTTTTTTGATCGAACTCAATATGACGGCTCATCACGATGATGGTCTGCCGCATGAGGAACATGAAGAAACCACCCAGTAAGGCCAATGCTAGCAAGGTGATACCACAGAGTACGATTTTATCTGCAAATGTTTTTTGACCAGCATCCAGCCAGTGGATGAGTTGCTGTACCAGGCCGTCATAATTGGCTGCATGTGCAGCACCATGATTTGATGGCGTCTTACCGGAATTGGGTGCGATGGACTGTTCCACTTTGTCGACCACATAACCCGATACCTGCGGACTGAGGATGCGGAAATAGTTGGACAGGATGATAAAGATGACGCCCAGCAGGAGCCGCCAGCGGTACTTCCAGAAAAAATGATTGATAGCCGACAGGTGTTTCATTGAATATGCGAAGATAAGGTGAAGTGACCGAAGCTTATTGCCCGGTACAATGATGGAAACTGTTAATTATATGAACGGAAATCCTCCTTCATCAAACAGGAAAGCGACCAAAAAGTTGAACACGGCGATAAAAAAAGCCGGAATGAACTGGTGTTACTGTAAGAAGAATGCATACATGTAACAGGAACTCAGATCTGCATTTCTAAAAGCGCATAGCTAAGCGTTTTGCCATGTGTATCGATCGAGAGAGAAGTGGTAACGCCGCCAGCCAATGCCTCCCGGCATACAAACAGCAATGCGGATATATTGGGCAATTCATACCGGGTGATATCGCCGGCAACGATAGCTTTCAAATGTTCCTTTACTCTTTCAGAGGTGACGGCTTTGCACAACAGATCATAATCTTTTTCGTCATACGGTATTAATGACAATGTCAATGTATTCCCCTTGTCACCAGCACGGCTGTGTGCAATGTCGTATAGCTTCATGATTGAAAAATTTGAATGGTGGGTTGAATCGTTTTCCTATCGGTTAATACGGATACAATACCGATCACTTCGGTAACAGATGTACGTACACCACCACCACCCGCAGGACCATTGGTGTACAAAGCTTCTGTTTCTTCTCCTATCAATGCAGCATCCGCTGCTGTCAATGCCTTACCGGCAACCCGTAATCGTACTTCATACGGTTTATTGGAGTTATTGAATGAAGTGGAATGCGCAGCATTGATACCGATATAATCCACCTGCAGGGCAGGAAACCGATCCTGCAACCGTTGTTTCAACACATCACCCGCCAGTTTTGCCCGTTCGTAAGCAGATGCACCTGCATAGGAAATTTCTCCTTCTCCAAGATAAAATGCCTTGTATCCCACACTGACTTTATAGGTCGGTGGCCTTTGTTTTCCACCGCCGCCGGTTACCTGCACGGTATCTTTTTCCACTTGTTGCAAATGAACAGTAGTAAAATCTGCTACCACATCCGGTGTGACATATTCATAGGGGTTGACGACTTCATACAACAATTGTTCTTTTACGGTTTGCAAATTGACCAGTCCGCCCGTCCCTTCCACCTTACTGATCATGGCTGTACCATCAGCATAAATTTCTGCTAAAGGATGTCCCAGTTCCGCTAATTTTTCCACCGGCTTTTTTACCGGATCAGCAAAATAACCACCTGTTACCTGGCCTGCACATTCCAGCAGGTGCCCAATCACCGTACCCTTTCCCATCAATGTAAAGTCAGTTGTTTCCCATCCAAATTCATGGATCATCGGTGCAAGGAATAAGGAAGGATCAGCAACGCGCCCGGTAACAATGATATCCGCTCCGGCCTGCAATGCCTCAACAATACCTTCCACACCCAGGTATGCATTGGCTGAAATGACCTGTTCATTGGTGATGGGATGGAATGGGTGATGGATGATTTTTTCATCATCCGCAAATGGCAAATACTTTTTAAAATCAAAGTGATTACCCGCTTGCAACGTTTCCATGACATCATCACCTGTTACAGCGGCTATCTTTAGTTTGATATTTTTAGCTGCAGCCAGTTCCCTGATCTTCTTTGCTGCAGCAACCGGATTGGCGGCGCCCATATTGGTAATCAGCCTGAGTGTATGTTTTTGCAAAGCAGGTAATAACAAGTCCATCCTTTTCTCAAGCAATGGATCGTACCCTTTACTGGCATCCTGCATTTTTCTTTTTTGTGCCAGAGCAATGGTACGTTCCGCCAGGCATTCCAATACCAGGTAGTCCAGCGATCCTTTCTCCGCCAGTAACAATGCCGGTTCAATCCGGTCGCCGGAAAAACCCGCTCCACATCCTATCCTTATTTTTTGTTTCATATCAGATATGTATGGAACCCGACAGCAATGCTGCCAGTGTCATTACAATAGTCGTTCCCCATGCCCATGTAAAAATAAAACGCTGGTGATCGCCCAGGTCTACTTCCGATAAACCCACCAGTAAAAATGTAGAAGCGGTTAAAGGGCTTAGTGGAAATCCCACCGTCATTTGTCCCAGTAAAGAAGCCCTGCCAATCTCCAGCGGATCGATGCCCATTTGAACAGCCGATTGACTTAACACCGGTACCACGCCATAATAATAAGCATCCGGTGTGAACAACATACTCGCGGGCATACTGAAAATACCGGTAACTGCGGGCAACAGCGATGCTTTGTCCTGTGCCATAACATGAACAAGACTGGTTGCCATTGCCTCAATCATTTTACTGCCGGTGAGTATACCGGAAAAAACACCGGCTGCGAATATCATCCCCGACACGAGGAATATATTGGCGCCATGTGATTGCAACACTTTCTGCTGATCTGCCAGTTTGGTATAATTGACCAGCAATGCAATGGCGCTCGCAGTCACAAACAGTACAGGTGCAGGAAGAAGACCGATCATCAATGCTGTTACCAGTAACACGGTGAGCAGGGCATTGAATACAATGAGTGTTGGCCGGCGCAGTTTCCGCTGCTGTTCGGTAAGATTATCCGCATGGTTGTAGCTGAGTGGTATAATGCCCAGTCTTTTTCTTTCTTTCCTGCCAAATATATAGGCAACAAACAGCACCCATACGATACCGGCCAGCATGGCGGGTATATTGGGATTGAATATATGAACCACATCGGTTTTCAGGGTGGATATGGCCCTGACCGATGTACCCGACCAGGGTACCAAGTGCATGGGCCCAACACTTAAAGCAACGATTCCCGGAAGTATCAGCCGGTTTATTTTCAATTCACGGTAAATGGGAAGAAAGGCAGAGATGACGATCATAAAAGTGGCCGTGCCATCACCATCCAGGTGCACGATCATGGTGAGTACAGCCGTGCCCATGATCACTTTGAGCGGATCACCTTTTACGGCACGGATAATAAATACAATCACCGGATCAAATAAGCCGGTGTCGAGCATCACGGCAAAATACAAGACGGCAAATACAAGGAGTATACCGGTTGGTGCTACTGTTTTGATACCGTTCATCGCCATCTCCCCGATTTCCCTGTAGCTGAACCCGGCAATAAAACCAAACAGCACCGGCACCAATACCAGCGCCGTGATAACAGACAAGCGCTTTGTGATGATCAGTACCAGGAAAACAACGATGGTCAGGAAACCAAACAATGCAAGCATAAGCAATGAATGAAACGTCAGGTTTATTATTCAAACTTCAGGTAATCGTTGAAGAAAGGCAGGAAGGCATTCAGCACGCGGCCATCGGTGGTCCATATTTTATCGGTATGGGTGCCGATGTATTCTTCCGCATAATGATTGATGCCAAGGTTTTCCAGCCGCTGGCTAAACATACCACACTGCACGGGAAAACGGCTGGCATCGTTTCTTCCCCAGTCCAGTTTGAAGGCTTTTAGTTTGCGCAGGTTGCCTGCATAGGTATCCACCATGTACACCGGCATATTGCTGTTCCATTTTTCCAGCACCTCGTTGTTGACAATGAGGCTGTCGCCGGAATAGGTAAATGGAACATCACAATAAAACGGTGGCTTTGCTGCATTGGGCGACCAGGCCCTTGCCACGGCTACCAGTACTTTGGGATAATAGGTCTTGTTGAGATCGTCGATCGATTTAATATTCCCCAGTTGTTTGTAGGAATCACTGTTGGGTCCGAATTCTTTGACAAAAGCGAGCAATCCCGGGCTCAGTGCATACACCACGCTGAATGTTTCCGGGTACAGCATGGCGATTTTGAGGGCACCATAACCACCCATGGAATGACCACCGATGCCGCGGCTGTCGCGGTTGGGGATGGTACGAAAATTTTTATCCATATAGGCCACCAGTTCTTTGGCGGTAAAGTCGGCCCAGTTACCCGTCAGGGAAGAGTTGGTATAAAAACTTCCCTGGAAGAGGGTGTACTGATCGGATATAACGAGTATGTATGGCCGTATTTTATTGCTGGCAATACCCATGTCGAGAATCGATTTCATGGCGGGACTGATGCTATCGTTACCCATAAAACCGTGGAGGTAATAAATCACCGGGTAGCGTTTGGTGGATTTGTCATAACCCGGGGGAAGGTAGACGGTTATTTTGCGGCGGGGGTTTTCGCCACCGTTGTTTTGAAGAGCGGTGGAGGCAATGACGCGGCTGACGAGGCTGCCCTTGTTGTCCTGGCAGACTGCAATGGTGCTGATCAGGACAAAGGCAATGGCCAGAATTATTTTGTTCATGCTGCAGTTGTGAGGTTTGGAAACTGGAATGGATTAAAGGTATATAAAAACTGAGTGAACGGGCTTATTGATCAAAATCAGCCGTTGAACGAGCAGCGACGAGATTTCCTGATATTTTAGGGGACACAACATTGACAGTCAAAGCAATATTTATCAAACCCGGACAATTCAAAATCCCGGCACCAAATAAAAAATGCTCCCAGTGGGAGCATGATTTATTGCTTTGCGGAGAGAGAGGGATTCGAACCCCCGGAAGCTTTCACTTCAACGGTTTTCAAGACCGCCGCATTCGACCGCTCTGCCATCTCTCCGCGGCAAAAATAGGTTTGCAGTTCTATTTATGCAAAAAAGTTTTTGCAAAGGCGTGAGAGCATATTTAATGCGGCTTCCTGAAACAATCTTGAACGAATCTTTTCAAAAAACCTTTGTAAACAGGCTTCATCTATTGAAAAGAAAATTAGTATAAAACACTTCGCCTATGAGCAGGCAGGTCACCTCACTCCGCGGGGGTAAATAATTACTGAGAAATACTAAATGGTCCAAGCGAGACGCTTAAACCTGATCTAAACGTATGCTTGCACCTGCTTCAGGGGAGTAGAACCTAACTGCCGATTGAAAAATTGTTTGCCGGCATTTAGCTTAAGCACTCGTTGTGCATGTCTATTCAGATTTAATCCTATCAAAAATAACTTCTGATATGATTTCACCTCGAGATATCCTTGAACTCCTATCATTTGTAGCTGATAAAGTAGCCTTTCTGTAATCGTTGATTTTTTGGTTTGGCAAATAATCTCGATCATCAACAAAGGCATAGAACTTTTCTAGCCTTTGCCCGACTTCTTGATAATTCAAATCAACTTTTGCTTTAAAAAGCGCCCGGTGAATCTCAATTATTAATGTAAAAATATCAGCTCTTTTCCAACCGCGTGATTTATCGCTTAAACTAAGTTTCTCTATAACAGTAAAAGTGTTATCCAGTTCTTTTCTTAAATCGTTCTCATATTCAAATTCATCATTGTAAGTAGACAAAAATGATTCGAATTCGTCATCGCGGTTAAAATAATTTGATAAAACAGTTATCAATATTGTTAAACTAAATACTACATCATTCATTCTTTTAATGTCAGTGGCATTAAAAATCCTATTTCTTTCAAAAAATGCGTGTTGCGAAATCTCTTCAGCAAATTTTTTGAATGCTCCGTCAAATCTCGCATTATTAATTTCCATAGCATTCAGTGAATATTTAGTTGAGTTTATTCGTTTGAAAATTTCCTTTATTTCTTCTATAGTTTTATTTCCCAAATCACGAATAACTACTTCATACTCCAAGAATTCGATCTTTTGCTTTTCTAATAAATCTTTATAAGGAGGGAATAGATTTTTTAATTTGAGGAGATCTGAACCTACAAAATATTGATAAAGCGTGGTCATCCTTTGCTGTCCGTCTACTAACATCTCAGTGCCCTCGCCTGTTTCCGAATTAACTTCGCCAGCGGCAATATAAATTTCTGGAAAAGGGTAGCCTTGAAGTACAGTTTGTAAAAAATTAAGTTTATCATCGTTAGTCCAAACTAGTCTCCGCTGGAATTCAGGTTTAGGGATTAACGTTCCAGCTTTTATTGCGGTTAAAAGCACCCTTAACTTTCTATTAGTAGCACTTGTTTTCATTATATTTGATCTTTACAATATTGAACAGCGAAATTTTGATATCCCTGCAGATAATCATAGTCCTTATAAAGGGCCCCTCGAATTTTATAAGGGCCAAATTCTCCAGACGAAGTTAAAGTTCGGAAAAATTCCCACCAATCATCTCCTATAAGAAAGTTTTTTGAATTGGGGAGTTTATCAGGTCTTATCCAACCTTGGAAAAGATATTTTTTAAAATCTGTCTCCGTATCCCACAAGACTTTTTCTTTCCATAAATTATAAACGTTTTTCCAAAATGAGTCAAAAAGTGCAGAAGATACAATCGCGACATCTATGTCTGATTTATCACCAAAATGCTGATATCTTTTTTGGGGAGCTATACTAAATCCTAATTTGGCCGATCCTACAACTATCACTTCGTTTGGATGAACATTAAATTTTGCTCCAACTTTTGCTCTTAATTGATGGTACGCATTTCGCTCAATAATAACACATTCGCCAAAAATTATTCGCTTTTGAACAATTTCTGAACTGGAAAGAGCATTTAAATCCTCTTTAAAAGTTTTTATATGTTCATCAATTTCTAAACTCATTTTTAAAGATTTTCTTCTTCTTAAACAGTCGCAAGGAACTGTCTTCCAAATTTATTTTATATTATAAATATTGCGAACTTTAGGATATGGAAAGAGGGCGCCGAAGCCGATGTTCGACGGATGCGTTCATCTTGTGTAGCTCTGGTATAGCCAGAGCTACTTTTTTAAGCGTT
>JBGALE010000014.1:0-8603 GCA_044223995.1 Chitinophagaceae bacterium
GTTCTTCAACTCAGGATGACACAATTCCTATACTTTTTTAAAATTCCCATCCCTTAATTATGTTATCTATTATTGAAAAGGCTACGGGAGAATAGCAATTTCATGGCTCAACAACACATAACTGGCTTGACAACATATGAGTTGTTATGTTGTGTGCAACATAACAAATCAAAAGCCACCAGACACTGCAGGTATCGGTTAAAAAATAATAGATCTATAAAAAATTCATCCCCATCCACTTCAAGCCGGTATTGGTTCCCAATAAAGCAAAATCCCTTACCCATTTGCAGGATAAAGTTTCTGATATTTAAAACGACCTGTTGTTCAATGTGCCGTTCGTCTTCCAATTCGTCGCCTGCAATAAAATCGAGCAGGTACTCATCCTTGAATACTTTTAAAGCCGAGGGCTTTAAACTCTCAGACAAAGTGCCTAAAAAATTGTTGGGTAACTTACCTTCCTTTCCGTATAGGTTGTTTTCAATATGGTGTTCCAGAACTGTCAGTGACCAGAAGTTGGCTGCTGCTGACTGGATGTAGAAAATCCGCGCATCCCAAGCCTTTATTTTGGTTAGAATGACGAAATGATGGGAGAAGCTGACACTTGTAAAAGCCTCATAAAATGCTTCATTTTCGATTAGGTTCGACAGTGCCGAACCTATTGAAAAATCTACTCTCACTTGGCCAGCTAATTGGTTCGACGGCGTCGAACCTATTACAAGATGGGGGCCATAGGCATCTGAAAATAGCCGTATTTTTTTGAGATTGCCAGAAGAAAATCCCTTTAGCCCTGGGAGTTCTTTCTGTAGGTCTACAGATATCTGGTCGAGAACTTTGGCGCCCCATTTTTGAACCCTAATTTTGTCCGAAATCATTAGGCCGGTTCTAAAATAGAGCATCAACTGTTCTCTGTTCGCTAACCTTGCAGCCACATAGCGGCTCTGCACAATTTGTTGCTTAATGGATTGAATAAAGTCAATGTAGCCTTTGTCAATTTTCATATTTGCCATTTTCGTTTAAGTATTTGTTGAAAAATAAAATCCCTAAAGCGTTGATTGCTAAGCAACAATGCTAGCCAATCGCTTTAGGTCCATTATAAATAAGTTCGAAAATTGTACAGGGAGGACGACAAAGCAATCAACATGATTGCTTTTTTTATTTGTCGAAAAGGGAAGACCTTATATGTTCATGAATGTTTTGCAACGTTCGGGACCCCGCATGTGCGGGACTGGTTCCCCGCCTGCATGACACAGCCGGGCAGGGAATCCAGTCATCCCGACAAAGCAATCAGACTGATTGCTTTGTTTTAACCAGGTTTCTGTGGCAATTTGCATTTTGATATCTTATAAAGAACAGCGCCATGTGGATGTATGACAACAGAAAGTAGCTGAGATGTTCCCTTTTGTTTTTTACCGGTCCATATATCTTTAAAAATATAATTGCCTTTTATACCAAGCTCTTTTACAAGAGATATGCTTACTGTTTGCGTAGTATCAGCAACATTAAACAAAGCTATGTATTTATCACCACTAACAGGATCATCGGCCGTCCAGGCAACATTCGTTTCTGTATTAAATACCTGCCTGTTATTGATGCTGTGACGGAGGACATATAATACTTCTTTATTAGTAAGTAAAGACAAGGTAAAGGAGTCATTGCCAGGGAGATCACCACCAAACATGAGGGGAGACTTAAAAATACACCACAAAGTCATTAGGGTATATTGTTCATCTTTACTGAATAAAGACATACGGTCATTGCCCCGTTCTGCTTTTATACCGAGATGGCCGAGCGGCAACATATCGCCATCGGGATAAGCGCCATAAGTTCGATACTTGTTCCAGCGGGCAAATATGTCAAAATGTGCTTTCAGTTCCGGCCAATTGTCCCAGAAATCATCAATGGTTCGCCACATGTTTGCGTGTGCCTGTACATGCTTTCCTTCAGTAATAGGTGTTTCACCGGGGGAAGTGCTGAGAACAATTTTTCTACCGCATTTGTCAATGGCTTTACGCAGCATTTCTATTTCTGTCTTATGGTAGGGCCTTGATAAATCATCGCATTTGATAAAATCAACTCCCCACGCTGCATATAAACTGACGATTGAATTATAATATTCCTGTGCTCCTTTTTTTGTGGCCAATATCGTGTACATATCATGCAGCCACGGGCATTGAATGCTGTCGCTGAAAATATCGGCGGCTGTTTTATCAGTACCATACACCCGCATTTTATTTTTTACTGCAACAACCGGTATGCCGCGCATGATATGAATTCCGAACTTTAAGCCTTTGCTGTGCAGGTAATCTGCCAGTGGTTTAAATCCCTTGCCACCTGCCGATGAGGGAAAGCGGTTTATAGCTGGCATAAACCTTCCGAAACTATCGATGTTATATTGCGGATCGGTTTCATTATAGCCATGTGATTTGTCGTTGGTTACATACCACCGGATATCAACCACAATATAATCCCATCCGTATGATTTCAGGTGTGCTGCCATGTAATCAGCATTGGCCTTTACTTCCGCCTCTGTTACATTCGGGCCATAACAATCCCAGCTATTCCATCCCATCGGTGGTGTTGGCGACCAGTTGTGGAAGTCTTTTTTTGCACCTATCTGAGCACATACTAACTGCTCAATGAATAATACAAAAAATAAAACCAAAACATTTTTATTGCAACCTGCAGGTATCATTGTATATCGTAGTTGTATATTACTGCTGCCGGGCTTCCAGCATATCTAATACAGGACGATCTACACTATGCAATTCATGCTGGCCTGTATTAATCAATTCAAATATTATTATTTCATTCCGTCCTTTATTCAGCCATTCAGCGGGGACGTATATTGTTTGCTGAGGCCCTTTTTCCCAATACCGGCCAAGGTTGTGTCCGTTTATCCAAACAGATCCTTTTCCCCAACTGTGCATATCAAGATAGGTGTCGCCAACTTCGGTCAGGGTAAAATTCGTTTTCTTTAAAACAGCTACACCCGGAGATGGTTTATTGTTAAATACAATTTTACCCGGGTTTGTCATAGGGAGTGAAAACATTTGCCAGCTTTTTAATTCTGCACCATTCAATGATACCCTTTCTGTGATGCCTTTATTATTTTTTAATAAGTTAGGGCCATAGTTTACGCGGCCCCCGTTTTCAACCAGGATGTCAATGGTATTGTCACCTGCTGTCACGTCAATATAGAGACTGTCTTTTTTCAGCATCCTGTCAACCACACCTTGTTTTTTCCCATTTACATACACAATACCATAATCTCTCAGTTCCTTTATTTTTAAAATCCCTGGTTGTGCGTTTTTTACTTTGGTGCGATACAACACATAACCATATGCCTGGTTCAATTTTTCGAATGTAAGTGGTTGGGGTGAAGCAACCGGCTTTGGTAAAATGGAAAATATATCAGCAGCAGACTGGAATGTGAGCGGTGGGATAAGAATTGCTTTTTTAGGTGCAGGCACAGCAGGCAGTGGTTGCGCAGTATGTTTTTGAATGACTGAACGAAACTGCATGAACTTGGCAGTTGCATTACCTGCCTCATCCAGCGGCGCATCATAATCGTAGCTGCTAATTTGCGGCTGAAAGAAAGAATTGTCATAACAATTAGCTCCATTCATAAAGCCACGTGTGGTACCGCCATGAAACATATACATGTTGATAGAGATACCGGCGCCGAGCATTGCATCAAGCTCTCCAATATATTTTTCTGCAGGAACGGTGTGGTGTTTTTCACCCCACCAGTCAAACCATGCCGGGTACCATTCAGCTACCAGGAACGGGCCTTTACCTCCATTATTTTCTCTTACAATAGCTTTCAATTTTACGGGGTCGGTTACACCGTTTACCGCGGTCATCAGCCCGGGTAATTTTCCTTTGGCTACATCACTGGCAGGATCGCAGGTGTACAGCACTACATTGAAGCCTGCATCCAAAAACATTTTCCGGTTGATGTCAAGGTATTCTTTATCGCTGCCGTAAGAACCATATTCATTCTCCACCTGCATCATAATAATATTGCCCCCATTGGTAACTAAATAGGGCGATAACTGCCTGCCGATCTCATGAATATACTTTTTATATTCAGCCAGGTACTGCATTTCCTTGCTGCGAACGATGAGGCCATTTTCATTTTGCAACCAGTATGGATAACCGCCAAACTCCCACTCGGCGCACACATAAGGCGATGGCCTTACAATTACCCAAAGTCCTTCTTCCTGTGCGGTTTTTACAAAAGCTGCAATATCATTATTACCCGAGAAATCAAACCGATTTTTTTCAGGTTCATGCACATTCCAGAAAATATAGGTGCCAATTGTATTGAGGCCCATAGCCTTTGCCATTTGCATGCGTTGCCGCCAGGCTTCTCTTGGCACACGTGGATAATGCAGCTCCCCTGAAATAATTTGAAATGGTCTGCCATCCAATAAAAAAGTACTGTCACCTAAAGTGAATGTATGTGTTGCGTGTTGAGCATATAGCGCGTATTGTAACAAGAGTAGCAATGGTAAAAGATATTTCTTCATCGGTTTACTATTTATTTTCCTTTTGGTGATTTATTTTTACTGAAGGCAGATTGACATTTTATAAAACCTGCATTGTACGTTATCAAAACAAGCGGGACTCCCTGTTAAAGAGTGTTTCCCGATTTCAAGTTAAGTATTTTGTTTTTAGTAATTTGGGGGAAAACGGATTAGTAAATGGCCTGGATGAGCCTAGTGGGTCATGGAGTGCAGGTAACTGTAATTTTATTGAAAACCCTGTATAATTTGCCCTGCTTCCTGCAGTCTGAAGAATATACAGGTATCTAATGAATCTTTTCTCAATGGGCCACTATGCTGCTCCACATACTAAGTGTCGGGCATAAGAAATTTGTAATCAACCCTCTTTGGAAATTAATTGTGGATATAGATATCCTGAGTTATTTGATTCCCGGTACTAAAACTGGTTTGATGGTTACAACCAGCGGTCAATAATAGGAGTAAAAAGAATTCGTCACGAATCTTTTTCCGGCATCGGCTCCGCTCAGAAATAATAGATCGCCTGTTTTTGCTGATGGAGTCTTGTCGCTGTTATAAGTATAGGTATAATCGACCGTATAGAAGTTGACGCCATTCACAGATAATGTTTCTTTCCCGGGATTATTCTCCTGTAACCGAAATCCCTGCAACAGGAAAAGGTGGTCATGTATGCCATCGTGCACAAGGCCAAAATCATCTACATTGACCCCTTTATCATATTTTTCAAATGTGGTTATATCAGTTTCCTCTGTAATGCCTGTGGCGGCAGGCCGGTGATCAGTAATTGTTTTTACATTACTGTCGGGATAGAATGTAAATGTTACGGTGCGGTCTGTCAGAAAATCAGCATTGCCTTCTTTGTGATCCCACCAGATTTCTTTTATCAGCCCTCCTTCATAAGAAAAAGTAACATGCCTGTAAATGACATTTGACTGGTTGATAAATTTAATCATTGCCAATTTGCCGGCATTGTCGTACAAATACCGCAGCGTATCGTGATTGGCAATTGTAGTGTTCCGCATTTCGCTAATTCTATTGTCATTGTATAAAACATCATAGATGGTAAAGCCGGAAGCGAAATCAGCTTTTGAAACCGAACTATCCAAATTGTATTCGAAGTGATAATACGGTGAAGGCAAATTAGGTATGGTAATGTCCTTTAGTAATATGTGTTTTACTGTTTGTCCCGGCGGATTTGCTGGCACCTGTACATTATCTTTCTTGCAGGAAACCAGGATTAGTATAAATGTCAACGTCAGCAAAGCATAAGCACCACGCATAATTATTATTTTAGCCGGCGAAATTAGATGGGCTGTCAATAGTATTTAGTTAAAACAGGTAAATGGCAGAAACCGGCATATGAATGGGGGATTTTCAATTTATCCTGTTGAGTGATGTGTAAACTATCACTTTAAACTTATCGAGATGAGTCAGGTTTTTATAAATCATTATAAGTGATTTACACATTCAATAACTGTTCAAAGAAGCCGCCGATATTGTTTGTCCTGTCTACGAACTGAATTTCCAGTATCCAGTGCCGGCGGTTACCATGCTTGTCGGACAGCAGTATGCTGCTGTGGTTGCCAGGATGTATGTCGAGGCATAGGTCGTTGGGATCATCAGGCTGTTCATGGGGGAAGGGCCCTACAATGTGACCGGCTATTTCATTGCCAAATTCATAACCATATCGTTTTGTAAGATCAATGATGTAATTAAAAAATTCTGCACCTGTAAGACTGGTTTGCTGCTTATACCATTCTTCCGCTTCATGCCATGCTGCTTTTACATCTTTTGCCATCAGCAATTTCAACGGATCATTTCCCAATACATAGGTTCGGCCGAGGTCTGCTTCAAAACCGTTGAATATTGGACCGAAATCCAATACTACGATGTCGTCGTTTTGTATTACCCGGTCGGGCGGATTTCCACTAAAGGGTTGAAGGGTATTGATACCTGCCCTTACAATTTTTTTATGCCAGTACTTTTCTATTCCATATTCTACCCTGGCAATTTGTGCAATTTCTTCTATTAATTGTGATTCCGTTTTCCCGGGAGTGATGAATCCTCTTTCTTCTACAATATCAAAAAGATCCTTTGCTTTTTGTTCGGCAAGCATTAATTGTTGCGTCGTTTGGTTCATGCGAATGACTTATTAAATTGGTAGGCGTGTGAAATGTTGCTTGATAAAAGCCGACGGCACCACGGTTGCAAATTCGTTGTTCAGGCTTGCCAAAGCGGTTTCGTGAATCAATTCTGCAGCGAAATGTTTACCGTCGATGCCCTTCTTGCAAAAAGTAGCGGTTGCATCGGCCATGAGATATACTTCAAAACCCAGGTTTCCAGCCATCCTCGTCGTGGTAGAAACGCAATGGTCTGTTGTCAGGCCAACTATCACCAGGGTATTGATTCCTGCCTTATTCAAAATGCTTTCCAGGTTGGTTCCGATAAATGCGCTGTTGACATTCTTTTTGATAATTATTTCGCCGTCGATGGGCGCAACTACTTCTTTGAATGCATTCCCCGGGTTTGTTTCCCGCAGTGGCGAAACAGGATTAGTGGAGCAATGCTGAATATGAAAAACCGGGAGTTGGTTCACTCTCCAGGTATGTAGCAGTTCAGCAGCTCTTAATTCTGCATCGGGATTGTTTCTTTGCCCGCCCCAATAAGCTATGTTGTCGAATCCTTTTTGGATATCCACCAGCAGGAGGGCAGGGTTGCCAGGTAAAGTCAGGCCCATAACAATATCGAATTGTGACAGCAAAGCAAGTTTGTTTTCCTGATAATATAAAATACTTAAATTTGATTAATTGATGCATTATTTTGATTACAATGGATATTCAGCAAATCAACAATTTCCTGCTCCTGAGTGAAACGCTCAACTTCAGAAAAGCTGCGGAGCAAATCAATATTGTTCAGCCCGCACTCAGCAGGCAAATACAATTACTGGAAAACGAAATGGGTGTTTTACTCTTTAACAGGACAAAACGGGCTGTCACACTAACAGAAGCCGGCGAATATTTTAAAAAAGAGGCTTACAGGATCATACAGGATTTGAATAAAACAATCGGCCGAACGGCACAGGTGCATCGTGGAGAAGCAGGCGAAATAAGAGTAACGCATGCAAGTTCGGCCATGCATTCGGTGGTGCCTTCTTTTTTAGTGAAGGTAAAACACAGGTGGCCGAACCTGAAAACGATAGTACAGGAAACATCCAACTTTCAGCAAATTGAAATGGTACTGACAAGGAAAGCTGATATTGGTATAGCACCCAATATCCTCGTGCCGCCCGAAATCAGGTCTAAGGTTTTATACAGGGAAAATTTTGTGCTGATTTTACCGGCTCATCATCCATTATCGAAAAAGAAAATCACCGATTTGTCTGTTTTAAGAAATGAAACTTTTATCCTGCCCCAATTGGCAACCGGTATCGGTTATGTAGAGGTCATCCTTCAAATCTGCCAGGCTTATGGCTTTAAACCCAGGGTGGCGCATGAGTCTACGCATTCCACCAGTGTTTTGCGATTGGTAGAAGCAGGTCTTGGTATTTCCATTGAGCCAATCTCTTCTGTGCGGGGCGTACAAATGAATATTAAACTGGTTGAATTAAAACAAGTGCCGCAAAAAGCAGAGATGGCGGTTTTCTGGTTGCGGGAAAGGGAAGAAGAATTAAGCAGGTTTATAAAAATGTTTTAGGTTTGAGCATACCGAATGGATTTATTTGTGTCAGTTAATGCAGTTGATTGCCGATGCTGTATTGTGGTGTTGTGTAAGTCCTACGTAATGGCAACGTTCCCGTCGGGAGACATAAGGCAGGAACCAAATGACAAATAGCAAGAGAAAAAAATAAATTCCAAGTTCCAAACGCCCCATTCGAAATAATGAGTTCCCAAAGGCGGGTACAAAACATTTGCTGCCTAAAACGGGGTTTACAAATGGGTGTGCAAGATTTATTTGTGTCTATGCAATGGTTTCACGCGCCTGTGCAAGATTTATTCGGGAGTATATAAGTTATATTTTCAGGTTTGCAACATTTATTTGGTGCTGTGCAAGATTTGTTTGTCGGTTTGCAACGAATGT
>JBGALE010000005.1:0-298074 GCA_044223995.1 Chitinophagaceae bacterium
TTATGGCTACCAACCGTCGTGAATGGCTTAAACTAAGCTCCCTCGCAGTATTGGGCTCTGGTCTCTCCCTTCGTTCCATGGCCAATGAAGAAGGATTAACCAGGTTATTTGGTGCGGAAAAAGGGTTGATCAATCTTGGCTCCAACGAAAATCCTTATGGTATTTCACCCAAGGCCAAACAAGCCATCATCGATATGCTCGGCGAAGCCAACCGCTATGCTTTCAATATCCCCACTTTACAGTCGTTCAGAAAAGATCTTGCCACTTATTATAAAGTAACAGAAGACAATGTGCTCGTTACGGCCGGTTCAGGTGAAGGACTTGCACTCATGGCAAGGCATTTTAGCAGGGGGAATATCATTGCAGCCACGCCTACATTTGGTATCCTTCCCAATACCGCTAAAAAAATCGGTACGGAATTAATCGAAACACCATTGACAGCAGAAAAAGTACACGACCTGCCCAAGATGCTGGCGGCGATAAACGACAAAACACAATTGGTGTATGTATGTAATCCTGCCAACCCAACATCCACCGTATTACAACCTGCTGAATTAAAAAATTTCTGTATTGAAGCTTCCAAAAAAGCGGTGGTGCTGGTAGATGAAGCTTATATTGATTTCCTGGAAGCGCCCTACAACGAGTCGATGATTAGTCTGATCGACAAAAACCCCAACGTTGCCGTTATCAGGACCTTTTCAAAGATTCATGCAATGGCTGGCCTGCGTGTTGGATTTATCATCGCACATGCATCACTTATCAAACAACTGGAACCTAATTATTTTCAAAACTCTCAATTTGCCGTTAGCTGCTTATCACTGACCGCTGCACAGGCAAGTATGGGCGACGAAGAACACCGCAAACAGTGCCGCGAGAAAAATGCTGCTGCCCGCGCCTATACCATTCAATCCATCCAGCAACTGGGCATCCGCTGCATACCTTCCTATACCAATTTTATTTTCTTCCACCTGGATAAATATCCCGGAGATTTTGCAAAAGATATGCTGAGCAAAAACAGCATGATTGTCCGTTCTTCCCAATACCCCGATGGCAAATGGGCAAGGGTTAGTATTGGCACCATGGATGAAATGAAAAAGTTTGTGGCGGTGATGCAGCAAACATGGAAGTAATTTGATTTCAATTATTACACGGTAAATAAAAAGTCCCGGTAAAAATACCGGGACTGATTTTTTTAATGCATACCAGGAAACCATGGCCTGCCGATTCCTTCACGGAAAGGCCAGGGCACGCTGACCAATATCGCTATCAATGCCAGTACATACAGCCAAGACGCCGCACTGTACGCAGAACGTTTTACTTTTCCCCTGGCAATAGTAATTAGAATAATGGCGATCAGCATTCCCGTAAGATGTTCGACAGCCCAGAAACGGGATGCAGCATCTTTCATAACCACACCCATGCCGGAATTTTGAATGGCCCGGAAACCCAAATCTCCTGCGAACCACTGATATATCCCCAGCACCAGTGTCAAATGTGCACTGATAAGCAGGAACAAACTGGTTTTTTTGAGGCTGCCCGCTGAAGCAGGGTTATTCTTTGCAGAAAATGCCTGCACCATGCTGATAAGTAATAAAATTAAAATCACCCACCGCAGTAAATTATGTAAATGCAAAAGGCCGTTGTACATAAGAATGAATTAATGATTGAAAAAAAGGATTATGCTACAGCCGTCAAATCTACATCCAAATTATTAACCGTCCTGTCATTATTTAAATTTAATCACCCCTATTCCACCCAGTCAGCAATAAAAATATTGGTATCATGCGTGCCCCCATTGTTGCGGTTGCTGCAGAATATTATTTTCTTACCATTGGGGCTAAACATCGGGAAGGCATCGAAACCCTTGTCCCTGCTTATCTTTTGCAGGTTGCTCCCATCAGGATTGATGGTATATAAATTAAAGGGGAATCCTCTTTTATATTCGTGGTTGCTGGCAAAGATGATTCGCTTGCTGTCCGGGAAAAAAGCAGGAGCCCAGTTGGCCTGTCCGAAATTCGTTACCTGCTTAACATTTGATCCGTCAACATTGGCAATATATACTTCCATATGTGTGGGCGCCACCAGGTTTTCTGCCAGCAGCTCCTTGTATTCTTTCACTTCATCTGGTGTTGTTGGCCGGCTCGCACGCCAGATAATCTTTTTGCCGTCAGGGCTAAACCATGCACCTCCGTCATAACCCAATGTATTGGTAACCCGTTTTTCCTTCCCCGATGCCAAATCCATAATGTATAAATCGATGTCGCCATCTTTATCGCTGGTATAAATCATTTTCTTACCATCTGGCGAAAGTGTTGCTTCTGCATCATATCCCTTGGAATGGGTAAGTTGTTTTACAATTTTACCATTCAGGTCGGCCATGAAAATATCATAGCTGTCATACAAAGGCCAGATATATTTATTGCCATATTTCTTCCTGTCGGGAACAGGCGGACAGGTATCTGCGCCCAAATGAGTAGATGCATAGATGATGTGTTTGCCATCCTTTGTAAAAGAACCACAGGTGGTCCTGCCCTTCCCGCTGCTGAGCATTTTGTATTCAAACTTGTCACCGGGTTTTGCCGGTACTTTCCCAATAAATATCTGGTCGCAGTTCAATCCGTCCTTCGGATTGGTACGCTGAAAAATAATATACTTACCGTCAAAACTGAAATAGGCTTCTGCATTGTCCCCGCCAAAGGTTAGCTGCTGGAGGTTTTTGAAATGACGTTCTTCCGGGTAATGCAGTGTATCTGCCGGAATTGTATTTACGGCAACAGGCGCTGCTTTTTTATAAGATGTCAGCATGAGGGCAAAGCCCGAAAGAAAAAAGACGACGGAAATAAGTTTTTTCATGTTGTGTCGTTTTCAAAATCAGTTTCAGGTGATCTAAAGTTATTGGTAAGGGCAGGCAAAATTGTCAAAATATTGTCATAACACAAATTCAAAAACGGTTAGTTTTGTTTTATGAAGAAAATGATGATACCCCTTCTTGTGCTGGCACTGGGTCTCGCCACGGGTTGCAGCCTGCTGGGCGATAAATCTGCCAATGGTTTTGACGAAGTATTGCATAACCCGCCATTTAAAGGAATTACCGACAGCATTGAAAAAGCACCCAACGATGCCGCCTTGTTACTCAAACGTGCGGAACTGTTGTCTCAAAACAACCAGGATGATATTGCTTATTACGATTATAAAAAAAGTTACCAGTTACAGCCTTCAGAATCATCAGCGGTGCTGTATGCTTCCAATCTTTTCCTGACGGGCAGGACAAAGGATGCCATTGAATTACTGAAGAAATCCATTCAGCAATATCCCTCTAACCTGGAGTTTATCCGCCGGCTTAGTGAAGCTTATGCACAAGCTGGTCAGTCAAAAGAAGCGCTGGCATTGTATGACGATTTGCTGAAAAAAGACTCTTCCAATTTTGATGCACTTCATGAAAAAGGAATGCTTTATACGCAATTGAGTGATACGCCTCATGCAATTGAAGCATTGGAAAAAGCCTATCACTTCCATCCTGTTCTTCAAAATGGAATTGCCCTGGCCAACCTCTATGCAGAAACCAGGAACCCCAAAGTATTACCACTCTGCGAAGCACTGGAGCAGCGTGATTCTTCCAGGGAGTTTGTCGATCCTATTTTCCTGAAAGGCGTATATTATTCTAACGTTAAAGACTATCCTAAAGCCATTGCCCTGTTTGATGAATGTATCGGCCGTGACTGGAAATTTATAGAACCCTATCTTGAAAAAGGAATCATATTTTTTGAGCAGAAAAATTATGATGAAGCAATTAAAACATTCCAGGTGGCTACCAACATACAGTATTCCAACCCGGATGCTTATTACTGGATGGGCCGCTGCTTTGAAGCCATTGGCAAAAAGGATGAAGCGCTGGATTACTATTATAAAGCCGCTGCATTCGACAGAAATTTCCAGCAAGCGAAGGATGCCATCAACCGGTTAAGAAAAAATTGATGCAGGTACTGCAAATAATCATTTCATTTTTCTGCAATACGGTATAATGTTTAACTTGCACCATCATCCATTTTCGAACTGAATAACTTTCCCCCATGCCAATTGTCGCTCCTTCACTTTTAGCATCCGATTTTTTGAAACTGGATGAAGTATGTACCATGCTGAATGAAAGTGAAGCCGATTATTTTCACCTGGATGTAATGGATGGCCGTTTTGTTCCCAATATCAGTTTTGGGTTACCGGTGATTGAACAAATCCGAAAGGCTGCAAAAAAACCATGCGATGTGCACCTGATGATACTGGAACCAGGAAAATATGCAGAGGCATTTAAAAAAGCAGGGGCAGATATTTTAAGCGTACATATTGAAGCATGCCCGCACCTGCACCGCAACATTGAACAAATAAAGTCGCTGGGCATGAAAGCCAGTGTAGCCATTAACCCGCACACACCCGTTGACCACCTGCAGGATATTTTACAGGACATCGACATGGTATTACTCATGAGTGTCAATCCCGGGTTCGGCGGACAATCATTTATCCCGCATACCCTGCACAAAATCCGCGAACTGAAAAGGATGATCACGGAAAGGGGATTGAATGTAAAGATTGAAATTGACGGGGGTGTTACCCTCGAAAATGCACACAGCATTATACATGCCGGGGCAGACGTATTGGTAGCAGGAAGTACAGTATTCCATGCTGCCGATCCAAGGGCTGTGATCCGGCAGCTCAAAGCCATTTTATAAATGAAGGATTTATTTTCAAAACAAGCTTCCACCTATGCCGCATTCCGGCCTTCATACCCGCAGGAATTGATTGATTATGTCTGCAGTTTTGTTTCCGAAAAAAAATATGCATGGGACTGTGCGACCGGCAATGGCCAGGCAGCAGCACTGCTATCGCCACTTTTTGAAAAAATAACAGCAACCGATATCAGCGAAAAACAATTGCAACTGGCCATACAAAAACCCAATATTATGTATGCTACCGGGAAAGCAGCGCCCACCAATTTCCCGGACAATACATTTGATTTGATTACCGTGGCGCAGGCTTATCACTGGTTTCCCTTTGATCTGTTTGAAAAAGAAGTAAAACGTGTGGGTAAAGCTGGATCTATCATAGCAGTATGGGGTTACAATATTCCACTCTGCAATAATGATGGCATCAATGCAGTTGTCCGCCATTTCTACAAAGACATCATGGGACCGTACTGGGATGCGGAAAGAAAATACGTGGATGATTTTTACAGCACCGTTCCTTTTGCATTTGATGAATTGCCTGCAAAATCTTTCAGCTATCCCGTACAATGGACCAGCAACGATTTGCCCGGCTACTTTAATTCATGGAGCAGTGTCATGAATTATATCAGCAAACACCAGCACAACCCTGTTGATGAAGTAAGGAAACATATTGAAGCTGCCTGGCCGCAAACAGAAAAAACCATCACTTTTTCCTTCCCGATTTTTTTACGCATCGGCCGCATAGTTAAATAAATTTCACTTATACGGGACCGAAATCACAACTGATCGTTCTTCCTGCACAACAAAAGCATAATTTCGGTAATATTGTTACTGCATTACCGTTATCCACCTGCAATGCCACAAACCAGACTACTTTTTCTTTTATTACTGATGGGTTTACCAGCACTGGTGACTGCACAAAAAAAAGCAGCCTATGTTTCCGGAAAAGTACTGGACGAAAACGAGCACCCACTTTCCCATGTTACCGTAACGATCCTGGGCCGTTCAACCGGCATTGCCACCAGCGACTCTGGAACATTTCGTTTGAAAGTGACCCCCGACAAAGCATTTGCCCTTATATTCTCCTATTCAGGCTATAAAACTGAGCAAAGAAATTTTTTACTAAACGAAGAGGAAGAAGAGCGAATAACCGTGCGTATGGAACCGGGCGCCAAAGAATTGCAGGAAGTAGTGGTAACCGATCAGCGGCAACGCCGCGAAGCAGGGCTGGTTACCATCAATCCAAAACAGGCGATTAATATTCCTTCTCCCACTGGTGGTATCGAAAGCCTGATCAAAGTCTTTGTGGGCTCCAACAACGAACTTACCTCCAACTATTCCGTTCGTGGTGGTAACTATGATGAGAACCTGATTTATGTAAACGACTTTGAAGTGTTCCGTCCTTACCTGGTAAGAAGTGGTCAGCAGGAAGGCCTGAGTTTTATCAATCCTGAAATGACGCGGAGCGTTAATTTTTACAACGGTGGTTTCCAGGCAAAGTACGGCGACAAAATGTCGTCGGTGCTCGACATACAATATAAAAAGCCAAAACAATTTGGTGGCTCTGCTTATATCAGTTTATTGGAACAGGGTATGCACCTGGAAGGAACGGGCTTCAATAATAAATTCACCTACCTTATCGGTGTTCGCAATAAAAGCAACCGAAACCTGCTGGCCAGCCAGGAAACAAAAGGGAATTATGTTCCTTCTTCCGCCGACTTGCAAACACTGCTTACTTACCAGTTCAATGATCACTGGAGCGCAGAATTGTTTGGTAATTTTTCAAAAACAAAATTTACACTCGAACCGGAATTTTCACAACAAACATCTTCGGTATTCTCTCCTTACTTCAGCGCCAATCTCGGGCTGGATATATTTTTTACAGGGAAAGAAGAAGACCGGTATAAAACAAATATGGCGGGTCTCTCTGTCATCAACCAGGTCAGAAAAAACCTGAAACTAAAATGGATGGCAAGTTTTTTCCAGGACAATGAAAATGAGTCGGTGGATATAACGGGTAACTACTTATTCGGAGAGAGGGATTTTGATAAAAGCAAACCAACATTTGGTTCTATTATTAACCCGCTGGGCGCCGGCGTATTTCAAAACTATGCGCGAAACAAATTGAATATTGAAGTCTTCAATTTTTCTCACAAGGGTTACCTGGAAAAAAAGAATCATTATATACAATGGGGCGCTGGTATCGACAGGCAGCATATTGACGACAGGCTCAATGAATGGCAATACCAGGATTCCGCCGGTTATTCACTGCCCTACAGCCCATCGCAGTTCTCACTTTTTAGTGTATTAAAATCAAAAGCGGATTTTTTTGTCGACCGCTACAATGGTTTTATACAGGATAATATCGCGTTCAGGGATTCTTCCGATGTGATACTGCAGGCAGGTGTTCGGTTTAATTACAATGATCTCAACAATGAATTTCTCGTGTCGCCGCGTGTCGGTCTTTCCTGGAAACCTTCCAAATGGAAGAAAGATGTGGTGTTTCGCATAGCAGCCGGTGTATATGATCAACCGCCATTTTACCGCGAGCTTCGCCGCTACGATGGTTCACTCAACAAAGATTTGAAAGCGCAGCGAAGTATTCAGGTAAGTGGTGGGCTGGATTATAATTTTGTTGGCTGGAATGGCCGGCCGATGCGATTGACCACCGAAGCCTATTATAAGAATATGACGAATGTGGTGCCGTATGATATCGATAATGTCCGCCTGCGGTATTTTGGTGAAAACAGTGCAAAGGCCTACGCGGCAGGCTTAGAAGTACGGCTATTTGGCGAACTGGTAAAAGATGCTGAAAGCTGGATCAGTTTTGGCATTATGAATACAAGGGAAAAAATTGCAGGCGCTACCTATTATAATTACAAACTTGATTCGCTCAACCAGCCTGTTGACAGTACGTTGACCCAGGCGGGATGGGTAAGAAGGCCGACCGACCGGCTACTGACATTCGGTATGTTCTTCCAGGATTATCTTTCTACGAATAAGAACTTTAAAGTTTATATCAATACGCTCTATGGCAGCAATCTACCCTACAATATTCCAAATAGCGTAAAATACCGCAATGCACTTTTTATTGATCCATATATCAGGATTGATATTGGCTTCAGCGCGCTGTTACTTGACAGTGATAGAAGCAGACGGCGCAGCCATAGTCCTTTCCGCGATTTTGAAAACATCTGGGCTACCCTCGAGGTATTTAATATCATCGATCGGCCCAACACGATTTCTTATCTCTTGATCAAGGATTTTTCAAATACAACTTATACTATCCCCAACCGGTTGACCCCCCGGCTGCTAAACCTGAAACTGGTCGCCAGGTTCTAAGAGACCGTATTTTTACTAGTAAATATGAAGAGTAAAAATACTTTTTGAATTTAGTAAAAATACATACATTTACCCATCGTCGATTTTATCACGGCAATAGACTACATCGACCAAATTCCGCGGTAAAAGACATTTCCATCATCCACGGTTCCCTTTAATTCAAATACAGATCCATCATTGACCATTAAACCGGTATTATTCAAATGGAGAAATCTGCAACCATGGAAGTAAACATTACTGTAAAGCCAAACCCTTTCATTTCGGAACTAACGGTACAAATCAATATTGAAACAACAGTCATAGCTATTTTACGACTGACCAATGAAAAAGGGCATGTTGCCAGGATGATGAGCTGTACGCTGCAAAAAGGGGAAAACAGTATTACACTGAATAAGTTGTCCAAGTTTGCCTCCGGGAATTACCGGCTGGAGGTTCGCCTGCTCAACGGCGATGAAATCAAACATATTCCCCTCGTAAAAGCTTAACACACTTTTTCCGAATGGAGCGTTGAACTGCCTGTAACCTGGGTAATCTTCCAACAAAATACATTGTTGAAGAGTTCTTATTTTTACGCATGACTAAGCTGAGTGTAAACATCAACAAATTTGCCACGCTGAGAAACAGCCGTGGCGGTGACAACCCTAACGTAGCAAAAGCAGCCATCGACGCGCAGTTGTTTGGCGCAGATGGCGTAACGGTTCACCCAAGGCCCGATGAACGTCATATCCGGTACAATGACGTGCATGAAATAAAGAAAATCATTACCACCGAGTTCAATATTGAAGGCAATTGCAGGGAACAAAAATTTGTGGACCTGGTGCTTGAAACAAAACCTGACCAGGTGACGCTGGTGCCGGACGCAGAAGGCCAGCTTACTTCTGATCATGGATGGGATACCATAAAAAACAAATCTTATTTAATAGAGATCATTGCTGTCTTTAAAAAAGCCGGTATCCGCACGTCGATATTCGTCGACCCGGTTATAAATATGATTGAGGGAGCTGCAGCCACTGGTACAGATCGTATAGAATTATATACCGAAGGCTATGCCCGCAATTTTCCCGCAGATAAGGAAGCCGCCATCCGGCCTTACATAGCCGCCGCCGCAAAAGCCCATGAACTGGGGCTCGGAATAAATGCCGGGCACGACCTTGACCTGGATAACCTGGCGTATTTCAACAGGCATATTCCGTCATTGGACGAAGTCTCCATCGGCCATGCCCTGGTTTGCGATGCCCTCTACATGGGTTTTGAAAACACGATTCAGCTCTATAAAAGACAGCTTCAATAAAAAACCCGGTCAATCAATTCGCGTACTTTCACGTGCATATATAAATTTTTCGACGAATGGAAAAATCGTTAAAATGTTTTGATTATCAAATAATTAAGTTTAAAAATGGTCAGCTATAACCGTAATTTCCGAATATTTTTATCCAAAAAGCTTGCATCAGTAAAAATACCGTGTAATCTTTGTCGAAGCAATTAGTTCATTCATCGAAAAAATTTTCCAATCCATCCAATTGAAAAACATTTCTAGGAAAACCAAAGAACGTTAATCCCGAACCCCCTAAAAATGTTTTTTATGTTGACTATCCGTACTGCCGCTATTATTATGTTTTTGAGTGTCGCTATGAGCGCATCTGCTACCAACGATGCTCCCGCTTCCAAATCAAAAAGCAATTCCACCAGCAATACTGTCAATACCACTGCCGCTGCTGCAAAAACTGTTGGTGTTAATTATGCCTTCAAACTTGACAACTCAATTAACAAAAACAATAAGGTAGATTCTGTATTGGTTATCCTCGATAAATTTGACCGTACCGGTGCAGGTATTGTTAGAAAAGTATTTTACCCCAATGCTGACAACCAGGTAGTAATTGACGACTTACCCGCCGGGAAATATTATGCAGAAATTTATGTGCTGGGTATTTACAAAAAACATTTCTCTACTGTAATCAATACAGAAAAGGTAAATAAGAAGAATAAGCTGACACTGCAAATGGATTATACAGATGTGTACGTGCCAGGAAACGTAACGATGCCAGCAGAAGACACTAAAAATTTCTCTTTCGGTAAATAAATTAACCAGCATTCAGAACGTCAGTAGTCATCCCCATACATATCATTATCGGCCAAAAGCAGCTTTTATTGAAAGGCTGCTTTCCCTTTTTATGCTACTTTTCTCCGGCAAATTTGTACCTGTCACCTCAAAATAACATGACGACTACTCCTTTTGAAATTACCTTTGCAACTAATGAAAAAGATTACCGGCCAGTTACCGGTGCACATCATCGGTTGTATTGCATTTTTGTCATTGCCCATCCTCTTCTCGCCGGATGTTTCCTGGTCGTTGGATTTTTTTAAAATCCGTGCATTTCAACGCGATTTTTTTGCCTATGCCTTATTACTTGCCTTTTTTTACGCCAATTATTTTTACCTGTTGCCACATTTCTATTTCAGGCAAAAGATTCTTTTATACATCGCGGGGATATTGACCGCTTATTGTATGGTTACTTTCCTTCCAGGTTTATTGATTCCTGCAAAACAAATGATGCCACTGAATCCAAATGCTGGCATGCCCGGAATGCCGGGACCAAGACCCTATGGTTTGCCTTTTGGTTTCCTGCGTGACCTGGGCCATTACATTTTTCAATTTGTAATCATCCTGTCACTTTCTGTTATGTACCGGACTAACCAGCGGCTGAAGCAGGCGGAGAAAGAAAGAGCCGATGCAGAGCTTTCTTATCTCAAGGCCCAGATAAACCCGCATTTTCTGTTCAATACATTAAACAGCATATACGCTTCCGCCATTTCTGAAAACGCTGACAATACTGCCGACGCGATTGTAAAACTTTCCGGCATGATGCGCTATGTAATTACAGAAGCAGAGCAAGCCACCGTATCACTGGAACAGGAAATTAATTACATAACTGATTATATTGAACTGCAGCAGATAAGGCTTGGTAATACACTTGCACTGAATTACCAGGTGAATGGTGATCCTGACGGAAAGAGAATTGCCCCGCTCATTTTAATTTCCTTTATTGAAAATGCATTTAAATATGGTGTTAACCCGGAGGAGCGATCTAAAATAGATATCACTATTGATATCATAAAAGAATCATTGGACATGACTGTCACCAATATTGTCGTCACCAACCGTTCGCAGGGTCCGGTGAAAAGCGGTGTTGGCCTGGAAAACACGATAAACAGGTTAAAACTTCATTATCCGTACGGTCACACACTTTCCATACTGGAGGAAGCAGGTATATTTACAGTAAGGCTAAAAATTAATTTGTAATGATCAATGCCATTGCAATAGACGATGAACCACCTGCACTCCAGGTAATTGAAAATTTTTGCAGCCGCACTACCGATATAGTTTTGCAAAAGACATTCACCATGCCCGGCGAAGCATTGAAACATCTGCGCAAATTCCCGGTGGATCTTTTATTCCTGGATATACAAATGCCTTCTGTCAGCGGTATTGATTTCTATAAATCCGTAAAGCAGGACACCATGGTTATTTTTACAACTGCTTATTCCAGCTATGCAGTGGAAGGTTTTGATTTAGGCGCGGTAGATTACCTGCTAAAGCCATTTACGTTCAAAAGATTTCAGCAAGCGATTACCCGTGCAAATGAATATTACCAGTTCAGGCACCAGGCAAAGAATGAATCACTTAAATATCTTTTTATCCGAGCAGATTACAGCCTGATAAAAATTTCAGTTGCCGATATTCTATATATCGAAGGATTGGACGATTATCTTAAAATACATATCAGCAACCAATCGCCGGTGGTGGCCAGGATGACGATGAAGGTGATGATGGAAAAACTTTCTCCCACCGAATTTATCCGCGTTCACCGCTCGTACATCATTCCGCTCGCACGCATTGAAATGGTGCGCAATAAAATCATCTATCTTGCAGGGGAAGAGATTCCTGTAGGCAGCAGTTACGAGGAGAGTTTCTTAAAATCGTTTAACAAATAGCCGCAAATTCCGCAATAATAACCCGCTTTGCCGCAATTATTTCCCATTACTGTTTTTACCGCCAATATTTGCATTGAAACAAATTTTTACCGCCCGACTATCTCTACCTATTATTTCGTAACACTTAAAATCAGCACAATGCAAAGAAAGAAATTCCTGAAAGAAAGCCTCGGCGGCATTGTAGGCATTGCAGCCATCGTTCCCCTAATCGAAGCATGTAAAAAAAGCAGCGATGCCACATCAACTACTACCACGACCGGAACCGGTACATCTGGTGGTTGTATTGTTTCCCCCACTGAAGTAGAAGGGCCTTACCCATATGTGGGCGGGGAAATTACCAATCCCTTGCAGCGGGCGGATGTTACCGAAGGCCAAACGGGTATACCCTTAACACTGGCCTTTAGCATTGTCAATACCAATAGCAGTTGTGCTGCGGTATCCAATGCAAGGGTTGATATCTGGCATTGCAACAAGGACGGTTATTATTCCGGTTATGGCAGCCAAACCGGCGGCGCACTCGGTACAAAAAGTTATACCGGTGAAACCTGGCTGAGAGGTTATTTACTAACCGATACCAATGGGCTGGCACAATTCACGACCATTTATCCTGGCTGGTATATGGGCCGTGCAACACATATCCATATCGAAGTCTTTGTCAACAATGTATTGAAAAAGACGACGCAGATTACTTTTCCTGAAACTATTTCAGACGTGGTGCATGTCACCAGCCTGTATGCTGCACATGGCATTAATAGCACCCGCAATGCTGCTGACGGGATATTTGGTAACTCAGCAACGGATCTTGCCAATGAAACCGTGGCGCTGACAGGTAATACCAGCAGCGGCTATGCAGGCTCCTATACCATTGGTTTGGCTTTATAATATATACTTATTGACAAGACAGGTAATGGTAACCTGTCCTGTTACCATTTTCATCTTCCACATTTATTTATAAAACAATGAATGCTATGGCAAATGCATTGATAAAATTGGATGTCAGGCAGGTTATCGGTATTTCCGGTTCCAGCGCTTTTGAGAAAGCAATCCTGCAGGCTTCGTACCAGGAATTCCTGTTAAAATCGCAAGCTTATAACCCCGAGGGAAAATGGAAAACTTTTTCAGCATTAAAAGCGCACGATGGCCGCGCCAATTCTCTTCATTACAAATGCAGTTTCGCAGTAGTGGGCATCATCAACACATTGCAGAAACAAATCCCATTTCTCACTGATACGCTGGAACAACCCATTGAATTTGATACGTTCAGGTTTGAACTCGTGGAATCTGATATTTCAGACAAATCGATGCACAAGGTTGCCATTCATTATATAACAGATGTGCTCAGTTTCTTTGGCAGTATTGATGATTATATGATATTGGCGAAGGGAGACAAATTCAACCAGCCAGTTGAAACGCCTGCTGAAACTTTCCTGCTACAGTTGCGCAGCAACCTTTCTATTTGCAGTTATGAATTGGTGAATACACCTGTTCATGTCTAAAATAAAAGAGCAGGGAATCGTAGTGCGATATTATTCCTATAAAAAACCAGGGCGAATGGAGTCTGCAAAGGCTCCATTTTTTATTGAAGCCTGCCTGTTATCTTTTTTCATACGAAAAAGTATTTCCATGTAACAATGGATGTGCGCCGGTCAAATCTTTACCATTCAACTGCAAACTGAAGTTGTCAAAAAATACTTCAGCAATCCATGGCTCAAAGCGAAATTCAAAATAATTATCCAGGGAATCATTTATTGAAAAGCTGGTGGCTCTTTCGGGACATAACCTGAAAAGCAAAGAGATGTTACTGACTGGCTGTTTGGTAAAACCGGTCATGCCCTCACTGTCAGTACGCCTGGTAGTTTGTTTACCATTAGCAGTAATACTTACATCTACATAGGATAATATCATCTTATTCCTGTCGGTAATTTTAACGGTTATCAAATCACCGGGAATTTTTTTGGATGCCAGCAATGCAAAATCTTTCGGTGGCCGCGGCGCACTATTCAAAATAAGTTTACCATCCTGCAAAGACCACCTGCCTTTACCTACCCTGTCTAATGCACCCTGCGAAAAAAAGAATTGAAATGTAGAATCCGCATTTACCTGGAAACCAGAGGCCGTTTCCATGACGCCTCGCAGGTAGTATTCGCCTGTTATGCTATTATTGATTTCCTGTGCCGTCATTTTTCCGGAATTTAACAAAAGAAGTGCTATCAACAGTTTCTTCCACATAAGGAATAATTGGTATTCCCGTAAAGTAATTATTTTTTTTATTCATGAAAATAAAAAACCCGCAGGCATTTACCAGCGGGTTTGAACGTATAGAGGGTTTTCTGTTATTTATTACCATCTGCCCCTGCCATGACCCCAACCATTGTGACGACCATTGTCGTGCCTGTCATCATCACGATCGCGGCGTCCACGTCCATTATCACGGTCACGATCCCAGTCTCTACCCCGGCCATAACCCCTGTCGTCGTTGCGACGGTTATCATAATAAGGTCTTCCATAATAACCACCATTACCATATCCGCGACCATCGCGAATGATTACCTGGTCGTGGCGGTAGCGATAAGGGGCATACATGGACCTGTGTTCGTTAAAGTGGCACCAGGGGTCTCTTTCATTCAGCACAACCTTGTAGCCTGAATAGAGATCATAGTTGCCGCAGCGACCGGGAAGGTTTGCTGAAAACAACCATCGGCCACCATCGAAATAAACAAATTCCCGGCGAGGCACGCAGTAGTATGCTTCTATATCCGGCAGGTAATAATATTCGGCGTAATCATATCCTGCAGGACCCCAGGCAGGTTGTACACCTATGTTAACATTCACATGAACCTGGGCATTAGCGGTATTCACCATGATACCACCTATTGCGAGTGTTGTAAGTAAAAGTATCTTTTTCATAATAAACATTTACACTTGAATTTTCAAAGCAAATGCCACAGATAGATAAAAACTGTTAAAACGGCTTTACAGCAGCCTGACAAAATTTTCAAAAAAAAGAAAACCGATTTAAACCTTTGTTGTAATGCAGCAGCAGCAAGGGCTGCAGGACTGACCTGTGACCATTTCACCTTACTTAAGACTTTGTTAATGGTTAGCAGCAGACATTCGTCCGCAGAAATTTTCCTTTTATCCTGCTATAAAGAGGTTTTGAATAATTGAAAATTGAAAGCTCTGGCGAGTCATTTAGCTTTAACCTTCTTAAAAAAACTAAAATAACGCTTTATGAAAAAGTACAGCAGGGTCATGAGCCTTTTATTGCTCAGCGTTTTTTTTCTTGCGCTACATGCTTCCGGCCAGTTAACAACAGCTGCCGGTGGTGGAAACAGGAAAGCATCCGTATCGGAGATGATTGGTCTTACAAAGATTACCATCAATTATGATCGGCCGGGTGTAAAAGGAAGAGAAGGACAGATTTGGGGAAAACTGATTCACACTGGTTTTACCGATCTCGGTTTTGGAACCAGTAAAGCTGCACCCTGGCGTGCAGGTGCCAATGAAAACACCACGATTGAATTTTCCAGCAATGTAATGATCGACGGTAATCCATTGCCCGCGGGAATTTATGGCTTCTTTGTTGCCTACGACCCAAATGAAAGCACTGTCATTTTTTCCAAAAACTCCACTTCCTGGGGCAGCTTTTTTTATAACGATAAGGAAGATGCCTTGCGGATAAAGGTTAAGCCTGTTGCATTGGATAAAAGTGTAGAATGGCTGAAATATGAATTCATCAATGAAGGAGATAACAACGCAACTGTGGCATTGGAATGGGAAAAACTAATGATCCCATTCAAAGTAGAAGTAGATTATGTAAATCAGCAAATCGAATCTTTCCGCCGTGAATTGCGCAGCGACAAAGGTTTTACTTACAATGCCTGGATGCAGGCTGCACAATTTTGTGCACAAAACAAAACCAATCTTGATGAAGGTTTGGTATGGGCTGAAAAATCAGTAAGTGAACCATTCATTGGTGAAAAGAATTTTCAAACCTTGTCCACCAAGGCCCAGATTCTTGCATTGTTGAATCGTGGTGGAGAAGCAGACGCCGTTATGAAAGAAGCTTTACCGCTGGGAAAAGTCAACGAGATACATGCGTACGCAAGGCAATTGCTGCAGCAAAAGAAGGGCAAAGAGGCATTTGATGTATTCCAGCTCAACTACAACAAATTCCCCAACCAGTTCACTACAAATATGGGAATGGCCAGGGGTTATTCAGCTATTGGTAATTATAAAAAAGCACTGGAGTTTGCACAAAAAGCAGTACCGCAAGCACCAGATGCTGCCAACAAAAATAACCTGGATCGCATTATCAAATTACTGCAGGACGGTAAGGACATCAACTAAATGTCGTGTGACATTAATAAATAAAAATGCCCCTCGAAAAAGGGGCATTTTTTATGTCAATAAGGTGTAGTGTATTAATTACATCCCAGCAGTTCGCATAGTTTGGCATGCAATGCATCACCGCGAAGATTTTTCGCTACTATTTTTCCGTCAGGTCCTACCAGGTAATTCTGTGGTATCGCCTGTATCCGGTATTTTACGGCTGCCTCATTCTGCCAGTACTTCAGATCACTAACCTGTGTCCATACTAGTTTATCGTCACTGATGGCCTGAACCCATGGCTCTTTGGCTTTATCGAGTGATACACCCAGTACAGTAAAGTTTTTTTCCTTAAACTGCTGGTAGTTGCTGGCTACGTTTGGGTTTTCCATGCGGCATGGCCGGCACCAACTGGCCCAGAAATCTACCAGTACATATTTCCCTTTGAAGGATGACAAAGAAACCGGTTTGCCATTGACATCGTTCTGTACAAAATCAATCGCATCGGTACCCACTGAACCAATCTTGGCATCAGCGATCATACTATTTAAATATTTGCCATAGTAATTGTTCTGTACAGATTTGTCCAACGCGGTAAAGCGTTTTTCCAGCACGGTAACATCATCATTCAGTTGCGCAGTCACCAGCAACAGGAAAGGGCTGACCGGCGAGGCAGTATTTTGCTGGATGAACACCTCTATTTTTTCCTGGATAGAAGTGTAAATGCGCGCGCCCTGTATTTGCAGCGAATCTGTCATGCCGGTTTTATTCGCCTGCTGGTTGATTTGACTGTACTTTTCAAACAAGGGGTTGAATATTTGCTGGAATGACTCAAAATCCTGTTGTGTTTTGGAACCGCTCACCTGTAATTTCTGTATTTCCGCCATATTTCCTGTTACTGTAATATTTCCATTGTCCAGGAAAAACAGGGCTTTCTTTTTTGCTTCCACAAATACCAGGTTCACCAGCATTGATTCACGGAGGCTTCCTTTAATAAGAAAACTGCCGTTTTTAACGATCCCCTTGCCGATGGTATCAGTGGGAGAATTTGCATCATTGATATACACCAATGATTGATCCTTCAGGCCACTCACGTTCCCGGTTACTGTCAATTGCTTCTGTGCCAGGGCTGTCACAGGTAATGCACAAAAAATAAGTATCAGTTTCTTCATATCAATTTGAATGACGCGTTTTTAAAACGTCGATTACGTCCTGCAAATTATATTCTTTCGCGTTAAGTAAAACCAAATAATGAAACAAAAGGTCGGCTGCCTCATTGAGAAAAAGCTCCTTGCTGTTGTCCTTGGCCTCTATGACCAGTTCCACCGCTTCCTCCCCCACTTTCTGGGCAATTTTGTTCAACCCTTTATCAAATAACTGTTTTACATATGATTTTCCATCACTGCTTGCCTTGCGCAAACGGATGATATCTTCCAGGTAAAACAAAAAATCTTCGTTATGGTTGCGTTCACTCCAGCAGGTATCGGCACCTGTATGACAAACAGGTCCCAAAGGCTCAGCTTTTATGAGTAGTGTATCATCGTCACAATCGCTGAGAATTTCCTTTACCAGTAGAAAATGCCCGCTTTCTTCGCCCTTGGTCCAAAGACGTTTTTTGCTCCTGCTGTAAAAAGTGACTTTACCTTCGCTCATTGTTTTTTGAAGCGATTCTTCGTTCATAAAACCCAGCATCAATACTTTCCGGGTTTTATAATCCTGTATCACGGCAGGGGCAAGGCCATCGCTGTATTTTTTAAAATCTATTTTCATACCAGCACACCAGTTAAATGATTCATGTAAAATATCTCAAACTTCACCTATTCATTATTCCTTATTTTCCTTTATTTCTGTTGTCGAACCTGTATCTTCCTCAATGTTGTTTTTGTTTTCTTCGTGCTTCCTGTTAGCAGCCAGCAATCTTTGCAAAAACTCCTCCCTTCTTTCATTTGATGCCTCTCTTTTTTCTTCCCTTCTTTTCTGAACACTCCGGTTGACATAAATAAATATTAAAATGGCAACGATACCTGCCGTTGGAAATATGCCCGGAAATATGATTGTATTGTTTATAATCTTATACTGATTTTTTGCTCCTGCAAATATCCTTTTAATTCCGGAATACCGATTTCCTTAAAGTGAAATATACTGGCTGCCAGTGCTGCATCTGCCTTCCCGTCTTGAAATACTTCTTTAAAATGCTGCATGGTGCCACCACCACCGGATGCTATTACCGGTACCGGGAGCATTTCAGCGAGCTGTCGTGTAATATCAATGGCAAATCCCTTTTTTGTTCCATCGTGGTTCATGGAGGTGAGTAAAATTTCACCCGCACCCATATCAACGCCCTGTTTGGCCCAATCGACGCATCTCGTATCCGTCTTTGTCCGGCCGCCATTGAGATAAACATACCACTCACCATCTTCTTCCTGCCTGGTATCAATCGCCAGCACCACACATTGGCTGCCAAATTCCTTCGCCAATTCCTTTAATAAAGCAGGTCTTTTAAAAGCCGATGTATTAACCGATATTTTATCTGCTCCGTTTTGCAATAATAATTGTACATCTTCCACGCTTGAAATACCACCGCCTACTGTAAAAGGTATATTGATATGATGTGCAATGCGGTTGACCAACGCACTCAACGTCTTCCTTTTCTCTACCGTAGCTGTGATGTCGAGGAACACCAATTCGTCGGCGCCTTCTTTTGCATAGCGTGTGCCCAGTTCCACCGGGTCGCCCGCATCGCGGAGATCAATAAAGTTTGTTCCTTTCACGGTGCGCCCGTCTTTAATATCCAAACATGGTATGATCCTTTTTGTAAGCATATATTTATTTTCTGGAACTGATTGCCACCCTGATGCCAAGTGCTATCAATATAATTCCGGTGACTTTATTCTGCCATTTGATGAACCATGATTTGCCCGACAGCCAATTCCCCATTGTACCAAACACCCAAGCCACCAGTATATTCACTACCGTACCTGAAAAATCAAACCAGGTTCCGAGTAAAATGATTTGGCTGGCCGTATTCCCTTTCTCCGGGTGAATAAACTGCGGCAAAAATGCCAGGAAGAACAGGGCTACTTTTGGGTTGAATACATTGGTCAATGCTCCCTGCCAGAAAACTGACGCAAGTGACACGTTCGCCGTTTCCTCTTTTATTTCAAATATATTTTTCCTGCTGAAAAAAGATTTATAACCGAGATAAAACAAATAAACCGCTCCGGCTATTTTTATGGTAGAAAATGCCACTGCAGAACCTGCTATGATAGCTGATAATCCCACTACCGCTGCTACCAAATGCACCAGGCAACCTGCTGCAATTCCCAATGCAGACACGATACCTGCCTTTACTCCCTGCGAAGTGCTTCGCGTAGCTACGTAAAGCATATCCGCGCCCGGTGTGATATTCAGCATAAGGCTGGCAAATGCAAAGAGTAAAAAATTTCCGGTATTCATGCATCAAAGTTTTGCAAGATCATTTACTGAAATCCGTCCCTCATAAATAGCTTTGCCCACTATCGCGCCTTTACAGCCAATGGCCTTCAGGTCTTCCAGGTCATTCATCGAACTAACCCCACCACTCGCAATAAAATGAAGCGTTGGATATTTACCAATGATTTCCTTGTATAAATTCAGTGACGGCCCTTCCAGTTTACCATCCTTGCTCACATCTGTACAAAAAATCTGCTGTACACCATGTGCAATGTACTTCTCCATAAAATCGTATACCCATATATCAGTTGTTTCCATCCAGCCGCTTACTGCTATCTTTTCGTTTTTCACATCAGCACCGAGGAGGAATTTCTCCGGGCCGTATTCAGTCATCCATTGTACAAAACTGTTTTCATCCCTGACAGCGATACTGCCGATGGTGGCATATCGTGCACCAGAATTAAAAACAATATCCAAATCCTCCCGCTTTTTGATGCCACCGCCAAAATCAATCACCATGTTTGTCTTACCTGCAATTGCTTCCAGCACCTTCCAGTTTTTTACGGCACCCTCTTTTGCTCCATCCAAATCTACCAGGTGCAGCCGCTTCAGGCCGGCATCCTCAAATTCTTTGGCAACTTCAAGAGGGAATTCGTTGTAGATTTTTTTCTGTTCATAATCTCCCTGTGTAAGCCGAACGCATTTCCCACCGATGATATCAATTGCAGGTATTATTTCCATATCAGTTCGCCAAAAAGTTTTTCAATATCTGTTCACCTACCCCCGCACTTTTCTCGGGGTGAAACTGCACACCGTAAAAATTATCCCGGTGCAACGCAGCGCTGTAAGGTTTTACATATTCAGTGGTAGCAATGGTATGTTCGCCTGTTGCAGCATAATACCCATGAACAAAATAACAATAGGAAGGCGATGGCAAATCTTTAAACAACCCGGTTTTCAAATCATAGATATTGTTCCATCCTATTTGCGGCACTTTTATGTCTTTGGTTTTGGGGCGGAACAATTTCACCTGTTCATTAAATATACCCAGGCAGGGTGTATCATTTTCTTCACTATAGGCACACATCAATTGCATCCCCAAACAAATACCCAATACAGGCTGGGTTAAATTTCTAATCACCGTGTCCAGTTTTCTTTCGGTAATGTATTGCATCGCTGAACGGGCTTCACCTACACCCGGAAAGATCACTTTCCTGGCTTGTTGTATTTGTTCCACATCATCGGTTACTTCGGCTTCTACCCCGATTCGTTCCAGGGCATACAGCACCGATTGAATATTCCCTGCGTTGTATTTTATGATTACGATACTCATGTCAACTTTTAACTGACTGTAAAAATTTTTTCGTGGCCTGCTCTATATCTGCAACGTCCTCCAGCGCTTTTATATAAGCGCTCCCAATGATGGCGCCGTTGGCATGTGCACAGGCTGCCTGGAAACTGTTTTTATCCCTGATACCAAATCCTACCAGGATGGGATTTTTCAGTTTCATATTTTGCAACCGCTGCAGGTAGGCGTTTACATCGGTCATGTTTTTATCACTGCCCGTTGTGGAAGAAGAAGAAACCGCATAAATAAAACCAGTGCTCAGTTCATCGAGTTTCCGGATTCTTTCTTCTGATGTCTCCGGTGTCACCAGGAAAATAAAATCCAGCCCGTAGCGCTGTATGATGGGGCCGTATTCCGTCGCGAATTCATACTCTGGCAAATCCGGCAATATCAAACCATCAATGGGTAGAGCCGCAGCGTGCTGACAAAATCTTTCAAATCCATATTGCAGTACCGGGTTCATATAACCCATCAGTATAACGGGCACGTATATCTCTTTTCGGAAATCGTGTAACTGCTCAAATAATCTTGTAATGGTCATTCCATTTGCCAAAGCAATACTGCTGCTGGCCTGGATAACAGGGCCGTCTGCCAGTGGATCGCTATAAGGCATGCCCAGTTCTATAATGTCGGCGCCATTTTCCTGCAATGCCTTCATTACTTTCAATGTACTGTCAGCATGCGGGTAACCTGCCGTGCAGTAGACATTCAGCACTTCCCTGTTCTTGCGTTGGAATAATTCTGTGAGTCTATTCATAATGTCGCCCTCAACCCCAGCCCTTCTCCCCCAGGAGAAGGGAGCTAGTTTTTTTTAATTCTTTTTATGTTACTAATACGTTCAATACTGTGTTTATTTCTATCGCCCCAGTTATCTTCTCACCGAGAAGGGAGCCAGTTTTTTTATTATTTACTTTCATTTCCATTTCAATCTTATCTTATCGTTGCTTGCTCCAAAATTGTTTGCAAGACCTTATCAAGCTCTTTTAATACTTCCTCATTCTTAAACCGAATCACCGCAACACCCAGTATTGCCAATTTCTCAGTTCGCAGATTATCATATTCGTTTACTTCCTTTTTATCGTGTATTGGGCCATCTACTTCAACAATCAGTTTCTTTTCATGGCAATAAAAATCAGCTATGTATTTATCAATGGGATGCTGACGCCTGAATTTCAGCCCCTTCAATTTCTTATTTCTCAAATTATACCATAATATTTTTTCCGCTTCTGTTGGAGCTTTTCTCAACTGGCGGCTAAACTCAAACAGTTTACCATTAGCACCTTTGAAAAGATCACCAAAAAAGTTGTTTTCATTCATAGTGGTACGTTTACATTCTTAACCCCCTCTCCCGGGGAGAGGGTTGGGGAGAGGCTACATCTCCTTCATATACGTCGCCAAATCTTTATCGCCCCTTCCACTCAGGCAAATCACTATTCTGTCTGTTGCCTTAAATTTTACCTGCTTCAATGCAGCCAGTGCATGAGCCGTTTCCAACGCCGGAATGATCCCTTCCAATTTTGCCAGTTCAAAAGCTGCTGCCAATGCTTCTTTATCGGTAGCACTTAAAAAATTCGCGCGGCCCGTTTCAAATAAATGTGCATGCAACGGACCGATACCAGGATAATCCAGTCCTGCAGAAATACTGTGTGGTTCTATTACCTGCCCATCAGAAGTTTGCATCACCAGGCTCTTGCTGCCATGCAACACACCAGGTTTTCCCAATTGTGTTGTTGCCGCACTCATACCACTGTCAATACCATGACCCGCTGCTTCTACGGCTATCAATTGCACACCTGCATCTTCCAGGAAATGATAAAATGCACCGGCAGCATTGCTGCCACCACCCACACAGGCCATCACATGCGTGGGCAATTCACTGCCGGTTTTTTCTTTTAACTGCATTCTTATTTCTTCACTGATAACACTCTGAAACCTTGCCACCATATCGGGGTAAGGATGCGGGCCCACCACGCTTCCAATAATATAATGTGTATCGTGTGGGTTATTGATCCAGTCGCGAATCGCTTCATTCGTTGCATCTTTCAATGTCTTGCTTCCGCTCGTTGCCGGTATTACAGTAGCACCCAGCATTTTCATCCTTGCTACATTCGGCGCCTGACGCTCGATATCTTTTTCACCCATGTACACAATGCAGGGCATCCCCTTCAATGCACATACTGTTGCTGTGGCTACGCCATGCTGGCCTGCGCCGGTTTCAGCAATGATTCTTTTCTTGCCCAGTCTTTGCGCCAGTAATATCTGCCCAATGGTATTATTGATCTTGTGTGCGCCGGTGTGACACAAATCTTCCCGCTTCAGGTAAATCGTAGTATTGAATTGTTTGCTCAGGCGTTCTGCCAAATACAAAGGCGTTGGTCTTCCCACATAATCGCGGAGCAAAGCACGAAACTCCTTCTGAAAAGCATCATCATACATGATCTCCAGGTAACGGCTCTTCAGTTCTTCCACATTGCGGTGCAACATCTCCGGAATATATGCCCCGCCATAATTGCCATAGTAACCAAAAATATTTGGTTGCTGAAAAGTCCCTTTAAACTGGCCCAATGGCACCGTTCTGTTTATCATTGTCGGCGAATTGAATGAAATAATTTGTTGCCACCATTTGTCATACCATCAGCAGTTGTTGTGTCACTCACTGCAGCATTTGAACAATACTGCACTCAAACAGTTTCCTTTTAGATCATCAGTTGCAAAAACTTCAGGTCAAGCCATTTCCCAAACTTCCATCCCACTTCTTTAAAATGTGCCACCTCTTCAAATCCAAAATACCGGTGCAATTGCAGGCTCGCAGTATTAGTAGCATCAATACTTGCAATAATCGTATGCATCTTTAATGCCTTTGCCGATTCAATCAATGGCGGTATCAGCAATTTGCCGACACCTTTTCCCCTTGCATCTGCTGCCACATACACCGAATTCTCTACCGAATACTGGTAAGCAGCCCATGCACGAAAGGGACCAAAAGAACTTAACCCCAGCACCTGATCAGCTTCCTCCGCCACAAAAACAGGTAATCCCTGTTCCTTTTTGACAGTAAACCATTGTTTCCGCATCTCCAGTGTATGCGGTTCATAATCGTATACCGCCGTTGTATGCAGGATAACCTCGTTATAGATATCCAGGATTTGTGGTAAATCTGCTTCCACTGCCTGTCGTATCCGGATCATAGTAAAATATTTTATTGCGTTACTCCCTTATACCAACCGTTCTTTTAAAGAACCTGTTATCCACCTTCATCAATGGAAAAGATGCGGGCAACATTTCCTTTGCAAGCTCCACAAACCCGTTTTTCAAATAAAACTTCCTGGCCGCTTCCATAATATTGATCGTCCCTAAATAGATTTCATCAATACCTTCCTCTTTGCACCATTCAATAACCGTTTCCATTAACCGCTGTGCCACGCCGAATGTTTTCCCCCGGTAGTGTACATCCACAAACATTTTTCTCAATGCCACCTGCCGGTTTCCAATATCAATCAGCGCAATCGTTCCAATTACTTTATTATCATCAACTGCTATCCAAAAATTTCCTTTTCCCTGCTGATAAAACCCTTTTACGTTCTGCAGGTCCGGCTGATCTGCTATCGTAACCGGCACAGCAAATTCCGCCTGCTGTATGGGCAATATAAGATCAATCACACCCTGCTCATATTCCTTCCGGTATATCAGTATCTCCATACTACTTTAATTTCAACGCGAGCTTAAACTGTAATATCAGCGCCATATCTTTCACACCATATTCCTTTTCAAACTGGCTGTTGATGTCCACTGCAAAAAAATCAGGATGCTTGATTGCCTTTAACTTCGCCGCGTCCTCCACACCAATGCCACCTCCCAGGAAAAAAGGTTTTTCAATTTTACTCTTTGCTAATTTCTTCCAGTCAAACTTTTTCCCTGTCCCGCCAGCCAAACCACCGGGTTCCTTTGTATCAAACAGGTAATAATCGCATACATCATCATAATCGGCAATCAACGCATCAATATCTGTACCCTCTTCGATATGAAATGCCTTTATTACTTCCACCTCCTGCGAAATATCTTCACACAATTCTGCAGATTCCTTTCCGTGCAGTTGCACCACATCCAGCGCGTATTCGTCAATGGCTTCTAATATTTCCCCGTGCGACTGGTTTAGGAAAACACCTACCTTTTTTATGTCCAGATCCAGCGCCTGCACATCTTTCCCTGAAAGTTTATCACCCACATACCGCGGGGACGTTTTAGAAAAATTGATACCCGCGAAATCTATGTCCATCCCATCCAGTTGCTGCAACTGCTTTATTTGTGTTATCCCGCAAACTTTTATATTCATCATCTTTCAACTGATTTTATTTGAAATACTTTTACCCGTTCAATTTTTGTACAAAGCTCTTTATTTTGTTCATATCTTTTATACCGGGCGATGTCTCAAACTTGCTGTTGATGTCAATTGCAAACAATGCTTTTGCTTCCGGCTCCCCTGAAAATAATTTCAGCTTATCCTCATCGCCGGGCTCTATGCCACCACTCAGGAAAAAAGGTTTACCAATCGCCTGCCCCTTTAACATACCCCAGTCAAATTTCTTTCCCGTACCACCATAACCTGCCCCCATCGTATCAAACATAAACATGTCGCAAACATCCATATAGGGTTTTATCATCCAGTGTACACTGTCATTTTCACTCAGGCGGAAGGCTTTTACCACCGACACATAGTCTGCAATCTTCTCACAAAACTTTGGCGATTCATCTCCGTGCAGTTGCACCATGTGCAACCTGCATTCATCCACCATGTGCAATACTTCTTCCACCGTCGAATTCACAAACACACCGACCTTGTTGATATTATTCTCTTTCCTGATCTGTGTCGTGGTCATGTGTTTGAAAACATAACGCGGGCTCTTCGGGTAAAAAATAAACCCTGCGAAAGCAACGCCCATGCCTGCCAGTTGATCCACCTGGTCAATTTGTGTCATGCCGCATACTTTTACTCTCATGTGTTTGCTGGATTTTCAGTTTAGTATATGGCAATAGCAATCGTATTCATTATTTTGAACGCAATTCCTGAACAAATATCCTGAATGCTGCTCCCGGGTCTTTTTCCTTCATAAAATTTTCACCAACCAGGAATCCTTCAAACCCATTCTCACGAAACAGTTGTATGTTCTTCACAGAACTGATACCGCTCTCCGCTACTTTTATTTTTTCCGCACCTATCTTCTCCGCCATGCGCAAACTCCGATCGATGTCTACCTCAAATGTTTTCAAATTGCGGTTGTTGATGCCCACAATGTCCGTATCTGCACCAATATGTTCCAGTTCTTCTTCCGCGTGCAATTCCAGCAATACCTCCAACTCCAGTTGCTTTGCAAACGCCGCCAGTTTCTTTACTTCCACCGGGCTGAGGTTGGCCGCAATCAGCAAAATGACATCAGCGCCCATCGCCCGCGCCTCCACTATTTGATATTCGTCAATAATAAAATCTTTCCGCAGGATCGGTATGTCATTTATCCTCGCTGCTATCAAATCACTGGTACTTCCGCCGAAAAAAGGTTCATCTGTCAGTACCGATAAACAAGATGCTCCATATTCTGTATAGGCTTTCGTTACATCCAGCACACTGGCATCTGCGTTAATAATCCCTTTCGACGGTGATCTTCTTTTAAACTCTGCAATGATACCGGTTTTATTGTCGTCCAGTAAAGATCGTTTCAATGAAAGTCGTTTCCCTGCAAATAATTCCTGCTTTTCCAGCATTGCGGTGCTGACCGCCGATTTTCTGTCAGCCACTTCCTTTCTTTTCACCGCAATGATTGTATCCAGTATATTCATTACCTCATCTGTTATTGTTGTAATGCTATTAATTTTTCCAGTGCCGTTTTTGCTTTCCCACTTTCCAGGCTTTCCACTGCTGCCGCATAAGCTTCATCATAGCTTTTATACTGACCAGTACAATTCAGCGCCATAGCCGCGTTGGCAAACACGACTGCATTTTGCGCCCAGGTGCCTTCGCCATACAATATCTTCTTAAATAATTTCGCTGCGTCCTCTACTGAGTTGCCACCATAAATATCCGAAGCAATCACAGCACGTTTGCCCAATTGTTCCGGCGTTTTCACCTGTTCGCCTTCACGCGTAATTACTTTTGTATCGTTGGTCAGTGATATTTCATCATACCCATCAAGGCTGTGTATAATAGTAAATGCCTTTCCGGTTTGCTGCAGCAGGTAATTATAAATACGCGCCATTTCCAAATTGTACACACCTACCAGTTGGTAGGCAGGCGATGCAGGGTTTACCATCGGGCCCAGCATATTAAAAAAGGTACGCACACCCAGGTTCTTCCGGATAGGCCCCACTGTTTTCAACGCTGGATGAAACATCGGCGCATGCAGGAAACAAATATTGGCTGCATCCACTTCTTTCTTTAACTGGTCCTGGTTATTTTTAAATTTATATCCCAGTTGCTCCATTACATTCGATGCGCCACTGATAGATGTTGCACCATAATTGCCATGCTTCGCCACTTTCTGTCCTGTTCCTGCCACAATAAAACAGGAAAGTGTGGAAATATTAAATGTATTTTTTCCGTCACCACCCGTGCCTACAATATCAATGGTAGGAAATCCATTTAGGTCAATCGGTACGCAAAGTTCCAGCAGCGCATCCCTGAAACCCTGCAGCTCTTCGATGGTAATACTGCGCATCAGGTACACCGTCATAAAAGCAGTTACCTCGTGTTCGTTGTACACCGCTTTCCCAATGTTCAACAACACTTCCTTCGCCTGCTGGCGGCTCAGTGTCTTGTGTTCAAACAAATGCTGTAATATCTTTTTCATACTGTTATTGCTTTAACCAGTTGCGCATAATGGCTTCACCACTGGGTGTGAGTACACTTTCCGGGTGAAACTGTACACCCTGTACATCATATTTTTTATGCTGCAATGCCATGATAAAATGATTATCGTCCCTGGCTGTTACTTCCAGCTCAGAAGGGAAATTATCACCACTCACTACCCAGCTATGGTACCTGCCTACCTCAAATACCTTGGGCAATCCGGCAAACAACGGGCTGTCAATACCAGTTGTTTCATTCTTTATATGAATAGGCGTTGCCACACCATGGTATACCGTGCTTAAGTTGACCAGCGTACCGCCAAATGCCTCACCAATGGCCTGGTGGCCGAGACAAACACCGAGTATACATTTACTGGCCGCATATTCTTTTATCAGGGGCAACAACAATCCTGCTTCTTCCGGTATACCCGGCCCCGGTGATAGGATGATTTTATCGTATTCCTTCACTTTTTCAAGGCGCAACTGATCATTGCGAAACACTTCTACCTTTTCATGCAATATCTTCTCCACCAGGTGCACCAGGTTGTAGGTAAATGAATCGTAATTGTCAAATACTAGTATCCTCATAATTTTCTGTTCAACGCATTTAATTCAAAAAGTTTGCAGTTTCGGGTTTACAGTTTCGTGTTTATAGTTTAGAGTTTGTAGTACCTGGCTAAACCAATTCTCCCTTATCAATTATAAACCCAAAACTCCAGACTCTACACTATACGCTCCGCAAACACAATCGCCTTTTTCAATGCACCGAGTTTATTATTTACCTCCTGCAATTCATTCTCCGGTTTGCTCGCTGCCACGATGCCCGCGCCCGCCTGGTACACCAGTGTATTGTGCCTGCTCATAAAAGTGCGGATCATAATGGCGTGTACACAATCACCGTTAAATCCAATAAATCCAATAGCGCCGCCATAATAACTTCTTGCCGTTGGTTCGTAGGCATCTATCAGTTCCATCGCTTTAAACTTCGGCGCGCCGCTCAGTGTACCGGCAGGAAAAGTTTTTGCAAGCAATTCAAACGGGTTACTCCCTTCACGAACACTGCCGCTTACTTCACTCACCAGGTGTATAACATGACTGTAATATTGCACCTCCCGGTAATGATCCACCTGTACATTATCACAAAGGCGGCTTAAATCATTTCTTGCCAGGTCTACCAGCATCACATGCTCGGCATTTTCCTTTACGTCTTCCAGCAGCCTGGCAGCTTCAGCTTTATCAGTTACATCATCACCACTGCGTTTAAAAGTTCCTGCTATCGGGTGAACAATCGCTTTTCCATGTTGAATTAGTATCTGCGATTCGGGCGACGAACCCATTAGTTTATAATCGCCATAGTCGAAGAAAAATAAGTATGGAGAAGGGTTGATATTGCGCAGCGCGCGGTATACATTAAATTCATCGCCGATAAATGATTGCTGGAAACGGCGGCTCAATACTATCTGGAATACATCGCCCCGGTGACAACTGCTGATCCCTTTCTTTACCATCGCGCGGTAATCATCATCTGTCATATTCGATGATTCTTCCTTGGTTGTTTTGAATGGATATACTGGTACGTCCTTGCTCATGATAAGGCTTTCCACCACGGGCAGTTCACTCTCTACACCCTGCAATATGTTTTCACAAATATGCAGTTCATCTTTATGGTGATTGATGGCAATCACATACTGGTACAGGCGGTAGCGCATCAGTGGAATGACCGGGTCGGTTACACCAGACTTCAATGATATCGAATCAAAAAATTGGACGGCATCAAAACTGGTATAGCCAAACAATCCCTGCGCGGGCGCCGTTTCCTTTGTGGTATCGTGTACATCAAAGCGCTGCATAAAATCCCAGATCAGTTGTGGTACCTCACTGGTATGTTTTATCGCTGTCTTTTCCGGAAGCTGCCCGGGAAACTTGCATTCAATACTTTTTGTACTCGTGATTTCAATACCGGCAATAGCGTTGATACAAATAAAGGAGAAACTATTTTCTGCAGCATGGTGGTCTGTGCTTTCCAGCAGGATGGTATCGCGAAACCGGTCGCGCAGCCGCAGGTAAATACCCACGGGAGTAAAAACATCGGCCAGCATTTTTTTAGCCGTCGTGTGTAAGGTAATCTTCTTCATACTGCTTTCGCCCAGGCGAATCTTTTTTTGTTTACAATCAGTATTGCTGATACCAGCATCGTTGCGACGCTCCGTTCATCTTTTTCACCGCTGTTCAGCAAAATAAAAAAGCCCCGAATATATCGGGGCCAATATGGTAATACCATGGTGATATAACATCACTTGCCCCGTTCGAGGTTTGTATGCCACCACCACTGGTTATGTTGTACTGTTCTTGTCATTGCAGTGCAAATATGCAGGAGAAAGTTTATTTCAGCAAATTTTTTATTGCCGCAGGAGTACTATGACAAAAAAATGACCCCTTATCACTGGTTGCTGGCAAACTGGCGTTTAAAATGCGAGGGGTTTACACCTGTTAGTTTTTTAAACGTCTTGTTGAAATAGGAAAGATTGTCAAAACCGCTGTTGTAGCAGGCTTCGGTGACATTTTTATCGTGCAGCAATAATTTCTTTGCCTGGTTGATGCGGTATTGGTTCAGGAAATCGGTAAAGGTCAGGTGGGTAGACTTCTTAAAATAGCGGCAGAAAGCGGCCGTTGTCAGGTGTGAAAAACCAGCCACTTCGTTTACATCTATCGGTTCCTGGTAATGCGATTCAATATAGTTATAGATGCGGTGCATCCTTTGTTGTTCTTTCAATACCGATGCACTGGCGATTGGTCTTGCATGCAGTTCAGTGACCTCTTTACTGTTGGCCAGCAACTGGCATACCTGCAGCAAACTGATCAGTTGATCAAAATGAGTTAGTGACGATAGCTTTTGCAGTTTTTCACCCACCTGTTTTTTTGTGTCACCGCCAAATGCCAAACCACTCTTTGCCCTTTCAAACAAATCATTGATGGCGGCTATTTCCGGCAGGTTGAAAAATGCCTGGCCGAGAAAATGTTCTTTCATTTGCACCACTACTATCTCAACAGTTGTTTGTATACCATAATCAAAATTCAGGTGTGGAATATTGGGGCCAATCAATACCAGGTCGTTGTCTTCATATTTTGAAATATGATCGCCTACATGGCGGATACCCTTGTCCAGTTCCACAAAAACGATTTCATATTCCGGGTGAAAATGCCAGTAAAAGAGATCATTTAGCTTGGGTGTAAGCAGAATTTTGAAGGAGCTGTCTTCATCTGATTGTATGTTTTCGCGTTTTACCTTCATTTGCTGAAAGGAGCATTATGTGTACTGCGTTGCCCCCAATTCTTCCCAATTTCCATAAAATTATTAAAACAACGTGAATTACTCAGATTATAGCTCCAAGATAAGGGTGTGTTGTAAACAGACCCTTAAATTTTAATTTCTGGCTTTAACTTTGCCTAAACAATTTAAAAAAGTAAGCATAATATATAGTTTACTTTGCCGCTTAATAAATTACCTATGCATCGAAACACTATAAAGGATAATATTTTTACGATCGATCAGTTTTGGACGGACGAGGAATGCAAAGAGTTTATTACAAAATCTGAAGCAATTGGGTATGAACCAGCAACCGTTGAAACAGAAAAAGGACAAAAAATTGTTGAAACGGTTCGTAATAACAATCGGGTAATTTATTCCGACAGTGCGCTTGCCGGCAAACTCTGGCAGCAGTTACAACCTTTTGCGCCTTTGAGGCTTGGTAACAGTAAGGCAATTGGCCTCAATGAACTATTTAGATTTTATAAATATGAGAAAGGGCAGGTTTTCAAGCGTCACAGGGATCAAAGCTATATTCGTAATGAAGTTGAAGCCAGCTATTATACTTTTATGATTTATCTGAATGACGGGTATAAAGGAGGAGAAACAACATTTGGCGATTTGGTCATTCATCCTAAGCAAGGTACTGGGCTAATATTTTTACACGACCTTGAACATGAAGGTAGCCCTGTAAAAGAAGGCATAAAATATGTGTTGCGTACCGATATAATGTTCAGATTAACTGAAGAACAGTGATATAGTTCCCACACACTGAGCGTAGGCTCCGGCCTACGCTCTTGTTTTTTTCTGCAGGTCTACCTGCAGCTTATTGATACTTTTTTTAACTACCATTGTTCCAACTACACAAGCCCATTCCCAACGCATCAACTGTTGTATTGCTGTAAAGAGAAGGCTGTTCAGTTAGTACATTGTTGGATTATGACTTAAATGTAAAAAATATTTTGTAGCCTGGAGGCTACAGAAAAGAGGAGCGTAGGCTGGAGCCTACGCTCAGGAATAAATTATATTTTGTTCGCAAAGCCTACGCTGAGATTGAGGTGTTACATCAGAATTATATTGGCGGGTAAAGGACCATAAGGAAAATAAATATCCCCACTCTTTTACTGCAAAGTATAATTGCCATAAACTGGTTTACTATGAATTCTACGCACGAATTGAAGAAGCAATTGCAAGAGAAAAGCACCTGAAAAAATGGAACAGTGAAAGGAAAAATAAAATAATCAATGAAATGAACCCTCATTGGGAAGATGTACACGAAACTGTATTCTAATGCCCGCCGGATATTTGTTTTGTCCCTTACCCTTATTTTTCCACCATTTGATCTGCAGCGCAGCCACTGATAACCGCAAAATATCAATACAGCACAAATTTCAGTCATTCCAAGTGTAGAAAAGGGCCTGCTGGCAGGTGTATTTTTGTTTCATCAGTAAATTCAAAAACGGGCCACATGAATCATCCCATTGCCAGCCATTCAACCAAACGACCCATACCGACCGGCGACACACCAACCCTTAACCCGGCAAAGCTCAAAGAACCAAAACACAAATTTCAAAGCTGCCCGCACAGAAACAGCAAGGGCTGGTGCTCCCGCAGCCAGCGTCCCTGCCCTGCAACATTATTTACATTAACTTTCAAACAATAATTATTGCTATATGGAACATCGTACAATGACACCCACCATGGCGCCGGACAACCAGCACAAGGAAATACCCGGCAACCCCTCTGTCGCAAAAAGCAGCGTTGAAAAATTAAATGATCGCAGCAACGGACAACCGCTGCGCGTACTGAGTGAAGCAGACTGGCAATTCTGGAAACACAATGGCTATATCGTAATAAAAAATGCAGTGCCCAAAGAACAGGCAGCCGCTACAGCAACATTTCTATGGGAGTTCGAAGAAAAAGATCCCAACGATCCTTCCACCTGGTACGCTCCACCCCGCGCCGAAATGCAAATGAAAGAACTCACCAATACCGGTATGGTGGAAGTATACAATCACCAGGCATTGTGGAACAACCGCCAGGTACAACGTATTTACGACGCATTTGTTGATATCTGGGGTACTGATAAATTATGGGTTACCATCGACAGGGCCAATCTTAATTTTCCCATCAAACCGGGTTTTGAATACAAAGGATTTATTCACTGGGATTATGATCCCGAAACAAAACCCGTCAATGTACAGGGCGTGCTGGCACTCGCCGATCAAACCGATGAAAACATGGGCGGCTTTCAATGCATTCCCGAATTGTTCCGCACCTACGACACCTGGAAGTTAACACAACCCGAGAACCGGGATCATTTCAAACCCGATACCACGGGCTTTACACTGGAAAAAGTAAAAATGGAAGCGGGTGACTTATTAATATTCAACAGCCTGCAGCCACATGGCATCCGCCCGAATATGAGCGGCAACAAAGTGCGCATTGCGCAATATATTTCCATGATGCCTGCAGAAGAAGACAATGAAGCATTGCGTCAATGGCGCATCCGCTCCTGGAAAGACAGGATCGCACCGGAAGGCTATGCATTTCCCGGCGACCCGCGAAACTGGGAACAAACAAAATACGGTACCGCTGTGTTATCACCACTGGGTAAAAAATTACTCGGGCTCGACAAATGGTAAATAAACAAATGCTTTCACCAGCCATCCGCCTCAACAATGGTATCGACATGCCATTGCTGGGGCTCGGTGTGTACGATATGTACAACAAAGAAGCAGAAGCTGCAGTGCTGGCTGCGTTGGAAACAGGTTACCGCCTGATCGATACCGCTGCCATGTATGGCAATGAACGCGAAATCGGCAACGCCATAAAAAACAGCAGCATTCCCAGAAAGGAAATATTCATTACAACAAAAGTCAACAATACCGAGCAGGGATACGATAGCACATTAAAAGCATTTGAAAAAAGTTGCCAGCTATTGCAGATGGATTATGTTGATCTCTACCTCGTACACTGGCCCGTCAAAAGAAAAAGAAAGGAAACCTGGAAAGCATTGGAAACATTGTACAACAACAAACAGGTGCGCTGCATCGGTGTGGCCAATTACCTGCTGCCCTTTCTCGAAGAATTAAAAACCTATTCGTCCATTACACCTGCTGTCAACCAGGTAGAGTTCAGCCCTTATCTTTTTTTGGAAGATTTGTTACAATATTGCAGGCAACATACCATTCAACTGCAATCCTACACACCGTTGGTGCGGGGAAAAAGAATGAACGATCCAAAACTCCTGCTGCTGGCAAAAAAATACAATAAGACACCTGCACAGATCATTCTTCGCTGGAATATACAGTTGCAGGTATCCGCCATTCCCAAATCATCCAATCCCGAACGCATCCGGGATAATTTTGACATATTTGATTTCAACATTTCCGGCAGTGATATGGAACAGATGCGATCCTTCAACGAAAACCTGCGCGTGGTAGACGACCCTATGATGATGTTATAAAAATGTGGAAGGATCATTCGGGCAAAAATTCTATTTTTATGAATGCCCCAACAATCTGTTTTTATCCTCCCGGGCCTGTACAATTCTGGCCCCGATCACTGGCAAACACACTGGGAAACAACTTACGGATTCACGCGCATCCAGCAATCGGATTGGGATACGCCCAATTGCAACGATTGGATAGCAACGGTTGACAAGACAGTAAAAGATCTGCCGCTGGACCAGGTAATACTGATCGGTCACAGTTCTTCCTGCTGCGCCATTGTAAAATGGGCGGAAAAATACAAACGCACCATCAAAGGCGCATTGCTCGTGGCGCCGAGTGATTCAGAAGCCGGTAGTTACCCGGCAGGTACGACTGGATTTTCACCCATGCCGCAGTATCATCTTCCATTTCCCTCCATCGTTATTGCCAGCAGCAACGATGAATATGTAACATTGGATCGTGCCACGCAATTTGCAGAATGGTGGGGAAGTGAACTGATCAATATTGGCGATTACGGGCATATCAATTCTGCCTGCAAACTGGGTCTTTGGCCGGAGGGATTTGAGCAACTGAAAAAATTAATGGCTTAACTATTATTATGCTGATACAACACAAACTGGTGGGCAATAAAGGGATGTTTTTTGCAGGACAGGACGGCGCGATTCTCGCTGAATTGGTGTATACAAAACCTACTGCTGATAAAATGATCATCGAACATACAGAAGTAGATGAATCACTCAGTGGAAAAGGCGTAGGCCTTCAATTGGTGCATACCGCTGTCGACTATGCACGCACACACCAGTTAAAAATTATTCCGCTCTGTCCCTTTGCCAAATCGGTGTTTGACAAAAAAGCAGAATTCAGGGATGTACTGGCTTAATGCAATCCCTTTTTACAAAACCCCCTTTGTACTGGGAAGATAATTACTCAATGGATCGCGCTTCACTGCCATGCGGATGGCTTTTGCAAATGCCTTGAAAATGGCTTCTATCTTGTGGTGTTCATTGTCACCATGGCATTCAATATTTAAATTACACTTCGCTGCATCCGAAAATGATTTGAAGAAATGAAAAAACATTTCTGTGGGCATTTCACCAATACGTTCCCTCGTAAATGAGGCATTCCACACGATCCAGTTGCGCCCGCCAAAATCAATCAGCACTTTTGCGTCCGCTTCATCCATCGGCAAGGCAAATCCATACCGCTCCATGCCCCGCTTATCCGCCAGCGCTTTTGCAAATGCTTCGCCCAATGCAATACCGGTATCTTCAATGGTATGGTGTTCGTCAATATGTAAATCGCCATTGGAACGAATGGTGATGTCCATTTTTCCATGACGTGCTATCTGTTCCAGCATGTGATCAAAAAATCCCAGCCCGGTAATGATATGGGCCTTGCCCGTACCATCCACATTTAAATCAATCTTGATCTGTGTTTCATTTGTATTCCTTTCATGCACCACCTGCCGCAGGCCGAGTTTGAAAAAAGAATAGATATCGCTCCAGTTCGTTGTTTCCAGTACAATGGTACCATCATTGCGCAACGATGATGCCTTATCAGCAATTTCGCCCGCGCCAAGATCAGGATCAATGTTGAGCCAGATACCACGGCAGCCGAGGTTTTTTGCCAGTTGAATGTCCGTGATGCGATCGCCAATCACAAATGAGTTGGCAATATCGTACGCGGGATTGTTCAAATATTGCGTGAGCATACCCGTACCAGGTTTGCGCGTAGCTGCATGTTCTTCCGGAAACGTTCTGTCAATATGCACGGCACTGAAGTGAATGCCTTCACCTTCCAGGCTTTTCATGACCAGGTGATGTATGGGCCAGAAATTTGTTTCCGGAAAAGAAGGCGTGCCCAATCCATCCTGGTTGGTCACCATCACCAGTTCATAATCAAATTCACGCGCAATACGGCCCATGTACTCAAACATCTGCGGGTAAAACACCAGTTTGTCCCATGCATCCAGTTGGTAAGTGGGAGGCGCTTCATTGATCAGTGTGCCGTCGCGATCGATAAATAATATTCTCTTCATGTTTGACGTGGGTCGTAGTAAACGGGATAAAAGAATTTGCTCTTGCTTATTTTAATTTTGCCCGCACCAGTTTCACACTGGCCACGGTAACAGCACTGTATTTATTGCCAAAACTGTTGCGTACATAAGTAAGCACATCTGCAATCTGCTGATCAGTCATCAGTGCTTCCTGTGGCGGCATCGGATTGTGAAAGGTATCGCCGTCAATATCTATCTCACCACCTTTCAGCCCCTTCAGTATAATTTTAATCAGTGCGTTTTTATCGCCAGATATCCATTTTGTTTTTACCAGTGGCGGGTTCATACGCTGCACACCTAAACCATCTGCCTGGTGACAGGTAATACAGGTGCCGTCATACACTTTCTTGCCGCGCTCCATCGAAGCTTTCAGCGGACTTTGAGCCGGTTTCTTTACCTGGAATGAATAAGCGCTGATAATGACCGTGCTGATAATAACTGCTGCAATTATTTTTTTCATATTCCTGTTCCTGTTCAACTGCATGTTAACATGCGATTGAAGATGTGTTGATCAATTATAAAGTTTCAATGAATTATTTGCCGTAAGATATTTTCCAGATGGTACCATTATTATCGTCCGATACATACAGCGATCCATCAGGGCCTTGTGCCAGTCCGCAGGGACGGTATGTCGCGCGGTTGATATTGGGGCCGGCAAAACCATCTGCAAACACTTCCCATTTATCCGTAGGCAATCCATTTTTAAATGGAACGAATACGACGAAATAACCTGCCTGCGGCTCCGGTGTCCTGTTCCATGAACCATGAAAAGCGATGAATGCTCCATTCTTGTATTTGGCAGGGAACTGTGACCCGGTATAAAACAACAATGCATTTGGTGCGAGGTGACCGGGGAATTGTACAACAGATTTTGTTTTGTCTTCACATCGGCCCACTTTTGATCTGTCACCACCATATTCGGGGTTCAGCACTTTTTGTTTCCTGTCATTATCAAAATAACAATAAGGCCATCCGCAATCAGATCCTTGTTTGATACGAAACATTTCTTCTGCAGGGTTTTCAGCACCGGCTTTCTGATCATACATTTCCGGGTAAAACTGGAACAGCATATCACGGCCGTGCTGCATTACATACAAATCATTTACTTCGGTATTCCAGTCCAGCCCCACTACATTGCGCAAACCGGTAGCATACCTTACACCTTCTGCGTAAGACTGGTTGGGTTTATCAGCTTTGAACTGCCAGATGCCACCTGCCTTTTCCAGTAACGGACAGGGGTCCTGCCCGGGCGAACCTTTTGTTCTGTCCTCTACCTGGCAGCAGTTGGATGGCGCGCCAATATTGACATAAATATTTCCTGCATTGTCCAGTGCAATCGATTTTGAATTGTGCTGTCCTTTATCCCACAAACCGGTAATGATCTTTACGCCTGATGCTTCATCCACTTTTCCGTCTTTCTCATTTATTTTATAGCGGTACACTTCTGTATTGGAAGATGCATATAAATAACCATTCCTGATGGCGATACCGGTGCCAACATAGTTGCCAAAGCCGGATACTTCATCTGCTTTTCCATCACCATTGGCATCATGGAGACGATAAATGCCTTTGCCATCTTTGAGCTTTTCCAGTTTTACAAATACGTCCCCATTAGCGGCAACAGTAATATGACGGGCACGACCCAAATCTGTCACCATTTTTACTCCTTTGAAACCGGCAGGCAGCGTAAGACCGGATGCATCGGCAGGAGGATTTGTTGTTGTTGTTGTGTTCACTTGCGTGGTATCACCTGCACAGGCGCTGAGTGCCATCCACATTATACCCGTAAAAAGAAAAGAAGACATTTTCAACTGGCGCATAATATATTTATTTAGCATTTTTTAAAATTACCTATTTCTGTATGAATGATTTCATGTTTTGAATTAAATCTTCGTTTTCACTGGCCGTACCCACCGTAATCCGCAGGCACCCTTCACACAGTATCACTCTGCTCCTGTCGCGCACCACGATGCCCTTCTCCAGTAAATAATGGTACATACCCGATGGATCCTTCATTTTTACCAGTAAAAAATTCGCATCACTGGGATACACTTTTTCAACAACCGGCAATTTCGCCAGTTCTTCCGACAGTTGCTTCCGCATGTCAACAATTAATTTGATCATATCGTTCACTTGTCCCACTTCATCCAGTGCTTTTAATACCAGTTCCTGTGTCGCCTGCCCGATATTATAGGGCGGTTTCACCTTATTGTACACCTCAATAATAGATTCGCTGGCAAAAGCCATACCCAACCGCAAACCGGCGAGGCCCCATGCCTTGCTGAGTGTTTGCAGCACCACGAGGTTGGGATAGTCAGCCAGTTCCTGTATAAAGGAGCGGTGGCGGGAAAAATTAATATAGGCTTCATCAATCACCACCAGCCCGGGAAAATTATTCAGTACCGTTTCAATATCTTCCCTGTCAAGCGAATTACCGGTGGGATTATTGGGCGAACAAAGCCATATTATTTTCGTGTGTGCATCAACGAGGTTTTCCAGGTGGACCAAATCGAGTTGAAAATCATCGAGCAACTGCGCACTGCGTACCTCCACATCATTGATATGCGCGCTGACTTCATACATGCCATAGGTAGGCGGACAAATGATGATATTGTCTTTACCGGGATTGCAAAATGCGCGGTACAGAATGTCGATGCATTCATCGCTCCCGTTGCCAATAAAAATATGCTGGGGGCTTATTCCTTTTATCTGCGACAGCTTTTCTTTTATTTTCCACTGCAGCGGATCGGGATAACGGTTGTACCATTTGGGCAATGGCGATCCAAGGCTGTTTTCATTGGCATCCAGGAAAATGCTGGCTTCCCCCTTGAACTCATCTCTTGCGGATGAATATGGCACCAGTTGCTGAATGTTTTTGCGGAGGAGTGTATTAATGTTGAACATAGAAATATAATATCGGGCAGTTAAGCGTTAGAAGTTTAAAGTTTTGAGTTATAAGTTTAAAGTTTTAAGTGGGGAATCAGGAGTCTGTATTCTCTGTACCTTTTTGCTATTTCCAGACTTCTTAATGAATTCCCATATTATTATTTCATAGAATATTATTAGCATATACTGTATGGATGGTTGACACTTCCCTAAGTATAAATAAAAGTAGTTGCTCAGGTTGATATTGTAAGCCTCAGGATCAACTATTGACTATTGGCTATCGACTAAAGACTTCCGACTCCTCCCTCCCTCCTCACCCTCACCGCTGCTGCATGACCATCCAGCCCTTCTGCCATTGCCATGGTTTCTACAGTAGAAGCAATATTATTCAGTCCTTCTCTTGTTAATTTTTGAAACGTGATTTTTTTTACAAAACTATCCAGGCTTACACCACTGTATGCCTTTGCATAACCATTGGTAGGAAGCGTATGATTGGTGCCACTGGCATAATCGCCCGCACTTTCGGGAGAATAGTTGCCAATGAATACGGAACCGGCATTGATGATTTTCTCTGCCACTGCCTCCGCATTCGCGCAACTCAGTATCAAATGTTCGGCTGCATATTCATTGAGCAGATCAATAGCAACTGTTTCATCGCGCATGATGATAATCTTACTGTGTTCCAATGATTGTGCTGCTATCGCCTTGCGCGGCAATTGTTCCAGTTGCCGGGCGATTTCTTTTTCAATTATCGGAATGATATTCTCCTTCGTTGTTACCAGCAATACCTGGCTGTCGGGGCCATGCTCTGCCTGTGACAGAAGATCCGCGGCAACAAAAGAAGCGTCTGCCGTTTCATCAGCATATACCGCCACTTCACTGGGCCCTGCGGGCATATCAATGGCCAGCCCGTCTTTTTGTACCAGTTGTTTGGCGCAGGTAACATACTGGTTGCCCGGTCCGAGAATCTTATATACCTGTGGTACAGTGGCTGTACCATAGGCCATTGCAGCAATGGCCTGCACACCACCTGCTTTAATAATTGTTGTAACGCCCACTACCGATGCTGCATATAAAATAGCAGGATCGATGAGGCCGTTTCTACCAGGAGGTGTACACAATACTATCTCCCTGCAACCGGCGATGGTAGCAGGAATACCTAACATGAGCAAGGTGGAAAATAAAGGCGCAGTACCACCGGGGATATACAAACCCACTTTTTCAATCGCCACCGATTTGCGCCAGCATTGAACACCGGGCATGGTTTCAATTATTTCAGCTAATGTTTGCTGTTTACTGTGAAACAAACGGATATTGGATGCCGCCTGTTTAATGGCTTGTTGTAATTCAACCGGAATATTGTTGGCAGCTTCTTTTATTTCCTGTTCACTCACCAATAATGAATCGATGGTCACCCCGTCAAATTGTTTTGTGTATGCGATAACGGCAGCGTCACCGTTTTGCTTTACAGACAATAGAATGGATCGCACATTCTCTTCCAGCGAAGCGGCTTCAATGGAAGGACGTTGTAAAATATCCGGCCAGTTTTTTCTGCCAGGGTTATTAAAAATTTTCATATAACTGCTTTGAAAATGCTCTGACTGTTTTTTATATTACCATTTTTTCAATCGGCACCACCAGTATACCCTGTGCGCCCGCTGCTTTGAGTTGTTCAATTTTATCCCAGAACTCATCTTCACTCAACACGCTGTGTACACTGCTCCAGCCACTTTCCGCCAGTGGTAACACGGTAGGGCTTTTCATACCGGGCAATAATGCAATGATGTCTTTTAATTTATTGTCAGGTGCATTCAGCAAAACATATTTATTGCGTTTTGCTTTTTTTACAGAGCGGATGCGGAACACCAATTTATCCAGCAACTTCAGTTGCTCATCGCCCAACTGGTTATTCCTCACCAGCACCGACTGCGATTGCAAAATCGTTTCCACTTCTTTCAATCCATTCATGAATAAGGTAGAACCGCTGCTGACCAAATCGGCTACCACATCGGCAAGCCCAATGCCCGGGGCAATTTCTACCGAACCACTGATTTCATGGATATCCGCTTCCACATTGTGTTGCTTCAGGTAATTACGTACCAGGAATGGATAGCTGGTGGCAATGCGTTTGCCATTCAGTGATGCCACACCATCATATTGCTGGTTACGGGGAACGGCGATGGACAAACGACATTTGCCAAAACCGAGTTCTTCCACCACGCTTATCTTTTTATTTGTTTCAAAAAGCACATTCTCGCCTACGATACCAATATCAGCCACACCATCTTCCACGTATTGCGGGATATCATCGTCGCGGAGAAAAAATACTTCCAGCGGGAAATTATCACTCTCTGTTTTCAGGCGATCCTTCACATTGCGCAGATCGATACCACATTCCTTCAGTAAAAGAACAGAATCGTCGTACAGTCTTCCTGATTTCTGGATCGCAATCCTTAACCTGTTTACCTGGGCCATATAGCGGTTGTTTTATATTATGGGTTACTATGTTCAATAAAAAAGGGCTTACCCGAGTAAGCCCTTCAATGTTTTTTATTCCAAACACAAAACACCATCGGCTTACCTGTTGGGTAAGTGTGTACCATGATGGTGGATATGTGTTATTTGTTTCATACTGAGCCGCAAAAATAATACATAACCACTGATGACAAAAAATATTTTAATAATGGCTGCATCCAAAAAAACTAACTGTTGTATGTTTCCGTATGACACTGGCGTCAAGTCTGATGGATTTCCTACCTTCGGAATATCTTCAATGCCAGCTATATGAATACAAAAAGATCCATTTTCGTTGTCCTGATACCTGTCTCGCTCTTACTGGTGCTTATATATTCGTTTGCGCCTTCCAAACCTGCTTCCTGGAAACTGGTTTGGTCGGACGAATTCAATTACAAAGGCCTGCCCGATAGCAGCAAATGGAATTATGATGTGGGTGGTGACGGATGGGGCAACCACGAACTGGAATATTATACAAAAGCAAGGCTGGAAAATGCACGTGTTGAAAACGGCAACCTAATCATCGAAGCAAGAAAAGAAAAATGGGACAAGAACGATTATACGTCTGCCAGGCTAATCACAAAAGGAAAGGGCGACTGGCAATATGGGAAGATTGAAGTGCGCGCCAAATTACCAAAGGGCCTCGGCACATGGCCCGCTATCTGGATGCTGGGCTCCACCACACCATTGAAATGGCCTGATGACGGGGAAATTGATATCATGGAGCATGTCGGTTTTCACCAGGGATATATCCATGGTTCCATTCATTGTAAAAAATATTATCACAGTATCGGAACACAAAAAACAGATACCACCATCGTGAAAGATTGTTCTGAAAACTTTCACGTGTATGGGCTGGAGTGGAATGCCGACTATGTAAAAATATCAGTGGATGGCAATGTGTATTTCACTTTTAAAAATGAACATACCTCTTATGATGCATGGCCATTCGATAATAAAATGCACCTGCTGTTAAACATTGCGGTGGGTGGCGACTGGGGTGGTGCCAAAGGCATTGCACAGGATATCTGGCCGCAAAAAATGGAGATTGATTATGTGCGGGTATATCAATCATCATAAGTTATAAATCACCACTGCCCGCATTCACCATACCCCTTTTGTAGAACGAATCATTCTTTCCCGGTATAAACCGGTGAAAAAACAAGAACAAACTTTTGAACTTACACATTCAGTACGTATCTTATTGGCCATATGAAAAAGTCCATTTTCTTTTTATCCGCAATTGTATTTATCATTCTCCTCGCGGGAGGCGCCTGCAGCAAAAAAGGATCTACACCGGCACCTGTTCCGCCGGTAGATACTGTGCCGGTTGTTGTCCCCTATAAACTGGTATGGTCCGATGAATTTGATGTTCCTGGTTTGCCCAACCCGGCCAACTGGAGTTATGATGTAGGCGGTGGCGGATGGGGAAACAACGAACTGGAGTACTATACCAATGGACGTTCTGAAAATGCACGCGTAGAAAACGGCAACCTGGTCATTGAAACAAGAAAGGAACCTTTTTCAGGAAGCAATTATACTTCTGCCCGCTTGTTGTCGAAAGGGAAAGGTGAATTCACCTACGGTATTTTTGAAATACGCGCCAAATTGCCGCGAGGCAGGGGCACATGGCCGGCGATTTGGACATTATGTGCGACCAACCCGCTTCACTGGCCCGACGATGGTGAACTGGACATTATGGAAGAAGTTGGTTACAACCCCAACTGGATCAAAGGTTCGGCACACAACAAAACCTATAATGGTGGCAACAGTAAAAATGGCGACTTGTTTGTATCAAGTGCACAGGATAGTTTTCATGTATATAAAATGGAATGGACAAGCACCCAAATTGACTGGTATGTTGACTCTGTAAAATATTACAGTTATCCCAATTACAGCCAGGGCACAGCTACCTGGCCATATTACCGCGATTTCTTTATCATATTAAACACAGCGGTTGGCGGCAACTGGGGCGGACTGCAGGGTGTGGACGACAGTGTTTTCCCGCAGCAAATGCTGATTGATTACGTCCGGGTTTACCAGCGGAAAAAATAAGGCATCCCTTTTGTGCTGTATTTACCGGCTGCTGGTTGTAACCCAAATCGTTGAAGAAATGTTAACCTTTCCCCTGCACTGAACCTTTGGCAGAAAATTTCCGACATTACTGTTACAACAAATCATGCCAATGAGAGCAGTTTTACTTTGTGTTGCGTTACTGTTTGCATTCCATATTGTTCATGCACAGAAAGTGGACAGTATTTTTTTCCACCTGTACACCGATAGCCTTAAAAAAGGCACTTTTAATTACATCAATGTAGACGGAAAACTGTCCAACGGCGCATGGCTGCCGCTGACCGGGAAAGAAATCATATTCACTGCCACCGCCGGAAAATTTGAAGGCAACAGCCTGTTTATTGAACGTGATTGTACGGTAGAGAAGATAACCGTAAAGGCCGTACTGAAAGAAAACCCCGCACTGACCAAACAGGTAACTATCTATATCAAGAAGAAGGAAGACAACGAAAAGCTGAAATCCGCCGATGAAGTGCTGCACAGCCGGCGCGGATAAAACATATTACAACCCTAATCATAGCAAAATAAAAGCGTCTTCTGGTGAAGGCGCTTTTTATTATATAAGTACAAACTGTAAAAAAGACTACATCTTTTTTGCATCCTCCAGGAACTTGGCAAGACCGATATCAGTCAGCGGATGTTTCAGTAAACCAAGTATGGAATCCAATGGGCAGGTACAAACATCCGCACCCAACTCAGCACATTTAATAATATGGTTGGGATTGCGGATAGAAGCTGCGAGGATTTCAGTTTTAAAACCCTGGATGCTGTAAATATTCGAAATCTGTGCAATCAAATCAGTTCCTTCCCAGCCACTGTCATCGATACGGCCAATAAACGGGGAAACATATTTAGCACCAGCCTTCGCTGCAAGAATGGCCTGCCCGGCTGAAAATACCAGTGTACAATTGGTTTTAATACCATTGTCGGTAAACCATTTGATGGCTTTTACACCATCCTTAATCATCGGGACTTTTACAATGATATTGGGATGAATCGCAGCCAGTTTCTTTCCCTCTTCCACGATGGTTTTAAAATCAGTGGACAATACTTCTGCGCTGATATCGCCATCCACCATTTCACAAATGGTCTTGTAATGGTTGTTGATGGCCACTTCTCCTTTAATACCTTCTTTTGCCATTAAAGATGGATTGGTAGTAACACCATCCAGTATACCGAGTTCATTGGCTTCCTTGATTTGGGCAAGATTGGCAGTATCAATAAAAAATTTCATATTATGAACGTTTAATGCTGTTGAACAGGCTTGTTCGATAGGCGAAGGTCTGTTTATATAAAAAAGAAAAAAAAGGCAGGCTGATTACATCGCACCGCTACAACCACTTATCCTTGCTGCCTTCCGGCCCTGGGGAGGTTCAGCAGGAGCTGGTCGTGTAAGACCTGCCGGCCGCAAAAGTAATATAAAATCAGTTTGCCGGGTGCAAAAAATATTGAATTCGTTACAATGCAATACTACAGCAGGTTTAACACATTATTCCTTACAAAAAAATGAATGCTGGTTGAAGGAAAGCCGGGTTTTCGACCAGTTAATAACCGCTTCTGCCAGTTAAAGAATTTATCCTGGTAATGCCAATCAGTTCATCGGCGCGTCCACCGATGCTGCGGTAATACACTAAGATGGTATACCCGTTTTCTGTATCCCAGAAATTACCTTCGGTAAATTCGTATGATGGTTTGGGATCCGTTTTATCAATCGTTACATAGGTATAATTGTAATAGCCCTGTTTGAGAAACAAAGTCGTTTCATACACGCCCTTGGAAGCATTGTATACCATCTTCGCATTTTCATCCATGCCGTAATTGGTCAATTCACCAAACAGGTACACGTCTTTGTTGACCAGTGGCTGGTTACCCGAAGGCACAAACGAAAAATGAACATTGGCATAATCTGCCTGCCAGAGCGGGTTAACGCTTTCACTGACATCATTATAATACATGCCATCATTGTCGCGGTAAAATACCAGCCGTTGCGACGAGCGATCCAAATCAGGTTTTACAAATACGTCGGTACTATTGGGATTGTATTTAGCTGTTTCCACGCGATCACTTTGCAGGCGGAAACTCCGCAGGTCCAGCCAGCGCCACTCGCGACCACCGGGGAAGACAGCGTCTTCGGTATTATATTCCAGCGATCCGGGCCTTATGAAAGTTGGCTTCAGGCTGCAAAGGGCATTATCCCAGCGGTTATTCTGCAACACACAGACTTTAACCTGCTGCAATGCATTCATGATGTTCAGGTTGCCCAGGTTGACTACAAACATCAGTTTCTGGTGTGTTTTAAACACCTGTCCATTGAATGGTTGCTGTACCTGCGCACCCACCGTTGCTTTTTCTTCCACAACCAATACCCGGCGGGTAAACAACAGCTTTGCTGTATCGCCATCGGCAAACACTTTCAGCAGGTAATTACCAGAGCGCGATGGTGCGCAATTGCGTTCGGGAAGGTTGACCATATAGTGAACATAGCGCACGAGGGCAATCGATGAAGTACGGTATGTGTTGATACGGTTTTGTGTAAACCCTTTTATATAATCAAATTCCGATAATATTGTCTTCGACCAGTCGGCGTTGCACAATTGCCAGGTATAGGAATAACTGCGGATAGAAGCATTGATGTCATCAAAATTCAGTTCCAACTGATCCGCGCTGTTCAGCCTGATAACAGGATAAGCCAGTTGGTTACCGGAATAATTCAGCTTTACATTGTGAATGGAGGACAAATAAATTTTATCAGGTTCCTGGGCAAACAAACGGGCAGCTACCAGCAATAAAAGGGGCAAAAATATTTGTCGCATGATTCCTTAGATGAGATTGAAAAGGGTAAAGTTGTACAAAAATGACTAAAAAAACACAAAAACTCGTTTGGATACGCAACGTAACCTATTTTTGATTGACTAAAACCATGCCGATTGAACGTATCAGGCTTTATTGCAAGGCGCATCGCATTTAACCAGCAGAAATCGTTCTCCCGTTTTATCATACGGCTCGCCACCACGGCCACGGTGCTGAGTGTAACCGTTATGATTGTATCACTCGCCATTACCAATGGTTTTCAGTACACCGTTAGCCAGAAAATATTTAGTTTCTGGGGGCATATCCGCGTACAGCATTTTGAACCTGGCAAGGTTGCGACTGCTGAAGAAAACGCAATAGAAAAGAATGATACGGTTTTACAAATCATCCGGAACACAAAAGGCATACAATCTGTCAATGCTTTTGCCACCAAGAGCGCCATCCTGAAAACATCGGAAACCATCGAAGGCGTATTGTTTAAAGGAATTGAAAAAGGCGATGACCTGAAACGGCTGCAGCAGTTTTTAAAACAAGGCCGGTGGATAAACTTCCCCGATAGTAATTACAGCAATGAAATTGTGTTGTCGTCTTATACCGCCAACCAGTTGCAGTTAAAGGTCAACGACGCCGTGCTGATTTATTTTATCCAGCCCGATGGCACATCCCCACGCGCCAGGCGACTAACGGTGACGGGTATCTACAAAACAGGTATCGAGGAATACGATAAACTGATTGCCATTGGTGATATCCGCCTTATTCAAAGACTCAACAACTGGAAGCCTACTCAAATCGGTGGTTATGAAATTTTCCTGGACGACTACAAACAAATGGACACGGTCAACAACCAGATATTTTATCACCTGCCGGTCAACTGGAACAGTCAAACCATCCAGGAAATCAACCCGAATATTTTCGACTGGCTTAAACTGCAGGATAAAACTATTATCATGGTACTGGTCATCATGACGGTCGTTGCCATATTAAACCTGATCACCTGCCTCATCATCCTGTTGCTGGAAAGAACAAGGATGATTGGTGTATTGAAGGCACTGGGTTCGCCCAATATCACCATTCAGAAAATATTTTTATACCAGGGAGCCATTATTACTGTAACAGGAATTATCATTGGCAACCTGCTGGCCCTCCTGCTCTGCTGGCTGCAACAGCATTATGGTTTTATTACGCTGCCCGAAGACATGTATTATATTTCAAAAGCGGAAGTAAAACTGGAATGGTGGCATATTGTGGTGGTGGATGCCGGTACTTTCTTTGTTTGTCTTGCCATCCTGATGATACCGACACTCATCATCCGGCGCATCCAACCTGTAAAAGCGATACAATTCAGGTAATAAAAATGATGTTTAAGGCTTTCCCGTTACATGCGCCAGCACAATACCTGTAGCTACAGCAGCATTCAATGATTCAGCGCCGCCATATTTTTCAATGGTTACCCGGCGGCTGCATCCTTTCAACACGTCTCCGCTGATGCCTTTAGATTCGTTGCCAATAACAATAATACCTTCTTTCAATGGTTTTAATGTATGCAATGGCTCGCCGCCCAAAGTGGCAGCATAATAATCAATGGAAGGATGTTCCTGCATAAATGCTGTGAGTGATGTATACAGCAATTGTATCCTTGCAATGCTGCCCATGGTACTCTGCACCACCTTTGGGGAAAAAGCATCGGCGCAGTCGGCACTGCAAATGATCTGCCGGATACCAAACCAATCAGCAGTGCGGACAATGGTACCCAGGTTTCCCGGATCCTGTATGCCGTCGAGCATCAGGGAAATATTTTTTTCCGGGGTAATATCACTATTAAACCTTGGCTTTTTAAAAATCCCTGTTACCTGGTTGGGTGTGGACAAAAATGACAAGCGCCCCAGTTCCGCTTCCGTCACAGATACCATACGTTCCGGCGCCAACAGTTTGATCAATGAAGCATTTCCTTCGATCCAGCCCGGTACTGCATATACCAGTACCGGTTCTGCCAGTTTACCTAATAATAATTCGTTAATAATCTTTGGACCTTCTGCAACAAACTCTCCTGCCTCGTCCCTGAATTTTTTTTGGTCCAGACTTTGGATATATTTGACCTGAGATTTGGAAACCATCTATTCTCCGTTTATTGAATTATGTTATTGCAACCACGCGGTACCGTTATATTATTTATCCTGGTAATAAGCCTCTTTGCTGTTGCGCCCGGTTGCATTACTCCCAAAAAATACCAGCCCGGCAAACCTTTTGTTTTTTCAACCAATATAAATATACAGGGAAATTTAAAACCCAGTGAGAAAGTTGATCTCAAGACGCGGCTGGAAAACCAGTTGGATGATAGCCTGAAAACACGGATCACCACCACCTTCCCGGGGTTTAAAAAACTCACCAGCCCGGCTGTATACGATACGGTAGCCGTGTCGAGGACAATTGGCTACATGAATAACTTACTGTATTCACTTGGCTATTATAAGGCAAGCATCAAAGCAGATACTTCCATCGCAAAAAGCCGCTTGCTGAAAACAATCATATTAAAGGAAGGGGAAAAACCGGTTAAGGTAGAGTTCACCGTTACACCCGGCAAGAGTTATAAGTTTGACTCCATAGCATACAATTTACAGGACAGCACTTTGCAGCAACTGGTGATGACCCGGCGCGGTAATGCGTTGATCAAAAAAGGAGAACCTTACAGTGTGGAAAGTATTTCGGCAGAAATGGACAGGTTGGTTGATCTTTTTCGAAACAACGGCTATTACAAATTTTCAAAGGACGATTTGCTGGCCATCAGGGATACCGTTTTTGCAGAATTGATTGATCCATCACTGGATCCATTTCAACGGCTGGAGTTATTACAGGAAGCACAGCGACGGCAGGAGAATCCCACCATGGATATCACCATTGTACTGCGAAACCCCGAACTCAGTTCACACTTCCGGAAGTACTACATAGGAAAAGTGACCGTATACCCCGACCTTGATATTGTAGAAGATACCACACAAGTCGCCGTGTACGATACTGTCAGGATCAACAAGCTGGAAATCCTGAATAAATACAACAAATTCAAACCAACTTTTATCGCAGCGCGCGTAGCCTTGTTGCCCGGGGAATTGTTTCGGCAGCGAAATTCCTTGAAAACTTACAACAGTTTTACGCAACTCAATGCCTGGACCCAGGTAAATATTGAAGTGCCGGAACCTTCTGACTCCAGCAACCTGGTAGATGTGGTAATAAGAATGTTCCCCGCAAAAAAAATGGACATCAACCTGACGCTGGATGCGAGCTACAATACAGGCGACGTGCTGGCCACGGGAAATTTATTTGGCGTAGGTGTTAACCTCGGTCTCAACAACAGGAACCTGAACAGGCAGGCCATCCAGGCGAGTACCAACGCCCGCGTGGGTGTGGAACTTGGTAAAGATTTTATTCAAACCTTTCAAACCAACCTGTCTCAAACCATCAGTTTTCCAAAATTCATATTACCATTCCGGTTGAAAAGAACCGACTCACTGTTATCACAAAGAACATTGCTCAACTTCAATGGAGGTTATACAGATCGCCGCGATTTTTATGAACTTCGTTCCCTCAATGCATCCTGGGGATATGAATTCAGCAAACGTGGTAAAAGGAGAAGGACCACCCATTCCTGGTTTTACAGCCCTTTCAACGTAGAGTATGTACAATTGAATCCGCGCCAAAAATTACAGGACCTGCTGAATACAGTTCCCAATCTGGCCTATTCATTCAATACAGGTTTGGTCATAAGCCAGGTACTCAGTTATAATTTTGCGCAGACCAAGACCAATCCGGCAACAAAAATTGTCAAGCGAAATTTAGTAAAGGCAGGTTTCGAGGAAAGTGGCGGCCTCTTTGGTTTATTGGACCGCCTGGATCAAAAAGGCAACCTGTTTCGCTTTGTAAAATTTGACGGTGATTACCGGCATTTTATCGATCGCCCTAAATCGACCTGGGCATTCAGAATGTATGCAGGCTTTGGAATTCCTTATGGAAAGGATGCCAATGGTAATCCCGAACAACAACTTCCCTTCTTTAAATCATTTTATGCCGGTGGCCCTTACAGCATGCGGGCATGGCAGGTGCGGCAATTGGGTGTGGGCTCTTCCATCAAGCTCGACACAGTTAACGGAACCGGTATCGATCGTTTTGGTGATATACAGCTCGAAGGAAATATAGAATACCGTTTTGATGTAGGTTCAGTTTTCGGTTTTAAAATAAAAAGCGCATTATTTACTGATATAGGTAATATCTGGTATCGTAATAACCTCGGCGATCCGGGATTGGACAGTGCAGTATTCAAGTTTTCCCGTTTGTATAAAGATATTGCGGTGGCTGCGGGTACCAGCCTGCGCGTGGATTTTGGTTTCTTCCTCGTCCGGTTTGACTGGGCTTATAAAATCAAGAATCCCATCTATGCAGGTAAAAATGATGGCTGGTTTCAAAATCTTCAGCTTAAACGCGGACAGTTTCAGCTGGGCGTAGGTTATCCTTTCTAACCGATCGTTTTTTCATTGCGGATAACTGTTTCCATTTCTTCCATCGTAAGTGCGTCTTTCAATTCAAACCTGCCAATACGCGTTCGGCATAATTTGCTTAAATAACCACCACAGCCCAGTGCAGCGCCAAAGTCGTTGGCCAAACTGCGTATATACGTGCCTGTGGAACAAACTACCCTAAAGTTAACCAGCGGAAGATCGATGTGCGTGATCTCAAATTCTTTGATGGTAATTTTTCTTGGTTCCAGTTCTACTGCTTCGCCCCTTCGCGCCAGTTCATACACACGCTTCCCATCTTTTTTTATGGCAGAGTGAATCGGCGGAACCTGAAAAATATCACCGGTGAATGGGATGGTAGCTTTATGTATCATCTCATCTGTAATACCAGTGATATCTTTCTGATCTATAGGTTCACTTTCCAAATCAAACGTCGGTGTAACAGCGCCGAGCGTAATCGTGCCGGTATATTCTTTTTCCTGTGCCATGAACTCATTTATCTTTTTGGTAAACTTACCCGTGCACAGTATCAGCATACCTGTGGCCAGGGGGTCGAGCGTGCCTGCATGGCCTACTTTTTTTATTTTCAGCAGGGAACGGATCTTTCTTACCACATCAAAAGAAGTCCAGTCCAGTGGTTTATTGATTAGTAATACCTGCCCGGTTTCGTATTTATCCTGTAGTATGCCCAAAAGACTAGTGTATTTAAGCAAAGAAAGTGCAAAATGACAAGAACAAAGCGCCGGGAAATAAAAAAAAATAACAGGAAACAAATACCAAGAACCAAATATCAAGAACCAGGAAATAAGATTAATTAACAAATTCGGAATCTTTCAATAAAGAAAAGGTGGAAGGTATAAGGCAAAAGGTTTGAGGTGGAGAGTGTAAGACAAAGGCTTAAGGTCTAATGTAATTGCTTAACCATGAGCAAATATTTATCCACTATGACCTATAAAGTATACACCCAAACTATAAACCTAAAACTATAAACTATAAACCATTGGCCAAAACATCAAATCGCCTGCCTTGCCTTCAGCTCGAGATATTTGTTAACACTGTCAATAGTAAGATGTGCCGGCGTGGTAAGAATGGTTAATATGCCGTGCTGCTGTAATTCTTTTGCCATCAGTTTTTTCTCGTGGATGTATTTTTCGGCAATTGTCTTTATATAGATACCTTCTATATCTTTTGGCTTTGTATCAGTCAGTTGTTTTATCTCGGTATTTTCAAAAAATACGACCAACACCAGGTGAATCCTTGCAATGGCGCGTATAAATGGCAACTGGCGTTGCAAACCCGACATGGATTCAAAATTGGTAAACAACACCACCAGGCCACGTTGTGTAATCCTTGTTTTAACGAGTGCATACAAACGTTCCATATCGCCCTCACCAAAATTCGTCTGCTGATCGTATAGTTTATTCAGGATATTATTCATCTGCCCGGCTTTTCTTTCTGCCGGAAGAAAAGTACCAATCTTTTCTGCAAAAGTGACGAGACCTGCTTTATCCTGTTTTATCAATGCCACCCTTGATAATATAACGCTTGCATTGATGGCATAGTCGAGCAATGTCATTCCTTCAAAAGGCATTTTCATCACGCGGCTCTTATCGATGAAACAGTACACGTTCTGGCTTTTTTCATCGGTAAAATTATTTACCATCATTTGTCCTTTCCGTGCAGTGGCTTTCCAGTTGATGGTACGGATATCATCGCCGGAAACATATTCTTTGATCTGTTCAAATTCGAGGCTCTGTCCCAGTTTGCGCATTTTCTTATTGCCGGCTTCTGCTAGGTTGCTGGAATGCGCTTTTATTTCATACCGCCTTAAATGAAAAAAAGAAGGATATACTTTTACATTCCTGGTGGCAGAAATGGTGACTTTTTTTATCATCAGCCGCAATGGGCTTTTTACAAACAGGTTGATATCATGAAAGGTGTATTCTCCGCGCTGTGTTGGCCGGATATTATATTCGATGGATTTCTCCTGCAGCCCGGGTAATACAAACCTGAGGGAAAAATTTCGCATCTGGAACTGGAAAGGAACTTCGTCAATCAGTTCCACCAGGAGTTTAAATGGATACTGGTTACTAACAGCGAGGTGCACCTTATTATCATCACCGTTGCTGAACCGTTCTGCCATTTGCCGTGAAGCCTGCAATTTATTTTTTCCGGAGAACAACACAAGGTAATCAAGCAGCGATAACACCAGTAAAAACAGGAACCCTATTTTAGCAATTAGTAATAATGATGGAATGCTATAAGAAAAAACAAACAGCACGATGATAACTACCAGCAGGACATAAAACCGCCTGGCGGGGAACAATGGAGCCAAATATCGATCGTACAGGTTGGGCATGCATTAGTGATTACCTGGGTATTTCAATGGCTTCCAGTATTTCTTCTATCACAGTATCTGTGCTGGTGCCTTCCATTTCTTTTTCCGGTGTTAATACAATACGGTGCCGCAGTACTGAGGGCGCAATGAATTTAATATCATCGGGCGTTACAAAATCCCTGCCCCGGATAGCTGCCAGCGATTTAACGGCGTTGAGTATGCCAATAGATGCACGTGGCGAAGCTCCGAGATAAATGGATTTGTTGGTGCGGGTGTTTACGACAATAGCAGTGATATAAGACAATAATTTTTCTTCTACATGGATATCTTTCACCTGGTCGCGCAGGCGTGTCACCTGCGATGCCGTCAATACCGGTGTTACCAGGCTGACCTGGCTGTTGACAGGTAAACCATGGTGATTACTGAGTATTTTTAATTCTTCTTCCTGTGTGGGATATGTTACATTGATTTTAAACAGGAACCTGTCGAGTTGTGCTTCCGGCAAATGATAAGTTCCTTCCTGCTCAATGGGGTTTTGTGTTGCCATCACCAGGAAGGGCGGTTCCATGAAATAGGTTTGTCCGTCGACCGTTACCTGTTTCTCCTCCATTACTTCAAACAATGCAGCCTGTGTTTTTGCCGGGGCGCGGTTGATTTCATCAATCAATACTATATTGGAAAAAATAGGGCCGCGTTTAAACTGGAAGCTTGCTTTCTCAGGATTAAATACCGAAGTACCCACCACATCACTTGGCATGAGGTCGGGTGTAAACTGTATCCGTGAAAAACCTACAGAGATGGATTTTGCCAGCAGTTTTGCCGTTAATGTTTTCGCTACGCCGGGCACACCTTCTATCAGCACATGGCCATCGGCAAGAACAGCGGTCAGTAACAATTCAACCATTTTATCCTGCCCTACGATTACTTTTCCTATCTCCGCCTTCAGGGTATCAATTGCCTGCTGCAGTTCCTGTAAATCCATCCGTTGCTGAAAAATGCTTTCTTCCATGATGATTTAATTTTTATAAAAATGTTCCAACTTGCTATTGAACACGAGCAACTCCTCATCGCTCAATGCAGGATAGTCTCTCAATGATTTTACGGTATAAATAAGATCCTGTAATTGAGTGATATCCTTTCCGCTTTTAATGGCCAGTCTTTTTACAAATTCTTCGTCCAGCACAGCGGTACTGAGTATATAATGCCCGCGGACATATTCGAGGAAATGTGCTACCATTTTTTCCGCCAGGTTTTTATTATCCCTGCGCTGGTAGTAAAGATGGCCAATAGTTTTTACAAAATCGAGTGAACTGTTATTAGGTGGTTTCACAACCGGGATAATTCTTTGTCTTCTTTTGGCGCCAAAGGCAAATAAAATAGCAAACAGCAACAACACGAGCCACAACGCCCACCGGAACGATTCGTGCTTTGATAAAAAATTCAGCGCGGAGAAGTCATTGCTGTTGCCATCGGAATGATAACGGAAGTAATCATCCCATTTCACCTTTTTAAATTTATCCGGCATATAGGAGAATACCTTGTCGTAGTATTTAATATTGTCCTTATGCAGGAGAAAAAAATTAGTCAATGCAGTTGGAGCCAGATGAACATAAATGGCGCCACCACCTTTATATGTGTACCTGATAAAATCAGGAAAACCCTGTTCATCCTTACCTAGCACTACTGCGTAGGTAGAATCAAGGACTGAAAAATAATTATCAGATGACAAACCTGGATAGGCGTAGCTGCTGGAGTCTGCTGTAACCGGATCATTAACGGAAACCCTGAGACTATCATCATATTTAAGCATGCTGTTGTTAAAAGCAGTTTTAACATGAAGGCTATCCTGCAATAATTTTCCGAGATGAAAAGAAGAAATAAATACAGAATTCCCATTCCCTGCGTAATCCAGTAATGCAATTACTTCGGCATTGTCGGGGGAAACATCCGGTGAAATGATAATATACGCCGACTTTACATCATCCTCGTTTGGCTGCGTAAAGGATTTGATATCATTCAAGCTATAAGATTTGTAACGATCGGGTGACTTCTTTGTAACCGTAATTTCTGCTTTCGGGAATATGTATTTCAGGTTATCAAATGCCACTGAATTGCCATAGGGAATATCGTCTTTGCGCCACAGCGTTACCCTTTTGTTCAATACTTTTTCATCACGGGAACAGCCAACACCAATGATGACAAATACAATACAGGTTATATATGCAAAGCTTCTTTTCAAATTATACTTCCGAATAAAATTGTTGAAAAAGCGGGTTGATTTGTGCAAACTGTTCTTCTGTTATATCAAATTCACCGTACCAGGCATATTCATAAGCGCGGGTAATTTTCCGGAAACTATTGGCGGATGCATGTTTGGCCAGTTGCTGTACATACTCCCAGTTGGTGGCATCCGCATTGTAACTGATCAGTTTCTTTTCCTGCAACTGCTGCAGTCCTTTTAGATACATGAGCCGGGTAGCCAGCCTGAAATTTTTATCCACAACCGCCTCCCGGATGCTTTTGTCAATATCATCGCCCCAAATCGTTTCTTCCATTACTTCTCCTCCTGCTTCTTTTTTCAATGATTTAGGTTTATAGAAGAGGTACAGTTTGTTGACCACGGCAATCCGGTAAATAACAAATGCGAGTATTGAAAATAATAAGATAAAAAACAGCCAGCGTACGACGCCACTCGCCAGTGCCCTAAACAACTTATCAAAAAAACTATCCTGCTGCACTTTTGGTTTTTCCTTCATCCAGTAAGCAGGGTCATTGGCATACCCGAATACTTTTTTTGACTGCAGGTTTTTAACTGTGGTATCCGGCACCTGCCGGAATGTGATTGTATCAGGAAGTTCCGGCAATGTTTCGGTGGCAGTGGTATCCACCAGGGCCTCTGCATGCGAGTCTTCTGCAACCACTGTATCAGTTACATCTGTTTGCGCTGCTGCAGGATTTGCGCCTGCTATTGCAAACAATAATAAAGCGATCAGCAACATGCGCCGGTAAGAGATGGTATGGGTCTTTTTATTTTTCAAAAAGGATAAATGTTTATAAACGCGCCCCATTGTTCAATTTTCTTTCGAGCCTGATGGGATATATTACAAAGTACCAAATTACGAAAGTCAGCGAAGCGGCCAATATGGTAATACTAATCGCGATGGGCATCGTGGAATACCTCGTGACAAAACCTTCAAAGAAAGCTGCCACGAGAAAAACCGGTACCAGGCCGATCATTATTTTTACACCGTCCTTTCCGCCCCGTTTCAATGAATCAATTCGCTTATGCGTTCCCGGAAATAAAATGCTGTTGCCCAGTACAAATCCTGCAGCGCCTGCTATAATGATGGCAGAAATTTCAAGGGTTCCATGTATCCAGATAACCAGTACCGATTTCCAGCCCAATCCTTTTGCAAAAAAATAATACTGGAAAGCGCCCAGCATAACACCATTCCTGAAAAGAAACCAGGCAGTACCCAGTGATAAGGCAAAACCAAGTACAAAACATAAAAATGATACCTGGATATTATTAACCGCAATCTGGAGGAACATGGTTAGTTGGCTGCTGCTTTTGTATACGCCAAAAGGATCGCCCTTGGCAATATTCTCTTCCGTCATTTCGACATAACCATCACCGAGTACGCCGCGTACAAAGGTTTCGTCGTGCGCAGCCGAAAAAGCGGCCATCACTGCAAACAACGTAAATATGATAAAAGAATAGAGTAATTCGTTGTGGTAGCGCCGTATAATAAGTGGCAGTTCTGTTTTCCAGAAACGAAAGATGCGTGAAGACTCTTCCTTTTTATTTTTATAAATATCGAGGTACACCCTGGATGCAAGGCCGTTGAGATAGTTGGTTACATTACTTTGCGGGTAGAATGTTTTAGCATACCCCAGGTCATTGACCAGTTCAGTGAATTGATCCGCCATTTCATCGGGATCGGAAGCCAGTTCATACTGGTACTGTTTCCACTTGTCAATATTGTTTTTTAAAAATCGTCCTTCTCTCACTCAATATTTTTACTTTTTTAGAAAATGTACCCCTGAATGCTATTATATTTACTTTCTAAAAATAAATGAAAATAACTACAGCAGGAAGAACCATGCTGTTTTTTTCTTCAATTAAGGTCGTTCATGTCGGTCATCAAATTAAATACAGGTTTTAACATAGAAGTGGAGTTTGCCATCGCTCCTTTTCACAAAAGGTTTTTTGCCTGGGTGCTGGACCTGGTGGTACAGTTTGCCTATCTCTACCTGGGTGGTAAATTCATATCTATTTTTGCCAGCAGCGACTGGGATGATTCATTCGGATGGGCGCTGGTGCTTTTTTACATCCCGATCCTGTTATATCATCTTCTTTTTGAAATCATGTGGAATGGGCAAAGCCCCGGTAAAAGGGCTTTGAATATCCGGGTCATCACGACAGAAGGCGGACAACCGAGCGTAAGCCAGTACTTAATCCGCTGGATGTTTAAGACGATTGATATTCCTATCTGGATCATCGGCCTTGTAGGAAACGGCATTTGGCCACCGGTAATGATACTGCTGATATTTACCGGACTCGCCTGTATGATTTTTACACCAAAGACGCAAAGAGTGGGCGATCTTATTGCAGGAACCATTATCATCAATACACGCAATAAGGCTAGCTGGCAGGATACCGTCTTTATGGAAGTAGATGATAATTATCAACCATCCTTCCCGGAAGTTATGCGATTGAGTGACCGCGATATCAATACTATCAAGCAAATCATCAATACCTCTGCCCGTTCAAATGATTACAGTTATGCCTGGCGCATTGCAGAGAAAATAAAAACCATTTTACAGGTAAAATCTGATTTACCCCCGATTGAATTCATGCAATTACTCCTGAAAGATTACAATCATCTTTCCACCAAATAAAGGACTCCCCGCCAGCTAGCGGATAGCGGTGGCAAGAATCGATAAAATGGACAGGGCAAAAAATCCGAGCATGATGATGGTGAGTATTCCCAGGAACCGGAAACAGGATTTCAGGTTGCTGAAAGAATTGTTCATTTCCAGTTGATCATTGCTTAATAACGCAATATTCATTTTAGAAGAAAAACGAAGGAGGTACAGGCAGGGAAAAAAATAAACAACGGCCATACCCACGTAAATGATCGATACCATGATACCGCTGCCCATGGCATAAGAACGGCCAAAGCCAGAGCTGGCACTACCCAAAATGGAGCCAGCCGCAATCCCGGCGATGGCGATGAAGCCACAAAATACAAAGCCCGTAATCGCCAGGAATTTTGCCCATTTGGCAGCATCCCTTAAATACATTGTTGCCTGCATATCTACCTGCAGATCGAATAGGTTAGTAGTTGGCTGTTCCATGCATCGTGTTTTTAAGTGCTAAACTATTTTATTGCTTTGATATTCTTACCGGTTAAACCGAAAAACGAAAATATCCGCCACCAGTTGTATAAAGTACATGCCAATTGACAGTGCAAATTGAATCATAGTCAGCACACCGGCCCTGTAGAGATAGCCAAAGGACTGGTTGAATTTATCTGAATCAATTTCACGGTAACTTTCTTCCACCTTCTTCACAAATTTCCTGAGATGATACATCTGTGCAATCAGCAGGATGGTAATGGTCACCTGCAGCATAGGGTATAGATACTGGAAGAAAAATGTAAGGACAGTAAATGAAACGCCGCGCCGCGTGAGGTAAAGGTTTCTCACAGTTACCTCAGCCAGTATTAAGAAGGAAAACAGAAAAGTGCCGATATACATCCATTTCACCAGTGTGGCATAGCGCCTGAATACGCTGATGCCTTTACTGTGTAATTGAACACTGATTTGACTTTCCTGCAGCAGATCTTTCATTTGATTAAGTTAAACAAATAGTCAGTATGCAGCAAGCCGGTCAATTGAAATCAGCACACATTCATGAAATTATTTACGGCGCCAGGCAGTTGAAAGGCGCCACAGGTATATTACGCAATACCCAGAATGCAAGAACGATGACCAGCACTGACTTTACAAAAACGGGAGAATACAGGAAGGTTTGTTTCAGTTTGTTCCGGCTAAACATATTCCAGGTAAATGCAATGGCGGAATAAATAATCACCGGCAGGCTCAGCACCATTAAAATATTGTAATCAATTGCCGTGAGCAAATGTCCGTGCAGCAGAGCTGATGCAGCACGCTGTGATCCACAACCGGGGCAGTACAGGCCGGTGACAGAATGAAATATACATTTGGGATGCAGGCTGCTGTTGGTAGCAGGATAAAAAAAATACAGCAACGATAAAACTATCGCTGCTGTAATAATTAAGGTAAACTGTAAAATATTGCTGCGTATCATTTATCAATTCTGAAAAGAACGGGAAGTAAACCACAAGCTTCCAAAACCGAACACAAATACCGCGATCAGGTACAATACAATCCATGCAATACCAATGAAAAACCCAATCTTGGTCCATTTGGCTGCATCTTTAGAAGATTGCTGTGCACCTGCATAGTCACCAGCAGCCCACTTGGAATTAACCTGGGCAGCAAATACAATACCTGCGATACCGAATGGGAGGCAACAGAAAAGGGTTACAAGTATAGATTCAACCAGCCAGTTCTTGGGTGGCATGGGTGGAATCTGCTGAGTGTTTTGTTGTTCCATAAATAAGTTTTGTTGGTTTTGGTTATTTGATAACACAATTAAACAAAAATTGCCGAAAACCGGAAAAAAAATAGGTCACAACCGGTGGATTACCTAAAATTTAATAGGCACGGGCAAATAATACGCGCTCCTTACTTGGTTTTCCACTGAATACACAAGTGCCAGGCTCCTGTGGGTTGTTCAGCGGGATGCAGCGAATGGTCGCTTTTGTTTTTTGCTTGATGGCCTCCTCGGTCTCTGCTGTTCCATCCCAATGTGCCGATACAAAACCACCCTCACCTTCCAGCGCTTTTTCAAAATCATCCCAGTTATCAACGGCTATGATATGTGCATCACGAAATGCTTTTGCCTTGTCGAACATAGCCTGCTGAATCTCGTCCAGCATATTAACCACAGTCTCTGCCAGGCCGTCCAGGCTGATGCTTTTCTTTTCCTTTGTATCGCGTCTTGCCACTTCGGCCACATTGTTTTGCAAATCACGCGCCCCAATGGCAATCCTTACCGGAACACCCTTTAATTCATATTCGGCAAATTTCCAGCCCGGTCTTGCATTTTCACTGTCGTCATACTTCACCCGTACGCCTGCTTTCTTTAACTGCTGTACCAGTTCATTCACTTTTGCATCAACCGGCGCTTTTTGTTCAGCGCCTTTGTAAATGGGAACAATGACTACCTGCAATGGGGCAAGACGCGGTGGCAGTATTAATCCATCATCGTCGCTGTGCACCATCACCAATGCACCAATCATGCGGGTGGTAACACCCCAACTGGTGGCCCATACATAGTCGAGCTTGTTTTCTTTATCGGAAAATTTTACATCGAATGCCTTTGCAAAATTTTGGCCGAGGAAATGTGAAGTTCCTGCCTGCAAAGCTTTACCATCCTGCATCAGTGCTTCGATACAATAGGTATTTTCCGCGCCTGCAAAACGTTCTGTTTCCGTTTTCACTCCTTTGATAACAGGTACGGCCATATATTCCTCCACAAACGACGCATACACATTCAGCATCTTCACTGCCTCTTCCACTGCCTCTTCCCTGGTAGCATGTGCTGTATGGCCTTCCTGCCACAGAAACTCCGCCGTGCGTAAAAATAAACGCGTGCGCATTTCCCAGCGTACCACATTGGCCCATTGATTTATCAGCAAAGGCAAATCGCGGTAAGACTGTATCCATCCTTTATACGTGTTCCAAATGATTGCTTCACTGGTAGGGCGTACCACCAGTTCTTCCTCCAGTTTTGCTTCAGGGTCCACGATCAACTTACCCTTATTGTTGGGGTCGGCTTTTAACCTGTAGTGTGTAACCACGGCACATTCCTTGGCAAAACCTTCTGCGTTTTTTTCCTCTGCTTCAAACAAACTTTTTGGAACAAACAACGGAAAATAGGCATTCACATGTCCTGTTTCCTTAAACATCCTGTCCAGTTGATCGCGCATGTTTTCCCAGAGCGCAAAGCCATGTGGCTTTATCACCATGCAGCCCCTCACGGCCGAATAGTCGGCCAAGCCGCTTTTTAAGACGAGGTCATTGTACCATTGCGAGTAATCCTGTGCCCTGCTTGTAATCTCTTTGCTCATTGTAACAAATGCTGTTTAATATTCTTTTAATCTGCTGCCATAAACTGCTGCCAGCCAACGCTAACAAGCGTTAATATTTAACATAGTCCTTGCAAGTTTTAATTGGTGGCTGCCTGTAATTTGTCGTACTTTTAGGTAGCGGTTGGCAAAAGTAATTTTAAAACATCAAACACCTTACTATGAGCACCAGAATTTTACTTCTTGCAGTTGGCCTCGCTGCTTTCAGCAGTTGTTCTTCTGTGTACAAAAGCGGGCAAACCCCCGACGATGTATACTACTCTCCCGCCCGTCCACAGGATGAATATGTAGAAGTGCAGAAAGATGAGGACAGGTACCAGACATACGAAGAATACCAGGATAATTACCGCAACGATCGTTTCCTGAGGCTGGGTATCGGTAACCCATACTATATGAGTTATTACAACGACTACTATGCATTCAGCGACTGGCGCTACAACGCTTATTCACTCAATTTCAACAGTCCCTGGAATAATTACTGGACCTGGAATAGCTTTTACAATCCATATTGTTACTATCCCGGCGTAACTTATATCAATACTCACAACCTTAATTATGGTGGTTATTCAAGGCCTGCCGGCAAACCGGTTGCCTTTGATATAAGGAGCTATTCAAGACCGAACAACGGTACAAGGAATAGCAACTTCAATAATTCCTACTATAACAACACGAATAACAATTCGCGTTACAATAACAGCAATAGTTTTGGAAATACATTGCAAAGGGTATTTTCAGGATCGGGGAATAACCATAACAATAATAACAGCAGTATACCGTCCAACAATACTTCAACACCCACGCGTTCCTATACACCCTCTTCTTCCGGTTCATCCGGTGGCAGCAGCAGTGGCGGAAGTACAGGCGGCGGTGTGAGCAGACCGGGCCGTGGCGGCAGATAAAACCTTCAAAAGATAATTTGTATCATAATAGTGAAGGAGGAACCAGCAATTGAGTATACAACTTAACGCGTTCCTCCTTTTGTATACCTTTTTGTAAAGCCTAATTAACCAGGTATGAAAAACAAAATTTTACTTCTTGCCTCTTTATTCATTACCACTATTGCCTTTTCACAAATACCGGAAGACGCGTTGAAATATTCCTGGAATGCACCAGTGGGCACTGCCCGTATCCAGGCTATTGGTGGCGCTGCAGGTTCACTGGGTGGTGACATCACTTCCAATTTTGTCAACCCCGCCGGTCTTGGTTTCTATAAAACAAGGGAGTTTGTCATCTCCCCCGGATTCAGCCTGCTGAAAAACAACAGCAATTTCCGCGGCACTACATCGAGTGATAACAACAGTGCTTTCAACCTCGGTACTTCCGGTGCCGTTTGGGGATTCAGCAACCGCTACAGCAAATGGAGCAACAACGCATTCAGTATTGCCGTGGCAAGAACCGCTAATTTCAACAGCTCCGTGTACTATAAGGGACAAAATAATTTCAGTTCCTATGGCGAACGCAGTGCAGCCGAAGCAGCCAGCAGTGGTTTATCGCTGGAAGATTTGATCAACAGCAACCAGGTATCCATCGCCACCCGGCTGGCTTCCTATACTTATTTAATCGATACGCTTACCATACCCGGCAATGCCGGCCCGGATGTAGTGAGCCTGGCATTGTGGAATAATTTAAAAAACGGCGCGCCTTTCCTGGTGACACAGGAAAACAGCATTAAAACAAAGGGCGGCATCACAGAAATCGCTATGAGCTATGCAGCGAATATGGACGACAAGTTTTATATCGGTGGAAGTATTGGTGTGCCCATTGTAAGCTATGAAAAGAACAGCACGTTCACTGAAAGAGATGCTACCGGTAATACCAATAACAATTTTGATTATTCCAGTTTTACAGAAACATTTACCACAAAAGGCATCGGTATAAATGCCAAGCTGGGTATCATCATTAAACCGGCAGAATCGGTTCGCCTGGGGCTGGCAGTACATTCGCCTACTTTCTACGGTTTAAAAGATACTTATTATGCTACGATGACAACCAATACCGAAAACTATGTTCATCCGAACAACAGTACCATTACCGCAACTTCCGACCTGGTAACGGCGGGCGCTTCGCCGCAATACAAATACGATCTTGTCAGCCCCTGGAAAGTATTGCTGAGTGGTTCTTATGTATTGCACGAAGTGGAAGATGTAAAACAGCAAAAAGGATTTTTATCAGCCGACATCGAATACATCAATTACAAAAGCAATAAATACAACCCTGCCGATGATAACCTGCCGACCGATTATTACAAAGGTGTAAACGCTGCTATTAAAGATTATTACAAAGGAGCATTTAACTTTCGCGTTGGGGGTGAATTGAAGTTTACCACCATCATGGCAAGACTGGGTTTTGCCTATTACAGCAATCCATACAAGGACAGCGAACTGAAGGGAAGAAAAATGTTTGCCAGTGGCGGACTTGGTTACCGCAACAAAGGTTTCTTTATTGACCTTACTTACGTGCTTGCACTCAACCGCGATGTTGATTTTCCTTACCGCTTGCCTGATAAAGCCAACACATTTGCGGCCATCAAAGGAACCGGCGGCAATATCGGTTTGTCTTTTGGTGTGAAGTTTTAGGAGGTTAAAGGTGAACGGTAATGGGTAAAAGGGAGAAAGGCATTATGGGATCAAGAACCAAGAGCCAAGAACCAAATTCCAAGAACCAAGAACCAATATCCAAGAACCAAATTCCAAAGAACAAATAGCAAGAAACAAATTCCAAATTACAAATACCAAATCCCAAATTGTTTACCCGTTTAAAAAATCCCGGAACCAGTAACCCGATTGTTTGACGGTTCGCAATTGTGTTTTAAAATCAACATGTACCAGCCCGAAACGTGCTTGGTAACCTTCGGCCCATTCAAAATTATCGGTCAGTGTCCAGGCGAGGTAGCCTTTTATTTTCACACCATCTTTTTTTGCATTCAATAGTTCCTGCAGGTAGCGCTGGTGGTATTGCATCCGATCTGCATCAAAAACCTGACTGTTGACCAACTTATCAGGAAAAGCAGCACCGCTTTCCGTAATGATAATTTCTTTTACACCGCCATATTTCCAGAATTTTTTAATGATGGCATGAAACCCTTCAGGGCTTATTTCCCAACCCATGGCAGTATGTGGTACTTTGCGCGTGGTGGCTTTCACTTCTGATGCATTGACATAGGGTATAAAAGGATTGTGCTTCACCACCACGGGGAAATAATTCTGCAGGCCAATAAAATCCATATCAAACCGCAAACGATCCGTATACTTCCATGTTTTATTAACCATATCCAGCTTTTCGATCAGCTTGAAGTTTTCCGAAGGATAGCCTTTTCCCAGCAATGGTTCTATAAACAACCGGTTGAGGAGTATGTCCGTCTTCCGTGCTGCCTCCATATCTTCCGGTTTACCGGAAGCGGCACGCACTTCACTGCAGGAGAAAGTAGTTCCGATATAGGCGTTTTTTACTTCGCTGCGCAATACCCTTCCGCCATCTGCCTGTGCCAACGCTGCATGGTGCACGGCTTTCAAGAAATTATCCAATCCTGTTTTACCCGGCGCATGCCGGCCGAGCATATAACCGAGTGAAGTAAATCCAAATGGTTCATTCAATACTATCCAGTTTTTCACCTTATCACCAAAAGCTTCTGCGCAAACAGTTGCATAGCGTGTAAACCATTTGTTCATCAGGTGGCTGGTCCATCCACCTTTTTGTTCCAGCGCATACGGAAGATCCCAATGGTACAATGTAACGAAAGGTGTTATGTCCTGCTGCAGGCATTCATCGATGAGGCGGTGATAAAACTCAATGCCTTCGGGGTTGATTTTGCCTGAACCGTCTGGAATGATGCGCGACCATGACAATGAAAACCGAAAACTGTTGAAGCCAAGAGCTTTCACCAGCAGCAGATCGTCTTTGAAGCGGTGGTAAAAATCGGTGGCGGTGTATGGTTTGGCATTGCCTTTTATTTTTCCCTGCCTGCGGGCAAACACATCCCAAATGGAAGGCCCGCGGCCGTCCTCATTCCAGGCGCCTTCATTTTGCTGTGCAGCTATGGCGACGCCCCAGTAAAAATGATGGCCAAAGTCGCGGCTGGACAATGTGTGCAACGAACGGTTCATATGCAATGCAGTCAGCAGCAAATATGAACGATTAACGGGGAATGCAGGTTAAGCCAGTGTTAAGTCTGCTGAAAAACTTAAAGGCCCCTCAACAAAGAAGGGCCTTCAATTTAGTTAGGACGGTGCCTTAACCACCTGAGTGGGTTTTCATAAAGAACAATTGGATTATCGGTTTTTCTAAGGACGGATAGTTATTTTTTATCAACCCGTTGACTGTATAAATATCTAAATCAGAAACGTGGATTCAAAAGAAAAAGTTTGTAAAAAATGTAGTTTACACACTTATTTTAAGTGCGACTAAGTGATTGTTATTAATGCCTGCTTTAACCGGTTGTTTTTTCAATATGTGATATTAATTGATTGAAATCAATTGGAGAAAACCATTGCATATTTTCATCTTTTTTAAACCAGGTTAATTGCCGCTTTGCATAATTCCTGGTATTCTTTTTTATCAGTGATACAGCTTCATCCATCGTAATTGTACCATGCATACACTGGAACAATTCGGTATAGCCTACTGTCCGCAATGCATTGAGCTGTTCATATTGTTGTAAACCCTGTAGTTCATTCCACAACCCTGCTGTCATCATTTCATCTACACGATGGTTGACATTGCGGTACAATTCTTCCCTGGGCAGATCAAGTCCTGTTTTTATAATATTAAATGCACGTGCCGATTTTTTTCCCTGCTGGTAAAAGCGAATGCTATTACCTGTTGACTCCACCACTTCCAGTGCACGCATCAATCGTTGGGGGTTTTGTATTTCACCGGATGAATAGTATTGCGGATCTTTTTCCCTTACTGCCTGCTGCAGCCATTCCAGTCCATATTGATCGTAGTTGTGGGCAATCTGATCACGAATGCCCGGTTCAATGGCTGGAATGGTATCCATCCCTTCACAAAACGCCTTGATGTAAAGCCCCGTTCCCCCGGTCATTACCACTATATCTTTTTCTGTAAACAACTGTTGAATGGTGTTGAGGGCATATTGTTCAAAAACAGCGGCCGTTACGTCTTCGGTAATGGTATGTGAATTGATGAAATAATGTGTTACTTCCGACAATTGCGCTGCAGAAGGTTTGGCAACACCGATATTCAACTCTTTGAAACATTGCCGGGAATCGGCAGAAATAATTGAGGTATTAAAATGTTTGGCTACTTCAATGGCCAGCGATGTTTTTCCTACAGCGGTAGGACCAGCGATAACAATGCAGGTTTTTTTTGTCATATCCACAGATTGTGCTTGTACAGAGCTCAATCAATGTACTGCGTTCGTATATAATTAGATTTCTTCTGCTGTTTCTTCTCCTTCGCCTCCGAGAACGGTATCATCACTGCCTTCTCCCTCCTCACCTTCTTCACCAAATCCTTCGGCACCGGATACCAGGTCGTATTTCTCTTCCATTTCGGCCAGTTTATCGCTTACCAATCCCTTGGTTCCATACTGTGAGGGTGCGATGCCTTCTGTTCGTACGGTAGCCGGATAATCGATGCGCGGGTTTTCTTCTTTTGAAACATTGATGAGTTCTACCAGGAAACCCCAGTTCTTGGTAAAATCATACAGGTATACAAACTTCTGGTTGGGATCAAATATTTCACTGCCTACAGTAGTGGCTTCCATCAGGAGCGGTTCTACTTTGTACGGCTTTTCATATTTCTGCAGGGAAATTTCCTTTCCGCGCTGCCAGTGGTCATTGCTGCGAAAAAAAGTAGCGGGGTGTTTACTGTCAAACTCGTATGCTTTTAATATTGCCTGGTGCAATTGCAAAAAAGTCTGCGTATGACGGATGGCTACATCGCGGTAGACACTGTCATCTTCTTCAAAATATACCCTGAATTTTAAAATAGCCATTGCTGTTTGTCGATTTTTATTTATCAAAAGTAAAAGGGTACAGGGTCTGACCTTCAAAAGTAAAACAAATCCCCAACTTGTCACTCAAATACAGGTGGTACGGTTATTTAACCGGCTCCAGGTGGAGTTCTTTCGCCTTTTTTAACATCAAATCATAGGCCGCATCATAATTGTTCTCAATAACGCCATCCAATATGGCATCTTTAATGGCATTTTTAATATCGCCTACGGCACGGCAGGGTGATAGTGCAAATATTTCCATTATCATTTCCCCGGTGATGGGCGGCTGCCAGTTGCGTATCCTGTCCTTCTCCTCCACTTCCTGCATGCGCTGGCGCACGAGTTCAAAATTTTGCAGGAACCGTTTTACCTTTACCTTATTTTTTGATGTAATATCTGCTTCGCAGAGCATCATCAGTGATTCCACATCCTCACCGGCATCAAACAACAAACGGCGGATAGCCGCATCCGTTATATTCTCCTTTGTGAGACTGATGGGACGAAGGTGCAGTTCCACCAGCTTTCGCACCAAACGCATCTTTTCGTTTTGCGGCAACTTCAATTTGGCAAATAGTTTGGGCACCATTCTTCCGCCTACTACTTCATGCCCGTGAAATGTCCAGCCATGTCCTTCCTCAAAATGTTTCGTGGCAGGTTTCCCGATATCGTGCAGCAAGGCTGCCCATCGCAGCCACAGATCATTGGTGCTGGCGCAAATATTGTCAATGACCTGCAGGGTATGGTAAAAATTATCCTTGTGCCCTTTGCCATCAATGTATTCTGCGCCGGCAAGGTCAACCATTTGCGGGAAGATGATGTGCAGCAGGCCACTCCTGTACAACAAATCAAAACCTACGGAAGGTTTACTGCTCAGCAAGATTTTATTGATCTCCTCCGTAATCCTTTCCTGCGTTATGATGCGGATGCGTTCTGTATTTCTTTTGATGCCATTCCAGGTTTGTTCATCTATTTCAAACTGCAGTTGGGATGCAAACCGGATGGCGCGCATCATCCGCAGGGGATCATCACTAAACGTTTGATCAGGATTTAACGGCGTCCGGATAATCTTTCGTTCCAAATCTTTCATTCCATCAAAGGGATCTATCAAGACACCATAATCACCTTCATTCAGGCTGATGGCGAGTGCATTGATGGTAAAATCGCGCCTATTCTGATCATCTTCCAGTGTTCCGGGCATCACATCCGGGTTCCTGCTGTGGTAACGGTAACTCTCCTTTCTTGCTCCCACAAATTCAATTTCCCAATCGTCTATCTTTATCTGTGCCGTTCCATAGGTTTTGAAAAATGATACGGCTGGTACCGGGTGAAACAAGGCCGCTGTTTTATGTGCCAGTGCAATGCCATCTCCCACACAAACGATATCAGCATCTTTTGTAAGACGACCGATGATTTTATCCCGGACAAAACCTCCAATAATATAACAGGGCACACCCAGCTCTGCTGCTGCATGCGCTATCTTCTTAAAGACAAATAATTCCTTTTCGGTACACTGAATGTCCATAACGGCAAATGTAAGGAAGAAGTCTGGAGACGGGAGACAAGAGTCTTGAGTCGGGAGTCGGGAGGCAAGAGTATTGAGTCGGGAGTCGGGAGTCAGGAGTGTTTTGTCACACCGAACGAAGTGAGGTGTCTTAGGAAAGAAACAAAAACCAAATCACAAGAAACAAATTATAAGAATCAAATACCAAGAACCAATTCCAAATTCCAAATTCAAAATTCCAAATTAAACAGGAGTCAGGAGTCAGAAGTCAGAAGTCAGGAGTCAAGAACCAAGAACCAAATTCTAAGAATCAAGAACCAATTCCAAATTCCAAATTCCAAATTCAAATTTATCAAGCAAGAGGTTTTAGCAATTGTTCGTCGCGGATATGATGTGCGCAATGAAAATGCCCGAGGGGGCAGGCTTTTTTACCGTGCAACCCACAGGGACGGCAATCCAGCTTTTCCTCCACCTCTACGATGAAATGTTTATCACTCAGTGGTCCAAAGCCGAAAGACGGTAAGGTAGAACAATAGACCGCCACAGTGGGTGCATTTACAGAAGATGCGAAATGCATGGGTGCAGAATCATTGACATAATTTATGACGGCACCTTTCATCAAAGCTGCTGAAGCCAGGAAACCTACCTGTCCACACAAACTGACAATGCCTTCGCGTCCACTGCGGGTGATCATCTCCGCACAGATGGCTTTATCGGATGGCGCCCCGATTAAATAAATGGTATACCGGGCAGGTACTTTTTGAATGAAGTCAATCCACTTTTCGGCAGGATACTGTTTGGTAAACCATACGGAAGCAGGTGCGATGCAGATATACGGTGAATGCTGATAGGCAGCTACCGCTGCATAATCTGCGGCAGCGGGATATAATTTCGGACGAAAGACGGTATCGTCCGTAAAATGTGCAATGAGTGCATTGTTCCTCTCAATTTCATGAACCGGATGATTGCTGGTGCTGATAACATGTTTTACTTTCCGGGTGAATAAAAAACTGAATGGGTTTTTGTCGAACCCGATGGTTTCTTTGGCACCGGAGAAAGCGGTGAGTATACCGGTGGCTGCAAACCGCTGTACATTGATCACTTTATCGTACCTGCGCTTGCGTATCAGCGAGAGCATGCGCAGCAGGTTTTTTATTTTTCCCTCCTGCTTGTTCCATACCAGGGTTTCGTGCAGGAAGGGATGGTCTTTTAGCAACCCTTCGTTTCCCTTTCTGACCAGGTAATCAATGTCAGCATCAGGGAAATATGCATGCAGCTTTTCCAGGATGCCGGTGGCCAGCACCGCATCGCCGATAAAAGCTGTTTGTATGACGAGTAATTTCAACGGGGGTTTTTTATATTTATTTCAATCTTCGTTTATACCTGCCAGTTATCAGGGCCTTAACACTTCTACCCTTCCATTGCGCCAGCGCACCACCGACGATGCGGCTGATACAGCCGTATCATCCTGCCTGTATTTGACAACATAATCAACTGCCGAAATTATAGATGGTGAAACTGCTGCATATACCGCTGCCGTTGGTTCCCCACTGATATTGGCAGAGGTGGACACGATGGGTTTGCGAAACCGTTTGATAAGGTGTTTGCAAAAGGGCTCCTGTACGATGCGGATACCTGCGCTGCCATCGCTGCCCAGTACGTTTTCTGCCAGGCCGATGATGCCCTCATACACGACGGTAGTGGGTTTGCTGACGGTTTGGAGGTAATCAAATAAAGCCATATCCGGTGCGGCTACATACTGCAGTATATCGCGCTCGCCGGCTACCAGTACGATCATGCTTTTTTCGGCCGGCCGTTGTTTGATTTGGTACAATTTTTCCACGGCAGCGGCATTGGTGGCATCGCAACCCAGTCCCCAAACGGTATCTGTCGGGTACAAAATAGTGCCTCCCTTCTTCAGCACTTCCAGGCATTGCTCTATGTCGGCGGTAAAATCCATGTGGGCGCAAAGATAAGGGGGGAAGGTGAAAGGCGCGAGGCAGAAGGCTGAGGGCTGGATTTACACCCGCCCCATTTGCACATTTAGCAATTAGTACATCTTGAGTTTCCACACAAACTTATCTTTCTCCCTGTAAAATTTGACTGTTCCGCGGTAACTATTCAAATCATACTGTTCTGTCTCTTTATATTTTTCCACGTCTTTGACATGATCCGAAAAAAAGAATACCATCGTGTTGCTGTCAATGGTTTTGAAATTGGTATTCGTGTACCGAAAGCCGGTAAAAGCATCGTAGTATTTTTTTCCCTTGCTGATAAAATCTTCTTTCGACAATGGCCAGCTGTTTTGCTCTATCCTGAAATCCACGATTCTTGACATTAATTCTATGGAGGGTTGCTCCTCTTTGATATTCTTTCTGCTCTTGGGTGTATAGGTAAAATGTTCGCAGGAAGAAAACAACAAAACGACGGCAATGGGCATCAACAGTCGGGTAAAAATTTTCATGCAGCGAATTTATTTGGCTATTAATAATGAAAGGTCATACTTTAACTGCCAAAACTATATCGGTTTGCTGACAAATAATAAAATCCGAGGCCGACTGGCTGCAGATTTATATTATTATTATGATCATTTATACCTTTCTCCCTCCCCCTTTTACCTATTGCTTTTTACCAGCGTCAAAACTTATAACTTATTTCAAACGTACAGAAGAAACTATTCTCCAGTTTTTCGGTGAATGTTTTGCTGATGGTATTGTTACCAACACTGGGTTTCAGGTTTACGGTTACCGTAGCCGGGTTAACAGGTATTGCAAAAGCAGGTGTAATACCAAAAGTGACTTGTTTAACCGTATAATTGACGGGGATGCTCCATTCGTAATCGAGTATTTTGAACCTCGACGCGTCGGTTAAATCGGCGGTGATATCGTAATAAACACCTGTACCGTTTTTACGTTTCAGCTTTGCATATTTCCGGTTGGCATAATAATTACCATAATAATGCTGCGTACTTGCATTGGCAATAAATGAAGGTGTTATCTCCAACCTGTCGTCCGCTGCATAGAAGCTATGATCCAGTGAGAACGCTGCTGTATAGTCGGTGCTTTTACCCAAATTAATTCCACCCTGCAGGGTTGGATGTATAAAGCCCAGGTCATACCCTAATGAGGCACCAAATCCTCCCTCTACTTCGGATTTGACATTGGTACTATTGCTGTTGTAAAATGACTTGAAGGCACTGATTTCCCCATCCAGTTTGTTAATGGTAAAATCATATCCTGCGTCTATGTTAAATACATCGATGCGGCTATTGGCACTGGAAGACAGGTACGACAGTGACCCACTGATATAAAAGCCGGACTTATCATAATAACCAAGGCTGGGCGTGATATACGGTGTGAGGATGGAATCCTTTCTTCCGTTAAACACAGAATTGGTTTGATAGCTCACCGAAAACTTTCCATACGACTTTGGTGGCGTTGTTTTACTGCCGGTAGAATCGGTATCCTGGGCAAATACATGACAAAGCGATGCCGAACACAAGAGCGTGAATAGTATTTTTTTCATGTTGGTGGTTTCAGGGCAAAAAAGGGTTAGGGCATTCTTTTGAATAAATGGGTTTACTGACTGGCAATTATTGACCTTATTGCAGCCGGAAGGTTTAAAACGGAACCTGCCTGTCTTTATTTTCAAGATGCCTGTCAACTGCAATTCATTAACAAAAATCCATTTGGCAAACGAGTGATAGTATTTCATCTTATAGAGGAAGCTAAAAGAGGAGCAGGCCGATAGTAGTTTGTCCACGGACGCAGGCATTCACGCTGCACTGCATAAAATTATTGCACTTATTCATGCTAACCAGTCTTTCCTTATCTTCGCGGGCAAATCATTCTTAGTATGAACCTCCACGAGTACCAGGCAAAAGAATTACTGAAAAAATACAATGTTCCCGTACAGGAAGGCATACCGGTCGACAGGGCCGATGCAGCAGAAGAAGCCTATAAACAAATGAAAGTACAAACCGGAAATAACTTTGCCGTGGTAAAAGCCCAGATACATGCAGGTGGCCGTGGCAAGGGGAAAATAGCCGGTACAGAACAACGTGGCGTGGCCGTTGGTAAGAATGCCGAAGAAATCAAACAGATCGCGTCCAATATATTAGGTGGTACACTGGTAACCATTCAAACCGGACCTGCCGGAAAAAAAGTCAATAAAGTTTTGGTGGCACAGGATGTATACTATCCCGGCCCCAACCCGGTGAAGGAATTTTATCTTTCAATTTTACTGGATCGTACAAAGGGACAAAACGTGATCATGTACAGCACCGAAGGCGGTGTGAACATTGAAGATGTGGCACATGATACACCGGAGAAAATTTTTAAAGAATGGGTACACCCGGGCTTTCCGCTCCAGGCTTTCCAACTGCGTAAAGTTTGTTACCAACCTATACAATGCTTATGTAGGGCTCGATTGCAGTATGCTGGAGATAAATCCATTGTTTAAAACAAGCGATGAAAAAATTATTGCAGTGGATTGCAAGATGAACCTGGACGACAATGCGATGATGCGCCATCCCGAGCTGGAGGCATTGCGCGATATCAACGAAGAAGACCCTACCGAAGTAGAAGCCGGTAAATACAACCTCAATTTTGTGAAACTGGATGGCAACGTAGGTTGTATGGTGAATGGCGCCGGTCTTGCGATGGCTACCATGGATATGATCAAACTGAGTGGTGGCGAACCAGCCAACTTCCTCGATGTGGGCGGTACAGCCAATGCACAAACCGTGGAAGCGGGATTTCGCATTATATTAAAAGATCCAAAGGTAAAGGCCATTCTCATCAACATATTTGGCGGTATTGTGCGCTGTGATCGTGTAGCACAGGGTGTCATTGATGCATACAAAAGCATGGGTAATATCAGCGTGCCCATCATCGTGCGCCTGCAGGGTACCAATGCAACAGAAGCAAAAAAACTGATTGACGAAAGCGGACTGAAGGTACAGTCTGCCATCCTGCTTAGTGAAGCCGCCGCCCTCGTCAACAAGGCTGTGTCATAAATCACCCGCTTACTAATCACTGATTAATAGTGAACGCCTGCGGATATCCGCGGGCGTTTGCATGTTGTCGAAATAATTCTGCGCCTGCAGTATTACGCAACTACCGGCCGGGGACAAATCCATATACCACCGCCTGATTTTACTAGTAAAAATGCGCCTTTTTTACTGGCCCTTCTCCTCTATGAATCCATATTTGTTTGGATTACATTAGATGACCGGCACAGCCCATTGAATGAACCATCGCCGGTATATTTTTTCACCAATCCATACCTATGAGAGAACATTTACTCTTCAGCAAACCGGTTCACAAAATTCATAAGGAATTCTCCATCCAACTGGCTACCTTTTTAGGCGGCCCGCTGGCAGGCGCCTATCTCGTGGCAGAAAATTTCCGTGCAATGGGTGATACTTCCGGTGCGCGTAAAACATGGATAGTAGCTATCACAGGGACACTTCTTTTGATGGGCGTCATCTCCATGATACCTGATGATGTGCATATCCCTAACATCGCTTATCCTATTACCTATGTTTGCTTTTTAACAGTCATGCTGATCCGTTTCCAGCGCAGGCAAATACAAGAGCACCTTCAAAATGGTGGTGGCGTTTACAGCATCTGGCGTGCATTGCTCGTGGCAGCCATCAGTTTTATCATTCTTGTATTCATTGCCCTCCTGTTGGTATTGGCAACAGGCTGGTAACAGACACATTCGTTACAGTCCGTTTACCCGTTCGCAGCTAACTTATCATGTTACTGTAACGGTTCCGGTACACTCATCAAAAGTGGACGATGATTGTATCAAAACCGAACAGTGCATTCCATTCTCCATTGCTAAAAGATTGATTCCTAGTTCGGTTTCAATCGGGTATTATTATTGAATCCTTTTGCATATCCTGCACCCATTGAAAGCCATTTCAACCAATCATTTGCATATCGTTAATCAAAAAATTTATGCTGAGAAACTATTTTTTCATTGCCTGGCGTAACTTAAAAAAGAACAAGGTTTTTTCTTTTATCAATATTCTTGGCCTTACAGCGGGACTGGCGGCCTGTTTACTGATTGGAGTGTATATACAGCACGAACTGAGTTACGATAAATTTCATAACAACGCTGACCGCATCGTTCGCACAACGATGGAATATGGAAAAAGCGGAACAGTGAATACAACAGCCAGTACCGGAACAAAGGTGGGCCCCGAATTCAAGCGCCGGTTTCCCCTGGTGGAAGAATATGCCCGCACCTTCCTCAGTCATAACGTAGTAAAATCCGGGGAAAAAATATTTGAAGAACCGCGAATACTCTTTGCTGACCCGGCATTCTTTAAAATATTTTCCTTTCACCTGCTGGAAGGTGATGCTGCTTCTGCACTGGATGCTCCCGATAAAATTGTCATTACGCAGTCAATGGCAAAAAAATATTTTGGAACCGGTGAAGCATTGAACCAAACCATTACTACTGCCGGCAAAGACATGAAAGTGTCTGCCGTTTGTGAAGACGTACCTCAACAGTCACAAATAAAATTTGATTTCGTTACACAATTCCTCAACCTCAGTAACGGTGTAAAAGAAGAAACCTGGTGGACGGCCAACTGGATAACGTATTTCCTGCTGCGTGATGAAAAAAGTATTGCCCCTTTTCAGCAACAGGTCAATGCCTATATGAAAACACCGGAAGTAAGAGCAGATGCACGACTGGATGGCAACGATTTTCTTTCCTATCACCTGGAGCCGTTGACCAAAGTGCATTTGTATTCGTCGCTGGCAGGATTTGAACCGAACGGCAGCATACGGTATATTTATATGTTTGGCATCATTGCAGTATTGATATTAATTATTGCCTGCGCCAATTATACCAACCTGGCTACCGCACAGTCTGCTGGCCGTACGGGTGAAATTGGCATGAGAAAAGTAATGGGTGCATCCAAGCGACAGGTGTTTGCACAATTTATCGGGGAGTCATCGGTGATTACATTTATAGCGGCTGCGCTGGCATTTGTATCAGGAATACTGCTACTGCCTTATTTCAATACCATTACTGGCAAACAATTTACTACTGCACAAATCCTGCAGCCACTGACGATGGTACTCACCATCTTATTTGCTGCAGCGGTTAGTTTCTTTGCCGGGCTTTATCCGGCATTGGTATTAGCTGGTACTGAAATTATGGGTGTACTCAAGAAAGGGTTTCGCTTTACGGGAGGGAATAATATGCTGCGCAAGACATTGATCGTTGCCCAATTTGGCATTTCTGTTTTTCTTATCATATATACGGTGATCATTTTACAGCAGATGGATTATATGCAAACCAGGAACCTGGGTTATGATAAAGATCATGTGGTGGTATTGCCGATTGGCGGAAAGATGCTGAATGATTTTGCCAACCTCAAAACAGCTTTCGGGCAGGTCAATGGCGTAGAAGGTGTGACCGCTGCTTACGAAACACCGGAATATGTAGAATGGGGCGACGGTATTACAACTGTGGATGAAAAAGGGAAACATGAAATATCGCTGAATGCAATGCCCGTCGATCTTGACTTTACAAAAACCATGAAGATGCAACTGGTAGCAGGACGCGATTTCCAGCAATCAGATTTTGCCTTGCAGGATACGAGCAACAACTACGCAAATTATAAGCAATCTTATATCATTAACGAAGCGCTGGCCGCCAAAATAGGCTGGACACCGCAACAAGCCATCGGCAAAACTATTGAAAAAGGATCGAGCGGCCCTGTTGTAGGTGTGGTCAAAGATTTTAATTTCAGCAGCCTGCGTGATCCCATCGGGCCAATGCTTATTTTCCTGGGACGTGATTTCTCCCGGACGTTTATGGTGCGTATCAATGGCAACAATATGCAATCCTCCCTGGATAATTTATCAGCCGTTTGGAAACAACGCATTCCTGATCGTCCTTTCAATTACCATTTCCTCGATGAAGATTATAATAAACTCTATGTATCTGAACAAAGAACAGCCTCTTTGTTTGGTGTGTCTGCAGGGCTTGCTATACTACTCGCCTGCCTGGGATTGTTTGGGCTGGCTGCCTTTACCACCGTTCAAAGAACCAAGGAAATTGGTATCCGTCGTGTACTCGGCGCCAACATCAGCAGCATCACCATACTTGTGGCCAGAAATTTTTTACAATTGGTGGCTGTGGCTATACTCATAGCAGCACCATTGGCATGGTGGGCAGGAAGCAAGTGGCTGCAAAACTTTGCCTTCCGTATTCCCGTACATCTGTATATTTTTATTGCCACGGCATTGGTAACGATTTTAATTGCGCTGATCACAGTTGGTTATCATTCTGTAAAAGCTTCGCTGGCAAATCCGGTGAAAAGTTTAAGAACAGAGTAAGTAATTTATAATTAGTAATTAAAAATTAAGAATTATCATTCCTTATACCGTTTATCCTACACCTTAAACCTTGCACCGTCGCCCTTTGACTATTTGCTTTTCTGTTGCTTCTTTTTTGTTTTTTGAATTTTTAAAAACCACCGACATTGATAAAAAATTATTTGAAGGTTGCTTTTCTCAGCCTGCTGAAAAGAAAAGGGTTTAGCCTTATCAATATTCTTGGCCTCGCTACAGGTATGGCCGTATGCCTGCTGATCGTCCTGTTTATCCAAAGTGAACTGGGATACGACAGCTTTCACGAAAAAGGGGATAATATTTACCGCGTAGTGCTCGACAGAAAATACCCGGGCCGTTCGACCTCTTACTCCATGATACCTTTATCCATTGGGGAATCCATTCAGCGTGAGTATCCGGGTATACAACAATGTACCCGGTTGTTTGATTTTGTTGGAAACGGCAGTTTCCTCGTAAAAGTTGGTGAAAAAAGATTTGAAGAAAAACGTGTGCTTTCCGTTGATTCCAATTTCTTTTCCGTGTTTACCGGTGTCTTCCTGCAGGGTGATCCTGCAACTGCGTTGAAAGAACCGAATAAAGCAGTGATCACAGAATCCGCCGCAAAAAAATATTTCGGTTCAGCCGCGAACGCCATCGGGAAATCATTTGAATCGGATAACCAAACCCATTTTGCCATTTCCGGTGTGTGTAAGGACTGGCCCGACAATTCACATTTTGTTTTTGATGTACTTATTTCAGATGCTACTTTCCCGTTTATAAAAACACCCAACTATACCGGTTTTTCTGCGCATACTTACCTGTTGCTGGATGATAAAGCTTCACCAGCTGCATTGGAAGCAAAGTTTCCTTATGTGATCGACAAATATGTGTCTGGTGAAATTGGGCGCAGTTTCGGAATGACGTACCAGCAATTCCAGGCAGCGGGCAATGGATATCACTATTACCTGCAACCATTGAAAAAAATCCATCTCATCTCTGACCTGGAAGGAGAGCTCCGCCCCAACGGAAGCCTAAAAGCAGTGTACATATTTTCAGTGATAGCCATTTTTATTCTTGCCATTGCCTGTGTCAACTTCATTAACCTGTCTACGGCACGCTCGATGGAAAGGGCCAGGGAAGTGGGCATCCGCAAAACATTTGGTTCAGCAAAAAAATCACTTGTCTGGCAATTCCTGGTCGAATCGGTCATCGTCAGCATACTCAGTATGATTGTTGCTATGCTGCTGATGCTTGTGCTGCTGCCGCTGTTTAATAAAATATCGGGTAAGGAGCTTTCGATCAATTATTTCCTGGTGCCATTGCGCATTGTTCTCCTGATGGCATTTGCGATAGCCGTAGGATTGGTTGCAGGACTGTATCCTGCATTTGTATTGTCGTCATTCAAACCCATTACCGTATTAAAAGGTAAATTCAAATCGAATAAATATGGGATGGTATTGCGCAACAGCCTGGTAGTATTCCAGTTTGCCGTATCGGTAATACTCATCATTTGTACCGTTATCGTAAGCCGGCAAATGCAGTATATGCTGGGAGATAAACTGGGATTTAAAAAGGATCATATCATCGAAATTCAACGGGCGGATCTCCTCGACAAACAAACGCAGGCATTTAAGAACGAACTGGCGTCCATTCAGGGCGTAGAGAATGTGAGTGGCAGTACTTCCTTTCCCGGACAGGGTAATTTCTTTGGCATCACCTGGCAGGCAGTGGGATCGAAAGAACCCATGACCGGGCGATCAGTTGTTGTAGACGAACAGTACGCTGCTGTTTTAAATCTCCAGCTAAAGGAAGGCAGGTTTTTTCAAAAGGAATTTGGCAGCGACTCAATTTCAGTGGTATTGAATGAAAAAGCCGTGGAGGAACTGGCATTGAAACAACCTATTGGGGCGAGACTTACTACGACAGAACAAAATTTCAATGGCCGCGACGGATCACCCTATACCTATACAGTGGTAGGTGTATTGAAAGATTTTCATTTCCAGTCACTGCACCAGAAAATCACCCCCCTGGTATTTACCAATGCATCAAAGTTTGGTGGTGTGTCGCCCGTACTGGCAGTTCGTATCAAGGCCGATAATTTTAAAACGACCCTTGCCGCAATAGAAAAGAGCTGGAAAACATTTGTACCCGACCGGCCCTTTCACTTTGATTTTATGGACAGGACCCTGGCCGATCAATACCTGTCGGAACAAACCATGCAACGTATATTTTCTGTATTTGCCATACTGGCCATTTTTATTGCCTGCATTGGATTGCTGGGCCTCGCTGCTTATGCCACACAATTAAGGATGCGTGAAATCAGCATCCGGAAGGTTTTGGGCGCAAGTGCCGGGAATATTACAGGGATGCTGAGTAAAGATTTTTTACGGCTGGTAGCCATTGCAGCTATTGTTGCTTTTCCACTGGCATGGTGGGGTATGCACAGCTGGCTGCAGAATTTTGCCTACAGAACCGATATGTCGTGGTGGATATTTTTAATTGCTGCTGTTGCTGCAGCATTTATTGCACTGGCCACGATTAGTTTCCAGGCGGTAAAAGCCGCACTCGCCAACCCGGTGAAGAATTTAAGATCAGAGTAATTTTTAATTAGTAATTAGTAATTAAAAATTAAGAATTATCATTCCTTATACCGTTTACCCTTCACCTTAAACCTTTCACCGTTGCCCTTTGATGTATTGTTGATTGTATTTTGACATTTGATTTTTGAATTTTGATTTTTCGGTATAAGATTTTCATTGTTCAGTAAAAAATATTTGTCGTTCAGCAATAATTGCGTTTAGTTTAAGCTTCGATTAAAAAAACACCCATCGTGAAACAACAGCATAAGGCATTTAACATACGCATCCTGTATTTATTGGTAATGACGGCTCCTGCATTTGGATTAATCCCCTTCAACGTTACAGCACAATCCAATACCCCCGTGGCAGATTTTAAAACCGCCCCAACCGTACAATGGAAACAACATACCAATCAGCCACTCATAGCATCCCCTGTCATCGACAACAACAGTGTCTTTGTCGGCGGGCTTGACAGTATTTTATATTCTATTGATTTGCCTTCGGGGAAAATCAACTGGAAATTCAGGACCGGCGGTGAAATCCGTTCCAATGTACTGATCAGTGGCAACCAGCTTTTCCTGGCCGGTGGTGATGGTATTTTTTATGCCATTGATAAAATCACCGGCAAACTTAGCTGGCGCTATGTATTCAATAAGACGGCCTTGTTTTTAGGGGAAAGGAAATATGATCTCGCTGACTATTACACGGCTTCCCCCGTTTTAGCCAATAATATACTTTACTTTGGCTCCGGTGATGGAAGGATAAATGCACTCCATGCGCAGAATGGACAACTGGTTTGGACATTCGCCACCAATGATATAGTACATGCTACCCCGGCGGTTGACAACAATACTGTATTTGCGGGCTCTTTTGATGGCAACCTGTATGCGTTAAATGCTATGAATGGAAACCTTCTGTGGAAGTTCAAATCAGTTGGGCACGAATATTTTCCAAAGGGAGAAATGCAATCCAATCCCATTGTATTCAACGGGCGCGTTTTTGTTGGTGCAAGAGATTTTAATTTATATGCCATTGATGTCAATACCGGAAATGCCCACTGGAACCAGAAATTTCCAAAAGGATGGGCCTATGGAAATGCTATCCATGATTCTGTTTTATTTGTGGGTACTTCTGAAGACAAATTCATTGCAGCTATGGATCCAGCTACCGGGAAAGAGAAATGGAGGGCCAATACCATCTTCAATATTTTCGGGCCGCCAGCTTTTTCAAATTCTATGCTGTATGTAGGCAATCTCATGGGAAAAATATTCGCCATCGATTCCAAAACAGGTGCAATCCGGTGGACTTTTGTGACAGATGGATATACAGCCAACCATGATACTTATTTCAAGGCGGATGATTCATTTCGCGACGATTTATACAAATACATAAAAAACAACGTCGATTATATCAATGCGCAGTTAAAATGGGGTGCTGTGTTTTCATCACCCGCTGTTTCCGGCGATTATATGGTTATTACCAGCACCGACGGAACCATTTACTGCCTTAAGAACGGAGGTAAGTAATAAGTTTTAAGTAATAGGTTATAAGTTGTAAGCTCCGCATATAAAACCTACAACTTATTACTACCAGCGGTCTATTGCCCAAAGTTTTCTCTCCTGAAATTATAAGTTGAAAAATCTGCCCTTTCCTGTAACATGAGCAAACATGTAACGTCTAACAAAGACAGCCAAAATACATGTTATGATCAAGAACTATTTCAAAATCGCCTTTCGCAATCTTTGGAAGAACAAGGGATTTACAGCCATCAATATCACCGGCCTTGCCATTGGCCTTTCCTGTTTTATCCTGATTGCATTGTATGTGGTGGATGAACTGAGTTATGATAAATACAATAAAGACGCCGACCGCATTTACCGCGTGGATGCAGATATAAAATTTGGCGGTAACGAATTGAAGCTGGCAGTGAACAGCGACCCAATGGGGGCAACCCTGAAACGTGATTACCCACAGGTAGAAGAATACACCCGCATCTATGCCAGTGAAGGTGACAAATTGGTGAGAAAGGGAAATGAGTATATCAGTGAACAGCATATCGTCTACGTCGACTCTACGTTCTTCAACATATTTACACTGCCCGCCATTTCAGGCAATACAAAAACTGCCCTCGACGAACCCAATACCGTCGTCATTTCCGAAACCGCTGCAAAAAAATATTTTGGCACCACGGATGTATTGGGAAAAGCCATCGAAATTTCCAAAAAGCCTTTCAAAATAAATGCGGTGATTGAAAACATGCCGCACAATTCACATTTTCATTTCGACTTTTTGATGTCCATGAAAAATGTAGAATACCAGTTCGGCAATTACCTAAGTCATAATTTTCAGACATATATACGGCTGAAGAAAGGAACCGATTACCATGCATTTGAAAAGAATTTCCCGCAGCTGGTCACAAAATATATACTGCCGCAGGCTAAACAGTTTATGAACATTACCAGCATGGACGATTTTTACAAGGCGGGCAATCAATTACAGTATTTGCTGACACCTCTGACGAAAATACATTTATACAGCGCCCGTTTCCCGGAACTGGAAGCGAATGGCAACATACAATATGTCTACATTTTTACGGTAGTTGCCTTATTTATTTTATTGATCGCCTGTATCAACTTTATCAACCTTTCCACAGCCAGAAGTGCCAGCCGTGCAAAAGAAGTAGGCATCAGGAAAGTACTGGGTACGGTAAAAAAGAATTTAATTGCACAGTTCCTGGCCGAATCGTCACTAATGGCGGTACTATCTTTGATCCTCGCTATTGCGATTGCGTATGCCGCATTGCCTTTATTTAATGGTATTGCATCAAAATCGCTTACCATTGGCAGTATTTTCAGTCCGAGGGTATTGCCCTTTCTTATCGCGCTGCCATTTGTGGTAGGCATCATTGCAGGAAGTTACCCCGCATTCTTTTTATCGAAATTCAAACCGGTTAGTGTATTGAAAGGGAAAATCAATACCGGTTTTAAGAAAAGTTACCTGCGGAGCGGGTTGGTGATGCTGCAATTTTTTGTTTCCATTTTCCTAATCGTTGGCACTGTAGTAGTTTACCGCCAGATACATTTCATTCAAACCACCAATCTCGGTTTCAACAAAGACCAGGTGCTGATCATTAACGGAGGTGGCGCCCTTGCCGGCAATGATGAATCGTTTAAGAACGAAGTGCTGAAACTCCCCGGTGTGAATACAGCAACGATGAGTGGGTTTCTCCCGGTATCATCTTCCTCGCGGAGTGACAACAGTTATTCGAGGGAAGCCACTATGGATTCGAAAAACGCCCTGTCGATGCAATCATGGGTAGTAGACTATGATTATGTAAAAACAATGGGCATGCAAATCATCAAGGGAAGAAATTTTTCAAAGGAATTTGGAGCCGATTCAACGGCCATTATATTAAATGAAACGGCCGCTAAAGTACTTGGCTATGATGATCCGATTGGAAAAAAGATCTATTCTAACTTCCAGGATCAAAATGGCTCGAGGCTAGTGTCGTACGACATCATCGGCATTGTTAAAAACTTTCACTATGAATCATTGCGGCAGAATATTTTTCCGCTGGGATTGCGGCTTGGCCACGATAATTCGCTTATCTCCTTCAAGGTAAATACATCGAATATACAGCCACTGGTTAAACAGGTGGAAGGCAAATGGAAAGCCATGGCGCCCGGAATGCCATTCAGTTACCGGTTTCTCGACGATTCATTCAATAATATGTACCAAAGCGAACAGCGTGTAGGTAAGGTAGCCATCACCTTTGCAGTATTGGCCATACTCATCGCCTGTCTTGGGTTATTTGGGCTGGTTACATATATGTCTGAGCAAAGAACAAAAGAAATTGGTGTTCGAAAAGTACTGGGCGCCTCCGTCACTAACCTCGTTACGATGCTGAGCAGCGATTTCTTAAAACTGGTGGGCATTGCAGCTTTGATTGCTTTCCCCGTTTCATGGTGGGCTATGCATGCGTGGTTGCAGGACTTTGCATTCCGCATTCAGATTGACTGGTGGATTTTCCTGGCAGCGGGTTTGATAGCATTGCTGATTGCCTTACTGACGGTAAGTGTGCAGGCGATCAAAGCGGCATTGGCCAACCCGGTTAAAAGCCTGCGGACGGAGTAGACAATTAACAATTAGTAATTAAGAATTCGAGGCAAATAACCATTGTCAACAAGGGCATAACCAGTCAAAAAAAATTCCCCTTTTTGTAAGGAAAAATAATCTAGTATTGTGCCCATCCGATTATTTATTTACAAAAAGAGAATCTATATGCTTTTATATACCAACGGAGGAAAAGCAATAAGGCTTGCATCCATGGCATTACTGACATTGTTTGCCGTTGTTCCGGCCTTCGGCCAAAAAACAACAACCGGGGGTAATGACGCCGGAACGATTGTTTATACATTGGGAAAAGACACTACAATTATCCAGCACTTTGAAATTAAGGGTGACAGCATACACATACAATTACTTACACTTCCGAGGGGAATCACCGTGTATGAAGGCCGCGGTGCATACAATGCCGATGGTTCCTTAAAAAGCATGGCTTCCAAATCGTGGAAACCTTCTGCCGCCGGTGTATTGGTCCCCGACCAGGAAACAAAGCTGGAAGCAGGAACTGATTCTTCCACTTTGGTCGTAAAAAAAGGAGCCGATATAAGAACCAGGAGAAACATTTCAAAAATATTTGTATCCAATGAAGGCGATGTCACTACATTTTTCCTGTTTCCCTATATGGGCTTCTATGCTCCCAAACAGGTGGGTGCTTCTGCCACCGGTAACCAGTTGTCATTTGTAGGCAACCGTGTGTACACGATTCAACGCAAAGAAAAAGATATCCTGAAAGTTGGCAGTAACCTCATGGGCACACTAACACTCTACCTCGGCAAAAACAATAAAATTCAAAAAATAGATGGCATCGGTTCTTCCCTGAATATAACAGGAACGGTTAACCGAACCATCAGCTATGATTCATTGGTGAATACAATGATTCGCCGTCAGTTGTCGAATGGTGCCGCTGGCCCGCTTACGACAAGGGATACCGTCAGTTTCGTCAGTGGGGATCTGCAGATGTCCATCAATTACTGGCGGCCATCTGTAAGGGGCAGGAAGATATTCGGTGAAGTAGTGCCCTACAATCGTTTCTGGAGGGTTGGCGCGAACAATGCCTCCGAAATCACATTGAACCATGCCATCACGATGAAGGATAAAAAACTGGATGCAGGAAAATATACACTTTTTGCTATGCCTGCACAAACAGGATGGACACTGATGTTTAATAAGAAGACAGGAATTTGGGGTACTGACTACGATTCCACCACCGATGTTCTTCGGGTACCCATTGCCGTTGAAGCCTTACCATCTTCAGTAGAAAAATTAACCATTACGTTGAATGCTGCACCGAACGGCGGAATACTGAACATCAGTTGGGAAAACACTAAACTAACACTTCCATTTGAAGAAGCGCCTCAGTATGATGAAGCATTGGCCAAACGCCTCGGTGCAGATCAGTATGGGATGAAAAAATATGTGATGGCTTTCCTAAAGCCCGGACCGAACCGGCTGAAAGACTCTGCGGCAAGGATCGAACTGCAAATGGCACACCTGAGGAATATTCAAAAACTGGCGGCAGAAGGAAAACTGGTCATCGCCGGGCCATTCCTCGACGAACAGCAATATGCAGGTATTTTTATTTTCAATGTTGAATCCATTGAAGAAGCAAGACAACTAACAGCCTCCGACCCTGCTGTTAAAGCAGGTTCACTGGTAATGGAATTGCACCCCTGGTACGGGTCTGCTGCTTTGATGCAGGTGGTACCAATACATAAAAAACTGGAAAAGAAAAGCGTCGCGGAATAAATAGTTAACCGTATGACACATTACAACCAGATAGCAGGGCAAAAAATTGGCCGCGTGGAAGCATTGAGTGATGGCGTATTTGCCATTGCACTTACTTTATTGGTACTGGAAATAAAAGTACCGGAATTACATATCCAGTCGGAAGCCGAATTATGGGCTGCATTGAAAACGCTGGCGCCAAAATTCCTCAGCTATTTTCTGAGTTTCATGACAATGGGAATTTTCTGGACCGGGCAGTCGCTGCAACTGAGTTATATGGAAAGGTATAACCGCGATCTTAACTGGAATGCGTTGTTTTTTTTACTGCTGGTATCACTACTCCCCTTTACCACAGCTTTCCTGGGACAGTATACTGCTTTCAAACTAGCCATCGCCATTTATTGGCTGAATATTTTTTTACTGGGGCTGCTGTTATACATTCACTGGAACTACGCCCGCAAACATAATTTTGTCTCGATCAAAGACCCGGAAGAATTAAAAGCCATTGATACTGCTATCCGCAAAAGGATCATCATTGCACAGTGCCTGTATTTGTTTGGCGCATTGTTGTGTTTTATCAATCCTTACATCAGCATCGCATTTATCATTGCCGTGCAATTGAATTATGCTTTCGCTATTATATCTGGCAGGGGACCTAAGAAAGGCAAATCAGCCAGTTAACCGGCATGCAACTCCACAAATATTATTTTTTGCTTTTACCGGCTGATTTACCTGTAATATTTTCCTTATCGGTTTTTAGCCTTCCTCCTTCCTTCAGTTGCTGGTGGATAATCCATTCTATCTGCCCGTTAACGCTGCGAAAGTCATCTGCCGCCCATTTCTCGAGCGCCTTGTATATTTCTTCATCAATTCGCAGAACAAAACTTTTTTTATCCGCCATGAAACCCGCTTATTTAATCATTGGATATTATTGATAGAGTGTACCTGTATTCAAAACAGGCGTTGCAGCTTTTTCACCGCAGAGTACTACCATGAGGTTGCTGACCATGGCCGCCTTTCTTTCCTCATCGAGGTTCACAATTTGCTTTTTCGATAACTGCTCCAGCGCCAGTTCCACCATACCTACCGCGCCTTCCACAATTTTAAACCTTGCTGCTACAATGGCTGTTGCCTGCTGCCTTTGCAGCATAGCGCCTGCAATTTCCGGTGCATAGGCAAGGTGACTGATGCGTGCTTCCTTGATGATAATACCTGCCGGTGCCAGGCGTTCATTCAATTCCTGTTCCAGCATTTCGTTTACCTTTTCACCGCCATCGCGCAGTGTAATGTCAGCATGCTGATCTTCCATCTGATCGTATGGGCAACTGGTAGCGAGGTGGCGTACTGCCGCCTCACTCTGAATACCGACATACTGCTGGTAGTCGGCTACTTCAAAAGCAGCTTTATAAGTATCACTGACCTGCCAAACTATTACGGCAGCTATTTCAATGGGATTGCCCATTTTATCATTTACTTTCAACTGCTGTCCGTTCAGGTTCTGCGAACGAAGCGAAACCCTATACCCGGAATAAAAAGGGTTTACCCAGAGTAACCCGTTGTCTTTTACAGTACCTACATATTTTCCAAAAAAAGTGCATACACGGGAATGATTGGGGTTTACAATCATGATCCCTTTGAATAAAAATACGGAAAGCAGTATCAGCAATACAGCAAGTACCAACAATCCTGTGTTTGAATTTTCACCTTGTTTTGCCCCGGTAATAAAGCAGGCAATAGCGCCAAAAAAGCCTGCGATACTCAGTATCAAAGCCAGGTAACCACTCATTGGTTTTAAAATCTTTTCCATATACTTATATTTATTATGATATTATTTTGATATCAAAAATATATCTATTCCCTGTTCCAACAAAGAAATCCGGGGAAATTATTTTTGCACCATGGTTGCGCAGACGGAAATAAATCAGAATTTGCACGAAGAACCATCGATGTATATATGATTACCACTGCAGACATCCGGTATGTAGATACACGGGTTACTTTTCTCGAAATGCATACCAACCCACACATCGTGTTACCAGCCCGGGAAAATGTATCCTTCCGGCAACTGCCTAAACCAATTAGTGCAGGCACTTACCGCAGTTATTATTATGGTGTGGGCGCCGCCTTTCACTGGCTGGACAGGATGGTCATGCCCGACGACGAGTTATTGAGTAAGATAAATGCCCCTGAAATCTCCATATTCATTATGTATGTTGACAACCAGCCTGCAGGATTTGCAGAATTCATCATTGAAAAAGAATATACCGAAATCCTCTACTTTGGCCTCTTGCCCGCATTCGTAGGCAAGGGATGGGGTGCTTTCTTCCTGAACTGGACCATCCGGCAGGCTTGGAGTTATCAGCCGAAATGGATACAACTGAATACCTGTCAACTGGATCATCCCAATGCCCTGCCCGTTTACAAAAAAGCGGGATTCGTGGAGACAAGGGCCATCACCGAGCCCCGGAAAGTCTTGTCTGGCAGCCATCGCTGAATAAATTGTTAAGATAACCGAATCGTAAAATTGTTACCGCCCGGGATAAAATAATACCAGTGTGGCATGCGTTTATGGCTTATACCCTAATTGTTCAATTGCTTTCCTCTATGAAAAACACCACAAAAATCTTCTTCATCATTATAGCTGTATCATACGCCGTTTTATACAGCCTCTTCGCCATACTGGCATAATCAGTCACATATTTAGCCAATGCAGTATTTTTGATGCATGACAGGTACAGGCATCAGCATCAGGCATATAACTATGGCCGACAACGCGGCCCTCGCCATTATCATCAGGGAATCACTCGCAGAATTTGGCGCCAATAAACCCGGCACTGTTTATTATGATCCTACAACGGATAACCTCTTTGAACTATTTCGTACGGCGGGGAGTATTTATTTCGTGGCAGAAGAAAACGGCAGCATCCTGGGTGGTGCGGGTATTTTCCCGTCACCCGGCCTTCCTGCCGGTGTTTGCGAGTTGGTAAAAATGTACCTGCGCGGGGATGCGAGAGGTTCCGGCCTCGGAAGATTGCTCATCAATCAATGCCTGGAAGAAGCAAAGAAAATGGAATATAAGCAAGTGTATCTTGAAACCATGCCGGAACTAAAAAAGGCAGTAAGCGTGTACGAAAAATTTGGTTTCACCTATTTAAACGGACCGATGGGCAATACCGGCCATTTTGGTTGTGATGTTTGGATGATCAAAGATTTATAAAAATAGTGCGGCCGGCTTTCAGCCGGCCGCAAATCCTTTAATAATATAATATCCAGGTTCGAATTTTATTTTCTCTTCACTTCACTTCCCAGTAAATGCACCTGGAAGCCCACACGAAACAGGAAACCACCCTGTGCCGATAAATTTTCCACCTTACTGTTATTATAACCTGCTATCCCTTCCAGCGCCACATTGTCATTGATAAAATAAGCACCACCGGCCCCGATAAAAAAGCTGGTTACTGAATTACTTGTTTTCACTGTTGTGTTGCCAACAGGAATCTTGGTTGTTTGATTGGCAAAATCAATCGATGCATGGAGCAATGGTTTAAAATGTCCTTCTTTCAAATCAAAATAATAACGTGCAAAAGGGCCGATACCAACGGTTGTTGTTTTTTCATCGCCAAATTTTCCAAAGCTCAGCAGGAATTCTGCGCCCGCAGCAAAGTTATGTGCAAAGAAATATCCGGCTGAAGGCTGCAGGGTAAACTGGCTGTTACCACTGGTGGTATTAATCGTCATGTTGCCACCTACCAGCCAATCACCCTTTTCTGTCTGTGCCTGGGTGCGTGTAGCCAATGCCGTTACGGTCAGTAAACAAAATACAATTTTCTTCATAGCCTGTGTTTTTAGATTTTATGAATGATGTTTGGGTATTTTTTGCTGGTACAAATGTATTGTACTGTAAGTTTCCTTAGAGACCAGTAATAAAAAAAGAAAGTTGCATGTTAGAAAAGATTCTAAGAAACTTTCTTTACCTCGTAGATGGGACTGAACAGGTAGAGCTTGCCGGTTTTCACTTCCACACATTGAAAACGTTTCCTGAGTTGCGGACCCTTCCTGAATATTTTGCCGTCATCCAGTGCAAACAATGCCCCATCGGGAAGTTCTTCCACGAGCAATGCACCGTCGGTTTTTTTATCATAATTGCGCAGTACGCGCATCAGGTCTTCATCGGCACAACTGCTGGCTGGTAAATTATGCAGCGAAGATTTTAATGAGGCGATAATATCAGCAGGGAAAATATCCAGGTTCATAAACTGGACCAGGAGAACTTTGTATAAATGTTTCCATTCTTTTCCATGTGCCTGTACCCCGTTGCCAAATTGTATAAATGTAACCAGGTGTGCAAGTTCATGTATCAATGTAATCAGGAATGCATATTTATTAAGATTGCCATTGACACTAATTCGGTGCGCTTTTGTATCCAGCGCATGGCGGTAATCGCCCAATACCGATTTTCGTTCTCTCGTAATAGTTAGGTGCACTTTATATTGCTGTAACAACTGTAGCGTGAGCGCACCCGATCCCACGGGGATATAATGTTCAAGATATTTAAGCGGGTATTCCTGCTTAGGCATTTTTTCTCTCTTTGTTCCAGCGCAACAGGCTGCGTATCTCGATAAAGGTATATACAAAATAAAAAAACATGCAGGTAAAAATGGCGCCTTTGTTAACGGCACTCCCCACTGCCATGGCATATACGAGTACCGCAGCCATGCAGACAAAAAGTTTTATCAGCAGCCCGCTATAGGTATTCCGGAGAAAAGCAGCGGTGGAGGCCTGTTTCATCGCCTGCTGGTACATAAGCAGCGAAGCGATTGTAACAACAAACAGTACCAGGTTGCCAATAATGGTCACCGATTGATCAATACCCCATTTTCCCAGCCGGGTTTTTAACCCGATCAGCAGGGCATTGGTAATGATGAAAAATATGACGACGGGAATGAATAATTTCTTAGCGGGGGTCTTGCTTGTCATTTCGTTTGCGGCCGGTTTCTATGACCAGTTTTATTATCAGGCCCACCAGCAGCAGCAAAGGTAATATCCATATAAATACCGGGGAAGAAAGCTTTAACCATTCATCTGCTTTCTTACCCAGGTACAATGCCAGTGCAAGGCTTACAAAAATCTGCATCGTAAGCCCTGCATAGCGCAATACATCATTTTTATTATTATCAGGCGACAAGTGCGTTTTTATCGGCTGGTTTTTCCAGGCGGTGCTTTTCCACTTCTTTGTCCGACATGGAAGCACTTAGCATATGACATTCTCCATTAAAGGTAGAGGTCGGTTCCACCTGCAGCTTACCTGCCTGGATGTTTCCATTGACCACGCTGTTGCCTTTCAGTTGCAATAACTCTTTTACTTTAACAGTACCGCTTACCTTACCCAGTATATCAGCCTGCTGACCATGCAGATCGCCTTCTACCACACCACTGGCGCCGATAATCACTTTCGCTGTACTGTTGATATTCCCGATAAGTGTTCCGTCAATGCGGAGATCGGAATTGGAAGTAATGTCTCCTTTCAGGGTAGTGCCTGCACTGATGAGACTGGCTGCATTGCTGCCGCTTGTTTCGGAAGCAAATTCGGATTTGGATTTCCCATTAAACATAGTATATCAGATTTAGTCGTTTATCTTTTCAGGTGTTGGTATTTTCAACGCCGTTGTGTCCAGCTTTACCGAAACATTCCCCTGCAAAACGCCTTTCAGGTTGTCTAAGTACTGATCTTTGTACTTCACCGCCTGCTCTAACGAATCTGTCCGTATTTTTAGTTCACGAAGCTCCCTCGTGTTATTCACATCTCCATACCCCGGAATGTACAATTTCAGGGGGGTAAACACAATCAGGGCCACTGTGAGGCCTGTCAGTACAACAAATATTGTGCTCAATAATACATAAACGCTCAGCCTGGATAATTTAAATGTTACCACTTCCTCGTAGGTATCGTCGTTCATCACCACCAGCCTGTACCGGTTGCGCAAACGCTTGAGGGTGGAATCTGCATCAAAAACCTTTGCCATAGTAACCGCTCTTTTACGCTTGTTAACTGTTTGCCGGAGCCGGTTGCCCGCCCGGACGAGAATTTTGTCCATTAAAGTTAGCCAAAACAGGTGAACTGCCTGTTAATTTTGCATTGTAATTATTTGGGTCAACCTAAAATAAATTTCTTGAAAATCAGTTATTAAGAGTTTAGTTTGCGGCTTATAATGGACAAGAACCCGATCAGGATACTGGCATTTGTTTTCTTTCTCATGGCTGCCACTGTTGCAAAGGCGCAACCGGGCATTACACTTGAATTGCCCAAACCCAAAAAATTTGAGAACCGCAAACTGGCTTCCGAAAAAACAGGTGATAAAAAATTTACCATTCCCCGGAAGTTCATGCAGAACACGACCTCCCATTACAATTACTATTTTAACGCGAACGAAAAACTAAACGAAGTACTGTCACGCGCCAAAGCGGATCACAAAGACGATTACAACCAGTTACTGTCTTTTTACAATTACAGCATTGAAGGTACTTCCCGTTACAAAAACGATCTCGATTCCGTTATATACAAATCAACGGCTGGCGTTCTCCTGCACGACCTGCGGAGCAACTGGGTCGACAATATGTACCTGCTGATTGGCAAAGCCTATTTTTTCAAAAAAGATTTTGATTCGGCTTACCTCACTTTTCAATACCTCAATTATGCTTTTTCCCCCAAGGAAAAGGATGGGTACGATAAAGTAATCGGCAGTAATTCCAATGAAGGCGGCAGTGCATTTTCCATATCGACCAAAGAAAAAAGAAACATCGTACAGAAAGTCTTTACCCGGCCACCCAGCAGGAATGAATCGTTGCTGTGGCAAATAAAGACTTTCCTCGCCAATGACGAACTGCCCGAAGCGGCCGGCCTTATTCAAACGCTTCGCAATGATCCGCTGTTTCCTTCCCGGCTGAAAACCGATTTGGAAGAAGTAGAAGCCTGGTATTTCTATAACCAAAATATATACGACAGTGCGGCCATCCACCTGGAACTGGCGCTGGACAATGCAGGCAGCCAGCAGGAAAAAGCAAGATGGGAATACCTGGTGGCGCAGTTGTATGAAAAAACACACCGTAACGACCTTGCAAAAGAATTTTATGAGAAAACCAGCAAACATACCATCGACCCGGTGCTTGAAGTATATTCTATACTGAATGCCATACGCCAGGACAATGGCACGGATGAAAAAGCAGTACAGCACGCTATCAATGAACTGGTAAAAATGGCGCGCCGCGATAAATATGTTGGTTACCGGGATATCATTTATTACGCTGCTGCACAAATGGAACTCGACCGAAACAATGCAGCCGGTGCAAAAAACTTATTAGGAAAAAGTATTAAATACAGTGTCGGCAACCCCCAGCAAAAAAGTAAATCATTTCTTTCACTCGGTGATATCGCCTTTTCACAAAAATTGTTTGGCGAAGCCAAACGCTGCTATGATAGCGTGGACGTGAGTATAGTAAATCCCAAACAACTGGCAACATACAACGATCGCAAATCGGCGCTCGCCATCATTTCCGGCCAGTTGGATATTATTGCAAGGCAGGACAGCCTGCAAAAATTAGCAGCGATGCCACAGGCAGATCGTGATGCGTATATCAAGAAACTGGTCAAACAACTTCGCAAACAGCAAGGCCTGAAAGAAGAAGAACCCAATTTTGGGAATGCAGGGCCTGGCTTTACACCCAACAACGCTGCCCCGGTGGATCTTTTTGGAACCGCTGATAAAGGCGACTGGTATTTTTCAAATATAACCCTGAAGAGCAAAGGTTTTTCTGAGTTCAGATCAAAATGGGGCAACCGGCCCAACGCCGATAACTGGCGCCGCAGTGCTGCCCTCCGTTCTGCAGCGCCTTCCGGAAAAAATATCACAGATGATGCAACTGCACTGACCAATACTGATGTTACAAAACCACTCAGTTTTGAATCCCTGCTGGAAAATGTTCCGACCACGGCACAAAAGATGAAGCAATCGCAGGATTCTGTAATGAATGCAAGGTTTGAACTGGGCAAAGCATTGCAGGATGGACTCGAAGACTATCCCGCTGCTATTGATGCCTACGAGAAATTGCTGAGCGATTTTCCCAATAACCCATTTGAAGAACAAACTTTGTTCAACCTGTACTATTGTTATTCGAAAATCGGCGATACACAAAAGATGGCCAAGGTGAAGAGTGATATGCAGGCGAAATTTGCAAAAGGCAAACTCAATGCTGTATTGCAGCATCCCGGTGATATTGACAGTGCGCATAAAAGAGAAGGCGCTGCACTGTACGATAATATCTATAACCTTTTCATCGAGGGAAAATTTGATGAAGCCCTGAGCACCAAACATACTGCCGATAGTTTATACGGCCGTCATTACTGGAGCCCGCAATTGTTATACATCGAATCGGTGTACCATATACAGCAGCGAAATGATTCTGCCGCCATTGCTGTGCTGAAAAATATTGTGAGTATGTATCCTGGCTCACCCATGGCTGCCAAATCGCAAAACCTCATCAATGTACTGGGAAGACGGCAACAAATAGAAGAATACCTGACCAACCTGAAGATTGAACGGCCGGCGGAGGATACTGTCAACAGCGAACCACGCATCGTAGCGCCTGTCGCAATAACAGATAATAACCAATTGAACAATAAACCAGCAAAGCCCGACAGCAGTAAAATTGTCAATACCATCATAAAGCCCAGGGCAGATTCGGTGCAAATCGTGAAGAAACCTTCTTCTGTTGTATCGCCCTATTCCAATGCACCTGATCAACCACATTATGCCGTACTCGTAATGGACAAGGTGGACCCGGTGTATGTTTCTGAAGCGAGGAATGCATTCAACAGGTACAACCAGGAAAAATATTACAATAAGCAGATTGGCATCACCCCATTGGCCATTAACGACGACCTGCGCCTGATACTATTCGGTAAATTCGACAATGCGGCCGCTGCGCTCGACTACGTGGAAAAAGCAAGAAAGCTGGCTGCCTCCGAAATTATCCCCTGGATGCCGGCAGCCAAATACAGTTTCGTATTAATTACAGATGCCAACCTGGAGATTTTGAAGAACAGCAAGGATATCCCGGCCTATAAGAAATTCCTGGCACAGTTCTACCCCAACCTGTTTTAACTGGCGACTTTTTAATTAAGAATACTTTATTTCGGACGCCTGGCTAATTTATTATTTTCGGGTAAGGTTTTTGCTCCTATTCCAACACTCATTTTTTAGATATGAAAAAATCTGTTAGTATTTTCTGGAAGATAGTAGGAATCGGTATCGGTTCTTTTATTCTTTTCCTGGTACTTATCAACTTCGGTGTATTTGGCGAAATGCCTTCACTGGAAGAATTGGAAAACCCCTCTGTATTACAGGCCACTGAACTGTATGCCAGCGACGGAACTTTGATGGGAAAATATTACCTCGATCGCGGCAACCGCAGCAATGTTCGTTACCGGGATATTTCCAAGCATGTCATTGATGCACTGGTAGCTACAGAAGACGAACGTTTTTATGATCACTCAGGTATTGATGGCCGTTCTGTGGCAAGGGCAGTTATTTTTCTGGGCAAAGAAGGTGGTGCCAGTACCATTACACAACAGTTGGCACTGAATATGTTTGCCGAACGGGCAAAAAACCGATTCGTTCGCATCATTCAAAAATTCAAAGAGTGGATCATTGCCGTAAAACTGGAACGCAATTTTACCAAGGAAGAAATACTGGCATTGTACCTCAATACGGTTCCATTCAGTGACAACGTATATGGCATCCGGAATGCTTCCCTAACTTTTTTCCAGAAAGAACCCGACAGGCTAAGCGTGGAAGAAGCGGCCGTGTTAATTGGTATGCTAAAAGGAAATGCAGTATACAATCCACGCAGAAATCCCAAAGCAGCACTTGACCGCAGGAATACCGTGATGAACCAAATGGTGAAAAACGGTTACCTCACAGAACCGGAAGCAGCCAAACTGAAACTGAAACCCATACAGTTAAATTATAAGAAGCAGGACGAGAATGCCGGTCTTGCCCCTTATTTCCGCGAAGAAATAAGAAATGAAATCAAGAAATGGTGCAAGGACAATAAAAACCCTGCCACCGGTAAGCCATATGATATCTACCGCGATGGCCTGCGCATTTATACCACCATTAACCCGCGCATGCAATTGTATGCAGAAGAAGCGGTGGCTAAACACATGCCTACCCTGCAAAAAGTATTGAGTGCACAAAGTTCCATTAAGTCGGGTAAGGTTTGGAAGGAATATGAAAACGTATTGAATTCCGCTATGAGAAACAGCGATCGCTGGAAAAGCATGAAGGACGATGGCGCCAGCGATGAAGAAATCAAAAAGGCATTTCATACAAAAACAGAAATGAAAGTATTTGCCTGGAATGCGCAGCGGGAAAAAGATACCATCATGACACCGTACGATTCTATCAAGTATACCAAACAAATGCTGCAAACTTCCTTCATGGTCATGGATCCTATTACCGGCGAAGTAAAAGCATGGGTGGGGGGTATTGATTTTAAAACTTATAAATACGATCACGTAAACATCGATACCAAACGCCAGGTAGGTTCATCCATTAAACCCTTCCTGTATTGCGAAGCCATCGAAGAGGCAGGTTTCACACCGGAAACACCGGTAGAAAACCAGGCACAGAATTTTCCAGGTTATGGTTTGGTTCCCGCCAAAGGAGGCTGCGGCAAAGGCGGCGGTGTAGTAACCATGTCCACTGCATTAACATGGTCGATGAACTGCGCGTCTGCATACATCATGAAGCAGGTGACGCCCACACGATTCAGTAATTTCCTTAAGCAGGTAAACATACAGACAAAAGTAGAGCCCTACCCTTCTATGGCGCTTGGTGCCTGCGACTTGTCCATGTATGAAATGCTCTGGGGTTATACTATGTTTCCCAACCGTGGTATCAGTACCAAACCCATTTATATTACCCGTATTGAAGATAAAAATGGAAACGTGCTGGAATCTTTCCAGACGAATATGAAACAGGTAATCAGTGAGCAGGCAGCTTATACGATGGTAAAAATGATGCAGGGACCGGTTGACTTTGGAACAGCAGCAGGCTTACGCGGCCGCTTAGGTGCAGCGGAAATGGGTGGCAAAACAGGAACGACCAATGATAACTCCGATGCATGGTTTATCGGTTACTCGCCACAGTTACTGGCAGGTACCTGGATTGGTTGCGATGATCGTTTCATACGATTGGAAGGCGGCCTTGGTTATGGTGGCCGTGCTGCGATGCCCATCTGGGAATATTTCTTTCAGAAAGTGTATGCCGATAAAACACTGGGCATTGAAAAAGATGCCCGTTTTCTGCAACCGGAAAATATGGACAACCGGATGCTGATGGACTGGGACCCTTTCATTGAAAAGAATCCTCCGCCCGGTGCCGAAGGCAGCGACCAGGGCAATGGTGGTGCAGGTGATTATATCAATTTCGACAAAGACACTTCGCATGTGCCAATTGAATCAACATTGAACCCGGAAGAAAAGAAAATATTAAACGAAGCCACCAAACCGCCCAAAAAAGAAGAATTAAAAACTGAAGATAAATCACAGGCTACACCGCCTGCACCCGAAAAAAAGAAGAAGGGATTTTTTCAAAAACTATTTGGCGGGAAAGACAAAAAAGATAATTAAGACTTATATCGTTTAAATAGCCATCAAACAAAAAGAACCCCAGTCGCGCATATAGCAGGACCGGGGTTTTGAATTTTCATGCAGGAATCAATTCTATTATGGAATTAATAACTCAGCTTAAGTTCCACCCTCCTGTTCTTTGCCCTATTGGCTGCATTATCATTGGGAACAATTGGTTTATCCTGTCCAAAGCCGGTAGAATTAATACGGCCCTCGCTGATACCCCTTCCGGTGATATATGTTTTTACAGCATTTGCACGTCCCTGGCTTAACAGCATGTTTTTGTCTGCAGTACCGGTATTATCGGTATGGCCTTCAATCGATAATTTTAAATCGGGATACTGATTCAGAATATCCACCACATTATCGAGCGACTTGAATGATTGTTTCAGCAAAGTTGTTTTACCTGAAGAGAATAAAATGTTTTGTGCAGCCACTGCTACTTTTTTAATCACTTCTTCTTTTACAATCGGGCAACCACCATTGGAGGCAGGCCCTGCCAGTTCGGGGCATTTGTCTTCTTCATCTGCCACACCATCCTTGTCTTTATCAGGCATGGGGCAGCCACCATATTTTGCCAATCCTGCGGTAGTAGGACATTTATCATCCTTATCAGCAATACCGTCACCATCAGTATCAGGACATCCATTGAAAATTTTTGGTCCCGCAACGGTTGGACAGGCATCATCTTTATCAGGTACTCCATCACCATCTGTGTCCGGGCAACCTTTGAAAGCTTTTAATCCGGCTACAGTGGGGCAATCATCTTCAGCATCTGGAACGCCATCACCATCAGTGTCTTTTGGTTTTTCAACAACTACCGGTGGCGGAGGAGGCAACAGTTTTGGTTTCACCGGTGCTTTACAATTTTTCAATTGCCCGATATCTATACTCAAACGTGTAAAGAGATAACGTCCGTTGAATCCAAACTGGTTGGCGCCGAATAAAAACCTGCCGCGATTGGATGCATCACGCCCGGCACTGTAACCTGTTGTACTCTTCGTAGCGCTGGGGAATGATTGCGGGTTGGTAGGATCGGCATACACAGATGCAGGATCGTTCCGGGGATCAATAAATACCCTGTCAGGATATATATCAAATATATTGTTACCACCTGCTGACAATGAAACACCGGCACAGAACCTGTAAGTCACTACGAGATCAGTAGTAATTTTTGCACTGAATACCTGGTCGGTACCCAATCCCACATCATTCCAGTAAAAATTATCTGTCTTCCTTCTTGAATTGGGATCAACATTATTCAGGAACTGTACTTCACCAAAGCGAACAGCGCGTGCAAGGAAATCCCAGTTTTTAATGGAATAACTAAACGTCAGATTGATTTTACTTTTTGGCTGACCCGTTTCAATACGGCCACGCTGCTGCCGGTCAAACAAAGTATACGCAAGGTCATTGGCCGGGTTGACAGAAGGATCCGTTAAGCTTGGATTGTTTTTAGCATCTTCAATAACCGAATTGGTATGCAAAGGGCCTACCACATCGTTGCGGTTGAAGTTGGCTGCCAGGGAAAGGATGGCATTACCACTACCCAGCCTGAAACGATCTGTTATCACCGCATCGATACCTTTTGTTTCTGTATTCACCGCATTGGTCCAGAACTGCAAGGCAGAGGTAGAAGGATCAACACCATAGTCGTTGAGAATTTTATTCACCAATGGGTTGCTGCGGTTAAATGCAGTTGATAAAACAATACGATCCTTTATAGAAATAAAATAACCATCTACCGTAAACGTAATACCCGTTCCCACTTTACCGGTAAAGCCCAGTGTATAGCTGGTTGATTTTTCCGGTTTCAATTCTTTGATACCAAATGCATTTCTTACAATCGGGTTATAGTTGTTTGCTGTTAATGAATTGGAAGGCAACCCACCTACAAATTGCGTAGACGTATTTTGAAAATACCGCTGGTGCAGGGATGGTGCACGGAAACCATTGCTGACAGAACCACGGATGGCAAAATTGCGCGACAGTTCATAACGGCCTGTCAATTTACCGCTCAGGTTATTATAATCCTGCTGGAACTCTTTATAAATTTCATAACGGCCAGCCGCATCGATCAACAATTTTCCCAGGTTAAATTCCAAATCGCCATAGCCTGCATATATATCTCTTTTTGCCTTGATGGCATCAACGTCTTTAAATCCCGGGAATACCTGTGAACCGGATGCCGGGGTAACCGGGCCAAAAGTGGTATAAAGCACTGTTCCCGGATATGGTGGAATGGGATCAACAGATGCTATCCTGCCACCATTAATATATGAATTCGTTTCACCCTGGTTGATGCGGAACTGTTCGTAACGGTATTCACCGCCAAACGCAAGGTTCATGGAATTGTGATTGGCGAAATTGAATTTACGGCTCACATCAAGGTTGGCGGTATTTTGCAGGAATGATAATTTACCTGCATAAAACTCAGTCTGCACATTATTGGAAGCAGCAAGTGATGCATTACCGGTATTATGAATATCATACCAAATACTGTTTTTACCAATAGTATTGCTCAGGTCGATATCCCATGCACCGGCGTTTCCATGAAAACCAATGATGCCTGACCAGTCTTCAATGGTTGGTGCAATCTGCGGAAGAAAACCATCGTAGTAATAACGCTGGCCATTTGCCAAAACAGGTTGTTGCGACACAGAATTGGGATTGCGGCTGAAACCGGTGGCCTCCCCTTCACGGTGTGATGCAATGGCAGTAAAATAAAAATCCGCATTGTCACCAAGCTTTGCACCAGCATTCAGGACAGCTTCCAGGTTATTGGAGTAAGAGTTTCCTGCAACAATATTATGACGGTCGTAACCACGCTGTTTTACTATCGCGGCATCCTGATCGATCAGCCAGCGCCTGTAATCAGTATTGCTGACAACTGCAGTTGGATTGGGATTGGTAGGAAATGCACCTGCATTACCGAGGTATACCAATGGAATGTTGTCTAACCCACTGCGGTTGGTTTTATCGCGGCGCAACCATTGACCACTCAAATTCATGTAGCCGCCGTTTTTATTGGCAAAACCACCGCTGAAGTCAACCTGTGTATTTAATCCATCATTTATTTTAGTGCCGCCATTGTAAGGCATATTTGTAAAATTCTGGCCGGTCGTAGCAGATACATTAAAGCCATTGAAGCTCTTCTTCAATACTACGTTGATAACACCGGCTATGGCGTCTGAGCCATATTGTGCAGCAGCGCCATCCCTTAATACCTCAATGCGCTCAATGGCTGCCACGGGAATGGCATTGAGGTCTGTACCTACAGAACCGCGGCCAACAGAACCATTGATATTCACCAGTGCGGTATTATGCCTGCGCTTTCCATTCACCAGTACCAATGTTTGATCAGGCCCCAGTCCACGCAAGCCAGCCGGGTCAATATGGTCGGTACCATCTGTTACTGTTTGACGGGCCGATTGAAAGGAAGGCGCTGTATAAGTCAGTAATTGCGTAAGATCATTTTGTGCAAATGGTTTGATGTCCTTTGTACGGATAACATCTACCGGAACCGGTGTGGAAATTTTACTTCTTGCATCGCGCGAACGGGAACCAACGACCACTACCCCGCTCAAATCGGATACTTCAGTAGTGGTAAAATCCTGCTGCACCACGGCATTATTGCCCACGTTCACTACCATCTTTTGTGCAGACTGCCCAACGAAGGTCACCACCAGTGTATATTGGCCTGGCGGCAGTTTGAGCGTATAGCTACCATTTACATCGGTGGTGGTACCTGTTTTTCTGCCCTGAACGGTAACGGAAGCACCAGGTAAGGGGCTGCCATTGGCGTCCTTCACCGTACCTTTTACTGTTCCGGTTTGAGCCGATGCCCATTGAAATGCCAGTAACAAAAGGGTAACCATGCCTGTAAGGCGAAGTGCGTAGATAACTTTTCTCATAAAATTCCCAGTTTGTTTTGTGTTGTCTTGGTTGTGGGTATGGATTGTTCTTTGCGAGGTTCGTCGATATTTCGAAATTAAAACATTTAGCATTAACAAAAAACTGCCACATTAATTTTAGTTCTGTAATTTTCAATTTATACAACACAAAAAATATGCAGCGCAGGTCATTACTTTTTACCGGTGTTTTTTCACTGTGTGTGATGATGAATACCCTTGCTCAAAAGCAGGCATCATCGGCTTCAGTTAATCCCTACCAGTATTCTATCCAGAAAAAAATCAACTGCAGCAACGGAGCAGTTGTTTCGGCACATCCGCTGGCCAGCAAGGCCGGAGTAGCCATGCTGAAAAAAGGTGGCAATGCGATAGACGCTGCCATTGCAACACAACTGGCACTTGCCGTTGTGTATCCTGGCGCAGGCAATATCGGTGGCGGTGGCTTTATGGTGGCCAAATTGTCCAATGGAAAAACAGTAGCACTTGACTACCGCGAAAAAGCACCGGCAGCCGCCAGCCGCGATATGTACCTTGATAAAAACGGCAATGCACAAATGGCCCTCAGCCAAAGCGGACATCTTGCTTCCGGTGTTCCCGGAACCATTGCTGGTTTATTTGCTTCGCACAAATATGCAAAGCTGCCATTTAAAACCCTGATCGAACCGGCTATTGAGCTGGCAGAAAAAGGATTTGCAATAACAGAGAACGAGGCCAATTCACTCAATGCAACCAGGGAATCATTTCTGAAATACAGTACCCGCGAACCAGCATTTGTAAAAGCTGGTAAGTGGAAGGCTGGCGATACCCTGGTACAAAAAGATCTCGCCAACACACTGAAACGCATCCGCGACCTGGGGCAAAAAGGATTTTACGAGGGAGAAACGGCCCGGTTGATCGTGGAAGAAATGAAACGCGGCAATGGCCTGATTACACTGGAAGATTTGAAAAACTACCAGGCAAAGGAAAGAACAGCCATGCAATTCCCCTATAAAGCATATACCATTGTCACTATGCCACTGCCCAGCAGCGGCGGTATCATCATCAATCAAACCATGAAGATGATTGAAGATAAAAACATAGCGAAGATGGGCTTCCTGTCTGCAGGCGCCATTCAGCTCATGGTAGAAGCAGAAAGAAGGGCCTATGCCGACCGTGCGAAATTTATGGGCGACGCAGATTTTGTAAAAGTGCCGGTAAAAAAGCTCACCAGCGCAGATTATATCAAAGAACGCATGAGCGATTATTCGCCCGGTAAAGCGGGCAACAGCACTACGACACAGGCTGGAAATATCAACCCGGAAAGTGAAGAAACCACGCACCTCAGCATCATTGATAAAATGGGCAATGCCGTATCTATTACCACCACGCTGAATGGTGGCTATGGCTGTAAAACCGTTGTAGGCGGTGCAGGGTTCCTGCTCAACAATGAGATGGACGATTTTAGTGTAAAACCTGGCGTACCGAATATGTATGGCGCTGTTGGCGCCGAAGCCAATGCCATTGCACCGGGCAAAAGAATGCTGAGCAGCATGACACCCACCATAGTACTGAAAAACAACAAGCCCTATATCGTACTCGGGACACCCGGTGGCACCACTATTCCCACCTCGGTGTATCAAACACTGGTAGATATGCTGGAATTCGACCTTAGCACGGAAGATGCAGTATACAAACCAAAATTTCATCACCAGTGGCAGCCCGATGAAATTTATGCGGAAAAAGACTTTCCCGTTACCGTTATAGAGCAATTAAAAGCTATGGGCTATAAAGTAACCGTTCGTGGTAATATCGGCAGGACCGAAGTTATCAAGGCATTGCCTAACGGAAAATTTGAAGCCGTGGCGGATAAACGCGGAGATGACGGTGCCGAAGGTTATTAATTAAATTCTATAAAGAGAGATTATAGTTTATATAAAAAGGACCGGCCGGTCCTTTTTTGTTGCCCCTGCGACATTATTTTCTTCCGCTCCTTTAATAAATTTGTGGTTCAAATTTAACAAGCCATGACAACTCCGGGAAATGCTTACCTGCAAACGGCTATCAAACGCCTGAAATATTATAAGGACCTGGGCGATAAAACATTTGTTCAATTGTCCGATGCCGACTTCCTGTTTCAACCAAACCCTGCCAGCAACAGCATTGCCGTCATCGTCCAGCACATGAACGGAAATATGCTGAGCCGCTGGACCAATTTCCTGGCAGAAGATGGTGAAAAAGAATGGCGCGACCGTGATGGAGAATTCAATACCGCTCCCAGGCCGAAACAGGACTTAATCCAGTTGTGGGAGGAGGGATGGAACTGCATGTTTGATGCGCTGGCAAGGCTGTCTGAAGAAGATTTGATGAAAACCGTGTATATCCGCCGGGAAGGGCTGCTGGCAATAGATGCGATCAACCGGCAAATGGCCCATTATCCTTATCATGTAGGCCAAATTGTATACATCGGCCGGCTGATAAAAGACCAGCAATGGCAAAGCCTTTCAATCCCTGTTGGACAGTCACGGCAATACAATCAAAGTAAAGGCATGAAGGACCCGGCCAAAAACTACTGACGGTTAATGATGTGTTTGTATCCGGTAGAAATCTTGACTGGAGACATCTTCTGCTAAATCAGCGTTAAATAAAACCTCGTTTTGTTACAATACGCGCCCCAAAGACGTTTTGTAAAACAGGCGATCCTCCGCAGCTATTAAATAATGTTTAATCCATTAAGGAAATTTCAGATGGAAACGCCATTGGTACTGAATTTGCACACTGGTGTTGATTACCTATTTTTACACAAATACTGTAACCCCTGAAACGAATCGGGAAAATAAAAGTTTATACGCTACTGACGCTGCTGTTGGGTTACTTAACTGCCATCATCGTATTTCCCAATTCCTGGATATTATTGAGTATTGTTTTACTGGCTACCGCTACCGGTGTTGTATATCCTAAATATTTTTTCCGCGGTTTGTTGGTATTGCTGCTTCTCCTCATTACCATCGTGCTCCTTATTCAAACCACACCTGTTCAAAACTGGATCGTGCGGGAAGCTTCATCGCGTTTTTCAAAAGAACTCGGCACCAAAGTATCGATTACCCATGTCAACTTTTCCCTGTTCAACAAAATGGCGCTGGAAGGCACGTACGTGGAAGATAAAAACAAGGATACCCTGTTGTATGCAGGCAAATTAAATGTGCGGATTACTGATTGGTTTTTTCTGAAAGACAAGGTTAGCCTTGAATACATCGGGCTGGAAGATGCTGTGATAAAAATGCAGCGGAAAGATTCTATATGGAACTACCAGTTCATCGCTGATTATTTCTCCGGTGGAAAAAAAGACAGTACAAAAAAAGGAATCGAACTGGACCTGAAGCAGGTGGAACTCGCCAATATACATTTCCTGAAACGCGATGGCTGGCGGGGGGAAGATATGGGGCTTTACCTGCGATCGCTCCAACTCGACGCTAAAGAAATTAATTTTTCTAAGAAACTCGTTGACGTTAAAAGTCTCGTGATAGATGAACCCATATTTACACTGGGCAACTACGAAGGTACACGGCCTTATAAACCACTGCCAACAAAAAGAGATCCTGCAGATACTGCCTTGTTCTGGAACCCTGATGGATGGGTGATGAAGGCCGACCATTTTAATATCAGCAACGGAACATTTAAGACAGAAAAGCAAAATGGAAGACCTGCTTATTACTATTTTGACGGGCAGCACATTCAATTTTCCAAAATAAATGCAGACTTCAAAAATTTCTCCTACATAAAAGATACCATCCACGCGAATATAAAAATCAGCACCAAGGAAAGGAGCGGTTTTGAAGTAAAATCATTTACCGCCAACGTGAAATGGCAGCCACGCGCCATGGAATTTTCCAATCTTGATATCAGGACCGATAAAAGTCATCTTACCAATTACTTCGTGATGAAGTACGATGAATTTGACGATATGGGAGAATTCATTGAAAAAGTTCGTTTACATGGTATATTTAAAAATGCAGAGATCCACAGCGATGATGTTGCTTTCTTTGCGCCTGAGCTGGGCGACTGGAACCGCCGGGTAAACCTGACAGGCAGTTTGCATGGCACCATCGAAAACCTGATGGGCAAAGGAATTGTATTGCAGGCGGGACATGATACTTACCTGAATGGCGATATATCCATTAAGGGATTACCCGATGTCGATAAAACCTTTATTGATTTTACGTCAAATGATTTTCATACCACCTATGCAGATGCTGCGTCGATCATTCCAAAACTTAAAAAAGTAAATGATGTAAGGCTTGACCGCCTGCAGTACCTGCGGTTTAAAGGAAACCTGACCGGCTTTGTAAAAGATTTTGTGTCAAAAGGCACATTGGAAACAGCATTGGGAAATGTAACGACGGACCTGCACATGAAATTTCCTTCAAAAGGAACACCGTCTTACAATGGAAAAATATCTTCCCCGGGATTTGCCATCGGCAGCTTTATTGAAAACGACCAGTTGGGCGACATCGTTTTCAATGGTGATGTAAAAGGCGAAGGGTTTACACTAAAAGATTTACAGGCTAACCTCGACGGTGATATCAGCAGCATTGAATTCAAAGGATACAAATACCAGAACATCTCTGTCAATGGTAAACTGGCCAAGCGTTTGTTCAATGGTGCGCTCTCCATTGACGATCCCACACTGGGTATGAAACTCGATGGTCTTGTGGACCTGAGCCAGAAAGAACCACATTTTGATTTCCTGGCCACCGTTGACCGGGCAAATTTGAAAAAGCTCAACCTGTACAGGGACGACATCGATTTTAATGGCAACTTTAAATTCAATTTTACCGGTTCCAATATTGATAATTTCCTGGGTACGGCAAAAATTTATGAAGCATCTGTATTCAGGAACGGTCACCGTATGTCATTTGATTCCCTCAGCATAGAATCGAAAAACATCGATAATAACAAAAGTATCGTCGTGGTGAGCAATGAATTTGACGCGGCACTGGTAGGTGAATTTTCCATTGGTGAATTACCAGTGGCCTTTCAAACTTTTCTCAACCGCTACTATCCGAGTTATATCAAACCTTCCACTAAAAAATTGACCAACGAGAATTTCAGTTTTGTTATCACTACCAAAAAAGTGGATGATTACCTTGAGCTTGTTGACAAGAATCTGAAAGGATTTAATAACAGCAACCTGAGCGGTCGTATCAACAGCAGGGAAAATCTTTTCGACCTGGATGCGGATGTACCGCAGTTCAGTTATAAAGGAACTTCTTTTTACAATGTGAATGTACAGGGACGTGGCAACCTGGATACATTGGGTTTGACGGCTGCCATTGGTGAAATTTATGTAAACGACAGCCTTCATTTTCCCGGCAGTAAAATAAATATCCGCTCTTCGCACGATTTGTCAAAGGTGAACATAACCACCAGCGCCAATCAGACACTGAACTCTGCAAACCTGTCGGGCACTTTCCAGACAAGACAAAATGGATTCAGCATTTTATTTGACCCTTCCACTTTTGATATCAACGGTAAGCGGTGGACTATAGATAAAAATGGTCAGCTCACACTGACGCGTGATATTGTGACCACGGAAGGCCTGCGCATTTACAGTGATGAACAGGAAGTAATTATTAATTCGCATCCGTCAGAAACCGGAAGCGGTACCGATCTTGGGATTGTATTAAAGAAAGTGAATATTGGCGATTTCACCCCTTTCTTTGTAAAAAGTAACCGCCTGGAAGGTTTGCTATCCGGTAATATCGACATATCAGATCCATTCGGAAAAATGAATGTGGATGTCAAAGCCAATGCGGACCAATTCCGGCTGGATGATGATTCAGTTGGTAAACTGGAAATCAGTTCCAGCTATTCGCGCGCTACAGGCAGGATCAATGTGTCGACCATTTCACAAAACCATAATTACAATTTCGATCTGAATGGATTTATCAATGTTGCCGACAGTACAGGTACAGGCATTGATTTGACAACACACCTGAAAGACAAAACCAGCATACATGCATTGGAACATTATCTGGCACCGATATTCAGTCACCTGGAAGGATTTGCTACCGGCGACCTGAGAATTGTTGGCAAAGGGAAAAACCTGAAATACCTGGGCAATATCACCCTGACCGATGCAGCGATGAAGGTGGATTATACCAAATGTACCTACCGGATTCCCGTGGCGGAGGTAAAACTGCTGGAAGATCGCATTGAATTCAACAGCTTCGAATTAAAAGATGAATTAAACAATACCGCCGAAGTCTCCACCAGCAAATTGTACCACAGCAATTTCAAAGACATGGCATTTGATTTCAAGGTGAAGACAAACCGGTTGCTGTTACTGAATACAACACAAATTGATAATAAACAATTTTACGGTCGCGCTATCGGCAGGGCCACTTTTACATTTAAAGGTCCGCAGGAAGCGATGGAGATGGGTATTGAAGCAGAAGCAACCGATACGACGGAAATCAGTCTGCCCATCGAAACATCCAGGGTAAATGGTGAAGCAGATTTTCTCAGTTGGAAAGTGTACGGTAAGGAAATGAACCAGGTATTTGGTGGAAAATCTGAAAGCAACCTGAACGTACGGCTGAAGATGACTGCCAATAGCCTTGCAAAAATTAATGTGATACTGGATGAAGCAGCCGGTGATCGTATCAGTGCAGTAGGACATGGCACCATTGAATTAAATGCCGGTACGCGTTCTGATCTTTCTTTAAAGGGACGATTTGATATCGATAAGGGAGACTATACATTTACCTTCCAGTCGATCAAAAGATATTTTAAGCTGCGCGAAGGCGAGGGCAATTTTATCCAGTGGAATGAAGACCCCTACAACGCAGAAATTTTTGTGGTGGCGGAATACCGCGCACAAAATGTCCGTTTCAGCGATTTGGGCATCAACAATACCATTGGTAAAAATTTCAATGAAGGTGTAAAGCAATATGTAGGTGATGTACTGGTTAAAACCACCATCACCAATAAGCTGAAGGATTTAAAATTCAAATTCAATATTGAGTTACCAACCAATAATTCATTGAGAAATGATCCCGATGCCAATGCCCTGCTGGGTTTAATTGAGCGCGACGAAAACGAACGGAACAAACAAACTTCCTTATTGATTGTCTTCAACAGTTTTGGACCTCTGACCAGCTATTCTACGGCAGGACTGAATGTAACCAAGTCTGCCTTTGAAGGAATTGTGCTGAACAGCATTTCAGGTTTTGTATCCAACCAACTGACAAAACAATTCAGCAATGTATTGCAGAATGTTTTCAAAGACCCATCGATACGGTTTAATATTAATGCATCGGTGTACAGTGGTGTGGCGTTATCGGATGTTGCCACACAAACGTCTTTCCTGCCCGACAGAACGAATTTAAATTTCTCGATCAACAAAAGTTATTTCAATGAAAGGCTCACTTTTATTGTGGGCAGTGCATTGGACTTTGGGTTGAGCAATACATCAGCCACTGCAGCAGCAGGAAACAATTTCCAGTTTTTACCAGATGTCACTTTCCAGTATAAGTTAACACCCGACGGTAAAATTTTATTCAACCTTTTTTACAGGGAAAACAGGAGTTATCTCTCCACCGCACTGAGCGGCAAACAAAGCCGGAGCGGCGCCAGTATTTCTTTCCGCAAAGAGTTTGATTCGATCGATGAGTTGTTCCGCTCTAAAAAGAAGAAGCCGGCGAAAAAACCGGCTCCCCCTGCTGAAGGAAATGATACCACTTCCAAAAAATAATTATTTCAAAATATTGTGACCCATCTTATCTCTTTTTGTCTGGAGATAATGTTCGTTGTGCGGGTTAGGGACCGCTTCAATGGGAATGGTTTCTACTATTTCAATACCATACCCCAGCAAACCTGCCCGTTTCTTTGGGTTATTGCTCATCAACCGCAGTTTGGAAATTCCAAGATGACGTAATATCTGCGCCCCGATGCCATAGTCTCTTTTATCCATCGGAAAGCCCAGGTGGAGATTTGCTTCTACGGTGTCCATTCCCTGTTCCTGCAGTTTATAGGCTTTGAGTTTGTTCACCAGCCCAATGCCACGGCCTTCCTGGTTCATGTACAGTATGGTGCCCTTCCCTTCTTTTTGTACCATCTGCATGGCTTTGTGCAATTGCTCGCCGCAATCACATCTGAGTGAACCCAATATATCGCCGGTGAAGCAGGATGAATGCACTCTCGTCAAAACAGGCTCATCTTTTTCCCAGCTTCCTTTGATCAGTGCGATATGTTCATTGGAAGTATTCTTTTCGCGGAAAGCCACCAGTTTAAAATCACCATAAAGCGTAGGCAACTCCACACGTACAATTTCCTCAATCAGCGATTCGGTTTTTAACCGGTATTCAATCAGGTCTTTAATGGAAATGAGTTTGAGATCAAATTTTTCTGCAATTTCAGTGAGCTGGGGTACCCTTGCCATCGATCCGTCTTCATTCATGATTTCCACCAAAACACCCGCAGGTTCCATTCCGGCCAGCCTTGCCAAATCAATCGTGGCTTCGGTATGCCCGGCCCGGCGCAGTACACCGCCCTTTTTTGCCCTGAGCGGAAAAATATGGCCCGGCCTTCCCAGGTCTGCCGGTTTTGTAGCCGGATCTATAAATGACAGGATTGTTTTTGACCGGTCCTGGGCAGAGATTCCCGTTGTGCATCCATGCCCCAGCAAATCGACCGATACAGTAAAGGCAGTTTCATGGAGCGCGGTATTATTATTTACCATTAGTTCCAGTTCCAGTTCATCACATCTTTCTTCCATCAGTGGTACGCAAATCAGTCCCCGCCCGTACTTACTCATAAAATTTATAACCTCCGGTGTGGCATTGCGGGCGGCCGTGACAAAATCACCTTCATTTTCACGGTCTTCATCATCCACCACAATCACCAGTTTCCCGGCTTTCAGGTCGGCAATCGCACTCTCTATCGAATCAAGCATATTCTCAGATTTTGTACAAAGGTAACGATTAACGCAGGCATAATGTTTGATAAAAACCGGGCCGTTTGCACAGCCAGTTCACATTGAATGCAGCAATCATAAGACGGTTTTTGCCTTATTCGGCGGATGCACTATGTTTGCCTTTACAATGAAAAGAATTTCTTTTCTTTGCACACGATAAATCAAAACTATATGCTTAAGAAAATTGCCGGCTTCTTAACATTGCTGCTTGCTGTATGTATGGGATTAAATGCACAGACCACCACCAGTAGCGTCAGTGGTTCTGCAAAGAGTGCAAATGGCGAGCCGCTGGTTGGAGCAACCGTAACTGCCACCCATGTCCCCACCGGAACCGTTTACCGGGTTGCTACCCGTACAGGCGGCCGATTTAGCATAGCCAATATGAACCCCGGAGGACCTTACACGATCGTTGTAAGCTTTGTTGGTTTTACCGAATCGAAAAAAGATGATGTATACCTCACCCTGGGTGAGAATTCAACCCAGGATTTTACACTGTCCGATAAAAGCGCTACCCTTACCGAAGTAGTGGTGGCTGGCAGAAGGGGCACACCCCCCGCCGGAAAAGGTGGTACTGAAATCAGTATCGGCCGTGAAAAAATTGCATCACAGCCATCCGTTGGCCGTGGACTTTCTGATTTTCTCCGCCTCACACCACAGGCCAAGCTAACCACCGATGGTAGTGGTGGTGTTTCCATTGCCGGGCAAAATAACCGGTATAACTCGTTTTATATTGATGGCGCGGTCAACAACGACGTATTTGGTTTATCTGCTTCCGGTACCAATGGTGGCCAGGCAGGTATCAACCCCATATCAATTGACGCCATCGACCAGTTCCAGGTGGTTATCTCTCCTTACGATGCGTCTATTGGTAATTTTGTGGGTGGTGGTATCAACGCCATTACAAAATCGGGTACCAACCAGTTCAAGGGAAGTGTCACTTATGTGTTCCGCAACCAGGATTTTGCAGGCCGTGCTCCTATTGCTACTATCAAAGCAGGTACATTCAATGTGTACGACAGGCCAAGACTGGCGAAGTTCACCAACCAAACTTCTAATATTTCATTCGGCGGGCCAATTGTCAAAAACAAATTGTTCTATTTCATCTCTGCCGAACTCGAAAGAAATACAAGACCACAACCTTTCAATTTTGCCGACTACCGCGGAAATACCAAAAGCGTAGACAGCATGAATGCGTTGGCTGCTTACCTGAAATCTAAATACAATTATGATGCAGGCGGATTCCTCGACAACCCGGAAAAAGTAAATGCCGATCGTATCACTGCAAAGGTTGACTGGAATATGAACGATAAAAATAAACTGTCGCTCAGCTACCGCTATACAAAAGGTTTGCGTTACAATACAAGCACGAGTTCGAGCAATACGATCAATTTTTACAACGATGGTTTTATTTTCCCGTCAAAAACAAATTCATTCTCTGCCGAGCTGAAAAGTTCATTTAAAAGAGATGCGAGCAACCGCCTGCTGCTGACATTTACGTCGGTGAATGATGACAGGGGACCATTGGGCGCCAACTTCCCAAGGGTGCGTATCAATGATGGTTCCGGTGCGGTTATATTCGGACCAGACAACAGTTCTACCCAAAACCTGCTCACCCAGAAGAATTTTTCATTGCTGGATGCATTTAAAATCATTGCAGGCAATAACATCATTACGTTTGGTACCGACAACGAATACAACAAATCCTTCAACGTGTTTATTCAAAACACCTTCGGTAACTACACCTACAACAATTTCAGTGATTTTTACAACGGTGCAAAACCCAGCAACTACCAGAGAGGTTTCCCGTTGATTGACAACATTCTGAATGATAACACATCTGCCGCTGCACAGTTCAATACGCTCCGCCTCGGGTTCTTTATCAACGACGAAATCAAGGTAAACGATCACCTGACCTTGAACCTTGGCATCAGGGCCGACAAGACAAACTTTATCACCACTCCGCTGACAGATAATTATTTTAACGACAGCGCGCTGGCGATATATTCACAGTACTACGACATGAAAGGTGCACGCAGCGGTTTGAAACCAAAAATACCATTCTCCATTTCTCCCCGTTTTGGATTTACCTACAAACTGGATGATGAAAATGCAGTTATCCGCGGTGGTATCGGCCTGTTTACCGGGCGTATTCCACTGGTTTGGCCCGGTGGTATCTACAACAACAACGGTGTAAGCGTGGGCAGTTATTCTGTTACCAATCCCAATATTGCTTTCCGCCCGGATCCTTTGGGACAGTATACAACCACAGAGCTGGGTATCGGCATTACCAAGGGAAGTATGAACCTGATTTCTGCCAAATTTAAATTACCGAAACTGCTGCGGGCTTCTTTTGCAGTGGACAAGAAATTCGGCAATGGATGGACCGGTACATTTGAAGCCATCGCCAGCAAAAATATCAACGAGATATATTATACCAATTTCAACATCCTGCCACCTACTTTAAATGCCGTGGGGCCAGATGCCAGGAAAGTGTATTCTGCTACAAGTGCCAATGTTAAGATCAATCTCCGCCCGGGTTCAGCAACTACTTATAACCCTTATGACAATGGGTTATTGCTGAGCAATGCTACCGGCCGCCGCGGATATTCTTATTCAGTAACATTCATGATTGATAAAGCATTCAGGAATGGTTTTGCATTCAATGCCAACTATACTTATGGCAACTCACAGGTGATCAATGAAGGCACCAGCTCCGTAAACCTGTCACAGTGGAGGTTTATGGAAACAGTGAATGGCCGCAACTTTATCGGTCTCTCTACTTCCGACTTTGATCTCGGCCACCGCATCACTTCTTCTATTTCCAAGCGTTTCACCTATGCACATAAATCAATGGCTACTACCATTTCATTGTTTTACACTGGTCAGTCAGGTGCACCGTTCAGCTATGTGTACAACGGCAGCCTGACAAGGGATTTTGCAACGGGTGAAACAAATGATCTGCTGTATATTCCAACAGCTACTGAATTGCAGGCAATGACCTTCCTGACCAATACAGTAAACGGCGTAGCTTATACAGCGCAGCAGCAAAAAGATTTGTTTGAAGCATATATTCAAAATGACAAATACTTAAGCAAACACCGCGGACAGTATGCCGGAAGAAATGCTTCCCGCCTGCCCTTCACCAACCTGCTTGATTTAAAACTGCAGCAGGATTTCAATGTGAAACTGGGCGGAAGGCAATACCAGTTGCAATTGATCTATGATGTGTCTAACCTGACCAATATGCTGAACAAAGATTGGGGCAGAACTTATTTCTTATCCAATGATGCATATTCGCTGGTAAGCTTTGCCGGTTTTGTAAGCGCTACCAACCTTACCCCGCAATACCGTTTCAGCCCGCAAACAGGAAGGCCCTGGGGCGTTAGCACCAGCACCATTCCTGGTTTCAGTGCACGCTGGCTGAGCCAGTTTACGGTTCGCCTGAACTTCTAATTACCCAATTACCATTAATACAGAAAAAGCTATCCCAACGGATAGCTTTTTTGTTTACCAAAAAAATGATATTGGTCAAGGAAGCTGTTTATTTTAATGGCAACGTAATAATTTCATAACACTATTATTTCTCTTTACAAAAGCAATCTGGTACACCTTTGCAGCGAAAAAAAAACTTGTGAATAATATGTGAAATCATTTCAATTTTAATCATGATTACAGCGATGATTATTCTGTTATTTTGGCCTTTCAATGAGCCTGCAGGAAAGCTTCCATCAGCGCTTGTTTTCAACGAACGACTTGCTTCCAGCGTCAAAACATTTATTACTACGGACCGGTATTCCGGTTGAAAATAACGAGCAATTTTTTTTACAGGCACAAAAACAACTAATGATTATGAGAAGAGTAATTTCATTTTTGGCGACCCTGTTATTGATTGTAATCAGTACAACGACAGGTTATGCCCAGGAAACCACTTCCGAAATTCAGGGAGTGATCAAAGACGCCAGTGGTGCCCCGTTAGCAGGTGCTACCATTGTTGCCATTCACCAGCCAACCGGCACTAAGTACACCACCACATCGCGTAAAGACGGCCGTTACAACCTGCCCAACCTGAAAGTTGGCGGGCCATACGTGCTCACCATTACATTTGTGGGTTTTAAAGAAGAAAAACAGGACAACATTTCATTGCTGCTGGGACAGGAATTTAAAGCCGACTTTAACCTGCAGGTATCGAGCGCCACACTGACCGAAGTGGTGGTAGCAGCAAGAAGGCAGGACAAAGTGTTTAACAACAGTCATACCGGCAGCCAGGAAATCATCAACCGCACACAGATTGAAAGATTGCCGACTGTCAACAGGAGCTTGCAGGATTTTACCAAACTCACGCCGTCTTCCAATGGTTTGAGTTTTGGCGGCCGCAACAGCGCTTACAACAACGTAACTGTTGACGGCGCTAATTTCAACAATGCTTTTGGCCTTGCTTCCACCCTTGGCGGTCAAACCAACTCACAGCCCATCAGCCTGGACGCCATTGAACAAATACAGGTAAACGTTTCTCCCTACGACGTAAGACAGGGTGGTTTTTCCGGTGCGGGTATCAACTCCGTTACACGCAGTGGTACCAACCAGTTTAAAGGAACAGTTTACACATATATTAAAACACCCGAAACACAGGGTTATAATGTAAAGACCACCAAGGTTACCAAACAGGATTTTAACTACAAGCAAAATGGTTTTGCAGTAGGTGGCCCGATTGTAGAAAATAAATTGTTCTTCTTTGTAAGCGCCGAACAGGAACGCATCACACAACCTGCTACCAGCTTCATCGCTTCCGATGGAACCCATCCATTTGTTGCAGGAAGTAATATCAGCCAGGCCAATGCAGATACATTAAATGCATTGAGGCAGTTCCTGATCCAAACCTACAATTACGATCCGGGCGCTTTCCAGAATTATTCTTACCGTACCCAGAGCGATAAAATCACGGCTAAGATTGACTGGAACATAAATTCCAGCAACACATTTACCATTAAATATAACTACCTGAAATCGCTCCGTGATATCTCTGCCAGCACCAGTGGCGCCATTGGTGGTACAAGAGGACCTAACACGACAGCGATGCCTTTCCAGGGCAGTGGTTATACCATCAATAACAACTTCAACATATTTATTGCTGAGTTGAATACCCGTTTCGGCAACAGGGCTTCCAATAAATTCCAGGTAGGTTATACTGCATTGCGTGACTTCCGCTCCAGCCAGGCAGGAAAAGATTTCCCGCTGGTAGATATCGGTAACGGTATCGGCCAGGCGTATACATCTTTTGGATATGAGCCTTTCACTTATAACAACGTGCTGAATTCAGACATTTATCAATTGTCCGATATCTTCACGATGTACAAAGGCGCGCACGAAATCACTATCGGAACGCAGAACTACTATAAGAAATTCAAAAACGGTTTTGCGCCCAACTATGAAGGCGTGTACCGTTTCAATACCCTCACTGATTTTTATAACAGTGCTAAAAACGGTGCAGCCAATGCAGCCTTGTACAACCTGCAGTATGCTGTTACCAAAGACGGTTCATTCCCTTTTGCTGAAATCGGTTCTTATGAACTTGGTTTCTTTGCACAGGACAAATGGAGGGTAAGGAACAATTTCACTTTTACTTATGGGCTGCGTGTAGATGCCCCCATATTTGAAAATAAATTCCAGTCAAATACCAATGTTCCTGCTTTGACATTCAGGGATGGCAAGCACTATGATGCCGGACAAAAACCCGGTACCAACCTGCTGATTTCTCCAAGACTTGGATTTAACTGGGATGTAACCAATGATCAGAAAACACAGGTACGTGGTGGTATTGGTTTATTTGCGGGTCCTCCTCCATTTGTTTGGATCAGCAACCAGGCCAGCAACAATGGCGTACAGTTTGGTTCATTCAGCCAGGCAACTAACCCTGCTACCGGCAAGCCTTATATTTTCAGCCCGGACATCAATACGTATCGTCCAACAGCTACTGCTGCCAATACTGCGTACAACCTGGTATTTACCGATCACGATTTCAAATACCCCCAGGTAATGAAAGCAAGTTTGGCTGTTGACAGGAAACTGCCTGGCGAAATCGTTGCTACCCTGGAAGGAACTTATTCCAAAGAAGTAAACGCAGTGAATTTCCAGAATGTAAACCTGCCCACCACAGGAACGCCATTCGTGGGTTCTGACCCAAGGATTCGTTACAGCTCTACCAAAATCTATTCAGGAGCAGGTGGCGCTACCGTAACCAATCCGAATATTTCCAATGCTATCCTGATGACCAATTCCAGCAAGGGATATGCATACACCATTACATTGCAGTTGCAAAAGAATTTCAGGAACCTTTACCTGAATGCAGCATATACCTACAGCCAGGCGAAATCACTCAACGATGGTGGTTCTATTGCCGCCAGTATGTGGAGGGACAGGCCTGTAAGTGCTGACCCCAATGCATTTGAACTGGGATATGCCAACTACTACCAGCCGCATCGTTTTATTGCTTCTGCCTCTTACCGCAAGGAGTATGCAAAATATTTTGCCACTTCAATTGGTTTGATATTTGAAGCAGCACCTGCCGGTGTAGGTTCTTATACATACAATGGTGATGTCAACAATGATGGTACGGGTGGTAACAATGACCTGATCTATGTTCCCAAATCACAAACAGACATTGTGCTGGTACCGGTTAACACAGGTGGCGGCGCCATTACTGATACAAGAACAGCCAACCAGATATGGGCACAGTTGAACAACTTCATCAACCAGGACCCTTATTTGAGCAGTCACCGCGGACAAGTGGCACAGCGCAATGCAGCGGTATTGCCCTTCTTCAAACGTCTTGACCTGAACATTACACAGGACTTTTATGTAAAAGCAGGAAAAGACAAGCACACCCTTCGTTTAACATTTGATGTTATCAACGTAGGTAATATGCTGAACAAGAGCTGGGGTACTTACAAATCATTCACCTCAACTTCATTCCTGAAGTATGAAGGATTGGTACCAACAGGCGCTGATGCAGGTAAGCCACGTTATTCATTTCCTTACCTCGATGCAGCCAACCAGGTGCCGGTAACCAACAGTTATACCGACAACACCAGCACTTTATCGCGCTGGCAGGCACAGATTGGTATCCGTTATATCTTCAATTAATTATTTGCTGATAATAAAAAAAGCCCTGAAGTGATTCAGGGCTTTTTTATTATTGCGGGAACTTTTTCATGTATGCTGTAGTAACATGCCTGAATAATAACTTTTTGTATTTGATGATGAACTAAGTATATGCTTACATCATTGATTAGATTCAAACTCTTCTGATAAGAATTTTATTTTTTTATCGGCAGCATTATACGTCACAGTAATATTATTTCCTTCTTTCTTCAGCTTTGCGATCTCATCGTCTTTTAAGGGAGCTGAATTTATTAACTGCACTGTACTGTCTCCAATTTGTATAAAAATATATAACTCGCCCGCGCCGAATTTTTTCTGAGAAACAAACCTGCCGCTAATGGTTGTATCACCCTGGGCTGAATTCGATTTGACAATGTCCTCCAACGTATTTAACACCACTTTTCTTGAAGAGTCCGTAAGTTTAATTATTTTGGTTGATGTATCAACATTTGTGGTTTTAGTCGCGCCACTATTGCATGAAACTAAGAGGATGACGCCTAACAATATGTAAGTTGTGTTTATTGTCATTGTATTTCAAATATTATGTGCTTTCTATTTCACCGAAAATAAATAAAGAATTTCGTTGCCCGCCAGCGTAAATAAACATCTCGACTATACCCTGACTATACCCTATCCATACCTTGTTTTATTCCCGGGCCTGCTGAATTGACAGCCATGCCGGTAGTATAGAGCACTCAATAGGCTATGGTATAGTCATGGTACGGATATGGTATGGATAAGAACCCACTTAAAAGGCCATCTTGCCAAAAAATGCAGATCATTGGTATTGACCTATTTGACTAAAAAGAAGGTTTCTGAATTTTTATACCGCTAAAGTCAAATCGGAAAATTTGTCATCGAAAATATTCTATGTTTTGGGATCTGTTGAATGCCTTCGTATGAACATTATGAAAGACACCGTGCTATTCAAACTACATAATAAACTACTTTTTTATTTTGCTTTCTTCATCCGCCAAATGCAGCAGGTAAAGACAATATATTAGTTGTCCCTTTCGCATACTGGAAACGCGGAAGAATTCATTGGCCGCATGCCATTTTTCGTCCGACAATTCAAAACCCAACGGATAGGCATACAAACCCAATACTTCTTTTACCGATAACATAGCACCCACGCTGCCGCCGCTGGCATACTGGAAAGGTTGTTTTCCATATATCTCCGTTAGCACATCCGAAATATACCGGTATTCTTTTGTATCAACAGGAATCCTTACCGGGCTGGCAAAACCATTTGAAAATTTATAGGTAATGGTGGCACCCGCCGGACAATGGTTATTGATATGTTTCACGATAAGTTGAACGATTTCGGCGCCGTCCTGGTTGTTCACCAGCCTGCAGGTAATCCTTGCCATCGCATTGCCGGGAATAATATTGGAGTGGCCCTGCGCTGCTGTATAACCACTCTGCATACCAATTATCTCCAATGTGGGGCGGTACCAAACCCTTTCCAGTGGTGAATAAGTGGTGTCACCCACTTCTGCTGTAGTGCCTAATATTTTCATATCTGTTGCGGGATCATAGGGAATCTTTTTTATCATCTCCTTTTGCTGTGCGCTAACGGGCAGTACCTTATCATAAAATCCCGCAACGGCTACATTGCCGGCTTTATCATAAAAAGAACTGATTATCTGGGCGAGTATCACTGCCGAGTTGGGTGTCTTGCCTCCAAACTCACCGGAATGCGCATCTGTATTGGCCGTTTTGACTGAAAACTCCAATTGCACAGCGCCCCGCAAACTAACGGTAATGGCTGGAGTATTTTCATCAAACTGGCCATCATCTGCATTCAATGCAAAATCTGCCTTCAGCAGTTCTTTGTTATTTTCAAGAAAGCCTTTAAAATACGGGCTTCCCACTTCTTCATTTCCCTCGAACATGAATTTTACATTCACCGGCAGTTTTCCATCGTTGTGCAGCATAGCTTCCATTGCCCAGATGGTGGTCATAACGCCGCTTTTATCATCACTGGCGCCACGGCCAAATATCTTTCCATCTTTCAATACCGGTGAAAAAGGAGGATTGTCCCATTCAGATTCTTTGACAGGTTGCACATCATAATGTCCATAAATCAATACAGTCGGTTTGCCCGGCGCCTTGTCCCAGCTTCCATACACGACCGGGTTTCCCTCTGTAGGGATCAGCTTTGACGTGGTCATACCAATTGCCTGTAGTTTACTGACAATCCAGTTGGCGGCATTGGCAGCATCGGGCTTGTGCGAAGGAATGGACGAAATACTTGGTATGGACACCAGTTCTATAAATTCTTTTTGGTGCACGGTCATATTTTCATCAATATATTTTTCATAGGGAGCCAGCGAATATTTAGCCATTCCGTTTTTCGCGGCTGTCTTGTTTTTTTGTGCTGCCAGGTTGGTATGAACCAATACACTGATGGCCGTAATGATTGAAAACGCCAAAACTTTGGATGATGTCATGTGATGGGTGTATTTGTGTGTTAGATGAAGTCAATGCAGGTGGTAACAAAGGATAAGACAAACAGGTTGTTGCAAACACATCGAAAGCCGTCCGGCGCTTACTAAAGATAAAGGATTTATACATCTGCCTGCGCTTTATTAACTGGCTGCATTGGAAAAATTATGATCGGTGGAAGCCGGCAGGCGGTGCAATAACACGATATCATTTTTCCCCGTTTAAAAAGCCTTCAATACAGGCTTCCAACTTATTGAAAGGTGTTTCTTTTTTCTCCGTCATTCCCGCGTCCCGGCTAAAGTCGGGAGGAATCCCTGTGAAGCCTTCCATGAGATGCCTGCCTACGCAGGCATGACGAATAGAAATGAAGTTTTCAGATATTGTAGTTTCAGCATTAGAATTACCGCATCCCGGATTCATTTTTTTTTACAACAAATAGCGAGCAGGAAATATTGAATTTTGAAGAATTGAAGGATCCTACTGATTTGCTATTAAGACTAGCCGAAAACTCGAGTTTTAATAAAAGTAAAAAAATACTGCGACGGCAAGAAATGAAATTCCACAAAACAGAAGCCTTTCGTTCAGGTTAGGTCTTCGAATTATTAGTTTTGGAAAGACATTGATGATGGAGACAAAAAAAATAAATGCAAGAATAACAATACCTAAAAAGCCCTGGTTGAGCACACCGCTTTTAACACTATCCGTTCTCCCATCGATTTTGTATAAAAAAATTATCGGCCTGCTAAAAATAAATGACCTATCAATATAAAATGTGTCTTTGGGGTTCAAAATATATTTTGAGTCAAATGGCTCTCTGAGCCTTTCACCTGAAACTGTGTATAAATAATTTATAAAATATTCGTGAGTCCCGGTTTCTGAAGAAAGTGCTTCAGTTGTTTCATAATGGTCAAATAATTCAGCCTGCCGTCTGGGTTGAAAAATAAAAGTATCTGCAACCAGAATAATTACAATTAAAATATTTATCAAAGCCAGGAGCCTATTAGTAGACGAATTATTCATTGTAAAGACTCAAATTAGTTCCTAAAAAATAGAAGATTGTTTTGTTTACAATTTCCCTGATACAATCACATGGCTTGCAAATTGATAAATACACCTAAGTCTTGCAATTTCATTGTCTTATTTGGACTTGCTGATACCTCTGCTCCAGAATATTGGAATATGCTCCCTCTCATAACTATTTGTGAAACTATAATGATTCTTTTCAGCACTGGAATCAGCTACTGTTATATCGTAGACCGCATTACTTTTAAAGAAATTTTTTTCCAAAAACTCAGGACAAGGCTGAATAACGACGACATACTTATTCTTATATCCAGGTAAGTTGGTTGATACAACCTCAAATTTTTGGACTACTGCCCAGGCTGTATTGCCACAAAACGGCGTGCGGGGTGCAGTTTCCGTGAGCCTTGCTTTGAATTGATAAGTAGTGTCAATAGGAAACTGACTTTTAGCACTCGGTTGAAGGAAAATGAAATGCAATATAAAAATTACTGCAGGCTTTATATGGATGTGATACTTTTTCAATCATTATAGCATTCTATATTCTGAATTCTATCTTCTTTATTCTTCATTCGATATTTTTCAAACATCCAATTCTGAACAGGAAATATTACATATCAAAATATCGTACGCGTTTTACAACTTGTCTTTCTTCTTTCCCCAACCCCATTTTAAAAACTCCGGCATGGCACGCGCCCAGGTGGCGATATCATGTTTACCATCGGATAATTCCGTATAGACGATATCTTTTTCACGGCTATAGCCTTTGGCTACCAGTTCATCTATCAGGCTCACCGTATCATCAATAGAATCGATGATCCCGTTTTTATTCCTGTCCATCGTTTCATCCAGTACACCGGTTTCAAAATAAAATTTCAGCCAGGGATAATAACCGCCTTCCCGTATCTGTGCATGCATGATGCGATCGGTGTCTTCATTGTAACCATCGTCCAGGCTTTTGGTACGCCACCACAGCGAACCGGAAAAAACACCCACCCTTGTAAATTCTTCCGGGTGGTTCCATACAATGTCCAGTGCACTCAAACCGCCCAGTGAAAAACCGGCAAACGATTTTTCCCGGAAGGAAGGCACGAGGTAGGTCTCCCTGATAAGAGGCAACAGCTCTTCAAAAACAAAGGAGGTATATGCGCCAGCTTTGGCACCACGACCTTTAAAGTCTGCCTGGCTGGCAGTGCCATACTCCATCTTCCTGTCTTCACTGGCATGTATGGCCACACATAATATATTGTCGATTTCCCCTGCGCCGATCAGCTCATCCAGCATAGCGGCCAAACCAAGTTCTTCCATATTCTGACCGTCATTGATCAGCAAAAGGCTCATCTGTTCCGGTTGTTGAACATTTTTGGGTAAAAAGCAGTCAATAGTAACACTACGCTGCAGGTGAGAAGATAATATTGTTAAGGTTTCTGTAACCAGGGTAGAAATTTTTTCCGCATGCATATCCGCCAAATATAGCAAAAAGCCCTGACCTGCGACAGCCATGAGCCCTTCGCAAATACTATACATAAAATAATTTCTACCGCCCGCTCTGCAACTATGCCTTCTCCCTCCTACCTCCTACCTTCCACCTTTGATCACGAAATATTCTTTTGTTTTTTTGACCCGATAAAAATATATTTGAATAAGGGGGTATACTGCTTATTGAAACCCGCATTTTACCAGACATACAAATGCCCGTTACAACTGCAGCTGCTTATTTTACAAAGCAGAACTCATGATGTGTTCTCCCTGCCCATGCACCGGCAATATTTTTAAAAATTAAACTATTGTTTATGAAGAAAATTGGCATCTTGTTCGGACAGGAAAGAAGTTTCCCGATGGCTTTTATTGACAGGATAAACAGTAAAAATGTGGAAGGGATTGTAGCCGAACCGGTACGGATCGACAAAGTGATGCAGGGCGAACCAACTGAATACGCAGTTATTATTGACCGCATCAGCCAGGACATTCCTTTTTACCGCGCTTACCTGAAAAACGCTGCTCTCACGGGTACTGCCGTTGTCAACAACCCCTTCTGGTGGAGTGCAGATGAAAAATTTTTCAATAACTGCCTTGCTACGAAAATCGGGGTACCCGTTCCGAAAACCGTGATACTCCCTTCCAAAGATCACCCGGATGATACTTCCGATAATTCATTTTCAAACTTGGCCTACCCGCTCGACTGGGAAAACATTTTTAATTATATCGGCTTCCCTGCTTATATGAAACCATTTGCCGGCGGCGGATGGAAACACGTGTACAAGCTGGTAAACATGGAAGATTTTTTTGAAAAACACAGTGAAACCGGTCAACTGGTGATGCTGCTGCAGGAGGAAATTGTATTTGATGAATACTACCGTTGTTATTGCATTGGCGGAAAATATGTACGCATCATGCCCTACGAACCGCGCAATCCACACCACCTCCGCTATGTGGCAGGATTTACGCCCAGCCCTGAAAGATTAAAATTGATGGAAGACATCGTACTCCGCATCAACCAATACCTGGGCTATGATTTTAATACCGTAGAACTGGCGCTGCGTGATGGTGTTCCCTATGCCATTGATTTCTGCAATCCTGCACCTGATGCTGATATCAACAGTGTGGGCCAGGACAATTTCAACTGGGTGGTGGAAACCGCTGCGAACTTTGCCATTGAAAAAGCATTATCGCACAAGGATGGCCTCGATAACCTTACCTGGGGCGAATACATTAAACGAAGCGGCAATAAACAACGCCTGTTTTAATAACAAATGATACTGGCACGTTTGCGTGCACACTATAGCGCATCATTCATCTTTAAGCCTGTTCACTATGTCCAACATCAGTTACAAACATTTTACGCTCGGAGTGGAAGAAGAATACATGGTCATTGATCCGCAGTCGCGCGAATTAAAAAGCCATGAACAAAAGATAGTCCATGAAGGACAAAAGATCATCCGGGATAAAGTGAAGGCAGAAATGCACCAGGCGGTGGTGGAAGTGGGCACAGACATTTGCCAGAATATTGATGAAGCCTATAAAGATGTATCGCTGCTGCGCAAAACCATTTCCGGCATTGCCGATTCACTGGGTCTTTGGGTAGGTGCCTCAGGTACGCATCCCTTCAGCCACTGGCAAAGCCAACTGATCACCGATCACGTTCGCTACAATGAAATTGTCAATGAACTGCAGGAAGCGGCAAGGAGCAACCTGATTTTTGGCCTGCACGTACATGTAGGCATGGAAAGCAGGGAAATGGCCAACCATATTGCCAATTCCACCCGTTATTTCCTGCCACATATTTATGCGCTCAGTACCAACTCTCCTTTTTGGGAAGGGCGTGTAACTGGATATAAATCTTTCCGCACCAAAGTATTTGATAAATTCCCCCGTACCGGCATACCCGAAACTTTTGAAAGCATTGAAGCATACGATAACTATGTAAAACTGCTGGTGAAAACAGGCTGTATTGACAATGCCAAAAAAATATGGTGGGACCTGCGGGTGCATCCATTTTTCAATACAGTGGAGTTTCGTATTTGTGATGTGCCCATGACCGTACAGGAAACCATTTGTATCGCTGCCCTGTTCCAGGCCATTTGTGCTAAAATTTATAAACTGCGTTCACAAAACCTCAATTTTATACAATACTCCCGTGCACTCATCAACGAAAACAAATGGCGCGCCAGCCGTTATGGCATAGATGGCAGGTTGATTGATTTTGGAAAAGAAGAAGAAGCCAATACACGCGTGCTGATTTATGAGCTGCTCGATTTTGTGGATGATGTGGTTGACCACCTCGGCAGCCGCCATGCCACTTCTTATGTGACCCGCATGATGGAAAATGGCACAGGTGCTGACCGGCAGATGAAAGTATTTGAAGAAACAAACAGTCTTATCAACGTGGTTGACTATATCCATCAGCAGTTCCTGCATGAAGCGTAAAGAACCAGTTATTTCTTTTTAAACTTCATAGCCAGTTCACGGATATCATTCGGCGCTGTGCGGCAGCAACCACCGATCAATGTGGCGCCTGCCTGGTACCATTCATCTGCGCAGGAAGAAAAACTATGGCTGTGTTCGCCCGGTAACCAGCATTTATTCACCGCATCATACTTTTCCCCGAGATTGGGATATGCCAGTACCGGTTTGCTGGTGGCGCTTTTTATTTCTTTTATTAGTGATGCCACAAATTCCGGCGATGTGCAGTTAACTCCAATAGCTGCTATTTGATCGGATTGATTGGCCAGTACAGCTACTTCAGCCATGCGTTCGCCATGACAGGTATGCAAAGAATCCCTGCAGCTAAAACTCAGCCAGGCCTGCCTGTTGGGAAATTCTTTCAGCAATTGCAACAGCGCTATGCCTTCTTCCAGTGAAGGAATGGTTTCGCAGGCAAAAAAATCTGCACCGCTATTGTACAATACCTCCATTCTTGGACGGTGAAAATTTTTCAATGCTTCAATACCGATTCCATAATCGCCGGTATACTCAGCCCCATTGGCAAGGTAAGCACCATAAGGGCCAATAGAAGCGGCTACCAATGGCAAAGGCTCTTTTAAACTTTTTTTCTTTATTACTTCTTCCTTTGCCTGCAGGCAAAGATCAATACTTAATTGCATGAGTTGTGCGGATTGCCCGGCAGACAACCCACGTTTGGCAAATCCTTCCATGCTTGCCTGGTAGCTGGCGCTCGTAATGACATCGGCGCCTGCTTCGAGGTAATCTGCATGCACCTGTTTGATCAGCGCAGGGTTTTCCATTAATAATTTTGCCGACCATAGTTGGTCATTCAAATCGGCGCCACGCTTTTCCAGTTCGGTTGCCAGTGCACCATCGAGTATGACCATTTTATTTTTTGCAATAATAGGATAAAAGATATTTGTCATAATCTGTTTAATCTATCTGAATAAGTCACGATAATTTTATTACAATATTGTTACGATTCACATTGCCATGAAATACAATTGCCATTTTTCCCAGGTATAATTACGATTCAAAACATGCTTTCATACTACATAGTTACTCTTAGCATACTACAAGCTTTGTTTAATTTATCCTATGAAACAGGTAGAATACAACGAACAGGTTATTGCAGTTTACACAAGTTCTTTTTAATTTTGTTTCAACACTTTATTTTTACTACCTCTCCCCATCCTACCGTAGATTACTTTCCGGCTTTGCAGTAGCACATGAAATTTATTTTTATGAACAACAATTCGTTTGCCCGGGCGGCATACACTGTTTGTTATTGATGTTATAGCTAAATACTAGCAGGGACGGTTATTGTGAAGAAGCCAGCAGGTAATTAATTTTGCCGCGCTGGCTTCTGCTTTTATTAAACTTTATTATTCTCCCTTTTTAAAATGTCCGCCATCCACGTCTTTGATGAATTGAATAATGCCGGGATAAAAATGTTCCTGGTCGTCCCACATGGCGAGGTGGCTGCCATTGGGACATATCAGTGATCTTCCCTGCTGCACCTGGGTGCTCATCCATTTCATGTGCTCGGGGTCCATAGTATCATGCATGGCTCCTACCGTGAGCACGGGCACTTTGATTTCTTTTAACCTGTTTTTGACATCCCATTTGGCCAGTCTTCCGCCGATGCCAAATTCCGAAGGCCCCTGCATCATCGTGTATACTACCATGTTGGCGTGTTTGAAACTGCGCTGCACAGGATCGGGGTTGGGAACGATGCGGCATACATGTTCATTGTAATAATATTTTTCCAGCAAAGCCGTATATCGTGGGTTGTTTACCTGCCCGGTATTTTGCAGCATCAGTATACTGTCCACTATTTTCTTATCCATTTGTTTTTGCAGCACTTCTTCATTGTATTTACCATAGTCGGGGCAACTGGCCATCATATTACAAATGATGAGTCCTTTTAAATTATCCTGGTATTTCAATGCATATTCCATCGCCAGTATCCCTCCCCAGGAATTGCCCAGCAGGAAAAAATTGTCCTTATTCAATCCAAGCGCTTTTCTTACCTGCTCCACCTCTTCTGCAAAACGATCGGTGGTCCACAGGGAACTGTCTTTTGGCTGATCGGAATAATAAGAACCGAGCTGATCGTATTCATACATTTCAAATCCAACTTTCGGGAAAAAACTTTCAAAGCATTCCATGTATTCATGTGTCATGGCCGGTCCGCCGTGCAGCAGTAATACTTTGATGCGTGGATTATTGCCAATGCGTTTGGTCCACACGTTGAATTTTCCGACAGGTGTTTCAATGGGTATCATTTTTATACCCGCTGTTTGCACACCGCTGTCGCCATAATTAAAATAAGCATCAACAGTGGGCAATTTATTTTCGGTAGCAGCAGGTTGGCTGCAACGCGACATCAGTAAAGTGGTTAACAGCAAAACAGGTAACATGCGGAACATGATGGTATCAATTTTTGGTTGACAGAATTAGTTTATAAAAAATGGCCGGCAGGCACGGTCCTGGTTTTCCACAAAGAAAACGGAGTTGTTAAGGTAGGCAAGTTTGGGATAAAACAACCGCTTATTAAAAAGGAAACATTGTACATTCATTGTTTAAATTAAAGATATCCTTACTATTACCAACAGCCGTCCAGGTTGCTGCCGATCTTTAAACCAATTCAATATGAAGCAGGTATTTGTCATTGGGTTTGTATATATTTTCTTCAGTTCCTGTACAGGTAAAACAATGGTCGACCAAATCGTCCACCATGCCGTTATCTATACAGTAGATTCCGCTTTCACGACTGCCGAAGCAATGGCCATCAAAGATGGCCGCATTGTTGAAACAGGTACCAGTGCCGCAATACTTGACCGCTATGAAGCGAAAGAAACGATCGATGCCGGTGGAAAATATATTTACCCCGGGCTGATCGATGCACATGCACATTTTTACCGTTACGGGTTGGGACTGCAAACGGCCAACCTCGTAGGGACGAATAGCTGGGAAGAAATTATTACGAAGCTGAAAGAATTTGCAGCCGAAAATAAAGATGGATGGCTGATTGGACGTGGCTGGGATCAAAACGACTGGGACATCAAAGAATTTCCTTCCAATGAAGAATTGAATACACTCTTTCCCAACAGGCCGGTGATACTGACAAGGATTGACGGGCATGCTGCCATTGCCAATCAAACTGCCTTGTCGCTTGCGGGTGTTAAAGCGGGTGATAAACTAACCGGTGGGCAGGTAGAAGTAAAAAACGGGAAGCTCACAGGCATACTTGTCGACAATGCTGTTGATCTCGTCAGCAGTAAAATACCTGCTCCGAATACAGCGCAGAAAAAAGAATCATTACTGGATGCACAGCGCAATTGCTTTGCCGCAGGGCTTACCACTGTTGATGACTGTGGCCTCGACTATGATGAGATATTATTTATCGACAGTATGCAAAAAGCCGGTGATGTTACCATGCGTGTCTATGCCATGCTGAGTGATGCAAAAAAGAATTACGATTTCATTTTTAACAATGGAAAAATAAAAACACCTTATCTCCATGTATGCTCTTTTAAAGTGTATGCAGATGGCGCATTGGGTTCGAGGGGCGCCTGCCTGTTGCAGCCCTATACTGATAAACCCGGGTGGCAGGGCTTCCTGCTGAGTGCGCCTGCCCATTTTGATTCGGTTGCTGCACTGATTTACAGCAAGGGTTTTCAAATGTGCACACATGCTATTGGTGATAGTGGCAACCGTGTCATACTCGATACCTATGCAAAGTACCTGAAAGGGAAAAATGATTTACGCTGGCGCATCGAACATGCACAGGTAGTCAACAAAGACGACTTTGATAAATTTGGAAAATATTCCATCATTCCCTCTGTGCAACCCACGCATGCCACCAGTGATATGTATTGGGCAGCCGATCGCCTGGGCCCCGACAGGGTGAAGGGTGCGTATGCTTTCAAACAACTGATGGAGGAAAACGGATGGATACCATTGGGTACTGATTTTCCTGTGGAAGACATATCGCCGTTCAAAACATTTTATGCTGCCGTTGCCCGCAAAGATGCCAAAGGCTGGCCGAATGGCGGCTTTCAGTATGAAAATGCACTGACCAGGGAAAATACTTTGCGTGGTATGACCATCTGGGCAGCCAAAGCCAATTTTGAAGAACAGGAAAAGGGAAGTTTGGAAAAAGGGAAGTATGCAGATTATATTATACTGGATAAAGACCTGATGAAAATGCCGGAAGATGCGATATTATCATCGCAGGTATCCATGACTTTTATTGGCGGTAAAAAAGTATTTGAAAAAAAATAATACGGATACCCGGCGGCTTATACAATTGAGCATTGTCAAGTAAACAAAGAATATGTATTGGCATTGATTCAGTCAGGCTGCAGACAATTCAGGGGCAGGAAAATCGTTACATTTGCAGGATGTTTATGGGTGATAAAAAACAAATACGCATTGCATTACTGGACCTCTATGAAGGTCAGGCCAACCAGGGCATGCGTTGTCTTCGTGAGATACTGAACCAGTATGGCGAATACAACAATCTTGATGTGGTGTGGCACGAATTTGAAGTGCGGCTCGAACAGCAATTACCCGATCTCAGTTACGATATATTTATTTCCAGTGGTGGCCCCGGTTCCCCATTGGACAGTGAAGACACGGAATGGGAAAAAAAATATTTTAACTGGCTGCAGCAGGTGGAAGAATGGAATAACCACCCGGGGCAGGTGCAGAAAAAATACATATTCTTTATTTGTCACTCCTACCAGTTAGCTTGTCGTTATTTTAAAGTGGCGCATGTTACCAAAAGAAAATCCACCGCCTTTGGCGTTTTTCCCGTTCATATTATCCCGGGCGGAAAACATGAACTAATATTTGACGGGCTGCGCGATCCCTTTTATGCAGTAGACAGCCGCGATTACCAGGTGATACAACCCAATCACAACCGGCTCCGCCAAATGAATGCCACCATTCTTTGCATTGAAAAAGAAAGACCACATGTTCCGCTGGAAAGAGCTGTGATGGCCATCCGGTTCAATGAATACATGATTGGTACACAGTTTCACCCGGAAGCAGATGCAGTGGGTATGACCATGTACCTGCAACGCGAAGACAAAAAGCAAACGGTCATCGAAAATCATGGTTTTGATAAATGGAAAAGCATGATCGATCACCTCAATGATCCGGATAAAATATTGCTCACCTACTCCCATGTGATCCCGAACTTCCTGAACGAAGCCGTTGATCACCTTATCGAAATAGAAGCCTGATCCCCGCGGCTGAATAATATTATCCAAATGACCAATGCCGCATTTGGCATACATTCATTCATTGCGTAACTTCCACCAAAGAAACAGGTATGGTACCAGGCATACGCAAGGCCTTCAACGAAGCATTTACACAACAGGCTTACCAGGGATTCCTGGCAGACCTTCACAGCAAACACCCCGGCGCTATTGAATTCAGGGTGGCGGAAACACCCATTTTTGTGGACAAGGTTTTTACAAAAAAAATGACCGATGCCTGTGAAAGTATCATTGATGTTATTGTCAGTCCCAATTTTAAACAACTCACCCAAAGGAGTATCCCCAAAGGCGAACAGGTGCCGAATGAAAACAATGTCAGCCACATGATTGCCTTTGATTTTGGAATATGTATCAATGATGCACACGAACTGGAACCGCAGCTCATAGAAATGCAGGGCTTCCCTACACTGTTTGGTTTCCAGGTGTACTATCCAGAAGTAGTGAGAAAACATTTTAGCATCCCGGCCAATTACGATCAGTACCTCGGCAATTATGATCGCGATTCGTACATAAAAGATTTAAGGAATGTCATTATTGGTGATGCTGCTGTTGAAAACGTGATATTGCTTGAGATAAAACCGCATGAGCAAAAAACAAGGATCGATTTCTACTGCACACAGGATTATCTTGGCATACAACCGGTTTGTATTACTGAATTGATACAGGAAGGAAAACAATTGTATTACATCAATGACCAAACAAAAAAGAAAACGCTGGTAAAGAGAATTTATAACCGCATCATCTTTGATGACCTGCATGCGCAGAAAGATACACTGGGCTCTTATGTTGACATTACTCAGGATCTTAATGTAGAATGGATACCGCATCCCAACTGGTTTTACCGCATCAGTAAGTTTACACTGCCATTCATCCGTCACCCGTTTGTACCGCCTACCTATTTCCTGAATGAAATCAAACAGATGCCAGGTGATTTGGAAAATTATGTATTAAAACCTTTGTTCTCTTTTGCCGGCCAGGGCGTGGTTATTGATGTTACACAAAAAGATATCGAACAGGTAAAGGAACCGGAGAACTGGATACTGCAAAGAAAAGTTACCTATGCCGACGTGATCGAAACGCCGGATATTCCTGCAAAGGCAGAAATACGCATCATGTATTTGTGGAAAGAAGGTGCAGCAAGACCGGTGCCGGCTATCAACCTGGCAAGGCTCAGCAAGGGAAAAATGATCGGTGTCCGTTACAATAAAGACAAGGAATGGGTGGGTGGCAGTGTTTGCTTTTTTGAGAAATAATTTGTTTCATATTGCAAGACTGTATTAATATCCTGGTTAAAAACTCGTAAAACTTTGAATTTAGCTTTATTGGGTTTAATTTTCCATGATATCATTATTCACTAAACCCTCTACAATTATGAAAAGCTTTATCATTGCATTGATGTTGATTGCTGCTGTTAATATTGCGGTAGCACAGGAAACGGCTCCGAAGAACGTTGTAAAAATTAATCCGCTGGGTGTATTGTTTGGCAGCGCCAACCTGGCGTATGAAAGAGCACTCACCGAAAAATCTTCTTTCCTGATTGCACCATCTTTTGGATTTTTCAAACTGTCGGGTGCCAAATATTCGTCATTCGGATTGGGTGCTGAATACCGGTTTTATCTTTCCAAAACAAAAACAGCCCCGGCGGGATTATTTGTTGCACCAGGTGCCGGGTATACAGGTGGTTCTGTAAAAGTAGACGACGGTCAGGGTGGTACAAGCAAAACAAATTTCAGCGCTTACTATATTAAAGGTATCCTGGGCCATCAGTGGATTTGGGACAGTGGTTTTACACTCGACCTGAATGGTGGTATCCAGTATATTGGCTTCAGCTATAAAGATGATGGCAGTAATTTCAGTACATTAAAAGCCAGTGGCATACTACCTGTTATTGGTCTTTCTATCGGGTATGCTTTTAACTAAATTTGATTTTGCACAAAATCAGGAGCCGCTTTACCGCGGCTTTTTTTATTTTAAAACAGTTACTGGTAACCAGGGTTGGCCATCCATCGTAAATTATCATCATACAAATACGACGCGTGCGGTAATACTGTTGTTTTCTGTACATTTATAAAAACCTTACGGATGCAGCACCTTACTGATATCCCCGGCCGTCAACTGGCACCGGGCTATATATCAAAGCTTGTTCATGGCGATCAAAGTACATTGTCTGTTGTTGAAATAAAAAAAGGCAGCGTATTGCCCGAACACCACCATGTACATGAACAAATCACTTTTATACTAAAAGGACAACTGGATATGATGATTGGCGGAAAATTTTATGCCATGACCGAAGGAATGGTGCATGTAATACCGTCCAATGTGCCACACAGCGCCATAGCTGCTACCGACTGCACGGTTGTGGATGCTTTTAGCCCGGCAAGGGAAGATTACAAGTAAATCATCATGAGACTAACCATTTTGCTTTTGTTACTGGCGCTGTCCTTTTTTACAGTGCCTGCGCAGGAAAATTATGAGATACAGGTGTACGGTTCGCAGACCATGAACAAGGGTATGACCATGTTTGAACTGCACAGCAACTATACCATTAACGGAGAGCGGGAAATTAATAAAGGCGTGCTGCCCTCCTATCATGCATTGCATGAAACAATAGAAATCACCCATGGTATTTCTGAAAATTTTGAACTGGGCTTTTACCTGTTTACCAATTATACCAGTCCGTACGGATTTAAAGTGATAGGCACACACCTGCGGCCAAGAATTATGGCGCCGCAAAGCTGGAAATTGCCGGTCGGCCTCAGCCTCTCTGCCGAGTTTGGCTATCAAAGTCAGCAATATTCAGCCGATACCTGGAGTATTGAATTACGACCGATCATTGATAAAACCATCGGTAAGTTTTATTTCTCCTTCAACCCAACACTGGGCATACAAATAAAAGGCGTGGAAAAACAATCTGCACCGGCATTTGCACCCAATATAAAAGCATCTTTTACCTGCAGCCCGAAAGTCAGCATAGGCGGCGAATACTATGGCGATCTCGGCACCATCAATCATTTTGAAAGAGGGCCTGAACAAAGTCATGCCATCTTCCTGGTGGCAGATCTGTATGTTGATCCAAGATGGGAAATCAACCTCGGGCCCGGCTGGGGATTAACAAATGCCACCGATGCCCTGGTAGTAAAACTGCTGGTGGGCAGGAGAATCGACTGGCATAAGAACAAAACAAAATAAAAAAACCCGGCAATTAACCGGGCCATATCATCGGGTTCATTGTTTATTTATCACTGCCATCTGCATTGGCATAACCTTCCAGTGTATCTTTTTTCTTGCTCACTACATTGATATTTATCACCCACTCCGGGAACTGGTATATCATTTCAAGGTCTATTTTCATTTCACGGTAACGATCATCTCCTGTTTTTAACCGAAGGGTGCTGACAGCAAAAGGCTTTTCTTCCACGGGGTTTTCATACTCACTGGTTAAATAAATAATACTGCCATCCACCAGTTGGAGATAGCAACCTTTCAACTGCTGGTATAAAGTTTTGTATTTAAGTGCAGCCGTATTAAAATCTTCACTGCGAAACATTTTAGCCTGCCAACTGGCGGTCGTGTCTTCTACGGAATGATAACGGGTAACAATACACGCTTCGGAACCAGGCAGCCTTACCAGCGATTCATAATTTTCAATCTCTGCCTGTTTTAAAACAAGCTCACCGCTGATATGGTGAAAATTAGCCGGGAAATCGTGCAGGACCTGCTGCATGGCGGAGGGGAAAACAGGTGTCTTGACGATGGAAGCGGATGTTTGCGCGTAACCATACACGATGGTCAGCAGGGCAATGCCGGTGAAAAGGATTTTCTTCATGTGGGCCAGGTTATTGGTTTGTTTAAAGGATGTCGGTTTGAAAAAAATTAAACGCATAGAATGGCGATTAATTTTCCAGCAATATGTTAAAGCATGTTAAAAATGTGGGAAGAAATGTAAAGCAGTTATTTTCTTTTTTTCTTTAGCGCGCCAAGAAATGTTCGTTCCAGGCTGACATAATAATTTGTTTCCCCTACGCGGAGCATATTGCCCGCCATTTGAAAACGTACACCTGCATTAATTTTAAAATTGCTGTTGAAGATCAGTTGCGCAGCAGGCGCTGCATCCAGCATATAGTCACCGGCCTCGAAGCCTTTCATACCAATCAGCTCAAAATAAAGATTAAAGTTGACCTGTTTGTAATCCGTGTAGCTGCGGGGAAATAACAGGTAACCGGATGATAAACTATAATACAGGGCTGTAACTGAATGCCCGAGGTGACCTGTATGTTCTTGCTTGTTGGCAAACACACGGATAACGCTGGCAGTACCGGATACGGCCAGTTTATTGACCAGTTGTGTAGCGATCAACCCGGCCTGCACACCACTGTTATCGCCGTCTACATTAATGTCACCATAATAAAAGGGAGAGTTGGAATAGGAGCCTTCTGCAAATGCTGCCATCCTGAAATGCCGGTGTACATCGTCATCGGAGTAAAACCTGTATTTCGCATAACCCCTTACCGATTCTGCTCTAACGGTTGCTGAATAAAAATCGGAGAAAGTGCCACTGAGGTGTACCATCCATTGTTTGCTCAATCCAAACATTATTTCAGGCGTATAACGCTGTTTGAAATAATTATTATACCTGCTTACCGGTGAACGGAAGGTAACTTTGGCCGAGATTGATTTCGCTGGCATATTGGAAGCCGGTTCGGCAAACACATACAATTCCTGGCTATTGACCGTGCATTGAACACCAATCAAAAAAAGGCTTACCATTATTATCCGGACCATGGGAGCAGCTTATTTTTTTAGCAACACATTTACTTTTTTCTCCAGCAACCTTTCATCGGGATCGACTGCTACCAGCACGCCCTCTTTATCGATCAAAAAAGTAGCAGGTATCTGTTCGATCTTCCAGGCGTTGGCGACCGGGCCGTTCCATCCATTTTTCTCATTTACCTGCAGCCAGGTTATTTTATCGGCGGCAATTGCTTTCTTCCAATCGGTCACATCATCATCGATGCTGATACTGTAGATTTCAAATCCTTTCGCTTTCAATTTTGGATACAAGCGCACCATTAGCCTGTTTGTCTTTCGGCAGGGCCCGCACCAGGATGCCCAGAAATCTATCAGTACAACTTTCCCGCGCAGGCTTGACAATGTAACGGTATTGCCGTTTACATCTTTGAGCGCAATCTCGGGGACAGTTGTTCCAACAGCGGGCTGTGCAACTGCAACAGCGGACAATAAAACCATTGCAACCAGTAAAGTCAGTCTCATATAATATATTTTAAAAAATCTCCCCCGCATGCACGGGGGAGAAAGGGTATTCATTAAATAGTAACATGATAAATGCGCGTACCCGCCGCCACACCTGCTTTACTGCAGCAGTCACCGGCTTTACCGGTTTGCAGGCAGGACATACTGGTGGCACTGCTGATTTTCTTAAACTCTTTGGGAGAAAGAAAATTTTTATCGACAATGGTCAGCACTTTTTCGCCATTCAATACCTGGCTGCTCACATTGACGAAATGAAATTCCTTTCCACCGATTGCCACGTGCTCATCGTTTTTAATACTGATGTTATTAAAATTCCCGGTGAGCTTTAGTTTGGATACAGAAAACCCTGCATCTTCCACTGCTTTTTGCAATCCATCAATATCGGGTGTTACGCCTTCCTTGAAAATGATATTGAAGGAAGAGTTTTTTATATCGGGTTTCACACTGGCCACGAATGGAAGCTGGTGCAAAGCATTGTCGATCGCTTTTGTACACATGGCGCAGGTTAGCCCGCTGGCTTGTAATGTAGCGCCCGTAAACTGTGCCTTCAGCCCAACAGTGATGACCAGGGCCATGACCAGTAACAAGATTTGTTTCTTCATGATTTACTAAAATTACTATTACTTATACATTAATTAGGATTTGCAACAACCTTTGTCTTTACATGCTGTCATGCCTTTGCAGCATTCCATTTTTGAATCACATTTGCCGTCTTTGCAGCAGGATGCCATTCCTTCTTTTTTACAGCAATTCATGTCTTTGCATGCTTCTGCACAGGCTGCAGCATCTTTCATGCATTTGCCATCTTTCATGTATTTTTCATTGTCGCAGCAACTTGTTTTTTGCTGTACAACATCTTTGCGCTGGTAATGGCAGCATTCTTTCAGGTTGTTGTATGCTTCGCTGGTAGCAGTAAAATCCTGGGTATCATAGCCCGCAGCAGCAATTGACTGCTGGATTTTATTGGTGTTGGTTTTATTGACACTGTAAGATACATTCAGCACCTTGGTATCTTCATTCCAGTTGGCGCTGGCAGCACCTGCCTGCAGGGCAGATTTTTCAATAACCCGTTTACACATACCGCATTCGCCGTACACTTTAATATTTTGTGTTTTTAAAGATGAAGCGGGAGATTTTTGTGCCTGTACATTAAATAAGGCTGCTATAAAAAACAGCAGGGTTAAACCAATATATTGCGTTTTCATAATTGAAATATTTTAAAACGTTTTGAATGAAATAACAGTAAAAGAATAGCAGTATGCTATATAAGATTGAAATAGTACCGGCAGAGTAGCCGGTGAAGAGAAGAGATCTATAGTCTGAAAACGCAATTCAGCACGCAAAGGGAAGGGTCACCCGGTTCGGGTGGTGAATGATTGGAGAAACTTCCCGTATTTGCTGAGATAAGTAATAATGGTCCGGGTGTATCAAATTCCTGCTCGGGTGCAGCCGGTGGCTGACATTGGTAGTCGTGGCTCACCTGTTGCTGGTCGCTCTGCAGTTTTAAAAATTTCACTTCATCGTGGCAGCATTTGTTTTTGGCATTCTCCATGCCGCATTTGGAACATTTATGTGTTTCCCCGCCGGCATATTGTAGTGAAGAACCAATTTCCCTGCCCATACAGTAATGAATCTGCAGGGCCAAACCACTGGTGATGGCCAGGTAGATAACTGCAGTAAATATGGCGAGGATTTTTTTCATTACACGACAAAGGTAAAGCCGTTTGAGAATATCTGCAACATGACTTTTGTTAACTCAATGGGAAATATTTACCTGGTTAGTTCACAAAGCTCCAGAAAATACCTACCCTGAACTGCATACCGGGGTAGGGATAACCAGCAATCGCCAGGTTATTATTCGTAAATCCAAATCCATCCTTATTACGGGCGGTATTCAGGTTCTCCATCCGGACATAAGCGGTAAAACTGCGTATACGAAAATGAAGGTAGGCGTTGATGGTAGGCAGGCGAAGGCTTACGGTGGTCGTGTCCTGGTAATAAAACTGTCCCAGCACTGGTGAGTACCCATCGGCTTTGTAAGGCGTATTGTATTTTATTTCAAGACCGGTGGCCATCGAAAGATTTTTAAACCCAAGTTTTCCTTCGTATCCAATGCGGTTTCTCGTGTACAGCAGTGGTACATTCACAGGAGCCGAACCTGCTTTTTGCTGCAGGGTCACTTCCGCAATCCATACCAAATGCTTTGACAACTGTATTTCCTTTTCTGCAGACACCTGTAATAAATTGAACAAGGCAGATGCCTGTTGCGCATGGTAGTAATCGCTGAAATAAGTATAGTTGGTGATAAAATAGTAACTGGCCGATAATTTTAATTTCCGTGCCGGCTGATCAATGGAAGCAAAAAAACGGCTGATGTTTTCCTTGTTAAACCCGCTGCTATTGGAAAAATTAAAGCTGCTTACCGGGTTGAATATAAAAGATGGTGTACGGTTGGTATTTTGAAAACCTACCTGGAGGTATCCTACCTGTTTGCTCACGTATCGTTTTAAACTGCCATAGGCGTTATAGTCGCCGGCATTCAGCCCGGTAAAATACAATTCACCGTTTGCTTCGACGTCCCATTTTTGATTACGTGTTTTATTGCGGTACTCTGCATGAGCCCAGGTGTTAAAATAATTGGCCACACTGGCGTCAAAGGTTCCTTTCAGGTTTTGAAGGCTGGCCCCCACCTTGAAAAACTGTTGCGGGTTTTTTGCATCGGGGAATTGATAAATGGAAAAATCGTTGATGATTTCATTCCACTTATCCTGTACTGCATAAGTAGCGGGCATCGCCAGGAAATTATAAAACGGCCGGTAAAAATTAGTATCGTTATAGGGATCAATGGCACCATCTTCAAAACGGTAAGTATAGTTGTTTAGCTGAAAAGTATGTTCCAGGCGAAGCTTTGGATAAAATAAATAAACAACGGTTGAATCGGTTACGGTGGAATCTTTTTTACCCAAATCATATTGCTGCCGAAGCAAAAATGTATTGATCTTGTATTTATTACCCGTGGTTACTTTTGAACTGAGTGGGTTGATAGCGCCAGGCCGTACGGGCCCGAGAAATACACGCACGGTTGACCGATCTTTGTATGTCGCCACATCATCGAGATCGCTTTCATAACGAATGCCGCCATTTTCGGATGCCTGTATTTTATTATTGGCCAGTATAAAAAATAAATGATAGCGCCGCAGTGGCGACTGATAGTAAGATGTTAGCCTGAAACTGCTCTGGCTGGTATTTTGATTTTTAAAAAATCCCGGTGAATTTACCAGCCTGTACTGAAATGCAATATTCCAGTTGGGGTTAATGTTTTGTGTATGCAGTGCATGCACCAGTTGTTCAGACTTGGTGCCAATTAAATAACCAAGCTCGGTATAAGGCCTTGTTGTATTAAAAAAACGTGCATCTTCCGGTTTTAGCCTGTACACATCATAAGCATGAAAGCCTGCGTCCCAGCCAGCTTTCGATACCGGTGAAAAAAACAGTGATTTGGCGGCGCTGCCATTATTGCCCAGGAAAAGATATTCTGCCGGTATCAGGAATTTTTTATTGAAATCATTTATCGATGAATCAAATTTCTGGTAACGGCTGCTGTCGAGGTAACGAAAATTAATGGTAATGGAATCCTCCTTGCCGGTTCTGTGCCGGAGGCTGTCTTTCTGACCAGTTCCACCACCGCCACCACGGCCGCCAAAACGATTACCGAGTCCCGGTAAACCGCGGTTAAACTGAGCCATTCCTTCAAAGGAAGCCACGAGCAATACAATAAAAAATAGTATGTAAACCTGTTTTGTCAAATCAAAATTATCGCGGCAAATTACTTATCAATTCATTGACCGCGTTTACCAATAAAGTTAATTTTATAATGCGGTAATCAATTCGCGGAAAATGGTACTCAGTTTTGGTTCTGCTTCTTTGGCCGCCTGCAATACTTCTTCATGTGTAATGGTATTTTGTTCTTCCCGGATACCGATATCCGTAATCACGCTCATGGCAAAAACATGCAGGCCAAGATGCACCGCTGCAATCACTTCCTGCACGGTACTCATACCCACGGCGTCCCCTCCCATCAAATGAAGCATTTTATATTCCGCCCTGGTTTCGAATGTAGGGCCAGTTACGCCACAATACACCCCTTTTTGCAAATGAATATTAAACTTTACCGCGATGGCTTCGGCTTTTTTGATGAGTGCTTTTTTATAGGGCTCACTCATATCAGGGAAACGCGGGCCCAATGCGTCGTCGTTTTTACCAATCAGCGGATTTTTTGCAAACAAACTGATATGATCTTCTATTATCATCAGGTCACCTACTTTATAACTTGGGTTAACGCCTCCCGCAGCATTGCTTACCAGTAATGTTTCAACACCCAGCCATTTCATCACACGAATGGGATATGCCACTTCAGCAGCAGAATATCCTTCATAAAAATGAAAACGGCCGCCCATGGCAACAACTTTTTTTCCACCCAGTGTTCCAAACATTAATTTGCCGCTATGGCCTTCCACGGTGGACACCGGGAAATGCGGGATATTACTGTAAGAAATTTCTTTTTCAACGGTCATTTCCCGGGCCAAATTTCCCAATCCACTTCCCAATACAATTCCAACAGTGGGGCGGGTGGGGTACTGGCTTTGCAAAAAACTGGTTGTTTCCTTTAGCTGATCGGTAATGGCTGACATAATATGGATTGATACAATTTTTTTAGCGAAGAATCCGGCTCGTCCGAATCTTATTACGCCGCAGGAATGAATTCCCTTGGATAATGCCTGCAAATATAGGGAATGCATTCCTCGAATACTTTATATACCTGCTGGGAAAAGCAGCGATTAAAGATTATATTTGACATCCATTTTAGCCGTGACACAAATTGCCATAAAATATACAGTAGCCGTTATCAGTACCATCCTGTTTTCCTATACTGTCAATGCGCAATTGTGTACGGGCAGTCTTGGTGACCCGGTAGTCAATATTACTTTCGGAAAAGGGCCTAATCCCGGGGCGCCGCTGTCCACCACCGCCACCAACTATACCTATACACCTTCCACCTGCCCCAATGATGGAAGTTATACGGTTGTAAACAGTTCATCGGGCTGTTTTCAAAATTCATGGCATACCATTGCCGAGGATCATACACCCGGCGATGTGAATGGTTATATGATGCTGGTGAATGCATCATTGTTTCCCGGCGCTTTTTACCTCGATACGGTAAAAAATCTTTGCAGCGGTACTACCTACGAGTTTTCTGCATGGATTGTAAACGTATTACGTCCTTTTGCCTGTAGCGGCAATGGGAATATGCCCAATATTACCTTCAGTATTGAAACGACCACTGGCACGGTCATTCAATCGTACAATACGGGAAATATTCCCCACTTGTCTTCTCCTGAATGGAAGCAGTACGGATTTTATTTTACCTTACCCGTAGGCGTTAGTGACCTCGTGTTGCGGATGGTCAACAATGCCCCCGGTGGTTGTGGCAATGATCTTGCGCTTGACGACATAACCTTCCGGCCCTGCGGTCCACTGGTAGATGCATCTTTTATCAATGTAAACGGGAATAACGGGGTTGTCAACTTTTGCGTAACTGCCAACCAATCCATCTCCTTTGGTGGCAGTGTCCAAACAGGTTTCACCAACCCCTCCTTTCAATGGCAGGTAAGCCTTGATTCAGGGGCCACCTGGACAGATATTACGGGAGCCACCACCAATTCATACACCCGTACTTTCTCCACACCGGGGATATTTCAATACCGGATGGCAGCAGCAGAAGCGGCCAATATTGGCATAGCACGCTGCCGCGTGGCATCAAATGTATTGACCATCGTCATTGACTCGATACCTGTGCCAGGTGCTTCGAGTTCTTCGCCGGTATGTGTGGGCGATTCGCTTGTTTTGTCGGCAAAAAGTGGTAACACGTATGCCTGGACAGGTCCGTCAGGATTCAACGCTTCTGTTGCGTCGCCAGTCATCAACAATGTCAGTAATGCAAACGCCGGCAGGTATTATGTGTTGGTATCAACTACCGGTGGCTGTTTTAAAAATGATTCCACATTGGTTGTTGTCAATCCAGTTCCGGTACCCGATGCCGGACCAACAGCCACCATTTGCCAGGATGCCAGTACCGTGCTGCAAGCTTCCGGCGGCACACAATATTTATGGAGCCCCGCCACTGGCCTTTCAAATATTGGTATTGCCAATCCCACCGCTTCACCTGCCGTAACAACATTGTATACAGTAAGAGTGATTAACCAGTTCAAATGCAGCGCTACGGATACGGTAACAGTTATTGTATTGATAAAACCCGTGGCCAATGCAGGACCTGATAAGAAAATCATCGAAGGACAATCTGTTTTATTAAACGGAACCTCGGGGGGTAACGTCAGTTCTATTTACTGGACGCCGCCGGCCGCTATTGACAATGCCGGTATACTGACACCAACCGTTCATCCCACTGCTGATCAGTATTATACCCTTCATGTTGTTTCAGGAAATGGTTGTGGTACCGCTACCGACGATGTATTTGTACGGGTGCTGAAGAAAATATCGATCCCCAATGCCTTTTCGCCCAATGGTGATGGCATCAATGATACCTGGGTAATTGATGCGTTGAATACTTATCCTGAATCGGTAACGGAAGTATATAACCAATACGGTCAAATTGTTTTCCGTTCCAGGGGTTATCCAAAAGCATGGGATGGTAAATACAATGGCAAACCCCTGCCGGTGGCAACCTACTACTATATTATCGACAGGAAAAACGACCTGCCCCTGCTGAGCGGATGGGTTTTCATTGTCAGGTAAATTACCTTCGCCTTCATTCAGAAACCTGTGTACTTTTATCCGGGCTTTGTCTGGCACTAATCTTGACCCATCTACCCTTCCCTACCAAAATATAGGTTTTTCGGTGTGTAGGTGTTATTTTGTCACAGAATTAAATCGTAATGAAAGAGAACAATTTTTTGCTGAAGTCTGAAGATGAGATGGATTTTATCCCTATTATTCCCCTGAACGAGAGCGACCAGGAAGATGGCCAGGATATAGTAGTACCAACAGAATTGCCCTTATTACCTCTTAGAAATACCGTTTTATTTCCCGGTGTCGTCCTGCCTATCACCGTTGGCCGCGATAAAAGCATCAAAGCAGTCAACGAGGCTTATAAGGCTGACAAATTGATAGGCGTCATAGCGCAAAAAGACAGTAACGTGGAAGACCCCACGATTGGTGATTTGGAAGATATTGGCACCGTTGCCAAAATTGTGAAACTGATAAAAATGCCCGATGGCGGCACTACCGTGATCATCCAGGGCAAACGCCGTTTTAAAATAGGTGAGCTGACCCTCGAAGATCCCTTCTTTAAAGCGACCATCCATCCATTGGATGAGGAAGAAGCGCCAAAAGACCAGGATTTCGAAGCCTATGTTTCAAATATCAAGGAACTGGCAGCACAGATTATCCAGCTTTCTCCCAATATTCCTTCAGAGGCTTCTATTATTTTAAAGAATATAGAAAACCCTGCCTTCCTGATCCACTTTGTAAGCAGCAATATGAATACCGGCCTTGCTGAGAAACAGCAGATACTGGAAATAAACCATATCAAGAGCCGCGCAGATGTATTGATGCAATTATTGCAGCGTGAACTGCAGTTTGCTGAACTGAAAAATAAAGTAACCAATAAGACAAGAACGGAACTCGATAAGCAGCAAAGGGAATATTTCCTGCAGCAGCAAATGAAGAGCATCAAGGAAGAATTGGGCGGTGATGCCAATGAAAGGGAACTAAAGGAAATGCAGAAAAAGGCTGAAACTAAAAAATGGCCCAAAGCTGCAAAGGAAATGTTCCAGAAAGGGATTGAGAAATTGGAAAGGATGCACCCAAGCACACCTGATTATTCTGTGGTGTACAATCATATTGATCTATTGCTGGAATTGCCCTGGGAAGATTATACAAAAGATTCCTACGATTTAAAGAAAGCAAAGAAGGTATTGGATCATGATCATTATGGAATGGATAAAATAAAGGAAAGGATATTGGAATACCTGGCAGTATTAAAACTGAAAGGTGATATGAAAAGTCCCATCCTTTGTTTTGTTGGCCCTCCCGGTATCGGTAAAACTTCTCTGGGAAGAAGCATTGCCAATGCCATTGGAAGAAAATATGTTCGTTTGAGTCTTGGCGGCCTGCACGATGAAAGTGAAATACGCGGACACCGTAAAACATATATCGGCGCCATGCCCGGAAGAGTGGTGCAGTCATTACGTAAAGTAAAATCGAGCAACCCCGTCATGATACTCGATGAAATTGATAAGGTAGGAAATGATCACCGCGGCGATCCTTCCTCCGCATTACTGGAAGTATTGGATCCTGAACAAAACAATACTTTTTATGATAACTACCTCGAACTGGAATATGATTTAAGCAAAGTGTTATTCATCGCTACTGCCAATAACTATGCGAATATCCAACCTGCATTGAGGGACAGGCTGGAGATTATTGATCTCAGCGGGTATGCTATAGAAGAAAAAGTAGAAATCGCGAAGCGTCACTTATTGCCCAAACAGAAAGAAGCACACGGGTTAAAGGACATAGATTTTAAAATCAGTGATAAGGTGCTGGAAAAAATTATTGAGGATTATACCCGCGAAAGTGGTGTGCGTGAATTGGATCGGCAGTTGGCATCTATCATGCGCAACCAGGCAAAGGAATACGCTACCAGGGGCAAATTAAAACCTACCATTACTTCAGGCGATATTGAAAAAATTCTTGGCAAGCAGCGTTACAGCAACGAGATTTATAAAATCGCCAATATGGCCGGTGTAGCAGTTGGCCTGGCATGGACTTATGTGGGAGGTGATATTCTTTTTATAGAAACCAGTTTGAGTGAAGGCAAAGGAGAGTTAAAACTTACGGGTAATCTCGGCAACGTCATGAAAGAAAGCGCCAGCACTGCCCTGACATATATACAATCAAATGCAAAGAAACTGGATATAGACCCCCAGGTATTTCAGAAAAACAATATACATGTGCACGTTCCGGAAGGAGCCGTACCAAAAGACGGCCCCAGCGCCGGTGTTACCATGTTAACATCGCTGGTGTCTGCGCTGACTGGCAGAAAAGTGAAGCCCTACCTGGCAATGACGGGCGAAATAACACTTCGCGGGCAGGTATTGCCTGTAGGCGGTATCAAGGAAAAAGTACTGGCAGCCAAGCGTGCCGGTTTGAAAGAGATCATTCTTTGCTGGCAAAATGAAAAGGACATACAGGAGATCGATTCCAATTTTATCAGGGGATTGAAGTTTCATTATGTCCGTACTATGCAGCAGGTACTTGATTTGGCGCTAATGAGTTAAATAGTTATTAAAAAGACATTCCCCGATGACCATGCATGAACAAACCATTCAGCCCCGTGTTGAATAGGTAACTAAGAATTTCATGTTGGTTGTTTTAAGGGTTAAAAGAAAAACTCCCCATGTCGATGGGGAGTTTTTTATCTGTATGGCGTCTTACTTTCTTTCCGTTTTCAATTTCAGATTTTTCAGAGTAGATTGCTGGTGATGAGAATACATATTCCAACATCAGTCTGTAAGCTGGCCTTTGTGATGGCGCTGCTCACCTCCCACCTTACCGCTTTTTGCCAGACCATTGGGGGAAATGCAGCATACCAGTTTGTACTCCTTCCCAACACGCCACAGCTATCAGCACTGGGCGGTATTAACATTTCCAATATGACCACTGATGCGGGTATGACATTCAACAATCCTTCCCTGCTCCGGGAAGGGATGCACCAGCAACTGCATGTTTCTTTTAATTCCATGTATGCAGGGATAAAAAACTATCACAGCCTTTTTGCATACCATTCTGCTACATGGCAAACCACTTTTGCAGCGGGTGTTCACTTCATTGACTATGGCAATATTGAACAAACAGATGCTTCGGGAAATACAGGTGGCAGTTTTCGCCCGAATGATTATGTAGCACAAATCTCAGCGGCGAGACGATATGCAGAACACTGGTATTACGGCGCATCTGTAAAGGTGATAAGTTCTAACTATGGCATTTACCGATCCAGCGCACTGGCACTCGATATCGGGGTGGCTTATCTCGATACGGCGAAGTTGCTGCAGGCATCGCTTGTTATAAAAAATGCCGGGACACAGTTAAAAAAATACCAGGGTACCGGTGGTGATGATCTTCCGTTTGATGTGCAGGTGGGCGTTTCCAAAAGGCTCGCCAATGCGCCGATACAATTTTCCATCACCGCACATCATTTGCACCAATTTGACATCCGTTACAACGATACCACTTTTAACAATGACAATGGTATTGACCAGGGAAACTCCGGAAAACAGTTTACCATCGACAAATTCTTCCGGCACTTCATTTTTGCCACACAGGTTTTTCTCGGAAACAAAATTGAAGTAAGTTTTGCTTACAATTTTCTAAGGAGAAAAGAATTATATATAGCCAACAGCACAAATGGGTTTACCGGTTTTTCACTGGGCGTCGGCGCCATTTTTAAAAAAATGCAGATACGGTATGCAAGGAGTTATTACCAAAACAATACCGCCTATAACCAGTTTGGATTAAATATTCCCATTACCGGACATTGAATCAATATGCAATATGATGAATAGAAAAATTTCGGGAATTGTGTATTACTGACACGATGTTGCCGCAACAGACAAATACTTATCCAGATTTTTCCGTTTTAGGAATTTAGTTAATAAATTTACCCGTTATCTAGTCACTTTTAACCACTGATCGTTTTTAATACTACCCAGAAACATTTAATTTTTAGTCAATTGCAACCGACCCGGCTCATGGGCCGTCCTTATAACGACTACCGAAAAAAGTACAATTAAGGCACATGATTAAAATCGCCATTGCTGACGACCACCAGCAAGTTAGGGAGACGTGGAACTTTGTATTGTCTACAAACAGTTCCTTTACTGTCGTAGCTAAATGCTGCAACGGCCAGGAAGCTGTCGACGCTGCTGCCGAACACTTACCTCATGTTTTCCTGATGGACATCAATATGGATGTAATGAATGGTATTGAAGCAACAGAAATCATTACCAGGAAATATCCCAGCATAAAAGTTGTGGGAATGTCCATCCATGTAGAGCCCGTATATGTAAGAAGGATGTTACTGGCCGGCGCCTCTGCCTATGTTACCAAGAATTCGCCTTATGAAGAAGTATTCGAGGCTATCACGAAGGTTGCTGCCGGCGAGCGGTATCTTTGCAATGAAGTAAGGACAAAGATGCCCGAGTTGTCATTTAATGGATAAGTTCCTTTACAAAATCCCCCGCTTCTTTTTTTTCTTCCTTAAATGCCTCCCTTGGTTTCAGGCCAAGCAGTTCAAACATGGCCATATCTTTATCGAAAGATGGATTAGGTGTTGTCAGTAATTTATCACCTGCAAAAATAGAATTGGCGCCTGCCATAAAACAAAAAGCCTGTTCGGCAACTGTCATTTCAGTTCTGCCGGCACTCAATCGCACCATCGTTGCAGGCATAATGATCCTCGCGGTAGCAATCATACGCACCATATCCCAGATATCTACTTTTGGATTATCCTGCAGCGGTGTTCCTTTCACGCGCACCAGCGCGTTGATGGGAACACTTTCCGGGTGTTGTGGTAAAGTTGATAATGTATGCAGCATACCGATCCTGTCTTCATGTGTTTCACCCAACCCAATAATACCACCACTGCAGACACTGATGCCTGCATTTCGTACATTGCCGAGGGTCTTCAGCCTGTCGTCATAATTGCGCGTGGTGATGATATCATGATAATGTTCTTCCGATGTATCGACATTATGATTGTACGCATACAAACCCGCTTCATGCAATTTGGCAGCTTGTTCTTCCGTGAGCATACCCATGGTACAGCAAACTTCCATACCGAGATCATTCACACCCTTTACCATTTCCAGCACCCTGTCAAAATCTTTGTTATCCCTCACTTCGCGCCAGGCAGCCCCCATACAAAAACGTGTTGAACCTGCTTCCTTTGCCCTGGCAGCATACTGCAATACTTCCGATGTTTGCATCAATGCCTGTACGTTTACACCGGTTGCATACCGTGCCGCCTGCGGACAATAGGCACAATCTTCCGGGCAGCCACCTGTTTTAATCGACAGCAATGTACAAACCTGTACTTCCGCCGTATCCTGGTATTCACGGTGAACAGTTGCCGCGCGGTATACCAGTTCGAGCAGGGGCATATTGTATATTGCTGCAATTTCAGTTTTTGTCCAGTTGTTGCGAATCATACTCATGACGAAATAAGTTTTACTCTGCGAATGTATATATTAATAGGCTAAAAAAACAGAAGTGTCAGGTTGCAGGGGGATATGCGTATTAAAATATTTATTGAACAGCACGGGAAACGTATTGACATTACTCATCGTGTCGTATAACCGACCATAATCTTTATCAGGAAAATAAAATGCACTGAAATTAGTAAAGTAAACTTCATGGGCAGCGGGGCCACCGGTAAAATCCCGGAAACCATGATCACTTTGAAGAATAATAACAGGGGGTTTTGCGCTGTTGTGTTGTAAACTGTCAACAATGTTCAACACTACTTTATTGGTGTATTCCAGGTATGATAAAAATAGTTCCCTGTTTTTTAGTGAACCTTCCGTAACAACATAGGCTGGATCATTTTCCTTTCCATTCCTGTCATAAAAAAATGGCGGATGGGGAAGGTATACATGGGCGTATATGAATTTTGGAGTATTACCTTTTATACCGGGCACCCGCAACACCGAATCAATGATACGATTGTTGTAATTTCTTTTTTGTACTTCGCCCATTCTCAATTCATCTGCTGCTTTCCGGGCTTTATCCTGTATAGATTTTACCACATAATTACCCGTAATAACATTCCACAGCAAGTCTTTTTTTATGCGCTCCCAGAAAGTATTGTATAAAAGCACATTTCTTTCCGGCATTGTTAAAAAACTCTCCCGGCGAATAGAAGGCTTCCCGGGAAAATCAAATACCGATAAATTATAAAACGAATAGCCCAATTTATTAAACGTTGCGGGTACTGTTGCATATTCAATCGACAAGCGTGATTGATTGTACTCCTTTGATGCCAGTGCATGGTTGGCCGTGATAGCCTGCAGGTATTCAAAATTGAGTGTAGATGCCAGGGAAAATGCAGTCCGGTTATAGTTACTGGTCGGTTTTGCGATTACATGAAACCCTCTTTGTTCCAGCGCAAGATTAAATGGACTATTATCGTATTGCATATACTCCTTCAGGTAAGAAGTACCGGGATATGAATCAAGCAACAGGTAATAAACATCCGGCGTTGCAGCAGGTGTTGGCAGATGATCAACAGAAAGGATATCTTTTTTTACCAGCAGGTTTTGCTTCAGGAAAAAACCAGTTCCTGCAGCCACCAGGCTTCCAGCATCAAATAAAATAAACAGGAGCAGTAATACATTCTGGAATAAATTACTGCGGTTGAAAGTTTTCTTCCTTGTTATCACAACTATTAATACAATAATTATCACCAGTAAAACAGGAACCAGGATGATATAACGGGAAAAGAAAGCAAGATGCAGTGTTTTCTCTATAAAATCTTTTATTACCCCAAAAAAGAAATATACCGCTCCCAAAAGAGTTACCACCTGCATGGCCTTGTTTGTATGCCTGACCAGTAACAAGAGCAACAAAAAACTCAAAACGACTATGATCATAATTTTCCACGCAATATCAATAGCAACGCTCCCACTCACCAATCCATAATATTGTTTGTAATTATGCAGTACAAAAAATACCGGCAGCAAAAAACAATGTATGCCCCATCGTTCCAGGAAATGTTTAATGGACTTCATGGCAACTGGTGTGTTTTTTGTAAGGAATCTGCCTGGCTTTCGCTTATCTGAAACACCAGGTATTGCGAGTGAATATGATCAACCGGCCGCAGTGTGCTCACCCAATTGTATTTACCTGCTGTAGCTATATTCAAATTCAGCATTTCATTGACTTCCATCACTATCAAACCAGGTTGAATTTTATCAGGCAGGTATACCGCCTCTTTATGCCCGCGAAGATATTGCAGCAGGTACACATATCCTTCGCCGTAACAAATATTCGTATCTGCCAGTTTACGGTAAGCCATCTTCTTGTCCGTGATAAATTCATTGGTATAGGGAAGAAAATGCGGAAAGTACCAACCCACCGATACCAGTTGCCAGGCAGCCAATGCAAACAAGCACCATTTCTTCGGGCGACTGCTGCCGATCCGGGCGAGGCTTCCTGTAAAAATATACAGCAGCGGGAAGATCATGATGATATGACGAATACCCACCTGTGTTGAATAAAAGAAATTCATATAAACAAGAAAATATAACGCCGGTATCAGCAGGTACATGTCATTTTGATGAAATGAACCTGTTCCACGCTTCAACAGGTAATACAATAATGCCGATATGATGAGTAATAAAACAGGTATGGGCATCTTATACAACAACACCACAAAATAATAATACCAGAATCCATGCACCTGGCTTGCTCCGAGGATGTAAGTGGCGCCATTCAAACTACCCGGCATACCACCGCCCAGCGCATCGTAATACATCACCGCATCCATACTTTTTATATAGGAAGAAGGCAAAGGCATATACAGGTAGTTGCCCACCCCGTGCAGGGAGGACTGCAGCGATTGCCATGCGGCGCTGGTAAAATGATACTGGTTCAGCGGGATAAACATTCCATAAAACAAATGCGTGGCACTGATCACCAGCCATTGTATGCCGATGAAAAGGAGCATACGGTAAATACGCGCCATTGGCTTTATGGCATAGGTATTTTTTTCCTTCCGGTACCGGATCAACCACATAACCACAACCAGCAAATAAATATGCAGCATGGAAAATTTCGACACGACAGCAAAAGCAGCAAAGAGGGAGAACCAAATAAAATCTGCGGTTCTCCGTTCCCGGTAGTACTGCCAGCAATAATAAAAACAAAGGGTCATGAACAGCGCGGCAAAAATATCGGAGGACACAAAAATGCCATGCGCCAGGAAATTGGGACAGGCAATGAATAGAAACAAACTCAACAGCGCTGCCTGGTTGCCGTACAATAAACGCGACCAGCGATAGACTGCTAATGCCAGCAATACTGTTGCGAGCAGTGACATATACCGGCCCATGATAACATCTTCATCAATACTGGCTTTCTTCAAACCAGGATGGATGACCTGCTGTATGGCCCGCGGAATCATATTTAATGCAGTGACCGGCAGTTTGCTTTCAAATTTTACGATATCCTTATTCCCCTCTCCCTTTAGCAGGCTGGCACCATAAGCTGCGAAACTGCCTTCATCATAATTCAGCGAAAGTGTTTGAATACAGTATACCTGCACAATGACATATACCAGGAGAAAAAACCCAACTACATATATATGGTTGATCCGTTGCAGCAAGATTGGCGTTTTACAAATTATTTATCGTTCTGCTTTACCTGTATCGATAAAATGCTCAGGTAAAAACAGGATATGATGAGTTGTACCCCGAGCAGCAATAAGGTTACAGATGGTATTACCCAGCGTAGCACTTTTACCGGGTCGAGGTTTCCAAAACCAGTATGTTTCCAGTACAGGAATGATTTAATGTTCAGGTAAAAGCCAGCAGCAAACAGCAGCAATCCCAATACAATACCCCGCTCCAGTTTAAAATATTTTGAAAAGCGTTGTAAGAATTTTTGCTGGTTGGGGATCAAGCCATGCGTTGCGGTATAGAGCTTGGTAAAAATATAAAAACTGATAAACTGGAAACCGAGCAATACAAAACCCGCTGTATACATCAACGTATGAATATCCAGTTTTTTTTCTCCAATATGAATCGGGCCCGCGATTAGTGTAACGGAACCAACAATACCAAGAAGCATCAGCACAATACCAGGCACCATAAACAACCAGTATGGGCTGTACAACAATAAAAACCGGAGATGCCGCCAGCCATCCCTCCAGGGCCGCAGGTGTGAAGGCTGGTTTCTTTTATCGGGATACAATACCACCGGCGTTTCCACTATTTTCATTTTTAAGAGTGCTGCCTTCACAATCATTTCAGAGGCAAACTCCATCCCCGTTGTACGCAACTGCAATTGCTCATACGCCTGCTTTGAAAAGCCACGCTGACCGCAATGAAAATCGCCAATATTGATCCTGAAGAAAAGCCTTCCCACGAAAGATAACACCGGGTTGCCAATATAACGGTGCATAAAGGGCATGGCGTTTTTTTTGATGCCGCCTTTAAACCGGTTACCAATGACCATATCATTTCCTTCACGCAGCAATGTTAAAAAAGGCATCAGCGCTGAGAAGTCGTAGCTGTCGTCGCCATCGGCCATAATGATATATTTTCCCTTTGCTGCCAGAATACCGGCCATTAATGCACTGCCATATCCTTTTTCCCGCTGGCTGACAACAATGACGGCGGCCTTATTGGCGATTTCGATCGAATTATCGCTGCTGCCATTATCGGCAACGATGATTTCACCATCCACCTGGTTCAATGAAAGAAAGATTTTCGCTTTTTCCAGGCAGGCGCCCAGTGAAGCTGCTTCGTTCAAACATGGTATGACGATGGATAATTCGGGCATATCAATCATTCAAAATAACAAATAATGCCAGTAGTGAAAGATTTTATTTTTACAGGTTTTACCCTTCTTTGCGTTTCATCAGGAACAAACTGCGGCCTGTATGCACCAGTTGTTGTTTTTTTAGGATCGTATAATATTGTTCAAATGCCTGCTGAAAATAACCTTCATCATAGTTTATAAAAATATCCTCCCGGTTTTGCAGCAATAGCGCCACTTTAGGATCGGATTTGGGGACAAACTCGATGATCAGCCAGGGCGATAATTCGCTGAATGTTTTTGCCATTTGATCAAAGCTGGCATTTTTTCCAATGGCAAGGTGATGCACCAGCGCCAGTGCCATACACAAACCTGTTTTTGCCCTTTCTGCAAACCTTGCTCGCTCTGCATTATCCCAGCCAATAGCGGGTGTAGGATTGGTTATGTCCACATATAAGGGCAGGAGGTTTTTTATTTTCTTTTCACGGCAGTTTTGATACAGCGCGTCGATACACGCCACATCCGCATCCACGGCGATGGTGAACTTACCCAATGCTGCCGTCATGAGGGCAAACAGGCCGGTATTGGTGCCGAGGTCAAGAACAGTTGAAGCCGGTATTCCCTTCAGCCAATCATTGATCAGCGTCTTCTTTTCGTCGACATATTCATTACTCAATACCGTTTCTTCATAATAATGATTCCAGGTTGATTTCTTCACGGGAAGTTTCAATCCATTTATCAATGAACGGAGGCTGTCGATGATGTGTTGCAATTTCTGCCGGGAGAAAGAAGTGGTTGCACCGGGTGTGGTTGATTGCTTTTTTGACATTCGCGCGGGCAGCAGCATGTGCAGCCACACATCCAGGTTCAGCTTGGCTTTCGCAGGCAACATATTTACTGCAATGTCCAGTGGAATCCCATCCGGGTACACCTGGAACAAACGCAACAATTCCTGCGAATGATAACGTGCTATCATTAATGGTGCAATAAAACATGTTGCAAACTGGTGATAAGCGACCCAGGGTTTTGATTCGTCATATTTTTCAAATGACAAACTATCTATCAATATTGGCTTGTTGTCGGCAAACTGTATATTAAAAGGTGTTGCGTCTTTTAATATCATTCCATGTTCCATGGCTGTTGTCATAATATCCAGCGTCAGCAAAGCCGCTTCCCTCCATTGTTCAAAACACCATTCGTAGGGATATGATATAAATGCAAGTTGCTCTGGCAACAATGTCAGTAACCAACCCGGTGACCCGGTAAAGTTTTCCTGCAGCTCCGTATGCGAAAGCAGTTGCTGTTTTTTTACCAGCAGATCATAAAGACCAGATTCTTTCAACAGCGCATAATGGCCGGCGTATAATTTGTTGACCTGCCTGTAATATTTTCCCGCATGCATAAAAATAAAACCGGAGGGATCGCGGTAAGAAGCGGGGTGTTGGACAAAATCACTCATGCTCGTCGGGGTTAACAGGTGGCGGTTCTTTCTTCTTTCCCCCGAAAAAAGCCTTTACCCTGAACCAGATGGCTTTGAAGTAAAAAACAACACCCAGTATGGCTGCAATAATTACCTGCACCAGGTAACTTCCACTTCCCGGATCAACATATAAGAGTATTGTAGCCATTAAAAGTAACTTAAGTTGGTTCGCGGGGTTAAAGTTAACAATGTTTCATACATCAGTTGGATGGTATTTTCGATATCGCTTTTGTGCAACATCTCCACCGTTGTATGCATATACCGCAGCGGAATAGAAATCAAAACTGATGGGCATCCCTCATTGGCATAGGCAAATGAATCAGTATCTGTTCCGGTGCTCCTGCTTACTGCCCGCAACTGAACGGGTATCTTTGATTTGGTGGCAACATCCTGCACCAGGTCGAGTAATTTATTATGTACCGCAGGCCCGTAAGCCAGTGAAGGCCCCTTGCCACAGGCTACGTCGCCCTCGATGATTTTATTGACCATCGGCGTAGTGGTATCATGTGTTACATCGGTAATGATCGCCACATTGGGTTTCAGGCGGCGTGCAATCATTTCAGCTCCCCTCAACCCCACTTCTTCCTGTACGGCATTCACCACATACAGGCCATAACCGGGTTTCTTTTTATTTTCCTTCAGCATCCTTGCCACTTCTGCAATCATAAAACCACCCACGCGGTTGTCGAATGCACGACCGATGTAATAATCATGTGCCAGTTCATCAAATCCTTCCTTATAAGTAACCACCGAACCAATATGTATGCCCAATGCTTCCACTTCTTTTTTGGAACGTGCCCCGCAATCCAGGAACAGGTTATCCACCTTGGGTTGCGGTTCTTTTGAATCGGGATTGTTGATACGGGTATGAATGGCGGGCCAGCCAAATACTGCCTGTACCAATCCTTTTTTTCCGTGTACCCATACCCGTTGTGCGGGCGCTACCTGGTGATCCACACCACCATTGCGTTTTAAATAGAGCAAACCATCATTGGTAATATAATTGACAAACCAACTGATTTCATCAGCATGCGCTTCTATCACCACTTTAAACGGGGCTGCCGGGTTGATAATGCCCACCGCCGTGCCATAAGGATCCGAGAGGTGACTGTCCACATAGGGTTTGATATAATTCAGCCATAGTTTTTGCCCGCCACTTTCAAATCCTACCGGTGAGGGGTTATTAATATAGTTGCGAAAAAAATCGAGTGAAGCACTGGTTAAAATTGATTTCTTCTTACTGGTAGCTTTTGCCATGATTTGCGTGATTATTACGTACGATAAATGGATATTTTTAAAACAGCCTCAAAAATACTTAAATATGAAAGACCAGCATCAAAAGAGCTGACAGCATCATCAGCCCATCCAGCACAAAATAATAGAGGTAATCGGAAAAATGTGATTTCGCATACCTGTACAGTGCAGCCACCACCCATCCCGGCAGCAATAATACCAATACCTGTACGAAGGAAAACTGGTAACGGAGCAGCAACAATGTGCAAATGGAAAAAACGATGATGGAAAAAACAAAAAGACGGGTAATCCCCTTCTCATTGAACCAGGTAATCATACTTTTTATTCCCGCTGCTTTGTCATCCTCACGATCGCGGTAGTCAAATAAAATACAGATAGCATAAATAAAGAAGAAACGGCTGATGACAAAAAGTGCGAAGGGCCAGTCCGTCGGCTTACCAGAAAGAATATGTGGCAACAGCGTCGTCACATACATCCATACAAAGGCCAGGAAAATAGTTTTTCCAATAGCTATTTTGCGCAGACCAATAAATACCTTTTGCGGGATTTTTGGTGCCGAATACAAAAAAGTAACAAACGCGCCAATACCAATCCACAGCCAGTGCTCTTTTAACAGGAAAAAATAATATGCAGCGCCAATACCTCCTGCTATGTATAACACTGCATGCAGTATTTTATTTTCAAGCGCCCAGTTATGACGGTTGGATGCCTGCGGCGTCTGTGCGGAAAGGTACCAGTGAAAATTATAACTGCAGATGGTAGAGAAAAAAACAAAGAGATAAAAAGAGGAGGAAACGGCGTCTTTGAAAAACAGCTCTGATGACTGGTATACCATTAGTACCGCACATATAGCTATGTACAGGCTGCTGAATAGAAAAAAATCTGCAAGCTTTTTAAGCATGACACAACATGAACCCGTTTTACTGAATGCGGATAACAACAACTTTACCGGTAGATATGGTATCGCTGACATTACCTCCCTTGTCCTTCACTGCAAATTTAAAGATAAGTGTGTCAGATTCGTAGGCCACCGGGTTGGAACCGGGGATAACCGGAGGGTTAATCGCTGATTTAACTGTTTCGTAATCCATATTGATCTCTATCTCTCCCTTTGGGTTTTCGGGAAAAGCTGGAATGGAATAGCCAAATGAATCCCTGATGGTAGCCACTACACGGCTGTTTAACCGGATTTTCTGAACAAACACTGAATCGTCCACATCGCCCTGCTTATCGGTATAGGAAAGCGTCACATCCAGGTTACCTCCAATCGGAACCACAGAAGTATTGAGTGACTTTATAGTAATTTGCGGCTTTGTTTGATATTTATCTTTGCTGCAGGCCAGCGCCAACACACATGCAAACCCTATCAATAACAGTTTCTTCATAGTGGAAATGTTGTAAACAAATTTAAAGGATGGTGACTGAATTACCTAACATATCAGGTGAATGGATTGATAAAATTTTTAACGGCACTGCCGGCGGTTTCGCTGAAAAAGCCCTGCAAACCTTCTATTATCAATACCAGCACAATCCAATATACGCACAATATGCAGCCGCGGTTGGAAAAACCCCCGCCAATGTATCCGCTATCACAGATATACCCTTTCTGCCTGTCGGCTTTTTTAAAACGCATCGCGTCACCACGACAGCTTTTGAGCCGGCGGTTGTTTTCGAAAGCAGCGGCACTACCAAAACCATCAACAGCCGCCATTTTGTAAAAGATATAAACATTTACCGGAAGAGCTTTCTCACCGCATTCCGGCAGTTTTATGGTTCACCGGCAGATTACTGCATTATTGGCCTGCTTCCCTCCTACCTCGAACGCCATCATTCCTCGCTGGTAATGATGGCAGATGAATTGGTGCAGCAAAGCCACCATCCCTCTTCAGGGTTTTATTTATATGAACATGAAAAATTGTTTTCACTGCTGCAATCACTGGAAGCAGCTAAACAAAAAACGATCTTATTAGGCGTCACTTTTGCACTGCTCGATTTTGCCGAAGCATTTCCCATGCAACTGAAACATACCATCGTGATGGAGACAGGCGGCATGAAGGGAAGACGCGAAGAATGGACAAGGCAACAGGTACACGATTACCTGCAGCAACGGTGGGGGTTAAACGGAATTCATTCTGAATATGGCATGACCGAACTGCTGTCACAGGCGTATTCATCCGGCAAGGGCATATTTCGCTGCCCACCCTGGATGAAAATTGTTTTGCGGGATGACGATGATCCGCTGTCCGTTTCAACAACAGGCTCCGGTGTTATTAATGTGATTGATCTTGCCAATATATTTTCCTGTTCTTTTATCGCCACGGATGATGTGGGCAAATTATATGATGACGGTTCTTTTGAAGTATTGGGCCGTCTCGATAACAGCGACCTTCGGGGATGCAGTTTACTAACTGTTTGATTGTTTCCAAATAAAAAACCGGGTATGGTACCCGGCTTTTCTGATGTATTCAAATTATTACTTCTGCCGGAATCCATCCCCAATAAAACGCAATGCATCGATGATGCCGGTACGCCAGTACGTCCAGTTATGTGCCCCATCCCGCACCCGGTATTCATGCACCACCATTTTATCCACCAGCATAATGTGTAACTGGCTATTCCCTTTTGTAAGAAAATCATCATCGCCACAGTCGATCCAAAAACGTACTTTCTTTAAATCAGCCTGCGATTTTGATTCCACCATTTTCAGCACGGAATTATCGTACCATGCTTTGTTCAAACGATCCTTTCCCTTCAGCCCACGGCCATACAACTGGCCAAACACGGCTTCATATCTTCCATCGGGGGTATTTACCAATGCATCGTCGTCAAATACGGCAGCGCTGAGTGGTGCCGCAGCCTGGAATAATTCAGGATATTTCAACGAATAGATCAAAGTACCATAACCACCCATCGATAAACCGGCAATACCACGGTAACGCCTGTCCGCTTTTATGCGAAATGTTTTTTCAACTGAAGGCATAAACTCCTTAATAAAAAAATCTTCATACTTCTCTTTGCCATCATAAGAATTGATATACCAGCTTGAATCGGCATTGGGCATTACAATAATCATGGGTGGAATGGAGCCATCGGCAATGGCCATATCAGCCAGGCGGTTGATTTCACCAAATTGCAGCCAGCCGGTATTATCATCTGTATAACCATGCAGCAAGTACACTACCGGGTATGTTCTTTCCGAAAAATCGTAGTCTGCCGGAAGATATACCGAGTATCTAACGGCACGGCCGAGAATACTGCTTTTAACCGTTCTTTCTTCGAGCACCCTGCCCATGGGTTGCGACATAGCAGTCAGTAACAGGCAACAGAAAATAACTGTTGCTGTAAGTTTTTTAGTCATTGATAACATAGCGTTCGTTTTGTAAGGTAAATGTAACAAGCTATTGGATATACCCCGTAAATTTTTACCCGGCAATCCTTTGCTGTTCGATTGCATTGATTAAATTGTCAACCACCTGCCGGATGGCATCAGCGGTGGCAGGATCGGTCACCACACCGGCGTCATTTACTTTTGTCCGTACAAATGGGATCAGCAGCAAGGCTTTCTCTGCCACTGCAGCGCCCAATGCTTTAAAAGTCAGTTGCAGTGAAGCATGTGCATTGTCGCCTTTGGAGGAGGCAGTGATAATGCCCAGTGGCTTCTTTCCAAAATTATCTGACGATACCGTCCAGTCGAGTGCATTCTTCAAAGCGCCCGGCACGCCGAATGCATATTCGGGTGTGCAGATCAACACTGCATCTGCGGCATCAAGTTGTTGACGCCAGTCTTTGACTGCTTCGGGTACTGGTTCTGTATCAATCGATGGACTGAAATGGGGCAGTTGTCCAACACCCTTATAAATGATGAAATTGATAGTACCCGGAATATAATGGTTACCGATATGCCGGAGGATATGCATATTGGATGATTGGACACTCAGGCTACCGGGTACGGCCAGTATGGTATATTGGTTCTCTTTCATGGTATGCGCATTCAGCAGGAAATAAATGGGAAAATTAAGTCAAATTGTTATTACACTTTTATTATTTGGGACAAGAAGGTATAGGGGTTGACAAATCATGCTAAAAAACCGTAATTTTAAACATCTTACAAACTGCCAATATGAGACCCACCTTCTTTTGCCTGTTGCTATTTTTATTTGCAGCCGCCTGTGGCGACGGATCCGGTAAACCGGTAGATGAAAAAGTAGCGGCCCGCCTGCGGACTACTATGGAAAAATACCTGTATGATAGTCATAAACTGGATACGTCAAAAGTAACATACGAAGTCAAAAAGGTATTTTATTTTGAGACAAAAGAAGTGTATGTATGTGAGTTCAATGTGCATGTAGTAGTGCCGCAAAAAATGGACACTACCGGCATCATGACGGCAGATATTTCCAAAGACTTTTTAACGGTAAAAAGAAAATCATAAAGACGCCTGCATTGTAACAGCTTTATGTGCACAACTAACGGTACAGCGCCAGTACTTTCTTCAGAATGGCATCTACTTTTTTTAACGGGATATCTTTATTTGGATCGATGAGCAGAATTTTCATCCTTGCTCTTTTTTCCTGCAATAAACCGGGATGATCAACTGCCTTCCCTTCCACAATACCAATATAAGGCTGGAGAAATTTTTTGTGCGTCCAGAGATAACAAAACATTTTCCCATTATAGCAAAAGAAAGGCATTCCATATTTCCATGATTCGGTGATATTGCTGTCCAGTTGCAGGATATGACTGCGTAAATATTGAAGGCAGCTTTTAAACGGTTCCTCCTGCTGCAGGTAATAATTATCGATGGGACGTACCATACAATGCGAATGAACACTAATCTAGCCCAATTCGCCTGAATCCTTTCCTCCTGCCTGAGAAATTTTATAGAAAGATAGTATCCACTACCGCAGTAACCTTGCATACCGCACTGAAGCAGGCGTACTGATTATTTTTTTCAATTGAATCAAAAATGTAACCAGTAATATTATCCCGATGACCCAATTTACCATATCCTGGTGGCCTGACAACTGGCTGATAAAATAAGAACCTGCAAATACAAACACGCCAAAGCCTGCTATGGTGCCGATACCGATACCGGCAATATACCAGTTGTACTGTTTCGGTTCGGGCTGCAGTACTTCCTTATTCATTAATACCGTTGTCCATCCCATCCAGAAAGGAATATGCAACGGGTTGGTCACACTCAGCAATGCACCCGTTAAAAAAGGATTGAGCTTAGCTACCGGCACCGATGAAGTAAATCCTGTCATTCGTATGGCAGCAATCATACTGGTAACAGCCACTACAAGCAATAAACCTGTTGTAAACAATTCCAGTACGCGGAATAAACGGTGCCGCTTCACCAGCCAGTCCATCGCCACCAACGCAACACGCACCACAACTATTTCCACTATCATTGAACCAAGCGCATATATCATTCCTGCAGCAGTTCCCTGTTCCAGTGATATATGTGTAGCCGCCACATTCATAGTGCCCAATGGCAGCGAACCCAAAAAACTAACCAGCAAACCCCATCCCGCAACTTTCAGGTATTTCATATTTATAATACTTAAATAAGTTTTCAAAACTAGCTGTCATGCTAAGCATACTATGTCAGGCACATGACATCATTTGGATGTTGTCGTTAAATTTTTGTAAGAACCTCTATCAATTTTTCGAATGTCGTCTTACCGACCAAGATGGTATAACCGGGTTATTAATTTTGACTTTTAAAATTTATATGACTATGTTACAAAGACTATTTACGGTAGCAATGGCATTAGCGATTGCAGTATCGGTATCCGCACAAAAATCAGCGATCTTTACCACCAGCGAAGGTGCTATCCGTGGTTATGATGCAGTAGCGTTTTTCAAAGAAGGAAAACCAGTGAAGGGCGACAAGGCATTTACCTATTCATGGAACAATGCCACCTGGCTGTTTGCCAATAAGCAGGACCTCGACCTGTTTAAAGCAAACCCGGAAAAATATGCACCACAATATGGTGGCTATTGCGCCTATGGTACTTCACAGGGGCATAAGGCGCCTACGCAGCCTGACACATGGACAATTGTAGATGGAAAATTGTATTTCAACTACAACCAGGACGTGAAGAAACTCTGGACAAAAGACCAGGGCAATCTTATCATCAAAGCGGATAAGGCCTGGCCGGATATTAAAGACAAAGAGTAATGGTGAATTGAGAATTAAGATTTATCAATTAAGAATTAATAATTAGTAATTATTAATTTTTAGTTCAACCCAAACAAAAAGAAGCTTTACCTGAGTGTGCATTTTTTATAGCCAACCCATGCAAAGTCTCGGTAACCCTTTTTGTGTATTGAATTCTTAATTCTCAATTTTTTTCTTCCCTGGCAAAGAAGGTAATCATCAGATCGCGCACCTGTTACCGCCATATCTGTTCAACTGCAGATAAAGTTTTGGTAATCGTGAAGAATCCAATTCCCAATTATTAATTAATAGTTCTTATCACCCTGCACGGGTTTCCCACGGCAACCACATTTGCCGGGATGTCTTTTACAACGACACTTCCCGCTCCGATGGTGGTGTTTTCTCCAATAGAAACACCGGCACAAATAATACTGCCACCACCAATCCAAACATTATCACCAATGGTTATCGGCGATGCCAGTTCCGGCCCTTTTATACGCTCTGCGGCGATTACAGGATGATGCGCCGTATATAATTGTACGTTTGGTCCCAAAAAAACATTTTTCCCGATACTGATTTTTGCACAGTCCAGCATCACACAATTGAAGTTGGCAAAGAAATTATCGCCCACTTCAATATGGCAGCCATAATCGCAGTAAAACGGCGGTTGTATATCCACATTCGTACCCATCTTTCCCAGCAGCTTTTGAAGCATGGTATAGCGCAGCCGGATATCATAAGGCGATTTATTAAATTCATGCATCATTTCCCTCGCCTTTACGCGCATACTAAAAAGTGTTTCGTCAGCGGCGTTGTATAATTGACCGTCCAGCATTTTTTGATATTCTGTGGGGGTTGTCATATTCCTGGTTTATGAATACAATTTACCTATTTGACGTGATTGCGAAAGTAAACGGGAAGACACAATCCTGTAAGGCTCCACCAAAGAGAGACCGGCAGTTTTCCCCGGCTGGTTTGACAAAGTCCATCAAAATAGTATACTTCACGGCCAAAAAATTACCACAATAGAATAGATGGATAGAAATATGACTTAAATCTTGCATTTATTTAGAATTTTTCCGTTCTTACTGCCAAATCCTTTGACAAACCGACCCATAAATCCAAATCATGAAAAGCTTTTTACCGGGATGTATATTCCTGTTATTCTTCTTTACGTCTTTTTCTCAATCCGCTTCCAATACTTGGTCAGTTAAATTTTCTGATGCTATTATCAGCCGCTGGCCCACGACCATCAACAATATGACTGGCAAGGGATGGGAATATTCCAATACGATCATCACTCATGGGATGGAAAAAGTATACAATGATGTACCCACCCCTGCTTACCTGACTTATATAAAAAATTATATCGATACTTACGTAAATGCAAGCGGTGCTATTTCGGCAAGTCTTGTAAGCCTTGACCGTATCCATCCCGGAGTTTCCGTGCTTTTCCTCTATGAAAAATTAAAAAGCAATTCCGCTGATTCCACTAAATACAGGAACGCAGCTATTAATTTGAGAAATATACTGGTTGGTCCTTCCGCCACTTATTCAAAAACATCCAATGGCATATTCTGGCATAAATTATCAGGTTATAATAATATCGTAATGCTGGACGGTATTTATATGGCGCATCCTTTCCTGGCCAAATATGGCAGCTTGTTTGGAGATGCAGCCGCCATGGATACCGCGATCAACCAAACATTGTTTGTCTATAGCCAGCTCTATGACAATACCACACACCTGATAAAACATGCCTGGACTTCTACTCCTGCTTCTTATCCCGCCTGGGCAAATTCAGTTACTGGTAATTCAAGCGAAGTATGGTCACGTGCCATGGGCTGGTACATGATGGCCCTCGTTGATATTTTAAAATATGTACCGGCCGCACATCCAAAACGCGCGCAGTTGTTAACTGCCCTGGGCAATCTTGCCATTGGCGTAAAAAACTACCAGGATGCAACCACAGGTTTATGGTACCAGGTTGTGGATAAAGGTGCTGGACATACCGGGTATACTTCTGCAAATTATATAGAAACCTCCGGGAGCGCCATGTTTGTATACGCGCTCAAAACTGCTTCCGACAGCGGCTGGATATCTTCAGCTACTTATCTGCCTGTTGCACAAAGCGGGTGGGCCGGATTGACAGCAAACGAAATCACGATCTACAGTGGTGACAGCAAACCGCAGATAAATAATTTCGCACCTGCAATGAGTGTTCAAAACGACTATGCAGGTTATGTAGGTATTACATCGGTTGACTGTCCTACCACGCTCAATCCCCATGGTTATGCAGCCATACTAATGGCAGCATCTGTAATGGAGTTTCCGTTACTGGCACTACCGGTAAAATTTTCAAAATTTTCAGCCAGGCAATACAGTGATAAGATAGCATTATCCTGGACGAATGAAGATGATGCAGATGTAAATAATTACGAGATCCAGCGATCGGCCGACGGTGCCCGGTTTATTTCCATCGGCAAAATTGAGTCCAACCACACAGGCAATTATTCATACGAGGATAGAACCGCTACCACCACTGCCTCATATTACTACAGGATCAAGGCAGTATCATCCGAAGGGAAAGCCAGCTACACAAATATCCTCTATATAAAAAACAGGGACAGCAGGCGTGACCTGGTGATATTGCCCAATCCATCAAAAGGGAAAACCTTTTCCATTGCCATTAGCAATTTTTCAGCCGGTAAATACACATTAAACATCACAGATATTTCCGGCAGAACATTATATACAGAATCATTGATAGTAGGAGAGGAAAAAAATACAACGCAAACAATTATCCTTCCCCCTTCCGTGACCAAAGGCCTGCATTATTTACAACTGGCGGGAAATGGAATAGTGATAAACAAAACAATTGTAGTTGACTAAAGTGGTGATATAACAAAAATGATAAAATAGTACCAGTAGTAGTCATTTCGGTGGTATCACGGTGATACTATCCGTACTGAATAAACGTTAAATAGACGATTAATAATTTTCCCTAACCATATCCTTTAAAAGTCCATTCCATGAAACCCGGTAGAAGTCTTGGCAACATCTTTTTGACCAGTTGTATTGCAGCGATGCTATTGACGGCTGGCGCCCTGCAGGCACAAATCTGTCAAAACCCGACCGATACCGTATATTCAATGTCCACAACCGGGGTTCTCTACCCGTTAAATATCAATACTGCATTGAACGGAACCGGCATTACCACGAATCTGTCAGCAGTTAATGCAAATGGATTGGGATATAGTTCGCTAAATGGCAAATTTTATTTTTTTAATCAAACTGCTACCGGTGCTGCGCCTTCACCACAGTTTGCTTCGTTTGATCCCGCTACCAGCACCTTTGCTGTGCTAGCTACACCACCTGCAAGTATTACTCCCGCCGCCACACAAAAAATCAGGACAGGTTGTGTCAATAGTCTTGGCTCAGGGTATTATACTATCAACCCATCAGCATCTGCCGGTACAACGCCCTCATTGTATTATTATGATATTTTAACTGATATATGGACCACGGTCACCAGTTTATTCCAAACCCCGGCTGCCGTTTCGCAAAACACTACTTTTCACAACCTGAATTCAGGGGATATGGCTTTTGACGGCCAGGGTAATTTATGGATTATATGTTCTAACAGTACTCAGTATGCGCTGTATGAAATATTGTCTCCCGTTCCTACTACCGCTGTGGCGAGTGTTACAGTGCAACAGATAATCGCTCCGACTGCAACGCCTGCAGGTGTCAGCATTACGGGCCTTGCCTTTAACGGCAGCGGTACACTGTTCCTGTCAAGTGGTTCAGGAGGCGGCGCCGGAAACAACCTGCTTTACAAAATGACTTCTGTTGGTTCCGGATTAACTTTGATAGGGACATTACCCATCAACGATCTTGGTGCCGACCTGACTTCCTGTGCAGCGCCTATGTGGGTGCTGTCAACTACAGCGCTATTTGATTTTTCGGCTATTTTTCACAATGGGGTTGAATTGTCCTGGACCGCTTATGAAGATGGCACAACAACTGGTTACCAGGTACAGCACAGCCGCGACGGTATTCAGTGGTCAAATATTGCATTGATTAATAAAAACGCACCTGGTTTGGCCAGCGCTGCTGCTTACCATTTCGTTCATCAAGCATATAATTCAGGTAACAATTTTTACCGTATTGCACAGCTATCAGCATCAGCAAAGGAAACATATTCGGCTATTAAAATGGTCAATACAAAAAATCTGCATACTGTTTATATAGGACCAAATCCCGTCAAAGATGTAATCTACTTTTATAACCGGGATTTCAGTAAGAAATACCTTGCACAGATATTTGACAGATCAGGAAGGTTGATGCTTTCTTCAAGGATTGAACAAAACCAGGAATCATTGGGAGTTTCAAGCTTACCAGCCGGAAGCTATATACTCAAATTTTCCGGTACCGAAGATGCCGGCAATATGAGCTATCAATTTATAAAATGGTAAAATAACTCTGATAACCACAAACAAGCACGGAGAATTATACAAGTCTACTTCAATATGAAATCCATATTGCTTGTCATCGCAACTTTTCTCTCCATTTCGACGACCGGCCAGGCTAAAGATGCGTATTATTAAATGGCCGGTGATAGCAATTAGTTCCTTTCGCCTCACAATTTAAAAAACACTTTCTTTTTATACAGGAAGTAACACATATACCATTCCAGTGCAAAAATGCAGAGGCAACTGAATATGGTGATAATTTTTTCAGAGCTGGTCAGCCATCCCATAACACCTCCGGCAATCGCAGTTATGTAACCATTGAACCACCGGCCGCCCACAATTTCAAAAAAGAGGTAAATAAAAATGGAGTTCATACCCACCACAGTAAAAAATGTCAGCCTTGACCGGTGGTCCTTTACATCTATCCACCAGTAAGAAGCAGCCAGGAACAATAAACACCAGCCCAGCGATGCAATGGTAAAAGAAGTGGTGGCAATTCGCTTAATGATGGGCGTGATGTGAAATGCATCCATCGCATAGCCCACCACGAGACAGGCAATACCCCATCCTAACAGTTTAACGAAGATTTTATTTTTCGACATCAGTAGTTTACCGGCAAGCGCCCCGGCAATCGTATGCACTGCTGTCGGGATACAATTGATAGCCACCCAACCATCGTGGTTGATCTTATTCATCAGTACCGTATCCATGTAATTGCCAAAATTGTGCTGGTCCGTAAATGGCTGATCAAATCCCGGTACATTCGTGAACCGGTATAATATTTCTGTTACCAGTAACAACAGCACACATACGCCTATCTGTGCAGTGGTATTCCATCGAAATATAAGAAACGCCACCAACGTGGTAAAGGATAACTGCGTTAATACATCCCATAATTCAAACGACAAACCATGCGGCCTTACGGCATAATCAAGCACGCCCCAGAAGAACAGCCAAAAACACCGTTTTAATGTTTTCTTAAACGATTGGTTCCAGCTAACACCAGATGACCATTGCTTGTTGAGCGAATAAGCCATGGCAACACCAGCCATAAACATAAACGCCGGTTGTACCAAATCCCAGAAACGCAACCCATTCCAGGGATGGTGTTCGAACTGTTGGGTAAAATAATGAAGCCCCGTCCCTTCTGTGTATTTGTTGACATGATAATACAAACCCGATTCTTCCAGGCATAACAAAATCATGATAAAACCCCTGAGAAAATCCAGCGATAATAATCGCTGCGTATTACTTTGGTTGGGCAAAGCAGCAGTGGTGACCATTGTAGTAAGGTTGTTGATGGAAGTGTTTTATTATTGCAGTAATAACCAGCAATGATTATTACCCTACTTCAGCCGTACCCGCATCACATAACTGTTGCAGTTCATGAACAATATCTTTTCATCCTTTCCCAGTGCACAGTTGGCTGTTAAATCACCCGTATAAATCCGGGCGATGGGTTTGCCTGCCGGGTTAAATATCCACACACCACCCGGCCCGGTAGCAAATAAATAGCCGTCTTTACTCATCTTCATGCCATCGGGGCTGCCATTTGCCTTTGCTTCTTCCGGGGTAGGTTTATAAAAAACGGAGGATGATTTCATCAAACCTTTTTCATTCAGTTCATACCGCATCCATACTTTGTTGTCGCCATCTGAATTACCTATGAGCAAATTTTTTCCATCGGGTGTTAATGCAATGCCATTGGGATATTTTAATTCATCTGTCACCACTTCAACTTTTCCGTTGGGGCGCAAAAGCATTACGCCCTGGAAGGACAATTCTTTTGCACTGTCCTGTATACCTTTCTTTAATCCATAAGGAGGATCAGTAAAATAAAAATCACCATTGGCCGCGAATACGCCATCATTGGGGCTGTTCAGGTGTTTACCACCATAATTATCTGCCAATGTAATAAAATCAGCTTTGGGTGCAGTGATGGGAGCTTTCATCCTGGCAATTCTCCGATCGCCTTCCTGCATCAATACCAACTGGCCTTTTTTATCGAGTATCAAACCATTCGAGCCGCCTTTTGTGCCTGTCAGCATGATCCCGGTAAATCCAGATGGTGTGAGAAACAAACTGGTATCACCACCATCCTTCCATTTGTACACTTTGTTATTGGGAATATCGGAGAATAAAAAATAATCTCCATCGGCTACATACAAAGCGCCTTCTGTCCAGGCAAATCCACCTGCGAGCACATCTACCGTTGCATTGGCGTCTAAAAATTTATTTCCTTCCGGGTCGAGTATCTCCACATGACGGCCGGTATCTTTTGCCAGGCTGTCTTTTACTGGTTTAACATCGGCAGTAGTATTGTTACTGTTATTACATGCTGCTACGATAATGCAGCATATCAAACAATGAATGATGACAGTTATTTTTTTCATACAGCGTTTTGGTTGATATTTATATTAGAAGAAATGTTTAGCCAATGCACAATGCGCCTTCACCAATGCCTTGTCCGCATCTGCACAGTGTACTGCCCGCCCCGGGCAAACGATGGACAATGCTTTCTGGTAGCGGTTCAGCAAACTTTCACCGGATACCAGGTACAGGTCTGCATCCTTATCCTTAACCGCCTTTAATTCCGCGCCAATTAACAAACCGCTCAGGTAATCATAGTTGGAAGCAGCAGAAATTTTGTGCAGCAATTGTTTGGTGCGCACATGAAAAATAATATTCATCACATTGCCTTCTGCGCCTTCCTGTACCGCTGCTGCAAATACATCTTCCTGTAAACCCTCACCTGCAGGTGCTACTGAACCCGATAAAATACTCTTTGTCGCCAGCAATTCAAACAATTCGCCCGTCATATAGGTATTCAATTCAGTCAGCACATTGTTTGCAACAAAAGCATGCTTGGAATGTGTACCGGGGAAAATATACAAACTATTATTAACGGCTGAGATATCGCAACCAACGAGTATGGTTTCTTCGCCCCGCATCACATCGTTGTCAGATCGCAGCCCGGATACCATCAGTATATCATGTTCAAATTCTTTCCCGGCAGCAAACCGCTGAACTGTTAAATTTTCCGGTGATATGGGGAACGGAATATTTCCATAAGGTAGTTCAGTTATTCCAATCGAAGAAGAAGCCATACCGGAAATAATCAGTGGTATACTACCGGCAGGCTTTTTTACCAGGGTATGGACATGCTCCCGGATGACTGAAAGATAAAACCGGCTGCGTTCATTATCAGGCAAACCTGTTTTCTGCCATTTATTATACACCGCCGCAATACCTTCGCCCTGTGTGGTGGTGGCCAGTACAGTACCATCCGCTGCGTTTACCAGTCGTAAACGAAAAGAAGATGTCCCCCAATCACAGCTAAGAATTGTACCAGTCATATCAAAACCATTTCAGTTACCCACTTTCATTTACAGTTATCAGTTCGTTTGATTCAATGCCCCGATCACGTTTTGCCGGATTGCTTCATAATTATTCTGTTCCATTAATTCAACCGGCGCCAGCCAACTGCCACCCACTGCTATTACGTTTTTCTGCTGCAGGTACGACTGCATATTGGATAGCTTCACACCGCCCATTGGTATAAATTGAACATCCAGTTGCGCATAAGGCCCCTGCATGGCTTTTAAAAATGATATGCCACCAATTTGTTCCGCAGGAAATAATTTTAACACGGTAAAACCCATTTCAACAGCAGCCTCCATTTCAGAAGGCGTCATAACACCGGGTATAAAGGAAAAATTATTTTCCATCGCAGCCGTACACACAATTCGGTTCAATCCTGGACTAAGTCCAAACTGTGCACCTGCACCGATGGCACGTTTCAACTGTTCTGCCGATAAAATGGTTCCGGCACCGATATTCATTGCCGGGAAATGTTTGCGTATAGCTGTCACAGCCTTCTCAGCAATTGTGGTGCGAAAAGGAATTTCCATCACCGGCAAACCGGCATTCATCAATGCTTCAGCCACCGGCAATACATGCACTTCCTTTTCAAAAGTGATGGCAGGTAAAATCCTTTGCCGCAATGCATGTATGATGGAAAATTTTTCCATGCAGATTATTTATGTTCCCTGGTTAAATGCACAACAGCAGCCAGTTTTTCATCCGCAGCATTTTCTCCTACCACTATTTTGTAATCACCCGGGTACAGGTTCCACTGGCCTTTTTGTTCATCCCATTTTTTTAGTTCAGCTACAGGAATACTAAACACAGCCAATCCTTCTTCATTTACCTGTAAAGAAATGCGTTTGAAACTTTTCAGTTCCTTCACCGGCATTCCATTCATGGATGGGTAATGAATATATACCTGCACCACATCATCCGCATTGTATTGACCCTTGTTTTTTACTTTTACTGAAAACGAAATACTGTCTTTGACAACAAGCGGCTGCTTATTCCAACTGTAATCAAAACTGGTATAACTCATACCAAAGCCAAATGGATATAATACCTGACCGGTGAAATAACGGTATGTCCTTCCCTGCATCGCATAACTTTTATATTCGGGCAGATCGTCAAACGATTTATAAAATGTTACCGGCAAATGTCCCGAAGGCGATACATTTCCAAAAATAATATCGGCCAGTGCATTGCCGCCCTGCTGACCGGGATACCAAGCCAGTACAATCGCATCTGCATAAGGCTCTATCGCCGCGATATCCACCGCACTGCCGGCGGTAATCACTACCACAATTGGTGTTTTTGTTTTTTTGCGCAATGCTTTTAAAAAAGCAATATGCGATGCAGGTAAACTTAAATTCTTCCGGTCGGCACCACCGTCTGCTAAAAACGCATCGCCATCTTCTCCTTCATATACAGCGGTGAGACCAAGTACGGCTATGGAAATATCTGCATTGCCGGCTGCCCAGATACCGCCAAACCTCGTTGTATCTTTATAATCGCATCCCATATCGTATTCCACGCGCGCACCTTTTCCCACTGCACTGGTAATGCCATCGGCAAATGTTACGGCATGATTGCTGACACCATGATAACTCCCCAGCAATGGATCCAGCGAAGCTGCATTGGGGCCAAGTATCATATATGCATGGTACTTATTTTTATTAAGCGGTAAAATATTATTGGCATTTTTCAGCAATACCATACTCTGCTGTGCCATTTTGCGCGCGAGTGCATTGTGATAGCCATTGGCAATGCTGTCTTCTCCATACCCTGCATAGGGAGATGAATTCTTGTCGTCGAAGAAACCCAGTTTTATTTGTGTCCTGATAATACCTGCCAGTGCACTGTCAACATCCACAGGCAGTAACAGTTTTTGATCAATGGCTTTCATGACATCATCCTGCAACAAATTACTGCAATCGAGGTTAACACCCATCTTAATGGCTGCGGCAGCCACCTGCACACTATTGCTGTATGTTTTATGACTGGTCCATATATCTTCCAATGCCCAGCAATCAGTCACCACATGTCCTGTAAACTTCCATTCATCGCGGAGAATTTTGCGCAGCAGTGTATTGCTGGTGCAGCAGGGTTCATTGTTGACACGGTTATATGCGCACATCACCGATTCAGCACCGGCATCCACCAATTTTTTAAATGCATACAAATAAGTTTCGCGCAAATCTTTTTCACTAACCAGAGCATTGAATGAATGGCGCTCGCTTTCCGGTCCGCTGTGCACTGCATAATGTTTTGCGCAGGCAGCAGTTTTTAATTTCCCGGCAATGTTGCCCTGCAACCCTTTTACAAATGCAGCGCCCATCGTGGCAGTAAGAAAAGGATCTTCACCATAGGTTTCCTGGCCACGCCCCCAGCGCGGATCACGAAATATATTGATATTGGGCGACCAGAATGTTAATCCCATGTATTGCAGGTGCAGGTCCTTGCTTTGGGTAAGATTGTATTTGGCCCTTGCTTCTGTCGAAATAGCACCGGCGCATTCCTGCAGTAGTTCATTATTAAAACTGGCCGACATACCAATGGCCTGCGGAAATATGGTGGCATCGCCTGCCCTCGCCACACCGTGCAAGGCTTCATTCCACCAATTGTAAGCCGGTATGCCCAGCCTTTGCACTGGTTTACTGTTATAACCGAGCAGTGAAATTTTTTCTTCCAGTGTCAGGCGGCCCAGTAAATCCTTTACCCTGCTTTCGGCAGGCAGGGATGCATTCCTGAATGGAAGGTTCGTATTTTGTGTATGCACTGAACAACAAATGCCTGTCAGCAGTAATGTAATATAAAGCCTCCTCATAGTGTTGATTATTTCTTCCGGCTAAGCTATTTTATTATAACAGAATTACCCGCCACTATTATGGCAGGTAATTACTTCAATTTATCCATTTCCATTTCAAAATCGTGGATATTCGGTCCCTTGCCAATGAGCCTTTCCCGTTCCTGCCTGTCTTTTATCCAACGGTACACCCATGAAATGCCATTCTTTTCCGTATAACTGTCCGCCTGTGAATAAATGGGATCAGTCATGGCATCATCCAGTGTAATGAACTGGTAACCCTTTTTCTTCAGCGCCTGTATGAGTTCCCCGAGATAATCTGCATTCAGTGTATTGTCATGCATCAGGTAAATATGTTTTATTTCCCTGCCCGTTTGCTGCTTCATCAGGTCATCGGTGTATTGAAAATACTCCAGTGTCTTTGCTACAAAAGCCTTTCCGATTCTTTCTGCATCTTTTTGCATCTGGTGTTCCTTATAGTAAGTATACAACCGCTCCACAAACCAGTCTTCGCTGTGTACGGTAAAGGGTGTATTGACATAGTGCAGGCTGCTGATGAAAGCAAGCGACTGTACATGTTGCGTCGAATCGGCCCCGAGATCATTGTACGGAAACCTGAAATATTGCAATGGCTTGTGTTGTTGTCGCGCTATCTCCCTCGTAAGGTATTCGCCCTTGATCACATCCATCTTAAACGAATCCAGCCCTTCTGCCGAATACATACCGTGACCGTATGTATGATTGCCCAGTGTTACCAATGGATCCCTGGCCCAGTTGCTGAGTGCCCGTACATTTTTTACCAGTGAATCGGTATCAAACAAACGTGCCTCATTGATAAAAATGGTCACAGGAAGTTGCAGCGAATCAATTTTCGCCAGCAGGTTGTTGTGAAACCCCTGCCGCTGGTACAATTTGGGATTGGGTACATCATCAATCGTGAATGCTACTTTCTTTTGTGCGATGCCGGCAAGCGTAGCCACGAATAAAAAAACAATCAGTACAATTCGTTTCATCAGGATTTGATTATGGTGTATGCTGTTACCGGGGAACCCGGTTAACCTATTTAATTATACAATTTACATTATTATTGAGTGGGAAATGCTATAAAGCAGCACCCGGCGGCAAATCCCGTTTTACAAAAGACAAATAACAAAACACAAACTATATTTCGCTGTGCCGGGAGTATCATTTTCTAACCCGCCATCCTGTGTAAGTGCTTACTATTATTTTGTTCGCATTGCTTCATGAAAAGATTCGGGAAACTTGCTGCCAAATTCCAGCATGCGGTTGATGAATATACTTCCCCAGTAATTCTTTTCATCTATGGGCACCTGGTGTTTCCTGTGTACCTCCAGTAATATCTCCCTGAAACGTTGCCTGTGTGGTTCCATTTTCTTCAGTGTTTCTTCGCGGATGAATGCAGGTGCTATCTTTAACGCTTTCAACTCTTCCACGGCCTGTTTTATTTTCTGCGGGTTGGGTGGAACTATACGGCAATAGCGATCATCAAAGAAAACATCGCGCCCACCGATGCTGTAGGTGGACACTACCGGTAAACCGCATAATAAATATTCCGCGCTTACATAGTTAGCGCCTTCCGCGCGCGACAATACCGCCCCCACATAGCCCTGGTTCATCCTTGCTGCTAATACTTCATACGGTGCAAAAGGAATTTGTTCGTGCAGCGTGATATCCTTCAGGTAAGGCTGGTGCGGGTAATGCAGCATCTTTGCCAATGGTATGACACGTTTCAATTCATTAAAGTAATCCCACTCGGTGGGGATGCTCGTATCGCCAAATAATCCAATGCGACCGTTGAGCGCCGACAGTAAATGCTGTCTTTTAATGGATACCAGCCGGCCATTGTACACCACATCATAGGGGCGCGGGTCCAGTGCTGCAGTGGGAAACAAATTTTCATCGAGCAATGCATTCTGGTTGATAAAATGTGTATGCGGTGTAATGCCCGACAACAGCCTTTGTTCTTCCTCCGTATTGCAAAGAATATGCACCTGGTGTTTTGGATACATCGCCTGGTGTTTGCGGTAGAAATAACGAACATGTTTCACTGCCTCCACTGATTCATGCGACCAGGGAAGAAATTTCAGGAATACTGCTTCCTTGTCTTTTCCAATCAGCGCTGAAAAAACTTCCATGTCTTCAAACGACTCCATCATGACCAAGATATATGGCTCGGTATTTCTTACCAGGTAATAATTCCGGTAACTGCGCTGGTGCACCTGCATCGAAGCCGGGTTGTAAAAAAGAAAAGCCCGCGCATCGGTCAGCCGCCGCCTTAATGTATCAATAACCATATATTTGATTTTAATCGTTCCTTACATAACCCCATTCCTCTTTGAAACAGGCAGTTCATTTAATAGCTGTGGGTGGACCGGTACAACTGGAGGATACTGCTGATATTGGGGCAATTGTTTGGCCGGGCAATACCATTTGGTAACAGTATACAAGGATTGAAACTTTACCCGAACAGGACGTTTAAGTTACAATAAAAACAGCAGCCAGCAGCTATTCCCGGTAAATAATTGCGATACACCACCCAACCGCTGTATTATTTACAACAGGGATTGACTGTCAAAGGCAAACGCTACCCCTATCTCAATACCGGAATTATTGCTATTTTTCCGCCGGCAATGTACAAACAACAGCGCCACCCCTCTTTTGGAAAAGGCACCATTCATACATTTTATTCAAAACAGCCTTCCCGCCCCGTTGGATATACTGGTTAATATTGCCAGCCAGTTTGAAGAAAGGTATTTGGAAAAAAATGAATTCTTTGTCCGCGAAGGAAGGATGAGCAATGATTACCTCTACCTCGAAGAAGGTTGTATGCGTGCCTACACCCATGATACCAATGGCGAAGAAGTAACCACTTATTTTTATTCAAAAAACCGCGTGGTATTTGAAGCATCCTCTTTTTTCAACCGTACCATTTCCCGGGAAAATATACAGGCCATCACCGATTGCAGGGGATATTCCATTTCATTCGATAAACTGAATGCCTTATTTCACGGCATTCCTGAGTTTCGCGAATTTGGGCGGGCCATGCTGGTAAAAGAGTTTTCACTCTACAAACAGCGTACCTTATCACTGATCAATGAAACTGCGGAAGAGCGTTATAAAAATTTGGTCAGTACCAATGGCGAATTATTCCAGCACGCGCAGTTAAAGCATATTGCTTCCTACCTGGGCATTACCGACAGCTCCCTCAGCAGGATTAGAAGGGAATTTGTGAAAAAATAAGCCTGCAGCCATTTCTTGTCATTTGGCAAGCCGCTCAGTCACTGTTATTATTTTCTTTGCTGTATAAAATATATATAGCCATGGAAAATGTGCCATTGTATCTCAGCCTTATTTTCGGAAGTACGGTATTATTCGCTGTCTTTCTTTTTTACCAGGCAACTGCCCGTTCCAAAACATTTCTGTTCATTGTGCCGGGTTGGATATTGCTGCAATCTGTTATTGGACTTACAGGATTTTATGCCAACACGCAGGGAACTCCACCGGGGTTTCTGTTTTTGGTATTGCCACCCATCGTGATGATAATAGTATTATTCGCCACTGCAAAAGGAAGGGCATTCATCGATGGACTGGATATTAAAACACTCACGCTCTTTCATATCATCCGTATCCCGGTAGAGCTCGTATTACTTGGGTTATACCTGTATAAAGCTGTTCCAAAAATTATGACCTTTGAAGGCAGCAACTTTGATATCCTCTCCGGCATTACGGCACACATTGTATGGTATATAGTATTTGCCAGGAAGCAACCGGGCAAAACGCTATTGCTGGTATGGAATTTCATTTGCCTCGCGTTGCTGGTCAATATTGTGTACCATGCCATCTTATCGGTTCCCACATCTTTCCAGCAGTTTGGATTTGAACAACCCAATATAGCCATATTGCATTTTCCCTTTGTATTGCTGCCAGCCTGCCTGGTACCGATGGTATTGTTTGCACACCTAATTTCTATACGAAGACAAATAGTACAATCCAAACTACACGTTCCAGAATACAAATCTCAAATAACAAATGCCGGATAGCAAATAGCAAATAGCGAATACCAACTCTTCAACGGGCCTTATGATATTACAATTTTGGTTGTAACTTAGCTGCGGCACTTTCCGCTAAAGTTCTGGCCATGCGAGGGCAAGGGCGATACCGAAATACGCAGCTTATCAAATGCAAACACTTACCATCAAAGACGGGTACCGAAAAGTATATACTATAGATGAAACTGGGATTACCATCAGGCATTATAAAAACAGCAAGCTTCCCACCGAAGAAATCTACCAGTTTGAAAATATTAAACGGGAAAAACTATTTTTCGTCAACAGATCCCCACTGTATTTGATTTTTGGCGGCGGCGGTTTGTTGCTTAGTGTTATGCCATTTACAGATGATACATCGCCAAAGCCACATGTTGATTATTTATTTTTAACAGTCTGGGTAACACTGTCCTTATGCTGTGCACTCTGCTATTTTATCTTACCACGCAAACTCTACTATTTGAAAACGTTTAAGGAAAAATTCATTCGCTTCAGGATAAAAAACAACGAAACCGATATTTCGGCATTTATTGAAGAGGTGCTCAAAAAAAGGGACACTTATTTAAAAATGAAATATGGTGTTCCCAACCCCTTACTGTCTTATGATCACCAGTATTCAAACTTTAATATACTCTTATCTGAAAAGATATTCTCCCCCGATGAATACAAAAATAAAGTAAATGATTTGAACCAGTTATTCAATCAAACTAAGCCAGGCCAGGTTTACCATGCATTCAGTGAGAATTAATGTAACAGCAATTTATTATCCAACAGCAGAGCAGGCTACAATCAGAAATTCCAAATTACAAATCTCAGGTACCAAATCACAAATCTCAAAATATACATCATACACAATGAACTAAAATAATAAATACCAAATGCCAGGTAACAAATCCCAAATGGCAAATAACAAATGACAAATCAGATACAATAAACAATCAACCATAACCTGCGAACTTTAAACATTAAGCGAAAAACTATAAACTAACAACTATGAACTATAACCTGAAATTCCAAATCCCAAATACCAAATCAAGAAGGAGTCAGGAGTCGGGAGTCAGTACTCAGGAGACAGCACTTATTCGTGAATTGTCACACCGAACGAAGTGAGGTGTCTTTGGTGAAGAACCAAATCCCAAACCCGAAACTGCAAACTCTAAACTATAAACTCTAAACCCGAAACTACTTCACAAACAACCCTGCCTTTAATACAGAACCGTTCGAACCAGCTTTCAACTGCATATAATTATTACTGCCCTGGTCTTTATCTATTTCAATAGTACCATTCATTGATGCGTTGTCCGTTTTCAGAAAGTCACCGCTGATGGCAGTGCCGCCACCATTGGCTGTAAAAATTGTGTTGCCGGTAAAAATGCAGTCATGTACCTGGTAATGGTGCGTGCTGTTTTTATCACTGACCCATGCAGCCCGGCTACCGGCGATGATATTATGGTGAAATTCAAAATCATCGCCCGTGCCGGTGGTGGTCCATACACCACTATAGTTGGATTCATATACCAGGCAATACCGCATGGCATTGTGCTGACTGGTGCCGCCCTCTGCATCCCAGAACACAACGGAGTTTTGACAATTATTAAAAACGCAATGATCAACGACGAGACCATGACCGTTGGCAATAACCGCCACCCGTATAGGCGATACATCTCCATTCCCGGTAAAGAGACATTGTGTTACGAGCAGGTCGTCCAGGTTTTTTCCTTCACGCCAGATGGGATAATAGCGACGGTTTTGTTTTCCGTCGATATAATAGTACAGTGGACTCCCGGTAAACCGCAAACCAGTAATGGTGACATGGCTTACTTCTATTTCCAAACCACGGGATTCTTCTCCATCGGTGGGTGTCAGCAATGTGGGGATGACAGATGTAATGATCGGCATTTGCTGCGGGTTCCAGTTCGCATCGCCGGGCAATACTTCTGCCCTTATGATCAATCTGTCTGTTGCAGTGAATTTATTATTGCTGAATAATACCGTTTCCGTCAATGCGTACACACCACCGGATACAATAATAATAGCAGGTCCTTTTGCAGCGTTGGTATTGACGCGCCTGGCTGCCTCTGCCAATGTTTTTAATGGCTGCATTTTATTACCGGGATTGGCGTCATTGCCTGTTCTTGCGCTTACATAATATTCTTCGGCAGATACCAGCAATGATGACAGGGCTAATAAGAGGAATAATAATAATTTTCTTTCCATACCATCTTTTTTGCAAAGTTGCTATGGCATCAATTTGATTTCATGGTCATTTTGAACACAAAACAGTCATTACAGGTTGTCGCGGTATTGTTGTGCGGTAGTGCCGGTGAGCCTTTTAAAAAAGCGGTTGAAATTGGAGGGGTCGGAGAAATCAAAATCATAACTGATCTCCTTGATGGATTTATGGCTGCCCAATTGCCGTTTGATTTCAGAAAGCAGTTTCTGGTGTATCACCTGCTGTGCGGAGTACCCGCCGTATTGCCTGCAAATTTTATTGAGGTGATTGGCGCTGATTTTTAGCCGCTGTGCATAGTTGGCTACGGTGTGATGTGTCATATATTCCTTTTCCAGCAGGTAGCGAAAGCGGAAGAAATCAGGATGGACATGTGTATCGCCCTGTACATGAAAAGCTGCGGCATAATAACGGTTGAGCGTTACCAGCAACTGGTAGAGCATGGCCCTGAGCAGGTGGCTGCTGTCGGTTTGCAGATGGTTGAATTCCGTTTCCATACTGCTCACCAGTTTCAATACTTCTTTAAAAGCAGGTGCAGGCAGTTTAATATTCGTGGGACTGGAATACTGGTGGAAATACTGAAAGCGGTAGAGGAATAAATCGTCCGTGAAAAATAAATTAAGAAAATCTTTTTCAAAGAAAAGTGTGTAGCCGTTTACTGGTTGTTGTACATGCCAGCGGCGCACCTGTCCCGGGGAAGTAAAGATGACAGCACCCGGTTCGATGGGCATTTTGTTTTCATCGAGTGAAAAAAAGCCCCTGCCCTTTTCAATAAAGAGTATTTCATAGAAGCTGATGCAGTGAGGCGTGTCGTCGAGTATAAAATTCTTCAGTGATTCCACACGGCCAATGTCCAGCAACAAATCCCTTCCATACTTCCGCGGAAGAAAATGATAGAGGCTTACGGATGATGCCGGTGATTTTACCTTTCCTGCTCTATGTTTATCTCTTTGCATCCTTCCAGGTATATTATCTATATATTTTTACCTCCCCGCATTGTCTCCCGAAGGGGGCTTTGCGCAGGGAAACCTCAATCTTTAACCGCAGCGTCCCATGCGGGAAACACTGCAGTGAGAAAAAATTTGCCGGCAGTTAACTGATGGATATCGTACCGCCTTTTTTACCCAGGTACCCGGCTTCCAGTTCCAGTGCCATACAATATTGTTCGGGTATGTCGCCGAGTTGTTTTATTCCGAATGCTGTAATGGACATAAAGCCAAATCTTGTATAAAAGTTGGGATTGCCCACCAGGAAAACTGCCTGGTAGCCCTTTTCCCTTGCCAACTGAAGGCTATACCGGATAAGTGCCGATGCAATACCCCGGTTGCGGTATTCCAGCAAGGTACACACGGGCGACAACAATAATGCACCTGATTGCGATTCGCCGCGGGCGATCGTTGTTTTTGTGAGCATGATATGCCCGACTATTGTATGCCCATCTTTAATGGTGAGGGCTAGTTCGGGAATATACCGATCACTTTCCCGAAGCCTGTTTACATAATCCTGTTCATCGCCATCGGCATGTGGCGCAGTTTGAAAGGCAATCCTGATAAATTCATACAGTTCGGCAAATTCACTTTCTTTCTCTGTGTCGATGGTCAGTTCCATATCTGTCCGGTTGTTTCCGCTTTGACAAGGCAAAAGTATCCATTTTGGTGGTATTAATTTTCACATGGGAGTTATCAGTGACTGTTACATTATTAGTTGATTCTACATCTTCGGGGATCAAAATAATATACAATTTGCTATTTGGATGTTGGTTCCAGGCAATGTCTTCGCTTAGTCTCCCGAAGGGGGCTTTACGGAGAGAAACGTCAATCTTTAATTCCAAGTTCTAAACGCCCCATTCGAAATAATGAGTTCCCAATGGCGGGTACAAAACATTTGCTGTGTAAATCGGGGTTTACAAATGGTTGTGCAAGATTTATTTGTGTCTATGCAATGGTTTCACGCGCCTGTGCAAGATTTATTCGGGAGTATATAAGTTATATTTTCAGGTTTGCAACATTTATTTGGTGCTGTGCAAGATTTGTTTGTCGGTTTGCAACGAATGTTTACGTGTTTGCAACATTTATTTGGCGCCGTGCAAGGTTTTTACGTGCCTGTGCAACAATTTCACGGCCATCTGCAAGATGTTCACGGGCCTGTGCAACAGTTTCACGGCCATCTGCAAGATGTTCACGGGCCTGTGCAACGGTTGCAACGGCAACTGCATTGCTTGTTGTAGGCACGGGGCATTCTCTTTTCACGCAAAGTCCGCAAAGACAGTCAATGGTCTGTAGTCAATAGTCGGGAATCATGTTTATAGTTTAAAGTTTTTAGTTTATAATTCATAATTTATGGGTCAAAGTATTGGGTTAGTATTTTTAATTTTTAATTCTTAATTATTAATTATTTGTTTCTTGGATCTTAGAATTTGGAATTTGGAATTTGGTTCTTAGTATTTCCAATTCTTTACCTTCCCGCATAGTCTCCCGAAGGGGACATTGCGCAGGGAAACCTCCATCTTAAACCGCAGCGTCCCCTGCGGGAGACGCAGCGGAGAGAAGGAAGGAAATACTGGGCTGTGTAAAATATTAGCCCGGACGCCTGTCTGATCTAAACCAAAATTTAACAAACAAAAGACCAGCGGACATTCCGGGCTTTACCCGCCTGGAAAGGAGAGAAGCGCAATAACATGTGAACCTGAGGGACTGGAAACTAAAAACCTATAGATGATAAGATATTCACCGCAGTGTCTCATTCAGGTGTACTGCGGTGAAAGAAAGTATTATCCAACTTCTACCTTCGAAAAAGCATTCATCCTGGATAGATATTGTAACAGAGCCTTTAGAAAATGGCTGCCACCCGAACCGGTATCAATATCATACACTATATTTCCCTCTTCAATAGTATGGTGCCAGTTATGCACTACGCCATGACGGGCCTTTTTATATTCTACCGCATTGTTGTATTCATTCATGTATGTATCGATATCTTTCATCAATGCTTCTTCCCCACCTTTCCATTTTTCCAATGGGGTGAGCGTAATACCTCCCCGCATAGTCTCCCGAAGGGGACTTTGCGGAGGGAAACCTCCATCTTAAACCGCTGCGCCCCCTGCGGGAGACGCCGCGGAGAGAAAAAAATCAACCCGACCCTCCTTTCGCTTTTGGATGCCCTGACTCATACCTTTTTACAAACCTGATAATTTCATTTTCGTTTTCAATGGTCATTTTTCCGACTGCATAATTTAATTCCCGTTCGGGAAGAATAATATGATATGCTACACTAAATTTATCCTTATAAAGAAATCTTGCCTTATATAGTTTCATGCCCCTGCTGCTGTCCAGTTTTTTTGAAAATGAATACTCGTATTGATTGTAAGCCCTATTATAATAATAATAAATTGAATCAATGGTAAAATCCGTCTTTTCACCTGGCAATACATACTTTTCGATGATGGTGCCAGTCTCTTTGTTTTCCAGTACGTCTGTAAGAATAAGGCTATCGGCATTTAGCTCCAATGAATATCCACGTTTAGAAAGAATAGAATCAACCGGGGCACGCACACCCCGGGTAGTATCTGAATAGTCGCTATAGAGGTACCCGTATTTTTCATTTTCCCGGAATATAAAACTGTGGTACCTTTTTTCTGCCACGACGAGTTTATCATCCAGTTGCTGTGAATAATTATATGGCAGTTGATAAATAACATAGCTACCATAATAAAAAATGGGAACCGTATCCTTTAAATTTATCAGCGTTCCCGAATCACGAACTACCGGGTAGTTTACTGTTAACTTATACCCGTTGACGCTGGTGAGTTTACTGATACTTGCAGCACAGCTACCAAGGCCAATCAGGCTTACAACCAGGAATGGGGTGATTGCGGCTTTCATATACTTTTGAATAGTACTATTAAGGCTTCGCTGAAAAGAAACAATTTGCTTCATAATTGGTGGTTGTAGCAGGAAATGTAATATTTAGCCCCGGGCAATTGCCCGCAGGGGTATAAGTTACCTGGAAAGAAAGATTCATACCGGCATAAAGAACATTCTTAGTACCTGGCGTAAATGAAGGTGTGCCAATTCCATTGCTTGGTTCTGCTGTTCCGCCAAAAGACGTTCCCTCCTTTGTAATATTAACATGTGTAAGGGATTCCCATTGCCATTTGTCTGTAGCCGGATCGACTAATTTTATTATCCCCGTTTCATGAGAATGTAAGACCCAGGTCAGGTTCTTAAGACAAATCCAATCCAGGCTCCTGTACTTAGTCAGTTTATCAATATCTGTAGCATCATTGTGTACCAGTTCTGAAGATTCGGTTGAATTCTCTATCAATTCGTTCAGGTTTTGAATTGTCTCATTCAAACATAGATCTGTGTTTGATCCAGTTCCCGTACCACCCAGGTCGTCTGCTGGCCCCCACGAGTCACAAGTTCCCGTACATTGCTGCCAGGAATTAATAATATCAGCACTCAAAATCTCACCTGTACTGATATCATAAACATAAAATACAAGGTACCATGTTTCCCAGCTATCATCTGAAGCAGAAGCACTGGAAGAAGGTATGCCAGCGGGCGTACTTAGCCTGTCCTTTTTATTTTTTAATGCAAGTGTATTTGTGCTACAATGATTCTCCAGAAGCTTTCCATTTGAAATTGAAAATGATTTTTCTGGCATGTAGTTTTCGTTATAAAATATAATACTGCCGCCTGAAGCAATGAACTGAGATGTAGTCTCCGAGTATCCTTCAAGAAATGCTTTTAAAATTGTTTCCTGGGGCTTGGTTCCCAGTGATTCACCCCGGGCGCTGATTAACTCAACGATTTTCATATGTAACCTGGCAGCATTATCGTAAAAGAAAACAGCACTTCTGTGAGTGTCATAATTCTTAATAATGGGTTTTGATATTTTACTTGCAAAAGGCGTTATTACATAGCGCTTATTGTTTGACAAATATTCCGTTGCTTCATTCCAATTTAATAATCGCGCAACAGCCTTCATTCTTTCTGTTATTTTTAATGATGTTGAAAATTTATTTTGACCGAACGATTCAGCGTACCATAGTTTGGCCTGCCTGACCATTTCAGTATGGCCCTTTGCTGAATCTTCTTTTTGGCAACCAGTTATAAATGCGAATGCAGCCGTAGAGATTATAAGGGCACCACGCCAAACCCATTTCAATTTTGAAACTGTGTACATACAATTAGATTTTAGATTAAAAAATTTTGAACAGATATCCTATGACCTTGGAAAGATTTCGCAGTATTTCCGGAAAACTTTTTATAGTCATACCTGCCTGTCTCCATGCAGGAGTTTTTCTTCACTTCTTTCACAGCTTACGACCTTAAGGATTATAGAATGATTCCTACTTTCTTTTGTCTTGAAACAAAAGGAAAGTAGGCAAAGAAAAATTCAAGGCTGCGAATAGCTTTCGGCAAATGCTACGGCTCATTGCGCTGCGCGAATAAACTCGGCCTACGGCCTCAAACAGTATTCGCGCTGTTCGCTCCATTCGCCTTGATTTGCATCGAAACCTATTCGAGGCCGGATTTCTGCAGCACTTCACAAACTTCATGGTAGCATTTTTCACTACTATCGAGATTTCAATGACAAGGAATACTTTACGTATTACGACCAAAGAGAAAACAGACAACACTTCAAGAGAGAAAATGGAACTAGGTGTTATGGAAGAATACAAAAAAAATATTGATGGATATATGTATGATGCAAGTTTACAAAATCATACATAAAAATACCGGTACCTTTTGAAAAATAAATTCAATGGTTGTTTTTTAAAAAGATTGGCGTTGGCGCATACTGAAAGAGCGGTGCATACATACTCCATTTGTGTTTTCCCCGGCAGCAATAATAAACGGCGCCGCCTTTCCCGTTGACTAGGTCCTTAATAGGCGCCTGGCTATACCATTACGATATAACCGCGGGGGTGCAGCACCGTGTATGTAAAGGTAGGGACATAAAAAATGCCCCTACTTGAGTGGCGCGCCAATGGCGCACTATTAATAAACCTAGTCACAACAAGAATACGACTAAAAAAGAAGATTAAGACGTAGAATTTTTTCTATGGATAATGCTAATAAGGGTAGCCCACCCATAGAAAACTTTCTGCAGTAAATTTTTATTTCTGTTGTTTAGATTTGATGAGTGTACCGTATTTATTAAACCATTTAATCATTACTGCTATGAAGAGGAAAAATCGGTTCTTTGCAACCATTATCGCCTTCGCAATTAATACGCTGATTTCTCAAACAGCATCGGCCATCAATCACAACAGTCCGGGAAAACCTATATCGAATTTGCATTTACAAGACAGGTATTTTGCCTGTGGCATACATAACGGGAATGGCCGTATTGGAATACGTACAGGTATTGACATATATTATACCTGGGTGCTTTTTGGCAATGGCTGTTTTTATTTATACAGGGTAGAGGTTGTTGACAATATCCTCGAATTCTGGACGCCGATGGGGCCGGGAAACTGGGCTACGAATTATATCAATTGCGCATACACAGATGAACAGATGGATAATTTATGTTAACAGAATGCGCCAGTTCGTTACGCTGTTAAAAACTTAAAAAAGTAGATAATGAAGATATCGTTCATTCTGCCATTAATTTGCCTGTTAACATTTGTACAGGACTCCCATGCACAAAAAACCACTGACAGCAGCCGATCAGCCATACTCTCTACAGATATTTATTCAAACGTGCGGCAAAGCCCCTACCCCGGCAGAAAGTTGCTGGTACTGAAAGATGAAACTGGCAGTATACTCTTTGAAGATTCCCTCACAAACGATCTATGCCCCTCCTGTTATGCCAAGCTTACCAACCGTGCCGACTCATTGTACGGGAATAGAAATATACACAGCGCCGTTGTTTTATATTCCACGGCATTTAAACTGAACAACGACAGGGGAAAGGTAAAGCACCGGTACAATGCTGCCTGCTGCTGGACGATGCTAAACAACAAGGACAAGGCATTTGAAGAACTCGGGAGGATAGTGACCGGGGGAAAATATCATAATTATTACCAATTGACCACCGATGCCTGCTTTGTTCCGCTGCACAATGATCCCCGGTGGAACAGAATAGTAGAACAGGCGCAAAAAAACGGGAAGGCTGCACAGGATCAATTGAACAGGGATTCGGGGTTTTAATAACTCGTACTTATGCAGGGGCAGGGTTGGGGTAAGATTGATTAGCACAAGTAAAGAAAAATAATTATGCTAAGAAGAATAAAATTTCATAATAAAGTAATTCCTATGAACGACAAAATGAGCGCTGCGACCAATGCGTTGAACCGCTTTGAAATTTTCGCAGCCACAACCCCTACCGCAGGATTTACCTTTGTTTTTGAGTAGCTTCGTGTATACAAATGATGTTTTCAATCTTCCCGATAAAATCACGAACCGCATTTCAAATAATATGCAAACTGACATGCCACTGGATCAATAAACATCAATAAAACCTGACTAATGCTATTTGGTTTAAACAAATTTTCACCGAAAGCACCCCTGCTGTTATTACTATGCCTGGCAACTGCTTGTCAGCAAAATTCAGATCAAGTGCTGCCAGCATTTAATAGTTATAAGTTTGACGCCAGGGTGATTGAACAGCTTCCTGTTTATGACAGCCTGGTATCAGCCATAACTGAAAAACTTTCCCTGTTTAAACAGAACATTGATAAAAACGATGCCTACCAGGTGTACCGATATACACCCGAGTCGTATGAACCGGGTACCTTTCAGAAAATATTAAAAGAGCCGGGGCCAAAAATTGACTACTATTTTGCAAAGCTGGGAAAGGGCTTTATTTACAGGTTTGATGTTTTTACAGACAGTACTGTCAAAATCTATATCCGAAACTGGAGGGATGAAACGACTGGACTGGATATGGAAGAAAATTTATCCTATTATCCCAAAGCAGGCCCTATGCAGCCGAGAACATTTCCTTCCAAAGACACCGTACTCACCAAACACTGGCAATACTGGATGCGGGTGAACCAGGGGCGCTTGTTTTGACAGGCCAACATCTGTTATTGAGATTTCTCCAAAGTATACTCTGCTTCTTCATCATTCACAATGCTCGGCATATACAGTATTAAATTATTTTTCTCAAATGCGTACCTGACTATGCGCGGCCTCGCTTTATCCGTGCTGTATAAAACTTCTATGGTTCGCAGTGTTTTGTTAACCGCATAGGTTCCTGCAGCTCGTTGGGCTCCGTTTCTTAATTCCTGGTAGTTGAGTTTATCGTCAAAAATAAAATAGTCTTCCCGGTACCTGCGTACAAAAATGGAGCGTATCGCTATTTCTCTCGCGCTGTCTTTTCTTCCCACCAGCGATTGCTGCATGTTGCTGGTCACAAACAGAGAGTCTTTTTTATAATTATACCCAACACCTATATTGACAGCAATTATTTTCCATTTGCCAATAATGCTTGTGTCGTTCTGAGCAGTTAGCCGCTGTGAGAAAGCAGCTAGCAATAATAAAAGCAGAAATTTTTTCAACACGTATCAATTAAAGGATGCCAAAATATATTTTTTATAATTTTCGATCGCCCCATTCAATTTACTATCTCCTAAGCAATATGACTGCTGACTGGTGATAGAATTTTTTCTATGAATGACTATTTCCGTTGTACCAGCCTAAATTTTTCTCAAAAAGCAAGAGCAGGCGCAGCAGGACTGGAATAAAATTGATTTAGCACGGGTAAAGAAAAATAATTAAGTTTAGGTGCAATAAAATTCTTCATCCTAAAATAATTTGTATGAGCGCAAGAATGAGTGCTTCTACCAATGCACTGAATTGGTTTGAGATTCCTGTTACGGATATTGCAAGGGCCAGGAAGTTTTACGAAAGCATATTTGAAATAAAAATGGAGCAGATGGAAATGCCCGGTATGAAGTATGCCATGTTTCCCTTTGATCCTGCGAATGCGAAAATTGCCGGTGGCCTTGCAGAAAGCCCCATGCATACGCCCGGCCAGACCGGCAGCATCGTTTACCTGAATGGCAATCCGGATTTGCAACTGGTACTGGATAGAATTGAAAAAGCCGGCGGAAAGATTACCATGCCCAAAACATCCATTGGACAAAACGGCTTTATGGCTTTCTTTACCGACACCGAAGGTAACAGGATGGCGCTTCAATCCAATGCATAAACGGGAATAGCACATATTCAGAACATTTATATTGGCAAATTGGCATTGCTTGTTGAATGCCATAAATAATTTTTTATCAGGTTCAAGCGTCCCGCTTGGACCTTTTATATGTCAGCACAAGCGATGCTTGCTCTTGAATTGGGATTTAGCAATATGTGGCTTGTAAACAAATACGCTATGTTTCAGTACAATGAATAGAAAAATTTCTACCGCCTGGAATCACTTTTCATTTTTACCTTAGCTATATTCTGGTAGTCACCTATTGTTAATAATAGCGATTCCATTTCCATCACTTCCAGACAAATCTGTTTTGAGTTTTTATTTAACTAACCGGTATTTTTCCAAGCAACCCAGATTGTTAAAACTGGGTTTAATTATTGACCATAAATTAATGTCTTTCTTGATAAAACAAAATGCTTTGTATGTTTCTGAAATATTATATCCTGAGCATAATTCTATTGTTTACAGTTATCGTTGCGAAAGCTCAGAAAAAAACAGTGATTGTTTTTAAAAGAGCGATGGTAATCGACAAAGATGATAAAATCGGGTCTGTTACAAGGATAGAAAGTACTCCAGCTATAGATAGTGCAATGAATGCCAAAAGGATTGTCTATGAAAAAGACCTTGCGAAAGGGCTATATACGCCAATAAACAATAACCCTGATTATACAGAGGCATTCAGCTTAACCAGGGAAGGAGATGAAATAATCATGCATGAACTGAGCGTACCTGTAAAGGGGAAGAAGCTATGGAGGCTTAACCTGAAAGAATTGAGTTTAGTAACAATAGATAGTTTTACCTGCCGCTATAACAACGATTCAGTAATTGTTACTAAACAAAAATTGGGGAAAGGCAATGCTCTATTGGACTCAATAATTATTACTTATCAATTTACCAGAGAAAGAAAAATAATTAAGGGGTACAAATGCAGGAAAATTATTGCGACAAGTATTTCAAAAAGTAGCGAATACCTACATTCGATAATACCCAGCTATGAAATTTGGGCTACGACCAAAATAAGACCTGCCATACCCTGGTTCGATTTGCCTTCCCTATGCAAACCTTTGTTTCGAAAATATACGCCATTGGAACTAAAAATACCTTACCCGGGTACAAAGAATAGTTATACAATGTTTACGGTAATTGATTTATTTGTAAAATAGCCCTTTCCTTCTCAACAGGTTCAAGCGTCACGCTTGAGCCGTTCATATTTCAGCACTGTTTTTCCCTTGTCCGCCGACAGGCAGGCGCTTGCGTCGAGTTATAGAACAAATTCTAATTAATCAAAGAATTTTATCTAGTTCCCATTTTTTTTGAAGTAACTACTAATCAAGTTTTCGGCTGTCTGGTTTTCAATGATCAAAATATTTATATCACTAGGCTTGCACCAATGTTGAATAGGAATTCGTTATCAATCTGCTCATGGCTTTTTCAATACCCCCGGGTGGTCTTTTCCATACCATATCCATATTAAAAGCGCAATTCCAGCAGAAAACTGCGCCTTTACCTACTTCTCATACACTTCATGGACACAACAAAAGTCCTTTCGGCATCCGTCTTCCCGCCCCGGCTGCTACATTCTATTTCCCCTTTTATTTGAAATTTGGAATTTGATATTTGGCATTTGGTTCTTGATTGCAGACGCCTCACTTCGTTCGGTGTGACAATACACAAAAAAATGCACTGACTCCTGACTCGCGACTCTTGACTCCTATCTCCTCTTTAATTTGATATTTGGTATTTGGTTCTTGGTTCTTGACAGCAGACACCTCACTTCGTTCGGTGTGACAAAATGCGTTTGGTGTGACAACACACAAAGAAGTGCTGACTCCTGAGTACTGACTCCCAACTCCTGACTTCTGTCTCCTGACTACCGACTCCTCCCTCCCGACTCCCGGCTCCTCCTTGATCTGGTATTTGAAATTGAGTATAGTTTCCTACATTAATGGTCAAAATCCTGAAAGCAATCAAATGAGAAAACTGATTTACGCCATCAACCTGAGCATTGACGGCTGCTTCAACCATACCATCGGCGTCCCTGGCGCTGACTTGTTCGATTTTTATATGCAACTCATCCGGAATACCGGCCTGATGGTCTACGGACGGAAAACCTATCAATTGATGGTTCCCTATTGGCCCGATATTGCCAGGAACCCTCCCGGTGATACCAAAGAAGAAAAAGAAGATTACGAGTTTGCCCTGGCATTTGACGCCTGTAAAAAAATTGTTTTTTCACGGACCTTGGAACAGGCGGAAGAAAAAAACACTAGAATTGTTCGCACCGGCCTAAAGGAAGAAATACTTGCGTTGAAAAAAGAGCCGGGAAAAGATATTTTAGTAAGTGGTGTGGATATTCCCTCGCAACTCATTGCACTTGGACTGATTGATGAATACTATTTTATGGTTTTGCCGATCATTGCGGGGGATGGAAGGCGGTTGATGGATGGCATCGGTCTGCAGGAGAAATTACAATTAAAACTTGTTGAAACAAGGACTTTTGGATCAGGAAGCGTACTGCTTCACTACCTGAAACAGTAAACATTTAATGCTCAGGATACCTCATTTCGTTCTGTATGACAAAATGCGTTCGGTGTGATAATGGATAAAGGAGTATTGACTCCAGACTACTGACTACCGACTCCTCCCTGATTTGATATTTGGTATTTAGTTCTTGATTACAGACACCTCACTCCGTCCGGTGTGACAAATCACCAACAAGTACTGACTCCAGACTCCAGACTCCTGACTCCAGACTCCTAACTCCTGTCTCCCGACTACTTCACCGCAAGCACCACCACAGAAAACGGCGGCAATGTTACCGTAATGGTATTGCCATTGATGGCTGCTCCTTTGAAATCTACCGGGTGAATTTTATCGGGTACGTCAAATGTATTGTGATCCTGCAGCTTTGCAGATGTGAGCAATCTTCCACTAATGGAACTGTATTTCGCACTACTGGTGTTGATGACAATGTTTTGTGATTTCAGCGGATCGATATTGACCAGTGAAATATGTGTTACGCCGGATTTATCCTTCGATGCAGATACAGAGACTGCTTTAATGGTATCCTTGCCCATTATATAATCAGGGCTTGCTACGGTTACCGGCAGCATCGTGGCATCCTGGTGCACATTGTACATCTCCATTACATGATAGGTTGGGGTAAGGATCATTTTTTCACCACTGGTCAATACCACGGACTGCAATACATTGACTGTTTGTGCCAGGTTGGCCATGCGTACGCGGTCGCAATGATTGTTGAAAATATTCAGCGTCAGTCCTGCAATCATGGCATCGCGCATGGTATTTTGCTGAAATAAAAAACTGGGATTGGTGCCGGGCTCCACATCGTACCAGCCGCCCCACTCATCTACTACCAGCGCAATCTTCTTGGCCGGATCATATTTATCCATGATGGCGCAATGTTTGGTCACCAGCTCTTCCATACGGGAAGCTTCTTTTACAATGGCAAAATATTGCTGGTCGGAAAAGTTGGCCGCAGAACCTTTGTGGTTCCAGTCGATCACCGAATAAAAATGCAGCGCCACACCTTCCAGTAAATGATGCGGTATGTCGCGCATCAATACTTCTGTCCAGTGATAATCGAAGGAGTTGGCGCCCGATGCCACGCGGAATATATGATCATTATTGCCCCAGTCGCTCATAAAAGTGGCGTACTGCCGGTAGATATTGGCGTAATATTCTGCTGTCATATTTCCACCGCAGCCCCATGCTTCATTGCCAATGCCCCAGTATTTTGCATGCCAGGGCTTGTCGCGTCCATTTTGTTTGCGCAGCGACGACATAGGACTGGTACCGTCAAAATTGACATACTGTACCCATTGCGATAATTCCTGTACCGTACCACTGCCCACATTGCCTGAGAGATAAGGATCGGCACCAATCTGTTCGCACATATTTAAAAACTCGTGTGTACCAAAACTATTGTCCTCTATGACACCTCCCCACCATTTATTGATCATTGTCGGGCGGTTGGTTTTTACACCAATACCATCTTTCCAGTGATAGGTATCTGCAAAACATCCGCCCGGCCAGCGCAGTACAGGTACTTTTAATTTTCTCAGCGCTGCAATGATATCATTGCGTACGCCATCCGTATTGGGAATGGTTTTACTGGTATCGCCTACATAGAAGCCACCATAAATACAATGACCGAGGTGCTCAGCGAAATGACCATAGATATTGCGGTTGATGGTATTTTTTCCGGCGCCCGCATCGAGGGATACGGTGGTGGTTTGTGCCATTGCTCCATAGAGCAGGGTGAACAGCAGTGAGAATGTTGCCACCAGTTTTTTCGAAAAATCTTTGTTGCAGTCAGGCATCGTTAGAATGTATTAAAAGTAAACAATACAGGTTTGGGTGATGGCAGAACGATAATATTATTTCGATAATATCCACCAGATACCCATTCAAATATAAGGCTTTCCTTAATAACTGTCATTTTCACAATTATTTTAAAAATAGGAAATCCGTTACATTTGCCGGGATGCGGCTATATTCCTATTTATATAGCTGCTGGCACCAACATGACAAAATACCAAAAGCAGACCCGTTTTCTCACGGCCGTAGATTGTATTGTATTCGGTTTTGACGGGCAAAAATTAAATATCCTCCTTATCCAGAGGGCATTTGAACCGGAGAAAAACAAATGGAGCCTGATGGGTGGCTTTGTGCAGCGCGATGAAAGTGCTGATGAAGCTGCAGCGCGCGTATTGCTGAAACTAACCGGCCTCAAGGGAATATACCTGGAACAGTTTAATACTTTTTCCAAACCGGAGCGCGACCCCATTGAGCGGACCATTTCCATTGCCTATTTCGCCCTGATTGATACCCACCAGTACGAAAAACAAATCACGGATGAATACCATGCTGAATGGTTCCCCATCAATAAAATACCCGACCTGATTTTTGATCACCAGGAAATGGTGCGGATGGCCAAGGACAGGCTCCGCTATAAAGCTGCGCTTCATCCCATCCTCTTTGAACTGCTGCCGGGGAAATTTACACTGCCGTTGTTGCAGAGTTTGTTTGAAGGCGTATATGAAACAGATTTCGACAAACGCAATTTCAGCAGGAAGCTGATGTCGACCGGGCTGTTGTTAAAACAAAAAGAAAAGGACAAGGGGAATTCAAAAAAAGGTGCATTCTATTACAAACTGGATAAAAAGCATTACCAGAAAAACTTTCACAAGTTCCTGCACTTTATTCCCAACCCGAATGGGATATTGTAAGCCTTGCAACAACAGTTTATTTCTTTCCCTGCTTTATTTCTTTTGAGTGGGCTTCATATATTTTGCCGTAAGCCATTTTCTTACAGGTATATCATACCAGCGGGAACAGGCATACGCAATTAGTATTGCGACAACAAACACGATCGCTGCAGCATACGCCAGTTCGATGGTGGGTGAAGGCTGCACATAATTTTTATGGTGCGATACCCATGCCATATATAAATAGATAAATGGGTAATGGATAATATACAGCGGATAGGAAATATCACCTAAAAACTTATTCACCTTATTTGCAAAGCTGCCATTCAAATTGCCGCTGGCACCGAGATAAACAATCAGCGGAAAAACAAGAATAATCGTCAGCGAATCGTACCAGCCATTCATCCAGTTCTGTGTGTTGTCGCCAATTCTTGGCATACCCAATGCCACTATCAACAACAAAGTGCACCACAGGAATGCATACGGTACTTTTCCCGGTTTGGCAACACGCGATAACAACAAACCCATAAAGAACGGATAAAATAATCTTGTGAAACCGATACGCAGTTGTGCTGGTTCTACCGACCAACCACCGATTACATCGCCCTGCGGACTGGTAACGGCAAGATGAATCAATGCTGCGCCTGCAATGAAAACAAAGACCGACAACAATGTTTTCGAGAACCTGCGAATAATCAATGCATACAATATATTGGCGATGTATTCAAAGAAAAGCGACCAGGCTGGTCCGTTCAACGGGTGCATTTCTGTCCATCCCCGGATGTCCATGGACAGGGGCAATGGTATTAGTGTATATCCTACCAGTAAAACGACCAGCATTTTCCATACAGGTGTACCTGCAATATTGGGAAAGAATTCGCAAGCCTGTGGGTAAAAACTAATAGCGCCGATAGTCATGCCGATCAGTATCATGGGGTGCAATCGTATCAGCCTTCGTTTGAAGAAATCTTTTACTGTCATCTTTCCCCAGCGATCATCATAGGCATAACCGATAACAAATCCTGAGAGAAGAAAGAAGAAATCGACAGCCATATAGCCATGATTGATGATTTGTTTGGAATGATCGCCGTTGGTAAATGTTTCGAGCAAATGAAACATGACGACCAGCACGGCGGCTACGCCCCGGAGCCCATCGAGTATGGGGTAATGTCTTTTGCTGTCGGCATAAGTAGTAATTGGCTGCATCGTTTGTTGTTTTGGTGGGGGTATTCTTCAAAAATAAGGTTCTTATTGTGTATTTATGACACGCGTTGAAAAAATTATTTTTTGTGGCTAACAACGCTGCAAAAGATTCATACAAGCTGGTTGCGCTGGTTGTTTCATTCATGCAAACAGGTTTATGCGGGTGGGCGCTGTTGTGCATTCCGGTGCAATATCTTACTATCAAAGATTCCTGCGGCTTTGTAAATTTGCGCCGTACATTAAATACGACAAATACATTTAACCAGTTAAAAAAAATGAACGCAGTACAAAATTTCAACAGTCCCCGGGCACCGCGCATGAGTGATGCATTTCCGCAAGCCGTTATTGCCAATGGTGTTATTTATTTATCCGGGACACCAGGTTTTGATCCGGCAACGGGCCAGGTAATCAGTACAGATTTTGAAGCGCAGGTGAGGCAGGCATTTAAAAATATCCAGGTTATTCTTGAAGATGCAGGTTCAAGCCTTTCCAAAGTGGTAAAGACAACCGTTTTTATGGTTACGGGAAATGACTTTGGTGTATTGAACAAAGTTTATAAAGAGTTCTTCCCTGTAAACCCGCCTGCGAGGAGTACACCCCAGGTAATGCCCTTCCCGGCAGGAATTTTGGTATCGGTAGAATGTGTTGCATTGCTGTGACAATCTACTGAGCTGTTTTAATTTATACCGCAATTCATCCGACCAGGGTAAATATCCTCCCGTACAATACTTATTTTTTGTTTTATAGTACTGGGGTATTAACCGTATCATTAAATTTCACTCATAAGGCGGCCTGCCCTGGGGCCTGCTTGTTTCGATGCCGCGGGAAAATATTCGGCTATAGTATGTATATAATTCTGGTAATTATTTTTCAGCCGATATAACCAGGGAAGAACAATTCATAATAAGCCTTTCGTGAGTTAGCCTGCCATTGCAATCTGCAAGCAAATCAGCTTTTATTTTTTTACGTGTTTCTTCACTTACGTTACGTAATAAGTTTACCACTGGCTCAGACATTTCCGTTCTATTCAGCCAATAATTTTCTGCTGTTCCAAAATCAACTGTGCCGGAAATAGTTTCTTCATGTACATTTTTAAAACCGGCCTCCTCCAGCAATTGTGTCATTAAACCGGGTGCTGCACACCGAAACATGCCTGGTGCATTTGCAGGCGGCCGTGGAATGTCAAAATGCTTTGATAAAACTTTCGTTATCGTGGTAGACCAATCATTGTTTTCCGCTCCGGCCCAAACACTGACTGCCATTTTGCCGCCACTTCTACAAACACGGAATATTTCTTTTGCAGCCAATTGCATATCAGGAAAAAACATAAAGCCCATCCGGCAACTTATTTTGTCAAAAAAATTGTCACTGAAAGGAAGGTTGGACACATCTGCCACCTTAAATTCTATATTATTTATACCCCGTTCTTGTGCATAGGTCTGTGCAATGGCAAGCATTTCTTCAGACAGATCGGTTGCATATACTTTGCCTCCTTTTGCTATCGCTGCAATTGAAAATGCAGGTTCGCCTGTGCCCGATGCAATATCCAGCGTTACATCATTCGTTTTTATATCCAGCGCTTTTATAATCGCATCGCCCATTGGCCTTAAAAAGTTCATTGTAAATTCATCCCATTTCTTCCAGCTATAGGCCACTTTATTCCACGTTTCTTTTTGTTCGTCACTAATGTTTTGCAATTGTTCGTCCATATATCAAGTTTGAATTGAGAGAAGAAATTAAAGATAGTAAGAAGTTGATGTTAAGTCCAAAGGGGATTCCTGCATGACTGCGTCACGCAGGCAGGGAACCTGCATATGGTTTCCTAAACTGCAACTTAATCTGTTTGCCAGTTACACATTCGCTATACAACAAAAAGCTGCAAAATGAGTTGAAGCCTTTCTGCCCAGAACTGGATTATTTTCATTGATCCAAAAAATTTGGTCTTACCCAAAGGCCCGGCGTCCCTTCGGTCCGCTGTCCTTTTTTATTTGTACGCTTACGCAAGTAAACTTGCGACGCTTCCAAATAAAAAAGGCCCCGACAATTGTCGGGTCCTTTGTGCCCAGAACTGGATTCGAACCAGCACATCCTTGCGGACGCTGCGACCTGAACACAGTGCGTCTACCAATTTCGCCATCTGGGCAGTTCCAAATCAGGTATTCAGGGCTGCAAATATAATCCCCCGGAAGCAGATTTATAAAAAAATTATTCCTGCCCCGGCCTGCTCCGCCACCCTATCAATAATACTCCTGCTATCACCAGTATGGTACCAATTACCTGCTCCGGGAAAATCTTTTCCCCCAGTATAAAATGCGCCTGTACTATTGTTGAAACGGGGCCAATGCTACTGATAATAGCCACATTATTGGAACCAATCCTTTTCAACCCGTTTGATATCATAAAGGTTGGTATCACGGTCGCAGCCACCGCCAGCAATAACCCATACCACCACAAACCATTGCCGCTGTACAGTAATTGCAGGCTCTTACCACTCAGTGTAAAATGTATGAATATACCTGCTGTTGCAGATAACATGGCATAAGCAGTAAACCGCGTGGCGCCTGCTACCGGTATGATTTTACCGCTACCCACGATATAAATGGAATAGGTAATGGCGCAGAGAAAAATGAGAAAGCTGCCCCATAAAAATTTTGCATTGCCAAAATCAATCCGCAGCTCGCCGGCATAAGCAATCGCAATACCCGTATACGTTAGCATCAGGGCCCAACGCTGTATACGGGACATCTTTTGCTTAAATACAAAAGCATTGATCAATACTGCAAATGTTGGGTAGAGAAATAATATCAATCGCTCCAGTCCTGCAGTCACATATTGCAACCCGATAAAATCAAAGAGGCTGCTTAAGTAATACCCAAACAATCCCAGTACAATGATATACAACCATTGCTTCCGGCTTAACATCGTCCGCTCTTTATCGCTGGTGGTGATCAGCGCGGCAGCCACATAAAAAGGAAGCGAAAAAATCATCCGCAATGTAAGCAGGGTCAGCGCATCGATATGGGTATGGTTAAATGCCTTCTTTACAATGATGGCCTTTGTAGAAAATAAAATAGCGCCCAGCAGGGTAATCATAAACCCGGCAACTGATATGGTATGGTGTTTTTGTTGGGTCATACTAAAAAACAAGCCCCGGTGCTGTTGAACGCTGTTCTGCACCAGGGCTGTGAAAAAATGTATTTCCTGTTCAGACAGCTACATTGAAATCACGCAATGCGTCATTCAGGCTGGTTTTTAAATCCGTACTCGGCTTTCGCTGGCCAATGATTAGAGCACAACTCACATTGTATTCTCCTGCGGGAAATTTTTTATTATAACTGCCGGGTATCACTACGCTTCTTGCAGGCACTTTTCCCTTATACTCAACGGGTGTTGAACCGCTCACATCAATTATCTTGGTTGACTGGGTCAGCACAACATTGGCGCCCAATACGGCTTCCTTCTCCACCACCACGCCTTCCACTACAATACAACGGCTACCGACAAAACATCCATCTTCAATAATCACCGGGCTGGCTTGCAAAGGTTCGAGTACACCGCCAATACCAACACCGCCACTGAGGTGAACCCCCTTGCCTATTTGCGCGCAACTTCCTACCGTGGCCCATGTATCCACCATGGTTCCCTCATCTACATAAGCACCAATATTTACATAGCTGGGCATGAGTACCACATTTTTTGCAATATATGCACCATAACGTGCTACCGCATGCGGCACGGCCCGTACACCCAGTGAGGCATAATTTTTCTTCAGTTCCATTTTATCATAAAACTCGAACGGTGGCAGATTCCATGTCTTCATCTGCTGGATACCAAAGTACAGGAGGATGGCCTGCTTCACCCATTCGTTCACCTGCCAGCCATTATCGGTGGGAGCTGCTGTGCGAAGCCTTCCCTTGTCCACTTCCTCGATCACTGCCCTTACGGCATCGGTATACTTACTGTCTTTTAATAATTCCCGGTTGCTATATGCTTCCTGGATAAGCGCCTTTACTTCCATTCCGTAATTTTTTGCAAACATAGCGAAGTTTCAGGTCTTGTCTGGTTGCGCCGCCATAATACTACAGCTTTCTTTCCCCATCCTGTATAAAAGTTTGGGCAATCCAGCACGCATATTTTATTATTTTCACAGCAAGATGTTTTCACTCATCCTTCAAAACATTTCCAGGTATATCACACTCTCCGAAGCGGAGGAGCGCTATTTTATTTCATTGCTGAAGCCAAAGCAGCTTAGAAAGAAACAATATATTGTACAGGCTGGTGATCATAACCGTTATGAATGCTTTGTCAACAAGGGTTGCCTGCGCGCCTATTCTGTCGATGACAAGGGGCTTGAACATATTGTACAGTTTGCCATCGAAGACTGGTGGATTGGCGATATGTACAGTTTTGTATCCGGCGCACCGGCTATATATAATGTAGATGCACTGGAAGATGCAGAATTATTACTCATCGACCGCGACAATATGGAAATGCTGTACCGCGAAGTGCCGAAATTTGAACGCTTTTTCCGCATCATCATACAAAATTCATTTATATCGATGCAGCAGCGCATCATTGAAAATATGAGTGTGCCGGCGCAGGAACGTTACCAGCACTTCTGCGAAAAATATCCGCAACTGGAACAGCGGTTGCCGCAACACCAGGTAGCTTCTTATCTTGGCATTACACCCGAATCGCTCAGCCGCATCCGGCGCGCCCGGATGTAAATCCGCTTCTTCTTATCATAGATCAATTATTTTTCTTGTCACGCATCATTGGCAACAGCCTGTTATGTGTTGCATCTTTGCACTGTAAAAAATATATCTGAAAAAATAAATCAGCAAGTATGACAACGATTACTGAAAAATTAAAAGACCTCAACAGCCTTGTATTAGAAGGAAAAGCCCTGGATGCCTTTGAAAAATATTATCATGATGAAGTATCCATGCATGAAAACGACAGCCAGCCTACTGTAGGTAAAGAAGCAAACCGCTTGCGCGAGCAGGAGTTTTTTGGCAGCATCACCGAATTCCGTGGCGCTGAAGTGGTTCAGGTAACGGCTATAAATGAAAACCTGTCGCTGGTGGTTTGGAAATACGATTATACCCACAAAGACTGGGGCGTTAGAAATTACCAGCAGGTATCTGTACAACACTGGAAAGATGGAAAGATCATCCGGGAGCAGTTTATTTATAACAATTAATATATCAACTGCAATACAAACAATAAAAGCCTCTCCAATGTGGAGAGGCTTTTTGATGCTGGGACAATGAAAAAAATATTAGATAATGCGAAGGCCCACGCTCAACTGGAAACCCTGGTTTTTCCATTTATCGCTTTTGCCTACGTCATTGATATCTGCAAGACCTATAAAGTAACGGGCGCCTATCCTGAAATTACTGATGTTTACCTGTACACCACCGAGTATGGACAAATCTCCCGACTTAAATGCATCCTTCCCATTTTCAAATAAATTTTTGTGTTTGTCGAGCAGGATTCCATATTGCGGGCCAGCCTGGAAGGAAATTATTTTAGCTGGCGTGTAATTCAGCAACAGCGGTATGGTGAGGTAATTCAGTTGTACGTCTTTAAGGTTGCTTGGGTTAAAAACGTTGCCGAGGCTGGTATCCGCACGCGTGTTGTACTGGTTGAATAATACCTCTGGTTGTATCTGCCATTTATCGCTTAGCTTTATTTGTGCAAATCCACCCAGGTGATAACCGAATTTGAATTCATCTTTAAAGGACATTCCATCAACTTTGGTAACGTTGACCCCTCCTTTAATACCCACCTGCAAAAACGGGGTCTTGTCTCCATTCTGCGCGAGGGCGGCTGCCGATATAAAAATAAAAGCGAAAAAAGGAACAATGATTTTGGTCTTCATGTTTTAAAAGTTTAGTTCGGTTTATAGTTTCAAGTAACATGCCATTCAACAATGCCAGAAGTTAAAATAAGTTAATGTGGTGTCAACAAGAAGATAAAAATTATCAGAGATTAAACCCAACGGTTAATGAAAAAACCTGGCTGTAATGACTGCTGGTTTCGGGATAATAATAATCCATAAACCAGATAGGCTGCAAATTGAATTTTCCAATAGTATAAAACAAGCTGAGTGAAGCTGCTGTTGACTGAAACTGGAAGCCATTTCCATCCTGGCTGGAATAACTTCTTCGAAGGCGCGCCAGTTCAATTTTGCGGGCGGTGATATTCAAATTAGTTTGTGATGACACATCAGAGGAACCACCTACCAAATAAGCAGTGATGCTCAACGTTAGGTTGTCGCCTTTCTTTATTACATCGTACCATTCAATATCTTTTCTAACCGAGGCTGCCAGTGAAAAATCCATGATTTTATTATCTGTTTTGGTGGTGACGGTATACCGGAACCATTCCACGCGTGACGTAAGCGGGTTGTACCGCAGTACTGAATCTTTGTAACTCAGTTTATCGGTAAAATTACCCGTAGCATATCCCGCGGAAATTCCAAAACGCCATGTTTTATGATGGATATTGAAATAAGCATAGAGGTCATTGTCATAAGGGCTGGTGTTTTCTATGGCATCCATTTTACCGAGGTAACGGGTATAGGAAATACCGGCTGATAGTTTTTTACTGATATAATCGTAGGAAGGCGTGACCGCATACTGGTATAGTTGCAATTGGTTATTGAAACTGGAAACAAAACCAGTAACACTGATCCCAAGGCCACTTTTATGATAATACCCAACAGAAGGTGTAAACGACAAAACATTTGTACTGGCTTCCTGTGCATTGAGGTTGTTGTTGCGGATACTGAAGGTGCGGTTTCCAACGCCGAGGTTGATGGAAAGAAAACTTTTGGGTGCTGCAATGGAATCAACAAAAGAAATAAAATCTTTCATCAGCGAATCCATAATAGCGGTACTGTCACCCCTGGCGAACAATGAATCCAGTTTGGTATCCTGGGCAACACTGGTTTGGGAGGAAAAAGCACAGGCCGCAAAAAAAGTAATAATAAGTATGACTCTCTTCATGAAGGCAAAATGGGTTTCGGTGTCTTCGTCCAGAAAAACGGAGTTTTGACCGATTAAATTGCCGCAGGTTTAAACAATAATAATATATAAAAATAATTAGCCCAGTTCTATCACGGTAATTTCGGGCAGTATACCTACCCTGCCCGGGTAACCAATAAAACCAAAGCCCCGGTTGACATACAGTTTCTGCTTGCCCTGCTCGTACAACCCCGCCCATTGTTTGTACATATATTGAACAGGGCTCCATTTAAAACCCGGTAGCTCTACGCCAAACTGCATGCCGTGCGTATGTCCTGCCAGCATTAAATCAATATCACCATATTTTGGTTGCACTTCCGCTTCCCAATGACTGGGATCGTGGCTCATCAATATTTTGAACGCATATTTTTCAGCACCGGGATATGCTTCATGCATCTTTCCATATTTTGGAAACCGTCCCTTTGCACTCCAGTTTTCAATCCCAATCAATGCTATCTGTTCGCCGTTCTTTTCCAGCACCACGTGTTCATTCATCAGCAGCCGCCAGCCCAGCTCACCGTGAACAGCTTTTAACCTGTCGAGGTTTGCTTTTTTTATGTCCGATGTTTCCCAGTGAACATAATCACCATAATCGTGATTGCCCAGTGTGGAATAAACACCCATCGGCGCTTTCAACTGGTTGAATACATCCATGTATTCGTGCATTTCCGTGGCGCGGTCATTTACCAAATCGCCCGTAAATAAAATCAAATCGGCATTTTCCTTCATGATTTTGTCCACGCCTTTCATCACTGCCTGCTTATCGGTAAAACTCCCGGAATGTATATCGCTGATATGAATAATCTTCATTCCCTTAAATGCATCCGGCAAATTCTGAAAAGCCATTTTCACCCGGCGGATCTCATATTTGTATTTATTACTGAAGCCATAAATCAGTGTACCAAACAATGAACCTCCTGCTGCCAAGCCCAGCCAACTGAGAAACACCGATCTTGAAATACCGCCACCACTAAAACCTTCGGCTTCTGTATTGCGGAAAAATAGTTTACCCGATGCCCATTGAATCACCCGGCGGATATCGTCCAGTAAAAAGAAAATAACGGCTACCAGTTTTGCAAAAAACAATCCCACCACCATAGCAAACAGGTAGGTCCTTACCGCTCTCGGCCAATTTTCATAATTGATATAAGGCAATAAGATCAGCAGCAATACCATACTAACCGACAATGTCCAGTACACAGCGTAAATGATGGTCTTTACTTTCGGCGATGCCGCACTGCTGATGGTTTTCACCGCCTGGAACACATACACATCCAGCAGCACCATGATGCCTATGATTATCCACAAAAAACCGGTATTACGCATGGGAGAAATTTGAAGGGTAAATGTAATGGGAAATCTTGTTAACCAATTTCAAAATGAAAGGAATTCATCCAGTTGAACATGAATGGCATTCAGCGTGCCTTTGTCGGTGATTACGCCGACACCATTTAATAATTTATCCACCACCGAAATGGGCAATTTATTGGGATGCACTACCACTTTTACATAATTCAATACGCCCGTGAGGTGTTCCATACCGCGCAGGTTACCGGCGCGGCCGGTGGATATACCTGTCAGCAACGCTTTCTTGCCCCACCATACCTTGCTGATATCGGTAATATCGATGAGTGATTTCAATACTCCGGGTATACTGCCATTGTACTCAGGTGAAATAAAAATGAATTTTTCGGTGGGAATAAGAACTTTTTTTTCCAGTTCCAGGATATCCCTGTTCCTTTCATGCACATTCAATCCTTCCAGCGATAAAAGATGGGTGCTGGCCGATTTTGCCTCCAGCAGTTGCTGGTATTGCCGCGCCACCCTGGCTGTATTGCTTCCCGGCCGGTTGGTACCACTTATAATTGTAATCATTGCTTCTATTCCTTTTTAATATATCTATCAACAACAGGACGGCAGTTTGGTTCCGGCAGATGCCTGCTAAAATCATTTTTTCCGGAACTGGAAAGTCGTTAATTATTATGCCGAAGCCTTATTTTTGCCATCCTGTCATTTTTCCCGCAAAAAAACAATGAATTATCCCCGCAGCCGGAAAGGAAGATGACAAACCGGGGCAAAAAAAGCAATTATGAATTTTACCTACTACGGTCATTCCTGTTTCGGCGTGGAAATAAATGGCAAACACCTGTTGTTTGATCCTTTTATTACCTACAATGAACTGGCCAATAACATTGTTGATATTGATTCGGTAAAAGCCGATTATATATTGATATCGCATGGACATGCCGATCATATCGCCGATTGTGTACGCATTGCTACCCGGACGGGTGCTAAAGTTGTCTGCAACTGGGAAATTCATGAATGGCTGAACAAACAGCAGGTGGCCAATACCCATCCCATGAATACGGGCGGAAAATGGAATTTTGGCGATTTTGTTGTCAGGTGCACGGCAGCCCAGCATTCCAGCGGCCTGCCCGATGGAAGTTATGGCGGCAATCCTATGGGGTTCATTATCACCAGTGCTGCGGGAAATTTTTATTACAGCGGCGATACGGCGCTCACGCTGGACATGCAATTGGTGCCGAAATGGGCAAAACTAAATTTTGCAGTATTGCCTATTGGCGACAACTTTACCATGGACGCTATCGACGCAGCAGAATGCGCCCTGATGATTGACTGCAAAACGATCATTGGTGTCCATTACGACACGTTTGGATATATAAAAATCGATCATGCAAAAGCCACAAACGCTTTTGCAGCAGCCGGCGCCACATTGAAACTGGTAAAAATTGGCGATACGATAGCAGTTTGAGGAAAAAAATTTGTACGCTGACCACAAAAACACCGGCATTTCGGTAAGGAACGTAACTATGGCAAGAATAATAGGAGTAGCAAATCAAAAAGGTGGTGTAGGCAAAACAACTACCGCCATCAACCTGGCCGCCAGTTTTGCTGTACTGGAGTTTAAAACCCTGCTGGTGGATGCCGATCCGCAGGCCAACAGTACAACCGGCGTTGGTTTTGATTTGCACAACATCACACAAAGCCTGTACGACTGCATGGTAAACGAGGTAAAAGTGCGGGATGTGATCCTGAAATCCGATATTCCCAACCTGGATGTGGTGCCGAGCCATATTGATTTGGTAGGCGCTGAAATTGAAATGATCAATTATCCAAACCGTGAAGGTGTGCTCAAGGGATTGCTGGAACCGGTGCGGAATGAATATGATTTCATTGTTATCGATTGTTCACCATCATTGGGATTGATTACTGTGAATGCATTGGTAGCATCCGATGCAGTGATAGTTCCGGTACAAACCGAATTCTTTGCGCTGGAAGGATTGGGCAAATTGCTGAACACCATCAAAATTGTACAAAACCGTTTGAACCAGGAACTGCAGATCGAAGGTATCCTGATGACAATGTATGACGGCCGCCTTCGTTTGTGCAACCAGGTGGTGAGCGAAGTAAGAAAACATTTTGATGAAATGGTATTCAATACCATCATCCACCGCAACAGTAAGATCAGTGAAGCGCCCAGTTTTGGCAAACCGGTGATTTTATACGACGCGGTCAGCAAAGGCGCGATGAACTACCTCAACCTTGCAAAAGAAATTTTGCAGAAGAATGATATGACAAGAATAAAACAGGAAGCAAGAATTTTAGAATAGCGGAGTTACCGGCAATGCATTTACCTGCATGTGACACTCCAAACCAAGTGATATGACGAATCCGAAACAAAATAAAGATGCATTGGGCAAGGGAATCCGCTCCCTGCTGCAGAGTATTGATGCAGATTTGAAAACGACCAGTGGTACTTTAAAAACAGGTATTGTAGAACAGGCAACGGGTATTCTCCGTATTCCCGTCGAGCAGATTGAGACCAATCCCAAACAACCGCGCCACGATTTTGACGAGCAATCGCTCAATGAACTGGCAGCTTCCATAAAAATTCACGACATCATTCAACCGGTTACGGTTTCTTCTCTTCCCAATGGAAAATACCGGCTGATTTCCGGTGAACGCCGTTTCCGCGCAGCGAAAATTGCCGGGCTGAAAGATTTACCCGCTTATATCCGCCAGGCGAATGATGTGCAGTTACTGGAACTGGCATTGCTGGAGAATTTACAAAGGGAAGATTTAAACGCCATTGAAATTTCACTGAGCTACAAGCGTATGATGGATGAACTTGATTATACACAGGAGCAGGTGGCAGAGCGGATGGGAAAGGAACGCAGTACAGTGGCCAACTATGTACGTTTATTAAAACTGCCGCCGGATATACAGGTAGCGGTGCGCAATGGCAGCATCACCATGGGACATGCAAGGGCATTGATAAATGTAGATACCGTCGATAAGCAATTGTATATTTTTAAACAGGTGGTGGATCGTAAACTATCCGTTCGGCAAACTGAAGAACTGGTGCGCCAGTTGTATAAATCGCCGGTGGCCGTTAAACAATCGGTAAAATCGGAACTGCCACATGCTTATAAAAAAATAGAAGATAATTTAGCATCTCATTTCAGCACCAGGGTAAGGTTGAACCATAGCAAAAAAGGTTATGGCGCTATCAGCATAGAATATTACTCGCTCGATGAATTGAACAAAATTTTAGAGCAGTTGGGTGTTGCGGCCAATTAATTTTCATGAAGAGACGTTCATTATTTTTATGGTTGCTATTTTTCTTCGCCGCAGGCGCCTTGCAGGCGCAGCAAAAAGATTCCAGCAAAGTGAGGTTATTGGGTGTTGACTCCGTAAAAACAGTGGCTGTTCCCGACAGCGTTCATAAAAAACACAGTCCGCGTAAAGCAGCTATCCGCTCAGCACTGATTCCCGGATGGGGACAGGCTTACAATAAAAAATACTGGAAAATTCCGCTCGTATATACCGCGCTTGGTATCAACGCAGCCGTGTTCAATTACAATTTAAAGGAATACCGGAAAATCCGTTTTGCCTACCAGGTACTGATCAACCAGGATACGGCCAACTATAAAAACGTGGCACAGGAACTAAAACCCTTTATCGACGCGGGCGATACCTATTCACTCAAGAACTACCGGTCCGAATTCCGGAAAAATATTGACTACTCTGTGTTATTCTTTCTCCTGTTCTGGGGTCTCAACGTGGTAGACGCCACGGTGGATGCGCATTTGAAGGAGTTTGATATTTCCGATCAGCTAAGTATGAAAATAAAACCCAGTTTTAATGCACTGCCCAATACAGTGGGGCTGAGTTTTGTATTTACCATTGGAAAAACACATTCTTCCCGCATACTTTCAGTACGATAATTGGTTACTAGTATTAAGTAATTTGATAACTTCACCGCTTTGTTGGCTTAACTGGCATTGTAGTGATTATCTAACTGAACATTTACATGAAAATTGCACTAATCGGGTACGGCAAAATGGGCAAGGCCATCGAAAGGATTGCCTTGCAGCGCGGGCATGAAGTAGTATTAAAAATAGATCTCGATAACGCAGGGGATTTGACTGCGGCCAACCTTAAGAAGGCGGATGTGGCCATTGAATTTACCGGTCCGCACAGCGCTTATGCCAACGTGATGAAATGCCTCGAAGCAGGTATACCATTGGTTTGCGGCAGCACCGGCTGGCTCGACAAGCTGGAGGAAGCCACTGATTACTGTAAAAAAAATAATGGTTGTTTTCTCTATACCAGCAATTTCAGTGTGGGCGTGAATATTTTCTTTGAAGTAAACAAGCAACTTGCTGTATTGATGAACCCACATGCAGAATATTCCATTCGCATGGAAGAAACGCACCATACACAGAAGAAAGATGCACCCAGTGGCACGGCAGTAACACTGGCGCAGCAAATAATGGAACGTATTTCAAGGGTGAAAAAATGGGTGGGACATGACAGCAAGAACCCGGAAGAATTGCCGATTGTCAGCAAACGTATTGACCCGGCACCGGGCACTCACAGCGTCAGTTATATTTCCGATATAGATACCATCGACATTATCCATACCGCCCACAGCCGGGAAGGATTTGCGTCCGGCGCTGTACTGGCTGCTGAATTTGTAAAAGGGAAAAAGGGCATCTTTGGTATGAAAGAAGTATTGGGACTGTAACAAAAGTTTTTTGCTCAACCCCACCGTATGACCCAAACTGTTACTGCTGGCGGTATCATCCGCCGTTGGTGTTTGCTCACCATGTACTGTTGCCTATGCGCCACCAGTTCACTTCATGCACAGGTTAAAAAAACAGACAGCCTCTTTGCAGTAATTGCCAGTCACCAGGACGACAGCAATGCTATTAAAGCTTATGCAAAGCTGGCAGAATATTATCGCTTCCAGCAACCGGATTCGGCAGTATATTTTGCAAATATTACCATTGATAAAGCAGGTAAAAAAGAATTGCAGCGTTTCGAAGCGTCCGGTTATAATTCCATCGGTTATGCACAATACATGAAAGGCGATTATACAAAAGCCATGGAAGCCTTTGTACAGTACTATCGGGTGTCGAAAGAAATAAACGATGTCACCAATATGTCTTTTGCACTGAACAACCAGGGCAATGTATATATTGAACTGGGCGATTATGCCGCTGCCATAGAAAAACATAAAGAAGCGTTGGCCCTCCGGCAAAAAAACAAAGATGCTTATGGTGTAGCCGCCAGTTACAATAACCTCGGTTTTATTTCCAAAGATCTGGGCGACTATGAAACAGCCGTCAGCTATTTTTTATTTGCGCTGCGGGAATTTGAAAAACTGAAAGACAAACCAGCCATTGCTATTTGCCATACTTACCTGGGAATTGTGTACACCAGGAAGAAAGAGTATGCTGCAGCTATCAGCAGCCATGAAAAAGCGCTGGCGATTGAACAGGAACTGCACGACAACAGTAATATTGCCATCAGTTACCACAGCATTGCAGATGTATACACTGAACAAAAAAATTACATTTCCGCGATCGATTATTTAAACAAAGCATTGCAATTGTATGTGGCAACCAATGACAACCGCAACATTGCACTGGTGCATGCCGATCTTGGAAATATATACAGTGAAAAAGGAGATTATCAAAATGCTTTGCTCTCTTATAATAAATCCATTGATCTCAACAACCAAATCGGTAACCTGCGCAATGCTGCCAGCGTTTGGACATCGGCGGCGGCGGCCAATATTCACCTCCACCAGTTAAAGGAAGCAAAAGCTGCTCTGGACAGCAGTGATGCCATTATTAAAAAGACAAACAAGCGGGAAGATATTAAGTCGTTTTATAAAACATCTGCAGATTATTACGAAGCCAGTGGCGATTTTAAAACCGCCCTGCGTTTCTTTACGCTGTATGCCGGTGAAAAAGACTCCTTACTGAATAGAGAAAATGTAAAGGCAATGGCGGATATGCAGGTGAAATATGAAACAGAAAAAAAAGAACAGCAGATCGTGTTGCAACAGGCGGCCATCACAAGACGCAATATTCAGCTAACTGCCGGGGCTGTTTTATTTTTGCTCAGCATATTATTAGCCGTATCATATTATAGTCGTTACCGCCTGAAACAGGAAACCAGGCTGCAGGCAGAAATTTTGCGGCAGCAGGACATATCCACCAGGGCAGTACTGGAAGCAGAGGAAAGGGAAAGACAGCGCATTGCCAAAGACCTGCACGATGGCGTTGGGCAAATGATGAGTGCGGCAAAAATGAACCTATCTTCCATTGAAGATGAAATAACATTTGCAGATGATAACCAGAAACTGAAATTTGAAAAGATAGTTAGCTTGGTGGATGAAGGTTGCAAAGAAGTAAGGTCTGTCTCCCACAATATGATGCCCAATGCACTATTGAAGTCGGGTCTTGCATCAGCCATCCAGGAGTTCATCGATAAGATCGACAACAATATCATTAAAGTTACCCTGCATAGCGAAGGTCTTGGTGAACGCCTGGACAGTAATACAGAAACCGTGCTCTACCGCGTGATACAGGAATGTGTGAACAATGTCATAAAACACGCCGGTGCGAACCGGCTTGACATGTCGCTCATCCGGGACAAGGATGGCATCAGTGCCACCATTGAAGACAACGGCAAAGGCTTTGATGCATCCGATACCTCCAGGTTTACCGGGCTGGGTCTCAAAAACATACAAACCCGCATCGAATACCTGAAAGGAACGGTTGATTTTGATTCAGCGCCGGGACGGGGAACAGTAGTGGCCATACACGTTCCCCTGGTAGATTAATATCAATCATATCATTCAAATAATTCCCCTAAATTAGTAGGGTTCTTATACAACACACCCCATGAAGAAGGTGAAGATTAGGATTGCAATCGTTGACGACCATCAAATAGTGATTGATGGCTTAAAGTCTTTGCTGGAAGGACAGGATAATTTTGAAATTACCGGCAGCAGCACAAAACCAACAGACATGCTGGACATGCTGCAGCAACTGCAGCCCGATATTTTAATCACCGACATTATGATGCCGGGTATGAATGGTAAGGAACTGGCCAGGGTTGTAAAAAAACAATTTCCCGCTATAAAAATACTGGCCCTCTCCATGAGTGGGCAGGGCGAACTGGTAAATGAAATGATCAATGATGCTGATATTGCCGGTTATGTACTCAAAAATATCGGTCGCAACGAGCTGGTGACTGCCCTGGAAAAAATATATCATGGTGGTATTTATTTCAGTGATGATATTTTACAGGAAATGCTCAAAGCCGGTGAGCGTAAAAAGATCAGCGACGAATCACACCTGACTGCACGCGAGATTGAAATTGTACAACTGATAGAAAAGGAATTCAGCAACAAGCAAATTGCCGATTCATTATTCATCAGTGAAAGAACGGTGGAAACACATAGGAAAAATATTTTCCGGAAAACAAAAACCAGTGGTGTGATTGGGCTGGTGAAATATGCATACGAGCATCAGTTGATCAGGTAAACGCAGCTAACTGTTTGAACATAGAGAAAACTTCATTATTTAAAATCCTTACAAATGCTTTCTAAAAAAAGTCAATACGCATTTAAAGCCCTGATGTACCTGGCACAGAATACCGAAAAAGGGCCTGTACTGATTGCTGAAATATCAAAGAAGAAAAAGATACCCCTGAAGTTTCTTGAAAATATTTTGCTTGAACTGAAAAAAGCAGGCGTACTCGAGAGCAAAAAGGGAAAAGGCGGCGGGTATTATTTTGCCGTCAATCCAGCCGACGTCCCCATGTCTAAGATCATACGGCTGCTCGACGGGCCGATAGCACTCCTCCCCTGTGTCAGCCTGAATTTTTATGAAAAATGCAAGAATTGCGATGAAAAGAGCTGTGGCCTGCACGATACCATGATCCTGGTGCGGGACGCCACGCTAAAAGTACTGGAAAGGAAAACCGTTGCCGATATAGCGAAGAAATAAGCCAGGATTTGAGATACATTCGGTTTGGACTGTGCGTTGCATCAAAAGGCAGTCATGTTTTTATACACCGCAAACGTTTGCAACACCACCCAATTAAACAAACTTATAATACTGCCAATTCATGTTTTAAATTTATCATTCACTGGTTTCCTTCAACCAACGATTGCTTATGACTTTTAAAAAACCAAGCCTCAGTTTTTGGCAGATCATCAACATGAACGTGGGCTTTTTCGGGATACAATACAGCTTTGGACTGCAGCAAACTGCTATTAACCCGCTATACACTTTTTTGCATGCCAAACCGGAGGAGCTTCCTTTTCTCAATCTCGCCGGACCTATGACGGGATTATTGATTCAGCCATTGATCGGGGCAATGAGCGACCGCACCTGGCATCCGCGTTGGGGAAGGCGTAAACCCTATTTCCTGGTAGGCGCTATATTTTGCAGTTTATGTCTGTTTGCTTTCCCTTTCAGCAAATCACTTTGGATGGCCGCCGGTTTGCTTTGGATACTGGACGCCGCAAATAATACTGCGATGGAACCCTACCGTGCTTTTATTGCCGATAAACTTCCCGACAGCCAGCGCCCGATGGGTTTCCTGACACAAAGTTTTTTCACAGGTCTCGGCATTACGCTCGCCAATCTTTCCCTTGGCTTTTTTCAAAATATTCCTTCGCTGCAAAAAACAACCACTACTTCCAATGGTGAATCGGGTATTCCCTACTGGGTGTTTGGATCATTTTTCGTGGGCGCCATTTGTTCCATCAGTTCTGTTGCATGGTCGGTTAGTAAAACACCCGAAATTCCGCCAACCACAGAAGAACTTGCTGTATTGCGTGCGAAGAAAAAAGGTGTGGTAGAAACTTTCCGTGAAATTTTTTCGGCTATTGGTGATATGCCTAAAATAATGTGGCAACTGGCCCTGGTATATTTCTTCCAGTGGTATGCAATGTTCTGTTACTGGCAATTTGTTTCACTCAGCATCGCAAAATCGGTTTTTCATACAGATTCAGAATCTAATAAAGACCTGTACCAACAAGCTGTTGTGTGGGCCGGGAAAGTAAATGGTTTTTACAATATCATCACTTTTGTTTCAGCATTTGGGCTGGTATGGATGGCAAAAAAAATCGGGGCGAAATATGTGCACATCACCTGCCTGCTGATGGCCAGCCTGGCATTGCTGATATTCCCTCATATATCGGACACACGCTTGCTGCGCCTGCCAATGATTGGTTTCGGCATTGCATGGGCCAGTATGATGGGCGTTCCCTATATTATGGTGGTGGGCAGTATACCAAAAGAACGTTATGGTGTTTATATGGGTATCATCAACATGATGATTGTAATTCCGATGATATTACAAACACTTTCATTTGGTTTTGTATACAGTCATTTGTTGGGAAGCAACCCGAACAATGCCATCACTTTTGCAGGTGTTTTGTTATTGCTTGCATGTTTTTCAACCATGCTGATTAAGGTTAAGAAAACAAACAACGAAGAAATCCTGGTGCCTGCTGGAGGTGGTCACTAATCACAATCGTTTTTTATGACAAACAAAATTCTTTGCATCGGGGAAGCGCTCATTGATATGATTTGTACAGACACCGGCAAATCATTATCAGAAGGGCAGCATTTTTTGAAAAAGCCCGGCGGCGCACCTACCAATGTCGCGGCTGCCATCGCTGCGCTCGGCGGTTCCGTGGAACTGGCTGCTAAAGTGGGTAACGACCCTTTCGGTAAACAATTGGTAGAAGTAATGCAATCTTTTGGTGTATCCACCAGGTGAACGTGATTTTGTATTTAACAGAGGCGCGGACGGGGAACTTGGCCGCCAGGAAACTGTCGACATCCCGCTGGAAGAATTCTCCATCATACATTTTGGTTCAGCTACGGCCTTCCTGCCCGGACCATTGCAGGTGGCGTACGAAGCATGTTTGCAAAAAGCATTGCAGCATAATATTTTCATCAGTTTTGATCCCAATTACCGCCACCTGTTGTTTAAAAACAATACACAATCATTCATCGATCAGTCATGGAATTTTTTAAGCTGTTGTCATTTCTTTAAACTCAGTGATGAAGAAGCCATGCTGATTACCGGCAGTACAACCCTGAAAGATGCGGCGGACGTATTACTGGAAAAAACGAATGCGGTATTCACCATTACACTTGGCAAGGAAGGAACCCTGCTTGGTTATGGCGGTTCAACCGTTATCATACCCAGCATCCCGGTAAAACCAATTGACACCACGGGTGCGGGTGATGCATTTGTAGGCGCCGTGCTGTTCCAGCTCAGCAAACGATCCTTTGCTGCCAGCAAATCGCTGGGCCTGGACGACTGGAAACTGGTGGTTGCCAATGCCAATAAAGCGGGTGCGCGTACCTGTGAGTACATGGGTGCCATGGAAGCATTCAAACATTTAAACAACCAGATTTTTAATTAAGGAAAGACTTTCAGCCGTGTACAATTACCAACTCCACCAGCAGATTAATAACGGGCTCCACGAAAAAAAAATTGACATCGCCGGAAAGGATAATCTTTTTTATACCCGATTTGTTGCCAATGCAGCTTCTATCCGTGCTTTGTTTACTGAACTCTATGGCAACCATCCCCGGTGTGAACAAATATTTCAGCAACTCATTCATACCATTGCCAATGCATACCAGGAAAGGCCGGCAATACTAAAAGAAAGTGATGATGAAAAAGAAGAAAAGGGCCAGTGGTTCCTTAGCAACGATATTACCGGCATGAGTTTATATGTTGATCGGTTTTGCGGGAATATTCAAACGCTTGGCAATAAACTGGATTATTTCCGGCAACTCGGCGTAAATTTTTTACACCTGATGCCCATCTTTGAAAGCCCGGAAGGGGAAAGTGATGGCGGCTATGCCGTGTCCAACTTCAGGAAAGTAGACAAGCGTTTTGGCACACTCGAAGATGTAAAGAAGCTGAAGGAGAAAATGAACAGGGAGAAGATGTACCTGATGCTGGACATTGTATTGAACCATACTTCCCATCATCACGAGTGGGCCGTAAAAGCAAAGGCAGGTGACCTGCATTACCAGCAATATTTTTATATGTTCGATAGCAGGGAACTGCCTGATCAGTTTGACCAATCAATGCCGGAAATTTTTCCTGAAAGCTCTCCCGGCAATTTTACCTACGACCCTTCCTGTAAAAAATGGGTGATGACCGTATTTCACCATTACCAGTGGGACCTGAATTATACCAACCCTTATGTGTTTGTTGACATGCTGGATACGATATTTTTTTATGCCAACCTCGGTGTCGATATCTTGCGGATAGATGCACCTGCTTTTATATGGAAGCAACTGGGGACTACCTGCCAGAACCTTCCACAGGCGCACAGCATACTGCGGCTGATCAAACAATGTGTGCAGGTGGCAACACCTGGTATGGCCCTGCTGGGTGAAGCTATTGTATCGCCGAAAGAGATCATGAAATATTTCGGAACAGGACTGTATACTGCTAAGGAATGTGATTTTGCCTACAATGCCACGCATATGGCTTTGCAATGGGATGCATTGGCAACCGGTGATACGCGGGTGATGCTGGCCGCACAACATGAAATTTTACAAAAGCCCTATGGTACATCGTGGATTACGTACACCCGTTGCCACGATGACATCGGTTTGGGGTATGATGATTATATGATACAGCATGCCGGTTATAACCCTTATGAACACCGCAGGTTTTTAAAAGATTATTATTCGGCCAACCACCCCGGCTCACCGGCCAGGGGTGCATTGTTTTCAGTAAACCCAAAAACACAGGATGCACGCATCAGCGGATCGCTGGCATCGCTCTGTGGTTTGGAAAACGCCATTAACAACAATGATGCAGAGCAGTTAGAACTATCGGTAAGAAAAATTTTACTGATGCAGGCGCACAGCTTTTTTATTGGCGGTATCCCGATGATCTTTTACGGCGACGAGTTGGGCTATACCAATGATTACTCCTATTTAGCAGACCCTGGAAAAAGTTATGACAATCGTTGGATGCACCGGCCCATCATTGACTGGAACAAGAATAAAAAAATAAATACTGAAGGCACCCCCGAGCAAAGGATATTTTCTTCCACGCAAAAATTAATTGCCACCAGGAGACAGTTGCCTGTTGTAGGTGATTATAAAAACCTCACCTGGATGACGCCGCATAATATTCATATCGCTGGATACCTTCGAACCTATGATGATAAAAAACTGTATTGTATTTTTAATTTCAGCAACCAGCAGGCATACCTGACGTGGTTTGCATTCAAAGAACATGGAAACGCTCCCGCACGCTTATATGATCACTGGACCAATGACTATATGGAAGTAGGTTATAATCATGAATACCTGGTAGTAGCCCCCTATTCCTTCCATATATTTGAACCATCCGAATAGTATTACCCAACCTTCCCTTAATTTTTCTTCGTACCTGACAATAAAGTTGTGCGCTTTTTTGTTAATAAATTGCTGTGATATAATATTAAGCCCAATATTTGCAGCGATAGGGTAATTTTACGGGTCAATCAATATATGAGAGATAAAATAGCAGTCGTACTTCTGCTCACCATAATTCTTGCAACAAAGCTACATGCACAGTCCTGTTCACTGCTGGGCCAAACACCGTCGACAGCATTTCCCGTTTGCGGAACAGATACTTTCAGCCAATCGACCGTTCCTATTTGCACCAATAATAATATACCCGTACCGGGTTGTGCCGCCTCCGGTGCATCGTATGCTGATAAAAATCCATTCTGGTACCAGTTTACCTGCTTCACATCCGGAACACTTGGTTTCCTGATAACACCCAATAATCTTGGAGACGATTACGACTGGCAGTTATTTGATATCACCGGTCATGATCCTGATGAAGTTTATACCAATACAAATTTGTTTGTAACGGGAAACTGGTCGGGTAGTTATGGATTAACCGGCGCGTCTACCGCTGGCACTGCTGTGGTACAATGTGCCTCTGACCCCGCCAACAATGTTCCTACGTTTAGCAAAATGCCCAATATCATACAGGGACATACCTATTTATTATTAGTTAGTCATTATTCAGACAGCCAGAGTGGCTATAAATTATCATTCGGTGGAGGCAGTGCGAGTATCACCGATCCAAAACTTCCCGATCTGCAGGATGCACGTGCTTCCTGCGATGCGACCGTCATCACCATCCGGTTGAATAAAAAGATGAAATGTTCTTCGCTGTCAGCCGATGGAAGTGAATTCACCTTCAGCCCAGCAGCAGCTACTGTTACCAGTGCAGCAGGCGTAGGATGTTCCAGCGGATTCAACCTCGATTCAGTTACACTCACGTTAAGTAATCCTTTGCCGCCAGGTAATTATTCAGTGATTATTAAAGACGGCGGCGATGGCAATACATTGCTGGACAATTGCGACAGGCCGATACCCGCAGGAAATAATATTCCCCTGACCATTCTTCCGCTGGCACCAACTCCGATGGACAGCCTCACGGCAGTAACATGTGCCCCCGGTTCACTGCAACTGGTATTCAAAAAAAATATCCGCTGCAACTCCATTGCAACCGACGGAAGTGATTTTATTGTTACAGGCCCGGGCGCTATTACCGTTAGCAGCGCGAGTGGCAATTGCGTGAATGGCGTAAGTGATGCCATTGTCGTGAAACTGGCTTCGCCTGTTGTAGTAGGTGGTACTTACCAGTTGACACTGGTAAAAGGAACGGATGGCAATACCATCGTGGATGAATGCGGACAGCAAACACCTGCTGGCTCCACGATTCCATTTACCGTAAAAGATACCGTGTCGGCAGATTTTAGTTACCAGGTAGTACTGGGTTGCCGTGCAGATACTATTCATTTTTCCCACAATGGATTAAACGGCGTGAACCAATGGACATGGCGCTTTGATGTTGCCGGCGCTTCTACACAACAAAACCCTGATTTTATATTTAAAACATTTGGCAGCAAGCAAATCACGCTGGCAGTAAGTAATGGTTTTTGCAGCGATACACTTTCCAAAACTATTGTACTGAACAATGAATTAAAAGCAGCATTCGAAACAAATAATATATTATGCCCGGAAGATGCAGCCACATTCCAGAACAACAGCGTTGGTGACATCATTGACTATAACTGGGATTTTGGAAACGGCAGCCGGAGTTTTATTGTTACACCACTTCCGCAGAATTATCCGAAAACAGGTATTGAAAAAATATATACTGTGCAGTTGATTGTTAAAAACAGTGCGGGGTGTTTCGATACAACGAGACAGCCCATAAAGGTTTTAAAGACCTGTTATATAGCCGTGCCCAATGCCTTTACGCCAAATGGTGATGGATTTAATGACTATCTCTATCCATTGAATGCATTCAAAGCCGATAACCTTGAGTTTAATGTGTACAATCGTTTTGGTCAACTGGTATTCCATACCACCGACTGGACGCAAAAATGGGATGGCAAAATCAAAGGTGAGTTGCAAAGTACCGGCACTTACGTGTGGACGCTGAAGTATACCAATCATGATACCGGTAAAAAAGTATTCCAGAAAGGTACCTCCGTTTTAATACGTTGACCATTTGCTTTGTACAGCACCGTATGCACTGCATTTCCTGCAGAATCATTACATTTATCATGACTGGCTGATAATTATCCACGTTTCAATACTGCCATTATGAGATATTTCTTTGCAACAATTTGTTGTATTTCCCTTTTTTCCATGCAGGCTTTTTGCCAAACCAAATCCATACAGGAAAGGCTTGGCTATTCCAAAGACACAAAGCTGCTGATCATACATGCTGATGACATGGGTGTTTCACAATCGGAGAATGCAGCAAGCATCAGCGCCATGGAGAAAGGAAGTGTTAGTTCCGGAAGTATAATGGTGCCCTGTCCTTGGATGGGCGATATCGCTTCCTATGCACGGACACATCCTAAAGCAGATCTTGGTCTGCACCTGACGCTCACCAGTGAATGGAAATATTACAAATGGGGAACGGTTACCCCTGCGCCACAGGCATTGAGTCTTTTGAACAAAAATGGTTTCTTTTATAATGATCTTGACAGCCTTTACAAATTTGGTAAACCGGCCGATGTCGAAAAAGAAATCAGGGCACAGATCGAAAGGGCAAAACAATTCGGGATCGACCCTACACATTTTGATGCGCATATGGGCTGTATGTTTGGTTCACCTGAATATTTATCCATCCTCATCAAACTCAGCCATGAATATAAAGTACCTGTATTGCTGAACCGTATTGCCTTTAAATTTTTGTACCAGATAGACCTGGATAAATTCATCAGCGATAAAGATGTGCTGGTCGACAATGTATTTATGGCGCAACCGGACGATTTTAAAAATGGCATGGATAAATTTTATACAGGCATACTGACCAATTTAAAACCAGGTCTGAACTGCATCCTGCTGCATGCTGCATTTGACAATCCTGAAATGCAGGCCGTGACGATTGATCATCCCGACTACGGCGCTGCCTGGCGGCAGGCTGACTATAATTTTTTTACGGGTGAGCATTGCCGTCAGTTACTGGCCGAACAGAAAATTCAACTGGTGACCTGGAAAGAAATCAGGGATAAACTGATCAGAAATCAATAAAGCATGGAAAAACCTGCTTCTCATTTTTATGAACATCCCATTACCGTACTTTCTTCGGACATCGATGATATGGGTCATGCCAATAACGTAGTATACCTGCGTTGGGTGCAGGAAGCAGCGGCTGCACACTGGAACCAACTTTCTTCAGCCGACATCAATAAAAAATATGCGTGGGTGGTATTGCGGCATGAAATAGATTACCTGCAACCCGCTTTTGAAGGTGATCAGCTCATCGCCGCCACGTGGGTGGGCAAACATCATGGTGCCACTTCCGAAAGATTTGTTCAAATATCGCAGGCAGCCGGCGGTAAAATTCTTGCCAATGCAAAAACCATTTGGTGCCTGCTGGATGCCACAACGTTGAAAGCAAAACGGATCGACGCTGCCATTATAGAAGTATTCAGGTCTGCCGGCTGACCATTGTTTTTTATAATTCCTCCTATCTTTGCCGTATGGCAGAAGATTTACAAATCGCGCAGGGAACAAAAGCGGAACAATATACTTCCCTGGTTCCCCAAATAAAAGCTTTGCTGGACGGCGAGCCTGACCTGGTAGCCAACCTGGCCAATGTAGCCGCTGCACTCAAAGAACAGTTTGGTTGGTTCTGGGTTGGCTTTTATCTGGTGAAAAAAGATGAACTGGTCCTCGGGCCATTCCAGGGACCGGTTGCGTGTACACGTATCCGTAAGGGAAGAGGTGTTTGCGGAAGCAGTTGGCAGCAGGAAAAAACATTGATTGTTCCGGATGTAGAAAAATTTCCCGGTCATATTGCCTGCAGCAGTTTATCCAAATCGGAAATTGTGGTGCCGCTGTTCAGTAATAATACTGTAGCAGGTGTTCTGGATGTGGATAGCTCAGAACTGGATCAGTTTGATGAAACGGATAAACAATACCTCGAAGAAATCGTTGGATTGATCAACTTGTGATCATCGGCAGAAGTTATTTTTCCTGTAACAATTCATTGATCGCTTTTTCAAATTCCTTTTTATACCGGATATAGTGTTCGCCAGTACCAGGGCCATTGAAACCCGTGTCAAGTTTTCTTACCCGTCCCCTGCGGTCAAGTATGACCGATGAAGGGAAAAATTTTATAGGCGTCAACTGGGGCAGTGTTTTTTCAGTCCGCAGTGAGTCACTGGTAGATACCCCGGTAACCAGCATAGGATATTGCACATTAAATCGTTGCTGAAACTTTTTAAGGCTTTTCACCGAGCGTTCGATATCGGTGCTGTATTCATAGGCCAGTGATACCACCTCAAAGCCACGTTGTTTATTCCTGCTGTAGTAATCACTGAGAAAAGCAGTTTCATCCATACAGTTCGGGCACCAGCTTCCCATTATCTGTACCACCACTACTTTATTTTTGAAACGATCATCGTTGATCGATACAGGTTTTCCATCCAGGTCATTGAAGGTAAAATTCAATCTTTCTTCACCGGGCTTCAAATACATAGCGGCGTCTTCCGGTGGCAATGATGCTTTCGCATTCCTGGTTGCCGTCCACTCTTCTTTGTTAACAGCACCGGTATAATAGTGCCCGTTCGAGATAGTATTATCATCAAGAATTTTCGCAGTAAACAAAAATGCATGTCCGCCATCAAAACAGGACAATTGCAGGGAATCACCGCTGATGACACCTTCGAGGTAACGATAATCGCCGGTGGGGTTTAAAAATGTCCCCGTAACCAGGCTACCCGTTTGTTTGAATTCAGCTACAGATGGAACGGTGATATAATTTTTATTGACAAATCCCGCCGACCATCTCCCGGATATTTTTTTCGTGGCATTTTTTGAAATATCAAACCGGTTGTATCCCGGTGCAGCTGTAAATGGAATCACCTGTGTTTTTACAGAACCACCTTTTATCCATACACCTTCCAGAGATTTACTTGTTTTCTTCAACCTGAATTGTGATTCAAATACCGGCATCTGTACAAAAATAGAATCACCGGCTGATGTAATATCGGTTACACGGATGCGCTCTCCTGCATTACGAATGTACCAGGTTGTTTTACCCAGTTCTTCTTTCCACTCGAAATTGAATACAATAATATTCCCGTCCTCCCGGTGCAACTGTGCCTTCCACCAGCCATTAAAGGAAGTTGGCTGGGAAAAAGAGAAAGCAGGTATCAGTAAAAAAGAAAAATAAATAATTGTCCGTCTCATAGTTGTCTGTTCGAGCTGCAATGATAGGTCAAAAAACAGTGCGTCCCCTGTCCTGCCGGCGACATTAAAACAATTTAACACATCCTACTAAAATAGTAGGGTATTTATGAACTGGTATCACTTTCTCATTTCAGATTTTCCAGCATATCAGCAGTCATTTTCTCCAGGTCATATTCCTGTTTCCAGCCCCAGTCTTTTCTTGCCACGCTGTCGTCAATACTTTGCGGCCAGCTATCGGCAATGGCCTGGCGGTAATCAGTTTTATAGGAGATAGTGAAACCGGGTCTGTGTTTTTGAATGGCCGCCCCGATTTCTTTTGGGGAAAAACTCATACCGGATAGGTTATAGGAAGTGCGTATGGAAATTTTACTGGCAGGTGCTTCCATCAATTCAATGGTGCCACGGATGGCGTCGGGCATATACATCATGGGCAGGTATGTATCTTCTTTCAGAAAACACTCATACTTGTTTTGCTCCAGCGCATCATGAAATATTTCAACAGCATAATCAGTGGTGCCGCCACCTGGTTCAGATTTATAGGATATCAAACCGGGATACCGGATACTCCTGATATCGATACCATAGCGTTGATGATAATAGTTGCACCAGAATTCTCCTGCATACTTACTGATACCATATACCGTGGTAGGCTCTATAATGGTTTGCTGCGGGCAATTCTGTTTGGGGCTTGTGGGACCAAACACGGCGATGGAACTTGGCCAGTATACCTTGTGTATCTTTTCTTCCCTGGCAATATCCAGTACATTCAGCAGGCCTGTCATATTCAGGTTCCAGGCAAGGTGCGGGTTTTTTTCGCCCGTTGCTGATAAAATTGCAGCCAGCAAGTATATCTGTGTAATGTTTTGCCGTATTACCTGTACATGCAGCATCTCCTTGTTCATCACATCAAGGCTCACATAAGGGCCGGTTCCTTCCAGCAGTGGGTTTTGTTCCCGGAGATCGGAAGCTACCACGCTCGCGTTTCCATACATTTTTCTCAAAGCCAGTGTTAGTTCCACACCTATCTGACCGGAAGCGCCGATGACTAAAATTTTTTCCCTGACCATGCAATGGGTTTTATGGTATCAAATGTAAAGAAGTAAAAACAAATGAAATGACTGCCGGTGATTATTGTGATTCCAGGGAGTTTAAAAAATTTTCAGCCAGCATAAACAGCCTGTTTTCCTGCGAGTTCTTAAACACGGGGTGAAATTGTTCCAGTTCAAATATCTCTGTTACCATCCTGTTGACATCGTTTTGCATGATATGGGTTAACTGAACATCGATGGGTGCGGCAGCAGCTTGTTCCACCACGGACTGTCCCCGCCCCTTCAATTGTTCGATCAGCCACTTCTCCGTCAACTGGAGGCCAACGAGTTTAATAATAGTATCCTTTGTAAAAGTTATAGAACGGGAATGATCAGTAGAGGTAAATAAAATATTATGCATTTTCTCCAGTCCGCCATATACTTTATTATCGGTATCGGTAATAGATAACTTTTGCGGCGCAAACACTTCAATAAAGATGATTAAAAAACTCCTTGTATCACCCGACAGCATCCGGGTAAACGAGATGGTTTCGTTTATTTTACCATTGATAAGTATAAAGTGAAAATCGTCGTTACAACTGGCCGCCCGCACAAACCCGTTTGCAATGGAAAGGGGAATTTCCAGTCTCCCTTCTTCGCTCACTGTTGTACCAATGAGTGCCGCGAATTCTTTTAAGACCGATAGCCAGTTGGTTGGCCTGTACGAATATTCCATCAGGTAGGTAATTAGTTGTTTTAAGGATGGGTGCGGGTAACACCGTTATGCATATACGAAAATCTAATTTAGATATAATCGGCCTCAAACGATATCAGTCCTTTTTTTGTTTACGGCGATCAAGTTTTATTACCCTTTAATTTCTGTAAGCCAAAAGTTTTGCTTGTCGTATTTTTGCCGGATGGAAAATTTTCTAACCAGCCTTTTTAAAGGACAGCAATACGACCCCTCCAATTTTTTCCTGGTTGCAGGCCCCTGTGTGGTAGAAAGTGAAGAATTGGTGATGGAAGTCGCCGGAAAAGTAAGTGGCATCTGCCACAACCTCGGTATACCCTATATTTTTAAGGCCTCGTACCGCAAGGCAAACCGCACCAGCGCTGCTTCGTTTACCGGTATCGGTGATGAATCTGCCCTGCAACTGGTGAAAAAAGTTGGGCAACATTATAAATTACCTACCACTTCGGATATACATGCCCATGAGGAAGCTGCCATTGCGGCAAAGTATATTGATGTATTACAGATACCAGCATTCCTGTGCCGGCAAACCGATCTGCTCATAGCTGCAGCCGAAACAGGGAAAGTAGTGAATGTGAAAAAAGGGCAGTTCCTGAGCGGCCCTGCCATGAAATTTGCTGTTGATAAAATCCGTAAAGCAGGAAACAATAGCATATTGCTGACAGAGCGGGGCACTACATTTGGTTACCAGGACCTCGTGGTGGATTACAGGAATATACCCTGGATGCAGGAACACGGTACACCGGTAGTGATGGATTGTACGCATTCGTTGCAGCAACCCAATCAAACTTCTGGTGTAACAGGCGGCAACCCCCAACTGATTGGTACCATTGCCAAAGCTGCTATTGCGGCTGGCGCCAATGGCTTATTTATTGAAACACATCCCAACCCCGCAGTTGCCAAAAGTGATGGCGCCAATATGCTGAAACTGGAACTGCTGGAAGGATTATTACAGCAACTGGTAAAATTGCGGAAGGCGGTGATATAAATAAAACGGCCCCTTGCGGGGCCTTGTAAGGGGAGGGAATATTTTTTATTTCAAAGGGCTGACATCAAAACCTGGTTTTCACTGATTACATAGCGGATATTAAAAACGGGGCCAACACCAATACCATTTTACGCAACCTTGTCAAGAAAATGCAGATCATTGGATCTTTTATAAAATTTACCCGACATGCGGCAGAAAAAACGTTCGGTAATAACCGTTACGAAACTTTGAGTCACCGCGAGATAATAGATGGTATCTTCGGTATTCATCACCTTATCAACTAATGTATGATAAGCATCGTCGAATGAATCGAAAAATAAACGTTGTTCTTTCAGGCTGAAATATTTTTCAAGCAATTCATCGCTGCACAGTTCTCCCATATTTTTCTTCAGCCATGTTTTTGGGATAATTATTTTCAACTGGTTAAAACAGGCGCCTTTGGTACCTTTCAGCCCAAATGGTTCCTGGGAGTTTGTCATGAAAACCGATGTATAAATTTTATCGTCAAAATTTACTTCACCGCCATTTATCAGCACGCTGAATTCGCTGCCGGCCTTTACCTGGTTGATATGAAGCATGTAGTATTCTTCCTCGATATTCTCCCGCTGACCTTTAAAATCAGTATTGAGAACATAGTTGGTAATAACTGCCTTTAAGCCGTTGGGAAAATTCAGCACTTTGTAAAAACCTGTAGCAATAGAATCTTTGATAATTATTTTCTTTCCGTAGTGATGGGTCGTTACCGATTCTGCCAGTTCAGGCAAGTGGTGCTCAAAGTCAAATGAATTAAAATTCAAAATAAACATAAATAAGTGGTTTAATGGTCGAATGTGACAATGAGAGCACGGAAAGCGTAAATTGTACACATAAGACGACGCTTGCAAAAAGACGGTTGTCAACAACAACCGTAGTTATATCTGAAAAGGGCCGGCAATTACCTGAAAAAAGTTATTTTTTCTACTGGCAGGGCAATGGTCTCGTGGAAAATGCAGGCCTTTATTGGTAATAACTTGCGGATACCTGCAAAAACGGACGCAAAGTTGCAACTTCTTACTGGATAAATGACGCAGATAAACGCTGGTAAAGTCGCGCCAATCACTGTAAGCGTCACAAAACCGGAAAAGATTGACTGTAATCAATTAACAAATCAGCGAAGCTCACTGGGCAGGATGCCAAATTCTTTCTTAAAAGCAATGGTGAAGTTGCTCAGGTTGGAATACCCCATTTCCTGGGCAATCTGCTTAATAGAATAGCGCTGTGTTTCCAGTACCTCTTTGGCTACATGCATCCTGGCTTTCTGGTAATAGTGATAGATGGGAAAACCGTATACTGACTTAAAGTTTTTCTTCAGTTTAGTTTCACTGATGTGCACCATTTTAGCAAGATCACTGATAAAGGGCGGTGATTTAAATACATCTTTTGTCAATAATGCCTCTACCTGCATCACACGATTGATATCTTCCCTTGACAGGCGGACAGCATTTTTAGCATCCTGCATTTTGAGCGCCATGCGCATAAAAAACCGCTCAATCAGCAAAAGAATGCGGTTTTGTACTGCCATTTGCTTAAACTGTTCATCTCCCTGCACCAGGCTCATTATTTCGTGTATCAGCTTCTTGTATTCGGCATCGATGGGTTCCATGGTAATCCGTGATGCCTTCAGGGAGAGGTATTTTCGCAACAGTTCGCTGTTGGCATCAACCCCCAGGTGATCTGCCAGCCATTCCTTGCTGAGCAGGATATTGATTCCAAAAAGCCGGGTTCCTTTTTTCGCTTCAAATACAGAATCAAATAAAGTGCTGGTGAGCAAAACAGCAGAAAAGGAGGATTGGCTGGGATGATATTGTTCGCTTTCAATTTCAATCGTTGCGCCTTCCTCAATAGTTATTTCGTTAAACCAAAGTGTATAATATTCTTCATCAGACTTTTTTCTTTTACCAATATAATTGTCGGTAAATGTATAATCGAAAATAATTGCCTGCAGCCGGCTTTGCAAATCGATCGCCTGCATAAATCCTATGGCAACATGACGGGGGAAATTGAACCGGTTATTGTGTACAGGTACACCCAATTGCCGGGCATACGCCTGGATCAGTTCATCATAATTAGTATGGTTGTATTCAAAAACAAACATACAGCAGTTGCTAAGTTATTTTGACAAGCCTACTATATCGGAAGCCACACAGAGAAAAAATTTTTGCTGCAACCACCAGGGCCTTTTGTAAAGGGGAGCGAATTCACCCGGTACTACCAGCCGGGTTATGGCCAACCGCCACAGGGTTTTCTTTTTTAGGTAAGGGTTTGTTACAAGTTACGCAAAGGATTGCGCTTGGCAGAAAGTATATAATTCTTAATATTCATCCAAAATGCAATGAACAGGTAAATAATAATAGGCGAACCCATGGTTAGAAAAGACATATAGATAAAATACTTACGGATCGTAGAAGATGCCACACCGATTTTTTCACCGATATAGGAGCAAACTCCAAACACATGCCATTCCACAAATTGCTTTATGCTTTTCATGAATGCTAATTTAAAATATTTCAACAAAACATCCTACAGAAAGGTTATAATATAAAGGTATTTTTTCGGTAAATTCGCACCACTTTTAACCGGCGGTTGCAGATTTAGCTGGAACGGCACTATACCCTCCCTGTGTTACAAATCTCACCCGGTATTCAAACATCCTAAATATTAAGTACCATGGTTTTCGACTTGGACATGATCAAAAAGTTATACGGCAATTTTGCAGGCCGCGTTGACGTCGCCCGTAAAGTAGTTGGACATCCCCTTACATTAACAGAAAAAATATTGTACGCTCACCTTTGGCAGGGCAATGCCACCCAGGCGTTTGAAAGAGGAAAAAGTTATGTGGATTTTGCCCCCGATCGCGTAGCCATGCAGGATGCCACCGCTCAAATGGCGCTGCTCCAGTTTATGCAGGCAGGCAGGACCAAAGTGGCCGTACCATCTACCGTTCATTGCGATCACCTCATTGTTGCAAAGGAAAACAGCAAAACAGACCTTGACAGGGCCGTAAAAGAAAGCAGTGAAGTATATGATTTCCTTGCATCCGTTAGTAATAAATACGGAATTGGGTTCTGGAAACCCGGCGCCGGCATCATTCACCAGGTAGTGCTGGAAAACTATGCATTTCCCGGTGGTATGATGATTGGTACCGATTCACATACTGTTAATGCCGGTGGTCTTGGTATGATTGCCATTGGCGTTGGCGGCGCAGATGCCTGCGACGTAATGGCCGGTCTTCCCTGGGAACTGAAATTCCCCAAGCTGATCGGTGTAAAACTTACGGGAAAACTAAATGGTTGGACCGCCCCAAAAGATGTTATTCTTAAAGTTGCCGGTATACTTACCGTAAAAGGCGGAACCGGTGCAGTAGTGGAATATTTTGGAGAAGGCGCCACCAGCATGAGTTGTACCGGTAAAGGAACCATCTGTAATATGGGCGCTGAAATTGGCGCTACCACCTCCACATTTGGTTACGACGACAGCATGAGCCGCTACCTGAAAGCAACCGGTCGTGCAGATATTGCCGCCCTGGCCGATGGTATTAAACAACACCTTACCGCCGACGCCGAAGTATACGCAAACCCCGAAAAATATTTTGACCAGGTAATAGAAATCAACCTTTCTGAACTGGAACCGCATCTAAATGGTCCATTCACACCAGATTTGGCAACACCGATTTCAAAAATGAAAGAAGCTGCCGCTGCCAATAACTGGCCCACGAAAATTGAAGTTGGCCTGATAGGAAGTTGCACCAATTCTTCCTACGAAGACATTTCACGTGCAGTAAGCCTTGCCCGCCAGGTTTCGGAAAAAGGATTGAAGATAAAATCTGAATTTACCATTACCCCCGGCAGCGAACAGGTTCGTTACACCATTGAAAGAGATGGGTTCCTGAATGTATTTGATAAAATAGGCGCCACTGTTTTTGCCAACGCCTGCGGCCCCTGCATTGGTATGTGGGACAGGGTTGGTGCAGAAAAAGCCGAAAAGAATACCATTGTACATTCCTTCAACCGAAATTTTGCAAAAAGAGCCGATGGTAATCCCAATACCTATGCATTTGTTGGCTCACCGGAACTGGTAACGGCATTGGCCATCGCAGGCGATTTATCGTTTAACCCCCTGACCGATACACTTACCAATGAAAAAGGAGAAAAGGTAAAACTTGATCCGCCAACCGGGGATGAATTGCCGCCAAAAGGATTTTCTGTAGACGACCCAGGTTTCCAGGCGCCTGCTGCTGATGGAAGCAAAATACAGGTAAAGGTAGATCCACAGTCAAAACGGTTGCAATTGCTCGATCCATTCAGCGCATGGGAAGGTACAGACTTAAAAGGATTGAAATTGCTGATCAAGGCAAAGGGAAAATGTACAACCGATCATATTTCGATGGCAGGCCCCTGGCTAAAATTCCGCGGTCACCTCGATAATATCAGTAATAACATGCTGATCGGCGCCGTTAACTTCTTCAACGAGAAAACGGATAATATCAAAAACCAGCTTAGCGGATCATACGGCCCTGTACCTGCCACACAACGCGCATACAAAGCTGCGGGTATTGGCAGCATTGTAGTCGGTGATGAAAACTATGGTGAAGGTTCCAGCCGCGAACATGCTGCTATGGAACCACGTCACCTGGGCGTACGCGCTGTACTGGTAAAATCTTTCGCACGCATTCACGAAACCAACCTGAAAAAACAGGGAATGCTCGCACTAACGTTTGCCGACAAAGCAGATTACGATAAAATCCAGGAAGACGATACCATCGACATCCTGGGCCTGCAGCAGTTTACAACTGGTAAACCACTGTCCATTGTATTGCACCACAGTGATGGTACTTCCGATACAATAGTTGCTAATCATACCTATAATGATCAGCAGATAGAATGGTTTAAAGCCGGTGGCGCGCTGAATATTATCCGCAGGGAATTTCAGAAAAACTAAACCTTTAATAAATATCAACCCAATGAAAAAGACAACCTTCCTGTTACTGCTGGCATCAGTATGTATCACCGCGCATGCACAGACCTAGACGGTATATGATACGGCTGCAGAAAAAATGTGTGAATACCTGACCCAACATGCACCGGATAAAAAAGATGCAACATCGAAAGACATGGAAGCATTTTTTTCTGAGGCATTTTTGCAAACATGTATGCCCTACCTCGATCGTTTGCTGGAAGAAGGCAACCTGGGTGAATTCAATGCTGAATCTGGTCAGAAGATTGGTTACAAGCTGGGCCTGAAACTTGCAGTTATCTGTCCAAAGTACATTGACATCATGAAACCCATTGTAAAGAAAACAGTGGAAGAGAAAGGAGATGATGAAACGGGCTCTGTTCAATGCACTGTACAGGAAATCACTACAGATGGATATACTTTTCTGAAAGTAAAGGACAATACGGGTGTACAAAAAAGGTTGTTGTGGCTGATGAATTTTAACGGCGCGGAAAACCTGAACAACAACCCCAGGAACCTGGTAGGCAAAAAAGTGACCATTGAATGGAAATACGTGGAAATATTTTATACCAAGAGTAATTCATTTGGAAAAGAAAAAATGATCACGTCGGTAAAAACTGATTAATCCTTTTTCATCATATTAGTAAGTCTGCCTTCGGGCAGACTTTTTTATTTGAATCACTTTCCCGTACCAAAAACATGTTGTCATCGTTATTAAAACTGTAAAATCAATCATTATGGCCGCACATGTGGAAGTAGTCAAAAGATTTTTTCACCTGCTGGAGCAATTCAGTACCGACAGCAATGAATACAAATCGATACTTCACCCGATGGTGGAGCAACTGGAATATCCCAACCTGATGAGGGGAGATATGAGAAAAAGAACCTACGATAATTTAATCGCCGGGGCAGAAGCCGGGAGAAAAATGCTCAGTTACCAGCGTTTTGAATTTGCCAGCTATATCGAAGCCGGTGACAAAGTCATTGCGGAATTTCAATGGAGTGGTGAATTAAAAACAAGGGCCGGCAAACTAAAGCCCGGCCTTGTATTAAAAGCTTATATCTGCGCCATCTTTGAATTCAGGGACGATAAAATTTACCGCCAGCGCAATTATGATTGTTACGAACACTTTTAGTCTTCCAACAGGTTCATCCATTATTCGCAAAGACTTAGTGTACTGGTGTCTTTTGTACTGAATTGAATCAGGAATACCTTACCTGCTTTATTGTAATGCAATACCAGGGTGCCATAAGCCATCTCAAATGCATCCCAGTTTTCATCCTTTAATTTGGGGTTGCCCAGCCACTTGAACAAACCGTTGCGTGGGGCGCCCATTAACGGAATAGTTAGTTTTCCCTGGAATTTTTCCCTGATTTCAATATAATCACGATCGGTGTAAAAATAAATATCGCGATCCTTGTAAGAGATGGAAGCCCCACACTTTGCGGTGGTGCCTTCGGCATCCATACTGGTAAAACAGGGCAGCTTGCCGGTAATTTCATCCATCCGGGCATTGGCTTTGAGGTCATTTACTTTTCCATCGAGGATATCTACCACGAAAGTGCCGCATTTGGGCTTGGCGACCAGTTGGGCCTGAACAGAAATAGCGGCAACTGCCACTAACATAAGCAAAACAAATTTTTTCATATACAAATGATTATTGATAAATACGGGGTTTCCCGGTTACTATGCAAAATGTTTGCTAGACTTAGCATTTTTGATCATCACGTTAACCAACCGATCATAATTCTTTCAGTGTTAAGCCGCTGCGGGGAAACTTATTTATAGTATGTTGCAGAAAAGAAACCAAACCGTATGCGCCGAGCCGCGATCATCCTTTTATTTTTGCTGCCGGCAGGTTATTGCCAGTCGCAGGTACCCGGCAAAAACAGTTTTTCTGTTATCGCCTATTATGCAGGCAGGACCACGATGATTGACAGTTTTGAAGTAGAAAAGCTCACCCATTTGATATTCTGCTTTTGTCACCTGAAAGGAAATGAATTATCTGTCAGCAATGCACGCGATAGCGCTACTATTCTGCGGATGGTGGCATTGAAGAAAAGAAACCCATCACTAAAAATAATCCTTTCGCTGGGTGGCTGGGGCGGCTGCCAAACCTGCTCAACCGTTTTTTCAACGGCAAAAGGCAGAAGACAGTTTGCAAAATCTGCCAAACGCCTCACTGATTATTTTGGAACAGACGGCATCGATCTCGACTGGGAATATCCGACCATAGCAGGTTTTCCCGGCCATCCTTACGGCGCTGAAGACAAACCAGATTTTACCAGCCTTGTCAAACAACTGCGGAAAAAATTGGGAAAACAACATGAAATCAGCTTTGCCGCAGGTGGTTTTACAAAATTTATTGACTCTTCGCTGGCATGGAAAAAAGTGATGAAGAAAGTAGACCGTGTCAATATCATGAGCTACGATTTGGTGCATGGATTTAGTACGGTTTCCGGTCATCATACACCACTCTATTCCACACCGCAGCAAATAGAATCGACCGACAATGCTGTCCAAAAACTACTGGCCATCGGTGTGTCGCCTGATAAAATTGTAATTGGTGCCGCTTTTTACGGAAGGCTTTTTGAAGTGAGTGATACACTCAACACCGGGCTGTACCAGCCCACCAAATTTTATCATGGTATTTCTTACCGATCCGTTGCCGATTCGATAACAGAAGCTAATGGATTTACACAATACTGGGATCCCATCGCGAAAGCACCCTATGCTTTTAATCCGCAGCGTAAACTCCTCTTCACTTACGACGATACGCTTTCTGTGAAATTGAAAACACAGTACGTACAGAAATACAAGCTGAACGGCATCATGTTTTGGCAACTGGCAGACGACAAATTTGATCACGGGCTGCTGGATGCCATTGATCGCGTGAAAAAGGAAGATGAATGAAAGCGATCGGTTGACAAGAAGTATTATGACAATATGTTCTTCCAGTACAGCAGCCAGTCAATCATCCGGCTGGTATATCCAAATTCATTGTCGAACCAGGTAATCAGTTTTACATGGTTTCCCACGACCGATGTCAGCGTCCCATCAATCACACAGGAATGGGTATTTCCTTTTATATCCAGTGACACCAGCGGATCTTCATTGTATTCAACTATATTTTTATAATCGTGTGCAGCGGATGTCTTAAACAACTGGTTGATGGCCTGTTTGGAGGAAGCCTGCTTTAACTGTATGCTAAAATCGGCCATGGCCCCATTGGCCACCGGTACTCTTGTTGAAACGGCTGCCACCTTGTTATGCAGCATTGGAAACAACCGTTCGATGGATTGCGATAAATCGATTTCTACCGGTATGATTGATTCTGCTGCAGCCCTTCCCCTTCTGAATTGCGCATGTGGTGCATCTACCAATGCCTGTCGCGATGTATAAGAATGTAAAATATTCAACTGCGCAGATTCGATACCGATAGCATTGAGGATAAAAAAAACATGCGTCACACAGTTGGTCATACAACCGCCCGGCGATACAATATCAACTTTATCCGTCAGCAGGTGCTGGTTGAACCCATAAATCAGTAATGGTATATCTGAAGAGCCGGTGGTAGACAACAATACTTTTTTTGAACCGGATTGCAGGTGAATGGATGCCTTATCCTTTGAAGTGAATTGCCCCGAACATTCCAGCACTACATCCACGGCCAGTTGCTTCCAGGGTAATTTTGATGGATCCAACTGGCGAAAAGCCCGGATACGCTTTTCATGTATTACTAATGACTCACCTTCCACACCAATTTTTTCGGGAAATGTACCATACACCGAGTCATAGTTCAGCAGGTAAGCAAGGTTGTTCGCTTCCATTGGATCGTTTACAGCCACGATATCGATCCCTTCCATATTGATTAATCTTCTATAGAGCAACCTGCCGATTCTACCCATTCCGTTTATTGCAATACGCATACGAGCTGTTTAAAATAAGCTGCAAATATCCATAAACACGGCAAATTACAGTGCTGCGATTATGTCATACCAGCGTAAAAATTGATAAACGTTAGGCGCCAAACCATTTTTTAAACTCAGCAGCCTTCTCTTTACTCACGATGAACGGTTCCATTTTGATTCCTTTCGCTGTTACCTGGAGTTTTCCGGTGTCATCGGCACGGTAACTTTCAATATAGGGGAGCTGTATGATAAACTGCCGGTTGGCACGATAGAACAACTGCGGATCGAGCAGTTCCTGTATTTCATCCAGTGACCGGAAATCTGTTATGAATTTTCTTCCCTCGTTATTGACAAGATATATGATTTCCTCCTTTAAAAAGCCCAATACTTCCTGCTGCGATACCAACAACACCGTCCTTCCCTGGTGTACAGCAAATCTTTCTTTGTATTTATTGCTCTGGTTAAAATTTCCGAATAATTTCTTTACTGTTTCTACATATGAATCGTTACTGAACTTTGCCTGCAACTGGTGAAATTTTTGCAATGCGGCTTCCAGTTCATTTCTTTCTATTGGTTTTAGTAAATAATCGATACTGTTAACTTTAAATGCACGGATGGCATATTCATTGTAAGCAGTAGTAAAAATGATGGGACACTGAATACTGGCTGCGGAAAATATATCAAGGCTGATGCCATCCGAGAGTTGTATATCCGCTAATATCAAATCCGGCGCGGGGTGCGACTGCAGCCAGTCTTTCGATTCCTGCACACCAGCCAGTGGCCCAAACAACACAGCGCCAGGTTCCAGTTCCCGTACCAATCTTGACAGGCTGATGGCCACCAGGGGTTCATCTTCTATGATCAGGATATTCATAACAGGGGTAAGTTAATCTCAAAGGCCGATTCAGTTTCATTTATTTTAACCGGCTTATCCGTCAGGTAAGCATACAATTCCTGCAATTGTTTCAACCCTTGCTTATTCGAAGTTTCAATTTGTTTGCGCAACTGCCGATTATTATGGATGTGCAGGTAATCATCCTCATCCCATATTTCGATGCGCAAAGGCATATTGGGTTGAACTATATTGTGTTTGATGGCATTGTCGATCAGCATTTGCAGTGTTACCATAACGATCCCTTTTTCCTGTGCCGCCTTACTGATATCTACACGGATGGTAATAGCTTCCTTGTAACGGATATTCAGCAAAGAAATATAATGCCGGATAAAATTTATTTCCGTTTCTATACTTACAATTTCGTTTTCCTTGTGCTCGAGTACATACCTGTATACTTTTGACAGGTGCCGGATAAACTCTGATGCAAGATCAGGGTTTGACTGTACCAGTCCGTCCAGCGATGTAAATGTATTAAACAGAAAATGCGGGTTTACCTGGTTTTTCAGGTGGTGAAAACGCATCATCGATTTCTCTTTTTCAAGCTCTGCTGCGGTCACCGTCAGTTGCGCGTTGGAAAGAACGGAGTTCTCCCATTTTAAGAAGAAATATTTGAAGTAGGAGATAAAGTTTATCAGCGCTATAAAAATCACGAATATAATCGCGAGTAATGTCAGGAACTGAGGTGTCGCATACGGCGGCAATATTTTCCTGGCAAAATACATTACCGTAAAAAAAACAGGTGCAATGATAACGAGTGACAACAACAATTGCACAACAATTCTTTTACCTACCTGCTGGGAAAAAGGGATATAACGGTCAAGGGAATTGCTGAGCCAATCTACCAGCCGCCAGATACAGGAAAGTATAACAAACTGGATACAAAAAACCAACCCATGTATTCCCAGGCTCCACTCGGGAATGAGGTAGTACCGCACTATTGAAACGATGGTAGTGAACAAAAGAATGATAACGTATGGCAGCCACTTCAGCTTCATGCGCGGATAATTTTACCGTCCTGCATTTCTATCATTTCATCGGTACCTTTTGCGAAATCGGTATCGTGGGTAACCGTAATGATGGTTTGTTTGTTTTCGCTCGACAATTGCCTGAATATTTCAAATACCCGAACAGAATTGGCTTTATCCAGGTTACCGGTTGGTTCATCCCCCATGATGATGACAGGATCATTGATCAGTGAGCGTGCAATGGCTACTCTTTGCTGCTGGCCGCCGGATAAACGGGAGGACAATTTTTTTGCAAAACTATCCATACCCACCATCTTTAATTTCTCTATCGCCCTTGCTTCCACTTCTTCTCTGGAATATTTGCCCAGTTTCAACGCCGGCAACATCACATTTTTTAACGCAGTAAACTCCGGCAACAAATAGTGAAACTGGAAAACAAAGCCGAGGTTTTCATTCCTGAATTTAGCAAGATCATTCTGCTTCCAGCCATTCAGTTGCTGATCTTTTATTTCCAGCGTGCCGGTAAAATCCGTATCCATTGTGCTTAATATGTACAGCAATGTTGATTTACCACAGCCCGATTTACCGACGATGGAAAGAAATTCGCCTTTTCTGACCGCAAAGCTTACCTCATCCAGCACCTTGAATGGCTCCGGTTCATTGAAGTATTTAATAATTTTTGTAGCTTTTAAAATAGTATCCATGTCTGATGTGCTCTTTTGAATTTAAATACGTTCCTATCCCCTGATGATTTTTACCGGATCTATTTTCGAAGCTTTCCTGCTGGGAAAATAGCCTGCAAACAAGGTGGTCAGGAAACCAAACAATACGCCCATGATATAATGCTCCGGTAAAAAATTGACCGGGAAAGTGGCTATCCTGAAAAATGTTCCTTCGGGAAATGGTGTAATGGACAACAGGTAACTAAACAGGAACCCAACCAGCAGCCCCAGCAATCCGCCAAGAATGCCAATTATCAGTGATTGAAACAAAAAGATGGCGGTGATATCTTTTCCCTGGAAGCCCGTTGCTTTCAGTATTGCGATATCTTTCATCTTATTGATGATGTTCATGTTCATGATATTGTAAATACCAAAACCTGCTACCAGCAATAAGGTGAATGACACGACGCCCGTCATGACATCTCTTATCTTTTCACCCGCGAGAATGGATGCATTGGCCTGTTCCCAGTCTTCAAAATATACATCGGGCATTTGCTTTTTCAGTCCTTCAGCAAATTGCTTCGCCGATTTCATCTCCTTTAATTTTATATTCAGATCAGTAACATACGAAGGATCGCGCTGCAATACTTTCTGTACCGTGGCCAGCGTGGCATAACTTTTTGTATCATCCAGCGTGGAAATGCCATAAGAAAAAATACCGGCTACTTTCAATACAAGGTTGTACCCTTCCGGTGTGGTCACACTGACACGGTCACCTACTTTTACGCTTACTTTATTGGCAAGGCCCCTGCCCATCACAATGACATCGCTGCCGCGCAACAGATCATCAAGGCTGCCTTCATCCATTTTCCGGTCGAGGTTGAACAACAACTGTTGTTTCTTTACATCAATACCGGATATATTGCCCGGTATTTGAACTGGCCCATTATTAAAAAATACCTGTGAGGTCAGCATCGGTGCTACGCCCAGTACTCCGGGTAATTTTTCCAGCTCATCTGAAATAAACTGTGCATTTTTAATTTTTGGCAGATCATTCTTTGGCCGTTGATGACGGACCACAAACCAATCCGCCGAATCTTTTTTCTCCCCTGCCTTCCCGACGATTGTTGTCGGCTGCACCACGACTGGGTTATAAATGCGGATATGCGGTGTATTGTCCATCGCCATATCCTCGAGGAACTGGTTAACACCGGTCATAAAACTTATCATTACGATAAACATACTAATGCCAAACAACACACCCATCATGGCTACCAGGCTTTGCTTTTTCTTGGTAACAAGATGTGTAACGGCAATACTCAGTGCAAGTCTCCAGTTCATTGCTGAATAATTAAAGTGGAAGAATTGGAAATACCGGCAGTAACTTCTACAAACTGATCATCTTCTGCCCCCCGGCTGATTTTTACCTTCGATACTTTGGTTCCTTCTTTTACCAAAACGCTGTCTCCTTTTAATACAGCGTTTTTAGGAATCACCATTACTTTTTCCTTTCCCTTGAGCACGATATTTGCCTCGACATTCAGCCCATATAATTTAACCGGCAGCTCGTCCGTAAAAATAGCATCGGCACGAAAAGATTGTTCTACACGGTTGAGCAGGGGATATATTTTCTCGATGCGCGCGTGAAATATTTTACCGGGATATGCATCCATCGTAATCAGCACTTCCTGTCCAACACTTACTTTTCCCAAATCGTCTTCATCAATGAGTAATTTTGCGATCATTTGCCCGCTGCCAATTAAAGCAATTGGCTGATTGGGAGAAATAAGGTCGCCTTTTTGCCTGTAAACATCATACACTACGCCATCAGCATAACTTTTCAGCAATCCATTTGACCGCGATGCTTTCGCCAATTGTAGCTGGTTATTGGCTTGCTGCAACTGCAACGCCGCGCTTAAGCGTTGCTGGCCCAGTTGTTCCTCCAGGCTTTGCACGTCGTGCTGCGTGGTTTCGTACTGGAGTTTATATTTTTCGTAATTACTGGCGGAGATGGCATTTTGATCGAATAGATTCTTATACCGCCTGTATTGTAGTTCATCGTTTTCCAGTTTTGCCTTTGCAGTAGCGAGTTTATTGGTAAGGTCTTTCACCTGCGGTGCATTCTCAGCAGCAACAGGAATGGTTTTATCCACCAGTTGTGTAGCAGTGGATACCTGCGCCTGCTGGTTGTTGTTGCTTAGTGAAAACAACAATTGTCCTTTTTTTACGGTATCCCCTTCTTTTACCAACGCCTCCTGCAGGAACCCGTCGGTTTGTGAGACAACCTTGTATTCGTTTTCAGGAACCAGTGTCCCCGACGCATACACTGCTTCGGTTAACTGTTTTACCTGCGGCTGTACTTCTTTTGTTTTTTGCCTGCAGGCAGTTGCGCAAGAACCAACTACCAGTAGCGTGAATAAAATCCTATGTGTCATATTCATCATTTTAAAGTCAGTAAAAGTTGATATACCATTCCGTCATTGAGATTTTGCAGGTAATCGAGTTTCGCTTTATTGTATTCCTGGAAAATGGTATTGAATTCATCAAATTCCATCACGCCTTCCTTCATGTTTAGTTGCGCGATGCGCAGGTTATCCGTAGCAACTGCTACTTTTTGCTGCAACACAATATATTTTTTTTCTGCCGCGTGAAAGCCATTCCACCAATCAGATTGCTGCCGGGCAAGATCATTGGTTACCTGCTGCTGTACGGTTTTTGCCAGTTGAAACTGCAATTCGTTTTTATCTCTCGTGGCGCGGTAAAAATTTCCCTGGAAGAGCGGAAAGTCCAGCCGCAGGCCAATATTGCTGTAATCAAATTGAATATGCTGGTTTGCAGATGGTTTCATCTGCCATTGATAGGTGTATTTACTGTTGAATGATATTTTTGGAAGCGCGGCGCTCCTGGTTTCCTTTAACTGCTGTTCTGCTACCGCCATTTTCAAAGCAGCTTCCTGCCAGGCTGGTCTTTGCTGGATACTGGTGGCAGCGGGCGATGCAAACCATGCTTTGGATGCGAGTGAATCATTTATCTGTATCGCAACCGAATCCTGCAGGTTTAATAACTGGTGCAATACAATCAGTGCCGACTGGTAATTTTTTTCATATTCGATACCAGCACTTTGAATATCAAGTTGCAGGTTTTTGCTGCGGTTAAAATCGGATGGGTTCAGCACGCCATTTGTTTTTCTTTCTTCCAGGATTTTTACCAACTGCCCCGATACCTCCTGGTTGGCATTGTTCAGTTTGATCAGTTCGCGCATAACCAATGCCTGGTAATAATATTGCACCAGTTGTATGTGCAGGTTTTCCTGGCTCACCTTGGTGTTCCATTCGGTTTGCCGTGATTGCAGTTTGAATCTTTTCAACTGATCCCATTTTTCAAAATTGATCACCGGAACGGTGAGCTCCAGTCCGCTGCTGAAACTGTAAGGCAAACCAAACTGTACTTTTCTAAACTTATCGGGGCTGCCGCCAAATATAGCTTCGGGGATCAACTGTGAGGTAAGAATGGGATAATAATCTGCCGTACCAAAAAGATTCAGCTTCGGTAACAATGAACTTTTATTAATGGCTTCGTCTTTTTTACTGATGGCTTTTTGCAGTTGCGATTGTTGTGATACCAGGCTGTTCTTATCCGCGTACTGCAACAGTTCGTCCAGGCTGCTGAAACGCACCTGCGCTGACAACTGCACCGTTGTTATAATAGCCAGTAACATTCCGGCAATTCTCTTCATACAATTGGTTTGAAGGCACAAAGAGACAACAGCCGGGGAAATTCAGCAATAAATATTCAATGAAACGGAAAAAACAGGCAACGAAACGGAAATTTCACGGTAAAATGTATTACCTGCCGCAGTTCAACTCTGCGTATTGCTTGCTCCAATCCTCATATACATCCATTTTCAGGGCACAGCCGGCATTTCCGCAGAGCCATCCCAGTTTTACCCACAATGGATCTTTCCGTGGGAATTTTAACTGGTAATAGTTGAACCCCATCAAACCCGGACATGATTTGAGTAATTGAAATGTATAACGCTGTTTACCGAGTAAACTATCAATGGTCGTTCCCTGCCTGATGCTGGTGCTTGCTTCGGTACCCAATGCATAATTGGTAAATCCCATTCTCGGCCCGCGGAGCATGATCTTCCACTGCAGTCGCTTGTTTTGCAGGTTTTGATATACCACGCCATTTACTGATAAAGAGGTTACCCCTTCCCGGTAAAAATTAATCTTTATATCGTCGCTCATGATAACGCCTGGTGTTTTCCAGGTAACAGGAAATAATTTTGGTCTTTCTACTGCCCAGTCACCGGCTTCGCCTTTTGCACTGTCAGGCGCCAGTTTGTACATGAAATCGTAGAGGGAGGTCATTTTCGTTTGTGCATCACCGCGCATGCACAAGAACAACAGCAGTGCTGCAAAGAGTTTCTTATACATATACTGAGGGTTTATGGTTATTTAAATATACAAAACAAAGCACCACCTTATACAAGGTGATGCTTTTACCATTCCTATGCTGTCCCCATGACAGCAGTAGTACCCCCACAGCTAGCTAACTTTCGTCAATAAGTTGATGGACGACATACCACTCACATCGCGGTAGTCAATTTGTTGTACGTCGCCGGGAAATGCAAACCGGTATCGTTTTCCCGTAACACCGCCTGTTACGGTTAGTGCCGAATTTCCTGTGTATGAAAATGACACATCGGGCCATCGTTTGGCATGATTGGTATTGATGGCCTCGGGTTGGCTAAGTTTTCGCGAGCTGGAGTCTTTCCACTCCGTACGTTTGTTTCCGCAATTGCACATAGTACATGGTTTTAATCTTCTTTATAATCAGGCATGCCGGGCGGTTTATTTCCGCGCGTTGTAGCCTGTTCCAGTAAACAGGCTGCGCCCGACAGTGCTGCCCAGTATAAAAGCTTGCTGCCCCAGTGCTGCCCTTCCCAAAGTCCGAAAGGGAGCGCCACCCAAACACTGACACAATAAAAACAATCGAGCAGGCTGCCAAAAAATCCATTGCCTGCTTTTTTACGCAATAAGAATATCATATCAAAAGGCCCGTCTTCCTTTGACAACAAATGTGTGATCCGCCAAACAGCGAGTGACAGTAATACAAAATAAAATATCTCCATCCGTTTCTGTTATGCTGTTTCAGTTAGCCCATTCCCTTCATGCACAAAGATGGACAAATCCTGTGGCACCCTCCCGGCGGAGCGGAAAAGTGCCAACAGGAAAAAGTCATGCCTATGCTTTGCGAAAACTATACATATTTTAATTCGTCGTCTTTGTTCACTGTCCTTCATTATCCAGTCTGCCTGTTCTTTCTACTGAGTCGTAAAAAACAGCAGCAGGGAAACATTTGTCAAATCAATTTCGTCAGTCAATGATCGGCGCCGGCGGACAGCAGCGGTACTCCTGAGATTTCTCCAGCAGATCGATCTGTTTACGGAGCAAATCATTTTCCAACTGCATTCTTTCTTTCAGCCATGGTTCGCATACATCACAATCATCCAGGCAACCTTTCACAATGATACCACCCGTGGGTATGGAAAAGGTTGAGTCGAATTCAATGACCTGTTTTATTTCGCCTGTTACGTTTCCGGCCTTGTCAATAAGATTTTTTGCTGCCAGTTGTTCATCCACTTCTTTCAAAGCTTTGTTCCTCGTATCAATGTCAATCGGTGTACCGGCATTGGGATCCTGTGTAAAGAACTGGCTGCCGATATTGGGGTTAAGGGAAGAAAAAGCGGATGTGTCCACACTGGCCGCACTGATGGTAGCACCCGCAGCAAAGTTTGCCAAAGGTACGGCTGTACGTTTAATGGCAATGGTGGCGGGCACATCCTGCGGAACAAGTGCGATGGGAATTTTTGCAGCTCCGGGTTGCAATACACCGCCAATAGGTGCCGCATCATCAATCACCCTTCTTTCAATAGCTACCAGTTCAAATTTAATAACCTGTTTTTTATTGATGCGGTAAAAAAGATAGGTCACTGCATGACACCGGTTGGCATTACTGAATTCCCTGGAAGATGCTTCAAAATGATCTTCCGATTCGCCCTGTATATGGGTGCGGGTGCTTACTTCTCCCACAGAAACAGAATGTGCTTTGTGTGTTGAACTCACTGCCTGCACCGCTGCACTTTGCACATGTGCTTTCTGCTGGTTGAGATAGTCAGCCACGGAATGACTGTTGTGGTTACCGCTTGCATTGGTACTTGCACTGGCGCTGAGGCTAAAAGGGTTTACGCTGCCGCTGGCATCGCCATGAAAATCCCAATGACTGTCGGATGATTCCTGTGCATGTCCTGATTGTGCTGCGCTGGCATCGGCCATGTATTTCTGAACAGCCGTCATGTAAAACTGTTCTTCTGAAATCTGTTCGCTGCGGTAACTCAGTTTTGTTTCACTGTCAAATGTGAAACGGCTCCTTCTGTCGGTAGTGGCCAGTCTTACTTTTTCCCCGGGTAATAATGTAGTGGTGTAAATGGGGTCGCCCAGTGTAAGCCCCAGGGTACAGCGCGAAAAACGGAAACGCAAAATCACCTCTACACTTACCCTTCTGCGGTTCGTTGCCAGCACAGTTGTGGGAAATGTTAATACCCTGCTGAAATTAATAATGTCGCAATGATCATCCTTGATAAGGTCGGGGCAGCAAGGCACCACCACCTGGCCATCTGCCGCTGCAATTACTGCATCTTTGTTTGCCATGATAAAAAGGTTTAATGATTAATGAATAAATGATTACAAACTCCTTTGGCAATGAACGCCAGCCGTTCATTTTAATGAATACATGCTGTTGTACAGGATGCCTGCCTGGCTGCGGGAGGTTTGGGTGGGGTAATCAGTTATTTTCCGGAAACCGGTTACTACAATGACAGCAGTGCGGGATATGGAACCAGTCTTTTGTTTTGGTTACAACCCTTGTGCGAATCACCTGTAAAGCTGTTATAACAATAACCGGTATGCAAGATAAATACACGGCATACCGCTGACAATACCCTAAAGTGGTAAAAATTTTTTCTAACATTACCTGATCGGGTGAACCAGTCGCCTGCATCTTTGTTGAACCCTAATCATTATCTTTCATAAATATGGAAACAGCAGTATTTGGAAAACTTCCGGCGGGTGAACGGTTAGTACGTATTCAGCAATCTCCCAATTATAAAAATGGTTCTTTTCAAAACTTATCCGAAACACCCATGATGGTGGAAGGAAGTTCTTACTGGAAAACTTTATACAAATGGCTGAATAAACCGGCCGGTGTAAAACCTTCTGCGACCGTTCCTACTGTAAATACAAAGCTGGATTCACTTTCGGATGATTTTCCCACGCTCGTATGGTTTGGGCACAGCTCTTATTTGTTACGCATCGACGGGGTGAATATCCTGGTTGATCCTGTACTCAGCGATCATGCAGCGCCATTTTCTTTTATGGTAAAAGCATTTGCCGGTACCACCGCTTATACCGTAAACGATTTGCCCGCAATTGATATACTGGTACTCACACACGATCATTTTGATCATGCAGATTGTATTTCCCTGAAAAAAATATTTCCCGGCGTACAAAAAATAGTGACGTCATTGGGTGTGGGCGCGCATTTGGAACACTGGGGATTTGATATAAAAAATATTGCTGAACTGGACTGGTGGGAAAAAGCGACTGTTCTTCCGGGTATGGAATTTACCGCTGCACCTGCCCGGCATTTTTCAGGAAGAAGTTTAAAACGCAATCAGACCTTGTGGTCGTCTTTTATACTGAAAACAAGTGCTCATACTATTTACCTCGGTGGGGATTCAGGTTATGATGATCATTTTAAAAAAATAGGTGACACATACGGGCCATTTGATTTGGCGATACTCGAATCGGGGCAATACAATGAACAATGGGCCTATATTCATATGATGCCGGAAGAGACCGTACAGGCAGCGGTTGATTTGAAAACAAGATTGTTATTGCCGGTACACTGGGGGAAATTTTCTCTCTCGCTGCATCCCTGGGACGAACCGGTTAAAAGAGTTTTGGCAAAAGCAACGGAATTGAGAATGCCGGTAACGACACCGATGATTGGCGAACCATTGTTGCTCGGCTCGCATCACCCGGTATCTAAATGGTGGGAGTTCTAAAGCGCAAAAATATTTTTACTGCGTAGTATTATGATGGATGTTGCACCGGTTCCTGGTATAGCCCGAATATATTGCCAAAGGGATCAGTAAACCGTGCTGTTAACTCGGGTGCATCCATACCGAGTGGCTGTACAATGATGCCGCCATTTTTTTCTACCAGCAAAATAGCTTCATTGATATCATCGACCATGATATATACCATTAGCCCTACTGAATCGCCCGGTTCGCGACCGGTCACAAAGGCGCCGCTTACTTCACCGACTGAATCGTCGAATGCCAGTGCGCCATCTCCGCGACGACGCGTTTTCCAGCCAAATACTGCTGTATAAAAAGCGGCGGACTGTTCAATATTTGACACAGGAATTTCTATATAACAGATTTTCCCATTGCGTACCGTATATTGTTTTGCATCTGCCATAAAAATATATTTATTGATCGTTACCTCTCAAATGTAACAAAAGGTTGCGCCAAACAGATCCTGGAATCCATTTCAACGTTGCGTGACCGGAAAACTTTTCGATACAGAGTTAATGCGTGGTAGTGGTTTTCTTCTTTTTCTTCTTGTTTTTGCTGTCTATGACTGCACCGGTTGCAGCGCCTACGCCGGCGCCAATCAGTCCGCCGACTACGGCGCCTTCCCCATGCTTCTTATCGATCACGGCACCTGCTACGGCACCTGTACCTGCTCCGATGACCGCGCCTTTTGCAGCGCCGCTCCAGCCTTTCTTTTTCTTTTCAGGAGCTGTAGTGCTGTTGGCAGCATCATTTTGTGCATTTATTTCGGCACGCCTCGCCTCCACCGTACGCATGGAATCGATGGTGCGCAACCTGGCATGTGCTGCATTCACCGAGTCTATAATATGTTGTTTAGCTGCCTGTATTTCAGCCTGTTTGGCTGCGCCACCATTGCAGGACAATAAAAAACATGACACTGATAATAAAAGAATCGTGTATTTCATACTTATCGCTTTAAGGTTGTTGGTTTTCACCACCTGCTATAAAAAAACCGTGCCGCAATAAGCTTTTCGCCCGTTCAACATTTTTTTTGGTAATGGTATCGTTGCGGGGCTATTTTTACAATAATCCTTTTTTCATGACTTATTTCAGTGAACAGGTAATCAAATTACAGGCGGCTTTATACCCGAAAACATATATTGGTGCACAGTTGAAGCAATCAAAGGATTTTATCGACCGGCATTTTGCGGAAAACATATCGCTTACTCAAATGGCAGCAGCAGCCTGTTGTTCGCGGTATCATTATATAAGACTGTTCAAAAAATATTACGGAAGAACACCCCACCAGTATTTATCAGAAAAAAGATTGTCATACGCCAAAAAAATGCTGCAGCAGGGCAAATCATTCGCCGAAGTATGCACTGAACTGAATGTAGGCAGCAGCACCAGCTTCAGCGGCCTGTTTAAAAAATTCACGGGCTTATCGCCGCAGCGGTACCGTGAAAAATATTTCCCGGAAAAAGCAATTTCGAAGTGCTGACCCGGCAGGCTTATCATCATCTTTACAACACTTAAACCAACCGTTATGAAAATAAAATGGACCAGCGTAATGGTAAAAGACCAGGCTAAGGCATTGACATTTTATACCGAGGTACTGGGTTTCGTAAAAAAAACAGAAGTACCTGTGGATGAATACAAGTGGCTGACCGTGGTATCGAAGGAAGAGCAGGATGGTGTGGAAGTGGTGCTGGAACCCTGCGTGTTTCCACCGGCTGTTGAATTTCAGCAAGCCCTGTTCAAAGCGGGTATACCGCTCACTGCCTTTCATGTGGACAATATTGAAAAGGAATTTGAACGGTTGTGCAATGAGGGTGTGCTGTTCAGTATGCCGCCCACACAGATGGGACCCGTAAAGGTGGCGGTGTTTGACGATACTTGTGGTAATAATATACAAATCGTAGAAGGGTAGCTATTACTTCCTTCTGATACTTTTTATTACGCACCAATTAATTTTATCTCCCGCAACGCGCAGCAGGGCAACGGGCGCAAGGCGACCTGCCCTGTTTATTTGTTTCATACTCCCGGCGATACCGGCACCCCACCCTCTTATACGTCATGCTCCCGACTTTGTCGGGAAAAACGGGCATCTCACTAACAATACAAGGATACTTACTTTGCCAAAACACCCCAAAACGCTTAGTAAAAGCGATGAGAGCCAAAATAAATTCGCATATACAGCTTCCGGCGCACGATTTACGAAGTCCTTATTTTGTAGATTCGTAAGTATAATAGTTGTAGACCAGTTCGATAAATACATTCTGATTTTCAAATCAAAAATAATTTATGCCGACAATTAAAGAAGACATTATCACTTTCTCCGACATGATAGTAAAGGGCTTTACTTCTGATAAACTTAACCTTAATTACACCTTAAGTAGCTTCAAAGACATTGATACTTTTTTTGATCGTCATTCAAAAAATGGACAACAAGTTGAAGGTGGAAAATTTTCCAAGAACTTAGGGCAAATTCTATTTGCTCTTGGTGCATACATTGGCGAGACAATTATTAAAATTGTACCTGGCACAGTTTGGGAGACAGATGAAAGTGACCCTGAAGGAGAGTTAAACGCCATTCTTAAACTTCCAGACGGAACAACAGTTTGGCCAATGCAGCGGACTATAAAGCGTTTTAGAAATGGCAATGAAGATGGGATTTATGTTTATGGCTATCATATTTTACAAAGCCATATAAACATTGAGAAATTATTAGAAGAAGAACAGGCAAAAAGAAAAAAGAAACCCTGGTGGAAATTTTAATAATGCGATGCCCTTAAATTCGACAACAAAAAAAGTAAGCACAAAACAAGCGACTTAGAATTATAGCTGGCGGCAAATATATGATCTACTTTTTCTCTCCGCAGTGTCTCCTGCAAGGGACACTGCGGTCTTTAAGGTATATGATGCAATTATTTCTTTCCGCGGTATATGATTCTCTCTGCTATAATGAGATTCCCGCTTTCGCGGGAATGACGCAACGATATGTGGGAATGACGTTTTCTCTCCGCAGTGTCTCCTGCAAGGGACACTGTGGTCTTTAAGGTATATGATGCAATTATTTCTTTCCGCGGTATATGATTCTCTCTGCTATAATGAGATTCCCGCTTTCGCGGGAATGACGCAACGATATGCGGGAATGACGGTTCAGTCAGTGGGAAAGATGTTTCTCTAAAATTTTCATTCCAGGAGACGGTACAAGCCCGGGGAATAATTTCGTAAACTGTCATCACTTGTTTTGTTATACAGTAATTATTTCTTTTTAAAAAACTGGTACAATAAAATACCTATCCCAATCAACAACATCAGGCAGATAACCGCCCACAGCACCAAACCAACATACGATTTCATAAAGTAAGTTTTAGTTCGCCATTAATTTCTGTGAATTCGTAAATGTAAATAACCGTTTTTATATTTTCCGATAGAAAGTCTTCTATACAACTGCCTGCGGGCAATGTACAGTTGATTTTTACGAAAAACGATTCTGAAGAGAAAGCGGCTTGTATTATTTGATCTGCATCAAACCAATACTATCTACCGGCTTGATCCCGAATTTCAGGAGACTACTACTCTTCCCGGGAAATAAAAAACTTACTGCCTGCCGAACAGAAAATGAATTATATTCATAGCTCCCAAAACAACCAGCGCTATGAACCGCCTTTACTGTAAACTGCTGCTATTGCTGACAGGATTATTCTCTTTTACCTTTTCAACCAGGGCTCAATACAGCACCCAGCAAATCAAAGCCGTCGATTCCGCGCTCACCGCACTTCACCAGCGGGGTATGTTCAATGGCGTGTTGCTGCTGGCTGATCATGGAAAAATTATTTACCAGCAGTCACTGGGCGTAAGTAATATTCAGACGGGTGAAAAATTATCCATAGCATCTCCTTTCAACCTGGCATCCGTATCCAAACAATTCATGGCCATGATGACTATGATACTGAAAGAGCGAGGCAAACTCAATTATGATGACCCCGTACAAAAATACCTGCCCGCATTCCCCTACCCTTCCATCACCATCAGGAACCTGCTCAACCATACCTCCGGCATGCCGGAATATTTTGACCTGGCTTTGCAATACAACAATACCCTGGATACACTCGACAACAATAAACTAATTACCCTGCTGGCAAAATATAAACCAGCATTGGTTTTCGAACCTCGTGCACGCTGGCAATATTGCAATACGGGCTACGTGGTGCTGGCTTCCGTCATCCGGCAAGCTGCGGGTATGCGCATCGAAGATTTTTTTACATCCACCATTACTAAGCCCCTTGGCTTACAACATACTTTTATTTATTACCTGAACATGCCCATGAACCCGCCCGCTGCACTACAACGTGTACTGGGATTTGAACGGGATGCCAGCGGTAAAAATGTCCTGAACGATTTGGTGCGGCTGGATGGCGTAGTTGGTGACGGAAATGTTTATTCCTCTGCGGAAGATTTATTGAAATGGGATCAGGCATTATACAGCAATAAACTGATTAGCAATGCCACGCTACAGGATGCATTTACCCCAGCAAAACTGAACAATGGTACGACCTACAATTATGGTTTTGGCTGGTCTATTGAAAACGGTGGTAAGAAATTGTCACATACCGGTGGCTGGGTGGGCTTTCGTACTGCGATTGAAAGAAACATTGAAACAAAAACAACGCTGGTATTTTTATCCAGCGGTTCCAATGGTATCGCAAGGGCTGTTATCAATGATATACTTTCCGGTAAAACACCGGCGATACCAGTCACACAACTGATCACACACGTAAAAATCATTGACGGCACCGGCGCTGTTCCGGTAATGAGCGCTGTACGCATTAGGGACAGCAGGATTTGGGAAACGGGTGATCTAACAGCATTTCCGGGTGAAACAGTAATAGATGGAAAGGGCTATGTATTGTCGCCTGGCTTTATCGATTCGCACAGTCATCATTTCAGCGGTGTACAAAATGCGCCGGAAGCGCTGCCCGCAATTAACCAGGGCATCACCACCATTGTTATCGGCCAGGATGGCGAAAGCTACCCAATGGATACACTCGATTATCTCATCAAAAATAAACACAGCGCTATTAATGTAGCCAGTTATACCGGCCATTCATCACTCAGGGAAATTGCGATGGGGGCGAATGACATGCTGCGCCTGTCAACCAACAATGAATTGGAGAAGATGAAAGAAGTATTGCAGCAGGAAATGAAAAAAGGATCGCTGGGATTGTCAACAGGCCTGGAATACGAACAGGCATTCTTTTCCAACCGTGATGAAGTATTGCAACTGGCAAAACTGGCAGCGAAATATAAAGGAAGATATATTAGTCATATCCGCAGTGAAGACATTGGCGAAGACGAAGCGATCGATGAAATTATTGATATCGGCCGCCTGGCAAAAATACCCGTGCAAATTTCGCATATCAAGATTTCGAAAAAAGGTAACTGGGGAACCGCTGCACAATTACTGGAAAGATTGCAGCGTGCACGTAACGAAGGCATCAGCATCACTGCCGATGCATATCCTTACGAATACTGGAGTTCAACCATCCGGGTATTGTTTCCCAAAAGAGATTATACCAAACTGTCAAGCGCTGAATTTGCGGTGAACGAATTATTTGATGCAGATAAATCGGTGATGGTTTCTTTCAAACCTGTACCGGCCTATGCCGGAAAAACCGTAGGCGCCATCGCCAAAGAAAGAAATGAAAGTCCTGCACAAACTTTGATGAACCTCGTGCGCATGGCTGAAGACTATTCAAAAAAACATCCTGGTGAAAACGGTGTTGAATCCATTATTGGAAAATCAATGGATGAAAAAGATGTGTCGAATTTGTTACTGTGGCCACAGACAAATATTTGTTCCGACGGATCTTCGGGTGGGCATCCGCGGGGGCATGGCGCTTTTACGCGCGTACTCGGCCGTTATGTACGGGAACAAAAATTGATGCCGCTCGAAGCAGCTATTTATAAAATGACGGGACTTGCTGCTGAACACCTGGGCATAACCGACAGGGGTATTATCAAAGCTGGTAACTACGCAGACCTCGTATTGTTTAACCCGGAAACCGTTATCGATAATGCTGACATCAGTAATTCCAAAGCTTTGTCTGCCGGTATTGAAATGGTATGGGTAAACGGACAACTGGTTTACCAATCACAACAACCAACTGGTAAATACCCGGGTGTATTGATCAGGAGAGCCAGTACAGGAACAGAAGGGAATGAATAAATGTTTTATTTCAAACAAAAAAAGAAATACAAGTTTCAATACAAAGAATGATAACAACTATGCAACAGGCGATTGTATTAACGAATGGCTTTCTTCTTCTTCCCGACGCTAAAACAGCACATGGTTTGATCCGCGGCACAGAGCGTTATAAAATTACCGGCCTTGTAGACAGTGCAGCTACCGCGGGTAAAGACGCCGGCGAATTACTTGATGGTAAGAACAGGCAGATACCAGTCTTTGATACACTGGCTTCCGCCATTCAGCAATTGAAAAAAATTGATTGCCTGATCATTGGCATTGCTACCGTAGGTGGAAGGCTGCCCGCAGAAATGGTGGGCATCATTCAGGAAGCCATAACATCCGGCATTTCCATCGTAAATGGATTGCATGAATTTTTATCGGAAAAACCGGAGCTGGTGGCGCTTGCAGAACAACATGGTGTCACCTTAACGGACATACGAAAACCAAAACTTCGAAAGGACTTACACTTCTGGACGGGTAACATATTTTCCGTTACGGCGCCCATCGTTGCAGTACTGGGTATGGATTGCGCTGTGGGCAAACGCACGACTGCAAGAATGCTAACACAAGCCTGTACCGACAATGGTTGGAATGCACAAATGATCTATACCGGTCAAACCGGCTGGATGCAGGGTGGTAAATACGGATTTATTTTCGATTCCACTTTAAACGATTTTGTATCGGGCGAACTGGAAAACGCCATCGTCACCTGCTGGAAAGAAACCAATGCGGGTATCATTTTTCTCGAAGGACAATCTTCGCTGCGCAATCCCAGCGGCCCCTGTGGTTTTGAAATGATCATATCAGGAAATGCAAAACATGTCGTGTTGCTCACCGCGCCGAAAAGAAAATATTTTGATGATGATCAGCACTGGGGTGAAATACCCAGCGTGGAGTCGGAAGTAGCGCTTATAGAAAAACTGGGCGCGAAAGTAATTGCCATTGGCCTGAACACAAAAGGCTGCAGTAGCGAAGAAATTGAAATGTATAAAAAACAATACGAAGAAAATTGTCATTTACCCGTATTACTTCCCGTGGAAGAAGGCGTCAGTAAAATTATTCCGGTATTAAAGACATTGATACAATGAAAATAACTGCAGTCAGGGCTTACCTGAAAAGAATGAAGCTCACCAAACCGTACACCATTGCATACAATACTTTTTCCGATGTCAGCCTGGCTTTCCTGGAAATAGAATTGGCCAATGGCATGATTGGTTATGGTTCCGGGAGCCCTGCTTCCGATGTTGTGGGAGAAACAACGGAGCAAACTTTTGCGAACCTGCAAACGGATTTTGTAGCGAATTTAAAAGGAAGAGATATTCGTCAGTTCAGGCAAATCATATTTGAAGCCGTTCAACATTTCCCCCACCTTCCGGGTACACAGGCTGCTATTGATATTGCCTTGCACGATGCATTTGGGAAATTTACAGGTATATCTATCGCCGATATGTATGGACAAAAGATAGCAGCACTTCCCACTTCTGTCACCATCGGTATAAAGAATGTAACCGACACGCTTGAAGAGGCTGACGGTTATTACAAAATGGGTTTTAAAATTTTAAAAGTAAAAACCGGTATCGGTGTGGAAGAAGATATTGAACGGGTAGTTCGGCTGGCAGAGCGCTATAAAAATAAATTAACCATTCGCGTTGATGCCAACCAGGGCTATTCACTGGCTGATTTGAATACTTTCATCCGGGGCACAAAAAGCGCCGGTATTGAATTAATTGAACAACCGCTTCCTGTTGGCGAGGAAGAAGTATTAAAAGGATTGGATACCTCCATTCGGAAAATACTGGCAGGTGATGAATCATTAAAAGATCCCGCCGCTGCTTTACAATACGCTGCCGGTGTACAGCCATTTGGTATTTATAATATCAAACTCATGAAATGTGGAGGTGTTTTGGGTGCGTTGGATATTGCCATGATTGCGTATTATGGTAATATTGATTTATTCTGGGGTTGCAACGATGAAAGTATTATCAGCATTACAGCAGCATTGCATGCAGCTTATACCTGTGTCAATACACGTTATATTGATTTAGATGGAAGCTTTGATTTGGCAGAAGATCTCGTAACCGGTGGCTTCACCCTCGAGGACGGATATATGAAGATCAATCAATCACCTGGTTTTGGTTTCACAAAATCAGCCCTTGTATCATGACAAAACTCGCCGCCCAGATAGGGTTGAAAGCTGCTGTTTTTTTGGTGATAAGTGTTGTCATCGGTTCAGGTGTCTTCAAAAAAATAGCACCCATGTCTGCCGAACTGGGATCGCCTTTGCTGATCATATTGTGCTGGGTGCTGGCAGGTATTATTAGTTTGGCGGGCGCATTAGGAACAGCAGAAATGGCGGGCATGTTCCCCAACTCCGGCGGGGAGTATTTTTATTTTCAGAAAGTTTTCGGGCGCTTCTTTTCTTTCTTATATGGATGGGCCAATTTCACTGTACTGAAAACAGCTTCCATTTCTGCACTGGCATATATATTCGCGGAATCACTCAACAGCCTTATACCATTGCCTGACTGGAGTTCCCCGGAAACAGTATTAGGTTTCGCCATTTTCAAAAATGCTTCCGTTAAAATACTGGCATCTCTTTTAATCATCGTATTAAGTCTGTTAAACTACCGCGGCGTTGTATTTGCCGAACGTTTGAGCAGGGGACTGACCTTTGTAATGATTACGGTGATCATTCTATTTTTAATTGCAGGTTTTAGCTCCCACCAGGGCAGTTTCAGCAACCTGGCATCAGGAAGTCATTCCTTTGAACACAGCCGCCTGCACGGATGGACATTAATAAAAGCACTGATGGTAGCAAGCCTAGGTGCGTTCTGGGGCTATGAAGGATGGAACTCCATTGGTTTCATTGGTGAAGAAGTTAAAAACCCAAAAAGAAACTTACCCATCGCATTGGGAGTCGGCACATTGATCATTATTGTCCTGTATGTGTTATTGAACATCGTATATGTATATGTGCTGCCCATCGATTTTTTTATTCAGTTGAGTGCCACACCCAATAAAATTGCTGCGGTGGAAGTAGCCGAAAAGATCAGCGGACGTTTGGGAGGAATTGTCATTGCCTGCCTGATCCTGGTAACTACATTAAATGCCAACAACAGTACCATACTCATGTCGGCACGCATGCTGTACGCCATGGCAAGAGATAAAGTATTTTTTAAAAATGCGGCTTCTATTCACCCGGTATACCATACACCGGATGTGGCTTTGCTGTTACAGGCGATTTGGGCAATTGTGCTCGTGTGGTCAGGATCCTTTGATCAGCTAACAGATATGCTGGTATTTGCCTCCTTCATCTTCTATGGTTCTACTTCATTGTGTGTAATTATCATGAGAATAAAACAACCTGGTTTGCCAAGAACGTATAAGGTTTTCGGTTATCCTTTTGTTCCCGCATTCTTTTGTATTTTTTGTATCTCGCTTTTTATTGTAACGATAATCAATCAGCCCAAAGAGGCTATTTGGGGGCTTTCACTGATTGCAACCGGTGTGCCGGTGTATTGGTGGAAGAGGAAAAAACAGGAGTAAAAGTAAGATCAAGTTCCAAACATCAAATAACAAAAGACAAATTCCAGGTATGTAGAAATATGTTAGCTGATATCTTTCAGTCCTGTTATTTTATTCCCGGAGAAAGTAAATATAGATTTGCCGTCCAATTGCAGTTCCTCCCCTGCCTTCAAACCATCGGGAAGATCGATGGCGAGCACACCATGGTATTGAATGGATATCTCTGTTTCGTTTTCATGATGTTGTATGGCCGTGACAGTTTGTTTTCTTTCCGTGAATAGTTTAACTGCCTTGCTTGCCTGTTCCCTGAATGCCCCCAACCCCAGGATACGCATGTTGGTTTCTCCACCAGAAACATTTTCAAACACCATATTGTCGTCCATATCGGCAATCATCCTATCAACATCGAAATTGTTGTATGCATTGATATAATTACTGATAATTTCTTCCCGCTGTTTCATTTTTATTTTTATGCTTGATTAGTCAAAAGGCAGTAAATCCGGTTCAAGGTAAGTTTGTTTTGCGATGGGCATTGTATAAATATCCGTGGAATAATGAGCAGCCATCAACTGGCGGAAATTTGTTTTCAGGCGCGGAAACTCAGCGATAAAATCATAAAAATTATCCGATTTGGATTTATTCCGGAAATGTTGCATGGCTTTCACTGCTGCAATGGTGAGTGTTTTATTATACTTGGCTTTAGCTCCGAGTTGATCGACGTAATCGAGAAGTTGCCGGCATATATTACCGATAGCCACTGCTTCACCATATTTTTCCAGGTGTATCCATGCCAGTCGCAGGTGTGCTTCATGGCTAAACAATGCCGGGTCCAGTTGGCAGTCGCGAAACTGCTGTTCAAATTGATCGTCGCTGAGGTTGAAATGTGGTTCCATACTGATTCAAAATAAGTAATATTCATGACATTTTACTTATCAATTACCTTTGCGCGAAAAAGGAATGGTTATCAGCGACAGGTTAAAGAGCTTACTGGTATATGCAGCCAAATGCGTGACCGGTACACTGGCTGTATTTATTATTTCTTCTTTGTTGCATTACAGCGATATCGGGTGGTGCCTGATATCCGTGATGCTCGTACTTTCAGCCGATGGCAAAGACTCCGTTCCGCTGGCAGTCACACGTATCAAGGCAAATGTGGTAGGTGCAGGCGTGGGCGTATTATGCCTGCTCATTTCTCCTACCAATATGTGGGTTCTCAGTGCAGCGCTCGTTATCACATTATCTCTCTGCTATTTGCTGAAACTGGATACCGGCATCCGTTCCGCGCTGGCAGCCACCATTATTATAATGCTGCATGATGAGGGCAAACATGTATGGGATACAGCTATTGAAAGATTAATCGCCGTACTGGCCGGTTGCTTACTGGCCCTGCTGATCACGTTTATCTTTCACTTTAAGGTCACCTCCAAAACATCTGCCGCTAATAATGGCCAGCAGGAAGCATGACAAACGTGCCGTTTACAGCGGTGGACAAAAAAAATTGCTGTCGCTATGGAATTAAAGTAGATTTAGTAAAACTATACTTATGAGGCAATCATCCACCAACCTGCTGTTAACGATGCTATTGCTGGTTCTTTTTTCTTCCTGCAAAAAAGAAACAGCAGGCGTCAGAAACAATATTCCATCTTCCTCGCAGGAAACCATCAATGTAAAAATAAGCAGCAACCAATCGTACGAAATCATACTTGCGGAAGCAATGTCTGCCAGCATCAGCAAACAGGCAAGCCATTTTTCAGTAAGTGAAACACATGTTAACAGCGAAACCGGCATGCCCGTTTATTCGTATATCCCCGCTGTCAATTTTACCGGCACAGATGAAGTGATTCTTTCTTCCACGGTAAAATATTCCTCGATTGCCAATTCTATCGGAAGCGGTTGCCCTTCTTCCGGCAATGCCGGTAATACCGGTACATTTATTCAATACACAACACTTAAAATAACGGTCGGCAATTAATTTTTAGTAATTGCACGAATGAATGGTCGCTGATTTTACCAGCGGCCATTTTTTTAACCTGTAAAAAACGGCAATAACGTATCTTACTACTGTTATCTTTTGTACCAGTCAACCAAATACCATGACAAAAAAAGAATTAATGGATGATATCATGTACCAGTTTGAAATCCATTCTGTAGAAGGTATTAAAAAATGTTTTTCGGAAGGATTGGATCCAAACGACCACGGAAATGAATTACCATTATTGCTGGAACTGGTGAGTATGTACACCCGTTCCCGGCGATTTAAAGATTGTGTTCAAGCATTCGTTGATGCAGGTTTGCAATGGAACGACGATTTATTAATCAGCATTCTTACCAATAACGCAACCGCACTGGAAGAAATCCTGCAGGATGATCCCGTTAATGTTCATAAAAAATATACACTCCGCAGTACCTATGCGCCACTGGAAGATGCATCGTTATTACACATCTGTGCAGAATTCAATCATGTGGATTGTGCCAAAGTATTGGTGAAACATGGCGCCGATATTGAAGCTTCGGCAGGAAAGGATGAATATGGTTTTGGCGGGCAAACACCCATCTTTCATACCGTCAACCAAAACACGCATCAATCTGCTGATATGCTGGAATACCTCCTGTCTCTTGGAACCAACCTTCAAATTACCGTAGCCGGCATTGTTTGGGGAAAGGGATTTGAATGGGAAACACTCATTCCTTCGGTAAACCCCATCAGTTATGCCATGATGGGCCTGTTGCCACAAATGCACCGCAATGAAAAAACCATTGCCGACACCGTATCCCTGTTGCTCCGGCACGGTTATGGAATTGAATACAAAGCTGCCAACGTACCAAACAAATACCTGTCGCATTAAAAACTTTACATTCTCTTATCATTTTGCAACTTATTTTTACCGTTCCATTGAAACCCGAAACAATGCACCAAAGATTATTTGCAGCCTTATTGTCTCTACTGCTTGTATCCTGTGCCGCTTCTAAAAAAGCAGTTCAACCACCACCTCCGCCTGCTGCGCTTCCGCCCTTGCCAGAATCTAACATCAATATTCCTGTTAAAATAATCATCACCCCCTTCCTGTCAAAAGCTATGCTGATGGTTCCAAAAGAAGTTACCAGCGATGGATGGCCCGAGTATTTACAAACCTCCTGCGATTTTCATTATAAATATCGTTTTGTTCCCGGCGGACTCACATTTAACTGCGTCAATAACCAGGTGCAGGTAAAACTCACCGGCACCTACCAGGTGGCCGGAGAAAAATGCATCTGCGCCTTCGGCAAACAAACTTCACCCTGGATTGGCGGCAGTTGTGGTTTTGGCAAAGAGCCCATGCGCAAAACCGATATCTATATTGTTTCTTCCCTGCAGTTTCAGCCCAATTATACAGTTCATACTATTACGACTACGCAAAAAGTAATGGCACAGGAAAAATGTACGGTATCGATGTTCAACCTGGATATTACACAGCAGGTAATGGACAGCATCAAATCTTCTACCAATGCGTTTTGTTATTCGATGGACAGTGTCGTCAATGGGCTGGATTTCAGTTCTACCACCCGAGCATTGGCTGAAAGGATCAACAAAAAAATTCCACTGGGCCGTTACGGTTACATCAAGATAAACCCTTCCGCAGTTAAAATGGGAAAGATGAATATGGTAAAAGACACCCTGCAGGCCACCATGGGTATTTCCTGTTTTCCCGAATTGCACAGTGACAGCACCAATAATTACACTGCCTCCTTTTTACCACCGTTGCAAAACGCAGATCTGCCTTCCGGCATAACTGTATTTACCAACGCAAAATACGATTACCCATTTATCAATAGTCTTATCAACCAGTTGGTGAAGGATACTTCATTTGAAGTGGAAGGGCGCACCGTTATCTTAAAAAATGTTCATATCAGTGGCGCCGACAATGGCAAAGTGGAACTGACGGTTGATTTTGAGGGCGACAAAAAAGGAAGCCTTTTCCTGGTAGGCACGCCAAGACTGGATACTGCCAGGCAAATTATTTCCATTCCCGACCTGGATTATTCGCTGAAGAGCCATGACATCATTTTAAATGTCGGTAAAACCTTATTTGGAAATAAAATACTGCGCACCCTCCGCGAGAAAGCGACCATCCACATTACTGATATCGTAGAGCATAACCGGAAAAATATAGATGCCCAGCTAAATAAAAAAATCATGGAAGGCGCTTTTTCTACAGGCACCCTGACGGATATCCGGGTACTGGCCCTGGTAGTGGGCAAGGACGTGTTGCAGGCCCAGACTTGTGCACGGGTAAAGGCTTCTATAGTGATTACCAACCTGTAAGCAGTTTGCCGGGCGTCTTTTCCTCCAGGTTTTTGCCTGTTGACAAAATAAAAACAGGCAGGCAACTTATCCACCATATTCTGCGTACCAGCAGATATAAAGTAACTTTACTATACCTTACTACACAGGATATAAATTGACCGAGCCGGGTGTTCAAATATTGACGCTTGTTGAAGGTTGTGCCAACAACGACCGCAACAGCCAGCGGGACTTATACCATTGGCTGTTTGGCTATGCAATGAAAATATGTTACCGCTATACCCAGCAACAACATGAGGCAGAGGAATTAACCAACGAATCCTTTGTAAAGCTTTTCAAGAACATTCATTTGTTTGATGCTACCCGGCAAACCAATGCCGAATCATTGTTCAAGGCATGGTTTAAACGCATTATTATAAATACCTGTATCGACTACCTGCGTAAGCACCATTCCATGATCAACGGCCATGCCCTTGGCACAGATACCGAAAACATCCAGGATCCGCAGGAAACCGGCATCGATAAATTATCGTATGAGGAGATAATAGAAGCCATTCGATCTTTAACGCCCGTTTACAGAACAGTATTCAACCTTTTCGTAATAGAAGGAATGACCCACGAGGAAATTTCCAATCAACTTGGCATCAGTATAGGTGCATCCAAATCCAATTTGTCCAAAGCAAGACACAACCTAAGAAAAATCATTTTACAACAAACCCAGTACAACACGTATGTACAACCTAGATGATAAAAACCTGGACCGTTTGAGCAGAGAGGCGGCGGAGAATTTCCGTCAGCCGGGAGGGCCGTCCTGGGAAAATATTGAAAAAACCCTTGATAAGGAAATGCCGCAGGAAAGGAAAAAGCGGCGCGGATTCCTATTATGGTTTATACTGCCCGGCTTACTGGCCGGGGGAAGTATTTATTATTTCAGCAAACAAAATAATACCAGCGATAAAACAGCTATTCTATCCACTACCGGTAAAAACAATGAATCCGCAAAAACAAACCCTTCTGACAATAAAACAGCCGAACCCGGTAATGCTGCAACAGGCAATAAACAAGAATCAACCAGCGGCAAAAATGCAGACAATACTTCAGGCAAACCAGTATTACCTCCGGCCACTAAAAATACGGTAGCAGCTAATCCCAATCATTCCAGTAATACAGCTACCACCACCCGGAAAAAGGAAAAAGATGTCATTGCGAACAGAAATACGCCTGTTTCCAATAATAAAACAATACTAAATAGCAATGTCAACTCCAAAACACGTGTTGCCAGCAAAGACCATCAACCCGTAAAAATGAAGCCGGGAGGTATCAACCCTGTAACAAGTAATACTGTTATCGTCGATAACAATAAGAACAAGAAGCATCCTTCTTATAAAGTTCCGCCTGTGCAGTCGTCTGTTGCAGCAGGAAATAAATCAAAAAAGAATAAAAACATAAACAAACAGCAGGATACAGTGGATGCAGAAACGGCTCCTGTTGAAATAAAAGACGCAACCAATTCAGAAATTGGGAAAACGAACGACACCAGGAAAGATGATGCGGCTGCCATTGCAAATGTTATAGCCCCGGTAATTTCAAAGGCAGGCGATACAGCTTCACTGAATAAAATTGTTGATTCTTCTGCCAAAGCAGTAACAGCCCCTGCAACTAAAAAGAAAAACAACTCTTCCAGCGATAAAGGTATAAGCATTGCATTTGTGGCTGGTGCCGATATGAGTACAGTAAAATTCAAATACGGCAACAATACCGGTATCAATATTGGCATACTTGGCGGTTATCATTTCAATAAAAACTGGTCCGTTCACACTGGTATCATTTATACGCAGAAGAATTACAAATTAAATGGTGCCGACTATCACCCACCGGCTCATTACTGGACACAATATGTTCCCCTGGAAACCGTAGATGGCAATTGCCATATGTGGGAAGTTCCAATATTAGGACGTTATACATTAAGCAGCAAGACAAACCATACATTTTTTGTAAGTAGTGGGCTGTCCTCTTATTTTATGACAAGGGAGCATTACAATTATAACTATAAACTGGCAGGCGCACCGGTTACGCGTTCCTGGACAAATGATTCCAGCACGCACTATATTTTATCCATTCTCGATTTATCTGTTGGCTTCCAGCGGAATATTGGTAAAAAACTTTCCTGGCAGTTAGAGCCTTATGCCCGTATACCTTTATCTGGCGTGGGATTTGGTAAAATAGAGCTAAGCAGTTTTGGGGTGAATTTTTCGTTACAGTTAAAGCAACCCATAAAACATTGATGCCGTAATAACCAATATCCATCACTCATCACACTCTTTATGAAGAAGAACCACCTGCTCGCAACCGTTGCGATTGTTAGTATCATATCTCTATTAGTACTATTCGCCTGCAGTAAGGGCGGTAGTACCCCTGCTCCTCCTTCCAATCCCTGCGCCGGCGTAACTGTTAGCGTTACGGCTACGACCACGGATGCAGATGCCGGCACCTCGAATGGAGGAATTGATGCCAGCGCTACAGGAGGATCAGGATTTACGTTCAGTATCAACAATGGAGCATTTCAACCGGGGGGAACATTTAGTAATCTCGCAGCGGGCACTTATTCTATTACTGCGAAAAACAGTAATGGTTGTACGGGTTCAGCAAATATTACCGTCAATGCAAAAGATGCCTGTGCCGGAAAAACAATTACTGTCACTCCCACCATCAGCCAAAATGCAGATCCCTGCCTCAATAATGGTACGGCTACGGTAGCCGCCACTGGTGGAACAGGCTTTACTTATAATGTTGACGGGGGTGCTTTCCAGGCTTCCGCCAATTTTACCAATTTGTCTTCGGGTAATCATACATTCGGCGCAAAAGAAGCGGGTGGTTGTGTAAAAACATCCACGGTGAATGTGCCAGCAGCAGCCGCCGGACCAAAATTCGGAGATGTAAAAGCGATTATACAGGCCAACTGTGCGGTTGTTGGTTGTCATGCGGGAACACAGTCGCCGGATTTTAGGGTTGACTGCAATATTGTGGCCAATGCCGACCTGATAAAGTTCAGGGCCGTTGACCAGGCAGGTACGCCCAACCAAATGCCGCAACCACCAAGGGCCGCCCTGTCACAGGCCGACCGCGATAAGATTGTACTTTGGTTCAATGCTGGTCACCGTTTTACCGACTAATTAAATTTTGCATGTCCATAGCCTTACAAACAAGAGCTGCCGTTGGTGAACGACAGCTCTTTACTTTTTATCAAACCATACCGGTTTTTTATCATCCCAGTTACCATTATAATTAATAAATAACTCCTCACCCGCATGAATATCCCTCATGGTTTTTATGGTAATGGTATGCGCATCAAAATCCATTTCGTATTCACAATTGGAACTGTAAGAGTGATTGTACATAGGTACATACCCGAGGGCCATGCAACATTGTTGCTGTTTTTTCCCCCATATAAAAATATAGTCGTGCAGTAAAGTCTGGTCCAGTAATTTTCTGTCGCCTGCACCCATCACTATTACTGGCGCCACCTCTATGACGCTTCCGGCATTAATGGGCTCCGAAGTAAACACCCCCCTGCCCATGGAACCACTGGGTGCTATAAATAAAGAAGTAAGGATCATCGCTAACAGTACAGTATGGTTGAAAATACCGGTGGGGTAAAATTATATGATCCGTTACCAATTAACAATTGGGAAATTAAAACCAAGAAACGGTAATTTTGGGCATGACCGAAGAATTAGACGAAAGAACCTTACAGGAACAATTTACTGAACTGGTTAAATCCGATGATGTCTTGCGCATGAAGGAATTCCTGAATGACCAGAACATCAGCGATGTGGCTGAACTGATCAATGAATTCCCCGAGTACGAAACACAGATCGTGGCGAATATGAGTATCCACCGCGCAGCAAAAGTGTTTAAGATACTGGATCTCTCTACCCAAAAAACCATCATACAGGAACTGCCGCCCCTTAAAAGCGCAGAATTGCTGAATGAACTGCCGGCGGATGACCGCACGGCCTTCCTCGAAGAATTGCCCAGCGGTGTAGTGAAAGAACTGATTAAAACACTCGACCCCGAAGAGAGAAAAATAACCCTTTCATTGTTGGGATATCCCGAAAGCAGCGTCGGCCGTTTGATGACACCAGAGTATATTGCAGTACACATTGATCAAACAGTACAGGAAGTATTGCAGCAAATCCGGGAGCAGGGAAAAGACAGCGAGACCATCGATGTTATTTATGTGGTAGACGACAAGGGAACTTTTATTGATGACATACGCATCCGTGAAATCATCCTGGCCAGCCCGGAAAAGAAGATCGGCGAAATCATCGATAACCGCTTCATTACACTGAATGTGAACGACGACCAGGAAGCTGCCAACGAAATATTTAAAATGAATAACCGCGTGGCCCTCCCCGTGGTGGATAATAACAATATCCTGCTGGGTATCGTCACCATCGACGATATGTTGTGGGTGGCCAGCGAAGAATTTACAGAAGATATTCAAAAGATAGGTGGTACCGAAGCATTGGACGAGCCATACCTGGAAACGCCTTTCTTTAAACTCATTCAAAAAAGAGTGGGCTGGCTGATCATCCTCTTCCTGAGTGAAATGCTTACTGCTACAGCTATGGCCAATTACAACGACGAACTTGGCCGCTGGCTGATACTGACTAATTTTATTCCTTTGATTATGTCCAGTGGCGGCAACAGCGGTTCACAGGCTTCTACACTGATCATCCAGGCGATGGCACTCCGCGAAGTAACACTGGCCGACTGGTGGCGTGTGATGAGAAGGGAGATTTTTTCCGGCTTTGTACTGGGCAGTATCCTGGGTGCCATTGGCTTTATAAGAATATTCTTATGGCACCAAATGATGATTCACGGTATTTTCAAAGATATTTATCACGAAGGCTGGATGAGGATAGCCTTCACCGTTAGTTTTTCACTGATAGGCGTAGTACTGTGGGGGACGCTTACAGGTAGTATGTTGCCGATATTCTTGAAAAGGTTAGGTGCAGACCCTGCCTCTTCATCCGCACCATTTGTGGCTACCCTGGTAGATGTTACTGGTCTCATCATCTTTTTTAATGTTGCATTGATATTCATGAATTGAATTTTTTGTTATAATTCCTGTTATGAGAATAATCAACTGTATCTTCTGCCTCCTGCTGGCGGGTGCCTGCTTTACGCAAAATCAACTCGCGCCATTAACGGTCGAAAAAATAATGCGGGATCCAAAATGGATCGGCACTTCCCCCTCTGGTGTCAACTGGAGTTACGACAATCGTTATATTTATTTCAACTGGAACCCGGAGAAAGCGCTTTCTGATTCGCTGTATTTTATTTCTAGGGAAAATATGGCTCCGCAGAAAGTACACTATGCGCAAAAGCAATCCATGCTTACCATGGATGATATTACATATAACCGCAGCCGAACCGCTTTTGTGTTTGCAAAAGATGGCGACATCTTTTTTACCGATGTCAAAACAGGAAAAGAAAAACCAATTACACAAACTGCCGATCGTGAAAGCAACCCCCAGTTTTCGTTTAACGATACAAAAATTGTTTACCTGCGCAACCAGAATCTTTTTGCATGGGATATTGCCAGTGGATTGACCACGCAGCTAACAAATTTTCAAAGCGGCGGCAATCCTCCCGTCACACCACCCATTGCGGGGCAAAGAGGTGGTGGCCCGCAAAGAAACAATCAATCGGACAATGGCAGCCAGCAGGAAAAATGGTTAAAGGATGATCAGTTGAAAAATTTTGACGTATTAAAATCGCGTAAGGACAAAAGAGACGCAGCAGAAGCATATAACAACGCAGTTCCCAAAAAGAAAGAATTAAGGGTAATCAACACTGGTGATAAGGTAGTAAATGGCATCACCATCAGCCCCGACGGACGTTTTATAACATATCGTTTATTCAAACCCTCACAGGGAAAGAATACCATTGTTCCGAGCTATGTAACAGAATCTGGTTTTACCGAAGACATTCCCGGAAGAACCAAAGTAGGCGGACCGCAGGGCACACAGGAATTGTTCGTATTTGATTCGGACAATGATACAGCTATTGCCATTAAAACGGATGCTGTTCCCGGTATAAAAGATATCCCCGCTTTTTATAACGATTACCCGCAGTTGCTGAAAAGAAAAACAAGGGATTCCGCAAACCGTTCTGTCAATTTTTTACCTGTATCATGGTCACCGGCAGGCACAAATGCCATACTCGATATTCGCGCGCAGGATAATAAGGATCGTTGGATATTATCGCTGGATGCAGCCACAGGTAAATTACACCTGTTGGATCGGCAGCACGACGATGCATGGATTGCAGGCCCTGGGATTGGCGGAAGTTTTGGTGGTGGCAATTACGGATGGATAGACGAAAACACTTTTTGGTACCAGTCGGAAGCTACCGGCTATTCGCATTTGTATTCGGTAAACATTAGTTCGGGTGAAAAGAAAGCCATTACTTCCGGAAAATATGAAGTGCAAGCCGCACAATTATCTGTCAGCAAAAAATATTTTTACATTACTACCAACGAGGTGCATCCCGGTGAACAGCAATTTTATCGTTTACCCGTAACCGGTGGTACAGCCGAAAGAATTACCTCCATGACAGGCGCTAACCAGGTTAGCCTGTCACCTGATGAGAAATACATCGCCTATTTATATTCCTACAGCAACAAACCCTGGGAACTGTATTTGCAGGAAAATAAAGCCAACGCCAAAGCCATACAGGTAACCAATAAAGCCATGAGTGAAGAGTTTACTTCATATCACTGGCGCGAACCGGAGCTAATCAGTTTTGCAGCGCGCGATGGTGCACAGGTATATGCCAGGTTGTACAAACCAGCCAATCCAAACCCTGCACATGCCGCCGTAATATTTGTTCACGGTGCAGGTTATTTACAAAATGCGCACAAATGGTGGAGCAGTTATTTCCGCGAATACATGTTTAATAATTTACTAGTTGATAATGGTTATACTGTTATGGACATTGATTATCGCGGCAGCGCAGGATATGGCCGTGACTGGCGTACGGGTATCTACCGGTTTATGGGCGGTAAAGATTTAACCGACAATGTTGACGCCGCCCGGTACATGGTTACATCATGTGGCGTTGATCCAAAACATATTGGCGTGTATGGTGGCTCATACGGTGGATTTATCACTTTGATGGCTTTGTTTACCACACCGGATGAATTTGCTGCAGGCGCCGCATTGCGGCCTGTTACTGACTGGGCCAATTACAATCATGGCTACACGTCCAATATATTAAACGAACCTTTTACCGATAGCATCGCTTACCGCAGAAGCTCACCATTTTATTTTGCCAGTGGCCTCAAGGGTCATTTACTGATATGTCATGGCATGATTGATACCAATGTCAATTTCCAGGATGCGGTGAAATTATCACAGCGATTAATTGAGTTGGGAAAGAACAACTGGGAACTGGCACCTTACCCAATGGAAGACCATGGGTTTGTTGAGCCAAGCAGTTGGACCGATGAATACAAACGTATTTTAAAGTTGTTTGAAACAAACCTGAAAGAATAGCCTACCCTGGGTGAACAAGTTATAAAAGCTGTTAAGCGAATGCAAAGACGTATTTTACACGGCTGCTTCACCCCGGGCTGGACTTATTTTTGATAATATTGCAGTGCTGTTTTGAAAATTCATCGCAGGAAATATTTAACCGAATCGTAAAAGACAAATAATATGTGTGGAATTGTAGCTTATATCGGACCAAGGGAGGCCTATCCCATTATTTTAAAAGGGCTGAAAAGACTGGAATACCGTGGATATGACAGCGCCGGTGTAGCACTGATGAACCATGGCCTGAAAGTATACAAGAAAAAAGGAAAAGTGGCAGAGCTGGAAGAAAGCCTGGTTGGAAAAGACCTGCACGCCAGTGCTGGTATTGGTCATACAAGATGGGCTACCCACGGTGAACCCAGTGACCGCAATGCCCATCCGCATTCTTCTGCCAATGGCAAACTGGCCATGATACACAATGGAATCATTGAAAACTATGGCCAGCTCAAACAGGAACTGCAAAAGAAAGGATACAGCTTCACCAGCGATACAGATACCGAAGTATTGCTGAATTTTATCCAGGATATACAGCAAAACAATGAATGCAGCCTGGAAGAAGCATTGCGCATTGCGTTGAAACGTGTAGTAGGTGCATATGTATTGGTAATACTCGATCAGGACAATCCGGATACTTTAATAGCAGCACGTAAAGGAAGCCCGCTGGTTATTGGTGTGGGGAAAGGAGAACACTTTCTGGCTTCCGATGCTTCACCTATCATCGAGTACACCAAGGAAGTGGTATATGTAAACGATTACGAACTCGCCATAGTAAAGGCCGACGAATTGATACTGAAAAATCTCGGTAATGAAAAAATAACGCCCTACGTGCAGAAGCTGGATATGGAACTGACCGCTATTGAGAAAGGTGGATACGAACATTTCATGCTGAAGGAAATATTTGAGCAGCCCGATACCATTTTCGATTGTTTACGCGGACGACTCGACATCAATGCAGGCACGATTACCATGGCGGGTGTTGAAAAAAATATGGAAAGGTTGAAAAATGCCAACCGCATTGTTATGGTGGCCTGCGGTACAAGCTGGCATGCGGGTTTGGTAGCTGAGTATATTTTTGAGGAGCTTTGCCGCATTCCCGTAGAAGTGGAATATGCATCAGAATTTCGTTACCGCAATCCCGTCATACAGGAAGGCGATGTCATCTTCGCCATATCGCAAAGTGGTGAAACAGCAGATACCATTGTCGCTATCGACAAAGCAAAGGAACAGGGCGCTTTCATATTTGGGGTAGTCAATGTAGTGGGTTCTTCTATCGCACGCATCAGTCATGCCGGTGCGTATACACATGCAGGACATGAAATTGGTGTGGCCAGTACAAAAGCATTTACGGCACAACTGGCAGTGCTGACAATGATCGCTTTGAAAATTGCGGTTGAAAAAGGGACCCTTGATAAAAAAAGATACACCCACTTGCTGTCCGAACTGCATGCCATACCAGAGAAAGTAGCCAGCCTGCTGAAGAACAGTGAGCATATTAAACAGGTAGCAGAAAAATACAAGGATGCAAAAGACTTCCTGTACCTCGGCCGCGGATATAATTTCCCTGTGGCACTGGAAGGTGCGTTGAAGCTGAAAGAAATTTCCTATATACATGCAGAAGGTTACCCGGCTGCTGAAATGAAACATGGCCCAATCGCTTTGGTAGATGAACACCTGCCCGTGGTATTTGTGGCCACAAAAGATTCCTACCACGAAAAGATTGTCAGCAATATCCAGGAAATCAAAGCAAGAAAAGGAAAAGTAATTGCTGTAATTACAGAAAACGATACCACCATCTCTGGTATGGCAGATGATGTAATGATAGTTCCTGAAGCAGACGAACTGGTGGCACCCATGCTAAGTGTGATACCATTGCAGCTATTAAGTTATTATACCGGTGTATCGAAAGGTTTGGATGTCGACAAGCCTCGCAACCTTGCAAAGAGCGTAACGGTTGAATAATTTATGAACCGTAACTTCCAATATTCCATTTAACCAGTACAACCATCCTGCATGAACATTATTCAAAAAAGCCCGGTTGATTCATTGGGTTATCATTTTATACCGGCTAAATATATCCCGAAAGGAAAGGATGAATACTACCTGCGCAACCAGCAAAATAAAAATGGCATCAGCTACCGTAAGCTGACTGCCTATGAAATAGAAGCGCTGGTAAGAAACCGCAATACTTCCGACGACTGGAACAATATACTGGTATCCGATGCATTTAACCCCGAACTCGTTCAAAACTGTAAATTTTTCGGACTGGTGCGTATTGGCAAACTGGAACCGTATTATCTCGAGTTTCACAACCTCCGCCGCCCGGTTGGTCTATACAACAGCACGATCATCAGCACTGACCTCGGCAATAATGTCGTAATAGATAATTGCAATTATTTATCGCATTATATCATTGGCAACGAAGTAATGATTGTCAACACCAATGAAGTGGCAACAACCGATTATGCGCGCTTTGGAAATGGCATTGTAAAAGAAGGCGAAGAGGAGAAGAATCGTATATGGCTGGAAGTATGCAATGAAAACGGCGGAAGAAGTATTATTCCCTTTGATGGCATGTTGCCCGGCGATGCTTATTTATGGACACGTTGCCGCAATGATGAAAAATTGCAGGCGCAATTCAAAGTGTTTACCGATAAGCAGTTTGACAAAAGAAGAGGCTATTACGGGGAAATTGGCGACAGGACCATCATAAAAAATACACGCATCCTGAAAGATGTGTGGATAGGATCAGATGCTTATATTAAGGGTGCAAATAAATTAAAAAACCTGACCATTAATTCAAATGCGTCGGCAAAATCGCAGGTGGGAGAAGGATGCGAGCTGGTGAATGGAATTGTAGGTGAAGGCTGCCGCATATTTTACGGCGTGAAAGCCGTTCGGTTTATCATGGCTTCGCATTCACAACTCAAGTACGGCGCAAGGCTGATCAATTCCTACCTCGGTAATAATGCTACCATCTCCTGTTGCGAAGTGCTCAATTCCCTGATATTTCCGGCACATGAGCAGCATCACAACAATTCCTTTCTGTGTGCAGCGCTGGTAATGGGCCAAAGCAATATGGCTGCGGGTGCCACCATTGGTTCCAATCATAATTCACGCAGCCCGGACGGTGAAATTATTGCGGGCAGGGGTTTCTGGCCAGGGCTATGTGTGAGCCTGAAACACAATTCAAAATTTGCCAGCTTTACCATTATGGCGAAGGGTGATTATCCTGCCGAAATAAATATTCCATTTCCCTTTTCGCTCGTAAGCAATGATGTGGGCAGGGAGCAATTGGTCATCATGCCGGCGTATTGGTTCATGTACAATATGTATGCGCTGGCACGCAACGCCTGGAAATATACCGACCGCGATAAAAGAACAGAAAAAATACAAAGCATAGAATACGATTACCTGGCGCCTGACAGCGTTAATGAGATTATTTCTTCGCTCGAAATAATGAAGGAAATGGTCGGCAAGGCCTACGCAAAAAAATTCCAGGTGAAATTACCAGCAATGGAATACAAAACTGCAGGAAAAAAGTTACTGGAGTCAAACGATAAGCTGGTAAACGATTTGGAAGTAATAGTTGATGGTATTGAAAACTCCGACAGGAAGGTAATACTGGTAAAAGTATTGCGTGCTTATCATTTGCTGAAGGAAATGGTAGCTTTTTACACTGTCCAATGCATACTGGATTCCATAGAGGCCAATAAGATAAAATCTTCTGAAGATTTATTTGCTTTATTCCCCGTTTCACCGAAGAGAACAGAATGGAACAATGTGGGTGGGCAACTGATCCCGCAACCAGAATTGGAAAAGCTATTGGTACAAGTGCGAAGTGGGAAAGCAAAAAGCTGGAATGATGTGCATGCGTTTTACCAGCAACAGGGAACACTGTATCCAAAGCAACGCCTGCAGCATGCGGTTGCCGCATACGCGGAATTGCATCATGTTAAGCTCCGTAAAAACAATACAGCGCTCAGGCAGTTGCTGCAACAAAGTGTCTATACCAAAGAATGGATGGTAAAAGGTATTTATGAAAGTCGTGAAAAAGATTACTCGAATGCCTTTCGTAAAATGGTGTACGACAACAGGGAAGAAATGAATGCAGTCATTGGAAAATTAGACGATAACAGTTTTATACAACAGGAAAAGCAGGCGTTGGATGATTACAAAAAAAACATACAACGACTGGTAAAGCTGTTCAAATTGTAATACTTTCCCGGTTACTAAAATAAATTCTATCGCAAAAAAATCCCCCCAATATTATTGGAGGGACCTTCTTGCAAGAAGTAATATCTTAAATCAAATCCAATTACTTCTTCTTAGTTGCGCTGTCTACTTTTGCTTTTACAGTATCAACTGCAGCTTTAGCAGCAGAATCAATTTTAGCTTTTGCAGTATCGACAGTAGCTGTGATAGCAGAATCAACTTTAGTTGCAGCAGAATCTGCGGCGCTTTTTGCTGTTTCAGCAGCATTGTTACAAGCTACTAAAGAGGTAGCTACAGCCAGGATAACAAATAATTTTTTCATTGCAATTTGATTTTTTAAAATTTTTGATAGCCGCAAAGGTAACTTCTTTTATGAAAAAACCAAATATGATTGGCCATTTCTACCGAAAAGCCCATGAACAGGAGGTTTCAGCCGTTGAATAAAACTTACTTCTTCCTGAAAAAGAGGCGTATAGGCACACCTTTGAAATTAAAATTTTCCCGCAGCTTATTTTCCAGGTAGTTCTTATAAGGTTGCTTGATATCATCCGGAAAGTTGCAGAAAAACGCAAAAGATGGCACAACTGTTGGCAATTGTGTAATGTATTTTATGGAAACGGCATTGCCACGTACTACCGGCGGATGGAATGCCTTGATGGCATTCTGTATGGTTTCATTTAACTCGGATGTTGATATTTTTCTATCGCGGTTGGCATATACTTCCAGCGCAGCTTCGATTCCCTTAAAGATTCGAACTTTGTCTTTGGCAGAGATAAAAAGGACGGGGACATCAGTAAATGGTGCAATCCTTTCTTTCAACTGCTCTTCGTAGTTGCGGGCTGTATTGGTTTCCTTTTCAACAAGGTCCCATTTATTGACAAGTATTACAACCCCTTTTCCCTTTCTTGCCGCCAGGCTGAATATATTGATGTCCTGCGCAGTAATACCTTTTTGCGCATCCAGCACCAGCAGGCATACATCAGCTTCGTCCATTGCTTTGATCGCCCGGATAACAGAATAAAACTCCAGGTCTTCCATCACTTTTGTTTTCTTTCGCAGACCTGCTGTATCGATGAGAATAAATTCTTTCTGAAACAATTTGTAATGCGTGTGAATCGTATCTCTTGTTGTCCCGGCAACATCACTTACAATAGTACGTTCCTCTCCTACCAGTGCATTCAGCAAGGATGATTTACCCACGTTTGGCTGACCAATGATTGCAAATTTTGGTAACGAAGATTGTTCAGAAGGCTGAATGTCTTCTTCTTTTATGTTTTCTGCTAACAAATCAAGTACTTCTCCCGAACCGCTGCCAGTCATGGCAGATACAAAAAAGATATGTTCAAAGCCGAGGCTGTAAAATTCTGCTGCTTCCATTAACCTGTCGTGGTTGTCAACTTTATTTACCACGAGGTAAACGGGCTTTGAGGTACGCCGCAGCACATTAGCCATGGCCTGGTCGAGATCAGTGATGCCAGTTGCACAGTCTACCATAAACACAATGGCATTCGCTTCCTGAATGGCAATCAGCACCTGCTTTTTAATTTCTCTTTCAAAGACATCATCACTTTCGGGAACAAAGCCGCCGGTATCAATTACATTAAATGTTTTACCATTCCATTCAGACACACCATACTGGCGGTCACGTGTAACACCGCTGATATCGTCCACAATTGCTTTGCGCTCTTCCAGCAAACGGTTGAACAATGTACTCTTCCCAACATTTGGCCTTCCTACGATGGCTACTGTATAACTCATATATTTATCACTATGCTTTCAAAAATTAACGATACCCGTATTCTTTCAGGTACAAATCATTGTCGCGCCACTTCGGCTTTACTTTTACAAATAATTCAAGAAAAATTTTTTGTCCCAGGAATTTTTCAATGTCGGCCCTTGCTGCCATACCCAATGCCTTGATACCTTTTCCTGCGCTGCCCAGTATGATCGCTTTTTGTGTTTCCCTTTGTACGATGATATCTGCCTGAATTTTTACCAAGTTTGGCTGCTCTTTAAACTCCTGCACTAAAACTGTAGTGTGGTACGGGATTTCTTCTTCATACAACTGGTATATTTTTTCGCGGATCATTTCACCGATAAAAAACCGGGTGGGCAGATCGGTCATCTCATCTGCTTCAAAAAAAGGTTCTCCTTCCGGCAAGCGGCCTACCACCGCATCCAGCAATGCAGTTGTATTCTTACCATTAATGGCTGAAATGGCGATGGCTTCTTTACAATAGGGTTGTTGCCTGAAATATTCCAATGCCGCACTGGCCTGTTCACTGGTTACCTTATCTGATTTGTTGCAAACAACAATCGCTGGCACCTTGAGTTTCAAAGCTGAAAAAAGTTCATTTGCTTCCGCAGGGTTGTTATCTGTTAAATCATACAATAAAACCGCCACATCTGCATCCTCCAGCGCTTCCTTCACTGCATCCATCATTTTCTCGTGCAGCTTATATTTCGGTTCAATGATGCCGGGGGTATCGGAAAAAATAACCTGGTAATCACCGGTTGTTACAATACCCTTTATCCGGTGGCGGGTAGTTTGCACCTTTGGTGAAATAATGGCCAGCTTCTCGCCCAGCAGTGCATTCAGCAGGGTGCTTTTACCGGCATTCGGTTTACCAAAAATATTTACAAAACCAACTTTCATGAATTAATTATAACGGCTGCAAAAGTACAGATTTAAAAGAGGTGCATTCCAGTTAAACTCACCCGGAAAGATGCAGTACGCCATTGCCTGGCGCTGCTTAAACATTATCAGAAACCATCGTGACAATCATGATAATCCGTGTTCTTTCATGCCTTCAAATAAAAAAGGCTCTGATGAGCCTTCTCTGTTGCGAAGGGGAGGATCGAACTCCCGACCTTCGGGTTATGAGCCCGACGAGCTACCGCTGCTCTACTTCGCGATGTGGGGTGCAAATGTAAGCCAAGAATCACTTACCACCAAAAGAAAAAGCATCCTTTCCGGGGAAAGAATGCTTTTACATCATTGTAATAATTCCAGTTATATCTTCTTTACGCTGCTGGCGCCACTATTACTCATCTTTCTTATCACGCCATTGCCTTTAATACGGATATCACTGGCGCCGCTGGCATGGGCATTAATTTCTTTTTCCACGGTTATTTTAATATCAGACGCACCGGAGGCTTCCACATCGCCATTGTCGCAGGTAAAATCAAAACCCTTAAAATCGCTGGCGCCGCTGGCATCTACGGTTAACGAACCTGCCTTTCCTTTTACATTCATATCCGATGCACCGCTCAGGTTTACTTTCAGGGTAGATGCTTCAATAGCACCCTCTTTAAAATCACTGGCACCAGACATTACCACTACGAGGTCGTTTGACTTTATCACACCATTTACAATTACATCACTGGCACCGGATGCATGCAACCTGTTTAAAGTTTTTACTGAAACATAAGCACGCAGTTTTAGATTGCCATGTGTCCATGACCAGCCATCATTGTCAAACCATATTTTCAGTGTCCCGTCCTTTACTTCTGTTTTAATACGATCGCGGTATTTTACGTCCTTAGCACTTACTGCTACTGCATCCTCATCACCCTGTGTCAGGTATAAATCGATCGCATTAGACACCCTGATGGCGTTGAAACCAGTCACATTTCTTTTTTCGGCATTGGCATCATTCACGATGGCTTTTTGTGCTGTGGCAAACAATACTGCACCTGCCATTACAACACTTAAGAATATCTTTTTCATCTGTATATTTTTTGCTTTTTTAATTTAAACCTGTGTATCAACCATTCTTTTTCACGCTTCCGCCACTGCTCGTGGATATTTTTGTTATCACGCCATCTCCCTTGTACCGGATACCGCCACCACTGCTGGCATCGGCAGATAGCTCCTTGTTTACTGTAATATGAATATTCCCGCCACTGCTGGCATCGGCATTGCATTTGTCGCTGGCAAGATCAAACCCATAAAATCCTGCACCACTGCTCGTTTGTACAGACAATGATTGTGCACGTCCACTGATATGCGCGGTAGAGCCGCTGCTTTGGTCAATGGAGATGCTGGCAGCTGCAAAATCGCCTTTTAAATCTGCACCTGAAGATAATTTAATGTCTATATTACCTGTTTTTAAACTTCCGTCAATGAGTGTATATGAACCGGAAGAACCGTCCAGCCTGTCCAGGTCCTTGCAACTGACATAAGCTTTTAATTTTTTGCCACCGGAGTTCCAGCCTTTCCACCAATGATCGTTATCGTAATATATTTTGAGCACCCCATTCACCACTTCTGTTTTGATACGGTCGCGGTATTGTTTTTCGGTAGCGCTTACCGCAACAGCTTCCGTGTTTCCCTGTTTCAATATCAGTTCTATACCGTGAGAAACCTTGATACCGTGAAAACTGCCAACAGATCTTGCTTCTGCATTGGGATCGTTGATGACCTTATCCTGGGCTGTCAAAGAGAGGGAAAAAAGCCCTGCCAGGACGAGCAAATACATCTTCTTCATAATACAGTATTTTTCTTTAAGACGTGGGGCCAGGTAAAATGTTACAGGTTTTTTGGAAATTTCTGCTTTACCTTTGCGGCATTCCCGCAAAAGTGCGGGACAGTGTCCTCGGGGTGCTATTACGCCATGGCGTAAGGCTGAGATAATACCCGTAGAACCTGAACAGGGTAATGCCTGCGCAGGGAAGGTGAACAAATTTTTCGTTCTCTCCTCTTTGGCTTCGCAGCGTTTCCCTCAAATCAATTTTTAACCTGGATCTTCCGAAAGCCGACCATCCCCATTGGATGTCAGCCACCGGAATATTCCGCAAATGAAGAAGTATGAAAAAATTGCTTTGGGGAATTTGCTTTTTGATGGCGCAATTTATCACCAGCGCCCAATCGAAAACGATTTTCCGGATTTCTGATGAAAAAGGTAACCCCGTACCCAATGCCACTATTGACCTGGGGAAATATGGCAGTTTTATTGCCGATGAACAGGGCCGGTTTGGCCTGGTGCTCAAACAGGAAGGCAGTATCCGTTACCGAATCAGCAGCATCGGTTTTGCCACACTCGATTCTTCTGTGATACTTCCGGCATCACTGGTTGCCGTTCAACTGCAACACTGGTCATTGTTCCTAGACGTGGTGGAAATAAAAGCGCTGCGGGCTGGTGACAAAGCCCCCTTTGCGAAAACCAACCTGGGCAAGGCTGCCATCGAACAACAAAATACCGGGCAGGACCTTCCATTTGTACTAAATCAAACACCCTCGGTGGTGGTTACTTCTGATGCTGGTAATTGTGTAGGTTATACAGGCATCAGGATCAGGGGTACGGATGCCACGAGGATTAATGTCACCATTAATGGAATACCGTACAACGATGCAGAAAGCCAGGGCACTTATTTTGTTGATCTGCCCGACGTTTCTTCTTCACTCAGCAGTATCCAGATCCAGCGTGGGGTAGGTACTTCTTCCAATGGTGCAGGTGCATTTGGCGCAAGCATCAACCTGAGCACAAATGAATTTAATGATAAGGCCTATGCCGAAGTGAACAACAGTGTTAGTTCGTTCAATACATGGAAGCATACTGTAAAATTAGGAACAGGTTTAATCAACAATCATTTTACCGTTGATGCGCGCCTGTCGAAAATTTCCAGTGACGGTTTTATCGACCGGGCTTCTACTGATTTAAAAAGCTTTTACCTGAGCGGCGCCTATATCAGCAATTCATCTTCATTGCGCCTGACCATTATTTCGGGTAAGGAAAAGACCTACCAGGCATGGAATGGCATACCACAGTATAAACTTTTTTACAACAAAGACAGTTTGCTCCAGCATTATTACAATAATATCGGTTCATTGTATTTTACTTCTGCAGATTCAGCAAACCTGTTTAACAGCGACCCAAGAAAGTACAATGTCTTCACCTATCCAAACCAAACTGATAACTACCAGCAGGATCATTACCAGGCATTTTTCAACCACCAGTTTAATAAAAGCCTGTCAGTGAACGCAGCAGTATTTTTATCAAAAGGAAAAGGCTATTACGAAGAATTTAAAAATGCGGCGCATTACAGCAGTTACGGTTTGCCGGATGCAACGATCGGTAACACCACCATTACACAAACCGATCTCATTCGCCAGTTATGGCTTGATAACAATTTATACGGCGGCATTTTTTCACTGATAAGAAAATCAGAAAAAGGGCTCTATACAATAGGCGGCGGCTGGAATGAATACGATGGCAAACATTATGGCGATATCACCTGGGCAGATATTGGAATTCCCAATGACTATCGCTGGTATTTTTACAAGGCAAAGAAAAAAGATTTCTCATTATACAGTAAGCATGAATATAAACTTTCCAGTCACTTAACTGGTATGATTGACCTGCAATACAGGCGCGTGGATTATATGATCAATGGAACCAGGAAATTTCCCGGACTGCGCGTTGATGAAACTTTTAATTTCTTTAATCCAAAAGCTGGTTTGAACTACAGCATTGGCGCAATGAATATCTATGCATCTTATGCCATTGCCAATAAGGAACCCAACCGCACCGATTATGAAACGGGCACGGCTACTGCCATGCCGAAGCGGGAGCAGTTGCAGGATGCAGAACTAGGCGTCGAGAAAAATACATTGCAATATAGCTGGGGCATTAATCTATATTATATGAATTACAAGGATCAACTGGTATTAACCGGTAAGATCAATGATGTAGGCGATGCTGTGCGTATTAATGTACCCAAAAGCTACCGGGCCGGAATAGAATTGCAGGGAAGGTATGCGTTTAATTCATACATTACCATCAGTGGTAACCTTAATCTCAGCGAAAACAAGATTAAAAATTTTACAGATAATATTCCCCGCTACGATGTAAACTTTGACCTGGTTAATCAGGAACCGTATTTCTATAAGAAACCTGATTTGGCATTTTCACCCAATGTAGTTGGATCAGCAGTACTACAGCTCACACCATTCAGCAATGCGCTGGTAAACCTGTCGGGTAAATACGTCGGTGACCAATACCTTGATAATACCGGCGATAAAACCAAACAGCTCAATGGTTATTTTGTACAGGATCTGCGATTGCAATACACATTCAAATTTGCCGGTGCCAGAAACATTGTACTCGCTGGTATCGTTAACAACCTTTGGGATCGTAAATATGAAACCAATGGTTATACCTATAGTTATATTTATGACCAGTCATTGGTGAAGGAAAATTTTTATTACCCAATGGCCGGCCGCAATTTTATGCTCCTGCTCAATGTAAAATTGTAGTAAATACAATAACCCGTGGCCTGGTGGCTGCGGGTTATCATTTTATTAAATTAAAATCAGTAAAATTATTTCTTTCGTACAAATACATGTGAAGCGCCATCTGCAATCAGGTAATCATACAGCACCATCGTGTCGTTTTTGAAATAGATAATATTCTCCACCTGCTGAAGCCGCAGGTCCCGCAGTTGAACATAATGATTGAATGACAAAAGAAATGAACTATCGGGTGTGGTAGTAACACTGGTTGAAAAAGTTCCCGAATATTTCACCTGATCATTCAGCAGCATTGCACAGGAAGAATCTTTTGAAAGTCGCAGCACTATCAAAGAATCAGCAGGTGGTTGATAAACGGCGCCCCATCCACCATGCGATACCACCCATTGCCAGTTACCGGTAATACCCGGTTTATCGGGTACCGGCATAATATGCTGTGAATTATCCTTTGTACAGGCAAAAGCGCTTGCCAGTAAAAGAGACAGCAGCAGAAATTTTTTCTTTTTCATGGATGGTAAATGACGTAGAAGGCCCAACGCTTTCCTGTTCAAAAGTACAAATGGAAGTTTATTGCGGCAAACTTGCCTTATATGGGTAGTATATTCACCCGGCAGCCAATAAGAAAGGAATCAAAAGCATCGCTTTGATGGATATTACAACAAACTCGTTCTGACTTATAACTTAAAACTTTTTACTTACGGCTTTTGACCTACTTACCCCCAAACTTCTCCTGCCAGGCCAACATACCACCTTCCACATTGACTGTATCGGTGAATCCCAATGTTTCCAAAAACATACAGGCTGTCATACTGCGTTTGCCGCTTCGGCAATGAATAATGACTTCTTCGTTTTTAAGATCGTCGAGTTCGTCCACCTGCATGCTTTGTATTTTTCCCAATGGCACCAGTTGCGCGCCAATATTAAATTCTTTATACTCATCCGGTTCACGGACATCTATTAAATGAATTTTTTCTCCTGCGTCCATCCTTGCTTTTAACTGTTCTACAGTAATACTTCTCATGTTTAATAATTATTAGGTGAAGCGTCAGTTGGTTTCGTGGTAGAATCTGATCTGATCGGCTTATCGGCTTGCAGCCAAATATCAATCAATTGTCCCTGGTGAATCCTGTTTACTTTATGTTCATAATCGTACCGCTCAGGTGATTGTTTAAAAATAAAAGCATTCATGGTATCTCTTATGCCACTATTTGTAACTGCCGAACCAACGTTCAAGCCATTCCCTTCCAGTAAAATTTTCGCTTCGCTGTATGTCATTCCAAATAAATCGGGGACAGACATATCCACATCACTGATACCACTACTCAATACGAGATCGATGGATGCACCCATGGGTACTTTGGTGCCAAAGGAGATTTCTTTTCCGTTATACAACTGGTTCTTTACAGAGTTTTTTGCAAAATCGGGCACATAAGAAGTATCCCCCAGTTTCAATCCAAATTGTTTCAATACGATTTCTGCACTCCGGAAGCTTTGCCCCACCAGTTGCGGCATATTGATCATGGGTGCAGCAGCACGATTTACTGTGAGGTAGACTTTCCTGTTTTCTTTTACTACGGCATCTGCATCAGGAAATTGTTTGGTAACGGCCAGCGGTGGTAATGTATCCACATACACCGAATCCTGGATCACCACGTCAAAGCCGGCCTTGTCCAATTCTTTTTGTGCATCTGCAAAGCTCTTACCTGTTACCTGTGGTATGCGCAATATTTTTCCATGGTGTGTTATCCAATCGAGCGAGGTTAGAAATAGAAATAATAACAGGAACACCAGTGCGATGGCAACAAGTATGTTCATCCACAGCGGTCGTTTTGTAATAAATTGAAACACGTAGTTTGTTTTATGTAAAAAATCCTGCCGTTATAAATATATTCAATCCGTTCAAATCCACAGCAGGGTGTAAACGCTATTTTTTTCTTCCCAGTGCCTCTTCCACCAGCGAAGTATAAAAATCTTTTAGATCCCATCCCATGGCACGCACCTGTTGTGGAATAATACTTGCCTCACTTTGCCCGGGCACGGTATTTATTTCCAGCATATAGGGTGCATCTTTTTCCTTGTTGTAAATAAAATCGATGCGCACCACACCGCGGCAGTTAAACACTTCATATACATTGCGCGCAGCTTTTCTCACTTTTTCCGCTATGCTATCATCACATTTTGCCGGGGTTATCTCTTCACTCATACCCTGGTACTTTGCCTCGAAATCAAAAAACTCTTTCTTGGTAATAATTTCAGTAATCGGTAAAACAATTATTTCTTTTACTGTTTTAAAAACACCCACGGTAAACTCCCGCCCGCTGATAAATTCTTCCACCAGCACCTGTTCGTCTTCCTTAAATGCCTTTTGCAAAGCAGCCGCCAGTCCATCTGCCTTAGTAACCTTGCTCATCCCAATACTGGAGCCCCCGCTGTTAGGTTTTACAAAAACCGGAAGTTGCAATTGTTGCAAAATCGCATCGGGCGATACCGGTACCTGCCTGAACAGGTGTAATGACTTAGCAACATTGATGCCACCAAAAGCGGCCACGGCTACCGTATAGCGCTTATTCATGGTCAGGGCCGATGTAGCCGCATCGCAACTGGTATAGGGCAGGTTGAGCATATCGAAATATCCCTGCAGTTTACCGTCCTCGCCCGGTGTGCCATGTATACCAATGAATACAGCATCAAATGAAATGGTAGCACCTTCAATTGTAAGCGTAAAATTATCGCGGTTTACTGCTACTGCCTTACCATTTGGCGTCACATAGGTCCAGGCAGTGGGTGTGATATCAATTTTATAAACATTGAATTTTTGCGGATCGAGGTTTTTCTCAATGGTGATGGCGCTTTTATAAGAGATTTCGGCCTCACCGGAATAACCTCCTGTTACAAAGGCAATAGTAGGTTTTTGGGACATGAGCAGAGGGATTTCACTGAATAAATAATGGATTCAATAACGCAAATATTGAGTAAAAATTCAAGATGGAAAAACTCTTGTGAAAATTCTAACGATTGGTTCGCAATCAGCAATAAAAAAGGTGAAGGTCGTATTTCTTATCCCCTTCACCTGATTACCGGCGGAACATATCACCCGCCTATATAGTGTAGCTTACGCTACAGGTAAAACGATCGTAATTCCTACTGTCAAGGTAGCTCTATTTTTTACCCGGAAAAAGAACTTTCACTGAAAGTTTTGCACAACTCAAATATGCAGTTTGCCTTTTTTTGCCATGAGTTCATCCACTGTTTCCTTGTACATATCATCGGGAACGCAGCAATCAACGGGACATACTGCCGCACATTGTGGTTCCTCATGAAAACCCTGGCATTCGGTACATTTATTCGGCGTTATATAATAAGTGTCTACACTGACAGGCGCTTGTTTGTCATCCGCGTTTACAACTGTGCCGTCCAATAAAGTAAAAGATCCTTTTACGGTAGTGCCATCTGCAATGGCCCATTCCACGCCGCCTTCATAAATGGCGTTGTTGGGACATTCAGGTTCACAGGCACCGCAATTGATACATTCTTCTGTAATCTTGATAGCCATGATTGGTCAATTTTTAATGGGTTGTTTACAATTACCTTTGCTCACAAATTTACTACTGCCGAATGAAATTACAACACCGTATTAATTTATTATTTAGGCTGGCGGATTATTTTACAGCCAATCATCCTATATGGCAACAAACGAAGATAAAAGCCGAGCGTGAAAACGCATGGTTCACCCAGGATTTCATTTCCCATGCTGTTAAAAATATCCAGGCAGCTTTTCTTGATCCCGGTAAACTTTCCGGCTTCGCGGATAATTATCAGCTTCCTGAGGAACAAACTTCACCGGCTACTGTTGGACTGGTGATGGCGGGCAATATCCCCCTTGTAGGATTTCATGACTGGCTCTGCGTTTTTCTCAGTGGTCATAAGGCGTTGGTAAAACCTTCTTCCAAAGACGACATCCTTATCCGTCATATTATAGACAAAATAGAGGAATGGGAACCGGGCCTCCGGGGCCAAACCCTCTTTGCACCATTATTAAAGGGATGCTCCGCCTATATCGCCACGGGCAGCAATAATTCCGCCCGGTATTTTGACTATTATTTCAGCAGATACCCACATATTATCCGGAGAAACAGGACTTCGGTAGCTATATTGGACGGACATGAAAGCCCCGCTCAACTGGATGACCTGGCAGATGACGTGCACCTGTATTTCGGGCTTGGCTGCCGGAACGTGACCAAGATATTTGTCCCGGAAAAATATGACTTCGCTCCGTTGTTAAATGCCTTCCGCAAATACAGTTACTTTTTCGACCACAATAAATACAGGAATAATTACGATTACCAGCTTGCCCTGGCCCTGCTCAACAATATTTATTACATGACCAGCGACTCCCTGCTGCTGATTGAAAATGAATCAGTATTTTCCCCTATCGGTCAGCTCAATTACGCATTTTATGACAATAGGGAAACAGTTATAACCAGCCTGCAAAACAACCAGGACATCCAGTGCGTTATTGGAAACGGGCTCGTAGCATTTGGACAGGCACAGCAACCCAGTCTCACGGATTTTGCCGACGGCGTGGATACCATGAAGTTCTTATCGGCGATTTAATCGAAAGTACCGGTTAATGATTCGTTAGTTGTCATGAAAGCAATGTCAAATCGTCCGCTGTCAAAGGTTTTCGTAGATTTGTGTGTGACAAGTACGAAAGTGTTAGTAAAACATTTGTTAAACAGTTCGGGCGGGAAAACGCATTACTGTCAGCTTCGTTATTTTGTATAGCATCAGGCATTTAATTTGAATACTTGAACTGAATAAATTTTACACGTATGAAATTTAAACAAGTACTGGCCATCATGACAATTAGTGCAGCTACTGCCATCGGGAGCATGTGGGCCTACAGTAAAATTCTACACAAAGACACTTATTTCTACCAGGCCTCCGCACAACAGGATACCAATAAGGTGCCGGCCAACTATGCACAATTTACCGGGGCTTTGAATGCACCCGCCGACTTTACCGCAGCTGCCAGCGCAGCCATACCAGCAACTGTGCATATAAAAACAAAAACAAACGCACAGGCAACCAATAACCTTCCCCGCAAAAACCCGTTCTCTGATTTATTCGGCGATGGGTTTGACGACCTCTTTGGCGACCGCAGCAGGAGCCTCCCACAAATGGCTTCCGGTTCGGGCGCTATTATCAGCGATGATGGTTATATCGTTACCAACAACCACGTGGTGGATGGTGCAGACGACATCACCGTAACACTGAGCAACCAGCGTTCATTTAAAGCAAAGTTGATTGCTACCGATGCCAGCAGCGATCTGGCCATTATTAAAATTGAAGCGAAAAACCTGCCCTTCCTCTTGTATGGCAATTCGGATGATGTAAAAGTTGGACAGTGGGTACTGGCCGTGGGATATCCTTTAAACCTCGAGACCACAGTTACTGCGGGTATTGTAAGTGCCAAAGGAAGAACACTTGAAATCAACCGCAGGCAAAGTAAAACACCAATAGAATCTTTTATACAAACTGATGCTGCCGTTAACCCCGGCAACAGCGGTGGCCCGCTTATCAATACAGATGGCAAGCTCATTGGTATTAATTCTGCCATCGCATCACCTACCGGTTCTTATGCAGGATATTCATTTACCATCCCGGTTAACATTGTAAAGAAAATTATTGCCGACCTGATGAAATTTGGTACAGTGCAAAGAGCTTACCTCGGTATCAACTATGCACCCGACAACTTAAGCGATGAAGTGAAAAAACAAAATGGTATTAAAGAAGGTGAAGGTGTATATGTAACAGGTGTTACAAAAGATGGCGGTGCCTCTTCAGCGGGAATCAAGGAAGGTGATTTCATTACTAAAATTAATGGCTCCATGGTGAATTCCGGAGCCGACCTCGTGGGACAGATTGCCATCTACCGCCCGGGCGATAAAATTAAAGTGAACTATGTACGCGATGGCAAAGAATATTCTGCCGATGTTCTACTAAAAAATAGTAGTGGCAATACTGATGTGGTGAAAACTTCTGTACTCGATAAACTCGGTGCTGAACTGGAAACCATCAATAAAAAAGACGCAACCGACTATGGAGTAAAAGGGGGTGTGAGGATAAAATCAATGGATGATAAAGGTGCATTTAGCAAAACAAGGATTGAAGATGGCTTTGTTATTATTAAAGCTAATGGCAAGGAAGTGCTAAACCTGGAAGATTTGAAAAAGGAATTGGAAAAATCGCCGAATGGCAGTGTAAAAATTGAAGGTATCTACCCCGGGTACGAAGGAGTGTATCCTTACACTATCCGCCTTGGAAGTGACAATTAAGGAAAATCCAATCATATCCGTTTAAATAAAAGACCGGTGCCGTAATAGGTTCCGGTCTTTGTATTTTATTTCGAATACACCTGGTATTCCCAGGGCCGCAGCGCAAAATATTTTTCATTGGAAAAATCGCGAACAGCCCCGCTGAAGATATTGGTAAACGAGCCACTCAGTTGTGCATCGTGAATTTGTACAAGCGGTTTATCCAGTCCCGACAAATTAATGATCACCAAAACTTCGTGATCACCTTTCTTTCTCAGGAAAGAAAATACAAATTGGTTGGCATCAGTTATCAGTCTTGTTGTGCTTACTGCTGAATCCCCGGCACGCATCGCTTCATTTTCTTTTTTCAGTGTGAGTAGTCTTTTATAGAAATTGTGCAGTGCATAGGTACCATTCCAGTCGATCTGATCTTTCTCAAAAAAGCGCAGCCGCTTTGTATTGGGCAATTCCTGCCCGCTGTAAATAAGTGGCAGCCCATTCCAGGTGCAGCACAATACCGCAAAAGCTTTTGCGGCATCACCCAATCTTTCGTATTCACTGCCGCTGTGTGAATTTTCATCGTGGTTGGATGTAAACAAAGCGCGGATGGCATGCGACGGAAACATGGTTTGATAGAAATGCAGTACTTCATCCAGTCCATGAATATCAGTTTGGCCTTTCCAGTAAGCCTCCATCCTATGCAGCCATTTCCATGCATAACTGGCGTCAAATACTTCGTGGTAATTGATCTCTTCACATTCTGCGAGCCAGAACAAAGGTTTTATTGTATCAAGTTCCAGTCGCGCTGTGCGCCAGAAATCAAGCGGTACCAGCATCGCCATATCACAACGGAAACCATCTATGTCACAGGTTTCTACCCAGAAGCGCATACAATTGATCATGGCTGTATACAGCTCCGGGTTATCGTAATTCAAATCAATGACATCATTCCAGCCATGCTGATCATAAAAATTTCCCCCGAGGTTCCTGCGGTAAAAATCGGGATGCTCTTTTGTCCAGTGGTGATCCCATCCCGTATGGTTGGCTACCCAGTCAATGAGTACTTTAAAACCCAGGGCATGTGCCTGCTGCACCAGGTTTTTAAAATCGTCCAGCGTCCCAAATTCAGGATTGATACTGGTATAGTCAGAACAGGCATAGTAACTACCCAGCACGCTTAAACGCTTTTCTGCACTGATGGGTGTAATGGGCATAAACCAAAGGGTTTCGACACCCATATCGCGCAGCCTTGGCATCTCACGCGCAAAGGCGGCAAATGTCCCTTCGGCCGTGTACTGTCTTACATTCACTTCATAAATATTGGTACTGTGTGCCCAATTAACGGTGCTAAATTCTTTCTCCATACAATAATACTATCGGAAAATTAATTAAGGCGGCAATATACCAATACATGCCGACATTAAAAGCTACCTCTCATTGCCGGTTTTTTTGGTTTATCCCAGGTTCTGTTACATCCATCCCAACTTTGTACCTTTGCACCTGTTATAACCAAGTATGAAGCAATTCAATGTTCCTATTACCTACCGCAGCCCGCTGATAACAGCGATTAAGGACCGGCGCAGGATACAGGATAAATTAAAAAAAGATTTTACGCCCACCCTGCTCAATTTTGGCAGCCTGCAGATTTACCTGGCCCGTCATTTTGGTTTCTGCTATGGTGTGGAAAATGCCATTGAAATTGCATTTCGCACCATCGGCGAAAACCCAGGCAAAAGAATATTCCTGCTCAGCGAAATGATACACAACCCGCAGGTTAATGCCGACCTGGAGGAACGTGGTATCCGTTTCCTGCAGGATACACAAGGCAAACAAATCATTTCATTTGATGAAATAACGGCTAACGATATCGTTCTCATTCCCGCATTTGGCACTACACTGCCAGTAGAAAAAATGCTGCGCGATAAAGGTATACCTACCGAAAAATACAATACCACCTGCCCCTTTGTAGAGAAGGTTTGGAACCGCAGCGAACAAATAGCGGAAAAAGGTTACAGCATCGTCATCCACGGCAAACCCAAACACGAAGAGACCCGTGCCACTTTCTCACACGCTGCTTCTGCAGCCCCCTCTGTAGTGGTAAATGATATGAAAGAAACCATTGAACTGGCGAAATATATTACAGGTGAAAAACCACAGGAAGAATTTTATTCAACATTCAGTGGCAGGTATTCGCCAGGTTTTGATATTACAAAAGACCTGCAACGGTTTGGCGTAGTTAACCAAACAACACAACTCGCCTCCGATACACAGTCTATTGCAGAATACCTGAAGCAGGTTATCATGCAACACTACCAACTCGATGAATCCAATATCGGCGAACGATTTGCCGATACCAGGGATACTTTATGTTATGCCACGAACGACAACCAAACTGCTGTAAGCGGTATGTTGCAAACACCTGCCCACCTGGCGATCGTCATCGGTGGTTATAATTCATCCAATACTACGCACCTCGTTGAATTGTGTGAAGAAAAACTGCCCACTTATTTTATCAGCAGCGAAGAAAAAATATTGTCTGCCGATTCGATACAACATTTTAATTTCCATACAAAGGAAGAAATCATCTCTCACAATTTTCTACCAAAACAGCAGCCGCTAAAAATACTTATCACCAGCGGCGCTTCCTGTCCTGACGCAATGGTAGAAGCTGTCATCAGAAAACTGGCGGCTTATTTCGGAGCGGAGCAAATGACTGAAAAGCTGGCGGTGGCCTTTTCGCATTAAAATTTTTAGCCCGGTTAAACCTTCCGCAATCAGCCTGTTCTATGTAACCGATAGCTATGCAGAAGTGTTTCCTGTTTATATTATTTGTTTTTCTTTCATGTTGTACCATGGCCCAGGCAGGTGCTGCCCGGCAAAACAGGCTGGGATTATTGAAAGAATTACGCCTCACCAACGCACAGAAATTACAATTGCAACAACTGATACGGGAAGAAAGATGGCAGCAGTATCTCCGCCAGCGAAAACTGCAGCAAATACTCACACCCGAACAAATAAAGAGATTAAAGAAATATAAAGACACCAATGTAGCAGAACCTGATTCTACCAAACACAAATAAGCCCAAACATGAAAGTACTTACCGGCATTACATTGCTATTACTGGCAGCAAGCCTTCAAACGGCTGCCCAGGAAAAAAGGGATACCATTCATTTCAAACCGACCACTGATAAGAAAATAAAGTTGAGGGACGAACTGGGTCTTTCCAAAAAGCAGGCAAAAGAATTAAAATCGTCCAATAAAGGTTTTAAAGAAAAGGCGCAACAGATTAAATCAGATACAACCATTAACAGGCAGGAAAGAAGGCAGATGATGAAATCATTGTTGAAAGAACGCAGTGCCAAGGTGGATTCAGTACTTACCCCTGAGCAAAGAGAAAAGGCAAAAGCATTGCGGAAGGAAAGAAGGGCTGGCAAAAAAGACGGTACCGAACAGTGATAAAACAACAAAGCCCGGCATTCTCAGCCGGGCCCTGTGTCTACTAACCTAAGCGGTTATAGTAAGGTAAATGATTCGAGGAACTTTGTATTGAAATCACCACTGCGGAAGCGTTCGTCTTTCATGAGCTGAAGGTGAAAGGGAATAGTTGTTTTTACACCTTCAATGACATATTCCGTTAATGCGCGGTGCATGGTATCGATGGCTTCATTTCTTGTGCGCGCTGTTGCAATTATTTTTCCAATCATGGAATCGTAATATGGAGGTATGGTATAACCTGCATATACATGCGAATCAATCCTGATACCATGTCCCCCAGGTTGATTTAATACAGTAATTTTTCCCGGTGAAGGGCGAAAATCATTATAGGGGTCTTCCGCATTGATACGGCATTCAATGGCGTGCATTTGTGGTTCATAATTTTCACCGCTGATGGGTTCGCCTGCGGCTATCTTGATTTGTTCTTTGATCAGATCATAGTTGACCACTTCTTCAGTAACGCAATGTTCCACCTGGATACGCGTATTCATTTCCATGAAATAGAAATTGCGGTGCTTATCCACCAGGAATTCGATAGTGCCCACACTTTCATAACTAATTGCCGAAGCGGCTTTAATAGCAGCATCGCCCATGCGCTGCCGCAATTCTGGTGTCATAAACGGTGAAGGCGATTCTTCCACCAGCTTTTGGTGGCGACGCTGGATGGAACAGTCCCTTTCGCTGAGGTGACAAACTTTTCCATACTGATCGCCTGCTACCTGGATTTCAATATGACGTGGTTCCTCCACAAATTTTTCCATATACACCCCATCATTCTTGAAGGAAGCAGCAGCTTCTGCTTTTGCGGTGCTGAATGCCTTTTCTATTTCACCCTCTTCCCATACCACGCGCATACCTTTACCACCACCACCGGCAGTTGCTTTTAATATAACGGGGTAACCAATTTCTTTTGCTATACCCTTGGCATGATCAACACTTTCCAGTAAGCCCTCACCACCGGGAACCACCGGAACACCTGCCTTGATCATTGTTTCCTTTGCAGTAATTTTATCGCCCATGGCATTGATCATGTCAGGCGTTGGCCCGATAAATTTAATACCATGCTCGAGGCAGATTTGTGCAAACTTCGAATTTTCGGCGAGAAAACCATACCCGGGGTGAATGGCGTCGGCATTCGTAATCTCTGCCGCTGCCATAATATGAGGGATGTTAAGATACGAATCCATGCTCTGGGGGCGACCGATACAAACTGCCTCATCTGCAAATTTTACATGGAGGCTATCTTTATCGGCAGTAGAATAAACAGCCACTGTTTTAATCCCCATCTCCCTACAGGTGCGGATAACCCGCAATGCAATCTCTCCCCTGTTCGCAATTAATATTTTTTTAAACATAGACATTACTAATGTGACAAATAAGAAAATGTAGAAGTGTGATAATGAAGAATCCTGCTTTTACATTTCCGCATTTACATTTTTAATTGTATTGGTACATCAGGGTATTGTGATTAAGGCGAAAATTTGCGAATGTGATATTGAAATTCCATTTACACATCTGCATATTTACACATTTTCACATTTGTTAACTGGGTTCAACCAGGTACAATGGCTGATCGTATTCTACCGGCGAAGCGTCGTCCACCAATATCTTCACTATTTTGCCTTTTACTTCGGCTTCTATTTCATTGAAGAGCTTCATAGCCTCGATGATGCAAACTACTTTACCGGGTGCTATCTCATCGCCCACTTCCACAAACAGTGGCTTATCGGGAGACGGGCGGCGGTAAAACGTGCCGATCATAGGGCTTTTAATGGTGATAAGATTGGATGCTGCCGGTTCTGCCGCTTTGGGCTTTTCAGCTGCCGGTGCGGTGGCTGCCGCCGCAGGAGTTGTTGCAGCCGCTGGTGGTGCGGCGGTATATACAGGTGCAGCACTGATAACCTGTTGCACCTGGTCTTGTTTTTGTTTGATAGTAATTTTAAATCCCTTCTCTTCTACACTTATTTCCCCGATGTTGGATTTGTTAATTAATCGAATCAGCTCCTGAATTTGTTTAAAATCCATATGGCTTATTTTTCAGTTAATAATGGGCGGCTAAGATAAGAGAAAAGTCTGAACCAGCATTTTTTGAATGCAAAGGATTTTAGCCTAACCAAATGTCTATCAAAGGCAAAACCCGAATTGCTCCGGGTTTTACAATATAGTACGATTATTTCACAAAAGGACAAGTTATTTAACGCGTTCTACGTATTCACCCGTCTTGGTATTCACACGAATCATTTCGCCTTCATTAACAAACAACGGAACCATAACAGTAGCCCCTGTTTCCACTTTCGCGGGCTTCAGTGTGCGTGTGGCAGTGTCACCTTTTACGCCAGGCTCGCTGTAAGTTACCTGCATAACAATTTTATCGGGCAGCTCTACACTCATCGGCAGTTCGGTTTCTGTATTGAAGGCCACACTTACCTGCTGACCTTCTTTCAAAAACTGCGGCGCATCTACCATGTTTTCTGCAACCGTTACCTGCTCAAATGTTTCATTATCCATAAAGCTGTACCCGGTATCATCCTTGTACAGGTATTGATAATCTTTCTTTTCAACTCGAACCGGGAAAATATTATCGCCGCTGTTCCATGTTTTTTCAATACTGCGTGTATTGTCTACACCTTTTAATTTTGCCCACACTTTAGCAGCGGCACGGGCTGTTTTGTTTTCACCAAACTCTACAACGGAATATAAACTGCCATCCAGTTTAATGATCATTCCGCGGCTGATATCTGCAGTTGTTGCCATAAAAAACGAAAATTTAGAGGCGGCAAAGCTACAGTAAAATGGCTACAGCACAAAACAGAAATGTTGGGTTGGGAAATAAAAAAGCCGGGTGATTACCCGGCTTGTAATTTCTTATTATTTTCCTGCTTTTTTCTTAGTGATGATGAGTATCACCCCATTCTTGCCTTTTTCACCATATTTCTTTACAGCCGTTTCGTCTTTCAGTACTGTCATGGAATCAATATCATCAGGACTTAACTCTTTCAATGAATTCTTACCTTTAGGCTGCTCAACACCATCGATAAAGTACAAAGGTGTCTTGGTGATGATTTCAACTACGCCGTTTTTTCCCTTTTCGCCATATTTGGTTACCGCATCTGCCTTGGTAATGACGTTTACCTTTTCAATATTGTCCACTTTAACAACATTATCAATCTTTACATCCACCACCTGCTCCACGCTGTCAATTATTATGAGTGGCTTTTTTGTGGTGATTTCTATAACGCCATTTTTCCCTTTCAGTCCGTACAGCGTTTCACCTTTTTTACCTTTGATAACATTGACACTTTCAATCTTATCCGGTTTAACGACTGTGTTAATGTTGATACCAATAGGTTGTTCAACTTTATCAATGATATACAGCGGCGCATTTACCTGATCGTTGACAATACCGTGAATAACAACATTGCCATTCACCTGCTGAACCTGTACTCCGTCGTCGGGTATTACAACCTGGGCCTTATTTGAAGGGATTTCGTTTTCAACAGTAACCCCATCAGGAATTATTACAGCCGGTACGGGGGCACCCGCGGGCGGAGTTGGCGCTACGGGCAATTCACCATATTTTTTAATATAGGCTGACTTCTCTTTGGGATCATTCAGGTGGTAAACTTCTTTTGTGCCGTTTTTTAGTGTAACGGTAACGATGTTGGCGTTGACTCCTTTTTTACTATTAACATCTTTATGGATGTTGATGCTTTCAACATTATCCGGCAGGGTGATCGTTTTAGCAGGTGGTTGCGGTGCATCCATAACAGTGGTCGGTGGTGGAGGTGGTACAGGGATGGTATCTTTCAACATTACGCTGTTATATTTCATATCCTTTTTCAACTGGTCGAGCCTGGTAACAATATAATCGTAATTCAACCCTTTTTTATCCGGCACATTGCCAGCCAGCGTGGAAAAGCCCCTGTTGCCCATCGCGGTCTTGGTAAGACCAAACAATTCGATCGTATTTCCATATAGGCTGCGTATATGATCTTCATAAAAATTCCCCCAGTTTTCTGTCTGGTGCAATCCGCTGTACCCTTTCCTGGAAACCTGTAATGTAAATTGAAGTGGTTTGTTTTCATATGGCAACTCTATCAGGTAATACCCTCTTTCATCGGTTACTGCAGTGATATTTTTTTCCCTGCAATAAATCGTAGCATGGTCCAGTGGCTGCATGCTAACGGCATCTATCACTAATCCTGCCACGGAAACCGTTTTTGATTCTTCCTTTTTATATTCCCGGAAGGCAACCAGCAATACCGATAAAAGGGGTAGTACAAATAAGAATTTGGTAAGGTGCAGCTTGGCACTCTTCATTTTGTTCATCATGGCTATACGTTTTTTTAAATTCGAGAAATTGAAATTATTGGCTATACTATACTTTGAAACACCGATTACCTTTAAAAGCAGGTATTGGTATTCTTTCTTATCAATACCATTTTCCACAACATTATTATCTGCAATGAATTCCAGGTTTTGCCGGATGGCATACCTGATTGCCCATGCAAATGGGTTAAACCAGTTTACAATACACAACAACTCTCCCAGCAGCAAATCAATGGTATGCATTTGACGTACATGCACAAACTCGTGCTGAATGATGCGCTGCAATTCTTCGCTGCTGTGCATCGAACGGTTGAAATAAATAGATGACCCAAACGAAAATGGACTGACTGGTGAGCTGGTTTCATACAATTGCACTGCGCCGCTGGCCTCCAGTAATACTGCATTCCTTTTTATATGACGCAAACTCAGGTATTGCATGAACACACGCAGGAGCATGACTACAGCGCCAACTGCAAAGAATATCAATACCCATTCTACCATACTTAACCTTTGCCAAAAGCTGGTCGTGTTGATGGTACCCGCATCTTGCGGTAAGGTGTAATTTGGCCATGCTGGTATTACATTCACCAGTTTGCTGTCATCAATGCCGCGTTCCTTCACCCAGGGTGTAATATTGATAAAAGGTATCAGGAAACTTAGCAGTGAATAACTCAGCAGGTAGAAACGGTTCCACTGGTAAAATGTCAGCGGCCGCAATACTGCCCTGTAAAATATATACAGCAAGGCGAGGCTGAGGGAAAACTTTACCAGGTATTGCAGGAGGAATTGCATTGATGTTGGCTTAATAGATGATCAAACAATTGAATTTATTTTTTTCTTCCTTCGATCATATCGATGATCTCCTTCAATTCTTTCGGGGAGATTTTCTTCTGCTCCGCGAAAAAAGCAACCAGGTCTTTGTAGGAGTTATCAAAATGATTTTTCACTACGCTGGTCAGGAATTGTTTTTTATATTCTGCTTCCTCAATAGCTGGCTTGTACAGGTACATATTTCCTACCTGCCTGCTGACAAGGTATCCTTTCTTTTCAAGGTTTTTAATGGTGGAAGCCAGCGTTGTATAAGGCGGAATATTACCGTCCATATTCTCCAAAAAAGTCTTTACGTTGCCTTCGCCGGTTTTCCAGATGGCCAGCATGGCTTCTTCTTCCTGTCGTGTCAATTTTTCCAGCATATCTACGAAATTTTCGTAAAGCTACGGGGTTTTCGTAATTCTCCAAAATTAAATTGTTAAAAGTTTGGCATTAAGTGTGCATTTTTGTCAAGCAGAGTATTTTTGACTCAAATAAACGTATCGTTGAAAAAACTACTACCAGTATTATTTATCTGCCTGATCGCCAGTACTGTTTCCCTGGCCCAGCAGGCTGCCAGCAACCAGGAACCACCTTACAAGCGCTTTCCTACCATTCCACCATTTGATCTGTTGCAGACAGATAGTAGTACGCACCTTACCCGCGATAATATCCTGAAGAAGCACAACACCCTTATTATGTTTTTCAGCCCGGACTGCCCGCATTGCCAGCACCAGACGGAAGACATACTTGCTTTCATCGAAAAACTAAAGGACGTACAGATAGTAATGGCCACTTACCAGCCTTTTGAAGAAATGGTGGGCTTTTACCAGAAATACCAGCTTGCCAAATACAGTAATATAAAACTGGGGAGGGATGTTCATTTTTTCCTGCCACCTTATTTTAAGATGAAGAACCTGCCTTACCTGGCGTTGTACGACAAAAAAGGCAACCTGCTTACCACTTTTGAGGGGAACCAGCCCATGGATAAAATACTGGAAGCTTTCGATATCAAATCTTCAGAATAATCTTTGCATCTGGGATTTTTATACCGCAGCAAGAATGCGGTCGGGTATTTTTTAAACAGACAGTTAACAGGAAAAAAGTTATTTCGTGCTATTGCGCATCCCTTTACCTTTGCAGCGCAAATATTTTTTACCTCATAAAATAATTTCCGATGAAAGTTACTGTTGTAGGTGCCGGTGCCGTAGGAGCTACCTGTGCCGATAATATTGCGCGCAAAGAGCTGGCTACCGAACTGGTGTTGCTGGATATCAAAGAAGGCCTGGCTGAAGGAAAGGCCCAGGATATGATGCAAACAGCCACACTGCTTGGATTCGATACAAAAATTACCGGTAGTACCAACGACTATTCTAAAACAGCCGGCAGCGATGTGGTAGTGATTACCTCAGGTTTGCCAAGGAAACCAGGCATGACTCGTGAAGAATTGATTGGCACCAATGCAGGTATTGTGAAAGGTGTAGCTGAAAATATTTTGAAATATTCTCCCAATGCCATCCTGATCATCATCAGCAACCCGATGGACACCATGACTTATCTCGCACTGACTGCAACAGGTCTTCCCAAAAACCGTATTATTGGAATGGGTGGAACATTAGACAGTGCGCGTTTTAAATATCAACTGAGCCAGCACCTCGGCTGCAGCCCTGCAGATCTGAACGCAGTGGTAGTCGGTGGGCATGGCGATACAACGATGATTCCTTTAATCCGCCTGGCTACCTGGAACAGTGCACCGGTGACAAAATTCCTCAGTGCTGATCAGCAAAAACAAATTGTTGCAGACACTATGGTGGGCGGCGCTACACTGACCAAACTCATTGGCACTTCTGCCTGGTATGCACCGGGTGCAGCAGGAGCAGCACTGGTAGAAAGCATTGTACGCGATGAAAAGAAATTGTTTACCTGCTGCGTAGCGCTCGATGGTGAATATGGTCAAAAAGATATTTGCCTTGGCGTACCGGTAACCATTGGTAAAAATGGCTGGGAAAAAATCATTGACTTCGGATTGAACGAGGCTGAAATGGCCGAGTTTAACAAGAGTGCTGCTGCTGTAAGAAGCATGAATGATGTGCTGAAGACTTTATAATTATTATATAGTTAAGTAATTTTTCAAAGGCCGGGTTACCGGCCTTTTTTTATTACCTGCTTTTGGGTCATTGATTTTGCTGCAAATCAACATATCCCTGCTCCCATTGTCCCTCCTGTCACAGTAAAAAAAGAAAATATGCAAAACATTTACTTATTAGTAAGGAAGGTATTGTACTTCCTGGATGTACTGGTGATGATGACGTTCACTTCCACAACGGCAAAAGGGTTTTTGTGATACAGCAGGGCAAAGCGTAGCACTACCAATGCAGCTCAGGGGTACATACCCCTTACAGTTCATTTCGGGCAACCTGAAATCGGTTCAAAAAATAATTGTCGAGTAAATGAACAGCACTCATCAGCACTGGGTTCTCCAATTTTTTATTCGGTAACGGGTATACCGAAAAAAATATCTAATTTTTGTCTCAGTTCCTTCCGGCTGATCGTCATGTTAGTGCTCATCATTTTGTAAACATATTAAACTGACTTTATTATGAAGGATTTTATGTTCATTTTCAAGAACAACCCCAATGCGCCAGCGGCTACCCCGGAACAAATGCAGGCGAACATGCAACTTTGGTTTTCGTGGATCGATAAGCTGAAGGCAAAAAATGTTTATGTTGCCGGTGAAGCATTAACACAAGTTGCCAAAAAAGTAAAAGGGCCAAAGGCAATTGTTACAGACGGGCCTTTTGCAGAAAGCAAAGAAGTAGTCGGTGGCTTTTTTATCGTGAAAGCCAATTCTATTGAAGAAGCTACTGAAATGGCAAAGGATTGCCCCGACCTACCGCTGAATGGCGAAGTAGAAGTCAGGGAAGTCATGAAATTTTAATCTGCACGTGGACAATCAACCTTCCCCGCACCGCCAGGTTGTTGAGCACCTGTTTCGTCACCAGTCGGGAAAAATGGTGGCAGTGCTCAGCCGCATTTTCGGCATCCATAACCTCGAAATGGTGGAAGATGTGGTGCAGGAAGCTTTTTTAAAAGCGATGCAGGTATGGCCGCTACACCAAATGCCGGATAACCCATCCGGGTGGCTGATGCAAACAGCGAAAAACCGCGCTATTGACATCATCCGCAGGCAACAGAATTTTCATCAATATTCAGCAGAAATTGCCCGGCAGTTGCAGCAGGAAACTGAATCAACGATCGGGCATTTTTTTCTTGACCGTGAAATTGCCGACAGCCAGTTGCAAATGATTTTTGCTTGTTGTCATCCTTCCTTAAAACCCGCCGACCAGGTAGCGCTTACGCTGAAAACTGTTTCCGGTTTTGGCGCCAGCGAAATTGCAAAAGCGCTTTTTACCAATGAAGCCGCCATTCAAAAAAGACTTACCCGGGCCAAACAATTTATCAGGGAAAATCAAATACAACTCGAAATCCCTTCGGGTAATGAACTAGATGATCGCCTCGATATCGTGTATACGGTATTGTATCTGTTATTCAATGAAGGATACAATTCACAAAAAGCAGATGAATTGATCAGGGAGGATATTTGTGCGGAAGCCATGCGCCTCTGCCTGTTATTGTCTGACCATCCCGCTGGCAAACAGCCCGCCACCTTTGCCCTGTTGTCATTAATGTGCTTCCAGGCATCACGCTTTGAAAGTCGTGTCGACGATAATAATGCTATCATCCTGCTGGAAAACCAGGACCGCGGCAAATGGAACCGCGACCTGATTGAGAGGGGATATTACTACTTATCCCTATCGTCGGAAGGCGACCAGGTATCAGTTTTTCATATTGAATCAGCCATTGCCGCAGAACATTGCCTGTCAAAAGACTTTACTTCTACCAACTGGGAGCGGATGCTGGAACTTTACGACTTATTGCTGCGCGAAAAAAGGACCTCCGTTGTAATCTTAAACCGCGCTATTGTACTGTCACAATTGGGGCGCACCACCGAAGCCATCAGCGAAATTATGGCTATTGAAAATATTGGGGAACTGCTGGAACAACACTATATCTACAATGCGGTGCTGGGTGATCTCTATATCAAAACCGGCGACCTGGTGATTGCCCGTACCTACCTGGCCAGGGCCCACACGCTCACTACTTCTTCCGCCGAAAAAAACCTCATCGGCAGCAAACTCAGGTCGGTTGATATGGTGACTAAAAACTAACGTGGGCGCCTACTGCTTTTTCACCATTTACCCCGGCATATCATCTTAATTTAATCTTGCATATTTGATTTTATGCTGTAAATTTGTCTCCTTATCTCTGGATCACATTTCCATGAAAATCTCCTTCGGTCGTTCCTTTGTCTATTAAAGAAACATCTGTCAATTACACAAAAACCGCTTATGAGGAAGATTTTTACCCTGTTTGTTTTATCGTCGCTTTGTTATAATCAATCCCGGGCCCAGCAACTGGATGCGAAACACGATCCCCGTCTTGATCTTACCTTAAGCCCACAGCATAATAATGTTATACATCCGGGTTTTAATTCGGCCATCAATCCAAAGATGAACTGGAATATCAACCCATTGAAAAATGGTCTTATCAGCCCGGAGCATGTGGATGGCATCAACCCGTTAAAGAATAATGAGGTAAATCCCCTGACCAACCAGGATATGAACCCAATGTTCATGCTGTATCTCTCTCCAAAATTCAGCCGCTGGAAAGGTCTTTATCTATTCGACAAGGATGATAATGTATCCGGTTATATCACGCCTTACAGTCAAACCATTATGATGGAATTCGACAAAGATGCCAACTGGAAATGTTTTTATATAAAAACAGCCAAGGGCACTTACAACCAATTCAACCTCGAAGGCCAGTGGACCGGCTACTACCTTTGTTTTGATTCGGTAATTGGTTACAACCTGTTTGATAAAACAGGTGAGTGGACCGGGCAGCATATAAAATAAACCCAACTTTTATTTCAGGCGGGTGAGGCATTGTGCCAGCAAATCCTGTTCGCTGATTTTCTCCATGCACCTGAAATGTTTCTTCGGGCATTTATCATAGCCAATTTTTGAGCAGGGCCTGCAGGACAGATCATTTACTTCCATAATATCGTAGGGAAGTTTTTGCTGATTCGCGGTATTATTTCCCCGATTGTAATTGTGCAGGAAATTATCGCCGTAATAAGGATACATACCAAACCCGGGAATGGTATTTCCCCATAAAGAAATCACGGGTCTTTTAAAAGCAGCAGCAATATGCATGAGCCCTGTATCATTACTGATGATCAGTTTAGCCCTTCTGACCAAATCGGCCGATTCATTGAGGTTGAATTTGCCGCAGGCATTATAAATTTTAAATGGATTGATGGCAGATAGTAATTCGCCGTTTGCTGCATCTTCCTTTCCACCCATTATAATAACCGGGTGATCCAATGCATCGCAAAATTTTTGCAGTTTGTGTATTGGATATCGCTTGGTGTTGTGCGCTGCGCCTATGACGAGACCTATATAACCTGCATGATGCGATGCGGGTATATCCGATTCATCCACGACATCTTCTTCCGGTACAAAATAATCAAGCCCTGCCCCATCATTTTTAACACCAAACGAAGAAACAGTTTGCATATAACGGTCTACGATATGCACAGCCGGCAGCTTGTTTATTTTTAAAGCTGTCAGCATCCATTTTTCAATATTGAGTTTATTAAAGGAGAATGCTTTTTTCTTCAATGCCCTTTTTACTTTCAGTGTACGCAGGTTGTGGTGCAGATCAATGATATAATCGTAATCTTCCTGCTGCAGTATGTTTACTGTTGCATCCAGGTTATCTTCCAGGTACAGTACTTTGTCAACATAAGGATTTGCTTCTACAATAGTTGAATAGGATCGCTTGGTGAGAAAGTGTATTTCAGCGGTAGCCACCTGCTTTTTCAGGCAGCGCACAACAGGAGTGGTCAATACTATATCGCCAATAGAACTAAATCGTATGAGTAAGAATTTCATTAATAAACCTCCAAGCAAATGATAAAAATAATATCTGGAAATTACGATTATACTGGTAGCTGGTCTTCCACATAATTTAGGTCTTTACCGTATGTTTCTTCTGTAAAGATCAGGGATACGACTGCAATAAACATTACAATGATCCCTGTCATCCAGGCGCTTTTCAGGTATCCAAGTGAACCCTGCATTGCGATAAAAAGCCAGGAAACTAAATTCAATGAACCTCGCACCATGTTGGGAACAGTCGTTGCAACGGTAGCGCGGATATTAGTTCCAAATTGCTCTGCAGCCATCGTTACGAAAATTGCCCAAAAACCTGTACCAAAACCCAGGATTGCACAAACGAGATATAACATATTTACACTCTGTCCCTGCAAACTGAAAAACCACGCAATTGATACGGCCGTTATACAGTAAAATAAATAAACTGCTTTTTTTCTGCTTTTGAACCATTGACTGATAAAGCCTACCGCCACATCGCCAATAGAAATGGCAGCATAGGCAAACATCACTGCTTTTCCGGGATCAATATTACCGGCTATATTCATTTTAGCGCCAAACTCTTTTGAAAAAGTAATGAGAATACCAATTACATACCAGGTTGGAAGGCCTATTAGTATGGCGGTTAAATACTTTTTTAATCTTTTCCCATTGTTAAAAAGTATAAAAAAGTTACCCTTGCTGATATCTTTCTGCTGAACGTCTTTGAACATTCCCGATTCAAGGACACCTACTCTTAAAAATAATAATACAAAGCCCAATCCACCACCTATGAAATAACAGGTTCTCCATTCAAAATTCTGCTTAATAAAAAAAGCAAATACCGCCCCTGTTAATCCAACTCCTGCAACGAATGATGTCCCAATTCCTCTCTTTTCCTTCGACAACAATTCACTCACCAGTGTGATTCCCGCACCGAGTTCGCCTGCCAGGCCCAATCCTGTGATAAAGCGTACAGCAGCATACTGATTGACAGTTTGTACAAAACCGTTTGCAATATTTCCCAAAGAATACAAAATGATAGAAGCATATAAAACTTTCAAACGCCCTTTTTTATCTCCAAGAATGCCCCAAAATATTCCACCTACCAGGAGCCCCATCATTTGGATATTGATGATTTTTAGTCCATCTTTTGCTATTGCTGCATCGTCCAGTCCCAGCGATTTTAACGATGGGATCCGAATTATGCTAAACAACAGCAAATCGTAAATATCCACGAAATATCCCAGCGCAGCTACAATGACTGCAAGGCCGAGAACAGAATGATTTTTTTGCTCCATTCAGTTTTATTTTTGTGAAGGCGTTCCGTGGTCTTTGTCAGTATCAACGCGCTTCCCGAAAAACAATTT
>JBGALE010000003.1:0-788651 GCA_044223995.1 Chitinophagaceae bacterium
GAACAACAAAGACTTAATGAGCTTTCTAAACTCCATTTAAGCGAAATAGTTTTTATGTTATCTTGTAACAGCAAAAACTATTGAGAAATAACTTGCAAACCATTTAACAACACATAACTGGCTTGACAACATATGAATTGTTATGTTGCACACAACATAACAACTCAAAAGCCACCAGGCATTGTAAATGACGGTTAAAGAATAAAAGGTCAATAAAAAATTCATCCCCATCCACTTCAATTCGATATTGATTACCAATAAAACAAAAACCTTTGCCCATTTGTAGTATAAAATTTCGGATGTTTAAGACTACCTGTTGTTCAATATGGCGTTCGTCTTCCAATTCATCACCAGCAATAAAATCAAGCAAGTATTCGTCCTTAAATACCTTTAGAACCGAAGGCTTTAAAGATTCTCTTATTGTACTCTTAAAATTATTGGGCAACTTGCCTTGCTTCTGAAACAGTTTGGCATCAATCTGATGCTCCATAACACTAACTGACCAAAACTGCGTTGCCGAGTTTTCAATATAAAATAATCTTTCTTCTGCTTTTTTGCACCGGTTTAGTAGCAGGACATGATGAGTAAAACTGATGCTGTAAAATGCTTCTAATTGGATCGTTGGCAACGGCCCAATTGCATTAGCCTTATCATCTAAATTGGGGTCTTCGATTTGGACCGTCGCTGACGGCCCGATTTCCAAATTGGGATAAGCTTCATAAAACTGCCTCATCTTTTTAAGGTTTGTAAAAGAGAAACCTTTTAATCCAGGTAGGTTACTTTGTAAGTCTGTTGCTATCTGCTCCAGTACCTTGGTGCCCCATTTTTGGGCTTTAACCTTTTCTGAAAGCATTCTTCCAGTCTTAAAATATAATAACAATTGCTCTCTATTGGCAAGCCTTGCAGCTTGGTATCGGCTTTTTATGATCTCTTGCTTTAATGAGCTTATAAATGCCAGATAGTTTTTATCAGTAATCATAATTATAGTATTGTAATTAGCTATATATCATTTTGTTAGAAAGGAAATTCTTAGAGGTTAGGCAGTCAAAAGATTGGCCAGACTTTTTAAATCTTTAATAAATTGGTTCGAAAAGAGTACCGTAGGTAACCCATCAATACCGGGGCATGAATATTGCTCCGGTATTGTCGTTTTTAACAAGTTCCCCCATTCATGTAATTTATTGGTCAAGCGGCTGTTAATTCTGGTTCCCGGGGGCAACAAGCCATATTATTTATCGTTATTTTTGGAGTCAATGCAAAAATTCATACAATTTATGTTTAGCCGAAGAAGTTTACCCATTCTCCTGATGGTGCTGGGCGCAGGGATTTTTATCGCTTTCCGTAGCTTTGGAACCGGTGGCAGCAATCCTCCCACCAAATATGAAAAGATCCTCCACAATGTGGGGGAAATGCTTTCCGAAATTCACTACAGTCCCAAAGACATCAACGATAAATTTTCAAAAGAGATTTTCAAGAAATTCCTCGCCAATATCGACCAGGATAAAAGCATGTTCCTCCAGTCAGATGTACAGGAACTTCGTAAATACGAAACAAAAATCGACGACGAGATACTGGGTGGCCCGGTAAACTTTGTTCCCGCTGTGGAAGAAGTATTCTTAAAACGGATGCCCGAAGCAGAAAAAATCTACAAGGAAATATTGTCCAAACCTTTCGACTTTACCAAGGATGAAATGCTGGTAGGCGATCCGGAAAAACGCGATTTCCTCAGCAGCGATGCAGACCGCAGGGATTTTTGGCGCAAACGCCTTAAGTATATGGTGCTGGATCGCTATGTGGACATGATGGAAACACAGGAAAAAAACAAGGGCAAGGAAGGATATGTGATGAAATCGAATGAACAAATGGAAAAGGACGCACGCGACAGGGTGATGCGCATCATGGACCGCACATTTGATAACTACAAGGCAAAATATACGGTGGATGAATTGTTCAACCGCTATGTGAATACCATCACACAAACGATGGATCCGCATACAGATTATTTCCCGCCTGTTGACAAAAGATATTTCGATGAAGAAATGAGTGGTAAGTTTTATGGTATCGGCGCTTCTCTTCGTGAAGACGATGGTAATATAAAAATTGGTTCTATCGTAACCGGTAGCCCGGCCTGGAAGAGTGGTGAATTTAATGTAGGTGATATCGTACTGAAAGTGGCACAGGGTGAAGCAGAACCTGTTGACCTGACCGGCTATTTCGTAACCGACGCCGTAAAAATCATCCGTGGTAAAAAAGGTACTGAGGTTAGATTGACCATTCGCAAAGCAGACGGAAATGTGAAAGTGGTAAAACTGATCCGTGATGAGATTGTACAGGACGAAACATTTGCCCGCAGTTCCATTGTATCTAATGGCAAGTCAAAAATCGGGTTTATATATCTTCCTGAGTTTTATGCTGACTTTGATGATCCCAAAGGACGCCGCTGTGCAGATGATGTGGCGAAGGAAATCATTAAACTGAAAGAGCAAAAAGTAGATGGTATCATTATGGACCTCCGCAACAACGGTGGTGGTTCTTTATACGACGTAGTAAAGATGGTGGGCCTGTTTGTAGAAGAAGGACCGATTGTACAGGTGCGCGACAGGGATGGCAAACCAAGCGTACTGCGTGATCGCGATAAAACAGTATTGTATGATGGACCGCTGGCCGTGATGGTAAATGAATTCAGCGCTTCTGCTTCTGAAATATTTGCTGCTGCTATCCAGGATTATAAGCGTGGCCTGATCATCGGCAGCACTTCTACCTATGGTAAGGGCACCGTGCAGCGCAATATCGGTTTGGATAAGGAAATGGGCTTTATGTCTGCCAACAGCGACCTGGGCACTATTAAACTCACCCTGCAGAAGTTTTACCGCATCAACGGCGGCTCTACACAATTGCGTGGTGTTGCTTCCGATATCATCCTTCCGGATGTACTGGAATATTCGAAGCTGCGTGAAAAAGATGATCCCGATGCATTGCCCTGGGATGAAATCCAAAAAGCAGATTATTCACCCTGGAAATATGGATACGATCCTATTTCATTGCGTAACAGCAGCCAGGCAAGGGTAACCAATAACCCGGCGTTTAACCTGATCAAAACAAATACTGAATGGCTTGCCAAGGAGAATGATAAAGTGTATTCACTGAACCTGGAAAAATACCGCGATGAGAAAAAGAAAATCAGCGCGACGGTAAAACAGCTTGAATCATTGAACAAACTTCCGAAAGAACTGGAAGTAGCGGCACTGCCGGATGATATCAACAAGTATGTAAATGATAAAGACAAGGACGAGCGTTTTAAAGCATGGCTGAAAAACCTGCGCAATGATCTTTATCTTGATGAAACAGTAAATGTGATGAATGATATGGTGAACCAGCACAATATGGCGCTTGCAAAAAAGCAACTGCAATAAAAGATATCTGTATCTAAAAAGAAAGAGCCTCGGTTGTCCGGGGCTTTTTTTTGAGTAGCCAGAAGTCTGGAGTCAGGAGTCAGTAGTCAGGAGTGGATAATTAATAATTCCAAATCCAAATTTCAAATTCTAAGATCCAAGAACCAAATGCAATCTGGAGCCAGGAGTCAGAAGTCGGAAGTAAAATTCCAAATGCCAAATTCCAAATCCCAATTAATAAGAACCAAACTCAAAACGCTAAACTTTAAACTCAAAACTATAAACTCTCAATTCCAAACTAAAAACTAATACATTCTTTCAATTCCTTGTCAGAATAAGCAAGGCCGTATTGTTTTAATACCTCGTCAGGTACACCATTCCACTGAGTAGGTTGATTGCCTACATAACCGAGGTCTTTGACACCCATTTGCGTAGTGTAAAAACCGGTAGCAGTAAGGTCACGCATTTTATTAAAGAAAGAAACACCTTGTGTAAGTTCATGATTGCCCTTTGCTTTTTCGGGATAGGCAATAAGATCAACCATTTCTATTTGCTGCTGTGCTGTGCAATCTTTAAAAGCTTTTTCATATCGCTTCAGGCATTGCATATCCAGCCAGCGAAGGCCGCCGCGCATCGGCACCTGGTGATGCGGCATATCTTTTACGATAAACTCGATAAACGCGGGCACACCTGCTTCTGTAGCACTGCCGCTTACTTCGTCTTTTGGAATGATGATATCAGCCAGTACCGTAATGGTCGCCATTTCATCATCGGTAAAAAACTTATCGGCCATCAGCTTTTTATAATCTGCCAGTTCCTGTGGCGTACGATCGTAATTCAGTACGGCTTCTTCTTTTTTGGCTTCAATCTTGGTCTCGGGATTGTTGCAGGCTTCAATCAGCACACCTGTTGAAACCGTTCCCATGACCAATGCTTTTATGGATTTTCTTCTGTCCATGGTTATTTGAATGGTTTTTAGTTAGTAGATAATGGTTAATAGCAAATGGTTAATAGTTGATGGTTGGCAGCTCATAGTTTATGGTTCATGGATCGTAGTTAAGGATTTGGAATTTGGGATTTGGAATTTTATTTCTGACTCCTGTCTCCTGTATTCTTAACTCCTCACTTCTCGCTTCTAGTTTCTCTTTTTGATTTTTGCATTTTTAATTTTGACGTCCATTTTCAACCTTCTACCTTAAACATTCGCCCTTTTCTTACAAATTATTTTTCTTCATTTCACTTACGATGTATTCAGACGCGCGCATGCTCAGTGCGAGGATGGTCCAGGTAATGTTTTTATCTGCCTGGCTTACAAACTGTCCGCCATCTACCACGAAAACATTTTTGCAATCATGTGCCTGGCTCCATTTGTTCAGGGCAGATTTTTTTGGATCATTTCCCATACGAACGGTACCCGCTTCATGAATGATCTTACCCGGTGACTCAAGTCCCCAGTTGTTTTTTTCATCGTCATCTGCACCCCAGGTAATTACGGCGCCCATTTCATGCATGATTTCCTTAAAAGTTTCCTTCATGTGTTTCGCCTGTTTGATTTCATGATCGGAATATTTTACATTGAAACGCAAAACAGGTATACCGAATTTATCTACAACGCTTGGATCTATTTCACAATAGTTGCTTTCCAGCGCCAGTGCTTCTCCGCGACCGGCCATGCCCACACCCGCACCATAAAAGAAGCGGATATCTTCTTTCAGTGATTTACCATAGCCGCCTGCTTCTTTCTTTACACCATTCACTGCATATTTTCCATTCATTCCTTCCATGCCCATACCAAACCCGTATGCCGGCATGCCCATGCCACCCCAGTATTCAATATGATAACCACGGGGGAAATCGAGTTTTTTATTATCGAGCCACCAGGGAGAGTATACGTGCATACCACCAACACCATCTTCGTTGTAACGCTTACGTCCGAAAAGATTGGGAAGATAACCACCCAAAGCAGCACCGGTAGAATCGTGCAAATATTTTCCGACTACATTACTGTCATTGGCAAGGCCGTTCGGGTGGCGCTGTGATTTTGAATTCAGCAACAACCTGGCGCTTTCGCAGGCACTGGCAGCCAGTATCACTACTTTTCCTTCCACCTGGTATTCCTGCATATCATCTTTGCTGACATAGGAAACACCGGTAGCAAGCCCTTCTTTATTGGTTAATACTTCCCTTGCCATGGCGTTGGCCACCACATCAATATTGCCGGTGGCAATGGCCGGTTTCACCAATACAGATGAAGAAGAGAAGTCACCATATACCTGGCAGCCTCTGTTGCACTGCGAGCAGAAAAAACAGGCGCCTCTTTCATTGTTTATTTTCCTGGTTAATATGGAAAGACGTGATGGGATAACTTTTACACCAGCTTTGGTGGCAGCATTTTTAATGATCAACTCATGCAATCTTGGTTTTGGTGGTGGCAGGAAGAATCCATCCGGATCATTTTCCAATCCTTCATTGGTGCCAAATACACCAATTAATTTATCTACTGCATCATAGTATGGTTTCACATCTTCATATCCAATGGGCCAGTCGTCGCCGAGGCCATCAATACTTCTTCTTTTGAAATCTTTTGGCCCAAAGCGGAGGGAGATACGTCCCCAGTGATTGGTTCTTCCACCCAGCATTCGGGCACGCCACCAATCCCATTCGGTACCTGGAGCATGGGTATAAGGTTCGCCATCTATTTCCCAGCCATGGTAACAGGCATCAAAATCGCCGAAGGGACGAAACTTGGTACTGGCGCCGCGGCGAGGGCTTTCCCATGGGCCTTTCAACTGTGTTACATTCTTTGCCGGATCATACATGGGGCCGGCTTCCAGCAGGCATACTTTCAAACCTGCTTTTGATAAAACATAAGAGGCCATACCACCTCCGGCTCCCGAGCCTACAATAACGACATCATATTTCTTTGGCTGCTTTTTGATGTTCAAATTTCCCATGAGTGCAATCAGTTTCTTTGTAAGTGTAAATGAATGACTAAATGTAACTAATAATACGTGTATTAAAAATCGAAAATTTGGTGTTTGCGTTAACAATATTAATACAGCATCCGGCAAATCGTTTAACTTTAATAGAATTTTTTTTCCAGACATATATACAGTTTGTATGCATGATGATGAAAAAATTAAAGTGGCTTTTGACCGGAGTGTTAAAGCACTTAGATTAAAACCTTCTCTTGGCCTGGGTACAGGCACATCTACTGCACGTATTGTTAATGGATTGACCTGCGAAGTAACGGAAGGCCCCTGGAAACTAATATCCGACATGCCGCAACAGGCAGGCGGTAACGGGGCAGGCCCCACACCCGGTGTATATGGAAGGGCCGCATTGGGTAGTTGCCTTGCCATTGGCTACGCCATGCGTGCTGCCAGCATGCAAATTAATGTGTCCTCCATTGAAGTATCGGTGGAAGCAGATTATGATGACGGTGTATTGTTTGGCACGAGCGAAGGATATCCCGGTTATAAAGAAGTACGGTATACTGTTTCCGTGGAAACAGATGCACCTGAAGATACAGTGCTGCAATGGCTGGATGCCTGTGATGCACATAGCCCTTACCTCGATGTATTTGCCCGCGGGCAAAAATGTGCCAGGAATGTACAGATACTTTCACTTAAAAAACATTCCTGATGGAACCTGCTTTACAAAGACGTGTACAGCGGTATGGTTGGGACAAAGCTTCCAGTTATTATGAATCTTACTGGCAGCAGCAGTTGCAGCCTGCGCAGGATCTATTGCTGGACATGGTTCAATTATCGGAAGGGGAAAAAGTGTTGGATATTGCCTGCGGAACCGGTCTCGTTAGTTTTCGAGCAGGCATGCAGGTGGGATCGCAGGGAATGGTCATTGGAACAGATATCTCAGATAATATGATTGCTGTTGCCAAAGCGGCCGCATTGCAAAAAAATATTCCGCAGGTACAATTTGAACAGATGGATGCGGAACAACTCAAATTTCCTGACAATACATTTGATGCAGTACTCTGTGCATTGGGGCTGATGTATGTGCCCAATCCAATCACAGCCATGAAAGAAATGTACCGCGTGTTGCAGCCCGGTGGACGTGTGGCGATAGCTGTATGGGGAAAACGTGATGCCTGTGGCTGGGCGGATTTGTTTGAGATCATCGACCGGCGTGTGACATCAGAAGTATGCCCCATGTTTTTCAACCTGGGCAATCCGGGTATGCTGGATATATGTCTGGAGACCTGCGGATTTCAGTCAATCAATTTGCAAAGAATTCAAACAACACTTGAATACGACAACAAAGAAGCAGCCTGCGGTGCTGCATTTGCGGGCGGGCCGGTGGCATTGGCTTATTTTAAATTTACGGATGCCATACAGGAAGAGGTACAGCAGGAATACCTGCAATCCATCGCATCTTACCAGCAGGGTGATAGGTACCAGGTGCCGGGCGAGTTTGTGATTGCCACGGCTGTTAAATAATAAATAAGTACTACTTTGCCTGCTCCATGAAATACATCATCGGTATTGACATCGGTACAACGCATACCAAGGCAGTTGTCATTACTACTGCGGGTAAAGTTGTCCATGAATGTAAAAAAGGTTACTCCACTAACCAGCCACAACCGGGATTTAGTGAACAGGATGCCAATGACATCCTCGCTGCGGTGGTGCAGGTGATACAGGAAAGTGCAGCGCTTGTATCCAAACAGGGAGATATATTATGTATCAGCTTTAGTGCTGCCATGCACAGCATCATGGCAGTATCAGGGAAAGGTGATCCCATTACACCCATGATTACATGGGCCGATACCCGTGCAGCACAGTATGCGGCCACTTTACAACAGTCTTCGTTGGGAAATGATATCTACCGGCAAACTGGCACACCCATACATCCCATGTCGCCACTATGTAAAATAGCGTGGCTTCGTGATAACAAGCCGGAAGTTTTTAAGGCTGCCAGCAAATTTATTTCCATAAAAGAGTATGTATTGTTTCGTTTATATGGGGTGTACGTAGTTGATTACTCTATTGCATCTGCAACGGGTTTATTTGATTACGCACAATTGACATGGAGCAGTACAGCACTTACGTTTTGTGGTATCAGCACGGAGCGGTTGTCAACACCCGTACCTACGGAATATCAATTGCGGGCAGTGCAGGATGAATACAAAAGTAAATTGGGATTACCTGGTGAAACAGTTTGTGTAATGGGTGGTGGTGATGGCGGACTGGCCAACCTGGGGAGTGGTGCATTGCTGCAGGGGGAAGCGGCTGTTACCATTGGAACGAGTGGCGCCGTGCGCATCATTACCAATCATCCGATGGTAGCCGACAGTGCTCAATTGTTTAGTTACCTGCTGGATGAACAAACTTTTTTCTGTGGTGGTGCTGTTAATAATGGTGGCAATGTGATGAAGTGGTTGGAAACATTATTAGGTCTTAATGATATACAGGGGAAAGATATTACCCAACTGATTCAAAAAGCATCAGAGGTGGCAGCCGGCAGTGATGGGCTGGTATTTCTTCCCTATCTGCATGGTGAAAGGGCGCCGGTATGGGATGCATCTGCGCGTGCTGTATTTATTGGTATTACTGCTTCGCATACACAACCACATTTTATCCGTGCCGTACTGGAAGGGATTTGTTTCTCCCTGTTACAAGTACTGGAGGCTATTGAAAGAAATGGTTTCCCGGTACAAATTCTGTACGCCAGCGGTGGATTTATTGAATCATCGTTTTGGGTGCAGTTGCTGGCAGATATCACGCAAAAAAAGATCAGCGTATCCCGTGCTGCAGATGCTTCGGCCTTAGGGGCGGCATTTGCCGGTTTGCGTGCATTGGGGTTCATCCGGGAATGGAAAGAGGTAAAGGCATTCATCCATGATGGTATGATCATTCATCCATCCGGTGACAATCAGGCTTACCAAAGAAATTATTCCGTGTATGCGGGACTGTATAAAAAATTAAAGGACGATTTCAATATACTGGCCGGCAATCCCTCCAAATAAATCATTGTAAGGCGTTTACATGCTTCTTTGCAAGACCGATTAAAAGCTCGTTATTTTCTCCATTTCTGGTTACCTTTGCGGCCTTGTATGAAAACAAAATCAATTAAGAAGGATAAGGTGAATATCATCACGCTCGGCTGCAGTAAAAATATGGTCGACAGTGAAGTACTGAGCGGCCAGTTGCTGGCGAATGATATTGATGTGGTGCACGAGAACAAAAAACTTGATCACAATATTGTGGTGGTGAATACCTGTGGGTTTATTGATAAGGCAAAAGAAGAAAGTGTCAACACGATACTCGATCAACTGGAACTGAAAAGAAGAGGGAAACTGGATAAAGTGTATGTGACGGGTTGTTTGAGCCAGCGTTACCGCGATGAACTGGAAAAAGAAATCCCGGATGTGGATGCCTGGTTTGGTACACTGGAGCTGCCGCTGATGCTGAAACAGTTTGATGCAGATTATAAAACTGATTTGCTGGGAGAGCGTTTGCTGGCTACACCTAAACATTATGCCTACCTGAAAATATCCGAAGGCTGTAACCGTACCTGTGCTTTTTGTGCCATTCCATTGATGCGCGGTCAGCATATCAGCAAGCCTGTAGAAGAACTGGTGAGGGAAGCAGAAGGATTGGTAAAAAACGGTGTGAAGGAAGTCATGCTGATTGCGCAGGAACTGACATATTACGGACTGGATATTTATAAAAAAAGAATGCTGCCCGATTTATTACACCGGCTGGCAGATATACCCGGATTGGAATGGATCAGGTTGCATTATGCATATCCATCAAAGTTCCCATTGGAAATTTTAGATGTGATGCGTGAACGGGACAATATCTGCAATTACCTCGATATGCCCCTGCAGCATGCAGCGGATAATATGCTGAAGGCTATGAAACGGCAAATCACCCGTGCTGAAATGGAAGAATTGCTGGCAGCAGTTCGTGAGAAAGTGCCGGGTATTTGTTTGCGTACCACCCTCATTGCTGGTTTTCCCGGTGAAACGCCGGATGATGTGGAGGAACTAAAAGCATTTTTAGTAAGGGAAAGATTTGACCGGGTGGGGATATTCCAGTATTCTCATGAAGAGGGAACATCTGCACACGATTTAACAGACGATGTTCCTGCTGCAGAAAAAGAAAGAAGGGCACAGGATATCATGGAGACACAACAGGAAATTTCGCTGGAGAAGAATATGGAAAAGGTGGGTAAAGTAATGAAAGTATTAATTGATAAAAAAGAAGCCGGACGTTACCTTGGAAGAACGGAATTTGATTCTGTGGAAGTAGATAATGAAGTAGTCATCCATTCAGCAAAAAAACTTACGCCGGGACAATTCGTTCAGGTAAAAATTACCAAAGCATTTGACTACGACCTGGAAGGTGAAGTCGTGTAAGTAATCCGGTGCATCAACTGGAATTATTCGCCGCCATTTATTGCAAACAAGGTTGTATCTTAATAAAAGTGCCTTTTTAAAAGGTGCAATCTTACTCCGTTTCGGTTTTCGGATTTTTATTGCTGCCCAATTGCTGGAAGAGGATGATGACAATCCCTATGGTAACATATAAGTCGGCAAAATTAAATATACCGCTGCGCAGGTTATTGATGCCCACATTCATAAAGTCGGTCACATGCCTGTCGAACAATATCCGGTCGATGATATTTCCCATGCCCCCGGAAAACAAAAGAGCAAGTGCCAGCATGACAGGATTGGATAAGTGTTTTGATTTGCTGATGGTATAAATAAATAAACCAACCAGGAATACCAGCGGTAATATATTAAATACCCAGAAACTGGTTGTTGTTGACCAGTTGGCGCCGAGGCTCAGGAAGGCGCCCGTGTTTTCTACATACTCCAGCCGAAATGTATTGTGATAATAGGAGATGGGAAGTTTATCTTTCAAATGCACTTTTGCCAATTCCTTGGTGGCCCTGTCGCAACTGATAAATGCAGTGCATGTTAAACAGAAAACCAGAATCTTTACCCAGTGTTTCATCGGTGTTTTTTATGGAGGCGGGTGCAAAATACTCCTTTTCCTGTTGTATCCGAATAGCAGGTCCCGCAATTCCAATGAGATTAACGATTTTTTTATCTAGATGAAATCATCTGAATAGCGGTAGGCTTTTACCAGCGCTTCTTCGCCTTCCTTACCGGGGAGTACATTGCCGTGTTCCATACCGAGCACACCTTTGTATCCTTTGGCATGAATATGTTTAAAGATATTTTTATAATTCATTTCGCCCGTGGTGGGTTCATTTCTTCCCGGGTTATCGCCAATCTGAAAATAACCGATTTCATCCCACACTTTATCGATGTTGTTGATGATATTTCCTTCGTTGCGCTGCATGTGAAACATATCGAATAAAATTTTGCAGGCCGGACTGTTTACTGCCTTGCAAACCATAAATGTTTGATCTGAATGACGGAGAAAAAGATCAGGGTTATCGCTCAGCGGTTCCAGCACCATGACCAGGTTATGCGGCGCCAGTATATCGGCGGCTTTGCGCAGTGCACTGATCACATTGGCCATTTGTATTTCTGTGGAGAGGCTGCGTTCATAATTACCGGGCACGACTGTCATCCATTTTGCGTTGCAGCGTTTGGCCACTTCAACGGCAGTTTTGCAATCTTTGATCATTAAGTCAATCCATTCCTGTTTTCCAGTCGTCAGCGATGTTTTCCAGTGCCAGCTATTGGAAGTGATCACAAATACACCCATGGTCATGTTCAGTTTCGCCAATGTATCCCCGATTTTGGATTGCATTTCGGGTGTCCTTTCCATCATGCCATTGTCTTCAATGGCGCGGAAGCCAAGACCATGGGCATATTTTATCTGGTCAAGAAAGTTATCATCTGCATGGCTGCGAAACATTCCATCGTGAATACCATAGTTGAGGTGAAATGGTTTACCATCGTCGGGTGTATTCAGTTTATTTTCTGCATTTGTATTGGAAGCGGTCAGCAAAGCGCCGCCGGCTAACAGGGATTGCTGCATGAATTGTCTGCGTTGCATAGTGTAAATGGTTTCTGCACTAAATTTACCTACATTCATTTATAAAAAACAAAATATTGTTTAGGCGCTGTTTATTAATGGCCTGTCTTACCGGAATTGCATTCGCTGCAGCGGCCCAGTTGCAAAGGTTTAGTTTTACCCAGCCCAAAATGGGTTCTCCGCTTACTATTATTATTTATTGTGAAGACAGCCTGCGCGCAGCAACACTCGCAAAGGGCTGTTATACCCTCGTTGATCATTATGTTGACATATACAGCGACTATATAGATTCGAGTGAATTGAACCGGCTTTGTGCCAGGTCAGGCAAAACAACTGAACCCATTGTGGTATCAGGTGAATTATATGATTTGTTATGGGCATCAAAAAAAGCGTGGTTATTGAGCGATGGTACATTCGATATTACACTGGGACCGGTGACCAGGCTTTGGCGAAAAGCAAGAAAAGAAAAAATATTTCCTGCAGACAGTTTGATAAAAGCGACACTGGCGCGGACTGGTTGCAGCAATATCCGGTTTGATACAGTAAGAAAGGCAGTATGCTTGTTGCGGCCGGGCATGCAAATTGATTTTGGCGGCATTGCCCAGGGATATATTGCACAGAAGCTCGCCGATTATCTTTCCTCGAAAAGAATTGTAAGCGCACTTATAAATGTCAGCGGCGATATCGTTGCCCTGGGAGCACCACCCGGCACTGAAGGATGGACGTTGGGGATTAATATGCCGGAAAATGAAGATGATGTTTTGCCAAAGCATGTGTTGTTACAAAGTATGGCTATTACTACTTCCGGCGATGTATATCAGTATATGGAGCATGACGGCAAACGATATTCGCATATTGTGAATCCGGCAACAGGTTATGGTATTACCTCGCAGCGCAATGTAACCGTCATTGCAAAAGACGGCGCACTGGCCGACTGGCTCACCAAAGCGTGCAGCATCCTGCCGGTAAAAAAAGCAAAAAAACTGGCGGTATCGCTGGGAGCAGAGGTATTAATTGTGACATTGAAAAAAGGGAAGCCAGTTTTACAAAGCACCCGTGGATTTAAAAAATACTGGAAACAATAATATACCGGTTTCTGATTATCGTCTTATCTTGGAATTCTTTCAAATCATACGCAACGTGAGAAATAGCATTCCTGTTTTATTAACCCTCGTGATGGTATCCGGACTCCAGGCACAAAATGCAACGGATAGTTTCAGCGCTTACCAGCAAAAAGTTCCCGGTTCTAACCTTTCGTTTAAAATGGTTCCTGTAAATGGCGGCAGCTTCCTGATGGGAAGCAATGGTTCAGAGCCCAACCGCGATCCCGATGAAGGACCGCAAAAAAATGTTGCCATTTCCCCTTTTTATATGGGCGCTTGTGAAGTGACCCGCGATGAATACGATGTATTTTATAAGGATGAAACCGTAAGCCAGAATTCTGATGTGGACGCGGTCACAAGACCCAGTGCGCAGTATGTTGATCTGAGTTGGGGAATGGGAAAGGAGGGTGGCTATCCGGTGAACAGCATGTCGCAACGCGGTGCATTGATGTATTGCCGGTGGCTGTATCACAAAACAGGTATTTTTTACCGCCTGCCAACAGAAGCAGAATGGGAATATGCCTGCCGTGCAGGAACGACTACTGCTTTTTATTTTGGTGATGATGTAAGCCAGGTGGATAAATATGCCTGGTCAAAGCAAAACAGTGGAGGTAAATTTCAAAAGGTAGGGCAGAAACTGCCCAATGCCTGGGGCCTGTATGATATGATGGGCAATGTGAGCGAATGGACATTGGATCATTATGATGCAAAGACACTGGAAAAAATGCCGGATAATGCAAAAGATCCGGTGGTGGCGCCCACCGCAGCCAAATATCCCAAAGTATTGAGGGGCGGTGGTTTTACAGATGAACCCATTTATATGCGCAGCGCCAACCGTTTTAAATCTGATCCATCGTGGAACCGCCGTGATCCACAAATCCCAAAAAGTAAATGGTGGCTCACAGAAGCCATGTGGGTGGGCTTCCGGGTGGTGCGCCCGGTAAACCAGCCTTCCAAAAAAGAAGCCGAGGCATTTTATGATTCCTATCTTGGATTATAAGTAAATTGTGCTGACACACGATACATCTATTCTATTTTCCATTTCAAAAATAACCTGTTATGAATAACGATGCTTCCAACAAATCAACGGCAACCAGGAGGGAATTTGTGAAACAATCTTCGCTTCTTGCCGGTTCACTGATTGCAGCTCCGCTGATTTCATCTGCCAATTATTTTTCCGGTTCGGATGATACCATTAAAATAGCACTCGTGGGTTGTGGTGGCCGCGGTACCGGTGCTGCGATGCAGGCTTTGCTGACCAAACAAAATATAAAACTGGTGGCCATGGCCGATGCATTCAGGGATAACCTCGATAATTGCTATAAGGCATTGACTGCAGACGATATTTCCGATACTTCCGGAAAACCGGGCAACCTCAAAAGCAGGATCGATGTTCCGGAAGAAAGAAAGTTTACCGGTTTCGATGGATATCAAAAAGCGATCGCGCTGGCCGATGTGGTCATCCTGACAACACCTCCCGGTTTCCGCCCGATACACTTTGAAGAAGCGATAAAACAGGGCAAGCATGTATTCATGGAAAAACCAGTTGCTACTGATCCTGCCGGCATACAAAAAGTATTGGCCACTGCTGCCATTGCCAAACAAAAGAAATTAAATGTGGTGGTGGGTTTGCAAAGACATTACCAGAATTCTTACCGCGAATTGTTTAAAAGAAAAGATCAGATCGGTGATATTACATCTGCACAGGCATGGTGGAATAATGATGGTGTTTGGGTGCGCCCGCGTAAACCTGGTCAGACTGAAATGGAATACCAAATGCGCAACTGGTATTATTTTGTATGGCTCTGTGGCGATCATATCCTGGAACAACATATTCACAATATCGATGTGATCAACTGGTTCAAGGGTGGTTATCCAGTGAAAGCGCAGGGAATGGGTGGAAGACAGGTGAGAAAGGGAAAAGATCATGGTGAAATTTTTGATCACCATTATGTAGAGTTTGAATATGCCGATGGTTCCGTATTTAACAGCCAGTGCCGCCATATACCCGGCACCATGAGCAAAGTAGATGAGCTGCTGATAGGAACTAAGGGAAAAATATATTGTGGTGCTGCAAAAATTACCGATGGCAGGGGAAATACCATTTACCAGTACGATACAAAAATGGAAAACAATCCTTATCAGACTGAACACGATGAATTGTTTGCCGCGATTGCGAAAGGTGAATATAAATTTGCGGATGCAGACAATGGGGCGAAAAGCAGCATGACGTCTATTTTGGGAAGGCTGGCAACTTATTCCGGCCAGGCTGTCGAATGGGATAAGGCAATTAATTCAGGGCTGGACCTGCATCCGAAAGTGTATGCATGGGATGCCGTAACTCCGGTTGTTCCCAATGCCGATGGCTTTTATCCAGTAGCAGTGCCTGGTGTGACCAAATTTTTCTGAGTTACTGATACCCGCTTAAAAAAATAGTGCCCTGTGGTAAAAACCACAGGGCTTTTTTAACAATCACCCAGAACTAAACACTTTTTTTAAAACACATCAACTTGAGAAAGGTATATGTCAATCGGGATTAAGGCTGTTTGAATTTGTATTCGAGATTGTACTCAACAGGTGCCATTATACCAATCCGCATAACCGCCGCCACACCGTTGTCCCTGGATACAAGATTTGTGTACACTTCACTGGTAGCGACGATCTGGCCGTTGGCAGCTTTGAGGTTAAAGAAATGCTGCCTGTTGCCGGATGTCTTCAATTCATATCGCCGCATGATGCTGCAATTTCTTTTCACGGCATCAACACCATTTTCACAGGCAGTCAGTAAAGTATAACCCTGGCTCGATAAAAGCACCTGGCCATTATCGGCTTTTAGTATAAACTGGAAGTGCCCATTGGACCTTTTACTGATGATAAATTTTCCCATATTAGTTTTTTCTGAATTAAAATCAAGGATATTGTTTTGTTACCGGTTGCTATTGCATTTCAGTTCAAAATAGCGGAAGCTCCTTAGTTAGCTTTTAGCATTTATTCTACAAGTGCATAGAATTTCTTCTTACTAAGGGTATTTATTTATGCGACTATAAACATTATAATAAAAAAACCATCGCATGGGCGATGGTGGAAGAACATGGTACTTGAATTTGGTAATTGTCAGGAAGCGATGGCAGGTTGTATTTTCTTTACTATCATGTCATAATCTTCAGGCGAAAGAACGCCCGAGGTTTTGAGTGCTGACAATTGTTTCAGCAGTGATTCCTTGGTATAACCTGGATGCAATGGGGGCCCTTTTAACTGGCTTTTCATTTTATGGTTCCACACACGAAGGTTGATCTCGGCCGACATCTCCCTGGCAGATTTCAGTGATCGTCCATGAACTACCTTTCCCAAATGCTGTACACGGCTAATGGCCAGGTGGCCACAATTAAAATAGGGGCTGAATAATAAGAAACTTACCAGCGACTGGTAAATATCTTCCATCTGTATAACAGTTGTACTGCGTATTCCCGGTATAAAACCTTTTTTTATATACAAGGATGCAGACGTAAGTGTCCATTTCACCGACAGCAACCAGGCGATGCGAAGCAGGTTGGCCATGATCCATGTGGCACCCATTATTTGTATGAATTTCCATTTGATCAGCAACAGCAGGATGGCAGGGATCATCATCATGATCGGGTACAGGAAAGCAATCCAGTGTTTTTTGCAAGTGATGGTACGATGTATGTCGATAGCTGGCATGCAATCAATTTAATTGTTCAAGATGTTCTACGATAGAAGCGCCGGGCGCATTTTCCATTACCTCATTCATTACCTCGTCCCTTTTTTCTTCTGTTTCATAGAAATCGCTCGTACCAATTACCTGGCCGTTGGAAGATTTGATAGTGAAATAATGATGTACCGGTGAGAAGGATTTTCGTTTGTACATTAAAAGGTTATTGCAATTTCGTTTGATTGCATTTATCCCGTTCCTGCAGGCTGGCCTTCGGGTATACCCCTGGCTGTATAATAATATAGTGTTGTCACTATTCATAAGTATAAATTCAAATAGAATTTTTGACCGCATTGATATAATAAACTTGCCCATGACTGATGATTTGCAGGAATGAGAAATGCCACATGTTTTCAGGGCAAAAAGTTAGGCGAAAGAATGCGAAACAAGTTTAGTCAGATTTCTATCCGGGCATAGAATTTTTTCTACAAATGAGGGCAGGAGGCAGAAGTCAGTACACAGGAGCCAGAGGTGAGAATAGAGAAGTTAGAAGTCAAATATCAAAAATCAAAAGTCAAGAACCAAATCCCAAACTCCCAATACCAAATTCTAAATAACAAGACCCAAATCCAGATCCAAATTTCAAATTCTAAGAAGCAGGAACCAAAAACCAAAATTTGAAACTCAAAACCTTAAACTAAAAACTGTAAACTCATCATGCAACAAAAGGTCAAGCGACTCAACTGAGCTGCCGGAGATATTCACGGGGTGATTTGCCTGTAATTTGTTTGAATGTACGGTTGAAACTGCTAACGTTGGAAAAGCCGCAACTGTAGGCAATACCTGCAATGCCTTCGTGTTTTTTAGCCAGCAATAGTTTTACCGCTTCATTGATCCGGACTTCATTGAGAAAGCTGATATAAGTTTTGCGCGTCCGTTTTTTAAAGTAACGGCAAAAGGCAGGAACAGTAAAATGGGCAATAGCCGCCACCTGCTGCAATGCAATGGGCTCATCAAAATGCTCCAGCGTATACTGAAAAATATTATTGAGCCGGAACCCTTCTGCTTCGGTAAACTGCTGTTCATTAATGGTGGTAGACAATGGCTGTAGTTGTTTCATGGCAGAAAGCTGGTGCAGCAAACCGATAAAATGCACCACCTGTTCTGCGCCTTCTGTGTCTTGTATCATTTTCATCAGGTGCGCGACAACCGGGGCTTTCTCCGGTGGTAATTTATATCCATTGCCCGACAGCGATATGAATTTTTGCACTTTCTTCATTTCCGGTAATTGAAACATGGCCGACAATGCACCGGTTTCACTAAAGAAAATTGTGAGTGAATGAACATTCATTTTTTTTCTCTTGTCGAAATAAACAGCATCGCTTTTAAAAATATGCGGCTGGTTGGCGCCGATGATGTATACATCACCGCTGCTGAAATGTTGCGTATAGTTGCCCGCTATCAGGGTGCCTTCTCCTTTTATAATCCAGGTTATCTGTATCTCCTGGTGGCGGTGGAGAAAATTGTAGAAATATGGTAAATGATCCTCCTGTACAATAATGGATTTGTCTTTTGGAACCGGTATGGTAAAGGGGATTACTTTCATCGACTGCAATGTAACAATTAGTCAGAAACACCAATATATTAACCCAAATTGTTTTTTTGTGTCCTGTTCACGGTTAATATATGAGCAAAACCGATTAATTGCCGCATCACGGCAACTGCCGCTTTCCTGTATTTTTGTGTCATAAAAATCAAAGCAGCATGAGTATTACATGGAAAGGTGTTTTCCCCGCCCTTACGACAAAGTTTACCAGCAAGGATGAACTGGATCTGGCATTATTCGATAAAAACCTGCAGGCACAACTGGCCGCCGGTGTGAATGGAATTATCCTGGGAGGTACATTGGGAGAAGCCAGCGTTCTTTCTACCGAAGAAAAAGAAGTACTGGTAAAATTTGCCGTTGAAAAAGTAGCGGGCAAAGTTCCGGTGGTACTGAATATTGCCGAAGGCAGCACAAAGGAAGCGTTGAAGCAGGCAGCGTATGCCAAACAATGGGGCGCAAAGGGATTGATGATGCTGCCACCGATGCGGTACAAAAGCGATCACCGCGAAACCGTGGCGTATTTTACAACAGTCGCCAATGCAACTGATCTGCCGATCATGATTTACAATAACCCTGTCGATTATAAAATTGAAGTGACGCTTGATATGTTTGAAGAGTTGATCGCCTGTAATAACATACAGGCCGTAAAAGAAAGCACGCGCGATGTTACCAATGTAACGCGGATGATTAACCGCTTTGGTGACCGGATAAAAATTCTTTGTGGTGTCGACACGCTGGCTATGGAAGAAATATGCCTCGGTGCAGATGGATGGGTAGCAGGATTGGTATGCGCTTTCCCTGCGGAAACAGTAGCCATCTACAAATTGGTAAAAGCCGGTAAAATAGCAGAAGCAACTGCGATCTACCGTTGGTTCATGCCGCTGCTGGAACTGGATATTCACCCGAAATTAGTTCAGTATATCAAACTGGCTGAAAAGCAGGCAGGGCTGGGCAGTGAAGAGGTGAGACCACCACGGCTTACGCTTGCCGGAGAGGAGCGGGATCGTATTTTAAAAATCATCAACGATGGGATTGCGAAGCGTCCTGTCTTGCCAGATTATCTTAACTTACAGCATGCGTAACAGGTTTTCCGTAATCATAGGACTAATTTGTTTATCATTTATTTCTCCTGCGCAAAATTCCTGGAAACATGGCCGCCTGCAGGTGACCATCGATGGTCACTACCTTCAATTTGAAGATGGTACACCTTTTTTCTGGCTGGGTGATACAGCCTGGGAAATTTTTCACCGGCTGACAAAAGAAGAAATTGCAAAATACCTCGACAACCGGCAACAAAAGGGATTTAACGTTATACAATCAGTTATACTGGCTGAGTTTGATGGGTTGCGGAAACCCAACCAGTATGGCCAGGTGCCTTTGTATGATCTTGATCCGACCAAACCAAATGAAAAATATTTCGAACTGGTAGATTATACTTTACAACTGGCGAAGGAAAAAAATATTTTTCTTGGATTGCTCCCCACCTGGGGCGATAAGGTAACCAAAATGTGGGGCGAAGGCCCCGTGGTGTTTACTGCAGATAATGCGTATGTGTATGGCCGTTGGCTGGGGGAAAGATATGCAGCTTACCCGAATATTATTTGGATATTGGGTGGTGACAGGCCGGCAGTAACGGATAGCAACGACTGGCGGCCGATCTGGAGGGCTTTGGCAAAAGGTATTAAAGACGGAACAGACAACAAGGCCATATTTTCCTATCATATTTCCGGTGGGCAAACCACGTCGCGGACCCTTCACAATGAAGACTGGCTGGACATTAACATGATGCAAAGCGGTCATGGAAGCGGCCACGATGTAAAAGTTTGGGAATGGATTACACAGGATCGTGGAATGAAACCTGCCAAACCAACACTGGATGCAGAACCCAATTATGAAGATCACCCGGTAAACCCGTGGCCCAAATGGGATCCGGCCAATGGATATTTTCGCGATTATGATGTGCGCAAGCAAACATACCGTTCGGTATTTGCCGGCGCCTGCGGTGTTACATACGGGCATCATTCTGTTTGGCAATTTTGGAGCCCGCGGGAAGAAAAAATAAATCATGCCGACCGTTACTGGACAGAAGCCATCGACCGCCCCGGTGCATTCCAGGTGGGTTATTTGAAAAACCTCATTGAGTCGCGATCACCATTAAACAGGATACCTGATCAATCTATTATTGTAAGTGGTCAAGGGGAAAAAGGTGATTATATGACTGCATTCCGCGATGCAGACAATAAATACGCCATGATTTATTTGCCGGTCGGCAAAACAATCGAGATCAATACAAAATTTTTTATGTCATCCCGTATCATCGCCTGGTGGTTTAATCCGCGTACAGGGAAAGCTGCCAATGCCGATGCCAAGAAAAAAAATGAAAGGATGCAGTTTACGCCCCCTACATTGGGAAATGAAAACGATTGGGTCTTGATTTTGGATGATCCAAAGTATAAATATGTTTGGCCGGGAAAAATCAATACGGCAAAAACAGAATGGCTTGTCAGTATTAATTGATGAATTAAATTCGCAGGTTATGTTTACAGATGCAACAACAGCAGAGATAAATGCCATCATGGAACAGTCATGGAAAGCATTTCACGAATACAGGAAACTTCCTTTGTCACGCCGCGCGGAATTTATGCGTGCCATTGCCACTGAACTTGAAAATATTGGCGATTCGTTGATACATACTGCCATGTCTGAAACCAATCTTCCTGAAGCGAGGTTGCGCAATGAAAGAGCAAGAACAATTTACCAATTGGAAAGTTATGCTTTGGCTTGTGAAGAAGGCACCTGGCTGGAAGCAAGAATAGATACTGCCAATACAGCGAGGACACCACCTAAGCCTGATATTCGAAAGATGCTGGTACCATTGGGACCGGTGGTAGTATTTGGTGCGTCCAATTTTCCTTTTGCGTACTCAACGGCTGGTGGAGATACCGCTACTGCATTCGCTGCAGGTTGCCCGGTGATAGTAAAAGGACATCCTGCACATGCAGACACCAGTGAACTGGTGGCTGGTGCAATTAATTCAGCAGCGGATAAATGTAATTTACCCAGAGGTGTTTTTGCACACGTGCATGGCGCAGGCTTTGAAGTAGGAAAAGCATTGGTGATGCATGCACATACTAAAGCAGTAGGGTTTACCGGTTCTTATATGGGGGGCAAGCAATTATTCGATTGGGCCAACCAGCGCAAAGAACCCATTCCTGTTTTTGCAGAAATGGGAAGTATCAATCCTGTTTTCCTGTTACCGGAAAAACTACAGCAATCCGCTGCGGATGTAGCGGCCATGTATGCAGGCTCCATAACACTGGGCGTTGGACAGTTCTGTACCAATCCCGGTTTGATACTCGGTATAGAGGGGGAAGCATTGCAAACATTTATCAGTGCTTTGGGAAAAGCCATAGAACAGGTGCCGCCCGGAAAAATGTTACATCCCGGCATCGTTAAAGCATACAAGGAAAAAAAATCTGTTGCATTGCTGCAGGAAGGAGTTGAAACCGTAGCAGTATCGGCAACACCTGAAAAAGAAAAAGAAGGAACACCGGTGATCGCTTCAGCAAGCGGAAAAGCATTTTTACAAAACCCTGTATTGCACCAGGAAGTATTTGGGCCCTACTCACTCGTGATACGCTGTAAGGATATGAATGAAATGCTGGAAGCTGCCAAACACCTGGAAGGGCAATTGACCGCTACATTAATGGCAACTGACAATGATATAACTGCTAATGTTGAATTGGTGGAAGCCGTAAAAAATATTTGTGGAAGATGTATTGTCAATAATGTACCAACCGGAGTGGAAGTTTGCCTGGGTATGCAGCATGGAGGTCCTTTCCCTGCTACCACCGACAGCCGGTTTACATCAGTGGGGGCTGATGGAATTAAAAGATTCGCCCGTCCGCTGGCATTTCAAAACTGGAGCAATCAATTACTGCCGGATGAGTTAAAAAACGAAAACCCATTGGGCATCTGGAGAACGATCAATAATGTCCTGACAAAAAATAGTCTTTAACAATAATACTTTATAATAACATGAACAAACTTCTGCTTTGCCTGCTCGTTTCTTTTTTTGCAATTAAAACTTTTGCACAACCATCGAAACAATGGTCAGCAGCAAAAGCCAATGCCTGGTACAAGCAACAGGGATGGCATGCAGGTTCTAATTTTTTGCCCAGTTCTGCCATCAACCAACTCGAAATGTGGCAGGCTGATAGTTTTGACACGGCAACCATTAACCGCGAACTGGGATGGGCAGAAAATATTGGGTTTAACACCATGCGTGTTTTCCTGCACAACCTCGTATGGGAAAATGATGCAAAAGCATTTAAACAACGGATCAATACATTCCTGGCCATTGCACACCGCCATCACGTAAAACCATTATTTGTTTTCTTTGATGACTGCTGGAATGAAGAACCGGTGTATGGAAAACAACCAGAACCTAAAACCGGTATCCACAATAGTGGTTGGATGCGCAGCCCGGGAAAATCAGTTCATAATGACAGCACACGCTGGAACGTCCTGGAGAAATATGTAAAGGATATTCTTATGACTTTCAAAAATGACAACCGGATTTTACTGTGGGACTTGTACAACGAGCCGGGCAATAGTGGCTATAATGAAACATCTCTTCCTTTATTAAAGAAAATATTTTCCTGGGCATGGAGCGTACGGCCTTCGCAACCGCTTACGGTTGGTATTTGGTACAATAACAAAGAACTGTCGGATTATCAATTGGCCAATTCTGATGTGATTAGTTTTCATAACTACGAAAAGGCAGAGAGTATGGAAAAAGAGATTAAAGAATTGCAGGTGTATGGCCGCCCGCTGGTTTGTACCGAATATATGGCAAGGACACGTGGTTCAAAATTTGAAACACATTTGCCGTTATTAAAAAAATACAATGTTGTCGCTATCAACTGGGGGTTTGTATCCGGGAAAAGCAATACCATTTACCAATGGGATACACCAGTACCTGATGGCAGCGAACCAAAAGTTTGGTTTCACGATATTTTCCGGAAAGATGGTTCTTCCTTTGACCCGAAAGAAATTGAATTGATCAGGAAGACCACGAAGGGCAAATAGTAATTTATAATTAGTAATTAAAAATTAATAATTAATAATTTGAAAGGGCAAGGGAGTGATAATTTAAACTGATAGTAGTTCTCATTTTGACTTTTTAATTTTTATTTTTGATTTTATAAAGAGCAGGCGAATAAACAGCAACGAATGAAAGCAGTTATAATTGGAGGAGGTATTATAGGATTGAGCAGTGCATATTATTTGAATCAGTCTGGATGGGAAGTTACCGTTCTTGATAAAGAAGATTTTCTCAACAATTGTTCATACGGCAACGCAGGCTATGTTTGTCCCAGTCACTTTATTCCGCTGGCAACGCCGGGTATTGTAAAACAGGGGTTGAAATGGATGTGGAACAGCCGAAGCCCATTTTATGTACAGCCCCGCTTAAATTCAGCTCTGATTGATTGGGGTATGAAATTTATGCGCAGTGCAACACCGGAAAAAGTGGAGGCCGCCGCAGTACCCCTCCGTGACATTGCCATTATCAGCCAGCATGAATATGAAAACTGGACAAAACTGCAAGGTTTTGATTTTGCCTACCAGCACAAAGGATTGCTGGAAATATTTCAAACAGAAAAAGCAGCAGAACACGCACACCACACCGAACAAAAAGCCCGCGAATTGGGACTGGATGCTACAATGCTCAGCTTTGATGAATTGCAGCAACTGGAACCACAGGCAAAGATTAATGGAATCGGCGCATTGTTTTTTAAATGCGATGCGCATCTCTACCCCAATAAACTAATGAAAGGCTTAATAGCACTATTGCAGCAACGCGGAGTGAAACTTGTACCGAATGAAGCAGCGACTGGCATCGAAAAATCAAATGGCCAGGTTACCAGTGTCATTACAGGGAAAAATAAATATGCGGCGGATACAGTTGTTATAGCCAGTGGCTCCTGGAGCAGAGAGGTGGCGTCATTGTTCAATATTAAATTACCGTTAGTACCCGGCCGTGGTTATTCGGTTACGCTGGAAGATTCTCCCTATAGATTAAATTACCCGGCTATCCTGGTCGAAGGGCGTGTAGCGCTCACGCCGATGGATGGCAATAAGATCCGTTTTGGCGGCACGATGGAAATTACTTCCACGAATACAGCACTACGAATGAACCGGGTACAAGGTATACTCGATGCAGTAAAAAGGTTCTTTCCCGATTTTGACGTAGCTATGCCACCGGCTGAAAAAATCTGGTATGGCTACAGGCCATGTTCTGCTGACGGACTTCCTTATATCGGTCGTAGTAAAAAATGGAAAAACGTAGTAGTGGCCAGCGGTCATGCTATGCTGGGGTTGAGCCTCGGCGCGGGAACGGGAAAACTGGTAGGCGAAATTGTCAATGAACAACCAACCAGTATGGACCTGTCACCATTCACGGTGGAAAGATTCGGGTAAACAACAAAAATGTCAGCAACATGACTTTTTATAAATAATCATAGATTGCCCTGAACCCTTTGTTGCTTTATTTGTACTGTGTACTGAACAAATTTAAATGTGATGGGTAAGCGGGGATTTAAGGGATCCAATACCTGTTGCCTTGAATATTTGTAGCAGCTTTGTTAAATAATTCCGGCGGATTGCCCGGTAACAGGCAATTTGTACTTTTACGTTCTTATTATGGATTGTAATACTTCTACACTACCTTATAAACAGACCGGCTATTTCTCAAAGATTGTTACAGATTACCTGGATCAATCTGTCAACCTGCGTCCTTTTTACCTGCACCTGCCCAACCTGGAAGGGATAAAGAATGCCATCAAAGCAAGACAATCATTTGTTACCGACCGCCGTTTGCTCGTGGAAGTACTGAAAGCACAATATGCTTCATTGCTCCCGTCAAAAGAAGTTAACAGCAATATCGAATTATTGCTGAAGGATAATTGTTTTACGATCACAACCGCACATCAGCCGGCTATTTTTACCGGTACATTATATTTCGTATATAAAATCCTGCATGCTATCAGGCTGGCAGAATATCTGAAAGCGCAGTTTCCGGAAAATTATTTTGTTCCCGTGTTTTATATGGGCAGCGAAGATGCTGACCTGGATGAATTGGGAAAGATTTACCTGGGTGCAGAGAAAATAGTGTGGGATACGAAACAAACTGGCGCTGTTGGGAGAATGCAGCCAAAAGGTCTGGAAAAAATTATAGCGAGGATAGAAGGCGAATTGAGTGTTCAGCCACACGGAAAAGAACTCGTTCAGTTACTAAAAGATGCCTATTTAACCAGTCCTGATATACAGACTGCAACACTTAAACTGATTCACACGTTGTTTGCCGAATATGGTTTATTGGTGGTTGTACCGGATAATGCCCGGCTCAAAAAAGTAATGAAGGAGGTATTCCGGGATGATTTACTAAAACAATCGGCTTCATCGGTTGTCGAAAAGACAATCAATGAACTGCGTCGGCATTATAAAGTGCAGGCAAACCCCAGGGAGATCAATTTATTTTATTTAAAAGATGATATCCGTAGCAGGATCGAAAAAGTAAAGGACGGATATATTGTGCATGATACAGCCATTCGGTTTTCAGAAAAGGAAATCCTGGATGAACTGGATCAACACCCTGAACGGTTTAGCCCAAATGTTATTTTAAGGGGCATGTTCCAGGAAACTATCCTGCCCAATATTGTATTTATTGGCGGGGGAGGTGAGTTGGCCTACTGGCTGGAGTTGAAAGATCTTTTTAAAGAGAATAAAGTGCCTTACCCTGTTTTAGTGGTACGCAATTCCTTTTTGGTGATCGAGCATAGGTGGAAAGAAAAAATCGAAAAACTGGGATTTAGCTACCAGGATGTATTCCTGTCCGAACAAAACTTGCTGACGCAACTGGTAAACCGTCATAAAAACGGCGAGTTGAAATTATCAGCAGAGCTGACTGAACTTGACAAACTGTACAACCAGTTAAAAGAAAAAGCGCTGCACATCGATAAAACACTGGAACGACATATTGATGCATTACGCGTAAAAACAACCAGGCCTTTGCAGGAATTGGAAAAGAAAATGTTGCGGGCCGAAAAAAGAAAATACGAAAGCGAGCAGCGCCAGATAGCGGCGATTAAATCGGTATTATTTCCGTTGGATAATTTACAGGAACGTATCGATAACTTTATGCCGTATTATGCCAAATGGGGCAAGCCATTCATTCAAATGCTCTGCAAACATTCCCCTGCGCTGGAACAGCAATTTGTGGTGCTGGAGGAAACCATTTAGGCAATTTATTTTTTATAATATTTCATGGCCTAATTACATAAGACGTTCCTACGGAACGTTTATTCATTTTTATTTATTTCTACAGTTAATGTGTTCCTACGGAACACCTTTTTTTGATAAATGTCTAATAAAAATCGCTTCTGTATTTTAGATAATTCATGAAACAGGTGCCCGTAAGAGCGCATTATCTAAAAAAATCGGGCGCTAAGATTTTTACTACAACGTGTTTGTCGTCAAAGTTTATTAATAAGACTTCCATACTCTCAATAAATATAGACTGTATGTGTCCCATCGGGACATATTGTCTGTAGACGTAATCCAAAAGAATTTCTACGTTCCGTAGGAATGTTTTATATTTTACCGGTATTTAATAGAAGAAATCATAAAATCAACGAAGGATGATTGTATATTTAGTTATAATCCGTCCGTATGCCAAACACCTATACACAAATTCATATTCATTTTGTATTCGCCGTAAAATATCGTATGGCCTTAATAAAAAGTGAATGGAAAGATGAACTATACAAGTTTATTACTGGAATTTTCCGTGCCAACGGCCATAAAATGCTCCAGATAAATGGTATGCCGGATCATATCCATATTTTCGTCGGCCTTAATCCCGAACAATCTATTTCTTCATTGATCCAAAATGTGAAGACCGAGAGTAGCAAATGGATAAATAAAAAAAGGCTTTGCCCGGTACGGTTTTCCTGGCAGGAAGGTTATGGAGCTTTTTCATATTCAAAATCCCAGGTATCATCTGTTGTCCGGTATATCAGCAACCAGGAAAAACATCATCAAAAGACGACCTTCATTAATGAATACAAGAAATTTCTAATGGCTTTCGAAGTACCGTATGATGATAAGTATATTTTTAAATGTCCGGAGTAAACCGGTTAGTTTCCAGGCTAAGGAGATAACTGTTGATTTTACCATTTACATCCCTAAAAGCCACTGGTAATAACGGCAGGCGACCTTTCATTGAACAATCGGTCGTGTACTCGCGCAAATCACAAATTTCCCTTACATTCATTACCGTATTTCAAAATTCTGTACAACTCATTTCTTAAACCAATACTATATGGACAGGAGAAAATTCCTCATCGGCGGCTCGATGGCCGGCTTATCATTTGGAACCATTTCACTTGCAGGATGCAAGGATACAAAAACACCTGATATTGTTACCCAACCTGCTGCAATTACGACTGAAACATTTGAATTGAATGAAATAACCGTGGATGGGCTGCAGCAATTAATGCAGGCCGGTAAACATACTTCGCAATCCATTACACAATTGTACCTCGACCGGATTAATCAAATAGATAAGCAGGGGCCGAAACTTAATTCGGTTATTGAAATTAACCCCGATGCACTGACCATTGCCGCTGCAATGGATGCAGAAAGAAAGAATGGAAAACTCCGCGGGCCATTGCATGGCATACCTGTATTGATAAAAGATAATATTGATACGGCGGACAAAATGCAAACCACTGCCGGGGCACTGGCGCTGGCGGGTAATATAGCACCAAAAGATGCATTCCTGGTGGGTAAACTGCGCGAGGCGGGTGCGGTAATACTGGGAAAGACGAATCTCAGTGAGTGGGCCAATTTCAGATCCAATAGTTCTTCTTCCGGGTGGAGCAGCCGGGGCGGGCAAACCAAATGTCCTTATATACTGGATCATAATCCCTGCGGATCAAGTTCCGGATCCGGCGCCGCCGTGGCAGCCAATTTATGTGCCGTAGCCATCGGTACTGAAACAGATGGTTCCGTGACCTGCCCGGCATCAGTGAATGGGCTGGTGGGTATTAAACCAACGGTTGGATTGGTGAGCCGTTCGGGTATTATCCCCATTTCTGCTACACAGGATACTGCGGGGCCGCTGACAAGAACTGTTCGTGATGCAGCTATTCTATTATCAGCCATAACAGGTGTTGATACTGCCGATGCAGTTACTGCAGAAAGCAAGGATAAGGCGCAGAAAGATTATACATCGTTTCTTGATACCAATGCTGTCAGAGGAAAATTGATTGGCGTTGATTTGAAAAAGAAAAGCAAGAACCAGTACATAGCGGCATTGCTGAATGAAGCTGTTGAAACCCTGAAGAAACTGGGCGCTACGATTGTGGATGTTGAGTATGTTGACAAGATCAATGCACTGGGAAAATATGAGCAGGAGATTTTACAGGTTGAGTTCAAAGAAGGGGTGAATAAATACCTGGCAGATAAAAATATTAAGATAAAAACATTGAAAGATGTGATAGATTTCAATAAGGCCAATGAAGACAAAGCCATGCCATATTTTAAGCAGGAAACATTAGAGGCCAGCGAAAAGAAAACGGGGTTGGCAGGCAAGGAATATAAAGAAGCATTGATAAAAGGCAGGGATGCTGCCCGGAAAATTATCAGTGATATCATGAGCCAGCATAAACTGGATGCGATAGCAGGGATCACGATGGGGCCTGCCTGTAGTATTGACATGGCTTATGGCGATCGGTACAGTGATGATTTCCTCACGCAACCAGCAGCGATGGCAGGATTCCCGCATATTTCTGTGCCATGTGGTAAAGTGTACCGTTTGCCCGTAGGTTTATCTTTGTTTGGTACACCCTATACGGAGGGAAAATTGATTGGACTGGCTTATGCCTATGAGCAGGTATCAAAGAAAAGGACGGCCCCGGAATTTATTAAGGCATTTCTTGATTAAAGAAGGCTGGAAAAGGGTTATAATGTTGCGAAAAGTGATTTTGTAAAAGGTTTGTCTGTCCTGATAAATGTTCAGTTTAAAAAGGGCCAGGACAAGAATGCCCCGGCCGTTAGCAAATGAACAATGCTATGTCACTAAATAAACCTTGTCTACTTATTTTTTATCGTACAGTTTTTATTTAAACCGCATCTGCAAAATCCTTTTGTATTGCTGCACGAAGAAAGATTGTCGGTAATCATGCTGCTAAAGTACGCGTGCTGACGGGATGAGACTATAGAACTAATTCTATCTTGGCATAGAAATATTTCTATGTCTTTGAAAACAGTTTTTAGCCGGGTGAATGACAAGCCAGGAAATAAATCAATCAATACCTGTCAAAAAAGGGGGTGTGCTGTACAGGAATTGGAGGACTGGAAAGGCGAGTTCAATTAAACATTTCTATTTACCGGGAAATTAAAGCCAAATTTGCTGCCCTCACCCAGTTTGCTTTCCACCCAAATGGTACCGCCCTGTGCTTCAATAAATTCTTTGGATATGGCAAGACCGAGCCCTGTGCCGGTCCTTTCCTGTGTGCCGGGCACCTTAAAATAACGGTCAAAAATCCTGGGCAAATATTTTTCATCAATACCACTGCCGTAATCACGAACGGTAAATTCAATATGGTTGTTTACATTCCCCGCATTGATCTCTATCGTTGATCCTTCCGGTGCAAATTTCACGGCGTTGGTTAAAAAATTAATCAGTACCCAGGAAGTTTTTTCCTCATCAGTAATAATGGGCGACAAATCTTTTTCTACCTGCCGTTGGAGTGAAATATTTTTTTGCTGTGCCTGGAAGCTGACGGCTTGTATCGCATGATTGACGATATCAGTTGGATTGGCGGGATGAAGCTTTAGCTGGATATTGCCCGTTTCCACCTGTGCCATATTCAGCAATTCCCCGGTTATCTTCAATAAACGGTCTGCATCATCACGGATGCTGTGAATTAATTCCTTTTGTTCGTTGCCCATGCTGCCTATTCTTTCATCTGTAAGCAATTGTGCACTCATTTTAATAGAAGAAATAGGTGTTTTCAATTCATGCGATACCGTAGCAATGAAATTTGTCTTCGCTTCATTCAATTCATGAAAGATAGTAACGTTCCGCAATACAATTACCTGCCCAATGACAGTATCGTTGCTTTTAACATTTAATATGTCTTTATTAAAATAACTTTCTTTATTGTCGGCATAAATTTTCAATTCTTTTTTTTGCCCGTTTTCCTGCAGCAGTGTCCGCATCAGGTCGTTGCGCAGCGCAATATCGGGTGCATATTTCCCAACGATATCGCTTTCTTTCAACCCGAGCAGGTTTTGCGCTACTACATTGAGAAAAAGTATATTCATTTTTGTATCCAAACCAATAATGCCGTCTTTCATTTGGTTAATGATGGTTTCAATACGGCTTTTTTCAAACTGCAGCTTTGCGATATTGCTATGTTCGTATTCGTCCAGCTTTTCCGCCATGGCATTGAAAGCATTGGCCAGTTCGCCCAGTTCATCACCCTGCTTGAGAAAAATGCGTTTGCCATAATTTTTTGCAGCTATCTCCTTGATACCTTCTGATAATGATTGAATCGGGCCCGAGATGATACCCGGCAGGTTGAATATAAAAGTGAATGAAACAAGGGTCAGTACTGTAAACAGCAAAGTAAGCCAAAGATTGGCGCGGTCCGCTGCTTTTTGCACCACATCATTTTTGCGGAGTATGGCCAGCTCATTCAAATCCTGTATGCGGATGATCGATTGCCTTATTTCGGGGTAGTTGGTAGAATCGTATGGGTTGGCGACCAGTTCGGTGAAATTCTTTCTCAGTTCAGCGGTAGCTTCTCTTTCTCCTTCTTCAGTTATATTATGTTCCTGTTTTACCAGGTTGTCTTCAAACAATTGTACGGCATCTTTTTTTATTTTGATTGTTTCCAGTGACTTAAGCATGTTGTTGCAGTACAGCAGTGATTCATGGTTGTTTTTGAGAACAGCGTTAGCATCCCTGCTCAGGCGGTTGATATTGAATATTCCCAGTACGCCAAAGAGCACGATCACGATAAACAGGAATATTAACCCCAGCGATAATTTCGTTTTTAATTTCATTCCCATGTTACGATAATATTACAATATCAATATCTGCTGCCGATAGTTTATTTAATAACTGGTTAAACACCGCCGTACTCAAAATTACATTGAATAAGTTTAGATGTGGTTTGCCGATGCAAATAGTAGTAATATCTTTTTGCTCGGCTATTTCAATAATTCCCTTTGAAATATTGTTGTGTTTCACTTTGATGACTTCTGCCCCCAGTTCGGTCGCCAGTTTAAGGTTATTGATAAGGTGTCGTTGTGCTGCCAGCCCAATCTTATTTCCGTCTTCCTTTGGCGTTTGCACATACAATACATACCATTTGGAATTGTAATAAGCAGCCAGTCTTGCTGTCTTACGGATCACCATTGCGGCAATCTGGTGATTACTGCTGATACAACCCATGAATCTTTCGGTACGAAGGTGTGTATTGCGGGGCAGTTCCGTTTCAATCTTTCTTTCTACCTGGCTGGCCACTTCTTTTAAGGCCAGTTCGCGCAATTGAAGAATTTTTTCCGACTGAAAAAAATTGCGCATCGCCGTTTCCACCTTATCGGCAGTATATATTTTCCCTTCTTTTAAACGTGTCACCAGTTCATCAGCGGTCAAATCAATATTTACCACTTCATCGGCCTGCTGCAATACACTGTCGGGGACACGTTCTGCCACATCGATACCTGTAATGGCTTTTACTTCTTCGTTAAGACTTTCTATGTGCTGAATATTTACGGCGCTGATGACGTTGATACCTGCTTCCAGGATATCCATTACATCCTGCCATCTTTTTTCATTTTTACTGCCCTCAATATTAGTATGCGCCAATTCATCAACAATTACTACTTCCGGGTGAAGGTTGATGACCGCCTGCACATCCAGTTCTTCCAGTTCCTTGCCCTTGTAAAATAACTTTCTTCTTGGTATTACCGGCAACCCTTCCAGCAGCGCGTGTGTTTCTTTCCGGTTATGCGTTTCAATATAGCCGATCTTAATGTCGACGCCGTTTCGCAGGAGTGTTTGTGCTTCCTGCAACATGCGAAATGTCTTACCCACACCGGCACTCATGCCAATGTAAATTTTAAACTTTCCCCGGCGCGATTTCCGGATAAGTTCTAAAAACTGTTCCGCATTTTTTTCCTGGTCAGGCATACAATTGTTTCAATAGCAAACTGATTTTTTGTCGTCATCCAACGCTTATACTTGTCTAAAAATGATACATCACTGCAAGTATAAAACTACCACTCGATTTGGTTGATTCGGTCGCTGACTTATAAAAAACTTTGTTCCCGGCATTATCAAATCGCAGCTCTGGTACTATCGTAAGGTTATCTGCCTTGAAATTGGCAGACAGGGTAGGGGCAAACGCATTTTTCAAACCAAGGTACTGGTCTTTGTCGGCGATGTATTCGCCTCTTAGTGTGACACCGAACCAGCTAACTGGGTCAAAGTTCAAATATACTGCTACGCCACCCCAATTGTAGGTTGTAAAATTTCCAGAACTGTCACTGTCAATTTTTGCTGTTTGCCAGGTACCGTTGAAGCCAATACTAAATTGACCAGAGACAGTATAGGTGGCTACTATATCTTCCTGAACTGTTTTTTTATAGTCGTTTTGTTTTCCGGCAACGAAATTGAAATAAGCTTTTAACTTATCATCTTTCGAAGCAGTGGATAACTGCCCGATAAATGATTTTGGCATAGCGGGTGCCGTCCGGAAATCTGTTGGGTTGGATACACCAACCATTAAAGCACTTTTACCACCAAGACTGACATCTGCTTTTAATCCTGTATGTGAAAAGGGGCCATTGGTAAACATATAACTCATACTGTAGTTCCTGTTGAGGTATGCGTCCAGCACTTCATATCCTACATGTGTTCCCCATGTACCGAGTGTGAATTTCACAGCAGCAGAAGGAGCGTAGGTTATATACAATTGTTTAATGGCAAGCGATGTGTTGGCATCGTTGTAAGAAAATTCTTCTGCTCTTTTGCCAAATCCCAAATCAACTGTTGCACTCACCTTGCCAAAGCTATGATCTGCACGCAGGGATGCCATTCCCAACTCGAACGAATTACTCGAATGGGTAAAACTGGTCAGGCTGTTATATGGAAAAGTTTTTGGGTTATTGAAGTTGTACCGGTAATAAGCATCAACCGACCCGGTTATTACTACCGGGGCAGGTCTTTTTGTTGAATCTGCCGCCTGGGAAAAAGCAATTTGAGTTCCTGCCGGAATAATTATCACCGCGCATAGTATCTTTTTCATCGATTGACGTATTTACTTTCTACTTTTTAATTTATATGATGCCCCTCCCTGGAGAAGGTGCGGGCTTAACACCTGAAATCAACGAAATCGTTTAACTACATTTTATTTTAGTTTGTCCAGCTCAGTATTTAATTTCAGCACATTCACTTTTTCCGGGCCAAATAATCCCAGGAAAGGCTTCACGGTATTACTTTGAATCAACTCATTAATTTTACTTTCATCTATTTTGCGGGCTGTGGCAATGCGTTTAGCCTGTACCAATGCACCTGCAGGAGACAGATCGGGATCCAATCCACTGCCGGATGCTGTTACCAGTTCAGCCGGGATATCCTTTTTTTTGACACCGGGGTTGTGTACTAAAAATGTGTCTATCCTGTCCTCTACCTGTTTGAGGTAATCAGGGTTGGATGGCCCCTTATTGCTTCCTGAACTGCCAGCGGCGTTGTATCCTGCAGCAGAAGGGCGTCCCCAGAAATAATTATCCCGGGTAAAACTCTGACCGACCAGTTGATAACCGACCACTTTCCCATTTACAGAAACGGTTTCACCTTTTCCCTTGTTGGGTGCAGCCTGCGCAATGCCAAGTATCAGTAAAGAATATATGCCCACAAATACTATGATACTGATGATCGTAAGTCTTATTGCGGGAAGAATATGTTGTTTCATTGTTTTAAATTTTAAGAATAAGTTGTATGCACTATTTTTAAAACCATGTTGATACCAGCAAATCAATTAGTTTAATTCCAATAAATGGTATGATAACACCACCTACGCCGTATATCAGCAGGTTCCTTCTTAACAAAGCACTTGCACCGATGGGTTTATAAGCCACACCTCTTAATGCGAGTGGTATTAATAATGGAATAATAATCGCATTAAAAATAACTGCTGATAAAATGGCACTTTCCGGGCTATGGAGTTTCATAATGTTTAATCCCTGTAATGCCGGTATCGAAGCGATAAACAACGCTGGTACAATGGCGAAATATTTTGCCACATCATTTGCAATGGAGAAAGTAGTGAGCGTTCCCCTTGTCATCAGCAATTGTTTACCGATCTCTACTATCTCAATCAGTTTGGTTGGGTCATTGTCCAAATCAACCATATTACCTGCTTCTTTAGCTGCTGCTGTTCCACTGTTCATAGCCACGCCTACATCAGCCTGTGCGAGTGCAGGTGCATCATTGGTGCCATCACCCATCATGGCGACTAGTTTTCCGCCTTGTTGCTCTTTTTTGATGTAATTCATTTTATCCTCCGGCTTTGCTTCGGCGATAAAATCATCCACACCTGCTTTTTCAGCAATGTATTTTGCAGTAAGCGGGTTGTCGCCCGTAACCATCACTGTTTTTACCCCCATTTTGCGGAGGCGTTCAAAACGTTCCTGTATACCTGGTTTGATGATGTCCTGCAGTTCTATTACACCCAGCACTTTATTATTTTGACATACGACCAATGGCGTTCCGCCATCTTTTGCGATGGTTTGAACACGATTGGATGTTTCGGCAGACACTTCATTGCCTGCTTTTGTTACCATATTGCGAATGGTATCGAAGGCGCCTTTGCGCAATTGCATGCCATCCATGTCGATACCACTGCTCCTGGTTTCGGCGGTAAAATCGATAAACTTCACCTTGTCTTTTTGTAACACCGGTGCTTTCACACCTTTCTCACCAGCCAGTTCAACAATTGATTTTCCCTCAGGTGTTTCATCGGCCAGTGATGATAATACACAGGCTTCGATGAATACATTGGAATCGACGCCATTCGTCGGCCAGAAGTTGGTGGCTTTACGGTTACCGATGGTGATAGTACCTGTTTTATCAAGCAATAGCGTATCAAGGTCACCGGCTGTCTCTACGGCTTTACCACTTTTGGTAATGACATTCGCCCGCAATGCACGATCCATTCCGGCAATACCGATGGCACTTAACAAACCGCCAATCGTTGTTGGAATAAGACAAACAAACAAAGAAATGAATGCGGCGATGGTAATAGGTGTGTTGGCATAATCACCAAATGGTTTTAGCGTTACGCAAACAATCACAAATATGATGGTAAACCCTGCGAGTAAGATGGTCAGGGCGATTTCATTTGGGGTCTTCTGGCGGGATGCACCTTCTACCAGTGCGATCATTTTATCCAGGAAGCTTTCACCAGGTTCGGTTGTTACCCTTACCTTGATGTGGTCGCTCAAAACTTTGGTTCCACCGGTTACACTGGATTTATCACCACCAGATTCGCGGATCACCGGTGCGCTTTCACCCGTAATGGCAGACTCGTCGATGGTAGCGATGCCTTCGATGATTTCTCCATCCATCGGTATTATATCTCCGGCTTCACAAAGGAAGATATCGCCTTTCCTGAGTTGTGAAGAAGATACAATTTTTATTTCGTTGGTATAAATTTCTCCTACGGGGAATATTTTTTTTGCCGGTGTATCTTCCCGCGTTTTGCGTAAACTATCGGCCTGTGCCTTGCCTCTTGCTTCTGCGATGGCTTCTGCAAAATTGGCGAAGAGCAGTGTAACGAACAATACAAAAAATACAATCAGGTTGTAGGCAAGGTTCCCCTGTGATTTTTCACCGGTCATGATCCATACACACACAAACAGCATGATGGCCGTCCCGATTTCCACCGTGAACATCACCGGGTTCCGGAACATGGTGGAAGGGTTCAGTTTGACAAATGACTGCTTCAATGCCTGTCTCACCTGTGAAGGTTCAAATAACGTATTACTTCTTTCGTGTTTCATTGTAGACAGTTGTTTATTTCATTGAAAAATATTCGGCAATTGGTCCCAGTGACAGGGCAGGGAAGAAGGACAATGCAGCGACAATAATTATAACTGCAAAAACCATCAGCCCGAATGTTCCCGTATCTGTTTTTAATGTACCGGCGCTGGCAGGAACATATTTTTTCTTTGCCAGTATGCCGGCAATGGCGATTGGCCCGATAATCGGAAGAAAGCGCGCCAGCAACATCACCAATCCACAGGTAATATTCCAGTAAGGTGTGTTATCACCCAGTCCTTCAAACCCGGAACCATTGTTGGCAGAGGAAGACGTGTATTCGTACAACATTTCAGAGAAACCATGATTGCCGGGATTATTCAGCCATCCGGCATAAGTAGTTGGGTCGTGTGCATATATATGCGAAGACAAAGCTGTACCTGCCAATATCAGGAGTGAATGGAGCAATGCAATTATGGTAGCGATCTTCATCTCTTTTGCTTCTACTTTCTTGCCCAGGAACTCTGGTGTTCTACCCACCATTAATCCACCAATGAAAACTCCAATAATGATAAAAATGTAAAAGTTTAAGAATCCTACGCCTACACCGCCATAAAAACAGTTTACCATCATGCCCAGCATGGCAAACATGCCGGTGAGTGGTGTAAAGCTGTCGTGCATGGCATTTACAGAACCATTCGAAGTAACAGTTGTTGAAATGCCCCAGTAAGCAGATGCCGCCGGGCCGAAACGTACTTCCTTTCCCTCCATGCTGCCGGAAGTTTGGGCAACGCCCATTTTTTGTATGGCCGGATTTCCCTTCATTTCAAAATAAATGGAAGGAATGACGTACAACAGAAACCCCAATGTCATAACGCCGAAGATGACCCATGCGAGTCGTTTTCTTTTCAGCATATAACCCAGTGTAAATACAAGTGCTATCGGGATGAGAATAATGCAGACATTCTCCACCATATTGGTAAAGTAATTGGGGTTTTCCAATGGGTGCGCAGAGTTAACACCGAAGAAGCCACCGCCATTGGTACCAAGCTGTTTGATGGCTACCATCGCAGCAGCAGGCCCGCGGCTTGCATTGACGGTATCACCCTGGAGTGAAATATATGTTTGTTTGCCTTCAAAAGTCATCGGCGTTCCGTTGAAAGCAAGGATGATGGCAACAATAATAGAAAGCGGTAATAATACCCTGGTGCATGATTTTACAAACAGGGCATAAAAATTTCCAAGTTTTTCAGTTGTTTTCTCTTTCATTGCAATAAAAACCACAGCACAGGCAGCCATTCCGGTACCGGCGCTAATGAATTGGAAGAGCATGAGTATTAACTGGCCGAGATAGGAAACACCGCTTTCCCCTGAATAATGCTGCAGGTTGGTATTGGATACAAAACTGATGGATGTATTGAATGCCAGGTCTGCTGTCATCGATGGATTTCCATCGGGGTTTAATGGCAGCCAGGACATATTCATTAATACGAACATAGAAAGCAGGAACCAAACCATGTTGATGGTAAGCATTGCTGCCAGGTGCTGCTTCCAGTTCATTTCCTTTTCTGGTTTGATACCAGTGAATTTGTAGAATAGTTTATCGATGGGGTTAAAGATGCCGTCCAGCCAGGTGCGGTCTCCATTATATACCTTTCCCATATATCTGCCCAGGGGAATGGCAAGAAGAACCATTAAAACGTACATGGCGATAATGCCGGCTAATTCGCTGGTCATGTTGAATAGTTTTAAGTCTTAAAATTTTTCCGGTTTGATTAAAACATAGCACAGGTAAAAAAACACCAGTATTGCTATGATGAAAAGTATTGTCATGGTTTAGATTTTTTCAAAAAAGTCAATAGATTTAAAAAACAGTACAAAGCACAATGCAGTTGCCAGTATTAGAATTACAGTAAGCATAAAAATGGATTTGATGATTTATTCTGATTTCGCTGTTGCATGTTCCGCACTCAGGATGATTTTGTACAGCGGTAAATAATACCTGCCACTACAATCAATGAATACAGGGCCAGTAACAGGTGAAAGGGCCTGATACCTTTTTTGTTCTGCTCGTAATAATCTTTCATACAGGATGAATTATTTCCCTTCCTTATGCCAAAACTGATGCCCCTGCCATATTTGTGAGAAGTGATGACAGTGAAATGCAGGAGTGACGTGACTTTTCGGGGAAACGATGATTAATGCCGGTGGCTTACGTGATCGTCTGACCATTCCAAAACGGAAAGGTTATTTTCAAAATGAAAGGGTGAGTCAGGAATGTTTGCCGGCTTTCACTTCTTTGAATTTGTAGTAGAAGATGATAAAAGAAGCAAGTGAAGAAACGCCATTGGCCATCATAATGGGAAGATCTTTTATTAATATGCCGTATATAAGCCAGCAAATAGTGCCGCTGACCATCATGGTGTACATGGGCAGGGAGATATCAGCCGTCGACTTTGTTTTGACAGTTTTGATGACCTGCGGAAAAAAAGCGGTGGTGGTGAGTGCTGCTGCCAAAATTCCAATCGGTTCAATAAAATTCATTGCATTGGGGTATTAAGTAAAATATGGCAGGCAAACCGTGCAGGAAAGATACGAAATATGCATTATGGTTCCGATAAGCCATACTCTTCGATCTTGCGGTAAAGTGTAGTCAGTCCGATGTTCAGCAATTTGGCGGTTTCGGTTTTATTGCCTTTTGTATGATTGAGCACACGCTGTATGTGCAACTTTTCAACGCTGGCGAGATCAAAGGCAGATAAAGTGCCCGGTGTTGTGCTGATATGGTGCTGCATATCCGCAGGCAGGTTACTTACGGTTAGTTCTGATTCATCTGCGAGTATCACCGCCCTTTCGATAACATTCTTTAATTCCCGGATATTTCCCTTCCAGTCGTGCCGCTCCAAATGCTGCAGGAATTCCCTGCCCATGCTATTGACACGCGCGTTAATTTTTTGCGCATAGAGTTTAAGAAAGTGATCGGCGAGAATTGGGATATCTTTTTTTCGGTCGCGCAGTGCAGGTAATGAAATGGTAAATACATTGAGCCGGTAAAACAAATCTTCCCTGAATTTTCCTTCTGTTACTTCCTGCTGCAGGTTGCGGTTGGTCGCGGCAATAATACGTACATCAACTTTTGTGGGTTTGGTATCACCCACTTTAATGAATTCATTTGTTTCCAGCACGCGCAGCAGTTTTGCCTGCAGGTCGATCGGCATTTCACCAATTTCATCAAGAAATAATGTGCCGCCGGATGCCTCTTCCAGCAAACCTTTTTTATCTTTTGTGGCGCCGGTAAATGAACCTGCTTTGTGTCCAAATAACTCACTTTCGAGAATATCTTTTCCAAATGCGCTGCAGTTGAGTGCAGTGAAAGGTTTGCTGCCTCTCTTACTTCCATGATGAATGGCCTGTGCAAATACTTCTTTTCCTGTGCCTGTTTCACCCAGTAATAAAATAGTCGTATCGGTTGGCGAAACTTTCCTGGCAAGCAGGATGGCTTCTTTTATCAGCGGAGAACTTCCCAGTATATTGTCAAAACCATAACGATGACCTACCTGTTGTTCGAGCACCCGTACACGTTTTTGCAATTGTACTTTTTCCAGTGCACGGTTCAAAAGCGGAATGATGCGATCGTTGTCATCTCCCTTGGTGATATAATCAAAGGCGCCGTTTTTCATGGCCTGGACACTGTCCGGAATATTACCATAAGCAGTCAGCAAAATCACTTCAGTACAGGGATGGTGTTGCCGGATATGCGACACCACATCAATGCCGCTGCCGTCAGGGAGTTTAACATCACATAGTACGACGTCTGCATGATTTTTTTCCAGCAACTTTAATCCTGATTTGATATCACCTGCCTCTGTAACGGTGAAACCTTCCAACCGTATGATTCTGGCCAGCAAACTGCGTAGTTTCTCTTCGTCGTCAATAACCAGGATAGAGGCTTCTTGCATGGTGTGGGTAATAAAAGTATGGGCAAATGTAGTTAATGTAGCGCTAAGGACGCAAAAGGCGACCTTAAAAACTGCCAGACGATTTCGTTCTTGAATATGGGGCAATTTTTATTACGTTTCATAAAACGTTCTATTTACACTTATTTTATTATTTTCGAATACCAGCCCACTAATACAGCAATAAAAATAAACGCATGAAAAGGATCGCTTTTGTTTGCTCCATTTTCCTGGCCTTAGTGATAATGACAGGCTGCCATTTACACGAAAACAGTTTTACCGCAGGCATTAGCAGGCAGCCATTTGGACAAGCCGATGGAAAGTCCGTGGAATTGTATACCATTACCAATACAAAAGGAACACGTATCTCCATTGCCACTTATGGCGGGACAATCACTTCCTGGATTACTGCCGATAAACATGGAAAATATTCATCGATTGTACTGGGGTTTGACAGTTTAAGCGGTTACCTCGCCAAGCCGCCTTACTTTGGTGCGCTGGTTGGCCGTTATGGCAACCGCATTGCCAATGCAAGTTTTAGAATTGGCGACAGTACTTATCATCTTGCTGCAAACGATGGGAAAAATCACCTGCATGGCGGCATCAAAGGCTTTGATAAAGTGGTATGGACCGCAGCACCTGTTGCTGATACGGCCACTTCATTAACGCTCACTTATTTGAGTAAAGATGGTGAAGAAGGTTATCCGGGCAATCTGTCGGTGAAAGTAGTGTATACTTTAACCGAAGAAAATGAATTGGTGATCGATTACTCAGCTGAAACAGACAAGGCAACACCTGTTAATTTAACACAGCATAGTTATTTCAACCTGACTGGCGATCATATGAACACCATCCTCGGTCATACTTTAAAGATAGAAGCTGACCGGTATACGCCAGTAGATTCAACACTGATACCAACAGGCGCATTGCAATCCGTGAAGGGAACAGCATTTGATTTTACCACGGAACACCGCATCGGTGAAAGGATTGATTCGGTTAAGGGTGGTTATGATCATAATTTTGTCATCAACCGGATGGATGATCGATTGCTGCAGGTGGCCATCCTGATGGATACCATCAGCGGGCGCAGGCTCGATGTGCTGACTACTGAACCGGGGCTTCAGTTTTATACGGGTAATTTTCTCAACGGAACTATCAAAGACAGTAATGGTAAACCTTTTAACCAGCATACGGGTTTGTGTCTTGAAACACAGCATTTTCCCAATTCACCCAACCAGCCTTCTTTTCCTACAACCATTTTGCAACCCGGTGCGAAATATCATTCTGTCACCAAATTCAAAGTATCTGTTTATTAAGCATCAGTTGTGCTGTAGTATTGCCAAATTATGAATATAAAAGCGTTTTTGTTTGATCTAAATGGTACCATGATCGATGATATGCCATATCATGTGGATGCATGGAGCTCGATACTTAATGAAGACTTGAAAGCAGGACTTGATTATAATGATGTCAAAAAACAGATGTATGGCAAGAACAGTGAAGTATTGACACGCATTTTTGGTGAAGGAAGGTTTACCAGCGGGGAAATGGATGAATTGTCCGTTGAAAAGGAGCGAAGGTACCAGCGTGTTTACCGCCCCCATTTAAAATTGATTGAAGGGTTGCATTCATTTATGGAAAAGGCCCGGCAGGCGAATATCAAAATGGCCATTGGGTCGGCGGCTATTCCATTCAATATCGATTTTGTACTCGATAACCTGGACATACGCAAATATTTTTCTGCCATCGTCAGCGCAGAAGATGTAATCATTAGCAAACCCGATCCTGAAACGTATATCAAGGCTGCACAGCAATTGGATATCGACCCGCAACATTGTATCGTGTTTGAAGACGCGCCCAAAGGCGTGGAAGCAGCCGAACGTGCAGGTATGGATGCAGTAGTATTGACCACCATGCATCATCCGGATGAATTTCAGCATTATTCCAATATACGTTTCTTTACACCTGATTATACTGATTCACGCCTGCTGGAATTATTGAACAAGTAATAAAGAAGGATCTCCGGGAAAAGATAAATGTAAGTTGGACACTTATTAAAAAATAGTCTTATCTTGAACGCCCATTCAAAACGGTTTGCTGATGCCATCGAATGAATCATTTGTGATTGGAATTGATTACGGAACTGACTCCGTGCGTTCGGTTATTGTCAATGCATTGAATGGACAGGAAGTTACCGCTTCCGTATATTATTATCCCCGCTGGAAAGACGGATTGTATTGCAACCCAACGGCCAACCAGTTCCGGCAGCACCCGCTGGATTACCTCGAAGGACTTGAATCAAGTGTAAAAGATTGCCTGCGGCAGGCAGGAAAAGCAGTCGCCCAAAATATTAGAGGTATTTCCGTTGATACGACTGGTTCAACACCAGTGGCAGTGGATAATACCGGTAAGCCACTCGCTATGTTGCCTGCATTTGCGTCCAATCCCAATGCAATGTTTGTATTGTGGAAGGATCATACCGCTGTACAGGAAGCTGCGGCCATAAACAGGCACGCCGAAAAATTCAGCACCAATTACCTGCAGTATGTTGGCGGGATATATTCATCTGAATGGTTTTGGGCGAAGTTGCTGCATATATTGCGCAATGATGAACAAGTTCGTGCGGCCTGTGCATCCTGGGTAGAACATTGCGACTGGATCCCATTTGTACTGACAGGCGGAAAAAATGTGCAAGACATGAAACGTGGTACATGTTCTGCAGGCCACAAAGCATTGTGGGCGGCTGAATACAATGGACTTCCGCCGGATGATTTCTTTTCTTCCCTCGATCCCCTGCTGAAAGGGTTCCGTACAAAATTATTTTCTGAAACATACACTGCAGACAAGCCTGCAGGAAATCTTTCGCCGGGATGGGCGGAGAAACTTGGATTATCAACGAGTGTCATCGTCGGCACCGGTGCATTTGATGCACATATGGGAGCTGTCGGTGGACAAATCGAAGCGTATCATTTGAGCAAGGTCATGGGTACGTCCACCTGTGATATGCTGGTGGCACCTATGGGCGATGTGAAAGATAAACTCATTAAAGGTATTTGCGGACAGGTGCCCGGCTCTGTCATACCCGGAATGATGGGAATGGAAGCAGGTCAATCAGCTTTCGGTGATGCTTATGCGTGGTTTAGAAAATTGATAGCATGGCCGGTTAATAATTTATTGCAACAAACCAATCTCGTGGACGCTGCAACAGTGAATGCATTGCAGCAGGAAATCAATCATAAAATAATTGCTCAGTTGAGTAAGGCTGCGGCAGCATTACCAATGGAAGAAAACAGCGAACTGGCTACTGACTGGCTGAATGGAAGAAGGACACCGGATGCCAACCAGTTGTTGAAAGGAAGTTTTAGCGGTCTCAACCTTGGCAGTGATGCGCCGCGTATGTTCCGGGCATTGGCAGAAGCCACCTGTTTTGGTGCAAAAAAAATAGTGGATCGTTTTAATGAGGAAGCTGTGCCGGTAAAGGGTTTAATTGGTATGGGAGGTGTTGCCAAAAAATCACCCTATATCATGCAGATGATGGCCGATATCATGGGTATGCCGATCAGGATACACCGCTCGGAACAAACCTGTGCATTGGGCGCAGCGATGTTTGCAGCAACCGCAGCCGGAATATATAGGAATGTGGAAGCAGCCATGCAGGCGATGGGGCAGGGGTTTGATGCCGTATACCAGCCTGATAAAAAGAATGCCGCTGTGTATGCCAAACGATATGCACAGTACAATTCGCTGGGTGCGTTTACTGAATCAATGATTGAAAAAGTATAAATAAGGGCTGTTAAAAAACTTACTTTCACCAACAAATAACGGGTGATATATGAAATATGAACACTTGCAGCAGGAAGCCTATGAAGCAAATATGCAATTGCCATTGCTGCAACTGGTGTTGTTCACATTCGGTAATGTGAGTGCGGCTGACAGGAGCATGGGCGTATTTGCCATCAAACCCAGTGGCGTTCCGTATGAACAGTTAACCCCGGCGTCGATGGTGATTGTTGACTTTGACGGAAAAACGGTATCGGGTTCTTTGCGTCCTTCTTCGGACACTAAAACACATGCGGTATTGTATAAACATTGGGAGAGTATCGGTGGAATTTCGCATACTCATAGTGTATATGCCACTGCCTGGGCGCAGGCGCAGCGTGACATTCCAATCTACGGGACGACACATGCAGATCACAATACGGTTTCCATTCCCTGTGCCGCACCTATGAGCGATGATATGATTAAAGGCGACTATGAGCATGAAACAGGGTTCCAGGTAATCAATTGTTTTAAGGAAAGAAAATTATCCTGCACAGAAGTGGAAATGGTGCTGGTAGGCAATCACGCACCTTTTACCTGGGGAAAGACAGCGGCCAAGGCTGTTTACAACAGCGCAGTGCTGGAAACGATTGCAAAAATGGCTTTCCTGACGGAACAGATCAATAATAAAGCGCCGATGCTGAAGGAAGCACTGATAAAAAAACATTTTGACCGCAAGCATGGAAAAGATGCGTATTACGGGCAGGATTAAATAGTTGAATAAAGTACTGAACGTTGAAGCGAGCGTGGCAAGGATGCTGAACAGCAGTACAAATGATCACTACCAAGAATTAAACTCATGATAAACCTGAAGGAGCTGGAAGTTTGGTTTGTAACCGGGAGCCAGCATTTGTACGGACCGGAAACATTGCAGCAGGTGGCAGCACATGCACAAACCATTGCATCATCGCTAAATGCATCACCGCGCATACCCGTTAACGTGGTATTCAAACCAACGGTAAAAACGCCGGAAGAAATTTACGCTGTTTGCCGTGAGGCCAATGTGCAGCCGAACTGTATCGGTATCATTGCATGGATGCATACATTTTCCCCTGCAAAAATGTGGATCAGCGGATTGAAAACCCTGCAGAAGCCAATGCTGCACCTGCATACACAATTCAACCGCGATATTCCCTGGGGGACGATTGATATGGATTTTATGAACCTTAACCAATCGGCGCACGGCGATCGCGAATTTGGTTTTATGATGAGTCGCATGCGCATCAACCGGAAAGTGGTGGTGGGGCACTGGCAGGATGATGAAGTGCTTGAACAAATCAATGGCTGGTCGAGGGTGGCAGCCGGATGGAATGACTGGCAGGGGGCGAAATTTGTGCGCTTTGGTGATAATATGCGGAATGTGGCGGTAACGGAAGGTGATAAGGTAGAAGCACAGATAAAATTCGGTTACGAAGTGAATACGCATGGCGTAGGCGATTTGGTAAAAGTGATCAGTGAAACCAGTGATAAGGCCATTGATTTGCTGGTGGCAGAATACACCGATAGCTATACACTGGCACCATCATTATTAAAAGGAGGCGCACAACACGCATCCTTGCGGGAAGCAGCTAAAATTGAAATTGGATTGGAAGCATTTTTATCTGCCGGTAATTATAAAGGATTTACAGATACATTTGAAGATTTACATGGAATGGTGCAGTTGCCGGGTATTTCCGCGCAACGTATGATGCAGAAGGGGTATGGATTTGCCGGCGAGGGCGACTGGAAAACAAGTGCGCTTGTTCGTGCCATGAAAGTAATGGGTAATGGATTGAAAGGCGGTAATTCCTTTATGGAAGATTACACTTATCATTTCGATCCAAACAATGAATTGGTATTGGGTGCACATATGCTGGAAATTTGTCCTTCCATTGCTGATGGCAAACCTTCCTGCGAAATTCATCCGCTGGGAATCGGTGGCAAAGCAGACCCTGTTCGCCTCGTGTTTGGCTCGTCCGCCGGGCCTGCCATCAATGCTTCCATTACGGATATGGGTAACCGATTTCGGCTGATCGTAAACGAAGTGGTGGCTGTAAACCCGATACAAAGTTTGCCAAAGCTGCCCGTGGCAAGGGTGCTGTGGAAGCCGTATCCTGATATGAAAACAGGTTGCGCCGCCTGGATACTGGCTGGTGGTGCACATCATACCTGTTACAGCCAAAACCTGACGGCTGAACACATGCAGGATTTTTCAGAGATGGCGGGGATTGAATATGTTCTTATCGGCAAAGACACAAATTTATATAACTTCAAAAATCAATTGCGCTGGAGTGAAGCGTATTATCAGTAAACCAACATTTTCATTTAAACGAGAACTTGCTTATGCACAATAAACTTGTCAGTGCCGACTACATCGTATTCATTATTTATTTCCTCATCGTTTCCTGTTATGGTTATTGGATTTACCGGAGAAAAAAGAAAAAGGTAACCGATACGCACGACTTCTTCCTGGCAGAAGGTTCATTGACATGGTGGGCGATTGGCGCATCTCTGATTGCTTCCAACATTTCTGCAGAGCAGTTTATTGGTATGAGTGGTAATGGTTTTTTTGTCGGAGTAGCAGTAGCTGCATACGAATGGATTGCAGCACTGGCGCTGATCATTGTAGCCGTTTGGTTCATGCCGGTATACCTGAAGAATAAAATATTTACGATGCCGCAGTTTTTAAAAACGCGGTACAATGAAACGGTGAGTTTGATAATGACCATTTTTTGGCTGTTTCTGTATGTATTTGTGAACATCACTTCCATCATGTACCTCGGTGCATTGGCGATAAATAATTTAATGGGTGGGCAGCATTTGCACCTTATTATGATTTGCCTGGCTGTATTTGCCATCGTGATCACACTGGGTGGTATGAAAGTAATTGGGTATACCGATGTTATACAGGTACTGGTATTGATCATTGGCGGGTTGGCAACCACTTACCTCGCATTAACAATGGTAAGCGAAAAATTCGGTTTGGGAAAAGACGCCCTGGCTGGTTTTAACCAATTGATAAAAGATGCGCCCGATCATTTCCATATGATATTGAAAAAACCTGGTGCCAACACGCCGCAAATTGATGTGAACCGTTACCTGATATTGCCCGGCATCGCGATGTATTTTGCAGGACAGTGGATTGTAAACCTTAACTATTGGGGTTGCAACCAATATATCACGCAGCGGGCATTGGGCGCTAATTTGCAAACCGCCCGTACCGGGATACTGTTTGCGGGTTTATTGAAACTGATGATGCCCATCATTGTTATGTTACCGGGAATCGCAGCCTATGTTTTGTATAAAAATGGTTCGTTGCAGTCAGAGATGACATTGGGTGGGAAGTTTAACCAGGACAATGCTTATTCTTCCATACTTGGGTTTTTACCAAATGGGTTAAAAGGATTGTCACTTGCAGCGCTGACGGCAGCCATTGTGGCATCGCTGGCAGGAAAGGCGAACAGTATCTCCACTATTTTTACACTGGATATTTACAAAAAGTATGTGAAGAAAGATGCGTCAGAAAAACAAATGGTATGGGTGGGCCGCATTACCATCCTGGTTGCCATGTTTTTCTCCATTGCATTTACCTGGAATGATTTACTCGGGATCAGCAGTGAAGGAGGATTTACATTTATCCAGAAGTATACAGGCTTCATCAGCCCGGGTATATTCGCGATGTTTATTTTAGGCATGTTTTGGAAAAGGACGACTGGTTCCGCTGCCATAGCTGGTTTGATAACGGGATTTGTGATGGCGGTCATATTTAATAATTATGCACCAGCCTGGTTTGGACATGAAACGATTTTGTATACGGCATTCCTGAATGATAAAGGTGTGTATGAAATCCCTTTCCTCATCGCTATGGGTTGGTCGTTCTTCTTTACTGTACTGGTAATGGTTGGAATCAGTTTGGCCGGGCCGAAAGTCAATCCAAAAGCATTTGAACTGGATCGCGAAATGTTTAAACTCAAACCTTCGACCACTTTATTAATTGTGATTACTTTACTGATACTCGCTATTATTTACGCGAGGTTTTGGTAAAAACAGGTAGGATTCCGCCTGTAAAGGCTGTATTGTTAGCGCGAAAATTAGTAACTTGTAGGAGGTGACGGATTGTTTTTAACTATAAAACTTAACAACGATGCCTGTACAAAATAATTCAACCACCAAACCGGTTGCAAACCCATTGCAAAGTTTGGATGAATGGGAAGAAGATGTTTTGAAAAGATACCCCACTCCTGAGAGTATTTCAACGGAAAAGGAAGCGACGGCTTTTCGAAATTATGAAGCGCCGGCCAGGGATACGGTAAAGGAATTTTACCGTCAAAACCATACCTGGCAGTCGTACGATTTTGTACAGCAAAAAAGATCGGAGTTTCTGCAGTTTAATAAAAAGGAAATGCCTGTATGGGATGCCTTTCAGTTTCTTAACCAGTTGGTGGATGATTCTGATCCCGATACCGACCTTGATCAATTCCAGCATTTATTACAAACTTCAGAAGCCATTCGCGCAGATGGGCATCCGGATTGGATGGTACTCACCGGGCTGATGCACGATATGGGAAAAGTGTTGTGTTTATTTGGCGAGCCGCAATGGGCAGTAGTAGGTGATACCTTCCCGGTAGGATGTGCTTATTCTGATAAAGTGGTATACCCGGAATTTTTTGAGAACAACCCTGATTACAGTGATGAACGATATAATACAAAGTTTGGTGTGTATCAACCGGGTTGTGGGCTGCGCAATGTAAACATGTCCTGGGGACATGATGAATATGTATACCAGATGATGAAAGACTATATCCCTGAACAGGGATTGTATATGTTGCGGTATCATTCATTTTATGCGTGGCACCGTGAAGGTGAGTACAGTCACCTGCTGGATGATCACGACAGGGAAATGCTGAAGTGGGTGAAATTATTTAATCCATACGATCTGTATTCAAAATCGCCAACGCCACCTGACTGGAAAAAACTCCAGCCTTATTATGAAGACCTGGTAGCAAAGTACCTGCCGCCGGTATTGAAGTTTTGAGTCACTTGGAAAATATAATTCAGGAAACACAATTGTTATGATTGTGTTTTTTATTCCAGCAAAAAAACAAGTGTTATTTAGACAATTAAACTACTGAAAGCCTTATCCCGCACTCGCTTGTTGAATAAATTATTATTTATCATTCAATGTTCATCTTATTACAATGCTGAAAAAGAATTTTCCCCGCCTGGTAATTTGTCTTATCGCAGCCACACAAGTTGTGTTGTTACATGCCCAGCAGGAAGCCCCCATTGTCGTCCGGGCCAATGAAATAAAGGCAACTGTGTCTCCTACCATGTGGGGCATATTTTTCGAAGACATCAATTTTGCTGCTGATGGGGGTATTTATGCGGAGATGGTAAAGAACCGTTCCTTTGAATTTGCGCAGCCACTCATGGGGTGGTCGCAAAAAAAGGGTTTTGAAGGAAATGGATCGATATTAATCATTAACCGTGGCCCGGCCATGCCAGGTAACCCGAGGATTGCCCGCGTAAGTGTAAAGAACGATAACGCACGGTATGCCATGGTCAATGAAGGTTTTCGTGGTATGGGTGTACAACAAAACAGCCAGTACAATTTTTCCATGCTCGCTTCGATGCAGGAAGGATCGAATCAAACGATTGAAGCAGAATTAATCGATGAGAATGGGAATGGGATAGGGAAAGCTGCAATAGCTGTTACCGGAAATGACTGGAAAAAATATACTGCCACCATCTCGGCGACGGCCACATCCGCAAAAGCATCGCTGGTTATATGGTTTACGCAAAAATCAGTAGCCGATATTGATATGGTGTCATTGTTCCCGGAGAATACCTGGAAACACCGCCCGGGTGGATTACGTGCCGATTTGGTACAATTGCTCGCGGATATGAAACCGGGGTTCATTCGCTTCCCCGGCGGTTGTATTGTGGAAGGAAGGGATCTTAATACACGTTACCAGTGGAAGAAAACGGTAGGTGCCGTAGCAGATCGGGAATTGATTATTAATCGTTGGAATACTGAATTTGCCGATCATGCGGCGCCTGATTATTTCCAAAGTTTCGGAATGGGTTTCTATGAATATTTTCTGTTGGCCGAAGACATCGGCGCTTCGCCATTACCAATCTTGAATTGCGGGATGGCCTGCCAGTTTAATACAGCCGAAGTGGTAGCAGTCGGTGATTTAGATCCTTATATCCAGGATGCACTTGATTTGATCGAGTTTGCCAATGGGGCTGTTGCTACCAAATGGGGAAAATTGCGCAGTAATATGGGACACCCGGAACCCTTTCATTTGAAGATGATGGGTATTGGCAATGAACAATGGGGACCGCAATACGTAGAACGGTATAAAGAATTCGCCAAGGCCATTCATAAGCAATACCCTGATATGAAGTTTGTAAGCAGTGTAGGGCCCTTTGCCGGGGGACAAATGTTTGATTACCTCAATCCCATCATGCGCAATTTGAAAGCAGACATATTGGATGAACATTATTATATGCCACCAAAATTTTTCCTGGGTGGAGCTAAGCGCTATGATAATTATGACCGCAATGGTTCAAAAATATTTGCAGGTGAATACGCAGCCCATATTCCCGGTACAAATGGAATGGAGCGCAATAACTGGCAATCCGCATTGGCAGAAGCAGCTTTCATGACGGGGCTCGAAAGAAATGCCGATGTGGTCGAAATGTGTTCCTATGCACCACTGTTTGCCAATGCAGAAGCATGGCAATGGGCGCCTGATCTGATATGGTTTAATAGTCTTCAGTCATACGGCACACCCAACTATTATGTACAAAAATTATTTTCAGTCAACAAAGGAACAGATGTAGTCCCTGCTTTGCTGAATAACGAAGCCATTACCGGGAAAGATAGTTTATATGCGAGTGCGGTATTGGATAAGCAGTCAGGGGAGATCGTAGTGAAGATTGTAAATGCATCGGGTAAGCAGGTTAACAAGTCTGTAAAACTGGAAGGGACAAAAAAAACAGGAGGTTCCGCAACACTGGTTGTCCTGCAAAATGACAACCTGAAAACTGTCAACAGTTTTTCAAGCCCGGTGTCTGTCAGCCCGAAAGAAAATACGATGCAGGTGAAAGGACAGAAACTCGATCTTTCACTACCGGCTTATTCCTTTACAGTAGTACGTGTTAAAGCGACTTTATAAGCGGGTAATATTAGTGAAAGCCTGATTAATAACCGTTAAATAAGCGAATACAATAAATGCGAATTTTAAGTGCGGATTATTTGTTCACGGGAAAATACCAACTATGATACGAATTGATAAACTCCTTGCATTGTTGTTTGCTGCAAGTACGATTGCCGTTGCTTCAATAGGACAAAATTCTTTGCAGCAATTAGAGCCCGTCAACTTTTCGCAAGTGAATATTACTGATAATTTCTGGAAACCAAAGATTGACAAAGTAGCTACTACCACGCTCAGTGCCTGTATTTACCAAACGGAAGTAAAGACACCACGTATCCGTAATTTTCAGAAGGTTGCAAGAGGGAAGGGAGAACAGCATGAAGGAATATTTTACGACGACAGTGATGTGTTCAAAGCGCTGGAAGCCATGTCATATTCACTTAAAACACATCCCAATCCTGAAATGGAAAAAAAATGTGACGAGTGGATTGATATTATCGCTGCGGCCCAGTTAAAAGATGGCTATCTCAATACCTGGTACACATTGCGCGGATTGGATCAGCGCTGGACCGATATGAGTATGCACGAAGATTACAATGCCGGGCATATGATAGAAGCGGCGGTGGCTTATTTTGACGCCACCGGCAAAAGAAAATTTTTAGATGTTGTTATCAAATGGGCAGATTATTTTGATTCGCTGTTTGGACCGGGTAAACGCGATTGGGTAACGGGTCACCAGGAACTTGAATTGGCATTGGTCAAATTGTATAAGGTAACAAAAAGCGAAAAATATTTAAAACTGGCGCACTGGCTATTGGAAGAACGTGGTCATAAACTTGCGAAGGGATATACCTGGACCGATTGGAAAGACACTGCTTATGCACAAGATGTAGTTCCCATAAAAGATCAGAAAGAGATAACTGGCCATGCCGTCCGCGCTATGTATATGTATACCGGCGCAGCCGATGTGGCCGCATTGACCGGTGATGCCGGATATATGAAGGCCATGCGAACCGTTTGGGAAGATGTGGTGTTCAGGAATATGTACATCACGGGTGGAATTGGTTCTGCTGGCAGCAATGAAGGTTTTACCGTTGATTATGATTTGCCCAATGAACAGGCTTATTGCGAAACATGTGCATCCGTTGGAATGGTTTTCTGGAACCAGCGTATGAATGCACTAACCGGTGAAGCTGAATACATCGATGTACTGGAAAGAAGTTTATACAATGGTGCACTGGATGGTTTGTCGATCAGTGGGGATCATTTCTTTTATGGCAATCCATTGGCATCAACCGGGCGGAGCGCCCGGCGGGAATGGTTTGGCACTGCTTGCTGCCCCGCGAACATAGCAAGGCTGGTGGCTTCACTTGGAAATTATATTTATGCAAAATCTGAAACCGGTATTTGGGTAAACCTGTATGCTGGCAGCAATACAACGATTCAACTTGCAAAGGGAAATGTGCCCCTTCAAATGGAAACGAATTATCCCTGGGATGGGAAAGTATCAGTTACTGTTGCTCCGCTGAAGAAAATAAATTTTGCCATGCACCTCCGTATTCCCGGCTGGGCGCAGGGCGTAGCAGTTCCTGGTGGCCTGTATCATTTTGCCGATAATAACAGCAACACCTTCTCAATACTGGTCAATGGCAAACCTGCCCTGTATAAAATGGAAAAAGGATATGCAGTGATAGAAAGGGAATGGAAAAAAAATGATGTAGTGGAATTACAACTACCTATGGATACCAGGCGTGTTGCTGCGCGTGATGAACTGAAGCAGGACAATGATCGCGTTGCATTGCAAAGGGGCCCGTTGGTATACTGTGTGGAAGGCGCAGATAACAATGGCAAAGCATGGAACATGGTGTTGCAGGATAATGTGGTAATCACTACGGGGCATGAAAACATTTTAACCGAGCCAGTCGTAACGCTTGAAGCGGAAGTGCCGGTAGTAGAAGTAAGTACTGATGGATTAACCGTAACAACGTCCAACAAAAAAATAAGCGCCATTCCATATTATGCCTGGTGCAACCGGGGCAGCAACCAGATGCAGGTTTGGCTACCGAAAAAGATCAGGGATCTCAAATTGAATTACTGACCTGGAAATAAAATGTAAATATGAAGGCTAAAATTCTTTTTGCAACATTGAGTCTGCTGCTGTATGATTTAACTACACAGTCGCAATCGTATATACCGGAAGCTGGCAACAAAAAATACAAAGTACAACCCGCGATAAACATAAAAGCGTATGCTTTTAATTTAAGAGATGTCAAATTATTGCCGGGCGGTCCTTTTAAACATGCGATGGATATGGATGCCGCCTACCTGCTCACGCTTGATCCCAACAGGTTGTTGCATCGGTTTTATGCCAATGCCGGGCTTGCTGTAAAAGCAGCCGTTTATGGAGGCTGGGAAAGTGAAGGGCTTTCGGGTCATACACTGGGTCATTATTTGTCAGCGATCTCCATGATGTATGTATCGACAGGAAACAGTGAATTCAAAAAAAGGGCAGATTATATCGTCAGTGAATTAAGGCGTTGCCAGTTGGCAAGAAAATCTGGTTATGTAGGCGCCATTCCAAAAGAAGACTCCATATTCGGAAAAGTAGCCAGGGGGGATATTAAAACAACAGGCTTTGATCTCAATGGCGGTTGGTCGCCCTGGTATACGGTTCATAAAGTAATGGCTGGTTTACTGGATGCCTATTTGTATTGCGACAATGCTGAAGCATTAACCGTGGTTACCGGCATGGCAGACTGGACAAACAACACTTTGGAAAAACTTTCTCCGGAGCAATTACAAAAAATGCTGAAATGTGAATATGGCGGTATGAACGATGTGCTCGCGAATTTATATGCCATTACCGGCAATAAAAAATACCTGGATTTGTCGTATAAGTTTTACGACGACTTTGTGATGGAACCTTTATCAAAAAAAATTGATCCACTTCCCGGAAAACATTCCAATACCAATGTGCCAAAGGCAATTGGAAGTGCCCGGCAATATGAACTGTCAGGAAATGACCGTGATAAAACCATCGCTTCTTTTTTCTGGGATGCAATGGTGCATAAACATAGCTATGTGATTGGCGGTAACAGCAACTATGAGTATTGCGGTGAAGAAAGTAAACTGAATGACCGGCTGAGTGATAATACCTGCGAGACATGCAATACCTATAATATGCTAAAGCTGACAAGACATTTGTTTAGCTGGAACCCGTCTTCCGAACTGATGGATTTTTATGAAAGGGCATTGTACAATCACATACTTGCGTCGCAAAACCCCGAGACAGGGATGATGTGTTATTTCGTACCGTTGAGAATGGGTACGCAAAAAATGTTCAGTGATTCCTTTAATACATTTACATGTTGTGTAGGCAGTGGCATGGAAAACCATTCCAAATACGCGGAAAGTATTTATTCAAATGGCAGTGACGGCAGTTTGTACATCAATTTGTTTATTCCATCCCAGGTAAACTGGAAAGCAAAGGGCGTAACCGTTATTCAGCAAACGAATTTCCCCGAAACCAATAGTATCGATCTTTCTGTTCACGGTGCTTCGCCCAAAGAACTGGTCATAAAAATCAGGAAACCATTTTGGGCCAGGACTGAACCAGAAATAAGGATCAACAAACAAAAGAAATCCTTTGTTACAGATGGTTCAGGTTATATCGGGATAAAAAGAGTTTGGAAAACAACTGACCACCTGGAAATAATTTTTCCCATGGATTTGTATACGGAATCGATGCCGGACAATCCCAACCGAATCGCGGTAAAATATGGACCATTGGTGCTTGCCGGCGCTTTGGGTAAACAAACACCCGATCCGGTATTTGGCACGCCAGTATTGCTGACCAATGACCGCAACGCCGCCAACTGGATTCATCCGGCAAAAGAGCCACTGACTTTTGAAATGAAAAATACGGGAAAACCATTTGATGTAACGCTGATCCCGTTCTATAAAATGTACAACCAGTATTACAGTGTGTACTGGGATTTCTTTACTGACAAGGACTGGGCCGACCGGCAGGCTGAATATGAAGCAGAGAAAAAAAGAAAGAGTGATATTGAAAAACAGACGGTCGATAATTTCCGGATTGGAGAAATGCAGCCCGAGCGGGATCATGGGTTACAGGCCAGCGAACGTTCCTATGTCAGCGACGCCCTGGGTATTATGGGAAGAGAAGCAAGGGCTGATAATTATTTTTCATTTGATATGATGGTTGCCCCGGGATCAGGGAATACTTTATTGTTGACGTATATAGGAGACGATAAGGACAGGAAATTTGACATAATAATTGACGGCACATTGTTGCATACCGAAGAATGGAAGGGTGGTAAGACAGGGAAATTCTATGATATGGCATATCCCATTCCAAAGAATTTAATAGAAGGAAAAAAGAAAATCAATGTGCGGATCGAGGCGAAATATGGTAAAACCGCCGGCCGGGTATTCGGCTGCAGAATATTGAAGCAATAATATTTTACTATAATTGCATTCATGAATAAGACAACAAGGTGGGGAATTATTGGGCCAGGTAAGATAGCAGAGAAATTTGCCCGAGCCTTGTCACTGGTACCAGGTGCAGAATTATATGGAGTCGCCTCGAGACAGGAATCAAAGGCCAGGGATTTTGCGGAGCGGCATGGGGCAATTAAATGGTTTAACAGGTACGAAGCATTGATAGCGGACACAACCATTGATGTTGTATATATAGCAACGCCACATACATTTCATTATAAATATGCCATGCAGTGCCTGCAGCAGCAGAAACCGGTACTTTGTGAAAAGCCAATGTCGGTGAATTATGAGAGCACCCTGCAACTTGTAAAAACCGCCAGGGAACAGCATACATTTTTGATGGAAGCTATGTGGACAAGATTTCTCCCCACCATCAGGAAGACGATTGAACTGGTCAACGAAGGAGCGATTGGACAAGTAAAGTGGATACATGCTGATTTCGGTTTTGCATTGGCCTTTGATGCAGGCAGCCGGATTTATGATAAGCAACTGGGTGGTGGTTCCCTGCTCGATGTTGGTGTATATCCATTGTTTCTTGTGCTGCAATTATTGGGTAAGCCGGATCAGGTTCAGTCTGGTGTTCACCTGGCAGCTACAGGGATAGATGAATCCGCAACGGCAGTACTCTCATATAATAGCGGGCAGACAGCGACTATTCATTCTTCTGTAGTTTCCCAAACGCCCATTGAAGCAACTATTTCGGGTACTGCTGGTACGATTACGTTATCACGGCCATGGTACAAGGGAAACCGGGTGGAGGTAAGGAAAAATGATATTGTCACGGATATTTATGAATTGCCTTTTGGGAACAATGGATTCGAGTTTCAGATAATGGAAGTGCAGGATTGCCTTGCAGGAGGCAAAAAGGAAAGCGATTTGATGCCGCTTGATTTTAGTTTGCTGCTGAGTGAGACAGTTCAGCAAATTTGTGATGTGGCTGGAATCAGCTACCAGGTACAGCGGTAATAATTTTTTCATTTTTTCTAACCCCGGATATGAAGAAAACATTTTTTTGCATTGATGCTCACACTTGCGGTAATCCAGTTAGGTTGGTGGCTGGTGGTGGACCTGCCCTTGAAGGCAGGAATATGAGCGAGAAGCGGCAACATTTTTTAAAGGAATACGACTGGATTAGAAAGGGATTGATGTTTGAACCCCGGGGCCATGATATGATGAGTGGAAGTATCCTGTATCCACCGCATGATCCGCAAAATGATGTGGCGGTTTTATTTATTGAAACCAGCGGCTGTTTGCCAATGTGCGGGCATGGTACCATTGGTACCATTACCATCGCCATTGAAGAAGGATTAATTACACCAAAGAAACCCGGTTTTGTGCGAATGGAAGCACCGGCAGGACTGGTGTTGATAGAATACCGGCAGGAAGGGAAAAAGGTAAAAAGTGTCAAGCTGACCAATGTTCCGTCTTTTCTTGCGGCAGACGGTATTATTGTCGAGTGCCCGGAGCTCGGAGAATTGAAGGTCGATGTCAGTTACGGTGGAAATTTTTACGCAATTGTTGATCGGCAACCAAACTTTCCGGGACTGGAACATTATTCAGCCGACCAGCTAATTCAGTGGAGCAGGGTGCTGCGTGGACGGATAAATCAAACCAATGAATTTGTTCACCCTGAAGACGCTACCATACGGGGTTGCTCGCATATTTTGTGGACAGGCGCAGTCATGGATACAACCTCTACAGCAAGAAATGCCGTCTTTTATGGTGATAAGGCAATTGATCGGTCGCCTTGCGGAACAGGCACATCAGCAAGAATGGCACAATGGTATACGAAAGGCAAGTTGAAGAAAGGTGATACCTTTATACATGAAAGTATCATTGGTTCGAAGTTTACGGGAACAGTAGAAGCAGAGACCAGTGTCGGCGGGAAAGTGGCGATCAAACCCGGAATTGAAGGTTGGGCAAAAGTATATGGATATAATACAATAACGATAGATCCGGAAGATGATCCATATGCATTTGGGTTCCAGGTATTATAATACTACATTTGACATACTGCGTATGACTTTATTGACCACGTAAAGTGTAACAGCAGAAAAAATTCCAATAAGCAGATACAAATATCCTCTGCATAACACCATCCTGGGAAATAATTAACCTAGCCATTTGAATTTGTCTCCTCAAAAAGCCGCCTGCAAAAGTTTGCAGTGCCGGGTAAGTTGTTTTCTTTTTTGAAATAAAAGTAACCGGTGAATATCGTGTATAAACATGCAGTTTAGCGATGCATGTTTCCCGGTAAATAATACCGATGTTTCCCGGTATTTTTTGACGTATAAAGACGCAATAATTTGAAGTGTATTTAATTACATATATATTTAATGTGTAAAATATTGATTAGAAATATTTAACGGGCATTTTATGCCATGATGTATCATAGTTTTGGGGTGTTGTAAAATTCATCACTTTTAAAAAACTAAAGCTATGGTTACTGTTAAGGCATCTAAAAAAGTAGGACGTTATGTAAACACCAAACATGTAGATTCTTTGCTAAGAACATACAAAAAAGAAAGGTGGGTTCATAATTCAAAACACATCGGCAAAGCCGACTCGCTGAGCGTATGGTACAGCGTTGAGGAACTAAAAGAATTTTTAGAAACAGCAGAACGGAACGGCGCGGATGGCATCAAAATGTATTTTGGAACTTATTCCAAAGAGTCGGCTAAGGACGAAATGTACGAGGATCGCCAGACCATCGTGCTGGTGGCCACCAAAAATAAAGAAACCGACAATGGAAACATAGATAAGAGTATTTATGTTCAATCCGGCAACAAAGCTGAAATTCTTGCTTACAATGTCGGCAGAATCTGCCCGCCTTATTGCGGTGGAAGTGGACAAGGCTTCGACCTCGATACGATCGGAATTTCTATAATTGACAATAATAAGGACGGAATGATAGTCGTGTAAAACGGTTACACGGTTTTATTAATTTCAAACTCCTGCTTTTGCAGGAGTTTTTTTGTTATTTTTAATAGTACATAAAAGCTGGATTAATGCCCTTTTATATAATAATGATATTTATAAGTTTTCTCTCCAGCTTACTTAGCCTGACAGTTCCGGCAAATCGACCGTATTTTCGTTATTTTCCATTTTTACTCATTGTTACAACAATAGTTGAGTATTATAGTTGGTATTTGGGAGAGCATGGTAAAAGTAATGTCATCATTTACAATCTATATATTATTTATGAGTTTGGCTTCTACATGTTATTTCTGAGAATGCTGATTAATGAATATTACAAGGGCCCCCTTATCCTTGTTACAATTTTTCTATATCTGTTGCTCACTTTGGTTAATATATTTTTTATACAGGGAATAAATGTATTTCATACCTATACATTTATTTTAGGTGATCTGATTATCGTGACATTTTGTGTTGTTTATTTTAATTACTTTGTTCGTTACACTAAAGTGAGAAACTTATTCAAGGAGCCGGTGTTTTGGATTGTGACTGGCTTATTATTTTCAAATGCTTTTTCATTGCCCTTGGTTGGAATTACAAATTTTGTGACAAGCATACCAGAACGCTACCAGCGTATTTTAGAATTTGCGATCAATTTTATGAATATATTACTATACCTTTTATTTACTATAGGATTTTTATGCAAGATCAATTCCCGGAAGTTATTGTCGTAATAATAGCTGGTGCATTCCTGGCACTGTTACTGGTAGGCTTTGTAGTCACCATGCTGGTGGTGTACAGGAGAAAGCAATACCTTCATGAACAGGAGCTGTTACAGGCAAGACTGGAAATACAGGAGAATATCTTCCGCAGCCTCTCGGAAGAAATTCATGATAACATCGGCCAGGTGCTGTCCGTGCTTAAGTTGACCCTTTCCGTAACACCCGTGAAAGAAGGACAGGATGCATTTAAATACATCCAGGAAAGCCGGCAGATGGTCAACAACGTCATTTCCAGTATTTCCGACTTGTCGAAAAGCCTCCATCCCGACAGGATTGTAAAAATCGGGATTGTAGAAGCCGTTCGGTTTGAATTGCTGAAATTGGAAAAGACGAATCTTTTCAGTACTACTTTTGTGCAGGATGGTTGTAATTTCCAGATACCGCCCGAAAATGAAATATTTCTTTTCAGAATTATACAGGAAATATTAAACAACATTATCAAGCATTCCAAGGCCCGGAATATTAATGTAACATTTTCTCATAAAGAACGCTCGATAGTTTTTACATTTGTAGACAATGGTGTGGGCTTTGATGTAAAAGAAGCTATGCAAAAGTCTTCTTCCGGAAGAGGGATAGGCCTGACGAGCATGATGAACCGGGCTAAACTGATTGGGGGCTACCTGGCAATAAACAGCGAGCCGCAAAAAGGCACCAGTATCGTAATGGAAATACCAGCCGTTATCTTACCACAGACAACAGAAAAAGATACAAATACCCGCGCCAATGCCGAAGAAGTTCAAGATAGGAATAGCTGACGATCATATTCTCGTACGAAAAGCACTCATACGATTAATCAATTCTTTTGCCGAATACACCATCCTCTTCGAAGTCAACAACGGCAGCGAACTAAAAGAAAAAATATCAGCCCTTGGTGTGCCTGAGGTCGTTTTGATGGATATCAATATGCCAAAGGTCAATGGCTTTGAAGCCACCAGTTGGCTGCACAAACATTATCCGTATGTAAAAGTGCTGGCGCTGTCCATGCTCAATGAAGAAGACGTTATTATTAAAATCATCCGGCTCGGTGCGAAAGGATATATTTTGAAGACCATGGAGCCTGAGGAACTGAAAACAGCCCTGGACAGCGTCATTAAAAACGACTTCTACCTGCCGGAGACGATATCCGGAAAAGTTATCAGCGGGCTTCAGCATTCGCAGCAAGTGGACAAGAACAACATGCTCCTGAATGAAAAAGAAAAGATATTCCTGCAATTGCTTGCCACAGAAATGTCTTATAAGGAAATAGCTGCCAAAATGTTCATCAGCCCGCGCACCATTGATGACTATAAATCTTCCCTCTGTGAAAAGTTTCATGTAAGAACCAGGATTGGCCTGGTAATGTTCGCCATAAGGAATGGTATGATTGAAATTACATCCCCATAGTAATACCGGTTAAATGTAAACAGGCCATTTCAAGGCAGTGACAATATTGCCATGGTCAATAAAGTGCCATGATCAAACAATAAAATTGCATCATTTTTATGGCGAAGCGGTTATCTTTGGACACTGCGTTCAAAAAACTTTTCTTTACGCTTAAAACGATGCCATCACCATGCTGCTGCTCGGAATAGACCTGGGAACTTCCTCGATCAAAGTATCCGTTGTTGATGCGCAGTCACAACAGTGCATCGCCTCAGCACAATACCCCGAAACCGAATCGGGTATTATTGCAGTTCAACCGGGATGGGCGGAGCAGGAACCTGAAATGTGGTGGGAATATGTGCAGCAGGCAATCTTAAAGGCCCATGCAACAGAAAAATACAATCCGCAGGACATTGCCGCTATTGGCATAGCCTACCAAATGCATGGGTTGGTTATTACCGACAAAGAAAAAAAAGTATTGCGGCCATCTATTATCTGGTGCGACAGCAGGGCTGTGACTATTGGAGAAAAGGCATTTGGAGCGATTGGTAAAGAAAAATCATTGTCGCATTTGCTGAATTCACCGGGGAATTTTACCGCATCAAAACTTTCCTGGGTAAAAATTAACGAGCCCTCCATTTATGAAAGAATAGACAAAGTTATGTTGCCCGGCGATTTCATTGCTATGAAGCTAACGGGTAAATCTACCACCAGCATTTCGGCATTATCGGAAGGAGTATTTTGGGATTTTATTACCAATACGCTCTCACCAGACATATTTAAATATTACGGATTTGAAGAATCTTTTATTCCGGCCATACAACCGGTTTTCTCATCGCATGGCGAACTGCAGGGAGCAATGGCCCAACATTTATCATTGAAAAAAGGAATTCCAGTTTCTTATAAAGCAGGAGATCAGCCTAATAATGCATTATCGTTGAATGTCCTCGAGCCAGGTGAAGTGGCCGCAACTGCCGGCACCTCCGGTGTGATATATGCAGTCAGCGATCAGCTTACATACGATAAACAATCAAGGGTAAACAGTTTTGCACATGTTAATTATTCAAATACTGAAAAAAAGATTGGGGTTTTATTGTGTATCAACGGTACAGGTATTTTAAACCGCTGGTTGAAAAATATGTTTTCAGGAATGAGTTATGAAGAAATGAATACAAAAGCTGCCGCTGTAAAAGCGGGCGCTGATGGATTATTCGTTTCGCCCTTTGGCAATGGTGCGGAGAGGATGTTGGGTAATACCATTCCCGGCGCACAAATTCAAGATATTGATCTCAACATACATACACAGTCACACCTGGCGCGCGCTGCACAGGAAGGCATTGCCTTCGCTTTCCGATATGGATTGGATATTATGCGTGAAAACAATATTAACCCAACAGTTATCCGGGCGGGGAAAGCAAATATGTTTTTGAGCCCTGTATTTACCGAATCTTTGGTGAATACGATCAATGTTCCTGTGGAATTACATGCTGCAGATGGAAGTGTCGGTGCTGCAATTGGTGCTGGTATTGGCGCGGGGATTTTTAAAAATGCCAAAGAAGGATTTGTCAATGCCAGGCCATTGAAAATAATTGAACCAGTGAATACAACGATGTATAACGATTTGTATAATAAATGGAAGAAACATGTTATAGGATAACAGGTCGGACAAGTGTTTGACTTAGCCGGTAAGCACAATCATTTTTATCAATAAAATTTTGCATCATGTCTGTTGTAACAGGAAGTAAGGAATACTTTAAAGGAATCGGGCAAATCAAATATGAAGGGCCAAAAACCGATAATCCACTGGCGTTTCGCTGGTACGACGAAAACAAAGTAGTGGCCGGAAAGACAATGAAAGAATACCTGCGTTTTGCCTGCGCCTACTGGCATTCGTTCTGCGGCAATGGCGGTGATCCGTTTGGCGAACCCACCCATCTTTATCCATGGAATACCAATGCAGATGCTGTCGCAAGGGCCAGGGATAAAATGGACGCGGCTTTTGAATTTATGACAAAGCTGGGATTGCCTTATTATTGTTTTCATGACGTAGACATTGTAGATTATACCAATGATGTGGCAGATAATGAAAAAAGACTGCAGGCAACAATTGAATATGCAAAAGAGAAACAGGCAGCGAGTGGAATCAAATTATTGTGGGGAACAGCTAACCTTTTTTCCAACAGGCGGTATATGAATGGTGCAGCTACCAACCCTGATTTTCATGTGCTGGCCCATGCAGGCGCACAGGTGAAAGCTGCATTGGATGCAACTATATTCCTGGGAGGCGATAATTATGTGTTTTGGGGAGGTCGTGAAGGTTATATGAGTTTACTGAATACAAATATGAAACGTGAGCAGGAACATTTTGGCATATTCCTGCATAAGGCTAAAGAATATGCCAGGAAGAACGGATTCAAAGGCACTTTCTTTATTGAACCGAAACCATGCGAACCTTCCAAACACCAATACGATTATGATGCAGCTACGGTTATTGGCTTCCTGCGGCAGTTTGATCTGATGGATGATGTTAAGTTAAACCTGGAAGTCAATCATGCAACACTGGCTGGTCATACCTTCCAGCACGAGTTGCAGGTAGCAGCAGATTCAAATATGCTTGGCTCTATCGATGCTAACAGGGGTGATTATCAAAATGGGTGGGATACCGATCAATTTCCAAATAATGTATATGAGTTAGCAGAATCCATGCTTGTAATATTGGAAGCAGGCGGTTTCCAGGGAGGTGGAATTAATTTTGATGCCAAACGACGCAGGAACTCTACCGATCCGGAAGATTTATTTCATGCACATATTGGCGGTATGGATGCATTTGCCAGGGCGCTGATAGTGGCCGATGCAGTATTACAGCAATCCGGGTATAAAAAAATCAGGAAGGACCGGTATGCTACTTTTGACAGCGGGGAAGGGAAAAAATACGAGGCAGGTGGATTATCACTGGAAGATTTGCGGGCGTATGCCATTCAACATGGCGAACCGGCTACCAAAAGTGGTAAGCAGGAATACCTCGAGAATATCATCAATTTTTATATCTGATAAAATAAATATTGCAGGGCGGTTGCTGAATTACTTATTCGGCAGCCGCTTTTTTATTTTTTTGCTTTTGCAAATAACGCTCGCGGATGATATCCTGGACAGCGACTTTTTTTATTTTGCTTTCCAGCCAGGAAATAATATCGAGGTAGGCGAATGCCCTTGTTTCAAAACGATTAACCTGGTATTTTTTTACGCGTTCCAGCAATGATTCGAAAGCCGGCTGCAATTGCTTTGAGTTAAAATGAAATGATTGCCGCAGGAAGCGAAACATTTCTTCTTCCACCACACTGAGGTTTTTCATTTTCGACATGAAACGATAGACAGATTTAATCAGGTATTCCAGCAATTCATAATTACCCAGTTCATAATGCGCAATCAGGTGTAGTAACCGGGCATAACATTGCAGATCGGTACGGAGATCCACTTTCCAGTTGATAATCTTGTTGAGGTAGTCAATGGCTTTTTCATTGTGGCCGCTGCCAAAATAAAGACAGGCCACTTTGTAATAAAACACCAATATCCGGTGCCGGTCAAGATAGATTTCATACTCCTTCAGCCTTTCAATAATATCAGGTACCAGTTTTACTCCCTGGTCAAAAGTGCCCTCAATGAAGTGTTTATTGATCAATGCTGTATTGAGATAAACAAAACATTGTATTTTATTATTTTCATTTTCCCCGACAATGGGTGAATGGGAAAATTTCTCAAATATCTTTAACGTCTCATTGAATTTATCATAGTTCTGCAGGTCAAAATGTGCACCGAGCAGGTTATGCATTCCCTTAATATAATAGGAAGTTTCAATTTCTATCATATCCGGATATTCCTCAAAAAGGTCAACCCATTTTTGCGTATAACGGTAATACATTAAGAAATCCTGCCGGATAAATCCATACCAGGAATAACTCTGGTAGAGGTATAACTTTTCATAAAAGCCATGTGGTGATTTTGCTTCAGCCGGAAAATGATCGTCGAAAAATTTTTGAACGGCATCTTCGTCGTGCTGGTTCCTGGCATGGCCATGTTTGATGTACCAGCTGTACAGCAGGAGAGAAAGATTTGACAGCTTGCTAATTTGCAGGAGGCGGTCGTTGACTTTGTCTGCCTCGGATGATAACCGTTCCGCGCGATCCTGCATGCTTCTTGTAATATGAAGGGCCTCGATTTTCTTTTCGAAAAATATTACCTGTTGCAGGTACGTGAACTGGTTATTGGCTTCCGCCATGTCCTTCATCCGGTCAAGGATTTTCAGGCTCTGCAGGTATAGGCCCTTATTATAAAGAATGCGGGCATAGTCCATTTGTTCGTGCAGCAGGAGGTCGATATTGTCCTCATTTTTTATCAGCCGCAGGCTGTTGAGCAGTTGTTTGTACAAATGAGCCTTAATATTGGACAGTTGTTTTTTTTGAATACCCTTGTTTTTCTTGAGCAATTGCTCCTCATCGTACATGTCCATTTTGTCAAGGGCGTCAAAGAGTTGGACCACTTTTAGGTCTTCCCCCCCCGAGTTTCGCTTTACGTAAAGCTTGAAATTGCGCTTTTCGCTCTTTTCCAGCGATTTTATCAGTTGAAATAGGCTGTCGGTCTGTCTGTTGGGCATCGTAATTGAAAAATGGTGAAAGCCTTGTCTGGCCTACATTTTGGTAAAAATAGTCGATTTTAAGGACTGTAAAATCAAAACAATTTTGATTTTAATGCCATGATAATCAATGGTACTTTCGGTAGGCAGGTTGTTTAATAATAGGTTATAGCAAGCAACACAAAAATAAGCAACCTGCTTTTTCATTTTCTCATCCAACATATCTTTTTATGGCGGACAAAAAGGTCTTCATTTTTGATACAACACTGAGGGATGGTGAACAGGTGCCAGGTTGTAAATTAAATGCGGAAGAAAAGATAGAGCTGGCCCTTCAACTGGAGGATCTGGGAGTTGATATTATCGAGGCTGGCTTCCCGATTTCGAGTCCTGGCGATTTTGATTCTGTAGCCAGGATAGCTACTATTATAAAAAATGCATCAGTTTGCGCGCTCAGCCGTGCCGTTGAAAAAGATATAGAGGTTGCTGCGCAGGCACTCAAAGGAGCTAAAAGACCACGCATACACACCGGTATTGGTACTTCTGATTTTCACATCAAATCGAAATTTAATGCTACCCGCGACGAGATTTTATTTCGTGCAGTACAGGCTGTAAAATGGGCCAGGAAATGGGTGGATGATGTGGAGTTTTATGCAGAAGACGCCGGAAGGACCGACAACGATTACCTGGCACAAGTGATAGAGGCAGTTATTGCTGCAGGTGCCACCACTGTAAATATCCCGGATACAACCGGCTATTGCTTGCCCAATCAATACGGAGATAAGATAGCCTACCTTGTTAATAATGTACCTAATATTGACAAGGCGGTCATCTCCTGTCATTGCCACAACGATCTTGGACTGGCCACCGCCAATTCCATTGCAGGAGTTATGAGCGGGGCAAGACAAATAGAATGTACCATCAATGGTTTGGGGGAAAGGGCAGGAAATACTTCACTCGAAGAAGTGGTGATGGTATTGAAACAGCACAAATACATGGGTTATTACACCAGTATTAAATCTGAAAAACTGAATCCCATCAGCAGGCTGGTTTCCGAAACAATGCGTATGCCTGTGCAGCCTAACAAGGCAATCGTAGGCGCCAATGCTTTTTCACATTCTTCCGGTATTCACCAGGACGGTTTTTTGAAAGATGCACTGACTTACGAAATTATTAGCCCCGAAGAAGTGGGTGCCGATGGAAGTAAAATTGTACTAACGGCCAGGAGTGGCCGCAGTGCGCTTGCACACCGCCTTCAGAAATTAGGTTACCAGTTTAACAGGAACGACATTGACATATTATACCAACGTTTTCTTCAGGTGGCAGATACGAAGAAAGAAGTGATCGAGGAAGATTTACACCTTCTGGCAAAGGCTTACAGCCCCAAGCCGGCAATAGCATAAGGATTTTCTCATGACTTATAGTTTTGGTAGGCGTGGCGCTTCTGCGTCACGCATTTTTTAACAAATGGAATCTATGGCTAAAACGCTTTTTGAAAAAATCTGGGACAAACACGTCGTTAAGACAATTAGCGGCGGCCCTTCCGTATTGTATATCGATAAACACTTTATTCACGAAGTAACCAGTCCGCAGGCATTTAAGGGTATAGAAAAAAGAGGGCTGAAAGTTTTTCGCCCGCAACAGGTTGTGGCAACTGCGGATCATAATGTACCAACGATCAACCAACACCTTCCCATCAAAGATGAACTTTCACGCATACAGGTACAGCAGTTAATTGAAAATTGTAAAAAACATCATATAGAATTATATGGTCTTGGGCACCCGTTCCAGGGAATCGTACATGTTATAGGACCTGAACTTGGTATCACGCAACCAGGGATGACGATTGTATGTGGCGACAGTCATACATCAACACATGGCGCATTCGGTTCCATTGCATTTGGTATTGGTACCAGCGAGGTGGAAATGGTATTTGCTTCACAGTGTATACTGCAAAGCAAACCCAAGTTAATGCGAATCAATATTGATGGTGAATTAAGTAATGGGGTGGTGTCGAAAGATATCATACTATACATCATTGCAAAAATATCGGCGAGCGGCGCCACTGGCTATTTTGTAGAATATGCAGGCTCTGCTATCCGTAAACTTTCTATGGAAGCAAGGATGACTATTTGCAATATGAGTATCGAAATGGGCGCAAGAGGAGGTATGATAGCACCGGATGAAACAACATTTGATTATATCAAAGGAAGACAATTTGCCCCGGGCAATGGACAGTGGGAAAGAAAGGTAACAGAGTGGAAGACATTATATAGTGATACAGATGCAGTATTTGACAAAGAGATAAATATCAATGCCGCCGATATAGAACCGATGATTACCTATGGCACCAACCCGGGTCTGGGTATCACTATTAAAGGACTTACGCCGGTCACTGATACTATCATGGATGAAGGCGAAAGGAAAAATATTATCAAGGCATTGCAGTACATGGGGCTGGAGCCGGGTAAAACTTTGCTGGGTATGCCTGTACAACATGTGTTCATTGGAAGTTGTACTAATTCGCGTATAGAAGATCTGCGTCTCGTTGCTTCTGTTATAAAAGGCAGACATAAGAATGATAATGTACAGGTAATGATTGTACCCGGATCACAACAGGTGGCCCGGCAGGTGAAAGCAGAAGGGCTGGATAAAATTTTTACTGATGCAGGTTTTGAAATCCGCCAGGCAGGTTGCAGTGCATGCCTTGGTATGAATGAAGACAAAATACCTGCGGGAGAATATTGCATTTCTACTTCCAACCGAAATTTTGAAGGAAGGCAGGGCGCAGGTGCGAGAACACTATTGGCCAGCCCGCTTACTGCAGCCGCAGCAGCTATCACCGGTGTGGTAACAGACGTACGGGAATTAATATAACCGAAGAAACCATGAAGGCATTGACAACGATAACATCCACTTTTGTACCACTGCCGGCAGAGAATGTCGACACCGACCAAATAATTCCTGCACGTTTCCTGAAAGCAACTACAAAAGAGGGATTTGGAAAGAATTTATTTCGTGACTGGCGTTATGCAAACGATGATGAAAAGCAGCCAAAAAAAGATTTTGTATTAAACCAGCCACAATACAAAGGCGAAATATTGGTAGCCGGTAAAAATTTTGGATGTGGATCTTCCCGTGAGCACGCGGCATGGTCAATATTGGATTATGGATTTCGCTGTGTGGTATCCAGCTTTTTTGCAGATATATTTAAAAACAATGCGCTGAACAATGGTGTATTGCCGATAACTGTTTCGGATAATTTTCTTCAGAAAATATTCCAGCAGGGAAGTGACTCAACGCTTACGGTAAACCTGCAGGCGCAAACACTGACTATTGATGCAACAGGCGAAAGCGAACACTTTGATATTAATGATTATAAAAAAACCTGTTTGCTAAACGGGTACGACGATATAGATTATTTGCTGAGTATAAAAAGCGACATAGAAGCTTTTGAAAAACAAGAAACCCAATCCTTACAAGTATGAAAAAGAACATTGCAGTCATTAACGGAGACGGCATCGGGCCGGAAGTAACGCAACAATCAATAAAGGTATTGAATGCGATTGCGGAAGAGTATAATCATGAATTTAATTACACACCTTGCCTGATGGGTGCAGTTGCCATTGATGCAACAGGAAACCCGTTGCCGGATGAAACCATTGAAACATGCCTGAACAGCGATGCCATTTTATTTGGCGCCATTGGCCATCCTAAATACGATAACGATCCTGCTGCAAAAGTCCGGCCGGAGCAGGGGTTGCTCAAGTTGCGCAAGTCGCTCCAGTTGTTTGCCAATATTCGCCCGATAAATACTTATGCTTCATTGCATCACTTGTCACCATTGAAAACAAAACAACTCGAATCGGTTGATTTTGTCATTTTTCGTGAACTGACAGGTGGTATTTATTTTGGAAAGAAACAGTTGAGTGATGATCAAACGCAGGCATTGGATGAATGTATTTATAACCGCAGTGAAATAGAACGGGTATCGCACCAGGCATTTAAAATGGCCCAACAACGCAGGAAAAAACTGACATTGGTAGATAAGGCGAATGTTTTGGAAACTTCCAGGCTTTGGAGAAAAGTGGTACAGGAACTTGCTTCGCAATATCCCGATGTGGCAGTGGACTATATGTTTGTTGATAATGCAGCCATGCAAATCATCCTGAACCCGAAACAATTTGATGTGGTACTGACCGAAAATATGTTTGGCGATATCATCAGTGATGAAGCAAGTGTATTAACCGGCTCACTGGGACTATTGCCCAGCGCTTCTGTTGGAAATGCAACTGCTCTGTTTGAACCCATCCATGGCTCTTACCCGCAGGCAGCAGGAAAAGACATCGCCAACCCGATTGGATCGATCCTTTCGGCAGCAATGATGCTGGAATACTTTGGACTAAGCAATGAAGCACAACTGGTTCGTGAAGGGGTGGAGTGGACCCTGCAAAATGGTTTTGTGACTAAAGACATCGACCCGGTAAATTTTTATTTCACCAGCACCATTGGCGATTTGATCAGCGATTATGTAACCGGTAAGATACCGGGCACTGTGAAGAAAGAGAACATCGAACTGAGGAAGTCGACCATCATTTAAACAGGTAAACAAAAGTTGGCGGGTCTTTTATCAACCTGTCATCTTTTTTAATAAAAAGTTCTTTTTTTGAAATGACGGGTGTATATTTACAGTACATCAGTCCTTTTATGCTGAACAGCAGAATAAAAAATACCATCTTGTTTGCAACTGCAGTCATTATTGTGGTGGTTATTATTCCTGCATTGCACGGAGGTGGTGTAAACGTATAATTAATTCAAATAAAATACATAAACCCGCCTCCAGAGAGGCGGGTTTTTTTATGCCGTCAAAAAAAGAAAAACATGAGTATGTACTACAACAGTGATACAATTATTTACCTCGATGGGGCTTTTGTAAAAGCTGCCGATGCCAAAATTGATTTGTACAGCCAGTCACTGCATTATGGCTATTCAGTTTTTGAAGGCATCCGGTCATACAAGACCATTAACGGAGAAACAAAAATTTTTAAAGAGCGCGCGCATTTTGAAAGACTGGAACATTCTGCGCATTCGCTGAACCTGCCTTATCCTTACACGGTAGATTCCCTCATTGATGCTACGTATGAAGTATTGAAACGAAATAATTTCCAGGATGCATATATCCGGCCGCTGGTATATGCTCCGGCCAATATGAGTTTTAAGAAAAACGAATTTTCGCATATTACGATACAAGCATGGGAAATGGACCCATTCCTGGGCGATAAATTGTTGCGCGTTTGTACCTCTTCATTTCAGCGGCCCAATCCCAAAGGCTTTATTATTACCGTAAAAGCCGGCGGTCATTACGTAAACTCCATCCTCGCCAGCCAGGAAGCAAAGGCCAAAGGTTATGATGAAGCTTTGCTTACAGACATGAATGGCTTTGTGGCAGAAGGACCTGGCGCTAATGTGTTTTTTGAAAAAGACGGAACACTATATACACCCGCCACCGGAAATATCTTACCGGGTATTACCAGGGCAACCATATTGGAGATATGTGCTTCGTTGGGAATTTCGGTAGTCGAGAAATTATTTACACCCGCTGAACTGAAAACAGCCGATGCGGCATTCTTCTGCGGAACAGCCGCTGAAGTAATAGGGTGGGAAAGCTATGACGATGTACCTATGAAAAAAGAATGGAACAAATCCATCAGCAAATTGATACAACAGGCTTATAAAAACAGTGTAACAGAAAATACGATTGGAGCAGGTGTGCTGAAAACGGTAAATGCATGATTAATGTGGAAATGTGGTAATATGAAAATGTACAGGTATGACTAAATGCTGAAGGATGATTCACAATAATTAAAAAAGACGACAACCAATAAAAGCAATGGCAGAGTTAAACAAATATTCAAAGACAATTACACAGGATGTAACGCAACCTGCTGCACAGGCAATGTTTTATGGTATTGGATTAACCGAAGATGATTTAAAAAAGGCGCAGGTAGGTGTGGTGAGTATGGGTTATGATGGGAATACCTGCAACATGCACCTGAATGATTTGGCCAAACTGGTAAAACAAGGTGTGTGGGACAATGACCTGGTTGGTTTGATTTTTAATACCATTGGCGTGAGTGATGGCATGAGCAATGGAACAGATGGCATGCGCTATTCGCTGGTGAGCCGCGATATAATAGCTGATTCTATAGAAGCAGTCTGCGGCGCACAGTATTATGATGCGTTGATTGCCCTGCCTGGTTGCGATAAAAATATGCCCGGTTCTGTGATGGCAATGGGAAGATTGAACCGCCCCTCTATTATGGTGTATGGTGGAACCATTGCGCCCGGTCATTATAAAGGACAGGATTTGAATATTGTTTCAGCATTTGAAGCATTGGGGCAAAAAATAGCAGGTCAGTTGAGTGAAGCAGATTTTAAAGGGATTGTGCAACACAGTTGTCCCGGTGCGGGTGCCTGCGGTGGTATGTATACGGCCAATACAATGGCCGCGGCCATTGAAGCACTCGGCATGAGCCTTCCTTACTCATCATCCAACCCTGCATTGAGTGACGATAAACAAAAGGAATGCCTGGCAGCGGGTAAAGCCATTCGCCTGCTGATGGAAAAAGACATCAAGCCAAAAGATATCATGACACGTAAAGCATTTGAAAATGCTATTACGGTGATTATGGTATTGGGTGGCAGTACCAACGCAGTGTTGCATTTGATTGCCATGGCAAAAAGTGTTGATATACCGTTGACTCAGGACGATTTTCAAAATATAAGTGATAAAGTACCGGTGCTGGCGGATTTTAAACCAAGTGGAAAATACCTGATGCAGGATTTGCACCAGTATGGTGGTGTTCCTGCTGTCATGAAATATTTACTGAAGAAGGGAATGCTGCACAGCGATTGTTTGACTGTAACCGGGAAAACAGTGGCAGAAAACCTGGCAGGTGTTCCAGATTTGAATTTTGACGAGCAAAAAATCATCTACCCAATTGAACAACCGATTAAAGCGACAGGTCATTTACAAATTTTATATGGCAACCTGGCTGAAAAAGGAGGCGTAGCAAAGATTAGTGGTAAGGAAGGTGAACGCTTTGTCGGACCTGCAAGGGTTTTTGATGGTGAATCGGAACTGATCAATGGAATTAATTCTGGAAAAATTAAAAAAGGCGATGTCGTCGTGATTCGCCATGTAGGACCAAGAGGTGCGCCCGGTATGCCTGAGATGTTGAAACCAACATCTGCCATTATTGGTGCAGGCTTGGGCAAATCAGTAGCGCTGATCACCGATGGCAGGTTTAGTGGTGGTACACATGGATTTGTCGTCGGACACATCACGCCGGAGGCATTTGACGGTGGATTGATAGCGCTGGTGAAAGATGAAGACATTATTGAACTGGACGCAACCAACAATACGATCAACCTGAAAGTTGCCGACGATGTGATAGCCGAAAGAAGAAAGCAATGGAAACAACCAGCGCTCAAGGCAACAAAAGGTATTTTATACAAATATGCAAAACAGGTTAAAGATGCTTCTGAAGGTTGTGTAACAGACGAAGCATAATCATCGCCGGCACGCGCAGCGTCAGACGATGATGGAACAATAAAAATAAAATTATCATGGAAACAATAACAATAAAAAAGGAAAAAGCGACATCAGCACCGGCTGCGGCTGAAGCAGTGTCCCTTACTGGATCTGAAGCAGTATTGAAAGCTTTTCTTGCAGAAGGGGTGGAGACCATCTTCGGTTACCCGGGTGGTGCCATCATGCCCATCTATGATGCACTGTATGATTACAGGGAAAAATTAAAACATATACTCGTTCGGCATGAGCAGGGTGCTATTCATGCGGCACAGGGTTATGCAAGAACGTCGGGCAGGACCGGGGTGGTATTTGCCACCAGCGGGCCCGGTGCTACCAATCTTGTTACAGGTTTGGCGGATGCCATGATTGACAGTACACCGGTGGTTTGTATTACGGGGCAGGTATTTGCACATTTATTAGGTACGGATGCTTTCCAGGAAACAGATGTCATCAACATCACTACACCGGTAACCAAATGGAATTACCAGGTGACCGATGCTGTGGAAATTCCGGAAGTGCTGGCAAAAGCCTTTTATATAGCAGGCAGTGGAAGACCAGGGCCGGTATTAATCGATATCACCAAGAATGCCCAGTTGCAAAAATTCGATTTCAAGGGGTACAAGCCCTGTGAATATGTGCGGAGCTATCGTCCAAAGCCAATTGTGCGAAAAGAATATGTAGAACAGGCAGCACAACTTATCAATGAAGCAAAGAAGCCATTCGTGATATTTGGACAGGGCGTGATACTGGGTAAGGCGGAAAAAGAATTCAAAACGTTTATTGAAAAATCCGGGATACCTGCAGCATGGACCATTCTTGGGTTGAGCGCTTTGCCTACTGATCATCCGCAAAACGTAGGGATGCTTGGCATGCATGGCAATTATGGCCCCAATGTGCTGACCAACGAATGCGATGTACTGATAGCAGTCGGAATGCGGTTTGATGATCGCGTTACAGGTCGTTTGGACAAATATGCGAAGCAGGCAAAAATTATACACCTGGATATTGATCCGGCGGAAATAGATAAGAATGTAAAAACAACAGTACCGGTTTGGGGTGATTGCAAGGAAACTTTGCCCATGCTGACAGAACTGGTGGAACAAAAATTTTACCCCCAATGGCTGCAGCAGTTCAAAGAATACCAGCAACAGGAAGTGGATGCCTGTATATACAATGAATTGCATCCCACAACAGAACAACTCACTATGGGTGAAGTGATAAATACACTGAATGAACTCACCGATGGAAATGCAGTAATCGTAACGGATGTAGGACAACACCAAATGGTGGCCTGCCGCTATGCAAAATTCAATGAAAGCAAGAGCAACGTTACCTCTGGCGGATTAGGGACAATGGGTTTTGCCCTTCCTGCAGCCATCGGAGCTAAGTTTGGTGCACCCAAACGGACTGTTGTTGCAGTGATTGGGGATGGCGGTTTTCAGATGACGCTCCAGGAGCTGGGAACAGTGATGCAAAGTGAAGTGGACATAAAAATGCTGATTCTGAACAACAATTTCCTTGGCATGGTGCGGCAATGGCAACAATTGTTTCATGACAAGCGCTATTCATTTGTAGATATTACGAGCCCTGATTTTGTGATGCTGGCAAAAAGCTACCGTATCGAAGGACAAAAAGTGGAAAAGCGCGATAACTTAAAAGATGCGTTGAAGGCAATGCTCGAACACAAGGGCGCTTACCTGCTGGAAGTAATGGTAGGAAAGGAAAACAATGTATTCCCCATGGTACCACAGGGATGCAGCGTAAGTGAAATCAGGTTAAAATAAAATTGCTGCCCGAAATGGCAGACCACTCTAAAAAGAAAAAACATGTCGAAACAGGAATATACCATCACCGTTTATACAGAAAACCATATTGGTTTGCTGAACCGGATTGCGATTATCTTTTCCAGGAGAAAGATAAACATTGAAAGCCTCAACACATCACCTTCAGAGGTACAGGGCATACACCGCTTTACCATTGTTATCAATGAAACAGAAGAGGTGGTTAAGAAACTGGTACGCCAGGTGGAGAAACAGGTGGAAGTATTAAAAGCATATTTCAATACGAATGAAGAAATCGTTTGGCAGGAACTGGCCTTGTATAAAGTACCTACAGATGAAATAGCAGAAAAGGTAAAAGTAGAAAGGTTGCTTCGCGAATATGGAGCACGTGCGGTAGTGATCAGGAAAGATTATACCATTTTTGAAACCAGTGGTCACCGCGAAGAAACTGAAAAGCTGGTAGAAGTATTGGAACCCTATGGGCTGATTGAATTTGTGCGTAGTGCAAGGGTAGCAATCATCAAAGCATCCCACGGCTTCCATGAAAAGCTAAAAGAATTTGAAGCATTAAAACCCGGGTCTGATATTATTGAAAACGAATATCTCGATAAACAGGAAGAAGTATTTACCATGTAATAAAATAGCCGACGGGTAATGATACTGCAGTACAAGTGAGTGACACAACCATGTTGAATAGTAGTACAAATGCCAGGGCAATAAAAATTTTAAACATTTAACTTTTAAACTAAAACAGATGGCAAAATTAAATTTCGGCGGTGTGGAAGAAAATGTAGTAACTCGTGAAGAGTTCCCGCTGGCAAAAGCACAACAGGTATTGAAAAATGAAGTGGTGGCAGTGATTGGCTACGGTGTACAGGGACCCGGCCAGGCACTGAACCAAAAAGATAATGGTATTAATGTAATCGTAGGTCAGCGTAAAAATTCGAAAAGCTGGGATAAAGCAGTTCGCGATGGATTTGTTCCCGGTCAGACTTTGTTTGATATTGAAGAAGCCTTGCAGCGTGGCACCATCATTTGTTATTTGCTGAGTGATGCCGCACAAATTGCTTTGTGGCCAACTGTAAAAAAAGCATTGACACCTGGTAAGGCATTGTATTTCTCTCATGGCTTTGGTATTACATTTAATGAGCAGACGGGGATTGTTCCGCCAAAAGATGTGGACGTATTTCTCGTAGCGCCTAAAGGTTCCGGTACTTCTTTGCGCCGTATGTTTTTGCAGGGACGCGGCCTCAACAGCAGCTATGCTATTTTCCAGGATGCAACTGGTCGTGCTAAAGAGCGGGTTATCGCACTTGGTATTGCTGTAGGCAGTGGTTATCTTTTTGAAACAGATTTCAAAAAAGAAGTGTACAGCGATTTAACGGGAGAGCGCGGCACATTGATGGGTGCTATCCAGGGAATTTTTGCTGCGCAGTATGAAGTGCTTCGCAAAAAAGGTCATACCCCTTCGGAGGCATTTAATGAAACAGTAGAAGAGTTGACGCAATCCCTGATGCCACTGGTAGCAGAAAATGGAATGGACTGGATGTATGCCAACTGTTCAACAACTGCTCAGCGTGGTGCACTGGATTGGTGGAAGAAGTTCCGTGACGCAACTTTGCCTGTATTTACTGAACTGTATGAAAGCGTAGCAGCCGGGAAAGAAAGCCAGCGCTCCATCGATTCAAACAGCCAGGCGGATTACAGGGAAAAGCTGGAAGCGGAATTGAAAGAACTGCGTGAAAGTGAAATGTGGCAGGCGGGTAAAACCGTGCGGAGTCTTCGCCCGGAAAATCAACCGGCAAAGAGTGATAAGAAGGTAGCTGAATCAGTGAACTAAAAATAAAGATGGTGCTGTGTACTGCAGCACCATTTCTCTGGATCTCAAAATGAAAACATCATCACAAACGAAACCTGCATTGGAATTTCATAAGGCAGCACTCCGGTTAAAAAAGATAGTAAACAGAACACCGCTTACATTCAATACCAACCTGAGTCGTAAATACCAGTGTAATGTGTACCTGAAGCGGGAAGATCTGCAGGTGGTTCGCAGTTACAAACTGCGCGGTGCTTATAATATGATGAGCAGCCTGCCACCGGAACAATTGCAAAAAGGCGTGGTATGTGCCAGCGCCGGTAACCATGCACAGGGATTTGCCTACAGTTGTAAGAAGTTAAATGTAAAGGGCGTGGTGTTTATGCCTGTGATTACGCCCAACCAGAAAATTAACCAGACAAAAATGTTTGGTGAAAATTTTATTGAAGTAAAACTGGTGGGTGATACGTTTGATGATTGTGCCATTGCTGCAAAAAAATACACAGAGGAAAACGGCATGACGTTTATCCCGCCATTTGATGACCCGCGCATTATAGAAGGGCAGGGGACAGTGGCTGTTGAAATCCTGGAAGATCTTTCTGAAATAGATTATTTATTTGTACCTATTGGTGGTGGCGGTTTGAGCGCGGGCGTAGGTACATTTTTTAAAACCTATTCACCAAAGACAACGATTATAGGGCTGGAGCCGGAAGGCGCACCGGCCATGTATGAATCAATAAAGGCAGGTGAACCAGTAACGCTGGAATCGATAGACCGGTTTGTAGATGGTGCAGCCGTAAAACGGGTAGGTGATATCACATTTGGTATATGTAAAGAGGTGTTGAATGAAGTACACCTGGTTCCGGAAGGAAAAGTTTGTTCTACCATTCTCAGTTTATATAATGAGGATGCCATCGTAGTAGAACCAGCGGGAGCTTTGTCTATCGCTGCTTTGGATGATTATGCGGAACAAATAAAAGGGAAAAATGTAGTGTGCATTGTAAGCGGTAGTAATAATGATATCGACCGGATGCAGGAAATCAAAGAGCGGTCATTGCAATACGAAGGACTGAAACATTATTTCCTGGTAAGGTTTGCTCAAAGACCAGGGGCGTTGAAGGAATTTGTTAATCATGTGCTTGGACCAAATGATGACATTACCCGATTTGAGTACATGCAAAAGCATAACAAAGAAACCGGGCCGGCATTGGTAGGGGTGGAATTAAAAAGCAGGGAAGACTACCAGGTATTATTGCAAAAAATGAAAGACTACCATATCAATTTCACCGAACTGAACAAGAACGATAACCTGTTTGGATATCTTGTTTAGGACCATCGACTGCTGATTATATAAAAAAAGCTACCCCGAATGGAGTAGCTTTTGTTTTCTTAGTTAAGTCAAACTCAGAATTTATCCCAGAACAATTTGCTGGTCACCAAATCACCACCCATGGCTGCAGAAGCTGCTTCATAGTTGGGTTGGTTAACGTTTTGTTCCTTCACCGGGTAAGTAAAGCGAACAGGATATTCTGATAATGCAGTGGTGGGCGCTGTAATCACCGGAAAATCCAATCTGCGTTGTGCAATCCACTCGTCCAATCCACGGTTGTATAATGCGATATACAACTGGTTACCTATTTTTTGTTTATAGGTCCCGGTTGCGGTGGCATAGGCAACGCTGGGTTGTGCAAGGTATGCAATGGCATCGCCTGCTGAACCACCCCAATAAGTAATAGAAGCAGTAACAGCATTGTTATAATGTGTTGCAGCAGTTCCTCCTACGGAAAATCCTCTTTCCACTGCTTCAGCCAAAGCAAACTCCACTTCAGAATAATCCAGCAGTAATCCCGGGAAATCAGGTGAAGTAATGGATGAACCAGGTTTTGAAAATGCAGGGAATGAGTTTCCTTTTCCTGGTACACCTCCTGAATAACCTGTTCCACTTGCATCCGTTGTAAAATAAGCAGGTATCCTTGGATCATTCATTGCACTCATCATGTTGACTACAGTATTGGCTGCAACAAAATCCTGGCGGCCGCTCTGGACCAGGTCAACCCAAATTGGATTGGTATTGGGAGGGGAAGCCAGGTAAGTAAACACCGCATTGTCATCGTTTGAAGTAAACACGTTGGGTGCTGCTGCCTCCACCGCTGTTTTTGATTTTGCAGGATCGGCGTCTGCAATCAGTATACCCATTTTCAGTTTCAATGAGTTGGCAAACTTCTTCCATTTGGAAACATCTCCATTGTATACGATGTCTGCTCCGCCAAAACTTTCTGCTGAAGTATTCAATGCAGCAATATCAGCATCCAGCCTTGTGAGCAGGTCGCTGTAAATAGTTGCAGCGTCATCATACTTGGGGAACGGGTTGTCGATACTCAGTGCCTGTGAATAGGGGATATTACCATAAGTATTCACCAGGTAATAAAAAGCATATACTTCCTGGATGTCGATCAGTGCCAGGTCATTCTTTTGTATGTCAGCATCTGTAACATCTGTCTTTGCAAAATTCTTTGATTGCTCAAAGTTGTTGAGTACGTCCCGGTAAAAAGCATTCCACCAGCCATCGGGAATAGCCCTGGTGCCGAGGTCGTAATTGCTTTCGTCGGTATACGTTGTTTCTGTCCAGTATTGTTCAATCAGCCTGAAAATGTTCAGGTTTACGTTTGAACTGGTCACTGTATTACTCAAATTTAACTGGGCCTGGGTGAACAGTGTATAAGATGGCACTGTTGCCGGGTGTTTTGGATCAATATTCAGGTTGGCCAAATCCTTTTCTTTTTTACAGGACCCCAACAGAAATACTGAAAATGCTATAACAACTAATTTTTTCATATTCCGGTAAGTTTAAAATTTAAGTTTAATGTTGAACGAAACAGTCCTGGCTGTTGGATAAGCGCCACCCTGGTAACCCAGCGCTGCGTTTCCAGAGCTGATGATTTCTTCAGGATCTGAATACGGCAGGTTTTTATGGATTATCCAGAGATTCCTGCCGATTACTGAAAAGTCAACTCCCTTAAATGTTCCCACCTTGCTCAATAATTTTGCCGGCAGAGAATACGTAATGGCCGCTTCTCTCAGTTTCACAAAGCTGGCATCGTATACAAATGCCTTGGCAGGATTACGGAAATATCCGTAAGCGCCAAACAGCGAACTGATGTCAACACGTTTTGTATTTGCTTTTCCATCTGCCGTTACACCTGGGTTGATGATACCACCACCATCGGCAAGACTGTTACGAACGGGTTTGCCCTGGTCGTTCAGGCCGGCTGTTTCAGGATACAAACCTGTTGCAAGACCGTAATACATGTCGAGCGAAAATACATCTCCACCCTGGCGTGTATCGATCATAAAACTTAAGGAAACATTTTTGTAAGTAAGTGTATTTGAAATAGAACCTATCCAATTGGGGTTAGGGTTTCCAATAACATTGTTGGAAGTAGATGTGATTTGGTAGTACCCGTTTGATTTTACTGTGCGTTCACCATTGGTGTACACAAAATCACTACCCCTGATGGTGCCATAAGGCTGTCCCACAGTTGCATTTAATGAAACACCGCCCTGGAAAGAAGCGATCTGGAGATTTTTAGCTGTGTCAAACAAAGCCACGACTTCATTTCTGTTTCTTGTCCAGTTTACATTCACTGTCCAGGTAAAATCTTTTGTTTTAACTGGTGTGCCATTTAATGCTACTTCAATTCCCTTATTCCTAACTGTACCGGCGTTCAGCACTTTTGAACTGTAACCTGTGGCAGATGATACCAATACAGGGAAGATCTGGTTGACTGATTTTGCATCATAATAAGTAATGTCAAACCCGAGACGGTTTTTCAGGAAAGACATTTCCAAGCCAAACTCATAGCTTTTGTTTCTCTCAGGAACCAATGTAGGATTGTTCTTAGCAAGGCTGGATGTAGCTACGGGCTGGGAACCAAATGGGCTTCCAATGGTATACGTATCATTTACGCTGTATACTGGCGCACTATGACCCACTTCTGCATAGTTGGCCCTTAATTTACCAAACGACAGCCATGTAAAGTCCTTCAGTAATTCAGAGAATGTAAATCCGCCGGAAACAGACGGATAATAGTAAGCATTATTGCCACGTGGTAAAGTTGAAGCCTGGTCTCTTCTGATAGTACCATCCAGTGTCAGCAATTTCCTGTAAGCAAGTGTTGCGCCCGCAAACACGCCATCCACTTCAATGTCATCAGAATATTCTGTTGGCGCCAATGGTGCATTCAATGAATTCGATAATGCATAGAAGCCAGGTAGGATCAAACCTCCATTGGTAGATGCAAATATGGAAGCGTGTGTTGTTTTACGGATATTACCACCCAACAATGCTTTCAGGTTCAGATCGCTGGTGATGTTTTTATCGTAGTTTACCAGCAGATCGTAGTTGAATTCGCGGAAACTCCTGTTGTAACGGGAATAATAAGGAACGCCAATACTACCCACAGCATAACGTTGTTCCTGTATTTCATCGTAAGAATCGAGTGAAATTCTTCCCAATACGTTGAAGGCCTGGTTGATTTTATAATTCAGGCTAACGTTACCGAAATAACGGTTGCGGTTATCTGTTTCGTAATTCTCGTAACGATCAAAATACGGGTTGTTCCAGTAAATCGGAACAAGACCACCGGGAACATTGCTGGGATCTGCCCAGTTCCAGGTAGTGTTTTGTTTGGTACGGAAATAAGCGTCTTTTAGTTCTTTGACATCAACGTTTGTTTCCCACCACTGGCGGAAGTTGGTGGCAGGGTTACTGGGATCATAACCGGTACCATACCTGCCCTTACCATTAATTTTTGAAAAGTTGATGGCAGCAGATGCTGTCAGTTGATCAGTAATGTTCAAAGAAGAATTGAAATTCACCAGGTCCTTTACAATCTGGCTATTCGGCAGTATACCTTTGTCGTCATTTCTTGTATAACCAAGTTTGTACGTTCCTTTGTCATTCCCTCCGTCTACAAAAACACTGGTATTGTAAGAAAATGGATTGGTAAAGAAAGTCAGTGGATCGTTTGGCGCTGCCACCCATGGTCTTGCTTTTTTGTAGTAAGGCGATGTTTTATCAAAAGCATCCCATTGGAATACCATTAAATTTGGATCGAACTTGGCGCCCCATGATGCATCTTCAGTAGTAGGAGTAACCAGGTCAGGATTACCATCGCCATCCACATCGAAATACAGGAAGTTGCCATCTGGAGAACCATAACCATTCAGTGAACCATAGTTTGCACCATATTCATGCTGGTATTTTGTAAATGTACTTTTATCAATGGAACCAACTGTCAGACCAGCATTCAGCGTGATGCCAAGACCTCTTTTACCTTTTTTTGTTGTAATTAAAATAACGCCATTGAACCCGCGCTCACCATACAAGGCACTTGCAGCAGCGCCTTTTAATACGCTGATGGATTCGATGTCATCCGGGTTAATATCAGCAGCTGCAGAACCATAGTCGTAACCGCCACGTCCTGTTTTTTGATCGCTGCTGTTGGTGTTTGAGTTATCAAATGGCACACCATCAATAACAAACAATGCCTGGTTGTCACCCAGCAATGATTTAGAACCGCGTAACACAACGTTGGTAGAACCACCCAATGTGTTCGACTGGTTAACAGTCAAGCCTGCCACTTTACCTTCGAGATTACTCACAAAGTTGGCACTTCGTTGTTTGCTGACTTCATCACCACCAATTTTGGTAACAGCATAAGGCAGATCATTTTTATTTCTGCGAATACCCAATGCCGTTACAACCACTTCATTTAATGTACCTGACGGAGCCAGTGATACATTCAGCGAAGCCGAAGAGCCAACAACTGCCTCGGTAGTTTCATAACCGGCTGCACTAAAAATAAGGACAGCGCCTTGTGCGGCATCGATTTTGAAATTTCCCTTAACATCTGCGGCTACTCCGTTGGTAGTGCCTTTTACTTTAACGGTGGCGAAAGAAACCGGGTCACCTTTACTGTCTCGTACCTGCCCGGTGATGGTTCGGGTTTGAGCATTTGCACCGACAGCGCATAGCAGTATCGCCGTCAGTAGCGGGAGGAATTTTCTCATGTGATCAATTTTTGTTTTAGTATGTCCAATAAAAAGTTAGTCCCATTAATAAACGGGAAGAATCATTTGGTCTCATGCTGCAGTTGGTTTGGAAAAAATTGCACAGTTATTCATTTATTTACTGCACAACTTTATAAAGGGGTGTCATGTATAAGCTATACTTTGACAGGCGCAAATTATTTAAAGCTGCATTATTACAATTCTGTTAACAAGTTTTTAATTTGTTTTTAATTTTTTAAATAAATAAACTTTTATCATCATTGATCTTTTTCAATAAAAGTTTTTCTATTAACATTTGTTATTGATGAAGGGGAGAAAATATTTCTAAACATGAAACTTGTCATGTTAGTGTATAAACTTATCAAGTAAGGTTGACATTAGCTGGTTCGCGACTACTGAGCGTGAGAAAAAACGAGATAAATATTTTTTTACCGGCTGGTGATCAAAAAAAATATTAATGTCAATTTAATCCCAAAGAATAATTAATGGAGAAGTTGATGAATGTTAATGACCAAGCTTCTTAAGATTGTCAAGCGCTCTTGGATTTCCCGGGCGTATGATCAAAGCTTGCTGGTAGCATTTGATGGCTTCTTCCTTATTGCCCAGTGATTGGTACACATCACCCATATCGTTCCAGGCAACAACAATTTTCGGAAAAGTCTTTGTATAATATTTATATAGAAGGAGCGCCTTATCACTTTTTTGTTCTTTAATAAGCGCCTGTCCGGCTTCCAGTAAAATCATATCGTCATCTACCATTATTTTTTCCCGTTCCAGCGCTTGTCCCAAATCATTAGTAGATGGCTGTAACAACAAATCATAAATTTTCTTTGACAGTGCGTTTTCGAACGCTGACTGTTGCGTCAATGCGTCCTGTGTAATGATACCGGTAAAATATAATTGCGTAACGTTTGGCAAGACCATATTTGTATTGACAGAACTTTCATTGGTGACCATATAAAATACAACACCCTCTTCCGGCAACCGTACCATCCTTGCATAGTAAATGCCATTGCTGCCACCGTTATCGATCATTTTTGTATTGCGCCTGCTTTGTGAAATATTACAGCCATATCCGAAAAATGATCTTCCGCCGTAACCTTCTTCCTGTATTTGCGGGCGGAACATTTCATCTATTGTTGCTTTTTTTAATACTGAGTAGTTCGTAATACTATTTATCCAGGTAAACATATCTTCCAGCGATGCCTCAAGGCCGCCATTCCCTTTTAGGTTCCAGTATGGCCCTCCACCAGCTTCTTTAAAGTGTTGTTGATGTGTTCCCCAGGCCTTTCCCTCTTTATAACCTATGGCAATGGTATCTTTACCTGATAAGGGGTAGTGATAGCCGATTCTCTGTATACCTATTGGCCTGAACAAATGCTCCCGGAGAAATTGCTCGTAGTCCATTCCCGAAACATTTTCAACGATAATAGCCAGGATGCTCATACCGACATTGGTATAAACAGCTTTTGCACCAGGATTAAATAATAATGGTTCATCAAAAGCTTTTTTCAAAAATGCATCCTTCTCTATTTTTTCATAATCACCGCCATCATTTTGGAGGAATTCATGAAACCCGGAAGAATGCGTCAGTAAATGTTGTATGGTAATGCCTGCTTTGTCAGCCGGGACTGCTGGAAAAAATCTTTTCAGCGGGTCGGTTAATGCTATTTTGCCTTCTTCCACCAGCTTCATGACGGCTGCTGCAGTGAATGCTTTTGTAATGCTTCCCATGGAAGCCAGTGTACGCGGTGTAAAAGGGATTTTATTTTCCTTATCTGCCCAGCCATACCCTTTACTGAAAATATTCTTCCCGTTTTTTACAATCAATAAAGCACCCGAGAAATTTTTTTCAGATGAAAGCCTGGTAAGATAACTGTCAATTAAAACAGCAGTATCATGATTGACCTGGTAACTGGATGTAGTGATTGGTTTGCCGGAAGAAATAAACATGGCAAAAAAAATGATCAGCGAAGTTTGAATTGTTGCCTTCATCGTTATTGAAAATAAAAAAGCTTGCTTTAAGGTACGATTTACTGAAATAAAGGAGTACTATAAGGCTTACTTTCTTTTAAGAATAAATGCGGTTGCTTCTACTTCCAGGAAAACATCGTCCCTGAATAATTTGCTAACCTGTACCAATGTACTGGCGGGCGGGTTCTTTGTAGTAACGTACTTGTCGCGTATTGTTCTTAGTTGCTGGATATGCGAAACATCTGTCACAAAATACCCAAGCTTTACAATATTGTCCATGGTTCCACCTAGTTCAGTGATGGCATTTTTCAGGTTGGTAAACACCTGTTCAGTTTGTTTGTCAAAATCGTCTTTCCCCACAAGGTTTCCCTGTTTGTCAAGCGGTACTTGTCCTGATAAAATTATCATGTAGCCATTTCCAAGATCAATAACAGCCGCCTGCGAATAGCCTCTTGGTACCGGCAATGAGGATGGGTTGACAAATTTGACGATGGAGGTATCAGTTTGCGCATTTGCTGCCAGCGTTATTGTAAAAAATAAGAAAACTATTATTCTTTTCATGCAGTTCGTTTGATGATAAAATTAAGGAATTGTGATTCCGGCTGGCAAGGTATTCTGCTCCCGGGTGATTCCAAATATCACACATTTCGGGTATTGGCAAGGGTTATAGCCACAGTTACCTTTAGTACCGAACTAAACTTATAAACATGCGCGCCATCAAAATTTCTGTAGTGATACTCCTGCCATTACTGCTAATGTTTTCCTGTAAAAAGGACGCATTACCCAAACAGGTATCTGCACAGGATAGTCTTTCCCTGCAGATAGGGGTATTGGGAAATCACTGGGATCAGCTCGTTACCCCGGATCTTGGACCAAACCTGCCACCCAATACCGATATGTACAATCTTTCCTTTGCAGCAAACGACAAGGTATATGTTGTGTTACGTGGCTACAACCAGTTGTGGCAATATGATCCTGCTTCGAACAACTGGAGCCTATTTAAAAGTAATTTTTTCAACTTCACCGGGTATACCGGCTACACCTATGCGTTCACAAACGGGGATAATATTTATTTTATCAGTGCATCTGGTAAAAGCCTGAAGCAATATAACCTGGTCAGCGGGCTATGGTCTAATAAAACCAATTTCCCGGGCGCTGCCGGATATGGCTATACGGCAGCATTCACCACTACCAGGGGATATATTCTGGGCGGGGCAAGCGGCAGCGATGCTAACGGCTATGGATACACTGTATCTGAAAACTGGGAATACGATTTTGCGGCGAATACCTGGACGTTAAAAGCCAACACACCTGGATTGGGAAGATACAATGCAGCGTCGTATGCCATAAGCGATAAATTATATTTTGGGACAGGCATCAGCGTTATATTAATCTTCAATCCCAATACCTTCCAGGCTTTTCGCGTTGCTACTATTGATGCAGACTGGTATGAATACAATACTACGACCAATACATGGACAAGAAAAGCTGATTTCGGTGGCGGCACGCGACAGGATACCAGGGGCTTCGTTATCGGGAATACTGTTTATCTTGGATTGGGGAGTGCAGGTTATTTTACTGACATACGCTCCGATCTTTGGAGTTATAACCCTTCCGCCAATACATGGGCAGCGCGTGCCAGCTACCCGCCGGGTAATGGATATCCGCCCTACCTTACAATGGTGGGTGCGGCCTCTCACGGATATGCTGTGCTGGAAGACGTATTATCATTCTGGCGATACACCGGCCCATACTCTATATTTTGATATTTGCTGTACATGCATTCATCTGCAACCGGCTTATCATACGGCCCGGTTGTTTTTTGTGTTTTTTCATGGAAAAAATTTAAATTGATGGTACATTTAAGAGGAATATTTTCTAAATGTCCCTTCGGGTACCAAGCACAAAAAAGTTGTTTATGAAAGAGTTTATGCTGATTATCCGGAATCAGAACGACAACTTCAGTTCCATGTCTTCCGAAAAGCAATTAAAATTTCTCGAAGCCTGTCAGGTCTATATTGAAAACCTGAAAAAAATCAAAAAGCTTATTGAAGCACAACCAATGGAAAGGGAAGGCGCTGTTGTCACTGGTACAGCAGGGAACTACAAAGAAGAAGCATTCAAAGCCTCCGGCGATGTCATCGTAGGGTATTACCATATTTTTGCGAGTAATTTGACCGATGCGATTGCCATTGCCAAGGCAAATCCTGAATTTGTATACAGCAGTACTGCAAGTATTGAAGTAAGGCCATTAAAAACAAAGGAAGACAGGACGAAGTTTATTTATCCAACACGCGGATAGAGCAATTCTTTAGTTATCTACCCTGTTCCTGACTAACATACGTTAATAGGCCGGGATCAAATTTGTCTAACTTTATTCCATTCTTAATTTATCAGTTTTTCCGCAGGATTCGGCATTTAGAAGGTTGCTAACATTCGGGGAAAATTTATTGACAGCTTTGATGATATTTTGCGTATTTCTTCGTAATTTCATTAGGTTGCTTGCATGATTTTTTGATATCCATATTGAATAACTGCCTTTTTATTAAAATTTGTCTAACAAAATTGTCTTTCAACGATGGCAAGCAACATTGGTTTGTATTCCCCCGACTTTGAACGTGATGCGTGTGGTATTGGATTTGTCGCCAATATCAAAGGAAACAAGGGTCATCAAATCGTTTCCGATGCGCTGACAGTGCTTGAAAACATGGAGCATCGCGGTGCCTGTGGCTGTGAAAGTAATACCGGCGACGGTGCAGGTATAATGATCCAAACTCCCCATGAATTTTTCTTCGATGAATGCATAAAACTCGGCATTCACCTGCCTTCGTTTGGAAAGTATGGCGTTGGCGTAATTTTTTTCCCCCGTGAAATCCGCCTGCGGGAAGAATGCCGCGATATATTTAACCGCACGGCAGAAAAACTCGGGCTTGAAGTACTGGTTTACCGCAAAGTGCCCGTAAACCCAGACGGCGTAGGGCCAACTGCCCTGAGTGTTGAACCTGAAATGGAACAGGTGTTCATTGCTTGCCCGGATCATATTAATAATCCCGATGATTTTGAAAGAAAACTATTTGTGCTGCGCAATTATGCCAGTCATACCATTAACAGTACGGTAAAAAAAGATGCAATCGGTTTTTATGTGGCATCACTTTCCTATAAAACGGTGGTGTATAAAGGACAGCTCACCAGTTTACAGGTGCGCAACTATTTTCCTGATCTAAGTAACAAACGTGTTGTTTCTGCATTTGGCCTGGTACATTCCAGGTTTGCTACTAATACATTTCCTTCATGGAAACTGGCACAGCCATTCCGGTACATTGCACACAATGGTGAGATCAATACATTGCAGGGAAACCTGAACTGGCTCAAATCCAGCGAACATACTTTCACCTCTCCTTATTTCACAAAAGAAGAGATGGAAATTTTGTTGCCGATTGTAACAGAAGGGCAATCTGATTCAGCCTGCCTGGACAACATGATCGAATTGCTGACACTTACCGGCCGTTCATTGCCACATGTAATGATGATGCTCATCCCCGAAGCATGGGATGGGAACGAACAGATGGACCCCGTGAAGAAAGCATTTTATGAATACCATGCTTCTATCATGGAGCCATGGGACGGACCAGCTTCCATTTCGTTTACAGATGGTAAAATAATTGGTGCAACACTTGACCGAAATGGTCTCCGTCCTTCACGGTATTGTGTAACCTCTGATGATCGTGTTATCATGGCCTCTGAAACAGGCGTATTACCCGTTGATCAAAAATTAATCAGGGAAAAAGGAAGGTTGCAGCCCGGAAAGATGTTTGTCGTAGATATGGAACAGGGCAGGATTATCAGCGATGAGGAACTAAAGAATAAAATTTGCTCACAAAGCCCTTATGCGGATTGGCTGAACCAGTATAAGATTCGTCTCGAAGAATTGGAAGAACCACGGGTGGCCTTCACCCATTTATCAGATGCTTCCATTACCAAATACCAAAAAGCGTTTGGGTACAGTACAGAAGATATTGATACCATTGTCAAACCCATGGCGCTGGACGGAAAAGAACCCATTGGCTCAATGGGAACAGACATACCCCTGGCTGTTCTCAGTGATCAGCCACAACATATTACTTCATATTTCAAGCAATTGTTTGCACAGGTAACCAATCCGCCAATCGATCCCATCCGGGAAAGAATGGTGATGAGCCTCGCAGCATTTGTGGGAAACAATGGTAACCTGCTGGATGAAAACCCAACGCATTGTCATACCGTAGCATTAAAACATCCCATACTAACCAGTACTGAGCTTGAAAAATTACGAAGTATTGATACCGGGATATTCCAGGCAAAGACATTGCAGACCTATTTCCGTGCAGACGGTAAGCCAGGTTCATTAAAAGCCGGACTGGACAGGCTTTGCCGCTATGCAGAAGATTCTGTACACGATGGTTTTGAAGTATTGATTCTTTGTGACAGGGCCGTCGATTCTGATCACGCTGCCATTCCAACTTTACTGGCAACTGCCGCAGTGCATCATCATTTAATAAGAAAAGGTCTCCGCGGACAGGTAGGGTTGGTGGTTGAAGCAGGAGATGTTTGGGAAGTACATCACTTTGCCTGCTTGCTGGCATTTGGTGCAACGGCGATCAACCCATATCTCGCCCTTGCTTCGATCAGGAATATGAAAGTAAATGGCACACTTGAAACTGAACTTGCCTGGGAAGAATTGCGGAAAAATTATATCAAAGCAGTAAGCGATGGATTGCTGAAAGTGTTCTCGAAAATGGGTATTTCCACATTACAATCATACCAGGGAGCACAAATATTTGAAATACTTGGATTGAACGGGGAAGTGGTCGATAAATATTTTACCGGAGCGGTCAGCCGTATTGAAGGTGTTGGCCTCGATGAACTCGCGAAGGAAGCACTTGCAAAACATTACCTGGCATTTAGTAAAAAGGAAACGCCGGTAAACCGGTTGCCCGTAGGCGGTATATACCAGTGGAAACGCAAGGGTGAATTTCACTTATTCAATCCACAAACCATTCACCTGTTGCAGTACGCCACCAGGATGAACGACTACGATACATTTAAAAAATATACAAAACTGGTTAACGATCAAAGCGAGAAAGCAGCAACGCTCCGCAGTATGTTCCAGTTTAAAAGAAACAGGCCGTCTATTTCAATCGATGAAGTAGAACCTGCAACCGATATCTACAAGCGGTTTGCAACAGGAGCCATGAGTTTTGGTTCTATTTCCTGGGAAGCACATACCACATTGGCGATTGCAATGAACAGGCTGGGTGGTAAAAGTAATACCGGGGAAGGTGGTGAAGATGAAAGAAGATATGAACGATTGCCCAATGGCGATTCCATGCGCAGCGCTATCAAACAGGTAGCTTCTGCACGTTTTGGTGTTACCAGTTATTATTTAACAGAAGCAGATGAACTGCAGATCAAAATGGCACAGGGTGCAAAACCCGGTGAAGGGGGGCAATTACCAGGACATAAAGTGGATGAATGGATTGGTAAAACACGTCATTCGACACCAGGTGTAGGGTTGATATCGCCACCACCGCACCACGATATTTATTCTATTGAAGATTTGGCGCAATTAATATTTGATTTAAAAAATGCAAACCGCGCAGCACGCATTAATGTGAAACTGGTAAGTAAAGCTGGTGTGGGAACCATTGCTGCCGGTGTTGCAAAGGCAAAAGCAGATGTTATTTTAATCTCTGGTCATGATGGTGGAACCGGTGCTTCGCCCATCAGTTCCATTAAACATGCCGGCTTGCCGTGGGAACTCGGATTGGCGGAATCGCACCAGACCCTGGTAAAAAATAAATTGCGGAGCAGGGTAGTATTGCAGGCTGATGGACAAATGAAAACAGGCCGCGATATAGCCATCGCAGCATTACTCGGCGCTGAAGAATGGGGTGTTGCCACGGCAGCACTGGTGGTAGAGGGATGTATTATGATGCGCAAATGTCATATGAATACCTGTCCTGTTGGTGTCGCTACGCAGGATCCCGAATTGAGAAAAAGGTTTTCAGGCAATCCTGATCATGTTGTAAACTTTTTCCAGTTCATGGTGCAGGAGTTGAGAGAAATTATGGCCGACCTTGGATTCAGGACAGTGAATGAAATGATAGGACAGGTGGAGAACCTGGAAATGCGTGAAAATATTACGCACTGGAAATACAGCAAACTTGATTTGTCTCCGATCCTGTTCAAAGAACCGACATCATTGTATACAGGCTTGCACAAAATGGAAGAACAGGATCATGGATTGGAAGAGGTACTTGACTGGAAATTGTTGAAAGCGGCCCAACCAGCCATTGACAAGCTGGAAAGAGTGGCGGCATCATTTCCTATTAAAAATACAGATCGGACAGCAGGTACTATTTTATCAAATGAAATCACCAAAAAATATAAGGCAGAAGGTTTGCCGGAAGATACCATTCATTTCAATTTTACCGGTACTGCAGGACAAAGCTTTGGTGCATTTAATACAAAAGGTGTAACACTGGAACTGGAAGGGGATGCAAACGACTATTTTGGAAAAGGTTTGAGTGGGGCACGATTGATCATCTATCCTTCCCGTGAAGCAACATTTGTTCCCGAAAATAATATCATCATTGGTAATGTGGCGTTTTATGGTGCTACCTCTGGTGAAGCATTCATTCGTGGAAAGGCCGGGGAACGTTTCGGCGTTCGTAACTCCGGGGCCAATGTCGTAGTAGAGGGAGTAGGCGATCATGGTTGTGAATACATGACAGGTGGAAACGTCGTGATACTGGGTGATACTGGAAGAAATTTTGCTGCAGGAATGAGTGGCGGTATCGCGTATGTATATGACGTAAAATCAAGGTTTGCGATTAACTGCAATAAAGAAATGGTTGACCTTGACCCGCTGAATGAAGAAGACGCGAAACAACTGCACGATTTGATTACGCGGCATTATGCATATACCGGAAGTTCAGTAGCGAGGTTTGTGCTGGATGATTTCGAGAACCAGTTAAAAAATTTCATCAAAGTGTTCCCGAAAGATTATAAGAAGGCACTGAGTGAAAAAAAGAAAAAAGCCATAATTGATAAATAATCATTCGTAGCACGCAGGGTGAACAAAACATTGGCAACTTAAAATGATATTCCAAGATTAAAACAATTGAGCGATGGGTAAACCAACAGGTTTTTTAGAATTTACAAGGGAATTGCCTGGCAAAACTGCGCCAAAAGAGCGGCTTAAAAATTATAATGAATTCATTGAAAAGTTCAGTGAAGAAAAACTAAACCAGCAATCTGCCCGTTGCATGAATTGTGGTGTACCTTTTTGTCACAGCGGATGTCCTTTGGGGAATATTATTCCCGAATTCAACGATGCAGTGTACCGGAAAAATTGGAAAGAGGCATATGAAGTTCTTGCCTCCACCAATAATTTTCCTGAGTTTACCGGTCGTATATGCCCGGCTCCCTGCGAAAGCGCTTGTGTGTTAGGTATTAACCAACCGCCGGTGGCCATTGAAGAAATCGAAAAGCATATTATTGAAATAGCATTTGATAAGGGGTTTGTTCAACCAAAGAAGCCTAATATCCGCACGGGTAAAAAAATTGCGGTAATTGGTTCCGGTCCGGCAGGGCTTGCAACTGCGGCACAATTAAATTATGCAGGTCATACAGTAACTGTATTTGAGAGAGATGATGCACCGGGCGGATTATTAAGGTATGGTATACCCGATTTTAAACTGGAGAAATGGGTAGTCCAGCGGCGTGTTCAGTTAATGGAGCAGGAAGGAGTCGTTTTTAAATGCAAAGCAAATGTTGGTGTGAACGTAAGCATCAACGATGTGCTGCGTGAATTTCACGCCATTGTGCTGGCAGGAGGCTCCACCACACCACGGGATTTAAATATACCGGGAAGGAACGTAAAGGGTGTTCATTTTGCCATGCAGTTTTTGAAGCAGCAAAATAAACGCAATGCTGGTATCGATCCTCTTGCAAATGCTAACATTGAAAGCAATATTTATACCGAAGATATTTTTGCCGCCGGCAAGAACGTGGTGGTAATAGGTGGTGGCGATACCGGAAGTGACTGTGTTGGTACATCCAACCGCCATGGTGCGAAATCTGTTACACAATTTGAATTACTTCCCAAGCCCCCGGCTAACCGCACACCGTTTATGCCCTGGCCAACTTACCCAATGACGCTAAAAACATCTTCTTCGCACGAAGAAGGTGCTGACAGGCAATGGGCGGTGGCAACAAAAGAATTCATTGCAGATGGCTCGGGAGAATTAAAAGCCATTAAGATTGTAAACCTTCAGTGGAAGATAGCACAGGATGGAAGGCCGGCAGAGTTTGTTGAAGTTGAAGGCAGTGAGCGTGAGCTACCCTGCGAACTGGCACTGCTGGCAATGGGATTTGTTCACCCGCAACATGAAGGATTGCTGAAGCAACTGGAAGTAGAATTGGATGAAAGGGGCAATGTAAAGGCCGGGGAAAAGGTTTTTAAAACGAGTATTAATAAAGTATTTACGGCAGGTGACATGCGCAGGGGCCAGAGCCTGGTGGTTTGGGCGATTAGCGAAGGCAGGGAATGTGCCAGGAAGGTGGACGAATTCCTGATGGGTAGTTCCGTTCTTGAGAGCAAAGACGCCTCAGTTATGATTGCTCAGTAAAAAATATTTTTCATAGAAAAGGGGAAGCCATGATTAAATCGTGGCTTTTTGCATTATGATATTTTATATATGAATAATTGTGATCAATTACCCGATAATTTTTCATCTGAAGGGTTACTTTTTTGATTTTTTATTATTAATAGGCAAAAATTGTTAATAATTCTAACAGTTAAGAGTAGCAAAAGCCTTAATTTAGCATATTGCCTATTTGATTGCATTTATTTTTAATTTGAATTTAAAACAACGGGATGAAAAAACTAACTTTCAAACAGATTGCACCTTTTGTTATTTTGGCAGTTGTAGCACTGCTTTCCCTGTTCATTAAACCGGTATCGGATTTTGCAGATGCCAGTAAATACAGTCCGGCTGATATTGCCTGGATGATCGTAGCCACTGCACTGGTATTCCTGATGACTCCCGGGCTTGCATTTTTTTATGGTGGAATGGTTCACAGAAAAAATGTTATCTCCACCATGATAAAAAGTGTAGCCGCAGCAGGCATCGTAAGTGTACTTTGGATAACGGTTGGTTATAGTCTTTGCTTTGGCCCTTCACTGGGTGGTTTTATTGGAAATCCTGCTACGCATCTATTTTTTAAGGGGGTCAATTCCGGGGCACCGTGGCCACTGGCACCAACTATTCCTCTTACTCTCTTTGCATTGTTTCAATTAATGTTTGCTATTATTACCCCAGGACTGGTGGTAGGCGCAGTTGCAGAAAGAATCCGTTTTACTTCTTATATCTTATTCATAGCCATGTTCAGTCTTTTGGTGTATGCTCCCATTGCACACTGGACCTGGCACCCGGATGGGTTCCTGTTCAAAATGGGTGTGCTTGACTTCGCCGGTGGTACCGTGGTACATATTTCTGCTGGTTGCGCTGCATTGGCTGGTGCTCTGGTTTTAAAAAGAAGACAATCGCATATAGAACAAAAAGAAATTCCCCCTGCCAACATTCCGTATGTTTTGATCGGTACGGGCTTGCTCTGGTTTGGCTGGTTTGGTTTCAATGCTGGTTCTGCTGCCGGTGCTAATGCATTGTCGGTTTCAGCTTTCGCAACCACCAATACCGCTGCTGCAGCAGCAGGTTTATCATGGATGTTTTTTGATGTACTAAAAGGAAAGAAACCTTCTGTACTGGGCTTTTGTATCGGAGCAGTTGTGGGTCTTGTGGCCATCACGCCGGCAGCAGGTTTTGTCGCTATTCCTCAAAGTATTTTCATTGGAGTTATTGCAGCCATCATTTCAAATATTGCAGTTCATTATAAACAAAAATCTACACTGGACGATACACTGGATGTATTCCCCTGTCATGGTGTTGGAGGTATGGTTGGTATGTTGCTGACCGGTATTTTCGCCACTAAAGCGGTAAACAGTGCAGGTAATGACGGCCTATTCTTTGGAAACTACTCCTTCTTCTTTACCCAGGTAAAAGCGCTTGCCATTGTTGTTGGTTACAGTTTCGTTGTTTCATTCGGTATTTTCAAATTCATCAATTACATTTTGCCATTGCGTGTAAGCAGTGAAGATGAATTGCTCGGATTGGATGCAACGCAACACAACGAAAAATATTTACAGGGCACCTTGTTGGTAAAAAACAATGGTGTACTGAATGAAGAACTTATCGAAGAATAACAGAAACAGAAAAAGGTACAGACTTTTCGCATATAACCTCTCGCAAAAGCTATATGCCGGCCGTACCCTTTTCTTTTAACACTTAAAATCTACAACAATGTTAAGAAAAATTTCGATTTCTCTGGGTGCATTCCTGTGTTTAATTCAGGCCCAGGGCCAGGATTCCACCGCGGCAGCACCTCCAAAACCAACTGTTTCAGGCTCTGTTGACGTTTATTACCGTTTTAATTTCGCCAATCCCAAATCCGGGGCCACTAATAATGGCACCAGTTTCACCAATTCCCAGAACTCATTTGAACTGGGAATGGCTACCGTTAAGCTCGATCACAGCTTTGGCAAGGCCAGTGTTACTGCCGATTTGGGGTTCGGAAGAAGGGCGCAGGAGTTTTCCTACAATGATGGTGCTTCCAATGGATTTATCTCCCTTTCCAACGTAAAGCAATTGTATGTTAGTTATGCTGTATCTGACAAGTTCAAACTGACCATGGGTAAATGGGCTACTCATATCGGTTATGAACTGGTTGATGCATATGCCAACAGGAACTACAGTATGAGCTACATGTTTTCCTACGGCCCCTTCTTTCACACCGGTTTAAAAGCCGACATATCCCTGGGTGGAAAAAGTGCATTAATGGTGGGAATTGCCAACCCAACGGATTATTCCACTACCACTTCTTCTTCCAAATTTGTCATTGCCCAGTTTAGCACCGGCACTTCAAATGACAAAGTAAAAGCCTTCCTCAATTTCCAGAACGGAAAATATGCCATCGGGTCAAACCTGACACAATTTGATTTGGTGGTAACAGGTGCAGTAACCGATAAATTCAGTATTGGATATAACGGTACTGTACAAACGAGAAAACCAGAAGGCGGCTCCAGCGCTAGCTGGTGGGGCTCTGCGATATACCTGAATGTTGACCCGACCAGTAAATTTGGTTTAACCCTACGCGGTGAATATTTTGATGATAAAAAAGACGTACTCGGTTTAAACACCAGCATTTTTGCAGCAACCCTCTCTGCAAATTTCAAGGTTAACAAACTTACCATTATCCCGGAGCTACGACTGGATAATGCCAGCGACGAAGTTTTCCTGAAAAATGACAACACTGGTACGAAGAGTACAGGTACATTCCTGCTGGCTGCAACGTACAGTTTCTAGTTGTTTTTCAACAAACCCGTTTTTCCCGTCACCCCCAACACCTATTCATCATTTAAACAAATCAACGTTTATGCAACTGAAAAAAATTGGTAGAGGAACACTGCTTTCACTGAAAAAGCGGTCTGTTACAGCCTTGCTGTTACTCTTATTAGTAGCACCCATGTGTACATTTGCGCAGGACCCCGGTGGTGCTGCCACCGGTGGTATTAAAGATATGGGTCTTGATTCATTAAAAATGACACAGGATACCTCATTGAATAAAGTTATAACTGCGGTGAACACGATAGGTGCCGCTGACGGGCATAATAAAATTGCGATAAACATCGTATGGACGTTGGTGGCTGGCTTCCTGGTGATGTTTATGCAGGCAGGTTTTGCCATGGTAGAAACCGGGTTCACTCAGAAGAAAAATGTGGCACATACAATGGCGATGAACTTCCTTGTATATGCACTTGGTATAATCGGTTTCTGGATCTGCGGTTTCGCCTTCATGTTTGGGGGAAGCGGGGGATTTGCTTCACTGGGTGGCTCGCCCGGCCTTACACATGAAGTCACTATTAATCTATTCGGTCATCCTTTTGATTTGATTGGTAATGCAGGATATTTCCTGAAAAGTGATGTGTATGATGTTGGCGTATTTACCTTATTCCTTTTCCAGATGGTATTTATGGATACCACGGCTACGATCCCCACTGGTTCAATGGCGGAAAGATGGAAGTTCAAAGCATTTGTCATTTATGGTTTCTTTATATCCATGTTTGTATATCCGATATTTGGAAACTGGGTGTGGGGTGGAGGCTGGCTGGCTGACCTTGGTGTAAACTTTGGTCTCGGACATGGTCATGTTGACTTCGCAGGTTCTTCGGTGGTACATGCTGTAGGTGGTATTGCTGCACTGGTGGGCGCTATCATTATCGGGCCAAGGGTAGGTAAGTACGGAAAGGATGGCACCGTCAATACGATACCGGGCCATAATATTCCGATGGCAATCATCGGAACCTTTATACTCGCATTCGGTTGGTTTGGCTTCAATCCCGGATCAACGCTTGCCGGAACTGATCTTCGAATCAGTGTTGTGGCAACAAACACTATGCTGGCCAGCGCTGCCGGGGCCCTTGCCGCATTATTTTATATGTACCTGAGAGGAAACAAACCAGATCCAGGGATGCTTGCCAATGGTATGCTTGCTGGTTTGGTTGCCATCACGGCTCCCTGTGCTTTCGTTACCGCACCTGCGTCCATACTTATTGGCGCAATCGCGGGTATACTGGTAATTGTCGTTTACAATTTTGTTGACCGGAAACTGAAAATTGATGATCCCGTAGGAGCTTTTGCCGTACACGGTGCCAATGGTATTTGGGGCGTTCTTGCTCTTGGACTGTTTGCAGATGGTTCGTATGGCGATGGTTGGAATGGTGTACCCGGAACAGTGAAAGGCCTATTTTACGGAGATGCCAAACAATTTCTGGCCGAAGTAATAGGAGCAGTTACCTGTGTAGTTTTTGTGGGTGTGGTAATGTATATTTTCTTTAAAATAGTCGATAAAACTGTTGGTCTTCGTGTTCCTGAAGCAGATGAAGTGGCAGGACTCGATATCCCTGAAATGGGTGTACATGGTTATGTAGATTAACATTGCTGAAACTTATACCCTAAATCAAAGCCTCCACTACGGAGGCTTTTTCTAAACATTAAATAAAATAATATGTGAAAAATACTGATCATATTTTAAGGTAATTTGATGATTTGAGGCAAAATATTCAGTAATTTTAATTCCGTAAGCATACTTACATTAATATATATTCATTTTATATATGATTGGGACTGGGATTTCTAAAAAGCCACTTCACTACAGGATAATGACTCCCCTGCGTTACTTCTTTAATGACAGCAGGGCAGTCGGTGTTTTACTGATACTTTGTACCGTCTTATCATTATTCATCTCTAATAGTGGCAGCGGTTCCTGGTACAGAAATCTTTGGCATTTAGATATCCCGGTAAGAACCGGATTGCATCTTCCTGAAACATTTGCAAAATGGATCAATGATTTTCTGATGGCTTTCTTTTTCCTGCTCGCAGGAATGGAAATAAAAAGAGAGTTATTATCCGGTGAGTTGTCCTCATTTAAAAAAGCAGTATTGCCATTCGGTGCGGCATTTGGCGGGATGGTGGTACCGGCAATCATTTTTGTACTGGTAAACCAACACTCCGGATTTGAAAGAGGTTGGGGGATACCAACTGCAACGGATATAGCATTTTCACTGGGCGTTGCGTCTTTGTTTGGCAAACGTGTGCCTGTTGGATTAAAGATATTCCTGATGGCCCTGGCGATAATCGATGACCTGGGCGCCATCATTGTCATAGCATTATTTTATGGCGGACAGATTCAGTGGGCTTTTCTTGGAATCGCGGGACTATTATATACGGCCCTGCTGGCCTGCAACCGTTTTAAGATTAAAGTTGGAATGGCGCAGATTATTTTGTCGCTTCTCCTCTGGTACGCCATATTCAATGCAGGCATTGAAGCAAGTATTTCCGGTGTACTGGTAGCATTTGCATTACCGGTCGGAGCGCTTCCAAAAATTGAAAAATCGATTCATGCGGTGGTAAACTTCGTTATACTCCCGCTGTTTGCACTGGCAAACACTGCCATCTTAATACCATCAGATATTATTGGATCACTTAGTACATCGATCAGTCTTGGTGTTATGCTGGGTTTGGTAATAGGAAAGCCGGTGGGCATCTTCTTATTCAGCCGCTTACTCGTATTCCTCAAAATAGCCAAACTGCCATCCAGTATAAAATGGAACCAGGTGTTGGGTATGGGAATGCTGGCAGGCATTGGGTTCACTATGTCCATCTTTACTACAGCACTTGCTTATAACACTGAAGCATATCGCGATGTAGCCAAAATATCCATCCTTTTAAGTATGTGCGCTTCCCTCGTGGTAAGCTGGTTATACTTTGCATTATTATCCAGGAAATCTGTTGTAAAACCATCACTAGAATCCGAAACATCTACCATGGCTCCTGCTGATGTCGCCATTGGTTGACAAACCGGGCAACCGGTAACCATTGTTTCGTTCAATACCGATACATCTTTTTTCATATAGGCAAGCAATCGTTGAGGTCGTCCATTTCTATGGATGACCTTTTTGTTTCATTACGCATCGTTTTATCAGGCTGAGTTCCTGCCGGCATTGATGATACCAAAGGAGCAACGGATCACCAGCTTCTCAAAGTTTTCCCGTAAGGCGTTGTTCTGCGATAACTGTTCCTCCATTTCCCTGATGCGCAGCATGGCATATTGCTGAATAGTCGTTAGTGGCAATACAATTCTTTCACGCATTTGAATGGACAACTGCTCAACGGGATAATCAAACATCAGTTCATTTTTACCGGTCAGCAGGAAGACATATCGTTTGGTAAGTTCGTATTCAGAATAGATTTTGTTCCATACTTCGCCATAACGCTGATGCCCCGACAAGTATTCGGTCAGGGGGAAAAAGCATTTCTTCATCGCCATTTCACAGTTATCGATCAGTGTTTTGAAAAAAAGCGAATTGCTGTACAATGCCCGCAATTCCATGAATTTTCCCTGTGCCTCAAGGGCAGCCAGCGCAGAACCAACACCATAATACCCTGTAACATTTTGTTTCAGCTGGCTCCAGGCGCCTACAAAAGGGATAGCCCTTAAATCCTTGAGGTTTATTCGTGCCGAACTGTTTCTTTTAGCAGGGCGGCTGCCGATATTTGTTTCGGCATAAAACTTCAGGGGACTTACATACGACAGGTAGTTGAGGAAATCGGGATGGTCTTTTAATACCGTATATGCTTTGAAACTTTCATTTGCCAACGATTGCAGCAATGCTTCTTCACTGGTCTCCAGTGTCACATGTCTTGTTGAGAAAAGTTCGTTTGATATACCTGCATTCAATAATTGCTCGATATTGAATTGTGCAGAGTCAATAGTTCCGAAATTGGAACTCACTGTTTGCCCCTGTATGGTCAATTGTATTTCCTTGTTGGAAATATTCTTTCCCATCGAAGCGTAAAACTTATGTGTTTTACCACCACCGCGTGCGGGAGGGCCGCCACGACCATCAAAAAACACTACATCAATATTATACCGCTTCGATATGGCTGTGAGTTCTTCCTTGGCCTTGTAAATGCTCCAGTTGGCCATAAAATAGCCACCGTCTTTTGTGCCATCTGAAAATCCCACCATGATGGTCTGACGGTTATTTCTTCCGGCCAGGTGCTTTCTGTAAGAAGGGTCTTCGTACAATGTTTTCATGATCTCAGCGGCGCGCTGCAAATCATCGATGGTTTCAAACAATGGTATAATATCAACAGGCAGCTCTTCTTTCTTCCATCCCCCGAGAAGAAACAGGCCGTAGACTTCCAGCACATTTAAAGCGCTGTTGCATTGACTGATGATATAGCGGTTGCAGCCCAGCTCACCATTTTGCCGCTGAATTTCTTTAACAGTGAGAATGCTATCCAGTGTATCGCGCATTATGCCTTCCGGCAACAAGGATGGTGATACGGATTGGGAAATATTCATTAAGGCTGTTCCTTTTTCCGCCACATCCAAATTGGCATAACCGGCCGGAAGCGCATCCGACTTATCCGCGATTTCGTTTAATACTTTACCGTGAACGGTACTTTCCTGGCGAATATCGAGCGAGGCAAAGTATAAACCAAAGACCAGCACCTTGCTGATCAGGTTGTCGAGCAGTTCAAGAAAAAGATTGTTGTGCTGGTAAATCAGTGTTTCCCGAACGGCATATAATGGTTCAAGTATATCCTGCTTTTGCAGGTCGGCCCGGTGATCGGGAATGAAAATATTGTTGTATAATTTTTTTTCCAGGTCTGCCAGAATATTGTCAACGCCTTTGAATGTAAGCCTGCGTTTTAGCCTGCGTACATCCATATAGTAGCACTTGATAATGCTGGAACGGAGTGCATCGGCTACCTGTAATGTTACCGGTGCGGTTACATTCGGATTACCATCGCGGTCACCTCCGGGCCAAAAGCCCATGGTGATAATGGGGTTGTGTGCTGGAAATGCCTGTGGAAATTGATTTTTTAAAAATGAAATGATTCTTCCGGATGCTGCATAAAAAACATTTTCCAGGTACCAGATGAGGCTGACAGCTTCATCGTAAGGTGTTGGCTTCTGGTGTTTGAAAAAAGGCGTCTTACCCAATTGCTGCAAATACATGTGTACTTGTGCAGCATTGTTGTCCGATAAGGATTTCGACAGATCATTGATGATACCCAACACCGAACCGGGGTAAAACTGTGTAGGGTGTGCAGTCAATACGAGACGGATAGCAAAATCATTTAACTTTTCTGCCAGTTCTTCCTCCTTTTCTGCCTGTATAATTTCAGATTCAAGATGTTTGAGCGATCCTACACCATTGGTGTCATTTACTTCTTTAAAAGCGGCATCTTCCAGTGCATCGAATAATACCACTTGGCGTTCTACATATTGAATAAAACGGAATAATAAATCGATCTTGTCGCGTTCGTTTGTATAGCTGCTGTGTTTTTGAAAAAACTCATCAATGATTTGTGCAGGGCTTTGCTTTTTTTTATAACCGTCTTCACAAATGGATAGAAACAATGACAAGAGTATCCCTGTTTTTTCGATGCGGTGAAAAGGGAGCGAAGTGAATAAGCTGTTATAGAGTTGAAATTTTATTCCAACATAATTCTTGAATTGCTGCAGTCCGCGCGATGACTGGTGGTCCATTAAGTAAAATAATTTAAAAGATGATAACGGTTATAGCAAGCAGCAACCGGGCCATGAAAATACGCTGAAAAAATGAATTGGCGCGGGTTACAGGCGACAAATGATGGACAGATATCTTCACCGGGAAACGATTTGTGTTGTTTTGGATGAGTAAAATGCTTGCCCGACATTTTCTTTTGACAAAAAATATGCAGAGACTAACACTTGTTATATTGGCGCAGCATATTAACTTCGGGCTTCCTGTAAGAAGTGGTACAACCGTATAACCATATCAGTTCCATCATCCCGGCTGTTTCGTCAACAGTTGCTTCTACTATTATTACCACTACAACAACCCGTTAAGGGTTGTATATTTTCATATTACCATTTGGGCAAATGCTGATTGTTACCGGGAAAGGTATATTCATGTCAAAACAGTTCAATATAACATTCAATAAAAATATATGCAGGTTTTAAAATTTGGTGGTACTTCCGTAGCGAATGCAGTTAATATAAATAAGGTAGTGGCGATCGTGGAGGAATCAATTAAGAAAGGCAATACTATTGTAGTGGTATCGGCGCTGGGCGGTTTAACAGATACATTGATTAATACAGCAACGCTGGCTGCCGCCGGCGACGAATCGTATAAAGAGAAATTACAGGAAATCGAGCAAAGGCATTTCGAAGCCGTAAAAGCATTGATACCCGTTGTGCAGCAAAGTGGCGTATTAAGTATGGTTAAGAAAAGCTGTAATGAAATTGAAGATATCTGCAATGGTATTTTCCTGCTGAGGGAATTATCTGCAAGGACAAAAGACAGGATGGTGAGCTATGGAGAATTATTATCATCCCAAATCATCGCTGCCCGGTTTAAAACTGCAGGCGCTGATGTGGCTTGGAAGGATTCACGCGAACTGATTACTACCAATTCGAATTTTGGAAACGCAGCCGTTGATTTCCCTGCAACCAATAAAAAAGTGCAATCATTTTTTGAAACGCTTAAAAACAAACTGACCATCATGCCCGGCTTTGTGGCATCGAATGCAGAAGGGATTACCAGTACATTGGGACGAGGTGGTTCTGATTACACAGCAGCCATACTCGCTGCGGCGCTCGATGCCAAATTGGTGGAGATATGGACAGATGTAAGTGGTATGATGACAGCCGATCCAAGGTTGGTCCCCAATGCAAAAGTGATTCCACATATTTCTTACCAGGAAGCCATGGAACTCTCACATTTCGGTGCGAAGGTAATTTACCCGCCAACGATACAACCGGTGATGAAGAAAAACATACCGGTATGGATAAAAAACACTTTTGCGCCTGGTGATTATGGTACTGTTATAGAAAGTGCAACGGTAAAAAACGGCAGCAGCATCCGTGGTATTTCAAGTATTAATAAAATAGCATTGCTCAGCCTCGAAGGAAGTGGAATGGTGGGCATACCGGGTTTTTCCAAGCGATTGTTTGAAGCGCTGGCCAATGCATCGATCAATATCATTTTAATTACACAGGGATCTTCCGAACATTCCATTTGCGTGGGTATTGATGAGGAACTGGCAGGTAAGGCAAAATCTGTTGTCGACAAGGTATTTGAATATGAAATAGAAACCGGGAAGGTAGAGCCGCTCGTGATTGAAACAGGTTTGTCAATTGTGGCGCTGGTGGGCGATAACATGAAAAGCCATCCTGGTACCAGTGGAAAAATGTTTGGTGCGCTGGGTAGAAATGGTGTAAACGTTCGTGCCATTGCGCAGGGATCTTCTGAAAGGAATATTTCTGCAGTGATTGCATTAACGGACGTAAAGAAAGCGATCAACGTATTGCATGAGGAATTTTTTGAAACTACCTATAAACAGGTCAATTTATTTATTGTAGGCGTTGGAAACGTGGGTGGCAAACTGCTGACACAGCTAAAACAACAACAAGCGTACCTGCAACAGCATTTACGTTTGCAGGTGCGCGTGATTGGAATGGCCAACAGTAAAAAGATGTTGTTTGATGACGAAGGCATCGATTTGAACAACTGGAAAGAATTATTGCAAAAAGGAGAGGAGAATAATTTGCGGCAATTTATCAAAGTCGTTCAATCTAAAAACCTTCGAAATGCTGTTTTTGCAGACGTAACGGCCAACAATGAAGTCGCAAAAATTTACGATCAGTTATTACAGAAAAGTGTTTCAGTCGTTGCCTGCAATAAAGTGGCGTGTTCTTCCACCTATGAGTATTATAAAAAACTAAAGGATACTGCACGTGAACACAATTGTCTTTTCCTTTTTGAAACCAATGTGGGCGCAGGTCTGCCGGTGATTGGCACTTTGAATGACTTATTAAGGAGTGGCGATACAGTTAACCGGATCGAAGCGGTATTAAGCGGCACGCTCAATTTTGTGTTCAATCATTATGATGGAACAAGAAGTTTTTCAGATGTAGTAAAACAGGCGCAGGACGAAGGATATACAGAACCGGATCCGAGGCTTGATTTGAGCGGGACTGACGTTATGCGAAAGATTATGATTCTTGCAAGAGAATCTGGCGAAAAACTGGAAATGGATCAAATCACCAATCATTCATTTCTGCCAGCATCCTGCATGAAAGGATCGGTAGATGATTTTTATGCAGCCATGCTGAAAGAAGAAGCACATTTTAAAAAACTGTATACCGAAGCTGCTGCTGAAGGTAAAAAGCTGAAGTTTGTTGCCATGTTTGATAAAGGCAAAGCATCTGTAGGCTTACAGCATATCGACCCGCAGCATAATTTGTATCACTTATACGGGAAGGATAACGTTGTATTATTTTATACAAACCGTTACCCGGAACAACCACTGGTAATTAAAGGCGCCGGTGCTGGTGCTGAAGTAACAGCATCCGGTGTATTTGCAGACATCATCCGTGCAGGGAGGATTTAATTTAAAGCAATGAAAAAAGTAAAAGTCTTTGCCCCGGCCACTGTTGCCAACCTGGTCTGTGGTTTTGATGTACTGGGCATGGCATTAAACGGGCCACAGGACGTAATGGACCTTGAACTGACTGACGAACCTGGCCTGGTGATACAACATGTGGATGAATACAATCTACCCACCGTACCAGCTCAAAATGTGGCAGGCGCTGCTTTACTGGCCATGATGCAGGAATATCCGAAACAAATTGGTTTGTCACTCACCGTGGATAAACGTATTAAACCAGGAAGCGGTCTTGGTTCGAGTGCAGCCAGTTCAGCGGGAGCCGTTGTTGCAGCCAATCATTTGCTGGACAATTATTTTTCCAATGAAGCATTGGTACGTTTTGCGATGAACGGAGAAAAAGTGGCCAGTGGTGTGAAGCATGCGGATAATATCGCGCCTTGTATCTATGGCGGTGTTACCCTGATACGATCTATTTTTCCGCTGGACATCGTTCCGCTGACAGCGCCGCCACTGTATGTCACGGTTGTTCACCCGCAGATAGAAGTGAAAACATCTGATGCCCGCCAGATACTGAGAAAAGAAGTCCTGCTGAAAGATGCCATTAAACAATGGGGCAATATCGCCGGACTGGTGGCAGGATTTATGAAAAATGATTATGACCTGATTGGCCGTTCACTGGAAGATGTGATCATAGAACCGGTGCGCAGCATCCTTATTCCCGGATTTGATGAAGTGAAACAACAAAGCAGGGAAGCGGGCGCATTGGGCGGTGGCATATCTGGTTCAGGGCCCTCTATATTTATGATCAGTAAAGATGAAGGAGCAGCAATATCTGTTGAAGCCGTCATGACTTCTATATTCAATAAACTTGGTATTGATTTCAAAACTTATGTCACTACCATCAATAATAAGGGAGTTACCATTGCTGAATCAGCCTGAGTAATGCAACAATATTTAACCAAACACAAATAAACGACCGGATGCTTTATTATAGTTTAAACAAACAATCACCGAAAGCTGATTTTAAAGAAGCTACGATTCGCGGGCAGGCGCCGGACAAAGGATTGTATTTCCCTGAAACCATTCCAACTGTTGACAAAGACCTGTTAAAAAATATTGATCAGTACAGCAATGAAGAAATTGCATTCCGTGTTATCCAACCTTATACCGGTAATGTATTACCGGAACCTGAATTACACAGGATTGTTTCAGAAACAGTCAACTTTGATATTCCATTGGTACCGGTTGAAAAAGATATTTATTCGCTTGAATTATTTCACGGGCCCACACTGGCTTTTAAAGATATTGGTGCCCGCTTTATGAGCCGTTCGTTGGGTTATTTTGCCAAATCAAGAAGCCAAAAGGTAATTGTTTTGGTGGCTACGTCAGGGGACACCGGTGGTGCCGTTGCCAATGGATTTTATAATGTGGATGGGGTAGAAGTGGTGATACTATATCCATCAGGGAAAGTAAGCGGCGTGCAGGAAAAACAATTAACCACGCTGGGAAAGAATATACGTGCAATAGAGGTGGAAGGAAATTTTGATGACTGCCAGCAGATGGTGAAACAGGCCTTTGCTGATGAAACGCTGAATAAAGAATTATTTCTTACATCTGCCAATTCCATTAATGTCGCACGATGGCTGCCACAGCAATTTTATTATTTCTTTGCATGGAAACAATGGAAGGATAAAAATAATCCACCGGTCATTTCTGTACCGAGTGGTAATTTTGGAAATATATGCGCCGGCATACTGGCATATATGAGTGGATTACCTGTGAAACATTTTATTGCTGCCTGCAATGCCAATGATGTAGTGCCAAGGTTCCTGGCCGGTCAGGTATACCAGCCTGCAAAAGCCATTGCCACCATTTCCAATGCAATGGATGTGGGCAACCCAAGTAATTTTGTCCGGATACTGGAATTGTTTCACCAGCAACTGGGCGATTTGAAAAAAATATTCAGCAGTTGCAGTATTTCCGACGATCAAACAAAGGGTGCCATCCGTGAAGTATATAACACGCATCAATACCTGCTGGATCCACATGGCGCTGTTGCCTATGTTGCCCTGCAGCAATACAGAAAAGAACACCCGGGTGATGAAGGCATGATACTTGAAACGGCACACCCGGTTAAATTTTACGATGTTGTAGAGCCTGTTATTAATACTACCGTCCCCATTCCTTCGGGTATTGAAGGCATTATGCGCCAGGAAAAGAAAAGTATTGTAATGGGTACTGACTATAATGATTTAAAAGCATTTTTACTGAAATAAAAAAAGCCATGATGTTTCATGGCTTTTTATTGAAATGTAGCAATACTAAAAAATATAAAGACTGTTACAACGCAGCAAGGCTTTCTTCAATCACTTTCAGCTTGGCTTCTGCATCGGCTTTTTTCTTTTGTTCCAGTGCGACAACTTCCGGTTTTGCATTTTGTACAAACCGTTCATTGCCCAGTTTCTTCTCTACAGACAATAAAAAACCCCGCAGGTATTCTTTCTCTTTTATCAGTTCTTCTTTTTGCCCGGCAGTATTGATGGGTGCCTGGGTTTCGATATAAAATTTCTCCATACCTGCCACCACTGCGATTGTTTGCGGAATACTTTGAGCCGTAAAAGAAATGGATGTTGCATTTACCTGTTTGCTCAAAACGGGCGATACAGACTTAAACAAATCAACCTGTTCTGTCTGAATATGTAAAACGATTTCATCCTTTGGTTTTATCTGTGATTTGTTCCTGGCATCGCGAATGGTTGAAATGGCTTCCTTCAATACTACTGCTTTTCTGAGAATACCGGAATCGGCAGTGGTAACGGCAGCAAACTGTTTCATGCACAAATCATCGGTTCTGTCCGCCAGCAGGTGGTATATTTCTTCAGTAATAAATGGCATGTACGGATGCAGTATCTGCACGAGTGTTGTAAAGTATTCAATGGTTTTATCAAATACTTTTTTATCAATGGGCTGCTCAAAGCCCGGTTTTATCCATTCGAGGTACCAACTGCAGAAATCGTCCCATATCAGCGAATAAATCAATTTGAGTGCTTCACTCAAACGGAATTGTTTCATCAGGCTGTCTATTTCCATTCTTGCTTCGCGCAACCTGTTGTCAAACCATTCCACGGCGAAAGAACTATTGCTAAATGAAGTTTTGTCGTCTGCTGTTCTCCCTTCCCACATTTTTACCAGCTTCAGGGCATTCCACATTTTATTATTAAAGTTCCTTCCCTGTTCCAGCGCGGCTTCATCAAACAGTAAATCATTTCCGGCAGGGGAAGCAATCATGATCCCGAACCGAACAGCATCGGCGCCATATTTATCTATCAAATCCAGCAGGTCGGGCGAATTGCCCAGGCTCTTGCTCATCTTTCTTCCCTGGTTATCCCTTACCATACCCGTGAAATAAACATCCTTAAATGGTATCTGCTTTTCGTATTCCATACCTGCCATGACCATCCTGGCTACCCAAAAGAAAATAATATCCTGGCCGGTTACCAATACGGATGTCGGATAATAATATTTCAGTTCAGCATTACCGGGTTGTGTAATACCGTTGAATACTTCCATGGGCCACAACCAGGATGAGAACCAGGTATCGAGCACGTCTTCGTCTTGTTTTAATTGTCCTTTTGCCAGGGTGGTACCAAATTTTTCCTTTACCTGTTGCATAGCATCTTCTTCAGTATCTGCTACCACCATATTACCCTTGTCGTCGTACCATGCAGGTATTTGCTGGCCCCACCAAAGCTGGCGGCTGATGCACCAGTCTTTTACGTTTTGCAGCCAGTACTTATAAGTTGCCAAAAATTTATCTCCCGGGTGAATATGTATATCGCCGTTTACGACCGCATCCAGCGCCGGTCCGGCCAGCTCTTTCATTTTTAAAAACCACTGCGTGGATATCCTCGGTTCAACCACCGCACCGCTGCGCTGGCTGTACCCAAGCCTTGTCTGGTATTCTTCCTCTTTCAGTAGAAAATTCTTTTCCTTTAATTCGGCAATGATTTTTTTCCTGGCAGCGAAGCGATCTTCCCCCACATAAATTTGCGCGGCTGCACTTAATGTGCCGTCTTCATTCAATGTATCCACCACTTCGAGCTGGTGTTTCAGACCAAGATTGTAGTCGTTGATATCATGTGCGGGCGTTACTTTCAATGCACCTGTTCCAAATACCGGGTCAACATACTCATCGAATATGATCGGGATACGCCTGTTGATCAACGGCACAAATGCAAATGCATTTTTCAAATGCGCATATCGGCTATCGGTTGGATTTACGCAAATAGCAGTATCACCCATAATAGTTTCAGGGCGCTGTGTGGCAATGGTAATGTATTCATCACCTGTAATGTCCAGTTTATAACGCAGGTGATATAATTTTCCCTGCAGGTCTTTGTATTCAACTTCTTCATCGCTGAGAGCAGTACGGGCAGCAGGATCCCAGTTAATCATCCTGGCGCCGCGGTATATCAACCCTTTTTTATATAAATCAATGAATACTTTTATAACTGCTTTGTAGTAATGATCATCCATGGTAAATGTTACCCGGTTCCAGTCAACACTACAACCCAGTTTCTCTATCTGGTTATAAATAATACCACCATACTTTTCTTTCCATTCAAATGCATACTTTAAAAATTCTTCGCGCGACAATGTTTTCTTATTGATCCCTTTTTCCTTCAGCATGTTTACCACCCTGGCTTCCGTGGCTATAGAAGCATGATCGCTGCCGGGTACCCAGCAGGCATTAAACCCGCTCATGCGTGCCTTTCGAACAAGGATATCCTGCACTGTTTCATTCAATGTATGACCCATATGGAGTACACCGGTTACGTTCGGAGGTGGAATCACCACCGTAAAAGATGGACGGCTATCTGGCTTGCTGTTGAAATAGCCCTTTTCAAGCCAGTGTTTATACCAGTTTTCCTCTGCCTGTGCCGGAATATAATTTTTGCTCAATTCCATAGTGCTTTTCCTTTCATTTATGGTTGGCAAAGGTAACAAATTGGTGCTGCTTTGGCGTTTCAAAAAACCGTATTTTCATTGTCCCAATTATGTATGCGATTGTCGATATAGAAACCACGGGCGGGCATGCCTCTGCCAACGGAATAACAGAGGTTGCCATTATACTGCACAACGGTACAGAAACTGAGGGCAGGTTTCAAACGCTGATTAACCCCGGCGTACCTATTCCAAGGCATATTACGGCACTCACCGGCATCACCAACGAAATGGTGCGCAGGGCGCCACGGTTTGAAGCGATAGCTGATAAGATTTTTAACCTGCTGCAAAGCCGTGTATTTGTTGCGCACAATGTAAATTTTGATTATTCTTTTCTAAACCACCATTTGAAGGAAGCGGGATATGATCTTACTACCAGGAAGCTGTGTACGGTGCGGATGAGCCGTAAGGTATTTCCGGGTTTCGCCAGTTACAGTCTTGGTAATCTATGCAGGGAATTGCAAATCCCCATTTCGGATCGCCACAGAGCAATGGGAGACGTATTGGCAACGGTACAGGTATTTGAAAAAGTATTGCTGAATGACGCCAATGGGGTTATCCCGCAAATGCTCAGGGGAAAAAACAAAGAGCAGTACCTGCCCCCGCACCTGCCTTCTGCTGTAATTGAACAATTGCCCACGACACCCGGTGTTTATTATTTCCACAACAACAAGGGTAAGATTGTATATGTGGGCAAGGCGACGAACCTGCAGCAAAGGGTAAAAAGCCATTTCAGCAATAACGACAGCGGTAAACGCAAGCAGGAATTTCTGCGTAATATTTATTCTGTTTCCTTTAAATCATGTACCAGTGAACTGGCAGCCCTCATTTTGGAAAGTGTGGAGATACGCCGGCTATGGCCGCTGTACAACCGAAGCCAGAAACGGTATCACCATGAATATGGTTTGTATACGTTTGAAGACCAGAAAGGGTATAAGCGCTTGTTTATTGAAAAAAAGAAAAAGCAATTACCTGCGGTGTATACTTTCAATCTGCTGCACGAAGGACAGGTGATATTGAAAAAAATGGTAGAGGAATTTAAATTAAATGAAGCGCTTTGCTTTATTGATCGTTCGGGCGAAGCGGTTCAGCCGGAAGAAACCGTAAAGCAATACAACCGTAAAATAGACAAAGCTATTGAATCGCTGCACCAGCAACTTCCCACCTTCGTAGTATATGATCGCGAAGATGAGCAGGCCAGTTGTATACTGGTGGAAAAAGGAAGGTTTGTGGGTATGGGACAACTGAATAAAAAACCTGCAGAATATGATATCGAGGTGGTAAAGGAACAAATCAACCACTATCCCGATAATGATTACATACGGGGAATCATCTACCAGTTCGCAGAAAAATTTCCGGAAAATAAAATAGAAATTTTCTCCCGGAATAAACCACAAAAATAACCAGGAGAAAATACCTTTCAATCAGCCCCGGAAGGGCCGAAACGAATTGTTCTTAATTAACTTGGAGTGTAGAGTTTACTTCCAGGCTAAGAATGTTACGGCAGCAATTACTGCATAAAGAACAATAACGATCAGAGCAATTTTTGCTCCACTGCTGTGTGTTAAATCAAATTTCATAGCAAACCATTTTTTTTAGCATGACCAATAATAGGGAAACAGACTACAATTTAGTCTTCAAGGGGTGGGGTCAACGGAATGGCTTTTCTTCGATTTTAGGACTATTCTGGCGGGTTATGCCTGTCTGGTTGCAATTAGACGACGCTGTAAAGATATTTATTAAATCTGGCTGTTGCAAATTTTAAGGGCAGGATTTTTAGTAAACGACTGTTGCATTCAAATTATTGCTATTTTGAGAGACAAATCACTGTTATATGGAGAGAAATCTCAGTTCCTGGTACAGCCCTTCACTGAATAAAGACATGCCCATTGCCGTGTATGGACATTATGGGTTTGCGCTGCTGCTAATCCCTACTGCCGCCGCTGATTACCTTGAATATGAACGGTTTCAGCTAATGGACTACCTCGCACCCTTTGTTGACAGTGGTAAGGTGAAGATATTTTCCATCAACAGCATTAACAATGAAAGCTGGATGAACAACCATATGGATCCCCGGCATAAGGCGATCCGTCACCAGCAGTTCAACGACTATGTATACAATGAAGTAGTGCCATTTATCCGAAATAACACCAGTTGGGAAACCCCGATTATCACTTGTGGTGCCTCATTTGGTGCCCTGCACAGTGCCAACTTGTTTTTTAAACGGCCCGATATCATCAACGGGTGCATCGCGATGAGTGGTGTCTACGACCTGACTGAATATACCAAGGGTTATTTTGACGATGATGTGTATTTCAACAGCCCGATTCATTACCTGCCCAACCTGACTGATCATTATGTCCTGGAACAAATCAGGAGTAGTCCGCATGTACATATTGTCACGGGCAGTGGCGACTTTGAAGATCCGGAAGCCAACCGCCGTTTTGGAGGTGTGCTGTATAGTAAGGGTATCAATTATGAACTTGATATCTGGGGCCCTGAATGGAAACATGACTGGCCAACCTGGCGGGCGATGTTACCGCATTACCTGGGCTCCAGGTTTTAATTCCTCAGGGTTGTGTACTCAGGGAAATATATCAGGGAATTAATTCTTTCAGCAGTGTAATAAATTCATTGCGGGGTATCATACGCGCACCAAGACTTTGCAGGTGTTCGGTATAAACCTGGCAATCGATCAACTGCACGTCTTCACGAACCAGTTGTTCTGTATATTTAATAAATGCAAATTTGCTGGCATTGCTGGCATTGCTGAACATACTCTCACCGAAAAAAACTTTTCCCAACCTGATGCCATAACAACCACCTGCCAACTGACCATCGAGCCAGGCCTCTCCGCTGTGTGCATATCCCAGATGATGCAACTTGATATATGCATTCTTTACATCTTCAGTTATCCAGGTTCCGTCCTGATCCTTTCGCGGGGTGGTCTTACAATTATTGATGACCTGCTCAAATGCCTGGTTGGTGGTAAACTGGAATGAATTTTTCTTAAACAACTGCTTCATGCTCTTGCTTACTTTCAGTTCACTGGGAAATAAAACAAAACGCGGGTTGGGGCACCACCATAGTGGCACATCACCTTCGAACCAGGGAAATATTCCACTTCGGTAGGCAAGGAGCAGCCGTTCTGTTGACATGTCGCCGCCAATAGCCAGCAACCCGTCCGGTTCGGCCATGTGAACGGGCGGGAAAATAAGTTCCTTATCAATGGCAAACAATGGCATCGTTGATCAGCACTTTACAAGCTTGTGCTACAAATTAAAAAAATTAAACGGTAAAACTGAATTGCGGAGATTTGAAATTTCTGATTGGTAATGTAGAACCTGTACTTGTGCAAAAATAGCAGCGACTATCGTTGATTAATCGGCTGTCACCTCGATGGTGGCATTGATGCCTCGTTCCGTAATGGCATCGCACATCGGCTTGAGTTCCTCATAACTGCCGTATTTCACTGCATATTTGCCCTGCGTGTGGATAATCAGTGCGCATTGTTCTGCCTGCTCGGCTGAATGTTTGCAAATATCTATAAGTGTTTCTATTACCCATTCAAAAGTATTTACTTCATCATTCCAAACAATGAGCTGGCAAGGCTGTTCCAGGTCGGTCTCCAGCAGAACGTCATCATCGGGTAGTGTGCCTGGTTGTTCTTTATAGAAATGCATACCTGGAATTATTTTGACAAAAATATAAATAATGCCCGCAAAACAAGCGTCTTTGCAACATTTATAAAATGGTAACTGTCTTTCAGGTGTTATCCTCCTTTTTGGCACAATTTTTCTCTATTTTACTGTATGTTTAAACTGCTTCAAAGAAAAAAGGCTGCTACTGAGACAAAATCCGACGGAAAAGCACTGATACTTCCTTTGAACAGTACAAACCGAGGACTTGACTACCTGGTAGAACTGGTGCAGAAAATCCGCCCTTCCAATGCACGCAATACAGAAGAGGCTACGCTTAAATTCAAAGCTCTGTTGTTTCAATTACAGGACGACAAGTCATTGTTGTTCTCATTACGAAAATCCTTTCTCACGCTTTTTATCAACAGTGATCTCAAACCTGCCCTTACTGAAAGTGGTATTATCAGTTCCCGCGGATTTGTGCAGGAACTGCTGAGTAAATTAAAGCATAAAATACTGCCGGGTTTGCGGCAGCCGGACGATTTTTTATATATTATCAGCCGTATTTTTTACAGGAAAAATGATCATACCTGGGTGGCAGGCATTGACCGTGATCTCTGGTCAAAATTTTTTGAACTGATGGGTTTTGAAGTCAACCTGGCAGAACCTTCTCTTATAAAACAACTGAATCAATCGCTGCAGGTATTATCGTACCGGGTGGTAACACTTGGTATGGAAAAAGAAGTCACCAGTCGCTACGATGATTTTAATGACGCCATTCATCCATTCTGGGAACAAAATCGCCTGGTGAATCTATACATCGAACGGCAGGCGAGCCTGAGCGATGACGAAAGGCGTCTGTTACTAACCAATATACAGGAAAACCTCTACAACTGCCGGCAAAGCAACGAATGGGTAAGGGAGCAGCGGTTGCAGTATGGTACCAGCCTGGCACAGACGTTCGTACTGGTGCGGTTGGAGCAGCAAATAGAAAGGCTGCTGATCATCATCGACGTGCTTGATATGAATGATGAATTTGACACCGCCAGGTTTGTTGATTTTTTTATTACAGTTATCAAAAACGAAAACAGGAAAAACAGTTTGCGGGAGTTTTTGTCGGAAAACCTTGGATTACTTGCATACCAGATAGCAGAACACAAGGGAAGGAAGGGGGAAAAATATATCAGCAATACGAAGAAAGATTTTCGGGTATTGTTTCGGAGTTCGATGGCAGGAGGTTTTATCGTTTCTTTCGTAGCCATTATTAAAAACTTACTGAGCATTGTTCATTTCCCCATTTTCTGGCAGGGCATGGCCTATGGTACGAACTATGCAGCAGGATTTGTCGTCATGGACCAAACCGGTGCTACGCTCGCCACCAAGCAACCAGCCTACACGGCATCGGCAGTGGCTGGTTCGCTGGACAGTCAGAAGCACGGCGGTAAACCTGACCTGCGCAACCTGGTCATTACCGTTGCACGTGTATCCAGGAGCCAGATTAGTTCGTTTGCGGGTAACTTAATAGTTGTTTTCCCGCTGACCTACCTGCTGGCATGGTTGTTTAAACTGATTACTGGTTTTAAAATTGCAGAAGGCGCTGCGGCGGCTAAATTGCTGGAAGACCAGCACCCGTTTCACAGCCTGGCATTGGTATATGCCTGTTTCACCGGCTTCTTCCTGTTTGCCAGTGGTATCATCGCTGGTTATGTTGAAAACCATGTGGTGTACGGCAGAATTACCGAACGATTGCGTACACACCCGATCTTTTCACATACCATGAGCAAGAAAAGGTTAAACCGGTTGGTCAGCCAGGTCGAAAAAAATTCAGGTGCATTGACGGGTAGTATTTGCCTGGGGTTTTTTCTCGGTTGTGCAGGACCGTTGGGAAAATTTTTGGGAATACCTTTCGATATTCGTCATATCACCATTTCCGCAGGCAATACGGCCATTGGTTTTTACGGACTCGATCATAAGATTCAATTGGGATACCTGCTCACTATTATTGGTGGCGTGTTACTGATAGGCTTCCTGAATTTTCTCATCAGCTTTTCACTGGCATTTTTTGTGGCCGTTAAATCGAGAGGCATACGCCTGCGCGATTATCCCGAATTCTTTTCGCTGATGGGGCGATTTATACGCAAATATCCAAAGGATTTATTCTGGCCACCGTCTGTACCAAGGGTGGCGGAAGATGTATAATCTTCATCTTGTTTCCCTGTAAATAGTTAATTTCAATACCAAATTATGTGTTATGCAAAAAGTAACAGGTATTGGTGGCATATTCCTGAAAGCACAGGATCCAAAAGCGCTGGCAGCATGGTACCAGCAGCATTTGGGTATACCATTTGGTGAAAGCTCCTATGTTGATTTTAGTTGGGTCAACCATCCTGATCCTGCCGTTCCGGGCCATACTGTTTTTTCTTTTTTTGCAAAAGACAGTAAGTATTTTAACCCGAGTGAAAAACAAGTAATGCTCAACCTGCGTGTGGCGGATTTGCATGCGTTGATCGATGAATTGAAGAAAGCAGGTGTGTGGGTGCACGAAAAAATAGAGGAATATGAATATGGAAAATTTGGTTGGTGCATGGACCCTGAAGGGAATAAAATAGAATTGTGGGAACCGATGAATGAAAAATAATTCTTCACCGGCTCCTGTAAATTTTTTTAAAAAATATTTGCAGTATTAATTGCTGGCGAGCGTAGAGCTCTTTATGTCAATAACCATTGTATTGGTCCAGCTGTCCTGCCAGGGATTACGCGGACTGCCCAATGCACTGAAAGCGCAGAATGGCACTGCCCGGCTAAAGCCTCTTGCGAAGGCTTTACTGTGGAACAATAATTTGTCATTTACTAAATCACATAGTCACTTAAATGGTCCGTTTATAATGAAATACAGTAAGATTCATTTTGTTTTTTATATTGTCATTCTTTTAGGATGCAAACGGTCATCTGATCCTGTACCTGTTGTAGTCAAACCTGTAATTACAAGCATCAGCCCCTTACATGGACCGGCCAATTCATTAGATACAATTTTTGGAAATGGCTTTGGCAACAACAACCTGCAGAACAGTGTTTTTTTTAATGGCAAGCCAGCAGAAATTATAAGCTCAAGTAATGCTCAGATAGTTGCCAAAGTGCCACCTAAAGCAGGAACAGGCATTGTATCAGCTACAGTCAACGGAACTACAATACAAGGCCCATCTTTTACTTATGACATATTTACAGTGACCGTATATGCGGGCAATGGTTTCCCGGCATCAATAGATGGTGTGGGAACACGAGCTGGTATAGGTACTCCAACCGGAGTAGCTCCTGACTCTTTAGGTAATGTATATGTTGCTGACCCTGGAAACTTTCTTATTAAAAAAATTGCACCTGGTGCTGTAGTAACAACTTTTGCGGGCACTATTGGAGTTCAGGGAAGCCAAGATGGACAGGGCACTTCAGCCGGTTTTAAAAACCCTTACGGAGTATGTACGGACACTATGGGAAATATTTATGTCGCAGATGCCGATGCGCACACGATTAGAAAAATAACTTCTTCGGGATTGGTAAGTACCTACGGTAATTACGTAGGGGGAGCTCCTGTAGGTGTAGCAATGGATCCCAATGGAAATCTTTATGTTTCAAGTCCCTTAAGTGCTAATCTTGTAAAAATTAGTAAACCAGGTATCTTAACAAATATTACAGGAGATTTTGGTGGATTGTGGGGAATCACCTCAGATGAAAGCGGAAATGTCTACCTAACAGATCAGCAATACCACATGATTTATAAGTTATCTTCTACTGGTGTATTTTCTCCAATAGCGGGGATAAGAAATACTGCCGGTGCTTTAGATGGCCCTGTAGCTATTGCGACATTTAATAAACCCACGGGCATAGCCCGTGATAAAGCAGGGAATTTTTATATAGCCGATCAAGGAAATAATTCAATTCGCAAAATTTCAGCAGACGGAATGGTTACCACTTTACTTAATAACATTAGCAGATATGCAACCAATGGAGGTGGATTTTTCTTCGGACCTTTTGGCATAGCAATGGATAGCCATGGTGTTTTATATGTTACTAATACTGGGGAGAGTACAATTTTAAAAATTACTTTTGAATAATTTCAACTATTCTGCTGAGGGTTATTATAAAGCAAATCTAATCTGGCCAATAGGTGGGTTATATATTTGCTAAACAATTTTAAATATAGAATCTATTAAAAACCCCAAGAATCAATAAACTCACATAAGCTGGTCTCCCCTTTTTTAAAAATAACGGATATACTCGTAGAAATACGGCATGCCTAAAACTAAAAAATCCCCGCTGATTGGCGGGGTTTTCTGTGGGAGTTCCGATATATCGGAAGGCTCGAACCGCGGACCACTCCCGGCTTATCAGCCGGGATGTTCTGAACCAATTAATGCTTCAACTCTCTTCCTGTTCTTCCATGATTTGATCTGCTTTTCTCTTTGTAAAGCATCTTCTTTATTGCAGAATTGCTCGTAATAAGCAATTTTCCAGTCTGCTGCTGTCCCTGTAAAACCTTTGTGATTGGAATTGTGCCTGCGTAATCTTTCTTCCAATAAATCCCCGGTCATGCCAATGTAGTATCGATTTTTTACCGAAGAATAAAGGATATAGACATAGAATTTTGACATGGTAATAAAATAAAAATCCCCGCTGATTGGCGGGGTTTTCTGTGGGAGTTCCGATATATCGGAAGGCTCGAACCGCGGACCACTCCCGGCTTATCAGCCGGGGATGTTCTGAACCAATAAATACTTCAATCATGTAATATTTTTTTGAGAATATAGGTTATACGCATAGAAATAAGACATGCCTGAAAATAAAAAATCCCCGCTGGTTTGCGGGGATTTCTGTGGGAGCACACGGGCTCGAACCGCGGACCCTCTGCTTGTAAGGCAGATGCTCTGAACCAACTGAGCTATGCTCCCTTTTTTGTTGGGAGTGCAAAGATAAGGGCTAATACTTTTCGGCAAAATTTTTTTTCCTTTGTATGATGGAAAAAATCAGCAGTTACTGCCAGGCCGTTTGGCGTATGGACAAAGATAATGTTCACGTACACTATCACGATAACGAATATGGCTTCCCGATTGACGACGATAACCTCTTATTCGCACGACTGGTGCTTGAAATTAACCAGGCCGGTCTAAGCTGGACGACGATCCTGAACAAGAAAGACAATTTCTTTAAAGCATTTGACAATTTCGACATCGCCAAAGTAGCGAAATACAAAGATGCCAAAAGAGAAAAACTTCTCCGGGACGCCGGCATTATCCGCAACAGGTTAAAAATTGATGCCACCATTCACAATGCTAACTGTATTCTGGCCATTCAGAAAGAATACGGGTCATTTAAAAGCTGGCTCGATCACCATCATCCAAAAACAAAGGAAGAATGGGTTAAGCTTTTCAAAACCACTTTTCGGTTTACAGGTGGTGAAATCGTCAATGAATTCCTGATGAGTACCGGTTACCTGCCTGGAGCGCATATCGATAGTTGTCCCATCATGAAAAAAGTGCTGAAGCAAAAACCAAAATGGCGTGAAACAAAAAAGAAATAAACCATTATTGAAAAGATGGTGGGCAAGAATATTATTCCTGTTGTTTGCATGGATACTTATTCATGTTGTATTTATTACAGTGGATGGCCTGCACGATAATTATACACAGGCAGATGTTGCCATTATTCTCGGCAATCGTGTTTGTGAAGATGGATCACTTTCCACCTGGTTGCAGGGAAGGGTAGACAAAGCGCTACAATTGTATAAAGAGGGGAAGGTAAAAATGATCTTTGCCAGTGGCGGTACTTCTACCAAGGAAAATGGCGGCCATCCCGAAGGTACTGCCATGAAACAATACCTCGTAGCGCATGGTGTGCCTGATTCTGCCGTGGTAAGTGACAATTATGGACAGAACACTTACCTGACAGCAAAGAATTTTATTGCGTGGAACAAAGACCATCATTTTTCATCTGTCATCGTGGTTTCCCAGTTTTATCATATCACGCGGACACAATATATCTTAAAGAAGCTGGGGTTTAAAAATGTTACGCATGCATCTTCTGGTCGATATGAATGGAAAGATATTATTGGTACACTGCGCGAAGTACCTGCATTTTACAAATACCTGCTGGTATATTGAGAGATGGTTTAATTAAGCTGTAAATGGGGGAGGCGATAGGTGAGGCCATCCAGTACAAACAATTCATCCACCTGGTAAGTCCAGTATTTATACAAAGGTGATTTTACAATAATGCCATCCACTTCTTCCTTACTTAATGCGCTGATGGTAATCCATATCCGCTGCGATTCCATACTGACGGCATAATGATCAATGATTTCCTTATTGATGAGTTGATTGATATACGTACGATGCGCGGGCACCAGCGACATAAATTCATCATCTACCTCAAAATTAATCGTCACCTGGTACTTCTTCTTATCCATACTTTCTGCTGTGCTTTACTATATTAAACGAAAAAGAGGGGCAAAAAGTTTCCTAAAGATTTGATAATTGTCCACAAATTATATTGTGTGCGCGCAGATTTTATTTACCCAGTCGGCCCTGTGGGGAACAGTTACTTTGATGTAATTATCGGTATAACCCTCCATCATATTGTCTTTGGCGTGGCCTTCAAACAACACTTTTCGCGTCTGGCCGGCGTGTTGTTGCGTGAAGTATTGCATTTTCATGTAAGAAAGGTTCCGCAGAGCTTTATTGCGCTCATGCCTTTCCCGCATGGGCACAACGGGCGAAATTTCCAGTGCCTTTGTGTTGTCCCTTTCAGAATAGGTGAATACATGGAGGTAAGAAATATCCAAACCGTGTAAAAACTGGTAAGTTTCGTTGAAATCTTCGGTTGTTTCACCCGGAAAGCCAACAATGACGTCTACCCCGATGGCGCAATGAGGCATCAGGGTTTTGATCAATTGTACTCTTTCAGCATACAGTTCGCGTTTGTACCTTCTTCTCATCAATCCGAGGATGCGGTTGCTGCCGCTCTGTAGTGGGATGTGAAAATGCGGCATAAACTTGTCGCTGTTTGCCACAAATGCAATGATTTCATTTGTTAACAGGTTGGGCTCTATACTCGAAATACGGTAGCGTTCTATGCCTTCTACTTTTTCAAGCGCCTGGACAAGTTCAAAAAAGTTGCTGTCATGTTTACCGTCAACCGTTTTCCCAAAATCACCCAGGTTGACACCCGTCAGTACAATTTCCTTGACACCATTTTTGGCCAGGGCCTCTGCATTGTGTACCACATTGATGATACTATCACTCCGGCTCTTTCCCCTTGCCATGGGAATGGTGCAAAAAGAACAGTTATAGTCGCAACCGTCCTGCACTTTTAAAAATGTACGTGTGCGATCATTGATACTGTAGGAAGAATGAAAGTCGCTGACTTCTTCAATATCACAACTGCATATTTTGGCGGAATCGCCTTTGCTCAACTCGCGGAGATGCGCGGCAATATTAAATTTTTCAGCAGCGCCCAGTACAAGATCGACACCCGGTATATTGGCTATTTCTGCTGGTTTCAACTGCGCATAACAACCTGTAATGACAACCAGGCTTTCAGGAGATTTTCTTTGGATCCTGCGTACCAGCTGGCGGCATTCCTTATCCGCATTATCGGTAACGGAACAGGTATTGATAACATACACATCGGCCATGTCATCAAACTCCTTCTTCTGAAAACCTTCTTTCTCCAGTAACCTTGAAATGGCGGAGGTTTCGGAAAAGTTGAGTTTACAACCAAGTGTATGAAACGCCACTGTTTTCGCTGTACCCATAAGAGGCGCAAAGATACGGCGCAGCCCGTTGTCGGCAAAGCGGGCTCATTTGTATTATATTTGACCCTATGAAGAAAGCCTTGCCTTATTTACTGCTGGCAATATTGGTCGTTGCGGCCATTTCTATCCGCCGTTGCCGGCAAACAACCAGCCCGACCGTAAAAAATGACAACCGGCATGAACAAAACGACAATGCCGACCGCAACCATGGTTTTGACCGCCGCACCAGCTACCTGGAATATACGCAGCATGCCAAATGCCGGATGGAATGCCGTCATATTACGCAGGAAGAAGTGGAAGATATCATGCAGCATGGAGAAATTAATTATAAAAAGAGCGAAGCAACCGGCACCCCTTGCCCCACTTATGCGCTGGAAGGCTATACACATAAAGATAACCAGCACGTACGCATCGTATTTGCGCAATGTGATTATAAAACAAAAGTGGTAACCTGTATCGACCTGGACCAGGATTTTGAATGTCATTGTCCCGGCGATGGCAATAAGCACGAACGTTAAGCGGTACTGAATGATGAAGCTATTGATTAAATGCATACAGTTTGTCTATTCCCTCTACGCGATTGTATTGTTTGTGTTACTGTTGCTCATTGTATTCCCCTTTGCAATCGTGGCCTCTTTCTTTGGTAAAATACATGGTGGCACGTTTATTTACCGCATCTGTGGATGGTGGGCTGACACCTGGATGTTTTTAATAGGGATATATAGTAAAAAGATATTTGAAGCACCATTGGATAAAACCAAACAATATATTTTTACGGCCAACCATATTTCATATATGGATGTGCCCATGATCGTAAAAACGATCCGGCAACCGGTTCGTGCATTGGGGAAATTTGAAATGAGCAAAGTGCCTGTGTTTGGATTCTTGTACAGGAATGCAGCGGTTATGGTCGACAGGGCAAACGCTGATAACCGCGCCCGGAGTGTGATCATTTTAAAATCAGTGGTGAAAAAGGGAATATCGATATTTATTTTTCCCGAAGGGACTTTCAATACAACGGATCAGCCATTGAAGGAATTTTATGATGGTGCATTTCGTATTGCTGTAGAAACACAAACACCCATCAAACCGGTTGTTTTCCCTGATACCAGCAAAAGGCTGCACCAAAGCAGCGTATTTTCTTTTTCGCCGGGCAAATGCAGGGCCGTGTTCCTGGAAACAATTCCTGTAGAGGGGTTGACGGTAAAAGATGTACCAGCATTGCGGAAAAAAGTGTACGATTGCATGGAAGCCGCTTTATTAAAATATAAATAGATTGTCATCAATCGACCATAGTAATGAATTGTTTCACGAACAGCACACGCTGTATGCAGAAGTGCTGATACCGCTTGCATTGCCGCGCAACTATACCTGGGCAATCCCATCACAGCTCGCAGGTGCTGTGAAAGAAGGATGCCGCGTGGAAGTGGTACTGAAGAATAAAAAGTATGCAGGTCTTGTCAAACGCATTCACGGAGATGCGCCCGCTGCATTCGAGCCCAGGGAAATACTGAATGTACTGGATACAGAGCCGATCATATTCTCACAGCAACTAAAGTTATGGGAATGGATGGCCAACTATTACCTGTGCAGTGAAGGGGAGGTCATGCAGGCTGCATTACCCACCCATTTTAAATTGAGCAGCGAAACTATTTTATTGTACAACGATGAAGCAGGAGATGATTTTAGTCACCTCGATGATGAAGAATACCTCGTAGCGGAGGCGTTGTTGTTGAAAAAAGAATTAAGGCTGGCCGAAGTACAGCAGGTTTTGGACGCGTCGCATGTATATCCTGTTATCAAAAGATTAATAGAAAAGAAAGTATGCTTTGTATGGGAAGAGTTGAAAAATACTTTTCGGGAAAAGAAAGAAAGTTTCGTGTTGCTCCATCCGCAATACAATGATGAGGAGCATTTAAGTGAACTGCTGAACAACTGGGGCCGGGCACCCAAACAAATGGAATTGCTGCTGGCTTTTTTACATATTTCCAAAACAGAAGGAGAAGTAACACAGGCAGCACTATTAAAAAAATCGGGTGCTACGCCTGCTCAACTGAAAGGCCTTGCTGATAAAGGTGTGTTGATCATTGAAAAAAGATCAGTTGATCGCGTTAAGCAATTACCAAAAAATGTTCACATTGATTTTGAACTGACACCTGCGCAGGTGCAGGCATTGAAAGAAGTACATGAAAATTTTGTACAGAAAAACGTTTGCCTGCTGCACGGAGTTACTTCCAGTGGTAAAACACAGGTGTATATTAAATTGATGGAGGAATATCTCCGGCAGGGGAAACAGGTGTTGTATATGTTGCCGGAGATTGCACTAACGGCACAGGTGATACGAAGGTTGCAAAAACATTTCGGCGGTTATATTATGATTTATCATTCCAGGTTCAGCCAGAATGAAAGGCTCGAAATTTGGAATAAGGTTAATACTGGTGAAGCAAAGATTATCCTGGGTGCAAGATCATCCCTGTTTTTGCCATTTCGTGATTTGGGGTTGGTTATCTGTGATGAAGAACACGATGCTTCGTTCAAACAACAGGACCCCGCACCGCGATACAATGCCCGTGATGCTGCTGTTTATTTTGCTTCACTGTTTCATGCAAAAGTATTGATGGGCAGCGCGACGCCATCGGTAGAAAGTTATTTCAATGCCGTGAATGGCAAATATGGATTGGTTGAACTCAATGAACGCTATGGTAATATGGTCATGCCGGTGATTGAACTGGTCGATACAAGACAGATAAAAACACCCGATCGCAGTAAGGTTATTTTATCGCCACGATTAAAAGAAGCCATTGCGCTGAGCCTGCAGCACCAGCACCAGGTGATCCTTTTTCAAAACAGGAGAGGGTATTCGCCTTACCAGGTTTGCCAAACCTGCGGCTGGATACCGCATTGTAAAAATTGTGATGTATCACTCAGCTATCATAAGACCAAAGGAAAACTGGTTTGCCATTATTGCGGTACAAATTATCCATTGGTGCATACCTGTGAAGCCTGCGGCAATCATTTATTTGCGCAGCAGAATTTTGGAACGGAACGCATCGAGGAGGAATTGCAGGAAGCATTTCCTTCAGCTCGGATAGCACGTATGGATGTAGACAGTGTAAAAGGCAGGCATGGCCATGATGCACTGATACAATTATTCGAACAACACCGCATCGACATACTGGCAGGTACACAAATGGTGGTAAAGGGGCTTGATTTTGAAAATGTAGAGCTTGTGGGCATCCTGGATGCGGATGCTATCCTCGGGTTTACAGATTTCCGTGTGAATGAACGCGGCTTTCAATTAATGGAGCAGGTGAGTGGCAGGGCCGGCAGAAAAGAAGTGCCGGGAAAAGTACTGATACAGGTAAGAAATGTCAACCACCCGGTACTGGTAAAAGTGAAGCAACACGATTACAAAGGATTTTACAGCGAAGAGATTGAGAACAGGAAACAATTTTTTTATCCGCCATTTTCCAGGGTCATTAATATTTTGTTCCGGCACAAGGATCAGCAGGTGGTACAATCTGCCGCCAATTTTTTTGCCGCGCAATTGAAACCATATATCGGTCAGTACATGATGGGGCCGGCACAGCCAGTGGTCAATAAAGTCAGGAACCTGTATTTGATGGAGCTAATGCTGAAACTGCCCAAAGATGCCAACCTGTTACAACAATGCAAGCAACTCATCCATAACTCGGCAGCTATGATGCATGCAGATAAAAAATATAAAAGTGTGACAGTGATACCCGATGTCGATGCTATGTAATAAATATTTTTCTAAAGGGTATGAATAGCTGCTGTGGCTGTATCTTTAACTGCAATAATTGACAACCATGTATAAACTTATGAAACGACTGTTATTCTTCCTGTTTTCATTGCTGGTGATCAGTTCTGCCTATTCACAAGCTGACCGTTCGGGTAACCCGGTATTTCCTGGTTGGTATGCCGATCCTGAAGTAAGGATTTTTAACCATGAATATTGGATATTCCCCACCTATTCTGCCAAATATGAACAGCAGGTCTTTCTCGATGCCTTTTCTTCAAAAGATTTGGTTCACTGGACAAAACATCCTTCCGTACTGGATACATCGCGGGTACATTGGGCGAAAAAAGCAGTCTGGGCACCCTCCGTGGTAGAAAAAGATCATCATTATTATATTTTCTTTGGCGCCAACGATATTCAAAGTAACCAGCAATACGGTGGCATTGGTGTGGCGATGTCGGATAAACCAGGAGGCCCTTTTAAAGATCACCTCGGCAAACCGCTGATCGATTCCTTTCACAATGGGGCACAGCCGATCGATCAATTTGTATTCAAAGACAACGATGGTAAATACTATATCATTTACGGAGGCTGGGGGCATTGTAATATTGCGCAACTGAATAAGGATTTTACAGGCTTTGTTCCATTTAAAGACGGAACCGTATTTAAAGAAATCACACCCGGTGGATATGTTGAAGGAGCGTTTATGTTTTACGCCAATCACCAGTATTATTTTATGTGGTCGGAAGGCGGGTGGACCGGGCCTGATTATTCTGTTGCCTATGCAGTTGCCAAATCACCCTTTGGGCCATTCAAAAGGATTGGAAAAATTTTACAGCAAAACCCTGCAGTGGCAACAGGGGCGGGGCATCACTCTGTTTTATACATACCATCCGCACATAAATGGTATATCGTCTACCACCGGAGGCCATTGGGTGAAACAGATGGCAACCACCGGGTGACCTGTATCGACGAAATGCAGTTTGATGAAAAAGGATTTATAAAGCCTGTGATTATAACAAAGGAAGGGGTAAGCGCAGTTGTTATAAAATAAATGGCATTGATTTCGTTTTGTCCCCGCTGTTTATTACGACGAAGGTGCTGCGATTGTAACATTCATTCGCAAAGTCCCCTCCTGGAGACTATGCAGTGATCAAAAATCATCTATCGCCACGTCATGCTTGAGGAAGCACGCATTAATAAACTATCATTATTGGTGAATCTTTAATCTCCCGGCAGGATTTTCACAGGTATTAAAAAAATGGATGTTTGCTCAGGGAACGCTCCGGCATGGCCTGTGTAACATCCCAGTGCTCCATGATTTTACCATTCTCCACCCTGTAGATATCCATAATGGCCACAGTTTTCCCGTTTTCAATTCCCCTGGTATGCAGGTAAACAAAGTTGCCATCAGCAGCAATGTGTTTGATATCGATTTTTTCTTTCACAGCCGCCTTAAACCATATAATAGCCGCTGCTCTTAACGCATCTCTTCCATCAGCTATATTGGGGTTGTGTTGAACATAGTTACTGTCAAGATACCTGTCGATGGCATCGGTATTCTTGTCGCCATATAACTCCTGGTAGTAATCAGTTACCAGTTTTTTGTTAGCCTGTTCCTGTTGCTCAATGGCTGCGAGATAAATGAGTGAGTCGGCATGTACATCTTCCGTAACAGTTACAGGGACTTTATTGCTGCAGGCGGGCAATAGGAAATACACAGGCAGCAGTACTATGCTTATCAGCAGAGCTGGTTTCATGGCTTGGTTGAGTAAGGTGGTTAGCAGATTTAATGGCGAATAAAGTTAGTGAAGAAGGATATAAGTTGTGCGTTGACAGCAACAATATTGACTTTTTTACGAATAATTAAGAAATAATCAATATTGACAGATTACAGGACTGCCATTTTCCGCCAAACGAGTATTGCATCATTGCCTACAAAACCTGGTTAAATTCGAGTCTTTCACCATCGGGCCCGGTAATGTTGAAATACCTGCACCCATTTTTCCAGAAGGGAAGAAAAACCGGCGCCGGTTCAATAACGGCAAAACCTTCCTGTTTCAATTGTGCAAATGCTTCGTCAATATTGCTGACATCGAAAGCAACATGATCTATATGTCCATTCCTCCTGTTCCTGATTTCCTCCAATTCTGTATCGGGCATCTGGTATATTTCCATTATCATGTTATCCCTCTTCATCATCGCTACCTTTCCTTTACCGCCATTGAAGTCAAACCCCGATGACATTACATTTTCAAATCCCAATTTCCTGTAAAATGCTTCTGAAACGGATAAATCTGTAACCGGGATACCGATATGCTGGATATGATTGATGTGAAAAGTCATGAGGCTGTTATTTACAAGTCAAATGTAACGAAACCGGCTTAATGGACTGCTGTTACACTTACCTGCTCGATTCCCTTCAGGTGAAGTTCAATGTGCCGGTTATGCGCTTTGCTATGATATTCACTGATAATTTCGAGTATATCATAATCTATAAAGTTGCATTCGCTTCCATCAATGGTCAGCACCGAATACTCGGGGATTTTATCCAGCGCATCTTTCAACCTTACTTTATTCAGGAAAGTGACATTTGTGTTGAGTTTGATATAAAATACATCTGTCTCGTGCTGTTTTGATTTCTGAATTTTATACTCTGCTTTAAAATTGTTCCGGATGATATAATAAATAGAAATAATCAAACCCGCAGTAACACCAATCAGTAAATCGGTCAGGAGGATAATGACAATGGTAAGAATAAAAGGAAGAAACTGTTTCAGCCCCAGGCTCCACATATTGCGGTATAGTTTTGGCTTGGTGAGGTTATAACCTGTTATCAGTAAAACGGCTGCCAAAGCTGCATAGGGAATTTTATTAAGGGCAAATGGAATAAACAATACTGCCAGCAACAAAAATAAGCCATGAGTGAAGGATGAAAATCTTGTTCTGCCGCCGGCATCTACGTTGGCGGCGCCGCGTACAATAACAGCAGTCATGGGTATGGCACCGAGTAAACCACAAAGCATATTGCCAATGCCCTGTGCCAGCAGCTCGCGGTTGACCGGTGTAATCCGGTTTTGCCGGTCGAGTTTATCAATAGCTTCTACACAAAGTAATGTTTCCAGAGAAGCAAGCAAACCAATGATGACCCCATCTTCCCAGATTTTAGTGTTGGAAAATAATTTAGAAAAATCTGGAAAGCTGATTTGGCTGAATAAATTATGCGGAATTGTTACCAGTTGTGTTGGCTTCAGTGTATATATGGGTGCAAGCCTCGAAAAAAATAAATTAATAATAACAGCAGCTACAACGGCCAGCAAGGGTGCCGGTACAACTTTCCATTTTTTTGCGAATGGTTGCTGCAGCAGGATTAAAATGGCGAGTGCTGCAATGGTTATAATGATAGCACCTCTTGTGGTATGCAGGTTAAAGTCTTTGAAATGGGTGGTAAAATGTTTGCCTGTGAATAAAGTGAGAAATCCACTGCTCCAAAAATCTGGCTGATCATATCCAAGCGCTACGGGCACTTGCTTGGAGATAAGCAGTATACCAATTGCAGCCAGCATCCCTTTGATAACAGCAGAAGGAAAATAGTTGGCGATTACACCGAGTTTTAGCAGTCCAAGGATTAATTGAAACAAACCCGCAACGATGACTGCCAGCAGGAATATTTTATAATCTCCATACGATAAAATGGCTGCAGCCACAACAGTTGATAAGCCGGCTGCAGGACCAGATACACCCAATTGTGAACCGCTGACCATTGATACCACCAATCCTCCGATGATGCCGGATAAAATACCGGCATACAATGGCGCATTGGATGCTAACGCAATTCCAAGACAAAGGGGAAGCGCGACAAGGAAAACCGAAAGGCCTGCAGGTAAATCATGCTTCAGCCATATAAGCCGATAATAGCGAATTGTTCTTCTCAAATTGGTCGTTTAGAGGAACCCAAAGATACAAAATTGAAAGTTTGAAGAAATGACAAGGGGTTGATGTAAAAATCAAGTCAATTATTTCTAAAAGTGTCCAAATCTTCTTTGCTGGTATCAGCGTATCCCCATTCATCATCTTCAGGAAGTTTGGGCACATCTTGTTTACCATAACGGATCACCTGGTATACCAACCAAATGACCAGGAAGGGGGAGGCAATGAAAATAATTATTATAACAGTTGGCGCTAACTGGAACCCAATTAAGATACAATATACCAGGAGTAACAGGCTGACTACGGTTACTGGTATGTATTCATGACGGTTCATAACTATTCATTAAGCTATATCATTTTACTAAATGCACGATTGTAAAAGTATTACAGCGGAATCAAAAAATTGTTTTCCAAACCTGCATGCCGGGTAAAAAAGGAGTTTTTTCTGAACGGGAAAGCTGCTTTACTTTGGCAAAAATATTTTGTCATGTTTGTTATCGATCTGCATTATATCGCCCCGCTGGAGGAAATTGATAAATATGTGACGGCACACCGCGTTTATCTGGATAAATACTATGCCGCTAAAATCTTTATCACGTCCGGCCCAAAGAACCCGCGCACAGGTGGTGTTATACTGGCCAGTGCGGCTAACCAGGAACAGATAGAACAAACCATCCTGGAGGATCCTTTTCATATACATCAACTGGCCCGGTACACTATTACCTGGGTGTTGCCCAATAAGGGTGAAATGATCAACAGGTAGGTTCGGCGCAAAAATTCTTACCGGTGGCGGACCTATCCAATTGTTAATTTAACAGGCACGACTTCAATATTTGCGGCCCTGGCTGGAATGATGCGAATGTCAGGGTTACATTTCCCAACTTTAGTGTACCAATTATATGTAACAATTTTTAATAGTCCTGTGAACATAGCAAACCATCGGGCCGGCATTTACTGCCGGCATTTTTATTTACCGGTTGAGGGGGATTTGTTCATCCACGTAAATGGCGCCATCGTCAAACGACTGCAGCAACACCATTTTTTTTTGCGAACTGATAAAATCTTTGCCTACCAGGTCGGGATTGTCGCCGTCATTGAACCAAATAACCATTGTTGGTGTTGCCCGCAGAAATGTATTTTTCTCAGACAAGAAATCATTGTGCGGAAGCGACTGTGACCTTTGTTGGGTAAAAAAATACAGCGCGTCGGGGGCATTCGAATAGAGGGTATATCCCTTGTTGTACAAACCCGGATGCTGCTGCAAATACAAAACTGTTGGGCTTTGTGTCCACTGGTCTTCTGTATATCCCGGAACGCCGGCATCCTTCACACCATCCCATGTTTCATAATCCGCTATCAACTGGTAATACAGAAAGGAAACAAATATGGCAACTGCCACCAATACCATCCATTTGCGTTTTATCAAACTATTCATCCAGCTTCCCATTACCCAAATCATGGGTATAAACAACGGGGACAAGAGGCGGTTACTAAATGCTTCATAACGGGTAAGGCTGGCCGAAGCAATCATAAACAATGCATACAGAACAAAAAATATGGCAGCAATAGATGAATAAGCTGAAATATCTTTTCGCCTCCTCAGTATTATAAGGCTATAAGCTGTAAAAATGATAAGCAATACAATGGTAATCGCCGTGGCCCAGGTTTCATACCCTTTTAAAAATGGAAGCCAGTCACCAAACACCAGCCCCATACCATGGAAATTATCTGCCACTGACCGAATGGCTTTTTCCCTAAACCCGGTTAGACTACCCCCAACGAGGTGGTTGCGCAAAAGGTTACACAATAATAAAGAGGATGATATCCCTGAAAACAGCCACGCATGTACAAATTTTGTACGCAGCAAAACATTTCTCTGATAAAATAACAGCAGGATTCCTGTCATAATAAAAGTAATCCCCGCAAAACGGGTCACACAGGCCAATGCTGCAAAACATGCTGCTACACAAATATGCTGAAGAGTGGGCGACAGGAGGTACCGGCGTAATGCAATAAAGAACAACAACAGTAAAAGAATGAATATGGTTTCAGACCACAGCATGGAATATAATTCCAGCAGCGAAGGGCTGAACACTAATATACTGAGGATACAAATTTTTAATAAACGTGACCTGAATGCAAACTGTTCCATCATCCATCCCGACAACAGTAAAATAGTGGCAAATAACAATGCATTCAGTACCGGTGCAATGGCGGGCAATGACTGACCGCTTAGCAGTTGAAGACTGGCCAGGATCAACGGGTACAGTGCGGGAAATTCCACCACCGGGTGATGATTGAAATCGGTGAGTGTTCCCTGCTGCCGGAGACTTTCCGCTGCAATAGAATAATACACACTGTCGGGAGAAATGCCAATACCACTGTGCCGGGTAAACATCCAAATAATGAATGCACCGGTGATGGCGGCAAGAAGGCTGTCAGTATTTTTTTTTAAAAAGGGGCTCAATGGCATTGTATCGCTGCTTCAACCGGAAGCAATGCAATATAATGTAAATAAAAAATCACCAACCCATCCAGGTTTTAAACAGGTAACTGGAACCATCGTCGTTATCGGCCACCATTTGCAGTTTCATACTGTGGTCTTTGCTTGACTGGATACAAACCGATTCAATCTTGTATCCCCTGAATTGTTTATCCGCTTCGCCGAGATCGATAAGGCTGTTGATTTTTACTTTCACTTTTTCCCGCCCAATTTTCCGGTAAAAATTATCAATGATGCCGAGATAGCTTTTTCCAATAGGGCCATCGTCAATGGAGTTGGGTGTATCTTCCGTAGATACTGTTAATAACAGGGTCTCGTGATCATCAGAATAAGCCAGCCCGGATACGCCTGATGAAGTTTCCTTTTTGGGGAAATCAATTTTCAATATTTTGATGGAAGCCTGTTCCTGTTTATTAAAGAAATCGGAAGTCGTTATGATTAATTGATTCTCCGGATTTGTTTTATTGCCACGATTGGCCAGTACTATATATTCATTGACAGTTGCAGCGCCTTCGATGTTTAATTCGGTAAGCCCCGCTGCCAGTAACCGCTGGTAGAAAACAGTCATGTCAATTTGTGAAACAGCATTGCTTTTCAGGTTGACCAGGAAAGCTTTGTTGCGCGGTTCGGCCGAACCGGAACCCATAATCAGTAAATGCGCTTTCTTGTCAACGTTTACAATAGTAGTGGCCTCCAGGTCAAATTTCAATTTCTTTGGAATACGTTCTGTGTCGGAAGGGAAGAGGTTGATCAGCTCGGGCTTCTTCCATTTTTTATTCATCAGCAGAACATCTTTGGCATCATCACCTGCGAGGTAAATATTATCCTTGTAAAATTCTATTCCAGATCCGGAGGGGTAATCAGTCAGGGCTTTAAAATCGAGCAGTTCCAGTTTCATAAAAGCAATTAAGAGGCACGAATGTAAAAGAATCCTTATAATTTGAATGTTATCATTTCCTGCAGTACTGAATTGATAAAAACGGGCGCAGATATAAATGATTTATGTATCAAAACTATTGGGCCAGCCCTTTTGCTGAATATCGCCGGCTTTTTTCAATACTTCTTTTTCAAGACCCGCTTTATAGGCTGCAACTTTTTTCCCGATGTTTTCATCGAATGCACCAATAATACTGGCGGCCAGTATACCGGCATTTTTCGCGGCATTGAGGGCCACGGTGGCAACCGGGATGCCATTGGGCATTTGCAAAATGGATAAGACAGAGTCCCAGCCGTCAATTGAATTGCTGGACTTAACCGGAACCCCAATAACCGGTAATGAAGTCAGTGAAGCTACCATGCCCGGTAAATGAGCCGCGCCGCCAGCACCGGCGATGATAACTTTCAATCCCCTTTTTGAAGCCGAATCAGCATACTCCATCATGCGTTTGGGTGTACGGTGGGCTGAGACCACGGTGAGTTCGTATTCAATTCCGAATTCCTTTAAAATGCCGGCAGCAGGTTCCATAACCGTCAAATCGCTGTCGCTGCCCATAATTATTCCAACAAGAGGGGTCATGAACGGGAGAATTTGTGCAGCAAAGAAAAGAATTTAAAAGCGAACTGCCATTTTTTATACTAAATCCGGTAATGGACGGGTCAAGTGAAACCTCGTTGCGACTTATGACTAACAGTTCTTTAAATATTAATCAGATTTTAATTTCAAAAAGCCCCGGCAGGAACTCTTGTGTGATGATGACACGTATAAATCTATTTATATTTGAGCCCAGTTATTTTTAAAGCAACCCACCCATGTATTGGCAGAAATTTACAACAACTTACGTTTACCCTTTTTTTCTTTTTTTAATCATCGCCTCCTGTAAGGGCAAACCCGAAACCAATGTACCAAAAACAGCGCCACCCACTTTAGTTGATATCATCATTGCCAGCCCGCAATCGCTGACCAGCTCAGTGGAGGCCAATGGCAGTGTAGTCGCGAATGAGTATGTGGAACTGCACCCGGAAATCAGCGGACGTTTGATTTACCTGGATGTCCCTGAAGGAAACAATATCAGCCAGGGAACGCTTATTGCACGGATCAACGATGCTGACTTGCAGGCACAAATGGCGAAAAGCAAAGTACAACTCGACCTCGCGCAGAAAACAGAAGAACGGTATAAACAATTGCTGGCGGTGAATGGTATTAACCAGAGCGATTATGATGCCGCACTGAACCAGGTAAATGGTTTAAAGGCGGATATCCAGTATACGCAAACTTTAATTGACAAAACAGTTATCAAGGCCCCCTTCAGTGGTGTGGTTGGGTTAAGACAGGTGAGCCCGGGTGCATTTGTAACGCCGAATAACATCATTGCCACTATCCAGCAACTGGAAAAAATAAAAATAGACTTCACATTGCCTGAACAATACAGCGATATCATTCGCAAAGGCAATTTCGTCGAAGTTGAAGTGGATGCCGCCCAGAAAGTAAGAAGAAAGGCCGTCATCATCGCAACCGAGCCACAGGTAGACCAATCAACACGCAACCTGAAAGTACGCGCTGTTTTACAGGGCAATGGCGCCAACCCGGGTGCTTTTGTAAAAGTATATGTGCCGGCCAATACAGATAAAAAAGCAATGATGGTACCTACCAATGCCATTATTCCCGACGACCGGAACAGCCAGCTTGTACTGGTAAAAAATGGAAAAGCTTCCTTTGTAAATGTGAAAACCGGTTTACGCGAATCGAATAATGTTGAAATAACCAGTGGTATTAATACAGGTGATTCAGTAGTCGTTACCGGGGTACTGTTTGCACGGCCAAACAGCCAGTTGAAAGTGCGCAGTGTAAAAACGCTGGAGCAATTGGCAAAGCCCTAAGCAAACTATCAATTGACAATAGCGAACAATTATTCCTGGATTCGATCAATACGGCATCAATAACATTTGGACCGGAATTCCGGTAAACCATTAGATCAGTTTTGAATTATGAATATTTCCGAATTATCGCTGAAGCGGCCGGTATTAGCCACTGTAATGAATTTGATGATTATCCTGTTTGGCGTGGTGGGGTACACATTTCTTGCAGTACGTGATTATCCGGCCATCGATCCGCCGATTATTACAGTAAGTACATCCTATGTCGGCGCCAACCCGGATATCATTGAGAGCCAGATTACCGAACCTTTGGAAAAACAGATCAACGGTATTCCGGGTATTCGCACCATTACTTCTTCCAGCTCGCTTGGCAGCAGCCAGATAACGGTTGAATTTAACCTTGGTGTGGATTTGGAAGCTGCCGCCAGTGACGTACGGGATAAAGTAGGACAGGCAGCACGTAGTTTGCCACAGGATATTGACGCGCCGCCGGTAATCAGTAAAGCGGATGCCAACAGCGATTTCATTCTCATACTGGCTGTACAAAGCCGTACCAAAAGTTTGCTGGAGCTGAGTGATTACGCTGAGAATGTGTTGCAGCAGCAATTACAAACCATCAATGAAGTAAGTTCCATTAATATATTTGGGCAGAAACGCTACGCCATGCGTATATGGCTCGACCCGGATAAAATGAGTGCGCATGGAGTTGCATTCACTGATATACGTACTTCCCTCAACAACGAAAACATCGAACTTCCCCCCGGAAAAATTTATGGCAACAATACAGAACTTACCATTCGTGCATTGGGCAGGCTGACATCGGAAGAGCAGTTCCGCAACCTGATCATCAAGGAAGACAGCAGTGGTATTGTACGGCTGGGCGATGTATCGAAAGTAGAACTCGGCCCGGAAGTATTGGAACAATCATGGAAATACAATGGTGTCAATGCGGTTGGTCTCGCCATCATTCCACAACCCGGCGCAAACAACATTACCATTGCCGACGAATTTTATAAAAGATTGGATCAGATCCAAAAATCCAATAAATCGGATATTGAAATAAATGTACTAATCGACAATACAAAAACCATCCGCCAGTCACTGGCCGAGGTGAAGGAAACATTGGCGATTGCATTCGGACTGGTGGTATTGGTGATCTTTTTCTTTTTCCGTGACTGGCTGATTGCGATTCGCCCGCTGATCGATATTCCTATTTCACTGGTGGCGACATTCTTTATTATGTATGTGTCCGGCTTCTCCATTAATATTCTAACGTTGCTGGGAATTGTTTTGGCTACCGGCCTCGTGGTAGACGATGGTATTGTGGTCACGGAAAATATTTTCAGGAAACTGGAAACAGGCATGCCCATACGAAAAGCGGCCGTGGAGGGAAGCAAGGAAATATTCTTTGCCGTTATATCTACCTCCATTACACTCGCCATTGTATTCCTGCCCGTGATTTTCCTGCAGGGATTTGTAGGAAGGTTGTTCCGTGAATTTGGTGTGGTGTTAGCCGCAGCGGTATTGATATCTGCATTTGTGTCCTTAACCATCACACCGGTACTAAACGTTTACCTCACCCGGAAGAACACGCAGCATGGATGGTTCTACAGAAAGACAGAACCCTTCTTCAGCGGCATGGAAAATGGTTATAAGCGTTTGCTGAAAAACTTTATGAAAATAAGATGGGCCGCATGGCTGATCGTAGCAGTGTGTGGCGTTATTATTTGGCTGACTTTCGGAAATTTAAAAAGTGAACTGGCACCACTGGAAGACAGGAGCAGTATCCGTTTTGCCGTGACGGCAGCGGAGGGAACCAGCTATAACTACATGCTAAAGGTAACAGACTCCATTGCCAATTTTTTATATGACTCAGTAGCCGAACGCGATTTCGTTTTTGCGCGTGTCGGTGGTGGCGGTGGGTTTGGTTCTACCAATTCATCACAACCCCGTTTGGCCCTCATAGATCCATCCGACAGGAAAAAATCGCAAACCGTGATTGCGAATGAACTTCAAAGAAAGATGGGCCGGTTCAATGATGCACGCATTTTTGCAGTGCAGGAACAAACCATCTCCGTAGGTTTGGGATCAAGAGGTAGTTTACCTGTACAGTTTATTCTCGAGAACCAGGATATCAATAAACTTCGTGATATTATTCCCAAATTTTTGGATGAAGCCAGAAAAGACAAGACCTTCTCTAACGTCGATGTTAACCTGAAATTTAACCGGCCCGAATTGCAACTGACAGTAGATCGTATGAAAGTACGCGACCTTGGATTATCAACTTCCGATGTCATCGCTGCGGTGCAGGCGGCATTTAGTGGCGGAAGGCTTGCTTATTTTATCCGCAATGGTTACCAGTACCAGGTCATTGCGCAGGTAGAGCGAACCGACAGGAATAAACCAAATGATATTGACCAGTTATATGTCAGGAATAACAAAGGGCAAAATATTCCATTGAATGCAGTCGTGCAACTGGTAGAGAGCGCCAGTCCTTCGACTTTGTTTCACTTTAACCGGTACAAGGCGGCAACTATTTCTGCTTCGCTGGCAGAGGGCGCTACGATTGGTGATGGCATCAAAGCGATGCAGGCTATTTCCAACAGGTTGCTGGATGAATCTTATCAAACTTCATTGTCGGGGCCATCCCGCGACTTCGCAGAAAGCTCTTCAAATATTTTGTTCGCAGTTGTACTCGCACTTGTAATGATTTATTTAGTACTGGCAGCCCAGTTTGAAAGCTTCTTTGATCCGTTTACCATTATGCTAACAGTACCTTTGGCGTTTGCTGGTGCATTTTTGAGTCTTTGGCTATTTAATATGACATTGAATATATTTTCCGAGATTGGTGTGATTATGCTGATTGGACTGGTGACAAAAAATGGCATTCTTATCGTAGAGTTTGCCAACCAGAAAAGGGAGCATGGCCTGCCCAAAATGGAAGCGGTAATAGATGCAGCTGCGCAACGTTTGCGGCCTATCCTGATGACAAGCCTGGCAACATCACTGGGCGCATTGCCCATTGCTTTGAGCCTTGGTGCAGCATCTACCAGCAGGATACCACTCGGTGTAGTGGTGGTTTGCGGAATTTTATTTTCACTGGTACTTACCTTGTTTGTAATACCGGCAGTATATACTTATATCTCCAGTAAACACAAGGCCCATATCACCAATATAACTGAATAGAAGCGGTCAATCATAATCACTGCTAATATTGATAAGAATAAAAAGATGAAGCGATTACTGTATGTTTTATTGATCCTGGCTGCTGCTGCCAGCGGCTACACACAAAATCTCCGGCTGGAGGATGCAGTGAACACTGCTTTGAAAAACAGTCTTGATTTACAATTGGCCAGGAATAATGTCCAGTCGGCCACCATCCTGAACGATTATGGTGTAGCAGGTGGACTACCAGTTGTTTCTGCTACTGGTTCTGACAATGAACAAATCACCAGCATCAAACAGAAATTTTCAGATCCCACCCGTAATACCGTGCGTAATAATGCGGCTTCGAATAACCTCAATGCCAACCTTACCGGTTCTGTTTTATTGTACAACGGTATGCGTGTAGTAGCCGCAAAGAGCAGGCTTGCACAATTACAGGCACAGAGTGAAAAACTATTAAACTCCCAGGTGCAGAATACCATCGCAGCAGTGATGACTTCTTATTATGATGTGGTAAGACAACAGAATTATATCAGGACAATCGATCAATCCATCAGCGCAGCACAGCAAAAGCTGGAGATTGTAAAAAAGCAGCAGGCAGTAGGACTTGCCAATAATGCCGATTTGTTCCAGGCACAACTGGATTTGAATAACCTGTTGCAGGCAAAGCAATCGCAGCAATTAGTCATCGACCAGGCAAAAGCAACATTGCTAACAGTAATGACCGCCCGCCCGGATTCTGTGATAAATATATCCGATACCATTGTTGTAGCCAACGGCATTCAGTTACAGGCGGTGCTTGATAAACTGTCATCCAATGCAGATATCATGGCTGCCGGAGATCAAATTAAAATCAATGAACAACTGGTAAAGGAAACCGGCGCGCTCCGTTACCCTTCTTTGCGTGGTTCAGCCGGCTATAGTTTTGCGCGCAGTAAAAATGCCGCCGGATTTAGTTTGCTCAACCAGAGTTACGGGCCAACGGTAGGCGTTTCCGTTACCATTCCCATTTATAACGGGTCAATTTACAAGCGGCAGCAACAGGTAGCGGAAATCAATGTAAAAAGTGCCGAGATACAACAACAACTGTTACTACGCGACTACTCCAATGGTGTGGTAAAAACATTCCAGGCATACCAGAGCAACCTGCAACAATTGCAAACAGCAAAGGAAAATCATCTGCTGGCGCAACAATTATTATCACTGGTATTGCAAAGGTTTCAGTTGAGGCAGGCCACCATACTCGAGGTAAACCAGGCACAGCAAAGTTTTGAAACTGCTTCCTACACACTGACTAATTTAAGTTATGCCGCCAAGGCAGCAGAGATAGAGCTTAACCGCATTACCAATCAACTGAAATTTTAACCGCGGATTGTAATCAGGCGATTACTTTAAAGCAACGCTTGATGGAATGCGCTTTGTGCGTGAGTTCATGTTTTTCTTTGCTCAGGATGGTAATATGTCCCATTTTACGGCCGGGCCTGGTTTCTTTTTTTCCGTAGATATGTACAAATACATTGTCCATTTTTAATACTTCCTCCATGCCTTCGTATTTGGCCTCACCACTATAACCTTCCGCACCCACTACATTGACAATAGCTGCATTGATAATGGGCTTGGTATTGCCCAGCGGGTAACCCAGCATAATGCGCCACAACATATCAAATTGAGAACTGTAGTTCGCTTCAATAGTATGGTGACCGCTGTTGTGTACACGCGGGGCAGTTTCATTCACAAACACTTCCCCGTTTTTATCAACAAACAATTCTATGGCAAATATGCCCGGTGTTTTTAAATTTTTCACCACCGCTATCGACAATGCTTCTGCTTTCCAGACTATTTTCTCCGGCACATCGGCCGGGCTGATTTGATAATCGAGCAAATTCAATTGCGGATCAACCACCATATCTACCAGCGGGTACAAGGCTATTTCGCCTTTTTCATTGATGGCTACGATTTGCGAAATTTCCTTTTGTATGTTCACCATTTTTTCCAGCACACCCGGCGCATCAAAACCTTTGTGTATTTCTTCTTTTGTTTTTATTACCTGAACACCGCGCCCATCATAACCGCCCATACCAATTTTATGCACCGCCGGAAGAAATGATGCATGACCCTGCAGTTCCGCCATGTTTTGTGTTACTACAAAAGAAGGGCTGGGTATACTGTGTTCTTTATAAAATTGTTTTTGCAGTATTTTATTTTTAATGATGCGCAGCGCCGAAGGTTTGGGGTACACTTTTACGCCTTCGCTTTCCAGCTTTTCCAGTGCATCTTCATTGACGCTTTCAATTTCAATGGTAATAGCATCTAACCCTTTGCCAAAATGATACACATCATCAAAGTTTCGGATATCACCTTTGGTAAAATGATGGCAAAGGTGTGCGGCAGGACATTCATTATCATTTTCCATAACAAATGTTTCCACAGGGTAATTGGCCCCTGCCTGCAGTAACATTCTTCCCAGTTGTCCGCCACCCAGTATTCCGATTTTTTGCATAATGCAACAAAAATAAGGGAAGCGGGGATAGATTGATGGCTTAGCTGTATTGTTTCGCTGAAATTTCTACCTTTGTGCTTCATGCGGCCTGATTATCCACATAAAATATTTAACGACAAGCGGTTTAATTACTTCCTGCTGATGGAATCGCTTGCCATGGACGCCGCATAATTGCACCAAACACATCGTTATTACGGTGTACCCGCCGCTTGTTTTCATAACTATCCTGACCGAATCATTTTTCTTTTAAAAAACACTTGCTATATGTCTGCTGTTACCGGTACCAAATCCGCAACAACTGTTCAAACTGATTTCCTCCCGCTCATGGGAACTGACTATGTGGAATTTTATGTGGGCAATGCCAAACAGGCCGCCCATTTTTATAAAACCGCCTTTGGGTTCCAGGGTATCGCCTATGCAGGACCTGAAACCGGGCTGAAGGATCGCGCGAGTTATGTATTGCGCCAGAACAAACTCACTTTTGTACTGACCACACCATTGCGAAGCGGTAATGAGATGGCTGATCATATCTATAAACATGGCGACGGCGTAAAAATGCTGGCATTAAAAGTAGATGATGCAACAGCCGCCTGGAACGAAACCACCCAACGCGGCGCCAAAAGTTACAGGAAGCCGGAAACACTCACCGATGAATTTGGTGAACTCGTGATCAGTGGTATTCATACCTATGGTGATACCATTCATCTTTTCATTGAAAGAAAAAATTACAGGGGCCCGTTTATGCCGGGATACCGCGCATGGAAAAGTAATTACGCACCCACAGAAACGGGATTACTGTATGTAGATCATTGCGTCGGCAATGTAGGCTGGAACCAAATGATGCCCTGGGTAAAATTTTATGAAGAAGTCATGGGCTTCCGGAATATATTAAGCTTTGACGACAATGATATTTCAACAGAATATTCTGCATTGATGAGTAAAGTAATGAGTAATGGAAATGGATTCGTGAAATTTCCCATCAACGAACCGGCAGAAGGCAAAAAGAAAAGCCAGGTGGAAGAATATCTTGATTATTACAATGGCGAAGGCTGCCAGCATGTGGCGCTTGCCACCAATAATATTGTTGAAACCGTTTCCGAACTGCAGCGACGGGGAATTGAATTCCTGAAAGTGCCTTCTTCTTATTATGATGAATTGCTTGACAGGGTAGGACATATTGATGAAGACCTGCAACCATTAAAAGAACTGGGTATCCTGGTAGACCGCGACGATGAAGGTTACCTCTTGCAAATATTTACCAAACCAATTGAGGACAGGCCAACCTTGTTTTTTGAAATCATTCAAAGAAAGGGCGCCAAAAGCTTTGGGAAAGGTAATTTCAAGGCCCTTTTCGAAGCAATAGAAAGAGAGCAGGAAATTCGCGGAAATCTATAGTAAAAAGGCCATGATTAGGGGGGCTTTTCCACACCCGTGGATAAGCTGGTTTGATTTTTGCGAACCCTTTTGTGTTAATTTTATCGCTTATAATGGTTCTGGGCGGCACTAAATGTTGCGAACGTCCGTTTTATGAAAGACAATAAAGGCTATGCAGCGTCTCTTCCTCTCAATGATCCTGGTGTTCTCTTTGTTTGGTGCGGTAGCGCAGACATCTGCCCCTGCATTTAATTTTATTGACTACCAGCGTTCCTTCCCGGTTTTTAATGATGCACTGAAACACAAGGAAGATACCCTTATTAAACAGTTTGAGGAGCGAAAACTAAAATGGCCCGCCAAATACGTGTACATACGTTCCTTTAAGTACGACAGCCAACTGGAAGTATGGGTAAAACAGGAAAAGAAAGAACCTTATAAATTATTTAAGACATACAAGGTTTGTGCACTGGCCGGTACATTGGGACCAAAGAGAATGGCAGGCGATTACCAGGTACCGGAGGGATTTTATTATGTCAATGAATTCAATCCCAAAAGCAATTATCACTTATCGCTTGGTTTGAATTATCCCAATACATCCGACAAGATGCTGAGTGATTCATTACAGCCCGGAGGGGATATCTATATTCACGGCAGTTGTGTCACCACCGGTTGTATACCCATTACAGATTTGCAGATTGAAGAATTGTATGTACTGGCAGCACATGCCAAGAGCGAAGGACAGGATTTTATTCCTGTTCATATTTTCCCCATTTCATTTAAAAACCAGCGCAGCGTTGATTTTCTCGCTAAATATGTGAAGGATTTCCCGGAATATAAAAACCTTGCCGACCGCCTGCGCCAGGTATATTATTATTTCGAAAAACACAAAGACCTCCCGGTTATTCTGACCAATGAAAAAGGTGAGTATGTGTTGGGCGAAGACGTGAAATTATCCGGGGAAGAAGAAAAAGTAGAACGCAAACAGGTAAAGAGAAAAGAAGCCACCCCAGCTACATTCGATGAAACAGAACTCGTGAATTCTGTCAACAAACTACCCGTATATCCCGGTGGCAGCGAAGCCTTTCAAAAATTTTTAGATGAATTGTCTAAAGACCTGGCAACAATGTTACCGGAGGATCAGAAAAAAACCTTTATTACCGTCGAATACATTGTGAACAAAACCGGGAAAGTCATTCTTCCCAAAGTATTGAAAGGCGCCAGCAACGAAATGAACAACCTGATCATTGAGCGGTTTGAAGCCATGCCCCAGTGGGCGCCTGCTATCCGCCTTGAGAAAAACGTGCCCATCCGCCTGAAGCAGACCATCTATGTAGAGAGTGGCCAGTAAGCACGAAGAATTCCCTTTGAACCGGTTTTGTCCTTTCTTTGCATAAACCATTTGAACATGAAGAACCCCTCTATTCTCCTGCTGTTATTATTTACAGTTACCCTTGCCTGCAAATCCACCAAAAAATTATTTGAAGACGGCCAGTACGACAAAGCCTTTTACTCTGCATTGGACGATTTGAAGAAAAAACCAGACAATGCAACGGCTGCATCTATTTTGCCGCAGGCTTACAACGAAGCCTCTACCAAGTATATTAATTCCATTGAAGCAGCAAAGACAGGTTCTGTTACTTTGCAAAAACTGGATGTTATATACAGGAACTACAGTGCACTCCAGCGGATGTATGATGCCGTGGCCGCAACGCCTGCATCATTCCCCCATATCAACGCCACCAATTACAATACGGAACTCAGCGAAGCAGCAGAAAATGCAGCGGCATTCCGGTATGCACGGGCCACAGATTTCTTAAACCGCGGTGATCGCATCAGTGCTCAGAGAGCTTTTGAAGAATTTAAGGCAGTAGAATCTTACGTACCCGGATACCGCGACGCAGAATCTTTAAAGGCACAGGCTTATGATATGGCGATTGTAAATGTAGTCGTGGATAAATTTGACCAGCGTTATGGACAGTACAATATCAACGGCGCCTATTTTCAAAATGATATCACCTATACACTCAATAATATTGGCGGGCCGCATTATTACAAATTTTATGGCATTAACGATTCAAGGTCAAGGGAAGTGCGGGTAGACCAGTATATGGATATTAATGTCTATGATGTCTGGTTCGGCCAGTTGTTTTCCAACAACTATTCCTACACAGTATCGAAAGAAGTCACTGAAAAAGATGACAAGGATCCAAAAGTTACTAAGAAAGTAACGGTGACAGCCACCGTACGTGTTACAAGAAGGATCATCGACTCAAGGGCCATGATGGATTACCGCATTACGGACGCCATAAGCAGGAGAATGATTGCTTTCGACCGCGTATCTTCTCAATACACTTGGGAGAAGCTGACCGGAAATTATACAGGCGATTCACGTGCCTTGAGTGACAAGGATTGGGCCATCGTCAGGGGCAGTTTTAATAACCAGCCCAGCTATGACGAACTGTACAAGGAACTCACACGCAGCATGATGTCACAGTTCAATGATCGCATGCGGAATATTTATGGAAGATAACAGTTCAGTAGTCAGGAATCAGTAGTCAGTAGTCAATATGCTTACTGTTTTGTCACACCGAATGAAGAGAATAATTAATAATTAGTAATTAAAAATTAATAATTCCAAATCCGAAACCTACCTACTCCGTCTTCCCCGAAAATTCTCAACCGACCGTCCGCTTAATCATCGACCTCGAAAAGGTTTCGCGACAAATCAAGGTGGCGTACAAATGCTTAAAGAATTTCGTTTATAAAATTTTACTAGTTTTACAACTAAGGTAAAAGAATGGGTACTCAAAGAAGTATCTGGCTTTTCCATAGCATCTCGACTGCATCCGTAATAGGCAAGCCTAAACCAAAGAAGAAAGAGTCTAAAAAGAATGATAAATGAGCAGATCAAAAAAGAAAACACCTATCCAGGGAATAACGACAGCGTCTACGGAAAAAAATGATAAAAGGGCCGCTAACAGGAAACACAGACGTATTACAAAAATTCAGGTAAATAAAGGCGAAGGTATTAGTGATAAAAACGAGATTTCAAATGTATGGTCATTCGCTAAAGACGGAAAAAATTTCATAAAAAATCACACTAAAAAAGACCTTCGCAAATAATAGAATTTCACCTCTTCATCGTCAAACAAGGATGCAGTTACCCATCAGGACAAAAGAAAGTAAGGACAACACACTCTATGAATAGGTAGTTTTAATGTTAGTCATCTTTTCCCACTACACAAATAAGTAATAACTTCCTTGTTTAAAAATCATGCAGGATGATACTTCAGCATAAAAATGCCGTTGTCTATGGCGCCGGTGGTTCAATGGGCAGCGCAGTAGCCAAAGCACTTGCCGCGGCAGGGGCATCCCTTTATCTCACGGGCCGTAACCGCGATTCTGTTCAACAAGTTGCCGGTGACATTATTGCTGCGGGCGGAAAGGCAGAAGTGGGGATAGTAGACGGATTCAGTGAAAAAGCCATACAGGATCACCTAGATGCAGTAGTAAAAAAAGCGGGCAGCATTGATATCTCTTTTAATGCAGTAGGCATTGATGTGGTGCAAAACATTCCATTGATCGATATGCCGATGGATGACTATGTGCAACCCATTACGTTAACGATGCAAACACAATTCCTGACCGCAACGGCAGCCGGTAAAATAATGATGAAGCAGGGCTCTGGTGTTATATTATCACTTACTGCCACACCCGGCGGTATTGGTTACCCCTATACAGGAGGGTTTGCGGCAGCCTGTGCGGCATTGGAAAGCCTATCGCGAAACCTGGCATCGGAGTTGGGCATATATGGTGTACGCGTGGTGAACATCAGGTCTGGAGGTTCGCCTGATTCAAAAGTCTTTAAAGAAGCGATTGAAAAAATGCCGGATGAAATGAAAACGGTGCTGAAAAAAATGGAATCAGATACAATGCTGAAAAAACTACCACTAATGGAAGATATCGCCAATGCTGCGGTGTTCCTGTCATCTGATTTAGCGGGCAAAATAACCGGTGTCACCATTGATGTAAGTGCCGGTACGACGGCAGGGCTCAATTATAAAGTGTCGCCGCAGGAGGAAAAAGCGAAAGTTATTACTAAGGTTTAATAAACATGAATACTATATTTAGTATTCCACAAAATGCCAGCATACACCGGCAATGTCGATGAGATTGACTTCTTTCCCGTAAGGTTGCTGGCTAATATCACCTATACGGATACCATATTTTTCCGGGATTTTCTTTTCAAGTACCATATTCCTGAAATTTTCAACGCTGTCTACTTTAACACTTAGCATAAAGTTTTCAGCAAAAGCCTTGTTGTCAAACCGCTGTAAAATAAAACGGCAATCGTCTTTCTGAAAGCCGGCATAATCACCCGCATCCCAGTTGATGGAAAAGCCCAGTTCAAGGAATAACTGTTTGGAACCGTCAAAGTTGGCGCCGGAAGGAACAAATGGTTCTAGCGAAAAGAATTTCATACACGTTGCAATTAATTCCTGCGAAGTAACAAATAATTTGGTGTTTGTGAGACAGGAGCCAGGAGGCAGAAGTCAGTAGCCGGGAGTCAGTACTTTTCGTGATTTGTCACACCGAACGAAGTGAGGTGTCTTTGAAATAGCTGAAGTGAGAAGTATAAAGTTAAATATCAAAAGCCAAGAACCAAGAAACGAAGTGAATAATTAATAATTCCAAATACCAAGAACCAAACCCCAGACTCGAAACTATAAAACCCGAAACTCAACCCTAATCTCCCCAAGAAGATCATTAGACTATAGAACTTTTTCGATGACAAGATTTCCGGTTCTGCTGCTACAATAATAAAAACTCACAATAGCTTTTTTTCTCAAACTGGTCATCATCAATGAACTGCATTTTTTCACCATGCAGTACAAAAATGGGGGTCTTATCCGTACCATATCCATACCATGACTATACCATCGCTTATTGACTTCTCTATACTACCGGGATGGCTGCCAAATCTACAGGCCCGGGAATAGAACATGGTATAGTTAAGGTATGGTTGTAGGGTAGTTGAAGTGGTTGGAAGAATCATTATACCTATGACCATGGAGCGTTATGGAAGATGCTGTTGATATTCGCAAGGTCTCCTATGGAAGACATTGCGATAACTAAAAACCCTGCTGTGCCGCAGGTACAGCTTATGGACCTGTATATTTCGTGCCGATGGCACGATAATTCATGTTATGATGTTGTCTCTCCCTATATTTTGCTCCAAAAGCCTTACTGTGCCGTAGGTACAGCGTATGACCTTGGATTGAATTTGAAATCGCGCAATGAGATTACAATTATGGTATAGATACCTGTTATGTGAATATTCCTAACTGCCAAAAGAAACCTGGTTACTACATGCCAACAAAAAACCCCATCAACCATTAATATCGATGGGGTGTAACCTTTTGTAACAATGCCTAGTCTTTTGCTGTTGCCGGGCTGATAACCGTAGATATTTCTGTAATCACGTTGGCAGGGAAACCTCCTTTTTTGGCATGCTCACGAATCAGTTCCTCGTTTTCTGCCTTGTACACACAATAGATTTTGTTACCTGTCACATAACTTTGTATCCATTCAATCTTCGGGCCCATGTCACGCAGCACACTGCATGATTTTTGGGAAATAGATTTCAATTGTTCAGCAGTCAGTTGTCCCGCATTGGGGATGTCCCGTTCAATCAGGTAGGTCTTCATAACTGGTTGTTTGGTGTTGGATGAATTGTTTGCAGCATTCGTTTGTGCCATGGATGTTAAGCCGGTGAAAACGAAAAAACCCAGCAGCAGGATGAAATGGTGTACACGTTTCATAAAGGAAAATTTTGGTTGGTTAATGATGACACAAAAATATCACCCACCACAGGCGGAAGGCTATAACAATTCATTCAACAAATGGAAAGCGGTGTGGAAAGTATCGGTCAGAAAATGGTAAAATTAAACCACTCAGGCCAGGAGGTTGGTATAGGCCATGGGCAATAACCCGAACTTCTTTTTAAAACATTTGGTGAAATAAGAGGCGCTCGTGAAACCGGAATCGAATGTAACCTGTGCAATATTGTATTGACGGTTGCTCATCAGCTCCTTTGCTTTTTCCAGGCGGAATTCTTTTAAAAGAATATTGGGCGACAGCCCTGTCAGTGAAATGGATTTGCGGTACAACTGCGATTTACTCATCGCCATTACCTTGCAGTAATCCGCAATATCGAACTCTGCCTGCTGCCAGTTTTCTTCCAGCACTTTAAAAAGCCGGTCAAGTATGTCTTCATCTGCGGTGGAGAGTAACAAAAGCGGGTCTTTCCTGTTTTGAAAATAATCCTTCGTCAGTAATTCTTTTACCGATGATGACACTGCCACCTGGTTGTTTTTTGCAATGCTACAAAGATTAGTGCCTCTTCGGATGGCATCGCCAAAAAACCGGTTGCTTTTATCCAAAGGTTCACCGGCATTTACTGATATGGTGAAAGAAGAAGCACCGGGTAATATCTCCTGCATCTCTTTTTGAATGGCCAGCGCACAGGCCACTGCACCTGCAGCAGATGAAAAACTGATGATGAAATCTGTTCCTTTATATTCGGCTTCCCGGCCATGGTGGAGAAACAGGTTTCTCCGGATAATATGATTGTGACGGTTTAATAATTCACTGGATTTCTCTGCACCCAACTGCTGTTTCAGCAGGAGCGGGTCGGTTAGTTTTGTCAGCAGCAAGATGCGGTAAGATGGGTCATGAAATACTTTCAACCCGTCGTTGGTCACGGTGGCTTCTTCGGGATCATAGATTCTTCCCAAAAAAGACTCTACAACTGCACTGTTTACTTCTATGATTTTATTGGGAATTAGGCCATGCGCTTCCCGGTGCATGTTTTCAACGGCGGCTTTATCCGGCGCTTCAATCAGGCAAAATACATTTTCTCTCGTTTCGTCAATCCAATAAGTCATGCACTTGCAGTTATGCTCACCCTGGTGTATCATGTCCTTCCGGTGCGCCTCAGCAACATCACGGGCCTTTACACCGGGAACAATATGTACATCCATATAAATGGGCATAGCAAAATCTTGATGACTATGAAGATAATTATTTTTACAGTCTTGCTGTCGTCACCTTTTTCCCAAATGAACACCCTTTACCGGTTTACTTCAACAGCAGTTGTACCGTTTCTGCAGTCTGTTGGCGCAATACGATTTCTTTTCCCACCGTCAGCTCATGCAGGATGTCTTGTTTATAATGGCGGATGGTAAGCAGGGTAAGCCCCTTTTCAACGGTCACTTCAAAAAAAGAAGCCGCAGCCAGTGCCAGCTTTTCTATCTTATCACTGCGATCATCCAGGCAAACCATCAAACTTACCGCGCCGGTCTGCAACAGGTTGGGTTTTACTTTTATCTCGGCAAAAATGTCATAGAGGCGGCTCATGGGTTTTTCACCAATAAAGGAAAAATCCTGTGTATGCAGGTGAACCAGTACCTGTTTTTCCATCAGTACAATGACCGGTGGCAAATGTGCAATGCCCTTATTGTGAATCACAGTCCCTGGTAGTGCAGGGTCGAGGAAACATTTTACATACAATGGTATCCCTTTGTTTTGAAGCGGCTTGATGGTTTTGGGGTGGATCACCTGTGCGCCATAATAAGCCATTTCAATCACTTCATCGTAGTTGAGTTCAGGCATGAGTTGAGCAGACGGAAATTTTTTCGGGTCGGCATTCATCACACCTTCCACATCTTTCCAAATGCTCTGACTGTCGGCATTGAGCAGGTTGGCAAATACAGCGGCAGAATAATCGCTGCCCTCACGGCCCAGCGTGGTGCTTTCATTTTCATCTGTAGCGCCGATAAAACCCTGGGTAATGACAAGATCGGTATGATCAAATAAAGGAACTATCGATTCCTGCACTTTTTTACCGGTAATATCCCAGTCAATGGCAGCATCGCGAAAGTTGTCATCGGTACGAAATACATCGCGCACATCGATCCATTGGTTGGAAATGCCTTCTTCATTCAAATAAAAACTGACAATAGTAGTAGCCATCAGTTCACCGCTGCACACCACCTGGTCGTAATAATAATCAAAGTCGCGCACTGGTTTGTCATGCAGCATCCATTCCACTTCTGTGAATATATCGGTGAGTTGTGCCAGGCATTCATTGTATTTTTCCACCAGCAGGTATTTGGCGGTGGTCAGGTGCTGTTGCTTTACCTGGTTGAATAATTCAAGCGCCTGTTCTTTCTGTTTATTGTAAAATGCTGCGGCTACCTTTTCCAGCGCATTGGTAGTCTTCCCCATGGCCGAAATAACGATCAGTATTTTTTCACCTTCATACTTGTTCAGGATACCAGCTACGTTTTTAATCCTGTCTACACTGTTCACACTGGCACCGCCAAATTTGAAAACATTCATTGCGTGGATGATTTATTCTTTAATGCCGCAAAGAACGCAAAAAATGCTGAAGGCGCAGGCGTCTCTTTTTAGAAATTGTCTAATGAAAATGAAGCAACCACCTGTTTCAAACAACTTTTGCTGGTATGATTGTCTTGCGATATTTTTGCCCCACTTTAAACAGTTGTACATGCCTAGATCTATTGCTTTCAGGGAAGCATTGCGCGAAGCAATGAATGAAGAAATGAGACGCGACGAAAGGGTGTTTTTAATGGGGGAGGAAGTAGCCGAATATAATGGCGCTTACAAGGTGAGCCAGGGCATGCTGGATGAGTTTGGGCCAAAAAGGGTAATTGATACACCCATTTCCGAACTGGGCTTTACCGGCGTAGCCGTAGGAGCCGCACAAAGCGGTCTTCGTCCCATTGTAGAATACATGACCTGGAACTTTGCCGCACTGGCTTTGGACCAAATCCTGAACACAGCTTCAAAAATGCTGGCCATGAGTGGCGGACAAATTTCATGTCCCATCGTGTTTCGCGGGCCAAACGGCTCTGCCGGCCAGTTAGGTGCCCAGCATTCTACTGCATTTGAAAGTTATTACGCCAATATTCCCGGGTTGAAAGTGGTATCACCTTCCAATGGTGCCGATGCAAAAGGGTTGCTGAAACAGGCTATCCGTTATGAAGAAGATCCTGTCATTTTTATGGAAAGCGAAGTGATGTATGGCGACAAAAGCGAAGTACCCGATGGAGAATACTATATCCCGCTTGGTAAAGCCGATGTAAAAAAAGCCGGAAGGGATGTTACTATCGTTTCATGGAATAAGATGATGAAAGTAGCGCTGGGTGCAGCATCAGAACTGGAGAAGGAAGGGATTAGTGCTGAAGTGATTGATATGAGAACCATCCGCCCGCTGGACTGGATGACCATATTGGACAGCGTGAAGAAAACAAACCGCCTGGTTATCGTGGAAGAACAATGGCCCATGGCTTCTATTTCATCAGAAATCAGCTACCGCATACAGAAGGAAGGTTTTGATTACCTGGATGCACCCATCCGCCGCATAACTGCTGCCGATGCACCGCTGCATTATGCCGCCAACCTGGTTGACCTTGCGTTGCCAAGTGTGGGGAGAACGGTTCAGTTGGTAAAGGATGTTATGTACATGAAGAAATAACGAGAAAACTGCTATACAATCAAAATCCCGAAGCGTTTGCTCCGGGATTTTTTTATGGGAAAAATTGGCTGGTTATGATAACATCTTCAAAATACTTTTGATGGTGAGCAGGAAACAATAACTGTAAGCCATCAGTACACCTGCTAAAATCGCCAGTCTGCCTGCTAATTGCCATGTGTTATAGTCAGCAACGGACCGGTACGGGAGTAGTCTTGTTTTCATAAGGTATTGTTTTTGGGTTTTTAAAAGGATTCCGTAAAAATAATACGCGTTTCCCGCTTTGTCAAGCCCCTGCCGGTACGTTCTGTACAACCTGGGGTAAATATTTAATTAATTATGAGGCCAACTGCGTAATTGACTGGAAATGAATGTATATTCAGGCGTCCTGATGACTGAATTATCAACGGCCGGATACCAGGGGCTGAGATGATTATCGTTCGGGTTCAGCACAATGTGAATATCCTGTGCCGGCATATAGCCCTGCAGTAACAAATACATCCTTTCTTTTTTGTCGTTCACGGCTACATCTGCCACCAGCATGGCATGCCCCGGTGATCCACCTCTTATAAACACATCACCCGGTTCGATATCAGCCATACTTTTTGATGACACCAATTGTTGCTCCAGTGAAAGTGTACCGCAACTGGCGAACACCCTTTCCAGGTATTGATCAAATGCTGCACGGTTGCCGGCTGTTTGCAATACATAGTGGGTATGGTTGTTATCACTGAAATTGATTTCGTGGTACCGCCCTTTACTGTACAGGTATTCGGCGCGCAGCCGCATAATGGCATCGGCACATTGCTGTAAATCTTTTTTACCGGTACTGATATCCAGCACGGCAAACTGAACCGTTTGATCGTCCTTCAGCCGGCCATCGTACAAATGAATGGTTTTGTCTTTTTTCAAAGGCACCGTTCGCAGCCATGATCCAAAGGAATCTTCCTTCTGCGACAAACGATGATATCCATTTGGCAGCGGTATATCGTCAATGGTAGCATAGGGATTCATGGAATCATCGTTTCCATTTAATTTTAACGGGTTTGTTTTCATCCTGCTGGCGTTGGAAGATTCATTGCAGCAGGTAAATAATGGTAAAATAACCAGCAAAGCAGTTTGTAATCTCATTAATTGGTATTTTTGAACGTTGCCCGGAAGATGTGGAGAAGCTTTTTTTCCACGGGGATCTATTGTTAAGAATAATTGAAAACTAAAGTACATGTCAAACATTTTGATCGTAGACGATGAAAAGGCGATCCGTAAAACCCTTGGAGAAATTTTATCCTATGAAGGTTATAAACTGGAAGAAGCCAGCGACGGCGAAGAAGCATTGAAAAGGTTTAAGGAAAAATCCTATGATGTCGTTTTGTGCGACATCAAGATGCCCAAAATGGATGGCATAGAGTTTCTCGAAAGAGCCAGGGAAGCCAATCCTGATATTCCCATTATTATGATCTCCGGTCATGGTACCATTGAGACGGCTGTGGAAGCGGTAAAAAAGGGCGCCTATGATTATATCTCCAAGCCACCCGACCTGAACAGGCTTTTAATCACCATCCGCAATGCGATGGATAAAACCAATCTCGTCACGGAGACAAAAGTGCTGAAACGCAAAGTGGCGAAAGTGCAGGAAATGATTGGAGAATCTGCCCCCATCAAAAAAATAAAAGACACGATTGATAAAGTAGCGCCAACAGAAGCACGTGTATTGATTACGGGTGAGAATGGTGTGGGAAAAGAACTGGTGGCAAGATGGCTGCATGAACGCAGCGCAAGGGCAGGCGGGCCACTGGTGGAAGTAAACTGTGCTGCCATTCCCAGTGAACTGATAGAAAGTGAATTGTTTGGTCATGAAAAAGGATCTTTTACTTCGGCCATCAAACAACGCATCGGCAAATTTGAACAGGCAAACAGCGGTACACTCTTCCTGGATGAAATAGGTGATATGAGCCTCAGTGCGCAGGCTAAAGTGCTGCGCGCTTTGCAGGAAGCCAAGATTACACGTGTTGGTGCCGACAAGGACATCAATGTCGATGTACGCGTGGTGGCAGCTACCAACAAGGATTTGCTGAAGGAAGTGGAAGAAAAAAATTTCCGTCTCGACTTATACCACCGCCTGAGTGTGATACTCATCCATGTGCCTTCGCTGAATGACCGTAAAGACGATATCCCGTTGCTGACGGATAAATTCCTGGAGGATATCTGTACGGAATATGGAATTGCAAAAAAGACCATCGATAAGGCTGCACTGGATGAACTGCGCGAATACAACTGGACTGGAAATATCCGTGAATTGCGCAATGTGGTAGAACGCCTGGTGATCCTTTCCGGGAAAACCATCACGCGCGATGATGTGATAGCCAACGTGGTTCCAAAACGATCCTGATATTTATTCGCGGGCAAAAAGAATATTTTCTTCCAGCGAACGAATCATCCGAACATTGGAAGGAGGTGACAGCACATCCCTTAAAGCAGGACCTGATGCAATAATGGGGACAGAAGGAATTGCCTTTGACAGGACGTCAAGATACCTGCCCGGTTCTTTACCGGTAAGATTGGTAATAATATGAAGATATACTGCCGATACTGATTTGTGCTGGCAGTAGTATTGGATCGTTTCTACAGAAGTATTGGTGCCAAGCAGAATAGCCGGCCGCGTGTTTTTCTTCAATAAATACTGCATGAACAACAACGGTATTTCATGAAATTCTTCCTCGGGGGAAAATAGCAGGATATTCTTTTCATGAGTTTTTGTCACGGGTGGCAAATGATCGATAGCAGCAATAATCTTATTTCGGATGATGCTGCTGCTGAAATGTTCCTGTGCCGGCATCACATGATTCGTGAGCCAGAGAATACCAATCCGGTCGAGGTAGGGATAGATAACATTCACAATACTTCTCTCCATGCCCTGGCTGAGCAATACCGACTGGAATATCTTTTCAAAACGGGGATAGTCGTAGTCAACCGACGCCTCAATCAGGTGATGGATATGGGCCTCATTTTCATCGCGCCCCAGTTTTCCGGCTGCCAGTTGCATAATTTCTTCCTGGCGCATACTGGCAATACGGGAAATCTTGTATCCATTGTGATAGAGGTAGGCAATGCGCAGAATATGTTTCAGGTCTTCATTATCGTAATAGCGGTGCATGCTCTCCCTGCGTTTGCAGAGGTTAAGGCCGAAGCGCTGCTCCCAGATACGCAGTGAATGAGCCTTTATCCCGGTCAGGTTCTCCATATCCCTGATACTAAACTGCTGCATACAAAGAATTGTTAATACAAGTATAGGATAAAAAAATGTTGGACAGGCCTGTAATGTTTAAAAAGACACCGCGACCAATGCTTTTGGCAATTCTCCTGTTATACACCCTTTTGTTTGGTGGTAATTAGTCAGAGAATGGTATTTTTGCCCGAATTTTAAAAAAAAGCGTAATGCCTGCACACGATTTATTTGTTGTTTACCTCATTAGCCTGCTGTTAGTCTTGCTGCCATCTTTTGGTCTAGCCCCGATGTTTAAGAAAGCTGGTATTCCTTCCTGGAAAGCCTTTGTGCCTTTTTACAACACCTATGTAATGGAACAGGTGGCTAAAAGACCCACTTACTGGGCCATATTGCAGTTGATACCCATTGCAGGATGGTTTATTACGATGGGCATCTTTATTGAATGGATCAAATTGTTCGGCAAGTTCTCACTCGGTGCACATACCCTGTCAGCCCTGGTTCCATTTCTTTATTTTCCCTATGTAGCCAATCACAAGGACACGCGTTTTATTGGGCCCGATGCCGTGAAAAAAACCTATAAAAAATCCGGCGCACGCGAATGGATTGATGCCGGTGTATTTGCTATTGTTGCCGCCACACTGATACGCACATTTATATTTGAAGCATATACCATCCCGACCAGTTCCATGGAGAAAACATTGCTGGTAAATGATTTTCTTTTTGTCAGCAAACTGAGTTATGGGCCACGAATTCCCAATACACCGCTGGCCATGCCTTTTGTACATCATACCATGCCATTGGTAGGAGGTAAGTCTTACCTCGAATGGATTAAGATTCCCTATACACGCTGGTTTGCCAGTCCTGTTAAACGCAATGACGTGGTGGTATTTAATTTCCCGGCAGGGGATACCCTGACAAAGGAATATGATTCTAAAGTTCCTTATTACGATCTCGTACGTGGTTATGGAAGGGAAAAAGTATGGGAAGATTATACCATCCTGACACGACCCGTAGATAAACGGGAGAATTATATCAAAAGATGTGTTGCTATTGCAGGCGACACGATTCAAATAAAAAATGGTTTATTGTATGTAAATGGTCAGGCTGCATTCGTTTCGCCTACGTCAGCCACTTTTTATACCGTTGAAACGACTGGCCCCATCAGCGAAGAGACATTGAAAGATGCAGGGATACAACTGAACCAGGAAGATGAATCTCCTGATTTCAGGCCAGTGCAGTCAAATCAGTATGACATCAACTTAACATTGAATGAAGCAGAACTGGTAAAAAAAATACCAGGGTTTAAGTCGATGACCAGGGATATGATTGGCGACAAGGTGTACCCATACGACACTTTGCAATCCCTGCGCTGGACGCCGGATAATTTTGGACCGCTGTGGATACCGGCAAAAGGTGCGACTATAAAATTAACACCTGAGAATATCGCCCTGTACAAAAGAGTGATCCGCGTGTATGAAAACAATGAATGGGAAGAGAAAGACGGAAAGATTTTTATCAATGGACAGCCTGCAGACAGTTATACATTTAAAATGAATTACTACTGGATGATGGGAGACAACAGGCATAAGTCGCAGGACAGCCGTTTCTGGGGATTTGTTCCGGAAGATCATGTGGTGGGTGAAGCATGGCTTATCTGGATGAGCTGGGAGCATGGTGTAAGATGGAGCCGCCTGTTTAAACGGATACATTAACCGGGTTCATATTTTAGATATATTACGTACCTTCAACAGTCCTTCTACCGCACGGCGGCAGAAGGATTTTTTATCTGCTGACTCTCTAAACCTTGCAATATGAATACAACAGAATACAGGTTTTCATATGAAGTGTACAATTCCATCGAAGAATTAAAGGAAGAAGATGCCTGGCTTTTATCTGAAGCCAGGGATGTATCGCAAAATGCGTATGCCCCTTATTCCAATTTCCAGGTAGGTGCGGTAGCCAAACTTGCCAATGGTGAAATTGTTGCGGGTTCCAACCAGGAAAATGCTTCGTTCCCGGTAGGGCTTTGTGCAGAAAGGGTATTGCTCGCCTCTGTTTCTTCGCTCTATCCGAAAGTACCCGTGGAATCCATTGCTATCAGTTACAGGAGTTCACTAGTAGACAGTGATCATCCTATTTCACCCTGTGGTATTTGCCGCCAAAGCTTACAGGAATATGAACAAAGAGTTAATCATCCCATCCGTTTGATACTGGGAGGAATGGAAGGAAAAATAATTGTGATTGCGAATGCCAGCCAGTTACTGCCACTGTCGTTTACCGGCGATGATTTGAAATAGACATCTTGGTTGCAGTATATAACCAGGTTTCCCGTTGCGGAACAATTTCTCAGAATAACTCCTGTATGCCGTAAGTGTGCTTTGCTTCCATTTGCAGCAACCATCTTTTTCGCCACAGGCCGCCGCCATATCCCACCAAATCATTGTTTGAACCAATAACGCGGTGACAGGGAACGATAATAGCAATATTATTCTTACCGTTTGTGGAAGCTGCAGCCCTGATGGCTTTTGGGTCTCCAAGCCGTTTTGCCAAATCCATATAGGAAATGGTTTTCCCGTAGGGAATATGAAGCAATTCATTCCAAACGCTTTGCTGAAATGTGGTGCCTTCCTGCTGTACGGGAACGGTAAATACTCTGCGGTTGCCCAGGAAATATTCTATTAATTCGTCTATGCATTGCTGTAATACGGGTGGCAATGGAAACGGCGACAGGTATTCAACATGTACATCGGCGGGTTTATCAAAAAAATGTACTTCAGTGATACAGTTTCCCGAACTGCTGATGCGCAGCATTCCAACCGGTGATGAATAATAGGCAGATGTTTTTTCAGTTGACATATTTATTCTCGGAATTCGGGTGAAGGAGGGGGAAGCAGGTAAAGGCATGTCAGAAAAATGCCTAAGATGATCGCTGTCAGTGAGTGAAAAAGAGAAATAATGAATGCCGACAAATACACGACGTTTGACAAAAGATATTTCCAGGTCAGCGAACGGATAAATTCGCCGGTGAGGCGCGGGTTGATCAATCGCTTCCCACGGATGGCATAGAGCCAGACCGAAAACCAGCACAATGCCGGGAGGTAGATACCCAGTGAATAAAAAGTAATAGCTGTTTTACGGTGTTCTTCCTGCATGATGTATTCGCCCAATACACCTGTGGGAAAAGGCAGGAAGGAAATACTCATCAGGAAGAGTACATTCAGGAGATTAAAGAAATGGTCGGTTTTGGTAAAGAGTTTGAAGAGGTAATGATGATTGGCCCAGTAAATGCCAATGGTGATAAAGCTAAACACATAGGCAAAGTACCTGGGAAACTGTTGCCACAAGTAATGCATGAGTGTGGATCCTTTCAGTTGTTCTTCTGTGGGTACTTTTATTTCAATAATTAATAATGTGATCGCAATCGCGAATACGCCATCACTGAATGCCTCCAGCCGTTGAGTAGTAATTTCAAGATTAAATTCGGGTGAATTTTTGTTCATGCTAGCCAATTTTCATTCCGTTGGTAACGGGCCGTTCTGGTTTCAGTAAAATTACCTGTTTTTCCTCTGTATAAACGCCCAGGACAAGGCATTCACTGAAAAAATTGGATATCTGTTTGGGTGGAAAATTCACGACGGCGATCACCTGTTTACCCTTTAATGTCTCTTTTGTGTAATGATGGGTGATTTGGGCGGAAGAATTTTTCAACCCCAATTCCCCAAAGTCAATTTTTAATTGATAAGAGGGCTTTCTTGCTTTTGGAAAATCATTAACTTCCGTTATCGTTCCGACCCTGATATCTATTTTTTCAAAATCGTCCCAGTTAATTGGCATATAGTAACTTTTTTCAAAAATAAAATTTCTTACATCATGAAACGTACAGCAAACGCAATTTGGAATGGTTCCGGCAAAGATGGAAATGGTCAGCTGACTACTCAAAGTACTACATTAAGCAACGCACAGTACTCTTACAAGTCAAGGTTTGAAGAAGGCGTTGGCACCAACCCGGAAGAGCTGATTGCTGCAGCACATGCAGGCTGCTTTGCCATGAAATTGAGTTTTGTACTGGGTGCTGCCGGTTATACACCGGAAAAATTGGATGTTACTTCCGAAGTATCACTCGAAAATGGCGTCATTACCAGTTCACATCTTATACTGAAGGCAACTGTACCGGGGATTGAAGCCGGTAAATTCAGGGAATGCGCTGACGATGCAAAGGCAAACTGCCCGGTAAGCAAAGCACTGAACATGAATATCACTTTAGATGCTGCACTTGTGTAGTGTTTCATTGCAGTGAACCTTTAATACCGATTTACATACAACCATCATCAACGATTACATCATGAGCCAAAAGAAAAAAAACAAGGTTTCCGAATCAAGAAGAAAATTCATCAGGAATGCTTCCATCGTTGCCGGAAGCTACTTTATTCTTCCACGTCATGTACTGGGAAGAGGTTTTGTGGCGCCTAGTGATAAACTCAATATAGCAGGTATAGGTGCAGGAGGAAAAGGGGAGAGTGATTTGTTTGAGTTTTCCAAGAGCCCCAATGCCAATATTGCGTTTATGTGCGATGTGGATGACAGGCAGATTGCAACTTCTGTCAAGCGTTTTCCCAATGCCAAACGTTACAAAGATTTCCGTGAGATGCTCGACAAGGAGCATAAAAACATTGATGCGGTGTCTGTGTCTACCCCCGATAACGTTCATGCAGTAGCAGCCATATCTGCTATGCAACTGGGCAAACATGTGTATGTACAAAAACCCATGACACATGATATTTACGAAGCACGCATGCTTACTGAAGCAGCAATTAAGTATAAAGTGGTGACGCAAATGGGCAACCAGGGTTCTTCGGGTGATGGGGTGCGTCTGATGCGTGAATGGTACAACGCAGGAATTATTGGTGATGCCACTGCTATTCATGTTTGGACCAACCGCCCGGTATGGCCGCAGGGTTTTGGCCGCCCCAAGAGTACTGATGAAGTGCCAAAAGAACTGGACTGGGATTTATGGATTGGCCCTGCTCAAATGGAAACTTATCATAAGGAATATGTTCCATTCAACTGGCGCGGATTCTGGGCTTTTGGTACCGGGGCGCTGGGAGATATGGGTTGCCACCTGATTGACCCGGCATTTAAAACTGTAGGCCTTGGTTATCCTACTGAAGTAGAATGCAGCGTGGGTGCCGTGTATGAAAGAATGTGGAATGCATCTTACTACCCCGAAAGTTGCCCGGTATCTTCTTCCATTAAATTGAAATTCCCCGGTAAACAAGGTAAGCCAGATGTAGCCTTATACTGGATGGATGGAGGTCTTGTTCCTGAAAGACCGGAAGAACTTGGCCCCAACGAAGTAATGGGTGGTGATGATGGCGGAGGTGTGATCATTACCGGCACAAAGGGAAAAATCATGTGTGGTACCTATGGTTCTAATCCCACGCTACTGCCTACATCAAGGACCAAAGAAGTAAACGTCCCTAAGACAATTGCACGGGTTCCCGAAGGGCACTATGTCCAGTGGGTGAATGCCTGCATTGCCGGATACGGAAAAAATGAACTGAGTTCTTCCTTTGACTATGCCGGTCCACTGACAGAAACGATCTTAATGGGTAACCTCGCCTTAAGAAGTTATCTCATCAAGGGAAGTAACGGAAGGGGATGGCCCGGAAGAAAGAAATTATTGTGGGATGCAAAGAATATGAAGATTACCAATTTCGATGAGGCCAACCAGTTTGTCCGCCGCGAATACCGCGAAGGGTTTAATAAGCTGGGAATTTGACGCACTTATTTTTTTGAAAATACAATCGCCATTGGAGTACCAACTTCGTGGCGATTTTTTTAATTAAGAATTAAAAATTAATAATTAAGAATTGGAATCTCCTAACCTTCTTGATTCTCTTTTTAAGATGTAAGAAATATACTTCATTCAATTTACATAAACATATAAGCGCGAGTATCCGAATTATTAATTCTTAATTGCTAATTAAAAAATGGAATAATCTAACTTGACTGATTCTTCTTCTCAAGAAGTATATAGTGTTTTCTTCCCAGTTGCAGAAACATGTAAGCGTGATAATCCGAATTATTAATTCTTAATTATTAATTACTAATTATGACTTCACTCAGCCAGTGAATCCGCCAGGATCAGCAGTTCCTGTTTCTTGTATTGTGCTTTTGGATCTTCAAAACATTTTGCCAGTTCTTCCAGCAGGAATTGAATAATTCTTTTCTTGCTGACAGGTTTGAAGTAAGACGCTGTTGGCGGCACTGATATCCTTTTAAAATAGGTCTCTACATCTTTGTGTGTAAATACATGCCCTGTTGTGGGGTCGATGTAGAATTGTATCTTATGCGCAGGATTGGATGGTAGCTGCCAGTTGTAGTCCACATCAAAGTAGGCGAGTATAAACTGCCGTGGTATGTTGATGGCACGAATGGGCACATCCAGCAATTCGGCTAGAATCATATAGATGATGCCATTGGCCATGGCGTTGCCGCGTTTACCATCGAGTACTTTGTGGATCAAAAATTCGTTGGGCTCGCTGTAGTTGATTTCAGCACCTTTTAAATTGTAGTAGTTGTATAAAATAGTGGTAACTACATTGGTCTGTTCGAGGGGTGTGAGGTAACTGTTTAATTCGAGCCAGATATTCCGGCGCATTTTTTCTATCTCGGCATATACGGTGGTGGTAGACAGTTCAGGATACTGGTACTTGGCTACAAGCAAGGCACCATACAAAAGATCCTGTTCCGATTGACTTTTCCAGTGATTAAACTCTTCGGTAAGGTCGCGGTAATGGAGCCGGTGGATGAGGAGTTCAATTCTTTCCTGGATAACTTCCTGTGGTGTGTTTTCCCAGAGGTTTTCAAGATTGGGTATGATGCCCTTTCCAAATGATACGATGCGTTCGCTGATGGTGACAAAAACTTCTTCATCGGGATCGTCGATCAGGTGAAAAAGGGCCGATATTTCTTTAGTTTCTTCCATGTAGTTACGGCTTAAAGGATATGGAAATCGGGGTTGTCTATTGTAAGACGCCTGTACCGTGAAAATTATTGTTAATGAATCTCGAATAAATTTCGCTGCAAATAGCCAGACGAACTAATGCAAATTTTCCACAGATGTTAGGAAGGCATTTTTAAGGGAGTTCCATGTCTTTTATGGAAAGTTGTGCCAGGTGGGGTGGGCAATTTAGAATTTGAATAATAGTCTATAGTCGGTAGTCGAAAGTCGGGAGTAAAGTTTATAGTTTTTAGTTTAAAGTTTTGCGTTTGGTTCTTGAAATTTGAATAACAGTCTATAGTCTGAAGTCGGGAGTGTTTAGTTTAGTATTTGGATCTTGGTTCTTAGGATTTGTAATTTTCCCCTGAAACCTGATTACTTTATGTTAGTTTCCTGCTTCTTTTCAATATGCCGTCATGAACCTTAGGATTTCTTCTTCCTCGGTACTTTCTTCGGCGGATTGGCTTTCAGTTCTTCAATAGTAGCTTTTACTTCTTCAATGGTAAGATCTGCCACACGTTCCTGTTGTTCCTTGCTCAGTTTATAGTTGCGCAAACCCTGTTTGATATAAGGGCCATAAGGGCCGCGGAGCAACTGTATTTTTTCTTTTTCAAATATTTTAATAGTGCGTTGTTCTTTGGCAGCACGTTTTTCCACTACTATCGGCGCCGCTTCATCGAGGTTGATGGTATAGGGATCAAATTCTTTCCCCAGTGAATAAAACTTTCCATCGTGTGCAATATAGGGACCAAAGCGGCCAATGTTGACGGTTACATCCTTGTCTTCAAACTGGCCCAGGTTGCGCGGCAGTTTAAACAGTTCCATCGCTTCATCAAGGCTGATCGTTTCAATGCTTTGCCCTACTTTCAGCTTTGCAAACTTGGGTTTTTCTTCTTCATTATTAGAATCGCCGATCTGCACCATCGGGCCGTAACGACCCATGCGTGCAATAACTTTTTTACCGGTTACGGGATCGATACCCAGCTCGCGTTCGCCACTGGCACGTTCGGCAGTTTCGATGGTATTGTCAACATCTTTTTTAAAGGGCAGATAAAAATCGTCGATCATTACATTCCACTTAATTTTTCCCTGCGCCACTTCGTCAAATTCTTCCTCGATGCGGGCGGTAAAACCATAGTCCATGATATCGTCGAAATACAGTTTGAGAAAATCCGTTACCACCAAACCCAGATCCGATGGGAACAATTTTGATTTCTCTGCGCCTGTATTTTCTTCATCTGTTTCTTTGCTGATGGTATTGTTCTTCAGTTTCAATATGCGGAAGGCACGCTTTACACCTTCTTTGTCACGCTTTTCCACATAACCTCTTTTCAATATCGTGGAAATAGTGGGCGCATAGGTAGATGGGCGGCCAATGCCCAGCTCTTCCAGTTTTTTTACCAGCGATGCTTCGGTATATCTTGGTAGTGGCCTGCTGAAACGTTCGGTGGCCAGCATTTCTTTTAATGGCAGTTGCTGGTTAACGGTGAGTGGTGGCAGCATACCTTCTGCCTGTTCGTCTTCCGCATCGTCGTCATCGCGATCTTCACGGTACACTTTCAGGAAGCCATCAAATTTCAATACTTCACCGGTAGCTGTCAGTTCTTCCTTATTGGTAGAGATTTGTATTTTGGCTGTTGTCTTCTCCAGTTCTGCATCGGCCATCTGCGATGCCATGGTGCGTTTCCAAATCAATTCATACAGCCGTTTGCCATCGTTGTCTTCGATGGTATTATTTTCCATATAGGTAGGGCGAATGGCTTCGTGTGCCTCCTGCGCGTTTTCGTTTTTATTTTTATACTGGCGCGGGTAGTGGTATTTGGCCCCGTACTGGCTGGTGATTTGGTTTTTGGCGTCTTCCATGGCGGTATCGCTCAGGCTGACGCTGTCGGTACGCATATAAGTGATCTTACCACTTTCGTAGAGTCTTTGTGCCAGCAGCATGGTCCGGCTTACGGAGTAACCCAGTTTGCGCGATGCTTCCTGCTGCAGGGTAGAAGTGGTAAACGGTGCTGCCGGCGATTTCTTTGCCGGCTTCACCTGTATGTCTGATACTTTATAATTGGCATTCACACAACTCTTCAAAAATGCTTCTGCATTTTCTGCGTTGGATTGTTTCTTTCCTTCGGCAGAAAAGGTAACCGGTTTGCCTGTAATGTCATTGGCTGTGAACAACGCTTCGATGCGAAATGTGCTGACGGGCGTGAAGGCATTGATTTCTCTCTCACGTTCTGCAATGATACGAACGGCTACACTTTGTACACGGCCTGCGCTAAGGTTGCTCCCCATGCTCATCTTCCGCCAGAGCACGGGGCTGAGTTCAAAACCCACAATGCGGTCGAGGATGCGGCGCGCCTGCTGTGCATTTACGAGGTTCATATCGACAGTGCGCGGTTGCTGCACTGCTTTTTGTATGGCAGGCTTGGTAATTTCGTGAAATACGATGCGTTTTGTTTTTTTGGGGTCGAGGCCCAATACTTCACAAAGGTGCCAGCTAATGGCTTCCCCTTCGCGGTCCTCATCCGTTGCCAGCCATACTTCGCCGCTTTTTTTGGCGATGCTTTTCAGTTCCTTCACTACTTTTTCCTTGTCTTCCGGAACGATGTAGGTGGGTTTGTATTTATTGGATACGTCAATACCCATATCGCCTTTTGCAAGGTCGCGGATATGACCGTAACAGCTTTTCACCTCGAAATCTTCACCCAGGATTTTTTCGATCGTCTTGGCTTTCGCAGGAGACTCCACAATCAGTAAATTCTTCGCCATGTTTCAATTAAACTGGTTTAAAATAGGCCTGTTGGCGTGCAAGTTTAGTGTATAACGGTGAAATCAGCAAATTGGTGCACCGGGCTGGGCCGGATAACGAGCGTTAACTTTCAACAAAAATAGCTCACTAACAGGTGCTTTTCGGCCGGTAATAGTGGTACAATAATAATGGTATGGGTGTGAAAAAGAAACAAAAAACAAAGTTCAACATTCAAAAGTCAAAAATCAAGAATCAAAAGATGAATTGACAAATCGCAACTTTCAGTTCCTGAATGCTATCACGATTTTCGCAGCGTCTCCTGTGGAAGACACTGCGGGGAATTAAAAAAGTCAAAAATCAAAAAGGTAAAATGCAATTTTCGGTTTCGGGTGACGATCACATATTCGCAGCGTCTCTTGGGGAAGACACTGCGGGGACTTAAAGTCAAAGATAAAAAACCCGGAAGGCTTCCTGTCGATTAACCAGGGACGGTAACAAGGGCAGCGAAGACCTGTCCGGGTGGCACTTACAAAATACCCATTGCCTAAAAATGAAAAAACACCCTATCTCATGTTCAGATCCTGAAAAATAAGCTGGCGGGGGCGATGCAAACGAAGGGTTAACACGGTTATATATCCCTGCAATTGGCAACAGAAAAATAAAAAGAAAGAATGAGACTTGTGGATAGAATTTTTTTGTCGAAACAGTTTTAGATGGGAGAACGGTTCATAGTTGATAGTTTTGGGTTTACATTTTGGAATTTGAATTTGGGATTTGGAGTTTATAGCAGGAGGTTCATCGTTTGGATTTTCAGGTTTTAACCCGACTACAGTCTCCCGGCTACTTTTTTTACCTTTGATTGTTGATTTTTTGAGTGAATTTGGGATTCCCCTCTGTTTATGTTGTATCCTATCTTCGGGGCCTTCTTGTTTAAAATATAGTAAAATGAGAAAACTAATTGCGGCCTTCAATATGACACTAGACGGGTTTTGTGACCATACGGTTATGATTGCTGATGATGAAATACACCAGCATTATACCGACTTGTTAAACAACTCAGGTACCATTTTATATGGAAGGATTACTTACCAGCTTATGGAAAGTTATTGGCCTACAGTTGTAAAAAAACCTACGGGTAACAAGGCAACCGATGATTTTGCGGTTTCTATTGACAATATTTCAAAAATTGTTTATTCCCGCACGCTAAGAGGTGTTGACTGGAAAAATACAGTTTTGAAAAATGAAATCAATAAAGAGGAAATTGAAGCGCTCAAAAACCAGGCGGGTAAAAGCATTTTAGCCGGCAGCCCAAGTTTGATAGTGGCTATGTCGCAGCTTGACCTGGTAGATGAATACCAGATCAGCGTTCAGCCTACTATTATTGGTAGCGGCCTGCCTTTGTTCAGAGACATCAGGGACAGAATTGATCTTTCACTATTAAATACAAAAACATTTGGCTGTGGGGCTGTTACTTTTTATTATGAGCGGACAAAAAGATGACCGTAATAAATCACAACAGCACTTAGAGTAAAGAGCAGCAAATAATCACCAACCTTTTTTCCGAAGTAACTTTCGAAAAACTCAGAGATGTCGAATTGAGTCAAGCCGTTTATAGAGTAAAGTTGTAGCGCTGGGCAGCATTTCACCACTTCCCGGATCTGCCGTTGGCCGCTTTACTATGTTGCCTTTTTTATCGACGATTAAGTAGCAGGGCAGGTATGGAAAATATTTTCCGTCTACTGCCTGCCCTACGATGTCTGTCGCCAATTTTACTTCTGCTTTTTCGTCCACCACGATATGATACCCATTCGGCTGAAATTTTTCGAGTTTTTCTTTCCACCTTAATTCCGGGAATGGGTGCCTGTCGATGCAGATGTATAAAAATGCAATATCGGCCGAGTCCTTATATCTTTTTGTCAGGAGCGGGGTATAGTTTTTTAATTCATCAAAACAGGGTGGACATGAGGTTCCCCAAATGTCCACATAAATTACCTTGTTTTTAAATTGGGGAAGTTTGACGATATCCTTAAAGGGAGTATAATCCTGTCCTAAATTTAACAGGATAATGTTAGCGGAGCCCTTGTATATTGTTTTGTATTTTATGTAAGCGAACCCGGCTATAAAACAAACCACCAATAATAGCAAAAGATATTTGATACTTTTTTTCATGCTTTATATTTTCTCAGGTAAACTGGATGACAATAACCTTACGCTCAATGAGCAGATGAAATATACTGAATATTAGTGGTCGTTCATTACCTTATTATACAGTTGTTTTACCTGCAGGTCGCCGAAGCCATAAATACTTTCCTTTTTCCAGAACTCTTTAAACACTTCATTAAAATCAGTGCAACCATTTTTTGCAATGTCTTCAAGAACCTGTTCGGGCCGGCCTTTCGTACCGTCTTTTGGAAACCGGTCAACATGTGCCTGTATTACTTCTTCCAGGTAGGGGAAAGTTGCAGACCGTCTTTTTGATAAGTGTACCAACCCATCAAGATAACCATTCTTATAGGCCTCCCATAATTCCTGTCCCAATTGTAAGTCAACATTACTTAATGTTCTACGGTGGGTAAAACAAAAAGAAATCTCGTCTGCATTTGCCTGCCCAAAACCATTCCAAAACTGGTCGCTGGTTTTATCCAGGTAAGTGGTATACACAGCATATACTTTTTTCTCAACCGGCAAGCTATTGATAAGCGATATCACAAACCACATATTGACCTGGCAGAACAGATCGTATTCAAACCAAAGGTTGAATTCGGAATTGCCGGGTGCCTGCATTATTTTTTCAAACTCCTTTACAACATAGCTGTAATATTCAGCTTCAGGAACACCGATATGCCGGGCCCTTGTTTGCCAAAAATCCGGCAGGTTATCTCCTGCCAGGTTTCCCTCAATTAATGCTTCCCGGACAACGATGGTACCTCCCGGTATGGATGCGCCGGGGAAACTATAAGCAAGTGCGTCACCATTTAAAATATGATACACCATGGCAATGATGTTGTTAAAGTGCCGGTAATAATTCCACACGAAACTACATAAAATCAAATTTGGTTGCAGTGATACCTGGTTCAATCAAAGACATTATAACTGCCATTCGCAGCCAAATGGGTATAAAAGTCTACAATTTGTTGTTTTTTTACAGGCATGCGCTGCTGTATCTGCGCTGTTTTCTCTGGCAGGGTTTTAGGACTATGCCTGTCAAATGTATTATTTATGAAACGTTCATTCATACGAAGACCTGGTTTTATGGTGACCATCCTGGTTGCATTATTTTCTTTCACCGGTTGTTACGAAACACATTATTACCATCACTATAATCATCATACAAGAGGATGGTATGATCGCCGGCACGTGCCGCCACCTGCGGGCGTCAGTTTTGAAATAGATGTAGAAACAAGGCACCACCGGCACCATGATCGCGATTAGTATAAAAGCATAATTATTTAATGACGAAAGACGTCGTTCGAAAGGAATGGTTTATTGTTGCCAGTTGTTTTCTAATTTCACAGCTATTAAAATTTTGCCTAAATTATAAATATCAGGATGATGGCTGCCACGATACCAAAAGCGGTTAACAGTACTCCCTTGCTGAATGGTTTGGTACCGGGTTTAAACATCCAGAACGCTGAGATAGACATAAACAACATACAAAACCCAAACAATGTGGTAAAATAATGCCCGATAGATTTACTGGAGGTTTTGTGCAATTCTGTAAATGGCGTTATCCAGTTGTACCATTCCTTCGTGGTATATTTAGCCTGGCCGGTAGCCGTATCATAAGTACCTTCTTTAAAATACCAAAGCGAACCTTCTGTTTTTGTAACTTTTAAACCGCGCAACCGCAATCCCTGCCCGAGCTGTTCTTCATTCATACCCGGCTTCACCTGTTGTTCATGCAATACATCGTGCTTTAAAAAATTTGTATCGCGGTAGGTTTGCACCAAACCGCTCAGCGCGTAAATAATCACCAGGCCGGAAATAAAAAAACCAATCTTGTTGTGCAGGTAACGCATATACCATCTTAGGTTCTTCTTTGATTCGGTCGAAACTTGTTTCATATCAGTGTGTTTGTTTTATGTTGAAAGATGTACAATTGACTGCAACAATATTTATATTTTCGGGAATTTATTTTAACCCAATGTTACTTTTTAAACCCGCCTGGCAGTTGCACTCACTTTCCGGGTGAATAGCACTGCATTTGGATCACATGTAAATTTCTGTTCTATTGAATATCGCTGGAAACAAATGAGACGAAATGCGGAAATGTTGCTGTGAAATGGACGGGACATAGTTTATAGTTTATAGCTCATGGCTGATAGTTCTTGGCATATAGTTCATGGCTGATGGTTTAAAGTTTTAAGTTTGGGGTTTTTACCTTTAATGCCTGAATGCTGATTGCTGTTTCCTCTTTTTTTGCTTTTTGACTTTTGAATTTTGAGATTTGATAACCCTTGTGGCTTTACCACAGAAATCAGTACATTTATTCATTCAACTGCCAACTGCTTCATTGGATAAAAATTACCATATATTCTGCCTGGGCGATTCTGCTGCCACTATTGAACTGGGCAGCGTTATCAATGAAGAACTGAATAATAAAATTCTGGCCATGCAGGCCTGGCTGCAGGCGAATAGCTTCGACGGGCTGAAAGACATCATCGTTGCCTATAGTTCCCTTACCATACTTTATGATCCCGTTGCCGTAAAAAAAATACCAGGTGTAACAACCCCGGTATTTGATTGGATACAGCAAAAATTGTCGCAGTCCTATTATTTGTCACTGACACCTGGTGAAGACAGCCACCGGTTGATCCGCCTGCCCGTGTGCTACGATGATTCATTTGGCACTGACACCGCATTTGTATCGCAGCAGCAGCAATTGTTGAGAGAAGACATTATCGACATTCATACATCGGTGACCTACCGGGTATACATGATCGGTTTTCTTCCCGGCTTCCCCTATATGGCCTCACTGGATTCGCGGCTGGTCTTGCCCAGGAAACCCAAACCGGTAGCTGTTCTGGCAGGCAGTGTTGGCATTGCGGGTTCACAAACAGGCATCTATCCATTTAACAGTCCCGGCGGATGGCATATACTGGGAAGAACACCGGTAAAATTATTTCACCCCGATAGCCATGGAAGCACGCTGTTCCGTACGGGGGACCGTGTTCAGTTTTATCCTATTACCACAAAAGCATTTTATGAAATGGAAGAACAGGAATTAGTGCGCATCAAATACGAAGAATAATAATTCGGGAAACAAAAAAAGAACGCATGTCATTGTCCATTATCAAACCAGGTTTGCAGGATACTTTCCAGGACAAGGGAAGGTATGGGTATGGCAGCCGCGGTATCAACGAAGGTGGTGCCATGGATCAGTATGCGGCTGCAACAGCCAATATGCTGGTGGGGAATGAATCCTGCGAAGCAGTGCTGGAAATACATTTTCCCGGGCCGCATATTTTGTTCGAACAGAACACACTTATCAGTATTACAGGTGCAGATTTTACACCTACCCTAAATGATCATCCGTTACCGTTGTGGCAGCCCATTATTATCCGAAAGAATACCGTCCTCCATTTCCCTGCACTTGCACATGGTGCGCGGTGTTACCTTGCCGTACATGGCGGTTTTGAAATTGACAAATGGCTGGATAGTTACAGCACGCATTTGAAAGCGGGGGCCGGAGGCTTTCATGGAAAGTCATTACAAAAAGGAGATATACTGCATTGCAGGGAAAGCACTATCTATTTTGCCGGCCTGATGAAAGAAGGAAAAGATTTTATGCCGCTCAACTGGCGCGCAGTTGCTGGTAAAGTATATCAGTACCCGCACGAAATATTTTTCGTACCGGGCAATGAATGGAATAAACTGACCGACGCCAGCAGGGAAGCATTTACACAAAGCAATTTTATCATTCATCCTTCTTCCGACAGGATGGGTTACCAGATAAAAGGAGAGGAGCTCCAGTTAAAAGAACCTGTGGAACTTGTCTCGACAGGTGTGAGTTTTGGAACGGTTCAGTTGTTACCCAATAACCAATTGGTAATATTAATGGCCGATCACCAGACAACAGGTGGTTACCCGCGGCTGGCACATATTATTTCTGCACACCTGCCCAAGCTGGCACAGTTAAGACCGAGTGACAGTTTCCGTTTTACAGAAGTAGGTATAAGCAAGGCTGAAGAATTGTTATTTTCACAGATGCAGGACATGGCAATTGTCAAAAGGGCCTGCTTTGATCATTTGAATGAACTGGTATGCCGTCAATTGACCTGAACTGCGATATGGGTGAAAGCACCACGTTGTGGGAATATTCCATTGAAAAGGATATTGCATTGCTGCCATTCCTTAGTTCGGTAAACCTTGCCTGTGGCTTTCATGCCGGTGATGCACATACGATGCATGAACTGGCAGATGCAGCACTCACGGCTGGTGTGTGTGTTGGAGCGCATCCTGGTTTTGAAGACAGGGAAAATTTTGGGAGGACCAACCGGCAATTATCTCCTTCGCAGGTATATGATATGGTGTTATATCAAATAGGTGCGCTGGATGCTTTCTTAAAAATCAGGGGAACCAAATTGCACCATGTGAAACCGCATGGTGCTTTGTACAATATGGCTGCAAAGGATGAGGTGCTGGCCGAAGCTATTTGTAACGCGGTAAAAGATTATGACAAATCGTTGATCCTTTATGGACTTAGCGGAAGTGCTTTAATAAAAATTGCAGGCAATATTGGATTGAGATCCTGCAGTGAAGTGTTTGCCGACAGGACCTACCAGGAAGATGGCAGCCTGACACCGAGGTCGGAAACCAATGCTATGATAACATCTGTCAGCGCCGCAACGGATCAGGTACTGCAAATGGTGCAACGGCAATCTGTAACCGCAGTTACAGGAAAAAACATTTCCATTGATGCGGCTACCATTTGTATTCACGGCGATGGCGCCCATGTGCTGGACTTTGCACGCGCCCTATATGAAACCCTGAAACAACATCATATTTCCATCACCGCTCCATCCAGATAAATAGTTGACTAAAAAATCTACTTCTTCCGTTCTGCTTGGCGCTGCCTTCCTGATGGCCACTTCTGCCATTGGCCCGGGCTTTATTACACAAACCACCGTATTCACCCAGCAGTTGCTGACCAGTTTTGGTTTTGTCATCCTCGTTTCCATTTTACTGGATATTGCAGCACAACTGAATATCTGGCGTATTGTTTCCATTACAGAAAAAAGAGCGCAGGATATTGCCAATACCATGTTGCCTGGTATGGGTTATGTACTCGCTGCACTGGTAGTATTGGGCGGACTGGCTTTTAATATTGGCAATGTAGCCGGTGCAGGCCTTGGTATGAATGTAACACTGGGAACTGATACATTGACGGGTGCTGTTATCAGTACCGTGATTGCCTTGTTGATCTTTTGGTTTAAAGAAGCAGGCGTTGCCATGGATTGGTTTGCAAAAATTCTTGGCTTTATTATGATCGGACTGACATTGTATGTAGCCATCAATTCGCATCCCCCCATAGTGGAAGCGATAAAACACAGTTTCTTTCCCACTCAGATTAAAACTACGGCCATTCTTACACTGGTCGGCGGAACAGTGGGTGGTTATATCAGTTTTGCCGGTGCACACCGCCTGCTTGATGCAGGTGTGAAAGGAAAAGATCATATCAAAGAAGTGACAAAGGGAAGTATAACGGCCATCTTACTGGCGTCAACCATGCGGGTGTTGTTGTTTCTTGCAGCGCTGGGTGTGGTTATGGCAGGTGGCATATTAAATGAAAAAAACCCTGCTGCTTCGGTATTCGAGATAGCCGCCGGTAATATTGGTTACCGCATTTTTGGTATTGTATTATGGAGTGCTGCCATTACTTCGGTGGTGGGTTCTGCCTATACATCGGTATCGTTTCTGCGCAGCCTTCATCCCTGGATTGAAAAGAACCACCGTATAGTGACCACTGTTTTTATTATTATCTCTGCGATGATCTTTGCCTTCATTGGGCGACCGGTGAAAGTACTGATTGTAGTGGGGGCTTTAAATGGTTTGATATTACCCGTTGCACTGGCCATGATGTTGCTCGCAGTATTTAATAAGAAACTCGTGTCATCCTACAAACATCCTGTTTGGTTAAGCATTATTGGATGGGTAGTAGTACTGGCGATGATGATAATGGGTGTGAAAGCGATTATTACCGATCTTATCCCGATTTGATGCCTGCCTAGCCCATGCATCCATTTCTTTTCACGTTTCCTTTGCAATTTACTGAGCGGAATCACCGTTATTTGCCTGTTCCCACTTCAACTTCTATAAGGCAATTTTTACTTTTTACTACTGCAATCTATTATTATGGCTACAACCAATGGCCAGGTGGACAGCCTGTACAGTTACGATTCGTTTTCGGGGAACAGTAAAAAATCTGATACAAAATTTCTGTGGTGGTGTGCCGGTGCACACCAGGATTTATTAAAGGAATATCCTTCCGAACATGCCAAGTATTCCGGCCTGGGTGGTGTAATACTGGCCACTTTTGTGCTGGCAGCCATTTCTGCGGGCTATGCTATTTACAGTGTATTTGGCAATATTACCTGGACAATTTTGTTCGCACTGATATGGGGTGTTATCATTTTCAATTTCGACCGTTTCCTGGTATCTACCATGCGCAAGTATGGCATCAGCAAGAACAAACAATTGTGGATGGCTGTTCCGCGGATGGCGCTGGCATTACTGATTGGCGTTACCATTGCCCGCCCGCTGGAACTGAAAATATTTGAAAAGGAAATCGATACACGGGTGGCGCAGAATATGCACAACAAAATATTATTAAACGATAGCCTCCTGCAAAGGGAAAATACTGCTTTGATGCAAACCGCCGAAGCAGAACGCAACCGCCTGATGAACCGAAAACTTGCACTGGAAGATACATTGCACCGCCTGCAGCAAGCTTATGTTCAGGAAGCAGATGGTACAGGTGGATCAGGGCAAAGGGGCATTGAACAACTGACCCAGTTAAAGATGAATGCTTACCAGGCAGCGTTGTTGCAGTTTACGCCTGAATTAAGACAACTGGAAACGAATATTCATGCACAGGATACCATCCTTGCTTCGGCAAAGGCTTCCCTGGAAGATAAACGCAAACAGTATGAAGGAACGGTGAAGAACAATGTTGGTTTCCTCGAACGTAATAAAGCCCTGACCGATTTGGCATCGGAAGAGAGCAGCGTATTGTGGACAAGCTTGTTGTTATCCATGCTAATCATATTAATTGAAGTGGGCCCGATATTATCCAAACTGATCATGCCAACAGGGCCTTATGATATTGCCCTGGCAAAGGAAGAACTGGTGCAGATGGCTGCTTCTGAAAATGAAATACGCAAGGACAAGGAAGTAAATTCCGAAAAGAAGAAGGTGTTTTACCAGAAACAGAAAGAAATTTCCGATCTGTTGATTGATAAAATGTCTGCACTACAACAGAAACATATAGACGAAGAATTGGATAAGTGGGAGCGTGGTGAATGGAGCGCCAAAGACCACCGGGCATCCATGGACGAAGTAATGCGTAAAATCAAAGAACGTTACCAGTACAACGGGGAGGATATTCTATAAGTAGAACCTTTATACGGCTGTAGTCATTTCTATTACAAATATTTTCTTCTGCTTGATCGCAGTCATTTTTCTTCTGCGAATTGGAAAACAGTTTTCCACAATTGTGCATTTAATGCCTTTTTAATTTAAGTTTGATGTGCAAACCATGCTAGATGATGTTAGCATGTTTCTTTTGTCCAATGTCCAATTTGATTCGTACCTGTCCAAAACCATCCAATCCGTAGAAAAACCGTCCGGGAAAATTCAGTTTCCGATGAAAAACAACCACTCAGGTTGTTTTTCTTTTTTATGGCCACCCTGGTCAATCTCGCTTACGCATTTTTCCATTGTTTTACTGCTAGCCAAGTATCCGGGAAATGAAATCGGAATGCAAACTGATTTTCATAAACGCTGCCAACCCCAATATAATACCGAGTAAACTTAGCCCGGAAGCAAAATAGAGCAACCATCTTTTTTGTGTGAGCGCCGTAATACCAAACAAGGCGATGGCAATGGAAAGGAAAGCATCGGTCATATCAAATTGATCGTCGAAGACATTAATATCATCATATTCCTTTTGATAACCTTCGGCCTGTGCTTTTATTTCAGCCTTTTCCTTTTCATACCGCGCTATTTTCTCTTCATACTTTTTAATGGCAGAATCGCTGCCCGCTACATGCTGTGTTTTTAATAGTTCCAGTGAATTTTCTGCTATGGATTGTTTGGTGCTTTTTGCCTGGAAATAAGACCAGGCATCTATTCCATGTGCCTGTGCCTGCGACATGGCCTGTACAATATTTCCGTCTTTGACATTACAGAGCGCCATAAACGTAGCGGTAATGGCTACGAATATGGCTACCGTTGCATTGATTTTGCTTTGACCGGCATGTTCTACCGATTCCTGGATAGTTTCGTTGATATCACTCATAAAAGAAAAGTTGGCGGTGGATAAAACAACAAAATAGCGCATCGCAGAGTTATATGATGCAAATGATTTGTTATTGGTGGCTTCCAATGCTGACAATACGAAATAAATTCAGTATTCCTTATATTCGCAACCTAAACCAATCTGACTGAGGCAAATTACCGTTATAGCGCTCCTGCTGATCCTGCTTTACAGCCAAATGGGCTATTACTTCACCGGTGTCATATACAGAAATATGGCCCGCGAAGAAATAAAAAGCCGGCTGCTACAATCGATTCCTGACAATGAATTAACGGCCATCAGTGTACAGGACAATGCGGCTACTATTTCCTGGGAAGAAGAAGGAAAAGAATTTTCTTTGAATGACCGGATGTATGATGTGGTACGCAACAGGGAAGTCAACGGTAAAAAACTCCTGCTTTGCCTGGATGATGAAAAAGAAAGCCGGCTGGTGGAGAAAATGAAAACACAAACTGGTTCTCAACAACAGACACCCGGCAAGGATGGCAAAATGCCGGTGTTTAAATTGGTATATGATGCCATTATCATTCCCGACAATATTTACCAGGCACTGGTACCTGCCAGTTCCCGCGTTTTTATGATGTACGATGCATCTTTATTGCAACAGGCGGCCAGCATCACTGTTCCTCCTCCTAAAGCCTGATCACCATATTATCTTTTTGATGGCGAATACAAGGTGTCCGCATCATCAGTCCTGTTTGCAGTAAGCAAACAAAACCATCATATTGGATGGCGTGCTTTTTCCCATTTTATTTTCTAAAAAAAATTGATCCATGAAACACTTGATTATACTATTGACTATATTTTCCTTTATTTCCATTGCTGCTATTGCACAAAAGACCGTGAAGGGTAAAGTAACCGATGCAGATACAAAAAACCCGCTGGCAGGCGCTACCATTTCATTTGCAGGAAAGGGTGGTACGACCACTGATAAAGACGGGCAGTTTTCTATTGACTGCGGTAAAACAAATCGTATTACCGTTTCTTTTGTCGGGTATGAACCCGTACAGGTTATCATTAAAAACTGCGATGATGAATTGAATATTTTGCTGGCACATGCAGGTCACCTGCTGAATGAAGTGGAAATTACCGCGACCTCCAACCAGAACAAATCTATTTTATACCAGCCTTCTTCCATCACCAAACTCACCACAACAGAGTTGAAGAGAAGCAATGGCCTGTACCTGGATGATGCGATCAATGGCAATGTACCGGGTGTAACTATGCAACGCAGGGCCGTGTCTTCCGGGCAATCATTTAATATCCGTGGTTACGGCAACGGTGTGCGTGGTACAAACGGTGTCAGCAGCAATTTTGACGGGCAGGGTTCAAAAGTATACCTGAATGGTATCCCTGTTACCGATGCGGAAGGTATTACCGTGATGGACGATATTGATTTTGGTTCTATCGGAAATGTAGAGGTGACCAAAGGACCGGCAGGTACTTTGTATGGTCTTGCTGTGTCTGGTGTTGTTAACTTAAAAACCATTAAACCTGAAAAAGGAAAGACTTCCATCGGGCAGGATGTTATGTTTGGCAGTTACGGGCTGAAACGTTTTACATCGCATTTCCAGATGTCAACAGAACATTCATCCCTGCTGGTAAACTATGGACATCAAACATCGGATGGCTTTTTCCTGCACAATGCTTCCACCAAAAACTTTGTCAATATTGCCGGTGATTTTGAATTGAACGCCAAACAAACATTGAATACTTATTTTGGCTACAGCAACAGCTATGATGAACGTGCCGGCGAACTGACACTTGACCAGTACAAAAATTTTGACTATTCCGGTAACCCTGCTTATATAAAAAACAATGCGCATTCTGAGGTAATTGGTTTCCGTGCCGGTGTTACGCATACTTACGCATTCAGCAGTTCTATTTCGAATACCACCACGGTGTACGGATCCGGTATTACCAACAATGCAAGTTCTGCCGGTGGCTGGACAGATAAAGACCCGGTTAACTATGGATTGCGTTCAACATTTGATACAAAATTTTCACTGAGCCAGGGTTTTTCGCTGAGTGGTATTACAGGCGTTGAAACGCAAAAGCAGCGTGCACAAACCATTGGCTATGCCATGGTAGCCGACAGTAATAACCTTACCGGCTATAACCGCATCGGTGCCATGCGGAGCAACCAATTTACTATTTCAGGAACAACTTCCCTGTTTACCGAATGGACACTGGCTATGCCGAATGATTTTTCGCTGACTGCTGGTATTGGCTGGAGCAATATGAAAATAGAATTGAATGATCGTTTTTATGTGGCTTCTGCCAACCGTGTTCCCACCAAATTCAGTAAAACGTATGATGGAATGGTGTCACCACATGTAGCCATCAATAAAGTATTCAGCAGGGAGTTTTCTGTTTACGCTTCTTACAGCAAGGGATACAAAGCGCCCGTAAGTTCTTATTTCTTTATACCATACGTAACAGGCGCAGCAGGTACGGGTATCGTCAACAACAACCTGAAACCTGAAATCGGCAACCAGTTTGAAATTGGTACAAAGGGTGCATTGATGAGCGGAAAACTTTCTTATCAACTCGCCATCTTTGATGCGAAGTTCTCCAATAAGATGACTGCGGTAACTGTTCAAAACGCTGCCAATACCGTTACACTGTATTCTTATATTGTGAATGGGGGCAAACAGGATGACAAAGGTTTGGAAGCCTTGCTGAAATACACGGCTTATCAATCTTCCGGTGGTTTCTTTGCCACTGTTTCGCCATTTGTCAACTTTACCTATTCTGATTTCAAATACAAGGATTATACTTTCCATACAAAAAATAAAGCCGGGCTTGATTCTGCTATTTTGTATGATGGAAAAGCAGTGGCAGGTGTTCCCAAGTTTGTGGGCAATATCGGCATAGATGTTACCACCAATCCGGGATTGTATGCAAATGTTACGTATTCCTACAAAGATGGTTTCCCTATTACGTCTGATGGTTTATTCAACAGCAGCAGCTACAGTTTGCTGAATGCAAAAATTGGTTTCCAGCGTTCGTTGTCCAATCATTTTGACATTGACCTGTATGCAGGCGCCAATAATATCACCGGGACACAATATCCCATCATGGTTTTTGTGAATCAATTACCGGATGCCTATTTGCCCGCCCCTTATAAAATCAATTATTTCGGCGGGCTGAATTTGAAATATATCTTTTAAGTAACACAGCAAAGGGGTAACCACCGGTTACCTCTTTGTTTTAACAACAGTAGTATGAAACGCATCAGTTTTGTTCTTGGAATCAGCTTCCTGTTGCTGGGTTGTAACCGTTTTGGTAAGAAAACAGGGAACACAGATGGTAAGACACGTATTGTTTGTGTATCGAAGCAACTGACAGAAATTGTATTTGCCGTCGGTGGCGACACATCCCTCGTTGGCGTTGATATTTCCAGTACCTACCCGGAAGCTGCAAAGAAGATAACAACCGTGGGCTATCACCGTGCACTGAATGCAGAAGGGATCATTTCATTAAATCCGTCAGTTGTGTGGCACGATGGAAATATTGCACCCGAACACGTGATTGACCAGGTTAAAAAAGTAGGCATCCCGCTTCGTGAGTTCAAAGGAGGATCAACAATCGATTCTACCAAGATGTTGATTATGGAGGTGGCGAAAGAGTTTCACAATGAAGCAAAAGGCACTGAGCTATGCGATAAACTGGACGCTGATATGAAGGGATTGGACAGCCTTCGTACTAAATATACGGATCATCCGAGGGTATTGATTATCCATTTTGGCCAGGCGGCAAATAAATATTTTGTATTCAGCAGAAAAGGTGTCCCCAATCAAATGCTGGAATGGGCAGGTGCTGTGAATGCAGCAGATACTGCACAGCGCTGGCATGATTTGAGTGCAGAAGTCATTGCACAGGCGCAGCCGGATGTAATTCTTGCTACCGATTTTGGTTTCGATCTGCAGGGCAGCCTTGATAAATTCAAGCAATTACCTGGCATTGCTTTATCACCGGCGGCAAAGAACAACCGCATTTACAGGATTGAAGAACACGATTTGGTATATTTTGGGCCACGCACCGGTGAAAACGTGAAAAAAATAATGGAGCTTATCCATAAGAAATAGTTCATGCAAAAAAAGAAACCTTCCTTCAGAGTCTATTTTATCGTCATGGCAGTGATACTCGTACTGTCATTGTTGTTTTCCGCAAGTGTGGGTGCGGTAAGTTTATCCTACGATAAAATCTTTGCCTTTATTGGCAAAAGCATGGGCATACAGGTAAATACATCATTTACCAATATTGAAGAACAGGTCTTCTACCAGATTCGGTTACCAAGGGTAATACTCTGTGCATTTGTTGGTGCATCGCTGTCTGTTTCCGGTGCATTGATGCAGGCACTTTTCCGCAACCCTATTGTTGAACCGGGAATTGTTGGTACATCGTCCGGTGCGGCTTTGGGCGCTGCTTTTATATTCGTGATGGGAAAATCTATTGCAGGTTCCTATGCAGATACCGTTGGACCTTTTTTACTGCCATTGTTTGCATTTGCCGGTGGCTTTATCGCCACCATGGTCGTTTATAAATTATCCAATGTTTTTGGTAAGACCAATGTCAATACAATGATACTGGCAGGCATTGCTGTCAATGCACTGGCGAATGGTGGCACTGGTTTCTTTTCCTATATCGCACGCGACCCACAGGCAAGAAGCATTACCTTCTGGAACCTGGGCACATTATCGGGTGCAGATTGGAGAAGTGTCATCATGGTTGGCATTTCAACCGTTGCAGGAATTATATTATGTCTACGTTACAGCAAAGCGTTAAATGCATTATTGCTGGGAGAAGAGGAAGCAGGTTATCTCGGTGTTAATACCGAGAAATTAAAAATGCGCATCATCCTGCTGAATACTTTTATCGTAGCAATTGCTACATCCGTTGTAGGTGTGATCAGTTTTGTGGGATTGATCGTTCCGCACCTGTTGCGCATCATGCGCAGCAGCGATAACCGTTTCCTGACCATTGGATCGGCACTGCTCGGGGCCATCGTACTGAATGTTGCTGATATGGTGGCGCGTGTACTTGTTGCACCTTCTGAATTTCCCATTGGTATCATTACTGCCTTTACCGGTGCACCGGTATTCTTATACATGCTCATCAGCAATAGCCGGAAACAGCAAAAAGGAGGTTTCTATGCTTAGTGTGGAGAAACTGACATACAGCATTGGCAGCAAGCACATCATCAATGGCATTGATACGGTATTTAAACCAGGCATGTTTCATGTGATTGTCGGGCCGAATGGTTCCGGTAAATCTACCTTTCTGAAAATATTCAGTGGTGACATCAAACCACAGACAGGCAGTGTATGGTACGATGATGCATATATTTTTCACCTGGAAAAATCTGCTATCGCACGAAAACGTGCGGTGATGAGCCAGCAGCCGGAATTACACTTTCCCCTCACCGTTAGCGAGGTGGTCATGATGGGCAGGTACCCGCATTTTACCTACCGCCCTTCAAAAAAGGATGAAGACATTTGCCGCGCTGCCATTGAAAAGATGGAGATTGCCGATTTTACTGAAAGGGATTACCTCACCTTGTCGGGTGGTGAAAAGCAACGGGTACAGTTTGCCAGGGTGCTGGCACAAATATGGGAATCGCCAAAGGAAGGGAACCGTTATTTGTTTTTAGATGAACCTATTGCCAGTCTTGATATTCATTACCAGCACCAGTTCCTTCAAATCGTCAAAGCCTTCACCAGCGAAAAAATTGTACTGGTGGCGGTATTGCATGATATCAACCTGGCTATTCAATATGCTGATAATATTCTTTTCCTCCGGGAGGGAAAAATTGTTGAACAGGGAGAACCATCACAGGTAGTGACCGCCGAACTGGTACGGAAAGTATTTAATATACCTGTTGCCATTATCGCCAATCCCGTTGGCAATAAACCGCTGGTGGTATACCATCCTGTTTCAAAATAAAGTTATTGACCATAAAAAAAGGGATCATGATGAAACATGATCCCTTTTTTATTTCCGCAGATAGATTTATTCGATTATCAGTTTGATATTTGATGTCATTACGTCGCCTGATACACGAATGATGTAAACACCTTTGCTGAGACCGGTTGTATTAATCATGGTTTGATTGGCGCCTTTTGACACACTTACCTGTTGTGCTTTCACCAGGAAGCCGTTGCTGCTGATGAGTTGCACGGCTGCCTTACCAATTTTACCACTGAAAATATTTAAACGAACAGCCTGCCCCGCCAGTACAGGATTGGGTGCAATACTGGCAGGCCTAAGTGATTCAGTGCTGATATCTGTTCCTGCGTTTCCATGTAATCCACCAAAATTGACGGCTGCCGGAGGCGGTGGCAAATACAACTGCGTTTTTGGAATGATGGCTTTGGGTGTGGAAGCACTTGACCAGGATAGTTTGGCCAGTGCACCGCCATTGCCTTCATAGTATTCCATAACGATATCATATTTCTGTCCTGCAGCGAGTGCAATCGTACCGCTCTTTTCTGTAGCGCCCTGGTTTACCCAGTTGTCAACCAGTTGTACGCCATTCACCCAAAGACGAACGCCATCATCGGTGGTTACATAGAAGGTATAGGTTTGGGTAAACAATGGTTGTACCTGGCCGGTCCATCTTGCAGAGAAATTATTATTGCCAATAGCGGCTCCCGGTGAACCCCATTGCCAGTCGAAGTTGACGGTGGTATCCGTTTGTGTCAAAGCCGGTGTACCCGTTACCGTTATATTGTTGAAATAATCTGCGCGTAAGCCGGTACCGGATGGTGGTGCATCCGCGGTTGTGAAACTTGTTTTACTGGTACTGCAGCCTGTCGCGCTGCCACTGTTGTTTTTTGGAACAATATACCAGTTGTATACAGTTGTTGCATTCAACCCGGTTGCAGAATAGCTGGTTGTGCTGACATTGGCAACTGGTACGGAAGGAGTGATAGCTCCTGTCCAAATGAACACATCATAAGAAGTAGCTGTTGCAGCAGCACTCCATGATAAACTGGCGGAACTGCTTCCTGCAACGGTTGCATTATTCAATGGCAACAGGTTACTGGTACAAGCTGGTGGCGGAACGGCTGTTGTAAAGCTGGTCGCATTCGCACTGCAGCCTGTTGCGCTTCCGGTTCCATTTGCAGGAACCACATACCAATTGTACACCGTAGAGGAAGTCAATCCAATTGCAGTATAGGTAGTCGTAGTGACTGTTGCTGTTGGAGCAGACGGTACCACCGCACCCGTCCAGATATATACATCATAAGAGGTGGCAGTAGCGGCAGCATTCCAGGTTAGTACTGCAGAAGTATTCAATGGTGTAACAGTTCCATTTGCAGGTGAAATATTCGCTGTACACAATGGCGGCGGCGGTGGCGCTGTTGTAAAGCTTTGCTGGCTGGCATTGCAGTTCAAAGCGGTTCCTCCTTCATTTTTGGGAACTATATACCATCTGTACACAGTAGAAGCAGATAAACCATTTGCGGTATAGCTGGTAGTAGAAACATTTACCGTAGGTACCGATGGAATGGTGGCGCCTGTCCAAATATATACATCGTACGAAGTAGCTGTTGCCGCGGGGTTCCATGAAAGATTCGCGGTATTATAACCAGCCACCGTTTCATTATCAGCCGGAGCAACCAGCGAAGTGCAGGAAGGTGGTGCCATATTGGTGGTGAAGCTGGTCGCATTCACACCACAGGTATTGTCTGCACCACTGGCATTCCTTGGCACTACATACCAGGTATAGGTTGTTGACGGATCAAGGTTGATGGCAGTATACGTGAGCGTACTTACATTGGTGATGGGAACAGAAGGCGCAATGGCTCCTGTCCAAATGTACACATCATAAGAAGTGGCGCTGGCGGTGCTGTTCCATGTAAGCGTTGCGGTATTGGATTGACTTATGGTAGCAGCATTGGCTGGAGTAATATTTGTAACACAGGGCGGCGGCGGTGGCGGCGCTGTTACAAAACTTGTTTTATTACTGCTGCAACCTGTCGCACTACCGCTGTTATTTTTTGGCACTACATACCAGTTGTAGGTAGTGGAAGCAGTTAACCCATTGGCGATATAACTATTCGTTGTCACGTTTGCAGTTGGTACAGATGGAATCACCGCACCGGTCCAGGTATATACATCATACGACGTTGCCGTAGCAACAGCGTTCCAGTTGAGTGTTGCTGTATTATATCCTGCCACTGTGCTTCCGTCTGCCGGTAATGTATTGGCAGCACATGCCGGTGGCGGATCAGCCGTAATGAAAGATGTTTTATTACTAATACAACCCGCAGCGGCGCCTGCGCCGTTTTTCGGAACAATATACCAATTGTAAGTTGTGGAAGCAGTAAGACTCGTGGCACTATATGCCGTAGTAGTTACGTTGGCAGTTGGCACTGATGGAACCACAACACCTGTCCACACATACACATCATAAGAAGTAGCTGTTGCCGCTGCAGTCCATGCCAGTGAAGCAGTCGTTTGTGTACCGACAGTAGCACCGTTCAATGGTAATGTATTGACTGTGCAGGATGGTGGGGTAGGATCGACAAAGCCCGGCGGGTATAATTGTGTTTTCGGAACAGGTGCTTTGGGCGTGGATGCACTTGACCACGATAATTTCGCGGTAGCAGCGCCACCACCTTCAAAGTATTCCATCACAATATCGTATTTCTGTCCGCCAGTCAGTGCAACTGTTGCACTGTTCTCGGTCGTTCCATGCGCTGTCCAGTTGTTGATAATCTGTACGCCATTTACCCAAAGCCGCACGGCATCATCACTGATGGTATAGAATGTATAAGTTTCAGAATACAATGGCTGTACCTGTCCTGTCCATCTTGCAGAGAAGTTGTTATTTCCGATTGCAGGATCCGGAGAACCATACTGCCAGTCGAAATTAACCGTTGTATCTGTTCTTGAAATGACTGGGGTACCTGTCACCGTTATATTGTTGAAATAATCTCCTTTCAATCCAATACCATTGCCCGGGCCCGGAGGTGGCGCAGTAGTGAAACCAGTGATATTGGTTAAGCCACAGGCTGCTGCACTGCCGCTGGCGTTCCTTGGTACCACGTACCAACTGTAAGGTGTAGCCGCAGATAAACCAGTAGCCGAATAGGCAGGTGTGGTAACATTGGTGGTAGGCAATATTGGTTCCGTTGCACCTGTCCACAGGTACACGTCGTAAGAAGTAGCAGTAGCTGCTGCGCCCCAGGTAAGCGTTGCTGCATTGTAACTGGGTGTGGTTGATCCATTTACCGGCAGCAGGTTGATGGCACAAGGTGGTGGTGGAATGGCTGTAGTGAATGTAGTTGTATTGGCATCGCATCCAATGGCTGTGCCGGTAATATTTCTTGGAACCACATACCAGTTATAAATAGTAGAACCAGTCAAACCTGCAGCCGTATAACTGTTGGAAGAAACATTGGCAGTTGGAACCGATGGCGCAGTTGCACCTGTCCAAAGGTATACATCATAAGAAGTAGCGGCAGGTGAACTGATCCAACTGAGGTTTGCATTGTTATATGTTGTGATGGTAGCTGCATTCGCCGGTGATGCATTGGAAGAACAGGTAGGTATCGGTGGCGCTGCTGTGATAAACCTGGTAGTGCTGGTATTGCAACCAGTAGCGCTGCCTCCTGCATTTTTCGGAACCACATACCAGCGGTATAATACAGAACCAATCAAACCGGTTGCTGTATACGAGTTGGTATTCACTGTTGCAAAAGGAGATGCCGGCGCTGTTGTTCCTGTCCATAAGTATACATCGTACGATGTTGCAGTAGCTGCTGCATTCCAGGTCAGTGTCGCTGTATTATAGGCAGCAGTAACAGTACTGTCAGCAGGAGCAGTATTGGTTGTACAAACCGGTGGCGGTGGTGGTGGTGGGGAAGTGGTAAAACTGGTTTTATTGGCAATACAACCGGTAGGTGCGCCGGCAATATTTTTCGGAACGATATACCAGTTGTATAAAGTCGCCCCCGTAAGCCCGGTGGCATTGTATGCATTGACAGTTACATTGGCAGTTGGTGTGGAAGGTGCAGTTGCTCCTGTCCACAAGTATACATCATAAGAAGCGGCATTGTCGGCCGTAGCCCATGATAATGCGGCACTGTTGTATGTGGCAGTAACTGCGCCATTAGCAGGTAATAAATTATTCGTACAGGCAGGTGCGACAGGATCACCCGTACCAAAAGGGTATAACTGTGTCTGTGGTATAACATTTTTTACAACAGAAGGACTTGACCAAAGCAATTGTGCAGTGGCGCCTCCTCCTTTTTCATAAAACTCGATCTTGATATCATATTTCTGGTTGGCCACCAATGCAATCGATCCGCTGTTTTCCGTAGGGCCATGATCCGTCCAGTTATTAATAAGCTGTACGCCATTTACCCATAACCGAATACCATCATCACTGGTCGTGTAGAAAGTATATGTTTCGGTAAACATGGGCTGTACTTTTCCTGTCCATCTTACAGAGAAATTATCAACCGGTATAGATGGATCGGGAGAACCATTGCCCCAACTGAAGTTCACCGTGCCGTCTGTACGTACCAGCGTGGCTGGTGTGGTGAGTGCTATATTATTGAAATAACTTCCCTTCAGGCCTGTACCATTACCGGGAATGGGTGGGCATGTTGGTGTAATGACGGCAGGGTTGGGTGACCAGTCACTCCATCCTGAAGATGAGGTACGCATAAACCGTGCACGATAAGAACCAAAGCCATTTGTCGTGTATTCATTACTGGTAGCTCCGGGGATAATGGTTCCGTCCTTATCCCACTGGTAGGCAAAAAAACCTGGCGTAACACCGAGCTTTGACACCGCCGGCGAGTCGGGGCAAAAATATTTTTTATCAAAAAAGACCAGCGGGTTGGCCTTATGCGAACTGTTCCATTGTGACGGAAGTATCGGTTCCGCCCATTGATTGTACCACATGAAATGCCCAAGATCGGGATAGAGGTTCCAGATAAATGATCCTCCCTGGTTTTTCATCGCGTCAGTAAATACCTGCACGGAACCAGGATCAGGATTGGTATCCTGGCCGCCGCTGCCAATCCAAAAAGGAATATGAATAATGTTGGGAACACTTCCTACGAAAGAGGAAATAAACGAAGGTGAACTGGGTATGGCCCGCGCCACACGTTTTGGATACAATGTAGTATAATACACCACCGCCATTCCACCAATGGACAAACCCATTACAATAATCCTGTCGGGATCAACTTTTCCATTTTGTATCAGCGAATCCAGTACCACATTGACCGGTGAAAAATAAGAATCGTCCCAGCCCACTGTTTTACTCTGGGGAAACAACAGATAAGCATCCATCACGCCATTGTTTACATTCTGTTCAAACTGCTGCGCACCGTGAATCATGGACAATTCATTGTCGCGTATATCGCCATCGGCTTCTCCACCGCCATGGAAGAATAATATGAGTGGATATTTTTTTCCATCATTTGCATTTGGCGCATAAGAATTTGGATAACGCAAACGAAAAGGGATATTACCGACAGTATAGCATTTGAACTTGTCGGTATTCCAGCCCATCTTTTGCTCGCGCACCCATTTCGTAATTTGCACGCCAACGGGCACATTGGGATTGGAGGCGCTGCCTGCCGGGGCCGAAGGATTGTAAGTAATAACCGGGTCGGTTGGGTCGAATACAGTTTGTGTTTGTGCTTTTGAAAAAATGAATAAACATGCAGTCAGTGCGTAAATGAAACTCTTTTTCATTTAACAGGTTTTGGGGTTAGTCAATAAGCTGGTCTACGTAAACAATTGTTTTGACAGGCAGGATTGATGCAACAGTTTTAAGGCAGGATTATGCGATCATTAAAACTACAGTAATACTACAACGTTGAAAATACCCCATTCCGGGCATTTTCACTGTATTTGAAACGCGTTAAACACGGTTTTCAACAGTCTGGATAAACTTGTGTTGAATGATTAATCATACAGGCAGACAAATCTTTAGTCAATCAAATGTGGCAATCGAATTTTGCAGTGCAGCTCCTGGAAGCAAATATATAGTTCGCAGCGTAATAAAAAAAAGATGTTACCCTTTGCGTAAGTAACATCTGCTGTAATTAAAATTCAGTTTAACTAGTGTTTGGTAGTGTCCTGCACAGGTTTCTTCTTCCTGAAGGGGTTCAGGTTATCGAGCAAACCTTTGGCAGATTCGGCAGCTTTTTTCTTACTGTCTTCCGTACCGCCGCCCTGCTGCGCCGTATCTTTTTTACCGCCGAGCAATTGTTTTTTCAATTCATCTTCTGCAGATTTGAGCGCCTGCTTCTTCAGGGATGCTACGGTGTCCTTAACTGCGCTGGTCACAGCGGTTTTAGTACTGTCAATTTTTGCTTTTGCAAAATCGGCTGCCTGTTGTTTAAGATCATCTGCAAGCGAAGAAGCTGCCTGTTTTAGATCCGTCTGAACAGTAGGGCTGGTCATAGTACCGCCCATATGCACTTTCAGGTTCACCACATCGCCCACTTTTACCGGTATACCCCTGCTGCTAACCTGGCTGACGAGGTTATTGACCAATGCATTGCCTTTATCACCCATCAGTGCACGTGGCACTTTCATATTGATGACATAATCGATCGTCTGATCAAAACCATGCATGCCACCGATTTCCATCGCAATATCTTTTACTTTCACGGTAAAAGGTTTTACCATTACTTTACCATTGGCAAATTCAATATAGTTCTTGATATCTTTTACACTGATCGATTCCAGCCCGTTTACGTTTAAAGTCGAAGCAAGTTTTTCAAGTGGCGCGAACTTTTTCAGGAAACCTTCAATCAGCAGCAGGTTGCCATTACCTGTTAATGACGACAGGTCGGGCATCATATTTTCCCCGAGTTTTCCCTTCATGGTTAAATGAGAAGTGAGTTTGCCTGCAATAAACTGGCCGATGGGCATTAACTTCTGCACAGTATTGAACGCCGTGAACGTTTTTTGTACATCCAGCCCTTTTACATCATAGGTCAGGCTGATATCGGGTTTCTTTTTATTCTCTTTGGTAGAATACGCGCCACTCATTTCAATCGTACCATCCAGTGCATTGCTTTTTACATTGTTGAGTGAAACCGTTTCATCTTTAACTGCCAGTGAACCCGTCAGGTTGTTTAAATCCAGTTTATCATAGTGAACAGTTCCTACACCCGCATTCACAGTCAGATCGAGATTGGAAGGCACGGCAAATGGTGCTGCAGTTGTTGTTGCGGTTGCTGTGCCTGCGTTTGTGTTGGCAGCAGGTCCAGTCGCCGTAGTGCTGGTTCCCATCCAGTCGTTCAAATTCATTTTATCGGCTTTCACATTCACAACACCGGTGAGTGACTGGTTTTTCAGCATATAGGGCAGGAGGTTATCGATAACTGCATCGGCCGTAAAATTTGTTCCCATGTATTGACCTGCCAGGTTGGACAACGTTACATTCTTTGGGTTGAAACTGGCGAGCAGTGTATTGAGTTTTACACCTGTTGGATAGTCTTTCGATGCATAAAAGAAATTATCAAGATTGATGGTTCCTGCCGCATTGAATTTTTCATACTGCTTTTTTTCAATGGCCGACATCGCCCCGTTGACATTGACATCAGCGTTCAGCAATCCACTTAGTTTAGTACCCGCTTCCAGCTTTACCAGTTGCGATATTTTTGACAAATCCAGTTTACCCTTTGCTGCTGCATCGATGAACATATCACTGACCGGATTTTTCAATAGCAACCTGAAGTCAAATGGATCATTATCCATTTCAATATGTCCGCTCGGAATATTCACCACTGTGTGATCAGTTATACCATCGGGGTTATCTACTTTCAGGCTCAGCGCAATATTCTTTACAGGCTTTGGCAGATCCGGATACTGGAAGAAACCATTTTTGATATCAAGATTGACATTGTAAGCCGGTATCTGCGTATTGCTGTATGTTCCTTTCACAAATCCATTGAAGACAGCCTGGCCGCTTGTTTTTACAGAAGCAAAGTCTTTCTGGTAAATCACGGGGATCAGTGACAGGATATTTTTAAAATCAGTAGAGGGCGCATTGTAGCTGATGTCCATATTGTATACGCTGTCATTTACCAGTTGGAAAAAACCAGTAGTATTCAATTTCAGATCATTCAGCAGTACTTTATCTGTCTTAAAGCTGTATTTGTTTGTTTTATTATCAACATCGATGTCTGCATCAATACTTGTTTTTGTATTGGTGAGGTAGGGGATGGTACCATACGTGAAACTGACAGCATCGGCGGTTGTTTTTGTTTTAAGCGTAAACAAATCGGACGTAAAATCACCGCTCCCTTCATGGTTGAGGTTGACAATTTCACTGCTCATGCCGGCCGGCTGGTCATCGTATTTTATATAACCATTGGTAATGCCATAGGACTGCAGGCTCATTTTATAAGGTTTTGATTCGCCCGCAGCGCCTGCCGTTGCAGCAGTATCCGGTTTGGTAATACTCCAGTTGGCTTTCCCGTTTTTATGAACGATGGCGTGTATCCTCGGCTGATCTATATTGACTGAATAAATAGTGAAATCGCTACCCCTGATAACACTCATGATATTGAGGGCAGCATCGATATTTTTAGCACTCACCAACGTATCGCCTTCAAATTCGCCGGCACCGGTGACACGGAGATCTTTTACAGCTACCGATACTTTGGGGAAATGGCGGAAGAAAGACAGGTCAATATCGCTGAAATCGACCTTTGCATCCAGGTGTTTATTGATCTGCGTTTTTGCGATTTCAATTATTTTACCTTTAAAAAGAAAGGGAGCGGCGAAGGCTGCACCAATTAATACCAGCAATACAACCAGGGTGATTTTGAGGATTTTTTTTATCATACAACAGTGTTTGGGGCTTTATCTGACAGGTTTTGGATATTTATTGCGGCAAGACTACCGGTTAACGATTTATTTACTGGTAATCAGGCCGTTTATTGTAGTTTTAATTTTATTTTAATACAAATAAACAAATCGTTTAAGCAGTTTGCAAATATGACGCCAGAAAGAAGAGAAAGGTTGTTATCTGTTTTAAACAAACGCCAGGCAAATATTACTGTTGTGCTGGAAAACGTATTTGACCCCCATAATATTTCGGCTGTTATGCGCACCTGCGACGCCATTGGCATCCAGGACATTTATGTGCTGAACACAAAGATTCCCCGTCATAAAAAATTCGGGCCGCGCAGCTCTTCCAGCGCTGCCAAATGGCTGAGTATACACCAGTACGACAATGCCGAAACCTGTTTCACTGATTTGAGAAAAAACTATAAAACCATACTGACCACGCACCTGAGCAGTGATGCCGTTCCACTACATAAAGTCGATTTTACCGGTTCCATCGCGCTGGTATTCGGCAATGAACACAGCGGCGTCAGTGAAGACATTATCGGGATGGCGGATGGCAATATGATCATACCGCAGGTGGGAATTATCCGTTCACTCAACATTTCGGTGGCCTGTGCCGTTACACTATATGAAGCGATGCGCCAAAAGACAATTGCAGGTCACTATGATGGCCCACAGTTGTCATCCAAAAGATTCAATGCATTGCTGAATGAATGGGGTTTTATTGATGAAGCATAACTATTAAGTAAAAACTGATGAAACAATTCATACTATCATTATCATTGATCATCCTGTGCACAGCAGCCATGCAGGCCCAGCCCATCCGTAAAATGAGCGTGGCTGAGTTGACAGACTATATTAAAAAAAGCGAAAAGCCGCTGGTCATTAGTTTTTGGGCCACCTGGTGCGGATCCTGCGTAGAGGAGATCCCTTATTTTATTTCCACGATTAATAACAAATACAAGGGGGAAGTGGAGTTACTGCTGGTAAGCCTCGATATCAAAGATTATTACCCGTCCCGGATTACATCGTTTGCGCAGAAGAGAAATTTCACCGCCCCGATCATTTGGCTCAACGAATCGAATGCAGATATTTTTTGCCCGGCCATTGACAGTACCTGGAGTGGAGCCATCCCTTCCAACCTCATGATCAATAATAAAAAGCAGTACCGTAAATTTTATGGCGGACTGGCACCCCTGCAACTGGACAGGGAACTGAAATTATTGACGCAGTAAATATTGATTATCCCTTGCGGCGGATACTGCAACCAATCGACCTGGATTCTTTTACACTGATACTTTTCCCGCTTGTCATTTCACCGATGGCTTCCTGCAAATGATGGCGGCTAACCTGTGATATATCTGCGGGGCTGTCATCAATCGCGCCATGGTATACCAACTTCCCGGCAGCATCAAATAAAAAACATTCCGGTGTACGGCTGGCGCCAAATGCATCTGCCAGTATATTATCGCTGTCAAGTGCATACGGCCAGTGGAAATCCTGTTGCTTCGCATAGTCCTGCATATCCTTATACGACTCGCCATTGCTGCTGCGGCTGCCTTCATTGGAGTTTAACAGGATCACACCAATTTGTTTATTCTGTGCCAGCGCACAAATCTCCTTTGTCCTTCCCTGGTTTTTTTTCACATAAGGGCAGGTATTGCAGGTAAACATCACCAGCAGGCCATTGGGTGTTTTCGCTTCCTTCAGGCTGATGAGTGCGCCATCCACCGTTTTCATCTTAATATCCGGCATGGGCATGTCGGAACCCAGCGGCAAAACACCTTTTTGAAAGGTAAATGCACACAGGGAAGCTATGGCGATGGAAAAATAAATCAGCATTTTCATATAAGCGCTTTTTATATAGACAAGATAGAAAGGTAAAAAGTTGTTTGGCGCACTGTCACCAGATAATCGGGCCCATTATTCAGTTATGGCTCAGGCAGTCGTCTTTTCCGACTCGTGTTTCTTCCGTTCATCGGCCATGATCTGCAGCGAATTAATACTCACGTTTAGCTCATAACCAATCAGTAACACTAAAGAATTGATATAAATTATTATCATTATTACAATCACCGTACCAATCGAACCATACAGTGCATTGTACTTACCAAAGTTATTTACAAACAGCGAAAATCCAATGGTGGCGAGGATGCTCAGCGTGGTAGCCAGTATCGACCCGGGTGAGGCAATACTCCAGCGTTTGTGCACCGCTGGTGCAAACTTGTAGATAAATGCGATGGAATAAAATACCAGCGCCACGATAAAGGCCCATTTGATGACCAGTATGAACTTTAGCACTACCGCATTCTGGATACCCAGCCATTTGAGCATAGCCCCCTGTGTGATCAGTAACATTATACAGGCAAACAAAAGGCCCATAATAATCATCGTCAGTTTAATAGCCATCCATCTTTTTTGAAGCCCGGTTCTTTTTTGAAAGCCGAGGTAGTTTTTATCGAACGACCGCATGATGCCCATCATGCCATTGGAGGCGAAGTAAATCAGTAATACAAAACCAAATGACAACAAACCAATCCGCGCATCGTCGAGAAAGCCATCTACAAATTTGATGAGGTTCTTATTGTAGTCTTTCGCCGGGATGATATCTGTAATCAGCGTATGCAATTGCACCTTTATGACTTTCTTTTTAATAAAAGGCATATTGGGCAGTAAGGTGAATAAAAACAAACAGGTGGGCGGGATGGCCATGATAAAGTTGTACGATATGGCCGATGCCCTTTCTGTAAGGCTGCTTTTTTTTAACTGCGAAAAAAAGAACCTGATGACATCGTACAATGGAACACCTTTAAAACCGGGCAGGATAATTTGCTTCGTTTTCTCTTCCAGGAAACGAACCGGGAAACTTTCCATTATGATGCGCTGCAGCTTAATCATGTATCAATGTGCTAAGTTATCATTCGCCGGGTTCTTTTGCTGCATTAATTTGTCCAGCGCCTGCTGGTATTCTTTGGCAAATTTGGAATGCTCTTCCAGCGTGGAAGAAAAATTGGAGTATCCTGAAAAATCTGCTTTTGCTACAAAATAGAGATAAGTGGTGGTGGGTGCATTGAGTACGGCATCAATCGTTTCCTGCGATGGCGTACAAATAGGCCCCGGTGGTAAACCTGCAACTTTATACGTGTTGTAAGGCGATTCCACCTGGAGGTGTTTTTGGTAAATTCGTTTCAGTCCAAAATCGCGCAGTGCAAATTTCACGGTCGGGTCAGCGCCCAGTCGCATACCGTTGGATATACGATTGAGATAGACGCTCGCTATTTTACCTTTATCATCCTTCTTAACTGTTTCTTCTTCTACGATCGATGCCAGTATATATGCCGTTTGCTGGTTAAGGCCATGTTCTTTGGCCAGTTGCATCCTTTCAGAAGTCCAGAATGCATCGTGTTCTGCACGCATTTTTGAAAAAATCCTGAAAGGGGTGGTGTTCCAGAAATAAGTATAGGTATTGGGAAATACAGCCGTCATGACGGTGCTGGTATCGAGACCGAATTGTTTTAATGAATCAGCGTTATTGAGATAACGGATAAATGCCAGCGAATCACATTCAAACTTTCTGCCTGTCAGCGAAGCAAGGTCTTCTTTTGTCCGGAGTTTTGTTATCACCAGGTTCACGGGTTCCTGCTGACCGTTTTTGAGCATGCGTACAATATTAAGCAGGCTCATACCGGATTTGATATTGTATTTACCTGCTTTCACTTTTTGCGGATAATCTACGCGATGGGCTACCCAGCTAAAAAATGTTAGACTGTTCAATACTTTGTCCTTTTCGAGTGTCGCCACCACATCTTCGTATGTGCTTCCTGTTTTGATCAGCAGGTAATAATTTTTACCGTCAAAATTGGTGGCAGGCCCGAGAATTTTCCAGGCTATTGTTCCGGCAGCAAGGATTATCAGGAGAAGTACGACAAGAATGGTTTTTTTCATTGGTGAATTATATTAGGGTCTTGACATTTGCTTTGATGACTTGTTGGTTTGACGGCACAAACAACGCCGTTTGGACAAGGATAATGCCATGAAAGCAAAAGCAGGTATTAAAATAAACAAAAAACCCCGTCTTTGCAGACAGGGCTATTAAAATATATTCGTCCCTTATTTGGCAGGGGTAGTAGCAGGCGTTGATGAGGGTAGGGTAGCAGGTGCAGTTGCCGGAGCCTGTACAGGCGCTGATTGCGTTTGCTTGGGTTTTGTATCCAGTTCATTCACCAGGTTGGAACCAGTTCCCTTTGGCATAAAAGCAGCAGAAAACACACACAACAGCGCAACCACCACGGCAAAAATCCAGGTACCTTTTTCCAGTACATCGGTGGTTTGCTTTACACCCATAAAGTTATTGCTGAACCCGCCAATGGTACCAGACAGGCCACCACCTTTGGGGTTTTGTACCAATACAATAAAGCCAAGAATTACGCAGGCCAGCAGGATCAATACCACGAATAAGATTACCATACAATTATTTTTTTAAGTCTTCGATTTTCGCTGCAAAATAAGCGGATTTGGCGGGATTAAGCAAACTTAATTTCCGGTAAACACCAATGGCCCGGTCGTGCAATCCCTGTTTTTCAAACACTTCTGCCATAGTTTCGGTTATCACTTCCTTATCCTCCACAGAGCTATTGGCGGCAGCCACTACTTTCGACTCATCATTTTCTGCCAGCAACTGGTCAACTTTTACCTGGGGCAGTTTTTTCATGCTTTTGAGCCATTCGGTAAAGCTCTTTAATTGCGTACCGAGCCTGTCCTGCGGAATGGATTCCATTCTGTCCAGTTTAATCCCTTGGGAGGCGAAATAATCCACTGTATGGAAAGGTTCGAATAGTAAGTCCTGTTTGGCCGAATCGGTTGTCTCAATAATTACATTCGCACTAGCCATGGTATTTTCGGCAAAAGAATGTTCCCTTGCTTCGCTTTCCTCAATATGTGGTGTCGTTTCTTCCGGTTGGGTAAATGTTTCTGCTGCTGCCTCGTGTACCACCGGTGTTTCTTCAGATGTATTGATTTCTGCTGTTACTACAGGTTCTGCTTCTGCCGGAAGTATTTTGGTTGCATCATTATTTTCAATGATTACCCCGTTATCACCTGTTATTGGTTGCTCATCGGCTGCAACAGGAGTGACTTCTTCGGTCTGCTGTATATACGAAACGGTACTATGTTCTTCGGTGACTGTTCCGTTTCCGTTGGAGGAATAGGTGCTTTCGCTGGTATGCTCTGTAGTTGATATCTCCGCCAGTTCCACCACATTTTGATAAACAGGGGTCGTTGTTTCTTCTTCCTGTATTACTTCATCCTTTTTCTCTTGTATGACAGTCGCAGGCGCTGTAGTGTTTTTTTTCGGTTGCAGTAAAAATTCCAGCCACAATGGGTTATTGAAATAAAGCGTTGTTTTTTGCAGCTGATCCTTAAAACCGGGATGTGCCGTTTCCTGCAATTTCTTCAGCAGTAAAAACTGCGCGGCTGCAAACGAAGGATTTTCATTGGCCACGCGCTGCAATTCCTCCACTGTTACCGATTGCAGGGAAGGCTGATGAAACAAATGCTGTACAATATTTTCAAATGGTGCCGTCATGTAATGAGCAATATACTTTCAAATTACCAATTGGAAAAAAGCCTGTTGAAAATTTCATCCGTGAGGTTGCGGATAATACTTTCATTTAACTGTGCTTCTGCTGACTGTATGCTGACATTGGCATCAAAGTCAAAATTTCTTGAAATGGTTTCTTCCTTATTCTGGTTTGGGTCCAGCCGGTTGAGCAATTTGATTTGAACCGTTACGGTGAGACGGTTGGTAGCCGATTTATTGGAGGCAACCCCGGCTGTACTGAATGAATAATCGGTGATGGTGCCGGAAATATCATAATCGGCATTATCGTTCTGCACCAGTGTCCTGCCGGTTTGGTTATTGATCTTTTGACGCAGTTTATCGGTGAGCTGAGGGCTCAACTGCGGGTTAATATACCGGGCTTTGTTTTCAATAAAATTGACACGGATGGTTTTTACCTCCTTGGGGATAGCGCCTTCTTTAAATGAATAATGAAAACAACCGGATGCCAGCACCAATACACAGCAGCCAAGTGCTATTCCCATCCAATTTTTTACACTGCGCATATTGTTCTTTTTATATGGGTAAGTAAAACAGTGTTGCTTTAATCTTCTATATCATATTCTTTCAGCTTGCGGTACAAAGTCCTTTCACTGATTCCCAGGTCGAGTGCCGCATCTTTTCTTTTGCTCCGGTGTTTTTTCAGCGCTTTTACAATCAGTTCCTTTTCCTTGTCCATGATATTCAGTGATTCTTCCACTTCTTCATGGTGCTGAATATCGTCATGACTTAATAAAACAGGTTGCCCCTGTTGTGATGGCGACGGTTGGTTGACACCAGGGTGCAATACCGGGTGCTGGCCATCTGCCGCAGGATATTCACGCAGCAGGGATTCATTCGCAATCTTGGATGCGGCAGCGGCATTGGAAGGATTTTGTAAAATATCCACAAACATCCTTTTCAGTTCTGTTACATCCTTCTTCATGTCAAAGAAAAGTTTGTATAAGATCTCGCGCTCATTGGCAAATTCTGAATGGCTCACACTGCCGGCTGATGAAGCAAGCACCGGTAACCTGTTGGTCGCTGAATGATCCGGTAAAAATTTTCTCAGCGCTGTAGCGGTTACCATTTTATCTTCCGACAATACTGATAACTGCTCTGCAATATTCTTCAATTCCCTCACATTACCGGGCCATGGATAATTAATTAACAGATTTTTCGCCTCATCGTCCAGTTGCACCGGCGTGGTTTTATATCGCTCTGCAAAATCCACCACAAATTTCCTGAATAAAAATATGATGTCTTCTTTCCGGTCGCGCAGAGCCGGAACACGAATGGGGACGGTATTCAAACGGTAATATAAATCCTCCCTGAATTTTCCCTTGTGGGTGAATTGGAGTAAATCCTTATTGGTAGCGGCAATAACACGTACATCTGTTTTTTGCACCTTGCTGGAACCAACGCGGATAAATTCACCGCTTTCCAACACGCGCAGTAACCTTGCCTGTGTGCCCAGTGGCATTTCGCCAATTTCATCCAGGAAGATGGTACCGCCGCTCACGGTTTCAAAATAACCCTTGCGGCTGTCGACAGCCCCGGTAAAAGATCCCTTTTCATGACCGAATAATTCTGAATCAATCGTTCCTTCCGGTATCGCGCCGCAGTTAACGGCTATGAATGGGTTGTGTTTTCTTGCCGATAATGCATGAATGATCATGGAGAAAGCTTCTTTACCTACACCGCTTTCACCATTTATCAGTACACTCAAATCTGTATTGGCCACCTGCACCGCCACATTCAACGCATAATTCAGCGCGGGTGCATTGCCTATGATACCAAACCTGTTTTTTATACTTTGCAAATCCATAATCCTTCCTCCCTTATTAATTTTTATTGTCCAACAATAGTTCCGATCAATGTACCGGCAGTACACTGGTGCACCTGCACCGTTGCATAATCACCTTTTTTTAGAAGGTAGTTTTCCTTGGGGAAAACGACCATCTTATTCTGACTGTTCCTGCCGGCCCATTCAGCTTCACTCTTTCTTGAATTGCCTTCTATCAGTACACGAAATGTTTTTCCCACATCGCGCTGCATGCTTGCCAGTGAGTGGCCGCGGTGAAGCGCTACAATTTCCTGCAACCTTCTTTTTTTGGTTTCATCAGGCACATCATCAGCATACCTTCTTGCTGCCAGTGTGCCGGGGCGTTCGCTGTAAAAAAACATATAAGCCAAATCATATTTGCAGTATTCCATCAGGCTCAGCGATGCCTGGTGATCCTCTTCCGTTTCTGTACAAAAACCAGTAATAATATCAGTCGACAAACCACAATCGGGTAATATTTCTTTAATGCGGTTCACCTTTGCAATGTACCAGTCCCTTGTATACGTGCGGTTCATTAATTGCAATACACGGGTACTGCCACTCTGTACAGGAAGGTGTATATAGTTACAGATGTTTTCATACTTCGCCATGGTAAACAATACTTCGTCTGTAATATCTTTTGGATGTGAGGTACTGAAACGCACACGCAGCAGGGGAGAAATGAGCGCCACCTGTTCCAGTAATTTGGCGAATGTGATGTTGATGCCGCTGGTTTCATCCAGCCAGTAATAGCTGTCTACATTTTGCCCGAGCAATGTTACTTCGCGGTATCCCAACTCAAACAGGTCACGGCATTCGTGAAGGATGGAAGCCATATCGCGGCTTCTTTCGCGCCCTCTTGTAAATGGTACCACGCAAAAGCTGCACATATTATTGCAACCGCGCATGATGCTGACAAAAGCCGTTACACCGTTACTGTCCAGGCGTACCGGTGAAATATTTGCATAGGTTTCTTCGCGGCTCAATAATACATTGACCGCTTTTTGGCCGCCTTCTGCTTCTTCGAGCAGGGCAGGAAGGCTCCTGTATGCATCGGGTCCGACAACAATATCCACGAGTTTTTCTTCTTCCAGGAATTTTTCCTTTAACCTTTCGGCCATACAACCCAGAACCCCCACCAGCATGCCTGGTTTTCGTTTTTTTATTTTTCGGAATTCCGTGAGTCGTTTGCGCACCGTTTGTTCTGCCTTTTCCCGGATGGAGCAGGTATTCAATAATACAAGGTCGGCCTCCTCAAAATTGCGGGTGGCGCCAAAACCTGTTTCGTTGAGGATGGCGGCAACAATCTCGCTGTCTGCAAAATTCATCTGGCAGCCATAGCTTTCTATATAGAACCTTTTTGGATAGTCCACGGGGTCTTTGGCAAAGGGTGCATACGCCTCACCCTGCCTGCTTTCGTCGTGTATGGTATTGCTCGTCAGTTCCAGCATCAAGTCTCGCTTTATAATGGAGGGCAAAGATAAACAAAACACCTTGATTTTAATGACAGGATGTCAGCAAAAAGGCAAATAAACTTTGGGTTCAACAATTTTCCGCTTTAAAATGTTATTGTCGGCTTCCCGGAGCTACTGTCAATTTGGATGGATTCCGTATGGCTACAATGGTAAAAAATACATGGTTTTTGCCCAATAGGAAGTATAAACGGCCTTCCGGCCAACGCTTCAATGGCTATCTTTGCGGCTTATTATTTTGCCCTTGACCCGATTTGAAAAAGTAATATTCGTATTCTGCCTGTTGGCGTTGGTAACGACCGCGGTAGCGGCCCAGCAACGCAATGCCGGTATCATTACAGGCAACCTGCTCGACGAAAAGAGCAGGGCGCTGACCGGTGCTTCCCTGGAACTGGTATCTGCGGTTGACAGTACACAACGTAAAACAACACTCAGCGATAAAGACGGTAATTTCAGTTTGACAGATCTTCCCTTTGGCGTATACCGCCTGAAAATTTCTTTTATTGGTTATATGCCGCTCGTGCTGGACAGTATCAACATTCGCCCCGAGCGGTTTGATTTCAACCTCAATGATCTTATCTTAAAGCCAGGCGCCTCCGACAGCCTCGCCGAAGTTGTTGTGTATCCCGAAAAACCATTGATACAAAGTAAAGACGGCAATGTTATTTTCAATGCAGGTGAATCGGCATTGAGTGCGGGCAGCAACGCGGCTGATTTACTGAAAAATGTGCCGTTGGTAAGCACAGACCCCAATGGCAAGCTGCTGGTGCGGGGTAAGGAGCCAAAAATATTGATTGATGACAAACCGGTAGAATTGAATTTGCAGCAATTGCAGGACTTTCTTGAATCACTGCCCGGTAGTTCCATTGAAAAAATAGAAGTACTGACAAACCCACCTCCGCAATATGCCAACGAGCAGGGTGGTGTTATCAATATCGTTACCAGGAAAGGAAAAGTAGGCATGGGGGGAAGGGCTACCATGACAGCCGGCTCGAGGGGTGAAGCTGTTTTCAATGGCAATATCAGTTACCGGAAAAACAAGCTGGCCATCAATTTCAACGCCGGTGCCGGTTACAACCGTTTTACCGGTGATGGTTATGCGCACCGGCAGAATGTTTATACAGACTCCATCAATTATTTTAACTCAAGCTATACATATAACAACCGAAGCGCCAGACCCAATGCCAGGCTGAATATAGATTTTGATATCAGCAAACAGCAATCGCTGAATTTCCTGCTGCAGTTCAATGAAAATATTTTCCGAAACCTGGGTAACAATACCTATACTAACCTGGATAAATTTCAACAGGTTGATCAATTAAGCACCCGCAGTGTGCTCAGTGATGGAAGGGCTGTCAATCCTTCGGTGAATCTCACCTATACATGGCGCGGGCAACAAACAGGAGAAATGCTGCGCGTCATTGGCAGTTATAACTATTCTTCCAATATATACGATCGGTATTTCTACCAGCAGTTTTTGAACCCGGATTATACTGCTAATGGTATAGATTCTACACAACAACAATTAAACGATACGCGTACCAATGGTTATAACCTCCGGGTGAATTACGATAAGCCCATTCGTGAGAATAAAACATATATTTCGCTGGGTTCTTTCTACAACCGTAGTAATAGTCATGTATTGCTGAATACTTCCTATTTGAAAAAGCCCGATAATATTTATTTGCCAAGTGATTTACTGAGTAATGATTTTTTATTTCACCAAACCATTCTCAACTACCGGGCTTCGGTGAAACAAATTATTATCGAAGGCTTCTCGGTAACGGCCGGTACGTCGGTAGAACAAACAGCCATTTCATTTGATTTGACAAAAACTGACAATGCCAGCAATCGCTATCTTACCTGGCTGCCCTTTGCCAATATCAATCGTTACTGGAAGGATAAATTGAACCTCTCCCTTGCTTACCGCAGAAGTATACGAAGACCCGGTATTGGCGAACTGAACCCAAGTATTGATTATGGCGATCCGTACAATATCCGCTTTGGTAATCCATATCTCCAGCCTTCGCTGTCACACAACTTTGATTTTGTCATTGGGAAAACAAAAGACAGGTACTATGCAAACATAGGACTTGGGTATAATCTTGTAACGGCTATCTACCAGCAGGTGCGTACATTACTGGCGGATGGTAAAACAAATATTACCTGGGAAAATATCAGCAACCGCCGCGAATACGAAATCAGCACCTGGAGCGGATACACCTTTTCTCAAAAACTAAGGGTCAATGCAAGCGCCTCGTACAGTTACAGTGTATACAGTGCATTTGATCAAGCAGTGAATCATTATCGGAACGGCGGGACACTGACATCCAATTTCAACAGTAACTATGCGCCGTCTGAACTATGGAACCTGAACAGCAGTTTTACCTTTAACCGCTTTGCCAATCCGCAGGGCAGCGTTACCAGCAATATCAGTATGAACATAGCAGTTCAGCACAAATTCATACACAAGAAACTGATCATTACTGTCAATGCCATTGATCCAATTTTTCAGCAAAAGAACAGGAGCTTTACCTATGGCAGTAATTTTTTGGTGGATGCGTACAGCAGCACGCTGACGAGAAATTACCGGCTGACATTGAGTTATAATTTTACACGCACTGCAAAACCATTGAAGCTTTCACCTGGTGATAAATCAAAATTGCAGGAACTGATGGCCCCCAAAAAATGATCAAATCATAGTAGCGGCCAAAAGGTGAGTAATTGTTTTCCTTCTTTCCATACCGATTCTCCCAGCGCTTTCAACAATGGCATGTCTTCTTCATACACTTTGGCGAAAATATTAGCAGCATCCAATCCACGGCCTTCACCATAATAAATTCCCATGCAGTTGGCTGTTTTCACTCTTGATGGAAAGGATGGACCATACACTACTTCCCCGGGCGTTGTAAACACTGAAGCATTTTCCTGTATGACATGCAATGGGGGTGCATCGTCTATCCATATCTCCTGTCCGGATACGCGCGCATGAAAAAAATGGCGGGAAAATGGCAGTAATTCCAAAAAAGCTTTACAGGTAACCGGTGCATTATCGGTATACAATTGAAACCGTATCCGAATGCCCGTAGCAGTTTCAAGCACAAATGCATTCATGTATATGTAGTTGAAGAATAAAGTTAGGAAATGAAGAAGAAGTGAAGAGTTGAAGACGGGACTCTCTGCCGACAAAAATGTCGGCATTACGCCCGCTTAGTAAGAAAGTATTCACAAAAAATGAAACGTTTGAGCGGAAGACGGGACTCTCTGCCGACAAAAATGTCGGCACTACGCCCGCTTAGTAAGAAAGTATTCACAAAAAATGAAACGTTTGAGCGGAAGACGGGACTCGAACCCGCTACCTACAGCTTGGGAAGCTGTCGCTCTACCAGGTGAGCTACTTCCGCTTATCACCTCTAATTTACCATAAAATAATAAACCGCCATCATCCAGCTGGCGGTTTATATTCTAAATGGTAGCGGGCTGGCGTTACCACAATGGTTTGCTTTGATAATAATCCAGGATCTTGGTGCGCAGCAGGTAATCGTAACGTGCAATGATTAAATTGCTCTTTGCCCGGTCAAGGTTGTTTTTAGCGATGATATAATCCACCGAAGTACCGACTCCCTGGTTGAACCTGATTTCCGCAGCGCGGAATGATTCGGTAAATGCATCCACCTGGTCAGTGAGGGCTTTATACCGGTCAACCGATGCGGTCATATTGAAATAATCGCGTTCAATATTTTGCTTCAGTTGAATCTTGGATGTTTGTTCAATAAACTGTGCATTCTTCCAGTCAATCCTGGCCTGTGCTACCTGGTTGCGATAACGAAGATTATTCAGGATGGGAATATAGATGCCGGCACCGATATAAGTACCATAGTTGTTTTTTAACTGTGTTGAATAGGAAATTTTATTATTTGACTGATCCGTGGCGGTGCTTGAATAATTCGTTACATAACCAGCACCCAAACCCAGGCTGGGGTAGAGGTTGCCCTTCGCCGCACTGACAGCTTTTTCCAAACTCTTGTTGCGCAGCTCAACTCCTTTAATAATAGCTAACTGATGAATAGCTGACTCATAAATGCTGTCTGGAACAGCATTATAGTTCATGTCGTACTGATCTGCACTTAACTGTTCAGCCACCATGTTCCTGTCATACGGTATATTCATCAGTTGGGCCAGCGCCACTTTTGACACATCGAGGGCGTTCTGTGCATTTATCAGTGTAATCTGCTCCGACGCATACTGTCCTTTCAGATCAGAAAGATCAGATGGCTTGATGGCACCGTCTTTATTGAGCAGATCCAACCGCTCCACCTGTTTTTTAGAAACATCTACCTGCCGCTTTGACTGCTCCAGTAAATCCTGGTTATTTAACACCGTGAGAAAAGCGAGCATTACATCTACCATCAGTTTGTCCTTCGACTGCTGCCATTCCATTTTACTGGCTTCGGCTGCATACCTGTTTTGTTTCAGGGCATTCATCAGGCGGAAGCCGTTGAAGAGTGTTACGTTACCTGTAAAACTATAATTGGCCGTCGTATTCTTCTCATTGATATAACCATTGCTGGATGGATCAATATTGCGCCCCTGGTTGGAAAAATGGTTGATATTACCTCCGATGTTTGGAAGGATATTACCTTTTGCCTGGTTCAGGTTTACTTCTGCCGTTTGCATTTGCAATTCGCTTTGTTTTACCTGCAGGTTATTGGCCAGTGCTGTTTCGACGGCCTGTTTCAGTGTAATCCTGCTGCTTCCCTGTTGTGCGTTTACTACGCCCGTAGCAAACAATAACACCATTGCTGCTATTACCGGAAAAATTCGTTTACTCATATATGCTGGCTGTTCTTTTTTATTTATGATTCAATTCTTCCATCCAGTAAATGAATGATGCGCGAACCGTATTCCGCATTTTTTTCCGAATGGGTTACCTGGATGATGGTAACGCCTTCTTTATTGAGCTGGCTGAACAGGTTCATGATTTCTTCACCCTGTTTTGAATTAAGGTTACCAGTCGGTTCATCTGCCAGTAACAATTGCGGTTTGGCAATCAGCGCACGCGCGATACCCACCAGTTGCTGTTGCCCGCCGGAAAGTTGCTCGGGAAACAAATCCTTTTTCCCCACGATTTGAAACCGGTCGAGCATATCTGCCACCATCGCTTTTCTTTCAGAAGTTTTGATATCCTGGTAGAGCAGGGGTGTTTCAATATTTTCATATACCGTCAGCTCGTCAATCAGGTGATACGCCTGGAATACAAAGCCAATATGCTGCTTATACAATTGCGATCTTTGTTTCTCCTTCAGTTTATGAACAGGGTTGTCCATAAAAATATATTCCCCTTCATTGGCATCATCGAGCATACCGATCACATTTAGCAATGTAGATTTTCCCGAGCCCGATGGTCCCATAATAGAAACAAACTCTCCCTGCTGAATGGTGAGGTTAATATCCTTTAGTATAAAAGCCGGTTTACCGCCAATCATTACCCATTTTGAAATGTGCTTTAGTTCAATCATGTGCTGTCGTTTTTTATTGCGCTAAGTATTACGTTATAAGTCGTAAGTTTTAAGTTGTAAGTAATATATTGCTTTTAGTATATTGAGTCATTCTCACATCTTTACGTTTTCACATTGCCTATTCCGTTCGCAGCGACTTTACCGGGTTCGACATCGCCGCCCGGATGGCCTGGTAACTTACGGTAACCAATGCCACCATTATCACCAGCAAGCCTGCGATGATAAACATCCAGGGGTTTAATTGCACCCGGTACGGATAATTTTCCAGCCATTTGCTGGTAGCATACCAGGCAGCCGGCATGGCAATTATCAGCGCGATAATAATAAGTTTAATAAAGTCCTTTGATAAAGTAGTTACCACCGCCTGTACCGATGCACCTAATACTTTCCGGATCCCGATTTCCTTTAAACGTTTCTCTGCAGATAACACAGACAACCCAAATAATCCAATGCAGGAAATAAAAATTGTCAGGATGGCTCCAAATAAGATAACCTGTTTCCATTTTGCTTCCGATTCATACTGGCGGATATTGTCTGCATCCTTGAATGAATAACTGTATGGGCTTAGCGGGAATAATTTTTTAAAAGTCGCCTCAATAAACTTCAGGCTGGCAGCCGCCGTATTAGGTTTTATTTTTATAAACGTAACACCAAATGGATTGGAAGGTTTCATGGTAAACACCTGCGGGCCTATTTTTTCATTCAGCGAAGCATAGTGATGATCCTTTACCACGCCAATTACTTTATATTTGTTGTTACTATACCAGAAATTTATTTCCTGCCCAATGGGTTCTTTCCAGCCGGCTTTTTGAACAAATGTTTCGTTGACCAAAACAGCGCCTGTAGAATCCGTTCCGAATTCAGGAGAAAAATTTCTTCCTTTTATAATAGGTATTTTATACAATGGCAGGTAAGCTTCGTCGACTGTTTCATAGGCAAATTCAACCTGGTTTTCACCATTTATTTTAGCAATCGTTCCCCAGAAACCTCCATTCTTCGGTGCCATACCAACAATGTTCGGATTATGCGTCAACGATTCCCGGAGCAATTTTACTTCAGCCCTCGTCAGGTTTTGTTTGGAAACCTTTACAAGGTTGGTATCATCATATCCCAGTTTTTTGGTGGTAAGATAATTGAACTGGGAATATATCGTGATCGTTGCAATGATGAGTAAAGTGGCCAGTGAAAACTGCAGCACCACCAGGCTTTTTTGCAAATAGTTTTTCCCATGCAGCATAAAGCGGCTGTACAGCGTATCAACCGGGTTATAACCAGAAAGTACAAGCGCGGGATAAAAACCTGCCAGCAAACCTGTAACGATAAAAAGAGCCATGTATAACAATACTAATTTTGTATCGAGTAAATAGGAAAGGGACAGTGCTTTATTGGATAAATGATTGAAAGCTGGTAATGTCAACTGAACAATAATAATGGCCAGCACAAATGCACCAAAACACAGTATAAAAGATTCGCCGAGGAATTGCGTGATAAGTTGTTTTCTGTCGCTACCCACCACTTTCCGGATACCAATTTCCTTGGCACGTTTTAAGGAGCGGGCAACTGTGAGATTGATAAAATTGATACAGGCAATAACTAAAATAAACAAGGCTATACCCGATAAGATATATGAAAACATGGGATTGCTGGCATCACTCAAACCATTGTCGGCAACATATTGTTTGCTCAGGTGCATGTCAACAAAAGGTTGCAGCAGGTAAGTGGTAGTCGTTTTATCACCATATTTTTCGGCCATCATCTTAATGGTTTCACCTGCGTCAGATTGATAAAAAGATTTCATCTTTGCCTCCAGTGAGGTTTGGCTCGTGCCAGGATGAACCACTACAAATGTGTTCAGGAAAAAATTAAACCAGTTTTCGCTGTTTTGTTGATCTGAGTCTGCTACCATTATTGGACGCAGTACGTCAAATTTGATAGATGAATTTTGCGGGCATTTTTTTGCAACGGCGGTAACGGTATAGGCATCAAACCTATCATTATTTTTAAAATACATGGCTTTACCAACGGCATCTGAAGTGCCAAAATATCTTTTAGCCATCTCTTCGGATACGACCACTGATTTTGGATCCGCTAACGCAGTTTTGGGATTGCCACTGAGTACAGGGAAGCTAAATACAGAGAAAAAGTTGGAATCAACATATAATAATTCTTGCCCCTTTACTTCTGTGCCCATCCTGATATCTTCATAACCACTTTGCAGTCGTACAAATGATTGCATTTCGGGTAATGCTTTGGTAAATCGCGGCCCCTGGAGGATACCAGTATTTCCTCCCATGCCGGCATCTGTGCCATCCGGATTGGTGCGCTTACTGACAATGCGGTAGATTTGGTTCACATTGGCGTGAAACTTATCATAACTCACTTCATCCTTTGTATAAAGGAGTATGAGCATCGCACAGGCAAGGCCAAGACTGAGGCCGGCAATATTGATAAAAGAATAAATCTTATTCCTTTTCAAATTCCGCATAGCAACTTTAAAATAACTCCTGAACATAGTAATAGGTTATAATTCAAAAATCAAAAGTCAAAATATCAAATTCCAAATCCCAAACTATATACTATAAACTATCAACTACAAACCCTCTACTCCGTCCGCAATGACCGTACAGGATTGGCAAGCGCTGATTTGATTGCCTGGTAACTAACCGTCATCAGCGTAATCAGCAAAGCACCAAAACTGGCCGCTGCAAAAATCCACCATGCCAAATTGGTATGATAGGGATAATCCAGTATCCAGTTTCTCATAAAGAAATAGGCAGTAGGGGTCGCAATCACCAGTGCAATGAATACAAGCGTTACAAAATCTTTCGACAACAATCTCCATAAATCAAATACAGAAGCGCCCAATACTTTACGTACCCCTATTTCCTTGGTCCTTTGTTCTGCAACAAATGATGCCAGGCCAAACAAACCAAGACATGAAATGAATACAGCAAGTATGGCAAAGAAAGTAGCGAGTTTACCGATGCGTTCTTCATCTCCAAATTTTTTCGCATAGTCATCGTCGACAAACTTGTATTCAAATGGTGCAGCAGGATTGTATTTCCTGAAGACTGTTTCAATCTTCGCCAGTGCATCCCTTGTATTCTCGTTGGGGTTTATCTTAAGTGTAATGACATTTTCCAGTTCTTTTGACAAATGAAACAGTGAAGGACGTACTGGTTGATAAGGCGATTGTACCACCATGTCCTTTATCACACCAATAATTCGGTAGGGCCTCTTATCCCAGGTCAGTATTTCATTAACAGGATGTTCAAAACCCAAAAACTTTGCAGCGGATTCGTTGATGACAAACGTTGCAGAGTCTGTCAGGAATTCACGGGAGAAATCACGTCCCTCTTTAAATTGCCAGCCAACTGTTTTTCCATATTCATACGTTACACCGTTATTGGGGAAATCAACTGCCAGGTTCGGATCTTTTCCGTTCCAGTTAAACCCACCATTGGTATTCCATACTTCCGTGGTAGGGCTGGTTGATTCCGTCATTTCCGCAATAGCACCTGTACCTTTTAATTCATTGCGAACCGTTTCAAAATGGTTGTGAATATCCGGCGTGGCCAGGTTCATCGTAATCAACCCATCACGTGTGTATCCAATAGGCCTGTTCTTGGCATATTGTATTTGACGGAACACGACAATGGTTCCAATAATCAGTGCTACTGAAACAGTAAACTGGAATACTACCAGTATCTTCCTCGGCAGAGAAGCAAAACGTCCAACTCTGAATGTTCCCTTCAATACTTTGATGGGGTGGAAGGAAGACAGGTACAAAGCCGGATAACTGCCTGCAATAAGACCTGTGATCAAACTAAATACAATTCCTGCCAGCCAGAAAAATGGATTCGTCCATGGGATGGATATTTTTTTATCAGCAATACCATTGAAGAAAGGAAGGGTGAGTTGCGCGAGCAGGATGGATAATACAAATGCAAATGCTACTACCAATAAAGATTCACAGAAAAACTGCACAATCAACTGCTTTCTTTCTGAACCAATCGTTTTACGTATCCCCACTTCCTTCGCTCTTTTTTCAGAACGTGCTGTGGCCAGGTTCATGAAGTTGATACAGGCCAGCAGTAATACAAAGCCCCCGATGATGCCAAACAGCCACACAAATTGAATCCTGCCTCCTGTATTGATTCCATTTTTAAATTCAGAATACAAATGCCATTTGCTCAACGGATGAAGGAAGACTTCAGGTTTATATCGTTTATCGGTTTCATCCTTCAGCCTGTTCAGTTTTACATTCCTGATTTTTGCAGATACCGTTGCCATATCGGCATTGTCTGCAATCATAGCAAAGGTCTGTGTGAAATTACTTCCCCAGGGGTTATCCATTTTTTTTATCCAGTCATTCGTTGCGATATACAAATCCCAGGGCAGGATAAATGACAAATCCCTGAAACTGGAATTATCGGGCATGTCTTTGTACACACCGGTTACCTTCACATCAGTTTTGTTATCTATCTTAATGGTTTTATTTATGGGGTCATCGTCACCGAAATAAGTTTTTGCCACCGATTCGGCTAAAAGAATCGAGTAGGGGTCTTTTAACCCTGCTCTTGTTCCCTTTATCATTTTCAAATCGAGCATTTCGGTTGCAGGTGGTTCGAAGTAGTTGCCTGTCTTGGTAAATTTCTTTTCACCGTAGGTAAGTATATGCCCAGATGTCCAGGACGATTGGATCACATATTTAAAATTACTCCCGTAACTGCTCCTGATGGCGTCAGCCATAAGGTATGGGTTGGCAGGCTGTGTTTCCTTTGTACCGTTGTAAATGTTATGCTGCAGTACCTGGGCTACACGATGGTAGTTGGCATTATCTTTATCGTACGAAAGTTCATCGTACATCCATAAACCAATCAATATCGCTACTGACATCCCTGCGGCCAGCCCTACTATATTAATAATAGCAGAAACCTTATTCCTTCCAATATTCCGCATCGCGACTTTGAAATAGCTTCTAAACATAATTAACAGGTATAAATCAAAAAAATCAAATAGCAAAATTCAAAACTATGAACCACAAACTCGAAACTATGAACTGTCTATTCCGTTCTCAACGACTTCACCGGGTTCGCATTGGCCGCCTTCATCGTCTGGAAACTAAGCGTAACCAGCGCAATCAGCATCATACCCAGACCAGCCAGTACAAATACTCCCATACCCAGTGAAATATGATAGGCAAAATTCTCCAGCCATTTGTGCATGACCCACCATGCAATGGGCACTGCTATTATAAACGCAAACAATACCAGCTTCAGGAAATCTTTTGAAATCAGTGACAATATCTGTGGTATGCTCGCGCCTAACACTTTTCTGACACCAATTTCCCTGGTACGCTGGTTAGTAGTATAGATGACCAGACCAAACAGTCCAAGACAACTGATAACAATGGCCAGCCCAGTTGCCCATGACAGCAGGGTGGATATATGCATTTCTGCCTCGTAAAACTTCTTAATGGTATCATCGAAAAATTCATAATGAAAATCCGCTTCAGGATATATTTCCCTATAGGCTTTTTGTACCTGTGCAATGGTTTCCTGCCACATACCGGCAGATGTTTCTGGTTTTAATGCAATGTGCAGGTCGGTCTCAACAAGATACTGGCTGTAATAAACCAATGGCTTGATAGGTGTATGAACAGAACTTGCATTAAAATCTTTCATTACACCGAGAATAGGCACACCGTTGTTGTTGTGGTTGATCATCTTGCCCACAGCATCCGCAGGGTTCTTAAACCCAATAAACCTTGCATAGCTTTCATTTACGAGGTAACCTTTAAGAGCAGTATCACTTTTCTCCGGATACTTGCCGGCCACCAGTTGCAGGTGGTACAACTTAAAATAATCTTCATCGGCATATTTCACCTGGACAGTTGTTTCAATATCTCTTTTGCCATTATTAAATTTCATAGTCTGTGCGGAGGTGTTGCTGCTGGCAGGAAAAGAACCGCCAAAACATATTTTGTCGATACCGGGTAATGTCCGGAGCTTTTGCAGCAATACATCGCGTGTACGCATTGACTTAGCCGCTGCATCATTATTGGAAAAAATGCTAAAATCAAATGGTGTATCGGCAATGATAATTCCCTCTTTCTTAAAACCATTGTCCTTAGTCAGCGCGTATTTGATTTGCTGACCCACTATGAGCGTACCCATTATAAATGCCTGCGCAAAAATAAACTGGGTAACAGTAAGTGATTTTCTCAGCCATGCTTTCCGGGTGGAATAAGAACCGGTGGTCACCTGGTTTTTCAATACCTGCACCGGGTTGTATTTCGATAATACCCATGCCGGGTAAAACCCGGATAACACACTAACGGCGATGACCAGGATCAGGATAAAAAGAACCACCTGTGTATTGACCAGCATTCCGGTGTGAATGGCCGGGGGAATGAAACCTGAAAATGTCTTAATAATAAACGGCACCAAAACAATGGACAATAGCGATGCCATGAGGGTGAGTAAAAATGTTTCGCTCAAAAATTGTATGATGAGTTGGCGTTTGCTGCTCCCCATCGTTTTACGGATACCAATTTCCCTGGCACGTTGAACAGCTTGTGCTGTGGTGAGATTAATAAAATTAATACACCCCAGCAACAGGAGGATCGCAGCTACCACCAGCAAACCATATAAGGCGTTTTTGTTCGCCTGGCGTTCATCGAAAGCGCCATAATCGCTGTTGAAATGTATATCGGAAAGTGGCTGCAGTGAAAAGATATTTTTCAGGTAAGCATCTTTCTGGTTCTTGTCAAACAACTGCTGAATTTGTTTCGTCATCGACGCGGCCTGTATTCCTTTATTCAGTTTAATAAAAAACTGGTTATTGGAATTAACACTTCCCCATTGGCCCCAGCCAAGGTTATCTTTCAATCCGGTATTTTCAATGGTACTGTAAGAAATAAACTCCTTAAATGTAAAATCAGTCAGTTCGTCAATATCCTGCACAATACCTGTTACAGTCGATTTAATGGTATCGTTATACGTAATTGTTTTGCCAATTACTTTGGAAACATCATTATCGGGAAAATAGGTTTTAGCACGGCTTACGGTCAGCACAGTGGTAAATGGCTGCGAGAGGGAGCTTTCTTTTGAACCCGCTATCCACTTGCAGGACAGCAAATGTAATAGCTGGTTATCTGCATAAACGACATGCGATTGCTTTTTATATTCAACCGGCTTACCGGAAGTTCCAATACTCACATTGATATCACCATTGGGTGTACTGGCCGGGGCGAACATTTCCACCCCCGTCAATTCTTTTTTTGAAAATGTAATCAGGGGAAGGGGGACACCAGAATTTTTGAAATCGCTGTCGGGGAATTTCATATCGCTCACAACCCTGTATACGCGGTTTCCATCCGGTTCAAATTTGTCGAAGCCAAAATCATACTGTACCAGCAGGAAAATAACCATCGATGCGCTGATGCCGATGGCCAGGCCAAGAATATTGATAAGAGAAAACAATTTGTTTCTCCTGAAATTTCTTACCGCTGTTATGAAATAGCTTCTGAACATAATAAATGGATATAAATCTTAAAAATCAATATTCAAATATCAAAAGTCAGGAAAAGAACCCAGGATACAGTTGTCAAAAGCCAACACCAAATTCCAAACTCACGACTCCCGACTATAGATTATCGGTTATTATTCCGTTCTCAAACTCTTTACCGGGTTGGCAATCGCTGCTTTAATGGATTGGTAACTGACCGTAGCAAATGCTATGATAATGGACAGTAACCCCGCTAATGCAAATACCTCCCATCCAATGGCAACACGGTAACTGTATCCCCTCAGCCATGTATGCATGGCATACCAGGCCACGGGAGAGGCAATCACCAATGCGATAATCACCAGTACCAAAAAATCTTTTGACAATAAAGCCGTAATGCTCGTCACACTGGCGCCTAATACTTTTCTTACACCAATTTCCTTGATCCTGTTTTCTGCCATATAACTGGCCAGGCCGAATAAACCCAAACAGGAAATAAAGATGGTAAACGCAGCGAACAATGCAGCCAGTTTTCCTGTGGTTTGCTGCGATTTGAATTTCCTTGCATAGGAATCATCCGCAAATGCATACTCAAAGGGGTAAGCAGGGTTATATTTTTTAAATATTGCTTCTGCCTTTGCAAGGCTGTTGGCAGTGCCATTGGCAGGGTTCAATTTGATATGCATCACCTGGAAATAATTTCGCGGCCCCATGATCATCATCGGGTTAATTTTATTTTCAAAAGGCGATTCCAGGATGAAATTTTTCACCACACCAACCACATGGTAGGTAGCAAATGTGTCTTCTTTTATAAGCTGACCGATGGGATTTTTAAACCGCATAGCTGCCACGGCTGCTTCGTTTAGTACTACTGCAAGTGTATCTGTGGGATAATTATAAACGTCGATATCGCGCCCTTCAATCAACTTAACACCGATGGTTTTGACAAAATTTTCATCAGAACCCAATCGCACAAAATCCATTTTCAAATCTTCTTCTGTGCTGCCTTCCCATGAATATCCCCAGCTATCGCTCCATCTTTGGGTAATAGGATTGGCTGATTTGGTAATACTGGTAGCCGCACCAGACGTTAATAATTCATCTTTGATGGCTTTGTAATGTTTATCGACATCTCCCTGCGAAAACGCATAGATCAGGTTTTGCCGGTCATAACCCGCATCCCTTTCCTGTGCATACTGTATTTGTTTTTTGACGATGACAGTACTGATAATTAAAATAATGGCAAAAGTGAATTGCACCACCACCAGTATTTTACGGGGTGTAACCAGTTGAAAGGTCTTCTTAAAAGTCCCCTTTAAAACTTTAATAGGTGTAAAGGATGAAAGATAAAACGCAGGATAACTGCCTGCTATCAGCCCGGTAAACAATACAAAGATCAATGCATACAACCAGAAAACAGGATCTTTATACCCAATAAACAATTCCTTGCCCGTGAGTTCATTAAAACCACGGAGGCTGATTTGCACGATAAACAGTGCAATCACAAATGCAATAATGGATATAATAATGCTTTCGCCTATAAACTGCGCTATCAAATTGCTTTTATAAGCGCCTGCTACTTTACGGATGCCCACTTCCTTGGCGCGTTTCTCACTCCTGGCGGTAGAGAGATTCATAAAATTGATACAAGCTATGAGCAATATAAACGCAGCAATAATACTAAAGAGGCGAACGGTTTCAATTTGCCCATCTACCAGTTTACCATTATCATCCTTTGAATACAGGTGCAAACGGCTCAACGGATGACTGAATACTTTGGAAGTTTCCTGTGAATGACTGGTAGTAATGTCTTTCACCTTGGCATCAAATGCTGCCTGCGATGTATTCGGTTTTAAAAGGACATACGTGTTGGTAGAGTTATTTCCCCAGGAATCGTCGCTCCAGCCCAGCTTCTCCATAAACGACCAGGGCAGCAGGTATTCAAAATTAAAATTGGTATTGGTGGGTAAATCTTTCAGCACTGCTGTTACGGTAAAATTGGCATTGCTGTCAATCCGGACTATTTTACCAACCGGATCATCATTGCCAAATAATTTTTTGGCAAAGCGTTCAGTCAATACAATCTTATCCACGCTGTTTAATGCGTTTTCCCGCCTGCCTTTCAGCAGGGGAAAACTAAACATGTGCAGAAAACTGCTGTCTGTGAATGCACCACGATCATTAAAATGGTTTTCTCCCACCGTAGCAAGGAATGTAATATTGGTAAACCGCGTCACTGCTTCTACTTCCGGGTAATCCTTCTTTAAAGTAGTTGCCATTATTTTTGGCGTCGAATTCCAGGCATGCATTTGACCACTGAACTTGTCGAGGTTGTACATAATGTACAGCCTGTCAGATTTATCATAGAAGCGATCATAACTAAGCTCGCTTTGTACCCAAAGAAGTATCAGCATGGCACCAGCCATACCAACTGTTAAACCAAGAATATTAATAGCGGAGAATGCTTTATTCCTGATAAGGTTCCGGTAGGTGATTTTAAAAAAGTTTTTCAGCATCTAACTCTTTTTATATAAAAAGTGAATTATAACATTTCCCTGTTTTCACATTCACACATTTTCCCATTAACTTATTCTGTTCTCAGGCTTGTTACTGGATTGGCCAATGCCGCTCGTATTGAACGATACCCAACCGTTAATACAGCCACGATAAAAGTGGCCAGTATCGCCAGCAGGAATATCCCGGCGCCAATCTTTATCTTGTATATGAAATCTTCCAGGTATTTATACATGACCCACCAGGCAATCGGGGCCGCTACCAGGAAGGCCAAGATGATTAGGCGGGTAAATTCTTTACCAAACAACCATAAAATATTTTGTAAGCTGGCGCCCAGCACTTTTCTTACACCAATTTCCTTTGTCTTACGTACTGCCATAAAGGAAACCAGTCCATACAATCCAAGGCAACTGATAAAAATGGCAATGCCGGCAAATGCTTCAATTAATTTGAGCATGATATCGTCCAGTTCATAAAATCGGGCAATCTGGTCATCAAGGAATTGTGCCTTGTATATAAACTTTGGATACGTATCGTTCCATATTTTTTCAATGGCAGCCAGTGTTGGCTTTACATTCCCCAGATCAATTTTTACCGCGCAGTTTTGGTAATTGCCCGCATTACAAAACAGGGCTATGGGCGCTACTTCGGTATGAAAAGAATAATTATAAAAATCTTTTACCACACCCACGACAGGCGCTTTCTTGCCATTGACATTGATGTTTTTATTGATGATATCAGCGGGTGATTTAAAATTGAATTTTTTTACCAGTGTTTCATTCACCAGGTATTCCGTTGTTGTATCGGACTGGAACATATTCCTGCCAGCTACCAGTTGCAATCCAAATGTAGACAGGTATTTGCTATCGGCATCTTTTGCATTCACTGACCATATTTCCTGCTTGGGTCGATTTTCATAGTAGATACTATTATTGTTGTTGGACTGTGATGCCGGGGCCTGCATACAATAGGAAACCTGTTGCACTCCCGCGACAGACAGAATACGTGTACGCATGGTTTCCATTTTTGTTTTGCCTGTAGCTGAATCATTCTCCGGCACCGGCAGCATCACAATTCCTTCTTTTTTAAAACCCAAATCGGCCGTTTTGGAATAATGCATCTGGCTGGCGATAACAATCGTGCATATTATCAGTACCTGCGATATACAAAACTGGGTGACGACCAATACTTTTCTCAGCGGGAATCCACCTGCAGTGTCCTGCGACAACTTACCTTTTAATGTAGCAATGGGTTTGAACCCGGATAATACCAAACCGGGATAAGCGCCTGATAAGAAAACAACAATTACTGCCGTAATACCGGTAAATACCAGCAACCCAACATTTATAAATGGGTTAATGGACAATTCCGTTTTAAACATGCCATTGAGAAAGGGCATGCCCAGTTTAGCAATTCCGTAAGCAAATACAACTGCAAAAAAAGTGATGACCGCTGTTTCCGTAATAAATTGCCAGAATAAATTGCGGCGCAGGCTGCCCAATACTTTCCGTATGCCTACTTCTTTGGCACGGTTCAATGCCTGTGCCGTAGCAAGATTGATAAAGTTTACACAAGCAGTGATGATGAGAAACAATCCTACAAATGCCAGCGCCCACAAATATTTTTTATCCGCATAACCATTATAGTCGGGGTTGAAATGCAGGTCTGACAATGGTTGGAGGAGGAAATGAAACTGTCGCTGTGTTTCGGGGTCCTTGGCATAATATTTCTTCATAAATGAAGGAAACACGGCGCTTACCGCAGCAGCCGTCACACCGGGCTTCAATAACAGGAAGCAATGCGTTTCACTGTTAATGCCACCCCAGCTATCTTCCCTTGCCATCCAGGGGCTGTAATCTTTGATGTTATCGTTGGATAGATAAATCTCCTGCCGCCTGTCGGTGTTTTGCGGAATGTCTTTCAATATCCCTTTAATGGTAAAGTCTTTGTTATTGTCAACACGGATCACTTTACCCATGGCGGATTCATTGCCAAAATACTTCTGTGCGATCTTCTCTGTTACCAATGCACTGTTAGGTTCGTTCAACGCTGTTTTAATATCACCTTCTACGAGTGGGAAATCGAATATGCTGAAGAACTCCGGTTCCGCAAAAGCCACACCATTTTCTTCCTGGAATTTTTTATTTTCTTTTTCTGAAGGGATCGATACCAGCATATTGCCGAAAGAAATCACCCGTGCGGTTTTTTCAAAAAAGGTATAGTCATTCCGCATGGCCTTTGTAAACGGGGGAGGCACGCCGGGTGTATGACCCACACCATCACTGCGCAGTTCCGTTACCACACGATAAATTCTGTCCTTGTTTTTATGAAATGTATCAAAGCTGAAATGATAATTCACCAATACGAAAATGAGGATGGCACAGGCAATACCAAGCGATAAACCCAGTACATTAACCAGTGCATAAGCTTTATTGCGTTTCAAATTCCTCCAGGCGATCTTTAGATAATTCTTAAACATATTTTCTGTTATAAGTTTTATGTGATAAGTTGTAAGTCTGCTTTATAATTCAAAAGTCAAAGAGGATTCAGGATACTGGAATAGATTCCAAATACCAAATCCCAAATGCCAAACCGTTAACCATAAACTATGAACTCCTGACTACCGACTAAAGACTATCGACTTTTATTCTGTTCTCAAATTCTTCACCGGGTTACTCAATGCCGCTTTGATGGCCTGGAAACTCACTGTCAACAATGCAATCAGCAGGGCAGCGAATCCGGCAGCAGCAAACACCCACCAACTGATGGTAATCCTGTAAGCAAAATCCTGTAACCAATGGTACATAGCGTACCAGGCAATGGGAAATGCAATAAAAGCTGATATAATGACCAGTGTTACAAAATCCTTCGACAGCAAACTGGTGATGTCAGCAACACTGGCGCCCAATACTTTCCTGATACCAATTTCCTTGACGCGCTGCTGTGCAGTAAATGCCGCCAGGCCAAATAAACCAAGACAGGCTATTATAATAGCCACTAATGCCGATGCAATAAACACATTACCCAATTTCTGCTCACTATTATATTGCTTGTTATATACTTCATCTGCAAAGAAGTAATCAAAAGGGTTACCCGGAAAATATTGACGGTATAAACCCTTTATTGTTGCAAGCTTGTCCGTCATATTTGTCACATCCATTTGTACCGTGAAATAGACAAAGGATACTGAGGGCAGGAAAATAATTGGTTCGATGGCTTTCTGCAGTGAAAGGTGATGGTAATCTTTCACAACGCCGGCAATCTCGTATTCCTGGCCCCATTTAATTTTCTTACCCGCCAGGTTTTCATTGCGTGAGAATCCCAATTGTGCCGCAGCTTTTTCATTGATGATTATCTTCTTTGCCCTTTTCCATCCCATATAAGCTTCCTCCTGCGTATAGGCCTTGCCCTGCACAAAATCGACATGATAAGTGTCATAAAAATTATTGTCACAGATAAATATGTTGTATTCTTTTTTTTCATCGCCCTTCTGAGGATTCAGACTGGTAATACCATCTGCAGAAAAATTATACCCCTGGCCGGGGATATTGTTTGATGCGGCATATTTTTTTACAAAGGGCATTTGTACCAGTGCATTTTTAAAAGCCACATTCTTTTCCGCCTGGTCATCGCTCGAGATGGTAGGCCCTTTTATTACCAGCAACTGGTCCAGCTTTACACCAAGGTTACCAGTTTTCATGTAATTGAGCTGCTGGTACAATATCATCGTAGCGATAATAAATACTATCGAAATACTGAATTGAAAAACGACCAATCCTTTCCGCAGGTTAATACCCTTGCCGCTTTTTGCATTTTTATCACGGATAACAGCAGCAGGTTTATAAGAACTCAGTACAAATGAAACATAACCACCAGCCAGCATCGAACCACCCAATATGCACAACACTGCGATGGCCCAAAACCAGCCCTGGTTAAGAACAGAAAAGTCGAGTGGTTTGCCGGTAAACCCGTTAAAAAATTGCTGGCATATATTAACCAGGATAAAGGCAATGCCAACACTGGCCAGTGTTAGCAACAATGTTTCACTTAAATACTGAAAAGATAATTGTGTCCTGGATGCACCGAGTACTTTTCTAACACCAGTTTCCTTTGCCCTGCGCAATGCCTGCACAGTTGATAAATTGATATAATTCACCCAGGCAATCAGTAATATCAGTAACGCTACCGACATCAGTAATACCACGAGGGTGAGGCTGCCAAATGTTTGCAACGGGTAACTGAAATTAGGCGCCAGGTGTAATTCACTGAATGGTTGCAGGATGATTTTATCAGAAGCTGCATTTGGTTTTGACGACTTGAAAAAAGATGTCAACTGGTCAGCCACCTGCTTTTGATCTTTGGCGTTCTTCAAAATAAGGTATAACCCTACAAACCCGTTATCAAGTGTTTTTGGATCGGCCCAGTCATTGTCATTCCTGTTAGCAGCGGTTTCCAATGTAGATAATGACAGCAATACATTTGCCCTGATATCAGATTGTGCTGGCATATCTTTAAAAACAGCAGAAACTGTATAGGTAGTGTTGCCAAACTGGTTGCTGATGACTACCTGCTTTCCCGTTGCATCACTGTTGCCGAATATTTTCTTTGCAGTGGTTTCAGACAACGCCACCATTTGCGGCTGCCCCAGGTTGGCTGTGCCGTGTAATAGAGGGAAAGAGAAAGCTGAGAGAAAATCTCCATCCACATAAGAAATACTTTCTTCCTTGAAAGGTTCGTTAACAGCAGCGCTACCTGGCTGCTGTGCCTGGCTGATCACACCAGCGCCAATATTTTCAGCAACGCGTACAGCAGTTTGAATGGAAGGAAACTTATTTTTAATAACCGGTGCATAACCAGGTTCAGTCAGGTAATTATGATTACCGTCGCTCGTTGCTACCGCTACACGGTACATATTATTATAGTTGGAATTGAAACGGTTAAACCCCCATTCAAAAGCAACGTATTCAAATATCAGGATAAATACAGCCAAGCCAATTGCCAAACCGGCAATATTAATGACCGTGAAGGTTTTATTCCTCCACAGGTTGCGCAACGCGATTTTTAGGTAATTCTTTAGCATAGGTTGTATTCATAAAAAGTAAGAAATCAACATTCAAAAAGCAAAAAACATACATTCCAAACCCCAAACCATCAACTATAAACCATCCAACTATTCTGTCCTCAAATTCTTCACCGGGTTACTCAATGCCGCTTTGATAGCCTGGAAACTAATAGTAAACAAGGCCACCAGCGCTGCCACAAAACCAGCCAGTACAAATACCCACCAGGAAATATTAATGCGGTAAGCAAATCCCTCCAGCCACTGGTGCATCGCATACCAGGCAACCGGGAATGCAATTAATGCGGCAATAGCAACCAGCAGCAGGAAATCCTTCGACAGCAAACGAACGATGTCTGATACACTTGCCCCCAATACTTTTCTTATTCCGATTTCCTTAACCCTTTGTGTAATGGCAAATGCAGACAGGCCAAACAAACCAAGACAGGCAATCAAAATAGCCACGCAGGCAAATGTGGTGAAAATAGCGCCCTGCTTTTGTTCGGACTTATATAGTGCATCAAAATTTTCATCCAGGAATGTATACTGGTAGGGAATTTCAGGAAGGAATTTCTTCCAGGTCGATTCCAGTTGTGCCAGCGCTGCGGGTATGTTTTGCCCGGAAAATTTTACCGACAGGTTACTATACACGTTTATCCTCGCCGGAAACAACACCAGTATCATTGGTAATATCGACTGGTGCATACTTTCAAAATGAAAATCTTTTACCACGCCAATGACATGGCCAGTGGTATTACCGTATTTAAGTGGTTTACCAATGGCAGATTCATTGGTCCATCCCAGTGCTTTAATAGCAGTTTCATTCAATACAAAATTGGAAGTATCTGTTCCATAAGCCCTTGAATAATTTCTGCCGGAAGCCATTTGCATACCGTACGCAGGAATGAAATCGTAATCAACCGCCACAAATTTAATATCCGTATTGGAAGGCTTCATGGAATCTCCTGACTGGGTATAAGCACCCATATCATCAAGCAGGCGTCCAGTCGGTATCCTGGATGACCTGGCTACATCTTTAAAATTGGAACCAGACAATAATTCCGTGCGGAATGCTTCATATTTTTCAGACAAGGCGTTATTATAGGGAATGACCACCATGTGATCCCGGTCGAAGCCCAATGACTTATTCTCCATATAATGCAATTGCTGAAATACGATAGCAGTGGTGATGATTAATATAATGGAGATGGCAAACTGTGTTACCACCAATACTTTTCGGAAAGAAATACTCCCGTTTCCTGCCTTGAACAAGCCCTTCAGTGTTTTGATGGGCTGAAAAGCCGCCATGAATAAAGCAGGATAGATACCCGAAATGATTCCTACAATAAAGGGTGTCAGCAATACCGGAACCAACACCTGCCAGCGGAGCAGGAGGGAGACAGATAAATGTTGATCCGTAATTTTATTCAGCCAGGGCATGGCGAAATACAAAGCCAACAGCGATAATAATAAGGCCAGCCAGGTAATTAGGACTGACTCACTTAAAAACTGGAAGAGCAATTCTTTTTTACGGGCGCCAATTACTTTACGAATACCAATTTCCCTTGCACGCAATGCAGAACGCGCTGTTGACAGGTTCATATAATTAATGCAGGCAATCAACAGTATAAAAAAGGCAATCATTGCAAAGATGTATACACGTTTGATATCGCTGTTGGGCTCCGCTTCATAATCGGTATGGGAATAGAGGTGTATATCGGTCAGTTTTTGCAGGTTTAACTTTGTAAACTGCGATGCTTTTTTACCAACATACTCCTGGTTAAACATGCGCTTGTCGACAAAATCAGGAAAGCGCGCAATCATATTGTTTATATTGTAATGTTCGGGCAGCAGGAGATAGGTGAAGAAAGAATTATTTCCCCAGTTGGTACGCAAATTTTCATCGCCGTACACAGCCGTATCTTTCAGCGTTGAAAATGATACCAGCATACCCGGGTGCATATGGGCATTGGAAGGAAATGCTTTGTAGATACCGGTTACCTTTAAATCGAACTGGTTATTGCAGCGCAATGTTTTATTCATCGGGTCTTCATCACCAAAATATTTTTTTGCCATCTCTTCCGTCATCATCACTGAATAAGGACCAGTTAAAGCGGTATGCGGATTTCCCTTCAATACATTCACAGTAAATACATCAAACAGGTTTTCGTCGGCAAAGAACACCTGCTTTTCATTGATCAGTTTTTCCTCGTACCGCAACGGCGTGATACCGTTGTCGAGCAACCTTGTCATCTTTTTTATTTCCGGGAAATCGCCGGGCAGGTAATAACCAAAGGGGGGAGAAACCGTACTCAGGTTGAGGGAAACCACCCCATCCTGGTTATTGAACGAGCGGGTAACACGGTAGATATTGTCCGCATGCTCATTATAACGGTCATAGCTCAGTTCATTAATGATATAGGTCGTAATCAGCAGGCAACAAGTCAATCCTACTGTAAGGCCAAATAAATTAATGAATGAGATGAATTTGTGTTTCAGCAAATTCCTCAAAGCTATCTTCAGATAATTTTGAATCATGGCTATACTTTTTAACCTGTATTAAATATCAATACCGTTTCCCGGTTAGAAAGGGATACCTGAAGTTTTCAAACGAGTTAGAAAGTGGGGCCGGTTATACCAATATGTTTTCTGTAACGGTCTGTCCGTCCAGCATACGAATGATGCGGTGGCTGTAACGCGCATCATGTTCGCTGTGCGTTACCATCACAATAGTGGTACCCTGTTCGTTCAGGTCGGTCAGCAATTGCATCACTTCATTACCATTGGACGAATCAAGGTTACCGGTCGGCTCATCCGCGAGTATGAGCTTGGGGTTATTGACTACCGCCCGGGCTACGGCAACACGTTGTTGTTGTCCACCCGATAATTGTTGCGGGTAGTGGTTGCGGCGGTGCATGATTTGCATTTTATCAAGTACATCCTCCACGCTTTTTTTTCTTTCATCACCCTTCACACCGAGATAAATCAGCGGGAGTTCAACATTTTCAAATACCGTCAGTTCATCAATCAGGTTAAAACTCTGGAATACGAAGCCAATATTGCGTTTTCTCAAATCTGCTCTTTTGCGTTCATTGAATTTGGCCACCTCAATGCCATTGAACATAAAGCTGCCTGCATCTGGATCGTCCAGCAAACCAAGGATATTCAAAAGTGTTGATTTACCACAGCCGGATGGGCCCATGACGGCGACAAACTCACCTTCCTTTACATCGAAGGACAGTTTGTTCAATGCCACTGTTTCTACTTCCTCTGTACGGTAAATTTTTTCTAACCCGGTGATGTTTATCATATTAAAACTGTTTAATTGATTGTTTGAATTGTAATGACGATTATATCTGGAATAATGTTACTGCCAATGGGGTTATTTCAGGATAATCTTCGGATGCTGCCACCGGTACTTTTGTTTTATCCAGTGTTTCTTCCTGTACAGTTTGCTTGCTGCACTCGACAAGAAAGATATTCCTGGATGCAGCCAGCAATTGCATACTCAGCAATCCGATTATCATGATGGTTGTTTTACGTTTCATAAAAAAGGTTTAATGGTAAATGATTATTCTTTCTTCAGCACGAGCTCCTGCATATTCCCATAGTTTTCGTAACTGGAAGTAATGACCTTATCGCCCGGTTTTAAACCACTCAGTACTTCGTAATATTCGGTATTCTGGCGGCCCAGTTGTATGTCGGTTTTATACGCCATCTTGCCATTCTCGCTTACTTTGAAAATATAGTTACCGCCGGATTGCTGGTAGAAGCCTCCTTTCGGAACCAGTATGGCAACGGTTTCGTCGCTCAATGCCAGTGTAATTTGCAGTGTTTGCCCCCGGCGGATGCCTTGCGGAACTTCGCCCACAAATTCCATATCAACCTGGAAGCGGCCACTGGTTATCTGCGAGAATATTTTTTTAATCTTCAGTTTGTAATCTTTATTGGCAAATGTAAAAACACCCGTAAGGCCTGTATAGATCCTCGAAAGATAATGTTCATCAACATCTACGCGAACCTTAAATCCACTCAGCACATCTATTTGTCCCAGCCTTTCACCCTGGCGCTTGCTTTGTCCCACTTCAGCATCCAGTGAAGTCAGTTGTCCATCCACTGGTGCCCGAACAATTAAATCGCCCACTTTCTTGCGCATTACATTCAGCGCGTTTTGTGAACCTTCAAATGATTGCTTAGCCTGGTTGAGTTGCTGATTGGTGGAAATAGAATCCTGTTTCAGGATTTGCTGTGCCAGTTTCAATTTTTCTACCTGGTAATTATAATCGTTCTCAGATTTTTTAAACTCCTGTGCACCTATCACTTTTTGCTCAAACAAATGTTTATTGAGCTTGTACACCCGGTCCGCTTCTTTCAACTGGTTGTCTACATCTGTCAATTGTGTCAGCTTATTGATAGTATTCTGCTGCGCCGCATTCCTCGAAATCTGCATTTGGGTCAGCAGGTTGTAAACAGATGTTTGCTGGTTCACGAGGTTTAGTTCAAGGTCTGTATTCGACAACCGGAGGATGGGTTGATCTTTTTTCATAATAGCGCCATCCTCCACGTATTTGTATTCTACACGCCCGCCCTCAGTAGCATCCAGGTAAATGGTGGTGATGGGCAGTACAACACCGTTTACTGGTATCGCATCTTTATAAGGACCTTTTTTTACCTCGCTGATGGTAATCCTTTCTGTATCTACATTCAGCCTGCTTTTACCGGAAGTGGCATAATAAGCACCCGCTATCAGCACAATAATACCAACCACCCCGGCGATGGTGAGTAACCTTTTTGTTGACCATTTCTTTTTTTCTATAACTCTGTCCACTGTTTATGCTTTTATTTGATTTTTTACTAAAAACCGCCCGGCACTCGTCGGCGATTAAGTGCCGGACGTTTTACAAACAACATGAGACTGAAACATCCTTAGTAAGGTAACAATGTGCCAGACTCTCAATCTTTTGGTTTTCATTTCTTTAACCCGTTATTCCCGCTATTGATGTCCGGTATCGGTACAACAACTGTACGCTTTTGATACATACACCTCAGGGAAAGATTCCGGCCTAAAAAATTGTTTGTCATGCCTTTGTATTTATGGTATAATTGTAGGTAAGTTTTGTTGCATCAAATCAAAACTTTTTTTCCGAATGGTATTAAAAAATGCTTCTATACTGGTTATTGACGACGACACAGATGTACTGACTGCGGTGCGTTTATTGCTGAAAACGGAAGCAAAAGAGGTGATTACAGAAAAGAACCCAGAGAATATCAGGCACCTGCTCACAAAATACAACTTTGATGTGATCCTGCTTGATATGAACTTTACCAGTTCTATCAATACGGGTAATGAAGGTCTGTTCTGGCTGAGAAAGATCAAAGAAATGCGGTCGCCGGCCGTAGTCATTATGATAACCGCCTATGGCGATATCGACCTCGCAGTCCGGTCCTTAAAGGAAGGTGCCGCCGATTTTGTGGTAAAACCCTGGCACAATGAAAAACTAGTCCTCACTATTAAAGACGCACTGAAGCGGAAAAGCAATGTCAGTGAAGCAGCGCCATCCTTTGGCGAAGATTCCATTATTGGTAGTGAACTGCTCGGCCAGTCAGAACTAATGCAGGAGATATTTATAAAAATCGGGAAGATTGCACCCACCGATGCCAATATCCTGATACTGGGCGAAAATGGAACCGGGAAGGATTTAATCGCCAAAGCCATACACCAGCATTCGCTGCGGGCTGGCAAGCCATTTGTAAAAGTTGATGTGGGCTCGCTGACAGAAACCTTATTTGAATCAGAACTGTTCGGGCATAAGAAAGGCGCATTCACAGATGCAAGGGAAGACAGGATTGGCCGCTTCGAAGCAGCAGAAGGAGGAACTTTGTTTTTAGATGAAATCGGGAACATCAGTCTTTCGCAACAGGCACGTTTATTAACGGTATTACAAAACAGGTATATTACGCGGTTGGGTACCAATGAACCCATCCCGGTAAATATAAGATTGATCTGCGCCACCAATATGCCACTGAGTGAGCTGGCGAATGAAAGCAGGTTCAGGAAAGATTTAATATACCGCATCAATACAGTGGAAATCATTGTACCGCCCCTGCGCAAACGGGGAGATGATATTATTTTACTCGCTAAACATTTCAGCCGCCTGTACAGTAACAAATACCTGAAGCCCGGGCTGGCATTCGATGATAAGGCAATGGATAAATTAATGCATTACCATTTTCCCGGTAATATCCGCGAACTGCAGTATACCATTGAAAGAGCAGTTATCATGTGCGACAGCAATATACTTGAGGCGAAAGACCTGATATTTTCACCCATTGAATCGGCAGCCGTGGAAGCAGCAGAACCGGCAGAAATGAAACTGAGTGCGGTAGAAAAAAATACCATCCTGAAAGTAATAGAAAAACACAACGGCAACATAACAAAAGCGGCAAAGGAACTGGGCCTCACGCGCACAGCCTTGTACCGCCGACTGAGTAAGTACGATATTTAAGACAGCCCTTTATTTTTTACCTATGTTTTTTAAGAGTACCGAGTGGCGGATTTTCATACGTGTCATCTTATTGTTTGCTTCATTGCTGACAGCCTGCTTTATATTAATCAACGGTCAGCATGTGTACCTGCTCGTACTGGTGCCGGTAATAATATACCAACTGGTAGAAATGTACCGCTTTCATAAAAAAGCGCAGGACGAATTGGATCAGTTTGTAGAATCCGTACACTACCGCGATTTCTCCCGCTATTTTGATGTCAAACACGCACCCCTCGATCTGCAACCGCTGCGAAAGGGGTTTAACGAAATCAATACCACTTTTAAAGTCATCAGCAAGGAAAAGGAAACGCAATACCAGTACCTGCAAAAAATACTGGAGCTGGTAGATACCGGTATTCTTTCCTATGAGGAAGAGAGCGGCGACGTGGTGTGGATGAATGAATCACTGAAAAAAATGCTGCAATTGCCCTACCTGAAAACCATTCATTCACTGGCCAAAAGAGATGAATCGCTGTATAAAAGTATACTCGAATTAAGACCCGGTGAGGGGAAAATTGCTACGGCACATGCAGAGAAGAGTGCTTTTAAAGTATTGATGTCCGCCACAGCCTTTCAAACCGAGGGGAAGAAATATAAGTTGATAGCATTCCAAAATGTCAATGAAGCATTGGACGAAACGGAATCAAAAGCATGGCAGAAATTGCTGAGTGTGATGACGCATGAAATCATGAATTCGGTGGCGCCCATTTCTTCACTGGCCGACACGCTGAAAAATCGCTTACAGCAGTCCGTTAGTCATTTGAAAAACAATACCGGCTCTGTCGATGATTTGGAATTAGGTATCGATACCATTAAAAGAAGGAGTGAGGGCTTGCTGAAATTTGCAGAGACCTACCGGAACCTCAATAAGATTACCAAACCCAACCTGAAAAAAGTTTTTGTACGCGACCTGTTTGAAAACCTGCACCACCTGATGCAGCCCACCCTCGAACAAAAAAATATAGAACTTGAAATCATACTGAAGGATACAGATTTGGTACTGGAAGCGGATACCAATCTCGTTGAACAGGTATTGATCAACCTGGTGGTGAATGCCATTGAGGCGGTGAAGGAAAAAGCCGATCCAAAAATCATATTATCGGCCTATCTCACCAATAACCGGAAAACCGTTATTAAAGTCGCCGATAATGGCTATGGAATGACAGAAGAGGTATTGGATAAAATTTTTATCCCATTCTTTAGTACAAAAAAACATGGAAGCGGTATCGGGCTAAGCCTGTGCAAACAAATCATGATGCTGCACAAGGGCAATATACAGGTAAACAGTTCGGAGGGAGAGGGGACAGCTTTTTTATTGCACTTCTGAAGATACTTTTGGAAGTCTTTTAGCGAGCCAACTGTCTTTTACAGGGATCATCCATTTTGTTATGAGTTCTTCCTTTGTCAATATCGTATTATTAAAATAAATGGTATCAGCCGAGATAAAATTATTCTGGAAAGCATAGGCCAGTTGTGATAAAGGCAGTAACTGGATGCTGTCCTTTTGCAGGAAGGCCAGCGTTTGCCGGTCGAACAATTGAATACCAAAAGACGCTTCCATTGCTTTGACCAAACGGACAGAGCTATCGGTACTGCAGCCACTCACACCGGTAGCGGTTTCATCGGCCATTAATACAACAAACTGCCCAAAGAAGATATTGCCATATCCCTTTACCGGCGCGCCATGTGAATTCCAACTGCCAACAAAATCCTGCAGCATATCCTCTGCTTTCAATGCTTCGCTCATAGTAAGCAGGCGGTTAGACTGGTAGATCCAAACCCTTGACTGTGTACTAAAATCTTCGGGTAGCAGGTGACGGTATTCAAATTTGTTCATGCAGCAAAATTAAAACAGTTCCGGGATTAAATAATTAGTAATTAAGAATTAATAATTGATAATTAACAACACAGACTTTTGTCGTCGCAGTGCTTTCGATAAGGGGTGCTGCAATCTGTGACGTCTGTCGCAAAGTCCTCTTCAGGGGACTATGCACCTATAAGAAATACCCCCTGTTGAAACAGGGGGTTGTTTTCCATAATCCTTAGATCCTATCTGTAGGAGATAGAAAGAAGGGAATAAAAATAATATAATACAGGATATGTTTTGATAGAAATTGTCTGAGTATGTTGTAGAAAAAATTCTATCGTAAGTTCTGATAAGAAGGGTGTTTGATTTTACCGCATAGCCCCCCGGGAGACTATGCAGAGGCTGTAATAAATTTATATCGCCGACCTGCGGATGCAATGCCGGCGATAAGTGAATTCAATATTGGTGCAAGTAACGGATTAAAATATTTCGACGCTATCTGATCATTTTTACTGCGACACAGCCACGCCAAAAAAAACTGCGTTGGAAGATTTAGTGGAATCATACAGAACCCCATTTTTCCATAAATAACCATTGTTGCCGCCTGGGACAACATGATTCCCGCAGACATACACATCCGAATTTTTTACCGCAATGCCACGGGCAAAAGTGGATAAACTTCCATTTCCCAATGCAGTTAGGACGCCGTTTTTCCAATAACTGGCGATGCCAATCGAACTTGATGGCGCTTTTGTATCGTACCCGCAAACATATACATCAGTACCAGACAATGTAATCCCCGTTGCTGATCCATATTTGGTGCCGTCTGTCAGTTTATGCGGTATATTGTTTTTCCAGTAATAAGCTGCGGTATAAAAGTTACCCGGAGGGCCCGGTAAAGCAGCGCCACAGGTATACATGTCCGTACCATCTGACACTATCCCATAAGCATATCCATCGATCGTAATGGAAGTGGGTGCAACGTAGGTAAAGGGAAGCGTATGGCTCCAGCGCTGTGCATAATAATTGCCCGACGGAATAACCGGAACGAAAACAGTGCCGGCCACGTAGAAGACGCCATTTTTGACCGAAACGGCCGTATTTTCAGAATTAATAATTCCGGGGCCAAGTTGCGCAGCGTATCGGGTTCCATTTACCCATTCTATAGGAAGCTTAGGATAAAATGACGTTATTTCAATTCCAACGACAAACACATCGTTGCCGGATACTGCGATCGCATTGGCAATAGAAGAATTTGTTCCATCTCCCAGCACAACAGCCGTACCATTCTTCCAGTATTTGGCTACATATTTTCCAGCAGCGTTTTGTTCAAAACCACAGATATAAACGTCTGTTCCGCTGATGCATATTCCCAGCGCCTGTGCATTTTTGGTACCATCGGTCAAACTAACTGCTACTTTGTTTTTCCAGTATTTTGCTACTGTTACGGTTCCGTTCGATTCGAATCCTACGGTATACACATCGCCGCTGCCGCTGGGCGGTGGGGTGGGCGCGGGTGCAGGGCTTCCGGATTTTTTACACGACAGCAGGATAAACGAAAGCGCGAAAACTCCCATAACAATACAACGCATATAAATTGATTTTAGGTTTGAGAGGTAAAGTTGCAGTTTAATCAAAGGCAGGTGTGTCACATGATGATGTGACATTTGTACGCCCGACGTTTGTCTTTTTTGGAAAATACCTTTATCCCCGCAGTGTCTTTCAAAAGAGACGCTGCGATTGTAAATTGTATTGTAGAATTATTGTTGGCTGCTTTTTGTCCCCATAGAGTCTCCCGGAGGGGACTCTGTGGTCGTTCTCCTTATTTTGTCAAATCAATATCTGCAATATCCATATAATGTGTGACAGCATACACTCCCTGCACACCTGTTAGGTAAAAAAGTGCCGAGCTATGTTGATACAAAGCAGGGCTGGCAGCCAGTTGCCACTTTCCTTTGGAGGGGTTATTATGAATGTATTCGAGCTTTTGTAAGATAAACCACTCCGAGTAACATTCTTTGCAATCAAAAGATGGTTCAAATACTGCATGCAGTTTACCTATCTTCTTGTCAGTATAGTTTACTCCATTAGCCAATATATGTAATATGTCAACTCTTTCTGCTTTTTGTAAGCGATCCACTAATTTATAAGCAAGAAAACGTTTCATCGTTCCAATTCTTTTATTGATGCCCTTATCTGTTTTACGAAATGCAATCAACAGGTGGATATGATTGGGCATTATTACATAACCTACAATGAAATGGCCTTCAGTTGTGAGACAATCAAACTGTTTATACAAATCAGTATATGCATCAGCTATATCAAATAAGGCAAGCCAATTATAGCAAGTCAGCGAGATAAAATATACGCCTTCATTAAAAGGCATGCTTCTGCGTACGGACATTTTATTCAGATGTAAGACTTAACCGCAAAGTCCCCTGCGGGAGGCTATGCGGGCACAGCAATATACATCTCCCTGGTGCGTGTATGAATGCCCAATTGGTATATAGGATTTAGTTTGTTTTATTTTTGCGGAGAACACTTAGATTTACCGCATAGTCCCCTTTGGGAGACTATGCGGGCACCAAAAAAGATAGAGTGAAAAACGCCAAAATTGTATTTAACATTAGCATCATTTTTTTTATAGTTCTTGGAACCTATTTCAAATTAACAGATGGATCAGCTAAAGGCTATGTAGCATCCAGGTACGGCGGTTTACGTGAATCAGTTGTTTCATGGTATGCGCTTTACATTTTTGCATTTGTTTTTATACTTATCAGGGTATTTCTCCTCAGAGAGGACAAAAAGCCATAGAAATTCTTTTTTTGCGCGAATGACATTTGATATGCTCGCGGCGTCTCTTGCAGGGGAATTTAAGAAAAGGAATTTTGCCGCAAAGTCCCCTGCGGGAGACTATGCGGGCACAAACTCAACAATAGTTTGCTGCCAGCTTTATTTCCGTACGATCTCCAGGAGGGCCATATCGTTTTTTCCATTCCTGATTTCCTGTAACTCCTTTTTGGTCAAAACTTCCGTTTCATCGGTATTGTAATGCCCGAGGATGGCATCGTTTTGACCATATGCGCCGGACATATTTCCGGGATAGAAATAAATACTTTCCTTGCCGATGTCTTTTATCTTATAGTAGAAGGTGGTGATACCGTCGCCCCGTTTATGAAGTGAAAACTTATATATATCGCCGACCTGCGGGTGGGAGAAAAATGTGTCAATCGATTCCTGCCGCATTTTTTTCACGTATGGCAGGTAAATAGCCAGGAAGCATACAATGCCCAGGAAAATAATTAATACTGTTTTCTTATTCAGGTAATTCATAAAATGGTTATTCCATACTTGCTGCTACCAGTTCGGCAATGTCCATCACTTTCACCTCCTGTTCTTTCTCTTCGTTTTTTACGCCGTCTGTCAGCATGGTATTGCAAAAAGGACAGGCAGCGGCAATGACTGCTGCGCCTGTGCCGATGGCTTCATTGCTTCTTTCAAAATTGATGCGCGTGTTTCCCTTTTCCTCTTCTTTAAACATTTGTGCCCCGCCAGCGCCACAGCACAACCCATTGCTCCTGCACCGTTTCATTTCTACCAGTTCTGTATCCAGTGCTTCCAGTACTTTTCGCGGCGCTTCATATATATCATTGGCACGGCCGAGGTAACAACTGTCGTGATAGGTAATGCGTTTGCCTTTGAATGTACCGCCTTCCTTTATTTTTATTTTGCCGTCATCGATCAGTTGCTGTAAAAAACTGGTATGATGGATTACTTCATAATGTCCGCCCAGTTCCGGGTATTCATTGCTGAGTGTATTGAAACAATGCGGGCAAGCCGTCACAATTTTTTTTATATTATAATTATTTAATACCTGGATATTCTGGTAGGCCATCATCTGGAACATGAATTCATTGCCGGCACGCCGAACGGGGTCGCCCGTACACATTTCTTCCTTGCCCAGGATGGCATAGTTGATGCCTACCTTATCCAGTATTGCTGCAAATGCCTTTGTAATTTTTTGCGCCCGCTGATCGAAACTGCCGGCACAGCCTACCCAAAATAAAATATCAGGTGATTTTCCCTCCGCCATCAATGCTGCAACCGTTGGTACCTGCATGTACTGGAAATTTTTCGTAAATCTAAAGGAAATGGTGGACACGCATGAGAACTTTTTGGCAGCTATTGTTGTAATTTACCAGTTGAATTGAAGATTATGACAGCAGACCAGCAACTATTGCTTATCCGCAATTATGATTTGTGGAAGCATATCAGTGACGACGAATATGATGAGTTGAACCTGGTGCACCGTTTCATCGAGGCCAAAAAGGGGGACTATATCTATTTCGAAGCTTTTAACCACAATAAACTCTACTTTATCAAGGAGGGGTTTATCCGTATTGGCTACATTGATGAAAACGGCAATGAAGTCATCAAAGACATCATCCAGAAAGGCGAAATATTTGGACAGTTTACGCTCGAAAAAAATAACCTGAACGGTGAATTTGCACAGGCCTATAAGGCCGATGTAAGCCTTTGTGCGTTTAATATTGATGATTTTGAAAAGCTGCTGAACCGCAAACCGGAAATTGCGCTGAAATATACCAAACAGGTGGGCCACAAACTGCGCAGCATCCAAAACCGCCTGGTCAACCTCCTGAACAAAGACGTTAAAACAAGGCTGCTGAACTTCTTCTGGCAACTGGTGCAACTCAATATAGGTGACGATACGCCTGAAGGTTTTTGTATCCCCAACTACCTCACCCACGAAGATATCGCTCATTTAATCGGCTCCAGCCGGCAGACGGTAACCACGATGATCAATGAAATGGCGGCGGAACAACTGGTGACTTTCAGCCGGCAGCAGATTTGCTTCCCGGATGTTAAAAAATTACAAAAGCAGGTAAGTGTCATGTAAGTGACAACCAAACCATTGTACGGGATTTACTTTTGTTCAACAAAAAAAAAGAATGACCATGAAAAGGATATTTATATTATCACTGGGTGTATTGTTGTTTGCTACGGCAACATTTGCGCAGGATCAATCGGCCTTACGCAAAAAGCAGTTTAACCTTGAAGACGGTGTGGCGGTGAGTGGTTATGATGTGGTGTCTTATTTCACCCAAAACAAAGCGGTGAAGGGCAGCAAGGACAATGCAGTTATTTACCAGGGCGTATTGTATTATTTCTCTTCCGTGGCCAATAAGGAAGAATTTAAAAAGAACGCTGCCAAATACGAACCGGAATACGGCGGCTGGTGTGCCTATGCCATGGGTGAAAAAGGGGAGAAGGTGGAAATTGATCCCAAAACATTTAAGATCATCAATGGAAAGCTGTACCTGTTTTATAACCGTCTTTTTAATAATACCCTTACCAGTTGGAATAAAAATGAGGTAACCCTGAAGAAGAATGCTGATGCCAACTGGACAAAAACATTTCATTAATCGTTCATCATTTATCACCCTTAACCACCAACAACATGAAATGGCAGGTAATTATAGTATGGATACTGCGTTTGCTGGCAGCAGGCATTATGCTGCAAACCCTGTATTTTAAATTTACAGGTCATGAACAGTCAGTCAGGTTGTTTACCGAATTGGGTATGGAACCCTGGGGCAGGATTGGGACGGGTGTATTTGAACTGATTGCTTCCATACTGATTTTATATCCGCGCACGACAGGAATTGGTGCTGCACTGGGACTGGGATTGATGAGCGGCGCGATATTTTTTCACCTGACTAAACTTGGGATAAAATTCGACGGCGATTATGTGCTGTTCGTGTACGCAGTAATTGCGTTTGTATGCTGTGCCGTGTTGTTGCTGGTATATCGCTCCCAGTTATTATCACTGATAGGTGTCAAACAAAAAATATAACCGGTAAGGCCAAAAGCTATAATTTTCTTAAATTGAAATGTCGAAAGGCTTTGTAACGTCACACAGACTGGATTGGAAACAAATTTGAATGGATGGAAGTATGAAAAATTTTACAACATTTCTATTATTGCTGCTGGCCTGCATTCCTGCATTGGCGCAAAACTTTACACCAGATGCCGAAAAATCGGAGGTGAAGTTTACCATCAAAAATTTTGGTATTAACACGGGTGGTGATTTTAAGGGATTGAAAGGAAATATTGTTTTTGATGCAGCCAAACCGGCCGAATCTTCTTTCGAGGTCAGTATTGAAGCCGCCACTGTCAATACAGATGTAACTGCCCGGGACAACCACCTTCGCAAAAGCGAATATTTTGACGTGGCCAACCATCCCAGGATTACATTTAAAACGGACAAAGTAACAGCTTCTGGTAAATCCGGAACTTATACAGCAACTGGGAAACTTACCATAAAAGGCACCACAAAGGATATTTCTTTTCCTTTTACCGCAACAACCACCAGCGATGGCATAACATTCACTGGAAGTTTTGAGATCAACCGGAGGGACTATGGCGTTGGTGGCAATAGCCTGGTGTTGAGTGATAATGTAAAAGTGGAGCTGACCGTATATGCCAAAAAGAAATAATAAGGTTTAGTATGTTTTGCTATATGATGAACGAATTGGAAAAGCGAAAGAAGGGACATATTTTTACAGCATACTACGCCGATACAACCCTGTCCCATCCAGTCTATCCATGTAAAACCATTGCCCTGGATTTGTCGTATTTATAAGAGAAATCAACGTATTCAATCATGCAACTTCACACCTCTATTCAACATGTATTTGTTCAGCTCAACGGTTCGCTGGAGCAGCTGAGCGATGAACAGTATGTATTCAAGAGTAAAATTCTTTCCAATGCCACTATTGGCCAGCATGTCAGGCATATCATAGAAATGTTTATATGCCTGGAAGATGGGTATGATACTGGTGTGGTAAACTATGAAAAACGTAAAAGGGATTATACCATTGAAACTAACAGGGAAGTGGCTATGAACCTGCTGAAAAGAATTTATGATAACCTGGAAAGAAAAAACAGGCCACTGGTCATGGAAGCCGCTTATAATGAAGATTCCAATGAACTGATCCGTTTCGACACCAATTATCACAGGGAAATTGCCTATAACCTCGAGCATACCATCCACCACATGGCCCTGATAAAAGTAGGCATACGCGAAGTATCTGACATCGATATACCGGAAGGATTTGGAGTAGCTTCTTCTACCATAAAGTACCGCAGGGAATGTGCACAGTAACCTATATTCCGGCGAAAGACCGGATTTTCATTACACATAACCGCGATGAAAAAAGTGCGCGTTCAAAAGCCATTCACCCAAAGGAATATATTGTAAAAGGGCACCGTTTATTGTTTCCACGCGACAGCCATGCCGGTGGTACCTGGATAGCGCTGAATGATAATGGCACAGCCGCGGTATTGCTGAACGGTGGTTTTGAAAAACATATTCACCAGCCGCCTTACCGTAAAAGCCGTGGTATATGTTTTCTCGACATTATTTGTTCCGATGATTTGTTTTTCTCCTTTAAGCGTGTTAACCTCGATAATATAGAACCATTTACCATCATACTGTGGAACCACGGTGACCTCTATGAATGCAGGTGGGATGGGCAACAAAAGCATTCTGTACAATTGGATCCCGCACAATCATACTCATGGTCGTCCGTGACATTGTACGACAGGGAAGTGATTGCAAAAAGACGGAGCTGGTTTGAAAATTGGTTGCAGGATAATCGTGAACCAGCACTGGATGATATCATGCAGTTTCATCTGTTCGGCGGTGAAGGGGATACACACAATGATCTGCGCATGAACAGAAATGGGGTGATGCTGACCGTTAGTATTACGGCCATGGAAATAACACCGGGCCATTCCGTCATGAAATATACCGATCTGCAGGACAATACCAGCACCGAACAACATTGGTCATTCACCAAAGCCCCGTTGTCAAAATAATGAACTGGCTGCAACGCATCGCGCACCGCCCATTTTTCATCAAATTATTGCACTGGGAATATTGGTCGTTCAACGCAGTCTATATGTGGATAATGCCGGTGTGGGTATATCTATCCCTCCGAGCAAGGTCATTTTTCTTTTTTGCTGCCGCAAACCCTTCCATTGAAAATGGCGGTTTCCTGATGGAATCCAAGAAAAAAATTTACGATATCATTCCGCCGCAATTTTATCCGCGTACCATATTTTTCAACACAGGTACTGCTGTTGAAACCGTATTACAGCAAATACAGGAACAGCATTTTACCTACCCGTTGATTGCGAAGCCCGATATTGGTGGGAGGGGCAGGGGTGTGATGAAGATTTACAACGAACAGGAATTAAAAAATTATATTGACAGTTCGCCGTTGGATTACCTCGTGCAGGAATATGCCAGTCAGCCCAGTGAAGTAGGCATTTTCTATTACCGTTATCCCGGTGAAGAACGGGGCCATATTTCCGGCGTGGTAAAAAAAGAACTGCTGTCTGTAACTGGTGACGGAAGCAGTACAATATTGGATTTACTGAAAAAGGACAAAAGGTTTATCCTTCAACTGCCAGTGCTGGAAAAATTATATGGCGCCGATTTGAATGCAGTACTGGTTGCAGGCGAGGAAAAAGAGCTGGTTCCTTACGGCAATCATGCCAGGGGAGCAAAATTTTTGGATGATTCGCACCTGGTGGATGAACAAATGGAACGCAGCATCGATGCCATTTGCAAACAGGTGAAAGGATTTTATTTCGGGCGCCTCGATGTCCGTTACAATACCTGGGAAGAACTGCGGCAGGGGAAAAATATTTCCATCATTGAATTAAACGGTGCAGGTTCTGAACCCACCCATATGTACGATCCCACACACTCATTGTTTTTTGCCTGGAAAGAAATCATCCGGCACTGGGTAATACTCTGGCGCATCAGCAGGGCCAATCATAAAAAAGGGATACCGTATCTTTCCCGTCGCGAAGGATTGCAAATGATGCGCGACAACAAAGCATTTGAACAAAAGATGGGGCAACTCTATGCTTGATCTTATCAAAGTATTTTTTACCGGCATGTTCATCAGTTTCCTCGGCAGCCTGCCCCTGGGCAGCCTGAATGTTTCTGCTATGCAGGTAGCTATTGAGGAAAATATAAAAAACGCCATCCGGTTTTCACTCGGTGTAGCGTTGGTGGAAATTTTATATGTTCGCTTATCCCTGACTGGTATGGATTGGGTGATCGTGCACGAACAATTATTTTATATATTAGAATGGATAACCGTTTTTCTCTTCCTGGTGCTTGCCATCACCAGTTTCATAGCTGCCAGTAAAAATTCCGGAAAGAAAAAAAATATCCTGCTCAGTAATACAATGAACCGTTTCTGGCTGGGTTTTACCATGAGCGCGGTTAACCCGGTACAGATTCCTTTCTGGTTTATATGGAGTACTTATTTGCTCAGCAATAAAATTTTATTACCTACCGAATGGCAGTTTAATGTATATACGATTGGCATTGGCATTGGTACTTTATCCGGGCTGGCCTTGTTTGTGTTTGCGGGCCGGTGGATGGTAAAAAAAATAAATGCCGGTCACCGTGTCATTAACCTGGCCGTGGGCATTGTTTTCCTCCTGTCTTCCATCATACAATTGTACCGGGTTGTCCGGCATCCGCTGCATCAGCAATTGCAGGAAAAGGTTAGCCATCCGGGTGTTAGGTGATAAAATATTTCCACCGGTTATTCACCTAATATGCCTGGCATCAACACGCTGCATGATTAACATCCTTTAACAAATCTTTGGCGCAATACTTGCATAAACAGCGATACCCAACCGTTTAGAAATAACTCCCGTAGAAATTTTAACTGATCGTCCCCCTTTTCTCTACCTCTGACTGTATCCTTTGACAAAGTCTTACTAATTAAATCACTTAAAGAATCTTTATGCGAAAATTACTTTTGCTCAGTATTTTCATGTCTTTCATCGTACACGTTCAGGCACAAAAATTTAGTGTGGATTTATTCGGGGGGTTCAGCAATTACCAGGGCGATCTGCAGGAAAAAAAATTTACTACAGACCAGTCCAAACTGGCTTTTTCACTGGGTCTCCGCTATCACTTAACCGATCAGTTGTCTGTCAGGACCAATTTAACCCTTGGTAAAATAGCTGCCTCGGACAGCAAGAACAAAAAACCTGCCTTGCAGCAACGCAACCTCAGCTTTGAATCAAAGATTACGGAAGGGAACGTTTTACTGGATTATAGTTTCTTTAGTTTGAATGACAGGAAATTTACACCCTATGTTTTTGCTGGTGTGGCGTTGTTTCATTTTAATCCTTATGCGTTCGATAGTTTGGGCAACAAAGTTTTTCTGAAGCCGCTGAGTACGGAAGGTGAAGGATTATCGCAATATCCCGATCGGAAAAATTATCACCTGACACAGTTTGCCATACCATTTGGTGCGGGCGTCCGTTGGAGAGTAAACGACAATGTGGTATTGGGATATGAAATTGGTATGCGCAAAACATTTACCGATTACCTGGACGATGTGAGCACCACCTATGTTGATCCCACCATTCTTTTGGCGGCAAAAGGCGCTAAGGCAGTCGAGATGTCGTACCGGGGCGGTGAGTTAAAAAATGGAAATACTACTTATCCTGCTGCAGGCACCATTCGCGGGAGTGCCAAATACAAAGACTGGTATTATTTCTCCGGTATATCGGTTAGTATTGGCATCAACAACCGCGGTGAAAAAGCATTTAACGGCAGTGGAAGGGGAAAGGGAAGAATTGATTGCCCGAAATTATAATCCGCCCTTCTACATAAACATATAAACATACAAAGTAACAAGGTCAGCCAAGGGCTGACTTTTTTATTGACATTACGAAAAAAATTGACTGGTGTTTTATGAAATATTTATTGCTGCGTCATCCAAATTGAAAACCGGTTCGGCTACATTTAAAACATATTCGTTTAACCCATCAAACCCGCTGATTATGAAAAAATATGTACTGCTATTGCTGTTACCTGCTTTTATAGCCGCCAGTTGTTCCAGCAGCAGGAAAACCGCATCCTCCAAATCTTCTTCTGCAATGGAATCGGCTGCTGTCCCGGAATCCGAACAGGATGGCTCCTCATTTGAAAAGGCCGTTGTAATAAAAGATAAATCGGAGACCACTGGTGTCAGTGCTGAATATACCTGGCTGCGCGAACATTACCCTGGCTATAAGTCACTCGGGCAATCCCTGCTGTACAAAGGCAAAAAGCCCTATGACAAGCTTTCCATTCAAACAGCAGATGGTGAAAAAAAGGAAATCTATTTTGATATCAGCAACTTCTTTGGAAAGTTCTGATTTGCTATCCGAATCATTTATCCAAATAGTTTATCCCGGCAAAACAACAAGCCATTGCTTTGTGTTTTACTTTTGCACACAAATACGCAAAATGGCTTATCGCTCGCTCGAAGCTTGTTTACTGGACCTGGAAAAAAATGGGCAACTGGTAAGAATAAAAGAGGAGGTCGATCCTTATCTTGAAATGGCAACCATCCATTTGCGTGTACACGAGGCCGGTGGCCCGGCTTTGCTATTTGAACGTGTGAAAGACAGCCGCTTCAGGGCTGCTTCCAATATATTCGGCACACTTGAACGGAGTAAATTTATTTTCCGCGACAGCCTGCAACGCGTTCAGCAGTTGATCGTGTTAAAAAGTAACCCCCTCCAGGCTTTCAGGCACCCGGTAAAAAATGCCGGAGCAGGGCTGGCAGCCATGAAAGCATTGCCTTTAAAAAATCCGGGAAGCAAACCGGTGCTGGCACAACAGATTCAGTTAACTGACATACCACAGGTGAAGCACTGGCCAAAAGATGGTGGTGCTTTTGTAACCATGCCGCAGGTATATACAGAAGATATGAATCAACCTGGCATTATGCATGCCAACCTGGGTATGTACCGCGTTCAATTGTCCGGAAATAATTATGAACCCAATAAAGAGGCGGGCTTGCATTACCAGTTGCACCGCGGTATTGGTGTTCATCAATCAATCGCCAACAGCAAAGGTTTGCCTTTAAAAGTAAGTGTATTTGCAGGTGGCCCTCCCGCACACAGTGTGGCCGCTGTCATGCCATTACCAGAAGGCATTAGTGAAATGACATTCGCCGGTGTACTGGGCAACCGTCGTTTCAGGTATTGTTATGCAGATGGTTATTGCATCAGTACTGATGCTGACTTTGTCATCACCGGGGAAGTATTACCCGGCACCAATAAACCGGAAGGCCCTTTTGGTGATCACCTCGGTTATTATAGTTTGCGGCATGACTTTCCCCTGATGCGCATTCACAAGGTATTCGCAAAACAAGATGCCATCTGGCCTTTTACGGTCGTGGGTCGGCCACCACAGGAAGATACCAGCTTTGGAAAATTAATACATGAGATCACCGGCGACGCACTACAGCAGGAAATACCGGGACTGAAAGAAGTTCATGCGGTAGATGCTGCAGGCGTTCATCCTTTATTACTGGCCATTGGCAGTGAACGCTACACGCCTTACCTGTCATCGAAACAACCTGCCGAAATACTTACCATCGCCAATCATATACTCGGTACCGGCCAGCTAAGCCTTGCTAAATTTTTATTTATCACGGCTGATGACAGCAAGCAACTCAGTACACAAAACATACAGGAATATTTCAGTTATGTTTTACAGCGGGTGCAATGGGAGCGTGACATACATTTCTATACCAATACCACCATTGACACACTCGATTATTCCGGCACCTCATTGAACAGCGGCAGTAAAATGGTAATTGCTGCTTATGGTGAAACCGTTCGTTCGCTGGCAACAGCTATTCCGCAGGCGCTAAAAGAACTGCAACAATTTAATAACGCGCAACTGGTGATGCCGGGTGTTGTCGCTTTGCAAACAAAACCCTTTACGAATTATACAAATGCCACGGAAGAAATGGAAGATTTGAATGAACAGTTGAAAAGAAGATTGACAGAAATAACAGATTGTCCATTGATCATTATTGCAGATGATGCATCGTTTACTGCTGCTACTCTTGGAAATTTTCTCTGGATTAGTTTTACGCGCTGCAACCCGTCGCACGATACTTATGGCATTGATAGCTTTTCGGAAAACAAACATTGGGGTTGCCGTGGGCCACTGGTACTGGACGCGCGTATCAAACCCCACCATGCTCCGGCGCTGGAAATGGATCCGGGAATTGTAAAAAAGACAGATCGGTTATTTGAAAAAGGAGGCAGCCTCCATGGGATTGTAAAAGCCTAGCAGGTAAACAAGGGAATGACGATAACTATTCTGTCGTATGATGTATACTGAATGAATAGCTGAAAAAAAATACCCGGTTGCACGTACTTAGTTATAAAAAAACAGCCTGTTTGTTATTACTGTAAAAAAAAAGGTCAAACAAGGCAAAATAAATTGTGCTTTTCTTATCTTGTGTATACAACCTCCAGCTCCATACCGGGAAAATTTCACTCCTCTAAAACGAAGAACTACGGCTACGCTATAATTAAGTAACCTGAAACTTAATGATATGAAAAAGCTATTTTTTTTCATCCTGCCGGCATGCCTGTACATGTCTTCCTTTAGCCAGGAGAGGATAAAACCCGCTGACAGGATCATTCATGCAGATGCCCAGCTATTACTTCCCCACATCACTTTATATGAAGATGCCAACTTCGGGGGCCGTTCAAAAGATCTTCCTGTAGGTGAATACAGGTTGGACGACTTCAATGATATTGCATCTTCCATCAGGATACCCAGTGGCTTTGCGGTATTCATATTTGAGAGCTTTGACGATGAAGGAGGATTTGGTATGTGGGCTGATCTTGCTACAGATATTCCCAATCTAAACCAGGCGTCGCTGAATGACAAAGTATCATTCATAAAAGTATTCAGTGCTGTCAACAACGGTTTGGTATGGATACCTGCACAAATGATAAATGGCGCTTTGGTACCCGGTCATTGGGAACGGCAACGCGCCAACCCTGTTCCTTTTACAGGCTATCCTGTTGCAGGGCGTATTTTATTTCACGATAATTCACAACCGCATTCTGAAGAGGCAGATATCGGTTATGGACCGTTGCCAATAAACCTGGGCGATTATACGCCCTGGTGGCTGCGTGATAGCTGGGTGAATTTCGATGCGGACGATGTAAAGGTAAAAGATGCGAAAACAGATGTAAACCTGGTTTGTCCGCAACACCGGTCAGTGGGTGAAAAGGCCGCACTGGCTGTACCCAAAAAAACATACCGTGCACTGGAAGGAATTGTAAGAACTTCCGGAACAGCAGGAATGGATTTTCCCACTTCTCATTACACCCATGATTTTGATTTTAATGTTGTTCCCGATCCTGCCTATCATTATATCATGGGGGATTATATTACTGGTCCGGGCAATAATGGTGTTGGTTATAAAAGAGCCGATTCACAAACAGATATCGAAGTGGAATGGGAATCCGGCCTGGCACAGGATAATGTGCTCGATGGTGTTGCCAACCCGGCTACTGCAGTTACCCGGTATGGAAAAAGTTTTGGTTTCTTCACTGCCGGCCACGTGAATAAAGATTTGTTGTGGAACTGGCCTGCCAATGGCGATCATGTGCACGTGGAAGGTCTTTGGATCTGGGAACGCGCACACCAACCGGTTCATACAGAAATTCATCCGGCGCATTTTGTTGCTGTCCAAAGAAAACTACCCGTATCATTCATATTTGATGCCAGCAATCGTCCAGTCATCAGGAACCAGGGCGATGACAAATACATTGCCACCAGGGTTGATGTATTTGCTTCCGGTGATGGAAACCCGCAATTCAATAATAAAGGGCTCAATCCTTCCTTCAATCAAACAACTGATATGAACCGAAAGGATTACAGTTTTGTCATCACGCATCCATTCAGTAAAGTGGTGCAGAACAATCCTGTACGTTCCGCAGTGTTGCGTTGTGTCTATGTAAAACAAAACGGCGATAATTTTCCGGCGAATGCTGAACCTGTTATTAATTTTTTTGGCGACAACCAGGTACGGGTTACCATACCGTGGCAATCAAGAAACGTTCCGAACAATGCCATTTTTGCAAGAACCTTCCTTGTGTACTGGGATGATGTTTCTTCAGTAGCGGCTACAGGCACGGTAAAAGTATTGGAAACGGAAAAGCCCAAACTGTACCAGGTAACACTGGTAAAACTCAACCTAACCGAAAAGCAGAACGGAGATAATTATGGGAATTTCCGGATTTTCTGTAACCTGGGCAGTAACTGGGTTTTCCTCAATGAATTTACTGATGGCACCAATGGTGATGATATTCTTGGTTCCGGTTTGGGTAAAAACTCCAACACAAGCAGTTTCAACATCAACAAGAGTTTTAATATTTATTTACCGGCCACCCCGTCACGCCTGAACAATACTATTATCTATGAAAATTTACAGATGAAGACGACTGGCTGGGTAACTAAGGGCATCGATATTCTGATGGGGCATATCATCAATGAATATTCGCGTGATAAAGATGTAGTCAATAAATTTTTTGGCACGCATTTAAAATATGTGGATGATCATGGTGGTGCCGACAGCCCGGCGGGCAGCTTTGATAAATTGTTTAACCCTTTGGTGATAGACCAGGAAAAAAATACGGGGCCGCAGATATTGCAGGGCACATGGTCAGAAAAGAAAGACAATGGCAGCTACCAGAATCACCATGTCTATGATCTTATTTACACCATAAAAGAAATTACCTATTCGGGAACAGTCAATAGTACTACAAGGACAGCAGTCATCCATCAATAACTTATTTTGCCGGGAGTCGTACAACAGGCTCCCGGCTATTCCTTTCCAAAGGATTTTTATAGTAGTATTGTATATACCCGGATGTAATAAAGTGTATGTCCGGGTTTTTATTCCTGTTAAAGTCTGTAATTGCAAAAAAACTTTGCCTAACTTGGCTGCAACAAGTCATATTTCATGCGACAATTATCGATAGCAGCGTTGATAGTGGTATTGGCAAGCAGTTGTGCTTCTTCCAAAAAGACAGTAGTTGACAAATCATTTGAACTGGAAAACACTTTGCTGTGGGAAATAAGCAGTAAGGATGTAGCTCAGCCATCTTATCTGTTCGGCACCATGCACCTGTTGTGCGCGGAAGATGCAAAGCTCAGTGATTCGCTGCGCTATGCTATCCGCACTGCCAAACAGGTGTATTTTGAAATTGACCTGGATAATATGCTGGAAATGGTGGGAGCGATGCGCTACCTGAATATGAACAACAATATCAAATTATCGGACCTGCTGACCGACACGGAATACAAACGGGTGAAGGATTATTTTTCCAAAAACAAAACCATGCTGCCGCTTTCCATGATGGAGCGCATGAAACCTTATTTTATTACATCCCTGATTTCTGAAAGCAAATTTCCCTGTGCCACGAAGGACGGCATGGAACAGGTGATCATGAAGGAAGCAAAAAAAGATGGTAAAAAAATCAATGGGCTTGAATCGGTAAAATTCCAGGCCAGTGTTTTTGACAGCATTCCTTACCAGCGGCAGGCAAAGGATTTGGTAAAAATGATCGACAGCGCAGGAAAGGGCAACGATGACAGTGATGTGAAGCTGATAGAAGTTTACCGCTCGCAAGACCTTAATAAAATGCAGCAAATGACGGCTGGTGAAGAAGGCTTGAATGAATACCTGGATCTTTTGTTGTACAACAGGAATGCCAACTGGGTAAAAATGATCCCGGACATTATAAAGAGTAAACAAACATTGTTTGCAGTAGGTGCTGGTCACCTCGGTGGAGAAAAGGGTGTTATTAATTTACTGCGCAAAGCCGGTTATACTGTGCGGCCTGTCACACATAAACCGGGGTTGGAAATGATTACCAATTAGAAAATCAATACAATGTGGAAATGTGAAAGTGTGGAAATGAAAATTCATTGTTCCTTACAGAAACGGATATCCACTTCCACACCTTGTAATACTATTAAAATTTCTCCAGTCCGCTGAAGAAAAAGCTTCCTTCAATAGCCGCGTTTTCATCGCTGTCACTGCCGTGTACCGCATTTTCACCTACTGACTTTGCAAATAATTTACGGATAGTACCGGCATCTGCCTTTGCAGGATCGGTTGCTCCAATCAGTGTGCGGAAAGCAGCTACTGCATTGTCCTTTTCAAGAATTGCGGCGATAATCGGTCCGCTGCTCATAAACTCTACCAGTTCACCATAAAATGGCCTTGCCTTGTGCACTGCATAAAATTCACCTGCCTTTTCAGGACTCAGCTTGGTCATTTTCAGTGATACGACACGGAAACCCTCTTTGATGATCCTGTCCAGGATAGCACCTGCATGGCCGCTGGCCATTGCATCGGGCTTAATCATAGTAAATGTTCTGTTACTCATACTTCCAATACATTTTGGGTCGCAAAATTAAGGTAAACAAGGCAGTGCAGCCAAGATTATAGCGTTTTTTCCTTGTTAACCACTGTAAACAGGCAGTTACCGTTCCCTATTCTGGGGCGATTTCCATACCTTCGCAACCATTTTATGAAACCTATTGCTGAGATATTTCCCTGGTTCGCACAGGAGCCAAAACAGGTGGTGATAACCATGCACCAAAAACCGGATCCTGATGCCATGGGTTCGGCGCTGGGCCTCTATCATTTCCTCGTTTCCATGGGGCATATGGTAACCGTGGTATCGCCGACCAACTGGGCGGCGTTTCTCAACTGGATGCCGGGATGTGATAAGGTTATCGACTACGATTATAAAAGGGAGCAGGCAGAAACTGTCTTGAAAAAAGCGGAATGGCTGTTTTGCCTCGACTTTAATACCCTTCCCCGAACCAAACACCTCGCGCCGTTTATTCAGCAGATGACCTGCATAAAAATATTAATCGATCATCATCAGCAACCGGAAGTAACAGCTTTTGATTATGGCATCAGTGATACCACGAAGAGCTCTACCTGCGAAATGGTGTATGATTTGATCGTGGAAAGCGGGCATGCCGATCGTATTTCAATGCCGATAGCAGAATGTTTGTATGCAGGGTTAATCGGGGATACGGGTTCATTCCGTTTCCTGTCGGCCACTGCCGGTGTACACCTGATGGTGGCCAGGCTGAAGGAAACAGGTTTTAATCATACGCAGGTGCATGAAAATATCTATGATAATTTCCTGGAAAACCGCCTGCGCTTTATTGGAATGGTATTGCTGCACCGCATGGAAATTATGTATGAATACAATACTGCCCTTATTGCTATTTCAAAAATTGACTTATTAAAATTTGATATCAAAACCGGCGATACCGAGGGCCTTGTCAATTACCCGTTAACCATCCAGGGTATCAAACTGGCCGCCATTGTGATCGACAGGGACGAAGAAAGGAAATGGAGTTTCAGGAGCAAGGGAAGCTTCGATACCAATACTTTTGCGAGAAAATATTTTGAAGGTGGTGGTCATTATAATGCATCGGGGGGAAGGAGCAGTGAATCGCTGGATAAAACCATTGCCACTTTTAAACAGGCTATTAAGGAAAACGCATCTTTATTACAATAAAACAAACATGAAAAAAATCAATTCAATTCTTGGTCTTGCGGTTGCTGCATTGTTGTTGGCATCCTGTGGTAATAACCTCGGGTACAAAAAAACGAAAAGTGGTTTGCTGTACAAGATTATAAGCACGGGGAAAGACACCCTGGTGAAGGATGGCAATATTATCAAATTCAACATCTGGTTTAAACTGGAGCGCAATGATTCATTGCTGAAAACCACTGTGGGTACGATGCCCGGTTATCTTGGTGTTCGCGCGCCGCAGGGGGAAACATACGATATCAACGAAATCGTTACCCAGTTACATAATGGCGACAGCGTTGTCATGGTTCAGTTTCTCGATTCTATGATTCGCAAGAGCCAGATGCCGCCTCAATTGCCGCCCTTCCTTAAGAGGACTGATAAAATTATTACCACGGTTAAAATATTAAAAGTATTACCCAATGGTGAAGTGGCTACCAACGATCAGAATGATGAAATGAAACACCTGGTGGAAGCCAACCAACGGCAGGCAGCAGAAGACCTGGCAGCACAGGTGCCGAAAATGCAGGCATGGCTGGACAGCAGTAAGATTGCTGCACAAAAAACAGGCACCGGTACATTCGTATTAGTGAAAGATCCTGGTACCGGCCTGGTGGCTGATTCCGGTAAATATGTGACCGTTCGTTATGAAGGAAGGACTATGGACGGAAAAATATTTGAAACCAATATGGATCCAAAAGCAGAACCAGCTATTTTCCAGCTTGGAACCAACCAGGTGATAAAAGGATGGGAAGAAGGATTTAAATTATTAAAGCAGGGTGGCAAAGGAACTTTTTATATTCCCGGCGCTCTTGCTTATGGAAGAAACCCACGCCAGGGTTCTCCATTCAAGTCAAATGAAGCCTTGATTTTTGATATCGTGCTGGAAAATGTTTCCGCCACTCCACCGGCTCCACAAGCCCAGGCTTTACCGCCACAGGTACGTGAGCAAATGGAAAAACAGGCACAGCAACAAATTCAGAAGAAGGCACACAAATAGTTTTTGAACTTTACTGTCACACAAAACAAGGCCACCAGTTTGGTGGCTTTTTTATTTTATAGTAACTGCGTTTATTATTTATTCGCGTATATCACGGTTTTCATAAATAGTTTTATTGCCACCTTCCAGGCCGGTATGTACTATTTTATGTGCCAGTTTCTCCGAGCTTACCCCAATATTTGGATAAATGACAGATACAGGTTTATACATCCATCGCATGATTGTATATCCAAAATTGGGCTCTTTGCGTGGTGTTACAGGATAAATATACCCGGGCCTGAAGATATATACCCTGCGAAAACCAATACCCAGTAATATATTTTCTGCAATGCCTTTCTCCCGTGCAAAAAGGATTCGGCTTTTTTCAGAACTGTCGGCACCTTGTCCACTGAGAAAACAAAAATCAAGCTGTGGGTTTTTGCTGAATAGCATTTCAGCAAATGCCCTGGTATAATCTACCGTTATTTTTTTAAATGCTGCAGCGGGTACCTGGCCGGTATATACGCCAATACAATAAAAACAAACTTGCTGGTCATGGAAAGATTGTTCAATGGCAGAATAATCCAAAAAATCATCGTGAATAATCTCCACCAGTTTGGGATGATGTATACCAAGGGGCTTGCGGGTTATTGAGGTAACTTTTCTCACATCCTCCCTGGATAGGCAGGCTTGCAGCACAAGCCAGCCAATCATGCCATTGCTGCCGGTAATAATTACATTTTTCAACATGAATAAAAGGTGGGTAACTACATTTTAACACAGGCAGGGGTATAAGGTTCGGCTTTTATACAAGATATACTGCGCCCGGGTTCTGTCTATATACCCCGTTCAAATATATTTCACAAATGTGCCGGTCACATCTCCAGATACATGAGCGGGACAATAGTGGTTATGAAGGGGAAGTCGCCATAATGAATTTCCTGTAGTTGCGCAGGATGTTATAGCTGTTGAACCTTTGTCAGCACCCAGCTTTCTTTTATTTCTTCTTTTAGTTTTCGAACAATGTCTTCGAGCCCTTCGTACCAGTCGAGGTGCGGGCTCCATTCCCTGCAACCACCAGGCGCGTCGGGACATTGTGTATCTTCCCAGACTTTTCCGAAGGAAGGACAACGCGCACCTGTTGAAAATGTATCCCAGTATGTACCACAACTGCAGTGCCAGTATACGCCACCATCATGTTCCCAGTTGCAACGCGGACAGCGAATCCGAATATTATCCATAACTTACTGTTTTCTGTTTTGCAGATTTATTTTTGCAGCACATCGTTGCAAACAATTCCTGTAAAATTCTAATTTTTGACCATCATTTTTGTTAACAGCACCACCTCATACAAAACATACACTTATCATGACCAATACTCCAGCAAAAAGAAAAAAGATAAACACCGGGATTTCACCCTGGCTTTCCGTCAGCAATGTTGCGAAGGCGCTGGAATTTTACCAGGCTGCCTTTAATGCAACAACAGTGTACCGGATGGACAACCCGGAAGATGGAAGTTTTGTGGCACGTCTTTCCGTTGACGGAGCAGAATTCTGGATCAGTGAAGCAGGAAAAGACAAGGCGGCACCGCAAACCGCTGGCGAACCCATTCGCATGATCCTGACTGTTAGTGATCCGGATGCAATATTTCAGCAGGCAATGAATGCGGGCGCTGCTGAAATATTTCCCGTAGGCGAGGAATATGGCTGGCGATTGGGCAGGATTGCCGATCCTTTTGGTATTCACTGGGAAATCGGGTACGAACTGTCACATTAATATCATTTCGTGCCGTCATTATGCGGGCAGGAAAATCTTAAATCTTTCGTAGCAATATTTTGTCAGGAGTTCCCTATCATCAGGATGTGCAATATCAATCAGCGCCTTTGCACGTTGCCGTAAATTTTTCCCAAACAGAAATGCGCTTCCGTATTCTGTCACTATATAATGCACGTGTCCGCGTGTAGTGACCACACCGGCGCCTTCGCGCAGATGGGGAACAATCCGTGGAATACCCTTTGCCGTACGGCTGCTGAGTGCAATGATGGGTTTGCCGCCATCGCTCAATGCAGCACCACGCATAAAATCCATCTGCCCTCCAATACCGCTGTATTGCATTTGACCAATGCTATCGGCACATACCTGGCCGGTGAGATCCACTTCAATGGCACTGTTGATAGCAATCACCCGCGGATTACGACGGATAACATGCGGATCATTTACATAATCAATATCGAGGAAAGCAAAGGCAGGGTTGTCATTAACATAATCGTATAAACGTCTGGTGCCAAGTGCAAAAGAGGTAACAGATTTATTGGGGTGAATTTTTTTCTTCCTGTTGTTAATCACATCTTTCTCCACCAAATCAATAATACCATCACTCAGCATCTCGGTGTGAACACCCAGATCTTTGTGATTAACCAGGTAGCGCAAAACGGCATCCGGGATGGTACCGATACCCATTTGCAAAGTGCTGCCGTTGTCAATCAGGGCAGCTACATTTTTCCCGATGATCATTTCGGTTTCACCTACTTTGATACCGTAATTCTCTTCGGTAAGTTCGGAGGAATGAAATACCATTTTTGAAAACCGATCGGTATGGATCATACCGTCGCCATGGGTGCGCGGCAGTAAGGGATTCACCAACGCAATGATTTGTTTGGCATTGTCGACAGCAGATCGCGCAATATCAATGGAGAGGCTCAGGGAGCAATATCCATGTACATCCGGTTGTGATACCTGCACAATAGCCACATCAATGGGTAATATATTTCTCCTGAAAAGATCGGGAATATCGCTCAGGAAAACTGGTGTAAAGTCTGCACGACCTTCTGCCACTGCTTGCCGTACAGGAGTTGATACAAACAAAGAGTTGATATGAAAAGCAGTCTGGTATTGCGGCTTATCCAATTCGATATCACCTTTAAGGCTGATGGAAACCAGTTCCACATCTTTCAGGCGGTCGCTTTCCTTTGCCAGTTCCTTCAACAGGTAAGTAGGTGTACATACACCGCCATGTATAAAAACGCGTTGCCCGCTCTGTATGAGTGATAAGGCTTCTGAAGCAGGTACATAGTTAAATGGATGGATCATGGATGCTGTTGTTTAATTAGCGCAAAATAAACCCATATTTCATTCTCCGATTAAGAGGATTATCATTTGGAAATATGATTTAAATAAGCCCTTTGGCTGTAAAAAGCTGTCCCTGATCCCCTTGCCTTATCTGGCAAATCTAACCTGAAATAACCCTGCTCACCAGGTAAACTGATAAAAATCAGTCAGCCGCCGCTGACCAGAATCCTTTTTGTCAATGATGACTGTCACAGTTTCTGGCTGGCGCACCGGCGTAGCTTACTATGGGAAATTATATTCATTCATCCTAAAAATACAACCATGAAGAAGCAAACGATTGCAAGGATGTGGATGGTTGTGCTGCTGACGTTTGTCGGTATCAGCATATATGGACAAGATACCATTCCTATCCAGACATTACCGCCGGTTACGGTGACGGCCACCAAAAAGGCTGTTCCGGAAAGGGTTTGGAAAAATTTCCGCAGCTATTTCGGAAATGCCGAAAACCCCAAATGGTACATGGCCAATAAAGATTACCTGGTAAAATTCATGACAGATGAAAAACTGAACCATGCATTGTTCACCAAACGTGGTAGCCTGGTATACCATATTAGCTATGGTTATGAAAAGAATTTACCGGACGATATCAGATCACAGGTTAGAAAAGCATACCTGGATTATACCATTACCCGGGCTATTAAAGTAATGGAAGCCGATCGGCTTATCTGGGTTATCAACCTGGAGGACAATAAAAGACTAATACTGGTGAGGGTAGAAGAGGGCGAACTGGAAGAAGTGGAAAAACTGGATAAGACCTGAACTGCTTTGATACCATACAACCAACACCGGGGATTGTGCTTCGTGTATAGTTCCCGGTTATCCTTTACTGTTAGAGGAAGCAGTTGATCAGTTTTTTGTTTTTTTATTCCCCAACCAGAGGATGGCGTCGGCAATGAACCTGTTTTGAACTTCATTGGCAAACTGGAATGATAATTCTTTATTCGTTCCGTGGTCGTAGTCGATATCGTTGTGCCCCATATTCACATAGAGCATGCGGTATTTTTTATTTGTCCATACCACGGGGTAATAACCGCTGTGCCATATCTCGTAGAGTTTTGGCCCGTTACCGAGAGGGAAACTGGTGGAATCAATAGACAATAAAATATCAATATCAGGATTTAACCGTATATCTTTTTCCCAACTGTACCATTCATTGGGTGAGGAGGTGAAAGTGGCAGGTAAGTGTTTTACCGTCGGATGTTTTTTGTCTTCCACGCGCAATACAGCGCTGGTGGGGTGCCAGGTATTACCCTTGTATTGCCCCGAGCCAATAAATACATTGTGGTACCAGTCCCAGTTTTGTGGAAAATCAGAAGGGGTGAGGGCAAAGCCGGCAAAATGAAAACCCATCCATCCGCCGCCGTTTTCCATGTATTGCTGAAAAGCTTTGCGCTGCTCCGGCGCTTCGGGCCTGGTATCGAGAAATAAGACTACCTGGTATTGTGATAAGAATTCGGTATTGAGTTTAGACCAATCGTTCGTAGAGTCATAACTAAAATGGTATTGCGTGGCGAGTTTTGGAAAAAAAAGATTGGCTTCATGGACAAAACTGATATGAGCCAGGTCGCTCTTAGCGGTATAAAAGGCAATGACTTTGAACAAAGGTTCTTTGTTTTGCGTCTTAGTACCAATCACAAACGTGAGCAGGATGACGACGGCAAATATTTTTCTAAATATTGACATTCTAATAACTGTCATATCAGTAAATGTAGAAACAAACTTTCAAATCTTAACTAAAAAATAGATTGAGCATGGGTTGTTGTTGTGTGAGCTTGGGTGATGTTTCTATAAAGCTTTCTTTATAAAAATATATTTTAGTGAGGGCAATAGTATTAGCAGCAAAAAGGAAATACACAAAAGGTAATTATGTCTCAACATGAATTTTATTTCATCCAATTTGTAAATCATTTCGCTTAAAAAGATATCCCAATTTGAGGGTAACGGATGCTTCGGTATATCTATAAACTTCCCTGTTTCAATAACTAATGCCTCGCTATTCCCTTCGTATTTATTTTGGCGGGGAGGCGAGTTAGGGAGAAAATAAAAACAATCATCCACCAATGCGTATCTTTTGTAGTCATAAATAATCGCCTGGTTAACTAACCAGATAAAATTATCATATGTAGTGCTATTGTCAAGTCTTATCTTCAATACGGAGTTCATATCATGTGTATACTGCAATCTTTGAATTTCCCGGTGAATTGTACCTAATCTTGACTCCAGGTCATAATTCTCCCTCTCCACGTCAATATTGTATTCATAGCTTAGTGATATTTCAATAATTTTTTTATGTTTTATATATTCATATACTGAATATTTTGAAAAAATAAGCGCTTCTTTTGGGGGCTTTTTATCAGAAGGTAAATACAAACTCAAAACGGTTTGTAGTGGTTTATCTTCGGGAACTAGTACATAAAGGAGAATTGGTAACCAGATGAGGCTGATTAACCCCGGCACATAAAACAGTTTTTTTCTGGTCATACCAATTAGATACAGCACTGCTAGATTTCCATATCAATATTGACAAGGTGAAAAATTATATCCCGGTGGAAGCCGTTTCTCTCATCTTCTTCAATTCTCCTTTGATCAATTCAAACCAATTGGCATTGGCCCTTCTCTCCCTGGCACCTAAATGGGGTACTTCACCCAGCACATCATTGAATACTTGTTGGGCATCTGCTTTCCTGTTTTCCCTAAGCAAGAAAAGGCCATACTGGTACCGGGCTTCAAAGTTGGCATACCGCGCCTTCATGGATAAAAACTCTTTTTCAGCAGCGGCGGGATTACCGGCATAGTCCAGTGAAATAGCATACCGCACATGCGCGGGGGAGCGGTTGAATTTTAAAGAACCATATATTTTTTTTGCAAAGGGGATTACCTTTTCATACTGGTGCAGGTTATAATAACAATATATCAGTTGGGTCAATACATGTTCATTTTCTGTAAAGGCGCCGGTAAGACCCGATTCGTACAGGTCAATGGCTTTTTGGATCTGCCCTGCCTGCTGGTATGCATCGGCGAGCGATATGCGGTTATTAAAAGTATCCGCAAAGCGCAACTGTTCTTCCAGCCTTTTAATTTTCCCGGTAGGGTTAAATATGGTACCTACACCAGACTGAACATTTTGAATATCGTTGCGGTTGATCATTTCCGTGAAAATATAGGCAATACATCCTATCAGGGGCAGGAAGACAATCACCCAAATCCATTTGTTCTGGTTGTTCCTGCGCAGGCAGTGAATGGCACAAATAGCCTGGAGGCCGATGACGATGTAGTAAAAATAGGTGTTCCCAAAAAAATACATACGGGGTGGAGGATAGGTTATTTAATTCTTCCAAAAATATACATCTGGAAGGGAATTTCTGCATTTTTTTGTCCGCCTGTATTATAATAAAAAAGTCGCCCGAAACGGACGACTTTATCATCATGGCTATATTGAAACTTATCGTTTTAGGCTGCCAGTTTCCTTTTCTTTTTTCCACCACCTGACAATGCTGCGAGCAATATCTGTGTGTCTATGTACTTACCTTTCATAAAAAATATTTTTAATGGTTTTAATAATCTGATGATTGTTTTTCTCTGGTTAATCATCTGCTACACTAAATAAGACGCAGCTTTGTACAGCAGGTTACAGTTCCTGCAACTATTTTTTCGGAAAATGGCGGCAACCCAATGGAAGACCTTGCCGTATAGCAGGTTAGTACAAAACTGAACCATGAAAAAATGGCTTTTAATATCAGCAGTGGTGTCTTTTTGTTCCTGTGCCTACGACAAATCCATGCCGTCAATACCGCTGCCTTCCATTTTTGTCAACACCCCTTCAGAAAGCCAACATTTTGTTAATGGCGATACCATTCGCATTACAGGAACGGTTACACATACGGCTCCGCTAAACGCGGTCGCTGTACATTTGACGGATCTTACGACGAACAATGAATTTTTTCACAACCACTTCCTGGCGGATAATAAACTCGTGTATAATTTTTCTTCAGAATACATTGTCCCCAATAATATTCATACCAGTTTTAAAGTGGAGGTAGAGGCGGAAGATATTGATGGAAATGAAAGCAGCAAAGACATGATCATTACCGTCAATTAAGGCAATCTCTTTTTTTATTTTATTTTCCGCAGCATCGTTTTTCATTTAAATTGCCCGGAAAATAACCAGTTATGGTTTTTCTTGAAAACGATTCACTGCGTGTCTCCATACTTCCCAAGGGGGCAGAACTGCAAAATATTTATAACAAACAGAACCGGACAGAGTATTTATGGAATGGTAATCCTGCTTTCTGGGCAAAGCGTTCACCCGTGCTTTTCCCCATTGTAGGTACACTGAAAAACGATACTTATTTCTATGAGGGAAAATCTTACCAGCTCCCACGGCATGGTTTTGCACGCGATAAGGAATTTACTGTTGCCGGTCAATCTTCCACTTCCGCAACATTTACACTGGTTAGTAATGACAGTACTTTAACCGTGTTTCCATTTGCATTCAGGTTTGATATTGTGTATACCATCGAGAGGGACACCGTCACCACCACTTACCGCGTTACCAATACCGGCGATAAGGACTTATATTTCTCTGTTGGCGGTCACCCCGCATTTAAAGTACCGTTATCCTTTGAATGCAGCTACGAGGAGTATTCACTTGAATTCAGTGAAACAGAAGATGCGCCCCGCTGGCCGATATCTGCAGAGGGCCTGATAGAGACAACGCCAACTCCTTTACTGGAACACAGTGAACAAATATCGCTCAGCAGGGAATTGTTTTACAAGGATGCGATTGTATTAAAGCAATTACAATCAAATAAAGTACGGTTGATTTGTGAAACATCAGACACAGGCCTGCTCTTCGACTTCACCGGATTTCCCTACCTTGGCATCTGGGCTGCAAAGAACGCCGACTTTGTATGTATTGAACCCTGGTGCGGTGTTGCTGACAGTGTTGCTGCCAATCAGCAACTGGCAGAGAAGGAAGGCATCAACCGCCTCGGTGCAGGTAAACAATTTGAAAGAAGCTGGAGCGTGACGGTGTATTAAACTTTATATTTAACAAACAGGTATGGCTAAACGATATTGTCTGGCAGTTGATTTAAAGGACGACCCGAAACTGATCGCCGAATACGAAGCATGGCACCAAAAAGTATGGCCTGCTGTTCTTGATTCTATTACGTCGTCCGGTATTGAAAAAATGGAGATATACCGCATCATGAACCGCCTGTTTATGATCATGGAAACAACGGATCAATTCAGTTTTGAGAAAAAAGCTGCTGCCGATGCCGCCAATACAACTGTCCAGGAGTGGGAGCAACTGATGTGGCAATACCAGCAATCGCTGCCCATCGCAACAAAAGGAGAGAAGTGGATGCTGATGGAAAAAATATTTGAATTGTAATTGATGGCCATCGTTATTACCAATATTAAGCAACTGGCAGGTGTTCACCATCCGGTCAATGCCCTTCGGGGAAAGGGACTTTCTTCGCTACCGGTAATCAATGATGCTTACCTGGTTGTTGAAGGAAATGAAATCGCTGCCTTTGGCACGATGAGCGAACTTAATGGAAAATATACCAGCACCCTGGATGCTTCGTTGCAAACGATTATCCCTGCGTGGTGCGACAGCCACACACATTTAGTATTTGCTGCCAGCCGCGAGAATGAGTTCCTGGATAAAATCAAAGGACTGAGTTATGCCGAGATTGCCGCAAAGGGTGGTGGCATTCTTCACTCCGCAGCCAAACTGGCCGCCACTTCTGAAGATGATTTATTCAATATGGCATGGAAAAGGCTGGAAGAAGTGAGTAAACTCGGAACAGGGGCTATTGAAATAAAAAGCGGTTATGGTTTATCGGTAGCTGCTGAACTGAAAATGCTTCGTGTTATTAAACGTTTGAAAGAACGGTCCCGGCTTTTCATTAAAGCTACCTTTTTGGGAGCGCATACCTTTCCCCTGCAATACAAGGAAAACCACCAGGGCTATATCAATGAAATCATCCGGGAAATGCTGCCGGTAATCGGGCAGGAAAAGCTGGCCGATTATATTGATGTCTTTTGTGAGAATGGTTTTTTCTCCCCGGAAGAAACGATCACCATTTGTAAAGCGGGTATGCAACATGGATTGAAACCTAAAATTCATGCCAACCAGTTACACGCAAGCGGCGGGGTGCAGGCAGGTGTTGCTCTTGGAGCCATTTCTGTTGATCACCTGGAAACAATGGACGATGCCGCCATCAGCGCATTGGCAGCTTCTGCTACCATTGGCACCATGCTTCCCACGGCCGCATTCTTTTTAAAAATGCCGTTTCAGCCAGCGCGTAAACTCATTGATAGTAATTGCGCTGTCGCACTTGCCTCAGATTTTAATCCCGGTTCATCTCCGAGTGGTAATATGAACCTGGTGGTTTCAATGGCCTGTATTCAAATGTCCATGCTGCCTGAGGAAGCCATCAATGCGGCTACCATCAATGGGGCAGCGGCGATGGAATTGCAACAGCATACCGGCAGCATTGCCCCGGGCAAAACAGCCAACCTCATTGTCACCAAACCAATTGCTTCACTGGCTTATCTTCCCTATGCTTTCGGTTCCAACCTGGTCGACAAAGTAATGATAAAAGGCCAGTGGATATAGCAGTTCAACGTTTAATGTATGTGGCAAAATTCGGAATGGCAGCATTCAAAAAAATCCTATCTTTTATTCCTAAAGTTGCGCTAATATGGAAACCATGCAGGCGGAAAAAAATACCGGGCGACAGGTGGGCCATCATTTTAAGTTTTACGATAAACAGGACATCCTGTATTTTACCCGGATTCGGCGCTTTGAAACCAAACTGGGTGAACGCATACAGGTCATCAGGGACAAACATTTCCTGGAACAGTCCATCCAACAATCAACGGCTACTTATGTACTGTTTGGAATACCTGAAGACATTGGTGTACGTGGTAACTATGGCAATGGCGGAGCCGATTCATCCTGGATGCCTTTTCTTTCTTCTTTCCTGAATATTCAAAGCAATGATTTCCTCGGAGGTGACGAGGTATTGTTACTGGGGCATTTTGATTTCGGCGATGTGAAATACCTTATTGAACAGAATGCACACAGCAATGAAGAACGGATTGATGCCTACCGGCATGCTGTGTATGGAATCGATGAGGAAGTAGAGAGCCTGGTGAAGATCATTTCGGCCTGCAATAAAATACCTATTGCTATTGGTGGCGGGCACAACAATGCTTATCCATTGATAAAAGGCAGTGCCAAGGGATTGCACAAAGCTGGTTTAATTCCCCTCGCACAGATCAATGCCATCAATCTTGATGCACATACGGATTTCCGGCCATCGGAAGGAAGGCACAGCGGCAATGGTTTCCGGTATGCGGAAGAAGATGGATATCTCCAGAAATACTGCGTGGTGGGCGTACATGAAAATTATTTACCACAAAATGTCTGGCTCGATATTGTCAACAACCCATTTATTGATTTTATTACCTACGAGGATATCTTTGTACACGAGAAAAGGAATTTCATACAGGCTGTTGCACATGCTACCGGTTTTACAGAGGATAATTATACGGGCATAGAAGTCGACCTCGATTCCATTGAAGGTGTACTGAGCAGTGCCGCTTCTCCCAGTGGTGTATCTGTACTGAACGCAAGACAGTTTGTATGTTTTGCATCGGCTGATTGCAAAGCAGCGTACCTCCATATTTGTGAAGGCGCCATGCAGTTAAATGATGGTAGAAAGGATGACAGTACAGGTAAATTGATCAGTTACCTTGTCAGCGATTTTATCAAAGGGAGATAATCATTAGAACGGTATCCCGATATTCACTGCACTGCTCACTTTGCGCGATTGACCGCTGTACATAAGACTGAATTCAAGCGGCCCCAATGCAAAATTGTATCCGAAGGTGATGGAATAACCCGTCAGGAAATCCGGGTTTTGAAAGAATACGCTTTTACTGATAAAATTATTGAACAGCACGTTTCCACGGCCGATGATGTAAGTATTGGTAAACAGTTCATATCGTAAACCTGCCTGGAGAGCAGCAAAGGCCGGCGTATACAGGGAGCCTTCCTGCAAACCGGCAAACAATACCTGGTTGTGAAACAATCTTGTCAGCCCGCCGATAGAAAATTCATTCATGATATTGTTATGGTAATTGAAATTAATACCTGCCTGTGCCAGCAACTGCAGGGTTGTTTTTCTTGATAGCGGTGAATAAGAGTCAAGATTAAAAATGAATCTTGCATAAGGATCCTTCGATACTTTAAATGAATCCTGGCTAACCGGATTGCCATTGATAAAAAAGGTGACTTCCGGATCCTGGCGGTATACCCAATCGCCTTCGGCTTCCAGGTTGACGCCACGTCGCGGGTAAACAGTTTTATCAAGACTGTTGTGCCGCAGGTACAGGTAATTGGTATGAAAACTGTTATTACCACTGAATTGAAAAGCCGAAGTGAGTGCTGGTTTGTATTTCAGCCATTCCCACCGGTAACCACCACCAATTGAAAAATTGCGCCGGGTACTGTACAATGCTTTCGCGTCAAGTTTAATGTATTGCTGTTTGTACAACCCATCCTGTTTGTAGGTGTTATACGTAGCTACATCAAAGCGATCGTATTGTGCAGACAGGTTTACGGAAAAGTTTTTTCTCCGCCCGAAATATTGCAGGTGTTCCGCACGGGCTCGCAGGTTATCACCCACGTTTAGGGTAACCATGCTTCTTGAATTGGTCACAAAAAAATTGCGCGCTGTAAGGTTGACAATAGCGGCAATACCGCTGAACTTATTATAGTGTAAGCTTACTTTTCCAAACGTAAGGGGTAATTCTGTTACATCAAATATGATTTTATCCGTACTATCGGGTTGCGGTACCAGTGAGTAATTTATCCTTCCATAGTAACGTGAACCAAAAGCGGAGCGAACAATCGCTGATAACATTTGTGGTGTATACTTCCTGTTGGGGAAAAAACCGGCGGTATGTATAAAGAATTCCGAAGTAGTATTTTTTAATCCCCTTACTTCATAGGAAGAGATGTTGACTTCATTTATATCAGGCAATCTTTTTGCCGGAAAGGATTGCCTGCCATAGATCGCATCAAGTGAGTCGGCGAGGCGCTTGAGCCTTGGATATAATTTTCGTCCTTCATTTATTCCAAAGTCCAGGATATCACTGGCCTGTGCAAAACTGCCCATGCTGTATTTTTCCATGGCAAAGGGAATATAAATATCGCAGAGTGCCACTTCTTCCTTATGATCCTGTGCCTCGCGGAAAAAAGCTACCTGCAACAATACCTGTATGGCATTCCTGACTTTATCGGAGGGCAATAATCCACCTGCCACGTTACTGCCAATCACATAGGTGGCGCCCATTTCCCGTACGTCTTTTACAGGGAAATTTCGCACTACACCACCATCCACCAATCGCTTTCCATCATAGTCCACCGCCGTAAAGAAAGATGGAATGGCCATACTGGATCGGATGGCAGTGGTTATTTCACCTTTGCTCATCACTACTGCTTCACCGCTGCCCACATCTGTACCAATGCATTTGAATGGAATGTAGAATTGGGAAAAATCTTTTTTATTGTTTACCGGGAAAAACAACTCCGACAATTTCAGCCACAGTTCCTGTCCTTCCAATACACCTGAGGGCAGCACAAAAGAATGATTTACCCAGGGAAGTTCCACGACATATTTGTAATACTCATCTTTTTCTTCCATGAAAAGGCTGCGAAGGGACGATTGGTTGCTGAGTAATAAATCCCAGTTAATGGATCGTGCAATGCTTTCAATGGAATCGGCAGAATACCCCACAGCATATAAACTGCCGATGATGCTGCCCATACTGGTGCCGGTGACATAATCAATTTTCAATCCGGCAGAATCGATAGCTTTCAGTATACCAATGTGTGCAAGTCCTTTGGCGCCCCCGCCACTCAATGTTAACCCAATGCGCGGCCTGCCAGTTGCGGTGGCCTGTGCCCGTAAATCGCTGCAAAAGGACAATAGGGGAAATGAGATGATAAACGCAAATGCAATTCTTTTCATAAGTGTGGTGAATCAAAATTACGCACAACCGGCTGACAATAAAAATTGCAGATGTTAATTGTAGGGGAAGGGGGTTTTAAGTAGTAAGTTATAAGTTTTAGGTAGAGGGTGGAAGGTTGATGGCAGATGGCTCATAGCTTATAGCTAATAGTTGATAGGCAATTGTCCCAATCAGGCTATATACAACCTATGTTAATAACCACAAAAAAATTACAAACTATAAACCATGAACTATAAGCTATAAACAATGAACTAAAAACTATCAACCCGAAACTCTAAACTGCGTCCTACTCCTTCTTATACACCGATAAAAAAAGTGTGGGTTTGCTGGTGGTTTCAAAAGCTGCAGGATAACTATCGCCTTTGAGATTGTAACAGATAACCAGTTGGCCATTCTCCATTTTATAGATAGCCGTATAATGTTTTCCCATATTTACACCATAGCGGCCGTAGATATCCATTTTTCCATCTTTATACAACAGAGCGCCATGGTCAATTTCATAAGTGCCGTAACTGTACAGCGTATCGGTAATAATGAGTTTATACTTTTCATAGACAGTTTGCGGAAGATTCTTTCCACCTATTTCCTGCCGGATGGGAATCCAGTTGCCATCGAGCGGGTGTGTATTAGCTGCAGATTTTTTAGAGGCATTGCAGGCAAATAAAAGCAGTGCGAAAAAAATTAGATGAAGCAGTTTCATATCATTTGATTTAGCCTGGTTTAAATAATTGTTTTAGCACCTTTTTTTCCCAATAACACTATCACAATATTAACTGCAATATGATAAAAGACTCGCATAAAAATGCAGTTTATGGCTTGGTAATAAGCCCGACAATATTTCCACCCGGATCTTTGAACCATGCAAACTGCTGTCCGGTGGGCAAGGTAACCGGCCCTACCAGTTTTTTTCCTCCTGCGGCTTCAATTTTTTGTAGCTGATCGGCGATGTTGTCAACCTGGATATAAAATGTAATGTACTGGTGTGGTTCATGACCGAGCGAAGTGATATGCCCCTGGATGCCTTCGGTTGAATTGGTATTCAGGTAAGCGGCCACGCCCGCATTGGCAGCCGTCCAGCCAAACAATGATGTATAAAAGTCTGATGTTTGAGAGAGATCCTTGCAGCCAATTTCGAAATGAACGACCGGGTTTGCCATAAAAGGTTCTTTTATTTTTTGGGAAATAACAGGTATCCCTGTTCTTTAAATATACCGATAAACGAAATAATTCCGAAGGGAAATTTATCTGCCGATTGCAGGTATATAAAAGAAAAGCTACCCGTTTGGATAGCTTTCTTGCTGTTTGATTATCGATTAATTATGCTTCCGGTGCCAGGTATTGCGCATAAGCATAGCCTTCCTCACCTGATTCGGTTTTTACCAGCCACCATTGGTCATTGGTTTTGCTGATTAAAGTTACGTAGGCGTTGTGGGCTGCTTTTCCTACAATAGGCTGATCGGTGCCCGGGCCTTTGCGGATATTCAGGTTGGTTTTTTCCGTTACCACTTTTGCTTTTGTACCCGGTGCTGCGGCAGCGACATTTACACTTAGTACCAGGTCGCCTGCCAGGAAATTGGGATCAATCTTTCCATAAATATCCCAAAGCTGATCCTTTACTGCCCCGGTGGGTGCTTCTCCATCTATATGAAGTACTCCGTCCTGTTCTGCCACCTGCAACCCTTTGATACCTGCAGCATTGGCCGCATCTATCAATTCTTTGTATTTATCCTGTAATGCCATAGTCTTTCTTTTTTTTGATTATTTAATTTTTAGCCCGGAGCCATCCACTTTTTTTGGTTTCAAGCCATCGAGGGCCATCTTTAATTTTTTCCAGTGTGCCGCAGTTATTTCGCCTGTTACGGTGATAACACCATCTTTAACAGTAGCAGTAACACCCGGGAAATCTTTGGTAGCATCTGTTACCCCTTTGACCAGCGGATCGTCTGCAGTTACTACAACGGTTGGAGGAGGAGGAGGAGGTGTAACTGTTGTTTTATTGTCAACCGATTTCACACCTTTCACGGCTTTTGCCAGTTCTTCACACTTGGCTTTGCAGGCATCGTCCTTACATTCGCCGCCAAGTGTTACAACACCATCTTTTACTTCTACTGTAAGGCCTTTCATATCCGGGTTAGCTTGCAATGCAGTTTCAACTGCTGCTTTTACATCTGCGTCTTTTACCCCGCAGGATGTGATACCTGTTACCAGCGCAATCGAGAGAGTGGCTAACAGGAATGTTCGTAGGATTCCTTTTTTCATAAATGAATGTTTTAGTTACGTATTAGTGCAGAAGATACCTCTTTATCCAAAATGGTTGCGTTAATGCAGAAAAAGTTTACGCACATTTAATAAAGTAATCAATGAAAATACCCACTAACCTGCCATTCCTTCTTCGAGCGCAACAATTTTTTCAAAAACTGCTTCGTACTGGCGGTTGAGTGCATCGAGATCGTTAGAAGTTTTTTTGTAATCGGCTTCTGCCTGCAGGAATTTTGCCTTATCTGAATATACTTCGGGTGAAGACAAGGCAGCTTCCTGTTTATTTTTTAATTCCTTTGTTTTAGAAATGCTTTCTTCCAATTGCTGAAACAATCGCTGCTGTTTCTGTAATTCCTTTTTTGCTTCCTTATTAATCGGAGTATGGTTGCCGGCTGCCGGTGCCGCAATTGATTTTTCTTCTTTCTTTTCTACGACGGGTGCCGGTTTATTGTCTGTAACATTTTTTTTTGCTGCTGCCTTCAGGTTTCTTTCTTTCCAGTCTGCCCATTCATCATACGTGCCTTTGAATTCCCTGATCTTATGATCGTCAATTTCCCAAATGCTGTTGGCCGTTTTGGAAATAAAATAACGATCGTGGCTGACCAGTATTAATGTGCCCTCGTATTTTTTTAAAGCTTCAATCAGTAAATCAACGGAATGCATATCGAGGTGGTTGGTCGGCTCATCCAGCAGCAGGAAATTGGCTTTGCTGGTGATGGTTTTTGCCAATGCCACCCTTGCTTTTTCACCACCGCTCAATACTTTTATTTTTTTCTCCACGTCATCGCCGCTGAAAAGAAAACAACCCATCAGCGTGCGTAGTTCCTGTTCGGTTTGCTGGCTGCCGCAGAGCTTCATTTCATCCAGTACAGTATTATTGACATTTAATGCTTCAAGCTGGTGTTGTGCATAAAAACTTTCTTCCACGTTGTACCCCCAGCGGCGATCGCCGGAAAAAGGTTCCTGTCCTGCAATGATGCGCAACATGGTTGATTTACCCTTTCCATTGGCGCCAATCAGTGCAATCTTATCGCCCCGGTTTATTTCTGCAGAAGCATGTTCGAGTATCCTGATATTACCAAATGATTTGGATACGTCTTTCAGTTCCACCAGGACACGACCTGGTGTTTTATCCACCCTGAAATTGATCCGGATATTGGGGCGCTCAATCGATACATCTTCTACACGATCCAATTTTTCCAGGCGCTTCATAGCGCTTTGTGCTGCTGCTGCTTTTGTAGCCTTGGCGCGGAAACGTTCAATAAATCTTTCCTGCTGCCGAATGTATTCCTGCTGGTTTTCAAAAGCCCTTTGCTGCAGTTCCACCCGCTGCACTTTTTCTGTTTCATAAAAGGCATAGTTGCCATTATAAATATGCAGTTCGCGCTGGTACAGCTCGATGATTTTTGTCACCATTCGGTTGAGGAAATATTTATCGTGGCTGACAATTACTACCGAACCCTGGTAATGCTGCAGGTATTTTTCCAGCCATTCAATGGAAGGCAGGTCGAGGTGGTTGGTCGGTTCATCGAGTAATAATAAATCTGGCTGCTGTAAAATCATCTTTGCCAGCAACACCCGCATACGCCATCCTCCGCTGAATTCGCGGTACGGCCGTTGCAGGTCGGCATTGGAAAAGCCGAGGCCCTGCAATACTTCTTCTGTTTTGTGGTGAATATTGTACCCATCCAGTGTATCCATTTCATGCAGCAGGTCGCTGTAATCATGCAGCAACTTTTCATTGTGCGAATCTGCTTCCAATTGCTTTCCTGCTTCTTCTATTTCCTTTTCCAGTTGTAATACCCGTTCAAAAGCACCCATCGCTACTTTTACAATGGAATCGCCACTGTCGAAACTAAGCAGGTCCTGGTGGAGGTAACCAATACTGGTATCACGGCTGCGCTCTACGGTTCCTTTACTGGGCTGGTATTCTCCCACAAATAATTTGAGCAGCGTAGACTTACCGGTACCGTTATAGCCAATCAGGCCGATGCGTTCATTGGGTTGAATATGCCAGGTGGCGTCCTGCACGATGACTCTTGCGCCAAATTCAAAGGTTACGTTGGTTAATCCTGCGAGCATGTATAAAATTTGTTAAACGAAAGCGCAAAAATAGTACAAACAGGATGGATAAACTTTATGACTTAATTTTGTCACAAATTTGAGTGTAATGGAAAAGAAACAAACAGGGAGAAGATTTATAGTATGGCTGGTTGTACTGGGGCTGGCTGCATTTTTCAGTATCCGTTTCCTGTCCTGCAAATCGGACGATAAACCTGCAGATGAACATAAACAGGTGGCGCTGAGCATGAGCAAGAACAGTGAGGCATTTAACCAGTCATTCGAAAAACTGCTGAATGGCTATTTTTTACTGAAAGACGCACTCACCGACTACGACACCGCTAAAGCGAATGCTGCTGCCAAAGCGTTGGTGATATTTGCCGACAGCCTCAAAACAAGTGAAATAAAGGGCGATACTACCGGCACTATTAAAGAAACGGCCGACAATTATGCCGGTACGATTGCCGGCTCCTGCAAGGGACTGGTAGGTGAGGCGGAACTGGTAAAAAAGAAAAAAGAATTCCAGATGATTTCAGACGCGCTGTACGATTTGATTAGAACGGTGAAATATGATCGGCAGAAATTATACCACCAGCATTGCCCGATGGCCTTTAATGATGAAGAAGAAGCCTACTGGATCAGTAACAGCAATGTGGTGGTAAATCCGTACCTGGGCAATAAACATCCCAAGTACCGGGAATCAATGCTGCATTGCGGAGATATCACTGATTCGCTGGATTTTTCCAAAAACAAATAATCAGCGGCCGGGTGACGAACAAAATACTCCCCCGGCCGTTTTGTAAGGTGCCTGCTTTCCATAAAAATAGGTGAGCAGGCTGCTAAGAATAAAGAATAGCCACTTTCCCGACGACCTGCCGATTGATAACCAAAAAGCTGAAGTGAGTGACACAACCAACGACGAACCGTGTATCGAAAGCCGGTATTCTAATTATTATCTTGTTTGTTGCAGCGGGTTTATTCCCGGCTCAGTTGTTTTCCCAAAAAAAATTTACGGTAAGCGGTTATGTAAAAGATTCCCTGACGGGTGAAACCCTGATTGGCGCCACACTACAGGTAAACGGCAGGGGAAAAGGCGTTGCCAGTAATGCTTATGGGTTTTATTCCATTACACTGGACGAAGGCGAAGTGAAACTAACCTGCTCATTTGTAGGGTATACCACCAATGAATTCACTATTAAATTAAACGAAAGTCAATCACTGAATTTTCTCCTGGCACCCAAAACAAAGACCGGCGAAGAAGTAATAGTATATGCCAAAAGGCGCGATGCGAATGTGAAGAATGCGCAGATGGGCAAATTTGATTTGTCGATCAATAAAGTGAAAGCGCTGCCGGTATTATTAGGTGAAGTCGATCTGTTAAAGACGTTGCAATTGTTACCTGGTGTCCGCAATGCAGGCGAGGGCAATACCGGTTTGTACGTTCGTGGTGGCGGCCCGGATCAGAATTTGATCATTCTCGATGATGCTGTCGTTTACAATACCGGGCATTTATTCGGTTTCTTTTCTGTATTCAATTCAGACGCGATTAAAAATGTATCGCTGATAAAGGGCGGCATTCCTGCACAGTATGGCGGACGGTTATCGTCGGTGCTGGATGTGGCGATGAAAGATGGTAATGTCAACAAACTGCAGGTGGATGGAGGTATTGGTTTAATTGCTTCGAGGGTGTCGGTACAGGGCCCGTTGAAAAAGAACAAAGCTTCCTTTATTATTTCCGGCAGGCGCACGTATATCGATGCGCTGGTAAAGCCATTCATACCGAAGAGCAGCCAGTATTATGGTTCCGGTTATTATTTCTATGATTTGAATACAAAAGTGAATGTGATCCTTTCTGAAAACGATCGCCTGTACCTCAGCGGTTATTTTGGTAAAGACGTTTTTGACTTCAACAATTCAAGAAGAACTTTTAAGGCCAATATTCCCTGGGGAAATGCTACGGCAACCCTTCGGTGGAACCATGTATTCAACCGTAAATTATTTGCCAACACAACACTTGTTTATAACAGTTATAATTTTGCATTTAAAGCTTCACAAAACGATTTTGCCATTAAACTGGCTTCGGGTATCAAAGACCTGAATGCAAAAGTGGATTTTGATTATTACCCTGCGCCGCAGCACAAACTCAAATTCGGTGCGCTGTATACCTATCATTCGTTTACACCCAATATACTCAGTGGCAACCAGGATACCACTGTTTTTGAACCAAACAATGAGAATAAAAAGTATGCGCGTGAAACTGCGATCTATATCCAGGACGATTGGGAACTGAGCGATAAGGTGAAAATAAACATGGGGCTTCGTTACAGTGGCTTTACACAAGTTGGCCCTTATAAAATTTATACCGAAGATGCGAATGGCAATAAACTGGACAGCACCACCTATGGAAGGGGTGATAAGATAAAAGCCTATGGTGGTTTGGAACCAAGGCTGACGGTTCGTTATGCCATCAACGACGAAACTTCGGTTAAAGCGGCGGTTACCCGCAACCTGCAATACATCCATCTGGTGAGTAATGCCGGTTCGACTTTACCGACCGATTTATGGGTACCCAGTACCTATCGTGTGCAACCTCAGATTGCCTGGCAATATGCAGCCGGTGTATTCAAAAACTTTAAGGACAATACCTACGAAACTTCCCTGGAGGTATATTACAAGGATATGCAGAACCAGATTGAATACAAGGAAGGATATACGCCCTCATTAACCGACCCGGAAAAAGAATTTGTATTTGGTAAAGGCTGGAGCTATGGTGCCGAATTGTATGTCGGGAAAAACAAGGGAAGGTTAACAGGATGGGTTGGTTATACACTGAGCTGGACATGGAGAAAATTCCCGCAACTGAATGGCGGTGAAAAATATTTTGCCAAATACGACCGGCGACACGATTTATCGGTTGTAGCCAGTTATGATCTAACACCAAAATGGAAATTATCAGGGGTGTTTGTATATGGAACAGGCAACGCAACAACGTTACCCGAGCGTTTTTATATCATCAATGGTGTGCTGACACAGGAATACAGCCGTGTTAACCAATATCGTTTGCCGGCCTATCACAGGATGGATATTGCAGCGACGTATACACCTGTTCCGAAAAAGAAAAAAAGATTGCAAAGCAGTTGGGTGTTCAGCATCTACAATTTGTACAGCCGCCTGAACCCTTATTTCATATATTTCGATCAAACCGGCAGTCCTTATGACAATACACTGAAAGTACAAGCGAGACAGGTTTCATTGTTCCCCATCATTCCGGCGGTTACCTGGAATTTTCATTTTTAAAAAAAGCCGGGGAAGCCAAATATCTTGGTAGCCATATTAAAAATAACCACGAGGGCCAGCAGCAGGTACCACCACGATATGCGCCTGGCGCGCGGGTTTACATATTTATAGTTTTGAATGCTGAAAAAAGCAACTGCCAGTACAATTAATAACAGTGCTCCGCAGATGCCTACCAACCATTTGTTAAAACTGATGAATACAATTGACATCAAAGCCATGGTGGCAATGGGAAGTATTAACGGGTTTCGCTGAAAAAATGACAATTGCTGATGCGACTGGAAGGGTTCCGTTTGCCGCAGCATCGCTTCCAATTCTTCAAAACGTTCCAGTCCGGGCGGAATAAATATAATTGAAGTGGGTTCTCTTCCCCGGATGATGATATATCCCTGTGGCGATTTGCTGATTTCCCTGATTTCAAAAAAATGAATGGTCATGGGAGGGGAGCCGGCCAGCTCCCGGGTAATGGTATTTTCGGTAACCGTCAGGAGATAACTGTCGTACATGATCCGCATCCGGTTGAGCAGCCGGAATATGGCGAAGGAAAAAGCAACAATAAGGCATACTATGACGATTGGAAGTGAATTGACCTGACCGGGCAGGCGCTTCGAAGTAGTATAACTGATAGCAATACCTGCAATTGCCGCCAGGAGCATAACAGGAAGAAGGATGCGCAATCTTTTTTTCCGGACTTTTTCAAATGTGCCGGGCTTTATCCTGAATTGTTGATGCATGCTGTCCTTTTGCTTTGATTGAACACTCCCAATCTTTGACGAAGGTAAATAAAAGCGGCAGCCTGATCTGTGTGTATATTAAGCCAATTATCTTTCACCCTCATAAACGAAATCCAACACCAACACCGATATTCCAGGTTGCAGGTTTCTGCGGCACGTCTGACTGACTATAAGATGTTGTGATGGTTCCATTAATTTCACCGGGATGAACTGCATAGGCAGAATACTGGCGAACTTTTTTGAATGTCAGGCCCACTACCCCCGAATAGCTTCCCTGTAATTGCAGGTACATTTTTTTATTTAATACATGTTTGAGACCGATACCAGCCTGGTAGGTAAAACCAACAGCACCCACCGATTTTTGTTCGGTAACGGCAACAGACGTATCGGTTGTACTGGAGCCCTTGAAATGAGGTGTCCGTGTATAGGTGGCGCCAATCAGCAGGTTGTAATCAAATAGCCACAGGTTGTCTTTTGTCAACGGGGTATTGCCTTCAACACCCAACATGGCACTTGTCACCAGGTAACCGGCATTGTTGAACTGCCAGTTTTTAAATGCCGGGTTGTTGGACGGTGGCACTGGAGGAAAATAAACGGTATCCGTAAATATTGCACCATAAAAATTCTTGGAGCCAAAATCACCTGTCAGTGCTGATTTTTTTACGGGCAACCATTGTCCCCTCAGTTGAGCTACCAGTGAAATACGCGGATGAATAAAATATTGGTAAGTTCCACTCAATTGTATTCCTGTGCCTGCAAAACCCATGATATACCTGCCGGATACATTGTGGGAAAGATCACCAGATGGGAGAGAAGGCCCGAGATGAAATGAAATATATTTATCACCTTTTTTATCCTGGGCAGTAACAGCGGATGCGGCCAGCCACAGGCACAAGGTTAAAAGAATCATTTTTTTCATACAGACAGTCGTTGATGACAGACTTAGATAAGACAATTTACCAGCGTATTTCGTTGCTTACGATTCTCATCAGGGTATTGCCTTTACAGGAAAACTCCTCCGCAACAACTGGTCGCGCAGGCGCATAAAAGGCCTTTCCACGAGCAGGTGCAGTACAACGGCAGCTATCATACAGGTAACGGCACAACATACAAACATCAGCGAACCTTCACGATCAATGCTCCATTTGGATAACCATTCCTGTGTCAGGTGAATCACTCCTTTGTGCGAAAGATACAAGGCATAGGACAATTGTGCAATAGTACGGGTAACGGGACTGTATAGACGGTATACAATGGTGGATGGATTTACCGCAAACAGCAACAGGCATCCATACAGGAATGCTACCAGCGGAAATGCCAGCAATGATGCGGTAAGCGTCGTTCTGTCGGAATTTAACAATAGCGCAGCGCACAAAATAGCCCCTATTGTAACCGCTACTACCAGTTGATGTGTATCGATCCATCGTTTCCAGGATGGTTTATAGACCTGCATAGCGGCAATGGAAACGCCCACCAGCAAGCCATCCAGCCGGGCAGGTGTGGGATAATAAATATATTTTGACCAGTTTAACCAAAACAGATCCTGGTTGGCATAAGGTGCAATATAGGTTTGATAACTGTAATACCTTGCCGCAATACCCAATATGAATAACAGGATAAATAATAATCCTGACCGCCTGTACAATTTAACCGAAACAAGAAATACCAGCAATAAAGGCAATATAAAATAAAACTGTTCTTCAATACACAACGACCATGCGTGCGAAAAAGTGCCCTCGTTTTGTGCATCCAATCCGATGTTTTGGGTAAAACTGAGAAACTTCCAGAGTGGTGGCAAAGATTCCTTTTCCCGAAACGCCGGTAAAAGAAAATACAAACTTAATACTACAAGATAAGCAGGGATGATACGGAAAAATCTTTTTATGTAAAACCTTATAACCGCAAATGGTTTACCGGCTGATTGGTTTTTGAACAATTGCCCCGCTATCAGGTATCCGCTCAGTACAAAGAAAAGATCTACACCTGTCCATCCAAAACTGCCAATGGTTTGAATCCATTGCGGGTGATCAAAAATTCCATAGTGAAAAAGAAAGACAAGTATTATAGCCAGTGCACGCAGGTGGTCAAGGCCATTGAGCTGGTTGCCGCTGACAGGTATTGCAGGGCGACTGGTATTGGTCATACTACAGGGAAAAAGGATGATGGGAAATAACAATGATGCAATGAAGATAATGAAAGCGATCGCAAAAAAAATAACTGCACTGCATAAACTTCAGTAAAATTGATTGTTACCGGATAAACATGGCTGCGTTTATTTTTTTCGGGCCGTCGATAAGGTGTCGTTTATTCCCGGGGCCTGCGATATCAGTATGCCCCTGTCAAAATGTTTTTCATATTCTACCGTACCATCGATGTGGATGAAAGTAATGGAACCTGTATAATCTGTAACCGCGTTGGAGAGCAGCCTTCCTACCAGGCCCGTCGCGGAATTGGTAAAGCTTTCCCTGAATGGCGTAACGTTGACAATACCCGATTTTGTAATTGGTATTCCTTTTTGGTACCAAAGTACCAGAACGCCGGCACACAATTGTTGTTCCGTGCATAGGCTGTCAAAGTCTTCATCAAACGGTATAATGAGCTGTTGTATACTGTCTGTATCTACAACCTGTATTTCTGAAAAATACAGGTGCTCCCGGATATAATTCATTCTTGTCCTTAGTGCCGGGGTGGAAACGATGGCAGGATTGTCTGACCATTGGCGAATGGCTTCCATCATGTCGCGCTGGTATTGCATTTGCCAGCGGGTAGCCGGCGCATGATGAAAACGGCAGGACACTATTCCGAATACTGATAAAATACAAATGGTCAAAGCCATTAAGGCAAGTACAAGATTACGCTTCATAAGGATTTATTTATGTTTTCTGAAATACATGAACAGGAATATTCAATGCGGCGTCAGCAATGTATCACTTGACAAAAAAACAAGATGAATTTGTAAAAAGTGATAGAAAAATATTTACTGGCCTATAGAATTTCGACTATAGCAGATTTTGTCCCGAATGAGACCCGACTTATATAAAAGCGTTGGATTCAGCCTCAGGCGTTTTTATAAGCACTGAATAATGTAATGGCCTCGCGTGCTTCTTTTACATCATGCACACGAAGGATACCAGCACCGTTTTGCAATGCCAGTGTGTGAAGAACGGTGGTTCCGTTTAATGCTTCCTCTGCAGATATGTTCAGCGTTTTGTAAATGGTTGATTTGCGGGAGAGCCCCACCAGGATCGGCAATTGCAGGATGGACAATACCTGCATATTTTTCAGCAGTTGAAAATTATGTGTAATGGTTTTACTGAAACCAAAACCGGGATCAATGATGACATCGTGAATGCCTGCTTGTTTGCAATCGCCGGCTTTTTTGATAAAGTAATCCAGTACTTCCTTTGTTACATCACTGTATTCCGCCAACGACTGCATGGTTTGCGGTGTTCCTTTCATGTGCATGCACACATAGGGCGTTCGCAATGAAGCGACAGTGGCAATCATTTTTTTATCAAGTTCGCCGGCGCTGATATCATTAATGATATGCGCCCCGGCATCGGACGCTTTTTGTGCCACGGCTGCATAAAATGTATCCACCGACAGAATAGCTTCGGGAAACTCTTTTGCCAGGGCTTCAATGGCAGGGACTACCCGGGTACATTCGGCCTCCGCATTTAGCAAAGTACTGCCCGGCCGGGTACTTTGTCCGCCAATATCAAGTATATCGGCACCCTCAGCCAGCATCTGGGCGGCTTTTTTCAATACAGCACCGGTTCCCTGCTGGCGGCTGCCTGTGTAAAAAGAATCGTCTGTAACATTGATAATACCCATTACCAGCGGTCTTTCAGCAGCCAGCAACCGTCCTTTACAATTCAGCGTAAACATTGATCGGTTATTATTACTTTTGAAGCTAAGTTGAGAAATAATTTTCACTCGCCACAAATGATTACAACGAACCAACAGTACGATAGCGCGATCCAGGGCTGCAAGGACATATTTATCAAGAAAACAAAAGACTACGGCACTTCATGGAGGGTATTGCGAACCATTTCCATCGTTGACCAGGTATTTATCAAAGCCAGGCGCATCCGCACGATACAGGAAAACCGGCAACAAAAAATAGGGGACGATATCCGGTCAGAATTCAAAGGGATACTGAATTATGCCATCATCGGGTTGATACAACTGGAACTAAAAGACGAAGAAGTGGAAGAACTGCCCGTTAATGAAGTAGAACGGCTGTACGATGAAAAAGCTTCAAAAGCCCGTGCCCTGATGCAGGACAAAAACCATGATTATGGTGAAGCCTGGCGCGATATGAGCCAGGAAAGTTTTGTCGACCTGATTTTGTCAAAGCTGCTCCGTATCAGGCAAATCATCAGCAATGATGGAAAAACGCTGGTAAGCGAGGGGATAGATGCCAATTATTACGATATTATCAACTATGCCGCCTTTGCACTAATATTGATAGCCGAAGGGAAACATAGTATTTGAATAAATAATACCGATGAAACCATTATTGAATAGTACCAGATGGGTAGTGGGCCTGCTCTTTATTTTTTCAGGACTTGTCAAAGCCAATGATCCGCTCGGGCTCAGTTACAAAATGCAGGAGTTTTTTGAAGTATGGGGATGGAATTTCATGAACAATTACACACTGGCACTTTCCATACTGATGATTGCCTTTGAAATTGTGGCGGGTGTTGCCGTGATTGTAGGCTGGCGCATGAAGCTGTTCAGTTGGCTGCTCCTGTTATTGATTACCTTTTTTACTTTCCTCACAGGCTATGCGGTATTGTCTGGGAAAATACGCACCTGTGGTTGTTTTGGGGATTGTATCCCGCTGACCGCGGCACAATCATTTACAAAAGACCTTGTACTGACAGCGTTGATAATATTTATTTTTATCAACCGTAAAAAGATACAGCCCTTATTTTCCCTGTCGATCAGCATTATGTTGTTATTACTGGCAGTGGTTTTTTCTTTTTCATTCCAGTGGTATGTGCTGCGATATTTACCGGTAGTGGATTGTTTGCCTTACAAGATTGGAAACAATATTGAGGAAAAAATGAAAGCGCCGCCCGGCTCTCACCCAGACAGCTTGGAAATAACTTTTACCTATAAAAAGGACGGGAAAGAAGTATCCTTTAATGCCAACAATTTCCCTGATGATTTTGATGATTCACTGTACCAGTTTACCGGGAAAAAGGAAAGAGTGATACGGGTTGGCAATGACAGCCCGCCCATCAGGGATTTTTCACTGGTTACACCACAGGGCAATGACAGCACTGTTAGCATCCTGCAGCAAAAAGGCTATATGTTGTTTCTTTTTGTAAAAGATGGTTTTTACCTGGGAAGGAACCAGTTTGTCGACTACCCGTTGAATTTTGTCATGAGCTATGCACAGGAAAAACATATGCCCCTCTACGTTATCACCAATTCGCGCGAAGTCCCGGATCAGATAGAAGCTGCTGTGCAGGATAGTACCGTACACCCTGCCGCCGTTTTTATGTGCGATGCAGTGGCGATTAAAACAGCCGCCAGGGTAAACCCAACACTGTATTTACTAAAAGATGGAACGATTGTGTACAAATGGCCCTACGCCCAACTGCAAAAGGCTTATGACGATTTGCACAGCCTGAAGTAGTAATTGAAACTGTTTTCCTGATATAAAATACCAAGGATTTGCTACGCTATATTACACGCAAAATATTCTACGGGCTGCTGGTGATGCTCGGCGTTGTAGTATTGGTATTTTTTCTTTTCCAGGGTTTTGGTGATCCCACCCGGCTGATCATGGGACAGCGTGCTGATGCAGCTACGCAGGAAAATATCCGGAAGGAGCTGCACCTTGATCAACCTTTGTATAAACAGTTTTTTTACTACCTGAAAGATATTTCACCAGTCAGCATACATACCCGGGAAGAGATTGAGCAAAAACACCTGCGCGGTATTTTCATTGGCGGCGATAATAAGTTTGCCGTGAAGGTTCCCTATCTCCGCCGATCCTATCAAACCAAAAAGGAAGTCTGGACAATATTGATGGAAGCATTACCGGGCACACTGCTGCTGGCGTTTGCCGCGATGTTATTTGCTACCGTGGCAGGAATTTTCCTCGGTGTAACGGCAGCCGTTAAAAAAGATACCTGGATGGATTCGACGGCTATTGTCAGTAGTATTGTTGGCATTTCCGCACCTTCTTTCTTCATGGGAATTATAATTGCCTACCTGTTTGGATTTGTATTGAGCCATTACACAGGCCTTCATATGGCCGGCAGTTGGTTTGATCTGGATGAAACTACCGGTGCGCCACGCCTGACTATCCAGAATTTGATATTGCCTGCTATTACACTGGGTATTCGTCCGCTGGCGATCATCACCCAACTGACCAGGAGCGCAATGTTGGATGTATTGAACCAGGATTACATCCGCACTGCGTATGCAAAGGGGCTGAGCAAACGGCGAATCATCTGGAAACATGCGTTGCGCAATGCACTCAACCCGGTTATCACTGCCATTACCGGATGGTTTGCAGAATTGCTGGCCGGTGCTTTTTTTGTAGAATATATTTTCGGCTGGAAGGGAATTGGCAAGATTACAGTCGATGCATTGGAAAAACTCGATTTCCCGGTTGTCATGGGTTCGGTACTCATTAGCTCCGCCTTTTTTATTGTTATCAATATGCTGGCGGATGTATTGTATGGTTTCGTTGATCCCCGTGTCAGGGTGCAGTAGAACCGGCCGTAATGGTGTCTTCACTAATCAGATAAGCGTTGTACCGGGCACAACATTCTACCAATGCCATCAACCAATCACTATATTTGAATTCTTATTGCTCATTTTAAAACCAGGCACCATGAAGCGGCCACAATTACCTTTTTTTCTTACAACAGTTTTGTTGCTGAGCATATCGTTTGCATTTGCGCAAAACAACAAGTCCATCAACCCTGAAAAAGACTGGAAGCTGGGTGTGGAGATGTACACTTTTCATGCTTTTAGCTTTACTGCTGCGCTCGACAAACTGGATTCAGCGAATATCAAATTCATAGAAGGTAACAGTTTTCAAAAGGCAGGGCCCGAGTTCAAAGACTCACTGATCATGCAGTTGTCACCAGCAGGATTGGCCCGGCTGCGGCAGTTAATAGAAAAACGCGGGTTTCGAATGGAGTCCGTGTACATTGCCCCGGCACCACGGATAGCAGACTGGGTGAAACAAATATCAATGGCGCATCAACTTGGTGCCAGTTTTGTGACTGCCGAGCCACCGGAAAACATGTGGGATGTGATTGATAGCATCGCAGGTGTATACCTGACCGGTGTGGCCATACACAATCATTGGAGAACGATGAGCCATTACTGGCATCCCGATACAGTGCTGGCAGCTATTAGGGGACATAAACATTTTGGTGCTTGTGTCGATTTGGGTCATTGGCCCAAGAGTGGCATTGAATCGATTTACGGTTTGAAAAAACTGGAAGGTCATATCATTGCCGTACACCTCAAGGATGCGAATGCTTTCAATAATCTGCAGGCGAAAGATACAGTGGTGGGTAAGGGAGTCGTGGATTTCCCGGCTGTATTCACTGAATTAAAACGCCAGGGTTTTAAGGGCAATATTTATATAGAACGCGATGCGGATCCCAAACCGAGCAATTTACCGGTAGTGATAGAGGAGAAAGCGTACTACTATCAGCAGATAAAGAAATTGAAATAGATATGCAAACCTGATCCCCTGCAGACATTTCGAAAAGGTTTGCTTATTGTTTTCCGTGAATCATGGGAAATATGTACTCATCCCTGATAATGGTGCTGAACTTTTTTGCACCGTTGCTATTCAAATGGTTCGGATCAGCAAAATCCGTAATCTTAATGCGACTGTCTTTTGTAAAATCAGCATATACAGTGTTATCGTATGATTTTGTAATGTAACGGATGAATTCATTTCTTTTCCCGACATAAACGCTATCATATTTGAGATAGATATTTGGCGACACGGGTGTGGTTATCAGCAAGACCCGTATATTTTTGCTTTTCAATGTAAGGATAAGGGATTCAACCAATTTTTTATTATTTGAAAAATAAGCGGGTGACATTAAACTGTTATTCCATCTTCGCATGCGCGTCTGCGCTTCCAACTCAAAACCGCTGGTATCGGATGGTATTTTCCTGGGTAGGAATCCATTACCGTTCAGTCCATTGGTTTGAAAGGGTATATTTATTTTTCTTTCTTTTATCATGCTCCGAAAAATATCCATGCAGGTGGATGGCCCCAGCAGCGCGAACAAACTGTATTTCTTAATATCTGTCTTTTTATGCAAGCCGTCTTCAATACCCCAATAGCGATCATAATAGTAAGAACGGAGTGGTATGTCTTCCACATCGAAGAACAATGACAGGTAGCCAATAGGCAGCACGACTACTTTTAGTTGTTGTAACCGGGGCAGGTATTGAAGAATGATTTTATTGTCGTAATATAAAGGTTGTGCCGGGTGTGCGAGATTCAACGAAGGTTCATTAAAAACTGCGGGGTCCAGCGCATCCATGGCATGGGAATTACCCATAAAAAGAAGCTGCATTGACGCTGCTTTCCCGTCCAGCGCTTTTCGTTTAATGCTGTATGTTGTTTCTACTTTATCAAGGCAATATTCGCTTAACAAAAAAACAATCACCAATGGTAAAAGAAACAAGGAAAGCAGTTTAATAAATTTTGATGCCATACTTAAAATTGAAAATAAATAAAATCCCTTTTTTCAAATATGCCAAGTAGTACTATCAAAAGAATGATCAGGTAATAAATTCCCCAGCGCAGTATTCTCCCGGAGGGAAGGTAACTTCCATTGAAAGGGCGCTTTCTTATTATCACTTCTGTTATGTACAACCCGGTAATGAGTGCCAATGACAGGATTAGCATACTCTTTTCTACGCCCGGAATACCAACCAGGCTGGTATGATGTGCTATGCTGTGGTAAAAATCAGGAACAAGGGTGTAGTATTTTTTAATGACAAGTACAGCTTCGCCGATAGTGTTAGCCCTGAAAAAGGTCCAGGCAATGGTAATCAATGTGAACGTAACTACTATTTTAAATGCATCGTAAAAGGGAGATGTCTCCCATTTCATGCCTTTGATGAATGATTGCCTGAACCTGCTGGTAACACGTTGCAGTAAAATGTAAATACCATTCAATGCGCCCCAGGCAATAAATGTCCAGTTGGCTCCGTGCCAAAGACCACTTAGCACAAAGACGATCATGATATTGAATATCCAACGTGGAAGATTAACTTTATTACCACCCAGCGGGATATACAGGTAGTCCCTGAACCAGGATGACAATGAAATATGCCATCTCCGCCAAAACTCTGTAAAACTTTTTGACTGGTAAGGGAAATCGAAATTTCGCATCAGGGTAAATCCCATTATCCTGGCACTTCCTATGGCAATATCTGAATAGGCAGAAAAATCAGTATAAACCTGGAAGGCGAAAAATAAGGTGCCAACCAATAGTGCTACAGAAGAATATTGTGCAGGTGCACTGTATACCTGGTCAGTAACCATTGCCAGCCTGTCGGCAATCACCATCTTTTTAAAGAAACCCCAAAGTATTAGTCGTAAACCACTGGAAGCATTGTCGAAATCAAATGTCCTCCTTTCCCGAAACTGGTGCAACATATGCTGTGGTCTTTCTATTGGCCCGGCCACCAACTGGGGAAAGAACATGATGAAGAGTGCATAAATTCCAATATGCCGCTCGGCCTTCTGTTTTTTTCGGTACACTTCAATGGTATAAGCCATGGCCTGGAATGTATGAAATGACAGGCCGATCGGTAATGCGACCGATAACACAGGTAAAATACCATGCAGCCGGAAATTATCCAAAAAGGAATGATAGTATTTGAAGACGGCGAGTACCCCCAGGTTGGCCACAATGCTTGCTGTCAGCCAATATTTACGCGCCACACCTTCGGCACGTTCAATAAAGATGGCTGCAGTATAATCGACAACAATCGTAAAAAGGAGTATAAAAATATATTTTGGAATAAATGCCATGTAGAAAATACAACTGGCTGCCAACAGCCATATCCACCGAAAGGAGTGGGGAAGGATGTAATACAACAGGACAACTGCCGGAAAAAATAACAGGAATGAAATGGATATAAATGACATGAAGCTCGTGTCAATTTGTTAATCCCAAGCCAAAAGCAATGCTACAGAAACAAATTGATTAAAAATACAGAATTTTAAGCAAGAAGACTGTTTTCATCATTATTAGCTGCAACAAAGCGCCAATGCTGCTTTGTCCTTCGATGAATAAATAATCGGGATTTTCGTTTAACAATCATAAAGCTTATTATGCGCAACCTGATAACAAATATGCTGCTGGCTGGCTTATTTACCTTGCTGTTTTTGGGTTGTTCCAGCCATGACAATACCTTACAGCTTACTGCCATTAATGAAACACTTGTCAATGCTTGCCAAAATCAGGTAAGCATTAATAATAACATATACAGTACGTTCATAGACAAATCTAATGACGCTGTTTTCAAAAGTAAAGCTATGATCTGGCGCCCGCGGGCTGACCGCATTAAAATGATTTCATCAGAAACGGTGAATTATATTGAAAAAATACTAAATGATTTTTTGCAAAGAAGTAAGCAAACAGTAGTTACTGACTCCATCATATTCGACAAAGACAACTCGAGTTTACCAGATATAATTTTTTTCAAAGAGGGAAAAGCGAATGAGCTTATAGCAAAACTTCAGTCTTACAGGGCGAATATAACAAGTGCCATTGACACAAGTGTATTCTTTGAAAATCCAACTGCTAAGAAATATTTTATAGCACGAATGGATGAATTTAATACTTCTTTGCCAGTATCATTTTTCATTGAACATTATGTTATAAACAAAAATAGCTCTGCAAATAGTGATATTATATTTAAAGATTTAACGACTATTAAGGCAGTGATACTTCTCAATAAATTAAAATACGATGTGCTGCTTTCAGAAAATGAGGTTATCTCGTATTTTAATGATATGTGTTCTGCGATGGTAGAATCGTACGAAAAATTCTCTGCAATCGTTTCTCTGAACAGTTTCAACTTTAGAAGTGGCCAAACATTGTCGATTACTGCTGGAATGGGTACCTTTACATTTCAATGCAGACCAAAGATATCAATACAAGGAAAGGAAATCCCGGTAAATGAGGATGGTGTAAGTATTTATTCTAAAAAAATATTCGCTAAACCAGGGCGGTACAATATTCCGGTAAAAATAGAATACATAAAACCAGATGGGTCACCTGCCATTTTAATTCGAAATATTGAATACATCGTTTCAGAATAATTCAATTTCTATTTCAGTTATTCAATCTTTAGTGGCGGGCCTACTACTTCCATACCGTGTTTACGGGATAACTCTTTAAAATCTTTTTCAAAATTAGCGGTTACGTTTTTATTGATTTTACTCGCTTCATGGAAAAATTCTTCCATGGTGCCGGCCGGCTGGAATAATACCAACAGTTGCGCTTCCCCTTCATTTACCTTGGCAAAAGCATGTGGCACCATCCGCGGGCCAAAAGCGGAATCTCCTGCTTTTAGGTGAAAAGTTTCGTCACCCACTTTTACGATGAACTCACCTTTTTTTACAAAGAACCATTCGTCCTGTTCGTAGTGATAATGAAGACCAGGTCCGCCTTTCTCCATCCGGACAGTATCATAAATACAAAGGTTGCCATTGGTGTCTTTTCCCGACACTTTGCAGTCAAATTTTCCACCCATAAATAAAAGGGTATCATCAAAACGATCCTTTCCGGCTTCTACCGTAAATCCCTTCTGTTTTTGTTGCATGGGAATATCTTTTTTGTCGACTGACAAAGCTGCTGCCACCAGTGGGAATTGCAAAAATAATCTTCGCTTCATGATTAGTGTTTTGGGTTGTTAAATTATGCAAATAGCAGGACACAGTTTCCAAATATCAAAAAACAAATACCAAATGCCAAAAGACAAATATCAAGAAGCAAATCCCAAATATCAAATTCCAAATAACTAATCTTTAATTTCTGAACAGTGAGCTGCACCTTGCAATAAACTACAAAGAACTACGTTAAATGACCGTATTTCTACCATATATCCTTGATAAAAATCCAAGATCATGACAAAACTGATGTACCTGGCTGTCCTTGCTGTTGCCCTAAGCTCTTGCAGTTCAACCAACCTTGTTTTTATCAGTGTAAAAGAACCCGCCGCCGTTACCGTCCCCAATTATATTAAATCTGTTTCTATCGTCAACCGGAGCCTCGCCTCCAGGGAAAATAAAGTCATTGATGCCATCCACCAGGTAGTGTCGCTGGAAAGCGAAGGGCTGGTACTCCAGGGAGGGAATGCCTGTATCAATGGTTTGAACGACGAGCTCGTATCCAATAATCGTTTCGACAGGATTATCAAACTCGATTCTACAGAATTGCGTGCATTTGGCGTTGGTGTATTTCCGGCACCGTTAGACTGGTCACAGGTAGAAAAAATATGTCACGATACAAAAACAGATGCGCTGTTCGCACTCGAACTATTCGATACAGACACAAGACTCAGTTACTCCTCTAATCCTGTTAACATCAATACAGCACTGGGGAGGATTTCCGCACCTGAACATCATGTAAATATGAATACCCTGGTAAAAACAGGCTGGCGTATGTATGATCCAAAAAGCAGGATCATTCTCGATGAATCTTATATATCCAAAGACCTCCAGTTTTCAGGAAAGGGAATTAACCCGGTAGTGGCTGCTGCCGCATTGATTGGGAAAAAAGAAGCGGTGATCCAGGTAGGTAATACGGCTGGCCATATGTATGCCACCAAAATAGATCCTTACTGGATACGCGTAAGCAGGGATTATTTTGTACGCGGCAGTGATAAGTTAGAGATGGCGAAGAGAAAAGCGCAAACAGGTAATTGGGATGACGCGGGTGATTTGTGGAAACAGGAAACCAATAATTACAAACGTAAAATCGCAGGCAGGGCCTGTTACAATATGGCCATCATCAGTGAAATCAACGGTGATATCGACGGTGCTATTATATGGGCGCAAAAAGCTTATGAAAATTACCGCGTGAAGATCGCGTTGCATTATGTCAATATCCTGCGCAACAGGAAGGTCAATAACGAACTGCTAACCTTACAGCAGGGCGGTAATTAAATCATCAGAGATTACATTTATTTTCTATTGTAACGGTCAACAGAAGCTCCGTGGGTTTCTGTTCAGGATTGCCTTTTTGAATTATTTACCGGACAACTCATTCAGGAGCACTGCCCAATCACTATCAGACTTCAGTTTTAATTTTTTTGCATCAATAATAGACTTAATCTGGGCAGCGTATTGTGGAAGTGCTTCCATCAAACCATTCTTATTCTTTTTGATTTCTACCATGTTTTTGTCGGCTGTATTGTAGATATACCATGATTCGGTATCAATAAATACTTTTTGCAAGGCACCCAGTTCCGTTCTTTCCTCGAGTAATTTTTTTGTCACAAATTTCAGTAGTAAAATTTTTCCGTCTACTACCACTTCATAAAAAGTCCGGCCATTGTTACCACCAATTGCAGGATAGCCACTCCGGAACAATACTGATTTTTGTTCATCGTCTTTGACATATTTGTAGCCGAACTCATGAACCGGCGCTGATTTATCCAGTTCCATCTCCACACCATTTTCTGTATAGCTAACCTGGTGTGAATAGAGATTGTACCGGATGGGAACATCTTTTGCAGAACGGCCGTCATCGAGTGTGACATAGCCACTATGCATTTCATCGTGGTAATAGATCGTGCCCTTTACTATATATCCTTTATTGGTCCATTCGGCCCCCGCATCCTGTACAGATGTTTTCCAGGCAGGGCTTACCATTACACCTATTCTTTCCAGTTGTGCAAAACTGCTGCCTGCCAAAAAAAGGAAAGCGAAAATGGAAACAAGTAATTTCATATAATAAGTTTGATAATAAATATAACCCGATTTCCTGTTAACCGGAAATAAACCTTCCCCCAGCAAACAAGCTGTTGCAAAATTTGTCACCTGTGCTCGGTGTAATAGTTTTTTCTCAGTATATTATCAAGGAAATCAAGTTCAGATTGGGAAAGATTTACTGCACCAGGCTGTGTGGCAGTTTCGAGTTGTTTCAACGTACGAATACCTACTACCGCGGATGCAATGACAGGGTGGCTGAGCACATATTGAATATTTGTCTGAACGGCATTGCGCATCCCGTCTGAAATACTGTTAACTGCCCTTGCCATCTTTTCTACCTGGTCGCTGGAATAATTTAAATAATCAGTAACGGGTTTATCCACCAACAGTCCTTTTGCCAGGCTTCCGCGTGCCACCATACTGATTCCATTTTCCTGTAACAATGAAAAACAGGTCTCTTCAGGCCGGCGGTCGAGCAGGCTGTATTGCATCATGACACATACCATAGAGGATTTGGCTACCCATTCCCTGATAACGTTTGGACGAATGGATGAAATGCCATAGTAACGAATTTTCCCTTGTTGAATCAAAGTATCAAAGGCACTGATGGTTTCGTCAATCGGGTCGCCGATCGTCCCTCCGTGTAATTGATACAGGTCGATATAATCTGTTTGCAGCCGGCGAAGGCTTTCTTCCACTGATGCCAGTATATATTTTTTCCCGGGGTTCCAATCCCATCCGCTGCCATCAGGCCGCCATTGGTTACCCACCTTTGTTGCAATGATAATTTCTTTTCTTTTTCCCTTCAATGCTTTTCCAACAATGGTTTCATTGGCGCCTTTGTCGTACAAATCTGCTGTATCAAAATAATTGATCCCCGCGTCCATCGCTTTCTGCAACAATGCCGCGTTAACAGCATCACTGCCCTGCAACGACATACAACCAAAACCAATCCTGCTCACCTGTAAATCCGACCTGCCGAGTTTCCTGTATTGCATGCTATCTTTCTTATAAAGATACTACAGTTATTTACCCCGGCTTGTTGACTTGCACCCATTGAATAAATAAAAACAATTTCATATCTGTCAGTTGCCAGGCAAGAAGCATCCTTTATTCACCCGTACAATGATTTGATACAGCATTTATCATTTTGCCGTTGGCGGAGCAAATCAAAATCAGTAGATTTCATGTTCAACCAAATAATAACGCATGAGAAAACTTCAAACCCTGCCGGTACTTCTTTTATTCGTACTGACAGCAACCGCCCAAACAGAAAAGATTGACGTCAGCATGATGGCGAAAATTCGCGAAGAAGGCCTGAATCATTCCAAAGTAATGGACATAGCTTTTTATTTAACCGATGCCAGCGGCCCCCGGCTGCAGGGCTCGCCCGGTTTTATGCGCGCAGCCAAATGGGCTACATCCACTTTAACACAATGGGGAATGGAACAGGTGGTGCTTGAACCATGGGGAACATTTGGTAAGGGATGGGAATTGCAGAAATCATATATCGCCATGAAAATGCCTTACTATAAACCGTTGATTGCTCTTCCTAAAACATGGACAACAGGAACAAATGGTTTACAGCAGGCAGATGTACTGGTTGTTGATGCAAAAGACAGCACTCAATTGCAAGGTTATGCAGGCAAGCTGAAAGGAAAAGTATTGATGATGCCAAGAACAGATACATTGAAACCAACCTTCGCGGCAGATGCACGTCGCTTCACCGATGATCAACTGGCAAAGATGGCTGAGTTTGTACCCGGTAAGTCCGATAGCACCAACCGCAACCGGCCGGGAAACCGCGGACAGTTTCCCCCTGGGGTTCAACTCATCAATAAACTGAAAGAAATGGCCAAACAGGAAGGAGCAATTGCGATATTGTCTGTATCGAGGGGACATGATGGTACTTTGTTTGTACAGGGTGGTGGCGCCTACCAGGCAGGTACACCCGATAATTTTTTGGATATCACTGTTTCACTGGAAGATTATATGACCATGTACCGGCTTTCAAAAGCGGGCATACCCGTATCACTCGAGGTAGATGTGCAAACAAAATTCTCCAATGATGATCCGAAAGGGTATAATGTCATTGGTGAAATCAGGGGAACAGACAAGCAGTTAAAAGATGAACTGGTAATGATTGGCGGTCACCTCGATAGCTGGCATGGGGCAATGGGCGCTACGGATAATGCAGCAGGCTGTGCCGTAATGCTGGAAGCTATGCGTATTTTAAAAACACTGGGTGTACATCCGCGCAGGACGATTCGCGTCGCGTTATGGAGCGCTGAAGAACAGGGATTAATTGGTTCAAGAAATTATGTGCGTAATCATTTTACTGATACCACCACAAGAAGATTTAACGCGGCTGGCGATAAGGTGGCTGCTTATTTTAACCTGGACAATGGTACAGGCAAAATACGCGGCATCTATACACAGGGAAATGAAGCTGTCAAATCTATTTTTTCTCAATGGTTTCAATCATTCACCGACCTGGGTGCGTCAACTGTAACAGCGCAAAATACAGGGGGGACCGATCACTTATCTTTTGATGCAATTGGTTTGGCGGGTTTCCAGTTTATACAGGATCCAATTGAATACGACACCAGGACACACCATACCAATATGGATGCCTACGATCATTTAAGTGCAGATGATTTGAAACAGGCTGCTACCATTGTTGCATCATTCGTATACAATGCAGCTATGCGCGATGAGAAATTACCGAGGAAACCAGCTCCGGCCACAAGACAATAAGAAAAGTCCTTTGTGTCCCCTGTGCCCCGGATCAGTTATCGTTGTGTGTTAAAACTTATGCCAAATATCTCACAACAGTAACCGGCAGGAATGCACAAAGAACACAAAGAACTTCTTTTTGAAAACCCGGTGACACGATTCTATCGCGATTCACCGGGTTTTTATTTACTTCAGAAAGATGCAAATCTCTTTTCTTTCCATATTATCATGATGCAGGCTGCCGGCATTGTTTACTGCTGCATGCTGTCGGAATTGCTCTGTTCTGCCTTCATGTTTTTACGCTTGAACAGTGACATATCTATTTTACCAAAGCGGTAGGAGAAATTCAGGCGTATCATTTGCGGGTCGCGCAACCTGTTGTAGTGCTGAATAAAATAGGCACTGGTAGAATACTGGTTCGAAACCCTGGTACGGAAGATATCATTTACGCTAAGCGTTAATGAAGCCGCATTATTTTTCAGGAAACTCTTCTTCACGGCAATATCCACACCCCAGGAAGCACTGATATAGCCCTGGGAAGAACTTTGTGACTGGCCAAATCCTGGTCCGCCAAAGCCCTGGTTGGTATTTACCGGCAGGTTGGTTTTTGACTGGTACAATCCTGTCAGTTGAACAGTAAAATTAGCCGGCAGCTTAAAGTTGTTATTGATTTTCGCAAAGTAACTCCATAATGCATCCTGCTGCGTTGCGCCAGTGTTGGATGTGTTGATTTTTGAATTGTAAAAATTGATATTGGAAGAAACATCCCACCATTTGGTCAGGTAATTCTGTGCAGTAAATTCAGCACCGGTTGTATAACTCGAGTTGGCATTGATGAAGGTATTGATAAGATCTTCATTACCCGTAACAGGGTTCAGTTGTTTATCGAGATAACGTGTAATTAAATTATTGGTGTGTTTATAATACAGGGATACCAGTAATGTATTGTTACCCTTGAATGTTTTCAGGTAAGACATTTCCAGTGATTGCGTAAACTCGGGAACAAGACCTGGATTACCCTTCGTGATATTCAGTTTATCCGAATAATCAATAAAAGGGATCAGTTGAAAGAAATTCGGACGATTCACCCGGCGACTGTAACTCACCTGCAACTGCTGGTTGTTTTTCAGTTTTTGGGTAAGGAATACAGAAGGAAATAAACTAACCGGATAGCTGTTGCTGAATGTTTGTTTGCTGTTGATCAGTTCACCGGAATAGCTGGAGCTTTCAGCACGAAGACCAATTTTATAACTAAAATCTTTAATGCTGCTGGAAATAGTGGTATAGGCTGCATATACATTATCCGTATTCTTATAATTGCTGGTAGCAGAAGGAACCAGTTCATAAGCATTGATTGAATCGTTATAGAGATAATTTTCATTCAGGTTGGTACGGCTGCGCAATGCGGCTCGAACACCTGCTTCCAGTTTTGTTTTCGCATCCAGGGGTTTGGTGTAATCCATTTGCATCACCAGGTTTTTATCCTGTCCCCCGCTTATTAATTTCTGTAATTCGGTGTAAGCTATATTGGATGAAGTACCGTAGTAATAATTGGTGGTATATAAATTATCTCCTGTGTTTTTCCCTGAAAAGAAATTGGCATCCGCAGTTAGTTCTTCTCCTTCCTTCGGGAAAAGATGTTTGAATCCCAAAGCAACACCCTGTCCATTGAATGTGCGGTGACCGGTCGAAAGACGGTTGCTATTTGTTGAAATTTTTCCGGCATTAAACAAACTGTCGGTGATGATATTGATTTCTTCGTAAGGCTTGAACTCGCCATGCACTTTAAAACCAGTTACTGACAAGGTGGTGCGGTTGGTAACGAAATAGTCAAGGCCCAGCTTACCAAAAATAAATGCACCATTGCTTTTATTCAGGTTGTTTTGATTAACTGAAGTTTGTGGTGTATCCAGTACATTCAAGCGATCTGTTGTTCCTTTGGTAATGCCTTTCATTTGGTTGGCCATCAGGCTCGCGGAGATATTTACCTTATCCTGGCGTACATTAAAATCGCCACCACCATTCAGGCCACCTCTTTTATCAACACCCAGGCGAACGTTTCCATTATAACCCGTCTTCCTGTTTTTCTTCAGTACAATATTCAGGATGCCCGCGCCACCGCCGGAAGCATCATATTTGGCAGAAGGGTTGGTAATCACCTCTACGCTTTCAATGGCGTCAGCAGGGATTTGATCGAGTGTGAGGGTAGTGGGCCTGCCGTCAACATATAATTGCGGGGCAGCATTGCGCAATGTTACATTTCCATCAATATCAACATTGACAGATGGTACGGTTTTCATCACATCCAATGCTGTACCACCGGCACTCACAATATTTTTTTCCACATTGAAAATCTTTTTATCTGCATCCAGTCTTACTGAAGGCGTTTTTGCAACGACAGTTACCGTTTCCAGTTGCTTTACATCTGTTTCCATTTTTATATTACCCAAATCCATATCAAAGGAGGGCGCGCCACCCTGTTGGCCGGCAGTTGGTTTCTTCGGCATAAATGAAACAGGCTGTTCAATGGCTTTATAACCGCTGACTGAAATTTTTAACTTCAGCGTACCCATGATGGGTAACTCCTCAAAGTTGAATTCGCCATTACCCTTGGTAACAATGCCTTTCAGTAATACATCTTTATTTTTCTTCGTGGCTGGGTCCATTTTGCTCTGCAAAATGACAACCGATGCCTCTGCGATCGCTTTGCCGCTGGCATCAACCAGTTTACCATACACATGCCCTATGCTGGGAGGTGCCTGGCCGGGCTGGCCATTGCCGGGAGCTCCACCCGGGAACTGTGCGGATACTGACAGGGCTGTGATCACACTCGCTAAAACAAAGAATAATTTTTTCATATCTGAATATTTGCAGACACAAAATTATATCACAGCAGGAGCGGGGCTGGGGTAAATGAGACAAGGAAGGTAAATGTTGCGACGAAAATACAGCCCCTGTTAGGAGTGGTCATATTGTAGGAGGAAAGGCATAAAAAAAACCGGTACAAAGACCGGTTATAAATAAGGTTCATTGGTGGATTATTGTTTTGGCATATCGAACACAACCGGATCGACTGCTTTATTTATCTCCACTTTTTTTGTCGTGATAGTAAATGAAAACTGTCCGCCGAAGTCAAACTCCATGGTGTAAGGAACCACGAGGCCAAAATCTGTTTTCTTGTAATCGGACGTCTTAATAGATATGTCTACCTCGTTACCCATCATATTTCCTTTCCTGATCAGTTTTACAATCTGGTAAGTATCGGCACTGATGAAATACACCGTTTCGATTTTATCTGCGTTGGTGATCTTCAATTTGAAGCTGCCTTCTTCCTTTCCCGTCAGTTCCACCTTGCATCCCCTGGCCGCGTAATCCACAAATGGATCAGGAAGGTATATCTGGTCTTTCCCCTGTTTGTATGCTTCATCGGGCATGGCTTCTGCACCACTGCCACCCATAGGGTTAGTCAGCCAGCCACCTTTGTCTGTATAGCATTGTATGATCTTACTGCCATTGAATTCGGTTTCAGATTTAAAACCTTTTCCATTCAGGATGGTGGTGGTACTGGGCGCGTCATTACCCATAATCTGCGCAGAGTTCTCGAGGTAGATGGAGGTGACTTTACTTACAATATCTTTTCCACCAATAGCATCAATATGTTTGCTGATGATTTCATCGGCAGTTTGTGCATACAGTCCTGCTGTGGCGACGGAAAGTATTGCCAGTAAAAAAGATTGTTTGACGATTTTCATACTTGTATTTTTTTTAAAGTTATGATCTTCCGGTTGAATGCGGCTACCACTGAAATTATTTTACAGTCTTTTTAAACAGGTGCCATTCATTGCCGCTGTCGCTTTCCAGGATAAACTTTTCGTCTTTGTTTTCCATGGTGAGGTAGTAAGTACTGGTACCGTTGCTGGCGTATTCAAACAATTCAGTGATCCAGCTTCCCGGGTAATTTTTAGTTATGCCCAGTTGCAATTGAATTGGCAATTCAGATGAGACGATATTGCGGGAAATGGCAATAAGTATTCCGTCAGTGCTGTAAAACGCATCCATGTACTGGCCGTTTACCTGGAAGCTTGCCTTGATAAAGTTGCCGGTTATTTTCCAGCTAATATCTGAGGCTTTGTCAAACTGTGCGCTGAATGCTGTTAATACAACGCGGGAAACCGGGGGATTTTGTGACATCGCATTACCCGCAGTTACCAGTAAAAATGCTGCAACGATGGTTACAATATACTTTTTCATGTCTTTTGTTTTTATGGTTTAATAAATGGCATAATTGATTGACTGTACAAAAGTAAACCTGCCATTGAAAGATTTTTTTCAAATGAGATGAAGCCGCACTAAAATGCGACGAAACACAATTCTCCTGCGAAATAGTGGGGTAGTCGAAGGAATGAGCGCAATGAAACAGGAAATAACACAGCGTGTCTTAGCCAATCCGGCCTGTGATGGTTGCCAGCGCATCGCGGTAATTATCACTCACCGGGATTTCCATATTACCAATGAAAACACTGGTTTTGCGGATGGAAGTAATAAAGGCAACAGAAACAATATAGGACTTATGTACGCGGACAAATTTAGAGGCGGGTAATTGCTCTTCGATGGTTTTCATGGGCATCCTTGTCACCACCGGGCTGGTGCTGCTCTTCAGGTATATTTTGATATAGTCTTTCAATCCTTCCACCCACATAATATCTGATACAACAATCTTCAGCAAACTGTAATCCACATTGACAAAAAAGAAGTCGTTGCTGTGCTCCGCTGCTGTTTCTTTTGGCTTTGATTTCAACTGCTGCAGCTCCCTTGCTTTATTGCAGGCTTTTACAAACCGGTCGGGTGACACGGGCTTTAACAGGTAATCCACCACATCAAGGTTATATCCTTCCAGTGCATATTTTTCATAGGCAGTAATGAGGATAAACATCGGTCTTTCCGTCATAGATTGAATGAACTGCAACCCTGTAAGACCCGGCATCTGTATGTCCAGAAAAATAAGGTCCACTTTCTCATGTTCCAGCACTTTCATAGCTTCCATGGCATTATCACATTTGGCCACCAGTTGCAGGAATGGCACCCGGCTGATATTATCTTCCAGGAGTTCCAGTGCAAGTGGCTCATCATCTATGGCGATACAGCGGAGCATTTAACTGAGAAATATTTGAAGTGACACCACAAACCGGTTATCGTTTGTGGTAATTAAGAGGCTGTGATTTTTCCCGTACAATAAATTTAAGCGCCTTTTTACATTTGTAAGCCCGATTCCTGATGTTTTATCTTTTATTTCCACGGAAGCAGGGTTGAATTTGTTGCGCACTGTAAACTGCAGGATATTCTTCTCTGCTTTGAGTTCAATATCTATCTGTGCATCCTCTATCATACCGGTACCATGTTTAAAAGCATTTTCCACAAAAGGAATAAGCAGCATGGGCTCCAGTGTATACGCCTTGTCGGCCGGGTGGAGGTCAACTGTAACCTGTACTTTTTTACCAAAACGCTGTTGCTGCAGATCAATATAGCTCTGGAGGTATTCAATTTCCTTTTCGAGGGAAACTTTTTCTTCATCCGCTTCATACAGCATATAACGCATGAGGGAAGACAGTTTGATCAGGGAAGGCTCCAACTGATCGGATTGTTTCCTGGCCAGCGCCACCATATTGTTGAGCACATTGAACATAAAATGCGGGCTTGCCTGTGAACGCAGCAGTGACAGTTCTGTTTTTAAATTTTCGTTCATCTTTTCAGCCGCCAGTTTATCGCTGTTCACTTTTTCACTGATGAGTTTATAGGCAGTGCTCAGGCCAAATATAAACAGGTAAATAAGGATATTGAACATAAGGCCCTTCGTACTAAACATAGTACCACCCGGGAAAAATAATTTATATAAAACTGACACCTGTATCAGCAGCCAACTGATCGATGCCAGTTGCATCAGTGCAAACTGCCAGTACCTTTTCTTGAAAATAAATTGAGGTATCAGCACAAATGCATTGAAATAAAAGAAAGCCACCCAGGTAATATTCATAACCAGGGAGAAATAATTCCTGGCTGTATCATTGTGCATTTCTTTGGAAGTATCTGGATGCTTACCATTATCAGGAGAACTGAGCAGGTAAGGCAATGAGAACAACAGGGCCCATGCCGCCACATGCACCAATACTGTCAACCACTTTCTCTGGTACCAGGATGATTTCATGCTGCCAAATTAACAACATGCCGTTAAAATAAGGGAATCTTGCGACGAAGCCCTGTTTTTCCGCTACATAAATGGGTTTTACGAGCTATTCAAAAACCCAATCTTGTCTTTAAGGATAATCTTTCCGGTCGTAGCGAAAGCGGACAGCCGCACTTTTTTGTTCGCTGGATGCCAGCCTTATCTCGAATTTTTTTGTGCCTGCCGTCACTACCATCAATGCAGTATTGGGTGGTATGGAACCAAGGTTGTCTGCATACATCACCAGTTCATAATCGGTATTCGGAAAAGCATTGACAGTAATAGAGAGGGGTTTATCAGTCAGCATCCTCCTATACAGGAGTAATTTATTGTTCAGTAAAACGGTTACAGTGTCATTGTCAATTTCTGCATTATCGTATAAGTCTATTTTAATGGAGGGTGCATCAATTTTGATCACCTGAACCAGTTCTTTTTCCCTTGGTTTGAGGTGAAGGTTTTCCTGGATGGCTTTGAGTTCCGGGCTTTGTTCCACATCAACGGCAAAATCAGATTTTGCCGATCGTTTCAATATCAGCCGGTAAGCAGGGCAGGTGGAATCGCGGCCGATAAATTTTCCCTTGCATTCGCCGGATAATATTTCTTCGTTTCCTTTTTTGGTCCAGGTAAGATCATAGGTTTTAATACAGGGCACACAGTTGTCCGGTATTTTTGATTCCAGTAAATTATTTTCAATGATGACCATTCTTTTTGTCACTGCATTGAACCTGCCGGAGAAATCGAGTTTCAGGTATTTTGATATATCATAGTAATCGTACACTTTACCGCTTAGCGCATTGGCGCTGGCAATAAAATTAATCTGCATTTCAATATTGTATTCCTTATAGCAACCACCGGGATCCTGTACCAGTTTGCCCTGCCATATTCCATTCAGGTCCTGTGCATACAGTCCGCTACTAATAAAGAGGTAAATTATGAAGGAGATAAATCGCATCCGGGTAAATGAGGTTCCAATTTATTGTTTCACCGGTAAAGCCCGCTGTACAAACAGGATGAACGGCAGTTTATTTTGGTTTTTCGTATTTGAATATTACCACTGCATTCTTTTGTTCGGTGGAAGTAATCCTGACCTCGTATTGCTTGTCGCCTGCTTTTACTACCATCAGCGAAGTATTGGGAGGAATGTCGCCCAGGTTTTCGGCTACCATCACCAATTCATGATAATCGGAGCTCTCATCCATTTTCAGTTTTACCGTAATCGCCTGCGTGGTGAGCATTTGATGGGATACGACCAGTTTCTTATCCAGATAAACAGAAACGGTATCGTGGTCAATGGTTCCGTTGTCGTAAATATTAATGGTGATGTCATTTGTATTCACTACGATTGACTGCACCACTTCGTTTTCCCGGTTCTTTAATACCGGTGGAATTATAGCCGGTTCCTTTGTTTTGATAACTGGCTCTTTCTTCTCTATTTCAATTTTTGAAATAAGGGGTGCTGCCTTCGCGTCCGGCAGTGTTGGCTTCTTGTCGATCGTCTTTGGTTTGGTGCTATTATTTTTGGCGACGGTTCCTGTGCCGGTTTTTGTAGTGGACTTTGTATTCGCCAGCGGAGGTTTTACCACGGGCTTGACATTGGATTTTTCCGGTGTAACTGGTTTGTCTTTATTAGCCAGGAGGCGTTCTGCTGTTTTCTCTTTTTCCCTTTTTGTCAGGAATGGTTCTTTATAAAAATCGGAGGTGATTACCTTGCGGAGAAATACGGTACCTCGTCCACAAAACGACGAATCCTTTTCACGGTAACTGCTGTACTTGCCCTCAAGGTATTCTTCATCGCCGTTTTTGGTGTATTGCATAAAACAGATCATCCAGCAGGCATAACTCTCCGGCGACATTTTCAGTTCCAGCAATTTCAATTCCTGCAACATTACTTTACCTGTCTTTGGGTTAACAGTACCATTGGCACTGGCCTTCCCGTAAAAAACAGTTGTCTTATAGGAATAGGTAACGCCACTGAAGCCTTTGTTGCGCTGATCTATCTGCACCTCATATTTATACTTGTCTTCGAGGTTGAACATATCCATCAGCTTATTATCGGCCGAAATAAAACTACCCCGCCAAATGCCCGTAAGGTCCTGGGAGAATCCGGAGGACAACAATAAACAGCAGATACATGTAAAAACAACTCTCATACTGGCAAATTACGATGCTTTTCGTCAAAAATAATCATTGCAATTTCATTGAATTCAAAAGCTTTATCTGCCAAGACTTCGTTAAATTTGCGGTTCGAAAATTACGCGAAGAAACAGTTATGATTAAAATTACTTTACCGGACGGATCAGTCAGGGAATATCCAAAAGGAACTACGGCTCTCGATATCGCCAAGTCTATCAGCGAAGGGCTGGCAAGAAAAGTACTGGCAGCAAAAGTGAACGGGCAGGTATGGGATGCAACAAGGCCGATTTATGATGATGCTGCGTTGAAATTATTGATGTGGGACGACACAGACGGTAAATCCACCTTCTGGCATTCTTCCGCCCACCTCATGGCCGAAGCGGTGGAAAGCATGTTTCCCGGTGTAAAATTTTGGGTAGGTCCTCCCGTAGACAGGGGATTCTATTATGATATGGATTTGGGCGACCGCAAACTGAACGAAGAAGATTTGCTGAAGCTGGAAAAGAAAATGAATGAACTGGCGAAACAAAACAACAGCTACATTAGAAAAGAAGTACCCAAGGCTGAAGCGGTAAAATATTTTTCGGATAAAGGCGATGAATACAAACTCGATCTGCTAAGCAATTTGAATGACGGTGAAATCACTTTCTATACACAAGGCAACTTTACCGATCTCTGCCGCGGTCCGCATATCCCAAACACCGGCTTTATCAAGGCCATCAAGCTGACCAATATTGCCGGCGCTTACTGGAAGGGCGATGAAAAAAACAAACAACTGACACGTGTATATGGTGTCACTTTCCCCTCACAAAAAGAGTTGGATGAATACATGCAGTTACTGGAAGAGGCGAAACGACGTGATCACCGCAAGCTGGGAAAGGAGCTGAGCATATTTACCATGGATGACGATGTGGGCCCGGGTCTTCCCCTGTGGTTGCCCAATGGTACCATCATCATTGAAGAACTGGAGAAGCTGGCAAAGGAAACTGAACTGGCGGCAGGATATAAGCGCGTGGTAACACCGCATATCGCCAAGGAAAGCATGTACCTCACCAGCGGTCACCTGCCGTATTACCAGGACAGCATGTACCCGCCCATGGAATTGGATGGCACCAAATATTACCTGAAAGCCATGAACTGCCCGCACCACCACAAAATTTTTGCGGCAGAACCAAAAAGTTACAAGGACATGCCTTTGCGGCTGGCAGAATATGGAACTTGTTACAGGTACGAGCAAAGCGGCGAATTATTTGGACTGATGCGGGTGCGCTGCCTCCACATGAATGATGCCCACATCTATTGTACCAAGGAACAGTTCGCGGACGAATTCAAAGCGGTCAACGATATGTACCTCAAGTATTTTAAAATATTTGGTGTCGATAAATTCGTGATGCGCCTGTCGCTGCATGAACCGTCCAAGCTGGGACAGAAATACATCGATGAACCGGAATTGTGGCTGGAAACGGAAGAAATGGTTCGGCAGGTATTGAAAGATACAGGCACTCCATTTATTGAAGTACCGGACGAAGGAGCATTTTATGGCCCCAAAATAGATGTACAGATTTGGAGTACGATAGGAAGGGAGTTTACACTGGCTACCAACCAGGTTGACTTTGCACAGGGAAAACGATTCAAACTTGAATTTACCAACAAGGATAATTCACCTGAAACACCCCTGATCATTCACCGGGCTCCGCTGGGTACACATGAACGCTTTATTGGATTCCTGCTGGAACATTATGCCGGCAAATTCCCGGTATGGCTGGCACCTGTACAGGTGAAAGTATTACCTATCAGTGATAAGTTTTTACCCTATGCACAAAGTATTTCGCAGAAACTGAAAAATGCGGATATTCGTGCTGAGGTTGATGACCGTAATGAGAAAATAGGTAAGAAAATCCGTGATACCGAGTTAATGAAAGTACCTTATATGTTGGTGGTGGGGGAAAAAGAAATGAACGAGGGCAAGGTAGCCATCCGCAGGCAGGGAAAAGGAGACACAGGTGTCAAATCACTGGAGGATTTCATCGCGGAAACAACAACTGAGATTAAGGAAAGAAGAGGCGAGTAAAACTGTCATCAATATGGCAGAAACCGATAAAATGTTTTATATTCAGGAAATAAAAACCTGATTAGCGCAGCAAAAAAAGAAGACTGTCGCAACAAGTGTAAATTATATTTTAAACTAAAATTTGTAAATGGCATTTCCACCGAGACCACCAAGACCCCCAAGGGGCGCATTTAATCCAAGGTTCAGAAAAGAACAACAGCAGGAACACCGTACCAACCACATGATCCGTGTTCCGCAAGTCAGATTGGTTGGCGACAATGTAGAAGTAGGTGTTTATAGTATCCAGGATGCATTACGCATGGCGCAGGATCAGCAACTTGATTTGGTAGAAATTTCTCCGCAGGCAGATCCTCCCGTATGTAAAATAATCGACTACAATAAGTTTTTATACGAAAAGAAGAAGAAGGAAAAAGAGATGAAGGCCAACAGTAAAGTGTCGGAAGTAAAAGAGATTCGCTTCACACCCAATACTGATGACCACGATTTTGATTTCAAGGCAAAACACGCCGAAAACTTCCTGAAAGAGGGCAATAAGGTAAAAGCCTATGTTCAATTTAAAGGGCGGGCTATACAATTCAAGGAAAGAGGCGAATTGCTGATTTTGAAATTCGCAGAAAGACTGGCAGAATTTGGTGTGCTCGAAAGCCTGCCAAAAATGGAGGGCAAGAGGATGCTCGCTATTTGGGCACCAAAAAGCCAGAAGAAGAAAACAGACAAAGCGCCCAAATAACAATCGATTTTTTATATGCAAAGCAGTGGTTTTACCGCTGCTTTTTTTTATTGGACAAAACCGAACGCAGGTTGTATCAGATTCGGACAGTTTCACGTGCACATTTTTTATAAACAGTTGATTCAAAGATTTGTGCAATTCCGGCATTTTATTAGTCTCTTAGTATACATGATAAAAAGTTATTTCAAAGTAGCGTGGCGAAAACTCACCGGCAATAAGTTATTATCAGTAATAAACATTTCGGGGCTTGCATTGGGCATTACCTGCAGCCTGCTGATCCTGCTTTGGGTCCAGGATGAAAATTCCGTAGATGGTTTTCATACAAACAAAGATCAATTGTACCAGGTATACGAGCGTAACTACTTTGATGGAAAGGTGGAAGCAGGCTATCCAACACAGGGCCTTTTAGCCGATGAGCTGAAAAGAGTAATACCGGAAATCCAATATGCCAGCAGCGTTGACTATGCTACACAGCCCGGTACCGGTGCAACTTTTGAAGCAGGCGATAAAATTGATAAGATGGCTGGCTTTTTTGCAGGGGCCGATTACTTCCGCATGTTTAGTTTTCCCATCCTGCGGGGAAGCGCCTCCGCTTGTTTGAATGATGCCAATACGATAACCATTTCCCGTAAAATGGCAACCATCTTTTTTGGATCACCGGAATCGGCCATTGGTAAAACCATTCGCTTCGAAAACAAGGAAGACTTAAAGATTACGGCAGTTTTTGAAAATATTCCCGCTAATTCATCACAGCAATTTGATTATTTAAGAAGCTGGACAGATTATGTACAACAAAATGATTGGGTGCACAACTGGGGTAATACGAGCCCGAATACATTTGTTCAGTTAAAGACAGGTGCTAATGCCGCATCGGTAGAATCAAAAATTAAACATTTTACAGAAAGATATACAGGCAAGGATAAGAGCTTTCGTACCGAATTGGGTTTACAGTTATATGCTGCCAAATACCTGCATTCTTCCTTTAAAAATGGATATGTTGATGGTGGAAGAATTGAATATGTTCAGTTGTTTACCATCGTTGCCATTTTCATCCTGCTGATTGCCTGTGTCAATTTCATGAACCTGTCCACGGCACAATCCGCCAGTCGCGCCAGGGAAGTAGGCGTAAGAAAGGTGATTGGGGCAGCCCGCTCTTCGCTGATACTACAATTTATCAGCGAGGCTATTCTTATAACCGTATTTTCCATCGTGGTGGCCGTGGTTGTAACAAGCGTTCTACTGCCTGCATTCAACAATCTTACCGGCAAACAACTATCGTTGCCAATCAATAAACCAGTATTCTGGTTACTGCTGGCGTGCCTGGCTATTATCACCGGATTAATCGCAGGCAGTTACCCTGCTGTATTCCTTTCATCTTTTAAACCCGTAAAAGTATTGAAGGGCACGCTTAAATTTAACTGGAAAGCAGGTTTCTTCCGCCAGGGCCTGGTCATATTTCAATTTTCACTCTCGATTATTATGATGGTAAGTATGATCGTCATTTACCGGCAGGTAGATTATATACAAACCAAAGACCTCGGGTACGATCGGCAGCACCTTATCTATCTTCCGATTGAAGGTGAGCTAACCAAATCCTACAGTACTTTTAAAACAGAGGCAATTAAAATACCGGGAGTAGTTGATATTTCCAAAATGCGCAATTCTCCGACTGTGATTGAACACCATACAGGCAGTATTAGCTGGCCTGGAAAAGCGACCAATCTCCAGGTGTCATTTGCTGATGCGGTAGTAGGATATGACTTTGTAAAAACCATGAAACTACAGGTAAAAGAAGGCCGCGATTTTTCAGATAAATGGGGCACCGATTCAGCAAGTTTCCTTATAAATGAATCTGCAGCCAGTAAAATAGGTTTGCAAGATCCCATTGGAAAAACATTGATTTGGGGTAATCATCCGGGAATGGTAATCGGTGTGCTGAAAGATTTTCATTTTAATTCCATGCACCAGAATATAGAACCATTGATTGTTCGGCTCGACGAGCAATGGCCATGGGGTACTATTCTTATCCGCACAGAAGCTGATAAAACCAGGGATGTGCTCGCAGGTCTCGGGAAATTATACAAGGATATAAACCCCAAGTTTCCCTTCACTTATCAATTTTCCGATTTGGAATTTGCAAAACTGTATAAAAGCGAAGCGCTTATCGGAAAGCTTTCATTCTATTTTGCATTTCTTGCCATTTTCATTTCCTGTTTAGGATTATTTGGCCTCGCGGCGTACCTGGCAGAAACAAGAACAAAAGAAATAGGTGTTCGCAAAGTGCTGGGTGCATCCGTAACAAATATACTTGCCTTGCTTACCCTCAATTTTTTAAAATTGGTATTGATTGCTTTCATAATTGCTTCACCGGTGGCCTGGTATGTCATGCACAACTGGCTAAGCAATTACCAATATCATGTTGATTTGTCGTGGTGGATCCTAGCTGATGCAGGAGCGGGGTCATTGTTCATAACATTGTTAACAGTGAGCTTTCAATCCATCAAAGTAGCCGGTACCAACCCGGTAAAAAGTTTAAGGAATGAATAACGGGTATGACTATCCAATACCAATGTATTTATGGAAGCCTGTGATATTATTGAATGATTAGTTTTCCCGTCATGTCTTTTTTTCCGTCTTTCCAGATAATGAAGAAATAAATTCCTTTGCCCAACTGACCAGTGCCTGTTTGTTCATACAGGTTGAATAATGTTTTCTCCAGCACCTTTTGGCCATAAGCATTAAAAAGCTGGAAGACTGCATTGCCCAATTCAGAAGATATGATATTGAATGGTTGTTGCTGCCGGACCGGGTTGGGATAAATAAGATAATTACTTTTGTTTAAATAATAAATCGTTTCAGGTTCGCTGTAAATAATGGCCCCGTTTGATAATTCCAGCTTTGCCCGGTAGGTATTCACACCCTTGCTGAGTTGGTTATCCGCAACATTATATTGCAGCAGCACCGGTCCTCCGAAATTTTGTAATACCCTGTAACCAGTATTGGTTAATTTTTCGATCGTCACTCTGCTTATCATATAGGTAGTGCCGAGTGATACAGTAAGCTGACCAACCGTATTGACGATATCCGCCGTAAAATTCCTGATATAACAACCGACACCCTGATCTTCATAATTAAAGGAAAAGCCTTTTGAACCGATCCTGTCAAAGGGAAGCCGGGGCGCTACCGCGAACCATTTCTCCGTTATAGCTGCTTTGCGTAAAATAACTGAACTGTCTGCCACTTCACGAAAAGGCTGCAGGTATTGATCGCCCAATTGGTACAGGACATAATTATTGGTATTCATCTTATTCCAGTACAGCAAAATGGAATCAGTGCAATTAAAACCGACTCCCGTCTGCAATTTCGAAGAAATGGTAATGGTATCACTCAGGTACGGCACACCATTTACCGACATTCGCAACAGGACAACAGCATTCGTATCGGGCGTCAACCATTTGAAAAACCTTTTTGAAAGATCAACACTGCTGGCAACGGCTTGCCAATTATTGGTGCCGGCATAGCTATATTCGAGCAGTCCTGCCGATGCATAATTGTTTTTCCAACGCAATACATTTTGTTGTTTTGGTACGAGATTATCTCCGGCTGTTGGATAATTCCATTCAAAAGTATTGGCAGTATCCCAGCGGTAAACGATAGAATACAATTGCGGGCCGGGCGTAACAGAAAATCCGCTGACTGAAATAGTATAGCTGCCCGGTAATGGATCATCGACTGTAACCTGTTCCACAGGATTCAGGCTGTCTCTTTTTCTTACAGGCAACAATGCTATTGAATCTCCCTGTGGAAAACTATTTAGTACCCAGGGTTGCCAGGTTTGACCGCCTGGTTTATACGTTACCGTTAGATCCAAATCATTGACGAGGGCCTTAAAATTATTGGCAACAGCAGGTTTGTCCGACCATGCCAATAGTACTTTAAGGTGTTTTGCATTGGGAGGGACAGTGATGGTATATGATTGCAATTGCCCGCCGGATATTGTTCCCTGGAAAAAATGGCCTGTTTGCAAATCCTGCACAGCCGCATACGCATTCATATTTCCATACCCGGAGGAGAAATCAATACCTGCATTGCCGATATCATCTGCAGAATTGAGCAGTATCGCTTTCACAAGTGAGGCATCGGGTAAAGAATCTGTATGAATGTTTTTATACAACTGTTGTACTGCCATGACAGTCCCGGATACCAGGGCTGCAGCGCCTGAACTGCCATCTTCTCCAAATGCCACCAGTTCTGGTTTTACGCGCCCGTCATAAGCCGGCCCTTTTGAACTCAGTACAGGAACAAATCCAAAAGAATCAATGGAGCCAACCGTAATAATATTCTTGGCCATTTTAAAACTACCTGTCAGGTTGGCCCAGCCTGTAATGCCCGCGTAATTGCCATTGTTGCTGGCCAGGTTACCGGAATTACCGGAAGAAAAAATATGCAGCAGATATGGGTTGCTGATAACACTGCTGTCATACGCAAGTGCATCAGCGCCATAAAAATTTTCTACACCTGTTCCATACGAATGATTTTGTACCGAAATATGCTGCTGCCGGTATACTGCATTACTGTCGGGCAGCAGAACATCAAATGACGAGGAAGTAATTGCCGCCTTCCAGGCCACACCGAGTGCCGTATAGGAACTATTGCCTCCGCCGGCGATGATGGTCGACATGATAGTGGCATGCGTCGATCTGTTGATGCTTGTCTGCGGCGTGGAAACATAACGTCCTTTAAAATCGATATCGGTCGTATCGGGTTTATTTTCTTTTACAGATACTACCATACCCGATCCATTTATTTGCGGTAGATACGCGTGCAGTTTATTAACGGCATTCGTACTATTATCAAATCCTATGATGCTGACTTCTTCCTTTGGTTGCCGATCGGCAAAATCAACAAAACTGATAGATTCACCGGGTAGCCAATGTGCAATTAATTCTTTCAGGGATGTTTCAATGATAACAATGTTTTGATATTGACACACCAGTCTTGTTGTACGATGCATGGTTTTGATCTGTTGGGAAATACCGGGTATATCATTTGTAAGCAGGTAAAATTTCTTAGGTTGATCCCCGTCAACTATGTTTTCTACGATTGCGTCCAGCAGGGGAGGGGAACATTTCCAGTTATCATTCACTTCAGTGTAATCTAATAAACCGGGAATACTGACGGCAAGATGGATATCATTCAACTGAACGATGCATTCGCTGTCCGATAACTGTCTTATCAATTTTACCCCGTTATCCTCAAGAAATTTTTTATCCGTTGCAGAAACAGTTTTTATCAAACGATACCCGGAGTGGCTGCTGCCGGATGATTCTTTCCCGAATAATTTTTTCCAGTCGTTTTCCTTTCTAACCTGGGCGGATAAAGAACAGGAAAAAAGAGAACCCAACAGTATACAGCAAAACAATTTCATTGTGGTGAATGTATTTAAAATTACGGAGTAACTGCTGTAAAAAATACTAAGGATTTACCCGGTTAATCACGATGAAGAGACCACAGTAAATCGCAGGAGCATAGAAATGTTCCACCATTTATTCGGGTGATTGGGTAATATTATTTTCATAAGGGTTTTTATTCTAAAAATCAATTCAACGAAATATTTTTTAGATTGAAATATTCCTAAATTACAAGTAGCATTTTCAGGTGTAGCAGTAACCCCTCCCGCATTTATTAAAACTTAAAAACAAAACTTCATGAGAAAAAATGCCATTTTTCTGACGCTGGCTATTGCGTCAATTCTATTTGTTATCTCCTGTAAAAAACAAAGTACATCAACTGACAGTACCAAACAGGAAATTTCAACCGAAACACTTGCAAAAATCAAAGCACTTGGATTTAGTGATCAAAATGTTCGGAAGGATGAAGATGGTTACCTGGTGGAAGGGGACATCGTCTTAAGCGATGAATTACTGAACGGAGCCAATGATCAGAAATTATTGCGTATTGCCAACACTGAGCAGTACCGAACCACCAACCTGGTAACAGGTCTTCCAAGAGTTATTACAGTAAAGGTTACGAATCTTGGTACTGCATTTATCCAGGGTGCCGACCTGGCCATATCGAGGTACAATGCACTGGGTTTACGCATCACTTTCCAGCGTGTTACTTCTGGTTCTGCCAGTATTACCATCAGGGGATTCAACCAGGGTCCGAGCGGTGGCTTTATTACACTCGGTTCTTCCGGTTTCCCTACCAGTACGGGCAATCCCTATGGTACCATAAAAATGAATACCAACCCCGCTGCCTATGGCAGCAACCCCGATGTAAATTATGTTGGCTCAGTCATACAGCATGAAATCGGACATTGCATCGGCATGCGTCATACGGATTATATGGATCGCTCTTACAGTTGTGGCGGCTCTGCAGTTAATGAAGGCGCTTCCAATGTGGGTGCAATCCTGATCCCGGGTACACCATCGGGTCCGGACGCCAATTCCTGGATGCTGGCCTGTTCAAATGGCGGCAACCGCACGTTCAATTCCAACGATGTAATTGCGCTTAACTTCCTGTATTAAGCGTATTGTTTTATACCATTTTGCTACACCCAATGGCCGGTCAGTCCAGGACCGGCCATCGTTTTTAAAGCCGGGGCCAATCAATTTAAGTTTTCCGACATTTTTTTGGCAAAAAACACTATTTTTGCACCCCATTAAAAAAGGTGATGTGAGACACCAAAAAACTCATCCATTGCCCAAACGGCTCCATAAGTGTTTCGCCGGTGCGAAGCCGCCAGCAGGGTAGCATCTAAAAAGCATGTAAAATGCCAAAGGTTAAAACAAATTCAAGTGCCAAAAAGCGTTTTAAAGTAACGGGCACAGGAGAAATCACTTTTCAAAAAGCATTCAAACGCCACATTCTCACTAAAAAATCTACCAAGCGCAAAAGGGCAATGAGAAAGAAAGGTGTTGTAAGCCCGGCCAATACAGATTTTGTAAAACGCCTGCTGAGGATGAAATAAACCCTCCTGTAAATTTATCTTTTAACATTAAACTCATTTAAGATATGCCACGTTCAGTAAATGCTGTTGCTTCCAAAGCACGCAGAAAAAAAATATTAAAACAAGCCAAAGGCTTTTACGGCAAACGTAAAAATGTTTATACAGTAGCCAAGAACATCGTTGAAAAGGGTATGACCTACAGTTATGTGGGCCGTAAGCTGAAGAAAAGAGAATACCGTCGTTTGTGGATCGCCCGTATCAACGCTGCTGTAAGGGCAGAGGGCCTTACTTATTCCCAGTTCATTCATAAGCTGAATGAAAAAGGGATAGAACTGGATCGCAAAGTACTGGCCGACCTGGCCATGAACAACCCTGAAACGTTCAAAGGGTTGGTGGATTCAGTGAAATAAGCACAGTAAAGAATACCTGATAGAGAGGGCGCTCGCGGCGCCCTTTTTTAATTTGCAGTTGATTCATTTCCATCAGCAGCACACCCTAAAATCTTCTTTGTACCAGTACTTTTTACCAAAGGGTTAAGTGACAAAAAAATCGCCCCGCGAATTTCTCAAACAATTACATTTGTACACAGAAGAGGAATACATGCCTGTTCTGACCCGTTTTGAAACAGCATTCTTTACCATAACTACCATTCCCGTTAAATGAACAACAGTTACTCAGACCTCGTAACCCAAACCTTTAATTTTCCCCAGGAAGGCCTGGAAGTAAAAGATGGTTATCTCCAGTTCAACGGCCTCGATATTAAAGCACTCATCGACAAACACGGAACTCCCTTAAAATTGACCTACCTGCCAAAAATTGGTATGCAGATAAAAAAGGCCAAGAAGATGTTTGCGCTTGCTTTTAAAAAATATAAATACGAGGGTGAATACAATTATTGCTACTGCACCAAAAGCTCACATTTTTCTTTTGTCGTAGAAGAGGCATTGAAACACGATATACACCTCGAAACTTCCTATGCTTACGATATTGAAATCATTAAAAAACTCTACGACAGGAAAAAGATAACAAAAGACGTTTACATTATTTGCAACGGGTATAAACAAAAGTCCTATACCAACCGCATTGCGGGATTGCTGAACAACGGATTTAAAAATGTGGTTCCCATACTTGATAACCGGGAAGAGCTACAGCAATACAAAAAAACGGTGAAGGTTCCGTTTAAACTGGGTATCCGTGTTGCAGCAGAGGAAGAGCCGACTTTCCCTTTTTATACTTCCCGCCTCGGTTTCAGGGCCCGGGATATACTGGAGTTTTATGTTGACAAAATAGAAGGTAATGAAGATCGGTTCCAGTTAAAAATGCTCCATATTTTCCTGAACAAGGGCATTAAAGACGATGTGTACTATTGGAGTGAATTGAATAAAGTGATTAACCTGTACTGTCAACTGAAAAAAATATGCCCGGAACTCGATTCTATTAATATCGGCGGTGGTTTCCCCATTAAACACTCCCTCGGTTTTGATTATGACTACCAGTTTATGATCAACGAGATCGTAAGGAATATCAAGACTGCCTGTAAGAAAAGCAATGTGCCGATGCCGAACATCTTTACAGAGTTTGGAAGTTACACTGTAGGGGAAAGCATGGCACATATCTACAGTGTTATTGGTCAGAAAATGCAAAACGATCGTGAGTGCTGGTATATGATCGATTCATCTTTCATTACTACATTGCCCGATACCTGGGGTATAGGGGAAAGGTTTTTAATGCTGCCAATCAACAAATGGAGTGAAGAATACCAGCGGGTGGTGCTGGGTGGTATTACCTGCGATAGCCACGACTACTACGACTCTGAAGAACATATCAATGAAGTGTTCCTTCCAAAGATCGTGAATGGCGAACCATTGTATGTCGGCTTCTTTCATACAGGTGCTTACCAGGATCAAATCAGTGGATACGGTGGTATTAAACACTGTCTCATACCATCACCCAAACATATTATTGTAGGCCACGATAAAAATGGCAAACTGGTGGATTGGGTGTATGCAAAAGAACAAACCGCACAGAGTATGCTAAAGATTCTGGGTTATCTCTAACGGATGAACGGTGATAGCCTGAACAATACATTTACTAATTTACAGGCCGGCAAATGATTGCCGGCTTTTTTTAACCAATAACATAAACTGTATGAAATACTTTGTCCTCCTGTTGCTTGTTACGCTGGGCTATACGTCGGCGAAAGCACAAAATACCACCATTGATTCTGTAAAAGCAGCGGTCAATCTCCTGTTTGAAGCAATGAAAACCTCGGACGGTGCCAAATTACAAACAGCATTTGCCGACAGTGCTGTTTTACAAACCATCATACAGAATAAGGAAGGCAAAATAATTATCCGAAACGAACAGGTAAAGGATTTTGCAGAAGCCATGAATAAGATGGAGAAAGGAGCGGCCGACGAAAGGATCACGTTTGAAACAATAAAAATTGACGGACCGCTGGCAATGGTATGGACGCCGTATAAATTTTATTTTAAGGGACAGTTCAGCCATTGCGGGGTAGATTCCTGGCAAATGGTCCGCATCAACGGAGTGTGGAAAATACAATACCTGATTGATACCCGTAGAAAGGAGCCTTGCCAGTAAGCAGCCTTATTTTTTCAGCCTGTATTTCTTATTCACCTTAGGACTGTTGAAGTACTCATTCAGTTCCTTTTCGCTCATGGTACGCGCCAGTTCGAGTGGTATATCGATGAGTTGTATTTGTATTTGCTTTAATTCATCTTTCAGCTTGCTGGTTTTTTTGGAAATATCCGGGTCCCGTTCTCCAATCAGGCTATTGTCCTGTACCATATATTCGAGCCGCTTAATAGAAGAACGAATCAGCGAAGCCTGGTTTTGATCAAATACCTTTTGTGGGGCCACAGCTTCCTTGATAGGCACCAGCGATACACCCACACTGGGCAATATCTGGCCTGTTTGCTTGGTAGAAGCATTACTGGACGAGGCAAGTATGCTACCCGTTAACGCGGTGGTCGAGCCTGTAATGTCAAAGGTTGTCCTGGTATTCTTTGTCTTTTTCACTCCTTTGTCCAGTTGAAGGAATGTGTACTTCAACTGCAGGACATAGGTATTTATGTTTTTGACCGTAATATTATAATCATCCAGTGCCATCGGATAATTGAGCGCATCGCGGACAATTATTTTTATATTAGCCGTGTCACGGATTTGAAATTTATTGACGCCTACAAAACTCAGGTTCAGGATTTTCACTTTCCCGGAGTCTGATTCTTTTACAAAATCAAATGGCGGCGACCAGATAAAATCATCATCGCACTTTTTTACCAGTGTAAAATTTTTCAGCGGCATGTTGGCAAAAAAAGTAATGCTTTCTATCGGGAAGCTGCCGTTTTCACATTGTACTTTGAAGCTAACTGTGTCGCCTTCGTCAATAGTCAGCATCGAACTGACCGAAGGTTTTACCTTGGATGGAACGATATCGGTATTGTAGAATACAATCGTAAAAAAAGTATCTACACGGTCTTTCGGGTCACTGAGATTTTGAACCCCCACGTTTACTTTGTATTCAACATCGTATTTCAGCTTACCCGACAGGAAAAAAGATTTTTCTGCCTTAAACGTCAATAGTCCGTCATCTTTGCCAATTTTCAGGCCCAGCGGGGAATTGCGCAGGAACCAGTAATAATGAGAAGCTTCTTTATTTATTTCCAGTTTATAACTCAATGTGGAATCAACATGCAGGGTAAAATACGGGTTGATATTGATAATACGCAAAACAGTATCCGTGCCGAGTGGATGAACTGGGATGCTGTCATGCTGGGCAAAGGAAAACCTGGTAAAAGCAATACAAAAAATTGCCGTTAAACGAAATGCCATTCTCATGTTTGTCAAACGGTTTTAATTGGAATGTGCAATATTAACCCATTTTGACCGAACAGTCGAGGTAACAAGGTGTTATTTAGCCATTTTCTAACTCACTTAACTGCTTTTTAAGTTGTACAATATATTTACCATACATTTTCTTAATATACCAGCGCGTAAAATAGTAAGTGATGGCCGACCACAATACGAACCAAATAACATAAAACGCGATTCCCCTTGTCCAGTGGAACGTTTTGGCCAATCCACTCATATTAATATCAATATAGCCGATTATCATTCCCAAAACAAAAGCCAGTGGGAGCATGCCCATGGTAATGACATAATACATTCTTGCAAAACGATCCAGGATGGCAATGACCTGCTGCAGGTTTTCTTTAACAGTGAAAGAAGATTCTTCAAAACGGATAATCTTTCTGTACAGTGAATAAATGTATATGGAAAAAGCCACGCAAAACAATGTGGTGAATACCATAAAAAACCTGATATACAACGAAGAATAAATGATATAAGCGATGCCCAGTGCCGCCACAACAAATATGGTGAGCATTAATTCAAACAACATATTACGTTTGATCCTGTTCAGTATGGATGTTGTTTTCCGGTTAAAATAGCCAGACAACTCCTCCGTGGTGCGGACAGAAGATTCACTGTCCAGCTTGGACACCAATTTCGATTTTAAATCATCCAGTTCCATACGCAGACTTTGTGTTTACAAATATTTTTTACTGCTTTCTTTCAGTTTTGTTTTAATCCTGTTCATTTTCACAGCCGTATTGTTGGCGGTGATACCCATAATGTCCCCGATTTCCTGGTAATCATAATCCTCCAGGTACAGCATTACAATGGCCTTGTCAATATCCGACAGTTCTGCAATAGCTTTATACATGGCTCTCATGCTGGCATCGTCATTTACAGGGTGGTCCGGCAATGCATCCGCAGGGCTTTCGAGAGCGCTGGTTTCGATCGTCCGCTTTTCTTTACGGTAAAAGGTAATGGCAGTATTCAGCGCTACCCGGTACAGCCAGGTGGAGAATTTTGAATTGCCCTTAAAATTTTTAACACCTTTCCAGGCGTTCAGCAATATTTCCTGGAAAAGATCTTCGCGCCCTTCAGCAGTGTGCATATACAAATTGCACACCTTATGAATGATGTTTTGGTTGCTGCTGATGGCTGTTATAAACTCCTGCTCAGAATACATGAATTGGAAAGACGCTTTAGTGATTAGTAGCGGGAATGTTTGAAATATTACACTGCTAAAATAAATAACCCCGGTGTAGAAACACCGGGGTATAAACCAAAACCAACTGCTTATGAAAAATCTTTCTTTTCCGGGCGAACCCGATATTCATCCAGTTACTGGATGGTAATTTGTTTGGCGGCTTCTTTTACTTCGGCTTTTTTGGGAAGCCAGAGTTTCAGCAAACCATTCTCGTACTTAGCCTGGATGCCACTGGCATCTACCTTGTCGTCAATACTAAAGCTGCGTTTGAAACTTTGGAAACTGAACTCCCTGCGAAGTGATTTCACACCCTCTACTTTAGTTTCTTCTTTCTTTTCGTAACCGATGGTCAGGAGGCCATTCTCCACATTTACTTTAAAATCTTCCTTATTCCTTCCCGGTACGTTGAACTCAAGATGATAAGCATCATTTGTCTCATTAATATTTACCGGGGGAAAATTCAAACCTGCCTTGTCAAGGATGGCAGGAAACTCGGTAAAGAAATCATCAAAGATGTTTCCGAAAGTCCTTTGCAATGGCTTGTAGCCGGCATTTACAAGTGTCATGATCAATTATTTTTTTAGTTTTTAAAATTTTGAAGTACGGTATCCTATTTTCAAATGGCATACCATCGCCTTTTTTATGCCCGATTCCTGCCGGAACGGTCGTAAAGAGCGTAATAAAGCAGACAAAAAAGCAGTCGGAAACTTCAAAGCCGCCAAAAATTCAGTTTTTCCCTATATCAAAAACATCCAATAAACTTTTTCGGTAGCTTTGCGTTGCTTAAAAAAACAAATCAAAATATTATGTATCCAGAAGAAATTGTAATACCCATGAAAGAGGAACTGACCGAAAATGGGTTTGAGGAATTGTTGACTTCCGAAGCAGTTGATAAGCAACTGGCACAGGAAGGAACGACGCTTGTAATGATCAATTCTGTTTGCGGATGTTCTGCCGGTTCTGCAAGGCCTGGTGTGATCATGGCTGTGCACAATGCAGGTAAGAAGCCAGATCACCTTACTACCAGCTTCGCTGGTTTTGATGTGGATGCCGTAAAAAAATTGCGCGAACATTTAATGCCTTACCCGCCTTCTTCACCTGCTATTGCACTTTTCAAAGATGGCCAGCTTGTTCATTTTATCGAGCGTCACCAGATTGAAGGAAGACCGGCTCAAATGATAGCCCACAACCTCATCGCTGCTTTTAACCAGTATTGCTGATAATACGGGAAATTACAGATATCATTAAACCCTTCCCGCCCGGAGGGGTTTATTTTTGCAGGTAAAGAAAGGGCCGGTTCGCAAATACCGAATACGTGCGGCTAATATTTTCATTTAAAAAATTTTAGCCTATCATTGCACATTCAATGTCAGCCCAACATCTTCAATAGACAATAATCTAATTCGATGTATCCAAATTTGTATTATTTCCTCAGGGATTTGCTTGGCGTAGAGTGGAAGGGGTTGCGCTTCGTTAATATGTTTGGCTTTTTTGTGGCCCTGGCATTTATTGCAGCAGCGATTGTTTTATCGTATGAATTAAAACGAAAAGGAAAAGAAGGGCTGTTGCAATACCAGGAAGAGAAAATAACTGTCGGCGAGCCTGCTTCCATCATCGAGTTACTGATAAATTTTCTGCTCGGTTTTGTACTCGGCTACAAAATCGTTGGCGCCTTTCTGAGTAATACCAGCAGTAATATCCAGGACTTTATTTTTTCACTGCAGGGAAACTGGCTGACAGGGATCGTGCTGGGCCTTGGCTTTGCCGGTATGAAGTGGTGGGAAAAACACAAACAGAAATTAGCGCAGCCGGAAGAACGAATCATTCGTATATGGCCGCACGACAGGGTAGGAGATATTGTGATTTTCGGAGCCATTTTTGGTTTTGTAGGCGCCAAAATATTTGACAACCTTGAGAACTGGGACAGGTTTGTAAAAGATCCAATCGGCAACCTGGTATCGCCCAGCGGGCTTACTTTTTACGGTGGATTAATATGTGCGGCCTTGGCCATTTGGTGGTACGCACGTAAGCATAAGATAGGATTTTGGCAACTGAATGATGCAGCCGCTCCAGCCCTGATGCTGGCATATTCTGTTGGTCGCATCGGGTGCCAGGTAGCTGGCGATGGCGACTGGGGTATTGTGAACCTGAAGCCAAAGCCATTCAGTTGGATGCCCGATTGGTTATGGGCTTATCAGTACCCGCACAATGTCAATAAAGAAGGTATATTAATGTCAAACTGCACAGGAAGCTGGGGAGAATATTGCTTTATGCTTCGGGATCCTGTTTTTCCCACACCATTATACGAAATCATTGTTTGCCTCCTTCTCTTCCTGCTGATATGGATGGTTCGAAAAAAATTCCGCATAGCGGGGACCTTATTCGGGTTCTACCTTTTATTAAATGGACTGGAGCGTTTCTTTATTGAGAAAATCAGGGTGAATACAAAATACGAGAGCCTTCCCTTTCAACCTACGCAGGCTGAAATTATATCCTCTTTACTTATTCTAACAGGCATTGCATTAATGATCTTCCTCCCCAGGATGGCTAAAAAAAATGTTACGGCATAATACGGATGAAATGTATGTTCGATTGAACGGATCATCCTTTCTTTCCGGTCGGATGGCCTGTCTGTGATCCATTTCTTCCTTCTTTCTTATAAAATGAATACTGCCGGATGTTTAAACCGGGCCGTTCAAACCATTCATTTCGTTTAACAGCCTTCTGTACCAAAACCACCGGGTTTTGTAACCTTCAAAAACCATCGGGCGTCACACGTTGGTCATTAAAAACGCCAACTATCAGTAAAATCAGCCATCCAGCACAAAACAATGTTCTTTGCATAACATAGTACTTACTTTTGGATTGTAATTACAAAAACAAAGTACCAAACAATATAAAAATAAAAATATGAAGAAAATGAGGACCCTGCTGACTGTTTTAGCCTTATCCACCTTATCCTTGGTCAGCCAGGCACAAACCAAAATTGGCAAAATAACCGGTCACGTAATTGACGGCAGCCAGAAAGTAATTGAATCCGCCACCATTACCTTATTGAAAGCAAAAGACAGTTCCGTAGCAAAAATGGGAGCAGCCACAAAAGATGGCAATTTTGAAATTGAAGGGGTAGAGGAAGGAAAATACATGGTATCTGTAAGTGCCGTTGGACACCAGAAAGCCTTTTCTGAAACATTTGACATTACCGCCGCCCAACCGGCAGTGACTTTGAAAACAATCGAACTCGTACCACTCTCCAAAGAATTGACCGGAGTAACCATTACAGGCAGAAAGCCTTTAATTGAGCAAAGAATCGACCGCACTATTGTTAACGTGGAGGCAGCTGTTTCAAACGTAGGCGCTACCGCATTGGAAGTATTGGAAAAATCACCTGGTATCACAGTTGATAAAGATGGTACCATCAGCCTGAAGGGAAAACAAAATGTACAGATATTCATTGATGGCAAGCCTTCTTACCTGAGCGGTGCTGAACTGGTGAACCTGCTGACTAATATGAATGCCAACCAGCTCGATCAGATAGAAATCATGACCAATCCCCCGGCCAAATATGATGCAGCCGGTAATGCTGGTATCATTAATATCAAAACAAAAAAGAACAAAGCAAAAGGATTCAATGGCAGTGCTACTGCAGGTTATTCCCAGGGTTCCTATTGGAGAACCAATGAAAGCCTTAACCTGAATTACCGCAATGGCAAATACAATGCATTCTTTAACTACAGTTTTAATAAGAACAACCAGTTCCAGGAGTTAAAAATTCACCGCACCTATAAAGAAAGCGATGGCCATACTGTAAAAGCAATGTTTGACCAGGTGGCATTTATGCCCAACAACAATACCAACAACAACCTGAAATTCGGCATGGATTTTTTCATTGATAAAAAGAACACATTTGGATTTGTGGCATCCGGCTTTTTAAACCCCGAAAAATTCAGAAACTACAATACATCGTACCTGAAAAATCCGAATAATGTAGTTGATTCCATTGTTTATTCTACTTCTTCACAGCACGACACCTGGAAGAATGGTTCACTCAACCTGAATTTCCGTCACCAGTACGATTCTACCGGCCGCGAGTTGACCGCTGATGTTGATTACTCAAAATATGCATCCAATAACGAACAAGATTTTGTCAACTCTACCTATTCTCCCGACTGGGTAAAGAAAGGTCAGACAGTGTTATACAGCCGTCTGCCTGTTGACATCAGCATCTATTCTGCAAAAGCTGACTATACGCATCCGTTTAAAAAGGGAATCAAACTGGAAACCGGTGTAAAAACAAGTTATGTGAACACAGACAATGCAGCTAATTACTTTAATGTAGTGGGCACTACGATGGACGTGGATTACGATAAAACAAACCGTTTCCAATACAAGGAAAATATCAATGCAGCCTATGTAAACGTAAGCGGTGAATTTAAAAAATTTGGTGTCCAGGCAGGATTGCGTTTTGAAAACACCAATTACAAGGGGCACCAGTTGGGCAATGCAGTAAAACCAGACTCAGCATTTAATAAAACGTATAACAATCTCTTCCCGACGGTATTTATCAGTTACAATGCCGATAAGAACAACCAGTTTGGTTTATCACTCGGAAGAAGGATTGACCGCCCGGCTTACCAGGATTTAAACCCATTCCTTTTCTTCCTGGATAATTATACCTACCAGGCAGGTAACCCTTTCCTGAAACCACAATACAGCAATAACGTGGAATTAAGCCATACATTTAAGGGTTTCCTGAACACAACCGTAAACTATAGCGAAACAAAAAATTTCTTTACAGAAACATTTGAACAAAGCAACTTCGCTACCATCGTTCGCCAGGGGAATATTGGTAAAAGACAAAATGCAGGTATCAGCGTCAGTGCCCAGGTGAAAATTGCCAAATGGTGGAATACATCACTGTATGGTAACTACAACTACAGTATGTTCAAAGGCATGCTGTATGGAGAAGAATTAAAAGTGAGTGCAGCGAATGTATTGTTCAATGTCAACAACCAATTCAATTTTGGAAAAGGCTGGGGTGCTGAACTGAGCGGATTCTACCGCACCAGGGGTATCGAAGGACAGATTGAAATTAATCCGTTGGGACAAGCTTCTGCCGGTGTAACCAAACAGGTATTGAAAGGCAAAGGAAGCGTCAGGCTGAATGTAAGAGATATATTCTACACCAATAAAGTAAAAGGAAGCATCAACTTCCAACAAACAGAAGCCAGGTTTGAAAACCTTAGAGACTCGAGGGTAGGAAGCATTTCATTCACCTATCGCTTTGGTAAACCTTTAAAAGGACCACAGAATAACAGGAAAAAAGGTGGCGCCGATGATGAGCAAAACCGTGTGAAAGTAGGCGGCAATAACTAATCAGTACATTAACCATTAAACCATCCTTTGCAACGAACCCTGAAAACATCTATATACACAAAGACCCTGTTACTGCTAACAGGGTCTTTTCTTTTTATCGATTTCATCAAGTCACTAGATAATTATACGATGCTTTTCGTAATTGAAAATAACCGCCTGTGTATCTGCCATTTTATTGTTCCCTTCATCAACATTTAGGTTTTATAACCGCCGATAACCACCCAATTTCACAGCACCGCTTAAAATCACTCATTAAATAACTATTATGAAAAAATTTATTACGCTCATAACCTTATCCATGTTTTCGCTGTTCGCATTTGCACAGGAAAAAATTGGTAAAATAACAGGTATCATCCTAAATACCGGGCACAAGCCAGTCGAAGGGGCGACTGTACAGTTGCTCAGGGCAGACAACAAAGCTGTTGTAAAATTTTCACTCACTGATAAACAGGGATCCTTTGACATCGATAAAATAGCGCCCGGGAAATATATCCTGTCGGTTACCGCCATCGGTTATACCACTAAAACCAGTGAACCTGTTGAAATCTCTTCCGATAAAAAATCGGTGCAGTTGCCTTCCATGGAACTTGAAACAACTACCAAGGAATTGAGTGCTGTGACCGTTACCGGAAAGAGACCGCTGATAGAACAAAAAATAGACAGGACGGTCATCAATGTGGAAGCCGCACCTACCAACGCAGGCGCTACTGCTATGGAAGTACTGGAAAAATCACCGGGCATTTCCGTATCCAATGATGGTGTTATCAGCCTGAAGGGAAAGCAGGGCGTGATTGTCATGATGGATGGAAAACCAACTTACCTGTCACCTGCAGATCTTGCCAATGTACTGAAAAATCTTCCGGCATCTGCGCTGGACCAGATTGAAATCATGACCAACCCACCCGCTAAATATGATGCTTCAGGTAATTCAGGGATCATCAATATTAAAACAAAGAAAAGCCGGAACGATGGCTTTAACGGAAGCATCACGGCAGGAGGAACGCTGGGCCTTTACAAGCGCGGTGATACGTACCTGTACCCGGTGAAACAAACCACTTCATTCAATTTCAATTACCGCAAGGGTAAGCTTAATTTATTCGGTAATTACAATTATAACTACCGCGAAGGGAAGAGTGATCTCGAACTAACGCGAAAATTTTTCGAGAAGAACGGTGATTTAAATTCCACCTCCAGCTCCATCACTTATTTCAATTTCCGCAACAACAATCACACACTGAAAGTTGGGTTCGATTATTATGCTGATAAAAACAACGTCTTTGGTGTTGTATTAAACGGCTTTGGTTTTTTTGGAAGACCAAGACCCAACAGCACACAGACCATTATGCTGCCGGATGGAACCATTCAGTCGGTATTGAGATCGGCTACTACCAATAAACTCACATTCTTTAACTACTCTTCAAATTTTAATTATAAGCACACATTTGATACGCTGGGTACAGAACTGACTGCTGATCTTGACTATATTGGTTACAGCAACGGCTCAAAATCATTACTGATTACAGATGTATTTGATGTGAATGGTGTGAAAAAAGGCAATCTCACCCTGCAGGGTGATATACCCGGCATCATAAATATTTATTCCGCCAAGGCTGACTTCACACATCCGATGAAAAAAGACATGCGCTTCGATGCCGGTTTTAAAATAAGCTACGTAGACAACGACAATGAAGTGAAATATGACAGGGACAATGGGGGTGGATGGATCCCGGATGCCAGGTCCAATCATTTTATCTACCGCGAAAACATTAATGCTGTATATGTCAGCGTCAATAAGAAATGGAAAAAATGGAGTACACAGGCGGGCTTACGTCTTGAAAATACCGTGGCCAAAGGAAGACAGGTCACCAACGATTCTACTTTTACGAGAAACTATACCAGCCTGTTTCCAACACTGTACCTGAACTACGAAGCGAATAAAAACAATACATTCACTTTATCGTATGGCAGGAGAATAGAAAGGCCAAATTACCAGGATCTGAACCCATTCCTGTGGTTCCTCGACTCATTAACCTATCGCCAGGGTAATCCTTACCTGCTTCCGCAGTATTCCAACAATATTGAATTAAGGCATACTTATAAAAACGGGCTGAGCACATCGGTAAACTATACTGTCACAGATGATGTGATTTCACAGATACTGAAACAAAACACAGAACAACGCATTACCTATGCCACCACGGACAATGTAGCCAAGTACAGGAATATAGGGCTTTCGGTCAACGCACCTTTCAAACCATTTACCTGGTGGAACGTCAATGCATTTTTTAATGTATTCAACAATAAGTATTCCGGCTTTTACTACAATTCTTTTACAGGAAGGAATGATCCGCTGGACGTAAACTATACTTCATACATGATCAACATCTCGAATACATTTAATTTCCCGAAGGGTTGGACAGCAGAAATCAGCGGATTTTACCGGGGAAAGGGAGTGGAGCAACTGACCATTGCACAACCGATGTATTTCATGAACCTGGGCGGACAAAAAACAATTCTTAAAGGCAAGGGAACTGTCCGCTTAAATATTCGTGACCCTTTCCACTGGCAGGTATTTCGCGGTTATACCCAATACAGCGATATTGACGTAAGGATTTATAATAAGTGGGACAACCGCAGCGCCACACTAACGTTCAGTTACCGGTTTGGAAAGTCAAATGTACCACAGGCCAGGAGAAGAAACAGTGGTGCCAATGACGAACAGAACAGGGCAGGAGGACAGCAGCAATAAATAGTATTCGATGGTATTACTAATTCGGCCCGCCCTAAACGGCGGGCTTTTTTTATGCAGGCCATTTTAATTTTGAGAAACAGTCTTACATTTGAAACAGTACGGCGCTATTTCACTTAATTCAAATTGTAAAAAATATGCCTTCTTTTGATATTGTAAGCAAGGTAGACGGGCAGGCCCTGGACAATGCTGTTAATGTGGTTAAGAAAGAAATTACCAACCGCTTTGATTTCAAAGATGCCCATGTGGTGATTGATTTGAACAAGAAAGAATTTAAACTGAACATCGAAACCGACGACGACATGAAGATGCGCCAGTTGCTCGATGTACTGATCAATCGCGCACATAAGCAGGGCATATCACCGGAAGCGTTTGACATGTCGAAAGATGCCACGCCGAGTGGGAAAGTGGTCAAAAAGGAAGTAATGGTCAGAAATGGCCTGAAACAGGAGGACGCCAAAAAGATTGTCAAACTTATCAAGGACAGCGGGCAAAAGGTACAGGCCCAGATAATGGACGATATTGTTCGCGTAACAGGCAAAAAAATTGATGATTTACAGGCTGTCATCCAACTTTGCAGGAATGGAGACCTGGGTTTACCCCTCCAGTATGAAAATATGCGCAGCTAGGGTGGAAAATTGGTTTGGCAAATAGCCCAATAGACATTATTTTTGCGGCTTTGTAAACAAACAGTACGGCAAAATCCGTACGGCCTTAAAATAGAAATTATGAAGAAAGGTATCCATCCGGAGAATTATCGGTTCGTAGTGTTTAAAGACATGAGTAATGGGTTTTCATTCCTGAGCCGCTCTACAGCTCCGACCAAAGAAACAGTACAGTGGGAAGACGGTAAAGAATACCCGCTTATCAAACTGGAAATTTCAAGTATGTCCCACCCATTCTTTACCGGTCAGAAAATGCTGGTAGATACTGCAGGACGTATCGACAAATTCAAGAAAAAATACGCTAAGAAAGCTTAAAATAGTTCAGACCCCTGCGGTCGAAAAGTTTTGTTTTTCATGGCTATACTTTCCCTTCCTGATTCTTCAGGAGGGGATTTTCTTTTTTGGTAAGTGCTACAACAGTCGTACCCATTCATAGCATTTTTTTGTTGTAGTTTTAAAGCATGATTCACTTAGTACTCGACGATACCGCCACGAGGCAGTTATTATTTCCATTTACATTAACGCGTTCCGCTGCAGATATCAGGATTGGTATCCTTACCATCCGGCAAAAATGGGAGAAGATACTGGGTCAGAAAGTAACAGTTAACGGAGATGGGTATATCAATCCGCCGGGTACGCATACAGAAGAAGCATCACCAGTTGTATTCCCGGGAAATGTTGTTCCCTCATTTGGTTTTGTCCAGGAGTTGCTGAAAGGAAATTATTCACCGGCTCAATTCGAACAGCAATCATCTGTACGCATACTGCAGGAGCCCTGGCATATATTCGAATACAATGATTGGGCGATCCGTGAAGATTTTTATCTACTCACCAGCGGAAGAAAGAGCCAGCCAATTCCTTCCACCGTAAAAGCAGTAAACGAAGCAGCCATTTTTATAGAAGAAGGTGCCACACTGCAGCATTGCATACTGAATGCTTCTACCGGGCCGATTTATATAGGTAAAAACAGCGAAGTCATGGAAGGTGCCGCTATCCGCGGGCCTTTTGCACTCTGTGAAGGCGCTGTCGTAAAAATGGGAGCAAAGATCTATGGTGCCACTACTATCGGGCCATATAGTATAGCGGGAGGAGAAATAAAAAACAGTGTCGTATCCGGTTACAGCAACAAAGCACACGACGGTTACCTGGGTGATGCTGTGGTAGGCGAATGGTGTAACCTTGGCGCCGGCACATCCAATTCAAATATCAAGAATACCGCCGGCGAAGTAAAAGTGTGGAACATGGGAAAGGAAGTATTTTCAACAGCAGGTATCAAATGCGGCTTATTAATGGGCGATTATTCCCGCTGTGCCATCAACACCTCTTTCAATACAGGAACGGTCGTCGGTGTCTGCGCCAATATTTTTGGTGATGGCATGCCGCCCAAATACGTGCCCAGTTTTACCTGGGGCAGCAAAGGATTATCCTCATACGAATTTGAAAAAGCCCTGAAGGATATTGCCAACTGGAAGAAACTTAAAAATCAAACCCTGTCAGAAAAGGAAATTCAGGCACTTCAAACTATTTTTGACGGACTTTAATCCAATCTAATCACCAATCAACAAGAAAAAAGCAAATAACCGATGAGAAAACAAATAGCAGCAGCTAACTGGAAAATGAACTGTACTTATCAACAGGGTGAAAAATTACTGGATGATATCCTGAAAGCCGGTATCCGCTTAAAGCCACAGCAACAGGCCATCTTTGCCGTACCATTTCCTTACCTCATCATGGCCAACAGCGAAGTAAGCGATGAATCCAACTACGCTGTTGCTGCACAAAATTGTTACAATAAAAAATCAGGTGCATATACAGGAGAGGTGTCTGCAGAAATACTGCATTCCATTAATATCAAATATTGCATCATAGGTCATAGCGAGCGCCGTGAGTATTTCAATGAAAGCAATCAAATGCTGGCGGAGAAAATAAACTTACTGCTGGAATATGGTATCACGCCCATTTTCTGCTGCGGTGAACCGCTGGCCATCCGGGAAGCGGGTACACAAAACAGTTATGTGGAAACACAACTCAGCGAATCACTCTTTCATTTAACCGACGCACAGGTATCACAAATCATTATTGCCTACGAACCCATCTGGGCAATCGGTACCGGCAAGACAGCTACTACAGAACAGGCACAGGAAATACATGCATACCTGCGCCAGGTGCTGGCAAAACAATACGGCAAACCAATTGCCAATGACATATCCATATTGTATGGCGGCAGTGTAAAAGCAAATAACGCGGCAGAATTATTTGCCTGTGCAGACGTTGATGGTGGCCTGGTAGGTGGTGCATCGCTGGTAGCGGCAGATTTTATAGAAATCATCAAAGCCCTGCAGTAGACTAAACGACAGCATTTCCCAACTATGAGCTTTAATATTTAACCGGCAGCTCAACAAGTTCAAACTCGTCGATTTTGTCGTGATCAAGCACGGTATGGGTTCTCTTTTCGTTGGGCTCAAACATTAATACAAAGCGGGCACCAAATATCAGTTCATTCGCAGTGTAAGAAGAGCGCCTTACTACCGTATTGGCATATTCTTCGTCATATCCTTTTACAAATACGAGTATCTCGGCCCTTGATTCAAATATATCATCCTTGCTGAGGTTGTACAGCGGACTTTGGTCATCAATAGCATGTACTATCGTCCAGTTGAGCGCGAGAGTATTGGTTTTTGCGAGTTCCAGTTTGAGGTTAAAGAACCTGTTTTTCATCACGCCTTCTTCTGCCAGTTGCATGGCGAGCGTTACCTGCACTTCAGTATCAGTTAAAAAATGTCGTTTGTAAGGTGCAAAGCGAAACATTAACGCAACGCCTCCCTTGTACGGCGCAAACAATGCATTTTTACTAAACTGTAAATATGTCTTTGGCTGGGAGAACCTACCATACATCAAACCGGTGGCAATGGCAAACATTAACAGGCCAAGCAGTGATTCTACTGCAGCTACGGCATTAGCCAGGAACCCGGAAGGGTATACGTGGCCGTAACCAACAGTTGACAAAGTTTGCGCGCTGAAGAAGAATGCCTCCCAGAATTTTCCGTTCAGGGTCTTTGCATCCATGCCGCCCAGGTTTTCTATCCCGATTAATGAATAAACGGAGGCAAAGAAAAGATTTACCACGAGGTAGCAAAGTATGATGAACCCAAGAAACTTCCACAAGGGTAGTTCCAGCATCACCTGGAATATACTGAACCGCCTGAAGAAATTGATGCCGCGTATCTGGACATTGGGTATTCCATCTTTATTATAGAATCTCCCGGCATTGCTGGTAGTATTGGTACTTAAACCCGTATTTTCGTCGGTAGCAGCCTTTGTATTTATTTTTCGTAGTAATGCCATGTACACCTAAATTTACAAGATTGACAGGAGTTCAAAACTATCGAATTAAGCGGATAAGTTTACCACCTGTTATGGGCTTGCAACAGTTACATGAGATTTAAACAAATTATCTTCAGCAGCTTACTCTGGCGCGGCCTGTATTTTTTTACGGTGTTGCTGCTGAATATTGTTGTATCCAGGTATTTCCAGGCTAAGGGCACCGGCTGGATTTACTATATCATCAATTACTTTTCATTTATTCTCATTGTGGCCAGCCTGAGTTTGGAGTCAGGTATGACTTTTTTCGCGTCCAAAATGGCCATCCGTGAAAATAAACTGGCCACCTTCAGTGTCGCATGGAGTATCATCGTTTCGGTAGTCATTGTTCTGTTGATTTACCTGTATTATAAAAACCCCAACCAGGAAATTACCCGTAACCAGTTTGCCTTTTTTGCCATCACTTATATTTCCGGCATATTGCTCACCACATTTTTCTGTTCATTGTTTTATGCACAAAAAAATTATGCACTTCCCAATATCATCCTTAGTATCACCAATGCACTGCTCATTATCTATTTCCTGGTTTCCCTCCGGTACGACACAACACCTCAATTGGAAACTCATTTGCTGAGATGGTATTTTTTGAATTATGTCATACAGGGGGTATTACTGGCTATTGCCTATTGGAAAAGAAATGAGCTGGCAGCCGGCTTTTCTCTGCCGGGTATGGCCGAACTGAAAATGCTTTTTCGCTATTCATTGTTTGCCCTGTCGTCCAACCTTGTCTTCTTTTTACTGTACCGGATAGATTATTGGTTTGTAAAAAATAATTGCCCTGTTTGTCATGAGGGCGATTTGGGAAATTATATCCAGGTATCAAAAATGGGGCAGATGTTTTTATTATTACCCGGTATCCTGGCCAGTACCATTTTTCCAAGGACAGCCGCCGGTTTTCGGGAACAGGTCAACAACGCCCTTTCACCTATAATAAAGGGAATATTGCTGTTGTATGGTGGCATCATGATTTTACTGGCGCTGACAGGGCATTTTCTTTTTCCCTGGGTGTATGGGCCATCTTTCATCAATATGTATGTCCCCTTCCTGTTATTAATACCGGGTGTACTGGCACTTTCTGTGATGGCTTTGTTCAGTGCGTACAATGCAGGCAAGGATAAAGTAAGCACCAATATGAAGGCATCCTTAATTGGCTTGTTTATCATTGTTGCCGGTGATATTTATTTTATACCACGGTATGGCATCAATGCAGCAGCCGTGATCAGCAGTGTGGGCTATATGGGCTCGCTGATTTTTATCATTGTCAATTTTAAAAAAGAATACAAGACCTCCATGGTTGATTTTATCATACCCAGGCGATCGGATTGGGATACTTTAAAAAAACTCATCCTGTCGGCAGAGCGGGATGACATTAAACAATCGTAGCGGGGTACAAATTTTACCGGTAAGTCATGCAAAAAATTCTTTGGCTCGCCAGTTGGTATCCAAGCAGGATACGGCCTTTTGAAGGAGACTTCATACAGCGGCATGCACGGGCATTGGCATTGTACCAACCAGTGGATGTTATCTTCGTGGTAAAAGATGATAATGGCGATGTCACCAGCAGCATTGCAATTGAGGAAGAAGATAATAACAACCTGCACGAAACCATCGTGTATTACAAACCGCTGCAGACAAAAATCCGTTATATCGACAAATCAATTTCTTCCGCCAGGTATTTGTCATTGTTTAAAAAACAAATCAAACAATACATAGAGAAAAATGGATTGCCTTCATTAATACATGTCCAGGTACCTATGAAAGCAGGCGTACTCGCCTTGTGGTGCAGGAAAAAATATGGTATCCCATTTATCGTAACAGAACATTGGTGCGCGTATAATTTCCTGAATCCAAAAAACTTTTTTACCAGGGATCCGTTATTCCGCCGATTTACGAGACGCATATTTGAGGCAGCTTTGTTGACAGAAACTGTTTGCAAAGCAAATGCAGAGGAACTTCGATCATTATTCCCCATCAAAAAAACACTTGTCATCAACAATGTGGCCGATACCCGGCAATTTTATTACGAACCTTCTAAACAATCGAAGCCCTTCACATTTATACATGTTTCATCTTTGAGCTACCAGAAAAACATCACCGGTATATTAACTGCTTTCGGAAAATTAAGCCAACGGGTGTCCAACTGGAAGTTGATCATCATTGGCCCGCATACCCCCGAATTGCAATCATTTGCCAAAGAGAGGGGCATCACAAAAAATATAAACTGGCCCGGAGAAGTTCCATACCAAGCAGTAGCAGACCATGTGCGCAAGGCGCATTGCATGGTCATGTTCAGCCGTTATGAAAATTCTCCCTGCACCATCATCGAAGCATTGTGTGCGGGGCTTCCCGTTATTGCCAGCAATGCAGGAGGCATCCCGGAAATAATCAATGATACAAATGGCCGGATGGTGGATTCAGAAAATGCTGAACAACTGGAAAAGGAACTCGCAGATATGATGGATCACTACAGCAATTATCAGTGCGAACAGATTTCAAAAGATGCGCAGGCTGTTTTCAGTTATGAAACCGTTGGCCGGCAGATACAGCAGGTATATCAGGAGGTATTGACTGTTGAACAGCCTTCTGTCAATCCTTCACACCGGTAATATTAAAACCAAAAAGCCCGGTAGTGGTAATGGTGACGCCGGAATACTTCCTTTTTGTAAACCAGGCTGTCGCTTCATCGGTGGTATGTTCCCACCTGAATTCCGGTGAAAACCAATCGAGGATATCAATCATCATTTCCCGGGTATTTTGTTTGTTCCCTTTCAGCCGTTTGATAATAAAACTAACAGGGAAGAGGGTAACCCGGTATAAATAGTACTGCAACCTGATGGGCAACCTGGAAGTAAACTTCCGGGTAAAATTAAACAGGTTGTGCACAAAATCTCTTCGCGGATGGTACAGCCATACACTAAGTTTACCGCCTTTCTTTACACAGGGTTCAATACAGGAAAACGATAATTCGGTATTGTTGGTACAGATCAGTACACCGCTGCTGTGTACAATATCAAAATGGTCAAATGCCACGGGAGGAAATTGCACATCGCCCTGGATGAACAATGCATTCTGAAGAGTATTGGACTGGAAAGCCCTTTCCACACTTTTACTAAAGTCCATCCCCAAAATCACGGCGCCTTTTTCAGCAATCAGCCGGTTGAGCAAGCCATTGCCGCAACCTGCATCAAATATTAATTTGCCGCGCAGTGAACTGTCTGTTTCTGCCGTTTCATCCAAAAAGCGCTGTAGCATGGCAGGCGCATCGGCATCCCATGTTTTATCTGATTCATAATTAAACAAACCCCATTCCTGTGCAAAGCTGGCCTTGGTACGGCGGTTTTTCTTAATCACATAATCCAGCAGCCCTTTGTATTTGTCCAGCAACAATGTTTTCCGGGAGGAATAATCCGGTAAATGCTGTGCAAAAAAATCGCTGTAATCAAGAAATGCTTCTACCACCAACCTGGGGATACCATCTATGATAGGATAAAACCAATCATTATCCGCAAACAGGATCCCGTTCTGAATAATATCATATTCGGTTCCTTCGTATACTTTTTTTGTTTGGGAAATTACCTGCAGTTGTAAAGCAGTCCTTGAGACGGGACAGCGTATCAGTGAGAGCAAGGATGCTTGCATGAACAGGCGCTGCTTTTAATTTTTGAGTTTCTCAATCAGTCCAATGTATTCCTTCATGGCCTCTTCTTTTGGTTTGCCTTTCTGGGAGGACCATGCTTCGTATTTTGCCTTTGCCACAAAATCAAACATATTGGGCGCTTCGCCATTGGCATCGCCTTCTGTAGATTGTTTGTACAGGGAATACAACTGTAATAAAGTTTCGTTACTCGGCTTGGACGATAACGATTTACTGTCTGCTACGGCTACATCAAATAGGGCTTTCATGTCCATGTTCACGTATTTGTGCGAAAGTAAGGATTAGTTGCGAGTTTGGCATCCCCGCTACGTGGTAGTTTTGATAAATTTCGAACCGCCCAGCCGTGTACCAAACAAACCATCGTTCACCTAAGCTAATAAAAAACAGGCCCGCCTTAGAAAGGGCAGGCCTCTGTGTGTGAAAAATCCCACTATACACCAACCGTTATTTATTATTTGGGCATCACTACGGTGTCAATTACATGAATCACACCGTTGCTTTGGTATACATTCTTAACTGTAATGAATGACATGCCGCCTTTTTCATCTGTCAGCACAATCTTTGGGCCTTTCATACTTACCCATAACTTACCGCCTTCAACGGTAGTCAGTTCAGCTTTACCACCGCCTGCTTTGATCTTTTCTGCCAGTGCTTTGCTGTCCAGTTTACCTGCTACCACATGGTAAGTAAGTATCTTGGTCAAAGTAGTTTTGTTCTCTGGTTTTACCAGTGTTTCAACAGTACCCTTTGGTAATTTGTCGAAAGCTGCATTGGTAGGAGCGAATACGGTAAAAGGTCCTGCACTCTGTAAAGTCTCTACAAGGCCGGCTGCCTTTACGGCTGCTACCAGGGTAGTATGGTCTTTTGAATTCACGGCATTCTCAACAATGTTCTTGGAAGGATACATGGGTGCACCACCTACGGTAACTGTTTTTTCCTGTGCGCTGGCAGCGTTGATGAATAATGCAGCGCTTAAAAAGAGTCCTAAAAATTTAATACGTTTCATTAGTCTGTTTTTTTGTTACTGAGTATTTAAAATGGTTAATTAAAATGTTTCAGGGTAGTTTGGAATCGTTACATGTAAACAACGCGGTTAGATACGGGGGCCGGAAAAGCTTAGATTTAGCTACCGGGAATTTTTTTTGAACCTGCAAATTTTTGCCTGAAAAAGCAGGCGTATTAACCAATCGGGCGTAAATTGTTGGCCTAAACAGAGCAGATTATGGCTTACTGGCTGGTAAAATCAGAGCCCTCCGTATATGGATGGGATCAATTTGTAAAAGAGAAGGAAACGGCCTGGACAGGTGTGCGCAATTATGCGGCAAGGCTTCACCTGCGCGCCATGAAATTGGGAGATGAAGTGTTGTTTTACCACAGCAATGAAGGACTTGATATTGTTGGTATTGCCAAAGTAAGCAAAGAAGCCTACCAGGATCCGACTACTGATGACGACCGTTGGTCGGCAGTGGACCTGAAAGCATTTAAGAAATTGAAAAAACCGGTCAGCCTCGACCATGTTAAAAACGATAAGCTGCTTAAAAATATGGCGCTGGTACGCATCGGCCGGTTGAGTGTACAGCCGGTTACGGATGAAGAATGGAAAGTAATTATGACGATGGCCGGTGAAAAATAACTTCGACGTATATAGGCGAATGTTGCTTCCCGCAAATTTTCTTCCTGTAAAATTTTAACTAAGGCACAAGGTTACTTTTTTCTGTAAAGAAGAATCAACGCAAGATTTTTTTTACAAACAAAAGTATAGCCATGAAATTATTGCCATCCTTCATTGGAGTGGAGCGGGTACACCATGCCATCTCCGTCAGTTCTTCTTTCTTTCCTTAGCTATTGAACGTGATAAACATTTCTTTCCCTGGAATTTTATATGTAAAATATTTCTTTCCGCATCTTTAATCAATAAGCAAAAAAGTATAGCCATGAAATTTTTCAACCAATTGCTGGCAGCATCGCTGCTACTGACTTTTATTGCCTGTAACCATGCAGTGCATAAATCTGATCAAGCCAATCTAACCCTTTCCCGGGCAGACTTGCAAGTCCAGGAAATAAGATTTAATAAACCACCAGAAAAAGATGAGGCAAAGCCTGTCACCGCTGATACGATTACTGAAAAAAATTTCAACACGGAAGAATACGATAATATAGTAGAGAATGCATTTCTTTCATCCATTCAAAATCCACTATCTACATTTTCGATTGATGTCGATGAGGCCGCTTATGCCAATGTACGGCGTTATTTAAATGAAGGCAGCCTGCCACCCGCTGGTGCTGTACGCCTGGAAGAAATGATCAATTATTTTGATTATACGTATCCGCAACCAACAGATGAACATCCTTTTTCAGTTAATACAGAAGTAGCGGCATGTCCCTGGAACAGCGAGCACAAATTGGTTCATGTCGGTTTGCAGGGTAAGAAAATTGACCAACAGCAGCTTCCTCCGGCAAACCTTGTATTTCTAATTGATGTTTCCGGATCGATGGATGAACCAAACAAACTTCCATTGGTAAAATCATCGCTGAAATTATTAACTGAACAATTAAGGGAAAATGACAAAGTAGCCATTGTTGTATACGCAGGTAATGCTGGATTGGTACTTCCATCAACTCCCGGAACCAATAAGTCTCGCATCAGGCAGGCAATCGATGAACTGGAAGCTGGTGGATCCACCGCCGGTGGAGAAGGTATTCAATTGGCGTACAACATTGCCCGGCAAAATTTTATTGCAAACGGTAATAATAGAATCATTCTCGCCACAGATGGCGATTTCAATGTAGGCCCAAGCAGTGATGATGACCTTGTTCGTTTAATAGAACAAGAGCGAAAATCGGGTGTGTTTCTGTCTGTGCTTGGATTTGGGATGGGCAATTATAAAGACAGTAAAATGCAACAGTTGGCGGATAAGGGAAATGGCAATCACTCCTATATTGACAACCTTAATGAGGCTAAGAAAGTATTGGTACATGAATTTGGCAGCACATTGTTTACGATTGCAAAAGATGTAAAAATTCAGATTGAATTCAATCCTGCCAAAGTCCAGTCATACCGCTTGTTAGGATATGAAAATCGAATGATGGCTACTGAAGACTTTAATAACGACGTGAAAGATGCTGGTGAATTAGGCAGTGGCCACACGGTAACAGCCTTGTATGAAATTATACCTGTGGGTGTTAAAGATGATTTTACAAAACCGGTGGACAAATTAAAATACCAGGCAGCACAAAAGGAACTGACTGCTGGTTTCGGAAACGAGCTCATGAACATCAAACTGCGGTATAAAAAACCCACAGAAGATGTCAGCAAACTGATGGTATATCCGGTAAGCAACGATGAAGTTCCATTAACAGGCAGTTCAGACAATTTTCGCTTCGCTGCGGCGGTGGCAGAATTTGGAATGATGTTAAGAAACTCAGCATACAAACAGCATGCTTCTTATCAGCAAGTGATTGACCTTGCCCAATCAGCAAAAGGCATCGATGAAAACGGCTATCGGGCAGAATTTATAAAGCTGGTCAGTACCGCTGGCGCTATCGTTAAGAAGTAAAACTTTGTCGATTGTTGTCGTTTTAACCAAAGGTGTTTGCAGTTTTGTACCCTGCAGCACCTTTTTTACTTTTGATACATGGCGAAACAAAAACTGGTGGTACTGACCGGCGCTGGTATCAGTGCGGAAAGTGGATTGAAAACATTTCGCGACAGCGACGGTTTATGGGAAGGATACAATGTGGAAGATGTGGCAACACCGCGCGCATGGAAAAGAGACCCGCAACTTGTACTTGACTTTTATAACCAGCGCAGGAAAAATGTTATCGCTGCCCAGCCCAATGCAGCGCATAAGGAACTGGCGCTATTAGAAAAAGACTACGATGTTCAAATCATAACACAAAACATCGATGACCTGCACGAACGTGCCGGTTCTACCAAAGTGTTGCACCTCCATGGAGAAATCTGCAAGATGCGCAGCGAAAAAAACCACTCGCTGGTATATGATATCACAGGCGATATCCAATTGGGTGATACCGCTGGTGATGGTGCACAGTTGCGGCCACATATTGTTTGGTTTGAAGAACCAGTACCCATGATTGAAAAAGCGGCCTGGCTAGTAGGGCAGGCTGAGATATTTGTAATAGTGGGGACATCACTGGCTGTATATCCCGCTGCCGGTTTGGTGCATTATGCCGCACATGATATTCCAAAATTCATCGTGGACTGGAAAATTCCTTACACAGCCTCCGTCGAAAACATGTCTGCTATTGAACTGCCCGCCACCGAAGGTGTCGTTGTCCTGCGCGAAGCCCTGAAAAGATTATAATGCTTTTATGGAATGACATTCTCAGCCGATGGCTGATATTTTTTCCCGGAAGGCGATGCCCTGCAATTCCAGTTCCTTTAAAACAGGTTCATAAATGGCAGGTATAACAGGTATATGCACACCTGTTTCCTGTATCACTCCCTGGAGGATTAGCTTGGCCGCAATGCCCAATGGCAAACCAACCGTTTTTGCCATGGCAGTTCTCAAATGATCTTCCCCCTTCACCGTCAGGTAGCTTTTCACCGCGAAATCTTTATTACCAACACTGTATTCTATCTCGTGCATCATGACGATCATATCCTTATCGTGCTCATGCAGTACCAGTTTTTTCTCCAACGCTACCAGCAATACTTCTGCCGCACTGCAGGTACCTTTATTGATAACCGTGGTATCATCATCCATACCCAGGAAGTACAATTGTTTCATCGCCAGGTTGGCTTCGTGCATTTGCCCGGCCACAGTAGCAGCAGCGGTAGTTTTTACTTCGGCAATATTCACGTCTTCCAAACGCCCTTCTTCATCCACCATCATGAATTCTTTCATATAAGCGCGTTCTTCAGGGTCGGCAGATTCTTCCGCCTTCATCAACTGCATCAGTTTTTCCAGTAATTGTTTTGTCTTGTCAAACTTCCCAATCAATTGTTTCTCGAGCCAGTCGGAAAAACCATGTTTGCCCAGGTGCTGGCGGAAAAATTCCTGCAGCGTCATTCCGTTCGTATCGTACTGTTCCGTTTCGTCAGTTAGGTGCAAATCAATAATATGTTTCCAACCAAAACAGAATTCGGGGTACCGCAGGGTGGTCCGGATAAATGTTTCAGCAGATTCAAGGCCATAAGTATTTATATATCCCAGTGAATCGCGATTGGGGTACCAGGCGAGGTAACCGATCTCCGGGTAATCGATTACCCGGGTTGGGTTAAACAATTCCTCATATTGCATGCGTTGCACCTCACCGTGATCTTTAAATATGGCCCCGCTTTTTCCAGCCATCAATACATTGCGCGGGTTCCAGCTAATTTTATAATGCCAGGGGTTGTCATCACTTTCAGGTGCCACCAGTCCGCCGCAGTGCGATTTGAATGAAGTAACCACGCCCCCCTGGTCGCGGATATGATCAATCAATTGCATGGCGCTCATGTGGTCGATACCCGGGTCGAGGCCCATTTCACATAAAAAAAATAAATTCTTACCGGCAACCGATGGCGCCAGTTTCCTGATATGTTCATCTACATAGGAAGCAGTGAGCAGGTTTTTTTCAAAAGCCACACAGTCTTCTGCAACGAGATAATGCAGGGAAGGGGGTAGCAACGATAGTACGATAGAAGCATTTTTTATCAGTGCAGATCTTTCATCTGCATTTTCAACATTCACTTCTACAGCCTTCGCAACAGCACTATTCCCGATTTTGGATTGTGCCACGGCCCGGTTGCCGTCTGCCACCACCAGTGACCACTGGTTCTGCGCACATTCCTTCAACAGGTAATCAATTAAACAGGTAGCCGATTTTCCCGCACCAAAAAGTAAAATTTGTTTCTCCATGTATTCCCTCTTGTAAAAAATGCAAGTTAGTTGATTTATTGAATGCCCGTGCCGGGTATTGTACGCAGTATTTGTACGGCATAAAAAAACAAAGCCGGCAATGGAGATTGCCAGCTTTCAGTTTTCATGATTGATCCGTCCTTTATTGAATATGTTGATTATTACTTTTTAGTTGTCCAGTTTAATTTCACCCACATCAATGGTATTGCCGCTCTCTGCTACAACGCCACGTTTCACTTCATTTTTGTAAGGAGCAATGGCTTCTGCTACCACCATATACCTGCCGGGTTTTACCTGGAAGATAAAAACACCGTCTTTTAATGTGGTCCTTACCGAATCTTTTCCGCTAATGACCCAAACCTGTTTTACGTAAGCCGGAGGTGATACCCTGCCGGTAATAATACAGGTCTGAATTAACCGCATTGCATGCAATCCACTAATCGCGGCAACAAGTATCAGTAAGAACCACACTGTTTTTTTCATGACAATTCTTTCAAACATCCGTTCTCCGGCAATGTGTTGCATTGCCTGTTTATATAGAAGGGCGTGGACAAATGTTATAACCGTACCAGGGTTATAATTTGTTGCTCGCGGAATAAATTCCAACTACTGTGCCAGTGCAGCAGAATGTGGAAAAACGATAATTAAAAAATCAATAAAGAATTTTAATAACAGGGGAGATACCCATACTGATATAATGGGTAACAATTACACGAAGACTTTGACAGGTAGTTTAAGAACGCACGGTGGTATTGCCAAGACCTGTTTCCTTGGGATTTATTTTTACAACACGGCTGATAACTTTAATACCGCGTGGGCTCTTGGGTGCGGGGATGGTTACCTGCGCACCGGCAGCCACATCCCGGAATGAAAGGATTGCCGTTTTATATATTTTCTCGTTGGCCTGTATATAAGATACTTCGACTTCTACCACATCGAGTGCGTAACGCGATTCATTGGTAAGCGTGCACTGTAAATCGGAGATACCGCCAAATGCGCCCACTTTATATAAATTATTATTCACGGATACCTGGCTTTCCAAATGAAGCGGCGCCACTGGCCCTGTCTTGGGGCGAACAGCTTCCTTCTCCGTTTGGTCGGATATAACAGGTTTATCTTTTTTCTCCAGGTTCTCAGCAGGTGGTACCTGTGGTTTTATTTCCACGTTAGCAGATGGCTGGCTTTGCGCCGGCGTACTTTTTATAACAGCATTCTTCACCAGTGAAGGGTCAATAGTAGATACATCCTGCGGTGCAGGTTCCGTATTATTATTAATGGCCTTATCGTCCTTTGACGGAAGGTTATTGGTCACTACGGGCGGGTGATCCAGTTTTTTTGTCATCGCTGTATTAAAAGCTTCATTCTCGCGGTGCTTGTTGATAGAAAGGCCAATCATCAATCCCAGTCCCACAAAAGTGGCGATGCCCACGGCAATGCCAAACAGCATGGTCCATGAGTAACCACCTTCCTGTGCAGCCATCGCTGGATATACTAGGGTCTTTTTTTGTTTTTCCTTGCGGGCAGGTTTTCCCTTTACAACCAGCACGGGTTCTTCGTCAATTACAGTATTGGAGATACTTGCCTGTTTGTATACAGGCACTACAGGCTCCGGCTCAAATGAAACAATGATTTCTTTTTTTACAGGAGGTTCCTGCTTCACCGTTTCCTTTGGCGTTTCTTTTGCCACCACGGTGGGTTGTACCGTTGCACCAATGGGAAGTGTAACATGTATATGCCTGCCATTATTGGGCTGCTCTACAACTATCGGAACGATGGGAGGTGTTGTTATTTTTTCAGCAACGGGAATGGTTTCCGCTGCGGCTGTTGCAGTTGCGATGGCGGGAGCCTGTTGGCTGTAAGATGTTTGGTAAGATGGTTCCTGCACCGGTTTTCTTTCCACCTTATCCATTCGTGATACCTGTGGTTCAGGCTTTTTATAAAAGCGGTCGTAAGGTTGTTCTTCTGTTACCGGGCAAAAGGCTTTGAATTCGGGCAGTTCACTGGGGTAACGCCAGCCCGCACTTTTCCCTTCCACCCAAATCAGGTCGTAAGGTTTAAATCCCTTCGCGATCATTTCTTCCTGTGTGAATGGTCCAGATTCCTTATTGCTCCGTAACAAACGATAGAGGCTCATAAAAGCACAAATTGGTAAAACAATTGGCAAAAGTTAAAACGTCTGTTTTAAAGGGCGGGTATTCTTCAACCTTCTTACAAGCGGGTAATTTGGTTCAAGGGTTGTGCAAGCGGACAACTAAGTTACTAAACACCCAATATTACGCCAAACCTGGTGAATAAAAAGTTATAAAGTAACCGGTTTATAACAATACGTAAAGAATCGCTGAAAGGAGGGGTGGCAGCACCGTTGATCCAGCCAGGGAAGCTTTGGCTGCCGCGGCCATTTTCCCTCCCAAAAACCTATGCACATTCGTGGAAAAACCAGGTCCAAAAAACAGTTTTTTTTCGCAGGTTATCCGCATCAAATAGAATAGATTTGCAAGCCCTGAATGAACGCCTTATCACCATTGATACAACCGGATAATTTTCTAAAAGAGGATTGACAAACATGGACGAAAACATAACACCACAGGAAACGCAGGATAACAACAGGATTATTCCCGTAAACATTGAAGAGCAGATGAAAACCGCCTACATTGACTACTCCATGAGTGTCATTGTTGGCCGTGCCCTTCCCGATGCAAGAGATGGATTAAAACCCGTTCACCGCCGCATTTTATTTGCGATGAATGAACTGGGCATGCAACACAACAAAGCCCATAAAAAATCTGCCCGCGTAGTCGGGGAGGTATTGGGTAAATACCACCCCCATGGCGACTCATCCGTATACGATGCTATGGTACGTATGGCACAGGAATGGAGCATGCGGTACACACTCATTGACGGACAGGGAAACTTCGGCAGCCAGGATGGTGATGGACCAGCAGCGATGCGTTATACAGAAGCACGCCTGGAAAAGATTGCTGAAATGATGCTGGAAGACCTGGACAAGGAAACAGTCGATTTCCAGTTAAACTTTGATGATACGTTAAAAGAGCCCGTGGTATTGCCCACGCGCATACCACAATTGCTGGTAAACGGTTCCAGCGGTATCGCCGTTGGTATGGCCACCAATATCATGCCCCACAACCTCAGTGAGGTCATAGATGGTTGTATTGCCTATATCGACAACAAGGAAATTACCATCGAGGAAATGATGCGCCATGTAAAAGCGCCCGATTTTCCTACCGGTGGAGTTATTTATGGCATGGAAGGCGTGCGCGCCGCCATGCACTTTGGCCGTGGAAGGGTAGTACTGCGCGGTAAACTTCATGTGGATACAAAAGCCAGCGGCCGCGAAAGCATCATCATTACCGAAGTGCCTTACCAGGTAAACCGCGACTCACTTTGCGACCGTATTGGTCAACTGGCCAATGAAAAAGTAATTGAAGGCATTGCACATGTCAACAACGAATCCAATAAAAAAGAAGGGACAAGGATTGTTATCGATCTGAAAAGAGATGCCATCGCCAATGTGGTGATCAACCAGTTGTTTAAATACACTGAGCTGCAGACTTCCTATGGTATCAATAATGTATCGCTGGTAAATGGCCGCCCAAGAACACTGACGCTGAAAGAAATGATAGCGGAGTTTATTGATTTCCGGATGGAAGTCATCATCCGCCGGGCGCAGTACGAATTGCGCGAAGCGCAGAAAAAAGCACATATCTTAAGCGGTTACCTCATTGCATTGGATCACCTGGATGAAGTGATTGCATTGATTCGTGCATCTGCAACACCTGAAATCGCCAAAGATGCCTTGATCAATGCCGGGTGGGGACTGGATGAAATACAGGCCAAAGCCATACTGGAATTGCGCTTACAGCGCCTGACAGGTATGGAAAGGGATAAGATAAAAGCAGAATTCGAAGAACTGCAGAAACTGATCGCCTCCCTGCAGGAATTGCTGGGCGATGAAAAACTGCGCTTCGAGTTGATCAAAAAAGAGCTGCTGGAAATAAAAGAGAAATTTGGCGACGCAAGAAAAACAGAAATCACTTACCTTGACGACGAAGTACGCATCAAAGACCTTATCAAGGAAGAAGATGTGGTGATCACCATTTCACACCTCGGTTATATCAAACGTACTTCCGCCACCGAATACCGTGCACAACGCCGCGGTGGAAGAGGCGTACTGGGTGGTAAAACCAGGGACGAGGATTATATCGAGCATTTGTTTGTAGCATCTTCACACCATACCATGTTGTTCTTTACAGAAAAGGGAAGATGTTACTGGCTGAATGTATATGAAATCCCGGAGGGAGAGAAGACAGGAAAGGGAAGGGCCATACAGAATCTGATACAAATACCGCCCGATGATAAGGTACGCGCCATCATAGACGTAAAGGATTTGAAGAACGAAGAATTTGTAAATAGTCATAACATTGTACTCTGTACCAAACACGGTGTCATCAAGAAAACATTGCTGGAAGATTTCAGCAGGCCGCGCCAGACAGGTGTAAATGCTATTACGATTATTGATGGGGATGAATTGCTGGAAGCAAAACTCACCGACGGCAACAGTGAAATCATGATGGCTGTAAAGAGTGGCCGCGCTATCCGTTTCCCCGAAGAAAAAGTGAGGCCAACAGGACGTGGCGCCATTGGTGTGGCAGGCATTGAAGTAGATGATAAAGACGATGAAGTGATCGGTATGATTTGTGTCAACAAAGACGATTCATCCCGCACCGTACTGGTGGTAAGTGAAAAAGGATTTGGTAAACGCACACAGATAGAAGAATACCGCATCACCAACCGTGGCGGTAAAGGAGTGAAGACGATCAATGTAACCGATAAGACAGGATCGCTGGTAGGTATACTCGATGTGCATGAAAAGGAAGACCTGATGATAACCTGCAGGAGTGGCGTTACCATCCGTATGCCAGTCAATGGCATCAGTGAACAGGGAAGGGCGACACAGGGCGTAAAACTGATACGCGTGGATGAAGGCGATGAAATAGCCGCCATCACCCGGCTGGATGAAACCCAAACCAATGGCAACGGCCATACAGAAAACGGGAACGAAATGTTAAATGAACATCCTGGTACAACGGAAGAGGGTACGGCGCCATCTGATGACAATACCGAAACACCAACGGCATAATTAAATTTCAATATAAAAACACAGTAATGAAAAAGATTCTTCTAACTACTTTGCTTGCTGTTGCCGGCATTGCGCTCTTTGCTCAAAAACTGGATAAAGCAAAAGATCTTTTCAATGCAAAGCCGCCCAAATTAGCAGAAGCAAAAACGGAGATAGATAAAGTGCTGGAAGATCCCAAAAACCAGAAAGTCCCCGAAGCATGGTACTACAAGGGAAAAATATATGGCGCCATAGCCAATGACAATACACTCGGCGCTGCTACTCCCGATGCACGCAGTACATCCTTTGCGGCACTGAAAAAATATGCAGAAATAGACGACAAGCAATTGTTACTGCTCACCATCGACAAGTTTCAACCCATCATGGATTTGTACCAGGGTTACTATAAAGTAGGCGCTGCACAATACAACGAGAATAAACACGCAGATGCTTATGCGAATTTTAAAAACTGCCTGAACGTGGGTGAATACATGGCATCAAAAGGATGGACCAACGTAAAGCTAGATACATCTGTAGTATTATACACCGGTATCGCAGCGGAAAAAGCAGGCCTGCGCGATGATGCTGCCATTTACTATGCGAAGATTGCCGATGCAAAAATCACCGGCGAAGGCATGGTGGAAATCAACAAATGGCTGGTAGACTACTATGCCAAGAAAAAAGACGATGCCAATACCAAAAAATACATTGCACTGGGCAAGGAATTATATCCTAAAAACAGTTTCTGGTCAGAGTACGAACTGGATCTGCTGAAAGACGATAAAAAGGCATTGTTTGCCAAATACGATGAAATACTGGCAGCCAATCCAACCGATACAGCTTCCCTGTACAACTATGCAGTGGAACTTTATTTGTATTCTTATGATGCAGATCCGACCAAACGTCCGCCGAATTCAGAAGAATACATTGCCAAAGCAGAAGACAAATTCAAAAAACTGGTGGAAATAAATCCCAATAATACCAATGCACTGCTGGTATTGGGACAAATTGCTTACAACAAAGGTGTTGACATCAATACACAGATGAAGGCCATCCGTCCGCCTGCAGGAGGAAAATTAAAACCAGACGAACTGAAGAAGAAAGATGATCTGCGCAACCAGGCCGGAAAGAAATTCGATGAAGCCATCCCATACTTCGAAAAGATAGATGCATTGCTGGGCAGCCAGGGCAAACTGAAAATGGAAGCAAGAAAAGCATTGAAAGATGCCTATGATTTGCTGATCACTATTTACGACAGCCGTGGATTGAAAGACAAGGTGAAGATTTACGAAGACAAATTCAACAACGTAGAAAAAGTACACTAACCAATACAGTTCAAATCATCAGGAAAGCCATCCAAACCGGGTGGCTTTTTATTTGTAATGACAATTTCAGAACAACGGAATGAATACAAATGAAAAAGGTGAAAGGTAAAAGCTAAAAGCCAGAAGGCATAGGGATCAAATAATAAGAAACAAGAAACAAATTCCAAGATGTTCCACTCCCGACTATTGACTATCGACTGCTTTTCAAATACCAAATCCCAAATAAAAAAGGTAAATGATCAGTATAAAAAAACCCGGCCATTTGCAGCACCGGGTTTTTGGGAATATGATTGGGATTTGGCTGACATCATTAAGAAATCACTTCGGCTTCGCCGCCCACTTTTACAAATTTATGCGCGGGATAAATTTGTGGTGGTGCGGGATTCAATCCCAGTTTCTTGAAAACAGGGAAGAGGCTGTTTTGTCCAAAGGACAGAAACTTTTCCTGTGATGTCCATACATCGATAACACACCAGCTATTTCCTTTCTGGAAAGCCGTATGCGACAGCAATCCATCTGTAGGAGGCCAGTTGCCATTTTTATCCAGTTCCAGCAGGATATCGTCATAATTTTTTTGTGTAAAACCAGGAAGATCAAAAAATGCAACAATCGGTTTCATAATTAAAAATTTAGAATGGTATGAAAAATGATTAAGGCTGATGTGACAGGTAAGCGGCAGCGGTATCAAAATATTCCTGGAAGAAAATCACTTTTCCTTTGTGATTGAATTTCCAGTGCATGGCCCAGTCGGACGACACTGATTTACCAGTAATTTTTGAAGTCCCCGTCATATTGCCCAGTGCAATGACTTCATCGTGGGGAAGGTTGTGAATGGCAACCGGATTAAAGGAAGTGAATGTTTCCAGTTCTCCCAGTTTCTTAAAAAAGTTCAGCGCTTCTTTTCCATGATAAACACCGCCGGTGGGGAGCACTCCTTTACCCGAAGCAATCCATTGGCAGTGGTCGTCAATATGGTCAGCGATAAAGGCAATATCGCCGCGGCCAAATGCGGCATAGAGTTTACCAACCATGCTGGCATTGTCGGTAGCAGTAGCTGTTGTCATACTAGTTTGGTTTAAGAATGATAGGTATGATGGGTGTATAAAGACACAGTGTTGCGGGTACCGTTTCAAAAGATACCTACGTCGTACAGAGAATGGATGGATTTCGGTGACGGAAAAAATTTTCCATGCAAATGAAAGGGCAGAAGGCAAAAGGTATAGGGGTTAAATTCCAAATATCAAATTCCAAATGATAAGAAACAAGAACCAAACGCAATATCGAACCAGTCCCGACTATTGACTATCGACTGCAGGCTGCTTTTCAAATTCCAAATTTCCATCTAGTAGAAAAAATTCTATGTCTTCACGAAAAAAATTCTATTGCGGGGCTGCGGTGCGCAGAATATTTTTAACTCCGTTAGAAGACCTGGTCTTCATGCCTATTATTCATCTAGTACCCAATTTCATTAACTATGAAAAATTATTTCCGTACACTCGTGCTCGTAACAACCGTCCTGGGCATCCAGTCATGTAAGAAAAATAATGATGCACCAGCACCTGTTACGCCACCCGCCAACAGTCAGTACCTGTATATAGGCGGACAACAATCCGGGAACGCCGCCGGTGGTATCTATTACAAAATCAGGCTGGACAGCCTGGAAGGCATCACCGATATTTCGGCCACACCGTACCGTCCACATGTGCTGGCCAACGCCAATTCGATTTTGTCCATGCAATATGCCGGCAATTCCATGTACATGACCGCCAGCAAAGCCAATGGCTACTGGAAAGATGATGTATTTGTACCCGTACAGTATGCCAGCAATATCCAATTCCTTACGGCCGATGCCAGTGGCAATGTATATACCGCGGGTATTTCGGGTAACGGCGGCGGCCTCGCCTGCTGGAAAAACAACCAGGAAACAGCGCTCACCAGCAAAGTAGACTTCTCCAAATATCCGCACCTGCAGTACACATCAATTGCTGCAACTGGCATCGCGGTACAAAACGGTCACATGCTTGTGTCTGGCGGATATACACTCTACGATCAAACATTACAAACCGATAAATCCATTACGGGTATGTACCAAACGCTGTGGACAGACGGCGTAGAAAAAGTATTGCTGCATACCGGGAATTTTAACCTGATCAACAGTGTGGGGCTGGCAGTGGCTGGCAATGATGTATATATTCCCGCCCTGGTACCACCGGCAGCAGGAGGTACTTCGAATATTGGCGGATACTGGAAAAACGGTACCTGGAATACGCTGAATGACGGACAATTTTCTCCTACGGCAGTATATACTTCCGGCAATGATGTGTATTATATTGGTGAAACGCGCAGCGGTACCGCTTTTAACCTAACCACACAGGCAGTATATGTAAAAAATGGTACCATCAATATTCCGGATCATGGCATACGCTATGTTTTAGCCATCACATCCAATGGCGGGGACAGTTATCTGCTTGGGATTGACAGTAACAATCATTATTCCATCTGGAAAAATGGCAAGCTGGTAGCTACATTGGGTACCAACCAGCAGATGTACCTCTATTGTATGGCAGTGGGAAAATAAGATAGTTTGGCAAAGCAAAAGAACATATCTGTATCACAATACAGGGGCAGCCATATGCTGCCCTTGTTCTTTATTGAAGTTGAAGCAACAGTGTTATGATGCAGGAGCAGATAAATGCAAAAGGCAAAATGAAAAAATAAAAAAAGGAGACAAGGTTCTATTGAAAATACCGTCAGAGACTCTTTGATTTATACAATATCCAAAACCTGATGGCTATAAAGACGAGGGCAAAGAAAAAAAGATGCCGCCAGGAAAATACCGAATACTGCCAGCCAGTATCGTCGAGGTAATAGCCAGCAGTTGTCTTATTGGATACTTTAAAGTAAATACCTAAGCCAAGAAAAAATACGATGATGATATCAACTGCAGTCTTTAACGATTTCACCTGCAAGCGTTGTTTAAATGAGTAGGTGTGAATATGTATTTACAAAATAAAAGTTTTGAGTGACATTGCAATTAATATTTACTTGTGCAATTGAGACTCCAGCGTGTGTTGGCAACAGCCTGGGGAAATATTGCACAGACATGAGAATGCTAACTGACACAGAAGCGGCGTAATAATTTGTCCCGGTAGGGACAATAGATGTATAGAAATTCTTGATCAGAACTTTGCTGTGCCGTAGGTACAGCATCTATTTCGTGCCGCTGGCACGAAGGTTACTTTTCATTACCGTGCTACATATATTTTGCTCCAACGGAGCTGAGGGTCATTCTTGAAGTATTGAGCAAACAAATGGAATAGCATTAAGGCGCCTGCATGACATGACGCTAGCGCTTGGGAGGGCAGGTCTTTCTCCACATGCTGTTAACATTTTGTAGTTGTTTTCGGATTCAATGCAAAATAATTTGCATCTGATAAATTTTTTTATCATTAAACCTTTAAAAATGAAAACAGAAATCGCTATACTATCAGAAAATCTAAAAATTTTTAATGACAATCTTTGTAACGCCTACGGTGATTACAATAGTAATAGAGATATAGTGATCGAATTCGCTCAGATTCTTGAAATATTTAGTGATATTAGGCGATCATTGCTTGTAATTATTAGAAAATAAAACAGACATATTACAACAAGCGGTTTTTCATCTAGCGCGACGCTGGCGCCTGGTTGGGAAATATTGATTTGTCCCGGTAGGGACTAGAGATGTATAGAAATTCCTGATCGGATCCTTGCTGTGCCGTAGGTACAGCATCTCTTTCGTGCCGCTGGCACGAAGGTTTCTTTTCATAACCGTGCTACATATATTTTGCTCCTACGGAGCTGCAACAACATTGTAATCTTTCAATCAACAAAAAGGTAAATCCTAGAGCGTTAGGGAAGGATTGCTTTTGGCTTCTAATCAGACTGCTTGTGCGATTATTTAACATAATATAAATTATATGAAAAAATATTGTTTCGATTATTCACGCAATGTAGGTTTTTATGAATTTTTATTTTTTAAAGTAACCATAAAAACCTACATTGCGTGAATACAAAGGAAGTTTTTCCATATAATTCGCATTATATTAAATAGCGGGGCTGCGCACAATGGAAGAGACTATATTCGATAAGATAAGAAAAACAGTCGCAGATAGTACCGAACACAATCCCCTTCAAATAACAAGAATACCAGAATTTAAGGCTGATTTTTCCAGAATGGAAAAAATTATGCAAGAAATATCAATACAGGCGACCGAAGAAAAAAATAGGCTTAGAAGGAATGAAAATTGGAAATTTGCAATAAATGCAGCTATTGCGTTACTTGCCCTTGTTGTTGCAATAATCGCTTATGTTCGTCCCTTAAACCATTCTGATACCCAATTACATAAAGAGATACCAAAAGAGATACAACCGATAAAGCAACCGGTATCAACCATCTCCATTCCCGCCAAAAAGAATAATCGGAATAAACCTGATTCTTTACAATTCCACGTTCACTAACTAAAATCATTTACTCAACATTTGCTAATCCTTCCCGCATATTTAACATAATGCAGGTTAAATTATCAGACGAAATTGATATTTTAGATGGGGATGAAAAACTGGTAAGCCGGATAACGGTCAGCATACGCGGCTTTCTACTCAAATACCCTGTGGATAAGGGTTTCGGCCGGATGACAGAACCTTACAAACGCTGTAATTGGAAAATAATTTTCGCCGGCACCAAATATGCGGCGCACAGCCGCTGGCAACCGCATGAGGCGCAACTGCGATGAACTCCTGTCTTATACTCAAAGAAAAATTTGTGTAGTTAAATAGCTACACATATATTTGTAGTCAAATAGCTACATAATGAACCTGCGACGCGACGTTTTCCAAGCCATTGCCGATCCCACCCGCCGGGCCATCCTCCTGCTGGTAGCCACCCAGGCCATGACCGCCGGCGCCATTGCTGCCAATTTTGATACCGCCAGGCCCACCGTTTCCAAACACCTGCAGATACTCACCGAATGCGAGCTGCTGCAACAGGAACAAAACGGCCGGGAAATACACTATCATATCAACGCCCAAAAAATGAAAGAAGTCGCTGATTTTATCGAACCATTCCGACAAATGTGGGACAAACGATTCAATGCATTAGAAAACATCATGAAAAAATACAAACCAAAAAAATAGCCGGTTATGGAACGTAAAACAAAAGTCACTGCAGCAGAAGGCAAACAGGATTTGCTGATCACACGCGAATTTGATTTGCCCCTCGAGCTCCTGTTCCGCGCACATGCCGAGCCGGAACTGGTAGAACAATGGATGGGCACCAAAGTATTGAAACTGGAAAATAGAAAACACGGAAGCTGGCAATTTGAAACCTCCGATCCGCAGGGAAAGGTCGTATTCAAAGCCAATGGTGTCTTTCACGATGTTGTTCCCAATGAACGCATCACCCGCACATTTGAAATGGAGAATGCTGCATTCGGTGTGCAACTCGAGTTCCTGGAATTTGAACGCCTCACTGACGAAACCAGCAAACTCACCATGCATGTAGTCTACGAATCCGGGGAGCTGCGCGACCAGATGTTGAAATTGCCTTTCGAATACGGCATCAATATCGCCCATACCCGCCTGCAGGAAATGATTGGTAAACTCAAATAAACTATCATGTCAAAAAGAAATAAAATCATCTACTGGATCGCCACACTGTGGCTCTCGCTCGGCATGCTGTCAACAGGTATTGTTCAATTATTACAGGTAAAAGCCGGCAATGGCGGATTGGACAGCGTACTGCATTTGGGATATCCCGCTTATATCGTCACTTTACTCGGCGTTTGCAAAATACTCGGTGTTATCGTGTTACTCGTACCGAAATTTCCGGTACTGAAAGAATGGGCCTATGCCGGGTTCTTCTTTATGATGACAGGTGCCATCTTTTCACATATCGTAGCTGGTGATACCCTGCCTGGTTCCTTACCTGCATTGCTCCTGCTGGTATTAACAGTTGTATCCTGGTATTTCAGACCCGATACGAGAAAGATGCATAGTACCGCAGCCGTCCAGCACTAAAATAACTTATACTAATTTTAATCAACCGCGTAATACATCATACATGAAGCGCAACAATAGCAACAACAAATTGCCCAAATCGCAAACTGATGAGCTCCTTCAACTGCTGAAAACACGTTTTGAAAAAAACAAGCAACGCCATAAAGGAATCGACTGGCAGTCAGTACAGGCAAGACTGGAAGCCAAACCTGAAAAAATATGGTCGCTCAACGAGATGGAAATGACAGGAGGCGAACCTGATGTGGTGGACATGGACAAAAAAACCGGTGAATACATTTTTTATGATTGCGCTGCCGAAAGTCCGAAGGGAAGACGCAGCATCTGCTATGATGGTGAAGCACTTGCTTCCCGCAAAGAACACAAACCGCCACACAGCGCCGTTGGCATGGCGGAAGAAATGAGCATCGATATGTTAACAGAAGAACAATACCGCTTCCTGCAGCAACTCGGAAATTTTGATGCAAAAACTTCCAGCTGGTTGAAAACGCCCGACGCTATAAGGAAACTCGGCGGCGCCATTTTTGCTGATTTCCGCTTTGGCACCGTATTCGTTTATCACAATGGTGCAGAATCGTATTACGCAGCCCGCGGTTTCCGTGGTATGCTGAAAGTATAATAATAGCAATCTTATAAATGTCATTCAATATGAACCCGCATGTTGACAAATACATTGCCCGCAATACGAAATGGGAAAAAGAAATTGAGTTGTTGCGAGCCATCATACTGGAATGTCCGCTCGAAGAAAAATTAAAATGGGGTTCGCCCTGTTATACATACGACAATAAAAATATTGTGCTCATCCATGTGTTTAAAGACTACAGCGCTGTATTGTTTTTCAAAGGTGCTTTGTTGAATGACCCGGAAGGTATATTAATACAGCAGACAAAAAATGTACAGTCAGCAAGGCAACTTCGTTTTACCAATACAAAAGAAATAACAAAGAAAGCACGACTGCTGAAAACATATATCTACGAAGCCATTGAAGTAGAAAAAGCCGGGCTTACGGTAAAATTAAAAACAACGGCAGACTACGATATGCCGGAAGAATTTAAAAAGCGGCTGGACAAATCAACCACCTTGTCGGCAGCATTTGACAAACTGACCCCCGGGCGGCAACGGGCTTACCTGTTTTATTTTTCAGGTGCGAAACAATCCACCACGCGTACAGCGAGGGTTGAAAAATACATTCCTCAAATTTTAAAGGGGAAGGGTTTGGAGGATTAATACAATTTGTCACCAACCCCTGCCCTTTTCTATGCCAGTTTCCGGGTATCGCCTCATTTTTTGTTTCGGTTTATCGGATATGACGGTTTACCGCACTGTAAGTCAATAACTCCACTTACATAGAATAATTTCTATTATCGAGTAAACATTTTTCTACTGTCTTTCCTGCCAACAATTTCTATTTTTCGCAGCTTTCAGTTCCTGTGAACTGAATACATTTTTAATAAATCCGTACGTATGAGTAAACTATTTACAAAATCTTTCCTGCTGTTCTTTCTATTGTTGGTAATGCAAGTTGGTTCCGGGCAGCCCTGGACGAATGGTCAGCCTGCAGCCAATGTTTTGGGACAGCCTTTTTTCAACACCAGGACCGCTGGTCTTACTGCCACTTCATTGAATTATCCCACACATGCGGTTGTGGATCCGGCCACAGGTAAAATATTTGTTGCGGATGGCCTGAACAACCGGGTCCTGCGTTTCCCGGCTTCGGCCTCCACTACTGATGGTGCAGCTGCTGAAGCAGTATTGGGTCAAACCAATTTTACCAGTAATACTGCAGGCAGCACGGCTACTACTATGAGCAATCCCTCCAGCGTTGCGATGGATGCGGCAGGTTCGCTGTGGGTAGCAGATTACCTCAACAACAGGGTGCTCCGGTATGACAATGCCGCGAATATTGCTTCCGGCGCTCCTGCGGATGCAGTACTGGGTCAAACCAATTTTACCAATAACCTCTCTGCCTTGTCACAATCAGGTTTTTTTAATCCTTATTGTGTGTATACAGCAGGAACAACCTTGTGGGTAACTGATTATAACAACAACCGCATCCTTCGTTTCGACAATGCTGCTGCCAAACCAAATGGTGGCAATGCCGATGGCGTGCTGGGTGCACCTAATTTCAACAGCGTCATCATTGGTACTGCTGTAAACCGCATCAATTCTCCTGCTCAAATATTTGTAGACGCTGCTGGTGCATTGTGGCTGGCGGATATGGGCAACAATCGTGTTTTACGATTTGACAATGCAGCAACATTGCCCAATGGCGCCAATGCTTCAGGAGAATTGGGACAGGTTGATTTCAATTCAGCGATGAGCGGCACCACTGCTTCCAATTTTAATCACCCATTTGGTGTGACAGGTGATCCGGGCGGCAGAATGTATATTACAGATTTGTTCAACAACCGTTTATTAATATTTAATAATGCTGCCAATATCCCTGATGGTTCACCTGCTACCAATGTATTGGGGCAACCTGATTTTATCAGCAATACCCCGGCTACCAATATTTCAGGCATGTACTGGCCCTATTTCTTATTTCTCGATACCAAATTGTATGTAACTGAAGAAGCCAACCAGCGCGTGGTCAGCTTTGTGCCTTTTTCTTCCCTGCTGCCCATCCGGCTGACCAACTTCAAAGCATCTTTGTTGCATGGCAGCAGCAACCAGGTGTACATCAGCTGGGCTGGCAATGATGAGGTGGCTGGAGACGGTTATGAACTGCAATACAGCAATGACGGTATTCATTTCAATCAATCCATTTACTATGAAATGGCAACAGCAAGTGGTGCGCATCACTATTCATTTGTCCATGGCAATGTTTCAGCCGGTAATCATTTTTACCGCCTCAAAATGATCAATACAGACGGCCATTTTTCTTTTAGTGAGATTATAGAAGTCAGCACGGGGAATATTACAGCAGTAAACCTGTATCCCATCCCCGCCATTGATCATGTTACCATCCAGCTTCGCGGTACAGGTGCTGCAGTGATCAATATTTTTGATAATGAAGGACGACTGGTACAAACAACAACCACCAGCGCTTCAAAATGTTCGATGGATATTCGTCACCTCGCAGCAGGTATGTATACGGTGACGGTTTTACAGGACAATGCTTCGACGAGCACCAAACTGTTGAAACAATAGAACGCCATTTCAATATTCAGCTATATTTCTGCTGCAAGTCCTTAGTGGATTTGCAGCTTTTTTTTCCGCGCAGTCAATTAATTGGCAACAAGAAAAACCGGGGATTCATTGACATCGAGTTGAATAAATCCACCGCTTGATTTGGTAGTCTTTCTATCACCCGTAACCGATTTTTCGTTTAAGCGGGTTTCTGTAAACAATTGGTTTTGATCGCCTTCCAGTTTTAACCGGTAATTTTTTATAGCGTGCCCATTGCTGGTGGGACTAAACAAAATATACGCGAACTTCTTTGGATTGCCTTTTTGTTTCAACCGGTAGATCCACACCTCCCCGCTTTCACTGACAACCTTATCGGGCGTGTATGCACCCAATTGTTGTACCATGGCAGACCAATAATACCACAAGGGATAGATGGTATTGGTACCCGGGCCGCCAATCATACCACTGGTGGCATAAGGTCCCGGAGCATCTTCATAAATGGTAGCATTGCGCATCATGTACTGGTTGTACTGATCAAAGCCAGCCATAAAACAGGCAATGGCGGAACGAATGACCATGATGCCCTGCGATTGTGCTGCGTTATAACCAGGAAGCATGGGTGTGCGTTGCCAGGATTGCTGGCTGCGGTCGTATCCATTTTCACCGAGTATCAATGGCACACCCGGCAATAGTTTATCATGAAATGCTCTTACCCTTGCCAGCTTTTCCCGCATATGATCTTCTTCCGGGCTGATGCCCCTGGTAGGCGGTTTGGTATTATCCACCGCATCATTGCTGTAATAGTGGTACTGCACACCACCCTGCCAGATGAATTGTTTATCGCTGCGCAGTTGTTCACATAAGAATTTCAACGTCCGCACACGACTGGTATCCAACTGTATCATGCCGCTCATCAACAGTTTAGCATTTTTATCTGCATTTTTTATTCCATGCTTTGCACCCAGCTTTCCTTCATGTCCATCGTAGTCTGCACTGGACAATGCGAAGTAATCCACCGGCGTCCAGAAGTAAGGCGTCCAGTAAGCATCTTCTTCATTGCCGTTTTCGTACCGGTCCATTAAACCCAGCCCGCTGAATTTGGCAACATCCTTCACATCGATCAAAGCTGTATCAACAGATGTTTTACCAAACATGGCTGCCATCGTCCACAAGGTTTTTGCATGGCGCCCGTAAGACATTGGATCTTCTGTATCCATACCGGGGTGCGTGACAGGCTTGTCTTTTTCCTTAAAGCCTTTATTCTCCATAAATGCCGGTAATCCGCGGATGCTTACCCATAACTGGTTGCCCATTTTACGGATACTGTCCGTATAGTAACGCAATTGTTGGTCAGGCGGAAGGTTGAAGTGATTGAGTGATATTTTATTATTGGGATAGGTGCTTTCACCATCGCTGTCAAACCAGCTCAGCATTTGGTACAGCCGCACTTGTCCGAAGGGCTGCATGAGCGGCGTTTGCACATAGTCGTAACTGTTAGTACCGGCAAACTGCTGCATAGTAGGGGCATCCCGTTTAATCGCCGCCACAGGTACAGGAACGATTTTTTCCTTCGCAGTGCCATACAATACCATTTCACTGATCACCGATTTATAACTGTTGAAACGCACCATGACATAGCGTGTATCGGTGTTGAGGGCAAATTGTTTCCAGCCCCAGGTAACAGGCGATTGCGTTTTATATGCTACTGCCAGTTTCCAGTGCTGCATGTCGCCGGTGTACAACCAAATGCTGTCGCTTTCAAAGGAATGTTCGTACCAGTACAGTTCCGTCAATCCATGTACGGCCTGCAAATCGATTACAATGCGCATACCCTTTCCATTTTTGGTAAAGAGATCGGGCATGCGGGAAGGCAAAGGGCTGGTGGATGGCGTGGAAGCGCCATTGTTTTTAGGATCGCAGTTTTCGTCAAACAGTTTCATGGGATCCGAATAGCCGCTGGCTTCACTGCCGGAAAGATCGAATACATGGTCGCGGGTAATGGTGGTAATCTTTGGCGCGTCTGCCACCTGTACCGAACTGCGGGCTGGCGCCACGGCAGCATGCATCCAGGCTGCCTGGATAAAATAAATAAGGGCAATAACGGTGGTCAGCACCAGCAGGTAGGCCCCTGCGAGAGTAATGGTTTGCGTTATGCGGCCCTTTGCAGGCATATACAGGTTGGTTGTGTTCACCCGAAAATTATTGCGACAAGATAAATAATCTTTGACCGAATGGCGTTAGTAAGATGGTAAAATTGATTATTGGAGGCAAGGGATTATCTTGCAGCGCAATCAATTCAATCAATGCCGGCCCTTATCCTTCACCCGTATTTAAATTTTTCAGATTGAAACTCCTTTCCAAGAAGTCCTTTTGGCTCCATTCCATATTCTTTACCCTTTTGCAAAGGTTTTCAACTATTTTCTTCGGGCTGATCACCACCATCATCCTGTTTCGCTTTTTCCAGAACGATAAAATGCAGATGCAAATCTGGGCGCTCTATGCCACCATTACCACCCTGGTGGAAATGGTCAAACAGGGGCTGCTGCGCAATGCACTGGTGAAGTTCCTGCACCAGCCCGATTTTGCCGCACACAAGCAGGAAGTACAGAGCGCATCCCTGTTTATCAATATCATGTTTACGGCGCTGGTGATACTGCTGATCATTCTTGGCGGAAAGGCCCTGTCCAATTTCCTGAAAGTGCCGGATATGTTTCTCCTGCTGCTGATGAGCATTCCACTCTTCATCCTGCAGATTGTGTACAATCATTGTGAAATTGTACAACAGGCCAATATGCAATATCCACCCATCTTCCGGGCTACGGTGATACGGCAGGGCGTGCAGTTTGTGGGCATCGTGTTGTTGTACTTCTTCTTCAAACCGCAGCTTACGCTGGTCAATATGGTGTGGCTGCAAATCATTTCGCTGGTGGCGGCCACTTTTTATTTCTTCAATGCCACGAAGCAATACCTGACATCAAAATTTGTCTACAATAAAAAGATCGTTATCCAATTGCTGCATTTCGGTAAATATGTATTTGGCACCAACCTTTTTTCCCAAATCAACCGTTTCACCGACCAGTTTTATACCAGCGCCGTAAGTAATCCTGCCATGGGGCCAACAATTGTTACCTATTATAGCGTGGTATCGAGGTTATCGACCATGGTGGATGTTCCGTCTATTGCGGCGGCAGATGTATTGTTTCCCAAAAATGCCCAGGCTTCCGGGGAAGTGGGCAATGAAAAAGTAAAGTATTATTTTGAACGGATGGGCGGCATACTGCTGGCATTGATTATTCCGATCAGTGTAGGCGTGTTTATTTTTCCCGAGCTGGTGATAAAAATCATTGGCGGAAAAAAATACCTGGGTGCGGTACCTATTTTACAGGTAACCATCCTGTTTAGTATCGTGCGGCCGCTGATGAACCAGTTTGGTACCACCATGGATGCCATCGGTAAACCACAGATTAATTTTTGGGTAAACACACTGATACTGACGCTGAATATTGTTTGTATTTATTTTGGTATCAAATTCGGGGGCGATATCATGGGCGCTGCGTATGGTACCGTGGCAACCAACATCATTTCTTTTTTCCTCATTTATATCGTACTTCGCAAAACACTCAATATAGAGCTGAAGAACATCATTACTTATATCGGAGTGGCCTATTCGGATCTGTACAAAGCCATCCGGAAATTCACTCAACGCAATGAAACTGCGTGAACAAATATTACTGGAGCATTCAAAGGCAAACTGCAATGCCATTACAGCATGGATTGGCGGCAATCAGTCGCGCTTTGACCAGTTGTTTGATCTTTTCCTGCACGATGAATACAGAGTAGTACAACGCGCTGCCTGGCCGCTGAGTTATGCCGTGGAGCTTCATCCCAAACTTATACAAAAACATTTGGGCAAACTACTGAAGAAAATGCAGGACCCTGCTGCCCATATCGCCGTTAAAAGAAACGGGGTACGTTTACTCCAGGACATCGATATTCCCAAAAGATACCAGGGAAAAGTGATGGAGATTTGTTTTAATTACTTGTCGGATCCTACTGAAGCAATCGCAGTACGTGTTTTCTCCCTTACGGTACTGGCCAATTTATCCAAACAATACCCGGATATCATCCCGGAAATAAAATTGCTGATAGAAGAATACTATGATACCGGTACCGCTGCATTCAGGGCGCGGGCAAAACATGTATTGAAACAATTAGGTTAGCTTATTCTTCCCAAGAATGGTGACTGCAGATCCTTCCGCCAGCAATACACTCGCTGGTTCCTGTTAGTTTAGCGCTTTTTTCATTGTACAGGTGTTTTGGGCGGCCGGTAAAATTTGTACAACCAGTTGCAGAAAACAAAGAAACGGTTCTTCACACCCAGTATCAGCATCAGGTGGAGCGACATCCAGATAAACCAGGCAAAGAAACCGCTGAAATGCCATTTTGGTTTGGGCAAATCCACCACCGCGAGGTTTCTTCCCACCGTTGCCATGGAACCTTTATCGTAATATTCAAATTCGTAATGAACACCCGATTTACTTTCTATCCGCATTAAATTTTCCGCGAGGTTATCGGCCTGTTGTATGGCTACCTGCGCAACCTGCGGGTGACTATTGGGATATTTTGGTGTTTCCATGAACGCCACATCGCCGATGGCAAAAATATTGTGACTGTTCAGCACTTTGTTATGACGGTCAACCTTGATCCGGTTACCGCGTGCTATTAGGTCAGGTTGTATGCCCGCAGGCACATTGCCCCGTATACCTGCTGCCCAGATAACCGTAGCAGCGGGTATGGTATTGCCATCGCGCAGCGTAACAGTTTTACCATCGTATTCCACCAGTTTGGTATTGTTTAAAACGGTTACACCCAAACGCTGTAAATATTTTTTACTGTCTTCGGAAGATTGCTGGCTCATATTCTCCAGCACTTTTTCACTTCCTTCCAGCAGGTAAATTTTCATTTTTGAGAAATCCAGTTCAGGATAATCTTTCGGCAGCACAAATCTTTTCATATCGGCGATGGCACCGGATACTTCCACACCGGTGGGCCCGCCACCTACCACCACAATGGTCATCAGGCGTAACAATTCCTGCTCGTCTTTTGCTATGGTAGCGTCTTCAAAATTCTGGATAAGGCGGTGCCGCAATTGCAATGCTTCCACCGTCGACTTCATCGGGAAGGCATTTTCTTCCAGTTGTTTGTTGCCAAAAAAATTGGTACCTGCACCGGTAGCCAGTACCAGTGCATCGTAGCCGATATCGCCCGTATCGGTAATGATTTTATTCTCTGCAGGAATGATTTGTTTTACTTCACCGAGGCGAATGCGAACGTTGTTGCTTTTGTGAAATGCCTTACGAAGCGGAAAGGAAATATTGCTGGCATCCAAACCTGCCGTGGCTACCTGGTAAAACAATGGCTGAAACTGGTGGTAATTGAACTTATCGATGAGGGTGATGTCGAATCCCGGCCGGTTGTTGAGTTTTCTTGCCAGCCTCAATCCCCCAAAGCCGCCGCCTATTATAACTAGTTTCATAGATTCATGATTTACGGTGTAAAGTTACTAAATTTTCAGTAATTATTGAAAATTTAATTCTACTCAGCTTCCAGTCCCATCGCTGCCGCTTTCATTTGTTTGGCTTTATCATGACCCACGTATTTCTCAATACGCCCTTCGATGAAATAAATAAGCGGGGTTAATACAATGGCGACGGTGAACTTATAGAAGTAATTCATCATGCCGATGGCCAGGATTTGCTGCCAGGTAAACTTGCCGCTGAATGCAATGAATAGTACGATATAACTGTCCACCAGTTGCGATACCAATGTAGAACCCGTTGCGCGCAGCCATACTTTCTTTTCCCCGGTTACTCTTTTGATGCGGTGAAAAACAGTAACGTCCACTATCTGGCTCACCAGGAAGGCAACCAGGCTGCCAATGATGATCCGCATGCCCTGTCCAAATACGCCGTCAAATGCACTTTGCATATTGGGTACGCCATTGCTGACATTACTGGTCAGCCAAAAATCGGCTGCCGGTAAATGAATGGCGAGGTAAAACATCAGGAAGGCATATGAAATCAACCCTACGGCAGTAAAAGAAATCCGCCGCACTGCTTTTGGCCCGTAGTATTCATTCACAATATCTGTCATCACAAACTCCAGCGGCCAGAGCAGTACGCCGCAGGTGAGTGTAAAATTCAATCCATGCTGTCCAAACAAGGTGAAATTAGCCGGCGGGATGCCCAGCACAGCTTCCAGTGAAAATAATTTTCCTCCAATACATTCTGCGATGAGTGCATTGGCCACAAAAAATGCCGTAAAGAAAATAAACAGCTTGGTCGGTTTGTCTTTAAGAATGGAATGTATCATTTGATTAAAAAATATGCCTGTGCGATTAAAAAAATCATGTTGACAATAATCAGCCATTGAGGTGCCTTACCCCACAACTGGTGCCGGAAGAACAACAGAACCGACCAAATGTTGACGATGAGGTTGACCACATAAGCAAATACCAGCCCTGTAACAACAATGGTAGATTGAATATCGCCATTGGGCAGGGTATAATATTTCAGGAGCCATGTTGCCAGCCAGCAAAGGTTTGCAATAAACGCCAGTTTGTGCCAGAAAGAAATTTTTTCCATGTTGTTTGGCAGTTATGCAGCACTGCTGTTGCTGACTGTTGTGCTTTGAAATGCGGCTGTTAAAAATGACTAATTCTGCGTAAAATACCATTATTTTGCTTCGCAGAAATTTGATCTATGATAAAATCTTTTTGGCAGCGCAACTGGCAGCATTTTGCAGCGATTGGTATCTTTTTACTGGTAGCCGTTATTTATTGCAAACCCGCATTACAGGGCCTGGTACTCGATCAGCATGATATCACCGGCTGGAAAGGAATGGCGCAGCAATCTTTTGAATACAAGGAAAAATATGGTCATTACCCTTACTGGACGAATAGCATGTTCAGTGGTATGCCCGGTTACCAGATTGCATTTGAAACGCCCAATAAAATATCCATTGGGTTCCTGCACAATTATATTTTCACGCTGGGTTTACCAAAACCCATCAACTATTTCTTCCTGGCCAGTATCATGGCCTACTTTCTTTTAAGTGTGTTGCGCATCAATCCATGGATTAGTGTTATGGGCGCTTTATGTTATGCCTATGCTACTTTCGACCCGGTGATTGTGGCCGTGGGTCACGATACACAAATGATTTGTATCGGTTATGCGCCGGGTGTTATCGCCTCCCTCCTCTTACTCTTTGAAGGAAAATATATTTTAGGAACTGTATTGACTGCATTGATGGCTGCGATGATCGTCTGGCAAAATCATGTGCAGATTACCTATTATACTGCCATCATAGCGGTATGTGTATCCATTGCATTTTTGGTGCATTGCATTCGCGGGAAAGAAGTAAAACGGGCAGTTATTGCCGGCGGATTAGCTTTAATAGCAGGCGGCATCGCACTCGGTGTCAACACCATCAATATCTGGCCCATCAATGAACTGGCAAAAGAAACCATGCGCAATGGTCGCAGTGAACTGACCGATTCCGCCAATGCAAAAAATAAAACAGCCGGCGGCCTTGACAAAGATTATGCATTTGCCTACAGCGTGGGTAAAGCAGAAACATTTACTATTATGGTCCCGCGCCTGTACGGTGGCAGTTCCCGTACCGTTGTAAACAACGAATACCGGACAGAGTTCAAACCAGATGGCACGCTTCCCACCACATTCAGCGAAAAGACCGGTGTGCCGGAAGAACAGTCACTGGATTATATTTCACAGATTGGTCTTTCACCTTACTGGGGCGAACAGCAGCCAACTTCTGGTCCTGTATACCTCGGCGCCATCATTTGTTTCCTCTTTGTGCTTGGAATGGTATATGTAAAAAGCTGGCACAAATGGTGGATACTCGGCGCCACGATATTTGGAATCATACTGGCATGGGGCAAAAACCTTGAAGGCATCAACTACTTCCTGTTTGATCACATGCCTTTGTATAAAAAATTCAGAGCGCCATCGATGGCGATGGTAATACCACAGCTCACTTTCCCCGTACTGGCAGGACTTGCGCTGCACCAGTTTATCAGCGACAGCAGCAAGGAACTTAGCTGGAAGAAATTAAAACTGGCTGGTTTAATCACAGCCGGATTGTTTGTTGTTCTGGCAATGATGTATTTCAGTTTCGATTATACGGCACCGGGAGAAAAAGATTTGAAAACCGGTCTTGCCAATATGATGACGCAACAATTGTCGAAAGGTCAGCAACCGACGCCACAAATACAACAGCAGGCCGAGGATTTTGGCCGGTCAATCGTAACAGCCTTACATAAAGACAGAGCATCATTATTTGGCGGTGATTTACTTCGTTCCTTTTTATTTGTAGCATTGGCCTTTGGTTTACTTTACCTGTATACTAAAAATAAACTGAAAGGAATTTATGTTATAGCCGGAATCGGTATTTTAAGTTGTACCGATGTACTGGGCGTAGCATTGCGGTATTTGAATTATAAAAACTATGCCGAGCAATCGGTAGCCGACGCGGCATTTAATACCAATCCTGCTATTGAAAAAATAAAAGCAGATCCCAATCACCAGAATGTACGTGTATTTGACCAGGCTGATTTCAGCAGTTCCACAATTTCCTATTATTTCAATTCCATTGGCGGATACAGCCCTGCCAAACTAGGATTGTACCAGGATATCATTACCCGGCAGATTTCCAAGGGTCATATGAATGTGTTCAATATGCTGAACACAAAATATTTCATTGTGCAGAATCCAGCCAACGGGCAACCGGAAGCACAGGTAAACCCCGATGCACTGGGTAATTGCTGGTTTGTGAAAGGATTTACCATCGCAAAAAATGCCGATGATGAAATGAACATACTGGATAATCTCAATACAAAAGACAGTGCAGTAATAGATCAAAGGTTTAGCGCTATTGCCGGCAGTCAGCCGGTATATGATTCCACTGCAAAGATTGTGATGAAGGAAAACCTGAATGACAAAATTGTCTATGAATCCAAATCTGCCAGCAACCAGTTTGCGGTATTCAGCGAAATCTATTACCCGCATGGATGGGATGCCTATATCGATGGTAAAAAATCAGAGTACTGCAGGGTGAATTATACCTTGCGCGGAATGCCGGTACCTGCAGGTACGCATACCATTGAATTCAGGTTTGAGCCAAGATCAGTTATCCTTGGTGATAAAATGACCATGTGGTTTAATATTCTTATTTACCTGATGCTGGTGGCGGGTATTGTGGTGGAACTAAGAAAAAAGAAAGCATAAGCTTTTTAATAAGGAAATTTGTGCCGCTAAGTTTGCTTAGCGGCTTTATTTTTAACCATGAAGATACTGAGCCTTGTATCATACAACATTTTTCCGGCCAAACTGGGCGGGCAGAAAGGCATTGCATTGTTTAATGAATACCTGGCAAAAGAAGCGTCACTGATATGTGTGACCGTTAAAAGCAATGAACCACATTATACTAATAGCTACGAGGTCAGAAATATTTTAAGTAATTCTGCTTTTCGTTATATCAATCTCCTTTACTTTTTTACACTTAGCAAAATCATCAGGAAAGAAAAGATCACCCACCTGGTACTGGAGCATCCATATTATGGCTGGCTGGGGATTTTGTTGAAGTGGTTTACCGGTGTAAAACTGGTCGTGCACTCACACAATATAGAACATACCCGCTGGAAAAGCCTGGGCAAATGGTGGTGGCCTGTTTTATTCCAGTATGAAAAACAAACACACCGCGCCGCAGATTACAATTTCTTTATCCAGGCCGATGATATGGCATTCGCCATTGCACAATTTAAACTGGATGCCAATAAATGCCGCGCTATCACTTATGGTATTGAATGGGATAGCGCCACGCCGCCGGAAGAGAAGGAACGCTGCAGGAAATTGTTGCAGCAGCAATACCAACTGTCTCCCTCAGCAAGGATTTTTCTTTTCAATGGTACATTGAATTACCTGCCCAACCTGCAGGCAGTTGATACCATCCTGGAGAAAATAAACCCGGTTCTTGTAGCGTCGGGAATAGAGTACAGCATTATCATTTGTGGTAAGGGTTTACCGGATTCCTATAACCAACTGTCGGCTTGCAGCGACAAGCATATTATCTATGCCGGTTTTGTAGACGATATTGCTGTTTATTTTAAAGGAGCGGATTTGTTCCTTAACCCGGTAGTGGAAGGTGGCGGCATCAAAACAAAACTGGTGGAAGCGATTGGGTATAATACGGCTGCGGTATCAACCGTCAATGGCAGTATTGGCGTAACGAAGGAAGATGCCGGGAATATGATTACTATTATCGCCGACAATGATTGGCTCTCTTTTGCGGGTGCCGTTATTGACATCGTGAAGCAGCCACAAACTACCACGACTCCCCATTCATTTTTTCAGCAGTTTTACTGGGGTAATATTGCCCGGAAAGCAGTTTCATTCATCAGTGCATAACCCATGCCGGTAAAAATATCCATAGTAACCATTTGTTTTAATAACCTGGAGGAATTGAAAACCACCTGTGCTTCTGTGGACAAACAAACCCTTGCTCCTTTTGAGCACTGGATCATCGATGGTTCCAGCAACAATGTTATCAAACAATACCTGGAATCGACGGTACAGCCCTCCTACCGCAAATGGATAAATGAAAAAGACAATGGCATTGCTGACGCTTTTAACAAAGGTGTGGACAGGTGTTCGGGGGATATCATCAATATGCTCAATGCAGCCGACTACTACCTGGATTCAGATGTACTGTCGACCGTATCGGCTACTTTTGACCAAAACCCTGAGATAGCTTGGCTGCACAGCAAGTACCAGTTGCAACGGGGCGGCGTATGGGTGGTGATTGGCAAACCCTTTGAACAATCAAAACTATACCGTGGTATGCGCAGCCTGAGCCACCAGAGTATGTTTGTCAAAAAAGAGCTGCATACAAAATATGGCAACTACGATACGGAATTGCGCAACGCGATGGATTATGATTTTGTTTGCCGCATTGCGCAGGAGCCGGTACTATTTCTGGGAAAGCCTCTGGTAGTATTTGCGCCCGGTGGAACTACCTATACCAATTACCTGAAAGCAATGAAGGAAGGCAGGATGGTGTATGAAAAATACTTTGGTTATTCGTTCAAATTAATACTCTGGCAATTTCGCCTGCGGGTATTGCATTATTTACTGAACAGTCCCGTGGGCGGTTTGCTGTATAAAATAAAAGTGGGTTTAAAAATGGAGAATGTATAGGTATGCCATAGCATCCATCGCATCGGCGTTACAGGCATTATCTGGTTAATATTCACTAGTTTCGCGATTTTCAACGGACAAAAAATAGGCGGAATATATGTCGGTAAAAAGATGGTGGATTTTTTCAAAGGGACTGGCAAAATCAGTCGGGTCATCCGGACTGGGTGCCATAAAGAATTTTTCCTATTTCAACCAGTGGAACGATCATCTTTCGCATGGAAGAAATTCAATGGTAGATGAACAGCCGTGGATGACATTTCCTGCCATTGAATTTATTAAAAACCACTTGAAAGCAACCGACCGTGTATTTGAATTTGGCGGTGGCGGATCAACCTTGTTTTTCCTTAAACATTCGCAACAAACTGTGACAGTAGAGCACGATGCCCAATGGTTTACGCTTCTTAAAGATGCGATTCAACAAAAAGGGCTGCACAACTGGGAAGGCATTCTACAACCGCCCGAAAAAAATACAGGAGAACACAAAAGGGATATTGCCAATCCGAATGATTATTGTTCAGATGATGTGAACTATAAAGGCTATAACTTTCAGCAATATGCCTCCAGCATCGATAAATATCCCGACAGTTATTTCGATTGGGTGGTGGTGGATGGCAGGGCACGCCCTTCCTGTATCATGCATGGATTACAGAAAGTAAAAATAAACGGGTACCTGGTACTTGACAATTCAGATCGTGCTTATTACCTGGCTAATACTTCCAAAGCCATTAATGAGAAGTTTGAATTAATTTTAGACGCAGTCGCCCCCATTCCCTATCATACTTTTTTTTCCAAAACTACCATCTGGCTCAACAAAAGATAAATGATGCTTGCCCCGATTATTTTGTTTGTTTATAACCGACCGGAACATACGAAGAAGGTATTGGACGCGCTGGCAGCCAATCATCTCGCCAGTGATTCGGATCTTTTTATCTATGCCGACGGCGTTAAACCAAATGCGGATAAAATATTAGCAGAAAAAGTGGAGCGGGTTCGCCAAATCATTCGATCTGAGTCAAGGTTCAACAATGTACACATAATTGAATCACCTGTAAACAAGGGCCTGGCGAAATCAGTGATTGGTGGCGTCACGGAGGTTATCACTCAATACAACAAGGCAATAATACTGGAAGATGATCTTATAGCATCGGAATTTTTTTTACGATTCATGAATGATGCGCTGAATAAATTTGAATCTGCTGAAGAGGTAGTTTGTATTTCAGGCTATTCCTACCCGGTTAAAAAGAACGTCCCTGAATTATATTTTATCAAAGGAGCAGATTGCTGGGGCTGGGCCACCTGGAAAAGAGGCTGGAATATCTTTGAAGAAAAAGGTGAGCCATTGTTGAAGGCTATTAAGGAACGGCAACTCGAAAATAATTTTAATTTTTTTGGTACCTACCCTTATACACAAATGCTTCAGGACCAGATAAACGGGAAAAATGATTCATGGGCCATTCGCTGGTATGCATCTGCATTTATAAAAGATAAACTCACGCTGTACCCCGGGAAATCATTTATACAAAATATCGGTTTTGACGGGACGGGAACACATAGCGGAAACCTGCGACCATCAGAAACAGCTTTTGATAAAGCCTACCATGCAGACTTCAACATTGTTATCGGGGAAGATACTCATACCAAAAGAATTATTTCGTCTTACTTTTATCAAAATTCAAAAACAAGATGGCTGAGAAAACTGAAAACGGGGATCAGGCAGTTGATTGGCCGGTATATTCAATAGCATTGATTATAATGATCCTGCAATCAAGCATAGAAATTAAATAATGATAGCATTACTAAAGGCGATAAAAGGTTTTTTCACATTACAATCGAGGCTACGCCGTACAGACAGTAAAAAAATAGTTGTAGGTGCCAGCGGTGTTTTTGAAAATGGCTGGATACCAACAGATGTACATACATTAAACCTCCTCAAACCTAAAAGATGGAAATTATTTTTTAAAGACAGTTCCATTGATGTGATTTTGGCGGAACATGTGTGGGAGCATTTGACAGCAATGGACGGCGTTACCGCTGCTAAAACGTGTTTTCAATACCTGAAACCAAATGGCTATGTTCGTATAGCAGTGCCCGATGGCTTTCATCCTGATCCCAATTATATCAATTACGTAAAACCTGCCGGAAGCGGTGCCGGTGCTGATGACCATAAGGTTTTGTACAATTACCATTCACTGGCAGATACTTTTCAACAGGCAGGATTTGACATTACACTGCTGGAATATTTTGATGAAAAAGGCGAATTTCATTTTACCGACTGGAATAAAAATGATGGTATGATACACCGGTCATCCAGGTACGATGAGAGAAATGTTCAACATCCCTTGAGTTATACATCTTTAATTTTAGATGCAAGAAAAAAATAAACCCATATTCCAGCAACTGCTCAAGCTCTACCGTAAACTCAAAAGTTCGCGCTACGGCTGGCATGGCAATTATAATAACTGGCAGGAGGCGCAACAACGCTGTACCGGTTATAATGCCGCCAATATTTTGGAAAAAGTAAAAGCCGCTACCCTTGCCGTAAAAAAAGGGAAAGCAGCCTTTGAAAAAGATTCCATCCTCTTTGATTCAATCGATTACTCCTGGCCGTTGTTAAGTATGCTCCAGCAAATAGCCATCAATCATAACAATACACTTTCCGTCATCGATTTCGGCGGTTCGCTCGGCAGCAGCTATTTTCAAAACAGGAATTACCTCAGCCAACTGGCCAGGCTTCAGTGGAATGTGGTAGAACAAAAAGATTTTGTTACGGCTGGGCAACAGGAAATTGCTGATGAAAGGCTTCAGTTTTTTTATACCATCGACGAAGCCATACAATCAAGAGGCATGCACGATGTATTATTACTATCCTGTGTGCTCCCCTATCTCGAAGATCCCTATAAATTCCTGGTAGAAGCAGCAGAAAAAAAGATTCCTTATATCATCATTGAAAATACTTATTTCAACCCCGGCAAGGGCGATCGCTTAACGGTTCAAAAAGTATCACCTGTTTTTTATGAAGCATCTTACCCTGCCTGGTTTCTCGATTATGAAAAAGTAAAAGAAACACTGAGTCACCAGTATACACTGGTACAGGAATATACCAATAATGAGTTTATTTACCTCGATGGTGAAAAAGTACTGTACAAAGGTTTTTTGATGAAACAAATATCCATTTAAATATCAGGCATGCAATTAATAGATTATATACTTCAGTCAAATTATTTCAGTGAACAGCCGCCTGTATTGATTGATATCGGTGCCAGTGGTGAAATCAATGCCAAATGGAAAGCGATTGCACAGTATTCTATCTGCATCGCCTTTGATGCCGACGACCGCGAATTTAAGGTAACAGAATCACAGGCCTCGGGATACAAGAAACTGATCTCCATAAACCGTATCGTAACTGCTAACGAAACACTTGCTGCAGATTTCTTTCTGACTAAATCGCCCTTTTGCTCCAGTTTACTCGAACCGTCGCTGGACAAATTAGCGCCCTGGTCGTTCCAGCCATTGTTTGAAGTGGAACGCAAACTGCAATTATCTGCAGTGACATTAGCTACTGCCTTAAAAGAAGCAAATATTCACTACATTGATTGGTTTAAAACAGATACACAAGGTACCGACCTGCGTTTATTCTTAAGTACACCGGAAGATATTCGCCGCCAGGTACTCGCCGCAGAACTTGAACCCGGCATCATTGATGCATATAATGGGGAAGACAAACTATATACAATTCTTGAAACAGTGCCTGCTCATGGATTTTGGCTCTCTTCACTGGAAGTAAAGGGTACGCAAAGGCTCAAATACCAGTACTTGGAAAAGCTGGGAAATTTTGCAGGTAACAGGATGATTAGAAAATCACCCTGCTGGGCGGAGATAACTTACCTGAGAAATACATTTGCGACCAGCCAGCGCAACCTGCTGCTGCTAATCGTATTTGCCCTGCTGGAAAAACAATATGGTTTTGCACTCGAAGTATGTGATGCCGCCCAAAACCAATACGACGATGCCATCTTTGCTGAATGCAAAAAAAAGATATGGGGTATGATCAGGAAGCAAAAACTAAAAGTACCGCTGGTAATGATAAAGAAGCAATTCAATAAACTATTTTCCGGTATCAATGCTTAATTTTTGTACGCTTTTCGATGTCAACTACCTGTCACGCGGTATCACCATGTACCGATCGCTGGAAAAAGTATGCCCCTCCTTTCACTTGTATGTGTTTGCCTTTGATGATAAAGCACTCCGGTTTTTGTCTGCCAATAAAAATTCCTTTCCGCACCTTACCGTGATCTCTTTGGCAGAATTCGAAGATGAAGCCTTGCTGCAGGTAAAGCCAACCAGGAGCATTGCTGAATACTGCTGGACTTGTACGCCTTCCACGATTTTGTATTGTATCAACCGGTATCAACTGGATCACTGCACGTATATCGATGCCGATATGTTTTTCTATCACGACCCAACACCGCTGATAGAAGAAATGGGTAGTACATCTGTGCTGATTTCGGAGCACCGTTATACCCCTGCTTATGACCAATCTGACTACAGTGGTATTTATTGCGTACAGTTTATGTGTTTTAAAAAAACTGCAGAAGGGTTGAATGTATTGCAATGGTGGCGCGACAGGTGCATCGAATGGTGCTATGGCAGGCTGGAAGATGGCAAGTTTGGGGATCAGAAATACCTGGACGACTGGACGACGCGTTTCCCGGCCGTCCATGTAATGCAGCACCCGGGTGGCGGCGTTGCCCCCTGGAACGTTCAGCAATACGATATTGATGCAACACATACTATCACCGAAAAGAAAACAGGTCAAACTTTTCCCCTGGTATTCTTTCATTTTCACGGCCTGAAATTTTTTGCTGACAATAAGGTCAGTTTATGCGGTTCGCTCTATGAACTGGCAATGGACAGTAAACAGATCCTTTATTTCCCCTATATTAAAAACCTGCTGCAAACTGCAGCAATGTTAAAAGCGCTGGGGCTTGAAGGCAATAGTGAAGGTGGCAATACCCAGGCGCCTGCACGATTGACACAATATTTTCGATTCCTGAAAGAGACATTGGTACAAATAAAAAATGGTAAACTGTCGCCATTCAGCTTTAAAAATTTTAACTTTAGCCGTCACAATCATATTTATACAACAGACCAGTTCCGCTAACAATATGGCATACCTTATCGATTTAAAAACGTTTACAGATAAACGTGGCAACCTAACTGTAATAGAAAAGACCATTCCATTTGATATCAGGCGTATCTTTTACATCTATGGCGTGGACAGTTCTGTCCGTGGCGGTCACCGGCACAAAAAAACCATCCAGGCCGCTATATGCATACAGGGTTCCTGTCACATCAACAACAATGATGGGAATGCATCCTCTGAGTTTGTACTGGACAAACCCAATAAATGCCTTATCCTGGAACCAAAGGACTGGCATACCATGGACAATTTTACACCCAATGCTATATTAATGGTACTGGCTTCTGAGTATTTTGACCAGAACGATTATATCTTTGAGCCCTATGCCAATCATTGACTACGAAAACCTGGGAAAAGTTAATCAGCCTTTCTTTGAAGAATACCGCGGGGCATTCAACACCGTATTAAACAGCGGCTGGTATATTCTTGGCAATGCAGTAAAAAATTTTGAACAGGAATACAGCCAGTACTGTGGTACGCAATACTGCGCAGGTGTGGCCAACGGCCTGGATGCACTAATACTTTCCACAAGAGCTTTTGATTTTCAACCGGGAGATGAAGTCATTGTTCCTTCCAACACGTATATTGCTACTATTCTGGCGATCGTTCATAACCAGTTAAAACCCGTACTGGTTGAACCGGATATTTCCACCTACAATATCGATCCTGCAAAAATTGAAGAAAAGATTACCGGGAAAACAAAAGCCATTATGGTGGTACACCTCTATGGGAAGATGTGCAATATGGAAGCCATCAATGCTATTGCGCAAAAACACCAGTTAAAAGTTATTGAAGATTGTGCCCAGGCACATGGCGCCAGGTATAAAAACAAGAACGCTGGCAATTGGGGCGATTTTGGAGCACATAGTTTTTATCCCACCAAAAACCTTGGTGCTATAGCAGATGCCGGAGCTGTTACCTGCAATGACCATGCACTGCTGGAGAAAATCACCATGTTTCGCAACTACGGCTCAAAAGTGAAATATTATAATGAAGTTGTTGGTTATAATTCACGGCTCGATGAAGTGCAGGCAGCTTTTTTGTCTGTGAAACTGAAGAAACTGGATCAAATCAATGAACACAAACGCAGCCTTGCCCGTTTGTACCAGCAAGGTTTAAAAAATGATTTTATCAAACCCGCTATACATCCTGATTACTACGATGTATTTCATATTTATAATATCAGGCATCCCAAAAGAGATCAATTAAAAGAGTATCTTTTAAAGAATGATATTAAAACAGAAATTCATTACCCGGTAGCGCCCAATAAACAGGTTGCTATGAAAGGTATACTGGACAAAATACCGACACCCATTGCAGAAGAAATACATCAAACTACTTTAAGCCTGCCGGTTTCCTTTTGTCATACAAAATCGGATATTACACATGTCATTGAAGTGATGAATAAATTTTAATCGAACATGGGACAGATTCGCAAGCAAACCATACAATCTTCCTTTCTTTCTTATGTTGGTTTTCTTGTCGGCGCCATCAACACTTATTTCTTTACGCGGCAGGGCATATTCACTCCCGAGCAATATGGTCTTACACAGGTTATCATTAGTATGTCACAGATACTGGGCCCGCTGGCGACGTTTGGAATGGTGGCCTATATGAACAAGTTTTTCCCCTACTATTACGATAACCTGGAAAATAAAAAGAATGATCTGCTGACAGTAGCGGTACTCTTCAGCGGCATCGGTGCTATATTGGTATTTAGCGGTGCATTAATTTTTAAACCACTGGTGGTACAGAAATTCGGGAAAACAAGTACTGCGCTGGTGGTGCAATATTACTATTGGACACTGGTTTTTTCATTCTTCTATTTGTGTTTCCTGCTACTGGAAAGCTATCTTGGCACTTTAAAACGAACGGTACTGCCAAATTTCATGAAGGAAACAGCTTACCGTATCGGTGTGCTAATTTTGATTGGATTATATGCGTTCAACCTTGTTGATTTTCGCACGTTCATTATATCGTTTTGTTGTATCTACCTGGTGATTGTTTTTATTATTGTGCTGTATTTGCTTTTTTCGCACCAGCTACTTTTTTCCCTGCAAATAAGTTATGTCACCAAACGGTTCAGAAAACGAGTAGCAACTTATGTCAGTTTTGTGTATGCCGGTATTGTTATCAATGGTATTGCCCGACAGATTGATACCATTGCACTTGCCGGGGCCAAAAGCCTGACAGATGCTGGCGTGTATTCGCTCAACCAGTTTGCTGCTGCCATCCTGCAGGTCCCTTACAGGGGTATGCAATCTATCGGTGGGGCATTGATTGCCCAACACTGGAAGGATAAAAACAGGGCGGAGATTGAAAAAATATATAAGCGTTCTGCCATCAACCTGCTTCTCATCAGCACTTTCCTCTTTTATAATATCTGGCTGAATTATGATGACGGCCTCTCCTTTCTTCATATACAGGAAAAATTTTCATCGGGAAAAACGGTTTTCCTGATACTGGGTATTTACAATATGCTGGAGCTCGGTACCGGTATCAATGCTGCTGTTATCTCCACTTCTCCCGCGTGGCGGTTTGAATTTTATTCAGGCATACTGCTGCTGGCAATATCCATTCCGCTCAATATAGTAATGGCAAGATGGAAAGGTATGGATGGCGTTGCTATGGCAACCTTTGTCACGTTTACCATATATAATATTGTCCGCTTAATATTTATACATAAGCGCTTTGGCATGTGGCCTTTCTCCTTCAAGACGATCTATGCCATATTACTGGGCTTATTTGGCTACGCTGTTTCTTATTTTATTTGCATCCATATTCACGGGCTTACTGGTATCGTGCTCCGCTCCGCGATATTTTCCGCTTTGTTTATCTATGGAAGTTTCCTGTTGAAACTAACCCCGGATTTGCCTGAATTATTTCACATCATTAAGAAGAAGATCACCAGCAAGTGATATCAAAGCTGGTAGGCCGCTATTTTTTGCAGGAATAACTTGAGGCCTTTTCGTTTGTCATCATCCAGTCTATAACTCATGTGGCGGGTGAAATAAGTTTTCAAATCAAATAATGAATAAGGGTTTTGTTTCAGCACTTCGTCCAGTTGCTGCAACCCAAGTGCTGTCGCTTCATTAAAAGATGCGATAAAGTTTTTATCAAGCGGTTTATTGCTTACCCATGCCGCGTATACAAAGGGCAAACCAGTCAGGTTTTTCCAGGCCTCTCCAAAATCATACATGTATTTGGAAATATTTCTCTGTTCAAATGCACGGTCTCCAATCACCACGCCAGCCACTCTTCCTTTTATTTGTTCCCGGAAATCTTCTCTTGCATCGGTAATGCGTACATCTTTTTTCCAGTAATCTTTTAATAATATCCTTGCCAGCCGCACACTGGTCCGGCTTTGGTAATCCAGCAATACTTCTTCCACTTCTTCCACCGGCACATCGCTGAACAGCCCAACAGAAGCGACTGGCCCGTTGCTGCCGATACAATAATCGCTGATGATAAACGGTGTTTTTAAAAGGGGAATGATGGCTACTGGTACAAGACCCAGGTCAATATCATCATCCAGCAGCTTATTGGCAATATTCGAGGGATAATCGGTTATTAATTGAACCCTATCCTTCATCATACCCTGCTGAAAACCGTAGATCAAAGGTTTTGTATTGAAATAACTTACCGCCCCTGCTTTAATTGTGTCCATTGTTCTGCAATAATCGTCACAAAAGGGATAACTGACCATCACTTATATCAATGCCATTCCGGCTCCATGTATTGCTTCCGGTCATACCATTCCATATATTATCCCTGTTGTTAGCCGGATTTAATTTAATTTTGGGCACAAATATAGGCATCACCACACAGATTACTTTATTTAAGCTATGGAATTAAATCCGCTGACGGCCATATCACCTATTGACGGACGCTATCGTAAACAAGTGCAGCATTTGAGCGATTACTTTTCTGAATTTGCACTGATGAAATACCGTGTGCTGGTGGAAATAGAATACTATCTTTTTCTGTCAGAAAAGAAATTTTTCAATACCTCTGCCAAATCAAAAAAAATACTCAGGGACGTCAGCGAGAACTTCAGCCTGGCAGATGCACAGGAAATCAAGGAAACGGAGCGCATTACCAACCATGATGTAAAGGCAGTTGAATATTTTATCAAATCAAAGCTCGAAGCAGCAGGTCTTGACAACGAAAAGGAATGGGTACATTTTGCATTGACATCACAGGATATCAATAATACCGCTGTGCCGCTTTTGTGGAAACATGCCGTGGAGTTTGAATACCTGCCCGCGATACTTAACCTCAACCGTGAACTAAGCCTGCTGGCAGATGACTGGATGAATGTACCCATGCTGGCCCGTACACACGGACAACCTGCCAGCCCTACCATTCTTGGTAAAGAAATGATGGTGTTCGTAGAAAGATTGCAAAACCAGGTGGAACAATTCATCAATGTTCCCTTCACTGCCAAATTTGGTGGCGCTACCGGTAACCTCAATGCACATCATGTAGCCTTTCCGAAAAAAGACTGGATACAGTTGGCCAACCAGTTTGTTGAAAATGTACTGGGGCTGCACCGCCAGCAGTTCACCACACAAATTGAGCATTACGATAACCTCGCCGCACATTTTGATGCGATGAAACGCATCAATAACATACTGATAGATTTCAGCCGCGATATCTGGAGCTATGTATCGATGGATTATTTCAAGCAAAAAGTAAAAAAAGGAGAAGTAGGTTCATCGGCCATGCCGCATAAGGTAAACCCAATCGATTTTGAAAATGCAGAGGGTAACCTCGGTATTGCCAATGCATTGCTCGAATACCTGTCTTCCAAATTGCCGGTTTCCCGTTTGCAGCGTGACCTGACAGATTCAACCGTGCTGCGCAATATTGGTGTTCCATTCGCACACATCATACTTGCCGTTAAATCGATTGAAAAAGGTTTGAGCAAACTGGTACTGAATCCCGCCAAACTCAATGAAGACCTCGATAACAACTGGGCCGTGGTAGCAGAAGCCATACAAACTATCTTAAGAAGGGAAAATTATCCCAGGCCTTATGAGGCACTGAAGGATTTGACCCGCGGCAATGGAACCATCAGCAAAGAAAGTATCCACCAATTTATTGACGGGTTAAAGATTGCCAGTTCCGTTAAAAAAGAATTGAAAAAAATTACGCCACAAAATTATACCGGCGTACAGGCTATCTTGTAGTCACTTTACGGCCTTCTTCCACCAGAGGAGCGGTGGCTTTTCATCGTACAGTACGAAACCATTTTTTTCTGCAATACGGATGGAAGCTTTATTGTCTTTATCAATAGAAGCGAGAACTGCCGATACTGCTTTTTGTCCTGCCGCCCATTGCAATATACCACCTACTGCCTCTGTCATATATCCCATTCCCTGCTGCGATGGCATCGTTCCATAACCAATTTCAATTTCTCCCTGTGCGTTGGGTAGCCCTTTAAACCCCAGTTCGGCAACGATACTCAAAGAAACTTTATCAATGACCAGCCAGAATGTTTGATACAGTTGTTCTTCTTCACCCAGGTTTTTCATGATGGGTATTACTTCTTCTTTCACTCTTTTCCTGATATCCGGTGAAACAGTCCTTCCTGTAAACCGAAGGCCCCATTCTCTTTCCAGTTTGTTATTGCCTTCGAGATAAGTAAGAAGTTCCTGGTAATTCAATGGTTTTACGACGAGCCTTTCTGTTTCTATCATGTTACCGGTTTGATAATCTCAAACAAACATAGTTCTTTCCCTTCATCGGTAAAATTGGGCAATTGATGGAAGCCGCATTTCAATAATACTTTCTGCGACAACTGGTGTTGTGTATTGGTAATCGCATATATTTTATCCAAACCAACTTCATTAAAAGCAAAATCCACTCCACCTTTGGTTAATTCAGTAGCATATCCTTTTCCCCATGCAGCAGGCACAAATGCATACCCAATTTCATTTCCCTGTATAGATTCGGTATAGCGCAGCACAAAATTACCTGCAAACGCATTACTGCCTTTTTCCACCACCGAGAAACGGCCGTAGTAATATGGGTTGCCGTAACTGTTTAGCTGATCGTTTAGTAATTTGCCCGCTGCTTCCTTGCTGATAGCAGGACGGATGTATTGCATGACAACAGGATCACCATAAATGGCGTACACGTTATCGAAATCGCCATTGGTAAACTGTGTTACATACAGCCGTTCTGTTTCAAAAAGTTTCACACAGACTCTTTATGAATTTCTGACGTAAAATGAAAAGTGATAGCGGGGTTGTTTGTCCTTTCAGTATTCAGGAACCATTCGCTTTGTGCCAGGTACACCATATGCCCGTCTTTGTCTTCCGCAATATTGCTTTGTTTGAACCTTGAAAAATCCAGCAGCTTCTGCGGGTCATTGCTTGTCAGCCAGCATGCTTTGTAAAATGGTAATGCCCTGAATTCAACAGAAGCTCCGTATTCCTGTAATAAACGGTATTGGATTACTTCAAACTGCAGTTCACCGACACAACCGACGATCTTTTTATTACCGCCAAACTGGGTAAATAACTGCGCCACACCTTCATCCGTCAATTGCAGCAAACCCTTTTCCAATTGCTTAGTCTTCATCGGGTCTTTGTTCACCACCTCTTTAAAAATTTCAGGGGAAAAGGAAGGGATGCCTGTAAAATAAAAATCCTCCCCTTCGGTCAGTGTATCGCCTATCTTAAAATTACCAGTATCAAACAAACCCACCACATCGCCGGGATAGGCTTCTTCAATAACATCCTTGCTGCGTGCGAGGAAGCTGTAGGGATTACTAAAACGGATATCTTTATCAAGGCGCACATGATGATAATACTTGTTCCTTTCAAACTTACCCGAACAAATACGCATGAATGCAATCCTGTCGCGGTGTTTGGGATCAAGGTTGGCATGAATCTTAAATATAAAACCACTGAGCTTTACTTCATCAGGGCATACGGATCGCAAAGTGGTTTCCCTGCATTGAGGTTCCGGGGCAATCCTGATAAATGTATCCAGCATTTCACGTACACCAAAGTTATTTATGGCGCTTCCGAAAAATAAGGGAGCTACTTTTCCCGAGCGATAGTCCTCTGCCTTCAACTCACCATGCACGGCGTCTACCAGTTCCACATCTTCCCGCAAAATAGCGGCATCCTTCTCTCCCAGTTTTTCATCCAGCAATTGATTGTTCAAATCATTTATTTCCACCACATCTTCATCATTAGCCTTTGTATTGGCAGCAAAGAGGACAAGGCTTTTGTCGTGTAAATTATAAACGCCTTTAAAATCCTTACCGCTGTTGATGGGCCATGTCATCGGGTGCAATGGAAGATTCAGTTCTTTTTCTATTTCTTCGAGTAAATCAAAACGGTTCTTACCATCACGGTCCATCTTATTGATAAATACTATTACCGGTGTATCGCGCATCCGGCACACTTCCATCAACCTCCTGGTTTGCGCTTCCACCCCATTAACGCTGTCGATGACCAGGATAACACTGTCCACGGCCGTCAGTGTCCGGTAGGTGTCTTCAGCAAAATCCTTGTGACCGGGTGTATCCAGCAGGTTGACCAGTGTGTCTTTGTATTCAAAGGTCATTACACTGGTGGCCACAGAAATTCCACGCTGTCTTTCAATTTCCATGAAATCGCTGGTGGCATGTTTCTTAATCTTATTGCTCTTTACTGCACCTGCTGTTTGAATGGCGCCGCCAAACAAAAGAAATTTTTCCGTCAGTGTGGTCTTACCCGCATCCGGGTGGGAAATGATGGCAAATGTCCGCCGCTTACTGATCTCGATGTTATACTTCATACCTGTTCTGTAATGATGGGTTTCTGCGCCAAAACAATGGCTGACACCATTTTTTAAACCGGCGGCAAAGGTAAGGCATGTACGCCAACCCTGAACAGCGTTTTCAAAGAGGCTTACCTGCACCTTACCAGTGTTGTATCGTGCACATAAGGTAAATTTTATGGCGGGTGCATAACAGCTTTCATTAACTTGTAGCAACAAAACTGCTGTATGAAACAATTATTACTAATTCTAATAGCATCACTTGCTATGACAAGCATCACTCAGGCACAATCAGCCCAAAAATCTTCCGGTAAAGTGCTGCGGCATATTGTACTCGTAAAATTCAAAAGCACCAGCACCAGTGACGAAATAAAAACAGTGGAAGACGCCTTCTGTCAACTGCCATCAAAAATTAAAGAGATAAAAAGTTTTGAGTGGGGAAAGAACAACAGCCCCGAAAACCTGAACCAGGAATTCACGCATTGCTTCTTTGTAACATTCAAATCAGAGAAAGACCGGGAAATATATTTACCGCATCCCGCGCATAAAGCATTTGTTGATTTTGCGAAGCCTTACATGGATAAAGTACTGGTGGTTGACTACTGGACTGAAAAATAAAAACACCGCAACATGTCGCTGCGGTGCTTTCTGCATAATATAACAAATAGGTTAGTATAACACTACCGGGAAACTATATCCCAGGATGGTAACTGTTGCATTCGGATCGCAACCAGTATTACCATAATCCAATGTACGGGTTGGCTCATTTTCAGGCGTTACTTCCAGTACGCCGCTTTCAAACCAACGACAATCCATCTTACGAATCAATGGTTGTGTGATATTGATAGTATATGATTTACCATTGGCATTGGTACCACTGGCAGAACCAGTAATTGAATACACATCATCCAGCCAGGTAGAAGTATCAAAACCTGATACCCACTCGCGCTGGCGCGTAGACACCCAGGTAATGGTTCCACCACCATTGGCTTTAATAATCTGTCCATTTACTTCCACTTTATATACCGGGTGACCGGCATTGTTGCTTCCCTGGTTGGTAACCGTTTTGGTTCCTTTCACCTGGTTGTCGTTTACAAAGTAACCGTCGAATGTAATACCGATAACGGTACCAGCATCGCGGTAACGGCCAGTATAAGAAGCAATGATTTTTCCGCGGCGGTTGCGGCCATCTTTACAAAGACAGTTGGCAGCACCAAAATCAATAATAATACTGCGGGGTGAACTTACGGTGTCCAGTGTTATGGTTGCGCAGGAAGAACCGAGCGAACCATCGGCGCCATTTCCTGAATTGCCACCGGCAACGCCAACAATTACATCGCCACTCAAAGCAGCCTGGTCAACCAGCGTGGTAACGTCGTTGTACTGTGCTTCGGCCAATGCATTGTTTTGAGCTGATTCAACATCTGTATCTTTTGATGCTGAACTTTTTTTACAGGAGGCCAGGTAAACGCCTGTGAGGGCAAGAGCGGTCAGGGCAAATAGGGTAATTTTTTTCGTGATCATACGGTATTGGTTTTTTAGTTTACGGTCATATCAGACCTGTGCTTTTCAGCAAGGTTTAAAACGAAAAAAACTTTTCTTTGGTATCAGTTTTTCATCCTTAACATTCCAAAATCGGGAAAAATTCTCAGAGATTCCACCAGTAGGTCCATTTCAGGGCCACCGCCCTGTTTCTCACAAAGATTGGCGCCGGGTAATAGTTATCGGTATATACAAAAAACAGGTCAGATGCAGGTTTATAACGCCATTGAAGGCGTGTATTCAGGTTCATATTATTCAATTGCTCATTGTATTGCAGAAAGGTGGTGATGAAAAGTTTGTTCGTCAGGGTGATATCAATCCGGGGTCCTGCCAGCCAGAAATGTGTGTCTCCCCAGGGCTTTGGCAACTGAAGGGTATTATAACTCAGGCTGAGCAAAATGCTGACATAAGGCTGGAACCGGTAGCCAATATCGCCCGAAAATGTAAATTTCTTTCCATCTGCATAATAACCACCATACCTAACCGAAATCGTATAGGTCAGCAATTTTTGCGGCATTGATACAAAATCAATACCCACTGTTTTCCATTTATGAATACTGCCCGCAACCAATGAATCCTTAGCACTATTGGTGGGATCAAATGGCTGCAGCAACTGAACATAGTCCTGCAAAATACCGGCATTTAGTGTGCTCCTGTTCCTGAATGTAAACAGGTAGGAAAAAACATGCTCATAATCGGTGCGTGACAGGTGGCTGTTAAAAAAATAGGTGGTGGTCCATTGTGGCCCATGTGCCAGTATGCTTCCTCCTCCCGGGAAAAAGTTATAGCCTGCCACTGCATTAAGTTTTACATAACCCTGCCGGGGAACATAGCCCACTTCCGCATTGTAATTCTTTCCAACAGCCTCGTATTGTCCCAATAACAACCATTTCCTGCTGGCATATTGCAAATGACCGGCATGAACAAAATCCTGCCCGCTTTTTCCCGGGCTGAATGATTTAATCAGTAATACCTTTCCCGTCCACAGGTTATTGGAAGAAGCCAGGTTGTATTCAAGTCCTGCATTTCGGTTGTAGGATGAATACAGCGGTTTGCTGCCATTTAAATCCGGGTGATAGGCGATGGATTCTTTATTGATAAAAAGAAAACCAATATTGGACCGGGCAAATACCTTACGTTGCAATGCCACGACGGAAAAATTCTGTGCCGGCAACCCAACAGAATCCACCTTTGCTGTCTGCATATCCATCACACCAATGCGCCAGTTTTTATCCAGTTTACCACTCAGCCTTGCACCGAAATCAATATGTGCATTAAGGCCAATACGCCGGGAGAAAAAAGGCCGCACCGACGCATAACCGAAATTGGAAAACTGGTCGCCGTTCTCCAGGAAGAATTGTCTTTTCTCCGGGAAAAATAATTCGTACCTGTCAAGGTTGGTCACCTGTTTATCAACTTCCACCTGTGAAAAATCAGGATTAACCGCCAGGTCAACATTGATCGATGACCCTAATGCGAGCTTTGCATCTACGCCCGCTTCCTTTTTATATACGGGAGCTGTTTTGTTTTCATAATCTTTCGAAATACCACCCAGCAAATAGGGAATGACAGAAATATTGGAGCCGGCAGATGGTGGCGCTTCATCCCATACCAGTGTACCTGTATAAGCCAGTGAAGCAGTAGGGAATTGCCGGGGCACGGGCGCCCAACTGGATTTTTCGCGTGACTTCAAATCATTCCTGCTGAAATTAATGCCCCATTCCTTTATGCCCTTTTTATAACGAATACTTTTAAAAGGTATCGCCGCTTCAAAGATCCAGCGGTCTTTATCATTAGTGACCGCTGATGTCCATTTGTTTTCCCAGCTCAAATCGACCTTCCCTCCTTCATACATGGTACCATCCCATTGTGCGCCGGCTGCATTGGCGCCAAATGAATAACCATTGGTCTGATCCTCGAAGGGATCCATGAACAAAAGAAAATTATCGTTCTTGACAAAGTTAAAATCCCGGCGCAATGACTCCACCATGTAAGGGCCGGTTCTTTCATTGTAACAAATGGCAATGATGTAGAGATTTTCTTTGTCATAACTCATCTTCACCGTGGTCTTAACATTGGCAAGACTGGTATCCATGGGCAAAACCATATAAAACGATACGGCAGAGTCAGCGAGTTGCCAGGCAGGCTCATCCATTTTACCATCAATCGTAATCGGTGAAGCAGCTTTGGTTATGTGTAATTGAAAAGACTGGTTCTTTTTTTGCGCCAATAAGGCCGTACAACAACATAATAACAGCATCGTCCAGGAAAATATCTTCACAGCAGCAGTATATTATTAGTAATGAATTCAGTCAGCAACCAATTACCATCCACCCTGCAGGCCATCTTTCAGTGCCTTGTGGTATTTGCGTAAATCAAAACAATACAGGTAAGGTGATTTATGCGCCCCGCCCCGCTTGCGTTCCTTCATCCGCTTCAGGATTTTATATGCCAGCATCTTTCGTTGAAAATTGCGGCGGTCCAGTTTTTTTCCGAGGATGGTTTCATATAATTTTTGCAGTTGCGGCATCGTAAATGTATCCGGCAACAGGTTATAACCAACCGGGTGATAAGTTAAATGCAGGCGAAGCGATTCGAGTGCTTTATCCAGTATCTGCTGGTGGTCCATCATCAGTTCGGGTGCATTGTCCAGGCCGTACCATTCACAGGCAATGGATAACTCATCTGGTATGGGCGTTACATGGGAGAATTCTACCAGTGCATAATAACCTATGGTGACAAATCTTTGCAATATCCAGTGTGATTCATCGGGAACAATCCCTTCTGCTTTCATTGAACGGAGATGAACGGCTTTATCCGAACGGGAAGGTTCGCCGAAAATGTAGAACTGCTGTAAAAACAATTCCGACAGCCCCGTTCTTTCTTTTAATACACGGGCAGCCGCCGCATCGGTATGTTCATTTTTAAATATAAATCCACCGGGGAGGCTCCACTTGTCCACATTGCGCATTTTTAACAGCAATACTTTTAGTTCATTGTTGTGAAAACCGAATATGACGCAGTCGACCGATAAAGAAGGCAGGAACAGCTTCTCCCCTTCCTCCATAAATTTTTGTATGTCCTTGTTAGCTGGCATGGCAATGTTGATTCCGCGAAATAAAATAAAAATATCATTTTTTTTGCCATTTACACAGAAATACTTAAGTTGTGTCACTCTGACGCATTGCATTATATTATTCTGTTTCTAAAAACTGACAAATGAAAAAGCTTGCCGGAAAACTCCTTGCAGCCTGCATAGTCTCTGCACTGTGCCTCACCGTTATACTATCGTGGATACATAAAAAGCCTTACCAGGCGGCTTACCGTGATCTGAATAAGAATAGTAAGATGGATGTGTACGAGGACAAATCGCAGCCCACCGAAAAAAGAATCGATGACCTGATCAAACAAATGACCATCGAGGAAAAAGCAGGCATGATGTTCATCAATGGTACCCTCATCAATGAAGATGGCACCATTGAAAAACGTCCGGGACAGGGTATGTTTGCCAACCTGGCCGGCCCGGGTGAACTGATCAATGGCAAAAAGATGAACCATTTCAATTTTTGGGTTGCACCCGGTACCAAAGCATGGGTCAAGGGGTACAATGCAATACAAAAAGAAGCAGAGAATTCCCGGCTGGGCATCCCCGTTACCATCGCTTCCGATCCAAGAAATCATTTTTCTGCCAATATATTTTCCATGGCAGCTACTGATTTTTCGCAGTGGTGCGAGCCATTGGGATTTGCAGCCATTGGCGATGAAAAACTCATGGAGAGGTTTGCCGATGTTATCCGCCAGGAATATATGGCCGTCGGCATCCGCGAAGCATTGCATCCCATGGCTGATTTGGCAACAGAACCACGCTGGCCGCGTATCAGTGGCACGTTTGGTGAAGACGCCAATCTGTCTGCTAAAATGATCCGCGCCTATGTAATGGGGTTACAGGGAAAACAGCTCGGGCCCAACAGTGTTGCTGCCATGACCAAACATTTTTCCGGCGGCGGGCCACAGAGAGAAGGTCTTGACCCGCATTTTGAATTTCAGAAAGGACAGGTATACCCCGGTAAAAATTTTAATTACCACCTCATTCCTTTTGAAGCAGCATTCAAAGCAAATACTGCTTCCATTATGCCCTACTATGGTGTACCAACTGATCAAACCAGCGAAAATGTTGGCTTCTCCTATAACAAAGACATCATTACCGGTTTGCTGCGCAACAAATATCATTACGATGGTGTGGTGTGTACTGATTGGGGACTGGTGAATGATGCCAATATGGGCGCATTTGTTTGGCCTGCGCGGGCCTGGGGTGTAGAAAAACTCAGCCCCGAAGAAAGGGTTAAGAAAATTATTGACGCTGGCGTAGATCAGTTTGGCGGTGAAAGTTGCCCTGAACTGGTGGTAAAACTGGTAAAGGAAGGAAAGGTTTCGGAGAAAAGAATTGATGAAAGCATCAGGCGGTTATTGCGCCAGAAATTCCAACTCGGGCTTTTTGAAAACCCTTATGTTGATCCTGCGGCTTCTGAAAAAGTATTTGCTACAGCCACCTTCAAGGAAGAAGCAGCAGCTTCTCAGCGCCGGGCCATGACCTTATTAAAAAACGATGGTGGTAAGTTGCCGCTGCAGATGGGGAAATTAAAAATCTATGTCGAGAATATTGATAAAAAAGTGGCGGCACAGTATGCCACTGTAGTTGAAAAGCCGGAACAGGCAGATATCGCCATCATCCGTTTAACTACACCCTGGGTTCCGGTTGATTCAAAAAATTTTATGGCAAGAATGTTTCATCACGGCGATCTCGATTTCAAAGGAACCAAAAAAGACAGCATCCTGCAGTTACTGAATGCGGTTCCCACCATTGTTGATATCTATCTCGATCGGCCGGCGGTTATTCCAGAAATCAGTGCAAAAGCAAAGGGGCTGCTGGCAGATTTTGGCGCCAGTGATGAAGCCGTGTTGGATGTCATCTTTGGTAAGGCAAAGCCAGGCGGTAAACTTCCTTTTGAACTGCCGTCATCTATGGAAGCAGTTCGCAACCAGAAAGAAGATCTTCCGTACGACAGCAAAGATCCATTGTACAAATTTGGATATGGTCTATCTTATTAACCAATTAACTTAACCTGTATGCATACCCGTAAAAAATTCCTTCAGCAAACCGGCGCTATTTTATTAGGTGGAATGGCTTTTTCAAAAAATGCAGCCGCATTTTTTGAAAGCGAAGCTTCCATTTCAGTTGGTATCCAGTTGTTCACATTTTTCAATGTCATCGATGATGATGTTCCAGGTACTTTGAAAAAAGTGGCAGCCATCGGATATAAGGAAATTGAATCTGCCTTTAGCAAAAAGGGAGGCTATTATGGGATGAAGCCAAAGGAATTCAATGCATTCTTAAAAGACCTTGGTCTTTCCTGGAAATCACATCATGTGCTGGGAGCGCCTTTTAAATTACCACCGGGAGCCAAATTGCCCAATGGCCCGGATGGCAAGCCAATCACGATTCCGCCGATGCGCAACCTGAAAGATAATATGCAGGTACTGGTGGACGAAGCTGCGGAAGGTGGTGTAGAATTTTTAGTGTGTGCCAATACGCCCATCAATACACTGGATGAAATTAAATCTTCCATCGAAGTTTTGAATAAAACAGGTGAAGCTTGTAAAAAAGCAGGAATCAATTTCGCCTACCACAACCATGATGCAGAATTTCGGGCAGTAGAGGGAAAAATCCCCTATGAATTGATCCTCTCAGAAACGAGCGCTGACCTGGTAAAAATGGAGCTCGATCTTGCCTGGGCCACCAAGGGTGGAAAGGACCCGCTGGATTTATTCAAAGAACACCCGGGCCGCTTCCCGCAATGGCATGTAAAAGATCTCGATGCAAAACACGAAACCATATTACCAGTGGGAGCCGGTACCATTGACTTCAAAAGGATATTTGACGCGGCAAAAACAGCGGGCATGAAGCATTTTTATGTTGAGCACGATATGCCTGCCGATGCATTTGCCAGTGCCGCTACCAGCTTCGCCAATATTTCAAAACTTTTACAGGGATAACAACAATTCAAGAGTGAAACATCAGCCGTGCACATGCACGGCTTTTTTTTGTTCATACCCGAATCATGCTACCTTCGGACATATTTAACCGCGATTACCATGAGAATATTCAATTGCCTGCTGTTACTTTGTTTTTTTATCAGGGCCAATGCACAAAAAATAGAAATACTCAGCACCGACAATAAAATATCCATTCGTGGATTGAGCGTCGTGAATGACAAAGTTGCCTGGGTGAGCGGCAGCAATGGTACTGTGGCCAGAACCGTCGACAGTGGCAAAACATGGAAATGGATGACGGTAAAAGGATTTGAAAAAAGAGATTTCCGGGATATCGAAGCGTTCGACGCAGTGACTGCCATCATCATGGCTGTAGCAGAACCCGCCGTGATACTGAAAACAATCGATGGAGGTGAACATTGGAAACTCGTCTATGAAAATGCAACAAAAGGAATGTTTCTCGATGCGATGGAATTTTGGAACCAGGAAAGTGGCATCGTTATCGGTGATCCCATCGATGGAAAATTTTTTATTGCACGCACTTTCGATGGGGGAAATAGCTGGCAGGAAATCAGTTTTGACAAATCACCTGCTGCCGATTCGGGGGAAGCATGTTTTGCTTCCAGCGGCACCAATATCAGGGCGCTCGATCCCGGTGAAGCTTGTTTTATCAGTGGCGGGTTGAAATCCCGTTTTTTCTCCAAAGGGAACCCGATCGATCTTCCCCTTGCCATGGGAAAGGAATCCACCGGCGCCAATTCAATTGCTGTTCGCGATCATGAAAAGAGAAAAGGAAGCAGCTACTTTGTAGTTGTGGGCGGCGACTTTACAGCCGATACGGTCACAAAAGGTAACTGTACCCTGACCACAGATGGCGGCAAACATTGGATAACGCCTGACAAAGCGCCGCACGGATATCGGTCCTGCGTGGAATTCATCAGTAAAACAAAATTGATAACCTGTGGCACCAGTGGCGTCGATGTTTCCACCGATGGTGGCATGAACTGGACACTCATCAGCGGGGAAAGCTTTCATGTTTGCAGGAAAGCAAAATCTGGAAAACTGGTTTTGCTGGCAGGCGCTAATGGCCGGATTGCACGACTGCTTTGGAAATAAAATATAATCATCGCTGAAAACCAGTACCGGCAAGGCTTTCCACAGCTTTGCCACGGCTACCTGTTCGCGTTATTGCACATATCAGCAGTAAACCTTATTTTAGCCCGATTTTAAAAAGAAACCCATGGAATGGATCGAGATACTAAAGTGCCCCTTAACCGGAAAAAACCTGAGAGCCCTTCAGCCAGAAGAAATAAACCTTTTAAACCAGAAATCTGCAGCAGGGCAACTGTGGCAGGCTGATGGCAAACCTTTCACTGAACGCATTGACAAAGGACTAATAACTGTAGATGGCGCGTTTATTTATCCCATCATCAAAGAAATCGTTTTACTGCTAAAAGACCTCGCTGTCGTTGACTCAAAGGATAAAATCATCAAGGATACGATCAATGAAGACAAACAACTGGTAAAAAATTTTTACGACCAAAAAGGCTGGTTTACCGACGAAGCAGGCAATTATGAGGATGCTGTGATATTTGAAGACCTTCGCCCTTTTGCACAGGATTATATTAAAAAGTGCCATGACCGCGTTAGCAGGTTTCTCAATCCTTCCGGTACCTATATGCTGGATGCCGCTTCCGGTGCCCTGCAATACCCAGACTACCTGCAATATTCTGCCAATTATAAATATCGTGTTTGCGTCGATTTTTCGTTTACTGCGCTCAGTGAGTGTAAAAGAAAACTCGGTGATAAAGGATTGTGTGTGCTGGCTGATATGACCAATATGCCATTCAAAGATGGCGTGATGGATGGGTTTGTGTCATTGAATACAGTGTATCATATTCCAAAAGACGAACAGGCCACTGCGATTAAAGAACTGTACCGCCTGTTGAAGAAAGGCTGCAAAGGCGTAGTGGTGTACGAATGGTTCAAGCACTCACCCTGGATGAATTTCTGGATGCTGCCTTTCCGTGGTTTTGTATATATCAAAAACAGGATAATGGATGGCTTTGCAAAACTCGCAGGTAAAAAAGATGCGGGCCGCCGTTTGTATTATTATGCGCACAGCCCCGAATATTTCAAGAACAACCTCCCCCCATATACATTGCGTGTCTGGCGCTCGCTGAGTGTGCACTTCATGCGGTATTATCTCCATTCCTGGTTATTTGGGAAACAGATCCTTGACTGGGTTTATAAGAAGGAAGAAAAAGACCCGGAAGTATGCGGCTTGAAAGGTGAATACCCGATGCTGGTGTTTGAAAAATAACGGCTACCTGCAACCGCCTTTATTTCCTGAACATAAAATATACGGCTCCCAATAAGAGGGCAAAACTTACCAGGTATTTCCAGTGAAACGGTTCTTTCAGGTATAGTATGGCAAATACGGCAAACACAACCAGCGTGATGACTTCCTGTGTAATCTTCAACTGGAAACCATTCATGCCATTCGTATACCCAAGCCTGTTAGCGGGCACCATCAGGCAATATTCAAAAAATGCAATCCCCCAACTGATTAAAATGGCTTTCCACAAAGGCATGCCAGTGCTTTTTAAATGACCATACCAGGCGAAAGTCATAAAGATATTGGAGGCTAATAACAGTAGTACTGTGCGCATAGCGAAAAATTATTCGCTAAAATAATACAATTGGAGAAGGGTTGTGTTTTTTATACAGCAGTAACTGCTTAAAAAGAGAATGCCGGCCGACCACCGACCGACATCTCATCTTGTTTTGGAAAACAAGAATTGCAACCTCAAAAAGTGAAACGAAGTTAGATGCAGTGTTGATGCAAGCCAATAGTAGAATAACGAAATGCTGCTGGGATATTTACTAGCAATGATGAAAAAATAAAAAACCTCTTACTGATATAAGAGGTTTTACAATAGTATGAATGAAACTTTTAATTGCTGAGACTCCTGAAATCTACCGGCACCAGTTTACTTACACCCGGTTCCTGCATGGTAACACCATATATCACATCTACCGCACCCATCGTTTGTTTGTTGTGTGTTACAATGATGAACTGGCTCTCTTCGCTGAATTTGCGGATCATATTGGTAAACTTTCCAACGTTTGCGTCATCGAGCGGCGCATCCACCTCATCGAGTATACAGAACGGTGCAGGCTTGATCAGGTAAATGGCAAACAGCAAGGCGGTAGCAGTTAATGTTTTCTCACCACCACTCAACTGGCTAATGGAAGAAGGACGTTTGCCTTTTGGTTTTGCAACAATATCAATGCCTGTTTCTGCCAGGTTCTCCGGGTTTTCCAATACCATGTCTGCTGTATCATCTTCGGTAAACAATGCCTGGAATACTTTCTGGAAGTTTTCGCGCACTTTATTAAACGTATCGAGAAATTGCTGGTTGGCCGTTGCTTCCACCTCCTGGATCGTTTGGAGCAAACTGTCTTTCGCGGTAACCAGATCATTCTTCTGCTCAAGAATAAAATCGTATCGTTTCTTCATTTCCTGGAATGCTTCAATAGCTGTTGGGTTGACTTCTCCCAAATTCTCCAGGCGCTTTTTCATCCGGTCACTTTTTTCCTGTAGCTCTTCTACCGGCGTTTCCGTCGCTCTTGGCTGATCGAGTATATCATCCAGGTTGATCCTAAACTCTACCTGTAAGCGCTCTTTCATTCCTGCAAGTTGCAGTTTCAATTCGTTCAGGCGGTCTTTGATCTCACCCAGCAGATGTTCCAGTTGTTCGCGCTCTTTTACTTTATGGCGCAGTTCACTTTCCTTTTCACTCAACTGGTTCCGGATGTTATAATATGCCTGGTCGGCTTCATTTAATTTACGTTCCTCCTCTTCCTTGCTGTGCAGCAATGTCACATGCTCCTGCTCCGCAGTGGCCAGGGATTGTTCGCTTTCCGCAATATTCTCCCTTGTTTGTTTCAACTGCGATTCATTGGTTTCAATCTGGATTCGCAAATCGTTCAACTGGTTATTCTTGAATTCCAGTTCCTGTTTCAATGCACTGATCTTACTTTGCTGGCGCGTTACCTGCAGGTTAAAATCGTTGTAGCTCGCCATTACTTCATTATAACCATGCTCTGCCACTTTGTAGTCATCCTCGCTGGAGCGCAGTTTATCACGCAATTCATTCAGTATGCTGACCAGTTGCATCCACTCGCTCCGAACACCTTCCACACCACTCATCGTATCCTGCAATGAACCCTGCAATTCTTCGAGGCGGTTTTGCGAAGTATGTTGTGCTGCGTGTAAGTTTTCTGTTTTATTCTGTAATGAAAATGCGAGGTTGGTCAGGCGGTTGATATCTTCCTGCGCTTGCTTGATGGCGGTTTCCTTCAATTGCTCATTAAAACCGATTACTTCATTATGCTTTAGCTGAATACTTGCCTTCAGTTCATTCACCACGATTTCCTGCGCAGCAATTTCTTCTGCCAGTTTTTCAAGGTTCTTTGCACGGCCGATTTTCTTTCCTTCAAATAATCCTACGCTTCCACCGGTAAGTGAATATTTTCCTTTTACATATTTACCATGTTTCTCCAGTACAATGGCACCATTACTGTTGGTCAGTGCGTCTTCATTTTCTGCTATGAACACATTTCCCAGCAATTGCTCCGCAAGTTTTCTGAACTGCACATCCACTTCAATCACGCTCATGGCAGGTATGGTTCCTTCCGGCTGATGGATGTCTGAATTGTCAACTTCATTGAACTTATCGAGGAGGAAGAAATTAGCCTTTCCTTTTTTATTGTCATCCAGCAGGTGAACCGCCTGCAAACCCTCTTGCAGGTTATTGACCACATAGTAGTTTAAGTAGGGTTCCAGCACATTTTCCACTGCTGCGCGAAATTCTTCCTTTACATAAATGATATCGGAAAGAATGGGTGCAGTATGGTTCCAGTTGGGGTTTTTATGCAGGAACTTAACGCTTTCCGGATAACCTTCCATGGAGTCGATCAGGCTCTTCAGCAAATCAAATTCATTTTTCTTGGCATCCAGTTTACGGCTTTCGTCTGCCAATTGCTGGCGCAATACTTCCACCTCGCCCTGTGTCTGTAATATCTGATCCTTTGTTCTTTCGTGGTGTTCCTGCAACTGGCTTAAATCTGTCTTCCTGCTTTCCAGTTCCTGTTCCTTGCTGGTCCTTTCCTCTTCCAGTTGTTTCAACTGGCTGGCGCGGGTTTCCTTTTCTTCTTCCAGTTGTTCTATAGCACGCTGAATATTTTGAATAGAAGTATCGGCCACTGCTACTTTTTTCTCCGCCTCAAACTGGTTGCGCTGAATGGTCAGGTTTTCACTACGCAAACTATCCACATGCGAGCGTTTTTCATCAAACACCTTTCTTTTGTCTTCCACACTTCCCTTCAGTTCTTCAAGTTGCACCTGCAGGCTTTCCAGTTGCTGCTGTTCATCACCCACCTGTGTTTGCGTAAACAATATACTTTCTTCCAGCCCTTTTAATTGTCCTTCGCTTTTATTTAGAAAATCTTCCAGTCCCGCCAGCCGTTCCTGCAAAAAGTTGAGGCGTTGCCCCGCAAGGTTCTTTTCATTCTCCTTGCCGCGCAGTTGCTGCAGCAGATCGTTGAATTCGTGCTGCATACTTTGCAGGGCACGTTCTTTTTCTATAAACCCAACTTTCTCCTGTTCCAGTTGTGCTTCTTCACCGGCAATGACTGCTTCCAGTTGAATTTTCTTATTCGTTTCCGTTTCTGTCTGCTCGTTCAGTTCACGGTAAGTAAGATTAAATCCTTCGAGGGAGGCTTTTGCCAGTTCGATGCTCAACTCACGGTATTCTTTTTTTATTTCGTGGTATTTCTCTGCTTTCTTCGCCTGGCTTTCGAGGCTTTTCAACTGGTTGTTTATTTCAAACAACAAGTCTTCGATACGCGCCAAATCCTGTTCGGTAGCATCCAGTTTTAATTTGGCTTCGCGCTTCCTTGTTTTGTAAATGGTAATACCAGCAGCCTGTTCCAGCATACGGCGGCGGCTGTTTTCCTTGTCCTTGATGATTTCATCCACCATACCCAGTTCGATAATGGCATAACTGTCGGTGCTGACACCGGTATCCATAAACAGGTTCTGGATATCTTTCAACCGGCACTGTACATCGTTGAGGCGGTATTCACTCTCCCCGCTTTTGTAAAATTTTCGGGTAACGGTTACCGTATTAAACTCGGTGGGAAGAAGGTTGCGTGTATTCTCAAACGTCAGGCTTACTTCCGCGAGACCGGAAGCACTGCGGGTTTTGGAACCGTTGAACACGAGGCTTTCCAGGTTTTCACTCCGCAGGTGGCTGATCTTCTGTTCACCGATTACCCAGCGGATGCTGTCAATGATATTACTTTTGCCACATCCATTGGGGCCGATAACGCCCGTAATGCCTTCGTCGAAATTAAGCACGGTCTTGTCCGCAAAACTCTTGAATCCTTTGATTTCTAAACTCTTTAATCTCACAATTCGAAATTTTATAGAATAACGGGCAAATATATTTTTTTGCTGCTAAAGAAAAATTTTGATGTTCCCTGACAGCACCCATAATTATTCACTTATTATACACAAATACCTCTCCCCGTAAAAGTTATCAACAGGTTGTTAGGAAATAATGATTTTCCCCTCCTGCACCTCAATCGCCTGTGACATACTATCGGCGGGTGTTTCCAACATGTCAACGCGGAAAAAAAATTAAAAATACTTGTCCTTCCCTGCGTGTCCTGCTCGTCATTGAACGAAATCAATTGCAAATAAAAAAATTAAAATTATGACAACCGAACAGGTAGCCAAGAGACTGGTGGAATTAATGCGCCAGGGCAAGGTATTGGAAGCGCAAAGTGAATTGTATTCAAAAGACATTGTCTGTATCGAACCTGATTCCGCGCCGGTAAAAACGACCAGGGGTTTTCAGGCAGTTGCAGAAAAAGGGAAAGCATTTGCCGCCATGATAGAAGAAAGACACGGTGGCTCTGTATCCGATCCACTGGTAGCCGGCAGTTATTTCAGTATTGAAATGACGCTCGATGCAACGCTGAAAGGAATGGGCAGACAGTTACTGGATGAAATTTGTGTATATGAAGTAAAGGATGGAAAAATTGTATTTGAACAATTTTTCTATTAATCCGGCCTTTATTGTTCCCTGGAAGAAAAAATATTGAGGTAATCTGGCGGCAGGGCTAAATTTGCCGGGTGAAGTTAACCCAACTATTCAGCGAATTTTTTAACAGCGAAAAAGCAGGCGGCCTCGTGTTGATTATTTGCACGGTGCTGTCTTTGTTGCTGGCAAATTCATCCTTTCAGCAAACTTACCTCGGTATATGGGGCTTTGAAATAGCTGGTCATCACCTGGATCATTGGGTGAATGACGGCCTGATGGCCATATTCTTTTTGCTGATCGGACTTGAACTGGAAAGAGAAATCTATGTCGGGGAACTATCCGATATGAAGAATGCATTGCTGCCAATATTCGGCGCCATCGGTGGTATGCTGCTACCTGCTGGTATTTATTTGCTGTTCAATTATGGAAAGCCTGCCCAATCCGGCGCCGGTATTCCAATGGCAACAGACATTGCTTTTGCATTGGGCGTGCTGGCATTGCTCGGAAAGCGTGTGCCGGCATCACTAAAAGTATTCCTGACAGCATTGGCCGTTATCGATGATTTGGGCGCGATACTTATCATCGCTTTCTTTTATTCGCAGGGCATTTCATTTTTTCACCTCGGTATTGCATTGGGCATTTTTGCGGTATTGATTGTACTGAACAGGTTAAAAATAAATAACCTAATACCTTATATCATTGGTGGTGTGGCCATGTGGTATTTTATGCTGCACTCGGGGGTACATGCCACCATTTCGGGTGTGCTGCTGGCATTCGCCATTCCTTTTGGTGATGGCGGGGATCAATCGCCTTCCTACAAACTGCAGCATGTATTGCATAAACCGGTGGCATTTATCGTACTCCCGTTATTTGCACTGGCCAATACCTGCATTGTAATTCAGGATGGCTGGGTCAATGACCTGGCTTCCTCCAGCAGCATAGGTATTTTTGCGGGTCTTATACTGGGCAAACCAATTGGTGTTGTGCTGATGAGTGTACTGGCCGTAATATTGGGCATCGGCAACCTGCCAAAAGAATTAACCTGGAAATATATCATTGGCGCGGGTATACTGGCTGGTATCGGGTTTACGATGTCCATCTTTATAACACTGCTGGCTTTTGATCAGCCGGGTTTTGTTGCCGCTTCCAAAATCAGTATAATGCTTACTTCCCTGCTGGCTGCCATCATCGGGCTGACATGGCTTCGCATGGTATTAAAGCCAAACAGCAGCGAACTGTAAACACTTCATTAAAAAAATAAAGGGCTCCTTCGGAGCCCTCATTATTTATTCGCTTTATTTAATTTTTATCCGCTCTTTTCTTCAAATCGTTGATAGGTATTGTTATCATACGTCCAATGGGTTTGCCATTGCGGTAAGTAATCACTTTCATCGGGGCCGCATCTTTCGGCACTTCTACTTCGCCGGTATATTTTGGATAAAAATTATCGGGAAAAGAATTATCAAAACTGTAATAAATATCCAGGCCGTCTATTTCTGTATTCATTACTACTTTTAACGGCCCGTCACCATCTTTCTTTGCAGTGATGATAGGATCATAGATAGAGGGCGCATATTTTATTTCCGCAGCGTTGTAGCGCTCGAAATGTTTTTCCACCCGTTGAGAAAAATTCTTCCAGTTTTTTTTCTCCTTGGGCGACCATACACTTTCTGCAATCGCAAAACCGCGGGGCCATACCATATACTGAAGATGGCGCATGTTGTATACCTGTTCGGTCCATAAGTTGGCTTGACCTCCCTTTACAAATTTAGGATCAACCCCTTCCGGTACCGGTTCAAAGGAATAGGTTGTATTCAGCCGCAGCGTGGCATATACCGGTGGTTCAATAGCAGGATCGCCCTGTATATAATCAAGGTAGGCGAATGTGGTGGGGCTCATCACCACTTCATGTCCTTGTTTAGCCGCTTCAATACCTCCCTTGATACCTCTCCAGCTCATCACCACTGCATTGGGAGCGAGCCCGCCTTCGAGTATTTCATCCCAGCCAATCAGTTTCTTTCCTTTTGATTCAATGATTTTCTCCACGCGTTTTACAAAATAGCTTTGCACTTCATCCATATTCTTCAATCCTTCTTTCTGCATCAGTGCTTTGATGGCATCGCTTTTCTCCCAAAAGTTCTTGGCGGTTTCATCACCACCCATATGGATATATTCAAACGGGAATAATTGCGCCACTTCAGTAAATACTTTATCAAGGAACTCATACACTTTATCATTGGCAGGACAAAGTGTATTGTCCACCAAGCCGTAGAAATGACCACTGGCAGGCCATTCCATAAATTTTTCTCCTGAGTTAACAGTGTAGGTGCCGGGTGTGCAGGAAAGTTCCGGGTAGGAAGCCACTGCAGCCATACTGTGACCGGGTATATCTATTTCAGGCATGATATTTACAAATCGTTCTTTGGCATATTTTACCAGTTCCCGGATATCATCCTGTGTAAAAAAGCCGCCGTAGTTTCTCGGTTCATCAGGAGTGGGCGGTGTAAAATTTCCAAATGTACCTACCTTCTTTACATTCCATGCACCTACCTCCGTTAGTTTGGGAAGCGCCTTTATTTCTACGCGCCATCCTTCATCGTCGGTCAGGTGCATGTGCAGGAGATTGTATTTATAGCGAACCATTTCGTCGATAAATTCTTTTACCTGCGCCTTATTAAAGAAATGGCGCGACACATCAAACATCAATCCCCTCCAGGCGAAGCGCGGGTAATCCATCACCTGCACTGCCGGCATACTCCATGAAGAACGTTTTACCATTTTCTGGCTTTCAATGTCTGGTGGTAATAATTGCAACATGGTTTGTGTGCCGTAAAAAATTCCTGCGGCAGAAACCGCGGTAATAGTAACACCTGCGGGTGTTACGGCCAGCCGGTAGCCTTCTTTTCCCAGGGATTTTTCTTCCCTGTTATCAATAACCAGGCGAATTGAATTGGGCGCTGGTGCAACTGATTCTTTTGTAATCACAGAATAACCCGTAACATTGCCCAGTTTCTTCCCGAGCATAGCAGCAACATTTTTCACTTCTGCTTGCTGCGGTGGCACCAGGATACTGATATTTTTGGGAAGAGTGAATGTTCCGGTAGCCATGGTAAGAGATACCGGTTGCGGAATGAGGGCTGGTTCACCGGATGGTGACTGGCCAACAGATAAAAAAGTAGAAACCAGACCGATCAGGAAGGTGGTTGTTTTTTTCATATCGCGTTCTTAAAATAATTTCTAGATGGAAATGCCTAACCGGAAAATTAGCATTTTTCCCGGTTTGAAAGGCAATGTGAAAGAAAATGAATTCCCCCTATCTTTACAGAGCTATTAAAACATCATGCAATGAAAACATTTATTGTTCCGACAGATTTCTCTGAGACCTCCAAAAATGCAGCGCGCTTTGCAGCGCAGGTAGTGTCGAAAGTACCTGATGTGAAAATTATCCTTTACAATGTTTTTGACAAAATTGAAACCGGTTCTGACGGGTCTGTAATGTACAATGACCATGAAGGCCGCAGAAAAATAATGGAACTGGCACTGGAAAGCGTAAAATCTGATATGCTGTCACTGGCGCCCGGAATTGAAATTACCTGTATTGCGGAAGAAGAAAGTTCATTCATTGGCAGCCTTGAAAAAATAGCCAGGCAACACAACGTTGATATGATCATTATGGGCATTACCGGGGCCTCCCCCCTTTCCCAGATATTTATGGGCAGCAATACCCTGAACATGGTCAACAAAAATATCTGCCCCGTAATGATTGTACCTCCCGATGCCAGCTTTACCGGTATAAAAAGAGTCATGATAACAAGTGATTTCAAAGACATTGACAAAACTATCCCGGAAGCCCGCCTGAAAGCTTTACTGAATATTTTCAATCCTTTTGTGCATGTAGTGAACGTGGACAGTGAACATTATGTAGAAATAACCGAAGAATACAAAAGAGAACGCGCCAAGCTGGATGCTATCCTAACCGATTACGAAAGAGATTATTCATTTATCCGCCTGTACGATTTTGTAGATGCGATCAACCAGTTTGTATCTGATCAAAAAATCGATATGATAATTACCATCCCCAAACACCATTCATTCCTGGGCAATCTGTTTAAAAGCAGCCATACTAAGAAACTGGCTTATCACAGCCATGTACCCCTGATAGCCATACACGAATAAGACTACTGCATATCTAACTTTTTTCCTTCCCCGCAATCTCGTATTTTTGCGGGGAAGCTTTTTTATGAAAAGACCTCAGCACAGTAAAAACTCCATTGTTTCCTTTGCCGGAATATTGCTCCCGGTGAATTTTTATATCCCGGACTAACAAACCTCCTGCCCGTTTCCTGCTGACCTCTTACATTCTTTTATTGATTTTATTTATCAACCATTGCTTCATGTATGAAAAATAATGCTGAACAGGTAAAAGTTACCTCCGAAATAGGCGCACTGCGACGGTTATTGGTACACAGCCCCGATAGTGGATTGGGTAAAGTAGTGCCTTCCAAAGCACAGGACTGGTTATTTGAAGACATCGTTCACCTCGATACCATTCGCAGGAAAGAATATGATTATTATACCAAACTGCTCCTGTATTTTCTAGACCCTTCGAAAATAAAAGGGAAGCTGAAAGAAATTGACAGCAAATCTGCCAAACGTGCGTTTTACAAACCCAATGATGAAAAATTCTACCGCTCGGATAAAGTAGTGGAGTTACAATGGCTGCTCACTGAGATACTGGAGGACCATGAAATAAAACTAAAACTGGTGGCCTCTGTTTGCGCCATTGAAGGTTGTTCGTACAATACACAAAAAGAGCTGCTGGACCTCGAACCAGCGTTACTGGCAAAAACATTTATCAGCGGCACCCAGGGAGAAGACACGATGATCTTTGCCCCCATTCCCAATTTTATTTTCACCCGCGATATCGGCATCGTTATCAACGATCATGTGCTGCTGAACAAACCCGCTAAAAAAGCAAGGACAAGGGAAGCACTGCTGGTAAAATATATTTTCTTCAATCATCCTTTTTTTAAAGCATACCACGATAAGATCATTGAAATACCAGACACTTCACATCATTTTCTGCTCCCAAAAGAAGGCGATGAAAAAAAAGTAACACTCGAAGGTGGGGATGTAATGGTGGTCAGCAAGGATCATTTGTTGATTGGCGTGAGCGAACGCACAACGATGGAAGCAGCCCACCAGGTAATCACTGCCTTGTTTGAAATAAACCTGGTGAAGAAAATTACCGTGGTAAAAATTCCAAAGAAACGTGATTACATGCACATCGACACTGTTTTCACGCAGGTAAAACGGAATGTATGGGTGATACTGGGGCATTTCTCCCGGAAAGCCATGAAGATGGAAGATGCCGACCCCGTGCAGCGTGTGCTGGAAGAAAAACGAAAGGATGAAAAGTTAAAAATCATTCAATTCAAAAAGAAAGACATCAATAACCCACGGTATTTCGATAACCTCGAAGAACTGTTGATTGACGTCAGTGAAAATGATTTGAAATGCGGGGATAAAGTACGTTTTATTTATTCGGGAAATAATAAATTCCCATTCGATGCAAGGGAACAATGGACAGACTCCTGCAACCTGCTGGCCCTGCGCGAAGGCGTAGTATTGGGCTATGACAGGAATGATAAAACCGTGGAGGCATTTAAGGAAAATGGATTCGATGTGATCCATGCGCATGAGTTAATCGATCAACTGGAGGAAGGGAAAGCAGACCCTGAAAAAATGGAGAACACACTTATCCTGATGCCTTCCGCCGAATTGTCGCGCGCACGCGGAGGATTTCACTGCATGAGTATGCCGCTGTTGCGGGATGACATTTAAAATATCAATGTATGCAAACCACCGCTCACCTGTTGATGATACGGCCCTGCCAATTTGGATATAATGCCGAGACCGCAGTGAACAATGCTTTCCAGGTAAAAAACGAAGACGAGCTGACACAGCAGAAAGCAGCAAAAGAGTTTGATGATTTTGTTTCGGTGCTCCGGCACCACGACGTAGATATAACCGTGGTGCAGGATACACCCGAACCACATACACCTGATTCTATTTTCCCCAACAACTGGGTTTCCTTTCACGCTGACGGAACCGTGGTGCTGTATCCGATGTTTGCCGTTAACAGGAGAAAAGAAAGGAACCATGATGTGCTGCTGAAAATCAGCAAACGCTTCAGTATCCAACAAACCATTGACCTCAGCCATTACGAGGAAAAAGATATTTTCCTGGAAGGAACCGGCAGTATGGTGCTGGATCGGGATAACAAAATCGCTTACGCTTGTTTATCACCCCGTACAGATAAAAAGATACTGGAAGATTTTTGCCGCAAAATGAATTATACGGCAGCATCTTTCTTTGCAGCCGGCAGCGACGGCCAGGCCATTTATCATACCAATGTGATGATGTGTGTTGCAGACAAATATGTAGTGATTTGCCTGTATGCCATCCCTGATCACACCGAAAGAAAGCAGGTGGAGAAAACCATTACAGGTTCAGGAAAGGAAATTATCCCAATTACCCTGGATCAGATGAACCATTTCGCAGGTAATATGCTGCAGGTGCAAAATGCAAAGGGCGATAAAATACTGGTGATGTCTTCGCAGGCTTATGCATCACTTACAAAAGATCAAAAACAACAACTCGGATCCTTTAATACCATCGTGCATTCACCGCTGACCACTATTGAAACCAACGGTGGTGGCAGTGCCCGGTGCATGATGGCCGAAATTCACCTGCCGTTATTGTGAAGGCTCATACATTTTTCTCAAACCCTCTGCCAATGATACCGGTACATACCCCAGTTGGCCGGATGCCTTACTGATATTGAATCCTGTTTTCGGCGGGCGTTTGGCCGGCTGTGAGAAAGTACTGGCGTTTACTTTTTCAATCAGTGAGGTATCTAGTTTGAATAAATTGCCAGTGGCTATTGCAATATCAAATGGTGTTACCTTATCCTTCCCCGAAATATGAAAGATCCCTGTTGCCTTTTGTTGAATGATTAGTAAAATACCTCTGGCCAGGTCTTCTACATAGGTCGGCGTGCGCCATTGATCGCTGACTACTTTTATCGCTTTGCCATTTTCCAGGTTTTGTTTTACCCAGCTCACGATATTGCTGCGGGTTCCAAAAATCGTATTGCCATATACCAGGCAGGTACGCACAATCGCCCAGGGTATTTCACTGGTTTCAACTATACTTTCTGCCTGAACTTTGGTGAATCCATACCAGTTGACAGGATTAAGATGATCTTCTTCTGAATAATCTCCCTTTTCGCCATCAAATACAAAGTCGGTGGAAATATAAATAAAGTGACTGCTGATGGATTCTGCCTGTAATAATAGCTGCGCCGTCGCCTTTACGTTGATGTCTTCGCATAACTGCTGGTTTAACTGGCACTCATCTACCTGGGTCATCGCCGCAGCGTGGACTACTACTGCAGGGCGCTCTTTTTCCATCATGGTACCGACGGCTTCATCATCGGTGATATTGATGGGGTAATAAATAAAGGCATGCTTTTCCTTATACAGCAACCTGCAGGGTCCTTTGCCGGTAGCTACAACATGATGGCCAGTCTCAAGTAATATTTTTACCAGGTGCTGACCAAGCAAACCATTGGCTCCTGTGACGAGTATTTTCATTTTCCCAAGATTCTGTGGGTGCAAAAATCGAGGAAATTAATTTGCTTTTTTGCAAATGCCATGCGTGCAGGTGCTAATTTTGCCGGGCAAACAGGTCGCACTTCATTTTTTATTAATATATCGATTGGAGGCTTGCGGGGTTATCAAATAATGAATGGTGAAAACCAAACCGTTGTTGTATGGAATCAAATCCTTATTTTTGATGCTTCTATAAGCCAATAGATGAAGATTTTTTAACGTTGCTTGCTGCTGGTTGAAAAATTTTTAAATAAAACCGACTGTTTTAATTAAATGAGCGAAAAAAAGAAAGTTTCTAAGATTGGCGTGTTAACCTCAGGTGGAGATGCTCCGGGTATGAATGCCGCCGTCAGGGCAGTTGTGAGGACAGGTTTATATCACGGAATGGAAATGTACGGAATCATGCGCGGGTACAGTGGTATGATCGACGATGATATTATTAAAATGGAATCCCGCTCTGTGGCCAATATTATCCAGCGGGGCGGGACCATTCTGAAAACGGCCCGCTGCAAGGAGTTTTTTGAATACGAAGGCCGTAAAAAGGCATATAACCATTTGAAGAAAAGAGGCATCAACGGCCTCGTTGTAATCGGTGGGGATGGCTCATTTACCGGTGCTCTTAAATTCAGCAAAGAATTCGACATTCCCTGTATCGGTCTGCCCGGTACGATTGATAAAGATATTGCCGGTTCCGATTTTACCATTGGTTTTGATACGGCTGTAAATACTGCTGTGGAGGCCATTGATAAGATTCGGGACACAGCAGATGCACACGACCGGCTGTTTATCATCGAAGTGATGGGCCGGGATGCGGGATACATCGCCCTGCACAGTGGTATTGCCACCGGTGCCGAACATATTCTTATTCCTGAACGCAAAACAGATATTGAAGCAGTCATTGCATCTCTCCTCGAAAAAGAAAAGCGGAAGAAACTGGTGAACATGATTGTGGTGGCGGAAGGTGATGGATTTGGCGGTGCGGAAGAAGTGAGTAAAATAATAAAGGAACGTTTACCCAATGCAGATACACGTGTTTGCATTTTGGGGCATATACAAAGGGGCGGTTCTCCCAGTTGCCTCGACCGGTTAATTGCCAGCAGAATGGGTTACCATGCAGTAGAGTCGCTGCTGGAAGGACGCTATAATGTAATGGTGGGTATCCTTAATAATAAAATGCATTATACCCCACTGGAAAAAGCGGTAAAGGCTAAACAGCGGATAAGCGAAGACTGGATGAAAATTGTAAAAATCCTGGCCAGCTAGTAACTGCCGTTTGCGGAAAGATTGACAAGACGCCCTGTAGTATTAGCTTCAAAGACGTACATTTAACCAGATTGCCCAGATAAAAAACGTTCACTAAACCTCATATCATAGTAAAATGTCAAAACATCTTTCAAAATACCTGCACGAGTCAATGGATAAACAGGCTGGTATAGAACACGCATTTCACAGAACAAAGATTGTTGCCACGGTGGGCCCTGCATGTGATACCTACGAAAAATTGCTTGAACTGGTAAAAGCCGGCGTGAATGTATTTCGTCTCAATTTCTCCCACGGAGCACATGAAGACAAACAGAAAATCATTGATCATATTCGTAAAATCAATAGCTCCCAGCCCTATAATATTGCCATTTTGGGCGATTTACAAGGCCCGAAGCTACGCGTAGGAGAAATTGAAAACAATGCGCTGATGGTAGTACCGGGTGACGTACTTACTTTCACCAATGAGAAAGTAGTGGGCAACAAGGAGCGGATTTATGTTTCCTATCCCAACCTGCATGAAGATGTAAAAATTGGAAATATTATTTTAATCGATGACGGAAAGCTGGAAGTAAAGGTTGTGAACATCGAGAAAAACAACGATGTGAAAGTACAGGTGACCATGGGTGGTGTATTGAGTTCCAAAAAAGGTATCAACCTGCCTGATACAAAGATTTCACTGCCAGCGCTCACCGATAAAGATTTAATCGACCTCGAATTTATCATTGAACAAAAACTGGACTGGGTTGCATTGTCTTTTGTCCGCAGTGTAAAAGATATTGTTATACTGAGAAGTAAACTGGACGAGAAAAAAAGTAAGACCAAGATCATTGCCAAAATAGAAAAGCCGGAAGCATTAACAAATATCCGGGACATTATCGTTGAGAGCGATGCCATCATGGTAGCGCGCGGTGATTTGGGCGTTGAGCTCCCGGTTGAGCAAATACCGCTTATTCAAAAGCAATTGGTCCGCAAAAGTATCCACCGGGCAAAACCGGTGATCGTAGCGACACAAATGATGGAGAGCATGATCGAACGTACCAAGCCCAACCGGAGCGAGATTACCGACGTTGCGAATGCCGTACTGGAAGGCGCAGATGCCGTGATGTTAAGTGGTGAAACTGCAACTGGTCAGCATCCGTCGCTTGTAGTGGAGACAATGCGTAAAATCATCATGGAAGTGGAAAATACAGAATACCGATATAACCGTGAAGATGATTTGAAGCCGCAAACCCACTCCCCGTCTTTTTTGAGTGATGCCATTTGTTACAATGCCTGTAAAATAGCAAGAGACGTAAATGCCGATGCATTGGTAGGTATGACCCAGAGCGGGTACACGGCATTTATGCTAAGCAGCTATCGTCCAAAATCACCCCTGCATATTTTTACCAAGGAAAGAAGCCTGGTAAATCAGTTGAGCCTGAGCTGGGGTGTACGTGCATTTTATTATTCAGAAGAAGATAGTCTCGATGATATAATCGACGACCAGATAGAGATACTTAAAGAAAGGGGATTTGTAAAAAATGGAGACATACTCGTAAGTACAGGTAGTACACCCGTGCATCTGCACCTGCCTACCAACGTATTAAAAGTGACTAAGGTGGAATAACCATTTTATATAATAAACAATTGAAAAGGGCCTGTCATAATAATGACCGGCTCTTTTTTATTCTGTCAGGCGCGCTGGCGAAAATTTGGATCGGATTGCCACTGAAGAATTTCTTCACTCAGGTCAAGCAGGGTATTTTCAAGCTGGAAAATTTCCCTGTTTAATTTTTTGACTTTCCTGGTGCCTTTATAGTAACCAATGAAGAAAAAGAAAACTCCCCCCAGTATCACTTCAAGACAATTTAACTGAACGGCTTCTAAGATGTCGATTACTGTTTTCATAGATTGAATTTTTACAACAGGTATAGGATTTTGATTTCATAACAAAGAAATAAAGACTTACGGAGAGTGGAGATAGAAAAAAGACTAAGCTGCTATAGAATTATTTCTATAAAATTCTAGAAATATAAAAGAACATAGAATAAATTCTATGCTTTTATAGAATTAAATCTATAGCCCCGAAAGTTGCCGGAGTATATTTTTGTACTGTTAAAAGAAATCAGCAAACCCTTTTAATCCAAATATCCAAAAACCCGTTTTTTTATCTGGCATCCATGAAAACCAAGAATTCAATATCCTGTACAAAATCCGGTGAAACGTCCAATTACCTGTTTCTGAAAAACCGAGGCATTACAGTCCGTCCAGTCGTAAGCCTGCATTAATAAGTGGTTTACCCCCTTATTACAAAAAAAGCTGTTGTCGGTGAACAACAGCTTTTTACTTTTTATAGCTTCAACGTAGTTACTTCCCGGGCAAAGCATCACTCAGCTCATCGAGTAATTTCTCACCAGCAGAAACATTTTTTATCAGATGGTCTTCAACAAATTCTTTTTCAGACAGAAACCCTTTTAAGTGTTGATCCAGTGATTCCAATAATATCTTCACTTTCTTATTTCCAGGTGATTTTTCTGCAAGTGATCGGAGAATACGTATTTTTTCATAATCCTGTATCCCCTCCCGCAATTTTTCAAACCGAATACAAGAATTTCCGCCCGGATACACCAGGTAGCAATCACCTGCAGGCCATGAACCATATCGGGCATCCCGCATTGGATCGGCAGGCCACGCATCGTATGCCCAGCGAAGAAAACCGTTGTACCCATGAGCAGAAGAATACCAGCTAATCCACCTGCCCTCAATGGGCGGGGAGAAAAGAAAATTATTCGGTTTAGCCGGGTTGCAACATACATAGTACGTTGTTGTCATTCCCCTTGCTGCCCGTGCTTTTGTCTCGTCTGCTGTATTTTCATTGCCGTATAAAAAACAGTAGTCGTCGAGCAACTCATTCAGCTCAGTGTGCCAGTCGCCGGCATAGGTTATTTTCCATTTTTTAGAATGACTTTTTATAACACGGACAGCAGCCAGGGTTTGTTCTATGGCATTTTCATTGATGCCTATATACGTCTTATTCATCCATCCCTTTTTTTCAAGGTGGTTCATTAAATCTGTCAGAAAAGCATTCCAGTTATTTTTAAATGTATCTGTTCCGGGCACCCATCGCTCATATATATAATTACCCGTTTCCTCTTCCTTATAGCGAAATCTTTCTCCCCATGGCAGTGGCGTATAAATGGTAATTGCTTTATCTATACCCATGCTCATGGCAAGCGATATATACTGATCGAAAATGCTGTAGTCAAATTTCCAGGAATCATTCTTCTTTTTAATCCATTCTATCATTCCTTCTTCCGTGGAATATTCATTATCAGCCCAGGGCGAATGGACTCCATACGTGGTGATATAGGTCCCTCCGGCTTCTGCATACAACTGCAAGTGTTTTTTCAATAATGCCTTGTGGTCTGCCGACCATGGCTTCACATGATAATAGGAAGCGATAACCCATGGATTTTGCCACAGATCAAGGCGGTGTTTCCAGTCATGCGGTTTTGGTAATGTTTGATTTTGTACCCTGATGGTAAATGGCAGCGCTCGCCGGGCATTGTTTGAATACACTTCAACATTTCCGGAATAGATACCAGGTTCCGCATCTGCAGGGATGTTTAATGATATCCAAACCGGTCTTACTGTTTTACCGGGAAGATCAAATCGTTCGAATGATTCAAACCTGTCCGGGAAAAGAAATCCATTTTTATAGGGAGTTTCCCCACAGACCGCCTCCTTAGAGCCATAAGGATAATTGGCCACCACATACCGAACCATGCTGACACGAAAATTTGAAATATCTATAAACCTTTCCTTCTTATTCACGAGCTTTCCAATTTTTATGCGAACCTGTTGCGTGGTATCTGCTGACCACACAATGATCTGCATATTTAACCGCTCCCCTTTCCAGCCGGTTAAATGAAGGGAGGCATTTTCATTGGATATATCAGGAACTTCAGTTCGGTAATACAATTGATCGGTAGAACCAAATGCAGCATGCAAGCCAGGCATTACTGTTGCCCATTTTCCGGCATCGATTGGTTTGTCAAATGCAAACTCCGGCTCATAGTGTGGCGCAGTAGTAGAAAGTAAAAACGAATCGACAATTCCTTTCGCCTTTTGTCCAAAGCCGTGAAAGCTGAGCACCATCAGCAACATTAACGCAGTAGAATAACCGATCTTTCGCATATAATTGATTTGAACCCGGCAGGCTTTCAAACAGTACTCTTGCTTGATAAACACCCGAAAAATTATCTTATCACTAAGGTAACCATATATCAATAGACCGAAAACATATAAAACCGTCTTCCTTTATTGCATAAAAAAATGCCACCCGAAAGGATGGCATTACTATCATGAAAGTTTTTTTTATTTCTTATTTCCATAGGCCTTATCCAAAAATAAATAGCGTACATCATTGGGCGCTTTGACAGATTTGGATTCTGTGTTAATGATCATCACATCAGGGCTTTCATCATTTGGCGCAGCCGCAGGCCAGTTGGGCAGCTTCGTCCCATTTGGATTGCCGGTAATGATGAAGTTAGCAAAATAATTTTGCATGGCAGCCGATGCTTTCATATCGTCCTCAGTCCATGCATATTCTTTTATCAGGGGAAGGTTGCCCATGCAATATTCAATTTCAGAAGCATGTGGTGCACCAATAGGTTCCGGCATTTTAACTGCATTGGGATCTTTCTTCACCGTACCGCCTGCGAGACCGGGCATGGTATTTTGATCTGCCAGCGGCGGTCTTATTTTACTAAACATATAACGGTATACCGGCTGGTTACTGTTCTTCCTGTGCAAATCAAACCATTTCCAGGTACTGTAGGAAATAAACCGATCCGATGCCAGGTCAGTGGCAGATATTTCCGTCTCTTTGTCTGATCCGGCCGGGTATAATTTCAATACTTCTTCGAAATCCTTCGGATAAGCTTCCTTTACTTTCTTTATATAATTTTCATTGTTAATCGGCATTGCCTGTACAAATGCGATGGCGGGAATTTCAGCAGAGTTCCATCCCAGTAATAAAGGCACCATGGCCTGTTGCTTTGCATTGAAGATATCAGGCAGTGCAGCGGGCAACAGGTAGTTATCGATAGCAATGGGAAATCCAAAACGTTTCGATTCGGCATACAATTCAAACAGTTCGCGCGTGCTTAGTTTGCGCAGTTCTGCCAATGTTGAATAGCCAGCCTTTTTTGCAAATTCCAGTCCCGTGTTTTCCGCTTCCTTTAATGGCACAGGTGCCAAAGTAGGGTGAATGCTGCCACCGCTCTCGCCAATGGCGCCGGCAATCAATCCTTTTGATAAGGGTGATGCCATCTGTATACTTACTGCAATAGAGCCGGCCGATTCGCCTGCAATGGTGACACGCTTTGGATTGCCGCCGAATGCTTCAATATTTTTTTGTACCCACTTGAGTGCGGCATTCTGATCGAGTAATCCATAGTTGCCAGAAGCTTTATAGGGTGCTTCAGCACTCAGTTCAGGATGCGCAAAAAAACCGAATATATTCAGCCTGTAATTGACAGTCACCACCACCATACCTTTTTTAGCCATGCTTTCCCCATCATATCTTGGTTCTGATCCATCGCCCGCTACAAAGCCACCGCCAAAAAAATAAACAAGCACCGGTAAATCCTTTGTATTTCGTTTTGCCGGCGTCCATACGTTCAGGTAAAGGCAATCTTCACTCAATCCGTCCGAGCGGCTGTTCATATCGCCAAATACAATTCCCTGTACCGGGCGGGGGCCAAATTTTTTCGTGGGCAATACGCCTTTCCAGTTGTCCAGCGGCTGCGGCGCCCTCCAGCGCAATTGCCCCACCGGTGGTTTTGCAAATGGAACGCCGAGATAAAACTGGATGCCTGTTTTAGTATCATAATTCCCCTCGATGATACCATTTTCAATTTTTGTTTGTACCGAAAAATAATTGTTGGTCTGTGAAAAAGAAATCGTACACAGCAGTAACAACAAACCTGTTAAAATAGATAGTTTTCGCATGATGGCAGTGTTAGAATGTTATTGTCTCAATTTGAGACAATAATACCCCTTTTTTTGGAATTAAACCTGTTATCTTTGAGAAAACTGAGAAAGCGCATGGAGAAAAAAAGAAAGACCGGTGAAAACACAATGGAAGGAAAAGGCTTCCTGAGACATATTGCTTACGACTCCGTAGTATTTGGTTTTTCGGGAGATAAATTAAAAATACTTATTATGGAATACCATAATACAGGGTTGTTTGCATTGCCGGGTGGATTTGTTCGCCTGCAGGAAGATCTGGATGCGGCGGTTCGAAGAGGGCTGAAAGAAAGAACGGGGTTGGATAATATCTTCCTGGAGCAGTTTCACGCATTCGGGAATATTCATCGCTTCCAGCCACGCGTCATGAAAAAGATACTTGTTGCAAACGGCCATCAGCCTGCCGATGACAACTGGATGCTGGATCGCTTTATCTCCATTGCTTACTATGCATTGATCAATTATGAAAATGTAGTACCCCATCCTGATGCCCTCTCCGATTCCTGCACCTGGTATAACGTCAATAAACTGCCAAAGCTCATGCTTGATCATGCAGACATTGTAGAAAAAGCCCTGCAAACCCTTCGTGCCAACCTGGACAGGAAACTGGTAGGGTTAAATCTACTTCCTGCAAAATTTACCATGAAGGAATTGCAAAATGTATACGAAGCCATCCTGGGGCAACGATTGAGAAGGACCAGTTTCCAGCGAACCATGCTGGCATCAGGGTTATTAAAACGGCGCGAAAAACAATTTCTCGGCAAACCCAACCGGGCTCCCTATATGTACAGCATTAAACACCAAAAATCTTCCGCGAAATAAAATACCTTTTTTTCTGCAAGGCACAATAGCACAATTGAAAGTATCTTTAGAACGAAATATAAACTACATTCCAACACGAATACTGCTATTGTAATATGAAAAAACTTATTTCCCTTGTATCGATGGTTGCATTGCTGTTGTTTATCTGCACCGCGAATGCACAGTCCGAAAAAACCGGCCCGGTACGAATTGCTGTGGCCAGGATTACGCATGACCATGTGGGTTGGATATTAAGTAATAAAAATCCTGACATTATTATTGCTGGTATCTACGAGCCCGATAAATCCCTTGCAGAAAGCATGGCCAGGAAATACAATCTCAGCCCGGATTTATTTTATAATGATCTGTCGAAAATGCTGGACGCTGTGAAACCCGAGGCTGTTGCTGCATTTGGATCGATATACGAACACAGCGCTGTGGTAGAAGCATGTGCACCGAGGCATATTGATGTCATGGTTGAAAAGCCACTGGCAACCACGTATCAACAGGTGCTCCGCATGGATACATTGGTAAAAAAATTTCAGATAAAACTATTGACCAATTTTGAAACTTCCTGGTACCCGAGTACGGCGAAGACTTACCAACTGGTGCATGATAGCAACTATATTGGCAGCATCAGGAAGGTGGTGATACACGATGGCCACCAGGGACCAAAGGAAATTGGCGTCAGCAAACAGTTTTTTGAATGGTTGACCGATCCGGTACAAAACGGTGGTGGTGCATTAATAGACTTTGGTTGTTATGGCGCCAATTTGATGACCTACCTGATGAATGGAGAACAACCCATTTCTGTTACAGCGGTAACACAGCAAATTAAACCAGCCATTTACCCAAAGGTGGATGATGAAGCTACTATCGTTGTCAGGTACCCATCTGCACAATGTATTATCCAGGCTTCGTGGAACTGGCCTTTCGGCAGAAAGGATATGGAAGTGTACGGGCAGACAGGTTATATTATTTCTCTCAACAATAACAATATGCGGCTTCGTGCTCAGCCCGATGCTGTCGATCACAGTATCGTAGTAAAAGCCGAAGACCTGGGTGTTTATACCGATCCTTTTTCTTATCTCGCGGCTGTAGAAAGAAATAAAATTACAGTTCCCGGTAATGGATTGTATGCACTCAAAACAAATATTACGGTTGTGCGCATACTTGATGCCGCCAGGCAATCAGCCAAAACGGGTAAGACTATTTATTTTAAATAGAGAACCTGCTTTAAAAAAATCTTGTACTGTCAGGAGCGGATGATGTTTCCGGTCGATTCATCCTCCTTCCCGTTTGATGTGTCCCTGCATTTGAAATGAATAACGATGAAATTGTATGATGTAACAACACAAAGACTCGGCCTGCGCAAATGGGTGGACACGGATTTAGAGCCATTTGCTAAAATGAACCGCGACAAAGATGTGATGAAATTTTTTCCGGCTTTGTTATCGGAAAATGACACCATCGGGATGATCAAACGAATTAAAACACATTTTGATAAAAATGGTTTTGGGCTGTTTGCTGTTGATAAAATAGCAACAGGGAATTTTATCGGCTTTACCGGTTTTTCCATCCCAACTTTTGAAAGCTCTTTCACGCCCTGTGTGGAAATAGGCTGGCGTTACAAAAAAGATACATGGGGACAGGGATTTGCTACTGAAGCAGCTATGGCCTGCCTGCATTACGGATTTGATGTATTGCATTTTGAAAAGGTCGTTTCCTTTACTTCAGTGCTCAATACCAATTCTGAAAAAGTGATGAAAAGAATTGGAATGGAACATGCCGGTTTTTTTGACCACCCGAAAATTGAAAAAGCGCATCCATTATGCAGGCATGTGTTGTATCAAATCACCCGCGACAAAATCAAAGAAACAAATCATAAATAGCAAAAAGCAGCTTATTATTGAGCCATTGTCATTCTTTTAGTCTGGTGGACAAGATTACCTGCGGTGATCTTATAAAAGGGGTGTACTAAACAATTAAAGCTATCCGCAGTTCCTGCGGTGGTTTTTTTGTTTATTCGCTCCTGCAAACAAGTTTGCCGTCGCTCAAAACAAAAAGCCCTGGCTTACGCCTGGGCTTTAATTGTTTCGTCGGGTGGACAAGATTCGAACTTGCGACCCCTTGCACCCCATGCAAGTACGCTACCGGGCTGCGCCACCACCCGAACTTTGGCCTGCAAATGTAAGCGATTATTTCAATTTGAGAAATTTGAAAAACAACCATTATCTTCGCACAACTCATTTACAATGAAGGTTCTACTCAAACAGGTTTACATCATCGATCCAGCCTCGCCGCATCATCACACCCGGAAAGATATTTTTATTCAAAATGGCACTGTTAAAACCATTGCCAATAGCATTAATGAAACCGCGGATACAGTGATAGCCGATGCAGGTCTATATGTCTCAAACGGGTGGACAGATACTTTTTCTCATTTTTGTGACCCTGGTTATGAATACCGGGAAACATTGTCAACCGGGGCTGCTGCTGCTGCAGCAGGCGGATTTACACATGTACTGATCATCCCCAATACAAAACCAGTTATCGACAGCAAATCGCAGGTAGAATATGTGGTACAACAATCACGTTCGCTGCCGGTACAAATCATTCCCATCGGAGCCATAACAAAAAATACAGAAGGAAAAGAACTCGCCGAAATGTATGACATGTACAACAGTGGCGCGCTGGCATTCAGTGATGGGCTCAACTCATTACAATCTGCCGGTATCCTTGTCAAGGCACTTCAATATGTAAAAAGTTTTAATGGCGTAGTGATACAGTTGCCCGATGATAAAACCATTGCACCGCAGGGACTGGTGAACGAAGGAATTGTTTCCACCAGGCTGGGGCTTCCCGGTAAACCAATGATGGCAGAGGAATTAATCGTAGCCAGGGACATTAAGCTGGCACGCTATGCAGATTCAAAACTGCATTTAACCGGCGTCAGTTCGCCCAAATCACTGGAATACATTAAACGCGCTAAAGATGGTGGAATAAAAGTAACCTGTTCGGTGACGCCTTATCATTGTATTTTTTGCGATGAGGATTTACTCACCTATGATACCAACCTGAAAGTAAATCCACCGCTGCGTACGCGGGAAGATATGATGGCACTGCGAAATGCATTGGCAGATGGAACCATTGACTGCATTGCATCACACCACTTACCGCAAAACTGGGACAGCAAGACATGTGAGTTTGAATATGCACGCAATGGAATGACTGGTCTTGAAACCGCCTATCCTGCACTTAAAACCGTGCTGCCAGATGTGACGGAAGATCGCTGGGTGGAGTTGCTGACAAAGGCCAGCACTATTTTTGGAATAGCCCCCAATAATATCAAAGAAGGCAATACAGCCAACTTAACACTATTCCATCCGGGCAAAACAACTACGGTTACAAAAGCGAATATCCGGTCGAAATCACAGAATACCCCATTCATTGATAAACAACTTACAGGCAAAGTGATTGGAATTATAAACGGAGATAAAACAGTACTGAACCCATAACATGCAAGCGAAGCCTACTTCACATATCAAAAAAGGGATCGTGATTGCTGTTGTGCTGATTGTAATTTATTACATTCTTCAACGGCTGGATACCAATAATTCATTCATGAAAGTATTGCCAACCTTGTTACTGGCAATAGGCGTAGCTGTATCCTGCCTGGTTTTTGCCAAACAAATGGGAGGTAATGTGAAGTTTGGAGAAATATTTGCGCATGGATTTAAGACAACCGCAGTAGTTACTTTTTTCCTGGCTATTTATTTTTTCATCGACATTAAATATGTGGCGCCGCCAGTTTCACCGCAGGAAATAGAAGCAGCAGCCAAAACCTTGCAGCAACAGGGTAACCTGATGCCCAATGAAGCACATGAACGTGCCGTGGAAGCCAGTAAGAAAATCTGGATGCTGGTTGTGGCAGGGAGCATATTTGTGTCTATCATTAGCGGTGCTGTCGGGTCGGTTATCGGAGCCCTGTTAGCCAAAAAGAATCAGTAATTTCAACCCTTTAAAGTATACCCGGAATGGATCTTTCGATTGTGATACCACTGATAGATGAAGCAGAGTCCCTGCCTGAGCTGACGGCATGGATAGTACGGGTAATGGATGAAAACAACTTTTCCTACGAAATTATTTTTATTGACGATGGAAGCACAGATAATTCCTGGGAAGTGATCCAGGGATTACGACATAAAAATTCTCATGTAAAAGCCATCAAGTTCCAGCGCAATTATGGCAAGTCCGCCGGTCTTAATGAAGGATTCCGTGCTGCCAGTGGTGAAGTGATCATTACCATGGATGCAGATATGCAGGATTCACCGGATGAAATACCTGAACTGAGAAGAATGATCCTGGAAGATAAATACGATTTGGTGAGCGGGTGGAAAAAGAAAAGGCACGACAATACTTTTACCAAGAACATACCTTCCAAATTCTATAATGCCATGACAAGATGGATGTCCGGTATCCAGTTGCATGACTTCAATTGCGGATTGAAAGCTTACCGGAAAAACGTGGTAAAAAGCATAGAAGTGTACGGCGACATGCACCGGTATATTCCTGTACTGGCGAAATGGTCTGGTTTTAAAAAGGTAGGCGAAAAAGTGGTAGAGCACCGGGCGAGAAAATATGGCAGGACTAAATTCGGCCTGAGCAGGTTTATCAACGGGCCGCTAGACCTGGCCTCTATTATGTTTGTTGGTAAATACGGAAAGCGCCCGATGCATTTCTTTGGCCGATGGGGCTCTATATTCTTTTTATTCGGGTTTATTTTCCTGGTATACCTCGTTATAACACGTTTGCTCCACCCGGAAGTGGGCTTGAGCAACCGTCCGCCGTTTTATATTGTACTAACGGCCATGATCATCGGATCACAAATGTTCCTGGCTGGTTTTATCGGTGAAATGATTTCACGTAATTCACCCGGGAAGAATTTTTATTTAATTGAAAAAAAATCAGGAATTGAATAATCGCTGATTTAATAATACAGGTATGTCAGGCCATTCATGCCTGACATTATTTTTAATGGATAATGGTACAAAGAATCGTCATACTAGGCCCGGCACATCCTTTTCGCGGAGGAGGCATTACTACTTTCAATGAAAGGCTGGCGACCGAACTGCAGCAACAGGGATATGACGTGACGATTTATAATTTCTCCCTGCAATACCCTTCCTTTCTTTTTCCGGGTAAAACGCAATATTCAACCGAACCGCCACCACCGCACTTAAGAATATTACCGAAAGTAAACTCCATCAACCCGCTTAACTGGATAAAAGTAGGTAACGAGTTAAAAAAGTTAAACCCTGATGTAATCATCGCCCGGTATTGGCTGCCGTTAATGGGCCCTGCATTGGGGACTATTTTGAGAAGGGCGAAAAAAAACAAACGCACCAGGGTTATTGCAATCACGGACAATGTGGTGCCACATGAAAAACGCCCGGGCGATAAAACATTTACCCGCTATTTTATAAAAAGCTGCGATGCTTTTATCACCATGAGCGACAAAGTAACCAATGACCTGGCAGCTTTTCAGCCGGGTAAGCCTGTGCTGCAGGTAGCACATCCATTGTATGATAATTTTGGAGAAGCCATTTCAAAGCAGGAGGCAAGACATCAGCTTGGTATTGATCTGCAGGATAAAGTAATGTTGTTTTTTGGTTTTATCAGGAAATACAAGGGCCTTGATATGCTATTCGATGCCTTGCATATTTTAAAAACGGGCAATACTATACCCACGAACCTAAGACTATTGGTGGCAGGTGAATTTTATGAAGATGAAGCAGCCTATCATAAAAAGATACATGACCTGGGCATTGAAGAGTTGCTGATTATGAAAACAGGTTTTATCCCGGATGCTGATGTAAAAAAATATTTTTGCGCGGCTGATGTCGTTATTCAACCGTACAGAAATGCAACGCAGAGTGGTGTTACGCCCCTCGCCTATCATTTTGAAATACCCATGATTGTTACCAATGTTGGTGCTTTGCCCGATTATGTACCGGATCAAAAAGTAGGTTTGGTAGCTGAACCGGTTGCCAGTGCTTTGGCTGAATCCATCAGGCAGTACTTTCAATTAGGCGAAGAGTATTTTTTACCGCAACTTCGCGAAGAGAAAAAGAAATATTCCTGGCCGGTGCTGGTACAGCAGGTTATAGAATTGGCTGGCTCCATAAAGAACTAAATGTACAAGCGAGCGTGGCAACGATGCTGATGAATGTAACAATGCCGGTTTACAAAAAATACTGAAAGAACAAATGATATTCAGAAGTAAAGCGCCTTTACGGATTGGCCTTGCAGGTGGTGGTACTGATGTAAGTCCTTATTGCGATTTATATGGTGGCGCGATCCTCAATGCTACGGTGAGCCTGTATGCCTATGCAAATATTGAACCTTTGCAGGAGAATGCGATCATACTACAGGCACTCGACAGAAGGGAAGAAAAAAGATATGAATGGGCCAGCGAATTGCCCATTGATGGAACGCTTGATTTGCTCAAGGGAGTGTACAACCGCATTCAAAGCATTTATGGCATGCCATTGACAGGATTTCGTCTGAGCACTTTTGTAGATGCACCAGCAGGCAGCGGGTTGGGTACATCGTCTACACTGGTGGTAGCCATTATCGGTGCATTTGCTGAAATGTTTCGATTGCCACTGGGCGAATACGATATTGCGCAACTGGCTTTTGAGGTTGAAAGAAAAGATTTGCAGATGGCGGGCGGAAGACAGGATCAATATGCTGCCACATTTGGCGGTGTCAACTTCATGGAGTTTTTTGGGGAGGAAAAAGTGATCGTGAATCCACTCCGCATCAAACAGCAGTACCTTTTTGAACTGGAGAATAACCTTCTGCTCTATTATACTTCTACCAGCCGGGAGAGCGCGAAAATCATCGAGAAGCAAAGCAGTAATGTGGTGAACAGGCAAAGTAAATCCATTGAGGCCATGCACCAGTTGAAACACCAGGCGCAAATGATGAAGGAAGCCTTACTGAAAGGCAGGCTGCATGAAATTGGTGAAATATTGGATTTTGGTTTCCAGCAAAAAAGACAAATGGCGGAAGGCATCAGCAATAGCCTGATGGAAGAAATTTATGAAAGCGCCCGCAAGGCAGGTGCCACCGGTGGCAAAATATCGGGTGCGGGCGGTGGCGGATTTATGATCTTTTACTGCCCCGACATTAGCAAATACCGGGTACAGGATGCATTGAAACAATTTGGTGGTTATTGCCAGCCTTATCGTTTTGCAGAAACAGGTTTAACAACCTGGACAGCATGATTTGGTACAGTTGTAATAATTTTGCCGCTTTAATATAAAGGAATGAATAAAATAAAAGATATTATCGCTGAGTCCATCGCCGTAAAAGACAAGATCCTTGCCGATGAAACGATGATAACAACCATTGAAAAAGTGGTGGAAGTAGCGGTTGATGCATTGAAAAAGGGAAAGCGGCTATATTTCTGCGGAAATGGCGGCAGTGCGGCAGATGCACAACACCTGGCTGCTGAATTCAGTGGAAGGTTTTACCTCGACAGGGACGCTTTACCGGCAGAAGCACTGCATTGCAATACTTCTTACCTCACAGCGGTTGCCAACGACTACAGCTATGATGTGATTTATTCCAGGCTGGTAAAAGGACTTGCACATACAGGTGATGTATTATTTGGATTATCTACTTCCGGCAATTCGCCCAATATTGTAAAAGCATTTGAAACAGCCCGGGAGAAAGGCGTTGTTACAATTGGCTTTACCGGTGAAGCAGGGGGAAAAATGAAGGATCTGAGCGATTATCTTTTTAATGTTCCTTCAAAAAATACGCCGCGGATACAGGAAAGCCATATCATGATTGGTCATATAATCTGTGAATTAACGGAAGCAAAATATTTCGCCTGATACAGGCGATGGTATGAAAATAAAGGAAGCTATTATACTTGCCGGTGGATTGGGTACCCGTTTGCGGGATACCGTTCCGGATTTACCCAAATGCATGGCCCCGGTCAATGGAAGGCCTTTTCTCTCCTACCTCGTTAATTATTTACAGAAAGAAGGTATTGAAAGATTTATTTTTTCACTTGGCTACCGCCACGATATCATTGAATCCTTTCTTCGTGATCAATATCCTGCACTGACCTATCAGTGTGTAATAGAAAATGAGCCATTGGGAACCGGTGGCGCGATTCAGCTTTCCTGCAAGCAGGCTACAGAAAAAACGGTACTGGTGGTAAATGGCGATACTTTTTTTACGATAGATATTGGTAAACTGGCTGCATTTCATTTTATGACGGGCGCGCATTGCACCATGTCCCTGAAGCCAATGAAACAGTTTGACCGGTATGGCGTAGTAGAGTTGAATACCGATTACAGTATAAAAAGTTTCCGGGAAAAAAAATTTTACGAGGAAGGTTTCATCAATGGTGGTGTATATGCACTGCACGCAGTAAAATTTTTGGAAGAAGATTTACCCCGTAAATTTTCTTTTGAAAAAGATTATCTCGAAGCTTATTATTCCAGTAGAAGAATGTTTGGTGTGGTACAGGATGCTTACTTTATTGATATTGGCATACCGGAAGATTATAACAGGGCACAACAAGAAATGGCCGAATAAAAAAATACGAAAACCTGCTATGCTCGATTTACAATCTGTTGATAAAAGCTGGACATTGTTTCTTGACCGGGACGGTGTTATCAATCATGAAAAATACGAAGACTATATCTACAACTTCGGTGAGTTTGTTTTTTATGAAGGAGCATTGGAAGCCATTGAAATCTGCAGCAGGCATTTTGGTGATATCATCATTATTACCAACCAGCGTGGCGTGGCAAAGGAATTAATGACCGAACTTGATTTAATGGAAGTACACAGTCAAATGCTGAAAGCGATTGAAAAAGCCGGGGGAAGGATCGATGCCATTTATTATTGTACCTCGCTCGACAACGATCACCCCAATCGCAAGCCACAACCTGGTATGGCGCTGCAGGCAAAGGCGGACCACCCGGAAATTGATTTCAGCAAATCCATCATGGTGGGGAATAATATGAGTGATATGCGGTTTGGCCGTAATGCTGGCATGCGCACTGTTTTTATACAAACCACCAACCCCGAACAGCCGGTCCCTCATCCTGATATTGACCTTGCCTGTAAAAGCCTGTTAAAGTTTGCACAGATTTTAGCAGGATGACAAAATTAAATACTCCTCTTTTCGTTGATTCCCTGTCGCTGGCTTTATTGTAACTTCGCCAACGATGATTATTTCAATCGCATGAACAAACTGACGACCATTACCGGGATCCTGGCAATCACATTTCTTTCTGCTGTTTGTTACGGGCAGGATATATCCAAATCCGATCTCAGGCAACTGGCCAAAAAAGAAGATTCACTGAAAGTGTATGCCGACAGCATGATCAATGCAGAAAGGGCCGGTAAGCGATTTTTATCCGACAGCCAGTTTGTAAAGACATTCGTGCGGGCGCTTAAAATAAAAAATTCTTTTAGCTATCGTTTCGATTCCCTGGAAACCGTGTCAAGGATATATCCGCAAGACAGTTCATTTCGCATATTTACCTGGCAGTTGAAAAAGGATGAATATATGTATTACCAGAAAGGCGCTATCCAAATGAAGACGCCTGATGGTTCGCTGAAATTGTATCCGCTGTTTGATGCGTCCATGTTTACTGCAAAACCGAATGATTCTGTCCGGACGCGCAACAACTGGATCGGTGCCATATACTACCGTATTGTTCAGAAAGAATTCAACGGCAGAAAATATTATACCCTCCTCGGTTTTGATGATTATACGGTGAGCAGCAACCGAAAATGGATGGAAGTAATGCATTTCAGTGATGACACGGGTGAGCCAGTTTTTGGCGGACCAGTGATTACATTCAAGGACGATACCGGTAAGGTCAAACCTGTGCTCAACCGTTTTAATATTGAATATAAAAAAGAAGCGAGAACGAATTTCAACTACAACCCTGAAATGGATATGATCATCTACGACCACCTGATATCAGAGAGTGATCAACCGGAAAGAAAAGAAACCTATATACCGGATGGAGATTTTGAGGGGTTCAAATGGCAGAATGGCCAGTGGGTGCATGTAGACCAGGTATTTAATTTTAAACTGAAGGATGGCGAATTCCCGCAGGATGCAACAATCAAAGACGCACAGGGAAATATCGATGAAAAGAAATTAATGGAACAATCAGAAAAAAATATAGAAAGGGCAAAGAAAAAAGAAGACGAGAAAAAAGCATCCCCGAAGAAAAAGAAAGACGGTCAATAAATTAATAATTATGAATTGACAATTATTAATTCCCAATTAGCTTACTCTTCGCCTTGTTGTATTCATCTTCGCTGATAATTCCTTTTTGTTTTAAATCAAACAGCTTCTCCAGTTCACTGGCTATATTGTGAGTACCTGTGCCCGCCGCAGTAGTAAGGCCCATGGCGGCAGCCATTTGTTTGGCCTGGCTGGACATTTGAATATTTTTATAATCGGATTGTGCCAGTGTAATCGTATCCTTTAATCTTTTTGGATGGTGCACATTGTAGTAATCTGTTGCACCAATTTCCGCAGCAGTTTGTATTTCCACATGCCCGTAATTGAGTATCCTTCCCCAAACTGTTTGGTCATAAGACACGTTATTGATTTTTTCCAGCGGACTTTCTTTTGCATAATGACTTAACAGACCATTCTCATCAATGACGCGGTAATTGGTAACCACCCATATATTCACTTTCCAGCGGAAATAATTGATTAGAAAAATGAGAATGCCCAACAGGGCAAGCGCCCATCCAAACCTTTCGAAGAACCCCAGGAAAAAAGAACCTACAATGGCGGCAAGGGCCAGCAAAGTGGGCCCAATCAGCGATATCCAGCTTGTATAAGTAACCAGTAATACTTTTTCCCCTGTCTGTAATGGTGTACGCATGGTTCCAAGTTAACATTCAAAATTAAAAAAATCAGGCATGAGCAAGAATCATTACTTTGACTTTGCCATCATTTCTTTTCAAATATAATCAGCTTCCGGGAATTGAGTTACTCATCCAGTTTCAATACTGCCAAAAAAGCTTCCTGGGGGACTTCCACATTTCCGATCTGGCGCATCCGTTTCTTACCTTCTTTTTGTTTTTCCAGCAGTTTGCGTTTACGGCTGATATCACCGCCATAACATTTTGCAGTAACGTCTTTACGCATGGCGCTGATCGTTTCCCTTGCAATCACCTTTGCGCCGATGGCGGCTTGTATGGCTATCTGGAATTGCTGGCGGGGTACCAGCTCTTTTAATTTCTCACATAATTTCCTGCCAAAATCCTGCGAGCGCGCGCGATGTATCAGTGCGCTCAGCGCATCAACTTTATCGCCGTTCAGCAGGATATCCATTTTGACGATATCACTATCCCTGTTGCCGATAGGATGATAATCGAACGATGCATAACCGCGGGTTTGGCTTTTCAATTTATCATAAAAATCGAAGACGATTTCTGTCAAGGGCATTTCAAATGTCAGCTCGACCCTGGTGGGTGTCAGGTAACTCTGGTTAACCAAAATACCACGCTTGCCCAGGCAGAGCGTCATAATATTACCGATATAGTCAGGCTTTGTGATGATTTGTGCTTTGATAAAGGGCTCTTCTATCCTGTCGATTCGAACCGGGTCGGGCATCTCAGTCGGGTTATTGACCACTATTCGTTCTCCTTTCGTTGTATACGCGATAAAGCTAACGTTGGGAACGGTAGTTATTACCGTTTGGTTGAATTCTCTTTCCAAACGTTCCTGAATGATTTCCATGTGCAGCATTCCGAGGAATCCGCAGCGAAAACCAAATCCAAGCGCCTGGCTGGTCTCCAATTCAAATGTCAGCGATGCATCGTTGAGCTGGAGTTTGTCCATGCAGTCGCGTAATTCCTCAAACTCATCCGTATTAACCGGGAAAATTCCGGCAAAAACCATGGGTTTTACTTCCTGGAAGCCACGGATCCCTTCCGTACAGGGGTTGGCAACTTTTGTAATGGTATCACCGACTTTTACTTCTTTTGCATTTTTTATCCCGGTAATGATATACCCTACGTCACCACAAGTGACTTCCGGTTTCTCGGTCATCTTAAGTTTTAAAATACCAATTTCATCAGCCTCATATTCCTGTTCCGTGGAAACAAATTTGATCTTGTCCCCTTTCTTTAAACTTCCCTGTAAAATGCGGTAATAAACAATGATGCCCCGAAATGAGTTGAATACGCTGTCGAACACGAGTGCCTGCAAAGGTGCTTCCGGATCGCCCTTTGGAGCGGGAATTCGTTCTACAATTGCTTCGAGTATAGCATCCACACCAAGACCGGTTCTTCCGCTGGCATGTAATATTTCTTCTCTCTTACAACCAATCAACTCCACAATCTGATCTTCCACTTCTTCAATCATAGCACCATCCATGTCGATCTTATTCACCACAGGAATGATCTCAAGGTTGTTGTCGATGGCCAGGTAGAGGTTGCTGATGGTTTGGGCCTGTATGCCCTGTGTAGCATCTACTAACAATAATGCGCCTTCACAGGCTGCCAATGCGCGGCTCACTTCGTAGCTAAAATCAACGTGGCCGGGCGTATCAATGAGGTTAAGGATATATTCCTGTCCGTTCTTATGTTTATAATTTATCTGAATGGCATGGCTTTTAATGGTAATGCCCTTCTCACGTTCAAGGTCCATATCGTCCAGCACCTGGTCCATCATATCGCGATCGCTGATGGTGCCGGTTGATTGCAGCAAGCGGTCGGCAAGGGTACTCTTACCATGATCAATATGCGCAATAATGCAAAAATTTCGGATGTTCTTCATGTACGTTCCAGCCTCGTTTTTTAAGACGGGCAAAGGTAAGCCATTTGGGCCGAAAAATGGTTGGTGAATTGGGCCTTTCCAATCAAGGACCCGCGTAAATAAAAACAGCATCTCCTGTGCAGAAAATGCTGTTGTACGCAATGAGTGTACGGCTTTATTTAATACTTATAATAATTCCGTTTTAGATCTGCTATCTCCTGGTCGCGCTGATGTTTCAATTCATGCACTTTCAGCTTCCTCTCATGGCGCGGAATGCTTTTGTCGTGTTTGGCAGACCATATTTTATCTTTATAGTCAGCCTTTATATCTTCTATCTGCATCGTGAGTTTGGAAGGCCTTGCAGCATATCCATAACGGTAACCAGGATACCCAAATGGTGAATAGCCGAAATAAGGGTATCCCGGATAGAATCCCAAACCAACCCCTACGCTAACACGCGGACGCGCATAGTAATGAAAACCGCCGCGAAAATGCTGAGCAGAAGCGCCGAACGCCAACTGCAGAAGCAGGATGATTGCCAATAGCTTTTTCATACAATTTCCTTTTACTTATAAGACATGAAATTGTGAAAAAGGTAAATCAGTTACAAGAGCTATAACCAAAGAATAACATTTGCTAATAAAGGCGGTCAGGAAGCCGAAACCATATAATCCCTTAGCCAGGAAGTATTTCAGGAAAAGGAAAGTAATAAAGTCCGCCTGGCGGTCATATATTGATAAAAATCTGGATGTAAAATCTTCAAATCATTGATAATGAGAGGCCATTTTTGGCACGATTGTCGAGATATATAGTCAGTAATAATCCAATATTCAGTAAAACCAACCAATTAAAATCCATCTTATGAAACATCTTCTTACACTTACTAAAAAAGAGACTACCAAAATTTATCTTGAAGCAATTGCCATTTTTGGTGTTATCACTACCATTTGCCTTTTGTTCTACAAATAAGTTTTGGATAAAAGAAAAATGAAAAGCCCACAGTCAAACTGCGGGCTTTTTTTATTGTGTAGTATCGCGTTGTGTTTAACCGGTATTAGTTCTCCAGCAAACCATCAGCCTTCCACTGTTTCAATATCGCAATGCTGGCGTCGCTTAATTTTTCTTTCCTGAAAGGCATAAAACCTCTTTCAGTTGGATTCAGGCTTACCCGGTGGATGATATCATCAATATTATCTTTTATACTGGCATAGGTATTCAATGGCTTTTTATTTCCCCCTTTGTCCGGGAAATGGCAGGGTGTACAGCTACTTTCTATCAAAGCCTGCACCGAAGTGGCATAAGTAAGCTTTGGTACAGCGGCGGCTTTTTTGGAATGACTGCAGTAGGAAAATAAAATGACCATCAGGCAGAGTGCAGACAGTACAGAAAATTTCTTCATGTTGGTTGGTTTTAATGAATGACTGTAATAAAGATTATTAAATCCTGCTTAATTTAATGGTTTTTTGGATGAACGGGTGAATCTGTTTTAAATCCGGTCATTCATCAATATACGGAGAGACCGGTTCCCTTCAGGGATTGTATGTTCTTACCCACTGCCAGCAGCACCAGCCAAAGCAACACATAGCCGATACAGCCACCCGTTGTGTTCAGTATAATATCATCCACATCTGCTACCCGGAAATGAGTGGCCAATTGCATGAGTTCAATAGAAAGCGATAACAGCATACAGGTAATCGCCACGGCAAAAAAATTCTTCAGCCCACGGTATAGCAAGGGCAAATAAATACCGAGCGGCAGCAGCATCACCAGGTTTCCTATTACCTGGTACCCGGCGTATTTATACATCTTAATGGAATGGAAGGGCTCCAGGTTTACACCTTCTCTTTTTTCAAAACGATCTGTCATGGTATGCCACCATCCGAGAGCAGATACCTCCCTGAATAAGATAAAATACCCGGTGAGCGTCAGCACCATGAATACATACACATAAAAACTGGCCTGTACCAATACCTGGAAAAGATTTTCCTGCTGTCGCCTGATAACGCCAATAACGATCCATGCATATAAAAGAACGATGGTTATTACCAATGCAAAAAGACGTTTGTCGCTGGTATGCCGGTATTGCTGGTTGTAATGTGATCTGAGAAAGAAAACGGTCAGCAGGCAGACCGGGATAAGCACCATTATTTTCCTGAATGTTTTGCCCATGTATGCCCAAGATAAAATTTTTATCGTTTATATCCCGTCGGCACAGGGCCTTTGTTTATGAACGGCCTGTGCATGACTGGAAGAACTGCCAGATGGTTTCACCGGCATCAAAGTCGCGGCATACTTTTCCTACTATCATCTTTGGCAGGTATTGCGATCGTCCCGGCAAGGTGTGACCACCGCCATTGATTTTTATAAACACCACACGGCTGCCATTCTTCCCACCTTCATAACTGTATTGCACAGCCGTACAGCCGTCCATTTTGTTTGTATTGGGCAGGTCGGTGGAAACGGGCTGTGCAGTTGTTTTATCAACTGCTATATACCTTTCAATCGTTTGACTCGCAGAAGTACACCCACCCCTTGCTCCTGTTAATCCATTACCGACTGTTCCGCCGTTAAAGGGAACCAATGGATCGGCAGTGCCACTGATCAGCAAAACTGAGATAGGATTAGGCGGATAAAAATCATCTATAATTTTTGTGGGAATGGATGCACAGACCGGCGCAACTGCTAACAGGCGTTGGCTCATCTTGTATGAAAGGAAAATGGAAAAGAAACCGCCGTTGGATATGCCGGTTGAAAATACACGCCGCGGATTGACGGCGTAATTTTTTATAAGCGTGTCAAGTAACTGACCAATAAACAAAACGTCATTGTTGGCTGCAATTTTTTGATCAAATTCCCGGCCATCGTTCCATTGTTTATTAATACCCTGCGGGTAAACGGTAATAAAATGTTCCCTGTCGGCAATCGGGTCCATTCCCATATAACGCTGCATCTGCTTTGCATTGCCCCCACCACCATGAAAAACAAATACCAGGGGCAGTGGCTGTTGATTGTCGTAGCCTGCGGGCAGGTGAAGGATGTAACTGCGGCTTTGATTACCGATCAATACCTGACCTTCTGTATTGGATTGGGCAGTGACTTTGTTGATTGAAAAGGCAATGGAAAAAAGCAGGAGTACCTGTTTCATATTTGCAGAAATTTCCCCTAAGAAGGGAATCAGTGGCATTGGTTTAACTGTACCCGTGAACTAATTAGCGCAGTATTTTAATAACCATCAAAGGCCAAATAGGCGTTTGTCCATCTGTTAACACGTTTTGCATCAGTATATCCTCCCTCCTTCGTCGTTATCAAGCAATGACTGAGTCAGTGAATGATCAAAAACACCTTCCTTATTCGCAATCACCTGTCGTAATAAATCGTGAATAGTAACCACGCCTACAAATGTTTTGCGATCATAGGCCAGCAGATAACGCGCCTTATGCGAATTCATCAGGTTCATACAGTATTCAACTGTATCAGTCAGTTCTACTACCGGTAAATCGGTGGTCATGACATCCTGTACCAATGTAGATTCACTGGAGCGCCCTTTCAGGATAACATTCCGGCTGTAATCCCGCTCGCAGAATATACCCCTGTATTCATTGCCTTCCATGACGATGAGATAACTCAGGTTAACCGAATTAAGCAGGCTAAGTGCATTAATCACCAGGGCATTTGGCTGGATGAGGTTGAAAGGTTTCGGCTTACTGTCAATAATGTTTTGTACTGTTCTCATACAAGTAAAGGTTTATTTTGTGAAACAGAGAATCGGGTATAGCCGGTCCCGATATTCCTGTACTACAAGTTACCGCTTCAAATCCATAAATATATCAACTGACCACTATATCCGAAAACTTTTTCTATGCTTTTTTCGTATGCTTATTTCATGGAAAGAATTAACAGAAAACACGCACTGGCCATCCGGTGGTTCCACTGGATTAACTTCCCGGTACTCACGCTGATGGTGTGGAGCGGTTTCCTGATTTACTGGGCCAACGACGTATACCGTATTGGCTTTGGCGATACTACCCTGCTGAAATTTTTTCCAAAAACATTTTACGATTTGCTGCATATACCCCAGCGGCTTGGAGAAGGGATGTCATACCATTTTGTGTTTATGTGGTTGTTTTTCCTGAATGGAATCCTTTATATATTATATACCGGCATTTCCGGTGAATGGCGTGAACTGTTACCGGGCAAACATTCGTTTCGCGAAGCATGGCTGGTAGTACTCCACGATTTGCATCTTAGAAAAGAAGCGCCACCACAACAAAAATACAACGGGGCACAAAAGATTGCCTATACCGCTATCATTGTTATGGGTGCGGGTTCTGTCATTACCGGTATTGCCATTTACAAACCTGTACAGTTTGGATGGCTCTGTGCATTATGCGGTGGCTATGAATCAGCCAGGCTGATACATTTTGCACTCACCATCGGTTACTGCCTGTTCTTTATCATTCACATTGCACAAGTGATAAGAGCGGGATGGAAAAATTTTCAGAGTATTATCACAGGTTTTGAAACCGCGGGAACAGTGGAAGAGATAACAGAAGAGATACCGGCGACCCTGCCTGATCCATCAACGATTAACTGATAGCATATATGAAAAAAGAAATTTTTTATACCAAACAGCAGGTACGAAGAAAAACCATCATTGCATTTACGGTATTTTTTTTACTGATGGCCGCGGCAGTATCGGGATGGTTATATGTTAAAAGCCTTCCGCTGGACAATGGTTTGCTGGGTGGCGTACAGGAACCGATCAGGAAAGTGCTCAACCTGAATGAAAAAGTTTTCAGCAAATCGCTGGATAATTCACACCTGGCAAAAACATATCCACTCCCGGCTGCAGTTAAAAAAGTCAGGGTGAATGGCGATATCGGTATGGGAAATGATTTCGATCCTGCTGCCTGGAAACTCTATGTAATCAAAGCAACTGGTGATACACTGGCGCTTACCCTGGACGATATTAAAAAATTACCCAAAACAGAAATTGTATTCGATTTCAAATGCATTGAAGGCTGGAGCCAGGTAACACACTGGGGCGGTGTTAAATTCAGCGACTTCGCTGCTGCCTATAACCTGAACAATGAGACTTCGATGAAATATGTTGGTATGGCAACACCTGATGTGGAATACTATGTAGGTATCGATATGCCCAGTGCGATGCATCCGCAAACGCTGATCTGCTATGAAATGAATGGAAAACCATTGCCAATGAACCAGGGATACCCTTTACGTATGATCATACCCGTTAAATATGGCATTAAAAGTATTAAACGAATCGGCACCATGTATTTTGATAATGAACGCCCGCCTGATTACTGGTTTGAAAGAGGCTACGATTATTTTTCGGGTCTCTGATACATTTCCTTCTGCCATATTAACCTCACACATCATGTGGGGTTTTTTATTGTTATATCACTCTTGAAAAAATAATCACATTTATTTTCTTCTCACTAAATCCAATTTTGATCACTGCCCGTATTTATCTCGAACCATTTATCATTAAAAAAAAGTTTAACAATGAAAAAGACAAAATTTGTGATTGCTGCTGCTGTGGCCCTTGTACTTGGCGGTGGTATCCTATGGGCGGCAGACCATGCCGATGCGCCTGCTGTTACCAATCAAACTACTGACATTACGGATGTATATGCATTTACCGGTGCAGATGCAAACAATATGGTCTTTGTAGCCAATACACAAGGATTACTGGCACCTGCAGCCACGGGCGCTGCAAAATTCGATGCCAACACGTTAACCGAAATCAACATCGATAACAATGGCGATAATGTGGAAGACCTCGTCATCCAGGCTGTTTATGATGGTACTAACATGAAATTTTATGGCCCTGTTGCACCATCTGCAACCGGATCAAAAAGCAAACTGGAAGGTGCAACCGTTGCGACTGTTGCCGTAACACCTTATGGATCCGCCCCTGTCATTGCTACGGGTACCAATGGCATGAAGGTATTTGCAGGCCCGCGTGATGATCCATTCTTCTTTGACCTCGACCAGTTTAAGAAAATACTGGCCGGTACAGCCAGTGGTTTCAACAATCCCGGTGTTGACCATTTTGCAGGCACCAACGTGATGAGTGTAGTGGTTGAAGTGCCGAAATCATTACTGAATGCCACCAACAATAAAATCAATGTTTGGCTGGAAACAAAAAAGAAAATCTAAGCCGGCATCGTTCATTAATTAAGCAATAAATAAAAAATCATAACAATGAAAAAGACATTCCTGAATATATGTTTACTTGGCGCTGTTATCATAGTTGTGGCAGCTTCCTGTAAGAAAAATGATTCCCCAGCCCCGCCGACTGTATATTACCAAACAGGTGATCAAATGGCAAGACCTGCAATCAATACGGTATTTGTCGATGCAGCCGCAAAAGATTCGTTCAACAATGCCATCCCTTCACAAATGGCTTCGCTGTTTGGAACAAAATTCAAAAATCGTTTGCTGGCGCTCAACCCTGGCTATACCACCAACGCCCTGGGCTTAACCGCTGATCAATTCACAGGTGTACTGGTAACCGATGTATTGAATGTTTCGACAAGTGGCAAAACAACTTTCTTTGACGGAACAAACGTGCTTACCGGGCGTGCATTAAATGATGACGTGATTGATGTGGAGCTTACTTTGATCTTTGGCGGACCGGCTGGTACCTCCAATCCATCACTCACCAGTGATCATGTAAACAGCAACGATAAAGCATTCCTGGCTTCATTCCCTTACCTGGCAAGCCCCTGGTAATATGAAATTGGCAGCCTTTATAACGACAACCGGGGCTGTTAGTCCCGGTTTTTTATTAAGCATATTAAAACCATTAGAGCTTGTTCACCGTATTTAAAGAGCAGTAACCACGTACGTATTATTATCAATTAAATAATTTTTAAATCCCATATTTTTTGCCAACATGTCACCGGGGAATCTTTATAGTAAGTCTTTATTTATATTGATGATAGTAATGATTGCTCTTCGATCGCAGGCGCAGGATATCATCAGGGGCAATGTAATTGATGCCATCAGCAGGCAACCCCTGGAAGCTGCCTCGGTGATGATTACAACTCCCATCGTTGTAAGTACAGTTACTGACAAATCTGGAAACTTTTATGTAAAAACCGGGACTGATCAACCTGTTATCATTGTTACCTCCTTTGTGGGTTATAAACCAGATACAATGGTTATGGCTCCCAATCAATATGTACGGATTGCATTGCAACCCGGTGCCATTGATTTGAAAGATGTGGTGGTTTTGCAAAATAATTCGATGACCAAATTCGCTACGCTGGGTAAAATAGATTTGGATATCAAGCCGGTTAGAAATACGCAGGAACTCATGCGCCTTGTACCGGGGTTGTTTATTGCACAACATGCAGGTGGTGGAAAAGCTGAACAAATATTTCTCCGTGGTTTCGATTGTGACCACGGTACAGATGTACAGGTGAGCCAGGATGGTATACCGGTCAATATGGTCTCGCACGCGCACGGCCAGGGATATGCCGATGCTCACTTTATTATCCCCGAAACCGTTAATAATATCGATTTTGGCGCGGGCCCTTATTATACTCAACACGGCAATTTGAATACAGCAGGTTATATATCTTTCAATACGTTTAATTCCATTCCGCAAAGCCGCGTGCAATTGGAAGCGGGAAGATATCATTCCTACAGGACGCTTGTGATGATCGACCTTCTTCATGCCAATAAAGACAGGCAAAATGCGTATATCGCCGCGGATTATAACTATACAGATGGCCCGTCAATAAGTAAACAACAATTTAATCGTCTAAACCTTTTTGGCAAATACAACCTGGCCATTTCCCCTTCCACACAAGTAACAGCATCAGTTTCATCCTTTATCAGCAAATGGAAAGCTTCGGGACAGGTACCGGAACGTGCAGTAGAAAGCGGGATGATTGATCGTTTTGGTTCCATTGATCCAACTGAGGGTGGCAATACTGAAAGGCATAATGCAAATATTATTGTATCGCACCAGTTTAACAATGGATCAACCTGGGAAAACCAATTGTACTACAGCCGTTATATTTTCAACCTGTATTCTGATTTTACCTTTTTCCTGAATGATACGGTAAATGGTGATGAAATCAACCAGGCAGAACACCGCAACCTGTATGGGTATTCATCTAAATTTAATCACAGTTCCAATATCGGTCGTTGGGCGATACATGCTACCTATGGCGCTGGCCTGCGGTATGATGCAACGACCAACAGCCAACTGGCACATGTGGCAAAGAGAGTTTTTTTAGAAAATAGTAAACTCGGAGATATCAGGGAGTCCAATGCTTATGGATATATCCAGCAGCAGGCATCAACCGGGAAATGGCTGGTAGACGCCGGTCTCCGGTTTGACTATTTACATTTTAATTATTTCGATAAATTAAATACAGCGCAAAATCCATCACGGGGCAAATCAATTCTCAGTCCTAAAATAAATATCCAGTATACAATTAACCGCCAGGTGCAGCTATACATAAAAGCAGGAAAAGGTTTTCATTCCAACGATACACGCGTAGTGGTGGCAAATGATGGCAAACAAATTTTACCGGCAGCTTATGGCGGGGATATTGGTATTACACTAAAACCTACTGATAAGTTATTTTTGAACATCGCTGCCTGGTATTTATTTCTCGGGCAGGAATTTGTCTATGTGGGGGACGATGGTAATATTGAACCAAGTGGCAAAACGAAACGGCAGGGTATCGACATCATAGCACGCTACCAGTTTTCAAACCACCTGTTTGCCAACTTTAACGCCAATATTACCAAACCCAGGGCCATTGATGCAGCCAAGGGACAGGATTATATACCACTGGCACCGACTGCTACGAGTACTGGTGGTTTATTTTACAAGGCAAAAAGAGGTTTTAACGGCGGATTGAGTTACCGCTATATTAAAGACAGACCGGCAAATGACAACAACTCCATTACAGCCAAAGGCTATTTCCTGCTCGATGGTTCAGTGAACTATATGCAGAAACGGTATGAAATTGGTATTGCACTCGAAAACATATTGAATACCACATGGAACGAAGCACAGTTTGCCACCGAATCAAGGCTGCGCAATGAACCAGCTCCTGTCACAGAGCTTAATTTCACGCCAGGTACACCATTCTTCGCAAGGCTGAAGCTGGCGGTGTTCTTTTAATCATGGTGACGTGCTTTTGATCAACAATATTTCTTTACACTGCAGCCTATTGTTTAAATCCCTTCTGTGCGGGTTTACGTATCTAATATGATTCATTCCACCACCACCATGAACCAATCACCAGGATACAAATACCAACCGTTTGCACGTATTACCGGCATTGCCATTTTGTTGTTCCTGCTGGCACAGCCTGTAATGGCGCATGTGGTGGTCGGTGAACTCGAAAATCTTTCCACCAGCGATGTTGCGCTGGTGTACCTGCAACTGGGCTATAAACATATTCTGCCGCTTGGACTGGATCATATTCTTTTTGTGTTGTGTCTTTTCTTATTAAGCCCCCGGTTAAAACCTGTGCTGTGGCAGGCAACAGCATTTACCGTGGCGCATTCAGTGACACTCGGGCTGGCTATGTATCATATCATCACACCCCCTTCCAAAATTATCGAACCGCTCATAGCATTGTCCATCCTGTATATAGCATTGGAAAATATTGTATCACCACGATTGAAAGCAAGCCGAATTGGTATTGTTTTCATTTTTGGACTGGTACACGGATTGGGTTTTGCCGGCGCATTGAGTGAACTTGGTTTGCCACAAAAAGATTACCTGTTATCGCTTATTATGTTCAACGCAGGCGTTGAACTTGGGCAGTTAACGATTATCCTGCTGGCATTTTTTCTGCTGGCGAAAAAATTTGGGGGAAAACCATATTACCGGAAAGCGATTGTGCTTCCTTTATCTATACTCATTGCTATGGTTGCAGCAGGATGGACCATTCAGCGAATATTCTTCGTGTAGCAATCATTAAAGAAAGAAATTGAATACCGTGAAAAAATTATTATTTCTCATCATCGCATCGCTTATATTTTTTTCCTGCAGGCAACACGGTGGACCGGTTGTTCAAGGTTCATTTGTTGACAGCCTGATAACACATTACCAGCCTTCTTCGATCGTCACATCGAATGAAGAAGAGCTGGTTTTTTGGAAAAAAAGAATCGACAGCCATCCTCATGGATTTACCAATGAATCAAAATATGCCGGCACACTCGCCAGGCGCTTCCATTTTTTTGGCGATATACACGATATCGTAGCTGCCGACAGCATTGTAAATAGTATCAACCACGAATTAAAAGGGAATGATATGGGCCCCAATATGGCGCTGGCCAGTTATTCTATTACCAGGCATCAATTCAACCAGGCACATGATTATATTCAACAATTGAAAAAATTAGGCGGCCAGAAATACGCTGTTAGCCTGTTGTCTTTTGATGCGGATTTTGAACTGGGAAATTATTACAGCCCGGCAGTTGTATTGAAGTCCATCGAACACAACCAGGACTATGGCTATTACTTTCGTTTGTCAAAATACCAGCATTTCAAAGGGGATTTGGAAGATGCCATCCAATCGATGCAAAAGGCTGCGGAACTGGCTGAATCAAATAAATACCTGCAACTGGCAGCAATGTCCAATATGGCAGACCTCTATGTGCATGCGGGGGATCTCCCGAAAGCTTATGAGTTATATGCCGATTGCATTCGCTTAAATGCATCCGGTTTTCATGACCTGATGGGCGTTGGCTGGATTGCACTGGTAAAAGATGGCAATGATTCTCTGGCAGAAAAAATATTCAAATTTGTATTGCAGCAGGTTAAATCACCTGATCCCATTTTCAAACTATACCAGTTGGCACAATATCGTGGCGACAGCATAGCAGAAAAGAAATATGCCACAGTATTTGCGCAACAGGTGAACGATACATTATATGGCGGCATGTATAATAAATACCTGGTAGAATTATACACGGGTGTTCTTCATGATCCTGCGAAAGCTGTTGCAATAGCAAAAAAAGAACTGGATAACCGCGCTACCCCGCAAACATTTGCCTGGTATGCCTGGAGTTTGTTTTGTAACCACCAATCAGAGGAAGCATATTCTGCGTATCGGCGTTATGTTTCCGGGAAACCACTGGAAGGACTTGAATTGTATTATATGGGAAAGATGATGCAGGGATTGAACAAGGGCTACAATGCACAGGCTTTTTTCAAAGCTGCGAACAAAAACCGGTACGACATAAGCCCTGCGATGATGAAAGATTTGGAGAAGAATTGAAAAAGATGATGGCGTTACCAACCGCTGGCGAGTACATCTGCCAGGTGCATGGTTTTTAATGAAAGCTCCTTGTGACGGATAACACCATCGATGTGCATCAAACAGGAAAGATCCGTTGAAATCAAATACTCAGCGCCTGTTGCCACAGCATTGGTTACTTTTTGTTCCGCCATGCTGATAGATATGGGTTCAAACTTTACTGCGAATGTACCACCGAAACCGCAACAGGTTTCCACATCATTCATTTCGGATAGCTGCAGACCTTTTACATTTCCCAGTAATTTCCTGGGCGCTTCCTTTATTTTACATTCACGAAGACCCGCACAGGAATCGTGGTAAGTGGCTTTCCCATTTAATACTGCCCCGGTATTTTCAACCTTTAATACATCTACAAGGAATTCGGACAATTCAAAAGTTCTTTTCTGCAGGTTCTTGACGTCGTTGTGAAAAGAAGAATTGTCGAATAATTTGGGATAATAATTCCTGACAAAGCCCACACAACTGGCGCTGGGCGCCACAACATAATCTGCCCCTTTGAAATCATTGACAAATTTTCCGCATACCTGCCGGGCATCCTCCCAGTAGCCAGCATTGTATGCAGGCTGGCCACAACAGGTTTGATTGGTATTGTAACCGACAGTACAACCTGCTTTCTCCAATACTTTCACCATATTGAATGCTGTCTGCGGATACAATTGATCTACAAAGCATGGTATAAAGAGTTGTACATTCATTGGAAGTAAATCAAACGGTAAATGAAAATACTTTTCTGCGCAAGTACCGTGTCAATTGTTATTTATGTTTGAATGATTGCTGCAATGCGACCATTTTGATGGCTGTAATGGCCGCCTCTTCGCCTTTATGCCCGTGTTTACCGCCGGTTCTTTCATCTGCCTGTTCCTGGTTGTCGACGGTAAGTATACCAAAAATAGTGGGTACCGGTAATTTCAGGTTTAACTGCAATATCCCTTCTGTTACGGCCTGGCATACATATTCAAAATGAGGCGTACCGCCACGCAGTACACAACCAAGCGCGATAAATACATGCGGACGGTTGTCCCAGTATTTTGTCGTATCCCAGTAACTTTTTATACCAAAACTTATTTCAAAAGCGCCCGGTACAGTTATCACTTTTATTTTTTCAACGCCATGCGCCGCCAACACTTTCCGGCAGCCTTCCTCCAGTTTATCCGTAATGGCTGCGTTCCATTCGGTGCGCACAATAACAACACAGGCATCCTTTGAAAGAATGCCTGTAGTGTTATCAAACAATTTACTGTTGCTTATTTCAGCCATATTGATAGTTATTCTACAGAACCCAGGCGCCCCAAATATTTGTCGATATCGTACTCACGGTACTGGGGATATTTTTCCTTGATCATTTTATAAATTTCAATGGCCTCACTGTTCTTTCCCATGCTTTCATACAGGAAACCGGCGCGGAAAAGATAGTGCGGGCTGTTATAGTCATCTTTTTCAAATGTGGTACCTGCTTCTTTATACAATTTGGCAGCTTCTTCTTTTTTACCCTGTTCAGAATATGCATCGGCCAGCAGGCATTTTGCCCGTGCTTTTACCAAAGGTTCACTGGTAGAAAAAGATTCCAGTTGTTTTGCTGCGTTATTAAAATCACCCAACCTCAAATAACAGCTTCCTGCATAGAAATGAGCCAGGTTGGCTGCTTTTGTGCCACTGTATTTGCTGATTACTTTCAGAAATCCTGCATTGACATTATCGCCATCCAGCGCCATTTTCAATGAATCCTGCCTGAAATAATTTTCAGCAGTGCGAATGGCTTCTGATGCTTTCTTTTCGTTGGGATCAGATATGAAATACTTGTACCCAAAAATTCCCAGGGCCAGTACTACGATAACAGCAACTCCAATACCTACTTTTTTGGCATTGTTGTTCCAAAAACCGGTCACTTTATCCACCGCATCTTTTTCCTGTTGCTCAATTGGTAATTTCTCAGTCATACTTGGTTATTCGAATTTAAATTTTATTCTATACTATAAATACAAAACAATGACAATGAATATCAATGATGCATTATTTAGTCAACAATAAAAGGATATTCTTTATCAATGTAAATATCTTTCAGCACTTCATCATCACCAGGTACCGGGCTTTCTTCTGCAAATTTCACCGATTCTGTTACGATGCCTTCAATGCGTTTGTTGATGACGTCCAGTTCTTCCTGTGTGGCGAATTTATTTTTCAAAATAGTAGCCTGCACTTGTGTAATGGGATCACGTTGTTTGTATTCTTCCACTTCCTCCTTGGTACGGTATTTCTGCGGATCGGAAATAGAATGACCCTTGTACCGATAGGTTTTGATCTCCAGCAAGGTGGGGCCGCCACCTTCCCTGGCACGTTTCACTGCCCGGGCAACGCCATCATGCACTGCTTCACAACTCATACCATCAACAGAATCCGCTGGCATTTCAAATGCATCGGCCAGTTTATAAATGTCCACTACGTTAGAGGTACGTTCTACGGAAGTACCCATGGCGTAGTTGTTGTTCTCGCAAATAAAGATCACCGGGAGTTTCCAGGTCATGGCAATATTAAATACTTCATTGACCATACCCTGCCTCGCAGCGCCATCGCCGAAAAAGGTTAAACTTACATTATCAGTTCCCTTGTATTTTTCAGCAAAGCCCAGCCCTGCACCTGTTCCTATCTGTGCACCCACAATGCCATGACCGCCAAAAAAGTGAACGTCTTTTCCAAAAAAGTGCATGCTTCCACCCTTTCCTTTTGCACAACCGGTGGCTTTACCATATAATTCCGCCATACAAGCGTTGGCACTGACGCCTTTCGCGAGGGCCAAACCATGATCGCGGTAACCGGTGATAAAGGGATCTTCGGGCCTTGTAGCTGTCATACAACCCGCTGCAATGGCTTCCTGCCCGATATAGGCATGAAAGAAGCCCCTAATCTTTCCTTCCATTTTGTATTTTTCCTCCGCCATGAGTTCAAACTGGCGGATAAGTTGCATCAGTTCGTACCAGTACAGGTATGTTTCTTTTGAAAATTTTGTAGCCACGGGCAGTCTTCGTTTTAAGAGGGGCAAAGATAAGGGGTAAAACACAATTATTGCAAGCCATTTTGGGCCGGTGGAAATTTGATTGTTAGCCTGTTAAACCACCCTTGTACGCCCGCTGCCAGTACCCGGCCATCCCGTTCAAAATATATGGATGAGCCGCCTGAAAAAATGGTTCTTATCAGCTTATAATTATATTGCAGCCTTAACCGCTTCGCTATTGCTTTTACTTCAACATATTTCATTACTGCAGTTTAAAAACTACCCCAAATCGGCTTTCACTTTCAATGAGCGGATTGTGGGCATCTGCGGCCAAAACGGGTTGGGCAAAACCAACCTGCTGGATGCCATTCACTATCTATGTTTCACCAAAAGTTATTTCACCAAGGGCGATACACAAAATGTATTGCAGGGCGCACAGGGTTTTCGCATTGCCGGAAAGTTTGAGCGCGATGGGGACGTGCAGGAAGCCATCTGCATTTTACGCGAAACAGGTAAAAAAGAATTTTTACTGAATGGAGAGCCGTATGAGAAATTCGCCCGGCATATTGGCCGTTTCCCCTGCGTATTTATTGCGCCCGACGATGCACAAATTATCACAGAGGGCAGCGAAGAACGCCGCCGGTTTATGGATGCCTTGCTCTGCCAGCTCGATGCGCAATACCTGCAGCACCTGATCGATTACAACAAAACATTGCAGCAGCGCAACAGCTACCTCAAATCAGTTGCCGATTCCCGAAATGCTGATCACCAACTGCTGGATGTGTACGACAAACAGTTGGTCGAACATGGTGATTATGTATTCCGGCAACGGAAAACATTTCTTGAAGGACTCATTCCGCTGGTGGATAGTTTTTACAAAACCATTGCTGGTACCGGAGAAAGTATTTCCATCGGCTATGAAAGCAACCTGCTGCAAAATGATTTTTTTTCACTGCTGAAAACCTCGCGCAGTAAAGATATCATGCTTCAGAGAACCACGCAGGGTATTCACCGCGATGATTTGTCCATGACCATGCGCGAGCAACCTTTTAAATCTTTTGCTTCACAGGGGCAGCGCAAAAGTTTACTGTTTGCACTGAAACTTGCAGAGTTTGAATTATTAAAAAACACCAAGGGCTTCCCTCCTTTGCTGCTGCTGGATGATGTTTTTGAAAAACTCGATGAAGAACGCATGCAAAACCTGCTGCACTATGTTTGCGTGGACAACCAGGGACAGGTGTTTATAACGGATACACACCGTGAAAGACTGGAATTGTCACTCATCGCCCTTCATGTCCCTTACCAGGTAATTGAATTAAAAAATGGGATCCCGGCCGCATAATTATTTATCTTTACCGCATGGGGGAATATTCTTTTGGCGATGCCATGAAAAAATTTTTACGCGGCAGTAAACTGCGTGGCGATATACAGGCCATGCAGATAAAGGATATATGGGAACAACTGATGGGAAAAACGATTGCCAAATACACCGACAGCATAAAAATTTACGGCGACAAATTATATATCAGTACAAAGGTTGCCCCGCTCAAACAGGAACTGATTTTTCAAAAAGAAAACATCATTCTCCGCGTCAACGAAGCACTGAACGAAAAAGTCATCCGCGAAGTGATCATCAATTGACTTTCTTTTATCTTTTTAGAAATGATTATTTTTTAGTGCCGGTCAGCGTGGTAACTTTTGACGGCGGGTCAAAGCTGTTGTGAATTTCTACAGTTACTGTATTATTATCAAACTTACAGGTATATGTCTCCCTGTGCGGGCTTTCAATATAACGAAGCACCAGTTGGAGCGTATAATTATCCAGCCAGGTATAACTTGCCGCAATTTTTGACGCGGGTAACCCAACAAAACTTCCTTTCGCGGCGGCTGTTAAGGAAGCACCTCGTTTGGTGGTTTCATCCTTTGCCCAGTAACCGCCGCCAAATAATATCTTATACTGTGCCGTATCGGTTTTCAGGTTTACCAAACAGCCTTTATTATTAAATGTAAAAGACAAATTATTCACCAGGCGATCATTTTTTGCCATAGTATAACTGGTCCCGGAAATATTCTTTGCATACAATGAAGCTGCTGATTTGGGGGGCATGGGTACTGCCAGCGAAGAAAGCTGTTTTACAAGCAAATTATACGCAGTTTTATTGACCGGTAGTTTATCGCCCTGTATGGCAGGCAATAAGTATTTCCAAACCAGGCTTAATTCGTCCTGCATATTCATCGTCTCCGAAGTAATGGCAACAACAGCATCCTGGTCCGGCATGACGATGATGTATTGACCAAAAGCGCCATCGGCACGAAAGGCATTGTGCCTGCAGCGCCAGAACTGGTAACAATATCCCTGCTCCCAATCGCTGGAGTCTCTTTTTTCCTGTGTCCAGTCGGGATGTTGTATAATCTTCGATGTGGTTGCTTCTTCCACCCAGGCTGATGGAATTACCTGTTTCCCTTCCCACATTCCTTTTTGCAGCAGTAGTTGTCCAAACTTTGCCATGTCTTCGGTTTTCAAGCGCAAGCCCCAGCCACCCACATTAATACCACGCGGATCAACTTCCCAGTCAATACCGGTGATGCCCAGCGGATCAAATAAACGCGGCCGCAAATAATCGATCACTTTTTGCCCCGTTACTTTTTGTACAATCGCAGAAAGCATGTAAGTCCCCAAACTATTATACAAAAAAGTGGAACCGGGTGCATGTAATATCGGTAATGCCAAAAAAGATCTTACCCAATTGGTATCTCTCGAAGAAACAGAAAAAGTGGGATCAGGTTCCTGGCCATCTGACATGGTGATGACATCTTTCACTGTTAATGCGGCAAGATAAGGGCTGATGGTATCAGGAAGGTCATTGGGAAAAAATGAAACCACTTTATCCGACAGCGATAATAAATGTTCGCTTACTGCAAAACCAATGGCAGTTGATGTGAAGCTTTTGCTGGTGGAATACATGGTATGCCTGAGCGATGGCGCATAGGGAGCAGACCAGCCTTCTGCGATGACCTTGCCATGCCGCAACATGACAAAACCGTGCAACTCATTCATACTTTTTGTTTCAGCGGTAATGAACTGCACGATGCCCGCGGATGAAACGCCCTGTTCTTCGGGTGTGCTCCGGGATAAAGATGCTGCTTTCTGTGCGTTGCTATTTACCTGGAGCAGCAAAACGAATATTACGAGGGCAATCGACGGTTTCCTGAAAAACATATTGACAATATTATTATTGATGAAAAAATCTTTTTTGTAACCCCTTTGCAAAAATCATTTTATGAAAACAAACCTGCACCGGCCATCTTCCTGCACAGCTTATTTTATTTCGAACACGATCAGGTTGATGTCTCCTTTCCCGGTAGACGAAAAATTGAATGATATGCCAGGCTCGATGTACACATAACTGCCTGCTTTCATCACCAGCGATTTCTTCTCCTGGTTTCTATTCAAAAGTATTCCGTCACCTGACACCAGTTCTGCGATGACCGGTCCCCGCTTGCTGATTAATTTACCGTTGATATCTGCCCGATTTAACTGGTAGGTAAATGCCTTTTCGTTGTTGAGTAAAACTGTATACGGTAATGGTGATAAAACTTCGCCCTCCCTTTTCTGAAAGGCACCAATTATTTCAATATCGTTTACATGAAAGGGTACATTGTCGATATTGGCAACGCGGTGAATCAAAGTATCGGGTGTGAATGAACGGAACCAGGTAGTACCTGCAGCCGATGGACCGGCCTGCCATCCTTCGCCTTTTACCTGCGAAGCGGTATTGGTATTGGACAGGATGATAAATAAAGAAGGTGTGGCATGAATATGATACAAACTGGTATCATGCGGCGGCAGCCAAACATCCAGCAGGCGCACATATTTATTGACCAGTACCGGGTGATGCCGTGGTTCGTCACGCACCGGAACCTGCGCCTCGATATTCACCACCATCAAAACAATCAGCAGGAGAAAAGAAACATGTTTCATACCGTAAACTTGACAATCAGTAATTATACTGTATAGGAAATGTAGGAAATTATTGTGACAACTTTGCTATTTGGAATTTGGGATTTTGTCAGTGAGTCAGGAGACAGCAGTTGGGAGTCAGGAGTACATCGTTTACGGTTCATGTTTTATCACTGATAATTCCTGGATGGATACTGGGTTTAGGAAATCCTTATTTTTAATTACTAATTGTTTCTTGTTATTTGTTGCCCACAATTTGTCATCTGTGATTTTCTACAATTATAACTTCACAGGCTCCATTTTTGGAACAAGCAGGTGCATGATAAACCAGGCCAGCAAATAGGCCGAGCCGCAAACGAAAAACATGATATAATAAGCAGTTTCTATCTGGTGTATGGCCCTGTAATGAACAAAAAGATCTTTCTGCACAAATAATGAAAGAAATATTCCACCAACAGCACCAAACATACCACCAATACCAGTTACGGAAGCCGTTGCTTTTTTGGGAAACATATCACTGACCGTTGTAAATATATTGGCGCTCCATGCCTGGTGTGCCGAAGTAGCCAGTCCGATCACCAGTACTGCCAGCCACATATTGACCGAGCCCAGCAATTGTGCAAATACTACTGGCAATACACTGAAAGCGTAAATCAGCATGGATGTCTTGCGTGCCCTGAACAATGGCCATCCCTTTTTTATGAAATACATGGGCAACCATCCGCCAACGATACTGCCAATTGTCGATATGCTGTACACCAACGCTACAGGTAATGAGATGGCGGTGCCTTTCAGTCCATAGGAACTTTCTAAAAAATCCGGTAACCAAAACAGGTAGAACCACCAAACCGGATCGGATAAAAATTTCCCCAGTACGAATGCCCATGTTTGTTTGAAACCAAGCAGCTTAATCCAGGAAACTTTTTCCTTTGGTGCATTTTCATTCTCATCCTTATCACTGAGGATATATTCATGTTCGGCAGCAGAGAGTCGTTTTTGTCTTGAAGGAATTTCATACAGGCGCATCCAGAATATGAGCCAGATAAATCCAAAAGAGCCAGTTACAACAAATGTTGATTGCCATCCCCAGTGTGCATTCATCCAGGGTACTGTTAGTGGCGCTACAATGGCGCCGATATTTGTTCCGGAATTAAAAAAGCCCGTGGCATAGGCCCTTTCTTTTTTGGGAAACCATTCCGCCGTAGTTTTAATAGCTGCCGGAAAATTTCCCGCTTCTGTAAAGCCCAGCGCAAAACGCGCCACCACAAAACCCATTGTTGTCCTTACCAGCGCATGGCTGATTGCCGAAATACTCCACAATAAGGTGGCGAGGAAATAACCCAGTTTTGTCCCGATTTTATCTACCAGGCGGCCGGCACTCAATAACCCCAATGCATAAGCGATTTTAAAGGCGATTTCCACATTGGCATAGTCGCCATCGTTCCAGTGCAGGTCATGGGTAAGCGTCGACTTCAGCAAACTGATCACAGCCCTGTCGAGGTAATTAATAGTGGTGGCGAAAAATACCAGGGAGCAAATCGTCCACCGGTAATTTCCAATCTTTGCTGAAGTCATATTATTTTTTTAGCAGGCGATTGCCCGGGTACATTACCGGCGTATTGTGTGTACGATTGCCAGCGCTTGTTTTGCGGCTGTCGTCAAATCATCATATTTTTTTTCATTCATTACAGCAGGTGTTATTAGTTTACTGCCGAGGCCCAGTCCGCTGGCGCCGGCTTTATACCAGGCAGCCATATTTTTTTCGTCTGCTTCCACGCCACCCGTCACCACATAATCCAATCCGCTGAATAAAGGACGTATGGCTTCAATAAAAGATGGCGTTAGCAAGTTACCGGGGAATAATTTTATCATCCTGCAGCCAGCCTGTTGCGCCACATGTATTTCTGTTGGTGTCATACAACCGGGTATCCACAATACTTTGTGCATATAGGCCACATCACAGACAGCACTGTCAAATACCGGGCTGATCAATACATCTGCCCCCGCATCGATAAATTGTGTGGCATGTTCTGCAGTTTTGATCGTTCCTGCTGCGAGTAATAGACCGGGCATGGACGCAGTCCTTTCTTTTACCAGCAGTTTAAAATTCTCCAGCGCCTTTGCGCCACGATTGGTAAACTCAATGACGCGGATACCTGCATCGTACAAGGCTTTTGCAATCCCTGTACAGGTAACAGGATCGTCGTGATAGAACAGAGGAAGAATGCCCTGCTGTTTGATAATATCGATGTGTTCCTGTTCTCTTTCCATAAAAAAATTTACCGCATCTGTAGTTTAACCTGTTCAACGGTTTGTTTTGTTCCATCGCCCTGTTCCTGCAGTTTTCCAACTGCTGCTGCGGCAGAGAAATTAACGATTTGTCCTGCTCCGAGCCCATTGCTGCATCCATAAATAAGTCCCGCCATAAAACAATCGCCGCTGCCTATTTTATCGATTACATTATTACAGGAGTATTCGGCCGAAGTAAACAGCTTTCCTTCTGTATACAAGGTAGCATAATATTGGATGGCGCCATCATTGCCATCAAAACGAAATGTATTGGCGACCATCTTGCATTGGGGAAAACGATCACAGATGGCAGCCGATGTTTTTTCTGCATGCGCCAGGTAAGCATCTTTACTTTTCTTTTCATGAATGGCGGCATCCACCGGCAATCCCAGCAATGAATTCGCCGCCCAGATATTTCCCATTACCAGGTTGCAGTAAGCCATTAATTCAGGCATAATTTCTACCGGTTGTTTACCATACTGCCAAAGTTTTGCGCGATAGTTTAAATCAACAGAAATAAAAATGCCTTTGAGTGCTGCTATTTTTACAACTTCCCGGCAAAGACCGGCAGTGTCTTCTGTCAGCGCCGGGCAAATAGCGCTGAAATGAAACCATGTCACATCTTCCAGTATTTTTTCCCAGTCAATCGTACCTGGCTTGAGCGATGCAAAGGAAGAATTCGCACGATCATAAATAACAGCAGCGTGTTTCAGATCGCGGCCCTGCTGTAAATAGTAGGCGCCAATACGCCGACCAGTTTTCTGGATGGCAGAAATAGCAATCTTTCTTTTTACCAATTCTGCCTTTATATCATCCGATATATAATTGTCCGGTAATGCGGTAAAATATTTTACCGGCAGGTTCCAGTTGGCCAAAGCAGTAGCAACATTCAATTCTGCACCGCCGATATATACCGGGACCAGGTGCTGGTTGATCCATTCTCCGTTTGTCATTGGGGAAAACCGAAGCAACAATTCACCGAAGCACAAAATATTGTCCTGCATGATGCTTTATTTAATCGTTCATGCAACCGTTGTTGCCGCCTTCGCTAGTTGAAAATTGAAATAATTCTTTGCATTGAAGAAACAAATGTCCTTAATAATCTTGCCGATCCAATTGATGTCATTGGGTAATTCGCCGTTCTCCATTTCTTCGCCGAGTATATTGCATAATATTCTTCTGAAATACTCGTGCCGCGGAAATGACAGGAAGCTCCTGGAATCGGTGAGCATACCAATAAAGCGGCTCAGCAATCCCATATTTGATAATGCGTTTATCTGCCTTGTCATACCATCTTTCTGGTCCATGAACCACCATGCTGACCCATATTGTATTTTCCCGGCTACAGAGCCGTCATTAAAATTGCCGGTCATCGATGCAAACAATTCATTGTTGGCCGGGTTGAGGTTGTATAAAATAGTTTTTGCCAGTTTATTATCCTTATCCATCGTGGCGAGAAAAGCGGCCAGGGTTTGTCCTTGTGAATAATCACCTATGGAATCCCACCCGGTGTCCGCGCCCAGTTGTTGCAATTTCCTTGTATTGTTATTGCGCATAGCACCAACATGATATTGCTGTACCCAGTTCTTTTCCCAATCCCAGGTAGCAAACTGTACCAGCATGGCCGATTTAAATTGTTTTCTTTCTTTTTCGTCCAGTATATGTCCACTAATGATCCTGGTAAATATCTGTTTGATCTCTGTTTCGGTATAGGTTTCGGCATACATATTTTCCAGTCCATGATCCGACACCAGGCATCCTGTTGCTGCAAAAAAATCATGGCGCTGCTTCAATGCATCAAGGTATTGCTGGTAGTTTGAAATGGATGTATTGCTAACTGCTTCCAGTTTTTTAAGGTAGCTGTTGAATTTGGTGGTATCATCCACATTCATGGCATTGTCGGGACGAAACGCAGGCAATACCGGTATTTCAAAACCATCTTTTTTCAGCCGGATATGATGTTCCAGCGAATCAATTGGATCATCGGTAGTACAAACAACCGCGACATTCATTGTCCGCAGCAGGTTTTTTACACTAAACGCGGGCGTAATTAACTGTGCATTGCATTGCTGGTAAATATCGTGTGCAGTTTGTTCGTTTAAAATATCATGTATATTAAAATAACGCTGCAGTTCAAGATGTGTCCAGTGATACAGCGGATTGCGAATGGTATAAGGAACGGTGGCCGCCCATTGCTCAAATTTTTCCAGGTCGGATTTATTACCGGTGCAGTAGCTTTCCTCCACACCATTGGTGCGCATGGCACGCCATTTATAATGATCGCCATTCAGCCATATTTGGGTGAGGTTGTCAAATTGTTTGTCATCAGCAATTTCCTGCGGCGATAAATGACAATGATAATCGATGATGGGCATACCGGCAGCATAGCCGTGGTACAGTTCTTCGGCTGTTTTATTATTCAGTAAAAAATTTTCGTCCAGGAATTGCTTCATGATAACATAATTATTGAATTGGCCGGTGACACAAATATTATTATTGACACCATTGATCTATCTGATGACAATTTACAAACTCACGCCTCTTTTCCACGGAATAAAATCATCCTGGTTCAATTGCACCGCTTTTGGAATAATGTCACCACCCGCAGCCCTGATACAATATTCCAGTATCTCTTCTCCCATTTCTTCAATTGTTTTTTCCCCTTCAATAATGGGCCCTGTATCAATGTCGATGATATCGCCCATTCTTTTTGTGAGTGCCGCATTGGTAGATACCTTGATGGTTGGACAAACGGGGTTCCCCGTCGGCGTACCCAGTCCTGTTGTAAACAAAATCAGTGTGGCGCCTGAAGCTGCTTTTCCTGTAGTGGCTTCCACATCATTGCCGGGTGTGCATACGAGGCTGAGCCCTGGTTTTACTGCTGGTTCGGTATAGTCAAGTACATCCACCACTGGTGAAGTACCACCCTTTTTTGCCGCACCTGCGGATTTAATCGCATCGGTTATCAATCCGTCACGGATATTACCGGGCGATGGGTTCATGTGAAAACCAGAACCTACTTTATGCGCCAGCGCATCGTAACTGCTCATTAAATGAATAAATTTATTTGCCGTTGCTTCATCAACGGAACGATCTATCAACTCCTGCTCCACACCACATAATTCCGGAAATTCTGCCAGCAATACTTTTGCGTTTAACCCAACCAGTAAATCGGCGCAATGACCCACGGCAGGATTTGCAGAGATGCCGCTGAAACCATCACTGCCGCCACATTTTACGCCGACTACCAACTTATCCAGCGGCGCAGGTCTTCTTTCCTGTTTATTTGCTTCCACTAAACCGAGAAATGTTGTACGGATGGCTTCCGTTATTAATTGTTCTTCGCTTTGCGATTGCTGCTGTTCGAAAATATAGAGCGGCTTGTCAAAATTGGGATTGCGTTCTTTCAGGTATTGGAGAAAATCCTGTACCTGGAGATTCTGACAACCGAGGCTGATAACCGTGACTCCTGCAACATTGGGATGATCAGCATAGGAAGCGAGCAATTTCCCAAGTATCGCAGCGTCCTGCCGCGTGCCGCCACAACCACCCTGGTGATTGAGAAATTTGATCCCATCAATATTTTTGAAAACTCGTTCCGATGGTGCTACCGGGATAGCATGCAGGTTAACGGTTGAAATATCTTCGCCACTTCTATATAATTGCAGTAACTGCTTTGTTTTTTGTTTGTACTTATTGGTCACTTCATAACCCAGTTCATTGTGCAATGCCTCCCGGATAACATCGAGGTTACGGTTTTCGCAAAAAACAGTTGGTATAAATAACCAGTAATTAGCCGTACCCACCCTTCCATCACCCCGCAGGTAACCATTGAATGTCCTGTTTTTAAATTTGCTGGTATCCGGTGCTTCCCAGGTAAAATGACTGCCTTTATACGAATAGGGCTCGGCTGCATGTTTCACATTGTCGGTTGTCATCAAGCCACCTTTGGCGATGTCTTTCTGTGCCTTTCCTACCAATACTCCGTACATGATAACGGCATCTCCGGCTTTCATATCCTTTGTAAAAAATTTATGTTTCCCTCCCACAGCATCCTGCAGCAGGTACTGCTCTCCGTTATAGGAAACAGTATCTCCTTTGCCCAGGCTTTTTAATGCTACCAGTACATTATCGTTCGGGTGTACTTTTAAAACAAGCGCTTGTTCCTTCATGGGTGTGTGTTTGCCGGTTCAAATTTATCTAAAACAGTTAAGTAATCCTTACTGGATATTATTCCAAGATACCGGATGACGGAATCCTCAAAACCAGGAGGCATGGCATGGTGTGTGCCCCATAATTTATCACTGGACAAAACTTTCCTCACCACCTGTTCAGTGCTACCTGCTTGCCAATACTCATGCAGCAATACCGCCGAATCGTCATGGATGGTATAGTTTGTGCCCTGTAAATTGCCCTGGTACTGGTTGTCTGTTGTTTTTACTGATTTCATAAATAATATATACCCTGCCATCCCAAGGGCCATGTGTTCGGGTATGCCCTCGTTCTTTTCCGCCAGCGCTTGTAACAATGGCATGTTGCGCATTTTCATCTTTGAACTGTACTGGAGGCAAATATTTATCCATGCATGATCGATAAAAGGGTTGCTGAACCGGTCGATCACTGACATTGCATATGCTTCAGCTTCTTTTATGTTGATGTTGCTTCCCGATATAGCCGGCGCAATTTCTTTTAGCATTAATTTTTTGACAAAAGAACGGAAAGAATGATCTGCCATCGCTTCCCTGACCGTTTTAAAACCAAGCAGGATCGCCAGTCCGCAGGAAAAAGTATGCGTACCATTGAGCAAACGAAGTTTTAATTCGCGGTATACACTGATATCAGGCGCTATAATCACGCTGTTGTCCGCTGCTGCAAAGGACAGTAATGCCTCTGTAGTGGGGGAAGAAGTTTCAATGGCCCATAAACGGTAAGGCTCCGACATGATCATCCATTCATCGGAATAGCCAATCCTCTTTTCTTCTGCCGATTGCCGGTCGGCCGGAAGTTTTCCGGGAACAATCCGGTCTACCAGTGAATTGCAAAAATCATTGGCTTCGCCGATCCATTGGATGAATGCTGGGTCGAGGTTATTCAGCCAGGCAAGTTCAATTACGATGTTCTTCAATTTATCGCCATTACCGGGAATTAATTCTGTCGGGATGATCACCAGGCCACTCTTTACATCGTTTCCCGGTTTTTCATAGCGTGCCAGCAGGCAGGCCAGTAATTTTCCGGGAAATGATACCGGCGTTCCACTGATCACATCTTCTACCAGTAAAGTAATGCCGACTTCTGTTGTGTTGGAGATGATAATTTGAATGCCGGGATCTGCTGCTGCTGCCAATACTTCTTTCCATTGTGTGGATGCCGTTAATACCCGGCTGATGGAGGCATTGATGATCGTATTGTTTACTTCCTTACCTGCTTCCAGTCCGCGAACCAGTTGCGTATACAGGTGATCCTGCTGCTGAAAAGATTCTACTCCATCGCCCGACGTTGATTTCACCATCACGACCCGTCCCTCGAACAATCCCTGCTTATTGGCTTTATCAATAAAAAAATCCGGCAGCCCGCGCAGCAACACGCCCGTACCAAATTGCAATATTTTTTCAGGCAATGAAAAAATACCCGGTGAAGGAGTATCAATATCCTTATCGGGAGCAATGGAAGAAAGGATTTGTCCGGACAAATTCATATTGGTCCTCGTTGGAATTATTTAAGAAGAAAGAGAAATGATCTTTTTCTCTGCATTACTTTTATACGCTGCTTCAATTATCTTAATAATGTCAAGCCCCTGTTCTGCTGTTACTTCCAGTGGCTTGCCATGGCGGATGGATTGGTACATACCTTCATAATAATCCATATAGTTCCCTCTTTGAGAGGGAATGTATTCACGGATTATTTTTCCATCCCTTTCTGTATGCAACAATCCTTTTTCAGATTCAGGTTCCACGCCCCAGTCGGACCTGTCGGGTGTTAATCCTTCCTGGAGCATCCGTTCCTGCACATCTGTCCTTGCCTTGATAAAAGAACCTTTCAACCCATGAAACACATAGGAAGGAAGGGCTTCCCGCACAATATAACTTGATTTGATACGAACGCGGTGTGAAGGATAATACAACAACAACTCCATATAATCGTCGACCTTTGCGATAGGACGCATCACGGCAATGTCTGCAAATATTGCCTCCGGCATACCAAAAAACTGCAAAGCCTGATCGATTAGGTGTGAACCGAGATCATATAATAAACCTGTTCCAGGACCTGGTGTTTCTTTATGAATTTTTGGACTTAGTTCTTCTTTGAAACGATCATAATGAATTTCGGCTTCAATGATCGGTCCCAGCAAACCCTGCGACACTATAGATTTTACGGTTCGGTAGTCGCTGTCGTAGCGCCGGTTTTGGTAAACAGACAACAATTTACCCTGTTGCCGGGCAAGTTGTATCAACTCTTCTCCCTCCGCAACTGTAATGGTAAAGGGTTTTTCGGTGATGACATGTTTAGCGGCAAGCAATGCTTTTTTGGTAAAATCGTAATGTGTGCTGTTGGGCGTATTGACGACTACTAATTCAATCGCATCATCCTGCAGCATTTCTTCCAGCGAACGAAATGTTTTAACGGAAGGATATTTTTCCTTTGCGAGGTTTTTAGTTCTTTCCCAAACCCCGTACAATTCAAAGCCGGGATGCAGGTTGATAAAGGGCGCGTGAAACACCCAGCCACTCATGCCAAAGGAACAAAGCGCCGTCCTGATAGGTTTTGCCAAATGGGTCATTCGTAAAATTAAACCAGCACAACCGTATTTCAATGACATTTAAGCAAGGGGCCAATATTTCATCAGTAAAAAACAATCTTTTACCAGTCAACCGGGATGGTCACAGCAAATCACACACAATACGTGTTTTCCAAAATACTTTCTTTTATAAATGATTTTCGCGACAGGTTGACCCGGATAATAATCGAAAAAATTCTACATGCTGGTAAATCTTTTTCTACCAACAAAGTTAGCCGATCAATATACCTTGTATAAGCCTGTCAGGTTGCGAACCATCCAATCGTACTTCTATGCAAATCATTTTCTCCCATACGCTGCTCACAACAACTTTATTAAACCAGCGCCGCAGAGTGTTGTTTTCAGAAGAATTTATTCAATGCGCGGGTATTCAACTGACCGGCTATTTTGAGCGTGTTACTGAATTGCCGGTATCGCGTCATATTTATTTTGCCCGTGCCCCCAATGCGGGACTACAGTATTGCCGGGGCTATGTTTCCTCCATCAAGTTGCTGCTGTTTGTGAACCATCATTACAATCCAGTTACGGTATGCTGGAAATCCAACACTACCCGTATCTATACACCTGCTGATGTGGATATTCGTTGTGGGGAAATAGAATTCTGGATCGATGATCTCCAGGCTGATCTTTACTGGCGACAGCATTACCCCGGCATATCACTTCCGTTTCAACTGCCTGCGCTCAGCTTTCAATTGTTGGTGAACAGGGTCAATATTGATTGTTCCTTCGAGTTATATCTCCGCGAAAATTATATACAGCAGGGTGAAGTTACCCGCGCCAAAATAGAGACCTTCCTCAAAACATACAATCACAATGCTTCGAAAAACAAACGCAAATACACCATGCTCCATCACTGGAAAAGCTGTATCGAGCCGCGGAAAATTATTATTGATATTGACCTGGGATTTGCCGGCCTTAAGTTTATCCGGAAATTCCTGCTGCATTTGTCGGGACAAAAAATTTACAACAAGGTAGAATTGTGGTAATGAAAATTGCTTGCAGGGGAATTGAACAAATAGCTGCTAAGCTTGCTGCTGGTATTTCTTTAAAAATGGGTTTGCAAAAATGTTCTATCTTAAAGGAGTAAATACATATACATATCATCTGCTTATGAACAAACAAGGTAACAAACCAAAACTGGTCTTTATTATTATCATAGCTGTACTCGCCTGGTTTTCTGTTATTACACAATTTTACCTCATGCTTCAAAACCGCACTGAATCGGTCGGGGAAACCATCATTCGCTTTTTTAGTTTTTTTACCATCCTCACCAATATACTGGTAGCCATTTGTGCCACTTCATTTCTCTTGTCACCCACCTCTTCACTGCACCGTTTTTTTACAAAAACAAATACGGTGGCGGCCATTACCGTTTACATCGCGGTAGTGGGTGTGGTGTACAATATGATATTACGATTTTTGTGGGAGCCCAAACACCTGCAAATGGTGGTGGATGAATTATTACATCTTATTATCCCGTCGCTGTTTATTTTGTTCTGGTTATTTTTTATACCAGACAAGAAACTTCAATGGAAAAACGTTCCGGCATGGATGGTCTACCCTGTTGTATACCTGGCATACATACTTATAAGAGGCGCGATTTCCGGATTTTATCCTTATCCTTTTCTTGACGTCACCAGCATTGGTTATACCAAAACAATCATCAATTGCTGTTTGATAGCGTTGCTCTTCCTTGTTTTTGGCTATCTGTTTACCTGGCTGGCACGCAGGAGCTCCAGGCAATAACTATTTTCCTGCCGGCATCAATTCATAACTTTTGCCCTTTTGTGTATTGAATGTAAACAGGTACCCGTTGCTATCAGTTTTTGAAATACCTGGCATTCCTTTCACCTTAACAGGTTGGGCCGTTCTCACTGTGCAGCGTCCCCCGTTATTGGAAACGATAGCAGCTTTTACCAACTGGTGATTTACCCAATCCAGCGCTACTTCAAAACCTCCCCTGGCACGCAAGCCACGGACTGAACCGGATTCCCATCGTGAAGGAAGCGCTGGCAACAAATGCAGTTCATTGTTCTGGCTTTGTAGCAACATTTCCGCTACGCCCGCTGCCCCGGCAAAGTTGCCATCGATCTGAAATGGCGGATGTGCATCAAACAGGTTGGGATAAGCGCCACCATGTGTTCCGTAATCAGTGGCTGTTTCGCGTGTAAGGCGAAATAAATTGCGGTACAGTTTATACGCATGATCGCCATCGAGCAGGCGCGCCCAAAAGTTCACCTTCCATGCGAGGCTCCAGCCCGTACCATCATCGCCACGCAATTCAAGTGTACGGCGTGCAGCATTGGCCAATGCCGGCGTCAGCAATGGCGACAATTGATTGCCGGGATACAATCCATACAGATGTGAAGTATGACGGTGGTGCGGTTCCACATCTTCATAATCCTTGTACCATTCCTGCAGGTTTCCCTTATGCCCTACCTGGAAGGGATACAGTTTTTTCTCCGCTGCCTGCAGTGTATCCCGAAAAGATTTATCGGTGTTTAGTATTTGGGAAGCTTTTTCAATACTGGAAAACAAATCGCGGATGATACTCATGTCCATCGTAGTGGCAACAGATATATCTGATATCTTAGTTCCGTCGTAGTAATAATTGTTTTCCGGCGACACTGATGGCGCAGTCACCAAATACCCGTTACTATCGGGCACCAGCCAGCGAAGTGTAAATTGTGCTGAACCTTTCATCAGCGGGTAGGCAACCTCTTTCAAAAATTTTTTATCTCCAGTAAACAAATAGTGCTCCCACAAATGCCTGCACAGCCATTGTGCTCCCATTGACCAGTTGGCCCATTTGGGATCACCTTTGCCCTTGTCACCTACCGGGTTTGACATGGCCCAGATATCGGAATTGTGATGCGCCACCCATCCCTGCTGAATATTGTAAAATTGTCTTGCAGTGATGATACCTGTTTTCGACATATGATCGATCAGGTCGAACAATGGTTGGTGCAGCTCCGACAAATTACATACTTCGGCGGGCCAGTAATTCATTTGTACATTGATATTGGTCGTATAGTTGGCACTCCAGGGTGGCCGCATTTCCTTGTTCCAGATACCCTGCAGGTTGGCAGGTACACTTCTTGTGCGGGATGATGCAATCAGCAAATACCTGCCGTACTGAAAATAAAGCGATTCAAGTCCATCGTCATTACCTCCTTTCGAATAGGCCTGTAACCTGTCATCTGTCGGCGTATCGGAATGGCTTTCCCTGTTTTTATTCAGCACCAGTGATACCCTGTTGAAATAATGATGATAATCATCCAGGTGTTCTTTATTTAACTGCTGAAAAGATTTGGTGGCCGCCTTGGCCAGGTAACCCATGGCCAGCGCATGTTCATCCTTTCCTTCCTTGTCGGGGCATTTATCAAATCCATTAAAACTGGTAGCTGCAGAAACCAGTATAACGATATCAGATGCATGTTCAATATGCAGGCCATCTTCTGAAGCCTTCACTGTTCCATCGGTATGCTGCACTTTGATCAGTAATTCAAACCGCATACCGCGACAGGATGCTGTGTCAGTATATATTATCGGTTGTGCGTTGTCGTTGTAATAACTTGGATCGGCATGCGCCGGCGCCTTCCCCTTTAATATAAGCAGATCGTTCCCTTTTTTTTCGTTGTGGTGAATAATTTGACTGCTGACGCCGATGACTGTATTGATTTGCCCCGGTTTATCAGAACTGATTCTAATTACCATCACCTGTGCCGGTGCGGAGCAAAATACTTCCCGGGTAAATGTAACATCACCTGCTGTAAACCTGGTGGTAGCAATAGCATCACTGATCGACAACCCGCGGTAATAATTACTGGTAGTATTGCCGGGAAATGTTTGTTTAATGGTTAAATCTCCCAATGGAAGATAGCTTTCGGAATATAGCCCCTGCATTTTCTTCGCCATTTGTATCGCCCGATCATAATCACCTTTGAACAATGCGTCCCTGACTTTTGGTAAAAAAGACGGCGCTTCGGGATTCATGTTTTGATGCACCGGCCCGCCCGTCCATAATGTTGCTTCATTTAATTGAATCAATTCGCTGTCAATTCCGCCAAAGACCATTCCACCCAGTCTTCCATTGCCAACAGGTAATGCTTCTGTCCAGACTTTTGCAGGCTGCCGGTACCAGAGTGTATTTTCCTGTGCATATATTTTTCCGGCGAAAAAAATAAAGAGCAATACTGCAATGCATAACAGGCTGTATCGACATTTCATAAATGAATCGGGCCGGTTTTATCCGGCCCTTTAAATATATGTATAAAAACTTTTTCGCAGGCGTTTATTCGCAAAGCCTCTTCAATTTTCCCAACCCTACTGTAAAGTCTTTATCAAGGTTTTTTTCAATTACACCAAAAATTTTAATGACGTTCATAGGGTATGGCGTTGAACTGACCATTCGCCAGGTAACTTTTGTACCACTGCCTTCCGGTGTTAATAAAACAGATGCATTGCCGGTTCCCTTAAATGGTTTTATAAAATCGACCCTTGAGTTAAATGAAGACTTTTCGGTCACGCTGGTAATCGTTTGACTTCCTTCCCCGACGTTCTTTACATCGCTTTGCCAGGAATAGGTCGCGCCGGGTGTTCCATCCGTTCCGCTCATTTGATGTTTGATATTCGGATCCTTTTCAATCCACGGGCTCCAGGCATTGTTCGCTGCCAGTGAATTGGTATGCAGCCACACTTTATCCGGCGAAGCATTGATAACAATTGATCTTTCAAAAGTCCAGCCGGTGCCGACCAGTAAAGCAGTTATTAATATAAGTGCAATTAATCCGAGTAAAATATACAGAACTATCATAAACAGCTATTATGAATGAACAATACAATGTTGATGGCTAAATATACATTTTTTTGAAACATTAACTACCCAGGGGCCCATAACTCAATACCACGATCCCGCACTCGAACGACTGTGCATTGACAAGCTTTAGCTTACGCTGGCTGTTAATATCTTTGAAAATAGACCGGCCCTTCCCAATAGCAGCAGGGTTAATGAATAAATGATATTCATCTATTAGTCCTGCATTGATAAGTGATGACACAAAGTCAACGCCACCGTACGCAATGATATCACTGCCCGGCTGTTGTTTCATTTTGGTAATAACATCTGCAAAATCTCCAACAGCAAGTGTGGTATTTTTCCAGTCAGCAGTTTTCATGGTACGTGAGAAAACTGTTTTCGGCGTATTATTCACTTTATTTACGGCATCCATTTCCTCTGTCCGCTCCCCGGGTTTGGCCTGCGACTCCCAGGCAGGAATAAAACCTTCGGCCAGTTTGCGCCCCAGCAAAATATGATCTACAGGCATCGTTATACTCCTGACAAATTGTTTCAGTCCCTCATCCCAGTTCCATACCAACCAGCCTGTTTCTCCATTGGGCCCACACACAAAACCATCGGCTGACACCTGCATTTGCAATTTCAATTTTCTCATTGGTATTTTTTGTAGTATGAATGCAATGATTATATTAATCTGCCAGTTCACCACAAGTCACATTGGTCACCGCAGCAGTAATGGCACTTGCTTTATCGGTTGCCATCAGCAGTAATGCATTGGCTACTTCATCCAGTTTGGGTAAGCGTTTCAGCATGGTGCGTTCGGCAAAATTATTTTCAAAAGCTTCGCGGCTGATGCCTTCATTCTTTGCATGTTTATGAAATACAGCGTCGACACCAGGTGCATCCGGCGAACCGGCAGACCGGATACAAACCACCCTGATGCCATCCTTTCCTGCTTCCAGGGCCAGTTGCCGGCAAAATGCTTCAATGGCAGCACAGGCAATGCCGAAACCTCCGATATTCAGGTAAGGTTTTTGCGCAGCATTGGCCGTAACAGTCAGTATGACGCCCTTTTTTTCTTTCGCCATATAACGGGCGGCCGCCGTGGCTGTAATGAAATGGGTCGTCATAGCCTGGTAAATCGGTAAGGAAAATTCTACATAGATCATATCCGTCAGCGGTTTTCCCTGCACATCATCCAATCCAATTGTATTCACGCAAATATCTATCCTTCCTGTTTTACGGATGACTTCCGATAAATGAGTTTCCACAGATTTTTTTTCCAATGCATCCACACCTGCATAATCTGCTTTACCGCCATCGCATACAATACTATTTGCTACTTCCTCCAGTTTGGCTTCAGTCCGGCCGGCAAGAAATACCCATGCACCTTCGCGCGCAAATGTCTTTGCCACGGCACTTCCAATAGCGCCACCTGCCCCGTAAATAACGGCTGTTTTATTTTTTAATAACATGTATGTAAGGTGCTTTAATAATTATCCGCTTTGCTCGAAAAATTTCTGTCAATGCAAACCTAGCGGCAAAATATGGATCATCCGCGGTGTATTTGCGGCATATTATAGGGTTGATTGCGACAGGTGAATTTCTTACATTTATAGTATGAAACACATAGCCATACTTGTTCCAAAAGGTGAAGTGGCCCTTGGCTGTATCGAAGGGCCGCATAAAACATTTACCATCGTAAATGAATTTCTCAAAGGAATGGGAAAACAACCTGCGTTTACCATTGAACTGGTGGGCCTCACCCCCGAACCACAGCGATACGATGGTGTGTTTTCTGTAATACCCGATACCACCATTCAGCAGTTGAAAAAAACAGACCTCGTGGTTATCCCTGCCGTCAATGGAAATAAGGAAAAGGTATTGGAAGCAAACAAGGATTTCTTTCCATGGATAAAACACCAGTATCAAACAGGTGCTGAAGTGGCCAGCCTTTGTGTGGGCACATTTTTGCTGGCAGCTACCGGACTGCTCAATGGTAAAACATGCACCACCCACTGGCAGTCTGCCAATGATTTCAGGAAAATGTTTCCGGATACAGTTTTAGTGGATGAAAAAATTATTACCGACGAACAGGGATTGTACACCAGTGGCGGCGCCAATATTTTCTGGAACCTGCTCCTGTACCTGGTGGAAAAATATACAGACCGGGAAATGGCGATACTTGTGTCCAAATATTTTGTTATTGAAATCGATCGCTTCAGCCAGTCACCGTTTACCATGTTCCGCGGGCAACGCGAACACGAGGATGAAGAAATAAAACAGGCGCAGGAATTTATTGAGCAACATTTCAGCGAAAAAATTACAGTCGATCAGTTGGCTTCCCTTTCCGCACTTGGAAGGAGAAATTTTGAAAGAAGGTTTAAAAAAGCAACCTCCAATACAGTGGTGGAATACATACAGCGGGTGAAGATAGAAGCGGCAAAGAAAAGTTTTGAAACCAGCCGTAAGAATATCAATGAAGTGATGTACGATGTTGGCTACCTCGATACCAAAGCATTTCGATCCATATTTAAAAAAGTAACTGGTATACCACCGGTGGCTTACCGCAACAAATACAATAAAGCGCTGGCGAATTAATTTTTTGACACCCACTTGATTAGCAACGCAGCTATTTCATCGGGCTTGAAAGGTTTGCTGATATAATCGTTCATGCCTGCGCGCAGACAGGCTTCCTTATCGCCCTGCATGGCATTCGCGGTCATGGCAATGATGACAGGCTGCGCATTTCCCGCCGAGCGGATGATCCTCGTTGCTTCCAGTCCATCCATCTCCGGCATCTGCACATCCATCAGGATGAGATCGTAATTGAAAGATTGCTGCCGGTCGACTGCCTCTTGCCCTGTTTCCGCTATTTCAGGATTATACCCCATTTTGGACAATACGATCATGGCCAGTTGCTGGTTGATTGGGTTATCCTCTGCAATCAATATACGCAACGGAAATGTCTCCGACATATTCAGGTCTGCAGCACTATACCCATTTGTTTTCTCCTGCCGTATGGGTTTTCCCTTGTGGAATACATCAAGGATATGAGATGACAACAGGTTTTGCCGAACAGGTTTTGTCAGCACTGAATTAAAAAGGTTGGCTGAATTTTTTCCAAGTTCATTGCCCAGTGAACTTAATAACATTACCGGTAATGAGGGCTTTATTTTTTTAATCGCCCGGGCCAGTTCCACACCATCCATTTCCGGCATGTGCATATCCGTTATAGCCAGGTCGAACTCATGCCCATTTTGTAATTCATGCAATGCTTCCTCACCATTGCAGGCCAGCGTTGGCAACATATCCCATTGTTCCAGTTGTGCGCGGAGAATAGTCCTGTTTGTCAGGTTATCATCCACTACCAGCACCTTTTTTCCTGAAAGCGCCGAAAGGCCGGCGGCTATTTTATTGGTGATTGCTATTGCACCAGCCTTTGTTTTTATACAAAAAGAGAAAACAGATCCCTTACCTGCTTCGCTGGTGGCCCGGATGGTACCTCCCATCAGGCTGACGAGTTTCTCACAAATAATCAACCCCAGCCCGGTACCACCATATTTCCTGGTGGTGGAGGAATCTACCTGCGAAAAAGCTTTGAACAATCTTTCCTTTTTATCATCCGGTATACCAATACCAGTATCGTGTACCGACACACATAGTTCCATCTCACCGTTTACATGTTTATTTTGCTGGCTGACTTTAATAAACACTTCGCCCTGTTGCGTAAACTTTACTGCATTGCTGACAAGATTGATCAATACCTGGCGGAAACGAACAGGATCGCCGATGATCTGTTCCGGCACAGCATCATCAATCTGGTAAATAAGATCAAGACCGACGCTTGCCGCCTTGGACGCAAAAATATCCAGCACCTCTTCCACGCAGGAACGGAGATTGAATTCGTTTTCCTCCAATTCCATTTTACCCGATTCGATTTTTGAAAAATCAAGTATATCGTTGATAACGGTTAGCAGGCTTTCACCACAATTCTGAATGGTTTCGGTATAGTTTCGCTGTTCGCTGGACAAATCAGTTTTCGACAGCAGGGACGACATGCCAATAATACCATTCATCGGTGTGCGGATTTCATGGCTCATCGTGGCGAGAAATACACTCTTGGCTTTGTTGGCTTCTTCTGCCTGCTCCCTTGATTTCTTCTCTTCCTCCATTGATTTGGCCAGTTGGTCCGTTCTTTCACCGACCTGTTTTTCCAGTGTGGCCTTTTGCTTTTTTATGATGCGCATGCGAAGGTCGAAAAGGAAAAATATAGCAGACAATATTGATACGGCGACCGCCAGCCGGAACCACCATGTCATCCAGAATGGCGGGATAATGGTCAGTTTCAGCTCTGTGATGGAATCGGACCATTTCCCCTCATTGTTCAATCCGCGTACTTTAAATACATAATTTCCCGGATCCAGTTTTGTATAGCTTGCCCTGCGCTCATTCCCCACTTCGTTCCAGCCATTGTCAAACCCTTCGAGCATATAGGCATATTTCTTTTTTTCTGGGTTGGTAAAATTCAGGGAAGCAAATTCAATTGAAATCACGGAACTGGCGTAGGGAAGCGATACTTCCTTTGTCTCGGTAATGGCAGCATGCAAGCCTGATAAATGGCTGCTGTCGGGATCAATAGGTATATTTCTATTGAATACCTGGAAACTGGTCAGCACCAGCGGCGGGTCAAAATTATTTCCACGGATTTGATCAGGGTAAAACTCATTAAAGCCATTAATACCTCCAAAATACATGGCGCCACTGCTGCTTTTACAAAAAGCCATTTCCTTAAACTCATAGGATTGTAAACCATCCGACACACCAAAGTTCTTGCAGGATCGTTTGGCAAGATTTAACCTCGACAAACCCCTATTCGAACTCACCCATATATTACCTTTTCCATCTTCGAGTACACCACAGGTAATGTCATTGGGTAATCCATCTGCGATGGTATATCCCGTAAAATGTTTTGTTTTTACATCCAGGTAATCAAGGCCTGCCATGGTGCCGAGCCAGAGGTTACCCAGGCTGTCTTTATAAATTGAGTTGATGCTGTTGCTGCTAACGCTGTTCTTTTTATCGTCGTGCTTATAATGAACGAATTTATTTGTCTTTTTATCCAGCATGTTCAGTCCGCCATCCTCACTCGTCATCCACAGGTTGCCGTCGTTGTCTTCCGTCATCATGTGAACAATATTGCTGCTGATGGAATTCGGGTCCTGGTCGCTGTGCACAAAATGAGTAAATGTATTGGTGGCAGCATTGTATTTCTCCAAACCACCGTTGTGCGTTCCGATCCATAATGTTTTCTCATGATCCTGATAGATAAACCAAACATTGTTACTATTTAAAGACGCAGGATCAGAAGGGTCGTTTTTGAAATGCCGCCAGGTTTTTGTTACCGGGTTGTATACATTGAGCCCGTCGCCCCATGTACCTGACCAAATATTTCCTTTGCTGTCCTCACAAACCGTCAGTACATAATTCCCGGAAATGCTGTTGGTATTGCCGGGCTGGTGCTGGTAGCGGGTAAATTGTTTTGTTTGCTGGTTAAATAAATTAAGGCCACCTCCATCTGTTCCAATCCACATTCGCTTTTTTGAGTCTTCCACAATACACAATACCGAATTGTGACTAAGGCTGTTTTCAGAGGTACTGTGCCTGTAATGAACAAAGGTGTTATAATCCCGGTTATAAATATCCACACCACCTGAAAAAGTACCCATCCACATATTTCCCTTACTGTCACGGTAGGTAGAATACAGCGAATTATTGCTAAGGCTGGTATTGTCTATATCATCATGCAGGAAAGTTTGAAATATTCCCTTGTCGGGATTGAAAATGCTCAGGCCGCCATTTTCGGTACCAATCCACAGGTTTCCCTCCATATCTTCTCCCACAGAAAAAACATTGTTGGCTGAAAGACTGTTGCTGTTGTGGTTGTCGTGCCGGTGATGAATGAATTTCCGGGTTGCATAATCAAACAAATCTATGCCGCCACCATCGGTACCAATCCATAACCGGTGTTTACTGTCGCCAAAAATTTTTGTGATATTGTCATTTGCCAGGGACCCCTCCTGTTTCAGTTTGTGCTGAAAGTGTAAAAAGCTGTGATGCGCCGTATCATATAGATTAAGGCCACCTCCATAAGTGCCTATCCAAATATTATGAGCCGCGTCTTCATAAACTGATTTAACAAGGTTGTTTGAAATCGAAGTTGTATCGTGGATATCATTAACAAAATGCGAAAAACTATTTGTACGCGGATCAAAGATATTTACACCACCATCGCCGGTGCCCACCCAGATATTGCCCTTATGGTCTTCTGTTATACAGTTAAGGTAATTACTGGAAATACTGTGGCCGTTTTTGGGATCAGCCGTATAATGGATAAACTTATCTGTCTTCCTGTCGTACCGGTTCAATCCACCCATGCCTGTTGCCACCCAGAGATTGCCTTTGGAGTCCTCAAATAAATCGGTGATAACATTGTTGCTGATGCTGCCTTCGTTTGATTTTTCGTTGCGGTAAATGGTAAACTTGTAACCATCGTATTTGTTCAACCCATCCACGGTTCCCATCCACATAAAGCCACGCCTGTCCTGTACGACGCACAATACATTGTTCTGCGATAGCCCTGCGTCAATAGCCAGGTGATCAAATTTCAGGTGCCGCTGCTGGGCGGATAAAAGAGTTGGAATGAACAGAAGGAATAAGGCGAGTGCGCGAATACCTGTTGCAGGTTTGCGGGATGCAATCTGCAGATTTTTCACACGGTTATTCGTTCGGCATACCAATCTAATCAACGGACATATAAGGGGCGGTGATTGAACCGGTTTGGTGTACCAGCCCCTTCCAGTATGAACGGGCTAAATATTCTCCTATTTTAATATGTTCCCAATCTTTTGACCATCTAGGTAGTACTACTTAGTCAGTCAACTGTTTGTTACTACAGAAAGATATAAAATGTTAATCCACATCAATTTCGGGAGAACATGCCCAAGGGCTTCCAGGTTTGACGTATTACCGGCAGCCGCGAAAATAAGCGCGTTATCATGTGAGCCGGCTTCGCCGTTTATTGACTTTTCTTTAATACGGTAAGTCCTATATTTATCATTACAATTTTTTGCCTTTGCAATTCAGTAAAAACAGATTTATCCTGTTGCTTTTTTTTATCACGGTCTTTCCATTTCCGCTGTATAAGTTGGTATGGATAGCCCGATCAAAGGCCACCACGGGTACGATGTGTTTTATGGGCAAAAGCATCGATGGTCAGTTCGCACACAGTTATCCTGTTATTAAATTCAGCACCAATGGACGCGACACGGTTTTTTTTAATGGTACGGACGAATTGATGTATCAAAAAGGTGAATCGATCGCGGTACGTTACCAGCAAAACAATCCTTCGAATGCACGTATCAGTAGCTTTAAGGGATTGTGGATGGACACATTGATTTATGCCTTGATACCAATGCTCATTCTTAGCATTATTTATTTTCACCCCGATTTGCTGCCGCAGGGTGCATCTGTGAAATTGGGAATGAAGCCTGTTATCAGCGTATTGGAACCTGCTGATCAAACATCCTTACATCCTAACGCTGACTGATACACGACGATCTTTAAAACGGTTCTTTTCCGGGTCGGTAGCGGGGTATTTTGCGTTGGCAGATCCAAATCCATCGGCTCCCAATACCTGTTTAGCCAGCCCGGCGCTGATCAACAGTGATTGAAGCGATGCTGCTTCATTTGATGAAAATCTAAGATTATCTTTCTCATCACCCGCTTTATCAGTGTATCCAGCAATTTTTATCCTTGCAGCCGGGAATGCATGCAGGATGGCAATGAGATTAACCAGGGACTGCTGTCCATTGTATAATAAAGTACCATTGTTGTTAAACCGCAGGTTACTGATATCAAACCAAATATTTTTTAAAGAATCATTCCCCAGGCTGGTATAATCTGATTGTAAAAAATTTACCAGCTTTTCTTCAAAATCATCCTTCATTACTTTCATGACGGTACCGTTTGGCAATTCGAGTATCGTCATGGGCGGCCCTGTGTACAGCGGTTCTGAATTGATTACAGGAGTATGCCTGCTGAAAAGAACGGGTATTGGTTTTACTGAATCCGCCGCTGTGACCTTGTCGAATTTATTATCAAACCGCCAGCCTTTAAAAAAATAGACGGCCAGCACTACGAGTAAAATCCCCAAAAAGAGTGGCAGCAAAATTTTCATCACTTTGCTTTCTTCTTCTACCGTTGTTTCTGCGGCAGTTGAAGTGTCGTAACGGCTGTGTGGCAGTTCAGCAGCCGCTGCTGTACTGACACTTTCGGGCACCTGGAACCCAAGCATACCGGCAATGGGTCCTATGCCGGCAGGCAGCGCCGCCAATACTTTATATTTTTGATTGTTTAGTTGTGTGGCCAGCGATATTTCACTGATATTATTGTCCCGGACAAATTTGTCGAGTACACTCATCGAGAATGGCGCCAGGAAAGTGAGCAGTGTATATGCAGTGCTGTTAGAAATTCCGGCATGTGCACTTATGAGATGTGCAATACCGGTGGCGCGATCTCCCATAATTTCTTTCAGAATCGAATGATATTTTTCTTCCAGTGCCGGATCATTCTTCGCAAACATGACAGTTGGCTGTTGTAGTATATTGGTGGCGGCCGCCTGTTTTCCCAGTTGAATGACCTGGCTGGCGCCGGAAGGAGAAGCTATTTTACCAATGATACCGGCTATGGTAGCAGGTACCGCACTATTCAGCGCCTTTTGAATTCCCGCCTCCTGCTCACTGGTATGGGCGGCAGCGGCCCTGATCACTTCGCCGCTGATCGCGTTATTCACGGCCTCTGGAAAGTTCAATGTCATAAGGACCAGGTTTGGGTATAGCAGTGTGTACTTTTGACACAGTTATATACATAGATAAGGAAAATTATCTGATTGTGGAAATTATGTGGAGCAGTCAAATTACAGCAAATGCCATTTTGCTGATCCCTTAATAAAAAATCCCGCCTTTGTGGGGCGGGACAAACTAATCAAAAACATTTACCATTAAACCTTATCCTATGAAAACCCTAATCTAAAAAATATCTTCAACATATCATAATAAAAAATTTTTTTCCGGTGTATAAAGGCTTAATACATCCGTTTATTTTTAAAAGTTTTTCTGGAATGAAAGGGAAAAATGATATACCCTACCGGTGAGCATTTTTTCACATGGATGACGCTGAAATCTGCGACAGGTAAGCTTAGCATCCGAAACCCGGCAACATGAAATTTTTGGAAACCGGTTCCCGCACATGCGGTCGTGTGGCAGGTTTGGGCGCTAAAACTGCTAGCAGCGATTTATAACAAGTTCCGGCATTCAAAAAACTGATTTTAATCATCCCGGCGGAAGCTTTTCGTCATAACCGCCCGTTTGCGTTCGCGCTATCTTGAGTTAAAAGTCATAATTATTTGATTTATGAAAGAAGAAAAATTCCTGGAATCATTGGGCAGGCGCATCAGCGATACCCGCCGGACAAAAAGTGTAAAGCAATCCGAACTGGCCAACCGTTGCGAATTTGGCAATGCCAGCATGTCGAGGATTGAATCAGGCAAGGCAAATATTACCATCCTCAATCTCAAGAAGATTGCCGATGCACTGGGAGTAGAAATGAGAGAGTTGTTCTTCTAACAATCCGTCTCCCCATTCTCCTGTTTTATTACTGCGGGCTTGTCGCCATTCCAGTAAGCTAGAGGCATTTTTTTGCCTTATTGCTCCACTCCTTCTGTACATTATAGCCGGCTACAGATTTGAACTGCCATCCGCAGATATCGCCGATCTCACCATTGGTATTATCGTACCACCCGGTCGGCGGAACAGGATCGGTAATAGCCTCGCATAATTCGTGTGAAGTCGTGCCAGTGAGTGCATTGAATACTGACATTCCTCCCAGGCATCCCGCACAGGATGGAAAAGGCATGACAGCATAATATTTTTTTCCGCTGATTGAATCATGATATCCGCAAAAAGACGAACAGGAACTGCTGCCGCCCATCGTAACTTTTACACCCTTATCAAAATAAATAAAATACAGGGTATTGGTATCCCAGGCCGGAATAGTACCTGCACTAATCCATGACGATAAAGCGATCCTGATTTTGGAATCGCTGATACTGGCAGCAGGTGCGCCCGCTGTAATTACTTTTGTTCCTTTGAGACTGCCGTTACCAATCGCTTTACCCGGTACGCTGTATTCTGACAACTGCGTAATGAGTGAACTGGTAAGTATGGCAGAAAAGAAATTATTGATATTGTTTCTCAGTGTTACAAAAGCAGCAGTTGAAGCCCAGTTCTTTCCCCAAAAAATCGTGTACACTTTTACGTTTTTGATCAACGGGCCGCCGTTGTAAATTAATTTAGGGGTGGCCGGGGGCGCCGACTTTCCTTTTTTAAACAACTCGCTATCTGCTTTTTTTATGCCTATGTCTTTCAGCGACACATTTAACTTCGGATGATACAATGGCACAACCCTGATGGATTCTGCATTGGGTTTCGGTCTTGATTTTCTTTTTACAGTAGCCATAGAATAAATTTTAAGATGCTGCATTTGATACCGTATGCAGCTTCACGGTTAAAATATGTACAAATCCGTTATTGATGTCTATAACGGAAATAGATGCCTGGGACAAATCCCATACAATAAATGAACTGGTAGTAATGAAGGATAGCCGTACTAAGTACTGGTTCGTGATTATTCTTCTGCAGGTACAATTATAATGCCTGCAATAAGAAAGTGCCTGATTAAAGCTACCTCTTCGCGATACCTCTGCCAATACTACTTTCGTGGTACGGGAGAGTTTACAATTTGGAATTTGGAGTTTGGGATTTGGTTCCTGACTTCTGTCTCCTGACTTCTGACTTTTGACTTCTGACTTTTGACTTCTGACTCCCGTCTTACACTGAAAACTCCCCAAACCCTTCATTGAGCTGAATATTGCCCGCAGTTGCGAAATCGTTTAATTTATTCACGAAAGAAAAATCCTTGATCATTCCTGCTACGATATTGATATCGTCGGCAAAAATGCGATCCTCTTCCGCAAAACCCACAAACTGACGTACATGGTCATGCGCAAATTCCAGCAGGGCGCTGCTCTTCAGTGGCCGGCGGAATTCAATAGCCTGGCAGGCGCTCAGCAATTCAATGGCGAGTATGAACTCAAGGTTATCAAGTACGCGGTTCACTTTTCTTCCGCTGATACTTCCCATGCTGACATGATCTTCCTGCCCGAGTGATGTGGGTATGCTATCCGCACTGGAAGGAAAACAGAGTGTTTTATTTTCTGTCACCAGTGCAGCCGTGGTGTACTGCGGTATCATAAAGCCGCTGTTGAGACCGACATCTTTCATCAGCAGCATGGGCAATCCCCATTTTCCTTCAAGCAATAAATAACAACGGCGATCCGAAATATTACCTATCTCTGCCGCAGCAAAGCAGGCATAATCGAGCGGTAATGCCAATGGCTGCCCATGAAAATTACCACCGCTAATAGTATCATCAGCGCCAAGTATAATTGGATTGTCGGTAACACTATTCAGTTCTGTTTCGGTGAGTTGTTTCAAATGCAACCATGCATTGCGCGAAGCACCATGCACCTGCGGCATACAACGCAAAGAATAGGGGTCCTGTACACGTCCACAATCGAAATGGCTTTGCATGATGGCAGAATTGGTTAATAATAACCGGAGACGCTGTGCAACAAGGCGGTTGCCTGGGTAGGGGCGCAACTGGTGCAACCGATCATCAAAAGGTGCTTTTGTTCCTGTTAATGCCTCGAGGCTCATGGCGCCAATAATATCTGCAGCTTCAAGACAATTGTGCATCCGCTGTACAGCCTTTACCGCGAATGATAATATAAACTGCGTTCCATTAATAAGTGCCAGCCCCTCTTTTGGGCCGAGTTGTATCGGCTCCAACCCTGCCTGCTTTAATGCATCCATTGACTTCATGCGGACGGGTGCTGTATTTTCTTTTGTAACATATACCTCTCCCAGTCCAATCAGCGGCAAAAATAAATGTGCCAGTGGCGCGAGATCACCGGAAGCGCCCACGCTTCCTTTCTCAGGCACAACGGGTATAATATTATTATCAATATGCCAGCAAATCCTGTTCAGCGTTTCCACCTGTACACCGCTGTATCCTTTTGCCAGGGCATGTACTTTTGTTATCATCATTATTTTGGCTACCCCGACCGGTATCGGATCCCCTACGCCAACACTATGGCTTTGTAATATTTTATGCTGCAAGGTCCTGGTATCCTCTTCAGAGATGGATGTATTGGCGAGTATACCAAAACCAGTATTGATACCGTAGACGGTTTTCTTACCCGATACAATATCCTGTACATGCTGCTGGCTGGCGCGGATATTTTTGATAGTGGTATCGCTCAGTATGCCTTTTGTTCCCCCCGACGCGATATCAACCGCAGTTGCAATTGTAAGTGTGCCTGTTCCGTATTCAAATGTATTGTTCATATAGGTCAATTCAGTGGCAAAGTAAGGGAATAGTTGGGGAATGGTTTACAGTTCATAGTTTAGAGTTTGGGATTTTACTCCTGAGTACTGACTCCTGACTCCTTCTTTATCTTTTGAATTTTGATTTTTGACTTTGGAGTTTTGAATGTGCCCATACCCACCCGACGGTATTCCCACAGATTCAAATTACGTTTATCTTTATACAAACTGCTATATGAAACTTTTATCGTTTGTCCTTCTGCTGTTCATCAGTACTGCCACTTTTTCTCAATCGCTGAAAAAATATCCCATCGGGAATACAGGCTGTTCTGCTTATGCGTTTTGCCAGTTCGGAGATTTTGATGCAGACAACAGTGAAGACTCGTCTAAAGTATTTACAAAAGAATGTGCACAGGACAGTACTACATACGGCATTATATGTGTGCAATTGAAAACCGCTATAGAAAAACCTGATATTGCAGAAAGTGTACTCATTTCCTACCTTGACTTTCTCAAAACACAATTTAAGATTACCAGTTCCGCAGGTTATGGAAAAGGTCATCGCCTGAAGGATCGGGAAGATACCCGTGGTGTTCTCGACTACTGGGAAGATGCTGACAAATACCACTGGAAAGTAAAAGGCTGGACAGATGGTAAATTTATTGCGGTCATGTACACTTATTCAAAAAAGGAGCTGAGTGAAACAAAAATAAACCTGTTTTTGGATGGGTTCCGGCTGCCGGGGATGTAGCGCTTGAGTCTTTAGTTTAGAGTTTTGAGTTTTTAATTTTACTCGCGACTTTCAAACTCCTGACTCCTGACTCCTGACTCCCGACTCCTGATCCTCCTCATTTCCCCTTTATAAAATTCCAGTTACATTTGTCCTGCATGGGGTTTTCCGTAAAAATTAGCCGACGGAGGTTACAAAATCATATTTAACACTTACCAATATTAGCTGAAGAATGGAACCAAGCAGGTTTTTTTCAGATACCGCTCTTTTACAATTGTTACGCAGCGATGCGCCACCCGATGAAGCTATCCGCTATTTGTACCGGTCGCAGTTTAATACCACAAAGGCCTATATACAACAAAATAACGGTAGCGAAGCAGATGCAGAGGATATATTCCAGGAAGTACTACTGACTTTCATCGAACTGGTAAAAAACAACAAATTTCGGGGCGAAAGCAGTGTTGCTACATTTATGTATGCCATCACCCGAAACACCTGGCTGAATGAACTGAAGAAAAGGGGCCGCTCCAAATTGCGGGATGAAAAATTTGAGCGGTCAAAAGTAACGACAGAAATGGATGTCAGTCATTACATCGCTAACAGGGAACAAAAAGCACAACTGATGGGAATTGTCGATAGCCTGGGCGAAACCTGTAAAAAGATATTACTGGCTTTCTATTTCGACAACCTGGCAATGAAGGATATACTGCAAAACCTGCAGTACGAAAACGAGCAGGTAGTACGCAATAAAAAATACAAATGCCTGAAACAATTGGAACAGATGATGACAGCACAACCACAACTGGCCAAAAATCTAAAATCCGTTTTACTATATGAGTGAAAATTTTACCAATACCGAAAAATTAATCCAATACATGGATGGCGATCTGCAGGGTGAGGCACGCACGGCTGTAGAGCAAATGCTGGAAGGCGATACCAACCTTTCTGCAGAACTCGAAAACCTGCGCGCCACCAAATCGGCGGTTTCTTCCTACGGGCTGAAACAAAGAATTGGCGCCATCCACACCGAAATGATGGAAGAATTATCAGCGCCCCAGGTGGCGAAAGTAGTAGGTATGAAAAAAATACTGGGCTATTCCTGGCGTGTGGCAGCAGTGTTGGTACTGTTGCTTGGAGTAAGTTTATTGTACCAGTACTACAACGCCACTCCTGATCAATTATATAAAAGCAATTTTACTTCTTACCAGTTGCGTGAAACAAGAGGCGCCAGCAACAACTCATCATTGGAAGCACCGTATTCAAAAGGCGACTATGCTGCTACGATGATTGCTTTTAAACAAATTGTGCAACCATCAGCGGAAGATTATTTCCTGAATGCCAGCGCCGCGCTTGCACTTAACAAACCTGCAGAAGCCATTCAATCATTTACCACCCTGCAGCAACTGAACCAGCAAAACAAGGCTCGTTTATTTGAAGAGGATACCGAGTATTACCTGGCGATGGCCTACCTGGGTAACAATGAACCAGCGAAAGCTTTGCCTCTTTTTGAAAAAATCCACAATGACGAAGGGCATCCTTATCATAAAAAAGCAGGCACCTGGTTCCTCCGTAAAATAAAGCGCCTGGCCCAATAATACAGCTCCTGAATTACCATACAGTACCCAGGAACCCCCGCGACAACGGGGGTTTTTTATTTTTTTTCAAATGCTGGTTACATTTTGTTTCGCGGCGTTTACCCATATATGTACCGCAATTAACAACCGGACACACTATTAAAAAATAAAGATTATGAAAACACAAAACATCACCCGCGCCAGTATCCTTTTAGGTGCTTTTTTTGCCCTTTTTGCCATTGTTTCCTGTCAGAAAAGTGGATCCAATCAAAATGGTATCACGGCAAAATCTGCTATTAACATTTACCTGACTGACGACCCGTCCCTGGTTTTCGACAAGGTATTGCTGGATATTCAAAAAGTAGAAATCAAAGTGGAAGACAGCGCTGAAGCAGAAAACGAACATGAACACGAAGCAGAATCTGAAAGCAGGGACAGAAGTGGCGATGTTTCTGGTGGCTGGATGAGTGTAAGCATTCACCCCGGCGTGTATGATATACTGCGATTCCGTAATGGATTGGATACCCTGTTCAGCACCGGCTCTTTTCCTGCCAACCGCCAATTGAAAAAAATACGCGTGACATTGGGTACCAACAACAGCGTTGTATTCAATGGCCAGAGTTCACCGCTTACTATTAAAAACAACGACAACTTCATCGTCATTAAACTGGATGAATCTGCCACACAAATCAACTCAGGTGGTGTTACCAATATCTGGGTTGATATAGATGCAGGAAATTCCATTCGTTTAAATGGCGGCACTTTTGAACTGAAACCCAGTGTAAAAGTGTTCAGCAAAGAAAAAGCAGGAAGTATTGAAGGCCGTGTACTGCCAAAAGATGCAAGCGCTATCGTAATGGCAACAAATGGTTCTGATACTGCAACTGCAAAACCTGAAGCTGAAGGTGAATTTAAATTCATCGGTTTGAAAGCCGGTACCTATACACTGGTATACCATGCAACCGCTAATGCTTATCTCGATCAAACTGTTACAGGTGTAACTGTTCGTGAAAAAGATGATACCAAGGTGGCAACTGTTACCTTACACAAATAACCATCAAACCTATGAGGCCATACCGGGTACATTTTTATGTGCCCGGTTTTTTTTATATACAAAGAATGCAACCAGCAACAGCAACAATCCAGCCAGTGCAAATACATACCAGTGAAATCCTGCCTGCTGCACAGGATCTGTATCTCCGATTAATAATAAATGTGCCCAGTAAAAAGGTGTCTTATAACGATCGTCAATGTCACTATTGTTGATATAGTCCAGTTTTGCTTTTTGCAATGCGTCATCTTTGGAATGACCCTGCTGTAAATAAACATGCAGTCGTTTCATGATGAAAGCAGTAGCCTGGTCGTCTGCCTTCCATAAAGAAGTAATTACCGTTTTACAGCCGGCATAGGAAAAAGCACGGGACAGGCTTACGATGCCTTCCCCGTTTACCAATTGACCATTGCCTGTTTCGCAGGCGCTTAAGATGACCAGTCTTGCCTGCTTCATGTCCAGGTTATAAATTTCATTTTCGTATAGGCGGTGCAGTGAGTCGGGATCTTTTTTCTCCCCGTAAAATTCAATATAGCATCCCAATGGATCACGGTCATTGGCCACTGCATGTGTTGCCAGGTGAATCACCGGGTATTGACCGGCCAGCGAAATAAATACTGATTTCGTAGCATCGGGCCCTGTTATTTGTTTGCCGGGAAGGTTGGCAATTTCTACCCCTGAAGAAGGCAGTACAGGGAGTACCAAATTATCATTTGACCTGCCTGCAAAGGGTGCTACAGCGAGTACATTATAATCAGTATGGGGGGATTGTTTATTTCCAGCCAGGAAATTGGCAGAATAGTTATAACTGATGGCAAATTTGCTAAGCAGCAGTTTTCCATTTTTATCATCCTTCAGCAATTCAAATGGTATATAACTGATTTCATTGTAAGGAATAATAACCAGCCTGCTGGCATTACTGATCTTATCCATGACCGGTTGTAATAAATAACGGTACAGTGTGGTCGAAATGTCGTTCAAGGTTTGACGGTCTGATGCAACTGGCGATTCCAGTTGTTTGCGCAGGCCTGCAATGGCTGTAAAAAAATCAGTGGATATGTTGGAGCTGACAACGCCTGTTTCTTTTGCCGTTATATAAAAACATAATAACTGACTGGAAGTATAGTAATAAGAGAGTATGGCACCGTCTTTTTGTACCATTACCTGGCGGATGGAGTCGGGATCGGCTGTTTTCGTATCAAATTTCAATTGATGATAAGCAGGGTTTTCATCCAGCTTCTCCTGCACCGTTGCCAGTGACAATTCGACATCCTGTACTTTTTTCTGTAGTATGGTTACTTCAGCACTGCCCCCGGCTTGTGCAAGTTGTACCGACCATTTCGCCAACAACGATTTGTATTTTTTCTCTTCCGCCACCAATGCTGCGGGCAAACCAGCAATACCCGTTAGTTCCAGTTGTTGTAAACCAGATTGCAATACGGAAGCTTTGTTGCCTTCTGCTACACCAAAAGCAGCATTGAGATATAGTGAATCTTTATTTTGCTTATACAATGACAGGGCGATCGCGATGGCATTACTGCAGGCTGGGTTAACTTTTTCCTTTAGAAATAATTTTGATTCATCAGAAGAATAACTTCTTTCCACATGACGCGCCAGGGCCAGTGCAGCCTGGTAGGCTGCAAAGGCGCTTTTTAAATGTGATGGATCGGGATGGTTAGCGTTGAGTAAACTAAATGCATTTCCTTTTGCTGTCAGCACGTCGAATAAATAAGCAAAATTTTGCAGGCCGCTAAACGACACGGGGTTTACAGTAATTGAAGAGTCATTGAATGCAGGCAGCAATTGCACCAGTGCTCTTTGATACGCAGTGATTGCTGCAGCATACTGTTGTTGACCCGTCAAAATATCACCAGCATACCTAAGCGCCAAACCGTAGTTGGTGTTTTTTCCGGCAAAACCTGCTGACCTGAAATAAGCAAGCGACTGTCCGTTATAATAGGATGCTGAATCCAGTTGTTTTGTTTGCAGGTAAGCCCTCGTCAGGCCATTGAATTTCTCGGCATCATCATGTTTTACCAGGTGCAGGTAATGCAAACCCTCTGTATAATTACCCAAGCCCATATAGGCCGTACTGATATTAAATTTCAAACCTTCTGCTTCCGTCATATAAGGCAATAGATCCCTGTAAATATCAAGTGCGGCCTGGTAATCGCCCAGTTTCAGTAATGCCGTTCCAATATTGTTCTTATAATTGACGACAAAGGAAATATTCAACGGTTTCTTTTCCTGTACCTGCGATAAAGCCTTTTCAAAATAGTGTATGCTTTTCCGGTAGTCACCCGTTTCATAGTTCAAAGCCCCCAGTTTATTATACAAACGCTCTGATTCGGATAAGGACGGGAACCGGGCTATTATCGCTTCTGCTTTCTTATAATAAAAAATGGCACTGTCCAGTTCATTCATGCTGTAACGGATGCTGCCCGCATATAAATATGGCTGGAACAATAATGAATCGGGCAACTGTTTACCGCTTTTCCATACAGCAATGGACGCATGAAAGCTTTGTAATGCATGTATATTATCGCCTGCCGTTAACCGGAGAATACCTGTTTTCAGATAGCAGTCCAGCAGCGTATCGTTACTGATTCGGCTTTTTTCCAGGACAGCAATTGCCCGGCTATAAGCCTGCAATGCCAGGCTGTCTGTGATATCGGTGGCATTGCCGAGGTGAAAATACTTTTCGGCTTTATGGTATGATTGTACGTAATCGTCTGCAGTAACGGCACGCTGGCTGTAAATATGAACGGATACTATCAATAAGCAAAGGAACAGGCTGCAATAACGGTACATCCGGAATGTATTGATGCCTGGTAAATTACAAAAACAATCCGGAACCTTTGCTGAGATACTTACCTGGCAATAATAAAAATACAGGGAGGCCTTGGCTTGGCAGGTTTGTTAATGCCTGTAATGCCATTAGCGCCATTGGGAGAAGCAATGATACCGGGGCCATTTAGAGAAGCAGTTACAATGGGCATATTGCTGAAAGCATTGTACTGCAGTATGGTGCCCTGCCTTGAGTTGATGATATCATACACTTCTGGTGTAACATCGCTCATCGTTTCAAAATAGTACAATTTCACATTGAGTGCATTGGAAGCCTTGCCGCTATTGTCGTTGATGCGGTATTTCATTTGAAACTCGTGGCGATCATTATTGGTAGGTGTTGCACCAAATACACCATTGCGTACTGTTTGCGCCAGGTTAATGGTGCCATCGCCGGTATTTACATTACAGCCGGCGCTATTGCAACCGGAACCTTCATCGAATACGCTGCCCCCGCCAATGCCGGGAACAGGTTTGCCACCAGTGGCATTATAGAGCGGACGAAGTATGGAATCGGAAGTAGTTAATTTATAAAAACCGTCGAGGAAATTAATACCAGAAAGCACTACCATTGTACTGACAGAATCGGTGGTACCATCCGGAAAGAAGATAATCTTGTAACGCAAGCCCGTTTCACTCTTGGAAACATTGATAGCACCAGTCCTGGGATCAATTTCTATACCTTCAGGAAACCCGGTATAAGTTCCGGTAAGTGTATTACCAACAGGCGATACAATATAATCCGCTGCCTGGTTCTGCCTGTACAGGATTGAATCGCCATAACTCAGTTTAAAGCCTGCAGGAATGACAGTACCGGGTGTACTGCTTTTTGAACAGGAAACAGCAACTCCAAGGAAACAAAGAGAACCAAATACTATCCATTTTACACGCAGCATATGACGGGATTATATAGTAAGTACGAGCTGGTACGGAATATGTAACCAGGAGCACAAATTATTTTTACAAAATTATTCAAAAATACGGGTAGTCAAAGCTGGTTGGGCGGGTTTATATACCTGTTCAGCACCGGTTTTAGCTTATTTAACTACCTGACAAGAATGGCTACCCCCTTGCCTGTAATAATATTGCCACTAAAATCAATCGCTTCGGCTATCCATACAAAGGTATTGGGGTCTTGTTTTTGTCTTTTGTATACGCCGTCCCATCCTGCTGAAAGATTTTTGGTAGTAAATACCAGCTCTCCAAATCTGTTATAGATACTAAAATATTTCAGTTCTTTTATGCCTACAGGAATCACTTTTAATACGTCGTTGCGGCCATCGCCGTTGGGTGTAAAGGCATTTGGTACGTACAAAGCCGGTTTGATAAAAACTTTAATAGTAATATCATCAGAGGCTTCACAGCCTGCCGCTGTTTTTGCGGTTACTGTATACCTATACGTTCCAACGCCGGGCAACAGCAATTCCGGATTTTTAATAAATGCATTGTTCAAACCCAGTGAAGGCGACCATGTATAAGAATTGAACCCGCTGCTGCTGATGTCTTCCGCATGTAGTTGCAGCGGTTGATTAACTGCTACCGAAGTATCATTGCCTGCAAATACTTTTGCAGGTGGTAAAATGGTGATAATAACTGTATCCAATTTTTTTGAAGTGCAACCAGCAGCATTGGTGACAGACAATGTAAATGTGTATACTCCCGGCTGTGAAGGAATGAATACAGGGTTGGCGGCCCTTGCATTTGATAAGCCTGAAGCAGGACTCCACAGGTAATTGCTACCACCACTACCGTTCAATTGAATACTGCTGCCAAAACAACTGGTGATATCATTTCCGGCGGATGGCAACGGTGAAGGAAGCACGGTAACCAGTACTGTGTCCGATTTTACGCATTGTCCATTCACTGCCGTAATAATATAGGATGTAGTGAAAACTGGTGTTGCAACAGGATTAAGAATATTCGCATTGCTGAGTCCGGTGACAGGCGACCAGGAATATACCGGAGCATTGGTAGTCGCTTCGAGTTGTACAGAAGCTCCTTCACAAATTCGCACATCATTACCTGCATTAACAGCAATATTGCTACTGCTGCCAACTGTTATATTGATAGTGTTGGTACAATTATTCGCATCTTTAATAGTCAGGATATAATTACCCGTTACCAAACCGGTAAAAAAGTTCCCTGATTGAAAAACACCACCATTAACAGCATACTGGTAGGGCGGAGCGCCACCGGAACCACTTGCTGTGATAGTTCCGTTGTTTGTTCCACAGGATGCTGGCGTAGAGGTGGCTGTTACAGTCGTCCCACTCGTACCTGCAATCGCAACACTAGTTGAATTAATACAATTATTGGCGTCTTTAATGGTGACAGTATAGGCACCAGTAGCTAAACCGGTGAAAATATTATTCGCCTGGAAATTTATTCCATCTATTGAATATTGATACGGTGTTATCCCTCCTGTTCCCGTTGCAGTAATCGTTCCGTTACTAATTCCGCAACTGGCATTGGTAGATATTGCCGTAACAGTTGCACCATTGGAGCTGGCAATCGTTACAGAAGTAGTATTGATACAATTGTTGGCGTCTTTAATCGTGACGGTATAGGCACCAGCGGCCAAACCAGTGAAAATATTGCTCGACTGGAAATTTATTCCATCGATTGAATATTGATACGGTGTTGCACCACCTGTTCCCGTTGCCGTGATTGTTCCGTTACTACTGCCACAACTGGCGTTCGTTGCTGTGGCGGTAACTGTTGCACCATTTACATTTGTAATGGTAACACTGGTTGAATTAATACAATTATTGGCGTCTTTAATGGTGACAGTATAGGCACCAGCAGCCAAACCAGTGAAATTATTGCTTGTTTGGAAGTTTATTCCATCGATTGAATATTGATACGGTGTTGTCCCACCTGTTCCTGTTGCAGTAATCGTTCCGTTACTAATTCCGCAACTGGCATTGGTAGATGTTGCTGTAACAGTTGCACCATTGGAATTATTGATGATTATGATTGTATCATAGGTACAACCGTTCACATCTTTTACAGATATGGAATGGTTTCCGGCAACAAGACCCGGATAGGTAACTGTTGTTGTAAATCCGCTTCCATCTGCGGAATAGGTAAAAGGTGCAGTTCCTCCTGTGATAAGTCCAATTGTCAGTGATCCATTGTTGTTACCACAAGTCGCAGTAGTTGTAGTTACAGCAACAGCGGTTGGAGGTAATGGAGCAACGTTGATATTGATACTGGTGGTGGAAGAATTACAGCCACTGCTATTTTGTGCCACCAATGTATGCGTGCCTGCTGTCAAACCCTGATAACCACCTGCCGGGTATGCTCCAAATGCACTGCCATCCAGGCTGAATAAAAATCCGGCTGTTGCAGAGATCACTGTTATACTGCCGCTGTTAACCGAACAGGTTGGCTGAACAATAGCTACTATTGGTGCAGCAGGCAATGAATTCACGGTTATAGTCATGTTGACCGGCAACGCACACTGTCCAGGATCAGGCGTAAACGTGTAGGTGGTGGTGGTTGTATTGTTCAATGCAGGTGACCATCGTCCCGTTATTCCATTCAATGAAGTAGTGGGCAAAGGATTGATGGACGCGCCTGAACAAATTGCGCCTGCTGCGACAAACGAAGGAACAGTTTCTGCAGTTATCGTTACGCTGGTAGTAGCAGTAACACCGGGACAACCCCCTGCAGCGGGTACCGTATAAGATACATTATATGTTCCTGGCGTACTGCCGGCCGGCGTGATCGATCCTGTAGCGGCATTGATTGCGAGACCTGCAGTTGAGCTAAATATACCACCGGTGTAATTGCCCGTTCCTGTAAGCGTTACTGGTTGGGCACTTACAATACTTACACAAAATGGTCCATTGTAACTGATACTGGCTGTTGGCGGCGTGCAGGTGTTGGCAATACAATTTGAAGTAGTAGCCGCAAAACAAGTTCCTGTATTTCCGGTAGGCAATACTGTTATACTCACCATATCGCCACCCGATAAACCGTTAACCTGGTAAGTCAATACATTTCCTATTGCGCCGGGGTTGATGGTAGCACCGCCATTCACCTGGTATGAAATTGTATAACCAGTTGCTCCTGTAACCGCAGCCCAGGTAAATGATACAGACGAGGTTGTTGAAACGCCACAATTGATGGTTGGACTTAATATGGGGTTTACCACGATCGTCATGGTAGCTGCGACAGCACACTGACCAACACCTGGTGTGAAAGTATATGTGGTGGTTGCAGTATTATTCAACGCTGGTGACCATGTTCCGGTGATGCCGTTCAATGACGTAGTAGGTAATGCAGCTAATGTTCCGCCAGAACAAATAGGTGCAACTCCAGTAAATGTCGGCACCACATTTGGATTTACCACAATCGTTATCGTCGTAGTGGTGGCACATTGACCAGCGCCGGGGGTAAATGTATAAGTTGTAGTAGCAGTATTATTCAACGCTGGTGACCATGTTCCGGTGATGCCGTTCAATGACGTAGTAGGTAATGCAGTTAATGTTTCGCCAGAACAAATGGGTGCAACCGCATTAAAAGTCGGAACAACATTTGGATTTACTACAATCGTCATTGTCGTAGTGGTGGCACACTGACCAACGCCTGGTGTGAATGTATACGTAGTTGTAGTGGTATTGTTCAATGCAGGTGACCATGTTCCCGTAATTCCATTCAGTGAAGTCGTTGGCAATGCTGTTAAAATACTACCTGAACAAATAGGCGCAACAGAATTGAATGTTGGGACAATATTCGGATTCACGACAATTGTCAGTGTAGTGGTGGTGGCACACTGACCCGCATTGGGAGTAAAAGTATAAGTTGTTGTTGCAGTATTGTTCAATGCAGGTGACCACGTTCCAGTTATACCATTCAGTGACGTAGTAGGTAATGCAGTTAATGTTTCGCCAGAACAAATGGGTGCAACCGCATTAAAAGTCGGCACCACATTTGGATTTACCACAATCGTCATTGTCGTAGTGGTGGCACATTGTCCAACACCTGGTGTGAATGTATATGTAGTAGTTGCAGTATTATTCAACGCTGGTGACCATGTTCCTGTAATACCATTCAATGAGGTAGTTGGTAAAGGTGCAATGACAGCACCAGCGCATATTGGCCCCACGGGTGTAAAACTGGGTGTAACACCTGCACCCAAAATGGTCACAGTTACAGTTGCTGAAGCAACACAACCCCGCGCATCTTTGACAGTAATCGTATAAGGTCCGGCTGCCAGTCCCAGGAAAATATTACTTGCCTGGAAAACGATACCATCTTTACTATAAGTTAATACACCTGTTCCACCTGTAGCAGTAGCGGTAATGGTACCATCGCTGAGTCCACAGGTTGCAGGAGATGCTGCTGCTGTTAAAAATGGGCCTGATAAATTCAGGACGCTCACTGGCAGCGTAGCCATGCAACCATTGACATCCTTTACTGTCAATGTATAATTACCCGCTACAATATTGGAGAATATATTGGATGACTGAAAGTTTACGCCATCAATGGAATATTGTAATGGTGCTGTTCCACCAGTGGCTGTGGCAGTGATCGATCCATTATTCAATCCACAAGCAGCATGCACTACGGTCACAGTTGGCGTTTGAGGCCCCTGTATGTTTATCACTTCGATGGCTGACGCAGCTATACAACCATTGGCATCGCGCACTGCAACAGAATAAGTACCAGGCAGCAGTCCAGTAAAAATATTACCAGCCTGGAATGTAAATCCATCCTTACTGTATTGATAAGGCGCTGCACCACCTGTAGCTGTAATGGTAATACTTCCATTGGCATTGCCGCAGGTGGCAGCGGTGCTGGTCGCGTTGATTTGTGGTCCTGCTGTATTGGCAACTGTAACACCTGTGGTGGTAATACATCCACGTGCATCTTTTACATACACCGTATAAAAACCAGCAACCAACCCATTAAAGGTGCTGCTGCTTTGATAGGCTATTCCGTCAATACTAAAAGTATAAGGCGATTCGCCTTGTGTGCCCGAAGCAATGATACTGCCATCATTGTTATTACAGCTTGCAGCAATCGTGAAAGCTGTCACCCGTGGCATCGGTGTATTATTAATCGTTACTTGTACGGTACCGTAACATTGATTGGCATCTGATACATAGACCGTATATACACCTGGTGACAAATTGGTAAATACGTTGCTGTTCTGGAACGTAGTGCCATTGATACTGTATTGCAATGGTGCCGCACCACCTGTTGCATTGGCGGTAATCGTTCCATTGTTTTGGTTGCAGGAAGTTGATTGTACCACTGCTGTAACCACCGGTGCAGAAGGATTGGGCAAGGTAACCGTTACGCCGTTTATACATCCCGTTGCATCTTTTACGGTTACGGCATACACTCCCGGAGTAAGGTTATTAAAAACGCCACTGGCAAAAAATGCTCCGCCGTTGATACTGTAAGTATAGGGCGCTGTTCCTCCACTGCCCGTTGCTGTAATGGTACCATTGCTGGAAGTACAGGTGGGTAATATTTGCGTAGTCGAAATGGAAGGGCCACCGGTGGAAGGCACGGCAACATTGATAGAAGAAATACAGGCACCCGGAATATCGGGTGGCCCGGTAGTGAAATCGGCGTCGTCTGCAATGTAAATGGTATAAGAACCCGGGGCCAAACCTGTAAATGTTGTTGAATTGGCGCCAGGAGGGAAAAATGTTATCCATGGTCCCGCGGTAGTATTGATGCTGACATGATAGGGTGTATTGGCGCCAACGCCTACCACAGTTATTGTTCCGTTACTGGTACCGCATGCAGTAGCCGTTGCGGTAGCTGTAGCGGTCGCGGGAATACCTGTTCCGATTGTTGCAAGCCTTGTAACGGTACACCCATTTTGATTTTTTGCCGTAATTGTATGTGTGCCGATACTAACCGGCCGGAACTGATTGGCAGTGGTAAACGGACCATTGTCCAGGCTGAATGTATAATTGTTACCGCCGCCGCCGGGAACACCTTTCAGGTTTTTGATTCTTCCTTCGCCCGTACATGCCAATACATCGCGCACAACAAATGTTACATCTGTTGGTGCAGTTCCGGCACCTGTGTTCGTGATGGTAACTGTATGTGACGGCGCCGAACAGCCGGTTGCATCTTTTACTGAAATGGTATGAACACCCGGCGCAACATTGATGAAAATTCCTATGGATTGAAATGCTCCTCCGTCGATATTAAATGACAACGGTGCAACCCCACCAGTAGCTGTAGCAATGATAACACCACTGGCAGTACCGCAGGTAGCATTCTGTTGTGCCACTACATTCAGTACCGGCCCTGCAACAGATGCTATGGCTGCAGGCTTTGTCACGATGCAACCATTGGCATCTTTTACGTACACGGTATAATTCCCCACTCCCAACCCATTGAATACATTACTTGCCTGGTAAGTTGTTCCATTAATACTGTATTGTAATGGAGCGGCACCACCTGCAGCGGTTGCTGTAATCGTTCCATTACTGATGCTGCAGGAAGAAATAATGGTACTTACATTTAACGTAAGCCCGGCAACATTGGGCACATTGACATTCCTCGTGCTGGTACACCCATTTGCATCTTTAATGGTAATGGTATAAACGGTACTGGATGCAAGCCCGGAAAAAACATTGGATGCCTGGAAAGTAACACCATCCTTACTGTATTGATAAGGTGCTGTTCCCCCCGAGCCGGTAATGGTAATGATTCCGTCACTGGCATTACAGGAGGCAGGTGTAACTACTACCGACATTACCGGCGGTGCAGTATTGGCAACAACTATTGATATTGTACCGATACAACCCTGTGCATCTTTCACATACACTACATATGTTCCTGCGCCCAATGCATTGAATGTATTGCTTACCTGGAAATTAACCGCATCAATACTGTATTGATAAGGAGCCACGCCGCCGGTGGCGCTTGCTATAATACTTCCCGAATTGGAATTACAGGCCGAAGTAGTGCTGGTAGCAGCTGCAGTTGGTCCATTTGTGCTGCCTACTGCTACAGTCACCAGGTTGGTACAACCAGTATTGTCTTTGACTGTGACCGTATACGATCCCGGCGCAAGACCTGTGAATATATTGCTGACTGAAAAATTAATACCATCAATACTGAAAAGTATTGGTGCAATGCCACCAGAAGCTGTCGCAGTAATAGTTCCGTTAATATTGTTGCACGCAGCAGGTGTGGAACTGGCAGTCACTGTCGGGGCAGGCGAATTACTAATAGTAACCGTGGTCGTCTTGATACAGCCATTGGCATCTTTTACAGTCACCGTATAGGAACCTGGTGACAAATTCGTAAACACATTGCTTGCCTGGAAAATATTCCCATTGACGCTGTATTGCAATGGTGCTGTGCCCCCGCTTCCAAAAGCGGTGATACTGCCGTTATTGCTGCCACAGGTAGCGGTAGCAGGTATGGCAGTAATGGACGGTGGAGGAGAACTGGTAATTTTAACGATGGCTGCATTGGTACATCCGCTGGCATCTTTCACCATCAATGTATAAGTGCCACCCAGCAACCCTGTAAAAAAATTATTTGCCTGGTAAGTAATGCCCCCGTCGATACTGTATTGGTAAGGTGCTGTACCTCCACTGACGGTGGCTGTTACTGTTCCATTATTGCTGCCACAATCTGCATTTGATTGCACAAATGATAGCGCCGGTCCATTACTGTTTAATATTGTTACAACTGTTGAATTCTGACATCCATTGGCATCTTTGGCAATGATGGTATACACGCCTGCATTGAGATTACTAAATAATCCACCTGGCTGGAAAGGACCGCCATTAATATTATACGTATATGGCCCGGTAGTGCCGGATGCGGTTGCTGTAATGCTACCCGTGGCATTGCCACAAGTAGTGTTGACCTGTGTAACCGCAATGGTAGGGCCCGGCATTACAAAACTGGTGGTAGCCTGCGTACCACTGCAGGAGAGGTTGATGGTAGCAATGACGGTATAAGTAATATTGGGACTTAGTCCTGTGAATACACCAGTTGTATTGGTAGCAATTTGTGTAGTACCTATCAGCAATGCATAGGTAACAGTTGAACCTGCCGGTGGCGTTGGGGTGACTGTAACAGTAGCACTTGACGTAATACAATCCGGCACTACCGTCAACGTATATTGCGCAGTGGGACAATAAGCCGACACATCAAATGAACCCACAAATCCATCACCGCTGGCATACAGCAATTTTTTAGATTCATCATAAGCTAAATCATACACCGATTTTCCGGCAAAACCAGGTATTATTATATCAGGCGCTGCCGCATCGTCAAAAGTGCTGCCGTTAAATTTATACACTTTGATCGTGCCATTACCATCACCTACAAACACATTATTACACGCATCCGCTATGATACCGCCTTGCATCAGGGTGGTATTAGCCGTAATAAACGGTGTACCTACACCATTTCCTGTTGCTTTATCAAACGCTTTCAGGTTTTTACCATCCCAGTAATAGAGATAGGAACCGTTGATGGCAAAAATATTTGCGGAATTGTCAATTTGGCCGCCTGCTAAATAGGGCCTGTTGGCAATTTCCTGTACCGAAGTAAAACCAGAGGGTACATTCCATGCTACCGAGGCTCCACTATACGGCGCTGTATTTTTATAAATTTTATTGGTGAGTGATGGATTCCCAATCAATGATCCATAAATGGTATACATATCATTGTTGGAAGGATCTATAATGAAATCAACAATGTCCTGCGCCCAGCCAGCACTGCCGGTATAAGGAATGTTGGTAACATTTAATGACCCAATCGCTGTCGAAGGTGGCGTAAACACACCAAAATTGATATTTGAATTGGTGCCACCTCCTGCTACCAGGATTTGTGGTGACCCATTGTTACAACTCCACAACATTTTCCATGCTTCCCGGAAATTCGGATTGGCATTGGTGATATAGTTATCATATAAACCAGTAGTGCTGACACGTATCACCTGGAAACCGGTACCCGGATTAAATCCCTGACCCAGGTAAATATTTCCTGTTGGTTTTTCCACCATCCATCCGCCCCAGTAAGAACCAAATGACCAAACCGGTATTGACAACGTACCACTGAATGTCCATTGCAAGGCACCGGCAGCATTGTATTTTGCCAATTGGTGTACCGTGCTATTTCCACCACCGGTAACATATACATTGCCATCGTAATCAAAATCCACATCCTTTGCTTTACCTGCATTTAACCCGGTGAGGTTTCCGGTGCCAGTGACAAATGGATCGATGACAATGGTTTTTGAACTGTCATAATTATTTGGCAGGTTAAACTGGATCTCGTTTTCACTAACCCGGAATACAGATTTGATGTCGCCAATATTTCTGTATGCAGGTTTATCACCATAATAAGTTATGGGAGCAGTCGTGAGTATTCCATCAATATCTGATTTAATGATCAGATCACCTTTGTCTTTTGTCCTGATTGTCTTTACGTCACCACCATACTTCAGTTTTACCAAATTCAAATCCGCTCCTGGGTGAACGATCAGGCTGTATTCAAATCCTGCTGCAGCATTTGATGAAAAATTGTAGACGATATCAATACCTGGATACAAATTTCTTCCAACGAGGCGATGATAGCCATATGCTTTCCCTTTCAATACGCCATACGTGTGATAATCGCTTGTTCTATCTTCTGCTGCCAATTGTAAATCCGTATTGGCGCCTACCCATTCCATTGTAATGACACGGTCATATATATTTCGCCTGCTTTCTATTTCCTCTTCCGGAACACCTTGCTTTTCCAAACGTTCTTCTTCCCGGTGTGAAAGACCTTCTATCTTTCTTTGCAGGTGAACCACTCCTTTCGCAGTAAATAAGACAGGCATCGATAGACCTTCATATCCAAATTGAATGGCGCCCATTTGCTCGTAACCCTTCATGGTTTTGCCGTACTGGCCAATGTTTTCAATAAATGAATGGCCGGTTCCAAATACATCCTTTCTTTCGGGGTCATGGTTGATAAAAGCGATGGCAGCAGAAGGTGGGTTGCTTTTTTGTGCGGTAGCTAAAACCGGGTGCATGAATAACAGTAACAACAATCCGGCATATAATGAAACGAAGGAGGGCTTCGGTAAGAATTTTAAACCGCTATGAAAATAAATCAGCATGATGGAAACAGCATTTAGTCAGTTGGCCTTGGGTTTACACCTGGTACCGGATTCCGTTTGCCGCAGCCCTTTCCCCAATATGTGATAGTAAACGCCGATGGGCCTGATGTAACCTTCTTTGAAATAATTGTAGTAAAAAGCAATAGGAAATAATAATTCATGGTTCTTCTGTTTGGTTTCCTCTTTATCTTTAGTAAAACCAACCTGCCATGAACCGACGATTGCTTTTGAAAGGCATGGGTGCCATTACTCTTTACAGCAGTTTTCCCGCTGTAATGGGTGAATTCCTCTCCTCCTGCAATAACAAAACAACTACTCACCGTAATGGATTTTTTTCCGGCGAAGAATATTCGGTACTGGAAGAATTGTGCAATACGCTGCTGCCAAAAACAACGACCGCCGGTGCGCTGGAAGTGCAGGTACCTTATTTTGTAGATCTCGTGGTGAAAAATTGTGTCACCCCGGCGGATCAGCAAACCATACAAAAAGGATTGCAGCAATTGAATGCGGAGGCAGGTGGGAAATTTGTTTCCCTCTCAAAAGATGAAAAATTGAAACTGGTCAGCAAGACAGATGAAGCGGCCTTTAAGGATGATGCAGGTAAAGCATGGTACAGGATTGTAAAGAAATTATCACTGATTGGCTATTTCACCTCGAAAGAAGGTATGACGACTGCTTTGAATTATGTAAAAGTTCCGGGCGACTATAAAGCATGTATACCCTATAAGAAAGGAGATAAAGCCCTTGCAAAAACATTTTTGCTTTACTGGTAATTAAAACATCATTTCAGCATCTTTAATAAGTATAGTATGAAATATGACGCAATCGTGGTTGGTTCGGGTATGTCGGGCGGATGGGCTGCCAAAGAATTGTGTGAAAAAGGATTGAAGACATTGGTACTGGAAAAAGGGCGCGATGTAAAACATGTCAAAGACTATCCCACTGCTAATATGGATCCCTGGGAACTGCCCAATCACAATATGCTCACCAATGAAGATTTGGTACAATATCCCATTCAAAGTAAAGTGTATCATTTCGGGCAGGACGATAAACATTTTTTTGTTAAGGATACCGAACATCCGTACGAACAGGTAAAGCCTTTTCAGTGGGTGCGCGGCAACCAGGTAGGTGGTAAGTCATTACTTTGGTCGAGGCATACATTTCGTCTCAGCGATCTCGACTTTGAAGCCAACCAAAAAGAAGGTGTTGGTATTGACTGGCCCATTCGTTATAAAGACATTGCCCCCTGGTACGATTATGTAGAACGTTTTATTGGCGTAAGCGGTAAGAACGAAGGTTTGCATCAATTGCCAGATGGCCAATTCATACCGCCCTTTGAAATGAACTGTCTTGAAAAACATTTGAAGCAAAGAATTGAGGCAACTTTTAAAGAAAGGAATCTAATACAAAGTCGTATGGCGGTGCTCACACAGCCGCACAATGGAAGAGGCAAGTGTATGTCGAGAAATCTTTGTCACCGTGGTTGCCCCTATGGTGCCTACTTCAGCAGCAACTCTTCTACCCTTCCGGCAGCATACAACACAGGCAATTTAACACTGCGGCCATTTTCCATTGTACACAGTATTATCTGGGACAAGGAAAAACACAAAGCTACCGGCGTACGGGTAATAGATACAGAAACACTCGAAACATTTGAATACTTTGCCCCGCTGATATTCCTGAATGCTTCCGCACTGGCTACCACAAAGATCATGTTGCAGTCAACATCAGAAACTTTTCCCAATGGCTTTGCCAACAGCAGTGGTGTATTGGGACATTACCTGATGGATCATATTTCTGGTCCGGGTGCTGCCGCCGGTTTTGATATATTGAAAGATGAATATTATTTCGGGCAACGTTCAACCTCAGTGTATATTCCGCGTTTTCAAAACCTGCAAAAACAGGACAGGAAATATAAAAGAGGATTTGCCTACGAAGTATATGTGTCACGCGCAGAATGGACGAGAGGATACAATGGCCCCGGTGCGGGCGATGCCTGGAAAGATTCATTGAGCGAACCCGGCGACTGGCAGGCGAGCATGTTTGCTTATGGTGAATGCCTGCCTGATGTTAAGAACCGCGCTTATTTGCATCCGACAAAAAAGGATAAATGGGGATTGCCCTTGCTGAGTGTTGATATGGAATACGGAGAAAACGAATTGGCAATGAAAGAAGAAATGGTCAATGCAGCAAAAGAAATGCTGAACAGTGCCGGTCCGACATGGGTGGCTGAGATTAATGATCCGTCCATTCCCGGAAACACCATACATGAAATGGGAACTGCACGTATGGGCCATGATCCAAAAACATCGGTGCTCAATAAATATAACCAATGTCACGATGCACCCAATGTATTTGTAACAGATGGTGCCTGCATGGTATCAACTGCCTGTCAAAACCCATCGCTCACCTATATGGCACTCACGGCAAGAGCGGTTGATTATGCTGTGCAGCAATTGAAGACAGGTGATATAAAATAAAAAGCCCTCAACGTTTTGTTGAAGGCTTCCCTGTGATCCGGATTGGATTCCCCGCCTGAACGAATCAGTCGGGCAGGAAACCAATGACCTTCCCGATTAAAATCGGGATGCTCTATTCAATAAAAAAGCCTCCAACATTTTCTGTTAAAGGCTTCATGTGATCCGGATTGGATTCCCCGCCTGAACGACGCAGTCGGGCAGGAAACCAATGACCTTCCCGATTAAAACCGGATGCGCTATTCAATAAAAAAGCCTCAACATTTTCTGTTAAAGGCTTCATGTGATCCGGATTGGATTCCCCGCCTGAACGAATCAGTCGGGCAGGAAACCAATGACCTTCCCGATTAAAATTGGGATGCTCTATTCAATAAAAAAGCCTCCAACATTTTCTGTTAAAGGCTTCATGTGATCCGGATTGGATTCCCCGCCTGAACGACGCAGTCGGGCAGGAAACCAATGACCTTCCCGATTAAAATCGGGATACTCTATTCAATAAAAAAGCCTCCAACATTTTCTGTTAAAGGCTTCATGTGATCCGGATTGGATTCCCCGCCTGAACGACGCAGTCGGGCAGGAAACCAATGACCTTCCCGATTAAAATCGGGATGCTCTATTCAATAAAAAAGCCCTCAACTTTTTGATGAAGGCTTCTTTGTGATCCGGATTGGATTCCCCGCCTGAACGACGCAGTCGGGCAGGAAACCAATGACCTTCCCAATTAAAACCGGATGCGCTATTCAATAAAAAAGCCTCAACATTTTCTGTTAAAGGCTTCATGTGATCCGGATTGGATTCAAACCAATGACCTACTGCTTAGAAGGCAGTTGCTCTATTCAACTGAGCTACCGGACCTAAACTCCCACAAGCGCGCAAAGATAATTTTTTTTAGCTTGCACCCAAACTCTAATCGATTCATGGAGGTAAAAATTGAGCCAGGATGGAAAGAAGCATTGAAACAGGAATTTTCAAAACCATATTTTTTACAAATCGTGACCTTTCTGCGTACGGAAAAAATGGCCGGAAAAACCATTTATCCGCCGGGCAGTCAAATATTCAATGCGTTTGATACAACTCCCTTTGATCATGTAAAAGTTGTTTTACTGGGACAAGACCCCTATCATGGACCCGGACAGGCGCATGGATTGTCGTTTTCCGTTCAGAATGGTGTTCCCCCTCCTCCATCACTCGTCAATATCTTTAAAGAACTGCACGAAGATACCGGTGTCCCCATTCCCAATCACGGCAACCTGACCCATTGGGCACAACAGGGTGTGATGTTGTTAAATGCCTCCTTAACGGTTCGTGCCAACGAGCCTATGAGCCATGCAAAAATTGGATGGGCTGAATTTACAGACGGCGTTATAAAAAAAATATCGCAGCAAAAGAAACATATTGTTTTCCTTTTATGGGGAAAATTTGCGCAGGAAAAACAGGCGCTCATTGATGAAACCAAACACCTGGTGCTGAAAGCAGCGCATCCATCACCTTTTTCTGCTTTTAGTGGTTTCTTCGGTTGCAGGCATTTTTCAAAAACAAATGAGTATCTCGTGAAAAATGGAATCGATCCCATTGACTGGAAACTCTAATGAATGTGGAAATGTGAGAATTGGAAAATAATAAATGGAAGGATACTAATAAGCAGAACAAACTGAAAGCGATGAACTTTATCAAAAACATATTTGCAAGGATCTGGGCAGTGTGGGCGATCATCTTGTTCGTTGTAACCATGTTGCTGTTCATCATTCCCTTTACCATATTTTATTATTTGCCCGAACCGCGGCGCACGCGTCTTTTTATTGCATGGGCCCGTGTTTGGATGGGTATCTTTCTTCCTTTGATTGGTTGCCCTGTATTTATAAGGGGAAAGGAAAATTTTGTGGATGGTGAAAACTATATTGTACTGTGTAACCACAATTCACTGATTGATGTACCAGTATCGTCTCCCGGCATACCCGGGGGCAATAAAACCATTGCAAAAATTGAAATGGCAAAAATCCCGGTATTTGGTATGCTGTACCGGATGGGCAGTGTATTGGTAGACAGGAAAAGCGAAAGCAGCCGCCGCGAAAGTTTTTCAGGAATGAAAGAAGTACTGGACATGGGTCTGCACATGTGTATTTACCCGGAAGGAACCCGTAATAAAACAGATCAGCCATTGAAGTCATTTCACGATGGTGCTTTTCGTCTCGCCATTGCTACAAAGAAACCCATCATACCAGCCGTATTGTTCAACAGCAAAAAAGTAATGCCTGCCAATAAAACCTTTTACCTGTTGCCCCACCCGCTTCAAATGCATTTCCTCCCACCTGTATACATCAAGGAACAGGACACGGTAGAGAGCCTGAAACAAAACCTCTTTGACCTGATGGGCAATTACTATTTATCACACCAGTAATCTCTCATTAAAATTAAACCGCCCTGCAGGATTGGTGTTTTATTATATGGTATCTTTAGACCACCCACGAATTTTTACCAATCAAATAATGACAACATGAAAAGGAAAACGATTTGCATCATTGCCATGATAGGCGTTGTGCTGACATCGGCAGCACAAATACAAACAGGAGAAAATACGGCAGTTACCAGTACCGATGCCGGTAAAGTAAGAGGCTATATTCACAACAGCATATTTACTTACAAGGGAATCCCCTACGCCGTAGCCAACCGGTTTGAAGCGCCGCAAAAACCAAAACCCTGGGATGGCATCCGCAGTTCCATGACCTACGGACCTGTAGCGCCGCTGACCGACCCTACTACGTTTGTAATGGATGAAAGCGAATTTGTATTTCACCACGACTGGGGATATACCAGTGAAGATTGCATGCGCATCAATGTGTGGACACCCGGTATCAATGATGGAAAGAAGAGACCCGTCATGTTTTGGATACATGGTGGAGGTTATACAGCAGGCTCCTCGCAGGAATTGCCTTCCTATGATGGGGAAAGCCTGGCAAAAAAAGGCGATGTGGTCGTTGTCTCCATCAATCACCGGTTGAATATACTAGGCTTCCTGGATTTATCGGCCTATGGCGAAAAATACAAACACTCTGCCAATGCAAGCATACTCGATATCAAAGCCGCACTGGAATGGGTACATAATAATATTTCAAACTTTGGTGGTGACCCGGGTAACGTTACCATCTTTGGCCAATCAGGCGGTGGCGCCAAAGTAAACACACTGATGGCCATGCCTTCCGCAAAAGGATTGTTTCATAAAGCCATCAATGAAAGTGGCGCATTCCGTGCCACTATGCTGGATAAACCAATGACGCAGGCCATTGCAGCAGAAGTATTAAAGGCTTTGAATATGCAGCCTGACCAGGTGGACAGCCTGCAGAAAATTTCGTATGCGCGTTTGAGTGAGGCGGGCAAAAAAGCATTGAAGGCCGTGAGTGATAAAATGAAGGCAGAAGGTAAACCTTTGCCCGGCTTTGGGTTGGGTTGGGGCCCGAGTGTTGATGGTGAAGACCTGCCCTACCAGCTTTTTTCAAAAGAAGCATTTGAATTGTCTAAAAATGTGCCACTGCTGATTGGCACAGTAAAAAATGAATTCATGCCTTCACTGGGTGCCGGTTTGACGAATGCGCCGCTGGAAAAAGTAATGGACTACATCAAAAAACAGCAGGGCGATAAAGCAGACGCTTATATTGCTGCCGTAAAAAAAGCATATCCTGACGACACACGTCCTTCTGATTTGATAGACGTCGATATCATATTCAGGCCAGGAGCTGTTTACCAGGCAACAGAAAAATCTTCCCTGCAGGGAGGAGCACCAGTGTATGTGTATTTGTTTACCTGGCAATCACCTGTAATGGATGGAAAATACAAAGCAATACATTGCATGGAACTGGCATTTGCATTTAATAATATTGCCCGCTGCGAAGAAATGACTGGTGGAGGTAAAGACGCCTATGCATTGGCAGATAAAGTAAGCAGCGCCTGGATCAATTTTGCACGGAATGGGAACCCCAGTCACAAGGGATTACCAACATGGCCTGCATTCAATGCCACCAATACCGCTACCATGCATTTCAATAACCAGTGTGTGGTAAAACCGCAACTGGATAAAGACTTGTTCGATTTGGTAAGGCCCAGGATGTAAGATATTCCTTTATACAAATAAAAAACACCACCTCATGAGGTGGTGTTTTTACTGATAACTAGTAATAAGTTAACAGGTACAGAAATTTTTTTATTTTAGCAGCCGAATCACCCCGCTGCAACAGGAACACTTCCATCATTACAAATAATTATGTGTATGAAAGTAAGAATGCCTTTACCTGCGGGTAAAATTGCAGACTATGTAGACAGGATATTGATCATCGAACATACCCGGGTGGTGACGCCATTCACTTTACCATTGTATGCCAATGGGGTTCCCAATATACTTTTTCTTTCCACAAAGGCACAGCTGGGAAAAAACAGTTCCAGTCACCTCACCCTGTTTGGACAAACAGTTTTCCCGGAGTTGCTCACCCTGCCCGATAACTTTATACTTATCGCCTATTTTCTAAAACCTTATTCACTCATACCCTTGTTTGGCGTATCTGCACTGGAACTGACCGACAAACCACTTGACCTGCACCTGTTATTTCCCAAACAAGCTGCTGCCGTCCGCGAAAAATTGTTGAACGCCGCCACCAGTATTGAAATGACTGCATTGCTGGATGATTTTATATTTGATATTATTACAAAGTCAAAGCCTGTCTGTGCTATGACAAAATATGCCAGCAGCCGGATTGCCATTCAACCATCGAAAGAATCATTGGTGGATGTTCAAAAAGAACTGCACATTACAGAAAGAACTTTTCAGCGGATGTTTGAACGGAATGTAGGGTTGGCGCCCAATCTTTACCGGCGTATTTGCCAGTTCAATGCTGCCTTCGTTCAGCTAAATACTGGCAGGAACCAGCAACGTAAGCTATCTGATATTGCTTTGCAGCACGGATACGCAGATCAAAGCCATTATATCAGGGCCTTCAGGGAGTTCACCTCCATCACACCCAAAGAATACCTGCGGCTGGGCAGCGATGGCCGGTAATTAATTTTGTCGGTTTTGTTCTATTTTACGTCGCAGCGTAGTAATAGTTTTGAATGTATAAACAAGTAAACTATGGCTAAACAAATCTATCCCTGTCTTTGGTTCGACGGACAGGCCAAAGAAGCAGCAGAACATTATTGTTCCATTTTTAAAGATGGCAGGATAACTTCAGAGAACCCGATAGTAGTCAACTTTGAATTGCGGGGAAGCAATTTCATCGCTTTGAACGGGGGCGATAAATACAAGTTTACGCCAGCTACTTCTTTTGTGATTGAATGCGATACACAGGCAGATATTGATCATTTCTGGGACAAGCTGGGCGAAGGAGGTAAATACGATAAATGCGGATGGCTGGTTGACAAATTCGGCGTGTCCTGGCAGGTGGTACCATCCATACTGGGAAAACTGATGTCTGATCCCCAGCGCGCGCCAAGAGTGGTACAGGCATTTATGCAGATGACAAAATTTGATATCCGGCAATTGGAAAATGCATAAATATAGAAAAGCCTCTTATGAATAAAAGTATATTGAAAAGTATCGGCGCTATACTCGCCGGTTTTTTCCTTGTTGTTATTCTTTCCATCATAACAGACCTGGTATTGGAGAAAACCAATCTGATGAAGAGGCCATTTGATCAAAATCCAGCCTGGCTGATTGTACTGGTCATCGCATACCGTTCTTTGTTTGGAGTAATCGGTTCTTATCTTACTGCGAGATTAGCGCCCGGTCAACCCATGCGGCATGCCATGATTGGTGGTGCCATTGGTTTTGTTATAAGTACTATTGGAGCGGTTGTTATGTGGGATACGCCACCGCACTGGTATGCCATCGCGCTTATTATAACTGCATTGCCCTGCGCCTGGCTCGGTGGAAAGATTTATCTGAATAAACTGCGTACAAACTAACTGTAAAGCATACCTGATTTCTCTGCAGAAAGTATTTTTATCAATACGGCCCATTGTAAAAATACCTCGACCGGTTGATCTTCAAATCGCGGAGCAATCCAGACTTGGGATTGATGGAGATATTGAAACCCTTGGTTTGACCGGTATATACATTCAGCGACAACTGCCAGCAATGCATATTGCGCGATAAGAATGCCGTTACATTCTGCAAACCACTTCCGTTAAAATCGTAATAGGTATTCAAACCTACTTTCCAGTTTTCCGTCAGGTTGAAATCACCGCCCAGGTTGAGGTTGGAATTGACCGTCGTTTTATAACCACTGTAATCTGATTTCAACTGGCGGTAAAAACTCAGCGAATAGGATATATTCACCGACCACTGCACATTGAAGTCCGCAAACTCAGCCGGGTTGCTGCGCACATATTGCAATTGCGCCTGCTGTTCTTCCAGTGTCATTGGCCGGTTAAACTGGTTGAGTGATTGGTTTGAACTGGCCTGCGCCAGTGAATCAGCCGCTTTGTCCTTGTCCTTCTTCTTGCTTTGGAATGAAGTAGAAATGGCAATGTTCCCGCTGGTTATTTTTCCGAGACTGAACTTACCATTTTGCCAGGCATATTTATTTTTACGAAACCCTACCGAATCATACACATAAGGATCGAGGTTGGCGCCTGCAGTAATATTTATTTTTTCAAATAAAGTACTCCGGAGGTACAAGGAAAAATCGGACAATTTGAAAGAGTCAGCAATAAAATTATAACTGCCATTGAAACCAAAACCATCCAGCAGTTTAATTTTTTTAATCCCGGCAGCACTGGTATCCGTTTTTGAACGAACCTTCATTTCAAGGTTATTGTCTACACCAAAACTAAGGCCCCCAAACCGCTGACCAGTCAGTGCGCCAAACATACTTCCTTCGTATTTATTGAACTGGAGTTTGCGCTGTGTTGAGTCAACAATCGTGTAATAATAATCCTTGCTGGCCAGCCCGGGATTATAGTTTGCACTCAGCGTGGGACGTATAACATGACGGATGGCCATGATGCGGCTCGTCTTACTAAATTCATGCAATCCATAAATGGCGGTGTTCAAGCCCAGGCTGAACGATACATCGCTGGACCTGTAAAATCCTTTTGTTATGGCAGTATCAACTTTTTTCCCGTTCCAGTTCCGGACAAATTGTTTTGAATACCAGTTTTCCCGGTATGAAATACCCGGTGCAATCTGTATCGCCCCAATGGGCGGCAATGATAAGGTGATAGGCACACTGTGCTGCGCGCCCCACTGAAGCGTATCCAGTATCCTTCTGAAACTGAATAAGGAGTCATAAAAAGAAAGCTGGTTGGCAAAGTTGCTGTTCAAACCAATACCGAGTTTCTCATACCATTTCGGCTCGCCGACAAATTCTTTCCGCTGCAGCGGATAAAAATTGGCAACTGTAAAAGCTGCATTAGGCAGGTTTACGCTAATCAATCCTGTATTGTTGTTCTGCTGGTGGTTGGCGCTGATGGTCAGGTTGTATTTATTGTCCCAGTTTTTTGAATAAGAAATAGAAGAACTCAACTGGTTTTGAATGCTCCTTAGCGGGTTGTTGGTGAGCAACTGGTTGTATTTGGTACTGCCCGCATTCACGCTGGCAGAAAATGTTTGTCCCGGCCTTGCACGGCTGTCAACGGTATGGCTCCAGTTAATGTTGAATGTTTTCGTAGAAGTAAACTCCTGTTTCCCTGCATCCGCAAGTATCCGTGTATTTTGATAGCTGAAAGTAAGCGACCCCTGGTAACGGTACCGTACCCTATAGGTAGGCGTTATATTCAAACGGTAACCACCATACGAATAAATATCGCTTCGCAGGGTCATGTCAAAATTATCATTGAGTACTTTATAATATCCCAGCCCTTCCAGTCCCAGGCCAAATTGATCATTGGCCGAAAACTGTGGCGGCAGCAGGCCGCTGTGCCTTCCCTGTGATAAGGGGAAAAAGCCAAATGGTATATATATCGGTATGGGCACACCTTCAAATTCCGGGTGTATTGGGCCCGATACGGCCAGCTTCTGGTTAATGAGTTTCATTTTCTTTGCACGGAAAGCGAAGTGTGGCGTATCCAAATCGCAGGTGGTAAAGGTGGAGCGGTAAGCGAAATATTCGTTTTGCGATATTTTCTTCATCACGTCTGCATGCACAAACATTTCCTGCTGCTGGGTGAATGTATTTTTGGTAAGGCCTTTCTGTGATTTAAAGTTAAATGCGAGGGTATCGGCAGTCATATTATTCTCTCCCTGTACAAATTTGGGTATGCCCACCCGCTGACCGGCGGTATCAAGGAAATAATACGCATATACATTCTGGTTACCCTGGTCTAGGTTGATGATACCGCCGTCGAGGGTTATGTCCTTGTATTTCACATTGGCCTTGTTATAAAGCCATATTTTTTTGGAAGGTACATCCAGCACCATCGAATCTGTAGCGGCATAACTCACGGGAGCATCCAGCGAGTCCTTCGACATTTTCACGTTGAAAGTATCTACTTTGGTAACTGTTTTCCCAATGGTATCTTTGATCAGGATGCTGGTATCCCTGCTGATAACAATACCACTGCTGTCTTTTACGGTAGGCTTTTTCGGAACAGTATCGTAAGCTGGTTTTGTTAATGTGCCGTCAAAATTGGAAGAATGGATGTAATTAGATGCATTTAACAACGTTATGCTGCAAAGCAATACGGTAAGGACGAGCAGCAGAAAGGATTTTGATTTAACTTTGTAAACGTTATCCATAATTACAATTGAGCAAAAATAATGCTTCACGCTATAAGATAATGTGAAGATTACTAAACCCGGTAAATACTAATTCGCGGTATGATGAAAAAATTATCGATCGTTTTTGGCCTGATAGCAGTTTATTGCATTGTTTCTGCTTTTACATTTCCCCATCCCCCCGGAAAAAATTCAGGAAAAGGTACCGTTATCAGGACCATCATCATTGACCCCGGTCACGGTGGAAAAGACCCCGGCGCTCATGGTTTAAAATCACACGAGGCAGATGTGGCGCTGGATATTTCACTCAAACTGGGTAAGGCCATCCAGCGTGAGTTTCCCGATATTAAACTGGTTTTTACAAGAACAACGGACGAATTGCCCGGTGGAGGAAACGATATCAAACAGGCGCTTCGTTACCGTGCCGAATTGGCCAACCGCTCAAAGGGCGATTTATACATCAGCGTCCATTGCAATGCTACTGCACAGCCCGCCGGTGGATGGTATGCAAAACGTGTTATCGGGCACAAAAGGAAAGTAGTGACTGTAGGCAGGGGCAAAAAAAAGAGGAAGAAAACGATTAATGAGCCCATTTACGAAAGTTATTGGGTGGAAAACAAAAGGGTTGGAACCGAAACCTATGTCTGGGCTGCCGATCGTTCTACCAGCAAGGCTGAAATGGTCAGCGAAAATGAAGAGTTTGGTGAACAGGTGGAGGACAGCCTGAACGTACTTGATTTGAATTCGCCCGAAGCAAAAATCAAAGCACAGTTGTATACCAAATACTATTTCCGCAACAGCGCCACACTGGCATTCCAGGTGGAGAAACAATTTGAACAGGCAGGCCGCGTGAGTTATGGCGTAAAGCAACGCAATAATAAAGGTATCTGGGTGCTGCAGGCAACCGGTATGCCAAGCATACTGATCGAAACAGGTTTTATCACCAACCGCGACGAAGAGCAATACCTGAACAGCGATAAGGGGCAGGATGAAATTGTTGACAATATTGTGGAAGCATTCAGAAAATACAAACAGGATCTCGAAAACCCCAAAGGGGGCAATAGCGGCAGCAATACAAAGCCCGGCAGCGGAAAATAATCTGTCATTCCCGTTTTACAGGATCCAACGGGGCTTTCTGCTATAATAAAAAATAAGCGGCACAGATACATGCCACCCGCAATCACAGCAACTGATTTGATATAGCGCTATGTCAAATCAGCATTTTACTGTAGGTTTGTGATTTATAATAACCTTCATTTAAGAAGAACCTATGCTGAAAGTTTCCAATGAAACCAAAGTTGGTGCGCTGACTGCCATATCGATTGTTTTGCTGATACTGGGTTTTAATTACCTCAAGGGTAAAAACCTGTTCAGCAAAGCCAATACGGAAATATATGCAGTCTTCCAGAAGGTCGATGGTCTCAGCATCTCCAACCCCGTTACCATTAATGGTCTCCAGATTGGTAAAATTTATGAAATGCGCGAACGCAGCCGCAGCCTCAACGGGATTGTGGTAACGATAAACCTGATCAAAGACATCGATATACCCACTAATTCTTTTGCCAGTGTAAACCGCGATTTACTCGGTGGGGCCACCGTCGCCATCACGCTGGGCGACAGTAAAGATCTGATGAAAAACGGCGACACATTATTAACCCAGAATGCACTGGGATTGATTGATGAAGTTCGATCGTCCATCAACCCAACATTGAATGTGGTAAATGGTACCGTTAAATCGCTCGATTCGCTGTTGCGTGTAATCGGCACTTATTTCGATCCCGCTACAAAAAATAATTTCCATACCATTGTTGCCAACCTGACCAAATCATCCGCCGATTTACAAAAGTTGATGGATGCGCAAAGTGGTGCCCTGGCACAGTCGCTAAACAATGTCAACTCCATCACCGGCAACCTGGCGAAAAACAACGATAAGATCACTGCATCGCTCGACAATATGCAAAAGGCAACGGGAAAAATTGCCAACGCAAAGATTGATGAGACATTGGCCAGCCTGCAGGGAACCCTGAATGAATTGAAGGGAGTTGCCGCCAAGGCCAATAGCAAGGATGGATCATTGGGCTTACTGTTAAATGATCCTAAATTGTATAAGAATTTGGAAAGCACCACTTACAAATTGAATATTTTGCTGGACGATTTCAGGACACATCCCAAACGTTATGTAAACGTGAGTGTATTTGGCAAAAAAGATAAATCACAGCCACTCACGGCACCGCTTGCGGATGATTCTTCCAGTGAACACCTACCGAAAAAGCAATGATGCGAAAATTTTATGCCGGCCTCCTGTTGATATTGTTGGGTGATTGTTTAGCAGCAGCCGCGCAGGATACCATCAAAGCACCCGTCTCCACCGGTGATACCGTCAGCATCGTCAACCTCATCCACAGCGACCGCCTCCGTTTTAAAAAAGTGGATTCACTCACGCAACTGCAGATTGTAGCAGGCCATGTGGAGTTGCAGCAGGATAAAACAATATTTTACTGCGACAGCGCCGTCATCAACAAGCACCTCAACATCATGGAAGCATTCGGTAAAATCCATATCAATGATGCCGACAGCATACATACATACAGCGAATACCTGATTTACGATATTGCAAAAAAAACCGCTATCCTTCGCAAAAAAGTAAAGCTCACTGATGGAAATGGCACCCTTACGACTGACGAACTCCAGTACGATACCCGCGCCAAACTGGGTACCTATACCACCGGTGGAAAGATTGTCAATGGAAAAACAACCATCACCAGTAAGGAAGCCACTTATTATGGCGACCTGAAAGATGTTTATTTCAAACGCGATGTAAAAATGCGCGATCCGCAATATGATTTGGATACCGATTCATTATTGTACAATACCGAAAGCCAGATAGCCACCTTCATTACCAAAACCTATATACGTGACAGCACAGGTGGTACCGTTGTGACGTCAGACGGGTTTTATGACATGAAAAATAAATTAGCACGTTTTGGCAAGCGACCGGTGATAAAAGATGGTAAAGGCGTTACGGTAACTGGTGAAGAAGTATATACAGATGAAAATACCGGCAAGACAATCATCAAGGGGAATGGTGTGTATGTGGACACCACACAGAAAATTTCCGTGCTGGCCAATTACATGGAATCGGATAAAAACAAAAACACCTTCCTGGCCACCATGCACCCGCTGATGATCATCCAGCAGGACAAGGACTCTATTTATGTAACGGCAGATACACTGTTTTCTGCAAGGGTGGCGGATATAAAGGATACCCATTACCGCGAACTGATAAAGGACACCATAAAACAGGTAACAGTCGTAAATGCAAAAGACAGTAGTGACATACGTTATTTCCAATGTTATCACCATGTCCGCATATTTTCTGATTCACTACAGGCAGTTTGCGACAGCATGTTCTATTCGGCGCGCGATTCGGTGTTTCGTTTATTCAACGATCCCATTGTCTGGGCCAGCCAGAGCCAGGTAACAGGTGATACCATTTACCTGTATACAAAAAATAAGAAGGCGGAACACATGTACGTGTTTGAAAACAGTTTTGTGATCAACAAGTCGGACGAAAACATGTTTAACCAGGTAAGCGGCAGAACACTCAATGGCTACTTCAAGGATGGCGCCATCGATTTTATGCGCACTAAAGGTTCGCCGGCCCAAAGTATTTATTATGCAAAGGATGAGAACGATGCTATGGTAGGCGTCAACAATGCCGTGGGCGATATCATCGACATGCAGTTTGAAAATAAAGAATTGAAAAAAGTTATTTTCCGCAATGATGTCAGTGGGACGATGTACCCTGTCAACCAGGTACCGGAAGAAAAAAAGACATTGCGGAATTTTAAATGGCTGGATAAAAAACGTCCGAAAACAAAATTTGAATTGTTTGAAGACCCCATCCTGTAAACGATTGCCGGTTGTTCCCATATTGTTAACTGTAATAGTATGTTAAATGAACAACCACTACTCATACAATGGCATTATTTTCGTTTTCAAAGTACAAACCAATTATAGTTATGCGCAAATTACTTCTAACCCTGATGGTCATTATTGTTATAGGTGCATGTTCAGGTGCCTATGCACAGGAAGGGAACAATGATTACAAACTCGGATTCGGTGTCCGCTTCAGCAGCCCTGCTCCCACACTCAGCAATTCTGTTTCGGTAAAATACATGATGCCCACCGGCAACGCCATTGAAGGATTGATTTCTTTTGGCGGCAGGTTTGGTATCGGTGGTTTGTATGAAGTGCACCGGACATTGAATGGTACACCGGGATTGAAATGGTTTTACGGTGGTGGTGCTTACCTGGGTTTTCAAAGCAGCACCACTTATCTCGGCCCAACCGGTATTGTGGGGTTGGATTATAAGTTTAATAATATCCCGCTGAATTTATCGATCGACTGGAAGCCCGAACTCGACATACTTCCCAAGATTGATTTTGTACCGGATGCCTTTGCCATCACGGCCCGCTTTACATTAAACTAATAGCTTTTATCCAAATAACTGGCAGGAAACTTTCCATTAGGAAAGTTTTTTTTATGTCCCTGCAGCCCATCCCGCCCATTTTCCATTCAACCACAAATCCGGGCTTCCAAGCAGCAGTAAAGGGAGCAGCCGCGTCTTAGTTGCGGTTTTTAATACGTGTTTTTGCGGTTTTTTGCAGGAATTTCATTTACTTTGGATGGTAACCACGACTAACTATGCTTAAAAGAGAAAGGCAGGCCTATATCCTTCACCAGGTAAACCTGCACAACAAAGTACTCTCCTCCACGCTGAGTGAAGAAATCAATGTATCGGAAGATACCATCCGGCGCGATCTCCAGGAACTAGCCGAAGAAGGCAAAATCATCAAAGTGCATGGTGGTGCATTGTCCCAGTCCTTCAATTATGTCAATTATCCTTCCAGCAAAGTGTACTCGAGCGAACAAAAAAGGATGATCGCCCAAAAAGTGGTCAGCATGATTAAAGACGGTATGTTTATCCTGACTACCGGTGGTACCACTATTATTGAACTGGCGCGGATGCTGCCACCACAACTCAAGGCGACTTTTATTTCCGGAAGTATTCCCGCAGTACTGGAATACCTGCACCATCCCAATATTGAAGTGATATTAATCGGCGACAAGGTTTCAAAAAACTCCAAGATCACGGTGGGTGGCGATGCCATTGCCAAAATAAAACAGATCAAAGCCGACCTCTGCCTGCTGGGTGTGAACTCTATCGACATACAGCATGGCGTGACAGACAATGACTGGGATGTGGTGCATATTAAAAAAGCCATGATTGAATCGTCGCAAAAAACGGTTTGCCTGACCATTTCTGAAAAAATAAATTCATTCCAGCCAATAAAAATCTGCGATGTGAATGAAATCACCACGCTTGTCACTGAACTGCCACCGGATGATCCATTATTACAACCCTATACGGAAGCTGGTATCGGTATACTATAACCGGTAATCCGTACCCTTAACTAACCTTGATCCGTAGCCGCTTTTTTTAATAACAACCATTGAATTAAGTCCAAACACAAAATCAATCGTTATGAGAAATTTGCTATCCCGTTTATTAACGGTTTTCCTGCTTTGCATGGGCCTGACGGCGTATGCACAGGAAAAAACAGTAACCGGTACCATTGCATCGGAAGCCGACAATACACCATTGGCCGGCGTTACGGTACAGGTAAAGGGTACGAACAAAGTAACCCAGACAAATGGCCAGGGCTCATTCTCCATCAGGGCCGGCAAAGGTGATGTACTTCAGCTCACTTATGTAGGGTATGATCCGCTCGACATTAAAGTAGGCGACAACAATGTTGTTTCTGCCAAACTTAAAAAAAGTGATCGCCAGCTCGGTGAGGTCGTTGTAACAGCCTATGGGCAAAAAAGAAATAAACGGGAGCTGTCTTACCAGGCGCCCGTCGTTAAAGGGGATGACATTGCTTCTACCCGCCGTGAGAACTTTCTTAATTCACTGGCAGGCCGTGTGCCTGGTTTAACGGTTACTTCCACATCCGGAGCACCCGGCGCCAGTGCACAAATTATTTTACGCGGTGCTGTTTCCATTGGAGGTAATAACCAGCCATTGTTTGTAGTAGATGGTGTTCCTGTCAGCAATGCCACTTTTAACCAGGAGAGTTTCCTGCTCAATGCCAGCAACCTGAGTTCAACACCAGGTGCAGTAGGTTTTGCCAACCGCGGTGCTGATTATACCAACCGTATTGCCGATTTAAACCCGGAAGACATTGAAAGTGTCACCATATTAAAAGGGCCGGAAGCCACCGCCCTCTATGGTTCCGATGGTGCATCAGGCGCTGTTATCATTACCACCAGGAGGGCAGCCGCAGGAAAAGCAAGAATATTTTACGACAATGCATTCAGGGTTGAAAAAGTATACCGCTTCCCGAATATTCAAACAACCTATAGCCGTGGTGTCAATGGTATTTATGATCCAACTGCTTACAATGCTACTTATGGTTTTACCATGTTTGGCCCAAAGTATCCAGCCAATACACCGACTTACGACAATCTGCACAATTTCTTCCAGAATGGTTTCAGCCAGCAGCATAATATCAGTCTCGAAGCAGGTACCAGTGATGTTACCTATCGTTTCTCTGCCGGTTACGTCAACCAGGAAGGCGTTGTTCCCAACACAAAATACGAACGCGTGAATATGCGCCTGTCTGGTACAGCGAAATTAACGCCGAAGATAAATATGAACTCGAGCTGGGCCTATATCGGTTCTACCAATAATAAAACGTCGAAAGGATTAGGCGCCTATTATTCCAACCTGATCACCTGGCCCATTGATGACGACGTAAAAAATTATATCAATCCCAATGGTACGCGCCGTATCCTGCGCAATGCATCGGGCTATTCCAGCGAGTTGGATAATCCTTACTGGGATGTTTATAAAAACCCGGCAAAAGACAAGACAGATCGCGTTACGGGCAATGTAACTTTAAACTATGATCCCACCACCTGGCTGAATGTGTCTGGTATTTTCGGTTTGGATCATTACACCACAGACGGTTCCTTCCTCACGCATCCGCAGTCGAGGTATGGGTTCCCGCTGAATGGATTTATATCTATCTACACACAGAATTTCCGCGATTTGAACGGAACATTGAAATCAACGGTCCGCAAGAACATCGGTGATAAATTCACCAATGAATTAACTGCCGGTTTCTTCTTCGAAGACAGCAAGATGAATGTAAATGCCGAGAAAGGAGAACGTTTCTTTGAACCCAATTTCAATTCCATCAACAATACTGATCCCACATCGCAGGGTGCCAAGTTAAGTGTGCAAAGTGTGCGCAAGGCAAGGTTCTTCGCAACCTATACATTGGGCATCAGCAAACTGTTGTACATCAACCTGGCAGGCAGCCGCGAAGGTGTATCAACACTTACCTCCGCCTTCTTCGACAAGCAGCCCTTCTTCAGTTATGGCGCTGCTTCCGGAAGCTTTGTATTCTCAGACCTACCTGTATTCAAAAATATGAGCAACTGGCTCACCTATGGTAAACTGCGTGCATCTTATGCCACTACTGGTAAAGCGCCGTTAACACCTTATGTAATTGATTACCGCTTTACGCCACAGGTAACTACCGGCGGCGGTTATGCGCTGGATGTAACAGGTGGCAACAGCAGCCTGAAACCAGAGTTTTCCCGAAACTTTGAAGTAGGCGGCGAATTCCAGTTTCTCAAAAACAGGATCAGCATCGATATCGCTTATTATAATATTGAAAGTAAGGACCAGATCATTGCCAACCGCCTCAGCTATGGAACAGGCTATGTGCTGAAGTATATTAATGGTGGTCTTGTGTCCAATAAGGGTATTGAAATTCAGTTGAACGCTACACCGGTAAGAAGTAAAAACTTCAACTGGGACTTTACCATCAACTTTGATCATAATAAAGGCATCGTAAAGAAAATGCCGGCGGATCTCCCCTTCTATTATGATTCTGATACCTGGTTATTCGGTAACCTTCGTTCACAGGTGGGGGCCGGTTTATCCATTGCAAACCTCGCTGGAAACCGTTTGCTGAGAAATAACAATGGCGACCTGATCATTTCTCCTACTACCGGTTTACCGGTCAAAGATTTGAATTTCGTACCGGTGGGTGACAGGAACCCCGATTTCAAAATGGGTATCATCAACACTTTTACGTTTGCACAAAACTTTTCGCTGTCGTTTAACATCGATATCCGCAAAGGCGGTGATGTATTCAATGGCAATGAAATGATGATGGTGCTGACCGGTGTAAGCAAAAAAACATTGGACCGTGAACAGCCAAGGGTCATACCAGGCGTTTTGCAGGATGGTCTTGAAAACAGTGCTACTCCCACCAAAAACACGATTGTGCTGAACCCCTATTTCAGGAATGATTTCTACAGCTCTATGTATACAGAAGCTGATTTTATTGAAAAAGTAAACTGGGTACGACTGCGTGATGTAACGCTGCAATACCGCATACCCACCAATATAATTGGTAAACAAAAAATATTCAAGTCTGCCGCCGTGTATGTTACCGGTACGGATTTGTTCCTGATTACCAATTACAGTGGCATTGATCCCAATGTAAACGGGCTGAACTCCACCTCCACCGGTTTTGGTGGTGCAGGTATTGATTATGGTTCCATCCCGACAACAAGGGGAATCAATTTTGGAATCAAAGCGCAGTTTTAATTAGTCACCCACCAAAAAAAAATGTATGAAACAACATATTTTAAAAATATCAGCACTCGGTTTATTACTGCTATCGGTAGTAAGCTGTAAAAAATACCTCAACATCAATTCCGATCCCAGTACGCCGCAAAACCCATCCAATAGTTCCGTGTTCCCTGCGATGCTGGCAGGTGTGCCCAGGGGAATTCAGTTTGATGCACGTTTCCTGGGTAAATACATTCAAAACTGGAATGCCACCGCGCCCAGTGATGTATGGGACCGCCATGGCTATATTGCTGCCAGTGATAACTCAGCAGATGTATGGCGGCAGTGTTATTATGGACTTGGCAAAAACCTGGATTATATCATACAAAATGGAACAAAGAATGGACAATTGGACTATGTAGGCGCCTGCTATGCATTGAAGGCATACATGTTCCAGATAGCAACAGATTATCACGGTGAAATTATTTTTGACGAAGCATTCAAGGAAAACACGTATTACTTTAAGTACAATACGCAGGACAGGGTGTACCAGGGCGTAGATTCACTTTGCAGGCTGGCATTGCAAAACCTTAATACAGCCAGCGACAATAATATTGCCTTTCTCGCTTCCAGCGATTATGTATACAAAGGCGATGTGTCCAAATGGAAAAAATTTGTGTATGGAATACTGGCACTCAATTACCATCACCTTACCAACAAAGCAGCGTATCAGCCCGATTCGGTAATAAAGTTTGTTGATCTCGCCATGGCATCTGTAAACGATGATTTTGATATCCCGTTTGATGCAACCCGTAATGACGACGCCAACTTCTTTGGTACTTACCGAGATAACCTGTCTACTTTCCGCCAGAGTAATTTTATTGTAAAACTGCTGGATGGAACTACTTTATCGGGAGCAGTGAACAAAGACCCGAGGATCAGTCACATGCTCAATATTTCTGCCGATACATCCGGCACGGGCAATGGCGGATACAAAGGTGTTGACCCGGTAGTGGGCGATCCATTTAATGGCGTTACCACCGGCGCCAATGCACGCAAACGTGTACCTAATCCCTGGGGCGACAGTACCTATGCCAATCCAAGCGCAAGCGTATTTACAAATACCGGTAAATTTCTTTTCCAGAATAAAGCCGTGATGCCGGTGATGACTTATGCTCAAATGCAGTTCATCAAAGCGGAGGCAGCATTCAGGAAAGGCAATACTGCTTTGGCCTACACAGCATATCTCAATGGTATCAATGCGCATTTTGATTTTATCAACCGCGTGTACAGCAGTGTGCGCAGCGCTGCCAATATTTATTCCGGTTCTCCTATTTCAACCGCCGCCAGGAATACCTATCTCGCCGGGCCCAGTGTAAAACAATCTGCCGCTGCACTTACCCTTACCGATATCATGCTGCAGAAATACATTGCACAATGGGGATGGGGATGGGAAGAACAGTGGGTTGATTTAAGAAGGTACCACTATACTGATTTGGATCCGCTGACCGGGCAACAGGTGTTTAAGAACTTTGTACTCCCCACCAATTATTTTCCTGACAACAATGGCAAACCTGCTTACCGTTTCAGGCCAAGGTATAATTCAGAGTATGTATGGAACCTCGACCAGCTAAAATTATACGGGGGAGACAAGGCAGACTATCATACCTACGAAACCTGGTTCAGCAAACCTTAATCAACACTTAAATCATTTAACAATGAAAAGGACATTATATATCATCACCATTCTGCTGGCAGGCATGGCTGTTTTGTATGCCTGCACCAAGAATACACTAAAAGTTCCCTATAATTATGTGGATGGGCAGTCGCAGGTGAAGTTCAATATTGCATCAGCATACAAAGCCAATCCGGCTATACAGATAAAAATAAATGATCAGCGCATCAGCCCGGCCATCAGTTATCCCTATCCATATCCCGGAGGCGGATTAAATACGAATGGTGGCAGTACACCAGATTATTTTTCTGTAGCAGCAGGAAGTATCAAAGTAAGTATTGCCGTGCCGAAGGCTGGTTCGAATGAAGATTCTGTTGCACTCTACACAACCAATGTATCGGTAGATGCCAATAAATATTTTACCGTGCATGTGGCCGATACAGGCGCCAATACTCAAACGGTATTGGTGCCGGAAGATGTGGCCAGCCCCGATTCCGGTTATTCAAAATATAAATTCGTCAACCTCATGCCCAACCTGGCAGCCATCGATTTGTATTTTGGAACTACGCTGGTGGCAGCGAATGTTCCTTACAAAGGTGTGAGCGCTACGTTTACCTTAGTATCCACCAGCGGTGCACAATGGATCATACGCCCTGCCGGTGCGGCGGCAGGTTCCACACCCATCACCACCTATCCAACCGGAACCACATTGAATGTGGTGCCCAACCAGCGGGTGCTGACAGTATTCGCACGCGGATACAATGGTATTGCGGGTACTACCGATATCAGGCGGCCGCAGGTATCATTGTTTTTTAACCGGTAACCCAACATATAAGTCATCTTCAGGCAATGCCCCCAATCATGGGGGCATTTTTTTTCAGTAAATAATAATCAGCATCATTAACACAAAATATTAAATCTGGTATCACCCGTAAACCTGGATTCGTACGTTCGAATAAATCCATACCATTTTTAAGTAGTTTCGTAATCAAAATAAGCCCGGCAATTATTGAATGCCGGATCGGGACGAAATGATTCAATTAAGATATTCATAGAGGGCCGGCAAGGCACCACAGCAAAATAATAACGATTGAGCAATGGAATTACTGGATAAAAAAGATTTTTCAAAGGCAGCAGCCGCGGTGCAAGAGGTAACAATCAACAATTTATTTGCACGTTCAGTGATTGAACACAAAGTGACAGGGCAGGTTTATGTGAATGACAAAGACAATCCCACAACTTTTTATATTGTTCACCCGTACGGGATGACGCTTTTGCTGGGCGACAGCACCAACAAAGAATTTAATGAACAATTCAGGAAGCATGCATTAAATATTACTTCCAGCCGTGATAATTATGAATGGATGCAGGCTTTTCCCAATAGCTGGGACAATGTTTTATCTGAATTGTTTGACGGATATATGATAAAGGCAGCAGACAATAAACAGGCAACGGAGAAAGGGATAATAGAATTGAACACGCGTGTTAATTTCAAATTCAACAGGGAAAAATATCCAGCACTGCACCAACGGATAACAGACCCGGCGATTGAAATCGTCCAGGCAGACAGGAACCTTTTTCGCAAAATGAAAGGCAGTGTGATCCCCGCTTCATTTTGGGAAAACGAAGATGTCTTTTTTGAAAACGGACTGGCCTATTGCCTGCTGTATAAACAGCAACTGGCATCGACAGCATTCTCCTCCTGCTGGTTTGGCAACTTGTTTGAACTGGGTATAGAAACTGAGCCTGGATACCGGGGAAAAGGTTTTGCTGAAATAGTTTGCTCTGCGCTCATTGAATACTGCCTTCAAAATAATTATGAACCAATTTGGGCCTGCAGGCTGGAAAATACCGGTTCGTACAAGTTGGCGCTGAAGTTGGGATTTGAGGTATCAGTTACATTACCATATTACCGCCTGAGCAAATAATGGAATAGGCAATAACAGGAAATACAATTCCCGCACAGATGATTATTTGCTGCCCGGCAATACCTTGCCCGGTTTATTACCCCGGCCACCCATACCTGAAGAGTTTTGCGCCCTGATATAAGCCTCGGCAAACGGCACATCCGATTCATAACCCCTCACCGTAGCCAGGGTTTCATACATTGGGTACCATTCAGCAGGGTTTTGCGATTTGTGTTGCAATGTAGCCTCCTTTTTTACCCTGAGCTGATCGGAAATGTCAATATAGTCAGTCGGTACAAAAGCAAATGTTTTTGTGTGGGGGCTGTTGGTGGTTTCATAAAAGAAAAGGGAAAAATTTAAACGCCTGTCCTGGAATACACGCCATGCAAGCAGACCCGTTGCCTGGTGATCTGCATGCACATCAAGGGGCCATGGCGCCAACACAATGGAGGGATTGAGACGCTGCAATATATCGTATAGCTTTGCTGTATTCAAAGAGTCAACAGCAAGGGAAGCATCGATTGCCCCAAAAAATTCTATTCCGGCATGGAGAACATTGGCAGCGTTTCTCGCCTCGGCTGTCCTGATAGCCCTGGCTTCATTCGGGGTTTTATTGCCAATACCCAATTCACCACCGGTCATTGTAAGGATGATTACTTTCTTTCCAGCCGCTACTGAATTGGCGATAAGTCCGCCGCATGATGCTTCGGCATCATCAGGATGCGGTGTAATGACCACTACAGTTTCCTGTCCATATACAAGCGTGGAGAAAAAGATGCTTAATGCCAGGCTGCAAATGATCATGACCCGTTTTCGGCTGAGAAAAAATACTTTCCTGCTTTTCATTGCATGATAACGCATGAAACAAGTTAGCAACTTGACATATAAATACCAAATTATGCCGCATTATCCACGTAGGTACTGGCACCTGCCTGTCATATTGCCAAATCACCTGTTGTTTGTTGACTTCTTAGTTACAATTTGCCTTTATTTCATTTGCCGCTTCCGTATCTCCTAATTCTTTTGCAGTCTTAAAAGAAATGCAAGCACTATCCTTGCTCCCAATCTTCGAAAAAGCTATTCCTTTCTTGTAGTATGCTCTTGCATCTTTATTATTAACAGAGATGACAATATTGTAGCTTTGTATTGCTTCATCAAATCTTTTCAACTCTCTCAGTGATTCAGCCTTGTTGAAATATGCAATAGCAGGATACCCTGTACCTTTTTCTATAACATTATTAAAATCAGACAAAGCTTTTTCAAAATCCCTGGTAACAAGGTATATCGTTCCCCTGTCATTGTAACCTACAGATGAATCTGGTCTCAACTCAATAAATTTATTTACTCTTTTTAGAGCTTTGTCATAATAACCCATAGTCAAGGCACAATAGTAAGAACCTCTTAACGCATCCAAATTATCATTGTCATCAAATAAGGCATCATCAAATTCTAAATCTGCGTTGAAATAGTCGCCTTGCGACATAAGCTTTGTCCCTTCAGCAACATGGTTCTTGTTTATATTTATTTGGCAGGATGAAACGCAAATTAGAATGCAAGCCGTAAAAAGTATTCTCATTATATTAATTATTTAGTCACGGCAGTGTCTTCCGCAAAAGACACTGCGCATACAGGATTATTACTTACAGCAACTGGGTGCCGGTATCACCGCTTTACACTTGTTAACCGGTATTTTTGCGGTGTGTCCTTTGTCCTTTCAATAATCTTCCTGGCTTCCAGGTCAAGTTTAACCGTTTCACCATACCATTGTACACCGCCTTCAAAACTATCCTTTACATCCTGGTACAAAGCTTCCATCAGCTCGGTATGCGTCAGTTGGCGCGAACGCAGCACTTTAAGCAGGGCCTGTTTGATGACGAGGTATTTCTCCAGCGATATTTTCTTGTTTGTTTTGCTTTTGTCCGGGTGCAATGTCTGTATTTGTTCACCCAACTTCTTTGAATTTGTTGCTTTCCCCATCGGGCAATTTTTTAGTAAGGCTTAATATGGAAATAATTATTCTGCTATAAAAGTGTCGGAATCCTTATCTCTGTTCCAAATGTATTCAATTTCAACCGCCACCCGTTTTGCGAGATCAACTCCATGCCGGTCTTTTAAAAAATCCAGCGACATGTCCATACCTGCGCTCACACCAGATGATGTGTAATATTTACCATCAACTACCCAGCGTGCTTTTTTACCCCACAATACATTGGCTCCGTTTGTCATCACCCAGGCAAATGCCCTTTTGTTGGAGGTAGTCTTCCTGTTGTCCAGTAAACCAGTCTTGGCCAGTAATGCAGTTCCCGTGCAAACCGTCAGTACATATTGGCTGGCATTGGATACTTCCCTGATTTTTTCAATGAGTAGCATATTATTAACTTCTATCCTTGTCCCATAGCCGCCGGGGATCAAAAATATGTCCAGGTTTTTTTCAATCTCATCCAATTGTTCGGTGATGACCTGTACACCATGCCTGTTTTTTATCAGACCACCATGAAGTGAAAAAAACCTGATGGTATACAGTTCAGTCAACCGCCCGAAAATTTCCACAGGCCCGTACACATCCAGGGTTTCAAAATCGTCGAATAGTAATACTGCTAATTTCATGATGTAGTTACTTTAAACTTACGCATTACTTTTTAATTCTTCCCGCTGCCCCCGCATCTTTTGCATTTCTCGGAGTGAAAGCCATCCACTGGTTTAAATTCACTGCCAATCACCCTGCCCTGCCAGTCTTTGATGTCTACAAACTCCATCTTCCTGCCAAAAGTCTCAACCCAGCCACTTCCATTGCACATAGGACAAACATTGCTGTTTGAATAACCGGGACTAACCCCCTTATTATTCTGCTGGCTGCTATTTTGCTGTGATCGTGCAGCTTCTTTTTGCTTGTATTCTTTGGTCATTGCATTTATCAGCGAATCGGAATTATACAAATGGGCAGACTGGCTGGAAATATTCCTGGCCGATTTGGCAATAACTTTTTGTACGGCTTCCGCTTCCATTTCCTCCAGCCGTTTTGAAGGGAATAATTTATTGGCATCTGCATAGTTAATCACCGCTTTCTCGGGCATATCGTTCCGCTCGTATGCCCGGGCTTGCTGTATCAGCAGGTAGGCTTTGTCGTTATCCGTTTTTGCAAGGCTCAAAGCAGTCTTATAATCAGCAATAGATGTGTTGAAGTCACTTTTCACATAGTACATAAATGCCCGCTGCATGTACACGTAAGGGTCGATACTGGATATTTGGAGCGCCTTCGTATAGTCGGCAATAGCCTCATCATAGTATTGATAGGGGTCCTTGGTATAGGCATCTCCCCTGCTTACCAGTAATGTGTAATTATTTTTTTCTAATTCCAGGGCTTTGGTAAAATCAGCAATCGCCAATTCAAGTTTTGGGTAAGTGGGTCGGGTATAATAAAGCATATAGGTTTGGCCCCTTATCCAGTAGGATTTCCAAAAATCGGGGTTTAAGGAAAGTGCTTTTGTAAAATCACGAACGGCAGAGTCGAGTCTTTCATTACTTAGCTGCTGTTGATTAACATTGCTCTTCTGGTATAGGGCAAAACCCCTGTTATGAAAATATTTAAATCCAGTGGGGTCGAGGTGAATGGCTTTGGTAAAATAATAGATGGCACTGTCGTATTTACTGGCTGTGATGGCAGCTTTTCCTTTTTCTCCCAGCGCTTCAGCCTGGGATTTGGATGCAGGAGTCTGGGCAACAAGGATAGTTGTATTCAAACAACAAACCAGCGACATAGCCAAAACAAACTTACTGTTCATAAAAAACAATTCTGTAGTGTATATAAATTTTTCAAAAATAGTGATTAGTTGCTGTCCTGCTATCGTGGCTGGTGGGTATTCGTGCAGGGAGTAAGACTATTGAATCTTCCGAAATAAACCTTGCGAACACAGAAGCCCGCTTATCCCAAAAAGTCGGGAGCATGACGGATACTTTTTATGAAAGTACTTCTCTGCGCTACCGGGCTGTCTTGAGATAATTTTAAATTTTTATTAAACAATCATTACAATACGTCATTCCTGCGAAAACTTGTTATGCATCCAATAGGAATTTATTTTTTTGCTCCAGCGGAGCAAAAATACTGGTAGCACAATATTCATCAAATCCTTTATCGTGCCTTTTGGCACGACATATAAAAACAATTGGCTGTACCTACGGCACAGCAACCTTTTTTTAATCATGTATCTACAAACAATTTGCTCCTACGGGACAAAGTTTCTTCATCATCAAATGGGTTTTCGTCAGCACCGGTTCAAAGAAGATCAATTAAGACGTCGAAGTTTCTACCAGATGGGACATTGCTAACGCAGAAAACTGCGCCTTTACCCATTTCCCATAACCTTCCAGTATACAACAAATCCCCCGTTTTATATCTTGCCTTCGTTACTGGCCATAGAAAAAATTCTATCAGCTACAGTTAGGGCCGCCAGGTAAAACAGTAATGTTTATGTAGAGAACCATCTCTTACTACGTCAACAACAATCTGTTTAAAAAAAAGAATTCGAAATCCAGAAGAACTTTTAAGACAATTATTAGTATTATGAATTTTTTAAAAAATTTGTTTTGTATTGTATTCACTAATTGGTAAACTTGCGTCACAACCATTGCACGTCACCCCATAGTTCATTATCCCAGGTACACTTCCATATTCAAACGTTTTTATCATCCTTTGATGTGTTCGCCAGTTATCTGTACGCATGGTATATGCTTGTTGTAAGGTTTTGCCCGCACGATAGCGTAATCGCCACCTGCAATACCTGTAAACAAGCCACACCATAGAAATAATATCGCACCGGCTATCTTCTCGACAGTCAACTGTATAAACAGCATTTCTTACACAATGACGGAGGAGTATGGGAAGGGAGGTAATTATTTCAAAAAAGGGTTCAATATTCTGACAGCCGGCCCTATAAATGGCAAGGTAGGATGTAGCAACCGTCAAACTACACAGGGGTATTCCCATTTGACTCCAATTTAATTTGTAATCATGAAAAAAATGTCAGTCCTGCTCGCAATTGCGGCATTATGCTCAACAGCTTCTTTTGCCAATACCAAAGAAGTGAAACCAGTTACCAAAAATGCTATTAACCGGAAAATGCCTTTTACAACTTCCTGTACCGTCACCGTTGCTTTCAAAAAAACGAACGTAACCATCACTAATTCCTGTACCTGCACACAAACTGAAGCTTGTGATGGTGCTTATAAAATAGCAAGATTAGCTACCATGTTCAACAAATAGTGGCAGACTAGTTATTGTTAACAGCGGCTGTAATGCTATTTTAAAAAATAGGTTACAGCCGTATTTAATCTCCATCAATATGAAAAGAATTATCGGCATCTCCATATTGCTCAATGTATTCATGGTAAACAGCCATGCCCAATCGACGCTTTCAATCGGATACAATCGCATTTCCGAAGGAACAACCTCCGTGTACCAGTTAACCACAGACGGAAAAATATCTGTATGGGATTTTATATCAACCAATTCCCAGGACATGATTGGTCTGTCTTCAAAAGGTGAGATTTTTTTTAAGTCTTTTAAGGACAGTACCATCTATTACGACGACAATATTTTTTCCAAAGTATTCCAGGTAAAAGACAGCATTTACCTGTTTGACTGGCAGTTAACAGGCGTTACCAAATCTATTCTCGGGTACAACTGCCAGGAAGCTACTACCCATTTTCGCGGAAGGATTTACAGCGCTTATTTTACCACAGCCCTGCCATACGCTGACGGGCCCTGGAAATTTGGCGCCCTGCCCGGGCTGATCCTCGAAGTGCAATCAACTGATGCTGCTTTTCACTATGTCGCTACCAGCATTGAAAAAAGCGATATGCCTGTAAAAATTCCTGCTGTCAAACATGCCAATTACATTACTTGGGCTGCCTATTGCAAAAAATTCATTACTGCCTTTGATAACTACATCAAACAAATTCAAACAACACAAGAAAACAGTGTATCGGGCACTGTCACCATAAAAGTCACCATGGAGGAAATCATTTATCCCAAAATACAAACCGGGAATGGACATAGCTTTTAATAAAGTTTACTGCCGGTTCCCGATCCTTTTCTTTTGTGTTATTGCCAATTGTTCCATGGCGCAAACCATCAGCGGAGAAATCAGGGATACCGCAGGGCATCCTATTCTGTCGGCTACCCTCCTGCTGAAAGACTCCATTCATTCCACATTTATCAAAGAATTTGGGTTTGCAAGTAATGGCAAATACCTGCTGGCTGTAAAAAAATCGTACCGGCAATTGACAGTTGAAATAAATGCACCGGGATATCAGCCGGGCTATTATACCATCCACGCATTTGAACCCGGCAAAACGTATACACACAATTTTTACCTAGCGCGGGATACCATCCCTATTTCACTGCAGGAAGTAATCGTTACCGCAAAAAAGAAACCTTTTCAAATAAAGGGCGATACGGTTACCTACAATGTTTCCGCCTACAGGAACGGCACTGAAAGAAAGATACAGGATGTCATTAAAAAACTCCCCGGTATAGAAGTAAATGAAAAGACAGGCGAGATAAAATACAAGGGAAGATCAGTGGAAACCGTAAAACTCGATGGGGAAGATTTGTTTTCTTCCAATTATTCGGTAGCCACCAAAAACATCAATGCCGATATGATAGAGCAGGTACAGGCCATCGAACATTATTCAAACAATCCCCTGTTAAAAGGCATTGAAGACGGTGACAAGGTTGCCCTGAACCTGGTGGTAAAAAATAAAAAAGCCGATTATTCGGGTAGTGCCGACCTGGGCACCGGAGTACTCGGTGAAAAAGAGGCAGTAGATGCTTCCGCCAATGTGCTGGGCATATCGGCAAAATATAAATCCTTCGCCACAGCATCGTACAACAATATAAGTGTTAATAATACGCCGTTTGATTATTTCTCCTATACGCCCACAGCAGAACAGGTAAACGATGCTGCCCTGCTCGCAAAAAGATACATGCCTGATACTTATTTTGACAATAGCGCCGCCCCCGAACGAAGCAATATCACTGCTACCCTGTTTAGCAGTTACAATGCGGTATTCAAAGTGGGCAAAAAACTCAGCCTGAAAACCAATGTCTATTATCAAAAAGGCGACATACAGTCCAGCCAGTCCGGCAGAACTGTAAATAATATTAATGGTCTTTCATTTACCACTTCTGATGTATATACAATACATAAAAAACCTGCACTGTACCGGGGAGATATAGAAGCTACCTGGAACACCACACCATCATCGCTGTTGCAATATTCGGCCACGCATAAAATAGAAAACATCCGCACACCAACAGGCGTTCTTCAGAACGACAGTATCTATTATACAACTGAATTGACTACTAAGGATGTATTTACCAAACAAACTATTACTTATACAAAAAAAATAAGCGGGAAAAAAGCAATACAGTTAATTGCAAAACATTCGGTAAACGATATACCACAGGATTACCAGTTTACACCAGCCATATTTGAGCCATCTACGTACGTATCAAACAATCAGCAGAGCCGGTATAAAAAAAGCAATACCAGTATACAATCCGCTGTCTTGGGCAGCGCTGAAAAAAGTAAATATGCTATCACCATGGGGGCCGGTGATCAAAAAATAATATTCAATTCACAGTTGACGGGAAATTCAAATAATATACCTATTGGAGGATTTGCCAACAACAATAGCTATCACGAGGTAAAAAGTTTTGCAAATGGATTTTACCAGTTTACAATCAAACATATTAAATGGAAGCCTGCCGTAAGCATCACTTATGTACACCAGTCCTTATCCGGCAACCAGGCTGTCAACAACCAAAAAAACGAAAAGATCCTGCTGGAACCCTCCCTTTCCGTGGCTTGTAAACTCAGCAATTTTTCGGGCATCCTCATCAACGCTGGGCTGCAGCAGCATCCATTTTCAGAGGAATATTATGCTACAAACCCTGTCTATATTTCCAGCAGGGTTATTCAGTCTAATCAAGTGGATTTGACCATCCAGCAATCAAAAACAATAACCCTGTTCTATGTACTTAGCAATTTATACAAGCAGCTACAGGTAAATTTTGGTAGCACTTATTCAGAAAACAGGGGAAACTATTTTCCCAGGATAACCGTGCAGCAAAACACCACTGCATTAGTTTACTTCTTTCTTCCCGAATCAAACAAGTTGCTGTCAGTAAATAGTATGATAGAAAAATACATCCCTTTTTTACAGGGAACTTTCAGGTTAAAAAGCGACTATGCGCGCCAATGGTATAAAAACATCGTCAACAATTCTTCTCTTAGGAACAATATATCACAAACGTTTTCAAACGAATTATTTTTCAGAACGGCATTTGACGGTAAAATCAATATTGAGAATACAGTTATAGTCAGAAGTATAAAGAGTGAATCAGGCGAAGGAGTAATATTTAAGCAGTCATCACTAATGAATAAATACCAGGTGATAACAAAACCATTTAAAAGGTTTTTCGTATTACTATCTGCAGATTATTATTTGCCGGATATATCGGGAAAAAAACAACACTATATATTCTTTGATGCAGATATCGATTACCAAACAAAAAATAAACTGTACGGCTTTCGGTTCAGGGCAGGGAATATCAGTAATAACAAAGTCCTTACTGCATTTTCCGTCAGTGATTATTCAACCACCAGCTTTCAAACCAATCTGCTGCCCCGGCATTTTGAAGTAAGTGTATCCCGGAGTTTTTAATACATTGCTACCCTGAATAATCGCGACAGGGCTAATAAATGTTAAGCAATGTCCTTTATTCCGAGACAACAGCCAGGGCTTGTCGTATTCTCCCCCTGCAGCATCCGTTTTTGCCATCTTAGAAATTTGTAATCTCATTTTTTGAACTTGTGATCAGCCTTCAGAAGGCAGTGATCAGGCTTCAGGAAGTTGTGATCAGCCTTCAGGAACCAGTGATCAGGCATCAGGAGGTTGTGATCAGGCGTCAGGAAGTTGTGATCAGCCTTCAGGAACCAGTGATCAGGCGTCAGGAGGTTGTGATCGAGCGTCTGGAGGTTGTGATCGAGCGTCTGGAAGTTGTGATCAGGCGTCTGGAGGTTGTGATCGAGCGTCTGGAGGTTGTGATCGGGTGACTGGAGGTTGTGATCAGGCGTCAAGAGGTTGTGATCGGGTGACTGGAGGTTGTGATCGAGCGTCTGGAAGTCGTGAATCGCCTTGCAGGGGTTTATTTGGACATGCCAGGGGTCTTAGTCGCCGCTATGTCTTACGAAGGAGACGTTGCGAATGCAGAATTATCGTGGTTCCTCGTTGGTGAGATGCCCGCTTTCGCGGGCATGACGTGTTCTTATTTAATTACCTATGCCACATTGCCAAAAAACAGGTAACACAGAACAATTGAAGTAACAATGCCTACCAGGTCGGCGAGCAGCATACAACCAATGGAATAACGCGTATTCTTTACCGATATCGCACCAAAATATACCGCCATCACATAAAATGTCGTATCAGATGATCCCTGCAGAATACAGGATAATCTTCCTGCAAACGAATCGGGCGTATAAGTCCGCATGGTATCAATCATCATTCCCCGCGCACCACTACCGCTCAATGGCTTGATAATAGCCGTAGGCAACCCATCCACAAACCTGGTATCGGCGCCTATGGAAGCAAACAAATGTTTCATGCCATTGATGATGACATCAAATGTGCCGCTGGTACGCAGCATACTAATGGCTATCAGCATACCCACCAGGTAAGGAATAATGCGAATGGCCGTATCAAATCCCCCCTTCGCTCCTTCCACGAATGCATCAAAAAGGTTTATCTTTTTATACAAACCCCCAAGTACAATCAATAAAAATATAAGCAGTATCAGTCCATTGCTCAGTATACCCGAAAATGATTGCAGCGAAGCAGCAGTTAATGTTTTCAGGTAAATGACCAGTAAAACAATAATGGCCGATATGCTAAGCACCCATAATAATATTGTCGGTTGAAATACATTGATGCGTTGTTTATACGATACAATAAACATCGCCGCCATCGTGGCAGCAAAGGTGGCAATCATGCAGGGTACAAAAATATCGGTGGGGTTGGCTGCTTTCAGGGAAGCCCTTGCAGCAATAATGGTAACAGGTATCAACGTAAGTCCCGATGCGTGCAGGCACATAAACATGATCTGTGCATTGGAAGCCGTATCTTTTTTAGGGTTCAGTTCCTGCAAACTTTCCATGGCTTTTAATCCAAATGGTGTTGCTGCATTGTCCAAGTTGAGCAGGTTGGCACTAAAATTCATCATCATATGCCCTACGGCAGGATGACCTTTAGGAATGTCCGGGAAAATTTTTGAAAAGAATGGATAGATCAACCGTGACATCAGCCGTACACCGCCTGCCTGTTCGGCAATGGTGAGGAATCCCATAAACAATGCCATTACACCTATCAGTTTAAAACAAATATCAAGCACAGCCGATATACTCGTTTGTATAATGCCATCCACCGGTTTTTGAAAACGGTTTACCAGTTCACCATAAGTATATACTTTCAGCGAAGTATATTTTGCTGTCAGCAGTTTCACTGAATCAGCACCCATATTGTCTGTAATAAGCAGGCTGGCATCTTCAGGTTTGTCTTTTTTCTTATAGGAAAATACCTCCGCTTTTTTGGCAAAACTGTCAATGCTGTTTATCCCTGTCGCAGCCGGGCTGCCGATGGCATAATAATTAAATACATCGTCAGATTTGCCGGTGACCATCCTGCTGAAAATATCGTCCTGTCCTTTTACAAACAGGCATTTATACCCTGCTACCAGTAAAGCGATGATGATAAATGCCGACCATATCCTGCTAAGCGCCATAGTATTAACTTTCTGCTTTGAAGGTAATAGATTCAGTTGACATACATCTCTTCCTGCAAACCCCTATCTTTGCGCCTCGAAAAAACAGCATTATGGCTTTGCAAGCAGGGATTGTAGGATTACCAAACGTAGGAAAATCAACTTTATTCAATGCGGTCAGCAACAGCGCCAAGGCACAGGCCAGCAATTACCGCTTCTGTACCATCGAACCCAATGTAGGATTGGTAGACGTACCCGATGACCGGCTGAACAAACTGGCGGAACTGGTAAAACCCAACCGCATTGTTCCCACGCAAATTGAAATTGTCGACATCGCCGGCCTCGTACGCGGTGCCAGCAAAGGTGAAGGACTGGGCAATAAATTTCTGGCCAATATACGCGAAGTAGATGCCATCGTGCATGTAATCCGTTGTTTTGAAGATGAAAACATCCTGCGAGATGAAGGGCCCATCAACCCCGTGGCCGATAAGGAAATCATCGATACCGAATTGCAGTTAAAGGATCTCGACAGCGTGGAAAGAAAAGTGCAGCGTACAGAAAAACTCGCCAAGACAGGCGATGCCAAATTAAAAGCAGAGTTTGAAGTATTGAAACGCTGCCAGTCGCACCTGGAACAGGGCAAAAGCATTCGTTCACTCAAACTGGATAAAGACGAAAGAACTGCAATAGCTGATTTATTCCTGCTCACGGAAAAACCAGTGCTGTATGTGGCCAATGTAGATGAGCCATCCATGCATACCGGCAATAAATTTTCAGAAGCACTGAAAGCAGCCATTGCCGGCGAAGATGCACAGGTAATCGTAATGAACAACAGCATTGAAGCACAGATAGCAGAAATGGACAATGAAGATGACAGGCAGTTATTTATGGAAGAATATAAAATGAAAGAACCTGCACTGAATAAACTGATCCGCTCGGCATACAAATTACTCAATCTCTTTACCTATTTCACAGCGGGCGTACAGGAAGTACGTGCATGGACCATTCACGAAGGATGGAAAGCGCCGCAGGCCGCCAGTGTTATCCATACAGATTTTGAAAAAGGATTTATCAAAGCAGAGGTAATTGCCTACAACGATTTTATCCAGTATGGTTCTGAAGCTGCCTGCCGCGAAGCCGGTAAACTTCGTATTGAAGGAAAGGATTACGTGGTGAAAGACGGCGACGTGATGCACTTCCGTTTTAATGTATAACAACGTCCGTTTTTTTAATTAACAATAACAGCTATACAATAAAGAAGCCCCGCAACGCGGGGCCTCTTCTATTTATGGACGGACAGTTGTTTTTAGAATACATTATAGCCAAAGCTGATATAGTACAGCGCTCCAATGGATGGGTTGCCAAAGGCAGTAATGTAATACTTATTGGCAATATTGGTACCACCGATTTTAATAATGGAGCGGTATTCAGGAAGTTTATAACTAACCTGTGCATCCAGTGTACTGAATGCAGGTACATTACCCTGTTTGAAATCTGCTTCGGTAAAGAATTTATCCTGCCACCTGTACTGGATATTAAATCCAAAACGCTTTTCATAACCGAAACCACTGTTGCTTAAACCAATATTAGTCCTGTATTTAGGTGTATTGAAGTAAGTGGCAAAATTGGGATCCGGGTTATCGATATTATCTGAAGACAGGTTAAAGGTAATGGCGAAATTTTTGCGCATCAGGTAATCCAGGCCGATACCAAAACCATTTGTCTTCACAGTATTGGCACTGTTGACAGAGACAGAGAAGCCTTTGTAACCCAATGCAGGATTGGCCGGGTTGTTGAATTGTACCACAGAAACCCTTCCAATGAAATCCTGGTATTTGGCATAGTAACCATACAAATCAATCAGGAACCTTTTTCCGAATAATCCTTTGTAACCAAGTTCGTAAGAGTTTACAGACTCCGGTTTGTATTCGCCAAACTGTTGCTGAACGGGTGTACCGCCAGACAATACACTGGCTGCAGTAAATACAGGGTTGGTATCGAAATGATAGTATGTACGCAGTGTCGGCAAACCACCAATCAATATACCAGCACCGGTATTCAGGTTGATCCATTGGTTTTGGTTAGACGGGAAACGGTAAGCGTTCTGGTAAGACAGGCGGATATTGTGATCCTTGGCCACTGTCCATACGGCAGATAAACGCGGTGTGAATTTACCTTTGAAATTATCGTTCTTGTCATAACGGGCAGAAGCCGTCAGTTTTAATTTATCGTTGAATATCTTTTTGGCTACCTGCACGTAAGCGCCCAGTTCATTGGTATGGATCGGGCCTGTGCTGTCTGCAAATAATGTTCCCTGAGAATTCAGTACATATTGCCTCCAGCTTCCACCGACAATCAATTCAAATACTTTGATGGCGCTGGTCAGGTTGTATTGACCTTCTATTTGATAGAGGTCGGTTCTGTCAAGGAATTTACCGCCCACCGGGATGGGTTTGGAACGCACCTGGTCGTACAAGGTAGTAAACTGTGAAGTACCGGCAGCAGGACGGCCGACATCAGCAAATGCCCTGGCATTCTGGTGCGCGGTATAAGGATCAGCGCCCAGTGATATGGCCTGGAAATAAGCACCCACATACTGAGGATACCAGGTATTGCTGTTCTTCCATGCTTCGTTGAACAACCTGGTGGTGATGGTAGCATTATAAGCCTCTCCTGAATTTTCCTGTGTAGTATAGGCACGAACAAACCAGTTATTGCTTTTAAATTCAAGTTTATACTGTCCAACCTTTAAGTTCTTTAAAGAATAACGGTCACTGCCGGTATATACAGTATTACCGGTACCCCAGTTACCAGTTAGTGATGCTTCCACAGTAGAACTGAGTTTGTAATACAGTCCGCCGGAGAATTTATAACTAACGGTATTGTTATTGATCACTTCGTTTTCCTTATAGCCGGTACGGGATACGTTTTGTTTGGGAATGACATTATTTCTCAAACCAAAATAAAATGGAACGAGCGTTGTTACGGATGGTTGCAATGCAGCGGGAAGGCTTCCGATAAATGCACCGATTTGTGCCTGTGTGGCGTTGGCCGGCAATGAAGCATTCATCAGTGCCACGATGTCTACGGTATTGCCGGTCGCTGCAAGGATACCAGCTCTTGTCTGCGTTTGAACAGAAGTTGCTACGTCAAACATATTGGCAGTAGTTTCATCGCCATACACGTTCACACCGTCGTAGTTGGGATCAGTGAGGCGGTTTCCGGGAAGCGTATGATTGCCAGCGCCGGTTCCGGCACCTGTATAGTTGGTTTGATCATTGGCAATCCAGTCTTTGGCCTGGATAAACTGCATACCCAGCTTAAAGGCAAATTTTTCCCCCAGTGTTTTTCCCCAGCGGAAACTCCAGTCGTAATAAGGAGATGGTTTAATGGGATCATTATTACCGGCGCCTGTGTGCATGATACCCTGTTTGATCTGTGCACTGAAACCCTGGTATTTGAAAGGGTTCTTACTGTTGATCAGCAATGTTCCGTTCATACCGCCAGAGCCATACAGGGCAGAAGATGCACCGGGCAGCAGCTCCATATTGTCCACATCCAGTTCGGTCAATCCTATCACTGAACCTACAGAGAAGTTCAGACCAGGCGCCTGGTTGTCCATACCATCTACAAACTGGTTGAAACGGGTGTTACCACTTCCGTTGAAACCACGGGTGGTAACAGAATTAAAAGTGAGGCTCGCGGTAGTAACATCCACACCTTTTAACGTACGGATGATATCATAATAATTGGTGGCAGGTGTATTGCGGATACTCACTGTACCAACTCTTTCAATAGATACCGGCGACTCTAATATTCTTTCAGGGACACGGCTGGCAGAAACAACTACCTCCGTACCCAGTGATGATGCAGGCGTAAAATCGACCTGGATAAAATCGCTGGCCGAGCTGACATTGATTTCCTTCGACTCATATCCAACCGAACTTACAATGATAGTGAAGGGAGGTTTTTGGGAAGTAACCAGTTTGAAATTTCCTTTTTCGTCTGTGAATGTACCGGTGTTGGTTCCTTTAATAGTGATGGAAACTGCGGGTACAACATCTTTATTGCTGCTGTTTCGTACGTTACCAGTGATGGTGGTGTTTTGGGCTAGGGCAGAAATTGAAAACATGACGGCCATAAGCAATAAAGGCAAATAGCGGTAGTTTTTTCTCATATCGGTAGTTTTAGTAATCGTTTGGGGGGCAAAATACAATATGTACCGTTTTTAGGGAAATTTAATTTTTCAATAACTTATTCAGCATCAAGCAGAATATTTTACCCGGCAAATAATTGTCCTGCCTTAATTTCGGGGCTATGAAACAATTCAATTTTCCCGGGCAAACCCGTTTTTACAGTGGTAAGGTGAGAGATGTATATACCATCGCAGATAAATGGCTGGTGATGGTGGCTTCCGACCGCATCTCTGCATTTGATGTGATACTTCCCCGCCCCATTCCATTTAAAGGACAAGTACTGAATCAAATCGCTGCCTACATGCTGGATGCGACAAAAGATATTTGTCCCAACTGGCTGGTATCATCACCCGCGCCCAATGTATCCATTGGAAAAAAATGTGAGCCATTTAAAATTGAAATGGTGGTAAGGGGAAATGTAACAGGTCATGCCTGGAGAACCTATTCATCCGGTAAACGTGAACTCTGCGGTGTAACCATGCCGGAGGGTATGAAGGAAAATGATTTCTTCCCCGCTCCCATCATCACCCCATCCACCAAGGCTTCTGAAGGACACGATGAAGATATTTCCGCGGAAGCAATTATAGCCACCGGCTTGGCCACCAAAGCTGAATGGGATACACTTTGCAGGTATACCTTACAGTTATTTCAGCGCGGAAAAGAGATTGCTGCCAAACAGGGGCTTATCCTGGTAGATACCAAATATGAATTTGGAAAAATAGGCGATACCATTTACCTGATGGATGAAATACATACGCCCGACAGTTCCCGTTATTTTTATGCCGATGGTTTTGATGAAAGACAGCAAAAAGGTGAACGCCAGAAACAACTGAGCAAAGAATTTGTGCGGGAATGGCTGATTGCGAATAACTTTATGGGCAAGGAAGGACAACAGGTACCCACCATGACAGACGAATGGGTAAATACCATTTCGCAGCGTTATATTGAATTGTACGAAAAAGTAATTGGCAAAAAATTTATCCCGGAACCGTTGAGTGATGACGCAACATTCAGTAAAATAACCACAGCCCTGGAACAACTGGATGCATAACCGGCCCATGAAAGAATGGATACCAAAATATTTCTTTCATATAAATTACTGCTATGAGCCCCGACAGCGTCTTTTCCATTTGCAATACCATTGCCATGGTGGGATGGATCATTCTTGTATTCATACCCATGTGGCGATCATCTGACAAATTTATCATTGGCATCATCGTCACGCTATTTGCTATTATCTACACATATTACATTGTCACCAACCTAAGCGCCATTGACATGAAAAGTTTCAGCACCCTGAAAGGTGTCACGAATCTTTTTACCAACCCACTGGCTGTACTGATTGGCTGGGTACATTACCTGGCTTTTGATTTAATGGTGGGACTGTTTATTAAAAAGAATGCAGACAAATACGGCATCAGTCATTGGTGGCTCATCCCCTGCTACCTGCTCACCTTTATGTTTGGGCCAATAGGTTTGCTGCTGTATTTACTCATCCGTTTCATAGCATCAAAACAATATTTCGCCGGTAATTATTAATCTATGCAGGAGCATACCAACTTTATAGAGGCATTTTTTATCCGGTTAAAAAGCAGGAACCGGTTACTCTTTTACAGTGGCTGGTTCTTCTTTGCAGCGGCATTGACATGTGTTGTATTAATTAATACTACAACCGTTGAAGTATTGGGCATTAATGCATGGATAAAGCCGTTGAAATTTTTTATCTCTATTGGTATCCTTTGCTGGACCATGGCCTGGTACCTGGTGTACCTGCGCAGCCAAAAGGTAGTGAAGCGATACAGTTGGGTGCTTGTATTGGCCATGCTGTTTGAAATGGCCATTATATGCTGGCAGGCCGCCAATGGCCGGATGTCGCATTTCAATATCAGCACACCATTGTATGCTGCATTGTTCAACGCGATGGGTGTAGTCATTGCCACTTTTACTTTCTGGACAGCCTATATCTGCTACTTATTTTATAAACAAAAAGAGTTTCCCCTTCAGTTGCCACCGGGATATATCACCGGTATCCGCCTCGGGATATTGTTTTTTGTTGTATTTGCTTTTGAAGGCGGATGGATGGCAGCAAGGTTATCACATACTGTTGGTGCGCCCGATGGAGGCCCCGGTTATCCGCTGATCAACTGGAGCAATCAATACGGCGATTTACGTGTGGCGCATTTTTTTGGCATGCATGCACTGCAATTGCTGCCGCTTTTGGGATATTATTTCTTTCGCAGCAAAGGACAGATCATCTGGTTATCAGCGGCCTACTTTTTATTTGTTGTATTGCTGCTCTGGCAGGCCGTCAGCGGGCATCCCTTGATACCATTTAATGATTAACAATGGCTAATCAGTAGTAATGCCTGGCTGCATTTCAAAAAAAGATTTATTCATTGTTGCGATGTTGTCGTAATTTAATTGCCAATTTTACCAATATGAAATTCATCACCCGCTTATTCTTCCTGTTACTTGTTTATTCAGCAAATGCTCAGTCGCACCAATACCTGCTTGTCGGCACTTATACTTCCGGCAAAAGTGAAGGCATATATGTATATGATTTCAATTCAGCCACCGGCGATGTTTCACCAGTCAGTAAAATAAAATCATCCAACCCCTCCTATCTCGCCATTGCACCCGGCGGCAAAAATGTGTATGCAGTCTATGAAGACGGCAATAACCAGGTAGGCGGCAGTGTCGCAGCTTTTTCATTTAACCATCAAACAGGGCAATTAACTTACCTGAACCAGCAATTATCCGGAGGTGATCATCCGTGTTACGTAGCAGTGGATAAAACCGGCAAGTGGGTGGTGGCAGGAAATTATACCGGCGGTAGTGTCGCCGTTTTCCCTATAGAAAAAGATGGAAGCGTTGGAAAAGAAGTATCAAAGATTCAGCACAAAGGCTCCAGCGTTAATAAGGAACGTCAGGAGAAAGCGCACGTGCATTGCACCTATTTTTCACCCGATAATCATTTCTTGTTTGTGCCCGACCTCGGAATGGATAAGGTAATGATTTATGCATTCAACGATAAAACAGGAAAACTGACACCTGCTGCGCAACCATTTTATAAAGCAACCGATGGTGCGGGTCCAAGACATTTTGATATCGCACCAAACCATCAGTATGCCTATTTAATGGAAGAAATGGGCAGCTCTGTTGTTGCATTCAAATATGCCAGTGGGAAATTGTCACCAATACAAACCATTAGTTCCGCACCAAAAGGTGTTACAGGCGACTTGGGCAGTGCAGATATTCATGTTTCACCCGATGGAAAGTTTTTATACTGCAGCAACCGCGGCGAGTCCAATACCATCGCCATTTTTAAAATCAACGCAGCTACCGGTAAACTAAAGATGGTCGGTACTGAATCAACACAGGGTAAAACACCCCGTAATTTTAATTTCGATCCTTCCGGCAACTACCTGCTGGTGGCCAATCAAAACAGTGATAATATCGTCATCTTCAAAAGGAACAAACAAACCGGTCTCCTTACGCCCACCGGCAAACAAATTGAAGTTGGTAAGCCCGTTTGCTTAAAATGGATCTTGAATTAGTCAGCACGCGCAGCGTCAGGAATTAGTCACCACGCGCAGCGTCAGACTAATTCTTCTAATTCTTAGGTCTGGCGTAGACTAACTCCTTCGCAGGATATAGAATTCTTTCTATCTTTTAGAGAATAAAAGTTTGCGTAAATTGGTTTGCAACGCATCCCTGTGAAAATAATTGCAAACCATACATACCATATCTATAACCAGGGGAATAACCGCGAGCGCATTTTTTACAGCAATACCCATTATCTTGTATTCCTCTCCCTGGCAAAAAAATTTATTTCACCACATTGCAAGTTATTGGCATATTGTTTAATGCCCAATCACTTTCATTTTTTAGTGTACGCGACAGAGCAGTCAGCCATGATCAAAAAAGTTGGTACACTGGATTCATGTTACCTGTCTAATGGATTTCGCATTGTACAAAGTAACTATGCCCTGTACATCAATAAAGAAAGAGGTCGAACTGGTTCGTTGTTCCGTCAAAAAGCAAAAGCCAAATGCGTGAATAATGACAACGAAGATAATTCCCTGGCTGTATTGGCATACATACATGAAAATCCCGTGAAAGCCGGGCTGGTATTGCGAATGGAAGACTGGCCATATTCCTCCTATGCCGAATATACAGGCTTGCGCACAAATGGCATCTGTGACACCCTTTTTTTAACGGGCTGGCAGTAATAGAATGTTTCGTACTAAGATTGCGGACGGTATGGCCGGAGACGGTGACGCGATTTATTGAATACCATCATTCCCTTATCAAGTCCTTTCCTGATTTCCTTCTGTTGCTCCTCCGGAAGTTTGTAGACTGTTTGGCATTCAGTGGAACAACAACCATCATATTTTTGGGCGCATTCCCCGCACTGGATGAATAACAGGTGACAGCCATCATTCTTACAATTGGTATGGGTATCTGCAGGTTTGCCACACTGGTGACATTTGGCAATGACGTGTTCCGTAATCCGCTCTCCCAGCCTGTCATCAAATACAAAGTTTTTACCAATAAATTTACTGTCCAGTTCATGGTCCTTCACCTGTCTTGCATAGTTGATAATACCGCCTTCGAGGTGAAATACATTTTTAAATCCATTGTGAAGCATGTAAGCGCTCGCTTTTTCACAGCGGATACCGCCCGTGCAATACATAATGATATTTTTATCCTTATCATCCTTCAGCATATCCACCGCCATGGGCAATTGCTCGCGGAAAGTATCACTTGGCACTTCAATCGCATTCTCAAAATGCCCAACTTCATACTCGTAATGGTTGCGCATATCCACCACGATGGTACCGGGCTTGTCCAGCAGGGCATTCATCTGTTCGGCATTCACATATCTTCCTTTGTTTTCCATGCTGAAAGCCGAATCACTGATACCATCGGCTACAATTTTTTCACGCACTTTTATTTTCAGCACCCAAAACGATTTGCCATCATCATCCACTGCAATATTCAGCCGCAAACCATTTAGTGGCTCAAAGGAATACAGGTAGTTTTTTAAATTGTCAAACTGATCCACGGGCACACTGATTTGTGCATTGATTCCTTCCTGCGCCACATATATGCGGCCAAATACATTCAGCGCATTCAATGCGCGGTATAAATCATCCCGGAAATGAGCGGGTTCAGGAATGGGGAAATACTGGTAAAATGAAATGGTGGTGCGCGGAGTGGTTTCCTGGTATAAACGTTCTTTCAGCTCCCTGTTGGAGACGCGGTTGTGTAATACTGCCATTTTTTTGAAATTTTAAGGACGTATGCCTGACGAACAAAATTTCTGAACGGCGCAAAGATAATTTTTTATACGGAGCCTGTCAAATGATTATCGTCAATCACCTTACCTGTATGCTGCCCCCCAATAAGCCGCCAAAGCCAATGCGGACGCCCACCTGGCCTTTGTTACCATTCAGGTAAGATGCGACCACATCTACCCGCGCAATCTTTAAAATGTTTTCAATACCCGCAAATACTTCCACGTAATTGTTGCTGCTGTTGACAAGGAAACCATTGGCGCCGCCTACCAGGTGCCAGTTGAGTTTTTTGAATAATGGGATCTTATTGGTAAGAAAGCCGTTGAAATGATGTTCGAGGTGACCCACCGCATAAAATGCAGCAGTTGTACTGTTCTCATAGTATGGTGCCACCTGGAAACTATTCAGGTACTGGCTGGCAAACAATAACTGGTTGCCATTGAAATGCTGGTAATCCTGGATGAATACTTTTTTGCTGTTGATAAATCCACCAATACTAAAACGGTATTTTAATAAACCGCGCAATTTAAAATTCATATCATCCCAGACACTCAGTTTCCATTTGCCAAAATTCACGTCGCTGCCCAATACATTTTCCAAACCCTTGCTGTAGGTAAATGAGAAGGTAGGATACTTGGAACCAATCGGCATTTTCCCCCTCGGGAATTGTATAAAACGCTGTCCCGGCTGAAACTGCACACCCACCGTAACAATGACTGCCTGGTGGCGGGTAAACTGTGTGTCAATTTTTTCAAAAGGATAATTGGGCGTAAATGTTTTATTATCGTATTTGATGATGGTAAAATCAGTTGTATTCTCAATGGGCAACCGATCTTCATACAATGCATCACCAAAAAGCCGCAACCCGTTGTCAAAACGCTTGGCATAACCAATATCGCCAAAATAATTTTCGTACAGCTTAGCGTAATTTCTTTTGACAAACAATGTATAAATGCCATTCATTAGTGGGCTGATGGGATTTTCCTTATTAAACTGGTTCACCCGCTTGCCACCGGAGAAGGTCCAACTGTTTCGGTTGGACGTACCGCCGTCCTGGTCCCAGGTAAATGTTCGCTTAAACAAATTCAGTGTGGCCCATGCATTGAGGTGGGTATTGCTGAAACCATATCGTATATGCGGTGTGAAACTCAGTTGCGTTTTTGATTTCGCCAGTGTCGTTCGCAGACTTGCTTCCAGGTTGAGCGCCACGCCTTCCACTGTATTGTACTGAAGGTTTTTCAATACAGGCTGCCAGGTATAGGAAAATGGTTTCTTCGGGTTAAAGTTTGACCGGGTAAAGCCATCCCAGAATATTTTGCCCACCGTAATATGGCCCTGCCGCTTGCGCATGGAATCAATGGTGCGTTTCGACCAGACAGAATCGCGCTGGTATTGAAAAATGCTGTCCTTGATTTTATAATTCTTTGCTTCCTCTACTTCCAGTTGCACCGGGCGGATCGAATCCCAATACTTCTTTGATTTCTTATTAACTGCTGTATCGTATGCAACAATCACATTGTTGAAATATTTTTTGGAGAACTGTGGATTGACATCATATTTATTATACACATTCAAAAAATTGCCGGTGGCATCAATGCCCAGCAGGTTGAACGTGAAATACACCACCTGGTCCTTGGTTTGCCATACATCTTTGTTAATCGGCACATGGATTTGTTTGATGCGCATGGTATCGAGTATCTCCAGTTGCGATTCCTTCGTCAGCAATAATTCCAGGCTGTGAATGCGCCAGTCGCCTTCGGTAATATTGATCGTGCCGGAAAACAGTGGTTCATATTTCCGGCGTGGAGTTACCCTAATCTGGTTGATCTCTTTTCCGTCTTCAAAAAAAGAACCCAGGTATTTATACCGGTAATAATTCAATGCACCATCAGCAATGGGTGATACAAAACCACGCGGATTTAATTGTGACGTAAACACATTGACATTGTTATTATAAAAATTAATAAAAGTGGGAAAGTTGAATCCATATCCATTCGAGCCGCTTTCCCTGCCGGATAATACTTCCAGTTTTACCTTCTCCGGCTTTTTGAAAGCAATTTTTGTCAGCGATTCCGACAAGTAGATGATGCCACGGCCAATGGAATCCACACCCATCTCCTTCCTGTCCTGGTCGGGAATTTTTTGTCCCAGTATCCGCTTGGGCAGTTTTCTTGTTTTTATCAGTGTTTTAATATACGCTTCACAGGTAAAGGAATCCAGCGGCGCTACATAATCCTTCTTTTTTTTGATGGCATTGCGGATGATTTCATAAGCCGGGTCTTCACCGCCTGCTTTCACAACTACCTCCTTCATTTCCGTTTGCTGCAATGACAGTTTAAAATTCAATACAACCGCATCATTGGTGATGGTTACATTTTTTTCCACGCGTGCATAACCCACATACTGGCAAATGATGGTATAGGTGCCGGGATCGAGTTCCAGGAAATAATTACCCTGGTTATTGGCAGTAGTGCCACGGGTAGTACCCTTTACAAAAACGGAAGCATAAGGAAGCGCATTGCCTTTTTCATCACTAACGTTGCCGGTTAAACGGCCTGCAAATGCGGTGTAAGAAATAGCAGTAAAGAGGAGAATGAGTAATCGTCTTCTCATAAGATGTGTTTGTTTGGGTCCGGCTTTTGAGACAGCCAGCAGCATCGTTGCCACGCTCGGTTCATCAACAGTACAGGTGGCAACAATACCTTCAGCGAAAATAAAGGGTAAATACTATAGCAAACAACCGTGGCAATAAGATTGAGGGATTTTTAACACCATCATTTTTTCCGCGCGTCCTTATAATCCCAGTACCAGTTCAGTAAAACATTGTAATGAAGTGCCAGGTACAACAGGAATATCATCAATAAGGGGTAACTGAAATAAGGTGTTGATACTGATCCGACACCTACACTATGTACAGTAGAGACAGCAGTAAAATTAACTATGTCAAACACACCAAGTACCAGCATTATTCCAGTGCCCGCTACGGCCAGTTTATAATTAAAAAAGAGCAACACCATATTGGCACTGAGCAACAAAAAAGCCATGTAATGAAAAACGTTCAGGATATAATGATTTTGCAACACATCTACTAACATAACTATAGTCATGACCAACAAGATGCCGAGAATTAAAGCGGTACATACAAATTGCCTGTTCATACTTTACGCAGCCTTTCTGAAATAACTCGCCGTCAGTGAAGCACAACCAGCTACCAATGCGCCTACCAATGCCGTCACCAGTATCATGACAAAGGAAGAACCACCAAAAGGTAACACTGCAGCCAGTTTGTGCGAAAGCACATGTTCATTCCTGTTATCGATCCACCACGATAAAATACCCCACAGTAAAAACAATGCTGCAAAACCAGTAAGGAATGATTTACCCGGCGATTGCGGGATGAATACAGATACGAGAAAGGCAGCAATGGCAATGGTCCACCAGGGCATATACAATCCAGCCACAAAAGAAAGTAATGCAGTCAGCAATATGGATATAATCAATTTCATTTTTATTATTTAAATCGTATACAACTATTTGAGTCAACCTTTCATTTACCCTTTGGAAAAAACCATTTTAAACTTAACACGCTTATCGGCCATCTCTTCTTTTTTCATTACCCAAAGGGGATAATATTTCCCTTCCGACCAGTAATCAATAAAAGTATCATAGTATTTACTTCCGGGGTTTCCATTCTGGCCGCCGGGGTACACACCAAAAGCTTCTGTCTTTGGTGTCAGTGAAACAATCATCCGCCAGCTTGGGCCGTGATCACTTTTCGCAGCGTTGATCATGTGTGTACCACCACCAATCGGTAAGTGAAGCCTGCTGAGTGCAGGTAATTTAGTGAGGTGGCTAACATGTGTGTCTTTAAATTTTGCCCATTCCAGTTTCCCTTCTGCCTCCGCTTTTTTCAAAACAGGCACTGCTTTTTTCAATGCCAGTATAATATCATCTTTGAGCGTTTCCTTTTCAGGCGTATTAATATTGTCAACAAATTTCAATGCAGGGTTTCGAATCAGTGCTTCTGCCAGCGTGCTTTCATAAGGGAAATAAGCAGCATGCACCTGGTCCATTTCATCACGCAGTATGATTTCCTCCAGGCTGTCCCATACCAGGTTGAAAACAACCGGCCCTTTTTCAGTGGCATCCCCCTTCAGGTTCCATGATGTCATTATATCCCAGTATTTCTTTTCATCATCACTCATCACCTGCCCGTCGATATTATTAATTAGTACCGGCCGCGCCATCTCAGCAAATGAATTATAATTATTCGTTTGCAGGTCCATCATATCCTCGGGCGTTATATCGGCCATCTTGCTAAGTTGCTTATTGATTGTCCATCCGCGGTAATTGGGAAAAGAGCCACCGATATAATATGGATAAGATGTGTCCACCGGCAATTGATTGGCGCTGCTGACAAATCCGCGTTCAGGGTTCACCAAATGCGGGTTTTCTGACTGGGGTATCATACCCTGCCACAGGTAACTGCTGTCCGTTCCCGGCATGATAAAATCTCCCTGCCGTTTCCATTTGGCTGGAAATTCTCCCTGGCACCACATAGCAATATCGCCATTCTTTGCTGCAAATACACAGTTCTGACCGGGCGTATGCAGGTTTTTTATCGCTTCGAGGTAATCGTTATAATTCTTCGCCCTGTCCAGCATCTGGAACATCTTCATTTCATTGCTCGGATCGTGCGCTTTCCAGCGCACTGCATAACACTTGCCATCACTGCCCCTGCCATTGTATTTCTCGTCAAATATCACCGGGCCAAATTCAGTATAAGCTACCGTATCAATAAAATCCGGTTTCCCCTTTATTTTGATATGCTCATAGCGGAACGTGGTGGGTTTCCATTCGCCGTTGTACAAATAACTGCTGTGTGCAGCATCCTTAAAAGTAATTTGATAGTAATCGCGTACATCCCTTCCTGCATTCGTAACACCAAATGCACAACTATCATTAAACCCAATGATCACACCGGGTGCAGACGGAAATGAAACACCATAAGCATTGAAATTCGGTGTCTGCAATTGTATTTCGTACCACAATGACGGCAGGTTCAATCCCAGGTGCGGGTCATTGCACAATATCGGGTAACCACTTCTTGTTTTTTTACCGCTCACTGCCCAGTTATTGCTTCCGTTTTCCTTATCCGGTTTCTGTGGCTCGGCTGGCACGGCAGCAGTGTCATTTTTATAGGTAAAATAAAGTGAGTCTGCACTGGCAGGCGCTTTTACGGTAAGGCCCGGCTTATCAAATACAGTACCCTTGGGGATAATCGGGTCCATTGAATCAGGACGAATGGGGTTCAGCAATTCAAAATCTATTTTTGATAAGGCATTTCTCGCTGCAGTGTATTCAAAATCACTTTCCGAACCGGCCAAATCATAAGCCATATATTTTATAAACAGCGCAGTTTTTATATTGGACCATTCTTCCGGTTCATAACCGAGCAGTTTGAATTCGAGTGGCAACTGGCTTTTATTCAAAGAATGGATATAAGCATTCACACCGGCTGTATAAGAATCACACATGGATTTGGTGGCAGGATCAGATTCCAGCAAGGTTAATTCCTTCTCGGCTGCATAGCGCATACCCAGGCGCCTGAAATAACGATCCACTTTATTCAACACATCCAGCGTACCATTTTTATCGCCCATGATTTCGCTCAGCCGCCCCTCTGCCGCCTGCGTTTCAAATTCCATTTGCCAGAGGCGGAATTTTGCATGCAGGTAGCCCTGTATAAAAAATGCGTCTTCATCATTCTCTGCAAAAACATGTGGCACCAGCCGGTCGTCGAAATAAACTTCCGAATGGCCTTTTAACATCGGGAAGCTGAGTTCTTCACTGTAATTGACGTTGGCAGGCTCCGCATTTTGCCAAACGCCGTACTGTGGGCTAAGCAATTGCCCCAGGGGCGCTTTTAATATCCAGGTGGTATTAAGCAGTAAAATAAGGAACAGGGTAACGGCGGCGGATATCAGCATTGGAATAATTCTCATGAAGCCAAATTGTAAAGGGTTAAAATGATAGCCGAATTTAACTGTTTTTTTATTTGCAGGTAAATAATTAAGGAACACCCTTCATATAGCAAACCAGGAAACAATGCGCAGGAATAACCACAAAAGGGTATGTCCATTACCGCAAAATTGTATTGTTTTTAACTGTAACCCGCATCAATTTTGTATCGTCATACTTTTAGCAGCAAACTATGACAGGTATTAAAAGGACATTAACCATTAAACCAACTACCGCAACAGCGGTCTTATTATTGAATCAGATTTATGAAAAAGACAATCACATACAATCACAGGAAGGAAAAGCTGGTACTGGGCGTTTTATTCGTTACGTTATTTATCATTAGTTTAATATAACGGTTGGCATAAGACATAGTCCGTTTCCGCTACTGGAACCATAACCCCGCCCGCGGGGTTTATTTATTTAAACAGTTCTTTCAAATAACAATTTCTTTCTATAATACTACAAACAGGTATCATGGGAACAGGGTATTTTTTATGCACTTCACCTGTTCACCAACTATAGAAAATCATGAAAACCCTTTACCAGTAAGGGTTTTGTTCAATTTACCCCGCTACTACAAACCGGTATTACCACATGATTGTATTGTTTGCCTTTCTTTTTGCACCCATCTTTACACTGTTAAAAAACAAAACAATGAAGGCAATAAAACTACCATTACCAGCCAGCCCTGAAAAGATCAATGCAGCGTTTGGAATATTGCTGCTGGTACTGATGATATATTCATTAATAAGTTCGTAACACTGAAAGCCGCGGGAGGCTTTTTGGGAAAACCGAAACAAACAGTTGGAGCTTCCTCCGTTAACCAAATTTTCCGTACTGATATATAAAGACCGGCGTTCCCTTCACTCCCGCGGTAATCCAGTTACTCAATGCAATAACGATATAGTTTTAGAGGTTGTTAATCCGAGTCTCACCCGGCCAGCCCAATTCCTGGGCTGGCTTTTTATTTGCCCGGTAAAAATAATTTGGTACTTCCCTTTTAATTTGTCGTAACTTTTATATCGAATCTCGCTCTTTCTTTCATGTAAAATTGATGTTATGAAACAGATCAGTCTTCCGATTTTGGTCGTTCTGCTGTTTCCATGGTTGGCCTGCAACAACCAAACTGCAAACGATGCTGCCACTAAAGTAGCCAACGAGCCTAGTCCTACCTCTACCGCAGAAATGATATTGCCCCCTTCAAAAGACACTGTTCTTAGCAGCGGCCGGAAAAACATATATCTCTTTGGCCGGAGAAACCAACCAGGTTTTTTTATTGAGCGTTCTATTTTTCCGGCAGGCTATAAAGGAATGCCACACGTCCACAACAGTGATCTCTATTTAACTATTATCAGCGGGTCTGTACACATGGTGATGGGAAAAGATTTTGACACCACAACTGCCCATCCATACGGGCCCGGGAGTTTCCTGATCATCAAAAAAGATCAGCCGCACTATGAATGGTTCAAAGAAAACTGTACCATGCAAATAGAGGGCATTGGGCCGCAGGAAACCTATTATATCAACGACTCAACGGGGAAAAAATGATCCGTGACTATAATTGCTGAATGAGTTGTTCCAGTTCGGCGCTGCTGTTGAATGCATGCAATACAATCCGAAGCCGTTCGCTTCCTTTGGGAACGGTGGGGTACAGTATGGCCCTAACGTCAAGATTGTTTTGACGGCATGCTTCGGCCACTGCTTTTGCCTGTTCATTCCCGGGAATGATAACTACCTGTACTGGCGTATGGCTTACTGGTTTGTGAAACGATATAGCCGATGACTGAAACTGTTCAATCAAATTAGTCAGTTGCTTTCTTTCCGCATGCAGTATCGGGAACACTTCATACGATGTGCGGACAGCCATAATGCTGGCTTCCGGCAATGCTGTTGTGTAAATAAAAGGGCGTGAAAAATTAACCAGGTAATTGCGCAGCAGTTCACTGCCCAGTACAATTGCGCCATGGCAACCACATGCCTTACCGAAGGTATGCACCCGTGCAAAACATTTTTCTTCGAGTTGTAATGACTGCACCAGCCCCTCTCCCTTGTCACCCACCACACCGGTGGCATGTGCTTCATCGACTATCAGCAAAGCATCGTATTTATCGCAGAGAAGGCTGATATCTTTCAAGGGCGCTGTATCGCCATCCATAGAGAAAACCGATTCAGTTACTACAAACAAATGGTTGCTGCTGCCCGATCGGGCCTGCTGCATTTTCCTTTCCAAATCATTTAAATCGTTGTGCAGAAAAGAATGCGACTGCGTAAAACTCAGCCGGATACCATCGCGGATAGAGGCATGTGATAAATAATCATACAATACCACATCGCCTCTTTTCGGCACAGCACTCAATATACCTACGTTAGCATCATAGCCGCTGTTAAAGATCAATCCGGCAGGCGCTTTGTGAAAGTTGGCAATAAAACGTTCGGTTTCTTCAATTAAAATATAATTGCCCGCCAGTAACCGCGATCCTGTACTGCCGCTGCGCAAATCATCCGACGAATGATGAAGTAAACCATTGGTTGCAATACCGAGATAGTCATTTGAACAGAAATCAATCTGCTGACCCGGTAAACGAAGTTGCCGGTAAGCATTCAGTTGGATACGTTCATCCAGTTTTCGCTGTAAGAAATCCTCTTTCACGGTATTGTATTTCCCTGCAAATAACGCAACAAATTTTTGCAATGAACGAGTCAAGTTACTTTAAATTTGCCCACATGGATACGACGCAGGATGTAAAGAACATATTGGGGCTGCAATTACCCAGTGACCCGCGATGGGTGAACCTGGCGGGTATTTCACTGGAAGCCATATTAACGGATCATGCTTATTGTGAACAAAAAGCGGCCACTACCTGCATTTCACTGATACAAAAACATTCGGACAAGGAAAAACTGGTGAAAGAACTGGCACCGGTGGTTACCGAAGAATGGGGACATTTCAGGCTGGTGATAGCAGAATTGCATAAAAGAAATTTATCACTGGGAAAACAAAGGAGAGATGAATACGTCAACAAACTCCTGTTGTTCCAGCGTAAGGGCGGCGATTACAACGACCGCTTTCTTGACCAATTGTTAACGATGGCATTGATAGAAGCCAGGAGCTGCGAACGGTTTAAAAGATTGAGCGAAGGATTGAACGACGAATACATGCGTAATTTTTACCGCCGCTTCATGGAAAGTGAAGCGGGACACTACACTTTATTCATCGAACTGGCCGAAACTTATACCGACAGGGAAAAAGTACGCCGGCGCTGGAATGAATGGCTGGAATACGAAGCCGGTATTATGAAAGAAATTGAAATACGCGGCGATCGGATCCATTAACAGCATCCTTTCATTGTTTGACATCAATCATTTATTGAAAATAAAGTAACGATTACACGAAATATTTTACCTTCCTCTTTCAATTCAACTGCAATATGAAAAGAAGCACTTTTATTCAGAATACATCGCTGGCAGCAGCAGGCATCAGCATGATTCCTTCGGCTAATTTGATGGCGAACGAAGATAAAAAAGCCAGGCTGGCATTTATTGGTGTTGGCCTGCGTGGTCAAAACCACCTCGACAATGCGTTGCGCCGGGCCGATGTAGATGTTGTTGCTATTTGTGATGTGGATGATCGTATGCTGGGCATGGCAACCGATATTATAAAAAAATCCGGGAAACCCATGCCGCAGGTATTCAAAGGCGATCCTTATGCGTACCGCAAATTGCTGGAATTAAAAAATATTGACGGTGTTATCATCGCCACACCCTGGGAGTGGCACTGCCCGATGGTATTGGACAGCCTGCAGGCAGGTATTAAATATATCGGTACCGAAGTGATCCTGGGTATCACACTGGATGATCACTGGAAGGTGGTACATGAAGCAGAAAAACAAAAAGCACATGTGACCATGCTGGAAAACGTTTGCTACCGCAGGGATGTTATGGCTGTGATGAATATGGTTCGCCAGGGAATACTGGGCGAACTCATCCACCTGCAGGCAGGTTACCAGCACGATCTGCGTGGTGTAAAATTCAATAATGGCATTGATCCTTACGACAGCGGTGCTGAATTTGGCGATAAAGGGTTCTCCGAAGCAAAATGGCGCACACTCCATTCCGTTCATCGTAACGGTGACCTGTATCCCACACACGGCATTGGACCTGTGGCGCAAATGATAGACATCAACCGGGGTAACCGATTTGTATCGCTCAGTTCATTCTCCACCAAAACACGTGGGCTGCATGAGTACATTATAAAAAAAGGCGGGGAGAACCACCCCAATACAAAAGTTAATTTCAAACTCGGCGATATCGTTACCACGCATATCAGTTGTGTGAACGGCGAAACCATTTTATTACAACACGATACCAATCTTCCCCGCCCCTATTCACTGGGCTTCCGGGTACAGGGTACAAAAGGTTTGTGGATGGATGCCAACCATTCCATTTACATTGAAGACAAAGCGGCAAAACCACACCAGTGGGATGATGCCAAAGCATGGCTCGATAAATATGATCACCCGCTTTGGGCCAGGTGGAGCAAGGAAACAGAAAACGCCGGGCATGGCGGCATGGACTTCTTTGTATTGCATGGATTTGTGGAGGCTATCAAACGTCGTGTTGCCACACCAATGGATGTATACGATGCAGCAGCATGGAGCGCCATTACGCCATTGAGTGAAAAGAGTATTGAAACAGGCAGTCAAACAGTTGACTTCCCCGATTTCACGGGCGGTCAGTGGATGTACCGGAAAAACAATTTTGCCCTCAACGATGAATTTTAATATTCTCCCCTGAAATAAGGGAATAGCCAATCATGAACTATACCATAATTCAAAAAGCGGCGGCACAATTCGGTACGGGCGTTCCATCAGTGGCATCGCTGGGAGAAGGGTTGATTCACCGCACTTATAAAGTAAATTATACCGGTAGTGATTCGGTGGTATTGCAGTGCATCAATCGAACTACATTTAAACAGCCGGAAAATATCATCAACAATTACCGCCTGCTGGAAGAATACCTTGTATCGGCCGGCAAAAAAACAATACCCGCTCTTTGCAGGACACATACAGGGAAGTATTACTGGATCGACCCGGAGGAAAATTTCTGGCGGGCAACTCATTTTATTAACAACTCAAACGCCCCTTCCCTTCCCCGGAATGAACAGGATGTATATGAGGCTGCCAAATGCTTTGCATCCTTTACACAGTCATTAAACGGGCTTGCTGCTGACAGGTTGGATATTATTATCCCGCAGTTCCATGATCTGTCTTTCCGCTACAAACAATTTGAAGAGGCTGTCCGGTCGGCACATATCAGTCGTTTGTTAAAAGCTACCCATGTTATTTCCGAATTAAGGAACCATGCACAGTTGGTTGACTTCTATCAAAAAGTGGAAAGCAATAACAGCGATTACCCGGTAAGGATAATGCACCACGATTGTAAAATCAGTAATATCCTGTTTGATAATACAAGCGATGCAGTCATTTGCCCGGTTGACTTAGATACAGTCATGCCTGGGAAATATTTTTCCGACCTGGGCGATATGATCCGCACCATGGCCTGTACAGAACAGGAAAACAGCACAGCCTGGGAAAACATCTCCGTGAAGCCTGGTTTTTACAAAGCTATTGTAAAAGGGTATGCAGAAGGAATGGGCAATAATTTAACGGCAGAAGAGAAAAAAAATATTCATCAATCGGGATTGCTGCTTACATATATGCAATGCCTGCGTTTTGTTACCGATTTTTTAAACAATGATATTTATTACAAGACTACTTACCCCGAACAAAACCTAAACCGTGCATTGAACCAGTTGATACTGCTGGAGCAACTGGAAAGTTTCATCCAGTCTTTGTAAATACCTGCTTTCTTTAATTGCTGATATTGAAATAATTCATCTCTCCCGTAAAATCAAGATAAGGATAACGCTCCTGCAATTCTTTCACTTTTATATAATGTGCCGACAAGAACTGTTTGTGTGCATTGGTATTGGGCTGAAATGCCCTGTGTTTGCGGGCAATGACAATCTTCTTTATTTCCTCCATCATTAGCTGCGCCTGGTCCGAAATACAGGATTGGGTAAATTTTTCCAGCACAAATTCCGTAGCGGGGTAATTGGGATGCACCATATCAATATCATAAAACCTGTAATCACGCAACACATCGATCACCAGTTCGTAAGCAGGGAAATAAAACAGTTTGTCAAATTTATTCACGAGGTGATGAACCACTTCTATCAGCCTGGCTTTACTACGGTTATTTTCTATTACACCATCGCGGATATGGCGCACAGGGCTCACCGTAAAAATGATTCGTAGTTTAGGGTTGAAATGAAACAATTGGTGAATGCAATTGTCCAGTACCGAATTGATTTCTTCGATACTCATCATATGCTTGCGAAATGTTTGTGCAGGCGCGCGGTGACAATTGGCCACTGGCATATTGGTCGTCGTCAACCGGTACGAAAAGGATGACCCCAGTGTTATGATGATCCAATCAGCATCTTTTAAAAATTGGTGTGCCGCTGATTGCGATGCATTGATGGCAGCCAGTGTTTCTTCGCGGTTTATTCCGGAAAACATGCTGTGGTGCTGCCAGCTTTGCCACAGTTCATTCAGGTAAAAAAGGTCATCTGCTGTGTATGGCTTGTTGTGCACATACGATACAAGACTATGAGCGACGCTATGCGGGTCAAATAATATTCCATTAGGGTTTTGAAGCAGGTTAAATTTCAGTTCGCCCAGTTTGCTGCCAATATGTTCTGTAAAACAGGAACCCATTACCAGTAATTTGTCCTGGTAAGAGATGGGTTCAGGCAGGCTGGTCAATTGTATAGGCAGTTGAAATTCCATATCACAGATCAATGGTTAATGATAGTGTTTGTCCGGCTGCCAGCATTCGCCATTCGCTGAGTAGTTGTTTCAGTTGTCTGCGGATTGTTTCAATCTTATCACCCGGCAATGGCTGAAATTCAAATGGTGCTTTCATACTTTCAAAGGCAGCGCCGGCTACTGTATTGAAATCATCAAAATTTCCCTGTGCCAGCTCCACCAGGAAAAGATTGGCCATATTTTCCGCTGCGTATGCTTCGCCAGTCATGGGTATTTGCAAACGCTTTTCCCTGTCTTCAAAATCTTTTACATCCATGCCTTTGTTGAGCATACCCATAAAAGCGGTAGTATACTCCATCGTTTTTTCCAGTGCATAATGACTGAGGTCGTGGCGTACAAAATAATCGTCTGCATGCATCCATGTAATTGATCCGTTATCGCGCTGGTACGAAATAACATGCGGTTTACCATTATTTTTAGTGACGATCATTTTCATGGGATAAATATTTGCGATGCCATCTCTGCTGATTGCTGCAATGCTTCCGTATTCAATGTTTTCAGCAATCCCTTTTCCCTGAAATAGGGTATCATCCATTCTGTATTCATATTCCCCACCAATTCATCGTTGGCCATCGGGCAACCGCCAATTCCTTTTAAAGCACCATCGAAACGCAAACAACCTGCATCAAGCGCCGCTTCGAGTTTCACTTTCCAGTTGCCGGGATGTGAATGAAGGTGCACACCTATTTCGCAACCGGGCAATTTTTTCACGAGGTAACCGGTAATGGCCGAAACCTGTTCTGCTGTTGCCAGTCCAACCGTATCTGCCATGGAAATGATTTTCACATCAAGACTGGCTATTTTACTAACCCAGCCGACAACAATTTCTTCCGTATAAGGATCGCCGTAAGGGTTACCAAACCCCATGGAAATATATACCACCAGTTGCTTTCTGTTTTTGATACAAAGTTCCTGTATCTCTTCCACCCTTTGCAATGATTCTTCAATAGAACTATTCGTATTTCTTTGCTGAAATGTTTCTGATATGGAAAATGGAAAGCCTAAAAAACTTATCTCATCAAATATCACTGCATCTTCTGCGCCCCGGAGATTGGCTATAATGGCCAGCAACTTACTGGTTGAATCATAGACGTTCAATTTTGTCACTACATCCCTTGTATCTGCCATTTGCGGAATGGCTTTTGGCGACACAAAACTTCCGAAATCAATCGTATCAAAACCAACTTTCAGCAGTGAGTTTATATAAGCAATCTTTTGTTCGGTTGGAATAAAGCGCTTCCAGCCCTGCATGGCATCGCGCGGGCATTCCACCAGGTGCACTGTTTTTTTATTTTCCGCCTGTCTTTCCATTATTGCATTCTTTGTCTCATGGCTTCATATAAAATCATACCAGCCGCCACGGATACATTCAGCGACTCAAAATCGCCCGCCATCGGAATCTTGAATGTATCGTCACAGATTTTCATCAATGCCGGGTAAACGCCATTGTCCTCACTGCCCATGATCACTACACTGGGTTCTTTTAAATCAAGTTGGTGCAGGGATGTGTTCGCCGTCATTTCACTCGCAAACACTTTGATGCCGTTCAGGTGCAGTTCGTCCACCGCTTTCATGAGACTGGACACCCGGCATATATTTATTTTTTCAAGCGCACCGGCAGATGATTTCAATGCTTCTTCGTTCAACGCACCCACACCTTTATCGGGAATGATCAAGGCCTGTGCACCGCAACAGAGCGCTGTCCTTGCAATAGCGCCGATATTTCTTACATCGGTAACGCCATCCAGCATCACAAACAAAGGAACCCCTCCATTGGCATGTACATGATCTATCACCTGCTGCAGATCGATATAAGCCACCAGTGCTGCAAAAGCAAGTACGCCCTGGTGATTGGCCCTCGTGTAGCTGTTCATTTTTTCAGGCGGTACCTGCTGGATAGGGATATTGTATTCTTTCGCCAGTCGCCGGATATCACCAATCGATTCCCCGCTGACGTTGCGTTGAAATAATATTTTATCCACCGCCCTCCCGGAGCGGATGGCTTCAATAAGTGGCTGCCGCCCGATGATTAATGTAGATTTACTCACTTCAATGTTTATAGTCTATACTGCCTTCCTGCAGTATTAGTTTTACTTTTAATACCGCTGCCACCGTCATCGCATCAGTGATGATTCCATTATTTACCATCTCGTACATCTCTTCAAGTGGAATTTTTCGGATCGCCAATTGTTCAGTTTCCTCTGGTTCCGGCGCCTGTTGCTCCAAACCGGTTGCAAGATAAAGAATGGCGCTTTCATCTGTCACAGAATTGGACAAGTGCAAATCCATCAGTTTAGTCCAGTGCTTTGCCAGCAATCCTGTTTCTTCCCGCAATTCTCTTTTGGCTGCTTCCAGCGGATCGCCTGATAATATGCCACCACCTTCCGGCATTTCCCAACTATACTGGCTGATCGTAAAACGATATTGCCCGACGAGGTAGGTATTACCTTGCGTATCTAGTGGTAATATGCCAATGGCTTTATTTTTAAAATGAACTTTTCCGTAAATACCTTTGCCACCGGAAGGATTGAGCACATTGTAATGCGTAAGAACAATCCAGGGATTTTCATATACCTGTTGTGCATCCAGTACCGTCCAGGGATTTTGCTGTTCCTCGTTCATATCTCAAAAATAAAGAACCTCCCATGAAAGGAGGTTCCCGGTTATATTTTATATGTCGAATTTTTATTTCAGGCCAAATGCTTTCTTCACTTTGGAAACATAATCCAGTTTTTCCCATGTAAACAATTCAACTTTCTTTTTGATTTGTTTACCGCCGGGAGAAGAGAATGTTTTTTCCACTACTTCTGCCTTGCGCCCCATGTGGCCATAAGCAGCAGTTTCGCTGTAGATGGGATTGCGGAGTTTCAGGCGCTGCTCGATGAAGTAAGGACGCATGTCAAATACCTGCTCCACTTTTTTGGATATCTCGCCATCGCTCAGTCCAACTTTTGCAGTACCATACGTATTCACATAGATTCCCATTGGTTGTGCTACACCGATTGCGTAAGATACCTGCACGAGTACTTCATCACAAACACCGGCAGCTACCAGGTTTTTAGCAATATGTCGTGTGGCATAAGCGGCTGACCTGTCCACCTTGGAAGGATCTTTACCACTGAATGCACCACCACCGTGTGCGCCTTTACCACCGTAAGTATCTACAATGATTTTACGGCCGGTAAGACCAGTATCGCCGTGCGGCCCGCCAATAACAAATTTACCGGTTGGGTTGATATGGTATTTGATTTGATCGTTGAACAGCTTTGCATATTTCTTATACTTTGCCTTTACGCGTGGGATAAGGATGCTTACGATGTCATCGTGAATTTTCCTTTGCATCCTGGCTTCCGTATCGAAGTCATCGTGCTGCGTGGAAACCACAATAGCGTCTATGCGTGAGGGTTTGTTATCGTCGTCGTATTCAAGCGTCACCTGGCTCTTTGCATCGGGACGCAGGTATTTTATTTGTTTATTCTCGCGGCGCAGCGCTGCCAGTTCTATCAGTATTTTATGTGCGAGGTCCAATGCCAGGGGCATATAGTCCTCTGTTTCGTTGGTAGCATATCCAAACATCATACCCTGGTCGCCGGCACCCTGTTCTTCTTTCTTCTTCCTGTCAACGCCCTGGTTGATATCTGCAGACTGTTCGTGAATGGCTGACAGTACACCGCAAGATTTTGCTTCGAACATGTACTCGCTTTTGGTGTATCCGATTTTTTCAATCACACCACGTGCTATTTCCTGTACATCCAGGTAAGCCTTTGATTTTACTTCACCCGCCAATACCACCTGCCCCGTAGTAACCAATGTTTCGCAGGCTACTTTAGATTGCGGATCAAATGCAAGGAAGTTATCAATAAGGGCATCAGATATCTGGTCGGCCACTTTATCCGGATGGCCTTCAGAAACACTTTCCGACGTAAACAAATAAGGCATAGAAAGAAATTGTTTTAATGTTTGGTGATACTGTTTGGTAAAAGCCCATCAAAAAAGTAGACTATTCAGCCTCTTCTGTAATGTGCTGATTTGGCGCAAAGATAATCGTCCAGTTTATATTTTGGAATAAATAATTCTAAGGCGCATTTTCTTCTTTGGATCGGGATAAGCGCCCCCTTTTACCACTACCCTGCCGTATCCTATTTTGGTACTCAATTGTACGTTGTAAGGATAGGTTTGGTTAAGTGCGGGGTCATGGTAATAAGGATTGAGATAGTAGGCAGAATGAAGGCGCAGCGTATGCGGCGTTTCCTTCCTGGTGACAACACCCTGTACAAAACGGGTGAGTGTAAACCGGTAAGTATTGTCGCTTCTTAATATGCCTCCAAACTCCCCCACGTTGTATGAACCATTCTGGGCAAGAAAATCGTAGTTGGGTATAGCTGTAATACGGTTGCTGTTGGAAGAATCAATAGCATCGAGGAACAATACGCCCGGTGTACTAAAAACCTGGTCGGGAGCGGTGATGTCATCTCTTTCCACTATCAGTTCCGCACGGTAGATAAGGCGGTTGGTCAGTGTTTTCAACCCTGGTATCTTAATGCTGGCATAGGAACCGGGTGCTGACTGTATATACAGTAGCTGATCGTTCGGATTGCCGTTGCCTATGTTTCCGGAATAACCATTGCCCGGTGTGCGGGCGACCAGGTTTGAGTTAACATAGTATGAATATCCAAATGCAGTTGATGTAGTATCAATGGCACCGGCACCGCCCAGTTTCTTTACGCGGAAGTAAACAAAGAGCTTGGTATTGGTGCTGTTTAAGTTGAAGTAAGCAAGTGCGCCCGGTGTCGCCGGCGATACATTCTGAATGGCAAATCCCCTGAAATGTGCCCTGAACAAAGAATCGGAACGGTAGGCCCCATTCGTGGCAGAATCCGTATCATAGTTTTTCAGCCTGTCGCCAAAACTAAGCGGCAGCGGAATACGCATAACATTTGAAATCTTTGTCGTATCTCCGGGTTTGCGGATAAGCACTTTCTCGTCGTTCAGTTCATTAATATTCTGGGTAAAACCTGAATTGAGTACTGTAGTGGTTGCATAGCCAACTGACGGTGGGATAGTATCAATGCGATAGCCGTTAATATTGGGAACGAGGGCAACCGAAGGATCCATTTCTTTCACAGAAAATGTTTCCTGTGCCATAGAATCGCCATAAACACCGGTATAGGCCAACTGCAACACAACAGAATCAATTCCAACAACACTGTCTTTTGAAATAAAAGGATAAGTACCGTTGACAGGCGGTGTAATGGCAAAATATAAATTGGCCTGCGTGGTACCAAAAACAGGATCGCTCATAATTCCCAATGCATGATCCTCTACATAACTGATGCGGGTGGAGTCAACCATATAATCGTTGTCGGTGACAACATCCAGTGTGGTATCAAAAGTGTTTACATTATCAATAGGCGGAATCAAATCCGTACCCAGTGTGGTAGTATCTATTTTAGTGCAGGAAAATTGTGTGGGAATAAAAATAGCCAGGATAGCAATTACCGTGTAAATCTTCTTCACAAAATAAGTTGATTAATTGGGTGTAACGAATTTTGACTACTTCGCAAGGTCGTTATACAGTTGCAAATAGTCTGTTAAATCACTTTCAGCGTTGTAGGCAAGAACCTTCTTCCCTTTCACCTTTCCAAATTCATCCACCAATTTCTTTTCTACCTTTTCTGCGCCAAATGTGATCGCATCTGCAAATGAAGCACCGCCACGGAACATCGCCGTGTTATTATTGTCCTTAAACACTTCAAGATCTTTATCTTTCAGAAGTGCGGTATTGATATTAGCGATTTTCTGAAAATCACTTCCCAGTTTCTCCTTGAATGTATTTTGCCCGATGGAAAAAACTACCTTGCTGTGAGAAAACACCGGCTCCTTTTTATACACTGTTTTAAGATATACAGGAACCAGGCCGGTCATCCAGCCACTGCAATGAATAATATCCGGGGGCCAGCCAAATTTTTTTACTGTTTCCAGTGCACCCTTGCAAAAGAATACGGTGCGGAGGCCATTGTCCTCGTACCACTTCTCGTGCTCATCGTGAAAAATGTATTTACGTTTAAAAAGGTCTTCGTTATCGAGAAAATACACCTGCAGACGGGCATTGGGAAGTGAAGCAACTTTAATTTGTAAAGGGTAGTCATCGTTGTCAATGGATACATTGATACCGGAAAGACGGACTACTTCGTGGAGGCGGTGCCTTCTTTCGTTGATGACACCAAACCTGGGCATAATGCACCGAATTTCAAAACCACTGTCATTAGATTTTATAGCCAGTTTGTTTACTACTTCAGAGAATTCTGTCATTTCCAAATAAGGAGACATTTCGCTGGCTATAAATAAAATTCTTTTCTTTGTTGACATTCGCGGCAAAAATTAATGAGCAAAGTGTTTGAAAAAAACAGTGGGCAAAGGTAAGGTTTTTAAACGGAAAAATCAGGTTCACAGCCAGTTTCATTATAAATTATATGATCTTATTCAAAAAAACAGCGGCACTTACATCACAGCTTTTCAGGGCAAAACAATCGGGCAAAAGCATCGGTTTTGCGCCTACGATGGGCGCATTGCACCAGGGACATATCTCACTTATCAGTCAGTCAAAAAAGGAAAACGACATTACTGTTGCAAGCATATTTGTCAACCCCGCCCAGTTTAATGATCCAGCCGATTTTGAGAAATACCCGGTGACCATCGAACATGACATCAGGCTACTTACCCACGCAGGTGTTGATATCCTCTTTCTACCGGCTGTTGATGAAATTTATCCGGATGGTTACCGGCAATTGCGGCATTACCCATTGGGTCACCTGGAAACTATACTGGAAGGCAAATACAGGCCGGGCCATTTCCAGGGAGTATGCAATGTCATGAACAGGCTTCTTGATATCGTAGCGCCACACCGGTTATACATGGGACAAAAAGACTATCAGCAATGCATGGTGGTACAAAAGCTGATTGACATTATGAAAGCGCCCATACAATTGATCACCTGTCCTACCCTGCGCGAACCCGATGGATTGGCCATGAGCAGCCGCAACCTTCGCCTCGGTGAAACTGCCAGGAGAAATGCCACTGCCATTTCACAGGCATTGCTGTATATCAAACAATATATTCAACCCGGGGATACGCAGGAATTATTGAAAAAAGCAGTCAGCATGCTGACAGAAAAAGATTTTACGACCGATTACATTGCCATTGCAGATGCTACCACACTCGATATAGTTGACAATTGGGATGGCCGTCAAAAAATTGTCGGGCTGGCCGCTGCATTTCAAAAAGAGGTACGCCTCATAGATAACATGCTGTTAAACTAGTCATATCACTAAACTTTTTTAGCTTGCACCCGTTTTTATCAACCATAATTTTTTACCCGCAATGGAAATAGAAGTTTTGAAATCGAAGATCCACAGAATGGTCATAACAGAAGCGAACCTCAACTATGTTGGGAGCCTGACGATTGACGAAGACCTGATGGATGCAGCCAACATGATCGAGAATGAAAAAGTACAAATCGTAAATGTCAATAATGGCAACCGGATTGAAACATACCTGATCAGGGGAAAAAGAGGTTCCGGTGTTTGTTGCCTGAATGGGCCTGCAGCCCGCCAGGGGGCAGTGGGCGATGTGGTGATCATTATTTCCTACGCGACCATGCCTTTTGAAGAAGCCAAAAAATTCAAACCATGGGTGGTATTTCCAACAGAAGGGAATAAAATTTAATATTCGTTCCGCGCCAGCAAGTACCTTTAAGGTATAAACGTCATCCATTTTTATGAATAAGAAATTACTCAACCTGGTACAATATGTTGTGTTCCTCGGTTTGGGAATATTTCTTGTTTGGTGGAGCCTTCTAAAAATAGATCATAAGGATTGGGTTGAAATCAAAAGCGCCTGGTTGCGCGCTAACTATTGGCTGGTCCTCCCTGTTGTCATTGCCTTGCTTGCTGCACACTTCAGCCGTGCCATAAGATGGAAGATACTCATGCAACCGATGGGATACAATCCGTCCGTTACCAACACCTACTTGGCAGTACTCGTGGGTTATTTTGCGAACCTCGCAGTTCCACGGCTGGGTGAAGTATTAAAATGCACTATCCTTGCCCGTTATGAAAAAGTTCCCGCCGATAAACTGGTTGGGACTATTGTGGCAGAAAGGGCTTTTGATCTTGTTTGCCTTGTCATAGTTTTTGCCATTACATTCTTATCACAGGTAGATATTATCGGCGCCTATGCATCCGAAATGCTGCATAAAATGATGCAGAGTAACCATGGTTTGCCCGGCTGGGTGAAAATTGTTATCGTACTTGGGGGCGTAGTCATTGGCATTCTTTTATTAAAATGGGTGCTCACGCGCTTTGCACATATCAACATTGTACAAAAAATAAAAATTGTCATTAAAAATATCTGGCATGGCCTCACCAGCATCCGTTACCTGAAAAACAAAGGCTGGTTTATTTTTCATACGGTATTGATTTGGGTGCTGTACCTGATGAGCATCCGCATTGGTATGTATGCCATGCAGGAAACCAGCAGTTATGGTGTACGTGAATCATTTTCTGTTTTATCGATGGGCAGTGTGGGAATGATTGCCACACAGGGAGGCGTGGGTGCATATCCTGTGCTGGTACAGGAAACAATGATGTTATACGGGCTTACAGAAAATATGGGCAAGGCGTTTGGCTGGTTGCTGTGGCTGGTACAGTTTTTTGTGGTGGTGGTATTCGGTGGCGTGAGTTTGATTTTATTACCCTTGTTAAACAGGAAAAAGAATGAAAAATCCTGATATTATTTTTCAGAAGATAAATACACTGACGGATCTTACCAGGAAGATGGCCGGGTGGAAAAACCTCGGTAAAAAAGTAGCTTTTACCAATGGCTGTTTTGATATTTTACACGAAGGACATATTTTTTCGCTTTCACAGGCTGCTAAAGAAGCCGACTACCTGGTTGTTGGTGTTAATTCAGATGCTTCCACCAAAAGATTAAAAGGCCCCTCCCGCCCTGTCAACAGCGAACACAGCCGATCACTGTTGCTGGCTTCACTGATCATGGTAGATGCTGTTATTATTTTTGAAGAAGACACACCACTGGAATTAATTACCGCACTGATGCCCGATGTTATTGTAAAAGGTGGCGATTATACTGTTGAACAGGTGGTGGGCGCTAAAGAAGTAATGGCCAACGGCGGCCGTGTTGTCATCAATAAGATTGTAGAAGGCTTCTCCACGACAGGCTTATTAGAAAAGATACACAAACTATGATAATGTGAAGATGTGATAATGAGGTAATGTGAAAATGAAATTGATTAGCTGCCTGGTTTGACGCCATACATTCTTTCCACTTCCTGCACAATGGATTCAATCTCCCTGTCATCACCCTGGGCATCGTATGGCTGTTTCAAACTGCTGTTGAAGAAAAATGCGACTGTCTGCCAGAAGCGCGCAGTAAATCCACCTTTGTATTCCTTGATGATATCATAGCAGTTATTCCCTGTTTGCCGGTTGATGAGTTTCATCAGTATTTTACCCTGGTATACCGACAAATCAGTTAATGGTGTCGTGAATTCTTTTTTTAATTCCTTTTCCCTGCTCTTGATGTACGTTTTGCGTTCTTCCTTATCGGTCATCTTCGCCATCTTCGCATTCATATCATTCATGATGGCGCCGGCCCTTCTTGCATAGGGATAAGTTACATATACGGCATTGCGTAAGCGTGTCCAGCGATCCAGTCGTTCCTTCATACCGGGCGGCATGGGCGCTGCTATCCAAATATAATCAAGGGTTTTGGCCGGGAACAATGTGCCGTCAGCAATCTTTGCGGATACCATCATGGTATCGTTGGGCCCCAGTTCAGGTTTGACTATATTTTTAAGGACGGAATCAGGCAGCGTCTCCTGTGAATAGGATGAAAAAGAAATCATGACCAGCAAAAGGGCCGGAATGATTTTAAAAATTTTCATATACAAGGTTCGCTTACCCATTGATTAAAATTACAAACTAACTCCTATTAATCCTAACAAGACAGCGAAGTAACCCTGTTTGCTGTCGCATTTCAAAATAATTAACGTGTAAAGCCGCCCGAGAGTTGGCTTTGGGTCTAAGAAAATCCCGTTTTTTGCCAGATAAACAGTTATCAGGCAGCAGTTAATTTAGAATTTAATAACAGCCTTCTCCGAATGCTCATCGCAAAACCGGTGATCATGATAATCGTACCAATCCAGAGCAGGTTGATTTGCGGGAACTCATACACTTTCAGCGCTACAAATGGTACCATCCTGGCAGATTCTTTTACCTGTAGTTGCGCTGCATTGGTGGCGGGGTTCATACTGGTAAACCCAACAGCAAGGTTCTGGGGAAAAATGGTATCGAAAACAAATCTAGAATCCACCCCTTTCCAGAAAATAGCCGGGCTGGCCTTGTACCTTGTACTGTCTTTTGCCACCACGGTGAGCTGGGCAACAATGATGGTGTCCCCTGGGTTCACCTGGTGTTTTGTATTGCGTGGATTCATGGATACCGAGTCAAGAATCATGTACCCATTCGAGTAATACAATGTGTCTTTTATTTTTACCGAATGCCGGGTAAATGGCAGCGTGTCTATTTCACTGTCCATGGTGCTGGCATAACTGATATAGGAAAATATATCCTTGCTCCAGTAATGTTTTGAATCGGGGTTATTGGAAAAACCGCTTTGGCCCTTGGTATTTCGGATAAGATTGGGATACAAACTGAACTGCTCTCCCGTTTTCTTATTCTCAAAATTTACCTTAAAGTGGACTATTTTACCATTGTTGCTCACACTATCGCTGCGCTCATAGGTAGCATAATATTTACCCATGTCCGTCCGCATTCCTTTGATGAGCGTGAGGTTTTCTGCAGGATTTTCTTTTGTCTTTGGATCAAATGGTAAAAGGATGCCATTGTTTTTCGACAACACATCTTTTTTGGAAGAGGAAAACAAAATCCCCAGTAACATCAAACCAAATCCAAGATGCGCTACAGATCCCCCGGCAGCTTTTAGTTTTCCGTTCAACCCAGCCCATATATAAGAGAAGTTGCCCACGACCGTGTATACAGCGGCAAAAATGGCCAAATGAATAGCACCTAAGAATCCCGCACCATGTTTATAAAATTCAATCCCCCCAAAGAAACTTATCAGCAGGCTGATAACAGCAGCTACCAATGTGGGCAATGCTATCTTCTTTACAAAAACACCTTTCGGTGTGTCCTTATACCGTAGGTATTGCGTTACGGCAGTAAGAATGCCCAGTACAATCGCAACAAAAATCTGGATCTTATTGAATGCAAATTCCGGCTCTTCCGGTGCTGCACTTGTTTTGCCGGTGAGTTTATTATAGATCGGTGTAAATGCCGTTTGCCAGGTAATCACCAATGCTGCTAAAAACAATACCAGCGCACCAATAAACATCCAAAACTCCCGGGAATAAGAGCTCTCTTCCTTTGCGATATGTGGTATCTGCTTAAACCTGTTGAAGAAAAGTATCAGCGCAGGGACCAGGAACACGGCCATCAGTGAAGTCAGTTGCAGGTTCATATCATTTTCCACAAATGCATGCACCGAACTGTCGCCGAGGATGCCGCTTCTTGTTAAGAATGTTGAGAACAGGATCAGGAAAAAAGAAGTGATGAAAAAAAGGTAGGTGGCCCGCAATGAATGACCGGTAGAATTATATACTACCTGTGTATGTAATCCCGCTACCATTACCAGCCAGGGTACTAGCGATGCATTTTCTACCGGGTCCCATGCCCAAAAACCACCAAAGGTTAAAGATTCATAAGCCCAGGCAGCTCCCATCATGATACCAAGGCCGAGGATAGCCGCAGAAAATAATGTCCATGGCAACGCAACCTTGGTCCATCCGCTATAATCCCTTTTCCACAAACCGGCCATGGCATAGGCAAAAGGTACAATGGTAGAAGCAAAACCAAGAAACAGCACCGGTGGGTGAATCACCATCCAGTAGTTCTGCAGTAATTGATTTAACCCCTGGCCATCTCTTTTAGTAATAAAGTCCAGGTAATCGCTTTTTAGCAAGCCGGTTTCGGGGTCATGCAAAAAAGGTGCAGCGTCCAGTATACCAGCATCGCGCAACAATATAAATGGATTAATACCCAGTTTTGTATTGCCGAAATATAAGCCAATAATCATGGTAGCCAGGCAAACCTGTGCAAAGCTGATCACGGTCATCACCGGGGCTTCCCATTTTTTTGCGGTAAACATCAGCACCAATCCCAGCACACAATGCCAGATGGTCCATAGCAGGAAGCTTCCTTCCTGCGCTTCCCAGATACAACTGAAGAGGTATTTTGTATTCAGTTCGCGGCTGGAGTGGTTATAAGCAAAGAAATATTCCAGTTTATGTGTAGCAACGATGTAATAAATGGTCGCAAATATGGTAAACACGGAGAAACATTCTAACAGGAAGGCAACCCTGGCCAGCTTTTTCCAGCTTTGTGATTCTTCCGGGAGTTTTGCATTGGCAGATTTGAAGTAGGCGATAGTGGCAACCAGCGATGCAGCAAAGGAAAATATAACAAGAAAATGGCCCAGTTGCCCGGGGAACAAATGTTCACCAATATAATTCATGTGTATCCAGGTTAGTTAGTAGTTGTAAGATTTTTCTTCACTGCATTTGGGTCATCCTTGTACTTGGAAGGACATTTCATCAGCATGTCCTTGCATTCAAACTGGCCGTTTTCCATTTTGCCGTTTAATACCAGCCGTTCACTTTTTTCAAAATCGGTAGGTTTGGAGTTGCGGTAAACAACTTTAGTCGAATTTCCCAATGTGTCGACTGCGGTGAACACCATATAATTTGGATTGCGAATGGCGTCATATTCAATATTTCCCCTATCCCATTTGGCGATAAGCCGAACAAATTTTCCCTCTTTCTGGCGGGCAGAGGCGACTGTTTCGTAAGTGGTAAGGTTGCCGGTAAAACTAACCAGTACGGCAATGGCGCCGGCGATGAGTACGAGGATAATAATATGGGTTTTCTTCATACAGGAAATTTGCAGGACAAAATTAGGTCAAAAAAATGCAATTAATAAACTGATTCTTATCCATTCAGCGGCTGATTTCCGTTCAGCTGCCCGATACTTCCACTCAGCAGGAAAACTACTACAAAAACAAGGCTTAATTGTTCTTTAAAATCATAGAAAACTGTCGTTAGTAAACATTTCCTGCACTGCAACCCGTTATCATTATTTTGCATCTACCATATACTGCATTAATTTGCGCAGCGTTCTACACTCACGAACAAAATATCATGGCAGACCTTTCGCAATTTGACCCCAACAGGGCTGGCAACCCCAACAATAATATTTTTGGCTTACCCTTTACTGAAGAAGAAGCACGTATTGTTATTGTTCCTGTTCCCTGGGAAGTTACTGTAAGTTACAATGCGGGTACCGCACGCGCAGCAGAGCATATTTTTAAGGCAAGTTTACAGGTGGATCTATTCGACGCAGAATTGCGCGACGGATGGAAAAAAGGCATTTATATGCGCCATACTGATAAGAAGATACTGATGAAGAGTGATTACCTCCGCAAGGAAGCTGAATTGTACATTGATTATATTTCGAAAGGCGAGATAGTTGAAAAAAATGTGTTCATGTGCAAGAGCATGAAGGAAATTAACGAAGGCAGTAAATTTTTGAACAACTGGGTATACGACCAGACGAAAGATTTACTGAGTAAGGGAAAGCTGGTGGCGCTGGTGGGTGGCGATCATAGCGCACCACTCGGTTTCTTTAAAGCCATTGGTGAAAAATACCAGGAGTTTGCTATTCTTCAAATCGATGCGCATTGTGATTTGCGCAAGGGATATGAAGGCTTTATCTATAGCCACGCGAGTATCATGTACAATGCACTGAATGAAGTACCACAGTTGCAAAGATTGGTACAGGTGGGGGTACGTGATTTTTGCGATGAAGAATGGGAATATATCAATAACAGCAATTACCGGGTGATTACTTATTTCGACCGGGAATTAAAAGAAAGACAATTTGAAGGACAGACATGGAAGCAGGTGGCTGATGAAATTGTCAACCATCTCCCGCAAAATGTATATATCAGCCTGGATATAGACGGACTAGATCCAAAACTTTGCCCCAATACCGGTACCCCGGTTCAGGGCGGACTGGAAGCTGAACAGGCATTGTATTTGTTCAAGCGCATTGTACAAAGCGGTAAAAAACTGATTGGTTTTGATATCTGCGAAGTAGGCGTAGGTGAAACTGAATTGGATTCAAATGTTGGTGCCCGCATGCTTTGGAGAATGTGCCACCTGCTGTTGCAGGGCAACAGTTAATCCCGCTCCCATGGTGTATCAATACGTTGTCACTTTACAAAATCAGCAAAAAAAATACATTGACAGGTTTACACTCTTCCTGCTGGCCATTTCTGTGGTGCTGTTCATCCGCGAACAGATTCTTTCTCCCAATATAAAAATCAGTTACCTCTTTGGTGCCGTTGCTATAGTATTGATAGCCGGATGGAACCTGTATGGGGTAAAAAAGAACCGGCCCAATACTTTTTATGGAGGTGCTTTAACCGTTGCGGCCATTGGCTGGGTGACCATGCCCTACCTCAATTGGTTGTTCATCCCTTTTGCACTGATGGGTTTGTTTGAAAAACAGGCAAAAGCTCCCCTCGAAATTGGTTTTACCGACGAAGAGGTGGTCATCAACACTCTTTTCAGAAGAAGGTTTCGCTGGACGGATTTTAATAATGTGGTATTAAAAGACGACCTCCTCACCCTCGATTTTAAAAACAATAAACTGTTGCAGCGCGAAACCGTTGACGAAGAAGGAGATGCTGATGAAGATGAATTCAACCAATATTGCACAATACAGTTACAGAAGGCGCATGCCGCCTGAGGCTGAATTGCTAAAAAAGCGTAAAAGCGCTCGCCCCTTATTTATTATTGTGAAATTTTCAGGAGATTGCATCTAACAGTAAACAACTGCTGTATGAATGCACTTGCCATTCCCATCGTTCATCCGGCTTTCGAGAACCTGAAACGCATCGGCCGTTTTCTCCATTTCATAGCAGGACTATTAATCATTCTCAATGCCATCCATGAATTGCAGCAACCAAAAATCAATCACCTGTACTTCTGGTGCCAGCTTATCATTGGTGCGGACATTATGATTATGGTATTTACCAGCCGCAACCTCGCCATGGAATTGCCAAAGATAAATATGGTCTTCCGGTTTATTGAATGCATTATTTTTCTCGGTGCTGCATTCCTGCTGCTGGAAAACAATTGGATCATGAGTGTTGTACTGGTTATTATCAGTGGTGCGTATGGCTACCTGGCTTATTGCGAACAAAAAATTACAAGGGCTGAAATGGTCGCTTTCCACCACATCGGTATCACCATTTCCGGGATACCCAGCAGCCGTTTCTTCCTGTGGTCAAATATCAATGACATTGATGCCCATTATGATAATATTACCATCACCACTTCCGACGGCAGGCAATTGCGCTTTGATTTCCGTCAAAATCTTCAATTCGAAGAACTGGATCAAATTCACGAATTTTGCAGGCATTATTTGAAAACATCGTGAACCTGGCAACCCGTTCTGTAATAAAGTTTGCAGCGGTTGTGCAGGATGAATGATTTATCCAATTATATGCTGACACAGTCGCCTTTTATTTTATATTCTGATGGTAAGGGAAATATATTCGAAGACACTTCACTGTATGCTACAGGAAGAAGTGGCTGGGACGCCTACCCTATCCCAACAGATGAATGGATTGAATTGCCGGAAGGAGGTTCCCTGTATGAACTACCCGGGAGAAGAGGAATTGGTATCGATGTCGTCACCGGTGACATGCGCTTATGCGACAAAGGATGGGCAGTAGCTGCCTTTATCCCTCCTGCGCATACAGGTCTTTATCTCGCCGCCTACGAAACCAATGCAGATGCGCCCACGCTCCCACTATTTTGCTATACTGCAACAGGCTGGCTCAACAATACATTTTATGTACCGGCAGTGCGCATTGAAAAAGATATCCGGCAGGATTGCAGCGGCTATGACTGGGATATTATCAATAAAGGCGTTGAACATATTGTGCAGGCGTATCCGCATAATCGCCTGGTAAAACATTTGGCAGAAAATTGCTGTCTTACTTATCACTGCCCGGCTGCAAGAAATTATTTTATGGGAAGATGGGAATGCCCTGTGCCCAGTTCACCTGCCTGCAATGCAAACTGTATTGGCTGTATTTCCTTTCAACCACAGGAAGAAAGCATTCCTTCCACACAGGACAGGCTCACTTTTAAACCCAGTGCCGAAGAAATCGTTGAATTTACTGTGCCGCACCTGGAAACCGCACCATTCCCGATTGTCTCCTTTGGGCAGGGTTGCGAAGGTGAACCATTGTTGATGTGGGAAACGATTCGTGAATCGATCATTGAAATGCGCCGCCATACCAGGCGCGGCAGTATCAATATCAACACCAATGGATCAAAACCCGACGCGGTGAAAGCATTGTGCGAAGCAGGGCTTGACAGTATCCGTGTCAGTACCAATTCGGCACGCAAACATATTTACGAAGCGTACTATCGTCCCAATAATTACGCATTCGAAGACATTGTAGAAAGCCTGAAAGTGGTTCGCAGCTTTGGTGGCTGGGCAAGTATCAATTATTTTGTATTTCCCGGTATGACGGATAGTGAAGAAGAATACGAAGCATTGAGAAAACTAATCATCGATACTGATCTCACCATGATCCAATGGAGAAATTTCAATATCGATCCCGACTGGTATCTCGGGAAAATTGGCGCCACCGATACCGGTGAGTGCATGGGCGTAAAACAATTACAGGAATTGATACGCGAAGAATTTCCCCACCTGAAATATGGTTACTTCAACCCGCCAAAAGAACGCTTTACGGGAAATTATGACATGGATTTTGCGCACTGAATCAATGCATCAAAACCCATGTCAACAATCAACGCTATTCCGGTAAATTATAAAGAGGATTCTTTTTTTGCTTCCTTATAACGGACATGTTTGAGGCGGCAGAATGTTTCGGGCGCCATTTCAAGATAGGAAGCAAGGTATTTCTGTGGAATACGCTGCAATAAATCAGGTTGTTCCTTGCAGAATTTCAGGAAACGCTCCTTCTTGCTTTGCCTGGCCTTCTGGTACTCGTTCATATCTTTTTTCACATACAAATTCGTCAATACCTGGCGGTACAATTTTTCAAATTCACAAGACTGGGATAACAGTAATTCGAAATCAGCCTTGCGCATGCAAAGACAGGTAGTGGGTTCTATTGCTTCTATGCTGTACACAGAAGGCTCGCCGGTATAAAAGGAAACAGCAGCATGGGCGAAATCGCCTTCAACATAAAACTGGGTGACTACTTCGTGCTTATTACGGCGAAAAAATTTTCTCAGCACACCCTTTACCACAAAGAAAACATGCTCTTCGAGTTCACTTTCCCTTATCAGGAAATCACGGGGTTTAAACTCTTTTACAGCAAAAAAATGGGCCATCTTACCAAAATCCTCGTCACTAATCGCATAAAAGCGTTGTAAATGACTCTTTAACACAGACATTGTAGGTTCCATAAATAATCACATTTTCGTTTAAAATCGCTATCCGGGTCTTACTTTCGGGACCTAATAGATTAACAAAGATCAACTATAGTTGCATAAACAACTCTTAAAATTGGCAAAGGAAAAGAAAAATGTCTTTACCAGATAGCAGAAAAAACTTTTACAGTGGCATCGGCTTAGCAATACTAACGACCATTATTTGGTCGGGAAATTATGTGATAGCCCGCGGTATTTCTCAGCAGGTTCCGCCAGTAAGCCTGGCGTTTTTCAGGTGGTCTACCGCCACCATTTGCATTGCCCCTTTTGCATGGAGAAAATTTACCGGGGAAAGAAAACTCGTGATGGCCAATGCCAAATATATGCTCTGGTCGGCCATTACAGGGGTCGCTATTTTCAACACGCTGATATACCTCGCAGGACATTATACTTCTGCCATTAACCTTGCGCTTATCGGCACCACTTCAGCGCCTGTATTCGCTGCCATACTCGCGGCAATTTTTCTGAAAGAACATATCGGTATTTTTAAGACAACTGGTATGATCATTTGCATCACCGGGATACTTTTCCTGTTGTCACGCGGCAACTGGCAGCAACTGGCACAACTGCGTTTTGGAAAAGGTGATGTCCTGATTTTACTCAGTGCATTTTGTTTTGCGATTTACAATACGCTGGTCAGGAAAAAACCAGCAGGTATATCTCCCATCAATTTTCTATTTGTAATTTTTGTAACCGGCACACTGATATTACTCCCCTTTTACCTCTACGAATCAGCGCACAGTGCGGCCGTTCCCTGGAATAAAAACATTGTTGTCATTATTCTTTACCTCGGTATCGGTAATTCTGTTATTTCCTTTTTGTCGTGGAATGCTGCCATCGCGAGGTTGGGTGCATCGGGCACAGCACTGTTTGGGAACCTGATTCCCATATTCTCTACCATTGAAGCAATTATTTTTCTCGGTGAAAAATTTCTTACCATCCATTTAATCAGCGGTGTATTGGTTATTGGCGGACTAATCATTGCGAACCTGAAAAAACCCATTGTCAAAAACCAATGACCACGGAACTCATCCTGTTATGTATCGCTGCATTTTTTGCAGGTTTTACGGATGCCATTGTTGGTGGTGGCGGTTTGATCCAGACACCGGCAGGATTGATTTTATTACCGCAATATCCCGTAGCCACCGTCATTGGTACATTGAAAATCCCTGCCTGCAGTGGTACCGCATTCGCAGCCGCACTGTATGCCAGAAAAGTTAATCTGAATTATAAACAGGTGCTGTCTATGACCCTGGTCGCTTTTATCGCGGCATTCTGTGGATCAAAATTGCTGACACTGGTGAGCAACAGTTTCATGAAACCGTTTTTATTATTTGTACTGATTGGCGTAGCTGTTTATACCTACAGCAATAAACACTTCGGGGTTCACCAGCATAAAAATCATCCGGCAAGATTAGAATGGATATATGTCGTCCTCATCAGCCTGGTACTGGGTTTCTATGATGGCTTTATCGGCCCCGGTGCGGGTAGTTTTCTGATACTGGCATTTATCAGCCTGCTGGGGATTGATTTCCTGAAAGCCAGCGCCAATGCCAAATTCGTTAACCTTGCTACCAACCTGGGTTCCATTACTTTTTTTGCCATCAGTGGTAAAATCATTTACAGTATTGCTGTTCCAATGGCAGTATGCAATGGCATCGGTGGCATAATCGGTGCCAGGTTTGCTCTGTTAAAGGGTAATACCTTTATACGTATTTTTTTTCTTATCGTTGTAACAGGAACCATCATACGATTTGCCTATGACGTCTTCTTCCGTTAAAAAAGTGATCATCATCGGCGCGAGTTCCGGTATTGGCAAAGAACTCGCACTATTGTATGTTGCCGCCGGGCATCGGGTTGGCATCACTGGGAGAAGAGATGCATTGCTCAAAGAAATAAAAAATCAATTTCCGGAACAGATCGAAACTGCTTGTTTTGATGTGATGGGTGCTGACAATATCCCCCAGGTGAAAAGCCTGATCGATAAACTCGGTGGTGTTGATCTCTTAATCTATAATGCAGGTTATGGTGACATCAGCCGGCAACTTGACCCAGTGATAGAGCAAATCACCATACGCACCAATGTAAGCGGGTTCCTGGAGATCGCTGTATTTGCCTTTAACTATTTTGTACAGCAGGGCTACGGACAACTGGCAGGCACTTCTTCCATTGCTTCTATGGCAGGTAATGGCCATGCACCCGCATACAGCGCCAGCAAAGCGTTTATGAGTACCTACCTGGAAGGTTTGTATCTAAAAGCAAAACATCTTCAGCAACCGATTCACATTACCGACGTGCAGCCGGGTTTTGTAAAAACACCTATGGCAAAAGGCAAGGGTCGTTTTTGGGAGGCATCACCTGTCAAAGCCGCAAAACAAATTTACTCGGCGATAGAAGAAAAACGATTCCGGGTATATATTACCAAACGATGGTGGCTGATTGCCCAACTCATTTCCATCATTCCGGGCTGGCTGTACCGGAAGCTGGCATAGGCCGTGAAATTTTAACAGTTCACCATCCTATTGCTATGTAATTAGCATTATACTTGCATCGTTAACAGCAAACAGTGTAACTTTATATGGTTAACCCTCCTGTTATGACCGATAAAAATTTTGAAACAAAAAAGAATGTACAGGCTGGCAGCATTACGCTTGCGGTTCTCGGCCTGTTATTGTTTTTTCTTTTGATCGTCAGTTGGACTACTCCCACTATTCCGCTTCCATTGCCGGAAGAGGGTATTGAAGTAAATCTCGGCAACAGCGACCAGGGACTGGGAACGGATCAACCATTTTTACCAGGCAAACCGGCACCCCAGGACAAACAGCAATACACACCCCCCAAACCACAGGTCGCAGAGAAAGAAGATGTAAAAGACCCTGAAACAAATGATAAAGATGCGGATGCACCCGAAATTAAAAAACCAAAAATTTCAAAACCAGACGCTACCAAAATTGCAGAGAAAGAACCGGTAAAAAAAGTCATTCCGAAAAAAATTGAAACGGTAACACCACCTGCTCCCACTCCTCCAAGACCAAAAGCAGTTTTTAAGGGCGTGAATGGAACGGGTACCGGTGGTAATGAAGCAGACTCCTATAAAAAAGGCGGCAACGAAGGTATAAAAGGTGGTAACGGCGACCAGGGGAAACCAGGTGGCAACCCGGACAGCAAAAATTATGAAGGTGGTGGCGGCAGGGGAAATTCCGGCGTGACCATTTCACGCGGACTGGAAGGCAGAAGGATCAACAGGCTGCCGAGTTTTGAAGATGAATTTAATGAAAATGCAAAAGTAGCGGTCGATATACATGTCGACGCCAGTGGCAACGTGACATCTGCTGTTTACCAGCCCAGGGGCTCCACTACTTCCGATGCTTCTATGAAATCAATCGCCATTCGTAAAGCCATGCAGGTAAAATTCAGCAGTGGCGGCGAAGAATCCATTGGTACGATTGTATTCAATTTCAAATTAAGAAACTAAGTGTAACTTATTCAGGTAAGCCTCCGGTGTTATAATACCCGGAGGTTTTATCTTTACAGCCATGACATACCAGGAAACCCTTCACTATATTTTTGCCAAACTACCTATGTTCAGCCGGATCGGCGCCGCTGCATACAAAGCAGATCTTTCGAACACAATTAGATTGTGTGATGCACTGGGCAATCCGCAACACGATTTTAAATCGGTCCATATAGCCGGCACCAATGGAAAGGGATCTACCAGCCATATGCTCGCTGCTATTTTGCAATCGGCTGATTACAAAACCGGTTTATATACTTCTCCTCACCTGAAAGATTTCCGGGAACGTATTAAAATAGATGGCCGGTTTATACCAGAAAGCGTTGTGATAGATGTGGTAGATAAATTAAAACCACTGGTGGAAGAAATACAACCTTCTTTTTTTGAAATCACTGTGGCGCTGGCATTCTATTATTTCGCGCAGCAAAAAGTGGATATTGCCGTGGTGGAAGTAGGATTAGGTGGACGGCTGGACAGTACCAATATTATCCTTCCCGAATTATCGGTCATTACCAATATCGGTTGGGACCACATGAATATACTTGGTGATAGCCTGGAAAAAATAGCAGGAGAAAAAGCAGGTATCATCAAAAAACAAATTCCTGTAGTCGCAGGAGAAGTATTGCCAGAAACAAAAGCAGTGTTTGAACAAAAAGCGCTGGCATGCGATGCACCCATGATAGTGGCTACTGATAAACTGTACGTATCGGATTGGTCGCAAGCGCAGCACGAACTGGTTGTTGATGTGAGCGACAGGCATACCGGTGAACGAAAATCCTATCACCTCGATTTACAAGGCATATACCAGTTGAAAAATATACTCACCGTCCTGGAATCTGTAAGGCAGTTGCAATTGAAGGGCTGGAAAATAAGCAACATCGCAATTGAAGCGGGGCTCCAGCATGCACGCAAACTAACGGGCCTGCATGGACGCTGGGAGGTCATCCAGCAACACCCCATGGTGGTGCTGGATGTAGGGCATAACGAAGACGGTATCCGGCAATTAATGGAGCAGGTGGAGATTACTGATCACAATGCATTGCACATTGTGATGGGTGTAGTTAAGGACAAGGACATAGAAAAAGTATTGTCACTATTGCCTGCCCAAGCACAGTATTATTTCACAAAAGCACAGATACCGCGCGCGTTGCCGGAAGAACAACTGGCAGAAAAAGCCATTCAACATCAATTAAAGGGTGCTCATTTCCCGGATGTGAATACTGCGCTCAGGGCAGCATTGGATCGCGCAGGCAAAAATGATCTCATATTGGTGTGCGGCAGTGTGTTTGTAGTAGGAGAAGTGACCCCGCTGGCATAGCTATGGCTGAATAGTCAGTTTTCCCAAATGCATTAATGCATAAAAGATGCAATTGACATGCAGTGATTGTTTGATCTCATTTTTTTTCAGCATATCTATAATTTCACCGGGGCTGAAAAGAACAATTTCAATCTCTTCGTTGTGATCCAGTTGTTGTGTATTTACTTTTCTTCCACCGGTAGCGATAAACAGTTCAGTATAGTTGTTCAGCACACCTGGATTGGCCGCTACCCTTCCCAAATGTTCCACCTTTGTAAAAACATAGCCGGTTTCTTCCAGCAGTTCGCGTTTCATTCCTTCCGTCATCGATTCGCCCGTATCTACAAATCCACCGGGTGTTTCCAGCATCACTTCATCCAAAGGATGCCGGTATTGCTTTACCATGACAATCCTATTGTCATCAGTAATAGCCAGTGCAGTTGCTGAAACAGGCAGCTCTACGACAAAATAGGGATCAACAATTTTTCCATCTTCACGCTGGCAACGATCGCGGCGGGCCGTAAAATATATATGGTTGCAAATGTATTCGGAGGAAAGGATTTTCCATTTCATATTGTGCTGTATAATAAAAATGTGTGCCTGCCTACCATCCCTTTTGTTCACGCAGCGTAGTGATATGTGCGAGGTGGTGCCTGCTATGCCACGCATACATACCCATTAAAAACCATAGTGTCATTTGACGATTACCTTCCGGGTGAACAACCGTACGGTTCCACTGATCCGCAGTGATATTTTCAAGAATGGTTGTCCAGCGTGTATGCAACGCATGTAATAAAGTGACTGATATATTGACGGGCAATAAATGTGTATCCTGTAATTCCGCCCAAAGTTTTTCTTCGTATGGCCGAATGGTAGGATTTTCTTCCGTCAGGCCCAGTTTAAACCTGCAATACGCATTCATGTGACTGTCGGCAACATGGTGCACGAGTTGCTGCACCGTCCAGCCACCATCCCTGTAAGGCGTTAATAATTGTGCTTCATCCAGGTTGAGCAATGCATTTTCCATGGATTGTGGCAGGAACCGGATTTCATTGATCCACTCTTTTTTTTGCGCTTCGCTGTAAGGTTTTGTTTCATATTTCCCAACGGGATAACGTGGGTCGACTGAAGCCTGCATAGTCAAATTTTTTTAAGCATTATTTTATAATTTAGCAACTTTATATATCAACCACTCAATTATCAATTATCAATTATCAATTATCAATTATTAATTATTAATTATTAATTATTAATTATTAATTATTCGTCCCTCCACTCTTTTCCCGTCAGGTTGAGAAACACATCTTCCAGGTTGGCTTTTTTCACTTCTGTATGCCGCTGAAAACCTGTCGCCACCAAATCATCAATCAGTTTATTGGGGGAACTGATGGCAATGATTCTACCTGAATCAATAATCGCCACCCGATCACAAAGCACTTCAGCTTCGTCCATATAATGCGTGGTGATGATAACAGTCGTTCCCTTGGCGCGGATATCCTTGATCAGTTCCCACAGGTTTCTCCTCGCTTGCGGATCAAGACCGGTGGTCGGTTCATCCAGGAAAATAATCATTGGTTGGTTGATCAGCGTGGTGGCAATAGAGAAGCGCTGTTTTTGTCCGCCACTTAACTCTTTGAATTTTGCTTTTGCCTTGTCCTGGAGGTTTACCAGTCCAAGCAATTCTTTTGGATCGACAGAACGGTTGTACAAACCGGAAAACAATTCTATTAATTCAACCAGGTTTAAACCGGGATAATAACCCGAGGTTTGCAACTGAACACCAATGATTTTCTTAATGGATTCGGGAGATGTATCGAGATCAAGGCCATTTACAAATACCTTCCCGCTGGTTTTTTCGCGCAGCGTTTCTATGATCTCCAGGGTGGTCGATTTGCCAGCTCCGTTGGGGCCAAGCAAGCCAAAAATTTCACCTTCCATTACTTCAAAGCTGATCCCTTTTACTGCTTCAAAATCGCCATACTTTTTTTGCAGGTTATCAACGGAGATGATCGTTTTATTCATACAGGCAATTTACAGCAGTTTGGGTTGCCCGCAAATAAATCGCCGCCGCCCATTTATTTTTTTACAAACAACTGCGTATAATACACAACGCCTTTTGCATCCTTTGCTACGCCAACACCTGTATAGTCAAATCTTCCCTCAATATTTGCCTTGTGCGCCGGGCTTTTTAACCATGCCTGTAGTACTTCGCTGGCAGTCATTTTTCCATACGCAACATTTTCGCCAGTGGAAGAAGAACCATTCAATTCATTGGCAAGGACGATGGCGCGCTGGTTAAAACCGGAATGGCCAAAGGCCACGCGCTTACTGGCCATCGCCTGGCTGTGTTTTGCCGCTTCTACGGATGCAATGGACAATATCCGCAATGGAACAAGCCCTTTTGATTTGCGGTAATTGTTAACGGCATTAATAATATCGACATTAAGATTGGTGAGTGTGATTACCCGTTCACGGTAAGTGGCCGTTCTGACAGCAGGATTGCCATGTGCCACAGTGGGTGTTGTTTTTTTTGCGCAGGAAGTCACGCCAGGGAGAACTATTGTTAAGAATGGTACAATGAAAAGAAAGCGGAAGCCGCGGTTGTATTTGCACCACATAGTTTTTTCATTACTGTTTCAAGTTTTGTACCAGTTAATGATAAATATTCCTCAATTTGATCAGGGTCACACTTTCCAGGGAAAAGATTGAATGCTTTTGCTAAGCAGGCGGTACAATTCCTGCAAAGGCGGATCATCATTCAGCAGGCTGAGGTGTTTTTGAATGGTGCTGTCATCGTGCCGGATGGCCGGGCCTGTTTGTACCTGTGCGGGAGAAAACTGCTGCAGGCGACGGGCTGTTTCCATGATCAGCGGCAATAATTTGCTGAAATCAAGCTGGTGCTGCCTGCAATACTGTTCTGCCACTGCATAAAAGTAGTTGCTGAAATTATTGACAAGTATGGCACACAGGTGATATTGTTTTCGTTGTTCATCGTTTGCTTCGCCAACATTGGTGGAAATAGAATTTGCAAGTGATAACAGTTGTTGTCTCGTTGATTCATCGCTGGCGTCAATAAACATAGTAATATCAGGCAACGGAACTACTTCCCGGTTGATACTCTGGAATGGATAGAATACACCATAATGTGCAGATACATTTTTCAATATGTCCATTGGCAGTGACCCTGCAGTATGGACTACTGTTTGACCGTTTAGTGACAATTGCGCGGATACTTTTTCCAGCGCACGGTCACTGACTGCAAGTATATAAATATCTCCATCCTTTGTTAGATTATCAAATTGTAAACAAGTCGATGCATCCAGTTCACCAGCCAGCGATTCAACGGAAGAAGCAGTTCGACCTGCCACCTGCAGGATGGTATGTCCTGCCGCGCGCAGCTTTTTACCCAGTACTGTTGCTACATTCCCGGTTCCTACCAATACAATTTTCATACACAAATTTTATATTGATAATTGCCTGCTGTGATGACAGTTTTACTTTTCTTTGCAAAGAATTAAATCAACGGGCAGGTATCAACTTTTACAGGACATGAAATTAGGACAAAAAATCGCTGTCAATTACATCAGGGGTAAGCTAAACCTGCTGGCATTGGTATCGAAAAAGAAGGCAGCTTTGGAAGCATTTGAATTATTCTGCACACCGCTTCGCAGAACAAAAAAAAGTTACCCGCCTGTATTTAATAAAGGGGAGAAATTATCTGCCAGGGTTGATGGCATCCTGGTGAAAGGGTTTCGGTGGAACAAAGGTGGAATCAAAAAAGTAATGGTGCTACATGGCTTTGAGTCATCCTGCAAGAACTTTGAGCGGTATATAAATCCTCTTATCAAAAAAAATTACGAAGTACTGGCATTCGATGCACCCGCACATGGTATGTCCGGCGGTAAACAAATCACGCTGCCGCTCTATATTAAAACCATACAAAAAATTTACGATGAGTTTGGGCCCATACAAAGTTTCGTGGCGCATTCCTTCGGCGGACTGGCCATCACTCATTTTATTGAAAAACTACAGTACGATGACAATATAAAAATTGCACTGATTGCTCCTGCAACAGAAACGAAAACGGCTGTCGATACTTTTTTTTCTTTTTTACAACTGGACAATGCCGTTAGAAAGACATTTGAACAGATCATCAAACAAAAAAGCGGTCTTGATCCCTATTATTTTTCGATACCCCGCGCGCTGCAACATATACATGCGGACATATTGTGGGTACACGATTCAACCGATGACATCACCCCTTTAAAAGATGTACAACCTGTGATCGACAAACAGTACACCAATGTACACTTTATGATCACGCATGGACTTGGTCACCGGAATATTTACCGCGACAGCAAAGTGATACATGCCATTACCGATTTTCTGTAAAATAAAAAGCCGGAACAGGTGCTCTGCCTGCCCGGCTCTAGCTGATCTATCTTCTGCTTCCGGGTGCGGATCAATTATCTGCATTCATAAGTAATTTCGCTTTTCTCCAACCCACGTGAAGGGTACAGAAACGGAAATTGTGAGGAAGCATAACTCTGTGGCTGATCGAATTCCAGCGGCAGCCGGTAATTGTTATAGGAAACTGCAGCAAACGGGTTGTTGACACTGTAGTCCCGGTCGAGCATTTGCCAGATGGGATGCAACTGGTGCAGGTTAAGGTAGTTGTCGTATACCATTCCAGGTTTCACCAGGTTGCCATAACTGTCGTACTGGAAAGTTTTAACCAGTGGTGTAAAATTTTCCGGCGGCCGGTAAAACAGGGAATCTTTGATGATCCTTCCTTTTACATCATACGAAAGGTAACTGATGCGCCTGCCCATGTGTGGATCTGTTTCAGGGTTGCCGCCATTGGTGCCGAAAACATATATGGTATCGATGACTACCTGTCCCCGGTTATTATATCCGTATTTGTGCCATATTTCATATGGACCTGTAGTGGTATTGCCGTAGTATGCCAGGCATTCTTTGATCCGTTGTTTCGAATCATAGCGGAACAGGAGGTTTGGCAGGTTTGTACTTACCCGTTCATAAATAACACTGTCGGGGTTGCCATAATTATTGTAATAAAATTTGGCATTGTAAGGCCCCCCTTTGAATTCGTAAAAAACAATATTGGTAACCTTACAAAGTTTGGGGGCTATACTGGGCAACTGATCGATTTTTTCGCAACCGGCCAGAGCGAGCAGGAATGCTGCCAGGAGTATGTAACTCCACTTGTGTGATGATTTTTTCATAACCTGCGGTTTAGTGTATAATAAATCAAAACGGTAGGAGCCTTACCTTTTTCGGAACACAAATCTCATTCAGCAGGAGGCTGGGAAAAATGACGGCAGGCAGTGATTGAAATGATTGACGACAGCGAAACAGTTAATTTATTCACTATCATTCATGGGCCTTTTCTTACTTTGTGCTGCAAATAAAAGGACATGTCATTCGAAGCAACTATTGAATATGCCCGTAAGCTGGATGAAAAAGATCCACTGGAGCGTTACCGCAAACGTTTTTATTTTCCCAGGCATAAGGGCAAAAAAGCAATTTACTTTTGTGGCAATTCACTTGGCCTGCAACCAAAACATGTGGGCAAAGCCATCAAACAGGAACTGAAGGATTGGAAGAATCTGGCAGTGGGTGGCTATTTCCATGCACGCAACCCCTGGTTGTTTTACCAGGACTATTGTAAAAAGCCGCTGGCCAATATGATGGGTTGCCGTCTCGATGAAGTAACGGTGATGAACACACTGACCGTAAACCTTCACCTGCTGATGATGTCGTTTTACCGGCCTTCGGGAAAACGCAACAAGATCATCATGGAAGCGGGCGCTTTCCCCAGCGATCAGTATGCGGTGGAAACACAGGTAGGCTTTTATGACCTGATACCCGACGATACGATTATTGAAATCGCGCCCCGCGAAGGAGAGAAAATATTACGTACTGATGATATTACTAAACTGATAGAAGATAACAGGGATACCATAGCACTCGTATTGCTGGGTGGCATTAATTACTATACCGGGCAATTGTACGATATCAAAACCATTACTGAAGCGGCACACCGGGCAGGCGCAAAAGCTGGCTTTGACCTGGCACATGTGGCGGGCAATGTGCCGATGTCGCTGCATAAATGGGAAGTTGATTTTGCCGTATGGTGTTCTTACAAATATCTCAATGGAGGACCCGGTGCTGTGGGCGGCATATATATCCACCAGCAATATGCCAATGATCTTTCCTATCCACGGTTTGGCGGCTGGTGGGGCAATGATGAAAAGACAAGGTTTAAAATGGAAAAAGGCTTTATGCCAAAACCCGGCGCCGGAGGCTGGCAAATTAGCACCGCGCAGGTGTTTAATATGGTGGCATTAAAAGCATCGCTTGAAATATTTGAAGAAGCCGGCATCAAGGCTGTCCGGAAAAAAAGTATCCGCCTGACAGCTTACCTGGAATACCTTTTGAAACAACTGGAACATCTTTCATTTGAGATCATCACCCCTTCCGAACCGGAACAGCGCGGAGCGCAACTCAGCCTTTACTTCAGTGACAACGGAAAGGCGATACATGAAAAGTTTATAGAAAGCGGCATCATTGTCGATTACCGTGAACCGGGTGTGATAAGGGTCGCTCCTGCCCCGCTGTATAATTCTTACGAAGATGTATTTCGTTTTTACGCCATCCTGCAGGAATTCAGCATGGCATAAGCGTTAATTATTCTTTCCCTCCAGCATTGGCACAAAGGAAAAATTATCAAAAGTCTCGGTGCTGGTACTGCCGTCCGCATTTTTTGTAATGCGCAGCATGCGCTGTACCGGTGCTTCGCCCAATGGTATGACCATTTTACCACCCGCTTTCAATTGTTCGATCAATTTTGGAGGAATAACAGGCGCAGCCGCGGTTACAATTACCTTGTCAAATGGCGCATAGGTAGGCAGGCCTTCATAGCCATCGCCATAAAAAAACTTGATATGGGGGTATTTTTTGAGGAAGGCAAATTGACGATTGTTATCATACAATTGTTTCTGCCGTTCGATGGTAAATACCTGCGCGCCCATTTCTGCCAAAACAGATGCCTGGTAAGCGCTGCCCGTACCAATCTCCAGTATTTTATCAAAAGGTTTTACCTCCAGCAGTTGGGTTTGATAAGCTACCGTATAAGGTTGTGATATGGTCTGGTGCTGTGCAATGGGGAAGGCCCTGTCCTCATAGGCGACTTCATCGAAAGCGGAATCCAGGAAATAATGCCTTGGGATATTATTAATGGCTTCCAGCGCCCGCTCGTCGGTGATGCCCTTTGAACGCAGGAGGTCTGTCAACTTTTTTCTAAGCCCTTTATGACGGTAAGTATCTTCAAATTTTCTCATAATCTGCTTGCAAGATAATTGCTTTGCAAAATATATTCACGGTAAGTTTTTCTTTCGTAAATTTTCGGTTTGATTGGCAGAGGAAGGCTTATAGTTTACAGCTCATGGATTAGAGTTATTGGTTTTTGACTTTTGGTTCTTGGTTCTTTGTTTTTTTAAAAGGCTAATAAATAATATATTTCCAATTCAATAAGGCTCACCAAAACAACAACGGGTATGAAAGCTAATACTGGTATTCTGCTGGCAATTATGATGTTTCTCGAGTATTTTATCTGGGGTGCATGGTATGTTACCATGGGAACTTATATGGGTGAACACCTGGGCTCTACCGGTGTACAAATTGGCGCTGCTTACAGTGCACTGGCGATTGCTACAATGATCTCCCCTTTCTTTGTAGGATTGATTGCTGATCGATTTTTTCCCGCACAAAAATTAATGGGTGTATTGCACCTGATAGGTGCATGTTTGTTATTTCTTGCCACAAAGATTACCGGCAATGGTACTTTTTACTGGGTAATTTTATTGTATTCACTAATGTACATGCCCACGATTGCATTGTCAAACAGTGTGGCATTTTTCCAGATGAATGATCCCGGGAAACAATTTCCCTGGATACGTGTATTTGGCACGATTGGATGGATTGTAGCCGGCCTGGTAATTGGCAACCTCGGTCTTGAAAAAACAAGTTCAACTTTTTTGATTGCCGCTGGCGTTTCGGCTTTTCTGGGGCTTATCAGTTTTATTTTACCGAATACACCACCCAAAGGCAAGGCCGCCGATGCCTCTGCATCAAAAGCACTGGGTACAGAAGCTTTTGTACTGTTTAAAGACAAACCTTACCTGATATTTTTTATAGCAGCCATATTGGTTTGTATCCCGCTCTCCTTTTATTATGGATTTGCCAATCCATTTTTGAATGAAGTGGGTATGATAAATGCCGCTGGTAAAATGATACTCGGGCAGGTATCGGAAGGAATTTTTATCCTGGCCATTCCTTTTTTGTTCAATAGTATCGGCGTCAAGAAAATGCTGCTGCTGGGCATGACGGCCTGGATACTTCGTTACCTGTTTTTTGCATATGGCGATACCGGCGCAGGTACCTGGATGTTGTATGCCGGCATTATACTGCATGGCGTTTGTTACGATTTCTTTTTTGTTACAGGATATATGTACACGGAGAAAAAGGCCGGTGAAAAAATCAAAAATGCAGCGCAAGGTCTGTTTACCTTTGCTACCTACGGAGTGGGCATGTTTATCGGCACCTGGTTCAGCGGGTATATTGTAGACATGCACAAGGTATCGAATGGACATGTATGGAAAGATATTTGGTATGTCCCTGCCTATATCGCAGCAGGTGTGCTGGTTTACTTCCTGGTTTTTTTCCGGGAAAAGAAAGAAATCAAACAGGCAGCTTAATATAGTACGTGATAACGTAATTATTTTATTCAATCATTTTAATCTATACATCAAACTGGTCATTATGAAACGAATTGCTATGCTGGGTTCAGGATTTATCGGTCGCTTTTATGCAGATTCGCTGCAGGGTTACCGGAGCAAAGACAAAATTGTGAGCATTTATTCCCGTCGTGAGGAAAGTGCAAAGAAATTTGCTGCCGATTACAATGTGGGCCATGTTACTACGAATATGGAAGAATCCATCGCGCATCCCGATGTGGATGTGGTATGCATTTCCCTTCCCAACAACCTGCATGAAGAAGCCGTGATGCTTTGCTGCAAACATAAAAAAGCAGTCATCACCACCAAGCCGCTTGGCCGCAATGCTGCAGAAGCAAAACGCATGCTGCTGGCAGTAGAAGAAGCAGGTATTTTTAATGGTTATTTGGAAGACCTTGTATACACACCCAAATTTTTAAAGGCATTTGAGAGTGTAAAAAATGGCGCCGTGGGCAGGGTATTGTGGGCAAAGTCAAGGGAAACACATCCCGGTCCGCACAGCGAATGGTTTTGGAATATTGAACAGGCTGGTGGCGGTTGTATTCTTGATCTCGGTTGTCATTGCGTGGAAATCACCCGCAGCTATATCGGCAAAGACATTAAGCCGGTGGAAGTAATGTGCTGGGCAGATACGCAGGTAAAACCAATCGATGCAGAAGATCATGCCATTGGCCTGGTCAAATATGAGAATGGCGATTTGGGTCAACAGCTTTTTACGCACCGGCTTTGAAATGTTCACTACGGGCAAGGGTGGTGATTACGTGGCGGAAAAGGCAGAAAGTAACACGGGCTGGCTTTTCCCTGTGGGAGATGAATTGAATGAACTGGGTTATAATCATATGTTCATGGATATGTTTAATGCGATGGAATCTGGCAAGGCACCAAGGGAAACCTTCTATGACGGCTACGTAGTGAATGCGGTACTCGATGCTGCGTATAAATCTGCAAAAACAAAATTATGGGAACCCGTTATTTTGGATGTATGGCGCGGTAGAACGGGTGTAGGCAAGGACAGTCACCTTGTAGATTACGATAAAGATCATTATTTGGTAAAAGAGGAAGTAACTCATTATGGTGCGAAAAAAGTGATCCTGAAAAATAAAAAGACCGGTAAGATTAGCGAGCAGGTGTTATCTTAACGGATGAAACATAGCTATCCCCGCAGGCGTACATATTCTTGCGGGGATTTTTATTGCTGCACCATCCACCTCCTACCTTATCTCTTATACCTTCTACCTTCCTCCTTTCTCCTCCCACCTATCACTCAAAACTTATAACTTACTACTTAATACTATAAACCTTATTTCCCTTCCCCACAGGTAAACCCCTCCCTTATTTGCGCAAACTGCTGCCATACCTTGTTTGATGTGGCTGACGGGGACACTTCCACGAATACAGCTGTATGATTGGGCGAACCGCAATTGAGTACGTGAACAACCAGGTTGAGCACAATGGGCTTTTGCATCATATAATCCAGCATGTGTACATCGCCACTGAACGTAGCGAGGTCATTAGCAACAGTCTTTATCTTTTTAACAGCCGCTACTGTCGGAATAATTTTGTTCGACGGTATATGTCTTGGTTCAATATTCCTGCCAACCAGTCCTGCGTAATATTTGGTAAGGTTAGTTTGAAGAGTAACTGCATCAATTGAAACATTTCCATCCAGCCACCAGAGATAGGCATAACTCCAGTAATCAGTACTGGTACTATCCCCCCAACCGCCGGTAAAGCGAATGTCTTCAACACCTTTGTAGGTAAAGCCTTCAGCAAAATCGGGCGGCAGTTCAAACAATTCCGTATCCCAACCCGGCAGCCTGGGAAGTTTATACGGTGGAACAAATGTTTGCGGATTGAAGATGTGCAGGCTTTTTTTTATCCATTGGATGCATTCTGATTCTTCTACAATCGACAATGAATTCGGGTGACGCATACCGTTACTTCGAAGGCCCGGCCGGGCAGAAGACATGAACGACGCTTCTGTATTTCCCATCAGCAATAATCGTTTGATTAACTCTGATGCAGCAGGCATTTTGGTATCATTGTAACTATTGCGGCGGTTCCTGAGTTGCCAGTCAATATCGGTATCATAATATAATCGAACCGGAACTGTTTTCAGGAACTGTTCATTACCCGGCGTCTCTTTGTCGCTGTGGAATGGTGTCAGTCGTTCATAGTTTTCCGGATGTGCTTCGATGGTACCATTGTCTTTTGTCATGGTATCGATATAATAATGTGCATCTCCTACTGAGCCCTGGTAATAATTCTTTTTTATTTGTCCTTCCGACCACTTCCACAGGGCAAATAAATCAACATTGGCATCAATACCCATGACTGCTTTTGGTTGTACAGGGTGTTGCGAAGGTTTTTCATACGTGAGTTCGGTAAACCGCAGGGCGATATTGCCTGCTTCATCGTAACCCGCCACCGCAAACTTTTCGGTATCTGCTTTAAAACGATCTGCAATATCTTTCATGATCACGTCGAGGCGTTGCACAGTGGGCTGATCGGCATAGAGTTTTAATTTGGTATAGACAAAGACCATGAGCAGATCGTTGGCATATGCGACATTATGCAATTTAGTTTCTGACAACAGGTATTCCGGGGGAATAAAACTGGTGAGCAGTACCAGTACTCCTTTAATGTTTTTTGATTGTGGGCGAACGGCGAGGTAATAACCGTTATCGGAGTCCTTTGTGTCGAAGTTGATTTTTTCAATATCCTGGCTATAGGAAGAAAGAGAGAACAGCAATGCTGTTGTGCAAAGCAGGAAACAGTAGCAGGGCTTCATAGTAATGGTTTGTGTTGTTGAGCAGATAAGGATGATCAACTAAAAGTAGCCAAATACCCGTTCAGCAAATCAGAAAGAACTGTTATCTTTTTAAGGCAATGCAAATTGAACAAATATCAGCGGACTGCTTTCTTCAATATAAAGAAGCTTCCATTAATTTATCAACAACCATTAACTATAAACCATAAACTATAAACCCTACCTACTTCAGTTTCATATCCTCAATAATCCCTTTGATTTTATTATCCAGCTCAACGTTTACTTTATCAAAATTCGCCGCATTGTCCAGTTTGGTATGCACACTGAAATAGAATTTTATCTTGGGCTCCGTACCGCTGGGCCGCGCGGAAATTTTTGTTCCGTCCGCAAGTATAAATTGCAACACATTTGATTTGGGTAAGGTTATATCCCAGCTCTTTCCGCTTTGCAAATCTTTCCCGGTTCTTAATTCATAATCGAGCAGTTGCGCCACGGCGACGCTATTGATCGTTTTGGGCGGATTGCTCCGGTATCCTTCCATCATCGCAGCTATCTGCTGCTGTCCATCCATTCCCTTCTTTGTAATAGATATCAGGGATTCTTTATAAAAACCATACTGCACATACAGGTCAATCAGTTTATCGTACAGGCTTCTCCCCTTGTTCTTTTCATAAGCTGCCATTTCACACAGCAGTGCCACCGCACTGATGGCATCCTTGTCGCGGATCTTTGAACCAATCATCAACCCGTAGCTCTCTTCACCGCCAACAATGTATTCTTCCTTACCTTCTTTTTCCTTGATTAGTTCTGCTATCCATTTAAAACCGGTGAGTACATTGTAACAATTCACCCCATTCGCTTTTGCAATGGCATCGATCAATTCGGTTGTGACTATAGTCTTGATCACCATATCGTTTGGCCTTGCAATACCCTTGGCTTTTCTCGCTTCAATCATATAGTTGCAGGCCAGCACGGCAGTTTGGTTGCCATTGACGAGCACCCAGTTTCCCTTATGATCGCGAATGGCAATGCCCACCCTGTCTGCATCCGGATCGGTACCCAGTAAAATATCGGCATCCAGTTCCTTCGCCTTCTTTAAGCCAATGCTCATGGCTTCGCTTTCCTCCGGGTTGGGATATACCACGGTGGGGAAATTACCATCGGGCAACGATTGTTCTTCTACGATTGTTACATTGGTAAATCCAAAACGTTTTAATACCTGTGGTACCAGTTTAATTCCTGTTCCATGTATCGGTGTATAGACAATTTTCAGATCGTGCTGCCTGGCGATCACTTCCGGGTAAACACTCAGGCTTCTTACCATTTCTATATACGCTTCATCGGTCTCCGTTCCAATGATGGAAATATTTACTTCACCCCCACTCCATTTCACATCGCTGAGTGATGCAATTTTCTCCACTTCCCTGATAACATTTTTATCGTGCGGCGGTACCAGTTGCCCGCCATCGTTCCAGTATGCTTTGTAGCCATTGTATTCTTTGGGATTGTGCGAAGCCGTACATACCACACCACCCTGGCAACCATAATGACGGATGGCAAAACTGAGTTCCGGCGTGGGACGAAGACTTTCAAATAAAAAAACCTTGATGCCGTTTGCGGCAAATACATTGGCGGTTGTTTCAGCAAAGAAACGGCTGTTGTTACGGCTGTCGTGCGCAATGGCCACGCGAACCGGGCCGCCGGGATAAGTATTGTTCAAATAATTGGCAAAACCCTGCGTCGCCATGCCAATCGTGTATTTGTTCATCCGGTTGGAGCCAACGCCCATGATTCCACGCAATCCGCCTGTACCAAATTCCAGGTTGCGGTAAAAAGCGTCTTCCAGTTCCTTCGTGTTTTCCTTTTGTAAGCGGGTGATTTCATCTTTTGTTGACTGGTCGATATTTCCCTTTAACCAGCTGTTTACTTTGTCCTGAATGGCAGCATCCATATACACGTTTTTTAGTGAGTATTCGTTTAAAGTCTGAAGTTATTGATTTTTGGCAATTGACAATCCATTAACCCTCATTACCCGTATTTTTGTACACAACCATGTTTTTACCCAGCCACGCTATAAATATTCATTGTTTGCTGCTGATAAAAAAAATATTTTCCCCTTTTTTGTTTGTTTTCTTTTTGTTACCGGTCTATGGGCAGGATAGTTTGGTTACAGGCACAGACAGTCTGTCACGGGAAATGTTTACGATTGCTGAACCAATGAAAAAAATTACCGGGACTGACTATACCCGCCTTAACAATAGCTTCTTTCATGATGCCCAAAAGGATTCCATCAATAAAAAACGCCTGTGGCTGATAGCGGGTGTTCATGCAGGTCTGTGGACCGGCAGCTATATAGCGCTTAACAAAACCTGGTACGCTAATTATCCCCGCTCCTCCTTTCATTTTTTTAATGACAACGACGAATGGAACCAGATGGACAAACTCGGTCATGTATGGACCGCCTACAATGTAGGAAGGGTATCTTCCGAAATGTGGGAATGGACAGGATTGTCCAGAAAAAAAAGCGTCATATTTGGTGGCATCAGTGCGGTGGCTTACCAGAGTATCATCGAAATACAGGATGGCTTCTCGGCCGAATGGGGTTTCAGTTGGGGTGATATGACGGCGAATATCGTTGGCGCCGGTGCTTTTATCTGGCAGGAACTGGGCTGGAAGGATCAGCGGATACAAATAAAAATGAGCTACTGGCCGTATGATTACCCGTCAGAACTAATCAGCCGCCGCAATCAACTTTTTGGAAAGGGGCTGATAGAAAGAACACTGAAAGATTATAACAGCCAAACCTATTGGATCAGTACGAATATAAAATCCTTTTTCCCCAATAGTTCGCTTCCCCGCTGGCTAAACATTGCCGTGGGTTATGGTTCTGATGGCATGCTGGGTGGTACTGAAAATAAATGGACCGATAAACAGGGAAACAAATTTGACCGAACGGACATTCCCAGGACACGCCGTTTCTTTCTTTCCCCCGATATTGATCTGACAAAAATTAAAACGCACAGCAAACTATTGAAGACAATCTTTTTTACTTTCAATATATTAAAAGTACCTGCTCCGGCCATCGAATTGGATGGCAGGGGGAAGTTCAAGATTCACCCTTTATTTTATTAATTAGTCAAGGTAGGCCCCCGTAACTTTATCATTCTCTTCCTCAACATAAATATGCTCCTGCAAGGTGGTGGCAATGGACAAGCCAACATAGTCGGGCTTTACAGGAAATGTTTTGTGGCTTCTTTCCACCAGTACCAGTGTTTCAATTGAGCGGGGATGGTATTCCATAAAAGGTTTCAGCGCATATAAAAGTGTCTTGCCACTGTTGGCCACATCATCCATGACAATGATCACTTTATCGTCGAAATTCATTTCCTTACTAAGCGTTACCGTCGTCGGATACTTTTTATCGAGGGTGATGGTGAGCAATTCTGTTTGCACATCGCTTATCTTTTGCAGGTGTTGCTGTATCCTCCGGGCTATGACACTACCGCTTTCGCGGATACCGGCCAGGATGAGATGGTGTTCATCAGGGTTGTTCTCCAGTATTTCATACGCCATGCGCTGCAGTTTCTTCTCTGCAGTAGCTGCATCCAGTATATAATTTTTTTCGCTTGCCACGGTACTGTTATTTTAAAAACAAAATACAACAAAACTGTACACTAAAAGTAAAACCTTTAATTTAGCCCATCCAAAATAGTTGTATGCAATATATACCACAACTGGTATTTGTACTGCTCCTTGCCTCCGCCAGCTTCCTGTTTGCAAAAAGAATCCGCGCCATCAGGAGAAATATCCTGCTCGGCAAGGAAGAAGACTATTCCGGCAACCCTTCTGCACGGTGGAAAAATGTACTGTTGCTTGCCTTCGGTCAGAAAAAAATGTTCCGCAATCCACTGGTGGCCCTGATGCACTTTGTTATCTATGCAGGTTTTATCATCATCAACCTCGAAGTACTGGAAATAGTACTCGATGGCATATTCGGTACGCATCGTTTGTTTATGGGCTGGCTGGGAAATGTATATGCGATACTAATCAATGCATTTGAGCTGCTGGCCATCGGTGTGCTGGCAGTCTGTGTGATATTTCTTATCCGAAGAAATATCATCAGGCTAAAGCGGTTTATCAGTCATGACCTGGATGGATGGCCGCGCAGCGATGCTAATTATATTCTCATTACCGAGATCATTTTAATGGGTCTCTTTCTTACGATGAATGCCTGCGATACTATACTGCAATCGCGTGGTGCGGGACATTATGGCGATCACCTTACAGGTAATTTCCTTATTTCTTCCTGGCTGCATCCACTCCTGGGTGGTTTGGGCAGCGGCACCCTGGAAGGAATTGAACGAACTGCCTGGTGGCTGCATATTGCAGGAATACTGGCGTTCCTGAATTACCTGCCTTTCTCCAAACACCTGCATATATTACTGGCATTTCCAAATGCATATTACGCACGCCTTCTACCGGCAGGGCATATGCGCAATATGCCGGCCATACAAAAAGAGGTATTGTATGCCATGCAACCGGAGCTCGCACCCACAGACGCAGCAACACCTGCCAGTTTTGGCGCAAAAGATGTAATGGAACTTAGCTGGCGCAATTTGATGGATGCCTATAGTTGTACCGAATGCGGCCGGTGTACCGCTGCGTGTCCTGCGAACATAACCGGTAAGGCTTTATCACCCCGCAAGATTATGATGGACACGCGCGACCGGCTGGAGGCAGTGGGAAAAAATATAGATGCCAACAAGGGACAGTTTATAGCCGATGGCAAAACGCTCCTGCACGATTATATTTCCGTGGAAGCATTGCGTGCCTGTACAGCCTGCAATGCCTGTGTGCAGGAATGTCCTGTCAGCATTAGCCCGCTCGAGATTATTTTGGAATTGCGCCGCAGCCTGGTGATGGAAGAAAGCAATGCACCGCAGGAATGGAATACCATGTTCAGCAATGTGGAAAATAATTTTGCCCCCTGGAAATTCGCACCTGACGATCGCGATAAATGGACGACGGAAGTGTGAGGGGAAAACGGTTCATAGTTTGTAGTTTATAGTTTTAAGTGGTAAGTATTAAGTTATAAGAAAGAGTGAGTAATTTCAGCGGCTATAAAGTAAATCCCAAATCCCAAATAACAAATAACAAACTCAAAACTTATAACTTATAACTTACAACCTTTTGGCCTTTGACTTTTAACCACTACCCACATCCATAACCTATGAACTATGAATCATACAACACATGCTAAGAATCGTTGTCATAAACCTCATTGTATTCGTTCTGTTCATCATACTATTTATTTTCTCCGGTTTTGCGATAGGCATGGCGATGGGAACAGCCAATCATTCCAAAGAAACAGCAGAAGCTTATGTCGTTTTCTGGCTCCTGCATCTCTATATTAATTACAGGATGCTGAAGAAACGAAGCATGGACAGTATCCGGCATAAAACCATTGCCGCGATATTGATCACCGGCGCTTATATCGGTTATCTTTTTATCTTTAAATAAATGAAACCGGCAAATACATTAAGTCTCCTCGCACTCGGCGATTCCTACACCATTGGAGAAAGTGTGCCCATCTATGATTCTTTTCCTTATCAAACTGTACAGTTGCTGCGCAAAAAAGGAAAAATGGTACAGGCACCGGAGATTATCGCAAAAACCGGCTGGACAACAGATGAGCTCATGAAGGGGATTGACAACACATTTCTGCAACCACCCTACGATATTGTGACATTACTGATAGGCGTTAATAACCAATACCGCGGCGCTTCCCTGGAATCGTATATTCCAGGTTTCACCACACTGCTGGAACGTGCCATTGTATTTGCAGGAAATAAAAAAGATCGTGTGTTTGTTGTATCCATCCCCGATTGGGGTGTTACACCATTTGCCAATGGAAGGGATCGGGCACAAATTGGAAAGGAAATAGATGCATACAATACTGCCAATGCCGCAATTACGAAGAAAATGGGCTGTCATTATACAGATATTACTCCCGGTTCCCGGAAAGCTGCCAACGATAGCAGCCTGCTCGCCGGTGACGGACTGCATCCTTCCGGTAAAGAATATGCAAACTGGGCATCAGCCTTGACCGGACAAATTTTATCAACTCTCCTATAATCATTATTTGATGCCAAGACCCGCCGGAGAAAAATATGTGATAGGATTGCTGCTGTTTATCATCGCTGCAGATGCAGCCTTGCTGGTTTTTACTTCCCAGCTTATTGCAAATAGCAACCTGCACATCAGTGATATCACACCGGTAGAAGGTTTTTCATCCACGGAAAAACTGGTATCGCTGGGGATGCTGCTATTGGTAAATGTAAGCGGACTTATTCTGTTCATCGTCACAAGGCCTTCGGGATGGATTATATCCTCATCTGCCATACTATTCTTTACGTTGTTAAATATGGTTGCGGTGATCGACTGCATCAAATTAACATATTACCAGGCTGCATGTATATTTTTTATACCATCAGTCGCCGGGCTGGCCGCATTGGTTTGTCTTTTCCGCACCAGTACGCGGCACCGCCTGCGGGTAAACAACCTGTCCTATCTCCTGGTGGCAATATTTACTGCATTCTTATTTATATTTATATACAGGTAAATTATCTTTTGCACCTGTTGTTATAAACTTGCCCGCATGATGGCACATCATTGCCCTCACTGTGTAAATATTACCTCACTGCTATATTAATTTTCTTTTAATCGCGCCTGTAAACAAATGGCACTGTATTTTATCGTCTTCACATATATTTTTTGTTAACAAAAATTTCCTATTATGAAGACTATTCTCAGTGTCACAAAAAGACAACCGCTTCCTGTTTACCTGTTCTTTGCCGCATTTACCTTGTCTCTTACGTTTTGTAAAAAAGATGACAACCCCGCACCCCTTCACTTTGTATATTCTGTCAGTGGAAATGCCAATGGTGCCAGTGTGGTTCCACCAATAACCGATTCTACGGACAGCGCTACCGCTGTAATCAGCGGATCTTACGACAGTACAACCATGGTGCTAACTTATAAAACAACCTGGAAAGATTTGTCAGGAGCACCAACACTGGGTGGTTTTTACAATGGGCCTGTTGGACAGAACGGTGAAATCTTTGATTCAACCTGGCATTTCGGCGCTGATACCTTAAGAACAGATTCCATTTCCGGCCAGAGAACATTAACGCAGATTGAGGCCGCATCACTCATAGCAGGTAATTGGTATTATATCATCGGAACGGCCAAACACCCCGATGGAGAAATCAGGGGACAAGTTACATTAACGCACTAATAGCAACAATCATCACAATTAAGGCAGAACAAGATTACAGGTGCAGGATTGGCCAGGCCTTTGTTGCACCTTTTTTATTTTCATTCTTTCAGAAGTTACATTGATGTAGCTGCAAAAAAAAGGGCCAGGATAAAAATCCCTGCCCGTTTAAAATACTAGATCCTATGAAATAACAATGCTAATCTATATTGCTACCGTCCAATAAAGAAAACTATTCGACGAATCCAACATTCTGCCCGATGATTGCATGTTTTTTGAATTAGTATGGAAAACATATCCGCGGGTTATCGCAACAGCCGGCATACGTACTACGATTATTAATAATGACTGGCATTTGTTTTCATTGTCGCAATTGACCTTAAAAATGTCGCAACCACGTATACATATTATATGAACCGCGTCATAATTTTATGTGCAGGAGAATTTAATGGATATAGCAGTATTTATCATTATTAAACAGTACACGTATGTTGTCAGAACCAAAAGTGGGTTTCCATCCCGAACAGCCATATGCGGCTATCGTATCAGTTGTAAAACCTGATGAAATCGCCGCCAAACTTCCACCGCTCATTGGTGAAGTACGGATCTGGCTGGAAAAGAATAAAATCAAAGCAGACATGCCGCCTTTTTTCCGGTACCAGGCATGGAGTGCTGTGAGCAAATTTGAAGTAGCTGTTGGATTTCCCGTTACCCAGTCGGTACAAGGTGATGAACGGGTGCAGGCAGGAACATTTCCAGCCGGGAATTTTGTATACGCCACGTATATGGGTGATTACAAAAACCTGCGGGATGCACATATGGAACTGGAGACATGGATGAAGAAAAATAAACTGGAAGAACAATACCAAATCACAACAGATGGAAAAAAACTCGGCGCACGTGTTGAATTTTATATGAACGACCCGGTTACAGTCACCAACCCTGCCGAATGGCGGACAGATATTGTAGTGTTTATTGGGGAGAAGGCATTTGGTTGATGGCAGATAGCGAATAGTCTTTGACAAACCAATATTTGTGAGTTGGAACAAAGGGGGACTGTTTTTGAATTCATGACGGTTTGGGCAATACGGCATTTACATTTATATTTATACCAGAAACCTCCCTTATTACACCTGCTTTACATCCCGACGATTGATGAAGAAAATTTAGCCAAGTACGTTCACTAAATCAGTTGTCGTTATGCTGAAATCAATTCTGGATTTTGTGATCATAGTCTTGCTGTCTGTCGGTGGTTTAACACATATTGCAAGACTTATTTACCTGTTCTTTCACCCAGGTTTCCTGTCACGAATGAAATTTATTTCAAACCCGGTACCGGCAAAGGGGCAACTGGCACTGTATTATTTACTTACAATAGTAGCCTGTATTTATGCGATTGCGATCAAGGCAGGTATGTAAATAGTGAGTTTACAGGTAAGAAACAAGTATATTATTGTTACAATTTTGCTGCACTGCTTTCATGGAAAGCAGCTTGCTGCTTCTTCTTTAACAGGATAAAATTAATGAGCAACGCACTCAGCAGCGGAACAAATACGACCAATACATAAATAAAATAGGAAACATTCACCACCGGTATTGGTTTTACTTCAGTGAGTATCCCATTCCCAATGGGGCCCTCTGAAAATAAAAACCCTTTTGTAAAATTCCAGCCAAAGTGGATGGCAACGGGTGCATACAAAGAACAGGTTTTGGCATAGGCATAAGCATACACCAATCCCATGGTTCCGGTAACAAGAAAAGTAATGGCCATCTGCGATGGATTGCCAATTACTTCATGGGAGAACCAGTGATAAATACCAAATGCAATAGCTGAAATAATAATTGCCCGGGTGGTACCAATACTTTTAATCAAAATATACAATACAACCCCGCGGAATATCAATTCCTCGAACATGACAGATTTGAAATTCCGCCACACTCCTTTCAGTACAAGCATCCAATTAATCTGCGGGTTGAGCTCCCATCTTTCTTTTGCAAAGTACATGCGCAGGAAAAAGCCGGAAGCACAACAAAAAGCTGTTACCAGTAAAAAGAAACCAAAGTCCAGCATCCGTTGTTTGGCAGGACGAAGACCAAGTACTGATAAACCGCTGTTATTGTACCAGCTTAACAATAGCCATGATACGGCCAGTTGAACGAGGATTCCCAGCATGTGACAAGCAAGATAGTGGTTAAATAATATTTTTATGGACAAACAAAGGATCAGGAAATATTGATAAAAGTAAATAGCTATTTGAGCTGGACGATGCGTTCGGCAATTTTATACATTACATATACCCCAATTGCTTCGCCACTGTAGTGCGGTCAAATACCTGTGTATGCCCGCAGACTTTCCCATCTTTGAATTGATAAATAGTTACACCATTTGCTTTTATCTTTTTACCGGTAGGAGGCATATTACCAATATTTCCCTTATGCGTGCCTGTTAGTACCCATGTGACGGCCACAAAGTCACCGTCGCCCAAGGTCGACTGAATATCAAAATGCATATCAGGGAATGAACCGAAGGAGTAATGAAGCCTTTTGATGTATTCCTGGTTATTGAGGAGCAACCCTTCCCAGGGATCATCGTTATCGACAGAAATGACATAGGCTTCATCCACATATTGTGGTACAGCCTCCAGTTTTTTTTGGTTCCAGACTTCTTCGATAAAAGATTGGAGTAAAATTTCATGATTCATACAGATAGGTTTAGGACAGGCAATTTAAATATTTAGGCATTTGCCCCGGGTTAAAAAAAATGGTAGCCGTTAAAGACTACCATCTGGTGAACTATATATAACCAAGGGATTATGGCTGGTTTGTACCAAAGATAAATAGCCGGAACGATACTATCAAGAAATTTCTAGAAGAAGGTTTAGGGTGGAAGGTAAAAGGCTCTGGTTTTGAGTTATAAGTTATAAGTCTTAAGTTTTGGGTTATTCGTTTTAGGCCTTTAGTTTTTGTGTTTAAAGTTTGAACTAATTATCAATTCTTAATTATTAATTTTTAATTATTAATTGTCTGGCACCGTTTCCATTTTTTTTATATGCCACTGACCATCCGCCAGCCATTTCCAGTGCGCAGTAAAAAAACCCTTTACATGTACCGTATCCTTTTCCTGTATGACGGCCACCTGGGTATAGCTGCCTTTTTGTAATGCAGTATCCGCACCCATCACGATGCTGCTGGTGACTGAACCCGTGGAAATCACTTTAACATGACTGAATGTTTTCAGGAAACGCCGAATGGAATCCCGGCCATGCGCGATATTTCCCAAATCCCCATCCGGTGTAAAAAGCAGCGCAATGGAATCAGCATCCGTGTTTTTAATCAAATGGTCATAATAATGCATGGCTTTCTCTATCTCTTCCCGGGAATGCTTTTGCTGGAAAATTGCCAGGAACAGGAAAGGACTTATAAACAGGAGGTATTTCATGCCGGAAACTAATATTGATGAAGACTGTTTACCCATGGCAATCATACCGGCAAATACGATGCATCCCCGGTGATTTTCGCTGCTTTCCGTCAGGCGGACAGCCGTTATAAGGGGGAATCAATGCGGCAGGGACCCGGCTCCTAAAAAAATAACGTTAAACTGTGATATTAAAGGGCTTTGCCCTATTTTTGCCATCCCTGAAAAATTAAACACAGAGAATATTAACGCTTATGGACAAATTGATTTATCTCGTTCCGGTAATGGGCATTATCGGCCTGTTATACACGCTGGTGAAGTTTAACTGGGTTTCAAAACAGGATGCCGGTTCCGACCGTATGAAAGAAATCGCCAATTATATTGGTGAAGGCGCCATGGCCTTTCTGAAAGCAGAATGGAAAATACTTGGCTATTTTGTGGTTATCGTTGGTATTTTATTGGGGGTAATGGCAAAAGCCAACCCAAATTCACACTGGTCTATCGCATTAGCTTTTGTCCTCGGTGCTGTGTTTAGTGCTACTGCTGGTTATATAGGTATGAAAGTAGCCACCCGCGCCAATGTGCGCACGGCGCAGGCTGCTAAAACCAGTCTCAGCCAGGCATTGAAAGTATCTTTTACAGGAGGTTCCGTAATGGGTCTTGGTGTTGCCGGTTTGGCGGTGCTGGGCCTCGGCGGATTATACATCATTCTCAAAGCCGTCTTTGTTCCCCAGGGTGCATTGGTAGGCGACGCTGAAATGACAAAAACAATTGAAGTATTAACCGGTTTCTCGCTCGGGGCAGAATCAATCGCATTGTTCGCCCGCGTGGGAGGTGGTATCTATACAAAGGCGGCCGACGTAGGCGCTGACCTGGTGGGTAAAGTAGAAGCAGGCATTCCCGAAGATGATCCCCGCAACCCGGCAACCATTGCCGATAACGTGGGCGACAACGTGGGTGATGTGGCTGGCATGGGTGCTGACTTGTTTGGTTCTTATGTTGCGACCGTTTTGGCAACCATCGTACTGGGGCAGGAAACATTGGTAGGCAGTGATGATCATCTCGGTGGTTTCTCTCCTATTATTCTCCCGATGCTGATTGCCGGCACAGGTATCTTATTATCTATTCTGGGAACATTATTCGTGCGCATCAGTGATAAAGCAGGTATCAGTACCGACAGTGTTCAAAAAGCATTGAACATGGGTAACTGGGGTTCCATCGTACTGACTGCTATCGTGTCAATGGGATTGGTGTACTGGTTGCTTCCGGAAAGCATGACGCTCCGCTCCATATCTTTTAGCAAATGGGGTGTGATGGGTGCCATTGGTGTCGGTCTGGCCGTTGGTACACTTATGAGCATCATCACTGAATATTATACAGCCATGGGCAAACGCCCCGTGTTGTCCATTATCCGGCAGTCTTCCACGGGTCATGCCACCAACGTCATTGGTGGTTTGGCAATGGGGATGGAATCTACTTTTCTTCCCATCCTCGTACTGGCAGGTGGTATCTGGGGTTCTTATGAATGTGCGGGATTATATGGTGTTGCTATTGCAGCAGCAGGAATGATGGCCACTACGGCCATGCAATTGGCTATTGATGCATTTGGTCCCATTGCGGACAATGCAGGTGGTATTGCAGAAATGAGTGAATTACCGAAAGAAGTTCGGGAAAAAACCGACGTACTGGATGCTGTGGGCAATACGACTGCTGCTACCGGAAAAGGATTTGCCATTGCATCGGCTGCATTGACTGCCCTTGCCTTGTTTGCAGCCTTTGTAGGTGTGGCAGGTATTGAAGGCATCGATATTTATAAAGCAAAAGTGCTGGCCAGTTTGTTTGTAGGCGGTATGATTCCATTTATATTTTCTTCACTCGCCATTCGTGCAGTGGGTGAAGCAGCGATGGCCATGGTGGAAGAAGTTCGCCGCCAGTTCAGGACCATCCCCGGCATTATGGAAGGAACCGGCAAACCCGAATATGATAAGTGCGTGGCTATCTCTACAGGAGCATCCATTAAAAAAATGATGCTGCCCGGTGCTATTGCCATTGTATCTCCATTGATAATTGGTTTCCTGCTCGGGCCGGAAGCATTGGGAGGTTTTCTTGCAGGTGCTACCGTAAGTGGTGTACTGATGGGAATGTTCCAGAACAATGCAGGAGGTGCATGGGACAATGCCAAGAAATCATTTGAAAAGGGTGTAGACATCAACGGACAGATGTATTACAAAAAGAGTGAACCGCACAAGGCCTCCGTAACAGGTGATACTGTCGGCGATCCATTTAAAGATACTTCTGGTCCTTCCATGAATATTCTCATCAAACTCATGTCGATTGTTTCACTGGTAATCGCTCCTACCCTCGCACAGGTGCACCATACAAAGGCATCACACAGTACCGCCATGCTGGAGAAGAAGATTGAAATGAAAATAGATGTGAAAGATCCCGGCGCCAGGGAAGAAATAAATATCACCAGCAGCGATGATGAAAATAATAATTTACAAAAGCTCGTGGATGCGCTCAAAGCTGATAAGATGGACGATAATGGCAACCTCTCCGTTGAATTAAAAAATGGAGAACTCACCATCAACGGTAAAAAACAACCCGAAGATGTCCGGAAGAAATACGAATCATTCTTCAGCGGAAAAAAAGATGTACAATTTTCTATAAAAGTAGATCAGAAGTAATATCTTTACAACAGCAACTAATCAGATCCAAATACCAAAAGTCCCGATGTGTCTACACCGGGGCTTTTGCTTTTTATAACGGTCCCCTCCTATAGAGTTTCAATAAAAAGCAACACGAGCTATCAAAACTAACCTTACGCGAAGTATTCAATTTATTAAACTGTTGTGTCTTTGAAGTAGTTGATTGAAAAATAGCAGTATGCCCGGATTGGAGGCGATAATCAATGTACAGATGTTGTTCACCACAGTACTACAAATGCTTAATCGAGGAAGGACCCGAAATCGGGCTGTATCCCTGCCTGTCGGCAGTCAGGGATTTCGGGGCGCCTTTTTTGGACCTTTTTTTGGCGAAGCAAAAAAGGACAAAGCAGTTTCTTGAATGATTACCGGTCATTGAAATTAATAAACTAAATAGTTGTACTTCCAGTGCCACAAAGCAACCGTTCTCCTTTCCGCAGATTTGCAGATTCCTTACATTTACCAAAATAAAGATTGCCATGCCCCCGGCGCTGTTATATTATGCCATCCCCTTTTTTGTGTTGCTGCTTTCTGTCGAAGCCTGGTTCTCCTACAAAGAACACAAACAGTTTTACGAAACAAAGGACACTTTTGCCAGTCTCGGCCTTGGCATCGGTAATGTTATCATCGGTTTTTTTACCAAGGGAATGATCTTTGGCCTGTTCACCTTCATGTATAAATTCCGTTTGTTCGAACTGCAGTATAATACCTGGTGGTACTGGGTGTTGTTGCTGCTGGCCGATGATTTTTCTTATTACTGGTTTCACCGCACCGCACATTCTGTCAATTATTTCTGGGCCAGTCATGTAGTGCATCATTCTTCCGAACACTATAACCTGTCAGCAGCATTGCGGCAAACATGGACGGGCAATGCCACGGGCGCTTTTCTCTTCTGGGCATGGATGCCAGTTATGGGATTCGATCCGCTCATGGTATTGTTCATGCAGCAAATCAGTCTTATCTACCAGTTTTGGATCCATACCGAAACCGTACAGAAAATGCCCCGCTGGTTTGAATTTATTTTCAATACCCCCTCTCATCACCGCGTGCACCACGGCAGCGATGTCAAGTACCTGGATAAAAACCACGCCGGTATTTTAATTATCTGGGACAGGTTGTTCGGCAGTTTCCAGCCGGAGGAAGAACGGCCGGTATATGGGCTCACCCAAAATGTCCATTCATTCAACCCTGCATTCATTGCCTTCAAAACATGGGGCGATCTTTTCAGAAAAGCCTTTCGCTCCAAATCAGTTGTCACCGGTATAAAATACTTCCTCATGCCGCCCGGCTGGAGCAATGATGGCAGTTCCCGAACCACACGTCAGTTGAGGGAAGCAGAAAAGAAATTGCTTCGGGAAAACGCAACGGTAAAATAAACGCTCCCCTGCTGTAACATCATCACCTGTTAACGCGTCCTTAAATTAGCCCGCATTCCACAGTCGTGGAAAAAAGGATATCCGTATTACGAAATAAATCGTATTTTAGTGTACAAAGCTGTAACCATGGGTACAACAAAATACATTAAGCCTACGGAAAGTGAATTGGAAATACTGGGTGTTTTATGGCACAGGGGCATTGCCAGTGTACGTGAAGTACACGAAGAACTGGCAAAAAGCAAAGATGTTGGCTATACCACTACCTTGAAGCTGATGCAGATTATGAATGAAAAAGGTTTGGTGAAGCGCGACGATAGTGTGAAAACGCATATTTACCAGGCCGCTGTCAGCAGGGAAAAAACACAGAAACACCTGCTGGGAAAGATGATCAACGGATTATTCGGCGGCTCCCCTACCCAACTTGTCATACAGGCCCTGGGTAATTACAAAGCAAGTGAAGAAGAAATTGAGGAGATACAACAACTTCTTGACAACTTAAAAAAACAGTAAATGCTACTGCTGACTGCATTTCCATTCCTGAAAACATTGGGTTGGGCACTCCTGGACAGTGTATGGCAGTTTGCCTTTGTGTGGTTATTGTATATAGGGATTGTTTCCCTTTTTAAAAACATATCTTCTGCAGCCAAACACCGTATTGCTATCTATCTGCTTGGCGGTGGCACCATTTGGTTTTTTATCAGCCTTATTAATAAATACACGGGAGCGCCCGCAGACAATTTTGCGCCCGCTGCAGTGACGGTCGACAATACTTATTATTATACCATTTATACGGTGTCACGCAATTACCTCGATACATGCGCACCGTGGTTGTCCGGTATTTACCTCGCCGGCATTACTTTTCTGTTCACCAAATTCTTTTTGTACCTGCGCCGTGCCGACGATGTACGGAACAACGGTATTTCCAAACTACCGGTTGAATGGAGAATGTATGTCAGAGATATTGCAGCGCAACTGGGTATTAAAAAACAAATCACCGCAGTCATTTCTTCCCGGATAGATACACCACAAATCATTGGCGTATTAAAACCAATGATACTGGTACCGGTAGCCTGCCTCAATCACATGAGCGCCGAACAAATGGAAGCCGTGTTGCTGCACGAACTGGTGCACATCAAAAGAAATGATTACTTCGTCAACATATTTGTAGCCAGCGCTGAAATATTATTTTTCTTCAACCCATTTGTAAAACAACTGGTCATCAATATCCGCCGCGAACGGGAATACAGTTGCGATGATATGGTACTGCAGTTCCAGTACCAGCCCCACCAATACGCAGGCGCATTGCTGACACTCGAGCAAAACAGGAAGGCGTTGTTACCAGTAGGCATTGCAGCAAGCGGTAACCATCAAAAACAATTACTGGCGCGCATCAGCCGCATAGTAGGCGTAAAGGGAAAAGAAACCAAACAACACGGTACCGGTGCCTACCTGCTCAGTATTTTATTTATTGGTTGTGTGGCATTGATAAACCCGGTAAAAGTTGCCGTACAGCAAATCAGCAACAAGCCCGCAGTAGCCGTGTTATATACACCCACGGTGGGCAAACCTGCAAATGAAAATAATGTCCAGGTATATAAAACCGGTAAGCCTGCTGTTATTAATGATGCAAAGGACAAGATGTCGATCGCGGCTTTGGAAAAATTTCTGGCAGAGAAAAAAGAAGCACTGGCAAGTGAAGACAACCCTGCCATCATGGAAGTAGTTGAATCCAGCGGTAACGAAGATGCTGCTGCCCCTGCTGTCAGTTCCACTACCATCGATTTTTCCCTCCCGGAATCAAGCGTTAATGCCACACCACCAGATGAAAGCAACCTGCAACTGCCTTATGTACCGAGCAGCAGTTATAGCTACCAGTTTTATACCGATACATCACGTCCAAAAGTAAAAGGTGAAACCTACCAGGAGAAACTGGCCAGGCTTTCCTATCTGCATGCAAAACAGGCCATCGATCAGATAGATTGGGACAAACTCGCCACTGCACTCAAACACAATAAAGCAGCTATTGCTGCCATCAAAAAACAAATGGCGGAAGAACTGGCCAAACTCAACTGGCAGAAAATAAACAATGATGTAAGGGATGAACTAAAACAGGAACAGGATCTCAAAATGCAAAAAGCACTGTACCAGCAACAGGTATTTGAACTGTACAAAAAGACAGAAGCATACAACGAAGCCATGTCGAAACAACTGATGGAAAAAGAGCAGTTCCTGAAAGAAACGGAAAAACGCACCAGGGAATTACAAAAATCACTGGAAGAAAAAGACAGGAAGCTGCAGGAAGAAATGAAAAAGAAAAGGATCATTTACATCTAATCATCCACTCTTCGGTTTCTTTATTATTACCAGACATTTCGCGGGCACCAGTCACCATACTTGTTTCCAATCAGGAAACCGAGGATGATTTCATGTGTTCCCTTACTAACCGTATTCAATCTTGAAGTAGTATAATCGTAGGCATAACTCAGGTTGAAAGTATTGGACACATTTACACCAAACATACCGGCTACACCATCTTTGTAACGGTAACTGGCCCCCAGCCAGAAAAGATCACGGTACTGGAACTTGGTATTGATATCAAATTGCACCGGTGCCGGCTGCACGTATTTAAACATAATGCTTGGCAGCATGGTAACATCATCATCGATAAAGAAACGGTAACCGGCAGTTGCAAAAAGGTGTGGAACCAGTTTGCCTGTTTCCTGCTTCACGGTTTGATCAGCAAAATATATTTTTTGCGGTATGATTTGTTGTGCCGACAATCCAATAAAATAATTTGCCGAATACACCCAAACACCTGCGCCAAAATCCGGTTTCAGTTGGTTGATCTCTTTTGAATTATATACTGCCGGATCTACCGGGTTCGCAGCACCGAAATCAAGTTTGCTCCTGTCGAGCGAAATATTACGCACCCCTGCTTCAAATCCTGCCGCAATACTTGTCTGCGCACTGATACCAATATGATAGGCATAACTTACATAACCGGCAAAGCGGTTGATGGGCCCGGTGCGGTCATTGATAATTTTTAATCCTATACCCGAATGCGGTTTTGCAGCTTCATAATCCTGCCAGAAATTTCTTCCTCTCGGATTTTCGCCCGGCGTTTCAAAAGACGTGGCGGTAGTACGGTCATCCTGTTTGCCCAACGGCTTGTGTAAGGTCAGATAAGTCGTAACGGGAGCATCCTGCAGCCCCACCCACTGGTGACGGTGACTGATCTTAACGTCCGTATAGTTTTCAATACCCGTAATAGCGGGATTGATGATATAGTTGTTGATAATATACTGCGTATAGTGCGGCTGTTGCTGCGCACGCAATGTTGTAATAGTGACCACTGCACACAGGATCAGAAATAATTGTCTCATTGGTAAAGCAGTTTTCATTTTATCTGATAATGGTCACAGATCCATTGATCTGTTCCCTGCCATTTTTTGGATTGATGATCCAGTAATAAACACCTACTGGTAATGATTGTCCGTTTAATCGCCCATCCCATGGTTTGTCATAACCCACCGAATGATATACTATTTGCCCATACCGGTTATACACTTCTACCGTACAGCCCGGGTACGATTCAAGATATTGTATAACCCAGGTATCATTGATGCCATCTCCATTGGGAGAAAATGCATTCGGCACTTTCACCGCCTTTAATACTTTCACCGTTACATCATCACTGGCCACGCATCCATCAGCAGAAGTAGCGGTCAATGTCACGGCAAAATCATCATGCGCGCCACTGACTGTTGGCTTTAATATTTTACTGTCACTCAGGAAAGCAGGTGGTGACCAAAGATACGCCAGTTGTTTACCCGATACCACCGGCAACAATATTATCGAACCACCTTCCAGTAAATAACGGTCAGGACCTGCATCCACCAGGGGCGTCGGGTTCACTAAAATTGTTTTTGTTTTTTCAGTTGTACAACCATTGTCGGCATTAAAGCGGTAAGTTATCGTATGTATACCGGGCTTCGCAGCTTTGGGATCAAAAAGGCCGGTGGCACTGATGCCTGCACCACTGTAAATACCTGTTCCCGCATAACCATATATTTCACTGGCGGCGTTTACCTGGAAGGGCGTTATCTCTTCACACACTGCCGCCATCGAATCAAATTTAATATCTGGTGTACCCTTCACCGTTATGATGCGGGTAAACTGGTTCAGACAAGTAATACCGGAATACACCACATAGCGGACCTGGTAGAGTTTGCTGGCGGGTGCACCAAATAAAGGATACTGATGCGCATAGGTTTTACCCGCAGCAGGAGAAGCATCAACTGTTTTAACAGTAGGATCATTCAGGTAATCCCAGTATATCTCTACCTTGATGATCTTACCAAAGTCCACAGTAGCTGCATCTACAATACTCACTTCCTTATTACTGCACAAATCAGCAGGTGTATTGACGGAGAAATTGGCGAGTGGAACCGATCCGTTGACCGTAAATGATTTGGTAGTATCCTTCACACAACCATCCTTGCTGGTCACGGTTAATTTGACATTGTATTGTCCTACCGCAGCATATTTATGCTGCCCATCTTTTTGTACCGAAGTTGCCCCGTCACCAAACTCCCACAAATAAGTAAACTGCGATTGCGTATTATCTGCTATGGTGCTATTGTCAAAGAATTGTGCAGTTGGGTCGTTCAGGCAAATATCGGGAGACAGGAAATCAGGCACCGGCTGGCTGTTTACTTTAACAGGTATCGTTACAACCGTGCTCTTACAACCTTTATTGGTTTCTACATCTAATGCTACGGAATAGGAATTCGCAGAACCATATACATGCACCGGGTTTTGAACGTTGGCATTGGCAGAACCATCACCAAAATTCCAATTCCATTTGACGAGGTTGCCTGCATTGGCAGCAGACGCATCGGTGAAGCTGACAGATTTTGTTTCACATACCGGCGCTGTTACAGAGAAATTAGCCGTCGGCAGTGGATTTACAACTGTTGCTTTGGACAAAGTATCGGAATGACATCCCTTATCTGTTATAATAAAGAGAGAAACATTATATGTATTGGCAGCCGTATAAGTATGCGTTGGGTTTTGAAGGGTGGACAAGTTTCCGTCTTTGAATTCCCATTGCCATTGCGTTACCGCTGATCCTTTCCCATCGCTGTTGTCAGTAAATGTGGTGGCTGCACCCAAACAAACTTCCGGTGTTACCGTGAAAGCTGCTTTCGGTTGTGCATAGATGGTAGTAATTGTTTGCGTGGTATCGTCTGCACAACCATCTTTACTGGTCACTTTTAATTTCACTGCATAAGGACCTGTACCGGGATAATTATGTACCGGGTTTTGCAGTGTTGAAATAATGCCATCGCCAAAATCCCAGGCATATACAAACAAATTCTGCGAACCATCAGCAATGGTTGACTTATCTGTAAACAGCCCGGCTGCAGGTAAGCAAATAACCGGGTTGGTAAAACTGGCCACAGGTTGCGGGTGAATAGTCACCGGCTGGCTGTATAAAAGGCTGCGGCAGCCAGTAGTCGTTTCCACTTCCAGTGTAACAGTATAGTTACCGGTGGCAATATAACTATGCAAAACAGGATTGTTGTTCGAAGCAGTTACGTTCGTACCATCGCCAAAATTCCAGTACCATTTTACCAGTGTACCACCAGCCGGAACAGTTGACTGATCCTGGAAAGTAACATCCTTCATTTCACAACTTGTTCCCTGCACAGCAAATTTGGCTACTGGCGGATCAGAAATATTCAGTGTCTGTCTTGCCGTGTCTGATAAGCATCCAACATCGGTTATCACCGCAAATTTTAACGGGAAAGAACCTGGCGCGGTATATAAATGCGTTGGATTTTTAATGATAGATGTATTACCATCACCAAAGTTCCAGTACCACCGGATAACCTGTCGTGGTGTACTGGAAGTAGCATCCTGGAATACCACAGGGCTGGTAATACAACCATTATTGGTAAATGTAAAAGATGCTATGGGAGGATCAAATATCTGCAAATCATAGTCAATATCCTGTTCGCCGCTGCAACCATCGGCAGTTGGGTTGATGGCTACAATTTTGATGGGATAAGTGCCGGCTGTGGGAATAACATTCGTGCGGTTTAATTTATAGCGGTACAAAGTTCTTCCGTTCACCACCCAGGATGAATCTGCCACGGGGCTGTTAATAGTCGTATCTGCCAATCCAAAAGCATTTAGTGCCGGTCCGAATATCCATTGAATTTGTGTTGGCTGATAGGGAAAGGTCATCGAAAACCGGAAAGGAGAATTTTTACAGCCTGCCGGGAAATTCACCGTAGCATATTCATTATCGACCGTCACATACTGATACAAATCTTTCAGGTTGGTACCGGCAGAATATCCATAAGACTCTGCACTGGCAAAACCATAGGCAATGGCATTAAAACCGGAATCACATACTATCCGGTGTGTACCGAGGCTTACGGTGAGCTGCGCGTATGAAAAATTCGGATCCTGCGGAACGGGCGTAAACCCGGAGCCAATATTGATGCCATCGAGCTTGATGGAATTGAGTGCAGCAGGTGTATTTTTTACTACTACATTGATGTAATGTGCATTGCTCCCCGTATTGAGCAGTCGCATGGAAGTAAGCGTTACATCGCTGATGGTTTGCTCAATCGGGTTTAAGAAAATCATTTCAGGATCGCCATTGGGCGTTGGTTCACCGCATTGCTGGGTAGTAAAATATTGTGATACCAGTATCGGTTCGTCCGATTCAATTACATTGGTGGTATTGTTGTCGAACTCGTAATAAAAGTTATTGGTAAAGGCAAATGCCGGAACTGCTGCGCCATTCAGCCTCACATTGGCCGTGCCGGGATTGGAACAGGCAATCCTGTAAAAGTTGTGCGGGCGTGTAGCGCTTGGAACCGTTATATATTTTTTACCCCAGGTAGAATTGGGGTACATCTGTTGAAACAGGTTGTCCGATGAAGTAACACCATTCGATCCTCCCGGGCAACCAATACCAATCCTGCCACTGCCGCAAAACACGGCGATCTTTTTACAACCCGAACCTGTATTGATGGAACGGATGGTAGAACCCGTCAGGTCAACGGTAGACAAGACCTGGTACACCTCTCCTTTATTGAGTGTTTCAGTAAAAGGAATATTCGCCGGCCTTCCGCCATTGGTGGCGGCCGCAGGGGTTATCTCTACGGTGGTATTGTCTTCCGTGGCGGTTACAAAGAAATATGAGTAGGAATTGCTGTTAACCGATGTTTGTGCCACCTGTTTGAAATTGACAGAATGATATTCGCGGCCAAGTGTTGCCACCGGAAGACATAAGGTGGCACCCGATACCGAGGCAAAATAAATATGCGCATATACCACCACAGCTTTGTCGGCAATAACATGGATGCCTTTATTGACCTTTCCTTCCTGGTCGAGTATCGCCGAGTTGGGAATAGTAACGGTAGAAATCTGGAAAGCTGTAACGGCAACGGAAGTAGAGAAACCAATGCCGGGGATATCAACGGTGGCTGTGGTATTGACATCGGAGGTAATGTACACCGCCATGCCCTGTGTATTGCCCGCGTACATCTGCTGGTGGTTGCCATAGCCCAGCCAGAATTCCCTGCCCTTGTTGCTGAAGTCTTGCGAATACAGCATCAATGCAGCCAGCGTGAAGTAGCAGCTAAGCAGTAATTTTCTCATTAATTTTCTCCTGGCAGGTGCGAAGAGCAATTTAACGAATAAAAATGTAGTTACGGACGTAATAGCAGGCATATGCTTTCGCACATCAACAGTTTTAGTATTGAGCCAATCACCACCTGGTAATTAAACCTCTTTCTTTTTGTGTTGGTTTCCGTCGGTACTGGGGGGAAAATTTCGGTTAGGAAGGATAAGGGGTAAGCGTGGTTTTTGACAGATGAATGGAGGGAATACAAAGATGTATATTAATAACCGCTTTTGCAAGCAGGCGGCCATGAATTCGGCGAATGTTGCCTGTATTTTGGAGAAACATATAACCGCTTCAATGCTGCTTACAGGACAGGGTTTCTTTCTCTTATCAACTTCCGCCTGCACCCAATCATTTCACCTCTGCTGCCAGAATGACCTGGCCAACATACCATTCAGGGAAGAGGGGTTTAATTCACATCCGGGTTCAACCACGCGGATTCCACTGGCCAACCTTTTCCCGAATGGGGGTATCAGTCACCTGCATTTCTACCTAACATAAAATAGCAGGTAGAATAACACCGCAATCTTTTCCTTAAAAAGCAAAATAGGAGGCTGGCAAAATATTAATCGTTTTTATCAAGTAATTGTACTGATGCTATATTAATTGAGCATAAAACTTTAAAATATTGATAATTAATTATGTAACAGTTATCATTCCACACATGATGCATAAAAGAATACGATAACTCCTTCCCTTCCGATCACTTGAATATCTGGCAAAAACAACCTATTTATTAATGTACGTACAGCCATGTATTTATTTTGTAAACAATATTTTACTATTAAATAAAGGTGCTATTTATATTGACCAAAACATCTTAGCAGTCTCCACCAGCGTGGAACATAGCTCACTAATAATATTAGCTGGATTTTTCGCCTCAATGCTACCCTATTTTTCCGGGATTGATTTTTGGTTGACTAAAAATCTCAAATTTGACAAATGAAGAAATACCAGGCAGCCGCCGGAATTGTTGGGACACTCCTCCTGCTGGCCACATCCTGCAAAGCACCCCAAGCACCAGTTTTTGGAAGACTGGATAACCTGGAGGTTGGGAAGGTTGAAATGGGACAGGCTGTCGTAACGGCAGCCATCAAATATTACAACCCGAACAATTATCCGCTGACGCTGAAGCATGCGGAAGCCGGTTTTTTTATCGATAATAAACTGGTGGGAAATTCCGTGCTGGACACCTTGCTGCAGATACCGAAAAGGGATAGTTTCCTCCTGCCCGTATCTGTCAAACTCAATCCCCGGCAAATTTTATCAAACGGTCTGAGCGCGCTCCTGCTGGGAGAAATCAACATCAGTGTACGCGGCTTTGCAAAACTGGGAAGGAAAGGCATTTTTATCCGCCTGCCGATTGACTATTCCGGGAAACAAAAAATTAACCTGGATGGACTGTGAAAAAAAGAGGCTAATGGTGTAGGGTAAAAGGTAGAAGGAGGAAAAAAGGTAATGCCAACATTCAAACTCTAAATCCCAAATTCCAAATCCCAAATTCTAAATCCCCGGCTGTTTAACCTACGGCCTCGAAAAGATTTCGCCGCAAATCAAGGCGAGCGGAGCTAATACTGTCTGCATCTGAACGCAGTTGGTCCTTCCCATTTGGTATCTGATATGAGGAACTGTCTTCCAAATTTATTTTATATTATAAATATTGCGAACTTTAGGATATGGAAAGAGGGCGCCGAAGCCGATGTTCGACGGATGCGTTCATCTTGTGTAGCTCTGGTATAGCCAGAGCTACTTTTTTAAGCGTTATGGAAAGAGGACAACCTAACCTCTTTCTCCGGATACAGCCCCTGGTTAAATCTTTCTCCCTTTTTCCAAAGCGTGTAAATTAAAATTAGCAACTTCCGTTGAACTGCTACATAGGCTTTCATTTTTTGAACAGTCCGGCTATAAACCCTATTGTACAAATCTTCAAAGTTGCCGGTTTTATACTTTACTACTGCAAAAGCCGGCATAAATAATATTCTTCTTATATGGCTATTACCCATTTTTGATATTTTAGTTTTTCCCTTCCTTTTTCCCGACTGGTTGCGGATGATATCGTAGCCGCTGTAGCAGACCAGTTGAGATTGATTTTCAAATAATGCAAACCCATCCGTTTCAGCAATTATTGTTGCCAAACAAATCAGCCCAACTCCCTTGATGGTGTTTAAGTCTTCCACTTTTTTCCATAAGACACTATCTTTCTTTAGTGTCACTTCAATAGCGTCTTTGATTTCTTTGATTTGCTGTTCGGTGGAATCAATCATTTTCTTAAACCCGTTCGTCACCGGATCGTTTTCAATACGGCCGCAAACCATTGCCTGCAGCTGGTTACGCAGCATAGTCCTGGTTTCATTTAACTGCTGGTGGAAACGGGTAAGTTGTCTCAACTCATAAATCTGGTTGCTAATCGGCTTCCATTCTTTTAAGGATTGCTGCGCTGCCATTGTAGCCAGGCCCATGGCGTCAGTTTTGTCATCTTTTGATTTTATACCAAGTGACCGGATATAATGCTTCGCCTTATTGGGTACTAATACGCTTACAGCAAAATGTCGCTGATAAAGGAACCAGGCAAGCTGTTCATAATAAATTCCCGTTGCTTCCATACAAAAAACAACCGCAGTACCTTTTGTTAAATGTTTTTTAGCCCAATCCAGCAATGTAATAAACCCTTTGGAAGAATTTGGGATTGCTGCTTTACTGGATTTAATAGATACTTTTTGTGTTTCATCAATACCGGCCAGACAAGCGTCAAATTTGTCTTTGGCGATGTCCAGGCCAACAGCAAACTTTTTCACTTTAGCCATAGAACATAATTGAATAGATGAAAGAAAATAATGACAATCTTCTTAGCTTTCACTCATGTAATTCAAAGTAACAGGAAGCCTGTTCTTTATGGAACTGTTCAAGCTCTTAAGAAGAAAAATGCCAGAGATATTCCTTGCGACCTAAATCATCGAAAGATGTTTTTGCGTCTCGCTTTATTTACTCTGGCAACTGTCATTTTCAGTATAAAGTTATGATATGAGCATCACGACTCTTGCAAGTGTTATAAAAAATGGCTAAGAAAAAAACCGGCCAAGCGAATAGCTTGAACCTAGTTCAAAGTATATCTCAGATTGTTTGTAATCGTTCAAATTACTCTGCCTTCCATGATTCGCCTTCATTTAATAGTACTTTATTTTCAGTATTTCCTAATTTCATTATTATTTCCAATTTTTTAGGCGTACCGGGTGTTGGGTCGCCCCAATATTCATTTGACGCTACTATTACTTTGTTACTGTTAATAAGATTTGACACTTGCCTGGTAATGTTAAAGAATAGAGAACCGCTACCATATGTCGCTTGTTCAACTGAATAATTTAGAAGCCTGATTTTTTTATAACTTACTAGTATAGAATTGTTTTCGAATCCGCAATAATCTCCAGATTCATTCATGACCAGGTTATTTATTAAGATATTTTCTCCAATTACTTTAGTAAATGTTACAAACCTACCGTCTTTCGTAGATTTTATATTCTTTATCCCAATTTTTGTACCGTTGTTCAAATAAAATCCATCATATTCTACGTTAAATAATTCTCTTCCAATTTTTCCATCAGGATAAGTAAACGAATTTTCCCATTGCGAAATCTTATTAAATATACTCGTAGTATCAGCGGTTTCTTGTCCAGCAAAAGAACTTGTCTGATAGCTATCAAAACTTATTTTAATATCCCTAAATTCCTTTTCGGTACTAATGTATGTTTCCTTCTCTTCATCGTATTCTTTCTGCAAAATTGTATATTGTGATTTCAATTGCTCATATTTGCTTTTTTCAATAATATTTTTGTTATAAACAAATTTCTGGATATAAGGTGCAGCCCAATTGTCGTAAAGTAATTTTATAAATAATCCAATAGAATTCAAAGTACCATATCCAATCAGTATTATAAGCGTTAATAGTATTGGCCAAATAATTAATGACCAAGTACTTTCGGTTTTAATGTACACTTCGAGATCTAAAATTCTCTGTTTAATCTGAATACCACTTTCATTATAAAATAATAACAGAAAAACTCTCCAATGAAGAATACTCCAAGCGATCATAAAACTTCCGATAAAAGGACTCTTAATGCGCTCAACCAGAGTTTCTCTAAATTCTTTAAGATTATCTAACATATTTTAATTGAATTACATTTTAAGGGCATTGTCTGAGTCTGTGCAGACAGAACCTATTACGATGATATCCTGTTAAATTAATGTCTATGCCTACCATAATGATCACTTGTACTTGCATGTCTGTAGCTTCCCCCCTTATGAGAACTGCCCCTGCCACCAGAATATCGTCCACCGTGACTAGTTGTATGTTTACTCCCTGAGTATCTCTTTTGAGCGGATACGTTATCAAATATTAATAGTAATGCAATTATAAAGCAAATCGTGCTTAGCAATTTTTTAGTGTTCATGGTGTTTTATTTAAAGTGAATATTTGCTATTTCCTCTAATCTCAAAATATTCTTTATGCGTAAAAAAGATATCAAGGTTTTTAGGATCGGCGCCTTTTTGAATTGATATTCCCGCTTCAATTTTAGCAAACTCGTTCATTTGATCAAAACTAATATCAAATACTTCCTGTAAATCCACTTTCAGTAGTGCCTCTTCTTCTGTAACATAACTATCCTCATAGATTCTTGTCATTTGACAGGCTATCGTTGATTCAACATTTGCTTTGCTATGAAAATATATTTCACCAGGTTGAATACTAAATATCTGTTTCAAGTATTTTACATCTTCCCTTTCCTCAACGGTTAAAACATTGTCTTCTAAAGCCACTTTTATGTACTCGAAAATCAAGTGAATGAAATCAACTTTTGCAAGCGATTTATTTACATTGTATTCAGTCAAATAATTTTCGACCAGGCCTTTTGAAATATTTTTATTGTAAATAGAAATACATATCTCCTCCAAGTAAGGAGATAAACTGAGTTTCTTTTGAATCTCAGCAAATGTTGTTGAAAGGCTTTCTGTACACATAGTGCTATGCGTAAAGCTTAAAACCCATCAAATGACTGGTGAAAGAAATCATGCAATAGGTTTAAGGTTTGATAAAGGTTAACTAAAAGTAGCCTGTTTTCGTATTAAACAGGAATTTCCTAAGTACTACGAAGAGGTAGTTTTTTATTTGGAGAAAAAGCCTTAGTATTCACACTTTCAGTAAGAGTTAAGTGGAAATACGATACCAATAGAAAAGCAATTCATAAGAATAGCAGTCTCAACTTTCTTTTTTGAAAAAACGGTATACCATCACGCCAATAAATGTTGCTATGGACAAAAACAGTATTGTCCACAGCGCCAAACCAAATGCTGGATTCATACAATAGATTTTAGTGTTGATTAATACAGCAGACTTCCCAAATCTAAACAATCGAATTAAATTTTTCCTTTAGAAAGTTTTCTACCTGTAAATGTTATTCATTTATCCATTTGCGGTCATCAATTGAAGTAATTCCCTGTTCTTAAAAATATTTATCTGCTGAAGATCGGGAGTGATGTTCCCGAATTTGTAGTCGATATAAGTAATCTGTACCGTGCTATTTTTTTGTTTTTTGATGTCGGTAGTCTTTACCGGTTTTTTTAATTGATTCATCAGTAGTAATTTCTGTTCTTTTGTTTCCGGCGTATGTTCATATACTTTGCTATATGCCTGTTTGCGCAACGAGGCAATACTCCACCCCTTTTCTGCCGCCATCATGGCATAATAAAATATGGCATCCTGTTGCTTCAACGGTAGTAAGGCCGTAATATAATCCCAGTTCACGCTATTAGCAAGTAGCGATGCCGACCCCTGATCAGAGAATATCGAAGCATAGTTCATCATGGCTAACAACTGTTTCTCACTAAAACACCGGTCATATACTTTTTCCAACCCTAATGATATTTCACGAATAAGCTTTTTGGGCTCCCCTTCCCTCCCCTTTTGATTTAATGCCTCATTCAACTGACTGCCTATTTCCCAATACAGCATATTCAGTGCTGTATTACAATGCCTGTTCACATGCAGCCGGTAATCTTCCATCAGCGATAAGCATTCACCTGGCAGCGATGTATCCCTGCGATTACTATTCTTAACCGCCGGCGCTGTCAGTTCCCGGAATAATTGGAGGTAGGGTTTTTTGAACTGGTTGGATAAAGCTGTATCATTTTTTTTCAGCAGACCGGGTGTTATAGCAGGCAATCTACCTGATTTGGTTTTGAACCTTCCCTTTTCATACTTTCCTGATGCAACCTGCATTTCCAGTTCCTCTTTCGATAAACCTTCTTTCAATTTTAGCTGCAGGTAATATTGCCGCGCATCATTGTTTTCAATTGCGAGCAACAACTTCATTTGTTCCCAGCTTATAAAAGGGCTGATGGATTGAATCAATAAAAAATCAGGAAAACAGGCAGCCAGCTTTTTCATCGCCTCGAGGTTGTCCGTATCGGTATATGAAGGAGATTTCTTTGACGGTGTGCTGGCGCTTTTCGCTTGTATTAATTTCCTTGAAGCATGACTGGCTGATCCAGATTCAAGCAAGCGCTTCCCTATTTTCCAAAACAGTATTATCAGCGATGCATTGGCCGTCCTTTTTATGCCACCCGCTTTACCGGATATCATCTCCAGTAAGGCAGCCAGCAGTTTATTTTCGTTCGCTGATAAAGTAGTGTCGCTCTTTTTTTTCATGAAAGTTTTAGAAAATTAGTGAAAACTACCGTACTGCCGAATGACTCTGCAACCAGGTTCTTGAATACATCGGGCTACCGTCAGTATATAACCATCTGCCGTTAACAAAACATGACCAGTTAATCAGGGCACTCGTACCAAGAGATGTCCAGTTGTTACTATGGCCAAAGAGTGTAAGTGTTCTAGTAGTACTTCTTCCATAATTATCTACGTAAACAGAAAACAAATTGCTAACAGTTATTGGATCAACAATGACACTTGTAACTTCCCCATTTACTCTTGTAACTGTTGCATGATAATTATACAATATTTTTGGCGCAATACCATCACTTTCATCATCGGCGGCCTCTGTTTCATTTACATCGAAAGACGTCTCAACGTTACCACCATTGGCTCCTCCTCCGCAATTTAGTTTAAACGGAGTACCCCCATCTATTAATCTTGAAACCTGGCATTCATCAATTTCACCACAAGTCGTATAGGCATATTGCTCATGCACCAGCACCCCATCAACAAAATATTGCCAGTACCAATCTATACACCCACTTGTATTTAACGTTACCTTTTGGCCCTGCACGCCTTTATTTTTCCCGGCAAGATTTCTTATTGAGTACAATTTACCATTTCGATATTCCCGCTCAGTAATAAACTTATTCGTTATCGAAATGAAACTAAAAACCCCATTCAAATCGTTGTCCTTGTTGTTATATACATCTGCCATCAGTTGTGCATAACTGTTTGTAAAATGTTGCTGCTTAGGTATTATTTCAATTATATTTCCCTGCTTGATTTTCCCGTCATTGGTTTCAATTATTACCAGGTGCTTAAAAGAAAGCTGCGTAGTAATATTTATTGTTTTAAAATCTTTACTTATTGGTATAACAACTATATTTTCTTCGGTATTGAGGGTTACTACAGTTATTTTAGAAAGTAGGAGATTGTTCTTCAATAACTCAATTGATTTTTGACTACTCGTATCACCATACTTTCGTTTTTGTATATCAAGCCAGTCGGTTATTTTTTGTATCTCCTTTGAATCCGGTCGATTTAATGTCAATTCTGAGTTATCCTTTTTACAAGAAACAATTGCCATACTCATTATCCCCAAAAAACAAATTGTATTTATGATTTTCCTTTTCATAATAATTATATTTTAATGATTGTCGTTTGAAAAATGAATTTGCAATCCAACACCAAATCCAATGGTTGTAGCGGTCACTGAAGATGGCTCGGAAGTTTTTGTCTGTTGGTAACTGACGATGGATTCAATACCCACGCTGCTGTTGAGAAATACAACCACGCCTGTTGCAAAAGAATAATCCCATTCATGAGAATTGTAGGAAGTTGTACCATCAGACCTGGAATAAGCCTGATTAAATACAATAGCTGCTTCGCCAAATACATTGATTATTTTATCAGCAGGGAGAAAATAATAACGTGCAAAGGGCCCGATCCCAATCCTGCTGTCACGGGATTTTCCAATGGTACCGTCTGGTCGCGGATACAAGTCAGTCGTCTTACTAAATGATATCCTTCCCCTGATTCCGGCAGCAAACCTCTCAGCAAAAAAGTAAGCCCCGTTTGGCAGTATATCCAATTCGCTTATCCGGTAGTTCATCGCATTCGATCCATCAGACGTAGCCCAATAAAACCCCGCAGATCCTCCCATCATCCAGTCTTTTTTTGACAATTGGCCAAAACCGCTCAGTGAGCTGCTCCATGCAATGAAGCACATCAAGATTATTTTCAACCGCCTATGCCTTGAAAATCCACGTAACGATGAAACGGTATTAATTTTCATAATTCATTATTTAGTTATTATCCCTTTCGAGATGAATTTGAAGACCAATGCCCAACTGTAACTTTTTGTAGTGCGAATCAATATTTACTTCGTGCCAACGGGAATACTCCACCTGTAGTTCAGCCGCAATGCTGCTATTGATAAAAAGCGCCATACCTCCGGCAACAGAATATGCATACTGGTGATCGTCTGGTAATTTATCTGAAGAGTTAAATGTTATATGGGTGCCGTATGTAAATGCCAGGTCACCAAATAGATTTATCTTGTTGTCTACAGGCAGAAAATAATACCGTACAAAGGGGCCGGCATCATATTGATTCTGCCGGCTCACCTGTGTTCCAAACTGACTTGTTACATTCCATACCTTACTTAATAGAATTTTTGCGCGAATGCCAGTGGCAAGTTTGTCAATAACAAAATAGCCGACGGCCGGACTTGTATTTACCAGTCTTATTTTCTGAAACAAAACAGAACCATCATATAATTTTACTTTCGAATAGCTAAACGAGCCTCCTACCATCCAGTTATTCTTGGTGATTTGCCCGAAAGAAGCAGCACTACAAATGATACAAGCGAGTAACAAAAAATAAAATCTCATACTTATTTTTTAAATATTTGAATAGAATAAGCAAGTGTTGAAACAAGGAGATACAAAGGAGGGCCGCTGTCCTGGCTGTCTATGATTGTTTTTCGGTAGCGTAGGGATGCAGCAGTTCTTGTAGCCCGGTAACTGGAGTGGAAAATAAAACAGGTGGTATGGCGCATTAATAGCAGGTGATGTATTGGATATACATCTGTACAATGTTTTTCAGCAAGAAAAGCCTTAACCAAAGAATACTGTATTGTTTTCATACCTGGTATCGCCAAAGTAATTAGCTGTCGAACTACATTTCAATAATGCAGTAACAGCAGGTCTATTTTTGCATTCCCGTGTACCAGATGAAAGGAGTAAACAATGTTAGGAAGATAAATGCACAAAAAGCTATAGAATGTTTTCTATTGAGTAAGCGAACTTTATAATTATAGTAACAATTCTTTCATGCAGGTTGTAGGTAGGAAAACAACTATAGAAATAATTCGACCGAAAATTAGAAATTGTCTTATTTAAGTGGTTATGCTTAGATACAGCTTAACAATTTCTATCCTGACGGGTGACCTTATACCATATCTTTAAAACTATATTCAAATGGTTTTCATAAGTGTAGTAATTGTCCCGGTGTTTCTACACCGGGTTTATTGTATTTACAACTGTAAATGCCATTTTGCAATTACAAATCCATGTGTACAAATGCAACATACTGGCATAAATGCTGGCAGCACAGGAGAACTTTCATCGATAATAAATAGTTTAATCAATCCTTAGGTATCGCATCCGGGTTAAAAACAATTTCCCAGAGATGCCCATCGGGATCCTGGAAATAGCCACTGTAACCGCCCCAAAATACAGGCTGCGCCTTTTTTACTATCCTTGCCCCGGCAGTTGCTGCTTCCTGCATCAATGCGTCTACTTCTGCTTTACTACCCGTATTATAACCAATGGAAAATTCTGTCGGCGATGCCGGACCTTTTTTCAATTGCGCATCCCACGCAAGGTTGTCCCGCGCATACAATGCCAGCGTGATCCCATTACTAAGGTCAAAAAATGCCACAGCACCGTGTGGAAACTCGGTACCTACAATCCCTTTCGACGGAAAACCCAATCCTTCGTGGTAAAATTTGTACGAAGTTTCCAGGTTGTCTACACCCAGCGTTAATACGGTAAACCTTGGTTTCATCTTATCATTGACTTTTTTGGTTGGAATAAAAGCCATCATGACCAGCAATGGCCAAACAGCAAATGCGATTGCCCTATTCATTTTTTATTTGCTAAGGTAATGGCGGGCAGTGCACTGCCGTTTGTACAAATGCGACAAAATCAAAACTCTGATGGCGTACACCCATTGTACCAGGTAAAGGCATTCGTTAAATGGGCATGATCATAATAACCATATTCCAGCGCAATGGATAAAAGTGTTTCACCTGCTTTGCGTTTTTCAATCGCAGCCGTTGCCTGCTGACAACGTACCAGGCTGGCGAAATCTTTTGGTGTGATACCAAGCTGCTGCCTGAATCCACGCTCCAGTTGTCGTGGCGTGGTACAATGCTGCGCAGCCAGCTTTTTTATGGTAACCTGACCTTTCGATTGCTGAATGGAACGTACCTGCGACAGCAACCGCTCATCCGGGCCTTTGAATTTTTTATACAACCAGTCATCCAGCCAGGTAGCAGGTGATGCCAGCAATTGGCACGTATCTATTGCAAGAAAGGCATCGAGTTCCACCGTTTTGTTCACAAGTTCCTGCAGCGGCATCTTTCCAAAAAAAGCAGTAACTGCACCGGGTTTAAAACGGACGCCTATCAGCCTTGTGTTTTTGTCCATGGCTGTTTCCTTACTTCTTGTCATCGTACCCACGAGATAGGCTTTTTCATGTTTCATCAATACCGAACCATTGTCGGTATAACAATCGGCACCAGCATTCATAATAATATCCACACAGCCATCGGGCAATATTTTCTCCACGACAGTATGGGCCGCGTTGCCGGAGGCTGACCAGTAAGCATCAATATAACCGGCCAGTGCCGGGTGTGGTGCTGTTTCTGTGTACTGCATGATGGCTGATTACAGTAGGAATGCTGTTTACTGAAGTTAGATACAAAATCCGGGAAAGGAAAAGAAGTGGATGTTGGCGGGATAATCAGTCATACAGGTACAGGAACGGACATGAAACCGTACCAGCATTGGATATCATCAGGTGTTGGTTATGCCCAAACAGGGATTAAACAGGGACCAAACCCGGACAAAAGACGGACTAAAGACGGATAAAATGCCTTTTTTACCTGTTTTTGATTTCAGTAAAAGCCCTGTTTAATAATAGTTAATGGCAAACGAAGAGTAAAGCCAGTACAGGTCAGGATATAGTCTAACCACCCTCATCAGCCCGCAGTTGCTGTAACCGGGATTACCCTTTCCTTCCCAGGCCAGCCTGCCGGGTATCGTTAGCAGTAGCAGGAAAAAAATCATGCACCGGGGTATTGTATAGTTGCACAAAGCATTTATAACCATGCTGTAGCTGCCACTTTCAGGATAATGACTTAAGCCCTTCATGTCGGATAACTTAAAATATTTTCCCTTTTTTGATAAATATTTATTGTTTTACAATAAATATTTATTTACATTTGCATCCTAAATACAATTGACATGAAAAGTAGAACAGAAACGATTCTTACAGTTTCCAGGATTTTAGCCCTGATGGGCGGCATCTGGTTCTCAGTATTATGCGGCAGCCAGTTGCTAACACTTATTTCCAGTTTTATCAATCCCGAATGGGCAAAACACACTTATGAAGCAGATTTGACGGTATTCAGTATCCGGGCGCAGAGTACTGCCTATTATGTTTTTGCCATGAGTTTGATCATTGCAGCGACGGCTTTAAAAGCATTTATCTGGTATGTTGTATTTGATTTGTTGTCCAAATTGAAACTTCAGACACCTTTTTCGATGCCCGTAGAAAAAAAGCTGGAACGGCTGGCCTATCTCCTGCTCGGTGTTTGGATAATCAGCAGTTTTTTCTGGAAAATTTATTTGTATTACCTCAAGGATGCCACCGGTATACAATTACCCGTCAACAACAGCGGGGATGAATACCTTTTCATGGCAGGTATGATGTACATCATATCCCAGGTATTCAAGCGTGGAATCGAAATTCAGGAAGAAAATGCCTTAACAATTTAACCTATGCCAATAATTGTAAACCTTGACGTCATGATGGCAAAAAGAAAAATGTCGTTAAATGAACTTTCGGAAAAAGTGGGATTAACATTGTCCAACCTGTCGATACTTAAAACAGGAAAAGCAAAAGCGATCCGGTTTAATACATTAGAAGCCATCTGTAAAACATTGGACTGCCAGCCTGCCGATATTCTTGAATATGCGGAATCTCTTAAAAAATGATTTATTCAAGTAATAAATGCCAATGATTAATTCATTTTTAATTGTGATTTGCACTTGATACATCTTAAATATTGTAAAGTACCACGGTTGCTACTGGTACCTTATCGGCAGCATATTCAATTTTAACATGACCAGCAGTGTTACCATCGTTGCCGTACCGATTATAGCCAGGATATTGATAACTATTTGTGCCCGGTATTGGTTCTTAAACAGCTTTTCGATAAAGGTTAATAATAATACACCTATGATGGCACCCAATACATTGTTGACGATGTCCGTACTGTCGAACGCACCAATTTTGAAAATATACTGGATCAATTCAAACAGTGTACTCAGCAGGAGAAAGAACAGGCACCTGCGCGTCCATGTCCATCGATGAAATAAAATACCTGTATATACGCCCAGCGGTACAAAAATGATAATGTTCAAAATAAGTTCAGCCTTGTCGGTCCGCATACCCTGCATAAACAATTGCCTGTATGGGACCAGGTTGGCGCTGCGCAGGTCCATATAGGAAAACCGTACACCCAGCTTGAACAGCAATATCCAGCACAATACCAGCATATATACCAGCAGCAATAGCCAGGTAACCCTGTTTGCATTATGTTGACTGTTGGGGTCCATGTATTGGAATGATTACAGGTTTTTATCGATGTGATGCCATACCGGCATTGTTGTGCAGTTGCGTAAACATCTGAATGCTGTTTGCATTTGTGGACAATGGCAGCGCAATGATTTTTATTTTTTTGTTGCCTTTGGTTTCAGGGAGTTCACGTATTTAAAACTCTTGCGGAAATAAGGCGCAAGCTCTTTGGTATTTTTCAGCAATTTGTCCAGCACCACTACGTATTCTTTCCTGATAATGCCATAGGCTTCCACCAGTTTTGTTTTATATTTTTTTATAAACGCTTCAATCATGTCGGGTGGCAGGTTGTTTTCTTTTTTAGCTGCCATTTGTCTTCTGATTTAAAGAGAATAATCGAATGAACACACCATCACCAGTGGTGGGTGTTTCTATTAAATATACGAAGCTTTTTATTATGCATACGGGTATCCGGCATTTGCCTTTCTCCCGTTCACAAATTATGCTGTTGACAAATTAGCGTGTGGTTGGTAGCCTATAGTTAATAGTCAATAGTTAATGGCAGTTTACTTTTTACTTATTACTTTTTACTTATTACTTTTTACTTATTACTTATTACTTTTTACTTTTTACTTTTTACTTAAAACTTATTACCTAAAACTTACCAGCCCCTCCCCCTTGTCGCAAATCACCACAACAATTGTCACAACCGCACCCTGAAAGTATGTGTGCTATACTTTTACTTTGTGTTACCAACTTAAAAAAAATATCATGAGAAAGATTGTAGTTGCCACTTTTTTGACAATGGATGGTGTCATGCAGGCACCAGGCGGTCAGCAGGAAGATACCACCAACGGATTTAAATGGGGAGGATGGACATTCCCTTATGGAGATGACATCTCACTCCAGGTACTGAAAAAGACCATGTCCAACCCTTTTGATCTTTTACTGGGACGGCGTACGTATGAAATATTTGCCGCTTACTGGCCTTACCAGCAGGACGAAATCGGTACAGTATTCAACCGCATCAATAAATATGTAGTGGCTACAACACCGATTGATTTGAACTGGGAACATTCGATCCTTATCAGCAACAATGTTGTCAGCCAAATAAAGGAATTAAAAAAACAAGACGGCCCTGATCTTTTTATCTGGGGAAGCAGCCAGCTATTGCAAACATTGTTTGCCCATGAACTGGTGGATGTACTGCAAACCTGGATATATCCTATCACGCTCGGAACAGGTAAAAGGTTGTTCAAAGATGGGATACCTGCGCGGGAATGGAAACTGACAGAACCTGTGGTGATTTCAACCAATGGTATCATCATTGCTACCTATGCACCAAATGGTGATGTGAAACAGGGCTCATTTGGTCTTGAAAATGTCAGCGCCGCGGAATTGGCACGCCGTGAAAAATGGAGCAAGGGGGGATAGGGGCTCAGTAGTCAGGAGTCAGGAGTCGATAGTCGATAGCCATGTTTAAAGTTTATAGTTTATAGTTTTCAATTGAGAATTCTTAATTCTTAATTCTTAATTTTTAATTATTAATTATTAATTATTTGGGATTTGAAAGGCAGTCAATAGTCGGTAGTCGATAGCCGATAGCCACGTGTAAAGTTTATAGTTTATAGTTTTCAATTGAGAATTCTTAATTCTTAATTCTTAATTCTTAATTTTTAATTTTTAATTATTAATTATTTGGGATTTGACTTTTGACTTTTGACTCTTTAACTTTTATATTGCGAAGATGCCAGTTTTATGACACGGCTTCTTGAAAACAGGCGCGGCAAAATAGACACCATGAATTTTTGTCCGCCAGAAATTACCGTGCTCTTTCCCTGTAAAAATGCCTGGATGCCTACGCGGGCAGCATTGTCAGCCGTATCGGCTGGCCGTGTTTTGCCTTCGGTAAAAGGACTGTTTGCACTTTTTGCAAAATTTGTTTTTGTTCTGCTCGGACACAAACAAGTTACGGTAACATCTGTATGCAGTAATTCACCAAACAATGACTCGGAAAAAGACAATACATAACTTTTTGAAGCAGCATACACCGATACATATGGCAGTGGTAAAAAAGCTGCGGTAGAGGCCACATTGATGATGCCGCCGAAATTTTTCTTTCTCATCGCCGGTAAATACAGCCAGCAGAGTTCGGTCAGTGCATTTATATTCAATTGCAACAGGGATCGGTACCTTGTTACGCCGTAATCTTCAAATTTACCAATTGCCCCAACCCCCGCATTGTTGACCAACACATCGACGTCCAGTTTCAATGCACTTGTTTTGTCAAAGAGATCCGTTGCTGCATTTTCTTTACTCAAATCTGCTACGATGGGATAACAGTCCACCCTATATTTTTCGCGGATGGTCGCAGCCAGTTGATGTAATTCGGCTTCAGAACGGGCAACAACAATCAGGTTTGCACCCAGGGCCGCAAACTGGTGCGCAAATGCTGCGCCGATACCAGATGAGGCACCAGTAATAAGGATCATTTTTGATGTCAGATTTTTCATAACGGCAGTATTTACAACAATGAATGTGTATCTGCCGTCAAAGCTAAGAAGCTGTGACTGCAATGAGTCATAGAAATTTTTCTATAAAACGAATTTCATAATAATGATACAGCACCGGGACATATTTAATAAAAAAAGCGCAGCAACCATGCTGCGCCGTAAATAAATAGTATTATAGCAATCATTATACAGTTTCTTTTTCAGCTACTGCCTTTTTCTGTGGCAGTCCCGCTCCTTCGTTGATCAGTTTTGCCAGGCTGTCTTTAAAATACTGATCCCAGCCTTTTACACATCCTTCATAACATTCCACCTGTGGCGTCAGCCCAACATGTGTTAAACTGACATTGGTGCCATTGCCTGCAGGTGTTATATCAAAGACGACCTCTGTGTCCTTCCATTCTTTTTTGTCTGCCAGCCAGTGCAGGTAACAATCGGTAACATACCAAACTACTTTTTTACCGGGTATGAAGGTGATGATTTTCATCGTTACAAAAGTTTCCCCGAAATGAATGGAGAATACACCCCCATCCTTGTTGGTATCTCCATCTATATTTTCCGACCACCAGTTTCTTACAGCGTTGATTTGCTGAAATACTTGTTCGGGAGCTGCGCTTACCTGGAAGCTTGCCTGATAATCTTGCTTTTTCATGATAGTATAATTTTATAATTACTAAGCTGGTTAATGCATTTATGCTGTATCACCGGCAATGAGTGACGCGATCTTTTGAATGTTTTTGTACCAGCCTTCGTTCATGGCAGAGAACATACTGATGTTTTTATAGTCTTTGAAACCGCTATGCTCCAGTAATAGATCTGTCCCATCCTTTTTTGCCACCAGTTTCCATTTTACCACCGAATCCAGGTCGATCTTGCCACTGCCCGGGCCCGTTTTCCAGGAATAGGTCAAGGACGTGTGCGGTGTTATTTCGAGCACTTTGCAATAAATGATTCCATCAAAATCGAACTGTGGAATGGGTTTTATCCTGAATTGAAAGTCGTGCCCCAGTATGGGCTGAAAATCGTTGGGCATGAGCCATAACTCCATTAAGTCGGCCCTGGTTAAATACTCCCATACAATTTCAGGTTTGTGGGGAAAGAAAAACTGGTGCCTGATATCGTCTGCCATAATGAGTAACTTTTAAGTTACACAAACTTAAATGTAACTTTTGAGTTACCCAAATTTTTTTTGATTTTTTTTACGGGTAGCGCCGGCAACCTTGACGGCCCGTTAGGGAATCAGCAGAATTTTCCCGCTGCTTTTCCTGCTTTCCATAAAATCATGTGCTTCTTTTCCAGCCGACAATGCAAAGCTGGCAGGCGGTGAAATCCTGATTTGCCCATCCAGGATCCACCGGAACAATTGATTTGCTCTTTTGATCCTTTCCTCTTTTGATGTGAGGTAATCCCATAAATCGCCGCCGGTAATCGTCTTTGATGTACCAATTATATACAATGGGTTTCCAAGATTGAATTCTCCACCTGCCATACCAAAAAATACCACCCTTCCTCTTACCCTGGTCACTTCCAGGCTTTGCTGCATGGTGCTGCCCACACTGTCAAATACCACATCCACCCCTGCAGGATGCAGGGCAAGTATTTTTTCTTTCCAGTTTTCCTGGTAAAGAAATACCTGATCGGCCCCCGCTGTCATGACTACTTCTTTCTTTGCGGCTGATGACACCAGCGCTGTTACCGTTGCGCCTGCCAGTTTGCAAATTTGTATGAGTAATTGTCCCACACCGCCCGCTGCTGCATGAATCACTACAGTTTCCCCTGTAGTTACCGGGTGACAATCTGTTGCCAGGAAATGTGCGGACAGCCCCTGCAGCATTACTGCTGCTGCCATTTCAAAACTGATGGCATCTGGCAATGGAATGGCATGTGTGGCAGGTACTGCTACCAATTCTGCGTTGGCAAACGGCACATCTGCAAAGCCAACCCGATCACCCACCGCAATACTTTGCTCATGGTTATTGTCGATGACGATACCGGCGCCTTCATAGCCATTGATATAGGGCGCTTCGCCGCGAAGCGGGTAAATACCACTCCGTCGCATCATGTCGGCATAGTTGACACCAATGGCTTTCATCTTCACCAATATTTCACCTGTTTTCAGTGTGGGATTGCTGATATCGCTGTATTCGAGAACATCGGTACCACCGAATCTTGAAAATGTCAATGCTTTCATGTGTAATAAATAAAACTGTTAGTACAATTCCGTAAACACGAAGATCTTTCCACGTATGGTATGGGATGCTTGTTTGTGCCCCGACAACAGCATTCCATCGTGCGAAAGTATTTGATCTAAATGGTGAGGGATGTATGCTGAGCGACAATATCTGTTAGCTTTGCTGCCGCAAGTATGCTTCAATGATTTTATATTTTGATTTGATCTCTTCATCGGGTGCTTCCTCCTCCTGCATGTATTGGGCCCAACCCAATGGTGTACCGCCATAAGCTTTATCCTTTGCCTGCAAATCCGCCCCAGCATCCACTAATATTTTTACAGATGCCAGCACACCTGAATATACGGCCTGGTGCAGGGGTGTGGCATGTGTATGAAATCCGCCGCTGGGGTAACCGTTTGGATTCGCGCCTTTGTCCAGCAACAACGCAATGATGTTGGGGAATCCGTAAAATGCTGCCGCAGTCATTGCTGTGATCTTTTCCTTTTCTGATGCCTGCGCAAACAATGTATTTATTTTGTCTTCCTCATTGAAACAGGCAGCGGCCACCAGCGTATATTGTCCGCCCCTTTGTATGAGGTGCCTGGCTGCGTCAATATTGCCATGTGCCAGTGCGGCCAAACCTTCACCTGGTGCAGCACCCGCATCCAGCAACAGGTCCATCATCGCGATTTGTTTTCCGCTTTCCCTTGGAATTCTTCCACTGGCAATTAAACCCAATGTATATTCCAATTGCGCCTGTTTGCTGTTGGCAGGATATTGCTGCAAATGCCCGATCAATAGGTTCATTACCTCCAGTACATTGGCAGGCAACTTTCCATTGCGAATAGGATTGTCGGCAACAAAATACAGGAGATAAGGTTTTTCAAAATAACCGGCCTTGGGGAAATGGGCCTGTTCTGCTATAATACCGGGTTGTTTGGAAAGTATATCCTTCAGTAATGGAATATCGCCCTTATCAACGGCTTCCACCGCCTGGCCAAATACAGGATTGGCAAATTTTGTAAAGCCTGCATCACCCATCATTATTATTTGTACCCGGAAATTACAATTTTAGTTCCAGCCGGCAACTGGGTTATCCTGATCGCATGCCCTGCATACGGTAACATGAATCATTCGTATATTTAATGTATCACCCGCAAAAAGCTTGTATGAAAAAGATAACCTTCACCGCCTGTTGTTTACTCATAGCAGGTATCGCATGTGCACAGGCAACCATTGGCCTCCAATTATATACTTTCAGAAACGAATTTAAAACCGATGTTTCCGGCACACTTCAAAAAATTCACGATATGGGTATCCGGGAAATAGAAGGAGGAGGAACCTATGGTTTGTCAACCGACGCTTACAAGGAATTACTGGAGAAGAACCAACTCAGCATGGTGAGTATTGGTGCTGATTTCAATGTGCTTGAAACAAATATTGACCAGGTAGTCAAAGATGCCAAATCATTTGGTGCAAAATATGTGATGTGCGCCTGGGTACCCCACAATGCCACTTTCACAAAGGAGGATGCTGACAAAGCCATTGCCGTATTTAATAAAGCAGGAAAAACATTGAAGGATAACGGTATTACTTTTTGCTATCACGCACATGGCTATGAATTTGTTCCTTATGCCAGTGGAACCTTGTTCGATTACATGGTAAAAAACATGAACCCGGCCTTTGCCAATTTTGAAATGGATGTATTCTGGATGAAACATCCCGGACAGGACCCGGTGGCGCTCTTAAAAAAATATTCCGGGCGTTTCAAACTCATGCACCTCAAAGATCGCAAACCGGGTACACCCAATGGAATGGAAGGAAGTGCCGATGTGGAAACCAATGTGGTATTGGGTGATGGTGATGTAGGTATCGCAGCTATCATGAAAGTAGCCAAACAATATGGTGTCGAACATTTTTTTATTGAAGATGAATCATCCCGTTCCATGACCCAGGTACCTAAAAGCCTGGCGTTTTTGAAGGGATTGAAATAATACAACTGAGTTTTTCAACAGCTATACGATATTCTTATAAACCAATTGTAATTATACCTGTTGTCAAATTGAATTTGATCTGTTCCGGCACAATACCCTGGCCTTATATTTAGTATATGACTAATACGAAGGACCTCAATATAGAAGACGAAATACTTCCGTTGTTTGATTTTACATTCAACCTGTTTTCCGGGCAGGCGGTGCGTGATATACTGAAAGAGCTACTGGGCTCAGAAAAAGATATACTGTTCAGGCAACATATACTAAAAGGGTTTGCCGGGAATAATGAAGTATTGAAAGAATATTCATTTAACCGGTTTAATTTATCAGAGATATACGACTTCTTCGAAACATTCGCCGCAGGATCATTTACCGGCAATAAGCTCAGGAGAAAACTTATGTTTTCAGAAAAGGAAAGAAGTCAAAAAAGAGGCAGGCTGATATTATTAATACTGCTGTTCAATAATATTCATACCAATTATGTCAGCAAGCTCAATACAAAATTGTTTCCCGCCGAATACGCCGCAGAACTGGATGCCCTGAACCGCTTCTTTTCAGATTTTAACCTTGCACATTACCAGGCTTTTTACAACAGGAAAAATAAAATCAAGGTAGGGCATATCGTTGAACTGATAGCCATCATCGTTGAAAAGATCAACAATGGCGAGGCTGCAGCGTTTTGGAAACGTTGGTTTTTATTTGAAGCGTACCTGTCCATCAACAGGGGCATAGCGCGGCATGGATTTGTATTTCCTGTATTTGACGACCAGGTATTTTCTATCAAAGGGCTGTACCATCCGCTGCTGAAAAAACCGGTCAGCAATGATTTGACCGCCCATAAAAACACCATTCTCATCACAGGCCCAAACATGTCGGGGAAATCTACTTTTTTAAAAGCAGTCAGTTTATGTGTTTATCTCGGGCATATTGGATTGGCCGTTCCGGCGGCAGCCGCTACCCTGCCTTTTTATTCCTGTATCTCTGTAAGTATTAATCTTACTGACAGCATTGTCAGTGGCTACAGTCATTTTATGTCAGAAATTATTACGTTGAAAAATGTCGTGGAAGCAGCACGCAAGGGAGAAAGGTGTTTTGCCGTATTTGATGAGTTGTTTCGCGGAACGAATATTGAGGATGCGCTCGAAATCAGTACAGCAACTATCAAAGGACTGGTAAGGTTTCCGCAATCATTGTTCCTGGTTTCCACACACCTGCACCAGTTGCACGACCTCGACGTTATTAAAAATGGAACGGTAGCCACCAGTTACATCGAATGCAATTTGCAGGACAATTTACCTTCATTCACCTACCGGTTAAAAGATGGCTGGTCTGATTTACGGCTCGGACGAATATTATTTGAAAAAGAAGGACTCACCGGCATGCTTTCCGGCTAAACGATTTTCTGTTTATCATACCATTGAAAATCGGGAACTGTATAGATTAGTTGATTGGCGACGGGATAATAAACCACGCCATCAAATTATCTTATTATATCCATAGAAATTTCTTTGCAAAAAAAACTCCGGTCACCATCCAGGGTGCCGGAGTTGTTCCATCACAAACCTTGCAACAAATAGCAGGGCGATAATAGCAGATTAAATATCCCTTCCTTTATACGTGAACCTTGCTAATAGAGGACAACAGGCCAAATGCCTTCAGCAACCAGATCACCACAATAATTACCACTACTATGTTGAGTATATTTTTTATTTTCTGATCCATGGGTATATAAGTGTTCACCAGCCATAACAGAACACCTACAACTATCAATACAACCAAAATGGTAAGGACAGGCATAGTATTTTAATTTAACAGAAACAATACTACCTTTTGCTATTACAATTCAGCATTACAGAATAAGGATCAGCAACAAAATAATAATGATAAGCGCGCCGACTGATATATATACCCGGCTGCTGCCATGGTCTTTCATTTCCTTTCTTATTTCCTTCACTTCTTTGCGCAGATCTTTCTTTTCGGACCGGGTGAGACTGGATTTATCCATTGCTTTGATTTCTTCCAGGCGGTGCAACAATTGCTGTCCCCTGTCTGCTTCCATTTTTACAGATTGAGCAGTGTCAGCAGGAAGTGTGGTGTTGCAAAATGCAGATACCGGCAATCCCATCAACAATACCAGCATTATCGTGCGGCCAAAGTTTTTTGTTTTCATGTTTTATTATTTAAGATGAACTGATTGGCAGGAACTGCATGCAACAGGTAATTGGCCGGTGGCTGATTACCAGCAATACCACTGTGCCCTTGCTGAACAAACAGGAATCCAATGGTAATATGCAGACCTGACCGTATATTTTCAAATTTCAGACCAGACCAGGGACCGTATGTGTGATACATTCAATGGCAAACCACCTGAAAGGAACAACGAAGGGCCGTTGTTGATATATACGCATGCACAAATCATTGCCAGTGTAGTTTGTTGTAATTGCATGAAGTATTTGCAGGTCGAAAACGCAGGAAATTAATGACATCATAGGCGGAAAAACGGCAAACAGGACGTATGTAACTATGAGTAATATTCTACCCGTTCGCTGCAGCAGTGAGTATTATTCTACCCATTGATGGCTGTCTCATAGAAGAATACCATACAGGCTGCCCGGGGGATACTACTTGTCCCGCGGGAATTAGATACTTGCCATGATGGTTTCATCATGTAGCGTGGTGCATTCGCTTGCCGGAAAAAAAATGTACAAGTTGTTCCACGAGCGAATGACTTTTCTGATTGCTTTTCGACTGCAATTGATCAACCGCAGTCTTCGTTTTCTGCTGATCCTGCTTCACCAGTTCCCGGCTGTAAAAAGGCCTTCCCCCCACTGCTGCAGTTTGATAAAACTGTATCCCGCGAACGGTTAGAGAATATTGCGCCGGGGACAGTGTTGCGTCTTGTTCATCAGGAGGCAACTGCTGGTAAATATATTTTTTCGCTTCCAGGTAGTTCAGCAGTTCCAAAACAAGTTCGTTTTTATTGCTGGCGGAAACAAGCCTGGCAATGCTTTCCCGGGATTGAAGTACAGGTACTTTTTCGTACAGGAAGTTGAGTACCTGGTCGAGATCATCTGTAGTCATGATAAAAGATTTTTCGTAGAGACATTGCCATCCGGGAACATTTAATTGCGCAGTTGGTGTTTTAAAGTTGCAACAATCCAGGGGAAGGAACTATGATACCTGTCAATAGAAATCCTGATTCATACCGGCTTCATAAACGAAGCCGTATCTGTCTAAGATATATTTACTGTATAGCCTGCCATTCCCGGTAAAATGCACAAAGTCTGTGCCGCGCCACTTCATTTTTATTTACAGAATTGTTATAAATATCGCAGTTGCCTGTTGCCGGCAGCCATTCTTAATAGTATTATTTATTTGTGACATACAACAGAGCAGGGTTTCGAATGAGTGGATAATGCAGCAGCCTGTTGCCAGGTCATCCCCGCGATGGCCAAAAGGTTTTATATTTATCCCCTCAACATGCTGCCATGTCATATATAAAAACATACTCCTGCCTGCTCCTGGCCCTGCTATCCATGGGTAATATTTATTCACAGCAAAACAACCCCGGTTCAGTATCTCTTGGAAAAGTAAAACTTATTTTCACGGTAAGTAATGCCGGTATTCCTCAATACAGTGTTTACTTCAATGATAAAGCAGTGGTACTGCCTTCCCGTATGGGCTTTACACTGGGCGGTAATATACAACTGGACAGTAATTTCCAATTGGTACACGCATCCACCGCATCCTTTGATGAAACATGGAAGCCGGTATGGGGAGAAGTGAGCCAGATTCGCAATCACTATAAAGAATTAACGGTCCAGCTTCGCCAAAAAAATGCGGCCGGTCTTTTACTGACCATTGTTTTCCGGGTTTTTGAAGATGGTGTTGGTTTCCGTTATGAATTTCCCGTACAGCCCAACCTCTCCTATTTTATTGTTGCCAATGAATCAACCGAATTTAATATGACCGGCGATCATAAAACATTCTGGATACCGGGAGATTACGACTCTAACGAATACCCCTATACGACCTCTGCATTGAGTGAAGTAGATGCGTGGAAGCAACCAATGATATCAGTTGGTGAAAGATCAGAGAACATGCCCGACCAGTATGCCGTGCAAACACCACTGATGATGAAATCCAGTGATGGCCTATACATCAATATACACGAAGCGGCCCTGGTAAATTTTACTTCCATGCAATTGCACGTCAACCGCGCAACACATGGCTTATCTGCCAACCTCGTGCCGGATGCGTATGGCAACAAATCCTATTTACATGCACCAGCCAATACACCCTGGCGCACCATCATCGTCAGCGATAAGGCAACCGATATACTTGCTTCTAAAATGATATTGAACCTGAACGAACCTTCAAGGATTGAAAATACTTCCTGGATAAAACCAATGAAGTTTGTCGGTGTCTGGTGGGAAATGCAAACAGGTATCGGTAGCTGGAACTATACAGATCACCCCGATTCATTGTCCGCTTCCGGCAAACCAATCCCCAACGGGCACCACAGCGCCAATACCGCCAATGTAAAAAAGTATATCGACTTTGCATCCAAAAATGGTATACCGGGTTTGCTGGTGGAAGGATGGAATACCGGTTGGGAAGCATGGTATGGCAACTGGTACGGGCAACATTTTGATTTTGTAACCCCCTACCCTGACTTTGATGTAAAAGAAATAGAACGCTATGCCAAACAAAAAGGCGTACAAATGATCATGCACAATGAAACCAGCGCAGATGCAGGTACTTATGACAAACAAATGGACACTGCTTTTAAATTCATGAACCGTTTCGGGTATCATTCTGTAAAGACGGGATATGTGGGAAGGATCATCCCACGTGGCGAGCACCACGACGGTCAATGGATGATCAACCATTACCTCGTTGCAGCAAAGAAGGCAGCAGATCACCGTGTGATGATCGATATGCACGAACCAGTGCGTCCCACTGGTTTGCACCGGACCTGGCCGAATTTCCTGGCAAGTGAAGCGGGACGCGGCAACGAATGGAATGCATTCAGCGACGGCAATGCACCTGAACACGAAACCATTATGCCCTTTACACGACTGATGGGCGGACCGATGGACTACACACCGGGTATTTTTAAGCTGCGGCATTATGCCAAGGGCGCACCCAATCGTCAAATGCATACCACGCTCGCAAAACAATTGGCCTTGTATATTACTATGTACAGTCCCTTACAAATGGCTGCCGACCTCCCGGAAAATTATGAAGCACATATGGATGCTTTCCAGTTTATCAAGGATGTAGCAGTGGACTGGGATGATACAAAAATCCTGGAAGCAGAGCCAGGGGATTATATTACCATTGCCAGGAAGGAAAAGGGAAAACCCAATTGGTTTATCGGCGCCATTACAGATGAAAACAGCCGTGCGGCAAATATTTCACTCAGTTTCCTCGACAAGGGAAAAAAATACATCACTACCATTTACCGCGATGCCAATGATGCTGACTGGAAAAACAACCCGGAAGCTTATATCATTGAGCAATACATTACAGATAATAACAGCACACTCAGTTTACAACTGGCACCGGGTGGCGGCGCTGCCATCAGCATTATGCCTGCAACGGCAAAACAATTAACTACTGTAAAGAAATATATGGGGAAATAAACCGGCTACCGGTGTGCCGGCAGTTTTAAGAACTGATCCTTTTTAAGAAGTCGGCTTTGTTACGGCGGCTGACTTCTACTTCTGATCCATCTGTGAGCACCACTACACCGCCCTCTCCTTTTATGTAGCGCGCTATGTAGCGGAGATTAATGATAAAAGATTTGTGTACACGGAAAAAACCAAAACGGTTGAGCATGATATCAGTTTCCCTTAGTGTAATGGAGGCAACTATTTTTTTTCCACGCTGAAGGTAAAAAGTGGAATACACATTTTCTCCCTGCACTTTTATGATATCATTTACTTCGACGAATTCAAGGCCATTCACTACAGGCAACGCAACCTTGCCGCTTTGCAGTGACTGGTTCTGGTACTGGTAAAACAATTGTATCTGTTGCTCCAATCCTGTATTGATACCCTGGCTGTTCTTTATTTTTTCCTTTAGCCTGCCGGCCGCTTCTATTAATTCCTTCACATCTATTGGCTTTAATAAAAAATCCAAAGCGCTGATGCGGAGTGCGTGAATGGCATATTCACTGTAGGCAGTGGTAAATATAACCTGGAAATTCGCAGGCTGGCATTGTTTTAAAAAAGCAAAACCATTCATCCGCGGCATTTCGATATCAAGGAATACCACTTCCGGGCGTAATTCTTCCATTTCCTTCAGCGCTTGTTCGGGCCGGGTAAATAATTTAAGTACCCTGATATCTGGACAATGCGCATTTATTTTAGCACCCAGTGCTTTTAACGACAGTTCTTCATCATCTATGATAATGGCATTCAACATCAGGTACTCAGTTTGTATGTTTCAGCAAAGGTATTGACTGTTTGGAGGTTTATGCCTCAGTAAAACAACTGAGTTGCGAAAAGCTGCTTTTTTGGTACCCGGCATTTGATACCAGTATAAAACATTGTTGCCACGCTCGATTCATCTTCAGTATTTTATGGCATCGGGGATGCCTTTTAGTCACCGCAGTGCCTTCCGCAGGAGATGCTACGAAAGCATATAACAGGGTGTTTCCATCTTTCCAAAGATGGTGGCCAGTCTTCGTAAACTTTTGATCAGCCTTCCGGAAGGTATTTCCAGTCGTTTACACGACAATACAATACAAGTCATCAATAGTAATTTGCAGGTTTCTATTTTAAAAATATTTAATAAAACCGATTAGTGATGAACAGGAAAGAATTTATCAGTAACACCTCCAAAGCAATGGCAGGCGTCGCATTGGCTGCTCCAATTATACAGGCATCATCCGCTTCAGGCACCCCTATCAGGGCTATTGCTTTTGATGCTTACACATTATTCGATACCAGTACGCTCGTGGCAGATGCTGAACGGTTATTTCCCGGAAGAGGAAAGGAATTAATGGCCGCCTGGCGCACCAGGCAATTTGAGTACACATGGCTCCGCAGCCTGTCAAAAAATTATAAAAACTTTTACGTGGTAACAGAAGATGCGTTGGTATATGCTACAGCATTGTTGCAGCTCAACGCAAGCGCAGAAGCGAGAAAACAGTTAATGCAATCATTTCTCCAAATGCATTTTGTGGCAGATGCTAAAACATCGCTGCAGCAACTGAAAGATAAAGGGATAAAACTGGCTATATTATCCAATGCTACACCGGGCATATTACAGGCAGGTATCAGCAACTCCGGGATGGGGCACATATTTGATTTTGTGCTCAGTACTGATAGTATTAAAACGTATAAACCAGATCCTGCCGCCTATCAAATGGGTGTGGACGCTTTTAAACTGAAAAAAGAAGAGATATTGTTTGTCGCATTCGGTGGGTGGGATGAAGCAGGTGCAAAATATTTTGGTTACCCAACGGTATGGATCAATGCAGGCGGTTTACCAGTAGAACAACTAGATGTTCAGCCAGATTATGTCTGCAAAAGCCTTACTGAAATGGCTGCCTATGCTTTGGCACGGAGTTGATACACCTCTTCACAAAATAACAAAGCCCGTCATACAGACGGGCCTTTGCTTTTACCACTCCTGCTCATTACACTATCAGCGCGTTTGCGTCCATTTCTGTTTTGGGAAAATCAACAACTGTTGCAGCCGCATTGTTGAGGTAATTGGTGAAAACATTCAATGCCGTGCAGGCAATGATTTCTACAATCGCCGCATCGTTAAACCCTGCATTCCGGATAAAATTGATATCCGTATCTGCAACCTTACCTCCCTTTTCCAAAATGGTTCGTGTAAAAGTCAGGGCAGCCTGCAGCTTCAGATCAATTGCCTTTCCAATCCTGGCCAGTTTGATATCGGTATCGTCCAGGCCAGCCGTATGAATACCCATATATGTATGCAGGGCATTGCAGTAAACACTGCCATTGGCATTTGAAACAGTCAGCGCAATCATTTCACTGAGTTTGTCACCAATGCTGCTTTCATGCAGTGCCCCCCTGAATGAAAGATAGCCCTGCAACGCAGCCGTTGAATTGCCCAGTACACGTGCCAGGTTGGGTACGGTACCAATATTGTTTTGCACTTTGTCAAATAATTCCTTCTTTATCCCAGTCTGTGTAGACGGATCAATCGCTTGTATTCTTTGCATGTTATTGTAGTTGTCGCTATTTAATTGAAATAAAAAGTAACCGGCAGCAACCACCACCGGTTACGAACCATACAGCATCCCAACGGATGACCATCCTTAATACCTGAACGACAGTTGTTGTATTGCAGTTGAATCTGTTGCCCTTTCTGATGCTTCTTTCAGTACCCTGTCCCACATGGTATCGCCACATTCTTCATTTACAAACGGGTCCATATCAACGGGGTCATTGCCCCCTGCATGTATGGTATTGGGTGTTTCATTTTTCATACCTTATGTTTTAATAATTACAAAATGGATCATTGACACTAAAATTTTTTGACGAGCACCACTCCTGCTATCAAAAAACAAACGCCCGCCATTCTTTGCCAGTTTATCATGTGTACCGGGAACCGCAGCCACCCAAAGTGTTCAGCTGCCACCGACGCTACCAATTGCCCGCAAATGAATAGCACAATCATGTTTGATATACCTATCCTTCCCGGAACAATGGTAAACGTTACCACGTTTAGTATTACGATACACCCACCCAGCCACACTTTCCAGTCAATCCCTTTTACCTGTTCCTTTGAAGGAACTGGCGTCTTTGTCAGTGCAATCAGCAACACCAATATGATTCCGCCGAGAATAAATACTGACAGTGTTGCCACCAGGGGGCTTCCCAGTGATCTTCCCAGTATCCCATTGGAAGATGCCATTACCGGGAAACAACACCCCACCAGCAGTGTCAGCAAAACAAAAAAGTAGTTGCTCATAAAAAAATTTATGCCTGTCAAAATTGATATTGTTCAGTACAACTTACATTTGAAATAAGTGCAAGCCGTTATTACTTAATCCCTTTCTTAACGAGGAATGATTTTATCAGTGCAGCAGCTTCCTCGTGCTTTTCTTCGAGCACAAAGTGTCCGCCATTCAGCAAACTGATTTGTGCATCCATGATGTCTTTTTTGAATGCTTCGGCACCCGCTGCAATAAATAGTTTGTCGTTTTTACCGGATATCACCAGTGTTGCCGGCTGGTATTTCCTGAAATAAGAATGCCATACATCGTACAGAGGGAGATTGGTACCGTAGTTCCTGAACAGCGCCAGTTGTATCTCGTCATTACCCGGCCTGTCAAGGTAAAACTGATCACTGGTATAGCCATCGGGGCTGATCTTCGACAAATCCTCTGCACCGTCTGTATACTGCCACTTCGTTCCTTCCAGTGTAAGCAGTGCGCGCGCACTTTTTTCGGTTTCAGCATTGGGGTTCTGGATATAAGAGACCAATGGTTTTAATGCTTCGCCAAGCCCTTCGTTGTAGGCATTCGCGTTTTGAACGATCAGCGCCTGGATCATCTCAGGATGGTTGCTGGCTATTCTGAAACCAACAGGGCCTCCATAATCCTGCACATAGAGGCTGAATTTCTTCAGGCCGATGGCATCAATGAAATGTGTCACCACCAATGCCAGGTTATCAAAAGTGTAGGCAAAGTCCTTTGCTGAAGGCATACTGCTTTGCCCAAACCCGGGATAATCCGGCGCGATTAAATGGTAACTGTCCGATAAATGATTGATGAGATCCCTGTACATATGTGAGGAAGAAGGGAACCCATGCAGCAATAAAATAGCAGGTTTATTTTTATCACCCGCTTCGCGGTAAAAAATATCCTGTCCATCGATTTTGATTGTTTTGTACAATACACGTCTGTTGCTCATTTTATTTGTTGTTTGATGATAAAACTTATTTTTTGGCGGATGAATATTAGCAAAGGATGATATACCCACTGATAACAGGCTTATGATAAAAGCCACTTTGAATAACTGTTTCATGATGTTTACAAACGACTTGACATACAGACAAGTCTGTCTTTTAATGATTAAAAAAATAGTTTGTCAATGAAGAACATTTCTGACAGGGAAAAGCTGCCAGTGAAGCATAAAAGCCGATATATATCATCTGCAGGCTCACGGTTTGCCAATCGGCGACCAGCGACTTACCGATCAGTAATAATACCATTAGCACCGAACCACTGACAATAGCCGTCGTAACAAATAAACCAGAAACCAGCATAAACCCAATACCAGCCTCAGCAAATGGCAAAACAGTAGCGAATCCACTTACGAGTATAACCGGTATAGGGCTTTTGGCAAATTCCTTTACCATTATATCCCGGAATAGCGGTACACCTTTATGGATACGCACCACCCCATGCAGAAAAATGTTTATACCCAGCGATAAACGCAGGATCAGATAAGCTGTTTCCATTCTTATTTATTTATATACCCTGTGGACCGGCCACCGGCATTACAAAAGCTTTTCCACGATACCTTTGGTAGTTTTCACAGGCCAGGATTCGCTGAATACTTTACTTGATACGAGCGCCGCATCAAATAAAATATATAATTCATCGGCCAGGTCTTCTTTTCCCGCAGGTTTTAATATTTCTGCAAACAAGGCGCGGATATGATTCTTCTGTTTTTTTATCAGCGCCTTTACCTTTTGGTTGTCTTTTGGAATCTCTGCAGCTACATTCAAAAAGTTACAACCCCGGTATTCAGTTTGCCTGGTATGCCGTACGAGAAAATCAAACACGCCTAATATTTTTTCACGGGGTGTTTTGTATTTATCTGCTACGGATTGCAGCACAGCATTGGTACTGTCAGCTGTTACTTTCAGGTATTCCGCCAGCAGATCATCTTTGGAAGGGAAATACTGGTAAAGGCTTGCCTTTGCCACTTCCGCCTCTTCTATCACCTGGTTAATACCTGTGCTGTTATAACCCTGTGTATAAAATAAACGGGAGGCAGTTGATACAATCCGGCTTCTTGCGTCTATGTTTTTCATTTCGGGAACAAAGATAAGGGGAAATATTTTAAAAACAGACAAGTCTGTCTAAATATTTTTTTGGCACTTATCCATTACCTGTTCAGGAGAGCACCAGGTCGCCCCTGAAATATTTTTGTATGTTGTTGAATTTGATGGAATGCCGCGAATGTTCCAGTATCCCCTCTTCCCGTAGTTCATTTAATAATGTAGTAACCGTCTGGCGGCTGCTGCCAATTAACTGGGCTATCTCTTCCTGCGTGAGATAACCCGGTATCTCCACAGCGTTTTCGGCAATGGGCTTGCCTTTGAATTTTTCCTGCAGCAGATCGCGCATGAAGAGCAACAAACGCGTCCTGGTATCCTTCTGAATAATATTGATCAGCCTGTTTTCAAATTTCCGCAACCGCCAGGCCACCAGTTTTGTATACCGCAGCGATAACGAAGGGTTTTTCTTTAACAGCTCTACAAATTTTTCCGTGGTAAAGGAACAAAGGCTTACATCTGCCTTGATGGCCTGTGCAAATTCACCGTCGAGACTGGTTTTTTCCAGTACCAGTTGTCCAAAAAAATCACCAGGCTTTAAAATATCCTTTGTTATCACCAAACCCGAATCATCAATCTTTCCCAAACGGATATGGCCGCTCTTGATAAAGTAAATCACATTATGCTGGTACGCTTCAAAATACACGTACTCCCCTTTTTTAACCTCCCTGTAATTGTCCACTACATCCAGTTCCTTGTACTCATCCTCTGACAAATCCGACCAGAGACTGCAACTCCTCAACAGTAAAACCTCATCATGATTGTTCATTGCACAAATTATTTAAGCAACAAATTTATAAAGATAAAAACGGTAACAGGACAATTCATCAATGTGAACCGCCCTGTTGTTACCGTACATTTCAACCACACCCTAGGATTTTGCTTTTTTGCAGGCATCTGTGCATACATGGCCCTTTTCACCATGTGCATACACATGCTTGCCATTTGTACAGGCAGCCGTACAATGATGTTTTTTTGGTTTTTCAGTACTTTTTATTTGCGCGGCAACGCCCAGGGATACACTGGCAAGGAGGGCAACGGACATGATCAGATGTTTCATTTCTTTTTGTTTTTTGGTTATTAATCCATTTTCATATTAAATCTAGCTACGCATATTCAGGGAAAATGTCGGCTGGCAGTCATTTGACTACCGGGACACCTGTTTAACAATTTCTTACCACCCTGCTCCTTCTGCTGAAATATCATTGCTCCGCTCTATCCCCCGGATGCGGTTGCCCGTGATGACAGGTGGCACAGGTAATTACAAGGGTGGAATCACCAATTTTTGGATTGGCCAATTCAAAATATTTTTCATTGATACCAATTGTCATCCGCATCATGGCACGTGCAATCTCTTTTTCCGGTTTGGCATCACTGGCATAGTCCGGTTTGTGTGTCTCTTTGTTTTCAGCATGACAGAAATTGCAGGATACACCCAAATCATCCTGGAACTGATCTACCATTATCCGGTTAAGGTCCTTCGAATTGATATCATGTGGTAACACTTTAAGGTTTTTGAATTCATCACCGGGCGTTTTACCCGGTTCGATGGCTGCTACCATCGTGGCCACGAGCAGCAACATGCCAGCCGGAATGGCAAATATTCGTATACGCATCATAGTTATACTATTTCTTTATCTGATCAATTGGATGACTGTATTGTTTTTTCCGCAGATTCCATCAGTGGGATATCCGTCACTGCCAGCGAATGCTGGTGCGCATGAAAATAAACATTGGTAAGCCCCAGCAAACCACGCAGTTTTTCTGCCGGCACTTTCATGGGGCCGGGTGCAGGCGCTGCGCCAGGCTGCGGTTGTGGAAATGCGGTTGACGTAGCTGTATGAAAAGTAATATTGCCCTCCACTTTTTGCATGGTCTGGTGAATATGGCCGTTCAGTACCGTAACAGATCCAAAGCGCTTCAGGTAAGCAAGTGCCTGTTCGCTGTCGCGAGTACCCCAGCCCCACTGCGGATATACCGACCACAATGGTATATGTGCAAATACCACGATAGGTGTGCTGTTGGACAACCCCCGTAAATCATCTTCGAGCCATTCCAGTTGATCTTTTCCCAATGCACCCAAACCACCTTCAGATGTATTCACTACATTGACCAATCCGATAAAATGTACACCCTGCATGGTAAAACTGTACCAGCCATCACCTTTCGTGCCTTTGCCATAACGCTCGAGGTATTGTTTGTTATCGCCATTCAATACATCGTGTTCACCGGGAACATAAAATACTTTTCCCGGTTTGGCACCCTTTAATACCTGGTCAAGGGTATCAAATTCGGAAGCCTGCGCAAGATGCGACAGATCGCCTGTATGCAATATGAAAGAAGGCGTTTTTGACATCGCATTGATCTTGTCAACCGTTGCCTGCAGTGTACCAATCACATCTGTGTTGGCAGGTTTGCTAAAACCAATATGGCTGTCGCTGATTTGCACAAAACTAAAATCAGATTTGGGCAGGATAATACCATCCTTTAACTGCCCGGTGCCCCTGTCAATCAATTGGCTCATACCATAGGATTTCATAACACCCCCACTCATCATCCACAACAAACCCGTACCGGCCCAGGCCATACATTTTATAAAACCTGCACGATCGATTCCGTCATCATTGTTGTCGTTGGTAATAATGTGTTCTTTTGCCATAGCATAATTTTTTTAATGATTATTCAGCAAAAGAAACACTACTTTAAACGTGCCGGCAGATTTTTACACCAGGAAAGCCTCTTTCTTGATCAGGCAGCCCGAAAAGATGATAATAACAAAAACCCCGGCTTTTATACCGGGGATGCTCTAACCAAAACCGCTTAAACATTAAACCTTAATCCTTATTCCATGCTGCTGCAAATGTATACAGCAACTCCAGTCATAAATGTCGCCTGAATGACCCTGCACGATATTTCTGGCCGTTAACAAATATTGTTATCGTATACCCGGTGATCAAGCAAAAGGCTGAGTTCATGTAAACAACAGCGGCTTACAGCAAAAGCACAATACATTTGCAGGTAATGTATAACACCCGGCAAATGACACAGCCAAAAACCTGGTTACACATATTATCCTGGACCGTACTGTACTTCGCGTGGGTACTGGTGTTTCAGAGAAGATCTTTTGCTTTTTCAAGAACTGCCACCATTGAATTTTGTTACCTCTTTTTCATTGCTGCCAACTATTACTATAATACACTGCTCATTATACCTTCCTTCCTGTACAAACGCAGGTACATAGCTTTTTTCCTGCTATTTGCAGCAGGTATTATAGTAAGTGCAGCAGCAAGAGTACCGTTGGCAGCCTATCTCAATGCACAGGTATTCATTCCCGGCAAACCACAGCCAGGTTTGAACGAATTATTCATCAATTCACTGACCAATATTTTTATCTGGACAAGCCTCCTGATCGCAGCAAAACTGATATACGACCGTATCCGGTTCCAGCAATATGTTGACAATATGGAAAAGGAAAAATCGAAGACAGAACTGGATTTTCTGAAAGCACAGTTCAATCCCCATTTCCTCTTCAATTCCATTAATTCCATCTACGGGCATATTGATAAAAAAAATGCTTCCGCCAGGAATATGCTGCTGACTTTCTCAGAAATGCTACGCTACCAGTTGTATGAATGCAATACAGACAGCATTCCTGTGGAGAAGGAGTTACAGTATATCAAAAACTATATCGTGCTGCAGCAATCGCGCAAGGAAGAAAATCTTGTAGTAAAGTTTTCAATAGCAGACAATATAAGAGGGTTTGGCATAGCGCCGCTGTTATTTATTGCCTTCATCGAAAACTGTTTTAAATATGTGGGTGACAACGAAAAGGGAGAAAGCAAGGTAGAAATCAGTTTACAAAAACCAGGCGATACGCTTTTCTTCAGGGCTTTCAACACAAAGGAAAGAGAAAGACCGGCATCCATCGAACAGGGCGGGATTGGTTTGGTAAATGTAGTGCGCCGACTCGACCTGTTGTACCCGGGCCGTTATGATTTGGCGATTGACAATGGCGAGCGGAGCCACGAAGTAAACCTGCAAATTCAACTGGCATGAAATTAAGTTGTATCGTAATCGACGACGAGCCAATGGCGCGTAAAGTATTGGCGGAGTACATAGAGGACATTCCATTCCTGGAATTGAAAGGCATGGCGGAAAACCCGGTTAAAGCCATTGAACTGCTCAGCAATCATACCATCGACCTTATGTTCCTCGATATCAATATGCCAAAAATGAATGGCATTAGTTTTCTCCGCAGTACAGAGAAGTTGCCCATCACCATTATTACTACGGCTTATGCAGAATATGCCGTGGAAGGTTTCGAATTAAACGCACTGGATTACCTTGTAAAGCCCATCTCTTTTGAACGGTTGTTAAAAGCGGCAGACAAAGCAAGGAATTATCATTCCATGCTGCAGTTGGATACGCAAATGAGCCCGCCCGGTGACGATTATTTTTTTATAAAGTGCGATGGTAAGATTGAAAAAGTACTATACGATGAGTTGTTGTATGCAGAAGCCATGATGAACTATGTTTACCTGCACACCAGCACCAGGAAGCTGGTAGTATATCTTACTATCAAAGGGCTGATGGAACAATTGCCACCGCATTTATTTATAAAAGTGCATAAGTCATATATCGTAAACATGACGAAAATTAAAACCATCCATGATAACCAGGTGCTTATTGGCAGTACTGAAATCCCCATCAGCCAGTCCTTGTACGATAGCGTAGTCAAAGCCATCGTAAAAAATAAAATGATCAAAAGGTAATAGCGCCATCCGTGACATTTCAGTCATCGCAGTGTCCTCCGTAGCTTACCCTGCTAACTTCACATTTACGTCATGCCTGCGCAGGCAGGCATCTCATTCCCGCCATCACAATTTCCTCCGATGGAAACGCGCCGAAAACATCAGGTATTTTTGGTAGCCGGCATTTGGTTCTGCCATTTGGCATCCTTGCCACGCCCGGTTCATCGGCAGGTTTTCTATGGCATCATAGTAGTCAAAACGGAATACTTCCTGTATCCAAAAGCAATTTGTTATGAAGCCATCCTTAATTTTTAATTCTTAATTATTAATTGTCTAGTCTTCCGAAGGAGACACTGCGAACATCCCCCGCGCATACACCATTTGTCAAATAAAGGACAATCAAGAAAATAAATTCTGTACCAAATGGTACATAATTACATTTCTTACCTATTTTTGTGGACTAATTGGTTCAAAATAATTATTACACATTAATCAAACAATGAAATGAAAGCAATTCAGTTAACAGGATTTAATGGCGTAGACAGCCTTGTGTTATCAGATGTAGAAATACCAAACCCGGCAAAAGGAGAAGTGCTTATTAAGGTAGAAGCTGCCGGCATCAATTATGCTGAAGTAGAGCAGATACAGGGCAAGTACCTCACGTTTGGGAAAGAACTTCCTTTTACAATGGGGTTTGAAGTGGCGGGAACGGTAGTTGCCCTTGGCGAAAATGTAAATGGTATAAAAACAGGCGACAGGGTTACAGCAATGGCCATTAGTGGTGGTTTTGCAGAATATGCAACTGCAAATGCAGGTTCACTGATTCCTATTCCCCAGTCGATGGATTTTGCTGCAGCAAACACGATACCCCTGCAGGGAATGACGGCTTATACGTTACTTAAATACCAGGTCATTCCTTTCAGCCCGGAGAGTGTGCTGATACAGGCAGCAGCAGGTGGCGTTGGGTTATACCTTCTGCAGTTGGCAAAACATTTTGGCATTAAAAACATCATTGCATTGGCTGGTAACGATGAAAAGACCGCATTGACCAGCAAACTGGGCGCTACTGTTTCTATTGATTATACAAAGCCGGGATGGCATGAAAAAGTCCTGGAAGCCACAGGTGGCAAAGGTGTAGATGCGGTACTGCAAATGTCATTGGGTGAAGTAGCCAGTGAAAGTTTTAAACTGATCGCTCCCGAAGGAAGAATCATTGTATTTGGTTCCAAAAATTACCATGATACCATTACCACAGAACAGGTCAGGCAGTTAATCTGGAAAAACCAAACCCTGGTGGGTTTTGCATACCCGGCATTGCCACTGCAAAAAATAAAGGAAAGCCTCCCTGAATTACTGGAGATAATCAATTCCGGCAAAATCACCATTGTGGCAAATCATGAATACAGCTTGTCGCAGGCCAAAGAAGCTTTTCTTGTACTGCAAAGCCGCCGGACAATTGGAAAAGTATTTTTCAAAATATAGACCGTTTGGTCCACAATGGGCTACATTTGCCATATCACTAAACTGGTACGGCAATTTTTATGGCAAGAAACCGTGAATTCAATACAGAAAAAGTTATCGGGAAGGCAATTGATCTTTTTTGGGAAAAGGGATACAATGGCGTATCCACGCAGGAGCTGGCGGACGAATTTGGCATCAGCAAGTCGAGTATGTATGGTGCTTTTGGTGATAAAATGCAGTTGTTTACCACAGCTTTGGAAAAATACCGGTTTGAAGTGTACAGCGACACCATTAACCGCCTGGAAAATTGCAGTAAGGTAAAAAAAGAGATCCGCTCCATATTTACAGGTATCAGTGCAGGTGCAATGGCCGATAAAAAGAACAAAGGCTGTTTTGTTGTTAACAGCGCGGTAGAACTGGCGCCGCATGATAAAAAAATTGCGGCGATTGTGCTGCAGCACCGCCAGGGCCTCGAAAAAGCTTTTGCGAATGCCATCCGGAAAGGAATAAAAAACGGTGAAATACCCGCCGGTAAAAAACCAGCGATTCTCGGAAAAGTATTTTGCAATGCCATTAGTGGTATCCAGGTGGATGCTAAATATTTAAAGGACGCCGCCTATTTCGAAGAAGTGATCAATGCTTTGATGGATATGCTTAATTAGTCTTTTGCCGAGGAAAGAAGCCTGAATAATTTATAAGAAAAAGTACCAAATTTAAATTCCAAATCCTAATCCCAAATCCAAATCCCAAATTCTAAGAACCAAGAACCAAATAATTATTAATTAAGAATTAAGAATTCCAAACTATAAACTACAAACTATAAACTACAAACTATAAACCATAAGCTTTGTATCTTTAATAAGTATAGGTTCCTGGCTGGACGCTCCCTGTTAACCATTATAGCACCAAGCCCTGAACTTGACAGGAAATCCCGGCAAACAAACAGACAAAATTGGAAATGGAAAACATCACCAGGCATTTTGAAAAATACCTGCCGCTAAACGATAAGGAAAAAGAAGCGATTACAAGCCGCTTGACAAAACGCAATATAAAGCGCAGGCAATTAATATTGCAGGAGGGCGATATTTGTAAACACTTCATATACGTTAGAGAAGGTTGTTTTAAAACCTACGGGGTAGACAATACCGGCAAGGAACACAATCTTGCTTTTACCATCGAGGACGACTGGCTCACTGACATTGACAGCCTGCATAAGGAAAAGCCATCCAAACTTTTTATTGAAGCAATTGAACCATCCACCATACTGCAAATTTCCAAAGGCGACCTTTGGTATCTATATACCAATTTTCCAAAATTCGACCGGAATTTTCGGGTGATTATAGAAGACAAATACATTGAACTGCAAAACAGGTTACTCCAAAACCTCAGTTCATCAGCGTACGAGCGCTATGAATTATTTTTAGAACAATATCCCAAACTGGCCAACCGGTTGCCCAATACACAAATTGCCTCCTACCTTGGCATCACGCCGGAATTTCTCAGTAAAATACGCAACGAAAGGGTGGCTAAATAAACGACCCTTAATCTACATTAAGCCTTTTTCTTACACTGGTTTATAGGTTTTCGGCACGCATCCGTCGCATATTTGTATTGTCAATTTTAATTCAAAACAGTTTCAATACAAATGATATGAAAAATTCAACAACCACCGTAGCCATTATCGGGCTGGGAAACATTGGAAAGGCCATTGCCACCAATCTTGTAAAAGGCAACCAACCCGTACTGCTGGCATCGCGCGAAACAAGCAAAGCCGATACACTGGCAAAAGAACTGGGCACTTTGGCGACAGTAAAAGACATAGCAGCAGCCATCAAAGAAGCAGATGTAATTATTCCGGCAATTCATTTCGGCAGCCTGGAAAGTTTTTTCAAAACCTATTCTGCAGAACTGGATGGTAAAATCATCATTGATGTATCCAACCCCATCGCCCCCGATGGAAAGGGAGGTTTTAAGAAAATTATTGGTGAAAAAGAATCAGCCGCAAAAATCCTCTCAGCATTTATTCCAAAAAATGCAAAACTCATTAAGGCATTTGGCACACTGGGAGCCGGGTCATTATCCGGAGAAGCCTTCGCACAACCAGAGAGAAAAGTGTTGTTCTATGCGTCAGACAACACCAACAGCAATGCCACCATTGAACAACTCATTACCAATAGTGGTTTTGACGCGCTTCATATCGGGGGCATCGACAACGCCATCCGCCTGGAGGTTTTTGGCGACCTGCACCAATTTGGTGCCCTGGGCAAAACAGTAACCCTTGCAGAAGCAACATCAAAAATATAAAAAAGTAAATCATGAAAATTTATATGCTGTCTGCCTTCTTACTGGTGGCGGTGGCAGCCTGTCAAAACAAGACAACAAATTCTTCAAACAATTTAAATCAAACAACAATGGAACAAGCAACAGAAAAATCAGCCATTGAGAAATTATTGTTCTCCTACCGTGATGCATTAAATGCATCCGACGCAAATAAGGTATTACCACTGTATACCAAAGATGGTGTATTTATGCCTTCCAATGCGCCCACTGCATCCGGGCAGGAACAGGTAAAGGCATCCTACGGGTTTGTATTCAAAACCATACAACTCAAGATTGAATTTTTCATTGATGAAATAGTGGTTAATGGCGATTATGCATTTGCGCGGACCACTTCCAAAGGGACAACCTTAATTCATGCAACCGGGCAAACAGTTCCGGAGGAAAACAGGGAATTATTTGTGCTTCATAAGGAAGGCGGGCAATGGAAAATAGCGCGTTATATGTTCAATAAAATGAAATAACCAGGCAAATACGGTTTGTTGAAATTCATTTTTCTCTCCGCAGTGCCTCCTGCAAGGGGCGCTGCGGCTTCTTATGCTTATAATGCAATTACCAGGAGAAGGAGTCAGTACACAGGACACAGTGCTGCCGAGTGTTTTGTCACACCGAATGCAAAGAAACGACTAAAAATAACCACCAAATCATAAGAACCAAGAACAAAAATTCAAATTTTTTCCCGCCACAATGTCTCCCACACGAGACCATGCGAAAACACGGCGGCTTTGATAAATGGTTTTAATTAACACGGCTGGTTATTCAATCCCTGTGTTCCTCTAAATCCTCATGGTTATCACCACCAAGACTGTAATAATTATTTTCTTCATCCTCCTCGCCTATCATTTCATCCGCATCATCCAGTTCAGCACCGGGTATATCAAGGTCTTGTCCGGGCAATTCGTCAGGGTTTTCCTTGTCCGCCTTTTCTTCTTCCTCTTCCAGCGATATTTTTGATCCCTGTGCGTAAATGTCTTCACCTGGCCCGTAAACGGGATTGCCAAATACTTCACCCGTTTCTTTTTTATCCTTGTCCTTCTTATTTGTATGCTTTGGCATAACTCATTTTTTGTGAATATACTTCAGGATGAATACTCATGCCAATGATTGTGGTATGATTAATATCATCCCTTCATTTAGTAAATTTTTATTACTTTATATATTGCTGTCCCTGTTACACAGTACATTCAAACGCAGGCAGCCCCGTATATCCGCAATCCCTTATTACAAAAACCGAGCCCGCAAGTGGTTGCTGTTTCAATGCATCCTCACTCAATCCTGTCTTTGCAGATGTGATATATAAATCGCTGAATGTGTTTCCACCAAACGTACAGGAGGTAACCCTTGCTACAGGCATGCCTATCCGCAATAATTTTTTACCCGTCGCCGGATCCCACCGGCTGACCTGCCAGCCATCCCAGTGCGCCACCCATAACTTATCCTCCTTATCAATCGTCATACCATCAGGAAAGCCATCTGCCTTGTCGATTTCCAATACTGTTCGCTTATTACTGATATGACCGGTAGCATTATTAAAATCATAAGCCACCACCTGCAGGGTGGGCGTATCGATATAATACATGGTTTTGTGATCAGCGCTCCATGCAAGACCATTTGAAATACTTACGCTGTCTATTTTTTTCACACAGGTATCTTTATCCCGAAGTACATATAAATTTCCCGCACCGGTATCTTCTGAGAGCGACATGGTGCCAGACCAAAACCTTCCCGCAGGATCGCATTTGCCTTCGTTGAAACGGTTATTGGGAAAATGCGATTCCGGGTCTGAAATAAATGTCACTTCCCCGGTATGCCGGTTAATTCGTGCAAATCCATGTTGCATCGCTGCAATAAACTGTCCGTCGGAACAGATAGCTACGGAACCGATCATTTGCTGCAATTGAATGTAGTGATGCTTCTTTGTAGCAGGAGAATATTCGTGGATTACACCGTTTAATATATCCACCCAGCAAATGCTTTCCTGTTTAGCATCCCATACAGGCCCCTCACCCAGCAGGCAGGCATGATCCATCAAAGGTTCAATATGAAAAGTAGAGGAATTGATCATTGGTCAACTATCAATTTTATTTGTGCCGGGCTGTTTTTCCTAATAAGGCGATGGGCTGATACAGGTCCAGCCACCATCTACAATCAAACTCTGGCCTGTTATATGCCGTGCTTCATCCGATACCAAAAACAAAGCTGTATTTGCTATATCACCCACCTCCGCAGGACGGCCCATCGGTGTTAATTTCGACCAGGTATCCCTGTAAGCAGGGTCGTTCGATGTTCGCTCCGTAATCGTTGCGCCCGGTGCAATAGTATTTACATTGATTGTATAGGGTGATAATTCTATCACCAGGTTTTTTGCCAGCATTTCCAATGCAGCTTTGCTCATGCCGTATGCTGCAAGATCTTTATGTGCCTGGTGGCCGGTTACGGAAGAAGTAAATAATAAAGAACCGCCATTACTTTGCTGCTTCATTTGATTGGCAGCAGCCTGCGCCAGGAAAAATGTGCCCGACAGGTTTACCTGCATCACGCGTGAAAAGGCTTCCGGCTGATAGGTGAAAAAGTCGCCAAACAAAGTGATGCCCGCATTGGCAATAACAATATCCAGATGTCCAAAACGTGAAACTGCATCGCTCACCATTTTCCGGGTAAATATTGTGTCACTGGAGTCACCTGCAATGCCAATACAATCACCACCAGTTTCACTGGTAATTTTTTTTGCAGCACCGACCGCCATTGCTTCGTCAACATCATTCAAAAATACATGCGCTCCCTTCCCGGAAAGCATGCGGCAAATTTCATAACCAATCCCCTGCCCTGCCCCGGTTACAATAGCCACCTTGTTGTCAAAACTCATAACAATCGTTTTATGCTGCTCCTGTATATGTTCTACAGAATGTACTAATGCATTTAATGTGAATCCCTTGATACCTTACTGCCCGAACTGCCTTTCAGAAAATCCATATCAGCGCCCAGGTGCGCCTGCTCCACATGTGTTTGGTATAAATAAACATATCCGCGGGGTTGCATGGCTTCGGATTGTTTCCATGCCAACCTGCGTTTGGCAAGTTCCTCGTCAGAAACTTCAAGTTGCAAAGTCCGCTGGTGTGCATCAAGCGATATGCTGTCACCATTTTGTACCAATGCCAGTACACCACCCACCGCTGCCTCCGGCGACACATGCAGCACTACGGTTCCAAAACCGGTACCACTCATTCTTCCATCAGATATGCGCACCATATCGGTAATACCTTTTGCCAGTAATTTTTTTGGCAGGGCCATATTGCCCACTTCTGCCATACCGGGATAACCTTTTGGCCCTACATTTTTCAATAACATGATATCGCCCTCGCTGATGTCAAGTGCAGGATCGTCTATACGTGCATGGTAGTCTTCAATATTTTCAAATACTACGGCTTTGCCCGAATGTGTCAGCAATGCAGGCGTTGCTGCTGATGGTTTTATAACAGCACCATGGGGAGCAAGGTTTCCTTTTACCACCACGATACCCGAAGACGGTTTGAATGGAGACGACATCGTAGCAATGATATCGCGGTTATACACTTCAGCATCTGCACAATTTTCACCGATGGCTTTACCATTTACAGTAATGGCGTCATTGTGTATGACAGATGTCATTTCTTTTATAACTGCCGGCAGCCCACCCGAGTAATACAGGTCTTCCATATAATGTTCTCCCGAAGGCTGGATATTTGCCAGCAGGGGAATGTTCTGGGAGTATTTATCAAAATCGTCAATAGACAGTTCAACACCTATCCTGCCAGCGATAGCCAGCAGGTGAATGACGAAATTGGTAGAACCACCAATAGCTGCATTGACCATGATGGCGTTTTCAAATGCTTTTCGGGTAAGGATATCCGATAGCTTCAGGTCTTCCTTTACCATGTCAACAATGCGCCTGCCGGATAACTGTGCAATCACTTTTCTCCTTGCATCCGCTGCGGGAATGGATGCGTTATTGGGTAAGGAAAGCCCAAGCGCCTCTACCATGGTGGCCATCGTGGACGCTGTACCCATTACAGCACAATGTCCCTGTGTACGCGCCATACAGGCTTCGGCTTCTATAAATTCAGCAGCCGTTATTTGTCCGAGTTTTCTGGCCACATCAAAACGCCATACATCGGAAGTTCCGATATCTTTTCCTTTCCAGTGTCCCTTGAGCATAGGCCCTCCCGATATCACCAGCGTTGGAAGGTTCACACTGCAGGCTCCCATGATCAGTGACGGTGTTGTTTTATCGCAACCACACAGTAATACCACGCCGTCAATAGGGTTGGCACGAATGGATTCTTCCACATCCATGCTGGCAAGGTTCCTGTACAACATCGCTGTTGGCTTAATCAATGTTTCGCCAAGCGACATCACGGGAAATTCTACCGGGAAGCCTCCGGCTTCCAGCACTCCTTTTTTTACCGATTCAGCAAGATCCCTGAAATGAGCGTTGCAAGGTGTTAATTCACTCCATGTATTGCAAATACCAATCACAGGTTTACCATCGAACATATCTGCGGGTATGCCCTGGTTTTTCATCCATGCACGGTAAATGAATCCATCTTTGCCATCGCGGCCAAACCAGTTGCGGCTCCTAAGTGTAGTCTGATCCATTTTTATAATGGTGATGCGTAAAAGATACAGCTTTCGCTGCCGGCTTTTTCATACCGGTAAATGAAAATACACCATATTATAATGGCAGAAATGGATTTCAGTACAGATGAATAAAAAAATAGAAAATCCCAATCGCATAGCACTAGCCACGCTTTACCGCCGTCATCTGCTTTTGCACTGGCTTTGTTACAGGCACCTGAAGAATGTTTACTTTTTTTGCCGTATCTGTTGTTACAGGGTGAAGCACTGGCTGAACCTTTACCTGGCTGGATACCTGCGGCTTTGCCACCACATTTTTGTTATTTACCTGCAGGTTGCCCGACTTAACAACTGCGGGCGGAGGGTCTGCTTTTTTTGCAGGGGGTATTACTACCTGTACTTCGTTTAATTTGTTTATTGGGTTGACAGGCTCTTTAGTTTTAGCATCCGTTACTATTGTTTTTACTTCTTTCTTGTCCTCAACGATAGGCATCAATACTTCGCTTTTCTTCGGACTGACAGGCACATTATTATTTACCGGGTTCAAAGCATGAATGGTTTTTACTTTTGGCGACAAAGGTACAGGTTGAACGATGCCAGGCTTTTTTCGAACGGGTACTGTCTTTATCCTGTTTAATGTATGTGGGTCAAATGCTATCACCCGTACAGAACTTCCTATTTTCACAATGCCTTTGTTTCCCTGGACCTGTATTCTATGACCATTGGAGTCGATTTTACCATTGGTTTTTTTGAAAAGCATAATCCGGTTTCCATGCACGGTATCACAAAACCCGGATACCTGGAAATCGATTTGGTTGCGTGGCACCGTTTTACAGTTATTACTGCCGCACAATAAAAACAGGTTGTGCAAAGTATCATAGCTGCCATCGAAATGTTCCTGGCTGGTATAATCCCATCTTGCAAAAACGCCTACAAATACCACATCACCATTGCCATTATCTGTGAGCTTTTGCCCACCCGGTCCATTGTTGTCGGTTGTTGTTGTCAAAGTACCGGGTTTATTGCTATTGTCGTTTGAGCCGGTATTGTTTGGGTTGTTGCCTGAAGTATTCGGGTTATTTTCTTCGGTACTTTTTCCACTTGTTTTATTGGTGGCGTCTCCACTGCCGGAACCACCCGCCTCTTTTTTCAGGTCTTTGTCATTGCCCGGTACATTACCTGCATTGTTACCGTCACCTGGCACGGTTGTTTTGGTATCATTACCAGTTTTGTCATTGTTATTATTTCCACAACCAGCCAATACCAGTAACACCAGGGCTATACACAGCGGTTTCATAACGTTTCATTTAAAGTGAACGTAAAATTATTTTCGTGAGCTGGATATCATTTTTGTCAATAAAATAGATATATCCTGTCGGCAATGCGCCCACTACTTTATTGAAGGGCCGTTGCTGCAGCACGATATAGTACTTGTCCGATTCACCAAGCAATTTCAGTAACTGATCGCGGTCGTTTTTTATCAGCGCAATATCATCGTAAAATATATGCCCCTTTGGAAGCACGGAGTCCAGTACAATGGCAGGGCTTAACATATCCACATTTTTCTTGAAAACAAATTGTATGGTTTTCAGGTTCTCGGTATGGGCACGGTCGTCACGGTAATGATCAATGGCCACTTCGCGTGCAATCTTAAACAACAGCGGGAAAATAATTACGAGGAAAATAATGAGCAGCAACAATGAATATTGCTGGTTCCTGCTCCTGAAATAACGCGATACAATATTGCCGGATAAAAATCGCTGTAATTTTGTAATAAAAAGAGATCGTCCTTCTAATGTTTTTATGATAAACATCAATATCAGTCTTAATAACAACAACGCGAGGAACAAAACCACCCAATACAGGAACTTATAGGAAACAAGAACATTGTAAGAATACACGAGGTAACTGCTATAGTCTATTTTGATCGATTCTGTGGAAATACCAAATTGCCGGTAATAGAAATGGACATATACCCAGGCAATAAAGTAGAGGTAAATACCCACAATAACCGTGAGGTCCCTGAATAATTTTAATCTTTCACCCATACAGCACAGTAATTTAACAGATGAAATGGTTCCGGATCGTCTTACACAGGGAAGGCATACACAATGTACCGAGCTTTGGTAGGGAGAGCAATACCACTTACAGGGGGGTGATAATTGTAGTACGTGCAGGAAAACTGCAGGGCTAAAAGACGTGGTCCTGCCAGGATCAGTTATTTAAGACTTCGGGAGCTTCCACATCAAATTTGATGGCAACTGTACAGCCTTTGCCAGGGCTGCTGGTAATAGCCACTTTGCCATCATACACCTCTGTGCGGCGAATAATGTTATTAAGCCCTATACCGCCTGCTTTGTGCCTGGTATCAAAACCAATTCCATTGTCACTGATTTCAAGTGCTATCGTATGATCAAACTGTTTCATATTGATTTTTACATTCGTGGCATGTGAATGCTTGATAATATTGTTCACCTGCTCCTGTATAATCCGGTAAATATTTATCTTAACCCCCTCAGGTAATAGAGATTCATTGATATCAATGAAACATTCCACGGACTTATTTTCCATTGGAAGGTAATGCAATAAGTTCTCGATAGAATCCTTAAGCCCGATATCATCTAGTGTTGGCGGCACCAGCGACCAGGACAGTTTCCTGATTTCACCGATAGCTTCATTAATTATTTCAATACTCTTGGTCACATACTCGTCGGTATGACTTGTCTTGTGTTTAATATTTTTCAGATACATATTGGATGCCACCAGCAGTTGGTTAACATTGTCATGCAGTTCCCTGCCTATCCACTCGCGGTTTTTTTCCTGGGCCTCGATAACCGCTCTGCTGATTTCCTTCTGCTGCCTTACACGGGCTTCAAGTAACTGTTCATGGATGTTCAGGTTCTCCGTGACATCATTGATCGAAATCAGGAATGCATCTTTGCCTTTGTAATTAATTTCTGTAATAGAAGGTTCAACACAAATAATTTCTCCATTCTTCTTCAGGTGTCTTCTTATTTTTTTATTGCCTGAATAGTCGCCCGACTGTATTTGCTGGATCAATGCATCATGTTCATCCCGTACACGTATGTCAAAAGCAGTTAGTTGCAAGAACTCTGGTTTCGAATACCCATAGTGGCAGACAGCAGTATCATTCACGTCAAGAAACTGCAGGGTTTTCTTATCCAATATCCCAATCGGGAACGGGCTGTTGTTAAACAAATTTTTGTACAGGGTTTCAGAAATTTTGAGGCTTTCCTCATCTGCTTTCTTTTCAGTAATATCCTGTACAGTGCCAATGCCCTTAATAAATTGACCCTGCGCATCCATTTCCAATTTAGCTTTTTCCCTAACCCATTTCTCTCCTTTCGGGGTAATAATGCGGTGCTCAATCTCATAAGGCGCCCCCCGAAGGGCGGCTTCCCAGGCATTGTTCACTAATTCCCTGTCCAAAGGATGTACTTTTTCCAGGAAAGACTGGTACGTCATGATAGTTCCCTGCGGGATTCCGAAAATGCGGTATGCTTCTTCCGACCATTCTAATGAATTACGGACAATATCAAGATACCAGCTACCAGTTTTTGACACCTGCTGCGCTTCCTTTAATTGGTTTTCACGCTGGATAAGTTCCTGCTGGAAACCCTTCATTTTTTCTTCGCTATCTTTTTGCCGGGTAATCAAATTGCGGACAGAGAGATATTGAAATATTTTTCCTTTGTGATCAAGTACTGGTGTGATGACAGTATCTACCCAGTAAAAATTCCCTTCTTTATCCCTGTTTCTTATTTCGCCCCTCCATGGATGGCCACCAGTAATTGTTTCCCAAAGATTGCTGAAAAAATCATCCGGGTGAAAGCCGCTGTTTACAATTTTATGTGTTTGACCGATCAGTTCCTCAGCTCTGTATTTAGAGATTTCAACAAACTTATCGTTAACATAAATAATTTTCCCCGTAGTATCTGTAATAGAAACGATAGCAGCTACGTCCACGGCCGCCTGGTAAGCCTGCAATGTCCGTATCATTTCATCTTTACTTCTCCTAAGGAAAAAATTAGACATATTCATCTTTTATTTAGCAAGCCGGCAGGGTAATTAACGTATTAACAAGGTATCAAAAAAACCTGCTAATATCAATGATCTATATCATATACAAAGTGTTTATTATCAGTTTGAGTCTTCAATAATTGACAAAATTCAATTATGTAGTCATATTTAAATGATAACAAGAATAATTGCTGTGTCAGTAAACTCTCATTTGTTGTGGGAAATAATAGCACCTGGAAAATGACCTTAAAAAGCGGACGGAATATTTCATTTATCTTTTAGTCAACAAAAAACCGGCTCAGGGAGCCGGTTGATATATAATGGAAGGACAAAATTAAATGCAATGCCTTCTTTGAGCAAGTGTCCTGCGCCTGCGCTCAATATTCCAAAGATCTGCAGTACCAAATCTTTTGCTGCGTTGCTGGTTAAATACCATTGCCAAAGTTTCTTTTACTTCTGAAGTCAGTTTTTCAACTTGTTGCTGGCTAAATGTGCTGAACAGTTGGGTTGTTGAAGTTTTCATGATTTTTGTTTTATAAGTTTTTTTAATGTTTTTTCTCTTGTCTTTTTGCTGCCAGCCGGTTTGGCTGTTTTGCTTCATTGACAACACAAAGATAGGGAAATTTTAGTACTATACAACACATAGTACCTTCTTTTTAAAAGTTCCACAAATAACTTAATACTATCCTTAGGCTGAAACGCAGTACAGTTAAGGGTTTTAGGCAATAGCATTAAAAAAGTGATACCTCAAAAATGGTCCGGGTGGTAAAATAAACGGATGAATGGCATGAAAAAGCCTGCTTTTCAAGGCAGGCTTGTATAATGACGATGGCCGATCGTTATAGTATTTCTTTTTAGTTTTCAGCAGTTGCGGGAATCGGGTCAACATGGGAAAGCCTTACAGGCTCTTTAATGAGGTCGTAATACAGGTTTCGCACCTTGTCAATTGCCTGCTGGAGACTGTCTTCGCTTCTTGACATACAGGTTTCCGACATATCTGGCTTTTCCCTGGCTAGCTGCATCCACAGTTTAGCGGTACTTAATAACTGTAAACTATGGAGTTGTAATTCATGCGCAATGGCCTCTCTTTGTTGTTTTAGCTGTTTGTCCATGCTTTTAATGCTGTTTTGTTTCATTTTGCTGGGTACTGATTGCTAAATCAGATACCAGTTGCGTGCCATGGGAAATGCTTTCATTATCAATCTGTTACACACCATAATCGAAGAGATTGTTCCCATTGCTGGAAAAAGATTCCCAAACTCATTCAATTTTTAAAAATGCTGCTAATCGAGCGTGTAAATAACCAGGGAGTTTCTTATCCGGAATTCCATCCCTTATTGAGCGGTTCGCTGGGCGGCGCTATACAACTATAATATAAGTATGCAGTGCAGGTATTCTCATTTTACGGGCGGAATTTAAAAAAAGGGCCAGGATAGAAATCCAGCCCCGTTTAAAATCCAATATCCTATGAAAAACCATTTCTTAAACGTGTGACTGATTTCCAAATTGTTAGTTATGCCAGAAATATTACTGATTTGCGTAAACATACTCTGCGCAATCGTGTTTTTGCGTATATACGGTACTGTTATATAAAAGTACCCGGTGCAAATTTGTTGACATAAGTAATATATAAGCAGGAATGCACCGGAATTATTGCAACTGAAACCTTTTGTTTCAATAGCTGCCCTGAAAATGATCTATAAAGACCACCCTACCATAAATCAATACACCTGCGTTCCCAGTTGATGAATCGCCGGACGTAATTAACCCGGCATGATGGATTTTCCATTGCTGCTAAAAGGCTTCCCTTCTTTGTGCAATTCCCTTTTGATGCCATTCAGTACATCATCGAGAAAAATTTCATTGCCCTGTTTTTCCAGCGCCTTCAGGCAGGAATAATGTACAATATTGATAATATTGCCACCGGTCAGTTCATATTTTTTCACAGCTTCCGGTACATCAATATTATTGTTGAAGGAGATATGGTGCGGAAATGATTTTTTCCAGATAATGGCCCTGTCTGTTTCTGAAGGAAGCGGGAAACGAATAATAGAATTGAACCTTCGGATAAAAGCATCATCAATATTGTTCTTCATGTTGGAAGCGAGCATCACCAGGCCATCAAAATCTTCTATGCGCTGTAATAGATAGGATACTTCCTGGTTGGCGTATTTATCGTGTGCATCGCGTACACCGGTCCTTTTGCCAAACAATGCATCGGCTTCATCAAAAAACAGTACCCAGTTTTTTGCTTCGGCTTTGGCAAAAAGATTTTCCAGGTTTTTTTCCGTCTCACCAATATATTTCGATACCACCATCGACAAATCTATTTTATATACATCACGGCCTGTATATTTTCCCAGCAAACTTGCAGTTAATGTTTTACCGGTACCCGGCGGGCCATGAAACAATACGCGGTATCCTTTTTTCAAACGGTTACCCATGCCCCAATCACCCATCAGTGTATTGTTGTATTGCAACCACTGTTCAAGTTCTTTAATCTGCTGCATTACTTCTTCGCCCAATACCAGGTCGCTCCATTCCAGTTGTGTTTGTATCAGTTTAGCCGGGAAACTGGAATTAAAATGGGGACGTGTTGCTTTACCTGTTGTAAACAGTTCCACATACTCCTGCGATAAAATTATTTTACCACTCATGACCGGTTCCCCTGCAGGCACTTCTTCCAGCCATAAAATCCTTGTCTTTGCAAAAAAATGATCTGCATTAAAAAGTTCCTTTACCTGTAACCTTTGATTCAAATCATCTCCTGCCAGCAGGAAAAGCGCGGTTTCGCCGGTAGGAATAAACCCGCGAAAATTTTTTCCCCGTACGCCTCCAATTTTTGGGAAATCGCCGGCACCTTCGATTTGTCCCTGTATGGCATTGTCAAAAGCATCGGGATAAACATGTGGTACAAGCGCCAACAACAGCAGGAGTGTTTCCTGCACTGAAAGATTATTGCCTTTAATAAATGATTTCACTGGCAATTGCCACTCATCTACCCGAAGCATTGCGGGCATGGGCTCTTTCACTTTGGCTGGCAGATATTCACTTAGCCTGTATTGTACGAATTGCTGAAAAAACCGACATTCAGGGCACATAAATTATAAATTAATTATTATCCCGATCCTATTTGAAAGTCTTTCTCTAAGACTCATCTTATTTTAAGCTTCATTGTCATCACCATTAACCTGTACACCGGCCGACCTGAAGATGCCGATGATTATGGCACCCACAGCGGCACCGGCGGCGCCGATAATAATTGCTGCTTCACAAACACCGGAAGCAAAACAAGCTATCAATGCGGCAAGTGCGGCTGCAGACAACAATGCGATGATCCAATAAGGTAACACATCCATAAGGCTGCGGGCGCTTCTCGGGTTTTCAAAACATTTACACCCATTGGTAAGACCTGTCCATCGGCAAGTGCCTGCATTCCCGGAAGTGGGATGCGTGCATGCACCGCCACAGCTTTTATAATCCTTATCTTCGCAGGCTGCCTGTACTTCCGGTACGGGTGATCGCTGGATTACTGTGCTACCTGCATAGCCTTGCTGTACCACATGGGTCAGTTCATGAGCAAGCAAGCGCTTCCCATCTGCTGTATCGGTGTTGAATTTCCCCGAATTGAAATAAATATCATTACCATGAGTAAATGCCTGCGCCTGGAGTTCACGGTTCATTCCAACTGCTTCATTGTCGGTATGAATTTTTACATTACTAAAATCAGCGTGAAATGAGCGGTTCATTTCGGACAATGTTTTCCGCGGGAGTTTATTCCCCTTACCGGAAGAACCCTCAATCTTTGAAGATAAATTCGGTGAAGCAGTACCACCACCGCCGTTTGATTTCATTTGAACAGGGGCTTTTTTGTCTTTTTCCTCCTTTTCGCATTCAGCACATTTTGTTTGCACTTCCGGCTTCTCCTGGATCTCCTTATCATGCTTCATGCGTTCGTCATTGGTTGAAAATTTTTCTTCTTCCACCGGTGTCGCATAACGCTGTATGCTGCTTATTTCCTTTTTCTGTGTTACTGGAGCATTACCCGCCTGGTGGCTGACAACTTTATTTGCCACTGCATCCGCTTCCTGTTCATATTTGTCGTTAGATTGTCCTACTGACAATTTTGCCTGGAAGAAAGAAGGCTTATTGCCTTTGGCGCCGTTGCTTTCTTTCGCGCTGCTGAAGAATGAAGTTTGCTCTTTGTTTACTTCGTTGTCAAATGTGTGCGCATTGCGCTGCCGGTACACTCGTGTTGAATAAGACATACATAATAAGGTTTATGGTTTCACCAAAATAACGGCGTTCCGATTGTTCATAAGTTACAACTTTTGCAGGAATTCCTCTGCCATTTTCATATAGTCCTCGGCGCCGTGTGCATGTTTGTCATAACTAAATATATCTTTTCCTGCTTCCTGCGCTTTGGCTAACTGAATATTGGATCGGATATGGGTATGAAATACCTGTTCACCAAATTCGCTTTCCAGTGTTTGTAATACCTGCCGGTTCATATTTTTTCGTTCATCATACCGTGTTAACACGAAGCCCAATATTTCAATTTTTTTATTAAGTTTTGATTTGATGGCCTTAAAATGTACCATGAAACTCCGCAGGCCTTTCAAAGGCAAAAACTCTGCCTGCAATGGCATTAAAACAAAATCGCTGGCAGTAAGTGCATTCACCGTCAGCATGCCGATGGCAGGCGGGCAATCAATAAATATGTAATCGTATTCATTCAATATTGGTTGCAATAGCCAGCCAAACATTTGTTCCCTGCCATATACACTCACCAATTCCAGTTCCGCGCCTGCCAATTCGATGGATGAAGGAATAATATCAATACCCGATGCTGTATGTACAATTGCTTCCTTTATATTATTGGTTTCTCCGTTGATTTCCTTTTTCAGCACAGTGAAAAGATTGATATCCGGCTCATCCGTTACACCCAGTGATTGGCACAGGTTGGCCTGCGGATCGGCATCTACCAGTAATACTTTTTTTCCCTTCCGCTGTAATGCTGCACCGAGGTTGATGGCCGTGGTCGTTTTGGCCGATCCGCCTTTTTGTATCGCGACTGATATGGTAGGCATAGCAATGATTTAATCGTTGAATAAAAATGCTGCTTTCTCCCAGGCCTGTGTACCAATATAATTTCCCAGCTTTTGCCCTGCTTCATTTCCCTTCCTGAAATGAATGCCGCCATACATCCTCGACAACCCGGCCTGAACAGCCGCATCTGTAAATGTGGGCCAACTGAGGTTAATGTCGATGCAGGGTATATTACAATTTGGTTCTACCTTAGAAGAACCACGTTTCACTGTATAACATCCTCCGAATGCATCAGAACCCGTAAAATTCTTCAGCACCACCGCAGCAGCACGACTGAATGTACTGTGACCAGATACATGTTCTGCAAATGGAGGTGTATCAAGGTATGGTTGCCACTGGCTTCCTTTGATTGTCCTTGTTCCTTTGCAGGGGCCGGACCATGCCTGCACATCTTCGTTTTCAAACAAATAATGAATAGCCGTTACTGGTCGTACTGAATTGTAATAATGTTTGCATTCCCAGGCGGCAATGGAAGCGTCGAGTAAGGCATTCGTCAAGGCAAACAGCAATTTAATACATGGCGTATTGCGTTTTTCGTTTCGCAACACGTGTTGCGCAATTTCACACCAGTGCCCGGGCGGTGTATAGGTTCCGGCAGCATCGGCCCAATATTCTGTAATGGCTTTTTGTTCATCGGTCAGGCACGCACTGATGTCCAGTATTTCCTGCGCCTGTTCTTTAAATTCCTTGTCGTTTTGATTATAGGGTCTTTCAGGGCGAAACTGCCAGTTGTAATGCAATGCAAAGGGTTGTACCAATCCCCAGTGCGGAAGGAGAAAACTTTGAATTTTAATATTACCCGGGGAAATTTCTTTTTTTAATGGCTGCCATTTGCTGATGTCATTGATTTTATCTGGCGTATTTACCGGTTGATAGCCTGTATAGTCACTCCATGCGGGCATGGATAGTGTGCCATGTGGATTGCTGCCGTCACCATTCCGGTACTCAATGGTCATACGGGCACAAAGATTGCCGATACCCTGTGGCGATGTAATATTAATTTCCGTGTCGTCGGGATTGTACCCAAGATCGCACATAAACTCGCTGAACATATTTTTATTACCCGGCGGCAATACCAGCCAGAACAAATCCATTAATACACGATAAGCTGCATAGCTGAATGCTTTCCGTACATTTTCCTTGTTGCAATGCTGCTGCGGTGCTTTAATATACAAAGCAGTATGGCTGCTAATGGCATTGGAGTTGTATACAGACCATGCGTCGTACATAGCAGTATGTGTCATAGCCAGTGCCCTTGCCGCAAGCGGTGGTGATGTCTGGGTATATTTGATCGCATCCAGGATGAGCTGGTTCCACTGGAGGGAGATGGGTTGATTAGGATTATAGGCCATATCGAAATGATTTTATGTTGAATATTTTTTTACCGTTAATTTATATTGGCGGAATTCCTATTGCCCCATAATTTGCGGTAGCCCAGGTAACAATTCCATTTAATTGAGGGCTTCTGGACGTTGCATTTACAGATATCAATTCTGCTACAAGTGCCCTGGCTGTATCCCTGGTAATGGGTGTCGGCGTAACCAATGGAGAAGTTGGATGGGGTGATGTCCCTGTATCAATCACCTGGTACAATATCTTCAATGTAGCGTATGTTTTACGGAACAACGCCTGCATGGAAGCATGCAATGAAGGAATCGTTAATCCCCCCGAAGTGGAAACTAGTGTCAATATTTCACCCATTCTTACAGTATCACCTGTTCTTTCAGCAAAAAAATATTCCGTTGCATAAGCATCCCCTTCCTGGTAATCGCCCATACCCATTACGTTTGTATCATGTCTTGTATGTACGTACTCATGTAACAGCAAATCACCTAACCGGTTGTTGGGATATGCCGGATCCAATACTGACGGGTTTACCCTTGTATCGCTTCCGGGATCTGTAAATGCCAGTTCTCTTCCCGTTATAGCCTGATCTTTAGTAATTGCATGATTGGAATAATAGTCGTAAAAAGAGATTTCGAGGTTAATATTTCCAGAAGTGGACAATGTCATTGCGCTTTCTATCTTGGTTAGTTCAGCAGCTGTCAACCCAGTGTTTTTAGCTCTGAAATTTGTAACCGCGGTCGACCGTCGTGCCGGCCCCATTGCCCCACTCGAAGTTCTTGAACATCGGCTAATCTTCAATCCGGTTTTCGATTTTGGCATTACTTTTTGTTCCCCCATTTTGCCGCTCTCGAAATTCTGACTAATAACAAAATTTTCAGCAGACTGATCTGCGTCTGCTTCCAATAAACTATCAGATTGTTCTTCTACCTGGCGGCCTCCTCTTTGCTGAACAGTATGTGCCAATTCGTGTGCGAGTAAAGTGTCTCCTTCAATAGTTCCGGGGTTATAGGCATTGCTGCCAAAGTAAATATCCTGCCCATACGTGAAAGCTGATGCATTCATATTTTGACTCATAACAGCTGCCTCTGTATCATTATGAATAAATACGTTTTCAAAATTGGTTCCAAAAGCAGATTCCATTTTTGAGCGTGTTGCGGAAGGCAACGGGTTACCCTTTCCTGCCCTGCTCTGAATTGCTGAGTGCATATCCGGCGAATTGTTTGTATTATTTATTTCACCGGCATCTTTTTCGCTTTTGTTACTTCCCTTTTCGCCTTGAGGCAACTCCTTTTTTTGAAAAAAAGGAGTCACTACTTCTTTCTTTCCAAAAAAGTGACTGTCCGAACTTTCGCTACTTGATATGTTTCCTTTACTCGATTTCATTCTTTCCGGAAAATGCTGTTTTAGTTTCGTCAAAGACTATATGGCATATGCAATTTTCTCTTTCAATCAATTTATACCCAGACGGGCGATTGGTCAAACTACCAATCAAACGGGCGATATAATGTGCTGATCGTAACTTTAGCTGATTTCCATTTTTTAAGGATACTGTATAATGTTTTGCACCATCACCGTTTGACCATTTGCTGGTAGAAATACAAAGGCCTGCTCCTGTGGTATATATATTAATATTTGATGCTGAACCTAAAAGTGCGTTTGCATTTTCCAACGCCGTCAATCCTTCTGCCAATTGTTGGATATGTGATGTCGTAAATAATTTTTGCTGTGGAATATAATGTCTATACACTATCGATGCCAAACAACAAATGCATATGCCTATAAACAAAGCCAAATGCCAGTTATATTCAGGCAAAAAGCCCATTTTGCTCAGCCCATAAGTGGTAGCTATCAGTATTACCGTCGTCCATTGTGCTTCGGAAACACCCATCCACGATGGACGTTCGGGATCTCCCCGAAAATATTCAAGAATAAATCGCATCACGCCATAAATAACTGTATAGACGATCAAAGCGGTTCCGGCGGCAACATGATTACTTAGAATTGTGACATTAACGACTACAATAAAAAATACATAGGCGGATTCTATTAATTGTACCGGCGTTAGCGGGACATTTTTATAAAACCAGGTAAACCCTGCATCAACATGCTCCTGGCCATACCTGACACCGTGCCTGGATGGGCAACCATGACAACAACCCACCGAATAACATCCGATACGGCCAAAGGCAAGAAAAACACCGATACCTGTTAAAGTAATGTCTAGGTAAGGCAACACGGGCTTATGAAGAAGGAATAAGGTAAGTGCGCAAAATATCATGATGGCAATTTCATGATGATAGTACACAATGGTTTCCCCGCCTGTGATCCATTTCGCTACCACTGCCAGGAGAAAAAAAATAGCCGCGCCGATGCCTGCCATCAGTAATACAATAAAGGGCTGAAGCTGTAATTGGACAGCCATGAAAACGCCCAATGTTGTACCAAGGGTATATCCCAATACGCCAAAGAAATGGAAGGATTGAACTTTCCGGTTGAAGAGTTTGATATATAATTTCGGTGACAACATTTTATTTCATCATTTTATTCAATGTAACGTTTTCAACCACCTGCTTCACTGATTGCTTTTTTTAAAATGGGCTGCAGTATTTCATTGACAGCCGGTACAAAAAATATATTTTTCAACGCTTCGAGGTTACCCCTCCGGCATTCAATCAAACCCTTTCCGGCCTGTATATAATAATCCCGTAACGCATGAAAATATTCCGGTTCTTCAATAAGTGTCCAGGGGTAACTTAAAATATCGAGATAAAGTTTTTCTGCCTTTATTTTGTTATTCGATTGAAGAAATAAGCCAGCCAGTTCAAGCATGCTTCGTATGCGCCTCTTATCTATTTCCAGGTGCAATGGGTGCAGCAATGAATTCGTTTTGCTTAAATCTTCCATTGCGCTTTCCCTGTGCGACTGCAGTACCATTATTTCCGATCTCAGCATAAGCAGTTGAGCTTTTAACAAAATTCTGTCGCTTAACAGTAGCTGAACGTGGTCGATGTAACCTATCGTTTCAGCAAACTGTTTTTGATCATTGCGGTTTATCCTCGACTCAAAATCGTTCAATGCATGCGCTACCATCAGGATGGTACTGTCTAATGTATATTTATCGTCAGCCAGCCGCTCTAATATTTTTTCTTTCAGCAATAGCGGTTTGATATGTTCTTTCTCGCATTGCAGTTTAGCCTGTAATACCCATTGATGAAATTCACCTGCTTTCATTTCCTGGTTGAATTGGTTGTTCACATCTTTATTTTGCGTCCTGCTTTGACAGGCTTCCAGTAAAAAAATCGTTACATACAACAGTGTTCTCCATTTCATACTCACAATAATTTTATGGCCCCGTTTTCTTTACCTCAATACCATTGGCTGTTGTAACTCTTCTGTCAATATTGGCCCTTCCAATCACAGTAGTGCCACACAGGTATTCCTGTGGTAACCGGTAACCTACTCCATCTGCATCCGCGAATGCAGTTGGTTTAAATGGAGATATGTCACCAAAACCTCCATGTCCATCAGCAATAAGATCCTGGCTGTCGAAAACAAAAGAAGAATTCCCTCCTGCATTCCAAAGAAACCTGGCGACTTTATCGGGCGTGTTTTGTGTTGGATTGGCTGTTTTCCAGGCATCGGTTAAATCACTCATGGTAAATCCAAGCGCCGTTACTGTTCCAAATCTTTCTAATATTGTCTGCCCCTGGTAGTCCGGTCTGCCAGCCGGTGGGATATCCGGCATGGCCTGGTATGTATATTGCGCACCTGCAACTGGTGTCCAGGTAGCACCCGGCCCTGCAATTCTCTTAAGGCTTGTCGGACAAGGGTTCGTTCGTTTAACCAGGTTCCATGTATAGGTTTTATCTGTATCCTTAACTGATCCTGTATCTGGTGCTGTTACCGCTGGTGCATTGTCCTTCACAGTCGCCGTAACGGTGATGGCACTGGTTGTGTTCCAGGTATTTTTTACAAAAATGAAAACATTACCTGTATTTAATGATGGGATGCTTTTGCTGGTGGTGCCGCTTCCGCTGCTGTCCAGTTCTGCATCGCCGGTAATTGAAAAATCTATCTGGTAAGGTCCTGCTCCGGGAATATTCGTCCACGGACTGGTGGGCGATGATCTCTTTCTGTCGGTGTCTGAAGCAATAATCCTGAATATCATTTGTTCACCCGCCGATACCTGCACCGTATTTGTATCGGCAGCAGTGCTGTCTGTCTGTATGGTTGGAACGATATATGATTTTGCAATCCCCGCTCCTTTATCGTATTCATCTCCCGTTACCGGTGTGGGTGTTGGCGTAGGCGTTGGTGTCGGAGCGGGTTTATCGCAACGGCTGATTGTTAGCCCGGGCTTCAATCCTCTCCTCACTTTATTTTTTAACTGGCTGTCATCTTTTCCCGCCAGTTTTGACATTACATTTACTGCTGCACTGTCAGCATCTTCCTCCAGTGCAGAATAATCCGCGCTGCTTTTCGTTTGTGCATCTTCCGTTTTACCTTCACTTTGCTGAATGGTATGTGCCAGTTCATGCGCCATTAATGCATCTCCCATCAGTGTACCGGGCTGGTATTCTCCTCCTGAAAACGCAATATGATTGCCCACCGTAAAAGCCCTCGCATTCATATTCTTTGATAATTGGGCCGCATGACTGTCGGTATGAATTTCAACACCTGAAAAACTTTCACCAAAAGCAGTTTCCATTTTTGAACGCGTGCTGCTTTCCATTGATTTCCCTTTGCCGAGGCTTTGCATTACTGCTTGTGGCGATTGTGTAGTTGTTGCCCCGCCGGCGTTTTCCTTGAAGAGCATACTACCAATACCGGATGCAATCTGACCAACACCTGATGCTACACTTGAAGCGGCTGAACTTATACCGGATGCAACGGTGCCTGCTGCCGCACCAACAGTATCGGCAACACCGCCAACAAGATTTCCAACGCCGGAATTGTTACCACCCTTATTCATGTTCATCACCTCAGTATATACTTTTGTTTTTACCTGCTGTATAACTGTTTCTGCATTTTGTGCACCAGTTGCTGAGGGACAATACCGATTGATGGAAGATTGAATCTGCGCAGGACTGTTGTTTTGCTGACCTGCAATCATATTCTCGATATAAGCGGCGCTGTTTGTTAAGAAAGCCGCGCCACTCATCGCGCTGTTTACAGTGCTGGTAACTTCTGTTTTCAACCGGCTGAGAAAAGCTGATTTTCGCATTTGCCCGCTTTCCGGTATCGCATTGTCATCTACAATATATCCCGATGATGCAGGTCCATTTGCAGGAGAAGCTGTTTGACTCGCTTCTGCTGCCGGCGTTCCACCAGCAGGTGGTGTATCATTTTCCTTCCGCTGGACGGCCAGATTACTCTTTCGCTGAACTTTTTCATCTTCTTTTTCACATTCGGCACATTTACGCTGAATGGGCAGGCTGGTTTTTGAAGAATTATTGTTAAAGGAACCTATATCGGCGATTGGAGCGGATAGTCGTTGTACCAACTGATCTGCTATTAATACATCCTGTTGTGATTGGTCTCCAGTTTCGGTTGGTTTGGTTTGTATGGCTGATTTAGTAAAAAATGAATTGTCGCCTCCAAAAAAAGGCGACCTTCCTTTTTGAGGAAGGGTATTTTCCAGACCTGGCGGCTGGTGAAAGTGATTTTTTGTAAACGCGTTCTTCATGAATTAAAACCCCAAGTATGCTTTTATCCCGGTTTCAGTGTCCTCAATTAAATCGGGGAGGTAGTACCCTGAAAACTGTTTTATATATTCCAGTATGCTGTCTGTTTCCAAATCGCCGGGCAGCAGAATTTTTTTATCAAATGAAAAGCTTGTTAGTTTTTTTCCATCTGATTCGCTTGCAGCGGCCACGCGCTGTCCTTTCAGGAATAAAGACATGGCATAGGAATCAGAAACTGTGTTGATGAGAAAAGCAAGTATTTCCGGGTTACCGGGAAAATGCTCCAGCCGTTCATCCAGCTTTGAGGGTTCATGAGGCTCAAAAGATAAAGAATAGGCAATATCCCGGCCAAACACAAATGTTATCCCTGGTTTATATGCAATGGCCACACCATGAAATTCCGGCCCCATAACATTTTCAAAAGTATCTGGTTCAGGTATGCTGCGTACTTGCCGCTTCAATATATCAAGCACCTGTTTATCAGTTATTTCCTGTTTATGTTTAATAATTAGCCCTCCTGTTTGCATTATTTCTTTTTTTTGGGTTACATTTTTGGTGGCCGTTCTATATCTACCGGTTGTGCTTTAAATTCGGGCATTCCCGGTCCGCCAAATGCAGTTTCTGCTTTTGCTCCTGTGGGTCTTAATTGACCAGCTTTCCCATCTTTCAGCAACTGATAAGCCTGAGCCTGATTCGCCGATTCTGTTGCTGTTGCAGAAGATTTAAATTCTTTATACAGCATTTCACCGGGTTTCTTGAATACAGCATCAAGCCTTGCTTTTTTGCCAGTGGGTTTACCGGCGGCATCCAGTATTTCCAAAGTTACTTCACGAACAATGACTTCATAGCCCATTCTGCGGCCTTGTAGTATTTTTGCTGAACTCCAGAGTTCGCCGATAATATCATTTTGTACAATGGTGGGTAAGTCTGTTTGCCGTATGGACTGAACCAGCATATCCCATTTTTGGGCATTAATTTCTGCTCCATTTAATACCCCTGTATTGGCAACAATTTTATCTGCACGTGCCCTGATGAATGCGGCTGCCTGGTCGCCCGCCTTATCGCCGGTCTTTGATGCACTCACCCTGTATTTTCCGCTGGCGTCTTTTTCGAGGGTTGGATTTTCCCATATTTCTTTGGCCAGTGCATCGCCGCCTTTGGCCATAGCATCGGCAAGCCCAGCGCCATAAGCAAATGATTTACGTATTTCTTCAGGTGTGTACCTGCCCTGACCCAACCGGTCAAGCGCTGCATTAAAGTTGTCAAGTGCCGGATCCCCGGCTTCTTTTATTAAAGCAAGTACTTCCTCACGGGAACCATTTACACGGGGCAAAATACCGTTAAAATCGCGTACAAACTCTGCATCGGATAGTGCAATAAATTGTGTACGGAGCATGCCAATATCTTCAAGGGTAAACACACGCATCAGTTCGGCAATACTTTGCCCATTAGCTACACGGCCCACTAAGAAACGTGCTGTGAGAAAATCTTTTTCTCCGGCCAGTGCATTTACCAGGGTATCGAGGTTGGCTCTTCCACCCAATTCTGCCGATCCGGGTGTTTTCAGCACGCGGTTGTACAGGTTGGAAAAAAAGTCACTTCCTTGCATATCAGGATGTGTATAGGCATTGTTGATTATGGCGGCAATAGTATCATCTGAATAGCCGAGTTTCTGCATTTCCGGAATGGTTTGATTCAGCCTTGGCGGCCTTGTGGGGCTGCCTTCGCGCCAAGGTTCCGGTATGCGTTCGTTTAATGGCAAGGTTTTAGGCGGAGGTTTAACCGGGTCGGTTTTCTTAGGTTCTTCTGCTGCTTTTGTGCCGTTTACATCTTTCATTAAATCATCGGCCTTGTTCTTGTTTGCATTCGCTTGCACTTCAGCGTCCTTTATAATTGTTTCCGCTTTTGCTGCATCATCCGGAACCGTATTTACTGCTTCTACGAGTTTTCCTTCAGTTTTGGCTACATCTCCATCAATTACTTCAGCATTTTTCTTCCAGAAATCCCGGCGTTCCTGCCAGAATTTAGATTCTCCTTCAATGGCCTTACCTGCCTGTTTGCGAAGGAATTTGAAAAAACCTTCGTCTTCCGATGCAAGGCGTATGGCAGTAAGTGTATTGCGGGCCGCCGCAATAATTTCCACAGGGTTTTTTATAATACCTATTATTTTAGAAGCTCCAGAAAGAATGGCTTTCGATGCGGCGGTGGGCAACCCTTTTATAGCTGTCCACAGCTTACCGGGCAGTGATTTTAACGCCGCAATCAGCTCACCCGCACGGGCCAGGTCTACCACCAATTCTATTCCTTTTAATGCAGTTTTTACCGCACCGTACCCCCATGCAAAAATCAGGATGATATTCACCACCAGGTTGATGACCCTTGATGTCCAGAATATTGCTCTTTCGCATGCGGCGAATGGCCCTTCAATCAAAGAGGCTTCGAGGGTTAATTCATTCCACATGCCGCTGATCGCCTCACCCGGGGTATCATATAATTTACCCAATGCCTTGAAAAAGCCTGAAACCCGGTCGTAATTTTCTTTACAGAATTTGCCGCCGGATACGTAGTAAACAATGAGGCCGAGCAGGTCTTTTACGGCAATTACTATATCCACGATGGCTACTATAATATCAATGACCACCGTAATAAGCCCCCAAATCACCCCCACCAAACCGCACAAACCATATTCAACGAGGGAAGTAAGGAAGTCAAATCCATCTGTTATCACTTCCCATGTCCATTCATACCAGGTACGCTTTATACTGTAAGGAGGCAGCATATCAGGCATTAATTCCCGGAGTTTGTCATAATCAGACTGCCACATATCTTCCATTAAAGCCTCTCCGGCAGTTTGACTCCATTTTTCCTGGCAAATTTTTTCCAGTTCAAATAATACAACACTGCGCAAAGGCGCCGGTGTTCGTTCAAAATTCTTTACAATCGCCTCACTGTCGTCCATGCCGGTGAACCCAGATAAAAGGTTGCGTACCTTTGCAGCAATCCAATACGCTGCATAACCTGCCGCGTAAATATCTTCCGCATTAAAGAAATGCTGAGATAGTTTATGCGCGTCCAAATCGCTCATATCTCCAAACAGGTATTCGGCTGCATCATTTCTTCCATAACCTGTTATTCCTTCCAACTGTGTGAGTGAACTTCCAAGCAATGCGCCACTGACCGTAGTACTACCTGCATATATGGAAAGTATGGAATGACTGTTGCTGTCAGAAGTATAGCCGGACAGGTAACTGTAAACAAGGTTGGCTATCAGGTGATCTGTACGATATGCTCCAACACTGATGAAATGGGCAAACAGGTTATCCCAATCTGAAGTAACCATGTCTGAATTCATCCATTCCAATGTATCATCGATACTTTTATCTGCCTTTGATGCTACGCCGGCGACAATTTTATCGGTATCTCCTTTTATCGTACTGTCGAACTGATTCCAGATAATATAGCTGTCGTCTGAATCAGTCCATCCATCCAGTGCATCGTATACTTTGGCAATAGCCTGCTGTATCGGATCAGGATCATCAGATTTTTGAATAGACGGTACTTCTTTTTTCTGCACGGCTGCTCCCTGTTGAACCGTATGTGTTAACTCGTGTGCCAGCAAATGCTGACCACCTGTACTATCGGGGTTATATTTTCCAGTGTTGAAATAAATATCACTGCCGTGTGTGAATGCCTGGGCGTTCAGGTCTTTACTCATTTGCACGGCGCTGCTATCTGTATGTATTTTTACATTGCTGAAATCGGCGCCCATCGCAGTTTCCATGGATTTCTGTACCGGTTCGGGAAGTGCTGTTCCGGAGCCTTTGCTTGAAGACAATGTATTCTCCACTGATGAATGAACAGTTGAAGCGCTTTCTTCTTTTCGCTGAACCGTGCTTCCTCCGCTAAAGGCGGTAAAGAACCCGGAATATTTGCTGCGTGACCTGGTATTTTCTATTACCTCGCTGTATAAGCCACTATTCCCGTCAATACTATGAACGGTATCGCCATCCACTGTAACAACGATACAATGATGTTGATATGGTTTGTCAATATACCCAATGTCGCCCGGAAGCGGATCCATCGTTTGCTGAAGTGTTCCAAATGCTGATACACCTTTTCCCATTTGCCAGTTGCCAATATCCTTTCCTGCTTTTTTATGTGCCCATACGGAGAATATACCACACCAGGAAGGCATTTGTGCCCCGGCCGTCTGAATGGTGGAATCATCCCAAACACCGGGAGCAGCGAGGTGAAATATTTCCAGCAGGTGTTCAGCGCCCACACGTTTGCCACTACCATCATCGTGTTTGGCTTCAATTTTCCCCAGCATGCTTTTCGCAGCCGCGATGATGGATTCTCTTGACCCATCTCCTTTACTGGTTAGATCACCAGCCAACTGAAGCATACCCGCAGTTTTCAGGAAAATACGATCACCCTCCTCACATTCCCTGCACCTGCGCTGAACTTTGGGTTGTTCTTCGCTTTCAAATATTGGTTTTGTATGAATATCCGGTGTAAGGTTACCGGCGAAACAGGTATTGCATTTCCGCTGTAAAGTATTGTTGTTTTTTTCTCGATTGTCTTCGTCGTTTGGCGGAGGAGGATCCGGTACACCAGTATCAATAGATTTCTTATTAATTTCAAGAGGTACTTCTTCTTTTTTCTCCTCTTCTTTTGCAGGAACAGCTTCTTCTATCGCTGAACCGCTTTTAGCCTGGATGCTTTGTGGGCCGTTATATAAAACAGTATCTGTTTTTGATTGAACGATTTCGTTGTCGCCGAGCTTCTGTACCACATGATCCGCCACGTCGTCTGCTTCTTTTTCAAAAGGATCGTTTGGCGCACCAATGGTAAGCTTTGCCTGGACTGGTAAATGATTGAGCTCTTCTTTCTTTGTCTCTTCTGCATTTTTTGTTTCGCTTTCCTCCGCTTCACAGGTACTGCACTTTAACTGAACGGCTGCACTGGTTGATTTGGAATTACCAGTACCGTCGGTTGGACAGGAAGGAGGATCAGGTAAAGCAACTGTTTCGTTTTGTACATCAGTTACAGCCTCCACTGTATTTTCCTCCTCCTTTTTTTGCACCTTATCTTCTTTTTCGCATTCAGCACATTTGGCTTGTACTGCTGGTATGATGGGCGAAATGGAAGCAGTCTGAACAGTACCAGGTTCACTCAATTTTTGTACAACTTTATCTGCAACTGCATCGGCTTCCAGTTCATATTTGTCGTTGGGTTGACCAGTCGTAAGCTTGGCCTGTACTGACGCAGGTTTGAAAAAAAATGGCGCTGCCTCACTGGCAATAGAGTGAATACCACCTTCCTGCTGGTGACCAAAAAACGGTTCCCGCTTTCCACTTTGGTGGCTGCTGGCCGGTGATATTTTTGCTTCCGCAGTTTTCACTTATTCGAACAGTTAAAAATGGCCCGATATGCCAACGCTGGTATCAAGACTTTTGATTCCAGATAAATTATTGGGGTCAGTATTCAAATCAAGTTTTAAATCGAGGTTGAGATCTTTCCCTAAAGGAATCGGCACATCCAGTTGTAATTTTCCATTCTTCAGCAAATCAAATGATTTGAAACCTACACCTACTCCATAAGACAATACAGTGCCCAATGTATCCTTAGCACCAAGGAAACCAAAACTTGTCTTTAGCAGGTTTACGCCAATGCCGTAACGTAAAAATGTTTCCCACATCATATCCTTGTCGCCCGGGTACAATGCAGCGATGCGGTAAAACTGGTGCGCATTGTTCCACATGTTTTCATCTATGTCCAGTTTTAGTTCCTGTGCAAAACATCCGAAGTTTGGAAACTCGGGATGTTCCATACATTTTCTCGCACGATAAGAACCAGGTACAGGCTGACTGGGTGCACCGGTATTGATATCATCTGGATGTTCCTGCCGCTGAATAATTTCTGCTCCTGCATTTTCCGGCTTAGCCTGCACAATGGGAGCGCTGTTATTGCCAGCAAAAAAAGGCGCACCCGATTCCCCATTCTTATTAAAAAATGGAATGCTGCCAGGTTTTGCCTGTTCATTTGCTTTTATGAATTCAAGTAGTTTACCCATTCCTATTTTTTGTATGCATTCGTTACCGCCATTCCACCTTTATCAGTTCCTTCCTCCAGGGGAGTTTTACAATACTCAAATTCCAGGGCAGGTGATCAAGTAGTACATCAATCGCACTTGTCTCCAATACAAAACAGGTGTCCTCATTCTTTTTATAGATTTTTCCGCTTCGCTGTAAGAATCCTTCCCGCAATGCCTCCACACTGGTATTTTTTATAATCGTCCATTGTTCTATCGCTGCCTTCACCATATCGGTGGCTTCCTCCTTAACAATTTCCTCCAATAAGATAGAATTGTCAGGCGATCCTTCTAACGGATACCCGCATAGTATTTTTGGCACCACCAATTGATATTCCTCTGCCCCGGTATTACCTGTTGCGATGAAATGCAGCAACCAAACCGCTTTCTCCTGCGCCTCCGTTCCGGTAAATTTTCCATTTTCTGTTAAGCCTGTATGCAGGAACAAATGCCGCAAAAAAGGATGTAAAAGAACCAACCCGGCATGCGGCGCGAATATTCCGTCTGCCGGCAACTCCTCTTCCCTCTTTGTTCCTTTCTTGTTCAATTCATTTTCATCCGGGTCTTTTGGTGTATTAGCCTTTCTTTCTGTATGCAGGAGGTCGCTTTCCGTTTCTTCTTTCTTTACACCATGCCCAATTGATCCTGTATTCTCCGTAGAGAAATCTTTTTGAACCAATTCGAGCACCGGCCATATCAACTCCAAATCATCTTTGAACAAAATGACATCTTTCCACTGTTTATCATATACCTGTTGTTGCAGTATGCTCTTCGCAATTTCAATGTTGGTCTTACCCTCCACTGCCCCGGTCAGGTATTGCTGCCAAATCCAACCTGTCAGTTTACTCTTCGGTCTTTCTTCCAGTTGAATCAATTTTTTTTCACCCTTGCTCAGTACCCTGTCAATTTCCTGCACCCATTGTGGTAACAATTGCTGATCGGTAGCTGTCAACACTTCCATGAGTTTAACCAGGAAGGATACGGGATGATCATTGATCAGTCTTTGACGTACACTCGCATTTGTACCGATGAGTCCCTTAATTTCAGTAATCAGTGCATAATCTGTCGCCAATGCTTCCAGCACGCGCAACCGCCACTCACTGCTGACATCCTGAACATTCCAGTGCAGGTAACCATTCCGCATATAATGCAGCCACTGTTCGCAGGCATATTGCGCAATGGGTTTCTCCAGTACTACGCTTATCTTACCATACCTATTATTCAAATACTGCTGATCGAGTATTTGCTGTATTATTTTTTTTGCTTCCTTTTCAATCTTCTGGTACAAACCCTCTGCACTCATTTCCTGCCTGGATTCTTCCCATTCCATCTCACCCAGGTCAACTTCCAGTTTATCAATTTGTATCACATGGTCCCCATCTGTCAAACCATCCAGTACCTTTTCTATTGCGGGCAAGATGTGCTGGTAATAGTAGTCACCTGCTTTCTGCTGGATGCGGAACATGTCTTTATCCGTTGCCAGTTTTAATTCCAACACCTGCTTTTTAACGACATGCCGCATGATGATACATTTTATTTCTTGCCCCCGGCGATCGCCTTCCTGATAAAATCAATATCAGCATCTGGTTCCACCACTGCTACTTCATCCGCATCCCAGTATTTAAAGACAAGCTGCATATCTATACCTGCTTTCTTTAGCTGCGCTGTTACTTTACCCAACTGCTTGTAGGCCGATTCATCTTTGCCATTGAAACTCACTTTATCCAGGTAAAAACAAATAGCTGATCGCAACAAATGCAACTGTTGTGTTTTATTCAATTGTTTGACTCCTTTATTTGCTTTTGGGTTTTCCAATATTCCGGAACAAAGTGCATCCAGTTTTTCTGCATCTGCCTGCTGGGAACTGATAAAACGATCTGTCTTAATAGCCAGTGGGTTTCCTGCTGTATGTTCTATTATGGCAGTTACTTCTGTCTTATATTTTTTAAACCTGGCATTGACTGTTTTTGCTTTCTGCTGGACATTTATTGCAGGCGCCTTTTTTACAGGCTCGTTTATTGCTTCTTTATTTTCCGTGATAACTGGCTTCGGATGGGCAGGTGTTTCTTTTTTGGCAACAATAGCTGGAGCAGTTTTCTCCACCGGCTTCTCTTCATTTTTTACCGTATCGCGAAGTATTGGTTTCGGTTGAACAGGTGCTTCGTTTTTCGCAATCACAGCCGGAGCAGTTTTTCCTACCGGCCTCTCCGTATTTTCCGCCCTTTCACGAATCAGCAAACCATTGTTAAATTCAGCCTGGAGACAATAATCACTAAAACAAAATGTTTCGTTAACCTGGTTGAGAAAAGCAAATGGTACGTCCATCAAAGAATCGAACTGGCGATTCCTTCTCCTTAGTAATCTTTCTTCATCGAGGCAGCCCGGTGTCTTTTCATTCCCGGGATCAGTGCAAGGCTGACAGTCGACGCACGGATCAAGGCAATCGTATGGTATATTGAACAACAAACGGAGAAATTCGCAAACATCAAATTCATCCGTACATGTTGTAACACCTGTCAGTGAATGCTTCCAGTCATCAAATGCTGTTTCAAAGCGGCAAAAGTCCCGTGGCTTGAGCCAAAGTATACGCAGCAGCACATGCGCCGGTGCTTCTGTATACAAAACATTTTCGAGCAATATCCTTCCCTGCTCGGTACGAAAGCGATCGCTCCATGCAGGAAGCACTACGGTAGCGATGAATGAATAAGGATCATGTCCCGGCTGGAAACAAATGGCCTTATCGGCTTCGCTGCAACCGCCTGCACCTTTTTCAATAAAGTCCGGGAACAAACAATCGTCCCAGGTATTACAATGCAATATCTTCCTCCGGCATTCACAATCTGCCTGTGTAAAGGGGCGAAGCAATATGTGTTCTATCAGGTGCATGCCCTGGCTGTTGACCAGGTGTACGGCAATATCTGCCGCATCACATTCTTCATTGGGTGTTTCATAACACTGTGGGTTAACCGCAATAATATCGCTCACGGCTGGCACAGGGTTTTGGCTGCTAACCAGTGATGGTATCATGGTATTTAATGCTATCCCATAAGAATTACAGGTGCAGTCAAATACAGAATGATAATTATTCCTATCCTGCAATAATTTGACGGTGATATCGAGTGCGCGCAAAGCTTCTTCGCAGGTATAATAACAACAAGTACCCCTCCAGGCGATGTAACAAAATATGCCGGTATCACCCGGTTCATCACAGTCGCAAGGCTGGTATGGTTTGGCATCGTCGTCGCAGAGGGCAAAGGACGGAAGTTTTATTTCAATGCAATATTTATACTGGATGCTGCTTACATTGTTGCCAACTGTATTCCCTGCTTTGAGTCTTGTTCTTGTTACCGGAAAATAACAGGCCCAGTACCAGAGTGTGCTACTCCATTCTTCTATCCATGCATCCTGTGCAGGTTTACTGATATTAACCTTTTGTTCCACTGATTGAATGGTCACACTGCCGTCCGCAATGGTATAGCGAAGGAAACCGTCTGCTCCATATACGGCTGTACTGCTCTTTGCGAAAATATCTTCCGTTAACTGCAGCAATGCATCGCAGGGATTTTTTTGATTAGCAATATCCGTGTTGGCCTGCGCAAAAGTTTTACCTTCTTTATCGTTCATCACCAACTTGCCACCCGTATTGGAATAGCCGTACGATTTCTTATTAATGAAATCATTTAGCTGGCTGTATAGTGTATTCAGTGCATCATTCCGTTGCTTTTCGGTATCGTATTTACAGGGATGTTCGAGCAATCCATTGCCACAGGTAACATAGAAAGAATAACAACAGTCTTCTCTCCGCTGGTAATTTTTAAATGCATTGTCAGCCTGGACTGCACAGATAAATTTCTCAACACCCAGCGGTCCCCAGGCGTCTGCTTCGTTTTCAAACCAGTTAATACTTTGCGCCAGTACTTCATGAATAAATATTTTATAAGAATAACTGGATGACTGGCTCACCACGCAATTGTCTACCGACACCGTTTTTGTACAGGCACAGTCGGTAAAATAATTTCCTGTAAACAACAACAACCGGCTGAAATAGCGGAAGTCAGCCATCGCTGCATCGGGTGTATCATAATAGGCAGTGCTTTTCCATTCCTGCCCCGCTGTAATGGAAATACTGAAATAATATTTCCAGTTCTTTTCACCAGCAGCGCAACTGGTTGCCGGCAAGGTATAGTCAGTACAAAATATTTCAGCAAACTCAATAGAGTTAGTGTCAATAATTTTGACCGGATACGCTTTTACAATTTCAATCAGTTTATCATTCCACGCTGCGCCAAAACTATCCTGCAATATTTTTAACGAAGCGGCCGGAATAAATGCTACCACATCGCCCAGGTTTGTATTGCTGCTTTGTGGTATATCAACAGGTGTGGTACTGATGTATTTACCGTAATTATTTTTTTCGGAGGCCAGCAACAGTACCTGCAGGTAATTATCATAAAAATCCTGTACAGCTTCATCCGCAGTTTCAAATGCATGTACGCTTTCAAATAATATCAGTTGGTTGCCCGGCACGCCCTGAACATTATAAAACATCAACTGGTACCGGTACCATTTTGTATCACTGCTGTCGTATTCTTCTGTGAAAATATCTCCGCCGAGGCAGATGCCGGGGATAGTGTAAATCGCTTTTTTAGAAAGCGCTGCTATTTCTTTTCGTTTATCCCATGCTGTTTTAGTATCCGGGTATGATTCTGTATATACCGCAGGAACTTTATTTTTATTAATTAAGCGATATACATAGGTGCCAAATCTTTCGACTCCGTCTACCTTTACAAATGCCTTTAGTGCTTCAGGTTTATGCGCACCGTGCATACGCACTATCTTGTGCTGATCATCCAGCGCTGTCTTTATAGCTGCAGCAGCTTTAGCAACTTCTGCTTCTGTTGTATGATAGCTCACCGGTGCAACGGTCTTTCCCTTTTGTGCCAAAAGTGTGACGCCCGTTTTATGAGGCTTTGCAGATAATTCACCTACGTGTTTATAAAAAACCTGTTCAGCTTCAAGCGCTGCTTTTTCAGAGGGAAATTCATCATCGCTGGAAAATAAAAAACTATTCTTCTCTTCATAACCGAGCAGGTAATTAAACTTCCAGCCAACAGCGGTCTTCTGTAAATCGAGCGTGCAGATATACTGATTGATAACGCTCACAATCATTTGAATGGCTTTGGCAGCATCTTCCTCCGATGCATATTCCATCGCGCTGACAGCCTGCGGGTTCCCGTCCAATTGTATTTCGGCAGAGAATAAACTTGTTGAAGGGATTTGACGGGTGTTGAAATTTTTTTCATCCGATGCTGCAATCAAAACCCGGTGACAATGCGCCTCTGCATCTGCCGACTTATCAAAATCAACCAGCGGACTTAATTTAAATGTGTTGGCGCCTTTGTCCAGTACATCATAGGTAAATTTCCCCGGTTTGCCAATAATGGTATCATTGATATCGATATTAAAATGGGTAAGATCAACAAAGCGGAAATCATTCTTCAGTTTTTTATCATAATATAATTTTCCATGAAACGGGTGTTCCTTTTGGGCTTTCCAGCGTTTTGTATCAGGCAATTTTTCCACCAGCTTTAATGCGCCGGCATTGGCATCGGCTTCTGTTGTCCATTCTTCCTCTGAAACACGGATAACATTTCCCGCATTGTCTTTTATTCTAGCTGCCCATGTCCAGCTATTTTCAAAAACAGTTCCTGCTGCAGGTTGCTGCGAAAAACTCTTTGCCAGGTAGCCGGCCAACCCTTCTACCGTATTGGAATTGGTAAAACTGGTATGGTATACAGCAGGTGTAGCTGATCCATAATCGAGCAATAACTGGTATTCCCTTTTATCACCCATGTAACGAATGGTATACTTTGACTGATCACCCATGGCTGTTATCAGCGAGGAAACAGCTTTCAGGGCATCCGACATCATGTCAAACTTTTCACTGACCCGGAATGCTGTAATACCTGTTGTGCTGAAATCAATGATATACGACTCGTCGTACAATTCCACGGTGAATGGGCATAAATGATTTCTTCCCCAGGAAGGGATGCCTGCGAGTGTTTTTACCTTTTTTTCAAACCCTGATATACTCCGTTCCACATCGCTTTCATCCATGTAATTGTACGCCCTTCCCCTGTTGCGGCTGAGATCCGGGAAACAGGTCAGGTACTTTTCCACTACCTGCAATGCATCATTTTCTTCGCCGGGATTCCAGTTGAGTAATACAAAATCGGTGAATGTCTCTGCAAACCTTGACAATAAATGACTGAGAAAATCTTTTCGCCGGTTGCTGTACAGTTCATCACTCTCAACCAGTATGCCAAGATAATCGGTATAGGTATCAATATTAAGCTCTACATTAAATGTAAACGTGTTGGCGGACGTGAGAAAACTCCGGTAATTGTTTTCAAATACACCGGCATATTGTACGCTGGCAGCCAGCCGCTGTGCATCAGCTTCTGTATTGCAGATTTTTTTCCCAAGCAATATAAAATCATCTGCTGAGGATTCAATAGTATACAGGTAATATCCATCAGATGTCTGATACGTTTTAACAGACGATTCGCCTTCATTAACGAGGTCATTGCGCAGCAGGTCGGTTGATTCATACAAACCAAACAGGCTGTTAAACGTAAACGAATCAAATGATGCAAGAATATCCTCCGCCAATTGCATTTGTGTATTTACTGATTGCCAGTCTGCTTTGGGTATGGGATAAGCAAGCAAGGTGCCACTGGCGCCCAGTTCACTGTCTCCATCACCTGTTCCAAACCGCAGTAATTTGTTCAGTTCAGGTACAGTAGATATGGTATTGAGGAAATAAGTATGCTGCGATTTTTTATCCGCAGGATGTGTAAAGGAAAACAACTGCCTGATATTTTTCAGTTGTGATAAATAATTTGCCAGCATCTGGTCAAAGAAAAACAGGTAACCTTTCAATTGCAATGCCTGCGCTTTCCGTAAATCAGGTACATTGTCTGCCAAATCACCTTCGCCGATGCCATATACAGCAGGAAAATCATTTTGTATGGAGTAATAACTGTCCAGGTCGTCGTGATAAATGCCTTTAGGGATCAGTGCATCGAGGTAAGGGGATGTTTTTGGATACATTACTTTACCGGTATGCAACCATCCCAGTTCCAGTTGTGTATCAAACTGTGACTGATCAACCTGTAATACTTTTCCATTCCTGGTGAATTCAAAACCTGAACAGGTGATGGAAAAAACCGGAACGTGGTTTTCGGGTATGTGAAAACGCCATTTGCTATTCTTATCCGGGAATTTTGGATCACATTCCTTTCCGCAAGTCATTAGTTTCAGACTTGATACCTTTTTTACACCATCTACTTCAAAAATGGCGTTGTATATATCGGAGGTATGAATTTCTTGCTTTAATGTTATTGATTCCAGTTCTTCCGTGTCGATGAATCCATGACTTTGGCTGCTGTATGGCCGGCCGGCAAATACATCATCCATTGACTTTCCCTTGTCGAGCAATTGCTGCAGCGTATAAAACTTCGGCACATTGGAAAAGAAATCATGGAGGCGGTTGGCAACAGCGACATATACATTTTCCGCCTCAAAACCTTCTTTTATTTCAATGGAGGCACAAACACCTGTATCCAGTTTGCACAGGATAAAAATGTCCTGGAAATCCTCACAAAGGTTCCGGTGCATCATGAGTGTTTTCCGTACTGTATCCGTGATGTTTTTAATAAATTCTTTTTTATCGGCCTCTTCCTGTGCAGGATCATCATTTTGAAAATCCTTGTCTACATCTTTTTCTGTTTCGATGAGCACATGATAAATGCCATTGAGAAAATTTTCACAAACTTCGCCAGCGCCACCGGCTGCTGCCAGTTTTAACTTGCTTGCAGGATCATTGGGATTGTTTCTTCCTATATCAACATTTCTTCCGCAAATATTGGTGATGTCGTCTGCTGGTACCAGCCATGCATTGCGGACGCCTTCGATATCTATTAATAACTTCCTGTAATCAGTTATAGTCAGCGGGTTGCAGGACAATATTTGCGCTGGTGTAAAAAAATTATTCTCCTTCGATGTATCGGCCGGATTTTTTGATAAAACATCTGCCACTGGCAAATTGGTACGGTATCCCAAATCAAGCAATGCATAGCAAAGTTCTTCGAGTATGGTAATACCGGGATCATGCACATTGTGATCGGTCCATAGCTGCCCTGCTAATTTTCCCAAATATGCAATGCCTTCGCTCCTCAACTTATCGAAATCGAGGTAAGGCGGAAAGCCCGCGTTGTTCTTGCTGATGGTTACGCTATTTTTATCTTCGCTTGCCATACTTGGCTGTTTTGAACTATGTTAAAATGATTTCCGGTTCTTCACGTATTGGTACTGGCGGATGATCGCAGCAAGGCTGGCTGTTGTTGTTTTCTGCCGGATCTCCGCAAATACACCAGGTTTCACAACCCGGCTGATCAATACAAACATCGATTGCTCCTGCCACCAGTATACTTCTTGCAGTTACCGGCATGATATCTTTCCTGTTGACGTTATCTATTTCGTGCGCCATTCTCAAATCAATGATATAGTCGATGTAATCGCGCGATTCGAGGAAACGGATCATATCTGACTGGCTCACCGGCTGTCCAAAAGATAATTTTTCAAATTCTCCAATGGCCCATGGTGCGAGGAAGTTCCTGATATCCTCCGCCAGTTGTTCCTTATAATACACTTCATCTTTGTCAGGCAATAATTTTACCCTGATACATATATTCACTTTTTCATACCGCGGGTTCATAATCTTCAGGCGTACAAATGGGGAAGTCACTTTTTTGAGATATGCTTCAATCTGTTCAAGAAGACTGACTGGCACTTTCGGTTCAAATGATTTTGCAGCTTTTAACTGGTTGAGATCTGGTATCACTGCCACCAGTACATAACCCGGTGCAACGGTAAAGTCGTTGACATAAGCCCCTGCATCGAGGGCATAAGTATGGTTGATGCATTTCGCCTTAAATACAGTGGGGAATGATTCAAGTACCAATCGCTCATAATCGAATTTCTGGATCGCCCTGTTTTTATGGCGAAGCAATTCACTCACACGGATATAAAAATGACCTTCTTCTTCAGGTTTCCTGCCTCCAAAGGAATCATATGGCTGCAGCACTTTCTTCACAGAGGCATCTGCCACTTTCAGTTTGGCAACAGAACCCGCTTCCAATGGTTGGTCCAGGCGAAGTTTATCATTCGCCTCTTCGTTGGTAAATGTTGCTTTGACTGCCTGTGTATAGATTCCGATGATCTCAGCCACAGATTTACTCTTACAGGGAATGGTCGCTTTGATCCAATGCAGCCCTTTGGGAAGAATGCTGTTTTCATTGGTCATATTAGCCGGCATCGAGAATTTGATGATGCCCGAAGTGGTAAGCCCATCTGTATCGTCGTTCAGTACTTCAAACCCTTCCCTCAGTAATTTCCACTCATTGTTTTCCAGGTAATACCATACCAGTGATTCTCTTTCTGATTCAGAATCGGCTGTTGCCTCGGATAACTGAAATAAAATGCTCAGGGTGCTTCCGGGAACCAGGTTTTGTAACCCGATAAAGAAAGTTCCCTCATCGCAGAATGTTGGGAAGAGCATGGGCTGTTGTACCAACACTTCCGGCTTGTATGTTCCGGCACAAGGATACAGGTGAATAATGTCTATATCTTTCACATCAGCAGTGGCAGAATAATCAACAGACAATTCTTTTATCGCAGGAGTGTATGGTTCTTTGGGCAATCCTGCTTTTACAGCCTGGTTGACATTTATGTTGTCATCCAGGAACTTCAGCCTGTCCTGCAATTCAGTTGACAGCCTCGCGATACCAAACTGCGGATAGTTGGCTTCCACAAAAGGAACAAGTAATGGATTGGCATCTATCAGATCATTCAAACCATTGGCGCCGGATATATCGTTGCGAATTTGACCAATAGCACCAATAAGGGCGCCATTCACACTGCTGGCAATATCATTTACCCTGTTTGTAGCGGTTGCAATATCAGAGATAGCCAGTGCAGCCAATGCATCGCCCAGCAAATCGTTGATGTCGGTAAAGAAAATGGTGGGGCCAATTAAGTCAACAGCATTGTCAGCATTGTTTGAAATATCTGTAACCTTGCTTTGAATGGATGCAATTTTGGATACAATTTCATCGATGATCAGTTTCGCTTCTTTGGCTTTTTTTCTCAATTCAGGAATAACCACCGGATCGATTTGATTGGCCAATGCAAACATGTGCCGTGCCACAACAAACGCATACCGATCGTGCTGAAATCCTACACCTTCCAGGGTTAGCCGTAAAAAACCATAATCAGAAGCAATGTTTAACGGAAGAAGCGGTTGACCAAACACATTTCTCTTTTCATATACTGTATTTAAAAAATCCGGTACTGCAGGTGGTTTCCGCGTAAAATGATAATTGTCCTTGTCATCGTTATTCAGCGGCGCTGGTCTTCCACAGAAGGAAGCAACTGCAGCGGACGCATCATTAAACAAGTGCCTGAATGGAGGCGGCGCGGGGTTTTGTGTTTTCCAAATTCCTTTCTCCAGCACAGCATGCGTCAGTAAAAAACTGGCTTCTGTGATCACACTGCTGCCATCTTCAAATTTTTCATAGTCATAAAATTCGTAGTGCTTGGCCAGGTCGGCTGGTTTGTCTTTCCAGTCCACATTGATCCACAGTTCCTGCCAGTTTTTTGAAAATATTTCCTGGCTTCCTATATAAAAATTTGCCCCCACTTGTGGTCGCACACCAAATGGACGAACAAGGCTGTTTATGTTTTCGACATTTTCATCATTTTGTACAATCAGGTTTTTAACCCCGCAAACGTTCACATCTATCTTCGAACCGTCTATTATTTTCACTTCACGGAAGAAATGATACAAGGACACTTCCTGCGTATTGCCCTGCAAAATTTTATCACAACATCCTATGTCTTCCTGCTCACAATTATTTACAGGTACCTGAATTTTTATCTTGTCATCCAGCTCAATTTTTACCAGTGGCTGCGTGGTATTGAAATCCTCCTTCAATGCTTCTGCATTGTAAAAAGTGATCGCTTTCTGATCAGGTGTTATGACTGCATTAATATTCAGTACAAATTTTGTATCATCTGCTGCATCCTGCACCATATTTATCACCAGGTTTGCTGCATTGTCCGGGGCAGGCGCTATCCATGCTTTTTCTCCGCTAAATAGTACATTTAATGCATAGCGCGGATAAATGACATCCTTTATTATATCCAAACCGGGCTGACCTATCAACGGTTCAAATACCGTTGCGGGCACAATCTTGTCAAATAATTTCTCTTCCCATCCGCAAAAACAAACATTGGGGTCTACGATTTCATCTGTCTTTCCGGTGACCTGGTCTGCACGCAGGTGTTTGACAAGAAGAATGTCTTGCAAAGCTTCTTTTAAATCCTTACTGATTCCCTTCTTCACCAGCGCAGCAATGAGTGCCTGGCTGACATAGTAATACCGGAGTCCCAATGCAGTATTCACCTGCGTAAATAGATCGGCCGTTGAAAAGAATGGCGGACAATTGCCGGGCTTTTTATTTGCTTTATTGTTTCCACCCAACTCCTGTTCATTATCACAACACGGGTTGCTTTGATCAATTTGGGGAATAAGACTGTTACAATAATCTTTTTGCAACTGGCAGGCCAATGATATATTAATGGTCCTTGTTCCTTCATTCAATAACAATACCGGGGAAGCCAGTATAAATCCCAAACGTGCATTTGGATAAGGGTAAATAAATTTATTTTCCGGATCAATATACTTACTCCATTTATCGCCCAACGTGGCACGTGAGGGAAGGCCATCCTTAAAATCTTTGTCAATACCATTTGCCTTGGTAGCATCGGGCGCTATATAAATTCCTTCTGCTACAGTATTGGTTTCGCAGATACCTGTCTGCGGATCGTCAACTTTAACCGGCTTGTTGTTGATGAACAAGGTTCGCTGATCGGCCACCTGTGTTTTGTTGACAACAATTTCATCATCACTGGCAAAATATATTTCCGCCTTGTTGTTGTCTTTTCCATCTTTAAACAGCAAACCTTTTTTAAAAAGATACTTATCCAGTTGTTGTTGAATATCCAGTACCAGGTGCACTTTGTCGGGCACAGCGCTTTTTGGTTTCAGTTGCAATACCTGTTTGTAAAAAAAATCGAGGTGTTTTTTTGTATATCCGTTGAGATCGCCCTGCAGGTGTTGAAACAATTTTATAAACGCAAATAAGATAGCCAGGTGCGGTGGGTGTTTTTCTTTTAGTTCTTCTTTTAAAGGAAGCAGGCTTTGATCCAGGCTTTGTTCTGCAGAAACTGATAACAATCTAATCACATCGTGAAAAGCCTGCACCAGTTGAAATACTTTATTATAAAGCGCAATCAGCCGTTTGCGTTTTGTATTGCCTTCTTTTTTAAATGAATTATCTTCCTGGTATAAATCGGACGATACCAATGCCCAGGCAGGATTGGTAACCAAATCATTTAACCGGATGGCAGACACTCCATACCAATGCGTAGCAGCATTGCTGTACTTGATGAAATTTTTCAAGGGGCCACTCAGCTTGTCCTTCATCAGTTTTTCCATCACTGTTTCAATGGGTATACCACTGCCGGTTATTTGCCGGTCCCAATTGTCAATTTTCTTAATAATATTAGTATAGGTGTAGCGCAGGAGAAGATATAATCCTCCTTTGGTGGGTTTGCTGTAAAAACGCTTTTTATAATCATCGAGCTTCTGCTGTGAAGCGGTGCGATCGTACTTGACAACAGATGCCAACACAAAAGGAAGGCTCTTTGCAAAAAAAGGCTGCCAGTCGCTTACCTGGAGGTTTTCATCGTAATAGTTGACATGGCGTGACAATTGCACAAAAAAATCCAGCAGGTCGGCCAATGAGCGATTATCAACCTTTGCCTTTCCGCCTAAAAGATCATCCAATACCCGCTGGCCCTGGCTGGTGCCGGGGTCAGTCTGAAAAGGATGAATCATATGTTTACAATCGGGCATCATGCTTATATGGGTTTCAGCGCTTCATTTTGATAAAAATCATACACGTAATTGAATCTCGAATTGGTACCGGGTATCGAGTACTCAACACTAATGGTGAATCTTCCTTCAAGCAAATCCGTGCTGTCGTCTGAGGTAACATCAATTTTTTCCGCAATAATTCTCGGTTCATAATATAAAATAGAATTGGCCACACGTTCTTTGATATAACCAATGGTAGAACTGCTGAGTCCTTCGAATACATAATCATTCAGGTTGCAGCCGTATTTGGGTTGCATCACCCTTTCTCCCAGTGAAGTGGACAAAAGAATATTAAGGCTTTGTTTGATATCCTCTTCATCGGTCACCATGTCAACCGTGCCTGAACTTCGGTTGAATGTTGGTGGGAATGACCAGCCTGTTCCGAGAAATGAATTGAATACTTTCGCCATACAATTATTTTTTATTTAACCACCTATTTGTACTGTAGGAAAACCGGCCACTATTACACCTCCATGCGCCGTTAAGTCTCCCTGTCTTGCTGCTGGCTTTCCTCCAATTAATACTGTTGAAGAGCCCATTACAATTGTATCCGGCGGACCGGTACAAACCAACAAATCACCTACTACTGCCGCTGGCATATTACCTACCATTACTGTTGGTACTCCCGGGCCGGTAACCGGACCACCAACATGTGGAACAGGTCCCGGATTTACCAGTGGGCAGGTATGCATATCACTTATTCTTGCTGCTGATGGCATCTGATTTAATTTATTTTTACGAGTGAACCACTGATCTCTGTTATTCCTGATGCTGATAATTTGGCAAGTGCGCCTTCCATGCTAATGTTTCCATCTGCTTTTACAGAAAGTGTTGCCCCGCCAATCGTCAGCGAAGCACCTGCCTTCAAAGACAGGTTTACACCTGCTTCAATATCTATATTCTGCTGGCTGCTGAGTTTTATACCAGTGGTGCTCAATGTTATTTTATTACTGTTTTGATCTTTTATCTCGATTGTTTGTCCCTGTTCGTCCAGCTTGATGCTGTTGCCGGCGGGTGTATCGATCGTAATTGTTTTTGTCTGATCATGAAAATGTACGCGCATTTTACTGCGTGTAAAGATTCCTTTCTCATGGTTGTCGTCACTTGCTCGCAGCGGCGCTTTTTTCGCGCTGCTGTTAAGCATTCCCAAAACAATAGCGTGATTGGGATCATCATTGATAAAACCAACAATCACTTCATCTCCAATTTCAGGACGGAAAAAAGTACCGCGATCATCTCCTGCATCCAAACAGGCTACGCGTGACCAAATGCCCTGTGCATTGTTATCTATTGTTGGTATTTTCACCAGTATCCTGTCGTCACCATCGGGATCGGTGGCCAAATGAACAACGATACCTATCTGCAAACCGTGGATGCCACCCATTAAGCCGGCGGTCATCGGGTCATTAATATTTTTGTGAACGAGTTCATAGGTTTCAGGATCAAGACCAAATTGTATACTTGTTTCCCAACTGCCATTACCAATGTCCTGTTTTACGGCAGTTACAAAAGCATTTCCCTTATAACGGTCACCCACACCCTCCAGTTTCAGCATATCACCTGGTTTGATCCCGGAGAAACCGGTAATTTTTACCCTTCCCCTAATCTTCGCCAACCGGCTGCGCAACATGACTCCGTCTACCCATACCTGTAAGGCCTGTTCTGTAATATGACCGCTGTGGTGCAACTGGAAATGATCAAGATTAATAGTTTTTGCCAAATCTGCGCCGCTGATATTACCGTGTTGTGTAAACGATGCAGCTTCATCAGTATCTGCATCAAACAATTGCTGGTTGGCATAGTCCCAGGAAATAGCTTTTACATTTTTCCACTGGTTGCGTGCATCCATTTCCGCTTCAAACTCCATGATGGATGTTCCATAACTGGCCTGCAATACTGGTTGGGCCGATGTATCTGGTTTGAATGTTTTTATCGTTCCATCATTCACATTCACCAGCATACCGTTTGCCTCTGCGCGCAGTAACAGGAAATCCCAATCAGTCAGGTGGTGTTGCACCAGTTCCTTATTGGTAACAGTTGTATCCTGTGCATCGCTTGTGAGACCGGAATATTGTCCAATCAGGTCATCGAACAACTGACTGTCTTTTACATTTTCGAAATATTTATTTTTTCGTCCTACTGTCATTTTTACTGCTTCATCCCGGCACTCCACCATCAATTGCGAATTGCCACTTGCCTTTACCTGTATGGACTGTCTCGTGATAATACCTTTAAAGACCTGCGTATTGTTTCCGTCAAAACCTATTTTGATTATAATTTTTTTCCCTGGTACCAATTCATCGGTATTGCTGATTTCAAAATTCCTGGCAGCAGCATCACCATCCCGTAATACCATTTTCACCGTTGGTATCCGGTTGATCTCTTTCATAATGGAAAGCGATAACAACTGGTACGATGGGTTCATAGCCTGTCCTTCTATAAGAACATTATAGCTGGCCACATCGTGGGTGGAAGGATTCGGTATGATCAGTTCTTCCATCAGGCTTCGTTTTTATTGAATGGCGGGAAATACAAATCGCTGCCTGCTTTGATCTTTCTGATCGTTACCAGGTTGTTGACCTTTCCCAACTGCATTAAATATTTTGGATCATTATAAATTTCATTGCTCAGCAAATCGAGCCTATCGCCCTGGTTCACTTTGCGATAATGCGTTAAATCGGGTGAGGATGCCCGTGATTCGGCCAGCAACTGTTCCCTTGACTTATGCGCCAGGAACGTGGCGCTGACTTTTACCCGCAAGGGCGAACCATCGGGTTCAAACAATGTATAATTCAGATCGAGATTGGATAATACACATTTGAAATCCATCTCTGAACCCCAGTGAACAATCAGGAACCTTGGCCGGTGGATCTTACCATCAAAATTGTACACGCATTTCATCAGGTCATCCAACTGGTCGTGTACTTTTTTACTGATATAATCTTTATTGTCGCCACCATACCCTTCCATTGTTTTCGTTCCATCCAGCACAAACTCCAGCCGCAATTGTTCCGGTTCGGTTGATTTATATTTTGCTTCTGTACCGGGGTTTCCATGTCCCTGCGAAGTATCGGCATTTACCTTAAAGGTTTGGGTAAACGATTCCGGGTTAATCGGGGTCGTGAATTTTTTATTGGGATCTTCTCCCGAAAAATCACGGTTCTCGAATGACCGGATAACCAGTTTCTCCAGTTTTTTTCTATCGCTCATTTTTATCCTTTAAAATTTCAAGCACTTTTTCCACGCAGGTTTTGATCATATCTTCTCCGGGTGAACTATTACTTCCCGCACTGCTGCCAGCAGCACCGGAAGGAGCAGCGCCGTTTTGTTCTACGGTCGCTTTGATGACCAGTTCCCTGATTTCAACCGGCATAATGATAGTTTTATACAGTGATTATTCATTGAAAGCCTTTTCCTCTGTCAGCAACAGCCTGTTGTAATTCAGTTCCAGTGTTTCGATCAATACTTCGCCCCGCTCTGCATTCAATTCTGCAATCTTCCAACTGCGCGGCCAAACATTGGTCACCGTCCAAACCATTAATGGCTGGTGATCTTCTCCGAGCAACTTAATAGTAACGGAGTCGATTACCCGAAAATCTTCCTTTTGCGTAGTGGTATCGAATGGTTCTCCTTCGAAAGTCCGCTTCAGCCAATCTGTTACTGCAGACGTTTTCGGTCCAAGTAACCCACGCTTCAACACCAATGGGCCAAACTTCCGTCTCGTTGGGAGAACATGTTCAAACCGGTTCTCTCCTCCTTCCTTTACCGTTTCCGTGTCCATGGTGGAATCCAATCCGCTTACAGATTGAAACTTTACATCCACCGAATCGCGATCACCGGCAGTGAAGTGAACAGAAAAATGAAATCCAACAGACTGATAGGCGTTCTTAGCCATGCAGCATTATTTTTTTGCTTCAACAATAGACAACCCTTCGTGTACCAATTCAAGGCTTTCAATCGCTACTTCACTGGCATCTGCCTTCAGATCAGTAGAAGTAACTTTTGATGGCCAGGCTTTGGCAACTGCCCATGAAATGATGGGTTGATGCTCTTCATCCAGTAAACGGATGGTAACATCTCGCCTGAATTTTTCTTTTCCTTCCTGGAACATCATGGTTTTTTTCCATTGCTCAAAGAATTCAAAATCGCCCAGGAACGTGCCGCGTTTAAGTGTAATGTTTTTGTATTCGGTCAAACCAGGTTGTTTTGTTTTATTGTAAGTGGGGTTGCTCCCTTCACGGTATTCGATAACCTTGGTTTCAAAATCCAAACCGCTTACTTCAGTAAAACCAATCCGGGTTCCGCCCCAGTCAAGTTGAAAATGAAACTTGGGGAGCGGGTAATTTTTTTTGGGATCGTCTGCCATGAGTATGAGTTTTTAGATGAAATTAAAATGATTGATTGCTTCTGTTTGTTATGCTGTTTTACACCTTGTTTTAGGATCTGCCTGTGCAATGGCTGCGGTAAGGCTGTCTTTGCAAGCCTGCAGTGCATCACGCTTTTCATTGGCCTTATCCAGTTCCTGCTTCAACTGATCGGTTTTGGCCTTGGTATCTGTGCATGCTTTCTGCAGATCTTTATAATATGGATCCTGGTCGATGGGGAAACCTATCAACGGATGCAGTTCGCAGCATTCATTGCCGGAACCTCCATCTTTAATACCTCCCCTGCCCTGTTTTTTATAATCATCACTGTTTTCATCACAACCGGCACAATGCAAAATATTCCGCCAGTATACCAGTGTTTGTTTCAATCCATATTCGCTGCAGAGATCAGTATCCAGTCCGTAAGCCAGTTCAAGTGCAGCAATTATTTTCAGGATCATATCATCGCGGGTAGCTATTACAGCATCAAGCTTCTTTCCATACTCTTCGAGGCATTTTACAATACCTACACCGGGAGCGAGATCGGGGCTCTTCAGGCAATTGATGCATTGCATTAGTTCATCGTACTCCTCTTTTAATTTCTCCACGCGCAGGTACAGGTCCTTCGTCATGCAGAAGAGTATTTCAATGGCCTTGCCTGTTTTCTCAGTTACCTGGCAGATTTTTGTCAGGTGTGTGATGAACAGCTCCAACTGGCGGCAGAGTGCATCTGCTTTTTCATCTGTCAGCACCCAATCATCGCACCATGCTTTTATTTTCTGGTACCAGGTATACGTATTGGTGTACTCTGCCTGTTTGTGGGCTGCAACGGTTGACGCAATTTTCCAGTCGGCAGTCACCTGGTCGAGATCTTTTTTCCAGGTATCATAACAACAGTCACCACTGGGCGGCGTATCGCCGGGGTTCTTTTCGCAGCAGTCATAAATTTCCTGCTGTATATCTGAAATTGGTTGATAACTTAACATGTTTGATTTTTTTTGAATGAGGAAACGGTTGATCAATCACAATCTTTTTTGGAAGATGGCTCGCAATACACGCCGGTCACTTCATCGCATATATCGCATATTTCACACTTGCATGCTTTCAGCCGATCATTGCTGTCATCCAAATGATGGCAACCACATTCGCCGTCTTCACTGATGCAATTACATTTATGACAGCAGAGATAGTCTTTGATTTCATCGATGCCTTCCACTGCATCGCGTGCACTGTACAAGGCGAATGAACCAGTAGTCAGTGCCTTGGTAGCATCCACCAGTTCCGATTGTGCCGTATCCACCGCAGTCTTTCCGGCCGTCATTTTCTGCACCACCTGGTCATCGAATGCTTTTGCATTGGTTTCAAAATCGGTTTGAAACTTCTGTATGCTGCCGATGCTCATGAAAGTTTGAATGCCCATGATGTCTGAAGAAGAACCATAGATGATATCTATGTCCTGGCAGAAGATAGCTGGTATGGATACCAGGTGATCCAAAATGGTGCAGGCGTTTTCACATGCCTGTGGCACCTGTGTATCTCCGCCACCCTCCTGTCCGCGGTTATTGTCGTTGCAGTCGCTGGAAGTTTTACATCCGAGTTTTATCATTTGTGATGAATTGCAACTGTCCTTACGGCATGCATCCAGGTTGGAAGCAGCTACACGCAGATCACCAAACTTTGCCTTGGCATCTTTTGCAGCAGCGCAAACCGCTTTCAGTGCATCCACCAGTTTACCGTTTTTAGCAATGAGCGCTGTTACATCTGCTTTTATTTCTGCAGATGATTGAATGAGTTCCACACCGGTTGACAATTCCAGGTTGCGGGTGATGCGATAATTTTTTTCTGTTTTTACAAAACAGCATTTCTTAAACTCATAGGTGGTGGTCAATCCCTTTACGTTTTCTTCGGCAGCAGTAAGGGTGCCTACCAAACCAATGAGTGTATCGCAGTAGCTGTCTTTTTTAGTCCTGATGGTCTTCTTCACCAGCGAGTGGTGGCCGTTTTGCTTTTTTCCATCAGGCTTTTTCTTTTCGTTATATTGTTGAATACTCATGATAATGTATTTTGGATGAAGGGTAATGAAGTTTATGATTCACTCAGCATTTTATGCATGAAGCGGAGTATGATAAATTCTGCCGGACGAACAACGGCCATTCCTATCTCCACAATCATGCGGCCTTCCCATATATCCAGTTCTGTCATCGTTTCTCCCAACCCGACATGCACGAAATAGGCTTCCTTGGTAGAAGCACCCATCAGTGCACCGGCCTTCCATTGTTGTGTGAGATAGTTTTCTATCATTGATTTTACCCTAACCCATGTGTTGCGGTCATTTGGTTCAAACACAAATTGCTCCGTTGCATTCTTGGTAGATTCTTCCACCATGTTGAAGAAACGGCGAACAGGTATGTATCTCCATTCGTTGTCATTACCGGCCAATGTTCGTGCACCCCAAATGATGGCAGGGCCGCGGCCCGGGAAGGAACGTACCACGTTGATTGATTTTCCCGAAGTGGTATCTACATTTAATCCGGCCTGCTCTTTCCCTGTAATAATTTTCTCCGGGCGGATAGCGAGATCAATACCGACATTGGCAGGCGCTTTCCAAACACCGCGTGTATTGTCAACAGTCGCATACTGACCTACGGCGCCACTGGATGCGGGCAACAACAATTCAATATTTGTAATGGCATTTTTTGCCATGAAATAAAATGCGTTGTTGAACGATTTCAGCGCAGCGAGATCGGCAGCACCTGTTCCATTTATTTTCACTTTTGTTTCATCGGTATAATAGTAATCCAGCCTGGTATATACGCGGGGATAATACACCGCGCCGTATTTGGTGGTATCGATAGTGCCAAAATCAAAATCGCGGAGCGTTTTCACATTGTCGACAGTAGTATCACTGTCAATCCACACATCCATCACGGCAAAGCGATCTTTCAGTTCAGCGCACTGATCAAGGGCTTCTTTATACAGTGCGTAATAATTTCCTGCAGCCGTAATACTTAATCCGTCGGGAAAAAGAATGAGTGTTACTTCATCAATCTTTGCAACTTCATCCAATCCCTTCTGCAGGTCGCCATCCATTACAATACCGCCGGTACTGGTATAACTTCCTACGGAAGTAATATAGCAGGGGCCGCCGCCATTGGCAAAAAAGAGTTGCAGTGAATAATACATCATAAACTTCGATGCAGTGGCAGGGTTTACTTTTCCCTGCACGTCAATCTTCGCGGGATTTGTTGTATCGAAGGTTACCTCAATACTAATTTCAGGAAATGCCAGTCCAAAGTATTGTTCATACTCCAGCATGGAACTGATACGATAGGGTTTTAGAAAAAGATCATTGTCTTCTTTCAGCCTGGCCTTATCGGTATAACCGATAAAAGCCGGTATGGCTGTTTCTACCGATGCAATGGACGGAGGCAACTTGGGAATTTCTTCTATATACACTCCCGGCGTTTTGTATTCTGGCATATAATTCAGTTTAATGGTTAAAGAATATATACTGTTGTTTTAGTTTTTTTACACTAACGGAAACATTTTTGATTCGGGCACCAGTATGTTAATGAAATATTTATTGCCGTTTACTTTCACCACATCACCCGGCACCGGGTTGGGCAAATACTGGAAACTATTGTCGGGCTTTTTCACCATCACAGGCGTATAACTCAATGGCAGTGGATTCTTGGTCACCAGTATCCCGCTGTTATCTGCCAGCACATCCTGTGTATCCAGAGTTGTCTTGATCTTTCGTTGCTTATTATTGCTGTATTGCCAGTACACCAGTCGGCTCTTCATCCACAGCTCAAATACTGGCGGCGGTTGCTTAGTCGTGTCGGGCAGTATCCTGGTAAACAGGAACCCACTGTTGTCCAGCAGGTTAAATGCTGCATTGGCTGGTGTATGTTTTAAGTGGATCAAACCGGCATAATTTTCAATACCGAATGCATCGGCAGCAAATAAAAGAGGTGTAAATGTTTTTGCGTAACCATTGCTGCCTGTTACTTCCAGTTTGTAAAAACCAGTAGCCGCCGGGGCTGTACCAGGTATTGTTTTCACAATATCATTATCGGTGTGAAAATTCAGGTACACTGATTTTATGGGGTTGGTATCTGTGGCAGAAATGCGTTTCACTTCCGCATTGGTGGAATCTTTTAATATAAAAAGCGCATCCGTAATATTATCTGCCGCACTGAAATGATAAGTGAAAGAAAGTGGCAGCAGGCATTTATCTGTTTCATTGATAAAGCCAGCGCCTTTGAGTTTGAACCAGGGATCAACAGCGCCATTGTTTAAAAACATGCGAACATCGTTGGCGCCAAAAGTGGCTATCTCTCCTTGTTCATATACGGCTGCACCATCGAATGCAGGAACCGGGTTTGAAAGAAAGGGAAAAATTTTTGCAGCAGGAATATTATCTGTTGAAAAAAAACTGGCGGCACTCAATGGTTTTACCAATTTGTTATTGGAAAAACCGGTTATACTGATCTTTTCCTGTATAGCGATGGGAATGATAAGGTCATTTGGAAAAGGAATAAATGGTTCGTACACCGTGGTACCATCTGCCAGGAATTTCTTCCTGCATTTTACAGCTATTTTAAAACCACTGTAAGAAGGAATGATTTTTAATTTCAAATCATTAAATAATGCCTGTTGTGCTTCCGGTATGATAAAATCGAGATCGCTGTTAATGCTGGGCTCATCTTTTACAAATTGCTGGAACAGGAAATTAATGCGATCCGTTTGTGCGGCAAGGTCGAATACCGTATCGCCCTTGTCGGATGTGAGATAGTACTCATGCATCCATTTTACTTCACAGACTATTTTATAAATGACAGCCATCAGCGGTTATACTAATTTGTTTTTAAGGTTGGTTTCGATTTCTTCAATCAATGGAGCTTCCCTGCGTACACTTCTTTCGGCAATACTTACCAGCCGCACTTTAAACATGACAAAGGGTATTTGCCTTCCTCCCAATGAGCCCCAGAGGTGATTGATTTGTTCAAATGTGAGTGTATATAGTTCAAGATTGAGTTTGAGTGCTGCTATTTCCGGGTTACTCAGGTCGCTCAGTTCAGGCGGAAGCGGCACAGTAGACGTGGCAGGTGTAAACACATTCTTTCCCTGGAAAAACTCGATGACGAGTGACAATCTCTTCAATGCCTGCACATACCCATTGTTTGGCGGAACGCCTCCGGTAAAGTTTGCCGTGAATAACACATACAGGTTGAGAAAGATCGGTCGGTTTTCATAACGCGCAATGCTATCGGGCCATTTGGAATACTGGCTGCCGTTTTTCAAGGTACTTTCTTCTTCTATGTTCACGAGCGTGATAACAATACTGTCATCAAGATCATTGCCCTTGTCTGTTTCAAACAGGCCAATATTCTCTATGATCACATTAGCAGGGTCACCCTGCGCAGTCATATAGGCAGACAATTCCTCGCGCAATAGTATCATCGCGTTACCAATCATGGGAACGAGTTATGGTTATTTACACAATAAGTTACCTGTTGCATGATGGGGGCATGCAATCATACTACGATTCTGTCAAGAGGGGTTACTACTAACTACTAACTCAGAGGTGTACCTGGGAAGACGTCTGGAAGGGGTATGGAACGATTGAGGCATGAAGGTATAGTAATTGTTTTTACATTCCAGTACCACTTAGTGGTATTTTTTATGAACAGGATAAGCACATGTTGTTTACATCATGGAAAGATCATGGTACCACTACCTTCTGTTGATTATATAATAGTATACAATTGCAACATTGTAATAAATTGCACAAAGATGCAGGACAACCATGTATAAGTTACGAAGTGATTTTACGGCAAAGGCTTTTTGAATTTGAAATTTGGGATTTGGATTTGAAAGGCAGTCAATAGTCGGTAGTCATGTTTAAAGTTTATAGTTTATAGTTTATAGTTTTCAATTGTAAATTCTTAATTACTAATTATTAATTATTAATTATTAATTACCTGGTTCTTAGTATTTGATATTTATTATTTCATTCTTACTACATATGAACATCCAATCATGGCTTCGTAACCAGCGAAATATATCGCTTATATCGACGGTGGTAATCTTCCTCGCACTTACCAGGTGTGTCACCGAACCCTTCCGGCTGCAGGCATATAACAGTAAACTACTTACGGTTGCTGATATAAAACCCTACCTTGCCGGTGCCATCGTGACGAGCATAGCGCTGCTGGCCATGACGATATTGTCTTTTGCCGGGAAATACAGGATGGTCACCGTACTGGCTGTGCTGACGGTTGCAATATTGGTGTTGCTTAAAGTGATATTCAAGACACCCTGAAACGTATTAACAACATAAGGTTTGGGATTTGGGATTTGAGATTTGGCATTTACCTTTATATCTCCAACATCAAGCTTACTGTCAACTGCATCAAGGGCAATTCCTGTTGAATGGTGCCTATTACCTGCTGCATTGCCCTTGCTATCTGTTTGTTTATGCGTATTATCAGCCGAACCGGGCTTTATGCCTTTTGATTTACACGCGATACCTGTTGGTTTACATGTAATATCTGTTGATTTACGTGCAATGTCTGTTGCATCGGGCATACTATCAGTTGGTTTACACCTGATGCCTGTTGCATTGGGCCGACTATCAGTTTGATCTGGCTGATTGTTGCCTGGTTTGGGAATTGTTTCACCCAAAGGGCGCTAAGAGGCAACGAACGCAAGGCAGCTCTACACATATACGTCATGCCCCGACTTTAGTCGGGACGAGGGAATGACGATCTGATATCCGCAAAGTCCCCTTCGGGAGACTATGCGGGTACTCTACATCATGAGATTCCCACTTTCGTGGGAATGACGTAAAAAAGAGAGGTGCAAAATAGCAAAACTAAACGTCACATTCCCGACCTTAACGTGGGAAGCAGGCATCTCATCGGCAATGGTGGTATTCTCACTATCGGAGAAATGACAACTCTTCCAAAGTAAGTACGCATATACAGCCTCTGGCGGGCGATTTACGAAGTTTTTTATTTTGTAGTTTCGTAAATATAATAGTTATATGCCATTTATGAGAGACCCGAAACGTATCAAACCACTCCTACAAAAAATTGAACAATTGTGGTCGAATAATCCGGATTTGAGATTTGGACAACTTATTATGTCAATAACAAAGACCGGAGAGCACAATCCTAAACTTTTCAATATGGAAGAAGATGAGTTTTTAAAGAAGATTAATGAGTTGGAAAAACAGTTAAACAGCAAATGAAAACAAACTTCAAAATTATTTCATCCACAGAAATAGAGTTTAATGGTATAGAACTTGACTTGCACAACAATTTTGACTTTATATCTGCAAATACAGAAATATCAGATAGTCGAATATCTCTTCATTTTAGAAAATCAACTGGAGATTGGGCTATAAACACAGAATATCATAATCTTTATTTCATTCTTGACAATTATAATTTTCTTAAACAAATTGACGCCAACCCCAAATTTAGAGAAGATGACTCTTGTCTTTCCGGAATAACATTCTTCGACAATGATTTTCGAGACGAGGATTATGGACTTATTGACAGAGAGGTCCCGAATGAAAGCGATGATATAATTTTCTCTTTTGAAAGTGAAAGAGTAATAAGAGTAAATTGCGAAACTTTAACTTTACTCGCTGATTGAATAACAGCATAAAACATTGGGCTTTATGCAAGTAGGGCTGAACATCATAACATCAGCCAATTGCAAAGCCAAGCCGCAGCAAGACTTCTAAAAAAAGCCGGCGTATTCCACTTTTTTATACGTCATGCCTGCGGAAGCAGGCATCTCATCGGCGGTGGTGAGATTCCCACTTTCGTGGGAATGACGTAAAAAAGAAAGGTGCAAATAGCAAAACTAAACGTCACACTCCCGACCTTGTCGTGGGAAGCAGGCATCTCATTGGCAATGGTGGTATTCTCACTATCGGAGAAATGACAACTCTTCCAAAGTAAGTACGCATATACAGCCTCTGGCTGGCGATTTGCAAAGGTTTTTAATTTTATAGCTTCGTAAATATGCTAGTTAGTAGTCGTTGAAAAGCGATACCCTATAAAAATTAAACTTCTTGACAAAAAGGCAGAAAAACCAATTGGAACAAACTTTGTAAATGTGTAACTAAAAAATGAAAAATATCCCAACACTCTACGAATGGGCAGGCGATATAAAAACCTTTGAAACTTTATTTACAAAGTTCTACGAAAAGGTGTTGAAAGACGATTTATTGGGAGAAGTATTTAAGAATATGTCGCCGGAGCATATAAAACATGTTGCCCATTTTGTTGCTGAAGTTTTTGGAGGCGACAAACTATATACCACCGAAGACAAAGGCAGCCATTCCACAATGATAGGTAAACATATTGGTAAAATGCTGACGGAAGAAAAACGTCAACGCTGGATGCAGCTTTTGTTAATGACCGCCGATGAAACAGGATTAAAATCCGACCCGGAATTTCGTTCAGCATTTGTCGGCTACATTGAATGGGGATCAAGGCTTGCCGTTATCAATTCTCAATTAACTGTAAACCCAATGGAATCAAATGAGCCAATGCCCAAATGGGGATGGGGTGAAACAGGTGGACCGTACACGCCGAACGTCAATTAAAATGAAAAAATTACAATATTTCACCGTTGCCTTAATTGTTATTTACCTGCCTGGCTGATGAACTAAAGCAGATGATAACATCAATAATGTAATTCAACCAGGCAATATTTTGGATTTGAAGCATACTTTAAATTTCCATACTCATAATCAGATCTATCCTGCGACGCAATTTGTGTATTTTTAAATAAAGAATGATGGCTGCAGGCAGACCTGCAAAAAAAGGCGGCCCGTAGGCAGGAGCCTACGGGCAGTGAGAGGGCAACCAGGCACACAGAGATAATGTACCGTAATAAGGCTACCCAAATGGGTTGCTTTTGTACTTAAATGCCCTTTTTATATTTCGCAGTTCTATGGATTCGACAGTCCTTAAATCAATGGTTTTTTGTATACCGCCGATATATCTGGATGGGCCACCGGTAACAATATCACCATTGATGCGAATGGTATCAAAATAAATACTTGTTTTTCCAGATTGCTGACTGGTAAACTGAATTTCAAGCCCTGGCTTGTTTTTCAGCATGACCATGTTCCCCTTTTTATCATAACAAGGGATGCTGTCGATGGGGTACATTTTATACTTTAGCAATATCTGCCTTGGGCCTACCGCCTCCACATCTATCAGCATTCCGTCATGCATGCCGCTGAATAAATTTTTAAATTCGGCTACAGATAAAGTGTATTTCTTCGCAAATACAATTACCAGTACAATAGCCACTATTACTACGCCCAAAAAAATTATCAAAGGGTAATTCATACTAAGCTTTCCTTTTATGATTTATTAAATTATTTGACTGCCTGATTTCCTTGATTGCCTTTTCGTAGTTTTTTGATTCGCCAACATCGTCTTCGCAGGCATGCCCAATATCTTCCAGCTTGTTTTGAGAATCTAACCTATAAAAAGAATAACAAATTTTCCCTGACAGGGCCATACTGGTTATCATGTTGTTTTGTTTATCCAGGATTGGGTTGGGCAATTCTTCAAATCCATGCACGCGTGTGAGCGAATGTTTAAAAGGGTTCACCGTATATAAATAAAAGGTTCGGTTCGAACGTGCACCGGACTGATGAAAGACTGTCACGTCCTTTATGCCATCATTGTTAAAATCGACAAGTTTTATATCCGGGTAAGCACAATAAAGTGAATCAAATAACATCCGGGTGGTATCAGCGCCGTGTATTTTGACAAATGACAGCGTTGCGTTATTTTTTGATTCATCCAATTCTGCCGTGTCAAAGATATGAACGATGACCCTATAATTTTTATCTCCAAATAACATGATGGTGGAATCATGGATCGGTTTTATTGTTGATGCGGTACCTCCAAACAAATTCACCAGTAATGTCATCAGAAGCATCACTATTAATTTCCCCATATATAAAATCCATTTTTCATGAATAGCAATCAAAGCTTTTAGAAAACACGCCAATGACTTGCGCTATCTGAAAATACCAAGTATGTTCGGTTAAAAATAACGGGTTTAAACCATAATTTCATTGTAATTTGTGGAGATGGCCGGAGGTGGCATACGGAGCCTGCTTGTTCGAAACTAATGCAGCATACGCGGAAATATCATGTACTATTCCTTTTCCTGTGCCTGTTGGGGCGTAGTACCATTTTTGCCCAAAGCAACCCGGTCTACCTCCAGGATTTTGGCAAAGGCAATGAAGACCCCAATACCATCGGCAACCCATTGCCAGCCGGATCAACCTTCTTCACTTTTGAAGGCGTTACCTGCCCCTCTCCCGGCAACTATACCATTGTACGCCGGATACCCATCGTGAGTTGTTTCAGCAATGCCTGGATCTTACTCACCCGGGACGATTCGCCCAATAACGTGGACTTTGGTATGTGCATGCTCATCAACAACAAAACAGATCCCAATAACCGTCTGGTATACCAGGACACTGTTTCCAAACCACTCTGTCCCGGCACCACCTATCACTATGGATTTTCTGTTATCAATGTATCGGCGCGCACACCCTGTGTCAATGGCCCCGACTTCCCCGTACTCGAATACCGGCTCGAGGATGGCAACGGCGCATTGCTCTTTAAAGACACCACGCGCCCATGGGTAGACTATGCAGAAACGCCGCCGCCCGGCAAATACGTGTTCAATAAATTTGGATTCGATTTTAGCCTGCCCGTACCCGTTAGTAAACTGGTGATGAAGATAAACCTGCTGCATAAAACATACGACTGCGCCGAAGATTTTGCCATTGACAATGTTATCATCTATCCCCTTGGTCCCGATGCAGCCATCACCTTCAACAACGAACCACCTGCCACCATTGTAAAGAGTGTTTGCTTCCAGCAAAACAAAACTTTTTCCATGACAGGTACGGTAGGAAATTATTATACCAATACGGCTTTGCAATGGCAGCAAAGTACCGACAGCGGTCTTACCTGGGTAGATATCCCGGGCGCTACATCGCTTACATATACAAATACATTTTCCGTACCGGATACTTTTATATACAGGCTCACCGCAGCCGAAGCCTCCAAAATAGGAAATATCAACTGCCGGATTACATCCAATACACTGCGTGTAAATGTAAACGGACTGCCCACCAATTATTCCATTACCAGCAATTCACCGGTCTGCTCCGGTCAGCCACTTAGTTTTCATGCAGATGGTGCTTCTTCCTATATATGGACTGGCCCGAATGGATTTTATGATAATATACCTTACCCGGGAATTTATCAGTCATCATTGGCCGACAGCGGCACCTATTATATACAGGTATTCAGCAATGGTGGTTGTACCAAAACCGATAGCATTCATGTAACCATTATCGGTACCGATGTACATGCGGCACCTGATACGGCGATCTGCAAGGGAAGAACGGTGACTTTACGCGCGAGCCTGGGTACAAGCTATTCCTGGACGCCTGCAGCAGGATTGTCATCAACTGTCACTGCTAATCCAACTGCCCGTCCCCTTGCAACCACTACTTATGTTGTGAACGTTACTGATAAAGACGGCTGCAGTGATACTGCGCATGTAACCGTGAAGGTAATCAACAAGAATGCTGTTGTCGCCGGCATTGCCGGTACAGATTATCTATGCCGCCCTTCCGACTCTGCTACCTTCAAAGACATCAGTACCGGCGCCATTACACGGTGGAACTGGGATTTTGGCAACGGACAAACAACAACGGATCCTGTTCCCGCCACGCAATATTATTCCATAGCTGGCAGTGACCAGGCATTTACCGTTCGCCTCGCCGTTGCTGATTCCGTGGGTTGTACAGATACAGCTGTTCATGTGGTGAAGGTAGCGGGCAATTGCTTTATCGCCGTCCCCAATGCATTTACACCCAATGGTGACGGGTCTAACGATTACCTGTACCCGCTGAATGCCTACAAGGCGACCAACCTCAGCTTCCGTGTTTACAACAGGTTCGGCTTCCTGGTATTTGAAACGCGTGATTGGACCAACAAATGGGATGGGAAAGTAAATGGTGTATTGCAAGCCAGTGGTGCCTACGTATGGATACTCCAATATACTGATGCTGCGGGGAAAAAAATTTCGCTCAAAGGCACCAGCATTTTGATACGGTGAGGGTTTTGGGTTTATAGTTTATAGTTTTTAGTTTTTAGTTTTTAGTTAATAGTTTTATTAGTTGAGTAAAAAGAATAATTCTTAATTCTTAATTCTTAATTCTTAATTCTTAATTCTTAATTATTAATTAAAAAAAATGGCCCCACCATGACAGTGGAACCATTTCGGCGATTAGAGGTAAACAGTTGAATATGTTGTTCTCTATTTAGATAATTTATCCCTGATTTCCATCAGCAGTTTATCGGTGCTGGATGGCTCCGCAGCAGCCGGTACTTCTTTTTTCTCCAGGCTCTTCATCGCCTTGATGATCATAAAGAGCACAAAAGCTATCACAACAAATTTGATCACAGCAGCGAGGAACTTTCCATACTTTACAGATCCCCATACCAGTTTATCGAGATCATCGGCATGTGCGGCCTTTAATGCAGGTGCGAGTAATAGCGGTGTAATAACATCTTCCACCAAGGAAGATACAATTGCACCAAAAGCGGCACCAATTACAACAGCCACTGCGAGGTCAACCACATTGCCTCTCATGATAAATCCCTTGAATTCTTTCAGCATTCCCATAATAGTAGATTTTAGTATTTAGTAAATAAAAATGAGACAAAGGAAAATGGAACAAAGAACCAGCTTCAAATGGTTTAAACAGGTTCAGTTGCTTATAAAGGGTATGAATTATAAACGTACGCTTACAGATACGCGGCGATCTTTTACACGATCACTCTCGGGAGCATCTGCCGGGTATTTTGCCTGGGCCGAACCATATCCTTCTGCATCTACTATCTGTGTGGCTACACCACCCTTGTCGAGGGCGACCCGTACTGATTTAGCCCTGTCGCCGGATAATTTTTTATTACTGGCTTCATTACCAGTTTTATCGGTATAGCCGCCAATTTTTATTTTCACAGCAGGAAAAGCCTTTAGTATGGCGGCAATGTTATCCACCTGTTTTTGGCTTTCAATGGTAAGTTCGGCGCTACCTGTTTTAAAATTGAGGTTGTCAAAATCAAACCAAATCTTCTTTAATGAATCTGCTCCCAATTTTTTATAATCTGTTTGTAAAAAAGCTACCAGCTGATCTTCAATACCGCCTTTGAAAGCATCCAATTCGGTACCATTGGGCAACTTCACCTTAATGGAAGCCGGACCAGCTGGAACAGGCACTGGTACTTCATTTTTAACAGCAATAGTATCTGTATTGGGTGCTACCACCGCTTCCTTGTTTTCACTGCAGCCTTTTATAAAATAGAGTGCCAATGCAACCAGCAGTATAGCAGCCAATATCGTCGTTAACATTTTATAACTCCCACTGTTTACAGGGGCTGGATCATCCGTGTAATGTTGTGTCATATGATTGGTTTTAGTTGGTATCCGGTTTAGAGCGGGTTCGGGATTGGAACAACTGTTCATCACAGTGGCAGCGGCCGGTAATTATTTTAAACTCAGCTGGAGACGACCCAGCATGTAAAATAGTTGTACCCGGGCAAAAAATTAAAAAAAATCGGGACAATGCAATTCTAAAAATTCCCACATGCCTGATTACAAGGCTCCCAATATTATGATAAATTGTTTTAATAAAGTCCGGCCACGAATTGATGTTTTTAAATTACCCAAATTCCCGAAAAACTTAACAAATGTCAATTGAGGGTTTGACTGCGACGGCGGGTAAAGGTGTTTTGTAACTGGAAGTTATACAAATCCTGGCTAAAGGCGGCAATTTGATGCCAGTTTTTTTGAGGCAGATTGCGGGAGGAAGTGGTAAGTAGTAAGTTTTAAGTGATAAGTTTTAAGTTGTAAGTTACAATAGAGGCGGGAGGCGGGAGGCGAAAGGTGGAAGGAGGAAGGCAATAATCAAAATAAAATGAACTTTCGCTATGCTATCCGTGCAGATTCTAATCCCAGTTCCTCTTCAAATGCTGAACGCAAACTATATGCAGCCCCTTTCGCTATACCCACCACTATAGGAAGACCAACAATTAAAATAAACAAGCCAATATAAACATGGGCGATATTCCCCGGCCCAGATAATAACCCGGTTAATTCACCGATGCCCGATAATATTGTAACAATAATTAAAAATGTAAATAGCATACCGGGTTTTACGGCAATTTCAATTTTTGTTTTATTATCATCCACTACTGTTATAACTCCTTTTAGAATTGCCAGGTTGTTAAAGTATGGGGAAAAAACTGATGCAGGCCATCTTGTCTTAACAACCACGAAGGTATTTGGATAATCAACGAATTCACCAGACATACAGGAAGGCGAAAAAAATTGACTGCCTGTAGTAAAAAAACCTTCTAACAGATCAATTAACGCATTACCTGGTTTATTAAGCGTATAATTAAATACGGTATAGGTAAATAGTTCGCGGAAATATCTAACCATTATTAATGTTATCTATGTATTACAATAGTAAGATTTGGGATTTGAAAAGCAGACGTTAGTCGGTAGTCATGTTTAAAGTTTGGAGTCTATAGTTTTCAGTAACAAATTCTTAATTATTAATTATTAATTTCTAATTACTAATTATCGTTTCCGTTTCTTCGACGGTTTGGCGATTTTATTATAGTCCAGCGCCAGTTTAATCCAGTATTCCAGCTTTTTCTTAGTATTCAATGCGTGAATATCAACAAATGCAAACCCCTTCATTACTTTCCCGGTAAAATCCATCGGGGTACAACCTTCCTTCAACATGATTTCTTCCGTCATCATTGGGTTAAAACGGATCATCATCCGTTCCGATTCCACACCCACACACATCTTATCGTTTACCATAAAACACAAACCACCAAACATCTTTTTTTCTTCGACGTTCATACCTGTTTGCGCAAAGATTTCCCTGGCACGGTCAGCCAGTTTTTCATTGAAGGCCATAAAATAATTTTACATAGAACAAACTATTGCAGTAAAATTAAATGATTTTGGTTTTATCCGCCGCGCAACCTGCTACTGTCAATTATTGCTTGTTGTAAATAAACACCATCATCTATAAAAAACTCCCCATCCAAAGAAAGACGGGGAGTCAATAATTCAAATACAGTGTACGCGCGATCGGTTCTTATGCCTGATCTACCACTGCTCCATCGGGTGCGTTGGATTTTACGGAGGAAATACCAACCTCACGGGATGCTTCCGTTTCATACATTTCACTGGTACCTACTACCTGGCCATTGGTTGCCTTGAGGGTAAAATAATACTTTCCGTTTTTGGCCGTCTTCTTTTCGTACTTGCTGTCGTCTTTTGCATTGCGTTTTACAGAATCAACACCACCGAGGCAATTGGTTTTCGTGGTGTATCCTTCACTGGTAAGAATGATTTCTCCGTTGACAGCTTTCAGGTTAAACTGGAACTCACCATTGGTTCTTTTTGTGACAACATAATTTCCCATAATAGACAAGTTTATAAGTGATGAATAAAAACGACATCCATTCGGGGGGAATTCTACTGTTGGGGGTTTACTGACAGTATTATGTACGCTGCTGTTTTACTAAAATGGTAACGGCAAGGTAAAAAAAATAACAAACCGGGGAATACCCGAAAGCGGGTAATTTCCGGAGAAATTATGCCTTTTACAGTGATGAATGGAGCGCGGGCTGTGACCTGCTATTTCAGCCGCTTGTATTTCTCGATGTTTACCCGGTCCACATTAGCGCCCGGCACTTTTTCAACACCGCTCTGGATCAGGGTATCGTTTTTAAAAGTAATGGTAAAGGTAAAATCGTTCCCTTCCCACTGGCGGTCGTTGCAATATTCGAGGTGTTCGGTATAGGAACTGTCTTTCAGGGAATAAGCACCACCACCAGCGCTAAAATCTGCTGTGCTGTCCTTCCCTTTATTCAGATCATGTTTGAGGAAAGCAAAATGAGAGGCGTTGATGATCTTTATAAACGATACTTTTTTTGTGTAGTCAGTAACTGTTGTATCGTTTTTGTCAATGAGCGTACCTGAGATCAGTTGCCAGGTGCCTTCAATGGGCAGTTTATTTTCCAATACAAGGTCGGTGGCAGGTTTTTTTTCGCTGCAGGCGGCCAATGTAAGAAGCAGCAGCAAGGTTGGTTTGGTTAGGTTCATTGTCGTGCAATTTTTTTTTAAGTGTACCAATGGCACTTGTTCAAATATGCATGACAAGATATAGAATTATATCAATCTAACCATTACTGATAATCTTATCTTATAAAATCGTTTACAAGGTTTACAAGTGCTGTACCGCCGCCTGCTCATTGCGCGAATAGCTCCATTCCACTTTTAATGAACCGTCGCGCTGCTGCACTTTGATGGCATCCACCTGGGTGGTGCCCAGTTTATCCACCAGGCGGTGTGCAAATCTTACCGCCTCAGATTTTGTACTGAATTTATAACCGCTGTGTTTACCCTGCCAGTTCACCCTCCACTGGTTACCGCTGGCAGATACATAAATCATTTTTCTCATCACCGTACTATTTAAACGACAAATAATATTTCACTAAAGTAATTAATTAACACGCAGCTTACCGCCATTTTTCGCGCTCTCCGGGAAATTTATAATCTGTATAATGAAACAAGGATTTCAATGAATGATACAGTTAGAAGTTTATTGAATATTTCAGGCGAAGGAATGATTTAATAAAAAAAGTTTTACTTCCGCAGGGAAAGAACAAACAATTTCTATGCCCTGGCTTGACAGCTTTCAGGGCAATCTTTTTTTGTAAGGCGGTTTGGAATATTTTCCAAACCATGGCCTTGTAACAGATTTCTTCCGGTGGTCCGGTTTCCTTCAAAAAGTTTTTACCTCACTGTTGTCAATATATTTCTCAAGCATGTAATTTGCTTCCAGCGCAAATATCAGGCACCAGCCGATGGCATCGATACAACAAAGAGCAATTAAGTAAATGATCATAAGGGTTTGTTTTGGATAAAAAACACCAGCATGCTGAACAGTGCTTAAACCAGTTCCAGCTTTTACCGGCAAGATTAATAATGAAGCAGGATCAGTGAGTGTATATGAAGCGGAGGAGGAATGGAAACGAAAACTAAAAAAAGTTCTGGGTGGGTATTTCGCAATCAATCAAATCTAAGGGAAAAATTTATTGTCCCGGGATATTTATAAACTTTCTTCTTTCGCGGGATTCTGCACGCAAACGCTTTCTGACAAATTTTTCTGCGGCATCAATGACAGCTTGTCCATCGCTGCCAAACATGTCGCCGGAAATAATATCGCAAAGTGTTTTGTACTTAACATGCTCCACCATTTGATTGATCGCTTTTCGGTCTCCCTTGCGGAGATGGTGCCTGATCCAGGCCAGTTTTTCTTTTGTAACCATTGGTAATTCATTTTTTTAATTAACTTCAATAATTCGGTAATTAATCGGCACTTGGTCGGGAATCGTAAAGTTTAGCTAAAGGTTAATACTGTTATCTGCATGGGGTAATTGCAATTTAGCTAAAGTCACATGAATTAATACCGATGGGTATAAACTCATGCTTTTTTATTGATTTCGATCAAGTGGTCAAACCTCTGAAAAAATGGCTATGACAGCATTAAAACAAGTGGTAGCTCAATTGAAAAAAGACGGCTTGGTGAAAACACAAGCCGAAATTGCCGGCCAGGTACAGCAAAAATCTTCCTATTTCAGTTCTGTTGTCAATGCCAAAAAGCCCATTTCTGTTACATTGCTGAAACATCTTTACCACAAATTCAACATCAACATCAATTTCATTATATCGGGTGGCAAGGGTGAAATTTATTGCAGTAAACTGGAAGAATTTATGCTTGAAGAAGGTGAAACCCCCTACCAGGTAATTGCAGATTATAAGTCAATGAAACAGGAAATCATCTCGCTGAAGCAACAACTAAACGATAAGGAAAAAATCATCAGGTTGCTGGAAGAATCGGGCGCTAAAAAATAACCCTGACTCCTTTGCCAAATCCAAATACCAAATTCGAAGAACCAAGAACCAGGTAATTAATAATTAGTAATTAAGAATTTGCAACTGAAAACTATAAACACTAAACTTTAAACATGACTATCGACTATAGACTACCGACTATTGACTATTGGCTATTGACTGCCTTTCAAATCCCAAATACCAAATTCGAAGAACCAAGAACCAGGTAATTAATAATTAGTAATTAAGAATTTGCAACTGAAAACTATAAACACTAAACTTTAAACATGACTATCGACTATAGACTACCGACTATTGACTATTGACTGCCTTTCAAACCCCAAATCCAAATTATATTCTCCTGACTCCTGACTCCCGACTACTGACTACTGACTCCTCACCATTCACCACACAATTATTCTACCTTCGTTGTCCTTAAATTGACCCGCATGAATACCGGCATTACCATCAGAAAGGCCACTATAGCCGATGTGAATAAGATACGATTACTCGAACTGGAATTGATTGCATTCGAGCAGCAAATTGTTCCTTCATTAAAACAATCCGGTGAAATACACTATTACGATATCCCTGCAGTACTGACAGATGAAGATCGTTCCCTGTTATTATTATTAGAAGTAGCTGGTGAACTGGCCGGTTGCGGCCTTGGACAAATACGTATCAATAAAGACTATTACCAGGAAACATATTTCGGGTATATCGGGCTGATGTCTGTAAAACCTGCTTTCCGCGGTAAAGGATACGGGCCAAGGATTATGAACGACCTGCTGGATTGGTTCCGCTCAAAAAATATCAAAGAAGTGAAATTAAAAGTATTCAGCAACAATGATGGCGCCATTGCTTCCTACAAAAAAGTTGGCTTTACGGAGCTGATGACAGAGATGCGCATGGATTTGTAATGACAGACGCTAATTTTTTAAAATCCCTCACCGGTTTACATTGTATTACTAGAACTATCATCTTCTGTAACAAAGAAATTATTTTCTGCAACAGATAACATCATCTGATTTACACCAATACAAGATTATTTGGTGCCTGCCATTTGTTAAATAAGGAGACAATTATCGCCTTTCCTGCAAATGTTACTGATTTCGGAAAACAATCCCTGCCCTTCACCTGTATATTTATGTCCCGTTTTTAATTTATCCTGTAATTATTTCAATTATGGCTGGTATTCTTGACCTGGTGGGAAATACACCGCTTGTGGAGCTAAAACATGTAACCGTTAACAAGGCTGTTACCATTTATGCAAAGCTCGAAGGGAATAACCCGGGCGGCAGTGTAAAAGATCGTGCAGCTTACGGAATGATCAAGGGCGCGATGGACCGTGGTGAAATACAACCTGGCATTACTTTAATTGAAGCTACCAGTGGCAATACCGGCATCGCATTGGCCATGATAGCCAGTTTATTTAATGTACCCATAGAGTTGGTCATGCCCGAAGATGCCACCAGGGAAAGAGTGTTAACCATGCAGGCATTTGGTGCGACCGTAACACTTACACCAAAAGAAAGATCAATGGAAGGATCGATTGATTATGCCAGTGAGAAAGTAGCAAAAGGCGGTTACCTGATGCTGAACCAATTTGGCAACAAAGACAATCCCGGTATGCATTACCGTACCACCGGGCCGGAAATATGGAATGATACAAAAGGCACCATCACACATTTTGTTTCTGCCATGGGCACTACGGGCACCATCATGGGTGTGTCGAGGTATTTGAAAGAAAAAAATCCGGCGATACAAATTGTCGGCTGCCAGCCAGCCGAAGGTGCGAAGATTCCGGGTATCCGTAAATGGCCTGAAGCCTATCTTCCGACTATTTTCGATAAAAGCAGGGTTGACCGCATCATAGAAATACCCGAACAAAGCTCCCGCATTATGGCCAAGCGGCTTGCGAGGGAGGAAGCCATTTTCAGCGGTATGAGCAGTGGCGGTGCTGCGTATGCAGCAGTGGAATTGTCAAAAGAATTGAAGGAAGGAATTATTGTATGTATCATTTGTGACCGGGGCGACCGTTACCTTAGTTCCGACCTGTTTGATTAGATAAGTTTGTGTTCAAATTGCCAGCTAGCGGTTATTCAATTTTACCTTTTAGGATAATTTATGCACAGGTTTACTAACAAACGTTGTTTGTAATGGCTAAACTTGGCTTAGTTTTCACAGATTTATTTTTTTCCTTGTCGCCGGAACAGTAACTTTGCCTACTAAGTTGGTAGACTTTAATAATATGATGAACATTCTCTCCATAAAACAGTTTTGCAAGCGCTGCACCACTTCTATGTGTTGTTGTTGTTGCTGATCCAGGTTACCCATCCCCCATTGCTGCCAACTGAAATTACCCTGTTCTAAAAAAATATTGTTACCATAGTATGAGCACCGAACCAACACAGTCCTTTTCCCGATTAACCTATCAATTAGATAGACTAGACATTTTGCCTGCACTTTCCGTACTGGCGAACGAGTACCCCGGGAAAGTTACTTTCTCCAGCAGCTTCGGCATCGAAGACCAGGTGATCACCCATGAGATACTGAACAATCATTTACCCATCTCCATATTTTCCCTGGACACAGGCCGTCTCTTTGCCGAAACCTATTCTGTATGGAGCAGTACCAATGAACGGTACAATACGCATATCAAAGCATATTATCCCAATCATAGCCTTCTCGAAACATTTATTGAAGAAAAAGGGCCCAATGCATTTTATGAATCGGTAGATAACCGCAAGTCCTGCTGCTATATCAGGAAAGTAGAGCCGCTAAAACGCGCGCTGGCTGGAAATGCTGTTTGGATTACCGGGCTACGGGCAGAACATTCGCCCGATCGCAGAGATTTACCCATGGTGGAATGGGATGAAAGCAATCAAATTATTAAATATCACCCCCTGCTTCACTGGACAACAGCAGAAGTAAAAGAATATGTACGCATCAATAATATTCCTTACAATCCCCTTCATGATCGCGGGTTTGTAAGTATCGGTTGTGCACCCTGTACACGCGCCATCAAACCGGGAGAAGACTTCCGGGCAGGCAGGTGGTGGTGGGAAGACAGTTCAAAGAAAGAATGCGGCCTGCATGTTCACGATACAAATACTATTGCAGCACAGGAATAAACAGTTTGAAAAATGAGCAAGTACCAGTTAGATTATTTAGAACAGTTGGAATCAGAAGCCATTCATATTTTCCGCGAAGTAGCCGGGCAATTTGAAAGACCTGCCCTGCTGTTTTCCGGCGGGAAGGATTCAATAACACTCGTGTACCTGGCATTGAAGGCATTCAGGCCGGGAAAATTTCCTTTCCCGCTGGTGCATATAGATACAGGACATAATTTTCCCGAAGCACTGGCATTCCGCGATCAACTGGCAGAAAACATTGGCGAGAAATTAATTGTCCGGCACGTAGGCGATACCATCAAGAAGAAAAACCTGACCGAGCCAAAGGGAAAATTTGCCAGCAGGAATGCATTGCAAACTTTTACACTGCTCGATACCATTGAAGAATTTGGTTTCGACGCCTGCATCGGCGGCGCACGCCGTGATGAAGAGAAAGCCCGCGCCAAAGAAAGAATATTCTCCGTGCGCGATGAATTCGGGCAATGGAACCCAAAACTTCAGCGCCCTGAATTGTGGAATACCTATAATGGTAAAATTGACAAGGGAGAAAATGTGCGCGTATTTCCTATCAGCAACTGGACAGAGCTGGATGTATGGAATTATATACGCAGGGAAAATATTGATCTCCCATCCATCTACTTTGCGCACGAACGGGAAGTGCTGGAGCATGAAGGTCAACTGGTAGCGATCTCAGAATTTATTCAGCTCGAACCGGAGGATAAGATTTCAAGGAAAACAGTTCGTTACCGTACCGTAGGCGACATGACCTGTACCGCAGCGGTAGAATCGAATGCCATCACCATTGAAGAGATTGTGAAAGAAATTACCGCGACCAAAACCAGCGAACGTGGTGAAACACGCATCGATGATAAAGTGAGCGAAGCAGCCATGGAAGACAGGAAAAAGAACGGATACTTTTAAAACACAACAACGATTATACATGGATTTATTACGTTTTATTACAGCAGGCAGTGTGGACGATGGTAAGAGCACGTTAATCGGGCGGCTGTTGTTCGACAGCAAGTCGATCATGATTGATCAACTCGAGGCCATCGAAAAACAAAGCCGCAATAAGGAAGACGGTGAAATCGATTTGGCTTTACTGACTGACGGTCTCCGTGCTGAGCGCGAACAAGGTATTACCATTGATGTGGCTTATAAATATTTCAGTACGCCAAAAAGAAAATTTATCATCGCCGATGCACCAGGCCATGTTCAGTATACGCGAAATATGGTAACCGGCGCATCCAACTCGGATCTCGCGATCATTTTGATCGATGCAAGAAATGGTGTGGTGGAACAAACACGTCGTCATTCTATCATTGCTTCCCTGCTGAATATTCCGCATATAGTAGTAGCCATTAATAAAATGGATCTCGTCAATTATTCGCAGGATATCTATAATAATATTGTTATTGATTACTCCGAAGTGGCTAAATCACTTGGGTTAAAAGATGTGGTATATATTCCCATCAGTGCATTAAACGGTGGCAATATCGTCGAGAAGTCGGGCAATTTCCCCTGGTACGAAGGCGAATCGCTGCTGCACATCCTGGAAAATGTGGAAGTACATGATGACATCAACCTGACCGATGCACGTTTTCCCGTTCAGTATGTTATACGCCCGCAAACACCGGAGCTGCATGATTACAGGGGCTATGCCGGAAAAATCATCAGCGGTATTTATAGGAAAGGAGATGCCGTAACCATTCAGCCTGCCGGTTTGCAGAGCAGGATAAAAGCTATAGAAATTGGCGGGAAAGAAATCGAAGAGGCATTTGCACCACAAAGCGTCGTATTGCACCTTGAAGATGACATTGATGTAAGCCGTGGTGATGTAATTGTAAAAAAAGAACATACGCCCCAGGTAGACAATGAACTGGAAGTGCTGCTCTGCTGGATGGGCAATAAACCTTTGACAACCGGTAATAAATATTTACTGCAGGTAAACAGCCGCGTGGTAAAAACTGTTGTAAAGGACATCGAATACAAACTGGATGTAAATTCCCTGCAGAAAGAATTCGGGCCTGCAGCAGCAGGTCTTAATGATATCGTGAAGGCAAGAATTAAAACGGCATCGCCGGTAGTGTTTGACAGTTACAGGAGTTTGCGTGAGAACGGCGGCGCAATACTGATCGACGAAACCAGTCATGTAACCGTGGGAGCATGTATGATTCAGTAAAAAATTAATGGAACTATTAATATGAGCGAAAAAGCTTTTATAAAAGAATTATTTCAGCGCAACAGGAAATGTTTCAACAGTTTCCCCGACAAGGAAACCGCTGAGAATTTTGTGGATGACCTGTTTAATTTTCTGTTCGCTTCTTATGAAGGCAAATACAGCAGCGAGGAAAAACTGTCGGGGCATTTCACCGCAATCAAAAACACTTTTTCGGCCATCCTGTTTGAATTGCTGCGCGACGAAAAGGCAGTTGAAAAACATGCAGGTGTTTTTTTTGACCAGTTGCCCGGCATTTACCAGCAGTTGCTGAAGGATGCCGATGCTATTTTAAAATTTGATCCTGCTGCACAATCCATCGAAGAAGTGCTGGCTGCTTATCCTGGTTTTTATGCCACCGCTATTTACCGCATTGCGCATCAATTGCACCAGCAGGAGATAAAAGTATTACCGAGATTGTTTTCAGAATATGCGCACAGTAAAACGGGCATTGATATTCACCCGGGCGCGGAGATTGGTGATTCCTTTTTTATTGATCACGGTACCGGCATTGTTATCGGCGAAACTACACTCATTGGTGACAATGTAAAGATATACCAGGGTGTAACCCTTGGTGCGCTCAATGTTGCCAAAGCACTTGCTTCTTCCAAACGTCATCCTACCATTGAAGATAATGTAATCATTTATTCAGGTGCGACCATTTTAGGGGGAGATACTGTCATCGGTCATGATAGTATCATTGGCGGGAATGTTTGGCTTACTTACAGTGTGCCATCCTTCTCACTCGTATACCATAAAAGCGAAATAAAAGTAAGAGATAATAACCCAATGCCCGAAGCATTGAATTTTGTTATATAAAAAAAGTAAAAAGGAATTATGAAAGCGAACAGCATTTTACAAACGATAGGAAATACACCCCATGTACGCATTAACAAATTGTACGGAAAGGAGTATGAAGTTTGGATCAAACTGGAAAGGAACAACCCCGGCGCCAGTATCAAAGACAGGATTGCACTGTCGATGATTGAAGATGCAGAAAACAAAGGCATCCTGCACAAGGACAGTGTCATCATTGAACCAACATCGGGCAATACAGGTATTGGTTTGTCACTGGTAGCTGCAGTAAAAGGATACAGGATAATCCTGGTGATGCCGGAAAGTATGAGTATAGAAAGAAGAAGGCTGATGGCGCTGTATGGTGCATCTTTTGTACTGACACCCCGTGAAAAAGGGATGAAGGGCGCTATTGAAAAAGCAACGGAGCTGGTTAACGAAACACCCAATAGCTGGATGCCGCAGCAGTTTGACAATCCTGCCAACACTGCTGTTCACCGCAAAACAACTGCACAGGAAATTCTGAATGATTTTCCAACTGGTTTGGATTATGTCATAACAGGTGTAGGAACCGGTGGGCATATTACGGGTGTTGCTGAAATATTAAAAGAAAAATTCCCCAAACTGAAAGTATTTGCAGTAGAGCCGGAATTATCTCCTGTATTGAGCGGCGGGTCACCTTCACCACACCCGATACAGGGAATCGGTGCAGGGTTCATACCATCCATATTAAATAAAAATATTCTCGACGGAGTCATACAGGTAGGAAAAGAGGAAGCATTTGAATATGCACAAAGACTGGCGAAAGAAGAGGGTATACTCGCAGGTGTATCGACCGGCGCATCACTGGCAGCAGTGGCTAAAAAACTGGCGGAAATTCCAAAAGGATCAAAAGTGCTGACATTTAATTACGATACCGGCGAACGTTACTTATCGATCGACGGTTTGTTTTAAATAATATTTCACCGGGCCGAAATGCCCGGCAATTTTATCATTTATTAATCTACTGGTAAAGTAGACTAACATGAACCAACCAACTCAAATAAAGGGAAAAGTCATCCTGGCTGGAGCCGGTTGTGGCGATCCGGAACTGGTAACTGTAAAAGCTGCACGCTGGATACAGCAGGCGGACATCATATTGACCGATCGGTTGGTAAGCCAGGATATCATACAACAATACGCTTCAGAACAGGCTACTATAATTTATGTAGGCAAACAGTGCAGGCGCGGTGTATCGACACCACAACAAACCATCAACGAACTGATGGTAGAATATGCTATACAGGGAAAACTGGTCGTGCGTTTAAAAGGCGGTGATGTCTCCATTTTCTCCAATGTACTGGATGAGTTACAAACATTGACTGAAAATAATATCGCCTACGAAATTGTGCCGGGTGTATCTGCCGCATTGGGTGCCGCGGCCTACTCCGGTATCCCGTTAACCGCACGCGGCTATTCTACAGCAGTACGTTTTCTCACTTACTATCAATCAGATGTTGTCAGCGATGCATACTGGAAAGAATTATCCGGGACGGATGATACACTGGTATTTTATATGTCGTCAGAAACACTGGACGCGCTGGTGGAAAAACTTACGCACTATAATATTTCACCCGATAAATTACTCGCAGTCGCCGAACAGGCCACTACGCCGCTTCAGCATATCCATACCTGCAGCTTGTATGAGTATGAAACGACACTGAAAGGACAACGTTTTGTGTCGCCTTCGCTGGTCATCATCGGGAAAGTGGTCAACCTGCACAAAAATTTTGCATGGCTGGACAACAGCAACAGCAGGGAATATTATTTTAAACCGGTAGCAAAATTATCCGAAACATTGTTAACAGATAAAGTACAGCAACATGTTGGGAGAGCCTAAACTAAAAATACTGCTTGAACTGATCAGGAATTCAACCAGGGAAGAACTGGCTTGGATGAATGGCTATCTCAATGGCCTCGTAAAAAATGATGCGCAACCTGTCACCGCTGCTGCAACGACACCTGCTTCTTCCAATGGAAAAATCACTATTGCCTATGGTACCGAAACAGGTAATTCAAAAAAGCTCGCTGCCGAACTGGCTGCCAAAGCGAAGAAGAATGGCATCAATGCAAAAGTAGTGAGCCTTGACCAATACCGGCTGAATGATTTAGCCAAGGAAGAATATTTCCTGACTGTTATCAGCACACAGGGGGAAGGTGAACCTCCTGCCGCAGCAAAGAGATTTTATGACCATATCCATAACAATGGCTTCCGTCTCGACAAACTAAAATACAGCGTACTGGCATTGGGCGATACCTCCTACCCTCTTTTCTGCAAAGCCGGGGAAGATGTGGACACGCAATTGCAAAAACTCGGCGGGCAAAGACTGGTACCCATTCAAAAATGCGATCTTGATTATGATACCGACGCACACAACTGGTTTGAAACAGTTTTAAAAAATGTGCAAAGCAATGGAAACACCACCAGTGTTGCACCTGCTGCTGTGGTAACGAAGAAAGCCAATACAAAAAAAACATATACCGGCACGGTACTAACTAATATCAACCTGAACGATAAAGGTTCTGCAAAATCTACTTATCATATAGAAATTGCCGCTGAAGGTTTGGAATATGAACCCGGTGATTCTATCGGTATCGTTCCCAAGAACCCTAAAGCTGCAGCCAAAGCCATCTTATCATTGACAAATACCGCACAGGATCAATCACTCACCTACCGTGATGCAACGTATACCGCTCTTGAGTTGCTGGAAGGCAAACTGAATATCAGCCACCTGACCGACAGGGTCATAAAAAGATATGCTGCCGTTACAGGACACGATATACAATCACCGGTTACGGATTTATTCACACTGCTGAAAACATATCCCTTAAAAGAAAACAGCCAGTTGGAGGAAGTACTGGGTATATTAAATCCCATCGCACCAAGATTGTATACTGTAGCTTCCGCACCTGCTGCGCACAATGATGAAATGCACATCACGGTAGCACTCGACAGGTTTGCAGTCAATGGTGAACAAAGATTAGGTGTATGTTCCGAATTTTTAAGGGACGTTAAAGCAAACGATACCCTTTCATTTTTTGTACAAAAGAACAAACGTTTCAAACTGCCGGCGGCTGAAAAGGATATTATCATGATTGGACCGGGAACAGGTATCGCCGCATTCAGGTCATTCATTGCAGAACGCGATGCTTCGGGAGCCAGCGGTCAAAATTGGTTGTTCTTTGGCGAACAGCATTTCGCTACAGATTTTCTTTATCAAACCGAAATACAGGGATGGCTGGAAACTGGTGTGCTCACCAGAGTAAATGTCGCATTCAGCCGCGACCAGGTGGAGAAAGTATATGTGCAGCATAAGATTTCCAAATACGGGCAGGAATTTTATCAATGGCTGCAGAATGGCGCTTACCTGTATATATGCGGATCGAAAAAGCCGATGAGCATTGAAGTGGAGCAAACCATACTGGCAGTAATTGAAATATATGGTGGCAAAACAAAAGAAGAAGCATCCCAATACCTTTCACAAATGGAAGAAGAAGGGCGTTATTCAAAAGATGTATATTAATTGAAATAATTATTATTCCAGGCATAATGGCAGCAAAAGAAAATTTATCGGCGATTGAAAAAATTAAAAAGGCCAGCGATGGGCTCAGGGGAACCCTTACCGAAAGCCTGGCGGACGAAATTACAGGCGCCATCCGGGAAGATGACCAGGCCGTGATTAAATTTCACGGCATGTACCAGCAGGATGATCGTGACAGAAGAGAAGAACGCGCGGAAAAAAAACTGGATCGCCTCTACTCCTTCATGATCCGTTTACGTTTGCCCGGCGGTTTTCTGACTGCAGATAAATGGATCGCAGCTCATGAGATAGCCGGTGAAAATTCGACAGGTGTTATCAAAATCACTACGCGGCAAACCATACAACTGCATGGCATTATTAAATCGCATATCAAACCCACCATCAAATCATTCAGCGAAGCGAAACTGGATTCCATTGCCACCTGCGGTGATATCAACCGCAATGTGATGTGCAGTGCACATCCCAAACAGTCGCCCATACACGAAAAAGTATTTGCTTATGCAGATAAAATCAGTTCATTACTGATGCCTAAAACAAGAGCGTATTATGAAGTTTGGCTCGGCGAAGAACAACTAATAGATAAAAAGGAAGAAGCAGATCCACTATACCAGGACCGCTATTTGCCCCGCAAATTCAAAATTGGTATCGCTATTCCACCGAATAACGATGTGGACGTGTTGACAAATGACCTTGGCCTTATTGCCATTATAGACAATAACCAGTTGATAGGTTTTAATATTGCCGTGGGTGGCGGTTTATCTACCACACATGGCAACCCGGACACCTATGCACGGCTCGGTACAGTAATTGGTTTTATTAAAGGAGAAGAAAAAACACTGAAGGCAATTTATGAAGTGTTGACCATTCAGCGTGATTATGGTAACCGCAGTGATCGTAAACTGGCCCGCCTTAAATATACTCTCGACCGCATGGGAGTGGATGCCTTTAAAATAGAATTGGAAAAACGTATTGGGTTCTCCCTATTGCCGGCAAAACCATTTTCGTTTAACCAGCGCAGTGATTATTATGGCTGGCATCAGAATGACAAAGGGTTGTGGTATTTTACTGCATTCGTGGAGAATGGTCGTGTGCTCGACAATGAGCAGCAGGCATTGAAAACCGCTTTGCTGGAAATTGCAAAAACAGGTGGCTGCAATTTTCGGTTTACGGGAAATCAAAACATCATGATAAGTGATGTGCAGGAAAAAGATAAAGCCATCATCCACGAAATACTGGAACGCTTTAATGTCGCGCAGCATACAGCGGCCGCTTCGCTGATCAGGAAGAATGCGATGGCCTGTGTGGCGCTGCCCACTTGTCCGCTTGCACTGGCAGAAGCCCAGCGCTATTTGCCATCGCTGTTATCAAGGATTGAACCATTACTTGAGAAACATCAGTTGGCCGGTGAAGAAATCATTATAAGAATGACGGGTTGTCCCAATGGATGTGCCAGGCCCTATGCTGCTGAAATAGGTTTTGTTGGAACTGCTGCAGGAAAGTATAATTTGCACCTCGGCGGAGACAGGCAGGGAACCCGGCTCAATAAAATTTATAAAGAGAGTCTTGATGAGGAAATGATTGTCGGCGAACTTGACAAACTTTTCCAGTCATTTAAGAAAGAAAAAAATGAACAGGAAGCTTTTGGTGATTTCGCCATGAGAAAACAATGGGTATAACACCAAAACTTTTTGATAAAATTACCGAATAGTCTACTAATTAAGTAGGGATTTGTATATATTTGCCACTGCTTTCGTAAGCAAAAGCATAGGCAGCCATAAAAGAGTAATGAACAAAGACCAGTTATCCATACAGCCTGATATAGCGGACACACAGCCGGAGAAAAACCGCCTGTTCCCTGTATTCCTGAAACTGGAGGAACTGGATGTATTACTGGTAGGCGCAGGGAAAGTAGGCCTTGAAAAACTAAACGCATTATTAAACAATGCACCCGGTGCCGCTATCACAGTCGTGGCCAGTCATATTTCCGACACGGTGCGGTCACTGGCGGACAATTATACCAATGTGTCCCTGGTGGAGCGCCCATTTGAACCAGCAGACCTCGATAATAAACAAATCGCCGTGATTGCAGTTGATGATAAATCAGTCAGCAACTATATTCGCGTGCTGGCAAAGGGAAAAAATGTACTGGTCAATGTTGCTGACACACCAGAGCAATGCGATTTTTACCTTGGTTCAATTGTTCAGAAAGGTAACCTCAAGATCGCCATTTCTACCAATGGAAAATCTCCCACGATTGCCAAACGGATGAAGGAACAACTGAATGATTTAATTCCTGATGAGATCGAAGGCGTGATACAAAACATGCATACAATCCGGCAGGATTTAAAAGGCGATTTTGCAGAGAAGGTGAAGCAACTGGATGATTTGACAAAAGTTCTAACTGCCAAACAGATTACACTCGAAGAAGTCAGCAAACCCGAAGAAAAAAAATGGCCGCAGATAGTGAAGTGGTGTCTTTTTGCATTTTTCTTTATGTTGCTTGGCCACGGATTGCTTTCCTATATACCATTTAATGATCTTATCAGCAGTGTAAGAAGGGTGCCCGAGTTTATCGACACCAAAATTTTTCTCATGATGCTGCTCACCGGGTTTATGGCACAGATGGTGGATGGCTCTATGGGAATGGGATACGGCACCATCTCTACAACATTCCTGCTGGCAATGGGTGTGAGCCCTGCAGTGGTTAGCAGCCGTGTACATGCAGCAAGGGTATTTTCAAGTGGTGTATCTGGTTATAGCCATCATCGTTTTGGAAATATCAATAAAAAATTATTCCGTGCCTTGGTCATTCCCGGTGTAATAGGCGCCATATTGGGAGCTGCACTGGCATTTTACGGGCAGCAGTATTCGTCCTGGATTCGCATACCGCTCTCTTTCTATACATTTTATCTCGGCTATCATATTGTGAGAAAAGCGTTGAAGAAAAAAAATGTACAGAATAAAGTCAAAGGCGCCGGCTGGCTGGCTTCGGCCGGTGGTTTTATGGATGCATTCGCCGGTGGCGGATGGGGCGCACTGGTGACCGGCACATTGATTTCAAAAAGAAGAAATGCGCGTTATGTGATAGGTTCAGTATGTCTCGCTGAATTCTTTGTGGTATTCGCCAGTTCCGTTACCTTTTTTATTTTTCTGAAAAGCATACCCATTGCAGATGTAGCGGGCCTTGTGATTGGCGGACTAATAGCTGCACCCATCGCTGCAAGACTGGTAGGTGTATTGCCCATGAAATCTATGTTTATCGCTGTAGGTACACTGGTGATAGCTACCAGTACGCTTACATTGTGGAAAGCAATTGCTGCGGTAGCACACTAGAACAAAATAGATCATTAAGACATAGCCTGATACTGGCTTTTTTTATACTGTATTAGTCTATAAAATTACTAGACTATAAAAACCCTACTCCCTTCACATTTAAATGCTATGAAGTATCGTATTGTCACCATTATGACACTAATGATTGCCCAACCTTCACCGGCGCAGGTAAAGCAAACGGAATCGTTTCAGCAGATTTGGACGGGCATTTTTAATCAAACCCGCTTTAGCGAAAAGTTTGGACTATGGGCAGATATACAAGTGCGTACCCAGGACAATTTTGCTGATAAATTTTATCAATCGATTGCAAGGGCAGGCATTATCTTTTATATGAATGAAAATTGCAAAATCATAGCTGGGTATGCGAAAATGTTTCATTACCCCGGGGACAACCATAAATTCATCACACAGCCGGAAAACAGGCTGTGGCAAATGTTTCAGTGGCAAACAAAATACCCGAAGTCAAGAATTGTACAGGGAATAAGACTGGAAGAGCGGTATAGAAAAAAAATATTAAATGATTCGGCCCTGGGGGATGGGTACGGTTTTAATTTCAGGGCACGTTATAATTTCTGGTATGACATTTCGCTGAGCAAAAAAGGTATTGTTCCTCATTCGTGGTCTGTTTTGTTCAATGATGAGATAATGGTAAATTTTGGCAAACAGGTTGTGTATAATTACTTCGATCAAAACCGGTTTTTTATTGGATTGAAATACCAGTTGAGCGGAAGCAATAATATTCAGGCCGGTTATCTAAACCTTTTTCAGCAATCTTCTGCTGGTAATAAATATAAATCCATACACGCTGCCCGGATACTTTACTACCACTATTTTGACTTTAGAAAAAGTAAAAAAGCCTAACTCAACCAGGAGGCCAGATGCTCAGAAATTTTTTCCGATTCCACCATAAAACCATCATGACCGTATGCAGAATCGATTACGACAAGTGTGGCATTGGGGATATTTTTTACCAGTAACCGTTGTTCATCCAGCGGGCACAAAATATCGCTGCTAACGCCAATGAGCAGTGTTTTTTGCTGAATGCTTTGCAGAACAGCCGCGAGTTGCTGTCCACGTCCCCTTGCCAGGTGGTGGCTGTCCATTGCCTTGGTCAGTAACCAGTAGCAAAACGCGTTGAAACGCTTTACGAGTTTATCACCCTGGTAATTGATATAGGAAGATGCCTTGTAGTCATCCAGTTTTTCAACATCAGGTTCGGTCTGGTTTTTTACCATGATGCCATAATTGCGATAAGTAAGCATACCAATTGCTCGTGCTGCTTTCAGTCCTTTACTGCCGGCTACAGGCGATGCATCTTTCCAGGTGCCATCCGCTTCAATGGCAAGCCGCTGTGCCGTATGCGTGGCAATGCCCCATGCGCTTTCCGTGGCAGAAGTGGCAAGCAGAAATAAGTTTTCAATAACGGCTGGTTCCATCACGGACCACTCCAATGCCTGGTAGCCGCCCATACTTCCACCAATTAATAAATATATGTGTGGCAGGCCAAGATGCTGGCGGAGTAATATATGTGCCTTTACCATATCCCGGATGGTAACCATGGGAAATGTGCCGTAATAAGGTTTACCGGTAGCCGGATTATCAGTCAATGGACCAGTGCTGCCATAACAGGATCCGATAATATTTGCACAAACGATAAAATATTTTTCAGGATTGATAACATGACCGCTCCCCACCACACCCGGCCACCATTGTGCTACATCTGAACTGGCGGTGAGGTGATGGCATACCCAAACCACATTCGATTTGTCCGCATTCAAATTACCGTAAGTCGTGTAGGCGATGGTTAATCCAGGCAGTACGGCGCCAGATTCAAGTTCAAAAGGTTGTTGATAATGAAAATAGTCCATTAATGATACCAGCTATTGAATTTGCAAAGTAAAGGGCTGTATGAATTACATTTGTAAAAATATTGGGAAATGATACAAATTGATATCAACCGTGTGCAGGGCGATTACGGTTTTGAAGCGAAAGACAGTAACGGGCATGTTGTAAATATTGACAGCAGCCTTGAAAATGGCGGCACCAATTTCGGTGTAAGGCCCATGCAATTGCTGCTGATGGGACTGGGTGGCTGCAGTGGCATTGACATTGTTTCCATTCTCAAAAAACAACGGCAGCAGGTGGATGGTTTCTCTATGAAAATTGAAGGCGAGCGTGAAAAGGGAAAAGAACCCTCTTTGTGGGAAAGCATCACTATTGTATTTGAATTGAAGGGAAATATTGATGCCGATAAAGCACAGAAAGCCTGCGCCCTTTCGATGGATAAGTATTGTTCTGTCGCCGAAACATTACGCCGGGCTGGAACTAACGTTAGTTGGAAAGTAAATATCAACCCATAGCCAGTTCAATCATTTTTTACAAAAAAAAAATCAACCACTCATCGCCTAATTCATCCCTTTATGTCATCGCAAAAAAAGCCATTGCATCCTATCACAAAAGCCATTCGTACGCAGACAGAACGAACCAATGAGATGGAACATTCATCTCCCCTGTTCCTGACCAGCAGTTTTTGTTTCGATGATGCAGCCTCCATGCGTGCAGCCTTTGCAGATGAAACAGACGATAATATTTACAGCCGCTTCAGTAACCCAAGTGTACAGGAATTTGTCGATCGGCTTTGTGCACTGGAAGGTGCGGAAGCAGGTTATGCCACCGCATCGGGAATGAGCGCCGTATTTGCTTCATTTATGGCCTTCCTGAAAAAAGGTGACCACCTGCTGGCCTGTAATTCCCTTTTCGGAAGCACACATACCATCATCAAAAAATATTTGCCCAATTACGGTATCGAATCAACTTATGTCAGTGCGTCGCGCCCCGAAGAATGGGAAGCTGCCATCCGGCCGAATACAAAAATGATTTATCTCGAAACGCCCACCAACCCAGGTTTGGATATCATCGATCTCGAATGGGTGGGCAAACTCGCTAAAAAACACCAGTTGATACTGAATGTTGATAATTGTTTTGCCACACCGGTTAACCAGCGCCCCATCAAATTTGGTGCGGATATCGTGGTGCATTCAGCTACGAAGTGGATCGATGGGCAGGGCCGTGTGCTGGGCGGTATTGCAGCAGGGAGAAAAGATCTGATCCATGAATTATACCTGTTTTGCCGCAGCACGGGACCGGCATTATCCCCTTTCAACGCATGGGTATTGAGCAAAAGCCTGGAGACATTGGATGTGCGGATGGAACGTCACGCAAAAAATGCGCTGGCGGTAGCAACCACCCTTGAACAACATCCGGCTCTGTCATGGCTGAAATATCCTTTTTTGAAAAGTCATCCGCAACATGCCATCGCCATCCGGCAAATGCAAAATGGTGGCGGCATTGTATGTTTCGAATTAAAAGGCGGTCTCGAAAGTGGCGTGAAATTCTTAAACAACCTCCAAATGTTGTCATTAACCGCCAATTTGGGCGATACCCGCAGCATTGCATCGCATCCGGCAAGTACAACGCATGCGAAATTAACCGAAGACGAGCGGCGCGCTGTAAATATAACGCCGGGCCTTATCCGGATATCGGTTGGACTGGAGCATATCGACGATATATTAGCAGATATTACCCAGGCACTCGACAGGTGCTGACCGGGTTACATTTTCATGTGGATAGCGTGGTAATAAAAAATAACAAAGCATTTACAGCAGTTTTGGCATTTTGAGTGTCTTAGACCGTAGTCACCCACCCACCTTCGGCAACAATGACCTCGAAATGAAAAAAACAATACTTAGAGAGATTACACCCCTCACCCAAAGTGATTGTTTTACTCTTGCTTCAAGAGTCAAAAGCCAGTTCGATTTTCCACTGCATTGTCACGAAGAATACGAAATAAATTTCATACAAAATGCCCGCGGGGCTAACCGGATCGCCGGCGATCACATGGAAGAAATTGATGATATTGAGCTCGTGCTGATAGGCCCCAATCTTCAGCATGGCTGGTTTACCCATAAATGCAAAAGCAGGGAGATTAGTGAAATCACCATCCAGTTCCACAAAGATCTCTTTGATGAAAAGCTGCTCAGGAGGAACCAGCTCAGTTTTATACGAAACATGTTTGATAAGTCTGCGCGCGGTATTTTATTTCCAAAAGAAACAGCTATTGAATTAAAACCAAGACTGGAATCACTTAACAACAAACAGGGTTTTGATTCTGTGCTTGAACTGATGTCCCTGTTGCACGATATGTCGCGCTCCCGCCATATCCGCGTTTTGTCAGATTCTTCTTTTAATGCCACCGAACATATTACATATAATAGCCGGCGTATTGAAAAAAGTTTTGAATACATGAATGAACATTTCGATAAACCCATCACGCTGGGTGATGTGGCGAGACTGGCCAATATGTCGGAAGTGGCATTCAGCCGCTTTTTCAAACAGCGGACCGGTAATACATTTATCGACAGCCTAACCGAAATACGTCTCGGTCACGCATCCAGGTTATTAATTGACACAACACAATCTGTTGCTGAAGTAGCCTACAACTGTGGCTTTAATAATATTTCCAACTTCAACAGGATCTTTAAAAAGAAAAAGAAGCAAACACCCAAAGCTTTCCGCCAAAGTTTCTCGGGAACACGGATATTTATCTGACCAGGTAACGATTATTAAAACAGTTATTTTTTGGGATCATATTTGCAGTTCACTGTAACATCTATAATAGGTGAAATCTTATCTGCAACCAGGGAGGGTATTTTAATATTATAATCTGCCAGTTTTATTTTGAACTTCGAAGCTGTGGCGATTTTCCCATTTGTAACAATCAGGGTGCCGGGAAAGGAAACTTTTTGTGTGACATTGTGAATGGTGAGTTCTCCTTCCACTGTAACGGGATAGGAACCATCCCTGCTGAAATCTACGGTACTGTGATTAGAAATCTTCCCCTTAAACAATGACTTGGGGAATTTGTCACTCTCCATATAATTTTCGTTAAAATGTTCTTCCATCAGTGCCCGTTGAAAATGAAATCCTTTAATCAGTACAGCAAAAACGATTTCACCATTCTGGCTGTTAATAACACTCGACACTTCATTGTTGATGGCGTCAATATTTTCCATGGAAGTTTTTGAGAAAAATGAAATCTGCCCGTTCCTGCAAACAAAAATACCCTGCCCATAAGAAAAGCCCGCCAGTGCAATGGCCAGCACCATCATCCCGATTTTTTTCATCTCGTATATTTTAAAATTAATTATTCAACATCCCTGCGTTTATCCATCGCTGTAAGATGGCAATATTGCAGTCCGATAATTTTCCACCACTCTGTGGCATGGAAATAAAACCAGGTAATTGCCGGACAGCACCCATCAGTTTTCCATTTGTTGCCTGTGTTTTTACACCATTATAGGTATCGAGGTTGATACCTCCTCCCGCATTGGCAGTGCCAGCATGGCAAACATTACAGTTGGTGTTTAGTATAGGTAATACTGATCCGGAAAAGGTACTGGCACTGGCCGTATCACAGGATCCGGTGCCGGGTGGATATAACAATTCTTCCTTATCGTTGTAACAGCCGATGAAACACCAGGACAAACCTGTGAACAATAATACGACTATCATAATGCGATTCATACAATCCGCCTATTTGTAAAAACCCTGTTAATTATTAAGTGCTCCTGCCTTTATCCATTTATCTACCTGGCTGATTTGACAATCCGATAGTTTGTTTCCCCCCTGCGGCATCGCCACAAAGCCGCTGGCATGCGTAATACTTCCCATCAGTTTGCCATTTCCTACTACGGTTTTCACAGCATTATAGTTGCTTAGGTCAACATTTCCGCTGGCTAGTGTCGTATTATGGCAACCTTTGCAATAAGTGTCCATCAATGGAACTATCGCTCCCGTATAAGTGAAGATGCTGGAATCGCACCCGGAGGAACAGCCATTGTTAGTCGCACCCTGCTGTATCCATTTCTGAACACTTTGCCTTTGTGCTGTGGTGAGTTTGGGATATGGAGGTGGAGGCATGCTGTTGTCTGCAATCGTTTCATACAGTTTGCTTGAATTGGGATTGCCTGCCCTTACAATTTTCATGATACCCGTATAATTGTTCAGGATCAAACCTTCGCGGTGACTGATAGGATCATGACAATCAGCCATGGCACAGTTGGAACTGATAAGCGGCAGTATGGTATTTTGAAAATAAACCGAGTCAGGGCTACAGGTAACCGTTGGTGGCGGATTGGTACTGCCACCGTTATCGGGCGGTACCGGAAGATGGTGTGTACATGACCAAACAATTAGGATGATACCCGTGCAAATAATAAATGACCTTACTTTCATAGTAAGTGTGTTTCTGGTAAAAGGATTATTTATTTTTATTCAGCTATTACACAGCGGTCAATAACAACATCCGTTAAAAAACCTGTACATATTCCTTTCAGGTGAATGCTATCGCCCTTTTTCAACCCATCTGTTGTTTCCAGCAATGTGCATTGAACGCCGGCCATATCCGTTCCTTCCAAAGTTACGACTGTTTTAGCCTGCTGGTTGGTGGTTACTTCACTTATCACACCTTTTACATCAAGCGTTTTGTCGAGGTAAATTTTATTGGCAGCAGCTTCATCTTTTGAATAGGCGGTTGCCAAATCTGCCGCCGTTACGCTGACGCCTTTCTCTGATGCTGCAGATCTTCCTGGCTTGTTGTAGAGATAGATCACAATACCTGTTGCAATAAGTACCACGATAAATAGCAGACCCAGCACCCCGGAAACGGTTTTCTTATTCATAGATTTTGTCTTTTATGATAAACGCTAATGTTGATTTCCTATAAAAAACATCTTCTTCTTATGATTCCCCTCCCAGCCACAGCCGGAAATCGCCGGCCCGTTCCACGCTCACAATAGTATCAAGGTGGCTTGGTGGCTGCAGCTTGATGATTACCCTTGCCCTGGTATAACTTTTCATCTCTTCGATAGCACCCATGCTGATGATAAACTGCCGGTTGATCCGGAAGAATTTTTTTGGGTTCAACATCTCCGCCACCTGGTCGAGGTTGAAATCGATGGGCCATTTTTTTCCCTCCCTGGTACAAAGGTAGTTCGCCTTATTTTCAGTAAAGAAATAAGCTACGTCTTCGGTTGGCACAGATTTTAAATTATCACCCAGCTTGATTACAAATCGTTCACGGAATGACGGTTGTACCGGCACCATATTCCGTATCAGCTCAGCATAGTTAATAAGTGGCAAGCTGTTGTTTCGGAGTGTCATCATTTTTTCAATGGCTTTTTCAATATCATTCCTGTCAACCGGTTTTAATAAATAGTCGATGCTGTTTACCTTAAAAGCCTGTACAGCATATTCACCATATGCGGTAGTGAAAATGATTGGGCAGCTTATATTAACCGATTTGAATATCTCAAAACTGGACCCATCGGCCAGGTTGATATCCATAAAGATCAACTCAGGCATGGGATTTTTATTAAACCATGCAACAGCGGACTGCACACTAACTACAATACCGGCGATGTGCGCTGACGGTATAACTTCCTTTATCAATTTTTGCAGGCGCTTATACGCCTGTTCTTCATCTTCAATGATTAATATTTTCATGGCAGCACTTGTTTTAAGAGGGGAAGTTTTACAATAAACTCATGACCTGTGATCCCATATATTACCGGTATTTTGGTGAGCATACGGAAGCGGTTGACAATATTTTGCAGCCCCACCCCTTCGCCCTCTTCTTTTTTTATTTTCGGATTTATGTTATTACGAACCACGAGATAGTCTTCTTCAATTTCTACACACAAGCGTAGTGGCGTTTCTCCTGAAACTGCATTGTGTTTGACTGCATTTTCCGCCAGCAGTTGCAATGATAGTGGTGGAATAAAATATTGAAGAGTCTGTATTTCAGTTACATTTATTTGTTCCTGCAGTGCGTTTCCATATCTTTTTTGCTGAATGAATAAATAAGTATTCAGCATCGCCAGTTCTTCTGCAACTGTAATGATGTCCTTTCCACCGGTAGAAGTTATCGTGCGGTAAAAGGAGGAGAGCTGCCTGATAAAATCGGTAGCTTCGGCTGGGTTGTCTTCCACGATGGTCAGCAACGCATTAAAACTATTAAAAAGAAAATGCGGATTTACCTGGGTCCTGAGTGCATCGTACTGGAGCCGGAATTTTTCATTCTTCACCTGTTCGTTATATCTTACTTTTTTAATCCGGCTCCTGGTAAAGATGTATATAAATAAGATGAGCAAAAAGGAGGCTCCCGCCAGGAACCACCAGGTTTTCCAGAAAGGCTGCCCTATGACGAAGTGGTAATGGCTTTCCGTTGTTTTCTCTTCATTTTCCGACAATACCGCCCGAACTTTCATAGTATAGTCACCCGGTGGCAATAAGGGGAAATTAATCTTATTATCCGTGGTTGTTTCCCACTTGCTGTTGTAACCATCCAACTGGTACTGGTATTTTACGCGTTCAGGATCTGAATAATAAACCGCAGCTACTTGAAAAGTAAAGTTGTTCTGTTGATAGGTAAACAGGTGCGTTGCGGCAGAATCTACCATTTGATGAAATAATTCTATTTTTTCAATCACACAAACCGGCGGTGAAAGTTTTTGTGCAGCCGTATTCAATCTTGCCAATCCGCCCTCCATACCAATCCATATATTGCCGGAAGCATCTTTGGCAATGGCGTTCAGGTTGGGCGACAGTGAAGTAATTCCCGTTTCCTTTCCGAGATGCACAGTCATACCCTTGTCTTCATGAAATACGTCAACCCCTTTTTTACTGACAACCACCAACCGGTTACTATTGTCAACTGCCAAGGCATGAATGGTAAGATCAGAAAGCCCGTCGCGCAGTGAAATATTGGTAAAACTCCTGTCATCGTATTTATATAACCCGTCATTCAGTGTACTCATCCAAACAGCGCCATTCATATTTTCTGACACCGCATATACGACCTTTGATTTCAGTTGCCCCGATTGGTAAAAATTACTCCATCTATTTTTATCCATTACTGCTACCCCGGCACCATCGGTAGCAAACCAAATTCTTCCCCTGCTGTCGGCAAACAGGTTATATACGTAATCGCTTCCTATCCCATCGCTTTTCCCATAATTGCGGAATGCAAAAGCCGGTGACAATTGATAATTGGATTCCGACAGATCAAATTTGCTGATACCATTCAGCGATGCTACCCATATCTCTTTTTGTTTGCCGGTAATGCTGAGGATATGGCCATTTTTTACTACTGCATCTTCATCGATATTTCTCCACCGGCCGGAAGGGATATCCATCCTGATCAGTCCCGCACCCATGGTACCGATCCACAAAAAGCCCTGTTCATCTTTATACAGCGATGTGATATCATCATGATGTGTGGTACCAGAAATATTATAAGAAGAGATTCGTTGCCAGCCCGAAGCTGAACCCATTTTGAAACACAATAAACGTGAGCCAGTGGCCAGCCATAATCGGTCTTTGTTATCTGATAAAACAGCATGCACATTTATGATGTCTGTACTTTCAACAGAACGATAATACTGAAGATAATTGCCCGTTGTCCTCGTGATATGATTACCGGCAGCCAGCCAAACATTTCCTTCATTGTCTTCACACATGCCGGTTACTTTCTGCGAAGCCAGTGAATCACCTGTTTCCTGTCTTTCCAATGAATGGGTTTGTTTGTTATAACAAAATATACCCTTGTCCTCTGTTGCAATCCAAACCACTTCTTGCAAATCTGCGATGCCATTTACCTGCCCCATTTTCCAATCCGCACTTATGAAGTTGCTGATGATTTGTTTTTTGGAAACATCGAAGAGGCAGAGCCCCTTATCCTGCATACCGATCCACCAGTAACCTCGCAGATCGGATGGTGCAATAACACGGACTATATTGTCGGGTAATCCATCCCGTGCAGTAAATATTTTCACAGATGTCTCCTGTCCATTCGTTTGAATAAATGACAAACCCCTGTCAGTAGCTGCAATAATCTCATCTCCATCATTACTGCTGATGGCATATACATAGTTATCGCCCAGGCCGTTTTTACTGTTGAAATTGTACAGGGTATTGTCGCGATACATATAAATACCTTCCCCGGCAGTGGAAAACCATAACCTGTTCTTCCTGTCAAAATAAAATCCGGTTACAGGCACTTTGGGGAGTCCTTCCTGTGGCCAGAATGGAATAATTGAATTGTTTCGAAAAGAAACAATCCCGCCGTTTTTGCATCCCACCCATATAGAGTGATTTTTATCTTCACCAATCGCCGTAACATATGGCTGAATGCTGTCGGCAGTTATTTTCTGAGCATGGTTGCCTATGAATTTATACAGGCCACTATTGGTGCCAACCCATAAAAAACCATGATGATCTTTAAACATCACCGTCACCACCAGCGATAAATTGTCTTCTTCAATATCAAATACCTTTGAATACGGCACCTGCGCACAGGTGGTTGCACTATGGAAAATAATAAGAGTTATGAGTGCCAGGTATAATCTGGAAAAAATCCGGGACATCATTGTTGTACAAAATCAGCGTTTATTTCCACTTTGATCTCTGAAGCCAGTTTTTCATACACAATCCTGGGAATTTTAATATTGTGATCAGCAAGCATGACTGTGAAATTGCTTCTCACATGCAACACACCTCTTTTCATTTCGACATCGGCTTTGATGATCCGCTCGTTCTCTACACCGTGAACAGAGAGTTTCCCCTTTGCCCGCAACGTATATGTACCTTCTTTCAGGAAATCATCCTCCTCTATAATTCTCCCGGCAAATGTGGCATTTGGAAACCGCTCACTTTCGATATAGTTCTCTTTAAAATGTTCTTTTTGTAAGGGGCTGTTGAACCCGTCGAAAGAGTTCATATCGATACTAAATGCAAAAGTTCTGTCGGCCGGGTTAATGATCCCTTTAAGTCTGCCGGAACTGGCATTGATGAGTTCCAGCTGAGCATCCGAACGGAACTGAACCAATCCTTTTGCAACCACATACATCGGGCTCTTCTGCCCTGCGGAAATAAATCCCGCTGCACCAATGGCAATGATAGCTACAAGCATAATTCTCATCAAGGTAACATTACGCCCCTGTTTCATATTTAGTTGCCTGCTGGGTAATGATAATGCTTTCTGTCTAAAGGACGCCGCCAACCCTGCCCGCCCCGATTTTCTTGTATCCAGGCATGTATATTCCAGGCCCGGGCAGGTGTTGGTGTACACCAAAAAGGACGATGTAACCAGCGTGGCTATCCCACTGGTGAGGCTATCAAACCAGCCGTTGAGTTGAAGAGATTTTATTGATTTATTTTAAATGACTTTTATTCAATTTGTTATAAAATATTACTTACTTAAATAATCACAAGTAATTCGACAAAATAGCGGTCTTATTCTGCGTTCATCGGGCTATTTTTTATACTATGAGGGAAAAAAACGCGTTTATACAGTTACCTGTACCCAGTACAGCAAAACCCTTTTCCCTAGACCAAAAATCCGCATCTGATGAAACACATATTTACCTATTTCAAAAAGGCAGGCTTATTTCTTGCAGCCTTCGTTATCACAAGTTTTATTATTAGCTCGTGCAGCAAAGAATCGGTTACTATCCCCGCTAACAACGGTAATGGCTCGGGCACTACTGGCGGTGCAAATAGCAACCCCAACGGCACTATTAATATTGTAAACAATGCACCTTCAGCAGTTACTGTGTATGTAAATGGCTCGGCGCTTGGCAATATGCCGGCTCATGGAAGTGCTACCATCAGTGGCAAACCCGGTGATGCAGTCGACATCATTGCTGTTACCAACGCAAAGGATTATTATGGTAACCCTGTTGGCCAACCGGTAACCTTACAGTACAGTGCTGCTTACCCGGATGACAAAACAAGTATCCAGCAGGAACTGAATGTACCTGCCAACTATTTTTATGTAAACGTGGTGAACCTGACCGATGGTCCTGCCGACCAGGTTATCGTAAACGATCCTACTTCGGGAGATGTTACCACAGATGTTACCATCCTGAACAACTATAAGGGCAATACGGCTGGCTATTATCAGACTACTGATTATATGGCCAATATAAAAGTATTAAGGAACAAAGGCAATGCCTATGAGTGGGATTTTGATAATATTAAAATTGCAGGCGTTCCCAATCAGACCATTTCAATTACCTGCTATTAATAAAACTACCTCTGAAAGCACTTATTACCGGTTGGCCATTGGCCGACCGTTTTTTTATCCCTCCAGCACAACATCGCCGGCTACAGCATAGCCTACACAGGTGAGCACCCTGCCCTTTGCAATCTCTTCATCCAGCAGCACTTCATTACTGCTCATCCAAACTTTACCCCGTGTACACATTACGGCACAGGTACCACATTTACCTGCCTCACAGCTATACCGTGCAGGTATACCCGCTTTTTTCATCGATTGCAGGATGGTTTGCGGATATTGAGTTTCCACAATGTAGCTGGTTCCCCCGGTATGAATAGTTACCAAATGCTTTTCAGTATCGGGGGGCAACTGCTTCACCAAATGTTTTACCGGGTTGAATATCTCCTTCCTGATATGTGCAGCAGGTATACCATCTTCCAGCAATTCTATATTGGCCATACGCATAAAATCAAATGGGCCGCATAAATAAAATAAAGCCGAAGCAGGGGGAACGGCCAGGTATTGCAGCAGTAGTCTTCCGAGCAGCCACTTGCTTAAACGCGCTTTCTCCAAATTGATGGATGTACTGTACAACCATTCAATACGCAAATGCTCTTTGTAATGATCAGCAAGTGCTTCGAGTTCTTCGCGGAATATGGTACTTTGTTTATCGCGGTTACTATAGATCAACACTACCGATATAGAGGAATATTTTTTCAATACAGTTTTCAGGAGGGAGTAGACAGGTGTTATGCCGCTTCCTGCAGCGATAAAAAACAACTGGCGATACAAATGGATATTTTCGGGCAACACAAAAAACCCGCTCGCGCCGATGGTAAACAAAACATCCCCTACTTTTGCATGATCTACCAGTTTCCTGGAATATTCACCGTTGGCAATTTTCTTTACAGTCACTGATAAGGATTCATTCAAAACGGGCGATGACGAAATAGAATAACTTCTCCTGTCTTCACTGTTGTTTTTGGGAAAAATAAAAGTCAGGAACTGTCCCGCTTCGTAAGACAATGGTTCAGCCGGTTCAAGGATAAATGTTTTACATTCATCGGTCTCCCTCTTTATCTCCTTAATGCGAAGCGTTGCATATTCCATCATCCTGCAGCAAATGGTTTTAAAAACTAAACTTACTCAACTCTGCAGTAATGGCAATAAAAAAAGCCGGCTACCTGAGCGCCGGCTTTACCCTGGATATCCTCAACTTTTACACCTGCTTATTTATGGAGGGTTACCGTTGGCACTTTGGTATCCTCGTTTTTTCTAACCACGATATTATTAATGGTGGTATCATTATATGGAGCCGTTCCATCAAACAGAACAGCGTACGTTCCGTCTTTCAGGCCGCGTATTTCCCATTCTCCCTCATGATCGGGAATGGCATGCGCTGTATCGGTTGCATTAAACACTGTCACACTTGCGTTGGCATCCTTTGGCAGTACTTTCCCTTCCAGCTCACCGCTTTCGTGTTTTGAAAAAGCCCTCAGTTCCGGCCGCAGGCAGAAACCATTATCTTTCTTTTTGATTGATTTGGATACATCGAAGTCGATGTTGATGCGAATACCACCACCCGGAATGGTATCGATGGTATTGCTCCTTACTTTCACATAGAAAAACGGCTTCTGATCACAAATCGTCAATGGGAAAGAATGTGTGCTGTCCGTCCATACACTGTTATTGGTACCAAGCGTAAACCGGATTTTACTGATATGACCGTTGTTGGCAAAACCACTTGCCACCAGTGTATCGATACCATTGCGCAACCGGAGTAAATCATATACCCCAGCCTGTACATTTAATGTATCCCACTGTCCGAAGCGGTCATGATCATGATGATCATCGTCTCCGTCATCATCATCGTCAAAGAAATCATCGTCATGATGTGTGGCACCAGTATCGACCTTTACTTCGACCATACGGATATCAACCAATACTTTGGTAAAGTTAAAATCGGGATCGTCGTTCAGGTACACGGAAACTTTCTGCATACCTGCGGGCGCTCCCCCATTTCCATTGCTGTTACCATTCAATTCCTTCTGGCAGGAAGTGAAAAACAGTATGCCCGCTGCCGCGGCAACGAGTACAATTATCAGGATCTTTGAGATTTTTAACAGCATATCATTGGGATTTGATTAATAATGCTGTGGTAAAATTGGCCGGAATCCACCGGGTTTGCAAGCTATCCTGGCCGAACCTGTTCATTTGGCTGCTGAACTTGCCAATGACGCCATGGCCTGCTTTTATTAAAGGATAATTTCTTAACTTACAGTAACACAAAACGACATGCTGTATGAAAAAAGTTGCAGATATCCTTCACCGCAAAGGCGCTTCCGTGATCGCCGTTTCCCCCAAATCAACCGTTATAGAAGCACTCCAGTTAATGGCCGATAAAAATATCGGGTCTGCGCTGGTCATGGATGGAAATGAATATTGCGGCCTGCTGACCGAAAGGGATTATGCACGAAAAGTTATTCTGAAAGGGAAACATTCCTCTGATACACTGGTGGAGGAAATCATGTCCATCGGGCTCCCGCGTATTACCCCCGAAAACTCCATCGAAGTTTGCATGCACCTGATGACGGAGAACAATATCCGTTACCTGCCGGTATTCGACAAGGACAATATCTGCGGCATTATATCCATCAATGATGTAGTGAAGGAAACGATACTGACACATGAGGAAACCATCTCACAGTTGAAAGATTACCTGCATGCCACTATGTAAGGCGTTTGATTAATTAAACTTTACCACTTCAAAATCAGAAGCTTTTACTTTTCCCAACTGCTGCAACTCATCATTGCTCCATCTTTCATCTGGTGCGCCGGTGATATACATATTGCTGCCGATATCGGCCAGTATCAATCCATATTTTTTCATTGCCGTTAATATTACCCGGTCGTTAGCAGGAAAGCCACTGATATCAAAACTGGCTTTCAGCCGGATCTTTGCACCAAAGGGAAGAGAATAGGTTCCGCCGGTACTGTTGACTTTATGGGTGGCCGGCGCTATATAAGCTGGTTTTACATTTGATTTAGTGAGTGTAAACCGGATGGCATGATCAATGACACCTTTTACGACTTCCTCGTATCGCACCAAGCCGGTAAAAATAGGCAGACCGGCTGCATCGGCAGATGTCCATCCGTCTGTACGCAATTGGTTACTGTTTAAGTTAAACACGGCACCGCTTGACGCTTCCCAATGATCACCATTGACACTTGCATTGTATAATTCATACAACATACCGTTATCCTTGTCAACGGCAATTACGTGCGAATCCCCCTGGCCACTGCCTTCGATGGGTGTATTTAATGGAATCGGGTAAGGACCGGGATCACTTTCGTCACCATAATTACCATCATACCCGTTGGCGCGAAAAGTGACTGCAATTTTTTGCTGGTTGCCACATACCACGGTATAAGGAATGCCGATGGTCGCTCCGTTCCACAAACCGCTGCCAAAATCTGCCTTTAAGCCAGTTGTACTATAGGCTGACAGTATTTGCGAACTGTTTGGATCAATCGCTGCGGAAGAGATATCGAGGTTCCAGGCATTATTTGCGGGAAAGAGTTGGATGTTTTCTGCATCAGCTTTGACGGCACTGCAGGAACTGCCTGGAGGAGGTGGCGGCGGATTTTTGGTACCATCGCCGGAATCTTTTTTACTGCAACCAGTAATGAAGGTGGTAAAAATGACTAAAAAAATCAGGCTGGCGGAAAGCAGGGTAAACTGGTTTTTTTTCATAGATATTCATTTAGGTCGGGACTGTACACTTGTTCGAAATAATTGTGCCAAAACTCCATTTTATAATCATTTATCGCCCTGCTTTTCTGTATTTTTAGAAAGCCGATTGTTTCCACGCCAAAACCAACTGTATATGAAATTTCTTTTATTCATCTTCGCATGTGCAGGCCTTCAAATAGTTGCTTATTCGCAAAAAAATGATATAGGTGTGTTTACCGCACAAAGTGATGTTGGCAATGTAAAAATGCCTGGCACGGTAAGCTATAGTACTTCTACACAGCAGTACACCATCAAAAGCAGTGGTGCAAATATGTGGGCTGCCCATGATGATTTTCACCTGGCCTGGAAGAAAATAAAAGGTGATTTCATTCTTGATGCACAGGCACATTTTACCGGCAAGGGCACCAATGCACACCGCAAACTGGGATGGATTGTCCGTCACAGCCTCGAACCCAATTCACCCTATGCAGATGCTGCAGTGCATGGTGATGGCCTCACCTCTTTGCAGTACAGAAAAAATATAGACGCCAATACCGAGGAAATCAAGGGAACCATCACTGCGCCTGATGTACTCCGTTTGGAAAGAACTGGCAACACCTATACTTTTTACGGTGCACAATTTGGAAAACCGCTGGAAGAAATCGGCAAACTGGAATTGAACCTCGGCAATGAAGTGTATGCAGGTATATTTATTTGTTCACATGAAGAGAATGTTTCCGAAGAAGCAGTGTTTTCCAATGTCCGCATTACTGTTCCGGCGAAAAGTAGTTTTGTTCCATACAGGGATTATGCCGGCAGCAGGATGGAAATACTGGATGTTGCGACAGGGTTAAGAAAAATTATTTACACTTCTCCCGAAACATTTGAAGCACCCAACTGGTTAAAAGATGGTTCTGCGCTTATATATAACAGTAAGGGGCAGTTGTTCCGTTTACCGCTGACTACAAATGAACCCATTGTTATGAATTCTGGTTTTGCCAAACATTGCAATAACGATCATATCCTTTCGCCCGACAATCAATTCATCGGGATCAGTAACCAGGGCACGCCAACAGCAGACGGCGGACCTTCTTTAATTTATATCATGCCGGCTGGTGGTGGCGAACCCCGGCAGATAACGCCTGTTGGCCCTTCCTACCTGCATGGATGGAGCCCTGACGGAAAAACACTGGCCTATTGTGCCGAGCGCAATAAAAACTACGATGTGTATACCATTCCTGCAAAAGGCGGTAAAGAAAAACGATTAACCACCGCTGATGGTTTGGATGATGGCCCGGAGTATTCTCCAGATGGGAAATATATTTATTTCAATTCAGTGCGCAGTGGTTCCATGCAAATATGGCGGATGAAACCCGATGGTAGCCAGCAGGAACAGGTGACCAATGATGAGTTCAACAACTGGTTTGCACATATTTCGCCGGACGGCAAATGGATGGCCATTATTTCTTTTGGAAAAGATGTGGCTGCCGGTGATCATCCTCCCTGCAAAAGAGTATTGATAAGAATGATGGCAGTAAACAGCCAGGAAAAACCTACTGTGCTGGCATACCTGTATGGCGGACAGGGAACGATCAATGTCCCTTCCTGGTCACCCGACGGAAAGCAAATTGCCTTCGTGAGTAATACATTTCCCGACGATTACTACGATAAAAAATAAACAACCGGTTAGAATTGCAGTTTGCGATCTCTTGCAATATTCAACCATTCACCGGAAGTCTTGCCATTTTCTATTGTAATAGCGCGTTCATATAGTGCTACGGTGGGACATACATGAAAAGGCACGCCATATAAAACATCGCCGGCATGAAAGCCATGACCCTCGCCTGCTTCTACCACCAGGTGTTCTTCACTCTGGCCAACAGGAATAAGGTTGGGAGCGTTTAAAAAATAAACCCTTCTTGTAATTTCATTTTCTGCAGCAATCGATTTATGTCCAAGGTCAAGGCAAAGTTTAGTTGTATCGGGAAGCGATATCACACGTGTTACTACCAACACGGCCGTCAAAAATGGCTGTTCCGGGCAGAGATCAGTATATCCTTTGTCCCAGTAGATAAATGTCCCCGGGCTGCAATCAATTTCCTTTCTTGTACAGTGAATGGAAAAAGTGGGCGAACCACCAGCAATGATGGCTGGCGCTGTGATCCCCTTGGCAATAATCTCTTTTTGTACTGCCACTACCCTTTCAAATGCAGCATCACATCTTTCTTTTCTCTTTGTAAAATCAAGATCCCGGATATGACCATCATAGGCATGAAGACCTACCGGTATGATACCTTTCAACGCAGTGCAATTGCTGTATAATGCTGCAGCTTTCTCCGGTGCAATACCTGTACGGTTCATACCCAAATTAATATCGAGGTAAACAGGCACCTGCATACCGTGGCTGTCAAATATTTCAGCCATCGTCTTTGCTGCTTCGGGATTGTCGGCCAGGCAGGCATAACGGGTACCCTTAAACTTTTTTATGACGGAAACGAAACGGTTTATTTTTGGTCCGGTCGGCTGGTAGGCCAATACTACATCCGGCGCCTTACAGCGTCCCAGCAATTCCGCTTCTGCAATCGTAGCGCATTTAAATTTTGTTATGCCCGCTGCCATCATCAGGGAAGTTGCCTCCATTGATTTATTGGTTTTAATATGCGGCCGCAAGCGGTGCACGTCACCAATCATCTTGATGGCTGTAGCAATATTTTTCTTCACCCTGTCGGGAAATACTACCAGCGCTGGTGAATCGAGTTCATCAATATTATCGATCGTGTACCATTGTTTTTCTGTAGTCATAATCACATCATTCTGTCTTGAAACGGATAACCTGTAACGGGTTTTTAATACAATTCAAATATCGCTTCAATTTCCACTGCCACATTATTGGGCAATGACCCCATTCCAACTGCGCTCCTCACCCCAATACCATTCTCTTCGCCCCAAAGGGCAGCATACAATTCACTGCAGCCATTAATCACCAGCGGGTGCTTTTCGTAATCAGGGACACTGTTTACCATACCCAGTAGTTTAATAACACGTTTTATTTTTTGCAAATCACCCATCACATCTTTTACAGAAGCAAGAATACCCAATCCACATTGACGCGCTGCAATCTTGCCCTGTTCTTCATTTAATTCTTTTCCCAGCTTACCTGTGATATAAGTGCCATCGGCATTAACAGATACATGCCCCGATACATACAGGTGATTACCTGTTACGAGGCAGCGTTTATAAATTCCCTTTGACCCGGGCAGAACAGGTAATGACAATCCCATTTCCTGTAATTTTTGTTCAATGTTTGTTTGCATAGTATTTTATATAAATAGATTTAATAGTAATACACCACCCAATCCCACCAGCGCTACAATGGTTTCCATGAGCGACCATGATCTAATGGTGTCTTTGATACTCAGGTTAAAATATTCTTTGAATAACCAAAACCCGGAATCGTTTACGTGTGAAAACATGAGGCTGCCGGCGCCGACAGATAAGACCATCAGCGCAGGGTTGGCATGTGATTGATGCAATATCGGTGCGATGATCCCGGCTGTTGTAAGACCAGCTACTGTTGCCGAACCAACACATACCCGGATAATCGCAGCAATCAGCCAGGCCATTACCAACGGCGGCATGGATAACTTTTGAAGGTTGCTTCCAATGATATCACTGACACCACTATCCGTAAATACCTGTTTCAATGCTCCGGCACCGGCGACAATTAATAGTATGACTGCCACATCTTTCACCGAATCGCCATAGTAATTCATGATATCCTTCATATTTTTTTTCATCCGAATGCCCAAGGTAAATGTTGCGACCAGCAATGCAACCAGCATAACAATCACCGGGTCACCGATGAAAGCCACCAGTTTTTTCAACTGTGCATTTTCAATCCCCAGTAACGGGATAACTGTTGACAGCACCAGCAATCCAACGGGCAGCAGCGAGGAAAAAAAACTATTGGCCGTACCGGGCAATTCATCTGCAGGAATATTTTTGGGCTGAAATGTTTTTAAGGGAACCGATTTTATTTTTTTCAAAGTCTTCGCATATACCGGACCTGCGATGATGACGGCCGGAATCGCGAGACAAAGGCCGTACAGTAATGTCTTTCCCATATCGGCATGAAACTGTGCCACCAATGCTGTCGGTGAAGGATGCGGTGGCAGAAAGCCATGCGTCACCGATAGGGAAGCCAGCATGGGCAAACCGAGGTACACTGCAGGCAGTTTGGTTTGGTACACGATGGAAAAAATAAGCGGTACCATCAATACGAACCCAACATTGTAAAACAAGGGTATGCCAACCACAAAACCTGTGACCATCATCGCCCAGATGATATACTTACTGCCGAAAGTATTAATCAAGCTGGAAGATATTTTTTGCGCTGCACCACTTTCTGCCACCAATTTTCCCAGCATAGCGCCTAAACAAATGATGATAACCAACTCACCGAGCATATCGCCAATTCCTTTTTTGACCGATTTGGTCAATTGATCCAGCGGAATACCCAGCAGCCATCCCGCGAGCAGCGCTACGATTAAGAAAGCCAGGAAAGCATTGAATCGCCCCCAAGTGATCAGCACTATGAGCAGAAGAATGCAGAGAATAACAATTAGTATCGGCATGGCACGCAGGTTGAAACGTTCAGGCAAAACCGAATTTAAAGAATAAAAGTCTATTCAGGGGGATGAAAATCTAAAAGCCAACGTTCAATGAAAGGTATATGATGTATTGCGAAAATATGGCCGTCATTATTCCCAGGTTCAATCAACCAGCTATTCCACCAATAAGCTGTAGATTTGACGATACCCTGAGGCAGAACCAGCTCCTGCATTAAAATTATTATTACTTATGGTGCAAACGCATACACTTATTGTGGGCGCCAGTATCTCGGGACTAGCCTGTGCAGCAGCCCTGCAAAAAGCAGGCATTGCATACATCATCATCGAAAAACACGGACAGGTCGCCATGCCCTGGCGCAACCATTACGAGCGTCTTCATTTACACACCAGCAAACGGCTTTCCAATCTCCCTTATAAAAAATTCGATAAAAACATTCCCCGGTACCCGGGCAGGCTACAGGTGCTGGATTACCTGGATGATTATAAAAAGACATTTAACATCCAACCTGTTTTCAATACCGAAGCCCATTCTATACGGAAAGAAGGGGATGATTGGATTACGGCTACTACTGATGAAACCTATCAATCAAAATATATTATTATCGCAACCGGGCCTTATGGCAGACCAAGGGCGTTGCAGTTCCGGGGCATGGAAAGTTTCCCGGGTACACTTATTCACAGCAGTGCTTACAAAACAGGGAAAGATTTTACCGGGCAGCGGGTATTGGTGGTTGGCTTTGGAAACTCTGCCTGTGAAATAGCTATTGACCTGTACGAGCAAGGCGCAATCCCTGTAATGGCAGTTCGTTCACCCGTAAACGTTATACCCCGCGACATTTTCGGCATTCCCGTACTGGAACTGAGTTTATTCCTGAGCAAATTGCCGGCACGATTGGCCGATACCATAAACGCTCCTTTATTGAGATTGCTGATAGGTGATATTACAAAACTGGGATTGAAAAGAAAACCTTACGGTCCTTATGAAGAAATAGAAAAAGACGGCACCATTCCTTTACTGGATATTGGCACGATCCGACATATTCGACAGGGGCATATAAAAGTGAAAGGCGACATTGACCACATAGAAGGGAAAACAATTTACTTCAAAGATGGAAGCAGCGCAGAATTTGATACCATTGTAGCGGCTACCGGTTATTACAGCGATATTGAGCAATTACTTGCCGTCGACAGGAGCCGGTTAGACGATCTCAAAGTCTGTGTTGACAAACAAAAGTTTTTTGGTAAAGACGGCCTGTACTTTTGCGGGTTTTGGATCAGTCCGACGGGCGCCATCCATGAGATAGCGAAGGATGCTGTAAAAATTGCGGGGGATATTGGGAGGAAGGTGGAAGGGAAAAGGTAGAAGGTGGGTTGTAAGTTATAAGTAATAAGTTGTAAGTAATAAGTTGTAAGTGGGAGGTGAAGGGCGAAAGGTAGAAGGTGGGTTGTAAGTTATAAGTAATAAGTTGTAAGTAATAAGTTTTAGGCTAAGGGTGAAAGGCAGAAGGTGGGTTGTAAGTTATAAGTAATAAGTTGTAAGTAATAGGTTTTAGGTTAAAGGCTAAGGGTGAAAGGTAGCGGTGCAGGTATCATGTACACGACAGTACAATTTGTACCAGGTATTCTCTCAGCGAATGCTATAAAAAACCGCAGCGCTATCCCGTGGAACAACGCTGCGGAGATAATTGTATATTTTAATGAAATGCTCCTATTTGGATGCGAGTTCGGATAATTTCATGCCTTTGGCAGCACTGTGCAATAAATCAGCATCGTTGCTGCCATTGCTTTCAATTTTTATCATAAAGCGATCACCAGCGATTACCTGTAGCTCACCACGCTGTTCCTTTTTATAAATTGTTTCATAGCCGGTTACTCCTTTTATACCCAGATCAGTTGATCCTTCTTTCTTGGTGTCATCTTCTGAAGCGAACCCCATTTTAAACATTGCTGTTGCCAAAGTAAATGCCTGGTAGGCGGCGGCATAATCCATAATCTCTACCCTGATTTCCTTATCACCGTTTTTATAGTGCTGTTCTGCCTGTGACCAGCTTCCCATGCCGGGCATATTCACCTGGCTGCCTTTTGGCTCACCATCTTTTGTATAACCGCTGATATCCGGAAGATAGGCTTCCAGGTCTTTATACGGCATGGCCAGTGTGTCGCCCTTCGCCTGTCTTTCCTTCCACTTACTGGAAGATTCATCGGTCTGTTCCTTTACCTTATCAGCATATTCTTTCAAGTCCCCCAATGATTCAATGGGGCTGTCCTTTTTATTTTTACTCTTACAGGCTGTTGCAATCAAAGCGATGCACACGAGGGCCATCAATAACTTTTTCATGTGTTGTTTATTTGTTGGTTAAAGTGTTGAAATACCAGGATGTACTAACCAGGGGGCCTTTTGTGGATGTCGAAGCAGCTCCAAGGTACGCAGAAGCATTTTCACAGCAATACTACAAGTGGGTAATTTTTATTTCGTTCACGAGTTCCTCGCCTCTTATCGTGTCCTCAATTATTAATTCTTAATTATCAATTTGTATTTACTCCGGCAGAATTATTTTTTCCTTTACAGCAATCAGGTCTTCAATTGAAACAGTCATTGGCAGCAACCCGATTTTCACCACGGCCTTTTTACCCCTTATCTCCAATACCTCTCCTACCTGGTGGTTCTTCTTCATCAACACTTTGGTACCGGGCTGGATGGCTGCGCCGGTTTCTTCAAATTTATTATTGATCTTCTTCTTTACTTTTTCTGTTGCCTGCTGCTGGTTTTGTTTGAACAGCAATGCCTGCAATTGTTTCATCAGTTCCTTTTTATCTTCATTACTCTCTGCCTTGCGCCAGTCAAATACCACCTGTTTCAGTTTGCGCTCCATATCTTTCAGGTAAACAATGCGCTCTTCCGATATTTTATTCTGGTGCCTGAGTAATTCCACCTGCTGGTTATGTTTTTCTTTATCCATCAGGTGCTCCATCTCCTTTTTCAGGCGTTCATTTTCCCGCATCAGTTTTTGCAGTTCCCTTTTTTCCTTTTCAATGTTTTGCAAATCCTGTTCGGTACGGTTCAGCAGTTTATCAAGACGGAAATGGTCTTCATCGACCAGTTGACGCGCGCGTTGTATCAATCGTTTATCCAATCCAATTCTTTCAGCAATGGAAAATGTATAAGAGCTGCCGGGTTTACCAATGATTAATTTGAATAAAGGCATCAGGCTGCTTTCATCAAAAGCCATAGCGCCGTTGATGATACCGGGTGTTTTATTGGCCATCACTTTCAGGTTGAGGTAGTGCGTGGTTACAATACCCATCGAATGTTTCTTGCACAATTCTTCCAGGATCACTTCTGCAAATGCGCCGCCGAGGTTGGGATCACTTCCGCTTCCGAGTTCATCGATAAAGAACAATGTTTTCCCATTGGCGTTTTCCATGAAATGTTTCATGTTTTTCAGGTGCGAACTGTAAGTACTCAAATCAAATTCGAGGCTTTGCGTATCGCCAATATGTATCATCAGTTGCTTGAAAATACCAAATTGTGAATCTGGATGTACCGGCACCAGCAGGCCACTCTGCAGCATGAGTTGCAGCAGCCCGACTGTTTTCAGCGTAACCGTTTTACCACCGGCATTAGGGCCCGATACCACCAGTATCCTGTTTTTTTCATCGAGCGTGATATGGGTAGGGATCGTCGGTTTCTGGTTTTTCAGATTATATAAATACAACAACGGGTGATACGCCTGTACCAGGTGTACATGTGCTTTGTCGACCAGTAACGGGTAGTTTCCATTTACGTCAATGGCAAGTTTGGCCTTTGCATATATGAAATCGAATTCTCCAAGTACATCACTGTAGGTTTTCAGCAGCGATGCATATACTGAAAGTTTTGCAGTCAGTTCGCGCAATATGCGGTACACTTCTTTCCTTTCTTCATTTTCCAGTGAGAATACTTCATTGTTTAATTCAATGGTCTCTTCCGGTTCAATGAATGATGTACGCCGGGTATCGCTTTCACCATGCAGTATACCTTTTACCTGGCGTTTGTGTTCTGCATACAGGGCTATCACCCTCCTGCCATTTAAAAACGATTCTTCAATGTCCGCCACATAACCTGCTTTGTTCAGTTTGGATAAAATCTTATCAAACATCCGGCGCAGTTCATTGCGCTTGCGAAACAGGCTGACGCGGATGCGGCCTAATTCTTCACTGGCATTGTCCTTCACGGTTCCATTTTCGTCCAGTACATCATCAATGAGTGCGATGATGGCTTTTTCATAATAAGTATGTTCAATAACTTTTGCCAGTGCGGGGTAAGCGATCCTTCTTTCACTGTCAAACCAGCGGAATATATTACTCATATTCTCAGCCAGCCTGCGGATATCCATCAATTCTTCTCCATTCAGCACGGCGCCGGGAATGCCCAGCAATTTCAATTGCCGGGAAAGGTTAAGAATATAGTCATTGGGGAAATACTGCCCGGATTGCAATACCAGTTTGAATTCATTGCTTTGCTGCAGTTCCAGTTCAATGTATTCCTTCCGGGTATGAATGCGCAATGTCTCCGCCTTTGCACGGGCGTATTCCGTTTTGCAATGGGCCGACAGCAATACCTTTACCTTTTCAAATTCAAGCTGCACCAGCGCAGAATCAGGGAAAAAATTAATCATACTTTATAAAACACAAAATTCAAAATGCAAAAATCAAAAGTCCGCTTGTTATCTATTTTTTATAGCCTGCAAAGGTAGGGATTTCAGTCAGGAGTCAGGAGTCAGGAGTCAGGAGTCGGGAGTCGGGAGTTTGGAGTTTGGAGTTTGGAGTTGTTAGTGAAAAAAATTAATTAGAGAATCGTTACCTACAAACTGTAAACAACAAATTTCAAACCCCAAATACCAAATATCAAACCGTAAAATAAACCCCATGAACGATTAACCATATAAATCTCAAATTCCAAATACCAAACTAAAAACTATAAACTACAAACTATTCACTACTTCTCCTTCACCTGCAATTCATCCCAGGGTGTGGTGCCATCTTTTTCGCGGGTAAACTGGTATTTGTCAGTAGAACCGATAACAATTTCCCCTGTTGTATAAATGGTACAGCCGTCCATTAAATGTCCCCCGATGGTTTTGCCCGTACTGTCGCTGATGCTGATATGCAAATGCGATCCATTGGTGCTGACGGTGCCCACCAGGCTCACGATTTCGAAGTGACCTTCGCCACTGGCGCTGTCGGGCTGGTTGGCAAAACGGATATTGTACCTGGCCAGGCTACCTACGCAGGCAGCTATCCAGCCTGCTTCAATATGGTTGTCTGCTACCACCTGTGCAATGCCTTTTTTAAGGTCTTCGCCCGGCTTTAGCCGGAATGCGTATATATTATCCTTCATTGTTGTATGATTGGAGCAGCCGTGTATCAACAGGCTGGTTGTTAACAAAACCTTGTACCATTGCATAGAACCACCGTTTTCAACTTTCCGTAAATGAAATTGTTGTTTAAAGATAAGCCGCTTTGTTACTAATTTCACAAAAAGACGTGTATGTCAGGCAGCTTACTAACCGGGCTGTTCGTGTGAAGGTAAATTGCACGAAATTTGGAATCCTGGTAAAAATAAAAAAGAAGTTGTATGAAGTTGCTGTTGGTAATTATGAATTCAGTCATGGGCCTTTTTACACTGGCCGCATGCGATAACAATGAAAATTCAACGAAGACTATGAACAGTTTAACCAATGCCGCTATTACTTCCGGCAAAATTGATAGTAATATAAAAACCGATACTGCCACTTTTGGTACGGGTTGTTTCTGGTGTACGGAAGCGCTGTTTCAGCAATTGGAAGGTGTGTTGAAAGTAACCAGTGGGTATAGTGGCGGTCACGTAGCCAATCCTACTTACGAGCAGGTTTGTGAAAAAACAACCGGTCATGCAGAGGTATGCCAGGTGGTATATGATCCTTCCAAGATATCTTACGATGAATTGCTGGAAGTTTTCTGGCAAACACATGACCCCACCACGCTGAACCGCCAGGGAAATGATGTTGGCCCCCAATACCGCAGCGTTATCTTTTATCACAACGAAGAACAGCACAAGAAAGCGGAACATTATAAGGCCGAACTGGATAAGAGTGGCGCATTCAATAACCCGATTGTAACGGCCATCGAACCGTACAAAAACTTTTATTCAGCGGAAAAATATCACCAGGATTACTACAACAACAATGGATCACAACCCTATTGTTATTATGTCATCCGGCCAAAAGTGGAGAAATTTCAGAAAGTATTTAAGAATAAGTTGCGTCATAACAACTAAATGATTTTTTCGGTTTGCACTTTGTAAAAGCATTGCCCTGTGGGTGATGCTTTTTATTTGAAAGGTGCCCAAAAGACGGTATGCAAAGCCTATAAACAATTTCCATGATAATAAAAAAAACATACTGAAAAATTTACTAAAAAACCGCTGCAGGCGGGGATTTATAATAGTTGTAAAAGGCGGGCAACATCGTTTCATTTGTTTTCAAAATTCCTTTACTTTCGTGTATTATTATGAAACGTATAGAACTGGAAATAGTGGCCTTATCGCACAGTATCACGCAAACCCATTCGTATGCTGTAGTGCTTGGTGAAATCAACGGGTTGCGCCGCCTGCCTATCGTCATCGGGGGTTTTGAAGCGCAGGCTATTGCCGTTGCGCTCGAAAAAATGCAGCCCAGCCGCCCGCTCACGCACGATTTGATGAAGAATTTTATGCATGCTTTTGGGGTCGATCTAACGGAAATCATCATCAGCGATTTGCAGGAAGGTATTTTTTACAGCAAACTGGTATGTGTAAGTGAAAATGATACGGTTGAAATAGACTCCCGCACGTCCGATGCACTGGCACTGGCCGTTCGTTTCGGATGCCCCATTTATACCTACGAACACATCCTTGAGAGCGCCGGCATTTTAATGGAAGATACCGGTAAAAAGAAAAAAGGAGAAGTGCAGACAAAAACTACGGAACATGTCGGGCAGCAGGATGATTTGAAATCCCTGAACCTCGAGGAACTGAATACCCTCCTGGGTGAGGTGCTTGAACAGGAAGATTATCTCCGCGCCATTGCTATCCGCGACGAAATCAACAGCCGTAAAGGCAAATAACCTGGCTGTTTTTTATCAATACTGTACATTCACCTACTTTCGTAGAAATTTCCTCCCGGCGTGATTGTATTTCCCAATTGCAAAATAAATATTGGTTTGCGCGTCGTGCAGAAACGCAGCGACGGTTTTCATGATATCGAAACTTTCTTTTACCCTGTACCGTTAAAAGATGCGCTGGAAGTTGTTCATACATCACCCGATCAGCCGGGCACAGCACCTGATTTATATGTCCATGGCTTAAAAATTAACGGCAGTCCTTCCGATAATCTTTGTGTACAGGCATGGGTCCTCTTGAAGAAAGATTATCCTTCACTACCCCCTGTTGACATTCATTTACTGAAAAACATTCCCATGGGGGCAGGTCTTGGTGGTGGTTCGGCAGATGGCGCCTGGATGCTGCAATTGCTGAACAACAAATTTCACCTGGGGCTCTCCTCAGTATCCCTATCCGAATACGCTTTGAAGCTGGGTAGTGATTGTCCATTCTTTTTGCTGAACCAACCCGCTATTGGCAGGGGGCGCGGAGAGATACTCGAACAAATTCCCGTTTCTCTTTCTGGCTATCAATTGGCACTTGTGTTACCCGGTATCCATGTCAATACCGGGTGGGCCTTTTCGCGGGTGCATACTGATGTCAAAAAAGTCAATAAACTGCCCCCTTTGGTTGCCTGCGTCCAACAACCTGTTTCCACCTGGCGGGAGTGTATTTTCAACGATTTTGAGCAACCTGTTTTTGCAGCACATCCTGAACTGGCGGTTTACAAAAATTTATTATACCAGCAGGGCGCTGTATATGCAGCGATGAGCGGCAGTGGTAGTACACTCTATGGTTTGTTTGAAAAAAACAAGGCTATTTCCCTTAACATACCTGTGACAGTACAGGTGCTGAATTTGCCCTAGAAATTACTAGATTTGATCAGCGGAAATTAAACCTTCAATGTAAAACAGCCTCGCCTATGGGAGCTTCGGGATTCGTTAGCCTGTTCATCATCATTACCACCTGTTTCCTGTCGTACAAGGGATTTAAACGTGCAGACTTCTTTGCAAAGTTTGAATTTGAAGTGGAGAAAATTTTATTGTACCGGGATTATAAGCGCCTCCTCACTTCTGCCATACTGCATGTAAACTGGCAACACCTCATCTTCAACATGATTGCCTTGTTTTTTTTCAGTTTTCAGTTGGAGGGATTTTTTGGCCCTGCTAAATTTCTTCTTTTATATATCGTAAGCGCGTTAGGTGGTAATTTGCTGGCACTGTACATACACCGTCACAATGCCGCGTTCAGTTCTGTGGGTGCATCCGGCGCTATTAATGGCGTTATATTCGCGTCCATCGCCATAAATCCTTACTTGAGTATTTTCTTTTTGCCGGGATGGCTGTTTGGTTTGATTTATATTTTGTATTCTGTATACGGCATCCGTTCGCAAAACAGTAATATCGGTCACGAAGCACACCTCGGTGGCGCGTTAACCGGTTTGTTGCTGGCTTTGATACTTTATCCAGGTGCATTGGTACAAAATACTGTTCCCGTTGTTCTGTTGCTTGTACCTACCATTGCATTTATGTTTATCATCGTAAAAAAGCCGGGCCTGTTAATGGTGGACAATTACTGGTTTAACCATAATTATAATTACACCGTCGACGATCGGTTCAACATGCAAAAAAGAAACACACAGCAGGAAGTAGATCGTATACTGGATAAAATACACCAAAAAGGCATCAACAGCCTTTCCAAAAAAGAAAAGGAAATGCTGGAAGATTACTCAAAAAAATAGACAGGTATTATTTTTCCAGTTCTTTCAGCAGGCCCTGTAAATCCAGTGATTCAGTTCCCATCATCAGGTTGCCCTTGTTATCAACCGGCCATTGCTCTTTTGGTTTGTCCCAGTACAATTCAACACCATTGTCATCCGGATCATTTAAATACAATGCTTCCGATACACCATGATCTGATGCACCCGTCATCGGGTATTCCGCGTCAATCAATCGTTTGAATACAACCGCCAGGTCTTTACGGCTGGGATATAAAATGGCAGTATGAAACAAGCCCGCTGTATTGACCGGCGCCGGTGGTGCATTTTTGCTGTACCATGTGTTGAGCCCGATATGGTGGTGATAACCACCAGCGGAAATAAATACAGCACCGCTGCCATACCATTGCGTAACGCTGAAGCCCAGTAAATCGCGGTAAAATTTTAATGACCGTTCGATGTCTGCTACTTTCAGGTGAACATGTCCTATCCGCGTGTTGGCCGGAACTGTATAATCCATATTAAAAGTAATTGAAACACAAAGATACCAACTTATGGCAGGCCTTGCTTATACCTGCGGCAGCAGGGTATTTGAAAGAAATCCTTTTCCCGTTGCCGTAATTTTTTTATCTTGCAGCATTATGACAAACAGGTATCTCCCGCAGTTCCTGGTTCTTAACTTAGATTTCCTCAACCATCGAGGAGCATAATCATGGCGTCCCGCAATAGCCGGGACTGTTTTTCTATTTGTCAGTTTCCCATTTTTATTCACCCTCATTCGCAAGATTATGCATACCGTTATTTCACTCAGCGCTGCTTCGCAGCATTACATCGATTTGGAAGAAAAATATGGCGCCCATAATTATCACCCCATTCCCGTTGTACTCGAACGTGGCCAGGGCCCTTTTGTCTGGGACGTAGATGGTAAACGTTATTATGATTTCCTCAGCGGTTATTCTGCCGTAAACCAGGGACATTGTCACCCAAAAATTATTGCCGCTTTTACCGAACAGGCACAGAAACTAACGCTCACCTCCAGGGCTTTTTATAATAACCTGCTGGGCGAATATGAAAAATATGTAACGGATTATTTTGGGTTCGATAAAGTATTGCCCATGAATACCGGTGTGGAAGCCGTGGAAACTGCCATTAAACTGGCGCGCCGCTGGGGCTATACTGTAAAAGGCGTGGAAGAAAATAAAGCTACTATTATTGTTTGCGCCAATAATTTTCATGGCCGCACCAGTACCGTGATTTCATTCAGCACCGATCCATCTTCATATACACGATTTGGCCCCTATATGCCAGGCTTTCATGTTATTCCCTACAACGATTTGGCAGCGCTGGAAGAAGCATTGCAAAACAAGAATGCCGTAGGATTTTTAGTGGAGCCCATACAGGGAGAAGCCGGTGTAGTAGTACCGGATGAAGGTTTTTTGTCAAAGGCAAAACAATACTGCGAAGACGCAAAGGTGTTGTTCATCGCCGATGAAATACAAACCGGTTTGTGCCGTACCGGTAAACTGCTGGCTTGCGATCATGAAAATGTGAGGCCGGATGTTTTAATACTGGGAAAAGCATTGAGTGGTGGTGTGATGCCCGTGAGTGCCGTACTGGCCGATGATACCATTATGCTCACCATTAACCCGGGCGAACATGGTTCTACTTACGGAGGAAACCCTTTGGCAGCCAAAGTAGGGATTACTGCTTTACAGGTATTAAAGGAAGAGAAGATGGCGGAAAACGCTGCAGTCATGGGACAGTTGCTTCGTGATGAACTGGCCAAACTTCAATCGCCTTATATCAAAACCATTCGCGGAAAAGGGTTACTAAATGCTGTAGTGATAGATCATAGCAACAAAGAAGCGGCATGGGAACTTTGTCTTGCTTTAAAGGACAATGGTTTACTGGCAAAACCCACTCATGGTGATAAAATACGTTTCGCACCGCCGCTGGTGATAACAAGAGAGCAAATACTGGAATGTGTGGGAATTATTAAAAAGAGTTTGGAGAAGTTGTGAGGAAATAGTTTTGAGTTTATAGTTTCGGATTTTGAGTATCAGATAAATTGTAAATTCCAAATCCCAAATATCAAATACTGAATAAATGAAGTAACTCAAGACTATTTCATTATCTTCATTTACCCTAAAATGTTTGACATTGGATACACATCTTCACCACGACCATAAAGAACTGCATTTACAAAGTTCCGATTTGCTGACGGATATTGTCATTGGCATGAGCGATGGCCTTACCGTTCCGTTTGCACTGGCTGCGGGTTTGAGTGGCGCCGTTTCCAATACCAACCTCATCGTCATTGCTGGTATTGCAGAAATTGCCGCGGGTTCCATCGCAATGGGGCTGGGTGGTTACCTTGCTGGAAAAACAGAGATCGATCACTACAACAGCGAATTGAAAAGAGAATATGATGAAGTTGAAAATCTGCCGCAAAAAGAAAAGGAAGAGGTGAAGGAATTCTTTTCCAGCCTTGGCCTGAGTGAAGAAGTGCAGCAGAAAGCCGTGGAAGAAATGACCAGGGACAAAGACAAATGGGTTGACTTTATGATGAAATACGAGTTGGGCTTGGATAAACCCGATTCCAAACGTGCCAGGAAAAGCGCTTTCAACATCGGTATGTCGTATGTCGTAGGTGGTATTATTCCGTTAAGCCCCTATTTTTTCACCCATGACGGGCTCACTGGTTTGAAAATATCTGCCGGCATTACACTTATCTGTTTGTTCATCTTTGGCTTTTTCAAAAGTAAAATCACGGGTGTAAATCCATGGGCAGGTGCATTGAGGGTAATGCTGATCGGTGCTGCAGCAGCAGGTTGCGCCTTTGGCGTAGCAAGATTGATTGAACATTAATTGTTGTACAAAAAATGATACAGGCAATAGCAATTACGCTATTTCTTTTTCTTTTCCTCTACAGAAATATCGGGGAGAAATGCCGCCACGAGCATTACAGTAGATGCAGCTATTAAAATATACAATGCTGCTTTTTTCTGCGGGCAATCACCAATATAGCAACGGGTCAGGAGGATATAATTACGGATACACCAGGCAATGTTAAATGCCACAAAGAATATATTCAGGCGCTTTGCCCAAATAAAGGGAAGCAGGAACATACAAAAAGCAGCGGTCGTCATAATGATATTCATCAGGCCCGGTCTTCCATAATTTTGCGGACCGCTGGCATGCATGCCTCCTATTTCCAGTTGTGCGGAGGGAACATATATCCAGGGCTGGTAACAAACCACAACAATAACAATGGCAGCCGCTATTCCAACCCATTTTGAATGCTTCATATCATCCTGATTATTGGTAAAACTTGCCAAAAATAATCAAACGGCCCTTTACATGGTTTTTTATTTCTGGCTTATTGACCCAAGCGATAAGGTTGCACGATGGATAATTTCAAGGCAGGCCCGGCTGTTGTGGTAAGGACATTTCCATATACCTGCTTTATCATGTGATAGCATAGGACTATGATCGGCCAATACACCCCAAAACCATTCTCCCTTTGTATGGTCTTTTATATACTGGCGTACAAATTTCCAACTGTTGTACGATTGTTGAAGGTATTGCTCCTTTCCGCTCACCTGCCATGCATTAAACAAACCAACCATGGCTTCTGCCTGCGGCCAGGAATGTTTTTCCCGGATCAAATGTTTTTCCAATGGCTCGTACTCGTACCATAATCCTCCATCAACATCCATTCCTTCCATGGCAGCATTTGTCATATTCACTGCATTGTTCCTGGCAGCTTCCACCAACGATACTTCCCCGATGACTTCAGCAGCTTCCTGTAATAACCAGGCAGTTTCAATATCATGTCCATACGAAACAGGGCCGGGACGTGGGTTCCAGTTTTCATCAAAAAATAAAATAAGATGATGGCTTTGCTTATCAATAAAATGATCCAGGAAATTATGTATCAATCCTGCAATGCGCTCTTTTAATAAAGCATCGGGTGAAACACGGTACAGGTTGGTATACGCTTCCAGTACATGCAGGTGCGTGTTCATGGTCTTCTTTTCATTGGCGTCTTTGGCACTCAGGCGCAGATCCTGCATTTCTTTCCAGTCGCGGGTAAAAGCTTCGAAGTAACCTGTCTGCCCTGTATCGTAACTGTGTTGTTCAATACAATCAAATAATTGTTTGGCCAGATTCCCTGCAGCAATTGATTTATTACAACGCATGTATTCTGTAATGCCATATAAGGCGAAAGCCAGCCCATATACCTGCTTCTTTGTATCGAGGGGCTTACCGTAATTATCGACTGTCCAGTAAACACCGCCATATTCTTTATCAATAAAATATTTGCTGATGTAATCAAATGCACGTTGCGCCATTGCCAGGTACTCTTTTTTACCAGACTGGCGGTATGCTGCCGCAAACGCCCAGAGGATACGGCTGTTAAGCACCGATCCTTTAGCAGCTTTACTATCAATGGCATTATCATTATTGATCCTACCGTAAAAGCCACCCTGCTCATCGTCGACTGAATACTGCATCCAGTAAGAAAGGATTTGTTCCAATTCATTACTTACTGCTGCCCGGTATAGTTCCAGCAATTGTTTCATTCAACAGTGGGAGACAATATTTTGTTTTTTGTACCGATGGCCTGATTGTTTTCAATAATTCCATTGAGCGTGGTAACTGTCGCAGCCGATGTATAGCCATCCGCCGGTGTATTGATAACATAATCCAGCAACTGGTCGATAGTCGTGGTAGCCACATGCAGTCTTGTATCTGATGATGCGTAATAAATGAATACCTTACCATCTTCATCGGCAATCCATCCATTGCTGAATACAACATTTGAAACATCCCCGATGCGTTCCTCCCCTTCCGGCGCCAGGAAATAGCCCCCGGGTTTGTAAATGGTTTTTGATGGATCTTTTACATCTGTCATAAACATATACAACACATAACGGAGACCTGCAGCCGTATTTCTTACACCGTGTGCCAAATGCAACCATCCTTTTGGCGTCTTTATGGGTGCCGGCCCGAGTCCATTTTTTGTTTCATAAACAGTATGGTACAATTTCCTGTCAAGAATAACTTCTTTATCAACTACTGCATGTGTAATGGAACTGCTGAGTCCAAAGCCAATGCCGCCGCCATTACCCGCTTCTATAAAACCGTCCTGCGGCCTGGTATAAAAAGCATACTTGCTGTCTACAAATTCGGGGTGCAGCACCACATTGCGTTGCTGCGGCGAATTTGTAGTTAAATCATCCAATCTTTCCCAATGTTTTAAATCTTTTGTGCGGGATATGCCGCACTGAGCAACCGCTGCAGACTGGTCGCCCGGAGCTGCCGCCGGATCGCGGCGTTCAGTACAAAACAATCCGTATATCCAGCCATCTTCATGCTGCACCAAACGAATATCGTAAATATTGGTATCGGGTATTTCTGTTTCGGGCATGGTTACCGGGAAATCCCAGAAACGAAAATTGTCAATACCATTGGCGCTTTCCGCAACGGCGAAAAAAGATTTTCGATTGGCCGCCTCCACCCTGCCGATGACTATGTATTTATTGTTGAACTTAATAGCACCTGCATTCAGTACTGCATTGATACCGAAACGCTCCATTAAAAAAGGATTGGTAGCATCATTCAAATCATAACGCCAGAATAATGGTGTATGTGCCGCCGTTAGTACCGGGTTTTGAAAACGATCAAATATACCGTTCCCCGGTTCCAGTTTGGTATTGGTTTTTCTAAGTAAGGTTTCATGCGACTGTTGCAACAGGTGCAGGCGCTTTTCAAAGGCAGCTTTTTTCATACGCATAGTTTAATTGGTTCATGACCGCTAGAGCAATCATCATTTATGTCAAACAGGCAATCATTAGTCTTCCAGTTTATCCCACCAGGTTTTCTTCAGTATCAATACTATCACCGCCAGTATCAATATTGTTATCAGCAACGGCAGTTTCAGCCAAAGCACTACATACATCGGTAATATTGTAAGGCATAATTGAGCGATGATCCCCAATACCACATTAAACATATCCAGTTTAAACCTCCGGTTCGGCTGGAATGATGGATCATCTTTTACCACCAGTTCGTGTACCGGTTTCCAGAAACCCCAGGGTTTTACATTGGCATAAAACTTCTTCAATACGTCCATCTCTGTTGCGGGCGCTGTATATGTTCCGATAAAACAACCAACCAGTGACAGTAAAAACAAGGCAGGCCAGTAATACAAATCCAGACCGGTAAGAATGCCAAAAGTTTTCAGCACGGCCAAACCAATGGCAGGAATGATCCCCCACATCATGCCCCAGAAAAAACCATTCGCATTGAAACGCCACCAATACCATTTAAACATATTGGCCGCGATATAGCCCCCGTACAAGCCACCTACAATCCATTGCAATACGGTATTGACATCTTTTACAAACATGCCGAGCACAATACCAATTATCACGACGAGCAATCCAATGACATAATTCATCGTCATGATCTTTTTGGTGCCGGCATTTGGATTTACATATTTCAGGTAAATATCATTGACAATATATGCCTGTGCTGCATTCAATGTACCCGAGAAGGTTCCCATAAATGCACCGAGCAAACCTGTCAGCACCAATCCAAGAATTCCGGCAGGTAAAAAATTATTAATTGTTGCAGGTAAAACCCTTTCGAAATCGGCACCGTTTGCTCCTGTAATATCCATTTGCTTGTAATAAAGCAATCCCAGTACAGTCAACCCAATTACCATAGAGTAACGTACCGGCAATAAAATGATGGAAACAAAACCACTCATCTTGGATGCTTCTTTCGGCGAACGTGTACTTAACACCTTTTGCATATCGTAATTCGGTGCAGGGCCTGCAAGGCTGGCGAATATGCCTTTGAACAACATCATCATAAAAAAGAAGCCAAATATGCCAAAGCCGTCACTGTCAATTTTCTTATTGGCATCCGGCGCAATGTCTTTCCAGTTCAGATCAAGCCGCCAGTGAAAAAATGGATCAAACCATCCTTCCGGTACATTCAATTGCTGCCCGTGTAAATGATTAACTGCTATAATTGCGATGGAGAAACAGGCGATGGTCATGATCAGGTACTTGATAAAATCACCCAGGACAATGCTGTGCATACCGCCCAGTATGGAATAAAACATAGCGAAGAGCGTAAACACGATCCCGTAGAAATGCGGCACATAGGCAGGCGCTATGTCAAAAGGAATATATGCTTTGATATAACTCCAGGGAACAAATATTTCAATAAACTTGCCGAGGCCAATAAACCCATACGCGAGAAAACCAAAACAACTCAGGAGTGCAAATGCCACGACCACATTATGTGAAGACTTTATGCCTTTACCAATACTTCCAAAACGTGTGACCAGCCATTCTGCACCAGTATTCGCATTGGAACGCCGCAACCACTTGGATAAAAACATCATGAGTATCACCTGGTTGAACACCGGCCACAGCCAGGGTATCCAAATGCTCTTCATCCCATATACAAAACAAAGCGACACCATCCACATGGTACCGCTGATGTCGAACATATCACTCGCATCACTCATGCCCAGCATATACCAGGGCAATGACTTGCCTCCGAGCATATAGCTTTCTTTGTTCTTCCTTGCTTTTTTCCTGAACCAAAAGCCCAGTGATACCATCAGCGCAAGGTAGAGGACGATAATGGTGACGTCGATGAATTGTAATTTCATATTCCCGGTTAAGCAATCATTCGTTTGGTTAAGCCACTTACCGATCTGCAGGATCAATAAACCGCTGCAACAATATAAGCAATTAAAACTGTGGCAGTGACAGCCGTCTGTTTTTCACCAGGTTTGAATTTTAAAAAAGGCATGGTAGCCCTGGTAGAAACCAGGAGTAGCGATGCCTTTATTCGATTCTAATGCTTACGCTGCTTTGAAAAAACAACCATTGATTATGACAAAACAAAGCAGTTATTTTATAATAAATCTTGTATGGTACAGGTATTCTTTTGCGACAGCCTTTTGAAAAAGTATTTTGCCCGACTTATATAGCAATTTGAAATCTGCTGCCGATTCCTGCCCCTTGTAAGGGACATAAAACTCGGTTTCACTTGCACTCTTACGACCTGCATTGCGCCATGCCAGTGCATAAGATATCTTATGCCCCGCGAGGCCTTTTAAAAAAGTGCCGGTCCACCATGTCGCATCAGGAACAGTGCCATAACCAAATTCCGTCAGTGCAGGAATTTTTTGATGTTCCCTGGCGATGGCCTCCAGGTCAGTAAGCATCCGGCTGATATCTTTTATAAATCCTGCATTGTCCTTTCCACGCTGGTAAATGTCAAAGCCAGTGATGTCTACCCATTCATTGCCCGGATATCGTTCCAAGTATTCTTCCCTGCTGGTAAAACGATCGGTATTGTATGCATACAGCAAATGATGGATTTGTTTAACATCACGGAGATAGCTAACCGTAAACTGGTATAATTTTTTTAACTCCCCGGGCGTGCAATGTGCCCTGCCCCACCAAAACCAGTTACCATTTAATTCATGAAAAGGCCGGAATATAACCGGTATATACTCTCCTTTATCACCCGTAAGGCTATTGAAGAAAACAGCTACTTTATCCAGCCACTGCTGGTACAGTGCATGTTTTTCACCACCGGGGAGAATAGATGTTACGGAACCGGGTGCAGGTTGCCATGCTGTATTTCCCGTTAGAGGATTGTTGAGGTGCCAGCTAATGGTAATGACGCCGCCTCTTTTATACCCTTCGCGGATAAACTGTTTCATTTTATCAAATGGAACGCCGTCGAGGTTTTCTGTTTGATCCAGTTCTATGCGGCCAAGCTCCCAACCATATACTGCCGGGTAATCACCGGTTACATCTTTGATATCGCTCCTGCCAGCTTCATATTTCCAGCCAACGCCATAGGCAAGATCATCCTGGTGACCAAACATGATCCCTTTTGAAAGTACGTTGTACAGGCTGCGGTATAATTGAATCGTTTCTGCAGTTGCCAATTTATCAGCCGGCATTTCTTCCTGGGACAATGCTGTAGCCTCAATGGCCATCACCAATAAGAGTAGAACAGAATGTCGGAATAACCGGAACATAGCAGCCAGTTTGGTGGTGTATTGGCAATCGTAGCAATAGGCCGCAGGACAAAACATGCCGCAATGGCCGATTGCTTAAATCAAATGTAAATTTTTGAAGAGGCCAAAAGCTAGTACTTTTTTACCCGTCTGTTATACTATTTGATTTTGCCTATTGTCGTCATTAAAAGACACAAGCCTGAAATGCTGTTCCAGCAAGGGTTTTATCGCTTTTGATGGAACATTGCCGGATATATACTATTTTTACCTATCACTGATACAAATTATACCAGTCCATAATTTTTCCCAGCCATGGCCAGCCATTTGAAAGAAATCATTCCACTGATGCAATCCGATTGCTTTACACTGTTTACAAGGGTAAAAAGTGATTTTGATTTCCCCATTCATTACCACGAGGAATATGAACTGAATTTTATAAAAAACGGCAAGGGGGTAAAACGTGTTATTGGCGATCACATGGAAGAAATCGGCGACTGGGAACTGGTACTGGTAGGGCCAAATCTTCCACACGGATGGTTCACTCACAAATTCGCTGGTGTAGAAATGCATGAAGTAACCATCCAGTTTCATAAAGATTTACTGGATGAAAATATTCTCCGGCGCAATCAACTGAGTTTTTTACGCAACATGTTCAACAAATCGCGCCGTGGCATCTTATTCTCCGCCGAAACCGCGGAAGCGCTGGCGCCCAGGATACTGGCGCTGGAAAAGAAACAGGGTTTTGATTCTGTGCTGGAACTGATGCGCATACTGCACGAATTATCCCTGGCAAGGAACACACGCATGTTGTCAGACGCCTATTTCAATAACAATACCGACAACTCTATTTACAGCAGCCGGCGCATCAGGAAAACAGTCGAGCACATGAACCTGCATTTCGACAAAGCCATTAAACTGGGAGAAGTGGCGCAGCTCTGCAATATGACGGAAGCAGCATTCAGCCGTTTCTTTAAAGCAAAGACCGGTATGACATTTATTAATTGCCTCAATGAAATACGACTGGGCAATGCATCACGCATGCTGATTGAAACCAATCATTCCATAGCAGAAATTGCTTACCAGTGCGGTTTCAACAACATCTCCAACTTCAACCGCATTTTCAAAAAGAAAAAACACAGCACACCGAAAGATTTCCGCGAGAGCTATCTCGGTACCGGAACCAGGGTATTTATTTAGTTACCGTTACTGAATATAATTAAACCGCGCTTTCTTTTCGCCAATCATAATATCAAATTCTCCCGGTTCGGTAACGGTTTTCAGTTGCGCATTTACAAATGCGAGATCATTTTTACCGATGGTGAATACTACTTTTTTACTTTCACCGGGTTGTAACTGAATTTTCTGAAATGCACGCAGCCGCCTTACACTCGGGGTAATACTTGCATACAAATCGGCTGTGTACAATTCCACCGAATGGGCACCAGCCATTTTACCGGTATTGGTAACCGTTATCTCCACATTGAGTTTATCATTTCCTTTCAGGGTGGTTTTGTTCAATGTAATATCGCTGTAGGAAAAACTGGTATAACTCAATCCCCATCCAAAAGGAAACAATGGTTTGTATCCATCCATGGTTACATTTTCATTGAATATTTCGCGCACATCTTCAGTTGGCTTGCGATCGTACGTGACCATTTCTCCCATACTGCGCGGGTAACTAAAAGGCAACCGGCCGGATGGATTGTAATCACCAAATAACACATCAGCAATGGCTTCCGCAGATTTCTTACCGGTCCAGTAGGTCATTAAAATACCTTTTACACCTGGTTCGATACTGGTAATCAATCTCGGCCTTCCCTCTGTTAATACCAGCAATACGGGTTTGCCGGTTGCAATGGCGGCTCTTGTAAGGTTGAGCTGATCTTCTGCCAGTACGAGATCCATAATATTACCGGGACTCTCTGCATAGGCGTTTTCACCAATACACAATACAATAACATCTGCATTGGCAGCAGCGGCGGTTAATTTTTGCGCATCCACATTATCCTTCGCATCAAAACCCTTAACGGTTGTGGTGATGACATTGGCCGCACCAATTTTATCAGTAATGGCCTGCAATATTGTTTTGCTGTCGGATGGATACCATCTTTCATCATTTCCCTGCCAGGTATAACTCCAGCAACCATTCAATGCAGTAATACTTTGTGCAGAAGGGCCGGCCACCAATACTTTTGTATTTTTTGACAGCGGTAAAATATTATTGTCGTTCTTCAGCAATGTCATGGCTTCCCTTGCTGCATCAAGTGCCAGTTGCTGGTAAGCGGGCAAACCAAAATTGCCAATGGCTGCAGGTTCAGGATAGGGATTGTCCATCAACCCAAGTTTCATTTTCAATACCAGTATGCGGCGCACCGCATCATTGATGCGGCTCATGGGCACTTCGCCTTTCTGTACAGCTTCCTTTAATAAATCAAAAAAAGAAAAATCACCGGGAACCATACTCATATCAATGCCTGCATTGATGGCCATAACCACCGCTGCCCTTGGTGTGGCTGCAACATGGTGCCTGGTATGCAAACGGATAATATCTTCCCAGTCCGTAACGATCATACCATCAAAGCCAAGTTCTTTTCTTAGTACATCGGTGAGTAAATATTTACTGGCATGAACAGGTGTGCCATTGATATCACCGGAGTTGATCATAATAGTGGAAGCGCCGGCTTTCACGGCTGCGCGAAACTGTGGCAGGTAAAATTCGCGCATTTCTATTTCCGGTAAATAAGCAGGCGTTCTATCCTTTCCTGTTCTTGCTGCAGAATAACCGAGATAATGTTTCATGCAACTGGCAACAGCCGTTGGATTCTTCAAACCATCTTCTTCATACGCTTTTATGGCTGCACTGCCCATCACTGTTCCTATGTATACATCTTCTCCATAAGTTTCCGGGAACCTTGACCACAAAGGCTGACGGCCGCAATCCAGTACCGGTGCATAATTCCACCGTACACCCGATGCGCGCAGTTCTTTGGCAGTTGTTTTGGCGGCTGCGATGGCCAGTGCTGGATTACGCGTGGCTGCCATGGCTATATTTTGCGGAAACAACGTGGATTGTAAAGTATATGTCTGTCCATGAATCCCATCAAGACCGTATATAACGGGAATGTTTAACCGCGTTTTCTTTTCCTCATCCTGCAGTTGTGTAATGATATTGCGCCATTGTTCTGCAGGTAGGGCATGGGCCGTGGTATTCAGCACAGAGCCTACTTTATAGTCCTGTATGGCCTTTTTTACGAGCGCAGGATCGAGCGTACCATCCTGGTTGCCCCAGCCGCCTTTTGCAATCACGGCAAGGGTTACTTCCGTCATCTGTCCCACTTTTTCGTCCAGCGTCATTTTACTGATGATGGCATCTGCTTTGGCATTCAGGGGATTTTGTGCGTTGGAGTTTTGCAGCAGGAACAGGATGCCTGCGGCAAGTGTGAGGATATATTTCATACTGGCAGTTTGAATCGGTTAATAAATCGACCACCCAAAGGAAAGTTTTCCCTTGTTTTGTACAAAGTACTATTTTATCCCATTCCCTGTAGAATTTTCCCCTGTACACGAATAGAACCAGCAAACAAACATCCGTTTTACCGCATACATCAAATAATCAAGTAGATTTGGTTTTATTTTTTAACCATCGGGCTCAGCACAAAACAGGCAATGCTATATGACTAGAAAAACAGCCAGCGTCAGGATATTCGCAGTGTTAATCCTGGCAGCGGTGGGCGCTTTTTTAATTCCCTGGAAAAACAAACAGGCTGCTACTGCTTTTTCGCCGAAGGCCATCCTTGTGCCTTCCGATACATTTGTCTTTAAATCATTTGTTGACTGCAATATGGCCGAAGCATGGATTGGTGATACCTTTCGCATTTTCCCCGGTAAATATGGTGAAGACCCATTGTGGGGTTATTCCAATAACCTGAAGTTTGCTAATGGCAAAAATGCAGATGAAGCTTTTCTCCGCAACACAAATGAATTCACCGAACCGTCATTGCCTCCAAATGTTCCGCCCGGTACAGATGGGCTGCACGGCGCCGTATGGTTTGAAACCGTTTACCAGGATACAAAGGACAAATCAGGAAAGACATTATATGCGGTTTATCATAACGAAAACTATCCGGCCACACTGCCCTACGATGCGGCGACAGGAAAAGGTTATATCAATAAAAACTGGCCGGAGGGATTAACAGGTGACACAACGGCTGCTGCTGTTTGCCGTATTGGTATTATGAAATCAACCGACGGTGGCCGAAGCTGGAGCAATAGGGGAATTGTTTTAGAAGATTTACAACCACGTATGATCCTCAAACCACATAACACTTCCATCACATTTGCAGGCGGTGTGGGCGATCCGTCGGCCGTAGTCAGCGGTGAACACCTGTATATTTTTTATGGAGAATATGGTTACCCAGGAATTTATTCAGCCGACAGTTACAATCCTACATTGGAATACAGCGGGCAATGTATCAGTATTGCACAAATAGCAATCAGTGATATCGATAATCCAACGGGCAGGGCTAAACGCTGGGATGGAAAAACATTCAGCGCACCTTATGACAGTGTGGGGAAACCGGTTGCTGCCCTGCAGGTACCAATAATAAAAGGTGGCGGACCTGCTTCATCACCCAAATCAGCCTTTCACTGGGGCCCGTCTGTAAGCTGGAACAACTACCTGCAGTGCTGGGTGATGCTGATGGCAAAATCCGAAGGTACATCGTGGAAGGGAAGCAGCATCTATATTTCCTTTAATAAAAATAAAGATTTGGGCGAGGGTGATAATGCACAACAATGGAGTGCACCGCAGTTACTGCTGGACAAACCGGGGCATATTATCTGGTACCCGGCCTTACAACCAGTCAACAGTGCGGAGGATATATCGGAGAAGCGAACCTGTTTGCAATTGGGTGAACAGGCCCGGTTATTCTACAAGGACAAAGACAATTATATTTCAGAATACATGATCCGATTTCAAAAACAATAAATAACATTTTAAGCCGCTGGTATGTTTATAATAGATGCACATCTTGATTTGAGCATGAACGCCATGGAATGGAACCGCGATTTGCGTTTACCCGTTGCCGGTATACGTGACAGGGAAAAAGGAATGACTGATAAACCGGATCGCGGTAAAAACACCGTATCACTGCCTGCATTGCGCCAGGGCAATATCGGCCTCGTGGTAGCAACACAGATCGGGCGTTATGTTGCACCCGGCAATCCACTGCATGGCTGGCATTCACCCGAACAGGCATGGGCGCAGACACAGGGGCAACTGGCATGGTACCGCGCTATGGAAAATGCTGGTGAAATGATCCAGCTCAAAGACTTGTCTTCACTGGAAAAGCACCTTGCATCTTGGAACGATGGTACGCCCAATGATACAAAACCGATTGGCTATGTACTCAGCCTGGAAGGTGCGGACTCACTGGTAACGGTTGACCATTTACACATCGCACATGGGTATGGGCTGCGTGCAGTAGGTCCTGCGCATTATGGCCCCGGCCGCTACGCCAATGGCACGGATGCCACCGGGAAGATGAACAGCAATGGCATTGAGTTATTAAAGGAAATGGAAAAACTAAACATTATCCTCGATGCCACGCATCTTTGTGATGATGCTTTCTGGCAGGCGATGGATCATTTTAACGGGCCTGTATGGGCCAGTCATAACAATTGCCGCGCATTGGTAAACCATAACCGGCAGTTCAGCGATGAGATGATAAAAGTATTGGTGGACAGGGGCGCCGTTATAGGCGGTGCAATGGATGCATGGATGATGGTACCGGGCTGGGTGAGAAAACAATCAACGCCGGAACAAATGAATTGCAATTTGGAAAAACTGGTGGATCACATGGATCATATTTGCCAGGTGGCAGGAAATAGTTTACACATTGGTATCGGTTCCGATTTGGATGGTGCTTTTGGCAGGGAACAATCTCCCTATGATTTGGATACGATTACGGATCTGCAAAAAATTCCAGCACTGTTCAGCAAACGCGGGTACACGGAAGAAGCGATCAATAACATTATGCATGGCAACTGGCTGCGTTTTATCCGGAAGGCATGGAAGGTGTAGGCCATATAAACAATCTTTATATTCATTTTATAAATCGTTCCTACGGAACGGGTTCACATTTTATTTTCGTGTTACCCGCAAGATGTCCCTACGGGACATTTGCATCAAATCATCCACTGCTACGTCATTGCGAGCGAAGCGTGGCAATCCCATCGGAAATAGTACAATCAAATAGCTACTACATTCTTTTAACTCATCAACTGCTTTCACAATAAGACATAATCGACGCTATCCATCAACTCTTTTGTTCCGTAGGAACAAATTGTATGTAGCATACCATTTAAAACCGTGGTTTCGTTCCGTAGGAACGTTTTATATTTCTTCATTACGTCGGGAGAGCCGACATGCGCAATGACAGTGCAATGGCGCAGTGGGTTACCGAATCAGCAGCAATGTCCCCTTGAGTGATATTTTCGGTCGGCGTGGCGCCTGCAGTTCCAGGTGATATACATACGTACCCGCCGGTTGTGGCTCTCCTCTAAATGTTCCATCCCATCCCTTGTATGCACCCTCCGCTTTAAAAACCAGTTGACCCCAGCGGTTATAAATAAGCAGGTGCAACAATTTATAATTGTCCAGCGTCAGCACTTCAAACTTATCATTCCTGCCATCACCATTGGGTGTAAATGCATTGGGAATGGCAAAATTGCTGTACACCTTTACATTTACCTCATCTGTTGATGTGCCGCAACCCAATGTTGATTCCACATGCAAGGTATAATTGCTGTTGACTGGCGGGTAGGCAAACGGTGTAGTAGCCTTATCATCACTCAAAAATGTAGCAGGTGTCCAATAATAATTTACCGAAGTACCTTTAACCAATCCATTCAGCGTAGCTGTATCTCCCAGTAGTATTACTTTGTCAGGCCCTGCGTTGGCCACCGGGTTTCGGTACACATCAATTTTTACATTGGCAGAATCTTTACAGCCATACTTATTTGTGATAAGTACTTTATACAAGGTGGAATCTTTTGGCGATGCAACGGGATTTGCAATCAAGGGATTTGATAAACCGGATGATGGCGTCCACAGGAACCCAACACTGTCGGACGCAGCAGCGAATAATTGCTCACTCTGCCCCTCGCATACAGGCGTCGCAGGTTGCACAGTGATGGTAGTGCCGGGATATACTTTCAGGAATAATGTGTCAAACGTAACACAACCGAAATAAAATGTTTGCCGCAATGTATACAATCCTGTATCACGGTACTGAATAGCCGGTATCACCGGGGTATACGATACTGAACTGAACCCGTTCGGCCCCTGCCACAATACCTGCAATGCACTGGGATCGGCTTCGGGAAATGCATAATTTTTATCCAGGCAGCCGAATACATTTTTCGGAGGATTGTGCAGTGGCACAGGATGTATAGCTGTATAGATGGCGTTGGAATTAATACGGCATTTCACAGAACCGATATTCTCCCTTTCTGCGATGCCAATACGGTACAATATAGTACCGGTTGTACGATGCGGCACGGCATAGGTAAGCGTGGTTGCACCTGGGATGTCGACCCATGTTTTGCCGGAATCAACACTGCTCTGCCATTGTGTAACCGGGTCGGCAAAACCTGTAGAGTAACTGGCCGTCATGATAAACGGGTTGGTATAATCGGCGCAAACCTCCGCAGGCCCCACGCTGCCATCAATCAATGCAGAGATGACCGGGCCGCAGGGCTTCAATGTAATATCATCCAGTGCAAAACCAGCACCGCATCCAAAAGGAGGATCAATGGTCAGGCTAACAATGACATCGGAGGTACCGGGGCCGGGTGCTGTTTTGAAAACAAGTTCATAGAATTTCCATACACGGTCATCAACTATAGGAAGGTTACCTGTACTATCGGATGCCAGCACAGTACCTGACAGGGTTGTAATCTTATATTTTATATTGGGTAAAACAGGATTTCCGCCGCAGGCAAACTTTGTCATTACCGGGGTAATCCACACACCAAACTGGTAAATGGTATTACCACACAAACTTTTTGCCGTGTCCGTATAAACCGTCCCCTTTTCATTCTCTGCATTCACCAGCATATAATTCCCACCCTGGTCGTGTGTATGATCACCAATCATTTTTACCCAACTGTTGGGGCCGCAGCCAAACAAAAAATTAGCAATGGTATAAGTACCGGGGGAAGGACAGCCGCCAACACTTTTGAAGCTTGTTTTATAGGCGGGGAGCACGTAATGATTGGTGCCGAAAGTTTCGTTGATGATGGGGTCACCGAGGCTGCCGGTACAGGTTTGCGCGTTTGCAAAACAGGCCGGCAGCCCAATAAGTAAAATGGCAAGTACAAAGGTTTTCATCATTCAGCAGGGAAGTTAGGGAACCGTATACCGGGTTATTATCACAAACACACACTCTTTCATACGGATATTTCATTCAAAAGGAAAGCAGGCAGGGCTGAAAATACATATTTTCTTTCGCTTGTCACAGGCAAACACATTAAAACTGGATTATGAATATTCTCCGCAGGAAAAATATCAGGAGGGTGGAAAATGTTAATGATACTGCTATTGGCGTATGATACCAGCATTCTCCGGTACCGGGTAAAATATCACCGGTAAATGATAATTATACATTGTATCCGTGCACAACCACCCTCTTACTGAAGCCTGGTAACGCGCATATTGTCCAGCATAGCCTGGTTGATTTCCCCGTTCATATTGTCGTTATAATCTTCCAGTTGCAGTGTAATGGTGTGCTTTCCTTTGTCAAGATGCACCATCACGCTGTTGCTATAGCCCCAGTTGCTCCATTCCTTCACACCCCGCTGTGGTAATATGATGGTTCCTTTCTCTTTACCATTCACCCACAACGACCGGATAGCGCATTTGTTTTCCGTATTCGTGGGGCCGTTGCCGTTAGCATACCTGAAGTCGATGGCATAGTTTCCGGCAATGGTTATATCCACCGGTATCGTTATTGGTTTGTTGATCGTTTTATTGGTTTCGCTTAATCCCTTTCCGGTAAATCCTTTGCAGGGAAAATCAGAAGGCGCATTAAAGTCCTCCACCTCATACACAGTTTGATGGTTCCCTGCCACTGCCACGGGCTCGCTGGCGAAAGAGGCAATCCCTTTTTTATCAACAGCCATCACCTGGTATTCGGCATAGTCACCAGTTGTTATGGTATAGGAAGTAGCCCCGGTGGTAACAAGTTGTTTCCCGTTTTTAAAAATGATAAAACTAATATCACCCGGAAGTTTATCCCATGCCAGCATATTCGATTCCAGGTGAACAATCGGTGCAGCGGGAGAAAAATAATTAGCCGTCTTGTGATAAAGCCACAGTTTAAATGGCTGCTTCGCCATTTCTATTTTTACAGTATGCGTTCCAATTATACCGCCGGACAGCCAGGCTGTTGACTGTGCTTTTCCATCAACTGTAAAGCGACTGATGCTATCACCCGCGCCTTCGACTTCGATAGTAAGTACAGCATTTCTGTATTTAAAATTGGTGAGTATGTGTTTACCCGGTAACTCCCTGGGAATAACAGGATGAAAGCGCAGCCCACCAGGCTCAAAACCGATTCCAAAGATGACCCGGTGTATCATGGCAATATTTCCTGACAAACTCCACAGCATATTGCTGCTGTTGATCTGTGTGCCGGCAAAATCGCCATTATCAGCTACAAAGTTTTCTTTGTTCGTCAGGAACAAAGCTGCCGGGCGGCGGATATCACTGATAGATTCCGACAGCGAAGCAGTATTGCCTGTCTTCGCAGCAGCCAAAGCCCAGTAGGATTGCACAAAAGGCCAGACAGCGTTGTTGTGGTAAGGCGGTATATTGGGAATTTGCGGGTAAATACAGGATATCCCATAATCGGTCACCGGAACAGATGCAATGATCTGTCTTGATCTTTTTTCACCGGCAATACCAAATAAAATACACAGCGCTTCGCCCAATGCTTCCGAACGCGGTGATACTATCTTATAATTTCTTCCATACAGAAATTGTCCGTAATATCCTTTGGAAGGCACCCACAAATACTTGTTGATGCCATCTTTGATCTTCTTCGCAATGGCTGCATGTGCAATAGCCACTTTTTCCTCGTGCAATAGTTTGGCCATTTCACTCAATACAATATTCGCCTGGTAATGCACAGCATTCGTCCCCAAACATTCACTTTCAAAAATATCTGCGGGCTGCATCCATTTGGGATAGGTCTCTTCACGCCAGTCGAGAAAGGATGATTCACCCCGCACAAGACCCGTCACGGGATCATATGCATTGTGCATGTCATCACTGATGGAGTTCTTAATAATTTCATACACCAGTTGCAGCCAATCCTTATCGCCGGTTGCTTTATATACTTCCCAGGCAGCCACGGCCCAGATCATTCGATCGGTCGATGCCGGGTATGCACCACCAGTCCCGGTATCCTGGATAATCCGCTTCTTCTTATTGACCTTTTTCAGCAAACTGTATTTCGCTACCTGCGGCTGCAAATACGCCATGGACAAGATAATACTGTAACTGATATCTCTTGTCCATACACCTGCCCACTCCTTCCCTGTTCTGAAAGTGCTGTCAGGCTCAACCGCTTTTATCATTTCTTCAATAGACATATTGTACAATGCATTGGCCAATACATTGTCCGACTGGTATTGGGGAAATGCACTGATGTCTTTCGACAGGTTCCAGGCTGCATCCGTTTGTTTCTGATCCTCCTTTGCGTTTAGGATCAATGTTGTTTCATATATACCATCACCATCGGGATCTTTTAACTGCAGGTTATCGTGGTGCACCAGGTTATCAAAGTCCCAGATCATCGGTGCAGTACCACCGGCGATGTACAAGCCTTTAAAATCTTCCCTGTATATTTTTGTACCACTGAAAGTGGTATAAAAGCCTTTCTCACTGAATTGCTTCAGCACCTCCTTCATGTCTACCCTGATCGTCAGTTTTGTATTGGGAGCGAGAAAACTGTTTTTGCCGGTTTCGGTATTCAGTTGTTTGCCAAAAATAATGACAGGCGTTTCTGCCATTCCATCGGTAGCAGTAACTGTAAAATGATGATCCTGGCCCGAAGGCATTTCATTGTCGCGGCCATTGATGGCGAACTTAAAGGAGATGGTGGAAGATTGATATTCATTGGCCGGGCTGACATAGTTACTGGTGATTTGCGTAGCACTCAAAGCCTTTGCTTCAAATTTTCCCTGTACTACTTTATCCCTGTAAATGGTAAACTTTCCGGAAGGAAATACCGGTTGCTGTGCAATAACTGTGTAAGATGCAACGACCAAAAAAAATAAGCCCGGAATACGGTATAGGCTACGCATGGCAGTAAGAATTGAATAAACGGAACAATAGTTGTTTGATGGCAAAAGCAATGGCCCTGCCCCTGTGAAGGTACGCAATGCAATCGTTCAACGGATCGGCGATGCTATTTGCAGCAACCTATCACAATTCATCTTACATTTAATGAATAATAATTTTGTACCAAAACAATTGTTTTATGTTTCACCGATTGCTTTCCTGCTCTTTCGCCTGCCTGTTCTGCCTGCAGTTGTTTTCACAGCAACCAGAGATATTAATTTATCATCCAATAAAAACAGACAAAGGTGGTAAGATAGTTCCCTGGTACAATGATAATCCCGGTACAGCTTACAACCACATCGTAAATATTGTATTTAATTTCTGGGATACAATGCGGCATGATATGAACGGGCTGCCCTATTATATGAACCACCAGGTTTGGAATGCCGCATTTAATGACCCGCGTGGTATTGGCGGCGATCAGTTTGCCATGGCATTGTCTTCGTGGCGGTTGTATTATGCATACAGTGGCAATGAACGTGTGAAAGCCAATATGAATTTCATTGCTGATTATTATATCAGCCATGGTTTCTCCCCCGATAATTGCGCATGGCCAAACATTCCATTTCCCTACAATACTTATATCTATTCAGGAAAATATGATGGCGATATGCGCGCCGGAAAAGATGTGGCGCAACCGGATAAAGCCGGATCGTTTGGCCTGGAACTGGTGCATCTGTACAAAATAACTGAAAACAGGTTTTACCTCGATGACGCCATTAAAATAGCCAATACACTTTGCTCGCATATACAGGACGGGAACATCAATTACTCACCACTGCCATTTAAAGTAAACGCATTTACCAATGCTCCGGTGCTGCTGCGCAACCACGATTTTACCGGGACCTGGATCGACACAGCGGGCTATACCAGCAATTGGGCGCCGACCATGCAACTGTTTCTCGACCTGGTTGCCATGAAAGAAGGGAACACCGTTTTGTACCAGTCGTCTTTTAATAAGTTCCTGCAATGGATGAAAGACGTACCGATGAAGGAAAACAAATGGGGTCCTTTTTTTGAAGATGTTGACTGGTGGAGCGAAACACAGATCAATGCCATGACATTTGCCAGGTTTATCATGGAGCACCGGAATTATTTTCCCGAATGGAAATCCGATGTAAAAAAGATCATTGACTGGGTACATAAAAATTTTGCCAACGATAAGTGGAAAAAATATGGCGTGGTAGTTACGAATGAACAAACAGTTTACCAAACACCCGCCAACAGTCATTCATCCCGGCAGGCAGCAGATGAATTACTCTATACAAGTTTATCGGGCGACAGTTCCTTATATGAAAATGCTGTCCGTGAATTAAACTGGGCTACATATATGGTGGACTTCGACGGGAAAAACCGTTTTCCGCAGGATGAACCCTGGCTGACCGATGGTTATGGAGATTATATACGCCATTACCTGCGTGCCATGGATGCCATACCATCACTTACTGCACCAGGTGAAGATCATATTATATCCAGCACATCGGTGATACAACAAGCAGACTACGCCGGCTTTTTGAAGAAATATATTTTCCTGGGTTTTGAAAATGTAGACAGCAATAAAGTAAAATTGTTTTACCGGGCATTTGATGCCAGTGGCACAGAAAATATCCGGCTGAAGAAAAAACCATCAGGTGTATTGCTGGACAACAAACCGATAAAAGAAAACAACAGCGGTGAAGGATACGAATGGAAGACAATGAATTCAGGTGGATTACTTACCGTGAGAAGAATTGACGGAAAGAAAGTAATACTATTGAAATAATAATTTACCGCGTAGATAGAGTCTCAAAAAAGAAATTACTTTTGATACGCTGTTACCTGCTCAATTTAATCGTCCTGAGCTGGTATTTATTTCCAGTTCGCAACCAGGGCGTGTACAGCCAGCGCAGTATCCATCCAAACAGGTAACTGCCCCCTGCAATAGCCAATGGTGTTTTGTATTCAGCAAAAGATAAATCATTGTTGATGATCCCATTGGCGACATTGAGTGATGCATAGCCAATACCTGCAGTGCGGAAAAGCCAGCCGCTCTTGACCCAATACCAATGCAAATGACCGCCTGTTGTACTAATCTGGTAGCGGCCATTCTTTTTATCAATCAATATCCCTTTTTTGGGAAGTGCATATACATCGCCGATAGCATACCGCCAACCGCTGTAATGAAAAGTATCATTGCCCATCATACTGTAGCGCACCACTTCTTCTTTCATGTAGAAAGAATCATTGATGACCTGCGTGATGATACCCTTGATCATTTGATGATCCCTGGTGAGAAAAGATATATACGACCCTTTTGCATAGGTGGCGATGGTTTTATTCTTCTTTTTAAAAACGAGTATATCGTTTTGGGAGAACAGTTGAAGCGAAAACAGTAAAAGAACAGCAGCTAAGTATAGTTTTGCCATATACTCCTAAAAGTATGTTACCCTTTTGGCAAGACTGTCCAAGCTTCTGTTAAAATTATTCAATAATATGCCGGTGAAAATTCTTCTCGGGTTTGATCCTCCTAAGAAAAGCCGCGCCGTTCACGTTTTTACCAGTCCCCGTTTCTTCCATATCAAACTGGCCAGTATACTTTTTTTGCCGGTTATAATACTAAATTATTATTACCGCAGCAGTATAAATGAATCAGAAGAAAAAATACCCCGGCTTGGCTGCTTGCAGTAACTTCATGTGTACATTTAGTTCCGTTAACAAACGATTTGCTTCACCCCATTATGCTTTGATGTATGATAGTTACCCGGAGACAAGCCATTCAGCAATTTTTATTTGTATCTGCAGGTATGGCGCTCATACCAGCATGTATGCAGGACAAAAGCAAGGCTTCCATCATTTTGAAAAACATGGTGATTGATGGCGACCAGGAAAAAATGCTGGCCGAACTGGCCGAAACCATTATTCCCGCTACCAGCACACCGGGCGCCAAGGATATTTCCGCGCACCTGTTTGCATTGACCATGCTCGATGATTGCTATAAAAAAGAAGATCAGCAGCAATTCATCAAAGGCATGGAGCAGTTTGAGAAAACCTGTGCCACAAAATTTGGTCATTCTTTTACAGCCTGTACGCCGGAACAAAGAACCAGCTTTCTGCAGCAAATAGAATCTGCCAAAGACAGCAAAGACGATCAGCAATTCTTTTACAATACGGTGAAACGACTGACCATCCAGGCGTATACGACTTCCAAATTTTACCTGACCAATATTAATATTTACAAACTGGTGCCCGGCCGCTATCACGGATGCGTACCAGTAAAAGCTTCTGCATAACAAACTTATTAACCTGTATTATTATGGGCGATACCAACAACACATTTGATGTAATTGTCATCGGCTCCGGAATGACCGGTGGATGGGCAGCGAAAGAATTTACTGAAAAGGGATTGAAAACACTGATGCTGGAACGTGGCCGGGATGTAAAACATTTAAAAGATTACCCGACTACCAACATGAACCCATGGGAGTTTGAACACCGCGGGCAGATTCCTTATAATATCCAGCAGGCAAACCCGATTGCCAGCCGTTGCTATGTATTCCACGAAGACGCCATGCACTTTGTGGTAAAAGATAACGAACATCCTTACGTCCAGGAAAAACCATTTGACTGGATACGGGGTTACCAGGTAGGTGGTAAATCATTGTTGTGGGCCAGGCAAACACAACGATGGAGCGATTTTGATTTTGAAGGCCCTGCACGCGATGGTTATGCAGTTGACTGGCCCGTCCGGTATAAAGACATTGCACCCTGGTACAGTTATGTCGAAAAATTTGTAGGCATCTCCGGTAATAAAGATGGTTTACCCAACCTACCCGATGGAGAATTTTTACCGGCGCTTGAAATGAGTTGTATTGAAACACATTTCAAAGAGTCAGTGGAGAAAAATTTTAAGGATCGTCATGTTATCTATGCACGCTGCGCACATTTAACCGAACCCGCACAAATTCATCTCGACCAGGGAAGGGGACAATGCCAGAACAGGAATTTATGCCAGCGTGGTTGCCCTTTTGGTGGTTACTTCTGCAGCAACTCCTCCACTATTCCATGGGCATTGAAAACAGGCAACCTCACCCTCCACCCCCATGCTGTGGTGCATTCCATTATATACGACGATAAAAAAGGAAAAGCTACCGGCGTAAGGGTGATCGATGCCAACACAAAAGAAGTGACCGAATATTTCGCAAGGGTAATATTCCTCAATGCGGCCGCACTGAACAGCAATTTAATTTTATTAAACTCTGTCTCCAGCCGCTTTCCTCATGGATTGGGCAACGACAGTGGTGTACTGGGAAAATACATGGCCTTTCACAACTACCGGGCACGCATGTCCGCAAAATTTGATGGGCTGAAAGAATCCACCACGGAAGGCCGCACACCGACCGGCGCCTACCTGCCGCGTTTCCGCAACCTGCACAAACAGGAGACAGATTTTCTCCGTGGTTATGCTGTTACCTTTGGCGGTGGCAGGGGGCGGCAAATTAATTATGACGGTTTCGGTACTACACTGAAAGATCAACTCGCCACAAAAGAACTGGGCGCATGGTATGTGGGTTCGCAAATGATGGGAGAAACCATACCAAAGGAAACAAATACCCTGAGCCTCGATGCTTCGAAAAAAGATGCATGGGGCATTCCATTGCTGGATATCAATATCGGGTATGATGACAACGATGAGAAAATGATAAAGGACTTCTTCGAACAAATGACGGAAATGTATACAAAGGCAGGGTTTACAGAAATAAAAACCAGTGACTCCAAACAGGCGCCAGGTTTGGATATCCATGAAATGGGTGGCTGCAGGATGGGAAATGATCCTAAAACTTCCATGCTGAATAAATGGAACCAGTTGCACGCCTGTAAGAATGTTTTTGTAACCGATGGCGCTATGATGACTTCAACTTCCACACAAAACCCTTCGCTCACCTATATGGCGTTCACGGCACGTGCAGCAGACTATGCCATGCAGGAAATGAAGAAGGGAGAATTGTAACAGGATGTAATTTGGTTTAATCAAATAATAATGGATCTCAAAAAAGCCCTCGCAGAAAAAGCGATTAGCCTGGTAAAGGATAATAATATCGTAGGGTTAGGTGCCAGTTCCTCCATACCTTATTTAATTGACCAATTGAAGGAAGAAATAAATAAAGGGCGAAAATTTCGTTTTGTAACTTCTTCCTTTGTAACGCAACAATTAATGATTGAAAATGGGCTGGAACTGTTTCCATTGTCCTGTTTCAGTTCGATAGATATTTATTTTGATGGCTGCGATCAGTTTGATGAAGACCTGAATGCCCTGAAAAGTGGTGGTGGTATTCATACCCGGGAAAAAATTGCGGCCTCGATGGCCAAAGAATTTGTTATTATTGGTGACGAAAACAAATACACGGAACATTTTGATGTAAAATTTCCACTGGTACTGGAAGTTTTACCAGAAGCATATTCATACGTGATGCACCGAATGGATTATTTGTTTCCCGGCTCCCGGACGGAGATTAGAATGAGTGATAAGAAAACAGGCGCGGCAATCACCGACAATGGAAATTATTTAACCGACACCTGGTTTGCTTATTGGCCCGCACCTAAACTGGCAGAAGAATTGACCCAGGGAATTACGGGTGTGGTGGAAAGTTCTTTATTTTTCCAGGTAGCCGGCAAGGCCATCATTATGGGAGAAAAAGATATTACGGTTATTGAAAAAAGATTTTACGAATAACTTGTTATTTCAGCTACTGTAAACAAGCACAGTTAACTTACTTCAAAAAAATAATAAAGATGATACCGGTAAAAGCATATGCAGCGATGAGCCCGACGGCACCACTGGCTCCGTTTTCATTCGAAAGACGAGATTTAAGGGAACACGATGTGTTAATTGATATATTGTTTTCAGGTGTTTGTCATTCAGATTTACACCAGGCCCGCGATGAATGGGGAGGATCGATGTACCCAATGGTACCGGGACACGAAATTGTAGGCAAGGTTATCAAAGTGGGCAGCCATGTTTCAAAATTTAAATCGGGTCAAACAGCAGGCGTTGGCGTGATGGTGGACAGTTGCCGTGTTTGCAATCCCTGTAAAAGTTATATGGAGCAATACTGCGCAGAAGGCATGACGGGAACATACAATGGTTATGAAAGGGACAAGGTAACCATTGCACAGGGAGGATACAGCACACAAATTGTTTGCGACGAAAGATGGGTGTACCATGTATCGGATAAATTAAATTTAGCCGGCGTCGCGCCATTGCTCTGTGCCGGCATCACCACCTATTCGCCATTGAAATATGCCAATGTAAAAAAAGGTGATAAAGTAGCAGTAGCAGGATTGGGCGGCCTGGGTCATATGGCGGTAAAATTTGCAGTGGCCATGGGTGCAGAAGTCACCATGCTCAGCACTTCTCCTTCCAAGGCAAAAGATGCAAAGGAACTGGGAGCGCATTATTTTATTTTAAGTACCGATGCCGATGCCATGAAAAAACTGGAAAGCCATTTTGACGTAGTGCTGGATGCTGTGAGCGGTAACCACGATTATGAAATTTACCTGAAGCTGTTAAATGTACACGGTAAATTACTGGTGGTTGGCCTGCCAAAAGATGAACCAAAGATCAATCCCTTCGAGCTGATTAAAAACAGGAGATGCATCATCGGGTCAATGATTGGGGGTACAGTAGAAACACAGGAGATGCTGGATTTTTGTGCGGAGAAAAACATCACAGCCGATGTGGAAGTAATCCCCATGCATTATATCAATGAAGCATACGAACGCATGCTGAAAAACGACGTGAAGTACCGCTTTGTGATAGATATGGCAAGTTTGAAATAAAAACAGTACCCTCAACAATCATCAGTAAATTAGTATCAATTGTAGTATAAAAAATAAACGACATGAAAGCCATAAAGTCTTTGCTGATAATTCTTCTTTTACAATCTGCACTCTGCATTTCAGTGAACGCCCAGCAGAAACAATTCAAAGTATTGCTGGTAACCACTACCAAAGGCTGGCACCACGAATCATTGCATTATGGTGTGGTCGCTTTGCAGCAATTGGGCATCCGTCATTTCTTCGACGTGGTATTGTTTGAAAACCCCAATGGTTTTACGGATAAATACCTGGAGCAGTTCCAGGCAGTTATTTTCCTGAATACTACCGGTGATATTTTTGATTCGGCGCAGCAAAAAGTAATGGAACGATTTATACAATCCGGGAAAGGATATGTTGGTATACACAGTGCTTCCGATACAGAATATGATTGGGAATGGTATACCAAACTGGTGGGAAGGATGTTTGTGATACATCCTGCCATTCAAACGGCGCGTATTAACATCGTTGATCCCAATTTCCCCGGCCTGCAGGGTTTTACCGAAACTAAATTATGGACAGACGAATGGTATGAGTTTGGCCCGGAAAAAACATCCGGTTTGAATTATATTCTTTCCATTGATGAAAACAGTTATAATGCAAAGGCAGACTGGGGAACAAAAAAAGGAGAAGGCATGGGTAAATTTCACCCGGTGGCATGGTACCATACTTTTGATGGCGGCCGTGCATTTTATACTGCGCTGGGGCATATACCTGCCAATTTCAGCGATCCTGTTTTCCTGAATCATTTGTATGCAGGGATATTCTGGGCTGCAACGGGGAGAAAATAAAATGGAGCCTGGTCAGTCTAAATCATAAATAGCAAGAACCAAATCGATTTTAACTTATCGCATAATTACGTAGTAAAGCAGGTATATCAATATAACCAGGGATACAATAATTTTTTCGAGTGGGCGATTTTTGACAATTTCCTTCTTAAACAAGGTATAGTTTACAATCAACTGTACCAACGCCGCCATGATATACAGCAGCAATACCTGCCAGTGAAAATGCCGCTTCCCCCTGAATCCAAGGCCGTATGCTACAAAAGCTGTTATCACCAGCAACAACAGGAACAACCCGATATTATACAGCGCTAACTTACCATAAAATCTCGTTCCCGGCTTTTTTGCCTTACCCTTTCTCATCAGCCTCCTTCTTTCATTTTGCCTGCAATATAATACTTGCCGGTGCCAATCCATCCGAAATAGCCCGTAATGTTATCGTTCCCTTTTTACCGTTCGACTGCAGCACGGCCAAACACAGCCCATTCATCGCTTTTCTTTCGCTGGCTTTAAATGATTCCATACTCGTTTCACTGCCATTGTCAACACCCGCTATCCATCCACTTCCGCTAACGGTAAACCAAACCAGGTTATCTGCTGTTGGCACAACGATACCATTTTTGTCAACGATGGTGACTTTTACAAAAGACAAATCACTGCCATCTGCCTTTATCATACTCCTGTCAGCAGTAAGTATAATTTTCGCCGGTGCACCTGCTGTTTTAATTTCCTTTGTCAATACAACCTTACCATTCTTTCTCGACACCGCTTTTACAACACCCGGTGTATACGGCACGCGCCATTTTACATGTAAATCATCGCCGGATTTTTTTTGTATGCCCAATGACTGGCCGTTAAGAAATAATTCCACTTCATCTGCATGATTGTAATAAGCCCAGATATCCACTGTATCACCCTGCTTCCAGTTCCAGTGCGGGAAAATATGCAGCACATCTTTATTTGTCCACTCCCCCTGGTACATATAATATACATCCTTTGGAAAGCCAGCAAGGTCAATAATTCCGAAATATGAGCTGCGCGCAGGCCAGTTATAGGGAGTTGGTTCGCCGAGATAATCAAAACCTGTCCAGATAAACTGACCGGAAAGAAAAGCATGCTTCTTAATGATTTTCCAGGTCTCTTCATGTGTAGAGCCCCAGGGCGCAGACACATTATCATAGGCAGACACCGTTAAATCGGCATTGCCCTTGTCAAATGGTTTGTCCCAACGCTCGGGCCAGCGGCGAATACTGTCGGATGGAACTAAATCATAATGACCACGTGTCTGCAGGGCAGATACGCTTTCGGTGCTGACAAACTTTTTGCCGGGATATAATTTTGGGAACCCTTCATACATAAACTGGTGATAGTTGTAGCCAACCAGGTCCAATGCGCCGGAACTGATAATTTTATTGCTTTTGTCGGGCCGGTCGCAGGCAGATGTAATCGGCCTCGTTGCATCCAGCGTGCGAACGATGGAAGCCAGTTCACTGGCAATTCTTGTACCGGATGTATCGCCCTGTTCTGGAATTTCATTGCCAATGCTCCAGATAAACACACTCGGGTGATTGCGATCGCGCAGCACCATATCTTCCAAATCTTTTTGGTGCCATTCGTCCCAATACAAATGATAATCAAATGGATTCTTCTGTTTCTTCCACATGTCAAATGCTTCATCCATGACAATAAAACCCATCTTATCACAAAGATCAAGCAACTCCGGTGCGGGCGGGTTGTGCGATGTACGAATGCCATTGCAGCCCATCTGTTTTAATATTTCGAGCTGGCGCTCCAGTGCCCTTGTATTAATGGCAGCACCAAGGCAACCGAGATCGTGGTGATCGCAGACGCCATTTATTTTTATAGATTTCCCATTTAGTAAAAATCCCTTATCACTGTCAAATTCAAAATACCGTATACCGAATGGGGTGGTGTAAGTATCCGTAATCTTTCCATTGCTGTTGATTTGCGAAACAATCTTATACAAGGTTGGATGATCAATCGACCAAAGTACTGGATTCGCCACCAGTAATTCCTGGGTGACTTCTGCTAATCCATCTTTCCATTTTACAGCCGATGATTTTCGCTGTACTTCTTTCCCGCCCGCATCATATACAATAGTCGTAAGACTGGTATTCTGCTGAACGGTATTCAATAGGCGAACTGTTGTCTTCACCTGGATAGTTGCCGACTGCCGGGTGATAGTTGGCGTAGTAACATAGGTTCCCCAATGATCCACAAATATGTCGTTGGTGGTAACCAGCCATACATTCCTGTAAATACCCGAACCGGAATACCAGCGCGAATTAGGCTGCTGCGCATTGTTTACTTTAACTGCAACAATATTTTTCGCTGAACCGAATTGGACATAGGGTGTAAGATCATACCGGAAAGAACTGTACCCATAAGGCCGTACGCCAAGATAATGCCCATTGATCCATACTTCACTGTTCATATATACGCCATCAAAATCAATGAATACATGTTTGTCTTTTGCAGAAACCGGCAATACAAATGTTTTACGGTACCATCCAATGCCACCGGGCAAAGCACCACCGCCGGCTGTAGCAGGGTTGTCTTTATCAAATTTCCCTTCAATGCTCCAGTCATGCGGCAACTGAAGGCTGCGCCAGTTGTTATCGTTGTAGTTTACTTCTTTGGCCCCTGCATCATCGCCCAGGTTAAATTTCCAGCCGCTGTTAAATGATTCAACTGTTCTTGCATTTGACTGCGCCTGTGTGGAAGCTATATACAGAAAGAGGCAACAGGCGATACCTGAAGTTGTAAGAATATATTTTTTCATAATCATTCAATTCAGTATTTGACGGAAATGTGTTTACCCTTATAACGGATGACTTTATCTGCTTCCCTCCCAAAGTCGAGCGGCTTTGGATGTTTACTATCAATCCAGATGACGCGCAGCGTTCTCTGCTGCATCATGCCTGCAAAACTTCCTTCACGATCACCCATCGTCAGTGTTTTTGTTTGTTCGTTATAGTTGAAAGTAATTTTTGAATACGCCCCCTTTTCATAATTGTAATTCACGTTTTCATCTTCATACAAAGTAAAGGTGGCATCTTTGCCTGTATAGACATACAGCGTAAGTGGATCAGCAGGTTTTTCTGTACTGTATTGCATATCGGGTCCATATACCATAATTGACCCCTCTTTTACAAATACCGGTATTCTTTCCATGGGAGCAGCGGCTTCGATTGACTGTCCGCCATTTTGATAATTACCTGTATACAAATCATACCATCCATTTCCCGCAGGTAAATACAGTTTCCGGGTCGTAGCGCCGAATGAATAAACCGGGTTGATCAATAAAGATGGTCCAAACATATATTGGTCGCCAATATTTTTTACCATAGGATCGTTGGTAAAATCCATGACGAGTGCACGCATGATGGTATAATTGTCAAAATATGTTTTACCAGCGAGCGAATAGATATACGGCATCAGGCGGTAGCGCAGTTTATCGTAATACAGCATACTTTGGTAAGCAGGATGATTGTCAGGCGCCACATTAAATATCTCGCGGTACGGATATTGACCATGAACGCGGAACAATGGACAAAATGCGCCAAACTGGTACCAGCGCGTCATTTGTTCACGCCATTCTTCCAGTTCTTTTCCCTTTGCATTTTCATACCGGTGTTCCACCGCAAAACCGCCGATATCCGATGTCCAGTAAGGAATGCCTGACATGGAGAAATTCAACCCTGCTGCTATCTGATCTTTAAAGTCATGCCATCTGGCAGAAATATCACCGCTCCAGGTAGCGGCAGCATACCGTTGTGAGCCGGCATAAGCAGAGCGCGTTAAAATAAATACACGTTTATTGGGATCTGCTTTTCTCTGTCCTTCATATACCGCAGATGCATTTAGTAAAGGAAACGCGTTGAAGTATTTGGCACCAGGCCCTAATGCAGTCGGTGTCATTAACTGCTTTCTGTGTTCAACGGTGTTATTGGAATAAATATCAGGTTCCGTAGCATCCATCCACCAGGCATCGATCCCTTTTGGATACAAAAACTTATTCAGCAATCCCCAAAATGCTTCTCTTGCTTTCGGATTAAATGCATCATAGAAAGTAGATACATATCCCTTGCCGATCCAATCCCTTTGCCGGTTGGCAATATTTCTTTTGTACAGCCAGCCATTTTCATTGAAATAATTATAATTACTGATCCCTTCATAAAACTTTGGCCACACCGATATCATGAAATGCGTGTTGTATTGTTCGTGCAATGTTTTAATCATGGCTGCTGCATCCGGGAAGCGGGTGAGATCAAATTCCTGGCTGCCCCATTTGTCCTGTTCCCAGTACGACCAGTCGAGTACAATATTATCCAGCGGGATCTTTCTTTTCCTGAATTCATCCGTCACTTTCAATATCTCGTCCTGGGTTTTGTACCGTTCGCGGCTTTGCCAGAGTCCCATCGCCCATTTCGGTACAATCGGCGCTTTACCAGTTAAAGAACGGTACCCGCTGATGACTTCATCCATGCTTTTACCATACACAAAATAATAATCGATGGCTGTCCCTGTTTCCGATGCGACAGCATATTCATTCCGGCGATTATCCGGTAATGGCGGCTGCCATTTACAACTTATATAAGATTCACCGCCATCCGGGTTCCATTCTATTTTTAAAGAATACCTCCTTCCTTTTTCCATTGGCAATTTCAGTAATACAGAACCGGGATTCCAGGCCTGCCGCCAGCGATCAATTAATAATTTTCCGTCAACCCATAATTTGCCATAACCTGCAGACTTAAATAAAAGGTTGTGCATCCCCGTTACACCCGATTCAATGGATCCTTCCCAGGTAACAGTGACTTCGCCCAATTTGATTTCGGCAGGGAAATTTTTCTGTTGCTGCAGGTATTCATAATCCAATACCGATTCTGGTCGTGCATACATGACTTCGCCGGGATGATTTTTATTGTAATAGGTAGCTGTCAGCCACCCGGGTTCTCCTTTTGCAGAATACAATTTTAAATCAGACAACGGCAGGAAAGATCTTGTGTCTACTGCGTGGGTAATAGAATAGTTGTCCCATAAGATACCATAACCTTTGTCTGATAACAAGAAAGGTACGGCCACTTCTGTATTGTATTGCGCCAGTTCTACCGGATAATCGCGGTAATTCATCAGGCCGGTTTGATGTTGCCCCAATCCGTACAATCCTTCATCAGCGGGTGATTCAAAGCGCTGTTCTATCCCGTACATGTTTTCTCCTTCAACCGTCACGGGAGTAAAATTCCTGCCCCCATTTTTCAGTTCCGATAAAATGGGTTGACCATTGTTATCCGTAAAATGTATTTCGCCACTTACCAGCGATACGGTTGCATGAACAAGCGCTGTTGACAGCGTCACCTCACTTCCGGTTTGCGTGATATCCCATTTTACCAGCGGCCATTCCTTTTTTACTACCATCAAACTGTTGAATGCGGGAAAGGAATCCAATGGTGTGGCCACAACATGAATTATTTTATCTGAAACCACTTGTAATTTTACAAGGCGTGTAGCGTCTTTTGATGATGAGGGAAGTTGTATCAATACACCATCTGTCAATTTTGTAAAACTACCTGTAACAGTCGCCTGTGAAAAAACATGAACAGGACAAATGAATAAGCATACAAGCAGTAACAGGAGGAGATTTTTTCTACAAGACATGGCAATCGTTGTTGGTAACAGTCAAAGTTAGTTTACGTGTCAAACTTACAATTAAAATTGAGTAAAAAATCCATCGGATAAAATTAGTACCAGCATACCAAGGGATTGTATCATTACCCCTTTAGCACACCACTGAAAACCATTGTCAAAGGTGCTGGTTGTTGGTTTCCGGTCCTGAAAAAATAATACCGGAACTGTCCAATTGTGGCCGGTTCCTTTGTTATTAGTGTATAATTCATACATTTAATAACCGTCTGCCGCAGGGCAGCTTTAAAACAAAAAAAATGGACGAGTACGCATTAATCATGAGACATGAAGATGGCCTGAAAGTGGCATCTCCCGAACAGATCCAGGTATGGATGAAACAAACCATGGACTGGATTGGTGGTATCGCTGCGCAAAATAAATTCACCAGCGGCACCGGCCTTCCATTTGCCGATGCAAAAGTGGTACATGCTAATAAAACCGTAACCAACGGGCCATTTGGAGATATCAAGGAAACCATTGGTGGGTTGATCATTGTAAAAGCAGAATCTGTAGAAGAAGCAGTTGAATTTGCTAAAGGTTGCCCCGTTTTGCAGGGCGAAGGCAATACCGTGGAAGTAAGGAAGATTGCAAAAAATGATGGTGTTCACTAAAAGGCAATATGGTTCCTGTAGAATAAAGCATTTTACAGGAACCTTTTTCATTTATGGAACAGCAGGAACTGATACCACATTTATTCAGGACAGAATACCGGAAAATCGTTTCTGTTCTGTCCAAACGATTTGGGTTTGATCAAATCGAAACAGCGGAAGACATTGCCAGTGATACCTTCCTCACTGCGGCACAAACCTGGAGTATGAAAGGTATTCCGCCAGAACCTATTGCCTGGCTGTACACAGTAGCAAAAAACAAAGCAAGGAATCATTTACAGCGAAATCATCTTTTTGACAACAGTATTGCACCAGGTATAAAAAGAAATACCGATAGTACGGAAGAAACCGACATCGATTTATCTCCGCAAAATATACGGGACAGCCAGTTGCAAATGATGTTTGCTATTTGTCACCCTTCGATACCGGCAGAATCACAGGTAGGACTTGCATTGCGCATACTTTGCGGATTTGGCATTGAAGAAATCGCCGATGCTTTTCTCAGCAATAAGGAAACTATCAATAAACGGTTATTCAGGGCAAAAGAAAAACTAAGGCAGGAAAAGGTGACGATAGCATTCCCGGGAGAGCAAGACATCAGGTCACGACTCAACACGGTACTCACCACTTTGTATCTCCTGTTCAATGAAGGATACTATTCCGAAAGCAGTGATGCCGTACTCCGGGAAGACCTATGCCAGGAAGCCATGAGGCTGGTGCAGTTGTTACTGGACAATGAAACGACCAATCTTCCCGTGGTACATGCATTGTATGCGCTGATGTGTTTTCATGCATCGCGGTTTGAAGCGCGTAAGAATGAAAACGGCGATATCATTTTATACCAGGACCAGGATGAATCGCTGTGGGACTACGCTTTGATAACAAAAGGCGCTTATCATAGTCAACTTGCTGCTACAGGAAATGAATTAACGAAATATCACCTCGAAGCGGCGATTGCTTACTGGCATACACAGAAGGCAGATACGAAGGAAAAGTGGGAGAATATACTGCAACATTATAACCGTTTGCTTCAATTGGAATACTCACCCATTGCAGCACTTAACCGCACCTATGCATTGTCAAAAGCCAATAGCAGGGAGGAAGCCATCCTTGAAGCAGAAAAATTACATCTCACCGCCAACCATTATTATTATATGCTGCTTGGTGAATTATATTCCGGCCTGGATCAAACAAAAGCCTTACAAAATCTGCAGCAATCACATTCACTGGCAAAAACGCAATCAGACAAACAACTCATTCAAAAAAAGATAGAAAAACTAAGATTGTCTTAACCTATTGGTTTTTCCATTTTGACTTTTGGTTCTTAAGATTTGGTTCTTTTTTGCATTTTTAATTTTGCATTTTGACCTTTGCATTTTGACTTGTATCCTACCAGCTTCCTCCTCCCCCGCCTCCAAATCCCCCACCGGAGAATCCGCCACCGCCACCACTCCAGCTCCCACCACTGCTGCCGCTGCTGCTGGGTGCACTGTAAAAATTTTTACTCATTTCATTCATGGAATGATCGAGACTGTTTAAAAACATATAAGTGCTGAAATTGGTATAGTTACCCGCATACCAGTTGGGTGGTGGTATATCCAGGCCCTTCAGTTTATCTTTCCAGGTATCAGCAATATCAAAAACGATCGCAAAAGGCAACACTTTATCAAAATAATGTTCATCCTCTTTCAAAAATTGGGCAAGCCTGTCCTTTTCCACTTTCTGGATAAATTCTTTAAAGCCTGCCAGTTTCTTATACAGATTATTTCCTTTTGCTGTTTTTTTGGTCATATAAGCACCAAAGAACAACATGATAATACCGCTTGCAATAAACGCCACAGAATACCAGTAAGGATCACCCCAGTATTTTACCAAGTGATAAATACCATATCCGGCAGATACCAAGCCGAGAAAAGAAAAGAAATACCCCATCCCCCTCGAATTCTTCACATAATAATCATCCCTGTCCACTTCCGCTTCGAGTTCACGCTTCGCATTATCCATCGTTTTATATAATACATCTTTCAGGCTGCTTAATGCTACCGTATCACCCGTTGCAAATATTCCGTTGAACAAGGTTTTTTCAAAACTCAATGCTGTGACGGGGAGTTCTTTCAATTTTATAAACTCGTAGTCGTTGTTTTTAACCAGGCCGAGAAAAGTTGATTTTTCTGTTTCACGTATTTTTAAATAGCCGCCTGCGCCCCAATAAGGTACCAGCGCTGTTAAATCTCTCTTATCGAGTTTATCATCTATTACATATCCTGCAACGCTGGGACTGACATCTTTGGGTGGATAAAATTCAGTCGTGATGGTCAGTTTCTCATCTTTACCCCAACGGTTCCAAATCAAAAACATCAGTACGAAAATAACAGCAGGTAATAACAGCCATGCCATTCCCCGCAGCATATAGTTTGGCTTGATCAGGAAGTTCAGCGGGAACACCACGCCCACTGTTACGCCTTCATTGGCCTGGAGCGGTGCAGTTGTTTTACCGGAGAAAACTTTATTCCCCGTCCATGTTGACACAGTATTATTTTCCCGTGAACCCGTTGCGCCGGTGGCCACAAAAAAGGATGGGGTGGCCGGTAATGCATCATATAAACTAACGGAAAACCCTACGGAGTCAATACTGGTCTCCCATTTGTCACCGATGAGGTTCAAATACAATTCAGATTTATCCGAAAAGAAATTAATTGCATTCAGCATTTTATAATGAATGCGGTATACCTGGTCTCCTTCAACGTATTTGTTCTTGTCGCCGATTTTTATTTCCTTGTAATCGCCCTGGTTGCTGACAGCATACTTCCATCCATCCACACCGATATCTTCAATTATCGTATGGGCATAACCGTTCGACTCCAGTTGCCGGTCTGCTTTTTCCGTACCGGAAGGCAAAGGCGCGAGTTCGTATTGAAAAGGGATTAAACGGTAAATACCATGACGGCTTTCGGAAAAATTAACGTCAATCGTCTCAGTGATGTCCAGCGATGCATCTTTGTTGACCACAACAGACACGTTATAGTGCTTAATGGTATAGCCACCCTGTCCGCTTGCGCAAAGGGTAGTCAGCATAACCAGGACAAGCTGCAGTGAAAATCTTTTCAAGGGAAGCTTTTTAAAATTTGACTTCTACGTTCTTTGCTTCTTCCTTATTGTCGAGTTCGAAGAATTCGCGCGCAGTAAATCCACCAATCCTGGCGACCAGTACGCCGGGGAATTGCTGGATGGAGGTATTGAAATCCCGCACCGTAGCATTATAGTACCTGCGTGAATTGCCCAAATCACCTTCTATATTTTGCAGGGCTGTTTGCAGTTCGAGGAATTGTGCATTGGCTTTCAAATCGGGGTAACTCTCTGCGATAGCCAGGAGACCTCTTAATGCACCACCCAATTGCTGGTTGGCAGCAGCCATACCAGCCACATCACCGGAAGGTACCGCCACGGCTGCATTGCGTGCCTGCACTACTTTCTCCAGCGTCTGGCTTTCATGGGCAGCATAACCTTTAACGGTATTAACCAGGTTGGGAATTAAGTCGAAACGCTTTTTCAGAAATACACTGATATCACTCCATGCATTGTCAATTTTTATTTTTGACTTCACCATTCCATTGTACATACCGATGATCCAGAAAATGAGCAGGGCTGCTACGCCAAGAATAATCCAAAGTACCATAGTTGTAGGTTTTAAAATGAAACGAAAGTTATAGTCGCCTGAATTTTAGAATTGCAATTTAGAGTTAAATGAGGAGATTCATCAGCAAAAGTATTACCCGGAAAAGCAAAGACCTGCTATGTTTCCAGGGGGAATCACCCGCCAGGCGAAAGGATACCATGCAACGATACCAGTATTTTGCCTGTCAACATCAAAAACGCCTGTATGCGGCTCATTACCTTGTATATCATTTCCATCATCTCTATTATATCCTGTAACAAGGGAAATACTAATGCCGGGCAGGTTGTTGAAATCTACCTGTTTCAAACATTTCAAACTGTTCCGGGGAAATGCAGGGTGGATTCATCCGTATCCGTATTACAACAAACTGCGCTGATAAAAAACCAGGACATTGTATCGTATTCGCACCTCAGTTACCAGTTTACACTGACCGATGTTGGCATGGCAAAAATAAATGCGCTGAAAGATTTCACGGCTTTTGCTGTAACGGTCGACAAAGAAGTAATGTATTACGGGATACTTAAACAATTTACGTCCAGCTCATCCTGCGATCATTCCATTGTCATGACGGTTGATTTCACATCAAATAATAAAATAAACATGGGCCTCGGTTACCCTGGTATGATGCAGGGTGTACCGATTGATGACCAGCGAAACCATACAAAACTACTGGCTACACTCGCCAGCCAGGGAAAGTTGAAATGAGCGCTCCGCGTGTAAATGAACATTTATTCCTTATTAACCAGATGCAATAAAAAAACCCACCGGGGAAATCGGCGGGCCTTAATTTCTTTCATTTACTGAGGTCCCGAGCGGATTCGAACCGCTGCAGAATACATTGACACTTTTCCAGATATTTTTACTATCTACTCTGCTGGAAATGAAGCCATTATAGAGGAGTAATTTTATTGCTAATCCTATTACTAGATTCTATACTTTAGCTCATGTCTCTGAAAGTACACCAGTCGTGATAAGAACTGTTCAAAAATAAAAAATAATAACAATGTTTGCTACTTCTGTCCCCAAAATCGAGAATTCGCTGGATCTTAGCCTTTACGAGACATTTGTAGACAAGTTGACAGCAGTCTATGAATATGTTAAAATCAAGGATATTTATATTGAAGTAAACAATCCCGGCGATGTCGATATACTCCCACCCGTAGCCCCACTGGGTGTAATTCAAATGGTAATTCAACCAGGATCCGGATCCTACACACTGTCTACGCTGAAAGATTGCCATAAAATTCTCTCGGATGAGCTAACTAAATTTATTCAAGGGCCTGAAAGTTTTGACGTTATAACTAACTCTTTGATTCATTGTATTGAAAAGTGTAACAGAGGATTTGCTGAAAATAATTTCAATGAAATATTCACATTTGATCAAGACCTTGTCTTTAAGGTTTACAATAATGGAAACTGGCGCCCACGAAAATTTCAATATCTCCAGTGGCCAATAATATCCATTTATGAAGACTTTAAAGAGCACTTTAATATTAGAAAAGGTTTTTTTGACAAAATGCTGGGAACTTTAGGAGAAGTCCTGGACTTACATCAAAAAAAACCTGATATAAACAAGAGCCCTTATTCATGGGAGTCCCCTAATGCTGAACTGGAAATCAGTGAGTTGCTTTACATTATTTATCGAACTAGTGGTCAATTAAAATTTAATCTGAAAGATGGTGGAACTTTCCCCAAATTTAAACGAGACTTTTTCAAATTATTTGGGCTAAGCGATAAAAACTATGATAAAAAGGTTTTACAAATACTGGCAAGAAAGCGCGGGGAACATTTTATTGATATTCTGGTTAAAAAATTCGCAGAAGATCATGCCAAACTATTCGAAATGAAAAAATAAATTCCGGAGTATTTTTTACTCCGGTAAATAACCTCCAGGCTATTTGATAGGAAAATAGCGACTGCCTAGCTTGCAGTCGTTATGACCACTTCTTCACTGTTTTCAAAGTATCCCGATTTAAAAGACCTCGCATACTTAATCAGGTACGAGGTACAGCAGGCGCAACGACCAGCCGAAGAGGTCATTCTGGACGACGAAGATGTGATGCGAAAATTAAAAATCTCTAAAAGGAAGCTTCAATACCTGAAAGCAGATCGAATCATTCCCTTTCACACTTTAGATACTAGTAGTCCCCGCACTTACTATCTATTAAGCGATATACTACAGTTATTAAAAGAGAATCGAACTGAAGCAATTTCTACTAATTCAAGAATTAAATAACTATTGTATGAAAAAATGCAATTATTGCGGTGGCAATTTCACTCCAGGGCATGGCAATCAACAGTATTGCACATCACAATGCAAAATCTTACAAAAAGCCGCCACCCAAAAGAAACTTTATGGAGTACTCAAGGAATTTAGAAAAGGGTACCTGACTAATTATAAACTTTTTGAGAAAGTTGTCTCTAAATCCGGGAGTAAAACAATTCCACTTAGTGAATTAAAGAATAAAGGGTTTCAATCAAACTGCTATTATGGGGCGTACACAAAAGATAAGAGTACTATTTTCTATAAAATTGGTGAATACCACTTTAGTATGTTCACAGAAAGTCAAATTCAATATATAAAAATTATTAAAGACTAAAATATGGCACTTCAACCATTCGGTCCAGAGGAACAGGCTTTTCAAAATCCAGCTAGCACTACTCCTTTAAAAAGGCCTATTAAGCTGATAATATTATGTACACTTATCATAATTACAACGGGTGGAATTATCATTTTATGTACACAATTAATGAAGCAAAAGCAGCAAGATAAAAAAATAGCGATCCCTCAACAGCACTAGGAGTACCAGTTCTACATACAATAAATTGTAAACTCGCATACAAACACAAATTGCAACTTGTGAATGCCATTTAGCGTTCTATAATTGTATGCAATTTTAAAAATGTATTCTGTCTGGATTAGAAAATGAGAGGAATAATTGAAAAAGGCATGAAGCCTGCAAGGAGAAATAAATGAAACCTTTTCAATTCTCTGGAATTAAGATGGGTTGCAAGTAAGAGGCAAACATGGGGTTTTAACAAATGGTATAAAGACAGGTACCTCATACACAGCCTTTTTCAGTATTAAACTATTCGCATTCATATAAACTTCTACATTTTGGTTACGAAGGTACCGGCTACTTGTCTAAGTCGGCTGGTACCGCTTTTTTGGCTTTAATCGACTGCTACTGCTTAAAAGTAGCCCTATTACTGTGTGTTTATTTACCTCTGTCTCAGTTTCAATAGCAAAGGGTTCTACTCGCCGGCTGCCTCTCCAGGTATTGCCGGCCTTTTTGTCGGCGGAAATGGTTCCACATGAGTTCCTGTGTCGCTGAAATAATTTATTATCCCCATTTATAATCACTATCAACTTCAAAAACCATATTTGTCGGAACTAAGATTGGTGTCATACAATAATTTATATCAAACCATACAATTAGTTGTACCTAAATTCTTGTAGCCAATTCCCTCTTAAATTTGCAAGTAGACAGCATTAATTTAATGCATACGAATTTAATCCAAATGAAAACAAGGCTTCTTTTAGTATAGTACATCGAAAATAAATAACCAGTATCCATTTATTAATCCCATCTTCTATTTGACTCATTTTTTTTGTTTAATTGGTAAAAATATTTTACCACCTGATTAGTTTATGCGCAAAAATATGATTAAGGCGAATGCCGCTGGTTATCTCCTTGTAGTTGACGAATTGCCAATAATTGGATATGCCCTGCAATCTTTCCTTGACAGCGAATTAATGAACATCCAGGTAATAGCGTTTCGTGATTTACGAGATATGGTAAACAACAAAAAGATATACAATGACCTTATCATTTTAGGTGTTGTTGCAGATTTAATCCGAAATAACGAATTTATGGGTAATACTATTCGCATATTCGCAATGGAAGCCCTTTTCACAAATTGTCCGGTTTTCCTGTTCAGTACAAGCATCGACTTACGAATAGTTACAGAAATGGAGAAAGGGAAAAACAGTATTGTTGGATACGTGCACCGCCTGGATAGTGAGAAAGAATTATTTTCTGCAATTAGTCAAAAGCTTAGAAACCCTCAGTCCAGGAAATTATATTACTCAAAAACAATCATGGCCGAAAGGAAGAAAATGCACCCCAATAAATTAAATCCCGATACTCAACTACCGAATTAATATTTGTCGACGGCAGATACTCATATCCCAAAGGCAGGAAGCAACTTCTACCCTTTCTTACAACGAGATACAATAAATTGTACAAACACATTACTTTACATATCTGGTATCGTGTGCTATTTTTGTTTCCATGACGGGTTATACTATCGATATTTATAGTCATAAAAGTAAACTGCAAATTTCTTGGTTTAATACTACCAGATTTTATCAACCAGAAATCCGGTAGGAAAAGGATAAGTTTTGGTATACTGTTTAGCCTTTTGCATTGGATATATCGCGTTAAATACACTTGAAAAAATTAATTTAATGAAAGCATTATTTATTTTCCTACTGGTTGTACTAGTATCTGTTACAAGCTTTGCCCAATCTTCAAAAAGTTCACAAGACAGTGCTAAAACAAAAAGCATTGAGGGCCTGAAAGGGTTAAGACCTGCTGGACCGGGAGATTTGGATAATTCCAAACAAGTACAGCTGGATGGTACTATTCCTATCTACAATGGAAAGGGTGAGAAACTGAGCATGTCGCAGGTGGAAGAATTGATGCAAAAAGGGCCTTTTATGGCAGATCCATATATTAATGATAAAAAAGAGATAAAAGCTTTTAAAGTGAGAGAGATTACAGAACAAGAGATGAACTCGATGTTTCGAAGTGATGCAGGGATAGCTCATACTTCTGCGTTAATTGGGAAAAAGGCTATACCGTTTTCAGTCACCGATTTGCAAGGAAAAACTTATTCACTTGAAAGCCTGAAAGGCAAAGTCATCGTATTAAATTTCTGGTTTGTTGAATGCCATCCTTGCGTATCGGAAATGCCGGAGCTAAATAAGCTGGTTGAAAAATATAAGGGGAAAGACATCGTATTTCTGGGAATTTCAGCAAGTGACAAAGCCAAAATTGAAAAGCTTTTAAAAACCACCGGTTTTACATATCAGTTAATCCCCGATGGCAAAATTGCGATCGAGAGCTATGGCATCGATATTTTCCCCGCTAATATTGTAATAGATAAAGACGGTGTGATCCAATTTTCAACTATTGGCATCGGGCCGAATAACATAAAAAATTTAGACACTACTATTTCGAAACTGCTTTGACTACCCCTCCCTTTACCAGGAAATCAGCAGGGCGTATTCTTCAGTCTGTAGTTAAAGTATTTTTTTATCGCACCGTAATAGCAATTTACCGGCCTGTGCTCTTCTGAACATCCCTGTTTTTTGATAGATACACAGTTCACACAAAAAGAGCGGCAAATCCCGCAACCCCCGCATAATTTCCATATCATGCGAAGGCTCTTCCATGGATAATCGGCTGGAAAATTCTCTGATTCAGTCAAAATATTTGTTTGACATGACTTTTTGTGCCAGGCATTTCTTTTTCCGGGTTTTATTTATATGTTCTTGTAGAAACATTTCCTATCCTCTTTTTTGTTATTACAATTTTTCCATGTCACCCCTAACCTTTTGCAATGCTCCTGTAGTTTATCTTATCAGTTAACCTAATTAATCAACAACCAAACATTTCGGTATTATGAAAAAAATCAGAATTCCTGTTGCAGGATTAATACTCGTCATTAGTTTTTTAGCCTGCAAAAAAGACGAGTCAACAATTGGGACAAGTTTAACAGCGAGTAAGTCCAGTCTTGTAAAAAGAGGAGAACCGGTACTATTTACTATGACATCGGTTGGCGCAGGCAGCTCCGTGAACTGGACAATTCAACCCAGTACCAATGCTCAAATTACTGCAAACGGGAACCAGGCGTCTATCAAATTTTCCCAGAAAGGCGCTTTTACGATAACAGGAACATCGGGAAGTGCTTCTGCTTCCAAGGCAGTTTCAGTAACAGATACTTCATATTCCGTCGCTGGAACCCCATCGACAACCCTATCATTTTCATCAGGTGAATTACTTAAAATAACAGTATCTAAATTTGATTCAGGTTCAATAAGCGGGTTGCTATTCTCAGTTGTTACAACAAACAGTTATACCTGTCTCCAAAATAGTCTCCTGTCTGTAGCTACCCACAACACAAACAGCTTCACCTTTGATTACACCGGTGTATTGGTGCCAAGCGGATGCACTTCTGGTACAGCAAAGGCAGGGACTTTCAATGCGTTTTTCCCGGCTTCCGGAACCAACACTTTAACGATCAACTTTAATGGTACCAGCTACACAGGAACAATAGTTAAAACGGGTAGTAGTTACACAATAAACTGGCCTAATTCCACGAAAGTACAAATCTCTCCGATGAGCTTATAGCAAGGCAGTTTTAAAGGAAGAGAAGTCGTTTACATTCGTTTGAATTAAACGATTTTCTTTTTTATACATACACTACTAGTTTTTTCTATTTCCTTATCTATCGAGCAGCAGCCACTGCCAGATTTTATATTCGCAACACATAAACAAATATTAGCTTAGATAAAGGATATTCTTATCTGATGCACATGCAGGTATTCTGCTTTCGCTTATAAAAAAAAGGCCGGCCCAACCTGGAAAGGTAGCCGGCGTGCCATAATCCTTATTCACACTTATATGAACTCTTAAAATATTTTAAGCCTTAATAGTTTGTATTCGCCTCTATATAGCAACAAAGTAAGATCACAATCTGGCTATACTAACAATAATTTAGTCCTGATCCCGTTTTTAAAAATTGGTACCGGCCAACTTAGACAAGTAGCCAGTACCTTCGTCACCAATTTGAAACCTTGTTCAAATATTCTTCTATTGTTATCAATTGAAATAATTTTATTTACTGCACTGACAGTAGCTATTTCAGTATCATAAAGTAAAACTGGACATCGTTCAATCCACACTTCTTCCACTCTTCGTTGTCCAAACGATACAACTATCGCTTACTCAAATTATATTTTCCCTGTTTCCCGGCACACCCAAATTTTTTCACGGGAATGTGCTGCTACAAAGAAAGACCCCCAGCCCAAAAAGTGTTAACCACTTTTACAGAGCCCAGGGGTTTGGACGGTGCTACTGTCAACCAGGGCGGATTTATAAATTGCCTTACATTTTATCATTTGCCAAGCTATCAGGAACATGAACCAGTCGATTAAATCAATACAACGATATTCCCTATATAAACGATTTATTATTTCCGTCATTGCCGTTACCACCTGTATAAGGGACTACAATAAATTGTACGTATTGTCTTGGAGATATTTATATACAGGTTATCACTAACCCTTTCAATTTCTGAATTAGAAGAGTTTAGCATAAAGGCAGCAAAACGAATTGTCCCGGATTGAGACTGAGTAAATTGCCGGATAAAGCAATTTGCCATCCCTGTCAATTCTCTGGAGGCACAGCAATATAAATCTACTCCTGTGTACAGTCAGGGGCTTTTGTATTAGATTTATTTGACCGAAAGCCGTGCCTGGTAAGTTTGCATCGCCTGATCAATAGTCAGGCTATGCTGGTCTTTAAAAAATTCCTTCTTTATACAACAAATATTTTTCCCTGAAATCGACCAAATTTTCAACTGCCAGCTTTTTAAGTATTCTTCGCTTATGAACACTGACTGTGGTGATATCCAAACTGATTCGAATGGCAATCTCTTTTGTACCCATCCCCGCCAAGAGATATTCTGCGACTTCCAGCTCTCTGTTAGATAAAAGATCTATAGGGTTAGTGCCTTCATCCTGTTTAAACCCGGCAACAATGGATTCTTGTAAGTTGGGGCTCATATAGACTTCGCCATCTATTACTTTATTCAAGGCTAATTCCAACGTTTCAATACTCTCACCTTTTGAAAGAAATCCTTTAACACCCATTGAAAGAAATCGCTTTCCATAAATCCGTTCCGGGCTCATAGAATATATTAATACCTTAATCTGCGGGTTGTGCTCAATAAGACTATGAGTGATTGACAAGATATTACCATCAGGGAAAAACATATCAAGGACGGCAAAATTTATTCTCTTCTGCTGTTTCATACAGGATAAAATGTCAGCACAGCTGCCCGCTTCCAGTATTTCAAAATTTCTCCCCATTGATGATAGCATCATCCTGATACCTGATCGTATTATTTCATGATCATCGGCAATAAGAAAGGTTGTCATTTTAGTTACGTTTTCGTCACTTTTAGCAATCAATAAAAAACTCAAATCCAGTTTCCCCGTTTATTGTTTATTCATTCATTTCTTTGATCATACGGGGTCTAAGCTTAAACTATTTTACAATATTGTCGGGAAGGGTAACCGAAACGTTGGTGCCATGTGGCGAGACATTTCTGACTTCGAGGTTACCATTCACAAGTTTCAACAGGTTTGAAATGATTACAAACCCAAATTGAGGCCTGCTGCTGCCCTCAGCCTTCTCAACTATAACGCGTAAATAGGGATCGTTTATTTTCTCCAGCATAAAATCTGGCATGCCGGGACCGGTATCTTCCACTACAATATGAATGTCCTGATTACTAATCCCCAAATCAACTGTAATACTTCCAGTATCAGTATATTTTGCCGCGTTCATTGCAAGATTGTAAATAATAACTGAAAGGACATCTCTATAATGAAAAATTTCCAGGTCTTGTTTAATATCATTTTTAAATTGAATTCCCTTTGACTTAGCAATAATCCTGGGTATCTCAATACAACTTTCCACCAGTTGAAAAGCATTCATCCAGTCCGCTTTAAAAGGGGTTTTTTTATTCGAAAACTTTATCCAGTCTAACAAATTCACAATTAAATTTTCAAGCTCATGGGAGACTGAAACAATCGATGTAAACTCCTTCCGGAAAGCGCCTATTTTCTCTTCTTCATTTCCCTTTATCTTATCGGCAACATACCCGATAAATTTAACAGGGCTGATAATGTCATGGCTAATAATTGAAAGAAGCCGTTGCTGATTGGTATTAATAATTTCCAACTCCTGCTTTTTCTGATTCAACTGCTCCAATTGATCGATTAGCTGGCTATTTTGACTGTTCACCAGTTCTGTTTTAGCCTTTACCATTTTTTCCAGGTAAATCTTCTTTTTATTCAACCAGGTTGTTCTCCATTTCACAATGACGACAACAGAAGCCAATAAAAAAATAAAATATAAAAAATAAACCCACCAGGTTTTATACCAGGGAGGAAGAATGGTAAACTCAATGGAGGTGCGCGCAAAATCGCCATTATTGTCACCATTCCTGCACCTTATATGTAAATGATATTTCCCAGGAGGTAAGGTACCTAACATTATATTATTATCGACGCTAACTACAGGAAGCCATTCATTTGATAAAGGTTCAAGCTGGTAGGACAAATAAAGATTACCACTATTCATCCATGAGGGGACACATATATCAAAGCTTAGATTATTCGTACGGTAAGATAATTGCTGGAGCCGCTCATCACCCGGTGAGAGAACCAAATCATTGGCTTTAATATCATCAATAAATATTTTTCGGCCAGGGTGATGAAATTTAATCTCTGATGGGTTAAAAATTACAAAACCTCCCATGCCTGGAAATGACAACTTCCCATTTGACAGCGTTACAGCGCAGGGGTGGCAATTCCCATTAAATTCCGGGAAATCGATTCCTTCCTGAATACCGAAATACTGGTAATTTATCTCCTTCAAATCCTTTTCATAGGCCTCGATTAAATTATCAAGCTTTACCCTGAAAATTCCTGAATTAGTACTTAGCCAAACAAATCCAAGGCTATCCTGTAAAAAACAATGTACATATCGTAACCTATTCAACCTGTCTTCCGGCATTCTCTTTATTGAATTGTTCCTGGCCATATAGAATCCGCCACCATATGTGCCAATGAAACAATAGCCCTTATTTTTCCAGAATGTTCTTACTCTTGCAGGATTTCCAGGCAAGTATACTGTATCCAGCGTACGCCTAGCCGTATCATATAATAGAATATATTTCGTTGAACCCACCGCCAATACCCCCGGCGACCATTCAGTAAAATCATTAACCTCCATATAATTATCGCTCTTAAAAAGCGTTGGAGGCCGACGCAGATTATGGTAAACATCATTTTTCACTATCCCTATAGAATAACTATTTACAGCATACATTGCTGAACCTGCTTGCTGAAACTGCATGTCTATAGCATTTAACCCGGTGGGGATTACTGAAATGCGGTATGATTTTGCATTAAATTTTAGTATTGAATCACCGCGGGCAAACCAGTTATTTCCATCTGAATCCTTTAATGAATTTGAAAACTCGCCCAATTTTCTATTATAGGGTTCCACGGTCCCGTCTAGTTTTATTTTTCTACTATTCCTTAGATCCAAAATCGTATCCTGCTCCAGCTCTATCTGCCCATACACGGCCTTAGCATTCTCTGCATTATTAATAAATTGAGGGATGGTTTTAAATATTGGCTTCCTGTAAACAAATAATCCATTATTTCTTGTACCCAAAAATAAAGTTCCATATTTCTCCCAAAGGCAAACATGGGTTATATCTTGGCCCGGTGGGAGGCAATCATCACAGAATGAGGTAAAATTCAAAAAATCGCTCTTTTCATCATAATCCAACACCCATAATTTATTTTTACCGATGATGATTGGTTTATTCGTTAAGGCCTCCAATATTAATCTCATTTCATCCTGCGCATTATTGTTATCCCCTATCCCCCGGATTGCAATTAATTTTGCTTTATAGTCGGGAAGTATTCTGTAAAAGTGGTAATCTTTTGTTTCGGCAAAAACATACTTCCCAATTCTAAACAGAAACTCACAATTGGGCAGGTTTTCAACCAATACCAACCGATTGGATTCACTATTGAAAAAGCAGGTTGAATCCCGCAAAGTGAAATACAAGGACAAAGAATCCTGCCCGTGGCTGTATTGAATATACTTGTCAGATACAAGATAATTCTGTTTAACCAGAAATCTTGCTACGTCACCCATAGTGGGAAATCTATTTGTATCCTGCTTTTCATAATAAGACAACCCTGATTTAAACCCTTTTATTCCGGGTAAATTTTCCTTAATAAAAGACACATTACCTTCTTCGTCCTGCCAATATATTTTGCCATCGTCAGTTCGTCCCAGATTATAAACACGCTGAGAAAAACTATGGCCTCCCTCCGATTGAAATAATTTGAATTGACTGCCATCAAAGCGAACAAGACCGCCTTCTGTTCCTACCCACAGAAAATCGTTCATTGTATCAACTACCAACCCCTTAATGCCATTTGAAGCCAACCCATTGGTGCCTGTATAATGCTGTAGTAAATTATTCTGCGATAGCAGTTCAAAATGGAGAAAAAGAAATACAAATGAGGAGAATATAACCAGCCGGTGAGTCAATATAATGGTATGTATTTGCCTCGTATTCACAGTAACAATGATACTAATATTTCCGGAAATGATAACTGACTACTCCAATACAATGACAGGATTCCTGAATTTGAGGCGCTGGAAATAATATTCAGGGATATCCATTATACTACATTCCTGTACTAAGCCTTTCTTGGTAATTAGCAGCTTAACCCGGACCTGATTGATTATATTTAAAAAATACCTGGCTTCTTTTATATTATGCTGACATGTAATAACTCAGTAAAGCTATATGAACTACCATCACAAAACTTCGCTAAAGGTGCCAAAGCTGCCACTTGTCAGGATCACTGATCCATAGCTCATTTTATCCTCCACCTGAAAAAAACTTGCCCGTTAAGGCCCTGGATATTCCTCCCAGGGTTATTTGACAGGTTCTTTAACGGCATTAAAAATGTGGCCCCGGCACAGAATTTCTGAAATGAGTATGACAACTGAATTTTGCCAAAGATCAAATTACTCTTAAAGTATCTCCACTCTCCCTCTGTCTTAGATATCCGATCAAAAGTTTCTGAAAGCAACTGTCCATCAGACACCCTGGTAGTTTTCCTGTTAAGAAATGCTTTTCCAAAAAATCCATAGCCAACTCCAATCCCTCCACTCCACCTGGAACTAAAATTATAATTATACATGAGAGAGGGTGAGATACCGGTTAATTTTAATAGGCTGATATTCCTCTTGACTAGTGTCGAGTCAAATTGCGAAGCCGCTCCGTCAGAATCGCTAATTGTTTTTTCACCTGTCAGATACTGATTCATAAAATTTACGGATAATTGAATATTGCTTTTGGCATATCTTCCCAATTTCCTGCTCACCCAAATTTCCGGGACAATTAAATTAACAGGTACGGACTTTCCGGATTTCCCTGCGATATAACCCGATGCTCCCTGCGTTGCTACAGGCAGGTTCCATTGTAAGCCATATTCAGATTTACCAGGTAGAATTCCTTTCAGCCGGGTACCAGCCTTAGATTTCTCTGAACTATCCTTCAATTGCAACTTTGAAATTTCATTGCCAATTGCCAATACTCTATTAATGGAGTCGGTAAAAGCCAGCTTCAGGTTGTCAGCGATTCCTGAAGTTTTTTCACCGAACGGCAACATAGGATCTGCTTTTAAAACCTGACGCGGATAACATGGGCTTATCGAAATTAGTCTGTCAGTCAACTCAACTCCAACCAATCCTGATTTTACAGCGGTTGATATTCTTTTATGCGAATTGTGTTTGATTTTTTGTGTGGGAGAATCATATGCAACATTCTTCCTATCATCATGTATGCCCCTTCCGGTGTTTCCCCTTTCAGTATTACCCGATTCCCGAGACCCCGTCTTCTTAATATTACTCTTTACAGGGTTAGAATTGGCAATGTTCCTAATCTGATTTTCCCTGATTTTATCAACGACATTGCTTCCCCTCACTCTGGCTGGGACGAAAGGGCTCGATTCTTTTTTCCGGGCATCTTCAATTGTATTCTTTTTGGTAAAATCAAATAAACCACGATGATTAACGGTAGTAGAATCATTGTTGTAGGTTTTGGGTCTGTTATTCTGGGTATCTAGGGGTGTTTCTTTTCTAATGTTATCAGGATAGCTGTCTGTACGCAACTTCTTTTCTATCATAGCAGCGTCCGCTTTAGCAATCTTATCTTGATTATTTAAATCAGTACTATCTAATATCTGTTTTTTTGGGGGTAATTCATCAGTACCTAGCCTTAAATAGTTATAAGAGGAGTCAGTATGGCTCTTACCAGAATCTACAGGCTCTCTATTAGGCAAAACAAAAGGAGGCCCGTATTTCTCATGGATATCTTTATCAAGACCAGACGTGTCGTTTAAACCAGTGGGTTCCTTGTGGTATACAGATTGGTAAATAATGGTCGCTGTAATTACTCCCAGGCCAGCTATTAGAAACAATATCAGCTTCCAGGAAAACCTGCTACTATTTAACGGTGCGCCAGTAGGTTCATGATTATCATCCAGCTTTTTATTCATTAAAGTCCAGGCATCATCAACTGGTATCCCAGGTTCAGGAAATTTGTCTTCCACCCCATTGACTATATGTATAATTTTGTCATGCACTTTTATTAATATTTAATTGTAGGATAGTTTTTAGCCTGTTACGGCCTTCATTCAGATGCCATTTTACTGTCCCAGTCTTCATTTCAATAGACTCCCCTATTTCTTTTACCGAAAACCCTTCCAGGTAAAAAAGGCTGAAAACTGCCCTGGTGGTCGCAGGAAGCTTTCCCAACAATAAATAGATATCTTCCCATTCCTTATCCTTAAACGGGTTGCAGGAAGTTGTATCCTCAATGTTTTCTTTATATAAAAGCAGGCTGTCTTTTTTCCTGTCTCTTACCTGGGTCAATGCAGCATTTCTTATAATTGTATACACCCAATTAAAAAAAGCACCTTTACTATCGTCGTATTGATCAATATTTTTAAACACCCTGAGCATACCATTATTTAATGCCGTCAGTACATCATGGTTATCTTCAAAAAATGTTTTGCACAAAGCAAATAAAGCAGGGTAAAACTGTCGATACAATTTTTCCTGACCAAGCCTGTCTTGCTTTTTACATCTTTCTATTATGTATTCGATATTGTCCAAATTTAAAAATGAGCTGTTATGCGTTATGGCAAAACGGCTGGTGTTTTCTTTAATGGTTATAAACTAGTCGGAGAAATCATTACCTTACCCGTATCAGGCCAATTAATTGTGTAACTATTGCCTGTTTTTACAATTGTTCCTGAATAGGTGATTCCGTTTAACACAACGTTCAAAATATTACTGCCTGAAGACACAGGGTAAATGGAGCTGCTCCCAATGGGGTATGCAGTCCCTGAATTGCATCCTACCGGCACATTTACACCTGTGTACTTAAGCGTGATACTCGTAGTGCTGAATTCTGTCTCTGTAGTCATGCTATTATTTGCACATATATATGCATTGGAAGTTTTGGCTGTAAATAACAACCCTGAGGTTGAGCCAGAATCAATCCTTGCGACTGAAATTTTAACAACGTCGTCCGGTGTAATAGGTAAAATGGTCCCTGTTGCTGTATCTTCGGTATAGGAAGAATCAGTCACGCTCACACTTTGGCTCGCCATTGCACCATTAAATGTTGCGGTTACTACAAAGCTTCCTTTCTCTAAAAACCGGATAATCGCCTGGTTACCGTTAGCAGCAACCTGGGTATGAATACTTGGGCTGACACTCCATTTTACGGCACTGCTTGCCGGTACGGAAGGAAAGCTGAACGGTACAGGTTCTCCTTTTTTAACTGAACTAGTCTTAGATGCTACCAAACCTTGGTTATTAACAGCATTGTCCTTTTTGCAGGCAACAATGCACATCATGATCAAAAGGCTAAGTGTACCCGTTATTATTTTTTTCATAGTACTTTAATTTAGTTTTGCTGAATCTCACTGTACTCATATATGAACTACAGGCAGCCGAAGAAAGGTTAGGTCAACCTCCTTTTTAATTTCCAGGCAGTTTGAATGTTTTGATTCTTGAGAAAGTTGATATACCATTGCCCTCTCAGCGAATGGCAAAAGGCCTAAATTCCGAAGGAGTCAATAGGTGACAATAAGTAGCCATGAGAACATTCCCGTTACGGGAAGCCCGTGAGTTATATACTTGGCAAATTGATCATTCTTGAAAATCCAAATTCTAATACCTATATTAATGTTTATGCTGGCACAATAACTTTACTTACCCGCTCAGCAAAAAAGCGTCAATCCCGAAATTGTATGTTTTCTTTTCGGGCGAGAAAAAATGTTCATCTACACATTAAAAAAAAGGGCCGGCTGTACCTAGACAGGTAACCGGGTCCCTAACCTTAGTATAGAAATAGATAAATCATAAGGAAATCAGATTTCAGCTTGTCGTAAACCCATCACGTATTCAAATTATCTAAAAGCAATACTTTACAACCACATTTTCACAGGCAATCCATTTCCCTTCACAAAAGCTTATTGCATCATCTCAACTTGCTTTCATTCAAGCTTAGAACACGACAAGATGAAATCCGCTCAATCAGCAATAGGGATAAAAATGCGTTTATGAATAATCCTATTATTAAACAGAACAACGCCAACTTGCGCTGGCGTTGTTACTCTAGCAGCTAAAAAAGCGACCGCCTTTTACTTAACCCTCCCTATGGCAGTCGACCGTTTCAAGAGTAAGACAATAATCCTTTTCATAAAACAACAGAACGAAAAAGCAGCCCTGTTAATGGATCACTGTCAATAAAATTCATACGTAGAGCAATAGTTCCTTGCTGTCGGGCTGGATTCTTTATAGTGAATAGGAATGGATGCTCTGGCAAAATTTTTATATTCATTCAAACTCCCCATTTAGCTTACTGACCTAAGATCCGGTGTCTTATTTTTTCTGTAACAAATTGTAAAAGAACTTAGCTAGCCGGGAAATAAAAAAAACTCAGCAGCAGATTAAAATCCCATGCATCCGCGTGCAACCTTTAATTTTCCTACAGGCATCAGAAACTTGCTAAAAAAAATGAATATACACAAGACGATCTACCCGCCTGGAAGTATATTAATCCCAAACGTCATATTTAGCATATTGTAAAGGTGGTAATTTCCGGGTTTGCCGTAACTATATAACAGGTGAATACATCTATACAATTAGTTGTATAGCGCATACATCAATTATTCATGCTGCCTAGGGCGCTTATATTTTCATTACTGAGATTTCGGTCACAGGAATACATTCCTTTTCCATGACGGATGAATACCAAATTCTCATACAGGAAATAACTAGTTTTAATGCCGTATTAACTAAAATTATCCTTGCCTAAAGGCTCATATTTGTATTAATTGCTTTTACTATGAATATTGTAGCATATCAAAATAAGAAAAAGCGGAATATTGAAGTGTAGTTTTTATTTATCCACTCAATAATCCGCTCTTGCTATATTAAACAACAAATGATGTCGTTACAACCTGGTTCTGTATTTATTGTTTTATCAGCTTTATCCTGGCAATACCGCTATCAGTAGTAACAGCCAGCATATAAGCTCCGGCAGACAAATTTGCAAGGTTATCAATATGGAATTGATTCAGCCCTATTTTACCGGGGACACTGCCCCTGCTATAAACGCATTTACCCGCCATATCAAAAATATTTATCCTGATAGTGGAATTTTCTTTCAGGTTAACGTGGGCATCAATATCGCTTACAAACGGGTTATTCAGAGTTACGGAAAGCCTTCCTTCTGTTCCGGTCTTTACTGATGCTATCGTGCTAAATGCAATTGAACCATTTGTATCAATCATTTTCAGGCGATAATAGTTAACACCTTTTACTGGTGCCATGTCCGTAAAAGTATATTTTGTGTTTCCTACTGCTGGAACTGTACCAATTGAGGTAAAATTATTTCCATCAAAGCTGTGCTGCACCTCATACTGTTTAACACCCGCCTCTTTCGTAACTTCCCAGGTCAATAAAGATTTATTGTTTTGCGGCATGGCTGAAAAGTTGATTAATTTAACAGGCAATACTATTAGAACAGGTATGGCATAATCTTCTGTTTCTCCATCTATCTCAAATCCACTAGGAGTGTCGGCAGATAATCCACCTGAAGAAAGACGGATTCTTAGGTAAGTTCTCGAAGTACCATTAGCACCGCTCAAAATTACGTTTGTCCAGGTGAATGTTCTGCTGATATTGTTTGAACCGTCTGCTACGGGGCTTCCTGTAATCGCCTCGCTCTGAGAAAACACTCCATCATTATTCCAATCAATCCATGCTACAATATTTGCGCTGGAGCCGGAGTTATTTGTCACCGTAGTGGTTATTGAATAGCTGCTGATCGTTTGGCATAGTGAGCCGTTATTTACAATAACAGGAATTGTACTTACTCCATCTTCATCATTTATACCTGTAATATCATCCTGTGTGGCAGTTGTATTACCTGCTGATGTCACTGCGTCCGCATCTACACTATTTCCTAGAAACAGTGGTTGTTCGATGGGAGTTGCCAGTGGCCCATATGTATATAAGTCCGTGGCACCAACCGGCAGGGTTGAATTAAACCTTTGTGGAAGATAGTTATTTGCAGTACCGTAAGCAGCAGTTGGTGCATCCCCGTAATCAAATGGTATGATCACGCCGATTGCTACAGCTTGTAGGCCCCAGCCTTTTGTAACTATCTTCAGAGATACTTGATTGTTAACACCTGAATAAGCGGTACTATTTAGATTGAGGGCCACTATAGGAACAGTTCTTGCATTATTATCGAAGGCTCCAGGTCCATCAACAGCAAAGGTGGTTAGTCCTGCAGAACTCGAAACCGCTGCGGGGGTTGCATTCCAATTAAAACGGTCTACAAGCGAAAAATTTCCGTCTCCAGTAATAGCATAATGTTCATTATTATCTGTAGTTTCTGCATCTGCCATTA
>JBGALE010000006.1:0-251367 GCA_044223995.1 Chitinophagaceae bacterium
AGTCCCGAATCAGCAAAGTGGTCTCACCAAGAATCCCCGTCCCGACCAAAGAGTCGGGAGAACCTGTATCTAGAGTTTAGTCCCGATACTTCGGGATATTCCATTGAACTCTTGAGCAGTAAATTGAAAGGTAGTAGCCCGGATGTCCATAGACTCGAACCAGATTATCGAAGACCTGCAGAAAATCGGTACATTATCGTTCCTCAAAAAAAATCAAGATGACAAACCGAGAAAGAACAGGAATAAAAAAAGTTAGAGTTTTTTTTATCTATCCCGTGACTTATTGAACTAAATTTTATTAAAGAGAGAATACTATTTAATCTCCTCATAAAATGTTAACAGGTTTCTATGATGATCTAAAGCCGGGAATTCTCTATCTCCCCAAGGCTGCTCTTCAACAACGGTATTGGGATTATATATAACGCCTTGCTTTTTATATTCTTCGAACAATTCATCAATTCCCTGGACTTCAATCCGGCAACTGGCGGTACCGGCTAAGAAACTTTCTGCACCACTGCAAATAGGATCTGCTGCTAAAGCTACCCCTTTGCTTTTCCAGGTTTCGTCTCCCGATCTCCACAAATGTATTTCCACTTCATCGCGAACAACTATGCAAAAACCCTCATCATGATGACGAACAACAAAGCCCAGCCTTGTTGTATAAAATTCCATTGATTGTTTTATATCCTGAACTGGAAGGGCAGGAATTGTTTTTATCATTTTCATATTTAAGAACAACACGATTGATTAACCTGTATTGGCGGGCAAGCAACAGTTCCATAGCTGCAGAACACACAACAATCACTTTCCTTTGGCTTTATCATTGTCTTACAATTTTCGCAGGTGTAAAAATACTGACATGCGTCTGTAGGCATAGATTCTTCTTTGCGATGACCGCATACAGGACAGGTAATAGTTGACTTTAATACTACTTCGCTCATAATTAATCGTGTTTACAACAATCCTTTTTTGTTCCTGGCTGTGTACATGAACCGTCTTTTTTGCACTGCTTTTCACAATTTTTCTGATAAAGCTCCATTGCTTTTTCAGCTCTTTCTTTTCCTATATATTTTTCAGCAATATTGTAAAGAGCCTCTTTAAATTTATTCTCGCTATCGTCATTCAGTTGTTCGTTAGTTCTGAGTTTAACCAATTCTTTTTTAAAATAAGCTTCTACATCACCCTTAATTTTATTTGCTTCATCTTCATTTATCAGTTTGTTTTGAAGAGCCCATTTTACAGACGATTCAGCAATCGTAGCTGCTTCTTCTCTGCTTAAAGCATCTACATTTGCTCCACGATACCAAAGATTCTCTTTCCTGAAAGTTTTACGAAAAGGTGCGGCATCTTCTTTGCTTAGCTCGGTAAATTCAATACTGTTTTTCTCCAATATCGGCTTAGCCACAGTTTCTGTTTGTGCTTCGCCCTTCCATACAATGGCTATTATAGTTCCCGGACGGTTGAGCCATGCTTCTTTAATGGCAGGATTCTTTTCCAGTTCCAGCAAAGCCGGTTTGGAACGGCTACCGCAACCAATTTCAGGGGCGGCATTACAAACCAGCGGGGTTTTATAAAATGTAACCTTTGGTTCATTAGAGTCAATCTTTGCTTTATCAATAACAATAAAGCCCAATAGGATAAGCAATGGGATACTTAATGCACTAAGCAATGCAAGCCTTTTCATAAACCTATTTTTTAATTGAATAATTAATGACTTTATAACCTGTTGCGTTTACGGCGCCGGTTATATCTTTTATATTAGTTTTTGAAACATCAAATTTGATAATAGCATTTTTATTTTTATATGACACGGCAGTTTCAATAATTCCGGAGAGCTTGTTTACCTCATGCTTTACTTCTTCTTCACACGCCGCACAGCTCATACCCCTAATATTTAACTCAGCCGTTTGAATATTTGATTTTTCAACGACTAATACTGTTTTTTTAGTTTGCGGAAAGAAAGCTTTCGCATAAGAAGGAAATGCGATCATTAAAGCAGCAAACATGGTTACCAATAAAAGAAAAGTCTTTGTCTGTAGAAATTTAGGCTTTTCATCAACAGCACATCCGCAATCATCTGTTGGTTGCGGCTTCAATTTCAAATACCAGGCGAATCCCAACACAGCAATTGTCACTCCTATTAAGTAGGGTCTTGCCGGTTCTATCCAGGAAAAAGAAGAAGCCATACTACCTGATCCTGCAATCAATGCCAAGACGGGTGCAATGCAACAAAGTGATGCGGCAACAGCAGAAACGATTCCCGCACTCATGAGTTTGCCTGTACTCATACCGCTTGTGGTTTTAAATTTTGCTGATTGATATACTTAAAAAATGGCTTCAGAACTTTCAGGTGTTCTTCTTTTAGCGAATAATAAATAGTCTGACCTTCACGTCTCGATTCGATAATATTTCCGTCTTTTAACTTTCGCAGGTGCTGAGACACTGCCGGAATGGACATACCTAATATATCACTAAGATCGCATGGACAAAGCTCATTTTCTTCCTCCAGCAGGTACAGTATTTTAAGACGGACTTCATTGCCAGCCAATTCAAGCACTTTACTCAATTGTGAAAATGAGAAGGCATTCGCTTTTAGCTTGTTTTTGCATTCACCAATCTGTGCCTGGTCAGCAAACACCCTGATACATTTTGTTGGCTCCATAAAAATATTTATGGAACAAAGAAAAGCTTTTTTTCTTATTTAAGCAAATGCTTAAATATTATTTTTGCTGGTCTTAAGTATCCCTGATTAATCTATTTGTATTAAATGGGAATGCCATAAATCGAACTTTTTGAAGGAATTAAGAAGCATCTTCGGAAAAGAACGGGCAATAAACAAACACTTTCGTTACTTATCGCTCTAAAACGAGAACTGTAGCCCGGATGTCCATAGACTCGAACCAAATGATCGAAGACTTGGCAGAAATCGGCAAATTATCGTTCCTTAACAAGAATCAAGATGACAAACCGGAAAATAAAGAGAATACCAAAAGTTAGAGGTTTTTATTATCCTTCTAACTATCTCCAAGGCTCACGTTGATCAAGTCAACCTTAACGGCAAAGCATTGGCTATGTGGCGATATTCCGTGTTCCGTCTGCTCGGCGCCGCTGCTGAATAAAGATATAAAAGCTCATTGTTTATTCTAATGCTTGGTGTTATTCGTCTGCCGAACCTGATTAGCGAACAAAAAGCTGAAAATATATTCGTCGTCTCCGCCATATTGCCAATGCAATGTTAGCGGTAGTTATTTTTTCTTACCTTTTGATTGAGAGATTCTGTCGTTTATTTGTTTAATTAGATTAGCTGCTGTCTTGTCTTTAGGATTAATAGAATCCGCCTTCTTCAAATTAATTATTGCTGATTCATAATCTCCTTGGTTGGCTTTTGAAACTCCTAAGTATATAAGTAACCCTTGATGATTTTCATCTACTTTAAGACCTTCATTGCACACTACGTCAGCCTCTGCATATTTGCCAGCATCACATAAGAATCTTCCCCAGTCTGCATAACAATCAATATCTTTTTTCAATTTAATTGAATGCTTATAATTATCATTTGCTTTTACTATATCACCTTTTTTTGCCAATATGTTGGCATACTTATGAAATGCATCTGAAGACTTTGGGTCTAACTTAATCAGATTATCCAAACAACCTAAAGCTTCATCTTCGATTGAATTTAAATCCAAAAGAATTGCCAGTAGGTGGATGCGCCGGTTAAGTTGACCACTACAGGCCGGGGCAAGTTGACCACCTGTTTTGCTGGCGAAGATGTATATGTTCAGGTGTGTTAGAGGTTATTAACATCGATGTGTTTTATTTCTATCTCTGTCGCAAATTTAATTAATAAGTTTATTCATCTTCTGCTTGTTTTTTTCTCATGGATTCTCCTTTTAATTCCAGGCGGTGAGCATTGTGTACGATTCTATCCAGTATTGCATCGGCTATTGTTTGTTCTCCTATTATGTCATACCATTTGTTTACGGGGACCTGAGAGGTAATTATCAAGGCTCCTTTCCCGTGTCTGTCTTCTATCAACTCCATTAATGCCATCCTGCTTTGCGCATCAAAAGGTTGTATTCCAAAATCATCGAGTATAAGTAAATGTTGTTTTTCTATTCTTGCAAGTTCTTTGAGGTAAGATCCATCAGCCTTGCTCATTTTAAGCTTAGTAAAAAGTTTAGGTACATTATAGTACACGGATTTGTAACCCATGCCACAGGCATGATAGCCAAGTGCCGATGCAAGATAGCTTTTACCGATTCCTGTACTGCCGGTTATAAGGATGCATTCTGCTTTATCAATAAAGGTACAGTCAGCAAAGCGCAAGATTTGGTTTTTGTCGATGTTACGACCTTTATTATAATGTATGTCTTCCAAAGCGGCTTTATAACGGAAGCGCGCATTCTTAATCTTTTGTTCGACCGCGCGATGCTGTCGTTCATCCCATTCAGCGTCTACAAGATGAGAGATAATTTCATCGGACGTATAGGTTTCTGTGGTTTCTGTTTCCACATTGGTCTTAAAAGCTCTATACATGCCAAATAATCTCATTCTTCGCATTTTTTCTAAAGTTGCTTCATTCATACCTTTTTGTTTTTATTGATTAATGTTACCTGTAATAATCTTCTCCCCGGATGTTGTCATGGAAGGGCATTGTTAGCTGGTCAGTTTCATCCGGCCTGTCACGTATATCAAGTTTCTGTTCAAGTATTTTTTGTATGGTTTTATAGTTGTAAGCTCCATAGCCAAGGGCTCGCTGACAAGCCTTAATTAACCGTTCGTTACCCACTTTCTTTGCGAAGCTTAGGATGCCCATGCAGGATTTATAAGCTTGTTCGGGATGTTGTTTACGGTCCAAAATTTTAAGTACATATAGCTTTACATCTTCATGGATACTGGCTGCCCATGAAGTAAAACGTTCAGGTGTCCACTCACTGACAAACCGGTGTGCAGATGCCATATGATCCTTTTCAGTGGTGTATTGATAAGGCGCTTTGGTGCGTGTATGAAGGGCAATACGTTCATAATTGTAATAGACCTCTACACTATGCCGGGAGTACAGAAGTTTTACCTTTTTACCAATAAATCTGTATGGAACACTATAGTAATGTTTGTCGGCACTCAGGCCAACATGACCATTTTTAGCGACTGTTGCGTATTGATGCTTTTTTAGTTCATAACGAAGAGCTGGTAAAGGCATCAATGCATTTTTTTCTATTTCTTCAAACTGCAGCCGACGGCTGTAATTACGTCCTTTTAGTGGTGCATTGTTATGTTCTTCCAGGGCAATGCGTATGGCAGCATTGAGATCATTCAATGTAAAGTATTCACCTGTTTTGACCTTTACATAAATACGCGTATAAATGATTCTTACAGCGTTTTCAACAAGTGCTTTGTCTCTTGGGCGGTAGGCTCTTGCCGGAAGGATACTTGTTGCATAATGTTCTGCAAAGTCAGCAAATGTTTCATTTAATGTAGGCTCATACTTACTGCTTTTGATGACAGCTGATTTTAAATTATCAGGCACTATTGCAGCCGGTACTCCATTGTAATAATGCAGTGCATTCTCACAAGCAAAAATAAAATCTTCCTTTTGCTGCGTCATCACTGCTTCGACATAGGTTAACTGACTGGCTCCAAGAATAGCGACAAAAACTTCTACCGGCTTAACCTCGCCTGTTTGCTCATCAATAATACTGAGTTTGTCCCCTGCAAAATCAACATAAAGTTTATCGCCTGCTTTATGCTCCATATGCATTGTAGGGTTAACCTGGGCCTTCCATTGAGAAAAATAATGTTTAAACTGGCTTTTGCCTACACCATCGGGATACTGACGTTTATATTCCTCCCAAAGTAAAAGACGTGTAACACCTTTTTTCTTTAGCTCTTTATCGAAGGCAGGAAAAAGATTAAATAATGCCTGAAGACGCTCATTTAAAGGTTTGTCTTCCGGTTTAACAAACAAGTCTTCAAGTTCTTTATCACTGAGTTCATTGATCTCATCGAAGCTGAGTCCTGAAGCAATAAATTCCTTGATATACTTTTTAAGTGTATTACGGGCAGTTCCTGTTTGTGCGGCTATTTGCAGCTTGCTACACCCCTGGCTCTGCAATCGTAAAATCTGTCTGATCTTGATCATGCTGATCGGATTGTTTGGCATTATGCTGAGTTTTGAAAACTCAACATAAATGCTCCTAACAACATGAACATATTCTTCTACCGGTGGTCAATTTGCTCCGGCCTTAGGTGGTCAGTTTCATCCGGCTTGAACTGATCATCTTGCTCCGGCAATGAATGGTCAATTTCATCGGCGTTTGCACTCTGCACTTCGATTGTGTTTGCGATTGAAAAAAGAGACAATTTTCCAATCCCTTTTCTTCCCATTACTCTTCGATCATGTTTTTTTGTGGTTGCTTCGCCGTGCTCCCTGCGCTGATATCCAACAGTTAAAAATTTTTCATTTATATCTTTTAAATTCATCCCTTCTCCATCGTCCTTGATTGTAATTGTTTTATCAGTTATATTAATATTTACAATCTCTGCATCAGCATCCCATGAATTAGCCACAACTTCAGAAAGTACTGCTGGAACATTGCTATATAAGTTTAAACCTAAATGATTCAAAATATTTAGGTTTAATGTCATGCAATATTTTGGCGAACTCATAACGCTTGAATATGTTTCTTTATACTTTTCGCAATTGCTTTACCCAATAAAACAGGGACGGCATTGCCGATATGCTTCGCAACTAACCCTACATTAACTGGGAATTCTGGATCAACGAACTCGTATTTTTTGGGGAATGATTGAATTATTGCAGCTTCCCTTAAAGAAATAGCTCTGTCCTGCTCAGGGTGTCCAAATCTGCCATTATTTAATCCAATACAATATGTTGTCATTGTTGGAGCGACATCATCCCATTTCATTCTTCCATACACACTTTTATAAAGTCCCCCGCTTTCTTTTTTGTGACATTCCAGTTTTAAGCTTTCATCCCAGTCCTGCCAGCTACCTCCTTCTTTTGTTGCCTGTATTCTTTTCTTACTTAATTCGGTCAGCTTCCGGGCTCTGTGCAATCTATCTCTCTTGTATATTTCCCCATCTTCTATGCCGGGTAGACATCCGATAGCTTCTCTAACAGTTATTTTTGTAGTAGCATGTGTTGGCGGGATCATCTCAATTTTTCCATGTAATGAACCTAATAGTACCAATCGCTTTCTTCTTTGAGGAACGCCGTAATCTTGAGCATCATAAATATCATAAGTCAGATGATATCCGCTTTTTTCTAAAGAGCTAACAAAATCATTAAATACTTTGCCGTTCCTAAAGTTTTTCAAGAGCGGTACATTTTCCATTGATATTATTTCTGGCCTCGCTTTTCTAATTAATTTTGCAAAAGAATATAACAACAGCCACCTGACATCATAATCCGAATTTTCTTCAATTTTATTGTTCCTGTTAAAAATGGAATATGGCTGACAAGGTGCACAGCCAATTAAAATTTTCCTCTTCCCTTTTGGATACAAGGCTGATAATTCGGGAGAAGTTAATTGTGCTATATTTTTATGAATGAATTTTGTATTATTATTTTTTTCAAAAGCATATTGACAGGAATTATCAAAATCAATTCCAGCAGTAATATGAAAACCCTCATTTACGAAGCCGTGCGTTAAGCCTCCTACGCCACAAAAAAGATCAATCACAGAAAAATCTTTAACCATTTAATTTAGATTTAGACGCCAATAATTCTTTTGCCTCGATATTTAAAATCTCAGCTACCCGGAACAAGTTTTCAATAGATGGCTGTGCCTCATTAGTACACCACCGAGAAATCGTGGTTTCGTTCTTATTTAATTTCCCTGCAAGCCATTTGTTGGTTTTTTCGTGCTCCGCAAGGACCACCTTTATTCTATTCCTTACTTTTTTTCCCATATTAATTAGCAAATTAGGCAAAAATATTAGCTTTTTTCATAACCTTATCAACTAAAAAAGCATTGACTCCGGGTCAATGCAAACTATAAAATAATTCATTCTATTTTGTTTTAGAAAATATCTATTTCTCCTCCCTGATTAAACCTCCCCATCTGTACCGCTCGACCCTTTTGAGGTACTTCGATAATCACATCCACATCATGCTGAAAGCTATTTGCTCCCCGGAATTTGCCCTCCTTGGTTGCCTGGAAGATAAATATGAAGGATTTGGTAGGATTGGCTGCTTTTAGGCGATTTAGATCCTCTGGAGAAAGCCCCAGCTTGTTCACACTGTCCAAAAAAATGAAGTCGTATTTGGAAAGATCTTCAGGTAACCTGGAAGCCACATCCAGATTGGGGTGTTTGACATTGGTTTCATTCAGCTTGGCCTGTAAGGTCATATCCAGCCCTTCCTCTTTAGCCACATATAACACCATACCATGATTCCGTGCCAGGTAACCGGCGAACTCAATACACAGGTATGATTTGCCCATTTTGGGTTTGCCAAAAACCATTGCTGTAAAATTGGAGGAAGGGTCGCCAATCAAGTCAAACCACTTCCCCTTCAGACCAATGGTATCAAATTCCATGTTGGCAAAATCTATGCTGTTCATGATAACGGGTAGTTCACTAACGCCATTCAACTGCTGGCAAGCACAACCTAATATACCTTCCAATCCATTTAATTCATTCTTTTCAATAGCCAACACTTTCATTGATGGGTCATCTATAAATGTTTCAAGGTTTTTGGTTATTTGAATAAGTTCATCCATGTACGGATCATCCGCTGGAATTTTCTTCCTATCAACCATTCGGGTGATACGTTTCAAAAGGTTGTCTGCGTTTCTCTTCATTCCTGGCTTTCCGTTCATACCGATATAGCTTTTAATAAAGTTTACAGAAGCCATTACTTTTTCTTCTTTTGTGAGAACTTTTAATGATTCAAATGTTTCCGGTTTCAGTTCGATCTTGATCTTCGCTTTCATCTCATTATGCAGCCTAATTAATTTATCCTGAATAAAAGTTATTTGTTCCGCATAAACAGATGTCTTTCTAATTCTTTTTTCAAGAATGGCCTTTTGTAGCGAATTAATAAACCTTAGTATTTCATCTTTTGTTTTTGTCTTGCCATTCAGGTTGACGAAACGCTTGATAAAACGCAACTCCTCTGGGATTCGTTCAACCATCAACGGTTGAAATTCCTCTGGCCTTTGCTTGACTGCTTTCTTGATTTTCTTTTTAGATGAACCATCAGGATTAACGACACCTTGCTTAATCATAGCTTCCTGCATGATCTCTTTATTAGTTTGTTGCTGCTTTTCTTTTTTTTGCTGTTTGCGTTCAGCCTGTTTACTATTGTTTACAAACTCATTCAGCTTGGCAAGATAAATGTCAATTGTTTTTTTGACCGTATCGCTGGACCCATAGGATGTCCAGCTTTCACCGTTATTTGTTGCCTTGACCAAAAATTCATGTCCCTTTTTAAAGGCTTCAGGCAGTGCAGAGAAATCAATATCATTTACTTTTTGAAAATAATTATTTGTAGCTATCATAGGGTTTGTTTTATTCCCCTTTAAGGGATAGTAGTTTAAGCGGCTAATAATTCAAGTTCAAGTGTAAGAGCTTCAGCCTCCAGTTCGAGTATTCGGATGTTATCATCATCCTCCTGTTCCGCATCTGGTAATTCAATTTTCTTTCTGTTGCTATACCGGACAGCTTCGCTTTTCAAATCTTTCAACTGTGAAGAATGAATCGTAGTGGAGCAACTATGGTTTGTTTGTAAAAATTCAACCAGCTTGTTTATATTCTTTGATGGTAATACAGCGACCATTTTATCTGATACCTTTTCAAAATTGTTTTTCTCGACCAGCTCAAGGATTTGTTTATCGAGGTAAATGTCGCCACCTCTTGAGCGGGAAGCGGAAATAATAAGTTTATAACCTTCTTCTATTCTAAAAATTGAAAGTCCGTTACCAGTAACAATCTGATTATTTTGTGTAAGAGATTTGATAAGAGGCAGCGCTTTCAATATAGGTACTACAACCCGGTCCTGCACCTGTTCACGGGGATTCCAGTTTTCTGGCATTAGGATACCCTTTATTGTTTTGCCATCAAGCGTTGTATAGCTGACGAGCTTGCCTTTAAAATCACTGAACGCCTGCAATAGATTACCTGTAATGATATGTCGTACCCTGCGGTCAACATTATTTTGTTTGGTATAATCTTCCCATTCCTTTATCAATTCATCCATCGAGGGTTGTTCGATGTCTGCACTTGCGCCGATGATTGCCATAATGTCCTCCGAATAAGATGCAGGGATAGCGAGATATTTGCTGCTATTAGCAATGGCGAACCGCAGCTTTATTGCAGAAGGGGCATAAGGATTTTTCTTTTTCTTATCAATTACGAACCCGATAAATACAGAAGGCACTAACTCATTGCCGGCATTATATGTTTCAACCGGATATTTTAAATTTCTGCCCACATAGAAGAAGCCTAATATTTTTGAAAGGTATTGTTTGCGGTTTTCAAATACTTTTTTTACTTGTTCATGTTTATCTTTTTGAGCCTGCTCTAATTCCTTTGTTCGGTTGAGTATTTCTTGCCCGGCTGCCGCACTGCCGTGCTTTGCTTCAATTTTTTTAATAGCTTTTTCTTCAGGAATGTTTGCGATTAATTCTTTGTATCTGACTTCTATTTCTTCATTCTCCATTTCCAGTTGGGCACTCTGGAATTTTATAAAATCCTCGGCAAGATCTGATTGCTGCATTTTGGCATCATGACCTTGCAGGGATTCATTGATAAGATTTTTTAGCTCTGTTTTCGTAAATGGCTTTTTCAGCACATTTGCCTTTACTGTTTCAAGCAAACTATCATCACCAAATGCACTATCACTGCCCTTTCCCATTTTGATTATTTTGGAAGAAAGGGTTTCTGTTTCCAGGTTCATCGCTTCCACTTCCAGATCATATTCGCCAACCTGTTTTAAATACTCCACATAATCATTATATCTTTCAGCAATATCATTGTAAAAGTCCTGCTGCATTTTAGTGGAAAGCACGGCTACCCGGCCTGAGACTTTATGGGCAGCTTCTTCTAATATGGAAGTATCCTGGCTACCGCTATCGGCTTTTGAATCTTTTAAATAGAGGGGATCATCCAACAGCTCATTGATCTCCCTATTTTCCATCAGGTAGTCACGAACTATTTTGTCTCCATACTTGTTTAAAAAATCAGGGACATCTAAAATCTTGGTAGATTGCTTTTGATTAGATGTTGTATTAGCATCAAGAGATTTTAGTTTCTTTTGCAACATCATCATTAATCTCTTTTCCGCAGGTATGGCAGATGTTACATAATCATAGATTGGCTTTAAAATCTGACCTGTTCTGTTTATCCTTCCTCTTTTTTGTACTTCCGTATTTATATCCAGCTCTGCCTGCAGGACGATCATTACTCTTTGCTTTACCTGGTCTTTGGGAACTTTAGCAGTAGGAATAGCATGTGCGGATGCACCGGTTGAACCGGATTGATTAATCATTAATACATCTACTTCGTTATTATTGAACTGACGGAAAGCATCATTAGTATTTATCTTCTTTCTGGATAGCACTAACCCTTTCCCGGTTTTAGTATTGAGCTGCACTTCCAGTTTCCTGCCGGTGACTTCAGCTACCGAGTAACCGGCGTCTTTTAGTTTTTGAATAATAATATCAATTGGTGAAATCGTAATACCAGTTGAAGCGGCTTTTATCTTATTCAATATCCGGTGATATTCGGCTTGTCCTTCCATCGGCAATTCACTTACTTCAAACTTTTTAAAAATGGGATTGCCGTCAACATCTTTTTCGGTGTAACGCAGAATGCCATCTAATCCTCTTTTCAATACTTCAGAAAAATCTGCATTAATCGTATCGCCATCACTCACTGGCATCCCCTGTTCATTTTCCATTGTCTCGATAAAGCTGCCCATTGTTGAAGCAAATGCAATGATGGGCTTCTTTCCTTCACGTAATCGCCCGATAGCTCTTTCAGCAACGGATTCTGCTTTGAGTGAAAAAAGCATTTGATTAATCACCTGGAATACTTTGGAGAAATAAGGAAGATTATCAACTCCCGCCTGTGAAGTGCCTCCTCTGATTTCAATTTCCTTTCCTTCGGCCACTGCAATCTTATCCAACTCCTCTACTTGTTCATCTACATGGTTGGATTGAAAAGCAATAACGTCCCGAAGTATTTCTGTGATATTATCGGCGATGGCTTTATGTTCTTCCGCTTTATCATCGAGGTTGATATAGTTCACTTCCACGCCTTCAAAACTTCTTTCCCGGCGAAGCATCTGACCCTCAGCAACAAGCTGTGATGATAAAACTTCCTGCAATGCTACTCCACCTCTTGTAATAGCCTCTACTAAATCATCACGGCTCATATTACAATCAGCAATCGCAGTTTTCATGGCATAGATGGGCATATTATCCGGTCGCTTTGCAAATGTGGCTGAAAGAAATACAACGCCTCTCGTTTTACCGACTACTCCCTGCAAAAAATTTCCGGTATTGGAAGAACCAGAGCTATTATGTGCTTCATCCAGAATGAAAATATTATCTTCTGCAATGGACATCAGGAACGCAGGTTTTTCAGGTTTCTTTTCTGGCGAATTGAACTGCGAGTAAGTTCCAACAACAAAATCGTATTGCGATGGGACAATGCGGGACGTAAATATTTCCTGTTGCTCAGGATAAGAGGGAGCCTGGTAAACCACGTTGCCATCTTCATCTTTAATATCAGTTTTTGATTCCCGGCCATTGACGATAAACGGCTTTAAGTGACCTGATCCGATTGCGGCAAGGTCACGGTATATATCGGAGAATAGGTTTGCCTTCTCCGTTAGAAACATAGGTTTCAATCCCTGATTTACCGCATATCGTATCATAGCAGCGGCCACACGACCTTTGCCAATGCCAGTCTGATCGCCAATTATCATTCCCTGACTTCTTGCCTCGATATTATAGACAGCCATTGCGACCGCATCAATCTGTTCGGCTGATAATACTTTACAGAGTGCGGCCTTAGTCGAATATTTTAACCGGTGACGAACAAAGTTGTCAATATCGCCGCCTACTTCTTCTTTTATTCTTTCGATGGCAGTCTTTGTTTCAAAGGCCATGCTATCGGGAACTTGTGTATTCAGTACAATACAAGCATCGGATGCAGGTTCGTAGGGAGCGCCAAGACCGTCAATGCCAAATAAAGTTTGCAAATCCAATGCTTCTTTTTCCAAATCGGTTATTGATTTCATAGGCATTTCGGTTTCAGTTGCATCCATTACTCTTTCAAAGAGTTCGTCAAATGTTTTTACTTCAATATCCTTGTCAGGATTAAATACAGGCGCTGCACCAGACGGGTTTTGCTTTCTTCCATTTATTAATATCAATCGGACATCAAAGGAAGTTCCCTGGCGTGAGTATAATTTATGCCCGTCAATGTTGATTACATCCACGACATTGTGCCGGCTATACAGGTAATTGAAGAATATTCTTTGCTTACCGGCTTGTATTCGGCCTTTATTATCCCATCGAGTGTGCCCTCCAATAATAATGGCCGCTCGACCATTGTCTTTCATACAATCCAAAGCCCTTAGTGCCATTACATGCTCTAAGGGCTTTATCCGAAACGTGTCATACATTACGTCTGTTTCGCTGACGCCAAAAGGAGGATTGGTCAATACTGAATCAAACGTTTTTATGTAATCAGTAAAAGGTTTTGTAGCATCCTGTTTTAATACCCTGTAAAATGATTGTGTGTGCAGGTTTCGGTTGCGGGTACGATCAATCTCATTTACTATAAAATTGAACGGGTTGCCTGCAATGGTCAATAACCCATTACCGGCGGAAGGCTCGAAATAATTGCTTCGCACAAATGGTTTATGAATGCCACAAAAAACACCAGCCAGGTAAGCAATGGGTGCAGGAGTAGAATATTGTTGTAACAAAATGCTTTGTGAAGTGCGATGTGAAAGATTGACTTGTGAATTATATAGCTCTACTATATTATCAAATCTCTCCTGGATTGTTCCTTCACTATGCGCTAACCCCCTCGCTCTTTTTACTATAGCCAGCTCCGTTAGTTCCTTTACCTCTGTTTTATCTATGATACCAAAAGAGGCGGCCAATTTTTCAATTGACTTTTTTGTATGATGAACTTTTTCCTTTAGCTCCCTTTCAACTGCGCTTACGAACTCGTTAAACCTGCTTTGCAGGTCGTTTCTTTTTTTAGGGTTATTGGAGTTTGCAGCCATAATAGTTTATCGTGATGGTGGTGTATCTTCAAATACTGTCATCAGACTATTAAGCCATATAGCTAAATCAGTAGCATCTGTAGTTACGGGATCGGTAACATTGTTTTGACGAATAAAAATGCTTCCCATACAATTCCCGGTGCTGATTTTGATAACATAGTCTCCTATGACGGCAATCGCTTTAATGGCTGATTTTTCCAAAGAAAACTCTTTACTCCCTGCCAGGAATTTAATATTCCCACCGTCATTTGAAATTCGGTAGTTCATAATTCTTATTCATGCGGCCCCGCAGGAAATTCAATAGTTATCAACCAATAGCTGATTTGATTTAATAAATCGGAGGCAGAATAGATTTCGGGTGAAGTGACATTTTGATAAGGAATAGAAACATTTCCCATGCAACACCCTGTATTCAATCTTACTACATCGCCGTTTAAAATAGCAACTTTAGTAATGGAGCTTTTCATAACAAAAACACTTTTTCCATCTTTGGCAATTGTTATACTCGCCCCGTTATTATATAGTTGGTATCCCATATTTGGTAATACTGTTATTATGCTCCGGTGTCTGGAGGTAAAAGATTCAGCGTGATCATATAATTCATGTAATTCATCAACTGTTCAGCAGTTGCGTTCGGCGGATAACTAACATCCTTAACATGAAATGAAATCCCTCCCATACAATTCCCTGTGCTGATTTTTATTGTATCATTGCCGATTACCGTGATCTTTTTTACCGAACTTTTCACCAACAAGAACTCCAGTCCGTCTTTCACGAACTTAAAACTCAGCCAATGATCGTAAATCTCGTAACTCATGCTTTCTTATTGTCTTTGGTTACTGCTTCCGCTATACCTTCACCAATCAGCGAACCAACAAAACCTCCAAACATTACATAGGGCACAACATCTTTCTCTGAGTTCCTGGCATACCAATAAGTAAGCAAGGAGAAAAATAAAGTAGATGCTGAGACGATTGTTTTTTCCTTCATAGTTAATGATGAATTAGATAATTGGCTGTAAACCCTGATAGTACCGTAACGCCGATAGCAAAGAGCTTGCTTCTCAATTTTTGTCGCTTGAATTGCTTTCGCAATTGCTTGTTTTCATTCATGAGTGTCTCTTGCTGCATCAACGATCTGTCAAACAGGACTTTCAAGTCCTGGTGAAGCCTGATTTTGACTTCTATAATTGAATCTTTACCTGCTAAAAGGCTATCCTGCTTAGTGATCTGCGATTCATATAAGCTATCCTTTATCGCATTCTCTTCCAAGTACGCACCTACTTCATTTACGAGTGTGTCACAGGGAGATAATCCGGTATCAGTAATGATTGCCGGGTTTACTTTATGCAAAAGTTCTTTGGCCGGATAACCTTTTTCCTGAAAATTAGTGGGGTCAATTATTTTTTTAATATTATTTTCTCTCTGCTTAGTTTTTGATTTAATGGCTGCAAGCTGATCTTTCGTTGATTTGAGTTCCTGCCGGAGTTGTTCATTTTTATTTTCCAGTTCTGTAATCTTTGCCTGGTAGCTTGCTTCGTTTACATCTGCTTCTTTTTTTAGCTCTGCGGGTTGAACGGTTTTTTCATGGGTGATACCAGGCTCATTGCTGTAATCCCTGAAAAGAAAGGAAAGGCACAATCCGGTAACAAAACCGATCAATAGCAGGCCAATAGAAGTTTTGAAGTTAAAAGTTATCATAGTGTAGATTTAGTTTTCAGGAATTGGTTTTCTTTTCAATTGAATAGCCAAAGCAACCGGCTCCCACCAGGCTCACAAAAGAGTAGAACATGAACTCCGGTACTGCCAGCCGGAAGAATTGCTGCGACACCCAGCTCACAACAATGACAAGGATAAATAAGGCAATTGCCAGCTCACGAAGGCTGAACTCGCCGTTCTTATCTTTAAAAAGTTGTTGAAGAAAGTGTTTCATTGGGTAATAAGTTTATAGGTGATAAATGCTGTACTTAGTCCTGCGCCGATACCAGTAAGCGCAATAACAATCTTCCTTTTTTGCTCTCTTTCAATAGCTCTTTTATCAATCAGGGTATAAGTGAAGTTGTTGCCATAAAGCTGTTTGTGTTTTTCACAGAGCTGCATGAAAAGATTAAAGTCATTGATATTGGCAAATACCTGGCAACCGGCTGAATAATTATCCACTGTCTTAGTTGTTCCATTTACCGAAGCATGATGAATGTTTACGCCGAACATTCCGGTTTCTTTTCTGCCATTATAAAAATCAAGTATGGCGTTGCGGTCGTAGTCTCTTAACACAGTTATTGGTTTACGTTGAACGAGCGCATAATATTTTCCTCTGTGTAGTCCGATCTGATAGACTCCAATGTATTGCCCTTGCATTAGAATTGCTGTGCCTTGTGGGTTCATTGGGTTTTCCAGCCAGTAGGTCCCCGGATCAGTGGTAGCGGGAAAAATATAGTGTATCCACTGGTTAGCATTATTTTTAAAGAACACATGAATTTCATCATCAAAGCGGTTGGGTATAGTGCTGTCTGCCCGTATGCCTACGATATTCAGTTCATAAGGCCGGGAATAGGTTTCATAAATTTTTGCTTTGAGTACGCCTACTATTGCAGCTAACATCAGGCAGCTAAATCAAGGTCAGGTGTATAGTTTTTCAGCCATTCTTTTACATCAAAGCTGGGACAGAGTTTAGTCACGCCGGGGAAATCACGGTGACCGAGGATTGTGGCTCCGGGGTATTTTTCAGATAATGCCACCAGCTTATTGAACATAGCATGTCTTTGGGCATTTGTCCTGTTATCAATCGCATTATTATTTTTGTCAACGCCTCCGATATAAGAAATGTGGACGGAGTTCTTATTATAGCCCTTCACACCATTTGAAATATTCTCTTCATCATTGATCTTTACAATTTCGCCATCACGTTTGATGATATAATGATAGCCGGGATTTTTCCAACCAAGCTGTTCTTTCCAGTATCGTTGAATACTTTCAATGTTCGTATCAGAAGGTGTGGCTGTGCAATGAACCACGATGTATTTTATTTCTCGCATAAGGGTACGGATTAGAGTGTTCGGATTTGTAATTAAAAAAAGATTAAGCAGCAAAGCTCAAGTCCGGTTCATAGTTCTTCAGCCAGTCCTTTACAGAAAAACCTGGACAGTTGGCAGTTGCATCCAGGTCGTTATGACCAATAATATTTGCACCTGGATATTTTACAGATAACGCTACCAGCTTATTAAACAATGCTTCTTCCTGCACAGGTGTCCGGGTATCGCCCAATGCGCCTGTTTTGTTTCGCCCACCCGTATAGGCTATATGAATGGTTTCATTATCCACATCCGGCAAATGTTTAACCACTGATGATTCAGGATGAATCTTTTTTATTTCGCCATTCCTTTCTACTACATAATGAAAGTATCCGTAATGTTGGCTGACCTTTGGGTCAAATGTTGCCGTGCTATGTACGACAATATGCTTGATGTATCTTTTCATGTAATCAGTTTAAATAGGTTACAGATTTTGTGTTGACCAGGAAATATTTTCCGTTGTTTTCAAACAAAGTATAATCAAGCCTGCGGGTAACTTCATTTCCCAACACCATCCTTGCTGGAACTTTTACTCCGTCCACTGCGTTCACCCATACTGTTGTCGTTTCGGCGGTAATAATAGGCTTACCATCAAAACCCGACAGGCTCCATTTATTGCCATTGAACTGCAGGCCCATACGCAGAAACTCGAATTTGATTTGTTGCTTTTGCGAATCGCTGGTGAATGTGCTCAGCAAGCCATTCACGATTGTTTGCCTTACCCCATTTATACGGTTTGTTTTAAACACTTCATTGGCGGCTGAATAATCTTCCGTGCTTTGCATTTGTTTGAGTAAGGAAAGAACCTTGTTGTAATTCTTAGCGGCTGTTGCATTATACAGATCATTACCAATCGTTGACCTGTCAGCCTTCATCCCTTGCGTAAGTACATTGAAGGTGCTTTCATTGATTGTTGCAGGCAATCCTGCTTTCTTTAGCGCATTTGCAGTTTCTGTTCCGAAGTCACCATCAGTGCCATATTTGGGTAATATGGATTTGCCATACCTTGCGATTAATGCCTCTTGTAATTGTTGTACGTTACTGCCCTTACTTCCTTTCTTTAACGGGAAGGCGTTTTTATCCTCAGCAGATTTTGGGATGGTGTATGTTGATTTAGGAGTAGTAATTTTTGGTTGTGTATTAACAATACCCGGTTCATAAATAGAGGTTGCTGTTGTAGCAGTCTTTAGCACTTCATCAAGATCAGCTCCGCTTTTTGCCTGTTTCTTTTTCTTCAGGTATTGCCATCCGAAATAACCGAGGATTCCGGCAGCTCCTACTGCAAACGAAGCAATGATTATCTTTTTCTTTTGCTGTTTCTTACTACTTCCAGCTTTCTTTTTTGTCTTTGCTTTCATAATCGAAGATTATGCTTTGGGTTTCTTCAAAATAATTTCCATCATTGGCGCATATTCCCAGAATTCCAGTTCGCTTTGGAGATCACTTGTCAGGTCATTACCATAAAGATTTTTATAAGCAAGAGCCACTTTTTGAAAATCTGCCTGAGTTGGTATCTCCATGAAAACAGATTTAACGGCATCTTCATCTGTACCGGGTATAAACCAATAGGTAATATCGAAAGCGGCTTTCAGCCTTTTCGCCCATGCTTCATATTGTTGTTGACCGGTCTGGGGAACATAGCCAGCCGCTATCTTATCCGGTTTTCCGGCAAGGATGGCAAGCATTTCATTATACTCCGTTGTCGTTAACTCATCTTTTAAATCCATCATGAGCGACTTTGCATACAGCTTCTGATAGGAGTTGATCACTCTCTTAAACTCATCCTTGCTTGGTATAGCCCGCATTACATTTCTCACTGCTTCCTCATCCGTTCCCCACCCAAACCAATTGTCATTTTCAAAAGCCATTTTCAATTTCTGGGCATAAGCGGCAGGATTGCTCTCGTCGTAAGTCTTCTTTTCCTCGCTTGTTGATCTTGCCTTTCGGAGAAGACTTCTGCCAATAAAGAAACATCCACCCAACACCACAATACCAGCTATGCCATAGCCCAGCTTTTCTTTGAGTGTAAACTCATCATGCTCATGGGTGGAAGTTTCTGCGTTCATAGGGTACAGTTATACGCCGAGATATTTCTTTGCCAATGCAGTTTTTATGGGATCATGTTTTATCACATGCGCCAGTTTGGTCAATTCTTTTTCTGAGAGCTTTGATGCCAGTACAGTCAACGCTGACATTTTTGAATCCGCCTCCTGTTCTGTTTTTGCTTCAATTGAAATATCGTACTGATATTTTTTCATAGAGTTCGTTTTATTCACTCCTGAGCGTAGTCGAATGATCAGGAGTTAGGTGTATATTCAGTAGTTCAGCAACTGTTTTTAACTGTGCAGGGTCTTCAGAGAATTTTGCAAGCACCTGCATCACAATCTCCAGTTGCGGCTGGTCAAAGGCCGCATCTAATTGCTGGAGCCAGGGAATGTATTGCAGGTATTCAGGTTTCAGTTCACCTTCCGAAGTATTCTTCTTTTGAAAGCTGGCTTCTGTTTCCTGTGCCGGTGGGGTCTCCTGCTTATCATTGGGATTAATTAAACTGCCTAATCCGATTTTCTCCAATGCCGGAGAATTTTTTACAGCCAATCGTTCCAGCACAACGCCGCCTAATTCAACCAGGTCGAGCTTTCCGAGTTTGTATTTATTGCTCCTGGCTTCTTCCAGTTGTTGCTCCAGATCTTCTGCATATTCTTCCGATTCCTCCAACTGTTTTTTTGTTTCTTCCAGCTCATTTTGCAACCGGGTCAGTTCATACTCCCGGTCACGGGCAGTCAGTTTTTCCTGGATGATATTATCTATTTCACCTAAACCATTTAGAGGCTTTTGTAGCTTTTGCTGCTGTATATAAAAACAATATTGGTCATTACGTGGTGAAAGACTGGAATTGTAAATGAGTATCCGGATTTTCTCCGTGTTCTCATTCATATAGTATTCATAGCTGTCAAAATCCTTTGGTTCTTCCGTTTTTGGAACCACTTTTAATGAATCCACAAAAATTTCAAAAGGACGTGCATGGCCTTTGCCTGCCATATCTTCCAGGTAGTGTTTTAGCTTGTCAATTTTCAGTTGATCGTATGTATCGTTTACTATTGGCATGGTGTTTTGCAGAATTTTGGAATTACCTGGATAAAGCGGACAGGATTAATAAAAATGGACTGATTCGTAACCGTTATATCGCCTCTGTGTTCGTAATGCAGTTCATTGGCCATATCCTCACTCAAATCAAATATTCCGGCATCACTTACAATCCTCATATCACAATATGGCTCTATTAGAATGAATAGCTGGTTATGCAGGCTGACCTTTCTTTCTTCCAATGGCTGCAACACAAGATGCCTGAGACGAATGGTATAATTGGAACCATAACCTAATTCACAAACTCGTTTGGATATATAAGCTAATGCCAGATCGGTTGTCATGCTTTACATTTTTCAATCCACAAATACAGGTGAAGACTATACGATAAACTTTCGTATTCATCCTTTCCCCAACTATCCTGGAAAAGACCTTCAATAAAGCTGGCATTGCTTTCAATATTAAAAGGGAGTTCTTCTCTTTTTCGGGAATGCGACCACTGAGCTGGCTGCCATAAGACAGAAGTGATTCCTTCATTCAAATAAGCGCTACGGTCCTCTATTAAATTACCTTGATAAAAGAGGCTTTCATTTGCCGGACTTTGGAGGCTTAATTTGCCAATAACTTTATTTGCTGACACTACGAATGAAGGATCTGTTTCTTCTGGCCCAACTTCACGAAACGGGTTAGGCAGGGGCACACCGTTAAATCCTATCGCTCCATATTCAAGACCAATAATGCTTTTAGTATCATTTGGCAATTGGATTTGGAAATGTATAATCTCTCCAATTCGGCTAATAGCTAAGGTCTGTACTATAGCTTCTTCTTTTATCATGCTGTTTCGGTGATTTCACAATCCAGGTAAATGGTTACACGATATGCAGCAAAAACGATAACCGTTGTATCAGTGTCCTTATAATCCACTTTCAGCTTACCATTTCCGGGTTCCATTCCACCGAGATTATAATAGCGGTCGTTGGGTGATACATTAATACCGGTCATCAAGAGCTTGCTTTCATAGTCATCAGGAAAAATTTCCTGACGGTTTATTTCTACCTTATTAGAACCACGATAATATAGTAGATCGTCTCTGTCAGACGTAAATAATAAACCATGAATCGAAACAATATTTTTGTCAAGCTCAAATGTTTTGGAGTGAACTGTATTCGCTTGTGTGATGGCAATGTCAAATCTTTTTTTAATGCGTTTCGGCATATTGTCATTTTATGCTGTTAATTGTTTGCCGCCTGCTTTTTCATAAAACTTTGCGAGTTTTTCAAGGCTATTTTCGTGTTGACCATAGCCTGCACCGGGAAATGATGCCCATATCTTCCTGCATTTATAAACAGCCTGTTTTATATTACCTGCTAACACATCAGCGAGCGCATCTTTTCTACTTATCAATTCAATCGCTGCTTTGTCCTGTGACGATGGGCTGAAGTCAGGCAATTGCAAAGCCGCTTGCAGCTCTGTCCAGATACGATAAAGAAATCCGTAAGCTCCTGCTGCGGTGCTGGTAATTCCCCATTTGGTAATGGGCTTATCCGGATGTTTGGCTAAATCATCAAACAATCCTCCTCCATATAAAGTCCGGTAAGCATTGGGGCCATACGTTCCTTCCGAGAATTGTATCATTAAGAGAAATGCTTTGAGATTTTGTGAATACATCTTTATTCGTTTATTCTTTTTGTTTTGGGTTGAAGCCGCAAAAAGTAATGCAGGAGTTAAAAGGGCTGCCGCCAAAGCAGCCCATTGATACCTGTTTAAAAGCATCAGTTGAGTTAACTATGGTGTTGTTATTGTACCGTGCAGACCAACGAAGATGTAGGTATTGGCTGCTATGCCATCCATTGTACCTAACTCGATGGTCATTTCAATCAGCAGGTCATCTTCGATGAGCCGAGGATTGGCCAGTTTGTAATAGCCGATAGGAACCTGGTGGTAAGCGGCTGTTTTAAATACTGCGTTAGATGTTTCCGGCACGATTGATTTTTTATTGCATTTGAGACTGAACTCACCATTGGCAATGGTATTAAAGTTCTCCAGCCCTTTGTATTCCGTTGCAATGATCTTGTCTTTAGTGCCATCAGCAGATACACCAGCCAGCAAATAAATACCGCTTACTAAAAAAGCCTGGTTCTTTGGCAGCTTCGCATTAGACACATTACGCAAGCCGATCTCTTTATCATCCTGCGTTTCAAACAGCTTAATGGTTTTGGATGATGCAGGCTTTATTGAATAAATTGTCTGGTCAGCCAAACGAAGCGAACCATTAGCAAGCCCTTCTTTAATATGTGCCGGCAGCTCGCCAAAGAATTTTTCCATCTCCGCTCTTGATCCCCGGCTTGGAGAGCCTGTATTAGAGAGTTTGTTGATGGTGCGCTGCCTTTTTATTGGATTCATGCGGCGAAGCGCACCAAGCAACTCACCATCATCAACTCCGTCAATGCCGACTAACGCACCGGCGTTATTGTATTCTTCAATTCCTTCTAAAAAACCTAACATAAGTTTTCGGGTTTATGGATTAATAAATTTGATTTATGATTAATAAAGGCGTTCATCCAACTCAACAATGCCGACCTGGAAATCATCATCGCCTCTCATTTGTCCCTGAAACTGCATGGCGCTTTCGGCTACCTGTTGCTCTATATCATTCAAAGCGGCCAGGTGTCCATCCATCGGATCGTTGTAGGTGAAGTATTGCAGCTCACCGACACCGTTAGTCGCAGCGGCTACTTTTTTCTTCAGTATCTTATCGAGATAGAATTTTTCCTGCAAGCTCTCTTTGTATGCCTGAAGACGCTCCTTTATGCCCTCCATTCCCTCCAGGCCACTAACCGTTCCACTTTTCTGAAATCCATTGGCAGCCATGATGCCAATTCCAAGAAGCTGAACTAACCTGTTGCCTGTATAGTGACCGGCTCCGGTGGTGATGATTCCTACCGCAATTGAAGGCTTACCAATTACAGATCCGATCAGACCTCCGCCCAAAACACCGATTAAAATATCCTTGCCTGTTTCCAGCACCGTGTTTTTAGCGTTCCCTTTCGTTGGTAAGCCTTCATTCATCCCGCTTAAGAAGTGTTTCTTCTTTGCTTCCTGTTTATATCGGTTTTTCTTTTTTGACATATTAAAAAGATTTTATTTTAATGGGTAAAGATTAAAGCAGCGCCACTGCTTTTTTATGATGATGCGTGTTCTTTTTCCGGTGGTGATGTTTCTTTTTCTTGTGCGGCACACCGGATAAACTATGTTGTTTGGGTGAAGATTTATTTTGCGCTTTATTCCCATTGAACATTTTGTAACCGATAGCGATCAAGGTCAGTCCACCAGCACCAATAGCGACCGGTTTTATCCATTTTTTATTTTTATCCCAGAAATTCTGTTTATTATGCGGGTTGTCATTGGTGCTGGAATTATTGTTTTGGGTAGATGTATCAGTGTTTGTGGTTTCAGTTTTTTCCTGAGTTGTCAATGCTTCGTCTTTTACAGCAGTTGATACGTCAGAAGATGTTTTTACCACTGCGCTATTGTCATTGGAGGTAGCTACTGTTTCATCATTATAGTTGCTCTCATCCTGTGTTCGTATCATTGAATTACTTGCAACAGAAGAATTATTTGCAGAGGAAGAAGTTTTGTCAGCAGCATCATTAGACGAAGCAGCTACATTATTTTCCGACGCATCGGTTTTGCTTTCATCAAAATCTGCTGAATTTTTATTATCCTTTTTAAAGATGCTACCTACTTGTTTAAGCGCAGCGACAATACCAGCTATCACTCCCATTGCTGCACCGACAGATGCCAGTGTTACCGGCTCACCTAATTCGCCAAAACCGTTAAAGCCGTTCATTCCTTCTACATTCTCCGAATAATATATTTCAGGGCCGAGCAATTGATCGAGCGGTGTGTATTCGTTCATATACTCCGGCCATTCTATCATCGGTAGCATTCCCAGGCCGCTCACCGCTTTATCTTTATTCCCTTTGCCTTTCAGAATTGCTTTCTTTAAATTCTCAGGTTTGCCACCTGCACCATAAAATATTTCTTCTAATTTCTGCCTTGTTTTTACCAGCTTCTGGAACCTGACAGGATCGATACCATGAGCGGCAATTTTATCGGGTGATAAATAACTCCAGCGTAACCTTCCTGCTACATTTTTTATATTCAGCTTCATGGCTGCGAGTACGCCATTGCGTAAGAGAACAGTTGCAGGATTTACTTTATTCACAACGTTCAGCACTTTTTTAAAAAATCCTTTCTTCTTTTTTTTGGGTGAAGGCAAAGAAGAACCGGCAGGGGCAGAAGTTGCTGGGTTGGATTTTGCAGCTTTCTTCATAGCTCTTTTAGAAAGCTTTGGAGTAGTTGCTGTTTTCAGAGGGGTTTTACCTTTGGCTATGTTTTTCTTTAAAACCCTGCCGAGTTCTTCCATACCGTCACCGTCAAAGCCATTGAGATATTGTAAGTCCATAGGGTAATCTTTTTTTTCGGTGTACGGAACCTCGTAATCAAATCTGTCCGTTACACAATCAATTGTAATGTGCTTATTCCTGGCTGGCACAACGGGGTAGATATGCTGAAAATGGTCCCGGTGATATTTAGTGATCCGCAGGATATGTGGAATATCCAGGTTAGTCAGGATGCTGGATATAAACACGGAGTAACAATCACAATCTACCCCTTGCTGTCTGTCGTGCCATGTCCTTGCCGGGCTTCGTATCTGTTCGTAACCGTCCTTGTCTTTTTTATAGTTGATGTGGCGGTAAACAAAATGCCAGATGTTTGCGCATGTTTCATAAACCGATTTTCCTTCTAATACTTGTGAGATTTTTTTTGTCTGGTCAAGTGTTCCTTGAACAACTTTCGGAATGAACTGAACCGTGTGAAAAACATTCGCATTCTTTTTTATTGTTTTGTCATTGTTCTCTGATGATGGGAACAAATGGTTATACTCATTGCCCGGTCTTATGTTCCTTTTCTTTCTTGCTTCCATAGAATACTAAGAGAGTTCAGATCATTTCTTTAAAATCACTTCATGACTTTCTTCAAAAGGTATCTTTGTTAGTCCCAGATCAATTGTTGTCGTGAGCGTTGCCGTTAGTTTCACCTGTTCATTATTCTGTATCGCCTTTAATATTGAACTCGATACGGTGAAAATGCTCAGTATCGGAATGTTCACCATTATCTTATCAATCTTCGCCTGCCCATAAGCCGGTATAGTAATATCCTTATTTACTACTTCCGAGCTACCTACCAAAGTGCCTTTGTAGGTCAGTTTAACAAAGGGAAACTTTATAGAAAAGCTCCCCTTTGTTGGGTTTTTCAAGAGCAGGTCAATGCGTATCGTTATACCGTCCCAATTGACCTGGTACAGCTTGGCATCCGGAACAATTTCCAGTTCTGCCTCGGTCTTTCGCATCATCAGGTAATAGCTGTAACCTGCGATCAGCCCACCACCAACTAAAGCCACCGTAAGAATCTTTTTTGTCATTCAAATGAGCTTGTTTTTACTAAAGGCCCTTTAGGGGGTTGGGGGTTTCTTTCTTTTTCTCTCTATATAATCGGAAGTCCATTTGTAGCCAAGCCAGATAGCACCGCCGACCAATGCTTTCATTGCATAGTCTGCAAGGCCGGCGAAGTCCAGGTTAGCCAGCAATATGGCTCCGGTAAGAAACATATTGCTGAATGTTGGGTGATCTGTTGACGAGTGTTTGTCCATAGCTCGGATTGTTTGTTTTTAATTCTTACACAAAGATGTAATGCTGGAAAATGGTGCTTTCATAGTTTAGGAATGATGATGACCGATAAGTTCAAATAATTCGCTTTGATGCCAAACATTTCCCGATAAGGAATAGCACTAATCTTCATAACCGCTCGGCATTCCTATTTTTTCAACAATGATCCTTACCTGGTTGATGTTGTAGTAGCGCCCCTGCCTCTCGCCAATCGCTTCTTCAAATGGCTTTATCCAGCGCATGAATGTTTTCTTACACACTTTATAAATCTTCGATAGTTCAAGGGCAGTATATGCCCGCATAGGAAATTTGGGTAGAGTTGTTTCCATAGTTTTAGTTTAAATGATATAATTAGAGTGAATGATGTGGTAGTAAAATAATTTCAGGAGCGATTCATCCTTTTGCTGCAAAAGAGTTGATCTGCATAGCCGGATAGTTGCTGGCGTTGGTTTTAAGGTATATTTTAAAATAAGCATAGCCAGCACAGTTATTGGCTCTTCATATAGTGGCACAGCTTTCCTTAGCACCTGAACTTCCTGGTAGCAATGAAGGGCTTTGGTAAACCCGTTACTATATCCCTGGTTAAGCCAGACAAGTGGGTGCAACACCGGTTCTTCCGAAAAATGTTTTTTATACAAAACAATGGCTTCAATAAAAATCCGGAAGGATTGCCGCAGGAATGAGTCATCCTGTAAATAGTAAGCAATAGTTTTTTTAACAGCTTTTATCTCACTCTCCCTGAATTTTTCCTGCGGCCATAATGCGGCATAAGAAAAATTCCAGGCGGCATCTGCGAGCTTTATCGCTTCAGTTCGGTTATCAAGAGGAATTTTTTTGCAAGATGATTCATCTGGTGATGTTTTTATAGCTTTCTTCATGGGTAGATTTTTTTTAGTACAGCACAAAGTTTTGATTATGCCGGTGACGCATTGTCTCACTTGTTGCCGAAAAGCGATCTTATCGTTTCTTTGTTTGCAATTGGTAGCGATAAGTAACGATAAGTCGTTTCGCAGGAAACCGCTCTATAACTAAATCAGAACAATTACCCTGACTTGTTTTCAGCACAATAATGAAAGGATTAATTTTTGAGCAAAGGAGGAATGCCCAATTTTTGAAAGATGATTTCTACCTGAGCAGATGTATAGTAATTCCCATTTCTTATACCAATTTGGTTTTGGTATGGTTCAACCCATCTTTGGAAGGTGGGCTTTGAGATCAGATAAAAGAAAGCTAATTGCTTGGTGGAGTAATGCCTGATCTTCGGTCTTGGATTTAAGGTTTTCATATAGGCAGTCTTTAGGGTTCGGTTAAATGCCAGTAAATGTCAGGTATTGAATTCAGATTTTAAAGAGAGAAATCCTATGCAAGTAGGATAAAATGTAATGCGATTGGTATATGAATCTCTTGCAAAAGTAGGCTCATCCTGCGATCATAATAAGCTCTTATAAATAAATTGGTATGTTTCAAAAATCCCTTTATATCCCCAATCTTGGAGATAGCTCGGATGATTAACATGAATTATTTTTTGACCATGTTCATTCACTTGAATTACATATTTCCTATTTAGTTCAATTTGTTCTCCTAACAAACTAAGATCGTACATCCCGTCATATACCGAATCACTACAAACGATAATTAAGTCAGGGTGAATTGATGCAATTTGCAATTCCAAAATTTCTTGATTTCTGATGCAACTACTATAAATCTCGCCGTAAATCAGTCGTGTTGCACCATTACCAAAACTTTCAATGGGTTTTGACGCCTTTTTTACATTTATGTATGCTATTCGGCAAAGCACATTTTGCAGTCTTTCATAGTTGATCTCGTTTGTTTCCAATAGGCTCGGAAAATCTTCCCACTTCATTTCTTTGCCAGTGTCAATAGACTGAAACAATAACCATAGCAATGTGGATATTTTCTTTGGCGTTTGTCTTTTGGGATGACTAATCCCCAAGATATCATTTTCTATTTGGTCTTCAATATCTACCAGCCTTGATCCATCATACCCATAGGATTCAGCAAGTACAACAAGGACCTTCAATTTTTGATCAGCATAAATATCTGGGCTAATTATTCCGTCAGCAATAAAGCCTTCTGTATTTTCCCAGTCGTGCGTTTTCTTGATTAAATTAATTGCTTTTTCTCTTTCGAGCCTGTAATTATTCTTATCAAATTGCATGGTAATTATGATTTTATCAGGCCACCGGTCAAAAATAATTCTAATCGTAAGCTGCCGAGAAGTTACTATTTTCATTCTTTCATAGGATAAGGTTTAATGGTTAATGGTTTTTGATTAGGAATCCCCGCATACCTGCGGGGATTTTAAGTATTGAACTATTTCTCAGGCATTGATCACAATTTCTCATAAAAGTGGAATATAGTTAATAGCAGTATCCAATCACTACTATGAAGTCAGCGGCCAACGGTGCCTGGCTTCTTATTCACTTTGTCTTTTTTTCCCCTGGCTTAGGGTTCAACTGTTGTCCTCGGTTTCCCTGGTTTTGTGAATACTGCTTATTGTTTCCTTTTGTTCCTCTGTTTGCGTTTTGCTGATTAGAATTATTATCAGCCGGCTTAATTTTCTTTGACATAATATTGATAATTTATATAGTAAAACTATTCAAGCCTTTAATAATAGACTGTAAAATGTCACGAAGTTGATCTTTTTGTAACGAACTAACATGCTGGTATGTATTTTTTTTTAATACAAATTCTTGTTTATGAGTTCTGGTAATATTTATACTCGAGTATCTGGCAAACGATTTATTATTAATTTCCTTTGTAACAACTTCATTATTTCCCAGGTTATAGTATTGCAAGTTAACAAAGCAGCTTCGGCTAATCTGGCATAAAAGAAACCTGTTTTTATCAAGCAGATTCGCTAATTCAAGAAACCCCCGTTCTGTATATACTATATCCGTATATATTTCAGCGCTTCCTTGGTTGGGAATGGGCTCATTTAATATGAGTGCCTTAGTCCTGCCTTTTGAGAACAATGTAATTACATTTCCAGGCTTAATTTCAAACAAGTACCCTCTGTTTTTGTATGAACTTTTGATCACCACGGGTGCAGGATTCAGTAAAACCGAATATTCGTTGAGGATAGTTTCTAAATCGTTGAAAAGTTTTAATGACCAACTTCTTTCGTACTCCTGAATCAATTCATTTTTGGCCTTAATTTCTCTTCTGAGTTTTTTAATTGTGTTTTTCAGACGGCGATTTTCTTTCTCCGTTAATTTCATAATATTTCGATTAAGGGGCATTAGCCCTTGGATAGAAAGATAAGAAAATCGTCAGGCTATTTTAGGAGAAGGCAGTCAATAATTTGTGTATCATTTTTTCTCCTTAGTAATTCATTTCTTCTTGGCAGCCGTCTTTTTTTATACCGCCATCGTTTTTCTTTCCGAGTTAGCCGGATATGCGGTTGTGTAAAGAACGGAACGATCAGAACTGATTTGTTGCTCTGCCATATGGCTAAACCCAAGTTAGCTGCCTGTGCTTTCTTCGTATGTGTTGCCGAATCTGTCCTTATTGAGATATTCAATGAAAATTGGGTCAATACTATTTGTCGAGAATTGCCCTCTTATTGCGTCAATTCTTTGTTCATCGGTTCCTCCACTCATACCTGTCCAGCCTCTGGGCAGTCCAATTTCTTCTTCAATGTCCTCGATACTCTTGCCCAATAGTTTAATATTCTCTATAGTGTAATATTGGTCAGGGTCTATAATGGAACCAAAAACTATGAAGCAATCATAAATTACATTGAGGAGTAGCCTAAAATATTCTTTACATGCACTGATAGCATCAGCTTGAGGAATTTCTTCTTTGAGTTCTGGATAATAGTTGTCGAAGTGGAATATCGCTTTTTCGCGACCATTATCTTTAGTACTCCCCATTCCATTGATTGGATAATAGCCTACTTTTTGTGATTCATTTCTCGCAAATAAGAAATATCTGGCTAAAGAATTTGTTCTCAACGCACCCTCATGTTTTTCGTACCACTCTTTAAATTTGGGCACATCTGATATTGACGATTTTAACGTAAATGTTATGCTCCGTGCCGCAGCAACAAATGCACTTATGTAACATCGAGCGCTAAGAAGGCTAAAATCTTCCGATGCCTCCTCAAGTTTTTGAATAAAGAAATGGGCTTCGGTCACCTTACATTCAACAATTCCAAATGAGCGTCCCATAATTTTTTTATAAATCTCAATTAATATACGGTTTGTGAAATAGCATTGCCGCTAACGGCCAGGGCTTTCTGCTGTGCTGATATTCCGTGATTCGTCAGCCCGAACTGTTGCTGAGTAAAGTTAATATAGTTGATGTTATGTTCTGTTGCTCGGCTTTATTCGTTTAGCCCGAACTACAGATGATAAGCGAACGGGACGATGAGTATATATTCGTCAGCCAGCATAGCAGAAAGCATGTTAGCCGCCGTTTTACCAAATAATCTCGTCTGTCGTCGTACTGAAGCTTTTTGCATGAATTATGTCGAGTTCTGAATAATCCATTTTATTGTCTTGCGAAAGTGTCGCAAGCATTTCATTTCTGCTGACTGAAATCAGCTTAAAAATATCGTATGTTGAAACAGCTTTATTAAATGCAAAATTGAGTCCGATTTCTTTTGCCGGCACACTTGGATAAATTATTGCGTCTGCCTTTTCCTTTGCTAAGTATAGTGCAAGATTGCAATACGCTGTTGTTATGATATAGGTCTTTGGGTCTTTTTTTGCATGTTTCCTAAACTTCTCAAACAAGAATCTATATAAAACTATTGCCGCCGCTTTTGTTTCTGGGTCATATTGTTGAATCGTTTCCTCGAAGCCTTCACCATAATGTTTATCGAAGTCCGACACTCGTAAATGTTTATCTGGTGAAGTAACAATAACTATTTTTAAAGGTTTTTGTATTTCCCACTTGCTGATAGTTACATAAACCTTGTCGCCAGGGTTGATATGTTTTGTCCAATCATCAGCGATTTCCAAATAAGATATTGGTCTTGTCTCTGAAGAATAAAGTTTAGATTGAAATGGGCGATTGCATCTTGCAAAAAATTTTACTACTTCTTGTGGGGCAATAAATATATCTGATACTTTATTGAAATAAACTTCGTCCTTTCTGTGAGTTCTTGACCGCACAACAGTGGTTGACACTCCTAAATCATCGATAATCACGGGGATGCCCTTAATTGTAAGAAATGTTGTCAATGCGTATTCATAAGCAAACTCATCATCTGGGTCTAATTGCTCTAATTTGCTAATTGCATTATTTACTGTCTCAAGTGTCATAAGATTGGTGCTCATAAAAAATGGCTGCTAACGCATATATTGCCGCAATACCCATTTTAAAATGTACAGCAATACTGCTAAAATAAGGCGTATTTGCGCAAGTTTCTTGCGCCGGGAATGGAGTAAAGAAAGGATAAGATTTAATCAAATCCTTCTGAAAAGAATTCTTTTGGAGTCATACCCAGGCCATCAATAATTTTCAGTAATGTTCGCATTCGTATATCATCGAACGCTCCTGTTTCATACTTTGACATACCGACCCTGGAAACCTCGATGTCATAAGCAAAGAGTTCAGCAGAACTAAAGCCATTCTTCTTTCTTAGGTTCTTTATCCTCCTTCCAACCTTCGATAAGAAATCATCATGGTCAAAGTGACCAAGGGTAGCTTTCTTGCGTTCAGGTCTTTTTGTTTTTTTAGCCATAACGCAAGTAAGTAGATGTGGTTAGTATAAATAACTCACTATAATTACCTCATTATAAATACCTTAATATACTGAACATATTAATTTGCTTTTCTGTATATTCGCTATCAAAGATATTTTTGCGAATACTTCAGAACTAATTTGAAGCTTTCGCTTTGAGTCTCGCGTTAGAAACGTAGGAATTTCAATGACTACGAGACGATAAGCAAGAGCTCACGTTTAGGCGTGGGCTCCCTTATTCGTAGTCAAGGCCTCCTACGGCCTCTAATGCGGTAAGTGGAGACCTGCGCCGTTTTTTTGCTTTGTATTTGCGCTTTTCCATCAAGGCTCAAAATAACTGTATGAGATTTCTTGGTGCAGCGCAACAGCCACGATACCGTTGCGGAATACATCCGCTCCTTTCAGAATGGAGAGGAAAAAGGCTTCAACTTTTTCTTCCGGGAATATTATGCTGCACTCACCTATTATTCTTTCAGTATTATAAAATATAAGGTCGAGGCTGAAGAAATAGCTGGAGAAGCATTGATGAAATTGTGGGAGCGGCATGAGAATTTTAATAATAAAGCAGCCATTAAATCATTTCTTTATACTACTACTCGTAATGCAAGCCTGAATTACATCCGGCAACAACAAAGAGCTGAAAAGAAATTAAGGGAAGCAGAATACCTAGCCGAAAAAAGTGAAAAAGATATATTCCAGTTTTTAGTAGAAGTAGAATCTTACAGAGAAATAGTCATCGCTCTAAATGCCTTGCCGCCTCAGTGCAAGAGAATATTTTCGATGCTATTCATTGAAGGAAAAAACTATCAACAAATAGCCGAAGAACTCAACCTTTCCATAGCAACAATAAGAAGTCAAAAGGCAAGGGCAATTATGCTTATCCGACAATATATTGCTTACTGTGTAATGCTTCTTTTATTGCTTAATTCTAACTGATCTCCCACAATATTTTATTTGCTTTTGCACGAAATACCTCCTCCCGGTGTTTTCAATAAATATGTTGTTTTGCCTGTCATATAAGGGTAATTACCAGTTTGCGACGAGGCAGGCGATTTAGTGCTAACTTAATACCATGAAAGAGCATTTTCCTAATTATAGTGATCAGGAAGCCCATCGGGTAGCCCGGCTGATAGCGGGATTTATCAGGGGGACACTCAGCCGGAATGAAAAGATTGAATTAGATGAATGGGTGGCTGCCAGCGATGAAAACATGCAGCTATTTGAGCGGCTAACTGATGAAAAAAATGTAGAAGCTGCGACTAAATGGATGGAAGGTATTGAAACTGAAAAGGCCCTTGAAAAGAAAAAACAGAGTGTGGTTTTTAACAAAGCGGCCAACAGCAGAATATGGTTAAGGATCTTGCCCTATGCTGTTGCCGCCTCTGTTATTGTCGTTTTAGGACTATTATTTTTTAACCCATTTACAAATAAAAATTCAATCCCGGAAACAGCAAAGAATAATCCGGTTGATATTTTACCCGGCTCTGATAGGGCCACTTTAACTCTTGATGACGGAAAGATCATAACGTTGGATAATAAAGCAAGTGACACAAGTATTAACGGGCAGATAAAAATCCTGCAACAAAAGGGTGAGGTTGTTTATAATGATCAACCAACAACAAATCGAATGGCGTATCATACTCTTACAATACCCCGTAAAGGTCAATACAAACTGGTATTGTCAGACGGTACAAAAGTCTGGTTAAATGCTGAATCATCAATCCGCTATCCAATTTCTTTCGCAGATACAGAGCGAAGGGTGTTTGTAACAGGCGAAACTTATTTTGAAGTCGCAAAGGATAAAACGAAACCATTCCGGGTTGTTATGGATGATATGGTCGTAGAGGCATTAGGTACACGATTTAATATAAACGCTTACACTAACGAACCATTTGTAACCACAACACTTGTCGAAGGTTCTGTTCTTGTATCAAAAGGGAAAAAGGAAAATATACTCAAACCGGGTCAGCAGGCTAACATCTCCGCAAATGATTTTTCTATATCCGATGTAGAAGCCAGTGATGTTGTTGCATGGAAAGACAACCAATTTAAGTTTTCAAATATGCCATTGGATGTTATCATGCGGGAGATAGAAAGATGGTACGATGCAGAAATAGTTTATGAGAGTAAGCCAACAGATCATTTTAACGCTGAAGTATCAAGAAATGTTCCCGTTTCAAAACTGCTGCATATACTTGAAACAACTAAACGTGTTCATTTTAAAATAGAGAATAATAAAATCATTGTAATGAAATAAAAAGTCATTGGCTAAAAAAACCGGAAAGTGTTTACACCACTTCCCGGCAACAATTTGAGTTAGCCAATTAACAATCGTGAACTGTTATTTTTTAACCCAAAAATCAAAGCTATGCTATTGCGACCATTTCGCAAAAAGGCAGGGCTGGTGGCTGTGATTAGTAGAACCTTAAGAATCATGAAACTTACTGCGTTCCTGTTGCTAATCATTTGTCTGCACGCCTCCGCCAAAACATTTTCGCAGGAGATTACGCTCTCATTAAAAAATGTCAATCTCGAAACCGTATTCAAGGAAGTCCAGAAGCAAACAACCTACAGGTTTGTTTATACAAATGAGCAATTAGAGAATGCAATTAAAGTAACTATCCAGGTCAAAAATGAAACCCTTGGAACTGTTCTCGGATTATGTTTCAAGAATCAACCGCTTACTTACACCATCGAGGAAAAGAATATCATTATTCAGATTAAAGAAAATCAAGATCGTGATACTCCTGCAATATCACAGTTTAATATAACCGGAAAAGTTACTAACGAAAAAGGCGAGCCACTGGCCGGAGCAACTTTAAAAATAAAAGAAACAAGTATTGGAACCATCGCAAACGATAACGGTGAGTTTTCAATCGAAAACGTAGAACCAAATTCGACATTAGTTATCAGCAGTATTGGTTATCAAACGCAGGAAATTAAGTTGAAAGGCCGAACATATATTATTGTTCAACTAAAAATGGCAGTTAATAATCTGGATGAAACGGTGGTAATTGCTTATGGAAAAACGACAAGACGGCTTAATACGGGTAGCATTAGCAAGGTTTCGGAGGCCGACATCAGCAAACAACCAGTTTCAAACCCGCTAAATGCTGTACAAGGACGGGCAGCAGGAGTATTTATCAATACTCAAAACGGGTTGCCCGGCGGCAATATAACTGTTCAAATTCGTGGTAAGGGTTCTATCAATGCCGGAACAGATCCACTATATGTAATAGATGGCGTACCGTTTAACTCCACTCCATTAAATTCATCATTTAGCACTCTTAGCGATGGCATTGCCGGTGCAACCAGCCCTCTTAACAGCATTAACCCGTCAGATATTGAAAGTATCGAGATTCTCAAAGACGCTGATGCCACAGCCATTTACGGATCAAGAGCTGCAAATGGAGTGATCTTAATTACCACCAAAAAAGGCATGCCGGGAAAAACAAAACTTGATCTAAATTTTTATACAGGCTTTAGCCGTTTAGCTGATTTTCCTCACCTACTTAATATTCAGCAATATCTTGAATTGAGACATGAGGGTTTTCAAAACGATGGTATTACACCAACTACTTCTAATGCTCCGGATTTATTGAAGTGGGATACGACCCGATCAGTAAACTGGCCAAAATATATGCTGGGTGGAACCGCCGTTACAACTAATGGTCAGATTGGAGTGTCGGGTGGAAATGAAAATACTACTTTTCTTATCAGTGGTAACTACAGGATGGAAGGAACAATTTTACGGGGAGATCAAAAATATCAACGTGTAGGAGGCCATGTGTTAATACATCATAGTTCAACTGATAAAAAATTCTTTCTTGATTTTTCATCGAGTTATACTGACGATAATAATAAACAACTTTCTTCGAGCATTTTCGGCACTTTAACACTACCGCCCAATATTCCCATATACGATAATACCGGAAATTATAATTGGGTGGGCATTACAAGTGCTAACCCTGAAGCAGTGCTAAAACGCAAATCAACAAGTCGTACAGATAACTTTCTTACAAATCTCTCAATGCGGTATTCCATAGTGCATAATCTTCAACTGAAAACAAATTTGGGTTATACAAGAACTGAAATGGATCAGGTCATGACTTACCCGAAAATATCGTTCAATCCGAATAGCGGGTCACAGAGCTATGCCTATTATGGAAATAATAAAATTTCATCTTTGATTATTGAACCACAGCTTGAATATTCAAAAAATATAAAAAAATCCAATGCTCAATTGTTAGCCGGAATGTCCTGGCAGCAAACAACGCAGGAGGGCAACTTTATTACAGGAACGGATTATAGTAACGACGATCTATTGGAGTTCGCTGGCGCAGCAGGGACTATTTCTGCTACCAATCTCTACAGTCAATATAAATATGCCTCTTTATTCGGAAGATTGCATTACGATTACAATAGAAAATATATTCTGAATGCAAGCGTCAGAAGGGATGGGTCAAGCAGGTTTGGGCCAGGAAGCCAATTTGGAAACTTTGGAGCTATAGGAGTCGGTTGGATATTCAGCGAAGAACGCTCGCTGAAAAAACTTCCTTTCATCAGCTATGGCAAGTTAAGAGCAAGCTATGGAATAACGGGAAATGACCTGATCAGCGATTACCAGTATTTGTCAACTTATGGTACAACGGGAGCGACATATCAGGATGTCACAGGTCTTGCGCCAACAAGAATCGCAAATGCTGATTTCCGTTGGGAGAGTAATAAGAAATTAGAAATAGCAATCGAAGCGGGATTAGCAAAGAATCGAATCTTATTTACTGCTGCATGGTATAGAAATAGAAGTGGCAACCAACTCATAGATTATCCATTGCCTTATATGAGTGGACCCTTTGGGCATTATGTGGCAAACCTACCTGCCTTAGTAGAGAACAAGGGATTTGAATTTGAAGCGAACGCTGTCATCATAAGGAAGGATGCCTTTTCATGGTCTCTTGCAGGAAATATTACAATACCTAAAAATAAATTGCTTAAATATCCCGGTCTTGAAGCATCTGCATTTGCCAATACCTATGTCATCGGAGAGGATCTTAGCATAAGAAAGGCACTGAATTTTACAGGTATCAACACTCAGACCGGACTTCCGGAATATGAAGACATAAATCATGATGGCGTTATCAGCACACCGGAGGACTATGCAATAGTTGGGAGAACCTCTCCGTATTTTTTTGGTGGTTTTGGGTCGGACGTACAGTTTCACGGGTTCCAGTTAAATGTATTTTTTCAATTTTCAAAGCAGTATGCGCAAGGACTGGCGACAATACCCGGAACACGAAGCAATAAATTCAATATCGCATTACAAAGATGGCGGAATACGGGAGACGTAAGCACGATTGCAAAAGCAACAGTGGCTCCCGCCGGAGAATACTTTAACCTCGCTTTATCTGATGCGGCGTTCTATAATGCTTCCTACGCTCGATTAAAAAATGTCTCTCTTTCTTATACGTTGCCTTCGTGGTTAGCCAATAAACTAAAATTTTCCAATTGCAGGATTTATTGTGAAGGACAAAATTTAGTTACATGGCGTAAAGAAGCAAATCTATATGACCCGGAAACAGCCAATTCAGGTATTGCCCCTTTGAAAACCGTAGTTATTGGAATTCAGTTAACACTTTAATTTTTTATGATGAAAATATATTTTAAATACATCCTCGCTTTTCTGATATGCTCATCAATTATTTCCTGCAAAAAAATGATCGAGGTCAGCTCACCTAAAACCCAATTGACACCCGACAACGCTTTTGCCGATGACCTGTCGGCGATAGCAGTTATTTCTAACATCTATGCACAATTTAATTCATTGATTGATGCAGGTATCTCGCCTGCGATTGGTACATACAGTGATGAGCTATCAACAACGAGTGCGAATTCAACTGACCTGGAATATTACAATGGTTGGATTTCAGTTATCAATAGTAACAACCTGATTACATGGCAATCATTCTATTCAGTTATTTATCAATGTAATTCGCTGCTTGAAAATATTGAGCACTCTCCCAACATTTCAGCGACTGTTAAGCAACAGTTGAAAGGGGAAGCCTTGTTTCTGAGGAGCATTTCATACTTCTATTTGGTTAACCTTTATGGAGACGTTCCCTTATTACTTACAGCAAATGTGAAAATAACTTCCGTAGCAGCACGGGCTTCGACAACTGATGTATATACGCAAATAGTTTCTGACTTAACACAGGCAAAAAACCTGGTCGCAGAATCATATCCAAGTAATGACAAAGTTCGGGCGAACAAATGGGCTGCTGTTGCACTCTTAGCAAGAGTTTATTTATTTCAAAAAGACTGGATAAATGCTGAATCCGAATCAAACGCTGTTATATCTTCAGGAAACTATAACCCATTAGATAACCTACCCGATGTTTTCAAAATAAACAGTAAAGAATCCATTCTCCAGTTTTGGACAAGAGAAGGGTTTACTACAGTTGGATTGTTATTTATACCAACATCCGGCTCTATTCCAACATATCCCATTACAACGAGCTTGATCAATTCATTTGAACCGGGAGATCAGCGCAGATATGAATGGGTTGATTCTGTCGTACAAGGAACAGATATTTTCTACTATCCTTATAAATATAAAAACAGAACTCCGCCTGCAAATGGTGATGGCGAATATCTTAACCTTTTGCGACTCGGAGAACAATATTTAATTCGTGCGGAAGCCAAGGCACAGCAAAGTAATATTGCTGGAGCGCAGGGCGATTTGAATATAATTCGCAACAGGGCTGGTTTATCCAACACCATAGCAAATGATAAATCATCGCTGCTATTGGCAATAGAGCATGAACGGCAAATAGAATTATTTTCTGAATGGGGACATAGATTTTTTGATTTGAAACGAACTGGACGCATCAATCAGGTAATGTCGCCATTAAAACCTGCCTGGCGGGATGCCTCAAGTCTTTTACCAATTCCACAATACGAGAGATTGAATAACCCCAATCTCACACAAAACACCGGCTACTAATTCTCTAATTGCTTTTTTCACATATTAAATCATTTAAACAAATGAGAAGGATGTTCTTTGCACTAACCCTATCAATATTTTTAAGTGTGGCAAATGCGCAAACAATAAAAGAGTTAAAAATAGGTGATACACTACCATCCATCAATGTAAGTTATTTGTCAGGTGACAGCATCGTGACCGTTCCATTGGAAACATTTTATAAAGATGATTATCTTATTATTGATTTTTGGGCCACTTGGTGCGGAGCCTGTATTAAAGCGATGCCTGGAATTGATTCTGTTGCCAAAATGTTCAACAATGTAAAGGTTCTTCCGGTTACTTATGAAGACGAAAAATCAGTAAAAAAATTTATACGGAAAAGTAAAATACTTTCTACTCTCAATTTGAATTATGTAGTAAACGATTCAATTTTAATGGGAGGATATATCAAATTTCAAGTCCTGCCGCATGACGTATGGGTAAATACCAATGGAGTAATCTGCGCGATAACTTATCCGGATGAGGTGACCTACGAAACTATCAACTCGTTTGTGATGAATCAGCCGATTTCGGTAAAAGGAAAAGTGGATGATTTATCGTTCGATTATTCTGCACCATTAGATGTACAAAACAGTTCATTTTTATACAGGTCTGTCTTAATTCCATATAAGCCGGGCATTTCAAGTTATAGAATATGTAGCGTACCAGCCTATATTAAAAATGTGAAAGCAGACAGATTCATGGCTACCAATACAGATATTCTGAATCTTTTTTATTCGGCTTATTCTAATAACCACGGAAATATCAGGTTTAATCGGGTAGAGTTAGATGTTAGAGATACCTTTTCAATCCTGTCGCCTTCATTCCTTGATAGGCAGATCACAAGGCAGGATCACATTAAAAGTGATTTTTGTTATGAACTGATCCTGCCGCAAAAAGTATCGCAAAGTGATTTGTATTCGTATATGTTGGATGATTTAAACAGGCTATTTCCTTTTACAGGGACTATTGAAAAAAGACAAAGACAATGTTGGGTAATGATAAATAAGGATAAAAGAAAAAATCCAAATACCAGCGGTACACAACCCAAACTAACATGGGAACAAGGGGCAATCAGGAAATTAAATAATCAATCTATGGATGTACTGATTTCCTATCTCAATTGGGAAATGGATTCTTTACCTGTTGTAAATGAAACAGATTTTAGTGGGTCGTTCGACATGACCCTTGATGTAATGCTAAACGAAAAGACTGGTTTTTTTGACATTGAACGATTTAAGAAAAGTCTGAATACCTATGGATTCGATTTAATCAGGGCAATTCGTCCAGTGGATGTATTAGTCATTAGGAATAAAAAATGATTTATAAAATTTTTGTCGGTCAACTAAAATCGGTAATCTTCTAATTAAACGAACAAAGCCTGCGGAGTAATACCCCGCAGGCTTTGCTTCATTGTCTTACTCCTATTTATTGCGGACTTTTCTTTACATATATATCCAGCGGATTCCCTTCTGAATCATAAGCCCTGGCACAGTTTACTGTAGTACCATCAGGGCAACCAAATGCGGATTTTGCACCGGCTGCAGTTCCCGTGTAAGTTACAACAGGGCTCAATTCGGCTGTACCGGCAGCATTGAACTTATGCCATGTGTAGCTTTCCATTTTTGCTTTGTCGGACTTTTTGTGGATAATGGTAAAGGCGCTCACTCCAACAGCGAATGCCACAGCAATAATTCCAAGAACAAACTTTTTCATAAGTAAATTTTTTTGGTTAATAGTTGTGCCTACTCATTTTTACAGGATTTCGGCTTTGCCTGTTTATTGCAATAAAAAGTTTATTGGTTTATTTTTTATTTTAATGGCCTGATGTAAAGTTGACAAGGCCAAACTCAAATAAAAAATAAAAGAGTAATGAGAGTAGTATAAACTTATATGATAACAGGACGTGATCGTAATAAGCCTCAGATAGAGGAATGCAATCAAGGTTATTTTCTTCGTAATTCTCCGGGGGTGTAACCAAAATATTTGCGAAAGGCAGCAATGAAGTTGGTAAGAAACTCAAAACCGGTAAGAGCGGCAATTTCTTTCATGGGTTTATCTGTTTCAATTAATAGTTGCCGGGCTTTTTCCATACGAGCTTGCAAAAGAAATTCAAAGAGACCCATTCCGAAAACCTCCTTGAATCCGGATTTTAATTTGAACTCGTTAAGCTGAACTCGTTGGGAGATTTCTTTAATGGTGAAATGTTTTGTAATGTCATTAAGTATGAGTTCCCTGGCATCGAGGACTGCATCATTTTCTTTTTGGGTAAGATTTCCCTTGGATGATTCGCCATTAAATGTTTTGGCGAGAACTTCAAAAAGAAAATCGTTCACTTTGTTTTCAAAATATTGTTTGCGCAAATTCTCATCATACGGACATCTGAAAAGATCATAAACAATCTTCGTCATTTCAGGTGTAGCGAATCGGGGTTGTTTAATTTTTAAAAGCTCATTTGTGGTAGAAAAATTATCTATAAACTTGTTCAAAGAAGGAAATGTTAACAAAAGTGGTTTTAATAATTCAATAGAATAATCTGCCTCGAATAGCCAGTATTCTTTTCCTTTTTCAAAATGTGCTGTTTGAAAATTGTTCTTACTATTAAATAATAAGAACTGACCTTCTCTGAGGTATAAATTTATTTCTTCCTGTGTTTTGACTTTGAGCCTTCCTTTTAAAATGAGTTGACTCCTAATCCATGTGGTTTCTTCCTGAAATATCAGCGTGACTTTTTTTATGAAATTAAATACACTATATCGAAAGGAGTAATTCTCTGCATCTATCTGTTGAACCATGATAGTGCCAAAATCTTTTTCACAGGAAAGAACCTTGCTGCCTGGAAGCAATAAGCCGGTAATACTATCAGCATTTATTGGGGAAAGAGGGATAAGGCCATATCGGGTCGAAGTTATTCTCATGCTCAGAAAGTTCGCCTATTTACTCAAAGCAAATTCTTGGATTCGGGCTGAAAGTAATATATGAATTTTGAATAAATTAAAAAATACCACAAAGCGAGTAATGTGTAGTGATATTCTAAGAGTAAGCACTTAACTATACTGGTTTAGGGAACATAAACAACCGCTTTTCAATAATGTTCCAACTACTCCGTGAATGATCGAAAGCAATTAAGAATAAAATTAAAATGCTCCTTAATTACTCCAAATGTTCAAAAAAGTGTTCAATATATTGCACATTTGAGACTTTATTATTAGCTTCATTTCTAAAAGCGGGGGCAACGCTATACAAACTGCACAATGTTATGAAATCTACAAACTCCAAGGAAGCAATTAAGGTCGGTGATAAGGTAACTTTTGACAACGACAGAATTGAGATTTTCAAAGCGGAAACAAGTAGTAATGATAAGGCAGTAAAACAATACCAGCAATTAGTATTGGCGGGTATTAATCAGGTAGGAGTCGTTAAAGAATTGGGTGGGAACTTAACAACGGTATCTTATCCCGATGGATGGGAGCTTCCTGTTCCGACCAAGTATCTTATTGTTTTACCAGAATAATTCCAAACAATATTCAAAAGCAAATAGTAGCTATGAATAAAAAGTCCAGGCCCACGGATCATTATATCCAGGAGCATCGTGAATCTATTGGAATGAGCATTAGATCATTCCGGGAAAAAAGGGGCTATAGCCAGGATGAACTGGCAGAAATAATGGAGGTACATCGCTCTACTATTTCAAAGGTTGAGACAGGCAAGTTTGCGATAACTATTGATTATCTGGTACGGTTTGCCTGGTATCTCGATTTTGATATTTCTGTTTTGGAAAAGAAAGCAATATAAGATGGCAGATGTACATACAAAAGCGGTCAGGAGTTACAATATGAGCCGCATAAAAGGGAGAGATACCGGGCCTGAGTTGGTAGTAAGAAAATTTCTTTTTGCTAATGGAATACGGTATAGGTTATATGATAGAACATTACCTGGTAAGCCAGACATCGTTATAAGGAAATTTAAAACAATCATTGATGTCAGGGGATGTTTTTGGCACGGCCATCAAAATTGTAAATACGGTGATAAAATAAAAAGTGAGTCAGTTGGAATCACACAGCGAGTCAACTCAGCAGTTGAGCGAGATAAAACCAATCAAGGAAAATGGAAGCAATTAGGTTGGAGTGTGATTATTATTTGGGATAGCTGTGAACTCGAGATAAAAAAGAAAAAATCAGATAAAAGAGAAAAGATACTTAGTAACATATTAAAGGAAATATTACAAAAAGGTGATACCAGTAATTGACATATTTGCAGGGCCAGGAGGCCTTGGTGAAGGATTTTGTTCGCTTCTTGATGAACAGAGACAGAGGTATTTTAAAATTGCACTTTCGATTGAAAAGGAGCCCTATGCCCATGAAACCTTAACCTTAAGAAATTTTTTTAGACAATTTGATCCTGGCAATGTGCCGAAAGAATATTATGACTTTATAAAGGGGTCTATAACTCAAGATGATCTATATAAAACATTTCCCGAACAATCGAATGCCGCAAAAGAAGAAGCATGGCTTGCAGAACTTGGCGCAAGCAAAAATGCTGTTTCCGTTAAAGAGGTTGATAAGAAAATTAAAAGCGCATTGAATGGAGAAACAGACTGGCTCCTGATTGGAGGTCCGCCCTGTCAGGCTTACTCCGTTGTGGGAAGATCAAGGCGTCAGGAAAAAATCCTGGATGAGCAAAAGGATGAACGTGTCGGTTTATACAAACAATACTTGCGAATCCTTGCTGTCCACAATCCTGCTGTTTTTGTGATGGAAAATGTAAAAGGATTGTTGTCTGCGGAAACAAAAGACAGCCCTGTTTTCTCACGCATTTTAAAAGATCTTTCCAATCCAGTTGCAGCATATATTTCTGATTTTGGCCAAAATGGAATTCAATTGATTTGTCCCGGGTATAAGATTTTTTCCATGATAGTTAAAGCAGAAAAATTTGATGCAGATGGGAACCCAATCTTTGAACAAAAGGATTTTGTAATCCATGCGGAAAAATTTGGAATACCACAGACAAGACATCGTGTAATATTATTAGGTGTACGGCGTGACCTCGATTTTATCCCAGACACGCTGACGCAAATGGAAGAAGTAAATATTTCCAAAGTTCTTTCGGGATTACCACGAGTGCGAAGTGGACTTTCAAAAATTAAAGATGATAGTCAAACATGGAAAAAGTTTATTGATAAGATTCTAAGAAGAGGGATGCTTACCAGAATAGAAAAAGATGTTAAGGAAGAAATATACAAGCAACTTAAAAAAATTAGCATCCCTCATTGCGATACGGGCAACAGCTATATTCCGTTTAACGTAAATGTTGATTACAGAGCTGACTGGTTTCTGGATGAAAATCTTCCGGGTGTATGCAATCATAAATCCAGGGGTCACATGGCAAGTGACCTACTTCGCTACTTTTTTGTTTCCTGTTTTGGAAGAGTAAAAGGCATCTCACCAACCCTTGGAGACTTTCCGCCAGCTTTGTTGCCAAACCACGAAAATGTCAATGAGGCCATTGAAGACAAAAAATTTGCAGATAGATTCAGGGTTCAGTTAGCAAACAGCCCCTCAAAGACAATTACAAGTCACATTTCAAAAGATGGACATTACTATATTCACTATGACCCGACGCAGTGCAGAAGTTTAACAGTAAGAGAAGCCGCACGTATTCAGACTTTCCCAGATAACTATTACTTCTGTGGCCCAAGAACCGCACAATTCACTCAAGTTGGAAATGCAGTTCCCCCTTTGCTTGCAAATAAGATCGCACAAATTGTGTACCCGATATTCGAATCTGCAATGCCAACCACAACGCTAAGTCAAGAAATATTGGAAAAAACAACGTCAGCGTAATGAAAACCGGAATAGGATTTAAACCAAAGGCAAGAATAATTCTTCAATTCGGTGATCAACTCATCAGAAATGAAAGCATTGCATTGTTAGAAATAATTAAGAATGCCTATGACGCATGTGCAAATAAAGTTTCAATAAAAATGAAAAATGTGGATAATCCGTCAAAGAACTTTTATTAAAACGGCTAAATAGCTTGAAGCGAATACAAATGAATCTGGAATTAATTCAAAAATTACGATATTCTTATACAGAGCAACATGAATCACATGAGTTGCCTCTGCCATTGAATGATTCACTTCAATTAATCGCTGAATTTTTCAAACATAATACATCAAATAAACTTTGCCTGGTTTTTCCTTCCAAAGAGTATGCTGCACAATGGCTAACTGTGCCAACGGTTTTATTCCTTATAGAATCTGATTTTAACCAATTTAAAAGTGAAATTGCTGAAACGTACAAGCAATTTACGCCGGGGGATAAACTTAAGCTCAATGGAAAAGCAATAGTGGAATGGGTCGGATTAAAAGGCAGTGGAGTAGCTTTCAAGACAAAAGGAGTTGGGGAATCCTCGGGTGCGGAGATAACCATTGATTTTGCTGATGTAATAAAACTTCAAAAGGAATTAGACTCTCGAAAATTATCCTCATTAAAAACAGTGACGGAGGTTTTACCTAAACGAAACATTACGCCAACAGAAAAACTATTGAAGATAGATACATTTGGCAATAAAGATTTTATAAAGAATAGTATCTGTCTAATCAGTAAATTCAAATCCTATGATGATTCAATTGTTGATGTATTGATGAATCAGGCAGGTGTTAATCATTACTTCACACCGGGCAAAATCGATGAAAATGGAAGAGTCAATCAAAACAGTCCATTCTTAATTGCAAATAATTTCTCAAATCTGATTCTTTATTTGGCTGAATCGAAGCCGGTTTCGAAAATTATAATAGATGGATTTAGCGCTGTTACACCCAGAAGCGATTTTTCTGAAATTGACAGAGACTTTAGGATTCCCACAATACTGATTACAGACCTTTCAGAGATTGAGAGCTTCAAGGAAATTAAGAATCATGCCTTTGAATTTTTCAATTTCACTAAAGAAAATATTACTATCAAAGAGACCAATTCCACCTCTCCCTTCAAAAATTTTGAAATAAAACTCAACAAATATGTTTCATTTAGGATTGAAAGGGAGATTTGTGGTAATCAAGAACTTGAATCCATTTATAAGAAGTTACATACACTTACACAAGATGATTCAGACGAGACCCTGAACATTTTAAGAATCTCATTGATTCAGCTTTCAAACTTGCTCTCAAGAATTTGCTATGTTCCTTCTGAAAGCGAACTCGCAAACAGTAGTCAAAGGATCGCAAAAATAGAATCGCATTTTATTAAGCATCGTTTATGGTTAGGAGAATCCGTAAAATTAATAGAGGACACAATTTCTCTCTTGAAAACCTACGTTAATCAGCTTGCGACAATTAAAACTGAAAAGTGTATTCGTCTTGAGGAACTTTTAAAACAAAATTTTGACTATATCATTTGCCCAAGTGAAGATGAGGCAACTACTTTAAACAGGCATATTCAAAGGGGAACAACAAAAATAATTTCTGTTTCTGATGTGAATGACAATATCATTTCAGGAAAACCAGTAAAAGCAATCTTGACAGGGTGGGCGAAATCACATAACATGAATCGCATTCTTTCATCGTTTCTCTTCTCGGAATTTGTGGTTTTGTTTTATGAGTTTGAAAATGGTTATTATTCGTCGTTACAAAAACGAAACAAACAGAGTAATGAAAATATAAAGCCTACAATCGCAAGAAGTGGAATTCGGTCGACGGCTGATGATCTCCCAATAAAAGGATTTGGAGAATTGTTTTCGGAAGTTGAGATACCTGGCACTACTACGGATTCCTCACTTGACATTATAGACTATGAATTGAAACTTGATAATACTCAGTATTCAAAATACTCAGGCAAAGGTAACATCGCCGACAGTTGTAAAGCGAAGAGAATTGATTTTGAAAACAATACTTTTATTTATGCAACTGAATCACACAAATTCCCTGTGATAAACGAATTACTTGAATCAACAAAATCAAATGCGAACATTCATAGCAAAAAATTTGAAGCCTTACAGGTGGGTGATGTAATAGCTTTCATAAATACTGGAAGTGATGTTTTAGCAGAACAAGTTGAAAAATCTACGAGACTGGATGAGTTAAAAAAAGTGTCACAATGGACGGAATTATGGAAAACGCTTTTGCGGGACCATTTCTCCTCAATAGGTAATGATTTAAAAAAACTTGTGGAAAATTTGAGGGAGTTTGAATGCAAAAAGCATCCGGTTACAATTAGGAATTGGTTGCAAGACGATAATTTGATTGGGCCTGACAGCGATGATGATTTGAGAAGTATTGCAATGATTTCAAATTCAGAATTGTTAATGGAAAATATAGCGGTAGTCAGAGAAGCAATAAATCAAATGACGAGATGGAGATTTCAGGCGGCAACAATAGTTAGAGACAAAATCAGAAATAAGCTTTTGAACAATACCGAACCCTTAAATATCAATTCATCAATCGAGATTCCGGATCTGGGTAAAGTTGAGATTATAAAGATTAGTGATTTAAACAAGGAATCAGAGGAAATTGATAAAAGATTTGTACACCGCTTAATTGCAAAAGAGACTATATAGTGGCTAAAATCTTACCGCCATACATTGACAGGAGCTGCAAAAGCAATGCTGAACGAATGCTATTTGACATTTTCAAATACAGTCCATTCGCCAAAGACTGGATTGTTCTGCACTCGTTGAATCTTTCAGAGCATAATAAACGGCTTTATGGAGAAATTGATTTCCTGATTCTTATTCCAGGCGGGGGAATTTATGTAATGGAGGTGAAAGGCGGTGATGTCAAATGTATCGGTGGAGTTTGGTACTTCACAAACAAACGCAACATAACTGATAAGAGCAATGTTGGCCCATTCAATCAAGCAAGGGATGCCATGTACTCATTACTTAATGGTATTCAAAATGAATTTGGTAAGGGACATAGACTCACAAGAATCTTATTAGGTTTCTTTTGTGCTTTTCCACAGATCAGTTTTGACAAACACAGTGTTGAGTATGAGCAGTGGCAGATCCTTGATAAGGATACTATTAATGTCGGATTAGAGCACTTTTTTAAAAACTTGGTTCAGCAGTTCATTCAGAAACATAAAAGCCAACCTTGGTTTTCAGAGGCTAATTCCTTGCCTGATACAAATGACTTGAAACATCTGTGTGATTTTTTAAGAGGCGATTTTGAAAGAGTGAGAACTGTGAAAGAAAGATTGGAAGAATTCAACAAGCAAGTAAAATCATACACAGACGAACAATACAGGGTTCTTGACCACATTCAATTCAACGAAAGAAGTATTATTCAAGGAAGTGCAGGAACTGGCAAGACAATGATTGCAATGGAATCAGCGGCAAGAGCAGCTCAAGAAGGCCAGACGGTTTTTTTGACTTGCTTTAATCGCCTGATCGGTGAATGGATGCAAAAACAACTTGAAGAATACAAAGACAGAATAACAGTTTCAAGTTTACATGGATTTCTCTTCGAAGAATCAAAAGGGTTTAATTATGACCAAACCCAGTCTAATAGACAGGATTTTTATTCAAAGTATCTTCCTATTTTGTTAAGAGATCTTTACATGAAAGGCATCAACGATAGGTTTGACAAGTTGATTATTGATGAAGGTCAGGATTTAATCAGAGAAGAATATATGGGCTTGTTTGATTCAATGTTGAAAGGCGGACTTGCAACCGGACAATGGGAAATCTATGGTGACTTTGAACGGCAGGCAATCTTCGCACAACTTTCAAAGGAAAAAATGTTTTCTCTGATTGAACAAACTACAAAGCCAACAAAGTTTTTTCTCCAAAGAAATTGCAGAAATACAAAACAAATTGGCGAAGAAACTTCCCTGATTTCAGGATTTGTAAAACCGCCATTCCTACTTGAACATCTTGAGGGTATTCCGGTTGAGTATGCTTTCTATAATAATCAGAAACAACAAGCAGAACTTTTGGAAAGCCAATTGAGACTACTTGCTAAAAATGGGTTGCCTTTGAATGAACTGATCATTCTGTCTCAAAAAAAAATGGAAAACTCCTGTGCTGTTGCAGTTTCAGGGTTTAGAATCAAAGAAATAAAACATACTGATGAAATTTCTGTAAGACAGAATTACTATGGCTTTGCGACCGTACAGTCATACAAGGGAATGGAATGCAACTATGTTTTGATTTCAGATATTGAAGATTTATCAAGTGAGAATTCTAAATCATTGTTGTATGTAGCCATGACCAGGGCAAAATACGGATTGATAATGCTGCTATCGGAGTCAGTAAGAAATCAATACAGAGAAATTCTAAAAAACAAACTCAATTAGCATGAGAGACAATATTCTATCGTTTATCAGGAAAGAGTTGATTGGCCCCGACCCGGTTAAACCGCACATTCAGGAGAACGGTGAGGAAATTTTATTAAATGAGCCGCCACGATTGAGATATGGTGCCGCAGTTCTCTTTCCCCGAACCGCCACATTTGAGAAGGCAGATTCAACTTCATTCGAGGAGGAAAAGGTTTTAGAAGGACTTGAAGAAGAAAATATAGATACTGACCCGCCCGAAAGAACAACGGAAAGCAAAGCACCGGCAGATGTTGCTGAAGACTTTGAAGAAGAAATAGGTTTGGCCAATAGTTTTCTGCCTTCAGCAATGGGATTCAGTTGCTTTTCAAAAATTCCAAAGGAAGGATTCAACGTTACAGTAAATGTTGCTATTTATGAAAGCAAAGATTATACATATCAGAAAGATGAAGAACATACGGTAACGAGAAAGGCTTACTACAGAATCCCATTAGATCAGGAATTTATTTTGAAACCGGAAGAGATTCCCTTGCAATCAGAAAAAGCATTTGACAAAATACTGACAGATAAAAATGAAAAGCCAATAAATCTCAGACTGAATGTTCGAAATCGAACGCATGGGGTAAATTCCGGTAGCGGAATCCATTTGCTGACCTTCACACTGATAAACCAAAACTCAGGAGGTGCTGAGAATATCAGAAATGAGGATTGCTTTTTCCAGGTTTCATTCTCTGTTGGCGCAAGTGAGAAATGTTTTTCGCCTTACAAAGTAGTTGCTTCAAAAACGGACAAAGAAGATGAAAAATCAAACCACTTACTTTTCAGGAAGAAAAAAACCTTTGCAGTGGGTCATGGCTGTTCTCCAAAATGGGACGACAGCGAAACTGAATTTGCCAATTCAATTATAACGGAAGCAATACCCTCTTACGAGATAAAACCGATAGTTCCGAGAGAACTGGAAAGTGTTCCGCTAAAAATGTTTGACTTGTCTGATTTGTCAAGCAAAGACGTTACCGAGAATCTTGTAAAACTAAATTCAACGTACGAAGGATGGATAATCGAGCAAGAAGAAATTGCCAAAAAGGAATTAAATGAAGAATATCAGGAGGCGGCAAGAACTCACATCCAAAATTGTCGTTCATGTTTGGCGAGAATGAAATCAGGAGTTGAATTACTCAACACGAATGGGAAGGTAAATCGCGCATTTAGGCTAATGAATCGTGCGATGTTGCTGCAACAACTTAATTATAGCATTGACACCAGAGCCTGGATAGTTGAGAATAATAATATTATTGGATTAAAAGATGCGACAATTCCGGACATCAACGATAGTTCAACATGGAAGCCGGGTCTCGGTTCTTGGAGGCCTTTTCAACTTGCATTCATTTTGATGAACTTGAATTCAATGTTGGATGCTGAACACGTGGATAGAAAGATGGTTGACCTGATTTGGTTTCCTACAGGGGGTGGAAAGACGGAAGCGTACTTGGGCTTATCAGCATTTACAATTTTTCTGAAAAGGCTGAGAGACAAAAACGACTCTGGTACGACCGTGCTCATGCGTTACACGTTACGTCTGCTAACAGCACAACAATTTCAAAGGGCGGCTTCGTTGATATGTGCCTGTGATAAAATCAGAAAAGAAAACGAAGAAGAATTGGGAACAGCAAGAATTACAATTGGACTTTGGGTTGGGGAAAGTCTGACGCCAACTTATCGTGATGATGCAAGGAGAATATTTGGAAGAATGGAGGATGGAAGAGAGGAGGAAAGTCCATTTATCGTGTTGAAATGTCCGTGGTGTGGTTCACAAATGGGATTAATTAAGGCTGCAAATAACAATCGTGTTAAAGGTTATAAACGCAGGTCGGTTGGAGGGGTGCAAACAATAATCTATCAGTGTGATAATTCGTCTTGCGATTTTTCCAAAGTTAATTTCCCTTTGCCATTACTTGTTATTGATGAAGATATTTATGACAATCCCCCAACTCTCCTAATCGGAACCGTTGACAAATTTGCAATGCTAACATGGAGGCCGGAAGCAAGAACTTTATTCGGTTTCAGAGGTAACGAAAGATTGACACCGCCAGAATTGATTATCCAGGACGAACTGCATTTGATTTCTGGCCCATTAGGTTCAATGGTTGGACTTTACGAAACAATGATTGAAGAACTTTGCACGGCGAATGACATCAAGCCTAAAATTATAGCATCATCAGCAACAATCAGTAGGGCCAGGGAGCAAATCAATTCGCTTTATGGCAGAGGTAAGCATAACGTAAATATTTTTCCAGCTCAATGTTTAAATGCAGGAGATTCCTTCTTTGCTTACGAAGAAACTAATCCTGAAAAGGCATCAGGTAGGATGTATGTAGGGGTCTTTGCTTCGGCATTACCTTCACATGCAACAACACAGGTAAAAATAATAGCTTCATTAATTCAAGGTGTGCGATTAATTTCAGTAACGAATGAAAAGGACCGGGATCCTTACTGGACTATTTTAAATTATTTTAATAGTTTAAGAGAATTGGGACATGCTGCTACATTAATACGAGCAGATATCCGTGAATATTTAAATACTCTATATTCAAGGTATGGATTAAAACAAGGTGATGATAGAAAGAGATTTATTAATAGAGATATTGAGCTTACAAGCCGCATTAATAGCAGTGATATTCCCGAATATCTCGAGGAGTTAACCAAATCTTGGACAGGTGATAAGTCAGAATATCCTGTTGATGTTTGCCTTGCAACAAACATGATTTCAGTAGGCGTTGACATTTCAAGACTGGGCCTGATGACCGTAATTGGTCAGCCTAAAACTACTTCTGAATACATTCAGGCAACGAGTCGTGTCGGCCGTTCAAAAAAAGGCCCGGGAATTGTTTTCACAATTTACAACTGTTCGAAACCGAGAGACCGTTCACACTTTGAACATTTTCAAGAATATCATTCAAAAATTTATAGTAAAGTTGAACCAACAAGCCTAACACCATTTTCTGCACCAGCCAGAGAAAGAGCATTACATGCAATTCTAATTGGATTGATTAGATTTTATTCAGAGCAAAGTAGATCTTCGCCAAAACCGTTCCCATCGGTGGAAGTGATTGAAAGAGTAAAACAGATCATTTTTGACAGGGTTGATTTAATTGATGATGGTGAATATGAGAAAACAGTTAAATTAATTGAGGAAAAATTAGAAGATTGGAGGAATGAACTTCCTCTGATATATGGCACATTCGGACAGGTGACAAATATTCCATTGATGTATCCTGCCGGAACAAATCCTTCAGAAGATATTAAGGCAAGAGCATGGTCAACTCCCACATCAATGAGGAATGTTGACTCAACCTGCGATGCTACGGTAATTACTGACTATATAAACATTGACAACTAACTATGCCAGCAAAAAAACCAATTAGAAGGTCACAGCTTATTTCCCCGTGGGGTGTTGGGCAAATGATAAATTTTCCAAAGGATGAGTCTTTAATGGTCGCTGGACTTGATTTATGGGAGGAGAAGTTCAGAAGTATTTCTGATATAGAAGAATTTAAGGTAAATGAGGAACGATTAGCCAAAAGATTAGGTGTAAAAGAATTTAGACTACCTCCCGATTTTAGAGATCCGGGGCCAGGTGTGACAAATCCATCTTTAAGAATTCCGTTTATACGATTTCCAAAATGGCATTATTGCACGCGATGCGGGCATATGGAAAACGTCTCAATCTTTCATTCTCAAAAGCCAACCTGTTCAGGCGTTTTATTTGACTCTGGAAGATCGTGTTCCCAAATTGCACCGAATAGACGACAAAAATTAATCCCAGTTCGTTTCATTGCTATTTGCCCTCATGGCCATATACAAGATTTTCCATTCACGGAATGGGTTCACGGAGGGACACAGCCTGAAGGACAACATAATTTAAGGCTAAGAGCGGGTAGAAGCTCAGGAGCATTGTCGGGGATTGAAATTACCTGCAGTTGTGGCGCACATAAAACAATGGCGGGTGCATTCAATGAAAAATCTCTTACTAAAATCGGAATTACTTGCTCCGGTGGGAGACCTTGGTTAGCGGAAGAAGCATCAAGAAATAATACGCAACATTGTGGCCAACATTTAGTAGTAGTTCAGAAAGGTGCTTCAAATGTTTACTTTTCACAAGTTCGAAGCTCAATCTATTTACCTCAATGGGAAAACTCCGTTGACAGAAGATTAGTGGAAGTATTGGAAAAGAATTGGGGGTTTCTTACAAGACGAATGGAGAATGGAAAGTTTCAGAGAATGAGTTTTGAATTAGTCGCGGAGAGAAATTTTCCGGAGGATAAGGTAGATCTCTATACTGAGAAACTACTTGATGCTGCTGCGAAAAGATTAACCGGCCAAGATACTTCGATTGCAGACGATTCAGAGGAAAAATACAGAAAGATGGAGTATGATGCGATTCTTTCAGAAGCAGGGGGAGAAAATCAGGATTTTTATGTTACAAAAATTCCGGCAGTTAATTATGACGATTTTGAAATTGGTGGTGCAATTAGTAGGAGTTTGACAAGTATAGGGTTACTGCATAAACTTAGAGAGACAAGAGCATTTGTTGGGTTCTCACGATGGCTTCCGGATGACGGAAAAGATTTAGAATCAAAAAAAGATTTTATAAAACTCGGACGTAGCATCACATGGCTCCCAGCGATGGTAGTAAAAGGGGAAGGGGTGTTTTTTGAGTTCAATGAAAAGCTGCTGAACGATTGGGCATCAAAAAAAGAAATTATCACGAGAATTACGTCCCTTTCAAGTAATTATAATGCAGAGAAAATAAAACGAGGGAAAGCGCCGAGAAACATTTCACCACAATTTGTTTTAATTCACACCTTTGCCCATTTAGTGATAAATCAATTTAGTTATGAATGTGGGTACGGAAGTTCAGCATTGCGAGAAAGAATTTATTGCAATCTTGAATTTCCAAATGAGGTAATGAACGGCGTTTTGATTTACACCGCATCAGGCGATTCCGAAGGTTCATTAGGGGGTCTTGTTAGACAAGGAAAGCCTGGTAACCTTGAAACGATTGTTTACAATGCAATCGAAAATGCAAGATGGTGTTCAAGCGATCCTATTTGCATTGACAGTCACGGACAAGGACCAAACTCATGCAACCTTGCAGCCTGTCATAATTGTGCATTGTTACCCGAAACTTGTTGTGAGGAATCAAATATGCTACTCGACAGGGCAATGCTGATTGGCGAATTGGATAATCCTTCAATGGGCTATTTTAACATTCATATCTAAGCTTTTTTAGAAGCCCTTTAAATAGGATTCTACATATCTAATTCCGGTAAGGAAGGCGTTCGACTTTATGCGCTTAGCTTTATTTAAACTGAAAAATAAATTCTGCACTTATCGCTCCTGATAGGTTATAACCGGGACAGTTAGTTTTCTTGCCATTGTATGTTTGAGGTTTTAAAATCTCATACCCATGTCAAACATAGTAAACATAGAGGAGTGGTTTCAGGAAAGAAAACATGATCAAAAAAGTAATGAGCAATTATCTCTTACCGAAGAACAAGTCAGATCATTACCGGATTTCAAAGATTCTTCTGACGATGAAATCAAGAACATAATCATTACACTCCATAACCTCGCACTACTTACATATAAGATGGTTTCTATCGAATTAAACCAACAAATGCTTGAAAAGCAAGCTGTTTAATAAGAAGTTGCATAATATGTTGATTATCAATATATTTAAAGTATAAATGAGTTCGTATGCCTGAAAACGATTCAATAATTCAATTTGCAAAGGGGAGCAGTTTCAAAGCTATCAAGAGGACAAATAACTGTGTCATTTACACCAGGGTATCTACCAAAGAACAAGCCGATACCAATCTCAGTCTTGAAACACAACGTAAAGGTTGTGAGGCCTATGTTGCAAGATTAAAGTATGATATACTTGCTTATTTTGGGGGGACGTATGAAAGTGCACAAACTGATGAACGAAAAGAATTCAGGAAGATGATTGATTTTTGTAAAAGACAAAGATCAAAGGTATCTTATATTATCGTTTACAGTCTGGAACGATTCAGCAGAACAGGTGATAACGCTATTTGGCTTTCCAGGCAACTTCGTGAATTAGGCATCACCATCATATCTGTTACTCAGCCAATAGATACTTCTAACCCTGCCGGTGTTTTACAACAGAATATTTTATTTCTTTTCAGCCAGTATGATAACGATTTGCGGAAACAAAAATCAATGGAAGGAACAAAAGAAAAACTGATGCAAGGTATTTGGTGTACAAAAGCCCCGTTAGGCTATGATAATGTCCGAAGAAATGGAGATAGATTTATTGAAATCAATGACACTGGCAGATTGATCAGGAAAGCCTTTCTATGGAAAGCAAATGAAAATTTATGCAATACTGAAATTGTGAATCGTCTGAAGGCACATAAATTTAAAACTGATTTGAAAGCATTGCAAAGAATCTTCACTAATCCATTTTATTGTGGCTTGCTTACGCATAATGCGTTAGGTGGAGAAATAGTTAAAGGCAAGCATGAGCCATTAGTGTCAAAAGAAATCTTTTTAAAAGCAAATGAAATAAAGCATAGGGATTATGGCAGTGAGCGCAATCCTGTTTTTGAGAAAACACCGTTAAAGCGATTTTATAAATGCGATACTTGCGGGGAATATTTGAGAGGTTATCTTGTAAAAAAGAAGAATTTATTTTACTATAAATGCGATAATAAAAGGCAATGTTCCTGTAATAAGAGTGCAAAAGAGTTAGAATCGAAGTTTATCGAGACTTTAGGGGAATTACAATTAAATGAAAAATATATCCCTTTATTTAAGCAACAACTGAATCTGATTTACAAACAAGTGAACGAAAATCAGGACAAAGTAAATGATCAGTTTAAAAGGCAGCTTATTGAGATAGATAAAAAAGCGGAGAGACTTGAGGAAAGGTTCGTTAATGAAGAAATAAAACCTGATTTGTATGAAAAATTTTCAGCAAAATTCCGTCAGGAGAAGATCGAGGTAGAGCAACAAATGAAAGGTTGCCCCGTCAGCTCCTCGAACCTTGAATATTATATCAATCGCTCAATCGAATTATCGTCAGAACTCCCGTCCCTGTGGGCTTCCAGCGATTTGGATGGAAAACAAAGGCTCCAAAATTTGATATTTCCGGAAGGGATATACTATAACAAGCAAAAAGACCAAACTCGAACCACTAAAATCAATTCCGTATTCCTTCTAAGTGGCGGAAAAATAAAGGGTTCAGGAGAAAGAAATAAGGGACTTCACGATGAAATTTCGATGAAGTCCCTTTCGGTAGCCCCGACAGGAATCGAACCTGTATCTAAAGTTTAGGAAACTTCTATTCTATCCATTGAACTACAGGGCCAAACATGAACATTGCCGCAAAAATAATGTTTCCTGCATAATAAAAACCATCCCGTTTTTATAAGTTGCAGTAACTTCCCTTTCTTATTATGTTACTTCTTAAATGACTGATATGAAAAAACTTATTCTCGCCTGCAGCCTGCTGGTATTTGCTGCCGCAACCAGCCGGGCCCAGATACAAATGAACCATACTACCATTTTCGTGGTCGACCTGCAGAAAAGCGCTGACTTCTACGCCAATGTCATGCAATTGGAAAAAATTGAAGAGCCTTTTCACGACAACCGACATGTTTGGTTCCGCGTAGGCCCGCACAGCCAGCTACATGTAGTATCCGGCGCCAAAAGCATAGTGGAACATGATATCAATATTCATATGGCCTTTAGTGTGGCTTCCCTGGATAAATTCATTGCCCACCTCAGAGAAAAGAAAGTGAAGTTTGGCAACTGGGCAGGTAACAGTGAAACACCCCAGCGCAGGCCCGATGGCATTGACCAGGTATACCTCCAGGACCCCGACGGATACTGGATAGAAATAAACAACGATAAGTTCTAAGCAGCGCCCCACCATAAGCTTCCACACCCTATCTTTGCACTCCCCTTTAATGACGGGCAATATGAAATTTTATAATATACTTATCAAATACAGGCTCTATATCGGTATTGCACTGGTAGCCATCGGCCTGCTGGTTAATTTTTGGGGCAATAGCTTCTGGGCCGCATTTCCGGCTTACCTCATCGGCATCGTCCTCATTTTTGGCCATTTCTTTTTCGGACCGCTACGCCTTATCCAGGAATACATGGAAAATGGTAATATGGATGGTGCAGAAAAAGTATTGAACTCCATCAAATTTCCCGGCCTTTTATACAAACCCATCCGCTCCGTCTATTTTACACTGAAGGGCAATATCGCCATGATGAAACAGGATTTTGACAGCGCAGAGAAAAATATGAAGAAGGGCCTCGACCTCGGTATGCCCATGAAAGAAGCGGAAGGCGCCAGCCTGCTGCAAATGGGTATGCTGTCCATGCAGAAAAACGATATCCGCCAGGCAGAAAGTTATATCCGCTCCGCACTCCGCAAAGGATTGCCCGATAAAGAAAATGAAGCCGCTGCCTACCTTCAAATGTGCAGTATCATGATGACAAAAAGGGAATTTCGTGCAGCGAAAGAATTTTTCCGCAAGGCGAAGGGATTAAAACCTACCACACCGCAGATTGTTGACCAGATAAAACAGGTGGAAAAATACATCAGCCGGATACCTGGATAATCATTCAGTACTTCTGTTGATGGCGGATTATCCAAAAAAAGTCAGTGATATTTCCTGTCCCGGCCATTTACCAAACAATGCTTCCGTTTGCTGAAAGCGATACGTAAAAATGTTGCGCAACTGTTGCCGTACAAACAAGCTATTGGCTATATCACCCAGCCACCACAGGGGCGGTTTATAATGTACTATGTCCGTCATCTCCACACCACCCGGTACCTCCTTAAAAAAATGTTGGTGGTGCCACAAACTGTAAGGGCCATACCGCTGCTCATCAATAAAATATTGCCGGTGGACTACCTGTGTGATTTCTGTCATCCAGTACAGCGGTATTCCCAGCAGCGGGCTGACTTTATATTCGATCAATTGTCCTGCATACATGGTACCCACTGGTTGTTGGGAAATAACCCGGAAATTTAATTGCCGTGGTGTTATCGCCTGCAGGTTGGCGGGATCTGAAAAAAACGACCATACCTTATTAATATCTGCAGGAATGGTTTGTACTGCCTGTAGTGAATATACTGCCATAAATATTCCGGCAATGTACATTAACCGGATCAATCTCTTGTGTTTAGATGAAACTTAGCTGCCTCTTATAATCGCATTCATTAAACAGCTTCACCAATGGTTTGCAACCCCAGGACGGTATGAATCGATTCGCGGAGCCTTGCGAGGGAGAAAATGCTTTTTTCAATATACTCCACCACACCCAGTTTTAAAACTGAAGAAGTAATGGTTAATTCAAGATTGGCAGAGAAGAATATAACGGGTGGCGGAACAGGCAGGCTTTTTAATTTCTTCAGGATATCGTATCCATTTACTTCACCTTCCAAATGATAATCCAGGATGACGAGGTCAGCAGCAATATCATCCCCTTCCGGAAAATGCTCTCCGCGCGTGATGACACGTACATCATGACTGATATCTTCCAGTTGCTTTAAGATGAGCGTTTGAAATACGGGATTGTCTTCTACTAAGAGGATCCTTGGGTGTGATAATTTTTTGTCCATTGTTGAAGTTATACATTCTCAGCGCCAAGAATTCAGCCAAAGATAGTTTACCTGTAAATATCTGGCAATCAATGAAACCATCTAATCACCCTGTAATGGTAATTCCCAAAACAAGAATGTTAACTCCTAATTGGGATTGATTTAAATAGAAAAATCATGTTTCAACTGGCTGATGCACTGCTGAATAACAATATCCACTTTTTCAACCATGGCAGGAATAGTACCCGTATCACTTTGTTCCTTGGCTGTAGATTCCACTTTACGGATATCGTCCTTTACCGAAGCAATACCCATGGAATCGATGGTGGATTTTAGCTTGTGCGCAATTTTTGCCACGCGCTCCCACTGGCTGGTGGCAGCAGCTTCTTTCAGTTCCTTCAGCCCTGGTGGAACTGTTTCAATAAACAACCGCACCATCTTTTGTATAAAGCCTTCGTCTCCTCCCGATACGGAACGCACCATGGTGAGATCGTACAATGGATCATTCCCGTTCTGATTGCTTTTTCCCGGTGTGGCACCGGTTGCTGTACTGTCTTGTGTCATAAGTAGTATCTTATTTCGAATGTTACCAGCGAAAACACCGCAGGCATATTAATTTATTACCAGTTCCTTGCTTTGTATCATCCTGTATAATGTCGATTTCCCGATATCAAGCAATTTTGCCACCAGCAACACATCTCCGTCATTTTTATCGAGGTAATGCTGGATGATATAATTGGTATACTCCTTCAGGGTTTTACCATTGGCCAGTAAATCGGTATTGGTACCAGCCGTATTCAGTGTAATGTGCTGTGGTTCGATAACATCTCCATCGCTCATTACGACGGCCAGTTCAACGATAGATTTCAACTCACGTACGTTACCGGGAAAACGGTAAGCCAGCAATTTTTGCTGCGCTTCCTGCGACATGTTCTTTTTCTCCATTTTGTTTTCTGCACAAAACGCATCCACGAAAGATTTTGCCAGCAATAAAATATCGCCGCTTCTTTCTCTTAGCGGTGGCAGGTGAATGGGCAGCCCGTATAAACGGTAATACAAGTCCTCCCTGAAATTTTTCTTCTGTACTTCATCGAGCAGGTTTTTATGCGTTGCCACAATTATCCGGGCGTTTACCGGTACATTTTGATTACCACCCACCCTTGTCACTTCTTTTTCCTGTAACACCCGCAACAACTTTGCCTGCAGGTTTACATCCAGTTCACCTATTTCATCGAGAAATAAAGTACCGCCATCCGCTTCTTCAAATTTTCCAATGCGCCTGGTAACGGCACCTGTAAATGCGCCCTTTTCATGACCAAACAATTCGCTCTCTATCAAATCGCGTGGAATAGCTGCCACGTTGACTGCTACAAATGGTTTTTTCTGTTTGTCGGAATTATAGTGAATCGCTTTTGCCACCATTTCTTTTCCAGAACCGGTTTCACCATAAATCGATACGGTAATATTTGTCTGCGCCGCTTTTTCAATCATGCCAAACACTTTCTGCATGGCGTCGCTATTGCCAATCATAGTCTTTGAAAAATCGTATTTGCGTTTTACCTCTGTGCGCAAATGTTCCACTTCCTGTTTGAGGCCATTCAATTCCTGCAAGTGCTGGATGGCGTTCCACAACCGGTCTTTCGTATCATCGTCTTTTACGAAATAATCAAAAGCACCGTTCTTTAATAGGTTCAGGGCTGTGGCTACGTCTTCCTGACCAGAGATAATGATCACCTGTATATTGCTGTTGTATTCTTTTATTTTACGCAGTACTTCTGCGCCATCACAATCGGGAAGAGAATAATCGAGTGTAATGACCTGTGGATTTTCGTGTAATGCTGCAAAAAATTTGGATGGTTGTTCAAAACGCTTTACCTCATAATCGGGATTAAGGGCGAGATAATGCTGGAGCATGGAACCGTACCAAGTATCATCTTCAAGTATGAAAATCTTGAAGGCGGATTGATTTTTCATAATGTCTGGATTTCTATCCTTCCTAAAACGTACAAACAGGAGATTTATTCCCAAAAAAAGAATCATTCCCGTTTTAATAAACACATATTTTTATTTGGACTAAGTAATTAGTTATCAATGTATAAAGGTTTCCACTTAGAAGACAGGGGAAGCTTTTACCGCTTTTTTTGCATCAAAACGCCTCCAAACAGGCCGTAAAGGGGTTATAAGTATCTTTGAACCATGCAGCACAACAGGGCCTATTTACAGGAGAAATTCAGGGAGGAATACCAGAAGCTGAATGAAAAGCAACAGCTTGCCGTAGACGCTATTGAAGGCCCGGTGATGGTGATAGCAGGGCCGGGAACGGGCAAAACACAGATATTAAGCGCCCGCATCGCCAAGATTTTGCTGGAAACCGATGTTCAGCCCGATAATATTCTTTGCCTTACCTATACGGATGCCGGCGTGGTGGCCATGCGCAAACGACTGCTTGGTTTTATTGGTGCCGATGCATACAAAGTAGGACTGTACACCTTTCATGCATTTTGCAACGAAGTGATCCAGGACAACCTGTCAATGTTTGAAAAGACATCGCTTGACCCCATCTCTGAACTGGAACGCATTGAATTGTTCAAGGAACTCATCGACTCATTCCCGAAAAATCATCCGCTGAAAAGATACCGTGGTGATGTGTATTACGAAATCAAGAACCTGCAGTCATTGTTCAGCGATATGAAAAAAGAAGGCTGGACACCAGGCTACATCAACCTTAAAATAGATGAGTACCTCGAAGATCTTCCCAACCGCGATGAATTCGTATACAAAAGAAAGTACAAGACATTCAATGCGGGTGATCTGAAAAAGGATAAGATAGAGGAAGAACAGGAGAAGATGGCCAAGCTGCGCGCAGCCGTTAACGAGTTTGACCGCTTTCAGCAAATGATGCGTGCGGGAAACAGGTACGACTTTGATGACATGATCAATTGGGTGATCAAAGCCTTTGAGGAAAACAAAAACCTGCTGTCCGATTACCAGGAAAAATACCAGTATATACTTGTGGATGAATTCCAGGATACCAGCGGCACACAAAACCGTTTGGTGAACCTGCTGATCAATTACTGGGACAAGCCAAATGTGTTTGTGGTAGGTGACGATGATCAAAGTATTTACCGTTTCCAGGGAGCGAACGTGGAAAACATGCTGGAGTTTGCCGGCAGTTACCAGAAAGACCTGGTTACAGTGGTTCTTACGAAGAATTACCGATCGACACAACCCATTCTTGATGTATCAAAATCATTGATTGATAAAAACGAAGAGCGGCTCGTAAAAAAATTACCGGAACTGAGTAAGGATCTTTTATCCAGCAATCATCTTATCAAACATTTATTGCATCCACCGCTGCTCCGTGAATACGAAACACAGCGGCAGGAAATGATCGGCATTACGCTGCAGGTACAGAAATTACTGGATGAAAATATTCCTCCCGGTAAAATCGGTATTATTTACAAGGAAAATAAATACGGGGAGGAACTGGCGCAATATTTTGCACTGAAAAATATACCGGCCTACAGCAAACGAAGTATTAATATCCTTACCATTCCACTGGCGCAAAAAATAATACTGCTGCTACGCTACCTGGCTGCTGAACACGATATTCCCTACGGTGGCGATGAAATGCTGTTTGAAATTTTGCATTTCGACTGGTTTCATATTCCACCGATAGAAATCGCCAAACTGAGTGCAGAAGTTGCCGACCGTAAATTTGGAGAGAACAAAACATCGCTGCGCAGGTGGCTGGCAGAAAAAGCAGCCGCACCTTCCAGGGATTTGTTTACGCCTGGTTTACCTGAGCCGCTAAAAAAAGCCAGTGCCATTATTGAAAAATTACTCGCAGATGTTTCCAACGAAACACTGCAAACGGTATTTGAAAATTGTATCCGCGAAGCAGGAGTATTATCTACCATTATGCAATCGCCCGATAAAATTTGGCTGATGCAGGTGCTGACCGGTTTGTTTGATTTTGTAAAGGAAGAAACACGCCGCAACCCGCTGATGGATATTAAAGAACTGGCAGGGATCATTGAACTGATGGAAAAGGAAGACATTAAATTACCATTGGTACAGGTGAGTGGCAGCGATAAGGGGATCAACCTGATGACGGCACATGGCTCGAAGGGATTGGAATTCCAGCATGTGTTTTTTGCCGGTTGTAATGCTGGTTTCTGGGAAAAAAAGAAAAAGCCCGGTGGCGGTTATTCCATACCGGATACCATATTTTCTTCTGCTACCAGGCATACGGATGATGAGGAATTGCGCCGCTTGTTTTATGTGGCGCTGACAAGGGCCGAACAACATTTATATATTTCCTACAGCCGGTTCAGGAACGATGGCAAAGAAATGGAACCCTCTATGTTTATTGCCGAAATACAGGATGCGCATCACTTACCGGTAGAAAAAATGTTTATCGACGATAATACCATAGCAACTTTCAATGCATTGAATTTTGAAAAGGCACAGGCACCGGAAATAGACAAGATGGAAACCGATTTCATGGATGTGCTGCTGGATAAATTTGTGATGAATGTAACCGCGCTGAACAACTACCTGAAATGCCCGCTGGAATTTTATTTTAAAAACCTGGTCAGGATACCTTCTCCCAAAAACGAAGCAACAGAATTTGGGTCTGCAGTACACTATGCACTGGAGCAATTGTTCCGAAAAATGCAGGCAAATGGTGAAGCATTCCCCTCAAAAGAAATTTTCGTGTACGATTTTGAATGGTATATGCACCGTCACCGTGAAAGCTTTACCAGGGAGCAGTTTGACCGCCGCCTGGAGTACGGGCATGATGTGTTGAGCAATTACTACGATAAATACATCCATTCTTTTAACCGGATTGTGGCCATTGAAAGAAGTATTAAAAATGTTACCCTCAATGGTATTCCGATAAAAGGCAAACTCGATAAACTGGAATTTGAAGGAAAATCTGTCAACGTAGTAGATTATAAGACAGGTGATCCTGATAAAGCAAGGTCAAAAATGAAAGCGCCCGATGAAAAAGATCCCAATGGTGGTGATTACTGGCGGCAGGCTGTATTTTATAAAATACTTGTAGACAATTACAGCCAGAAGGACTGGAAAGTGATCAGTACTGAATTTGATTTTATTGAACCCGATAAAAAGAAGGAGTATAAAAAACACAAGCTCACCATTACACCTGCTGATATCGCCACCGTGACACAACAGGTAACACAGGTATGGCAAAAAATCCAGGAACGCGATTTCTATACGGGCTGTGGCAAGCCGGATTGCCATTGGTGCAATTTTGTTAAAACGAATAACCTGGCTGTGGCACTGCATGAGCTGGGCGAGGAAGAGGAAGCAGAATTGTAATTACCTTTATTTTACAGGTTCGTTAGGAAAAACAACCCGCTAAACAACTTATGTTTGCAACCGCGCATACACAACACTGAAATGAAGCAACCACCATTACGCATCCTTTTTATTTTATTTTCTGCCATCGTTATTATTTTTTCAGTCATAGGAGGATGCGCCAATCCCATTGCGCCACAGGGAGGCCCGAAGGATACACTGGCCCCGATAGTAATGGTATCGGCACCGCGCGATTCATCCATGGGTTTTACTGGAAATAAAATAACATTCACCTTTAATGAATTCATTCAACTCGACAATGTAAGGGAAAACCTTATTGTATCACCCACACCTAAGGTGGATCCTATCGTAGAATCAAAGTTGCGTACCCTGACCATAAAAATAAAAGACACATTAGAACCGAATACAACGTATACCTACAATTTTGGAAACGCCATCAAGGATGTAAACGAAGGAAATATTGCCAAAAACTTTACCTATGTTTTTTCTACCGGTAAATCGATCGACAGTTTTCAACTGTCGGGAAAAGTTATTATGGCGCAGGATGGTAAAACTGACAGCACACTTATCGCCATGCTTCACCGCAATGGAGACGATTCTGCCGTGATTAAGGAGAAGCCAAGATATGTTGCCCGCATTGACGGCAGTGGCAATTTTCATTTTCGCAACCTGCCTTCCGGTACTTTTTATTTGTATGCATTAAAAGATGAGAGCGGCCAGCGGAAATATTTATCCAGGAAACAGGCTTTTGCCTTTGCAGGTAAACCCATCAGCATCGGCGCTGTGAACGCTGCTGAAACACTGTATGCATTTGTTGAAAAAGATACTGCCAAACCAGTTACGGCCGCAGCACCTGCAGGAAGATTGGCCAATGCAGCCGCAAAAACAGATAAGGCAAAAGAGCAGGACAAGCGCCTGCGGTTCAGCAACAACCTCGATAACGGGCAACTGGATTTGCTCGGCAACCTCGAATTCAGTTTCCCCGATAAATTAAAAAAATTCGATTCATCGAAAGTGGTGTTTACAGATGATGCATACAAACCTATTACCAACTATACTTTCTCGATTGATACCAGTTTTCGGAAGATCACCCTTACACATAAGTGGACGGAAAACACGCCTTATCATTTACTGCTAGATAAAGCATTTGCAGAAGACAGCCTTGCCCGAACCATCAGCCGCAACGACACCCTGCATTTCAGGACGAAGAAGGAATCCGACTATGGCAGTATACGCCTGTCGTTCAGCAAACTTGATTTCTCCAAAACACCGGTTCTGCAAATAATGACGGGCGAACAGGTGGTTTACTCGGAGAAGCTTGCTTCCCTGTTGTTTTATGTAAAATTGTTCAAACCGGGTGAATACGAGATCCGCATACTGGAAGATGCCAATGGCAATGGCGTTTGGGACAGCGGTGAATTTTTCATCAAACACCTGCAGCCCGAACGTGTAATCCCGGTAAAAAGGAAGCTGGTGGTGAAGGCCAACTGGGACAATGAAGTCCGTATTGAACTCTGATCATTTACTATCTTTGCGGCATGCAATTCTCCTCTCAATTACTGGAAAATGCGGTGAATGAATTTGCCAGGTTACCGGGTATTGGTAAAAAGACAGCCTTGCGGCTGGTATTGCATTTATTGAAAACAGAACCCGATAAAGTAACGGCACTGGGCGACGCCGTAATAAAAATGCGGCAGGAGATAAAATACTGCCAGCGCTGTTTTAATATAGCAGATGCTGATATTTGTTCCATTTGCTCCAACAGCATGCGTCACCAGGAGATTATTTGTGTGGTGGAAAGCATCCGGGATGTCATCGCTATTGAAAGCACCCAGCAGTTTAATGGCACGTATCATGTACTGGGCGGCATCATATCACCGCTTGATGGCATTGGGCCCGACCAGTTGAATATTGAGCCCCTGGTAGCCCGCATCCGCAAGGAAAATACGCAGGAACTGATTTTCGCGCTTAATCCCAATATACAAGGCGATACCACCATTTATTATATACAAAAAAAATTACAGGGGCTTACCCTGCGCATTACCACTATTTCAAGGGGCATCGCCTTTGGCGGCGAACTGGAATACGCCGATGAAATGACCCTGGCCCGCTCCCTGGCCAACCGCCTGCCGGTGGAGAGTTATATCGCCAACCGATAATTTATCCGGGGCTTTGATAATAGCCCAACATAACATAATTTTGCTGCCGGTATACAGGCGGATTTGTTTATTGTTCGGCCTGTCTCAAAACTGAACTAATAAACGCCAGGAAACTCCCCATACAGTTTCCCAACGTTTAAGTGTTTGGTTTATATGCTGTAAGTGTCAGCAATGACGCGGATCTCTTACTGGTACCATATTGTTCGATTGATAACGATTCTGTGAAGCCAGATCAGTAAAGGCTTTATGGACTAAAACATTTTACTATGGCAGACATACGCAAAGAACTGGAAAAGCGCATACTCATCATTGATGGAGCGATGGGGACAATGATACAGCGATATAAGCTGCAGGAAAAAGATTACCGCGGCGATCGCTTTAAGGATTGGCCCAGCGATGTAAAAGGCAATAATGATTTACTGAGCATCACACAACCACAGATCATCGAAGCCATTCACAAAGAATACCTGGATGCAGGTGCTGATATTATTGAAACCAATACTTTCAGCAGCACCTTTATTGCACAGGCAGACTATGATATGCAATCGCTCGCTTATGAAATGAATGTAGCTTCTGCAAAAGTGGCCCGCAAGGCTGCTGACGAATACACGGCAAAAGATCCTTCCAAACCGCGGTTTGTAGCAGGCGCCATGGGCCCTTTGAATAAAACACTGAGCCTTTCCCCCGATGTTAATAACCCCGGGTACCGTGCCGTGACATTCGATGAAGTGGCCAACGCTTATTACGAACAGGTAAAAGGATTGGCAGATGGCGGCGTAGACCTGTTGCTGATTGAAACTATTTTTGACACCCTCAATGCCAAGGGCGCGATATACGCGATTAAAAAATATTTCCATGATACCGGTAAACGAGAACTACCCATCATGATCAGTGGAACCATTACAGATGCGAGTGGCAGAACATTAAGCGGCCAGACGCTCGAGGCATTTTATGTTTCAGTGATGCATGCGCGCCCACTGAGTGTGGGCCTTAACTGTGCGCTTGGTGCAAAAGAAATGCGCTCGCATATTGAAGAACTCAGTCAAATTGCTTCCTGTTATGTTTCCGCCTATCCCAATGCAGGTTTGCCAAATGCGATGGGTGAATACGATGAAAGACCGGAAGACACAGCGCATTTCCTGGAAGATTGGGCAAAGGAAGGCTATGTAAACATTGTAGGCGGATGTTGTGGCACCACACCCGATCATATCAAACATATTGCAGAGCATGTGAAAGAATTTGAACCAAGAAAGTTACCGGAAGTAGAAACAACACTTGCTTAAGTATAAAAGCAACAACAAATTATGGCAGATACCATTTCAATAAAACCATTTCTCCGCTTATCAGGGCTTGAGCCTTTGGTTGTCCGGCCGGAAATGAATTTCGTAAACATCGGTGAACGTACGAATGTAACCGGTTCAAAAAAGTTTGCACGTCTTATCCGTGACAATCAATACGAGGAAGCACTGAGCGTTGCAAGGCAACAGGTGGAAAATGGCGCACAGGTATTGGACGTAAACATGGACGACGCCTTGCTGGATGGTGTAAAAGCAATGACCACTTACCTGAATTTGCTGCAAAGCGAACCGGATATTGCGAAGATTCCCATCATGATCGACTCATCCAAGTTTGAGATCATAGAAGCTGGTTTGAAATGTGTACAGGGTCGTTGCATTGTCAATTCCATTTCCATGAAGGAGGGAGAAGCCAAATTTCTTGAACAGGCATTTATCTGCAAAAGTTTTGGCGCCGCCGTTATCGTAATGGCATTTGATGAAAAAGGACAGGCCGATACAAAACAAAGGAAAATAGAAATTTGTCACCGCGCATATAAGTTGCTGACTGAAAAAGCAGGTTATGACCCGCAGGATATTATTTTCGATCCAAACATATTTGCCGTAGCCACCGGAATTGAAGAACATAATAATTACGCGGTCGATTTTATTGAAGCCACCCGTGAAATAAAAAAATTGATGCCGCTGACCAAAGTAAGTGGTGGCGTAAGTAATATTTCATTTTCCTTTCGTGGCAATGAACACGTACGCGAAGCGATGCACTCCGTATTTCTTTACCATGCCATCCGGGCAGGAATGGATATGGGCATTGTAAATGCAGGACAATTGGTAGTATATGATGAAATCGAACCAACCCTGCGCAATTTATGCGAAGATGTATTGCTCAACCGGAACAACGACAACAATGAAGCCACCGAGAAACTGATCAATTTTGCGGAAACAGTAAAGGCAAAGGGAAAAGTAGAAGTAAAAGATGAGGCATGGAGAAACAACAGTGTGGAAGAACGGCTCAAACATTCACTGGTAAATGGCATCACTGATTATATAGATGCAGATACAGAAGAAGCGAGATTGAAATACCCACGGCCGCTGGATGTTATTGAAGGCCCGCTGATGGCGGGGATGAATGTGGTAGGCGATTTGTTTGGAAGTGGTAAAATGTTTTTGCCGCAGGTAGTGAAAAGCGCAAGGGTAATGAAAAAATCCGTTGCTATCCTTACACCATATATCGAGCAGGAGAAAGAACAACTCCGGCTAGCGCAAACAGCTTCTGGTATTACTGCTGATCAGGCCGGCGCAGCACGTATATTACTGGCCACGGTGAAAGGCGATGTACACGATATCGGTAAAAATATCGTCGGCGTAGTATTGGGTTGCAATGGTTATGATATTATTGATTTGGGTGTAATGGTACCCACCGACAAAATACTGGATACCGCTGTAAAGGAAAATGTTGACATCATTGGTTTGAGCGGATTGATAACACCTTCACTGGACGAAATGGTGCATGTGGCACATGAGATGAAACGCCGGGGAATGAAACAACCATTGCTGATTGGTGGCGCTACCACTTCACGTATGCATACCGCAGTAAAAATTGCACCGCAGTACGAAGAAGGTGTGGTTCATGTACTGGACGCATCCAGAAGTGTAACGGTAGCGGGCAACCTTTTAAACAAGGAACAAAAAAAGAGTTTTCTCTCCGGGCTGACTACTGAATACACGAAGCTGAAGGAAGATTTTGCCAATAAAAAAACCACTAAGCAATTACTGAGTTTGCCGGATGCACAACGAAACAAGGTAAGTATTGACTGGCAAAAATTCGAACCGGTTACGCCAACCTTTACCGGTATAAAAATCCTGGACCATTTTGATCTTAATGAAATTGCAGCATACATCGACTGGCAGCCTTTTTTTATCGCCTGGGAACTGCACGGAAAATTTCCGCAAATACTCACTGACGAAAAGATTGGAAAGGAAGCTACCAAACTTTATAACGATGCAAAAGCCTTACTGAAAAAGATAATTGATGAAAAATGGCTGACGGCAAGAGGTGTAGTAGGTTTTTGGGAAGCCAACAGTGACGGAAAGGATAGTGTACTGGTGGATAATAATAACAAAACAACGCAACTGGAATTTCTGCGGCAGCAAAGTAAAAAAGCAGATGGCCAGCCGAATATTTCACTCGCAGATTTTATTGCACCGGCAACGACCGGTAAACAGGATTATATCGGTGCCTTTAGTGTAACCATACAGGGCATTGAAGCACATATCAAAAAATTTGAAGCAGCCCACGACGATTATAGCAAAATCACTTTACAGGCACTGGCTGATCGGTTGGCCGAAGCATTTGCTGAATGCCTTCATGCAAAAACGCGCAGGGAATGGTGGGGTTATTCTAAGAATGAACAACTGACCAACGAGGATTTGATCAAAGAAGCATACGATGGCATCAGGCCGGCACCGGGTTATCCTGCCTGCCCTGATCATACAGAAAAATATAAGTTATTTACATTGCTTGGTGGAAAAGAGAACACCGGCATTACACTCACCGAATCTCTGGCCATGTATCCTGCCTCATCTGTTTGCGGCTGGTATTTTGCCAACCCGCAAAGCCAGTATTTTGGTGTGGGAAAAATTCAGAAAGACCAGGTGGAAGTGTATGCAAAAAGAAAAAATATGCCAGTGGAAGATATAGAACGCTGGCTAAGACCTGTATTGGAATACGATGCTTAATTTGCTTTTACAATACCGGAACAAATAATATCGCGATATAAATTTCGTTTGTAAGACGTTTTAATTTTATTTCAAATTACCCTGACATGATAACCGGCAGAGATTTTGTTTTTATCAACCCGCAAAGCTGGAAAGGTGATATAAGTGGCAACTGCCGCAATATTGCGCTGGAGCTGGCCCGCAACAATAGGGTATTGTTTGTAAACCCGCCACTGGTGAGAAACCTGCCCGGATCAAAAAAAGAAGATGCAGATACAATAGAATACAAAAATGCAACCGAAAACGGGAAACACATTCATATAACAAAGTTGGGCGATAATTTGTGGAACCTGTTTCCCAAATGCCATACAGAGCCCATCCGGTGGATACCCAATACTGGTATCTTTTCTTTTTTCAATAAAATCAACAACAAACGATTTGCAAAAGATATCCAGGAAGGTATCGATCAACTGGGTTTTAAAAATGTGATCATCTTTAACGACACGGAGATGTTCAAAGGCTTTTACCTGAAAGAATTTTTGAAACCTGACTTATACATTTATTACAGCAAAGATTATATGCTGGAAGTGCCTTTCTGGAAAAAGCATGGCGTTACGATTGAACCAGCCCTGATGACAAAATCAGATTTGGGTGTCGCCAATTCCACTTACCTGCGCGATCTGTATGCTGTTCACAATCCCAACGCTTATTACATCGGGCAGGGTTGCAACTTAAAAGTATTTGACGCCTACAAAGAATACAAAACGCCGGAAGATATTGCCGCCATTAAAAATCCCATCGTGGGTTATGTAGGTGCATTAACCAATTTGCGGATCGATATGTCCATCATCACAACTATTGCAGAAAAATTACCGCATTGGAACGTCGTACTGGTAGGGCCGGAAAGTGATGGTATCCGTAAAGAAGATTATGCACACCTCAGTAATATTATTTTCCTCGGTAAAAAGCCGCTTGATACATTGGGCAGTTACATCAACAGTTTTGATGTATGCATCAACCCGCAACTGATCAATGCCACTACCATTGGTAATTACCCATTGAAAGTGGATGAATACCTGGCTATGGGCAAACCAGTGGTGGCTACAAAAACAAAGGGTATGCAATTGTTTGCCGATTACTGTTTACTGGCTGCAACACCAGCAGAATATCCTGCGCTGGTAGAGCAGGCCCATGCCGGTAATAATGACAGCATCCGGCAGCAGCGTATTGCTTTTGCCCGCTCCCATACCTGGGAAAATGTAGGTATTGCCATTTATGATGCCATAGAAAAAACACTGGCTAAGCGGCAGGCGAAATAATTTTCAATCAGGCCTTCAATTATTTTGATAATTTTGCCTCCGTTTAAAGTCAAACAGCAGACAATGAATATTTTTAAGCGTGTGATGATAGCGGGAAGCATGTTCGTTTTTCTCTTTGCAACAGTTCGCAGCAATGCACAATCTTCTTCCACCAAAAAAAGGGGTGAGTTTTATTTTTCCTGGGGATATAATACCGAATGGTACACCCGCAGTATCGTAAAAATCGATCAGCCTGAACTGGGCAATAAGTATTCCTTTCGTCATGTCATCGGCCGCGATCATCGTGGCTGGGATGAGGGGTTGTTATCAAAAGCACTAACCATACCACAATACAATTACCGCATTGGTTATTTTTTCAATGATAAAAGGGACCTTGGCGTGGAAATTAATTTTGATCATACAAAATTCATTTTTAAGGACGATCAGCAGGCAGCCATCAAAGGAACACTGAATGGCAAGGGTGTGGACAGTACCGTCAATTTTTCCAAAGCCAATGGCTTTTATTATTATTTGAACAATGGCGCTAATTTTTTGCTGTTCAATATTGTTAAACGCTGGCACTGGCATACCGACAAAACTGGTAAAGTAAAAATAGATGCCCTGGCAAAGGGTGGCATCGGCCCGGTGGTACCGCATGTGGAGAACAGTTTTTTTGGCAATGCCAATACACCGCATTTTCAGATTGGCGGATGGAATACCGGTTTTGAAGGAGCCATTCGGTCTACTTTTTATAAACATGTGTACCTTGAATTTGCCGGCAAACTGGATTATGCCCGCTATTCCGGTTTGAAGATATACAAGGGCACCGCGAAGCAAGCTTTTGGAACAGCCGAGATTATTCTGAACCTGGGGCTAACCTTCAATACAGGTAAAAAACACTGATATACTTGTTGCTGCTGTTAAAACAAATGCAGTTCAAAAAATTCAAAGAAACAGGCGGTGGCATTGAAACAAAAGTGAATGAGCATTCCATACCAGATGGTTTGCTCCTTGTTCCTTACATATCCCAGCCACAAGGCAAAAGGCAGCATCCAGAAAAAGGAAATGAAACTCATGTGCAGCAGGGCAAATAAAAATGCCGTAATAAAAAGTGCCTGCCTGCTATCAACAACTTTATTCAATCCTTCCTGCATAACACCCCGAAAAGCCAATTCTTCAAAGATGGCAGGTTGCAGTGCCACAAAAAGTAATGTAACGATCTTGGCATAACGAAGATGGCTGAATGCGTAATAATAATAAGACTCCGTATCAAATATGGTACGGTTAAGCCATTTAACGGTATAGTTGACAATTATAGCAGTAATAATCGCAGCCAGTGCGTAACCCAATACTTTGACAACCGAAAAGCTTTTCCAATTAAAGAGATGCAATAGTTCTTTCCTGAAATAAATAGCGTAGCCAACAGTCAGCGATGAAAGAATAACATCAAATACAAGTAATGGAACAAGTCCGCGTGCATCGGGGCTAAAATTAGCCACCAGGCAAACGAATAAATGGATACCAAAAAAAACTGTCAGTTGTAATAATCTTCGCTGTCTTGTAATGGCGTCATCTATATCAGGCTCTGCCTGCAAAGCGCCACAATGATTGCAGAACCTGGCCGTTTCCTCAATGGACTGGTGGCAATACATACATTGCCGCTGATGTATATGTGGTTCTTCTGTTAATTCCATTAAATTTTATGCTGAATCTCTTTCAGCACTGATTTATTTTTTTTATATCAATCAAAGAATTGAAAGTCCAGTTAATTCAGATTTTAATTGCTCAGGTGATTGAAAATGGATACTCTTTATCCCGACCGCTTCTGCGCCGGCAACATTTCTCAGGTTGTCATCTATAAAAATACTTTTACCCGCAGGGATCGCATACCTGTTCAACAACAACTGATAAAATTCCGGAAAAGGTTTGCGTGTTTTTTCCACGCCGCTCACCACCCTTCCATCAAACCAGTGTAAAAAATTATACCGTACCAATGCAATGTTGAAAAGATCGGCCTGCCAGTTGGTCAAAGCATAGCATTTATATTTACCGCTTGCTTTTAATTCCCTGAATATCTCAACTGTTTCCTGTATAGGACCCTGGAGCATTTCCGTCCAGCGTCCATAATAATCACGGATCGGTTGTTCCCAGTCTGGAAATTGTTTAACCAGTAGCTCGGTACCTTCTACAATGGAACGGCCTGCATCCTGTTCTTCATTCCATTCACTGGTACAAATGCGGGAGAAGAAATAATCGCGCTGTTCATTGGATGAAAAATAATTTTCATCGTATACATACATGGGGTTCCAGTCCAGCAAGACGCCACCGAGATCAAAAATTATCGTGGAATAGTTTGTACTCATGTTAGTTCAATATATGGTGCATTGGTATCGGTTGCCAAAAATTTATTCCTGCTGGCCACCAGTGCAGATATTAATGACAGCGCCAATACAAAACTGAGGCCGGCTGACAGGTTTATCTTTTCAGATATCATTCCAATAACTGATGGACCAAATAAAAATCCGATCAGCCCGCCACTTGCTATCGAAGCGATTCCCTGGGCCGGGCTTACCCCTGGTACATTGGCCGCGGCACTGAATAATATAGGAACAACACAGGAATAGCCCATGCCCACCAATGTAAATCCTGCGACAGCCGTTGCCTGGTATGGTGGAAAGATAACCAGTATAAACCCAGTTGCGGCAATAAGACTGCCGGCAATAACAACTTTCTTCGGACCCGTTTTGGGTACCAGCACATCGCCATTAAATCTTCCCACAGCCATCATTACGGAAAAACCAGCGTAACCCAAACTGGCCAGTGCTGCCGTACTGTGCATGGATTCTTTTAGGTAAATAGCGCTCCAGTCTGCAATACTTCCCTCACCCATAAACGTAACAAAACATATAAATGCAAGACCGATGATACTGGCGGGGGGCGCAGTAAGAGATGAACCAGAATGAATAAACATTTTATACGACAACAAATGTGACCGTATCAGCAATAATACCGTTGCAATGGTTACCGCCACTAATACAATCTGCAGTGCCGGTGCAAAATGTAGACTGTAAAAAATAAATGCCAGGCCTGCACTCACTCCACCGCCCAAACTATACATACCGTGGCAACTGCTCATAATACGGCGCTGGTATTTTTTTTCGATAGAATCGATAACAGCATTAATAGACACGCCATTGAAAAAACCAACCATGCCTATGAAATACAGCACAATCCAAAACACCGGTCTTGTTTGTACAACAATCATAATTACGAATAAAGCGCATTGTATAAAAGGACCGGTTGCCAGCCATTTACCTACCGGTATACGGCTGAATAATTTGGAGGAGAGCCATACCCCTGTTAATGATCCGGCAGGTGATAACAACAATGATAAACCCAGCGAACCATCCGTAAAACCAAGCCGGTGCTTGATGGCAGGTAATGCCGCCACCCAAATACCCAGCAACAGGCTCCCTATTGACAACAGGAACCCCATGCTGATACTGGGCTTATGTGTTACAAACGATTTTAGATTTTTTATCATAGCGGAGCTTATTGCCTCCCGGTATTATATGGTTATTTCCACGCGGTTATTATCCGGGTCCAAAATTACACTTTCATAATATCCATCACCGGTTTGTCTTGGTTCACCAATCACCGGGTATCCTTCTTTCCTGATTGCTTCTGTCAGCGCATCTACTTTTTCCTTACTGCCCACGCTGACGGCAAAATGTATGAGCCCGATCCTTTGCTGTATGATATCATCCCTTGTATCGGGGATATTCGGCATCTGCATCAGTTCCAGTCTTGGCCCTTCATCAAAAGTCAGGAAATAAGAGTGGAATGAATTACGCGCGTTATGGTATTTATCGTTTGGGACAGCATTAAAAAATTTTATATAAAACGCTTTCAGTGTCTCTAATTGATTGGTCCAAACCGCCAGGTGTTCTATTTTCATACACTTTATCTTTTTTCAAATAACCACCAAAGCCGTTTGCGTGGTTTTATTTTGTAATTGGTCGTGATGTATTTATTGACATGCTCCATGGCATCACCAACACTGTCTGTCAGGAGTACAAGGTTAAGATCTTCCGGTGAAATAGTTTTTTGCGCAGCCATCAGGCTCATATAATCCATCAAAGGCTGGTAATATGATTTTCCAAATAATACGATGGGGAATTGGGTAATGGTCTTTGTTTGCACCAGCGTCAGTGTTTCATAAAATTCGTCCATTGTTCCAAATCCGCCGGGCATGATGATGAACGCATACGAGTATTTCATCAGCAATACTTTCCGTACAAAAAAATGTTCGAATGTAATAGACGTTTGTACATAAGGGTTAGGTTTTTGTTCAAAGGGAAGCTGAATATTACAGCCAATAGAATGACCGCCATTTTCAAAAGCGCCCCTGTTGGCTGCTTCCATCACACCGGGTCCGCCGCCTGTCATGGTAGTAAGCCCCAGGGCAGCAATCTGTTTACCAAACTCCCTGGCAGCTATATAATATGGATGGTCTTCTGTAAACCTGGCGGAGCCAAAAACAGTAACGCATGGCCCGACAAAATGCAATGTCCTGAATCCTTTGATAAATTGCCGGAAAACCCTGAAAGCGAAAAACAGTTCATAACTGCGGCTCTTGGGGCCTTCCAGGTAAACCGGTTCCTTCGGCGGAACAATAGTGGGGGTGGTTGTCATATGTAACCAATAAAGTTAGCGGATATATGTTTATGCCGGTTATCCACGCACAATAATTTGCCGGCAGGTTGACACTTACCGCCGGAATTTTTTCATAAAATTACCCATGCTGCATTCATCCCATTTGTTAACTTGTGACGACAAAAAATTACCATGCGCATCATCAGTTACAATGTTAATGGAATACGTGCCGCGATGAACAAAGGTTTCATCGAATGGTTGAAAACAAACCCGGCCGATGTTATTTGCGTCCAGGAAACAAAGGCGCTGAAGGATAATGTAGATCACAAACAATTTACCGATCTGGGTTATCACGATTATTGGTTTTCCGCCCAGAAAAAAGGATACAGTGGCGTAGCAGTGTTTACAAAAATCAAACCCGACAGTATCGAATATGGAACGGGGCATAAAGTAAGTGATGATGAAGGCAGGGTATTACAACTTGATTTTGGAAAAACAAGACTGATCAATGCTTATTTCCCTTCGGGTACTTCCGGCGACGAACGTCAAACATTCAAGTATGAGTGGCTGGATGAGTTTTTCAATTATCTGAAGACGCTCCGGAAAAAATATCCCAACCTGATACTTTGTGGTGACTACAATATTGCACACAAGGAAATTGATATCCATGATCCGAAGGGCAATAAAAACTCTTCAGGTTTTTTACCGGAAGAGCGCGCCTGGATGGATAAATTCCTTGGCAGTGGCTGGATAGACAGTTTCCGCGAATTTCATCCCGAACCGCATCGTTACAGTTGGTGGAGTCAACGATTTCCCACGGTACGTTTACAAAATAAAGGCTGGCGCATTGATTATATTAATGTAACAGAGCCATTGAAGAAAAAACTGGTAAACGCTGATATTTATCCCGATGTCAAACACAGCGATCACTGCCCCATATTTCTTGATATAAAAGTGTAGCCTATTTTATAGAGATAATTAATGTTCTTGTAAGCGTATTACTCCTTATTTCGCCAGCAATGATGATTCGCATTTAAAAATAAACCAAATAACAGCGTACAGTTCAACAACAATTTATTTTAATATCCTGAAAAAATAACTGGAGTAAATGGTGGCTATGGCTGATAATCGGGGCGGTGACAATACTTTTGTTATTCCTTACATTTACGCTGACAAAAGAAATCAATAAGCGGAGTTCATGATCATCTATAATATAACGGTAAAAGTCGATGCAGGCATTGAAGCTGCATGGCTGCTGTGGCAGCAAGAAGTGCACATTCCTGAAATAATGGCTTCGGGTAAATTTATTGATTACAAATTGTGCCGTTTACTGGAACAGGATGAATCCGACGGGACTACCTATGTTACACAATTCACCGCGTCCACTGAAAAAGAATACCAGGAATACATTGATTTCTATGCGCCATTGCTCAGGCAAAAAGCCTTCGATACATGGGGAAATGGCTTTATTGCATTCCGTTCCTTGATGGAAGTTATTCACTGATTGTGGAAAAGAAATATTTAACACCGGCTCCCGGATTATTATTGTACCTTCCGTGCAAACCCACGACTGGCAAGCTTTTCAAGGCATGTGCCGTGAAACACCGTACCAGTAAGGGTTTCACGAGTTTGACAAAATGACTTCATTTTTCAGGATTCTTCACACTGCGCTAAAATCCTTGTTCCACGCGGGTTGTAGCGCAAACAGGTGTTCGTAATTCCGGATAAAAAAATTTTGTTGGAATGCAAAAGCGTATAAATTTGTCCTTCCTAAAAAATAAAACATCACACTATGAACAAAGCTGAGTTAATTGCAAAACTTTCTGATGATGCTGGCATTACAAAAACACAGGCAAATAGCGCTTTGGATTCTTTCGTTGAAGCGGTTACCAAAACCCTGAAAGGCGGTGGCAAAGTGACACTGGTTGGTTTTGGAACTTTTTCTGTTAGCAAAAGAGCTGCCCGCAATGGCCGTAACCCGCAAACTGGTGCTGTGATTAAAATCAAAGCACGCAAAGTAGCCAAATTTAAAGCTGGTAAAGAACTGTCTGCGAAATTATAGTGCTGCACACACCGCATTCAAAAGCCCCGTCGTCACTTAAGTGGCAGCCGGGGCTTTTGCTTTGCCTAAACGATATATTAAACGATTGAAATTATCAGGCAGCACTTATCTTTGCTGCGTTATACTTATCCGCTACGTGCGCGTAAGCTTTTTGCAAACATCAACTTAAAAACATTTTATGGGAAGAGGAGATAAAAAAACCAAAAAGGGGAAAATTTTCAAGGGCTCATTTGGAAAAAGCCGTTCTTCAAAAACGATAAAAAAAGCAGCCCCGAAAAAAGATACTAAATAATACAGTGTTATATAAGAGTTGATAAGCTGATTGCGTACACTGGTTTGTTTTTGTAAACAACCTGATCACCAGCCGGCTTATCAACTTTCGTATTTTAAGGCGCCAGCCGTTCAATCAGCCAGCCGCCATCTTCCTGCATGGTATATTGTATCCTGTCGTGCAGCCTGCTGGGCCTGCCCTGCCAAAACTCTACACAGATAGGCTTTACCCGGTAACCACCCCAATGCTGCGGTCGTTTTATTTCCTTACCTGCAAATTGCTGCTGGTATTTTTTTTCATTTGCTTCCAGCCACTCCCTGTTTTCAATTACCTGGCTTTGTGGCGATACCCAGGCACCGATGCGACTGCCTTCGGGGCGGCTGTTAAAGTATTCACCACTTTCCGCATCACTTACTTTTTCAGATAGACCTGTGATCCGTACCTGGCGTTCCAGTTCTTTCCAGAAAAATACCAGGCACGCACGCGGGTTCTCCGCCAGTTGCATGCCTTTATAACTATCATAATTGGTGAAGAAGACAAAACCTTTTTCATCAAATCCTTTCAATAATACAACACGTGCTGCCGGCACACCATTCACCGAAGCAGTGGCGAGCGTCATCGCATTGGCCTCCTCAATGTCGGATTGCATCACTTCGTCCCACCACTGACTGAATTGCTCAACCGGGGTTTTCTTCACTTCTTTTTCAGAGAGTGTTTTTTGCTGGTAATCCTTTCGTATGTCTGCTATGTTCATATCAATTTTTTCCCTGCAAAGGTCATTGAAACCGTACAAATAAAAAAGCATCACTGAAAAAGTGATGCCTGATATTAATCATATCCAATTTTATCTTCCCAGCCACCACTTTCCGCTGCCAACGGTATTGGCGAAGAAAAGCGTTGCAGATATAGCACCAATAATAACCTGGATGACAATCATGACAACAATGACAATGATAATATAAACAACCTTTTGATCTTCAGGCGTCTTTTTTAATGGTCCTATTCCTAAATAAAGCAGGTAAATGGAATATACACCTCCAGCGATGGCAACCAGCCAACCCAGCACAGGAATTATCCCAACGATACTGGCCACCCAGAAAGCAGTGCTGGAATAAGCGACGAGCTGGGCCGATTTGTTGAGATTTTTTTCAGACTTAAAATTACCAGCCAGCATATCTACTGTGTACGTAGCTGCAACAAAGACAATAATGGTAGTGATAAATGTAATTACCGCATGAATAATGACATAGCTGGTGCCTACCAGCCAACTGGCCCAAAATAAATTGCTGATTAAGCTGGCAGCAGTGGGTATTAACGCAAGTGGTAATACATAAGAGGTAAGTAACGAACTCAAGGTGGCGGTTTCGCCATTGACTACTTCCCATTCAGTTTTGGGGGTCATCAAAATGTTTTTGACGCGATCAATTAAGTTCATAACAGTTAGTTTTCTTAAATGTAGGGAAACTATCTGTTTCCGCAATCGTCTGCGGGGAGGTGTGCAAAAAAACCAGTATTGGGGGTTAAATGGGGGCGGAGAAGCCTGAAAATGTTTATTTTACCAGCGTACCAACATTTTCACCGGTTACCACTTTGAGCAGGTTTCCGGGTTTATTCATATCAAATACAATAATGGGGAGTTGGTTTTCCATGCACAAAGTGAAGGCAGTCATGTCCATTACCTTTAAATTCCGGGAAATACATTCTGCAAATGAAATGGTATCGTATTTAATGGCATTGGGATCTTTTTCAGGATCAGCAGTATAAATGCCATCCACCCGGGTGCCTTTAAGTATTACATCTGCCTTGATTTCAATAGCGCGCAAAGAACCGGCTGTGTCTGTTGTAAAATATGGGTTACCCGTTCCTGCACCAAATATCACCACCCGGTGTTTTTCCAAATGGCGCATGGCCCTTCGGCGGATATACGGCTCTGCTATTTGCTCCATTTTGATAGCACTCTGCAACCTGGTATATACACCTGCTTTTTCAAGTCCCGCCTGTAGTGCCATACCATTAATAACCGTTGCCAGCATACCCATATAGTCTCCATGCGCTCTTTCAATACCGGTTTCCGCTTCATTCATACCACGGTAAATATTGCCACCACCGATGACAATGGCCACTTCAACGCCCAGCTCGGTAATAGATTTGATTTCCTTCGCATACTGTGCAATCATGGTTGGATCCAACCCAAAACTTTTATCGCCCATCAATGATTCACCGGAAAGTTTTAATAGAATGCGTTGGTACTTAGGCTGCATGAATGTATAATTAATCGCTGCGAATATAAGAATTAAATCACGAGCAAAAATTAAGTGGTGTCATTCAGGCGCAGCAAACAAAAAAGGGAGCTTTTCAGCTCCCCTTTCGTATATCTTTAAACTGGAGATATTATCCCAAAGCTACTCTCTTAAATTCTGTCACTTTCACATCGCCTGCACCTTTCAGGTAATCACCTACGGTTTTAGAACTGTCTTTCACAAAAGCCTGTGCGGTTAATGTTTGCTCTTTAAAGAAAGCGCCCATTTTACCATCCACAATTTTAGAAAGCATTTCTTCCGGTTTGCCTGCCATTTTCGGATCCTGCTTCATCAGTTCCAGGATGATATCTTTTTCACGCGCAATGACGTCAGCAGGAACTGAAGCAGCATCTACAGCCACCGGGTTCATTGCCGCAATCTGCATCGCTACATCTCTTCCGGCTTCTGCAGCATCTTTATTCAGTCCCACCAATACACCCAGGCGATAAGCGCCATGGATATAAGCAGACACATAAGGAGCATCTACACGTTCGAATTTACTGATACCGATTTTTTCCCCGATAGCAGCCAGGCGATCATTTACCAATTCTGATATTTTGGTTCCGTTAATGGAAGCAGCATTGAGTTCATCAACGCTTTTTACATTATTGGCAATGGCTGCATCGGCAATACTTTGTGCGAATGCAACAAATTCGGCATTTTTAGACACGAAATCTGTTTCGCAAGCCAGGCAAATAATCAGCCCGGTTTTGTTATCCGCTGTTGTTTTAGCGATTACCACCCCTTCTTTTGCTTCGCGGTCGCTGCGCTTGGCTGCTACTTTCTGACCCTGCTTGCGCAACCAGTCAATGGCAGCTTCAAAGTCGCCATTGGTTTCTGTCAGCGCCTTACGGCAATCCATCATACCTGCTCCTGTCATCTGGCGCAGTTTATTAATATCCTGCGCGCTTATTGTTACTGTTGACATATTACTAATTTGATATTTTGATAGTGTCGTTGAACTATTCAACTGCACCAGCTAATAAAAATAAAATCATCTTACCTGGGACTGCCACCACCTGGCCTGCGGTTGCCACCACCACCGGATGAACGACGTCTCTGTCCCTGTGGTCCACCACCGCCTGTGCCGGTATTGGAACGACCCCTTCCGCCGCGGCCGCCTTCTGCTTCGGCTTCTGCCAGCAGGCGTGCTGCTTTCTTTTCTTTTTCGTCATCGGTCAGTTCTTCCACTTCTTCGTCTTTTGCAGCCTGGCGTTCCGCCAAACCTTCTGCAATGGCAGCGGTGATATAGTTGGCAATAATCGCGATCGATTTGGTAGCGTCATCATTGGCCGGGATAGCATAGTCTACTTTATTGGGATCACAGTTGGTATCTACCATTCCAAAAGTAGTGATGCCAAGGCGTTTTGCTTCTGCCAGGGCGATGTGCTCGTGGCCGATATCAACAATGAACAAAGCGGCCGGTACACGGCCCAGTTGGGCGATACCACCCAATACTTTCTCCATTTTTTCCTTATCGCGGCTCAACGTCAAACGCTCTTTTTTAGTGATGCTTTCCAGCGTTCCGTCGCTCAGCATTTTTTCAATGCTCTGCATTTTTTTAACGCTTTTGCGAACGGTATTGAAGTTGGTAAGCATACCACCCAGCCAACGCTCGGTTACAAATGGCATGTTTATCTTACGCGCACATTCAGTAATGATTTCCTTGGCTTGTTTCTTTGTTCCCACAAACATGATCTTTTTTCCGCTGCGTGCAATCTGCTTCATAGCAGCAGATGCTTCCTGCAATCCTTCTGTGGTGCGGTTCAAATCAATGATGTGAATGCCTTTTTTCTCAGCAAAGATGTAAGGCAACATCTTTGGGTTCCACTTCTTACGCAGGTGACCGAAATGTACACCGGCATCTAATAATTGCTGTTGTAATGAAGTGTTGTTTTCCATTGTATTTGTATAATCGTTTTAAATAATTGTTTGCTGGTTGTAATACTATTAACGCTTGCTGAACTGATAGCTGCGGCGTGCTTTTTTGCGACCTGGTTTTTTACGCTCAACACCTCTTGGATCGCGGCGCAGTAAACCCGCAGCTTTCAAAGCAGGGCGAAAATCAGGATTTACTTCCAGCAAAGCACGTGCAATGCCCAGCTTGGCAGCTTCTGCCTGGCCTTTCACACCACCACCGGTTGCATTGATTACAACATCATATTTATCGGAAGCTTCGATTGTCTTTAAAGGAAGCTCTACCTGGTTTTGCAGGTATACCAAAGAAAAATATACTTTGTAGTCTTTGTCATTTACAGTGATCTTTCCGTCTCCTTTTGAGAGGAACACACGGGTCACTGCTTCTTTACGACGACCTACGGCATTTTTTTGCTTTTCCATTTATTATTGTGTTTGGTCCCGGTAGCAAACCGGGATAGATTAATTTAGAATTTTAATTCAGCAGCTTTTTGGGCCGTATGAGGATGACTTGCGCCAGCATATACAAAGAGCTTTTTGTACATCTTGCGGCCCAGCCTGTTTTTAGGCAACATTCCTTTTACAGCTCTTTCAATAATGGCTTCAGGTCTGCGTTTCAGCAAATCTTTGGCAGCTTCTTCTCTTAAACCACCAGGATAACCACTGAAGTTCTGGTACACTTTGTCTTCCAGTTTATTTCCTGTAAAAACAATTTTATCAGCGTTGATAACGATGACAAAATCGCCGGTATCAACGTGCGGCGTATAAGATGCCTTGTGTTTACCACGCAGTACCCCTGCGATTTTAGCGCACATACGCCCTACGGTTTGATTAGTACCGTCCACAACATACCAGTTGCGTTGTACGGTAGCCGCGTTCGCATGTTTGGTGGTGAAATGTAATTTGCTCATTTGTTTTCTGTTTTAAATGAAGGTGCCGCTATCCCGGACACCATAATTTTTTAAGGACTGCGAAGGTAAGGATATGCGGTATGACAAACCAAAGAAAAAGGGAAGTATTTTTCATGGTACCTTTATAAGTAGCTGGTTTTCAATAAAAATTTTGACTATAAAAAATAGTCATCATAACGACTATACATTCGGAAGCTACATTATTTGAACCGGGAGCGCCGTTTTATGCAATAGCATTTTTCGATCTTCCAACCCGGGCAGCGGCTTTTGCAATAATTTCAATAATTTAATTACCCCATACACTTATAATAATTCAATATATGGCTGTACAACCAATAGGCAGAAATACATTTGGCAATCCTGCCAATAAAGGAAACCTGCTTTCTAAAGAAGACGCGCTTCAACTATTAAATGACTGGGTTCCGAATGAACGCCTGCGCCTGCACATGAAACAGGTAGCTGCTGTAATGAAAGCATGGGCTGTTGAAAAAGAAAATGCAGATGAACTGACAGCCAACAAATGGGAACAGGCTGGTTTATTACACGATGCGGATTGGGAAAAATATCCAGACAGTCATTGCAGGATCATCATTGAAGAACTGGAGAAAAGAAATATCGATCCCGAAGTCATCCATTGCATCGCTTCGCATGGCCCGAAACATTTTGGCGTAGAACCGGAAAACAATATGGATAAAATGATTTATGCCTTTGATGAACTGTCTGGTTTTATTCATGCAGCCGCTTTGATCAGGCCAACACGTTATGAAGGAATGGATGCGAAAAGTGTATTGAAAAAATTAAAGACGGCTTCATTCGCTGCACAGGTTGACAGGGAAGATATCAATGATGCTGTCTCAAGAATTAATATTCCACTGGAAACATTGATTGAGTTTGTTATCATGCACCAGCAAAATGTTGAGTAAAGCTATTTTCACTTTTTGAACAAATACAATGGTTCATTGTTCATCGCAACAATAATACAAGTTCCGTTGGGAGTAGTCCTAACCGCTTTTATGTCCCTTACTTCTCCTTTTACAAACAAACCACTTTCCCCGGGGGAAATATATTGATAGCTATGGTTGGCGGTCCCCATTAGTGTCGTTCCAAAGCTTGCGTCCATTCGTCCACCCTGTGGTTTCAGTCCGTAAAAATTACCCCCCATAAACAAATCCATGATACCATCATTATTAAGATCTGCAGGTAAAATGGCAAATACAGGCGATAGCTGTGCCCTTAACGGGAAAGGCTGCACATCAAACCCGCCTTTTCCATTATTAATAAATGCGGAAGACTGCGATTGCGTGACGGACAATACAGTGGCGCTTTCCAACTGTTCCTTTGAAAAAACCTGTTCAATGGATTTGCCTGCATATTCTGTAAAATGCAAAAACTTTTTCTTCAGGCTGGGTATTTGCATCTCCATTTCTCCTTTTAAAAAGTAGGGATAGGCTCTGCCATCTGTTTTAAAATAAACAGGAATGCATTCTGTCTGACCGTTCTTATCAAAATCATTGATATATAGTTTTGCAGGATGCAAAGGATCTGCCTTTATGCGTGTATTGAGTCCTGTATTACCAGCTGCGAAATCCAGAATGCCATCGCCATTTAAATCAGCCACCACGAGGCAGTTCCACCATCCTGATGAATTGGCTATTTCCTGGTACTTTTTCAATTTGCCATCAATGAACTCGAATATCGTGACAGGCATCCAATCACCCACAATGATCAATTCTTTCTTTCCATCCTTGTCAATATCCGCCCATTGTGCATCTGTTACCATTCCGAGTTTATTCAATTCAGGTGCAGCCTTTGCAGTAACATCTTCAAATATGCCACCGCCATTGTTTTGCAGCAATACACTTGACGGCGGAACTCCATAGCTGCCCGGAATAGTCCTGGCGCCAATAAAAACATCAGGCCTGCCATCTCCATTATAATCGCCCACCCTCACACAGGAGGCATTAATCGTAACGGAAGGCCATGTATTGGCAGCACTGTGTGAAAAATTTCCTTTGCCGTCGTTTATGTACAGCCTTGTCAGCAGATAGGGCGATCCCTGTTTGGCCTGGTTGCCTCCCGCTGCTACGACAAGATCCAAATCACCATCACCATCGGCATCAAAAAATTCTGCGCCGATATTTTCAAAATATTTATCCTGGTTAAATATTGTTTCCTGCTTTTGAACAAGGCTGCCATCCTTCTGCTGCAAAAACAATTTAGCCGTATCGCCAAAAGCACTACCCATAAATACATCTTCCAGCCCATCGCCATTGATATCACCTACAGCAAGTTTTGGTCCTTCCGTTGACAACATTTTAGGGATCAATCGCTCTACATCAAAATCGGAAAACATGTTTTCATGATGTTGTATGTTTCCCCTCGTGGCTGTTGCAGTGATATTGGTATACAGTGATTGTTTTTGTACCAGGTTATACTCGGCTTTTCCGGTGGCATCCTTTTCATGTAAAACAATGGAGCTGTCAGCAACAGGTTGATTGATCGCCTGCCGGCGTCCATTGGGCCATTGAACAATAAGACTGTCAATCTTTGAAGCAGCGCCCAAACCAAAAGTCAGTTGAGGGTTAACACTGCTTTGAAAACCCCTGCAGGGCATTTGCTCCTGCATTTGACTCAGCCCGTTTGAATACACTATTACCCGTGCACCATATCCGAATGTATTGGGTGATATACCATCCAGCTTCACTGTTATAAAATGATGATGCAGTTTTTCAGAAGCCTGGTTGCGGTATACAAATGCTTCCATATTTTCATTGTTCACCACCAGGTCCAAATCACCATCACCATCCAGATCTGCATAAGCTGCACCATTGCTAAAACCGGGTATACCAAATCCCAGCGAATCGCTCTCATTTTTGAACAGCAGGTTTTTTTGATTGATGAAAGCATAGTTCTTCAGTGGAACCGAAGGCATCTTTTGTAAAATATCGAGGTAATCGTATTTACCTTCCCGTAATTGGCTCAATACTTCCTGGCTGCCAAAAAACTCAAGAAAATCCTGGTCGGTTAAATCCTTATTCAAACCATTGCATACATATATATCTTTCCAGCCATCGTTATCGAAATCAAAACTCAGCGCGCTCCAACTCCAGCCAGTTGCATCCAGTCCTGATAATTGTGCGATTTCACTGAATGTGCCATCATGATTATTCAATTGGAGACAATTGGTGGTAAACTGGTGGTGAAAATCCATTTGGTTCTTGGCGTTCTGGATATCGTATTCGTCGAACTTCAGCGTGGTCTTTAACCGATAGTCATTTTCAGGAAGCATCTCGGCAGTAAACAAATCAAGGTATCCATCGTTGTTGATATCTGCCATATCAGAACCCATCGAACCATTGCTCATGTGACCGAGCGCTTCATTGGTTATTTCACGGAAGGTCCCATTATGCTGGTTGATGTACATATAGTCCCGTTCAAAAAAATCATTTGATACATACAAATCGGGCCAACCATCATTATTCAAATCGCCTGCTGCTACCCCCAGTCCAAATCCTATTTCACTTCCATAAATACCTGCGGCTGCGCTAACATCCGTGAATTTTCCTCCTTCGTTCCTGTACAACCGATCTCCATTGACCAGGTCGCGGACATTTCGCTGTTTCCCGGTGTACCCGAAGTTTTCAATAGAGCGGTGGCTATTATTCAGTACAAAGCAATCGAGGTCGCCATCTCCGTCGTAATCAAAAAAGATGGCTTGCGTTGATTCTCCCCTATCATCAAGACCATAAGCATGTGCCTCTTCCCTGAACGTGCCATCTTTCTGGTTAATGTATAACTCATTCGCCCTGTCATCACCGGCCATGGTGCCACTATTGCAAACATATATATCCAGCCAGCCATCACCATTAATATCCACCATGCTGGCTCCTGTATGCCATTTATGGTTACTTTTCAAACCTGCTTTATTGGTAACATCTTCAAATTTCCAATTGCCCAGGTTCAAATACAGCTTGTTGGTTTGCTGGTTGGAGACTAAAAAAATATCTGGTTTGCCATCGTTGTTAATATCCCCAATGGCTACGCCGCCACCATTATAAAAATTATGATAGTTGAAAATGTTCATTTCTTTACCGTCTGTTACTTCGTTCTTAAAATTGATACCTGTTTTCGAAGAAGGCAGGAGGGTAAAAAGCGTATCCTTCGGCAATTGTTCGTTGCCGCCTTCTTTGCAGGAAAATGACAATCCCGTTAAAAAGCCTGCTATAAGCGTATACACAAATCTTCTGTACATAAAAATTATTCTGGCAAATGGAAGCAGGTATTCAATACGGAGCGTTGCTAGTGACCAATATTTCTTTTGTTAATAAAGTTAACAAAATAGCATTCCTTCCTCTTATATTTTATACCAGTGTCCGTTTAATATTCATTATTTTGCAACATAAAATTTTAGTCTCTTGCTGATATGAAAAAAATCCTTTTGTTCCTTTTTGCGATATGCATCGTGGGATTAGCTGCATTGTATTATTTTATTCCTGCCAAACTAGATATTTCCGATTCCATTCAAATAAACTGCACCATTGACGGTGGTTTCAGAATACTTGCCACCGAACCAAGCTGGGCCAAATGGTGGCCCGGTGATTCTAAACCAACCGGAGGCGTTGAACCAGCAAATATTTTTACCTACAAAACCGATACCTTTTTTATCACTAAAATAAGTCACAACAATTTTGATATAAGCATCCGCCATCACGATTCTTCGTTGTCCAGCCAAATGAACATATTCCCGCTGCCGGACAATGCCATGGCTGTTAAATGGCATACTTCTTTTAACACCAGTTCAAACCCACTTAAACGCTATACCAGTTACCAGGAAGCAGTAGCCCTGAAAGAAAATATGCAGGCCATTCTTACATCGATGCAAATCTTTTTATCCAACAAAGAAAACATCTATGGCCGTCCATTCAGGGAAGAATCAACAAAAGATTCCATACTGCTCACTTATAAAACAGTATCCGGCACTTACCCAACAACTGCATTTGTATATAGTATTATCAATAACCTCCGAAAAATGAGTATTGATAATGGTGCTGCTATCACTGGTTCGCCCATGCTCAACATTACTGCCGAGGCTTCCGGTTCCTATAAAGTAATGGTAGCACTTCCTATTAACAAAGAGCTAAAAGAAAAAAATGGCTATTACATCAGCAGGTTAATCCCCGGGAAATTTATTACCGCTGAGGTAAAAGGAGGCGAAGCCACCGTTGATGAAACTTTTCGCAACATCCAATTTTATTTCCAGGATTATAAAAGGGTAACTATGGCCATCCCTTTTCAATACCTGGTAACCGACAGAAGTACGGAACCGGATACTACAAAATGGGTGACTAAAATTTATGCACCTGTTTATTAAAAGAGCTTTTCACTATTTTCTCAAAGGATCAAATCCAATCACTACCGTGCTGTCATTGTTTTTTGCCAATATAAATGCTTCCCTTTTCCCGATGTGTATTGGTTCAATGTGGCGTACCTGGCCTTTGATAACCATTCCATTTAAAGACTGCGGTACCAGGTGACCATTTCCTTTGTTCACCAGTAAGGTGCCAAAGTCAGCATCATATCTCCCCATTTCAATATTATTTTCATAAAAATTGCCCGCCATCAGTATGTCGGGTAAATTGTCTCCATTAGCGTCTGCCACCACTGCGGACCGGTATGAACTTAACTGTGCCTCCCACGGCAAGGCGATTGTTTCAAACTGCATATTCCCTTTGTTGATGATAACCGCATTTGAAAAATAATTGGCAGTTGATACCTGGGCGCCTTTTAATTTTTCCTTTGAAAACAATTCATCCAGTGAAGCTTTAGCAAAATCTTCAGCATAGAGGAATTTTTTCTTTAATGGTGGTATTTGCTTTTCCAGTTCGGCTTTATTGGCAAATGGTATTTCCCTGCCATTTAAATAATATGTGAGGACCTGTTCCTTTTTCGAATTCCCGTCAAAGTCATTACAATACATTCGAACAGGTTCTTTATCGGAGGCCTTTAACCGGCTGTTTAACCCAAGGTTTCCTGCAATAAAATCAATATTACCATCATTGTTGATATCTACCGGCAATACAAAATTCCACCAGCCTTTTTTATCTGATATGATAGTCTTAGAGAAAACGCCATTGTTGTTAATAAATGCAATGATTCCTCCCCATTCAAGTGATATCACTAAATCTTTTTTCCCATCTTTGTTGATGTCGACCCAAACGGCATTGGTAACAAATCCGGGTGCGGCAGCATCCGAAGACACCTGGATAGTAACATCTTTAAATTTGCCCTTCCCATCATTTAGTAAAAGATACGACCGCGGTGTAATTCCATAATCATAAGGAATGGAGCGGCCGCCAATAAATAAATCTACATAGCCATCACCGTTAAAATCACAGGGAGCCACGCAGGATGCATTGACAAAAATATTGTCGAACGCATCCATTGATTTTGACAGGTTGCCCTTTCCATCGTTCAGGTACACCCTTGGCAATAAGTATTTGTCGTTTCCAAAATATTCGTTACCACCACTGGCAATGACCAAATCTTTTGCCCCATCATTGTTTACATCTATCCAACTGGCGGCAACATCTTCATAGGTACTATCGGCATTGATAGCAGGTTCTGCAAGTGACATAAATTTCCCGTTTGGCTGCTGCAGGAAGAACCCACGTTTCTCCCACTTGGACGAGCCGATGAACACATCTTCCAGTCCATCGTTATTAATATCCGCCACTGCAATTGCCGGCCCTTCCGTAGAAACCATATGTGGTATTAACGGTTCCCGGTCAAATTCATGAAATATATCTTCTTTGTGCAGGAAATCCAGCCCAACTTCCTTCGTGATATCTTTTACAGGAGCCGTATTGCTTTTCCAGTGATCGGCAATCATTGCATAATTGAATGCAGGAAGGCCTTTCCGGTAAGTAAACGAAATTGTCCCGGACTTTTGGTCCGGGCGAATAGCTTCGAAAGTATGATCCGGCCAGACGAGAAACATTGAATCTATTTTTGCTGGGCCCAGGCCAATATGAACAGGCACTTCCATACTCGACAGAAACCCGTGCACGGGATATTTATCGTAAGTCCTGATTTCGCTCCCCGTGAACAGCACTACTTTTGAACCAATGGCATGAATATTTTCCTTTGGGCCAGTTAATGAAATATCCATCCATTTTTGCTGCTGCCGATCGTTTGATTTATTCTCATACAGCATTGCCACTTCATCAATATTATTCACCAGCACATCCATATCGCCATCATTGTCAAAATCCGCATATACTGCGCCGTTTGAATAGGTCGGCTTGTTATTTGAAATGCTCGCTTCCTGGTCGTTGAATTTCAGTTCACCTGTGTTTTTATAGAATTTATTATTGATTTTTATCTGCGGGAATTTATCAATCAGCCCCATATCTTTTGCCTCCATATTTTTATCACGTATTTTCTGTTGAATTTCCCCGTTGGATATAAAATTAATAAAGTCAATATCATTCATCCGCTTGGGGATCCCGTTTGATATAAAGAGGTCTTTCAATCCATCATTGTCAAAATCTACCCACAGTGGCGCCCATGACCAGTCGGTAGCAGCCACCCCGGAATACAATCCAGTTTCGCTGAACATTCCATTGCGCCGGTTATACTGCAGGTTGTTTCTTGTATACTGGTAGAAATAACCATTTTTTATTTTCTCATAAAAAATATCGTTCTCATCTTCCCCCAATGATCGCTTCAGAATATAATTATCAGCGGGAAGCATGTCCATGGAAATAATTTCAGGATATCCATCATTGTTGACATCTGCTATATCGACACCCATGGAAAACTGGCTGCTGTGCATCAGGTGGCTGGTCAATTCTTCCTTAAATGTACCGTTGCCCTGGTTGATGTACATATAATCATTTTCATGAAAATCGTTTCCAATATATATGTCAGGATATCCGTCCAGGTTGATATCCGTAACCATAACACCCAACCCGTACCCAATGACTGAACTGTTGATTCCTGATTTAGCCGTGACGTCGGTAAAGACATTGCCATCGTTCCGGTAGAGCCTGTCGCCCGATAATGGATTGAATGTATTCATCATCACATTTCTCGGTCCAAACGTACCGTTATCATGTATCGTGTGATTCAGCAAATACATATCAAGGTCGCCGTCGTTATCATAATCAAAAAAAACTGCCTGGGTACTAAATCCTGAAAAATCCAATCCGTATTCATGTGATTTCTCTGCGTAATGGGGTACACCATTTTTATCTATTGACTGGCATACCAGTAAAATATTATGACTGGCCGGCAGTCCATTGAGCTTACCTACGCGGCAAACATAAATATCCAGCATACCATCATTATTGATGTCAACAACTGATACACCGGTCGACCAGCCACTGTCTTTGGGGATATTCGCAGATGCTGATACGTCTTCAAAATGCAACCCACCTTTATTAATATATATTTTATTATCGCCCTGGTTGGCTGCGAAGAAAACATCTACCTTGCCATCGTTATTAAAATCGCCGGCTCCCACACCGCCACCATTGTAGAAATACATGTAGTTAAACAAATTAAACTGCTGTGTGGAAGTGAGGTGATTATTAAAATGAATACCCGTCCTGTCTTCATCCAGTATTTCAAACAAAGGGTTTTCTATTTTCTTTCCCTTGCATGAAAAAAATAGTACTGGCAAGAAATACAGCAGTAAAAAATAATATCGTGGGCTTTTATATCGATTCATAACTTCCTCTGTATATATTTACTACCCTGATCTTGTAATTTTCTTTTATTATTTTTTTGGGGTATCTTTTCCATTACCTATTTGGTATAAGACCGGCAATTCGTCATTTACCAGGAATAACAAGTGGTTATTCTTTTTGCCGGGTATAAAACAAATATCCCGCACCATTCCGTTGATGTCGAGGCCCGACTGTCCCGGGTATACCCATTCAAACCTACCCTTCCCTTTATTGATTAAGATACTTCCCACGCTTGCATCAAGCCTGCCGAACTGTGGCGGGAAACAAAAATTGTTTCCTCCCAGTATAAGATCAGGCAGTCCATCATTATTAATGTCGGTATAACCAATCGCGTTCACAGAAGAAAGCTGAACCATATCCGGCATGGGTTGTATCCTGAAATTTCCCTTCCCATCGTTCATGGCAATACAGGAGGAAGCATAGTTAAACAATTTAACCACGGAATTCCTAATTACTTCAGGTGGAAAAAATTCCTGGATAGATTTTTTTGCAAATTCTGCGTGTTTCAGGTTTTGTTTTTTTATAGAAGGGATCTGATCCTGCAAATCGTGTTTCAGGAATACCGGCCTGTCTTTTCCATCGATGGTTTCAGACAGGATAATGTCCGGTGTACTGTTCTGATCAAAATCATTGATCCATAATTTAACGGGGTGTTGTGCATCGGGATGCAGGTAAAAGTTTTCACCAATATTTCCCAATACCAGGTCGTCCTTGCCATCGCCATCCAAATCTGCCGCATATACTGTTTGCCACCAGCCATAATGATCGGATAAATTTGTTTTCACTTCGTCAAAATGATCTTTATTAAATGAGAAAACTCGCGGCGTCATCCACTCGCCAACAATTACCAGCTCTTTCTCCTTATCACCGGTAACATCGGCCCAGGCAGCTCCGGTAACCATCCCAATGTTTGCAATATCCGGATTCTTCTGTTTTGCAATATCCTTAAAATGACCTTTCCCGTCGTTGATAAAAATATAGCTTGACGGTGGTGACCCGTAAGAATTAGGTACGCTTCTGCCACCGACAAAAAGATCCAGGAATCCATCGTGATTAATATCGTAAGGAATGGCTACCGATGTATTCATTCCATTGGCAGGAAATGCAGCGGCATCCAATGTAAAATTTCCTTTGCCATCATTGATAAACAATCTTGTTTGCATTTGGCGGCTTTCCGGCGGATTGTTATTTCCCCCCGGACCTATCAGCAAGTCGAGATCGCCATCATGATCCGCATCAAAGAGGAGGACTGCTTCATCTTCAAAATCGGCGTACTGATCAATGGAAGGTTGTTTTGTTTTTATAAACCTGCCTTCTGCAGTCTGCAAATACACCTGCCCCGGGTGATTCAATGTACCACCGATAAATACATCCGCCAACCCATCTCCATTGACATCGCCTGAAGCAGCCTTGGGGCCTTCACGCGAAAGCATTTCGGGCAGGTTTCTTTCATAGTAAAAATCGATGAAGTCATCCTCCTTATGTTTTTCAAAACTATTGTCTGCTTTTTTTAGAAAAGTATTTGTTGGCGTAACGATCATTACCGTATCAATCATCCTGGCATCAGCAGGTTCTGAAACAGTTATTACCTGGTTAACAGCAGGGTGATCCATTTTGGAGAACTTTCTGTCGGGCCAGAAGAATGATACCGAATCTATTTTTGCAATATTTCCCAGGCCAATGATTTGCTTGTAATCCATGGATGATTGAAAACCACGGCTGGGAAAGAACTCACGGCTGAATACCTGCCCTCCAGCATATACTTTTATTTTGGTACCGATGGCATAAGTATTTTTTGAGAGCCCGTGCAATGAAACGCCGATATAATTGTTACCAGTCGTTTCGCGGGCATTGTTTTTATATATAAATGCCGGTTGATTTTCATTATTAATCACCAAATCCAAGTCGCCATCGTTGTCAAGATCACCATAAGCAGCACCATTGGAGAAAGAAGCTTGTGTAAATCCCCATGATGACCCGATATCATCAAACTTCAGGTTGCCATTGCTTCTGAACATCTTGTTGCGCAATGGGTTTCGTGGAATTTTCTTCAGCACCTCATCTACATTTTCCTTTTTGCCGGTCAATACCATTTTCTGAATAACATCATTGGCAAAGAAATCCATAAAATCCAGGTCGATCACATCCCTGTTCACGCCATTGCATACATATATATCATTGTAACCATCATTATCTGCATCAAAGAACAATGCGCCCCAGCTCCAGTCAGATGCCGACACCCCGCTGTAATTCGCTATTTCTAAAAATTTACCGTTCTTGTCGTTGAGTTGCAAACAGTTTTTTACAAACTGCCTGTAAAAGCCTGTTTTCAATTTGCTATTGTACAAATCAATATTATCAAATCCGCCGGTGGTTTTTAACCTGTAGTCATCGTCCGGCAGCATGTCTGTTGTGAAAATATCCGGGTACCCGTCGTTGTTGATATCGGCCATATCAGCACCCATGGAAGACATGCTGGTATGTTGTATCCATTTTTCAAATTCGTCTTTAAACGTCCCGTTCTTTTGGTTGATGTAGAGATAATCACGTTCGTAAGAATCATTGGAGATATAAATATCCGGGTAGCCATCACCATTGATATCGCCGATACAAACACCTAAACCGAAACTTATTAAACTTCCGTGTATGCCTGCTTCATACGTTACCTCCGTAAAGTGGCCGTTATCATTCCTGTAAAGATGATCGCCACCACCTTTCAGGAATTCGCCTACATTCCACTTTTTTTCCGGCAGATCCCTGTTGCCTGAAAAATTCAATTGATTAATGGGTATTGGGCTATTGTTGATCATGAAGCAATCCAGATCGCCATCCATGTCGTAGTCAAAGAAAGAAACCTGTGTAGTATAAGCCGAGATATCAAGTCCGTACTGCGCAGCAGATTCTGTAAAACCCAGGTTATGATTATTGATGTAAAGCTTGTTCTTGCGGTTGCCGGTACTCATGTGGCCGGAACTGCAAACATAAATATCCAGCCAGCCATCATTATTAATATCGACAAACACTACGCCTGTATACCATTTGTCGTCGGGAACAATACCAGCTTTGGCAGATATGTCTTCAAATTTGAGATTGCCTTTATTGAGGTAAAGTTTATTAGCGCCTGTATTGGAAGTAAAAAACAAGTCGGGTAATCCGTCATTATTAATATCACCGATTGCTACACCACCGCCATTGTAAAAATTGCGAAAAAGGAAACTGTTTTCCAGTTTGCCATCCTCCACATTGTTTTGAAAATCCACCCCCGAATCTGTAACCAGTTGAAACATGGTTTTCGAAGAGGGGCCATTACATGCAATAACAGTCAGTGCGGCAAAAACAGTCGTCCATTTTAATACACACTTCCTCATCTTGTTGATATCAGTTATATGAAAGCAAACCTAAAACAAGAAGGCCATTAAAATAATGGCCTTCTTAATTATAAGATGAATTTAGTACTTATTAGTATCCAGGATTCTGCTTCAGGTTGGGGTTGGCCGCCAGTGCCTGGTTTGGAATCGGGAACAACAGGTTCTTTGGATCATCGTTTGGTTTCAAACCCCAAGGTTTAAGATATACACCAAAACGGATCAAGTCTGTTCTTCTGTGGCTTTCCCAGTATAGTTCACGACCTCTTTCAGCCAGCAGCGTAAGGGGATCGTCAACATTAGATGTATTTACCAGTGACATAGAAGCAAGTGCAGCAGCGCCCCTTGCAGTCCTTAACGCATTTACCATTGTCAATGCACCAGGAGCATCGCCACTTCTTTGTTTGGCTTCTGCCACCATCAGTACAACATCAGAATAGCGGAAGATCATCAGGTCATTACCTGCCGGGCCACCGCCATATTGTGCATAATCAGGCGCATATTTCAATACCCTGATACCGGTAACTTCCAGGTTGGTACCAGTTTCAATCATGTTGGCTGCAATGGTAGGAGTAAATGCCAGTGGATTTCCTTTCCTGTCCTTAATAGCAACGCCACTTTCATTGTACTGCTGGTTAACCAGGAAACCGGGTCTCATACCGGAAATATCAGTAACACCTTTATAATAACGGCCACCGATACGTGGGTCAAGCAGTGTATCTGCAGGGCCGTAAGCGGTAGGGCTGGCTGTTGTATTGAAAGCGTTGTAAAACTCGCTGATGGTGCTGAAACCATTCCAACCTGCATTGGGGTTAGCGGGGGTCCAGCAATTGTAATGCAATGTCATGTTCCAGCGTGAGCCAATACCAGAGTTATTGGCACTTACACCGCTGGTATTGTTGTAACGGAAGATGGCTTCTTTGGAACCATCATTGGTTGGATTGAAATTATCAAAATAGTTGGCAGAATAAGAATATTTGCCGCTGCTGATGATGGCATTACCCAATGTGATTACCTGTGCAAGGTCGGCTGCATCGAAAGTCGGCGCTGCACGATTGGTGAATGCACCTTTGTTGAGGTAGCATTTCATCAGCAATGTCCTTGCTGCATCCGGGTTGGCTAGTTCGCTTCCGTTGCTGGCAGGAAGTGTTGGCAATATGGCATTTAACTCACTGATGATAAAGTTTACACCGTCTGCGCCGGATTTTACTTCAGGAGCCAGCAACAGGTTATCACCCGGGTTCCTGATGGGATATTGTCCATACAGGTCGAGCAGGTAATACAGCGCCAATGCCCTTACAAACCTGGCTTCAGCAGCCTGTGAAGGAGTCGGGTTGAACCCAAGTACGTTGGTGGCATCAAAGTTTACCTTATTCAAACCGTTAAATACCTGTAGGATCTGGTCATGGTCTGCATTCCAGGTATGGTTGTGTAATACCCTCCATACACCGTTATCATCCCAGTCACCACCTCTTGTCGGAACCAGTGATTCATCTGTGGTGTTTTCCTCCAGTGAGAATACACGGTCCTGGCTGGTTAACGGACCTCCCAAATCTGCATAAGCAGCAGAGAGCAGTAAACCTGTACCTGCGGCTCCCAGTGAAGAAGACACCTGGGCATTGGTAAGGGTACTGTTTAAGCCTTCATCCAGCTTTGTACAACCCAACATTGCAATTACCGCAAGTATCGGTGTTGCAAACCTCGTAATGTTTTTATATGGCTTCATAATATAAATTATTAAATTTTTTATTGCTGATTATAAAGTAAAGTTTAAACCAAATGAAATCACCCTTGGTGTTGGGTAGGGTACATACTCAATTGACCTGGAAGGATAAGAGTTGTTGCTCTTGTCGATGTTTACTTCCGGATCAAAACCAGTGAACTTGGTAATCACGAACAGGTTACTTCCGCTAACAAATGCGCTGAAGTTCTTCACGTATTTACCAATGTTGCCCAGATCATAACGAACGGTGGCATTTCTTAGTTTGAAATAGTTACCTTTTTCGAGGAACCTGGTAGAAGCACCAACGCCGCTACCTACACCTTCTTTTGAATTATAAGCAGCTAAGTCTATATTTCTTCCCTGAACAATACCGGCAATATTTGTTACAGAAGTTGCGGTGTTGTTGTAAATGAGGAATCCAAATGCACCGCCTGCGTTGATACTGGCAGTAAATTTCTTATACCGTACTGATGTGCTGAAACCAGCCAGAACATGTGGGTTAGGGTCACCGGCAAACTGCGGGTTACCACCGATGATTTGATTTCCTGTTCCATCAAATCCACCAAAAGGCTTCAGGTAGTACTCGTTAACCGGCTGGTTGTTTGTAATAACCTGTGCCAGTGTACCGGATACACCCTGACCGTTTACCTGTCCTGTTTGTACCAGCAATGGTAATCCAGTATTGGGATCTTTAAAGTTTTTGATCTCGTTTTTGTTATACGCAACGTTTACGTTTACGTCCCAGGTAATATCCCTGTGCTGAACGATGGTAGCGCCTACTGCAAATTCAACACCTGTATTGATCAGGTTGGCATCCTTCAGGTTGATAAATGACAATGAAGAAGGAGCCGGCTGAATAGCATTTGTCTGGAACAGGATATCAGAAGTATTCTTATGATAATAGTCAATAGCTCCATAGATCTTTCCGTTCAGGAAGCTGAAGTCGGTACCGATATCGATAGAACGGGTTGTTTCCCATTTCAAATCGGGGTTACCATTCACTACCTGTGGAGCGGTATTATAAGAAGTCAAACCAAACTGTTCCTGGGAAGAACCGGCAGGATATTCCTGGTTACCGGTGATACCAAATGAAGCACGAAGCGCCAGGCTGCTGAATACTTTGCTGCTCTTCAGGAAGCTTTCGTTGCTAACCACCCATCTTGCACCTACAGAAGGGAAATAACCATATTTGTTATTCTTACCGAATTTGCTTGAACCGTCTGCACGGATGGTAGCAGTCAGCAAGTACCTGTCAAGATAGTTTAATGTAGCCCTGCCAAAATACGACTGCAATTCAGCAGTTGGGTTGGCGAATGCTACCAGCGGGTTTTGCGTTTTGGCATTCTGGAAAATGCTGGTATAAGGAATGCTAATCCTTGCTGTTTGGCTCAGGTTGGTATTAAAGCCGGAAGCCGTAATACTGTTACCGGAGAAATCAGTTTTGAAATACTCATAACCTGCCAAAGCGTCCAGGTGTAAATCAGATGAAAGTTTAGCACGGTAGTTCAAAGTGTGTGTAATGGTTTGTGACAACAGTTTTGCATTGGCAATACCTGCGTTACCCAAACCAGACAAACCGCTGATACCCTGTAACCAGCCTTCAATATTCAAATTCCTGTTACCAGTACTGCTGTTGATACCAAATAACAATTTGTACTCAAGGTTGTCAAGTATTTTGTATGAACCTGAGATATTACCCAGGAATGAGTTTACATTACTTTTATCGGAGAATGCATCATTGAATGCAAGCGGGTTACCAGAACCGTTTGATGGGAAGTTGTACAATCCATCGCTCTTGATCAAAGGCTGGGTTGGGTTCCAGCTTAATGCGGAAGAAATGATATTACCCTGTGAACCTGCTGTATTGGAAACACTGGTTAATCTTTCCCCATAGTTACCTGCTATCATGTTGAAGTCCAGCGTCAGTTTGTTATCGAGGAACTTATAGTTACCACCGAATGTAGCAAGGTATTTATCCAGTGAAGATTTTTTGATCAGACCCTGGTTGCGTGAAGCAAGGAAACCTGCGCGGAATTTACCCACTTCGTTACCACCGCTAAACGCCACTGAGTAATTCTGTGACAATGTATGTTGTGTAATTTCTTTCAAAGCATCTACGTTAGCACCGCCATCTAAAGAAGAAGGCTGACCATATTTCTTCAGGGCTGCCCTGTACTGACCGGCATCCAGTACTTCAAACCTTCTCAAATAACCTGCATTAACACCGAAATTCACACCAGCTTCAATTTTCATTGGGCCGGAAGAACCTTTCTTAGTAGTAATTACAATTACACCGTTTGCACCTCTTGCTCCATAAATAGCAGCAGAAGAAGCATCTTTCAATACTTCAATTTGTGCGATGCTGTTTGGATCAATGAAAAGCAGCGGGTTTGAGTTTGGTGTGCTACCAAAAGCATTTCCAAGATTTGGACGTGCTGAAGCTCCATCCAGCGGAACTCCATCTACTACGTATAGTGGGTTGTTGCTGGAACGAATGGATGAGTTACCCCTGATTTGAATAGTAGAAGCAGCACCAGGCTGTCCACTCGTGTTGGTAATTTCAAGACCCGGCACCTTGCTTTGCAGCAATTGGTCAGGCGCTGTAATAACACCCTGGTTAAAGTCCTTGGCTTTAAGGGAAGCCACCGCACCGGTAAGATCTTTCTTACGTGCTGTACCGTAACCAACCACCACCACTTCGTTCAGGTTTGCATTGGAAGCAACAAGGCTAACATCCAAGGTTGTTCTGCCCGAGATGTTTATTTCCTGTCTTTCAAAACCAACTGATGTAACTACAAGTGTGGTAACATTAGCGCCCACAGTGATAGAAAAGCTACCATCTGCGCCGGTTGAAGTACCGGTTTTTGAGCCTTTAGGCTGAACTGTAGCGCCAACCAAAGGAGAACCGTCTTTTGAATCTGTAATTTTTCCCGTAATCGTTTTGTTCTGTGCATACAGGCCCTGTGTGAAAAATACACAAAGCACAAGCACAAGCGTGCTTGCTAGCAATCGTTTGATGGTCATAATCAGTGTTTTAGCAGTTTAATCGAAATTACAAAAGCTTATTTAAAGATGTAATTTTAGTGTTTTTTGACGTACAGGCGGAAAAATTCTCACCATCACAAGAGCAGATGTAGACAATCAATTTCAACATTCTGCTGCTTTAACCTACTACAAACACAAGCTGTTAAAGTTCCAGCCGGCAAACATTTTTCGCTCCAAAATTTAAAAAAGAGGCCATCCTTTTTTACACATTAAAAAGCCAGGATGGCCTTTTTCCAAAAAAATTGCTGCTGTTACTTAGTTGCCTGAAAATCTACATCTAATATAGTATTACTTTTAAAAACAAAGGCACGGCTGCCAATTAAAAAAGTACCGCAAACGTTTGCGAAAATGTTTGCAGTGGAAAAATTTCTTACCTTTTCCTCCGACAATGCCTGCTGAATGAAAAATGATGCTACGCTCAAGCGAATTTCCGACCTCCTGCACATAAGCATTTCTACGGTTTCACGAGCACTGAAAGACCATCCTGATATCTCTTCCGCCACCAAAAAAAAGGTACTGGAACTGGCAAGGATCATCGAATATGAACCAAATGCCAATGCCATCAATCTGCGAAGCAGCCACAGTAAGATGTTTGGCATTATTGTACCGGAGATTTCCAATTATTTTTACCATTCATTCATTGGGGCTGTCGAAGAAGAATCAAGAAAAAATGGCTATTCCATGATCATCCTTCAGTCCGGTGAAGATCCGGCCATTGAAAACGAAAACCTGCGTATCTGCCGTCAAAACAGGGTAGCCGGTGTATTTGCAGCTATCACTTCCAAAACATCCGACCTGCACTCCTTTGAAAAAATGAATGAACTGCAGATTCCACTGGTTTTTTTCGACAAGGTTCCCACTTCCGAAAGCTACAACAAGGTTTGCCTGGCCGACTCATCTGCAGGCAGGATCGCCGCGGAAACTTTATTATTAAAAAGAAGGAAGGATATACTCGCCATATTTGGCAACACCCAGCTTTCTATTACAAAACGGAGACTGGATGCATTTACGGAAACTTTTAATAAAGCTGCCAGTGGTGCACAGTTAACAATCGAACATGCCCACACACCAGAAGAAGCCATGTCCCAAACACTGGCAAGATTTAAAAAAACAACAAAGCCCGATGCCATTTTTTGCATGAGCGATGAAATCCTTACGGGTGTCATGAAAGCAACACAGGAGTTACAGGTAAATATCCCCGGAGATTTATCCATCATTGCTGTCAGCAATGGTTTTATCCCTATGCTATACCATCCCATTATTACTTATGTTGAAACAAGCGGGTACAAGTTGGGCAAATTAGCCTATACAAGAATGCTTACTTGTATATCCGGCAATTCGACAACAGAAGAATTGCAGTTGGAATCTACGCTGGTAGAAGGTGGGTCTATTTAGCAGCCATCATTTTTATCGTATGTACATTACCGTTAAAAACAACTTTCAGAAAATAAATACCCTTGGTGCTGACAGGAAAATTTTGAGTAATATCGTTTACAGAAAACTGGTATACCCCCTTCGCCCTGTACCCTGCATTGTATATTGACTGCGTTTGCCCCAATGCATTCGCAACTTCTATCCGCAGGGAACCGCTTGCCGGCATCTCGATACTTACCTGCGAAGAAGTATTGATGGGATTTGGATACACATTTATTTTCAACTTCGATGAAGTACCCGGAATGTCAAATACCGGGGTTGTAATTACATTTGTCACATTCCTGTTAACATATACATGATACTGGCCTGCCTGCAGGGAAATATTTTGTGCACCACCGGTGGCCGTAATAGTTTCTCCTGTCAGGTAATCATACCAGGTACCTGCGTTTTGAAATGTAACAGAACCTGATGCATCATTTACGTCAAAATTGCCCACTACCAGTATATTGGATGAATCTGTTGTTAACTTCAGCCATTTGAATGCACCGGTTAATGATTGGTCAACCCTGTTGGTAACAAATCCTGCTTTGTACAATGGATGGGTTCTGAGTTTTAACAACGCTGCATACACTTCATATAAACGTTTGCGGTTGGTTACCTGCAGGTAATCCCATTTTATCGGTTTTGGATCGAGTCGGCAATTGGTATTGGTAGTTCCATTCTGACAATAGTTTATTGAATAGTCGTATCCCAGTTCTCCAAATTGCCAAATCATTTTCGGACCCGGTATCATGAAACAAAATGCCGCTGCCATTTCATTTCTTTTCAAGCCTGTATTCAGGTTTTTAATATTGTACACGCCCGATGCATTGCCAAAATTGATGTTCTTGTACATTAACCGTTCCTCGTCATGGCTTTCCATATAGGTAACCAGGCTTGGTTGCGACCATCCCCGAACGATTGATATACCGCCGGAAAAATCAGAACCACCCAGGTATCCCATGGTTGCTTCGTTAAATGCACCATTCATATTTCCCCAAAGCATCATGCCATAACTGGATAAATCTTTTTCTTCGCTGTTATCTGCAAAATGTTCGAGTATCACATAACTGTTAGCAGAGTAGGTCTGAATAGAATCATAGTAATTTTTCCAGATTTTCACGCGCGAACTGTCATACAATCCCCATGCTCCCACATCGCAGTTGTTGCCGTTATTGTCACAGGTTTGCTTTTGCGTAAATCCTTTCGACAGGTCAAACCTGAAACCATCCAGGTGATATTCTTTCAGCCAGAACTCTGTAATGCGATCGAAATAATATTTCGTATCTAAACTTTCGTGGTTCATGTCATACCCTACATTGAATGCATGTTTCTGCACGGGGTTAAACCAGGGGTTGTCTATAGAAGGCCTGTTATTGGCTGCATCAAAATACAACTGTACCATCGGGGAAGAACCAAAAGAATGGTTCAGTGCAATATCCATCAATACAGCTATGCCGTTTTTATGGCATTCATCTATAAAAGCTTTCAGTGAATTTTTGTTGCCATAATATTTATCCGGTGCAAAATAAAAATCAGGATTATAGCCCCAGCTGTTATTTCCTTCAAATTCGTTGAATGGCATTACCTCTATGGCTGTAATACCAAGGTTTTTTAAATAGGCGATTGAGTCTTTCAACGTTTTCCAGTCGTGGTTGTCTACAAAATCTCGGACCAGCAGTTCGTAAATGACCAGTGAATGTTTGTCTGGCCTGGTAAAATTGTTCAGCCATACATAGGGTGTCTCTTTTGTTTGCAACACACTCACAATACCCGTTGTTTTTCCGGTTGGGTAAGGTTTGAGATTGGGATAAGTTGTAGCTGGGATGGCGCCATCATTGGATGGATCGAGAATTTTTTCTGTATAGGGATCTGCGATCTTCAGCGTACCATCCACAAAATACTGGTAAGCGTATTCAGCAGCGGGTGTAAGACCAGTAATGCGCAACCAGAAAAATTTTCCATCAGGTGTCCTGTTCATTTGATAACTGATCTGTTCGGTCCAGTTATTAAAGTCGCCTATCACGGTTACACGGGTTTTACCCGGCGCCCTCAGTACAAGAATAGCAGAAGTATCACCGGTTTCATAATTAATTCCATCCCTCACACCGGCTGGGAGCGGAGCAATATTTACCGGCGGTGCCACATAAAAGTTAAAGGTATCCCGAACGGTAGTGGTACCATTGTTTGCTTCACCCACTACTTGCTGGTTCCCTGAAGTTGCCACAGATAAGGTGGTGCTTAGTGTAGTAATGGAAGCCCCTGAGTTTACAACCGAACCATTGTAATATATTTTTAATGCAACTGATTGTGAAGATTCATAAGTAACCGGCAAATTATCACCGACGTTTTTGCTAATGGGTTCCGGTATCGGGATATACCTTGGTTCAAATAAGGGCTGCGTAAATTTTCCCGCCAGCGATCCATCATAGATATTGATGTACATATCGCTGCCATCAGAATTTCTTTGTACAACGGTACCATTCCCATTGCGAAAAAGAATCGCAATTTTCTTTATCGTTTCCCCGGCAGGCACTCCAAAAAAAGTCCTTGGGTTGTTTATGACATACTGGTATTTATTACTGCCTAAAGAAGTTGCCTTCGCAGCGGGATTCGGCGTAGTGAAGTCTGTAAATTTTACATAACGCCAGTCACCGCCATTCGCACTAAGGTTGGTGATAACACCTACATGAACATATACATCATTGGGGTTTGCATAGTTAAATAAACCCTGGTTCCCTTTCGAGCAATCTGCTGTAATGGTAATGTTCGCAGCATCATTGGGAAACAAAGGTGTCACCGACAATAGTTGTGCCCGGGCTATGCCGCCAAACAACAGGTATACAGAAAAAAGAACCATCATTTTCATCATGCTGCTACTGTTATACTTTGTATTCATTTCCCTGTTTTTACTGGTGATGTAAAGGCTATGGCGTCTTCCACGCCGCATTTACAATTATGGGTGACAGTTGTTAAAGGATAAAAATTCCCTGATAATGGAAAAAGGGGTGCTCAAATGAACAACCCTCTTTTTCCTGATTGATGCTTATACCTTGTTCTAAAATCCTATTGTTTTGTAACGACAAACTTATAACTGAGAAAATCAACGTCTATCTTATAAGTGCCAGTTACAGTTGGGCCGGGGAAATTATCGTTCTTATCATAACCAAAATCACCCCCTGCATTCAGCCCTGCCAATGATTTATCGGCTACAGAAAACTTGTGACTCCAATCTCCGTTAACCGGAAGCATCAGGTATTCTTTAGCGCCTGTCAGCGGAACTGTTATTGAAAACTTGCTTGAATTAACCCTTGTGAATTTTTGCGATGGTACCGGTACCGGGTTGTTCCATCCACCTGCAGTTGCATCACCAACGATGTACAGGCTGTCGGGCATCGTCTTGGTATATGGTGTAACGGTAAATTTACCTCTCTGAAAATCCACCATTATTTGGTAGCGGCCGGTAGCTGTTGGGCCAGGGAAATTATCATTGAGGTTAAATCCGAAATCACCACCTGCATTCAAACCGGATAAGCTTTTATCGGCAACGGAAAATTTAGTACTCCAGTCGCCATTTACAGGCAGCATTAAATATTCTTTTCCACCTACCAGATCAAATATGCCACCGTAAGTAACTGAATCGATTTTATTAAATTCCTGCGTTGGCACAGGAACCGGGTTGTTCCATCCACCCTGTGTGGCGTCCCCTACGAGGAACAAGCGTCCGGATACAGGAGGTGCTACTTTAGGCGGCACTTTATAAGGTGTCATTTTTATTTTCAATACATTGGATGCAAGCTGTTCATTGTTGTTTCCGTAGGATGAAGTAATCCTTACATCCATGGTATAGGCTACACCAAAATTAAATCCATACCCGAGGAGAATAGCATTCAATTCTTTTGCAGTAAATGAAGTAGTCAACGCTGTACTGGTAATTCCTGTAACAGTACGTGTATACTCTTTGGAAAAATTCCTTCCCGTAGAATCTATTTCAATTACATATTTATACGTTGATTCTGTAGTGCCATAGTTGGGAGAAGTCCAGTTCAGTGTCAATACTGTTTTGTTGGAATCTGCCGGTACCGGTGCAATCGTAGCCGTTGAGCTGCTTAATACAACCGGTGAGCCGTTGTTGTAGTAAGGCAGATCGCCCACTTTTTCGCATGCCATAAATACAGCAGCCAGGGCAAATATTCCAAAAACTATTTTTGATAAATATTTCATATCGCAGCTTTTATAAATTGTTTAGCATGCCAATCATTATTGATTGGTCATTCAAGATTTTATTGTTTGGTTACTGTAAATTTTCCCCGCTGAAAATCCATTGTTATCTTATAAGTTCCGCTGGCTGCCGGGGCAAGGATGTCACCGCCGCCCTGTTTGAAATCGTCTCCGTTGGGGTTATTGGTTTTATTGGCTCCCAAACATCCATACTTGGTTCCCCAATCGCCATTAACCGGCAACGCGAGAAAAGCTTTGTCAGCTCCATTGGTCAATGATACCGTAATCTCAAATAAAGTAGCGCTCAGTTTGGTAAACTGCTGGCTTGGTACCGGAACAGGATTGTTCCAGCCACCTTGTGTAGCATCTCCTACCAGGTATAATTGACCGGAAGCGGGCGGTGCGACTACCGGTGGAATAGGATATGGAACAACTGTATATTTCAACACATTGGAAGCAAGTGGCACTGAACTGTTGGTTAAATAAGATGTAACCCTGATTTCAATGTTATGTGGTACACTGGTATCCAGTTGCAACTGGTTTAACAGGTACCCGTTGAATTCGCCTTGTGTAAACGAACGGGACAAGTCTTTGCTTACTGCTACAGTTTGCTTTTTGGGATTGGTAAAATTAGCGCCGGCAGTATCTATTTCCACCAGGTAATTTACATCCTGGGAGCTGATGCCAGTCGTAAACTGGTAAGCAGGGTTTGTCCATGATAATTTTATTGCTTCATTATTCCTGTTTACATAAGACAGGGGGAGGCTTGCACCTGTTATAGAAGCAGTAAGTACAGGGTTGGTACCCCCGTTAAAATATACTTTGTTCTCATCCTTCGTGCAGGATCCAAACAGTGCAAAAAGGATGGAAGAGAAGAATAATATTTTAGATAGCTGTTTCATATTATGAATGATTTTTTCAGATAAAATTTAATATCCTGCATTTTGGGTAAGGTTTGGATTAGCAGTCCTGTTGGCAGCCGGTATAGGGAAAATATTGTACTTGCTGTCAACACTTGTGCCGGATGAAACGCCACCTTTCCATGGCCACAGGTAAGTACCTGTTGTGAGCAAACCATACCTGATAAGGTCTGTGCGGCGGTGCCCTTCCCAATACAATTCTCTTCCTCTTTCTGCCAGTAAGAAATCCAAAGTTAGTGCTGCAGAAGTAATATTGCCACTGGTATTGCCCCATGCCCGTGTACGGATTAGGTTTACATAAGTCAATGCAGTAGCTGCGTCACCACCTGATCCGTTTCTTAAAACTGCTTCTGCATATATCAGATACATTTCTGATAACCTGAACACCGGGAAGTCAACATCTGAAAAATTAGCAGTCACATCTGAAATAGGACCGCCGTCTGAACGGATGTTTTTCCACTTGTTTACATGCAGGCCGTTTTCAAAATTGCTTACATCGCTGATGGCAACCTGTGAGGGTGCTGTCCCATACTTAGAAGTGGTAAACATTGCCCTCTTATCTGTGCCACCGGTTAAATCGGTAAACAAATCTGCAAGGCCTTTTGTCGCCCTGTAACCATTCCAGCCACCACCCACGCCATAATCATTGTGGTCGTCGCCGCAGGCTGCATGAACAAAGAAAGTGGTATTGCCATAAGCCTGGGTATGTAAACCGTCACAATTAATGGCAAACATAAATTCATCTTTACGCTTGTCATTGTCAGCCATGAACAATTGTGCATAGTTTGGCTGCAGTGAATAACCGGCTGCAATTACTTTTTTGGCATAAGTAATCGCGTCAGTATAACGGGTAGTTCCCGTATAAACACCTGCATTCAGGTACAACCTTGCCAGTAAAGCCCACGCTGCACCCTGGTCAACCCTTCCATATTCAATTGTTTTTACAGGAGCCAGATCGCCGTCGATAGCCTTTAACTCGCCTTCGATATAATTAAATAATTCAGTCCTGCTTTTTTCGCCGGGTAAATCAGTACCGATCAAATTGGTTTCATCAATAAAGGTTGATTTTCCAAACAGGTCAACCATTACCCAATAGTTAAATGCGCGGAGAAAGCGTGCTTCAGCCCTTGATTTCTTAATGTCATCGGCATCAGTACCGGAGATTCCTCTTTCGGACAGTTTCGCATCCGTAGATTCTCTCAGGTATTCATTGATCAGGGTGATGTTGTAAATAGGCCTTGCATAGATCCCTTTCAGGAAAGGATCAGCACTGGTCCATTTCAAATCATGAAAATCATGTATGGTCTGGTCGTTCCACGCTACCACTGCTTCATCTGTTGGCAATTCTTCACAGTTAAACAGCATCCGGATAAATGCTACCTGTGAACCTTCATCCAATCCACCGGCAATATCCGGCGCACCTGCAGGACCAGCATTACCTGTGATAGACAATGTGCCATAAATTTTTGCCAGTACACTTTTATAGCCTGCGGGGGTTGAATATGCTTTTTCCGGCGTAAGATCGTTTTGCGGAAATAAATCCAGTTTTTTAGCACAGGAGCTTGCAGCAAGAACTGCAACTACCGCGATTAAAAGGATTATGATTATTCTGCTTTTCATATAATTCAATCGTTTATATTTTAGAAATCAAGGTTAACTCCAAGAGAGAATGTTCTTGGCCTGGGATACAAAGTATATTGAGTACCTCCATCATTTGCTGTCTCCGGATCCAACCCTTTATAATTGGTAATTATAAAAACATTCTGCACACTTGCCAGCAGGCGGAGTGAGGCTTTGTTATTGAAAACCTTACCTGCATTGTATCCTACGTTGATATTATCAAAGCGGAAGAACGAAGCGTTTTCGATAAAGTAATCAGACAAATATTCATTGGTACTGTTGCCGGAGAATTTGGTATCCAGGTAAGAACGTGAACCATTCTGGATAAAATTCAGCGGGTTTTTAATAGCTCTCAGTACACCATTGTTTGAGTTGTACTGGTTATAGAGGTAGTTACCCAATGATCCATGCGCCGTCAAACCGAGTGACCACTTCTGGTAAGTTACTTGTGTATTGATACCAAATGTTACATCCGGTGCAGGTTTCTTATACAGGTACCTGTCGTTGTCATCAATTTTACCGTCGCGGTTCAGGTCATCAAACAAACCATCGATGGGTGCACCAGTTTTTGAATCATACACCTGTTTATATACATAATATACGTTGGGCGCGTACCCCACAATATATTTACCGATGTAATTGGACAAACCACCACCAACGCCGTTTACATCAATACCCTTAAAATTGGGATCTGGTTGCTTTAGCAGGTTGGTGATTTTAGATTTATTATAAGCTATGTTGAAACCAAAATCCCAGGTAAGGTCATTTCTTTTAATGGGTGTAGTGTTCAATGTAAATTCAATACCCCTGTTTTCCATATTTCCTACATTGGTCAGTAGGGTTATATCGAAGTTGGAACCAGGCGCTACTGGTATTACACTCAGCAGGTCTTTTGTTTTCTTATAATATAAGTCCACTGAACCCGAAATCCTGTTGTTCAGGAAAGCGAAGTCCAAACCAAGGTTTTGGGTTGTGGTTGTTTCCCATTTAATATGTGCATCATAAGCTGAAGGACGAAGGAAGCTGTAGAATGTATTTCCAAACTGGTACTGTGCAGTGGAATTACTCTGGGAATAACGGGGCAAATAAGGATACAGGTTTCCAAAATCCTGTTGACCGGTAACACCCCAGCCTACCCGCAATTTCAAATCAGTAATAACCGGTGCGAATTTGAAGAAAGTTTCTTTGAGTTTCCATGCAAATGCGCCGGCAGGGAAGTAACCTACCCTGGTGTCAGGTGAAAATTTGGAACTTGCATCGCGGCGTAAAGATGCAGTAAGCAGGTATTTATTATCAAATGTATAGTTTAACCTGCCCAGGTATGATTCGAGCCTGTATTCAGGTTTATCAGTTGCAAAGGTGGGGGTTGATCCCGGTATCAGTACGCCATTCTGCCCATAAGAGGGGAAATTGCTGACCTCGGTAACGAAGTCCTGGTATTCATGCAGGGCCAGTACATCCAGCTTGCTTTTGATAGACGGGATTTCTTTCGTATAGAATAATGAAACAGAAGAAATCGTATTCTTTTTCTTTTGTTCATAATGAACAAAGCGTCCTGCTGTTTTATAATTGGTAGCCGAAGTAGAATCTGTATTATCATCGCCACTGCCACTGCCGTTGTCGATACCAGCATTCACCAGTACATGCAAATCAGGAAAGAAATGCAGTTTATAATCCAGTTGAACATTTCCGATGATACGCTGTACTTTGGAATTGTTATTGCGCAGCATCAGCAGTGCAAGCGGGTTACGTGTTGCCAAATCGATGGCTTTGCCATCTGCCTGCAGCCATTCGTAGTAGCCGCCATATTTGGCGCCATGTACCGGTTGCGTAGGATCAAATGTAACAGCAGCGCCTACAGCACCCTCATCTGCAAAGCGGTTGGTTGTCTGGCTCAGTTTCAGGTTTACATTCACTGATAAATGATCATCCAGGAACTTTGGCGACAGGTTCAACGCAGTAGAATAACGATCAAATTTGTTTGTCTTTAAAATACCAGCCTGGTTCAGGTAACCGAATGATAACCTGAACGGGATATTTTTTATACTACCACTGGCGCTGATGTTATTGTCAAATCCAAGAGCAGACTGGTAAATCTGATCCTGCCAGTCGGTGTTTTCCCCACCAAGTAATTTCTGGTAGGTGGTATTTCCGGTAGCTGCAGCATCTGCGTTTACAATAGCGCGGATATCATCTGCAGTCAATACATCAACTTTCTTAGCAATGGTACCAACAGAAAACTTGGTATTGAAATTAAATTTCGTTTTACCTTTTGAGCCTTTCTTGGTGGTAATAATAATAACACCATTGGATGCCCTTGAACCATACAGTGCAGTCGCAGATGCGTCCTTTAATACGGACACAGATTCATAATCATCCGGATTAATGGTGTTTAATAAATTGGCAGAACCAGCAATACCATTGCTTTCAACGGGGACCCCATCAATTACGATGAGCGGATCATTGCTGGCATTTAAGGAAGCGGTACCGCGGATACGGATACGGCTTCCACCGCCTGCAGAACCGCCACCTGTAGTAACCTGGAGGCCCGCTACCTTTCCAACTAATAACTGCTCACCTGAAGCAATTGCACCTTTTTGAAATTCTTTGGTGGAAATAGACGTTACTGCTCCGGTTAAGTCACCTTTTTTCCTGGAACCGTACGCAACTACCACTACTTCATTCAAAGAGGAGTTTGTAGCAATAAGCGATACATCAAGGTTGTCACCATTGATATCAACTTCTTTGGTGGCAAAACCTATTGATGAGAAAATCAATGTCGTTACCCGACCACTTACAGTAAGACGAAATGTTCCGTCAGCAGCAGTAACTGTTCCGCCGGTTGAACCCTTTGGCACCACAGAAATTCCTGATAATGGAGAACCGTCTTTTGAGTCAGTAACTTTTCCGGAGATGGTTTTGTTCTGAGCGAACAATGCCGGACTTGCAAGTAGCAACAGCAGAGGAATTACAATCCTCACAAACAATCGTTTTGGTTTCATGATCTGATTCGTTGTTAAGTTATGGCTTTTTGATTGTGTAAAAATTACACGATCAATAATGTGTAAATTGTACACAAATTAGAGGAAAAATTTAACTTTCCAATTGATTAACAAAAAAATTTTACCGGGATCAAAATCGATAGGTGCAAGGAGAAGGGTAAAAAATTGCCATTATCTTAGAAATCAATGCCAAACCATTTCTTCCGCTCCTTTTTCTGGTACTTCTCGTAATTGAATTTGTACAACTTACCAGGCCGGTGCGGTACATCAGATTCAAATTCCCCGGTATCTTCCAGCAGGTTCATGGAAAAGAATTTTTTCCGGAAGTTCCGGCGATCCAATTTTACATTCAGTATAGCTTCATACAGGTTTTGCAATTCACGCAGTGAAAACTTTTTCGGAAGGAGGCTAAAACCCAGCGGGTGTTCCTGGATTCGCTTTTGCAACCACTCATAGCAAACATCCAGTATCATTTTATGATCGAATGCCATGTCTTTAATATGCTTCATCTTATGCCAGTGCAGTTCATTGTCCATTTTCTTCAACTGGTGGTGCTGGATATTGATAAGGGAACAATAAGCAACTGTAATAACCCTGGCCGCGGGGTGGCGGTTTACTTCTCCAAATGATCGCACCTGTTCGAGGTATACATCATTCATACCCGTTCTTTCCTTCAAAATACGATAAGCTGCCTGGTCAAGTGTTTCCTTACTGTCAATCAAATCACCCAGCAGGGACCATTTGTCTTCAAAGTTTTTCAAATCCGATTTTATCAGCAACACCTTCAACTCATCCTCGTCAAATCCAAATATGACACAGTCAACAGAAATGCCATTCAAATCATCGTTTTCCAGTTGTTGCAATATGGACTTAATATTTTTTTGCCTCGCAGTCATGTGCGTATCAACAAGCATTCGTTGTTTATTTCAGTGGTTGTTTATAATCAATGGAGACACGAATTTAATATTCTGCATGCATCTTTCTGCAAAAAATTACGATAAGTCTTTTTAACCGGTCATTGAATAGCGTATCATTCCCGTACATTTATGTTGCTAATTACATCATTATGTACAACGCAGAACAGACAAAACGTTTACAGCATCTTACCAGTGAGCTGGCTAAAAAAAATGAACAGAAGGCTTTAAAGGTTTCCGATGCAGAACCACTCAGGGACGTATTGCGATTCCATGAACACCGCTATTATATATTAAATGAGCCGCTTGTTTCAGATTATGAATACGATCAGTTGTACAAAGCGCTTGAAAAACTGGAAGGAGCTGATCCGGCTATTATTACGCCCGATTCACCTACCATGCGCGTCGCCAAAGGCCTTACCAAAGATTTTCCAACAGTTCAGCACCTGGTACCCATGCTTTCCCTGGAAAATTCTTATAACGCTGATGATTTACTGGACTGGGACAGGAAGGCGAAGGAATTATCGGGACTCAAACAGATTGAATATTGCGTAGAACCAAAATTCGACGGTGCCAGTATATCACTGATTTATGAAAACGATTTACTTACGCGCGGCGCTACCCGTGGAGATGGCGTGGAAGGAGATGAGATCACTACCAATATCAAACAAATTCGTTCTGTTCCATTATCAGCTGCATTTTCAAAGTATGGCATCCAGCAGGTAGAAATCAGGGGCGAGGTGTTGATGAGTAAAAAAAGTTTCAAGAAATACAATGAAGAATTAGCCGAACAAAATTTACCGCCACTGGCCAACCCACGCAATGCTGCCAGCGGTTCCCTGCGTATCAAAGACTCATCTGAAGTAAGAAGAAGAAACCTCGAAGCCTTTTTATACCATTTAAGTTACCATACCGATTTGCCGGCGAAGGGAAATAAAAAGTCGGCTCTTGACAAACACAGCACTACGCTGGAGATGTTATGGGACCTTGGGTTTCGCAGCCCGGTAAAAGAAAAAAAGGTTTTTAAAGGAATTGATGCAGTAATAGAATACTGCAATGACTTTGAGGCTGGCCGCGATACACTTCCATACGAAATTGACGGTATGGTGATTAAAGTAAATGATATAGAACTGCAGGACAAGCTGGGTATGACTACGCATCACCCCCGTTGGGCAATAGCCTATAAGTTTAAGGCAAGACAGGGGACCAGCAAACTGCGTGCAGTGGAATACCAGGTGGGAAGAACAGGATCGGTAACCCCGGTAGCCAAGATCGACCCTGTTCCGATCGGCGGAGTAACAGTTGGTTCCATTTCACTTTTCAACGAAGACGTAATCAGGGAAAAAGATTTAATGATTGGCGATACAGTATTGGTAGAACGCGCCGGTGATGTTATCCCTTATATTGTAAAATCCCTGCCCGAGGTACGCAACGGCTCTGAAACAAAAATTGTATTCCCGCATAAATGCCCTGTTTGTCAACACAAGCTGGTAAAGCCGGAAGAAGAAGCAGTATGGCGTTGTAACAATCCTGAGTGCCCGGCACAGGTAGTGGAACGTATCATCCACTTTGTAAGCAAAGATGCTATGGACATACGCAGTTTTGGTGACGCCAACGTCAGAAAGTTTTATGAATTAAAACTGCTTTCCACCATTCCGGGTATCTATAGCATGGACTTTGATGCCATTGCCAAACTGGAAGGCTTCGGAAAAAAATCAATTGATAACCTGCAATCGGCCATTGAAAAGTCGAAATCACAGCCATTGCACCGCGTGATTTTTGGATTGGGTATCCGTTATGTGGGTGAAACGACTGCTAAAACACTTGCCAACGCTGTTTCCTACTTACCCGATTTCAAAGATATGTCCCTGGATGACTTAAAAAACCTGGAAGATGTAGGGCCAAAGGTTGCCGGCAGCATTTATGAATTTTTCCACACGAGGGAAAATCTTCAGTTGCTGCATCAATTGGAGAAGGCAGGAGTAAACCTTCGCAATGACCGGAAGAAAGCTGCTGCAGGTGGTAGCCTAAGCGGGCAAACATTTTTATTTACCGGTACGCTTTCTCAACTGAAAAGAAGCGAGGCAGAAGAAATGGTAGAACAAAATGGCGGTAAACTATTAAGCGGAGTTAGCAGCAAGCTCAATTACCTGGTCGTGGGTGAAGATGCAGGTTCAAAACTGGAAAAGGCCAAAAAGATACCTACCATTAAGGTATTAACAGAGCAGGAATTTCTTGAATTGGCGGGTAAATAGGTTATTGGTCAGCGTCAGTAAGGCTATACTGCAAAAGAAAAAATAAATAATTTTTTTGGACTGCAAATAGCATGATATTTTTTGTAACTTTAAGGAAACACACAGGTAATGATTAAGGCACTCCCCGGTGAGTTATGGAAACCGCTCCAGTTTCCCGGTTGGAAGCAGCTTCGCAACAAGTACGCCTTATCTTCTCATGGCAGAATAGCCAGTTTTAAAAACGATGTGCTGCAAGACGGGAAACTCTTACAAGGATCCATTACTACCGGTTACAAAACACTAAACTTACACCGTCCCGGTAACAACGGCACGCTGTACATTCACCGCGAAATTGCACGGCTCTTTAACAAGAAGCCTTCTCCCAAACACAAGTATGTTATCCATATTAATCACGATAAAACGGATAACAGTTTTAAAAACCTTGCCTGGGCCACGCTCGATAAAATGATCGATCACCAGCAAAAAAGCCCGGCAAAAGTTGCCTACAAACGGGTACAGGCAAACAGGACAGTTGGCTTAAAACTTTCTTCTGCCCAGGTTAAAGCCATCAAGAAAACGCTGGACAATCCAAAACGTACAATTACCATTAAGAAGCTGGCCGAAAAATTCAGGGTAAGCGAAATGACGATGTACAGGATTAAAAGCGGCGAAAACTGGGGGCGTATCAAGCAATAATTTCGCTATAAAGCAATTTCTTGAAGGGTGATGTGTTTGTCACCCTTTTTTATTTTAAATTACCATCTCATTTTTTCAATTAAATTTTCCTTCTAATGTTTCAAGCATCCACCCTGAAATTTCTAAAAGACCTGAAGAAAAACAATAATAAGCCCTGGTTCGAAAGTCACCGTGCCCAGTATGAAACAGCAAAAAATGATATGGAGACTTTTGTACAGATGCTCATCGGCAAACACGGGAAAAAAGACGAGAGTATCCAGTCACTGAAAGCAAAGGAATGCATGTTTCGTATTAACAGAGACGTACGTTTTTCAAAGGACAAATCGCCTTACAAAACAAACTTTGGCGCCAGCATCAACCGGGGCGGGAAAAAATCAATATATGCCGGCTATTATTTTCACTGCGAACCCGGACAGGCATTTGTTGGAGGTGGCATATGGATGCCAATGCCCCCTGAATTAAAGAAAGTACGCCAGGAGATCGATTATTGCCTTGATGAATTCAAAAAAATAACCGGTTCCAAAAAATTCAAATCGTTTTATGGCGACCTGGATAGATCGCCCGAGTATAGCCTGAGTAAAGTGCCGCAGGGTTTTGAGAAAGATAACCCTGCCGGTGAATACCTGAAACTAAAAAGCTTTATTGCCCTGCACAATATTTCTGATAAGGAACTTACTTCGAAATCGTTGATCAAAATCGCTGCAGATGCATTTGAAACATTGCAGCCATTGGTAGCATTTATCAATCGTGCACTTGACAATTGATAAAAAAGGCCGGATATAAACCCGGCCCTTTATTCATTATAACAAATTTTTCGACAGCAGGTATTCTGCTATCTGGATGGCATTGGTAGCTGCCCCCTTGCGAAGGTTATCGCTAACTACCCACATATTTAAAGTATTCGGCTGTGTCTCATCTCTTCTCAAACGGCCTACAAATACTTCGTCTTTTTCATGGGCATCCATTGGCATGGGATATTGCTGTGCAGCAGGATCGTCAACAAGAATAACACCCGGTGCATTTTTGAGCAATGATTTTACTTCTGCCAAATCAAAATCCCTGCTGAATTGAATGTTTACCGACTCACTATGTCCGCCCATTACTGGTATACGCACAGTTGTTGCGGTGACACGAATGCTGTCATCGCGCATGATTTTTTTTGTCTCATTCACCATCTTCATTTCTTCCTTTGTATAACCATTGTCAAGGAATACATCTATTTGTGGTATTACATTCAGATCAATAGGATATTTATAGGCCATTTCTCCCTGGACACCTTTTCTTTCATTCATCAGTTGGTTTACAGCTTTTACACCGGTACCGGTAACACTCTGGTAAGTTGATACCACGATCCTTTCGATATTGTATTTCTTGTGCAACGGGTTTAATGCAACCACCATTTGGATGGTAGAACAATTGGGGTTGGCAATGATCTTATCATTTGCTGTCAGCGCATCGGCATTGATTTCAGGAACTACCAATGGCTTTGCTGGATCCATCCGCCATGCAGAAGAATTATCAATAACAGTTATACCAGCCGCAGCAAATTTCGGCGCCCATTCCAGGGAAGTGCCACCACCGGCAGAAAAGATAGCAACGGCAGGTTTGGCAGCAATAGCATCGGTCATACTAACCACCTTATACTTATTTCCCTTAAATATTACTTCCTTGCCCACTGATTTTTCTGATGCTACCGGGAGAAGTTCACCCACCGGAAAATTCCTTTCAGCCAGCACCTGTAACATTTTGGTACCGACCAATCCTGTTGCACCTACTACTGCGACTTTTAACTGTTTCATATTTTCTTTTTTTGATCACTCAGCATGAAACCTCTTCATGCTTTTGCTGTTTTTTTTAAGGTTATACAATAAAAAACCCTCCCAGGGGGAAGGCATCTTAAAATCTTTTATATACAAAACGATTCTTAACCTTCCCGTTGTGCGGAATGTTTCTTTGTGCGTTTTGTATGTTTCATTATTTGATTCACGAGTCGCAAAAATAATGCGGGTTGGTAATTGTACCAAACTTTTTTTACCGGATTATTCGCTAAAATGATTTATTTTAATAGTAGTGAAGCATAAACTAACGATAGTTCTATTGCTGTCCGTCACCCTTGCAAATGCACAACCAGCGCAACCGTATCATGTGGTGATTGACGAAATCATGGCCGATCCTTCCCCGGCCATTGGTTTACCCAATGCTGAATTTATTGAACTGAAAAATGTTTCCTCCCGAAGTTTTAATTTAAACGGATGGCAGATTGGCCGGGGTAATTCCTTTGCAACTATTCGCAACAATTTTACACTTGCCCCGGATAGTTTTGTGATCATTTGTTCAGGTAGCTCAGCTACTTTGTTTTCATCTTTTGGTGCCACCATTGGCGTAACCAACTTCCCTTCCTTATCGAACGACGCCGACCAATTAATTCTTCGCTCGAATGATGGCAGTACAATTCATGCCGTTTCTTATACTGCTGCCTGGTATAAGAATGCAGTCAAAATAAATGGTGGATGGTCACTCGAAATGATCGATACACAAAACCCTTGTAGTGGTATGTCCAACTGGACATCAAGTATTGATCGCGGGGGCGGAACACCCGGGACCAAAAATTCGGTAGATGAAAAAAATACTGATTCCGAACCGCCTGCCTTGTTACATGCATTTGCTACGGACAGTCATTCCATACAGCTTGTATTTGATGAGCCTCTCGACAGTGCTGCCGGTATCAAACTATCGAACTTTGTTATCAGTGAGGGTATTGGTAACCCTGCAGGAGTTGTGGTTAATCCGCCATTCTTCCAATCGGTATTATTACAGATAAATCTTCCACTCGACAGCAGCAAGATATACACCGTTAACGTCAATGGCATAAGTGACTGCAGCGGTAATATCATTGGTGCCTATCATACTGCCCGCCTCGGCTTGGCGGTACAACCTGAAGCAGGCGATATTGTCATCAATGAATTATTATTCAACCCAACTCCTGATGGCGTTGATTATGTTGAAATCCTGAATCGAGGTAATAATATTATTGACCTGAAAGATTGCTTTATTGCCAATCGCTCTTCGGTCAACAATATCAATTCGCCGAAGCAAATTGCCATCGAAAGCAGGTTATTATTTCCAGGTGATTATATGGTGGTTACCGAAGACGCCACCGCCATAAAAAAACAATACCTGGCCAAAGATCCAAACGCATTTACCGAAATAAGCTCCATGCCTTCTTTTCCTGATGATAAGGGCGATGTGATATTATTAAATAACCAGGGGGCTATATTGGACGAATTGAAGTACGATGAAAAATGGCAGTTTGAACTCATCGATAACAAAGAAGGTGTGGCGCTGGAACGAATTGATTATACTAAAATCACCCAGGACCCTACCAACTGGCATTCGGCTGCGACAACAGTTGGTTATGGAACACCGGGTTATCAAAACTCGCAGTTCAGGGCAGACGCAGAGGCAAAGGGTAATATTTCTGTGTCACCCGAAATCTTTTCGCCGGATAATGATGGGTTTGACGATATCGCCGGCATATTATATGAATTCCCGGAACCGGGTTATGTATGTAATATCACATTGTTTGATGCAAATGCAAGACCCGTACGGTTTCTTGCCCGTAATGCATTATGCGCAGCCAAAGGCATTTTTCGCTGGGATGGGCTGGATGAAAAGAAACAACGATTGCCGGTGGGGGTATATATCGTTTACGCAGAAATATTCAACCTGCAGGGAAAAACAAAAAAATATAAAAAAGCGGTTACACTTGCCCGAAAGCTTTGACAGATTAGGCTGTCAGTTCAATATCAAAGTTAACCAACTGAACAAACTGACGAATGCGGTTGTCGATATCCTTTTTATTAATTTCCTTCAATCTTTCCGGACCGAATTTTTCAACGCAGTACGACGCCATTGCAGAGCCAACAATGATAGCCGTCTTCATATTATTAAAGGAAATGTCTTTTGTTTTGGCAAGATGGCCTACAAATCCACCAGCGAATGTATCGCCCGCACCGGTTGGATCAAATACTTCTTCCAGTGGCAGGGCCGGTGCATAAAACACTTCTTCACCATGGAACAGCAGTGCGCCGTGTTCGCCTTTCTTTATGATTAAGTATTTAGGGCCCATCTTCATGATTTCCCTCGCTGCTTTTACCAATGAAAACTCGGCACTTAATTGTCTTGCTTCGCTGTCATTGACGAGTAATACATCCACCATTTTCAATACTTCAGACAATTCCGGCATGGCAATATCCATCCAAAAATTCATGGTGTCCATCACTATCAGCTTCGGCCTCTTCTTTAACTGCTTAATTACTTTTATCTGCAATTTTGGATCAAGGTTGCCCAGCATCAGGAATTCTGCGCCCTGGTAAGCATCTGGAACAACGGGGTTAAAATCCAGCAATACATTGAGGTCGGTTACAAGGGTATCCCTCGTATTCATATCCATGTGGTACTTACCACTCCAGAAAAATGATTTTTTATCGGGTACTATTTCAACACCTTCCAGTTCCACCCCACGTCGGTTCAGTTCCATCATTTCCTCTTTCGGAAAATCATTTCCAACGATGGATATCTGCTGAACAGGTTGTATAAAATTACTGGCTGCGTACGCCACATAGGTTCCGGAGCCGCCTACAATGCGATCAGTTTTTCCAAAAGGTGTTTCTATTGCATCAAAGGCCATGGTGCCCACTACAATTAAAGACATAGTACCCTATTTAGATAAAAAAATAAACCGGCGCAAACCTACGCCATTTTACGGGTGTTTACAATGGTTTCTCTCAAAAAGGATTCATTTCCTTTCTACCATTATTCATTACCCGTAACGACCGGTTGTAAAATATTCCGAAAATCCAATCAGCTTCCTGGCTACGTAGGTATGAAAAAACCTTTTCATGGCTGCCAATGAATATATTTTTATTGATAAATTTATCGCCCCCTGCGATGTAGCAACTGCATACGAGTATATAGCTGCTATTGAAGAATACCCACGCTGGTGGGGCAATATTTACCGGAAAATTGAAAAGCTAAATGATGTCCCGGATCATCAGCCAGGTGTTCAGTACGCAGTAACGGTTGCCGGTTTTCTGCCTTATACACTGACTATAAAAAACGAAATCACTTACATTGATAAGCCACATGTGATCCGGTTTACAGCCTTTGGTGATTTGGAAGGAAGAGGCGCCTGGTATTTTAACCCGGTGGAAGGGGGTACAGAAGTCGTTTTTGACTGGAGGGTTATCGCCAATAAAAAAGTGATCCGCTGGTTTTCATTTTTGCTCAAACCGCTTTTCAGGGCGAACCATCATTATTGCGTCACCGAAGCCGGGAAGGGAATGCGCATTGATTTGACGCTACAGAGAAAATTACCTGCTGCACAACTTATTAATAGCTAACTTAATTAATTCTTTCAACCCCCTAACGCCCAATAAACCAACCAACATGAGAAAATTTTTCAAAACACTTCTGATTGTAATCGGAAGCGTACTGGTCATTGCCGGAATTTTTGCGGCTTATATTTCGTTGCGGAGCATCCCTTCATTTCCGGTGGAGAAAAAAGATATCAGCATTACACTGACTACAGCCCGTATTGAGCAGGGAACCAAACTGGCTTCCATGCTATGCAAGAGTTGTCACTATAACGACAACACAAAAAAATTTACCGGCAGAGAGCTGACAGAGGCACCACAATTTGGAAAAATTTATTCCAGGAACATTACGCACGACAGCATAGCGGGTATTGGCAAATGGACGGATGGCGAACTGGTATATTTTCTCCGAACTGGTATCCGGAAAGATGGGCAATATGTACCGCCGTATATGCCCAAACTGATACATATTTCTGATGAAGACTTGTATTCCATCATCGCATTCCTGCGGTCCGGCAATGGTTGGGTAGAGGCTGATAATACACGAATGCCGGTATCCAATCCATCCTTTCTTACCAATTTCCTGGTAACCATCGGCGCTGCAAAACCTTTCTCTTATCCTGCCGCAGCCATTACCGGTCCTGACACGACCGATAAGGTAAAATGGGGCAAATATATTGCCCTGTACCAATTGGAGTGCTATTCCTGTCATTCCCGTGATTTTGCGAAAAATGACTACTTCGAACCCGAAAAATCCCCCGGCTTTTTCGGAGGCGGCAATAAAATGTTCACGAAGGAAGGGAAAGAGATATTTACCATGAATATTACCACGGACGAGGCCACAGGTATTGGCAAATGGAGCGAAGAAGAATTTATCAAAGCGGTCAAATACGGGCAGGTCCCTAACAACCAGCCTGCTTTACGATACCCAATGATCCCCTTCAGCAACCTGACTGATGAAGAGGCAAAAGCAGTGTATGCATATATTAAAACACTGCCGCCTATTCAAAACAAGGTTGAAAGAAAGTTGACCGAATAAGGCTTCAATGGCTGTTTTCATTTGCGTTTGCCCTAATTTTACGGCCATAACCCTTTTTTTACCATGGCCAAGATTCGACAACGTAAAAACAGTACACGTAAAGAAACAATTATTGAAACTGCCGCGCGACTGTTTCGCGAGCGTGGGTACAGCGCTACGTCCATGCGCGATTTGGCCGAACAGGTGGGCGTGGAAGCTGCCAGTTTATATAACCATATCAGTTCAAAGGCTGAAATACTCCAGGAAATCTGTTTTAAGGTGGCCAATAAATTCATGGGGCAGATAGATAAACTGGATGCCAGTGAAATGCCTGCGATAAAGAAAGTAGAATCCATCCTCCGTTTCCATATCCAGCAAATGGTTCATCATTATGAAGAAGTGTACGTGAGCGACCGCGAATGGAAACACCTGACAGATCCTTATCTCTCTAATATACAAACGCAAAGAAGGGTATACCGTCAACGCATTGCCTCTATTATTGAAGAAGGCATAAAGAAAAATGAAATAAAAAAAATCGACGCACCAACTGCCGTACTGATTATGCTCCATGCTGTAAGTGGTATTGAAAGCTGGCACCGCAGCAAGGAAAAAATTACCGGCGAGGTACTGGAAGAAAATATGATCTCCATACTGATTGGTGGTTTGCAGAACAACAAATAAACCGTACTGTGGCAACACATTTTCACGCTATCCCAGTAAAAGAAATAAGACGAGAAACCCCGGATTGTATCTCTATCGCATTTGATATTCCTGCCGGACTTGACAATGAATTCCGGTTTTCCCATGGACAAAACATCACGGTAAAGACCAGGATTAATGGTGAAGAAGTCAGACGCTCCTATTCCATCTGCAGCAGCCCGCTTGAACACGAACTGAGAATAGCGGTAAAAAAAGTTTCAGGTGGTGTTTTTTCCACCTGGGCCAATCAATTTTTAAAAAAGGGGGATATGCTGGAGGTATTATCCCCAACAGGAAAATTTTATACACCGCTCAATAAAGACCAGCAGAAAAACTATGTAGCATTTGCAGCAGGCAGTGGTATTACACCGGTGTTGTCGATCATCAAAACGGTATTGGCAACCGAACCGAAAAGTAGTTTCACCCTGGTATATGGTAACCGCAACCGTTCTTCCATTATTTTCCGGGAAGAACTGGAAGGCATTAAAAATAAATACATCAACCGCTTTGTGCTGCACCATATTTTGAGCCGTGAAAAGACTGATCTGCCGCTGCATCACGGAAGGATAGACGCTGCCAAATGTGAAGCTCTCTTTGCACAGCTTATCAATATTAATAACTGTGATGAATTTTTTCTTTGCGGCCCGGAAGAAATGATCTTTAGCGTAAAAGACTTTCTTGCATCGAAGGGCGTAGCTTCGGATAAAATACATTTTGAACTGTTTACACCTCCCGGTCAGCAATATGCGAAAAAATTATTCTCAGAAACTGGTGATAAAAAAGACTATGCAGGGCAAACATCGAAAGTGACTGTCCGCCTCGACGGCATTGCCATTGATTTTGATCTTGCTTATGATGGACAAGCTATACTGGACGCCGCTGCGAAAGCCGGAACAGAATTACCCTTTTCCTGCAAGGGTGGTGTTTGCGCCACCTGCCGTGCAAAATTGCTGGAAGGAGAAGTTGCGATGGATACAAACTACGCACTTGAACCCGACGAAATAAAGGCTGGTTATATCCTCACCTGCCAGTCTCATCCACGTTCCCCAAGTTTATTGGTGGATTTTGATGTCAAGTAGTCATTTCTCCTTATTTCCTGGTTGGCCAAACAAATAAGCCTGTATAGTCAGGTGATACAGGCTTACATAGTTTCTTATAAAAATCAATCAGAACACGAGTGTAGCAATCGAATGTGGCAGGCTGGTTACTTCCACCGCTTTGCCGGCTATAGATAAATGATACGGAATCTTCTGCCCGGATTGGTTCATTACTACGACAGCAATCTTTCCATCTTCATTTAAGAATGCTGTTGTCAGTAACTGGCTCCTGCTGCTGGAACTCACAATTCTTTTAGCCCCGGGTTTAATGAATTTGGAAAAATGGCCAATGTAATAATAGGCGTTCATATAAATCAACTGCCCGGTTTTTGTATCTGCGTGAATGGGTGCAAAACAAAAGTTTTTAACATGATTGGGGCCGCCCATTTCATCCAGTAAAATATTCCAGTCGGTCCAGCCAACTGTCCCCGCATTGAAATCATTGATCATGGAAGAACCATAAATCTCACCCCATTTCCAGTCGTTTACCTGTGCCATATTGAATGGCCCGTTACATCCTTCTGTAAACATGATATTTTTTTCGGGGAAATTTTCTTTCACCCTGCGCAGGTTGTCAAATTGCATTGTGCCTCCCGTCCATGTTTCGTACCAGTGGAAACCAACGCCCCAGGCGTATTTCGCGGCTTCCGGATCACTGAGTATGGTATTGGCTCTTTGAAATACCAGGTCGCGGTTATGATCCCACACAATGATCTTCTTATCCCCCAATCCATCTTTTTGAAGCGTAGGCCCTAAAAAGTTTTTCAGAAAATCGCGCTCTTCTTCAGCGGTATAATTACAGGATTCCCATGTTTGTTTGGCCATCGGCTCGTTTTGTACAGTCACACCCCAAATGGGTATACCCTCTTTTTCATACGTTTTGATAAATTTTGAAAAATAATTGGCCCAGGGCTGGTAGAAATCTGGTTTCAGCTTACCACCATGCAACATGTCATTGTTGTCTTTCATGAATGCAGGCGGGCTCCAGGGGCTCGCAAATAAAGTGAGTTTCCCTCCTGCAGCAGCGATGGCCTGCTTTATCAATGGAATGCGGAATTTCTTATCGTGCTCCACATTAAATGAAGTAAGTTCTTTATCGCCTTCCGTTACATAAGTGTAACTGTCGCTTGAAAAATCGCAACTGTGGATATTGGTCCGGCCCAATGAATAGCCGATACCTTTTTCTTTATCGTAATAGGCGGTCAGTACTTCATCCTGTTTTGCCTTTGGCAATTTGGCAAATGTTTCAGCGGATGCATCTGTCAGTGCACCACCAATTCCCAACAGGGTTTGGTGTGTTTGTGATGGATCGACAAATACACAGGGCTGTGTTTCGAATGGCTGACCGAAATCTGTAAAAGACAGTGTATCGGTGGGGGATAAACGTAATTGGGTACTGTCGGCAGTTGTATACACCATTACTTTTTTCCCTTCTGTAGAGAAGGAAGCAGCAGGTGCAGCAGTATTTGTTTTACTTGTATCGCCCTGCTGGTTGCAGGCGAGCAGTGTAATAGCAATCACACCGGGAAGAAATTTTTTCATTTGCGGCAAGTTTTTGGCTGGGGCCAGTGTTTGTTTTAGTTATCTGAAAATTCTTATTACCAAACATAAGTGGCAACAGCTCCTGATTCCAGCGTGGTGGCCACCCATTTGTTATTGAATTTGATATTAAAGGTAGAGGAAGATGCGCCATCATTTTCAACAATCAGTACTTTTTTACCGGCAGGCGTTTTGAAAGCTACATTTTGTAAGCTTCCGGTGATATTACTGGCAATTCTAACCGAACCCGCGGGAACAAATTTTGACGCATGGGCCACGATATAGTAGGCAACATTGCGGGTTACAGTACCACCTATCGTTAAAGCTCCTTTGCAGGTAGTGCATCCACCGCTCGTATGTGGTCCATAAGTTGGATCATTGGCCAGGTTCCATTCGAGCGCTGTCTTGCTCCAGTTGCGCATGGAACCAATAATTACATTTTTCAGGTGCCATCTAAGATCACCACCAAAGCTTCCGTTGGACGCGGTATATTGTTCGGTGAAATAAACATTCTTATCAGGATGAACATTATGCACCTGTGTCAGCGCAGAAATATCTCCGGCATATAAATGGAATGCAGAACCATCAATAAATACCTTTGCAGCAGGATCGTTTAAGATATTAATAGGATAAGATGGCACATCACAGTTGTGATCGTATACCACAATTTTTGTAGTGATACCAGCAGTTTGAAATGCAGGGCCGAGGTTATTTTTTATAAACAACAACTGATCATCTGCCGACATCACCATACTCGGGTTATTATTGGGGTTCAGTGGCTCATTCTGTGGTGTAATGGCGTCGATGGTAATGCCTTCCGCTTTCATAGCCTGGATATATTTTACCAGGTAATTGGCAAACACAGAAAAATATTGCGACTGCAGGTTGCCTCCTGCGGAGTTGCCATTGGTCTTCATCCATACCGGCGCCGACCAGGGTGCAGCAATGATTTTTATAGCAGGGTTGATGGCGATGATTTCTTTCAGTAATGGTATCAGTTCTGCCTTATCCGGGTCGAGGCTAAACTGCAGCAGGTTTACATCTGTTTGCGGAGACGGAACATCATCGTATGAAAAAACGGTACTGTTTAAGTCTGATGCGCCCACGGCAATGCGCAGGTAACTGATACCAATGGAATTGTTGTCGTTTCCAAAAAGTTCCTTCAGCAGGTTTTGTTTATCTGCGGCAGGTAAATGATTGATAACATAAGCGCTTCCACCGGTAAGTGTATAGCCAAAACCGTCCACTGACTGGTAAGTAATCGTACTGTCTACTTCAATGGTGGGGTTACTGTTATTGGTTGTCCCAAATGAAAGAATGGTACTTTGTGCCTGCAACAGTATGGTTTCTTCGCTGGTTGTCTTCCAGGAAAGCACATCAGGGTTTCCGGGAGGAGGCGGTGGATTGGGAATGGTATCGGCCGGTTTGGGTGAATTGCTTTTTTTGCACCCCGAAGAACTAACCTGAACAGACATCCATACAACCGGTAACAGCAACAGCAAACGAATCATTTTCATATGGCTTTACTTATGGGAAAAATGAGGCCTGGTTAAATTTTTTTCGAAAGTAATCACAACTATAAAGGTAACCACGTTATCAACTAACAATCGTTAGCGCTTAGAAGAATTCTTATTATCTTTGAAGACATTAAAAGTTGCTGTTATGTCAATCATGGAATTGGAGAAAATTTTCCAGGACAAAATTGATAACGATATAAAAATTGAGCCAAAGGACTGGATGCCGGATAAATACCGGCAAACACTGATCCGGCAAATCAGTCAGCATGCGCACAGTGAAATTGTTGGTATGTTACCGGAAGGTAACTGGATAACACGCGCACCATCAATGCGAAGAAAAGCAACACTCATTGCAAAAATTCAGGACGAAGCCGGACATGGTCTTTATCTCTATAGTGCAGCAGAAACATTGGGCATCAGCCGCGATGAAATGATCGATCAGTTACACAGCGGTAAAGCAAAATATTCTTCCATTTTTAATTACCCCACATTGACCTGGGCTGATATGGGTGCTATTGGCTGGCTGGTAGATGGTGCAGCGATTATCAACCAGATTCCATTGTGCCGTTGTTCGCACGGACCTTATGCCAGGGCCATGACACGCATTTGCAAGGAAGAAAGTTTTCACCAGCGGCAGGGCTTTGAAATATTACTTACCCTAAGCAAAGGAAGTAATGAGCAAAAAGCCATGTGCCAGGATGCCATCAATCGCTGGTGGTGGCCAAGCGTTATGATGTTTGGTCCTAACGATGATGCATCACCGAATTCTGCACTGAGCATGAAATGGAAAATAAAACGTTTCTCCAATGATGAATTGCGCCAGCGTTTTGTTGATATGTGCGCAGAACAGGTGAAATTTCTTGGTATGACCATTCCAGATCCGGATTTGAAATGGAATGAAGCCCGCGGGCATTACGACTTCGGACCGATTAACTGGGATGAATTTTGGAATGTGATTGCCGGCAACGGCCCCTGCAATAAAGAAAGGCTGGAAGCAAGAAGAAAAGCACACGAAGAGGGTGCCTGGGTAAGGGAAGCGGCGATGGCATACGCAGAAAAAAGAAAAAACAAAACGTCACGGCAGGTGGCCTGATAAAAATAAATGAATATGCAACTGGTTGTAAAAAAGATTTATTACGGTGATTACGGCGACAGGGAAAATGCTGGTAACACTCCTGCATCCTCTGCACAGGGGAATAATTCATCCAACTGGCCGCTGTGGGAAGTGTTTATCCGTAGCAAACAGGGATTGGATCATAAACATGTAGGCAGCCTGCATGCAGCCGATGCACAAATGGCTGTTGAAAACGCACGCGATGTATATACACGCCGCCAGGAAGGCATTAGTATTTGGGTGGTGGAATCAAAATACATCCATACATCCAATCCGGATGATGCGCAGAGTTTATACGATCCTGCAAATGATAAAGTATACAGGCATCCTACATTTTATCAATTGCCCGATGAGTTAAAACACATGTAATTATTAATACAGGGAAATTTACCTGCATGCAACAGCAGAAAAATAATTTATCAAACGATTTAATACAATATACACTGCACCTGGCCGACAACGCGCTGATACTGGGACAGCGAAACAGTGAATGGACGGGCCATGGGCCTGTACTTGAACAGGATATTGCAGTAAGCAACATTGCGCTCGATTTAATTGGCCAGGCAAGGCTTTTGTATCAATATGCCGCAACTTTGACAGGAGGTGATGCCACAGAAGATTCGCTTGCCTATCTGCGGCTGGAAAAAGAATATAAGAACTGCCTGCTGGTTGAACTCGGCAAGGGCGATTGGGCACGCACCGTGCTAAGGCAATTCTTTTTCAGCACTTACCAGTTTTATCTGTACCGTGGGTTGCAAAACAGTAAAGATGCAACATTGTCCGCTATAGCAGAAAAAGCCATCCGGGAAGTAACTTATCACCTGCGCTGGAGCGCTGAATGGGTGATTCGCCTGGGCGATGGTACCGCAGAAAGTCACCGGCGAATGATGAATGCCGTGAATGACCTATGGGCTTATACCGGTGAGTTGTTGACAGCCGCGCCGTATGAAACAACACTCGCGCAGGCAGGCATTGCTGTCGATCCTTCTTCGTGTAAAGATCAGTGGCAGCAGAAAGTGGGAGAAGTATTGGATGAGGCAACGCTTTCCATACCGGAAAACAACTGGATGCAAACAGGTGGAAAAGCCGGACTGCATACAGAACATCTTGGTTATGTATTGTCCGAACTTCAATTCATGCAAAGAACTTATCCCGGTTGTGAATGGTAGTTATAAAATATAAACTGTGATTGCACCGGCAAATACAATAGTGGACAATATCCGCTCCTTACTGGAGCAGGTAAACGATCCCGAAGTACCCGTTTTATCAGTGATGGACCTCGGCATAGTAAGGGACATTAATATAGATGCAGATGAAATAACGATCACTATTACGCCTACTTATTCGGGTTGCCCGGCCATGAACAGGATAGAATGGGATATAAGAAGCACCTTACTGCAACATGGTTTTACGCAGGTACATATCAAAACCATTTTAAGTCCTGCGTGGACAACCGAATGGATGTCGCAGGCAGGCAGACAAAAACTAAAAGCATTTGGCATTGCACCGCCCAACCCGGTCCAGTCTGTTTGTGATATCACATTATTTGCTGCACAGGATGCCGTTCAGTGCCCCCGTTGTAATTCGTACAATACAAGATTGGTGAGCCAGTTTGGTTCTACCGCCTGTAAAGCTTTGTATCAGTGTAGTGATTGTTCCGAACCCTTCGATTATTTCAAATGTCATTAAGGTGATGGCCTCAATGAATTAAATTAGCTTAATAATACACTGCCCATGAGTTCTGTTTTGTTTTCCGTAAAAGATAATATTGCAACGATAACATTGAATCGGCCCGACAAGCTCAATTCATTCAACCGGGAAATGGCTTTGCTATTGCAACAAAGGCTAGACGAATGCGCTTCCCTTCATGAAATAAGATGTGTATACCTAACGGGATCGGGTAAGGGTTTTTGTGCAGGACAGGACCTGGCTGAAGTAGTTGATCCGAATGGACCGGGCATGCAACGTATATTAAACGAGCACTATAATCCGATTATAACGCGCATATCTAATTTACCAAAACCTGTCATTGCAGCCGTAAACGGTGTAGCTGCGGGTGCGGGGGCGAATATTGCACTGGCCTGCGATATTGTTGTTGCTGCATCATCAGCGTCTTTTATACAATCATTTTCCAAAATTGGTCTAATACCCGACAGTGGCGGCACCTATACTTTACCAAGATTGATTGGCCGCCAGAAAGCATCGGCGCTGATGTTGCTGGGCGATAAAATAACTGCTGCCCAAGCTGAATCGATGGGAATGATCTATAAATTATTTCCCGATGAAGAATTTGAAACGGAAAGCAGGAAGATAGCAGCCACCCTGGCACAGATGCCAACCAAAGCATTGGCATATATCAAACACGTGCTGAACTATTCCGCAAAAAACACACTCGAAGAGCAGTTGCTGATGGAAGATGAATTCCAGCAAAAGTCGGCAGCCACTGCAGATTTTAAAGAAGGCGTTCAGTCCTTCCTCGAAAAAAGACCACCCATTTTTAAAGGCATGTAATTTACTATTATGGAGAAAAGCAAAACCAGCAGAATCATCGACGCCATGATGGCGAAAGATTATTTCAGCCAGTGGCTGGGAATTGAAAGGCTGGAAGAAAAGGAAGGGTTTTGCAAACTGCGTATGACCATCCGGAAGGAAATGTGCAATGGTTTTGAAATTGCGCATGGTGGTATCTGTTATTCATTTGCAGATAGCGCGCTGGCATTTGCTTCCAATAGCCGGGGAAGACATGCGGTATCTATTGAAACATCCATTTCGCATATCAAGTCATTAAAAACAGGTGATGTTGTCACGGCAACCGCTATGGAACAATCGCTGACCAACCGTCTCGGTAATTATTACATAGAACTGCAGCGTGAAACCGGTGAAATAGTTGCCTTGTTCAAAGGAACTGTTTTCAGAACAGAAAAAGAATGGGAGGTATAACAGTGCAGGTTCTTTATTTTATTCAACCGAAATCGACCTAATATGATTTATTCCTTCAGGGGATTTACTCCTGTAATTCATCCATCTTCTTTTATACATCCGCAATCGGCCATTACAGGAAATGTCATCATTGGAAAAAATGTATACATCGGGCCCGGGGCTGCATTGCGTGGCGACTGGGGGCAAATTATCGTTGAAGACGGGTGCAATGTGCAGGAGAACTGTACCATTCATATGTTTCCCGGTGTTACCGTTCTTTTAAAAGAGGGTGCACATATTGGCCATGGCGCAGTAATACATGGTGCAACAATCGGAAAGAACTGTCTTATTGGAATGAACAGCGTTGTTATGGACAATGTGGTGCTGGAAGATGAATGTATAGTTGGTGCATTAAGTTTTATAAAAGCAGATGAGCATTTTGAAAGAAGAAGTTTAATCGTTGGCAATCCTGCAAAGAAAATAAACACCGTATCAGATGACATGATAGCCTGGAAAACGAAAGGTACCGCACTTTACCAGGCCCTGCCGGGCGAAATGTTTACGGAGTGGAAGGCCTGTGAACCTCTGACGGAACCCGAACCCGGGAGGCCATCACAGGAAAAACTCTATACAACCTGGAATACACTCAAGTAATCGGTTCTCCACACTTTTTTATCTCTCTTATACCGCTCAGGCTTATACGAAGCTGCTATTTTGGCCCTGTAAGTTGGCCATTTTGAACTGTTTATGCCCTTTGGCATTTACATTCACAATTCATTAATAAACTATTCCTGTCCGGCAGCTTCTATTATTACGACAACGGTTTACAACACATAATCTTTAAAATGTACAATTATGAAAACGTTATTTACTTTATTACTGCCGGTTTTGATTTATATCAGTTTTATCGCCAGCAGCCATCTTTTTTCAAGTGCACATTATTTGTCTTCTGCAGCTTTAACAGTAGCTTGCTTTTTGACCACCAGCATTTGGATTAATATATTAGGTTCGAAAAAGTTGATCGTTCAGTAATGATCGGCTATACGTTCCCTCTATTTAAACAAACAGTAATTTGAGTTACCCATATAAGGAGGTAAAACAAGTTGCTGTTTTTTTATTATCTCCAACCCGCCGCATATCAGTTATATTTGCGGCTGCAAATGGAAAAAACAAATTTCATCGATTATATACGGGTGTTCTGCAAAAGCGGGCACGGCGGCGCGGGCAGTTCGCATTTTATGCGCAATAAACTAACTGCCAAAGGCGGCCCTGATGGCGGCGACGGTGGCAGGGGCGGTCATATCATTCTCCGCGGTAATAAAAACCTCTGGACCCTGCTGCATCTCCGTTATTTTAAAAATGTACTCGCAGAAAATGGTGAGAACGGCAGTAAAAACAATTGCACCGGCAAAAATGGTAAAGACATCATCATTGAAGTACCGCTCGGTACTGTTGCCCGTGATGAAGAAAGCGGCAGGATCGAAGGCGAAATACTGGAAGATGGCCAGGAAATCATCTGGCTGCATGGTGGCCGTGGCGGGCTGGGCAATTCAAATTTTGCAACACCTACCAACCAGGCGCCAACACATGCACAACCCGGTGAGCCCGGTGAAGAAGCCTGGAAAATAGTTGAACTGAAAGTACTGGCAGATGTAGGTTTGGTGGGATTTCCCAATGCAGGTAAATCAACATTACTGTCTGTTATCACCGCAGCTACACCAAAAATTGCCAATTACGCATTTACCACACTCACACCACAGCTTGGTATGGTAGAATACCGTGATGGAAAATCTTTTTGTGTTGCCGATTTGCCCGGTATCATTGAAGGGGCTGCAGAGGGAAAAGGACTTGGTCACCGCTTCCTTCGCCATATTGAAAGAAACCCCGTTTTATTATTTCTTATTCCCGCAGACAGCAGCGACCATAAAAAAGAATTTGATATACTGGTAAATGAACTGAAAGAATACAATCCAGAGTTACTGCATAAACAATTTGTGATTGCAGTCAGCAAAAGCGATATGCTGGATGATGAATTGAAAGCAGCTATCAAAAAGGAACTCCCTAAAAATATTCCTCAACTGTTTATTTCTTCTGTTACGCAATCCGGCCTTACTGAATTAAAGGACCTGTTGTGGAAAGTATTGAATAACTGATACTGTTACCTGTTTGTTGTATTGTAAAGGTTCAATATGGTCTGTACCTTTATATATTCCCGTTATTTTACCGTCAAACCATAATTCTTATGCAACAGAAAAAAAACGTTGTATCCTGGTTATTTGATAAAATAGTTTGGGCGCTGAAAGGGCTTACGGTGATGCTGCGTACGGCCTGGTATTTATTCCCTTCTTTATTTTTTTTACTGGCCATCTATGCTTGTTTCTGGTCATTATCGCAGGGAAAAGATGTTTTGATTGCTGCTGTTGAAAAAAACGGGGCTAACTGGGTGGTATTGCTGGCGCTGATTTTTTGGGTGCTGATTACCTGGTACACCGGCCGCATACTCATCTACCATAAAATGGATTTATACAAATCCTCCAAAACCATTTCCTTTCATGCACCACGGATGCTTGGTTTTTTTGGGTTTAGCCTTATCTGGTTGGCATTTTTGCAATTACCCAAGCTGCCGGAAGAAAATTATACCTGGCAGGTATCGGGTACGGTGGCCAATTTAATATTATGGATTGGTACGCCAATATTGTATATAGTGCTGTATTACTATTTTAAAAAGAAAAGGGTTTATTATTTCTGGAATATAAAAAGAAATGAAGCGCCGGGTATTTCCTTTCCTGACATGGAGAAGGCGAGAAATGCAGCGTACAAAAGAATCTTCTGGATACTACGCGGTATCCTGCTGTTAATTTTTATCATCAACATTTTCTGGAGCCATGCTTATGTGATGGTATCGTCCATATTTGTATTGCAGGTTATGTACCTGTTTGCGGTTATCTGGAGAAGGGGCGCATTGATATTTGAAAAAATGCCTACGCGCTTCAGCGACAAAAAAACCTGGGCCGCTTCTGAAGGAATGGATTGGCAGCACAGTAACCTTTTTAAGAAAATCCGCTACACCATATTATATTATGCCAATATCTCGAGGAAGGAACGAGGTTTTTTTACGTTTTTCAATTTCATCAGCATCATTGCAATATTTGTTTACCTCACCGCCATCACTAACATGAATTTTGCCAACAGAACGGGCACGCTTCCTTTTATACTGCTGGCTTTTGGCGTATTGGTCGGTTTTTTTGCGCTGGTCTCCACCTTATCCATCATCAATAAAATTAATTTTCACATACTCATTTTCACGCTGGTTATTTTGTTGGGTTTGCAACGGGAACCGCACTATGCGCGAAAGCTCAGTGCTCCAACTACAGATATGCTATTGCAACGGCCTGCCATTAAAGAGTACTTTTTAAAATGGGCAAACGATCGTAAAACAGAAATCCAATCAAAAGATAATTATCCTGTTTTCTTTGTCCTGTCCGATGGCGGCGCTTCCCGTTCCGGTTACTGGACCGCTGCTGCATTGGGGAGAATGGAAGATGAAACCAATGGCGGTTTTTCCCATCACCTGTTTTGCCTGTCGGGTACTTCCGGTGGTGGTGTGGGTGTGGGAACTTTTTTTGCCCTGCTTCATGAAAAGGACGGCATGAAAGGAAGGAGTTATGAAAAAGATGCCAAAGAATTTTTAAAGAACGACTACCTCACGTATACATTAACAAGAATGCTCGGGCCCGATTTCTTTCGCCCATTGTTACCGACAGAATTCCTGCTGAAAAAAGTAACCGACCGTGCCGGTGCATTGGAAAAATCAATGGAAACAGGCATGAACGATTCTGTCTTTCTGAAAAACAAACTGGCCAACCCTTTTTCGGTATACGTGCAGAATACACAGGATAGCATACGCCTGCCTGTTTTGTGTATCAACACCACCAGGATGCAGGACGGGAGGCCGGGCGTCATCACAAATATTGATATCGATAAAAACAAGGATGTATTCAGCAGGCGGGTGGATGTAATCAATTTACTGGGCAAGGGAAATGATATGCACCTTAGCACTGCTGTTGTTATGGGTGCACGCTTCCCTTATATCAGTCCAGCGGGAAGAATTGATCAGCATTTTCAAAAAATAGATACATCGGGCGGTCAAACCGACAGTGTAAAAGCCCATTATTTTGTAGACGGGGGTTATTTTGATAATTCAGGAGCAGGTGTGGTCAATGAAATGATTGTTGAAATACGCAGGTTAACTGATTCCCTTACTGCCAATCCCGGTGACAGCAGTTATGCTTTTCTAAGGAAATTAAATTTCTTTATTATTCATGCTACCAATTCGCCATTGGGCGAAGCAAGAGTAGACAGGGTGCATTTCATGAAAAATGATCTGATGGCGCCTGTACTAACGATTGTGGGCGCATACGGTACACAGACAGATATCAACAACCTGCGGCTTAAAAGATACCTGCAGGGTGTTTACCGAAATGAAGATCATTATCGCTATATAAATCTCTACAATAATATTTCACCGGATACTTTAAACTTTCCGATGAACTGGAACATCTCCCGTTTTTACCAGGAAAGGATGAATAAACAACTCGATACCTCCAGGCAGGTAAAAAGTTTTATTGTATGGCTGAAGTCTTCTGTACAATAGCCGTATTTGGAAAACATTGTCTTTGATAGTAACTTCAACCATCCTTTGTAGTGAGGTATTGCGTTAATGCAATACACTTTAACGTTAAGATAATACAACAGCGGGCCTTTGGCCCGGTATCTGCCTTCACTATTGATCGCTGCCTTTGATTGTAAACCGCACACTGTTGCCTGCCCCGCGTTGCTTCCATAATAATATTCTGCCAGTAAAATATTTTATGATGAAAAAGCAATTCGTGCTTCTTTTATTTTCCTTCCTGATGGCGTCGCTAGTGCATGCACAGTTTGCTGTAAACAACAAAGGGCCCATCAGTGTGACAATACAAAAGGAAAGTTTGGCAACTACGCAAACCTCTTTTGGCCTGCAATACGATAACCCCGGGAATGCCACCATCAAAATACTGCTTACAGACAGCAGCGGCTATATCCTGTATGCTGGAAGTGTTGCCGGTAAAACAATCATTAAAAATTTTAATGTTGCCAAATATGAAAGGCTGCAACTGTGTTTGAAAAACATGGAAACCGGTGCATCTCAAACATTTTTAGTAACCCCGGGTTTACTAAATGAGGCAGTCGTCCGACCAGCAGGCCATTAAACAATATACCGTTCACGCACTGGTCAATCAAAACAATCAAAAATTTAAGTAGGTTTGTTTGAATTAAAAATCTGGTATATGAAAAAATACATTGTAACGATTGTTTTAATGATCGGGTTGCTCACAAAATCATTTGCAGATGAGGGGATGTGGCTTCCGTTGTTGCTTGGTCAGCAGGTGTACAACGATATGGTCAAACGCGGGTTGAAGCTCACCAAAGAGCAACTCTACAGTATTAATAAATCTTCGATCAAAGACGGTATCATCATATTTGGTGGTGGTTGCACGGGTGAAATCGTCAGCAGCGAAGGTTTGATATTTACCAATCACCACTGCGGGTATGATGCGGTAGCCAGTGCCAGTTCGATAGAACACAATTACCTGCGCGATGGATTTTATGCAAAAAGCAAACAGGAAGAAATTCCTTCTGCCATTACTGTACAGTTTCTTTTGAAAATAGAAGATGTAACAAAAGAAGTGGATGCAGAACTTGGTGATTTGAGTGGTATGGATCGTACCCGGAAGCAATCGGAGGTGATCGCAGCCATCAATAAAAAATATTCCGATCCTTCTCAATTTATTGAAGCAAGGGTAAGCCCCTTGTTTAAGGGCAACCAGTTCCTTGTTTTTGTGTACCAGCGGTACAGTGATATCCGTCTCGTAGGTGTTCCTGCGGAAAGCGTTGGAAAATTTGGCGGCGATACCGACAACTGGGAGTGGCCGCGTCATACCGGTGACTTTTCTGTTTTTAGGGTGTATATGAGCAAGGATGGAAAACCTGCCACCTATTCCCCGGAAAATATCCCCCTGAAACCAAAATATGCGCTCCCAGTTTCTATCAAGGGATATAAAGACGGCGATTATGCCATGATTTATGGATACCCTGGAGGTACCAATCGCTATGAAACATCGTATGGCATTAAACAAAAAGTAGATATCGACAACCCTTCACTGGTCAACCTGCGCGATATGCGGCTGAAATACATGTTTGCCGAAATGAAAAACGATCCTGCTATTAAATTACAACTGGCATCCTCTTATGCCAGCATTGCCAATTACTGGAAATTTTATGATGGCGAAAGTAAACAGCTCATCAAATATGGCGTGTACGATCAAAAGAAAAAAGCAGAAGCATTGTTCCAGCAGTGGGCAAACGGCAAACCTGTCTATCAGAATATTTTAAGCGACTGGGAAAAAGCTTATGCCGACTGGCGTCCTTACAGTAAACAGCGGGTATATATCAACGAAGGAATTATGGGCAGCCCCTTACTGGCATTTGCTGCTTCACTGTTGCAGGTAGAAGCTGCCATGCTCAAACAGGGGAGTACGGGCACTGATATAAAAAAAGCCGTTGAGGCTGCTGATAAAGCGAGAACTGATTTTCTGAAAAACGAAAACAAAACTTCTGATCAAAATATAGTAGCAGGCGCATTGCTGATGTTTTATACTGACATTGATAAAAGCCAGCACCCGATTTCCTTCTATGAAAACATAAAGGGAAGTTTTGGCGACCTGAAAGATGAAAACACCTATAAGAAGTACGCCGCAGAAATTTTTAGAACGACCATGATTTTTGATGATGCTAAATGGAAGGCTTTTATGGCTAACCCCGATGGCGTCGTATTGCAGGCAGATATGGCATTCGCAACGGCAAGCGCTTTCATAAAAAACTGGCAGGGCAAATATTTGCCCACCTTCCAGGTATTCAATACAAAAAACAGTGAGCTGGGAAGGTTGTACCTGAAAGGCATTATGCAAATGGATACCGTAAAGGCAAAGAAAATGTATCCCGACGCTACTTTTACAATGCGTGTAAGCTTTGGCAATGTAAAAAGCTACAACCCGCGCGATGCCGTTCACTACGATTATGTATGCACCATGAAAGGTGTGCTGGAGAAATATGTTGCCGGTGATTACGAATTTGATTTGCCTGCCAATCTTATTGAAATAGCCAGGAAAAAAGATTTTGGTCAATACCTCGATAAAACCAAAAATGACCTGGTGGTTTGTTTTATCACTACCAATGACATTACGGGTGGCAATTCCGGTTCGCCGGTACTGGATGCCAATGGTAATTTAATTGGTCTCGCCTTCGATGGCAACTACGAAGCATTGAGCCATAAAATTGCTTTTGATAAGGATTTAAACCGGACAATATGTGTGGATGTCCGATATGTATTATGGTGTATCGATAAACTGGGTGGAGCATCCAATATTATTAAGGAACTAAAATTGGTAAAATAAGATTGTATTTATTGAAAATAAGGAGCCCCCAAAATACCAGGGGGCTTTCTTATATAAGTACAAGTTAAGTACTCTCTTAGTGTAATATTTTACATTACCTGATTTGTCCCCTGATAATACCACCCGGGTGCAATTTGCTGTGCGCGTTTACATATACGGCGCCTGTTTTCAGGGCAGTAATATTTACATCGCTCAGCGCAACTGATTTTATCACACCAAAGTCATCTTTGTTTCCACAAAGCCCCTGTAATACGCCTCCATTGACACCGGCAGCGGCACCATGTATATGTGCCACTGTTAGCGTATCATTTCCTTCCAGGCCGGTAACTGTTATCTTACTGAATAAAGTTTTATCGGTACGCAGACGAAGCAATGCAAGACCTGTAGCAGTAGTTGTTACTGCGGGAACTTCATTGGTGCCAACCATCGGAACATCAATGGCAAAATCAACAGGGTTGTTTAATTGCCCGCGTATTATACCTGCGGGAAATTGCGTAGTATGTACATTGAAATAAATATCACCTGTTTTAATGGAATCCGCAAGCGTTGAGCGGATAGAAAGATCACCAGTTGCTTCTCCTATGGCACTAAATGCTGGTGAAAAATTTAACACCACCGGGCCGTTGGTAAGCGCATCACCCCAATGTATATGCGCCGCGGTGAGGTTGTCTCCTGCCGCCAGTCCGTTGACTGTGATACTATATTTAATAGTGTTATCGTCATACAACTTAATGGTGGCGCTGCCAGTTTCCGTTCTGCCTGCAGGAGCAGGGTTTTCAAATTTTGCGTCAAGTACCACGTTCCATTGTTTCACCAATGTTGCCGGTGCTGCAGAGGTCTTGTCTTTACTGCATGATGCTACAATGAGAAGAGTCACCAGGGATAAAAAGATAGCTGTCCCTGCTTTTTTTCGGGATTTCATACGTAATAAGTTTTAATGATTGAAATGTATAACTCACTACGGCCGAAAAATCAAAAGGGATGCCTCTGTAATTTTATTTGGGAGAGAAATTTATTTGGCCGGACTGTTGTCTTTCCAGCGCCACAGGTGAAGACAGGCATACGTGCGGTAAGGGCTCCATTTTTTTGAAATACGTAACATGTCTTCTTTCAACTGTTTTTTATCACTGTTGTCCAGTTTGTACAATTTTATCATGGCATTTTGGATACCCAGATCATCTACTGCAAATACATCTTCGCGGCCGAGTGCAAACATCAGCAACATTTCTGTTGTCCACCTGCCTACGCCTTTTATTTGTATTAAATGTTCGATTACCTCTTCATCGGTCATTTTTGTCAGTTGCTTCCATTCCATGCCGTGCTCAATGGCAAACCTGGCTACATTCTGTACATAATTCACCTTGGCATTGGACAGGCCGATACCCCGCAATGTGGCAAAAGGTGTGTTTATAATTTCCTCTGGTGTGGGGTGCTTTTCGTATAATGCGAGAAAACGTTTCCAGATCACATCAGCCACTTTGGTAGAAAGCTGCTGGCTCATAATAGAACCGCATAAATGCAGGTACACTTTTTTCTGCTGTTTTAATGAAAGGGGTTCCTGTGCCTCAAGTAATTTCTTAAATTTTTTATCCTTCGATAAATGCGCAATATATTCCATGTATCTTCCTTCGTTTTTTTAAAGTTTTACATATTTATATAACCCGCCAGCACTTCCCACTGCCCAGCCATGATTGGCATCGGTAAAATGCATTTCAGACAAAGTACATTTGTGAATGCTGCATAATTTATTCCTGGTGGCACCTCCGTCGGTGGTCGCATACAATGCATCACCGGTCATAATATAACCATTATTGTTGTCAAAGAAATGAACGTCGCCACCGCCTTTTGTATCACTTATTAAGATCTCTACCGTATTACCACCGTCCAATGTACGCCTTAATAAATTTCCGCCGGTTATCCAACCATGCAGCGAGTCGGTAAACTGGATGATATAATCACTCGAATAAAGATAAATACCGCCCAGCAACAATCTTGTAAAGGATTGACCTGCATTATCAGTGCGGTAAAAATAAGCACCTGATGCCCATCCTTTATTTTGATTCAGGAAATACAATGACCTGCCAAAATCTGATTTTGATACCGAATCAAAAGTGACGCCTCCATTGGATGTCCTGTATATTGCCGTCGTGTCTGCTGTGATATAACCATTGTTCGCATCAAAAAACTGCACATCAAATACAAATCTCCTTTGAATTCTTTGCCAGGTAGTGCCGCCATCCTTTGTCCGCAACAACGAGTTGGAAGCGGTTACCCAGCCATTGCTGGCATCTGCAAAAAAAATGTTGATGAAATTATCATTGAGTGAATCCGGTATGGCTTTTTGCCAGGTAAGTCCACCATCTGTTGATTTGGCCAGGTAATTGGTAGCACATAGAAAACCGGTTTGGTTATTGACAAAGAAAACGTCACTGTAAAATTTACTGGTATCAGCAGCTATCTTTTGCCATCCCGTTCCTAATGTATCATACAGCGGCGCAGGTGGTGGTGGCACTGGCGGCTCCGGGGGAGTTTTGCCTTTTGAACAGGATGAAATTATTATGACCGCTGCAACAATTTGAATGACGAATTTTAACTTGTTTTGCATATGACAGGTTTCGAAATGGAAGATACAAATGATACGCATGATTCATCGCCAATGAAACGAGAGATTATCATAACAGCAGACGGTTCTCACAGCATTTCCGTTCCGTTGCTCAACAGCACTTATCATTCTTCGCATGGTGCTATTATGGAATCGCAACATGTATTTATTGAATCGGGTCTTCATCACTACAGGAAAAATAATACTGACAGGGACAGTTCCATTAACATATTTGAAATGGGCTTTGGCACCGGCCTCAATGCATTATTGACACTCATCGAAACCGAAAAGCTGCAACAGCCGGTTTATTATGAAACCGTGGAAGCCTATCCGCTGACTGAACCCGAATACCGGTCGCTCAACTATTGCAAACAACTAAAACTGGAACAATACCAGCCATTGTTTGAACGGTTACATTCAATGGATTGGGGAAAAGAAACAACGCTAACTGATTTTTTTACCTGCAAAAAATCGATGCATCGCCTGGCCGATCATTGTCCCAATAAACAGTTTCACATTGTATACTTCGATGCCTTTGCACCCGATGTGCAACCCGAACTTTGGACCACCGGAATATTTACAAAAATATTTTCCATGCTGGCGCCTGGCGGCATACTGGTTACTTATTGCTCCAAGACCGTTGTACGAAAAACTATGACAGCGGCAGGGTTCACCGTTCACAAAATACCGGGGCCGCCACATAAGCGCGAAATGGTACGTGCAGTAAAAAACAAACAGGATCAATAACCCAGTTGTATACCGGGTTGCGTAATCTTAAACCCGGTTTTTGCTTTTTCTTCAGCCACCATCTTCTTTACATCTTCCAGCAACTTCTTCGCATCATATACAATTCCATCTTTGATGGTATATTTCACGCCACCTTTTCTTCTGACTTCGTTGTTATCCGTTAAAGTAATCGCACCCGTTCCGTACAAAACCTGCAGGTTCTCTAACGGATTGGCATCTACAATGACAAAATCTGCCAGCTTACCTATTTCCACACTGCCAATTTCTTTTTCCATACCCAGTGCCTGCGCACCATATAAAGTAGCGCTTCGTATTACTTCCAGCGGATGAAAGCCTGCTTCGCGCAGCAATTCCAATTCGCGTATATAAGCAAACCCGTACAATTCATAAATAAACCCTGCATCCGTGCCTACTGTCACACGGCCGCCCCTGTTTTTATATTCATTTATAAATGTCATCCACAGGCGGTAATTGTCTTTCCAGCTTATCTCCTGTTCGGTGCCCCAGCTTTGCCAGTAAGAACCATGCGCCACACGGCTTGGCTCATAAAATTTCCAAAGCTTGGGCATGGTATATTCTTCGTGCCATTCGGCCCTGCGTGCACGCATCAAATCCCTGTTGGCTTCATAAATATTAAACGTAGGATCAAGCGTAAAATCAAGCGATATCAATTCATTCATTACCTTATTCCAGTGATCACTGTATGGTTTGGCAGCCTGTTTCCACAGCTTGCCTGCTTCTTCAAAACGGTTTTGCTCATTGGCATAATTATAATTCAGCGGGTAGTTTTGTATAGTCTTATCCTCAAACAATGCTTCTGGCAATCCATACCAATGCTCCATGGAAGTAAGACCTGCACGTGCACTGTTTAATACATTCCACCTGGCCACATCCATTTGTGCGTGATGACAGGCAGAACGTAAACCCAGTCTTTTATTTTCTTCCAGCGCAGCTTTCATAATTTCCGGTGCAGCTCCAAAAAATTTTATTCCGTCAGATCCTTTCTTCTGGTTTTCGCGTACCCAGGCAATGGCTTGTTCGGTAGTGGAAATAGGTGTGGTACTTCCCTGCCCGAATGTTGTCAACGCCTTTATCCTTGGCGCTGTGATGAGATTTTGTTCGCTCTTGCGTTTTTCTTCGAGTACCCAGTCCAGTCCATTACCCGAACCAGGATCACGAATAGTAGTTACGCCATGCCCCATCCATAGTTTAAAAACATATTCTGCATCTGCACCCTGCGATTCGCCACCAATATGTCCATGCATGTCCACGAAACCAGGCATCAGGTACATTCCTTCGCAGTTCAATTCCTTACCACCTTCTGCCAGTTTGGGCCGGTTGTTCGGATTGATGGCAATGCCCGGGGCCCCTACATTTTTTATTTCCTTAATCCTGTTTTTTTCTACTACTATATCTACGGGCCCAATGGGAGGTGCACCGGTGCCATTGATTAAAATCACACCTCTGATAATGAGTTGTGTCCACGGGCCTTCGCCTTCTTTGCGATCAGGTGCTTTTTTCGGTTGTGCATGAAGGGTAGTAATGGAAAGAAAGGAAAGTAACAGCAACAAGGACCTGGGTTGCATAAGCAATAAGTTTAGCAAACCAAGTTACTCAAATCGCAGCAATATTTTGCAGGGTTCTATGCAAAGGAAATGCTGATACCACCATCCTTATCGTCCTTCAGCAATATGCCGAGTTCCAGCAATTGATTCCGGATTTTATCGGAAGTAGCATAGTCTTTACGGGCTTTAGCATCTTTACGGATATTCACCAGCAAATCCAGCACACCATTCAGTTTATTATCGTCCGTTTCCCGTTCATTTTTGAGGCCCAGTATGTCTTCCAGGTAATTTTTAAAATACAATTGCATCTTCTCCAGTGTGGCGCCACTGATTGCATGTTGTTTGATATGCCCGTCTTTAATGGAATTGATAACCGGTACCAGTTCAAACATATTGGCCAATACCCTTGCGGTGCTAAAATCATCATTCATGGCATCATCCATATCTGTCAGTAGCTGAAGGCAGCGTGCGTCCAGTTCTTTATCGGCAGCCATCGAATTGCCATCAGCTATTAGCTTTTGCAGAACTTCATACGATTCCCACAAACGCTTCAATCCTTTTTCTGCTGCCTGCAATGCTTCGTTGCCAAAATCGAGTGTGCTGCGGTAATGTGTTTGCAGTATAAAAAATCGGATCGTCATAGGAGAATATGCCTGTTCCAGCAATGGATGGTTACCGCTAAACATCTCCGTCAGTTTTATCTGGTTGTTATAGCTCTTCCCCATTTTCTTTCCATTCACCGTAATCATATTGTTGTGAATCCAATAACGGGCAGGCGTATGACCATTGCAAATCGTACTCTGCGCTATCTCACTTTCATGGTGCGGGAATTGCAGATCCATACCACCACCATGAATATCAAACTCGCTGCCCAGGTATTTCGTAGCCATGGCCGAACATTCAATATGCCAGCCCGGAAATCCTTCGCCCCAGGGGCTTACCCATCGCATGATATGTTCTGGTGGTGCAGCTTTCCACAAAGCAAAGTCGGCACGATCCCTTTTTTCATCCTGCCCTTCCAGTTCCCTCGTTGTTTCCAGCAAATCATCCATAATCCTTCCGCTGAGTTTGCCATAAGGATAGTGTGCGGCAAATTTTTTCACATCGAAATATACCGAGCCATTGGTTTCATAGGCATAGCCGGCAGCTATTATTTTTTTTATCATCTCCACCTGTTCCACAATATGTCCTGTAGCTGTTGGTTCAATACTGGGATCAAGGTTGTTAAAAGCATGCATGGCCCAGTGAAAAAGGTTTGTGTACTTCTGCACCAGTTCCATCGGCTCGAGCTTTTCGATCACCGCTTTTTTTGAAATTTTATCCTCCGCTTCCCTTCCCTCTTCTTCAAAATGCCCCGCATCGGTTATATTGCGCACATAACGCACCTTATAGCCGAGATACATCAGGTAACGGTATACCACATCAAATGTGATAAATGGCCGCGCATGACCCAGGTGACTTTCACCGCTAACGGTAGGACCGCACACATACATACCCACATGACCCGGTGTTCCGGGAACAAACACTTCTTTCTTACGGCTATATGAATTGTATACTGTTAACTGGGACATAGTTATTTTTTAATCGGCTTCAGTTCTATTTGGTACATCGTTGCGTCGCACTCTTCGGCTTTTAGCTAATTTTTCAGCAATGAGATACATGATAATTGGGGGCAAAAATAATATTTATCCCCGGAGTCAGGGACAACAACAGCAAAAGATTGATATGCGGAGATGAGAATGCATCAGGTCAAATATACAAACTCAGTTTTTTACGGGCAAGTTAAAGTCTGCCACCAGCGGGTAATGATCCGAATAAGGTAGTTTGGTTTTCCTGAACTGGCGTATTTCCAGCTTCGTATCAGCCAGTATATAATCTATGCGCAAAGTTGGCGACAGGGAGGCAAAACTGCGGCCAATGCCAAAGCCTTTTTTGAGAAATACATCATTTCTGCCGCCCCTGATCTTAAAGTAGGTAAACGAATTCGGCACATCATTAAAATCACCGCAGAGTATTTCCGGGTAAGGGCTTTCATCAAGTTCGCGCCGAACCAGTTCGGCCTGTGTGCTGCGTAAATTATAAGCAGTCCTGAATTTTTTGATGATGCCCATCGACTTCGTCACAGCGCTGTCCTCCACCTTGGCGATGCGTTGCAGTGCGCCATAATCATTTCCGTCGAACCGGAGGGATTGCAGGTGCGTGGCAAATACGCGCACCCGTTGCCCATTGATATCAATATCAGTATGTATCAGGCTTTCCGATCCTTTCAGTGAATCCGGGCCCGAATAACGGATACGCAAAGTGTCGGCAATGGGATAACGGGAAAAGATAACCACGCCATGCTCATACAATCCATCCCAACGGCGATGGTCACGCGCAAAATAGTAATACGGGTATTTTAATTCCCGGGTGAAATACGAAATATTTTCAGGAAGCTCCTTCGGGTTGTTGGATTCAATAAACTCTTCCATGCACAATATATCCGGATCCATGTCATGGATATAGTCAAAAATTTTTTGACGGTAATTTTCTCCATGCTTATGCTTATTCATCTCATCCAGTCTCGATACATTCCATTGCATAACGCGAAAACTGCCCGGCGCCTTCTTATTGTCAAACGAATTGAATGGATGAAATGCAAATAACACATCTACCTGGAACCACCCAATAAGCAATGCGGCAATGGATAACCATTTCCAGCGGGATTTGAAAAACAACCAGAATATGATGAAGAATAACAATAACAATACGAGAAAAGGAAAACCCACACCCAGTAAAGCCACATACCAGTATTTACCGGGATGCAACAGGTTATTACAGCAGGCGGCGAGGAATACCACAACAGCTATAATATTAACAGCAATGAAAAATTTTTTGGTGACTTTTCTCAGAATGCGGGTCATCCTTAAAATTACAAATCATCTTCGGTAGAAGCGCGGCGAAGTATATCTTTTTCCTCATCGGTGAGAAAATGATAGCCCTGTGTATTGATCTTATCCAGTATGTCGTCAATTCGTTTCTGGGTAATATTGGGAATGCGCTTATAGGGATGTGTGCCATGTACCTTGTAAAAAAATTCGTCCTTTACGCTTCGCTTTTTATTTTTTTTATCCGGGTTGAACAAATCATTTACCCAGTCAAAAAAGTTATTCATCCATACACTCCAGTCGTTGCCTTTGCGCAACTGGTAAATAAAAAGAAAACCAAAACCGCCGCCGGCCAAATGCGCCAGGTATCTTCCGGGATCGCCGGAGGGCACTGATGCAAAATCGACAATGACAAATACAACAGTCACTATCCATAGCGGTATGCCCCCATTGATCATCGGGAAAAAACGATAATCAGGTTTTACATACGTCGTGGCGATGGCGACGGCCATCACACTGGCATTGGCGCCAAATAAAGTAGCATTGGGCAATAGGGGTTGCAATGCAGGTACCACGTAATAACTGATGATGTACACAACAGCACCGGCAAAGCCACCATAGATATAAATCGGGATGAGTTTCTTATTGCCTGTGAGATCCTGGAGTACGTAACCGAATATCCAAAGCCAAAACAGGTTCGACAGGGTTTTCATCACTGCATTGTCGGTAAACATGTATGTAATAATCACCCAGGGCCTTGTACTCAGCTTTTGTATACTGGCAGGAAGGATAAACCAATTATAAATATTACGGTAATAGGCTTCGGGATTGAGTTCAGCCATCTGGTATACGACCAGGATGAATTTCAGGATAACGAATACCAGCGCGTTGATGGCAAACAACATCACCAGGGAATTATTATCCTGCCCGAGGAAAATCTTACTGGTCTTTTTTTCTTCTTCTGCCACAGCCATAGTAGATGTTTCGGGTAATCGGTTAAATATATCGATCTATTACAAAATAACAGCCCCTTATGTTTATTATTTCGCCGGATTAATAAAAATTGGTGCGGTTTCGCTTGTTCCAAAACCATACCAGTATAACACCTACCAAGGCACCGCCCAAATGGGCCCAATGCGCCACATTGTCGCCGGCCGAATTGCGGAAGGCCATCAAAAGCTCAGCACCGGCATAAAACAATACAAACCATTTTGCTTTGATGGGGAAAAGGAAATACAGGTAAATCAGACTGTTGGGAAAAAGATAGCCGAAGGCTGCCAGGCAACCGAATACGGCACCGGAGGCTCCGAGCGTTGGCGTATTAAGAATATATTTTTCAGAATATTTTAAGTCAATTTGCACTTCAAGCGGCATGTGATTGAAAGTTTCGACAATAGGAATGTTTTCGTAGTACAATACGCCTAAATGCAGGAACGCCGCACCAAGTCCACAGGCCATATAGAAAATCAAAAAACGTTTCGGGCCCCACACATTTTCGAGCGTGCTGCCGAACATCCAGAGGGCAAACATGTTGAAGAAAATATGATCTATACCACCATGCAGGAACATGTGTGTAATCAACTGGTGTGGCCGGAAATAAACGGAACGGACATCATGAAGCGCAAATAGGTTTTCCATATTAAACCCGCCTGTTCTTCCAAAGGTATATTGCGCCAGAAACACCAACCCGTTTATAATTAAAAGGTTCTTTATCACTATCGGTAAAATCTGGAAACCCCGTGGCCTGAAATCTGTCATAATAGCTTGTAATTAATTTCAAAAATACACTTCCAATAAATCCTGTTTTAAAAACAATGAAAATAACCGCTGTAATTTAATTTAAAATAAATACCGGTTCCTGTTAAGATGTTGCCAACGGTTCTTTAACGCAACTTCAACTGCACTACGTTCTCAATATGGTGTGTGTGCGGAAACATATCCACGGGCTGCACCTTTATTACCCGGTACTTTTCATCCAGCAGTTGTAAATCCCTTGCCTGCGTGGCGGGATTACAACTCACATACACCACGGTCGGCGCCGCCACCTCAAGTATCTTTTTTACCAGCTTTTCATGCATGCCTGCCCGCGGCGGATCCGTGATGATAACATCCGGTCTTCCATGATGGTTGAAAAAATCGTCGTTGCAAATATCAATCACATCACCCGCAAAAAATTCCGTATTGCCAATATTATTCAGCGCTGCATTGGCCTTCGCATCTTCTATTGCTTCAGCAATGACTTCCACCCCTATTATCTTCCTGGCCGATTTACTTACAAATAACCCAATGCTTCCCGTCCCGCAGTACAAATCATACACGATTTCCTGGCCACTCAGCTCAGCAAACTCTCTTGTGACCTGGTACAATTTTTCACCCTGCCTTGTATTGGTTTGAAAAAATGATTTTGGCCCTATCTTGAATTTCAACCCTTCCAGTTCTTCTATTGCATAGCCCTTTCCATAATATACCTGCGGCTCGAGATCATATATGCTGTCGTTCTTTTTTGGATTAATGGTATACAACAGGGTGGTGATGGCCGGTACCTGTTGCAGCAGGTGATCCAGCAGCTTTATTCTTTCCACTTCATCCTCGTAGGCAACACAAAGATTCACCATCACTTCGCCGGTGGTGCAGATGCGCAATACCAGTGTCCGCAGCCAGCCCGTATGATTTCGGATATCATAAAAAGGGTACCCCTGTTCCAGTGCAAAACGGCGAATGGTATTTTTGATCTCGTTGGTCGGCGCCGCCATCAGGTGACAGGTATTGATGTCAATTACCTTGTCAAACAAACGCGGCACATGAAAACCCAGTGCATTGCTTTGCGTTATCTCCTGTTCCATTCCTATTTCTTCCTGCAATAAATAACGCCGGTTGCTGAAAGTAAATTCCAGCTTATTGCGGTACTCCGCGGTTTGATCGCATCCGATAATGGTTTGCAGTGGCGGCAACTCAATCCTTCCCAGCCGCCGCAGGTTTTGCGCCACTTCATTTTGCTTGTATTGTAATTGTTTTTCATAAGGGAGCATCTGCCATTTGCAGCCGCCACATACACCGAAATGTTCGCAGAAGGGCTGTATCCTGTCTGCAGAATAGGTATGAAAATAAGTGGCCTTCCCTTCGGCCCAGTCTTTTTTGTTTTTTCCCAGGCGGATATCCACTACATCACCCGGTACCGCCCCTTCAATGAAAATTACCTTGCCATCAATTTTTGCCAGCGATTTTCCCTCTGCTGCATAATCCTGGACCATCACAGATTGCAAAACCTCTTGCTTCTTTTTTCGCATGGCGCAAAAATAAGGAATGATTGACTGCCCGCTGGAGAATGAACTAGGTAGTTTTCTTATCACCGGGGCCATCGTAATAGGTACCAGGATCGGTCAGCACTTTTGTCCATTGCCGCCGGTGACTATCCTGCCATTTTTTATTGGAACTTACATTCCAGTTTACATGTTGCAACAGCCCGCGGATATAAGCCCTTTGTTCGGGATGAACAAACAAGGGGTGCATATAATACCATTCCTTATCAGCGGTGATCATTGTCCAGAAGGAAGCAAAATCGGGATAATTGGTTTCAAACACCTTTATTTCATCTGTTTTGGAATTGTACTCGCTGTGGTTGTAATAAAAATAGCTGCTGCCATCGTCATTGACGATGCGGTAAAGGCTGCCGCCCGCGTCTTCCCTGCTGATGTCCATATACAGTTCCTTTTGCATTTGGCGAAAGTAAGTAATGATTGTATCCCGTGCAGTTGTTAATTTAGCAGGCAGTTAACCACTTATGGCGTGTATTTTCAATATATTCGCCCATTCACTTTCACCGTACAATACAATGAAGAAACCAATTGTTGCAATTATCTTACTGATCACCACCACCCATTTACTGGCACAAAATACCGGTTACCGCATCGGTATCACACTGAAGCCCTATAAAAATCAGTTTGTTTACCTGGGTTATTATTACGGAAAAATAAAGGCGCTGGCCGATTCCGCCATGCTGGATGCCAATAGCAATGGTGTATTTAAAGGCAGGGACAAATTGCCGGGAGGGATCTATTTTGTGGTATCTCCGAGAAAAGAAATCTTATTTGAAATATTGCTGGACAAACAGCAAAACTTTTCCATCTCAGCCGATACAGTCGGTTTGCCCGCCAGTGTTAAGTTCACCAATTCAGCCGACAACAACCTGTTTAAATCCTATTCCAATTTTGCAGCTGTTAACGGGAAAGCTACCAGCGGTTATATGGCGGCGTTAGCCGCGGCTAAAACGCGGGCCGACAGCAGCCGCATTACGGACATATTAAAAAGCCTGGGGCTGAAATTGCAGAATTACCGCGACAGCGTTGCTGCAAAAAATCCGGCCAGCATGCTCACTGCCTTGTTCAAAGCACTGAAGGAGCCGGTTGTTCCACCTGCTGCCAAACAACCGGGCGGCAAATATGACACATTGTACTCTTTCAATTATTTTAAATCTCATTTCTGGGATGGCATCAGTTTCACCGATGCGAGGCTGATACGCACACCTATATTTGAACTGAAGCTCGATAAATATTACCGGGATCTTGTTGTGCCTACACCAGACAGCCTGATAAAGGAAGTGGATTTGATGCTTGGCAAATCAGCACCCAACAAGGATATGTACAAATACCTGCTGACCTATTTTGTGCAGCAATACATCAGCCCGCAATACATGGGGCAGGATGCGGTATTTGTTCACCTGTTTGAAAAATATATCAACAATAACCCGCAGGTCGATTGGTTTACCGAGAAATATAAAAAATACATGTATGAGCGGGCCTATAGCTTAATGGCCAACCTGATTGGCAGCCCGGCCCAAAACCTGGATCTGGTAGATACAGCCGACCACCCCATGCCTTTATACAGCCTTAAATCTGATTTCGTGGTGATATGTTTCTGGGATCCCACCTGCAGTCATTGCAAGGAGGTAGTACCAAAGCTGGATTCCATCTACCAGTCCAAGTGGAAAAAAGAAGGTGTGCAGGTATACGGGGTAATGGTGGATGGGGGCAAACCCGCCTGGCTCAACTACATCCGTGAAAACAATTTAAAAGACTGGATTCACGTTTATGAAACCACGGAACAAAGGGATGCAGGCTATGCCGCCGGAAAGCCCAATTACCGGCAGTTGTACGATGTATACCAAACCCCGATTCTTTATCTGCTGGACAGGGAAAAACGTATTGTGGCAAAGAAACTGACCTACGACCAGATAGATGAAGTGCTGAATGTAAAATTGAAAACAAAACAATAAACAACCGTTCTTGTAATCCGGGTACCTGTAAATGTATACCACTAACAGGAACAACCGGCTGAAACCAACATCCAATTGATAATTATGAAGCAACTCTTAACTGCTTTTATCCTATTCGTTTTTACCGGCACACAGGCGCAAACCCTTTTTACATACGGCAAAAACAATGTAAGCAAAGAAGAATTTCTTCGCGCGTTCAATAAAAACAATACCAGCAATAATCATTCAGAAAAAGCCTGCCGCGAATACCTGGATCTTTATACCAGGTTTAAACTGAAAGTGCAGGCCGCTTACGATGCCAAACTGGATACACTGGCAACGCAAAAAGCGGAGATGCAAAACTTCCGCGGGCAAATTGCCGAAAGTTTTATGAACGATGAAAGCAGCATACAGGCACTCGTGGATGAAGCTTTTAAACGCAGCCAGAAAGACCTTCGCATTTCACATATTTATATTCCTTTTGTTGGTACCGATACGGCTGCTGCATACAAAAAGGTAACAGACGCTTACGCGAAACTTCAATCAGGTGCAGACTTTATCAGTGTTGCAGAAACCTATTCGCAGGATCCATCTGTACATAACAACAAAGGGGATCTTGGTTACATTACCGTGTTTATACTTCCCTATGAACTGGAAACACTTGCATACAATACTGCATTGGGAAAATATTCAACCCCTTTCAGAAGCAAAACAGCCTATCATATTTTTAAAATAACAGCAGAGCGGCCTGCGGCAGGACGTATGCGTGCCGCACAAATATTGCTGGGTTTTCCTCCCGGCGCAGACAATGCTGAAAAAGCAAGATTAAAAACACTGGCCGATTCTATTTACCATGCATTGCAGAATGGCGCTTCCTTTAAAGAACTAGCCACTAAATACAGCAATGATAATATTACTTACCAGGCCGGTGGATTGATGCCCGAATTTGGCGTAGGAAAATTTGACGGCGATTATGAGAACACTGTTTTTGCCCTGCAAAAAGATGGTGATATCACACCGCCATTTATGAGCAACTATGGCTATCATATCGTACAACGCATAGAAAGGATACCTGTCAGCAGTACCCGCGAAAGCACCGCCATGGATGCACTCAAACAAAAAGTGCAGTCAGATAACCGCATCCAGGTATCGAAACAAGCCCTTGCCAATAAGGTAATGCGTATGGCGGGATATAAAAAAGGGGCGTACAACGAAAAACTGTTGTGGATATATGCCGACAGTGCGTGGACCGACAGCAAACTTCCGCAGGCGCCCACACTGAACGACAATACTGTTCTGTTTTCCTATCCCAAACAAAAAGTAACCGCCATTGATTTTGTAAAATATTTGCAGTCGATCAAAAATGTTCCCTCCATGAGCAGGGGCAGGATGATGACACAATTACTACAGCAGTATGTGGAAACGGTAGCCATTGAATACTACCGTAACCATTTGGAAGAATACAATAAAGAGTTTGCCACACAGTTAAAAGAGTTCAAGGATGGAAACCTGTTGTTTGAAGTAATGCAGCGGCAGGTGTGGGATAAAGCTGCTGCTGATTCCAGCGGCCTGCGTAATTTTTATAAAGCCAATAAAAATAAATACTGGTGGGAATCAAGCGCAGATGTGATACTCTTCACCTGCAGCGATTCCATCAGCGCTGCTAAAAGCAGGATGGCTTTTGAACAAAAGAAAAGTGATTGGAGAACCATTGTACAAAATGCTGACGGAACAGTACAAGCCGATTCTGGACGTTTCGAGTTGGCGCAATTGCCCATTCCCACCGGTACTAAGATAGAAGCTGGTTTGTTAACAACACCCGTTAAAACATCTGCGGACAATATTACTTCGTATGTATACATCATTAATGTTTACAACGAAAAGACACCGCGTAATTTTGAAGACGCCAAGGGTTTTGTGATCAATGATTACCAGGCATTGCTTGAAAATAAGTGGATTGACACATTAAAAAAGAAATACCCGGTGAAAATAAATGAAGCTGTTCTTCAAAGCTGCTGGAAATAATAATTAATTGTTATACAAGCCACTCCCGTAAATGCAATAAAAATGCACTTATTCTTGTTTTTTCAATAAACCTTTTTAATCTTATATAGTCTTAATCACTGTTAAAAAACAAAGCCGTAAAAAATAGCTGGCACAGTTTTTTTATACTAATACCGTAACTAAAAAAATTAATGATGAAAACTATCTTGAGCCTGGCAATTGCCACATTGATTGCGAGCAGTTCCTTTTCACAGGAAAAGGGTGCTGTGTATCTTAAAGGAGGATTAAATATTGCCAATATCTCCACTACAAGTGATGGCCATATAGACAATGCCAACTCATTGGCCAGTTTCCATATAGGATTTATGGGCGATGTCCCCGTGGGAAAGTATTTTGGTATACAACCGGGAATATTATTTACAGGCAAAGGTGCTAAAACACAGACAGGTCAGCCGGGAGATAACTATTATTTCAAGGCTACGTCAAATCCTTATTATGTTGAAATTCCGGTCAACTTTGTGGCAAAAATTCCCCTTGATAAAGACAAGTCAAATTTCTTCGTGGGCGCAGGACCTTATGCAGCCATCGGAATTGCAGGAAAAAATAAAACAGAAGGAAATGCAGGGCTAATAAGCTTTAACGGAAGTGATAATATCAAATTCAGCAACGATGACCCTACTACCTTTAATCAGCAGGAAGGTTCCGGCCTGGGTATTATGCGCCGTTTCGATTTTGGACTGAATGCAACTGCAGGTTTTGAACTCGACAAATTACTATTATCCCTAAATTACGGATATGGTCTTACCAAGATCAATTCAGTAGAAAGCAATTCCAACGACAAGAATAAACACCGTGTTATCGGAATCTCTGTTGGATTGAAACTGTAATAATACTATTACCCATTTCAATATAATAAAAGCCCGGTTATTACAACCGGGCTTTTGCATTTATACAAGCTCTTTAACAACATTCCAGATGACTTTGGGCTTTCCCAATGTATAATAATGCAATACGGGCACACCAAATTTTTTTAGTTCCCTGCTTTGCTGTACCAGCCATTCAGTACCTATCTTCTCCACATCATCGTCAGATTTTGCTTTCATAATCTCGCCGGACAAATCAGTGGGTATATCTACGTGAAAAATTTTTGGAAGAATGGTTAGTTGTTTTCTATTGGTAATTGGCTTTAATCCTGGAATAATGGGCACATCAATACCATTGGCCTTGCAGGTTTTTACAAAATCAAAAAACTTTTGATTGTCGAAAAACATTTGTGTCATGATATACTCTGCCCCTGCTTCCACCTTTGCTTTCAGGTAACCCATATCGGTTTGCAGGTTGGGCGCTTCAAAATGTTTTTCGGGGTAACCCGCTACACCCATGCAAAAATTTGTTTTACCACCATTCTTGATGTCTTCCTCTAAGTAAATACCATGGTTCAGGTTACCCACCTGTTTCAGCAGGTCAAGCGCATAGCGGTTACCATCGGGGTGTGGTTCAAATGACGCTTCATTCCTCGCAGCATCGCCGCGCAGCACAAGCACATTATCTATACCAAGAAAATTCAAATCGATCAATGCATCCTCTGTTTCCCTTTTAGAAAAGCCACCGCATATCAAATGCGGAACAGCATCAATCTGGTAATGGTTCATGATAGCTGCGCAGATACCAACGGTGCCTGGACGTTTGCGTACTTCTACCTTTTCGAATGTACCATCCGATTTTTTCTTGAACATCGTTTCACTGCGGTGATAGGTAACGTTGATAAACGATGGTTTGAATTCCATTAATGGGTCGAGGTGATCGTAAATGGCATTGATGCCCTTTCCCTTTAGCGGAGGCAATACTTCAAACGATACAAGTGTATTTTTTGATTGATTTATATGGTCTATAACCTTCATAATTCTGTAAATCTGGACGCAAACATAGTCATGCTTTGGAAGAAATCAAAACGCTGTTAAATAAAAGACGGATGTGCAGGTTTGATGCAGTTCCGGTATTTTTGCCTAAACAGCTTACAGTGAGCCTAACCATCACCACGAAAGACTTAATTAAAAGCTACCGCAACCGTACTGTTGTGAACCATGTTTCCATACAGGTGAAGCAGGGAGAGATTGTTGGTCTGCTCGGCCCCAATGGTGCTGGCAAAACGACTACTTTTTATATGGTGGTTGGTTTGATACGACCCGACGAAGGAACCGTCTTCCTTGATGATAAAGATATTACGCAACAGCCCATGTACAAACGGGCACAGATGGGGCTTGGCTATCTGCCCCAGGAAGCATCGGTATTCAGAAAGCTAAGCGTGGAAGATAATATCAAGGCCGTGCTTGAAATGACAAAACTGTCGCGCCAGGAACAAAAGACCAAACTGGAGTCATTGCTGGATGAATTTGGCCTGCACCATGTAAGAAAAAATAATGGCGACAGCCTCAGTGGTGGTGAAAGAAGAAGGACCGAGATAGCCCGTGCCCTGGCTGTTGACCCGAAATTTATATTGCTCGATGAACCATTTGCCGGCGTTGACCCTATCGCCGTAGAAGACATACAAACCGTAGTGGCCAGGTTAAAGCAAAAAAATATAGGTGTTTTGATAACCGATCACAACGTAAATGAAACCTTGTCTATTTGCGATCGTGCTTATTTATTGATTGAAGGTAAAATATTCAAACATGGTACGGCAGAACAACTGGCCGAAGACGAACAGGTGCGCCGCCTCTATCTTGGACGTAATTTTGAATTGAAACGAAAAGATTACCTGCACGAAGAAGCTAAGAAAAGCCAGGGTGAATTTCCCTCCAATATAGAATCAACGGGAAATTTATAATATTTAGAAATGGTAATTTCCGTAAACTTCTTTCTCTTAAAACAAGATTTACGGAACTATTACGGCTAGTCTCACCGCAATTCTTTATTTTGCCAGCGTAGTATGAAACTATTATCGCCTGCCATATCAAAGCTGGCCAGGCTGCGGCTCTGGTTTATTGAGTTGTGGACGTCACAACCCGTTGCCGCGCAGCGGGAAGTATTGCAGGACCTTGTGACTGCAGGACAGTATACCGAGTTTGGCCGCAAGTATAAATTCAACCTGCTTTTCTCCGTAAAATCATTCAAACAAACCATTCCTGTTCACGAATACGACGATCTGAAGCCATATATCCAGCGCATGATGGATGGCGAAGAAAATATTTTGTGGAATACACCGATTAACTGGTTTGCCAAAAGCAGCGGCACTACCAGCGATAAAAGTAAATTCATACCAGTCAGCCAGGAAAGCCTCGAGGAAAATCATTACCAGGGCGCCAAAGATGTACTGACCATGTATTACAATAATTTCCCCGATTCTGATCTGCTCACCGGTAAAGGGTTGGTCATTGGCGGCAGCCACCAGGTGCATAAAATGAATGATGAAGTACAGTATGGCGACCTGAGCGCTGTATTAATGCAAAACTCGCCGGTATGGAGTAATTGGATCAGGACACCCGAATTAAGTATTGCACTGATGGACGAATGGGAGGGGAAAATAGAACAACTGGCACAGTCTACCATTCATGAAAATGTAACATCCATCTCTGGTGTTCCTACATGGACACTGGTACTCATCAAGCGCATACTTGAACTAAGCGGTAAAGAATATTTAAAAGATGTTTGGCCGCACCTCGAATTATATATTCACGGCGGTGTCTCGTTTATACCCTATAATGAGCAATTCAAAAAACTGATTGGGAAGGATATCAATTACCTGGAGATGTACAATGCCAGCGAAGGTTTTTTTGCCGCACAGGTAAAACCAAATGATGTTGGTATGCTGCTCTACACACATCATGGCATTTTTTATGAATTTATGCCGGTAGAGGAATATGGAAAAAAATTCCCCTTCACCGTTGGCCTTGATAAAGTAGAAATCAATAAAAACTATGCGCTGGTTATAAGTACGACGGGTGGATTATGGCGGTATATCGTGGGTGATACAGTAAAATTCACTTCACTCGATCCATACAAAATTATTGTAAGCGGCCGCCTCAAACACTACATGAATGCATTTGGCGAAGAAGTCATTGTCGATAATACCGATCACGCTATATCCATTGCCTGCGAGAAAACCGGTGCAGTCGTGAATGATTATACAGCAGCGCCTGTTTATTTCAGCGATAAAAGCAACGGCGCACATGAATGGCTGATAGAATTTGATAAAGCACCTGCCGATATCAACCAGTTCACACGGGAACTTGATACAGCCCTGAAGGGCCTCAACAGCGATTATGAAGCAAAACGTTACAAAGACATAGCCCTTCGTTTGCCAATACTACATGTTGCAAAAAACGGTGTATTCAATGCCTGGCTTAAAAGCAGGGGAAAACTGGGCGGTCAGCATAAAGTACCAAGGCTGAGCAATGACCGAACATTGTTGGAAGAATTATTGTTGCTCAACCAGCAGTGAAAAAGAAAGTAGGCTACTCATAAAATCTGTTTTATTTTTGGCGGCCCACAAACTTTTTCTTTATTCAGAAAAATACAATCATGAAACTGGTAGAAAATAAGGTAGCCATTGTAACAGGTGCAGCGCGCGGGATAGGTGAAGCCATTGCTTTGAAACTGGCCGAACATGGTGCACATGTTGCTTTTACATACGTGAGCGACAGCAGCGCCGATAAAGCCAGGGCACTGGAAGAGAAACTGGCAGCGCTGGGCGTGAAAGCAAAGGGATATAAAAGCAATGCGGGAGATTTTGCCGCCAGCGAAGCATTTGTAAATGATGTGACCAAAGAATTTGGTACCATCGATATTTGTGTAAACAACGCTGGTATTTCAAAAGACAATTTATTGCTGCGCATGACAGCCGAGCAATGGGATGAGGTAATGGCCGTCAACCTGAAAAGCGTTTTCAATATGACCAAACAGGTGATACGACCCATGATGAAAGCAAAAAAGGGGTCGATCATCAATATGAGCTCTATCATTGGTATCCGTGGCAATGCCGGGCAAAGCAGCTATGCGGCCAGCAAGGCCGGTATCATTGGTTTTACAAAATCAATCGCCGCAGAACTGGGCAGCCGCAATATCCGTTGCAATGCCATTGCGCCGGGATTTATTGAAACAGATATGACCCATTACCTGAAAGAAGGGGAAGCAGCAAAAACTTTTTTGGAAAAAATTCCGCTGGGCAGGTTTGGTACCGGTGAAGAAATAGCCAATACCACTTTATTCCTCGCATCTGATATGGGAAGTTATATCACCGGGCAGGTAATCAGTGCCTGTGGTGGATTGAATATTTAGTAAATCGCACTACGAAATCAGAATTTTATATTCCTGGTTTGAATATAGTGGTGCCATAGCAACATGGCAGCAATGGATCGGTATGGCCTCCAGGGTTCAGCCATTTTAAGTATGGAGTCACGATGCGTATCCTTTGGCAGTTTTTTGATTTCCTTCAGTGCATTTACCATAGCAAGGTCGCCCACCGGGAACACATCAGTGCGCTGCATCGCAAACAACAAATAAACATCTACGGTCCAGTCCCCAATACCTTTGACCTGCTTGAGCAGTTCCCTGATCTCAGCTTCCGGCTTCGGGTCGAGCTTTTTTAAATTCAATTGCTTCGATAGTATCATTTCTGCGAGGTGCCGGACATACACCGTCTTTTGCCGGCTGAAATAACAGGCGCGCAATTCTGCATCTGACAGCGATAATACTTTCCTGGGCGTAATCGCCCCAATCTTTTCCTGTAGCTTATTGAATGCAGCCCTTGCTGAAGCCAGTGACACCTGTTGTTCTAAAATAATCAGCACCAGCGTCGGAAACGTAGCGGGCCTTGTCCACACTGGAGGATAGCCATGCGTTTGAATAATGGTTTTTAAATGAAGATCCTTTTTCCCCAAAATATTGCAGAACGATTGAAAATTATCTTTGGTAAATCTCTCTGTTTGATGTGCGCTCATTATTTCCCCTGGTAAATATATTACTGAAACCAATAGTAGCCATTGCAGTAACCCATTATGAAGGTGATTAAACTTTCTTTTTAAATCTTTCAATGGCCTCTCTTGTATATTTACTCAAAACAAGCCTTCCGCTGATAGCCGCACGTTCTATCAGAAATTGATCCCAGTTTTCTGTTCCCTTCCAGAATATCTTTTTCATTTCGGCCATGGCTTCAGGACTTGAATGCGCGAGCGTGTTGGACAACCGGTGAATGGATTCATCCATGCCATCCACATCCGGATGTACTTCGGCAAACAGGCCTTTTCTTTTGGCCCAGTCTGCATTGCGCCACATAGATGCATCGATGGCCAATTGCGTGAATGGGGCATTCCCGATTTTTCTTTCTACTACTGGTCCTACTACAAATGGACCTATAGCAATCGCCAATTCGCTCAGTTTTATCTCAGCGCCTTCAGTTGCAATCGCATAATCAACCGCTGCTGCCAGGCCCACTCCACCGCCTACACATTTGCCGTGTATACGGCCAATGACAAGTTTTGGGCATTTACGCAGCGCATTGATCACATGCGCAAAGCCGCTGAAAAAGGCCAATCCTTCTGCTTCAGTTTTGATAGCCGTCAGTTCATCGAAAGATGCACCGGCACAAAATGCTTTTAAACCGGCCGAACGAAGCACAATTACTTTTGTATCGGGGTTGAGACCGGCATGATGAATTTCCTGTGTCAAAGAATTGAGCAAATGGGCTGGCAGAGAATTACTCTGCGGATGAAAGAATTCAATACTTGTAATACCCAAATGATCCGTATGCGAGGTTACATAAGCGTCTGACATAACAAGTAGTTTAATAATTATTCAAAACTCAGCCTTTTTTCTTTCTTACCATTGTTAAAATAGTAGCGATACCCACGTGTTCATCAGTTTCATCCAGTACTTCCACATACCATTTTACAATTCCTTTGGGAATATCATTTTCATCTTTCATCTCCTGCGAAATTTTTTCCTTACAGGTAAACCGTACATAAATGGTTGCACCGGGATATACCGGTTTGGTAAAACGCAATTCATCGATGCCATAGTTCAGCAATACCGGTCCCATATCACTACCATCTACAAATAATCCTGCGGCAGCACTTAAAATAAAATAGCCATGTGCCACCTGTTTTTCAAACATGGTCCCTGCAAAATTCGTATTTGTTTTGTGTGCATAAAAATGATCACCACTCAGGTTGGCAAAATCATCAATATCTTTTGATGTGACGAGCCGTTTGCCTGTAATCAGTTGATCACCGACAGATAATTCTTCAAAATATTTCCTGAATGGATGACCAGTAGCAGTATTCCCTTTTGCATACGGTTGGTAAACATCGGTGATGGCCGTTATCATGGTAGGCGAACCTTGTACTGCCACTCTCTGCATGTAATGTTTTACGCCGCGGATTCCGCCCATTTCCTCACCACCACCTGCCCGTCCAGGACCGCCATGCACCAGCAATGGCAGCGGTGAACCATGGCCCGTTGATTCCCTGGCACATTCACTATTTAATACCAACATCCTTCCGTGGTAAGTACCTGCCCCCAATACAAATTGCCGTGCAATAGCACTATCAGCCGTTACTATCGAACTGCACAATGATCCCTTTCCTTTCTTGCTCAATTCAATGGCTTCATCCAAGTTTTTATAGGGCATGATCGTACTCACCGGGCCGAAAGCTTCTATTTCATGTGCACCATCTGCTGTAAAAGGCTTGTTGTTTAATAGTAGCAATGGCGACACAAAAGCACCTTTCTTATCATCCGCATCTACTACCTGCACACTGTCCAGTGATCCATATATTACCTGCGAAGAAGCCAATAAACGATCTACCTGCAATCGCACTTCTTCCCGCTGCTGCTGCCCGGCCAGTGAGCCCATTCTTACTTTTTCATTCAGTGGATTCCCGATGAGCGTTTGCGACAACGACTGGCTGATACTTTTCCAGGCATCTTCCATTTTATTTTCAGGTACAAATATTCTTCGTATTGCGGTACATTTTTGTCCCGCTTTCACCGTCATCTCTTTTCTCACTTCTTTGATAAAAATATCCCAGTCGGTATCACCAGGTTGCACATCATTGCCCAATACAATACAATTCAGCGAATCCGCTTCCATATTGAAGGGTACACTTTCGCTTAATATTTTCGGATGCGATTTTAATTTCAAACCGGTCGCGGCAGAACCTGTTAATGTAACAACATCCTGTGATGTAACATGATCCAATAAATCACCCGCACTGCCACAGATCAATTGCAATGCTCCTTCTGGTAAAATACCGGATGCAATGATTTCTTTGGTGACTGCTTCTGTCAAATAGCAGGTAACGGTAGCCGGTTTTACAATTGCAGGCATACCTGCCAGCAGGTTGACGGCAATTTTTTCCAGCATACCCCATACGGGAAAATTAAATGCATTGATATGGATGGCGACCCCCTCCTTCGGTACCAATACATGCTGGCCCATAAAGGTATTCGACTTGCTGAGGCTGGTACCCTCTCCATCCAGTGCAAAGGGACTGTCGGGAAATTTTCTCCGCAGGGAAGCATTGGCAAATAAATTCCCAATACCACCTTCTATATCAATCCAGCTATCCGCTTTCGTGGCGCCGGTTTGATAACTGATCTTATAAAATGTATCCAGGTGTTGCCGCAAATGAAGCGCCAGCGCTTTGAGCATCTGTCCGCGTTCATTGAAAGTAAGTTTACGAAGATGACTGTTGCCAGTTTTTCTTGCGTAGTCGGTAATAGCCTTGAAATCGAGCCCTGCAGCAGACGCATTACCGATTGGTACGCCGGTTACTGCATTGTACAAAATCTGCCCTTCCCCATCGCCCCGGATCCAGCGCCCTGTTACATAGTTTTCTGTTGTAGTCATAGCAAGCATCAATTATTCCAGACGAAATTAAATGAAAAGGGAAAAAGGGCAGAATATGATTTAGATCACAAGGCAATTCATCCGGCTTGTTTATTTTTGTCCATTATATGAAAAAACTGGCTGCAGCCATATTACTCATTTCTTTTATGTGCGGGGTGTTTTGCAAAACAGCTATTGTACTGGATTATTACTCCAATACTGCGGCATTTGCCAAAAACTGTATCAATAAAAACAAACCTGCCCTTCATTGTAATGGTAAATGCCAGATGATGAAAAAACTGCGCCAGGAAGAAAAGAAAGACGATACTAACCCGGAAAGAAAAACCGATGGTAAAAATGAAGTGCTTTCTTCCAAATCTTTTTTTACCGCTTCCATCCTTCCAGGGCAAACAGTGCGAAACATTTCTTCTGTAATAGTTATCGAAAAACCTGTTGACAGAAGTTATACACTCCTCCGCCCACCATCCATCGTCTGATACCAGACCATTTTTGACATGACCTGTTGTAACACACGGTCATGAACCTGTTCCATCATCAACATAAAATATTTATGAAAAGATATCTATTGGCGATCACGCTATTGATCGCAACATCCGTTTCCCATGCCTGTGAAATTTGCGGCTGTGGTGTGGGCAATTATTATATTGGTTTATTACCGCAATTCAATCACAGCTTTTTTGGTGTACGATACCAGTTTAGAAATTTTCATACCAGGCTCAGCAATGACCCGTCACAATTCAGCCGCGATATGTACCAATCGGTAGAATTTTGGGGCGGCTATAATTTTGGTAAGCGTTGGCAGGTATTGGTTTTTGTACCGTATAATATCAGTCACCAGGTATCTGACGAAGGTACTACCAAACTCAGCGGCATCGGCGATATAGCCGCTGTTGTGAATTATAAAATATTTGATAAAACATCTGCTACAAAATCAAAGAAGCTTATCACACAACAGTTATGGATTGGCGGTGGCTTTAAATTAGCTACCGGTAAGTTTAGTATTGATCCTGCCGATCCTGATGTAGCATCTATGGCAAACACCCAGATTGGTTCCGGGAGTACAGATTTTATTGCAAATGCCATGTATAATATCCGTGTCGGTAAGATTGGTGTGAACACAAGCGCCAGTTATAAGATCAATACTTCTAATAGCGACAAGTATAAATTTGGCAATAAATTTACCGCCAACAGTTTTGCTTACTATGCTTTGCAGTCTCATAAAACCACGATTGCACCCAATATTGGTTTGTTGTATGAACATTCGTCCGGTAATACTTTGCAGTCAGTGAAAGTGGCGCAAACAGGTGGTTACCTGTCCCTGGCATCTGCCGGAATTGAAGTAACCCTTGGAAAAATTACTGTAGGCGGAAACTTACAGGCACCTATCGCCCAAAATTTTGCCAATGGACAAACTAATTCCAAACTGCGCGGAATGGCACACATAACATTTTCACTGTAATCAACTAATTTTAACTAAACAGCTATTTGATGAAACAAACAATTATCGTGTTACTGGTGGTTGTTCTTGCTGCTTGTCAGCAACACCACGCTGCGGAAAAAGAGAACCCGGCAATGAAAGCCATACAGCATACAGACTCCGCCAAACAAAAATATACCACTGCAATGGTCGACAATTTAAAAGATCCATCCTGTGGTATGCCGGTTGGAGCTGGTATTGAAGACACCTTACACTATAAGGGAAAGGTATATGGCTTTTGTTCTGATGAATGCAGGGACGATTTCAAAAAAGATCCTGAGGCACATGTGAAAACGGCAGAAATGAAACAATAAACAGCTTAATCCTGCATCATATAAAAGCGATGGCCCAACCTGGCTGTCGCTTTTGTATTTAAATCAAACCAAATTGTTTTGCGTGATGCTGGCTGTGTTTGTACAACAGTTGCTGTGCTTCTTCAAAATTAAGATCACCAAATACCGGGTTGGTAATGGTTAAGCCCGGGTTATTTTCATACACAGTAAAAAAATCAGCGATTTCTTTTTCCAGTTTATTAATGCCTTCTTCAACCGTTTTAAAATGCAGGGGTAATGGATCGTCTGGAAAGGCGGGCGACTTGGTGTTTTCCCTGAATTCTTTATCGCTCATTAAAAAAATACGGGATGCAGCCAGTTTATCAGCAGGCGTTAATATTTTTTCTGTTTTTAGTTTCCCGCTCGCGTTTTTCAGTGCCAAGACCATATGCTCTACCATGTGCTGGAAACTCATCCTTCCCCATTTGGGCGTAATACCCGGTGGCGCATTCCTGAGAAGCTGAATAAATTCAATTTGAACAAATTCCTTTTTACCTGGTTGCATACATGACTATTGAAAACGGCCGTAAATAAAAAAGCCTCCTGTTATACTAACGTAGAGGCGAATGCAGTTGGTTTCGGGTATATAAAAATCAGGCAGCCTGTCGTTTATCGATTTCGGAACTCAGCGCAGAAAAAATTTCGTCCACCGTTCCTTCCCCTTTTATCAGGACCACTTTTCCAAACTGGCTGTAATATTCTGCCACGGCCGATGTTTTGCTGTGGTATTCTGCAATCCTTGCCCTAATAATATCTTCCCTTGTATCGTCGCTTCGGCCACTGGTCAGGCCACGGTTCTTTAATCTTTTTACCAGTTCTTCTTCGCTTACATTTAAGGCAAGTACTACATTGATGGTTGCATTGTATTGGTTTAGCAGGGCGTCCAGTGCTTCTGACTGTGCCTTGGTACGGGGGAACCCATCAAACAAAAAGCCTTTTGCCTGGGGATTGTTGGCCAGCGCGGAACGGATCATCCCTATTACCACTTCATCCGGAACCAGTTGACCCTTGTCCATCAGTTTCTTCGCCTCAATTCCAAGGACGGTCTGGTTGGCAATTTCGCTGCGCAACAGGTCACCTGTGGACAGGTGCTTCAGGCCATAGCGGGCCATCAGCTTCTCAGACTGGGTCCCTTTGCCGCTTCCCGGCGGACCAAATAGAATTAAATTGAACATTTTTCTTACTAACCTTTTGGAGAAGAACAAATATAAAGGATGATGATTAAAAATCCTTTAACAATTTTGAGCGTTTTTTATGATTATCGTCAACGATAAGGAATGTTAAAGGGTGGCTACTGTCGCAAAACAGACAATCTGCCCAAACCTTGGGTGCGTACATTTGTTGTACAATAATAGCGTATGAAAAATATAAGCCGACTTTGTGTGATATTATTACTGCCTGCTGTGTTCAGTCATTGCAGTTATTCACAAACAAATAGTCAAACTAAAACAGGTAAAATGGACAATACAGAAAAGAAAAACCCTTATTACAACAAGGCTGACTCCAGCCAGGTAAAACTGTCTGATGAAGAATGGAGAAAGATATTGCCGGCTAATGTGTATAATATTGCCCGTCAGAAAGGAACAGAAAGGCCATGGACCAGCCCGTTCGAAAATTCAAAAGAAATAGGTACCTATTATTGTGCCGTATGTGGTAACCCACTTTTTAAGAGCGATACCAAATTTGAAAGTGGTTGTGGCTGGCCGAGTTTCTATCAGCCCATTACCAAGGGAAGTATTATCTATTTACCCGATAATTCTTATGGCATGACCCGTACAGAAGTGGAATGCGGCCGTTGCAAATCACATCTTGGACACGTATTTGATGATGGCCCACCGCCCACTGGTCTTCGTTATTGCATCAACGGCGTAGTGCTGGATTTTGAGAAGGCAAAGGATGCGGAAAAAAAATACAACGAAAAAAAACAGGGGGGTTAAGAAAATATAAACAGCATTATGTAAAAGCAGTTGCAAACAGGCAACTGCTTTTTTATTACTCTACATTATCTTGCATGTAATGTTCAAGTTGTTACAACAGCCATTTCCAGCATTTATCCCTTGCCTGCGGGGAGTAGTCCTGTGTTTTACCGGGGGGTTTTGTGTATTCCTGGTACTTTTTGTATTCAAGGCCTTTGGTATGCACAACTTTGAAACTGGTCAAAGAGCGGTATATGCAGGTATTTATGCAGGCATCACTATTTTAATTGCATTGGTGAATACCGTATTGCTTCCATGGATCATTCCATCCGTTTTTCGGGAAGAACAGTGGACTGTCGGAAAAGAAATACTGACCTTTATCTGGCTATTGATTTGTATTTCCGCAGGAAATCTAATTGCCAGCAATATACTGGATGGAGAAGGAATCAGCTTAATCAATTTTGTACGAACCATTGGCATTACAGCCTCGGTAGGCATTATCCCCATTTCAATCAGTATACTGGTGAAGCAGCAATCATTATTGAAACGTTACGCAACGGCTGCCCGGCAAATAGAAGAAAAAGTGTTTAACCCGGAAACTTCCTTCCCAAAAACTTCTTCATCCCCTGTTGTTGAGAATTTTATTGAACTGACTGGTGATAATGCAGGCGATAAGCTGGCCATTTCATTAAAAGACCTTTTGTATATTAATGCAGCAGACAATTATATAAAAATATATTATACTGATCCTTCCGGAACGAAACAATTCATATTGCGCAGTACATTAAAGAAAACGGAAGAATCACTGGCACCGTTTCCTCAATTCTTCCGTTGTCACCGCACTTATATCGTCAACCTTGACAAGGTGAGGCATATCAGCGGAAATGCGCAGGGTTACAAATTGCACCTGGCCGAAACAAATGATCTCATCCCTGTCAGCAGAAGCTACAACAGTACCATCGCCCAAAAACTCAATGACGTAAAAAAAACATAAGGAAGTCAATACGCTTCCTGTTTACCCATCCTGGTTTTCCATTCACCCCCGTGTTTGCCATCCACCCCAAATGCCTTGCCAGCAAGCCCTTGCGTTTGGATACAGGCAGTTGCTGCCCCATCTTTGTTTTATTCGGTAAACCAGTAAAACAATCATTATGAAATTACTCATCCTTATTATGCTCATTATACATATAGCCAGCGGTACCATCGCCTTAATTACAGGGTTGCTGTCTATGCTGAACCGCAAGGGTGGCAAAACACACGTTATTACCGGACGTATATTCTTTTGGGCCATGACCGGTGTATTTGTAACGTCGGTAACCATCAGTATTGCAAAAGGCCTTGTCTTCCTGTTCCTCGTCGGCTTCTTTAGTTATTACCTCACCTGTAGTGGTTACCGGAGCCTGTACCTGAAGAAGATCCATATGGAACAAAAAGCTGCACTAATAGATTGGGTGATTGGCTATGCAGGTCTGTTTTTTGGTGTTGGCCTGATTATTTTTAGTGTGATTGGAATTGCAACAAGAGGGGGGTTATTTAACCTGGTACCGATCGTATTTGGAGGCATCAGTACATTATTTGCCTATTCAGACATCAGGAAATTTTATGTACGGCCGACAGAAAAATACCACTGGATGGTTAGTCATGGAATAAGAATGAGCGGTGCTTTTACAGCAACCGTAACCGCGTTCATCGTTGTCAATATCCAAATCCAGCAGCAATGGTTATTATGGATTTTGCCTGCAGCGATTATACCCACCATCACCAGGCTTCAGTTGAAGAAGTTGGTATCAAAAACAGCGGGGCGTGTTTATCATGAAGCGACCATCATCACGAGGTAATAAAAAAGGCGGCCCCGCAAGCGGGGCCGCCATCATGTATACATTGTAGTGTTATATTATTTGGCCTGGTTCAATTCTGCTTTTACAGTTATTTCAACCTCTTTACCTACTACCAGTCCGCCAGTTTCAGTGGCTTTGTCCCATTTCAGGTTATAGTCAAACCGGTTAATGGTGGTGGTTGCTTTGAAACCAATTTTGGTGCCTTGCTGCGTTTTAATACTTCCTCCGTAAACCACGTCAAAAGTTACCGGCTTGGTAACATCACGAATAGTCAGGTTGCCAGCCAGTTTGTATTTACTACCGCCTTGTGGTGTAAAAGAAGTGCTCTCAAATTTGATGGAAGGAAATTTCTCTGCATTGAAGAAATCATCGCTTTTCAGGTGTTTATCGCGGTAGTCGTTGTCTGTGCTCAAAGAATTTACATCTACTGTAAATGAAATTTTTGCATCAGAAAAATCTGCCTTGGTATTTTCCATAGTTCCGTCGAACATTTTAAAAGCCCCTTCTGTCTCCGAAACAACCATATGTGTTACAGAGAACTTAGCGGTGGAATGCGCCTTGTCAAGCGTCCATTTTGTGGCCGCCTGGGTTTGGCTTTTTCCACTGGCAGGGGATGGTTTTTTACCACCAACAGCAGGGAAAGTAAAAGCAGATAATGCTGCTAATGAAAGGATTGCAATGGAAAGTGAAAGTGTTTTTTTCATATCGTTGTCGTTTTAATGTTTAAACTTTGATAAAGATAGTAAGATTTCTTTATTCCTCTTCCTTTTAGGGGAAAAATCCATATAAAAAAATCATAAATTAAATGCAGACAAGTTTCGTGCCTTACATTTGTTGCACCACCGCCATCCTAGCTCAGTTGGTTAGAGCAGCTGTTTCGTAAATAGCAGGTCGGGGGTTCGAATCCCTTGGGTGGCTCATCTTTTTAAAAGAACCTTTTATCATATCTCTTTTACCGGAAACATTTCTGTACTTAATTTCCAAGTTCAAACTTTCTAACAATGACATTAATCAAAACCAAACTAACAACATGGTGCTTTTTTCTGTTGCTATCTGTTACTGCTCTGGCACAGCAGGTTAAACTCGATCAGTTTAAAAACTGGAAGCCGCGCAATATTGGGCCGGCCGGAATGAGTGGTCGCGTTACTTCCATTGACGCGCTCTGGAGCAATCCTTCCATCATTTACCTCGGCACTGCCAGTGGTGGTGTATGGAAATCTGAAAACGGCGGCGGCAGTTGGAAACCAGTATTTGATGAACAACCCATTCAGAATATCGGATCGGTTGCCATCACGCAAACCAATCCCTCTATCGTGTGGGCAGGAACTGGTGAAGGCAACCCGCGAAATTCTGTTAGCATTGGCGAAGGTATTTATAAATCACTGGATGGCGGCAAGACATGGAAATGCATGGGCCTGCAAAAAACAAGAAACATTCACCGCATTATTATCGATCCTACCAACCCTGACATTGTTTATGCTGGTGCTATTGGTAATCCATTCAATGAACACCCTGAAAGAGGTGTTTATAAAACAACAGATGGCGGAGAAACATGGAAGCTGATTTTACATACCAATGATACCAGTGGAGTAGGAGATATGATCATCGATCCTTCCAATCCAAAAAAGTTATTTGTTGCCATGTGGCAACACCGCCGCACACCCTGGAGCTTTAAAAGTGGCGGCACCGGCAGTGGATTGTTTGTAACCTACGATGGCGGGGAGCATTTTAAAAAATTAGGAAAAGATGATGGACTGCCGGCAGGAAACCTGGGCCGCATCGGTCTTGCCATCAGCCATAACGATCCAACACGTGTATATGCATTGGTGGAAGCAACAAAAAATGGGTTATACAAAAGTGATGATGGCGGTATTAAATGGGAGTTGGTAAACAGCAGTCCTGAAGTAGTCAATAACCGGCCGTTCTATTTCCAGGATATTGCCTGTGACCCGCAAAATGAAAACAGGCTTTACAATATCAACCAGGTAATTACTATGAGTGAAGACGGCGGAAAAACCTTTAAATCAGTGCTGCCGTACAGCGGTATCCATCCAGATCATCATGCATTCTGGATTCATCCCCAAAACGGCTCGCTGATTATAGATGGAAATGATGGTGGCATTGGCATCACCAGGGATCGTGGAAAAACATGGCAGTTTGATGAAAAATTGCCGCTGGGTCAGTTCTATCACATCAATGTCGATAATCGTTTACCCTACAACGTTATGGGCGGATTGCAGGACAATGGAAGCTGGCACGGGCCGGCTTATGTATGGATAAGCAGTGGTATCCGTAATGCATACTGGCAAAGCGTGAGCGGTGGCGACGGATTTGATGTAGTGCCGCATCCCGCCGATCCAAATTGGGTGTATTGCATGAGCCAGGGCGGAAGCCTGGAAAGATATAATATCGCTACCGGAGAAAACTGGGGCATACGGCCACCTAATCCAAGCCTCGCCTTGCGGCACCGGTTCAACTGGAACGCTGCAATTGCGCAAGACCCGTTTGATAAGAATACCATTTACTATGGTAGCCAGTTCATCAATAAAAGCGCCAACAGTGGCGCATCGTGGGAAATCATTTCGCCCGATTTGACAACAAATGACAGTGTGAAAACAGATCAGTCGAATAATGGTGGTATTTCCATTGACATTACCGGCGCAGAAAACTACTGTACAGTTATTTGTATTGAACCATCTGCCAAAGAGCAGGGTGTGATCTGGGCTGGAACGGATGATGGCAATGTGCAGCTTACGCGCGATGGCGGTAAGACTTGGACTAATTTTCGCGGAAAAATTCCCGGTCTGCCCATAGGTTGCTGGGTACCGCAAATCCGCGCTTCAAAATACAATGCTGGTGAAGCATTCATTGTTGCGAATGATTACCGTCGTGGTGACTTCAAACCGTATATTTTTCGCACTGCCGATTATGGCAAAACATGGACACGCATGCTTGACGAAAAAAAGGTAACAGGTTATGCACTGTGCATGATACAGGACCCGGTAGAACCAAATCTTATTTTTGCAGGAACTGAACAGGGTTTGTGGATCAGCTTCGACAATGGAAACAGTTTTGAACAGTTTAAGAATAAATATCCGTCTGTATCAACATACGATTTGGCCATACAGGAGAGGGAATCCGATTTGGTGATCGCTACATTCGGAAGGGCCATCTGGATATTGGATGACATAACTCCACTGCGCAAAGCAGCCTCAAACAAAGGGCAGCAGTTTACCAACAAACTGACCGCATTCAAAGCACCCGATGCTTACCAGGCAAGGATTAAGAATCCTTCCGGGATCGAATACAGCACTTACGGCACCTATGAAGGTGAAAACAGGAACGCAGGTGCAGCTATCAGTTATTATATAAACAAAACAACAGCAGATACAGGAAAAAATAAACTGGCGGATACCGCTATTATAAAAATTTACAATACACTGAACGAACAGGTTCGCATGCTGCGGATAAAAAGCGATACTGGCTTCAATCGTATTTACTGGGGCCTGGAAGGAAAGGGAGTGCGCCAGCCCGGCAACAGGCGCCGCGGTGGAGGTGGTGAGAGCAACGCAAATGAACCCGGTGGCCTACCAGTTGATCCCGGAACTTATAAGGTAGTAATATCATTGGGTACATCTTTCAAAGACAGTACAATGGTGAATGTGTTCGATGATCCTGTTTCACCCACACCGAAAGAAATAAGGGATGCAAAAAGAACGATGATTGCGCGGCTCGACAAGAGTACCGTTAAAATTACCGATCTCGCCGATCGGTTAACCGAAGCAGATGAGATTATCAAAAAAGTAGAAGATAATTTGAAAGACATGGACAGCAAACAGGCAGATACCTTGCGTAAATTAAATAAGTCGATGACAGAAAGTATTAAATCTATCAGGGAAAGCCTGAATGGCAAGCCACAGGAGAAACAGGGTTACGGACAAGTGCCGCAAATAACTGTCAACTCCACCCTCCAGGAGGCAAGGTTTAATATCACCGGTAAAAATGTTGTACCCGGCGCACAGGAAGAAAGATTGGTGCAGCAGGCGGAAACAATGACCGACAATGTACTAAAGAAAGCGAATGATTTTTTTAGTGGTAAATGGAAGGAATACCGTGCATTGGCTGAAAGTATACCGGTAAAAATATTCAAGGACTATGCGCCCATTAATTGATTTGATAAAGACCTGCATGATGCAGGTCTTTTAGTTTCCGTTCATTTAATTTTCCAATATATCTGAAAGGAGAACAGTAATTTTGCCTCACCATATAACTATATATCATGAGTGTTTTAAAACTGTCTCATTTATCTGAAACGCTTATCGGATCGGAAATTGTAAAACTGGGTGGTGAAATCAGGGAAAAGATAAGACAGGGTGAAAAAATCTACAATTTTACAGTGGGTGATTTCGATCCTTCCATCTTCCCTATACCAAAAGAGTTGGAAAATGAAATTGTAGAAGCGTATCGCCAGCATTTTACCAATTACCCTGCTGCTGAAGGTAACCTTGATTTGCGTGAATCCATCAGCTATTTTATAAAGGAGCGGCAACAGTTGCAGTATGAGCCTGCTGAAATATTGGTGGCAAGCGGTGGGAGACCATTGATTTATTCTTTGTTCAGGGCCATTTGTGATAAAGATGATAAAGTAATTTATGCTGTTCCATCCTGGAACAATAATCACTATGCAAACTTTGTAGGTGCTAAACATGTACTGGTAGAAGCCAGCCCCGCCAATAATTTTATGCCAACGGCAGCAGAAATAAAACCGCATATAAAAGGGGCTACATTAATCGCGTTGTGTTCTCCGCAAAACCCAACTGGTACTACTTTTTCGAAAAATGTATTATTGGATATTTCAAAAATGGTCGTGGAAGAAAACAACAGCCGGAAAGAAGGGGAGAAAAAATTATACGTGATGTACGATCAAATGTACTGGCAATTAACTTACGGCAGTATTAAACATTACGATCCGGTTACCCTGGTTCCTGAAATGCGCAGGTATACTATTTTTGTCGATGCCATTAGTAAAGTGTTTGCATCTACGGGTGTACGTGTGGGTTGGTCAACCGGCCCGGTTGAAGTAATAAATAAAATGAAAGCCTTTCTTACACACCTGGGTGCATGGGCGCCCATGGCCGAGCAGAAAGCAGTAGCCCGCTATTTAACTCAAAAAGAAAATATCAACCGTTATCTTACCCATTTTAAGAGTGAATTGGAAATAAGATTGGTGAATATTCACAAAGGGTTGCAGCAACTAAAAGCGAAGGGGCATAAAGTTGATTCCATTGCACCAGAAGCTGGTATCTATCTAACTGTTCAATTTAATCTTAGCGGAAAGAAAACCGCAAAAGGCGAAGCATTGCAACAGCAAAGTGATGTAACTGCTTATCTTCTGAATGAAGCAAAACTGGCAGTTGTTCCATTTTATGCATTTGGTGCTTCTGCTGAATCCAACTGGTACAGGCTTAGTGTTGGTACTTGTAAGAAAGAAGAAATAGAACAGTTCCTGCTGCAACTGGAAACAGCGCTCAATAAATTATCTTAAATACAAACGGGCCGCAGTTGCGGCCCGTTTGTATTTTATTCTTAATCCAGTCGAATTAGTTCTTATTACAAATAAACTGAAATGCTTTCAAGGATGATTTATGAACAAACTGGATCATCTTTTTACGGTTGTCGATCACTTTATGTTTGTTCAAATCAAAAATTTCATGTGCGACACAAAAATTTTCAACGGTTTCCAATTGAAACAACAGACTATTTAACTGCTCAAGCTGCAGTTCCATCTGACGTTCATTCATTGTGTCATCTTTCACCAGGACAAGCAAATCCCTGTTACTAGTTTTCATTCCTTATTAGATTTTAATAACCAACATAACCTTTATGAACCCCGCAACCACAACTTTTTCCGGAAGCGCGACGCTCACTGCTACAGCTTACGAAAGTTATCGCTACAATTATTAACAAGAGTAACCAATTATGGTTTATCTTTTTCATAGTTTGGTATTTCTAAATTAAACTATTTTAATAACAAATTAGTATCCAGATTTGCGTGAAAAAGTAAAAAATAACACTGACACTGCGATGACAAGGGTGGCGCTGGTGGCCCCGCTTGATTGGGGACTTGGTCACGCTAACCGTTGTATTCCGATAATCCGCGAACTTTTAAACGCTGGTTTTGAAGTTATTATTGCGGCAGAAGGGAGCCAAAAAGCAATTCTTTCCGAAGAATTTCCGGCAATCTCCATCATTCACATAAATGGCTATCATCTGTCATATGGCAATAAAAAGTGGAAAACACCTTTAAAAATACTGCTGCAGTCGCCGAAAATATTGACAGCAATCAACAAGGAGAATCAGTGGATTAGAGCTCTTCATAAGGAAAAACACTTAGCGGTAATTGTGTCTGATAACCGCTTCGGTTTATATCATCCCGACGTGTTTTCAATTTTTATCACTCATCAGCTATATATCCGGTCGCCCTTTGGAAGAATCATCAACAGGATTTTACAAAAAATTAATTACCGTTTTATCAACCGGTTTTCTCTTTGCTGGGTTCCCGATGCAGCAGGCAATCAAAACCTGGCAGGTGAGTTGTCGCATCCAACTTATTTACCCAAAACACCTGTTCAATATATCGGTTGTCTGTCAAGGATAAAGAAAATACCGTCCCCAATTACTAATAAATTACTTGTAATTATATCCGGGCCTGAACCTCAGCGAACCATTTTTGAAAATAAAGTAATGGAGCAATTAAAAACGATCGCTGCCAGCAGTATTGTGATCCGTGGCCTGCCAGCCCAAGCTTCAGAAGCTTATAGTGTTGGGCAGGTAACCATTTATAATCATCTCGGTTCTTCTCAACTGGAACAACTCATTAATGAATCCGACATCATCATCAGCCGTTCGGGTTACAGCACTATTATGGACACATTGCCACTGGGGAAAAAATGTATTTTCATACCCACGCCAGGTCAGGGCGAACAGGAGTACCTCGCAAAATACCTGTCGGGTAAAAATTGGATTGTGACCGGCGACCAGGAGAATTTTTCTATTGCGGCCCTTATTACCCAGTCAGAAAAACTGGAAACATTTGATGAAAAAAAATTAAGCCCCGGGGATTCACTCAGGGAAATAATCAATCAATTATATCAGGGTAATACAGCAGTTTAACTATCCCAATTGGCCCGAAAGCCTTTACTGGCATGATTTTTTATCTTTATACTTCAAAGAGATGTTTATGAAACTGTTGTCGTATTCCCTGCTTGGCTTTCTTTCTTCTGTTATCGTCATCACGGGTTGCAGTAAAAGTAATAGCTCTACCAGCAACAGCGCTGATATTTCCAACCAGTTGACAGCATCCGGCTGGGGCATTCATTATTATTATGGAAATGGTACAGACAACACAAAATTATTTTCGAGCTACTCTTTTACTTTTAAAAAAGACAGCACGCTTTTGTTGTCAAATACCACGGAGTCTTACAACGGCGGTTGGTTTACGCAAAAAAAGTCTGATGGTACTGTTCAGTTAACCATTAATATCGCGTCGCTTACACAGGTACAATTACTGAATAATAATTGGAAGGTTGTCAGCAATGATGGCACGCTGATTACTTTGAAAGATTATTCTGCTTCAGACGACAGGGAGTTGCACCTCATTCGCCAATAATATTTGCTATAACAGCTTGGGATAATCGAAAAACAGGAACTCCCTGCTAACATTGTCAAATGTTTCCCACCGATCGATGGGCGCCTTTACAGCAAAAACGCCACAGGTGGGCATATTATCAGTTTTGATATTCGTGAGGGTATTGACAAATTCTGTTATACCAGGGTTATGTGTAAATACAGCGATAGATTTAAATGTATTATCTGTCTTTTTTATCACGCTGTAGATAGTCTGTGCACTGGCATGGTATAATTCTTCGTGAAAAATGATTTCCTTCTTCCTTTTATCAAATACTTCCGCAAATAGTTCGGCTGTTTCCTTTGCGCGTTTCGCAGGGCTACTGATAAAAGCGTCAATATCACCGGCCTTGCTGAGTAATTTTTTGGCCATCAATGGCGCATCTGTTTTACCACGGTGATTCAGGGGGCGATCAAAATCACTCATGGTAGCAATATCCCAACTACTTTTAGCATGCCGGATAATTACAACAGTCTTCATTCAGTGAATTTAGGCAAAAGAAGTCAATGCCCATTGGAGGGGTGGTTGATTGAATGGAGGTTGTAGAATCACCATTTAAAAGATAAACAGGCCTGTTTAATGGTGGTTCCCCACAGGAAAGCTTGATTAAAAACGGTCGGCAATAAAAAGGCACAAATACTTTGCCAGAATGACAATTATGCTACTACATATCAATACCCTCTAACATTTTTCCCTTCTATGTAGTTGATAAAAGCTTTATTGACCACCCTGTTACCACCAGGCGTGGGATAATTGCCTGTAAAGTACCAATCGCCGGTATTGGTGGGACAGGCGGCATGCAGCGACTCGATGGTTTGATAAATGACCTGGACAGGTATCGGCATTCCTTCAGGAGTAATGAGCTGCGCAATCTTTTCGGATATCTCGTCGGTAGTAAAGGGCTTATATATTTGGCGCACCACGTTTTCGGTATGTAACTGACCTGTTCTCAGCAATTCCTTTGCATGCTGGTAAAGGTCTTGTAACAATGATTCTTTTCCGCGCTCCTTCAATAACTCTATCGCAGCCCTGAATGCTATAAAATCACCCAGTTTGCTCATGTCAATGCCATAGCAATCCGGGTAGCGGATCTGCGGTGCCGAAGAAATAATAATGATTTTTTTCGGTTGCAGGCGGGATAACATCCTAACAATACTTTCCTTCAGCGTCGTTCCTCTCACAATAGAATCGTCTATCACCACCAGCGTATCTTCATCTTTTCTTACCGTACCATAGGTAATGTCGTACACGTGTTGTACCATTTCATTACGGTTGGAATCCTCGGTAATAAAAGTGCGCATTTTTACATCCTTAATAGCAATCTTCTCCATCCTGATACGGCGGTTTACCATTTCTGTCAGCTTATCATCATCAAAGTCTTTTCCCCAGGATAAAATACGCTGCACCTTTACCTTGTTGAGGTAATCCTCCAATCCTTTTATCAAACCATAAAATGCGACTTCTGCAGTATTCGGGATAAATGAAAAGATGGTATTCTTTATATCATGGTTAATGGCTTGCAACACGGCATCACTTAGATGATACCCTAATGCGCTTCTTTCTTTGTAAATTTTTTCGTCGTTCCCCCTGGAAAAATAAATACGCTCAAAGCTGCAGGCGCGCCTTTCTTTTGGCTCCAGTATTTGTTCAATGGAGTAATCACCATTGGCCTTCACAATCAATGCGTGCCCGGGCATCAATTCCTGTACTTCATTTTCACCCACATTAAAAGAGGTACGTATAGCAGATCTTTCTGAAGCGGCAACTATCAGGTCGTCGCTAATATAATAATAGGAAGGGCGTATGCCATGAGCATCGCGCATCACAAATGAATCGCCGCTGCCTATGAGGCCCGCTATATGGTAACCGCCATCAAAAAGGCGCGCTGCTTTTTTTAATACTGCAGCTACATCCAGTTCGCCGGGGTTTTGTTCATCTTCCTTTACGAGGAAATGATGCACCACTTCCATCATGGCTGCAAGATCACTCTGACGCTGAAACTCTCCCGGATCTATATTTACGAGTGAAAAAAGTTCTTCCGTATTAACTAAGTTGAAATTTCCTGCAAGAGCGAGATTCCTGACCGGGATGGTATTTCTCTTAATGAATGGATGACAAAACTCGACATTGTTTTTTCCCTGTGTCCCATAGCGCAGGTGGCCGAGTAATAGTTCACCCAGGAACCTTACATGTCCCTTCAGTAAGCCGGGGTGTTTCTTTATTTCGGGCTGGTATTTTTCAAGCTCCAGTATTTCTTCCGATATCTGCCGGAACAATTCGGCTATGGATTGCGGAGCGATACTGCGGATTCGGTGTAAAAAGGGATAACCAGGTTCGACATTTAATTTTACGGCTGCTACTCCGGCACCATCCTGCCCCCTGTTGTGCTGCTTTTCCATCAGGAGGTATAGTTTGTTGAGCCCATACAGCACGGAGCCATACTTTTGCTGGTAGAAAGAGAGCGGCTTACGCAAACGAATGAAGGCGAGGCCACATTCGTGTTTTATGTCATCACTCATGGTTGGAAATGAGCCGCAAAAATAAGAGGAGTTTGCGAGATAAAAAACCCGGGAGCAAAATGAGCTGTTAAAAACAAAACCCCCACAGTCTTCATAGGCATGGGGGGCGGTGTTTCACAAGGATAATAGATAACTTTTGAGGTTGTTAACCACAGTTTTTCAAGGGATAAGAGATCAATTTGTCATAAGAATTGGATAAAACTACTTTTTAGGATGAATTGGATTCTTAGTCTAAATTAATACTTATCGCAGGTACCGGTGCATTATGTAACAGGTAAAATAACTTGTTAATCGATTAACTAAGATTCCGCTAAGTGTATCTACCAAGCATTGGGAACATATGTAAAAAATGCGATGGTTTCCCGCTGCAAAGCCCGTTCTGTATTACGTTTAACTAACAAGTGTTTGCCCGACATTTATTAAGCGTAGCCTGCAGTATTGTTGATAAAGTTGACCAGTGAAGCGGAATTTTTCAGCTTCAGTTTCTTCAAAATATTATGCCGGTGTACTTCCACTGTTTTAAGTGAAATGTCCAGTTTGGAAGCAATTTCTTTTGAAGACAGCCCTTCACGTATGTGATTAATGATTTGGATTTCACGCTCAGTTAATGAATTAATATTGGGCGTATCCGGATTCTCTTCCAATAGTTGTTCTGAAATGATTGTTTTGATTTCGTCGCAGATGTATTTATTGCCTTTGAATACTTCGATAATAGCCTTAAACATTTCTTCTTTTGAAGAGTTTTTTGTTACATATCCTTTGGCGCCTACCTGCAACATTTTCTTGGCGTACGCGGGTTGTGAATGCATGGAAACACCGATGATTTTTGAGCCGGGCGATACCTTGCGTATCTTTTCTGTGGCTTCAAAACCGTTAATCGGTGTCATGTTAATGTCCATTAAAATAATCTGCGGACGTTTTTGCTTGGCCAGTTCAACGGCTTGTTCGGAATCTCCACATTCGGCTACCACCTGGAAACGTGGATCGCTGTTGAGGATGTAAGTCCATGTTTCCCTGATGAGTTTGTGGTCATCTGCAATAAGGATAGTAATCTTTTCCATAATCGATCATTTAGTTATTTTGAATTGGTACCTGTATAAAAAGTTTGCACCCGTTGCCCGGGGATGTTGTTATTGTTACTTTGCCATTAAAGAGATGAGCCCTGCTTTCAATATTTGATAACCCTACCCCTTTCTTAAACTTCACGTTTTCCAGCCTGAAACCTTTACCGTTGTCTTTTATGGACAGTGTGATACTTTTCTCGTGTATCTTAATTTCAATACTAAGTTCGGAAGCTTCTGCGTGTTTTAGCACATTGTTGACCTGTTCCTGGATAATACGGAACAGCATCAGCTTTTGTTTGTCGCTGATAATCTTTTCAAGATCGCCCTTGTGCAGGAATTTTACCTGTAATGCGCCGGTCATCCGCAGGGATTCTACCAAATCCTTTACAGAATCGATCAGGCCAAGGTCTTTTACACTGGGTGGCACCAGCGCTTTCGATATATTACGTATTTCATTAATGGCATTAAAAATATTATCGGCACTGCGTTTTATCAGTTCATCTTTCTGTTTTACATCAGTTTTTGCCAGTTCGAGGTAGAGTTTAGCAGTTGACAAAATCTGGTTTACATTGTCATGCAATTCCTTTCCTATTTCTGCTCTTTCTTTTTCCTGTGCATCAATGACTGCCTGTGCAATTAGCTTTTCCTTGTTGATTTCATTCTTTAGCAGTTTTTTCTCCATTTTTTTCCGCTCCGTAATATCCTGCATGGAACCAACAAAGCGGGTGGGGCTTCCCAACTGGTCGTACACAATAAAGGCCCTGTCGGCAATAATTGCATAGGTATTGTCTGCTTTTTGGAAACGGTATTCCGAGTACACAATGTCTTTTACCTTATTAGCAATAGCAGCATCATAAGTGTTAATAACCCTGCTCCTGTCGTCAGGGTGAATCTTGCTTTCCCAGAAACCGTGACGGTTGGTTTGCTGCGTAGATTTATAGCCAAACAACGAAAAGAAACTTTCACCCCAATACAGGTGGTTGTTTTTAATGTCATAATCCCAAATAGCATCATTGGTTGCCTTGGTGGCCAGCAGGTAGCGTTCGTTGCTGATATTTATTTTTTGCGCCGATTGTTTATTCTCTATGATCACACCGAGTAATGTAGCCGCTCTTTCAAATAATTCCACCTGGAATTCTGTGGGTGACTTTACCGTTTTATAATACGCAGCAAATGAACCCAGCACCGAGTTGTTTGAAGTAACTATCGGGAATGACCAGCAGGCCGCAAGGTCGTGCTGCGCTACAAAAGACAGGTAGGGCTTCCACAATGGGCTGTTTTGAATATCATCCACAATAATTGCCCGGTGCAGGTACATTGCCGTACCGCAGGACCCGACTTCTGGCCCAATTTCCAGTCCATTAATGACATCCGTATATGATTTAGCAAGGCTGGGCGCTGACAAGTGCTGCATATATTTTCCGTTTTCTTCCAGCAGTAAAACAGATGCAATCAAGCCAGGGTTTAGTTTCTCAATTCCTTTCAGAAAATAGTCTACTGTAGTTTCCAGTGTAGCGGAAGGACTGGCATTTAACTCAAGTACTTCCTTTTCGAGTGATAACAGCATCTCCTGCGATTTCTTGCCCGTGATATCTTTGAAGTAAACAAACAAACCCTGCAGGGAAGGGTACGCGTTAATATCAAAATATGTTTTCAGTTCATCGACGTAAAGCTCAAAATTCACCACCATTTTTTCCTTTACTGCATAACTGCATTCCTGCAACGCAATGGTATTGCGTAGCAGCGGAACTGCTTCCCAAAGATTCTTTCCCAATACTTCCACATCTTTTATACCGGTAAGCTTTGCTGCAATCGGGTTCCACCATAGTACATTGAAGTTATTGTCCAATGCAATGAAGCCATCCGTAATACTGTTTAAAATATTGGTGATGTGCTCGGAATAGCCCTGTAATTGCTGTTCTGATTGCTTGCGATCGGAAATATCCCTGAAGCTGACAATTAATCCTTTGATAACCGGGTCGTGCAGTTTATTGATCCCTTTTGCCTCTACCCATATCCATTTACCGGCGTTATTTTTTACGCGTATATCGGTTATTGCACTGATATCTTTGTTTAATATAAGATCCTCAAATATTTTCCTTGATCTTTTCAAATCGTCGGAATGAATAAAGCTAAACCAGTTTTGTTCATTCACCTCTTTTTCGTCATACCCCAATACCGTAGATACGGAGGGTGTTACATATTTGATCACGCCGTCGGCATCCAGTACGTGTACGATATCCAGTGAGTTTTGAAAAAGAGATTTAAATTTTATTTTACTTTCTTCCAGGCTTTGTTCCACTGATTTGCGTTCAATGGCAGCAGCAAGACCGGAAGCGTATAACTTAAGCGTGTCCAATTCAACACTTGTCCAGCTTCTTTCATAGCTGCACTGATCAAATCCCACGAAGCCCCAGAATTTTTTTTCAACAAAAATGGGTACTACCAGCAGCGACTTGATTTCCTGATCCTGCATATGCTTTCTCAATGCGGCCCTTGTAGCATTTTTTATGAGCAGTTCGTTGGGGAACCCTTCTTTGATTTGACCAAATATCTCCGGGTAGTGTTCTTCTTTAAAATCCTGCAATTCAGGGTTATCGATCTGGGGTTCATTTTTTCCGGAGTTCCATTCGTATAACTGCCGGTAATAATTTCCCTGCCCGATATTGTTTTCAAAATACTGGAAAATATATGACCTGTCTGCTTTGGCAGCTACCCCAATAATATTCAGGCTTTTGTTGATCCCCGATTCCATATCCGCCGTCAGCAGTTCGTTTGCAGCCTGTGCAGCAGCGCTTAATAAGATGTCTTTTTGTATCAGTAATGATTCTGCATTTTTTCTTTCACCAATATCCTGCACGGAGCCAACGGCTTTATAAGGCTTACCTTCTTCATCGTAAAATAAATAAGCGCGGTTGAGAATATATTTAAATGATCCATCTTTGGAGCGCCAGCGAAATTCGTCGTGCCAGAAGTTTTCTTTCTTTGCAAAAGTTTGTGTGATTTTTGAAATCACCGAAAGGCGATCCTCAGTATGGATGCGCTCAATGATCCATTGCAGGTCTTTATTTTTTATATCTTCCTGTGTATAGCCAAAGCGTTCTGTAAATTCCTGCGATATAAATGTATAGCCAGTAACGACATTCGATTCAAATATTGCATCGGAAGTTGCCTTTACTGCCATTTCAAAGCGCTGGTGCGATTGGATCAACTCCTCCTCTTTTGAAATGAGCAAAGCTTCTTTACGGCTGAGCTCCGTGATATTGCTGATGATGGCAAGAATGGTTTCTGCCTCACCGGATTCATTAATTTCCGGGGCAATGGTAACCAGGAAATCCCATTCTGTGTTATCCTGCCTGTGCAGGTGAACTTTTAATGTTTGAATTACTTTTTCGCGGAATACTTTCGCCGCAGCATGCAGAAACCGATCCTTGTCAGTGCCCGGCGGCAACAAATCTTCTGCTTTTTTTCCAATGATATCTGCAACCGGTCTTCCAAAAACATTAGTGTAGGTTTTGTTGCAATACACATAGCGAAACTCTTTATCCAGTCTTTGAATAATTGTAGGTGCATTCTCTGCCAGGTTCCTGAAAGCCTGTTCCTTTTTCTTCAATTCCTGCAATACTTCCATCCTGTCGGTAATATCACGGGAAGTTGTTTGCAGTGATATGATTTTGTTTCCCGAACCGTAGATAGGCTGCGTGGTCGTTTCAAGGCATACATAGTTCCCGTCCTTTTTTCTGAAACGGTACTGAAACGGGCTGGTAATAAATTTTTTAAGGTTACGGATGGCTGTAAATGCGTTTTTCGCGGATATATCCGCAGGATGAAAAAATTCGTATGGGTTTCTTCCCACCAACTCATCCGGTTTGTACCCGAGCAACCGGTACGCAGAGGGAGATACATAGAGATAAGACCCGTTTATATGATGAAGGCAAACAACATCTTTCGAATTTTCTGACAATAACCGAAAGCGTTTTTCACTTTCCTTCAATTCATCTTCTATCGATTTTCTTCTTGAATCGTCATTGAAATATACCACGATGGAACGCACATATTCATTGTGCAGGAGGTTGTGCCCCCGGACAGAGCACCAAAGCCATTCACCATTCTTTTTCAGTACACGCACCTGGATATATTGCTCTTTGGGATCGTACTGTACTTCACTGATAAATTGTTCCCTTGCGTAGGCAACATCGTCGGGATGCACCATATCGAAAATACTTTTCCCGATTAGTTCTTCCGGCTGAAATTGCAGGATATTGGTTACCGATGGTACCACAAACGTGACTTCGCCCTTAATATCAGCCAGGGCAATTCCATCAAGCGAATCGCCAATCAGTGAGCGGTAGAACGATTCACTTTTTTTTATCTTCTCTTCCGCCAATACCTTGTCGGTAACATTTCTGTTTACAGCAATAAACCCAATGGTCTCCTGTTTTTCATTGGTTAGCTTCTTAACGGAACACATGAGGTGAACACGTTTTGTACTACGGCACAGGTACACAACTTCTCCCTGCCAGTTACCATTTTCGAGTAATACAGCCATTGCCTCCTGCGAAGTAGTCCCTACATATTCGTATTCCAACAGATGGTCGACCAACTTCCCGATGGCATCAGCAGCTTTGATGCAATAAATATTTTCGGCTGCATGGTTCCAGGTGGTTATTTTAAAATTGATATCAGTGGTAATAATAGCGTCTGATACTTTTTCGATCAAATCAGCCTGCATCTTCACTTTTTCTTCAGCGATTTTACGATCATTGATATCCACCACCGAACCTACATATCCAAGAAATGTTCCGTCATCGAGGAAACGTGGCACCGCATTGTCCAGTACCCACCTATACTCACCGGTGCGGAATTTTAACCTGTATACCAGTGATACCGGTTGCCGTTTGTCGAAGCCTGCCCTGTATTCGTCAACACCAATATGTTTGTCTTTCGGATAAACAACCTTGGTCCAGCCATCGCCCATCGCTTCTGATATACGAACACCGGTAAAATCACTCCAGTATTTATTTACATAAATGGTTTTATCATTTTCATCTGTCATCCAAATCATCACCGGCGCCGTATCTGCCATGTTCCTGAACCTGCTTTCTGTTTCCTGTATTATCTTTTCAGTTTCCTTTTTCTCAGAAATATCATTAATAATTACCAGCGTAGCATTTTGCCCCTGGCAGGTAAAATGACAGTGCCTGATTTCGACTGTAACTAAAATACCATCCCTTCTCTGGTGAACAATTGCAGATCTTTCGCTGGAATGCGAATCATTGCCTTTTGAAAAATAATCAACCAGTTCTTTTGTACCTGGTTCGGGCCACAAGTCAGTAACAGATAATTTTAGAAACTCTTCCTTTGGATAACCATAGTATTTACATGCAGCGCCATTGGCGTCGAGCAGGTGTAGTGTTTCGGTTTCAATAACCCACATGGGTTGCGGACTGTGTACAAAAATAGTCCTGTACAATTCGCCTTCCTGGAATCCGGCTGGTATGGTTTTATTGTCGGGCACCAATTCACCAATCCACTCAAGTATTTGCACAGAATTGTTTTCAGTAGTTATTTTTGAAACGATCCATTTGGTAAGAAGTTCCGGCTTTTTTGGTGGCCTGATAGTGGTCTCAAATTCAAAAGAAGAGGAGTGCTGTAAAATATTTACGAGGTCCGCGGCAGAGGAGAAAAAATAGTTCTTTCCAAAAAAAGAAAGCAGTGATAAGTCTTCTAGCTGGTTTTGGGATATACCAATTGCCTGTGCAAACACATCGTTTGCTTTTATAATGTTTCCGTTTAAGCCTGTTTGAACCAAAAATGAGTAACTGACGGTTTGGTTAATCGCAGGTCTGGATTTTTTAGGGGTCGTAATCATGTTTACCCGGTTAAATACTTTTCTCTACGTTTTTCAATAAGCACCTAATCAACGACAAGTGTATGTGTGACACTTGTCTGAAAAATACCTATTTCAATTTAACGAAAAAAAGACCCGGGTAGCCTGTGCCTTTCATGTATTTAGAAAACTTAAGTGTTAACCCTTATTGAGCGCTTTTTGCAGTACTACGCACCACCCATTTATCTATCTGTGGGCAGGTTTTATAATCATCATCCACCATGATATAATAGGTAGGGATTTTTGTAGCAAACCATTTTTCCATGGCGGCTGCTTTCTTTTCTTCGATCGCTTTTTGGGCCAGCCTGTTGTAGTCGTCTTTTAAATTTTCGCGGTGCGGCTCAGTACGTGTTTTTAAGTAAAGAATCCTGACACCCTTTTTACCACGGTCGTCGGTAAAAATATTGGGCTGTGAAAATTCTCCCACTTTTAATTTGGGCAATACCTGTACAAGATCCTTATCCAGTTGATCGATGGTCAGGAATGTTCCATTGGGGCCTTGTATAAATCCGGCAGTATATTTTTGTGCTTCATCTTCACTGTAACGGCTAACTGCTTCACCAAAAGTTACTGTACCGGCAATCAGTTTCGCGCGTACAGAGTCCAGTTTATCTACAGCCAGCTTTACTTCATCATCCGTGATAGTGGGAATTCTTAAAATATGCCGGATGGTGGCATCATCACCGGCACGGTTGACCATCTGAATGATGTGGTAACCAAATTTGGATTTAATAACAGGTGATATCTGTCCCTCTTTCAGCCGGAATGCTGCCTGTAAAAAAGTTGGGTCCCATTGTTTTTCGGTACGGTTGATATTGTACATACCACCGGTACTCTTGCTGCCGGGATCATCTGTATATAAGCTCGCGAGTGTTTCAAATTTCCTGGTTCCTGATTCCACCTGCTTTTTATAATCTGTCAATTCATCAATAGCCAGTTTATCCAAATCGCGGCTTGCTTTCGGGTAAACAACTATTTGTCCTATTTCTACCTCACTTTCATAAAATGCAAGACTGTCTTTGGGGATTTTATCGAAATATGCTTTTACTTCTGTCGGTGTTATTTTAACGCCTTCAACAATTTTGTTGCGCATTTGCTCTGCCAGCTTCCTTTCCTTAAACGGGATGCGAAAGTCTTCCTTGATTTGATACACCGTTCTTCCTGCTACCTGTTCAAGAATTTCTTTTGATCCATATTGCTGGATAAATCCACGTACCTGGTTTTCCATCAGCGATTCTAATTCTTCATCACTCACCTGTATGGAATCTTTTTCAGCCTGCAGCACCAGGGATTTCATGGCAAGCGCCTGTTGTATGATGGCGCATTCTGCATTTTCAGGAATGGGTTCGCCACGGCGCTGGCGATCGAGAATTTCATTGACCACATCCGACCTCAATATTATTTTATCACCTACTATTCCTACAATTTTATCTGCAATCACTTTATGTGTTTGTGCAGTTGCAGAAAAACAAACGATTAATGCAATGGAAAATAAGGAGAGTTGCTTCATATTAAAATCTATGTATGTCAAAAGTATTCTCTGCTGCTGTTAATGAGTGGAGCTGGCTGCCCTTTTAACAAAAGTTTGATGCAGGAAAGGCAAAGGTTAAAGGTATAAGGGAGATAGAGCGCCTCTTACCTTATACCTTACACCGTATACCCTATTTTTATAATGTTCTTTTTACTTCTTCTTCTTCAAATGCTTCCACTACATCGCCCACTTTCAGGTCGTTGAAATTTTTAATGGTCAACCCGCATTCCATACCGGAGGTGACATCTTTCACATCGTCTTTGAACCGTTTGAGGCTACCCAGTTCGGCGCTCTGTCCTTCACCCTTGGGGTATTCAACGATTCCATCCCGTATAATGCGTACTTTGGCGTTTCTGCTGATTTTTCCATCCATTACAAAACATCCTGCTACAGTGGCTTTGTCAAATTTGTACACTTCCCTTACTTCTACATTGGCCACAATCTTTTCCTGGATCTTCGGCTCCAGCATACCTTCCATCGCACTCTTGATTTCTTCGATGGCGTTATAGATAATAGAATAGGTTTTTATTTCCACTCCTTCATTTTCTGCCAGTCGTGAAGCCTGGAGGGAAGGACGGCAGTTAAAGCCTACTATTACTGCATCGGATGCAGTAGCCAGCAGAACATCGCTTTCCGTAATCGCACCCACTGCTTTGTGTACCACGCTCACCGCTATTTCTTCTGTAGATAATTTCTGCAGTGAATCGGTCAACGCTTCTACAGATCCATCCACATCACCTTTAATAATCAGGTTCAGTTGTTTAAAGTTACCCAGTGCCAGCCTGCGGCCAATTTCATCAAGTGTAATATGCTTTTTGGTTCGTATACCCTGTTCGCGAAGTATCTGTGCCCGTTTGGTAGCTATTTCTTTTGCCTCGGCTTCGTCTTCATATACTTTAAATTTCTCACCTGCCTGTGGCGCACCATTCAAACCAAGTATTTGAACCGGCGTAGATGGCGGAGCTATTTCCACTTTTTGGTTTCTTTCGTTCGTCATGGCCTTAATACGGCCATAGTGCTGACCACTGACCATCAGGTCGCCCAGCCGCAGTGTACCATTTTGAACGAGCACCGTAGCTACATAACCACGGCCCTTATCAAGTGAGGCTTCAATGATGGTACCAGATGCTTCTTTATCGGGATTCGCTTTGAGTTCCAGTAAATCTGCTTCCAGCAAAATCTTTTCCAGCAGCAGATCAACATTCAATCCTTTTTTGGCGCTCAGTTCCTGGCTTTGGTATTTACCGCCCCATTCTTCCACCAGGATATTCATAGCAGAAAGTTGCTCATATATTTTTTGCGGGTTGGCGCCGTCCTTGTCAATTTTATTTACGGCAAAAATCATTGGAACGCCTGCTGCCTGTGCGTGACTGATCGCTTCTTTTGTTTGCGGCATCACGGCATCATCAGCGGCAACTACGATTACTGCTATATCAGTCACCTTGGCACCACGTGCACGCATGGCAGTAAACGCTTCGTGACCGGGTGTATCCAGGAATGCAATCTTCCTTCCGTTTTGCACGGTTACTTCGTAGGCACCAATATGTTGGGTAATACCACCTGCCTCTCCGGCAACCACATTCGCACTGCGGATATAATCGAGCAATGATGTTTTACCATGGTCAACGTGACCCATGATGGTTACAATTGGTGCACGCGGTTTAAGTTCTTCGGGATCATCCTCTTCTTCCTCTTCCTCCATTTCCGCCTGCTTATCCATATCGATAAACTCTACATCAAAGCCAAACTCACCGGCTACGAGCTCGATAACATCTGCTTCCAGTCGCTGGTTGATGGATACCATCAGGCCAAGGCCCATACATTTGCTGATAACATCTGCATAGCTCACATCCATCAGGTTGGCCAATTCGCTCACACTGATAAATTCCGTTAACTGCAGTTTGTTGTCCAGTGTCTCTTCCCCTTCATGATCTGCAATTTCCTGGCGTTTTTCACGGCGGTATTTTGCTTTCAGGCTCTTACCACGGCCACCTGCCCCTGCAAGTTTGGCCTGTGTTTCCCTGATTTTATCCTGGATTTCTTTTTTATCGATTTCTTTTACTTCGCGCCTGTCCCTGCCCGCACCACCACCACGTTGCGGAGGTCCGCCCCTCCTGAATCCACCACCGGCTTGTCCGCCACCGGCGCCCCTGTTAGGAGCTCCGGCTCCTGCACCATCACCTCTCTTGAAAATGCCTATGCCCTGCCTGGGTGGTTGTGGACCTTGTTGCCCCCCTTGCTGGCCACCGCCCGGCTGTTGCTGTCTTGACACAAACTGATCACCTTTTTTATCAATCGGGATGCGTTTGCGCTTGCGCCTTTCTTCATTCGGTTTTGGCCTGGTATCGCTGTCAACAGGTAAATCAATTTTTCCGAGAATTTTAGGCCCTTCCAGTTTCTCGGCCCTGATATTTTCAATGACAGGCGCCTGTGGTTCTTCAACAACAGGCGTTTCTGCTTCAGGGACAACGGCTTCTTCTTTTTTCGCTACTATTTCTACTTCGGGTGTCTCTGCTTTTTTCTTCTTTCCTTTTGCAGCGGTTTCTTTTCCCCTGGCTGGTTCTTCTTCTTTGACTTCCTCTTTTTTCTTGCTGGTCTTTTTTGGGCGTGTTGAGGAATCGATGGCTGAGAGATCTATTTTATCCAAGACTTTCGGCCCTTCAATTTCCGGAACTTCGGTCTTTACAATCTCAGGTTCTTTGATTTCTGATTTTACTGGTTCTTCGGCGGGAACAACTTCTTCTACTACGGGTACTTTTACTTCCTCTGCCGGTTTTTCTTCCTTGACTACCTTTTTAGCCGGTGCTGTTTCTTTTTTAAAGGAAATTTCTTCCTCGTCTTTTTTCTTTCGTCCGTCGGCTATGCCACCTTTTGGCAAATCGATCTGATCACTTTTGATCTTGGCTACTTTATCACTTTGGAACTCCTGCTGCAGGGAACGATACATCTCTTCCGAAAGCTTTGAAGTTGGCTTCAGATCATCTTTACTAAATCCTTTGCCAATAAGAAATTCAACGAGGGTATCTTTCCCTATGTTAAACTCCTTGGCGGCCGCCATTAATCGTGGTGTTGTAATTTCTGACATTCAGTAATTAATAAAATTAAATTGTTATCTCCGGTAAACCATTGCCTGCCTTCTGTTATCGTATTGCGGCAATAGTTTATCCTTTTTGAAATTCTGCTTCCAGTACTTTTCTTACATCATCTATTGTTTCTCTTTCCAGGTCTGTTCTTCTTTCCAGTTCATCTGCCGTCAGCAATAATACGCTTCTTGCAGTATCGCAACCAATTCTTTTCAGTTCATCAATGATCCATGTTTCGATTTCATCGCTGAATTCTTCCAAATCAATATCGAATTCTTCCACTTCTCCTTCATTATCCCTGAACACATCGATACTGTAACCGGTTAATTCCTGTGCCAGTTTGATATTGACACCTTTGCGCCCAATAGCCAAAGATACCTGATCTGGTTTCAGGTACACGTCCGCCTGCATATTTTCATTGTCCAGGTTCATACTGGTGATTTTTGCAGGGGTCAGTGAACGCTGTATTAATAACTGTGTATTGGCAGTCCAGTTGATGACATCAATATTTTCATTCTTCAGTTCGCGAACGATACCGTGAATACGGCTGCCCTTCATACCCACACAGGCACCCACCGGGTCAATACGATCATCGTAGGATTCTACGGCTACTTTTGCCCTTTCACCCGGATCGCGTACAATTTTCTTTATAACAATCAGTCCGTCGAATATCTCCGGAACTTCTATTTCCAATAATTTGGCCAGGAACTCGGGGCTTGTCCTTGAAAGAATAATCACCGGGGTGTTATTTTTTAAATCAACCCTTCTTACCACGGCGCGGATGGATTCACCTTTTTTAAAGTAATCCTGTGGAATTTGTTCGCTTTTTGGAAGGATTAGTTCATTGCCTTCCTCATCGAGCAATAAAATTTCTTTTTTCCAAACCTGGTACACTTCTGCGCTTACAATTTCGCCTACCCGTTCATTATATTTTTTTACCAGTACGTTTTTCTTCAAATCGCCGATACGGCTGGCCAGTGTTTGTTTGGCAGCGAGGATGGCACGGCGTCCAAAATCCATAATATCTATTCCTTCATACAACTCTTCCCCTACTTCAAAATCGGGCTCTATTTTAGCGGCGTCGCTGTAAGCAATTTCCGCGAGCGGATCATTTACTTCCCCGTCGTTGACAATCATACGGCGGCGCATAATTTCCAGGTCACCCTTTTCTGCGTTTACAATGACGTCGAAGTTTTCATCGCTTCCGTATTTTTTGCGCAGCAGGGTTTTAAATACATCTTCCACCACTTTCATCATGGTGGGGCGGTCAATATTTTCCGCGTCTTTAAATTCCTGGAAAGCCTCAATTAGGTTAATACTTGCCATAACTCTTTCAATTTTTAAAACACTATTTGAATTTTGGTTGATTTTATATTGTTAAATGGGATAGTATGCTGTACTATTTCTTTTTTCTTGTTTTTCCCCTTTGTTTCCTCCACTATCAGTTCTTGTTCCGACACCGACACCATTTTACCCTCCACTACCGTTCCATCATTGAGCTGAACCTCTACTTTTCTGCCGGTATTTTTTACATATTGCCGGTAAAGTTTGAGCGGCTCGTCCAGGCCCGGTGAAGACACTTCCAGCGAAAAATCACCCCCGGGGAAAAGCCCGGATTCTTCTATTTGTTTATACAGGGCACGGTTGAATCTCACGCATTTTGCAATGGGAAGGCCATTGTCGGCATCCAGCATAACGCGCACATTATTAGTTGGTTTAATGCGCACTTCTACCAAGAAACAGTCCGGGTTGTCCTCCAGCAACTGCGTCATCATGCCCGTAATAGCCTGTATTTGCTGTTCGTTTGCCATTGCTACAAAGAAGAAGGGAACGGTGTCCGTTCCCTTCTCTTGAATCATTTTCCTATGCAAATGTAAGGTAAAGCTACTATTCCATCCAAATTGGCGATTAAATAAACATTAACAGGAATGGATTGTTACCGTTTTGTACCTTTAATGTTACTTATGATACGTTATTTATTACTGGCACTGGCTATTTACGTGGCGTATAAAATCATCTTTGATGTAATACTTCCGATTTTTACCGCTTCCCGTCAAATGCACCGCCAATTCAGGACCATGCAGCAGCAAATGAATGAACATATGAATGCGCAGCAACACCAGCAGCATTCATCTGCTAACACCACCGCAACGCCTCAGCAAAAGAAAACGCCGTCCGGCGACTATATCGATTTTGAAGAGGTGAAATAGAACAGGGAATGTTTCCATCCTTACAATAATCCCAGGTCAAGAATGGTTTTTGGCGGCGGTATATGCGCCGATTTCAGCCCTATTTTTTCAGACCCCTGGAAATTAACAGCAGTATCATCGACAAAAAGTGTTTCAGATGGTATGAGACTGTTTTCTGATACTACCAATTGATAAATGGCCTCACTGGGCTTGCGCAATTTCACTACATGCGAATAGTATGTTTTTTCAAAAACACCCTCCAGGTAATTGCCGGTGAGTGCATAAAATCTTTTTTGAAATTCTACCAGGTGAATGGCATTTGTATTACTCAGCAGGAAAAGACGGTATTTTTTTCTTAATAGTTTTAAAAAAGCAATGCGCTCTTCCGGGAAATCAAGTAGCAGTGCATTCCACGCATCGATCACTTCCTGTTCAGAAAGTGGTTTGGGTGACAAGGATTGAATACCCTTTATAAATGTATCATCGTCTATCAATCCTGTTTCATAATCCAGGAATAGAGAAGATGCCTGGAACTTTGTTATATGCTTTGAAAAATCATCAATGCCCAAATCAGTAAAAGCTTTTGCAGTGCGGTTAAAATCAATGTTGAGTATAACTCCACCCAGGTCGAATATGATATTCTTAATTCCAGTCATGTTACAAAAATAAGAGAGTGGCGCCGAAGCGCCACCCTCATTTGATTAAAACTATTTTAAGCAAACTATTTATTTCAATACTTTAAAATCTGCTTCCTTTACATTTTGCGAGCTGGTGCCCACAAATACTTTGAAATCGCCCGGTTCATACACATACTTCAGGTCTTTATTGTAAAAACGAAGATCGTTTACAGTCAGTGTAAATGAAACATCCGCGCTTTCTCCTTTCTTTAAAAATACTTTCTTGAATCCTTTCAGTTCTTTTACCGGCCGGGCAATGCTTCCCACCAGGTCGTGTGTATATAACTGTACCGTTTCTTCGCCGTCGTAATTACCGGTATTGGTCACTTTCACTTTCACCTCCAGTTTGTCACTGGCGGTAATGGCAGTTTTATTCAGGGAAATATTGCTGTAGGTAAAACTGGTATAGCTCAATCCATATCCAAACGGATACAATGGATCGTTTGAAATATCCAGGTAATTGGATTTGAATTTGGAAAACTCTTCTCCATTATAAGGACGACCGGTATTCTTATGATTGTAATAGATGGGAATTTGACCTACACTACGTGGGAAACTGGTGGTTAGTTTTCCGGAAGGATTGTAATTTCCAAACAATACATCGGCCACCGCATTACCTGCTTCTGTTCCGCCAAACCATACATCCAGCAAGGCAGTTGCATGTTCACTTTCCCATCCGAGTGTCATTGGTCTTCCATTGAATAAAACAATAACCAGCGGCTTTCCTGTTTTTGCCAACTCGCGCAATAACATTTGCTGGCTGTGTGGGATGCTGATGTTTGAACGGCTGGATGCTTCACCGGTCATGTCTGCTGCTTCACCTACTACTGCTACCACCACATCTGATTTACCTGCTGCATCGACTGCTTCTTTGATCATTTCTTCCGGGGAACGTTTGTCTGTTTCGATTTCCGGACCGAATACATTGGTTCTTTTTACGAGTAAACTGTCATCAGCTATATTCGCACCTTTTGCGTAAATGATATTTACATTTCCGCCTGCAACATTTTTCATCCCCTCTATCACACTAACAGATTGCTGCCAGTCACCCGATACACTCCAGGTGCCGAGCATATTTCTTTTGCTGTCGGCCAGCGGCCCTATCAATGCAATAGTGCCTGATTTCTTCAGTGGGAGGGCTTGATTGTCGTTTTTCAGCAATACAAATGAATGTGCTGCTATTTCCCTGGCCTGCTTTCTTGTATCTGCAGTCAGTATTTCTTTTGCAGCACGATCAACGCTGACATTGCGGTATGGATCTTTAAACAAACCAAGTTTGTATTTTGCCTCCAGGATGCGCCTGCAGGCGTCATCAATTTGCTTCAGCGTTACTTTTCCTTCTTTCAATGATTGTTTGAGTGTGGTTAAAAAACCTTCACCCACCATATCCATATCCAATCCTGCATTCAATGCCAGTGCAGATACAGTTTGTAAATCACCCATGCCATGTGCAATCATTTCATTCACGGAAGTATAATCAGATACAACAAAACCTTTGAAGCCCCATTGCTTGCGCAGCAAATCTGTCAGCAGCCACTGGTTTCCGGTTGCAGGTATTCCATCAATTTCGTTGAACGAACTCATTACGCTGCCCACACCTGCCTCCACGGCAGCTTTGTATGGCGGTAAATAGTATTCATACATTTTGATGCGGCTCATATCAACGGTATTATAATCCCTTCCCGCTTCTGCGCCACCGTACAGGGCAAAATGTTTGACACAGGCCATCAGTGTATTGTCCTTTGTCAAATCGGTTCCCTGGTAACCACGCACCATTGCCTTTGCGATTTGCGAACCTAAATAGGGGTCTTCACCGGCACCCTCTGCAATCCTTCCCCAGCGCGGATCACGGGCGATGTCCACCATCGGCGAAAAAGCCCATGACAAACCATCGGCCGTACCTTCAGTAGCAGCAATGCGCGCACTTTTTTCAATCAATGGAATATCCCAACTGCAGGATAATCCCAAAGGAATGGGGAATGTTGTCTTATGCCCGTGAATAACATCCGATCCAAATATCAATGGTATGTGCAATCTTGAAGTCGTAACTGCAAGTTCCTGTGCCTTCCTTATTTTATCGGCACCTATAACGCCGAATAAACCACCGACACTACCAGATTTTATTTTTGTCTCCACATCTTTACTTACCACCGCTCCCGTGGCTACACCGCCGCCGGGTGTCAGCAGATTGAGCTGACCAATTTTTTCCTCCAGTGTCATTTTCTTCATCAGTTCGCTTACATAGGCATTCATCTTTGCATCTGGCGACTGTCCGTTGGTGTACTGAACGGCGCATGCAACCACTGCCACCAGCAATAATCGTTTAAACATACAGCATCGAGTTTTTAGTTGATAAATAAGTGGGTAATTTATTGGGTTATTTTAACAGGTAAGGCAATAATACTTCTTTCCAGATGGCATATCCCTTGCTGTTCATGTGCAGGTTATCACTACCGAATAATTCCTTACGCGGCGTTCCGTCTGCATTCATCATTTTATAATATACATCTGCATACACTGCCCGTGATTGTTTCTTTAAATAGTTTTTTATCAGCAGGTTTGCCTCCAGCATTTTTGGCATCAGGCGCTGCCTGCTCGGGCTTGGCTTTATGGAAATAAATACGATGGGAACGGATGGCATTTTTTTCCTGATGATCAAAAATAATTGCTGGAACCGGCTGAATACTGTTGGTACCGATACCGTATCTGAAGCAGCAAAATCATTTTCGCCGCAATAGATCACAATTTGTTTGGGCTGATAAGGAAAGATGATATCATTGGCGAAATGAATGACATCGGGTAGGGAAGAACCGCCAAACCCACGGTTAATAATAGTATACCCGGGGAAATAATCCTGTACATCCTGCCACATCCTGAAAGATGAACTGCCTACAAACAAAATAGCATTTTTTGGCGGGAGGTTTTTTTCATCTGCCTTTTTAAAAGCCGCTATCTCGTCGGAAAAAGCAGCCTGTGCTGATGCCGTTGTTGCAAACAGCATTGCAATACATAACAGGTGCAGGAATCGTTTCATAAAAAATATTCTTTTCTTTTAATCTACTTTAACGACCGGGAATCTTTTTGATACGCCGTTTTCGTTAATGGCTTCTATCGTGTAATAGTATGTGCGTTTTAAATCCATTCCTTTGTAATAATATTCATTGGCATTGTGCACCATAATACAATTGTACAGTTTATCGGGTGCGGTTCCAAAATATATATTGTAAGCAAAGGCATTATTCACCGGCGACCATTTAATCCAGGCACTGCGTTTGTCCTTTTCAGTTCGCAATACAATCAAACTGGTTACAGGATCTGGTTTAGCACCGTTGCCATCACCAAATACGCGCAATCCGCTAATAGCAAATTTACCGGTAGGCATGTGAATATTCTCCAATTTTATATAACGCGCCTGAACTGGTTGTGCCAGTTCAAGGTATTCGTGCGGAATATCGGTTTTATTATTGCTTTTATCGGCAATTACATTCCATTTCTTACCATCAATCGAAGCATATAATTTATACTGGTGAAAAATATTGGGAATCTTTCCCAGGAATGCACTGTCCACATCCTGGTCGGCGTAGTTGATTTGAACAGCATTTACCGTACTGATATTTCCCAAATCAGTTTGAATCCATTCTCCTTTGCTGCCCGATGCAGCACTCCAGTAAGTTTTGATGTTTTCATCCACTGCATTGTTGGGTGCGTAACTGGCATAGGTGGAAGAAACCATTACTGGTTTATTATAGTTCAGCAGCATCCAGCCGGTAAACTGGCTTTGCAAATGATCGGAAGGGCCGCTGGGCAGGTAATGCGGATAATCGCCAAATGCCGCATTCATATACATCACCCCGTCTTTGTCAAATCCTGCCGGCCAGATACCCAACCTTCTTTCAAAATTATTTTTAACAGCAATGGTAATCGTAGATATATGCCAGTAATTGTTCCATTTGTCCTGGTAAGTACTTCCATGACCGGCTCCGCGGGCAAAGCCGCCTGGCTTGAATGACAAGGGATCCGGTTGTGCCTCAAACGGGCCCAGTGGATTATCGCTGACGGTAACACCATCGGCATATCCGCTGAATTCTGTTCCGGGTGCACCAAACTGCAAATAATATTTACCTCCGTGTTTTGTCATCCAGGCGCCTTCGATAAATGGATCTAAAAATGTATTGTCCATGTATTCACCAAACCGCTGCCAGCCGTAGCGCCAGTCTTCCAGAAAATACATTTCTTTCCGCGTACCGATTGGCTGCAATGTTTTCCGGTTCAGTTGTATGCCGTACAATGGATAGCGGTTGCTGCTGCCATTGTACATGTACAGTTTACCATCATCATCCAAAAAAATATCAGGGTCCCATCCGCCGATGGCAAATGAATCCACTGCTTCTTTCCATTGATTGGCTTTGGGATCGGTACTCATCCACATAGGGAAATTGGAAGAATAAGTGCTTCCAAAAACCAGCATGGTATCGCCCATAACACATACAGCAGGTGCACAAAGATCATCGTACACATGATGATACGGTTTTAAAAAAGACCGCGCAATAAAATTCCAGTGCAGCATATCACTGCTCCACCAGTAGCCCCATTGGTTGGTGCTGAATAAATAGTAATCGCCCTTATACGTAACAATCACCGGATCGGCCGTTGCACGGTGCCTGCCCCATTCACTGAAATTGGGTATGGGCGTATAACCATAATCGATATTGATCGGATTGCAATAAGTTTTTTGAGTTTGGGCAGTTGCATTCAAACCAATCAGCAATACTGCACTTATAATAAAAACTAATCCTTTCATTAATGACAATTTATTTTTCCTGTTATGATCTTTTAAATTGTAGTTTATCCAAACTCCAACTGCCCGGCCCTGCGAATATGAACAGCAATCCAAATAACACAAACATAAATGGATGCTGATCATCGTACCAAACCTTTCCATGCCCGATAAAAAAAGCAATATATCCCAATGTACCAATGACGACGATACTTGCCACCCTTGTTAAAAACCCAAGTACCAGCAGGCAACCGCTCACAAATTCGGCTCCTTTACCAAGGTATACCATTGTAGCCGGTGAAGCCGAATTTTTAAATGAATCCCAGGTACTGTATTCTTTCATCTTTGCTGCTTCAAAAATTTCTGCGCCGTGATATACCAGGAATATTCCTATGACAATCCTAATCAAACCAATACCGTTATTGAGCCAGATGGGCTCTGGTGAAAAAAGAAATTTTTTCATAGCAAACATTTTTAAAGCCCGGCCAACAGGCCGTAATTTGATTGTTTAATAAAAAGATCGTTACACACTTTCACATCACTCATCTCATTGTAACCATGGACTTTTAAAACCGAGTTTCTTTAGCCCGGATTGCACATCGGGAATTTTCATAAAGAGGTTCCAGATCAAACCACTCCTGTAATTTTCTATCATCACAACAATGGGGCCCTGGTCAATGGCCAAATGACTTTTTGCATACCAGTTTTGCGTTTCGCTGAACCCGTCAACAAATCCATAATCGCTCCATATTTTGTTGCCAAGGTCGTAATAAAAATGTTTCAGGGCCTGCATACTGAATTCAGGGGTATAGGGAAAAGAAGAAAGTGCTGCCGTGGGTTGTATAACTCCCAGGTCTTCCTGCGGGCAATGTGCTACGTATCCTTTATAACTGTCTCCGGCAGTAAGTCCCCAGCAGTTTTCGCCATAGCCTTTAAACTTATGCGGGTTATCGATGCACCATGCCCGGTTGATTAAGGTATGATTTTTATTTTGTTCCCAGTAATTCGTATGCCAGTCCTGCAAGCCATGCGGGTCGACGCCCATAAAAGTATAGTGTGCAAAAAATAAAGGGCCGCCATATTCAAACCCCAGTGGCAGTTTAATACCATAATAAGTTTTATCGTTGATATAGGAAGTACTGTTTACATAACCATTAAAATACACTTCCGGCGCAATGGCATGGGTGGGTGAAGATGCCGACATGATATAAGTGATCAGGCATTCATTCCAGCCACGTACTGGAAAGTTCATATCAAAATCATTCCAGGGGCTCCAGTGCCAGTATAATAATGTGTTGCCTCCCTTTGTATGCCAATTCCAGTTGGCAACGTTCCACAAATTGCTGACACGACTGCGAAAATATTTTTCCAGTGGAGTATCTCCATTAAAATACTCGCGGGCACAAAGCAATCCCATCAGCAGGTAACTGGTTTCAACAATGTCTGCCCCATCATCCAGTTTTCCAAATGGAATGGTTTTACCAGTTTCTCCATTCATAAAATGCGGGAAGATGCCATGATAACTATCTGCCTTATTGAGAAAGTCAACTATTTTTACCAGGCGCTTCAATGCAGTATCCCTTCCTATCCAGTGACGGTGTACGGCTACAATGGTGGAAAGAATGCCAAAGCCTGTACCACCAATCGCACACGCTTCGGGGCCATAGGTTCCCTTGCTGAAATTTGGTTCATCGTATGCTTCATTGTTATAGTCCCAGAAATAATCGGCGCGGATGGTATTACTTCTTTCGCGCGCTAAACCACTGACCGGGTGACCATAATGCCAGAAGTAACGAAATGTTTGCCGCTGTACCACGTCCAATAGCGCGGAATCGTTCAGCCCCTGGATAATTCCAACGGGAGCAATTGAATCGGGAAAGAGTGTTGCTGGCTTTTTATTTTTTTGTGCACAAACAACTGCCACGAATAAAAAAACCAACAGTGTTGTAATAACCCGGCGAATCATGCTGAATAATTTTTATCAGATAATATTTTATATCACTTTTTTACCACAATCCACCTGTTCAAAAAATTATATGGAAACTCAATTACAATTTTATAAAAGCCCGAAGGGATTTTTGTTACATCTATCATGGCAGTTCCTTTTTCTACAGGTGCTGTTCCTACCAGTTGGTATTCATCCCTGCCACCAGTTTTGAAATGGTTGGTCGTCGTGAGCCAGATTTGGGCCATACCTTTTTTATTGATCGTCTTCCATGCAACGGTTATCTTATTATTCGAAAAATGCGCTTCTGCGTTACAGGCAGATACATTTCCTGTCAGAGAAATACCATCCAGTTCATACAATTGTTCTTTCGGAATACTGATGTGTAAATAATCTGCCAATGACGGCATGATATCTACGATTGCCGGTGGTTGCCGGAAAAAATAACTGTTTACATGTTTTTCACTGGTTACTATCCAGGTAGTCCTCTCCCGCTTACCCTGCCCGCCATGATTGTAGCCAGTCGTATCGCGCCCATGATCAGTGGTAATGTAAATGACCCAGTCTTCATTGAATGTTTTCCTGCGGTATTGTATAGCTTCCCAAATGCGGCCTACCTGTTTGTCCATTTTGGTAACAGCATCATTCAACTGCGGGCTGTTGCCGTAACGGTGGCCCATTTCATCCGTATATTCCAAATAAACCCAGGACAAATCCGGCGCTTCTCTTTTTATATAAGCAACTGCGGTATCTGTAACTGCTTCATCGATGAGGTGGTAGAAATATCCATTCTTATCATGCGGATATTTGACAGTATCGAGTTCTATTCCGTCGAAATAAAAATCCGGTTGCAGGTTTCCTGCTTCTTTCGCTTCACTGCCGATAAGCTTTGTCCGGTTGTCCAGCCAGGTAGAAAATATGGCTGTTTTCTTTTCCGGGTACTGTGTTTTGAAAAAACGAAATATATTCCAGTAATGATAATTGGGGTTTGCGATATTGTTGTCCCAAACATTGTGTTTGTTTACCCAGGTTCCGGTAAGCAGGCTGTTATAACCAACCGCAGATATCGTTGGTGTTTGTGAATACGTGTTTTTTTCTCCGCCTACATGCGCGCGTGTATAAGCACCGGCTTTACTAATGGTACGAATAGCCGGAAGCGATAATTTTTCAATTACATCCGCAGGAATACCATCTGCAATGACAAATACGGCTTTTCGTGCTTTCTGTGCATGCAAGCCATATACACAAAAACAAAAAGCGATGAAGGCGGCAAATCGTTTTAGGGTTATCATGATGCTGAATAAATAAACCCTGGTAACTATTTATTTAACCAGGGACTTTGAAAATCCAGTTTCTTCAATCCTCTTTTTATTTCCGGGCAACTCATAAATAATTTCCACAACAATCCGGTCCGGTAGTTTTCTATCATAACTACTTCCGGTCCCTGGTCGATAGCGAGGTAGGATTGTGCAAACCAGTTTTTTGTTTCATTAAATGCGTCCGTAAATCCATTCACGCCCCAGATTTTATTTCCCATTTTATAGTAAAAATATTTTAGCGCCTGCATACTGTACTGCGGTGTATACGGGAAAGCGGATATAGCTGCTGTAGGGGAAATGGTTCCAAAATCATTGGTGGGCGAATGCGCATTGTATCCATCGTAAGTATCACTGGCAGTCAATCCCCAGCAGTCAGGACCATACCCTTTAAATCCTTTCGGGTTACGGACACAATGTTCCCGGTTGATTAATGTATGGTTCAGGTTTTGTTCCCAGTAATCTGCATAGCGATCTTTTAAGCCACGTGGATCGAGGCCGAGAAAAGAATACTGGGAAAAGAACAATGGGCCACCGTAATCAAAGCCAAGGGGCAGTTTTATTCCATAGAAAGTTTTGCCATTTAGAAAGAAATTGCTTTGTGCCCATCCACGATGGTATACTGCATCACTAACGGGATAATTGTCTGCAGAGGCAGCCAGTACATACATGATTAAACATTCATTAAATCCTCTTACGGGGAAATTCATCGCCCATCCATTATTGGGGCTCCAGTGCCAATACAGCACTTCTTCTCCACCCTTGGTGAACCAGTTCCACTCTACTTCATTCCACAGCCAGCCGATACGGTTTCGCAATTCATATTCCACCTGGTTATCTCCATTAAAATATTGCCTGGCACATAATAGCCCTTCGAAGAGATAGGATGTTTCGACCAAATCAGCGCCATCATCTTTCCTGCCAAAAGGAATGGTCTTACCTGTTTCCCCATTCATCCAATGCGGAAACACGCCGTGATAAGAATTAGCCTTCAGCAGGAAGTTGACCATTTTTAATAAATGCCGCGCTGCTGTATCCCTCGTTATCCATTTCCGATCGGTGGCGGCAACAATTGCCATCACACCAAAACCAGTTCCACCTGTAGTGACTACTTCATTTCCATAATCAAAATCTGTATTGCTCCTTTCCCTTGCCATACCGCTCACAGGGTGAGCAAAATCCCAGAAATATTTGAACGATTGCTTTTCTACAAGGTCAAGCAATGCGGAATCACTGAGGTTTTGCTGAACAGGAACCAGTAAAGAACTGGCCGCGGGAGTTTTCTTTTGGCTATATGTATGAACCGTTATACATAAAAAGCCCATTGTCAGCAACCGGATACATGTCTTTTTCATTCGCAGGTATAATCTTGTGTTATAAATATGGGCTTACAAAACCCAGGTTGTGCATACCAGTTTTTACCTCCGGGCAACTCATAAACAGGTTCCACAACAAACCGCTCCGGTAATTCTCCACCATCACTATGATTGGTCCCTGGTCAATGGCCAGTGTGCTCCCGGAAAACCAGGCATCTTTCAATGAATAAGAATCATAAAAACCATAATCGCTCCAAAGTTTATCACCCAGCTTGTAATAAAAAAATTGCAGCGCTTTCATAGATTGAGCTGGTGTATAGGGAAATGACGACAATGCCGCCGTTGGCGCAATCACCCCAATATCATTGGTGGGTGAGTTGGCATTGTAACCTCCGGGCACATCACAGGCCGTTAATCCCCAGCTCTGATCGCTGTACCCGTAATATCCTTTGGGATTGGAAACACAATAACTATAATTAATCAAAGCATGGTTCTTAGTTTGCCTCGCATAATCGGCGTATGCATCGGTAAGGCTGTTCGGGTTTATACCCAAAAACGAATAGTGCGCAAAAAACAACGGGCCTCCCATGGACGGACCTAACGGCAACTGGTAACCGTAATATGTATTATTGTTGGCAAAGCCCGGGCTTCCGGCCCAGCCGTTATCATACACTGCTTTTGGAATGGCAAATGTTGTGGATGAAGCTGCCATAACATAGGTTATCAACGCTTCATTCCAGCCATGAATGGGAAAATTCATATCCCAGTTATAATTCGGACTCCAGTGCCAGTACAATACGTTTTGATTGTTTTGCCGGAACCAGCTCCATTCCACACCATTCCAAATGGTATTGATATCGGTACGCAGGTTTGTTTCGCTGATGTCTGCTCCATTAAAATATTGACGGGCGCACAGCAGTCCCTGCATTAAATAAGATGTCTCCACCAAATCAGCACCATCATCTTTCTGGCTGAATGGAACTACCACACCGGTATTGCCATTTAACCAATGTGGAAATGCACCATGAAATTTCTGTGCAGTATTTTTTAAAAAAGCAACAATCGTCTGCATCCTTGCCAATCCCTGTGAACGGGTAATAAAATTCCTGTTTACTGCTGCCAGGATAGACATAACGCCGAAACCGGAACCGCCTGTTGTAACCACATCACCGGAAGTATTTCTTTCTCTTGCCAAACCGGAAGTTGGGTGACCGAAATCCCAGAAGTATTTAAAGGTTTGTTTTTCTACGAGGTCAAGCAATGCGCTGTCCGATATCCGGGGGAATTTATCAATTGAATCAACCGCTGTTATAAAATCATAGGAAGCTGCTGACTGCAACTTTACTTTCTCCTGCGATTGTAAGCCCGTTGTAATATCCAATGAATATTCTGTGATAGAACCCAATGCCGCAGTTGGCTGAATAACCATGGTGCTGTCATTGTTTTGATAGGTTACGTTATAGGACGCAACCGTTCCGGTCTTTGCAGTCAGTAATACATTTCCGCCGACGAGGCTTTTATCTATTTTTGATGAAAAGGAAACTTTTATAACCGGCGATGAACTGATATTGATAGATGGTGTTTGAAATACCTGGCCGTTAATAGAACTGCTCAGCACTTTAAAAACACCGGGCGATGGCGGCGCCGGCGATGAGCCTTTGCTGCAGGCCGCTGCTATCAGTATCACACATGAACCTGTAAATAAGAATCGCATCATACCTTCTCGTTTTATTTCAAAATAAATGCAGCTATTGCCTGTATCGTAAAAATATCAGGGGTTGGTTATTTCTTGCCACCGCCAATATATCTCCAAATGCACGGGTATGTATCCATTTCAAATCCCTCACTTGTCCTTTGATGCCTGACAAACCCGGTTGTGGTATATATCTTCCTGTATTTTTATTATCCATTTCAAATAAAGCAGCGGGCTGTCCATCGTACCTTCCTTCGTAAGGTATTACATCAAAAAAATTGCCGCCGCTGACAAACATTTTATTATTATTATTATTTCCGCCTGGTGATTGCTGGAATGAAAAGATCGGAGCGAGCTGCATTGATTCCGGTAAATCCTCTTTTGTAAAATTCCCTTTCCCATCATTAATGAATGCGGCGGAGCCAAGTGTCTCTGCTTTTTGTTCGACATAATCCTTAAACAGATCATAAAACATATAATCAACCGTTTTACCCGCCACTTCACCATAGGTGAGATAGGCCTTTTTCAATACCGGGAGCGATCGTTCCAATTCATCTTTTGCCAGGAATGTATATTCCTTTCCATCAACTGTATAAGCCATCACCTGTTCTACCGATCCATTTTTATCGAAATCCTTTACATATAATTTTACCGGCCCGTTTTTCCCTGCCCACAATTTTGTATTATGTCCCCAATTGCCAGCGAGTATATCGGGATATCCATCGCCATTGATATCGCTGGTATAAACAGTTTGCCAAAGGCCTGTAGAACCGGGAACATCTTTTTCGCTAAAAACTCCCTTGTTATTGATAAACACTTTTACCGGCATCCATTCACCAGTTACTATTAAATCCTGCCAGCCATCTTTGTTTACATCTGCAAATACCGCCGAAGTAACCATCCCGATGGCGTCCAGTGGGATCATTTTTTTATCAGCCAGTGTAAAATGTGCGTGTCCATCATTGATATAGAGGTAAGATGTTTGCGGCAATCCGTATGTTTTTGGATTGGCCAGGTTGCCAACAAAAATATCAAGGTCGCCATCGTGATCAACATCGGCCACTGCTACACAGGATTTGTTTTCATACTTGACGGGGAAGGCATTGGTAGCTTTGGTAAAATGCCCTTTTCCATCGTTCAGGTACAACCTGTCTTCCATTACTTTTTGTGCATTGATGGGTTCATTGCCGCCACTTACCACATATAAATCAGGAAAACCATCATTGTTCGCATCAAAGAAAACAGCATCCACATCTTCGCAGGCAGCATCTGCACCAAATATTTCTGTATCCGATGCCACAAATGAGCCATTGGCCTGTTGAATCATCAAAGTACCCGGCTGTTCTTTTGCACCGCAGAGATAAATATCGTCAAGTCCATCTTTGTTTACATCACCTACGGCTATCTTCGGTCCACGTGTACTTTCTTCGTGGGGTATAAGATACTGTATATTAAAATCAACAAAATCATTTTCCTTATGCTTCCAGTTGACAGATACCTGGCTGGTGATATCTTCAAACCGCTCGCGTGGTGAGGGACAATAACTATTATAGTCAAACACACCCGATGCATTTTTTTCCAGTACGCTGATCTGTTTATTGGCCGAAACATTTTTCAATACCTGGTATTGCTGGTTTGGCCAAACGATAACAAGACTATCTACTACGGATGAACTGTCGAGACCAAAGTGTAATCTCGGTTCAGAAGAAGATTGAAAGCCGCGTGTTAGCATCAGCTCTTCAAACTGCATTTTTCCTTTTTGAAAGAGATAGGCTTTTGCACCAATACCCGTTTTGTTCATCCCTTCACCATTGAATGCGATAGTCAGGTAATTTTTCTTTGGCGCATTGTTTTTAAGGATTACTGAAGGTGCATTTAAACAATTGATAACAAGATCCAGGTTACCGTCATTGTCCAAATCGGCATAGGCAGCTCCATTAAAATAACCTTTCATTTTTCCGGTACCCCAATCTGTACTCACATCTTTGAAGGAAAGTTTTCCATCACCCTTGTACAGGTATGGATGCGAACTCCCGTCGGGCATTCGCTCTATGGCAATGTCGTCGTACTTATCGGTCTGATTCATTCCTTTTTTTGCTTCCAGGTCCGATACAAATCGTACATAGTCCATATCAACAGGACGCTTAACAATACCGCTTGAAATAAACAAGTCTTTATTGCCATCATTATCAAAGTCACCAAACAAGGGGCACCAGCTCCAGTCGGTGGCAGATACACCACTGATCAGCGAAGTTTCACTGAAACTGGAGCCATTCCCATTATTTCGCTGCAAACAGTTTTTTGAATATTGGTTTTGATATCCGTTCAATTCAAGTTTTACTTTATAGATATCAGGATTCTCATCACTGCCATACGTCTTTAATATTTTTTCATCAGATGGAAGCATGTCCACCGTCACAAGATCCAGTTGTCCATCGTTGTTGTAATCTGCAGCATCATTACCCATACTGAACCTGCTGTAGTGCCCAAAATGTTTTGCGCCGCTTTCTGTAAATGTGCCGTTCTTATTATTGATATAGTAGTAGTCGTTCTCGTGAAAGTCATTTCCAACATAAATATCATCCCATCCGTCGTTGTTAAAATCTGCTATTGCCAGGCCAAGGCCATAGCCGAGGTTGCTTTGATAAATTCCAGTTTGAGCGGAAACATCTGTAAATTTTTTAGCCGTCGTATTCAGATCATTCCGGTAAATCCGATCGCCGGCCAATGAATCGTATTTGTGACGATTGCTGGTATCAACAATATTTGCATGAGGGTGATGTGATTGATTAAGAATATAACAATCCAGATCGCCATCGTGATCATAATCAAAGAATGCTGCCTGTGTGTTAAAGCCGGAAAAATCCAGTCCATACTTTTCCGCACTTTCTGTAAACGTGCCATTGCCATTGTTAATAAATAGTTGGTTGTGCCCTTTTAATCCGTGGTGCTGACTGACTACTGATACATAGATGTCGAGAAATCCGTCACCATTGATATCAGCCATGGTAACACCGCTGCACCAGTCGGCATCGCCTGCCACGCCTGCCTTTTGGGTGATGTCTTCGAATACAAAATTGCCTTTGTTTAAATACAATTTATTATTGCCCTTACTATTGGCAGTAAAATAGATATCGGGCAATCCATCATTGTTGATATCGCCAATGGCAACACCGCCGCCATTGTAATAATATAAGTAGTAGAGGATGCCAAAGGCTTTTTTCTTTTCAAGGTTATTGGTAAAATCGACATGTGTTTGAGAGGGATCCAAACTGGTAAACAAAGGTTCCTGGTGCCCGCAGGCTATAAAAGCCAGGAGGGGGATCAGCAAACAAATCGTTGATATTTTTTTTACGGGCATGTACTCAATTTTTATTTTGCTCGCTATATGTTTATCGGATGACAAATAAATTATCTGTCACCTATTTCGATTTTTTATTCTTTCGCAAATTATCAATATATGCTTTGGTCTCAGCAGGATAGATGGCGATATAATGTGACCGGATCACAGCCGCAGTAGGCTCTTTCTCTCCTTTTACCAGTTCGGTTATTGAATGTGATTTGAGTTTAGGCATATGACAGTTGATGCAATTGTTATCGATTTCCGTACCCATGGTAGACGTGAGTTTACAAACCGGGTCATGGCCTGCAGTGTGACAGGTTGCACATTTTTGAGAAAACAGTTCATCCTTCCCTCTTTCATTCTGGTGTGGGTTGTGACAGGTGGTACAAGTCATATTGCTCATCCTGAAACATTTACTGGAACGCAGTAACCCATATTGGTTTCCGTGTACATCAATACTATCCGGGTTCACCACCGTAGTATCCATTTTGAAAAAATCTGTAAGCCGATCGCCCGCCGTAAATGTAAACGACTGTGTTGTCTTTTTTAAAGGGCCGCCATGACAAAGCGCACACAGGTCGAGCTTTTGTTCCCTTGTAAAAGATGCCGGGCTGATAATAAATTTTGCATTCGTCGCCTTCGGGTTTTGGGTTTGAAACTCCACATGTTTTGACGCAGGCCCATGACATTTTTCACAGTCGATTCCGTAAATAAATGAAGTGGAATCAAATTGCTCCAACTTATTTGCTGGTGGCGAAATTTTTCTTGCATAAGTAGTATGGCATTCCAGGCAGCGTGATGTAATGGGCCGGTTAAACAAAACAGGAAAAGTGGGATACTGCGGACTGTTGGCCCATTGATTAGCAGCAGTAAAAAATGAAACGGGTAACTGAACAAGATAATTACCGTAACGGTACAGATAGGTTTGGCCCTTTGCGCCCGAACCTACCACTATATCAAACCGCTGCACAATTTTTTCTTCGCCAAAATAATAACCAACCTGGTAAAGACCGCTGTCCCTTTTCTCCATTTTGACAGCCATTCCGGAATCATAGTTGAAAAGATTCTTCCCCTCCAGGAAACTGCCAAGAATGTTTTTTTCAGATGCAGGGCTCGACGTATTAAAATGTGGTGTATGAATATGTGTGTCGTAAATAGCCTTATGACAATTGGCACAGGAAGCTGATCCTGCAAAATCTTCTGCTGCCACAGGTTTTTTTTCTTCTTTCTTTTTGTCTTCCTTATCGATACATTTTGTCAACAGAAACACACTGAGAAGCATCCCCGCTATAACAACCGTAGTATTTTGGAGCCGTCTTCTGTATTTCATACCCGCTGATTAATAAATGAAATGACGGATGAAATTAAAATGCTTAAAAAAGGGCTGCCAAAGAACAGGCAACCCTTTGATTGATTATGACCTTGAAAAAAACTACAGTTTGCTATTATAGAGCGCTAATACTTCTGATGCAGTTAATGCTTTGCCATATAAACGGAACTGGTCCAGTCCACCCTGCCATGATTGAATCCATCCATCGGTGGGTGCACCATTTCCAAGATTGGCATGTTTGTTCCATCCACCTAACACGAAATTGTACACATTGGTGAACACCGCTTTACCATGCAGCTTGGTTCCATCTTTCCAGGTAGAACTTGCAGCAGATACGTTGGTTGCTTTCTGTCCATCCACATAATAAGTAATTCCGGATGTTGTTTCATCATAAGTAATGGCAATATGATGCCACTGACCGTTGAGGATATGACCGGGTAATTTTTCTGAGTTATGTGTTACAAACCAGTTGTCCTGTATAGCAAATGACACAGCTGCAGAGTCAACGGTTGAACCCGCACCATCATGATCGACCAGCATGAACATTCCGCTCTGGTGCCAGTAGTCCTTAGATGCCAGTGAAAATACAAACTGGGGGCTACCACCTGTTGGAACAGAGTTCTTTTCCCAGAATGCTACTGTAAAACTGGTTGCCTTCGCAAAATCATTGGCTGATGGATACAATATTGCTTTTTGGTCAACACCTTTCACACCTTTACCGGATACCCCGTCAATTGCGGTCAGCGGATTGGATGCAGGGAAATTTGCCCTGATACTGTCCACGCCATTCATTAAAGGATTGGTCGTTGTACCGTCAAATGCCGTATAAAATTTCAACGGTCCTCCCGGAGGGTTTGCATCTTTTGGATAATCGCCCAATGCAGGGCGGTCCAATTTTTTACAGGCAACTACAGCAATACCCAACAAGCAAACCAGGAGAATGGAATAGTTGCGAATATTCAATTTACTATTCATATTTTTTATTTTTTAGGTAATCCCCGGCCTGCTGTGACACAGGTCGGGGAAAATAGTTATTGATAATTAGTAGTTGGGGTTCTGTTTCAGTACGCCACCTGATAAATCAATAGCTGGTTGCGGAATCGGGTACAGTGCATTCCTGGGCTGGTATCCCAATCCTCCCAATACTGCATCTGCGTCGCCCCAGCGTACCAGGTCATGGAAGCGGTATCCTTCCATAGCAAATTCCCATCTTCTTTCATTCTTAATTGCCGTACGCATTTGAGCCTGGTTAGCATAAGCTACGTGCGGCAATACAGCCGCGTTGCCCCCTCTTGCACGGGCACGTATTTTTTCAAGATTTGTTTCTGCTGTTGCACCATCACCCGTTTCATTGGCAGCTTCTGCGAGCATTAATATTACATCCGCATACCGAATGATTCTATGGTTGATCCAGTCTGCGCCACCGCTGCTGAATATTTCACCAGTGAACTGGCGCATAGCGGGGTCTGAGTATACTTTCTTATTCCAGTATGGCTGATCTAACCCGGAACCTGGATTGTAAGCAGGCAGTGTAGCGCCATATCCACCGGTGGCTCCACCACCATCAAATTGTCCTGAATATAAAATGGTAGCTGCTTTACGTGGATCGGTAGCATCCCAGTTGGTTTCCAGGTTAGCTGTAGGAGTATTCCAGCCCCAGCCAAGATTCCAGTCATTGGTAGCGCCACCCTGGCGAACATTCTGACAAGTTCCCCATTGCACACCGTAATAATTTGTTCCGTTGGCGCCAATACTTGCCTGCATTTCGAAGATGGACTCCGGGCCATTCTTTCCTGAACCATTTAAGCCATCTTTCCAGATATCAACAAAGTTGCTCGACAATGAATACTGGTTAGAAGCAATAATTGTATTACACAGGCTAACCACTTTTGCCCAATTCTTCCTGAACAAATGTGTTTGTGCCCATAATGCATTGGCGGCACCACTGGTTAAGCGTCCAGGGAACTGGTTGTTTCCTGCGATTTCCCAGTTTACCGGCAAATATTTGGAAGCCAGGTCAAGATCCACATCTATCAGTGCATAAATATCTGCCGCTGGTGATTTTGGTTTAATACCATCTTTTGCATTGGTATAGTAGAAATCAATTTTAGGAACATCGCCATAGGCTTTTACCAGTTCGAAATAGGCATAGGCCCGGAAGAAATGCGCTTCACCGATATTTTTCAAAGAAGCCGGATCTGTAGCTTTTAATGAATCGGCAAAATACAGTTCCTTGTTGGCAAGGTTGATCATATAATAGTGATCATTCCAGTAAGTGTTGGTTGCCCAATCGTCTTTTGTGTACTGGAAAGTTTCAAACTCGGCATTGATTTCAGCACCATCGGTCGTACTGCTGCCTTTTTGTGCATCATCGTCGCGAATGCTGTTAAAATCCAGCCAGGGCAAAGTAGAAAACCCTGCGTAGCTTCTCAATGTACTGTACAAACCAAAGCTCTGCGATTCAAGCACCCCCTGGTTAAGATCATCGAGTGTGGCCGTTAAAGGTTTCCTGTCCAGGAATTTTTTACAACTCGTAATAGCGACTACCATTGGCACCGCCATCAGTAACGCTAAAAATATCTTATTGTATTTTTTCATACTCAAAATTTTAAAAATTTTAAAACAACTACTTAGAAAGTAACATTTAAACCAAAGGTTGTTACAAGTGGTATTGCACCGCCTGCGTTGTCATATCCAAAGGCTGTTGCGTCTCCGCCATATTCTGCTGTATACCCATAATTGTTTTTCCAGGTTTTAAGATTCTGTGCATTTACAAACACTTTCAGGTTTTTAATTTTTGCCCTTGAAATAAGGCCCTGTGAAAATGTATAAGCCAATTGAACGTTTCTTAACCTGAAATAACTTCCGTCTTCAATATTATAAGTAGAGCCATTGTAGTTGATCCTGTTTCCCTGGCTGATAATGGGAACCCAATTGGAAGTACCTTCCCCATGCCACCTGTTGATTTTATCACCTGCATAGTTTACGCGCTGGAACGGAGATTCAAGCGATCCCCATGTTCTGAAGATTTGGTTTCCATACACACCGCCCATATCAACAGCAAGGCTGATATTTTTGTAGTTCACATTTACGGAAGCGCCGTATGTAAACTTCGGCGTCGGGTTACCAATCATTGTCCTGTCATCCGCAGTTATTACACCATCTCCATTTACATCTTTGAACTTGAAGTCGCCGGGACCATAGGAACCAACGGCTGATTGTACAGGAGATTTCAGAACATCTGCATAAGTCTGGAAAATACCTTCCACTACATAACCATAAAAATAACCAATGGGCATACCAGCTTCTGTACGGCTGATAGCAGATCCATTGTTAAAGAATGCCCTTTGCAAAACACCTGTTGGCAAATCTTCGCTCAGGCTAAGTACTTTGTTTTTGAGGAAAGTAATATTACCACCAATGTTAACGCTTAAGTCGTTGCTCAAACGCTCGTTCCAGGTAGCAGAAAATTCCTCACCCCAGTTCCTGATGCTACCGCCATTGATCAATTCATCGGGAATACCCAGTGAACCACGGCTTACATAAGTCATCAGGTTCTTGGTCGTCTTGTTAAAATAGTTTGCTTCAAAATGCAAACGGTTTTTGAATGCATTCAATTCAACACCAATCTCCCTGGCAGAAACAGTTTCCCATTTCAGGTTGGGGTTTGGTGTATAAGCTGGTGTTGCAGCAGAATAAACGTTTGTACCAAATACCGCGTTCACACCTGTATTTAAATTTGGATAGAACGGATAGTTAATCGGCGTGCCATCCAGGAAAGTAGCTGTTTGGTTACCCAAAACACCAATAGATCCTTTCAGTTTCAGGTAGTCAACATAAGTCTGGTGACTCATAAAATCTTCCTTCGATAATTCCCAGGCTGCACCTACTGCCCAGAACTGCTGGTGACGGTTCGCATCAGGAATTTGTGAAGAACCATCGTCACGCAATGAAGCATTCAGGTAATACTTTCCTTTATAGTTATACAGCACCCTTGCCAGTGCAGATACCGTGCTGTATTCATTTTGTGAGGAGTACGATTTACCATTCGCATCGATGGTTGGGTCAATTACACCAAAACCAGAGTTCACATACCAGAACCTTTTATCATTAGGTATGGGCACTGAACCGGCACCAGTTGGCTGAACCACCAATACTTGCCTTCTGAAATTACCAAAGTAATAAGTGGTAAAACCAGCAGTAGCAGTTAAATGATGTTCTCCAAAATTCTTCATAAAAGTGAGGATATGATCCTGCTGGAATTTCCTGTAGGTATTATCATTCTCCAGCAAAGAAGTAGAACGGCTGTACAGGTATGGCTGATTGGTCAGCGGATCATATGCATCATATAAAGGTGTGTATTTTCGCGTATTGATATTGCTTACATCGGCATAAAAAGTAGACCGGAATGTAAAATATTTGAGGAAGTTTACTTCACCGTATACACTACCTACAGTTCTGTATTCAATATTGATGGTTTTATCCCATTCGTTTTCCAGGCGAATCAGCGGGTTTTCAACACCTGCGTTTTGAAGGGCTACATCAAGACCAGAATACAGGTTGGCATTGATACTGTCGGAACCATAAGGATTTTGAATACGGAACTGTTTTGTATTGGCAGATACCTGCGGCATTACTTTCCTGGCAGCATCCAGTACCCAGGTGGCATCATAAGGATTGTTCTGGCGGGATGCATACAGGTTAACGCCCACTTTAATATTCTTGTTCAGTTTAACCTCGTCATTCAGTGACAGCAACATTTTTTCCAGTTTCTCATGACGAATGATTCCTTCATCAGTAGAATAACCAAGACCCATATTAAACTTGTTCTTATCGGTACTGGAGGAAATGCTCAGGTTGTTGGCGTTGAATTTACCGGTTCTTGTTACCACATCAATCCAGTCAGTATTCGCAGTCAGTGCTGAATAATCCGGTGTAGCTACCCCATTGTTAGCGTTTTCTTCGTCAAACAATGTTTTAAAAGTGGCTGCATCTGCCAGTTTGATTTTATCCACCAGTTTCTTGAAACCATAGGTAGTATTGAAGTTGATAACGGTCTGTCCGGCTTTTGCCTTTTTGGTGGTGATGGCGATAACACCGGTTGCACCTTTAACACCGAAGATGGCAAGTGAAGAAGGATCTTTTAATACTTCTATTGACTCGATATCATTCGGGTTGATGTAGTCGATATTATCATTGAAAATTCCATCTACTACATACAGCGGGTGAACCTGCCCGATACTCACTGTACCGCGGATACGTATATCAGGCTGGGCGCCGGGTGTTCCATTATTTACCACGGACAATCCAGCCACCTTGCTTTGCAATGAAGCAATCGGGTTGGTATTGGGCTTATCGGCAATATCTTTTCCGGCAATTTTGGCGATAGAGCCTGTCAGGTCTCTTTTATTGGCCACACCATAACCAATCACCACTACCTGGTCCATCACCTTTTCAGATGTTTTCATGGTAATGTTGATTTCGGTGCGATCATTCACCGGAACTTCCTGTGTATCGTACCCAACATAGGATAAAATAAGAACGGCCTTATCCGGAACGGTAAGGCTAAAGAATCCATTTACATCCGTTTGGGTACCACCTGAAGCACCTTTAATTCTTATGGATACCCCGAACAATGGCTCCCCGGCTGAATTGGTTATTTTACCGGACACTTTTGTAGCGACAATGGTAAAATTTCTCGCAGTGATAACAATCAGGTTATTATCTAAAATTTTATAAGTTAAATCCTTGTCAGCTAACAGTTTATCCAATATTTCAGTAACCGGTGTATTGATGACGTTCACATCGACTTTAGTTCCGGCAGGCACGGTTTCATCATTGTATAAAAATCGGTAACTGCTTTTTCTTTCTATAATGGAGAGAGCCCTTTTTAATTCTGTCGATTGCAGCTTAAGCGTGATTTTAGTTTGAGAAAAGACCCTGGCCGAAACCTGCAAGCTAGAAACAAGTATTAATGCTACTATTAGTTTCATAAGCAAAAGCGTCTTTAAAAGATCTTGCCTTCGAATGAAAAAAGGCAAAACGTTGTTTTTTTTCATACTTTGAGAGTTGAAAGGTGAAGATGAGATACCCTCCCGCAAGGGAGAACTTTGCACTGTCTGTCTTGAGCCTTACGGGGAATGTTGCCGCATTCTCCGTTTTTATTTTATGTCGAGTTATTTAGTTTCATATAGCAGCTTTTTTTGTGGGGTTAATTAATCAATGGTTATTTAGAAATAAAGACTTCTTTTTTATTAATGCTGTACTTGAACGGTACAATCAACTGCAATGCCGTAAAAGCCTGTTCTGCTGATTCATTTTCAAATATGCCCGTAAACCTTTTCTTCTTCAGCTCTTCATCTGTAAAATGAATGGTGATACCAAACCAGCGCTCCATGCGCACCGCCAGTTCCTCAAATGACTCACTGCGGAAAATCAGTTTGCCCTCCATCCAGGAGGTTTCAATAACCGTACTGTCCTGTGGCTGGTAAGTCAGGTGACTGATAGCCACAATGGGTTCCTGCAGGATAATTTTTGTTGGCTTCAATTTTACCGTTGCTTTTTGCTCAGGCATATCTTCCTCATTTGCAATCACCAGTTTTTCATTGGGCTTGAGGATTATTTTTTCTGAAGGACGATCCTTAAAAGTCACTTCAATACTCCCGCGTACCAGGCTTGTTTCAATATTCTTTTCACCGGGATAAGACTTTACATTGAATGCAGTACCAAGTACCCTGATATTTATTTTTGAAGCATGGATAACAAAAGGAAGCGAAGGGTTTTTTACCACGTCAAAAAAAGCCTCACCAGTCAGTACCACCTCCCGCAGTGTATTGCCATAGTTTTTATCATAGGTTAGCCGGCTCCCTGAATTGAGCCATACCTGCGTTCCGTCTGGCAAAACCAGTTTGGTTTTTGAACCATATTTGGTAGACACTTCGCTTTTGTCGGCAATCGGCTGTGGCTTTACTTCTTTTCCACTACCCGGTGATAAAAAATAAAACAAGGAAATCAGTACCAGGAGCGCAACTGCGGAAGAAATCATATACCACTTCCTGCGTTTTCTCCCAGCCCCTTCTTCATCACCCAACAAACCAACCTGGTCTTCCTGCTGCGCAGTATTCGTTTCCCCGAAATCAATGCCCAAAGCCCTCATGCGTTCTGCATGACGGTCAAAAGCCTCGTAGGCGTCTTCTTCATGTTCTGCTTTATGGTGCCAGAGATCGGATATTGTTTGAAGTGGGTAATGCATATCCGGGTTTTGCCTGAGGCGTTCTTCCAGCTCCTTTAATTCAGGGAGCGTGGCTTCGCCGGCAAGTTTTTTAGCAATCAGTTCCCAAACCGTGTCTTTTGGCATAAGTTGTTGGTTACCGCTTAAGACACATAACCTAAGCGTTTACCCCCAAGCAATCAAAAAATAAAGTTAAAGTAATGGCCCCTGGCTGGAAGAAATGACGCGGGAGATATCAAAGTTGATAGCCGACCCGATTTTTTTCAGTGCGATGGAAACCTGGTTTTCTACAGTTTTGACAGATATATCAAGTATTTCAGCTACCTCCCGGTACTTCAACTCATCTTCCTTTACCAGTTTAAAAATAATCCTGCATTTGGGTGGGAGTTGATTGATGGCTTCTTTGATGCGGCTGATCATTTCTGCGGTAATCAGCAACTGTTCGGGGTCGAAATAAATGCTGCGGAGTTCTACGGAAACATCGTCAATATTTGTAATAACAGATTTATTCTGGCGGGAAAGATAATTGAGTGCAGTGTTTTTAGTAGCGACAAAGAGGTAAACTTTAAGATTGTTGATACTGTCGATCCGCTTGCGTTTTTCCCAGATATTAATGAATACATCTGAGACAATTTCCTCCGCCTGCTCTCTTGATTTCACAAAAGAGAGCGCAAACAAAAGCAGGGGGTTGTAAAATGCGACAAACAATTCCTTATAGGCAAATTGATCATCGTACCGCGCAATCCGTTCCTGCAGGTAGTTTATTTTAGCAATAGCAATCATTAAAATGCAGAACCTTCTTTATCCTCAACAAATTAACAACAATAACAGTAAAACAAAAAAATAAAGCTTTTCGCTGCTTTAGCCATCAATTTGCTGGCACAAAAGTTACCTGTTCAATGATCGATACCCCTTTATCTCAATATCAAATGCCTGCCGGCAATTGTTTTAAATTCTATTGCTTTTTTTCTGCCGAACAATCGTGATTTTATTTACTTTTGCAGCGCTGTTACCAGCAGGACCCTTAGCTCAGCTGGTTAGAGCATCTGACTCATAATCAGAGGGTCGCTGGTTCGAGCCCAGCAGGGTCCACCAAGACTAAGTCCCGTTTTACGGGGCTTACTTTTTTACAACATTTAACAATTTTCAACTTATCATTACTCACAAGCAAGATACATTTGCTGTTCACAACTGTATTATGAAACAAATTGCATTACTGTTTACCACCGTCTTACTCGTTGCATCCGCTACCGCACAAACTGATTCAACAACAAAAAAGAAAAGAGACTGGAGTAAAATAAACCTGGCCAACCGCGCCAACGATCATTTCATGGTACAGATTGGGTATGATGGCTGGGGTGCCCGCCCCGATTCCATCAAAACAAAGGGCTTTTCCCGCAGCCTGAATATCTATTTCATGTTTGACTTCCCCTTTAAAACCGATCCCCGCTTCAGCGTGGGCCTCGGTGCGGGCATTGGAAGCAGCAATATATTCTTCGACAAACAGGAAGTGGACATCACCAGCACCGGTAATAAACTGGCTTTCCCGAACAAGTCAGATACCACGCACTTCAAAAAATACAAACTCGTATCCTCATACCTGGAGGCTCCCGTGGAACTTCGGTTTGCCGCCGATCCCGAAAACACTGATCACAGTTGGAAAGGCGCTATTGGCGTAAAAGTGGGCACATTACTGAATATCCATACAAAAGGCAAAACATTACAAAACTCTACAGGAGGTACGCTGAATAGTTTTACCGAGAAACTGAGTTCAAAAAGATTTTTCAACAATACCAGGCTTGCCGTCACCGGCCGTATCGGGTACGGACATATCAGTGTATTTGGTCAATACCAGATCAACAGCTTTATCCGTGATGGTGTAGGACCTGCTGTGCATCCCTACAGCATTGGCATTACGCTGAGCGGGTTGTAGAAAATGACATAAATAAGATTTTGAGCAGGCGAACACAGCGCCTGCTTTTTTATTGTCAAATAAAGTAGCGGTTCCACGCTTTCATAGCAGGCAACAAATTAACTTTGCTGCCTAAATTTATTCGCATAGTGCTTGATAAAAAGAATGTAATACAAAAAGAAGTAAGGGCAGTGTTGGTTGGAATAGCACACAAGGATCAGACAGAGCACCAGTTGCACGAATACCTTGATGAACTCGCTTTTTTGGCTGAAACAGCAGGCGCTCATGCCATCAAACGTTTTACACAAAAATTGCAGCATCCCGACAGCAGGACCTTTGTTGGTAAAGGAAAACTGGAAGAGATAAAAAAATACATCGATACAAGGCATATCGAGTTGGTCATCTTTGACGATGAGTTATCGGGCTCGCAAATCAGTAATATTGAAAAGGAACTGAATGTACTCACCATTGACCGCTCGGATCTGATACTGGACATTTTTGCAAGGCGTGCAAAAACCGCGCAGGCAAAAACACAGGTGGAGCTGGCACAATACCAATACCTCCTGCCAAGATTAAAAGGCATGTGGAAACACCTGGAAAGACAGGGTGGTGGTATCGGTACCAGGGGGCCGGGTGAAACAGAAATTGAAACTGACCGCCGGATAGTAAAGGATAAAATTTCTTTGCTGCGCAAACGCCTGTCTGAGATCGACAAACAGGCATTTACCCAGCGCAAAGACAGGGGAGAATTTATCCGCGTGGCATTGGTAGGCTATACCAATGTCGGTAAATCCACGCTGATGACGATCTTAAGTAAAAGTGAAGTATTTGCCGAAAACAAGCTGTTCGCCACACTCGATACCACTACGCGGAAGGTTGTATTTGAAAACACGCCCTTCCTGCTAAGCGATACAGTAGGTTTCATCCGCAAATTACCGCACCACCTCGTGGAAAGTTTTAAAAGTACACTGGATGAAGTACGGGAAGCAGATATTTTACTGCATGTCGTTGACATTTCGCATCCGCAGTATGAAGAACAGATTGCTGTTGTCAACCATACGCTGCAGGAACTGAATGTTGTAGAGAAACCCGTGATTACTATTTTCAATAAGATGGATCTCTTTGAGCAAAGACATTTTGATCCCTGGCTGGAAGAGGAGGTAAAGGAACAGATACTGCGGGAATTAAAAGATCGCTGGGAAAATGAGTTGCAGGGCAATTGTGTGTTTGTATCAGCACTGGAGAAAAGAAACCTCGATATATTACGCGCCACGATACTAAATAAGGTAAGAACACAGTACCAGGTAAGGTATCCATACAAAACAGAATACCTCTATTGATGCATGAGCGGCAGTAAAAAATATACCTGGTACAAAATCGCCGAATCGGAAGAAGAATTGTCATTTTCACCACAACAGATTGCGGCGGTAGAAGTCAGGGAAAAGAAAATATGCATTGGCCGTTATGGGCAGGGTTTGTTTGCATTTGCCTATAAATGCCCTCATGCGGGCGGTTGCCTGGCAGATGGGGAAACCGATGCCGCCGGGAATATAGTTTGCCCCCTGCACCGGTATAAATTTAATATGCAAAACGGGCGCAACGTGAGCGGGGAAGGCTATTATCTGAAGCACTGGCCGGTAGAAAAAAGGGAAGATGGAATTTATGTGGGGATGGAGGAAAGCAGTTTATTCGGCTGGATCAGATAAAATTGATTTTCTTCTTTGCCGAAAACGGAAAATCCTTATTTTTGCAACCCCGTTAAAAGGGAGACATAAGTATATATTCCTCCTTAGCTCAGTTGGTTAGAGCATCTGACTGTTAATCAGAGGGTCTCAGGTTCAAGTCCTGAAGGGGGAGCTGAAAATCAGGCAGTTATAACGTATGTTGTAGCTGCCTTTTTCATTTGCATGCAATTTGCATGCAACTAAGAAATATTTACTACATCGATATGTTGAAAAATCTCGTGTGAGGCTTCTCTCGACCTCGCGAAAAGAATGAGGCCAGTGTAAAATACATGATCGCTATTCATCGTTGCAACATTCGCATTGTATAACGTTAATTGTACTTTAATTTCGTGCCACTTGAAGAGCTAGCTTCGAGATAAACTGTCGATTTAGCAAAGAAATACTAATATATTTAGTAAATTAGGGCTTCCAGGATAGAATTTGCTTTGCTAAATTCTTTATATCTAATGTATAAATAGGCTCAGCTATGAAATCAACACGTGAAAAAAGCAAAAAGAATTTGACAAACGTCAATTCAAAAGATTTGTCAGTTGTGAATAAAAAATTGCCAGTTGAAGCTACCAATAATCTTGCGCTTGAAAATTTAGATAAGGAAGACCTGTTAAAAATGGTGAAGACCATGATTAACGGAGGAATAATAATGAATTTCCATGGTAAAAGAACTGCACAGGAGATAGACAAAAAGGTTCGCCCGCGACAAACCAAAGTTATTAAAGAATTGTGCGTCGGTCTAGCGGAGGAACAGGTTCGTAATCTGATTATTGAAGGAGAAAATCTTCAAGCAATGGTCACATTATACAAAGAACGGGGCCAGGTTGATTTAATTCTTACCGATCCGCCTTATAATACTGGACAATATTTTAGATACAATGATCGATGGGACACTGATCCCAATGATCCCGAGCTTGGCCAATTAGTTAAACTCGAAGATGGCTCGAGACACACTAAATGGATGAAAGCAATGTTTCCTCGCTTGAATATGATGAAAGCAATGCTGAAGCCATCCGGTGTATTAGCGATTTGTATTGATGATAATGAGCTGTATCATTTAGGAATGATGCTTGATGAGATCTTTGGCGAAGAAAACAGAATTGCAATTATTAATTGGCAAAAGGCATATGCACCAAAAAATGATAGCAAACACGTATCAACTGCAACGGAATATGTTTTGGTTTATGCTAAAGACAAAACTTTAAGTAAGACAGGCCTTGAAGACAGAACGGAAGGAATGAATAAAAAATATAAAAATACCGATAATGATCCAGAAGGTGATTGGAGGCCCGATAATTCGACAGTATCCACACCATCAGATAAGGATCGCTATGCAATACAATCTCCATTTACTGGAGAATTGCACTATCCTGGATCACGTGCGTGGGTTTTGCCAAAAAAGACCATGAGGGAAACTCTAGAATTGTGGGGGTCTAATTATATAGAGGTTGATTTAAAAGACGGACGGCCAACCGCTTTGCTTATTAAAGGTTCTCCAGTACCGAAAATTTCGAATTTAAATTTATTGGATAATAATCCTGTAGTTAGCCAGAAGAACGTAACGGAATCTTCGGCGGTAGCTATTTCAAAAAAGAACGCTGAAAAAATATTAGATAAAGGACCTTGGCCAGCTTTATATTTTGGAGATACTGGCAAAGGTAGGCCAGCAACCAAACGTTATATCAACAGAGTTAAAAAAGGAAAAGTGCCTTTAACCTATTGGGCTGATGAAGACTATGATGAGGTTTTAGAATTAGGGTCGCAATCCTGGGATCATGAAGAGTCGGGACATTCACAATCTGGTATTAAAGAATTGAATGCAATTGTGGGAAAGGGCCATGCCTTCGATACGGTAAAGCCATTAAAATTATTTAAAAAAATTATTCAATTATGGTGTCCGCCCGCGGGATTGGTGCTTGACCCCTATGCAGGATCGGGAACAACTGGACATGCTGTATTAGAGTTAAATGACCAAGCAAGAACGTCTAGGCGGTTTATTCTGGTAGAACAAGGTAGTCCCGAAAGAGGTGATAAATATGCGAGAAGCTTGACTCAAGAACGTATAAAAAGGGTTATCACTGGAGAACGGACAGATAACAAAGGAAAATTGAAAATTAAAGAAGCTCCTATTAAAGGCGGATTTCAATTTCGTATGTTAACCCAGAAAATTGATTCCAAAACAGTTTTGACGATGCGTAAGGATGAGCTTATTGACTTGGTAATAACTTCGCATTGGGAAAATAATAGGCGGGGCGGATGTGGACTAATTCGAATTGAAGATAGCAGCTACAAATATCTTGTTGGTAAAAACGAGCAGAACGAAGGATATTTTCTTATTTGGAACGGAGGTAACGCCGTAGGTCAACTAGACACCATTTCTTATAGTACATTAATTCAGGAGGGCAAGAGAGCAGGATTAAAACAGCCATATCATGTTTATGCCAGGTATGAAATTTACCAATCAAAAAATATAATTTTCTACAAAATTCCGGACAAAATTTTAGCTCACCTTGGTCTGAACGAAAATAGTGACCGTTATAATGAAGACGAGGAATAATAGTCTATGAAATTATTTCCATTTCAAATCGAAGCATCAACTGAAATCGCAGATAGATTCGCTAAATATGCGGAGGAGCCTTTGTTTGTAACAAGAACGAAGACGATTCCATTTTATCAAAACATAAGTGCGATCACTGGTGGAGGTAAAACTCTTATTTTATGCGATGCCGTTGCACAAATTAGAAGTCACCTTCCGGTGGAGCCAATTGTACTATGGCTTTCTAAGGGGAAAGTCGTGGTGTGGCAAACGTACACAAATCTTTCAAGTGGAAAATATTCCGAATTGGTTTCCGACTTTGCTGTAAAGCCATTAATGGATTGCAAACCTTACGACATTGAGAACAGTGAGACGGGACTTATTCTTGTTGCTACTGTAGGAAAATTTAATCAAAAAGATAAAGAAGAGGGCGATCGGAAAATATACCAGTTAGCCTTAGATAGCGCGCAGACGTCCTTATGGGACATGCTTAAAAAAAGGAAAGACTCCAAGGGAATTAGAAGACCATTTGTTATTGTTTATGATGAGGGCCACAACCTTTCAAATCAGCAAACCGAACTATTGCTAGAATTAGAACCCGACGCTCTGATAGCAGCTAGTGCCACCTTACGAATTCCTGACGCTCTTAACCCGACTATTACTCGCCTTAAACAAGATAAGCACTGGAAAGACGAAGATTTTGCTACGATTGTTAAAAGTAGTGATGTAGTTAAGTCGTGTCTTGTAAAGAAACAACTCCTACTAGGGGGGTATGTTACACCTATGGAAGTTGCCATCGATGATATGTTAGATGCAATGAAGAATGTAGAGAAATCAGCAGAGAAATTGGAATTACCTTTTCGTCCAAAGGCTATTTATGTTAGTCAGACTAACATGGTATCGACTAAAGGTGTTGTTGATAATACTCATTCACCTTTTGAGCAACGGCAAGCCAGACCTATTTTAATTTGGCGACACTTGGTTGAAAACAGAAAGGTTGCTCCTGAAAAAATTGCTGTTTATTGCAATTTAAAGTTTGACCCCAAGTTTCCTCCACCGGCGAGGTTTAATTTATTTTCAGGCGGGGATTCCGATTACGATTCTTTTATTTCGGGCGACTACCAGCACATTATTTTCAATCTGACTTTGCAAGAGGGTTGGGATGATCCAGCCTGTTATTTTGCTTATATCGATAAAGATATGGGCTCGAAGGAGCAAGTAACTCAGATTGTTGGTCGAGTTTTGAGGCAACCAGAAGCACAACATTATTCAGACCCTAGATTGAACACCGCCCATTTCTATATCCGAACTGATGAGAAACAAGTGTTCGAAGATGTGTTAGATGAAGTAAAAAGAAAAATATCAGCGGATGCCCCGGAAATTACTCTGACAGTTTTTACTGGAAAGAAAGGCGCAGCTGAAAAGCTAATTTCTCCTGCTAAGAAAATAAAAGAACTTCCTGAAACTTCCATTGATTCTAGGAATGCTATTGATCCAATACGAAAAATCATCAAATCCATGCAGGATTATCGAAAAGATGATGTTAATACTATAGGACGTGGTGGGCGAATACAGGTGTTACAAACAGTCGGGAAAGCTGGCAAAGAGATCGTAGAGTGGGTTGAAGTTGAACATAGCAATAAGGTTACTGCAAGATGGATATTTTCTCGAGAAATTCAAAAATCGTATTCTAAAGCACTGAACCTTTGCGATATTGAGGAACCAAAATTTGACGCATTGGTAGAATATAATAGTATTGCGGCAGAACATATACAGGAAACAGCGGGTAAGGTTGTATCAGCTTATATCGAACATTCTACAGTTATACAAAATTTTGCAAATCCTTATGAGGTTCCTGCCGTATTCTTAGATCCTTCTACTAATATTAGCTTTGTTAACTCGCTACATGCTGGGTATAGTGATTTGAACGGATTTGAGAAAGAATTTGCGATTGCTCTAGATAAATCAAAACGCCTGTGGTTTCGTAATCCCTCACGAGGTCTATTTGATATTCCCATACTTGCAAAGGGAGAAAGCAAAAATTTCAATCCAGATTTTATCGTATGGGTTGATAAATCAATTATTGTGATTGATACAAAAGGCGATCATTTAATCGTAGAAGACGCTGGAAGGAAACTATTTCATATTTCCAAAATTGGCAAAGGCCCTGAAATACTTATAAAACTAGTTACTAGAGGCAAGTGGGATGATAAGATCCAAAAAGTTGGTCCAGACGGATTTACAATTTGGAGTCTTAAAAATGGTAAGCCTTTTCCTACGCTCGTCAAAAATGTTACCGAAGCTGTTGAGATTTGTTTACGTCCCTGAACACAAAATAACGTACGCGTGTTGACTTAGCAATGTATAAAGGTCAAAGTAAAGTTATCAGGCTAATAATACGGTCTACAACAAAAGAAATACATGAAAGCAACTGAAGCAAATCTACTTTCACTTATCAGTGGCCCAAAACAGTTCGTAGTGCCAATTTATCAGCGAACTTATAGTTGGCATCAATCACAATGCACTAAATTGTTACAGGATATAATCCGAGCTAGTCGCGAACTTAATGCTCCAGGCCACTTTGTTGGTTCAATTGTCTACTTTCAAGAGAACATACAAAATACTACGGGTATTCCTAAATTACTGGTGATCGATGGGCAGCAACGACTAACTACATTAAGTTTATTAGTCGCGGCCCTCGCTCACTTTATTAAAGAAAAAGGAATTGCGATTGATACAACTCCTACAAAACTTCAAAATTATTATTTGCTGAATGCAGATGAAGACGGAGATCTACATTTCAAATTATTGCTTACCCGGCGAGATAAAGAAACTATCAAAGCGTTGATAAAGGGTAATCCATTGCCAAAAGATGCGTCGCTCCGAGTAGTAGAAAATTATACATTTTTCAAAGAACAAATCAACGTTGAAAATGTGGCATCAATTTATTCTGGAATCCAGCGGTTATTTGTTGTAGATGTTGCGCTTGAACGAGATAAAGACAATCCACAGCTAATTTTTGAAAGTCTAAATTCTACTGGGCTTAGATTGTCCCAAGCAGATCTAATTAGAAACTACATTCTTATGGGCCAGGATGTAACGCTACAAACAGAATTATATGAACGATTCTGGCACCCGATGGAATCAAGCTATGGCAACGAGTATTCTTCAATATTTGATAAATTCATGCGGGATTATTTATCCGTAAAAACTGGAATAATTCCCAATATTGACCGAGTTTATGATTCTTTCAAAAATTATGTGCAAAGTGGAAAGGCGCCGCAAGACATTCGGGAATTAGTTCAAGATATTTATAATTTTTCTTGTCACTATGTTGATATGGTTCTTCATACAGTGAAAGAGCCGAAACTAAAGATGCTTTTTCAAAATTTGTCAAAGCTTCAAGTAGCAGTTAGTTATCCATTTCTTCTAGCAGTGTATGATGATTATTCTCAGAAACGAGTTTCTCTTGAGGATTTTGCTGAAATTCTGCAACTGACGGAAAATTATGTTTTTCGCCGTGCTATATGCGGAGTGCCAACAAATAGTCTTAATAAAACGTTTTTAACTCTATATCGTAACGTAAAAGCTGATAATTATTTGGAGAGCGTGAAAGCTGCATATCAATCTTTAGAGAGCTATAAACGGTTTCCTTCTGACCAAGAATTTTTGAATGCGTTTGTCATCAAAGACGTGTATAATTTTCGAACACGTAACTATATGCTTAACAAGATGGAAAACTTTAAGCGTAAGGAGCCAGTTGCAATTGATGAGTATACTATCGAACATGTGATGCCGCAAAATCAAAATTTATCTTCTTCATGGCAAAGTATGTTAGGAGAAAATTGGAAAGAACTTCACGATAAGTATTTACACACCATAGGTAATATTACACTTACGGGTTATAATTCGGAACTAAGTGATCGGCCTTTTGCCTACAAGAAAACAGCAGAAGGCGGTTTCGATCATAGCCCGATCAGATTAAACGATTATTTGAGAGAAGTTGACGTATGGAGCGAAGATCAAATAATAACTCGTGCTCAGAAGTTAGCAGAGAAAGCCCTACTTGTTTGGCACGCACCGGCTTTAGAGGAGAATGTCCTGATCAAATATCAAAGCCAGGAAGAGCAAGAATTCAATAAATACGGCATTGATAATTTTGAACATCTTCGAGGAGAACTATTATCTACTTTCGAAGCACTTCGTAAACGAATTCTCAACATCGATTCGTCAGTGAAAGAAGAATTCAAAAAACTATACATTGCTTATAAATCAGCTACTAATTTTGTGGATATTGTACCACAAAAAGCCCGACTTCGCTTGTCACTGAATATGGATTTTGAAGATATTATTGATCCTAAAAATCTTTGCAAAGACATTACTGATCTTGGACGATGGGGTAATGGAAATGTAGAGTTTGGCATTTATGAAATCAAAGATTTAGATTATGCGATGGAGCTAATTCGACAATCCTTTGATCGTCAAATGGAAGAAGCTTAAGACTACTTACCTTTCGTTTGTTGTTTATAATAAAGCAGTTCAAACTAGTGAGTTGTAAAGAAGATATCTGATGCAGTACGCCTTAGTTACCGGAAAACGTTCTCCTGCTAAGAAAGGGATTCAGGGTCAGTGCGAATCTTGTGGAGCTATTGTTATAGCAAAATGCGGTGATGTAAAACTTCACCATTGGGCCCATCTAAGCAAAAAGGATTGTGACCATTGGTGGGAACCAGAAACCGTATGGCATCGTAATTGGAAGAATCAATTCCCAGAAAAATTTAGAGAAGTATCTTTTTTAGATGAGGGGACGAAGGAGGTTCACCAGGCCGACCTTCACACAGACAAAGGGATTACAGTTGAGTTTCAGAATTCTTCCATAAATCCAATCGAACGCGCTTCACGCGAGAAGTTTTATAAGAATTTAGTTTGGGTCGTGAACGGGACACGACTTAAAAATGATTTTTCACGTTTTGAGAACGCACAAGATCGTTTTGTTTTTGTGAGCCAGGGTATTTATCGTCTCGATTACTCTGATGAATGCTTTCCGAAAACATGGGTTGGAAGTTCGGTGCCCGTAATCTTTGACTTTTTAGGAAGTTTGACAGGCGAACCTTTATTATTAAAAGAGCCTCTCTATTGCTTGATCCCAGCAAAGCTGGGACAATATGCGATTGTTGTCAAAATCTCTCGGAATAATTTTATACAGGTAATTACTAATGGACAATGGCTAGTATGGATTAATAGCCTAATTAAAGATATTCACCAAGTCAATCAAGAAAAGGAAATACAAGAGAAAACGCGGCACACCGCCCAGTTAAATTCCTTTCTTAGACCTAACCATAACCGCCGACAAAGGCGATGGTAGCGAGAGAATATTATACTGATTTTAAAGATTCTTTATTCTTTTAAAATGAGATCACAATTTGTTGGACAATTAGTTTTGACAAAGTATAATAAACAATAACCCAATGTAATATAAAACGGGGGCATAGTTGGGGGCATCATCGATCTTCTTCAACTAAAGTATCAGGATTTTACAAGCGGATAGTTTTAGAAAATGGAACTCGGCTCGGGCCACCATTTGTATCTTTCACCAGATTTATTTCTGCTTACTGATTTGCGAAAAACGCAAATTTCACAGGCACTTTTCCGTACAATTTCCTTATCCGAAATTTTCCCCCACATACCTGCACTAACGAGGTTTGGGGGCAAATTGGGGGCATGCTTCGCAGTTAAAAGCGACCATGCCCCCAAATTCGTTAAAACCACATCAGGGGAAAGGATACTGCATGGCACTCTCTGACATGAATTGCAAAACAGCAAAACCTCGAGTCAAACCGTACAAACTTACAGACGGTCACGGTCTATATCTAGAAATAACTCCAGCAGGAGGAAAATACTGGCGTCAGAAGTATCGTATTCATGGGAAAGAGAAGCGACTAACTCATGGCTCCTACCCAGGGGTATCATTATTGACCGCGCGAGCGAAATCCGAAGAAGCAAGGGTGCAAATCAAACTTGGTATTGATCCTTCACTTGTTCGATTGGAGGTCAAACAAACAGCGATACTAAGCAACGCAGATACGTTTGAAAAGTTGGCGACTGAGTGGCTCGATAGACAGGAAGGAATTTGGACAGCTCGTTATAGACAGTCAGTTAAATTTCGCCTGTACAAATACATGCTATCAGAGATAGGAACCTATCCGATACGTCAGATTAGTGCGCCTATTATCTTCTCCTGTCTCCAAAAGATCGAACGAACCTCACCGGAAACGACCCGACGTATCAAAGCTCTTTGCAGTAATATTTTTAAATACGGCATCGCAACAGGACGTTGTGATACCGATCCCACTTATGGCTTGGAGTCTGCACTTAAAAAATTTAGAAGAGGCCATTATGCGTCAATTACAGTTGATGAATTTCCAAACTTGCTGAAATGTATAGATGAGTATCGAGACAGAATGTCTAGACAAACATTTCTAGCATTGAAATTACTCATGCTAACATTTGTCAGAACTGGAGAACTTATAGAGGCAAAACGTGACGAATTCGACTTGGAGAAAGCTATGTGGATAATTCCAGGTGAAAGAATGAAGACGGGCCGTCCACATATGGTCCCATTGTCAAAACAGGCACTGACAATTATACGCGAAATGCTATCAATGCATCGTAATAGTGATTATCTATTTCCTAGCTATTCTAAACCGCGACAACCGATGTGCAAAAACACGATATTGGTAGCTATTAAGCGGATGGGGTATAACGGACGAATGACAGGTCATGGATTTCGCTCATTAGCACTCGGTCTTTTAAAGGAGAAGCTTGGCTATTCACATGAGATTGCGGATAGACAATTAGCTCACGTTCCAAAATCAAGCGTTGACCGAGCATATGACAGAGCTATGTTTTTGTCGCAGCGAATAGAGATGATGCAAACATTCGCAGATTATATTGATGAAACGTTCATAGCAATAATTCAAAGTAATTGAGCCCGATGTTGTGTAAGCACAGTAATAGGAGGCGAAGTTCAAATATCCTAATTCCAGATAATCTTCAGTCAAGGTTATAATTTATCTGGGAGCGAAAATAAGTTCAGTTGACGTCATGACACTCTCATGTACCAATGTGAGACATCCCAACTACGGAATCGCATGAAGCAATTGTCCCCTTGCTCCGATCCAAACAAGCCACGCTTAAGCGTGAGTACTCAGCTATTTCCCACAGATAATAAACATAGTCTAGATCAAACTGGCTATCACATACGGAGTAACCAATGAAAAAATCCATACCCTTAGCCCTCACATTGCTTATTGTAATTTCTTTTCCTTGCTTCTCGGCAAACGTTTCCACCTCTCAAAAGCGGTTCTCCTTAAGCTTTGCAAAAAATGATAAAGTCTGCGGCGACATAGTTGATATGCTGAACGACCCCCTAAACACTAATTATTTGAAAATTACAAATGGCGGCGATCCTAAACCTCACCAGGGAACAGAGTTCATAATTCCAGATAGGTTCAAAGAATCTTACCTGCGGCCTGAATGGAAACCGTTACCAGAGGATCAATTTTCTTATAAATTTTATCCGAGTGAATATGTTGATGCAATTAATGAGTATAAAAAGAAAACAGGTATTTATGATGTTGAGCAAGCGACATTCAATTATAACGGTGAGCGTAAATGGACAGGCGACGAAACCATTGTCAGAGCGCATTACTATGATAAAACCATGCCGTGGAAGTGTTTTGCTGGACTGAATAATTCTCAAGGAGAGGGACAGCGTCTCAATGGTTCGCCCTATCAGGATGGTTGTAGCTTTTTGATAACTAAACCAACAGGATACAATTTCCAGCTATCTCTTATAAATCACGGTAAGGGAACAATCTCAGTCGTAGAGCCTTTACTTTCCTATAAAATTGATGATGAAGGCTATCAATATAGCCTTCTTACTTTTAGGAAAACTTGCGTAATTAATTTGGCCCCTCAAACAGACTGGAAATAATTATGTTAGAATTTCGCAACACATTTGTTTCTCCAGCATCCTATGACTCGGTTCGATTTACATTCATATCGAGTTCTGAGGGTTTTACAAGCGTGGTGGATAATGATGGTGCAGGTTATCCTTCAATTGGTATTGGCTTCAAATTAAAAGATGACAACGTTAGAAATTGGGTGCTTCAAGAAGTAACTGGAAATAATGTTCCAACAGGCTTAGATACAGACATTAAAAATATTGTTGCCAATGGATGGGTTGCTGGTTCTGGCGGAACTCTTGATCAAATTAACGCAAAAATGGCAGCGGCTCATATATCTTATGCTAATGTGCCGACGACTCTAACTTTGAATACTACTCAGGCCAATAATATTTATCAAAATATTGTAGGCACATATGAAAACAGGGTTAATGCCAAAATCTCAGGCATTGATCAGTCTTACGAGCGGGCTGCGCTTGTTTCTTTGGCTTATAATAGCGCAAATCTAATTGGCCCTAATTTGCAAACGGCGATCAACGAAGGTAACAGAGCAGAGGCTTGGTATGAAATCCGCTATCAATCCAATTCTCCTAATCAGTCGCAAAATATTTTAGAGGGAATTGCTAAACGTCGTTACTATGAAAGTGAAATGTTTAGTCTATACAAAGATATTCATCATGTGACGGACAAAGAAGCAAGAGATGTTTATTCAATGTATGAAAGGCATCAAGAATATAATTCTAATAACCGGATTTCGAACTACGACAATGCTTATTCTAAGATGATAGACACTAACATTGATATCCATGGAAATCCTGTTAATGCAAATCACGACTACAATAAGTCAATATTACAAGCTGGCGAAGTTCAAACGCTAAGTGAAAGCATGTCCTATGCGCACGACTATTTGGTAAATACCTACGCTCATGGCCAAACAATTGATCACATATTTGTTGATTACATTCCGGAAGGTGGCAATAGCGAAACTAATACGTATTCCGGCACGTCGGGGAATGACCTTATTTTCGGAGGAATAGGAGTAAATACATTAAGCGGTGGAGAGGGCAATGATATTTTTGTTATTGATGGGACAGATAATATTGTAAATGGTGACACATTCAATGGCGGAAATGGCAGCGACACTGTTGATTATTCATCAATGCTTCCAATAATTGGTTATTGGCAACATGCGGGTGTAATTGTCGACCTGGTTGAAAACAAGTCCTATCGAAATGATGGTACGGGCCTAACATATTTTGACAATTTAGTTTCTATAGAAAATATTATTGGAACAGATGAGGGCGATGGGGTTATCACTAATTCTGGGAACAACTACGTTGACTTACGTGGTGGTTCATTCAACTGGGTCGCCTCTTATGGTAGTGGCGGAAGCGATACTTTTGTTTATCACGGGAATTCAGGAATACTACAGATTAACGATATCCTCCACTCTGAGGATATAATAAAACTAGATGGAATTACCACGAGCAATTTGGGTTATATAACAACAGTAAACGGTTATGGTGCTACTGGATTTGAGAATGGCCAGTACTCGCCGACTGTTTCCATTTTCCAGTACTCTGGTCTTGATGTATACCAAAACTTCTGCATACAAACCTATTCGGGAGTTTTAAATTCCACTTTCACAAGCATAGATTTTTCAAACGCTGTCAAATTTCAAAATCCAGATGGAAGTATTGTTTCACTGCAAAGCCTTACCAATTTGTCTTACACGAATTGGCAATTTAAAATGGGAACAAACAACTCAGATAACATCATCGGAGATGAATCTAATGAAAATATTAACGTTGGTGATGGCAATGACAATGTTAATGGCAGCGTAGGAAATGATATTATCTCAGGTAATTTCGGTGATGATATCTTAAACGGTGGTACAGGTGATGACACGCTTCATGGCGGAGTCGGAAATGATAATGCTGTATATACCTTTGTTGAAAATAAGACCGATACTGATATTTACTATGGTGATGAAGGAAATGACACATTAACACTGAGTTTTAATAGCGCTGATTTAAATTCATCCATTAAGCTTGATATTGTTAACTATAGAAATTTTATCAATACTCCTTCAAATATTGATTTGAACTCCGATGCAGGGAGTGAATATCAATTTACTAGTATTGGATTAAAGGCTGGCCGTTTCGAAAATCTCGTTGTTCAAATTGATGGTGTAACAACACCTATCACCGTTAATGGCAAAGACGACAATTTTACTGGCGCAGTCAATACAGTCATTACAGGAAACGTTCTTTCTGACAATGGCAACGGCGCAGATAACGGATTTCTGACCACGCTTCAAGTTACACCAGGCACTTTTGCAACCAATCAAGGTGGAAGTATCGTTATTTCATCTGATGGCGCAATTTCTTATACGCCTGGTACTGGGTTTATTGGGGCAGATTCTTTCGCTTATAACGTTGATGATACCCACAATACTACTAATTCTGCTATTGCGCATTTCTTTGTAGGTGTTTCAAGTACTGTAAATGGAACAACTGGAAATGATACGTTGACAGGGACGAGTGCCAATGAGGTTTTAATCGGCGGAACTGGTAATGACACAATCACTGCAAATGACGGAAATGATATTCTTTATGGCGGAGCTGGCAACGATACGATGTCTGGCGGTAACGGGAATGACGTTTATATCGTAGATAGTTTTTCAGATAGTGTGTCTGAATCAGCGAGTGCGGGAACAGATACCGTTCAATCCAGTATTACCTATACGCTTACTACAAACGTTGAAAATCTTTTATTGGATGGCGCAGCCGCGATAGGCGGCACAGGCAACGCGCTTAATAATACTATTACAGGCAACATAGCGAATAATATCCTTGATGGTGGGTCAGGCAATGACACGCTGATCGGTGGTAAGGGCAATGATACTTACATTGTTGATAGCACCTCGGACGTCATTACTGAAAATGCAAGTGAGGGTATTGATACCATCTCTCATCGTACTCCAGTTGACTATACAATGCCGGTCAATGTGGAAAACATGACGATGGATCGTCCGGATAATATGAATGGATGGGGCAATGCTTTAGATAATGCGATTACTGGCACTGCTTACATGAACAACATCTACGGCAATGATGGTAATGACACGCTTTATGGTTTGGCTGGTAATGATAATCTGACTGGTGGTAATGGGGACGACTACCTAGACGGAGGTGCCGGTATCGACTCCATGATCGGCGGCGCAGGCAACGATACAATGGTTGTTGATAGTGCTTCGGACTCGTTGACAGAAAATGCAAGCGAGGGGACAGATACAATTATAAGTTCTATTACTTATACACTTGCGACTAATTTCGAAAATCTGACGTTATCCGGTGCTTCAAACATCAATGCAACAGGAAATTCTGTTGCTAATATTTTGACAGGTAATACAGGTAATAATACTCTCGATGGTGGTGCTGGTAATGACGCGATGTCAGGCGGTGCTGGAAATGATATTTACATTGTTGATAGTATATCTGATACTGTAACCGAAAACGCAAATGAAGGTGTCGATACGGTACAGTCTTCAGTTGCCTTTACTTTAGGTACAAATGTCGAAAATCTCACCCTCACCGGGTCTTCATCTGTCAATGGCACAGGTAACACATTAGACAATTACATTACCGGAAATACTGGCGCGAATATCTTAACTGGTGGTGCTGGTAATGATACTTTGGATGGTGGAACCGGGACTGATACGCTTGTGGGAGGTCTTGGAAATGACATTTATATTGTGGACGTAATCTCAGATGTCGTTACAGAGAATGTAAATGAGGGTATAGACACTGTTTTATCCCGTACAACAGTTGACTACACACTTGCCGCGAACATTGAAAACCTCACTCTTGACCGCGCCGATAATATGAATGGCACGGGCAATTCCCTGGATAATATTATCAACGGTACAGCCTATGTAAATGTAATATATGGGCTTGATGGAAACGATACAATTTTTGGATTGGCTGGTAACGATACTTTATATGGAGGGGATGGGAACGACAGTTTAGATGGCGGGTCAGGCATCGACTCAATGACTGGTGGAACGGGCAATGATAACTATTTTATTGATAGCACATCTGACTCTATTACAGAAAACACTAATGAAGGGATTGATAACGTTCAATCGTCCGTTACCTACACACTCTCTGCAAATTTAGAAAATTTGCAACTTATTGGAACTGGTAATATCAGCGGTACAGGAAACACAACGGATAATATTCTCACAGGAAATAGCGGAAACAACACCCTCGATGGCAATAGCGGTAATGACTATATTGATGGAGGTGCTGGCGCGGATAATCTATACGGTGGCACTGGCGATGACGTATTTATTGTCGATAACACTGGTGATTCAGTAATTGAAAATGCAAGTGCAGGAACTGATATTATTTATTCATCGGTCAGCTACACTTTAAGCGCAAATGTTGAAAATTTAATTTTAACGGGCATAGCGAATATTAATGGTACAGGCAATTCGCTAGCCAACGTTATCACAGGTAATGATGGTAATAATACCTTAGATGGCGGTGCTGGTAATGATACGCTAATCGGCGGTAAGGGTAACGACATTTATATTGTGGATAGTTCATCCGATATTGTGACAGAAAATTCAAATGAAGGTGTAGACACAGTTCAAACTGCAATTACATTCACCCTTTCCTATGCGAACGTTGAAAATCTCACGCTGACAGGCTCATCCGCAATTAATGGTACTGGCGATGGAAATGACAATTACATCACGGGAAACAGCGGTGCTAATACGCTAACAGGCGGTGGCGGTAATGATACTTTAGATGGCGGTGCAGGTAACGACACACTTGTTGGCGGTACTGGAAACGATACGTATATCGTAGATAGCGTTTCCGATATTATCACTGAGAATGCAAATGAAGGCATCGATACGGTTTCGCATCGCACACCAAACGATTATACAATGGCTGCTAACATCGAGAATATGACGATGGACCGCCCTGATAATATGAATGGATGGGGTAACGCACTCGATAATGTGATTTCTGGCACAGCTTACATGAACAACATCTATGGTATGGATGGGAATGATACGTTATATGGCTTCGCAGGCAATGATAATCTAACCGGGGGAAATGGTAACGATTACCTTGATGGTGGGGCTGGCATTGATTCAATGATCGGCGGCGCAGGCAACGATACTATGGTTGTTGATAGTGCTTCAGATTCCTTGACAGAAAATGCGAGCGAAGGCACTGACACGGTTATTAGCTCGATCACCTATACAATCGCTACCAACTTTGAAAATCTTACATTATCTGGATCGTCTAATATTAACGGGACAGGTAATGCTGCAAATAATATTATCACTGGCAACTCAGGAGGTAACACACTTGATGGTCAATCAGGGGTGGATACTTTAGTGGGCGGTGCTGGTAATGACACTTACATCGTAGATAGTACTACCGACACGATCACAGAGAACGCTAACGAAGGAACAGACACTGTCTTTTCGTCCGTCACCTATACAATCCTCCCTACAAACGTCGAGAATATTACACTAACAGGCAGTGGTAATATCAATGCTACGGGTAATAGTGCTAATAACATTATCACCGGAAATAGTGGCGCAAATATTTTAAGTGGTGGCGATGGCAATGATACCCTAGATGGTGTGTCCGGTATCGATACTTTAGTGGGTGGTTTGGGTAATGATATTTTCGTGGTGCATAGTTTATCTGATGTTGTCACAGAAAATTCCAACGAGGGAGTCGATACAATCCGAGTGGATTTTGCGTCTCATTACACCCTTGCGACGAATGTTGAGAACCTTACGTTAAACGCTGTTGGTGATTATAATGGGACTGGCAATACCTTAGATAATATTATTTTTGGCACTGGCTCTAATAACAGCCTGTACGGGCTTGATGGTAACGACACATTGTATGGTAGTGGCGGAACAGACAGCCTATATGGAGGTAATGGTAACGATACTTTAGATGGTGGCCAGGGTAATGATACCCTAACGGGCGGTGCAGGTAATGACACCTACATTATAGATAGTGCAACTGACACAGTCGTTGAAAACGCTAGTGAAGGCATTGATAGCGTACAAGCCATAGTTACACATACTTTAGCCAGTAACGTAGAAAATCTCGATTTGATTGGTACGGCTGCGATAAATGGAACTGGTAACGCTCTGGATAACATCATTAACGGTGGGAGCGGTGCTAATACTTTGTCCGGCAACGATGGGCTTGATAAACTAAATGGTGGCAGCGGCGCAGATACTTTAACTGGTGGTAATGGTAAGGACACTTTCATTTTTGATCAAACAGCTTTGAGCGCAAGCGACGTCATTACAGATTTTAAAGCCTCAACGGATAATGACGTTTTGACGCTGAAAGATCTTTTGACAGGGTTTACACCTGGTACAAGTGCCATCAGCGATTTTGTCCATTTGACCCAAAGCGGGGCAAATATGATTCTTTCAGTTGATACAGACGGAACAGGTTCTGCTCATAGCTTCCAAGATATTGCCACTTTAACCAGCACCACTGGTCTTAATGTGGACACGCTGTACGGAACTGGAAACATATTAGTGGTTTAAAATTTAATATTACCAGTTATTAATAGGCCCTCATTCCTATTGTAATTAACTTATTCCTCCTGTAAAAGGATATTATTCCTAACATACATTGGTATGATTCAGGAATTCAATCATCCAGCCCGGAAGGAGGACTCGCCAATGCGAGAGACCAATAACGAGCCACTCATGGACCGAAAAACCGCTGCAAAGTATATGGGCGTCAGCCCAGGTACTCTTGCTGTATGGGATTGTACCAAGCGTTATAACTTAAACCCACTTAAAGTCGGGCGATCCGTACGCTATCGCAAAACCGACCTTGATAAATTTCTTGAACGACAACTCGAAAAGTAACTAACCGGGAAGTTTGATCCTTCCCAGCTTTTCCAAATAACATTTTTAATCATGGAGTCTTCGATGAACATCGAGCAGGCTAAGGCAATTCCTATCGCCGAAATTTTACTAAAACTCAATATAAAGCCTACACGTCAGGTAAATAATGAGACCTGGTATCTGTCGCCATTGCGTAATGAAAAAACTGCTAGCTTCCATGTCCACTGTAAGCGGAATTGGTGGTATGACTTTGGCCTTGGAATTGGTGGCGACGGTATCGAATTAGTCTGCCAATACCTAGAGAGCCAGAAAGAAGGTCACACTGTTTCTGATGCGCTACGCTGGCTCAATAACATGGTTGGAAATCCATCCGCAATTCAACCAATCGAGCACACAGTTGAGACGATTGAAGCCTACAGCAAAATTAGAAAGCTGGTTATTAAAAGTGTTAAGGATGTTCAGCACCCTGCGTTGATTCAGTACCTTGAAAAAAGAGGTATTCCCCTGTCTGTAGCAAAAACCATCCTCAAAGAAGTGCGAATAAAGAACGTCGAGACCGACAAAAACATATTTGCCTTAGCCTTGCAGAATGAAGAGGGGAGCTATGAAGTACGCAATCCATTCTTCAAAGCCTGTATCGATAGTAAGGCAATCAGCTTTATCCGTGGGACTCAGCCAAAACCGGATAGCATCCACATCTTTGAAGGCCTTATGGACTATCTGTCCATCATTACACAAAACAACGGTAGGGCTTTTAAGGACGATGCAATTATTCTGAACTCTATCTCCTGTATCAGACAAGCGACACCTTATATACGAGGCTATGGGTATAAGATCGCTTATACTTACATGGACAATGATCTTGCGGGGCAGAAGGCAATCAAATCACTAGGTGAATTCTTCAAAACCGAAGAAAATCTGACCCACAAACCAATGAACGAACTCTATAAGCCGTACAAGGATGTCAATGCCTGGCATATGCAAAAACTTGGCTTGTAAAGGAAAACGAAATGGAATTCATCCAACCCCGCCATTTGTTTTCTGTAACAGAAGTTGAGCTTGTATATCGCAATAAGATAAAGCCGGAGGAGCGTCCAAAAGTAAGACACTCCTCCAACGCTTATGACTTACTGTTGGCTGCATGGGATATGAATAAGATTGAGCTTGTTGAACAGTTCATGATTTTGCTTCTTGATCGCAGTAATGCCTGTTTGGGTATTAGTCTGGTTTCTACAGGTGCAATTTCTGCATGTCTAGTTGATCCTAAAATCATCTTTGCCACAGCATTAAAAGCACGGGCTAGCAGTATCGTTCTGGCGCATAATCATCCCAGCGGTAATATGCGCCCAAGTCAGGCAGACATTAGCTTGACCCAAAAGATTGTATTAGGCGGTAAGTATTTAGATATAGGAGTGCCTGATCATTTGTTGATATCGCCGACAGGTTACTATTCTTTTGGAGATGAAGGTTTGATGCCGACATAATCCGTAATCTAAAAAGACATTTATAAATCCGATTTGTCTCGTTGTTGTCGTTGATGGATAACAACAGGGATTAAACCGGAATCACTCCCTCGATTCCAACAAAGATTTTCCCCGCCTTTTCAAGGCTTCCTCGCGATACAAAATTTTTGCCGGACGGTCGTTCAAGTTCCGGTCTGGACATCCCTGTTACCAACAACTTTAAAACAAGGAGACTAAAAATGAATCGTTATAAAATCTTTTCCAAACTTACAATCCCTCAATATGATCAGCTTATCAAGAATGGTTCTTCTGAAAACCGTGATAAAGATCATCGCCCTGTAGTTAAACTATTTTTGCCTGGCACTGGGTTTAATTGGTTACTTACTGAAATCGATCCGACTGATACTAATATTGCTTTTGGACTTTGTGATTTAGGAATGGGCTTTCCTGAATTGGGATATATTGACCTTGATGAGTTAGGACAGACCTTTACTCCTTATAAAGTTAGCGTCGAGCGAGAAAATCATTTTGAGGGTAAATATCCAATCAGTGTCTACGCCGAAGCAGCACGTTCAATGCAAATGATTACCGAGGATGATGAAATTTTGAGAAATATTGAAATGAAGAAGGCACAGTTCAAGCCGCAATAAATAAATCCTTCAAGAGAAGCGGCACCTTTACTGAAGGTGCTGCTTTTTTTATACTATTTTTCTAATGTACTTTATACCAAAAGGCTCTTTCGCATTTGCATCTAAGTAGGCATAAAGCGATTCGACATCATAGAGAATAATGCGTCTTTCCGGCTGGGAGTAACGGATAAGGCCTTCGTTCCTTAATTTTTGAAGCGTTGTCTTGCTTTTAATGCCAAGCATTTTCATAGCGACTGCAGTTGTTACCCACTTATCTTCATTCGAAATCATTATTTGTCTCAATTGAGTGACTACCTGAATTACCAGCTCGTAGAGAGCAGGCTCATCGATGCAAATAACTTTCATCGCTTTAAGTTTTACTGATGATATCAATTTTATTAATTACAGGCTTTCCCGTTTCTACGAGTGTATTATATCTCGCATCCTTGCAGATTATTCGCTGTGGTACGTGTTGCTCTAATGCTTCATACACCTTCTCCATACCCAGACCTATCAATGTTATCGTATGCGACGTGAATCCAAGCGTAATGGTATTTTGATCAGCATGGAATTCGCTCCACACCATGAAATTATAATTTAGCGACAGCCGGCTCCGATCAAGATTAATCAGACACAGTTTGCGATCAGCAGATGGTGCGGTATGGTTGACAATACTATCTGATCCACCATCGCTGTCGGGCGCATTGTTCCGCATCTGATCGTATTTCAGATTATAGAGATGGTTCATACCCTTTTACCTTTTGGCGATTGATAGAATTTTCCTTTCTTATCCTGCTTTCGTGTTCTTGGGCTCTTTCTTTTTTTTGACGACCAAAAACCAAATTCAATTCATTGTTATGGTTCTCGAAAAGTTCAGTCGCAGATAAACGATCGCCAAGCTTTTGTGCGTGATTAAGCAGAGCTTCGCGGTCATCGGTATAGATACTGACGTTATGCTTCGCGCGTGATACCGAGACGTAAAACTGCTTCGCATTTGTTGCACCAAACGTCGAAGAAGGCTGCACCACTATCACTTCATCACATGTCTTGCCCTGTGAAGCATGAGAGGTCACGCAGTAATCGTGTGTGATATGACCGAATTCTCGATCAATATTGTATGTTGTTTTGCTAACGGGGTTACGGACTGTAACTTTGCCAGATTTTTTGATTGATATCACTTCCAGAGCCAACCCGTTATCCATTCGCGTGGGAGGTTTTACCACCTGTTTGGAATCGATTGTGGTTTTTGCTTTTCGCCCCGTACGATGAATCTTTGAGACATCAGTCTTATCATAGCTGTTACGCGTTACCCTTATCTTATCTCCCTTTGCAAGCTGAATTGATTTTACATCGAAAACATCGAACCGCTCGGATAAATCAAGAGGCAAGGGTCTTGTTTCTCCTTCCTTGTTCACCAGCGTAACATTCTTTCCGTCATTATCACTAACTATCCAGAGACTGCCTCTCCTAACTTTGTTTACAGGACGGTTAAACTGGACCGCTTGGCCCTTCTGATAATTATGGGCGAGTGATTTATCAGCCACCGTCAGATTGCGGTTGATATACTGGGACAGTGTTGTTTCTTTAGTTCCAATGATCGAATTATCCTTCAGCAGCTGTCTTACAGAAGCCGTCACGTCTTCACCCGTCATATGTGTCGGAGATATGATCAGGGTTGAACGACCAGCCTTGACGCCTTCAATATATCGTGTCGCTATTTCCGCGTAATTCCGATCTGGCTCAAAGACTTTGATCGCACCCATCCGGTCCAGCTTTTCAAATCCCGAAGCGACATTTGCGTTTGCTAAATCCTCTACGGCTGCTTTGTAAAGTTCATTTTTTTGACGACGAATTACGTTGATCTCGGCCGTTGGAATACGAGCGACTTTTTTTAGGACACGTAACGCATCTCCTCTGATGACTGACGAATGCTGTTTGTCATCGCCTGAAAGGATTAGCCTGGCATTTTGCTGTTTAGTTAGCCGCAGAAGGTCAAGCATTGTTTCGGTGCCCAGTAATCCGGCCTCATCTACCCATAGTATGCCGTTCTTCAATTCGCTTTGCATGGCTTTGTCTGCTAAAAGTCGTGCAACTGTATCAGCATTCTTATGACCTTCGCTTTTCAGAACGCCTCGAGAGGCGGATGCAGTAGGAGCAACAACTGTTACTTTCTTTCCGGTTTCTTCGATTAAGCCGATGGCTTTTTTCATGAGGGTGGTTTTACCGCTGCCTGCTGCACCTCGGATGATGCTGATACGATTTGTCGTTGAGAGCACTTGATTGATTGCTCGTTCCTGCTGATCTGATGTTTCAGGATTAATATCCAGAGAAAGCGGTTGTACCTTTCCCAGGCTTTCTTTAGCCAGCTCCACCATTTCGCGTTCTTCAGTCAACACATCTTTTGTAGTACATAGAATTTCATTGCCTTGTTTTATCCGAACAATACGTCCATCCTGGCTTAAGCCAGACTTCAACTCCTCCATTCCGACATTGGCGTGTCCAATTGCAAAACGACATGCTTCTTGCAAGAGATTTCTTTCACTCACTACCGAAGCGCGTTCGAAACACTGCAAAATCGCCTGGTCAATAATTGTAGAGCAATTGACCACCTGGTTATTTGATATCACAACATTACCTATCGGATCATCAATAGTTCCAGAATTCTCCTTGAAAACTTGCAACTGCTTTTTCCAATCTTCTTTCAATTGCGCCATGGATAAACCTTTTTGCTTGTTCGCCCGTGTCTTTGCTCCAAGGGCATTCATTCCTTTCTTGTCTGTAATGCCTTGTTCCTTGGCTACACGAAGAATGTCAGACCTACGTTTTGAAAAAAGACGGATAACATCGTCAGATACCGAGGCAAGCTCAAATGAATGGCCCTCATGCCGGATGTCATAGCCAAGTTTCACAAGATTATCGGCAAGGCGTTTTGTAAAGAGAGCGTTGTAATACGGCACATTCGTCATGATGTCCCTGAACTTTCCTGCCTTTATTTTTTGCTCTGTTGAATCATAAGTGCAGTTAAACAAATAGGCATGATGATGTAGGAATGGATCTGGGGCCTGATCTTCGGTAGGGCGACTGGTCAAATGGGTGAACCCTGCAATAATGAGTTCCCCAGTTTTCCGGTCATCATATTTTTTGCCTTTGCGAACTCGGGTACAGGAATCCAGTTCTACATCCTTTAACGTGTCCGCGACACTTTGCTCAAAGGCTTTGATAATTCGGCCATCACCGGGTTCGAGTAATGCTGCGATGCTAACCGATTTTGGAGGCAGGAATGTAAGGTCATATCCGGTAGTCCGATTGGCTTTAGTATGTGGTGTTAACGGTTTGCCTGTTTTTGGATTTTTGTTATCACACAGGGCAAAAAACACTTCCCTCGTTGCAGGGCCAGTTAACCCAAGTCGGTCGGCCAGCTTGCCGGAAATCCAGCCCTGCAACTCCTGATCTTTGATATAGTAATCGGCCTTTTGCAGCCCATCGCTAAAGTAGCTTTTGGCCTGTCCGGACGATTTGCTTTGAGTCATTCTGATCATGGGGAAGTGTATTATAAATTCTCAGCCACCCAGCTTTTTTCGAGCCTACTTAAATACTGATAATGGGAAAATTTGGTCTTAATTCTGTTGGCTGATTGCGTGAAATGACAGTTAATTGAAAACCCTCACACCTATTCCCTTTGCGGTACAAAGGGGGTTAATCGGCATAGGTTATGACATCATTTTCAACACCATTTTCGACTACTGAACTTTCTAGTGCGGAGCGGTTAGCAGGGGATGTCGGCTTACGCATATAGTACCTTACACCCCTCGTTTGCTGCCCCATCAAGTCATCCACAAACGCTGACCTGAACTCGTCATTCATTAACTTTTCATCGATTAAATCCAGCAGGAAATCGTCACCTTGCTTGTACGCTGCGAGATAGCTAATCGAGTAAATGATGCTGCAAACGATAAGCAGGAACCCCACAGGTTGCCCAAGGATTGCCAGAAACAAACCAGCGGCCAAAACCACCCCTGGCTCATAAACCGTTTCCACAAGGCGAGGGGTAGCCTTACCAAATAGGCCAATCTTGAAAAACCGCTGATCGATATCACCAGAATAAAGAGTGAATTTTGTCAGGTCATAGGTGGAAGGGCTGTGCTGGATTTCCAGCCACCGCTTGAAGGCAAAATAGACATACCCAATAACGAACATATACCAGGTGGCATATTTCCCCCAGAAGCTACCGGACTCTGAATACTCTCCTGAAAAGGAGCCCAGCCTATCCAGGATAACGGGGATTAAAGCCAGAAAAACCAGCAACCCAAGGGCGGAAGACAGCCTAAAATATCTTTGGCCAAACTGGCGTCTGGTAAAAACCTCAATGGCTAGTTTTGGGTAAGAGCATATTTTTTTGAATAAGTCGAAAAGGAATGCTTTAATGACATTCTCTCTGCGAAAGGCAGTACGGTAATACAAATTTTTTGTAGACATAAATTTAAGTTTTTGAGTGTTTGTAAAAGTGTTGTTTGAAAGTGACCTTGCGGTGATGAAACCCGTCATGGAACGACTTGCCTTGAAAGACGACATAGGCTTCGGCTAACCCGTTGTGGGCAATGCCACCTGATTTGAGGTCGAGGAAGGCCTCTGGTGGAACCATCGCTTCTCGCTTGTAGGACTGGCTTCGTGAGTTGGAAAACTCCCCTGTTACCGTGTCGCTGTAAGAATAATCCACGGTGTATGCATCCCCGATGAGCTTTGAAGCCATCTCGTTCGTTTGTGAGTGATCGTTCGCATGAAAGAATTTAGACGAAAGCAGAGAAATCAGGCTACTGACACGGTGTTCAGAATTTGGGCCGCCCATGTTCTGATAAAAATTGGAGATATTCTGGGTGATCATGACATTGGCAATCCGCTTTTCGCGACAGGTCGAAAGGAAGTTGCTGTCTTGCTCCAGGAGGGTCAAATGTCCTTCATCTTGCCACACGACTACCGGGCGATTGTTTTCGTCAAGGTCGCGGCGCAGCATAGCTAGTTCAAAAATGAACTTAAAAAGCCGTTGAGCATCCTGCCCAGCTTTCCCATAGGTAAGAACGGGAATGTCCAGAATGATGATCTTTCCTTGGAAAACATCTTCGGGGGTAAAGTTTGTTTCACCGGAACAGAACAAAGAGAAAATCGGTTCCTGCAACAGTCGAAACAGCAACCCAGAAAAACTTGATTCAACTATCCCCCGTGTTTTAGGATTCAGAAAGCGATAGGAGTGAAAAAAGAAATTATCGATGCGGTTCAGCATTCTGACTTTTTCAAATCGTCGCTTAATTTGCCTGTCAAATATAACCGGGTCTTTTATCCGTTCTTTCTCTGCCGGCGAAAGATGATCGACATAATTAAACACTTCGCTATCGACATTTAATCTGGCAGCTTGCATCAATGATATGAACTGTCTGTCGAAAGCTTCCGATAACGGCTCTTCATTTGCTTTTGGTGCAGTCGAAACAATCTGATACATCATTTCAACAGTAACCGACCCTTCAGAAAGCAAACACAAATCTACTGTGTTCGTCAAAAGCTCGTCGAGTGCATTGTCCCAATAAGCTTCATTGCTCCTGCCTTGTAATTCCTTGTCAGCGTTGATAATTGCTTTAAGTACATTCACAATATTGGATGTGATTGTTTTGCCATCATAGCGCGGCTGTCCTTCATATTGCAGGAAGTCAAACCTATACTGCGAATATGGTTTTACATGCACTACATCCATGCCACGCCCAGTTTCATTGCAATAATTAAGAAATCTCTTTGCTTCTGAATCCTTCACGCATAAAACCAGCATTCCGGCGCCATACTTCAAACAGCCAGAGGCAATTTTATACCCGGAGGAAGTAGTCTTGGAGGAACCTGTTGAACCAATACACAAGACACCTCTTACCAGATCTTCCATCGTAAAACCTGTCTCACCAAATTGGTCACGAAAAGACATGAGGGTGTCGTTCAATGAAAATTGTTGCTTTTTCATTGTCAATTTTTGAGATGAATAAAAAGAGTGGAAAATTCTAACTAGATAGCCTGCAACGCGGCCGCGTTTTTTGAAAGTGCAGGCTATTCCTTTGGTCGAAAAAAATAAAGCAGCTTGCTATACCTTTTTCTTGCGATCTGAATTAATCCATCCTCCTTTCTCTTTGATGTACTTTCCATCAACGGAAACTTCTCGCCTGGTGACATCGTTAATGTAAGTAGATGGATTACTTTTAGTCTGAGTGAATCCACTCAAATCTAACGCCTTCGATACAGAAGGGCTTGCTGATTTTGCCATTTTGTTTGTTTTTATTGTTAGAAAAAGACATTATTATAGTGGTTTAATTAAATTGATTTGTCTTGACCGTACCTGGCAGGTTTGATATGGTAAATACGTTTGCTAGGTAACAAAGTAATGAATGATAAAAAGCCGTCACAAAGTCCAGAGTTCCTTACAAAGGATACAGTCAAGGATTTCCATGATTCCTATGATGACTTAGGGCTCAGTGCGTATGATATCGCGACCGAACAACTATGCGCCCGCCTTCGTGTCATTGTAAAATCGAAAAATGATTTTGAATCCTTAAAAAAAGAGCTTTTAGAACTTTTAAACGAACGCGAAACTTTCTCGAAGTTTCTTTGGGACAAATATGATTTGGATACGGGCAAGTATCAACTGTAATATGACGTAAAAGTAGATTCAAAAAACGTTGGTTGTATATAAAATCACATCACAAAGCCTGTATATGATTAGTTTGTGATTTCTTGTGATTTCTTGATTTTTACGTATCTTATGAAATAAAATTCGTTTTATGTCGTCAATAAAAATGTCATTGCCTGACATTGTCCTTGCCAAAGAGCTTGTTCACGAAATTGCATATGTTTCATCGGCTGCATTTAATCATGCAACAGATAATGGCATAAAATATGGGGATAAGAAAAAGCTTCTCAGTGATTTTGCCCAGAATAATAATATTGAAAAAGGTACACTTGCGAATATTCTAGTTGCTACAGAAAAAAGTCCGAGGTTATCAAGAGACATTTTTGATTTGATTTGTCGAGAATTTAAAAAATACTCATCTAAAATTGCAAAACATTTTAAATCAGAATTTAAAGAATGGAAAAAAAGACAAGATGTTTTATTTGAGAAAGAGAAAAACATTTCATTTCAACTAAAACAAGGCAGGCCTACTTACGAGTTACGCGACATTTCAAGAAAATGGTACTTAATAAGTATGACTAGGCCGATTGAATTTCAGAAGTCTTCTTCCTATTTAGAAGTGCATTCCATTTCTTTAATTACTCTCTTTGATAACATGAAAGTTTCGATAAAACTGCTGGATGCAAATGGATCAGCTTTTGTTTATTTTACTGGAACTTTTAAATTTGTAGGTTCATCAAAAACAGGCTTGTCCATAAATTTTGATCGCAAAGATTCGGAACAAAACGGTCAAATATTTATTCATCTTAATAGAGAAATCAGCACAGGCTTTTTGAAAACTGCGGTTAGCATCGAAGGATACGAATGGGAGTATCCATATGCTATTTCATTTGAAGATTACGAAACGCATCACTCAAGCGAACTGAGCTTATATTCGGAAGTTAAATTTTCAGGTAAAGGTAAAAATAGACACTCCTACAGACGGGGACTTGATGTAAATGTTCTGGGATTGACCGATGAGGTTTTTTCGCTCTACACCGATTTTACGGATGACCAAGCAAATAAATAATATTTTTTGTTCAAGTGCAAACGGACGTATGCCTGTGAACGAAACGTAAGTATTTCAATGAGCAATTTAGAGAAACTTCAAGCAACTCCGCTCTAATTTCTATTCCAAAAGCATCTTTTTCGATCAAAGTTTTCTGCTAGCTAATTTTTCTCTTGTTCAAAGATAAACGTCCGTTTATCTATATACTTATGATTGGACAAAGAACTCGCCGCAATCCATTATTAGATGATTGATGCGGTAAGCTATTATCGTGTGTCTACGGACAAACAGGGAGAGTCTCGCCTTGGGCTTGACGCGCAAAGAGAGGCTGTACAACACTACGCTAAAGCTAACGACCTAAACATCCTTACGGAATACACTGAAGTTGAATCGGGACGTAATGATAATCGTCCTGTTCTTCATACAGCTATTGAAGTATGCAAACTTAAAAACGCCGTGCTGTTAATTGCTAAGCTTGACAGGCTCGGTAGAAATGTTGCGTTCATCTCAAAACTGATGGAGTCTGGAGTGGAATTTATTGCAGTTGATAATCCACATGCAACAAAACTCATTCTTCATGTACTTGCCGCTTTTGCGGAACATGAGCGAGACCTAATTAGCCGACGAACAAAGGACGCTCTCAAAATTGCAAAGAGTAGAGGAGTAAAGCTAGGTAGTAACGCTACAAAGCTTGCTAAGATCAACAAAGCAAAATCATTAGAATTTGCAAAGGTTATGAAGCCACTCATCCAAGAGATAAACGAGAGTGGCCACGAAACGATAAGAGGCATTGTTTCAGAATTGAACAGGCTAAGAATAAAGACAGCTACGGGCAAGGGGAAATGGCATACCCATACTGTATTCAGACTTTTAAAACAAATTCAAAAACTAAAATAAAACACCATGGGAATTATTATCATCCTTGTGCTTGCTTTCCTGCTTTGGGTTGGCACTCGTATCTACAAAAGCGCGAAAAGTTCTAAACTAACATTCAATGACCATCACTTTAAACAAGGCGATGTGGAAGTCGAATTTGCAACGGGTGTGATTAAGATTAAAAATTATGCCTACAACGTTAGCCAGGTAACAGGACTTAGTTCAGAGCCATACACGCAGAATAGCCACGGCAGCAGTAGAGCGTGGAAGGCCGTTATAGAAATTGATGATTTCAAAAAGCCACGTCACGAAATGGAATTCTTTTCTAGAAAGAAAGCAACCGAGTTTACGCAGCGTCTGAGTACGGCTTTAAGGAAAGCAGGCGGGCCATCCTTTTCCTAAATCAATAATAATAAAAACTGTTGTCGGCAGTTATCCGATGCTTATTTTATGAAGCAACAAGTAATAATTACATTAATCATTGCATTTGCAGCACTGACTATTTCTTCAAATCTCAAAGCGCAGAAAACCACGGTTGGTTATGGCCTCAAGGTAGGATTCAATCAGCCTTTATTTAAAGCCAATATTCCTGTTTATATGGATCATCTTCAGAATGATAACTGGTTCTATGCAGGAGTAACGGCTGATGTGAGGTTTAGCCAGAAGTTTAGCTTTCAGCCTGAGATTTTCTGGGCTAGAAGTCCCGTCATTCTATATATCAACAATCCGTATGCAATCTCGCATGAACAAATTGATCAAATCCTTTTGCCGTTATTAGCTAAGTACCATTTAGGCAAAATATCATTCTATGCAGGACCCCAAATCTCCTTTCAAGCCAAAACCACAGTGCCCGGCTATGACCCGGTACAAGGGGTAAAGAAGGATTATGATTACACTGATAGCAGTTATAAAAAGCTTGGCTTTAGCGGCGTAGTTGGCATTGAATGGGTCTTTAAATATCGCTTTGGCATAGATGCAAGATATATAGTTGGTATCAGCAATTTACGTGCTTCAAATGGGGCTACTGATTTAACCTACCCCACGAATCAAAATGTAAAAATTGGTGGAGTTCAAGCGGGGCTATTTTTCCGCTTCGGCAAGAAGTACAGGGCGAAGCCAGAAGGCAAATAATCCGTCCGATTGCCAACAAAAAACTTCCGATTGCCTATAAGATTTGTCCTTTTGGCTTATTTCAATTTTAGAAATTTGTGATGTAAAAATCTTACTTGTGAAAAAGAAGAGAAATCAGCTTGCCATTGAAAGCGGAAAAGAACGCCTGAAATTCCTTAGAAAGCAACAGCGCGAACTGAGAAAGGAAATAGACGCTATAAGAGAGGCTATCCGTCAGGCTGGCGGAGACCCAGACGCACCAGAGGTCAATTTGATACCAAGGAATAAAGAAATATACAAAGCTTGGAAGGATGGGCGTCAGCCAAAAGAATTAGCGAGTGAGTTCAGATTAACGCCTGAAAGAATTAGAAGCATTTGTGCCAGGATAGATAAAATCCTTGAACACAAACGGTTTCATTTCAATGAATATAAAGACCTATTACCTTATTTCGTTGGATAATATTTAAAAGCGCAGTTAGCCAAAATAAGTGCAGATATTCAAACGAATATACCGAGCACATCTGAAGGCTAAAGATGGCACGAATGTCGGGGCTAACCTTATGCGCTCTCTAAAAGTGTACACAGCTTTGTAGATTTCAGGAAAGTGAAAACTCTTAATACTGCACTAGGCATGGAAAAGTTTTTAAAACATTTGGGTAATAAATTATCTGAGACCCGAAAGGTTCATAAGCTATCAATAGAATTCGTATCAAAGGAAACGGGCATTGCAAAAAGTAGATTACGGAGCATCGAAAAGGGAAATGGAAATTTTACGATTGGCATGTTTATAAAGCTTGCTAAAATCTATAAATTTGACGCCAGTAAATTTTTCAAATCTCAAACTAAAGAATTCAGTAAAATTATGCGAAAGAAATTATAAGCGTAATTAGTCAGAATAAATGCGGATACCCCAACGGGTAGTCTAGGACATCTGAAGGCTAAAGATGGCATGAATGTCGGGGCTAATAATACGCTTACCTTTGTAGCTCTTGCTTGCTTAAATTTTATTTTGAGGCCGTCGGAAGGAAATGCTACCCATGAGGTAGCTTTCTTTTTTATATTGTTCTTAGCTGCATTTAAGGTGATCGGCAACAAGCATAATTAGCCCATTCTCATAATCTCCAAAATCGCGAAGGTTATCCTGTAAAGCACCGATCAGATCGCCTTGTTCTTCTTTCCAGAAGGAAGAGGCTTCCTTATCCATTTCGATAAGAAATTTACGGCAATCTTCGTTGCTAAGTTGGGATGGCTTGATAATGGTTTTTCCCATTGAGGAACACGCTCCTTCTGTTTTATTTATGATTAGATTTTCAAAACTCGCTCGTTATATTCATCGAGAATGTTGTTTGGCAGACTCTTTAAATAAATCTCTGTTGTTTTCAGGCTTGAGTGTCCCAGCATTGAACTAATTGCATTGACAGGTATGTTGTTCATCATGGCATGTGTGGCAAATGAATGCCTGCTGACATAGCTGGTGAGCTTCTGATCTATCCCACTTAAAGTTGCAATCTCTTTCAGATTTTCATTAAACACTTTTCGCATCCATTGAATATCTTTTTCCTGTAATACTGCACTTTCTCTTTTGATGATCGGAAACACATAAGATGAGTGCTTATTTTTCTTAAGATAGTATGATAAAATCTCGTTTAGATTCTGTGTGACCTTGATATCGTAAAGTTTCTTTGTCTTGCTTCTCCGGTATTGAATACGTCCATTGATGATATCTGTTTTCTGAAGCCTTGCCATATCAGCAAAGTTCATTCCGTACATATAATAGCTTGCCAGAAAATAATTTCTTGCATTGAAACATGCCTGATCTTCAGTCAGCTTTAGTGATATGATTTTTTTCAGATGTTCTTGGTCGAGAGACCGCTTTTTTGTTGGCTGGGTTTTGATTTTATATTCTTTGAACGGATAGAGAGCGGTATCTACTCTGCCAGCCTTAGCCCCCTGGTTATAGATTGAACGGACGGTTCGCATATAAACAGCCAGACCGTTTAAATCGTTTCCGGCGGCGATATGGTAGTTCTCGAATTTTTTCAGAAAGGAATAATCGATTTCATCAAAAGACAGGTCCTGATAATGAACCCCTTTGAATTTAGAGCCAAACCTTGCGTTGGAAGATTTCTTGGGATCACCGCCTAGGTTCTTTTCTACAGGCTTGCCCTTGTTGAACGTCTTGAGGACACTGACAACTCCCTTATATGATTTCGCAGTCCCAATCCGTTCCGTTACGATAAGTTCGTTAATTAGTTTTTCGGCAAAGTCATAAAACGAATTTGAGGAATGTTCTGGTTTAATTTCCTGACGAACCTCAACAAGGGAACGTCTTTTACCCTGCGGGTCGTCATTAATTTTTAAAGCCTTGTCCAGAGCCTGGGCTTTACGTTTTTGCAGATCATTGTTAAGGCGTTTTACGTTGGAAGTGCCCTGATAGGATGATTTTACCTGACAGGTATCTTCATCCCAATCCTTTTCCTGTATATAAATACCCGTCTTTATCGACGTGCTTTGCCCTTTATGGGTCAGCCGTAAAATAATCGGGAAGCTGCCATCCGCTAAAGACCTGCGCTTATCCAGTGATATTTTGACGCTTGTTGATTTCATTATCTATCGCAAGGTATCCAAAATTTGCATGTGATTTGCATGTAAACTCTGTTTTTATACACCTTGTTTCGATACCACCCTTAGATAATCAACTGACATTCAATACAAATAACAACAGGTAAAACCATGTAAGACCAAAGGATGATGACTGTTAATCAGAGGGTCTCAGGTTCAAGTCCTGAAGGGGGAGCCTCACTGGACAATCCCGCATTTTTGCGGGATTGTCTATTTTTTGGCCCGCTGAAATCCTTGCCTGGCCTGCATATCAGCGAAACACCCAAGTTCAATTGAGCGGTTCGAGATTTTATATTTTCAAAACTCGTTTTTTGAGGAAATATCGAACCAACCACTTGCTGTTTTAGAATCAAATCCCCGTCAAAGTAAAGCTGGTCAAGGTTTTCAAAGAAAAACACTCCAAATTTCAAGTATCGTTCGAGTTCGAGGTTAGCTTCCGTTGTGTC
>JBGALE010000007.1:0-250217 GCA_044223995.1 Chitinophagaceae bacterium
GTTCTTCAACTCAGGATGACACAATTCCTATACTTTTTTAAAATTCCCATCCCTTAATTATGTTATCTATTATTGAAAAGGCTACGGGAGAATAGCAATTTCATGGCTCAACAACACATAACTGGCTTGACAACATATGAATTGAAGAAGAGTAAATTCAAGCCTGCGGATGCCGGGCAACTTAATTTTTACTTAAATGTGTTGGATGAAAAGGTAAAATTGCAACAGGAAAATTCCAGTATCGGCATTGTACTTTGTAAGGAGAAAAATAATACGGTGGTTGAATTTGCCATTAAGAGTTTTGATAAGGCCATGGGGGTTGCGACTTATAAGACATCTAAACAAACACCACTTAAAATGAGAGGGATATTACCGAATACGAATGAATTAGCTAAGCTAATGGAGTAAAAAGATAAGTAAATACTTTCAGCGAAATGAATCACTAAAGGAAATTAAGATTTTAGCTGTTTAATTACCTGAATAACTTTTCCATTTATAACATATCTGTCTGCTTCAGTTTCTTCAATGAATATTTCGGGATAATGAAAAGTAGATTCAGATATCAATGCAATTTGACAATTAGGTCGATCAATAATAATTTTTTTAATATTAGCGACTTCATCAATAACTGACAGAACATAGTCATTACTATTCACATTCTTATCATAAGGGTCTATAATTACGTAGTCTCCATCCTCAATGTTTCGTCCACCAACATTAGCATTATTCATTGAATGCCCGCTCGCTTTAATAGCAAAAACTTTATTCCTATTCCCTAAAAGCTTAGAAGATACTTTTATGTGACCTATTATACTTTGATCAGCGTATACATCAGCAGGACCGCAACTAGCGGAACCCAAAACTGGGATAACCAAAAAGTCGATATTAATAGTTACACCGGATGCCTTTTTGGAAATTATTTTTTTGTCCTTATCCCAATCAATAAGTTGTTTCTTTTCAAGTTGCTCCAAATGATGTTTAATAAGTTGAGGATGTTGCTCACCAATAATTTGAGCAATATCACGGTAAGGCATTGACCCTAAATTGTAGCTATCAGCTAACTTTAAAAGTTTTTGTTGTACTACATGCATATATCAGGATTTTAATAAGCAAGATGGCTTGTATCCTGGATCCTGGAATTCATATAATTGAACTGCTCCCAGTGATGTAAGCTTTTGACCTAAAAAAACTGCTAACCCGGCTGGACCGAAATAAAACAAATGGATTTTCATGGTTTTATATTTATTAATCATTTGCTTAATAACGTCTTTCGCTGCGCTTGCCAAACTTACAGCTTCTGAATCATTTTGAATAGATAAATTTCCTGGTGTACTTTCTGGCTCAATGGAAATAATTTTTTTTACAGGAATTGAATTTGTCTTAAAAAAGTCAGATACATCTGGTACTGCCCTTCCGGTAATACTGAATACGATAGCAATTTCATTATTACTTTTTCTAATTGCAGGATCTGGAGTAATCTCTTTGCAAACAAGTTTATAATCTCCAACCCTTTGAGCATCGGATCTCCAAGAATCAGTTTGTGGGGGTTGTATTAGCTCTATTGTCCAGTTGCCGATTTCTGGAAAAGTATTTCCTATTGCAATAGAGGTTGACAACGCACATCTTCCTCTTAAAATAATATGTCTGTTACTAGTCTTTAATAGCAAAGTATTTTTAGCGGCAACCAGGTTTGGAATTAACTCATTGTTCCATATATCCTCGGATGGTACTATTCGGTTTATGCGATCAAAATATTTAGTCCAATCAAAAGTCAAATCAGCTTTGGGTTCATATTTCTCGTTGTTCCAATTATGGATGTGTAGTACCGTGCTTTTATAAATACTTTTCTTACCAGCGATGGATTCATTGATCATTTGCTGAATTAGCCCTTTTTGTAAAACCTTGCCACGATGTGCAAGGACTTCAGTTATTAAATGGGAATAAGCAACTGATAAAATATCTAAAAGCTTTTGTTTGTATTTAGGATGTTCATTAAGCGCAGCAGCAAACTGCCTCTTACAAACAGTATTGTCATGAAAATCAAACGAATTAACTTCAAGAGAGACTTTATTTAAAACAAATTGGAAATATTTTTGGATGTTGAATTTTTTAAAGAGATTTTCCAATTCGGCCTTAGTAGATTTAAGTGCCTTTTTTGCTGAAACATCAAAAAAGTTTTTTTGAAATTCTCTATACCTGCTTAATTTGGTATTAAACGATTTTATATCATTGCTTACTGAAGGACAGGTTAAAATAAATTGTCTATAGGTTTTTTGGGTAGCTCTTTCATAGTCCACAAATGTTTTAATAACTTCAACAAATTCACTGTTACTAACAGAATGGTCCTTAACCTGAACATGATCATAAACATGCTTTCTTCCTTCAGCAAAAACTATATCTACATCACCTGAACCCTCAGGCATAAGTTTTACGAATTTTTCATCTGACAGCCATTTAGGAATATGACAAACAATATAGCGATCCTGAAAGCTATACCCATCACCGCCGTATATTCCACCCATTGATTGAGGAGAAATCAAAGTTGTTGGTTTCGGTTGGGGGTTTTTCTTTTTAATTGCCATAATAGATTTTTAAGAAAGAGGAAACATGTCCCCGAAAATATTGTCCCTCCAAATTCTTAAGCTTGCACCTTGATTTCCCTGCTTTTGAAGTTGAATAGCCTGGTCAACAAACCTGCCTGCCTCATTCAATCTTTGTCGTGCAGTATTGATTCTTGCAGCGTCCATTTGATCAGAAACCGGTGAACCCAAACCTGCAGGGTCTGGCCAGCTTTCACCAATCCGTTCTGCCGCTGTAGCAAAAAAACTTTTTAGTTCGTAAACATAACCACCTGAAAAAGGAGGATAGAGAATTTGCATGCACATAACCTCAATAAGAAATGAAGGTTTAATTGGTTTGCCTTGATTTTCATTCCATTTCTTGATCATTTTTACCATTGGCTTCCATTCGCCATCAAATGCTTTATTCGCGGAAGTAGCTTCCTCAGAGTGAATTTCAGGATCTGTATTTATCCATTTACTAAGTACGTTGTCAGGTATTTGGTAATGTTTACCAACATCAAATGCCGGAACAGCATCAATGCTTAGAATCTTGTCTTCCTCAGCACCAATATTTAAATCAATGCCGACGGATCTTCTTCCGATTTTTACTTTATCCCCACCATATTTTAAAGTCAAGCAATCTTTAAAAGCAGTAAGCAGTCCTAATGGATCATTGAGATACTTTTTTTCTTTCTCTTTGTCTAACACAAAGAATATATCAACATCTTTCAAAGGCCTTGTCTTCGTATGCCGCTTATAAGATCCCGTTAAAAAGTGCCTTAGGACTGAGAAATTTTTATCTATATGCTCTCTGATTTCAGTATGTAAACGGATTGCATCCTGCTGCTCAGCATCCCTCAATTCTAAGCGAGACTTAAATTTTTTAAAAGCTTCTGTTGTTGTTATCATGATACTTTCCTCCAATACCCGGCTTGGGCTCCAATTACATTTGTTCCAATTGCAGTTCCTAAACTTTGTTTCACAAAACCAGTTGTAGAAAGAAATTCACAATCATACCAACCTTCAACCGAAGGGGCACCAGCGCCAAGACTTAATTTTAAAGAATAATTACAATCCTTAGCAACAAAACCCAATTTGGCGATTGAGAATCTTATTCCTTCAGTATCTACCCACATTGCACCATCACCGCCACTATAGCTATAGTCTATAGTAAAGTCGCATCTTGTAACAAAAGTTCCGGATGTACTGGTGATTTCTAATACGGCTTCTTTCAGGTGCTTAGATTCAAGCCAGGTTTTGACACCTCTTTCATACAATTGCCAATTGTCGGTGAACTTACCTGGATTCAAGCCAATGCCTGTGATTATTGTTCTGAGTGATCCAAGCATCTTATCGGTAACATAAGTTACACTGTGCGTGAATGTGTTTACTGATACTATACTGCTCATTTTATTTTAATTTATTAACGTTAATGCTTAGTTGAGTAAAATTGGGTTCCGATTTATTTTCTTCTTCCGCTGAATCTTCTTTTATTTTTTCTCCAGCCTTGTATGTTTTAAAATTGGAACCTTTTTCTTTTAAAGCTTTTGTAACCCAATCATAATCTGTTTCCTCAACCGGAAAATAAATTTCCCAACTACCTTCAAAAGGCTTCCAACTAAGTGACGCTTCATTGGCTTCATCTCCAATGGCATCATCACCATATAAACAATATACTCTTAACCTTGGGCCAGTGCCGATGATTGTTATCGGATTGGTCGCAGGGGTTTCATCTGAGATAATAGATGCAATAATACCTGTGATACTATTGAGCTTTTCTTTATTGTTTTCGCTTTCGGCTGCAATAACGGAAACGATTGTACTCCAGGTATCGGCTGCAGTCCTTGAAGGACTTGCGGCAAACTTTCTTGATATTACGCTCATAGTTTTATAACTTTTAATTGCTTCATTGCTTTAAGTAATTGCTGGATTGTTAACAACCCGGGGTCAAGTACAGTGTCAATATTTTGTGTTAAGGCACTTAATACCGCTTTCCTAATCTGCCTACCGTCCAGTCCTTCGGCTGCATCTATCACCTTTTCGAATTTAACATCACTAATAAGCTTTTTCACATTCTTCCATTTTTCCCCAATTGCATTAAGCGTATCTTTTAAGATGGCTTCACACGCCTCTCTGCTCGGCTTTTCAATCCTTAATACGAGGTCAGCTCTTGAGATAAATGCAGGGTCAAGTGCCCCTTCAAAATTGCTTGTAGCAATGAATAATAATTGGGGGAACCTGGCGGCCAGGTTATCTAAACCAGCCAGCATTGCATCGGTGGCACGATGGACATCTACCGGGTTCGCTTCCATGCTCATTTTTGATCTGTCCGACACGAGTGTTTCGACTTCATCCAATAGAACTATCAACGGCCCCTGTTTTGCATATTCAGTTACTACATCCTCTAGGAACCTGCGTATTTCACGTTGACTTTTTCCTAATGCAGAACTGCTTAAGGTATGGGGTTCCACTTCGATAAATTTTACTTTAGTTTTATCTAAGGCAGAAACTGCAGCCGAAGCAACACCTTTTGCAATCGATGTTTTGCCAGTTCCCGGAGGACCTACGAGTAATATAATACCATGTAATGGAACAGCAGCCCTCGACGTTATTTGAGTACGAAAAGTCAACTCCAGCAATACCTGGGCTCTTAATTGATTCTTGATATCATCGGGTAACACTATGCGGTTCCACAGCTCTTCAAATTCCTGGCTTGGCAACTCTCTTAAATCCAATATTCCTTTTTCTTCCATTACATTAAATTTTAACAAAAGCTTTGTCAAGCCTCTTGACACAAAATTGACAATAATTTTACAATTCTCAACTTTTATTTTTCAATTAAAATGTGCATAACCATATAATTAAATGATAATGAATATATTGAGCGGTTTTTTATGTTCTAAATTTTCAAATAATAGTGAGTTATAATTTGATTTTAACCAATTAAAACGTAGAAATCTGTGGGGATACTATATAAATTTTATACTCTATATTAAACTTTTTAACCCCTCCTCCTCTTCCTCTTCTCCAATCACCCGCTTTACCGCCATCTTCACCTAGTAATAATTATCAAGCACCTGTTGCCGGGTAACATTAGATACCACCGGAATATCTTTATACCGGCTTACTTCCTCATTTAGTTTATCAGCATCTTCAATAATTTCCGCATGAAACATTTTTACCATCATTTTTCCTCCGGATTATTAGTAACCCGGCGTATGAGTTATCCGGAAGAAAGTGCTGCTATTTTGTAAGCAGGTATGGCGATGTCTAATTGCCTGATGTGAACGATGGAAGTATCGGTACAGTTAACAGAAACACTCAGCTTGCCCAGCATAATTTTCAGAACTTCGCAACAAAATTTTTTAGAATTCATTTCATCAAGTGGCTATTGAGAATACTATGCTAAATATTTACAATTGAACCCCGCATTTTAGGCCTGCCAGTTTCAATCGATATAATTATGATGGGCAAATGTTTTAATTTACTATATTTTGTGAGAGTTTACGTAAATTAAATGCATGAAGAAAGAAGAACTCTATGAGATTTTAATAACAAATCCGGCGGTTCAAATTCTCCGCCTTAGAAATGCCCATTGGGTGCTGCCTTTTTTATACAGTATTTACAAAGAGGAGAACCGGCCAACTATAGAAGAAGGGCAGTTAATTCAACTATTAATAGAAACGCTTATTGCCAATGAAGATGGAATAGAAGACGTTTCAGAGGCAAGGATCGTATTCGGAGATGACGAGCAAACCCGAAGCCGAAAGTATATTTTAAACTGGGTGCAAAAAAGATTGTTGGAAGACTTTCAGTACGCAGACGGTGCTATACATTACCAACTAAGTGCCAATATGGAAAAGGTTTTTCAATGGATTCAGACACTAAAAATTCGTAAGCACGTAGGAACCGAAAGTCGTTTCAAGCTATTGTTCAACTCCCTTCAAGATATTGTAGAACACACGGAAGACGATAAGAAAAAGAGATTAGAATTACTTAAAAACAAAAGAGCCGAGATTGACAAGGAAATAAAGGCGATTGAATTGGGGGTAGCACCTGAGAGTTATTCGGATTCACAAGTACAAGAAAGACTCGAATTATTTAGCAGGCTTAGTTATGAACTTATTAGTGATTTTAGGGAGGTTGAAGATAATTTTAAACAGATACACAGGGGAATTGTAGAGCAACACACCAAAGCAGAGCATTCAAAGGGTGCCATTGTTGGGTTCGCATTTGAAGCATATGACACTTTAAGGCAAAGCCCCCAAGGTAAAAGTTTTTATGCTTTTTGGGATTTCTTAATATCCAGAATTGGGAATCAACATTGGGCTGAATTAACAGATCAACTATTGCAATTGGTTAGAGACCGAGAAATTTCAGTGGACGAATATTTCCTTCAAAATGTAAAATCAATGTTATTGCAACAAGGAAAAACAGTATACGATGCCAACGATAAAATGGCTGAAAAATTGAGTCGTATTATCACAGAAAAGGAAATTACAAGGCACAGAAGATTGCGCAGTCAAATTGCAGGAATAAAAGAATTAATATTTGATTTGATGGATAATGAAAATGTTGATTGCGGCATGCAGATTGACGTAAATCCTGATATTAAAATGGTAATGGAAAGAAAGCTTACTCTTGAGCAAAGAAAAATTCCTGGAACTATTAAGCAACCTTTAGCCCAAAAAGAAATTATAGCAGACCCGGAAAGATTCAGCAAACTTATCAATACCTCATTCATTGACAAAAAAAAGCTCTGGCAAAAAGTAGAGTTTGCTCTTAATAGCAAGTCCACTGCTACACTCAAAGAGATTTTAGAATTGCAGCCGCTTGAAAACGGTATTGCAGAAATAGTAACTTATTACAGCTTCATTCGCGACAAAAAGTCGAGGGTTCAAACCATAGGATCAACTACCGAACTTATTCCACTCAATATTGATAACACAAAATTTGTAGAAGTACCCTACTTACTATTTAGTAAATAAAAAACTATGCAATCTCAAATATTGCCTTACACAACAGTATTTATAAAGCTTCTTAAAGGTCCGGTGGATTATACAGATAAATCGACCTGGGAAAAGCTAGTTCAGTATAAGGCAGAACTGCCACTATTTTTAGATCAAATGGGCCTAAGGCTGGTTCTTGAAGAAAATGACGGTTATGCCTATCTAAAGCAAACGTCTCAGGAAGATGATGAAAATGCCGTTTCCTGGATCATAAAGCGTGCTCTTACTTATGAAGAAAGTATCATGCTGATTTTGCTCAGAGAAATGATGGCAGAATTCGAAACAAGTGAGAGTGTTAGCAGAGAACTGATAAAAAAAAGACGTGAAATAAAAGAGTATGCAGAATTATTTTTTAAAGAAAATGCAAGCAGAGTTAAATTTTCAAAGGAAATAGACAGACTTATTGATAAATCCGAAGAGTATGGATTTCTTTTCCTTGTTGAAGCGCATGAAATATTAGATGAACAACGATTTAAAATTAAAAAAATCATTAAGGCAAAGATAGATAGTGAAGAGTTGGAAAGTTTTACAACGCAATTGAAACAACACCAATCCAAAAAACAAATACCCAATTCTAACGACAAGTAACCCACATGCAACTAAATGTTTTCAGTACCGACAATGAAAAAAGTGGTTTTCGATTGCAATACATGGAAGTATTCAATTGGGGAACTTTTGATGAAACTATTCATACGATCCACCCTGGCGGAGAGACCAGTTTACTCACTGGCGCCAATGGTAGCGGTAAAACTACTTTTGTAGACGCTTTATTAACGCTGATCGTTCCTGAAAAGCGGTACAGGTTTTACAATCAGAGCAGTGGTACTGAAAAGAAAGGAGATCGCACAGAAGAGACCTATATATTGGGAGGTTATGGTTCTATTAACAGCGAAAGTGGAAACACAATAAAAACTTTATACTTAAGAGAAAATAAAGAGGAAGCTTATAGTATTATACTCGCTCATTTTGCTAACGAAGCAGAGCAAGCAGTTACGCTGTTTCAAGTACGTTATTTCAATAATACAGAGTTGAAAAAATATTTTGGTATTGCCCACAAAGCACTTAAAATAGAAGATGATTTTAAGCCATTTGACTTAGGCGGTAATTGGAAACGAACCATAGATCAACGCTATAATAAAACTTCCCGGAAATTTGTTGAATGGTTTGATTCAGCAAGCAAATATGCACAACGTTTGGTCACCGTTTTAGGCATGCAAAGCATACAAGCGCTTCATTTGTTTAATCAGACAGTTGGAATTAAGGTATTGGGTAATCTTGATGAATTCATACGAACCCATATGCTGGAACCACGCAATATTGAAGAACAGTTTCAACAACTTAAAGAACATCTTTCTACCCTCCAAGACGCCCGCAGAAATATTAAGAAGTCAGAGGAGCAACTTTCAATGCTCAGCCTGGTAAAAGATTTTTTCGATAAATACAAGATGGCATTAAATGAACAGCAAAGCTTAAGCCAACTTCTAAACACCTCATTGTTATGGAATAGATATACGCACTACCAGCTTTTACTTTCAGAAGCTGAGAGATTTAATGCTGAAATTGATGAACTGAATATTAAAATACAACATCATGATAGAGAAGTTAAAAGGCTTTCTGAAGAAGAGCGAAATATTCTTAATCAGATAGATCAGAATAAAGCAGGGCAAAGACTTCAGCAATTAGAAAAGGAATTATTGGATTTGTCAACAAAGAGAGATACATCATTAAGAAAGCTGGACGAGTTTAACCAGTGGGTTAACACACTTAACCTATCTGAGACATTGATTTCAGATGAAGCATCTTATTCACGGATAAAAAAGGAGAATGCAAAAAAGCTACTTACTCTGGAAAGAGAGCAACGTCTTAATGAGGATGATGAATACGAGGCAAAAAGAAAATTGGATACAGATAGTACTACAAAGGCAGAGATTGAGAAAGAGTTAAACAGTCTTTTGACAAGCAAAAGCAATATTCCACATCATCTTATTGGTATTCGTAGCACATTATGCGCCGATTTAGGTATAAGTTCCGATGAGTTGCCATTTGCGGGAGAGCTTATGCAGGTTAAATTTGATGAATTAGCGTGGCAACCTGCGTTAGAAAAATTATTAAGACCATTTGCCATGCGTTTGATAGTACCTGATAAATACTACAGTAAGGTAAGTAAATATGTCAACAGAGAAAATCTAAAAGGTCGGTTAGTATACGAACATGTAAAGGATATTCCCCTTGTTCAATTCGGCGAACCTGATAGCGTTCATGAAAAATTGGAGTTTAATCCAGAACACAAAATGAATAAATGGGTAGAACAACAAATAATCACACAGTATAGCTATATCTGTATTAATGATGAAAAAACACTTGACCGTTATGAAAAAGCCATTACAATTAATGGATTAATCAAAAATAGGCAACGGCATGAAAAAGATGATCGCCCGAACAGTAATGATCCGGGAAACTACGTTATGGGTTGGGATAATGAAAAGAAAAAGAATGCGCTGTTAAGAAAAAGGGACACCCTTTCTGATAATATTTCTAAGGCCGATGATATTATTTTGCGTTGCAAAACTAAATCAAAGCGCTTGCAAGGTCAATTTTATGCAAGTAACAGAATTGGGGAATACCCCTCTTTTGATGATATAGATGTTGAAGCATCTCAACGAAGAATGCATAAGATCCAGGAGCAGATAACTGCTTTAACCAAAGAGAATAAAGCTTTAAACCAATTGAAAAAGCAACACGAAGAAATTGGAGAGTTAAAAAATGAAGCTGAAAAACTTAAAACGGAACTAGTCGGAAAAGAAGCAATTGCTAAAAGTGATCTGCAACGAACAAATGAACAAATAAGTAATCTAAATCAACTAGTAGAAAATATTAGAGAAGAAGACAAAGATCAATTACTTCGGTTTCAACAAAAATATCATGCTGTATTGGGATCGGTCACGCTTAACAATTTAGAAGGTAAATACAGTGAATTCAGGTCTGCTAAAGAAAATGAACTGGAGGAAAAAAGGTCACAGACGCAGGATATTGAAAAAGCCTTAAGCCGTTCTATAATGAAAATAAAGAATCCATCAGCAGAACTGGCGAATAAATATCCTGATTGGATGGGAGATGTTTTGAGTTTACCAGATGACGCAAAATATGCCGATGAATATATTGAATGGATGGAAAAATTAAATACTGAGAATCTTCCAAAGTATAAAAAAGATTTTGAAAACTATATTAATATCACCATCACTTATAAAATTGGCGGTTTAAATGAAGAACTGGAAAAGTGGGAAAGAGATGTGAGTGCAAGCATAACAAAATTGAATGATTCACTTAAAGGCATTAACTTCAACCGCCTCCCTGATACATATGTTCAATTGCGTAAGCAACCTGTTCAGGCTGGCAGTGAAATCAGACAGTTTAAAAGCCAGCTACTGGAAGCATTACCGCAAGCTGCTAATTGGCAACAAAGTAGTTTCGAAGAAAAAGCGCTTCATTTCACTCAAAAAATCAATCCACTTATTGACAGTCTGGATAGTAACGAAAGTTATCGATCCAAGGTTTTAGATGTGAGGAATTGGTTTGAGTTTTGGGCTGATGAAAAATACAGAGGTACTGATGAATTAAAAAAGACCTACAGGCAAATGGGTCAGCTTTCTGGTGGAGAAAAAGCCCAACTTACTTACACAATTCTATGCAGCGCCATAGCTTATCAATTTGGAATTACTAAAGAAGGCAAAAATAGCAAAAGCTTACGCTTTATAGCCGTAGATGAAAGCTTTAGTAATCAGGATGAAGAAAAGGCTACGTATCTAATGGAATTATGTAAACAGTTGCATTTGCAATTACTTGTGGTTACTCCCAGCGACAAAATTCAGATAGTTCAGGATTACATCGCCCATGTACATCTTGTGCAGCGAGTAAATAATCGCAATAGTATAATCTATAACATGACAATCAAAGAACTAAAAGATAAAATCGAAAAATCGTCGCTCCCTTTATGAATAGCGTAAATTTTATACAACAACTTGAAAAAAAATATGCCGACTTTCTAAAGAATCGCATTTGTGAAAAGCAATTTGAACAAATCATCTTAAGAGGTGGTAAAAACAAGCCGAATAACTCAATTGATCTCCATAATGCCATCAAAGTATTTTTGAAATTCGAAAAATCTGAGAACAAGAAGGGTTGGGACATAGAATGGGAGGAATGGGTAAGCAAAAAAATTGGAAAGCAAAGATGGCCTGCTAAAGTTATTGTAAATACCGCTGAGGACTTTTTGTTTCTTATTCAAAAAGAAAAAGAAATAATTATTTTCGACCGAATATTATCCGATTTAAAAAAGTGGAGACCGGGAATAACTGATTGGCTTGTAAAATGCCCGGAGCTATTGCTAAGGCATATTGAAAATTGGGCGGGTTTGTGTGCAGTCGTGGATTATCTTTTGTCTAATGATGTCACGACCTACTACATACGTAATCTTCCGGTTCCGGTTCACACAAAATTTATTGAAGAGCATGAAGGAATTATTTTGTCTTTGTTGCAACATTTCAATTCTGAAAATGGTGATATTGATTACACATCTTTAATTCATGCAGCAGGCCTTAAGAGAAAACCTGTTTTATTTGCCATTCGTTGGTTAGACGAAGAACTTGCTTATCAAAATACCCAAGGCATGGAAGTACTTGGAATTACTCCTGAAAATTTACGCAATCGAAATTGGGAAATCACAGAATTATGGATGGTGGAGAATGAAACGGCACTCTTTATGCTTCCAGAAAGGAGGCATTCGCTTGCCATTTGCAGCAGAGGGAAAGCTGTGGAATTACTGCGGGATGTTACCTGGCTAAATAATGTTAAAGTTTATTACTGGGGAGACATGGATGAAGATGGTTATGCTATGCTAAGGCAATGCAGGAAATTATATCCTCATGCAGTGAGTGTACTAATGGATATTAATGCGTTGCAATTCCACAGTGCAGAAATAGGTAAACAACCTGCTAAATACAGATATCCCAATTTGAGTGAATTGACTTTGGGCGAGATTAATGCTTTAGAAAAGTTATTTGAAATAAACGGAAGGCTGGAACAAGAAAGTCTTTCTCATGAATATATAATAAAGATTATCTCAGCTGAATAACATGCATATTAATTCTGTGTTTCCTTCAACCGCTCCACCTCTTCCCCAATCAACCTTTTCACTTCCATTTTCACCTGGTAGTAATTATCAAGCACCTGCTGCTTGGTAACATTAGATACAACCGGAATATCTTTATACCGGCTTACTTCCTCATTCAGCTTATCCGCATCATTAATAATCTCTGCATGAAACATCTTTAATTTAATTTTCTCATCGGGGTTGTCAGCAACAAGCCCCACGAATTCGCCGGAAGATAGAGCAGAGATTTTCGAAGACGGTATAGCACTATCCAGTTGTTTAGAATGACTAATGGAAGTATCTGTTCGGTTTATAGACAGACTTTGCCTGTCCTGCATTATTTTCCCAAAGCGTTCCGATAATAATTTAGAAGTCTCCCCCATCACTTGGCCACTGATAATGTTGCCAGCGATATTCACAATTACATCTGCTTGTTCTTTTCCGTAATCTTTTTTTAGCTGACTAAAATCCTGCATAGCTAATGTAGTGGCCACTTTATTACTTCTTGCGGTAGCAATCAGGCTGTCCATGTTGTTGAAATAGATGGTAGGGAATTCATCAAATACTAAACTGCATTTTAGCATTCCTTTTCTATTTACCTGACGGATCAATCTTGAAATATAAAGGGATAACACAGCACCGTAAATTTGTTGCTTTTCAGGGTTATTACCAACGCAAACAATTTTAGGATGTTTAGGGTTATTGATGTCTAATGTAAAATCATTTCCACTCAGCACCCAGTAAAGCTGTGGCGAAGCAAGCCTTGCCATGCCAATTTTTGCAGAGGCCACCTGCCCTTCCAATTGCTCCATAGCATCGTTTTGATAAGCGGTTATAAATGGATTTACCAATACTTCAATTTCAGGCTGAGTATTCAATACCGGGAACAGTTCATCATACTGTGCCTGCATCAGTTCTATTACATGCGGCAGGGTGCAATATTTTCCATCTTCATATTTTTTCAAAAACCAAATGATGGCGGTAACAAAATTGATGGGTGATTCTACAAAGAAATCTCCCTGTTTATTAATCCACTCTCTGTTCAATCCCAATAAAATTGTTCTGGCTGATTCGGTGGCATCCGTAATATCGTTCAACGTGTTTGGATCTAACGGATTGCAGCGATGGGAAATAGAAAGGTTATCAAAATTGATCACATAAAAAGATGCCTTCACGGAGTAATTATGTTTGTTTTGCTGCAGCCAGTTGTAAACAATTTTAGAAAGGTCATCATATTTGAAATCATACACAAACATCGCAAATCCTTTCTCGATGTGCTGTTTAATTACATGCTGAATGACGAACCAACTTTTTCCTGCACCCGGACTTCCAATAACTAAAAGCCCACGAAAAGGATTAATGATATTGATCCAGCTTTTTCTTATCCTTCCTTTCAGATTATACCGGGCTGTAAGATTAATAGAATATTCATTTGTTAATAATCTTTCTTCCTGGGGAAAAGTTTCGTTTAGAGAATTAAACACGTCATTGGATAAATTAACCTTGATTAAACGGCTGAGTAAATTACCACCGGCAAGTATGCATAAAAAACCAACTCCTGTTGAGCCCATGTAAATAATAGCTACTGTTTCTAAAGGATAATTCAACTTTAATAATAATCCGCTAAAAATGAAAAGTAACATACCTATCAGTAAATATGCAGTAATACTTCTACTGCTAATTTTTTCATCCTTTTTACCTTGTGCACCCAACAGGGAAATGATCAATAATCCAATTGCCAAAAATTTAGAAATATATTGATTACTGAATAATCCAGTATGCATGATATTGGTCATCAGCCTGTCTGTAATGGCGCTTTTAACTCCCCATTGAACAAATGCAGTATAACAGTAATAATAAAAATGTAGCAGCAAAATAAAGATGCTTGCAAATCTTGTCAGGTCAACTATTTTCCGCAGCCCCTGTTCGTTCTCTCCTGTTAGCGACATAACCTTATTTTTAAGTTTCAGAAATCGCGATTTTTCTTTTTCTTTCTTTTCTTTTTAAGTAAGCCAGCTGGTGTGTAATCAAATTGTTCTCTGGCTGAGAAAAGTGTATCCAATAAACCTTCGTTTTTGATGACTGGCTTTATTACTTTTTCCTGCTGTTTTACTTGCCCTATATCTTTCTGTAAAGTACCTGCAGAAGCACTACCCGTTTTCTCGTCTTTTGTAACTTGTTTCTCATTCTCTGTTACCAACCTGCTTTGTAATGCAGCTGCGCTGTATCCTTTACCCAAATCACTTCCATTGAAAACAACTTTGTTTTGGTTGTCCACGAAAGTAATACCATACAATCTGCCTTCGGTATTTTGTCTTAGTACTGTATAGATTTGTTTTTCCGACATGGCAACTACTAAGTTTTTCATATCCCCCATTGCTGTTTTCAGGCAATCATCAATGGCATTTTTAGTTCTTTGTTTCAATGGTTCTTTTGCGGATTCATTAGTAATAAATTTCTTTTCCAAATTATCAAATATTGGTTTACATCCGATAGCGCTTGCTTTAATGGGCACACCAACCTTATTACCATTCGCATCCAAAATGCGGTAAACCAGCCCACGCTTTTTGTAAATCCTTCCTTCTTCCTTCCCCCTGTCTGCAATAACATTGAATTGTTTTAAAGCCGCATTAAATTCCGGTAAAGAAGTAAACTTGTATTGGTTGAATACTGCACCCACAACATTTGAAATACTTTGCTTTGTCTCAGACTTTCCATAGATGACTTTCTCTGCATGTATGGGCTTAATCCCTGGTCTCATTAATTGCTGCTGTTTTTCTGCTTTTATTAATCCAAACTGCTGCTCAATTTCTTTCCTTGCTTTTTCAGATTGATTCCTTCCGATATTGTGGGTATTAATCCTGCTGCCATTTTCTTTGATAGTGGTGCTCACAATATGAATGTGCGGATGCCCGGCATCTTCATGCTTATAAACGATAAAAGGCTGCTCTCCAAAACCTATCTTTTTCATGTATAACTCTGCAATCTTTAAAAGCTTATCATCAACTATTTTTTCCAAAGGATCAAAGTTGAGTGATACATGCAGTGTTTTAGTGGTTGCCCAGTCATTCAAAATATTATTTCTTTCAAAACCATTTAATTTTTGATAGAAATTCATATCCTTTACTTCGTTTAAATAATTAGCTGCATATAAACATTGGGCAGTTCCTTTCTGCACTTTCTTTTCGTTGTAGTTTAATGCAGCTTCAATACTTTTTGGTGTGGTTATTTTAGCAACCATTTTTCGTATAGTTCATTCACTTTAGATTTTATTTCTTCTACTTTGTTCATCAAAGATTTTTGTAAATCATCATACTGGTTAACCCAAACCCTGAACTCAGGTATCTTATCAAGCAAGTGTAATTTGTGTACCGCCTGGTTAAAATTATTGCCGATACCATTTAGTTCTTTTTTTAGCCCTAACATTTCTTTTAAAAAATCATCTGCTGATTGGTTACGATACTTAACCGTAACCGGCTTTTCCAAAGACAGTTTTCTTAGATAGCTACTTAGGTATCGCTCGGTAGTTTTCTTTCGCAGGTTTTCCGCCTTTTCAAATTCAGTTTTATTCATCCTTATCACCACCATTTTATTTCTCACTTCATTTTCCTGCTTCTTCATATCCCTGAGTTTTAAAAAGTCTGTTTCAATTTTTAATGTCTTTCACCATCCCGAAGCGACTCCGGAGCGAAGGGCAAGATGCCCCAAACGTATAACGTTTGTACATCTTGCCATGTGCAAGACCCGGCACATTATGCCTTGATAAAGCTTATTTGGCGGAGCATTTGTAATTAGTGAAAGATGATCAGTGAGAATGGAGAAGACTATCGCACTTTTGAAGGAAATAACTAAAATATTTGAAATTAGATTTTTAACACTCATCACTATTCATTTTCGCTTTAAAATCACATCACTTTATAAAGGTAAAAAATATTGTAACCGCTTATCCAATATGGCTATATTTTAGCCATGTTAATAAGTTGGTTTTGCAACATTTGCCAATTAATTTATTATTGTGATATGAGAGATGCCCTTAAGAACCTTTTCAGCAATCAGATTACTTTGGAAGATGGCAGTTTGTTTTACTACTTTATTAAGCCTTACGAATTAACCAATACGCTGGGTAATATTATAACTGTTTTGCAGGAATATAATTTTACAAAAAAGTGGCAACAATTATAGTGAATTTTCCTGCAAATTATACAAGACAACAGAAGGCAATTGGTATGACGTTTCTCAAATCAATAAAGCCATTGACAACTCAGTAATTATGGCTCTAAAATTAGCAGTTGACACGCATGAATTAGCTCATTGATAGCATCGGTTTATCAGCGTGGAATCTTTAATAAAATTCTAATTTAAAGATTCAACACTACTTCTAAAAAGGCGCAGTCATTCCGTATAGAAATGAGATAATAAGAGCCACTTCTCAATTCAGGTTCGATATGAAATTTGTTCATTAAACTTACTGATTAATCTAAAAGTACATGGTTGACAAAGAACACTTAAAAAGGTTAAAGGAACTGTATAAAAAAGATGTAGCGGCTACTTATTTCATCAGTAAGTATTACTTTTCAGTGTCTACAAATAAATTCAGAAAGCAGTTCGGGCTGTTCCCGCTAGAGGCCATCACTTCATCAGTTCAAAAAGAATTACAAACTCAAAACTTGACTCCGTTATTTCATGAATACATACATTATACACATGAAATAAGCACAGTTATTGGCAATATTGGCTTATCTCTCGATTTGATCTTAAAAAGTATTTTTAGCGCTCACTTCAGCACCTATTTAGACAACTGTGAATACGATGGTTTTGATTTTAAAAACAAGGAACTGCTTGACAAATTTTCAAAAATCTATGCCACCAAAGAAGTTATAAATGGAGGAGGAGAATTAGAAGGAATATTACTTAAGATAGATTCATTCTCCCTCAAAGAACAAGATGCTTATTTGCTTGATGGCACAGATTTAGTTTGCTTTAAAATTGGCATCCCTTTAATAACAATAAAACTATTTATTAAAGGGCAATACAAGGATGCTTCACTTCCGTTTGGCAAGTTCTATATTTATGAGGGGTTAGCCTATGAACTTGACAGGCTTATAAACCAGCAATCAAATGGATTTCCCGAAATAAAAGATGACTTGAAAGCTACAGAATATACGATGCTGCGGACCCTTGCAACATATATATATCCCAACATTGACAAAGAATGTTTTTTAGTTGCTGCTTCTCTTTCCCTGTCCTATTTAGATTGCGGTAGTGTTTTCATTGCATTTATTGAAAGAATTAAAACAGCAATTGAAGCAGGCAGAAGTAAGGAAAATATACTTTTTAAATTAAAGAGTGAAACAGCTGCAATCTTAGTTTCAAAGCTTGAAGATTTTAATGAAGCACAAAATGAGATTACAGAAATATTCAAAAGGAGAAAGCAATTACACAATGCATTTACCGTTGTCACAGAAGAAGCTAAAAAAGGATATTTATTACGTTGCGAGTCTCCAACTTTTGAGGTTGATTTTGTTATCAAAGGGGAATATTTAAGATTGCTGGAACTCCTCCCGGTCTGTGATTATATGTACATATTTAAAGATGAAGAAGAATACATGAGAGATTTTCTTGGCACCGCTTCATTTACTGATGAACAAAGCCAGGCACTAAAAGTTCTGATAGCCTATGATCATTACCAAAAAGCGCATTGGTTAAATTCCACAACAGAAGTAGAGAAGACAGAAAAGCATAAATGCCCATTTTTTTCCTGTTGCAACTTAGAATACAGAAAGGCCCAGCAAAAACTTTGCGCCGAAAAACCCTGGCGGCTTTTTGAAATCAGCTACAATACAGACAAAAAATATTGTTGGTATGGCCAGGCAGTGGGCGAATTTAAAGGTCCGAATGAACTTTAAATTCACTATAAATTATCCTTATAAAAGGGGCTATAAAAGCCCCTCATCAGCAAAACTTAAATAGCCTTCACTAGATACAATAAGATGGTCAATCACTTTTATATCAAGGTACCTTGCAGCTTCTTTAATTTTAGCGGTAAGTTCTTCATCTGCCCTACTAGGTTTAAGGTTTCCGCTGGGATGATTATGAGATAAAACAATTGCGACTGATAAAGATTTTACAGCTGCTGCAAGAATCAATCTGGGATCAATCGATACTTCTGTCATCCCTCCGGCAAATGCCTGGTAAACCCCAAGTACCCTGTTTGCCCTGTTCAATAATAATACTTTAAACTCTTCCTGGATTTCCATTTTGTTTTCATCCCATAGTTCACTAAAAATATCATAACAATCTTTAGAAGATTTTATCACCGGTCTTTCAGAAGCTTTTACTTTGGTTTTATATACCAATTCCACTTCTGCTACTTTGCTCCATAATGGTTGAATCATTGTCTGTTCCATAACATTTCATTTTAAAGATTTTAAAATTAATTATGGAACCTGCCCGGCTTTTGGCGACCAAGGCAATGAAGCAACGGAATAAATGATAGCCTTGTGCTTTGGCACTGTGTTTATGCCGGAATTTCATTGCCGCTACAGATGACAAAAGGCGAACTTTGTGAGAGAATTAATGAAGAAAAAAAACTCATCTTTACAATAAAAAACCATGCCTAAGCTTTTTAATCATTTTGCAGAAATTGAGCAGGAAGTTATTGAGGCGGTTCCTCCAATAACCTATAAATACAGGCAATGGAGCGAACCAAACCATCAGTCTATTCTCACTAAAAATGGAATCTGGTTTACTCACCCAAAGGAGTTAAACGACCCCTATGACATAAGAGTTCCAGTGCGTTTTGATTATTCTGAAATAGACAAACCTGAATTTTTTGAAGTCCTTAAAATGCAAACTCAAATAAGGTTTCCGCAATTCCCGCCGAAATCAAGAGAATTCAGGGTGGTTTGTGACAACAAACTTGACATAATTAAAGAAAACCCTCAAAAGCATTTTGAAGAAAATTATCTTGAATTACGTGAAAGCGATTTATATGACCGCATTGGGGTCTTTAGTCTTACAAGCGATTGCCTTAACGAAACGATGTGGGCACATTATGGCAACAACGCAAAAGGGTTTTGCATTGGATTTGACACAGTTGACTTATTAAAGAAAGCACCTGGAGGATTTGGATTTGTTGATTATGAGAAAGACCCACCTTTACATAGCTTTATCAGGCCTATTTCTGAAAATCAAAAGGACGAAATGTATTTAAAAAATACAAAATGGGAATACGAAAAAGAGTTTAGGTTACTTACTTTCAGGGTTAAATCTGATAAGGACAGGCTCTTTAATTTTAATCCCGCCATAATTAAGGAAATAGTTTTGGGCAGTTTAATTTCAAATGAGGACAGAAATGAGATTATTGAAATTTTAAAGAAAAAATACAAAAGCAAAGTGCGGCTGTTTATTTGCAAAGCAAGTGCTTCTTCTTATAGCTTACAGCGTGAGGAAATTGACTTGAAAGCTCAATAACCGACATTATTAATAAATGGATGGCCTCTACTCTTTTTGGCGATCAAAACAATGAAGAAAAAAAATAGATAGTCCCGCAACAGCGGGACTGTTATTCCGAAATTTCATTGCCGCTACGGCAGCCAAAAAGTCGAACTTAGTGGAAGAATTAATGAAGAAAAATATAAAACTCAATGAAGTATTTGTTGATTGATACGAATTCCTGGATCGAACTATACCTGGAAACCGTGGAAGAGAAAAATCTCGAACAGCTTTTAAAGTGGGAGAAAGATGGTAAAATTAAATTCCTCTTGCCCGATACACTTAATCAGGAATTGATAAGGCAGAAAGGGATTCAACTTAATCTTCTTCAAAAAAAGATAAAAAACCTGTCCAATACAACAACAAAAGAGACTTTGGCAAGGTTAAAGGAGGAGTACAGGCTTACTGAAATTAAGATCGCAAAAATTGAATCTGTTCTTGTAGGAGCAATAAAAATTAAAATTACCAACAAGCTTCACAAAATAATAGGAATTAAATATACAACTGGTCAGCCACCCTTTCATAAACAGAATAGTCACAACGATGCCTATATTTATTTTTCGTCTGTTGAATACTTACAAAAAAAGAAGGTAGGCAGCTTTGTATTCATCAGCAAAAATGTAACTGATTTTGGTGCTCCTGAAAATCCTAATCTAAATATTCATCCGGGCCTTTTGGTTCCCGACTTAGAAGTCCAGTACTTTTCAGCGGTTGCACTTGCAGTAAATAAATTACAAAAAGAATTAGGAACCGAAGCCAGCAACGATACTAATTCGGCTGCAGATTATACAGAGATATTCAATTTTTTTCCTAATGAAAAAGAATTGACTATCCAAGACCAAGTGTACCTGGCACTGACAAAGTTCCATGAGCAACTGCCCTTCATTCCAACTCATCTATTGGCCAGAGTATTTCCGTTCAAAACTGAAAATTTCCGCCACCCTGAAGCCTACTATTCTGCCTTTCAGTTGAATTCAAATAATGAAAAGCTGATCGAATTTTTCAACTCCTTCAGCATAAATAAGTCCAATGTGATTCATCTTAGATCAGGGAGGTATAAAGGGAAAGAAAAAAAAGTAAAAGCAACCATTCCGCAAATAGTAAAATTATTGAGGGCTAATTTAATCTATACCATAGAAGGCATTGGTAACAGCCTGCATGCTGACATACAAACTCTTCATGAAGAAAACTGTAATTGCATCAGGTGTACTTATAACCGGTTTGATATTTACAATGCATTTCTGCTGCTTGACAATACAAAACAGGAAAACAATGCTGATATTTTGAAACAGGCGTATATGCATTACCAGTTTCAACAGTTTGACAAGGCCCTTAAATTATATTTCATTGTGTATTCCAGCATCAAAGATAAAGATCAGCCTATACTGATGTTTATATGTCTTACCAATCTAAAAAGGTTAAGCAGAATAATAACCAATTACGGCAATTCTGCAAATCCGGAGGCGATGCAAATCATCAAAGAACTTAACAATATCTCTTTGAGAAAAACCCGTTTATCCATACCGGTAATAAATCCTTTTGTAAATGAAGTGATTGACTGGATAGCAGACGATAATTTCCATAGTCAGGCTTTGGAAAATATCACGCATACGGTAGAAAAAATCGCAGATCATTATAATATACAACTGAGGGGCGGATACAGTACTAACAGCAATTTTGATAACCTGATCAGCCAGTTTGCAGAACTGGATGTTTTTTTGGAATCCAACTTTCTGGTCTATAATAATTTCCAGGAATTTGAAAAAGTCGTCGATAAATTAATGGAAGGTTTATTCATGATCTATTCCTTTAATAAAAAACAAAGTACAAGGATTGCATTTATCAATGATTATTTAATGAGCAGGATCATTATGTATGCAAAAACTGAAAATATTATTAAATACTACAACCGGTACCATCTAAGCAGTCTTAAATACAAAAACAGTCCAACCACAAATTCGCAATTACCTGAACTGGCGATCAGTTTTTTTTCTGGGTTGGAAAAGCTGTACAAATCTGAAGACTACAAGAAGTCTACTCAAGCATTATTTTTCGATAAAAACCGCAGGGTACTTAATAATTTTCTTGTCGCTTTAACATTGGCTCACGACAGGTACAATTACGATCAGATTTTTGAGTCCCTTTTTCCTGTTTTGGAACTCGACCGTTTAATAATGCGGGAAGAGGTCAATGCGCTCGCTGATTTGATTTCCAGAAAAGGAAAATATATCGCTGAACCGCTGTTAAACAAATTACTACAATTTGCTTTTGAAAATAAACACTTTCATGAGCATAAAATATTCCAGGCTTTAAGCAAACTCATAACAAAAGACAGAAAAAAGATTATCATTTCAGACCCTATACTTTTTGAATCAATCAAAATAAACTTTACAGGTACCTGCAGCTTATGCAATCATTCCCATACTGATCTTTTGATGCATGTTATTCCAATTTTAAATGAAGACTATCAGGCAGAGTTAAAACAATTGATAATGGAATCACTTAATCAAAATTTCAATCCGGATCTTTATTATACATTAGCAATAGCTGGAGCCATTGATTTCAACATACACCTGAACAAATTTAAAGAATTGTGTGTCCGCCCCTTAAATAAGAAGGAAGGACCGAACCATCCATTTATGAAAGGTGAAACAATACTTTACAGGCTCAGTGAATTATTGAATCTTTATTTTAAAAATGGTTTAAGTACAAAGGATGAATTTTTTATAAAATTCAAAGGCTTCTCCGATTATTATGACTGGATTCTTGACCCAGATACATTCGATTATAAAAAATTTAATCCCCTCTGGATACTTGAATACCAAACACATTTTTATTTAAAGCGGCTATTTAGCTCTGCAACCCTACTAAAACACCTTATTCCGATTCTAAAATCAAAAAAGCATGCCATTTTAAACGACTTGTTTATAAAATACATCCATTAAAATTTCAATTTACCACTATGGCACAATAGCGAACGAGCCACGCCCTCAAGCGTGGCTCGTTCCCAGGCTTTAAAAGTCATTATGTAAAAGGGGACAAACTTTACAGTTTGCCCCCTTATTTCTTCTTAATTAATAAACTCCATTATTGAGCCTTTTGCAAAATCTTCACAAAGATTAAAGGCTTTCTGCGTCCTCAATTGTCCGGTTCCGCCAAACAATAAAGATTTCAGTTTGGCTTCTTCATTCTTATAAGTCCTTACATTTTGGAAATATCCTGTAACGGCATTATAAGTACCAAACAGTGTTCCCTTAGTCGTTACCAGTTGCTGGCTCTCGTTGGTCATCGCATATTCAAAAGCGACATCAGTCATATTTTTAAAGCAGGTGGATAATTCATCCTCTTTACCAGCCTGTATATTTTGCAACACTTCTTTGTTAGGTACCAGCGCCATTTGGATCAGTTTTTTTACTTCCAGGTCTGTAATACGAATCTTCGCCCACTGGTTAAAGACTCCTTCCAACTGAATACTTAAATTGTTTGTAATACCCATTAGTTTATGGGCTTCTTCCAAACGTTCCTTTGCGTTTGCGGTATGCCTTATTTTAACGGCATTGCTGCAATTGCGAAGGGCCGCATTCAAAGTATTATTACAAACAACTCTTACGGGAGTAAAAGCAGCCGTAATACTCCCCCCGCCATCATGCGAAGTGGCTAAAAATAAATATTGCTCAATCAAATCATCATTACCCACTTTAATATAGTTGGGTAATTTAGCCGTAATAAAAATACGTTCCCCTTTCCCCAATGCACCTGCAGTTTCATATTGTATGCCATCGCCGCCCACATTGGCATCAAAGAAACTGAATGCATCAATATTTTGTACCACTTCATAATCTTTACCCACTACACCTAAAACGGTTTCGTTATCGGTGCGGATGGTGGCAAAATAATTGGGTACTTCAATTTCAGGGATCTTGATTTCGAGGTCTTCATTGGCGGCTTCGTTTTCGTTATCAAACGTAAACAGTTTTCTTTTGGCGACGGTATAATCCAGCCCCGCAAATTTTAATGCTTCTGAACTGGTGGGGTATCCTTCTACTATTTGTCCTAACCCATGCCAGGCTTTTTGTTGTACAGAAAAAAAACTGTGTTTGCCTGTTTCTTCGTTGAAATTTAAATTGTGTGCCATGTTAATTACCCAGCTTTAATTTATATCCCGCAGGCGGTACTGCTGCGGTTTGTAATGAATTAAAAAATTGAAAAAAATGCCAGCCTGAATCCAGCAGGCTGGCAACCACTTTAAAATGGGAGGTCATCATTCGCTGCTGCACTTTCTGCAACCAGTATTTTTTCTGCTGAAACAGAAACGGGCTGCTGGGATTTACCACCATGCAGTTTAATGGTATTCACATGCAGGGTAAGGGCTGCTTTGGGCGTGCCATCTTTACCGGTATAGGCGCTCACCCCTATCCTGCCCTGCAGTTCCACTAAAGTTCCTTTAGTAAGGAATTGAGCTACGCCGGGATTTACCCAGTAATCACACTGAACATAAGTAACAATTTTGGTTACTTCGCCGGTGGTTTTCGATTTGTAGCTGTCGTTAATAGCTACATTAAAATTCACTACCTGTTTTCCTGATTGCAGGGTGCTGATTTTTGCATCACCTGTTAATCTTGCTGTCATTTCCATGATTGATAAAATTTAATTGTTTAAAATGTTTTGAACCCGGCATTCGCCTCGTTCGTTCTAATCGTAGCAACCCGGCCTTGAAACAGGATTTGGTAAAAGCAAGGTTTTTGTAAAAAGAATACTACCCCGCAAATATGTTCTCCGAAGGAGGCTAAACCGGGGTGGAGATTGTTTTTGCAAAACAGGATGCCAACCGAAATGCAATGAAGGTGCAGACCTTGCTTTTGGCAAAGCCTGTCAAGAAATTTGCGATAGATAAGGATGAAGGAGTTTAAAGGAAAGGAATGTTATGATTTTGCGGTTCTCTACTATATAGATAACAGCGATGGTGTTTACTATAGCACGAACCAAAATGAATGATAAAAAGATTGAAATAACCTATCACGACAATATTATATACCGGTTGTGTTACCAAGTTTCCGTGATATAAAGCTGTTAAGCTGCACGAGTTAACTGCAACCCAGTTGAACTCTTTCCGGGAATTGAAGCGGACATTTTTTTACACTTCATAGCCGTATCTTTCCCTGTACCAATTTTGTATTTAAGCATTTGCTTAAATAAGTAATATTTACTACTTTTACCCTGATAAACAAATCTCATAATGGCAAAAGATATTTGCAAAAGGTTACAGGCGGACATAGAACAAATTAAAGATTGCCGGGAAAAATTAAAAGCAACCTCGAAATCATTTTTACAATTGGGAAAGGTTCTTGCTTTGGCAGGCAATGAAGTGCGGCTGAAAATACTGTTCTTGCTTGAGGAAGAAAGAGAACTCTGTCCTTGCGACCTTAGTGATATCTTAGGGATGAGCATTCCTGCAGTTTCTCAACACTTACGCAAACTAAAAGACGGCAATATTATTGAGGCCAGAAAAGAAGGGCAAACCATTTTCTATTTTTTATGCAGCGAACAGTTAAAAGTTTTAAGGCCATTTTTTAAAATAATCAATCAACAAAATTTGGCGATAGTATGACTACGACAACAAAAAACAGTAACGGCTTGATTGCAGGACTGTTCACAGCAGTTGCCGCCTCACTTTGCTGCATTACACCTCTTTTAGCGTTCTTAGGTGGTGCAAGCGGACTTGCTTCTTCATTTTCCTGGATTGAGCCCTATCGTCCGTATTTAATCGGTTTGACAATCGCAGTTTTTTCATTTGCCTGGTATCAAAAACTAAAACCCCAAAAACGGGTTGACTGTGACTGTGAAGCAGATAACAAAAAATCATTTTGGCAATCAAGATCGTTTTTAGCAATAATTACTGTAATTGCCGGATTATTGATAGCATTTCCATACTATGCAAAAATATTTTATCCAAAACCACAGGAAACAAAAGTTATTGTGGTTGACAAAAGCAATATTTCAACGATTCAATTGAATATTAGCGGAATGGACTGTGAAGGCTGCACGGTACATATTAACAGCCAACTATCCAAAGTAATCGGCGTAATTGAAGCAACTGCTTCTTACAAAAATTCAAACGTAACCGTAAAATTTGAAAATAGCAAAACATCGGTTGACAGTCTTGCAAGAGTAGTGAATAACATTGGCTATAAAGTAATTTCATCAAATATCATCAAATAAAATGGGCACAACCACTAGACTTCAATCAACAATCACTTGCCCCAATTGTGGACACCAAAAAGAAGAGACGATGCCAACAAACGCCTGCCAGTTTTTTTACGAATGTGAAAATTGTAAGACACGACTAAAGCCCAAACAGGGCGACTGTTGCGTTTATTGCAGTTATGGAACAGTTGTATGTCCGCCAAAGCAAAACGGAAATTCTTGTTGCTGACAGAGCAGGCTATAGCCTTAAAATTAGCAAAATGGGGAAAGGTGAAATAGCTTTCAGTATGCCGCAACTCCATATCCGGCACAACATCATCTATCCGGGTTTTTGTTGTTATCTTCAACTTTAGTTTTTCAACCAGCATTTTTCGGTACTGACGAAATCCAACTTCAGTGCTCCGGGAATGCCATAAGGTTGACTACAATATTTAAACTCCCTGATTTGCAGACGTTCATTTATTGATAAAAACGATAACTATGCTTAAAAAAGGCGAACACATTGAAGGCGTTCCAGATGAACTTCAAATATTACTGGACAAAGACAAAAAAGCGAGTACTTTTTTTGAAACATTAACCAACTCTTACAAACAAGGATATTGTGACTGGGTAGGTTCAGCCAAACAGGAAGCAACAAGAAAAGTTAGAGCTGAGAAAGCAATTCTGATGCTTCGTAACAATCAAAAAACTTTGAAGACGGTTTAGTTTTATGGACGGGCAATGCAAAATCAGTAAGGCACGGTTTAAAAATCTAAATAAAAAATGATTTACTGATTTTAAAATTTGCCTTTAAAATTCTTGAATTGTGTTTGGCGAGACACGAGCCAATCTCAATGGCCCATATGTTTATCCGGCGAAGTGCTCCGGGCTTATTCGCTGCAGACGGAAAGAAATAAGACGGGTGTACTTCGGCCGGCCTGTTTCAATTTTTCTAAACCATTTTCTTTTGCTGAATCTATAGGAGAACCCGTTAGGGATTGAAACGGAAATCCTTCTAACAAGAAGATTGCAGTGAAAAGCCCTGTCCGCCGTATGGCGGAAACGGCATAGACATTTATGCAAATTGAATTAATTTAAAAAATATCCAGAAGCTGGCAATTTCTTATGGCTTTAGTTTTATTATAGTTTCATCCGTTGTATCCTTACTGCATTTAATATAGCCAATAAAGCCACGCCGACATCCGCAATAACAGCTTCCCATAATGTAGCAATGCCACCTGCTCCAAGAATCAATACAATTACTTTAATAGCCATTGCAATGGTGATGTTCTGCCAAACGATACTTCTGGTTATTTTACCAATTTTAATGGCAGTGACAATTTTAGAGGGCTGGTCATTCTGAATCACAACATCAGCCGTTTCAATAGTGGCATCACTTCCTAATCCACCCATTGCTATACCTGCATCTGCAAGCGCAACTACAGGAGCATCATTTACGCCATCACCAACAAATGCAATCCGCATCCCTTCATTTTTTAATGCCTGCACTTTCTTCACCTTCCCTTCAGGCAATAAATCACCATAAGCATTATCTATGTTTAATGACTGCGCCACTTTTGAAACCACTGCCTGTTTATCACCGGATAACATTACGGTCTTAATATTCAGTTTATGCATATCATCAATGGCCTGTTTTGCATCATCTTTTATTTCATCGGCAATGGTTATATATCCGGCATATTGATCATTCATTGCAATTACCACAATGGTATCGACCAGGTTATCGATTTCTGAAGGGTATTCAATATTGAACTTCTTTAACAATTTCACATTGCCTACTAACACGTTCTTTCCGTCAACCATCCCTTTTAAACCATGCCCTGCTACTTCTTCAACATTTTCTGCCTTTAAACTTGCAGCATTTTTACCTGCATATTCAACCACCGCTTTTGCAATGGGATGTGTTGAATTGCTTTCCAATGCCGCTGATAATTTAACCAGTTCATCTTTGTCGATACCCTTTGCCACAACTTCCTGTACCTTAAAAACACCCTTGGTCAATGTGCCTGTTTTATCCATCACCACTACATTCACTTTTGTAATCACGTCTAAAAAATTAGAACCTTTAAACAAAATGCCGTTTTTTGAAGCCAGTCCTATTCCACCAAAATATCCTAATGGTATTGACACTACCAAAGCACAGGGGCAGCTGATTACCAGGAATACCAATGCCCTATAAAACCAAACGTTAAAAATATATGGATCAGCAAAGAAGTATGGAACAAGGCAAACCCCAACAGCCAAAGCAAAAACTATAGGGGTATATATTTTTGCAAAACGGCTGATGAATAATTGCGTCTGTGATTTTCTAGCTGTCGCATCCTGTACCATTTCTAAAATCTTGCTCAGCTTGCTGTCTTTAAAAAGCGATTTTACTTTTATTTCAGCAACTTTATCAAGGTTTATCATACCTGCAAGTACCTGCTCCCCTTTTCGTTTAGTATCTGGCTTACTTTCACCAGTAAGCGCCGCCGTATTAAATGTGCCGGCATCCGAATTCAGTTCTCCATCCAAAGCCACTTTTTCCCCGGCCTTTACCTGTATAATTTCATCTACCTGTATTTCGTTGGGATGAATAACCGTAGCAGTTCCATTCCTCAAAACCGTTACTTCATCGGGTCGTATATCCAATAGCGCTTTAATACTTCTCTTTGCTTTGCTCACTGCAGTATCCTGGAACCATTCGCCAATAGAATAGAAAACCATAACCGCCACACCTTCGCTATAAGAGCCAATACTAAATGCGCCAATAGTTGCCACACTCATTAAAAAGAACTCATTGAAAAAATCAAATCGCATCGCTTTTCTGAAAGCCAGGTTCAAAACATTGTAACCTGCAAGCAAATAGGCAACTACATAAATAATCAAATCAACCGGAAAAACCGGTTTAAACTTTAATCCAAATTCCAATACCAGCATAACCAATAATATCGCAAGCGATGACAGTAAAGGCCAATGACTTTTCCAGCCATCTGAATCTTCTTCGCCATGCTTATGATCATCACCATCCTCATGCTCTCCATTATCATGGTCATGCCCATCCTCTTTACTATGGTTGTACCCTTTTGTATTTTCCGGTTGATTGACAAATCCTTTTTTTTGTACATCTTTTTCGTCTGTGTCGCAGCATTCTTTTGCCATATATAATTTTTTTTAAGAAATGAAAAATGAGATAATGCCTGTCAGGACTAAAGTCCACCCGGTAATTATCCCGGACTTATGTTCGAGAGTATGCCAGTTTAATTTCAAAATACCTTTATACGCAAGTCTTACCCACAATACCATTCCGGAAACTGATATGGTGAGATATAGTGTAGCTATACTTATTACAGCCCATAACCCGAATGCACCAGCCAAGAGGAAGTAAGCTTCAATTTCCATACAGGGCGAAAGAAACATCGCAACTACCAATGCCAGTATAATTTTATTTTTAGGAAGTGTAGGCTTAGGCGTTTTATGTAAATGAAAGTGTTTGTGCCGGTGATGCTGATAAATGAAAAATATGCCTAATAATATCAAAACAGCAGGTGCAATAAAATGAGTGAAGTATTCAATTTGTTTTGCAAGCTGTAAGCCCAACAAGCCTAAAACAATCCCTATCACAATCGTACTTAACGCATGCGCCAATCCTGATAAAAATGTCACTTTAGTTATTTCCTGCAAATTCCAGTTATCCTTTTTGCCAATGGCCAATACCGGCAGCCAGTGATTGGGTATCACTGCATGTAATAAGCTTAAGAGAATGCTCCCTATAAAGATGCTGTACATTGCGGTTATGGAAGAATAGTTAACTAAATAAAAGGGGGTTGCGGAAACATATTTCTGCAACCCCTTTAAAATAATTGTATAAGCCGGCTTATGAAAACACCTGCACCATTCCAAGAATTGATGCCAGCATTACAACGCATTTCCAGCAATTGAGCCTGTTCATTTTTATTTGATTTTAAGATGTAAAAATACATTATAGTAAATTTAGTTGTTGTTAATATTTGGTTGTTACTCTTCGCTGCTTCCTTTTGTAAGCTGGGATAATAAATAGTAAGCCCCTTTTGTAACTACTTTAGCATTTTCCGGTATTTCTTCCAGTGGCAATATTTCGGTAAAGCCCATATCGCTTACTCCTACAGTAACCGGTATTTGTTTGTAATGATTCTTTTTTGTTTCAACATAAATATAATGTTCGTCGCCATTGCTTACCACTGCATCACCGGGCAAGGCATTGGCTTTATAGTTGTCAACCTGTATCCTTGCTTCTACATACATTCCAGGCAATAATGTTTCGGTAATCCCTTCTATTTTCGCATGGGCTAAAATGGCTTGCTGGTTGTCTTCAAAAGATTTGTTTAATGCAAAAATGATTGCAGCATGTGTGTGATTTGCATCATTCGCATCTGTAAACACAATTTTGTCGCCGATTTTTACTTTGGCGATATCCTTTTCAAAAAGAGTTAAATCTAAATGCAGAAAACGGTTATCAACAATATCAAACAAAAAAGTATTAGCATCTGCAAACTTCCCCATTGTCAAGTTGATGTGGTGAATAAAACCACTTATAGGCGCTGTTACTGCAATTTGGCTGGTAAAATTGGTAGCGCTGATATTGGCCGCATTGATACCCAGCAACTGTAATTTAGTTTGCAAGCCTTTTTGTTTAGCCTCCGCCATACCCAATTCATTTTGTACCTGCTGCAAGGTTTTTGTGGCATTGATACGGTCTTCCTGTAATTCCTTCTGGCGTTTAAATTCTGCCTGCAGATACACCAATTGAGATTTGTTTTCCAAATAATCCTGCTGCAATTGTATTACTTCATTGTTTACAATGGTTGCTAATATTTGCCCCTGCTTTACAAATGTGCCCTCAGTTACGTTAATGGTTTTTACTATGCCCCCTGTTAAAATACTTACCTGTGCCTGGTTCTGCGGTGGCAAGGTCAGTTTACCGTTTACCTTTAAAGTAGATTTTAAATTACGCTGTTCAATATCACCTGTTTGCAAACCAATCGCTTTAATCTGGTCGTCAGTAAGTTCTACTTCAGTTGCAACCGGTTCTTCTTTCTTTGCAGTGCTGTCTTTTGCAGCAGGCACTGCCTTGGTTTCAGTTGCTTTGTTTTTGCAGGATGTAATTGCGAAAAGCAAAACGAACATTATTAAAAATATATTTTTCATTTTTGAAATTCTTTTAACGGTTTAATAAGTAGTTGAGTTGGATAATGGTTTGGTTGTAACTGTTGACGGCAGCCAGATAATCGGTTTTTATTCTAATGGCATCTTTAATATTTTGCGTGTATTCTATATACCCAATATCACCGGCCTTGTAACTGCGTTGCGCCGCATTAATAATACTTTCCGCCATTGGTAAACCTTCGGTTTGGTAATACTTTACTTGTTGTAAACTTTGTTGCTGTAATTGATTTTGCTGCAAAAACAAAGTAGCAATTTCCTGTTGGCTTTTATCCAATTCCTTTTTTGCTATTTCTGTTTCATATTTAGCGGCCTGTGTTCTCGACTTGACACCATTTTTAAATATGGGGATATTGATGCTGACACTTCCATAATAGAATTGTGTTTGCTTATCTAAACTTTGTGCATTTACACCCAGGTTAAAAGAAGGCTGCCCTTTTGCTTTTTCGGCTTTAATGGCCAATTTTTTAGCCGTGATCTGCTGCTGCAAAAATTGTAATACAGGATGCTTGTTTACCAAACCGCTATCGCTTAAATTTATTTCAGGCAATACTTGATAGGTTAATGGTGCCTGGTATTGGTCTGCGCTTCGCAACCACTTTTGTAAATCTGTTAAATAAAAGGCAACTTCTGTTTTTGCTTTTGACAGTTGCAACTGCAAATCCTTTCTTTGAAGTGTGGCATTTATTTTTTCCAGTTTATTGCTTTCGCCAACCTGGTATTTTTTGTTGGCATACTTTTCATAATCTGCAAAGATACTATCGGTCTGTACCAGCAAATTATATTGCTGCCAACTGTATAACCAATTGTAATATGCATTGGATACATTGCGTACCAATTCATTTTTTGTGACGGCTTCATACGATTGTGCAACGGCTATATTTTGTTTTAACAAATTTTTCTCTGCCTTGTAAGCGCTGGGTAATTTAAAGCCTTGCGCCACGCCTACATTGTAATCAAACACTTTGCTATTGATTTGCCCCAAACCTGTATTGATATTGAAAGGGTCCAAAATGGTGGCTGTTCCTGTTAAGGCTTTTTGTTGCTGGGTTATCAAACTGGCTTGCTGAATAGTTGGATAGTTCTTTATTGCTAAATCCAACGCATTTTGTAAAGTCAATGTTTCCCGAAAAACCGGGACAGGTGTGTTTTGGGCATTTGCATTAAACCCCATAAACGAAAAGATCAAAACCAATATCGTTATTGCACTTGTATTTATTTTCATCTTGTTTTTTCTTTTTAAATAAAATAGACTGTATAAAACCGGCAGTACAAACAGCGTTAAAAATGTGGAAGAAAACAAGCCTCCAATTACAACGGTAGCCAAAGGCTTTTGTACTTCCGCACCAGCACTGTTGCTAAATGCCATTGGTAAAAACCCCAGTGAGGCTACAGCTGCTGTGGCTAATACCGGTCGTAATCTTGCCGCACTACCTTTTAAAATTCGTTTGGTAATATCTTCTTCGCCTTCATCTCTCAGCCGGTTGTAATAACTGATTAAAACAATGCCGTTCAAAACTGCCACACCAAACAACGCAATAAACCCAACTCCTGCGGAAATACTGAAATTCATCCCTCTCATCCATAAGGCAATGATGCCGCCAATGGCTGCTAATGGAATGGCAGAAAAAATGATGATGGCTTCTTTTGCAGAACGGAAAGTAAGGAACAATAAAAAGAAAATCAGCAGCAGAGAAACAGGTACGGCCAATTGTAACCGTCCTTTTGCTTCCTGCAGGTTTTGAAACTGTCCGCCATAAGTAATATAATAACCTTCAGGCAGCTTTAATTTTGCATCCAGGGTTTGCTGAATTTCTTTTACCACACTTTCCACATCCCTGCCCCTGGTATTTGCTTCCACAACAATTCTGCGTTCTGCATCTTCCCTGCTTATTTGTGCGGGGCTTGCTTTAAAAGTTACATCAGCGATTTCGCTTAACGGTATTTGTTTACCGTTTGGCAATGGAATTAATAATGCCTTTAAAACATCAGCATCGGTGTTCGGATCTTTAGTAATCCTGACCACCAGATCAAATTTTCTTTCACCTTCATATACCACACCTGCGTAACCACCAGCGTAAGCTGTGTTCAGCGTTGCATTTACATCAGCAATGTTTAAACCGTATTGGGCAATTTTACTGCGGTTGTATTTTACCACCAATTGCGGCATACCTACAATTTGTTCTACCTTAACATCCACCAAACCATCAATGCCTTTTACCAATGATTTTATTTCATTGCCTTTAGCAAATAATTTGTCCAGGTCACTGCCGAATATCTTTATGGCTATATCGCTTTTTACGCCTGCAATCAATTCATTAAACCGCATTTGTATTGGTTGCTCAAAAGTCAGGTTAACCCCAGGTATAACGCTCATTCTCTTGTTCATCATTTCAGCCAGCTCTTCTTTGTCTTTGGCCGATGTCCATTCTTTTTTATCTTTTAAAACGATCATTACATCGCCGCTTTCAATTGGCATGGGATCGGTGGGGATTTCACTGCTCCCGATTTTACTTACCACTTCTTTTACTTCTGGAAACTGCATCGCAATTTTTTCCAACTGCGTACTTGTTTCAATGGATTGAGGCAAACTGCTACCCTGCCTGACCGCATAATTCACAGCAAAATCGCCTTCATCCAGTTCAGGTATAAATTCACCACCCAATGAATTAAAAATGAATAGGGAACCAAAAAACAGCAACAGGGCTGTTGACAAAACGGTAATCCTGTATTTTATTATCCGTTGAAGAAACGGTCGGTATCTCCCGATTAACCATTTCATTACTTTGTCGGTAATATTTTCTTTACTGGCTATTTTTTTATTGAGAAACAAACTGCTTACCAACGGCACATAAGTAATAGATAAAATCATTGCACCGATGATGGCGAAACTTACTGTTTGTGCCATTGGCATAAACATTTTTCCTTCGATGCCGCTCAATGCAAAAATGGGGATGTAAACTATGAGGATAATGATTTGCCCGAAAACTGCACTGCTCATGATCTTGCTGCTGCCTGCGGTTACTTCTTCGTCCATTTTTGTTTGCCCTAATTTTTGCCCTTTAAAATCGTGGAAGAATTTATGCGTTAAACTCTCTACGATAATCACAGCGCCGTCCACAATTAGTCCAAAATCCAATGCACCCATGCTCATCAGGTTTGCACTTACACCAAACAGTTTCATCATTGCAATGGCAAAGAGCATTGATAAAGGGATTACACTTGCCACAATTAAACCTGCCCTGAAATTGCCCAGGAAAAGCACCAACACAAAAATTACAATCAATGCGCCTTCTAATAAATTGGTACTTACGGTATGTGTTGCCCTTTCAATTAATTTGGTTCTGTCCACAAACACATCAACGCTTAAACCTTCGGGCAAATATTTCTCGATAGTTGCCATCCTTTCCTTTACCCCCTCAATAACCTTTACGGCATTTTCTCCTTTCTGCATCAGCACCACGCCGCCAACAGTTTCACCCTTTCCGTTCCGTGTTAAAGCGCCGTACCGCGGTGCAAAGCCAAAATCAACGGTGCCTATATCTTTTATTAAAACAGGGATCCCTTTTGTGCTGGCAACAACAATATTATTGATGTCGTTCAGGTTCTCAATCAGACCTTCGCCTCGGATAAAATAAATATTTGGCCCCTTGTCAATATAGCTGCCACCTGTGTTGGAATTATTTTTTTGCAGGGCGTTGTAGACATCAATTAATGTAAGGTTCATTGCCGCCAGCCTTTCAGGCTTTACACTCACTTCATATTGTTTTAGTTTACCACCAAAGCTGCTCACATCTACCACACCTGCTGTGCCTAAGAGCTGGCGTTTTACAATCCAATCCTGCACTGTCCGCAAATCGGTAGAAGAAAATTTATCTTCAAACCCTTTTTTGGGAACGATCATATATTGATAGATTTCTCCTAAACCTGTTGTGGGCGGTATCAAATCGGGTTGCCCATATTCCTTGGGAATATTTTCCTGTGCCACCTTTATTTTTTCAGTCACCAATTGCCTTGTAATATTAATAGGCATATTGTCTTTAAAAACGATGGTGATAACCGATAAACCGCTGCGGCTGGTACTGCGCAGTTCAACCAATCCCTGCAGGGATTTAAATTCTAATTCTAAAGGGGTGGTTATAAACTGTTCCACTTCCTGCGTTGCCAGGTTGGGGCTGTTGGTAATTACCTGCACCTGGTTATTGGTAACATCGGGGAGGGCATCAATACTTAACTGTGTAAAAGAATAAAGCCCCCAAATAATAAAAATTCCCAACAACATACCCGTAACAAGTTTATTGTATACGGAAAACCGAATGATTTTATTTATCATTTTAATATTGAATCAGGTTAAAAAATCATTTCTGGCAAAGCGCAGCTTTGTCAGAAAATTGAATTGATAAAAATGATTAACCTAACTGGGGAGGTTGCCAAATTGGTAAGGCAATGTTTGATATTTCTGAAGGCAGGTGGAAAGCGATTGTCTTAGCAGCATAAAATACTGTAGTACCAGCCTGAAAGGTGTTTATTGAAAATGTAAACCCTGTGCAACAATTGCATGTACAAAAAGGAGAGCAATTATCAGAATCACTATGTTCGTTATGATTACCGGTAGATTTGGCGATTTCGGATTTTATATTCCTATTCTTCATGGCAAATGCCCCATCCATACATGGAACGCAGCTAAGTACCAGTACCATAAGAGCCATGATAAATGCAAGAATTTTCATCAGCAACAAAATAAAGGATTAAATTCCAATGCAAAAGCAAAAAATATTGCTAAAATGTCCATACTGTTGCATTTATAGCAATTTTCCTTATTTCGAAAATGAGGGTAAGCATTCTTTCTAAAAATAGATTTCTGATTGAAAAGGTAATTTACCAGTGTTAAATTACTCCTGGCAAAAATCCGAACTGTGCAGATTCTTAATAATGCTATTTGAGAATTTCAATTTTATACCCTGCCGCCTGTACTGCCTGTACAATTTCTGCCTCAGTAATATTACCCTGTTTTGAAACGGTTAATATTTTTTCGGGGTTTTGAATGTCTACCGACCAATTATTTTCACCGGCTGTTTTATTCAAAGAGGGAGTGACATTTGCCACACACCCTGAACATTTGATCGTAGTTTTAAATTTTAAAGTTTCCATGTTGTTCATTTTTATATTGTAAAATTAAAGTAGTTGGTGACTGTAACTGTCATATATCAGGCACCTGTTTTTATATAATTATTCTGGCATACCGGATTACTCAATGGCAGTGTTATCTAAAGTTTCAAATATTTCAACCGTAAACTGTTACTCACCACGCTAACACTGCTCAATGCCATTGCCGCCCCGGCAATCATAGGATCCAGCAGAAATCCATTAACCGGATATAATACACCTGCCGCAATCGGAATTCCAATAAGATTATAAATGAATGCCCAGAACAAATTCTGTTTAAGGGTTCTTACAGTTTTCGTGGAGAGCAGTAATGCTTTGGAAATACTGTTCAAATCAGAAGTAATCAAGGTCATTTTCGCAACATCCATTGCAATATCACTTCCCTTACCCATTGCAATACTCACATCAGCCTGTGCCAGTGCATGGCTGTCGTTAATACCATCCCCAACCATTGCCACCACTTTCCCTTTCTGCTGCAATGCTTTTACAAAGGCGGCTTTATCTGCAGGCAATACTTCTGCCCGGAAGTTTTTTAATCCCGCTTCTTCAGCAATTGCAGCAGCGGTTTGCTGATTGTCACCGCTAAGCATATATACTTCAATTCCCTGTCGTTGTAAATTTTGTATCGCAATTTTAGAAGATGATTTTATTTTATCAGCAATAGCCACAACAGCAATCATTTTATTATTATCTGCAAAAGCCACCACTGTTTTTGCCTGCTGTTGCAGTAATTCCATTTTATTCGCTAACTCAATGTCCGGTACAATCCCTTTATCAAATAATAATTTTGCATTGCCCACCAGGTAATATTTATCATTATAGGTTGCACCAACGCCTTTACCGGTAATGCTTTCAATTTTATGCAATACAACCGGTACTATCCTTTCTTCAATTAAATACTTAACCACTGCATCAGCCAAAGGATGCTCAGATTGCATTTCAATTGCAAGAAGAACAGATTGCAATGCTGTTTTGCTTACGCCCTCTGCAAAGATCAAATCAGTAACCACTGGCTTACCTTCAGTAATAGTTCCCGTCTTATCCAATACGATTGTATTTACTTTATGCGCCAACTCCAGGCTTTCTGCATCTTTAATCAGGATATTGTTTTCTGCCCCTTTACCAACGCCTACCATAATGGCTGTTGGGGTAGCCAGCCCCAATGCACATGGGCATGCTATAACCAATACCGTAACAGCAGTAAGCAATGCGTGGGTAAAAGCATTGTCTCCTCCCCATACCATCCATATTACAAAAGTGAGTATTGCTATTACGATCACTACAGGAACAAAGATGCCAGCAATCTTATCTACCAGCTTTTGAACAGGTGCTTTACTGCCTTGAGCCTCCTGTACCATTTTAATGATCTGAGCTAATAAAGTTTCCGACCCTACTTTTTCAGCCTTAAACTGAAAACTACCTTTTTGATTGATAGTACCTGCGAAAACTTTTTCGTTGGCTTTCTTTTCAACAGCAAGCGGTTCGCCGGTGATCATACTCTCATCTACAAAGGATGATCCTTTAATAACCATTCCATCCACTGCAATTTTTTCTCCCGGTTTTACAAGTAATACATCATGCACTTTCACCTGGCTTACTGGTATTTCCTGGGGCTGATTATCCTCCAATATCCGAATGACTGTTTTAGGTTGCAGCCCCATTAATTTTTTAATCGCAGATGATGTATTGGATTTCGCCTTTTCTTCCAGCAGCTTACCCAGGGAGATAAAGACAATTACCACAGCGACAGCTTCAAAATACACATGCGCATGCAGTCCTCTTGCATGCCAGAATGCAGGAAAAAATGTATTAAAGACACTAAACAGGTAAGCGACACCGGTACTAAGTGCTACCAGGGTATCCATATTCGCTTTGCGGTGCTTAGCCTGTTTAAATGCATTAACGAAAAAGCTGCGGCCAAAGTAAAACACCACAGGAGTAGTCAATGCCATCATAATATAATTGCTATAGGGCATATTCATAAAAAACATCCCGATAATTACAATGGGCAAGGACAATAAGGAGGACCAAATCGTACGCTGCTTTATTGCGGCATAGAGCCTCTCCTGTGCGGCTTCTTTTATTTCCTGCTGATTTTCCTTTTCAATTACAATATCATAACCAATGGAGCGAATGGTTGCCTGAAAGATTTCCGGATTTGTCATAGCCGTATCGTATACCACCCAAGCTGACTGACTGGCAAAGTTGACTCCCGCATCCTTAACGCCGTCAACAGATTTCAGCATAGATTCCACACTAACAGCGCAGGAAGCACAGGTCATTTCCAATACAGGAAATGTTTCATTAATAATACCGGTGTGATTCGTTTTATTTTTAACTATTAATCTATCTTCTAACAGTTTGGCTGATTGCATAAAAAGTATTTTATACAAAGCTAGCTTGCGGTAAAGGCTATATTGTTATGTTATTGAGGAAGAGTTGTATATAATTTTAAGCGAATTATCAGTAACAGAATGATAAGCACATTTACGAATACTAAACTGAGGATAAAAGGCAGAGCAAAGAAAAAACATAGCACCTATACCACTAAATTTTATCAAGTGGTTTACGGTTATTTTCCTTTAGTAGTTTAAATTTTGAAGGAGTGAAACCTGTGATTTTTTTAAACTGCTGAGACAGGTGCTGCACACTGCTATAACCCAAGTGGTAAGAAATTTCACTCAGGTTCATTTCGTCATACATCAACAGTTCCTTGACCTTTTCTATTCTTTGGTGAATAACATATTTTTCAATTGTCATTCCTTCTACTGCGGAGAAAAGTGTAGTTAAATAATGATAATCCTTGTGCAGCTTTTCTTCCAGCATTACCGAAAGCTTTTTATTAAACTCTTCTTCGCTATACCCCTGTATAAGGGAAATAATTATATTTTTAATCCCTTCCACAAGCATAGCTTTTTTATCATCCAATAATTCAAACCCTACTTTTTCCAATGCTTCTTTTAAATGATGTAATTTAACTGGAGCTATCTCATGATTTAACTCTACCTGCCCCAATTGAATATGCCTGTAATCAATTTTTAACTGATCCAATTGCTGACGTACCACCATTATACAGCGGTCACAAACCATATTTTTAATGTAGAGTTGCATCTGCAGTTCCTTTTTTGAAAAATTAAATTAGGTCCTATTGTAAAAAGCACGAAATAAAAAAAACGAAACAATGATTTACGGAAAAATGGAGTTCCTAAAAACCTTTTGACAAGTAATTATCAAAAGGTTTTTTATTACATCAATAACATAATCTACATTCCCATACCGCAACACATTGATTTTTTCTTTTTAGCAGCTTTTGATTTTCCAACCGGCACCAATTCCATTCCACATTCAGGACATTTACCTGGTTTATCCATTTTTACCTTTGGATGCATGGTACAGGTATACTTTTTCACTTCGGTAGTTTGATTGCTGTGTCCTGTATGAACACTGTCCTGCGTTGCCTGAGCAAAACCTGCTGTTACTGTGGCTAATAAAATAGCCATAGTCATGATGATTTGTTTCATTGTACTGTTGCTTTATGTGTTAAAAATATTTATCAATATGTCAATACTATCCCTGCCCCCAAGCCCATATCACTATCATAGTGGCTGGAGAAAGAAATATATTTTGTTGCGATGTAACGCAAGCCAGCCATATACTCTTTATCCGTATTAATCATCATACTAAAACGCAAACGCTTTGTAACTGGTACATCTTCTCTGCCAAACTGAAAACGGAATTTACCATTGCCATCTATTCTTGCATCAGCAACAAATAACATGGGCAAAGTATAAGCAATACCTGCTACTATGGTTTTACGATTATTTTTATTACTCGTTTGCCCAAACCAGTTTTTTTCTTCCCCGCCAAAAAGATTTTTTGGACCACCTTCCATTTTATAATGATAATCAAAACCAACATAAGGATACCACCATTGCATGCGACCTAAATAGCGACCCACCATGGTTTCACTTTCATAGCCGTGCATGTCATGATAGCCTAAATGCCATAGTGTACTTAGTTTCCATCTTGTATTGGCTACCATGGCTTCTCCATCGCTGCCATTGCTTTCTACCCCCACTCTTCCCATTACATGAAACATCCTGTCGTCTGCAAATAATTTGCGTTGGGCTAATTTAGGATTGGGTATTTCCGGGTTTGCAGGCTGATTTTCATAAGTAATTACACGACCCATGCCACTCATCATGTGGTACAAAATATGACAATGAAAAAACCAATCGCCATACACGTTGGCATTAAATTCAATGGTATCTCTTTCCATCGGCATTATGTCGATTATGTTTTTCATCGGTGCATATTCTCCCTGTCCGTTGAGCAATCGAAAATCATGGCCGTGCAGGTGCATCGGGTGCCGCATCATACTGTTATTGTATAAAATAATCCTTACATTCTCTCCTTTTTTTATTAGTATCTTGTCGCTTTCAGAAACTGTTTTATTATCTAATGTCCACACATAACGATTCATATTTCCGGTAAGATCAAATTTCAACACTTTTAAAGGTCCTTCAGGCAAGGTTGTTTTTTCAGGTGCTTTTAACATCGTGTAATTAAGAGAAACTATATCCGGAGTTTCAGCTTCCATGTTCATGCCCTGCACACTGTTATTATTGGGCATTTGCATGTTATGGCCTTCGCCTTTCTTCTGTTCTTTTTTAGATTTTTCTTCGCCCGTTATTTCAGGATACATTACTGTATTCATATCCATAATTTGATTCTCCATTTTCATGCCTTCCATTTCAATCATATTTCCTTTCATGTCCATCATGTCGTTCATCATCTTCATACCGGCAAAATATTTTGGCCGCTTCATTTTTACAGCAGCTACTTTTTCGCCACTGCCCAACCATAAGGAAGCATGTTTGGTTCTATCCTCTGGTGTTACTAAAAATTCATAGCTTTTATTTTCAGGAATTGTTACGACTACATCATAAGTTTCTGAAACAGCTATTATCAATCTATCTACTTCTACTGGTTCTACATCATTACCATCGGTGGCTACTACTGTTATTTTGCCTCCTGCATAAGAAAGCCAGAAATAATCGGAAGCCCCGCCGTTTGCAATACGCAACCTTACTTTATCACCTGCTTTAAATTGTGGTTGTTCATTTTGATTTTTACCGTTCAGTAAAAAATTATCGTAATAGACATCAGTCAGATCCATAGCATTCATCCGCTTCCATTCATTGGTAACTTTTGTTTTAAAGTGCCCTTGTTTTATTGCTTCAGCATAACTTTGAGTACTTCCCTTTTGCACCGCAAACCAATCAGTGGCAGCATGTAAACTGCGGTGTACTTCTTCGGGTTTCATATCTATCCATTCACTTATTATAAGCGGGATTGTAGGGATGTCTAATTCTTCTCTTTTATTCATGATAAACATGCCGTACATACCAATTTGCTCCTGTAATCCGGTATGGCTGTGGTACCAATGTGTACCATGCTGAATGATGGGAAATTTATATAAATGTGTACTGTGTGCTTTGATGGGCATTTGTGTAAGATTAGGCACACCATCATATTGGTTGGGTAAAAACAAACCATGCCAATGTAAGGACGTTTCTTCATTCAAATTATTATGTACATAAATTTCAGCAGTATCTCCTTCAGTGAAAGTAAGTGTTGGCATTGGTATCTGTCCATTTACAGCAATAGCTCTTTTTGATTTTTTCCCAAATGTCACAGTAGTATCGGCAATGTATAAATCATAGCGAACTGAACGAGGTGGTATATGGTTTACTATTGTCTTGACAGGTTCAATTTTTGTTTTTTCCATTTGCATCATGTCATCCATCTTTACTGCTGTGTCTTTCAGCGGCATTTTCATATCATCCATTTTTTCTTCGTCAACCGGGGTAACAGCTTTAGATTTTTCTTTAATCAACCTCATTCCGCACTTCGGGCAGTTACCAGGTTGGTTGGCATGAATTTCAGGATGCATTGGGCATGTATAGGTTACCGGCTTTGTGCTGTCTTTGGCCATTTGCATTTCTACTTTCTTCTTTGCTACAGGAGTAGTGGTGATTGCTTTAGCTTTTTCCTTTACCAGTTTCATACCACATTTGGGACAGTTACCAGGTTTAGCAGCATGAATTTCAGGATGCATCGGGCAGGTATAAGTTACCGGCTGTTGCTGGGTTTCCTTTTTATTCATGTCCATACCTTTCATATCCTGGGCTTGTACAAAGGAATAAAGGGAATGTAACAATACCAGCACTATTATTTTTTTCATCATTGATTATTTTATTTGCAACAATCCTTCTTACGAATAAAAATTGCTTTGAAAATTCTGATCAATATTTGTTTTATTTTTTGCATTACTCATTAATTAGATGACGAAAGGCTATCTGCTGTAGCATTCATCCAATTCATTATCATTTCTTTTTCTGCCTCTAGCAGCCTTGCTTTTGGGTGCATCAGTTTATAGGAAGCTATGGGCATTTCGTCATCTTTAATTTGGTTAGCAATACCTTTTAATTTACTTATTTGCCTTCGGTTTGTATAGCTACCAAAATCACTGAAATTTAATTTGTCTTTACCATTGCTGATATGTCTTGCCATCATCCATGCTACCGGTTGAATATTTGAATACCATGGATAGCTGCTGTTATTGCTATGACAATCGTAACAAGCCTTTTTTAAAATTAGCTGTATGCTATCAGGCACCAAATAAACCTTTGTAAAATCAGTTGCCAAAACCTGTTCACTTTTATTGTGAACAGGTTGTACAAACTGCATTGCAATAAATACAATAAGCAAAGTCCATACTATTTTCTTAGCCCTGCTCATTACTATTTGATGGTTTCTTTTACAGTCCCGCAATCAGGCATCTTACTTCCCAAATAGGGATTTTTTATTTCTTTAACTTCGCTAAGCCATATTGCTCCCTTACCATCATTTGCCATAGGACAAAAATCTTTATATAAAGTTTGACCGCCATTGCCAAAGGTTTTCACCAGGTCTGTCATGTCTTTGCTCATCATTATAAAATGTTCTCTCTGGTGCTCTATTTTACCTGCATTGGCCCCGATATGTTCTGCATGTTCCTTTAAGTCATCAGCCACGTCCATATAGCTTTTCATCTGTTGCTCCGGTAGTGTTTTCATATCAATTTTTGCCAATGCCGCAACCATTGCATTACCTGCAGCAGCTGCATCCTGTCCATTATCTTTTGCTAAAGCATTTTTTAATTGCAGGTAGCCAGCTATTATTTCTTTGGCTGGAAAAGCAGTATTAGCTGCACTTTGTGAAGTTGTTGTATCCGTGGTTGGCTGATGCATTGTCATAGAGGTATCGGAATGCATATCGCTTTGTTTTGCATCCGTGGTTTTATCACTGCCGCTATTGCAGGCTGCTAAAGTGGTGACTGCTATTGCAGCTCCTATAATTATATTTTTCATTATTTAAATTTTAGTGTGTTATAATACAAATAACCTCGTCCTGCTTGCAGTAAAGAGCATGCAGGAAAAATCTGTTTTTTTACAATGTTTCTTTAACGCTGCCACAGGTGAGCATGGCATTTCCGTAGTAAGGGTTTTTAATGGCCTTATTGTCACTAAGCCACGATGCCTTTTTCATGGGACAATACTGTTGATAAACCGGGTCAGCAGAAAGCTTTACCGCTTTAGCAAGGGCAAACATATTGGTGGATAAAGTGGCAAACTTTTCCCTTTGCAGTTTCAGGTCTTTAGATTGGGAAATGGCATTGGCATCCGCTAATAAAGCATTCCGGTTTTCATCTTTTAGTATTGCTTTATCCATCTCGTTTAAAGCCTTTACAAAAGCTTCTGAACTTGCAGCTGCAGCAGTTGCATTACTGCTAATCAATGCATCTTTTAAGTTATAGTATGAAGTGAGTAGTGGTGAAGGCTGAGCCTTAGAGGTTTCCTGTGCAAAACTCTGCTGCACGAACACAGTTGCTAATAAGGCAACTGAAAATAATATCTTTTTCATTTTAATCTGATTTAATGTTTAAACAAAATAATTACGGGCATGAGAAACCCATGCATAACATTTTATACATTAAATCATATCTGAAAACGCTGGATGGCTATACGTATATCTTCAGGTGGAGGATAATAAAGCCTGGCTTTATATTTTGGAGGAAAGGATTTTGATAAATCATAAATACCACTTGTTGCAAATGTGCTGATTACTGCCACAAATGATGGCACATCAATGGCAAGCTTTGCATTTTGATTCAGGTTCTTATCTAAACTTTGAAATTTTTGTACCTCATCATTGCAACAGCCGCCTTTTTCCTTATTTCCTGGTGCATTTTCATCATGGTGCTGATGGCTGCCAGTTTTACTATGATGCTCATGTTTCTCACCATTTGCATGAACATGGATTTCGGTAGCTTCTTCATCATGATGGGCCTTATTGAAGCCCATATCCAAACCTATAGCACAGGCGAATCCTACTGCTGTATTGAAGGCAAACACCAATAGCAGGAATAATGCTTTTAATTGTATGGCGATCTTTCTTTTCATTAAACTATCCTAAAATTAAGCCTATTTTAGTAAAAACAGCATTTTCTAACCGTAAAGATAAGCCCGTGAGCATTCCGGAACTTATACAATTATGGGAAGGAATTATAAAATTATGACGATTTCGAATAACAAAGAAATGGCAGACTTCCAGTTTGCAGTAAATAAGTGAATCACGAGCGATTCCTTACCCTCGTTTCACCTTCAGCATACTTGCATTAATAGCCACAACAATGGTACTCACGGTCATTAAGACAGCGCCAGCAGCCGGGCTTAACAAAATCCCTTGCTTATATAGCACTCCCGCCGCTAATGGAAGTGCCACCACATTGTAACCAGTGGCCCAAATTAAATTTTGTATCATTTTACGATAAGTGGTTTTGCCAAACAATATCAAACTCACAATATCTTTTGGGTTGCTATTTACTAAAACAATACCTGCAGTTTCTGCTGCTATATCGCTGCCGCTTCCTACAGCAATGCCAACGTCAGCAATTGCTAATGCAGGAGCATCATTAACACCATCACCTGTCATTGCAACAAACTCACCCTTGCTTTGCAGTTCTTTTATTTTTTCTAATTTTTGATGAGGTAATACTTCAGCAATAAAGCTGTCCATTCTTAAAGTTTCGCTTACACTTTTGGCCACTTTGTTATTGTCGCCGGTTAGCAGAATTGATTTGATATTATTTTCTTTTAACGTTTTGATAGCGCCTGCCGATTCTGGCCTGATCTCATCAGACAATGCGATGTATCCTGCCAATTGAGCATTGATAATTAAAAACACAACCGTCTCCGTGTCGTTAGCGGTAAAACCTTCGGGCAATGCTAAATTATTTTCTTTTAAAAAGCCAGGACTTACCACTAATATATTTTTCCCCTCTATTGAAGCTTCCACTCCTTTCCCTGTAATGGCACTAAAATTTTCTGAAGCAGGAATGGCGATAGTTAAATCTTTTGCTTTTTGCAGGATACCAGTGGCAATGGGATGTTCTGATTTTTGCTCCAGTGCTGCTGCTAAACGAATGATTTCATTCTCGTTTAATTCCATTTGCAATGGAACAATTTTTGACACTTCAAATTTTCCGACCGTCAGTGTACCTGTTTTGTCAAATACAATCGTGGTTATTTTTCTTGCATTTTCAAAAGCTGTTCTGTTCTTAATCAGCAATCCATTTTTTGCAGATAAAGCAGTTGATTTTGCTACTACCAGTGGTACGGCTAATCCTAACGCATGGGGGCAACATATAACAATAACCGTTACCATTCTTTCCATGGCAAAGGCAAGTGATTGTCCACTTAAATACCAAACTAAAAAAGTTGTAATACCAGCAACCAATGCAATTATGGTTAACCATTTGGCAGCAGTATCTGCCAATAATTGAGTTTTAGATTTTGATTTCTGAGCATCATCCACCAGCTTTACTACTTGTGAGAGATAAGAATCTTTTGCGGCATGCGATACGGTAACTTTAATAGATCCGTTACCATTTATTGCGCCGGCAATTACTTTATCGCCTTCAACTTTTTGTACCGGCTTTGACTCTCCTGTAAGCATAGATTCATTAAGGTAACTTTCACCTTCTAAAATTATTCCATCCGCTGCTACTTTTTCTCCGGGCTTAACGAGAATTATATCGTTCTCTTTTAGTGTATCAGTTTTTACATCAACTGTCATGCTTCCTTTTACTTTATGTGCATCTGCCGGCATTAACTCCACTAACAACTCCAATTCTTTAGATGCGCCGGCAACCGATTTCATTTCTATCCAATGACCCAGTAACATAATCAAAATAAGTGTGGTTAGTTCCCAGAAAAAATCCATACCCTGTAAACCAAATACAATTGCAACGCTATAGATGTATGCTACTGTTATTGCAAAGCCAATTAAAAACATCATTCCGGGATTCTTTGCTTTTACCTCATCCGCCAATCCTTTTAAAAAAGGAAAACCACCGTAAACAAATACGATGGTTGACAAAGCAAATAAAATATATTTTGACCCGGTAAATTGCCAGTTGACACCCATGAAATGTTGTATCATTTCTGATAACAGCATGATTGGAATGGTTAAAATCAGTACTACATAAAATCGCTTCCTGAAATCAGCGATCATGCTGTTATGATCATGTCCCGCATGCCCCGTTGAAGGGTTAGACCCATGATGATCGTGCATATTATTTTCAGCATCTGGTTTGACTAAAACCAATGTCATTCCGCAAATGGGACAATTACCCGGTTTATCCTGCACCACGTCAGGATGCATCGGACAGGTGTATTTTATTTCATGATGTTGATATTCCATTTTCATATCGTTTACTTTTTTCTTTTTTACGGTATTCATAAATCGTAAGGCAAAGAATTCCCGCTGCTAAAGGGAATAACCAATCTACAGGCATTAACGATGAAGTATGAAAATACAAATTAAAAACGGGCACGTAAATTATCAGCAGCATTAAGGAAAAAGATAAGGCAAACGCAAGCAACAGACTTCGGTTTGAAAACAGGTATTTGCCCAAAGCAGCAGCATAAGTACGGCGTGATAAGAGATTGGCATATTGGCAAAACACAATAGAAACAAAAGTAACCGTCATAGCTTTTTCATAGTGATTAGCTAAATGATGATTGTGAAAATATTCGGCAAGAAAAGCACCATAAGAAGTTATCCCCATCACAACTCCGTTAAAGAGAATGCCCATCATTGTCTCTTTGGTAAGTATTTTATCTTTTGGATTGCGTGGAGGCATTTCCATCATTCTTTTTTCTGGCGGATCATACGTAAGCATAATTAACGGAAACATTTCTCCAATCATATCTATTAATAAGATCTGGACTGCAAATATTGGAGTGGCAATACCGGCAAAGGCCCCGGCAAAACCTGCCAACACACAAGTTAATTCTGCAATGTTCGATGAAAGGTTTGTCTTAATTGTTTTTTCAAGGTTTCTGAAAATTGTTCTTCCTTCTTTTACTGCCACCACAATGGTCGAAAAATTATCGTCGAGTAAAATAATATTAGCAGCTTCCTGAGCCACTTTTGAGCCGCTTAATCCCATTGCTACACCAATATCTGCTCTCTTTAAACTTAATGTATCGTTCACTCCATCACCAGTTACAGCAACAATCTCTCCCTGCTGTTTTAACAAATCCACAATACGAAATTTATCATCAGGAGAAACTCTTGAAAAAATAACCGCTCTTTTGCAGAAAGAAGAACAAACTTCTTCATTATTCATGTTTTGTAGCGAAGCTCCATTAATCACATCAGGAAATTCATTGTTTTCATTCATCAAACCGATATTCTTCGCAATAGCCTTTGCCGTTACTTCGTTATCACCGGTAATCATAAACACTTTCATGTGTGCTTTAAAAACAGATGCTATTGCTTCTTTCACTTCTTCATGCGGCGGGTCGAACATGGTCACAAATCCAGCAAAGGTCAAATCCTGTTCAGCATCTTCAATTGTGTAATCGTATTTGCTATCAAGATCTTTATAGGCTATAGCAATAATACGTAAGGCGTTTTCTGCAAAGGCCGCAGACATGGCAAGAATTTCTTTTTTTTGCGTTTCTGCCAGTTCTTTTACATTACCATTGGAAATAATTTTCATTGATGTTGCCAGCACTGATTCTAAAGAACCCTTTACGAAAGAAATTACTTTGCCTTTATGTGTTCTTATTATCGCTGCTCTTTTACGAAATGAATCAAAACCAAATGATTTTACAGGTGGGTAATCATTATTCACTTCCTCTAAACTATATCCTGCTTTCATTGCCAATGCTGCAAAAGATGCTTCGGTAGGATCACCAATGCAATACCAGCCGGGGTGATATTTATCCGGTGGATTTATCTTTCCTGTTGAAGAAAGAAACCCGGATAGAAAAAAAGCTTTCATGTCTCCCAAAGATTCTTTTTTCAATACCTGCCCCTGTTCATCGAGGATTTCGCCTTTTGGCATATATCCCAAACCAGAAACAGAGAATGCCATTCCATTAAAATGACACCCGGTGATAGTCATTTCATTCTTTGTAATCGTTCCTGTTTTATCCGATGCAATCACAGTAGCTGAACCCAATGTTTGCGCCGAAGCAATCTTTTTTACAATCGCCTTTCTTTTCGCCAATCTCCCAACTGCCAGTGCTAAAGCCATTGAAATTTGTGCAGGTAACCCTTCGGGAACCATTGCTGCTGCTACACTGATAGAGAATACCAATGCAACTGCCATTGTATCATTCAGCAGCAACCGTGTGCCGAATAATAAAACACCAATTACTAATGTTGCATAAGTCAGTTTCTTTGCTACATCTTTTATTTCAGTCTGAATTGGTGCATCGGTTGATTTTATTTTTTGAGAACCCGAACTGATTTTTCCAATCTCAGTCTGCATACCTGTTGCATACACAATTCCTTTCGCCTCGCCTCTTGCAACGGTGGTGCCCATGAACACGCAATTTTTTACTTCGGAAATGGAAATATTTTTTTCTGCAATAAATAAATGGTCTTTTGAAGATGGCAGTGACTCACCGGTAAGAATAAATTCATTGGCAGAGAATCCGCTAGATTCAGTTAGGCGGATATCAGCAGGGATACCTACACCTTCCGAAAGCAAAACAATATCACCCGGCACAAGGTCTTCTGAAAATATTTCTATTGCTTTGCCTTCCCTGGTAACGGTGCATTTATCAACTACCAGTTTTTTAATAGATGCCAGTATATTTTCGGATTTCCACTCCTGGTAAAAACCAATCAACCCGTTCATCAAAACAATAATTAAAAGAATGAGGCCATCCCGTGGCTGTTGCAGGTAAAATGATGCCAGCGACGCAACGATCAGAATAACGATAAGCGGGCTGGTAAATTGCCCGAGTAGGATCTGATAAATATTTCTTGTATTGGCAGCCTTTAGAACATTTTTACCAAACTTTTGTTTTGCTGACTGAATCACATTTTCGTTAAGGCCATGCAGAACATCACTGTTAAATTGTTTAATGAGTGCATCAATATGTTGTATGTTAGATTCCATTTACAACCTTATTACAAATTAATTACCACCAACAGTATGTACTGTTTCAAAATTTAGCGGATTAAAGATTTTTTAAAATAAACTCCACCCGTTCTTCGGGCGAAAGTACAGGCACATGTATTACAGGAAAGGGAAGAGATTCATAAACCTCGGTAATTAATGTATGAATTTCCTGTTGCGCTTTCGCATTTTCATTTCGTGCATAGTCATTAACCAACGGAAGAAAATCAAGAATAAATATTTTTTTATACACTGCTTTTTTCAACGCACTTTCTAATTTTTCATTTGCCGGCAGATTGAGAAAACGATAATAAGCCTGCGCATCAGGAAGGGCTCTGTCAAGAAATACTATTTCACCAGGTGAAAGCCATGCTTCCTGTTCAATCTGCATATCCAAAACTCTTGTTTGAAACTCCTGTTGATTCCTTCTTATTTCTTCTACGGTCTTTCCGGCTATTCTTTGCGTATCAATATAATGTCGTGCATGTTCAATAGTTGTTGTATATCCTTTGTTGCGAAGTAGCTGAATAGTTGTGGTTTTTCCTGAGCCCGGACCACCTGTAATTACATACCAGTTTGTCTTTCTATGTGAACTTCCATTGATGAAAGAAGATTTTAGTATTTTTTCCTTATCGTTTTCAATTTTCGTTTTGCTATCGAGTAGCATATTTTTTAAACACCAGTTGCAATACCAATCTGCAAACAAAGAGGATATTGTTTTAGCAAACCAACCTTTTGGCTTTTTGTATGTAATAGATAATTCAGCCTGCGTTGTATTTCCTTTGGGATAAACCAGTAAATGCATCCTGTACCAGGAATAAATAATCATCTTTGCTTCTCCAACTGTTTCCCAAACTTTTTCTACACCTTCTACCCATTTTGTTACTTCAACCGTAAAATCCATTTTCATTCCCATCACCGATCCTGTCCACTGGTATTTAGATCCTATACCCGTGTGCTGCTTTGTAAGAAATTCAAGATCAAGTTTACTACCCATCATCATGCCGGATGATTTTGTCATGTGCATTCCGGTAACGCCGAGGTCGTCGAGATAGCTGAAAACTTTATCAGCTGGCGCATTATAGGTTTCTGTTCTTTTAATTGTTTTCATAAAACAATATTTAAACATTCTACATTTTCATTCCTTCCATAGGTTTGGCCCCATTCTTAAAAATATATTCGCTTTGCAATAAATAGGCTCCGGAAATAACCACTACCTCTCCAACTGTCAACCCTGATTTGATTTCAATCCTGTTACCACTTTCCAATCCCACTTCTACCATCTTATTTTTAAAAGAGTTGTTTCCCGTACTTACCCAAACTGTTGCACCATTACCATTTCTCAAAACTGCATCAATGGGCAATGTTAATGAGTTACGTTGCGGACTTTTAAGTAAAACGTAGGCTGGCATACCCGGCTTTAGTACATTTCCCGGATTAGCGATTGATACACGAATTAAATTAATTCTTGTGTCGGGGTTTATTTCAGGATTTACAAATTCAATCCTGCCTTTTATTTCTTTACCATCAAAGTCAGGCAGCTGTACAGTTGCGATGCTGCTTCTGTCAATCTGAGCCATTTGCGATGTATATACCTGCGCTTCCGCCCAAAGACTTGATAAATCAGCTAACTTAACTATTGTTCCACCCTCCATGCTATAATCTCCTTCCCGTATATCCAGTTCTGTTATGTAGCCCGAAGAAGTACTGTAAAAGGTAGTAGTTGGGTTAGCCTTTTTCTTTATTTCAAGTTCCTTTATTTGTGTTTCTGATAAACCCCATAAAAGCAATTTGTTTTTTGCACTTAATAAAAGCTGATCAAAATCAATTGTCTGTTCACCTGAGAATGCTTTCTTCTTATCAATTACAAGGAGGTACTCCTGTTTTGCATTATTTAATTCTTCGCTGTATAAATCATACAATGGAGTTCCTTGCTTTACATAATCGCCAGGGTTTTTATAATACAATTTTTCAACCCTGCCCATAACCCTTGAACTAACAGACGAAGATTTCATCTGATCAAAATTCAAAGTTGCAGTCAAGACCAACTGATCGCCAATGGTACCGCTACGGATGGTATCAGTTTGTATATTACCTAATTGTATTTGCTGTTCATTTAATTGCAATTCATCTTGTTTTACTTCGTTATTTTTTTTTACTAATGTCAATTCCATATGACAAATAGGGCATTTACCAGGTTTATTCTCTCTTACCTGTGGGTGCATAGAGCAGGTGTAATAGGTATCAGTAACTTTTGGTATTTCTTTTTTGCTTTTACAGGAAAGAAGAAATAAAAAAAAGGTGGAGAGGAATAATAAGTACCGCATTTTTTAATTTTTAATCTTGATAAAACTTTCACTGTCCATTAAATACTGTGCATTGGCAGCCACAGAATCTGTTTCAGCAATACCATTTAAAACCTGGATATGATTTTGATGTGTAATGCCGGTATTAATCTTGTGGGCTTTAAATCCTCTGCCGGTTTTCTCAAATACTACTTTATCCAATCCTAAAGAAACAACTGCATCTTTAGGTAACCAGAAAGCATCCTTTGTGTTACCATAGATGGTGGCCCGGATCTGGCTGCCAATTGGAATTTTCAGTATATTGTTATTAAAGTAAACCCTTACCGACAAAGTTTTGCTTTCTTTATTATAGAACGGTTCAACGAAATCTATCTTAGCCATAAAATCTTTTTCTGGTGCAGTTTCAGGAACTATTCTTACAGAATTACCTGTTTTAATCAAGCCCTGATTTTCTCCATAAATATGTAAAATAGCCCATGCCCTTTCAGGATTGTACACAGTAAAAATGGACTGCCCCTTTTGCAAATACATACCCTCTTTCAGTGAAAGTTCTTCAGTAATTAAGGAAATATCTTTCATAATTCCCGGTTCTTTATTCATGCCGGTACCATTGGCGGCCTCATGAATATGCCCGCTGTAATTACTATACACAGCAACTGTTAATGATGGTTTACCAGATAGTATCACCTGCTGCAATTGCTGATTGCTCATTCCTAATAGCAATAATTTTTCTTTTGCAGCTTGAATGAATGCTGTATTGCCTGCGTCATTTTTTAAAAGGAATAAGAGGTTTTGCTGCGCCGTCATTAATTCCGGACTGTAGATATCAAGTATATGCTGGCCTCTACTTATTTTCTGATAACGAAAACGTACATATAGCTTTTCAATTCTTCCTGCAATCCTTGATGAAATGCTGCCCACTTCTCTTGTATCATAAGCGATATTACCCAACGCTTCGATTTCAATTTGTTCTTCTTTTTTCTGAATGGTTACAATAGGAATTTTGGAAATTACAAATTCATTAGTAGGCTGTAATAAGGATTCTAATTCAATGTCATCAGATTTCATGCCGTCCATTTGTTTCTTTACTAATGTCATTCCGCAAATAGGGCAATTTCCAGGCTTATCTTTCAATACCTGCGGATGCATTGAGCAGGTATAGATTTCCTGCATAGCTTCCATATTATGTTGTGAATGAACATCAGTTTTTTTATTATCGTTGCAACTAAGTATGATAATAATAAAAAATGCAAGTATTTTAAATTTTGTCTTTCTCATCTTATTTCAATTAACCGGTCTAATGCAACTTGTATTTTAAGTGCCTGGTTGAGTAATTCTGCATATTCCAATTGTGTCATATACAAAGTATCCCACGCATCAAAGAGCATAAATAATTCCTCTGTATTTTGCTCATAACCCAATTGCATAGTTTTATAATTATTCTTTAGTGCAGGAATGATATTTTCATCATATAACCTGATTTGTTTAATTTTTAATTCTAACTCATTCCGCATACTGTAAGCCATGCCACTATATTCATTTACGATCATTTCCTTCTGAGATTTCAAAGCATCCACTTTCCATTTCAGGCTTTCAATAGTAGCTTTATTCATTTTAGAAGACCATTTTGTAAGTGGCAATTTCATCATTCCCATGAGTGTGTATTGCATGGGAAAGCCTCCAAATCCAAACATGTGTTCATACCGGATCCCAAACTGTGGCTTCAGGCTTTGCCGCTCCGTTTCTTGTTTCAGCCAGGTAATATTGATGTCTTTATCGATAGCTTTTAAATCACTGCGGTTGCTATAAAAAAGTGTGCTATCAAATATAATTGCAGAATAGTCTTTCAACTGATAAGTAGTATCAATATCAAAAGGCACTGCCGCATTTCTTCCCATCAACGTATTGATGCGGATACGTTTTTCTTTAATATCACTTTCAAACATCAGCCTCATGTTCTGTACATTTCCCAATGCTGCCTTTGCTTTATAATAAGCACTAATTTTTTCCAACCCATTCTTATAACGTATCTCCGCATTCTTAATCATAAAATCCAGTAACTTTTCATTCTGATCAAGAATAGCAAGTTTTTTCTTGAGTACAAGCCATTCAAAATAAAATTGTTTAGCATCACTAACCAGTTCATTAAGTGATACATTCTTTTTCTCTTTTTCAACAGAGGACATGGCTTCCATATAAGCAGCATCGGCATTTTGCTTTTTACGGTTAGGGATCATCTGCTGTCCCCCAATCATATATTGCCCCATGCCGGTTCCTCCCATATCATTTTTCTTCCACAGACCGGTGTTATAGGGAACCATCCACAGACCGGAACTAAATTCAGGCGGCATCCAGCTTTTGGCACCTCTGGCTGCTTCATCCATTGAGCGAATTTCATTGTTGAACATTTTTACAACAGGGTGCGAAACCTTGATGCTATCAATGATAGCATTCAGTTTTAACATTTGCGCCTTAGCGTTAATGGCACCAGTTAAAATCAGTAATACCGTAAGTAGTTTATTCTTTAACATCTATTAGTTCAATTTTACCTTTTCTTTTTAATTCCCTTTCTTTTATTATTTCAAAAATTACAGGGGTGATGAGTAAGACATAAATGGTGGAAGTAATTGTTCCTCCAATTAAAGGAATAGTAATCGGACGCATGATATCACTTCCTACTCCGGTTGCCCAAAGAATGGGAATCAAACCGAATAGTCCAACAGAAACCGTCATTAATTTTGGCCGTAATCTTTTTGCAGCGCCTTCAATTACATATTCCCTGATGATAGCAGGTGTTACTGTTTCTTTCGAGTTGCCATACTTTGCCACCATATTCTGCATTGCTTCATTCAGGTATATTGTCATGAGCATGGCTGTTTCTATCGCCATACCAAACAATGCAATAAAACCAACAGCTACAGCCACTGACAAATTCACTCCATAGAAATACACCATGAACACACCACCGATTAATGCAAAGGGAACGGTGATCATGGTGACCAGCGATTCTTTAAAGGAATGATAAGTGAAATACAAAACCATGAAGATGATGACAAAAACTATTGGCATAATCATGGCCAATGTTTTATTAGCCCTTATCTGGTTTTCCCATTGGCCGCTCCATTCTAAAAAATATCCTTTAGGTAGCTTTGTTATCATTTGGTTGAGTTTCTTTTGGGCGTCCTCTACTGTGCTTCCCAAATCTCTTTCCCGTACATTAAATAACACTGTTCCCCGGAGCATGGCATTTTCTGAATTGATCATAGGCGGCCCGTCAGTTATTTTTATATCTGCCACCGCTTCCAATGGTATGGGACCAAAACTCATTGTTTGCACCTGTAATCTTTTCAATGATTCAAGGTTGTTACGAAAATCCTGGCCATACCTGGCATTGACAGAAAAACGCTGACGGCCTTCAATGGTAGTAGTGAGTTTCATTCCGCCCAATGCGCTTTCAATAACTAAATTCACATCATCCACGCTTAACCCATATCTTCCAATTTCATCCCGTTTGATAACGATGTCAATGTATTTACCCCCAGTTATAGGTTCCACATACAAATCTTTTACACCGTCAATTCCTTCTAATTGCTTTTTGATAGTTTGTGCAAATGCATAAATAGTATCAAGGTTTTGTCCATACACTTTCAACCCGACATCTGTTCGGATACCCGTAGAAAGCATATTAATCCGATTAATGATAGGTTGTGTCCAACCGTTAGTTATGCCGGGGATTTGCAACTTAGCATTCAGTTCATTGATAATGTCATCTTTTGTCATGCCCTTACGCCATTCATTTTTGGGTTTCAGCAAAATGATAGTCTCAATCATACTGACAGGGGAATTGTCTGTTGCAGTATTTGCCCTGCCAGCTTTACCCAATACATGAGAAACTTCGGGCACAGTACTGATTATTTTATCCTGCACCTGCAATAATCTCTTAGCTTCTGAATTAGAAACATCAGGTAAAGTAACCGGCATAAATAATAGAGAGCCTTCATCCAACGGCGGCATGAATTCAGAACCTAATCTTGTCATCATAATTATTCCTACTGTTAATGCAATAAGATTGATACCTATTGTTGTTTTACGCCAGCGCAAGCACCATTTTAAAATGGGCGTATAAATTCTTTCTAATGTTCTTGTAATGGGGTTGGCACTTTCGGGTTTTAATTTTCCTTTCAGAAAAAAAGAAATTAGCACGGGTGTTAATGTAATTGCCAAAAAAGCATCTATCAACAGGATAAACGTTTTTGTCCAGGCAAGAGGTTGGAAAAGTTTCCCTTCCATACCAGTTAAAAGGAATACCGGAAGAAAAGATGTAACCACTATGATAGTTGAATAGAAAACCCCTGGTCCAACCTGTTGGGAGGCCTTTTCTATAATCACATCCCTTTCTTCAGATGTCAACGGATCCTTATTTCGTTTAAACCAATTTGCCATGTTTATACTTTATTAGATGACTGAGTTTTTAGTGTTTGGGCTTCGCTGATGTGCCGGTAAGCGTTTTCCACCATTACGATGCCATCATCCACCACCACACCAATGGCCAATGCAATACCTGTTAAAGACATAATGTTAGAGGATATGCCAAACATTTGAAGGAATATGAAACCTGCTGCTACTGAAATAGGTAACTGAATGAGAATGATTACGGCACTGCGCCAGTGAAACAAAAAAAGGAGTACTACAATGGAGACGGTAATGATCTCCTCAATCAATGTTCCTTTTACTGAAGCTATTGCTTCCTGTATTAATGTACTTCTGTCGTAAGAGGTTTTAAATGTCACACCTTCCGGCAAACCCTTTTGCACTTCAGTCATTTTTTCTTTTACGGCTTCAATCACTTTGTTTGCATTCTCCCCATAGCGCATTACTACAATGCCGCCCACTACTTCACCTTTTCCATCCATATCGAAAATACCCAAACGCAGATCACCGCCCATTTGTACTGAACCGATGTCTTTTACCCGTACAGGAATACCATTATAATTCCCCAAAGCTATACTCTCCACATCTTCTTTATTTTTGATATAGCCTAACCCCCGAATGATATAGGCCATATCTGCCATTTCAAATTTTCTTCCTCCAACATCATTATTATTGGCTTTTACCTTATTCATTACATCCATCAGAGAGATATTGTAATACTGCAATTTTACCGGATCTACTATCAGTTGATACTGTTTTTCAAACCCACCAAACGATGCTACTTCTGCTACCCCGGGAACAGTTTGCAAAGCAAACTTTACATACCAGTCCTGTAAAGCCCTTTGTTCTCCTAAATCCATTTTGGGTGCATCGAGATGATACCAAAAGATGTGCCCCACGCCAGTGCCATCTGGTCCCAATGTAGGCGTGATACCTTGTGGTAACAATCGTTGTGCATAATTTAACCGTTCCAATACTCTTGTTCTTGCCCAATAGATATCTACATTATCTTCAAAGATTACATAGACAAAACTCATTCCGAACATAGAAGTACCCCTGATGTTCTTGATCTTTGGAATGCCCTGCAGATTGCTCACTAACGGATAGGTCACCTGGTCCTCAATCACCTGAGGACTCCGTCCCATCCACTCTGTAAAAACAATCACCTGGTTTTCGCTCAAATCAGGAATAGCATCAATGGGATTTTGTTTGATGGAATAAATACCATACGCAAACAGTCCTCCGGCGATAAGTAAAACAACGAACCTGTTGCGTAAAGCCAGAGCAATTAATTTTTCAACCATAGTTCAGATTTTCTCTTAATTAATATCTAATTATAAAATCCTTCTCAGTCTTTCTGATTGGTTTTCTTTTTAACCTCAGTTAAATCCATACCGCATTTCGGACATTTACCAGACTTATCGCTGGTCACATCCGGGTGCATTGGGCAGGTGTATAATTTCATTACCTGCATTTTCATTTTTTCTTTTGGAGTTAATACCAGGTCTTTGCCGCATTCAGGACATTTACCCGGCTTATCACTTACTACTGTTACGTGTATGGGACAGGAATAATTTTTTTTGGCACCCATTTTCATTTCCTCTTTTTTTGAAAGCTGCAGTTTCATGCCGCATATCGGGCAATTACCCGGTTTGGTCATTGCTACAGTATCATGCATAGGACAGGTATAAAAAACTTTGTGGGCTGTTACATCCTTTTTACCCGCTTTGTTTTGAGCGAACAGGCTTACTGACATGATGGTTAAAGCTGCCATCAGCAGCATTTTAATTGATTTCATTTTTGTAAAATTTTGTGTAAAGTGAATTAATGTATTTTATAGGCATTCATCAATGCCTATAACCTGACAATTAAATTGCCCGGCATAAAAAATATGATTGTTTAAATCAGGAAAACACAATTGCGGATGTATACCGCAACGCCGCTACTTCGGAGTGGGACACTATTGTCAGGTTTTTCGTCTGTAGCACAGGAAAAATCGTTAGAAGGAACCTGAATAGAATTAACAGGTAAGGCAAATGAAAAAATCTGAATTATAAGTGATCCCGTCTCGGTAAATTTCTGATCAGCAGTATTTTTAACAAGCAAATGCTTATCCTTGCAGCACCCTTTCTCTTTCTCATTACTTTCCTTCATGCCGCAATTACTACAGATCTGGGATTTATTAGTTCCCAGTCCCCAACCGGCAAGTTCGCCCATACAGTAGTGCATTTGTAAAACAACACCGGTGGAAGTGATGAGATACACTAAAGCTAATATGGTTACTGCGATTTTTTTCACTTTTTAATTACTATATGACGCATAAAATTAGCATTATAATATCCTTAAAAATATGACTCAGGTTTGTTTTATTAATGACATTTATCACAACAATCACCCAAGTTGGGATGCTGAAATTAGACTATCGTATTTCCTTAAAGCTAAACTAACAATTATATATCATTTGTGCAAGCAGGCTTGCACAAATACCGAAACAGTTTTGCTCATACCCTTTTTGCAATCTTTTCCATTACCAGGTGGTTCTCCCCGAACTTACATAGAGCATCGCAATGATTACGCAGTTCGGAGAACAGGATGTATTTGATAACCACATTATTTTGCTTTACGGCCGGACGGCATAATTGCATACACACATCTTTCTCCCTTTTATCAGGCACAATTAAATAAAACACTTCATCTCCATCAGCAATGGAATAACTTAAATCAGTTAACCTTAAAATCCCTGAATATATACTGGTACTTTTTTCTACTTCAAAAGCAGCAATTACATTATTGGTCCCTTTTTGAAACCATAAAACGTCAATCAGTTTTACTGTATTCAAAGTTTCTTTATCCAGATTAATTTCCGGAAACTGTTGCAAACTAATGAATGAGAAACTATTCCCGCAGTGGGATCTGGATCTGTCATTAGAAGCTGCTATCACATCATAGCCTAATGTGTTACCGATTTTCAAAAGATGATATTGCATTTCTGTATGCAGGTTTTCCTCTTCCTTTTCCTCATTCACATCATGCTGCCGTTTCTCTATTAACTTTTCCAGTTTTTTACGTTCCGGTTCGGATAAATATTCATCAGTGCCCAATATCAGTTTTTGCGTCCCTATCTCAAAAAGCAATCCAGCAATGGCTCCTAAATCGGTGGACAATTCAGACCGATGCTGATTATTAGTATCCACCATCACTTCTCTCAGCTTCAAATATTCACTCCAGTTGCCTAATTTCTTTTTGTCTTTAAACAGGAAATTGAACCCGTTGATGATAGCCGTATTAAAAGGCGGAATAATAGTAGGGTGCAGAAAATACAAAATGCTTGCCACTGATGGCCCAAGTCCTTTAATTTTTAAACTGTCCAGCCTGATGATCTCTTTTAGTAGTTGTTCTTCTGATTTTGCGTTCAGGCAGTTCTCTAAAAATTGTCCGAATGCCTGTTTATTGGCTTCATTCTCATAAATATCAGGTATTCGCAATTTGGGCTTCCAATAAAAAGGATGAGCTGCACCTTCAAATACCTGCTTTTGTTCTGTTATACAAGTCAACACAAACTCTAACGAAGAGCCTTTAAAATCATTGGGAAACTGCTTCGTTTTAATATCTTCAATTACCTGCATCACTCCCCGGCGAATAGAACGAAAAGCTTTGAGCCGTTCTTCATTATTGATAAACCAGGTATTGAAAACAGACTGGTTATCTTCTTTGTACTGCCGGATGACTTGGTTTAAATCTTTGTTCATATACCTGTAATAAAGACAATACACATTACTTGCAGCAACTTTTTTTTCTTATAAAAATCATTTTAAGCAACTGCCAGAAAAATTGTCCAATGGTTTTTAAGATACTCATTTTTAAAGCGGATGATCCACCAACACCTATTCAAGATACCCAAAATAAGCATAAACGAAAAGGCTTTTTTAAATCAACGCTCAGCAGGCAGGAATTGAAGATCGCCTGCCCGCCTGATAAAGCAAAATTACCTGCTATTGCGCACTTTACTTTTTACCTGTAAAATACCCATACCACAGATGGAACATTTGCCAGCTTCGGCTATACCTTTTACAGGGCTCATCGAACATTTGTCCAGGTTCATTACCTGAAGTTTCATTTGTTCTTTAGGAGAAGCTGTTGAATATACAAGACAGTCAGGACAGAGTGGTGATTTAACAGCACCTGCATAATAATCAGAAACTGTATTATTTGTTTTTGTTACATTACTTTTCATTTGCTCCTTTGCGGACAGGCTGGTCAAAAGCCCTGCTTTTAAAAATGCGCCCGTACTTACAAAAACTTTAGAAGACGATTGTATTTTCATCACTTCCATTTTCATTTGTTCTTTTTTAGATTGGTTTTGAGCAATAGCGGAAATTGTCAGGATGGAAAAAACTGCCATCATCAGTATTCTAAGAGATTTCATTGTAGTATTTTTTAATTGTAAGAATTTGAATGTATTGATAGGGCATATTTTAATGCCAATAGCCGGGCAATATATTGCCTGGTGTAAAAAAATATAATTCTAAATAAGGAAAACGCAGTTACGAATGTAAACTGCCACACCATTCTGAGGGGGAGGTGCATGATCTTTGTATACAATGGTAACCGGCTGGCTGATTAATTCAGTCTCCTGAAAAAAAGGCACAGTTGAATGCAGGATGGTAAAATGTTTTACAAATCCGGTAATGCCATCAGTACCAAAATGACTGTCTTTTACTTTAAGGCTTTGGTATTTTGTTTTGCAGCAATCTTTCATTGCATTAGAACTGCTGCATTTCTCCTTTACCTCCTGTACAAAAGTAACAGTGGTAGATTTTAATTTACCGCAACAATAAAATTGACGTACCCCAAGCCCTACTACAGAGAGGCTGTAAATGGTAATAAGGAATATGAGCGTAATTTTTTTCATTGCAATACCAAAGATCGTACTTCAGTAAATGTTTTTTACAATCCCAGATTAGGTATTTAGATGATTTTGGTCATAATTAACATTTTAAAGCAGGGATTATTATCCAATCCATTCATGACAGATTTTTATCCGGATATTAAGTCTAACTGATAAGCAGCTTTTACAAGCCCTACCGTATTTTTAACCTGTAATTTATGGATCAGGTTTTGCCGGTGCGAATCGATCGTTCTTTTGGCTACAAAAAGTTTTTTCGCAATCTCTTCATTGGTCATTTCCATAGCAATCATCCGAAGCACTTCAATTTCCCTGCGTGTCAACAATTGTTTTGCTTTATCAATTTTTATCGTACTGTCACCTGCAGCATCAATCAGTTTTACGGCTACTTCGCTGCAGTAATAAACTTTACCGGAAAGTATTGTTTTAATTGCTTTAAGCATTTCAGCAGGTTCAATACTTTTTAATACATATCCTTTTGCACCCGCATCAATCATACTCTGTATATAGGCCAGTTCATCGTAGCTGCTTAATACGAGTATTTTAGCCATAGGTTTAAATCTCAAAATGCGGTATACCACTTCTGCTCCCGAAAGTCCAGGCAAACGATAATCTATTATGATCAGTTCAAAATTTGCCTTACTGATCTTAACCAAAGCGGATTCGGCAGTTTCAGCATCAACAACTTTGAAGGGCATCCATCTATTTAATGACTGCAGCATGAGTTTAAGTCCATCCCTTACCATTTTATGGTCATCAATAACCAATACATTTATAAAAGCAGCTTCTCTTAAATTTATTTTTTTCATAGTTCTCTGTTTGTGACAGGAATCGCAATTTTATAACGTGTACCCTTACTGATCACGCTACTGATCTTTAATTTACCATCGTGTGATTTTACCCTGGAGTGCACATTCTGCAGGCCCATTCCTTTGCCGGCATGTAGGGGATCAAACCCACAGCCATTGTCTGCCAGTTGTAAATTAAGCTGATGCCTGCTGTAAGTAAATACAATCTGAATCCTACTGGCTTTTCCATGTTTAATAGCATTGGTAATAAATTCCTGTACCACCCTGTACAAATCAATTTTTAATTCAGCAGACATTTCCGGTAACAAGGTATTTTGCCTGATGACAAAATTTATTTTTTTACAAAAAAGTGAGTAATGACAAAATTCCTTTACAGCTTTTACCAACCCAAATTCAGCCAGTGTTCCCGGCATAAGGTTAAAGCAGATATTTCTCATGTCTGCTATTACTGCACCCATGGCTTTACTTGATTGATTCAAAATATCCTTATTCGCTTTATTCTTTGTGACCTCTGCGGTGGAACTTACATAAAACTTGATGGCTGACAATTGCTGGCTAAGGCTGTCATGCAAATCCTGGGCTAGGCGGTGCCGCTCTTTTTCCTGTGTATCGATAATTGCCCGGATTATCAGGTTCTCTGTTTTCACCCTGAAAGTAATGTCACTTGCGGTTAATAAAACCAGTGGTTTTTTATTTTCATCCTTAAAATTGGAAACATTGATTCTAACGTGAATGGCTGTCCCATTTTTAGTAAACAGTATACTATCGCTGGAAACAGGTTCATCCGTTTGTTTTAACTGTCTGGAGATATTCCTGAAACAGGCCATGCTACCTTTCATCAATACGGAGACAGATTGACCGTACAAAGCGCCTCTTTCATAACCCAATTGTTGTTCTGCTGCCTGGTTAAGGTCGCGGATCAGACCCGCCGGCGTGATAATTAAAACCATATCAGAAACCGCATGAAATATTTTATTGAAATAATCACGGGAGATGGTAATCGCCTTGAGGTCTTCGCCAAGCATATTAATACCATTGATTATGGCATCCACCTCATCTAATTTTTCAGATATCGTCAGCCCCCCATCAAAATGTCCTTTTGAATATTCACTCAATCGGTAATTGATCTCATTTAATCGCTTATCCATAAAATAAGCATTTCTTTTATGTAATAAACTGTTGTAGCCATTTTTCAGCATCAATAGTGTTCGCAAATATTTTTACTGGTATAGTAGCCTGATTTACGGCAAGGAAAAAATTACCCAGAAAACTGGAGAACAGCGAATCTACCACAATTGCCGAGGCAGATAATCCAACTGTTGCTTCCGGCGAAGCAAGGTATTGCCTTGCCTCTCTGTTTATACTAATCACTCCCTGACTAATGATCAGCGTGGCAAATTTTTCTGTCCCTGTAAAAGTTTGGCGGGCACTCACTATCTCTTTGGCAACTTCCAGATCTATTCGAAGGTTCTTCTTATAAGTGCCTACTAAAATTTTATTTTTTATACAGAGATGAACATATGGTGTATCCAGCTCCATAGTATAAAATTACCCATATATTTCGAAAAAATAATACGTCTTTATACGTAGAAAATAACTTTAGAATTTTTACCACAAAACCAGTTTTAAACCGCAGGAACCCCGCTATAAAATTTTTCAAGTTTGAGAAAAATTTTTAACCATCAACAGAAACGATATGAGCAAGCACCATTCCTTCCACGACACAGTTGATCAAATTGTAACTTATGGTATTGACAAAGGCATTCTTCACCTGTATACGGGCAGCAAAAATTTTGACCGCACGGTAATCATGGTCAACGACAAGCCTATCATCAATTTCGGCAGTTGCAGTTATCTCGGCCTCGAATTTGATCCAAGAGTTAAAACAGCTGCCTGCGAAGCAATTAAGCAATACGGCACCCAGTTTTCTGCATCGAGAGCTTATATATCCCTTGGATTATATGGGGAACTGGAGCATCTGCTGGAGAAAATATTTGAATCCAAAGTAGTTATAGTGCCCACCACCACGCTTGGGCATATAGCCAATATTCCGGTTTTGGTAGAGGATGACCATGCTGTAATTATGGATCAACAGGTTCATAATTCCGTACAAACAGCCGTTAACCTGGTTAAAGCCTCAGGCGTGCATGTTGAGATTGTAAGACATAACAGAATGGACTTGCTGGAAGAAAGAATAAAAGTATTGCGGCATAAATACAAGAAAATATGGTACATGGCGGATGGCATTTATTCTATGTTTGGAGATTGCAGCCCGGTAGACAGAATTTTTGAAATGATGGATCAATACCCAGAGCTACACTACTATGTTGATGATGCGCACGGCATGAGTATCCATGGACCCAACGGAAGAGGTTTTGTTTTAAGTAAGCATAGCATTCATCCAAAAATGGCTTTGGTGACCTCATTAAATAAAGCCTTTGCATCAGGTGGCGGTGCGCTGATTTTTGGAGACCCAGAACTGGCCAGAAAAGTAGGTACAGTGGGTGGCCCATTATTAAGTTCAGGACCTATGCAGCCTTCAGGGCTGGGCGCTGCAATCGCTGTTTCAAAGATCCATCTTAGTAATGAAATAACCGAAATGCAGGCTGCATTGCAGGAGAATATCCGTTATACCAAACTACTGTTAGACCAATATAAACTTCCTGTGGTTTCCGAGACCGGTGCAGCTATTTTCTTTATAGGTGTTAGTCTCCCCAAATTAGGACATAAAATAGTACAACAAATGCTTGATAAAGGTTTTTATGTAAATCTTGGAGTATTCCCCACTGTTCCCATGAAACAAACCGGCATAAGATTTACTATTACCAGGCTGCATACAAAAGAAGAAATCCAACAAATGATTGCCAGCCTTGCAGTAATACTCCCGGCAGCCATGAATGAAGAAGGCATTACACTAACAGATATCTATAAAGCATTTAAGTTAACTGTGCCTGAACTAAGCTTAATGACAACTTCCATTGAAAAAGAAAAAACACTAGTTCCTTCATTGAAACTGGAGCATTATGCCAGTATAAAAAATATTGAAAAGAAAGAATGGGATGTATTATTTGAAGGGAAAGGAAGTTTTGACTGGGAGGGCATAAAAATATTAGAAGACGTTTTTAAAAACAATGCATTACCGGAAGACAACTGGAATTTTGATTATTTAATTGTAAAAGATCACGAGAACAATCCAGTAGTTGCAACATTTCTCACTTCCGGTTTATGGAAAGATGATATGTTATCTGCAGCCGGCATCTCCGCACAAATAGAAAACCGAAGAAAAGACAATCCGTATTATTTAACCAGTAAAGTGCTTTGCAGCGGTTCGTTACTTACAGAAGGAGAACATTTGTTTATCAATTATAAATCCCCGCTATGGAAAAAAGGAATGCAACTGGTATTTAAAAGAATTTACAATTTACAGGATTATTACAAAGCTGAACATATAGTTCTCAGGGATTTTCATGGTATACACGAAGAGCTGGATAGCCTTATGGTAGACAATGGATTTTTCAGAATACAGATGCCGGACTCATTTGTAATCCCATCACTGAACTGGAATACTCCACAAGATTTGTATGAATCACTCTCACTAAATAGCCGTAATCATTTACGCAAAAAAGTGTTGCGGCACAGTCATGTATTTGAAGTAGAAGTAATCAATGTATCCAGCTGGCAGGAGGAGATAGAACACTGGTATGATTTATATCAAAACGTAAAAGAAAAAAGCCTTGAGTTAAATACTTTTTCTTTGCCTTTTAAATTATTCCGGCAACTGGCCTTAGATGAAAACTGGGAAACCTTACAATTAACACTCCGAGACCAAAACAGTAGCAATGAAAAGAAACCCTGCTGTGTAGTATTCAGTTATAAATCGGCCAGCACTTATGTTCCGATGATCATAGGCATAGACTATACCCATAACCATGAATTTGGCATATACCGTCAGGCACTTTACCAGATTGTAGTGAGAGCCAGAAAAACAGGCAAACAGAAAATCTTACTCGGATTTTCTGCCGGAATAGAAAAACAAAAATTGGGCGCAGTAGCTATAAAAACATATGCATATATGCATACCACAGACAGCTTTAACATGGAAGAATTGAATGCCTATTCGATACTTGATAATACCACCAAATTACCCGTTAAAATACTTAGTTAGAAAAACATGCTAACTAAAAATAAAATCAGTTTAAAACAGGATTAATTCAACGATACTAATCCGCAAGTTTGAGTATGGAATCAAGCGAATCAATACAAGAAGTACAAACACATCCCACTGCTCTTACCAGGCCTGTGTATACAGCTTATCATATTATCAATGCAGATATCAGCAACCATATCGTTGTAAAGCAATTAGCCAAACAGTCCGGCACTAATGAATGCCTGCTGAAAAAGGGATTCAGGGAGTTATTCAATACTTCAATTTACCAGTACCTGTTGCAATGCAGAATGAAAAAAGCATACGAGTTGTTACACAACTCCTCACTCAAACAAAAAGACATTGCAGCCGAATGTGGTTATGAAACCTTGGCAGGCTTTGTAACAGCCTTTCGAAAACATTTCGGCAAGCCACCCGGGGAGTTAAGAAAATTTCATCTGAATAATATATGCAATTGATTATTTAATCCATCTTGTATGGCGTTATCAACCTATGATATGGAATGCCTGCAAAAAGCGAAAGCGTTGATTGAAAAAGACCTGAGTCGTCATCTTCCCATCGCCGAAATAGCCGCCGCATCGGGCATTGGGTGCACCAAATTAAAACGAGGATTTAAGGAACAATTCGGTTATCCTGTCTTTGTTTATCTGCGCAGGCAACGGATGCAATATGCAGCCAGCCTGTTAACTGATACCAATAAGACCATCAAGCAAATTGCAAAGGCTACCGGTTTCCAATATGCGAGCAATTTTACAACAGCTTTTACTTCTTTTCATCATATCGCCCCTGCTCTCTACCGGCAAACTAAAGATAAAAAATAAAACCCATTTGCATAATCATTGCGACCAGCATAATAATTTTTGTATTGGAGCTTTACAATATGCAAATAAGCAATTATAAATGGGTAAGAGAATTAGGCTGTTTCCTTCTGGTATTATTATTTATGTATACGGGCACCAGTAAGTTGATCGGATACCAGTTGTTCCGGGAGCAGCTTAGCCAGGTCAGTTATTTAAAAGCTTTTCCTCAACCCTTATCCATACTACTGCCGATTTTAGAATTAACCGCAGGATTAACGATCATATTCAAGCCGACTCAAAAATACGGTCTGTATGCTGCTGCTATACTGATGACTTTATTTACGTTTTATGTTGCACTGATGTTATTATCAGACAGCACAAAACTACCCTGCAGTTGTGGAGGTGTAATCAAAACGATGAGCTGGAAGCAACATCTGTATTTCAATATTTTCTTTATGGTGCTGGCATGGTTTACAATAAAAATACGGGTATCCGAAAAAAGGGAGTAAGCTGAAAACCTATAAAAGAGTAAGCAATATTATCAACCGAAAAAACTGTCCCAGGACAGCACGGGCAACATTTTTTCATCACAAAAATTTATCATTATGAAACGTTTTAAATTTCCTGTTTTACTGCTGGCGATGGGTATTGCCATCTTTGGCGCCATGGCTGCTAATGTAAAAACAGTGGCACCGAAAAATTTCGATGCCACTTATTATTATGTTGGAAACAATACCCTGGCACAGATGCAGGATCCCAACAACTGGTTGAACAGCGGCACGGCCTGTTCAGGGGCTAACAAACCATGCACTATTAACTGGGTTGGCACCCGGGCAGAGTTTGATACACATGTTGCAGCATTTCCTGACATCCCCACTGTTGTTAGTGAAAGTGCCACATTGAGAAATTGACACTGTTTAATTGTTTAAAGGCTGCCCATGGGCAGCCTTTATTACGGTGGTTCAGTGGTCTGAAAATTAACGGGGATTCTGTTGCATTCCTGACAACGCAATTACATCTTCCGGAATGGGTAAGGAATAACGCAAATCATTCGGTAAAAGAATATATAACTGTCCATGCACCAGACGCCTGATCGTTATTGCAGCGCCTTCTTTATTCAATCTTTTAATATCCATCCATCTTGTAAATCGCATTACCAGTTCCTTTCTCCTTTCCTGTAGAACCAGCGATAATACAGCAGACGTTGTTGAAGCCGTCAATGGCACAAAAGTGCCCGTCTTATATCTTTTGGCAAGTAAGGTATTCAGATCATTCAGTGCACCAGTCATATTACCGGCTCTCGCATAACATTCTGCCCTGTTCAGGTATACTTCGTCTGTTGCAATACCCGAAAACTCGCCTTCATAATTACTGTAGCTTCCTTTAAACCCTATACGATTATTTGGCAATGAAGTAAAATATACCTGCTTTCTCAGGTCGTTGTTGTCGTAGGAATTGTACAGTACTGAATCGATCTTTACATAGTAAGGATCAATTAATGCCGCTCCAGAAAAATTATAAAAGATAGTTTCTACATTAAACCTGGGGATGGGAAAATTATCGGCAACATTCAGGCTATTGAAATCCATGAGGGCGCCAGATATTAAAATAGCAGAATCCGCATATTTTAAAGCATTCTCGTACTGGTGCATAGCAATAAACACCCTTGACAAATAAGCCCAGGCTGAAGCTTTTGAGGGCCTTGTTTTCAATATATTTTGCACAGGCAACAAACCAGCAGCACCTTTAAGGTCTGCCAATATTCGGTCATAGCACTGATGAACAGTGGACCGAACAGATTTTTCATTAAAATCCGCAGTGAGCCGTAATGGAATTCCTAGGCCAGTACCTTCGTCTGTTACATCATATGCAGGCGACCAGCCATTGACCAATTTGAAAAATGAAGTACCTCTCACAAATAATGCCTGTCCTTTTACATCATTCCAGCTAGTTGTATTTGCAGCCGTTTGAGTGATTTGTGGAAGAAAATCCAGCACCGTATTAGCATAATAGACCCTCCGGTAGCCCCTGCCCCAATCACAATTTGGGCCTGAGAATAAATTATCTTTTTGCCAGCTATAAATCCGCTGGTCGGTTTCATTCATACCATCATAATCATCATCAGTAAGGTAATAGTTATCCGCACTGGATTCATCCATGCCCATATCCTGCACCATGTATGGATCATAGTCGAGCAAGGCTTGCAGATCAGATAATTTTTGCGGTGTTACCAATTTGGCATCCGGCTTTACCTCCAGTTGTTTTTTGCAGGATAACATTAGCAACGATATCAGCAAAAACATTCCTATAATTTTTATTTTATAAAAGTGCATAATAAAATTTTTAATGGTTAAAAAGCAGCCCTTACACCAATCGCCATATTCATCGAAGGAGGAATGGTGTTGCTGTATTCAGGATCTATATTAAATTGATTAGCCCTCCAAAGCAAGCCCAGGTTATTGGCATTCATGTAGAATTGCATGCTTTCAAAAGGAGACTTATTTCCCTGTTTTCTTTTGAGGTCATACCCCAGGGTGATATACTGTAACCTGATAAAATCTCCCCTGGTGGCAAGAACGGAGGAGTAAGTATAAAAATTATCACGCCGCAGATTGAATGGATAAATCATGGAAGGAATGGTCGTGTGCAACTCATCTCCCGGCTGTTGCCATCTTAATGAATAATCTGTATGGCCATCCCTGTTATTAAAAAGATTGCCATAGTTAACAGAGCTGCGCTGGAACCAGGCACCAAACTTTCCTGTGATATTAACATTCAATGAAAAGTTTTTCCAAATAAAAGTATTACCCAGTGTAATAACGGCAGTGGGTAAACTAGGTCCGATATACTGCATATCTGCAATTAGTGTACCGCTCCCTGTAATAGCCGTGTAATTTTTACTGGATGCGCCCTGGTATACACCCATCGGGTCGCCGGTAGCAGGGTCCAGCCCTGCCCATTTATAATCGTACAGTGCAAATACAGGATGGCCTTCTACGGCAGATATAGCACCCCCCAAAGTATAGTTACTGCCTTGTTGGTTGACCAGGTAGTTTTTGACTACCCGGTCTTTATTAAAGTTCAGGTTGAGTATGGTGTTCCATGATAACACACCTTTAATATTCTGAATGTTCAAACTAATATCCCATCCATTCCCCGAAATTGCAGCTACATTTTTTGTTACCCTGTCAAATGCCAGTCCCGTATAATCGATGGGTTGCGTCCCAAACAGGTCAAGGCCTTTTTTATGATAATATTCCACCGTTCCACGAAGACGGTTATTCCAAAGGCCGAAATCAATACCCAGGTTGAGCATTTTTACCTTTTCCCAGCCCAGTTCAGCATTTTTAAACTGTGTGATCCTCGCCTCCTGCGTTTGGGTATATGCAGAATTTCCTGTTACCAATAACGTAGTAACAGCAGATTTAGAAGGGTCAGCATTACCACTCACTCCATAGCTTACCCGTAGTTTTAATGAGTTGCATACAGGCACCCTGAAAAATATCTCCTTTCCTATGTCCCACGATGCACCAGTTGACCATAAGGGTGACCAGCGGTTATTGGCTGAAACACCAAAAAGATTAGAAGCATCACGCCTTGCACTTGCTGAAACCGTATACTTTTTCTTAAACGTATAAGCCCCGTTGGCGAAAAATGAAATGTACCGGTTTAGTGTTTGTGATACGCTCATGTTTGCCGGTATTTGACTACTGCTGCGGGTAAGTAAATTGGGAAATGCCGTTTTATAATCCACCGTACCATAGGTAAGCAGATCAGGATCATAGCCGTAAACCCTGTAACTGCTGTAGTTGTTTTTTACCTGCCTGTATTCAGCCCCGGCAATGGCTGTAATATCGTTCTTAGCCGAACTTTTACTATAGTTAAGCATCCCTCTTACATTTTGTGTTTCCAGTGTTCCATTACCCTGGTCCAGTATACCTCCCTGCGGTACATTATAGGTGAGTTTGCCGTTGGCTCGGTTGATCACAGTATAGCTGTTCACAAAATTCCGGGCAAAATAACTGTCCGGGCTATATAACACAGCATCTGTATTTTGTTGCCGGCCATATTGATATTTCAGATTCAGTGAAAATGTTTTGCTCATCTTATAGGAAAGCCCCGTATTAGCCATCATTGCCTGGAGTTTACCAGTACTTCTGGTATTGGCATAATCTGTGAGGGGATACCAGTTCCAGTCTGGTAGGACTCCGCCACCCACCGTATCAGTATAGGTTTTACGGTACTGGTACATTACAGGCACCGCATTTCCGTTGGCATCGGCGAGGCTGGTATAAGCGGGAAGTAAACCATTAAAAGGACGTAACTGGCCAAAGCCCAAACGTCCGCTTTGCGTAGCACTCTGCGTATAATCTATTCCGGTAGTTAACTCCAGTTGATCAGTCAGCCGGAATGATTGACTGCTGCGAAGGTTTATTCTGTTGTATTGATTATCCAGTACTCCTGAATTTTTGTCCCAGCCACCAGAAAGATTCCAGTTCATATTCTTCGTTCCTCCCTTTACAGTAATTGCCTGCTGAAAATTAATCCCCCGTTGATACACGTACTTATTAAAATCGTCCTTAAGGTCATGGGAAGCGAGTATATTAATCGCAGCATCTGCCTGTGCAGGCGTAATAATGCCTTTATCTCTTTGCCTTAATAATTCCACTACAGGTGATACCGCCAGCCATGGTGCCGAATTTAACTGGCTGTTATAAAATCCTTTTGCATAGAGAAATTGTTCCAATGAAGCAAAGTCAGCTGGACGAATAGTTTGCTGGGTCGCCAAATCAGGTGCAGCAGTAATCAGAACATTACTACTCAGTTCAACCCGGATAGGCTGATTGTATTTACCTTTCTTTGTAGTGATTACAATTACACCATTACCTGCCCTGGTACCCCAAATGGAGGCGGCAGCGGCATCTTTTAAAATGCTGATACTCTCTACATCTTCCGGTTTAATATTCTGCAGGTCACCTTCGTAAGGAAAATCATCCAGTACAATCAGTGGTGCCCTTGGCCCCTGGATAGTACTTAAGCCCCTGATCACAATTTTGCTATTCCCATTTGTTTTTCGATCTACATACAATCCGTTGCTGATGTTTTCCAGACGGTCTAAAACTGTAGTTCCAGATTGCTGGTTAAATAAATCTTTATTGATGGCAACAAAGGACCCGGTTGCCCGCTCTTTTGGAACAGACTGGTAGCCGGTATTCACTACTACCTCATCCATCATTTTCTCCAAAGGTATCAACCGGATAATTAGCGGCACCTGAGTACTGCTACTAACAGTTATGAGCAACCGCTGGTAATTCATATTATCGATTTCCATGGTGTCAAGGCCGGAAAGCCGGAAACTAAAAGCGCCGGACGGATTAGTCACCATTACCCGTTTACTATTTTTTAATTTTATCACGATATTTCCCAATGGCTCGCCATTGCCGTAGGCAAGCACTTTGCCCTGAATGATTGCATCTTGTGCAAACAGCAGGTTGCAGCAAAAAAACAGGAAGCTGCTTAAAAAAAATTTATTCATGTGCATTAGTTTGGTTGATGAAAAATAAAATACTGAGTAAGATTGCGCTGTTCTTCCCTCAGGTAAATACCAAAGCGTGCAAGAAGAGCAGCAAATGTTTTTACATTAAATGAGTTGTAGGCAGGCAGTTCAATATCTATCAGGAGCGGTCCTGCTTCATTCACCACTGGTATAGAAACTTGCCGCTGAAAGAACTCCATGATATCACTCACGGGTCGGTTGTGCAAAAAAGGCCTGTCAGAATCTGCCAGATTATTTTTTTTGTTACCACCCTTTGTTTTGTAGGCTTTTAACAGCAAAGTATCAGTTTGAATCACCCAGCAATTAACCGGAACAATTTTACTACTGACACTGTAACCAAATTGCCGCAGCAGGTCCTGCTGCATCCATTGTTTTGCAGTGTGCAATGACACTGGCGGCGTGATAAGTTCATAGGTAAAACTGTGCGCTGCTATCCAGTCATCTGGTTGCCCTTCCAATGATAAATTCCTGCTGACATCTGGTTCCATCTGAATATTAAATCCACCGGATTTTATATCATAAGCATAAAGGATCAAATTCAATAGTGGATAATTAGTAAAGAGCAGCTTGTTAATTTTGCTGTACTTATCCTTACCAACATAGGTACCAGTAGGAAGCCCACTGATAAAATTGCTCCATGTGGTACGTGCCATCACCTGACTTCCATTACCTCCATTTCCTGCAATGAATAATGGATTGCCGGGTTTAAAATCTTCCATATCCTCTTTATTGAAAAAAGTAACTTTTTTGCCCTCAATAAAGGACTGGATTTTTTCAGCCACCAAGTCTTCGGAACCAGTTATGGCCGCAATGGTGAAGTCGGCATTTAGCCATGCATAATGAGGTACATATTTATGTCGGAAGAGTTGGTTAGCAATCGTGTCCCCTATTATCACAGGCAACCCGAAACCTCTTGCATCCCCATTGGTGATGCGCTTAAATAATTTTTCTACTTTTTCCTTTGTGTCCGATACAGAAGAATTAATTAGCAAAACCGAAAGGTCTGCCGGATACTGCGCCTGCATCGAATCCAGCAGGGGCAATTTATGAATGCAGGTGCCGCAGGTAGTGGCCCAGAAATTAAGAATCATCAGTTTCTTTTTGAAACTGTATAAATTGGCTTTATCAGCAGTACTGTGTATAATATTTTCAAAATAAATATCCGGTACTTTATCGCCAACCTTTAAAGCTTTAAAGGGAGGATTTGCAGCAAAGCTGCCGAATGGGCATAACAATAGCATTAAGCAATAGAAGCATTTCATTGCAATCGTTTTTACTTGAGTTAATAAATTAAAATACTATGGTCAGGGCTATATCAGGTGGGGTTCTTGGGTTTGCGCTCATATAGGGTTTTGAGCCAACTAATAAAAGGGTTATAGTATACATTTCTCATAGGAATAATTATCTGAACGGCAATTTTACCGGTGAACGATCAAATACTTGCATTTGCGTATGGCAGCAACAGCGATGAAGCGTATCTGTTTTTAATAACTGGCGCAACTGCGCAGATTCCTGTAAACCATCAATAATAAATTGATCCTGCAAAGCCTTTTCAACCAGCAATACTGCAGCGGCATTATCCTTTAGTATCCGTCTGGCATACCGGAGCAACAATGGATAGTAGTATAACCAAGCAGCAGTATTTTCTATACCATTAATTTGCATATTTTTTATTTAGGTCAACTAAAAATTGTCAGAGTTGTTACATGGGATAGGCTTCAAAGGATTGCAAAATATTTATGCAGTCGAATTACATAATCTAAAATGAGTCTGAAGTTAACTGGTGGGATGTAACTGAATTATATTTACGCTTACCAGAAGTTTACGCTATTCAATATGGCTGATTAGCTAAATAAAAAAGGCGCAGACTCAACTTATTGTAACTGAGGCCGGGCAGGCCTTACCACTAATAAGTGAGCCCACGCCAAGACGTGAGCTCTTCACTTATTATCTCGTGGTAATCGAAAATTTGCCCTTTTCAGTTACGAGACTCAAGCGAATAGCTTTCAATAATTTTATACTATTGCAAGATAATTCTAAACCAAATATAAGAAAAAAACTTCCATTTAATTCATTTTTGTACATTTTATTTCCTTTTATGAATTATTATTGTTCATAAATGTTAATTATTAGCCTTAAAACAATGAATGATTTCTAAATTTAGTGTAAACTTGATATAGAAATTGAAAGACAATCGTTATAAGGCTGTAAAATCTTTAATTGAAACAAACAGTTTCAAAAAATTACTTGATGTTTTCGAAATAGTTCCTATATCAGTCGTAAGGGTTGAAGTTAAGATGAACTATAACACACTTCAGCGAAGAGTGACTAACCCCGAATTACTAACTGTAAAAGATATTAATGCACTTGCAGAATTGTTCGAAGTAGACCCCAATTTAATTTTGTCGTTGGCAATTGCCGGGTTTAAAAAAGTAAAAAAATAATAACCACATCATCTAAACTATTTAAATTTAGTTTTCATAGGGTACAAATTAAAAAAGGCTAAGGTTCTACCTTGGCCCAATTTATTTTTGGAAAAGGGGCAACATAATGTGAATAATTCTCTAGTTCTAAACATAGCTATCGCAACAAACAGATTTGGAAAGAACATTTCAAATTAAATAATTCTTAAAAATTAATTATGAAACTAAAAGGGGGAATAATAATAATTGGTTCTTTAATTTGGGAAGATCATCTTAAAGAAAAAAGCAAAGATCTAATCAGAAAGAATTGGCGACAACAAAATTTATTACCTATAATTATAACTACGCCTGTCCCTATTAGATACGGCAGAAAGTCTTCAAGTAGAGAAGATACTTACACAATGATATTTACAAAAGGTTGTGAAAATTCCCTGGGCCAAGGTTTAATTCTTGAATTTAATGAAGTGATTAATTCATTTGAACAGATAGAAAGACAATCGATAGCGCTTGCAATTGCAGAGGGCATTTATACTGACAATAACAAAAGAATTTCGACAAGTTGGGGTTCAGTAGGGCTTCTTCTTAATCCTAAACTCAAAAATATTGACTTGCCAACTTATGAACTTTTAACAAACAAATGGAGTGATATTTATCGTAGGTTTCATGAGACTTTCTTTCCAGGTAACTATAAATGTATAAATGATCCTGAACCCCCTATTAACCAAAATGGCTTACTAACTATTAATTGGAAAAAAGAAATGGATGAATTTGATTTTTTACTTGCGACACCAGTTGTACCAATCCCTAATAGAATGCTTACCGAAATAGAAATATCTAATAAAATAATTTCTTCTGGTTACTATAAATATTTTAAAAATAACTTAGCAAGTAATATTACAACCCACCAGGATAAGATCATTTTGGGAAATCTACCGAATTGTAATTTTGATACTCAGCCATAAATCTCACTACTAAAATGCTTTAGTAAAAAATTTTACTATCATGATATATGCATTTTGCAGTTATAGATTGCAATGATCACTTAAATATATTTCTATATATTTAAGTGATCCTACTAGGGCAAGGATTATCATATTTATTTGGAAGAGACGTTTCTCCTCATTTTTTATTCATATTTTCCCCTGAAACCCTTACCCAATAAGGATTTCAGGCCATTTCTATCAAAATCAAGAAAAAACACCAAATACCATAACTAATTAACGATCAAATCATTACATCAAAAAAGAGGGTATTAGCCCTATAGTTACCCACGGTTTTGTTACGGTTTGTTACGGTTTGTTGGTGTTTAGTGCGGTTTATGTGGCTATTTGTGGGAACTAAAACAATAATGGATCATTAAAAAAATAACTGATTGTCAAGTATTTATAATTGCCTGTAATTTATAAGTAATGGTTGCGATATCGCAATTGTGTGGGATTTATGTGGCATCATCGTCAATTATGACGATGTGCTATCCGGCATATCCTTCAATTTTTCTAACCCTAACTGAAGAGGGTTATCATGTTTTAAAAGCTCTGCCGAGAGTTCATAATAGGTTCCCCTACCAACGCCTTTCCTGTTTAAAATACCAGCATCTACAAAAAGATAGATATAATATTTCACTTGCTCACGGGTAAGTATTCGTTCAAATAAGGATTCAAAGTCAAGTATTTTTGCTTTCTTAAATTTCGACATGTGGTTGATGACTTGCAGCCATATATTACTGATGTCAGGATCTTTTTGTTTTGTATATGCCGCTGGTTGATTAGTGAAAGAAAAATACATTTTAGACAACATGTACCCTTTTGCATGAGTACGACCAATGAGCTCGATTAAATTTTTGTCCTGCAAGGTTTTTACTGTATTATGATCAAGTTCAGACTTATCAACATTTTGCCGGATTTTTTCCAATGTTAAAATTTCCATCAAAGACAAATCGACCTTAATTTCCTTTTGTATGTATTCGATAAATAAAACAAATGCTTTATCCTGTACGATAGTTGGAATATGTAAATGCACCTGAAAACTATCTGATCTTAAATAATCAGGGCTGCCTTTAGCTTCCTGGATAGTGTTTTTAAAAAGTTTATCAACGCCCTGCCCTGAGCGTTCAACCACTCCTGTTTTTAAAAGTATATCAGCTAATAACCTGTTTCTTGGGGTACTATTAACCGTTAAAATATTTTCAGCAGAAACACCTAAAGGAAATCCCCCGGGGCTAATCACATCAAGGCTGTTATTAGATTGTTTGATAACAATCTCCGACTGCAGGTGATAGTCTCTGTGAACAATAGCGTTGTTTACAGATTCCCGAACTACCTCTTCATTTAAAAAGGGAATGTCAAGAATATATGGCCCTTGCTGAATGGGAAATTTTCCGTTTCGTAAATTGATATGATCCCATACGATATCAATATTTTTAAACACCGAATGGCTAGCAATCAGCCGGTCATCATAATGAATAGAATCTTTGTTTACACGGTATTCAAGGTTAATAGCACTTTGAGGTAGAAATTTTTTCAATGCTTCATCTTTACCAACTAATATAAGTGCTGCATAAGTGAGTTTCCCATTCTTTGATAAATCTAAATCTGAAAGGCTTTGCTCAAGAGGTAAAGAAAGGAAATCATTGTTATTTTGTTTAGCCGCATATCTTTCTGCCATTGCATGCAACGAGAATTCATCCAAATCTCCAATTGTTAACCCTTCGCAAATTGTAGCAGAAAAATCAGGCTCCTGTTCAGAAAGAATTTTGAGCATTTCCTGATCAGACATTTCCCGTAAACTTTCTCCAATCCTCATTAACGGAACCCCTTCAAATTTCATCAACTTCCCAATCGGACGGCTGGGTATTTTTATTATTAAAACTCTTTTCCCATCATGTTGTAAAACTTCAGTTTCCACCCTTATACCAATGTCTGAATAAATCTGATCGCAAAGATTACCTTCTAATCCTTCTGCAAAGTTAGAGCCTACAACAGTATGGGGATGTTTATCATCTACTCCTAAAACCAGCATACCACCGCCTTCATTACAAAAGGCAATCACATACCCTAATACACAATGACGGCGATCCTTTGGCTCTTTATTATCGCCTCCGGCGTATTTAAAGTTATTACGGGCAGCTTTGAATTCAACCTTATTTTCAGATTCTTTGAGTACCAGTAAATACTTTAATTCCATAGTTCAAAAATACTGAATTTGAAAATTAATGAAAGTATCAAGTTATTAAATACTATCCATGCCTTTATTTCGGCTTGTTTTCCACCTTGATTTCGACTTGATTTCTTCATGGTTCTTAGCAGTAAATGCAATGTGGCTGTGAGTTTCAATAGGAATTAGCTAAAAAACACACGAAATTAATAGTTTGTGATATTTCGGCTTGATTTCGGCAAAATAAACTCCCGTTTGATAAACTAAAAAAAGGTTACATCTGATAATTTGTGGTCAACTCTTCCTACTGCAGTAAACCAGCTCACCAATCAAAGGCAATTATAGCACATATAAAAAGAGTTTATGAATTATACCATAGAAAAATTTGACCAGATCATTACCTCTATTTCTTCCTGCAATAAGCTGAACAATACGATAAAGCGGGATGATATAGGCAGCATCATCCTGGAATGTAATGAGGAAAAAGAAAAGATCAGGCTGCACATTATGGAAGAAGTATTTAATGCCAGCGAAGAAAAGGTATTACAATTATTAATTGATAAATACCAGTCAGTCTTTATCCGCCTGATGGATCAGTTGCATGTGTACCGGAAAGGAATAAAAAAACAGGATGAATATTGGGAACTTTCCAAATACCTTTTTGATCACCTTAATGAACTGCTTTGCTTTTTGCAGGTGCATTATGCCAGGTATTTTAACATAAAACAAAAAATGCCTTGTATCAAAATAGAGCATACATGCAAAGAAATACTACCTAAAATTGAAACGATTGCAGCAGCATTAAAACGCACCGTCATTAATGATAAACTGATAAAATTAATACTTCAACCGCTGGAAAATTTTGTAAGCGGTGACATCGTTTCTTACGAACAAGCGCAATATATCAAAACAGCGACGAATGAATTTTTAGCCTTTGATGTTACAGCCGCACAAGAAGATATTGCAGTAACACTAAAAAAAATACTGGTGAGCCTGGATTATAATCATCCTGATATCAGCCTGTATTATGTCAATGAATTGGACTTATTGGTTGCTGAAGAAGAATCAGTACATGGAAAATTAAGGATACTAAAATACCAATTAAAGGAAGCCAACCAGGTAACGGTCAAACCTGATCATATTTTATATCCTGAACTGCCGGGACTGAAGGAACAAATCGTCAACTGGCTAAATGAAGAAATTTATTTTCATGAAATGGAACAAACTATTATTTCATCAAGTCCGGTTGTAACTGGAACGGAAACCAAGATACATACTGCTCTTTCAGTACCTCAACTGGCCCTGCTATTCCGCCTGCTTAAAGAAGAACAACTCATCACCAATACCAATCAGTCTGAATTATTAAAAGTAGTAGCTAATAATTTTACTACGATGCACAAAGAAAATTTTTCTTATGGACATCTGCACGGTAAATATTACAAAATTGAAGCTAACACCAAACGTACCGTGTACGATATTTTGATGAAGTTATTGCACCTGAGCAGAAAGATCGGATAAGAAAAATATTTTTTTAAAATTTATCTCCTATATGTATCAGTTAGTTAAATGGGCTATATGGAGGGTTGGGAGTGAAAAGAGGAATTTGAGATATTATTTTTGCATTAAGAAATTAATCACTAAAATATTTTTTATGTTGCAATCAATTTCCTGGCAAACTTATTTTACTGTAAGTGCAGTGTTACTGGCTATCTATTACGTTGCAATTTTATTGCTTTACTACAGACAGGATATGGCCATGCTATTTCGCCAGCAAGTCTCATTCAAAAATCAAACCGGATCTTTTACAAAACAAGAACAAGCATCCGGCGATATCAACACACTGGGCGCAAACCTGGAGGATGAGATAATAGCCTACGCGGCATCAGCTGGTGCCGACTATAACAAAACAGAGCTGCAATATGGGCTGCAATTGCTTTTAAAAAAATATGCTGTATTAAAAGATTCCATATTACAACCAGAGATAACTAAAACAATTATTAGTGCTTGCGAAAATAATTGTTCTATCGTATTAAGTGATGAAGAGGCAGGCATGTTGTGGAATGGTTGAGGGTTTATGTTGCTCCATCCCTGTGAATAAAGATGGGTTAGTGAGTATGATATGGGGATGGAGCTTTCTACATTATTTATCATTAAAAATTGTGAAAATGAAAAAGACGAGAAGTGTATTCAAAGTGATTTGTAAAAAAGCAAAAGTATTTTTAACCGGACTGCTGTTGTTGATGTTAAACATAGTAGTAAAAGCCCAGGATGGTAATGCTGGTATTAATGAGGCCAACACTAAAGTGCGTGGATATTTTGCGGCAGGCACAAACCTGATGTATGCGGTGGGTGCAGTAGTGGGATTAATTGGTGCTGTTAAAGTATACCAGAAATGGAACAGTGGTGATCATGATACCGGTAAGGTTGCAGCGGCCTGGTTTGGCAGTTGTGTTTTCCTGGTAGTGGTTGCAACAGTAATCAAAAGCTTCTTCGGAATCTAAACTTATATCATGCAGGAAATTTTGCTTCAAAAATTACAGCACTACATCAGTCAGAATAATCCTGACCTTTTGTTCGAGTTAGAACAAGAAAGGAAGTTGACTGCATATTTAACTGAAAAATTAAATACAGTAAAAGCATTGATAGCTCAGCGTGGAAAGGGCCAGCCTGATTTTATTATTGAAGAAACCTGCATGGATATTTTAACACATGACCTGAAACCATCCAGGTATAACTATATCCGGGAAATATTAGAGGAAGAATTTGAAAAGGAATTTCAGTTACTCTGCGACACTCCCCTCTTGCAAACTGAAATCATTAACATGATCGGTTATTGCAAGGAAGTATTTGATGAAATTAGTTTTACAGAAGCAAATGAAGACGATACCTTTTTGAGGTATAATATCATGGGTGCGATGAGTGAGTATTTGGAAAGTAACAGTGTAAAAGAAAACGTGGGTAATGAGTTACAACAGTCAGCAGCATTTACGCCAAAATATTAATGCACTAAAAATTGCATTAGCATGGAAATCCGGTGATATACTGTCACCTGAACAGGTGAAGGTATTAAAAGCCTATTCCGGTTTTGGCGGAATAAAAGCCATTCTGTTTCCAAATGCAACAAAGGAAGAATGGATCAAACTCAATGCATCCAAAGAAGACCTTAAACTCCATCCGCAAATCATAGCATTGCATGAGTTACTGCAAGAACGTTTGAACGAAGCAGAATATAAACTAGCAATAGGCACTTTAAAGAATAGCATACTCACTGCTTTCTATACTCCCGAAATAATCCCCAGGACTTTATTTGAAATCTTAAAACAACGAGGTATCGAGCCAAAGAACCTATACGAGCCCAGTAGTGGTGCAGGTATTTTTGTCAGTGAAGCTGCCGAAGTTTTTCCCGCACTTGAAAATATTACAGCAGTAGAAAAGGATATTCTATCGGGACGGGTATTGACTGCCCTTGGCAGTTCGATACCAGTTCCAGTTGCTGTTCAGGTAAAAGCTTTTGAAGAAACCTCCAATAATGAGAATGGGAAATTTGATTGCATTGTAAGTAATATTCCATTTGGCAGCTTCGGGGTATTAGACAAATCCCTAAGGGAGCAGGAAGCAACAAATAAAATACACAATTATTTTTTTGCAAAAGGACTTGATAAGATCAAAGAAGGTGGTTTACTGGCTTATGTTACCACAGATAGTTTTTTAAATACCCCTTCTAATCAATCCATAAGAGAGTACATTTTTACTCATGCTGACTTTGTGTCCCTGAACGTATTGCCGGATAATCTTATGAAAGACACCGGAAACACAGAAGCACCCAGTCATTTACTGGTCGTTCAAAAAAACAGCAACAAAGATAATTTATCAGCAGAGGAAATTTTACTGACAAGAACAACAGAAAAAGAAAATGAGTTTGGGAAATATTCCCTGAATCAATACATCGACCAACACCCGGAAATTATTGCAGGAGATGAAATCAAAGCAGGACAAAATCAATATGGTAAGGCTGCACAAACCATTTGGCAACATGGAGACATCAATGGTATTGGCGAAAAAATAGAGACTGAAATAACAAGAGGTATTGTGCATCGGTTCAACCGGGAATTATTTAACACCTCTGCCCTACAATTGAATAATGATGCCCGCAAATTGCTTACCTATCTGCCCATGCCTGAAAACAAAGCAGATGGCAGCGTGCACCAACTAGGTTTATTTGATACGGGTCCCGCAGAAAATATAAACAGGGCGATTGCCTATATCCATGCTGCAGATGCAACAGTTATAGATAAAAGAACAGCAAGGCTTTTAGCCATCGTCAGAACTGAAGACAACCTCGATCATGAAAGCATTGTGCTGATTGCAGCAAAGGCACAGGATTTTAAAGGATTTGCCTACAAGCTATATTCCAATCTGGAAGAAATTCAATTTCCTGCCAACTGGATGAGCGCTGCAGGATTGCAACACCAACTTAGAGGACTACCCAAACATCTGCAACAATACAAACACAGTTTTTTCGCAGAAGGTGAAGGAAAATTTATGATTACCCTTGATACGAAGTTGCCGCAATTGAGCAACGTGAATCCTTATTATAAAGAAGGAACATTGATTGTTCATGACCAAAGAGTAGGCTTTGTATCTTATTCTGCATCTGACAATGATAGACCGGTATTTCTGCCGAGCCTAAATGACAGGAAAGACATTGGTTTCTATCAACAGTATACTGCGCTAAGGGATAGCTATTTATTACTAGCAGATAAAGAAGCTACCGAAAATACAGAATACCCTGCACTGAGAAAAGATCTCAATGAATCCTATGATGCCATGGTAAAAGGTTTTGGTATGTTGAATGCTTCTACTAACCGCCAGCGGATTTTAAAGGATGAAGCTTTTGGTTTTCTTGTTCTGGCTTCACTGGAAAGAAAGGAAGGAAATCAATATTTAAAATCGGATATTCTTACCCAATCACTGATTGAAAAGAAAATTGCTTTTCATACCGAAAATCCAACAGAAGCATTAGCTAAAAGCCTTAATGATAAAGGAACTGTTGACCTGGACTTTATTGCAGCGGCAATTGGAAGTACAAAAGAGGAGGCCATCGTCCAATTGGGCGATCATATTTTCATCAATCCCATTAATACAAAATGGGAAACCGCTGACCTGTTTCTCAGTGGAAATGTCGTAAACAAATTAAGGCTTACCCAGGACGCTCTCTTACAGCATCCCGATAATCTTCAATTGCAACGCAGTCTATCAGCCCTGGAAAAAATTCAGCCGGAAAGAATACCTTTTGAATTACTTGATTTCAATTTAGGGGAAAGGTGGATACCGGCAGAGTATTATAATCAATTTGCAACAGCGCTTTTTGAAACTAATACCACCGTTAATTATTTTTCTTCGCTGGATACTTTTAAAGTAAAAGCAGACAGTGGCAATGCAAAGACCAACCAGGAATATGCAGTAACCACCAAGAGCGGAAGTACTACCTACGGACCTGTTATTTTGGAACATGCACTTGAAAACACTACACCATTTTATACTTATGAAGTGGATATGGGTGGGAAAAAAATACGGGTAGCAGATAATGAAGCCATTCAGCTGGCACATGGGAAAATAGAATCCATCAGGAACCATTTTACAGAATGGCTGAATCAATTACCTTCTGATGATAAAAAAACAATCGAAGCACTTTATAACGACACTTTCAATTGTTATGTATTAAGGGAATACAATGGTAACCATTTACAATTCCCCGGACTGGATAAACAACGATTAGGCATTGAAGATTTATACAGTTCCCAAAAAAGCTCTGTCTGGCGGGTGGTTCAAAACCGTGGTGCCTTAATAGATCATGAAGTGGGCTTGGGCAAAACACTTACCATGATTGTTGCCGCTCATGAAATGAAAAGGCTCCAGATAGTTAACAAGCCCATGATACTAGCGCTAAAAGCCAATGTAGACCAGATTAAAGAGACTTACCAAAAAGCCTACCCTAAAGCTAGAATATTGGCTCCGGGTGAAAATGACTTTACACCTGCCAAGAGAGTGCGGCTATTCCATGAAATAAAAAACAATAATTGGGACTGTATTATTCTGACCCATGACCAGTTTGGAAAAATCCCTCAAAGCCCGGATATACAAAAACAAATTTTCGAAACGGAACTGGATAATGTAGAACGGGATCTGCACACTGTTAAGTCCCTGGGTGGGGAAGTTTCCCGAAGGATGTTAAAGGGCTTGGAAATACGTAAATCAAATCTGGCGATCAAATTGCTGAGCCTTGCAAAAGATATCGAATCTAAAAAAGATGAAGACATCAATTTCAAATCGTTGGGAGTGGATCATTTGTTTGTGGATGAATCTCATAAATACAAGAACCTGACTTTTACCACCCGCCATGAAAGGGTGGCCGGCCTGGGAAATTTAGCAGGCAGTCAGAAGGCACTCAATATGCTGTTCGCTGTCCGGGAACTGCAAACAAAATTTGATGCAGATCTTTGTGTTACATTTTTATCGGGCACACCTATCTCCAACAGCCTTACAGAAATGTATTTACTGTTTAAATATTTGCGGCCAAAAGAAATGAAGCGCCAGCAAATTGAAAACTTTGATGCATGGGCTGCAGTGTTTGCTAAAAAAACCGTGGACTTTGAATTTTCTGTTACGAACGAAATTATTGCCAAGGAAAGGTTTCGTCATTTTATTAAAGTACCTGAACTCGCTTTATTCTATAATGAGATCACTGATTATAAAACGGCGCAACACATCAATCTGGATAAACCAGAACTGGATGAACATTTAATCAATATTAAACCTACCCCCGATCAGCAGGCCTTTATTAAAAACCTGATGGCTTTTGCAAAAACAGGAGATGCGGAATTGATTGGCCGGTCAAAATTAACACCTGAAGAAGATAAGGGCAGAATGTTGATTGCCACCAACTATGCAAAAAAAATGTCAGCGGATATGCGGCTTATTGATCCCTTTAAATATAAAGATCATCCCAACAGTAAAGTAAATGTTTGCGCAGCAAAGCTGGTGGAGTTATATCATCAGAGTACAGCACATAAAGGCACGCAAATCGTATTCAGTGATATTGGTACCCCCAAACCTGATGAGTTCAATATTTACGATGCGCTTAAAGAAAATTTAATTAACCAATATAATATACCTGCAAGCCAGATCAGTTTTATTCATGACTGGACAGACCGGCAGAAGCCTGAACTGTTCCGAAAAATGAATGCAGGAGAAATCAGGTTTTTATTTGGCAGTACAGAAAAAGCTGGTACCGGTTTGAATGTACAACAACGTATTGTTGGGATGCATCACCTGGATATTCCATGGAAGCCATCGGAACTGGTACAAAGAAGCGGTCGTGGTGGCAGGCAGGGAAATTTCATTGCGAAAGAATTCTATGATAATAAGGTTAAAAATTATATCTACGCTGTTGAGCAATCGCTGGATAATTATAAGTTCAACTTGTTGAAGAATAAGCAAACCTTTATTTCACAAATGAAAAACTGTTCGCTTAATGTGCGGACAATTGATGAAGGTTCCATTGATGAAAAGAGCGGCATGAATTTTTCAGAATATATCGCCATTCTTTCCGGCGACACTTCCCTACTGGAAAAATCTAAAATGGAAAAGAAAATTGCAGTATTGGAATCTTTGCGCAGTGCACATCATAAAGAATCAGTAAGAGCAGGTTTCCAATTAGAGCATTTACAAAAGGAAGCGGCTTCAACAAAGGACTTTCTTGATAAACTTATCCATGATGAAAATAGCTATAAGAAACAGCAGTCATTTGAACCTGATGGCAGCAAATCAAATCCGATTAAACTTCAGGGACATCAGTTAGCAGATGCTGAAGCTATAGGCATAAGGCTTATTCAACTCAATGCAGCTTGGAAACCGGAAACACCGATCAAAGATGATGAGATGATTGGCAGCCTATATGGTTTTAATCTGATGATCCGAAGACAATCAGAAGCACTTGAAGATAATGGCAGATTGATGTATCGATATTACAACACATTTTATGCTGAGAGTCCAAAGACCCAAGTTAAATACTCATGGAACCAGGGACATATCAACACCGATAACCCGAAGATTGCAGCCAGATATTTTTTAAATGCAATTGACCGTGTGGAAGGACTGAAAGAAAAATATCAGAAGAACCTTGCTGAACTGGAACAGAATATACCTATGCTAAAAAATTTAATTGCCAAACCATTTGAAAAGGAAACAGAGCTGGCGGAATTAAAAAAATCTGTTTCAGCACTGGAAAGGGAAATTACCATAAAGATCCAGGAGAACCAAATGAAACAAGCCAATGGCAATAATACTGAGCACAAAGAAACACCGGTCATTAAAATGGAAGGTACTGAAAAGAAAAAAGGAAAAGGGCTATTGGTAAGGAAAGAGCCGGAGAAAAAAAAGAAACAAAGCTTAAAAGTATAACAATGAGTAACAGTGTATATAATATCAATAAAGGTATCAACAAACCGGTTGAATTCCGGGGACTGAAAGCTCAGTATATCTGGTATCTGGGTGGAGGACTGGTTACGCTGCTGATCATTTTTGCCATCATGTACATCTGTGGGATAAATATCTTTTTCTGCCTGTTTGTAATCGTCTCCCTGGGTACAGCATTGTTCCTTTATGTGTACCGGCTTAGTCACCGCTATGGAGAATTTGGATTAATGAAAAAAATTGCCCGTAAAGCGGTGCCCAAAGTCATTAAGAGTTACTCCATCCAATTATTAAAAAAATCATTGCACCATGAAAAATCTTTTTGATCTATTACCGATATATGGTGCAGAACATGATGCATTGCTTTCCAAAATGGGAGACATTACAGTTGCATTTAAAGTCGAGTTACCGGAGCTGTTTACCTTAAGCAATGAAGAATATGAAGCGTTGCATCATGCGTGGATTAAAGCTATTAAAGTATTACCACCATATTCCATTCTACATAAACAGGATTGGTTCACAGAAACCAGTTTTAAACCACAGTTCATTAAAGATGACAATAGTTTTCTCAGCCGCAGCAGTGATAGATTTTTTAATGAAAGACCTTTCCTCGATCACCAGGCTTATATTTTCCTGACCAAGAAACCTGCCAACCGCAAAGTATCCAGTTCAGTATTCTCCAGCCTGTTAAAAAGGAGTATGGTTCCTGAAGAAACGATTCAGCCCAAACACTTTCAGGATTTTATGAACCATGTCGGGCAGTTTGAAAAGATACTATCAGACAGTGGATTTATGGCTTTACAAAAATTAAACAATGATCAACTGATCAATATAGTCAGCCAGTATATTAACCTGCAGTCTGATGATGAGACTTTAAGGGATATTGTATTTCATCCCGACTGGATGATCGGGGAAAATCATTGCCAGCTATATACTATGGCAGATGCACAGTTTGTACCGGCGCTATGCGGCTCAAGAATCAATTATGATAAATACTCCACGGACAAGACCAAATTCAGTGTGGGGTTTGCATCACCTGTTGGGCAACTGCTTTCCTGCAATCATATTTATAATCAATTTGTTTTTATTGAAGACAGTCCCAAAACTTTACAGAAACTCGAAAGTAAACGCCTGCGTTTACAATCATTATCAGCATACAGCAGGGAAAACACTATTGCCAAGGAAGCCACTGACCAGTTTTTAAATGAAGCCATTGCTGAACAACGCTTACCAGTAAAAGCACATTTTAATATTCTTGCATGGACATCTAACAGAGATGAACTTAAAATAATTCGTAATCTCTGCTCTTCTGCGCTCACACAGATGGATGCCACTCCGAAAATTGAAACCGAAGGTGCGCCACAAATATTCTGGGCTGGTATACCAGGCAATGCTGCAGATTTTCCAATGAATGATACTTTCGATACATTCTCACCACAGGCCTGTTGCTTTTTTAATATGGAAACCAATTACAGGTCCTCCCTATCTCCCATTGGTATAAGATTAGGCGACCGTTTGACAGGAAGGCCGGTGCATGTAGATATATCAGACGAGCCTATGAATAAAGGCATCTGCACCAACCGCAATAAATTCATTTTAGGTCCATCCGGCAGTGGTAAATCATTTTTCACCAATCATATGGTACGCTCTTATTATGAACAAGGTACCCATGTGGTACTGGTGGATGTAGGACATTCCTACAAGGGCTTATGCGATATGGTGCATGGCTATTATTTCACTTATTCAGAAAAGGATCCCATTCGGTTTAATCCATTCTACATCGGATATGGTGATGTACTGGATACAGAAAAAAAAGAAAGTATTAAAACATTGTTGCTGGCTTTATGGAAAAAAGACAATGAAACGTACAACCGAAGTGAATATGTTGCCTTGTCCAATGCATTGCAACTCTATTTTGATAAACTGGAAAAACAGCCCGATCTATTTCCCTGTTTTGACAGTTTTTATGAATTCCTGAAAGATGAATTTGTAACTGTGCTCTTGGGAGATAATGTTAAGGATAAGGATTTTGATGTGAGCAATTTCCTGTATGTACTACGCCCATATTATAATGGCGGTGAATTTGATTATTTGCTTAATGCCAAGGAAAACCTGGATTTATTACAACAACCCTTCATTGTTTTTGAACTGGATAACATTAAAGATCATCCGATTTTATTTCCTGTTGTCACCATTATCATTATGGAAGTGTTTATTTCTAAAATGCGGAAGCTGAAAGGCATCCGTAAAATGATATTGATTGAAGAGGCCTGGAAAGCCATTGCCAAAGAAGGAATGGCGGAATACATCAAATACCTTTTTAAAACGGTACGCAAATTTTTTGGAGAAGCCATTGTGGTGACACAAGAGGTTGAAGATATTATCTCCTCCCCTGTGGTTAAGCAGGCTATCATTAATAACAGTGATTGCAAAATATTACTGGACCAAAGTAAGTACCAGAATAAGTTTGATCAAATACAGGAATTACTCGGTTTAACTGAGAAAGAAAAGGCTTTAGTTCTGTCTGTCAATAAAGCGAATGACCCCACAAAAAAATATAAGGAGGTTTTTATTTCACTTGGTGGTATTCTTTCCCGTGTGTACAGAACAGAAGTTTCGCTGGAAGAATACCTGGCCTATACCACAGAAGAAACTGAGAAAGTTAAGATGCAGGCTTATGCAAAAAAATATGGCAGTATTCAAAAAGGAATTGCAGCCATGGCTGCAGATATGCGAATGGGTTAACACAAAAAATAATCTTTATGAAGATGAGTGCATTTTTACTGGCTGGTTTAGTTGTAGTGATACTGAGCTGTAACAACCTGATTCAAGCTGATACGGTAAAAGTTTTCATTCCGGGCACTTATAGCGCAGACTGGTCAACTGAGTTTAATCAAACAAAAGACACTTTATGGCTGGAGCCATTAACAGAAAATGGCAGCGAAACTTTCCGAATCACCAGGCGTTCCCATATTGAGTTTATAAATGCAGCAAAAGACAAAGCACCTGAATATAAAATTGCAAAATGGACCGGAACATATGACGTTAAGACCAAAACGATATTCATTAATAATAATGGGAGAGTATTATCATTTGATCCGAAAAAAGAAATTCTGTGGATGGGAACAACGATGTACAAGAAACTATAATTACAAATTTTGACGAATGAAGAAAATAATTTAAATAAAAATGAAACCCTTTTGAATTATTAAAACTTACAACTATGAAGAAGATTATAATCTTGCTGATATTGTGCGTTGGATTAAGTATGGCACCTGTACAGCAAAGCCATGCGCAGATTGGCATCATCAAAGAAATATTAATAAAAATCATTAAAGCAATTGACCTGGCTGTGCAGAAAGTGCAGAATAAAACTATTTGGCTGCAGAATGCGCAAAAGGCATTGGAAAACACCATGTCTAAATTAAAGCTCGACGAAATTTCAGGCTGGGTGGAAAAACAGCGAACACTGTACAAGGATTATTTCGAAGAGTTACAGAAAGTAAAAAACATTATTGCCTATTACCAGCGCATCAAAGACCTGACACAGAAAAACATATTGCTGGTCGATGCTTATAAAAAAGCATTCGCATTATTTAAGCAGGACCAACATTTTACCTCAGCAGAAATTGCTTATATGGAAAAAGTGTATTCAGGCATTCTGGAACAAAGTGCCAAAAATATTGACCAGATTTTTATAGTGATCAATTCATTCAGTACTCAGATGTCAGATGCCAAGCGGTTAGAAATTATCGACGGTGCCGCAGAACAGGTAGATAAAAACTATGCGGATCTGGTACAATTTAATACACAAAATAAATTACTGAGCCTGCACCGGGCAAAGGATCAGCAGGATATTGATGTGGTAAGGGCATTGTATGGCATTAAATAAAAAGTTATGAAAAAGCTACTCATTACAGTCACCATTGTATTCGCTTCTCTCTTGTCATCTTATGGACAATCCAAACAGGTAAAATTATACCTGAAACAAATTGGATTAAACGAAGTGCTGATCAACTACCTGAAAAAAGCAATGGCAATTGCAAAATTCGGACTCACTACTATTGCGGATATTAAGAATGGTGAGTTTAGCCTTCACCGCATTTTCTTTGATAAACTTAAAGCCGTTAATCCTAAAATAAAAAACCTGAAGAAAGTAGCAGATATTATAACCCTTCAGGTACAAATCATTAAAAACTATCAAAGCAGTTATAAACAGATTAAGGCAAGTAAACAATTCAGCAATACTGAAATCAACTATATCTATTCTGTATTCATCAAACTGCTTGATGACACAGGCAATAACCTGGAAGAATTGTATAAAGTATTAGCTGCAGCACAATACCAAATGACAGACGACGAGAGGATAAAACGTATTGATGACCTGTATATTCAAATGCAAAGCAATTATGTATTTACTCAACATTTCAGCAAGGAAACGTTGGTCATGGCTATGCAGCGAATGAAAGAAAGCAATGAATTAAAACAAAGCAGGGATTGGTATGGAATTAAATAATGCTATTTTTTAAAATCAAAAGAGCGCACCATGAAAAAGATAATCATCATACTCTTCTTAGCTGTAAGCACTGCAAAAGCGAGTGCCCAGGCAGAAGAATTGCAGCAGCTGGCATTGAATATTGAAAAGCTCGCCCAGTTTAAACAAATATTAAGTGACCTGAAAAAAGCCTATGAAATCTTATACGGTGGGTATACCACTATTAAAAATATTTCCGAAGGAAATTTCAGTTTACATCAAACCTTCCTGGATGGCTTATTAAAAGTTAGTCCCGCTGTGCAGAAATATAAAAAGGTAGCGGATATTATCAGCCTGCAGTTGCAATTAGTAAAAGAGTACAAAGCAGCTTTTACCCGGTTTAAAAACAATAACTGGTTCAGGCAGGAGGAGATTGATTATATCGCACGGGTTTACAGCAACCTGTTTAAACAAAGTCTGCAACACTTGGATGACCTGGCAACAGTTTTAACCGCCAATCAATTGCGGATGACAGATGATGAGCGGCTGAAACGTATTGATCAAATTTATTCCGGTATGCAGGACAAGATGGTTTTTCTTCGGCATTTTAACTCCAATACATCCATACTGAGTATCCAGCGTTCCAAAGAAAAATCCGACGTGGACATAATACAAAAATTACATGATGTGAAATAAGTAAAACCAATTTTATGGGAAAGTGCGTAAGGGTTGCTTTTATGGCAACAGTGGGAATGATGGTTCCATATTTATTACAGGCGCAGGTCGCCACAGAAATTCATAGCCTGCATTCTGTGTTGGATGCATTATACGATGATATGATGCCAATGTGCAGCCAATTGATTGGTGTGGGACGTGGCATTGCAGGATTTGCAGCTACCTGGTATATTGCTACAAGGGTTTGGCGGCATATCAGCAATGCAGAACCCATTGATTTTTATCCTTTGTTCCGGCCATTTGTTTTGGGTTTTGCCGTGCTCATCTTTCCTTCGGTAATCGCTATGATCAATGGGGTAATGAAACCCACTGTTACGGCTACAGAAGGCATGGTAGAAAATTCTGATAAAGCTATCGCAACCCTATTAAAAGCAAAGGAAGAAGCCATCAAGAAAACCATTTACTGGCAGATGTATGTTGGTGCATCAGGAGAAGGTGACCGGGATAAATGGTACCAATATACTTACAATGAAGATCCTTCTGAAGAAGGATGGATTGCTGGTGTGGGCAATTCTGTACAATTTGCCATGAGCAAATTCTATTACAATTTCAAGAACTCCATTAAAGAATGGTTGTCTGAAATCCTAAAAGTATTCTATGAAGCAGCAGCTCTCTGCATTAACACTATCCGAACTTTTAATCTGGTGGTACTGGCGATTCTGGGTCCATTGGTTTTTGGTATTGCAGTCTTTGATGGATTTCAGCATACCCTCAGTTCCTGGCTTGCCCGTTATCTAAACTTTTTCCTCTGGCTACCGGTAGCCAATATATTCGGTGCGATCATGGGTAAGATCCAGGAGAATATGCTCAAACTAGATATTTCCCAAATCGAATCACAGGGCGATACTTTTTTTTCTTCCACTGATATGGCCTACCTGGTCTTTATGATCATTGGCATCTGCGGATATTTTACCATTCCCAGTGTAGCCAATTATATCATACAAGCAGGCGGTCAAAACAGTTTTCTGCATAAAGTCACTTCCGGTTTTAATGCCACTACAAGAAGTGTAACGAATAACACGATTTCTGCAGGTGGTGCAATAATGAATAGTGTTTCTAATAGCTTCTCCTCTGGCAATGGTAATGGCACCAGTGAGTACATGAAAAACAGGTTATCAGGCAAATAAGTTAATAGATAAAAAGAAACGAAGATGTTTAAACAAATGAAAAATATTGACAGTGCTTTTAAATATGTAAGAACATTCAGTATGCTGCTGATCATTGCCTGTGTGGGAATCTGTTGTTTCTCCACGTACAAAAGTTTTCAGCTGGTCAGCCATATCCAATCAAAGATTTACATCTTATCCAACGGCAAAGCTCTGGAAGCCAGTATCGGTGAAAGAAAGGATAATATTCCTGTAGAAGCCAAAGACCATATTAAAACCTTTCACCAGTATTTTTTCACCCTTGACCCGGATGAAAAACTAATCCAGACCAATATCACCAAAGCATTGTACCTGGCAGACATTTCAGCAAAGCGCCAGTATGATAATTTAAAAGAAAGCGGATATTTCACCAATATCATTTCAGGCAATATCAGCCAGACCATCAGCATCGACAGTGTGATGGTGGACCTCAACCAAACACCCTATTATTTCCGGTGTTACGGAACGCAATCCATTGTTCGTACTACCAGTACCGTAACCAGAAGTTTAATCACAGAGGGGTACCTGCGTAATATTTCACGTTCTGATAATAATCCGCATGGATTTTTAATCGAACGCTGGGCTACTATTTTAAATAAAGACATTAAAGTTCAAAACAGGTAATCATGTTTAATTTATTTAAAAGGAAAAAGAAAACTCCGGAAACCAGTCCATTACAGGATAAACTGGTTAATGGTATTGTTGGAAAGGTTACCGCTTTCCAATTCAGATGGGCTTACTTTATGCAAAGAAACTCCGAACGCTTTTCATTGCGTACTAAAAAATATTTCACCATAATTATTGTATTGTTGGCCTCATTGTACAGCTTGTACATCATTGCATCAAGTATTATACAAAAGCCTAAAAAAGGATACTCCATTTCAAAAATTCATGTCCCGAAATACGCCACAAAAACTGGAGAGGAAAAAACGCTAAGTAATAGTCTCATACCCGAAAAGGAATACTATAAAATAATCCGCTTCCATCAATATATAGATAGCCTTAATCAAACCACAAAAGGAAAGAGAATCGCTGACAGCATCCTGCTAAAAAGACCGGGATTAATGGACAGTACATTTCAACTAAAAAAATTATACGAATTACAACAATCACTAAAAGAATAAATCATGAAACAGCTAACAACAAAAATGTTGCGCCAAAGAAAAATGTTGCTGGTATTACCAGCATTAGTTATCCCATTTATTACGATGGCATTCTGGGCGCTAGGTGGTGGTAAAGGAAGCCCGAACGAATCCGTCAAAACCACCTCAGGATTAAACCTGGAATTACCTGGAGCGGCACTTAAGGAAGACCGGACGATGGACAAACTGGCGTATTACGACAAGGCACAGTCTGATTCAGAAAAGATCATGCAACAAATGAAGGATGATCCTTATTTTGTTAAACCTCCTGTGGCAGCGGACAGTATTCTGGCGGCTTTTTCTGAAAGAAATCCTTCTGTCACTGCTAACAGAAATTCAAATCAGGGATACAGTAATGGCTATACCAATAGCCCATATACAGACCCCAATGAAACCAAGGTATATCAAAAACTGGCACAATTAAATGCAGCACTAAAATCAAATGGCAACACTACTGCAAGTCAAACAGACAATACAAATCTGTACAATCAAACGGGAGCAGGGTCAATCGATGTTGACAGGCTGGAACAAATGCTGCAATCTGCGACCGGCAATAAATCCGAAGATCCGGAAATGAAACAGTTGAGTGGCATGCTGGAAAAGATACTGGACATTCAACACCCGGAAAGAGTAACTGAAAAATTAAAAGTGAATGCGCCGGTAAATAAAGAAACCATTTTCTCAGTAAATAAAGAAGTATACAAATCTACTTTCAGTTTATTGGATACTCCAGTCACTCAGCAACTCCCCTCTCCCGCTGAAAGCTTCTTTGGAACTACAGAAGCCAACGAAAATACTACACAGAATGCGATCGAAGCTGTCGTGCATGAAACCCAAACATTGGTATCAGGAGCTGTGATCAAACTCAGGCTATGTTCGCCGGTATATATCAGTGAGCATTGTATTCCAAAAGGGAATTTTGTATTCGGCACCGTAACACTAAATAATGAGCGTTTGGAAATCAATATCAATTCCATAAGAGAAGGCAATTCTCTTTTCCCGGTTAAGATGGAAGTATATGATATGGATGGATTGGCGGGTATTTATATACCTGGTGCTATCAGCCGTGATGTGGCCAAACAATCAACTGATAATGCCCTGCAGTCTGTGGCACTGGGAAGTCTCGATCCCTCAATTGGAGCGCAGGCTGCAAGCGCAGGAATTGAAACTGCAAAAAACCTGTTAAGTAAAAAAGTTAAACTGGTTAAGGTGCAGGTGAAAGCAGGTTATCGGATCTTATTAAAAGATAAACAACAATAATTTTTGAAAATTAAAAATCATCATCATGAAATATTTAATCATCATTCTCACCAGTTGCCTGTTACAATTATTGGGCAATGCACAAACGGTACAAATCAGCACTGATAAGACCACCACCCTTGTATTTCCATTCGCCATCCGTCATGTGGACCGGGGCACGAAGGATATATTAATACAACCTGTAAAAGATGCAGACAATATTCTACTGGTAAAAGCAGCCACCAAGGATTTCCAGTTTACCAATTTAAGTGTAGTTACTACTGATGGCAGCGTATATGCCTTCCCTGTTCAATATGCCGAAACACCGGCCATTTGGATTTACCAGGTTCCGGTACAACAGCAGGTTCCCCTATCGGAATATGCCAGAGGTATTGCAGATAATCCTTTAACGCTTCGTGGCATCCGCAGCCATAGCTGGGATGTGGAAGGACAGGTTGCGGGAATTTACATCAAAGAAAATACTATTTACTATCAACTATGGATAACGAATAACAGTCCGCTGGATTATGACATCGATTTTCTGCGCTTTTATATCAGGGACAAACATAAAAGCAAAAGAACAGCCACCCAGGAAAATGAATTGCAGTCGCTGTTCATTGCAGGCAATATCAAACAGGTTAAAGCAAATTGCAAAAACAGCATAGTGGTTGCGTTGGAAAAATTCACTATTCCTGATGCGAAATACCTGGCCATTGAAATCAATGAAAAAAATGGCGGCAGGCATCTACTGCTAAGGGTGCATAATAATAAAATTATTAAGGCCATTACACTTCCGGATTTACAATGAATAATGAACATGTTATATCAGATGAGGTGCTGGAACTATGCAATGATGCATTAATAAGAGGCGAAAACTGGATGGCTTATAATGGATCCCTGTATTTCATTGAAAAAGATGCTATACAATTTTTCAAATCTCAAACTGAGGCCAAGGAATTTGCATTTAACAACCATAGTGATTACGATAATTACGCTGTCATTCACTTTAATTCCCTTTGGGATGTATTTAATAAAATTCCTTACGGCACAAGTACTACCGGGCTTTCAAATAATCCTGACGCAAATAGTTTATACAATTATGAAGGCAACCCGTTTACTGATGCATTAATTGGCCATATAGACCAACAATCATCAAATATTAATTCACAAATAAAAACAAGTATTATGAACAACGAGAATTTAAAGTATTTGACAGATAATATCAAATACATGGGCTTTGGGGAAAACCTTAAAGATGCCCTTGAAAAAAACATGGTTGAAGGCAAACCAGAATTTCAATTGAAGTACAATGCAGAAATTAATAAAAAGCCTTTCGAAGCCACATTGAATTTTAAAAAGTCTGACCAAACAGACATGTATTTTTTCAACAGTTATAATGCCTCCCTGCAAAAAAACAATGGTGAAAAAATGGAACAAACTTTTTACATTAATAAAGGCAAAGGAATTACTTCTAAAGAAGCATTTAATTTACTGGATGGCCGGGCTGTTCATAAAGACCTTGTAACTAAGGAAAATCAGCCTTATAAAGCCTGGTTGCAATTGGACTTAGGAAATAAGGACAACAAAAACAACTTTGAGGTAAAGCAGTACCATGAGAACTATGGTTTTGATCTTAAAGCAGCGGTTGGGAAATTTGCAATTGCAGAATTAAAAGACCCGGAAAAAGAAAAAGCATTAATCCAATCCTTACAGAAAGGAAATGTGCAATCTGTAAGTATTGAAAAAGATGGCAGCAGTCACAAAATGTTTATTGAAGCTGATCCTCAGTTTAAAAAGGTTAACCTGTATGATTCAAACATGAAAATGATTGCAAAGGAATCAGTAGAAAAATATCAATCCGTTGGTAAAACAGAAGCCGGCAAAGCTGTAAAGGAAGATGTGGGCAATGATAAAAAAAAAGAGCTGAGCAAGGAAGTGAAGCCGGGTAAAGAACTATTGGGCAAACAAAAAGACAACACTCTATTGCCCAAAAAAAGAGAAAGCCATAAAAAAGGTTTAGGAGTATCTTAAAAAATACTCCTCACTTCTTTTACTAAAACGCATTATCATGAACATCGAAAATATCATTTCATTAGAGAAACAGTTGCACTCTCTGGGTTTTGAAAACACCGGGAATTTTTTATTAAAAAGAATTTGTTTTAAGCCTGATCATTTTTTTCTGTCGCAAAAAATTGAGAAAGATAATGAGCAATTAGTTTTTCAATTTTTCATTGAAAAGGACATCAAACAGGATGAATATTTATTAAAGTATTATGATGCAACCCTTCAAACAGAATTGACAGCAAATAATTCAATTATCAACGACATCAATGTAGTCAATCTTGAAAATTTGATGAAAGAAGTTGATTGGAAAAATGCATTTGACTTTATTTCAAAAAAGCAGTTGAGCTGGAATGATAAGGCAAGCTGGGAAAAGGAACTGAAATTGGAGGCTGTCATGGAAAATATTTCTGGACTGGAAAAAACTGAAGAAGGTGCAGCAATTGCCGCAGGCCTTAAACTGAAATATTGGCAAGGCGCTCCATACCAGGAATTATTTGGTAACATCAACCCCGTGAAAAGCAAATCTGATATATGCCAGCGTTTTTATCTTTTTGAGGGACAGGTTGGCATATCTGTGGATGAAGCTTATCGCTTCTTAAAAAATCGTTTTTTAGAAAAACAAATTCACTTAAAAAGAAAACATACGAGTAATGAAGAACCTGGTCAAACAGAAAATGATTCTAAGGGGTCAGATAACAACGGACTACTTAAAAAGAAGCGTGGTGGGAATTCAAAATATTCTAAACGTAATATTTCAGTTTGAAATTAATATTTAAGCGATGGAACTATTTCCAGCAATGACTAAATTCTATGAAGCCATTGAAGATGATGTCAGGATCGGCACCACACACATTAGCCTTTACATGGCTTTATTGCAACAATGGAATTTAAGTGGAGGTACCAATCCTGTAATTATTGTAAGAAGAAGTTTAATGAAGGTGGCCAAAATAAATGCCCGTTATACTTATAACAAGTGTATGAATAATTTACATGAATTTGGTTACATAAATTATTTTCCATCGCATAACTGCTTTGACAATAGTAAAGTTTATTTAAAAGGCCTGTAGTAAAAGTAATTTCATTTAAAACAATGTTCCACTCTCCTGTTATACAAAAAATATCACCTTCTCAAGCCCGCAAAGTTTTGGCAGACAATGGGTTATTGGTTAATGAAAATGAGGCGAAAATTATGCTCGATTTTTTGTATAATTTAGCATACCTAACGAAAACGGTTTTTTATGAAAAAAGCAATTCTATATGTACGGGTAAGCACAGAAGAACAAACAAAAGGATATAGCCAGCGCAGCCAGGAAGAAACTTTATTACGCTTCTGCAGCATTAACAACTACCATGTTCTTGCAACCTATATTGAAGATGCCAGTGCTAAAACTTTTGAACGACCCCAGTTCAATAAAATGTTGCTTCAATTGAAAAAATTTAAGCATGCAGCAGACCTGATTCTTTTTACAAAATGGGACAGATTCAGCAGGAATGCTGCGGATGCTTATCAAATGATAAAACTACTCAATAACCTGGGCGCAGAGCCGCAGGCCGTGGAACAGCCCCTTGACCTTGAGATTCCGGAGAACAAAATAATGCTTGCATTTTATCTCGCTTCGCCTGAGGTGGAAAATGACCGCCGGGCTTTGAATGTAATTGCAGGGCAACGCCGTGCACAAAAAGAAGGCCGTTGTATGGGAAAAGCCCCATTTGGTTATGATAATCTTACGACACCTGACGGCAGAAGATATATTGCACCAAATAAAGATGCACCAATGGCCAAATGGATATTTGAACAATTGGCAACCGGGAAATATACATCTGAAAGTATTTTAAAAAAGGCGCAAGAGCGAGGTTTTAATCTCCAGAAAAATGGTTTTTGGACCCTTTTGAGAAATCCAATATACATGGGGAAAATAATTGTTAAGGCTTATAAAACTGAAGCCGCCCAAATGGTACAAGGCCTTCACACTCCTATCATCAGCGAAGCATTATTTTATGAAGTACAGGCATTCTTAGACGGCCGGCGCAGGTACCAGGTGGTGTCTATTGGAGCCCCTGAAAAATTTCCGCTTAGAGGTAGCATTATATGCTCTAAAGACGGCAGACTTTTAACTGCAAGCAGTAGTCGAGGCAGAAAACAATATTACGATTATTATCATTGCAGCAGTTCATGCGGTGTGCGTTTTAAAGCAGAAATTGTCAATACTGCAATGCTGAAAGAATTACGAAAATATAAGCCAGATCCGGCGGTAAAGGAATTATATAAGTTAACATTAAAAGATGTGTACGACCAAGCGAGCAATGACAGAAATAAGACCATCAATTCCCTTAAAGAAGAAATAAACCGCCTTAATTCGAGGGAATCAAAGGCTCGTGAATTAATGTTAAGCGACAGCATCGAAGCGGACGATTTTCGAACCATTAAAAAGGAATGTGAGCAAGGAATAATTAAGGCCGAACAACAGATAGCAGACATCAATACCTTCACTAATATTCAACCACTTATAGAGAAATCATTAACAGTGTTGGAGACTATTGATTCCTTATATGTTTGTGGTAATGCAGAGGTTAAAAGGAATATAGTTGGTTCGATGTTTCCTGAAAAATTGGAATTTGACGGAGAACACTTTCGAACCGCTAGGGTGAATGAGGCAGTTAAGCTAATATACAATGTGGGCGTGGCTTTCAGCAAAAATAAAAGAGGACAAAAACAGGAATTTTCTGCTTTGTCCTCTTGGGGGTGGCCAATGGGGCTCGAACCCACGACCCTCAGAACCACAATCTGATGCTCTAACCAACTGAGCTATGGCCACCGTTTGGTCGGCAAAAATAATGTAAAATGGTTGCCGCACAAAAAACAATCAAAGCTTTCCGGTATAGCCAATTATCTTTTCTTTGCAGCTCAACCAGAATGGAATGAATCCTTTGCTCCTGTTACTTCCCCTACTGTCTGCTGCAGGTGGTTTTTTTATTGTGTGGCTGTTGTCAAAATCTATTTTTTACCCGGTACAACCCATCACCATTTTGGGTGTTCGTATCCAGGGAGTCATTCCAAAACAATTACCTGCTATTGCTGCAGCCTGTGGCGCATGGGTGAAAAAAGAATTTGATACCAGTCAACTCACCCGTCAAATCAGCAAGCCGGAAAATTTTCAGAAAATATTGCCACAGGTAGAAGAGCACATCGATAACTTTTTAAAAGTAAAACTGCCTGCCTCCATGCCCATGATTGGCATGCTGATCGGCGACCGCACCATCAGCCAGTTGAAATCGATATTTATCGCAGAACTTGAATCGCTTTTCCCGGTGGTAATGACAGGATATATGCAATCGCTGCAAACTGATTTTGATATAGAAAAAATGGTCCGGGAAAAAATCACCGCCATCGGGCCGGTCGCCATTACCCAAACACTGTCCGCCACCATCAAAAATACATTCAGAAAAGCACTCGCCCTGGGGGCCATCCTGGGTTTCCTGCTGGGCTGCCTGGAAGGGGCAATTATACATATCCTGCATCTCAGCATGTAAATGAACCAATACAGCCTCATTTTCCCCGGACGGATTTCCATCCTGACGGTATACAGATGCACTCCGTCCTGTTACAATCATATTCTCCCCTTAAAAATGCCTATTGACCGCTTGTACAAAGCCCTTTATTTATTGCTTATCCGGCGCAGGTTCGCCATCGCGAAAGCGTCTAAACATTTTCGGAATCAAATTGTCATTAAAGCCGTTCATCCATTTGTCACGCCATTGTCAGGCACGAATGCGTGAACTTTGCCAACCTTTTAAATTTCAATAATAACTCATGAGAAGAATTTTGTTTGTCCTTTCAGCATTCCTGCTAACCTTACCTGCGATGGCCCAGTTTCCCGGAGGCGGCGGTGGTCGCCCGGGTGGTGGTGGAATGGGTGGTAACATGAATATTGGCCATTTTTACGGCAAACTCGTGGACTCCAAAACCAATAAAGGGGTGGAAGCCGCTTCAGCCCAATTAATACAAAGCAAATTCGACACGCTTACCAAAAAAAGAAGGGATACCGTCATAGCCGGTATGCTTACCCGCCGCGACGGAGAATTCAGTTTTGAAAACCTGCCGCTCTTTGGTAACTACCGTTTGAAAATAACCGCCATTGGTTATAAAACTTTGGAACAAAAAGTTGCTTTTGAAATGAAAATGCCCAACCGCGATGCCAGTGCATCCGGCCAGGCACCCGATATGAGCCAGGCGCTCGCAGGTATTGACAAGGATCTTGGAAACATCAAACTGGAAGTGGATGCAAAAGTGCTGGAAACCGTTACCGTCACTGGTACCAAGCCATTGTTCCAGATGGGCGTGGACAGGAAAATATTCAACGTAGAAAAAAACCTGGTGAGTACAGGACAGACAGCACAGGAATTGATGAAAAGTATTCCTTCTGTTAACGTAGACATTGATGGAAACGTAACACTTCGCAATGCAGCCCCCACCATTTTTGTCGATGGCCGCCCTACCACCTTAACGCTTGATCAAATTCCCGCCGATGCCATCGAAAGTGTAGAGATCATCACCAACCCCTCTGCCAAGTTTGATGCATCCGGTGGAACTGCCGGTATATTAAACATTGTATTAAAGAAAAACAGGAAGGCAGGCTATAATGGAAATATTCGTGCCGGTATTGACAGCCGTGGCAAGTTTAACCTCGGCGGCGATATCAATATAAAACAAGGCAAGGTCAATTTCTTTGCAAATGCAGCCTACAACCAGCGCAAATCTATTTCCAACAGCAACAGTTTCCGCCACAATATTGTGAGCCCGCCGGTAGATGTGGATCAAACAAGCGATGCTACCTCCAATGGTAGTTTTATGTTTGGACGTGCCGGATTGGATTATTTCCTCGACAACCGGAACACCATTACCATTTCGGGCGTTGCGGTACGCGGTAATTTTAAAAACAACGAAACCCTCGATTTCGATTCCATCAGCAATGGTTCCGTTTTTACAAAAGGTGTACAGCAAACCAATACGGAATTTACCTTCCATAACTTTGGTGGCGCATTGAGCTATAAACACAATTTTACAAAAGCCGGGAAGGAACTAACCGCCGATATCAACTACAACCACAGTATGAATGACAATACCGGCGATTATATCACCAATTTTTTCCAACCCGATAATATTACACCAAAAGGCTTTAATACCTTCAGGCGCACCACGGGTGATGGCAACAATAAATTCTTTACCGCGCAACTGGATTATACCAACCCCATCAATGAAAAATCAAAAATTGAAAGTGGCGCAAGGGTAGCTATCCGCGACAACAGCAGCATCAGCAATAATTATTTCAGGGATTCAACCGGTAATTTCAATTTCAACCCGCAGCTCAGCAATAATTACCAGTTTACGGATCGCGTATATGCAGCCTATGTTACCTTCTCCAGGAAGGCAAAGGCATTTAATTACCAGTTGGGCCTGCGTGCAGAAAGTTCTGATTACACCGGCACATTGTTGCAAAGTGTAAAATCTACCTTTAGCACCAATTACCCCATCAGTCTTTTTCCCAGTGTCTTTATCACCAAAGAACTGAAGAACAAGCAGGATTTTCAAATCAACTATTCAAGAAGGATCAACCGGCCGAATTTCTTCCAGTTGATACCTTATGTGGATATATCCGATCCGCAAAACTTTACCGTGGGTAACCCTGCGCTGAAACCTGAGTTTACCAATTCATTTGAATTGTCGTACCAGAAAACATTTCCCAAAAACCACAGCCTGCTGATCACTACGTATTTTAAATACAGCACCGATCTAATCACACGATACACTTACCGTGATAAGATAACAGCGTCCAGTCCCGACAGCGCATACTATACCACGTATAAAAATGCCAACAACAGTATGGCTTATGGGTTGGAAGTGACTTCCCGCAATCCATTGACCAAATGGTGGGATATGACAACGAATATCAACTTCTATAATTCAAAAATCAACGGTTCAAATATCGACCCTACGCTCAACAACCAGCGCCTGAGTTATTTTGCAAAATGGAACAACAGTTTCAAACTGCCGAAAAACTTTAGCATACAGTTTTCTGGTGACTATCAAAGCAAAGCCGTGTTACCGCAAAGTGGCGGTGGTGGTGGTCGCGGCGGTGGTGGTATGTTTGGTGGCAGCCCCCAGCCTTCTGCACAGGGATATATCAATCCGAACTATGGATTTGACATTGCGATCAAAAAAGAATTCCTGAAAAACAAAGCAGCATCCCTGACACTGGCGATGAATGATATTTTCAGAACAAGAAAATACAGCTACCATTCTGAATCTACCTTCTTTGTACAGGACTATGAAAGAAGAAGGGACCCGCAAATACTGCGATTGAATTTCAACTACAGGTTTGGTAAAATGGATATCTCCCTGTTCAAGCGTAAGAACATGAAGGGTGGAATGGATGGCATACAGGAAGGTGCACAGATGAACCAGTAATTCAGCAGCCAACGCTATAATTTATACAACACGACCCCGCTTTTGCAAAACACTGCAGGAGCGGGTTTTCTTTTTCAAATAATGCAATGACCTTGTAAATGGAAATATTAGCGTTGAAACAGGTTGACCGGTAATATAAATTCAAAGCGGTCAGCACCGGTGCCGCCAAATAAATCGCGGTCGAGTAAATGGCTGTAACGGAACCCAACACTGATTGGCAGTTCATTCCACCATTTGGTATCAAAGAATATTTCACCGCCGGCAGATCGAAAATCAGTATTTAGCCGCATGCCGTTGGTGTACGCCACTTTGCCAATGGTATGATCATAAAATGCATTGGCACGGATGCGCAGGAAGTAAACAATATTGCCCACACCCCAATCGGGATAAGCCAGTGGGAAATGATAGTTCACACCCCATTTGAATAAGTTGCGCAGGTTGGGCGATTCATAGCCGCGTGAAAAGGGAAAGCTGTTGGAAAAACGGTATTCATTCAATGTATCACGGCTTTGAATGGCCACATTGACTACAAAGGAATGATTGATGAACAGTCCCGGCCAGTAAAAACTACCCGACAATAATAACTGGTTGGCCTCCACATTTTGTATCGCCCTCCTGTAATTAAAATAAATGGATTGCGCCAGTTTGGGATAAATGTTCTGCCTTGCTTTTTGCAACTGGTGTGTGAATGAAATATAATTATTAAAATAGCCGAATGACTGGCTGGCAATACTGTCTTTGTAATAGCCGGTGTAGGTTACATTCTTGTAGACATAATCACTTCCAATTGTCAGGTAAGCAATACTTCTCCCCTTGCTCAGGTTCAATGGTACACTCAGTCCACCACTCACACTTGCTTCATTCCAATACAAGGTGCGTGGAAGGCTAACCACATCCCTCCTGTCAAAAACATAATTGCCACCAATATTAATATAGGGAAACCAGCCGCCATAAGTCATATTCAATCCAAGCTGTTTGTATTGTTCATTGCGGTTGTATCCCACATACAATTCCGACTGCATGGTGTTGAGCACGTTTTCACCCACGATAGATAAAGAATAATCCGGATCGGTGATATAAGGAAGCAGGCTGTGAAAGTTGAACAGGTGAAACGATTTTGAATAATTAGAACCAGCAGTTGAAGAAGCAGTAATACTGTTCAGCACAGCAGCACCTTTTTCCTTGCTGAAATCAATACCTGCCATGATAGTTGGCGCCATCGTATTATCGACCTCCTCCCATGTCAGATCAGTTTTATTAACGCCCTGTATCCTTAATCCGTAAGAAGTAAAACTTGAATAACTGATCGCATTGTTTCCAACGGCAGGCTGGTATACGCCAATGCCCGCAGGCAATGTATTGTGCAGCCGGTACAATTTTTTATCGGGGAGATGAAGTGCAAACAATTCGTCTTCTGTTTTTCCCGCAGCGGTAAAATAAACGGTATCGTGCTGTACCACCGGGAAGCCCATTACGGCAAGCGCCGGGTTGGTGACATATTCATCATCGCCATTCTCCGTATTGATCAGCACAAGGGCCATTTTACCGGCAGCCGTTCGTACGGCACTGATGATTTTTGTATCAGATACAAATTTTGGGTACGTATAAAAAAGATTGTCCCTGTTGGGCAATGCCTTTACCAGTTCACCGGTAGCTGCATTCAGCAAGTGAAGCCGCGGGGCAACACCCGGTTGTACTTCCACCGCAACGATGGTATTGCCTGCTTCATTGATATCCGGCGAAAAATATTTACTGCTGTGTGTTATCGTTTGCTGCACGCCGGTAGTGGCATCCAGTACCTGTATTTCACTGTAATCGTTCCAGTCCCACCGTGTATCCGGCCGGTAAGACGCATACACGATTTTTCCATTCCTGTAGCTAAACTGGTTATCGACCGATACATCCCTTACCCTTATTTTTCTTTCCCTGCCATTGTATTTTTCTACAAAAGTAGGCACCTGTTTGTAACTGCTGCTTACATAAATCAACCCGCCATCATTGGCATATACCGGGAATTCCTGGTCACCACTAAAATGCACCGGTGCTTTTTGCGGACGCGGGACGGAAGGCAATGACTGCTGAAAATAATCAACAGTGGCATGAGTGAAATTGGTAAAATCAACACCTGCATATTTTTTAACGGCCCGCTGAAATGGATAGAACAATCCCTTAAACGAAGCAGCATCCTGCGTGACGTTTTTCCAGAACTGGTCGCCATATTTCATCCTTCCATAGGCCACCATCATATAACCCAGTTTATAGTGATCGGGCGTGAAATCTTTCAGCGAACCATTCCGCAGTTTCATATAACTGTACTGGCGTTTGTCTTTCCAGAGCGAACGGTAATCATCAAAGAAAAAAGGAAGCCTTCCCCTGCCCTGTTCGCTGACCATTGTTTCCTGGTACACGGCATCACCTTCCCAAAACCAGTTGGGAACTGATAATGCATTGGCCAGTTCCTGTCCTTCTTCACCAAACAATACATGAAATACTTTCGATAATCCCACATTGAAATTATTATACTGCTGCACATGGCGGTATTCATGAATGGCCAGGTTATCGTGCCAGGGCAGGCCGCCCAGTTCAAAACTGTTTTGCGGTGGTGTTAAATACATTTCACTGCGAAAAGGGCCCAGCGCCACATAGGCATTCGACACCGTCGTATATGGTTGCAATACGATATTAATTTTATGCTGCCGTACACCAATCGTGGGCAGGGTAGTACTGCTTAATTTTTCTGCAATACCTGCCACGCGCCGGGCCATACTATCCATTCCTTTTGGGAAAATAACACGTGCATGTGCATCATTCACCTGGTACCAGCGGACAGAAGGACGGTTGCCTCCAAATCTTTGTGCAGTCAGTGAACTGCTGAGTAGTAAGAGCACAATTAGAAATACGACGGATGACTTCATAAGAATGTGAAGAATATTTTTGAAGTTACTCATTAAATATAAAACAGCATTTGTAAATTGTTCCTTTAATTACCCTCATCCTTACTACATGCTGCTGCTGGTATTATCTGTTGCGCCGGGACTTGCCATCGTTTGGTATATTATCATGAAAGATAAATATGACCGGGAGCCGAGAAAATATTTAATCATTTCTTTCCTGCTGGGTATGGCCAGCACCATCCCTGCCATTGTACTGGAAAAACTGGGCGCTTATTTTTTTGGAAGCACCAACAGCCTTTCTTCCATTGGTTATTATGCTTTTTTTGCCTTTATTATTGTGGCGGGCAGTGAAGAAGGCGTTAAATACCTCATGGTACGTTTATATGCTTACCCGAAAAAAGTATTCGACGAACCATTTGACGGCATCGTATATTCTGTAATGGTGGCCATGGGTTTTGCCACGCTGGAAAATATCGGCTATGTACAGCAAAATGGGTTGGGCACCGCCATCATGCGCATGTTCCTTTCCGTACCGGCGCACGCATCATTCGGCGTACTAATGGGGTATTATATCGGCCTCGCAAAATTCAATAAGCTTCGGGGAAGAATACTGCTGGTAAAAGGCATTTTGCTTGCAATACTGTTTCATGGTGCGTTTGATTTTTTCCTTTTCCTCGAAAACAGTTTATACGTCACCCAATATATCAGCAGCGGGTTGCTGGTGCTGGGCGCGATTATTTCATTTTATATAGCTATCCGGCTCAGCATCCGTTCCATTAAACTGCACCAGGAACTGTCGCGGATAGATTTTGAAAACAAAAACAAGGTGATATAATATGCCGAATGAGATTGAAATAAGACCGGCTACCACGGAAGACATACCCGCCATCGGAATGCTGGCGCAAAACATCTGGCCGGTGGCCTACCGTGGATTGCTGACAGAAGATCAACTGCAGTATATGCTGCGGTTGTTTTACAATCCCGCTGCCTTGTACCAGCAAATGATGGAAAAGGGACATCATTTCTTAATGGTGGACATTGATGAGGAACCCGTTGGCTTTACTTCCTACAGTGCAATAGAACCGGTAGGAACTTTTAAACTGCACAAACTCTATGTGCGTACAGATATCCAGGGAAAGGGGATCGGTCGTGCGCTTATCGATGCTGTAATTGATGATATCCTGCCACTTGGCGCCAATAGCCTTATATTAAATGTAAAACGGGATAACGATAAAGCCATTGAATTTTACAAACGACTGGGCTTCTCCATTCTTTGCAACGAAGACATCGATATCGGCAATGGCTATTTCCTGGTGGATTACAGGATGGAGAAAAAGCTTACCTGATATTTAATATCAATACAGTAAACGCACTTTGATCGTATCCTTCACTTCCTTTAGCAACTGAAGCGCCTGGCTCGACAGTTTCTTATCCACGTCCAGTACCACATAGCCAATTTCATCATTGGTCTTCAGGTACTGCGCCAGGATATTGATATTGTGTTTGGACAACTGCGTATTGATGGCAGACAATACACCCGGCACATTGTTGTGAATATGCAGGATGCGGTGCGTGCCTTCCTGTGGCGGCAGGCTCAGCGCCGGAATGGTATGTGAACCGGTTGATACCCCCATCTCCAGGTACTGGAACAATTTATTGCTCACATCTTCGCCAATATTCATTTGCGCCTCTTCGGTAGAACCACCGATATGCGGTGTAAGGATCACATTGGGCAGGTTTTGCAGCGGTGTTTGAAACTTGTCGCCATTCTTTTCCGGTTCCCAGGGATATACATCCACCGCAGCGCCACTGATGGCCCCATCTGTAATAGCTTTTGCCAATGCATCCAGGTCCACCACTTCACCCCGCGCATAATTGATCACAATCGCGCCTTTCTTAAAATATTTAATAGTCGTCTTATTGATCATGTTCTTTGTCTGGCTGGTCTCCGGAACGTGCAGGGTCACCACATCGGCAACAGTCAACACTTCTTTCAGTGTTTTTTTCGCAATGGCATTTCCCAATGGCAGTTTGGTTACGGTATCGTAGAACACCACTTTCATCCCCAACCCTTCTGCGAGTACACTTACCTGTGAGCCGATATTGCCATAACCGATAATGCCCAGTGTTTTGCCACGCAGTTCATAACTGCCCTTGGCTTCCTTCATCCAGGTGCCTTCATGGGCAGCTTTGTTCTTGTCAGGGATGCGGCGTATGAGCATGATCGCTAGTCCGATAACCAGTTCCGCCACGGAACGCGTATTACTGTATGGTGCATTGAACACCGCTACCCCGTTCTGTCGGGCAGCTTTTAAATCTACCTGGTTCACACCAATACAAAAGCAGCCAATCGCCTGCAGTTTGTTGGCGGCAGCGAGTACATTTTTGGTGATCTGTGTTTTGGAACGGATACCCAGCAGGTGAACGTCTTTTACCTCCTTCATCAATTGTTCCTCTGAAAGGGCGCCATTTAGTTTGCGGACAGAAGCATAACCGGCATCCTTAAAGTATTTAACTGCTGCATCGCTGATATTCTCTAAAAAAAGTATATTAATCTTGTCCTTGGGGTAGCTGGTGGGTTGTTTCTCTGTAGCCATGGATCATTCTGTCAATTAAGGCGCAAATATCCTTTATTCACATCATACAATAAAAAACGGATGTTAGCATTATTAGAAAAGTAGCATTATTTTTGCTAAATACATCTATTCCATAACCTATTTGATTGATCATTTGATGTTCCTGTTAAAAACCATTCTACGAGGCTCCGTAATAGTATCCCTGCTCGCCTGCAACAGCATCGGGGGTAAAAAGGCATCGCTTATACCCGCCACCGTGGCGGCAGCGCCCTCTCCTGCAGATACCATTTCAGATAAGGAAAAAGAACAATACCGATCGGCATGCGCATCCTTCTTTGACAGCCTGTTGCTCGACCGTGGCACATTTAACGGCAGCATCCTGGTAGCAAAGGAAGGAGCCGTAGTCTATGAAAAATATGAAGGTTTTACCAATCCCCGCCTGCACAAAGACTCACTCGCTCCGCATACCGCTTTCCATTTAGCTTCTGTATCAAAAACATTTACTGCCATGGCAGTATTAAAACTATGGGAGCAGGGCAAGCTGAATATCGATGATGATCTCAGTAAATATTTTCCAAAATTCCCCTACCAGGGCGTCACCGTAAAAATGCTGCTCAGCCACCGCAGCGGGCTTCCCAATTATGTTCATTACCTCGAAAGAAATGGATGGGACAAACGCAAGATGGCGACCAATGCCGATGTACTGAATTCACTGTACACCATGCACCCGCCGCTGGAGTTTGCCTCCGGCAAACATTTCAGCTACTGCAATACCAACTATGCATTGCTGGCGCTGGTGATTGAAAAAGTATCGGGCCGTAGTTATGCCGATTACCTGCAGGAAACATTTTTCACCCCACTGCAGATGAACGATACCTATGTGTTTACGCTGAAGGATACCGCAAGGGCATTGAAAAGCTACCAGTACAATACCCGCGAATTCAAGATGGAGTTTCTCGATGAAGTATATGGCGATAAAAATATTTACAGCACCGTCCGCGATATGCTCAAATGGGACCAGGCCCTCTATGCCGGGCAGTTCTTTAAACAATCAACACTCGACGCAGCATTTGCAGGCTATAGTTTTGAAAAAGAAGGCAGGCGTAATTACGGTCTCGGCTGGCGCATGACCTTTTTGGACAATGGTAAAAAATTGCTCTACCACAATGGTTGGTGGCATGGCAATAACACCGTCTTCGTGCGGCTGATTGATGAAAAAGCTACCATCATTGTACTGGGCAACCGTTTCAACAAACGGATCTATGCGTCCAGGAAACTCAGCGACCTCTTTGGTAATTATATGCAGACCACCAATGGCCAGGAAGAAGTGGAAGGCTCCGGCGGTGGCGAAGCACGCGCCAAAGTGGTGCACAAACGGCACCACCACCGCAAACGCGCCAAAAAATAACCCCGTCCAGCCTGTATTCGGATATGCGCCTGACATGAAATAATTAACTTCATGGCATGGTCATTCTCTCCGCCAAACAAATTCACGACTGGGATCAGTATACCATCGAACATGAGCCGATTGCTTCTGTCGATTTGATGGAAGCCGCTGCCATCCGTTGTGTACAATGGCTGCAGCAGCAATATTACCTGCCCGGTGAGTTTCATATTTTTTGTGGTAAGGGAAACAATGGCGGTGACGGACTGGCCATTGCAAGACTGTTGTCAAAACTGAATGCAAAAGTATCGGTACATATCCTCGAACTCGGGCAGGCAGGTACCAACGATTTCCAGCTCAACCTCGCGCGACTGCATGAAACTGATGCAGCCATCCATTATATTCAATCCGAAAATCATTTTCCCATACTGCCACCATTAGTGACTGTTATTGATGCCCTGTTTGGAACAGGTCTCAACAGGAAACTGGAAGGGTTGCCGGCTGCACTGGTACAACACATCAATATCTTTTCGCACCACATCATCAGCATCGATATGCCCAGCGGTTTGCTGGCGGATAATTCTTCTGCGGGCTTTAATATTGTCAGGGCTACACATACACTCAGCTTCCAGTGCCAGAAGATGGCTTTTATGATGGCGGAAAATGAACAGTATACCGGTGAAGTGCATGTGCTGGAAATAGGTTTGCTGAATAATTTTTTATCTACCATCAGCTACGAAGCCACATTAATAGAGAGGGAATTTGTCCGCGCGATTTATCATCCGCGTGCAAGGTTTAGTCACAAGGGAACTTATGGACATGCCGCCATTATTGCAGGAAGCTATGGGTTTATGGGTGCAGCCGTACTGGCAGCGCAATCCTGCCTGCGTATCGGCGTGGGGAAACTAACACTACATACAGCAGCATGCGGTTATGATATTATACAAACCACCGTACCCGAAGCCATGTGCAAGATTGAAGAAGGCGATCAGTGCATTCGTTACATTACCGACCCCGCAAAATATGATGCCATTGGTATCGGCCCGGGTATGGGGCATCCTTCCACGCATGTTGATTTACTTGATGCTTTATTCACCGGTTATAACAAACCCATCGTTATTGATGCCGATGCATTAACGGTGATCGCTTCTTATCCTGCATTATTGAAAAAGATTCCCAAATTTTCCATACTTACACCACACCCGGCAGAGTTTGACCGGGTATTTGGAAAATCACAAAATGATTTCGACCGTGTGCGCAGGGCAAAACAACAGGCAAAAGATTTACAACTGATCATTGTATTGAAAGGACACCGCAGTTTTATTGCCATGCCCGGTGGCGTCAATTATTTTAATTCAACCGGCAATCCCGGTATGGCTACCGGTGGCAGTGGTGATGTACTAACGGGTATGCTTACTGGTTTATTGGCGCAGGGCTATGCACCGGAGCAGGCGGCATTGCTGGGCGTTTATTTGCATGGGCTGGCAGGCGATCATGCAGCAGCGATGTACACAGAAGAAGCCATGATAGCATCCGATATCACGCAGTTTATCGGCAGTGCCTATTCCGATCTGAAGAAATAACAGGAGTGGGTCAAATAATATTTACTTCTCTTTCCAGTGTCACACCGAATCTATCTTCTACTGATGTTACAATCGCATCACTCAGTGCATACACTTCATGACCCGTTGCATTTCCATAATTCACCAATACCAGCGCCTGTTTGGCATGACAACCTGCATCGCCTTTGCGGTAACCTTTCCAACCGCATTGTTCTATCATCCAGCCGGCGGCCAGTTTTACCTGTCCGTTTGGTAATGGGTAACCTACTATCGCGGGGAAACTATTTTTCAATGATTCATACTGTGCCATCGGCACTTCCGGGTTTTTAAAAAATGAACCAGCATTGCCCACCTGTTTGGGATCGGGAAGCTTGGAGGAACGTATATTGATCACGGCCTGTGATATGGCCTGTATGGACAATTCTTTCACACCCATCTTTTCCAGTTCTTCCTGTATGGCACCATAACTGGTATGGTAAACCGCTTTTTTATTAAGCCGGTAAGTAACGTTCAGTATTACAAACTGATCTTTATATTTTCTTTTGAACACACTCTCCCTGTATCCAAACCGGCAATCCGCTGCGGAAAAGCTAACAATGGATTTATCCTGCAAATGATAAGCTTCCAGTGCATGAAATACTTCTTTGATCTCAACACCATAGGCGCCGATGTTTTGCATGGGGCTGGCGCCCACATTGCCCGGTATCAGGGAAAGGTTTTCCACGCCTGCACGGTTTGCGGCAATACAGTTCGTCACGAAGCCATGCCAGTTCTCCCCCGCCCCTGCTTTTATATAATAGTGATTGTCGTCTTCGGCAACTGTTTCAATACCGGTGATATCGTTTTTCAGTACCAGTCCATCGATATTCTTTGTGAGCAGGATATTACTGCCGCCACCGAGGATCAGCGATGGGTTTCCATATTCTTCCAGCAAGCCTGCGAGATCATCTGCCGAGTTAAAACTGGCAAATTGCTGGGCAATGGCTTCAATGCCGAATGTATTGTATGGTTTGAGTGAAATATTTTGCTGTAGCTGCATGTTGATCATTATCACCGGCAAAATACTTAATTAAGGCGAAAAGCTGCAGGGTCATAAGTTGTAAGTTATAAGTAGTAAGTCAGGAGACAGTACTTTTTTTAGTGTATTGTCACACCGAACAAAGTGAGGTGTCTTACATTGAGAGACGCCTCGCGTTGCCCGGCGTGACAAATTCCAAATACTAAATAACAAGAACCAAACTCCAGACTCGAAACTATAAACCCGAAACTCTACTCCCGACTATCGACTAGAGACTACAGACTGCTTTTCAAATCCCAAATCCCAAATTCCAAGAACCAAACTAAAAACTATGAACTATCAACCCCGATCTATAGGCTGCCTTTTAAATATCAAATAATTGACTACGCTCACTGATGACAGTCATTAGGTTCATTGACAAGGGTCAAACTGAAGAATACACATCCGCCCTATCTTAGTTATTGTAATTTAACTCGTCGGCCCGTTTCATTTCGACAGACTGGACAACAGATTGTAGAAGCCAGGCTTCTTACCCTAGCCGTGTACGTTTATCGCAGGAAGGCGTTCCAGACTCTTCCTGCTTCCTTAATTATAAAACATTGGGTATGGAAAACACGCAAAATTTCTATTCACCGCCAAAATATACCCCCGGTGAAATATCCCAGTCCGCCTTTCATAAAGAAATGCTGCATATTGCCTTTTCACACCGGAAATCAATTGTCGCCAGGCACTGGAGGTCCAGGAGGCTCAACAAGTTTCACCTCATCAAATTCTTGTTTTTTATCCGTCAGCCATATTTTTATTCACGTTTGTCCAACTATATCCGGTACAAACGCGAAGCCTTTAAAAAAGCACGTGTTTCTTACCTGCCCCCCTCTGTACAAATAGAAAGCAGTACAGGTTGTGCATTACACTGCCCGGGCTGTTTAATAGGGACAACGAATGAAACCGGTCACCCGGATAAAATCCACTATGCCAGCATCGGCTTATTAAAGAAGGAGGTCGATCTCATTTATAAAAAATCTTTCCAGTTGTTCTTTCACATGCATGCAGAGCCATTACTCAATGAAAATTTCTTTCCCGCCTGCGCCTATGCAAACAGTAAGGGTTTGTGGACAGGCATTCATACCAACCTGGTAACACATATAAAAGATTTGCCACAAAAGCTGATAGATTGCAAACTGAAAAACCTGGTTGTTTCTATCGACGGTGCCACAGAAGAAACCTACCAGAAGTACCGCAAAGGAGGCGATCTGCAGTATGTATTATCAGTAATGAAAGATATAGACACCCGCAAGAAAAAATGCGGTACCTCTTTCCCCTTTATTACCGCCAAGTTCCTGGTATTTGAACACAACTGGCATGAGATAAAACAATTCAGGAAACTGGCGTTGGAGCATGGTGCCAATGAAGTGGTATATGTTACCGGTTATGCCAATGGTACTTACCTGACCGGTAAGCCCTGTACCGAGTATGAATACAACCTGGATGAATTACAATGGGAGCCATTCCATTTGCCCAGGTCATGTCCCTTCCTGTGGACAGACCTGCGCATTGACATCGATGGTGGTTTATTCGGTTGTGGCAACGGGCACAGGCAGGAGCACAAATTCTTTTCTTATCAGCACGATCATGATGCCACGCCGATGCAGCAACAATTTAATGCTGAAAAATTCATAGCGCTTCGAAATTACTTCCTGGGAGAAAACATAAAGGGCCCGCTCCCTGAACCCTGCCGCGACTGCACCATTGTTCACCGTTACGGACATTTTACTGTGGGTAAAGACTAGTTGAGAAACGACAAGTCAGGAGACAGTACATTTTTAGTGTATTGTCACACCGAACGAAGTGAGGTGTCTTACAAAGAGAGACGCCTCGCGTTGCCCGGCGTGACAAATTCCAAATACCAAATCCCAAACTCTAAACTCCAAACTAAAAACCCGAAACGCTGCTACTTACTCCCGACTACCGACTAAAGACTACAGACTGCCCTTCAAATCCCAAATTCCAAGAACCAAACTCGAAACTCGAAACTAAAAACTCTGGACTATATTTACCTTGCCACACCAAACCTACCATCACATGACCATCACCGGGGCAGAAAGATCACCGCAAGTGTATGCCAGGATCGGCGGACTCGCTTATTTAATTATCATTGCTGCCGGGCTCATCGGTGAAATGTTTATACGCAATAAGATCATTGTCAATGGCGATGCAGCAGCTACCGCGCATAATATTACGGCCTCTTCCCTGCTGTGGCGCATCAGTATTGCAGGCGATATTGTTATGCATCTCTGCGATCTTGTTGTAGCAATCGTATATTACCTGTTGTTTCGAAGGGTGAACAAGAACCTTGCTATACTGGCCCTGTTGTTTGGATTGATACAAACCGCCGTGCTGGTTGCCAATAAAATGAACCTCATCATGCCGCTCCTCCTGCTGGACAATGCAGCTTATCTCAAATCATTTACCACAGAGCAACTACAGGCATTTGGTTATTTAGCCATCAAAGCACATGGATATGGTTTTGCTGTAGGGCTGATATTCTTTGGCGTTGAGTGCCTGATAGATGGATACCTGATGTTTAGATCCCGCTTTTTACCAAAAGCATTGGGTGTAATGATACAAATAGCAGGTGTTTGTTATCTCGTCAACAGTTTTGCGCTGATACTTTACCCATCATTGTCGGATGCATTGTTTCCATTGATACTGGCGCCAGCCTTTATCGGCGAACTCTCTGTTTGTCTTTGGTTGCTGATCCGCGGCGTGAATGTGAAGAAATGGGATGAATTGGCGGGTACTTAGTTTATAGTTTTGGGTTTCGGGTTCATAGTTGCGTTCGTATTCTTCCTTTGCGATCTTTGCGTGGAATGAGAGTGGGAAGTCGGGAGTCAGGAGTCAAAAATCAAAATTTAAAATTCAAAACTCTAACTATCAACTATGTGCCATGAACTATATGCTATATGCCATGCGCCAAACTCAAAACTCAAAACCCGAAACGCTGCTACTTACTCCCGACTATCGACTACTGACTAGAGACTGCCTTTCAAATCCCAAATTCCAAATCCAAATTTCAAATTCTAAGATCCAAGAACCAAAGTGAAAATTCAAAATTCAAAACTCAAAACATTAAACTAAAGACTGTAAACTTAACTACGTTGAAAACAATTTTTTGCTGAAAAGATATTAATATCTACATTTCATACAGTAAACCCTTTCTGCTACCCCCTGTCACTTTCCGTTCCGCATTTATTTACATCATTTAAAAACGCTAAACACAATGAAGCAATTCAAGTTTCTCACGCAGCTTTGTGCTGTGTCAGTTGTGCTGTTTCTAAGCGCCTGCAATAATGCCGGCGACAAAAAAGCGGATACTGCCGGTGCAGATACCTCCGCTTCGAAAAAAGATACCATGGCGCCTCCGCCACCTGCCCCGGTTCCTGCAGGCCCCATGATGGTGATGACGGTTACCCATAAAGTAGCCAACTATGCCAAATGGAAACCTGGCTACGACGCGCACGATTCTGCCCGTCTTGCCAACGGACTGCACAACTATGTTATCGCAAGGGGTATTGACGATTCCAATATGGTGATGGTAGCCATGAAAATGGATGATGTTACCAAGGCAAGGGCCATGACGACCGACAAGGATATGAAAGCAAGAATGGCCAAGGCCGGTGTTATCGGTGTGCCATCCTTCGATTTCCTGGAAGCAGTGATGAACGACACGACTGCCATCCAGCAAACCGCAAGGCTAATGGTAAAACACAAGGTAAAAGACTGGGACGCCTGGAAAAAAGTATTTGATGCCGACAAGCAAGCACGCATGGATGCCGGCCTTACCGACAGGGTGCTGGCACATACAGTAGGCGATACACACAGTGTGACCATTGTATTTGCTGTAGCCGATGTGGCCAAGGCGAAAGCATTTGGCAGTTCAAAAGCGCTGATGGATAAAATGAAAGAAGGTGGTGTGGAAGGAAAACCATCTATGTTCTTCTATAAGATTGCTGCCAAATATTAAGCAAACCTACTTTCCGATACAGTTTGTCCATGTAATACGCCCGGGGCTTCCCGGGTGTATTTTTTTGCAGTACCACATGCATCTTATTGTTATTTCACGCAAAAGGCGCGAAGATCAAAAGAGCGCAACGCCGGAAATCGATCATCCCAAATATCACCCACCGTTATTTTGCCTCCGCATAGTCTCCCGGAGGGGACTTTGCGGATGATAACACTCAACAGTAACGTCATTCCCGTCCCGGCTGAAGCCGGGAGGAATCTCTGTGGATTCGTGTTAGTGAGATGCCTGCCTTCGCAGGCATGACGTATCATATTTATGTCCCTGCAATGTCTCCCGCAGGGAACTTTGCGGAATAGGCACGCGAAAATCAACCTGCTGCTGCACCATGTTTTTATTGAATAACTATCTCCATCACCGTTGCATTGCCCGGCAGATCGGTGGCGGTGATGGTTATCCTGTTGCCGGCTATTTGTTCATGAAAGACAGTAGTAGTAAAATGGTAGCTTATTATTCACTAAACACAAAATCCAGAGCTATTTTTATTTGGCTACACCAATTCTTTGCAAAAAATTCTATGGCATAGCCGAATTTTTTCTACGGTTGTTTTCATTGCACATGAATAATTTGGTTGATAATTTTTTATCACCAAACGCTACTCTTATGAAACAGCAAGCAAAAACAATCTGCCTTTTTTTGACTGCGTTAACTGCTACAGGCTTTATTTTTTTTAATTGCAGTAAAATCAATGCTGATGGATCTCAGGCTTATCTCAATCAATCTCCTTCAGATGCTTTTCTACAGGTGCCCGCCCACTCAAATCCAATATTTAGCAGGATAGCTGCAGCCATCAGGGCGCAGGACAGTCAGCAACATTTTTTAAACAACATTGCCGTAAAAGAAGGTATTCCCCGCTGGGAAGGGTCTACCATTCTGGCTAATGCTGCTGATGTACGATCTGCTGCAGCAGGATCGGCTAATAATTCATCAGGAGTTTCAGGAGATACTGTAGTGCTGGTGCCATTGGTAAAGGCCAATACATCCTATGTGAATTCCTTTTTAGCCTGCAAGGTAAACGACACTGTTACCATCCGTCTTTTCCGGGGAAAAGATTATGCAAAATTCGGGTTCGGCTCATCCGGCAATGGATTGACGGCTGAATCAATGGCCATGCAAATGATGACATTGCAAAAACAATCTTTCGGGCACCGTATGTTTTCCATTGGCGATAAAAGACTGTTTAACAGGTTGGCAAATGGCAAAATTCCTAAGAGGACTTTTGTAAAAATTGGTAAAGAACCGGTCCAGGGTGCTGCATCATCCAATACAAACAATGTATTATCGCTAACAGTACCCGTTACCACCACCACCTGCGAGGATATGTGGGTGAGTAACGATGATGGTGAAGTGGTAGGCTGCCCGCCCGGTGATCCAAACTGTAATGGTGGGCATTATGAAACGCAATGCCAGTCCACCACTTATTGGATAGACATTATTGATAATGCAGGCGGTGGCGGCGTGCCATTAAGCGACGGGAATAACAACAACAATAACAACCCCAATGGCAATGGTGGAAGCAGCAATAACGGAAATACCGGCAGTCCTGAATGCCCCGATGGCAACTGGTGGTGTGCATTGAGTGACTACCGTATATTAAATGGAATAGTGGTAACAGAGGAATTCTTCCCTGGCATTGAACTGGGTTATCCCTGGCTTTGGTGGGAAAGTGGCAACTTTGCTATTATTGATTCATTAAAAGGATATCCCTGTGCGCAGAGTATATTGGCAAAACTCCCAACAATTAATAGCGAAGTGAATAAAATTATGCATGACATTTTTGGCGTAACGGATTCAATAAACCTTGCATTTCAAATAGAAACAAGTTTTACCAAAGATAGTGCTGATGGCATTACCCCATTACCTTCTATTCCAAATTGGAACAGTCATATCTACAATCAAACTATCAGTTTAAACCCATGGGTACTTAAAAACTCATCGAGAGAATATATTTTGATAACAATTTTTCATGAGGCCATTCATGCTTACATTAATTTCCACTATTATAAGTATACGCAGAGTTACATGGATTCAACCACTTTCAAAAATATGTTTCCAATATTCTGGCAATATAAGCGGGTTTTACGTACACATGCAGATACAGCACAGCATAATGAAATGGCAAATAACTATATTTCAAAAATGAAAAACGCAATTCAGTCATTTAATCCTGCGGTTTCTGACACAATTGCCAATGGATTAGCATGGGGGGGATTGCATATGACGACTGCCTGGATGATGAAACCTGACACTAATGCCGTAAAAACAATAAATTTAAACGGGCGAGATACAACTAATTTGGTGTATAAGACATATAACTTAACAAGGTGTAATTAAACCTGATTCAACTGAAATATTATGAAACCTGTGTTATTAATAGCGACATTATTAGTTTATTTTTTTGTAGGTAATGCACAGAATATTGCTTCAAAAAGTAGTCAGAAACTTGATTTTAATATTGATAGCTTTTTAAGCAAGCATCTGCAATATCCCAAAGAAGGGTACGAACAGGAATTAAGTGGCATTGTCAATGCGTTTATTTGGATTTCAGGTAATGGGCACATAGATACAGTTGCCACCATGAATAAAGAAGGTAGCGTTTTTGCGAAGGAAGTGATAAGGGCCATTAGAATGAGTGATGGCCTGTGGCCAAACGATAAAAAAAGAAAGTATATTTTGATTCAGGTTGTTTTTGAGCATGAAATGAGTGGTACCGAAAATGTACAAGTCGACTTCTATGATTTGTTTATTTATGGAAAATTCGATTCAAAATTTTATAAAGTGCCATATACTATTCGTGGGCCTGTTATTATTATGCGTACCAAAGGCGGAGGTATAAAATGATGCCAACTCTATTTTGACGGAGCTATCCAGATGAAAATCTGTGAGAATAGAATAGTTTCTAAAGTTCATGTTTCCATTTTCTCATGTTCAGGTTTAGATACACGTGATTTTGCATCTCCTGCATGTCTATGCGGGTAATGCCCGGAATGTCCGCTGTTCTCTTTGTTGTTAGTTATGTTTGAGGGCAGAACCGGCTTCCGGGCTATTATTTTAATAATAATCCCATCTATACCCTCGCAGAGTTTAACAGAGGAGCGCCTCCCGCGGACAGAAAAGCAGGAAGACCTGCATAAAACAAAATGAGCGTAGACACCAGCAATCCAAGTACTAATAACTGCACTTATTTTAAATTTGCGATCACCAAAAATTCCTGAATCACTGTACGCAAGTCGGGTTTAATATCATCTATATCATGACGAATCGCATTAAACCTTCGACTGTGGGCTGACTTATCTCCAATATCCTTAAGCTTAGGCAGTGCATTTTTAGCATTCCTTCCAAGAGTCCAACTGGATTCAACTAATGTCGCGGCAATCAAGTCCTTCAAATATAAATAATCTCCATTCCTCTTAATTTTTGCTTCGATTTTATGATGTTCGAACATTTCTATGATCAATGTTTCTAAAAGTCTTCTTATCATTACTCCACAGGCATCAAACCAGCCTTGCTCATAAGTCCCATTAATTTGGTTTGCAATTTTCTCTATATAACTTCGTGTGCCTTTTACTAAAGGTATATAAACAATACTTTGGCTTTTTGCTTCATATCCTTCCGCAGGCGGCAACCATTCCTTTGGGGAGACGCCGTCAATTTCTTTCGCAAGTTGTAGAAATGTGTAAAGTGAAGATATTTCCATTTACTTAGTCTTTATAAATATATTTTGACATGTTCTCAAAAATGCTTTTTATTTGATCAGGTGATGCGTCAGACGAGATATGAATCTGAATATTTATGTTGAGATCTGGGTTTGATAATTTTCGGCTATTTTGTTCTGCATTAGTAGCTTCGTTAATTTTTTGAGTTGTATTTCTTCTACCCTGATTTTGTTTAGACACTTTTGACTTTACTTCCTTACCTCTTGCTGCAGCTGCAGTTCCATTGCTATTCGGATTCGCTTCAAGTAGCGTAAAATAAAAACTCGTCATCTTACCAACTGCTGATTCGCCAGCCCCTGTATGATTCATAAACCAAGATTTAACTCTCTCCTTGTTGGAGTCCTTGTCAGGGAATGCGTCTGTCAATTCTTTTGGGTATATTTTTTTGAGAATCTCAACACAGAGATCAGGATAAGAATTATCATCCCTAAGCTTTTTTGCTAAATCAAGATTAATATTACCTTCTTTATCCACTAGACCTATTTGCCGCAAAGTTGGAAAAACGGTTGATTTTGCAGAAGGCTCTGAAATCCCAATAACAGCAGATAAATAGTTACTTGTAATAGTTCCAGGAATACTTTTCTTGAATTGACTTCTCAAATTGTTCCAATTTGAAATTGGAATCAATGGGAATGATTTGAAGTTTTCTGACATGACTTTGAGTTTATAAAATATAAAATGGACAATTTCTTCATTCAATTTCCAAATCGAGCAGCTTTTTTATTTTATCGACATCTTGTTGAGTTAAATCTTCAGGGAGCTCAATTTTAATTAATACACCTGGCCTTAGTCTCCATGTAACGACATTTAGCTTAACACCATTTATTTCCTTGATAACCTCGTCTGATCGGCCAGTACTTTTTGGTTGCATTTCTGCATTCTCAGTTTCATCTTCATTTTTCTCAGATATTGTTCGCTTATTATTCGCTTTTTTTACCCTCATTTTGGGCGACCATGAGTATATAGATCTTGCATCAGTTCCAAATTTTTTGAAATCTTCTACAGCTCTTTTTATTCTGGCAAAATAAACTCCTTGACTTTGTGGGGATAATCCTAAGTCCTTTTGTCGAAAGAAAAGTTCTTCTAAATGATCGAGCAAATAATCAACATCTTTAGGCTCTTCAGATGATAAGCCTTTTTCCGCAGTTCGTATTGCATTTAAAATCCCTGTGCCCGTGTTTGCATTATACTTTCCGAGCTTGGTTGCCTTTTGTACAAACTCTGTTAAGTTTTGTATGTCGCTATTCTGGTTCATTTTCATTATTATTTTAATTTGTAATTGAGTTTATAAATTTTATTGCTTCCCATCGTGACAAGTGCCTATTTACGATTCGTTCAGTTAAATATCTAATCAAAACAGAGCGATAGGTATTTAAAGTACGCACCTTTATAAGAGTACTATTTTTTTCAACTAAGCTATCTTTTGTTATTTTCTTAATAAACGGCAATAATTCCGTAATTTCAATATCTGACCTGCCGCATTTCTTCAAAACCCGGGCTCGAACTGATCGCAACCTATATATAGATGTCTTTGGCCAATGATGCGGTATTACAAAATCTGCCAATATATTATAGACATTTATTTTACTGTTCATAAATAATATTTTTATTATCCAATGACAAAAATAAGTAGTTTTTTGCTGTCAACGATCCATAGAAATAAAAATTGCGATAGAAAAATCTATACTGCGGGATTATGTCTTAAACATACGCTTATACTTAAAAACATAGTAGTTTTTCGCACATTTTTATTTTATATTTTATTTTAAAATAATAAAATTACAAAAATGTTTAGTTTTTATAAAAAAACATACATTATCTATATTTTGATGACCAGTATTCCTGAAGCCATTTAAAATATTTGAATTGTGACGGCAGAAGCTTTTTTTCGAAAAAGAGATCCAAATTCATGTAAATGCCCTATAGACAGTGATTTCAATATTTCTATAGTATTTGACTATCACCAGGCTTGTCTGAAAATAAAAAAATACTGGCTTCAGATATTGAGGAGTGCGAAGCGGCTATACTCTTGATATTTAGTTTAACTTTAGTTATTTTAACAAAACTACAATATTACGATAAAATTTTGCGTTTTTTTAGTAAAACTATTTTTTTTAAACTTTTGATGACCAGTATTCCCGAGGCCATTTAAAATATTTGAATTGTGACGGCAGAAGTTTTTTCGAAAAAGAGATCCAAATCCCTGTAAATGCCCTACAGACAATGGTTTCAATATTTCTATTGTATTTGACTATCACTAGGCTTGTCTGAAAATAAAAAAATATAGGTTGTATTCTTATAATTTACCGCAAGAAGATGCTAAATAATCCGGAAGTCGGGCAATCCCTTTTGAACCTAGCTTTTTTTCACAAGAGGATTGGCGCTTTTTATATCGAAATTTCTTTCATAAGCGGTTCATTCTGCTATATTATACCGAGCATCCGTCCCGAAACAAGTTCGGGGCTCCCGCTTTACTTATTCTTCAATTGTTGATTGATATCTAAGTTATGCGCCTTAGCAGTTTCGCGGGCAATCTCATAACCGGCGTCCGCATGCCTGATTACTCCCATACCCGGATCATTGCGCAGCACGCGGCTGAGGCGTGCCGCTGCCTCTGCTGTTCCATCGGCAACAATCACCATCCCGGCATGTATGCTATAGCCCATGCCTACTCCACCGCCATGGTGCAGGCTCACCCAACTGGCGCCGCCTGCTGTATTCACCAATGCATTCAATACCGGCCAGTCCGCTACGGCATCACTGCCATCGAGCATGGACTCCGTTTCCCTATTGGGACTGGCTACACTGCCCGTATCCAAATGATCCCTTCCTATCACAATCGGCGCTTTCACTTTTCCCGTGCGCACCAGTTCATTAAATGCCAACCCTGCCTTTTCGCGCTCACCCTGTCCCAGCCAGCAAATGCGCGCCGGCAATCCCTGGAAAGCTATCCGTTCTTTGGCCAGTTTCAACCAGCGTTGTAAAGAAGCGTTTTCAGGAAATAATTTTCCAATCACTTCATCGGTTACGGCAATATCATTCGGATCGCCACTCAAGGCCGCCCAGCGGAACGGGCCCTTGCCTTCACAGAAAAGCGGACGGATATAGGCGGGAACGAAACCGGGGAAGGCAAAACAGTCGTGAGTCGTGAGTCGGGAGGCATGCGTCTTTTGTTCATACTCCTGTGCACGGGCGCGGATATTATTGCCATAATCAAAAGTGATAGCGCCCTTGTCCATCAGCTGCAACATATACTGCACATGCAGGTACATACTCGCATAGGCATAATCGGTATACTGCTGTGGGTTTTCCTGCCGCAATACTTTTGCCTGTTCATAACTGATGTCATGCGGCCAGTAACCAATCAGCGGATCATGTGCCGATGTCTGATCGGTTAATGTATCCGGTATAATATTCCGCTGCAGCAATCTTTCCAATAAGTTTACAGCATTGCACAATACCCCAATACTCCTGGCCAACCCTTTCTCCTTACACTTTATTGCTTCATCAATGGCCTGGTCAATATCGGTGTATTTTTCATCGAGGTATTTTGTCTCCAGTCGTTTGTCGATGCGCCACTCTTCTACTTCTGCCACCAGCGCCACCCCTTCATTCATGGTAATGGCCAGTGGTTGTGCGCCACCCATGCCACCCAGTCCGGCCGTTACATTGAGCGTTCCTTTCAGTGAACCGCCAAAATGTTTGCTGGCAATGGCTGCATAGGTTTCATACGTACCCTGGACAATACCCTGGCTGCCGATATAAATCCAACTGCCGGCCGTCATTTGGCCATACATCATCAGGCCTTTTTTTTCCAGTTCATCAAAATGTTTCCAGTTGGCCCAGTTGGGTACGAGTTGTGAATTGCTAATTAATACCCTGGGTGCATCCTTGTGGGTGGTGAGTATGCCGACAGGCTTGCCGCTTTGTATCAACAGTGTTTCATCATTACCAAGTTGCTTCAGTGCTTTGATGATGAGGTCGAGCGATTCGAAATTACGTGCTGCCTTACCACGTCCGCCATAGACAATTAAATCATCAGGTCGCTCGGCGACATCAGGGTTGAGGTTGTTGAGCAACATGCGTAGTGCTGCTTCCTGTATCCATCCGCGGCAATGGAGTGTGCTTCCGGTGGGCGTGGCATATTTTACGGGATCGTATTTGGTAGTGGTCATGGTACTCATATGGTGCAATGGTTATTGGGTACGAAGGTATTTATAATTTGGTATTTGGGATTTGGGATTTGGAAGACAGTCTATAGTCCGTAGTCGGGAGTGGATAGTTTTGAGTTTACAGTTTGGAGTTTGTCGCGCCGAGCAACGCGAGGCGTCTGTCAATGTAAGACACCTCACTTCGTTCGGTGTGACAATACACTAACAATGTACTGACTCCTGACTTCTCACTTCACGCTTCTAACTTTTCTTTACTTTCTTATTTGGTATTTGTCACGCCAAGCAACGCGAGGCATCTTGCTCACCATAGAGAATATCATTCAAAACCGCTTTGGTATGAAATCTGGTGGCCAGCCTTCACAGACAGATTCATTAAGAAAAATCCACTTTGGGTTCATTGTCTTAATCAAATCGATTTTCTTCTGACGACGCCATCCCTTGATCTCTTTTTCCCGAGCGATTGCATCTTCGACATACTGGAATTCTTCGTAGTAGATTATGTTGTAACAATAATACCTGCCCGCGAAAGTCTTTGGGCTCCCCTTGTTTTGCCAATGCTCCATAACCCTTATGGCCAGATTGTTGGTGACGCCGGTGTATAAAACCGTCCTGTCGGGGTTTGTAAGAATATAGACGTAAAAATGATACCTGCTGTTTACAATCATGTTCTTTGTAAGGGTGCGGATGAATGAAATATCTTCAATTCTACGGACAAGTTAATAATGTAGTGTGCTGCTTTCAGAACAGTATCAGGAAAGACACCTCACTTCGTTCGGTGTGACAAAATACTGAAAGAGTACTGTCTCCTGTCTCCCCACTGTGCTTTCACGCAAAGACCGCAGAAACAGTCGATAGTTGGAAGTGCATAGTCTTGAGTTTAGAGTTTGGGATTTGGTTCTTGGCATTTGGGGTTTGGCTGGTGGCTCATAGTTAATAGTTCATAGTTTTTAGTTTAAAGTTTATAGTTTTGAATTTTAAATTTTGACTTTGCATATTGACTCCTGACTATCGACTATCGACTATTGACTCCCGTCTCCTGTCTCCTGTTTTGCACTTTGCCCTACAACTACTAAATTGCTGTAAACACGCTTATATGAAGATCCAGCCGGTTGCTTCTTGTATCACTGCCATGGTACTGATCACAATGGTGGTTGCTTTTCATCCCCGCGATAAAAAAGATACCGTTACTGCACTAACAGATCCTTTAAAAGTGGAAGGTGGCTTGATTGCAGGCGCTGTTAACAGCAGTGGTGATGTACATATATATAAAGGCATTCCTTTTGCCGCTCCTCCTGTTGGAGTATTGAGATGGAAAGCGCCGCAACCTGTTGTTGCCTGGAATGGCGTGAAACAATGTACTGCTTTTGGACCCAGCCCCATGCAGGGAAAACCGATGCCGTTTAGCATGTGGTCGGAAGAGTTTTTGATTCCAAAAGAACCCATCAGCGAAGATTGCCTCTACCTGAATGTATGGACGAATGCCAGCAGCAGCAGGGAAAAACATGCTGTACTGGTTTGGATATATGGTGGCGGTTTCTCCAGCGGTGGCAGTGGCTGCCCGATTTATGATGGCGAAGCCATGGCGAAAAAGGGAATTGTATTTGTGAGTATCAATTACCGCGTGGGCATATTTGGATTCTATGCACATCCTGAACTGACAAAAGAATCAGGAGTGAATGCATCCGGCAATTACGGATTGCTGGATCAGATAGCAGCACTGAAATGGGTACAGAAAAATATTGCAGCATTTGGTGGCGATCCATCCAATGTAACCATCGCAGGGCAATCAGCCGGTTCCATGAGCGTCAACTGCCTCGTGGCATCGCCGCTGGCAAAAAACCTGTTTAACAAAGCGATTGCAGAGAGCGGCGCCAATTTTACCAATAACAATGCATCACTGGCCGATGCAGAAAAAGATGGCAGCAAGGTTATGCAAACATTAAAGGCGGCTTCTATCAGCGATATGCGTGCATTGCCTGCTGATGCATTGATGAAAACTGCGCAGGGTTTTCGCGGGCCGGTGATTGATGGATATGTATTACCAGCATCTATTGCAACGATATTTTCACAGGGAAAGGAAAACAAGGTATCACTCATCACCGGGTGGAATGAAGAAGAGGGATTTAATTTCGGTCCGCCAAAAACAGCAGAACAATTTAAAAAGGAAGCAGGCGATCGCTATGGTGCCGATGCCGCTGCTTTTTTACAATACTACCCTGCGGGCAGTGATTCGGAAGCAAATGCATCACAAACCAACTTGTCGAGCGATATGATCTTTGGCGTGCAAAATTATACCTGGGCCAATATTGAAAGTGGCCGTGGTGCGAAAGTATTTGTGTACCGTTTTACAAGAAGACCACCGGCAACTGGCGAATACAAAAAGTTTGGCGCCTTCCATACTGCCGAAGTCCCCTATGCCTACGACAACCTTGCTTTTTTCAAACGTGATTTCGAACCGGTTGATCATGCATTATCCAAAACGATGTCGGGCTACTGGGCCAATTTTATAAAAACCGGTAACCCCAACGGAGACGGATTTCCCAAATGGGAACCCTATACCAGTGATGGTAAAAAAATAATGGTGCTGGGCATTACGCAGGAATCGAAAACAATGCCCAACAGCGCTGCACTCGATTTCCTCTATAAAAAAATGAGCGGTAAATAATAATACCACTGCATAAAAAATCCCGGAGCTTGCAGTCAACGACTGTTCGCTCCGGGCTGTTGTAAAACATCAACTATTCGTCGACTAATCAGCAGCTATTTTTTCAATTCGTTAATGGTTACCTGCGGCACCATTACCTTATTGTCTTTTTCTGTTACCAGTTCTTTTCCGAGTGTAAACGTCGCGGTTTGACGGATATCTGTGGAAGATGCACCGATTTTAACGGTATAGGTTCCGGCATCGGCCACCCATGCTGTTGATTCCGTATTAAACGACGCCAGGTCCTCTGCACGTAATGTAAATGTCAGTACCTGTGATTTACCCGGCTGCAGCAAGGCTGTTTTGGCAAATGCTTTTAACTCTTCAGCAGGTTTATCAATTTTGCCTGCCGGCGCAGCCAGGTACAATTGTACTACTTCCTTACCGGCCACTTTTCCGGTATTGGTCACCGTTATACTGGCAGTTATTTTTCCGCTGAAGCTGGCGCTGCTTAATTTCAGTCTACTGTATTTGAAACTGGTATAGGACATGCCAAAACCAAATTCATAAGCGGGCCTTACATTGAATGTATTGAAGTAACGGTAGCCAACATAAATACCTTCTTCATAAGTTACTTCGGCCGGGATGGCTTTCATACCCAGCATACCGGTCGTTGCTTTTTCCGGGAATTCTTTTCCGGGAAAATTCTTTGCAGAAGCCTGGTCATTGTAATTAACCGGGAATGTAGTGGCCAGTTTACCGGATGGATTTACTTTTCCGCTGAGTACATCGGCCATGGCATTGCCACCTTCCAGTCCGGGCTGCCATGCGAGCAATATGGCATCGGCATCATCGCTCCAATCAGCTACATTGATAACACCGCCGATATTCAATACTACTACCAGTCTCTTATGCTGTGCATGAAAAGCATCGGCAACTGATTTGATCAATGCTTTCTCATTGTCATTTAAATTATAGTCTGATTCCATTTTGCGGTCCCTGCCCTCCCCGGCATTCCGTGCAATGCATACAATAGCAATATCTGACTGCACGGCTTTTTGTGCAATCAAGGCGGCGTCCACTTTCATTTCTTCTGCTGGTGGTGTGGGGTGCATGAATTCTTCGATGAGTCCTTTTTTAGGATGGCTGATTTTGTATTCTGCCAAATAACCGGCAAAAAGTTTTTTTACATCAGCATCTACTGCAAAGCCTGCACCGGATAATCCTTCCACCAGTGAAACGGAATATGCTTTGTTGACATCACCACTGCCGGTTCCACCTGCTACCAAATCATATCCACCGATACCAAAGAGCGCAATTTTATTTGCTGATTTCACCAGGGGTAAAGCATGGTCGTTGTTCTTGAGCAATACCATTCCTTCAGAAGCAGCCTGTCTTGAAATGGCGGCGTCTTGTTTCAGGTTGGGTTTGTCAGAATATTTATATCCTTTGAATACCGGTGAATGCAAAATTATATTCAGTATACCGGCAACATTTTCATCGATCACTTTTTCTGACAATTCACCACTCTTCACTGCTTCCATGATTTTCTTTGCCTGGTCGCCGGTACCGGGCATGAGGAGGTTGTTGCCTGCTTTTATTTGTCCTGCGGCATCTTTGCCCCCAAACCAGTCGGTCATCACAAAACCTTTGAATCCCCATTCTTTTCTCAGGATGGTTGTTAAAAGATCATAGCTTTCGGATGTATATGTGCCATTAATATAATTGTAAGAACTCATCACCGTCCAGGGTTGTGATTGCTTTACGGCAATTTCAAATCCCTTCAGGTAAATTTCACGCAATGCCCTTTCACTCACGATGGTATTAACGGTATTGCGATCGGTTTCCTGGTTATTGGCTGCAAAATGTTTGATGGATGTGCCGACGCCATTTGACTGGATTCCTTTTACCATCGCTGCAGTCATATAACCTGCCACCACGGGATCTTCAGAATAATATTCAAAATTTCTTCCGCCCAGTGGATTGCGGTGTATGTTTAAAGCCGGGCCGAGTATGATATCAATTCCGTATTCATGAATTTCATGACCGAATGCAACGCCTACTTTTTTTACCAGGGCAGTATCCCAGGTAGATGCCAGTAAAGTGGCAACAGGCCATGCTGTGGCATAGTAAGTTTTTGAACTGTCTTTGTTGCGGATGGGATCAATACGCACACCCGCTGGTCCGTCGGATACTACCATGGATGGTATGCCCAGGCGTGGAATGGCAAATGTTGTTCCCGCAGCACCGGGCACTTTGTCCTGTGTTTGCCCGATGGTGGGTCCGCTGGGTGTGGATACGCCCGGCATGTGAAAGCCATTGCCGACCAGTAATTTTACTTTTTCATCGAGTGTCATGGCAGCTACCACATCTTTGATGGATGCCTTGCCCAGTTGCGGTGCGCCTGTTTTTTGTGCGTGTAAAGGTTGTTGTACAAGGATCATGAATAGTAGTATAGTCATGAACCGTAAGAATACCAGATGCTTTTTCATAAGCAGAAATCATTGTTAGGTGAATAAAAAACTGCCTTTTGCTGACTGTTATTGACGCAGCAAGTTATATCCGTCCATCGCCGCAGGCAGTGCATTTGCGACGAATGCCGTTTTTTCAGCTACCAAATGTAGGTAAATTGTGTCGCAGTGACACATTCATGAAGAAGTTAATTGCAAATGCAGAAACGCCGCACCTGGTTTTGCTCCCTGCTGTGCAGCAGGTAAACGCCGTTGGGCAGTGATGCCAGGGAAAAAGTATTGACACCGCTCACTGCCCGGAAGTGTTGAAGGGGCTGACCAAGTAAATTCAAAACGGTTAACTGATCGTTTTCGTGTACGGTGGCTGTCAATGTCTTTACAGAAGTATTATAACTGACTGAAAATTTTTCCACTGTACTGTTTTGTATGGTTACCACTGATGAATAAGCGGAACGTCCTTCACTATTTACCTGCCGGAGCCGGTAATAATATGTTCCATTGCTAACCTGGTCAGTATAGGAATAGGTATGTGGTGACAGGGAAACACCCATGGCCGGAATATGAGCAATAGTTTGATAAGCATTACCGTCTGAACTGCGCTCCACTTCAAAGGATTGGCTATTGTTTTCAGACGCGGTTGTCCAGTTGAGCTTCGTACCATTGGAGGCCGGGCCGGCTTCAAAAGAAGTTAATACAACAGGCAGTACGAAATCGCTTAACCCTGTCGTACCGCAAAAACAATAAAGGCCGGTTCGCTGTGATAAGGGCGTTGCGCTGCCGAATATCCTGAAATAATATAACTGACCAGGTGTAAGGCCGCTAAGGTTTAATACAACCCCGCTACTCGGGCCACCTGCCAGTGAACATCCTATTTCCACCAAAGAGCCACAGGCAGACCCTCCGCTGAATGCCTGTATACCGATGACAAAAGATGTATTCTGGAAACAGGAAATTTTTGCTGTAGTAGCAGCAGCAAAAAACTTAAACCAGATATTGGAAGCCGTAATGGCAGGGGTAGTACAGGAAGGAGCAGGTGCACAAGCATCCAGGGCTGTAGTTGGCTGACAGGCAATTCTGTTGTCGAAGTTGACACCGCCATTGCAGGAAGTACCGGTATTGCATCCATATATCCATGCTGGGTCGAATGTCACAGCCCCGCCAAAATTCACGCCACCACCCGGGCACATTTGTGCCCTGCACATCTGCCCGCATAATAAAAGTACCAGCACTGCTACCGCTGTTTTCATAGTATTGGATATTGTCGATCTGCCGTATAAAATAACGCAGCAGCAGCAATTGACGGAAAGCATATCCGGCATTAAATAACAGAATAACTAATTATTCGCATCTGCAATAAGTAGTAACCTGTAATCATATAGCCTGCCAAAAGCAGGCAATTGACAGCTCCTTTCCATATTGCAATGGATGTATGTATCCAATTTCTTTTTTTGTGTACATCTTTTGTTTTATTCAATTCACCGAAATTTTTTATGCGATTGTCTAAAAATATAGGATCTGAAAAAAAGGATTTACAATTTTGAATCCGTTATCCAATCCGAAGAAAAAATCAATTACCTGAAATCCGATTGAAAGCCGACATCCAATCCCTGAAAAATTACCAGTATCAATGACAAAACCAAAAAGCATCCGGTACATTGACAAACCTTGTTGGAAACCTAATCCCTGACCAAATCAAACCCTATTGAAAGGAACATTACCCCGATGACCCAACAAAGAAATTTGAAGCCGCTTTACGAAGCGGCTTTTTTATTGTTTTCCTTCCATTGAAACAGCAGCCATCGCTGGTTACTGTATTCCTTAGTCCCATTGCTGTTCATTTTCCCAGGGTGTATCTGCCTAACCATATTTGGACGTTTTTCCCGTTTTGGTCGCTTTGAGCGCATGTTTCGGTGAATAGTTATCCACATTTTGGCGACTTTAACCTACTGATGCTTAAGTATTAACCCTTACAATTCGTAAATGTACGATTGGCTCAAACCCGCGGCCAGCTTGCGTATTAAAGAAACCGGTAATACTTTTGACCGTGAGTTTTACGATAAGCATTCGGAAAACCGCAGAATCCAATAGCCTACAGTAAGAGAAACCACTTAGTTCGCTCCCATATCCGGAAAAGCCATTCGACCCAAGATCGCAAACCCTTTGAAACAGACACTATGAACCCGAATGGTACCCTTAGAACCAATGCCCGCAGTATCATATTGATATTTGCTTTATTTACTTCCCTGTCGGCTTTCAGCCAGCCTGATTATATTTTCAAAAACCCAACACTGGAATCAGGTACTGACCTCCAAATTGGAGCAGTATACCGTTTTAAAAATGTACATGGTTCCACCGATGCGCTGGTAACTATTACCGATATTTTCAAGATAGGCCTGAACCAGTTGGACGGACCTTCAGGTTTTGATGAGGCATTCCAGCCCTATATACAATGTCCCGCTCACACTAAGGGATATGTGGAATTCCGCTTTGATTTTGTAAAAACCAATACCAACACGCCAGTTGTATTGCCGGAAGTTCCGGTGACTGCTATCGATATTGATGGCTATGAATTCCCGGATGATAAATTGTATGAATCCGATGAATTTCAAACTTCATCTGCTTTCTTTGTCGACTACGATTTATTGGGTTCCTCCCTGAGTATTACCTATCCTCCGGGTTGGGTGAAAGCCATTAATACTACTGCTGTTACGTACAATGGTATCGATACCACTCAAAAAGATGTGATGATATCAATGGTATATGCCAATGTATCCAGCATCACCCTGCGCGTGGGTGCCGACAATAAGTCTAAGACTTCTATGGAGCGTTTGCGCAGTGACTACTTCATGAAATTTAAATTCCCCAGTTCTGTACTGGCTTCATCCAGCCTGATTAAATTCAATGGTTTTTCAAAAAACAATAATATTAACCTGCAGTGGGAACTGGCTGCTAAAAATGATATTGCACAGGTGATGGTGGAAAAGAGTTTTTATGCCAACCAGTTCCAATCTATCGGCAGCCAATCTGTTACCAATGCCACTACCAATTATAATTATACAGATGGCAGCAACAGCAATACCGGCGTAGCTTATTACCGTTTGAAACTGATAGCCAGTAATGGCTCCGTGAGCTACAGCAATGTACTGGCCTTTAAAACGGATGGGAAAAAGGAAAGCTTTAAAATGTACCCCAGTGTCATTAATGACAATGCGACGATACGTATCAGTGCTGATAAAAACGAACAAACAACACTGAAAGTAGTGGACCTGGGTGGCAGAATGGTGATGCAAAAGATGGTAGCATTACAGCAGGGCGACAACAATGTATCAGTAAACGGATTCAACAGCCTGCACCAGGGGACTTATGTGGCATTGCTCACCACCGGCAATAATACTTATAGTCAGAAAATCATGATCCAGTAAGGGTATTATACCGGAACGTTTTTTCCAAACTATACTTTTAACAAAAAACCCCGCTGCATGCGGGGTTTAATTATTTTCAATATTGAATTATCATCAATGAACCAATTTTACCGTATCTACTACGGTAGTTTGTCCCAATACAACTGTTGCGTTTTTCATAGCTACTTTATAAGATGTGTCGGCTGGAACAAATGACAATGCATAGCTGCCGGCCGGTACGTCTTTAATAAAGTAGTTTCCATTCATCGTATTGGTAAATGTAGAAGCAATGGTGTCTGTACCCTGCAAAGCGTATACAGCAGTCAGTATAGAATCAGGTACCACTGTACCACGTATATTGCCACCGGACGGTGCAAAGGACATGATGCGTAACACTGGCTTTAAAATATAGTTGCCACTGTTGCCTGCCTTTACCAGGGAACGTGCCACATCAAAATCAAGTGTAAGACGGTAGAGCATACCACCACTCACTTCCTGGTGAATCTGTACTTTCAACCCGGACTGTTGTGCACTCGGCGTTTTCAGTGCAATTTTTTCTCCGGCGCCATTGATCAAATAATTATTATCCCCGAGGATTAAACGCACCTGGCTGATGGTGCCTGCAGGAATCATGGCGTCAGCCAGCAGGGTATCTTTTCCGTTGGTTAGCTCAAGCAGGTTGTACACACCCGGGTGTACGCCTGTCAGCAGCAACGGATGGCTGCTGTCGCTCATAATGATTTCAACCTGCTGGATGTCCACCCATACTTCTTTTACATCGCCCGGGGGGCTGTCGATAAGCCTTACCTGTAACTGTGATTGTCCTTTACTGTTTTCATCCCTTTTACAGGATACAAAGACGATGGTTGCTGTGAATAATGCTGCCATGAGCAACCAGCCTGTGGTACGTGCTACTTTCATACATGTTTTCTTTTAGGTGATGTGACGCTGTAGACAAAAACTATTCCAGATTGAAATATTAGCAGTAAAAGGACGATTCGGGGAAAAATAGTGTGTAAATATAACGTTTATTCAGTAACTGAATAATGACTGAAACCAAAGATAAAAGAGAATAAAATAGTCTTGAGGATACCGGGCCGCATGGCCTCATCTTTGGAAGAAGTGTAGGTAACTTTTCTCCAGGTGACACGCTTTACGTAGACTTTTGTGCTGCCACCGGCAGGATGCTGATTGAGATCATATAGTATGAATGAACGTCTCATGAAATAAAGGTTCTACCACCAGAAGCAGTTAAAAAATCTAATACTCAAAATTATAAAGGGCAGTTCTTCCAGGGAATTAACTTCGCCCAAACATGCAGATTGTACGACTAATAGTCCAAAAGCTTCTGTAAATGTTTTCATCCAAAAAGATGCAGAATCACCCTTATTTCTCCTGCTATTAAACAATGTAGTACAATTTACAGGCAGGAGTAAGGGTATCTCATTATGTCAGAGAGATATACATATCTTTTTATCATCTATAGTTGGCTTTCCCCGTTAAAAAAACGGTATGAGTTATAATCGCCTTACCTGTTAACAATCATCCGGAAATAACAACAATGATGAAAATATTTACCCTTTTGCTGGCCGCAGTAATTGTATTATTATCGGCAGCGCAACCAACATTTGCACAGTCACCCGGAATTATCGTGAGACCGCAAGGCGGCAATGGTATTACTGCATTAAATACAAATGGAGACGGTTATAGTTCCGCTACCACGGCTGGTTTTACTACAGATGATATCACACAAAGTGAAATTCCTTTTAAAATTGTCCCTGCAGCCATCACGGAACCTACCGGAGATCTGCTGACAGGACCCAGCGCCGGCTATAGCGATATTGTAACAAGAGTGGATGGCAGCGGATTTTATATGTATAAAACTGCTTTGAATATTTTCTTTCGCCTGCGTATTGGCAGTATCGTCAGCGGTTCGAAAGGGTACAGTGTACTGATTGATACAGATGGTAAAATGGGAGGCAGCGGCCCCAATGCTGATCCCAATTATGTAGCGCCTTCCGGATCCAGTCCGGGCAACCCGGGTTTTGAATATGAAGTGGTATTTCAAACCAATTTCCAGGTAGCCGTATATTCAATAGATGGTACTGCTACTCCGGGCGCTCCGGTAACATATCCTTTGAATACCAATTCTCAGATTTCTGTTGCCTTGTCAACCGATGCCAACAACCCTGATTATTTTTACGATTGGTTTGTTCCACTTACAGCTATCGGAAGCCCCACTGCCATCAGGACAGTTGTTACTACGGTTACCTCTCCAAACTCGGCGCTTCAGGGAACGCGTTCAGATATTTATGGTATTAATGATGCAACCGTTGCCAATACTTCTGCAGCATGGCAAACGGTGGTAGACGCGCAACCATCTATTGACCTGGTAACATTTACTGGTATTGGTGCTACCTGTACATCGGCTCCTGTACTAAATACGCCTGTGGCAACCGGTTCTTCTATTGCAGTAACCGGTACATGGACTAGGCTGGATGTAACCAAACCGTCTTCCGCCACCATTACCTTGTATAAAAATGGTATATCAGCAGGCACAACAACAGTTTCTACGGGTGGTACCTGGAGTATCACCGTCGGCACCATTGCGAACGGAGATATATTTTATGCAAAAGCACAGGCTGCGGGTGAATCACAATGCCTTCAATCCAATACTGTCATTGCTTCAGGATGTATCACAGCACCGGGTACGCCCGTTCTTACCTGTGCTTCCCTGAAAGGTATTTCCGGCACGATGCCTTCCACTGCCGCTGGCAACACCGTTCTTGTATACCTCGTACCCATTACTACCGCATCACCATTATCGGGTTTGCTAAGTAATATCACCAATCTTACTTACCCCACTACTACGAGTTTTGCATTTTTTACCAATGGTTGCTCGGGTGGTACCAATAATGTTGCGAGTGGCATGTACATGATCGTTACACAAAATGGCAGTTGTTCTTCTGCACCAGCTTTTGTATGTGTTAGCTCAGGCAGCAGTGGTGCACCACCTCCATTGAGTTCAAATGCACTGGCATTGACACAACCCATTTATGCTACCAATACATCCATCAACGGTTCAGGTGCTACTACAGGCGATATCCTTCGTTTATATATCAATGGACAATACCAGTCGAGTATCGCAGCCACCGGCAGCAGCTTTTCCTTTTCCGGTCTGACGTTGAACACAGGTGACCAGTTACAGGTGTATTCACAAACAGGTACTTCCTGTATGACACAATCTGCTGTTTTCACAGTAAGTTGTTTCTCGCAACCACCAACTATTACAGTCAATGCGACTGGTAATCTGTTGAGCGGCGCCACTGCTATCAGTGGTACGTCTGCCTATCCGGGTGCATCTGTTCAACTGTACAAAGGCACCGCGCCTTCAGGAGTGGCAACGGGATCACCTGTTACAGTCAACAGCAGTGGTGTTTGGACAGTTTCTACGGCTGCACTGGTAAGTGGTGATAGTTATTATGCCATACAAACAGTCAGTGGTTGCGCGAGTGCTGCTTCATCAGGGGTAACTGTATTAACGCCCGCGGCCTGTCCTGCAATCACCGGTTCCTATACAGATGCAAATACTACCGTTTCCGGAACAATGCCTTCATCCTTTACCGGTACGATACGTTTGTACCAGGATGGCGCATTGATCGGATCACAAAGTATAACTGCTGCAACATCATGGAGTATTACTGTCCCGGCAAATACACTCTATTATAATGGAGCGTTGTCTGCAACAGCACAGTTATCGGGCGGTGCAGAAAGTTCAGGTTGCAGTTCCACAACTGTGGGCTGTACCTCGCCTTCCACTCCATCCATTACGCCAACATCAGCAACAATATATGCGGGAAATACAGTGACCCTTTCCGTGAGTAACGTAAGTACCGGCAACTGGTATGCATTGCTGGACAACAGCGGTGTTAGTTACGCCACCACTTCTTACCGCAGTACCTCCAGCAATTTTAATATCACTACGAACACATTCAGTACAACCGGGACCTACAATCTTAAACTTTCTGCAGATGCGTTAAGTGGTTGCCCTGCCAGCTTTGCTGCCGCTACCATTACGGTGAATGCAGCACTTCCGTTGGTATTGCTCAACTTTACCGGCAATTATACGCCCGGACAATTGTCGTTTAACTGGTCTACCACCGATGAAAAAAATGTGGAGCATTTTGAACTGGAGGAAAGTACCAATGGTATACAATTTAGTTCCGTGGCTGCTGTACCAGTTCAAAATAACCTGGCCACCGTACATTATTACCATCAACTGCTGCAACGCGAACTCATCAAAGCCACTTATTACCGGTTGCGCATTATTGACTACGATGGTAAAGTGCAATTCAGTAAGGTAATCATATTAAGACCCGGGCAATCGCAACAAGCTGTGGTGCGCATACAACCCAATCCGTTCAGGGAAGCAGTAACAGTAGTATACACTACTCAGCGTGCAGGAAAAATAGTGATTGCACTGACGGATGCATTGGGCAATACCTTGCAACAATCACATCAGACTGCGCAGGCAGGTGATAATTCCTTTACTATGACAACTGCTTCCACATTGCTGCCAGGTGTATACTTCCTCACGGTATACAATGAAGACAATAAAGAACGCCAGTTTTTCAAAGTGCAGAAAATACAATAAACAAAACAGCCCTGCCGGGTTTTGGCAGGGCTGCACAACATTTAGCCGGTAAATCTATTTTAGTTCCAAGGGGGATATTTTAATCACCGATGAATCGGGCCAGTTAATTTTGAAACTTGTCCCTGTTCTTTCGATGGTACCTTTATAGGTAACCCCATTAAAATTTAGGTTGAGTTGCACAAGGTTGCCCGTGACAAACCATCGCGCCTTACGCTTATTCGTTGTTAATTCAACCGGGGTAGTGAAACACTCAAATGGTATAAAAACACCTTTGAAATCAACCGACATTTCATCATCACTGGATCTTGTATTAAAGGAAAATAATGCGCTGCTGCAAAAATATTTATTTGCAGTTGTTAATGAGCAATACAAGCCGGTATCGCCCGGCAAAATTGATTTTTCAGGCTGGATATATAATTTCTCCCAGGGGTAAAATGAAATGGTATTTGCAAACCGGCTGTTGGGCTGCCTGTACACCTGGTTCAACACAACAATTGAAGTACTTACAGATTTCCCACCAATGGTTGCGGTTACCCGAAACGTGCCTGCCGTACCAAAAACCACGCTGGCCCTGTTGTCCAGGTAGTTGACAAAGCCCACTGTATCCGGAGAAATTTTCCAAACTGCTTTCCCCGTGGCACCTGCGCCAGTAAGGTACAACATGGTTGGCTCTCCAATCAGGAGCGTATCCGACTTAGTGAATGCTATTTTTGCGTCCAGCAAATCTGAGGTGGTATCTTTTTTACAGGCAATGGCGCATATACATAATGATACACCCAGGAAAATAATAACTCTTTTCATACTAATAAAGTTTAATACACACAAAATGGTGCAGGTATGCTGCAACCTGGTTATAAAATAAATTTTCGGCGTACCGTCTTAGTGCAGGAAGGAAAAAATGATTGAAAAGGAAACGAATGGCTAAATGCACAGGTAAAACGTATAGCCAGCTATTTGATTATAATTTTTGAATAGAATTTTGTACAATGGAAAACACTTTTTTGATAGAAAAAATTCTATTGAAAAATGATTAAGGGTGACAGTTCACGGCCTGTCCTGCTGCATGCGGCAATGCAGGGCTGATAAACATGATGCCTAAATTCAATCCGCGTAGAATAAGCAGGATGCCGGTAGCTGTTATAAAAAATGGAATGGATTTTCTGAATACCATTCTTACTGAAGGATTGATCATTCTGCCCCCATAGCCAACGATCATCATGGCAGGTAAAGTGCCGGCACCAAACAAAGACATGAAACCAACACTTTGATACACCTGTGCAAATGACAATGCTGCTGCCAAAGCCATATAGACCATTCCGCAGGGCAATAATCCATTGGCCATTCCCAGTACCAAAAAACCACCGGGCCCATTGTTGCGCCGCAATCGTTTTCCTATGATTTGTTGCAGTATGGCATACCACCCTGATAAAAACTTAAAATGAACAGTATGTTTCTGTAAGAAGTAAAATGCGGCACCTGCGAGTATCACGACCCCAATGGCAATCGAAAACCATTGCTGTATCCCGGCGATGTACATGGTACGGCCTGCAAGGCCGAACAATAATCCGAGTATTGAATAAGTAATGATTCTTCCTCCCTGGTACAGGAGCAATGAAAAGAATTTTACTACAGGTGATAAATGGTAGGTGGGCAATGCCAAACTCAATGGGCCGCACATGCCCACACAATGCAGGCTGCCTGCAAAGCCCAGTGTAAATCCTGCTATGAGTATTGCCAGCATCTCAGAGGATGGTTATATTCTTTTCTGCATAATAATTTTTACCGGCCTGGCTCCAATCGAGCTTCACGGTGTATTTACCCGGTGTAAGCACCCGACTGAATACCTGTGTTCCGTTCCTGTCAATCTCAAGATGAAATTTCTTATCCTTTTTTGAATCGTAAGCGCAATAAAACAATACAGATCCTGTCACGCCTGCGTTTTTCATTTCATCTGGCATCTGCAACGTGATATTATTCCCGCTTTGTACGAATACCGGCGAAGCGCTGAGTGCATTCGCCCGCCCCGTGCCGTCAATTACTTCCTGGTATTTCAGTTCATTTTTGTAGTAGTCCTTATCCACCAGTTCAAAAGTTGTCGCGAATGAACGGACCACGAGGTAAATCATCATACCTGCAAAAACGATGAATGCCAGCATTAATTTATATCCCCAGTTCATAAAAATGGATTTATTTGAATTTAGAAAATGGTCCCATGAAATTTGTTTTCAGTACGGTAATTTGTTTATCACCCTGGTATAGTCCCACTTCCAGCGTGATTTTTCTTTCGCTGATATAGTTTTTAGGCAGCACGATGAAAAACGATCCCTTTCCCTGTCCTTCTTTTTTTACCTGTATACTTTGTCCTTCTGCCTCGATGATCCTGCCTGGTGCATGTTCCAGTTTTAATGTCAGCGGAACATCCTGCATGGTTTTATTGATGACTTTAATAGTATATAAATTAGATAAGCTGTCGGTACCCCGCTCCTGGTACAGCATACCCGGCGCCCGGACAATGGTACCGTCCACGTTTTTCCGTGTTGCCAGCAAATAAGTCAGTAAACCCGCCAGCACGATCAATACAACTGTATAAAATTTCATCCTGCCGGTATAGCTCAGCGGTGTATTGCTGGCAATGCCATTTTCAGAAGCATACCGGATAAGCCCTCGGGGTTTTCCCGTAGCATCCATCATCACGTTGCAGGCATCGATGCAGGCAGTACAACCAACGCATTCCATTTGTGTACCATTGCGTATGTCGATACCCGTTGGACAAACTTTTACACACTGGAAGCAGTCGATGCAATCACCTGCCTGTACATCTTCCTTTTGAATTTTTTTAAATTTTCCCCTCGGTTCACCTCTTTTATAATCGTATGCAACAATCATGGAATTACGATCCAGCAAAACACCCTGCAGGCGGCCATAGGGACAAATGACTGTACAGGCCTGCTCGCGGAAATAGGCATATACACCAAAGAATACACCGGAAAAAACAAGTATGGAAGTTAATCCTACCACATGTTCACTCACTGGCTCACTGATGATTTTTTCCAGGGCATCCACACCAATGATATAGGAAAGAAACAGGTTGGCAATGATAAAAGCAAACAGGTAGAAAACGACCAGCTTGGTTATACGCTTCCTAACTTTTTCGCCTGTCCAGCCGCTCTTGTTTAATAATTTCTGGTGCGCTGCATCGCCCTCTATCAGGTATTCCAGTTTGCGGAACAACATTTCCATGAACACCGTTTGGGGGCAAATCCAACCGCAAAATAAACGTCCAAATGCTGCGGTAAACAATACTACGAATACCACAAACGTCAGCATAGTAACACCGAAGATGAAAAAATCCTGCGGCCAGAATATTTTACCAAAGATGATAAACTTCGCCTCGGGAATATTAAACTGAAAAAACGGGTGCCCATTCACCTTCAGAAAAGGAAGCGTTACAAATACTGCAAAGAAAAAAAGGCTGACAATGGTGCGGATATTATAAAACTTCCCGGCTGGCTTTTGCGCAAATATCCATTTTCGCTTACCCTTTGCATCAATCGTCACCATCCTGTCGCGAAAGGAATCCTTTGCGCCACCCGCTGGCTTCGGTTCATTTGTTATCACGTCGCTCATTGTTTTCCTTTTATCAACCCGTTAACTAAAACTTAGTACTTATAACTTACTGCTTATTACTTAAAACTTATTACCTGCAAGATCTTTACTTCACCACTTTCGCCGTCGTATCTGCCACTGGTTTTGCAGCCGTGGTATCTTCTGTATATAATGTGCCCTGTGGTGCTTTTGCATTGGCAGGGTTGGTACCCTTCAATGATTTTACATAACTGGCTACCTGTGCTATTTCCTTATTACTGTAGGTATTTTGCCATTGGGGCATTGCATTGATACCATAGCGGATGGTTTTGAATACGTTTTTAATATCGCCGCCATGTATCCAGTAATCGTCTGTCAGGTTGGGGCCCACGTCGCCACGTCCATCTTCTTTATGACAGGCAACACATGATTTCATAAATATTGCTTTACCTGCGGCCTTGTCATCTGTTGATGTAAGCAGCACTACGGTATTCTCATCCACTGCATCACCTTTCTTCTTCAGGTATTCCTTTACTTCCATATCTGCTGTGGCAACTGCTGTTTCATATTCCTGTTTGCTGGAAAGGCCTGTATGGGAAACATGATAGCGGTACAGGTAAATACCAGCGGTCAGTATGGTTAGATAAAATCCATAAAGCCACCATGGTGGCAGCCTGTTGTCCAGTTCGCGGATGCCATCATAATCATGACCCAGGTCGAGATCAGCTTCCTGCTCGATAGGTTTCAGGCGGTTGAATTTTGTCCACCAGTTAACCGTTGGTTTCTTTATAACTGTGGCTTCACCTTCTTCTGCCAGTTTAGCTTTTTCTGCTTTTAATAATATCCTGGTATTAATGAGTAGCCCAAGTATCACCATCAGTTCAACAAAGATTACTGACACCATGATATAAAATGCGGTGGGCGATAAACCCCCGATGGTATCACCGGCTGCTGCAGGTGTATTGGCGGCAGTACCTGATTGTGCAAACAATGCATTGCCCATGAAAAAGAAGGCGACGATGGCTGCAACCGCAGGTTTTACTGCTGCGGCGGCGGTCTTCTTTTCTTTTTTCATTTTAACTTCTGCAACACCCATTAACAGGTTTGCCAGCAGGCCGATGATCAGCAGCATCAGCAACATCATGATCACGAGGCCAATGACCAGCGGGTTTTCAATAGAAGATGGTACGGGAGGTCCTGCTGCCTTTGCAGATTGCACATCCAGCAACAACATGACAGCAATGATGCCTGTTATATGTTTTAATTGTTGTAAGGTTGGTAAAAACATAGTATGATTATTTTTTAGAATTATCAATTGTCCAATGGTATGCGGCTGATTTCTGCCAGCGTATTCTTTTTTGTCCTGAATACCCACACCAGCATTGCCAGGAAGAATAAACCGAATATGGCCAGTGAAATGGTGCCAAACACATCCACACCGCCTATCCTTTCCAAATAATGAATGAATTTCATAATGCTTCTTTTTGAATGTTTATTTTTCAGCAATTACTTTTTTAGGTTCAGACTTAATGTCTTTACCAACTCTTTGCAGGTAGGCAATCAGCGCTACGATTTCTGCATCGGGTGGTGTTTCAATCTTATCTTTCTTCAGGCTGGCTGCAATAGATTCTGCCTGCTTCATCAGGTCGTCATTGGCAATCTTGTCATAATCCTTTGGATAAGGAACACCCAATGTTTGCATCGCCCTGATTTTGGCTGGTGTGGAAGCTATATCCAGTTTATTATCGAGCAGCCATACATATTGCGGCATCAGCGATCCTGGTGACATTGATCTTGGATCATACATGTGATTGTAATGCCAACTGTCAGGATACTTGCCTCCTTCGCGTGCCAGGTCGGGACCGGTACGTTTACTTCCCCACTGGAACGGATGATCATATACAAACTCACCTGCTTTTGAATATTCACCATAACGCGCTACTTCATCGCGGAAAGGACGTATCATTTGTGAGTGACAGGTATAACAACCCTCACGGATATAAATATCACGTCCCTGCAATTCCAGCGGTGTATAGGGTTTCACACTGGCAATGGTGGGAATGTTTTCCTTTACCAGGAAGGTGGGTATCAATTCAATCAAACCACCAATAGCAACGAGAATCAAACTCAATACCAGCATGGTCAGTGGTTTTCTTTCCAGTATGCGGTGCCAGTATTCCTTTTTCTGAGATGCTTCCCTTACCAATGGCGCAGCTTCTGCTTCTTCATTGGCGATAAAGGAACCTTTTGCAATAGTCTTAATCAAATTATAAGTCATAAACAAAGCACCCACCAGGTACAAAGCACCACCAATACTTCTCAGTACATAAAATGGTTTGATGCTGGTCACTGTTTCGAGGAACTGGAATTTCAATTGTCCTTCCGGTGTGAACGATTTCCACATCAGGCTTTGTTCAAATCCTGCCCAATACATCGGGATGGCATATATGATTATACCGATTGTTCCCAGCCAGAAGTGGTTGGTGGCAAGCTTTTTTGAATACAAAGTGGTGCCCCACATTTTTGGAACCATATAATATAAAATGGCAAATGCAAGGAAACCATTCCAGCCAAGGCCACCGATGTGTACGTGCGCAATGGTCCAGTCGGTAAAGTGCGAAATGGCATTCACACTTTTCAGGCTGAGCATCGGTCCTTCAAAGGTGGACATACCATAACAGGTAATGGCAACAACCATAAATTTCAATACCGGTTCCTCCCTCACTTTATCCCATGCACCGCGGAGTGTAAACAAACCATTCAGCATACCACCCCAACTGGGGGCAATGAGCATTACAGAGAATACCACACCCAGTGACTGTGCCCAGTCGGGCAATGCAGTGTACAACAAGTGGTGAGGACCAGCCCAGATATAAATAAATATCAAAGCCCAGAAATGTATAATAGACAACCTGTAAGAATAAACAGGACGGTTGGCAGCTTTTGGAAGAAAATAATACATCAGACCCAATACAGGTGTCGTCAGGAAAAACGCTACTGCGTTGTGACCATACCACCATTGAACCAGTGCATCCTGTACACCGGCATACCAGCTATAACTTTTCAGGAATGAAACAGGTATTTCGATAGAGTTAACGATGTGCAGCATGGCCACCGTTACCCAGGTAGCGATATAAAACCAAATGGCTACGTACAAATGTTTTTCCCTTCTCTTAATGATAGTACCGAACATATTGATACCAAACACCACCCAAACCAGTGTGATGGCGATGTCTATCGGCCATTCCAGTTCAGCATATTCCTTACCGGTGGTTTTACCAAGCAACAGCGTGATGGCAGCGGCAGCAATAATCAATTGCCAGCCCCAGAAATGTATCCAGCTTAATTTATCACTGAACATCCTGGCTTTACAAAGACGCTGAAGTGAATAATAAATACCCGCGAAAGATGCGTTGCCGACAAAGGCAAAGATGATGGCATTGGTATGCAGGGGCCGGATACGGCCAAAAGTGGTAGGCGCAAAATTCAAACTTATTGCCGGGAAATAAATCTGGATTGCTGCCCACAAACCTGCAAGCATGCCCACCACACCAAAAATAACGGTGGCATAACCAAATGCTTTAACAATCTTGTTGTCGTAATAAAATTTCTCTAATTGCATAGACTGGTTTGTTTATAAGCGTTATAGTGATTTAGTAGAAGAGGATGGCTTATCATCAAACAGTATCCTTGACGCAGGAGAATAATCGTCTTCAAACTGACCTGTTTTTACCCCCCACATAAATGCAACCAGGAATAATGCTGCAATGGAGATACTGGCAATCAAAAGGATGATGATAACACTCATTGAGGCTTTTTTAATTGGTTGTAAAAGTATTCCGCAGGCAGAGCGTTGCTGATAATTAATATCATGGCACTGACTGATTTTCATCACTGAACCTGCCATGATATGTTGTAAAAAATTATAGTTTCATACGGCGCGCCAGCCAGCTACTGCTTCCGAAAGTGATAAGGAATATGCATAATGAACTACTAGGCATGAGGATGGCGGCCACCATCGGGGACAAATTGCCCCGGACGGCGAAATAGAGGCCGACGATATTGTAAACAATCGACAGGATAAAGCTGGCCATTACAATTTGCTGGTTCGCCCTGCACAGGCGGATAAATTTGGTGAGTTTCGATAATTCCCTTGCTTCTATAATGGCGTCGCTGGCGGGGGTAAAGTTGTTGGTTTGCTCAGATAAAGCGATGCCCACATCGCTTTGTTTAAGGGCGCCGGCATCATTCAGCCCGTCGCCGATCATCATCACTTTTTCGCCGCGTTTTTGCAATTGCCGGACGAAACTGAGTTTGTCTTCCGGCTTCTGGTGGAATAATAGTATGGCTTTTTCACCGAGCAAACGGCGCAGGTTTGTTTCTTCGGAATCATTGTCGCCGGACAATACCGACATCCGGTAATCTTTTTTCAATTCCTGTATCAGTGAAGGAATGGCATTCCGGTAGTGGTTACTAAAACTAAACCAGCCATGCAGTTTACCTTCAAAGCTTACAAATACTGCGGTACCGAGGTGATCGGCAGGTGAGTTGCTAACAAAACGGCGGGAACCAATTTTTACCAGTTCATTTTGAACAAATCCTTCAATCCCTTCGCCGGGGGTTTCTTTAAATCCTGTAACGCGGACATTTCCCGTTCCCGCAAATTGTTTTGCCAGCACCTTACTCAAGGGGTGATTCGAACACGCTGCCAATGCAGCGATCTGTTGCTTTTGCAATCTGGTTAGAGGCGTCCCTTCATATACAATTTCCTGCTGAAGGGAGGATGTGAGCGTACCTGTTTTATCGAAAACAATGTGCGTTATACCCGCTACTGATTCTATGGTTTGCGCACTGCGCAGGTAAAAGTGGTTGCGGGAAAGGATACGCAGTATATTTCCATTGGTAAATGTATTTGACAAGAGCAATGCACAGGGACATGCAATGATGAAGATGGAGGTAACGGCTACCCACATGCGCGAAGGATCATAGATGGCCCAGTATATCCCGGTACCCAGCGCCAGCGTAAGTATGATATAGGTAAAATAACGGCTCAGCAAATGCACAAAAGAAACCTGTTTGGCCGTGTCCTGTTTCAGTTCATCCCGGCTCCATAAAGCCGTCAGGTAACTTTGGGCTACTTCTTTTACCACCAGTATTTCTATGTTTCCGCCGGTTTGTTTTCCGCCTGCATATACCAGTTCGCCCATTTCTTTCAGCACCGGCATGGATTCACCGGTTACAAAACTGTAATCGATGAATGCTTTTCCCCTCGTGAGTATGCCATCGGCCGGTATCAGCTCTTCATTGTGAATCAGTAAAGTGTCGCCGGCTTTAATGTTGGGCAAAGTGGTGGGCACTTCCTGTTCGTCTTTCAAAACAGACACCGCTACCGGGAAATAGGAAGTGTAGTCGCGGTCAAACGATAATTGGCGGTAAGTTTTATCCTGCAGGATACGCCCTGCCAGCATAAAAAATACGATACCGGTCATGGAATCAAAATAACCCCCACCTGTACCCGAAATTACTTCCACGGCACTTCGGATAAATGTGATGATGATGGCCAGCGCTATGGGCGCATCGATATTTAGGAATTTATGTTTGAGGCTTTTCCACGACGACTGGTAAAACGGCAGTGATGAATAGAGGAATACCGGGATGGCCAACCCGAAGTTTATCCATCGGAAAATACCCCGCAATGAAGCTTCGCTGGCATCGATTCCCAGGTAGTCAGGAAAACTCATCAGCATGATATTGCCAAAGCAAAAACCGGCGACGCCGATCTGGTACACCATGCTTTTATTAATTCCCGGGCGTTTTTCCTTCAAATCGTTCAGGCTGATATAGGGTTCATAGCCGATACGCGTCAGCAATTCTACCACTTTTCGCAGCGAGGTCTCCTTCGGGTTGAATACAATGGTCACTTCCTTTCTTGCAAAATTCACCTTACCCGATACAACCCCGCGATCAAGTTTATGCAGGTTTTCCAGCAGGTATAAACAGGAGCTGCAGTGCATTTGCGGCAGGTACAATACCACGTGTACCTGGTTCTCACCGGCAAAACTAATGAGCCGCGACTGTATGGATCTATCTTCCAGGAAAGCAAACTTGTCTTTTCTGACATTGACCCTTTGGGTAATCCCGGGGTTTTTATTGAGGTCGTAGTATTCGCACAAATCGTACTCATTGAGTACCTGGTACACCAGTTTGCAGCCTTCGCAACAAAAATGTTTTGATTCGAGCTGAATACCGGATGTGACACAAACTTCCCCGCAATGGAAACAATGTAACTGCTCTTCTGTGGTGGTGCGGGGCTGCATGGGCTTCTGTATAATCCGCTAAAATAGAAGCTGCCCAAAGCGTGGCGGCTGATAATAATCATAAAAAAAACTGATAATGGTCATGCCCCGCCGTGCCGGAGAATATCATATTTGTTTAAATAAGGCAATTCCTATATATATAAAAAGGAAAGGAAAACATGTTTTTATCAAAACTTGACATTACTCCCGCCAGTAAAGTATCCGATATTGTTTCGCAGGACTACCGCACGGCCGATGTGTTTCGTAAATACGATATTGAATACTGCTGTGGTGGCAAGTGGCCGCTGGAAACAGTTTGCATGATGAAAGGGTTGTCGTTTGAAGAACTCAAAAACGAACTACTGCTGGTAACCCGGTACAGTAATATTTCCACCTCGTTAACCTATGAAACCTGGGATGTAGACTTTCTGACCAATTATATAACCAACGTACACCACCAGTACCTGCGTACAACCCTGCCTGCCACGGAAGAAATACTGGTGGGATTTATCGCTGACCATGAAAAAAAGTATCCCTATTTCATTGAGGTAAAGAAATCATTTGACAGGATGAAGAAGGATATTATGCCCCATATCAAACATGAGGAAGATACCATTTTCCCTTATATCTGCCAGGTATCGCATGCGTATGAAAACAGCGATTCTTATGCACGCCTGCTGGTGAAGACCCTGCGAAAACCACTGGAATCACTGATGCGGCATGAACACGATATGCTTTCAGAACCGGTCATGAATATCAGATCGCTCACCAATAATTATACATTACCCGAAAATGCCTGTGTCAGTCACAGCGTGGTGTTGTCGAGGCTGAAAGAGCTCGATAATGATTTGATGCAACATATTTACCTGGAAAATGAAGTATTATTTCCCAGGACATTGAAAATTGAGCAGGAATTGCTAAAATAAAAGCGGTACAATTGATCACCGGTTGCCTGCCAACCTGCAAAAATCCTGTACTGAAGACTGTTTTCCGATTGCAACCAGTTTTTAATCCGGCCCTTTATCTTACCAACTGCCAATAAAGCCATCCCCGGAAAATGGTTGCACCACTATACCTTGAGTTTTGTATTTTTGCGCCACCTAATCAGGACCACCAGGCAGTGGATTATGAAAAAAAATACCCGGTCAACCTATTGCAGTTCATTATAATATAATCCAAGCACATGCTGGCAATCCAGGATACACAACACCTCACTTCACTGTTTGAGAATGCAACAGAAGGAATCATCCTGACCAATGGTTTGGGCAATATTGTGATAGTGAATCCTGCTGCGGAGAAAATGTTTGGATACAGTGCTGGTGAAATTGTCGGTCAGGCCATTGAAGTACTCATACCGGAAAAATTCAAGCCCCACCACCACGAATTGCGTGATGGCTTTTACAAACATCCGTCGAACCGGGCCATGGGTCAAAACCGTGATTTGTTTGGGAGGCGTAAAGACGGTACCAATTTACCGGTTGAAGTGAGCCTGAGCCATTACCGGAAAGAAAATGAATTGTTCGTAATTGCTTTTATTGTCGACATCACCCGCAGAAAGGAAATTGAAAACAATATGAAAACCCAGCAGGCGGAGCTGGAGCGCATCAGCAACGAGATAAGAAAACTGAATGCCGACCTCGAGATGAAAGTGGAAGAGCGTACCATGATCTTGAAAGAGGCATTGCAAAGGCTGGAGCAATCACAAACCGAATTGAGCGAGGCCCTGGATAAGGAAAGACAACTGAATGAGATCAAAAGCCGTTTTGTATCGATGGCTTCTCATGAATTTCGTACGCCGCTGAGTACGGTATTGTCATCGGCATCACTGTTGTCTAAATATACACATACCGAAGACCAGGAAAAAAGGGACAAACACATCGAAAAGATTAAAAGCTCGGTAAAAAACCTGAACGAAATCCTTGAAGATTTCCTTTCACTCGGGAAACTGGATGAGGGAAAGGTGCAAAGCCTTCGTTCCGAATTCGACCTGCAGGATTGTATTTCCGATACGGTTGACGAAATGAAAGCCTTTCTTAAAAAGGGTCAAAAAATAGAACTGCATTTCGAGGGCAGCCCCATTATTTTTTCGGATAGAAAACTATTGCGTAACATTGTCATCAACCTAAGCAGCAACGCCATCAAGTTTTCCGGGGAAAACAGTTGTGTTAACATAGAAGCCATCAATGCCAATGGGACAGTGAAAATTGCAGTTAAAGATCAGGGTATAGGCATTGCCGAAGAGGATCAGCAGCATTTGTTTTCAAGTTTTTTCCGGGGCGCCAATGTCACCAATATCCAGGGCACCGGGTTGGGGCTGCACATTGTACAGCGCTATACCGGGTTGCTGGGTGGAACCGTGCAATTGAACAGCAAATTAAACGAAGGAACAACAGTTACCATAATCATACCTTCCAATCAATCATAACATGAAATCGATTTTAGTCATAGAAGATAACCCGGACATCAGGGAGAATACGGTAGAAATATTGTCACTGGCCGGCTACAATGCCTTGTCTGCAGAAAACGGGAAGAAAGGTGTTGAACTGGCCATCAGGGATAAACCAAGCCTGATTGTCTGCGACATTATGATGCCCGAGCTGGACGGTTATGGTGTACTGCACATGCTGAAGAAAAATACAGACACTGAGCACATACCTTTTATATTTCTTACAGCAAAAATTGAGCGTACCGATTTCAGGAAGGGCATGGAAATGGGTGCTGATGATTATATCACCAAACCATTTGAAGACCTGGAATTGCTTAAAGCCATTGAAATGCGCCTGAAAAAGGCGGAGGTACTGGAAAAGAAATATCCCCTGTCGCAGCAGGGCATCAGTGAATTTCTGAAAGATGTCAAAGGTGCCGGTTTAATTACACAACTCGAGGAACAGTATAACATAGAATCCTATGGTAAAAAACAAAGCCTGTATTCTGAAGGCCGGCGGCCTAAATTTTTATTCTATGTGGTCAAGGGAAAAGTAAAAGGCTATAAAAACCATGAGGACGGTAAAGAGTATATCACTGATATTTTCAGTGAAGGCGATTTTATCGGCTACAGCGCGTTGATTGAAAATAATAACTACGATGACAATACAGTGGTGCTGGAAGACGCGGAAATACTACAGGTGCCACGGGAAGATTTCTTCCAAATGATATATGGTGATATCAATGTCGCCAACCAGTTTATCCGTATCATCACCCAGAATGTAAAAGAAAAAGAAGAGCGGCTGCTCAATCTTGCTTACAGTTCGCTTCGTAAACGGGTGGCAAAAGCCCTGGTGGACATTCATAAGAAGTTTAACACCGGTGGTGGCAGCAACCCCATTGAAATATCAAGGGATGATATTGCACACTATGTCGGCACCGCCACTGAATCGCTTATCCGCACACTCAGCGATTTCAAATCAGAAAAATTAATTGAAATTAAAGAAGGGAAAATACGCATACTGAACCTCGAAAAACTGAACAACCTGCTGTATTAATTTTAACCGGCATCTTCACCGCTTTCATTGATCAGGGGCCGGGCGATGGTGCTGGACAATTCCCGGCCATGCTGGTTTTGCTTTTGTAATGTCCAGTGATCAGTCATGGTGGTTTGCAGCCAAAGATTCCCTGAACGGCGGTAAACGAGGACATTTAACCCAAATTGCTCCCTGAACAATTTCTCCAGTTCATTCACCTTCATGACCTCGGTAATATCCATGTCTGCTTCCTGCTTTAACGCAGGCTGGCACTCCCCTATCTTCCTGGAATGAGGAATAACCGAAGCAGGTGAAAAATCCTGCTTGTTAAATGCTTTGTTACTGAAGAATTCAAGTTTCAGAAATGGAAAAAATGTATTGAAATCTTTCAGCACATCGCTCACCGTCCTGGCAGGGGCTATTCGCAACAGCATGTTTTTACTACAAACTTATATTCATGACTGGCCTCAATTACTGACTACAGTGAGCGCAAATAATGATCTTTATCAGATGACCGGCAGACTACAGGCAGTTTTGTTAATTAAAACAAAAACAATCTACTGTGCATGTAATTATAGGTTATAAGTCGCATGGGACAAGCATTTCAGAGCAGGCACAGTTTCTGCAATGATACAGGAAGGGATAACTGCTTGCCGTCCCGGTTGATTACAATCACTTAAATATTTGATGGCCCTCATGTATTGGTGTTTATAACCCTGGCTACCTTTATGGAGCAGAAAACATTTTTGAAATATTATTGATTCACCACTTAATATTAATAAAATGAAAACACTCATAGTTCCTGTCGATTTTTCACAAGCATCCATCAATGCAGCCAATTATGCACTCGACTTTGCAGCCGCCATTAATGGCAGTATTGCCTTAATAAATATCTGCCAGTTTCCGGTGGCCTTCAGCGAAGTGCCCGTACCGGCTATCACCATCACAGAACTGATAAAAGATGCAGAAGTAAATATTGCCGAACTAAAAGCCGATTTACTGCGAAAAGTAAAAGGCGATATTAAAATATATACAGAAGTGAGGGAAGGCGGCATTATTACCGAGATAGAAAACTATGCGAATACGCTGCATCCCTATGCCGTGGTAATGGGTGCACGTGGCGCAGGTGGGTTTGAAACCACTTTATTTGGAAGCAATACCGTATCTGCCATGAAACACCTTACCTGGCCGCTGATCATCGTTCCGAAAGGCGCGCATTTTACCAGTATCAAAAAAATCGGCCTGGCCTGTGACCTGCGCAACGTAACCCAAAGTGTACACGCAGCCCAACTGAAGCAACTGGTCAGTGATTTTCATGCGGAGCTGGATGTACTGCATGTACAGAAAGAAAAAACCGGCAGCCTGGGCGGCGAAGAAGTGGAAGGATCCGAATGGCTGCGGGAGATGTTGGAAGAAGTAAAACCAACTTTTCATTTCATGACGAAAAATAATATTGATGAAGCCATCAATGAATTTGCCGAAACCAATAACCTCGACATGCTGGTCATGATCCCGAAAAAACACGGATTGCTGGATGGCATTTTCCATTCCAGTCATTCAAAGAGCCTGGCCATGCACGCGCATGTACCGGTTATGTCCATTCACGAATAAATCAGTCAGTTTAGCAGAATAAACATGTAGATTTTAAGTGTTGGGGCGGTGGGGACACCGCCCCTTTTTTATCATGCCCTCATCCTGCTGATCCTTCTTTGATTTCATCATTTGCATGAAGCACCACTTTATCGCCCGGCTGCAAATTACCATACACTTCTACCCGGTCAATGGTAGTATTGCCTGTGCTCACGTCGACCTTCACCAGTTTCCCTTCCCGCGACAGCAACACATATTTTCTTTCGGTGGATGTTACAACGGATGATTTGGGAACGCTCATAGCATTGATGCCCCCTTTCGGATACAGCAATACATCAGCATACATACCCGCAGATAATAAGCCATCGCTGTTGCTGACATCTATTTCAATCCGTTCGCTCCGGTATTGCGGGTTGACATTACCTGATTTTCGGGTTATCCTTCCCGTTAGTTTTTTACCCGGCAATGCACTCGAAAAAAACGACATGGTATCCTTGTTCTGTACACTTGGTGCCAGGGCTTCCGGTATATCCACCTGCAGGCGCAGGTGCGCTACCTGTTTCAGCTCCAGCATGGGCTTGTCCTTCACCGAAGCGCTGACCAATGCACCGGGATGTACATTTCTCTCTGTAATGACTCCGGTAAACGGCGCTGTTACTTTTAAATACGCCATCATTGTTTGCTGCATTTGCCAGTTGGCTTTTTCCGCATTGCTTAGAGCACTGTCTGCCTCCATCTTGGACCTGGTGGCAGAAAGATCCAACGGCGATACGGCTCCGGCGGTACGCGATGCCTCCAGTAAACGGTTGTACCGTTCCTTATTGATTGTATAATCGCTCATGCTCCTGGCATATCTTTCCCGTGCCTGCATGGATGCCTGTTCCAGTTCAGGTGCTTCGAGCACCATCAGCAATGCGCCCTTGTTTACTTTCGATCCAATATCTACCAATACTTCTTTTACATAACCATTGACCCGCGGGAAGATGCTCACTTCTTCATAAGCGGCGAGTTGCGCAGGCAATTTCACTACAGTAGTAAGCCCACCTTTTTCAACCGTTGCCATTTCAATAGTAGCCGGCGGCGGCGCTTTGATGGTTTCTTTTTTATCCGATGCCATATCGTTTGAACAGGACAGCAACACAATACTGAGCATTGCCAGCAGAAAAATATATTTCATACAGTTATTTTTTATTCGTTTGTATTTTCCGGTAATAATGAAACGGATGTAAAACTTGTCTTTTGCTGTACCCAGCCATATACAAGCGGTACAATAAACAATGCCGCCAGCGTGGAAGCAGCCAAGCCACCAATCACGGCACGTCCCAATGGCGCTGACTGATCGCCTGCCTCTCCTATACCGCTCGCCATTGGTATCATACCTGCAATCATGGCGAGGCTTGTCATTAATATGGGCCGCAATCGTACACTTGCTGCAACAGTGGCGGCTTTGAATGGATTCTTGTATTCGAGTCGCAATGCTTCTGCATTGGTAACAATCAAAATCGCATTTGCTACTGATACACCTGTACTCATAATGATACCCATATAGGATTGAAGGTTGAGCGTAGCACCAGTAGCCAATAACACGATCATGGCACCCAGCAATACGGCCGGCACCGTTGACAATACGGCTATCGCCAATGAAAATGACTGGTAATTGGCAGCCAGCAATAATAAAATAACCACAATGGCAACCAGCAAACCTGTTTGCAGTGAATCCAGTGTTTCTGTGAGCAGTGCCGACATCCCTTTGATCTCCGCCACCAATCCTTTGGGCGGTGTACCTGCATTGTCAATGATTTTTTGTACAGCAGCAGTGGCCGTGCCCAGGTCTTTCCGGTAAATATTGGCACTAACGGTCAGGAACCTGCGCGGGCCTGACCGATCGTATTCGCCGGGTAAAGTATCCACCGTCATGGTTGCAATGTCCGATAACACCGGTCTTGCTTTTCCTTTTACCAGTGAAACAGATTGTAATTGCTCCACAGAGTTCATCATGTATTCCGGTACCTGCACCTGTACCTGGTAAGTATATGAGACCTTTTCATCCAGCCATTGCACTTTTTCCGTAAACCGGCTGGATGAAGTGGCATCCGTGATACTGCGTGCTACTTCCGTCAGGTTAAGTCCCATTTGTGCGAGGCGGAACCTGTCAATAGTAATTTTGATCGTGGGAAAATGCAAAGGTTGTGCTATTTGTACATCGCGCAGGTAACTGATTTTTTTCATACCATCTACCAGCTTTTGCGCATACGCTGTCATATCGCCCATGTTTTTTCCGGCAACCCTTACTTCAATGGGAGTAGAAGCGCCCTGCGCCATGATCTTTTCAGTGAGTTCAATCGGTTCAAATGAAATATGTACCTGCGGATATACCGCTGCAATATTTTTGCGCAGCTTATCCTTCAGTTCATCCAGGTTTGCCTTATATCCTTCATCGAGATTTATCTGCATGATGGCTTCATGGGTGCCGCTGTTAAAAATATACAGGTTACTGGATCCATAGCTGCTTGGTATCAAACCAATATAAACAGAACTGATGGCAACATGATCACCTGTTGTTTGGCTGATGATGTTTAATACGCCCTGCACGGTGCGCTCGGTTTTTTCCAATCTTGTTCCATCAGGTTCCTTTATCCGCACCTGTAACTGGCCATTGTTATTTTTCGGGAGCAAATCTTTTCCAATCACTGCGAAACAAATACCCGCAGCCACCAGTGTCAGCACGAGATAAACAGAAACGTATAGTTTTCTTCGGGGCATCCATTTTTCCAGTCTTGTCATCAGCCCCATTTTCAGCCGCTGAAAGAAGTCGTTTTCCTCCGGGTGTTTTCTATCCAGTTCGTTGTGGTTCCTGATTTCTTTTATTTCCTTTTCGTCCAGTGCCAGTCCTGCATGTGCATGCATTTTATCGTGCCGGAAGCGGAACATATCCTCCTTCAACAACCAGTTGGAAATTACCGGCACCAGTGTTTGTGCTGCCACAAATGAAATGATCATGGCAAAACCAATCGACAATGATAATGGAAGAAACATGGCCCTTGGTACACCTGTCATTACAAAAGAAGGTGCAAAGACTGCCAGTATACAGAGTAATATCAGCAGCAGTGGGAATGAAATTTCTTCGCAGGCATCAAGTATGGCCTGTCTTTTTGTTTTTCCCATTTCCAGGTGCTGGTGAATATTTTCAATCGTCACAGTTGCCTGATCCACTAATACACCAATAGCCAGTGCAAGACCGCTCAATGTCATAATATTGATCGTTTGACCAGAGAGGCTTAGCATCAATACAGTACTAATGATGGCAACCGGTATGGTTATCACAACAACAAGGCTGCTTCGCCAGTCGCGCAAAAACAATAATACCATTAACCCGGTGAGGATAGCACCGAGTACGCCTTCTGTCATCAGACTTTTTACAGCATTGATTACAAATACCGATTGATCAAATTCATAACTAAGCGTTACGTCATCGGGCAGCAGGCTCTGCATTTCAGGTATCCTTGCCTTTAATGATTGCACCACCGCCCATGTAGAGGCATCGGCTGTTTTTACTACTGGTATATACACAGACCGCTTTCCATTGATCAAGGCGTAATCAACTGTTACATCTGCAGCATCGGCTACCGTAGCGATATCATGAATAAATACGGTGGCAGCTCCATTGGTTGCAATGGGAATATCTTCAAATTCCTGTACTTTCTCTTCAAGTGAGTTAACAGCCGTTACATACATCATGCTGTCCACACGCAGGTTTCCTGCAGGCGTCATCGCATTGTTTTTTGAAATCGCTTCTACCACCTGGTCGGGTGAAATATTATAACGGCGTAATTTTTCCGGGTCAACACTCACCACTACCGATCTCGAATTGGCACCAAAGGGAGGTGGGGCAGACAATCCATTGACGGTTGAGAACATGGGGCGAACTCTTGTTACGGCGAGATCATAAATTTCCTTGAGTGATTTTGTTTTGCTGTTAAATACCAATTGCCCTACCGGCAGTGAAGAAGCATCGAAGCGGATAACCTGCGGCGGTAACGCACCAGGCGGAAAAAATTTCGAAGCCCTGTTTACCTGCAGCGCCACCTGTGCACTGGCTTCTGCCATATTGGTATTTTCATAAAAAGAGAGTTTGATCAGCGTGAGCCCCTGGATATTTTTACTCTCCATATTTTTTATGCCATTCACATAGAGAAACTGATCCTGCATCCGCGTGGCAAAAAAGCCTTCCATTTGCTGGGGCGACATACCACCATAAGATTCGATAACATAAATGGTGGGCAGGTTTAGTTTTGGAAAAATATCAATCGGAATGGTCCTGATGGCCATAACCGAAAACAACAACAGCCCCGTAAAAAGTACAAGAATGGTGATGGGCCTTCTTAACGCAGCACGTACCATGTATGGTTATTTAATAGTTTGAATAAATGAAACCAGTTGTCCCGAAGCTGCGGCTTTGTCCAGCAGCGCCAGGTACCATTCACTGGTTGTTTCTATAAAGTCTGTCTGTGATCGGTACAAGACAAATGACGCGTTGGTAAGATCGATCAGTGATATCAATCCCGCTTTGTATTGTGCTGTCTTTTGCTCGTAGGTTACCTGTGCCGACTGCAGTTGAACCGTTAACTGCTGTAAATTGCCACGGATGATATCGATTGTGTTGTCGGCCTGGCGAATAGCAGCCTGTAATGACAGTTGCTGTTGCTGCCATTCATAATCGCTTGCTTCCTGCTGGTAACGGTTAATGGCCAGTTTATCTTTTTTATACAGTCCATTGAAAAGATTGTAGGTAAATGCGATACCGGCCATATAATTAAACCGCTGGTAACCGATACCTGTACCCAGCGATTTGTAACTATCATTGTACTGAATGCTCGATCCCCTTGCCCATGTGCTGGCCGCCAGCAGTATCCTTGGTCCGTATAATTTCCGTATCAGGTTATCAGTACTGGCATAGATATCTTTCTTGCGGCTGAAATAATCCAGCAATGGGTTATGAGATGAATCTGCTGACACCATTGGCAATAAAGGCACCGCTGTATAAGACGGGTTGGACAATGTATCCACGATCATATCCATGGCAGTGATACCGGTTACGAGTGACAATTGCTCTTTCAACTGGTTGATCCTTCCCTGTGTTTGATTATAACTAATGATGGTTTTGGACAGTTCGGCCTTTGCCAGTGAAGAATCGGCGCCTGGGTTGATGCCGCTGGAAGTAAGCGCTCTGATAACGGTAAAAATCTGTTGTGCCCTGTCGGTGTTTTGTTTGTCTGCGCTGAGACGGTATTGCTGCCGCAGCAAATTAAAATAGAGCCTTGCAATTTCCAATTGCATTAGATACTGTTCGCGGTCAACATCTGCCTGTTGCAAACCGACATAAGCATTGGCATTATTCAGTTTGGCGGTATTTAACCCGAAATTCACCAGTTCATATTCGCTGTACAATACAGCAAGATTGCCGGTGGCAGCCTGTGCATTGTTTGACGCACGTACACCCGCCGAAGCGGAAGGTGTAATGCCAAACGTAAAATAACCACCGGCCAGTGAGTTGTCGGAGCCAATATTAACCTGTTCGGACGCCCTAACCTGTGGCAGGAAAGAATGTTTTACATCGGTAACGATTGCCTTTGAACTATTGAGCAGTGCCTGCTTTTGTTTTATGACCGGTTGGTACTGCAGTCCTGCGCTGATTAACTGCCGTAAGGAATAATGTTTCTGTGCAAACGTGAAAGACACTGACAGTAACAGGTAAAACCCTGTTATACCAATGCGCTTTCCAGAATGGAAAGTTTTCATTCAACTGTTTATTTTAAAATGTAAAAAATAGAGTGGTTATACGAAATCAACCAATGGCAGGTGGGCCGCGCAGGGGAGAAAAAACAATATCCTGCCCCTGAAGTACTGAAGACAGGTAACCATATTTCCTGGAAATAAATGCACAAATGGGAGGCCTTGCTGCAAAGGCAAAGAGTACAAACTCTTTAACTACCAGGCATTTTTTGTGAAATGATTTGTAGTGCTTCCGCTCAATGGAGTTGTAATAAGCCCATGATGTGGAGGCAGCTGGCTGTTTTACTACCTGCGGAACTGCGTTAATCCGGCGTGGCGCCTGAATTGTATAATGAAGCGTATGCGCAGTGAATAAACTCGGAGATGCAGAAGGGCTGCTACCTGTGAGTACCAGGAAAAGTAAGAAATATATCGTGCTACCGGCCCGCATTGCCGGCGAAGATAGAATATAAGCTCAAATTGTCCTTGTAAATAACATGTTAACGATAAAATACCCGCGCCTGTCCGGCTGGCCTTCCTTCTCTTTAATTTTTTATTAAAAAACGCCCCGGCGTAGAAACACCGGGACAACAAAACTATTTATAAATGAGAACTGCTAAAACAAATTATGGTACTGACTTGAATCGATAGAATTTTCTTTACGATGTAATAGAAATTATTTCATTTATGCAAATAACAAGAATCAGTCGTAATGTATATTCAGTTTTATTGGATTTAAAATAATACAATCAATTGGCGAATCACTTCTTTCATGAATATAGAGGTATTTATTTCCAGGAATACCATTTAAGTCTTGCAACAAGGTAAGCACTGCCTCTGCGGACTGATCTTTTATTTTACCCCTGCATGATGCGCAGTCAAGGAAATAAAATACCGGTAACAGAAAATTTTTACCCTTCCTTTTCTTCCAAATAGGCTCTGTTGACAGCAATGCATTTCTTAATCCCGCCGCAAGAAATGCTGGCATTTGCTGAGAAGAAATGACACCTGAAATCTTTCCTTTTTTTACATGAAATTTTATGAACATGGAGGATAAATCACAAAGTGTATCATACTTCTCAAATGGAATATTCTCATTCAGGTACTTATATAAATAGTAGTTTAAAGTTGTATCCCCTTTAATGAACTTGTATATGTTTCTATTTTGTGCATTTGCCTGCGAAGAAAATAAGATCATTCCGATACAAATAAATTTACTCATGTTTGCCATTTTTATCTATTTACAAATTGTACCTTTTGCTAACACAATACTATTCGTATCCGCTTTTTAGAAATAAAGGATTGAGGTAAATACATTCCAACGGAGCGTCATTACCTGAACCGGGAAAATGCGGTTTGTCTTGCAATTTAGTCAACTCATGTAACGACCAAACAATTACTTCCAGCGAATTATCTTTCGGTTGGCAATGCTGTTCAAAAATATATACAACGGGCAACAGGTACGTTTGCCGCTTATTTTTCTTCCATTTACCTGCAGTTGACAACAGAGCATTTCGCAATACCGTTTCCAGAAAAGAGGGAATTTGAGTGGTCATTACAAGGTTAGAAAGGACTCCGTTTTCGATATCAAAACGCAGAAAGGAGCAGGAAGAAATACAGGCGGTATCATATTTTTTCAGATCTAAATGTGCTTCAATAAATTTATACAGGTAATAATTCAATGAACTATCACCTTTAATAAAATAATCCTTATGTGGAGGCTGCCCTTTAGCAATAATACCAATACTAATGAACGCTATTAGAAATAAATTTTTCATACTCTGTCTAATTAATGTTTATTTACAAACTTCACCCTTTACACCTTCCTTATAATCAGCCCTTATTTTTTCAGCATCAGCCAGGGTAATACCATATTTTTTAATTGTCATATCATCATACGCCTGTTTGAAAGCATAATCCCCGTTCGTTTCCTCCTTCAGCACATCATCCAGTCCACCTAATGCCAGGGCATTTGCATCGATAAGGTTCATGCCATAAGATTGCTGCAGGAAATCACTTATCTGGTTGATCCATCTTTGAAAAATAATCTCATGCTGATTAAAATCTTTCAAATCCGGTGCCTGGCTCATATAAATACTTAAGAAACTATGTGCCAGTTCGTGAATGATAACCGACCCCCAAAATTCTTTAGACACCTTTGTCCCATAAGTTGGATTTAACTCAATTATCCAAGTTCCTGTATTTTTATCACTAGTGGAAAAAGCAGCTCTCTTACTACCGTCAGCATTATACAAATCGCTATTCTGCGTGAATTTCAGATTAACATAAAAGCCATTCCCCACATAGGTTTCCCTGAACAATTGTACGATTTGATTTTTAAAGCTGGCATCCGTTATCCCATTTACAACACTCAGCAGGCAAGGGTCTGTCAATAACTTTGTTATATCATCTATCGTCACCAAATTCACTGTATAATAAGGCAATTCATTGTAATCCCCGCTGTCTACATACCACAGTTCATCGCTGTTGGAATTTCCGCCGCCACAATTGTCGCAGGTATATCCCAAAAATTCACGCGTCTCTTCTTTAGAGCCATCGGTATAATAATAAGTGGTAACCAAATACCAGGCCGTATAAACAGGCTCTGAGGAAACCGAACCAAGTCCGTTACTGGCATTGAAGGATGCAGCATTTTTCTTCCTTTCAGTCAAATTACTTGCTGTTGATAGTTTTCCCTGTTTATAACCAAGTTCACAAATAAATTTGTTGTCAAGCGACAGAAACGTAATCTTGCCTTCGTAATTTATCGTACCCTTGTTATTATACACACTTACGAGTTCATCGACGGTTATTCCTTTTTTTCCTGCATCCGGTTTACACTGAATGATAATCGCATTGCTGATGCCATTTTCTTTATCGTAAGTAACAGCAAGGTAACTCAGGCAATCTTTTCCCCTGTTATAATAAGTAACAAATGAGCTACCCAGCGGAGCAAAGAGCAGTTTCTTCTTATCATTCAGGAATCGGGATGTCAAATGCTCAATATCTATACTTTCTGAAAGTTTTTCAAATCGCTTTTTAATTGTCCCTTTTACCGATTTTCTTTCAGTATCCACCCATGTCCTGACTATTTTTTTGTACAATCTATTATTTGAAGCCAGCCCGTCGCTGTTCGCCTGGTCATTATTTTTATTACAAGCTGTAATCGAACTTAAGGTAATGGTGGCTACAAGTGAGACAATACCGATGTTAATTTTCATTTGAATCATATTTTGAGGGCTTAGTTACCTGAGAAATAATATGAATCAAATGATGTATGGAAGTCGTTAATCGAAAAGCAAATTATTATTTCAATTCCTTATTTACAAATAAAAAATGGTAGATTACAGTAATCGGTATGACTATTGAATAGATTCCAAAACTTCTTCTACACAAAAGTTCTGGAACTGCCTCGTCGATAATTATTACATAGCGCAATTCTGATACAAAAACAATTCAAAAGCGTTTTCAGCAAATGCGCGGAAGTTGTTCACCCAGTAAATAATTCACCACGCGTTTGCCGCCTACCCTGCTTTTCATGATTACCTTGCCTGGATGTTCACTGGTCACTTCACCAATGATGGCTGCATTGATACCATTGACATCATTGCGCAGTGATTGCAGGAATGCATCCGCGATGTTCTTTTTTACAATGGCGATAAATAGTCCTTCGTTGGCCACATACAATGGATCAAGACCGAGCATTTCACAGGCGCCGTCCACCTGTGCGTCGATGGGTATGGCCGATTGTTCGATATAATAACCGAGATTGGTTAATTCTGCTATTTCATTTAATACCGATGCCACGCCACCACGGGTAGGGTCACGCAGAAATTTGATATCCGTGCCATATTTATCCAGCAATGATAATACGGTGTGATTAAGATTTACAGTATCGCTGGTAATATCTGTTTCAAATTCCAATCCTTCGCGCAGGCTCATAATGGCAATGCCATGTGCTGCAATATTGCCACTGAGTATGATTACATCACCTGCTTCGATATTTTTATGGTGTATATCCGCCTTCGGGTGTACCATTCCCACACCGGAAGTATTGATAAATATTTTATCCCCCTTTCCTCTTTCCACCACCTTGGTATCCCCTGTTACAATTTTAATATTTGCTTTGGCAGCCGCTTCTTTAATACTGACCAGCACTTCCCAGAATTCCTTCATCGTAAAACCTTCCTCGATAATAAAACCGAGCGATAAATACCTTGCAGCAGCACCACACATGGCCAGGTCATTAACTGTCCCGTTAATAGCAAGGTCACCAATATTGCCACCGGGGAAAAATACCGGGGAGATGACATAACTGTCCGTACTGAAAGCCACTTTGCCTTTTATATCCAGCATCGCCCCATCGTGCTGCTGATCCAAAAATTCATTTTTCAATACATCAAATACACCGCTTTTTAAAAAACGGTGTGTGAGCAAACCACCACTGCCATGCCCCAGGTGGATGGCATCAAATTCAAATAATGGCATCGGGCACTGCAGTTCCATTTTTATCTTGTCTTTCATACTTTCTTTTTAATCGAGCAGCATACTGTCTACATTGGCATAATGATAATAGGCAGCACATGCCCCTTCACTGCTTACCATCGGCGCGCCCAGCGGATGCTCCGGTTTGCATTTCTTTCCAAAATTGATACATTGCTTTGGTTTCTTCAATCCTTTCATGATATCTCCGCTGATGCATTCTGTATTTTCCTTTGCCTCCGGTATGTGAATATTAAACTTCAGCCTGGCGTTGTATTTCTTATACCGTTCATTTACTTCGTAACCGCTTAACGGGATATTGCCAATACCTCTCCAAACTCTGTCACCTGTTTCAAACACTTCATGTATGGTATCCTGAGCCATGCGGTTCCCTTCCCGGTGCACATACCTGGCATATTGGTTCTCTACTTTATATTCTCCTTTTTCCAGTTGCTGCACCGCCATAAAAATTCCCTGCAATAAATCCACCGGCTCAAACCCTGTTACTACAATAGGACATTGGTATTTTTCTGCAACAGGATAATATTCTTCCAGCCCCATGATGGTGCAAACATGCCCGGCCGCAAGGAAGGCGTCAATCTTATTGGCTTCATCACTTAATATTGCTTCCATAGCAGGCGGCACCAGTACATGCGATGCGAGTATACTGTAATTGTCCAAATGATATTGCGCTGCCTGCACCACACTCAGTGCATTGGCAGGTGCGGTCGTTTCAAAACCAACTGCGAAAAAAACCACCTGTTTATCGGGATGTTGCCCTGCCAGTATCACAGCCTCCAGTGGTGAATACATAATCCTGACATCTGCGCCTGCTGCTTTTGCTTCCAGTAAACTTTTCTTACTGCCGGGTACACGTAGCATATCACCAAAGGAGCAAAGAATGGTATTGGGTTGCTCTGCCAGGTATACTGCCTCGTCTATCACATTCAGGCTGGTGACACAAACCGGGCAGCCGGGTCCATGTACCATCGTTATATTTGATGGCAGCATATCCAGTATGCCGTTCTTTACAAGGCTGTGTGTCTGGCCACCGCAGATTTCCATCAGCGTCCATGGCCGGGTGGTGATGCGGTGAATTTCTTTAATGAATTCCTCCACCAGTTCAGGATCCCTGTATTCGGATAAATATTTCATATCAGTCCCGTTAATTGCTTCGGATAAAAACCTTACCCAATAGTTTCGTGTTGTTCGCTGTTTTCAATCTCTTCCACTTCTCCCATCTGTTTTAGATAACTAAATACCTTATTCGCTTCTTCTTCATCCACTTTACTGATGGCAACGCCAACATGCACCAGCACATAATCTCCTACCTGTGCATCGGCGACCATCGACAGGTTTACTTCCTTTTGTATGCCACCAAAAGACACTTTTCCCGTGCGGAAAGTATCATCCAGTTGCGCGGTTATCGCTGTTATTTTTCCCGGTATTGCGAGGCACATATTTTTAGTTTTGAGTTGTATGTTTTGAGTTATAAGTTTATTGCAGGATACAAACTATAAAAAACAAGAACCAGGTTCCAAATACCAAGAACCAAAATACAAATACCAAGAATCAAAATCCAAACACCAAATATCAAATTCCAAATTTACCTTACACCGTTATGCCCTCTGCCTGCTTCTTGACTTTTGATTGTTGATTCTTGAATTTAACCCGTTCTTTCATCAACTGGTAACAGGCGATTTGTCCAAATCCAATACATTCATCATTGGGGCTCAGCTCCCGGTGGAAATACAATTTCTTTTCCCCTCCCATCTGTTCTGTTATTAATTCATTCAGCAATGCATTTTGAAAAACGCCACCACTGAATGCCAAGTTGTTTATACCAACATGATCACTGACCGCCGCAATAGCATGTGCCAGTGAATTAAACACTTTCCATGACATCACTTTGATGTCCTTATTATGCAGCAAATCATCTGTGAATGCTGCCAGGAAGACATTCCAGTCGAGAATGCCATTCAGCAATGGCAACGGATAATAATCATCTGCTTTTTTCTTTCCCGCCATTGCCAGCGCTTCCATTCTCATCGCTGCCTCACCTTCAAAACTATTGTGCGAACATATCCCAAGCATACAGGCCAGCCCATCGATAAACCTTCCCATAGAGGAAGTAGACAATGGTTGTTCGCTGGCAATAAGTTTCTGGTAATAATTCCATTCGCTGGCAGAAAAACAGGGACGTATAATAAATTGACTGGCATGCAATGACCGCAGCAAACTCAATGCAGACAAACGCGGTTCCCTGCTCATTTTATCTCCCAGCAATACAGGGAAATAAGCCAGTTGTGCCACCCTTGTCATCTCAGCTTTGTTATACAGAAAGGTTTCACTTCCCCATACCTGCCGGTCATTTCCATAACCGGTACCATCCCATGCAAAACCCAGTATTGGTTTCTTAGTCGACAGTAATCCATTTTCTGCGAGTACTGCTGCAATATGCGCTTCGTGGTGTTGTATGGAAACCGGGTTTGCCAGGTTGTGTTCGCTGGCATATTCTCTTCCAATGGATGCTACAGCATAAGCTGGATGTTTATCCACCAGTATGGTTGTTGGTTCTGATTGTATCAAACCGGTAAAATACCTCACCGTATTTTGATACACCTCGTTGGCATCTGCAGCACTTTGATCGCCGAGGTACTGGCTGATGTATAGATTATTGTTGTTCGTTATCGCAAATGCGGCTTTTAATTCACCACCTGTTGCCAATACCGTTTCTTTTACAGCACGGAATGGATTGGGAAAATAGTTGGGTGCCAATCCCCTGCTTCTTCTCAGGATAATTTTTTGACCCGTGCCGGTAAATTGCAGGACGCTGTCATCCTGCGGGGCCACAATTTCCCTGTCATAGGTGACAACCATATCTGCTACTTCAAATAAATGTTCCAGTGCATCGGCATCTTTAAAAAGAATGGGCGAACCGCTGATATTACCACTGGTGGCGATAATGGGTTTACCAATAGTGTGAATGAGCAAATACAACAGCGGCGTTGATGGCAACATTACACCCATCCTTTCCAGTCCCGGTGCAATATCCTGTACACATATATTATTGCCTGTTGTCTTTCTTTTCCGGCACAGTACAATGGGCGCTGCCTTAGTTTTCAGGGCAGCGATTTCAAATGAATGCAGGTACACATCCTTTGCAGCGGTTTCAACATCCTCGTATAATAGTGCCAGTGGTTTGGCCGGCCTTTGTTTTTTCCTGCGCAATGTTTGTACAGCCAGCTCATTGGCAGCATCGCACAATAAAAGGTATCCGCTCATCCCCTTTACTGCAACAATTTTACCCGCGGCAATTGCAGTTGCAGCCGCATCAATGATAGCTTTATCACTCAATGTCTTTTGCTCCTTTTTCGACGTATACAAATGAAGTGCAATGGCGCAACCGGGACAGGAATTCGTCTGACTGTAATGCCGGCAGTTATTGATATCATGATACTCTTTCGTACAGGTTTCGCACATTTTCATATCCGCCATGGTGGTATTCTCCCTGTCGTAGGGTAAAGAAGTGGTAATGGAATAACGTGGCCCGCAATTCAGGCAGGTGGTAAATGCATAACCTTCCCTCCTGTTATTTGCAGATACTATTTCTTCCCTGCAATGATCGCAGATCGCGATATCGGGTGTGAGTAATAAATCGGGTGACACATCCGACCTGCTGTGACGGATAGAGAAATCATCGTAGATGATAAATCTTGCAGGATAAATAATATGTTCTGTGATGACCGCATTGGGCGGTGGCTGGTGGATGATCCTCCTGTAGAAAAGTTTGATTTGGCTTTCATCGCCGGTCACTTCTATGTGTACGCCATCATTGCTGTTGCAAATCCATCCCTTCATATTCATATCAGCGGCCAGCCTGCAGACATGGGGACGAAAACCTACGCCCTGTACGAGTCCCTTTATATGAATATGGTTTGTCTGGCGCATGGATCATTTCTTTATACAACGGTTTCTTCCGGTACGAGTTTCGACTTTAGCCACTGGTACCATTCTTTCAATCCCTCCCCGCTGGTGCAGCTTAGTTCCAGTATGTCAAGCCGCGGATTTATTTTTTTTGCATTGGCCTTTACCTTTTCCATATCAAAAGGCACATAGGGAAGCAAATCTGTTTTATTGATAATACACAGGGTGGATGTGTGAAACATATCCGGGTATTTCAGTGGTTTATCATCACCTTCTGTGACGCTGATGATGACCACTCTTTCTTTTTCACCCAAATCGAACATGGCGGGGCAAACAAGGTTGCCGACATTTTCAATAAACAACACTGAATTGCTTTTCGGTTTCATTCCCTGCAATGCATGCAATACCATGTGTGCATCGAGGTGACAGCCTTTGCCGGTATTTATCTGTGTCACTTTTGTGCCGGTGGCATGGATGCGATCAGCATCATTGGTCGTTTGCTGATCACCTTCAATGACGGCAAACGCCAGTTCGTTTTTTAACTCTACCAGTGTACGCTCGAGTAAACTCGTCTTTCCAGAACCGGGGGAACTTACCAGGTTGAGGGCAAGAATATTTTTTGCATCAAAATAACCGCGGTTCCTTTCAGCCAGCAGGTTGTTCTCTGACAGGATATCTCTTTCCACATCCACTACTGTCTTTTGATGCACATGGTGATGTTCTTCTGCATGACCATGCACATGGGAATGATGTTCATGATGAATAGAAGCAGTACCGCCGGCATCGCAGCCACATGTAGCACACATACAGGTATAATTTGATTGATGAATATTGTTCGTATCAGGAAAGTACCAGTGACTTTACTTTCAATTCCTTACCATGTATAATTTCCAGGAGGTGTTCCCCACAAACGGGGCATCCGTCGTAATAGTTTTCAACCGGGAACACGATATCACAATCCATGCATTTTGCTTTTCCTTCTATCCTGTTTATCTTTTTTACCGCCTGCCCGAGAATGGTCTCTTTCACTGCCTGCTCCCAGGCAAAATCCAATGCGTTCATTTCAATACCACTCAGCGTACCAATGTCCAGTTCTATTTCTTCTACAGCAGTTGCCTGCTCTTTGGCAGCTTCCTGCTGTGCGATGTCAATAATGCTCATTACTATCGATAACTCATGCATCGTTTTTTATTTAGCGCGCCGGTTGTTCTTCCGGGCGTAGTGGAAATAAGCAAACGACATTGCTATCACGCCAACAGTAATAACAGCATGCGCGGGTTCTACGAAATAATGAATAATAGAATACCCGTCGGTATCACCATGACCCGGATGTGCCAGTGATAATAGTGGTGTTGCCATGGCAGCGAGGAGGCTGATCGTACAAGCAGTTTTTTTCATATCTCGAGTTTTACGTCTGCAATCTTACCCAGAAAATAAAAACAGGGACATGACCAAAATCATACAGCAGGGTGACTATTAATAACCAACAATCAACCAAAGTCAGGATAGTTTTGGTATCATCCTTTCACCTATAAATCTGCCAGCATGACGAACGATCTGCTTCCCCAACAACCTACCTACTATGAGGAGGTGCTCAGAAAAGGATACAGCCGCCGCGATTTTGTAAAGTTTGTAAGTATGATGACGGCCTTTATTGGCCTTGAGCAAACTGCCATCGGACAGGTGGCAGAGGCATTGGAAACAAAACCACGCCTCCCGGTAATCTGGCTCCATTTCCAGGAATGCACCTGCTGCAGCGAAAGCTTCATCCGATCTTCCCATCCTATTGTAGCTGATATTTTGCTCGACAAAATATCGCTTGACTACACTGAAACATTAATGGCAGCGTCGGGCATGCAGGCAGAAGAGGCGATGAAGAACACCATGACAAAATACAAAGGACAATACATCCTTTGCGTGGAAGGCAGCGTGCCCACAGGTGCTGATGGTGTGTACTGCATGATTGGTGGTAAAACTTCCTTGCAAATACTGGAAGAAGCAGCCGAGGGTGCTGCTGCCATCATTGCATGGGGCAGTTGCGCCAGCAATGGTTGTGTACAATCTGCCAGGCCAAACCCCACCAACGCAACGCCAATTCACAAACTCGTTCATGGAAAACCGGTGATCAAAGTACCGGGTTGTCCCCCGATTGGAGAAGTCATGGCTGGTGTCATAGTTCACTATCTCACATTTGGAAGGATACCCGAACTCGATAAACTCGGCCGTCCAAAAGCATTTTACAGCAAACGCGTACATGACAGTTGCTATCGCCGTCCATTCTACGATGCAGGTTTGTTTGTGGAAACCTTCGATGATGAAAATGCAAAGAAGGGATATTGCTTGTACAAAGTAGGATGCAAAGGCCCTTCCACCTATAATGCCTGTGGCGTTACAAAATGGAATGGCGGAACCAGTTTCCCCATCCAGGCTGGTCACCCCTGCATTGGTTGCAGTGAAGAAAACTTCTGGGACAATGGCCGCTTCTATGAAAGAGGTTCTGCCTTTGCCGGCTTTGGTATCGAAGCCGATGCTGATACCGTTGGTAAAATTGCGTTGGGTGCAACTGCCGCCGCACTGGCCGTTCATGCCGTAGCCACCAATGTAGGCAAATCAAAACTGATCAGTGAACACCAGAAAGAAGGGAAGGAAAGCGAACATGAATTGAAATCATAATTACTAACCTTTTAACCAGCCATATGAGTAAAAGAATTGTTGTTGACCCTATCACCCGGATAGAAGGTCACCTGCGTATAGAAGCAGATATAGAAAACGGTAAAATAAAAGATGCTTACAGCAGCGGTACCATGGTCCGCCTGCTGGAAGAAATATTGCGCGGAAGGGACCCAAAAGATGCATGGGCATTTGTTGGCCGCGTATGTGGTGTTTGTACTTCCGTCCACTCACTCACTTCGGTACGCGCAGTTGAAGATGCACTGGATATTGTTATTCCTGTCAATGCTGAACTGGTACGCAATATCATGTTCTGCACACAATACATGCACGACCATGTGGTTCATTTCTATCACCTGCATGCCATGGATTGGGTAGATGTGGTGAATGCATTAAAAGCCGATCCGAAAAAAACATCTGAACTGGCACAAAGTATTTCCAACTGGCCCAGGAGCTCGCCCGGCTATTTCAGCGATTTGCAAAAACGTATTGGGAAATTTGTCGCCACAGGTCAGTTGGGCATTTTCTCCAATGGCTACTGGGGACATCCTGCCTATAAACTTCCGGCAGAAGTGAACCTGATTGGTTTGGCGCATTACCTCGAAGCACTGGAATGGCAAAAAGAAATTGTAAAAGTTCATGCCATCTTTGGCGGAAAGAACCCGCACCCCAATTATCTCGTCGGAGGTATGGCCTGTGCCATTGGTATCGATGATGTCAGTGGTATCAATGCAGAACGACTGGCCTATGTGGGACAATTATTAAAAGATGCGAAAACATTTATCGAACAGGTGTACATCCCCGATCTAATGGCCATTGCTTCTTTCTACAAAGACTGGGGCGCTATTGGTGGCGGTTTGGGTAATTATCTCGTGTATGGCGATTTGCCGACCAATGGTTACCGCGATATCACACATTATAAATTCCCGCAGGGCGCTATTCTCAATAAAGACATCAGCAAAGTGTATGATGTTGACCTGCGAAAAGATGATGAAGTACAGGAATTCATTACACATTCCTGGTATGAATACAAGGAAGGAAATGATAAAGGGTTACATCCATGGAAAGGTGAAAGCAAGGTGAAATATTCCGGGCCAAAACCTCCATTCGAAAACCTCGATACCACGCAGAAATACAGTTACCTCAAAACACCAAGATGGAAAGGCAATGCGATGGAAGTAGGTCCGCTGGCGCGCGTACTCGTAGGTTATGCCAGGGGAAGGGAAGATTTCAAAGCAGTTGTTGACAAGGCATTAAAGGATTTGAATGTACCGGTAACGGCCTTGTTCTCCACATTGGGAAGAACAGCAGCACGCGGACTGGAAAGTGTTTTAACTGCACAGTGGGGACTGGAGTTTTATGATCAGTTGCTTGCCAATATTAAAAATGGTGATACCAGGATGGCAGAGATGGGAAAATTTGATCCTGCCACCTGGCCAAAGACAGCATTGGGTGTTGGGCACAGCGAAGCACCGCGCGGTGCATTGGCACACTGGATCAATATCGAAGATCAAAAGATTGCCAATTACCAGTTGGTGGTGCCCACAACCTGGAATGCATCACCCAGGGATCATAAAGGACAGATGTCTGCATATGAAGCTGCATTGATTGATACGCCTGTTGCAGATGAAAAACTGCCGCTGGAAATCATACGCACCGTACACAGTTTCGATCCATGCATGGCCTGCAGTGTACACCTGTATGATGAAGAAGGTAAAACCATCAGCAGGATAAGTGTATTGGGTGATTAACGTCAAAATTCATTTGTATGCCTACAAAATATTTGCATATCCACAGGCTGCGCAGGGTATATGTTTGGGAACTGCCGGTAAGATTGTATCACTGGCTGAATGCATTGGTATTACTGGCGCTGATCGTCACTGGTTTTTATATCGCCAACCCGCTTGCATTGCTCAGCAATAAAGAAGCCGTCAACCGCTATACGATGGGCTGGTTCCGGTACATCCATTTTATTGCAGCCTATTTGTTCTTTTTCAATTTCCTGTTTCGTTTGTACTGGGGATTTGTTGGAAATAAATATGCCAACTGGAAACAATTCATCCCCACATCCAAACGCTTCTTTAAAGAGATGTGGACAGTGTTTAAAATTGATATACTGATGCTTCGCAAGAATGGCAGGCAGCAGGATCATTTAAGTGTTGGACACAATGCGATGGCGGGATTTATTTATTTCCTCACTTTTATAGCATTCCTGGTACAATGCCTGACAGGTTTTGGCTTATATGCTTCCATGTCTACCTGGTGGCTGCCAAAATTATTTGCCTGGGTACCTGCGATGCTGGGCGGAGATATTCTTACGCGCCAGATTCATCACTGGGCCATGTGGTTCTTTATATTATTTGCCATCGTGCATGTGTACCTGGTATTCTACCACGATTATGTGGAAGGGCGTGGAGAAATCAGCAGTATGGGTGGTGGCTGGAAATTTATAGAGGAAGAAGTATTTGACGAAAACAAACACCAAACGCCCAACCCCGAAAAGACTACATCCTAATTGGTAATTCATGACGAAAGCCAACAATATTTTAATACTGGGCATCGGTAATTACCTCATGGCGGATGAAGGCATTGGTGTACACCTGGCCCGCCAGATGGAATTGGAATTATTGCCAACCGGTGTGGACGTACTGGACGGTGGTACCGGTGGCTTTCATTTGCTGGAATATTTTGAAAAATATGATCACATCATTTTAGTCGACGCCACCCTCGATGGCAACCAGCCCGGCTCCATACGATTGATACAACCCAAATTTGCGAGCGACTTCCCTCCTGCCATGAGTACGCATGATATTGGTTTAAAAGATTTGGTAGGCGCCTTGCAATTACTGGATAAAATGCCGCGGATAGATTTGTTTGTGGTGAGTATCGAAACCATCCAGCAACAGGGCATTGAATTAACGCCAGCCCTGCAGGAAATAATGCCACGACTAAAGCAACAGGTATGCCAGTTAGCAGAAAAGCACCTGGCACTGACAGTACCAAATGCTTTTCGTGATAATTTATTCGGGTAAATATTCTTTATTACCATTCATTCACGCTTTCTTACCAGCATTTTGCCTGGAAGAAACAGCATTCATTATGGCTTCTTGTAGTAAATAACCAGTTTTGGATTTTTATCGCAATTACCATTGAAACTGGAATAATATTGCCGGATATTATAAATATTCTCTGCCTGCAGTTTGATGCCAAACCCATAGTTTTTACCGGCGGCAAACATGTCCTTCACCAGTTGGGTAACATCCATGCCCAGGTTGTCTTCAAAAGAAGAAGCGCTTTGCGGAATAACTTTCTGGTTAACATCAGTCGTAGACGGTTGTGTATTCCAGTTTATAGTAGCCAGTGACCAGTCGCTCGTTACGCGTTGAATATAACAAGCATTGGCAGTTCCAAAATGTGCGTCTACAAAATTTCCTGATGTGGGGTTATGATGCGCCCAGATGGATAAGTTGGCGCTGATGATGATGGCGTTGGCCGGTATTTCGCTGTAATCAAATTTAATATAGGTACGGTTGTTTTCAGGAGCACCGCCATGTGTCCATGCGCCCATCGCAATCTCTGTGGTGCCATTACCATTGCCTGTAGGATAATAACTATCGACAGAACTTTCAAACTGGCTGTTGCAGGGCTGTATGGCCAGTTTTATGGTATCATGTGCCAGTGTGGTGTCGTGTACCTGTACAATAGATGTATCATGTATGTGAACATAAGAGGTATCGTGTACTATTTTTTCCTTGGTACAGGAAGAGACTGTGAACTGGAGGCTGAAAAAAACGATGAGGGTAGCGGCGACTGCAGCAGCTTTGACTAATTTTTTCATGAATAGGTGTTGAATTTAACCAGTAGGAACGCTGACAGATGAACGTTATTGTTGCCTTATGCCCAATAAGGGAGGAATTTGATCAAAATCAGCAGACACTTCCCGAATTTGGAATAGAACCGCCAATCATGTTAGAATAATTAACACTTTGATTCTATGCAACACCTAATACTAATGCGACTATGCTGTACCTACGGCACAGCCTCTTTCATTGCATTGGCTTCTACCAACAGTTTATCCCTACGGGACAAGATAGAATTTGAGCCACTAATTTGAGTCGTATTTGGCAGATGAGATTTTGCTCCATCGGGGCAAAATATTTGTAGAATCTATATCCAAACGATACCCTTCGTGCCATAGGCACGATATATAAATGTTATGGAGTTACCGGCGGGGCAATGCTTAATAGTATCAATATCTAATATTAATTAACTGTAAAAATACGCTCATAGCTGATTCTATCGTGTTGTATAAAATCAATTGATAAATTTAACAAATTCACCCGGATGCGTCCTGGCATATCTCTCAAGAAGCTCCATAGTGTTATCGTGCAAATTACAATTAGAGCTATCGTACGCTTCAAACTGTTTTAAATTATCGTAAAGCGGTTCCCAATCATCTTTCTCCCTCGCTGTTTCAAACAATTTTTCATTGGCCATATACTCTTTATCAGCCTTGCATACTAAATCGTGAATTGCGTTATCACCAATTAATCGCAGCCCTTCCAGAATTGGTAGAATAAATTTTCTATACCCATTCCAGTAGAATTGAATAAACCCTCCGTTTGTCACCTGCGCATCGAGATACCAAATAAAATACAACGCTTTCTGCCCTGGCGAAAGTCTTTTAGCAAGTTTTATCTCATCTTTTTCGCTTTTTGCAATATTTATCGGCTCTAAAATTTCCCAGCCAAAATCCCATCCATGCAGCGAATCAAACCTGGCTTTATCGAAAACCGGCAGCGGGTGTTTCTCCTTTTCAAAAATATTATAATGGTTGCTCATTTATTCTGTGGCTTTTATTTTAACCTTTCCAATTTCCCTTTTCGTTTCACCAGGTTTTTGTAATCCCATTGAATGTCCTTTGATTTTTTCAACCAGCGTTTTACAACTGTTGGTTTGACTTCAGCAAGGCTGTTATAAAATACCGACGCATCCTTAAATTTTTCACCTTTTACATTCAATCCATCTTCATCAAACCCAGCCCCGCTCCAAAACATCAGCCTGATGCCTCCCTTCTGTTTGCTGTACCCGACAATGGGGTTATCGTCTAAAAACCATACCGGGTGTGCATGCCAGACTTTACTGACTGCTTCTGTCAGTACCTGATCAATAAGAGTAGCTAGTTGGTTGCAAATCTCCTTATCACCTGTGGCTTGTTTTTGATTATATGATTTGATGTCTTTGTGCATTGTGGTAAATATGATGATGTGATGAGTATAGTTTTAGCATTCCCGTAAAATGAATAGTGCGTCCATACTGTATTAAAGATACTCGATTACTGACTTTTGTATGCAATTTAAAAAGTGCTGGCTGTCCAATATTCGGGGACAGGAAAGATATTTGTACATAGGTAGGATGTTATGTTTACCTGGCAGTACAATTTTTTGATACTTACTATTTAATATAATTCACTTTAACCGGTACCTTAAATTGATTTTTATAGTATATGTCTGGTAGTATTTTATTAATATGATACCATAAAACTCCAGTAATTCGTTTATTGTACAGCGCCAGGTTTTTTCCTACCGCCACATAATTGTTTCAACTATTACAGTTATTCTTCCGGCAGTCTTGTTCGGGTCTGGTTCGGGGTAAAAGCGCAACGGGAGCGGAAAACTGCGCCTTTACCTGCTCCCCATACACTCCCAATACACAACAAATAGCCTTTTTTGTCCCCCGCCCCTAATTCAAAGGAAATCCGTCATTCAACAGCATCGGCATAGCTATCATCATCCGTTCCAGTACCCCGGCTATACCTTCACTATACCATATTCTATTCCCGGGCCTGCAGAATTGGCAGCCATCCCGGTAGTACAGAGAAGTCAATAGGCAATGGTATAGTCATGGTATGGATATGATACGGATAAGACTCCCATTATTGTACTGCATGGTGAAAAAAGCAGTTCATTGATGATGACCAGATTGAGAAAATAAGCTATTGAGCGCTTTTATTATGGTTGCAGCAGAACCGGAAATCTTGTCATCGAAAAAATTCTATAGTCTATGAACTTCTTCAGGAGATTGGGCTTGAGTTTGGAGTTTTACTTCAGACTTCCGACTCCGATTTCACGCAAAGGGCGCAAAGGAGAAATACGAACGCAACTATAAACCCGAAACTATAAACTCGAGACTCCTGACTTCTCTCTTCAGCTACCTCAAAGACACCTCACTTCGTTCGGTGTGACAAATCACAAAAGAACTGACTCCCGATTCCTGTCTCCTGACTTCTGACTTCTCGCTTCTCTTTGCTTTCTTCCCTGGAATTCTTAATTCTTAATTACTAATTATTAATTATTCACTACTGTTTCCTTGTCCGAAAAAACAATCCAATAAAATAAATCGCCAGCACACTGATCACGATGCCAAACCAATCACCAAGGATAGTATAGATAGTCGGAACTTTATTGATGCCAACTTCACCCAGTAACGTGATGGCTTTTCCATTGGAAGCACTGGCTTCTGCTGTTACCCTTCCATAACCGTCACTGGTGGTTAACCGTCCCTGTCTTGCAGCACGTACTTCTGAAAATCCATTTTCTACGCCGCGTAATATGGCCATGCGCGCATGCAGCCAGTCGTCCACCACAAAATCCCAGGCAGGTATCAACAATACACCACTGCTTGCCTTTCCATATTTGCGTATATAATCGGGGAAGTCAAGGTCTTTGCAGATGGCGGCTCCTTTTCGCACAGAATTTTGTGAAAACAAACCAATGTCCTTGCCCGGTGTGAACTGATCCTCCAGCCCAGTTACCAAATGCACTTTGGTATAATCCACAATTACATTTCCTGTTTCGTCAATCACCAGCGCAGAATTGTGATTGACCGTTGTCCTGAAATTGGTGTAACCAAATACTATTATAATATGCCGTTCCTTTGCCTCCTGCGTAAACATACCAATGATACTGTCCTCTATTTCACGGCTGATGTTGACGGCCCTTTCCGGCAGAACTACGATAGAAGCGCCTGCTGCTGCGAGGCTATCGATTTGATGAATGTATAAACGGGTTGTAGTTGTTTCTTTACCGATATCAGGTTGTTTGGTAAAATAATGATACTTTTCATCCTGTACTGCCAACCCGACTTTGATGATTGTTTCATCATCTCTTCTTTCCAGCCTCACAAACCCATACAATAATGACAGCACCATCACCACGGCTGAGAAGCCGACTAATTTTTGAAATATATTTCTTTCATTCCGAAACCACCATGCCAGCGTGATGGCGGCAGGAAATAACGTAACAATAAATGTAATACCCATTATACCGGTTACTGAAGCCAATTGTATGACCGGGAGTACATTTGATTGTGAATAGGCAATGCTGCCGGCTGTTCCATCCGGTGAATACCGCATGACCAGGAATTCAAAAAAAGTAAACAACACCGGGAATGCAAATACGCTAAACCATGATGTTGTTTGCAATACCAGTTTTCTTGTTATCGTCAAGATAAGGGCAAAGATCAGTGGAACGGTGACCGTAAAAATGATCACCGGCACGAGGGGCGCTACTTTCAACAGGAAAAAGAACAAACTGAACCTTCCTATTAAATACGCAATAAAGGCAACAATAAAAGCTTTGCTGCCACTTATATGCAATGCTATTATAAAAACTGGTATCGGCGCTATCCAAAGCAGGTACCAGTAATCGCCACTCAACCCCAATGATAAATACCAGCAAATACCGGATACAAGGATCGCCGTAATTATGTAAGCAGGTTTTGAGAAAATGATTTTATCTGGCAAGTTGTTCGTCATCTGGAAGAAAAATTGCGGAAGCGGCTACACCTGCAACAATTCAATGCAGGTGCTGCAGCTTTTTTGCCAGACGAATATATGTTTTTTAACCAACTGCCAATGTGAAATCAATCATCTCCCTCGTTCAGGCACTTAACTTTTTTGGTACCAATTGCTTCGACGCGAATTTTATCGCGGTTGCAAATCCATGCCTGCTTGACCAATGTAACATATTCACCCTTGCCAGGTTTTACCAACGCTACCAGTACATCACCCTCCGCATCACCATACTGGCAGCCAACTGTTTTTACATCAAAACCCCTGGGGATATTTTTCAGTTCAATCACATCCAGTATCGCAAATACCCTTTTAGCGGTGTCTTCCTGTTCGCTGAATACCACTACGGCATTTTGTCCTTTCCAGTAAACATTCAAGTAAAACAGTACCGGGTCATTGATACCGCCAATCATCGTTCCTTCGCGGTAGCTGTATCCAACAAGCCCCTTTATATGATGATCGTCGGTGAAACTGGTGCCAATTAATTTTTTATAGGAGCTGGTATAGCTCCCCTGCGAAAACGCCATATTGCACAGCAACAGGCAAATCAATAAGTAATTGGTACGATACATGATTTTTGTAACCGGCATTGTTATTCGTTTTTAGTTTACTTTAAAACCACTGAGCTGCACCTGCTGGTATTTCTGCTGTGCGCCCGACTTCTGTATTAAATATACACTCACCTTATCGCCTGCTTTCAATTTCAGTAAGGTGGAGAAATTAGAATCAAATACCGGTAACGTAGCGGAAGAAGCCTGTACGGTTGTGGCCGGAACGGCTGCATATAAATTGGTACGGACATTTATCGTTATCATGCCCTCTGCACTGAATTGCAGCCAGGACACGCGAACGTCAAAACTATAAATACCATCGGAGGGCACTGTGAATTCATCTGCGGCAAAATTTTTTGTCTCATCGAATAATACACCGGTGAAATGAACTTTTGATTCTGTGTTATTGGCAATGGGTTCCCCGCCGATATAGGTGGCATTGGCTTTGAAGGCAGGTTTTGCCAGTGACAACTGCTCGGTGGAAACGGGTTTTACCGTATTGCTTTTAAATACGGGTTGTTGTGCATTGACCTGCATGGCAATGGCCATCAGCAGCGTCATTGTTGAAAATGTTGCGTGAATGGATGTTTTCATGTTGATTGGTAGATTTAATCGGCTCTTTTGTATTTGGTTTGCATAAAATCGAAATACATAAATCCAAAACGCTGGAACCAGTCTGGCTGCCCATACTGCCGTTCACAGGCATCGATGCGCATCAGATCCCTTTTCAAGGATTCCATCAGGTCTTTGTATTTATTGTCGTACGCTTGTTTGAATTCATTCATCGCCTGTATGATTTCGCCACGCTGTGTTTGCCAGGCCAGCCCGGTAACGGCATGAATACCGGAAACATTATCGCCAAATGCAATGGCGCTTTGGTTAAAGTTTTTGGTGTTGTTGTAAATACAACTGAGCCTCGCCAGTGTGCGCCGTAAAAATGCCAGTTCATTGTACGCACTGGTATAACATTCTGCACAGGCGCCATCGGCATTGCAGGAAGAAGGTACCATCGCTTCTGATGCTACTGCAAAATCAGGCATGCATTCACCCGGGCTGAGTGCATTGTATGCTTCATAGAAATCCTGGCCTGCCCGAATGGTACCCAGCGCATTGTTGAATTGTCCCAATGCATTGCCCAATCCTTCATTCATATCTGCTTCTGCCTGGTCGGCCGCAGCATTGGAAGAACCAATATCCGGTGCCGTACTGGAACCACCTCTTCCCATTCCTTCAATGCGTGCTATCTCTTCCGGTGGAATCGGGTTGACCTGGTTTTGTGCATGTACTGCTATCACAGATAAGGAGAGTGTTATGATCAATAATAATTCTTTCATACAACTTATTTTTTTCGTTTAACAAGTAAGTAAACAACTGCAACTGCCAGCAATGCTATCAGTATATACATCCAGTATGCTTTCAGTATTGCCATAAATCCACCTCCTTTCGCTTTGTCATACCCCACGAAGGGTGATGGCATTTTTATATTTGCTTCCTTGCCCTCCCAAACCAACACAGTGTATTTTGCAGGCAAACTGGTTGCGTGCACACGTATACCAAAATCTCCTTCGGTACGAAACCTGGTATCCCAGAATTTCTTGTCGCCGGTATTTCCATTTTGCAGTGCTTTCAGCCAGTTTTCCTTGTGCAGGCTTACGTCCAATGGTGCAGTGGCACCTGCCGCAAATACCTGGAAATACACGGGTGCATACATACTCAGGTTTTTGACAAAGAAATACATGGTGTCAGTTGTCTGTTCTACGGTGGACAGGTTGATCATCCCTCTTTTGGCGGAGTCTGTTGGATGGTACTCCTGTAAAGTGAGTTCTACCGGGTTGATATTATCATTGAGGTTAAAAGGTTGGGCATTGGCCTGGTGTACCTGCATGGACAACAGGAAACAAAGGAAACAACTGGTCAATACCGGAGCAAAACGTTTCATATTGGTTAAGTTGTTGGCTGATATAATTATTTTTTTACCGCTGTGATGTCGGTGCGTGTGGTCAGTTCATCACCGGTATACATATCCATGCGCACCAATCCGAAGTCGGGGGCAAACCAGATGATGGATTTCTTGGCAGGTTGTTGTTTGTTCATCATATCGGCAACAGCGGGGTTTGATTTGTTTACCCCACCCGTCATATCTGTTTTTGAAACGATGTCGGAAGTGATTTTATAACAGGTCCAGGTGCCGGCTGTAGTGGTGACCGATTCTTTGCCTTCCACCTTGCGGTTTACATAGCTCACGGTTGTTTTGATACCCAACCCCCTTCGCTGTATATCTACTGTCAGGGTGGCATCCGGCAGTTTGTCTCCCGTGGTAAAATTGATGGGGAAATCGAGATCGGTGGCAGTTGTTTTGGCATCTTTCAAGGCGGAGAAGTTGGACATCATGGAAGCAAGATCCATACTCAGTTTCTTCCCGTCGCACTTGTATTGTATGTGCATGCCGCCATTTTTATTCAGCGATGTACTGTATGAAATGTCTGCATCGGCGATGGTAACGCCGGCTACTTCCTTGACAGCACTGATCCTGGTAGACTGACTGCTGAGTTCATTGCCTTTACCATCGAAATTTTTTCCTTCAATAACAGCACCTTCGTGAAAGACAATAAGGTTGCTGCAACTTCCGGATGTATGATCGGTAACAGCATCTGCTGCTGCGGCAGGCAATGCTGACTTATTATCTGCCGTGCCCGCTGTATTGCTGCAGTTGACAAGTGTTAATGTAGTGAGTGCGATTAAATAAGCTTTCATGATGAATTGTTTTTGGATAATGATTATAGCGCAATTAATATTCCCTGTGAACTGTTATTGTTTTCATTGGATTCGTGTACAAGGCCTGTAGCATCGAGCAGCACACGAAAACTAAAATGGGTAACACCCAGTGTAGCGGCTGGTATTTTAAATACACAGAGTTGTGTTACTGTTTGTCCACCGTTGACCGAAGGAAGGTTTACCATATTGTCAAAATTCTTCCATGGATTGGAGGTTCCTGTTTTTTGAAATGATCCTGTTATCCTGGACGTGGCAGCAGTCACCTGCCCATTGTTTTTCACGGTTACATTCACCGATACAAATACTGATTTGGTATCCGTCCTGGTTTCTGCACCTATAAGTTGAATAGATACTACTTCCAGGTCGGCAGGTAATAAGGGTTTGATGGATGGTGTTGGCAGGGATGGTTTGCCTGGCGTGCCTTTGGGATGCTGCAAGGTTTGTGCTTGCTGAATATGATAAACCAACAAGGATAGTAAGCACAGCATTATCTTTTTCATACTTTTTATTTATGAATTACAAACTTTCGGTAGTGAATACACCATCTGTGATGGTTATTTTGTTTCCGTCCTTGTCTTCCAGTATGCCATCGAAAGTACCGGACAGTAATATGACTGTTGCCTGTGTGGTGCGTTTGGTAACATGTATGTTCAGGTACTCATCCTTTAATACGCTTCTCACCCAGTACATTTTTCCGTTGATGGTAAATCCGACTTTCCCTTTTTTGTCGCTGTCGATTGTATAGTCTCCTTCTTTTTCGTTCATCCATTGCCAGGATACCGACAATCCCTTATCATTGGATGCCAGCAACATGGCCAGTGGCATTTGAAGGGTGCGCCATGCTTTTGTATGTGCCGGATCGGCTTCTATCAATTCACCGTTTACTTTAAAAGAAAAACTTCCTTTTGACTGGTGCCGCGCAGCAGCACTAATATGTGGCTGGCCTGCAGGAACCGTTTTGTCTTTTGCAGCAGATGACTGGCAGGCAGCCAGCAGCGGTAAAATGGCTACGAACAAAAAGGGCAACAATTTTTTCATACTGGCTGGTATTAATGGTAATGAGGTGTTTAATGATTACCCATCAAAAATAACCGGCAATAAAAAGCAGTACAACTACATAACCATGTAGTTACCGCATGGTGGTATATACCGGGATTAGAAGAAAAGAATGCTGAGCAGTTTGTTCTTTAAAGCGAAGGAGACCGCCTCGGTAGCGGAATGCACATGCAGTTTGTCGTAAATCTTTTTTATGTGAAAACGAACGGTATCGATGCTTACCTTCAGATCGGAAGCGATCATCTTGTAACTGTAACCGTTTACCAGGAACTGTAATATTTCAATTTCCCTTTTTGACAGGTCATTCCGCTCTGCATCGCTGTTTTTTGCAGGTGGCACCATTTGCAATACTTTTCGGGCCACCGAACCGGTCATAGGTGCGCCGCCAGTCAGTACATTGCGGATAGCGCCGGGAATTTCTTCCGTGGCATAGCGTTTTAATATATAACCCGAAGCACCCGCACAAATAGCATTGAATATATTTTCATTGTCATCAAATACCGTAAGCATGATGATGGGTAGATCCGGTTTTATTTTCCGGATGCGTTTAACAGCCGCCACCCCATTGGTACCCGGCATATCAATATCCATCAGCACCACATCGGGTGATAATTGTTTGATATCGGCTTCCACGGTTTCGGCATTGGGCATGGCAGCGAGCAGTTCAAATTCATCGCCGTCGGTGATTAACACCTCCATGCTGGAGCGCAGTGCCTCGTTGTCATCATACAGAAGAATCTTTACAGCCATTATTGCAAATTAGGGATAGTTATCAGTTATCCTGCTACATCATCATGTAGCCGGTATTTCCAGTGTCACTGATGTACCACGGCCAGGAGCAGACACAATATCCAATTTACCCTGCATGGCGGCTGCCCTCGCCTGCATATTTTTCAACCCATTGGAAGAAGTCACCTTTCCGGTTTCAAAACCGATGCCATCGTCGGCAATCACCATTTTAATAATACCGTCTTCCGACAACAATTTTACCTGTACGGATTTGCTGTTGGAATATTTGGCCGCATTGTTCACTGCTTCCTTGAATACCAGGAATAAATCGCGCCGCTGTTCCATACCGATGCTGGCTCCCAGCACCTGTTCATCAATATCAAACTGCGTCCTGATATTTTTTGATTCCAGCGTATGGCTCACATATTCGCGCATACGGATCACCATATTTTCCAGTTTATCATTGTCTGGTTTAATCGCCCAGATGATATCACTCATGCCCTGCTGCATTTGCGATGACTGTTCTGTTATCTTTTTCAGCAATACAGATGCTTTTTGCTGGTCGCGGCTGATATTGTTTTGCGACACTTCCGATAGAATTTTTATACTGGTCAGGGTGGAACCGATTTCATCGTGCAGATCCTTTGCGATATTATTGCGCACGGATAATAACTCTTTTTGCTGTTCCAGTTTTTTCTTCAACTGGTAGCGGTTGAACAACACAAATCCCAATGCGGCCAACAACAATACCGAACCGATTAAAATGTTCCGGACTTGTTTCTGATCTTTCAATTGCTGTTCGTTGATTAGTTTTTCCTGGCCGGCCAGTTTGAGCGCCTGTTCATTGTTGCGCGCTATCAGCAGGTTTTTTTCCAGTTGCGCATCCTGCTGTTTTATTTTAATATCCAGGAGTTCCGTTGATTTTGCCAGCAGGTCTATTTCATTTTGCTTTTTCTGCGCCTGCAGCAGGTTGCCGGCAATCACCGCTTTCTGTTTTTCTATTTCCAGTTGTTTTATTTTTTGCTCGGTATTCAGCCGGGTGATCTCATTGTCTTTTTTCTCCGTCTGGTAGCGCGTTTCTATTTCTGCTATATTCCTTTTTGTTTCTTCCGAATTCAGGCTGTCTTTATATAAAATGTATTTTTTAAAATTCTCATAGGCCTCGTAATAGTTTTTATGTTCTTTATAAAACACAGTACGAGAAAAATAAATGGATTTGAGGTTTTCGCGGAGGTTGAGCTTTTTGGCAAGGTCCAGCGCTTTTTGAAAATATGCCAGTGTCACCGTTGAATCTTCAATACCGCCCGATACAATGGCTGCTGCTATATAACGGGTATCGAGCATGGCATCGTTGCTGTGCGACTTTTCCAGTATATCGATTACTTTCTTTTCAAACTCATATGCTTCCTTGTTGTTGCCCCTGGCATTGGCCAGCAAACCGGAAGTAATATATCCCATTACCTCCCTCACTTCTACTTTTGACTGCTGGGAAAATTTTACACAGAGCTGCTGGTACCGTTCGGCTTCTTTCAGGTCGCCCATCTTCATATACATCTGGCAAATATTGCAATACCCGATGGCGAGTCCTTCCACATTTTCGGGTTTTCTTTTTTCAATGGATTTTTTCTGGTATTCCACGGCGCGGGTAAAGTCGCCCAGGGTATGGTACATGGAAGAGATATTGTTCAGTACCATCGCCGCCCCTTCGTTGTCATTAATCTTTTCATAGATATTCAACGCCTTCACCAGGTTATCTGCCTGCAACTGGTATTCACCTTTTCCCCCGTATGAATATCCGAGGTCGTTGTAGGCAACTGCTGAATAGGCATTGTAAACTTTGTCGAGTTTTGTTTTTAATGCCTTCTGGAAAAGCGGGATCGCTGCGTCAAGATCATCATTGTACATTTTTACCTGCGCCGTATGAAGATAAGCGATGGCTTTTATCAGGGAATCCTTTAAGATAGTACCCAACCTGTCTTCCATAGCCGGGTATGGTGCCGCTTTCGCGATATCAGTTTTTTCTATCAGTATATCGGTGGTTTTGATAATCGACATTGCTTCACCCCGGAGAAAATGCAACCGACGGCTCAGGGCAATGGCCCGTTCAGTACAGGCAAAGGCGGAATCGTAGTGAAAGGCTTCAAAATAAGTTTCTGCTTTATCGAGTATGTCAAACACCTGCAATGAATCTTTGGTACTATAAGACGATTGGGCCCTGGCGGATGGCAGGTAAAGGATGGCAGTCAGGAAGGCACAGGCAATAAAAAGTCGGGCCCTTTGCTTCATAGTAACGATGGTTGACCGGGTTATTTCGTATCAAAAATTACAATTTATTCCGGTATCAGCGTGAAATACTCAAAGGGAATTTTTAGGACTCTGTCTGTACAACAGTTATTGGCGAAAGTAAATTTGGTATTGCAAAAAAAAACTCTCCGAAATAATTCATCTCAGGTATCTGGTTTCTTCATACGCTTTGCCTGATAAACTTATTAAATTTGAGTACGAACACAGTGGAAGCAGACATACCGGACCCAAAGGCAGGGAAGCTTTTAAAAGATATTGCCGATATGAATCTTATAACGATTCAGGATGCTTCAAATGATGGCTTTCTTAAATTGCTGAGAAAGCTGCGTACAAAAGGTAAAAAACATCCAATTACATGGAAGGAAATAACCAACGAGGCTGAATCCGTAAGAGCTGCCCGCTATGCCAGGTACACAAAAAAATATGGCAGTTCATGATGCAAAAATCTTTATCTATTTATTGTTAATTGGGCAATAAGGAATCCGTCCTTTTGCCTTCCCTTCCTTATACCATCAATCATGGTTTGTTGGTATTTCAATTGGCATCGCATCCTTATATGAATATTTATTTTAAATTGCATGTCCCCCTTGGTCAACATGACAATTTTATGACGAGCCCTTACCACCGTTGAGCGTTTATAACAACCGCTCATATATTTATCTGACAACTTGCAGGCTAATGATTGTCATAATCATGTGAAAATAAAAATGCGGCGTATACTTGCAGCCGTTTTTATTGAAACAAGATAAACAAATCAAATTTCTTATTGTATTTAAAACCATTAAACTAACACAGAATGAGAAAACTCGCTCTACTACTGTCTTTCCTCGTGTGTTGTATTGTGCTGCATGCACAGACAAGAGAAGTTTCCGGAAAAATCACTGATGCAAAAGATGGCGCACCGGTTGTGGGCGCCACCATCCGCGCAAAAGGCAGCAATGCCGCTGCCGTATCCGGAGCAGACGGTTCATTTACATTGAAAGTACCTTCCTCCGCTAAAACACTGATCGTTTCCTATGTTGGTTATACCGACCAGGAAGTGGCCATTGACAAAGCATCCAGCATCCAGCTTAACCAGGCAGATAAGTCACTGTCTGAAGTAGTGGTGGTTGGTTATGGTACCAAAATAAAAAGAGATGTAACCGGCTCCGTGGCTAAAGTTGGCCAAAAGGAACTGGCCAATGCTCCTGTTACTTCTTTTGAAAGCGCCATCCAGGGAAGGGCTGCCGGCGTATTGGTAGAACAGCAAAACGGTAAAGTAGGACAGGGTATCAAAGTACGTATCCGTGGTTCTGCCTCTGTTACTGCGGGAAATGAACCCCTGTATGTGGTAGATGGCATCCCCTTGCAGAATACCAACCTTTCGAGCAATGGTGCGCAAACGAATACCCTCACCGATATCAATACCAACGATATTGAATCCATTGAAATCCTGAAAGACGCATCTGCTGCTGCTATCTACGGTTCAAGGGCATCCAATGGTGTTGTACTGATTACTACCAAAAAAGGTAAAGCAGGTAAATCAAAAATAGAAGTAGGTGCTTTTTACGGCACACAAAAACCTACTGGTAAAAGAGATTTCCTGAATGCAAAAGAATATGTTGACTATTTCAGGATGGCTGCTGCCAATGCTTCACGCCTCGATCCGTCTTTCGACTATGTGGCATTTACAGAAAGCAGGCTGCAACGTTATTCTGCCGGTAATACCGATTACCAAACTGCCAAGGTAAATACCGACTGGCAGGACCAGGCATTTCAACATGCGCCTATTTCACAGTATGATCTTAACTTTTCCGGTGGTAATGAAAAAACCACTTTCTATATGGGTGGTCAATACCTGGATCAAACAGGTATCATTGTCCACAATGGCTTTAAAAGATACAGCGGCCGTTTGAACCTGGAGCACAAAGTGCGCGACTGGTTGTCATTGGGCATGAACATGAGTTTCTCCCGCTCCATTAACAACCGGGTATCCAATGACAATGCATTTTCTACACCATTGCAAATTGTAGCACTCTCCCCCATTACCCCATTGATTGATCCAAGAACAGGGTTAACCAGCGGTGCACTGGATCTGAATACAGGAAAGCCAAATACCAACTTCCCTGTATACTACAATCCTTTGCTCAACGTAGAGAACGCGTTTTATAATACCACCGTCAACCGCACACTGGGCAATCTTTTTGCCAATGTCAATTTGTACAAAGGTCTTACTTTCAGAAGTGAGTTTGGACTGGATCAGCTCAACCAGAATGAAGAAAGTTATGCCGGCCGCCTGACCGCCCGTAACCTGGGTGTGCCAAGCGGACAGGGATTTTATTCATCCGATGAAATACTAAACCTCAACATCAATAACTTTTTCCAGTACAATACAAACTTTGCAAAAGTGCACGACCTGGACGTAGTGGCTGGTACCAGCTACCAGGACTGGAGAATTGCGTCTTCCAACTTAACGGGTGAACAATTCCCCAGTGATGCGTATAAAAAACTGGCGAGCGCTGCATCACCAACTCTTATCAGTTCAAGTGCATCCAACTGGAAGCTGCTGTCTTATTTTTTGAGGGCCAACTATAAGTTTAACGATAAATACCTTGTATCACTCAGTGGCCGTTACGATGGTTCTTCCAGGTTTGGTTCCAATAACCGTTATGGTTTCTTCCCCGCTGCATCCGTGGGCTGGATACTCAGCGAAGAAAAATTCCTGAAAGATGTACAGTGGCTCAACTTCCTGAAGTTAAAAGCCAGTTATGGTACAACGGGTAACTCGGAGATTGGTGATTTTGCTGCCAGGGGATTGTATACCGGTAATGCAGGTTACAATGGCTTACCCGGACAACACCCCACTCAATTGGCCAACCCGGATTTGAAATGGGAATCCACTGCCAGCTTTGATGTGGGCTTTGAAGCCAGCATTATTAAAAACAGGATTTCTGTTGAAGTGGATTATTACAACCGCAACACACGCGACTTGCTGTTAAATGTAAACGTTCCGGCTACCAGCGGTTTCAGTACACAGTTGCGTAATGTGGGTAAACTGAACAATAAAGGTTTTGAGTTTACCATCAATAGCGAAAACTTTGTGGGCAAGGATTTCAGGTGGTCAACCAGTATCAATTTTGGTGCTAACAAAAATAAAGTAACCGACCTGGGCGGCCAGCAAATTGGTACACTGAACCGCGCTATGGAAGGTGAACCACTGGGTGTGTTTTACGCACGTGAATTTGCCGGTGCAGATCCTGCCAATGGCGATGCGTTGTATTATAAGAACACCGTTGGATCTGATGGTAAAATCGACCACACTACTACCAATGATTATAACGCAGCAAAGGATGTGCGCATTGGTAACCCCAATCCTGATTTTATCTATGGTGTCCGCAATACATTCTCCTATAAAGGTGTTGACCTCGATGTACTGTTACAAGGCGTGCAGGGCAATGAAATATTCAATGGCGGCGGCCAGTACATGAGCGCGAGTGGAAGCAATGGTTTTGACAACCAGACACGAGACCAATTGAATTCATGGAAAAAACCGGGTGATATCACCATGGTTCCGGAAGCAAGGTTATTCTTTGCCAATGGCACCGATAACAGCAGCCGTTATATTTCCGATGGTTCTTATTTAAGAGTGAAAGCAGTGACCTTAGGTTATAACCTCCCCAAATCTGTTCTTACAAAACTGCATGTGGACAAGGCAAGATTTTATATCCGCGCGCAGAATTTGTTTACCATTACCAAGTACAAAGGTTGGGATCCTGAAGTAAATGCCGACTTCCAGGCATCCAACATCAACCAGGGACAGGATTTTTATTCCGCTCCCCAGTTAAAAACAATTGTATTCGGTTTAACGATTGGTTTATAATCTAATGACACTTAAATCAGCACAAAAATGAAAAAGAAAATAATATATCTCTCTGTTATCAGTCTCATGGCGATGACCAGTTGCCAGAAGGCGCTGGACACAACGCCAACGCAAAGTATCTCCGTCGAGGACGCATTAAAAACCAGCAGTGATGTGCAGGTGGCACTGGTAGGCTCGTATGCCGATATGGGCGCAGCTAATTTATACGGCGGAAGGGTTTTTGTAAATCCTGATTTATTGGGTGACAATGATGAATTGATCTGGTCAGGTACTTTCCAGGGTATGACACAGATATTCAACAAATCTATACCGGTTGACAATGGTTTTGTTTCCGGCACATGGACGGCAGGGTATACCGCCATCAATGATGTCAATAACGTATTGAGCGCTTTGAATGTAGTGAACGCTTCCGATAAGGATCGCGTGGAAGGAGAAGCAAGGTTTATCCGCGGTACTACCTATTTTGATTTGGTACGTTTGTTTGCCAAAGCATACAATGATGGCACACCTGCCAGCAATCCGGGTGTGCCGCTGGTATTAACGCCAACAAGAGGAATTGACGCGAGCAGTCTTGTTGCCCGCAATACAGTGGCTGAAGTGTATGACCAGATAATTGTTGACCTGACCAATGCCGAAACAAAACTGCCTGCTTCGAATAGCTTCTTTGCTACCAAGTATGCTGCAGCGGCTATGCTGGCGAGAGTCTACCTGCAAAAAGGTGATTATAACAACGCCGTGCAGGCAGCCAACAGGGTAATTGCCTCCGGCAAATACCAGTTAAATGGTTATTTCCCGGATGAATTTCCTTTTAGCTTTAATGGCCCTACGCCCATCAGCAATACATCGGAAGATATTTTTGCGATGCAGGTTAATGCAACAAAAGGTATCAATGATTTCAATACCTTCTATTCTTCCAATGGAAGGGGCGATATATCTATTACCGATAACCACCTTAATCTTTATGAAGCAGGTGATACCAGGCTGGATGTTTTTTATGATGACAATGGTTCCATCTTCTGTGGCAAATATGAAAATGCCTATGGCAATGTGCATGTAAGCCGCCTGGCGGAAATGTATTTGATCCGGGCGGAAGGCAATTTCCGGCTGGGCACCAGTGTAGGCGCTACGCCACTGGCAGACATCAATACCATTCGCGGAAGGGCAGGTATTCCTGCGCTGGTTACTGTTAACCTGGCACAGATATTAAAGGAAAGAAAAATTGAATTGTCGTTCGAAGGTTTTACGCTGCACGATGTGAAAAGACTGCAGGGAACAGTTGGTACATTAAGCTGGAATTCTCCCAAGCTGATATACCCGATTCCTGACCGTGAAATAAAAGTAAACAATAAGTTGACGCAAAACGAGGGCTACTAAGCCGCAGGATACCCGCAGTTGCAGCTTGCTGTAAAGTAACTGTGCTGATGGAAAGTGGATGATATACCAGGTGGATCGGAAGATCGCCTGGTATATTTTTTTGTAGCCTCACCAATTCAGGCAAGTTGCTCATCCGGCTTTTTATTCCTGCGTAGTTGTGTAAATTGCAGTTGCATGAAAATTTGCGCCGTTCAATACAAACCCGTCAAAGGCAATATTGATAAAAATATTGAAAGGCATTTGTCTTCGCTTGAAATTGCTGTGCGGCATGGTGCAGATACTATCATATTCCCCGAATTATCACTGACGGGTTATGAACCAGCCCTTGCCAAGTCATTGGCTACAACTGTAAATGACAAACGACTGGATGTATTTCAATCTTTTTGCGATCAGCATGGAGTAACTGTTGGCGTTGGTATGCCAACAACCGCCCATACGGGTATACATATTACCATGATTGTTTTTCGACCTGGTATTGCACGCGAAACTTACTGTAAACAATATCTTCATGCCGACGAGGAACCTTTCTTCGTAAGTGGCCGGGGCTCGATCGGTTTTCTTGCCGGAAAACAAATTGCACTTTCCATTTGCTATGAATTATCTGTCCCTGCACATGCCGCCCATGCACACAAACAGGGTGCGTCTATTTATTTATCCAGCGTTGCTAAAACACCGTCCGGTATGGATAAAGCCATTACTACATTGTCACAGACTGCTACGAGCTACAATATGGCAATATTGTTATCCAATTGCGTGGGCATGGCGGATGGTGAACTTTGTGGCGGGAGATCTTTCGCTATGAATAAACAGGGAACAATACTGGCACAACTGGACGAACATCATGAGGGAATCATACTGCTGGATACCGCTGCAGGATCGGCAAATGTCATGCAGTGGTAAAATTTCTTTTCTCCAATAATTCCCCCGCTGCAATGAAGAAATATTTCATTACAGAAAAATATCATGCGGTGTCGCTGAAAAAGTTTAGATTTAATTTTTCTTCACCTTAAAACATGCTGTATGATAAAGAAAATATTTCTCTCATTTTCTGTAGTGTCGCTGCTCAGTTTTACCACCGCCGATACCACCCTTACGGATGCAGAGCGCAAATTTGCCATTGATCATATGGAAGCCAGTAAAAAACATTTGCTGGAAGCTACCAAAGGGCTCAGTGCTGCGCAACTGAATTTTAAAGCCAGCCCTGAATCATGGTCTGTTGCAGAATGCACCGAACATATTGCTATATCGGAATCGCTCATCTATGGAATGTTTGAAGGTTTGCTGAAACAAACACCCGACGCTTCCAAACGCGGTGATGTTAAGGTAACAGACGATAAACTGGTGGTCATGATTGCCGATCGCACGACGAAAGTAAAAACACAGGAACCGTTCAAACCAACCGGTAAATTTGGCTCACAGGATGCAACCGTACAGGAATTTATTACGAAACGCGATGCCCATATTGACTTTGTAAAGAAAACAAAAGATGATTTAAGGGATCGTTACCAGCAATTCCCTTTTGGTACCATCGATGCCTACCAGGTGCTTTTGTTTATGTCAGCACATACAGAAAGACATATCAAACAAATCGAAGAAGTAAAATCAAATCCCAATTTTCCGAAGCAATAACGCATCATATATTTATGTCCCTGCAGCAATTGATGAAAATATTTGCTGCAGGGATTTTTATTTAGCTGGCACGTTTGCCGTGCAGCAACATATTTACCGCATGATCGAATGAACCTGCCTTAATGACTTCGCCGGCATTCACAAAATAAATTTCATCTGCATTCTGTATCGTGTTTAACCGGTGTGCAATAATAACACGCGTGGTGGTTTCCGGTAACTTATCCAGGATATGCTGCAGCAATTGCTCCGTAATGGTATCGATATTGGCAGTGGCTTCGTCCAGTATTAATAAATCGGGATTGCGCAACACAGCGCGCATAAATGCAATCAATTGTTTCTGCCCCAGGCTGATGCTATCCCCCGCCGATGTGATGGTTGTCTCAAGCCCCTTTTCAAAAATATTCAAAAGGCTCTGCAGGTTGGCGTTTTTTATTACTTCTTCCAGTTGTTCATTGGAATAATTCGTGTAGGTTTCATTCCCGTATAAAATATTTTCCCTGACAGTTCCCGTAAATAAAAACGGTTCCTGCAAAATAAATCCGATCCTGCCCGTCCTCTCACCAGTTTCATACGTACGGATGTCTTTACCATTCAGCAATACCTGCCCTTTCACCGGGTCGTACAGCCTGGCAATGAGTGAGGCCGTGGTTGTTTTTCCACCGCCTGTTGGCCCTACCAGGGCATAGGTTTTTCCTTTTTCAAAATTGAAACTGACATGGTGCAATATTTCTTTTCCACCGGGATATTCAAATGAAACATCTTTAAATTCCAGTAATGATTCGCTTTCTTCTTTTTTCCCACCAGGTATTACCCGGAGGTTCGATTCCATATTTAGTATATAGGATATTCTGTCTGATCCTGCCATAGCTACCTGGAAGTTGGTCCACAGAGCAGCGAGTTGACGCAGTGGATTGTAAAAGTTGGTGGCATAGGACAAATAACTTACCAGCAACCCGATACTGAAATGACCGGTTGATATCAGGTAGATACCATAAGCCAGCACAATCAACTGCGCAAGACTGGATAATAATCCATATACCGGTATAAAAATATTATTGGCAATACCGGCAGCCCTCGCCGCTTTGAAGTTATTGTCATTCGCTTCTTCAAAACGTTTCCGGAAATAATCGCGCCGGTTGAAAGCAATGATCACTTTGAAATTATTGAGGCTTTCCTGTATTTCGGCACTAAGCCCACCAGTGCTCGTCAAACTGGCTGCGTTTCGTTTCTTCACCCATTTGGAAGCGAGTTTTGTAAAAATAAAAATCAGTAAACCCGGTACCAGTGTTGCCAGGCCCAGGCGGACATTTATCACCAGTAAAAAAATACCCGCTCCTGTCATGGTAGCAATCGTTCCAATGAACTGCATCAGTGATTGTGAAAAAAACTGGTTGATTTTATCGGTATCATTATTTACGCGTGAAATCAGGTCGCCGGCTTTGTTCTGGTTAAAAAAATCAACCGGTAAATCCTGGATTTTTTTAAACACCGTATTACGCAGCTTAAATAACATACGCTGTCCCACACCACCCATGATTTTTGTTTGCAGGTAACTGGCGACGAAAGCAAGCATGTACATGCCCAGCAATAATCCTGAAAACCGTAGCACCCCATTATAATCCTTATGAACCAGGTAAGTATCGATGGTGTATCCAATAATAAATGGACCCAGGAGGTTTAGGCCTGAATTCATCAAAATAGCCAGCAGGGCCATGATCAAATTGGGCCTTTCTTCTTTTATCAGGCCAAGCAGGTTGCCCAGTATGCGCAGCGTAGAGCTTTTTTTCTGCTGTGCAGAAATATCATTTAGGTTGTAACTCATAATTGCTGGTGCTTTGCTGTGAATTAAATATCTGTACGTATTCAGGGCTTGTTTCCATCAGCGAACCATGTATGCCTGTAGCAATCACTTCTCCCTCCATCAATACAATTACCTGGTCAAAATTTTCTACTGATGCTATTTTTTGTGTAATCGATATCAGCGTAATACCCGGATAGTTCCTCCGTACATTCTCTAAAATCTTCGTTTCTGTATTCGTATCTACCCTTGCTGTAAAATCATCCAGTAACAGTATGGTTGGATTGACAGCGAGGGCACGCGCCAGCATGATGCGTTGCTTCTGACCGCCGGAAAGACTGGTGCCTCTTTCTGAAACAATCGTATTGAGTTTATCGGGCAATGACAGGATGAAATCATTCAGCTCTGCCGTTTCAATGGCTTTCGCCAGGGATTCATCCGTCACCTTATCACTGAATGCAATGTTTTCCCGGATGCTCATATTAAATATGATACTGTCCTGGAATACGAAACCGACATGGCTGTAAAAATTTTCCTTTACATAACTGTCAATGGTTTTTCCATCAAATGAAACAGTTCCTTCAGTTGGTTTGACCAAACCAGTGAGCAGGTACAGCAATTGTGTTTTACCCGCTGCCGTCGGGCCAATAACTGCCAGTGATGAACCAGCGTTTACATGGAAGCTTACATTTTTCAATACCGGCTTTTGTCCATAGACCACCGATACATTATCCAATGTAATATTTCCGCGCAGTGGTTCTTTGATGGTTCCGGTTTCCGGCATTTCAGGTACTTCAAGTACCATATTGATACGTTGGTAACTGGCTGTTGCCTGCGCAATCACATTGCTCATAAAACCAATGACCAGTATCGGGAAAATAAGCAGTGACAGGTAACTGTTGAAGGCTGCAAAATCACCCAGCGTCATAGAATTGGTAATTACAAAATGCCCACCAAGTGCAAGGATGGTCAGCCCCGCAAGGTTGGCAGTAAAGATGATCACCGGTATCAGCCCCGCAAACAAACGAAGGATACTTAGTCCAAGATTTTTTGCTTCCGTATTGGCAGCAAGAAATTTATCGTATTCCAGTTGCTGCGAATTAATCACGCGGATCAGTGCAGCACCCATAATACTTTCATTGATAACGCGGTTAAGTTTGTCCACCACCTGGCGGCTTTGCATGAAGATGGCGCGCACTTTTTTCAATACAAAAAAGAAGGTACCACCAATGATGGGGATGATGGCAACAATGGCCAGTGCCAGCTTCCAGTTGATGGAAAATAACATGATGCAGGCGCCGATGATAATGATGAGCGATGAAGCAATGGAAACGATGGCCTGTGACACAAACATTTTTATAGAATCCACATCCGATGTAAGATTGGTCAGCAGTTTTGATGGGTTGGCTTTTTCAATATAGGCATAGTCCTGCGTGGAAATCCGCGTGGCAAGTTTGGAGCGGATGTCACGGGCAACTTTTTCCGAAGCAAATACCTGTACCATACTTTGGAGCCAGGTAAAAATAAAAATGATGATAGCAGCGGTTAAAAATTTAATCAGCACTGGCTGCAATGCATAGTGTGCAGGATATGCATCAATACCATTGGCAATTATTTTCGGTAATACCAGGTTGACGCCGTTGCTCAGCAGCGCAAATACAATTAGCAGAATAACCATGCCACGGTAAGGAGCCAGCAGGCTGAATACGCTTGGGCCTTTCGGTCGCATGCCCTTCGGCGGTTTTGTTTTTTTATCCATGATTTACTGAATAGATGAAAAGTGCAGCGTTGCGAATCCGGTACAAAAAAATCCAGTACGCAAAGTACTGGCATTTACAACAAACAGCAGCGGGAAAATTGGACTGTTAGGTAAAAACTTTTGCAGTGCCGGTTAAATATATTAAAGCACCGGTTAAAATATTATATACCGCGAACAAATCATACTGCTGAAATATTATAATAAAACAACCTGCTGCATAATCGAAGGCGAACCATTGTTACTACGTGAAAATACGAAACCAAAATCCCAATCGGGCAAAACAGTCTGTTTGTCGAGACAGGTGGGAGCATAGTCGAAAAAATGCAGCTTTCCGCTCCCTCGTTTGCATCTTTGTTATATCAAATTTCAACCTGGACATTGGGATTTGAACTGAGGTTGTAACATCCGAACGTCAATCATGGTTTGCACAAAAACCGGACTTTCCTTGTAAACATAGACCATCCGCCAGCGGATGGTTTTTTGTTTCCTGCGCAGGTGAAGAATTGCCGGGCAAATCCTCCGCAGGCTGTACCCTGACTGTAATCACCCAACGGCTTATCGAAGGATTTTGTCCATTTACCGAAGCCGCCCGCCCTTTAAACGAATAGATTATGCCCTCTATAATTTGTTTACCATCTTTGTGTTGTCATCTTCCGATACCCACTGAAAACCTCCCAAATCCGAAACCAAGTTTAAAAGATTGAATTTCGATCCAATCAGAAATAGTTAAGCCAATCCATTTGAAAAAGCAAGACCAAGTTTAATCCAGTATCACCAGAATAACCGTAAACTCCTGTATTATCCTTTTGTAAAACCAGGCAAACCGTTGACGTCCCTGTGAAGTCTGTGCAGCTAGCCGGCTTCAAGAAATTTTCCACCGCCTCCCGTCCAGAGGCGGTTTTTTATTTCCGGGTAATCGCCCACCTGTTTACATACTTCCCGTCTTCAATAAAACTTCCCGGGGAAAATCGTCCATGCATTGGCGTCATTTCACCATTCTTTTACCTGCCCTTGCGGTGCACCTTTGTCCTGTTAAATTAATCATCACAAAAAAAATAATCATGACAACGTTTAATGTTCCTTCAAGGAATGAAGTATCAGCAGAAAACCAGGCCAATTTCGATGCACTGCAAAAAGCCATCGGCATGGTTCCAAATCTTTACGCCACGATTGCCTATTCTGATCACGGTTTGAGCCGTTACCTGGCATTCCAGGCTGCCAAAACATCCCTCACCAATAAAGAAAAAGAAGCAGTGAACCTGGTGGTTAGTGAAGTGAATGGTTGCCGCTATTGCTTAAGCGCACACACCGTGTTAGGCAAAATGAATGGCTTCCCGGAAGATGAAATTATCAACATCCGCCACGGACAGGCCAGCAGCGAAAAACTGAATGCACTGGTGGCGCTGGCAAAAGAAATAACCGAATTAAAAGGTCGTATATCCGACAGCACACTGAAAACATTCTTTGCTGCAGGGTACAACAAAGGAACCCTCGTTGATGTTATCCTGCAAATAAGTGACAAGATTGCAATGAACTATTTGCACAACCTTACACAAATACCGATTGATTTTCCCGTTGCAGAATCATTGGTAGAAACAGCTACAGTATAATAAGTATCAACCGGGACATGACCCCGCATAAAACGGGGCATGTTCTTTTATAACTTACAAATATGGAAAAAAGATTACCACTGCCTCCCTTTAATATGGAGACAGCATTGCAAAAGGTACAAATGGCAGAAGATGCCTGGAACAGCCGTGACCCGGAACGCGTTTCACTCGCTTATTCGGCAGATACGGAATGGCGCAACCGGACAGAATTTATCAACGGACGGGAAGAAGTAAAACAATTCCTGCGCCGCAAATGGGAAAAAGAACTGGATTACATTTTAAAAAAGGAACTTTGGGGCTTTCGTGAAAACAGGATGGCAGTACGGTTTGAATATGAATGGCATGACCAGGAAGGACAATGGTACCGCAGCTATGGAAATGAACTGTGGGAGTTTGACGACAATGGGCTGATGCGAAAAAGATATGCCAGCATCAATGACCTGGCCATCCGTGAAGAAGAAAGAAAGTTATCACGCAAATAATGATAATGAACAATTCACCCGCTGCATTGCATACACTGGTCAACCCGCAAAACGGTCATTTGCTGTTTAAGATATTTTCATTTTCCGATAATGGCATGTTTGATCACCTGCAGCGGCTGAATTATTATACCATGCTTATCGTGACGGAAGGCAGTGGTGAACTAAAGGCAGATTTTACTTCTTACCAATTCAATGGACCGGCGCTGATGTGTTTTGCACCTTACCAGCCTTTTCTTGCCGATGCGCGGGAAAATTTCAAGGGTGTCGCGGTTAATTTTCATCCGGATTTTTTTTGCATTCACAAACACCACCGCGAAGTTTCCTGTAATGGAGTGCTGTTCAACAATATTTATAAGCCCCCTTTTCATGAACTGGATAATACAACATTGAAGCAATTGCTGCAATTGACTGAACAGATGAAATTGGAACTGAAGGACGCAGCGCTGGCGCAGTACGACATGCTGATTTCATATTTGAAGATATTCCTCATCAACGCATCGCGGTCGAAGACGAAACAGGTAACTCCCGTACAACAGGATGAACTGGCAAGAAACGAACCCACGATCCTTCAGCAATTAAAGGATGCCATCGAAACACATTACCGTGAAAAACACGCGCCTGCTGAGTATGCCCATCTTTTGAATATTACACCAAAGGCGCTGGGGAAAATAACCAAGACTCATTTTAACAAGACGCTGACCCACCTGATTTCCGAACGGATAGTCATTGAGGCCAAAAGAGAATTATACCTGACATCGAAACCCGTAAAGGCCATCGCCTGGGAATTGGGTTTCGAAGATGAGTTTTATTTCAGCCGCTTTTTTAAGACAAATGCCGATGTATCGCCACAATTGTACCGCGAAACAGTGGGGTTTGCAAAAGCGGAAGCCTGAATGCAACAGAAATTTCCTGGCAAATATTTATTGCTAAAAAATAAGCCCCGTCGTACACAGGTATCAACGGGGCGGGTAACTCCAACAACCAACAATCTTTTACTTAAACGTGAAGGCAAAGGACAGGCTGCTGGCGTATAATGCTGTAGATTGTGTATAATGTCCAAACCGGATATCCAGGGCATTCAGGTGCTGGCTGAAAATACCCTTGGGTGGCGATAAGTGCATACCCAATCCAATAAACTGGCTGGTGAGCGCCGATAATGAATAATTGCTGGTATAATACTGATCATTGGCAGTGTGTACACCATAAGGCGCAAAATATTTAGCCGCGGTTTGTGTATAATACCGGTAGAAAGGCGATAAAGAAAAATAAGATTTGATCTTGACCGGTATTTCCAGTTCAGCCGTATGTGCTGTTAGTCCCCAGCTATCGGTATAATAGCGGTAATAAGTCCTGAACACCACATTATCACCTGCGAAATAATTCAACCGGACACCGACCGGCAATTTCATTCTTGTATCAGGCAGGTTTTCCACATGCACCGTACCATCATCCAAATATACACGGTGGAAGGGCAAACCAAGGTAACCGTTTTGCGCCACGAGGTCGAGCATAACGCTGAACTGTAACCGCGTGTTTACAACTTGCGCCAGTGACAATGACGCCGTATAGGTATTTCTTGGGCTGGATGGAATACTCGGGCCATCATCTTCGCCTCCCAATGTCACCGTTCTTCCACTCGCTGTGGTGTACGTTGTACCACCGCTGTTTGTTGATGCTGGTATTAACTCAGAAGGATAAATCAATTTTACCTTATCAAAGAAGCCGGATACTTTTCCATTGATCTCTGTATTCGAACTCAATTTCCTTGAACCATGCAACTCCACACCGATTGATTTGTAATTGTACTCAGTAGAATAGTATGCACCGATGCCAAAACTATTCCCTTTGTTATTTTCAACTGTCCAAGTCAGCGCAGGATAAATACGTGTACCTCCTGTTTTAGAAGCACCTGTCTTAGAAACATAAGCAGATGAAGCAGAAGTATGGTGATCAAATCCCATTTCCACACCCAGCGTATGTTTGCTGTTTGACATATCCCAACCCACGAATTTCAGTTCAAGCCCGTTGGACAAATCATTCACGTGTTCGTTACCGATACCACCGGTAACAGCAGAATGCTTTCCTTCCTGTGTATAATAACTGGATACGAGGTTGATTTCATCCAGCTTCAAAGGCTTGGTATCATAGATGGAATCAATCTTCTGTGAACGCTGTGCAAACGCTCCGAGGAACATAACATACAATCCAACGACCGTGAGACAAATTTTTCGCATGTGTTAGCAATAAGGGTTTGAAAAATTAATTACATCCGCAGCCACCACCTGTTTTTCCACCATTGGCACCCGATGCACCCTCGCGGTAGCTTTGAAAATTCGATTCATTTTTCTGCACTTTGCGGCTGCCCAGTGTCATGTCTGCATCATTCAGCCTGCTCTTCTGGTATTCCTTTACCGGCGCGCAGGATGCGAACGTGATTAAGACGCATGACAGCAATGCCATGACTAATGCGTGTTGTTTTTTCATTGTTTGCATGTTATGTAAAATGAAGATTATGGGATGTATAAATGATATCGTTGTCGTCGATCACAATTGCCTCGATATTTTTTATCTGGTTGATCATGTCCAAACCGGGCCGTATACCCATGATAGCGACCGGCGTTGCCATCGCGTCCGCGATTTCGGCATTGGGAGAAATAATCGTTACACTTTTGATGCCGCGTATCGGCAGTCCTGTTCTCGGGTTAATGGTGTGCGAATATTTAACCCCGTTGATCATGACAAATTTTTCATAATTGCCTGATGTGGCGACTGCCATATCGGTAACATTCATATAGGAAAAGACGTGCTCTTTGAAATTTGGATTCACAATACCGATCGTCCATGGCTGACCGTTGGGTTGTGTACCCCAGGTAGTGAGGTCACCAGATGCATTGACGATACCGCTTTCTACACCACGTTCCCGTAATAATTGTTTTGCCTTTTCTGCAGCATACCCCTTTCCTATTCCGCCAAATCCAATGCGCATTCCTTTCTCCGCCAGCATAACTGTCATATTTTCTTCATCGAGTAAAATATTGTGGTAATTAATCAACCGCACCATTCGCCTGGCTGTTCTTGCTTCGGGAAGGCTCGTCATGTTGGCATCAAAATTCCACAGGCTTTTATCCACCGAACCATACGTGATGTCAAAAGCGCCTTGTGTAATATCAGAAATACGTTTTGATCTTTGTATGAGCCGGAATGTTTCTTCACTTACCTGTACTGCCGCTATGCCTGCTGCACGGTTGATTTGATTGGTCTCGCTGCTGTCGTTAAAAGTTGTCAGTAACTTTTCAATTCTTCTTATCTCGTCTACTGCTGCATCAATCATATCATTCGCCCAAACTTCATGCTGTCCAACAACAGTTATTTCAAAACGGTTACCCATCAAGATCAATGATCTTTTAAAGAACCTGGCTGCTATGGCGGGACTACTGACCTCCATTTATATACTCATTAATGGTTTGTGTAAAAGCCATGATGCCCTGTTTTGGAAAACCTTCCCAGGTTTTCAACACCTTTCCATTGGCGTCTAGCAATACAGTGTAGGGGAAAATTCCATTGGGATTATACGTATCGGCCAGTGATTCGTTTTGCTTTGTTTGTTCCCTGCTCAACTGGTTTTTTTTCAGCCGCGGGAAATCTGCATTCACCAGTGCCAGCTTACCATCGGCATAGGAGCGAAACTCGCTGCTTTCGAATATTTCCTGGTGAAGACGTATGCAGGGGCCACACCAATCAGAACCGGAGAAGTTTAATAAAATCAGTTTATGATTTTCTTTGGCATCCTTTTTTGCTGCCTCGAAATCAGTCAGCCAGGGAGAAACACCCAGGGTAAAAAAGGCAAAGAATACAAGCGCCATCACTTTCATATAATCTGTTTGGGTTTTGAGAAAGTCTAAGTTCCAACAATGATCCTCATTTAAACCTGATCAAAAAAATTATTATAGTTAATCAAATACTAAGCTTATTCCGCCAGGTGAATAAATTGATATATGTGGAAACTATTCCAAATGATAATAGAAAGCAGGCTTATAAAAATAAACCTGCTTCTTTTTGCCCTCTATACTCAACCTAATGAACCGAAATATGTATGGATGCTGAATCCTTGCCGTTGCGGCAACCACCTTCATGGAAACCATGTCCCACCCACAGGCTGTCGATATGATGGTTCCATAAACTATCGGGCACATGATGACCAATACTGTCTGCAGGATTGCAGTGGTGAATCGAATCCAGATCCAGCGTTCTTGCCCTCGCCCCTACCAGGTATTCGCCCGGTTGGGAGAACGTAAAATAATTTGTTTTTTCAGTCGTGACACCATAGGTCTTCGATACTGATGCAGAAGGTGTTACCGACCAGCTCAATGTATTGGCACTGGTGCTGGCAGTAATAGCAACTGTTTGTCCCACCGCAACAGAAGTGGTGGACGAACTGAGTGAAATAGATGCGGTATCAGAGGCGGACTTGTTACATCCGAATATAAATCCAGCCAGTAACAGCGGACTTAACAATGCTTTCTTCATAATTGATTTTTTCCGGGTAGTTATCAATGAGGTTTCAGTAAAGTGGATGCAGGCAGGCGAACAAAAGGTTGGGCGGCGAAAAAAATAAAATGAAGATGAGGGAGTGATTAACATTTCATTTACAACCGGTGCAATTCATCATCTGCTGCTATTGATGTAAATATCTAATGCGGGAAAAAAGAGAAAGCCGAATTGTTGCTGAATATAACAATAAAAAGACCGGCTGAAATCATCAGCCAGTCTTCTGTTCAGAGGAAAATATTATTATTGTTTGTCTGACCAGCGGATAAACAGGTAATAGCCGAGAAAGCTGATCGAAATGCTGAATGCCATGATGGCCAGTGAATGAATGCCCAATGGCTGCGTGTTATTAACAAATGTGAGACCACCACCCAGGCCGGCCAGTATGGCAAACCATTTTATATTGATGTTCCTGTCCTCTTTTGGGTTGGTTTGCAAAATAGAGGATGCAATATTTTCAGGAATACCTTTTTCCACAATTTTTGTTTTCAGCCGGAAATCCATAAAGCGTTTTATAATAGCCAGTATGAATAACATAAACAACCCAACGGTAAATATAACAGCGCATGTATTGAATACTGCCGGGTCATACCCTATCCCATTTCTGTCCTGCGCGCTGGCCAGGAAGGGCACTGCGATGACTGCTATACTGCTAACTACTTTTTTCATGTTTTGTCAATTTTATTGTATGCTGTATCTGACTGGTCAACAATTCTTTTGTTGCAAACCATCAGTAATAATTTAGTGCTTTCATTTTTTGTTCGTACCTGCTGTACATATCAAAACATATAAGCCCCAGTAATAAGACCACGGTTGTGATAACCAGGTATATGATGATGGGTGTCATTCCCGAAACCATGGATTTAAGAAGGCCCCTGAAGAAATATAATAATACCGCCGCAGGCAGGGCACATATAAGGAAAATGAAATAGGATATCCACTTATCGGATGTTTTCGCAGGCGCTGGTTCTGACAACTGTGGCATTATAAAGGCGGCTACATCAAAATCAAAGACGGGCTTCTCCTGTTCTTCAATTCCTGAGAATAATACAGCATATTGATCAGCCCTTGCCTGGCAATCGTGGCAGGATGCCAGGTGCATGATGTTGTCTGCTGTACAACCAGCCTTGTTTAATACATATTCCTGTATCTCTTCCTCTGTCAAGTGTGTATGTATCATAAAGCTTCTTTTTTATGTTGTGTTACCAGACTGTCCCGCAGCATTTTTCTTGCCCGGAACAAATAACTCTTTACTGTTCCTTCCGGCAGAGACATAATAGCCCCTATTTCGTGATAACTCCTGTCTTCATTGTGATACAGGGTAATTAATAATTTATATACCGGTGGAAGTTTATCAATTTCCTTTTTCAGGATACCCGTCAATTCTTTTTGCGATAACTGCGCGAACGGTTCATGATAAAAAGGATCAGAAGCCAATTGCAGCCGATCCATCCATTCGTCGTTATTTTTATCATCGTTGTTCGGGTTTCCGGGCAGCACCAGTTTTTTCTTTTCGAGGTAACTCAGGCAGGTATTGTAAGCAATCTGCCCAATCCAGGTAGAAAGTTTCGACTGGAAACGAAAGCCATCCAGTTTGTGAAAAGCCTTCATATAAACATCCTGTACGATGTCACGCATATCTTCCCGGTTGTGAACCATCTTACATACAATCTGCGCCACCAACCCCTCTGTTTGATCAATAATGGCTTTAAAGGCCGGTGTATCGCCCCGCAATACCCGCTCCACCAATAGCTGATCCCCCGATTTATTGTCTGACGTAAGCTGCATGAATGGCATTAGACCGGTTTGGCCGCCAAATGTTGCAATCAAGTTAGGATAATATTTACATGTTAACAGCCCCAAAATATTGTTGTTTATTATTTCTTCGGGGTGCCGGCGCAACGGTTGCTTCCAATCGCTTGTCAGGAATAAAAAAATGGTGATGCAGCGTTTATTTCTCCCTTTATTGCTTGTATGTATGGTGATTGGTGCGTGCAAAAAATCCGGTGGCGGCACATTTGATACAACGCTAACGGGGAAATGGATATATACTTCCTATTCCATTGGAACAGGCGGCCCTTCCGTGGATCGGCCGGCTGATCCACCCAACCAGCAGGCATTTTTTAAAGATGATGGCTCCTTTTATTCAACTGTTTCTTTTCTGAAAGGGTATCTGCGATACGAAGTGCAGGACAGTGCCAGGATAAGATTCTTCCCTTCATCAAAACCGGCAGGTTACCAGTTAATAGGATACCAATTTGACACTATTCACCATGCACTGGTATTATTTCCCGTTGATCCGTTTTGTATCGAAGGATGCAGTTTTACTTTTAAGCGGAAACCTTTTTAGTAAACCCTAAAACAATAAGTTGTCAACTAATATTTTCATCACGATTCCATCAAACCAAACCCGGTATTTCCACATTTTCATTGACATCAGCAGTATAGTCAATGCCCTTTAGCCCAAAGCCGAATAAACTCAAAAAATCGGATCGGTATCCCTGCAGGTCGCCAATCTGTGGCAATGTTTCTGTCGTTGCCTGCTCCCAGAGTTTGGATACTTTTGATTGTACATCGTCCCTCATTTCCCAGTCGTCAATACGAATCCTTCCCTTGTCATCAGTAGGCACTGCATTTCCGGTATACAGCCGATCACTGTATAGCCTTTGTATCTGTTCAATACAACCTTCATGGATACCCGCTTCTTTCATTACTTTATACAGGAGGGAAATATACAGTGGGATAACTGGTATGGCGGAACTGGCCTGTGTAACCAGTGCTTTATTCACCGATACATACGCTTTCCCATGCAGTGACTGAAGGCTGTCGGTGATTGTAAATGCCGTTGCTTCCAAATCATCTTTTGCCCGCCCAATCGTTCCCCTGCGGTACACCGGTTCTGTCAGTGCAGGGCCGATATAAGAATAGGAAACAGTAACAATATTATCTGCCAGTACACCGGCCTTTTTTAATGCATCCATCCACATACGCCAGTCTTCACCACCCATTACAGCCACCGTATTTTGAATATCTTCTTCGGTACAGGGTTGAATCGTGATATCAGAAACAACGCCTGTGTGAAAGTCAACTGTTTTATTGGTAAATGCCTGCCCGATTGGTTTCAGCACCGACCTATGCGTCACCCCGGTGACAGGATGTGTACGTACCGGGGATGCCACACTATAAATCACCAAATCAATTTTACCGAGATCAGTTTTGATAAGGTCGATCACTTTAGTCTTGACCTCATTGGAAAATGCGTCACCATTGATGCTTTTTGCGTATAAGCCTTCCTGTTTTGCCAGTTTATGAAAGGCAGCAGTATTATACCAGCCGGGAGATCCGGTTTTGCCATCAGCGGGTGGCTTCTCAAATGAAACACCAATGCTGGCAGCGCCTGCACCAAACGCACTGGTAATGCGCGATGCCAGGCCAAAACCTGTGGAAGCACCAATCACCAATACTTTCTTAGGTCCATTGATAGCGCCTTTTGATTTTACATAGGCCATTTGATCGGCAACATTTTTTTCACAACCTGCCGGATGTGACGTTAAGCAGATAAAGCCGCGCATTCTTGGTTCTATTACCATAATTTTTGTTTGTTGATGGGTTCAGCAACTGTTGATGGAATCAATCTCCGCAAAGATGGGGAAATAATTTCTTAAGCAGCCGAAGTTGTTAGTGATTGTACCATGTTTTTACTCCGGGAAATTTTATTGACAATATGGCATCCGGAAATGCAGGTATTTATCCATAATGGTGATGGCATCCACAAAAGCCTTGCAGTTATGATCCTTTTCCACCAATCGTTCCGGGCAATGAAACCTGATCACCTTGTGATACTCCTTCGTGGCAATCTCCATGCTGTAGAGAATACCTTCCGCATTTTTATCTGCAATACTCCTGACACCGGGTTGCGACTCTATATTTCTGAAATCAATTTTATTCAGTTCGTCCCCTAACGACTTTGGCAATGGATGTTTGGGGCTCCGGTCGCTGAGTTTTGAGTGAAAGGAACTATCGGCCGATATATAATAATCAAACATTTTTCCTGTCACCACCGAATCGCTCACGTTGATGGTTACCAGCAAATCGGGTTTCAGCAGGGTGGTCATATACAAACGGATCACCAATCCCTTCGCACCGGAATCAACAGAAGGCAGCCGCATGTTTTTATTGAGGTATTTCAATTCACCCAGTGTTTTGGGAGGGTAGGGCGATTTTACTGTGTCCGGGTGGATGGCCTGCACACTGTCTTTTACCGAAGCAGCATCGTCCTTTTGGGAAGATGTATTATTCTGGCAGGCAGCTAAACAAAAACAAAAAGACATGGTCAATAGGGCAATCTTCATAATATCAAATGCAGTTCTACAGGTAAATGAATGCGCGAAAATAATGATTTCCGGAATGATTGGCCGCCGTATTGTTATAAATGGAGCGTGGTAACTACTTCTTCTTTTTCTTTGCTGCAGCAGGTTTCTTTTCCCGCTTTTTATCAGAAATGGATTTGGTAATCGTAGCGCCCTGCATCATTTGTTTTGGATCCTTCACTTTGGCAAGTGAATTGGCATAAGCTTCCTTCAGTAGTTTTTTTATATAAGTCTTTGGGAAGTCACTGATTTTATTTACCAGCAGGTAACGGTATTGGTTACCCTCGCCTATCAGTTTTTTCTCCGGGTCGGCAATTTCACTTCCCCAGTAAAAACCAAAATGCACATTTTTACTGGTACGGCCTACCGCAATCGAACAGAATGTGTGCCCCACCCTGTCTGTCGGGCTCCATCCAACCGCAAGCGCATTGTAATTATCATATATAAGCTCATTGGCATTCGGATACAGATCCCAGACAAAATCCCGCAACCATATAACTCTTTCCGTAATCTCTTTGTCAAACGGTTTGAGAAATTTCAGCAGGTCTTTTATTTGTTCTTTGCTCATGGGAGGTGGTTAATGGTTTATAGTTTATGGTTCATCGTTTATGGCTTATGGCTTATGACTAATGGTTCATAGTTTGGGACTTGGAATTTGGTATTTGAAATTTGGATCTGGATTTGGAATTCTTAATTATTAATTTTCCACTCCTGGCTCCTTTATTCTGTCTTTTCATTTCACGCAAAGAGCACAAAGGAGGAATACGAGCGCCAAGACAGTCGATAGTCGGGAGTAGGGTTTGTAGTTTTGAGTTTGGTTCCTGGAATTTGCTTTTTGTTATTTTATATTATTAATTCCTAATTGCTAATTATTAATTCTCCCTTTGTTTCCTTGTTAAATACTCTTTTTTTCATTGATAACAATGTGCTTCACATCAATCAGCCCGAAAGCTGTTTGAACACTTACCTTTCCCGCCTTATACAGCACCGTTCCAAAACCGGTAGCCGTAGAGATGAAACAGGTAAAATCACCAACCTGGCTATTGACATATAATGTTTTTGAAACCGCGTCATAACGGATACCAGTCATACCCTGCAATAAACCATAACTGCTCATGGCACGTGCATACCAGTGCCCGCATTCATATTCATTGAACGGGTTTCTAACACGGCCGTCATACCTGTCGCGGCAATAACGCACAATATCCAATCCTTCCTTTACCTGCCCCATCAGCATCAGGTGCGATGCCACTTGGTATTCGATACCTGTCCACACTTCATCGCTGTATACAAATGGCAGGGATAATTTTCCGCCTTTTGGCCAGGTACATAATAAAAGGCCCCCTTCATGTCCAACCGCAAACGAAGGTCGTTGTGGATTGGCATGATCACTTAAATCTTTTTTCAGGTTGTATTTATGCACTGATTTCAAATGGCTTTTAATTTTTACCGGGTCAATTACGTCGCTAAGACCACATACGTTTGCTATCCATGCACCAAGTACGCCATCACTCAAACAACCTGCTCCATACTGGTATTTCGGTCCTTCCTTGTGCAGCATGGCAATGGCTTCTTCGGAATATTCGCCGCCATACGATTGTGCCTTTGCCGGATCGGGCGCATTCAATCCCTTGTATTCAATATCCTGTATAAAATATTCCCCGTTGTATAATTTAGTTTCCAGGTAATGCCTGCTCTTTTCATACAATTCAGTGTACTTACTAACGTCTTTGTTCAACTGCTTTCCCATTTCACTGATGGCTTTCAATGCTCCGGCATAAAAACTGGTCATCATGCCATCCGGCCCCCAAAATTCAATATCGTAGGTATTATGGTGCGGTTCTTCCACGACACCTTTTGACCGCGGGTCCCAGGTTTTGATACAATAGTCGATACTCCGCTGCACCATCGGGTACATTTTTGCCAGCCAGGCATCATCACCACAAATGCGCCACTCGCGGTACACTTTCATAATACCGCCCAACTGACCATCTGCTGCCGCATGAAAATCATGTTTCGCCGGACTGATGGGTGCATTGGCGCGAAAAGTTTGATGGCCTTCCTTATTTTGGCTCTCACAAAATTCTGTATGCCGTAATGACCGCTCCAGTGCCGGAAATAAATGCGGGATGGCCTGTGCATAGTTCCACACATGCGTGCAACTACCGTGACAGCAACCACCATCATCACCACAGCCTTCCCAGTTCCACAGCCTGCCATCGTATTGACGCAATACGGTGGGCGATTTTATAATGGTTAAATTAGCCGCTACTGCTTCCATCACTTCTGCTGGTAATGTGGAAGCATAAAATGCCTGGGTAAATAATTCTGTTTTTCTTTTTAATTCATTGTAATTGTTTTTCCAAAATTCAATGACCTGGCCAATGCTATCGAACTGCGAACTGTACCAGGGTTTGAAATTAGCGGCATCTGATTCATGTTGCGGCACGATACCCAATTGTTTGGGTGAAGCACAACAACCGGTTATCGGATCGCAATCTTTTTTTTCATCCGGCATTGGTTCACCGATATGAATATTTGACTCCGGCGTGTACCACGCAAAATAAACCCTGATGGTGGTGGATGTTCCGGGATGTAAATGAAAAGGCACATACAAGGTAGCGCCTGGTGCAGATTTATCAACTGGCGCTGTGGAAGTAATAATGCCATCGCGTATATTGTTCCATGCCATCGTAAGCGGGTCCCACCAACCACCGCGAAACCAGCAATGATCAACAACTGTATCTGCATGATCGGTAAAAACAGCCATGGCAGATTGCAAAAAAGGTTTATCCGTCGTTCCATCCTGTTGCAATACAAACCCTTTGTCCGTTGCTGTTATTTTATTGACAGCTTTCTCATCCGATTCCAGGAAATTCTTACTGCTGTAGCTGAATATGGCTTCCAGCATTTTTGTACCTGTATTGGTAAAACTATATTCAAGCGCACCAATGGGTATCGAAGAATTATCTTCTTCTGTGGGAATAAAGGGGCTCCAGCCAGTTAGTTTTACTGATAGCGGCATATCGCTGTCAGAAAGTTGTATATGTGCAAACGGGAATTTCGTATCAAACACTGCTTTATTGAACCTGGGTAAACCATAGGTAGCACCTGTGGCGCCGTTCCCCGTTCCACGTTGCCCGAAAAATTTCCATTCCGGAACAGGGCCCTCCAGTAATTTGGTGCCCTTTTCAATGCCTTTTATATGAAGCGCTGCAAACATGGCTGGTTCATGAAATATCTCCGGCCGGTTTCGTATACTCATATGCGATATTGCCCCGGTTCCTTCGAGGCAGAACATGCCTGCACCAAGACCTCCCACCGGGAATGCCACGCGGTTTAAATAAGCATCCTTGTAGGGAGTATTATAACTGCGTTTTGCAGCATGCTGAACAGGTGATGAAACTGCCGGCATTTGTTGTTTTTCCTCTTCTGCCAGCATGGTTGCAGGAGATACCATTGCGGCTGCACCGCCGAGTGCAACTTTCTTTAAAAACGAACGGCGTTGGTTGGCTTTTCCCATAGCAGTAAAATATATAAAGTCAATCGTTGTTAGTGCATACTGAAGTTAAACTGATTTTGTCAAAGGCAGACGGTAAAATTCAAAAGACAAATGACAAAAGGTGGAAGGCTTAAGGAGTAAGGCAAAAGGCATTAATTCCAAATCCCAAATACCAAATATCAAATCAATTAGAGACGCCTCACTTCGTTCGGCGTGACAAATTACGCCGGAGTACCGTCTCCTGTCTCCCATTTCTTACCTCCTATTTCACACAAAGACCGCAAAGACAGTCAATAGTCTTTAGTCGATAGCCAGGAGTCTGGAGTTTATAGTTTTGAGTTTATGGTTTTGAATTCTTAATTATTAATTTTTAATTATTAATTATGAATTGCCCCTCCTTAACATTCGCTTAATATTCGGTTGGAGAACGGGATCAAATCTGAAGATATCCTGAAGAAAATTTGTCCACCGTATTACCATACTATTAAAAAACCTTGATCAAATTACTACTATTTATCCGGCAGGCTCTGTGTATCGTTTAAAAATAAAACTTGCGCGAAATTTTAACTGCTATGTCCCGCACCTTTACCAACAGTTACAGGCTTTCATTTTTACTGATTCTTTTTTTAATAAGCTGTATTGCATTATCTGCACAAACCATCAAAGGCAAAGCGCTCGATGCCAGTACCGGCGAACCGCTGGTAGGCGCCACCGTCCGGCTGGATGGCACCAAATATTCGACGATGGTGCGCCTGGATGGGTCTTATGTTTTCAACTACGTGGCTGATGGCACTTATAAAATCATTGTTTCTTATTCAGGTTATTCAAACGCAACATCAGAAAACATGGTTACCATCAGCCGGGGAGAACACAAGGTCATCAATTTCGCCCTCAGACCCGAAGCAGCCGAATTACAATCCGTTACCATTACCGGCAGCAGCGATGGCGGGCGTGATGGCAACGCGAGGAGGCTGGAAAAAGTAGCCGATCCTGTTGTGAATGTTCTGTCAGCAAAAACACTGCAATTATTGCCAGATATCACTGTCGCCAATGCATTGCAACGTGTCAGTGGCGTCACCATTGAAAGAAGCAGTTCAGGTGAAGGGCGTTATCCGATTATCCGTGGTATGGAAAAGCGTTATATCAATACACTGGTCAATGGAATTAAAATTCCCAGCCCTGATAACAAAAACCGTTTTATCCCGCTGGATCTTTTCCCTTCAGAATTACTGGAAAGATTAGAAGTGAGCAAAAGCCTCACGCCTTCCATGGAAGGCGATGCCATCGGAGGCACGATTAACCTGGTGATGAAAGATGCACCCAATACATTATTATTACAGGCCAATGCTGCCCTGGGTTATAGTACCATACTCAGCAACCAGTCGTACCAGCATTTCGATTACTCCGGCATCAGCAAGCTTTCCCCCAATGAAATACATGGCAGCAGTACTTATGCAACAGTTCCTGCTGATCTGTCCGTCGCACATTTAAACTATACCAATAAATCGCATCCGCTGAACAGCACCCTGGGTATTACTGTTGGCAACCGGCTTGGAAAGAATAAGCAGTTCGGTTTTATTGTTTCCGGCAGTTATCAAAATAACTATCGCGGTACCAACTCTACCTTCTTCTTACCGGATGCACAACCTGCATTAAATAACACACCACAGTTTGTCGACCTGATTGGACGCCGTTATTCATCACAAAGCAAGCGGTTTGGCGTGAATGGCAAACTCGATTTCCAAATCAATGGCCGTAATAAAATTTCACTGGTCAATACATTTGTGCGGCTGGATGATTATCAAACCAGGTACAGCAGCGATACCATTGCCTTAAACTCTTTGGTGGATGAAAAATACAGGAGCACCTGGCAATACCAATCGATCTATAACACCACATTGCAGGGCCTGCACAACCTGGGCCGTGCATCCAAATTAGACTGGTCGCTGGTGTATTCCATTGCCAACAACCATATACCTGACCAGGCAGAGTTTTCGCATGAACATCCAATTGTAATAACACCCATTGCGGGCGACAACCTCCAATCGCTGTCACATATATGGACACATAACAGTGATAAAGACTATGCAGCTTATATCAATTTTACAACCGGCCTGCAATTGCTCGGGAAAAAAATGGAAATTAAACTGGGAGGCTTGTTGCGCGATAAGCAAAGAGATAATTTTTATAACTCCTATAGTCTTAAACCAAAATTATCACCGGGCAGTTCCAACCAGCCCTACACCAATATCAACGACGCCGATTTTATTTTCCAACCCGTAAGCGATGGCATTCCCAGTCCTACCGGCAACAATTATACATTCAAAGAAGACATCACTGCTGGATATGTTCAGGCGAAATGGGAACTGACCTCCAAACTGGAAGCGCTGGGTGGCGTTCGTATTGAACATACCAACCAGCACTACGAAACACAATTGGGTACCGAAGTAGCCGCAAAGTATGGCACTATTTATTATGATGATGTGTTGCCCAGTATCCAGTTGAAGTATGCATTGAATAAATTACAAAGCCTGCGTTTTGTTTATTATAAAGCATTGGCAAGACCGGGGTTTGCTGAACTCATCCCCGATGGCCCGGCGGGTTATGAAACATTCCCACAGAAGGGCAACCCACAGGGCCTTAACCATACTACATCAGATAATATTGATGTTCGGTACGAATGGTTTCCCGGCAAGTCAGACCAGGTATTGCTGGGAGCATTTTATAAAAACATCAACGATCCAATTGAATACTCCGCGGTAAAAACCGGTGTCACCAGCCAAACGTTGTTACCGACCAATTTCGGTACCGCTACCAATTATGGATTTGAAGCAGTAGTGGCCAAGTATTTTGGTTCATTCGGTATCTCCGCCAATTATACGTACACACAATCAGAAATCACCACAAACAAATTATTTTCTTACCGCGATGCTTCCGGGCAAATCACTTCCCGTATTCAATCCGAAACAAGGCCATTGCAGGGCCAGTCAAAACATATCGGGAACCTGTCATTGATTTATAAAAATCCAAAAATTGGTTTTGATATCCAGGCAGCATTGGTATATACCGGTGAACGCGTTGCACTGGTAAGCCCTTATTATGGGTTGGATTACTGGCAGGCACCGACAACGCAGGTTGATCTGTCATTTGAAAAGCGGATCATCAAACGTTTTTCCGTATATGGTAAAATCAATAACCTTACCAATACACCTTATATCCTGCAGTTGCATCAAAGTTACAATGCCTACCTCGCCACCAGTGGTTCAAGGTCACTGGCATTACAGACAGATGCAGACCATAAAATCATCGTACAAAAAGATTTTTATAAGTCAGCCTACCTGTTTGGCATTCGATTTAAATTCTAGTCCATTCAAATTTTTATACAATGAAAAAATTAATTACCGCACTCACTGTATTAATTACCGTCACCTGCATCATCGTATCATGCAGCAAAAAACTGGACACAAAAGAACTTTACCAGGCTGTTGTACCAGTAGCAGCGCCCATCAGTGATACTGGTTGCCTGAGCGGCGCTATCAAGGGTACCATGCTGGCAGGAAAAACCTATCATGTTTGCGGAAACATCATCGTCAACAAAGGCGATACACTGACTATACAGGAAGGTGTTACCATTGACTTCAAGGGAAATTATGGCCTGGGTGTAAAAGGCAGTCTTGTTTGCTTAGGCACCCGGGAACATCCCAACTGGATTACACAACTGGGTGTGGTGAAAACAGACCAGGTCGGCGCCGATCCTTCCAAAGATCCTGCGTATGCCGGAAAATGGACGGGTATTATGGGCGACACATCCTGCTACCTGATGATTATTAAATGGACGCACATTGAATTTGGCGGTGGAGCACCCAGCGGTACCGTAGCTGCCATTAGTAAAAGCCCTTATCCTGTATTCTTTCAAAACCCCCATGGCATTTTTGTACTGGAAGATTCCTGGCTGTATGGAAGTGTTGATGATCCCTTCCGTATACTGGGTGGCAAGATGGCCGTACTAAGAAATACGTTTGAGAAAGCAGGCTACACAGGTGGAGAAGCCATGAATGCAAAAGCAGGCACTATCGGCGACTTTGCCTATAACCTCTGCATTGGCATGGCCACCAATGGGCCGAAATTATCCAACTCTGGTGCTATTACCGGTGTACCCGGTTCAAATGTCTACATGTACAATAATACTATTGTCAATTGTGGTTACCGTCGTGCTGCTGCCGGTCGTGGTGGCTCTATTAATTTTGAGCAGGACGCCGGCGGATTGGCCTACAACAATATTATCGTCAATTGTAAATTTGGTTTGCGGGTGGTACAAAATCCTATTGCGGATACATCACATTTACGGTATGGTTATAATCTTTATTATGGTGACTCTGTAAATGTATGCAGCCAGTTTATTCCATCATTATCTGTAAGCACCGCTATCAGTCAGCCGCAGGAAACAGATATTCCAAAACCATCTACTTATTTACCTGCGGGATGGAAAACAGGTGATACTTACACAGCACCTGCATCAATAATAAAGGCAAATGATCCGATGTTCATCAACGGGCCTGTGCCCCTGCCCGCCGGTTACAGCCTGCGGGATGTAAACATCGTTGGGACTTATAATTTTGGTCTGAAACCGGGTTCTCCCTGTATTGGCACAGGTTTTACAGGATTTTCACCGCGTGGTGATGTGCCCATCGATCCGAAGTTTGGCGTAACTGAGCTTACACCACCGGGCCGTGACCTGGGGGCCTTTCAAAGCAATGGAAAAGGTCTGCAACATCAATAATCAATAAAAAAATAAAAAGTATCGCCGTAATCGATTTTATGGCGATACTTTTATTACCGGAACAGTGCATACCCTACACCTCATTGCAGCATTTACAGTTCGCATCAGTCAATACCCTTTCTGTTTTTCATATTGTATCATTGTAATGGCCCGGTATTACTTAAATAAGAATTGAATCTAATAAACAACGCATGAAATATTTCATATTACTCACAGCTATACTTACCTGCTGCTTCAATGCTTCTGCGCAAAAAACTGCGGCGAACGATGCCTTTGTTGTATCACCGTATTTGCAAATCGGTGCCAGCCCCACTGACTCCTCGCTGATGTTGCTGTGGCATGCAGAAGATACTACGGGTAACTGGAATGTATCGTATGGGCTTACCGATCACGGCCCGTGGAGAAATTGTTCCTCTATCACTACTACCAATGTACTCATCGCCGGCGCAGTACCACATGTTGTGTACCGGGCCGCTATGGATCATTTAAAACCAGGCAGCAGTTTTTGGTACCGGGTACAAAAAAATAACAAGACCCTGTTTACTGCAAAAGCAGAAGCACCGCGTTCGTACAAACAACCTTATCGATTTGTTGCCTTTGGCGATATCGGTGCAGGGACAAAAGAAGCAAAACAAATAGCCAACCTGGTGTACAATGTCAAACCAAATATTGTTTTTGTCCCGGGAGATATTGTGTACGATTACGGATTGATATCCGACTACAATGAAAAATACTGGCCGATATATAATGCCGACAAGGTAAATGCCATCGGTGTTCCCTTATTGCGTTCTGTTCCCTTTGTGGGTGCAGTTGGTAACCACGATGCCGATACACGCGATTTGGATAAATATCCCGATGCATTGGCGTATTATCATTATTGGGATCAGCCGTTGAATGGTCCTGTTGGCAAAGAAGGCGGCCCCTTCGTCCCCGTACTGAAAGGCAGCAAAGAAAACAAAAAAGCATTTCTCGAAGCAGCCGGTGAGCGCTATCCGCGCATGACCAACTTTTCATTTAACTATGGAAATGCACACTGGCTGGTATTGGATGCAGACGTATATGTTGACTGGACCGATTCATTACTGGTCGATTGGGTAAAAAATGATCTCGCAGCAGCCAAAGACGTACAATGGCGTTTTGTATTGTACCATCATCCCGGTTTCAGCTCTTCCCGCGAACATTTTGAACAACAGCAGATGCGTTTACTCGCACCGGTGTTTGAAAAAGGTAAAGTAGATATCGTATTCAATGGTCATGTTCACAATTACCAGCGTTCTTTTCCACTCACCTTTGAACCCGATAAAAAGGGAACACAACTGATAGGCGGAAAGGATAATAAAAGCTGGCGCGGAAGAGTAGTCAATGGCAAGTGGACACTGGATAAAGTATTTGACGGCAAAACACATACTAAACCGAATGGCGTAATTTATATTGTAACCGGCGCGGGCGGTCAATCTTTATACAACACCGAACAAAATAATGATCCTGATAGTTGGCAAAAATTTACGGATAAATTTATCTCCATCATTCATTCCATTACCGTGGTGGATATTAATGGTACTTCCTTAAAACTGAAACAGGTGGATGCAAATGGCAAAACCATTGATGCCATTGAAATAAAAAAATAATGCGGGAGATATTTACTGGTTGTCGGAAGGCGGCACATTTACATCATTGTCCTGTTCCTTTTGTTTCGTAAAAGTGAGTTTACCAAACTTAACCATAAAACTCACCCCAAACGAACGGTAAGGAACGTACCGGTAATTGTTACTGACAAAGTCCTGCGTTTCCTGCACACTGGTTTGATGGATATACCGGTTAAATGGATTCACCATGACCAGGCCCACACTCCCTTTATTGCGCATGATTTGTTTGCGGAAAGCAAATGTATAAGAAAACATGGAAGCTTGCCTGCCCTGCCAGTGCATACCTAAATTATAGTTACCGAATGCTTCTGCTATCAGTGATTTACTTACCTGGATCGTTGTGTTCAGGTTGGTGCGGAAACCCAGGACGTCTATAATGGGTGGGACCACGAATATATTTTTCAAATGCCGGTTGAAGAATTGTGTATTGGTCCGCACCGTAACTGATTTACCAATGGGAACGCTGGCAGATATACTTATACCCAGCTTGACTTCAGAGCTGATATTGGCGCGGGTGGTGATCGTAAGATCGTTAAAAGTTGAATCACCAATTTTATAAGTAGGGTAATAAGTAATATATGGTTTTATATCAGGGCTGTTGCGCTGGAAGAAAGCAAGTATATTAAAGTTGAGTCCGCCCTCAAACGATTTGTTGTAACCAAGTTCCACGTTGTTGCCAATCTCTGGTTGCAGGTTAGGATTTCCCGTTGTGATATTGTGTGGATCGGTCAGGTTCATAAAAGGGTTCAGATCGCGGTAATCAGGGCGTTCAATCCGGTAGCTGTAAGCGATCTTGATTGATTCCTTATTGCTGAATGAATGCGAAATAACAAGTGATGGCCCAAAATTATTATACGAAGGAATAGCAGTTTTCGCGGCATTGCTAATGGTATGTTCCAGCCTTGCACCCGCCTTTATATCCAGGAAATGAAAAAGCGGGAAATTAAAAGAAAGGTAACCTGAATATATCTGCCGCCTGTAATCTGAAGTATACGATTGTCCATTGTCATGTACATACTCATCACTTGCAGGAGAAAATGTCAATACATTGGCATCGCTGACGATCGATTGCAGGGTTGTCTTTAATCCTGTTTCCAGCATGGCATCCTCTCCCAGTGGTTGGGCATAATCGAGTGTAAAGTTCACTTCATTTTCCCTGCCGGGATTTAAGCTGCTTGATCCCGCAAATGGCTCCTTGACCGTGGTATAAAACTGCGCCTGCTTATAAAAAGTATGGTTGTGCTCAAAACTGGCATCATACCCAATGCTCAACTCCTGGTCCTTTCTACGGAATTTTCTTTTGTATACAAAGCTATTGTCGATTCCATACACATGAAACTTTGTATTGGAAAAACGCTGGCTCTTCGTATGGGACAATTCATTCCCTGACGGATCATAATCAAATAATTGCTGCAGTGTATTACCAATATTGTTATTGGCAAAATCATAATACGCCAGCGAAGCAGTGATATTATCCTTTGGTGACAGGTCCCAGTCGATAGCTGACCCGATTTTAAAAAAATGGCGGTCATAGTCATTGTTATTATCCTGTACCAGCCTGCTGTATCCATTTACAGGGTCCACTTTTGTGGTGCGATCCATTCCGCTGGGTGCAACCGCTTTTAACTGTGCATTGCCGCTAACATTGAAGTTGATGCCGAAATTGTTTTTATGATAACTGGTAGAAATCGTACCATTTTCCAGTCTTGTACCTGCACTCACATTCAGGTTGCCGTTGAAGCCTTCTATTTTTGATTTCTTTAAAATGATATTAATAATACCTCCCGTTCCTGCTGCATCGTATTTGGCACCGGGACTGGTTATCACTTCAATACTTTGAATCTGCGAAGCAGGAATCGCCTGCAATGCCTCGGCAATATTGCTGCCGAACATACCGGAAGGCTTTCCATCGATCAGGAACCGGATACCTGAATTGCCCAGCAGTTCTACATTGCCATCAATGTCTACCGTAATACCGGGAATTTTTTTCAGGGCATCGGCTGCCATACCACCCTGCGATGTGATGTCCTTGTCTACATTGTATATGAGTTTGTCAATTTTTGTTTCTATCAATTGACGTGTACCCGTTACCGTTACAGCCTGTAGTGTTATGCTGGCCTTTGCCAGCAGGAAGTTGTCCAGCGTAGTCGTCTTATTCTCTCCACTGACAGAAATATTTCTTTTGAAAACTGTCTTATACCCCACAAATGCCACTTCAATGGTATAGGTGCCAGCAGGAATATTTTTTAAACCGAATAAACCGCCTTTGTCAGTAATCACACCATTGACCGGTTTCAGCGTCTTCGCATCTTTTAAGGTGATGGTGCTGTATTCCACGGGCTGACCGGTAGCAGAATCCATCACTTTTCCCGAAATGGTATTGGAGCCATTGAGATTACCCGAAGGTTTTTGGGCGAATAAAATGCCGGAAACTAACAGCAGGAAAGTAAGCAGTAGAGTAATCCGCATGCGCAAAGCTGATCATTTGTAATGAAGCACAAATGTCTTCCTTAAATCTGGTAAAATCTTGAAGTTTACAGAAACGGTCGCTAAAAAATTATCCATTGTTTTTCAATACGCCATCCGTGGGGATATTCCCCCGGTAATGCAATAGCCGGTACACGATAAAATGACGGACGGCCGCGCCGTTTCGGTATTGTGTCAGCAAAACAGGAGCCGCTACTTTTTCAAACTGCGACACCAGTTTTGGCGAAGGTGGATTGTAATAATTGGATACAGTAATAAAATAAGCATCACTGCCCGGGTTTAAAAAAGGCCGCGATGTATTCAGCCAGGCATAATGATGGATCGCAGGCAGATCGCCGATCGCCAGGAAAGGTAATTGCCGGGGCCTGCATACATAATAATCAATATGTGCTGCAGGAAACCAGTAATCGGAAATAACAAATGCCGGAGGTTGTACAATGCCGCTTTTAATATCATTCCTGTACAATGAATCAAATTGATACCGCAATTGATTAAATCCGCTCATATCCAGCATAGGATCGCCTTCGCCCAAATGATAGCTGTCTTTCTTTCCAATATTCACAGGCAGCCAGTGTACGGCACTGAATACGGCGATAAGTAAAACGATGATCAATCCCAATGCCCATTTTACCACGGCGGGAACAGCGGCCTGTTTCAACAATGCCTGTCGTTCCGCCAGGTATGCGGCCACTACCGGTATCAAAGTGGCGTATGCTGGTCCTGTCCAATGCGGCAGTGTATCTTTAAACAAGGACAATAATAAAACCGTCATGATGAGTGGCAAAGACAATAGCAGCAACAACCTTTGAATGGACAGTGACATAAACCGTTGTTTTCTTACCATCATAATCATAGCTAATACAAGTAAGCCAACAATGATGGGGTTGTTATAAACAATTTCACCTGAAAACTCCCGGAAAAAATCACCCGGATGCAGGGTGCTGAAAAAAGACACCCTGCTGCTGTGGTACCGGTACGTAATAAAATTGTTGTGGATATTCCAGTACAATATAGGACTGATAATTACGGCAGTAACCAGTGCTGCATAAAATAAAAACTGTTCGCGCAGCAGTTTTCGCTGGTGTAACAAAATATACAGGAAGAAACCAATCCACAAAAAAACACCATGTACCTTGCACATGACACAACAACCAATAGCCACGCCCAGTAAGAGTAGCCGTCTTGCTGTTTTCTGTTTCCGTTGGTTTGTGTCAGTCAGTTTCAGCATCAGCAACACGCTCCACAGCCAAAACATGAGTTGCGGTGCATCGGGAATGACGAGGAAACCAGCAATGATGCTGCAGTAAGGCGATGCGGTAAACAGCAAAGCTGAAAACAATCCTGCCTGTTCATTCCTGACCTTCTTTCCAATAAGATATACCAGCCAGGTGCTGACAACTGCGCATAATAACGAACCGAGCCGCAGAAAAAATTCCTGCTGAAAGAGAAGATTAATTGTACTGAACCGAAGTAACAACGCTATGCCGGGTGGATGATCAAAGTAATTCCACTGCAGGTGGAGTGCATAGGTGCGGTAATACACTTCATCATTGTTCAGTTCCGTTGTAAAAGCAAGAAAAGCTTTCACCAGGAAGACGACCACCATCACCAGCCTTAACAACCATTTCTTATTCATGCACGTTATTTACCTGCCAGCGTAGAAGTATATTTATTTTCCCCAAGTGTATTAGGCGATGCACCATTCCTGCTGAAATAACCCTTACGAATATTTACAAACCTGTATACAAGTACTCCCACAACCGTTCCAAGTACAGCACCTGCCATTACATCTTCCAGGAAATGATTGCCCAGGTAAATTCTTGAATACCCAACACCTACCGCCGTTAACAGGAAAAACAACCCCCAGCCCTTTTTGTTGGCATGCAGGGCAAGAATGGTAGCCAGTGCAAATGCGGAAGTAGTATGCCCCGATGGAAAGCTATCCCATCCTGCAGCCGCTTTTCCGTGAATGAAGGAATTAAATACCATGGATTGGATAATTTCCTTTGGCCGGGGCGCATTATATAAATGCTTCAACACCTGCGCTGCTATTCCCGATAATACAAAGGCTGTGACAATATGCAGCGATAAGCGGCGTTGCTTCCATACAATTAGTAACAACAGCGCAATAATCAGTGAAAATAACCCATCACCCAAAAAAGTGAGGTTGACGAAAAGACTGTCCAGGACTGGATGATGAATGCTGTTGAGTTCGAGAAAACAACCAATCTTTGTGTTGAGCGATACCAGCACAATGGCGATTACCAAAGCCGCAATAAACGAAATGAAGTACACCGACTTTTGCCGCAACAGGTACCGGAATGATTGCATAGGCTTGTTTGCGCAAAAGTAAAAGTCCAATGCGATCAAATCTTTATGGATCAGTTATTGGGTGGTTAAGGATAAATGATTAAAATGTTAAGAGGTGAAGGAGTTAATGGTTAATAGTTTGTAGTTTATAGTTTGGAGTTTCGAGTTTAGGATTTGGAATTATAAAGACAGTCCATAGTCAGTAGTCGGGAGTGGATGGTTTTGAGCTTGGTTCTTGGTTCTTAGTATTTGGTATTTGGTATTTGGAATTCTTTATTCTCAATTCTTAATTACGAATTACTTAGTTCTTGATATTTAATTTATGAATTTTGTTTCTTGACTTCTGACTACTGACTCCTGAGTACTGAGTACCGACTCCTCCCCTACCGGCGTTTTGCTTTGTTAAAATGGCAATGATACGCTTCATAGATACCACCAATTCTTTTCGATCGCTTTCTTTTACGTCTTTAAGTATTTCTCTCACCTGCTGCTGGCTGATTTTATTTACCTGTGCAATAAGTTTTTTCCCTTCAGTTGTCAGGTGCAAATGCACGACCCTTGCATCATTTGCAGAGGTTTCCCTTATTATTATCCGGCTTTTTTCAAAACGCAGAATGATGCGGCTCAGGTAGCTTTTGTCAATTTTAAGCGATTCCCTGATTTCACTTGCAGTCACACCATCTTTAAGCGATATTTCATGAATAACCCTCAGTTCAGGCAATGAATATTCGCTGTCAAGAAAATGCCTGTTTAACACGCCGATAATAGAAGTGTAAAACCGGTTAAAATACCGGATGTCCTCAATTTGATTTTCCAGCATAGGTAAAGATATTTACTTTAGTGGACTTTGTCCACCATTTTATATATATTTGTTTAAGACCTGTCTAAATTTATAAAAATGCTTTACCGGCATAACGACCTGGAGATATTTCCCCCTTCAGCACCTGAACATTTTGCAGCAGTGCGCAAACTATTCAGGGAGTACTATGACTTTATATTTACTTTGAAAGATATGCTCCTGAATATAGATGTACATCACTCTGATGAAGAAATTGCCGACCTGGAAACAGGGAAATATGCTGCACCGTCAGGAGCATTATTACTGGCAACCCTAAAAGGCAAATACATTGGTGTGGTTGGCCTCAGAATATTGTCAGGAGAAATCTGCGAAATGAAACGATTATATGTTGCTCCCGAAGGCCGGGGTGCTTCCGCCGGATATCATTTAGCGCTGCAAATTATAAAGCGGGGCAGGGAACTGGGCTATAAAAAAATGCGGCTCGACACCCACCCTTCCATGAAGAAAGCACATGCATTGTATTATTCCCTGGGTTTCTATGACATCCCCCGCTATAACGCTAATATTATCCCTGGTGCTTTGTTTATGGAACTGACTTTATAGAATTTAGAATAAAAACTTGAAGTGTACTTAAATGGCATACCAACATAGCCTTGTACACCACTTAAGGAATGCCATAATTAATAAATGTTATCGGCATACGTGGAGGCCTTTCTTCGCTATTTACAAGCACTATACTGGCGCAAGAACTTGTTGCAAATAAACAAATGCTCACCGCTCATATTTCGAACGGTGAGCACGGTACCTTCAATTTACCCCTAGTTACAAGTCACAGTCTTTCCTGCATTGGCATCGCGGAAAGCCTTTTCTTCATCGTCGCTGCAGACCTGCTTTTGAATGGTTTGCTGATCTACTCCTCCTCCCAGCACTTTACAAACCCTGCAGGAATCAGCGCTGTCTTTCTTTTTACTGCAATGGTTCATGGTGGTAAAACAAATCACGAGCACAAAGGGCACAGCGATTCTAACTAACTTTTTCATGTTAACCGTTTTTTAGTTTCACAGTATCACAGAGGTATTGGCAGGCTTGAAACCGGGCAACCACTATCTGTTGAATGAATGTTTGCCATTTTATTTGTAATCAAAATTATCGAGGATCTTAAGTGTTGTTTTCACCCATTCAGGTAATTTTTATAAATACCACGAAGCGGTAGCCTGCCAGTGTGGACGTAAGAGAATGTGGAAATATGTAAATGAAAGAAAGTATGGTTTCGAATTACTTTATCATCAGTTCCCGGAGTCGTTTAATGGCTATGGAACGTGAGCCGGCATCCAGTTTCAGGTAACCACTTTTTATATGCGCCTTCACCGTATTGACTGATATAAATAATGTTTCGGCCATCTGGTTATTGGTTTTGCCAAGATAAATCTGTTGCAATACATCAAACTCCCTGTCGGTAAGCGGGGAAAGGAGGTGCCTGTTTATTTTTTTTATGTCGAGTTCCGGTACCTGGTAATTGTTCTTGCTGGCATAATTGGAAATGGCAATCTCCAGTGTTGCCAGTAAAGTCTTTTCGTTAAAGGGCTTTACAATATAACCACTGGGTTCTACCTTCTTCGCTTTGCCCAGTGTTTCCTTATCGGCATAAGAAGTAAGAAATATAAAAGGTATTTTATAATCGCGGTTGATGTGCTGCGCAATTTCAATACCACTGATGGTGCTTTCCAGGTTTATGTCCAGCACCACGGCATCTGGTGTATTGGTTGCCAGTTGACTGAACGCTTCTTCATCGTCGTAAGCAATGCCAGACACCATGAAATCGTTGTTGTTGAGGTACATCGAAATATTCTGTGCTATCACCGGTTCGTCTTCTACTATTAAGACCTTTATTTCATTCATATACTTCCCGTTTTTTACTCAGGCCAGTTTGTATTTTTTAATATTCATCATTACCACAGCGCCATTGTTATTATACATCTCCAGTTTTGCTTTTAGCTTTTGGGCAAATGCAGCGATCAATTGCAACCCGAAAGATTGTTTTTGATGGATGGTTTCTTTCTCCGGGAACCCTTTTCCATTATCCCGCACCTGCAATTGGAGACTGTGATCCTTTTCTTTCAGTGAAATGAATACAGTGCCCTTGCTCATACCCTCAAATGCATATTTCAAAGAATTGCTCACCAGTTCATTGATGATAAGCCCCAGCGGTATCACTGTATCCACATCCAGGTTCAGTTTATCGATATCTGTTTGCAATTGTATTTTTCCCGGCGTGATATTATAAGACGCAAACAGGTTTTCCGACAGGTTCCTGATATAGTCTTCCACCCAAATGCCGCGGATATTATTTTCATGGTACAAAAACTGGTGAATGATCGCCATACTCTGCACCCGGTTCTTTCCTTCGCGGATGGCCTGTGCCGCTGAATTATCATCGAGGCTCATGGATTGTATGTCAAGCAGGCTGGAGATGATCTGCAAATTATTCTTCACCCGGTGGTGTATTTCCTTCATCAGCACCTGCAATTCTTCCGACTGCTTTTCAATGATCCTGTTCTTGGCCCTTGCACGTTTATAATGATAATATGCCAACCCGCCCAGCAACAACAACCCGGCCAGTCCGCCAATCAGTATACCGCGCAGTGCATACTCTTTTTGCAACTGTTTTTTCTGCCACTGTGATTCGCGGTTCAGCGCCTGGCTTAATACCTGCTGGCTGCCCAGTTGCGCTGTTTTATATTTGTTTTCCTGTCCCAGTGCGATGCTGAGTTCTTTTTCCTTTTGCAGAATAGAATCCTTCCACCTGTTTTCATTCTCCAGTCCCTTGCGCATATCAGCGGAACGCAACAATTCCAATGCTTTGATCTTATTAAGACTGCTCAGGTAACGAATACGATTATCCGCGACATCCTCTTTTACCAGTGATTCAATTTTACTGAGGTATGAAATGGAATTGCTGTAAAAGTTTTCCATGGCTTCGAAATATTTCAGGCTGTACCGGTATGCCTGTTCATAATTATGCTGTTCTGCATAGGCATCGGCCATACTGCTGTACACCACGGACAACAAATCGGGTGTATTGGTGGCAGAAGCATGTTTCACGGCGCTGTCATACAATGCAACCGCTTTTTCCCTGTCGGATTGTGCCATATAATAACTGGCATAGACCGTTTCAAACCGGATTCGCGTGTTGAGATCAGATTGACTGGCTTCTTTGTCGCGAAAACTATTCAGATCCTGTTTGGCTTCTTCCCATTTCTTCAGGCGTATCATCGCCATGATCCGGTTCAGGCTGGCCTGCTCCTGGCTGTTTTGTTCATGCAGTTTAGCTGTCAGTGAGTAATTATAATTGCTGAACCAATAGGCGCTGTCGTATTGGTGATCACGGTAATACAGTGTAAATAGTTTTTCACCCAGCCGAAGGCAGGATTTATCGTCTTGCAGTTGCTGGCTGGTAAAAAATGCATTAGTGAAATAATATTTGCTCCTGCTGTTTGACTGCAGTATCACATAGATAAATCCGAGGTATTCTGCAGCAGTAGCCTTCATGCGGAGATCATTGTTTTTAACGGCATATTCGATGACCTCAGAAAAAGATTTTATCGAAAACCGGTAAAGACCGCGGTAATACTGTGTTTTGGCTACCCCCATGGAAGCCGCTGCCAGGTCGCGCGGGCTGACCTCATAAAACAAGTCCTGCGCATTGCGGTAACTGCCAAAGGAACGGCCGTACAATTCAGCATTATAATAAATATCGGCGATGATCATGTAACACCTGCCTTCATCGAGCGGAAGGTTGTTTCTGCGGAAGAAGCGCAGGGAAGCCCTGGCCAGATTTAATGCGCGCGCTGTATCGGAGCCGGCAACAGCCACTGCATCATGCCATTGTTTCCTGGCCATTTGAACGGAATCGGGTGAGACATCAATTAACAGGGGCGTTTTAAGCGATTGTTGCTGGGCTGTCGCAGGCACATGCAACGTGATGAAAAAAAACAGGTATAGAACAGTTCTTTTCATTGCTGTAAGTTACGAAACAAGACAGCAGCAGCCACTGGCCTGTTAGTAGTATCAAATATATGCAGGCTGCTATAAACCAGCATTACCCGAACAGGTAGTTTAGGGAAGCAAATCTTAAGAACCAAATACCAAATAATTAATAATTAGTAATTAAGAATAAAGAATTCCAAATCCCAAATTCCAAATACCAAATACCAAGAACCAAATGGAATAATTAAGAATACCGAAATCTAAATAGCAAATAACAAGAGACAAATACCAGATCTTAAATTTCAAATAAAAAACAAAGAGAAGTCAGGAATCAGGAGACAGTACATTTTTATTGTGTTGTCACACCGAACGAAGTGAGGTGTCTTACCAGAGAGACGCCTCCCGTTACTCGGCGTGACAAACTCGAAACTCCAAACTCGAAACTCAAAACCATCCACTCCCGACTACCGACTATGGACTGTCTTTATAATTCCAAATCCCAAATTCAAATTCCAAATTTAAAGAACCAAGAACCAAACTATAAACTATAAACCATAAACTAAAAACTATCAACTAATAGCCATTCACTCCTCATTTTCGTCAACCCACTCCTTTTCGATTGACGGGCATCAATACCCTTGCTAATCTTGTGTCTCAAAATTATTAGTGTATGAAAATGCTCACTACCATTACCGCAATTGCCTTATCCATTACATCATTATCCGTTACGGCACAAACAACAGCGCCCGCCGGGTTTAAAAAAGGTTCGTTGGTATTGGCCGACAAATCGGTTGTCAACGGCTTTATCCGGGAGAAAATAAAATCCAATGCATCCGTTATCCTGGCGGTTGAAACAGGTGATAAGAAAAAACTATACTATGGCTCCGATTTATCCAGCCTTACCATTGAAGACACCAAATACATTTGCCTGAAAGGCGATTTCTTTAAAGTACTGGCCGAAGGCGATATTTTTCTCCTGCAAAAAGCAAGCGATGCATCCGGACAGTTGTCGTACAATGGTACTGAACCCGTCATGAACAATGGAACCGATGGCGCTCCGGGTGATTACTTCTTCTATGACAACCGCAATAATGAACTGAAACGCCTCTCAAAAAAATCTGCTGATGCTGTTATCACTTCCGCTTTTGCTGATTGCGTGGCAGCACTTGATAAGGCAAAGATGGTACACAGCGATTTCGGTCAGTTGAAGGATGCGGTGGAATTGTATAACAACCGAAACAAAAAATAATTACTGTATTCCCTTTATACCTTATCTATGAGAAAGATCATCAGCTCCGTTTTATTATTCATGATATCCTTTCTGTCTTATACGCAGAATACTGTTTTTACACAAACCATTAAAGGAACTGTGCTGGACGAGCAATCGGGCCACACCATTGGCAGTGTGACCATTACTGTTGATGGCATCCGTCCATCCATTGCTGCCATGAGTGATTCCGGTGGTAATTTTAAATTACACCAGGTACCCATTGGCCGCCAAACCATCCGCGCCAGTTTTATTGGATATGAAGACGCCGTTATCAGCAATATAGAAGTTACTTCCTCGCATGAAGTAGTGATTGAAATACATCTGAAGGAAAAAATCAAAAAACTGGATGAAGTAGTGGTAACCGCCGGCAAATCAAAATACAAAGCCATCAATGAAGCAGCCGTGGTGAGTGCAAGACAGTTAAGCGTTGATGAAGCTGTTCGTTACAGCGGTACCAGGAACGATCCCAGCAGGATGGCACAAAACTTTGCAGGTGTGAGTGGCAGCAACGACGCGAGGAATGATATCATCATCCGGGGCAATTCACCGGCAGGTGTATTGTGGCGCATGGATGGTATCGATATACCCAATCCCAATCACTTCAGTACGCTTGGTTCTACCGGAGGGCCGGTAACCATTTTAAATACCAACACACTCAAAAATTCAGATTTCCTGACCAGCGCTTTCCCCGCCCAGTATGGAAATGCATTGGCGGGTGTGTTTGACTTGCGCATGCGCAATGGTAACAATGAAAAGTACGAGTGGTTGGGACAAATGGGTTTTAATGGTTTTGAATTTGGCGCCGAAGGCCCTATCAGCCGAAACAATAAATCTTCCTTCCTCGTCGACTATCGTTATTCAATGGTCGCTACCATACAGGCAGTCGGGCTGAGTGTTGGAACAGGTAGTGCGACGCCTTATTACCAGGACGGTACTTTTAAAGTAAATATCCCTACAAAGAAAGCGGGTGTATTCAGCATTTTTGGCCTCGGCGGTGAAAGCCATATTCATTTTTCCCCCGAAAGCCAGGAAAAAGACAACCTCTATGCCAGCAATGACGGAAGCGTTCGCGATCGGTTTTACCGATCCATCACGGGTGTACTCGGTTTTAGCCACACCTATTTTTTTAATACAACTGCCAGCGGAAAATTTACGCTCGCCGCTTCGGGCTTCCAGGTAAAGGGGTATGAAAACATCATTGAAAACAACAAACCCGACCGCAGCGCCTTTACTGTAAAAAACAGGCAAATCAAATATTCCGCAGGATATACATTTAATAAGAAATTCAATTCGAGGAACCAGCTAACGCTTGGCGTAACTGCAGATGTCAATACATTATTACTGCAGCAGGATCGTATCAGGGACGGCGATTCCACCATCAGCACACTGGTACATACCGAAGAAAATGCAACGCTGATAAAAAGCTTTGTCAACTTTGGCCACCGCTTCAGTGATAAGCTGTCCACTAACCTTGGCGTATACACGCAATTCTTCACGCTGAATAATTCTCAAAGCATTGAACCAAGATGGAACCTGCGTTACCAGTTTCGTCCCAATCAATCCGTATCATTTGGCGCCGGTATGCACAGCCAGGCACAACCACTGGATGTATATTTTTACCAAAGTACCAACAGCGCAGGACAGGTGGTACTGACCAATAAAAATCTTGACTTCGTCCGCAGTATACACACAGTGCTGGGCTACGATATTAATCTCAACAGTCACCTGCGCTTAAAAACAGAATTATACGGGCAATACATTTATGATGCGGCGGTAGAGCAAACAGCTTCCAGTTTCAGCCTGTTGAATGCGGGTGCTGATTTTGGTTTTCCCGATAAAACAAACCTGGTCAATAAGGGTAAAGGGTATAACTATGGCATGGAAATGACGCTGGAGCGTTTTCTCCACAATGGGTTTTATTATTTGTTCACGGCTTCGCTGTTTGAATCAAAATACAAGGGAAGCGATGATATATGGAGAAGCACGGCCTTCAACAGCAATTATGTGTTTAATATGCTGGGTGGCAAAGAATACAAGCTGAACCAGAAAACAACACTGGGTATCGATTCAAAACTGGCCATTGCCGGCGGACAACATTATACACCTTTTGATGAAGCTGCTTCACAGGCTGCCGGTTATGTGGTATACCGCGAAACGGAAGCCTATCGTTTGCAAAACAAAACCTATATCCGCTGGGATCTCAAGTTTTCCTATACGAGGAACCTGAAAAAAATCACGCAAAAATGGTATATTGATTTCCAGAATATCACCAACAACAAGAATATTTACATTCGCACACTGAACCCCAAAACAGGAACGGTGGGACAAATAGACCAGATTGGCTTTTTCCCGAATATCAATTACCAAATCACTTTCTGATTCATGTAACTTTGGCAAATGCGGAAAACAAATTGCAGGATAGGGTTCGATGACCGGCTGGTAACATTAATCATGGTACCAGTCGTGTCACTGATCATACCCATGATATTTTTTGGCCGCCGCTTTGGCCGCGAACCCGAGTTTACGTGGAAAGTGTATGTTTCCACCCTGATCATTACCACTACCCTTTGGCTCGGCAACCGCTATATCATGATATTAATGCGCCGCAGGTACCCGGAGTTTGAGCAGACACGCAGGCGGCTTTGGGTCCAGTCGTCCATGATGTTATTGTTCACGGTTATTGCCACCAATATACTGGACTATTTTTTAAAAGACTTTTGTGGGTTTATGGACACGAGGTATGTAGTTGGCGGTACTAAAATGGATATTATCATCAATGCCAATTCATCAGCCTTACTATGTACGTTAACCGTTGTGGCCATATATGAAAGCGTGTACTTCATGAATGCCCTGCGCCATTCAGTGGAAGAAAAAGAATTGCTGAAACGTGAAAGCCTGAAGGCACAGCTCGATGCATTGAAAACACAGGTAAACCCGCATTTCCTGTTCAACAACTTAAACACACTTAGCTCTGTTATCCCGGAGAACCCGCAGCAGGCGATCGACTTTGTACAACAGTTATCAAAAGTGTACCGGCATATACTGGAAGTAAGGGATGAAAAAAACATAACACTGCGGGAAGAACTGGAAGTACTGAAAGCCTATGCATTTTTACTGAAGACCAGGTTTGGCGACAATATCGACATCAATATACAGGTAGCAGAAGAAAAACTGCAAAAGAAAGTAGTGCCATTGTCATTGCAAATATTAATGGAGAATGCCATCAAACACAATATCGTTTCTTCAGAGAAGCCATTGAGGATAGATGTATTTGCGGTGAATGGAAAACTGGTGGTCAGCAATAACCTTCAGAAGAAAAACCAGTTGCCCGAATCAACAGGTATTGGATTAAATAATATACGGAACCGTTATAAACTGCTTGGCAATAAAACAATAGAAGTACAGGAAGATGCCGGCAACTTTACAGTATCCATCCCACTCATAGAGAATTGATGATGCGCGTTGTAATCATAGAAGACGAAACACCTGCAGCCAACCGGCTCACCAAATTACTGCAGGGCAATGGCCATGGCATTACCGTAAAAGAACGGTTCGACAGTGTAGAATCGGCTGTTCGCTATTTCAAACAATCGCCCGATATTGACCTTGTGTTTATGGACATTCAATTAGCCGATGGCATTAGCTTTGATATATTCCAGCAAACAGAAATAAAAGCGCCTGTCATATTTACTACCGCATTTGACCAGTATACCTTAAAAGCATTCAAGGTAAACAGCATCGATTACCTGCTAAAACCGATCGATGAAAAGGAATTGCAGCAGGCGGTGGAGAAATACCGTAAGCTGTATGCCGGCAACCAGCCCGATTTTTCAGAACGCATTTTACAAATGGTAAAAGATATCAATGGCAGCCGTTATAAAGAACGTTTACTGATAAAACGCGGGCAGCAACTCAGTTATTTAAAAACTACGGCAACTGCATATTGCTTTGCAGATGGTAAACTATGCTATGCAGTCGACTTTGATAAAAACAAATACCTGCTCGAACACAACTTGTCGCAATTGGAAGAACACCTGCATCCCGGTAAATTTTACCGCATCAACCGGCACCTGCTGGTAAATATTGAAGCAGTAAAAAAAGTGCATACCTGGCTCGGTGGCCGCTTAAAACTGGAACTTTCTCTTTCCACCAACGCTGATACCATTGTCAGCCGCGAACGTGTAAATGGATTCAAAGATTGGCTGGGGCAATAACGAATCAAATCATCGAGCAGAAACATGATTTAGAATTTGGGATTTGGAATTTGAAAGGCAGTCGATAGTAGGTAGTCTTTAGTCGGGAGTGGATAGTTCGGAGTTTTGAGTTTGAAGTTTTGAGTTTGGTTCTTGGTATTTGGAATCTGTATTATTAATTATTAATTATTAATTACTAATTATTAATTACTAATTCTTAATTATGTTGACTTCTGCCTCTGGAATGGCGCGTATTAAATTCGGCGGACTGATCCAGCACCATACCACCGCAGCGATGATGGCCAGCACAGCCGATACATGCAAGGCATTTTCCCATCCTATCTTCTCCGCCAGCAGCGGTGTCAGCATGGGCGAAATCAAACCACCGAGGTTACTGCCCATATTCATAATGCCGCCTGCCCTGCCGCTATTCGTTCCGGCAAATCTTGTCATCACCGTCCAGAAAGGGCCTTCCACGCACAATACAAATGCTGTGGCAAATGCCAGTGCAATGGCAGCCAGTATGGCGTTGCCGGTATGCGCACCAATAGAGATCAGTATGCCCGACAATGCCATACCTGTAATGGGTACCAGCCGCACGCCCCACCTGCCAGCAATATGTTTTGATTGTAACTGATCAGCAATATATCCACCCAGTGGCATCGAGATAATCGACAATACCCAGGGAAGGCTGCTCACCCAGGCACCCGCAAGTAAACTGAAGTGACGTACCTGTACCAGGTAGAGATAAAACCAGGATACAAATATATAACCCACATAACCCTGTAATGTATAGCTGATGCTGAGCAACACAAAACCGCGCGATGCCAGTTTCGATGAAGGGGCTGTTGGTTGCACGCTGACGATGGTATCAATGTTATTTTCGGTTACCCCTGCCCGTGGTTCACGGGTGCGTTTCCAGGTAATGGCGATAATCGTCACCGGGATAGCCGTCACCAGCATAGCCATGCGCCATCCCCAATGCACCATGCAGTAAGATACCATCGGTGGTGCAATGGCAGAGCCCAAGCCAACAGAAGCAATAACTATTCCGTTTGCCCTTCCCTGCAGCGCAACAGGAATCCATTTTGATACACCCCTGGCAGATGCAGGATAAGTGGGAGATGCCGTGATACCCTGCAGGAAACGTGCGATCATAAATACAATAAGTGTTGTACCGGCCGACAATGACAATGGCCCCCATCCTATTCCCGATTCAATAATGGTGAAGAAAACCCATAACCAGGCAGCCGTCATCAGTATTTTTTTGGTGCCCCATTTATCGGCCAGCATACCAGCAGGCACCTGGAACAATGCATAGCCCAGCAGGAATGCACTGAATACCCTGCCCATGGCCACCTGCGATAAACTAAATTCCTTCATCAGCAGCGGCGCTGCAGTGGAAATATTCACCCGGCAAATATATCCGGCCGTTGCAGTAGCGCAAAGCAAAGCCACCATTCTTGTTGAATCCGGTGAACGATTCATACCATTCTTTTATAGAGTAATAATTCCGATGCCCCTTCTTTAATATAATTGTCAAATGCACCCACCTGTGTATAGCCGAGTTGCCGGTAAAAATCTTGTGCAGCAGTATTGAAAGAAGATACACAAAGAAAGAGGTGACGCGATATGTTGGCAGCATACCCCTCTGCAAAGCGCATGAGTTCCCGGCCCACACCTTTGTTCCGGTAATAGTTGTCAACCGCAATTGATTTGATATAGGGAGAACCCGCAATGCCCTTCGGGTGAAGCAGTATTATGCCCCTTGGCTGATTTTGTATATGAGCAATAAAAACATCGTGTGCCGGATCATTGCAATTATCCCGGCAGGTTTGCAGGGATACACCCAGTGTCGTCCACGGTGCTGATGCAGCCAGCAGACGCGCGCCCCATTCCCTTTCAGGAACAGTGGCAGGAGCTACAACGATAGGTTCAGTTGGCGCAGTCATTTGCCGGTATTGTTTTTCTAAAGTAAGCAAATGAACTGAAGTAAATGCTGACCGGTTAAATTAAATGGATAGCAGGTACATTCTTATCATCCGGGCTTGTGCGCAACAGCCTTATCCAAAGAAATGTTCTGTTGACGCCACCAGTGTGGGCAGATCAAGTTTTGGTTCCGCTTCCATTTGGCTGGCCCATAGTTCCTTTGCAAACTTTTTAAATGATTCCAGCGATTGTAAAAACAAATGCGCTTCTTCATTTTCGAACTGGTCAAAATGCATAAATGTTTTTCCATCGGGCAGCAGGTAGGTGCTGTATTTAATACCCGGGTGGTTGATTTGTTTTAATTCATTCACCACCTGCCGGATATTTTCCTGGTTGGTGGCAGCATATTGCGCTGTAGTGGTGTACTGTACCCTTACTATTTTCATACAATGACTGATTGATTGAAAATAAAAATAAGTCAAAATAATTTTATGTCGCCCGCCCGGGCGCGGCATAATAACGGGGTGATTGCGACATGTCATTCTGAATCGTGCAAGTGCATCCAGTTGAATGTTGTTTATGAGGTATTACCTTCTGCTTATTTATCCAAAATAACAAACTCAATCCGGCGGTTTTTATACTGATCATTTTTACCTTTCTCCGGATACACCAATGGGTTCTTCATCTTATACCCTGCATAGGAAAGACGGGAAGCATCAGCGCCATTGGTGACCAGGTAATCATAGACTTCCTTTGCCCTGTTCAGCGACAAATCGTATTGGCTGGTTTGTACATCATACAGTTCATTTCCTATGACACTGCAGCAAACATGTCCGCGGATGTCCAGTTTAAGGTGTGGCATCGCTTTCAGTGCCGACAGTACTGCCTGCAGTGCAGGCTGATCGGTTTTGGGCATCACGTGATAGCCAAACTCAAAGTTCAGGCACCTGATAACAATCGCCTGCCCGGGGTTACTGTTTTGTATGCTGTCCATAAAGGCCTGGTTCAATGCAGACTTTTTTGTTTTCTCCGGTATCTCCTTTGGCACCAGCGAAAAAACAAGCTGTGCCGTGTCACTGGCTATGTATAATTTCCGGCTGACGAACAATGTATCACTCACCTGGTTGAGGCTGGTGTCTATCCGGAGTGTATCTCCTTTATGTGGCGATCCATTTAATACAGTGTATTGCGACCAGTCAGGCTTGAGCACCATCACCAGTGAATCATGAATGGAAAATGCATTTATTTTTTTCGTGTTATCTGTATTTGTGACCACATCCACCGGCACCGTTATCCAAACTACCCTGTTGAGGGAATCTGTATATACTGATCCTGTTTCAACAGGCATGCGTTTACCCAGTCCTGCTACCATTCCTATTTTTTCTGTTGGGAAGCCATTCGTGATCAGGAAATCCCTGACAGCAACGGCCCTGTTGAAGGAGAGGCTGTCGTTGAGTGCATCATCACCATGATTGTCGCATCTACCTGCCAACTGGAGACTTTTATTATCCTTGTACTTTACAATAAAGTCTTTAAGCACATTCTTTGATGCTTCTGTAAGCATATACTGGTTGGTGGAAAAATATATTTTCGCAAGTGTGGTATCATTTTGTGCATATAAAAAATGTGTATTCAGAAAGATGTAAGAAAGGAGGATAAAAAATTTGAGTGAAAAACTATTTTTCATTGGAGATATTTTTGTTGATAATTAATATCTGGAAACTTTTAATAAAATACTGGCATTCGTTAATCAAAAGTTTTGCAGTCTATTTTCTTTGCTTTCTTCACTTTATTGTTTTTTTGGTTTAGAGGGAACGACTCTTGCCCTCTTTGTTTCAGGTTGTACTATTGCAGGAGGTGCATCTCTTCTTATCCCGCGCCGTAGTCTTTCTTCTCGTATAATTATATCTTTGAACGACCCGATATCTTTAAATCCCCCCTGTGCGACTCGATTTTCGCGAAGAACGGCGGTACGTCCGCCACTTTCTTGATCATTCCTATTCCCATAGCTAACGGCAGAAATCACTAAAGTCTCATTTTTAGTGACTTTCTTTCCAACAGATCTTTCAATCAGGTCACTACATGACACACATGCATCACGATCTGTATAAATCCTCGGCAATGTGACACCTTTAGCTAACCGGTATGTATGTTTCTTACCCTCTGGCTCATATGTTACGAGACCTTGGGATTTAGCCTCTTCAAAGGCCGCACGTTCTGAATGGCCATGCCCCTCTCCGCTATGCGCAGTAATAGTGAAAATTTGACCCCCTTTTTCAAATTCGAAGACAGCTATATTGTATGATTTTTCGACCCCTGGGCCTGATGGGTCCAGTCTGTAACTCATAGCTTCTTCAGCCAAATCACTATATTCCTCCATGCCTTTAGGCAGCCTGCTTAAATGAACATTGACAACAACTCGCCCATCCGGATCAAAATAAGCAATGGGGTTGTTGAGCACATAAGCATAAGGGCTGGTATTCGGGTAGTCTTCTGCAAAAGGATCTACACTTAACCACCCACTCGTACTTGCATTATAATATCGCGCCCCATAATAATACAGGCCTGTTTCTGCATCCAGTTCCTTTGCATTAAATAAATAAGGCGTTGAAACGGTGCTGCTGTGCTCATCAAAAAAAGTTTCGCCAAAAGCTACATACTCTTCATGCTGCCCCACTTCACCCACTACATTACTTACATAGGCAGTGCTGCCAATATGGTCAGCATGGTAGAAGTATTGGTTCGACTCGTAAATATGACCCGTCCCCCTGAAACCATATCCGGCTTTTACAGAATCGTTGGTGGGAATTGGTGAAACATAGATGGGAGGCCCTCCGTTCGCAGGCCGGGTGGTATCGCCGGGCCAGCCGGGCGGCACATTGCCCGCCGTACTGTCAACCAGCACCGGTGCCGCTATGCCCGTATTCTGTGGCTCGGCATAAAACAGTTTATTGGTGGGTGGCCCCGGGCTGATGCCCAGGCTGGCATAATAGCTGATGCGATCTTGCTGCAGTTGCTTCGCCCGCTTTATATAATCAACACCACCGGCTGTTAATGCAGATTGCGGAAAAGAGATATTGGCAAAACTGCCCTCGCCTATTTTCGTAGCGACGCGTTCACTTCCAATAAAAATATGTTTGGTAAACGAAGTCCTTCTGCAGACGAGGTAAGGACTTACATAAACCGTGTAGTTATCAAAATGATTGATGGTACCGGCCGGTGCACCATTTAACCAGGTGCCCTGCATTCCGCCGCTGCTTTTGATTACCCTTTCGCCACCGGCATCATAAGTGTACTCGTTCAATGCACCACTGTCAACAACCGCCATCAGCCGGTTCTCTTCATCCCAGAAATATTCTGTATTGCCGTAAACGGTGAGGTTGCCGTTGAGATCGTATTTACAATTCTTATCACCAATCTGTGTGGCCTGGTGCGGTCCTGCATTGCCATAACTGTAAGTATGCTGGTAATTACCGGGTGGCGCTTTGTTGGAAAGTTTTTTACTGATAATATTGTTCAGGTTGTCGTAACCCATTTCAAGGCCATAGGTTGCTGTATCCTTAAACCCTTCGTAGTGCCCCGAAGCATTGGTTAACCGGTACAGGTTATCATAGGTATATTTCTGGCTGGCATGTCCCCCCAGTTTACCCTGCTGTGCCGTCGTATTATTGATGATGCCGGTTATATTATTGACTGCGTCATAACTATAACGGTTGTTCATCATCAACCTGCCGCTGGCAGTCGAAGACTGGAGAAGTTGCAGCCGGCGGCGGAGGCTGTCAAATGCATAATGTGTTTCTGTACCATTACCATACCGCAGGTACACCCTGTCTTCAAATTCATCATAACCGAGTTGCGAAACATAATAATAACTGTTACCAAGCTTTTGTCCTGCTATGCTCAGCAAACCACCCGACCGGTTATACTGGTAGGTAACGGCTTCGCCATCAGGGTAGGTCATTTTCTTAATACGGTTCCAGGTATCGAATTCCTGTTCGCTTACATAAGTGGTATAAAAAACGGTATTGACCAATACGGTTCGTATTTCTTTGGTTATTTCCCCCAGCTTACCGTAATAAAACTCGCGGCCGCCGCTTGCATCTTTTTGCAAAATCAGCCTGCCTGCCCTGTCACCTGACCCCGGTGCACCATAAGCATAGGAAACTTTATTTTGATATTGCACGGGATAATCAACATCAATAATTCTTTCATGGTCATACTGGTATTTGATGGCGCCGCCATTCGGCACCAGCTTTCTTATTTGCGGGGTAATTTTTTGCAGCAGGTTTCCCGCCAAATCATAATTAAGCTCCGTCAATCCCGCATCAGGATGCAGGACACTTAACCTCCTGCCGAAGTTGTCATAAGTACTGACAATTTTATTTTTATTATTATCTTCTACACGCAGCAGTTCATTCAAAGCATCGTAGAAATAACTGGTCGTGATGGTTCCATCCGGGCCGCCGAATTGCTTTACAATTTTCTGCCTGCCTTTCACATCATCGTATTTCTCCATCTTGTTGCCAAGGGCATCTGTCATTTGTGTGATAAGCAAATTGGAAACAGCATTATAAACAACACTGTCTGTAGCGCCGTCCGCCAGCTTTTTACTACGCACCCGATCCTCCACATCATAGCTGGTGATATCATTGATATTACCAAAAACCATTGAAAAATTAATGTTAGCAGTACCCAATGCTTCCGTGGTGGGGAAATAACTTTTTACGACCCGCCCGAATGCATCATAGATAACCCTGCCTGACACAATCATTTTCAAATCATCATCTGCATTTTTCCCCTTAAATATTGATACCTGCTTTTTTACCTGCAGCGGTCGGCCCAGTCCATCCATGAATGTGATAGTATTGATATCATCGCTGTATTCAGGATCGTAGTGATGGGTAATGGCGTATGGCACATTGGCTTCCGGGTGATATTCAAAGGCAATCGTATAAGGCCTTCCCGCCGCCAGTTCATAAGGGCCGGTAACGGAAATGATACGCCCCCTGTTGTCGATGCCAATATGCACCTGTTCATTTTGCATGCTGGTGGTGCTGATAACATTGCCAAAACGGAATTCATAAGCAGTACTGTCCGTATAACCGTAAGCATCGGTTGTTTTTATAATGCGGTTGTGAATAACATTATCATACTGGTAACTGTAAAACATGCGCTCCCCCTTGTAATTGGCAGGCCGCAGCATTTTAACCATGTTGCCATACGTATCATATTCAAGATTATATTTTGCCGATGTTCCATCAGCAAGGAATTGATTGATCTGGATAACATGCCCCTTATCATCAATATTGGTAGTTCGTTTTCTCTTAACACCTTCCACCGTGGTTACTTCAATGGATGAAGGAACGTCTTTTATGTATAGGGGATCGTTGTCGTGGTAAGTAACAACCGCTATCTGAAGATCCTGCTGGCTGCCATCGCCGATATCGCTTATCTTGATAATATTCCCCAGCGTATCGTAATCATAATGCATGAAAGTGCTGGCACCCGCAACAGCATTTCCCTCGTAAAACAATTTATCGGTTTGAACCAGCGCCGGAAATACAACACTGTCGGCCACATTTCTCAGTTCATAACTATTCTTTGTCTGGGTGAAGATATTCCCCGCTGCATCCCGCAATGATTCGGTTTTTAAAAGACCCTTTACATAATAATTATCGTTCAGGAATAATTCTTCTGTACTTCTGTAAACAGCATTATTCGATACTGTATTCAGTTGTTTGGTTATAACCGTATCAAAACCATAAAACTCCCGTTCGCGGCGGTTATAATGTCCTCCTTTATAGGTGAAACTTGTGCGCATGGTATCTGCACCATCGCCCTTCACACCATCAAAGACTTCCAGGTCTTTCATTACCCACACAGTCTGCGGCATATCATACGTGCTGCCCAATTGTTCATAGTCTACGGTGAAAGAGGAACCCATAGGACACTGAACCCTGCGCAGCATATTGGTACGGCCTATCAGGGATTTCCTTACAGAAAGATCGCCGTCACCGGAAGAGTACACAAGATCAGGAAAGCCATCGCCATCAATATCCAATACCTGGTCGTTCTGTCCCGATACCGCATGGCCGATATTAAAGGATGGGTTGATACATATCTTCAGGCCTATAATGAAAATGTCTATGGGAATAGTGAAAGCAACGTTGACAGATTCACCTGTAGACAAAGTTTTATTAATGCTGCTGGCGCCTTTCCATGCAACAGGAGCAGCAAACCCATTGCCCGTATTCAATTGCACCATTAATGCACCTGAAGTGGTGAGTTTATCAGGCAATCCGTCGCCGTTTATATCCAGCAAAGCTGTATTTGTGTTGCTTTCGGATCGGGAAATTCCAACACCTGCCTGCAGGGTGCTTTCATAAATATTTACGCCCAGCCCTGCATTAAAACTGAGTGTGTTGTTTTTTTCTATATCCTGGAAATTCCAGTTTTCGGGATCTGTAAATGTATACCCGAGGTTAAGGGCAACTGTTCCATTTTTATAAACCCGGTCTGGTAAGCCATCGCCGTTCATATCAATCCATGAAGAATTGGATACATCGTCATTATTGTTGATGCCTCCGCTAAATGCAACACCAATAGATGAATTGGCATTGTTGTGTTCATTGCGGGCGCCATTCTTTGTTTTGCTGTTGTGTGCATTCGGTGAACCGCTGTGGTTGTTATTGTTGGCCGAAGCCCTTGGAAATACACCACCCAGGCTTAGCCCCAGTGATGTACCATTGCTATTGACCGACCCCAGTAAATTAGTCCGGCCCTTTTGCTCCAGTCCTCCATTGGGCAACGTGTACTGGACATCATTGATATGAATAATATCCGGGTATTCATCACCATTGATATCCATCATATCAAGCATGGTAACATTCGAAGCGTCGGAATAACCAAAATCGAGAACAACGCCCAGGGAAATACTGTTGACTTCCGATTGTTCAATCTTCGATACTGCACTCAATGAAGCGCCAGTGCTGAGCATAAGGCTGTCGACTGATACATCATGCATGAACAACCTGGCACTGCTCATTGTATTCGCAGAGACGAAAACTGAACTGTCCCTGCCAACCCATGATTTCTTTTGACCATTCCCGTAGAGTGAAACAAAATCTGACCTGGAAGGGTTAGGTACATTTTTTAATGAAGCCGTGTCCTGCCGGTAACGGGCTGTGTCCTGCAGGATACTGCGATAGTTCACAGATACTGTATCAACCTCACCATAATTTAATTTTGCCTGGTCAAGCGGCCCATCCCCTTTATTGCCCGCAAACGAAAACTGGCCCCATCCCCTGAATTCAGCACTCAGTGAATCTTTATTTGAATTGGTATACAATCCTGCTCTCAATGTATCCAGCAGCACCTGGTGCACTGTGTTATATACAGCAGAATCATGAACCGAAGTATCCCTGACAAGCACTATAGTATCTTTTCTGCTGATGATACCGGGGATTTGAAGCTTTAGCGCAAATTTTTTTCCCTCCGTGTGATACTCCGGGAAAATCGGTACACCTGCCGGAAGAATAATGGGTATACTATCCGGGTGATTGACAATTTTTCCCTTGTCCAGTTGAATAAGCCTTTTTGCATATATGGTATCAGGGCCCTTCAGCGTAAATACCAATACACCACTGGTATCAGCACTGCCGGAAATATCGGGGTAAATGATAAGACTGTCTCTTGCTGATTTTTGCAAAACGGTAGTTGGTATCAACCATGTGTTGTAGTTATTATTCTCGGGGACAATGGATCCCTTCAGGCTAACCGGGTTGTTGGTAACGGTATCTATAAAAACTAATTCATAGTTGGGCAACCATTGCACTGCAGTACGATCAATATATGAATCGGCGTGTACTTTAAAATTAAGAACATCATCCTTCGTTACATTAAATACAATGGTATCCGGCGCACCAGTTGATGTTACATTTCCAGGAAATATTTTTTTAAAAACTTCTTTGCTGGTTCCAAGTTTATTGGTGGATATAACCTGCAGTTCCACGGTATCCGAAGTAATCCCTTTTGTAAAGTCTCCAAATATCTTAATGGCGCCAGTCTTTGCAATACCCAATGGCTGGATACCGCTTATGATAAAATCTTCAGACGCACGGTAATGGCTGCTGATTTTATTGTTGGCATCCACAGCAGGTGAAACAGGTGTTATATAATCAATGGCCGGATCCCAGTTCACTTCATCATTTTCACCGTTATAAATGGATTGCAACCGGAAATAAACCCGATCGCCTTTTTTTACCGCGAGCGCATTAACACCTGCAGGTGTTTTGATAGTAAAATCCCCTGCGGGAATCAGGGTACTCCAAATGATACCACCACGCAATTGAATGCTTGCCCTTACACCATCTTCTTTTTTTGAACGCAGGCTATCGGCCACCCTGATCAAATGGAGTGGGCCATTGATTGAAATGGTTCCGTCAAATGGCGCTGTCCAGAAACGGACAATGTCCTGGAGTGGAAATTCACTCTCCTGTTTTCGCTGCAATGCAGTATCAGGTGCGAAGAAAGATTTATCCACCGGCCCACCGAGGAATAAAGGGTTGGGTGTTCTTGTACTTGCAATGTCAAATTCGGGATCACCATTTGCATTAATATGATTGAAAAAGACCTGTCCGTTTGATGCAATGTCCATTAATCCATCGCCATTGAAATCGGAAAAGAAAACATTGGTCCTTGATGTAGTGCTTGCATGATTATAACCAAAGAACGACATACCGCCCGGCATTATCTGTATACCCCCCGAAAATGTAAGCGCAACACCCGCGCTGAAATCATTAACGCCAGTGATGGGTTTCAGATCGCCAAACATGGCCGCCACCCCTAAATTGGCACGATAAAATAATTTATTATCCTTTTTCATTACTTTATCCGGCAGGCCATCACCATTGATGTCTATCATACTCACAAGGCCTTCATTGCTGCTGTGATCAAATTCAAAGCTGCCGCCAACGGTTCCCTCCTTGCTCCAAACATCTTCCATCAATCCTATCGTCAGCGCCAGCCCGCCACCAATACTGTTTGTTTTTTCTGTACTCAGTGCAGAATTTTGCCCGGTAAAACCGGGAATCGGGTTCACGATGCCGCCACTGATATTATCATTCGGTACCGACCATTTTTTTACTTCCCCCAGCGGCACAAACCCTGCAGGTGAATTAACGTCATCATAGTAATCCAGTGAGTGCGTATAAAAAATATTCCCCGCATCATCCAGTTCACTGATACTGTTCAGCAATGTTTTATAAAAAGCGCCCTGCTGGTATTTCAATTCATAGCTTCTTATTACCTGGCCATTCAGGTTAATGGTTATTGTACGCAGCAAATCTGCTGTTACCATTTTGAATCCCATCCGGCAATCAATCATCACATCTTTTCGCCTCGGTTCACCCAACTGCCTGTCCCTGGTAAATACAATACTGTAAGGCCCATCCTGGGCACTTGTTCCGGTATAAAATATTTTACCGATATACAATTGCTGCCCGTTGGTGATATTGTTTCCGGTTACGCCGGGATCTTTTACAATATCATATAGGTAATGCTCACAATTATCATCAGGATCTTTTGTCTGCACCAGTGCCCAGTAAGAAATATTGCCCCTGCCATCTTTTAAAACGGCTGAATCAACAACATTTTTTCCGGGCAGGCCACCATAAAAACTTCTCACACCTTTTTTATTGACTACCTCCCACCAGTACTTATCAGGCGATGTGCCGTGCCGGATAATTTTATCAAAACTTCCTTCTACCCTGGGATAGAATTGTTTTTCAGAACTTCGTTTCACCAATGCCCCCCTGTTGGCAGTCGGCGCGAGTTGTTCACCACTTAAAGAATATGTTTCCGTTTCCAGACTTGGATCGTAATGTGGTACGCCCCAGCGCGAATCAACAGTGATAAATGGTATTGACAGGTTCCAACCCATGCCCATCCACCCATTGCCTTCGTCATTGCTATAGTGCAGGCTTAGCTCCGGTTCCATACCCTGGCGGCCCGCCGGTAATTTCAGACCAAATGAAAAAGAAGCATTGCCCCTGCTGTTGGAAACAGGAGGTTGTATGATTACTATGCCCTCAGAAGGATTGGCGGGTTTGAAATCTTTGATGGATGTAGGTGTGTATCCATTGGTAGCAGGCGACTCCGGCACTTTAATGATCCCGTTGATCATATCCGTAAAATGCAGGGTATGCGATAAAACAACGCCCGCATGTACGATAACGGAATCCATTGGCAACTCCATCCATTTTCTTGCCTGCTCATCAAAATAATATGTACGTATATCCGCTGCGGTATATCCGTCCGGTATCAATGTACTGTCAAACGGGATACTTAGCTGGACATTTTTTTTAAACTGGCTGCCATGTGGTAAAAAACGATAGCCCGGTGAACCTGCAGTAACATTTACCATATCCGGATCATGTGCAGGAAGATCAATATCTCTTAATGCGGTTATAGAAATGCGTTTATTCAATGATACTGCCTGTGCCGGAATTTGTACAGACGTGACAGTTTTATTACGCGCAAGCGATAATGACAATCCTTGTGATGGGATGTACAAACCTGCATTCCTCCATCCCTTTTCTTCATGCAGGTACACCTGGTCGGCTGTTTGGTGTTTTATAAAAACAATTTCCCTGGTTATCATTTCTCCATCCGGCAGTATGGCTTTCAGCGAAGATTTAAAAGGATTGTTTAACAGGTTAGGAAGTACAGCTTCAAATTCGCCATTGTATACCGGTATTACCTGCTCCCCGCAGGTTAGTTGCACAATACTATTGGCAGCATTGGCATATTTGGCAGGTAGTGTAATAATACCTTTTACATACACCTGGTTGTCATAATAACTACTGTCGGCCTGGTTCAAGATAATCGCCGGCTTTGAAACAGGTTGCTCTTCAAAATGGATGGCCAGCTTTCTTACTTCGTAATGATAGGCGGCATTTGCCGGGAGGGAAAACCGTACCACATTATCGCCTTCGTGCAGTATGGATACAGGTATAACATCTTTTTGTGCGCTCCAGGCGTTTTTCAATGTTACAAAATGTCCGCCCACCGCCTGCGATTCATTAATGCTCCGGGCTACGGATAAATGATTGGTGACACCGTACAATTCGTACGAGAGGTAAACAGCCGCGTTATTCGAAGGAATATGCGGCACCCTGATATGAAAAATATTATCAAATGGATTGTCCGCAGGCTTTTTGTCCGTTGTTCCAATATATCCGTAGGAAAGATCAGCATAACACACAGTTGTTTTTCCGTAGGATTTTTTTATGCCTGTTCCAGTATTATTTGTTTCGCCGGCATTATCTTTCTCAGCAGTAAGCGGGTCGGTGAAAGGTGAATAGAATTGCCTGTCCGTGATCGCCTGGTGAACAGATCCCTGGTAGCCGCCCGCCAGGAAATATAACATCACAACGGATGCACCAAAAATGACGCTTTTAATAATGAACTGCATAAATAGTTAGTTGTGTTTGGGCGATTTCAAAACAGGGCGGATTTTCGGTAAAAACCAATTGCCATAATTATTTGCAACTGCTAATCAGATGCTCGCACACTACATTACTTGTCTCACAGGTTATCATTATTTAAAATGAAACTCATTTTATTATAATCAGTTTCTTTGTCATGACTGATAACCCTGATTTTATCACTATATAATATACACCTGCAGCAGACAGGCTGTTGGTAAATAAATAATTCGCAAATCCTTGCGCCTGCCTCGTTAACACAAGGCTACCTTCTGATGTATAGATCGACATATTGACATTGGATGGTTTACCCAGCATAATTTTCACATTGAATGTGCCACCCGAAGGGTTGGAATATACCATCGCAGAACTGATAGCCTCAGTTGCTGTGGCATTCACTGCAATATCTTTTACATAACTGCAACCATTTTTTGTGCAGGTCAATGTATACAAGCCCACCTGTTTAATATGTGCAATGGGATCAGATGAAATAAAATTACCGGGGCCGCTCCACTGGTATTGTACGCCACTTTCCATTTGCTCGGCTGCATTGATTTGAAGTACCGAACCGGGAAAAAGTTCATAGCTGTCTGAAAGCGCAACCGGGTGGGGCGCATCTGCATTATTGATATAGAAAGAATCAGCATACACCTGCTGTCTTGCATCAGTTACTGTTATTTGGTATTTACCAGCGTTGATTCCTGTTATGAAATCAGTTAATCCAGTGCTGGCAATCGTATGCTGAATATAGGTACCCGCATTGCTTTTTACCGTTAATTGATAAGGAGACTGCCCACCCAGTACCTTTATTTTGAGTTCCCCCTTCCCTGCACTGGCACATATAGGATCAATGACACTTGCAGACAGCAATAGATCCTGTGCCACGATAAACGTGAAAATATTTTTCTTCGGCCCTGACCTGTTCCACGAAATATTGAAATGAGCCTGCCCTTTCGAATCGATGGAATTCATTTTTATATACTGAACACCTTCCGAAGTAAAATCGCCAGTACCCGTACTGTCAATCGCCATCCAGTATACAGGTCTCGCCGGCAATGGCACATCCATTTGTTTGGTATCAATCACCAGTTCTGTATCGAAGTGATAAGTAGTCCCATAAGTAACCAGCAACCACTTCCTGTTCAGCATAACAGGCACACCGGCTAATTTGGGCGCCTCCGACAAGGTCTTGTCATTGTCTCCCCACAAAAGAAAATGATTGTTGGCAGGATTAGATGGAACTGACATCGTAAGCAATCCGGGGCAATTGCTGCTTGCTGCTATCTTTTGTATCAAACCGGAAGAATCATCCCGCCCAATACCAGCTATATTATGATGATAGCTGGTGTATGTCTCCCCATCCCAAATGATATCACCGGAGCTGTTCATATAAGTAGCGCTCGGCTCAGTTAAAGTGATCCCATATTTAAGCGCCAGGTAAGAGGCCACCCTTAATCTTTCCTGCCGGTCCAATACCCGGTTGTATGCAATCATCTCCGGGATCAAACCATTGAAATTTGTAACCGGTAGTTTTGGCGCGGCCAGTGCCATTCCAATATTCCAGCTTTGCTCCGTTACCGGTATGGTATCTTTTTGCTTCGACTGTGCATAGATATTCATCTTGGGCGCTGCGGGCAGGAGTACGGTATAATTCATGTATTTAAAGTCGTCGAGGTCTGCCATTCTCCGGCTGGTTAGCACAACCCTTGTTTTCTTATTCTTTTCAATACTCCAGATATGATTTTCTTTTGCAGAATCGGCGGACTGGTAAATGGTAAAATAAGTAGCGTTATCAATATTGTCATTGCCTAAAACAATGGAGAGGCGGTTACTTCCGTTCAGCAGGAAAGAAGGATGATAATTGATCCATCCCAAATTATTGGATGTATTGGTCTTCAATGAAATGTTTGCAGCAATATTGCTCCGCAGGTAACAAGCTCCCCCGGTAGTATCTGCGATATACCATTGTGTTGGCCCCTTCACGCCACCCGGGGCAATGTTCGCGCCTGTTTGTGATTGGCAGGCAATCACGGTATAACAGGACATGACAAATAGAAATACTTTTTTCATTAGTCAATTTTCTTCTTTCTAAAGGGCAACAATTTTTTCCCGGGCTAACTTCTCGGTTTTCTTATGATGAGGACAGATTTCTTTGGGTAGCTGCTGAAAAATTCCCAGCCGAGTGTAAACTGGATGCTCTTGTTGGTATTTTTATTTTCAATAAAATTATAAGCGTTGACTTCGGTTTTCACCACATCCGTCAGTCCATAATAATACCTCACTTCAATATTGAGCCCCGCGCCTCTTATTTCATAACCCAGGTGAGCAGTGACGCCGGCATAATTTTGTCCTTTCAATACATTCCTTAATTGCTGTTGTTGTTCCAGGTCGGTACCGAAAGCGGGCATCTTGCCAGATCCACCGGAGGTGTAAATAATGTTTTCCGGAGCGATATTGATCCCAACCTGCGGGCCAACACCAATGTTCAGGCCATGCAGGCCATCATGCCTTCTTTCAAAAGGATATATTTTTATTAAAAGGGGAAGATTGATATAGCGGTAATTGAATTGCATTTTATAATTAAAATCCTTTTCAATATTGTTAAACAACAGATCGCTTCCCTGCTGTGAATACAGAACATCAAGATTGATAGAAGCAATCGTATTTTTAAGCTCCCAGTTTACGCCCACTCCTGCAGTAAACCCTGTTTTCTGTTTTTTATTCAATGTATAGTTTAAAAAAAATGGTTCACTGAGAATCGTTGTCTCGAGATCATTTATCTCAGAATAGTTTGCCCCGCCTTTTATACTTAGCCTTACACCATCGAAACGCTGCGCATTGGCAAAATTGGAAACCATACTGCATAGCAGTACTAACCTAAAAAAGGATGTATTCATAAAATGGCATTTATTGTCGTAAGAAAAGGGGTCGACAGAGGATACCGAAAGGCTACTAATGAACGAATAAGCAAATACTATAATAAAAAAGGGGATTCTGACCTGGAATAACTCAATGGGATATAAGCCGGTGTATACCAGGTTGGGTATTTCACAATAGCGCTACTAAAAATTACTTAAAGAATAGAATGGGTAAATACGGAGGAGAAAGAAAGATTGTTACTGGCTGTTAGTCTTGGTTTTGGCTATTGGGGCTATTCCTGTTTCCTGAAAGACAAGATACTTATAAATCTCATACAACCTAAAATATTTTTTCAAACTAATAAATTTCTCTTGCTTCTAATCGTAGTACAATGCACCATCAGCCATTTTTATTGATTCAAAACAACTATTTCATTGGCGATCCTACTTGTTGCATACCCAAATCGCAGGTTACCATTCCCGTTACTTTGAGACAATCCCTTTTATTCCCCGCAGCGTCTTCCGAAGGAGACGCTGCGTAAACATGAGAGAAAGAGACCTCGCATAAATCATACACATATACGTCATGCCCCCGACTGAAGTCGGGGTAGACGGGCATCTCATAATTTAGAGGTGAAAACTACAAACTCACAGTGAGCTATAACTTAAGTATGATAAGGGAGCACCTCACTTCAACATGAGATTCCTCCCGACTAAAGTCGGGACGGGAATGACGTAAAAGAAAGAGAGCTCACTCAAATAATACTCATACACGTCATGCACGTGTAGACGGGCATCTCATAATTTAGGGATGAAAACTCATTCTCTCCGCAGCGTCTCCCGCAGGGGACGCTGCGGTTTAAGATGGAAGTTTCCCTCCGCAAAGTCCCCTTCGGGAGACTATGCGGGGAGGTAAAAGCACTAGTGCCCGAAAGCCGCATCTCAGCGCAGTCTGTTCCAATAAAATATAACAAGTACTCCCGGCAGTAGAGCAGCTTTTATTCAACTGCTGTGTTTCACCTGGTAAAAACGAAACCCCATCATCCGTCGGAGCCGTTGCACAGGTCCGTGAAAATGTTGCACAGGGCCGTGAACATCTTGCACTCGCATGAATACATCTTGCACAAGCCTGTGAAACCGTTGCACTTGCACAAATACATCTTGCACACTAATAAATACATCTTGCACAAGCCCGGATAAATGTTGCAAACACGTAAACATTCGTTGCAAACCGACAAACAAATCTTGCACAGCACCAAATAAATGTTGCAAACCTGAAAATATAACTTATATACTCCCGAATAAATCTTGCACAGGCGCGTGAAACCATTGCATA
>JBGALE010000008.1:0-226862 GCA_044223995.1 Chitinophagaceae bacterium
TAATGGCAGATGCAGAAACTACAGATAATAATGAACATTATGCTATTACTGGAGACGGAAATTTTTCGCTTGTAGACCGTTTTAATTGGAATGCAACCCCCGCAGCGGTTTCGAGTTCTGCAGGACTAACCACCTTTGCTATTGACGGACCCGGAGCCCTCGATAATAATGCAAGAACTGTTCCTGTAGTGGCCCTTAATTTAAATAGTACCGCTTATTCAGGTATCAACAGTCAAATATCCCTAACTATAGCTACAAAAGGCTGGGGGCTACAAGCTGTTGCAATCGGCATGATAATACCCTTTGATTATGGAGATGCACCTGCCGCTACCTATGGAGTTGCAAATAGTTATTTACCTGTAACATTTGGCTCAAACCTTCCGTTAGGCATTACAGCTAATATAAATACTTTTACCTTGGCAACTGCCGTTGCACCAACATTAACGATTGGTTCAGCAATTGATGCTGATGACATAACCACAACAGGCAATATCTCAGCCACTCAAGATGATATTACTGGTATAAACGATGAAGATGGGGTTGCTTCATTTCCTGTCATCGCAGGGGGAACTGCTCCCCAAACAATAGCCAGTTATAGTGTAAATGTTTCTGTTAATAACTCTACAGGAAAATCAGCTACGCTCGCTGGCTGGATTGACTGGAATAATAATGGAATTTTTGATGCCGGGGAATTAGTTTCTAAAACGGTTGCCACAGGGTTTTCAGGCACCCAAACACTTACCTGGACTGGTGTTACTCTTTCAGGACCTATCGGCACAACTGCTACCTATGCCCGTTTCAGGATTACAACAGATGCTGCATTTGCTACAACCCCACTCCCAACCGTAAGTTCTCTTGACGGAGAAGTGGAGGATTATAGCATTCCATTTTCTGCTGCTTTACCAGTCAACCTGAATGAGTATTCTGCCATAAAAAACAGTTCATATGCCTTATTAACCTGGGAAACCGCACAGGAAACCAATAACCATCATTTTGATATAGAGCGGAGCAACAATGGAACCAGTTTTGTAAAGATCGGAGAAGTCGCCGGATCCGGCAACAGCACTGTATCGAAAAAATACAGGTATACGGATAAGAATCCGGTAATCGGACTGAACTATTACAGGCTTAAACAGGTGGATGCCGATAATCACTATGCCTTTTCTGATATAAGGCTGGTCAAATTTGATGACCTAAATACAATCACGTTGTTTCCTAACCCATCCAGCAGCAAAGTGTTTATCACCGATGGGTCTGGCAGTTCAATACCGTCTGTCACGGTTTATTCAGTTGAAGGCATCCAGCTTAAACAATACGTCAATTTTAAATCAGGGAACAGCATTGACATAAGCGGGTTTGCACAGGGGGTATATATGATCAGAATACTGGATGCAAATGGAAATGCGATTGTAGAAAAACTGATAAAGAAATAAGAAACTGTTATAGAGGTTACCCGGGTTTAAAAAAGCCGTCAATCAGCAGAAGACCCATTAATAACCAACCCGTATGAAAATAAAAAAAGGAACATTTACTATAATTATTGCACTGCTATCAGTTATGCAGCCTGGTTCTTTTCTTCAGGCACAATCTTTAAAGAAAATAGAAGAAAAAGACCTTGACAATTCTGTGAAAGAGATGCTCAACCGTTACGATAAATGTATCTATTTTACCCAAAACAACGGCCAATGGCCATCTCATGTATTATACAAAGCAGATTTCAGATATGGGCAGGCGGTTGCCACCAAAAAAGGGATGATGATTGGGACTTTTGATCCTGCATCGGTGCATAATCTGGAAAAGCAAATGGAAGATGCTGAAAAAACGCAACATAATGGACCAGCCAAACCTATAATGATTACGGAGAGAAACGGTGTAAAGGGGCATGGCTGGCTAATGGAGTTTCTGAACGCTTCACCTTTGATGACAGTGGAAAGCAATGAAGTGCATCATGACAAATACAACTACCTTATTGGTAATGATCCTTCAAAATATGCAAAAGACGTAAACAACTACCAGGAAATATGGTATAAAAATGTTTACGATAATATTGATGTGCGTTACTATCCATCAGAAGAAGGAACATTGGAATACGACATCATTTGCAAACCTGGTTTTGATAAAAATAAAATAGCTATCCAGTACGAAGGAATCGATAAAATGTATACGCGTACCTCAGGTGAGTTAGTATTAAATACCAGTGTTGGCAATGTTACCTTCCCAAGGCCGATTGCTTATCAGTTGGTAAACGGAAAACGAAGCAGTGTGGAAGTTGGCTACCTGGTAACCGGAAATAAGGTGCGTTACAAATTAGGGAAGTATGACAAAGCTTTGTCTCTGCTTATTGATCCCATTGCTTTGCGTTGGGCTACCTGGGTTACCAACTCCTCCACCGCAAGCGTTCATGCCCATGGTATTTGGATTGACCAAACTGATGGTTCTATTTATACACTTTCCAGGTTATTTGGGAGTAATTTAATAACTGTGAATCCATTTCAGGCAGCCTCTGGCGGCAGCACAGATGTGTGTATAGGCAAGTACACCCAACCTGCTTCAGTGGGAGGGGCTGGCGTTCGGGTATGGCAAACTTATTTTGGAGGAAATGGATCTGAAAATCCTTTTGCCCTTGAGCAAGGTCCAGACGGAAATATTTATTTTGTTGGTGCTGTTGGAGCGGGTACTACTATTCCTATATTAAGTGGTCCGGCATTTAGCGGTTCAAGTGTTAACGATGGCGCTCAGGCAGGAGACAATATATTTATTACCAAAATGAGCCCCGACGGCCATTCTGTTAAAACTGCTATCGTTGGAGGTAATGGTACTGAATCTGTGTATGATTTAAGAATTACACCTGCAGGGGATGTACTTTTTTGTGGCTATACCAACAGTACCAATCTTTCCACAGCACATCCCGGGCTTGCTGGAGCAGTCGACGGCAACAATGGGGGCACAGATGTAATTGTATGTAAAATCAATGCAGATCTAAGCTCTCTCTACTGGTTACAGAATTACGGAGGTAGCAACAATGACCAGGCAAATATTATGGTAAGTCACCCCGTTACAGGGGATATTTATATTGGAGGCTCAACGGCTTCCACTAATTTCCCCTTGGCACTTGCCCGTCAAGGATCGAAAGTGGGCACAACTGACGGGTTTTTACAAAAACTAAACTCATCGGGAATTATTCAATGGAGTTCTTATTTTAATTCATCCTCATCAGCTACAGCCACAAACATTCTCTGTTTGGAATTTAACATAGCAAAAGACAGTATCTATTTTGGTGGAGTTACTTCAGGATTAGCCACCACTAATGTTTCTGGCGCAGGGATCACATATGACGATAGTTATAATGGCGGAAACCATGATCTGTTTGTTTGTCGCACGGCTTTGGACCAGACTTTTGACAAAGGCACTTATGTAGGCGGATCAGGTGATGAAGTCAATATGATGGGCTTGAACGTGGATTTAAACAACGATGTCTATGTTTTGGGTTATACCAACAGCTATTCCAAAGGGCCAAATGTAGCTTTCCCTACAACTGCCAACGCCATTCAAACAAACAATTATACTACAAATGGGAACTTTGACGCAACATTTACCAAATTAAGTTCAGATTTAAAAACGATCATTTATAGTACATACTATGGCGGTACTGGTGATGAATACGATCCTTTAGGGGAAAGAGGGATTAAATTTTATAATTGCCGTATTTACACAGTGATAACTGCGTATTCAAACGATATTCCTCTGACTAATGGCGCAATTACAACGTCAAAATTAAGTATCAGTGGCACCCTTGCCAGTGGTTCTTCGGGTGTTAGCGAATCGTCATTGCAGTCATGGGCCAATCCCCCCGATCTTAATAATAACTTCATTGCACCGACGACCCAGGTAGCATGTTCCGGGTCAACCCCGGCTGATATTACCGGCTCAGTTCCAACGTATAGTTTACCTACACTAATTAGAAACGGAGTAACCTCTGCTTATCCTGTTCTTACGGGATCTGGTACATTCCAATGGCAAATGAGTATCGATAATATAAACTGGACAGATATTGCAGGTGCCACATCTCAGAATTTGTTGGGATCGTCCATCGGCCCGATTTCACAAACTACTTACATAAGACGTATCATTGGTGGCGATGCCTGCGTGATTGATCCGGGGCTGGTATCAAGTATTATAGTTGATTGTGTGTTACCGACAAACTTACTACAATTCAAAGCTGTCAAAAACAAAGCATACTCACTCTTAACCTGGCAAACCACACAGGAGACCAATAATGACCATTTTGATATAGAGCGGAGCAGCAATGGCACCAGCTTTATAAAGATCGGAGAAGTCGCCGGATCTGGCTACAGCACTGTACTGAAAAACTACAGCTATTCGGATAGGAACCCTGTAGTGGGACTGGACTATTACAGGCTTAAACAGATGGATACGGACTATAAGTACAAATATTCAGCAATACGCACAGTTAGATTTGATGGCCAAAGTACAATTACATTGTTTCCTAATCCATCCAACAGCAAAGTATTTATCACCGACGAATCTGGCAGCTCAATACAGTCTGTTACGGTTTATACAGTTGAAGGTATCCAACTTAAACAATATGTCAATTTTAAATCAGGTAACAGCATTGATGTAAGCGGATATGCAAAAGGGATATACTTAATCAAGCTAAAGGACATTAAGGGGAGTATTATTGTTCAAAAACTTATACGCCAATAAAACAAGACTTCGCGACTAACTATGATTGTACCGGCATCTTAGAATACAGAAGTGGAAATTATGAGTACCCTAAAAACAAACAGTAGAATAACAAGAATTTTATTATTTTCTTTAATACAAATTCTATCAACAGGTTCTTTATCTGCACAATGTACATTGACGGGCGCCTGCGCAGCTACAGGAGGAAATTCTGGTTGGGAATATATTTACCAGGTTTATAAAGACGGATCGCTGATCTACAACAATACTTCCAATCCACTGTATGTAAATAATTCGGGGTCTCCCATAACACTGACTCCTGGCACATCATACAACCTTAGAGTTATAGTTGGAACCTGGGTTGGTGCTACAGATGTGGTTGATATGTGGGTAGACTGGAACAATAACGGAACACTTACAGATCCCGGAGAAACGATTGTTGTTACTGCTGGAGCATCCGGTACCTATACAGCTACCATCACCCCTCCGCTTAATTTTTCAACTACAGCCAGGTTCAGAATAAGAGTCCGGCGCGGGGGAAGTTCAAATCCATGCGGAAGTACTACCTATGGAGAAGTAGTGGATTTTGATTTTATTCCTTCTACCATTCTTTTATCATCGGCAAACCCGGCAGTAGTCTCTGCAACAATTAATGCAGGAACAGTCAAGAATCAAATTTATAGTTTTAGCCTTGCAAATAATTGCAGCAATAATACCCTCACCCAGGTCAATTTTACTACTACTGGTACTTATGCAGCTACGGATGTTACAAAGTTTCAACTTTGGTACAACACATCGAATAATTTCAGTACCGCTACAAAAATAGGCACGGATATAATTACATCACTCGGCCCTCTCACTCATTCCTTTTCCTCCTTTACACAGACTTTAAGCGCTGGTGTTACTTCTTATTTTTGGATAACGGCGGATGTTCCCTGCAGCGCTACTAATGCAAACACCCTGGCCGTGTCGGCACTTACTATAGGCAACCTGGTTGTGTCAGGTACCCTGAACAATTTTACAGCATATAACGGGGCAGTACAAACCATCAGCAACGCCCCTCCTACTGTAACAATAACTGCAAGCAACGCAGCCATCTGTGCCGGGCAATCAACAACACTAACAGCCTCAGGAACTGCAGCAACTTATACATGGCAGGGTAATAATGCAAACCCATATACTGTCAGTCCAAATACAGCAACGACTTATGTGGTTACAGGCGCAGACGCAAATGGTTGCACCTCTAGTAATTCAATTGTAGTTACACCTTTGACCAAACCCAGCGCAGGCCCGGATCAACCGGGTATTTGTGCTGGCAGTAATGTAACGTTAACGGGAACTAATTCAACTGCTGGCTCCTGGACTGCACAGGCGGGAAATCCAGTTGGTGCAACTGTAGGAAGCACCATCAGTGGGGTGGCGACCGCTACATTTGATGGCACAGCTAGTGGTGTTTATTATTTTATCTACAGAGCTCCCAATGGCTGTACAGACACCATGTTTGTAACCGTAACATGCGCATTACCGGTAAATTTAACTCAATTTAATGCCGTAAGCAATAATGGTTCGTCGCTATTAACCTGGCAAACCGCACAGGAATCCAATAACCATCATTTTGACATAGAACGAAGCATCAACGGATCCAACTTTGTAGTAATCGGGGAAACAGCCGGAGCCGGGAACAGCAACACCATCAAAAATTATAGCTACACTGATAAGAGCCCGGTAATCGGACTGAATTATTACAGACTTAGGCAGGTAGATCTTGACAATAGCTATTCCTATTCTGAAATAAGGTTGGTCAAATTTGATGCTACTGAGGCGATCACATTATACCCCAACCCAACTACAGGAAAGGTTTATATAACGTCAACAACCAGCAGTGTTCTGTCTTCTGTAATTCTCTATTCGTCCGAAGGAACTCAATTGAAGCAGTATGTGAATTTTAGATCCGGCAACAGCATTGATTTGAGAGCTTATTCACAAGGTGTGTACATGGTCAGAGTGTTGGATGCAAAAGGAAATTCTGTTGTGCAAAAACTTATAAAACAATGAGAAGTAAATATAAAGATTGCTCAATTTTCGCTCTCAACTTAATATTTATTTCCGTAACCCAAACGTATGAAAATGATAAAACATCTACTACTATTTCTATTACTGTGCACGGGTTTTTACGTACTAAATGCTCAAACCCTACCGGCATTCTCGCTTACTGTAACACCTGCTAATGAAACATGTCCCGGGAACGGTGCATTGGCCTTTAGTGTTGGTCCGGATACAACAGCGGGAGCAACAATAGTTTATTCCATTTATCTTTCACCCAATTTTGCAACTCCCATTGCCACTACTACTGGTAATTCCTTTACCGGCCTTGGTGCCGGAACTTACAAGGTGATTGCAAAGCAAACATTTGGAAGTGATTGGAGCCAGGAAACCTGGGATGGAGATATTAATAGCCTTATAGTACCATTGACATACAGTTCTTCCACTTCCAAAACAGTTTGCACAAATAGCGGCGTTATTACGGTTACAATTAATTCTGGCATCCCTGCGCCAATCAACGCTTATTCCCTTTATGATGCCTCCGGCACCACACTGGTGGAAGGTCCTCAAACCAGTAATATTTTTAACAGTGTGCCTGCGGGAGATTACAGGCTGAAGGTTAAAGATGCCTGTGGCCAGGTTACTATACAAGCGGTATCCGTTGTTCAGTACACGAATTACGCTGCAGTAGATCAACCGAATACTCCTGTGATATCTATAAACTCTTCAGGCAAATTGGATATTGCTTATAATATTCATCCTCCTGGCGGAGCAGAAACTGTAATGGCTTTCCCAATTATCGCTGTCACCCAGGTTAAAGATCCATCCGGAGCAGTGGTTCAAACCATAACCAATACAGTAGTCAGCTCAGATGGAGGAAACAATATCGTAGAAGGGGGAAGTTCGGATCAAATTACCTACAATTTGACTAATCTTAATTATTATCCAAATCAAGCTTATACAATTGTCACCACACTTACAGACAGGTGTGGTAATATAATATACAATGAAACATACACAAAACCTGCTGCATATATCAATACGTATGGACAACACGATTGTAATGGTTCCTGGATCACGGTAAGTGGATTTAGCCTCAGGAATCCGGTTACAGTACATATAGATTGCGCTCCGGCTGGTTATATCATCCCGGCAGATTTTCAATTAAATTTAGACCCTAATAATACTACCGGGCTTCTTGGATCTGCTTCCAGTTATCTACCTGAGGGAAACTATTGTTTTACAATAACGGACGCTTACGGTGATACCGCCCAAACAACTCGATACATAGATGCTATTAATCCTCCTGGGTTCTATACACATTACACCACGAGTTCTGCCTGCACACCCGGTTATCAGTCTATGTTTGCACTTCTGAATTATGGTTCTTTTGCAACAGCTACTGTTATAAGCGGCCCTGCGGCATATTCGTCCACTTACCCTGTGGTGTTAAATAATTTCATCGGTGGTTATGGAGACTTCACATTACTTGACGTGCCAAGCGGTACCTATGTTATTGCGTTTACCACATCTTGCGGCAACACCCTCACAGTAACCTTTGACCCAGCTGCGCTAAGCTATGGGACTACCACTGTTTCGGCACCATTACCTGTATGTGGAGGATTTAAAATAACTACGAACACTACGCCGGATTATAACCTCACCAACGCTGCCTGGGGTTTGGAAATGCAAAATTCTTCCGGCGGGTGGGATGGCATTGACGCCAAGGGCCTTAGTGCCAACGGGACTTTTGGAATTTACCCTCCAGTAACCGGGACGTATAGAATAGTGATATATAACCATTGGTATCAGGTCGATGAAGCTGGTGGTGGAGTTTATGACATTTGTGGCAATGAAGTAATAATAGACACCTTTGTATATTCACCTTCCGCAGTTGGCTTTGATCAGTTATATAATTTTTATTGTCCAGGTGGTTCTTACAATTTGTATGTTTCCGGTAAGGACGGTGTGGCTCCCTATACCTACCAGATAATTTCTAAAGCCTGGGATCCGAGTTTTGTAGCAATTGATAATGGCACTCAAAATTTATTTACAGGGCTGTCGGCTGGTACTTATACAGCGCAGGTTACAGATGCTTGTGGTAATACCGTTATAAAGACAATAGATGTTACCGTTCTGAGCCTTCCTGTCATCAGGGCATCTAACCTGTGCCCGGGTCAGCCAGGCACACTATCCGTGAACACTCTGAGTTATCTTGATTTTTCATGGACCAGGAATAGTGACCCAACTGTACTGAGCAGTTCCAATTCATTGGCCTTTCCATCATTCGACCCTTCAACTGATGCAGGAACCTATCACCTGACCATTACATCTTCGGTACCGTCAGCCTCATGTATCAATACGGTACTGGATTATACCATTAGTGCAAGCGCAACTAGCCCCAATGCCGGACCTGATAAAAGCTACCCTGCCTGCAGTATGGTTAACACAGTCAACCTTAACGCTATACTTGACCCCTCAGCAGATCCAAATGGGAGATGGATTGAAACGACAAACCCGTCAAGCGGGAACTTAACCGGAAGTATATGGTCTCCCAGTTCTTCGGCTACAGGAGTTTTTACCTTCAATTATATTGTTGACGGGACCTGTTCAGGAAGCGATACAGCAATCTATACCATTATAAACGTCTCCTGTGCTTTATTATCTTCTACATTAAATGGCTTTAATGCGATACAAAAAGGATCAGTAATAGATGTAACCTGGGCCACATCTTCCGAAACTAGCTTTGATCATTTTGTTGTTGAGCGCAGCAATAATGGGCTTCAGTTTACACCCATCGGTCAATTGCCAGTAACAGGTAATACAACACAGTTCCTTTTTACTGATATAGAGCCCATTAACGGATTGAATTATTACCGCTTGAAAATGGTTAATATTAATGGTTCCTCCAAATATAGCCAGATAGCAAAAGTTAATATTAATACTGGTAGAGAAATGACCTTAACCGCAAACAATCCATTTACTGACTATATCAAGGCGACAATAAAACTGCAACAGCACTCAAAAATAACGATCCATATGTTTGATATGACGGGAAAAATCGTTTACAGCAGCGAGCTTATCGGTAATCCGGGCATAAACAATACAGTTATAAAAAGTCTATCTGGATTGACCAATGGCATATACGTACTATCAGCCAGCACCAACGCAGGAACAGTACAAATAAAGGTTATAAAACAATAGTTTCATTAAAATAGATATCTGAAAGGGGATGTAAAAATCCCCTTTTTTAGTGGGTCAGTCGGATGTAACGATTATAAGACTAATATCTTGGTATGCTAATGACTCCTCACAGCTATAAGATTTGACAATATACAGGTGTGCCGTATAAATTGAAGCAAAGCTATTTTACAATTTATTGTACTAAACACTACAGGTTACTGTATTGAGGCGTAGTGATAACCACTTCCCTGAAAGTTTCAAAAAAATATATTGCACAGGCTAACCTTTTCTTAATGTGCTGTAGTTAATCTTTAAAACAGAAACCACAATTATTCAACTCTAAAAATTCGAAGTATGAAAAAGTTAATTTTCCCGATTATTGGCATCTTGATGGCGACAGGCTTTTTTGCGTGTAAGAAAGATGCCTCTACCGGCAAAACATCGCTGGATGTATCAAAACTGGATAAAATAGCCAAAGGCGAACCTGTAGAATTTACCCTGGGTCAGGCTGCTGCAGGGGCATCGGTTAACTGGTCAGTAAGCCCCAACGTCAGTACACAAATTAATTCGACTGGTAACAAAGCCATCATTCGTTTTGGAGCAAAGGGATATTATACAGTTACCGCAGTTGGTGCGGGCTTATCAGCATCAAGCACTGTCTCTGTAACCGATTCCGTGTACAATCCCGGGGTGCCAGGTTCACAGGGTACTACGCAAGCATTGCTAGCAAATGAAATTATTAAAATAACGGTATCCCGTAATGATTCGGGTCAAGCGAGTTATGGCTTGGTGTTTAAGGCGGAAACAAGCAATGCCTACCCTTGCGCCAGCAATACCCTGCTTTCTACCATTACTCCAGGTACATCTAGTTATGCAATAAGTTTCACGGGAGTTTTTGTACCAGCTGATTGTACAGCAGGTGGCAATGCAAAGGCAGTGGCGTTTACCGGCCTTAACTATATTCAAAGTGGAAGTACTCCGCTCTCAATTACCGTTAACGGTAAAACATACACCGGTACAATTGTAAAAACCGGGAATAATTTTACCATTAACTGGCCTAATTCAACAGGAGTAACCATATCACCAACCAGTCTATAAGACATAAAATAAAACTATATAAGGAGAAGTCGTTTTGACTGTGGAATCAGAACGGCTTCTTTGTCATGAACAGCCCTGTCAAATAACAGCTTTGGGTAAAAGATGATGGGATAAGACTGGGAAATTAAAATGGTGGTACCTACCAATGCAGTTATTGCATGTAACCGTCATTTCATCAAAAGTATATGCCATCGATAGCACCTTACTTAGTTCAAACAAAATACCGTATGGTTTGGCGTTGATAGAAACCTCTATTCAAGGTAATATATAAAATTACAGGGAACACCGCATCATCCGGATTTAAAGCATAGGATTGTATAGCCGAAGCCTTAAAATGGATATCATCCGAAAAAGGAATCCTTACAACCTTTTGCTTATAAAAATTTCAATAGTAATGTATGATAAAATCTTACATACCGAAAAGAAGTTGAGAAATGAATACCAATAATCGAAATTGAGAGCGGATGATGTCAGCGATGAAATAGGTCTATTGCCGGAGAGATAGAATTGCTCCCACTCCTGCAATCCAATAAATCATCAGTCTATAATTAATTTGTTTTCCATTGCATATAGAATAAGATCGGCGTTTGATTTCATATTCATTTTTGCCAGAATTTTTGCCCGATAAGTGCTAATAGTGGTAACACTCAGTGAGAGAAGATCAGCTATATCTGAAACACCTTTACCCGAAGCGAGCAATTTCATTACTTCAAACTCCCTATCCGAGAGATGTTCGTGCGCCATTTTATTGCTATCCTGATCGATGGAGGAAGCCAGTTTTTCGGCCACTGCAGGAGTTATATATTTCTTTCCAGTTAGAACCCGATTGACCGCCTTTATTAACTCATCAGGAGGAGCGTCTTTCGTAAGGTAACCTGAGGCTCCGGCCTTTAAAACGCGAAGCGCGTAATGATCCTCTGAATGTGCACTTAAAATCAAAACAGGCAATTTGGGGTACAATTGTTTTATCTGGGACAATGATTCCAGTCCACTTCGCCCGGGCATAGAAAGATCCGATATAACTACATCCCACTCCCCCTTCATTATTTTCTTAAAAAGATCGTCTGCATCGGAGACATCTTCAATTTCAGCAGAAGGAAATCCGTCCTTTAGTATCTGCCTTAATCCGGTCCGCACGACCACATGGTCATCAGCGATAAGGATTCTTATCATAGAGAATAATTGTAGTTAAATACTCTGTATTAGGTGAAGTTCAAAGATTAAAAAATCGTCCTTTTCCGGGTTAATCGTCTTTTCCAACATTATCAATACCATTTAGCCAAGGCGCTATAAATACACTTTCATTACGCCATCCCAATTGACACAACACCCCTTGCAGACAACTAAGTGATAAACTTACCGGCCAGAATAAACAAATCTCTGCCAGGGAACTTATTTACATTTTGGATTATATAGCGTAATGACTTTGCTTTTTTATGGTAATATTTGCCAGGTTTGGATGTCACTCGTCAACGGCCTTAGTTCATCAGAGGGAAAAATTTTAATTACCCTAAGATAGATAACCCGAAGTAAGGAACACGATTTATGAATCTAATTCAGCTGTAGTGCAGCCTTAACCTTGTATTAAATTACTGAATATGCCCGTAGCAAAAATTATTTTTTTTCTTTCAAATGGCATATATTTAAGTAAATGAGTGTTCTAAAATGAATACCTTATCCTTGAAATAAAAAGACACCTGTCTTTTAAATTGTATAAATTTGATTTTCAAGATATTGCTTTACAAAGTCAATCCTATGAATACTGCTTTGCTTCCTCTTACTTTTCACCAAAACCCATGCGAATAAACCCGGATTAAGAAACAATAACGATATAAAAGCCATACATTCTCTAGGCACAATTTTATAATTTATTCACTAAGAGGTAAGCCCCATGTTAGATTTTCTTAAACCTCCGCAACTTACTGATTCGAACAAAAATCGTAACGCAAAATTTTTATTCAATATTATTGGTGCTACCTTTTCATTTTTAATAATCATGGTAATTGCAGGATCATTAAGAGATCCTGGTTTCGTCATTCGTGGAATTGTGATTGTCTCTATCTTCCTTGTATTAAATATTCCTTGTTTATTCTTGTTAAAGAAAGGTAATACATGGTTAAGCGCGTTATTGTTTGTTGTATTTACCCTGGTTCTGATTTTCGGTTCTACATGGACAGCAGGTGGCATTGACGCTTTTGGAATCAGGTTGCTCCCACTTGTCGTATTATTTGCTGGAATAACCCTAGGAGCAAGGAATATTTGGCTTTTCGGTACTGTCACGATATTGGGAAGCTATTTTTTTGTCCTTGCAGAAAATTTTCATTTCCTTCCAAAAGCAGATATGGTTGATCACACACCATTATCTACCTGGATTGTTTCCTCATCCGTCATTTGCCTGCTATGTCTCGTACAATTCATTTCTGTCAGAAGCCTTGAAAAGTCGATCATTGAAAGCGAAAAGCAGCTTACACTGCGTAGGGAATCCGAATTAAAGTTCCGGTCAATCTTTGAATCCTTACAGGACATTTACTACCAAACAACCCTGGATGGCAGGATCCTGATTGTCAGCCCTTCAATAAAAAACAGAATAGGCTATGACCCATTGGAACTGATAGATAAAAACATAAGCAATCTTTTTCTTAAATCAACAGAGTGGAAATCGGTAACCAACAAATTGAAATCAAAAGGTTCGATCCTAGACCATGAACTGGACCTTGTATCCAAGGAGGGCGATACGTTGCATTTTACAGGCTCTTTCCAGACTATTCTCGACAAGACCGGAAACCCTATCGCCATTGAAGGCACTCTTCATGATATAACTGAAAGAAAAACAGCCGAAGAAAAACTTAAAAAATTTGCTGCTGAATTGCGTGCTTCAAATACAGAACTTGAACGTTTTGCCTTTATCGCAAGCCATGATCTACGCGAACCACTTCGAATGGTGAGCAGTTTTTTGGGATTATTAAAGGATTCATTGGGTGAAAAGCTGGATGATACAAACAAGGAGTACATTAATTTTGCCGTGAATGGTGCTGTTCAAATGGGCACACTTATAAACGACCTGCTTGAATATTCAAGGCTTGGCAAGAACAATGATGAATTCAGCAGCATTGATTTAAACGAAATTTCTGAATACCTGAACATAGTACTGCAGGAAGAAATAAAAAAAACGCAAGCCATACTAACGATAAAGCGGCTTCCGGTTGTCATGGCAAATAAAACGCTTATCCGCCAGCTATTTCTAAACCTAGTTAGTAATGCTTTAAAGTATCATACAGACGAAAGACCTGAAATAGAAATTGGCTATACGGAAGAGCCCGCCAAGTGGATCTTTTATGTCAAGGACAATGGGATTGGGATTAATGAAAAATATTTTGAACAAATTTTTATTATTTTCAAACGGCTTCATACCAAATCAAAATACCCAGGTACAGGAATAGGTCTTGCGATTTGTAAAAAAATTGTAGAAATACATCACGGTCAAATATGGGTCAAATCTAAAGAAGGAAAAGGAAGTCAATTTTTCTTCAGTATTCCCAAATAATTATGATTATGGAAAATCTATTAAAAATACTGCTGGTTGAAGATAATGAAGGCGATATTGTGCTTACTACGCAAGCTTTTAAAAAGGCCAAAGTATACAATGGTATCAGTATAGCCCGGGATGGCGAGGAAGCAGTGCGGTATCTTAAAAAGGAAGGGGTATTTGTAAACGCAGAAACACCAAATCTAATTTTGCTGGACATAAATCTTCCCAGGTTAAACGGATTAGAAGTGTTGGCAGAAATAAAAAATGATAAAAAACTGCTGAGCATTCCTGTGGTTATTATGACCACATCTAAATCCGAAAAGGATATCATGGAGTCTTATACCAAACATGCAAACTGCTATGTTATCAAACCGGGAGATTTTACTAAATTCTCTGAAGTAATACAAATGATCAGGGATTTCTGGATCAGTATCGTACGACTGCCAAACCAATATTCTTTGGAAGGTTAGTTCTAATATAACCTTAAATAGAGTATATGCTTAATGAAAGTCCGCTTTCAGGTTGTTTTCTTGTAGTAGAAGACAATAATGGAGATTTTGTCTTATTGAAACAATATCTTCAGATGAGCCAGTTGCCAATCAATAAAATAATACGTGCAGAAACAATGTCAGAGGTTCCGGAACTAATAAAGGGGGTCGACATCGAGGTTGCATTGCTGGATCTTTCACTTCCCGACAGTCTGGGAGTTGAATCTGTAGTTACACTTAATAAATTATTACCCAAAACTCCAATAATTGTTTTCTCCGGTTCTTCTACTATTGATATTGCAATAAAATCCATTGCACTGGGCGCCCAAGATTACCTGGTGAAAGGTGAATTTGATGTGAGGCTTCTTAACAAATCTGTACATTATAGTATAGAAAGAAAACGGGCAACTGAAAAAACCAGAGAAACAAATGAACGTTATGAGTTGGTAAATAAGGCAACCCAGGACATCATTTGGGAGTGGGATTTCCATACCAGCCAGGGGAAATGGGGCGGGAATATTATAAATCTTTTCAGCTATTCAAATGAGAAGTTGACATTTGGCGCAGATTGGCTGCAGGAATTCGTACACCCTGATGACAGGCAGGAATTAGGCAATAAAATCACCACATGTATAGATTCCGGGGGACAGAATTGGCAGCATGAATTTCGTTTTTTGAGTGCTGATGGATCCTATAAAGATGTTTACGACAGAGCATTTATTCTATATGATGAAAACTCGAAGCCTTACCGTATGATAGGTGCAATAACTGATTTAACCGAAAAGATAAGGCTTGAAAAGGAGTTAACCAACCAACAAATAGAACATCAGAAAACAATCACCGAGGTAACTATTCAGTCACAGGAAGATGAGCGCAACCAACTGGGTAAGGAATTACATGACAACATTAATCAACTGCTCGCTGCGGTTAAAATGTTTCTCGGAATGGCAAAATCAGGTAAAGGCGTCCTCAAAGAACTTATAGAGAAAAGTTATTACCATGTTGATGAGGCTATGGTCGAAATTAGAAAATTATGCCATACTTTGGTAGCACCTTCATTAGGTGACATCAAACTTTTGGATGCTCTGCAGGATTTGATAGACGATATCAACGTCAGTGATAAAATTCATATTAACCTAGCTTGTGATGATCTGGGAGCCAGGCAATTAAATAAGAAATCTGAATTAATGCTTTACCGCATCATTCAGGAACAAGTCAGCAATATCATTAAATATTCAAAAGCCGACAACGCAGCAATAAGCTTCAAAAAAGAAGAAGAAACACTGGTCTTAACCATTTCAGATAACGGCGTTGGGTTTGACACCTCAAAGACTGCAAAAGGGATAGGATTAAAGAATATTCATAACCGGGTGGAGCATTATTCTGGTAAAATGAAAATAGCTTCTGCGCCAGGTAGTGGGTGCAAATTGGAAATTGATTTCCCTTTTAGCACCCTGGCAGAATCATGATGTCGTTTACTAAGTTGAGTGAAGTTAGCATGCTCGTTAGAATTCAGACGTCTATACAATTCGTTTCGTAAGTCCGCCTTCTCGACTGAATCGCATAAAGCTTTACACAAATACCGCTGCCAGTTATTCACGCTAATAATCTTTTCAATAGTTCCTAAGACAAATTGTTCGATACAAATTTGTAGTACCCGCAAAGATTCCTGTTAAAACGCGAATCTAAATAGCATAAATGGTCATCAAGACAAAAGTAACTATTTCAATAATAAGAATAACAAGCAACCATTTTAACAGGATACTGAAATATCCAGACAACACCTTCCATCTTTGCAGGTCATTATCAAACATTCGAAGTATAGTTTTATAATTGCAATATGCATACTCAGTACATATGTTTTTTTACAATTAGTTTTATTACTTAATGCTGTTTTATTGTACGTCTTTTCTTTAAACTCTACTGTCATAGTAGTTTACGGTAAGAATGTAAGCAACAAATGTGAATACCGCCTGGGCAAATAATCACCTTCTGCCTGATATGTTTTTAGCAAATAAATCAGGCAAGCGGTAAATCTTGCCTAGTCCCTGTGCGACATAATTGCCATTCGCATAGCCTAAACAAGGCGTTTGTTCAATCGTGTGCTATATCCCTTGTACCTAAATCTGTCCATGATTTTATGAAATTTTTATACGCCATACTTTTTACTCCGCTACATTCGAATTTTTAGGATCAAATATTTGAGCAAATAAAAGCAACCAATTACAAGTAGCATTCGACTTTAAAGAATCTGGATAATTGTAAAACCCATGAAAATATCATACGACAAGCTGGCTGTAATAATCCTTCAATACAATAAGGCTTTTCTAACCGAATCCTTGTTACGATCTATTTACAGATTTGAAAACGCAGGCAATTTTCATATTGTTGTGGTAGATAATAACTCAACTGAGGACGATTCATTTCGACAGTTTAAAAAGCAATTTCCTGAGGTAATATTTAAAAAAAATAATGAAAATCTTGGCTTTGCCCGTGGTATCAATAAAGAAGTAAAAGAGTTGTCGGCGAGTATTGAGTACATACTTCTTATAAATAATGATATTACCCTGCACGATAATTCCATCAGTCAATGCCTGATGCAAATGAATATACTTCACGCTGACGCAGTAACCTGCCGCATGTTTCACGACGACGGTCTTGAATTAAATAATTTCTCATCGGGCCTTTCAGTAAGTTCCTTTGTCTTCTTTAACCTGACGGGTTTGTCGGCCCTCTGGCGTAAATGGCTACGCAGCCAAAAGAAACCTTCAAGGGTATACAGCATCACAGGTGCTTTTTTGATGTTGAGAAAAAGGGTTTTTATAGAAGTTGGCATGTTTACAGAAGATTATTTCATGTATTCTGAAGATAAGGACTTGATGTTTAAACTGAATAACGTCGGCGCCAGAATGTTTTATTATCCTTCCACTTGTCTTGTACACTCTGAAGGACAAAGCGCCGCAATGATATGGGAAGATCAGTCCAAAGTAGATTTGATTGTAAAACAAGATATAGAGGTATATTCAAAATATACTTGTCCATTTGCTATAAGAATATATATTCGTGCCTGGTATATACAGCAATACCTCAAATATATTTTTTTAAACAATGAAATCGCATGCTTATATAAAAATGCGCTTGCCAAAGAAAAACATCGCAATCGGAAGGTTTGATGCTTTCAATCTTCTTTAAAGCAAATAAAATCAACAAGGCCAGAAGTGCTGAATCTAATACTACTCATCACAAATCATTTTTCGTTTCGCCATTTGCAGGCACTTCCCTGTACCGTACGTGTTTCCTTCCCAGAAAGTCCTTAAATTAATTAAAGACACTGGTACACAGCCACTATCCTCATTTATGTCATTATTGCCCGATTTTCTACTTTACACCAGCCAGGTTTTTAGGGAGGGCGTCATTGTAATAATTTACAAAAATTATACTGTGAAGTAACTATTTTTTTTACTCATATATTGTTTGACTTATTATACATATCCTATTGTGTTATTAATAAAATTAACCATAGAAGTCGAGTTCTTCATTTTCAATTTTTTAAGAACATTGTATCTGTGCACCTCTACTGTTCTCAAAGAGATATCGAGTTTCGAGGCAATTTCCTTTGAGGACAATCCTTCCTTAATATGGTTGATGACCTGTATTTCGCGTTGCGTCAGAGAATTTATTTTTGGCGTATCGGGGTTTTCCTCAAATAGCTGTTCAGCGATTATCGTTTTCATTTCATCACAAATATATTTTTTCCCTTTAAAGACTTCCATGATGGCTTTAAACATTTCGTCCTTTGATGAATTTTTCGTAACAAAGCCTTTTGCACCTGCTTGCAGCATCTTTTTTACATATGCTGGCTGAGAGTGCATCGAAACGCCTATTATTTTAGAACATGGCGAAACTTTACGGATTTTTTCTGCGGCTTCAAAGCCATTAAAAGGAGTCATGTTAATATCTATAAGAATTATTTGTGGTCTTTTTTCTCTGGCAAGTTCAACTGCTCGTTCAGAATCTCCACACGATGCTACCACTTGAAACCTGGAATCGCTATTTAGGACATATGCCCATGTTTCTCTGATTAATTGATGATCGTCAGTAATTAAAATAGTGATCTTTTCCATATTGCGTATTTAATTATATTGATATAGTACCTGAATAAGTTAAATTCAAACAATGGCTGGAAAAGAGGTGATAGTTGCTTTTCCATTGAATAAACGCACCTTACTTTCAGTCCTTTTAAACAAGTTTTTCAATTAAGTCAACTATTTAAAAGAATATTGGTTTTCATAGGGCAAGAATTATGTTTGCTAATAAAGAAATTATACCTATTCTTTTTGGCTAATTCTTACTCAAAGTAAATACACTAGCAAGTCTAGAAAAATAGACCAATCTGTTAAATAGGATCAAAAAAAAGATTAATTAGCTGTAGAATAAGTTCTACAGGAATATAGAAAGAGAATTGTTCAAAAGTCTAAGAGTGAAGTCTTAACTGATTGTGCATGAATTTAAAGGAGGGAGGTCAATTTAATAGTAACCTGCAAAGGCTTCCTGTTAAAACGTGAATCTACGTAGCATAAATGGTCATTAAGATAAAAGTAACTATTTCAAAAATTAAAATAACCACCAACCATTTTAGCAGAATGCCGAAAAACCCAGACAACACTTTCCATCTTTGCAGATCATTATCAAACATTCGAAGTATAGTTTTATAATTGCAATATGCATAATCGATACGACTATTTTTTTTACAATTAATTGTACTACTTCATGTTGTTTTATTGTACATCCTTTTGTTCCTTTTTACCGTCATTGTAATTTACAGGTAAGAATATAAGTAACAAATGTGAAAACCGCCAGGGTAAATAATCACCTTCTACCTGATGTCCTTGTAGCAAGTAAATCAGGCAAGCGGTAAATCTTACCTGACCCCTGTGCAACATAATTGTTATCGGTTAGCCGCGCAGGGGTTTTTTTAATTATGGGTCATAAGCTATTAATGGTTTGTTTTATAATAAATATTAGGCTATCGTGAAGAGAAATAGGCTCCCCTCCTTACAATTCCACTCCGGATTAATTCGGATTAATTCGGATTAATCCAAATTAATTTCTAAAAACTCAACAGAAAGGATGCTCTATTTATTGAAATCCTGACTGTTGCCTTTGGATTAATCCAGATTAAGCCACAAAACCGGGCTTTACTGAATTTATAAATTAGATCCTGCCATATTCAAACGGAATTTTTGCAGACATACAATTTATCCGGGAAATCCCGGATAAATCCGAATTTTTTTTTGGATTCAATTGTACTGCTGGCTGTAATTGATTTCAGTAAACTAAAGTCTCATATAGAATAGAAAATAATCCTTAAACAAGGCCTCAGCTGCAAAACAATCTATTTTAATGATACCTGCAAAAGACTGCAACGTGCATTGTTGTTTTCATCTTTGCAATTTAGAGGGCGTACTCGTAATTCAGATCGTCCCAGCTATTACCACTTTGTGGTATTGAATTGCCCTTGTGGATAGTCTACCTTGTATTATTCAATGTATATCTCAAAGGGAAATACATATACCAATTCTAAAAAAAAGACTATGCGTACACTCCACTTTTGGCGGGATAAAAGGCTTATGTTATTGCACAAACATGCAGTACTGGTCCTACTGGCTTCCCTCAATTCCCTCTTTGCTTTGCCGCAGGAAAACAGCAGGGCCACTATAGCGAAATCAAATTTTATCTTCTACGGCACCATTATAAAAATGAACGCTTCCAATATAGGCGTCACTACACCTGGTACTACCGCCATTGTAAGAGTGGAGAAAGTGATAGATGCTGTAGACCCTTATCAACTGATGGAAGGAAAAGAAATCACGGTGCTGCTGGCCTCTGCTGCCAACAGGAAAGAAAATATGGCACAGGTATTTTATACTACCGGCTGGTACTATGGAAAAACATTGGGCGTAAAAGAAGTACCCAATGGGCAGGTGAAAAATTTACAGGATGGATTGAAGGAGAAAATTGCCCGGGAAAGAATTAATATTCATAACGACAGCCTGAAGGCGGAACTGAAACGTGCAGTATTGGTAATAAAAGGTGTTGTAAATGAATCTGATATACGGGAGAAAGAAAACAATGCGCTTGAATCAGAACACAATCCTGAATACAGAAAGGCATTAATACAAATTCAAACAGTATTAAAGGGGCAAACCACTGCTAAACAGGTAACAGTGTACTATTCCGGCAGCGATGATGTAATGTGGAGCAACAGCCCCAAACTTAGCAAGGGGCAGGAGGGTATTTTCTTATTACAGTTGCGGCAGGGGCCTAGCATATTCCCGGCACGCGGGTATACGGTCTTGGATAAAAGAGATGTACAGTCTCCCAATAACCTGGAAACCGTGCGCAGCTTGTTAAAAAAACAATAGTTACATCCTAAAAATAACAGACATGAAACACAACAGGATACAAAAGAATTTAGTGATACACGTTATTTGCCTTCTACTGATCGGATATAATTGTTTTTCCCAAATACGCGTGGTGAATATGGTTCCATTGCTGCAAAGCAATCAAACCAGGGATGATAATGAAACAAATATCGCAGTGAATCCTGCCAACAGGTTACAAATAGCGGGCACTGCCTTTACACCCGATCCTATGGGCGGTGCCAATGCCCCGATTTATATTTCTACTGATGGGGGTGTTACATGGGCACTCAATTCTATTATACCTGGCAATGATCCCTTCTACGGTTCCAACGATATTTCTCTAAGGTTTGCAGGGTTCGGCAACCGCTTGTATGTTGGTGATTTAAAAGGTGGCGCTACATTATACACAATGAATATCTTGCGAATACCTGATTACACGAGTTCTGCCCTGGCAGATTTAATGGTAACCAGATCTACAGTGGATCAACCATACGTACAGGCTACTACTGTGCTGGGTGGTGCTGGTGCAACCAAGGACAGGGTTTATATTACAGCCAACGACAGGGGAAGTTCTCCACTGCCGGCAGGAATCAACTTATCGCTTGATGCATTTTCTGCACCAGCTCCAAGCGGCTTTGTTACCAATCTCTTTCCCAACCGTGCCACCACTACCCGTGTAATGCCAGGTGTTCGGCCTACTATTCACAATTCAGGCATAGTCTATATCGCATTTTATAACGTTACATCAGCAGGCAGCGATGTGATAGTGGCCAGGGATGATAACTGGGGAAGCGGTGCAACTCCTTTTCGAAATTTAAATGATCTGGGTGATGGGCTTCCCGGTCAAAAAGTAGTTACCGGACGAACACTTCCTGCTTTCGGCGGAACTAATCTGGGAGGCAGCCGGCTGGTAGCTTCTAATATTTCAATAGCGGTTGATCCAAGAGATGCATCCATTGTGTATATATCCTGGGCCGACAGGGTTGGGACAACTGATTATACACTTCATGTAAGAAGCTCCACTGATTTTGGGCAACATTGGTCGGCTGATCTGCTAACTATTACCAACGCCACCAATCCGGCACTGGCAGTAAACATAAAAGGAAAGCTCGGTTTTTTATACCAGGCGCTGACGGGAACGGGTTCCTCACAGCGATGGGAAACACATTTAAGAAGAAGCACAAATGCCGGGAGCACCTGGGATGATGTTACTCTTTCTACCGCGCTGGTAAGCGATCCAGGTTCCTGGTTGGGCGATTACGAACACCTGATGGCAGTAGGAAAAGACTTCTATGGAATATTCTCTGCTTCCAATTATCCTGATATGGCTAATTTCCCGCAAGGGGTTACCTATCAGCGCAACGCTAATTTTACTACCCACCAATTACTCGGAACTGATGGTGTAACAGTTATTGGTGTTTCAAAAGACCCCTTCTTTTTCCAGGTGACAGAAATGGATGACAATACCGATTTTTTTGTGCGCGACTTTACACATACAGTCTCTGATTTTGATCCAGGCCTTGAACCATCCACCGATCCGTGGTTCTTTGTAAACAGCGATGTATGGAATATGCGCAGCAATACGCCCGGAACTTTCAATGCCAACAATCAACCGCAGAGCGAGGATCCATGGCAAACCACCGACGGTCACAATTACGGTTTTGCGCGGGTGCACCGGAAGGCAGCGGGTGCTGCTGAAAATGTGAACCTTCATTTTTTGTATTCAGAATTTGGAACCGGAAGCAATTATGTCAATGCCAATACCACTGCAGATCCCACACTGGCCTTCGGCGCCGCAGATGTAGAACTGGTAATGGCAAGTGGTTATGAGTGGGAACTGCCTGTTACCACCTCCAACCATACCTGTATTGCTGTAGAAGTATCCACCTCATCCGATCCTATTATCACCCCATCGTTGTTAGGCCATGCGCCAGGCTGGTCGAACGGAACTGACCTAATGGTGCTCAACGATAACAATAAGGCACAAAGAAATATGGAAGTATACCATGTGCCAATGGGCGGAAGTGCCGCCGTATCATCTTATGCAGCGATACACAATCCCGGTTTAAATGACAGGAATATATTAATAAACTGGAGAGCGGATTTAAATCCAAGGCTAAAAATAAGACCGTCTGTTCAAGTAATTGGTACAAGGGAGAAGGCAGTGGTAACCAACAACGGCATATTACTCGCTAATATGAAACCGGGTGAAACCAGGTTCATCAGGATTACGTATCCCATTTACGGTAATAAGGAGGGAGTTGTTTTTCCTGTTGGCTTTGGCGAAACTAAGAATGGCATTATGCAGAATGGGTTTACGGTCGCGCGTGAATACAGTTCACTTGACAAGGTAATTGCTCAAAACCTGAAATATGAAGCACTGGTGCTTCGCAGGATATCAAATTTGTACAAAAACAGCGATGCGGAAAAAGCTATAAAATACGATCTTGAATTTCTTGATAAAAACCAGTTTACGGCTGATTATTATTATTCCTTTTATAAAAGAAATATACCGCTGCTAAAATCAATCACAAAAGAGGTAATTGGTTATGCGCCTAACGATCCATTTGGATTAAATACTGCATTGTCGCGCATAGACACTATGCTGATCCTTAAAAAAGTAAGTGATTTAGCCATCGTGCAATTATCATTCCTCAACGCGCTGGACGCCTGTCTGACAACCATTGAATTGAGAAAAGGCAATACTGCAGATTACCTGCAAACGGTATACATTCAGAAAGATATTGCACAACTGATGATAAACAAAGGGAAATTCGATGCTGCCACTCAACTGGCTGTTAAATCAGGCGAGTTTATCCAATCAGTAGAACAACGCAAAATGTCATTAAAAGATTATGCAGAAAACGTAAAAAGTGTGTTGCCCTTATTAAGGGATTGTGCGGCAAAGATTGCTAATAACAGCATACTCATGAAACAATTATCACTTTTGGAAGAAAGTATGGCTGACACAAGGCGACTGCAGAATGCGCATCTAACATTCCTGTTACAGTTAAAAAATAGCATAAAACTTGGAAAATAAAATGGGCCAATAGTTTGAATCGTTAATCACAATTTTTACAATTTTCATGATTAATGTAAATCTTCCACTTAAAGTGCACAGGTAATTTGAGAGAGCGTTTCCACTTTGGAAGACGATGAATGTAGCCAAACTGGAAAGCTCCGTCGAAATTACACTGAGCCCTACTTGATTCGAAACAGGTATAGATCAAAGTGCTTATCCGATAACGGCACCAGTTATATTGTATCAGAGTTTAAAGACAACCTACAATCAAAAGGGGCTGCACCCATATAGGGCGTTAATTATTCGCAGACGCAGCATAAAACCTGGCGCCACAAAAGGTGCAGAAAAACATCATGAAGCGGGATAATTACTCAAAAATTACCTCCCAACTCAATGAAGCTGTTTGTGATGGCGTATAATTAACTTTTAATAAATTACCATTTTGTTCGGCATCAACAGGCTTGCCATCCACCAAAGCAGTTTTGAATTTATACCCGTTTGGTACATAGAAGCTCATCACATATTTATCGTTGATGATCATGCGGCTCCGGCCTTTGATGGCATTTGATTCCCAACGCATCATTTCAACCTCGACCGCTCCTTGCGATAAATGCCTATTGGTAGAAACCAATTGCGGATGATTGCTTTTTTCACGAATTGCAAAAGATTGCAAGCCATAAGGAGCCAATCCTTCTGGATGAATTTCGTTTTTCAATACACCTAAAAATGTATCACTCCAGAACTCATACACCAAATATTCTTTTGAAGAATCAAGCCCTAAATTTTTAAAAGAGATAGCTGTGGCAGCTGAAGCTGGTTTTCCCTTTTCTGACCAATTAAGGATATGCAGTACATTCCAACTTTCAATATCAGTATTGAATTCATTCAGCCAATATGGGCAAACATTTCCAAACTGATCGGCATCAGTAGCTGCAGGGTCTTTTCCAGAAATAATCTCAGTCCTTTTATGATTTTTTAACCAATCGGTTTTGGTGGCATCAAAATCATACAGCTGGCCCGGCACGGAAAATAAAACAGGAGAAGAACGACGAAGACCGTAAAGGTTACTGTCATTTTCATATACATCCGGCTTATCGCTCAATAATAGCATGGCGCCAGCTATGGAGGCCAGGGCAGGCCTAATGACTGACTCATTATAGATAGCAGTCACATCTTTAGTCTGTGTAATATTACCAGCGCCTTGTCCAGACTTTTGGGGAAGAATATCACAGTGGTCGGGGTCGTTACGCCAAACGATACCATTCCAGGAATTATATTGCTGCATTGTAACCGGTCCATAACCATCGCCACCAATACGGCAGGCGTCGGCCAAACCGATGACTTCAGGAAGTGCGCCCCAACAGGAAAGTATGAAAGTATCATTACCCAACTCCTCACGCGCTACTCTTAAATATGCCCTGATGACTTCATCAGGTGTTACGCCTTTACGTTTGCACCAATCGAGGTTGTTGTGCAGGCAGTCGTATAGAAAATGGCGTAGTTGGTCAATTTTAACGTAAGCTATTCCCTCATTTTTCAAGCCTCTGAAAATTGGGCGAATCAAGGTTTCCACCACTTCAGGATTGGTAGCATCCATTGTGTAGCTTATCCATGGGGCAGCTACTGGTTTACCATTTTTATCAGTTACAAACCAGTCGGGATGATTCTCAACGGTCTTTTTATCCGAGAAAAAAGAACCCAACCAAAGGGCTGAATTAAACCCAGCTGTGTTTGTACTATTGATGTAGTTGGTTAACCCACCAGGAAATTTATCTTTCTTCCAATCAAGCCAGGTTGTTGGGCGACCGCCATAATAACCATTGGCCATTTCACAGTTTTCCCTTCCCTTGTCGTTCTCACCCTGATAACCATCATCAATCTGAATAAAGCGATATCCATAGTCGGCAAAATGCTTTCTTTGCCAGACATCAAGTAGTTTTTTGTGTTCTTTTTCGCTAAAATCTCTGAAATAGGCCCACCAGGAAGACCAGCCGGTAACCGGTTCTTTATATACATTGTATGTCCAGGGTTGATAATAAGGTAAGTTCTTGTGTCTTTGATAGTAATGAGGATAAAAGACCAGTTCTGCCTGGTTGTTTTTGAATGTAAGTTCGAACCAAATACTACCATCAGTATTTTTATGAGATTGTATGACTGTTCCTTCAGAAACCTGCAGCATCCAGTCAAAATTTCGATCATAAATGGCATTATTTCTCAAATTATTGCTCAATCCATGTGAAGTTCTTACCATCGGAAAAGCCTGTTGGGCTTTACCAAGGGTTTCAGCTGCCAGTGCTTCGCTGCTTCCATTGGCTATCGCCTTAAAACCATTATTTCCTGTAAGGTGGATGCTTATTTTTTGAGTAACGGCATCTTTTCCATTTGACGACGATGTTACGCTTGCCTTAACGTTCAAGTGTGCTTCAAAAATTGTAGTTCTGTTATATACCAGGGCCAGGTATTTGCCATCTTTTCTCAGATTTATTTTTGCGGGCAAATTTTCAGGCCCACCCGGGGCTTCTATTGACTTACCGGCAGATTGAGCTATACTATCCTTAACAAAAATCGTTTGTATGATAAGTATAAAAATAAAGGCAATAGTATAAGTGAAGTATCTTTTCATTTTAGAGAACTTTAGTTCCTGGCATATTTATGCAATCATTATAATTCGACTAAATTAAGAAAAATCGAATCACTGTCAGACTCGAACGGGAGAAGTAATTAAAGTACTGAACAGATTATATTGAAGTTAAAATCATTAGGTAACAACAGGCACTTATTAATATCATTGAAACAGCTTTGCAAAATGTCTCTGAAAGTACACCGTAGTTTTAATTCATGTTTTCATATTCGGTCAAACACTTTTGATATGTATTGAATCGCTATTTTGATTAGTTGTGCAGGCAATATTTAATCAGCATCGTTGCCGTCTGGTTCTTTATACATATCTAATACGGCCTCCGTACAATTCACGCAATAATACCCGACTTCAAAGGTTTCTGCTGGTACACTACCATAGTAGTCATGTAAATAAAAATCGCCTATATGTTTCCCACATGAATTGCAGGTATTGGCGTTGTATTCATTCTGGAAAGGGCTATGCTGACTAGTAAAGCGCACTCCTTTACTAGCGGCAAATTCAATATCCGCCGCATCAAAATCTGCAGGTGTTCCATAACGTCCCCCGGCCGTCCAGTACGCAAATTTCATAGGCGCCTCACAGGACCAGCAGTCGGTTGTAGCAACAATTATTTGTTTCTTGTGCAGGTGTTTACCACAATCGGGGCATGAAGGATTAAGGCAAAGGCTGACAAATGACGGTGAATAGATCATTTCTCCGATATTTTTAATATCGCTCTTTTTATCGAGTAAAATCTGGATATAAATGATATAATTTTCGATATAAATGAGAGCCGCATTAGCTGGTAATTTTTTGGATGGGAAATCGATAGCTATTACAATATTTTCTTTTTCATCCAGTAATGCAAGGTGGGGTTGGGCTATAGTAGCATTATAATTCATTTCAACCTTTGCTACATTCTCAAGTAAATTCATTGAATGGTTCTCATAACAGTACTGACATTCCCAACTAATTGGAAGTGGTGCTTTGACCTTGATATGATTATCGAGGTGCATAAAAACGGCATTCTTAAAAAGGTTTGCCTGTGATTTACTAATCATTTAGCTAAAAATTAATAAACGGAAATCTCGGTCAGAAGTAGTTTATATTGGTACAATTTCATTGCTCTTCATCCAAATTAAACCATCAAATAATTCTTTTTTACTAAAGCGCTTTTTCTCTTCGCTCCATTCATAAAAAGCTTTTATTAGCAGTTCGTCATCAATAGACCGATCGAATTGAAGCTTCTCTTTCCATACATAAAACAAGGTGGCAACAATCTCACAAAATGCTGAATCCATTTTTCTGAATAGACTAATGATTTTATTAATCGAATCATGCTGGTTCTTGAAATAATTAGTATAGTATTTTTTATATCCCTCAATATTTTGTCCAGGGGAATATTTATACCCGTAACTACCACTTCTCTTTGTGATAACAAACCATCCTCTCCTCCTGAACTCAGCATCGACAGAATACATGTGTTTAGGATCAAGAGGGCCTGCTGCATATTTCCCATAATTCGTCGACAACTTCATATTACATATTTCAGTACATAGGTATTCTATCTTGACAAACTTTTTATGACCGAAGGTTGGCTCAATATAAAGCTGGTTGGCAATTTCAGCGGCCAGTACAAGTTTCTTGAAATAATCATTCTGTTTGTTTAATGCAGAGTGATTTTTTTTAGTCAATTCAATCGAAATTACTTTCCCTTTCACTGGGCTTGCTTTGGAAACTGGCAGGATCTTTTCGCTACCCTTGAATAAAAAATCCGGATTTGCAATGTCCTCGGGTAAAATGATTTCGGTAGCGCCAAACGTTTCTTCATATTTTACTATATCTTCTTCTGTAATGGGCAATACAAATCCACATTCTTTTAATAGAGTAGTAAGTGATTTTTTAGTATTTGCCTTTTTTTCCTTCATGACGACTGTTTTTTCAGTTAGCGGTTGGTTTGTTTATTTAAGCATGGTTCGAAGCTTTGCTAAGGCGCGGAGTTTTATGACACGGATATGCCCTTTTTGAAGCTGCAATGAATTGCAGATATCTTCAATAACGGCATCGGGCAAATGATTTTTGTTGTCTAGACAGTTATATTTCATACAGATATTAATAATATATTTTTCCCTGTCATTGAGACTGTCCATGGCATCCTGCAATTGTAATTCAGTTATTTCATTTTGTTCGAAATCAAATTCATCTGGACGATTTCCCTCATCACCAATCTCATTATAGTCTTCATCTATAACGCAGCACCTGGCCCTCTCTTTCATCAAATCAAGGAATTGATGATATGCAATTGTATTCAGCCAGGCTGCTACTTTATTGGCAAATTTTTCTTCAGGCCATGAAGTTTCAACCACAAAAACTGAAATGTTGTCGAGCGCCTTAATTAAAGTAATTTGGACAATTTCCTTCACTGTTGAATCATCCAGCCTGCTTTTCTGGCACAAACGCTTGCAATGTTGATATAACCTGTTGATTACCCTGCGATGCAATTCTGTTTTGAGTTCATTTACCGTAAATGAAAAATTTTCCGGAGACTTCAATCCGGAAAGCAAGCTTTGGTATGTTAGTAGCTGAGGGCTTTTGGCCCTCTTAGATAACTCAATATCCATTTAGGGTAAATTTTCTCACTATTATAACTGTGAAATGACCCAAGCGTTACAAACTTTTTTTTTGTAACGGTTCATATCATTTGTAGTTAACAGATATCACCACAAAATTGAATAAAATGATGGATCAAAACAAAGAAAGCAATCTTTCTACTGAAGAATTAGTAGAGATTGCAGATCTGGAAGCTTTGGCTAGATCAGACAAAGAGACACCCAAAGCCAGAAAGTATCGCATTAGGATTGACAAAGATTATTTTACAGTAGAAAAGCCTGGTTTGACAGGACGCGAACTACTGCATCTGGCAGGTAAACCGGCGGCAGCTTATGACATTTTTATGATGGTCAGGAAAAATCCAAAACCTCAAAAAATTGCATTGGACGAATTTGTTGCTTTTACTAAGCCTGGGATTGAACGCTTTGTAACGTTGCCTAAAGAGCAGAAAGATGGTCGCGGAACAAGAAAAGCCTTTTCTCTGCCAGCGGAAGATGCAGATTATTTAAACAACAGGGGCCTCCAATGGGAGGCCCTTATTGAAAATGGGCTGAATTGGGTTATTATTTATGACTTCCCCATTACAATCGGGTACAACACTGAAAAAGTAGACGTCGCACTTCAAATAACACCTTCGTATCCGGCGACAGAAATAGACATGGCTTATTTCTATCCTCAATTGATAAAAACCAGCAGCCGGCCTATTTCTGCTACTTCGCAACAACCGATAGATGGCAGAATATATCAACGTTGGTCCAGACACCGTAATCCGGGGGAGTGGCGTCCTGGTATTGATAATATTGCTACACATCTTATACTGGTTGAAAACTGGTTAGAAAAGGAAATAAACCGATAAAATATGAACCGCATTAGAATAGCCGGAAGACATTACAATGAAATCAAATCACATCTGTTTCCGGGAGATGAAAAAGAAGCAGTTGCCATTGCGCTTTGTGGACGCAGCTCCAATGGAGAACACCATACACTGGTTGTAAACGAAATAATGCTTATCCCATATGAAAAATGTTTCGAAAGAACGGGGTTTCTTGTCCATTGGCCAACAGATATTATTATTCCATTTCTTGAAAAGGCGGTAAAAAATAATCTTGCCATTTTGAAAATACATTGCCACCCAGGGTGGTATGAACAATTCTCCGAAATTGATGTTGAGTCAGATACAAAACTTTTTTCCAGTATTCACGCTTGGTTGGATAACAAATTACCTCATGCCAGCTGTATAATGCTACCGGATGGCAGAATCTTCGGGAGGTTTATTAATTACAACAATGTAATTGAGAACGTACATCAGATCCTTGTGGCAGGCAGTACCATTCATAACTGGTGTTACGCTGAGAACAGGAATTTCGATGACGATGTACAAATAAGAAATATGCAGGCCTTCGGAAAAAAGACAATCCGCACCATAAACAAAATGAAAATTGGTGTAGTGGGTTGTTCAGGTACAGGAAGTCCACTTATTGAGCAACTTAAACGTCTTGGTGTCGGCGAGCTGGTCATAGCAGATCCTGATGTTATTGATAAAGTCAACCTCAACAGGATTCTTAATTCAACGTTGGACGATGCGGTGAACAGCCGCATGAAAGTTGATGTCATGGAACGCTCTATTCAGCAGGCAGGAATTGGTACCAGAGTAATTAAATTTCCATCTCACATTACATCTGTGCAAGTTGTAAAGGAACTTGCAGAATGTGATATCTTGTTTGGTTGTGTTGATGGCACGGAAGGCAGACATTTCCTTAATCTCATTTCGGCATTTTATATAATTCCTTTTTTTGATTTGGGGGTTCGTCTGGAAGCAAATGGCAGTGGTGGCATCAACAGTATTTTTGGAACTGTTCATTATATTCAACCTGGCGGTTCTAGCTTGCTGAGCAGGGGGCAATATAGCCTAGCGCAACTCCAAGCAGAAAGCATGAAAAGAGTTAATCGCTCAGCATTTGATGAGCTGGCAAAAAATAAATACCTGATTAATGTAACTGAATCCAGTCCTGCGGTCATTAGTATTAATATGCAGGTGGCATCAGTGGCTATAAATGATTTTCTGGCGAGAATTCATCCTTATCGTAACCCATCAAATACCGATATCGATGCAACAAGGATTCTTTTTCATGAATGGATTATGTTCAGCGAAACGTTTCCTGAAGAATGCAATTATTTCTCAAAAATGACAGGCAGAGGAGATATTGAACCATTTTTAAATGCGCCAATCTTAAGTAATGATAAAGTATTTTAAAAAAAGTTTTTGTGAATTATTCAGCAAATCATTTTCTTATAAGTTTATTGATGATGCCCCTGATAAGATAAAGCGGAGAACAATCTATTTCATCGGGCATGAAGGTTACTATTGGGTGGCTGTAATGGCATGCCCCTGCGGCTGTGCGCAAATTCTTTATATGAATCTTATTTCTGATCACAAACCTTACTGGAGCTACAAAATTGAATACAACAGACTAGTTTCTCTTTCGCCGTCGGTCCACAGAATGGTGGGGTGCAAAAGTCATTTTTTTATTAAAAGAAATAGAATCATCTGGGCATAAATAAATGCCCAAGACTCCGGGCCTGGTGCGGAATCATAACTAAATCAAAATACTATTATGCATTACAGCTACCTATAATCGAAGGCTTCGGTTTAAAAATACGCGCATTAATTGCGGCAATAGCATTAACATTTTCAACCCTGACAAGACGATTTTATTTCCGTCCGAACTGCTTCAACACTGCAAATACTTTTGATTGAAAATTCCCGTCGATCTTCACCGCCTCAATGAATGAGTTGACTCCATAATTTTCCGAAGTGGAATAAACAAACTCCCTTATTAAAACACAATTGAAGCAATCGTGCATTTTCTTTTTCGCTTAATGCTAAATTATATAATTCGATGGCTTTGTTGAACTCACGTTTTTCCGCAGTCTTGTTCCCCCGTTCAAAATAGCTTATCTGTTTAGACCATGTCATGAGTGGCGGTTTAAATTCGTACGACTCTTCCAATACCTCATTGAATACATGTTCATCTACATCTTTATTGATTATTGGCTCCAGGTAGCCCCCCTTCCTAATTGGAATAAATTAGGCCATGCCCATTTTTTGTTTTATACGGGGGCTGCAACGTCATTTCTGTGATTCGAGTACAGACTGACGCTGTATCCACCCTAATGGACCTTTCCGTACACCACTATTACACCCGTTTCCTGCGTAGGTTCTGGAGGGCATATAAGATTTAATGTATTGGCGGTAAGAAAACTGTCGAGCTTCGTTCGTCACAGTAATGAGGAATCGATAAACGACCTTGAATTGCTTTCAATGACTTTAGTCATCGCTTCTTCCATTTTTGAAAGCACATCATGTCATTCCGATAATAGAAAAGATTTTTGAAACTCGTGGAGTCCTTCGATGCTACCAATCCATGTAGACGATGTTGCGTAAATTTTTTTCGCTTTATTTCATAACGGAAGGACGTTTGAAGGGTGACGGCTACAATAATTTCATTTTTCGTTTTCAGAATATATGTTAATTACCAGCAGGCGATCCAGGATAGCTTTAAGTATAGAATTGATTATTAAAATATTTTTAGCAATTCTCCATCTTGTTTTATTATTTTATTCTGAACAGCTAATTGGACCACTTCAAGAATCTCTTCTTTCATTTCTTCAGTCACCCGGAAAAATCCAAACATTTTCCCAACTAGAACTGCTGCATCACCAGGCAATATTGCAATTGCATCCTGGACGACGCGTAAAACAGCCAGCGTAATTTCTTCCGGACTTATAAATTTAATTTTCCTTGAGTAATTAGGAAGATTTGATCTTACGCGGATAACAGGAATTTCCATTAAACTGCTCCATAGAAAATCTCCTTTAATTATTATCTGATTATTGCTTTGTGAATTTCTTGCAGCCTTAGTCAGCACTTCCCTTATCCTTGATCCTACTTTTGCAAAATTACCTGCTTCAACTATCCGTCTTGCCATTTCATCAAAGTGGACCGGACTTTCAATGGCAACAACTTCTTCAACCCAAGCAGATAATTTGCCAACAGGATAAAGATGTATATCCTGCGTAATGGCCGATGATAGTACAGCTATCTTATACTCAGGAATTGTGCTTATATTTTTTTCATTTTCTTCCCTAATCAATCCCACCGAAATCTCGTTAGCGGCTAACTGCCTTTCATATTCATCGTCATCTACATATAAAAATTCCTTAGCCATTTCAATCGCTTCAACCACCCGTTTCAATTCCTTTTCCGGATTTCTGAACCAATCCGTACTCCAAATTCTGTGTATTTTCCAGCCAATATTTTCCAATACCTGTTGTCTGAGCCGATCCCGATCCCGGGCGGATCTTGCCGAATGATAGGCAGCACCATCACATTCAAGACCTATAATATACCGGCCAGGGTTTTCCGGATCAACAATGGCCATGTCAATATAAAACCCTTGTGAACCAACTTGCCTTCTTACAATATAGCCAAGCTTCTCTAATTTGTCTGACACGTTTTCTTCAAAGGGGCTGTCAGCAGGCAACCCTGTTTCTGCGGTGCTGTTCAATTTGCCATGCTGGGCAAAATATAAAAAGCTTTTCAGTGTTCGTATACCGTAACTCTTTGTACGGTTAAGATCAATATCATCTGAAGTAATATTTGTAAATACTTCACAACGGAGCTTTGCTCTTGTAATTAAAACATTCAATCTCCTTTCACCTCCTTCATTATTCAATGGGCCAAATGACATAGCAACATAACCTTCTTCAGAACGTCCATATCCAATACTTATAAAAATTACATCTCTTTCATCTCCCTGTACATTCTCCAGGTTCTTTACAAAAAAAGGTTCGTGAGCATGCCTCTTAAAAAATGATTCAATTTCGGGAAACTTTCTTCTCCTGAGCTCAAGGGCATCCTGAATGATTTGCCGTTGTGCACTGCTAAATGCAACCACACCCAGCGTTTGTTTGGGATGATTCTTTGCATGTTCCATAACTGCATCTACTACAATTTCCGCCTCCTTTGGATTGGTACGCGTCTTACCACGGTCATAAGCGGTGTTGGGTAAATGGTGAAACTTAAGACCCAAGCGGTGTTTGGAACCAGGGCTCGGAAAAATAACCAGCTGGTTTTCGTAAAACTCGTGGTTAGATAAAGTTATCAAAGATTCATGACGACTTCTGTAATGCCACCTAAGCATTTTAGCAATCAATCCCTGTGACTGGCACATGCCGAGAATGCTCTGCATATCTGCCGTCACATTTTCTTCATCATCTATTTCTTTATTTAGCGAATCAAAAAAACTAGTAGGAGGTAATTGTTTTGTATCTCCGACGACCACTAATTGCTTTGCTCTTAAAATTGCTCCCAAGGCATCAACTGGTCGTACCTGGCTTGCTTCATCGAAAATAACCAAATCGAATTCAACTGAACCGGGCGACAGAAAATTTGCAATAGAAAGTGGGCTCATCATAAATACCGGCTTTATGGCCTGAACCGCCAACCCGGCTTCTTCCATTACTTTTCGAATAGGTTTTAATCGAGCTTTTTTATTAAACTCCTTCTTAAGAATATTTACTTGGCCACCGGCTTCTGTTCTTGGAACTGTCTGCCAATGAATATAAGCTGCCCTGCTACGATTGTATTGCAAATTCAACATATCTAGCCGCCGAAATTGGCGAGCAACTTCTTCATGACTATCCCGCTGAAATTTTCTGAGCGGCGGTTGCGTAGTAAAAGCAACTTCAAGTAAATACTCATACCAATTCTTTTGAATCGCAGTTTTTAAAAGGTCTTTTGCATTCGGCCATGATTCCGCAAGGCTTGTCAAAAAACCAAGGTTCTCGTCTTCTGCAGTTTCAATCAATGTATTCCAAGTAGTTACTTGGTGAATTTCTTCATGCCTCGCATGCCATTTTGATAATAAAGACAGTTGAAACGTGAATGGATGGTTTAATAAGCTCTTATCGGGAAATCTTTTAAGTTCATCAAACGATAATTTTTTTAAACAAATTTCAAGATGCCGCTGATAAGTGACTAATTTATGATTTAATTGTTGCTCATATTCTTTTGCCAAAGAACGATCTTCATTACGTGTTAAATAATCTAATATTTCTTTTGGACAATTATTATCCAAAATTTCCTGGTGAATATTCGCTAGATACTTGCCGGCCGACTCGAGTATTGGCCATGCTGATTTTTCTTTCTGCCACCTGTTCCCAAATAATCCCCTGGCCAGGTTTTCTCGATCATGCAAGATGTCAGATAATTGTTTTGCCTCCATTATATCATCAATATACTGGAGCTTAATTGCATTTTCTTTCGGTAAAGGTATTTTACATAAGGCTGCTAGCCTGGAATTACTTTTCTTAAATGCCCCAATCATAAACCTATACCATTTACTTCCATGAGCAATTAAATTTCGCCTTAATTCAAAGACATTTTGTTGCCAGGCGTCTGGAATAAAAATCTCTTCATACTTTTTATGCAATTCAGATAATCGATTACCTGCTGAAATCAATTCTTCTATATCTAGTTTATTAAGAAGCCATTCATCAGTTTTGACATTTACCCCCTTTGTATCTGGCTGTGTTGACGCTAACTTGGCAAAAATAATCAGATTGTTAACCTCGCCGCAATCCATTGGAATAGCATAGCCCAATTTCTCGGCAATGAATTCAGCTGATTTTTTTATTTCTTCTACCGAATCCAGGCATTGTTTTAATAGGTTAACAATAGTCTCTTTGTCCGCAGGCATTAGTACAATCATTTTGCTTCCCCAAAACAGTAATTGTTCCGGAACACCCAAAATGTGCAGCCTCGCCTGTATCCGATCCGAAAATGCTTCAACTCTTTTCATTTGCTCCACATTCCATTCTGAGAAATTATTAATCTGGAATTTTGGCAATGTGATGTCTCCGGATATTTCATTTAATTGTAGTAGATGACCTATTATCTTATGAACTGTCAAACCGCTCTTACCTATTTCATTGTTGATGGATTCGCAATACGCATTCAGTTCTGTTTTTATGTTTTCAAGCAACGCGACTTCAGTCTGTAATCTTTGGAAGTTCGGTTTGCCCAAGTCAAGAACGCGCATCAGTTCTTGATGCATTTCCTTTTTGTTGGCTTTATGGCTATGTAATTCAAGGCATGCCTCTCCCAATCCTACTGTATCAAGTCTTCTTTTTACCACTTCTAATGCAGCCATTTTTTCTGCTACAAACAAAACTTTTTTCCCCTCACCAATGGCATCGGCAATAAGATTTGTAATTGTCTGTGATTTGCCGGTTCCGGGAGGTCCTTGTATAACCAAGTTCTTACCTTCTTTGACAGAAAGCATTGTTAGAATTTGCGAACTATCAGCATCAACCACCTGGAATAATTCATGTGCCGAGGTATCCGTATCGATAAAGACATCATCAGGCAAAGATGACTCACCCTCAGAAAAACCATACTCGAAAATATTTTGTATTAAAGGGTGTTCAACCGGCTTTTTGTCCTGCGGCCATTTATTGTTATCGAGATCATTATAAATCATGAACTTTCCGAAAGAGAAAAAACCAAGTTCAATTGAATCCTGCTCTACTTTCCAACGAGGCAAACTTTCAACAGTTTTAGTGATTTCCACAGCGTATTCTTCCATATTGAAATCATCAATTTCAAGCAAATCAGGTATCTTGATGTCGAACTCCATTTTCATTTTTGCCTGGAGGGAAATATTCGCGCCTATTTCTTCAAGTGTATATTTTACGCGAAATCTTTCCCGCGCACTGGAACGTTCTAGGAAAACAGGAATTAATACCAATGGTGCCAATCTTTCCTCCTGGCTGCTCTCAGATTCATACCAGTGAAGCATACCCAAAGAAACATACAGGATATTTACACCTTGTTCTTCAATACTAGTTCTGGCTGAATAATAAGTATTCAACAGTCTTCGTGACAGTGTTATATCCGTTTCGTTGGTCAGCAATTTTGTGTCGCCATATGATTCTTCCAATTCCGATTCTGACAATTCAATGAATTCAATTTCGAGCGCACTGTCGTCTTTTGAAGGGCGACCGATAAAAGACATGGCTTTTGCCTGCCTTACAAGAATATCAAAAACTGAGGAAGATTTTTCTTGAACAATATGAAGGCCTCGATTAGAAGGAAGTTTATAATTTAACAAAGAATTCCGCAGGCCAAGATCAAGTAATTCCTTGCGAGAAGCTTCTAGTTTAGCTAAAATTGATTCCTTCATACAATTGATTTGGCCAGTAAGAGATTTAAACAGTAAGAAATCTATCATACCGATTGTAAAATTCTTTTGAATTCCTTTTAATCGGTTATGAAAGTTGAAATCAGTAATTGATATTGGACTGCATTTATTTAATTTCAATTTTTGAGTAAAAATGTAAAAACGCTAATTTTTGGTCACTATAATTAATAATATAAGTTTCAAGTGTATCATTTCTTCTTGGAAGAAATCAAGTTTGTCCTTCGTGAATTTTCGCAAAAAGCACTAAAAGTTTTCATCTGTCAACTCATCACTTTAATCATTTATTATAGGAATGCAATTTAAGGTTACAATGGTAGACCAAAAATAGTATCGGTCTGCCGCAATTGACCTTGTTAAAGATTTGACTTCGATTTCCAACGAATCGCTGCTCATTTGATAGACTGAAAAGTGTTATACTTGATCTCATCGAATTTCGATTTTCCGTCTATTTGTTTTAGTGTCAGAAAGATATATAAATTTATGAATACTAATGCCAATATTTTGGTGTTCAACCTGTTTTAAGATTTTTGTATTTGCGAATAGACCTTTTGGGTTCAACATTTAGAGAGATTACTAGCACGCTGCCTATGTAAGTAAGTTATTAATTATTCGCACAAGAAAACACTTATAGCCCAAAGGCTAATATCGTCGTGATATAATTGACTATTTAAAATAAGCTTTTGGCTTAATTAAATTCTCAATTCCGTCTATTTATACAAATCTCTAATTTTCTCCATGTCCAGTTTTATCTTCAAAGGAATTACCCTTGCGTAATGTTGCGTTTGCTTAATACTTGCATGACCGAGCATTTTACTAACTGTTTCAATTGGCACACCATTGGCAAGGGTGACTGTTGTTGCAAAAGTATGTCTCGCCAAGTGCATATGTAAATCCTTTGTGATACCAGCTCGCTTGGCAATATACTTTAAGCCTTTATTCATTTTTTGATTGCTGGATACAAACCATCCAAAATCCGCAATATTCCCGGTTAGGCTGTATTTGGTTAAAATCCTTATAGCAGCAGGCAACAAAGGAATGATACTATCTTGTCCTGTTTTTTGTCTTGGCTTACGAATATACCAGCTATTATCCGCTTCTTTTATAAGATGACTGCTGTTTAATTGTTGCAAATCAACATAAGCAAGACCAGTATAACAAGCAAAAAGAAATATGTCCCGTTTTCTATCAAGATCTGGATCATTTAATTCAAGGTCAGCAATTTTATCTATTTCCTCTTGTGTTAGAACATGCCTAAAAACAGGTTTTGAAGTAATCCGCAGGCCATGAAAAGGATCAGGTTTTATCAAACCTTCTCGAACAGCAGGCGACAGATTAGTTTTTACGCAAGCCAGATATTTACAAGAAGTATTATTTCCAATATTTTTCTCATTCCGAAGGAATTGAAAAAATTGCTCCATAAATTTCATATTTACCTTTTGAAGGCTGAGGTTTTTGACCTTGTATTCAGCTTCCAGAAATTCCTGCATGTACAATATTGCTCTGTTATACTTATTATAAGTTGGTCGTGCTATTTCTGTCCCTACACGTTTCAGGACAGCCTTACTTCCCTCTTTTAGGTAATCAATCAATAAGGTTGGCTTTTCTTCTTTACCCTTTATTTTGTCTATAAGCTCTCCCAATGTAAAAGCCTCCCTGGAAAATTTCATCTCGTCAAAACTGTTTTTGGCGCTTTGAAGGATCATTTCGAGGTTTTGATTCAGAGTATTGGCCTGTTTGTCTGATTTAGCCACTTTAACCCTATTGCGGTCCCAGTCATTTTGAAAACAGTACAATCCGGTAAAAATATCTCGCCTCTCCCCACGAAAGGAAACACGTAAAATAATGGGCGATTTGCCATCCTGATTCTGATGACTTGTACGAAGTGAAAACGTAAATCGAATGTTAAGTAACTCCAGCATAGCTGTAAATTTTTAATGGTTATAAAATTCACAGACTGGTGCATTATTTCAAAGTGCAGAGTTGAGCAGAATCATGCAAAATTGCGTGGAGCAAAGTCGAACGGGTGCAGTCGGGGAAAAGTACACCAAAACTACACCAGGGATATGCACATTTTTGCATCGCTTTGCAGTCTTCAGGAAAAATAAAATCCTGCTAATCATCAGTTAGCAGGATTTTGCATTTGTATGCATCGATTATCAGAGGTCCCGAGCGGATTCGAACCGCTGTACGAGCTTTTGCAGAGCTCTGCCTAGCCACTCGGCCACAGGACCTTTTTTAGCAGGTGCGAAAATAGAATATTTTGATGAAGTTTCTACAAAAAAACGCAGAACTTTAACGCTATAATACACCTGCATGAATAAAATTGCTGCCTCAGAACTTATCATCAACGACCGCGGTGCTGTGTATCACCTTGATACCCGGCCCGAAGAAATTGCACCGATCATTATCACCGTTGGTGACCCCGACAGGGTAAAAGCAGTCAGTAAATATTTTGATACCATTGAATTCAAAAACCAGCACCGTGAATTCATCACACATACTGGTTATATCGGCTCAAAAAGAATTTCGGTGGTATCAACAGGTATTGGACCTGATAACATCGATATTGTATTGAATGAACTTGATGCCCTGGTTAATATTGATTTCAACACCCGGACCATCCGCGATTCCCTTACCCACCTCAGTATTATCCGGGTCGGCACATCCGGTTCTTTGCAGGCAGATATACCTGTTGATAGTTTTGTTGCATCCACCCATGGATTGGGGATTGACAACCTGCTTCACTTTTACCGCGTTCAGCACAATGAAGAAGACAAACTCTTGCTGCAGTCATTCATTACACAAACACAACTGCACAACAGTCTGTCATTTCCCTATATCAGTGGCGCCGGCGTTTCGCTTATCAAACATTTTGTCACCGGTTTCCACCAGGGCATCACCGTTACCTGTCCCGGTTTTTATGGCCCGCAGGGAAGGGTGCTCCGTCTCGGGCTAAGCAACCCCGAACTGATTGACCGTCTTACCCGGTTCAGTTTTGGAGTGCACCGCATCACCAATTTTGAAATGGAAACATCCGCCATTTATGGGCTGGGCAAACTGCTCGGCCACCACTGCCTGAGTTTAAGTGCGATAGTTGCCAACAGGGTAGTGAAAGAGTTCTCCAAAGATGGAAACGCTGCGGTAGAAAAACTGATAAAAATCACCCTTGAACGAATATCAGAACTCTAGATGGGCAATAGTCGTTATTTTTGCGCCGTTAATTAATGCAACTCAACAAGAAGTCAAGCAACACCCGCAATGAACATTCATTTTTATAAGTACCAGGGCACAGGAAATGATTTTGTCATACTCGACAACCGCCAGGGGATCTACAACAACATCAGCGTACAGCAGGTGAACCATATCTGCCACCGGCGATTTGGAATTGGCGCCGATGGACTGATGCTGCTGAGCAATAGAGAAGGCTATGATTTTGAAATGAAATATTTCAATGCCGATGGAAAAGAAAGCAGTATGTGTGGAAACGGTGGCCGCTGCCTGGTAAAATTTGCTTACCACATGGGCATTCGCCGTGACATCTATCATTTTCTTGCCATTGATGGCGACCATGAAGCAGAAATTGATACCGATGAAACAGTTAGCCTTAAAATGCAGGATGTAAGTGCTGTGAAAGAATCACACGGCGACTACATTTTAAATACCGGCTCACCGCACTACGTGAAAATAATCGGTGATGTAATGTCTTTCGATGTGGTGAACAAGGGCAGGGAAATACGTAACAGCAACGGGTTTGCAGCAGAAGGCATCAACGTAAATTTTGTTGAACAAAAGAGCGATCACGAAATCATTGTCCGCACCTATGAAAGAGGCGTGGAAGATGAAACATGGAGCTGCGGTACCGGCGTTACTGCCTCCGCACTGGTTTGTTTTCACAATGAAATTGGGTACAACGATGTAACTGTTTTTACCAGGGGTGGTAAACTCGTGGTGGAATACGATCGAACCGGAGATAATACGTACAACAATATTTTCCTCTGCGGCCCCGCCGAAAAAGTATTTGAAGGCGATATGGAAATATGAACCAGCCTTTCAATAAATCATCCATCATCGCACAATCAGCCCAGGCTTTTGATGAACTGACCAACTATGTACTGGAGATAAAGGAAAAAACTTTCTTCCAATCTTCTGGCAACAACAAATGGTCAGTCGCAGAAAATATTATCCATCTCGTTAAATCAACACATACCACTACCCTCGCCTGCCGCCTGCCAAAATTTGTATTACGATTGGTATCGGGTAAACCGAACCGCCCTTCACGTAATTACCAGGAGTTATTGGATAAATATGAATCAAAGCTAAAAGCCGGTGGACGGGCTTCTGCCAGGTACGTGCCAAAGTCACCCTCAAAAAAAGACAGCAAGGAAAAAATTGTTTATCAATGGGAAAGCGCAACATCGGCATACCTCAATGCACTCGGTAAAAACTGGAACGATGATAATATGGATGCTTATATCGTCCCGCACCCGTTGCTGGGCAAAATAACCATTCGCGAACTGGCCTATTTCACCATCTTCCATACCCTGCACCACTTTCGCGCGATTCGCAAAATGGAAATAATACAGCATTAATTTTTTGTTTGTACATTTTCATCGGCCTTCACCTACCTTTGCGGCGCGTGATACAATATTTTAAAAATATCAACCATAAAACGGTTTCTATCGACAAGCCCGATACCGGGGCATGGGTAAACGTATTGCCACCACTCAAACAGGAAGAATTTTCAGAATTGTCCACCGGCCTTGATATTCCACTGGATTTCCTGGCCGACTCACTCGATATAGATGAAAGAAGCCGTTTTGAAGAGGAAGACAACGTAAAACTCATTGTAATAAAAACACCTACTGAAAACAACTCATTCAATGAAAGCGATGCCTATTATATCACCATTCCTATTTGCATCATTCTTACCCACAACCAGATTGTAACAGTCAACTCCTTTGAAAACGGCGCCATCAAAAAATTCCTGAATACATTTCAGAACCGCCATCCCGACAACCGGAAGATGATGGTATTAAAGATTTTTGAAAAGATTACACAAACCTATATGGAATCTTTGAAGGAAATCAACCAGCGCCGCAACCTGATGGAACAAAAACTCTATGCCTCCAACAGGAACGAGGAATTGCTGGAACTGATGAAGATCCAAAAAAGCCTTGTATATTTTGTAACTGCCCTGCGCAGCAATGAAATGATGCTCATGAAAATAGCCCGTACCAATTTTCTCGGCTTGAATGAAGAAGAAAAAGAATTCCTGGAAGATTTGATCGTGGATATTTCCCAGGGCCTTGAAATGGCCAATATTTATACCAATATTCTTAGCAGCACGCTGGACGCATTTGCCAGCATCATCAGCAATAACCTGAACAATGTGCTGAAGCGGCTTACCTCCATCACGATAATTTTATCCCTGCCCGCATTGGTGACCGGTATTTATGGAATGAATGTTCCTATTCCCTATTCCAATTCGCCCCATGCATTTTATATTCCCATTATTTTATCGGTCGGCGTATCCATTATCATCAGTTGGTACTTTATGAAAAAGAAATGGTTTTAGACAACTGTTCATTTTTCCCTCGCAATAGATATTATTTTCTGAAGTAGATTAAAAAAGTACTGGTAACAACCATTTATATTTGCCGAACCATTCTTTCATCTTATACTTTCAGTATATGTTCAATCTCCGGGTCTATGGCATCCTGATAAATGAAAACAATCACGTATTGGTGAGTGATGAATTTATTCGTGGAAATTATTATACCAAATTTCCGGGTGGTGGCCTTGAATTTGGTGAAGGAACCAGGGACTGTCTGAGGCGGGAGTTCATGGAAGAGATGAATCTGAATGTGGATATCGGCGATCATATTTACACCACCGATTTTTTTCAAATGAGTGCCTTTAACCCAGAGCACCAGATCATTTCCATTTATTACCATGTACTGCCTTTAGAAGCTATTACCGTTCCATTAAGAACCACAGCTTTTGATTTTGATGCCGCGCAAATGGACATTTACCATAAAACAGGCGAAACAGAGACATTCCGTTTTATTGAACCTGCGGCTTTCTCAGAAGAATCGGTGACATTACCGATTGATAAGATAGTAGCATCGATGATCAGGAAACAAATTACTGTTTAATTTTAATGACAATTTATTTCTCACCTGCCATTCATCCGCTGCAATAGCCGGTTTTGTTAATTTTCCTGAAATTACCCATTTCCCAATCCGCGCATGCAGGCGGAGTTAGTATCTTAGTTGGAAATGTAATCACCTCGTATTTTCAACCATTTACTTATGAAAAGAATTTGTATCGCCGCGGCTGCCTGTTGCTGTATGTTATCGCTGGCAGCGCAAAAAAACTGGCCTTCCAACATTTTCACCAAAAAACTTCCCAACGGCCTTGAAGTGCTCGTAGTGGAAGACAATTCGGTTCCGCTCGTGACAGTGGAAATAGCCGTAAAAAATGGCTCATATACCGAAAGCCCCGAATACAACGGCCTGTCTCACCTCTACGAACACATGTTTTTCAAAGCCAATAAAGACATTCCTTCCCAGGAAAAATACCTCGACAGGATACACGAGTTGGGTATTGTGTTCAATGGCACCACCAATACCGAAAGGGTAAACTATTTCTTTACACTTGGCAGTAATGATGTTGACGCAGGCCTGAAGTTTATGAACAGCGCCATTCGTTACCCGTTGTTCTTACAGGAAGAAATGAAAAAGGAAAACCCGGTGGTGGATGGCGAATTCCAGCGCGCAGAAAGCAGCCCTTTCTGGCCGCTGATTGATAAATTCAATCATAAAATGTGGGGTAATCTCTTTTCCAGGAAAAATGTCATCGGGGATCATAACATCATCCTTAATTGTACAACAGAAAAGATGAATGTGATCAAGGATAAATATTATTATCCAAATAATTCCATTCTTGTCGTATCGGGTAATGTGCAGCACGATGATATTTATAAAAAAGCAGAAGCGATATATGGTGACTGGAAGCCCAGCGACTTTGACCCATTTCAAAAATGGCCCATTCCTGAATTTTCGCCGCTGAACCCGGCTGATACATTAAGCTTTGTGGTCACTTCGCCCAATGCACAGGTGCCCGCATTACAGATTGGCTGGCTGGGCCCCGATATACGGAATGATGTAAAGAATACCATTGTGGCAGATGTATTCTCGTATATACTTTCCCAGAAAAATTCAAAATTCCAGAAATCGCTTATTGACAGCGGTTATGCACTCAATGCCGGTATCAATTATTATACACAAAAATATGTGGGGCCTATTTCTGTTTTCATGATACCCAACCCGGGAAAATTCGCTCCATCCTTTAAAGTACTCAAAGCACAGATTGATCAATTTGATGCCGACGACTATTTCACCGATGAACAATTGGAAACAGCTAAAATCAAACTGGCCAACCAGGATACCTATAGCCGCGAAGTAACATCCAATTTCACCCATACACTTACCTTCTGGTGGACTTCCGGCTCACTGGATTATTATTTCAATTATGTAGACGAAATAAAAAAAATCACAAGGCAGGATTTGAAAGACTATGTCAGGAAATACATCAAGGGACAGCAATCGGTAAAAGGATTGCTCCTCAACCCGGCACAGTTAAAAACATGGAAAGTAACCACCGTTGATGCATTGTTTAATTAATACCAGTAAACTGATTACCATGAAAAAAATATTTCAATACATCTTATTCATCAGTGCAGGCAGTATGATGGTACTGGACAGCGCTGCGCAAAGCAATACGAAGGAAATTAATTATGAAGGCTTAAAAATTATTTTTAAGAAGACACCGAAAGATGTGGTAACCGCCAGCCTCTTTGTAAAAGGTGGCGTTGCCAATGTACGTGAAGATCAGCAGGGCATTGAAGCGCTGGCGCTTCAATTGGTACTGGATGGTGGTACCAAATCAATTGACAAGGATAAACTGGCTGCAGAAACAGATAAACTCGGTACCGAATTCAGTTCCAATGCAGCAAAGGATTACAGTTCCTTTACCATGACCTGCCTGAAGGCAAACTGGAGCAGGAGCTGGACATTGTTTACCGATGCATTGATGAATCCTGCTATGGATGAAAACGAATTCAAGGTAATACGCGATCAAATGGTCTCCGGTGCTAAACAACAGGAATCCGATCCCGATAGTTACCTGCGCAAACTGGTGTCTGCACAACTATTTGGCGGAACCGATTATGCAAAAGCACCGAATGGTAATCCAACCACGCTGGCTGCATTGCAACTGGATGATGTAAAGAAATATTATGCAGGCCTGCTCGGCAAGAAGAAATGCTACCTTGTGGTAGTAGGCAATCTCGATGAAAATGATTTGCTAAACGCCCTGAAAACAACACTGGCCAAACTTCCTGAGGGGAGTGACCCCAAAAAGCCAACTTATAAAACACTGACGACGCAAACCGTCAATATCAAGGACCGCGCACTGGCAACGAATTATATCATGGGTTCGGTAAATGCACCCAAATACTATTCTGCCGACGGTCCGCTGTTTGAATTTGCTATGGATATTGTTTATGATCGCTATTTTGTAGAACTGCGTACCAAAAGAAGTTTGTCCTATGCGCCTGCTGCATTTTACAACAGGAATAATATTCAGCAGCCAACTGCCAATTTTTATATCTCTACCATCGATCCCAAACAGTCATTACAGGTAATGACCGACATTATCAATGATATCAAAAAGAATGGATTTACTGAAAAGGAAGTAAAAGATAAAAAGAAGGAATACCTCACTAATTATTATATGACCAATGAAGCCAGCAGTTACCAGGCAGGTGTATTGGGATTTTGTGAAGCATCTGGCAACTGGAAAATATTTGATGAAATCAACAACAGGGTTGGCCTGGTGAATACCGCCGATTTGAACAAAACATTCAACAAATACATGAACAATATTTCCTGGACATACCTCGGTAAGGAAGACAAAGTGAAGAAGGAAGATTTCAAACAGATTGCCGGTACACCCGCCAAACTACCCACCTCTAAAGTAAAAACGGTTAAAAAAGGATAAGACTTTCATATATCATAAAACAAAAGGTCGCTGATTGGCGACCTTTGTTTTTTATAACAGCGAAAGACATTTAATGCCGTACTGTAAGTTTTTGAATCATATCGCTGCTGATTGAATCAGCGCTAGGGCCAAATCCATTTACCAATACACCTTTTTGACCATGTTTGCTCTCGATGGCATATACGACAGCTTCATCCGCAGGATCGGTATTTCCTTCAAACCGGTAAACCTCCGTTATTTCAAATTCATTAGGCATTAAAGAAACAGGTGTCTTATGACAAACAATGCAATCGTATTCCAGGTTGAAGTCGATGGAATACCCTCTTTCCTTCAATCCATTCACTGCCTGTGAAACCGTATCGTATGCATACATAAAAAATAGTTTAGTTAATGATTTAAGGACACATCTTATACTACAAGATGCGTTTGTTTGATGACACCCATCACAAAGGTACTTTGCATATGCCCCACATTTTCCAGTTGCCCCAGTTTATTAACATGAAAATCATAATATGCATCCATACTTTCCACCACCACCTTTAACATAAAATCGAATTCACCGGAAATATTATAGCACTCGATCACTTCCTGCAGTTCATTAATGGTCTTTATAAATTTGGCGCCCGATCTTTTATTATGCTCCTTCAGCGAAATATAACAGATAACCATCAGCCCGCGTTTCACTTTCGAATGATTTACCAGTGTGGCATACTGCATAATTACACCGTTGTCTTCCATTCTTTTGATCCGTTCATGCACAGGTGTAGGGCTTAGGTGAATAGCGGATGCTATCTCGCGAACTGTAATCTTTGCGTTCTGCTGCAAGAGGCGTAGTATCAGCCAATCCTTATCGTCCAGGTTGGTACCGGCCGCAGCCAATTTTTCTTTTTCAGAAGCTTTTTCCATGGCAGACTATATGTTTGTTCTGTTAAAATTAGTAAAACAGTAGTATGTTCCAAATTTATCAACAAAACAGGATATTTTGTTCTGCAATTTCTACCTTTGATCTTTCCTGAACGTATCACTATTTTATCATCCGTTTATTAAAAACATAATCATTATGTCTACCACACAATTGAAAGGTATTGACCTGAGCCTTCCTTACAAAGTAAAGGATATGAGCCTTGCTGAATGGGGTCGCAAAGAAATCCGTCTTGCGGAAGCAGAAATGCCCGGTTTGATGGCACTCCGTGCTGAATATGGCGCCAGCCAACCCTTAAAAGGTGCAAGGATTGCGGGTTGTTTACACATGACCATTCAAACAGCGGTGTTGATTGAAACACTGGTAGCCCTCGGCGCAGAAGTACGCTGGAGTTCCTGCAATATCTTTTCTACACAGGATCAGGCCGCTGCTGCTATTGCCGCTGCCGGTATTGGTGTATTTGCGTGGAAAGGTCAGACACTGGAAGAAGCAGACTGGTGCATTGAACAAACTTTGTTCTTCGGCAGCACTGATCGTCCTTTAAATATGATCCTCGACGATGGTGGTGACCTGACCAATATGGTATTTGATAAATATCCTGAATTTATCCAGCACATTAAAGGTTTGAGCGAAGAAACCACTACTGGTGTTCACCGCCTGTATGAAAGAATGGAAAAAGGAACATTGCCTATTCCTGCCATCAATGTGAACGATTCAGTTACAAAGAGCAAATTCGACAATAAATACGGTTGCAAGGAAAGCCTGGTGGATGCTATCCGCCGCGCTACCGATGTAATGATGGCTGGTAAAGTAGCCGTTGTGGGAAGCTATGGCGATGTAGGTAAAGGATCTGCTGCGTCACTGAAAGGAGCAGGTTGCCGTGTTATTGTAACAGAAATCGATCCCATCTGCGCTTTACAGGCAGCTATGGATGGTTTTGAAGTAAAGAAAATGATTGATGCAGTAAAAGAAGCTGATATTGTTGTAACTGCTTCCGGTTGCCGCGACCTTATCACGGAGAAACATTTCCGTTTGATGAAAGACAAAACCATTGTATGTAATATCGGTCACTTCGATATTGAAATCGATATGGCATGGATCAATAAAAATTATGGCCATACAAAAGATACCATCAAACCACAGGTGGATGTGTATAATGTAGATGGCAAAGACATCATCATCCTGGCAGAAGGACGCCTGGTAAACCTTGGTTGCGCAACTGGTCACCCTTCATTTGTAATGAGTAACTCATTTACCAACCAAACACTTGCCCAGATAGAATTGTGGAGCAATCATAAAAATTATGAGAACAAAGTGTATGTGTTGCCCAAGCACCTGGATGAAAAAGTGGCCCGTCTTCATCTCGCTAAAATCGGTGTTCAACTGGATGAACTGACCGATGACCAGGCTTCTTATTTGGGCATACCTAAAAACGGACCTTTCAAACCTGAGCATTACAGGTATTAATTCAGTCACTATCTATATTCAAGAAGACCCGGCCGAAAGCCGGGTTTTTTGTTTTCTGTAGCAAAAAGCTGCTTTTCCGGGAAGGGGAAGTTTCCCATCCCAATAATCCTGTTCCCATAAATGGAAAAAAATAGCACCTTTCGACTTCATGCCAAAGCAGTTAAAAGGGGCCTAAGGTAATGGATATCAAATCGTTATTGGGAAACAGTCTGGCATTGGCAAGCTAATTGGAAAATGTTATCCGTTCTGATTTTGTAGTAATCCTTAATTCGTACCCAACATGAAACAGATTTACACTTTTCTCGCCATCCTCATAGTTGCCTTCACAGGCAACAACGCTTTGGCTCAAACTTACACCTTTGACTTAGGTAGTTCATTCTCTCCTGCCTGGACAGCAGGTGGTACTTCCGGTACTGCCAGCAATATTGGCGGATCGGGAATCAACTGTACATTAAGTATGGCACTGACCGGTAGCGGAAGTTTTTCTTCTCCTTACCCAAGGGTGAATAATAACAATTCAAACAGTTCAGATTTCGTGGTGCAGGGCTCTACCGATGCTATGGAAATCGACGTGAACTTTGGCAACAGAACTTCTTATATTGATATTACCTATACTTTTTCTGCCGCCGTTCAAAACCTCAACTTCTCCATTTCAGATATTGACAGGCCCGGTGGCAGCAGCCCCTGGACCTATGTGGATCAGATTACCGTAAGTGGTAATGGACCCGTTGGTGCTGTAACCCCGACTTTGTCAAAATACAACAGCGCTTCCAATATATTTGTTATCTCAGGTAATACAGGTACAGGTAATACCGGGTCTGGTGGTAACAATGTAGCCAGCCTTACGCAGAACAGCAGTGACCAGGATGGTACCATGGTGGTTGACTTTGCAGGTTATGCAGTTACTACCATTACTATACGCTACACTACATTGAACAGCTCGCAGGTAAACAGCAACCCCGGCCTGCAGGCAATTTCACTGGGAAATATGACTTTCAAAAAAGCAATCGCTCCTGTAACTACTAACATAACAAACGCAAATATGTCTGCGAGCGCAAGTGCCACTGCAATATCCGCCTTAAATGGTACCGATGATGAGTCTGTGGTTTCCTATACAGTTGCCACCATTCCCTCATCATTAGCTGGTGTATTGTTGTACAACAACGGAACCAGCTACGTGGCAGTTACTGCCGGACAGTCGCTGACACCTGCCCAGGCTGCTTCACTGAAATTTGACCCGCTGGGAACCTTTAACGGTAATGCAATATTTACCTATACTGCAACGGACAACAGGGGCTTGACTTCAAATACATCTACTTTTACCCTGCCTGTTCTTTCAGCACTGCCAGTTACGCTGACCAATTTTGCAGCAAACTGGAACAACAACACTGTCGCACTTTCGTGGACTACAGAACAGGAATTCAATTCAGATAAATTTATCGTAGAAAAGAGCTCAGATGGTGCCAACTGGCAGGTAATGGCCATCGTAAATGCTGCAGGCAATAGCATTACAACAAAAAAATATACCGCTTCAGATGCTCAACCGGGACAGGTAAATTATTACCGCCTGAAACAGGTAGACCTCAATGCTGTATATGTGTATTCAAAAGTAATCCGCATGAGCAGTGATGCCAGGACAACTACTTCAGTAAAAGTTTTTCCGAACCCTGTTGTTGCCAACGCTACTATCACTACTAACAGCAATACCAGCCAGTCTGTAAAAATTAAAGTGTACAATAATGCCGGGATGATGGTGAAAGAATTGTCAAGGCAACTGGTAACCGGTACCAACAATATCGATATACCGAATGTGAACACTTTATCAAATGGTTTTTATATAGTTTCCGTGGAAGATGCCACCGGGAACAGAATTGGTACCGCACAATTCATCAGGCAATAAACTTTTTATTTCAGGACGGTGACATACCCTGCTTCGAAAGAGGCGGGGTTTATGTTTTCAGGAATTGCCCGTGCAAAACAACCAATGCATTAACATATTTTTTAAACCTTTTCCGATTCTGCTGCGTTGATGGAATGATATTGGTACTATAACCATTCATTATCCATCCTTCAATGTACAATTATGAAACGCCTGCATTCTGCAAACAACATTGGGTTCCTGGTTTTTCTCCTGTTTGCCTTCCCCGCTGTTTCAATGGCACAGGACAATAACTCAAAAAAAGACAACAAGGCAGATATGATCAAATCGCTGGTAGCTGGTCAGCGCTATGTGTTCAATGCTGAAACAGCGCTTCCTTTATCGGGCGGCCTTCGGCAACTGAACGGTGGTTATGAATTAATAATTACAAAAGATACGGTTACTTCTTACCTCCCGTATTTCGGTAAAGCATACATTGCGCCCATTAATCCGTCCCAGGGTGGCATTCAATTTACCTCCACAAAATTTAATTACACTGTAACGGATAGGAAAAAAGGTGGCTGGGACATTGTTATTAAACCACTTGATGTGCAGGATCCCCGGCAACTCAATCTTTTCATTTCTGAAAATGGGTATGCTGTATTGCAGGTAACCAGCAACAACCGCCAGGCCATTTCATTTAATGGGTCTGTGTATGCCATCAGTACACGGAAGAAATAACTATCAGAGTAGTGTCTTACTTTCTTTAATAACACAATTGATCTGATCCATTAGCATTTGTTGCTGTGCCGGCTCCAGGTTGATGTCAAATGGCTTACCTGTTTCACTGTGCAAACGAATGGTTACAATCTTTTTTGACACCAATCGCTGCAGGGGCGACGGCGTATAAGCTGAATTCTTAAAGGTGATGTGGAGTATTCCGTCGCAATTCAGTGAACCGCTGTTTTTGTATTCAGCTTTTATTTTACCGCCTTCAAACATCACGGTGATTCCTGTATTTTCATCCAGGCACCTGGCCACAGGGTTTTTTACGACGAAGAAAAAATCGATTTCCTTATTATTGGCATCAATCGACAGTGTAGTGCCGGATAATTCTATAAAACCCGTGGAAAGCGTTGGTTTGCTGCTGATGGGATCCATTCCCTTCTGCAGCTTGCAATCCTGTGCCAGCAACTGCACCGGCAAGAATAAAAAGATGAACAAGTATTTCATATTTGCGAATTGAATTTAAAAATAGTTATTCGCTGATGAATGTACTAATCTTCTTTGTTAAATTAAATTGATACGATAAAATAGCCGGGACAAATTACTCTGTATAAATAATCTATTTTTGCAGTATGGCTTCCTGTAATTTTATTATCCCTTTTACGGCACCGGCATCGGTCATTCTATCGTGTATACAAGAAGAAGTGGAAAAGAACAAAGGCACTTTCAATGGAAATGATACCGAAGGGAGTTTTACCATCAATATTTTTGGCAGCCTCACAGGCAGTTATACCATCCGCGGACAGGAGCTGCATATCAGTATTACATCCAAACCGCTGTTTATTTCCTGCGGACAGATTGAAAGCTTCCTGAGAAAACAAATCGAATCAGTTTCCTGAACTGCGTTTTTCTGATTTCTATCTATTCCTTCAGTAAAGCTGCAGCTTCCTTATCCAGTATAATGGTAAAGGAAGGGTGATGCCTGAACAAAGTAGCCGGTACACTCGCAGTCTCCGCTCCTTCCACCACCTGCTGAATGATGGATGCCTTCTTTGCGCCGTTCACAATCAATATCACCTGTCGCGCCTCCATCAATGTAGCCAATCCAAGTGTAATACCATGTGTCAGCGGTGTTGGGTTATTGAAATATTTTTGTCCTACCTGCGCAGTCTGCGGATCAAGCAATGATACATGCGCGCGCAAAGAAGGAGATGTTCCCGGCTCATTCAACCCGATATGGCCATTCATACCCAAACCGACCACTGCCACATCAATGCCACCCTTTGACTGTATATAGGCTTCTACTCTTTCACATTCTTTTCCCGGGTCGCTTGTCCTGCCATCAAAAAAACAGATATTTTCAGCAAGCGGATTTAACGGGATGATCAATTGCTGGTTGACCATAAAACCACAACTGCCTTCATCATTTTTATTCATGCCCAGCCATTCATCCAAACCGATGAACGACCATTTACCGGTATTAGTTTTACCGGAATGCTGTCTTTTCACCAGTTCGCGGTACAAACCCAGCGGCGAATCACCGGAAGCAGCGCAAAACAATGGCCGTTCACGCGCATCCAGTGCAGCAATTACTTTGTCTGCTGCAATAGACGATAGTTCTTCATAAGAACCAGCTACAATAATGTCCATTTGATTGATGTATTTAGTGCTAAGATAAGGTCATTCACAGTGTCTTTTGAAATGATGGGCATGGCTGCATAATAATATTTACATTTATCCTGAAACCATTACAGTTTTGATGCCCACCAGGAAAATATTTACCAGTTGTATTACCATACTTATACCCGGCATGCTTGTGATAGCACAGAGTAGGTCAACTATTTTCTATGTGAGCCCCCTGGGAAACGATCACAACGATGGGCGCCATCCAGCCCATGCATGGAAGACCCTTCAGAAAATAAATGAACACAGGTTTATGCCCGGTGATAAAATCCTGCTGCAGGGCGGAAAAACATTTAAAGGAAATATCACCTTTGACAGCCTTGACAGTGGCAAACCGGGGCTACCCGTCACCCTGTCCACCTACGGAAAAGGAAAGGCAGTGATTAAATCAGGTAACCAAACGGGCATATATGCAGAGAACTGTTCATTTATTACGCTGAAGAACCTAAGGGTACTGGGAAACGGTGTTGACGATGGCAAAGTGGCGGGTATACATTTTTATTCCAGCAGGAAAGATATCTCCTGCAAAAAAATAATAATTGACAATTGTGAGGCAGCACACTACAACCAGCAGGGTATTTTTTTTAGCACGGCAGAAGACAGCCATGTAAAAGGGTACGATGACGTGCGAATTGTCCATTGCAATGCTTACAATAATGGAGAAGCTGGCATATCGTCTTATGCAGTACAAACCGGTTTTCATCACAGTAATTTTTATATCGCTTATTGCAAAGCATATAACAACAAAGGCATTCTTACAAAAACCAGCAATCATAGTGGCAATGGCATCGTGATGGGGCAGGTAGAAAACCTGTTGATAGAACATTGCGAAGCCTATGAAAACGGCGCATCGAACCGTTGCACCGGCGGTGGACCGGTGGGTATTTGGGTATGGTTGTGCAAAAATGCCGTCATTCAATATTGCGAATCACATAACAATCATGCGGGGTTAACAAAAGATGGCGGTGGCTTTGACATTGATGGTGGTTCAGTGAATTGTACGGTTCAATTCAATTATTCGCATGACAATGAAGGCGCTGGTTACCTGCTGGCAGAATACGGCGCCGGTATGCCATTTGAGAATAATATCATCCGGTTTAATATCAGTCGCGACGATGGCAGGAAAAATAATTACGGGGGAATCAGTGTCTGGGGTGTTGACAGCAATAACAGGGTGAACAATTCCTATATTTATAACAACGCCATCTTTGTATCGGGCAATAGTGTGGTGGATGGTATTCCCTGTGCCTTTCGTATCATGGGGCCACACTGCAGGGGCGTGAGGGTAATGAATAATTTATTTACCACCACCGATGAAGCACAAATGATAAACAGCAGCGACGAACCTGATACAGCTGCTATTTATTTTCTGCACAACAACTACTATTCGTATAACCGTGTATACGATATACACTGGGGCAGGTTTGACTGGACATCCATCGGCGCATGGCAGGGAAAAATGAACGGGCAGGAATCTGAAAACGGCACCAACGGCATGCTGGAACTAAATCCGCGATGGGTAGAGCCTGGTAAGAAACTCACTGCCGGGGATACCCGAAAACTGGCGTTGCTGCTGAACAGTTATCGCATCGGGCCAGGATCTGCGGTGTTGAAGAAACATTTTCCATTTTCAGTAAAACAACTTCCTTATCCGCCAGCAGATTTTTTTGGAAAGCGTATACTCCCAGCCCACCGGGGATTTGTAGGAATTGAAGCTTATTAATTTATTTTTCAGATTATCTGGCATAGCTTTACAGCCTATTATCATGATTGAAGGACGGAAAAAAGTTTACCTGATACTTATCCTCGGGCTGTTATCTGCTATCGGGCCCTTTTCGATAGACATGTACCTGCCGGGTTTTCCATCCATAGCTACTTCATTGCATACAACAGTTGCACACATATCATTGTCGCTGTCCAGTTTCTTTATTGGCATTTCCGCAGGCCAGTTTTTATATGGCCCATTATTGGACCGGTTTGGGAGGAAGCAACCATTATATATTGGTCTTTCACTCTACCTGCTCGCATCCATTGGTTGTGCCGTGGCGCCAACGGCTGATGTACTCATTGCGCTTCGTCTTGTGCAGGCGTTGGGTGGTTGTGTGGGCATGGTGGCATCGAGGGCCATGGTACGGGATCTTTTTCATGTGAAAGAAAATGCCAGGATATTTTCATTGCTCATGCTGGTGGTGGGTGTTTCACCGATTATTGCACCGACCCTGGGTGGTTATATCACCGCATCGTTTGGATGGCAATATGTGTTCGTGGCGCTAACTATACTGGCGCTGATTATTATTACAGCAGTCTATTATTTCCTGCCGGAAAGCCGTGAGCCGGATACATCCATTTCGCTCAGGCCAAAGCCTATTGCCATTGGCTTTTACCACGTATTAAAAGAGCCGCAGTTTTATACTTACGCACTCACTGGCTCAATTGCCGCTGCAGGTTTATATGCCTATATAGCAGGTTCACCTTATGTGTTTATGGAATTGCATGGCGTATCGGAACGTCAATACGGCTGGATATTCGCCCTTGTAGCTATGGGACTGATCGGTTCCAGCCAGTTGAACAGTGTTTTATTACGAACATTTAAAAGTGAGAACATTATACGCATTGCGTTGATCTGCCAGTCGGTAGCTGGTTTATTGTTGTTTATTGGGGCATTGATGGGCTGGCTGGATTTATTCAGCACCATTTTCTTTATATTCATATTTCTTTGCTGCCAGGGTTTTATTTTCCCCAATTCTTCCGCCTTATCACTGGCGCCGTTCAGCCGGAATGCGGGAAGTGCTTCGGCATTAATGGGCGGTATTCAAATGAGCATCGGTGCTTTTACTTCCGCCTGTGTCAGCTTCCTGAACAATCACTCCGCCCTCCCCATGACAGGTGTGATGGCAGTCTGCGCTTTGTCGAGTTTTATTGTTTTAACGGTAGGTACCAGGATCATTCGGTACCGGGCATCTATTCTCGAGGTGGAAGAGCAGAGTACGGAAATGATCAGCACGTCTTAATAAAAATATTTCTGTGCAAAACTTTTTACGAGTATTAGGAAGTTATTACCAAACTGTAGCATGAGAATTGATATTGAAATAAATTCAACCTAGTAAGTATGCATATCCAATTTGTAAAGAATATTCAGTTTACGAAACTGCTGAAGGCGGATGGGCGTTTAAAGGAATTTAATTTCAGGAAACTGGGTGGGCTCCAGGAAGGGATATTCACGGTTGACGTGAGTGATGACCGGGGGAACAGGATCATGTTTCGCATGCAGAAAGAGGATAATGTGTGGAAGATAATACCACAACCACTTCCTGAATGGGTGCTTAGAAACGAGATGAGTTATCATGAGGCGATTGAAGAAGAAATACAATTGAACGCACGGTAGTTTTTCTCCATATATCCCTTTCCTTATCTACGCTGTTTATTGAGAAGACGAATCATGTTCGCCGGGATGGTTTATTGTTGGTAATAAAACAACATTCATCCGCTGACCAAATGGGGAACTTTCACCACAAATTATTGGGTCGTTTGTGGATTTCCTGCCAACCTAATTTGAAAATCATCCATCTTTCCCTTTACCATGCGCCTTCCTTTGTGGCGTTGATTTTGTATTTCCAATCATCCTGTATTTCCTGTTAGTCAACTGGCTGGGATCGGGACATTCCAGTCCAACATTTTTGAACACACAGAAAACAACTTACATGAAATTGTACCAACTGGCAGAGATCATTGCTATTATTATTACCATACTCGCAGATATTTGTTTTCTTTCCATGTACAAGTTCCCCATTTCCCCGTTCGTTGCCAACCTGCTGGCGGTTACGCTAATGATACTTCCTTTTAAGCTGATTGAGCAAATCAGCAAGGCCAGAAAAGCAGTTTAGAATAATTTCGATGGACGCTATCTTTTGCCCGTTGGAAATCAGTCGAAAAGCTTGCCCACGCTCGCTTTTATTGCGATCTTGCATTGAATTAACCACTCCATAATATCCCTGAAAAGCTCCTGATCCAATCATCCCGGGAAAGGCCGCCATGAGCCACCTTAAATCGTACCTGAGATGAAAACTTACCCTGCCTGCGACCACAAGGGCAGCCAAATTCACAAAAGGAACAATTTGTTTTCCTTTGCCGTGAAAATATTTGTCGCCCTTTGCCTGCTATTAACAGCATTAACAATTGCTGTATCGGCACAATGCACGGCGCCATCTTTAACCTTTCATGATCCCGTTCTTATCAGCGGTACCGATAAACAGGTGGGTGCCATTTATAATTTTGCAGACGTCATTCCCGGAGTAGATGCGCATATTGAAATCATCTACCTCGTTGGCGGCGCCAGCCTCGTTGAAATCGATAATACCACCGGCGCTGGGTATTATGATGCCTTTCAGCCTTATGTTACAGCCCCTGCCAATACAACTTCTTACCTGGAATGGAGAATAACTTTTAAGAAAGCCGGAACCAATACAGATACCACATTGGCATGCCTGGCTGTTACCGGTATTGATGTGGATGGAGATAATGTGGCATTACAGGAATTTGTGGAAGCCGCCACACCCGGAAGTTTTGCTGTAGATCCCTATACCAATTTGCAGATTTCATTTGATGGCGTACGCAGTAAAGCGGTGGGACAGGTTACGACCATACCACTGATTGACACGGCGCACCGCGAAGCCATGTTTCAAATGAATTTTACCAATATCAGTACACTGCAGTACCGCAATGGAGCGATATCCAATTATGGAAGCGATGAAATCAGGCAGACTTGTATTTATTTCAAACCATTTTTCAGCAGTTTTACACTCCTCCCGGTTAAACTGATAGCATTTAACGCACAGGTTAAAGACAAACAGGTAAATATTAACTGGACTGCGACTACTGAACAGGATACAAAAGCATACACGGTTCAAAAAAGTACTGACGGTGTAAACTGGAAAGGTATCACCACCGTCTCCGTTAAGAACAGTTCTCCCAGCAGTAACTATTTTGTAAACGATGCGGAATCATATTCCGGCGTTGTATACTACCGGTTGAAACAAACCGACTATAAAGGTTTCAGCACATTTTCGTTCGTAGTAAAAGTAAATACCAACCTTTCCCCGGCTGCGACAATTTCCGTCAGCTCACTTGCAGGGAATGCTGTCAATATGCAGGTGAATTCAATGGTGAAAGACGATTACATAATAGATCTTTTTGCAACTGATGGTCATAAAATCAATTCATCAAAAATCAGTATTGCTGCTGGCAATAACAATAGTTCGGTTGATCTTCCTGCGGGATTACCTGGTGGCGTTTATATTATTGCCGTCAGGAGCAGCAGGGGAAATAATTTGTTTACAACAAAAATATTCAAGAGCTAACTGTACCGCCAAATCCCTAAGCCTTGGTTTTTCACTGGCGGATACAGTGAAGAGGCCCGCTTTCGCGGGCCTTATTTTTTAATATACGTAATGCAAAAAATCCAACATTAACAATTTTCCAAAAAATTGGAAATGCAACACAACCTTTTGCTTATCCACACGTTGTTGATAAGTAAGGTTAGGTTATATGTATTGCCGTGGTTTATATTTGAAACAGATGCAACGGCAGCGAGTTCTTTAAAAAATTATTTTGCTAATTGTGAACTTAAAATGAACTGACTTGACAGAAGCAATCATCAACCTTGAAACCGTTAACCCTATCGAATTTTTCGGAGTAAATAACGGTAAGCTAGATATACTCAAAAAGAAATTTCCACTGCTAAAAATCCTTTCCAGGGGCACCCAGGTAAAACTGAGTGGTTCACCCGAACAAGTGGAAACAGCCAAAGAAAAAATAGATCTCATCGTGCAATACCTGGAACGCAACGGGCATATGAGTGAAAATTATTTCGAACAGATACTCGGCGGCGATGACGCCGAGACAGTGGATCATTTTGTCGATCGCAACCCGAACGATATACTTGTATTCGGGCCCAACGGTAAAACCGTTCGTGCAAGAACGGCCAACCAGAAGAAGATGGTCGCTTCTACGGAGAAGAATGATATTTTATTTGCCATTGGCCCTGCCGGTACCGGTAAAACATATACTGCCGTTGCTTTAGCGGTGCGTGCGCTGAAAAATAAAATGGTCAAAAAGATCATCCTCACACGTCCCGCTGTAGAAGCCGGTGAAAGCCTTGGTTTCCTCCCGGGCGATTTAAAAGAAAAGATTGATCCATACCTGCGTCCGTTATACGATGCACTGGACGATATGATACCTGCCGATAAGCTGGGTTATTACATGAGCACGCGCACCATTGAAATTGCACCACTGGCTTATATGCGTGGCCGTACGCTCGACAATGCTTTTATTATTCTCGATGAAGCACAGAATGCCACCGATCTGCAGCTTAAAATGTTCCTCACACGTATTGGCGCCAATGCAAAAGCTATCATTACGGGTGATTTGACACAGGTGGATCTTCCGCGCAACCAGCGAAGCGGCCTGGAGAAAGCGGTTCGTATATTAAGAAATGTTGATGGAATAGCACATATAGAACTGGATGAGGAAGACGTGGTTCGTCACAGGCTTGTAAAAGCCATCATCCGTGCTTATGACAGGGAAAAAATTCGCGAGGAAAACCAATCGCAATAAAAATCCGGAATTATAAGAACAGGGCGTTGCTACAGGCAACGCCTTTTTTATTTGTCCGCTACGATAACAGTTAAAAACTTGTTGATACCCGAATACGATGTTTCGATACATTTGTACCGAAACATTTTTACATGAAGAAAATCATTTCGCTTCTTTTTGCCGGCTTTGCCATATCCTGCAGCAATCCGGACAGCTATAAAAAAGCCGATGATGCACTGGATGCGGCAAGTGAATTTGTCCGGGCCTCACTCGATGGCAATTATGATAAAGCCCTGTTTTATCTCTACAAAGACTCCGGCGACGTAAATACGATGATGCTGAGCAAATGGAAAACTGACTACGATAAACTACCACAGGAAGATAAAGTAGGGAAAAAAGAAGCCAATATCATCGTAATAACTACTGAAAAATTAAACGATTCCACTTTGAACTACGTGTACTCCAATAGCTATAAAAAAGATACCACTACCCTGCGGATAGTCAGAACCAATGGTGAATGGCTGGTAGATTTAAAAGACATCGTTAAACATCACTGATGATAAAAAATTTCCTGCTGGTAGGATTGGGAGGAATGCTGGGCAGTATGTTGCGGCTTGCTGTCAACATCGGTTTTAAATCAGCCTCCTTCCCGCTGGCAACCTTCCTGGTAAATATCATTGGAAGTTTTGTAATTGGTATTGTATTTGGCATCGCTGCCCGCAACAGCCAATTTGATGTAAACTGGAGATTGTTTCTCGCCACCGGCATCTGTGGTGGCTTTACCACTTTCTCATCCTTATCTGCAGAATCCATTTTTTTGTTACAGCAACAGCGATACAGTATATTTTTCCTGTACCTGTTTTTAAGTATTGTACTTGGCCTCGCAGCCACCTGGCTGGGTATGACCATCGTTCCGAAATAAAATAATTATTCCATCACCTTCACCCGAACTATCATGAAAATGAAACTAATGAAAGGCGCGTTGTCACTGTTTCTCGTAGTATTTGCCACAACCCTGCTTTCCTGGGGCACCTGGGGACATCAGCACATCAACCGCGCAGCGGTATTCGCATTGCCGGAAGATATGCGCCGGTTCTTTTACAACCATATCGATTTTATCACGGAAGAATCGGTTATCCCCGATGTAAGAAAATACACCATTAATGACAAGGCAGAGTTCTCCCGGCACTATATCGACCTGGAATCATTTCAAACGTCCCCGTCGGATACATTACCTGCCACGATGAAGGATGTAATCGCAAAATACGACGCCAAATTTCTCGATAAAAACGGCATCCTCCCCTGGTACATGGAAGAGATGACGGAAAAACTAACCAAGGCTTTCCAGGACAGGAAGAAATCGGAAATACTTTTCATTGCCGGTGACCTCGGACATTATATCGCCGACGCACATATGCCCCTGCATACTTCGCTCAACCATGACGGCCAGTTAACCGATCAGCGTGGTATCCATGCTTTTTGGGAATCCCAGTTACCTGAAATGTTTGGCAATGGATATACTTTTTATACCGGTGATGCAGTATACATCGACGACATTAAAAAAGAAACCTGGCGCATCATTAATGAAAGCCACAAACTCGCTGATACTTTGCTGCTGACGGAAAGACAATTGAAAAGTACTTATCCTGCCGATAAAATCTACGACAAGGATGCCAATGGCAATGTGGTTAAAAACAAATACAACCAATGGGTACATTCGCAGGACTATTCAAAAAAATACCATGAAGCCCTGAATGGAATGATCGAAAAACAAATGAAGCTGGCCATTGCGGCCACTGCCAATTACTGGTATACAGCCTGGGTTAATGCCGGGAGACCCAACCTGAATGATTTGGACCCGGAAGAACTTACATCACGCAACAGTAAATATTACCGGAAAGATTTAAAACGCTGGAAAAAAGGAGAACTCTTCGGGTTTAAAATTGATACTGAATTTTAACAATACGACAATGATAAAGACCTGCGGTATTCCAGCAGGTTTTTTCTTAGCAGAAAACAAATCCCTGAATTAAAAAAATTGATTTGTAGGTTTGCAGGGACAATAACCACCTAATATGCTTACAGTATCTCATCCATGGCACGGCGTACCGGTAGGAGATCATGCGCCGCGCGTAGTAAACGCAATTGTAGAAATCCCCCAGGGCTCACGCTGCAAATATGAAATAGACAAGGCAAGCGGATTGCTCAAACTGGACCGCGTTATTTATTCTTCCTTTTATTATCCCTGTAACTATGGCTTCATACCGCAAACCTATGGTGACGACAAAGATCCGCTGGATATCCTCATCCTCACCTCATTGCCCGTCCAGGCACTTTGCCTGATGGAAGCAAAAGTAATCGGCGTTATGCAGATGGTAGACAGTGGTGATGCTGACGATAAAATCATTGCCGTTGCCAATACCGACCCTAGTGTAAACCACTACAACAATATTGAGGAATTGCCTAAGCATTTCTTTGACGAACTCCGTCATTTTTTTGAGGAATACAAAAAACTGGAAAATAAAACAGTGGTCGTGGAAGAATTTGGCGACAAGGCCATGGCACTGAAAGTAATCCAGGATGCTGTCAATTCTTACAAAGAAAATTTTAAAAAATAAGTTGTGAACGACAAATCCATCAATATGACAATGCAAACTGTATTCCTGCTGATTCTCGTAGGATTGGCGGCCGGCGTATTAAGTGGTATGATTGGTATCGGCGGTGGTATTATTATTGTACCAGCACTTGTGTATATACTGGGGTTTTCTCAAAAAGCAGCACAAGGCACTTCACTGGGTTTATTGTTATTACCCGTAGGCATACTGGCCGTCATTAATTATTACAAAGCGGGATTTATTGATGTAAAAGTAGTCGGTATTATGTGTGTAGCTTTTGTGCTCGGTGGCTGGCTGGGAAGTAAGTTTGCGATTGCCATTCCGCAGGAAACCATTAAAAAAATATTTGCCATTGTGCTCATACTGGTAGCGGGAAAAATGCTGCTGCTGGATAAATAATCATCTTTCACACCAATAGCCTACTTATACACCCACCGGTATACAGGTAAGGCCTCGCAATAATTTTACAACTGCTTAGTTTTATAGTAAACAAGGGTATGAAATTTACCTGTTTCTGCATCTTATCAGTGATTAATTCGATAAATTAACCTGTGATTTCCGACCGCCACCAACATATTGCCGACAACGAACTGCTGGAAAACTTCTACGCCGATAAAAACAATCAGTGGCTTGGAATATTGCTGCAACGCTATACCCTGCTCCTGTTTGGTGTTTGCATGAAATACCTAAAAAACGAAGAAGAAGCAAAAGACGCCGTTCAGCAGGTGTTTTTAAAAGTCATCGCAGAACTACAAAAGTACCGCGTGGAATATTTTAAAAGCTGGGTGTATATGGTTGCCAAAAACCATTGCCTCATGAAGCTGCGGGACCGCCAGGGTAAAATGCCTGCGGCGCTTCCCGAGCAGGCTGTTGGGCCGGAAGAGGACAATGAATCGAAACAAAACCACCTGAACAAAGACCGGATGCTCGATATGATGACCATCTCGCTCGGAGAACTGAACAGGGAGCAGAAACTATGTGTAACTTTGTTTTACCTGGATAAAAAATCTTACCAGGAAATTGTAGACAGTACTGGTTATACTATGATGCAGGTGAAAAGTCATATACAAAATGGCAAACGAAATTTAAAAATACTGATGGAGCGTAAGCTGAACCAATAATGAACAACGATTTATTAAACATATTATCCAATAGCAATAAGGACATCGACAACCAGAAGTTGATGGATTACCTCGCGGGCAAACTGTCTGCCGAAGAAAAACATGAAGTGGAAAAACTAATGGCCGACAACGATTTTGTCAATGATGCTGTAGAAGGGCTGGGCGAAGTAAAAAACCGTAAAAACATACAGGCTATTGTCGACCAGGTAAACATAGACCTTCAGAAAAAGCTGGAACAGAAAAAAATCCGGAAGGAAAAACGCCGGCTCAAGGAATACCCCTGGATTTACCTCGCCATTATCATTATCCTCGTACTGGTTGTGCTGGCTTATTACGTTATTCACAAGTTAGAAGTGCCACAATAATATTGCCTCCTTTTGAATTCCTCTTCACATTGTACGCTTTGATGGTGGCGCCATAATTTTACTTTACATTTATTGTGCGTTTTAACCAAACCATTGATCGCATGAGAAAACTCTTTTTCCTCCTGTTGTTTTGCTGCACAGCCTGCACCGCTATTTGCCAAACTTATATTTCCAATGTAACGGTATTGGATGTTGACAATACGAAATTGTTGCCGGGCATGACGGTAACCATCACCAATGGAGTGATAACGGCGATTACACCAGTTAAAAAAACAATCGTTCCTGCCAATGCCGATATAACAGACGGCAGTGGTAAATTCCTTATGCCCGGCATGACCGATGCCCATGTACATTTTTTTCAGAGTGGTGGTTTATATACCCGCCCCGATGCGATTGACTTAAGGAAATTTAAGCCCTATGAAAAAGAAATTGATTGGACGCATAACAATATGGAAGATTTCCTGCGCCGCTATTTACAAAATGGCATCACGAGTGTAATAGATGTTGGCTCAACGATCAACTTCCTGCTGCAGCGGGATACTTTTCAAAACAAATCCTTCTCCCCTGCCATTTATATGACGGGCCCGCTGATCACTACCTATGAACCCGATGCATTTAAAAAACTGGACAACGATGAACCTTTCTATTATGTAAAAACACCGGAGGAAGCAAGGGCAATGGTGCAAAAGCAATTGTCCGCCAAACCTGATTTTATAAAAATTTGGTACATCGCTGCGCTGGGAAATAATGTGGAGGAAACAGCAAAGAAATACCTCCCGATTGTACAGGCAACCATCGATGAAGCGCACAAAAACAATTTGCGCGTGGCTGTGCATGCTACCGAACGCATAACCGCACAATTGGCTGTTGAAAGTGGCTGCGACTTCCTGGTGCATGGGGTGGATGACGAAATTGTCAGCGATGCATTTATACAATTATTAAAGACAAAAAAAATAGTATTGTGCCCAACGCTCATCGTGGCAGACAATTACACAAAAACATTTTTACAAAAAACCAATTACAGTTATCACGACTTTGTTCATTCCAATCCTTACCAGCTTAGCTCTTTGTTTGATTTAAAAAACAGCAGTTACCAGGCGATTGCCAACAGGATGCAAACTGCGGGAGCAAGACTGGAGGCATTGGACAGGAAAGATGATTCCATTCGCATGATTAACCTGAAAAAAATGGCAGATGCCGGCATCACCATTGCCAGCGGCACAGATGCAGGTAATATCGGTACGCTGCACGCTACTTCATTCCAGGAAGAAATGAAGGCCATGAAGTCAGCAGGTATGAGCAATTGGCAAATCCTGCAATCATCTACGATAAATGGCGCCAAAGCCGTTGGCAAACAAAAGGAATGGGGAAGCATTGCCGTTGGTAAACGGGCAGACCTCTTACTGTTAAGTGCCAACCCTGCAGATAACCTGGATAACCTTTTACAGATACAACTTATATTTCACAGGGGTGAAAAAATCATTCCTTCCAGCTTGATTACTGACTCGCCCCTTGCACTGGTACAGAGGCAGTTAAACGCCTACAATGCGCATAACCTGGATGCATTCCTGGAGCCTTACGCAGAAGATATAGAACTATATAATTTTCCCGGGAAACTGCTGGCAAAGGGGAAAGAACAGATGAGAAAAATGTACGACTGGATGAAACAGGTTCCAGCATTGCATTGTGAAATAACAAACAGGATTATCCAGGGCAATACCATCATAGACAATGAAAAAGTAACAGGGTTTGGCGATAAACCACTGGAAGCCGTAGCAATTTACAACATTGAAAATGGTAAAATCAGGCGCGTCTATTTTATCGAATAAACAACTCACAACAATACCGTCTGCCCGAAACCGGCACCTGGCGAAGTAGTTGCCAAAGGTGTCATGTGCATAAATATAACCGCTTTGAGGTATTGTTTATCGCTCTGCGATGCTGTAGCTTTGACCACTCTAAAGCATACCTCAAATCCCTTCGACAAAATAAATTCGGCTGGTCAAGTGAATCGTACTTCGTTTCAAACAAACCAATAACCGGATTTCCGGTATACTTCCTTCCATTCATTCCCCATGAGCCTCTCCCCCAGACCTGTAACCAGTACCTCCCCGCATGTCAATCACTGCCCTGTGGATATAATATAAGTGCCGCTTGCTCTGTGTATAACAAGGAAATTATATTGTTCACCATTAAAAACTACAGTCATGGCAGCAAAAGATCCATCATTGCTGGAACCGGGTACAGCGCTTTTCGAATTCCCACCTCAGACAACTCCCGATGCAAATGGAAAAAATCAAACAGAAGCTCCGCAAAAAATTGAAATCGGTCCCGATGGAAGACTGGCGGAGGCAAAGGACCCATCTCTTACAGCAGCTCCGGAAGATATTGTTTACCCGGAGGAAAGACTGGGCAGCGATATTACGACAGAAGCAGGTACACCTGCTCCCATTCCCATCCTCATCAGGCGCCAGGTGAGTGGTTCCTACAGCGGCATATCTGGCAGTTTCCGCCTCGATCTGCGCGTAGATGTTGATCGCCCGCGCACACTAAACACTGCAAGTTTTGATTTCTTCTCCCTTGGCAGTGTTGTTAACTATTTTGGTTCATTCAAGGTTGTGTCACCCGTTGTTTCTTATACTACCACTAAAGTTATCATTGATGGTGGCATAACGGGTACCACTACAGTTTGGGCAAACAGGGTGCGTATTGAAATCAACCGCAACCTGATCCTGTTGCCAGCAGCACCGGCACAGGTATCATTCTTCCGCGGTACCACGCCAGGCGCTGTATACAATTGCGCTTTCAGCAATACTTATTTCAGGACAGTTCGCCTCGAATCCGACTATGAAATCGGTACTTCCCTGCTTACTTCTTACAATACAGGTGAATTGCCATCACCACTGCCGCACCGCACATTAACTGTCAACACAGCTTATGCAGAAGCAGGTATTCAAATGATTTCCACCAGTGGAACCGATCCCATCAGCAATGTAGAGGCTGGCGCCGATGCGCGCTGGACAGAAACAGAAATGCATGCGTCCATGATCAGGCATTTCAGTATTTATGCCAATGTACCGCAATGGGCCGTATGGCTGTTTGCTGCACGTAAAGCAGTAGATGACCGACTGCTCGGTATCATGTTTGATTACCTGCCCAGCCTTCGCCTGATGCGGCAGGGTTCAGCAGTATTCCAGGACAGCATTCGGTTGTATCATCCAACAGATACCGATTACCGTCGTCATTTGCTATACACGTATGTACACGAACTGGGACATGCTTTCAATCTCCTGCATTCATGGGATAAGGGAAGACCTGACAGTGCCAGTTGGATGAACTACGATTGGAAATATGATCAGCGTAATGGCCTTGGCAGTTTCTGGAATAATTTTGCCTTCAGTTTTGATACGGGTGAATTGCAACATATCCGTCATGGCTTCCGCAACAATGTGATTATGGGTGGTAGTGACTGGGCCGTTGGCGCAGGTCTTACTGCAGGTGATACTTCAACAACTATTTTCGACAGGGAAATTATTGAAAACAACAGTGGCCTGAAACTGGAAATCGTACCAGTTAAAAATTCCTATGCACTGGGTGAACCAGTGGTAGTAGAATTAAAACTCCGGTGCATGGACATGAATGGCAAAACTGTCAATGGTTACCTGCATCCGAAACACGACCAGGTACGCATTGGTATTTTGAAACCAAATGGCAAGTCATGCATGTACGAATCAGTTGCCCATCATTGTATGGCGCCCAATGAAGTGACATTGACGGCAGACAACAACAGCGCCTATGCAAGTGCCTATATCGGTTATGGTAAGGATGGCTTCTATTTCGACCAGCCAGGCTTCTACAGGATAAAGGCCGCTTACCTCAACTCCGATGGCAGCATATTGCAATCAGAGGAGGCTGTGATCAGGGTGAAATCCCCGGTAACACAGGTCGAAGATGACATTGCAGATTTATATTTCAATAGCGATACCGGTATGCAGTTCTACCTGATGGGTTCCGACAGTGAATCCCTGAAAAAAGGAATGGATAACCTGCATAAGGTAAGTGATAAATATAAAACCAATCCACTGTCAGTATATGCAGACATGGTCATCGGTATCAATGATGCCATGAAATTTAAAACGGTAGATGCAAAAGCACATAAAGTAACTTCACGCAAACGCAACCTTGGTACAGCAGAAACGAAATTGTCAAAAGTATTCACTGCCTCCAAAGGCACAGAAGGAATTGACAATATCACGTTGAACTGGACTTATCGTCATCTTGCCAAAGGATACCTGCTGGAAGGTGATGAAAAATCAGCCAGGGAAACACTCAAGCAAATGGAAGATACTTTTAAAAAGAAAAACCTGAAGCAGGCAGTATTGCACCGGATATCACAGCAGGCGGCCGAAACATTACAGGTAAACAAAAAGAAATAGTACATAAATGGCTGGAAAAACGACCGGTGCCCGACAGGCACCGGTTTTTAATTTTATTTTAATTTAAATCGTAAAATAAGCGACATGCTTAACAAGTAACTAACAGTCCTTAACAAGAATTTTAGTTTTTTAGGCAGAAATTTGTGTTATCAAATTAAAACAATCTTTTTTCTCATAAGCAGTTAGTTTTGGTTACGAGTCCCGTTTCTACGGGACTTTTTTTATGCCTGCACTTCAACAATTTGACTGCCAATAATAATGTTCATTTTACAAGCACAGGCAGCACTAAAATGTTTGTGCGCAGGGTATGGAAACAGAAACTGCCATAATGGAGGTATTGAACAATACAGATAGGTTTCATATCGATGGCAAACAATTGATACTTTTCAAAGGAACAGAGGAACGGCAAGATTTGTTGCCAGCTTGCAATAAATCATAGGGACCTTTCCAAAAACTTCCACAGGCAGCAGCCGGATTTGGCTGCTGCATTTTTATTTAAACTATCTTTATCCTTTAAACGATACAATATGTATAAAAAATTTCTGACTCTTTTAGTAATTGGTTTATCATTCGCGAAAGCCCTGTCTGCTCAAACCGCTGATGATATCATTAATAAACACATTGAAGCACGCGGTGGCCTGGCTAAACTGAAGGCCCTGGAATCAATTGTAATGACAGGCAGCCTGAACCAAAATGGAACAGATGTAACCATGAAATTTGTAGTGGTACAAAACAAAGGAGCCAGAGTTGAATATTCAGTAATGGGACAAACTGGTTACAGCATTGTTACACCTGCTGCAGGCTGGAATATGAACCCATTCATGGGTGCAACAGAACCAACTGCGCTTACACCCGATCAACTGAAAGAATCACAGACACAACTTGATATCCAGGGCCCGTTTGTGGACTACAAAGCAAAGGGAAACAAAATAGAGTACCTTGGAAAGGAAACAGTGGATGGCAAAGAATGTTTCAAAATAAAACTTACCCGGGCAAGCGGTAAAACATCGACTTATTATTTTGACAACAGCTACAACAACGTCAGGAACATCATTACGGTTACCGGCCAGGATGGCAATGACCAGGAATTGACAACGGATTATTCTGATTTTCGCAAGACTCCAGAGGGATACACGTTTGCGTTCAAGCGTTCTGTTCCACAGGGAGAAATCAATTTCGACAAAATAGAAGTAAATACCAAAATAGATGATGCCCAGTTTAAACCGGGAAATTAATTTTGAACAAAACCATTATATTTACCACGCTATTGTTTTTTTTACCAAAACACCTCTGATGATGAAAAATTTTATCACCAAACTTCTGTTGCTTACAGTTATCATTTCAATTTTCGCAGCGCCTGTATCTGCTGCATCGTTTTCAGAACCTGTAGCTGCATCATCTACCGATCCGGGCAAGCCCGATAAAACGACCATCAATGCAGCAGTGGACGAATTCAAGAGCCTGAGCCGTAAGGAAAGAAGGGCAAGAGTCAAAGAATCAAAAAAATATTTTAAGGAATACCGCGCAGCCAAAAGAGCGGGTAAATCAAAAAAAGAAACCGACCAGGTTTTATTAATCATACTGGCCATACTGCTCCCGCCACTGGCTGTGTACCTGAAAGAAGAAGAAATCAACAGCAAATTCTGGATCAGCCTGCTGTTAACACTGTTGTTCTGGCTCCCGGGTGTGATATATGCATTGCTGGTTGTATTTGATGAAGTGTAACAGCTCCGAATTTACAGGCCCGATTCCACCAGTTTCTTGATTTCAACAAGGATGGGGTTCCAACCCTCTCCGTTGTTGTAAGCTTCCCGGTAACGCCGTTCACCATCGGCTACGGTGGCGTAATCACCTTGAGTGACAGTAAACAAGGTTTCTCCATTCTTTTCCTCAAGGTCGTAGGTGACTGTGAGGTAATTATCGGGCGTATCTGCAATACCTGAATGGGGATCGATGGTGGTGTAGGATAAAAACTTCCCAGGTTTGATTCGCACAATTTTCCCTTTTACAAACACCATATCCCTGCCTTCATAATTACCCTTCCATAATAATTCACTCCCTTCTTTCCAGTCTGATACTGTTTCACAGCCAAACATATATTGTTTTGTCAGTTCGGGCTTTGTCAGCGCATCCCACACTTTTGCAGCAGGTGCTTTGATGCTGATACTGTTTTTCACCATTAATGGTTGTCGCATAATCTCTTAGTTTAATAAAATGAACAATCCTTACCCGATGCGATATTACTGATTTGATATGAATTCGCTGCTACTAAAAAATAAGGCCACTGCTTTTCAGCAATGGCCTCCTGGAACACACCCATCATGTTAAAGATTATTGGTGTGTTGTCAGCGCTGCATAAACAACCATCGTTTGGTTTTCAGTGGGCCGGATGATTAGGCTATGCACGCCTGGTCTTCAAAATAGGAATTGGATATTGTTTTCTACAGGATACTGATTTTTCTACGGATATTGGATATGCAACGGGCGGTTTTGTACCCTTCTTTTATCAGCCCGTTGCAATACAAATGTACTATGACATTGGCCGCAGGACTATAGAATAATGTCTAAGAAGCTATAGAATTTTTTCTATACAAATCAGGACCATGTAAAAACGGTAAACCACGGCATAAAAAACTATAGCTGTAGAAACACAACTATAGATCAGCGCCTGCGGGAGCATATTTATTTAATGGAATAATCAATAAGATTGGATACAGTGATGATGCTTGCCCCGAATAAGGAGAGATTCGATTCAACCCGTATAATACCAACGCCCTTTGCAATAAAAAAGTCGTAGATACCAACACTTTGAAATCCGGTACCAAGATCATACTGTAAATCAAGCTGCGTATGAATGACGTCGGGATAGTTTACCGCATTTACGGTTTTTGAAATTCCCTTCTCCAGTATCCTTCCATTTATTTTTGCAGCAAACCCATTAACAGTCCCTGCATTATACGACCATGTATAACCAACGGCTTCTTTATCGTTCAGGTAAATAAATTCCAGGTTGACTGTTCCACCCACAAACCCCAGTACGCTGTACTGATTTCCGGAACGGTTGAAATAAGATTCAGTAGCCGGCTGTCCGCTCGTGGTGGTACTGAAAACATCGTATGATTTGGCATTGATTGTTTTGGTGGTACCCGTCGCCAGCAATGTCGTTATCTCACCGGTAAGCGCACTGTCCTGGTATTTCCAATAGGAATCTTTGGTAGTAGGTTGGTAGTTCCCGGTAGTTGTAGTGCCGCCTGTAGTAACGTCATAGTTAAGTTCTTTCTGACAGGAAGTAAACAGAATAGCAGATAAAGCAATCAGCAGGTAATAAGGTTTCAATGTTCGCTGTTTTAATTACAGAATTAAAAACATAATTTCAATGGCAATTTAAATAAATAAATCCAGCGGGGCGTACACACAACAGTTTATTTCAGTTTTTCATGCTTCACCAGAAAAATGTCAAATCAATCCTTAACAGGTTAAAGCAGCGCGACGCCTGGTTCCTGTCTGACTACACGGTGAACCCATACGAAGGTTGCAGTTGTAATTGTTTGTATTGCTATGTGCGTGGCAGTAAATATGGCGAGAATATGGAGCAGGGACTTGCTGTTAAATTAAATGCACTGGAGGTATTGGAAAAACAATTGCGACTGAGGGCAAAGAAGGGCCAATATGGTATTGTGGTGGTGGGGTCTGCAACAGATGCCTATATTCACCACGAAAAGAAATGGTGTATTACAAAGGGAATGCTGGAATTGTTATTAAAGTACCGCTTTCCAGTTTTCATCAGTACCAAGTGCGACCTCATTTTGCGGGATATTGAACTCCTGAAAGAAATTGACAAAACCGCCATTTTACCTGCGGACCTGCAACAAACATTGAAACGGGGCCTTATTCTCTCTATATCCTTGTCAACTATGGATACTGCCATTACATCCGTTCTCGAACCTGGCGCCATTGCCCCGCTGCAAAGGCTTGCGTTGATACAACGGTTGAAACAGGAAAGCTTACTGTCAGGTGTAAACGCCATCCCGTTACTCCCCTTTATTTCAGATTCTGAGGCCGCCATGGAAGAAATGATCCGCTGCGCTAAAGAATACGGTGCAGATTATATATTAACCGGCGGGCTCACCCTGTTTCGCAACCAGCCGGCCGACAGTAAAATGTTATATTACAGGTTTCTTGAAAAATACAATCCCTCATTGATCGCTGCTTACAACAATCTTTACAGGGGCAATTTTTATACACCCCGCTATTACCAGGATCAATTAAAGGAAAGAGCAAAAAGGCTATGCAATAAGTATCGCATCAAAAATTCAATCATTGAATAAAATGCAACAATACCTGGAAGAAATACAATCGTATTTAGCACATCATGCCAATCCTGCGGCGAAGGCAGCGCATGAAAAATTTGTACCTGGTGCAAAAAAAGTATACGGTGTACGGACACCTGTATTGAATGAATTAGCCGGTAAGTATAAAGAAGGAGGCATAGAACTGGTCAAAGCATTGTGGAAATCCGGGGCACTGGAGGAAAAAATGCTGGCTGCAAAGATGTTGGGAAAAATTGCGAGGAAAAATCCGGAGGCAACGCTGAAATTAGTGGCCATATTTTCGAAGCAAATTTCTGACTGGGCTGTATGTGATACACTGGGAATGCAAAGTGTAAAACCGCTGGTAAAAACACATCAACACGATATCTTCTCCCTGGCTGCATCTATCAACCGTTCTCCCGATCCATGGCAAAGGCGCCTGTCATTGGTTTTAGTAGAATGGTATACACGTGATAAATCGGCACATGCAGCCATTCGCAAACTGGTAAATACAGTAAAAGACGACCGGGAATATTATGTGAAAAAAGCAGTCGAATGGATCGAAAGAAATATGACAAAAGGCAAATAGCCAGCCTCATTTTATTATTTGCAGGGCACGCAAATACTTTACCTTCGTGCATAATTTTTTAACTGATGGTGATTGATTTACGCTCTGATACGGTGACACAACCCACACCTGCTATGCTCGACGCTATGATGCATGCGAAAACAGGTGATGATGTTTTTGGTGAAGACCCAAGTGTCAACCAACTGGAAGCAATAGCCGCAGATTTTTTTGGCAAAGAGGCAGCATTGTATTCACCCACCGGTACGATGAGTAACCAGATTGGTATTAAATGCCATACACAACCAGGCGAAGAAGTGATTTGTGAAAAAAGCAGCCACGTGTATTTATACGAAGGCGGTGGTATTGCATTCAATGCGGGCTGCCAGGTGAAATTGATCGATGGGGACAGGGGAAGAATTACCGCGGACCAGGTAAGGAATGGTATCAACCCGGATGATGTACATAAACCAAGGACAGCACTGGTAAGCCTGGAAAATACGGCCAACCGCGGCGGAGGCAGTTGCTATGACCTGCAGGAAATAAGAAAAATCCGGCAGGTATGTGATGAAAACCAAATTCCACTTCATCTTGATGGCGCACGTTTGTTCAACGCCATAGTAGCAAAAGATGAAAGTCCAAGACAATACGGAGAGTTGTTTGACAGTATATCCATTTGCCTCAACAAAGGGCTGGGTTGTCCCATTGGCAGCGTGCTGGTGGGCAGCCGTTCGTTTATTAATAAAGCAAGGCGCACCAGGAAAGTCTTCGGCGGTGGAATGCGGCAGGCTGGGTTTATGGCTGCTGCGGGTATATATGCGCTTCATCACCACATTGGGCGTTTGGCCGATGATCACTGGAATGCAAAACAAATAGCAGATGCATTGCTCTACAAACCATTTGTAGGGAATATGCTGCCTGTGGAAACCAATATTATCATTTTTGAAGTAAAGCCCCCTTATTCAGCGAAAGAACTGGCGGAGAAATTTAATAAAGACAATATACGCTGCATTGCCATTTCTCCTACACAAATAAGAATGGTCACCCATCTTGATATTTCACAGGAGATGGTGAAAGAAGTGATCGGATTTATTCAGCAACTCTGATTAAAACTGGTAAAAAACGAGAAGAGCCCTGCGGCAGCAGCCGAGGACTCTTCCTGCGATTTAGCAACCCTCAAGATTTTATTGAATCATAATTTTTTGACTGTAGGTAGTATTACCAGCCTGCATAACCGCTATATAAGTTCCCTGGTGCAGGTTACTGAAGCCGTTAACAGATATATTATTATCGCCCGACTGCAGTGTAATATCTTTTTGGAATATGGCGCGACCGCTTAAATCCACTACCTGCAATTTTGTTTGTTCATTTTTTACAGCGCTGATATTGATAGTGGCATTATCATTAATTACACTGGGGTACATTTTGAATGCCTGCTTTTTATTTTCATCAGCACGAAATACCAGCACATTACTGTACTGTACCTTGCCATCCGCACCTACCATTTTCAGGCGGTAATAAACAGTGCCCTGTAAAAGATCATTATCAGTATAACCGTTTTGCGCAACAGTTTTGGCCTCGGTGTTTAACCATATTTCACCTATGGAAGAAAACTGTGTGGCATTGGTGGATTTCTCCACGACAATTTTATTCAAAGAATTGTCGGCAGACAGCGTCCACTGCAGGGAAGTTTTTTTGTCTTTCACCACACCGGTAAAACCGCTCAGCGCAGGTGCACTTAAAAATGAATTGGGATAAAAAAACTTTTTAAAATATACGCTGCGCAAACGGGTGGCATTTTTTGTAGACAGGTTGTTGACACCGACGCGTATGGTAAACGTGGAAATATTTGCATTCACTACAGTAAACATCACCGACCTCGCTGCGGTATCACGGCCGGGGTAATCGATACCAGCTATATTGGTACCATTGAACCATGAACCGGACTGTGTTACCAGCAATTCACCTGCAAGCATATCATAGTCGCGGTAGCCACCACCGAGGTTAATCTGGTCAAACTCATTGACCGGGTTACCCAAACCGTCGTTGTCTTTCAATCCGTCTACGTCAATACAGGTAACCGGGATTTCCAACTGAACGGCTGGTATGGCTGTACCGGCATTTACAATGGTGAAATTCATTTCGAGGTAACCGGATGTCATCGGTGATACATCCAATGTAGGTTGTAACGCTTCCGGATAACCTGAAGCGCCATCCATTTCTGTTACATTAACACCTGGCGATATTGACGTAATAGTCACCAGGGCATCAAAACCAGGTTTCACATTGGTAAACCTGTAGGCAGCGCCTACCTGGCGATCAGTTCCTGATATTAATGAACCTGAACTGAAATTATAATCAGGCTGGGAAAAACAAACTTTGGACAGGAGAAAAAGAAGCACAAACAGTATAAAATACAGGCTTCTGATAAACGAGGATTGAGGGGTACCATTCGCTTTCATAAAATACAATTTCAAAGGGTGACGAAAACGCTTTACGAATGGTTCTTCCGGATTTGGCTTTCTAAGTGGTTACATTCAGGAGGATAATGTGGATTTATGAAGCGTGATTAGTAAATCAACGAGGTAAAGATAATCTCCGTTCCCCGATAATGCAAGCCTGCAAAGGGTTTCAGGCCATCGTATATTTACGAAGGTTCTCCTTACCTTGTATCAATCAGTTGCTTATGTGGGCAAAAAACCACGAAAAAACCGGCCAAAAAAAGGACAATCCTCCGCATAGGGAGGATTGTCGAAAGCTTAGGTACGGCGAATGTGTATTGTTTACTGGATCATTATCATTTGGCTGAATAAATCGTTGCCTGATTTTACTACGGCAATATAAGTCCCGGGCTGTACCTGGCTAAAACCGTTCACTGAAAGGCTATTGTCACCAGCCTGGAGCGAAATATTTTTCTGGTATACCGTTCGGCCACCCAAATCCACTAATTGCAGGTTGGTTTGTTCACTCTTACCCGCCGAAATACTTATCGTGGCATTGTCATTAACAACACTGGGGTACATTTTAAAAGATGACTTCTTTACATCTTCACCGCGAAATACCAACACGTTGCTGTACTGAACCTGCCCGTTTACGGATACAAGTTTCAAACGGTAATAGGTATTTCCCTGTAAAATGGTGTTATCGGTATAACCTGCTTGTACAGTAGAATAATTTTCTGCGTTGATGGCAACAAATTGTGTTGCTGTATTGGAACGCTCAACAATAATTTCTTTGACCGTGTTATCAGTTGATAAGTTCCACTGCAGTGAAACTTTTTTATCCTTTACGTTGCCATTAAAGGATAAAAGGGCCGGTGCACTCAGCAAAGAGTTGGCGTAATGAAAACGTTTGAAATAAAGGCTGGCATACCGGGTGCTTGGTCCAGGCAGCAAACTATTGGCCCCTGCGCGGAATTTGAATGAAGACATATTACCACGCATAACCGTAAACATGACATCGTAAGCACTGGTATCGACGGAGGCACCGTACAATACTCCTGTAAAGTTAGTGGCAGTAAATGCTGTGCCTGCCTGTGCAACCGTCAACTGGCCGCCGAGTGTATTGAAATCAGCCACACCGCCACCCATATCAATACTGTTGTATTCGTACAGTTTTGCAGCACCGTTCGTTTGACCATCAATGTCAAGACCGGTTGCATCTACCTGTGTCTGCACCTGTGGTGTATTGGTGCCAGCCAACACAAACGTGATGGTAAAATCTGCGTATCCGTTGGAAAGCGATGCAACTTTTAATTGAGGTTGAAATGCTTCCTGGAACCCGTCTGCAGTGCGGTCGATATTGGACAGGATAGCGCCACCTGCTATGGCATCTACTGAAACCAACGCATCAATACCGGGTTTTGCATTTGGGAAACGATATACAGCGCCGACTGCGCCATCTGTGCCGGATTCAAGCACCGGGTTTTCAAAACGGTAATCGGGCTGTGCCTGGAGAACCGAAGAAGCAGTTACAAGAAGAGTAAAGAAAAATAATACAATAATGTTTTTTTGGGTACCATTCGCTTTCATAAAGTACGATTCAAAGGGTGACGAAATCTAAATACGAATGGTTTTTCAGGATAAAAATTACCGGGTGGTTATTCTGAAAAGATACTGGGAGAGGTTATTCAGGAAGGAGATGGACAAAGTTGTTGTTTGTCGAAATGCAGGTCAAAAATAATAGGTGGTTCCTGATTGTGCAAGTGCGTTGGAATTTTGAAGATTGTTGTAAGGTATCGGTTTCAACCGTTATAAGATAAATATCAACTGGTTAAGCTGCAAAAAAAATAACAAAAAAAATTATAATAGAAGGGTGCCATCACCTGTCGATCGATGTCCGTCTCAGTTCAAGCAGGTTGAGGCTATTGGGTTGAAAATTCTTTACAGAGGGGTTGACCAGGTGGAATACTTCATCATACCAAAGTGGCACTACCGGCGCATCGTCTATGATCATTTGATCCATTCGCTGGTATAATTTCCATTTAGCACTATCGTTGTTTTCTTCCAGTGATTGCAGGTACAATGCATCGAATGCCGGGTTTTTGTAGCGGGTGTAATTCGGGGGTGCGGGGTTTTTGCTGTAAAATACACTCAGGTAATTTTCTGCATCCGGGTAGTCGGCAATCCAGCTTCCGCGGAAAAAACCAGCCTGCGATTTTGCTGTTTGTTCCAATAATAAACTTTTTTGCATCACTTCCACCTGTACCTTGATGCCTACCTGCTCCAGTTCATTGGCGATAAAACTGGCAAAGTCTGCATATACGGGTATCGTCAGCAATTTCACCACCGGGAAGCCGCGGCCATTTTCATAACCAGCTTCTTTCATCAATTGTCTTGCCTTAGCCGGATCAAAATGATATCCCCTCACAATATTGGCATCAAATGAAGGGAGTCCGGCCGGCACAAAACCACTTTCTGCAGCAGTGCCAATGGAATTGCGCAGGTACAACATCATCTTCTTCCTGTCGAACCCATAATTGATAGCCTGACGCACTTTTTTAAACCGCAGCGGTGAATGCTGAACCACATCATTGGTCGAATCCACGAGTATACCAAGGTATTCTATGTTGAGATAAGGATGTTTATGCAACACAATTTTATCCAGCCACTCTTTTTTCAGCATTCCTGTTTTCGCAATCACCTCATCCTTAAACGATGGATCAATATCATTCATAAAATCAAGTTGTCCCTGCTGAAACATCAGGAACTCCATCGCCTTGTTATCATAAAAAGAAATTTTTACACCATCGAGAAAGGGAAGCCGCCTGCCGTTCTCGTCCCTTTCAAAATAACGGTCATTTTTTTCCAGCACCATTGCCTGCCCTTCTTCCCATGCCACAAACCGGAAGGGCCCGGTACCACATGGATGACTGCGAAAATCTTTGCCATATTTCTCCACCACTTCATGTGGTATAACGGAACAATATTGCATACTTAGTAAACCGAGTATCGGGCTGAATGGTTTTAATAAAGTGAGTTGAAAGGTAGAATCATTGACAGCAGTAAACCCATGCAGGCTGTCAACCCGATCGTTGAATATCCAGGCGCCACTGCTGGCGGTTTGTTTGTCCATTATCCGCCGTAAGCTATAAGCTACGTCGCTGGCAACACATCTTCTCCCCTTTCCTCCAGTAAAAACTTCGTTGTCGTGAAAAAAAATATCTGTCCTTAGATGGAATGTGTACGTTTTCCTGTCACTGCTCACCTCCCAATACTTTGCCAGCAAAGGAGCGGTATGGAGGTTGCTGTCTGTTTCTACCAAAGTGCTGTACAATTGATGCACCGCCCACATGATGGATTGATTTTTCGCAAAAGCCGGATCCAGCGTAGCAATGCCCGTCAATTCATTGTAGTGAAATATTTTTTTATGCTGGCTGCTGCTGTTGCAGGAAGCTGTTATCATCATTACAATGAATCCCAGGGAAATTAACCGTATATATATTTTTGATGGCATGTTGTTCAAACTGGTTTAAATTTAGCAATCTAAAATCAAATGCCGTGGGTATACTGAAAAAATCATCCTTCTTGTTTATTTTGACTTTCTTTTCAATGGCAATATTCAGCCAAACTTTACACCAGCAACATGTCTATACGCACCAGGACACATTGCGCGGGACGATTAACCCCGAAAGGAGTTGGTGGGATGTCACTCATTATGCCATTACTGTACAACCTGATTATGTTGCCAAGACAATCAAGGGCAGCAACACGATTACTTTTCTTGCAGTACAGCCGGGAAAAGAAATGCAAATAGATTTGCAGGAGCCCATGGAATTAACAGCAGCAAGCATTTCTTCGGCAACTATCCCTTTTACAAGAGAGGGAAATGTTTATCATTTACATTTTCAAAATACTATACAGAAAGGCAGTACACAAAACCTGGAATTACGTTTTGCAGGCAAACCAAGAGAAGCCATTCGTCCACCCTGGGATGGTGGATGGATTTGGAAGAAGGACGCCAATGGAAATCCGTGGATGAGCGTGGCCTGCCAGGGATTGGGCGCCAGCGTCTGGTATCCCTGCAAAGATCACCAGAGTGATGAACCCGATAAGGGTGCTACGTTAAGTATGATCATTCCTGATACACTGACAGGTGTTGGTAACGGAAGGCTGAAAAACAAGCGGAACAATAACGACGGCACGACTACATGGACATGGGAAGTACTCAACCCTATTAATAATTATAACATCATACCCTATATCGGCAAATACAGCAATTTCACAGAAATATTTGACGGGGAAAAAGGAAAACTCGACTGCAGCTATTGGGTGCTCGATTATAATTTAGATAAGGCGAAAGAGCAATTTAAACAGGCGGCCTTAATGCTGAAATGTTTTGAACACTGGTTTGGCCCCTACCCTTTTTATGAGGACGGATACAAATTAGTGGAGTCGCCACATCTTGGCATGGAACATCAGAGTGCCACTGCTTATGGCAATAAATACCAAAATGGTTATCTCGGCAGGGATTTGTCCGGCAGCGGCTGGGGATTGAAATGGGATTTTATCATTGTACATGAAAGCGGCCACGAATGGTTTGGAAACAATATTACCAGCAAGGACCTGGCAGATATGTGGCTGCATGAGGGCTTTACCAATTATTCTGAAACCCTTTTTACCGAATGCCAGTTTGGTAAAGAAGCCGGCAGTGATTATGTTACCGGTACCAGGAAAAATATTCAAAACGATATCCCTATTATTGGCAAATATGGCGTAAACATGGAAGGCAGCGGCGATATGTATTACAAGGGAGGAAACATGCTGCATACTATCAGGCAGGTGATCAACAACGATGAAAAGTTCCGGCAAATACTTCGCGGATTGAATAAAATATATTATCACCAGACGGTGACGACACAACAGGTGGAAAATTATATCAGTAAAGAAGCAGGCTTCAATTTTTCAAAAGTGTTTGATCAGTACCTGCGTACCACGCAAATACCGGTGCTCGAATATAAACTGGACAAAAACCAGTTGAAGTACCATTGGGTCAATTGTGTAAAAGGGTTTGATTTACCCATTAAGATTACATTCAAGGGCGAACGCTGGATCAGGCCGACGGAGAAATGGCAGACCCTTGCATTGTATCCGGAGAACATTGGTGAATTTAAGGTCGACAGGAATTTCTTTATCAATCTTAAAAAAGTTGATTAAAGTATAGCCAATAAAATGGATGAACAATTAATTCGCGGAAGCTGCAGCAGGAGCAGATAATCTTGGTCTTCCACCGCTGACGAAACGGTTGTGGTAATATCCTTCGCCCATATCACTAATGGTTACACCATAGTTGACTGATGCGTGTACAAATTTATTATTACCGAGGTAAACGCCTACATGAGAAACGCCCTTGCGGGTTGTATGGAAAAACACGAGATCACCGGCCTCCAAATTATTCCGGCGCACATGCTGGCAAAACTTGTACTGCTCTTTTGCCATCCTGGGAAGTGATACACCAAATACAGCAGACATCAGGTAACCTGAAAAAGCAGAACAGTCGATGCCATCTTTACCGCTGCCGCCAAACCTGTATCGCGTGCCGTACCATTCCTCCATAAACTCAAGTAATTTTATATTAGTGAGTTCTTCAACAGCGACATCCATCAGGATCGCATATTTGAATTGAAGGGGGTTGAATGGGCTGGTATTATAGTCAACCAAAACTGTATTGCGAACGTTATTGATTCCAGGCACTTCTACTGCCGATGTTTTTGATTTCACCGGCTTATCATTATTGCCATTAATGATAATATTATCAATAAAAACGGGAGAAGGTGTCCTGGTAACAGAATTGTTGCTGTTTGCTGTGGGCCCGCCAACAACCGGCTTCAGTGAAGAACACGAAGCAAGTAAACAAACAATGAGTATGAGGCCTAATAAACGCATACAGAGCCTTGTTTTAATGAGATATTGGCAGGGCTTGCAAAGATAATTCATTATCGCCAACTGCTGTGGAAATATTGTGTCAATTACGGGTTTTTGCTGTAAAACTTTGTTTGTTAATTGCAGCCGGGGTTGCCGAAATTTGTAAAGCATTCATGATCAGTGCAAAAAATACAGTTGCATTTCATTAACAAATTGAGTGTCCCTGATTTGAACATGTCATTGAAGAATTATTTTAACTATGTCGCAGTTTTCTCACTTACACGTACACACGCAATTTTCCCTGCTCGATGGGGCCGCTTCCATTCAAAGCCTCTATAAGAAAGCCATTGAAGACAATATGCCTGCACTGGCTATTACAGATCATGGTAATATGTTTGGCGTATTTGAATTTGTGAAGGAAGCCTATAATCATAAGGGAGAAGATGGCAAACCAAAAATAAAACCAGTTGTCGGCTGCGAATTTTATATCACAGAAAACCGTCACCGTAAAACATTCAGCAAAGATGATAAGGACCCACGCCGTCACCAGGTATTGCTGGCAAAAAACGATCTGGGCTACAAAAACCTCATTAAGCTAACATCGCTTGGGTACATTGAAGGAATGTATTCCAAATATCCACGGATTGATAAAGAACTTATTCATAAATACCACGAAGGATTAATTGCCACCACCTGTTGCCTCGGCGCTTCTGTACCACAGGTGATATTAAAAAAAGGAGAAGAAGAAGGGGAGAATGAATTTAAATGGTGGCTGAATATATTCCAGGAGGATTACTATGTAGAACTGCAGCGTCATGGTATTCCTGAACAGGATAAGGTAAATGAAGTACTATTAAAGTTTGCGAAAAAGTACAAGGTAAAAGTGATTGCGTCAAACGATTCGCATTACGTGGATCAGAAAGATTTTAATGCGCACGATATCCTGCTTTGTATCAATACCGGTGAAAAACAGGCAACCCCGGCGATGCGCGAATTTTCTGACGACGATGTTATGGTGAAGAACAAACGCTTCGCTTTTCCCAACGACCAGTTTTATTTTAAGAAGACGGCAGAAATGAAAGAAGTGTTTCACGATTTGCCGGAAGCCATTGACAATACCAATGAGATTGTCGGAAAGATCGAGCTGCTCGATTTAAAAAGGGATATACTGCTTCCCAACTTTGTGGTACCAAAGGGATTTATCAACCAGGATGCTTATCTCGAACACCTTACCTGGGAAGGCGCTAAAGAAAGATACAGGGAACTTACGCCCGACATTGAAGAACGCATCCGTTTTGAATTATTTACGGTAAAGACAATGGGATTTGCGGGTTATTTTTTAATTGTAAGTGATTTCATAAAAGCCGGCAGGGACCTGGGCGTGTTTGTAGGGCCTGGCCGTGGTTCCGCTGCAGGAAGTGTGGTAGCCTATTGCATTGGCATCACCAATATCGATCCCATCAAATATAATTTACTGTTTGAGCGCTTTCTCAATCCCGATCGTAAGTCAATGCCCGATATCGATACTGACTTCGACGATGAAGGAAGGCAAAAAGTGATCGACTACGTGGTGGCAAAATATGGAAAAGAACAGGTAGCACAGATCATCACCTATGGTACCATGGCTGCTAAAATGAGTATCAAGGATGTTGCCCGTGTGATGGACTTACCACTCGCTGAATCCAATGCATTGGCCAAGCTTGTCCCCGAACGTCCCGGTATCGAACTGGGCCGTGTATTGCATGCACCACTAACGGTAAAGGATGGCCCAAAATCGCTGGAAGAAAAAGATGGTGTGGGTTCCGACGATTTGGAAAATGTAAAAAAGATCAGGGAAGTATATAAAGGCACCTCACTGGAAAGCCGCGTACTGCACGAAGCAGAGATACTGGAAGGGTCTGTACGGAATACAGGCATCCATGCTGCGGGCATTATCATTGCGCCAAAAGATTTAACTGAACTGATACCGGTTGCTACCTCAAAAGATTCCAATCTGTGGGTGACACAGATTGAAGGAAGTATCATCGAAGAAGCCGGTGTTATCAAGATGGACTTTCTTGGATTAAAGACATTGACTATTTTAAAAAATGCTCTTGCATTAATCAAACTCAATCACGGCATCGATATCGATATTGATACGATTCCGCTGGACGATCCTGCTACATTTGAATTATATCAAAAAGGTGAAACCAATGGTACCTTCCAGTTTGAAAGTACCGGCATGCAGAAATACCTGCGCGATCTTAAGCCTGATAAGTTTGATGATCTGATAGCGATGAACGCTTTGTACCGGCCGGGGCCGCTGGCTTACATTCCTAACTTTATCGACCGCAAACACGGAAGGGAGCATATCTCCTACGATTTACCTGAAATGGAGGAATACCTGAAAGATACTTATGGTATTACGGTGTACCAGGAACAGGTGATGCAGTTATCGCAGAAACTGGCTGGCTTTAGCAAGGGCGATGCCGATGTATTACGAAAAGCCATGGGTAAGAAACAGAAGAGTGTGCTGGATAAAATGAAAAAACAATTCATTGAGGGCGCCACGGCCAAACAACATCCCAAAGACAAACTGGAAAAAATATGGACCGACTGGGAAGCCTTTGCACAATATGCTTTTAACAAATCGCATTCTACCTGTTATGCCTATGTGGCTTATCAAACTGCCTATTTAAAGGCGCATTACCGATCCGAATACATGGCAGCAGTATTGAACAATGCGGGAAATATTGACAAGACTACTTTTTTCATGGAAGAATGCAAGCGTATGGGTTTAAAAGTACTCGGCCCTGATATTAATGAATCCCTGAAAGGTTTTGCGGTAAACAGTAAAGGAGAAATCCGGTTTGGACTTGGCGGGTTAAAAGGTGTGGGTGAAGCGGCTATAGAAAGTATCATCGAAGAACGAAATAAGAAAGGCCCTTACCTGAATATATTTGATTTTATCAAGCGCGTCAACCAGCGGGCTGTCAATAAAAAAACATTAGAGAGCCTTGCCTATGCCGGCGGCTTTGATTGTTTCCCCGATATGCATCGCGCGCAATATTTTTATATACCGCAGGGGGATACCTCCACCGGTATGGAAAAGATTATCCGCTTTGGCAATATTTATCATACCCAATCACTGGGCAATGCCAATACATTGTTTGGCGATCTTCCTGCGGTGATGGATGTACCCGTTCCCAAGATTCCACAATGTGAACCATGGTCGCTGACCGAACTGCTGGATCATGAAAAGGAAGTAACCGGTATGTTTATGAGCGGTCACCCATTGGATAATTTCCGTTTTGAAATCAATCATTATGGTATTATCAGTCTCGCTGAATTCAATGAAGCAAAAGAAGCCATTACACTTCAAACCAACCCCGGCAAACCATTTCGTTTGGCCGGCCTCGTGGTAGATGCACAACACCGGGTAAGCAGGCAGGGAAAAAATTTTGGTTCCGTCGTGCTGGAGGATTACAGTGGCAAGTCAGAATTTATGTTGTGGAGTGAAGACTACAACCGCTTCAGGAATTACCTGGAAAAAGGCACCAATCTTTATATCACCGGTTATTTCAAACAGCGGTACAACAAAGCGGAATTTGAATTCAAGATTGATAAAATGATGTTGCTGGAAAGCATCAAACAACACCTCACCCGGCAGGTTATCATTGATGTGGAGGCAAGACATATCAACGAGAAAATGGTACAATTTTTCGAAAGGAATGTTAAAAGCTTCCCCGGCAGGTCTGCACTGAAATTCCATATCACTGAACCAAAAAGCCAGTTAAAGGTTAGTATGCTGACAATGGACAATGGTTTTGAGATGAATGATGAAATGGCGGCTTTTCTATCTGATAACCCTGAGTTTGAAGTACATGTGCAAACAGTATGATTCAAATCAAGATTTGTTAAAGGACGTTTTAGCAGTATTGTAAGCTGGCCGACAAGAAAGGGTGACAACTTATACACAACTTTATGCCACCTATTCATGTTATTCATGTTGGAGTTAATTTTGTGACCTTAATTATCCAAATAAAATATCAACCAATAAAATTTAAAAATCATATTTATTATGGCAGCAGAATTCACAGACGCAAACTTTCAAACTGAAGTCTTATCCTCCGATAAATTAACCGTTATTGATTTTTGGGCAGAATGGTGTGGCCCCTGCCGCGCTATCGGACCCGTAATTGAAGAGTTGAGCAAGGAATATGCAGGTAAGGTTAATGTGGGCAAGGTAAATGTTGACCACAATCCCCAGTTGAGCATCAACTATGGTATTACTTCCATCCCGGCTATTCTTTTTGTAAAAGGCGGCAAGGTGGTAGACAAACTGGTCGGCGCTCAGCCCAAATCAAACTTTGTAAAAAAGATTGAACAACATATTTAATATATCAGTTCAACTGAAATAAGAACCCCGGTCATTGTTACCGGGGTTTTATATTTTATTAGTGTATAACAGGTTCCAGTTTTTCCGGGCTGTGCTTATACCTGAAAACAACCGGGAAAATTATAGCTAATACCAAAGCGTACCCTGCAAAAGAAAACCAAATGCTTTGCCAATCCTTAACATTGTCTTTGGTGAAATGATCGATTACCTGCCCGCTCAAATAATTTCCAAGGAAGGCGCCTATTCCATTTGTCATTAGCATAAACAGCCCCTGTGCACTTGCCCTGATTTTTATATCAGCTTCTTTTTCTACAAATAAAGACCCTGAGATATTGAAAAAATCAAATGCCATCCCATATATAATCATACTAAGTATTAAAAGATATAACCCGCTTCCGGGGTTTCCAATTCCGAAAAGTCCAAAACGAAATACCCATGCCACAATACTCATGAGCATTACTTGTTTAATACCAAATTTTCGTAAAAAGAACGGGATAGTAAGTATGAATAACGTTTCTGAAATCTGCGAAATAGAAATCAGGAGATTGGAATGCCTGACGCCAAAGGAATCGGGGTATGTATTTTTAAAATCATCGAGGAAGGTAGAACCATATGTATTCGTTATTTGAAGGGCTGCGCCGAGCAACATGGCAAAAAGAAAAAAGATGAACATTTTTCTTCTCTTAAAAAGCACAAATGCGTCCAGGCCAAGGGCAGAAACCAGGCTTCTCTTTTCATTGCTTTTTCCTGGCTCACATGCGGGCATAGTGAAAGAATAGATGCCGAGCAACAATGCTGAGCCAGCGCTGATATATAATTGCAGGGGGCTTTTATTCAGCCCGGATAAATCCACTGTCCACATAGCTACAATAAACCCGATGGTACCCCATACCCTGATAGGAGGAAAGTCCTTTATAATATTAAAGCCTTTCTTTTCAAGAATAATATAAGACACCGAATTGTTCAGCGCAATGGTCGGCATATAGACAAAAGAGTTAAAAAGCATCACCATGTAAACGCCCGGGTAGTCGGTCATTCTTGATGCCCAGAACAGAAAGATGGCGCCCAGGATATGACAAATTCCCAATACCCTTTCAACATTCACCCACCTGTCGGCAATAATACCAAAAAGTGCAGGCGTAAAAACTGAGGCGATGCCCATTGTACCGTAAATGCTGCCAACCTGTACTCCATTAAAATGCAGCACATTAAACATATACGCCCCAAGGGAAATCAACCATGATCCCCAAACAAAAAATTCAAGAAAATTCATAATAATCAGCCGCGACTTAATATTCATATTACTCTTGATTTGGGGTGTTTAAATGAATGCGCTAATTGCTCCTTTTTTACCAGAAAAGCGATTTGCGCATTATATATGTTGTTCTAAAATGGAAGATAAAGAATTTTTGAAGTAACTTTAATAGGTGGCCGGCAAGAGGTATCAACAGTTTGTTTGACCCCTCTTGTTTTTCCATAATACCCATCATCCACAGCACAGAATTTCCCCGATTGTACCTGGCGTTTTTGACCAATATTTAAGTTGGCAACTCACGCGGAGCTTATTATATTTGTAAGAACCAATACTAACATTTACCGCTTATGAGGAAATTTCTACCCATTGCAATCATATTGCAATCAATTGTGCTTGTCACCAATGCACAACCAACAGCGAAACGGGAAGTTATTTACGGTAAACTGGAACGAGTGACTGCTCCCGCAAAAAGTTATGAGTCTTTCACAAAGGCACCCACCGGTATTTATAAAACCGAATTGCTGAATGAAAAGAACACCGAGCAGATTATAAAACTCTACAACGATAAACTGCAGGAAGATCCCGCACTGCAAAAACCCAAAAATAGTAATGCACCCCAGGCCGGTCAGTCCGGTGGATTTGGTATTCTTGAATCAACCGTGATCAACAGTTGGGACGGGAACAATTCCACCCAGGTAAGCCCGCTTGACCCCACCATCGGTGTTGGACCGAACCACGTAGTGCAACTGGTCAATACAGCCGGTGGCAGCAACCTGAAAATCTGGGACAAAAGTGGAAACGTATTGGTAAATACCGTCTTACTGTCGAACCTGCATGGCATTGCAGGCGCAGCCGGTGACCCCATCGTACAATATGATAGACTGGCCGACCGTTGGCTGTTATCCGAGTTTACGAGCACAAGTCCTTATAAACTGGTGATACTGGTATCAAAAACAAATGATCCTGCCGGGCAGTATTATGTTTATTCATTTGCGTTTGGAATCAATTTTCCCGATTACCCAAAATATTCTGTTTGGCCGAATGCCTACTATGCCACGGCTAATATATTCCCCAACCTTGGCTCTTATGCAGGTTCTTCCATCATGGCGTTTAACCGCGCCAAGATGCTTGCCGGCGACCCCACTGCGGAGCTGGTAAAATTTGATATCAATGATCCTTCCAGTAAATATTATTCCAACAGCCCGGTCACTTACCAGGCGGGTACAGCACCTGCAGCAAATGCGCCAGGGATGTTTGCTTATTTATCGCCCGATGAGTGGACCTCAGCAGCAGATGCAGACAGCGTTGGTATCATTACAATGACACCTGATTTTGCCACACCGGCCAATTCAACTTTTTCCTTTACTGCATTTCCCACAGCGGCGTACAATGCACAGGTAGGCAGCAATGCCCCTCAGCCGGGCACTGCTTCCACTATACAAACACTTGACCAGCGTGTGATGAACCAGCCTGTTTACCGCGACTTCGGCACCTACAAATCTATTTTCATTGCACATACCGTCGGTTTAACCGCACCTACCCGTGCCGGTATCCGCTGGTACGAATTAAGGGATAACGGTGGCGGGTATACGCTGTTTCAGCAGGGAACTTATTCACCTGACAACGCATGGCGCTTTATGCCATCCGTGTCTGTTAACGGTAAAGAAGAGTTAATCATTGGTTACATGACCAGCAGCAGTACTGTTTACCCCAGTTTGAAATTTGCAGGGAGAAAGGCAACTGATCCGCCGGGTACGTTAAATACATACGATGAAACCACCATTATCGACGGTTCTGTTGCGCAAACACAAAACAACCGCTCCGGCGACTATAGTCATATGATGGTTGACCCCGTGGATGACACCACCTTCTGGTTTACCGGTCACTATCATAAATCACCCAATATCTGGGGAGGTTATTCACGCATTGCCCGCTTGGATCTCGCTGAACCATTGCCATGGGATGCCAAAATGCTGTCCATTAATACACCAGTTGACGGCGCTGCGTTTTGTTCCAATACCATCGTTCCGAATATAACTTTTAAGAATTCCGGTTTAAATACCATCACCAGTTTGAACCTCAATGCGAAGATTGACAATAATGCGGTGGTGGTTACATCATGGACGGGTTCGCTGGCACTCGGAAGTACGGCTACCATCAATTTGAGTTCACTGATCTCTGTTCCGGGAACACATACACTGACTGTTTATACCAGTCAGCCGAATGGCAATGCAGATATGGTTCCTGCCAATGATACCGCACGCATCACCTTCACGATCCTCTCGCCGCTGGCCAGCCCGATCGTGGAAGGATTTGAATCTGCTACCTTCCCGCCGACAGGATGGAGGGTGCTCAATCCCAATGCAGGTACCATTACCTGGTCAAGGACAACCGTAGCTGCAAAAACAGGCGTTGCTTCAGCATTTATCAACTTCTGGAATTATGGCGCTACCGGCCAACTCGATTTCCTGGTGACCCCAATAGCAGATGCGGTTGACTTCGATACCGTACAGGTAAGCTTTGACCGTGCATATCGTAAATACAATACTTCCTCAACAACATTCAATGATACACTGATGCTGCAAATCTCAACCGACTGCGGCGTTAGCTTCCCGATAACTGCCTGGAAAAAAGGCGGCACACAACTGGCCACCAACCCAACGCCTACCACGGCAAACTGGGCGCCTGTTGCTGCCGACTGGCTGAATGAAGTGGTAGACCTCAAGCCATTCATACCGGCAGGTACCACGAGTTTCACATTGTCGTTTACCACGAAGAACGGTTTTGGTCAAAACCTTTTCCTGGATAATATCAACCTGCGCGTGACCAAGCTGAAACGCCGTGATGCTACCGTATCTAAAATAACTGATCCATTCACCCGCCTTTGCAGCAGGACGGTAACACCGCTGATTGAATTTGGCAATAAGGGTATTGATACCCTGAAGAAGGTGAAAATATTCTATACTGTCAACAACGTGGTAACCGATTCAGTAACCTGGACAGGTACACTGGCCTCGAATGCATTTGCAACACAAACATTCAAGGCGCTTACGCTGCCTTCCGGTGGAAATTATACATTTAAATTCTATACCAGCAGGCCGAACGATTCAACCGATCAGTTTACACCAAATGATACACTGGCTGTAGCCGTAACGGTGTTTGATCCTGTACCAGGTCCGATAAAAGAAGGGTTTGAACAGCCTGTGTTCCCGCCAGCCAACTGGGGTCTTACTTCTTCCAATACGAAATATACCTGGGCAAGAACGCTTGGAGCTTCCAGTGAAGGCGTTGCTTCAGCCTGGATGCGCAACCGCGTTTACAATGGCAAGGGTGCGAAAGAAGAATTGTATGCCCCTGTTGTACAGCTCAGCAATGTGGATTCCGTGTTCCTCACTTTTGACCTTGCACACGTAACAGCCAGGTTCCCGGGCAGCACAGCTATCAGCCTCGATACGCTGGAAGTGCTGGTTACCAAAGATTGTGGTAAAACATTTACATCTGTCTATAAGAAATGGGGTGAAGACCTGCAAACTGTGAACGATCCAAACTTCCCCGGCGTATATCCGGTGAATGATACCACGGGCTTTATACCAACTGCTAAAAACCAGTGGAGGAATGATTCTGTCAACATCACCAACGTAACAGGTGTAAATGGAAATTTCCAATTGGTATTCCGCAACATCAACAACAATGGCAACAATATCTTCCTTGATAATATCAATATCAAGCCGGTAACGGTGCCAGCGAAGCTGAAACAACAGGGATACATGATAACACCCAACCCAAGTGAAGGATGGGTATATGTTCGCCATTACCTGCGCCCGGCTTCCCTGAAAGGCATACGTGTTATCAACAGTAATGGCCAGACCATACTGGAATTGCAATATAACGGTAATGCCATTTCAAACATACCGGTAGACCTTACCCGTTATGCAGCCGGTATCTACACCTTCCAGTTGATATATGACAATAAAGTAATCAACCAGCGGGTTATTAAAACCAAGTAATCATTTGACTGATTAATACGAGAGACAACTGCCTCCTCCGGGGGGCAGTTTTTTTATGTATGACTTTTATCAGGCAGCCGCATTGCTGTAGGGATGTTGCACGGCGTACCTTACCTTTGTACCCTAATACGTGAATATGAGCAGCACATTACAGGCTGAGGCCATTGTTCGTACCGCCAATGAACAGCTTCAAAAGATTGGTGAAAAAATTTTACGCAGTGAAAGGATTACGCCCGAAGAAGGCGTTATTTTATTCGAAAGGGGTTCACTACCCTATCTTGGCACACTCGCCAATTATGTTCGTGAAAAACTGCATGGCAATAAAACCTATTTCAACCGGAATTTTCATATCGAACCCACCAATGTATGTGTGTTTGCCTGCAAATTCTGTTCTTACTCCCGCCTTTATGCGCACCGCGAGGAAGGATGGGAACTGAGTACCGCGCAAATGATGGACATCGTAAAAAGTTATGACAACAAACCTATCACGGAAGTACATATCGTGGGTGGTGTTCACCCCAAACTCAACCTGGAGTTTTTTGCCGACCTGCTGAAACAAATCAAACAGCACCGCCCTGGTTTACATATCAAAGGCTTCACCGCTGTAGAACTTGATTATATGTTCCGCAAAGCGAAGATGACAGCCGAAGAGGGTATGAAATTTCTGCACGATGCGGGACTGGATTCATTACCCGGTGGTGGCGCAGAAATATTCCATCCCGAAATCAGGACACAGATATGCGATGATAAAGTAGATGCCGACGGTTGGCTGCATATTCATGAAACGGCGCACCGGCTGGGCATGCATACCAATGCCACGATGCTGTATGGACATATTGAAAAATACTGGCACCGCGTTGATCACATGGAGCGGTTGCGCAGCCTGCAGGACAAAACACATGGCTTTAATACATTTATCCCGCTGAAGTTTCGCAATGGCGACAATGAAATGAGCAATGTGCCTGAAAGCAGCATCATTGAAGATTTAAAAATGTATGCAGTAGCGCGATTGTACATGGATAATTTTCCACACCTCAAAGCCTACTGGCCGATGCTGGGCAGGCAGAATGCGCAACTGACTTTATCGTTTGGTGTCAATGATATTGACGGCACCATTGACGATACTACTAAGATTTATTCCATGGCGGGTGCAGAAGAACAATCACCTTCGATGTCAACAGGAGAACTGGTAACACTTATCAAACAGGTAAAGCGTCAGCCAATAGAGCGCGATACGCTCTACCACGAAATCAAAGACTACAGCAATACCGATATGAAGGAGTTTGAAGTAAACCCGCAATTGAATTAGCAGGCTGGTTTAGTTTGGAGTTTCGGGTTTTGGATGTTGCCAGTTGGGTATCTTGCTATTTTTAGAAGCCTTCCCGGGGTGTTAGAAAGCAATCGCATCACAGGGCAAACAAACCACTCAAGCAAAATAGCGTTAAATCTTTATGTTGCTAAAGTAACTCTTCGTAATAAATTCCGGATAGCGTGAAGCAATGACCTCTTGACAAGCACACATATATTTCCCTACCCGGGAAATGGTTTGGTAGCAGAGGATTTCCGTATGAATGCTCTCTTAAACCGATAGCAATTAGAGTACACCTGCCAAAATTTTTATTTTAAGTAGCTTAGCAGGGATAATCGTATTAAATCCCATCCACAATACGAATATGTTTCCAGGAAGGGATATATCACTACCCACGATGAATGAATTTGAATCATTACCATGTACAATTTTATCAGTATGAAAGCCGCTGTACGAACCAAATATGGATTACCCGGGGACCTGGCCATTAAAGACCTCGATATCCCTGTTCCAAAAGATGATGAAGTGCTGATAAAGGTTCACGCTACTACTGTTAACAGATCCGATTGTCATGTGCTCTCCGGCAAACCGTATTTTATGAGATTATTTACCGGTTTGCTCAAACCAAAAAAATCCATCATCGGTTCTGATTTTACCGGGGAAATAGCCGGTGCGGGCAAAGAAGTAACATCGCTTATTCCTGGTAATAAAATTATGGGCTTTGGTGGCGGGCTTGGTTGTGGATCGCATGCACAATATTTTATCTTACCGGCGATGAAAGCCAACAAAATTATCGTGCCCATGCCATCGAACCTGGATTATGAAGAGGCTGCTGCCTGCCTGGAAGGCGCTGTTTATGCAACATCGTTTATCCAGCAGCTCACTTTCCATCCAAATCAAAAAGCGTTGGTCTATGGAGCTACAGGTGCCATTGGGACAGCCTATGTCCAGGTATTAAAAAGTTATGGTATTTCGGTCACGGCTGTCTGTGCCGGTGAACATGCAGATTTGATAAGAACGCTGGGCGCTGATAAAGTTATTGACTATAAAAAAGATGATTTTACCAAAGACCCGGAGAAGTATGATTTTATTTTTGATGCTGTCGGTAAAACCAGTTTTCTCAGATGCAGGAAGCTGCTGACAAAGCAAGGTGTTTTTGCACCTTCCAATGGCGTGATAAACTTATTATGGGTAGTGGCTACCCCATTGCTCGGTGGCAAAAAAGTACTCTTCCCTGCTTCCAAATCCATAAAGGACATGCTCAATTTTATCAAAGGCCTGGTGGAGGAAGGAAAATTCAAACCGGTCATTGACAGAAAATATCCACTGGAAAAAATTGCAGAAGCATTTACTTATGTCGCTTCCGGGAAAAAAATTGGGAATGTCATTATTTCAATGGATCCCAATGCGTAGTTACGGATAGTCTTACAGTTTATACTAAACCTTTTTTTATTGTCCGATATGGGGCAGTTTCCAAAATGGCATGTATTCAGTCCAGTTAAAAAAGAAGGAAAAGAAAATATGTATCAGCGGCGCAGACAGGAAACTAAGCAACAGATACAAAATCGTTTTACCCCTGTTTAATTTTAATACTATCGGCGGCAGCAACACAGTCATCAGCATGGGAATGGGGTAATATATCCACCAGGGCAATCCCGCTGAAGCCCCATACTTGCCAAACAACATGCCTACCACAACAACAAGGATAGAGAGCAGGAAGATAGTTTTCCATTTTCGTATAAATGCCTCCCTTCCGAGCACCCACCACAGCATCACAAAAAACAAAAGCCAGGAGGCCACAATCATAATTGGAAAATGCCATTCAGTATTCATATCATTTCCGGCTGACTTATGTGCCGGCTTCAATGTACTGATTAATTTTCATTCAGGGGCATGAGTTTGGTATTGCTGTATCCGTCATTTTTTACAGCCCGGTTTGAATGAAGAACAAATATCCAATAACAGGGTATCATCTTTTCATTTTGGTCTCCCGAAAAATAAAATATATCCATCCGCGTCAGCAACTTCAAATCCACGCAACCCATCTTCGTCATCACGTAGTGGCCGGTGAAACCGGATACCGGCAGATTGGTATTCTTCAAACAATGTGTCAGGATCTTCCGTTGAAATATATGCATCCCACCGCGCCCATTCATGCCTCGTGTGATTCGGAACAGGTTTTACGCCCGGAGCAATTTCCTTCAACATTATTGAAACCTGGTCCCTTCCAATCATTGCATAAAAAGGATCATCATCCGGCCCCATATACCTAATCTTAAATCCAAGTTTACCTGTGTAAAAAGACACTGAATTTCTCAAACTGTCAACGATAAAAAAAGGCGATATATAGGTGAGGTTTGACATTCATTCTAATTTTATGAAAGTTATGAATAGATAGTTGCACTAAATATTAAGCTCTCAAAATTGGTTGGTAGCAGCACTCCAGCTTCACAGGTGTCATTAAAAAAACATTTATTGTTGTTTGACTATTTTGGAAATTTGACTTTTCCCTTTTTAATCTTGTGTTTTGATATTTGATTTTTGTCTTTTGAATTTTTCAATTTTGATTTTCCCCATCAACCCAGTTATTACCCGTAACCATTAAAGCGGCCATTCCTACGAAGGATACATTTCCCCACAGATAGTGCATGACAGTTAATTAGCCCCTCTTCTTTACTTTCACGATTCCAAACTTGCCAGGATGAAAAAGACAATTTCCCTTTCAACGCTTCTTCTTTTATCGGTTATTGCTTATACGCAATCGGTGAAACCTGCCACTGATACAGTTTATAAAAATTTTCTGACACCTCCTGCCGCTGCCAAACCCCGTGTGTGGTGGCACTGGATGAACGGAAATATTACCAAAGATGGTATCCGTAAAGACCTGGAATGGATGCACCGTTCCGGTATTGGCGGCTTCCAGAATTTTGATGCCAGTCTTGGTACGCCCCAGGTAGTTGCCAACCGGCTCACTTATATGACGCCTGAATGGAAAGATGCTTTCAGGTTCACCGCAAAGCTGGCTGATTCACTTCATCTTGAAATGGCTATTGCCGGCTCACCCGGCTGGAGCGAAACCGGCGGACCCTGGGTGAAAAAAGAAGATGGCATGAAAAAAATTGTATGGAGCGAAACTTTTGCAAGTGCCGGCGCTTCTAATATCAAATTAAAACCAGTACCTGCTGTCACAGGACCATTTCAAAACATTGCAAAGCAGGCCGATTTCGGGGAAGCCGTTGATAACAGTCACCTGCCTGCATTTTACAAAGACATTGCTGTTATTGCATACCGGCTGCCCGGAAATGATATTCCCATTGGTTGGCTAAACCCTGTGGTGACTTCCAGCGGCGGACATTTTGATCTCACCCAATTAACAGATGGTGACCTGGCCATTAGCAGCCTGTTGCCACCCGATACCACTACTTCTTTTGCGTGGATACAATTTGCCTTTGAGCAACCGCAAACCATTAAAGCCATCACCATGATGGGTGGTGGCGACAAGGGGCCTTTTGGGTTGTATGGTGAATTGAATGATAACAGGAGCCTGGAGAAAAGTGATGATGGCATCCACTTTCAATGGATTTGCTTTATACCTGCCGGCGCCGTACTGCAGCAAACGATTGCCATCCCTCCCACTACGGCAAAATATTTCAGGATAACGGTAAAGAACCCGCCGCCTGTGATGAACCTTGGCGCAATGCTGACAGGTAAGTACGAACCACCTACACCATCGCCCGGCACTGAGATCGCAGAGATAGTATTGCATCCGGCTTCGCGTATCAATATGTTTGAAGAAAAAGATGCCTTTGCACCGGCACAAAATTTATATAACAAGGCAACACCTGCCAGCACCGATGTCGTCGATCCATCCAGTATTATCGATCTCACCAATAAACTGAATGCAGATGGTTCACTCAACTGGACGGTGCCTGCTGGCAACTGGAATGTTGTTCGTTTCGGTTATTCACTCATGGGTATCACCAATCATCCTGCATCACCTGAAGCAACCGGGCCGGAAGTAGATAAACTTGATCCCATTGCCATCAGGAATTATTTTACCAATTACCTCGATCAGTATAAAAGCGCCACCGCTGGTTTAATGGGCACGAAGGGCGGACTGCAATTCATGGTGACTGATAGCTGGGAAGCAGGTGCGCAAAACTGGACAGCCAATATGCTGCAGGAATTTCAACAGCGCCGCGGATACAGCATGCTGCACTGGTTACCGGTACTAACGGGTCATATTGTAAAAAGTGCTGAAGCCAGCGAATTGTTTTTACTGGATTACCGAAAAACATTAAGTGATCTCGTAACAGAATATCATTACGATGCCCTCACAAAAATTTTGCAGCAATATGGTATGAAGCGCTATTCCGAATCGCACGAGAGTGGCCGCGCATTAATAGCAGATGGTATGGAAGTAAAACGGACCGCAGCGATACCGATGTCTGCCATGTGGGCACCCGGTGGTATTGGTGGGGGTGAAAATATGCATATTGCGGACATTCGTGAATCGGCCTCAGTGGCGCATATATATGGACAAAACATAGCCGCTGCAGAATCATTAACAGCGATGGGTATTGGAGGAAGCGCCTGGTCGTATTACCCGGAGAAATTAAAACCAACGGCTGATCTTGAAATGGCCAGCGGGCTCAACCGGTTTGTGATCCATACTTCTGTTCACCAACCGGTGGATGACAAAATTCCCGGGCTTGGCCTTGGGCCTTTTGGACAATGGTTTACCCGTCATGAAACATGGGCAGCCTATGCAAAAACATGGACCGATTATCTCGCGCGCAGTTGTTATATGTTGCAGCAGGGAAAATTTATTGCCGATATTATTTACTACTACGGCGATGACAATAACATCACTTCTTTGTTTGGGGTTAATCCACCCGCAATTCCCGAAGGATACAACTTTGACTATGTTAATACCGATGCATTAATCAAACTACTTTCGGTGAAAGATGGGAAAATTATTACACCCAGCGGTATGCGTTATCGCATACTGGTGCTGGACAGCAATGCGCGGTATATGTCATTGCCTGCACTGCGAAAATTGCGCGACCTGGTGAAAGCCGGTGCTGCCATCGCTGGTGTACAGGCGGAATTTACCAGTGGATTGGCAGAAGATCCCAATGAATTTAAAGCCATTGCGGTTGATATTTGGAGCGGCAACAGAAAGAATGTACTCAGCGGAAAAAAATTAGAACAGGTGTTAAATGAATTACAAATCGCACCCGATGTTTCCTATACCAAAACACAAAAAGATACCAGGCTATTGTTTGTACATCGTCAAACACCAGATCGTGACATTTATTGGATCAATAACAGGAATAACCGCGTAGAAAATACTGAAATCAGTTTTCGCACAGCAGGGAAAACGCCCGTGCTCTGGCATCCTGAAACAGGTGTGACAGAAGCCGCTTCGTATTCTATTGCCAATGGAGTTACTAAAATAAACATGCACCTCGAACCATACGATGCCGTATTCGTGGTATTTAAAGACAAAGCGTTAAAAACTTCTGTTGCCATCGCACCAGTTACTGAAAAAATAATAACCACACTGACCGGGGACTGGAACCTGCAGTTCCAGGAAAAACGTGGTGCCCCTGCTGCTGTTACGGTTAATGAATTAAAATCGTGGTCTGACAACAGCGATGCGGGCATTAAATATTTTTCCGGTACGGGCACGTATACAAAGACATTCAGCGCCGATGCTGCATGGTTTGCGAACGGCGCCGCCATTTATTTTGATTTGGGCTCGGTTAAAAATATGGCGGAAGTATTGATCAATGGAAAATCAGTGGGTGTGGTTTGGAAAAAGCCATTTCGCGTGAATGCCACCCAGGCGTTGAAGCCCGGGGCAAATACCATCGTGATAAAGGTGACCAATCTTTGGGTAAACCGCCTGATTGGTGATGCGCAGCCCGGCGTAGAAAAGAAGATTACTTATACTACCATACCTTTTTTCCAGGCCAATTCGCCCTTGCAACCTTCGGGTTTGCTGGGTCCGGTGAATATTATTTCACTGAGCCATCAATAAAAACAATGTTTGAGAATAAACAGAAGCTGATTGCCTGAATGAATGCAATCTGTGAACGCTGTGCGCTCTGCGTGGGGTTGCAGAAATCGCCTGATACCAATTAAAAAATTACTTCTTTATTCAGCGGATTATTATCTTAGATTATCCATCTGCTAATTTTCTTACACATAATTACAAGTAAGTATGAAACGCTGTCATCTATTTATTATCGTATTCCTCGCTATAACCATTAACACTACTGCACAGGTTTTTATTTCCGTAAAAGGAAAGGAAATAATAGGCACAAACGGGAAGCCATTTCTCATAAAGGGTACCAACCTGGGCAACTGGCTCCTGCCGGAAGGTTATATGTTTAAATTTGAAAACACTACGTCAGCAAGGCTGATCAATGAAGCTTTTACAGAACTCATTGGCCCAGACGATACAAAGGCATTTTGGAAACAATACCTGGCGAGTTATGTAACCAGGAAAGATATACACTACCTCAAAACCACCGGCATGAATTCCATCCGCGTGCCTTTCAACTACCGTTTATTCACCACTGAAAACTATATGGGTGACAACGATGCTACGAGGGGATTTAAATACCTCGACAGCCTAGTGAAATGGTGCAAGGTGGAAGGATTGTATGTATTGCTCGATATGCATGCCGCCCCCGGTGGTCAGACAGGTGATAATATCGACGACAGTTATGGATATCCATTCCTGTATGAAAATGCGGGCAGCCGTGCGCTTTGTATAAAAATATGGCGCGACATTGCGGCACACTATAAAAATGAAAGCACCATTATGGGTTATGATTTGCTCAATGAACCCATTCCTCATTTTTTGGATACGGCGCACTTTAATCCACTGCTCGAGCCACTGTATAAAGAACTGGTGAGAGCTGTCAGGCAGGTGGATAAAAAACACCTTATTTTCCTCGGGGGTGCACAGTGGGATTCCAACTTCAATATTTTCGGCCCTCCCTTCGATGATAAACTTGTTTACCAGTTTCACAAATACTGGACAGATACTACGCAAGCTGTGATACAGTCTTACATCGATTTTCGCGATAAATACAATGTCCCCATTTACTGCGGTGAAACAGGTGAGAATAACGATGCCTGGATCGAAGGTTTCCGTCATACGCTGGAAAAAAATAATATCGGCTGGCATTACTGGCCCTATAAAAAAATGGACAATACCAGTGGCATTATGAATTTTGAAAGGCCTGCACACTATGATGAAGTAATAAAATATGCTGATAGTGTGAAAAAGAATTTCGGAACAATCAGGGACCTTCGTCCAAAAAATACAGCGGCCATAAAACAGGCATTGCAGGATTACCTGCGCAATTGTCGTTTTGAAAATTGTTTTCCGAACAAAGGATATATCCGGGCACTTGGATTGAAATAAGCAGATCTCAATTTACCTGGGCAGACGAATTACTGACGTTTTTACCACCTGCTGCCATAGAGCACCGGTAAACAGGAGAGAAATATTCCCTTAAGAATATAAACAAGTACTTTTATTATGCCACGTAATAAAATCATGATGAATTTTTTAGTGGTAAAACATATTGTACAAGGAACCTGCCCGGCAGGCCCTTGTACAATTGGAAGATGATTGCTAAACCTAATTGAAGAAATATTTTACCCCAAATTCAAATCCAGCATTCAGATCGTATGTCTTTGATCTCCCTGGCTGGAAGCCCGCGTAACTTTTGTTTTCGGGATTGGTAAATGTGCCATCAAAGCGTACACCAGTATCAAGAAAAAGCAGGTTGGTCAAATGCATTCTTACCCCGGCACCTGCTACTGCTCCCAAAGTATATTTTTTGTATTTACCTTTTGTGCTACCGTTTAACTGGCTGTTATCTGCTCCCGAAATCCGGGATTTTAAGTTGATACCTAATTGCGGTCCAGCCTTCGCTGTGAATATAAACTTATTGTCAGGGTTACCATTGTAGGTGAACAACAGCGGGACTTTCAGGCAGGTATATTCCTGTGTGTATTTCAACCCGTGATTGACATAGGTTTGCTTTGACGTATAGTAAAGCAATTGCGTTCCGATCCCCATATTCCTGCTGAAATTATAACCACCACCAATACTCAGTGCATTCCTGATACTGGATTTGTAATCCGTTTGAGGATCATCCACTTCACTCTTATTAAACATCACACTTATCTGCCGCACTGCCTGTGTGCTAAAGTAAAACCCCTGTTGTGCTTTTAAAGTTGTGGCAGCTAGGGAAAATGCCACTGCCAAAACTGAAAATAGAATTGCTTTTTTCATTTTTTATTTTTTTTGTCTAAACGCTTTGTCAGACTTTGGTTAAGAATAAGTAGTCTTCACCACCCATTTTGAAAGAACTTGTCAATTGAATAAGTAATGCGCATTTAATTATCCAACCAGGGCACAAAACTATCTTCCAAATCCGCACTCATAGAATCGAATTATACCAACAACCGTAATTATTCTATCAATTGGAATTATGCCTCTTTTTCACTGGGTTGGTGAAGAATATCGCCCGAATTAGGCCAAATAGCTGTTTCGTATAAGATTCACCCGGTTTGGTAGAAAGCCTGTTCATGCTAATGTTGATTGGTTAGCTTTGTGTAATGGAAACAGGCAATTATTACAATAATATACCACTACACCCCATTTTACAATTCATCAAATCGCCCAGGTACAGATGGCTGCGGCATACCCTTTTTATTATTGCCGGATTGATATTGGCATTCCAGGGAGACATCATCATTGCGGAGCAACTGCACTGGGAAAAAAATGCGGTGAGGGCATTGATACTGTTTGATACCGGTCTTTTTCTTATCCTGATGAGTACGCTCTATGTAACCATTTACATCTTAATCCCCGCCCTGCTGTTTCGTTCAAGGATATTTTTGTTTGCAATGGCATTCCTGACAGAAGTATCGGTAATCTATTTTTTTACACTGCTGCTGGACAGGTGGTTTCTGCGGCCGGTCTTCCCGGGGAATGACGTGTTACAACACATGCGGCTTTCCTTTGGGGACTATATAGAAAAAGGGTTAATATCTGCCATATTGATCGGATGTGTTACTGGTTTTACAATATTCAGGAAGTGGATAGAAGATATGCAGCGGATGAACGAAATTCAGCAAATCAACCTGAAGTCGGAGTTGCAACAACTGAAAAGCCAGGTAAATCCACATTTCCTGTTTAATACATTGAACAACCTGCTTGTCCTTACCAAAACGAATCCTGAAAAAGCTTCGCAGGTGCTGCTCGGTTTATCAGACCTGCTGCGCTACCAGTTGTACGACAGCGCAAAAGAAAAAATACTGCTTACCAAAGACATCGATTTTATAAACAACTTGCTTGCCCTGGAAAAAATCCGTAAAGATGATTTTTCGTATGAAGTGACAACCGAAGGCGATATTGAGGGAAGGGCATTACCGCCATTTCTTTTTATTCCGTTTGTGGAAAATGCCATCAAACATGGCGCATCCAGCGTCGGTTATTCGTACCTTAAATTGAGTTTCCATACTTCTGATGAGCGATTGTCTTTTTATGCTGAAAATTCCAAGCCTCCTATTCGAAATTATTCGACTGGTGGAATTGGACTAAAAAATATCAGGCGAAGGCTTGAACTGCTATACCATAAAGAACATACACTTGAAATTACCGACAGTCCTTCTAAATATGTTGTACAACTTACCATACCATTATGACGTGTATTATTGTAGATGATGAGCCGCTTGCCCGGCAGGGAATGGAAATAAACATTTCCTCCATTGCTAACCTGCGGTTGCTGGGTTCCTTCAGCAATGCTTTGGCGGCAAACGACTTTTTGCGAAGGGAGAAAACAGATCTCTTGTTTCTTGATATCAACATGCCTGAATTAAGCGGCCTTGATTTTTTAAGATCACTCAAAGATCCACCGCTTGTAATTTTTACCACTGCTTACCCCCAATATGCACTGGATAGCTATGAATTGGATGCGATAGATTACCTCGTAAAACCGATTCGCATCGAGCGGTTTTTAAAGGCAGTAAATAAAGCAGAAAACCAGTTGCGTTTATTGCAACAGGAAAACAACGACAACCAGGTTGAGAAAATCGAAAGTGATTATGTTTTTATAAAAGCAGATGGAAAGTTTTTTAAAATATACTTCAGAGATATACTTTACATAGAGGGGCTTAAAGATTATGTTGTTATTTACACAGCGGATAAAAACAAGTTTATTACTTCAATGAATGTTAAAACCATTGGCGCCCAGTTACCTCCTTCCATCTTTGCCAGAGTCAGCAAATCCTATATAGCAAACATACTCCATATTACTTCATTTGACAGTGAACTGGTTTATATCAGGGACAATGAAATTCCGCTGGGGCAGAGTTTCAAGGACGATTTTATAAAACAGTTTATAGAACATAAAATAGTCAGGCGATAAGAAGAGCTGAACTTTCCACCCGGCAACCGGCCAAAGACAGCCCGAATGTTGTACTGGGAAATGGCTGTGTGAGAATGGCAGGCATTTATTAATTTTACAAATCCCACAGCCAACTTACCCGTCGTTTTCAGCGTACTATTTCGGACATACCAAACCTTACTGCCTGTATGAAGAAAAGCCGCTTCCTGCTGGTCCTATTAATTGGTGCCAGTATTCATTACAATACTGACGCACAATTTACCTGCGGCTTTGATCAGTTGCAACAGGAAAGGCTAAAAACAGACCCCAATTTCTTACAGTTGGTAAAAGCATTCGAAGGGAAATACCGGGAGCGATTGAACCGCCCTTTCAATCCGCTTTCACCACAATCTCCTTTTGAAGATACTATACCGGTCGTCATTCATGTCATACATACGGGTGATCCCATTGGTTCTACCAACAACCCTTCGGACGATCGGATCAATGCTACGCTTGATTTTGTCAACCAGGTATATGCAGGCACATCCCCCGGTATACAAGGCACCGGGGATATAGGTTTGCATTTTGTGCTTGCCAAACGCGATCCTTATTGTAATCCCACCAATGGTATTGAAAGACTGAATGGCTCTTTGCTGCCCGGCTACCCTGAATTTGGTATTAGTTATGAATGCCGCAGCGGGCGTGGCGTTTGTGTTACCGACCTGATGAAATTTTCGCGCTGGGATCCTTACCGGTATTATAATATCTGGCTGGTTACACAAATCAGCAGTGTTTCCTCTGCCGGATACGCGGGATTTGCTTTTTTCCCCGGGGATCCAAATATGGATGGAGCTGTCATCGTATCCTATGCTATGGCACCAGGCCTCACGGTACTACCACATGAGTTGGGACACGCATTTTCGCTGTACCATGTATTTGAAGGTTCGGATGGATCACATTGCCAATTGAACAATGATTGTAACCAGGATGGCGACCAGATTTGCGATACGGACCCTATTAAAAAACCGTCTGGAGAAGACAGAAGTGGTATCAATCCCTGTACAGGCACACCGTTTAATATCAATACCGAGCTCAACTTTATGAATTACCTCTGTTGCCCGGTATTGTTTACGGAACAACAAAAGTTACGCATGCAAACGGCAGCTTTACACGCTATCAACAGGGATACATTATCGAAATCACCCGCAAGGTTCCCGGTAGATGCAGCACCTGTTTGCAGTTTCCCGCTCGTGCTGTACGGGCAATTGCAGGGGAATGATGTATTGCTGAACTGGTCGGATCCCGGTAATCACCAGTCGGATTACGAAATAGAAAAATCCTACGATGGCATTCATTTTACCACGATTCACCAAACCTCCTTTATTTCACCCCGTATTGGTTACAGCTATTTTGATCCCGCTATAGCACAGGTGCAAAATTATTACCGCCTGCGGCAGGACATCAGCGCTGGCAATTCCATTTACAGCAATATCGTTTTAATGAATAATCCTTTCAGTAAACCGGGAGAATTTATCTTCCTTAATAACCCGGTGCGTGATAATATCGACCTGCAGTTTGGTTTTATCGGAACAATAAATACCAATTCAAGCACTTATTTAACCAATGCAGAAATCCGCGTAACGGATATAACCGGTAAAGTAGTTATCCGTTTATCGGAAGATATAAAAGAGCTTCAGCGTTTCCGCATCCCGGTAAAAAACCTCCGCCCAGGCATATACATTATACAGGTAATACGAAACGGCACATTGTATTCGAAGAAAATATTGAAATTATAGGTGCTGGGAAACAGGATGTATACGCATTTGCATTGAATGCATTTGTATATTTAACACCTAAGTAAAATACAGCCATCATGAAATTCGAAAAAGCGATCCCCATTCTTTACTCCTCTGATATTTCAAGAAGCATTTCGTACTATACAGAGCAACTAAAATTTGAACACCACTGGGAATGGGATCAGCCTCCTACTTTTGCCGGAGTCCACATGAATGATGTGGAAATATTTTTCTGCAAAGACGGTCAGGGACACCCCGGAACATGGATCAGTGTGATTGTAGAAAAAGTGGATGAATACTATGAATTGATCAAAAACAGCGGCGCAAAAATATTATCACCACCCGACACCAAAGTTTGGAACATGCGGGAAATGCTCGTAGAAGATCCTGATGGTCATATCATTCGCTTTAGTCACAATACTTCCTGCGATTAATTTTCTTTCAACATGATACAGCCATACGAATTGTCACTGCCACTGCAGGTGGAAGTAGCTGATGGCGTTCGGACGACTACATCTGCACTCTGGGATATCCTGGTTGCCAGTCGTGATGGCGATCTGCAAAAGGTGAAAGGCCTGGTGAAAGAATGCCCGGCATTGATCTATGGACAATATAATTATACACCCCCGATCCATTTTGCGGTCCGGGAAGGACATACTGAATTGGTAGAATATCTATTGGACAATGGTGCCCATGATCCAATGTATAAAACATATCCCTTTGGTGACAGCTTGCAAACCATTGCAGAAGAAAGAGGCTATTTTGAAATAAAAAATCTGCTCGATCAATATGCCACCAACAACAGTATAAAAAAATTTACCGGTGATAATGGAAAAATATTTTATAACCGCTCAGTTGAACAACAAAATTTTCAAACTGCCGTCAGCAGAGAAGACCTGGAAGAAACAGCCCGGATTTTGAAAGTGCATCCGGAATATGCGCTTGATAAAACGTATTTCTGGAGCGAGGGTATATTAACGTTCGCTGCCAAAAAAAATAACCGGCCCATGATCGATTTGCTGATGCAGTATGGCGCCAAAGTGCCCAATATTTTAAAGTGGACACCTGCATATTATTTTGAAAGATATGATGGCGCTTGCTACATGATGGAGAACGGCATGGACCCAAACACGATGAGCTGGCATGGCGTAACGGTATTACACAATATGGCACAAACAGGAGATATTAAAAAGGCAGCTTTATTAATCGGCCACGGTGCCGATATCAACCTGGTGGAAGAAGAATACCAGTCGACAGCGTTGGGGTTGGCTTCACGATGGGGACATACAGAGATGGTTAATTACCTGCTTTCAAAGGGTGCAGATGCTACGCTATCGGGCGCTGCATGGTCAACGCCGCTTGCCTGGGCGAAGACAAAAGGATATGATGAGATAGTTGCTATTATAGAAAAGATGACCAGCCTGTAAGTTGCTGACATTATTTGTTATTATAAAAGAGCACTTCATATTTTACGTAACTTACTGCATAGCTTTCTCAACCATCAAACTGCAAAGTCATGAACCAATCCATTGACCGCCGTCACTGGCTAAGACAAACAGCGATGGCGGTGGCCGGTATGGGCATCGCACCCACTTTACTGGCCGCAAACAACAATAAATCGTTTCTACCGGGCAATGCCATCCTGCTTAACAGCAATGAAAATGCCTATGGCCCCTCTCCTTTGGCTCGTAAGGCCATGATGGATGCTTACCTGAACAGCAACCGTTATCCCGATGACCCCATTGCCATGCTGAAGAAAAAAGTAGCAGCGCACACGCATGTGGGCGAAAACAATATACTGATGGGTGCTGGTTCCTCAGAAATTATCGGTTTGGCCTGCCTGTTAGCCGCCAAACAAAGCGGGCATATTGTTACCGCTGAACCATCCTACCGCGTATGGAACAACCAGGCGACAGCTTTTGGCCTGGGATTTAAAAGAGTATCACTGACGGATGACCGTAAAACAGATCTGTCAAAAATGTTGTCGGCCATTGATGCGCAAACAAAAATGATTTACATCTGCAACCCCAACAACCCCGTGGGCACCTATTGTGATACTGCAACGCTGGCTTCATTTGTAACTGAAGCTGCATCAAAAACACTGGTGTTCATTGATGAAGCTTATACGGAATTTGCAGAACTGGATTCACTGGCATCCCTGGCAGTGAAAAATAAAAATATTATTGTCGCCAAAACATTTTCAAAAATATACGGATTGGCAGGCGCCCGCGTGGGTTATGCCATCACGCACCCTGATACCATAAAAATATTCAGCAGTTACCAGCCATGGCCCGATGCAGCCATCAGCACGGTATCAGCAGCGGCAGCCACAGCAGCACTGGATGACCAGGGATTTGTACAATCCTCCCGGGAAAAAATAAAAGCGTCGCGGGAAACCTGCTATGCAGCATTCAAACAATTGTCATTGCCCTATATTCCTTCCAGCACAAATTTTATCTTATTCAATATTGACAGTATAAAAGCGGATCTGATACAACAAATGCGCAACAGGAATATCTACGTTCAGTTTCGTGAACATTTTGGCGGTAAGTGGTGCCGTGTGAGTATTGGGACAACCAACGAAATGATTGCTTTTACCAAAGCATTGAAAGAAATAGTAACGTAAAAGTTAATTTGTTTTTTATTTCTATAAAAACAGTTTATAGCAGCTTCCTCTTCAACGTTACCAAAATGGATAAAAAAACGAGCCGCTTTCTTATCATTACTTCTGTGTCCATGCTGTCTGCAGGACTGATGCCAACGATATTTAAAAGTTTCACAGAAGCCAGTTACATCGTGTCGATTGGTGGATATGTATTGATAATTGTGTCGATATTATTGGCCTGTATCGTATTCTATAAAGAGTATCGGGCAAAAAAAATACTCAGCTCAGCTGTCAGGAAGGACCCTATCTGGGATTTAAATGAACTTAAAATAGGTGCAAGATCCGTTTTCTACCGGGTACACAATGCACTGGTAAATCAAGACCCTTTGTCAATGAAGGATTATTCCACCGAAGGGTTTTATAAATTATTTAGTAAAAAAATAGCAACACTCAAAGGGAAAGAATCATCGCCTGCCGATAATGCCAATATAGAAGAAACAAGGATTGTATGCTGCCAGGATTATTTGAACAATGAAAAGGACAAGTATGTGGCTTATATTAAAGGCAATTTTACAGATGACTCCACGATATTGAATTTTTCTGAAATGTATCATTTCGTCAGGGTTGGTAATGATTGGCTGCTGAATGACATTGATCATACATCTGGGTATCTGAAAATTCTTTTTACCAGAAACATCGAAGAGGAATAAAATATTGCAATTTACCAGTTCCGGTTATTTATATTTACAATTAGTATTATTAAAAATAATTCTCTTGTTATGGACTCTACCGCACTTCGCAACCTGCAGGCGCCATTGAAAGAAAAATACAAAACCAACCCGGATTCTGCCATCATTACTTTAAAAGCCTCCGGGCAAATCGGGGAAGGCATTTCCTGCAAGGTGGAAACCGGCCGCGCCATGGTAGAGGCTGGTTTGCATCCGGCAACTGGCGGAACAGGTATGCTTGCATGTTCGGGAGATATGTTACTTGAAGCATTGGTCGCCTGCGCAGGTGTAACCATTCGTGCCGTTAGCACGGCCATTGGTGTTGACATTACCAATGGGACTGTCTCAGCAGAAGGCGACCTGGATTTCAAAGGAACACTGGGTGTGTCAAAAGAAGCGCCGGTGGGTTTTACCAGCATCCGTTTACAATTTCAACTGGAAAGCAATGCAACGGCCGAACAAATGGAAAGCCTGAAAAAACTAACCGAACGCTATTGTGTGGTATATCAGACACTGACAAAAGGTGTTCCGGTGGATATAGTCTATGAATATGCTTAAATATAGTTGCCGGCAAAAATTACAGGTTGAACAATGTCGCCCATTCATTCATTCATTGAATAATTGGGACATCCTTTTGTAATCAGCATTCGGGCAAACTCAAAGGGATATGAATCGCCAAGCCGCCATCGGCCGTTTCTTTATACTTACTGTTCATATCCTGCGCCGTATCCCACATCGTTTTAATAACTGCATCCAGCGATACTTTTGCATAGTCTGGTGCACTTTGCAATGCCAGTTGCGATGCTGTAATGGCTTTGATGGCTCCCATGGTATTTCGTTCTATACAGGGTATCTGCACCAAACCCCCGATGGGATCGCAGGTCAGGCCAAGATGGTGCTCCATGGCTATCTCTGCGGCCATCAGCGATTGTCTTTGGGTTCCTCCCATACATTCTGTCAATCCTGCAGCCGCCATAGCAGATGATACACCAATTTCTGCCTGGCAGCCTCCCATTGCTGCGGAAATGGTAGATCCCTTTTTGAAAATACTGCCCACTTCAGAAGCTGTGAGCATGAACTGCATTATTTTTTCATCTTTTAATCCATCACAAAATGTAACATAGTATTGCAATACGGCGGGTATAACACCGGCGGCTCCATTCGTAGGTGCTGTTACCACGCGCCCGAAGGAAGCATTTTCTTCATTCACGGCCAGTGCGAAGCAACTTACCCAATCGAGTATATATTTGAAATCATTGCCGCCGCTGCGAATAGCGGGTACCCAACTGTTGTAATCGGTATAATGTTTTCCCGATAATAATTTTTTATTCAAATCTGCTGCCCTTCGTTTTACATTCAGTCCACCGGGCAGCATACCCTGTGTATGGCAGCCGCGAAAAATACATTCATGCATCACGCGCCATATATTCAGCAGGCCGCTGGCGGTAGCAGTTTCTGCCCGCCAGGCGCTTTCATTTTCCATAACCACTTCACTGATCGATAACCCTTTCATACACCAATGGAGCAAGTCATCTGCTGTGTCAATGGGAAAAGGTAACTGTATATCATTAGAAGCGTTTTTCTCTTCTCCTTCTTTAATCACAAAACCACCACCCACGGAGTAATAAGTTTCTGCAATATTGTTTCCATCATATCCCTTGGCCAAAAAGGTAATTGCATTGGGGTGATAGGGCAATGATTCATTGAATAAAAATTCGATATCTTCTGCCGGATCGAAATCTATTTCATGTTTCCCGCCAAGCACTATTTTTTTCATGCTGCGGATGTCCTGTATACGGGCATCGATTTGGCTGACATCAAAGCTGACAGGATCTTCACCGCACAATCCCAGTTGTACAGCAATATCGGTTCCATGCCCCCTGCCTGTTTTGGCCAGTGAGCCATACAGCAATACTTCAACAGATGAAATTTGCTGTACTATTTTTTTATCCTGCAGTGATTGAATAAATGAAAGGGCTGCCCTCCATGGGCCAAGTGTATGCGAACTGGAAGGGCCAACACCTATTTTGAATATGTCGAATACTGATATTGCTTCGTGTGGCAAGCGAAATGATTTACAACAAATGTAAAACAAAATAGCCTTGCGCTTTGAATCACGCAAGGCACTGTATAAGCAATCTTCAGGCAGTAAAAAAGCGCTTTTATAAAATATCCACCAATTCTACATCAAATACCAGCACTGTATTGGCCGGGATGGGGCCGGTTGCATTACAGCCATAACCCAGGGCAGAAGGCACATATAAATGAATGATACCGCCTTTATGTATTAAAGGGATACCAATCTGCCATGCCTGGATCAGGGTGCCCAGCACAAAACCGGTTTTACTGGCATCTGTTTCAGAATCGAAAACAGTATTGTTGGTAAACTTGCCGGTATATTTTACATATACTTTTGATGAAGCGTTGGCAGTAACACCGGAACCAATGGTATCTATCTTGTAATATAAACCACTGCTGTGTTTGATATAACCGGTGACACTGTTTGCAGCCAGGTAAGCAAGGATGGTTGCTTCATCCTGGTCGACGGGACGGTTGGTACATGCGGTGGGTGTGGTACTCTTTAAACAACCTAAATTGGGTAAGCATAATACGGCAGCCAACACCACCAGAACGGATAATTTCCTCATACGTTTTTAAAAATTTTTGCGAATATAGACTAAGTAGAAGACTTTCTATGCATGTAAAAAGCTGCTTGATGCGGGTTAATCAGGTGTATTACCTGTACTGGTACTTTCCTTGCCCATCTTATGCAAAATTTCACGGTATTGCTGCTCGTATCTTTCCCATCGGTACTTGCGGGAAAATATGGCAACAAAAACTACTATTATCAGTGCGGCAATGGCCAGCACCAGGGCGGTATTGTCATCTGCATGTGCCCTTGCCCACATATCAGCCCGTTTGTACCACCCAGATGAAAAATTAATAATAATGGGAATGGCAAACAGTAACCCAATGGGCAGGCCTACCAGTAACTGGCGGAATGTCTTTTTCTCCTTTTCCCTGTTTTTAGACCAGTAATCCACAAATTTCTTTTCCTCCTCAGTAAGTGAATCGATCATAGTACAAAAATACGACCTCTGGCTTCGCAGGCCAACAGAATCAGCAGAACAGTTTGCACAGCAGCTATTTATTTGTAATTTGGTAGGCAAAACCCATTATCTTGAAAGTTGATAACCTGCTAGCCCAGTATCTCTACCAGTACAAAACCTTATCCCTTCCGGGGATAGGTATCTTCACGCTCGACAGCAATGCTGTTTTCCAGGATGATAGTAATAAAGGCAAAATACCTGTTGAAGGCGTCAGCTTCAGCAATAAGACCAATGCGCCCATGGAAGATTCACTGATCGAATTCATCAAAGCCGAAACCGGGAAGATGAAGGCGCTGGCACAGGCCGATCTTGACTCTTATATCGCGCTTGCCCTTCAATTTATTAACATTGGCAAGCCTTTTTATTTTGAAGGAATAGGTTTGGTTCAAAAGAATAAGGATGGTTCATTCAGTTTTAGCCCGGGTACGACGCTCGGTAATAAACCGGAGGAATACAACGACAAACACCAGGAAATCAGGAATAAGTCGGTATACAACGATGAACCTGCCGCCGGAACTTCGGGTACAGATATGCGTAAGGTGGTGACGGTGCTGGGCATTCTCGCCACGTTGGCGTTAATTGGATGGGGTGGGTATTACTTGTATAATAAAAATACCAGCACCCCTTCGGAAAGCAATACACCGGTGTTGCCCGTCACCGATTCGCAAACAGTAAAAAATATCCCGGTTGATACAAGTCATACAGTAGTGCAGGCTCCGGATACCAGCAATAATAAACCAAAACCCATTGCAGCGCCACCAGTAGCGAATACCACGCCTGCCGGCTCCTATAAATTTGTTTTTGAAACAACTGATAACAAAGCAAGGGCATTAAAACGTTATACCTACCTGAAACAATTCAGCAAAATACAAATGGAGACAAGCGATTCCACCAGTTTTCGTTTATTCCTGGTTTTGTCGCGCCCTGCAACCGATACCACCAAACTGAAAGATTCGCTGAATGCCTGGTATTGGGGCACCAGGGAAATAAAAGTGAAAATTCAATAAGTGATGCGCCCCGGTGCAGATTACTGGATAGAAAAATTGTCGCTCGAACAACATATTGAAGGAGGCAGTTACCGCCGCACCTATACAGCATCCCTGGACATACCAAAGGATCAATTGCCCGCTACTTTTCATGGCGACAGGCCTGTAGCCACCAGTATTTATTTCCTGCTGGAACAACATCAATTCTCTGCGATGCACCGTATTGCTTCAGATGAATTGTGGCATTTCTATTATGGCGATCCATTGGTTATTTACGAGATACAAACGAATGGCGAACTGATCACGCATATATTGGGAAACAATCCTGCCAATGGTGAATCATTTCAGCGTGTTGTAAAAGCAGGAAGCTGGTTTGGTTCCAAACTATCCGAAGGCAGTGAATATGCGTTGGTGGGATGTACCGTTTCACCAGGTTTCAATTTTGAAGATTTTGACCTGGGAAAAAGACAGGAGCTGATGCTGCAATTTCCGCAACACAGTCATATTATTTCCATGCTTACCTATTGATCATTGCCGGTAAATTTTTCCGTCCTTCATTACAAATTTTATTTTACGGATGGCAGAGATGTCATTGGATGGATCATCTGATACGGCAATAATATCTGCAGGCATACCGGTTTGAATTCTCCCTGCGTCATGGCTAATGCCAAATACATCGGCATTGATAGAAGTAGATGAACGCAATACATCCAATGGCTTCATACCATAGTCCACCATCATTTCCATTTCGCGTGCGTTGTCGCCATGTGCATACACACCCACATCCCCACCCATGCAAATGGTAACGCCTGCATCAAGTGCTGCCCTGAAACTTTTTCTTTTTTCCTGCAAACGGACAGGTTCAGGATCTATTCCTTTTTTCCAGCCCCTGTATTGTTCTACGGCATCACCGGCAGCTAGTGTTGGACAAAACGCCACTCCTTTTTCTTTCATCAGTTTAAATATTTCTGCTGTGCCCTCGTCGCCATGCTCGATGGTGGTTACACCGGCCATGATCGAACGACGCATGCCTTCTGCCGTGGAAGTATGTACGACCAATTGCCGGCCACTGCTCTTTGCTGCTTCCACACCTGCTTTTAATTCAGCTTCGGTAAATGTAGGTGCTGCCTCACCCTTCTTGCCCCAGCGATAATCCGCATATAATTTTATCACATCGGCCCCCTTACCAATTTGTGTTCTTATTTCTTTTAACAACTCATCTGTGTTTCCCACTTCGGCTGCGCCCTGCGGCAGATCTGTATCTGCAGATTCAAACCTGGGGCCATAACTTCCTTTAATAACAATCGCTCTGGTGGAAGTGATGATATGCGGACCGGGGATAATGCCTTTGTTGATGGCTTGTTTTAAACCAACATCATCATACATGGCGCCTTCTGTTCCCAAATCACGCACAGTAGTAAACCCTGCCATCAGTGTTGCACTGGCATGCGTCACTGCCCTCGCGGTACGTTCAGCGCGTGATTCTTTTAATACCTGGTCATTCCACGGCGTTTCATTGTACGGGTGAAGAAACAAATGACTGTGCCCTTCAATCAGTCCGGGCAATACGGTACAACCTTTCAGTGAAATAATAACAGCTCCCGGCGGAACGGTGAGGTTACTGCCGGCAGCCATTACATTTTTATTTTTTACCAGTACCTGCCAGCCATCATGCATTTGTTCGCCATCGAATACACGATCAGGTTTCAGCAGGTAAAATGTATCTTTCACTGCCTGCTGTGCCTGCGTTGCCGGCATGCAATGAAGGAGCAGCAGGAACAGGAGTAATTTTTTTATACGCATATCATTCGGATTATGTGAATTATTTTTTTGTACTGACCACCTCAATGTCAAACAAGAGGATACTATTGGGTGGTATCTTGCCGGACCGGGTACGAATAGAATATGCCAATCCCGATGGAATGATCAATTGTATCTTACCACCTTCACGGCACATGGGCACGCCCAGTTGCCATCCTTTGATCAAACGTGCCAGTGGAAAAACAGCGGGCTTTTCTTTTGTCTGATCGAATACGTCGCCATTCATCAATGCTCCTTTATAAAAAGCTGTAACCGTATCCGTCACCGATACAGTGGCGCCTGTTCCTTCACGGAGTATTTTATAATATACACCGCTGACGGAGCCGGTAGTATCCAGCTTACCGGCAGCAATAGCCGAAAATATCATTTGCCTGTCTTTTGCGGCCTGTGCTATACTGTCCGCATTCCTGGCAACATCCACCACAGGTGATGACATATTCGGATTGCGGTTAAATACATCACCGTATTTTGCACCGGTTTCTTTAAAGCCGCCATTCCACAAATAAAACTGGTTGGCTTCTGTTCCTCCACCATAGTCGGTGCGGTCACCTGCTTTACCGGTAGCGTCGTATGAAAAAGCTGACTGCGTGATTTCTTTCCATCGGCCATTGTCTGTTCTTATCCATTGGTTACCGAATAAAGCCTTTCGCTGTAGCTGTCCATTGACGCCATCAAAATTTTCTACAAAAGAATATAGCCCGTGTAAATAATTTCCGTCCTTCGGCGCACGAAACGAAGCGATTAATTTCCATTGTTGTTTTTCCGGTACAAAAAAATAGCCTGCATAGATGGTTGTACTGGAAGCACTGTCGGGCAATGCTGTTACCACAAACTTATACGTCTCCCCTGCTTTCCAATTGTATACCCAATGACTATGCCCACCGGTTCCTTCATTGCCAAAGCCCTCCGCCACCACATCTTCGCCATTTCCCCATAATTGAACTTTATTTTCATCCGTTACTTTGGCGCGATCTACTGCTTCGTTACCTGCATCCCACACAGAAAATATGATCCTTCTTTCCGTGGGAGAGTTGACCTGCATACCAAAATAACCACGCTGAAATCCATTTGCCATAAAATAGGTATGCAATATGTCGGAACCTGGCGGAACCGTGAGTTCATTGTAAAACAATACAGCGTGTGTAGTATCCGGCAGCGGGTATTTTAAATGCACAGATGCAGCATTCCTTCTTTCCCTGGCATTGAAATGTATATCGCTGGCAATACTTCCCCGTAAACGGATGGATTGTACCGAAGCAATGGTTTTACCTGTTTTCTTTACCGGGATGAATTCAATGGAATAAAAACCCCGTTGCGGGATATTGAATTCCCCTGCAGGAATTTCTTTGAATGCTTTACCTGCAGGAATATGAAGGAGATGATTTTTTCCACCAAATACTACATTGATGGTATTGCCGGCAATAATATTTGTTACCAGCAGGCTCACTTGTATCTTCCCTTCCTTTCCTGCGAAAAAATAATAGTGAATATGTTGTTTGGTATCTGACCAATTGTGCAATCCCTGTGTACTGTTAAATAAAATGCTTTCATCATTGCTGTCCAGCGCTTCTGCAGGAACTGCATAACCCGTATAGGCGGGGATATCAACCTGTGCCTGTAAGCGGGCCATGCATAGACATGCGATACTGAATAGCAAAAAGGATTTGGAAAATATCATAATACGGGGTTGTATAGTCAAACTTACTGAAAAGGGATCGCAATTGCGCCCATCCATTATACAGATGGCTATCAGGATGGATGTGATTGTTTATTTCTCCACTTAAAATAAAAATATAAGGGAATACCTGTAGCAGTGATGGCGATGCCCAGCAGTGAATTGATGACTGGTGCCTGGCCGGTTATATAATTATTAATATCATTCCATACTGTACTGACCAGGTAAAAAGAAGCGAATATCATAAATGCGACAGGGACAACCGGGTAGCCCCATACTTTGTATGGCCGATTGGCATCGGGCATTTTCTTCCTGAGTACAAAAATACCAATGGCACCAATCAGGTAGGCAATCCAACTGATGAAGGTGAACATATCGGCCAGCATATCGAAAGATCCGCTGAATATGAGCACCATTGCCCATATACCATGCAGCAGGAGTGCATTGCCGGGTGTTTGAAATTTTGGGTGTTCCCTGCCGATAGCGCTAAAGAAAAGTTTATCCTTGCTCATGGCATAAGTGACCCGGCAGATGGACATTACATTGCCATTGACTGCACCAAATGTACAGATGACAATAAGGGCTGCTACAATCGCACCGCTCGTCTTTCCCAATGCTGCAGCAATGGCATCGGAAGCTACCAATGGTGAAGCAGCTACTTTATCAATCGGCAGTACATACAAATAAGCCTGGTTGATGAGTATATAGACAACTATACAAACGAATAAACCTATCAGCAAACTACGTGGTATTGTTTTTTGCGGGTTCTTTATTTCTCCTCCCACAAAAGTAATATTGATCCATCCATCATAGGCCATAAAAGCACCTGTGAGCGAAGCAACAATACCGCCCAGCAATGCCATGCCGTGTTTTGGATGCGGTGCATCAACAAAATTGTGAACAGATCCATTACCGGAAAAGAAAATACCAAACACCAGCGCGCCGATGACTGCTATCTTTACTACTGTAGATATGACCTGTGTGGCATTGCCTGCACGTACGCTGATATAATTGATCAGTGTTAAAACAAATGTCAGTGTAATGGCGAGCGATTTTACGCCGAGGTTTTCCAGCGGGTATAAATTACCCAGCAATGGTATATGCCAAACCCATGAATGTTCTGCTACTGTATCCAGCCTTGGCAGGTGAAGAAAATAATCTGCATATTGTGCACATACAAATGCAATGGCTGCTACTGATGCGGTATTGATCACCGATAATGCAGAATAACCATAGAGGAATGCGACAAAATCTCCATACATGCGGTGGAAATAAATGTATTGCCCGCCTGTTTCCGGCAGCAGCGCCCCTATCTCTGAATAAATGAGCGCACCCAGCAGGGAGAATAAACCACCAATGATCCATACGATGGCCATCCAAACGGGAGAAGCGAGTTGCACTGCCATCGTTGCAGGTTTCATAAAAATACCGGAGCCAATAACACTTCCGATAATGATCGAAACGGCAGACCATAACCCGATAGTTTGCTTAAGCTTGCTTTGACTCATTGGCAGTTGCTGTTCAATGAAGATAATAAAGAGTTGCTTTTAAATCTAAAACGGTTTTTAATCGCAGAAAAAAGTTACGATGGCTTATCTTTAAGCATATGAAAAGTTTCTGGTCCAGGATTATATTGAATACGGTTTACAGCAAAAAGAACAAGGAGAAGATATTGTCTTCCTATGAGCTGGCGAAAGGCTTTAAGGACCTGCAGACCATGATTTTCCAGGGTATAAAAGATGTGATCCTGATACTGGCAGGGATCTTGTCGGCGGGATTTGGCCTCAAGAGTTTTTTATTGCCCAGCCAGTTCATCGATGGTGGCGCCACGGGTATTTCACTGATGATTTCAGAATTAACACCGCTTCAGCTTCCCATTATACTGGTGGTCATCAATATTCCATTTGTGTTATTGGGATGGCGCGTGATTGACAAAGAGTTTGCCATTAAGGCTAGCCTTGCCATTATCGGACTGGCACTATGTACTGCCTTCTTCCCTTTTCCGGATGTCACACACGATAAATTGCTGGTAGCCGTCTTCGGTGGTTTTTTCCTCGGCGCGGGCATTGGTTTGTCCGTACGTGGTGGCGCAGTGCTGGATGGAACTGAAGTGCTCGCCATTTTTATCAGCCGTAAAATAAGTTTGAGTATTGGCGATATCATTTTACTGTTCAATATCATTGTCTTTTCTGTCGCTGCATACCTGTTATCTGTTGAAACCGCTTTGTATTCTGTACTGACCTACCTGGCTGCATCCAAAACGGTTGACTTCGTTATTGAAGGTATTGAAGAATACACTGGTGTTACCATCATCTCGGTAAAAAGTGATGCTATCCGGGAAATGATATCGCAGGAATTGGGCAGGGGCGTTACGGTGTACCGGGGCAAAAGAGGTTTTGGAAAACGCGGGGATGCTTATGATATAGACATTGTATATACCGTCATCACCCGGCTGGAAGTGAGTAAACTCAATGCAGCAATCAACCGCATTGATGCCAATGCTTTCGTGGTGATGAATTCGATAAAGGATACCAAAGGTGGTATGATAAAAAAACGCAGGCTTCATTAATGATAACTAATAAAACAACACTGCTATGAAATATTTCCTGTTACTGCTCCTTTCTTTTTCTGGATTTATTGTGACTGCCCAAAAAACTGTTCATCCATTTAATGGAAAAGATTTGTCCGGCTGGACCATTCACGGCACTGAGAAATGGTATGTGGACAAAGGCGAGATGGTATGTGAAAGCGGTCCCGACAAACAATACGGTTATTTATCTACCAACGATAATTATAAAAACTTCGAACTCACGCTTCAATTCAAACAGGAAGCCAATGGCAACAGTGGTGTGTTTTTTCATTCTTCCATTGAAGGGGTAAAGATCAGTGGCTGGCAGGCAGAAGTTGCGCCCATCAATTTGCACACAGGTGGCATTTATGAATCGTATGGGCGCGGCTGGCTGATACAACCCAAGCCTGAAGATGAAAAATGGTTAAAGACCGGTGAATGGAATACGATGAAAGTAAGGGTAAAGGGCGACGAAGTGACCACCTGGCTGAATGGCCATCAAATGATTTACCTGAAAGATGAAAAAATTGGCAGCGCCAATGGATTTATTGCATTGCAGATTCACGATGGCGGTGGTATCAAAGTGCGTTGGAAGAATTTTAAAATAAAAGTGCTGGAATGATCTTATTGTTCTCTTTATAATAAAATGGCGCGGTAACTGCCTGCTGCTAATTATACATTCTTTAAAATATTTTGTGAAATCGTAGGTTTTATTGAATGGCGAAGGGAAGCATCAGGGAACATGTCATTGAATGATGAATAAAGAACAACTGTTGTTCATCACAGTAGTACTATCGCTCAATCAAAAAACCATCCCGAAAACGGGCTGTTATCGTTTTCGGGTCGCCTTTTTTCGTTCTTTTTTGGCGAAACAAAAAAGAACAGAAAAAATTAGGATAATGACTAAGCCGAGTTCCCTACAAAAACTTTATAATGGGATCGTAGCCAGTAAGTTTATTGTTATTGATACATATCTTCCCGCAACTGTTTCACCCTGTCGTCTTCCAGGTATTCATCAAATGACATCAGCCGATCGATGATCCCCTTTGGCGTTAATTCAATAACGCGGTTGGCCACGGTTTGCATAAAGGTATGGTCATGGCTGGTCAGCAATACCACACCTTTGAATTCGCTGATATTTTCATTGAAACTCTGGATACTTTCCAGGTCAAGGTGATTCGTGGGTTGATCGAGCAATACTACATTGGGGTTTTGCAACATCATCCGGCTGATCATACAGCGTACTTTTTCTCCTCCGCTCAGCACACTTGTTTTTTTCAGGATATCGTCGCCGCTGAACAACATTTTGCCTAAAAACCCGCGCAGGAACGGCTCATCCGCATCGGTCACATGTGCCGGCACAAATTGGCGCAGCCAATCCAGCAAGGGAAGATTTTCCTGGAAATACTGACTGTTCTCTACCGGTAAATATGCTTTTGTAATGGTACTGCCCCACTCGAATTTACCGGCATCGGGTTTCAATTCACCATTGATGATATTAAAGAAGGCTGTCACCGCCAATGCATCACGGCTCAGCAAGGCTATCTTATCTCCTTTATTTACGGTGAAGCTGGCATTGCTGAACAATACACGGCCATCAACAGACTTGGCTAATTTTTCTGTACTTAAAATTTGATTACCTACTTCACGCAATGGCTGAAAAATAATACCGGGGTATTTACGGTTACTCGGTTCGATTTCCTCAATGGTCAGTTTCTCCAAAGCTTTTTTACGGGATGTCGCCTGTTTACTTTTAGAAGCATTGGCACTGAACCGTGCAATGAAATCGATCAATGCCTGGCGCTTTTCTTCGGTCTTCTTATTCTTATCCCCCATTTGTCTTGCCATCAATTGGGAAGACTCGTACCAGAAAGTATAGTTACCGGTAAAGATTTTTATTTTTTGCCGGTCCACATCTGCTACGTGTGTGCATACTGAATCGAGGAAGTGACGGTCGTGGCTTACTACCAGCACAATGTTTTCATAATCGGCCAGGAAATTTTCCAGCCAACTGATGGTTTCTATATCCAAACCGTTGGTCGGCTCATCGAGTAACAATATATCGGGATTGCCAAACAGCGCCTGTGCCAATAATACGCGCAGTTTTAAATTGCCCGGCACATCTTTCATCAACACCTGGTGAAATTCTTCCTTTACACCCAACTCGCTGAGCAGTGTAGCTGCATCACTGTCGGCAGTATACCCACCCATTTCTCCAAACTCACCTTCGAGCTCGGCTGCTTTCATACCATCTTCTTCGGTAAAATCTGCCAGTGCATAAATCTTTTCACGCTCATGCATGATCTTCCAGAGTTTGGTATGCCCCATCATCACCGTATTCAAAACAGTATAGTCGTCAAACTCAAACTGGTTCTGTTTCAATACCGCCATGCGTTCGCCGGGCGTAATTTCCACTGTTCCCTTATTGGGTTCAATATCACCGCTGAGGATTTTCAAAAAGGTACTCTTACCGGCGCCGTTGGCACCAATCACCCCATAACAATTCCCCTTGACGAAATTCAGGTTTACTTCATCAAACAACACCCTTTTGCCATAAGCGAGCGTAATATTTCTTGCACTGATCATGTATGCTCCGTTTTTTGAAGCGGCGAAGGTACGAATTATAGGGGGAAGTTCATAGTCAACGGTTCTTGGTTTTTTTGTACTTAGCCCATGGTTCATAGTGGATAGTTCGGAATTTGGAATTTGAATATCACATACTACTTACAACTTAAAACTTATAACTTATAACTTATAACTCACCCCCACCCATCTTCCCTCTTATACCTTTTACCTTTGGCCTCCAACCTTCCTTCAACAAAAAAATCCCGCCGGTATAACCAACGGGATCTTACTATTAATTATGTAAGCCTTAGAACTTAAAACTTACAACTTAAAACTCATAACTTCTTTAATAACCCATACCACCCATATCAGGTGCGCCATGGCTATGGCCTGCTTCTTCCTTCTTAGGTTTGTCAGCTACCACACATTCTGTAGTGAGCAACATACCAGCAATAGAAGCTGCATTTTCCAAAGCAATACGCGTAACCTTAGTGGGGTCGATAACACCTGCTTTGAAAAGGTTCTCGTACACTTCGGTACGTGCATTGAAACCAAAGTCGCCTTTGCCTTCCTTGATTTTCTGCACCACGATAGACCCTTCGATACCGCTGTTGATAACAATTTGACGCAACGGCTCTTCGATAGCCCTTTTCACAATGGCAATACCAGTTGATTCGTCTTCATTCACACCTTTCAGTTTATCCAAGGCTTCGGTAGCGCGGATAAATGAAACACCACCACCTGGTACGATACCTTCTTCCACTGCAGCCCTTGTAGCATGCAACGCATCATCCACACGGTCTTTCTTCTCTTTCATTTCTACTTCTGTTGCAGCACCGATGTATAATACAGCCACACCACCACTTAATTTAGCCAGGCGTTCCTGTAATTTTTCCTTATCGTAATCAGAAGTGGTTACTTCTATTTGTGCTTTGATTTGATTGACACGTGCAGTAATGTCTTCTTTCTTACCTTTTCCACCTACTACTGTGGTGTTGTCTTTATCGATGGTTACGGAAGCTGCAGTACCCAAATAGGTAAAATCAGCATTCTCCAGTTTGTAACCTTGCTCTTCGCTGATCACGATACCTTTTGTAAGGATAGCGATGTCCTGCAGCATTTCTTTCCTGCGGTCACCAAAGCCCGGTGCTTTTACAGCAGCCACCTTGATAGTGCCTTTCAGTTTGTTTACCACCAGTGTTGCCAATGCCTCACCTTCGAGGTCTTCAGCAATGATCAGCAAAGGACGGCCGCTTTGAGCTACTTTCTCCAGGATATGGAGAATGTCTTTCATCGCAGATATCTTTTTGTCATAGATCAGGATATATGGATTCTGTAGTTCAGCTTCCATTTTCTCGCTGTTGGTAACAAAATATGGAGAGATATAACCGCGGTCGAATTGCATACCTTCCACCACGTCAACATAAGTATCTGTTCCCCTTGCTTCTTCTACAGTGATAACACCTTCCTTGCCTACTTTGGCAAATGCTTCTGCAATCAGTTTACCGATGTTTTCGTCGTTGTTCGCAGAGATAGAAGCCACCTGCTGGATTTTTTTGCTGTCGTTACCGATTGTCTGGGACTGTGCTTTCAGGTTCTCCACTACTTTGGTAACAGCTTTGTCGATACCGCGTTTCAGATCCATAGGGTTTGCACCGGCAGCTACGTTTTTCAATCCTTCGCTGATAACAGCTTGAGCGAGAACAGTAGCTGTAGTAGTACCATCACCTGCAATGTCTGCAGTTTTGGAAGCTACTTCTTTCACCATTTGTGCGCCCATGTTTTCGATGGGGTCTTCCAGTTCAATTTCCTTGGCTACAGTAACACCATCTTTTGTGACAGAAGGTGCACCAAATTTTTTTTCAATTACCACGTTGCGTCCTTTAGGACCGAGTGTAACTTTTACTGCGTTGGCCAGGGTGTCAACGCCTTTTTTCATTTTATTTCTTGCTTCAATGTCGAAGAAGATTTGCTTTGCCATAATTATTCGGTTTGAAAATTTTTGAATATGGTTGTTGGTAAATGGTCATCGGGGATAGAACCGGTTATTGATTATTCATTCCGTACTGCCCGTATTACCCAAACTTCAATCGTTATACAATTGCGAGGATATCGCTTTCGCGCATAATCAGCAATTCTTCGCCTTCTACGGTCAATTCAGTACCGGCATATTTACCATATAATACGGTGTCGCCTACTTTTACTGTAACCGGCTCGTCTTTTTTACCGGGGCCTGCCGCTACTACGATCCCGCGCTGTGGCTTTTCCTTTGCAGTATCCGGGATGATAATGCCACCCGCAGTTTTTTCTTCAGCTTTTGCTGGTCGTACAATTACCCTGTCGTGTAATGGGGTAACATTTAACTTCTTGGCCATAATGAATGGTTTTTGATTTTTTTGAGTAAGAAATTTTTAAATGGCGTGCAAAGCTAAACCAAATTTGTACCAAAGGGTTTAAAATGTGTAAAAATTGAATTCTTGACAGTATGGCCGTTTTGTTGGCAGTTCCCATGTGCCCCCAATTGTCAAATTTTCATTTTTACTGACAGGAGCAGGTCTTTTCCCCGCCCACGGAAACTGGTTGAACGCTTGTGCTTTATAATTTTTTAACCGGGTACAGGGTCTCCCCGACTCACAACTAATCCCTATCTTCGCAGCCTTAAATAAGTTCTTGCGCCAATGATTAGTAGAAGAAATATCCGGGTGAAGGTGATGCAGACATTGTACGTGATAGAATCAATGGAAGGAGCAATGAAACCCGGCGAACCCCAGAAAGTCCTGCAAAAACATTTTGACCTTACCCGCGGACTACTGGTCTACCTGTTATTCAGTCTTTCCGAAATAGCCCGGTACGCCGAAACAGATGCCCGTCAAAAAGCTTCCAAACATTTGCCCACCGCAGGCGACCTGAATGTCAACATCAAACTGGCTGGGAACGAAGTATTGTGGAAACTGCTGGAAGACCCCCAATACAAGGAAGCGGTTAAACTGGAAAAACCGGAATTATTGGCAGATAAGGAGCTTACCCGCAAATTGTACCTGGAACTCATCCAAACCCCCGAATACAAACAATATATCAGCGAAGAAGGCCGCAATTCTAAATCGGAGCGGCAAATACTCGAATTCATTTTCAGTTCGCTGATGCTGCCGGGTGAAAACTTTACCAACCATGTGGAGGAATTGTTTACCAACTGGGACGATGACTGCGAAATGATGAGCCAACTGGTGATGACCTACCTTCAGAAACCGGGTTCGCTGCATTTTACCGAAATTGTCAGCCGGGAAAAACTCCAGTTCGCACGCGATTTGCTGGCCACTGCGATGGAAAAGAAGGAACAGGCCATGGATATGATCAAACCCAAACTGAAAAACTGGGACCCCGACAGGATTGCCGTACTGGATATGATATTGATGCAGATGGGTGTGTGCGAATTCCTGTATTTTGAGACTATTCCGCCGAAGGTGACCATCAACGAATATATTGACCTGGCCAAGGAATACAGCACACAGCAAAGCGGCCAGTTTGTCAACGGAATCCTCGACAATATCCACAAGGATTTGCTGAAGGACGAAAAGATGCACAAGGTGGCATTTAAAAAGAAGTAAGTTCAATCATTACATTTGTAAAAAAATAAATTATGCGATTTGTTTCAGCATTGGCTTTACTGGTGATACTGGCCGCCTGCCAGGATTCAAACAAGGGCGCCAAAATACCCAACCAGGCCGGTATGATATCCGAGGCACAGGATACAACAAAATATACCACGATACAGTGGCTCGATTCTTCAAAAGAATACGGGAAAATCAATGAAGGGCAAAAGCTGGAAGTATCCTTCCGTTTTAAAAACACCGGCGATAAGCCCCTGGTCATTGAAAGTGTAAGACCGAGTTGCGGTTGCACCGTAGCCGATCCTCCCAAAGAACCCATCGCCCCCGGCGAGGAAGGTGAAATAAAAGGTTCTTTCGACAGCAATGGAAAAAATGGACAGCAGCACAAGACCATTTATGTATATGCCAATACAAAGGGGAAACAAAACCACGAGCTGACTTTTGCCGTGGATGTGCAGAAGAAGCAATAATTAAATTTCAATTATAAACAGTAACAATTATTCAAATTACAATGACAAAAGCTATGATTCTCTTACAGGCGGCAGGCGGTTCAGGTGTTACCTTTCAGATGTTATTACTGGGTGGTATGATCCTGGTGTTCTGGTTGTTCATGATCCGTCCGCAGGCTAAAAAGGCAAAGGCTGCAAAGGAATTCCAGGCCAGCCTTCAAAAAGGTTCTAAGGTAGTCACCATTGCTGGTATACACGGCACGGTGAATAAAGTAAACGAAGACAATACCATCCTGCTGGAAACCAGTCCCGGCAGTTATATGAAAGTGGAAAAAAGCGCTATCAGTATTGAGTGGAGCCAGCAAATCAACAAGGCTGCCGCCGCTGACGCGAAATAATAAAAGCGTTTTCTTTTTTACCAATCCGAAATTCTGCCACTGTTCGCATGGAAGAATTCCGGATTTTTTATTTTAGTGCAGTCAATCCTATCACATGCTCAAAGTTGGCATCACCGGTGGTATCGGCAGCGGCAAAAGCACTGTCAGCAAAATATTTGAAGTACTGGGCATCCCGGTGTACTATGCCGATGATGCGGCCCGCCGCATCATGAACGAAGATGAGGTATTGAAAACTGCTATTATAAAAGAATTTGGCGAGGAAACCTATACAAATGGAGCATTGAACAGATCGTATTTAGCCGCCAAAGTTTTTAACGACCAACATCAACTCGAAAAACTCAATGCACTGGTGCACCCGGCCACTTTACGGGATGCGGACGACTGGATGAAAAAACAAAACAGTCCTTACACCCTGAAAGAAGCAGCCCTGATTTTTGAAAGCGGCGCGCAGCAGCAACTCGACTTTGTGATTGGCGTATATGCACCTGCCACGCTGCGCATTCACCGTGCCATGAAAAGGGATGCTATTTCAAAAGAGGAAGTCACTGCGCGGATGGACAAGCAAATGGATGAAACCATCAAAATGAAACTCTGCGACTTTATCATTACCAACGATGAGCAGCAGGCGGTACTGCCCCAGGTATTGCAACTGCACGAAAAATTACTGCAGCTAAGCCACGGTTAACAACACGGCCACATAATGACAACCGGCTGCCGCGAGTACAAATAAATGCCATACCAGGTGGTGCCATTTCCATTTTTCCCAGAGATAAAAGATAACACCCAGTGAGTACAGGCCGCCGCCAATGGCGATCAGTACAATCACTGCACGCGGCAATGCATTGAAAAATGATTTTCCGCCCCAGATCATTATCCATCCCATGAGCAGGTAAATAATAGTGGAGACAATATTGAAACGGTTCACAAAAAATATCTTGAAGGCAATGCCCAATAAAGTCAACCCCCATAATACCGACAACATCACGATACCTGTGCTGTTGAAATAATAGTTGAGGATAAAAGGGGTATAGGTACCGGCAATGAGAAAATAAATACTGATATGATCCAGTATTTTTAATACCTGTTTCGCAGCCGGGTGACGAAACCCATGAAATAAGGTAGAGAAAGTAAACAACATTAAAAAACAAAAACCATACACACTGGCACCGACAATGGGGGCAATGCTATCGGCCTTGGTAGCCAGCGCAGTCAGCAATGGGATACAGGCCACGCCAAATAAGATACCAATGCCATGTGAAATACTATTGGCCATCTCCAGTTTCAGTTGGGTCTTTTCATCGTATGCCATCGTTCCATATATATAGGGTTAACACTATTATTCCTTGTGGCAGCTATACAAAGTTAACCACTGTCGCCCATCACGATGGTTTATTTAATTATCTTATAACACCAGCGCAGCAATTTTCCTTCAAAGTCGAAAGGTGTGGTGGCTTTTGTGATATCCGTAATGGAGGACGCTGTTATGGATTCCTTTGCCAGTTGGAATTTGGTATAGTTGGTGCTGAAGTATAAAACACCACCGGGTTTCATCACCAGCAGGCATTTGTTGATAAGGTCAACATGATCTTCCTGTATATCCAGGAAATCCTTCATGCGCTTGCTGTTGCTGAAGGTAGGCGGATCGAGGATGATGATATCGAAGGTGTTTAGTTTCAGTTCGTCGAGGTATTGCAGTACATCCGCATGTACGAAGGGATGTTTGATGGGGTCGTACAGGTGATTGAGTTTAAAATTATCCTCTCCCCAACTGAGGTAAGTTTTGGACAAGTCGACCGAAGTCACCGAAGCAGCGCCACCCGCGGCAGCATACACGGAAAAGGAAGCAGTATAACAAAACAGGTTTAGTACTTTTTTATCTTTCGACTCATTGCGCACCATACTGCGTGTCACCCGGTGATCGAGGAATAATCCTGTATCGAGGTAATCAGATAAGTTTACCTTGAATGACAGGCCGGCTTCGTGAACGGTAAAGAATTCCATGTCATCACCCGTTTTCTGGTATTGATCCTGCCGGCCGGTTTTGCGTTTGCGTTGCTTGAGGTATATTTTTTCATCGGGTGTGCCGGTTACTTCGCTGATGACAGTCAAACTCTGCTGCAGCCATTGTTCGTATTGTTCTTCCGTGAGGTGGTGCCGGGCGCGGTATTCGGATAAATAAACAGCGTCTTCATATATATCGATGATCAAAGGGAACTCGGGGAGATCGCGATCATACAAACGATAACAGCTCACCGATTGCCGCCTGGCCTGTTTGGATAAATGCCGGAATACTTTTGTAAGGCGGTTGCGGAACATTTGTATTTTTTCTTCCTCGGTCATGCGCGTTAAAAATACGACAATGTAGTAGTTTTGATAATGCAGAAAAATGTTCCCATACCAACCCTTCATCTTTTTGCACCGCTGCACGAACAATTGATTCAATTACTCCGTGGTTTATCGCCGGAAGAATGGGTACTTCCTACTGTTGCCAAACAATGGAGGGTGAAAGATGTGGTAGCACACCTGCTGGATACCAGCATTCGCTATGTTTCCGCCAACAGGGATCAGCATTTCCTGCGGCCCGCCACGAGCATTGCTTCCCACGAGGACCTGGCAACCTGGCTCAATGCATTGAACGCTGAATGGGTGATGTCCATGAAGCGGGTAAGCAGTCCGATATTGGTGGACTGGCTGGATGCAGCGGGCCGGCAGCAGAATGAATTGCTGCTGCTGGCAGATGAATTTGCCATGGCGCCATTTGGTGTTAGCTGGGCAGGTGAAGAGCATTCAGTCAACTGGTTTCATATTGCAAGGGAATATACCGAGCGCTGGCACCACCAGCAGCAGGTACGCGATGCCGTTAGTAAACCCGGAATACTCACGAATGAATTTTATTACCCCGTACTGGACACATTTATGATGGCATTGCCATTCAATTACAGGAATACACATGCAGAAGCCGGAACAGTATTGCAGGTGAGTATTACGGGCGATGGTGGCGGCGAATGGTTTTTAGAAAAAGGGGTTCAATGGGTGTTGGATAAAAAAAACAGCTCCCCTGTTAATACAAAGATTAGTATTGACGGAAATATTGCCTGGAAACTTTTTACCAAAAGCTGGCGCAAAGAAAGCATCATGAATAATATATCCATTGAAGGGGATGCGACGCTGGCTGAATCGGTTCTGGATATGGTGACGGTGGTTGCGTAGTCATGTTATACATCATAACACCTGATGACTATGTTAGTCCATGATTTGTCCTTTTTTGTTTCGCCAAAAAAGGACGAAAAAAGGCGCCCCGAAATCGATGACAGCCCGATTTCGGGTCCCGCCCTGATTAAACATTTGTTGTACTGTGATGAATAACATTTGTTCGCTGGTCATCAGTTCATAGCCAGGCATGCTGATATAATTCAAACAGCGGGCTCAACATATTACTTTCCATGTGCTCATTATTTAAATTGTATATCAGTAAGTCTATTTGAATAAGGCGAGTTAAAGAATCTTATACAAAAGCTTCCTCCCTGCAATCGATTAGCCTGTACAAACGAACAACCAATTCTTAATAATTATTAGCAGAAATAAAAATGCCATCCTTGCGGACGGCATTTAGTATAATCAACAGGATCACGCTTATTTCAATTTGGCCAATGCTTCCTTGATGCGCGCCCAGGCTCTTTCAATATTGGGCAAACTGTTGGCGAAAGAAAAACGAACACAATTCGGTTCACCAAATGCTTCTCCCATTACGGAAGATACATTGGCCGTGTTCAGCAGGTACATACAAAAATCACCGGAGTTGGTAATGGTTGTCGTACCATCTGTTTTCCCGTAGTAATAACTTACATCAGGGAAAATATAAAATGCGCCTTCGGGTTCAAAACATTTGATACCGGGTATTTCCTTTATAAGTTCCAGTACGCGTTTCCTTCTTCTTGTAAATTCTTCCGTCATTTCCCGGGATGGTTTTAAATCTCCCGTGAGCGCTACAATGGCTGCACGCTGTGTAACAGCATTGGTACCGCTGGTAAATTGCCCCTGCAGCTTCTCACATGCTTTGGCTACATCTGCACTGGCTGCAATATAACCAAGACGCCAGCCTGTCATGGCAAAACCCTTGCTCAGACCATTGATGATGATGATACGATCTTTTAAATCGCTGAATTGTGCAATGCTTTCATGGCTGCCCACGAAATTGATGTATTCGTAAATTTCGTCGGAGATGATATAGATGCCGGGATGCTTGCGGAAGACTGCTGCCAGCGCTTCCAGTTCTTTTTTATTGTACACTGCGCCGGATGGATTGCAGGGAGATGAGAACAAAAACATTTTTGTTTTTGGTGTAATGGCTGCTTCCAGTTCGGCAGGTGTGATTTTGAAACTGTTGGCAACGGATGTTCTTACTTCCACTACTTTTCCGCGCGCAATCTTAACCAGTTCGCTGTAGCTAACCCAGTAGGGTGTGGGAATGATGACTTCTTCACCTTCATCTACCACTGCAAGGATGGCATTGGCCAGGCTTTGTTTGGCGCCGGTAGATACGACAATGTTCTCCGGTTTATACTCCAGGTTATTATCGCGTTTGAACTTGGTGCAAACAGCTTCTTTCAAATCAAGGTAACCGGCTACGGGCGTATAGTGACTGTAATTGTCATTAATGGCTTTGATAGCTGCTTCCTTGATATGTTTCGGTGTATCGAAATCGGGTTCACCGAGGCTAAGATCAATAACATCGATTCCTTTGGCGCGCAGTTCACGACCCAGTTTGGCCATTTTCAGCGTTTCGGGCTCATTAAACCGCTGGAGTACTGAAGAAAGTTGCATGGTGTTTTAAAATTGAGTTGCAAAAGTATTTGAATATGCCCGTATAAAAAAGGCATTTCGTTCCTGATACCCTTACGATTGTTCGTTTAGGGAATAAAATGTTTATTAACTTCTCAGTTGGGTGGGTGGACAATCATTGAAAATTTTGGTGCAGTGTTGCCGGTACCGGTTGACAGCCCGGAGTAAATGAACGAAACGATCTGTGCTTTATCCAGCAATATGCTGTCTGATGTATAGAGCAATTGCGAAGTGACCTTGTCGAAAATAAATGGTTTATACCTGCCGTGCCTGGGTGCAAAGTCGAATGTTTGCACAGAAGAAGCGGTGGGGTTGCTCCCGATAAAATTTCTGAAGACCACGACCGAATCGGGCCGCGTGGAATCTGTTTTCTTTGTCAGCAAAAACACGAGTGAATCACCGGGTATGGTGCAGATAAACCGGCATTTCACCAATGATGTATCTGGTTTTGTCAAATCATCGGTAAGAAACAAATATGCCGGTGAAGCGATGGAAGCTGCTGTGTCAAATAACAGCAGGCTATAACCATTGGTGGTTCCGGTATAAATATTCTTATCCAGGAAACTGCTGGCGCCTATAGTAATGGAAAGATTATTCGTTCCGGCAGGTATCATACTGTACGGAGTTCCGGAAATTTGTCCCTGCGATAACGGCATGGTGCCCGCCACTGTTCCATTGATGGATGCGCTGAGACTGCTGACAGAGTAGGTTTCATTCAATACCATGAATTTGGCCACACCGCCTGCCGACTTTTTACAGGAAGAAAACAATACCAGTATGATGACAGGAAGAACCAGCAAATGTTTCATCAGGAAAGATTATTTATCGTACTTCATTCGGAATGGACCAAGATCGGGAATATGTGCGCGTGGCCTTTTCAATTCGTATTCATATATCACCTGTCCCAGTCTTTTCATAAAGGGAAAACCGGTGGTATCATAATCGTATTTATCGTCGTTTAATATGCCATCCACATTGCAATACAAACGGGCGCTCAGCATAAATTCAATTTTTTTATCAAAATCCACCACGTAAGCCACATCTGTCAAGCAACCATAGGCATCCCCTACCTTGTTAAAGATGCGGATGTTTTTTGGCAATTCTCCTTTTTCAGATCCAAATAACAAAAACTTACAAAACGCCGGCCAGTATGCAGCCGTGTCTGCACTATACGGTGGATATGTACTTTCTGTGGGCACCTGCGACATGTATTTCCATACAAACTGGTAATCATCTGCTGTAATATTGAAACGTTGTTTTTCCGGAACCGATGCCGGGAATAAAATGCTTTTTAATATACCTGTTAAATCGTCCAGCGATAAACGGTTCTTTGCAGAAAAATTCATGGGATGATTGATGAGCTGATCGCCATTGTAATAACCATTGGCCATGGCATCGTTGCGCTGGCTGTATTTTTTTTCATTGAACTGCATGGGCTGGCTGTACAATGTTTTTCCATTGGGATCGAGAAACCGGATGGGATTGGTATGCCGGTTTTCATCGGGCGTCATGCTGATTTGCAGGCGGTGTAAAATTTCCGCATTGCTGTATCCCATTTTGTGCAAACAGTCATTGATGTATTCCTGCCCGAGAAATTCATAGAGCCGGTTGAATGCATCATTGTCACTTACCATGAAAATTTTCTTTACATAGTGTGCCACACTTGGTTTGCCGTCGATGGTAGTCGGATCGTTGTATACGGGCGATTCATGACTGTAAGCCGATTCGGTGATCAGGGTACTGTTCCTGTCCAGTCCCGGCAACCTTAATTCGTGCAGTTTTTGAAGCGACAGTAATGCGATGGGCATTTTGACGGTGGAGGCAGGATAAATGTATTCGCCGGGATTGTAATTGAAGTAATAGGTTTTGAACAAAGGCGTATTGTCGGCCTGGCGATCGATTTGGGTATAGATGACCTGCACTTTCCAGGCAGAACGGTTGGCCAGTATGCTGTCGAAATATTCGGGGTGCGCTTTCAGGATGTCTTCAAGGAAGGCATCTGTTTTTGTATTGGCTGGTGAAACCGGTGGCGGTAGCGCAATGGTTTCTTCCATCGGGGAGGGTACCGGTGCTTTGGGCATGGGCGTGGACGTTATTTTTTTTGAGGGGCTGCAGGATAATATCACCAGCAGTGGTGTTGCTATAGCGATGAAACAGGAGAAGCCTTTTTTCATGCTTCAAAAATAAGCAGTCGGGCCGGATTGCAGCACTGAAATACAGGAGGTTCTTTGGGGATAACAACCGGGGCTTCCTGCAATTCAGGCACGATTCGTTCGTTTTTAAAGACCGGTTTTGGCAAGGTCCGGCAGGCGCATTTTCGGTCAAACACCCGGAGCCGGCTACCGCAAGCCAGGCACAGGGCTGATCGGACAATGACCGGACAACCACCGGACAATAAAGCTTCCCCAGAAATACCCAAAACTGCCATTGCCGAACAGGAGCTCTCTTTATTAAGTTTCCTGGTAAAAAAGGTTGAAAAAAGCGGTTTCTCCGGAAGCTGCTACAGGTGCCGGGAAGGGGCCAATTTTTGACTTATTTCATGTTTCCCTTTCAGTTTCAAAACCCTATCTTTGCCCCTCTTTAAAAATTTGTAAACAAAACAAGAAACTCCAATGAGAATTTTGGTGGGCATTTTTGCCGGTATCCTCATCCTAATTTCGGCATACCAGCTATCCTTTACCTGGTTCGTGAACAAACACGAAAGTGAAATGACAGCAAAGGCAGCGCAGTGGGTAAAGAATAATTACACCTCAGCCGCTACCAAGTACCCGGGCAACAAGGAAGTACAGACACTTTACCAGGACACGCTTGACGTATTGCAAAGAGAACGCCTGAGACGATTGCTTGACAGTACACGTGATAAAACTATTACCTGGTGGGGCCAAAGCTACCAGAAAGCAAAGGAAAGCGAATTATTACTGGGTCTCGATTTGCAGGGCGGTATCAACGTTACCATGAATGTGGAATTGTCTGGTTTAATCAAAGGTTTGTCCAATAACCCCAATGATGCTGCACTCAAAAAAGCACTGGACGATGCCAACCGGAAAAAAACACAGAGCGATGCCAATTTCATTGACCTGTTTGCAGAATCATTCAAAGAAGTGAACCCTGGTGTGCGAATGGCGCCGTTGTTTAGCAATAATACCCGCAACAAACTGAAAATTGATGCGTCTGATGGAGCAGTGGTTACCTATATGCATGAGCAGGCCGACGCTGCCATGAAACAAACCTATGATGTACTCACCAAACGTATTGATAAGTTCGGTGTATCACAACCGAATGTAAACCTCGATAAGGCAAAAGGTATCATCACCGTTGAACTGGCAGGTGCCAATGACCCGGAGCGGGTGCGCAAGTATTTGCAAAGTACCGCCAACCTGCAATTCTGGGAAGTGTATAATATTGGTGAATTGTATACATCGGTAGTTAATGCAGATAAAGCATTGGAAGCTTACCTGAATGGTAATAAAACACCCGACACTACCACTGCCACAAAAATAACTCCGGCAGATACTTCTAAAACAGGAAAGGGAGATACAACCCTGAATATCCTGCTGAATGATACTGCCAGGAAAAACGGTGGTAAAGGTGCTGCCGCAGAGACCAATAAAAACAAACTGATTGTTGCATTTGGCGCTGCCATCAACCAGGCGCAGCAGGCAAAAAGCCCCAATGATCGTTTACCGGATTATGTGGGTATTGTTGCCATCAGCGACACAGGGACTATCAACAGTTATCTTTCAAATCCGGTTGTACTGGCGAGTTTTCCCTCCAACATTAAATTCCTCTGGGGAAAACAGGAAAGGGATGACAATGAAAAGCCTGTCAATTACCTGAAACTGTATGCTATTAAAACAATACCCGGGCAGGAAAAGGCAAAGATTGAAGGCGATGTGATCACAGATGCCGAACAAAACTTTGAACCTACCACCAGCCAGGTAATTGTCAATATGTCGATGAACAAACAGGGTGAGAGAGACTGGGCAAAGATGACGGGTGATAATGTAAACAAACCCATTGCCATTGTCCTTGATGATATCGTTTACTCTGCACCGTATGTAGAGGGTCAAATTACCGGTGGCCAGTCAAGGATCACCATGGGAAGTGGTAAAAACTCCAATCTTGCTATTGTGGAAGCACAGGATTTGGCGGCTATTCTTAAATCAGGAAAATTAAATGCCCCTGCTAAAATTGTTCAGGAACAGGTAGTAGGTGCCACACTGGGTGCAGAAGCTGTACACGGTGGCGCTATGGCATTTGCCATTTCATTCCTGGTGATATTCGTCCTGATGCTGGTATATTACAATACTGCAGGATGGGTGGCCAACATAGCATTGATATTAAACCTTCTCTTTACGATTGGTGTGTTGAGTGCATTGAATGCAACACTCACCGCACCTGGTATTGCAGGCTTGGTACTAACGGTTGGTATGGCCGTGGATACCAACGTAATTATTTTTGAACGTATAAAAGAAGAGCTGACGCGGGGCAAGAGTTACCAGCAGGCAGTTAAAGATGGTTACCGGAGATCATTGCCGCCGGTGTTGGATGCGCACGTTACTACTTTACTGACAGCTTGTATATTACTATACTTTGGATTAGGACCGGTAAAAGGTTTCGCTACCACGCAGATACTGGGTATCTTATTGTCCCTGTTCTGCGGTATCCTCGTGAGCCGTTTGGTAACCGATTTCTGGACCAATAAAAACCGTCACTTTAATTATTTCACTGCTATCAGTAAGCGTGTATTCAAACATGCAGCTTATAAATTCATTGAGTACCGCAAAATTGCCTATGGTATTTCTGTAGTCGTTTTATTGCTGGGTATCGGTTCTTATTTCAATGGATTTAAGGAAGGGGTGGAATTCAAAGGTGGACGCAGTTATATTGTAAACTTCTATAAGCCGGTGAACGAAGAACAGATCCGTGATGAACTGGGTAAGGTATTTGGAGAAGTGCCCATTACCAAAACTTATGGAAGCAGCAGTGTATTGGATATTACCACCGATTATAAAATAAACGAGCAGGGCCTTGCAGTGGACAGCATGGTGGTGAATAAATTGTATGATGGACTGAAATCGCATCTTCCTCCATCTGCAACCAAAGAAGAATTTGCCACCACCCGTAAATACGTGGAAGGTTCCAAACGTGTTGACCCCACTATTTCCGATGACCTGAAAAAAGGCGCGCAATGGGCTACCTTCTGGTCGCTCCTTATTATTACTGTGTATATTTTCATTCGTTTCCGCGACTGGCGGTATTCATTGGGTACTATCATTGCATTATTGCATGACGTATTGGTAACCCTGGCAGTATTCTCCTTCTTTAAGAATATTGTTCCATTCCCGCTGGAGATTGACCAGCACTTTATTGCGGCCATCCTGACGGTGATTGGTTTCTCGATGAACGATACGGTAATTGTATTTGACCGAATCCGTGAAAACAGTCACCTGATGAAAGGTGCCAGCAAGGGAGAAGTAATTAATAAATCCATCAATGATACGCTGAGCCGTACCATTATGACATCACTGACTGTATTCCTTACCATATTAATCTTGTTCCTCGTAGGTGGTGAGGTGACCAAGGGTTTTGCCTTTGCGATGCTGATTGGTGTTATTACCGGTACTTACTCATCAATTTTTGTTGCAGCTCCGATACTGGTTGACTTTGCAAAAAGCCGTCCATTGGGAGAAGCGGATTTATTACCACATGAGCAGAAGAAAGTTCCCGTGAAACCGGTAGCTGCTGCTCCGAAGAAATAGCACAATAACCGTCCAAATAGGTGAAAGCCCCCGAATGTTCGGGGGCTTTTGCTTTTTGTGCCAGCCAATGTATTAGCAGTAAAATTATTCAGTAATTTTAAATACAAAATTGACCTCATTAAGGCGAAGGAAAAGAACGGTAAGGGCGAAGAAATACGACCAAAAGCTGTCTATTAACGGCACGTTTGCTGACGTTATAAAGGTATCGGTGCAGACAGCCGTCAAGAAGGATGAACCAAAGAATGATATATCTAAAAAGAAATGAGATTATTAAGCCTTGTTGTAGGGGTATTGTTACTAATAGCTGGTTTGAGTTTATACGTACTGGAGAGCGGTGTTAGTAATGACAAATCAAACACCCACATTGAAATCATTTCCCATCTTTCAATAATTATGGGCGGGGTATTAATAGCAATATCCCGATTAAAAAAGAGAAATTAACCCGTTTGTCCCAACTGGTATATAGTTGCTAAAATTTATACTACCATACGTTAGTTAGAATAGCAACTTTCAACTATTTTTGCCCCGTTCAAAAAAACACCTGCACTATGCATTTTCAACTCAATGAAGAACACCTGATGATACAAAAGGCGGCACGCGATTTTGCCGTTACCGAATGTCTGCCGGGTGTGATTGAACGTGATGAACACCAGAAATTTCCAAAAGAACAAATCATGAAACTCGCAGAACTGGGTTTCATGGGCATGATGGTAAGTCCTGACTATGGCGGTGCAGGCATGGATACCATCAGCTATGTGCTGGCAATGGAGGAAATCAGCAAGGTCGACGCCAGCGTAAGCGTTTGCATGAGTGTCAACAACAGTCTTGTCTGCTGGGGACTTGACACATTCGGTACAGAAGAACAGAAGAAAAAATACCTGACACCATTGGCACAAGGCCGTAAAGACAATGATCTCTATATCGGCGCCTTCCTGCTCAGCGAGCCGGAAGCAGGAAGTGACGCGACATCTCAGCGTACCACCGCTGAAGACAAAGGCGATTATTATTTACTCAATGGCACCAAAAACTGGATTACCAATGGCAACTCTGCTTCGGTTTATCTCGTAATGGCTCAGACAGACCCGGCAAAGGGAAGTCATGGAATCAATGCATTTATCGTAGAGAAAAGCTGGCCGGGCGTGACGGTAGGCGCGAAGGAGAACAAACTTGGTATCCGTGGCAGTGATACGCACAGTATACTTTTCACAGATGTAAAAGTACCCAGGGAAAACAGGATTGGCAAAGACGGTTTCGGTTTTTCCTTTGCCATGAAAACACTCAGCGGGGGAAGAATCGGGATCGCTTCACAGGCATTGGGTATTGCCAGCGGCGCTTATGAACTGGCCCTGAAATATTCGAAAGAGAGAAAAGCTTTTGGGAAGGAAATCATGAACCACCAGGCCATTCAGTTCAAACTGGCCGATATGGCTACCCGGATTGAAGCTGCCCGGCTGCTCTGCCTGAAAGCTGCGTATGAAAAAGATCAGCATCTTGATTATACCCTCAGTTCTTCCATGGCAAAGGTATTTGCCAGCGAAACGGCGATGTGGACAGCGGTGGAGGCAGTACAGATACATGGTGGGTACGGGTTCGTGAAAGAATACCATGTGGAGCGCCTGATGCGGGATGCAAAGATCACGCAGATTTATGAAGGAACCAGCGAAGTACAACGCATTGTAATCAGCAGGTCCATTTTAAAATAATTTCTTTGGTCATGAGTAATCACCCGCCACCGGTTCATTGCCGGTGGCTTTTTTGTTCCTTTCTTTGCAGCGTCATGCCGAACTTTGGCAATTAACAACAGCACATGGCAGTCAATAAGGAAAATTTTGTATCCATCACAGCGGGGCTGAAAGATAAAGCAATACTGGTAGCCGTTTCCAAAACCAAACCTGTGGAAGACATCCGGGAATTGTATGATTTGGGACAGCGGGATTTTGGTGAAAACTACGTGCAGGAACTGGCTGACAAACAATCCCAGCTCCCGCCAGATATCCGCTGGCATTTTATCGGTCACCTGCAATCCAACAAGGTAAAATACATTGCTCCCTTTGTGCACCTCATTCATGGTGTTGATAGTCTTAAACTATTACAGGAAATCAATAAGCAGGCAGTAAAATATAATCGCACTGTCAAGGTATTGTTGCAGGTGTATATTGCAAAGGAAGAAACCAAGTTTGGTATGAACGAAGAAGAATTACAGCAGGCGATAGAACAAGCCAGCCATTTATCCAATATCAACATCTGCGGCCTGATGGGCATGGCTTCTTTCAGCAATGATATGGAACTGGTGAGAAATGAATTTCGATCACTGAAAAAAATATTTGACCAATACAGCCATATCAGCACCAGTTATTGCAGGATGCAATGGTTGTCCATGGGTATGAGTGCAGATTACGGCATCGCGCTGGAAGAAGGCAGTAATATGGTACGCATTGGCAGTTTATTATTTGGCAGCCGGCAGTAGCAACAAGGCTTTTTATAATACCTGATAAACACATGATATGAATTGGAGAAAACTGGCTTACACGACGATTGTCCTATTGATTACTTCCCTCCCACTCTTTGCACAGGACACTACCCAGCAAATCACCGCGGGCCGAACCAACAGCGTTGCGCAACAGCAAAAACCGTACGTAATACTGATTTCGGCTGATGGTTTCCGTTATGACCTCGCTGATAAATACCAGGCCGGCAATTTAATTCGCCTGCGCAGCCAGGGTGTTGCCGCTGCCTATATGCGGCCATCCTTTCCGTCGTTAACTTTTCCCAATCATTATACCATCGTTACGGGGCTGTACCCCGCACATCATGGCCTCGCAGATAATAGTTTTTATGATGAAGACAGGCATGAGGGTTATGGCATGAGCAATAAAAAAGCGGTTGCCGACAGTTCCTGGTATGCAGGTATTCCATTGTGGGTACTGGCCGAACAACAACAGATGATCAGCGCCAGCTTTTACTGGGTGGCTTCTGAAAGCGCCATTCGCGGTACAAGACCAACCTATTATTATATCTACAATGAAAAAATAAGCATTGATGCGCGCATACAGGCAGTAAAAAACTGGTTGCAGTTACCAGCAGAGAAGAGGCCACATTTGATCACTTTTTATTTCCCGGAAGTCGACCATGCAGAGCATCTATACGGACCTGATTCGAAAGAAGCCGCCGATGCCGTTCATTTCGTTGACGAAAGCGTGGGGAAAATGGCCGCCATGACCGATAGCCTTGGCCTGCCGGTCAATTTTATTTTTGTGGCCGATCATGGCATGACAAAAGTGGACAATAAAAATACGCTCTCTCTTCCTTCAGCAATTGACAGCAGTAAATTTGTTATTCCTTATGGCGACGCGCTGGTGCATTTATATGCAAAGGATAAAAAAGATGTGTTACCCACTTACAAGGCTTTGCGCAAACAGGCAACGGATTTTGATGTGTACCTGGCAACCCGCACGCCTAAACGCTGGCATTACCGGAAAAAGGACGATACATTTAACCGTATTGGTGATATCATTCTTGTACCGCATCTCCCAAAAGTATTCAATATCAGCGGCCGCACTACTTCTATTGGTAAACATGGCTTCGATCCATTTATCACCGATATGCACGCCAGTTTTTATGCCTGGGGGCCTGCCTTCAAACCACATACAACCATTGAAGGTTTTGCCAACGTACATGTGTACCCGCTGATTGCAAAACTGCTCGGACTGACCATTACCGAAAAAATCGATGGCAGGCTGAGTGTATTGGAACCAATCCTTAAATAATAGGATCGGCGCCTGGTTTATGCAGTAACCACTCTTCCCTTTTTCCGGCGGAAGCTTTGAATGGTGAATATGATAACCATGACAATACCGGCAGCGGCGGGCAGTGGAAAGTAATATCGCATCCCGGAAACAATACCGCCCCGGACAGATGTGGGTTTCATTTCAACCTTGTGTACGCGAACATCATTGGTAACTGAATTTTCCATTACCCACAATTGCCCTTCCCTGTCAAACAATCCAGCTACAGGTGTCCATGGAAGTGCTGATGCATATACCAGGTCAATTTTCCCTGCCGGGGAAATTCTTTTTATTTCCTTTTTATTATAAATAGCGATATAAATATTCTCCTGCTGATCAGTCCAGATACCGTATAGTTCGCGACGCTCGCCAACATTCATACAAGCGCCTTTTTCATCCAGGTTGGACGCCAGCAAAGTAAACTTCCCACCAGGTGTCAACCGGTATAATTTATCTTCATCGGCAAAAAAGATGGTACCTGACCTATTGCAATAACTCCAGCGTATATCTGCAAACTTTCCTGCACCAACAGTTGTGATAACGCCTTGCGGTGTTTTCTTTTTAAAACGGCTTACTGTAAACCGTTCTACCCAATACACATTATCCGCACTATCACGCAGGAAGCCATAGTTTTCCAAAAAACCTTCTTTCGACTCAACGATCTTTTCCAGGCGGCCATCATTGTACAGGCACCATACATAATGTCCCCATGTATTGGCTGCCTCACCATTGTACCAAAGGTGTTCACCATAGAGATTACCTTCTTCGTCAATACTAAGTTCATGTGAGTGAACATTGTGCACAACAATACTCTTGTTGCCATCTGGCGTTATTCTCCAGATATTTTTGAGATCAGTATAATAAATATTGCCGCGGTTGTCGCTTACGATTCCAATGCCGGGATGTGCTTCTGCCAAACAGGCGATGGTTTGTATCAGCACAAGGATAATAATCTTTCTCATAAAATGACTGTTGATGGTTGGCAAATAAAGATTGCTCAAATAGACAACCAATTTTATCCTGTTTCAAATCCATTACACCAGCAGCAGCCAGGGCTTGACGAAAGTTTGCCGCATATACCATCCTGCATTTCGTCAAGAATTGACCACCATTCAAATAAATGGGGCTACCGTTCGCTTTTTGTACTTTTATTTTGAAATATGACCCCGAAAGAATTTGCATACCGGTATAAATTATATCACCTCCTGTTCTGGCTCCTGTTATTTGCCGGCTGGCATTTCTTTCGCTACCAGGATTATCCGCCATCTGCGGCCTGGCTCATAACGACCATCAAGGTAGTGGACCTTGCCATACTCGTGTATATTGCCAACTATGTATTGATACCAACATTGCTGTACAGGAAAAAATATGTGCTTTTTGTACTGGTATTATTACTAATGATTGTTACCAGTAGTATTATCAAAATGTACTGGATCGGGTACCTTCTTAACCCCACTGCCCCGTTGAATATCTTTGACCGGTTTAAAGTGCGGGTGTACGACAATGTTTTCCCACATATATTACTTGTCAGCACGGGTATTGCATTTAAATTATTGCTCGACAACGCACGTGCGCAACGCAGGCTGGTGGAAATGGCCAGGGAAAAAGCAGAAACTGAATTGCAGTACCTGAAATCACAGATTAACCCACACCTGTTATTTAATTCATTAAACAGTATCTATTTCCTGATTGATAAACAAAACACCGAGGCAAGACAAACACTGCTGCAGTTTTCTGATTTGCTCCGCTATCAATTGTATGACTGCAATGCCGATACAATCGAAATAGAAAAAGAACTGCGGTATCTTTCCGATTATGTGCGGCTGCAACGATTAAGAAAAGATAATCAATACGATATTCAAATGAACCAGCAGGGAGATATGACATCATTTTGTATCACGCCGTTGCTGCTGGTCCCATTTGTGGAGAATGCATTCAAACATATTTCGCACCACCACGACCGCCGCAACTTTGTGGAAATAGATCTTTCCCGGCAAAACGGTGTATTTAATTTCACCGTTGTCAATTCCACCGATAAACACCGCAGCACAGAACCCAGGGGCGGTATTGGATTGGCGAATGTGCAGCGAAGGCTGGAACTATTGTACCCAAACAAACACCAATTACAAATCACCAATAACCAAGATACCTTTACGGTACAGTTGCAAATCAATATTGATCACCACTAAATGATGGCATTGGAAAAGATTCGCTGCCTGGTAATAGACGATGAGCCGCTTGCACGCAAGGGGCTAAAGGAATATGTACAGGAGACCGACTTTCTTCAACTCGCCGGCGAATTTGATAATCCTTTAAAGGCGACTGACACAATTTTGTCGGGCAACATTCAATTGCTTTTGCTGGATATTCAAATGCCAAAGATTACGGGCCTGGAATTTCTGAAAAGCCTGGAAAAGCCGCCGCTCACCATACTTACTACTGCTTATCCTGAATATGCTTTGCAGGGATATGAACTGAACGTGGTGGATTACTTATTAAAACCATTTTCTTTTGAGCGCTTTTTAAAAGCAGTCATGAAGGCAAGATCATTGCTGGACACAAAGACAGCACCTGCGCTGCTGCAGGTTCCCGAATCGGGGGGCTATTTCTTTATAAAGACAGACAACAAACTGGTGCGTATTGCGCACGATGAGGTATTGTTTGTAGAAGCGCTGCAAAACTATGTAGCAGTGTATACCGCGCAAAAAAAATATATTACCTATTTGACCATCAAAAGCGTGGAAGCACAATTACCTGTACAGCGCTTTATTAAAGTACACAAATCATACCTGGTTGCAACCGATAAAGTAGATGTAATCGAAGGAAATGAGATCAGGATTGGGCAGCATCATATTCCCATCAGCCGCAACACACGCGAGGAAGTGTTGGATAAAATCTTACAAAGCAGGTTATGGAAACGGTGAATACTGGCAGTTACTTATTCTAATAACAAAGAAATAGATGTACCCCGTAAAGTCTCCTGCTGCCTGAATCATAATTTTAATAATCCCGGAAAAACGAGTAACTTATTCAGTAAGTTCATCGCATCTTTACTATTGACTCATGACCTACGAACTAATCTTACAAAATATTTCAAAACATATCTCTCTCGATAAAGAGGAAGCTGATTATTTTGTTTCCCTGCTTCGATTCAAACAGGTAGAAAAAAAAGAAACGATCCTGAAGGAAGGCCAGCTATGCAGGGAGATCAACTTTGTCCATGCCGGCGCATTGCGAGCTTTTTACCTGGACAAATCAGGTAAGGAGTCTACCATTATGTTCGCGGTTCCTGATTGGTGGATAACAGATATGTACTGCTTCATCAACCAACTCCCTGCCATGCTGAATGTGGAGGCGTTACAGGAAAGTGTCATTTTCCAGTTGCAGAAAGCAGATATCGATCTGTTATATACAAGGGTTCCTAAGTTTGAGCGGTTCTTTCGGATAATTATGCAAAACGCCTATATCCGTGAACAATTAAGGGTAATAGAAAACCTGTCGCTTACTGCCGAGGAACGCTACCATAATTTCCTGGCCAAATATCCGCAGGTAGCGCAACAGGTAACTCAAAAGCAAATTGCTTCTTACCTCGGTATCACCCCGGAGTTTTTAAGCATCATTCGCGCGAACAAAGGGAAAAAGTCCATTTCTTAAACTACATTATTTTTTTGCCGTCCCTTATTTACTTTTTTTGTATAAAACATACCCACATGCTCATTCTTATTGCCGGCCCCTACCGGAGCGGAACAAACGACGACCCCGTACTGATGCAACAGAACCTGGACAGGCTAGAAGCGGTGGCATTACCCTTATTCCGGCTTGGACACATTCCAATGATTGGAGAATGGGTGGCATTGCCATTACTGAAGCTGGCCGGTTCAAAAAAAACCGGTGATGCGGCTTATGAAGAGATACTCTATCCTGTCGCACATCGTTTGCTCATGAAATGCGATGCAGTATTAAGACTGGAAGGCGCATCAAAAGGAGCGGATGAAGATGTTCGCATTGCAAAAGAAAGAGGATTGAAAGTCTATTATTCATTGGAAGAAGTACCCGTGGCAGAATAGAAAAGTTTTTCCGGGAAAATAACAATCATTCACCCGTCAGTAATGACTCAATCCTTCTACTAAAACGAAAGCGCCGGAGTTACATGTCCATAAATAATTTACGGTACTGCCAACTCCGGCGCTATAAAAAATATTACTTAAAACTTATAACCTAGAACTTCCAAACACCTTCCACTTTCTACCTCTCACCCTTTACCTCCCTTACAAGTGTATCGCCTCACCATACGCTACTTCAATCGCATCCTTCACACTTTCACTGATGGTCGGGTGCGGATGAATGCTGTTCAATACTTCGTGGTAAGTAGTTTCCAGTTTGCGGGCAACCACTGTTTCGGCAATGATCTCCGTTACATTGTAACCAATCATGTGTGTGCCCAGCCATTCACCATACTTTGCATCAAAAATTACTTTTACAAATCCTTCCGGTGCGCCGGCAGCACTTGCTTTACCACTGGCACTTAAAGGAAACTTGCCTACCTTTATTTCATAACCAGCATCCTTAGCCGCTTTTTCTGTAAACCCTACGCTGGCTATTTCAGGAACGCAATACGTGCAACCAGGTACATTGCCATAATCAAGTGCTTCGGGTTGGTGATTGTATTTCTTTTCGTTGTACCCGATGTTTTCAACGCAGATAATCCCTTCTTTGCTGGCCACATGCGCCAAAGCCTGTCCCGGTACACAGTCACCAATAGCATATACGCCCGATACATTGGTTTGATAATATTTATCTACATTGATTTTTCCCTTATCAGTTTTCACGCCGGTTTCTTCCAGTCCGATACCTTCTATGTTCGCACTTACACCTACCGCACTTAACACTACATCCGCTTCCAGCGTAACTTCCCCCGTTGCGGTTTTCACCCTTGCCTTAACACCATTGCCACTGGCATCCACACTTTCCACGGAAGCATTGGTCATAATGTCAATACCCATTTTCTTGTATTGCTTTTCCAGTTCTTTGGAAATGTCTTCGTCTTCAACAGGGACCACCCTCGGCAAAAATTCCACGATGGTTACTTTTGTTCCCATACTGTTATAGAAATAGGCAAACTCAACACCAATTGCACCGCTGCCTACAACGATCATACTCTTCGGTTGCTGTGGCAATGACATCGCTTCGCGGTAACCGATTACCTTTTTACCATCCTGTTTCAGGTTGGGCAACTCACGGCTGCGGCCACCAGTAGCGAGGATGATGTGTTTTGCTTCCACCACGTCTTTGGTACCATCAGCCTTGGTTACTTCTACCTGGCCTTTTGCTTTCAGTTTACCAAACCCCATGATCACATCGATTTTATTCTTACGCATCAGGAACTGAACTCCTTTGCTCATTTTATCTGCCACGCCGCGGCTGCGTTTGATCACTGCTTCGAAATTATGTGTACCACTCGCCTCAATACCATATTCTTTTGCGTGTTTGATATATTCCATCACCTGCGCACTTTTCAGCAATGCCTTGGTCGGTATGCAACCCCAGTTTAGGCAAATGCCGCCGAGGCTTTCTTTTTCAATAATCGCTGTCTTAAATCCTAACTGTGACGCGCGGATAGCTGCTACATAACCGCCGGGTCCGCTACCTACTACAAGAACATCGTATGCCATATGCTTTTGATTTAGATTTTATTCCACACCCGGAAGGAGTGGTATTTTAATGATTATCGTTCTGATATTGACCTGCGAAGCTAGTTTACAGGAATCAAATAGCCAAAAAACGGGGCGCAACATACCTATAATGACAACCAGCCTTTTAAAATGTTCTGTTGCGGGTTTTTTGACACAACTGCCAATTAAAAAAGTGAGGGGCGCGCCCTCACTTAATACTTATAACCGATAACTTATAACTTACTACTTAACGGTCACTCACCTGCTGTTCGCATCATTCATCCTGATGCTTCTTCCCTTGTATTTTTTGCCGTCGATGGAACGGATCATTTGGTTCGCAGCTTTGCGATCCACTTCAATCCAACTGTTCATTTCCTTCATGTCAATTCTTCCCAATACTTCCTTGCGCAGGTCGCTCATGTCAAGAATAAACTGGAGGAAACTGGCTTTGTAAAAACCATCCTTGGTGCCGAGGTTTACAAACAGGCGCATATAATCACCATTGCCATTGAACTCACGGCCACGGGTATCGCGGCGACGTTCAAAATCGCGGGAAGGGCTGGCGCCAACGCGCGCAGTTGCGATTCTTTCCCGTGGCTCCCTGGCCCTTTCACGAACATTGAGGTCTTCGGCATTTTCATAATACTTTAGGAAACGGTCAAATTCCATGGATGCTACCCTTTTCAATATGTCTTCCTTGCTGATGCCGGCAAATTTCTCTGCCAGCATAGGTACATAACTTTCATAGTCGCCATGGCTGATATCCGTTTGCAGGAGTTTATCCATAAAATGAAAAAACTGTTTACGGCAAACATCTTTACCGCCCGGAATTTCCAGTTTGTGAAACGGCGACTGTATGATGCGTTCGATCTGGCGAAGCCTTCCTATTTCACGGCTGTGTACAATGCTCATGCAGATACCCGTATTACCAGCACGACCGGTACGGCCGCTGCGGTGTGTATACACTTCCATATCGTCGGGCAATTCGTAGTTGATAACATGGGTTATCCCCTGTACGTCAATACCACGTGCTGCCACATCGGTAGCTATCAGCAATTGTAATGTCTTATCACGAAACTCGCCCATTACTTTATCACGTTGTCCCTGCGTCAGATCACCGTGCAGTGCATCGATGTCATACCCTTCGCGGGTTAGCTTCTCTGCGATGTTTTGCGCATCGGCCTTGGTACGTGTAAAGATGATCCCGTAAATACCGGGATTGAAATCAATGAGACGTTTCAGTGTTTCATAACGGTGCTGTGCAGACGCAACATAAAACTGGTGATCGACGTTTTTATTGGCCGTATTCACCCTGCCCACAGTTACTTCAACCGGCGTTTTCATATACTTCTTGCTCACCTTGCGAATTTCTGGTGGCATGGTGGCACTAAACAGCCAGGTACTTTCCCTTTTGGGTGTGTTTTGCAAAATGAATTCAATATCGTCCTGGAAACCCATGTTCAGCATTTCATCGGCTTCATCCAGTACCACATATTTAATTTGCTCCAGGTTAATAGCCTTTCGCTCGATGAGATCAATCAGCCTTCCGGGCGTTGCTACTACAACCTGGACACCTCTTTTCAGATCGCGGATTTGTGTGCCAATAGAAGCACCACCGTATACTGCCACTACGTGCAGCCCGGTCATGTACTTCTTGAATAATTCTATTTCGTTTACTATTTGCAGGCATAGTTCCCGTGTAGGGCAAACTATCAGGGCCTGCGGGTATTTTGCAGCGGCATCAATCAAATCTAACAGTGGTAAACCAAATGCGGCTGTCTTGCCCGTGCCGGTCTGTGCCAGCCCAATAAAGTCGGTGGTGCCGCCCAAAAGAACAGGAATCGCTTTTTCCTGGATCGTTGTGGGATTAACAAATCCCAAATCTGTAACTGCTTTGACCAATCGCTCCTCAATACCAATCTCTTCAAATGTCATCATATATGTAAAAAATTTCGGCAAAGGTAGCACAATTAAGGCGTAGAATACCTTTTAATTTTATCTTGTCCAACCCCTCCCCGCACCCCTCTAATCATTGTCTTCACAAGGCTTTAACCATGTTTTACCATTTCAGTTCATCAAACCCGGGCGACCGGCTGTTGTACAGTTGGCAAAAAATATATCTTCGCATCTCTTAATTATGCAACATGAAACTGGATGTACTTGCTATAGGCGTTCACCCCGACGATGTGGAACTGGGATGTTCGGGCACTTTGCTCAACGAAGCCAACCTGGGAAAGAAAACAGGGATTGTCGATCTCACCCAGGGTGAACTGGGTACCAGGGGAACCATCGAAACCCGTTATACAGAAGCTGCCAATGCCGCAGCCATTTTAAAAGTACAGGTGCGTGACAACGTGAAAATGCGCGATGGTTTTTTCCGGAACGATGAAGAACACCAAAAGCTGCTGATTCAAACTATCCGCAAATACCAGCCGGATATTATCCTCGCCAATGTATTGCACGACCGTCACCCTGACCACGGCCGCGCAGGCCATTTAATTGCCGATGCCTGCTTCCTTTCCGGTCTGTCAAAAATCGAAACGACAGGAGATAATGGTCAGCCGCAGGAAAAATGGCGTCCCCGGTACGTGTTACATTATATACAGGATTATTATCATGAACCTGATCTTGTAGTAGACATTTCTGATGTTTTTGAACAGCGCATGCAATCCATTCTCGCCTATCAAACGCAATTCAATACACCAACAGCAGACAAGGGCCCGCGTACCTATATTTCCAATCCTGATTTTTTGGAAACGATTACAGGCCGGGCACGAATGCTGGGTAAACGCATTGGTGTCAAATATGCAGAAGGATTTATAAGCGAAAAAATGATCGGTATCCGCAATCTGGAAGCATTGGTTCTTCACGAAACCTGATTGTAGAAGTTTCTGCCGAAATGTTGTCAACAAAATCGTTGTACTCCTGCCGGCTAAAGCAAAAAGAGTTATCAAGTCCTTAAACTTATCAGGCATCACATACATTATTCGGCTGTTCAGGCGTTTATTGAGTGGAAGCCCGTACCTTTGCAATTCCTTTCATTTATTAAAACTAAGAAATGGCCACACCCAAATTCTCCAATGTCCCTCATTCATTCCATACCGAACTGAAGACAAGGATCAGTGACTACTTTGAAGAAGTAGGCAAATCAACAACAGGCAACTACAACCTGTTTATTAAAGCAGTGGTTTTAATGGTTAGCTTTTTATTCATTTATATACACCTCGTTTTCTTTACGCCCAATGTTTTCTGGCAAATTGCCGAAAGTATCGTACTTGGCGGACTGGTGGCAGCCATTGGTTTTAACGTGATGCACGATGGCGCACATGGCAGTTTCAGTAAATACAAATGGGTAAACAGCCTTGCTGCTTTTTCCCTGAATATACTCGGCGGAAATAGTTTCATGTGGAATATGAAACACAACGTCATCCATCATGCTTATACCAATGTAGATGGCGTGGACGACGACATCGATATCCAGCCATGGATGCGGATGAGTGCATCTCAAAAAAAATACAGGCTCCATAAATACCAGTATATATATTTCTGGGGACTGTATTCCCTGTTATATCTTTTTTGGATTTTTGTACTGGACTACCAAAAATATTTCAAATCCAAAGTAGGCAGCATGAGCCTGAAACGGATGAAATTCAGTGACCACCTGGTATTCTGGGCATTTAAACTGTTTCATCTTTTCCTCTTCGTGGGCCTTCCCATCTATAAAGTTGGATTTAGTTCCTGGATAATCAGCTTTTTTATCTTCACTTTATTTGCCGGACTGGTGCTGAGTCTTGTATTTCAGTTGGCGCATACTGTTGAGCACACTGCGTTCCCTGTACCGGATGCCGAGAGTGGCAAGCTGGAAGACGAGTGGGCCGTACACCAGATAAAAACGACCGCCAATTTTGCTACGCACAACCGTTTGATCAGTTGGCTGGTGGGCGGATTGAATTTCCAGATTGAACACCATCTCTTCCCGAAAATATCACATGTGCACTATCCTGCCATCAGCAAGATCATCAAAAAAGCATGTGAAGAATACGGTATACACTATATCGAATTCCCGCGTATGCGCTATGCAGTGGCATCGCATGTTGCTTTCCTGAAACAAATGGGAAGATAAACGCGGATAATAAAATTATTATGCCCGGAAAAGCTGGCTTGATTTGAAAACAAGTCCCTTCTTCCGGGCTTTTTATTTCTCCCCGGTAAAGTATATTTTTGCGGTTCAATATTCGGGTATACTATGTCAAAAGTCAAAATAGGAATGGTGCAAATGAGTTGCACCGCCGGAAAGGAAGAAAATTTACAGAAAGCCATTGCGAAAGTGAGAGAAGCTGCGGCAGGTGGTGCACACATCATTTGCCTGCAGGAATTGTTTACCTCACTGTACTTCTGTGATGTGGAAGCATACGAAAATTTTCAACTGGCAGAAGCCATACCCGGTCCTTCAACGGATACGTTAAGTACACTCGCAAAAGAACTCGGAGTAGTCATCATTGCTTCCTTGTTTGAAAAAAGGGCACAGGGTATTTATCATAATACGACTGCGGTACTGGATGCAGATGGAACCTACCTCGGGAAATACCGGAAGATGCACATACCCGATGATCCTGCTTACTACGAAAAATTTTACTTTACACCCGGCGATCTCGGTTATAAAGTTTTTAAAACAAAATTTGCCAGCATCGGCATTTTAATCTGCTGGGATCAGTGGTACCCGGAAGCATCGAGGATCACAGCACTGATGGGCGCCGAAATATTATTTTATCCAACTGCCATTGGCTGGGCCACATCGCAGGATGAAGCCACCAATACCGAACAATACAATGCATGGCAAACCATACAGCGCAGCCATGCTGTCGCCAATGGTGTCCATGTAGTGAGTGTAAACCGCGTTGGCTTCGAGCAAAATGGTTTAATGCAATTCTGGGGCGGTTCATTTATTGCCAACCCATTTGGTTCCATATTATACAAAGCATCGCACGACAAGGAAGAAGTTATCGTGCATGAAATCGATACATCAAAAACAGACAGCTACCGCACGCACTGGCCGTTTATGCGCGACCGCAGGATCGATTCTTATCAACCCATCACCAAACGTTTTATCGACGACGGTGAATAATTTACTGATGCAGTATCAATTCTCTTTTCTTTTTTAAAACATCAAATACAAGCAGGTGTCATATTCAGCAGGAAAATCATCACAGGCAGCAGGACTACCCCAAACTCCCAGCCCAAAAGAACTGGGTTATTATTTTCCCGCGGAATTTGCACCGCATACAGCCACCTGGCTTAGCTGGCCGCATAAAGAGGCATCATGGCCGGGGAAAATACATACGATATTTCCGTCCTATGCTGCATTTGTCAGGGAATTAACTGCCGGTGAAAAAGTTTGCATCAACGTGAAAGACGAAGCGATGAAATCATTTGCACTGGAACACCTGCGCAGTGCAGGTGTGGATCTAACCAAAGTAACATTCTTCTTTCATCCAACCAATGATGCCTGGTGCCGCGATCATGGTCCGGCTTTTTTGATCAATCCTTCCGTTGCAGAAAAAAAAGTAATTGTTGACTGGGGTTATAATGCATGGGGCAATAAATATCCGCCGTATGATTTGGATGACGTCATTCCCACATTGATCGCAAAGCAATATGGCATTCCCGTTTATTATCCGGGTATCGTCATGGAAGGAGGTTCAGTTGAATTCAATGGGAACGGAACCGTAATGACATCCACTGCCTGTTTACTCAATCCCAACCGCAACCCACATCTTTCACAGGAACAGATAGAACAGTATCTCTGCCATTACTATGGTATGGAACAGGTATTGTGGGTGGATGAGGGTATTGTCGGCGATGATACCGACGGGCATATCGATGATACGGTACGATTTGTAAACGAGGATACTGTCATTACAGTCGTTGAGGAAAACACAAAAGATGAGAACCACGCATTGCTGCAGCACAACCTGAAACAGCTTAAAAAAATGCGGCTGCTTAATGGCAAGCAACTCAACATTGTGGAATTGCTGATGCCGGATGAATTGATATACGAAGATCAACGCCTGCCCTGCTCCTACGCCAATTTTTACATTGCCAATACATCTGTTATCGTTCCCACCTTTCGCAGCAAAAAAGATGACAAAGCATTACAGGTCATACAAAGCTGCTTCCCTGATCGGAAAGTAATCGGCATCGATTCAACAGATATCATTTGGGGTTTGGGCAGCTTTCACTGCTTAAGTCAGCAGGAGCCACAGGTATAGGGATATACTTTTTCTTTTAACCAGTAACTGTCAGCGTAGTACCAGTAATAGTGATGGTGTACTTTTTCAGTGACCGGGTAGCGGGACCGACAACAACAGAACCACTGGTCGTAAAAGTACTTCCATGCAGCGGACATACAAATTGATTCTGCGCTGCTACATAATTAATACTCGTGCCTTCGTGTGTACAGGCCACCTGCACTGCCGTAAACGCACTTGTTGTATTACCCGATGCAATCCTGGCGACAATCACACCATTGCTTACCTGCACATCACCTACATTTAATAACTGGTTGTTCAAATCCAGCGAAAAATTAACACTTGCGGGTGGGTTGGTACCGCCAGTGCCGCCACCCGATGTGCCACCTGATTTAGAACAGGCAGCAAGACATCCGGTACATACCGCCGCAACGGTAAAGCCCATCGTAGAAATAAAATCTTTACGATCCATACAAGTTGGTTTTACAGTAAATAAAAAATCGGGAAAAATTGTGGTTACATTTTTTCTAAAATGAAAAAGCATTCTGTTCCCGCTCTTGGTTTAATAGAGTTGTAACATGCTTCCAGTTTGATGATACGAAACAGGGGCTTGAAGAGTTGCCTGTATTCGTCCATATCTCCACCAAATGGCGGGCCGGGTGTTGGGAATACCCTGTTAAATAACAGGCCGGCGAGGCGGCCGCCTTTGTTCAGTAGCTGGTTCATCTTATTGGCGTATTGTACGCGCAATGATGGATCGAGTGCGCAGAAAAAAGTTTGTTCAAGTATGAGATCGAAAGTTCCGTTTATAGCAAAAAAATTGCTGTTGACGATATGAATTTGTTTACCGCTATATGCCGCAAATTTCTTTTGCAGTGATAAGGTCAGTACACTGGAAATATCTACCACCGTAATATTGGTAAATCCCTGCTGCAGTAAATAAGCAGCTTCATGACTATTACCACAACCGGGAATAAGGATGGCCTGGTCTTTATTATCCAACTGATCGATAAATTCTTTTATCGGCGTGGACACCTGGCCAATATCCCATGGTGTATCATTCGTTTCAAAACGTTCGTCCCAGAAAGACTGATCCAGTTGATGGCTGTTTGAATCCATGTTTTACTTTGCAGCATTATTTTTTAACCCAATTCACTTTTTCCTGTATGGGCCCGCGTTTACCGGGCGGTGATGGCACTTCAATAACACCTACATAAAAAAATCCCAATAACTTATCCTCCCCCGATAACCCAAAAATGGTTTTTGCCTTTTCATGATAAGTCAATCCACCGGTAGTCCAGTAACAACCGATATTATATGCTGCGGCTGTGATGTACATATTCTGAACGGCACAGGCGACCGCAGCCACCTCTTCTATTTCAGGAATATTTTTTTCGGCATGTCTTTTCATCCCAATAGAAATAATATGCGAAGCCAGCAATGGGTTCTCCAGTAATTTTCTGTACTTGCTTTCATCAAAAGAATCCCCGGATGAATTTTTATAGACTGTCGCCTGCAGTTGTGCAAAAGTGCGTAAACCATCCCCGGTGAACACAGTAAAGCGCCATGGTTCGGTTTGCTTATGGTTGGGCGCCCAGTTGGCATTTTCCAGCAATTGCTCAATAATCGTGTCGGGCACTTGTTTTCCCGCAGCATATTGCTTTGGGAATGTGCTCCTTCTGGATTTTATCAACTCATTTATGGTAGTCGTATCAAAATTCATAATATGTATTTCAGGGGGATAAAGATAAGGGCGCCAGAACAATTTTTAGATTATTAGTCCCGTTATAACAGTATCCAAAAACCGTTGAAAACCCATCCGTCTATGAATAACCATTCTCCCCTCAATCAGCAGGATTACCTTGCAGAGAAATTCCGTTACACAGAGGATCATATTCAGCAAATGTCAAGACTGGCTTTATTAAAACTGCAATCATTGCAAATGGTGCGCAGGAACCGGTTGCTGGACGACCGGAAGAAAATGGAAATGGAGGATTTCGTACAGAGCACTTTGCTGAACCTCGTGCCCAATAGTTTTGTACTGAGCGAAGAAGGATTTTATTTTACCAATTTCTGCAACTAAATAAAAAGTATGTAAGTTTTAGCCCGGGACATATTCCGGGCTTTGCTGTTTATACAATGGTAAGTTCCATTTGTATATTGGAACGTTCATAAGGACTGGGCCTTCCCACTACGCGGTGAAACCCAAGTTTGTGATAGAGGCTGATCGCCGGTTGCAAAACTGTATTGCTTTCGAGGTAAATTTTTGAAGCACCCATTTCTTTGGCTTTTTGGATTACAGCCTGTCCCAGTAAAAAACCAATATTCTTTCCCTGTGCCTTTGGTGATACGGCCATCTTTGCCATTTCAAAATCATATTCAGGATCATTCATTTTAATCATCGCACATACACCTACTGGTTCGTCATTGTACAGGGCCACAAGGATAAAACCACCTTTGTCAATAATATATCCTTTTGGGTTGTCCAGCGCCCGGTGATCAGCCGCTTCCATTTTAAAATACTTCGATATCCATTCTTCATTGAGATCGTGAAATGCTTTTTTGTATTTAGGTGTATAGTCAACTATGCGCACCTGTTGCGATTCCCGCAACTTTCTTTGATCCTGTACACGTTTCAGGAGGCTTTTCTGGTTCAGCAGGTATTCCCATTCTTCAATGGCTTTCCACAAATCATACCGTGTGTGCAAAAAGATTTCGTCAATCGCATTAGAAACATCCGTGTACTGGTGTTTGATCTTTTGAGTGACACCAAGCCCTTTTTTAGAAAGACTGACTATGTTGACGCGTGCATCTTTTTTATCTTTTTTTTCATTGACCAATCCCTTGCGCGACATTTCCCCGATGATCCTTACCACCGATGGATGCGAATGCCCTATTTCATCGGCTATGGCGGTGACGGATTTTTCTTCCCCGCCCGACAACACATAAAAAACCGGGAACCATTTGGGTTGCAGTTCCACCCCATAGGATTGATACAACTGCCCTGCATCGGCAGTCACCTGTTCGCTCAACCGGCGCAGCCTGCTGCCGATAGCTTTTTTTCCGGCTTGTTCAAAGAAGTCCATTATGTAAGTAATTATGTAACTAATTACGTAAATGTAAATATTTTTACTTCTTTCCCAAAAAATTTTATCCGGTAAAATAAAAAAGCGCCCTAAGGCGCTTCCTGTTATTTGAATTAATTGATGTTGTTATACGGAGAAACTGGTGCCGCAGCCACAGGTTTTGGTGGCATTGGGATTGGCAAATGTAAAACCTCTGGAGTTTAGTCCATCCTGCCAGTCAACCTCCATTCCCATCAGGTAGATTCCATGCGCGGGGTTCATGATGCAGCGAACACCCTCTATTTCAAACAAATCATCTTCGGCAGCCTTATCGTCAAATCCCAGTATATAAGTCATACCGGAGCAGCCGCCGCCTTTTACACCAATACGAAGGCTTTTGCTTTTGTCAAAACCCGCTGCAGTCATCAGTCGTTTAATTTCTTCCACTGCCCTTTCGGTCAGTTTAACAGGCGATGCTATATTCGTTTCCATCATACAGAAATATTTGTACAAAAATAATAACAAATGGTGGAATACCTGGTTCAATTATACGTTAAAGCATTTTGCACAATGACCGCAAAAAAGCTGTTTTGGGGCCGTAAAAAGATAAATCGGGCCTGTTTCCATACAGCCTTTAAATTTGCACACAATAAATAGCTATATGGAAACCTCTACAATGATTATTCTTGGTGCCCTCTTTATCCTGGCGCTTGCCGGTGTGTACTATTACTTCTACCAAAAAGACAAAAAAAGCCTTGCAAAAAGTCCTGTTGCGGATACCGTCCCACCCATCAACGCCTCTTTATCCCTGCAGTTGCAGGCATATGAAAGACTGGTGATACTGGCCGACCGCATTGCCATCCCCAACCTGGTGAGCCGGGTTAACCAGCCGGGCGTATCAAAAACGGACATGCAGGTACTGCTCAACGAGACTATCAAGCAGGAATTTGATCATAACCTGTCACAGCAAATTTATGTTTCGAAGGAGGCCTGGGAAGCATTGCGCAGCCTGAAAGAACAGAATATGCACCTCATCAACCAGATGTCTTCCATTCTTCCCCCAGAAGCATCCGGCCTTGACCTGAATAAAAAATTACTTGACTTTGTTGTGCACCAGCAAAATGGTTCCATGCATACGATGGTACAGGAAGCACTCAGCTATGAAGCAAAAAAGCTGATGAAATAATTACCGCGGTCATTCGCACAAACAGATCATCATGGCGGACAAGAAATTCACCGATTCGGGTATTGAAATAAAAGAATTGTATACGGCTTCGTCACCAGGCGCACAACCGGCCAGTGAAAAACCAGGTGAATTTCCATTTACAAGAGGCGTTCAGCCAGATATGTACCGCGGTAAACTCTGGACCATGCGCCAGTACGCCGGTTTCTCCACGGCAGAAGAGAGCAATAAGCGCTATCATTATTTGTTGCAGCAGGGGGTGATGGGTTTAAGTGTGGCTTTCGATCTTCCCACACAAATTGGGTACGACAGCGATCACCCGCTGTCCGAAGGAGAAGTAGGTAAAGTAGGTGTGGCCATTGACAGCATCGAAGACATGCAAACATTGTTTGATGGTATCCGCCTGGAAGAAGTAAGCACCTCTATGACGATTAATGCGACTGGTTTTATTTTACTGGCATTGTATGCGGCGCTGGCCAAACAGCAGGGCGCTGATTTAAAAAAAATCAATGGCACTATACAGAACGATATACTGAAAGAATATGCTGCACGTGGAACTTATATTTATCCACCCAAACCCTCCATGCGCATCGTGACAGATATTTTTGAATGGTGCAGCAGGGAAATACCAAAATGGAATACCATTTCCATCAGTGGCTATCATATACGCGAAGCAGGCAGTACAGCAGTACAGGAAATAGCATTCACCCTCAGTAACGGCAAAGCCTATGTGAAAGCGGCACTCGAAAAAGGACTTGACATCAATGTGTTTGGCAAAAGATTGTCATTCTTCTTCAATGCGCACAACAACCTGTTTGAAGAAATAGCAAAATTTCGTGCGGCCAGAAGAATGTGGGCCACCATGATGAAAGAACTTGGCGCCACGGATCCAAAAGCGATGATGCTTCGCTTTCACACGCAAACCGGCGGCAGCACACTGACAGCACAGCAACCACTGAACAATATCTCCCGTGTGACCATACAAACACTGGCTGCTGTACTTGGTGGTACGCAATCTTTGCATACCAATGGATACGACGAAGCACTGAGCCTGCCTACCGAGGAAGCAGCCCGCATAGCATTGCGCACACAGCAAATTGCTGCATTTGAAAGCGGCGTTGCAGATACTGCAGATCCGCTGGCTGGTTCTTATTTTATTGAAGCACTGACAGCAGAAGTGGAACAAAAAGCCTGGGAACTGGTGGCGAAGATCGATGCCATGGGCGGAAGCGTAAATGCCATAGAAGAAGGTTTTATCCAGGACGAAATTGCGAGGAGCGCATATGAATACCAGCGGCAGGTAGAAAGAAATGAAAAGATAATTGTAGGTGTCAATAAATTTCAAAGTGAAGAAAACAACAACACACCATTATTAAAAATAGATGACAGCATTCGTGCACTGCAAACGGAAAAGCTGCGCGGCCTGCGCAGCCGCCGCGATCATGGCAAATGCGATTCCATCCTGCAGGAATTAAATGACAAAGCCAGCAGTGGCGAAAATATGATGCCCACCGTACTCGAAGCCGTGGAAAAGAAATGTACACTCGGTGAAATCGCTGATACCCTGCGGGAAGTTTTTGGCGAATACAAATAATGGCTGTCAGCAACCCCTTGCCTTATAGAAATTATTAATCCTTTTTTATCATCATTGACGGCTTGCTTTGAGATTTCTCAAAGTTCTTTAACTTCAGTACATGCTCTATGCTACGACCGTCACTACTGACAAGGAACTACAACAGATACTCGATCTTCAAAAAGAAAACCTGCGGGGTACCGTTTCTTCCAATGAAGAAAAAGATCAGGGCTTCGTAACGGTATCGCATTCCTATACTGCCTTGCAGCAAATGCACCGCCTGCAACCTTCTGTTATCGTCAAAGAAGAAGATGAACTGGCCGGCTATGCGCTGGTGATGACGAAGGAATGCAGCCAATTGATTCCTGAACTACTTTCCATGTTTGCCAATTTCGACGAGATCATGTATAAAGGCAGGCCGTTGAACGATTATACATTTTATGTGATGGGACAGGTATGCGTGGCAAAGAAATACCGCGGGCAGGGCGTATTCAGTCTGCTCTACCAAATGCACCGGGAATACCTGAAACCATTGTATGATTTTGTAGTAACAGAAATTGCCACGCGCAATACGCGATCCATCCGCGCGCATGCAAAACTGGGTTTTGAAACCATTCATACCCATACCGATGATCTCGATGAATGGGCCGTGGTGCTATGGGACTGGCGTGCTGTATAAAACAAGCTGTATTGCATTCTCAATATTTGACTACATTTATTTACAAATAACCACTTCATGCAAATCAACAAAATAACGGTGTTCGCAGCCTTACTCTTTTTTACAGGCTTCGCGAAAGCGCAGACCATTTCACAGCAAATAGATCAGAAATCAAAAGCCATTTTACCAAAAGTGATTGAATGGCGCCGCGCCATCCACCTGCATCCTGAATTGGGCAACCGGGAATTCAAGACAGCAGAAATGATTGCAAAACATTTGAGAAGCCTCGGTATTGAAGTAACTACCGGCGTGGCGAAAACTGGTGTAGTAGGAATTTTAAAAGGTGGCAAGCCAGGCCCTGTGATAGCAATACGCGCCGATATTGATGCGCTTCCTGTGTATGAAAGAGTGAATGTTCCATTTGCATCACGCGATTCGTCAGATTATCTCGGCCAGAAAGTTCCGGTGATGCATGCCTGTGGTCACGACAGCCATATTGCCATATTAATGGGCACCGCAGAAGTGCTGGCCTCTATGAAAAAAGACATAGCAGGTACTATTAAATTCATCTTCCAGCCATCAGAAGAAGGCCCTCCCGGTGATGAAGAAGGTGGTGCTGCATTGATGGTAAAAGAAGGTGTTATGGATAACCCGAAAGTGGATGCCATTTTCGGATTACACATTGCATCGCAGGTAGAAGTGGGTACCTTGAAATACAAGGCCGGCCCTTTCATGGCTTCAAGCGACTGGTTCACCATAAAAATAAAAGGTAAGCAGGCACATGGTTCGCAACCCTGGGGAAGTGTGGATCCGATTGTAACTGCCACTCAAATCATCAACAGTTTACAAACTATTGTGAGCCGCCAGGAAAATATTGTAAAAGCGCCGGTTGTGGTTACCGTAGGAAAATTTCACAGCGGCGTCAGAAGTAATATCATCCCGGAGGAAGCCGTGCTGGAAGGGACCATCCGCACACTGGATGCGGACATGCAAAAAGACGTCCATGCACGCATACGCAGGATGGCAGAAAATATTGCAGCAGCCAATGGTGCAAAGGTGGAGGTCACCATCGAAACAAAAACACTGGTTACATTCAATGATTCTTCTCTCGTAACTATGATGATACCATCGCTGGAAAAAGCAGCAGGCCCTAATAATGTTTCTTCCGAACAATGGACAACGGGTGCGGAAGATTTTTCCTACTATGGAACTAAAGCACCTGCATTCTTTTTTAACCTGGGAGGAATGCCCAAAGGGTCTGATCCGAAAAATGCGCCGGGGCATCATACGCCCGATTTTTATATCGACGACAGCCAACTGGATGTTGGTGTTAAAGCATTTTGCAATATGGTATTTGATTATGCCCAGCTTAAAACGGCGGGCGCAAAAGGAAATGACAGCAAGAAAAAGGGATTCTGATAAAACAACTAATTTAATAAATCAAAGAGCCGCCAGTAAAGGCGGCTTCTTTTTTTTGTTTCACTCAGAGAAGAATATTTTTTAGACGAATGGACACACTGTGATTTGTCTTTTCTGAGTACGGTCTGGTCATTCAGCAGATACGGATAATCGTTTGGTCAAGGGTTAAGGACGATGGACAAAAATGGTTTTTGTGATACTGGACGTAACTGGTTCAAAGGACTTCGGAAAATGGTTTGGTTTTATCAGGAATTTGGAACGGTTTTCCAGGGATTGGATATATCCGGCTTGCTGATACAAAGGTGTAACATATACACTTGTTTGTTAAATTTATTCGCCCTTTACTATGTTATATACGGTGAAATGATTATTTATAAAGATTAACCAAAGACAACCATTCATTTTTAACAATACGTCAAACTAAAACGGGGCAATAAACAGAGAAAAGAGAATTGACAGATTTCAATTTGGACCGGGTGCAGAAACAAAAAACCACCTCGTGGAGGCGGCTTTCTGCTTTCTTTACTCAGAGAAGAATATGTTTAGACGAATGGACACACTGTGATTTGTCTTTCTGAGTACGGCCAGGGCATTCAGTGGATTTGGATTAAAAGTGTTCAGGTACGGATTATGAAAACGGGCCTCAACGGATATAGGGTACGATCAACTATTGGGTTAAAAGGGAAATTTTTTACAGGATGCCGGTCAGGATTTTCGGAGGTATCGGATTTGCTTGCTTGCTGATACAAAGATGCTACAGCTTTCCCGCCTGTTTAAATTAATTCGCTCTCCCGCTAAAATGTGTCGGTGAATGGAAGAATTTCTAAGATAAGCTGGTTTACGGGAAGCTCGTTTTCCGGGTGCCACTGCTTATAATTGCCCTTACTACGGGAAAAACCGGGGCGGTTCCCGCTCAAATAATACCCTCCCCTGCTTTTCTATCCCTTCTTTTGTTCCCTGGCCCAGGTATCTTTCAGGGTGACGGTCCTGTTGAATATCATTTTTTCCTCGCTGGAATCCTTGTCCAAGCAAAAATATCCCTTGCGCAAAAATTGATAGCGTTCGTCAAATTTCGCAGCGGCCAACGCCGGTTCGGCATACGCATGTCCAACAACGTGCAATGAATCGGGGTTGATATAATCTTTGAAATCGCCTTCTTCACTGGAAGGATCTTCCACCCGGAATAAGCGATCGTATTCCCTTACTTCACAACCAACAGCATGCAGGGCGCTTACCCAATGCAATGTACCCTGAACTTTTAAACCCGAGGTGTCGGAACCACTTTTGCTTTCGGGGATATAGGTACAGTGGACTTCTGTAATTTTCCCGGTTTCGTCTTTTATTACTTCATCACACTGTATGATGTAAGCGCTCTTTAACCGCACTTTTTGCCCGGGCGCCAGCCTGAAATATTTCCTGGGCGCTACTTCCATAAAATCTTCACGTTCTATATACAGTTCGCGGCAGAATGGTATATCACGCGTTCCCGCATTATTGTCTTCAGGGTTATTTTCACTGGGTAAAAGTTCCACCGACCCTTCAGGATAGTTGGTGAGTACTATTTTCAGCGGATCAAATACTACCATACGACGAAGCGCAATGCGGTTCAGGTGTTCACGCACGCAAAACTCCAGCAACGACACATCGGCAATGATATCGCGTTTGGCAATACCAACACGGTCACAAAATTCGCGTATGCTTTCCGGTGTATATCCGCGCCGGCGGTAACCACTGATCGTAGGCATACGCGGATCGTCCCAGGACGTTACATGTTTATCGTTCACCAGTTGCAGCAATTTGCGTTTGCTCATCACCGTATAACTCAGGTTGCGGCGTGCAAATTCGTACTGGTGTGATGGAAATATTTCCAGTTTTTCTATCAGCCAGTCGTATAGTTCACGGTGGGGCACAAACTCAAGCGTACAAATGGAATGGGTAATATTTTCAATGGAGTCACTCTGACCATGTGCAAAATCATACATCGGGTAGATACACCATTTGTCGCCCGTACGGTGGTGATGTGCATGTTTGATACGGTACAACAATGGATCGCGCATCAGCATATTCGTACTGGCCATATCGATTCGCGCACGCAGCGTACGGCTGCCGTCCGGGAATGCGCCCTCCTTCATCTTCTGAAAAAGATCAAGGTTTTCTTCCATACTTCTTGAACGATAGGGGCTGTCTTTACCAGCTTCCGTCGGTGTCCCCTTCATAGCAGCAATTTCTTCCGAAGTGGAATCATCCACATAAGCCAGCCCTTTTTTGATGAGTTTGATGGCAAATTCATACAGCTTGTCAAAATAATCGGAAGCATAGAGCTCATTCTTCCATTCAAAACCCAGCCAGCGGACATCGTTTTTGATGCTTTCCACATATTCTGTTTCTTCTGTTACCGGGTTGGTATCGTCAAAGCGAAGGTTGGTATAACCGCCGTATTTTTTTGTCAGTCCAAAATTCAAACAAATGCTTGTGGCGTGTCCTATATGTAAATAGCCATTGGGTTCAGGCGGAAAACGGGTAACAATCTGTTTGTATTTACCATTTTTCAAATCCTCTTCAATGATTTCCTCCAAAAAATTGAGGCTCTTCTCTTCTTCGTTCTTTTTAATTGTAGTCATAATACTTGCGTCCTTTCAGAATTGCGAATTTACAGTAATGCGTGCAGCCCGCCAAAGCAGGTATGGACGCCGCTTCCACGCAAGCCGTATTATATTTTTGTGCAGCAGCCCCCGTAACCGGTTTACAGTTCCAAATTTTTTATCTTACAGGCCAATTCACAAAAACCATTCTTATGGTGGAGCCATCCATATGGGAAAAGGAATCTTTTTATAACCCGAAAGATATCATCATCATCGGCAGCGGTGTGGTAGGCCTTTGGAGCGCCTACTATATGAAACTATTAAAGCCGCAAGCCTCTGTACTAATTGTAGACAGGGGTATTATACCCACCGGCGCCAGCACCCGTAATGCAGGCTTTGCCTGTTTTGGAAGTGTAACGGAACTGCTACAGGATGCGCGTACCATGGGCGAAGACAAGATGCTGGAAATTGTAGCGCTGCGCTATGAGGGCCTGAAACGCATCAGGAAGGTTTTTAGCAAAAGCGAAATTGGTTACGAACGCTATGGCGGATATGAATTAATAACAAACCAACAATACAGCAAGTATAAACAACTCAAGAATGATATCGGCTGGCTCAATATTACACTGCGGAAAGTAATCCGCGACAATAAAGTCTTCCAACTGGCAGATAAAAAAATAAAAACTTTTGGATTTAAGAATGTCGATCACCTGGTACAGAGCAAGGCAGAAGCACAGTTACATTCCGGGAAACTGGTCCATTCACTTATCAGGAAAGTGCAAAGTATGGGCGTGCAGGTGCTCACCCAAACAGAGGTAACTCATTTTGAAAAAATCAATGGCAAAATTGTTTTACAAACCAATCTCCCGGTAACACTGCAGGCAGAGCAATTACTGATTTGCACCAATGCATTTACCAAACAGCTATTGCCCGACCTGGATGTAGTACCCGCCCGCGGCCAGGTTTTGGTCACCTCCCCTGTCAAGAACCTTGCTTTCAGGGGAGCATTTCATTTTGACGAAGGGTTTTATTATTTCCGCAACCTGGGCAATCGTGTACTGCTCGGCGGTGCGCGCAACAAAGCTTTTGCAGAAGAACAGTCAGGCAACATGATCACCACGGATCTCATACAAAACGAACTGGAACGATTTCTCCGTGAAGTGATTCTTCCAAAAAAATCCTTTACCATCGATCACCGCTGGAGTGGTATCATGGGATTGGGCGGTGAAAAAATGCCTATCATCAAAAAAATAAAAAAAGACGTGTACTGCGCCGTTAGAATGAGTGGAATGGGTGTAGCGCTGGCGCCTGTAGTAGGTGAAATCGTAGCACACCAGATGTTGTCAAAATAAAAAAGGGAGCAGCGCTCCCTCTTTGCCAGTTAGTATTGGTTCTTCTATTGTTTTAAAAATTTAGTCATCACGCGGGATTTAATTCCTTCCACTTTAATAAAGTACAACCCGCTTCGAAGGTTGCTGACATTAATGGATTGTGTGTGGGAAGACAGCACGACTTGCTGAACAATCTGCCCTGTTTGGTTGTATACCACAATTGTTTTACCGGTTCCATTGATATTTTCTGCGAAGCGGATATTTAATTCAGATACAACAGGGTTGGGATACAGCATTACATCAAATGCAGATGCAGCAGGTGTTTCAGGCAATGGGGCCGGCTGCGGTAAACCATTGGCGTCGAGTGCGTCGGAAGAAAGCAATGCATTTCTCGGTCCGCCCGGTTCAAATAAAGCACGCATTCTTTCCCGCTGGCCAAGTGTAAACATCATCATGCAAACATCATCCGTAAAGTCCATATAGTTCATGTACATATTGCCATGTGCAGTAGTACCACAACTGAATTTTTCTCCTGATGGACAACCACGTGTTGGCAATTGCTGCGGAGGGGTATCATCCACTTTATCATCCCCACAACTTCCATCGCCCCAGATATGACGCAGGTTGAGCCAGTGGCCGATTTCATGGGTGGCAGTTCTTCCTTTGCTAAACTGGCCACTCCTGTTGAGCGTGCCAAAAGCATTGGTATTGATCACTACGCCATCTTTTTCCCTGGGATCACCGGGCAAACTAGAATAACCAATAATACCACCGGTGGAATTACAAACCCATATATTCAGGTACTTGTCTGCATCCCATGCATCATCTCCACCCAGGGAAGAATTTTTAGCCCTGTCGTCCATACCAAAATTGGTAATGCCGGTGTATTTGCGTACAATACCGTTGGTGATCCTTCCCCTGGGATCTTTCCTGGCCAGTACAAAACGGAAACCGGCATCGGCAACATATTGCATAAAGTAAGAAGGCACTTTACCGATATCTTCATTGGCAGCACTGAAATCTTTATTCAATACATCCAGTTGCGATTGAATCAACGCGTCTGATAAATTCTGTGAAGGATCGTTCCACAATACATGCACCACCACGGGAATGGTGATAATGGCAGGAACTGAACTGGAACCTGTTCCGGAACCATTGGCACCGGCGCGAACTGTAGTGGGAAGGTTTTTTGTAAAAGTTTCGATGTTATAATAAACTTCAGCCAGCCCCGGATTGGCGGCCAATTGGTGTTGGGCGTATTCATATTGACTGCAGTCCGTTTGGGCGTGTGCAGCAACCATTATTGCAGGCAGGAGCAAGCAAAGTAAAAATCGTCTCATTGTAACCTCTTTTTGTGTCCGGCGTTTCTTCGGCTGGTATCGGTATCTTCATGAGGTAGGATATGTTACAAAGAGGACAAAGGATGTTCAGCGGTAAAGCAATAGCTATCCGGTCATGCACAGGCATTGGATAATTCGTACGGAGAGTCAGGAAAAAAGGAAATAGATAGGATTTTGGTAAAAACCAATTAAAAGGGAGTCAACAAATAATAAACCTTACAATTGAGAACCTTCCAGGTGCGTCTTAGTGACGATTGTGGTGGGGAGTGGGAGGTTATCAGTGATAAGCAATGTGAAATAAATACTTTTCCGCTGAATGGCAAAATCTTAGGACAATTTTTTGACAAATAAGGCCCCTTCTCTGCCTCCAGCATGTAAATTTGCGCTCACAATAGCCCGCTGTATGTATAAATTTCTACTCACTGTACTATCCCTGGCCCTTATGACGGCCTGTAACAACCCTGATACCAACAACGACAACAACAATAACAATGCAGCCAGCGAGCCACCATTAATCGGCTATACCGTTGTCAATTCCTATGCGCACGATACAGCATTTTTTACGGAAGGATTTGAGTTTCACAATGGCCAGTTATTTGAAAGTTCGGGTTCAGGAACCGCTGGTGATGAAAAACCGGCCTATCCCTCTGCCTTTGGCATCCTTAACCTGAAAACCGGCAAAGTGGATCGGAAAGCAGAACTGAACAACAACAGTTTTTTTGGAGAAGGCATTACTTTTTTTGATGGTAAAATTTACCAGCTCACCTGGAAAAACAATATTGGTTTTGTGTACGACGCCAATACGTTTAAGAAACTGCATGAATTTCATTATACCGGCGAAGGATGGGCGCTTACACACGACAGCAGCCGCCTCATTATGAGCAATGGCGGAAGTAATTTGATGTTCATCGATCCAAAAACGCTGGGTGACACATTGAAAATACAAAGCCTGATTGGCGTAACTGACAACAATGGCCCAGTATCCAATATCAATGAACTGGAATTCATCGATGGCTATGTATTTGCCAACCAGTGGGGCACCAACTATATTTTAAAAATCGATCCCAATAGCGGCAAAGTAGTGGGCAAATTAGACCTCACACCACTAGCTGCCGATGCTGCAAAAAAGTTTAATGAATCAAAGGAAATGAATGGGATTGCCTATCATGCAGATACAAAAACCATTTATGTTACCGGTAAATGCTGGCCTACAGTGTTTGAAATAAGGCTCAACTGATTTTTTCGATGATGTAGATAACCGAGCTGCATGTACCCATATCTCCCATTGCTTTTATATTGGACCGGAATCCATTCCAAATAGCACGCACCAAGTTGCTGTATCCATTCTTGTATTTTTCGCTCAGCATGGCAATGTAAAAACTATCGAACCACATCGGTTTCATACTGGTGATTGTCAGCCCATGTTGTTTCAGCAATTTACCCATAGCAGCAGGTGAAAAATGGTACAAATGTCGCGGCACATCATAGGCAGCCCAGTATTTGCTGTATATGTCTGCATCGCGCGAAGTATAATTGGGAACAGCAATGAATATCTTCCCTCCGGGTTGCAACAGCTTATTGAGCTGTGCTATATAATCATGCAGTGCATGCACATGCTCCAGCACATGCCACATGGTAATGGCGCTGAAGGATTGCATTTCTGGTTGAAATAGTGATTCGGCTGGTTGCAGTGACACACCATGTAATTGTTCTGCACGCACACGGGTGGCATTGTCGGGTTCCAGGCCTGTTACATTCCAACCGGCAGTTTGCATTTCGTGTGCAAATGCACCGGTACCCGCACCAATGTCCAGCAACGATCCTTTTTGCAGACCGGTGATCTGTTGTACCAGTTTTCTTTTTTGCCGCAATGTTCTCCTTCTTACCAAATGATACAGGCGGTTGATGATGCCTTTTTTTGTATCCGTATGCGATACATAGGTATCGGACTGGTAATATTTTCCGGAATCACCCAGGTCGGGAACATCTTGTGTAAACCGAAGCGAACAGTCCGCGCATTCCCATATCTCAAATATTTCATGCGACACAGTATAGTCCCCGGCTTCCAGTTTTTTTTGTATGGCAGCCGACTGACAACAGGGACAATTATGATAATGTATAATGGCCATTCCGGTAAAATCGATTGCAAAGAAAGAAAAGAAAAATCAATTAGCCGTAGTTATTGTTGGTGGGGTTTTGATATTTCAACAGGCTGCTGGTTGCCCGTAACACCCCAATGGATTTCGTTTTTATATAAATGATAAAACAGCACCGATAAACCGATAGCAGCCAGTATCAGTGCATATATCCACCAGGATTCTTTTTCCACATGTACTTCATCGCTCAGCAGCTCCGACATCTCGTAATTCGTTTTCTCTACATCGCCCACGAGGATAGAATGCTTCGCATCTGAGCGGATTACTCTTTCCGCAGGAACAGGAGGGAAAAATTCGCAGGCAGGTGCAAATGGTTCAAAAACGATGTCACCGGTTGCTTCTTTTTTGAAAATACCTGTACCCTCCCATACCACTTCCTCACCCATCCTTATTTTATTGCGCAGGTCAAAAGCAAATTCGTTGTACCATTTGATGGCTTCAAAATCGGCTATATTTTTTTGCTGGGAGAGATACACAAAAAATTCCCGGTCGGGTGCATCAAAATATTTATCATACCGGTATTTCTCCTGTACAGGCAATAACTGTTTGTTGGCAAAATCCGATACAGCCGGTATTGTTTCCGCTACAATGGAACCGAGTCCCGGAATACTGATGGACTTATGCTGGACCAGGTATTTGTTGAGCACCTCGTACATAGAAGAATTTTTATCGCCACTTGCAAAAGAAAAGGATTTGAAGGGGTTCACAAAAAGTTTTTGGCCTTCCCTGGAAACTGGCCGGGCACGGTGCAACTTCTCCACATGCTGTTTTCAGATTTCTGCATGGTTATCAAAGCAATTATATTTGTTGCCCATGGCAAAAGCAAGCGCAGAAACACCTTTGATGCAGCAGCACCGGGCGATCAAGCAAAAATACCCCGATGCCATCCTGCTTTTCAGGGTCGGTGATTTTTATGAAACCTTTGGCGAAGATGCCATCCGTGCTTCGCAGGTATTGGGCATCACGCTGACGAAGCGAAACAATGGCAATGCCGCTTCGGCCGAACTGGCCGGCTTTCCACACCATGCCCTGGATACGTATTTACACAAACTTGTCAAAGGTGGTTACCGGGTTGCTATTTGCGATCAACTGGAAGACCCCAAACAGGCAAAGGGAATCGTAAAACGTGGAGTAACGGAACTGGTAACGCCGGGCGTGGCCACCAACGACAAGCTGCTTGAACTGAACAGCAATAATTTTTTAGCAGGTATCCGTTTTACAGATAATAATATTGGTATCGCATTCCTGGATATTTCTACCGGCGAATTTTTTGTCGCCGAAGGCAACCAGGAATACATAGATAAACTGGTGCAGACACTCAAACCGGCAGAGATTATTTTCCAGCGCAGCTACCAGAAACAATTCAGGGAAATATTCGGCAGTAAATTTTTTACCTACACACTCGAAAGCTGGATTTTTGACGAAGCCTATGCCAGTGAAACCATCCTCAAACATTTTCAAACGCATTCGCTCAAGGGATTTGGTATTGAAGAAATACACGACGCTGTTATTGCTGCAGGTGCCATACTGCATTATTTAAAAGATACAGAGCATCCCAACCTGCAGCACATCACTTCCATCCAGCGAATGGATAAAGAAGATTATTTATGGATGGATCGCTTTACGATCCGAAACCTTGAACTGATCGGCAATGCCGGTGATCAATCGCATACACTCCACAAAGTACTGGACAATACGGTATCTCCCATGGGCGCACGCCTGTTAAAACGCTGGATCGTTTTACCACTGAAAGATATCAGTAAAATCAACGAACGGCTGGACTTGGTAACCTACTTCATAACGGAGACAGACCTGCGAAATAAAATCGTACAACACATCAAACAGTGCGGAGATATAGAAAGACTGGTGAGCAAGATCCCGCTGAAAAAAATAAACCCCCGCGAAGTGATGCAGGTTGCGCGCGGGTTGCAACAGGTGACAGCGGTAAAAGAAATTTGCGCCGGAGCATCCAATGCTTATTTACGGAAATTGGCTGATGCATTGAACCCCTGCCAGTATATTATTGACAAGATATGTGGTGAGATCAGTGAAAACCCACCGGTTGCTGCGCAAAAAGGTGCAGTCATCCGTGGAGGTGTTCATGCAGAGCTGGATAATTTGCGGAAAATAGCATTGGGTGGAAAAGAATACCTGGTAGAACTGCAGCAAAAAGAAGCAGCGGCTACCGGCATCTCTTCGCTAAAAATAAGTTTCAACAATGTATTTGGTTATTACCTTGAAGTGACCAATGTCCATAAAAACAAAGTGCCGGCTGACTGGATACGCAAACAAACACTGGCCAACGCTGAACGATATATTACACCTGAATTAAAAGAGTACGAAGAAAAAATTACTGGAGCAGAAGACAAAATACTGGCGATAGAACTGGAACTGTTTGAAAAATTATTATCGGAACTGCAGGAATACATTGCGCCCATACAGGTCAACGGACATATCATGGCCATACTGGATTGCCTGACCTGCTTTGCCAACAATGCATTGCAGTATAATTATAAGCGACCCGACATCCACGAAGAAGGGATATGGGATGTAAAAGAAAGCCGTCACCCTGTTATTGAACGTCATCTTCCACCGGGTGAAACATATATCGCCAATGATATTTATCTCGATCCCGATACACAACAAATCATTATCCTTACAGGGCCGAATATGAGTGGTAAAAGCGCACTGCTCCGTCAAACAGCACTGATAACACTGATGTCGCACATGGGAAGTTTTGTTCCCGCATCGCAGGCAAAAATTTCCCTGACGGATAAAATATTTACACGCGTTGGCGCATCCGACAATGTAAGCGGCGGTGAATCGACCTTTATGGTGGAGATGAATGAAACAGCCAGTATCATTAATAATATTACATCGCGCAGTTTGATATTGCTGGATGAAATTGGCCGGGGCACTTCCACCTATGATGGTATTTCCATCGCATGGAGCATTGCCGAATATTTGCACTATTCACCCTACCGGCCAAAAACCTTGTTTGCTACCCATTACCATGAACTGAATGAACTGGAGAATAAACTGCCACGCATAAAAAACTTCCATATCACCAATAAGGAAGTGGGAAACAAAGTTATCTTCCTGCGAAAGCTGGCGCCAGGAGGCAGCACGCACAGCTTTGGTATCCACGTGGCAAAAATGGCAGGTATGCCTCCCGCACTCATACAACGCGCCAACGAAATACTGCATCAACTGGAAGAAAAAGAAGTTGGCGAATCCATGGGAGAACAGGTAAAGAAACTGGCTGCGCCAAAAATCCAGCTATCCATATTCGATGCGCATTCACAAACTTTCGAAGAAATCAGGTCCATGCTCAGCAATACCGACATTAACCGACTGACACCCGTCGAAGCGCTGCTTAAACTCAGCGAAATAAAGGGTCTTTTGAAGTAAAACCCTTTGCCACAGGGTATTGCAGGCAATAAATCTTTTCCATTCTCGTTTGAGCAACTAAGTGTAAATACTTACATAATCATAGGTATTATTTATAATCTTAATCCTGATGAAGCGGCTCCTGATCCTTACCACTGTTTTAGTGTTTATTACAGTTAAACTGCATGCACAGGCATGCACGCCATTGGGTGATCAAACCACCTACGGCACCAATGATACCTGGATTGGTTATATCTACGATAATATCAATTTCACCTCTTATGCCGGTTATGTCAACGAAGGAACTCCCGGGAACCCCGGCATTGACGAGAGTTTTGGCGGCGATTATGTAAACTACGCTACCAACGGTTGTACTGTCTATACAGAAACATTCAGTGCGCGTTACAAACTGTCCAAAAATTTCCCAGCAGGCAATTACCAAATTACAGTTGGGGGCGATGACGGCTACCGTTTAAGTTTAGACGGCGGCGCTACCTGGGTTATCAACAACTGGTTCGACCAGGCTTACAGTTTTACCACTTATGTTACCACGCTTAGTGGAATCACCAATATGGTTTTGGAGTTTTATGAGAACGGCGGTGCCAACCGTGTTACATTCAACGTACAACCTGTATGTGTGGGAACAGAAAACCAAACCATCTTCGGCACAGGTAATATCTGGAACGGTTATATCTACGATGGCACCAATTTTAACCAGTTTAAAGGCGTAGTTACCGAAGGCATTGCATCCAATCCAACATTTGATGAAAGCTTTGGCGGAACCAATGTAATATATCCTACCAGCAGTTGCTCCGTACAAACAGAAACATTCAGTGCACGGTACCGCCTGCAAAAATTCTTTGCAAGTGGATCTTATGTATTTACAGTTGGCGGTGATGATGGATACCGGCTTAGTCTTGACGGAGGCAGCACCTGGGTCATTAACCGTTGGTTCGATCAATCCTATAATGTCACTTCTTACAGTACTTCACTGAACGGCACTTACAATATGGTGCTGGAATATTATGAAAACGCAGGTGGCAACAGGGTGAGCTTTGCTGTCAGCGGTTCTGCATTACCGGTAGAACTTACCAGTTTCGGTGTAGCACGAAGAGAAAAAGATATTATTATTAACTGGACCACTGCCCGGGAAACCAATACAGCTTATTACAGGTTGGAAAGAAGCAGCAATGGAATTGATTTTTTACCCATTGCCACCATCAACACAGGCGGGCAAAATGGAAATTCAATACAACAACTCAATTATAGTTATACAGATAAATCACCATTCCCGGGTGTAAATTATTATCGCTTACGCATCACTGATATTGATAGCAGGTTTACTTATTCCTCTATAGCCAAGGCTTCTGTTTCTACCGATAATGGGATCAGCATGTACCCAACGGTATTATCCAGTGATCAAACGATCACACTACTATCCGCACAAGCTATCACGCACGCATCGGTTGAACTGTATGATTTGAGTGGCAGAAAAATACAGGCAACAGGTTTCAGTGCTGTTGTCGCAGCCAACCAGCCGGTATCTTTACCCCTCACTCATCAGCGACTCGCCAAAGGCACCTATATTATCATCTGCAGAGATGGAACAAACATCTTGAAAAAACAATTGATCCTGCTACAGTAAACATGTTTTCCTTAACTTTCATGGACGCATTTTTTTAACTGAAAATCTATGCACCATGAAACGCATGCACCTTGTTTTTGCATTGCTCATAACCCTGACAACAGATAGTTTCTGCCAATCCTATACGCCTGCACCGGAAAATATAGCTGCACGCCGTATGTTCCAGGATATGAAATTTGGTATGTTTATTCACTGGGGCGCATTCAGTGTGCTGGGTGATGGTGAGTGGGTCATGAATAACCGGAAAACCCCTTTTAAAGACTATAAAAAACTGATTCATTTTTTCAACCCGGTTGATTTTGACGCGAAGAAATGGGTAACGGCTGCGAAAGATGCTGGTATGAAATACATCACGTTTATTACGCGCCACCACGATGGGTTCAGCAACTGGGATACCAAAGCATCTGACTGGAAGATTACCAATACTTCTTACGGTAAGGATGCATTTAAACAACTGGCCGATGAATGCCACCGCCAGGGCATACAATTATTTGTTTACTATTCACTGCTCGACTGGGGCCGTGAAGATTACCCGCACGAAACCGGGCGCACCGGGCAAACGGCTGGCAGAACAGGACATGGAAATTATGCTGCTTACCTGCAGTTTATGAAAGATCAATTGACAGAGCTGCTCACCAATTATGGTGATATTGCGGGTGTGTGGTTTGACGGTCACTGGGATCAAACAGCGCCGGAGGGCAGTACTGACAGGAGTTCGCGCATAGACTGGAAGTATGATGAGATATATTCACTCATACACCGTTTGCAGCCAAAATGCCTAATCGGCAATAACCATCATTTGACACCATTTGCCGGGGAAGACTTCCAGATGTTTGAAAGAGATTTACCCGGTGAAAACAAGTCAGGGCTGAGTTTCCAGGAAGCATCACAGCAAATGCCCTTAGAGACCTGCGAAACCATGAATGATTCATGGGGCTTTAATATCAATGACCGTAATTACAAATCTGTAAAGCAGTTAGTACAGTACCTTGTCAATGCGGCAGGCAGGAACGCTAATTTCCTTCTCAACATCGGGCCGATGCCCAACGGTGCCATACAAACGGAATTTACCGACACCCTGAAAGGCATGGGGGACTGGCTGAGAAAATATGGGGAAAGCGTGTATGGAACACGTGGTAAGATTATCGAACCACAGGAATGGGGCGTTGTAACGGGCAAAGACAAAAAAATTTTTGTACATGTGTTGCATCCCGTCAATAACCAGCCTTATATTTTCCTTCCGGGTCTGAAGAATAAAGTAACTACAACTGTTATCATGAACGATAACAAAACCGTCAGCTTCAAACAGCAACCCGAAGGTCTTTTTATTTATACCAGTGGAATTTCATGGAATGATACGGATACGATCATTTTGCTGCAGTAACAGCAAGTGGTAAGGGCGCGGGGCGCGCTGATAGATTTAGAAAATCATATTCTTGATCAGCAGCAGGTGCTTTAAAAATGAAGGCCTGCTTTGTGCTACCCTTTTGTTGAACTGTAATGAATCTGTGTACTGCTGGCGGGCAGAAAAAAACAAATGTTGAAACGATTGTTCAATTTTCTGAACTGTAACGCGCGGCTTTTTAGATTCAAGCTCAAAATTATCTGCCTTGTGGGGAACAAATTTGATCAATACATGATCGCCCATGGCAGCCTGTTTCATTTCTTCTGTCAGTTCTACCAGCCCGATAATCACCTCCGGTTCGTGAACAATATAAGCATAGCCTGTCAACTGAATGGAATGTGAACATCCCTTCCTGAAGAAATCGAGTTTGGCCGGAAAAGACTTATCGTAGCCTTCAATGCTGTGGGAAGGACGGTTCATAAAGAACCAAACTTGCCCCGCATCATCCACATACTGGCAGGTAATAACGGAGACCGGAAATTTCATCACTGCATCCTGCTCGCTGAAGAACAGTGCTGTTTTGATCTCATAAATACTTTCTTTCTGAGAAGAAAGGGGTGGATTATTCATCATAAAAAGAAATTTTCAGTGTAAGCACAAATGTCAATACAACCATTTGTTGTAAAGCACTTTCAGAGCGGCTTTAGATAAGCAATGGATAAAAAGGAATGGAAGTAAATTCAGAAGATAATTGGTACGTCGGTTAGAGTATCGTCTTATCGATAAGATAGTGGAGAGAGTTCAAAACTATATTTTTTTATTTATTAATCATAGCCTTTATTAAAAAAATCTGCAGATTTTAATTATCCACAGGGTTTCCCGGTTCCTGCGGCAAATGGGTATAGTATGATATGAACAGGCAGCAATTCGCCGGGTTCTACTTCTGTTTCAATTATTTGCAAACAACTCCCGAACAAGTATCAAAATGATTTCTATCATTTTTTCTGATGAAATAAGTCAGCCCCCCTCCCACATTTCGTGTCTAGATTGCCCCGGTTATTCAGCCAGTTAACAGGCGGCCACTCCGCCTACTTCAAATTAATCATCATGTCAGCATCCGACATCACCAAAGCGGTCGACCTGTTTACCCATGCGGAAGGCACCGGCCCCAAAAGATCCAGGAGACCCATTTATGTAGATTTTATGCCGCCCTGCAATAGTGCATGTCCTGCGGGTGAAAACATACAGGGATGGATGGCTCAGGCACAGGCCGGTAATTATTTCGAAGCATTCCAGGTAATCATGGAAGACAACCCTTTTCCGGCAATCATGGGAAGAATTTGTGTTAAGCCCTGTGAAACCGGCTGCAACCGCAACCATATTGATAACACGATAAATATCCACGCCATTGAAAGGTATATTGGTGACGAAGCCATTCACCAAAATTGGCAGGTACGCGTTACGGCAAAACCAACAGGTAAAAAAATACTGGTGGTGGGCGCAGGACCGGGTGGTTTATCAGCAGCCTATCACCTGGCAAGAATGGGGCATAGTGTGGAAGTATATGATGCAGGTGCACACCCGGGTGGCTTAATGTGGACGGGTATCCCTGACTACCGCCTGCCCAAGGAAATACTGGATGGCGAAATTCACCGGTTGATTGAAATGGGCATTGTTATCCGTGAAAATTATAAAGTATCGGATATTGTATTTGAAAAGGAATCCGGCAATTTTGATGCGGTATACCTGGCCATTGGCGCACAGTTAATTTACAAGGAAACATTCCCGCATGACAACTCCGTTCATATCACAGATGCTTTCTCATTCTTTCGCGATGCAAAAACAAACCCTTCTCCTTTTCTTCATAAAAAAGTAGTGGTGTACGGCGGTGGCAAACTGGCGCTTTACCTCAGCCGGATGATAAAAAGATTCGGATCAGAAGTATCCGTTTATTTTCCCGGTGATAAAAAATTAATGCCTGCATACGATTATGAAACCGAAGATGCTATGGCAGAAGGCGTGGATATACAATTACTGAAAAGCATTTCCGGCATACAAAACCGAACCATCACGCTGGAAAAAATGAAAGTGGAAAAAGGAAGGGCAATAGGTACAGGTGAATTTGAAACTACTTATGCTGATGTACTGATTACTGCCAACCGGCAGGAAACCGATTCAGGATTTTTACGATCCGTGAGTGGCATGACCGTTAATGATGATGGTACTGTTGTGATTAATGCACAGCGCATGACAGGCCATGAAGGAATATTTGCCGGGGGCGATATGCTTCCCGGTGAAAACAGGAGCACCACCATTGCCATCGGGCATGGCAAAAAAGCAGCAAAATACATCAACAGTTACCTGCAAAAGCAACCTTATAATAAACCCGAGAAACATCCTACAGCCGGATACCGAAAACTACATATGTGGTACAAAACAGATGCACCACAAAAGGAACAGGATAAACTGGAGCCCGAGGTAGCCGTGAAAAGTTTTGACGAAGTGTTTGCCGGTTTCACTGAACCACAGGCAAGGTTTGAAGCACAGCGCTGTCTCAGTTGCGGCAATTGCTTCGAATGTGACGGTTGTTTTGGCGCATGCCCGGAAGATGCCATTATTAAATTGGGAAAGGGCAACAGGTATACATTTAATTACAATGCCTGTACCGGTTGTGCGGTTTGTTTTGAACAATGTCCCTGCCACGCCATTGAAATGATTCCAGAACCTATTAATTCAACAACAGATGTCAAATAAAAATACCATTGCCACCATTGACGGCAACGAAGCCGCTGCGTATGTCGCCTATCGCGTGAATGAAGTGTGTGCCATCTACCCGATCACACCTTCTTCTACCATGGCCGAACTGGCAGATGAATGGGCATCCAAGGGAATAAAAAATATCTGGGGCAGTGTACCGGATGTTATGGAAATGCAAAGCGAAGGCGGTGCCGCCGGTACTGTTCATGGTGCATTGCAAACCGGTTCGCTGACTACGACCTTTACTGCATCGCAGGGGCTGATGCTGATGCTGCCCAATATGTACAAGATAGCAGGTGAATTAACTGCTACTGTGTTTCATGTGGCGGCGAGATCGCTGGCTGCACAGGGACTTTCCATTTTTGGTGATCACCAGGATGTGATGGCCGCAAGAACCACGGGCTTTTCACTGCTGAGTTCCGCGAGTGTACAGGAAGCCCATGATTTTGCATTGATAGCACAGGCGGCAACCTTACAGTCAAGAATACCTATCGTCCATTTCTTTGATGGCTTCCGTACATCGCATGAAGTCAACAAACTGGAACTGCTGCGTGATGACCAGATAAAATCAATGATAACAGACGATCTTGTTATCGCGCACCGTCACCGTGCATTAAACCCCGAACATCCCTTTATCCGTGGTACTGCACAAAACCCCGATGTATATTTCCAGGGCCGGGAAACAGTGAACAGCTTTTATAATAATATGCCTGCTATTGTAGAAAATGTGATGAACGAATTTGAAGCAATGACAGGAAGAAAATACGAACTCTTTCAATATACCGGCGCAGCCGATGCCGAACGCATTATTATCATTATGGGTTCAGGCGGTGAAACTGTCTCCGAAACCGTAAATGCACTGAATGCAAAAGGTGAAAAAACAGGTGTAATACAAATCCGCCTGTACCGGCCATTCTCACTGGAACATTTACTGAAGGTGTTGCCCCGTTCTGTAAAATCAATCGCTGTCCTGGACCGCACCAAAGAATCCGGTGCCGCGGGTGAACCCATTTACCAGGATGTACTGGCTACGCTGGTGGAAGCACTACAGCAGGGAAAAATAAATTTCCTTCCGAATATTACCGGTGGACGATACGGGCTTTCTTCCAAAGAATTTACACCAGCGATGGTGAAAGCTGTTTTTGATGAATTGAAAAAACCACAGCCTAAGAATGGATTTACCATTGGCATCAACGATGATGTCACACATACCAGCCTCACTTACGATCCTTCATTTACATTGGATGAAGGCGAATGGCGGCAAGGCCTCTTCTTCGGACTGGGTGCCGATGGTACAGTAGGTGCCAATAAAAACACCATTAAAATCATTGGAGAAAATACCAATCTCTATGCACAGGGATATTTTGTATACGATTCAAAAAAATCGGGTGCAAGAACAGTTTCACACCTGCGTTTCGGGCCGAAACCTATCCGGGCACCCTATCTTATTTCCAAGGCAGATTTTATTGCCTGTCATCAATTCAATTTCACTGAAAAAGTAGAGATGCTGTCTTTTGCGCAGGAAGGCGCTACTTTTTTACTCAACAGTCCATACGATAAAGAAGAAGTATGGAGTAAACTCAGCGGACAGGTACAAAAAGAAATCATTGACAAAAAAATAAAACTCTTTGTCATCGATGCTACCACAGTAGCGAGAGATACCGGTATGAGCGGACGCATCAACACCATTATGCAAACCTGCTATTTTGCATTGTCCGGTGTACTTCCCCGCGAAGAAGCCATCCGGGAAATTAAAAAAGCGATTGAAAAAACATATTACAAGAAAGGGCAGAAAGTAATTGATCAAAACTTCAAGGCGGTAGATGCCACACTGGCACACCTGTATGAAGTAGATTATCCAAAAAAAGTTTCTTCTTCTGATAGCGATCTGTCAACTGTCTCTGACAAGGCTCCCCGTTTTGTAAAGGAAGTTACTTCTGTCATGATGGGTGGACATGGTGATGACTTACCTGTCAGTAAAATGACCGTCGATGGTACTTACCCCAGTGGCACCACACAATGGGAAAAAAGAAATATCTCCGATCTCGTGCCTTTGTGGGAACCCGATTTGTGTATCCAATGCGGCAATTGTGCATATGTTTGCCCGCACAGTGTGATCAGGGCGAAGTTTTATCACAAGGATCACCTTGAAAAAGCGCCGGATGGTTTCAAACATGCACCCATCAATGCCAGGGGGTTTCCCGAAACACAATACACATTGCAGGTGTACCTCGAAGATTGCACAGGTTGCAACCTTTGCGTAGAAGTATGTCCTGCTTCCGATCCCGCCAACCGCTCCCGCAAAGCGATCAATATGGGTGAGAAGGAACCTGTATTACAAAAAGAAAAACAAAACATCGAATACTTTGAGAACATTCCATGGAATGATCGCTCCCGAATAGATTTCTCCACGGTACATGGCGCACAATTTCTCGAACCATTGTTTGAATTCTCCGGTGCCTGTGCCGGCTGTGGCGAAACACCTTATTTAAAATTATTGTCACAATTGTTTGGCGATCGGTTACTCGTTGCCAATGCCACTGGTTGTTCTTCCATTTACGGAGGCAACCTGCCCACTACACCATGGGCAGTTAATAAGGAAGAGCGCGGCCCGGCATGGTCAAATTCATTGTTTGAAGACAATGCGGAATTTGGTTTGGGTATGCGTATCACTGCAGATAAACAATTGTCTATGGCAAAACAATTGTTGCAGGAATTGAAATTAGAGCTTGGGGAAGATTTTGTAAAAGAAATTACAGAAGCGCCGCAGATACATGAATCTGAGATTGTAGAGCAACGGACGCGTGTTGATTTGCTGAAAGAAAAACTCGCAGCTATTCATTCACCTGCAAGTGCACTCCTGCTGTCCGTCTGTGACCAGTTGGTACGGAGAAGTGTATGGCTCGTGGGAGGTGATGGCTGGGCTTATGATATCGGTTATGGTGGATTGGACCATGCATTGGCAAGTGGAAGAAATATTAAGATACTGGTTCTCGATACAGAAGTATACAGCAATACCGGTGGCCAGATGTCCAAATCGACACCAACTGCAGCTACTGCGAAGTTTGCTGCCGGTGGTAAATCCGGTGGCAAGAAAGATCTTGCTTTGCAGGCGATCTCTTATGGCAATGTATATGTAGCAAGGGTAGCATTCGGCGCTAACCCGCAGCAAACATTGCTCGCCATGCGTGAAGCAGAAGCATACGACGGACCAGCGATTATCCTGGCTTACAGTCATTGTATCGCCCATGGATATGATCTGAAAAATGGGTTGGACCAGCAACAAAAAGCTGTCAGCAGCGGGCACTGGCCATTGCTGCGGTATAACCCGCAACTGAGAATGAAAAATCAAAACCCTTTCATTCTCGATTCACCCAGGCCAACAGCGCCGCTGAAAGACTACGCTTATAATGAGCTTCGTTATAAAGTACTGACTGTAACCAATCCTGCCATGGCAGATGAACTGATGAAACATGCACAGGAACTGGTCAACCTGAAATGGAAAACCTATGAAGAACTGGCTGTTAAAAAAGCAAGTGATTTTGTACCCGTGGGATAAAGCAAAATGATCAATGACATACCGAATAAATACAGACCGATGACTACACAAACCAGTTATATGGGCCTTCAGCTCGATTCACCCATTGTTGTTTCCGCCTGCACATTATCCGAGCGGGTTGACAATATTGCAAAGATGGAAGACAATGGCGCCGGTGCTGTTGTGCTATTTTCATTGTTTGAAGAACAAATCAGGAAGGAAGAAATGCTTACACAGCATGCAGTGACCAACACGTCTTATGCGTTTGCAGAGGCTGCGGATTTTTTTCCGGACCTGGATGATTACAATGTAGGAACAGATGAATACCTTGAAAACATACGCAAGGCAAAGGAGCGTGTAAAAATCCCCATCATTGGCAGTTTAAATGGTATTACCAATGAAGGATGGATAAATTATTCCATGCTGATGGAATCCGCCGGTGTGGATGGTATTGAAATCAATATTTTTTATATCCCCGGTGAATTTGGTATGTCCTCTTCAGAAGTAGAGCACAGGTACCTCAATATCATTACTGCTATTAAGCAATCGGTAAAAGTACCGGTGGCCGTTAAACTAAGTCCCTATTTTAGTTCGATGGGAAATATGGCGCAACGGCTGCAACACAACGGCGCCGATGCACTGGTATTGTTCAACCGCTTCTACCAGCCCGATTTTGATATCAATAAACTTGTTATCACGACCGATCTGCATTACAGTGAATCCCCTGAAATACGTTTACCCCTGCTGTGGATTGCGATGTTGTATGGAAAAGTAAAATTGTCGCTGGCAGCCACCACGGGTGTGCAAAGCGCCATTGAAGTGATCAAATATTTACTGGCTGGCGCAGATGTGGTGATGACTGCCTCCTCACTCTATAAGAATGGGATTCCTTATTTAAAAACAATGAACCGGGAACTCCAGGACTGGATGATGATGATGGGCTTCGACAACCTGGATGCATTCAGGGGAAGCATGAGCCAGCAAAATATTTCAGACCCCACTGCCTATGACCGCGGTAATTACATCCGCATACTGGAAGGGAAGAAATAAATGTCAAAAAAATACATCTTTCTTGGGAGCAATTTTATAGGCGGGCATATTATCACTCTTCAGCTTAACTTGCCACGCTCGGTTCATCGGTAGCGCTAATTGCAACCGAAGAAGTCGCCGTCTAGTTGCTGGCGAGCAAATCCATCAGGCGGTAGTTGATATAGTAGGTTGTACGGCCTATCTTTTGTGGTTGTAAAATTTTAATCTCTGCCATTTTTTTAAGCCACCCAGATGCTGTTTGCCTGTGGGCTATTCCCTTTTTTTCCAGCAATTCAATTTTTAAATAAGGGAGGGTGAACATGAGTTGCAATAAATCGTAGTTGAATGAAGAGCCTAATGCCTTTTTCATCTCTTTTTCAAACAATTCTTTCAGCATTAGCATTTCCCTGATTTTCCGGGTCGTCATTTGAGCAGTTTCTATCAATGCTGTTAATATATACATGACCCATTCCTGCCAGTTTTCTTTTTCAGTAACATTCTTCAGCAATTGGTAATACTCTGTTTTATATTTCACAATATAAGAACTCAGGTATAAAACAGGTTGCGACAATAGTTTTTGCTGTACAAGGTATAGTGCATTTACAATACGGCCGGTACGACCATTACCGTCCGTAAATGGGTGGATGGCTTCCAATTGGTAATGGATGAAGGCCATTTTAATAAGGGGGTCCAAATCTGAAGCAGATGGGTCATTAATAAAAAATTCCAATGCCTGTAGTTTTTCCCTTATTACATCTTCACAGCATGGCGGCGTATAAATTACTTCACCGTTGATAGCGTTTTTTAATGACGTGCCGGGTGTATTCCGTATACCACTGTTATTTTGCTTAATAGCTTGTACTATCTCTATAAGCGTATTCGTAAGCAGCAGGTTTTGTTGCTGTTCCATTTTTTTCAGCCCGACATAAAGAGCTTCACGATAGCTGAGTACTTCCTTTGCTGCGTGACTGGCCGATGCTTCTTCTGTAGCAGCTTTGTAAAGTTCATCCTGTGTTGTTACAATATTTTCTATTGCTGAGCTGTCTTTACTTTCCTGCAAAATGATGGTATTAATGAGCAATTGGGGGTCGGGCAGTGAAGTGCAAAGGCCGTTTAACTCACCCAAATGTCGTGACGCCTGGGTCAGCTGCCGGAGTATTTGAGGTGATTCTGTAAAACCTGCTGGTGGCAGGTTTGCCAGCTCGTTGAAAGGGCTATTTGGGCTATAACTCATTAATAGTGAATTTTTGGCATATTTTCGACATTACCGTCTTGAAATGTCTACTGTTTCGACATCAAAACAAGTTCATGTCGAAAATAGTACATATTTTCGACATGAACCCATCTGAATGTATATTCAACCGACATAATTTTTAACCTCCAATACCACCATCTGAACGGCCAGCTAATAGTACCTTCAAAAACCCAGAGGGCTACGTATTCAGCTTGCAACTATTGGCGGCCTATCGTTTTTTGGCGTATAACCAAATATGAGCAAAGAAATAAAATACAACACCCTTATAATAGGTGTCGGCAATACCATCCGAGGCGATGACGGCATCGGCCCATATATATGCTCCTGCATAGAAGCGTTGCAACTGGAAGGGATAAAAACACGCATCACCCAGCAATTACAAACCGATATGGTGGACGAATTGCTGGCATACAATCAAATCATCATCACAGATGCAGCGATCCATTCAGAAGACATCCTGTTTTATGCTGCAGATACTAACACATCACCCACAGCCACCTCGCATTACAGTAATCCTGCCATGCTGGTGGCGCTCGCACAACAATTATACAATAAGAAGTTACCTGTTATGGTCTGCTCCGTAAAAGGTGAGGTATTTGAAATGAGCGATCAATTATCCCCTGCTGCAAAAGCAAGGGCCGATGAAGCGATTGTCATGATCACCGAGCGGATAAAGAAATCATCCGTTTAATTTCTTTCCAGTCTTTTCAATACATTTCCTTTCCTGTCTTTCACTTCAATTATCATTGGCATCTGGCCCAGTGCATGGGTGGAGCAGGATAAGCAGGGATCATAACAGCGTATGGTAGATTCTACGCGGTTGAGCATGCCTTCTTTTATATCGTCGCCTTTCACATATTGCCTTGCCACTTCCAGCACACTCCTGTTCATGGATGGATTATTCTGACCTGTGGCGATCAATAGATTTACTTTAACCAGTTTACCCGTTTCATCTGTTTTATAATGGTGAAAAAGTGTACCCCTCGGCGCTTCAGAACTGCCAATACCTTCTTCATAGTTCCAGCGGCCGTGGTGTTGTATATGTAAAGAGGTTACCTGCGGATCGTTTAGTATCCTTTCAGCATCTTCCACATCGCTCAATGCTTCAATCAGTCTTGTATAATGAAAATAAAATGCACCATGTACCGGTTTACCGTTGTTTATTTTTTTAAATAACTCAAATTCCCTTTGTGCCAATGGTGTTCTCATATTGTTTGCCACATTCAACCGGGCCAGTGGCCCTACCCTGTAAAAACCTTTGTCAAAGCCGTATGGTTTGTAGTAAGGATATTTCAGGTATGACCATTGCACAGATCGTTCGGCTATATAGTCAAGATAACTGGCAGGTGACAACTGGTCCTGCAATACTGTTCCATCTGCATCCACAAAGCGCAGCTTTCCGTCATACAATTCATGTTCGCCATTCGGCCCTACAGTTCCCAGGTACAGCGTAGGAGAGTTGGCAAAAGAGGCTACCATCTCTGCATTTTCTTCCTGGAATTTTTTAATGATACCGATACCTGTCTGAACTGTTTTAGTGGCTTCGGGTATCCATTCCAGTAAGGCCCTCCTGTTTTCTTCCGTCAGAGGATAAGCCATTCCGCCGGGCACAATGCCCATGATATGAATTTTCTTTCCCGTAATACGTTCGCTCAATTCCTGGCCAAATTTGCGCAGCCGGATACCACGCAATGCTATATCCGGGTACTTCTCCGCAATACCGAGGATATTTCTCTTGGCAGGATCACTGTCATAACCAAGCAGAAAATCAGGTGACGACAAATGAAAGAATGACAATGCATGGGAAGACAGGTTTTGCCCGATGTGCATCAATCTCCTTAATAAATTGGCGGTATAGGTAGGTTGTGACCCCTGTATCATTTCACAGGCTTTCACACTGGCCAATGTGTGACTGGTGGGACATATACCACAAATGCGCGGCGTGATGGTCGGCATCTCCGTATACATTCTTCCCTCACAGAATTTTTCAAAACCCCTGAATTCGTTTACATGAAATAATGCGTCGCTCACCTGTCCCTGCTCGTCCATCTCAATGGTTATCCTGGCATGTCCTTCTATTCTTGTTACCGGTGATATCTTTATTGTTCGCTTATCCATATTTCAGTTTTTTGACCTGGCCCAGGTTGGGGACACGGTCGTTCAGCAATTCAATCAGTACATAAAAAATGGTATCTGCATCTGGCGGGCAACCTGGCAATACCACATCTACTTTGACCACTTCGTGCAACGGCAATACTTTTTCATTCAGCTTTAGCAAAGCTGGATGATCAGGTACTTTCCCCTCTTTATCGTTGCTGATGGCATTGACGTAAGCGGTATCGAGTACATCTTTCAGGTGAAAAAAATTGCGCATGCCTGTCACATTGGTCATCACCGCACAATCTCCAAATGCAATCAGTGTCTTTGCCTGTTTCCGAATGTGTAATAATTCGCGGAAATGTTCATCGCTGGTAACGGCACCCTCTACCAGTGCAATGTCAATGGGAGGTAATTCTTTTCCATCTACTACCGGGCTCTTCACAATCTCTGCGAGCTTTGCCACTTCCAGTATCCGTTCATCTATATCCAGCAATGACATATGGCAACCTGAACATCCGCCCAACCATACCGTTGCTAATTTTTTCCTGCTCATGATTGCTTGTTTATATTTATAATTTCATTTTTCTTTTTTCCATCAGTTCGCCAATGATACCAGGGTTCTTTTGCAATTGTCCCTGCACAATAGCCTTCGGCCAAATAGCTCCTGTGGGACACGCATGCAAACATTTACCACAAGACGTACAAGTAGCAGATTCTCCCCAGGGCGTATTAAAATCAGATATGATACGCACCTGGTGGCCGCGGTTCATAACATCCCAGTTGTGTGCACCTTCCACTTCATTGCAAACACGAACGCAACGTGTACACATAATACAGCGGTTGTGATCCATCACATACCAGGGATGCGAGGTATCCACTTCGCATTGCGGAAATAAGTGCGGATAGCGGATACTGTCCATTTCTACTTTATAGCCCAGTTGCTGCAACTCACATTTACCATTTGCAACGCAAATGGAACAAATATGGTTTCGCTCCGCAAATAACAATTCGGTTGTAATCCGCTGGTATTTCCTGATTCGGTCAGTGGCAGTACGGATAATCATATTGGCGGCCACTTTTGTCGTACAGGCCGACATTAATTTATTGACACCTTCCACTTCCACAAGACACAGGCGGCATGCGCCGATGTCCATTACGCCTTCCAGGTGACACATGGTGAGTATTTCAATATCGTGTTGACGGCAAGCTTCCAGAATGGTGCAGCCGGGGTCAACATCCAGCTTTATATCATTTATTATAACAGGTATTGTGTTCATAACCTGGTTTTATTTTTTTTATTCATGATGTACTATCCTGTTATCGTATTCCTTCCGGAAATGCCGCAGCGTACTCAGCAATGGGTTCGGTGCAGATGCACCCAAACCACATAAGCTGGTTTCCTTTACATATACTGCCAGTTCTTCCAGCCTGTCGAGATCGATCTGTGTTCCTTTATTATCGCAAATCTTTTGCAGCAGGTCATGCATCATTCTTGTGCCTACACGGCAGGGAACGCACTTGCCACAGCTTTCATCCATGCAGAATTCCATAAAATATCGCGCAACGTCCACCATATCGGAACTCTTATCCATAATGATTAATCCACCGGAGCCCATAATAGAACCGAGGCTTACCAATGATTCGTAATCCATTTTCACATCCAGGTGTTCGGAAGGAATACAACCCCCGGAGGGTCCTCCCGTTTGTGCAGCCTTGAATTCCGTATTGTTTTGCATACCGCCACCAATGTCAAAAACAATTTCGCGTAATGTGGTTCCCATGGGTACTTCAATCAAACCGGCATATTTAATTTTTCCTGCAAGAGCAAATACTTTTGTACCGGCACTTTTTGGTGTACCAATTTCGCTGTACCATTCGCCGCCATTGTTGATGATGGGTGCAATGGCTGCAAAAGATTCTACATTATTAATTAAAGTTGGCTTTCCCCACAACCCTGATTCGGCAGGGAATGGTGGTCGCGGGCGGGGTGTCCCTCTTTTACCTTCGATGGAAGCAATCAATGCAGTCTCTTCACCGCATACAAAAGCACCAGCGCCAATCCGTACCTCCACATCAAAGGAAAAGTTTGTTCCGAGAATATTATTTCCCACCAGCCCAAGTTTCCTGGCTTGTTTGATGGCCAGCTCAAACCGTTTTATCGCCAGGGGATATTCACCACGTATGTATGCATAACCTTTGCTGGCACCGACCGCATAGGCGGCAATGGCCATTCCTTCCAGCACGCGGTGCGGGTTGCCTTCCAGCACACTCCTGTCCATGAAAGCACCGGGATCTCCTTCATCACCATTGCAGATCACATATTTTTGATCGCTTACATATTTATAAACTGTTTCCCATTTAAAACCTGTCGGGTAACCTGCACCTCCCCGTCCGCGAAGGCGGCTCTGTTTCACTTCTGCAATCACATCTTCCGGGTTCATCTCAAACAATACTTTGTCCAGCGCCTGGTAGCCGTTGTGTACAAGATAATCTTCGATCTTTTCGGGGTTCATGTCGCCGCAGTCTTTCAAGGCCAGCTTCAATTGTTTTTTATAAAAAGGATCTTCCTGTGCATTCAGAAAAGGTTTCTCCCTGGAATCGGCAAACAGTAACAAATCTTCCAGGGGTTTCTTTTCTACCAACTGGCTTTGAACAATGGATTTTATATTGGAACAATCCACTTTTTGATACATATTATATCCTTCGGCAAATTTTACCAACGGCCCCTGGTTGCATGGACCCATACATCCTGTGGGAACCACTTCCACTGTGTTTTCCAAACCACGTTCCTTTATTTCTTCATTTAATTTTTTCATTACTTCCTCTGAGCCGGAAGAAATACAACTTGCACCGCAGCATACACATATTTTTTGCTTCAGCTTAGCGGCTTCCTCCTTTGCCTTTTCTACGCTGATAATATTTTTTAATTCTTGCCTGTTCATAAGCTGGCTGTTTTAGTCCTGATTTTTTTCACAATATCATCCGGGTTCACCCTTGCTTCCACTTCATCATCCAATACCACGGCCGGAGCAAGTCCGCAGGCACCAATACAGCGTGCTACCTGTACGCCGAGTTTATTATCCGGTGAAACCTGCCCCGGTTTCAGCCCCAGTTCCTGTTCTATTTTGTTTAGAATTGCCTGCGCACCTTTTACATAGCAAGCTGTGCCTGTACACACCAGGCAGGTATGCTCTCCTTTTGATTTCAGCGAAAAGAAATGATAGAACGTAACTGTTGAATATACCCTGGACGGTGGAAGGTGCAGCGATTGTGTTATAAGCGTCAGTACATCTTTCGGTAAATACCCGTAGGCGTTTTGCGCGGTATGCAATATTTCAATTAATGCGTCGGGTTTGTAGTTCTCCTTCTTCATTTTTGCTGCAATCAGCTTCACGCGGGGGTCTGCTTTTGACAATACCATTGTATCACTTTTCATATAAATAGTGATTGTTTTTAATACTGATACAAGTACAATGGCAGCAATCGTGTTCAGCACGGGATTCAATCGGGATAGGCATCACCGTGAGAACTGATGTGAAGGTAATATGGCGGGATATGCCGGAGCATGATTAAAATCAGTCGTTCAGATGCTCTTTGACGGTTGTAGCCAGTCGGAAGTCGGTAGTTGGAAGTCAACCAACAGAAAATAATAATTATTGACTATCGACTATAGAGTCAAGACTTTTGACTCACTAATCATTGCCCGATGCACCAGGAAGCCGTTTGCGGATCATGGTCATCTGGCCGCGGTGATTGGCCTCATGTTCGCATACATGAAACCATTTGCAGTAATTATTGGTCGGCTCGTTACCAAAAAAATGCGGGTCCACTTCAGCCAGCCATTTATCGTCTCTTTTTTTAAATTCGGTGAGTGTTTTCTCACGCACTTCTTTCAAAGCGGAAAGATAATAATCAAGGTTATTGCCTTTTATTTGTTTGCGTCCTTCATCACCCAGTTCCATCGCAACATTCCAGCGCTTTTTATTGGCATCACTAAAATCCTGCAGTTTATAAAAAGTAAGATCCTGGTACACCACTTCAGTAGCAGCCAAATGTGACAATAATGCACCAATGGTATTTGATTTGGCATCCCAGAGAAAATCCAGTTCTTCCTGCTTCAGCCCTTTTACAGCGCGGTATACACTTTCCCGCATCCAGTTAAGCATGGACACAAAAGTGCCCAGCATGGGCGAATATCCTTCCAGCGGACCAATGATATTGATACCAGGATCAGCAGGCGGCTGTAAATTGTTTGCAAAATCCAGTTGCGGAAAAAGGCCAAGGCCTGCAATGAGTCCGGCAGAAGATTTTACAAAATGCCTGCGGTTGACTGCGGATGTGCCGGTAATTTTCATATGCAAAAAGATTTGGGATGATTAATAAAAGTGTTTCCTAAAGATAGTTAACTTTCCAGCGAAGGTGGCCGCCGTTCATCAGGTATTTTCATTTTACCCTTTTATATAAAAATTCCGGAATGTCAGCAGGTATCATGGCAAACAAAGTGCTTCAATTTTTCCTGGTGAAAATTATCATTGGTGTTATTGTCGTCGGCGGACTGGTTGCATTCTCCGAATGGTCATTAAGGCTCGTACTCGTATCCAGCCCGATAACTGATATAAATAAATATGCCATCATATCTGTGACAGATATTGTACTTGCATTGGCCGGTTATGTATTATTATTCCGTTTTTATGAAAAAAGAAAAATATCGGAATTAAGCATTGCCGGCTTTGGGAAAAATGCTACAGCCGGTTTTTTAACGGGCGCATTGCTCCAGTCTGTTTTTATACTGGTAATTTATATAGCCGCCAGCTACACTATCACAGCTATATATCCTGCATCTTCCCTTCTTCCATCATTCACCACGGCCATTAATGCGGGGTTTATAGCCGAAATCCTGCTGCGCGGAGTTCTTTTCCGAATTACAGAAGAAGCTTTGGGTACTGTAATCGCTTTGCTGATTCAAATTATATTGTTTACTGTCATGCATATAAATGTTCCCGGTGGCAACCTGCTTTCACTGGCTACAACGGTCATACAAGCCGGCTTACTGTTACCATCTGCTTATATATTGACGAGAAGCCTATGGTTCCCCATCTTCCTGCATTTCGCCTGGGACTTTATAGAGCCGGGCATATTTGGTGCGATCAATCCCGGCAATAATGTGGGCGGAGGCTTATTTACCAGCAGTATACAGGGTCATTGGTTGATCACCGGCGGACAAATGGGCCCGCAAAACAGCCTCCAGGCATTTATCTTTTGCAGTTTATTAACCGTATTATTTCTTTGGATGGCGAAGAAAAGAAATAAATTCATCCCGCCATCCTGGAGCAGTCGCAACTAATATGAATACCCGTAAAATTTTGCTGACCGGCTTTCTGATGATTATCGCCGGTACCATTGTATTAATCACCATTTGCAACATGGTAGTTTCAAGGGCCGCTGAGAATAAAACATACAACGATATAAACGCTATCCCATTTGGGGGAGGACGACTGCCTAAATTGAATCAATTTATCAAATTATTTATACTTAAATAAGTAACCGCGGCAGCGACCAGGAAAAATACCACCGTTGCTGGTATGTCTTTATTCTCCCTTCGCCTGGTATGGTACCGTAATGCAAGTATCATAATAATCCCGATTCCCGCTGCCGCAAATGGTACTACAGGTCTTATAGAATCAAAAAATACCGGTACTAAAAGGCCAATTGCCCCGGTTATTTTTGCAATGCATATAAATACCACCATCCGCTGGGAATATTCACGCAGCCAGGACAATCTCTCTTTTAGCCTGTTCCTGAGCAATAAGATAATTATTCCCGACAATAAGAAAATAACGCCCAGGGCAATTTCTAAGGACAACAGTAAATTGTGCATAGTATGTTTATTTTAGTTTTACTTCCCCTTCTCGATGATTTCGATAGATGCATTGTTATTAAATACAATTTGCTTTGAATAGTGTAATGACTTTTTACCGGCATATTCAGCGAGCCAACTGGCCCGCACCCATCTCCTGGCGGAAGCAGTCGTAAAAACTTTCCAGGCAACAAAAGTCCAGTTGGAAGCCGCAAACGGATAACGCCATACCTCAACAAATGAACTGATAATAGGCTTTCTTCCCGAAGGCGTTAAAACAATGACCCTACCACCCGGCCGCAACACACGCAAGGCTTCCTCCACAAGAAATCTTTTTGTATCATCTTCCAGTAAAAACAGCACCGAACAAAAGCTAACCACATCAAAGCTGCTATCTTCAAATGCCAGCTTTTCACCCGGCAATTCATATTGGAATGTTATATGGGGGTGCTGTATGTTATTCCTCGCAATATTGATCATTTCCGTGTCGATATCGATTCCTGCCAGGTATAGATTTGAATCTCTTTTGATCAGGATGTCCAGTAACTTTCCGGGCCCGGTACCTATATCCAGTAGATTCCTTGTGTGGTAATTTGACGTGACCGTTTCTGCTACTGGCAAAAGAAACATGGGATACCAGCCACTTTTCTGAGCTTGCATGAATGCACTTTGTGCACGTGCTGTTAATAGGCTAATTATAGAGAAAAGTAACAGGAATAAATACACTATCTTCATATTTAGTTTATTTAGTTTAAGTGAAAAAAAATATTACATCCCATCCAGGATGTCCCTAAGCGTCGTCTTTTTTAAATCTTCCTTAATTTTCGCTTCTATTTTCTTCAGAATGGCATTCACTGTTTTCCTGGCACTTTCAGGCCGCTTACCGGTTACGTTCAACTGGTAATCTGTCTGAAACAAAGGCTTTTCATTTTCAATGGCGATCAGCAAATCAAGCAAAGTAATCTTGTCCTCGCTTTTTGCCATCCGGACTCCCCCATTGACACCTTCCCTCGATTGCAGTATTCCTGCCCGGATCAGGTTGTTTAATATTACCGCTAAGGTGGGCTTGGGGATGTCCAGGAACTCGCTCATGTACTTCGCGGATATAAATTCTGTCTGCCCCCTGTTTGTTTTATCTGAAATAAACAGCAAAACAAGGATTGATTTGGAAAAAGAAAGGGAATAGGCCATAACTACATATACTGATTATTCAGTTTGTAAAGTTAGACCTATTCCCCAAAATTCCAAATAATAATTTTACACCATTATCGAACTGACGGCGCCGTCCTTTCACATTTCTCCCACATCTGTGCAAAATATTCTGCCGATAGAAACAATGCGTTCAACTGGTCTGTACCTGCCCCTGCTTTTTTCAATGCTTCAAAGAAATCCGGTACCATTCCAATATGCGCCATGCCACCTGTATTATAATCCCATACCCTGCTGCTGCCCGGCATTACATATTGCTGCAGGAAATCAGGCTGGCTCCTGTTTGTATAGTTGATAAACTGCCTCGGTGATGCAGGTGCCTTGGGTGTTGCCGCATACCCATCAATATCGGAACCAAAAGTTGTGTTGCGGTTTCCCATAATTCCGGCATGCACTTTATAAATATTATTAAACTGAACAGGATTCTGGTTTTCCCAACCCATTCCAAACATACCTCCCAAATCGCGGATTGCTTCCAGTTGTTCGCGTGTGCGCGTTTTTTCATTATCGCCTGGCTGACGCAATCCATTATGACCAGTGTTCACCGGGTAATGATTGCGCTGTGCGATGGTAATAATATCATTTACTGTTTTTTCAGATGAATGATCCACATCGATCATCATGCCCTGCCGCATCATTTCAGTTACAGCAAAAATACCCTGGTCTGAAATGCCCAATACATTGCGATGGCCACCTTTATCTGTCGGGCTGCGTACAATGCGATCATACGTAGCGAATTCGGGATTGAGATCAAGAAATATTTTTTTCGCCAGTTGAAACTGCTGCGAATTTTTTAATGCTCCAATCACAGGATCAACAATGGGTTTTACCAACAGGGAAGGTGCATCCAACGGTGGTGGCAATATGGGGAAACCGCCTGCTTCAATGATTTCCACCAATGGCCTTGTCTTGGTAACAATATTCAGTACACCACCTTCCAACCTATAGCCAACATTCCTGTCCGGTGCTGTCTCCACGGAGTACAAACTGCCTGGCAATACCGGCGGATATAAATCTACCGGAACAGTACCTGTGATGGGTTGCCCTGTTACATACTTGTTGCTGAAGTTGAACAATTCCTTGTATACGGCCGTCCCGCCAAATTTATTATCCGTAACATGTATCGGGAAAATATAGCGGACGCCTTTGTTTCTTAGCCGTGTGATTTCATTTCTTATCTGATCGTTTGATACTGGTACATTTTTATAAAAGTTTCCAATATTATCTATTTCCATCCCGATAATTACTGCCATCTTGCCTTCGCGTACTACCTGCCGCATCCTTGCTGAAGTAGTTACTGTATCAAGAAAATCGCGGTGGCGGTGTACAAATGCAATTAGTTCATCAATCTGACGGTCAGCAGTTGTCTTGTCATCGTACGGCGGATCGCCGCCAAGTACCCGGCCCAATACCTCGCTGTTAACTGTAAGCGCAATAATAGCCGTCAGTCCGCCATCCTTTGCACGGCGCATCCATTCATACCACATTTGCTGGTGGGTCATACTCATTTGTACCGGCCAGTGCACAAAGTTTGGATATCCATCATGCGGGTGATCCTTGTGCGGTACTTTCATATCCTCGGGTTTGAGCCGAACCGCTTCTGTATAATACTCGTCGATCATGTTTACGATTTCTGCACGCAGGTAATTGCCGCCGGTATTGTCGGTGCCCCATCCACCGTGCACACTGTTGCAATTTCCAAGTGCTTCTGCAGGATTGCCATCCAGTTTGCCATGCATCAGCTTGCCACCCATCCCGAGATAACTCATCGGGTGTGTGTGCATATCAATCGTGCCCCAAATGGGTTTTGATGTTGGGATGACTGGATCCACCGGCACCGGGTCCGACCCCACCTGCCCGGTATAGGTAACATCAATTTCATCAACAATGATATGTCCCGTGGTGGAATTATCGGTTATGCGTAACCGGCATACCTTGTATTTCTGATCGTGGGTGTTGATCACAATTTTCTGTGTGATGTCGTTGTTGTGCCCGGTATTGCTGCTGATAATTTTATAAAAACCATCGGGGAGCGAAACAGCACCAGGTTCTGATGCTTTAATCTTTTGTAATAATTCGAATTTTATCCTTGAAGGGTCGTTTGTACCGGCAAGTTTAACTGTCATTTTTTCGCCGCAAAGCACGAATGGCAAAGTGGTTAAAACGCCTGTTTTTGATTCATCGGGTCGTATCCATTGATTGGTACCAGGCCTGGATGTGTTGATGTAACTGCCATCCGTCTTTGTATCCACGGCAAAATATTTTGTCTCCAATCCTTTCCAGTAACTACCACCCAATGGCATATTGGGAATTACGGGTGAATCGAAGAAAGGGATGTACAGGATCGTAGATGGCTGCCCGGTAAATGCATTATTGCTGGCATTGCCTTCTGTAAGTGTCCAGCCAACCATGGAATTGAAATCCAGGTCAACCGGGTTCACTACCGTGGATGGAAAAATGTGTATGGGAAAAGAATCGCTCCTGTCTTCAAATACCAAACGGTAATCTTCACCACCCAGTGAACGCAACCACCATTTATCGTTTATCTTATAACGGCCCGGATTTCCTCCTGATACTGGTATCGCATACAGTCCGTCCTGCGTGGACGCACCACCTGACAAACCCGTATTGCCGGGCAGTACAATAGTGGATTTTCTATACGCCATCTTCGGGCCACTTGGCAGCAGGGAAAATATTGTTACAGTTCCATCACTGTTGTTCACTGCCCTCCAGTGAAAATTGCTGACGGCACCGGCACATTTTTCCGGTACAATTTTATCAGTACTGGTATTTACACCAAGAAAACCATTGCTCTCGATGTAAAAATCAGTCAGCATAGTAAGGTTGATAACCGGGTTAACGATAACCTGGTTTTTTAGTACTTGCTGGTTTTTTAGTACCTGTTGATTTTTTAATACGTTTGGGTTAACCTGGCTGAATGCGGTTAGGGTTGCAACCGTAGCCAGTAATACCAGAAAGGATCTTTTCATATAAGTTTTTTTAAGGGAGGAAACCTTCAACAAACTTATTTTTTATGAACGGCCGGGCAACTACATGATGATGTAGGGGTCACGGATTTGGAATTTGGGACTTAGTATTTGGTATTTGGGATCTGGTATTAAAAATTTACTGCCCTGTGTTTTGAATGTTGATTTTTGCCTTTTTGAATTACTAACTTTATATTATTATGGTACCTCCGGCAGATAAGCAAATTTATGAAGGTGAAATCGCCACTTATTGGATCGATGATGGTATACTGTATTCGTTGTCAAAAAATCCAAAAAGAACCGTAGAAAATATTTCGGCCAATATCGCCCTGGTAAAAACTATCACCGGGAATAAAAAAATGCCCTTACTTATTTACCTGAGCAACTCACCGGTACCAGATAAAGATACCAGGAAATTCTCCACCGAACAATTACCCAACGTGTATAAAGCAATGGCCATGGTTTCTCCGGCGGGGTTATCAGCATTTATCATGAAAATTTTATTCAGGTTTCAAACACCCCCCATCCCTATGAAGTCGTTCACCAATGACAAGGATGCCAGGAACTGGCTATTACAATTTGCAGAACTATAACTTTAAAGAAATGGAAGCAACCAAACTGAACCTGCAAGGTATGGCGCCTTTATTACAGGTATTTGATATGCCCACATCACTGGCGTTTTACCGCGATGTACTTGGCTTTACCACGACTATGCATTCTCCCGGTGAAGGAGATAATGTCGATTGGGTATTGCTGAAACTGAATAATATTGAGCTGATGCTGAACACTGCTTATGAACAACCACATCGCCCTGAGTTACCCAACCTCACCCGCACCAAATGGCACAGCGATACCACCCTGTATTTCGGTTGTCCGAATATTGACGAAACGTACCAGCAATTGAAAGATAAAATTGCTTCGCTAAAACCGCCGTCCATCACCGGCTATGGGTGGAAAGCCCTGGAGTTCGATGATCCCGACAGTTATCATATCTGTTTTCACTGGCCCATGGAAGAAAAGAGTTAACCAATGATTTTTACAATTCCACTCTTTTCATTCCCGGCGCCAGCCAGTGAATGATCAGCCATGCCACGATATAGGTAACACTGCAGAAAAGAAATAAAATAAAGTAACCCGTATTGATATGGCCAAGATGTTTGTAATAATCAAACAGCCATCCTGCAATTTTTGATACGAGGATTGCACTTAATGCACCTGCCATGGTTCCTATGCCTGTTACGGATGCCGCTGTGCGTTTCGGAAACATATCTGAAATCAAAGTGTACATATTGCCACTCCAGGCCTGGTGTGCAGCGCAGGCGAACCCTATCATTAATACAGCCAGCCACATATTGATGGCGCCTAATGTTTGTGTCAATACTACCGGTAATGCACATACGGCATAAATCAACATAGCGGTTTTGCGCGAACGGGCAATTGTCCAGCCCTTTTGTGAAAAATACATGGGCAGCCATCCGCCGGCTACGCTGCCAATGGTAGCGAATGTATACACCAATGCAACAGGCCATGCAGCCTGTGTGGCACTCAAACCATATTCAGATTTTAGAAAAGCCGGTGTCCAGAATAAATAAAACCACCAAACAGGATCAGCAAAGAATTTACCGAGTGCAATCGCCCATGTCTGCCTGTGTTGTAACAATACTTTCCATGAAACCGCACCTGATGCACTTAATTCTTCTTTCCGTTCTTCCGCATCGCTGTGGATGTAATCAAATTCGGTTTTGGAAACCTTTGTATGCTTCGAAGGTATATCGTACCAGTACCACCAGGCGATCAGCCACAAAAATCCAATAGAACCTGTGATAATAAACGCCCACTGCCAGCCAAGCGATACTGCAATGAATGGAACCGTCAATGGTGCAATGATGGCGCCGATATTGGTGCCGGAGTTGAAAACTCCATTGGCCAGCGATCTTTCTTTTTTGGGAAACCACTCTGCTACAGCCTTCACGGCAGAAGGAAAGTTACCTGCTTCTGTAATACCCAATGCGGCCCTTGCCATTCCGAAACCAACGGTGGATGTGGCCAGCGCATGCGCGATGGACGCAATGCTCCATAAAAAAATTGACAATACATAGCCTTTTTTTGAACCAAGGGAATCAATTAGTCTTCCAACACCCAACATGCCGATGGCATAGGAAAACTGGAATGCAATAACAATATTCGAATAATCGGTTTCTGTCCAGCTAAATTCTTTCTCAAGTGTTCCCTTTAACAGGCTGATGACCTGCCGATCAAGATAATTAATAGTAGTAGCAAAGAACAGCAGGGCGCAGATCGTCCAGCGGTAATGGGTCATTCCCTGTTTGTTCATGAGTAATGTTCGTTTTACAAATAGCGGCGCTGAATGCCGGTTGCAATGATATTAAGGCATGCTTCGCTGAACGGCGTATTCCAATCCCCGCAACTCTGCCAATCCCCTTAATCTTCCAATGGCAGAATAACCGGGGTAAGTATTCTTTTTTAAATCGTCGAGCATCTGGTGGCCATGATCCGGCCGCATAGGTAATGATATATTTCTCCGTCGTTGTATGCTCACCACTTCCTTCATCACTTCATACATATCAGTATCACCTGCCAAATGATCGGCTTCGTAAAAATTGCCTTTACTGTCTCTTTTTGTATTTCTCAAATGAAGAAAATGAACATGGTCGCCAAAGCGCTTCAGCATTTTCACAATATCATTATCAGCCCTCGCTCCGTAAGAACCTGTACAAAAACATAAACCATTGGCAGGAGATGCAACACAGTTAATAATATCCGCTGCATCCTGTTCAGTACTCACAATTCGGGGGAGACCTAATACCGGGTAAGGCGGATCATCCGGATGAATGGCCATTTTTAATCCATGTGCTTCCGCAACAGGAACCACCTGCTGCAGGAAATAAAACAAATGTTGCTTGAGTTTTTCAGCATCTATTCCGTCGTAGGTTTTTAATGCACGCAATACCTGCTCAGAAGTAAAGGCATCATTGCTTCCGGGTAATCCGAGCATGGCATTTCGGAATATCCGCTCCTTCTCAGCGTTTGCCATGTTTTCAAATTTCCTTTTTGCATTTGCTATTTCTTCGTTGCTGTAATCTTTCTCCGCCCCCGGGCGCTGCAACAGGAACAAATCAAATACCACGAAGGCCAGTCTTTCAAAATATAATGCCTTGCTGCCGTCGGGCATGGTATACGCAATATCCGTTCGAAGCCAGTCCAGTATCGGCATGAAATTATAAGTAACCACTTTCAACCCGGCTGCTGCTACATTGATCAAACTTTGTTTGTAGTTGTCGATATGCTGCTGGTAATTGCCAGTTTGTTTTTTGATTTCTTCACTTACGGGCAGGCTTTCAATCACCGTCCAGGTCATGCCTTCCGCTTCGATGAGCTTTTTTCTTTCCTGGATCGCTTCCGCCGGCCAAACATCACCTACAGGTATTTGATGCAATGCAGTCACCACACCTGCACAACCTGCCTGGCGGATATCGGCTAAACTCACGGTATCATGCGGCCCGAACCAGCGCATGGTTTGATGCATCGGCATATCAGTCTGTAATTTTTAAAGTAATACTGTTTGTTTTATCAGACGATGTTCCCACCATGATGGTAAAATCGCCCGGCTCCACTACCCATTTCATACTGGCATCATAAAATGACAATGCTTCCGGCGTGATGGTGAAATTGACTGTTTGCGTTTCACCCGGTTTCAGCCATATCTTTTTAAATCCTTTCAATTCTTTCACCGGCCGCGGAACAGATGAATAATTATCGCGAATATACAATTGTACCACTTCTGCTCCGTCCCTGCTGCCGGTATTCTTTACATCTACAGATACTGTTGTCGTTCCGCTTTTCTTCATCACAGCATCTTTAATCCGGAGATTGGCGTAATTAAATGTTGTATAACTCAGTCCATAACCAAATGGAAACAGCGGAGATACTTCATAACCGAGGTTGTAACCGCGCCTGGCAGAAGGTTTGTAGTTATAGTATACCGGTATATTGCCGGCACTTCTCGGAAATGATATCGGTAATTTACCGGAGGGATTGACAACGCCAAACAGTGCATCGGCCATTGCATAACCACCTTCCTGCCCAAGGTACCAGCATTGCATCACAGCAGGTACCGATTGCACCAGGTAACCGATGCTCAATGGCGGCCCGCTGTTGACAAAAGCACAGGTTGGTTTTCCCAATGCAACAATTTCCTTTATCAAATCATTTTGACCGTTTAATAAATCCAGCGTTGGCATATCACCCAAATGATTATCTGCCCATCCCTCCCGGTTCATGCTTTCATTACCCCCGACGAACAATACGACTACATCAGCCTGTTTCGCTATTTCTACAGCAGCCGCGATTTTCGCTTTCACATCACCGTTATCCGCCAGTTTAATCTCATCAGCAAACCAGTTGTTCTTATCTGTAAGCTGTACACCTTCTGCATACAGGACGGTGATATCCTTTCCATACTTTTCCTTTATCGCATCCAGCGGGGAAATACAGGTTCTCGGCTTGCTGGAATAACCACCAATCAGGCATTTGGCAGCATTGGGGCCAATGAGTGCAATGGTTTTAATCTTGCTTTTATCGAGCGGTAAAAAATTATTATCGTTCTTCAGCAATACCATTCCTTCGGTTGCAGCTTTATATGCCACCGATCTGTTAACATCGCTGCCGACAATTGCTTCAGCCTTGTCAGCATCCACATAGGGATCATCAAACAAACGAAGGCGGAATTTTGCGATTAATATTCTTGTCACCGCATCGTCAATTTCTTTTATGCTCAATTTACCCGACTGGATATAATTCTTCAGGTGCACAAACCCATCAGGGTCGGGTGTTTCCAAATCAATACCTGCCTTGAATGCCAGCAATCCAGCTTCATCCACACTGGGTGTCACCTTGTGTAATGTTGTGATATCGCGTACAGCAAAATAATCAGACACGATAACCCCCTTGAAACCCCATTCCTTTCTCAGTATATCTGTCAGTAAATATTTATTCATCGATGCAGGCAGGCCAAACAATTCATTGTAAGTGGCCATCACATTCATGGCTTTTGCTTCCTGTACTGCTGCTTTGAATGGTTTGAAAAATATTTCACGCGCCGTTCTTTCATCAATATTACTGGGGGCAACGTTATTGCCCCCTTCACTTTGTCCGTGTATACCAAAATGTTTGAGCGTTGTAGCCACATTATTTTTTCCAAGATACATACCATCGCCCTGGTAAGCTTTGATTTGCGCCACCGCCAGCCTTGAAATTAAAAAAGGATCTTCTCCCATCGTTTCTTCTGTTCTCCCCCATCTTGGATCTCGGGTTACATCCACCACCGGCGCTAATACATGCTGACCACCCCTTGCCCTCACTTCTTCCGCCACTTTTGTATATATCTCCGTCATCAGGTTTTCATTCCAGGAACTTGCGAGAGCAATCGGAACCGGGAAATTGGTGGCGTCCTGCGTTTGCTGCCCGTGCAAGCTTTCTTCATGCACCATAACAGGAATGCCTAACCGCGTTTTTTCAATAAAGTAATGTTGTATCTTATTATACAGTTCAGCCGCCTGCCGGGGATGATAGCCATAACTGTTGGGTCCTGCGTTTTCATTCAACCGTGCCAGTTCACCCAACCCGTTCACCAATGCCGTTGTCGCCTTCAGCGAATCGAATTCTCCCTGGCCATTTAATATCCTTGATTTTTGTATCCACAGGCATTGTGTCTGCCTGATTTTTTCATCCAGTGTCATGCGGCTGAGTAAGTCTTTGGCCCTCTGCTCAGGCGACAGGTTTTTATTTTTATATGCGGGCAATGTTTGTGCTGCACCTGCAAAAGCGATGAGCAACCAGCTAAGCCCGATAATATACGGTTTCATGTTGTTATTTTTATTTGGCAACTCCGAGTGGTGAGAAATAAATTAAAATACTGAGAATGATAGCCACCACAATCAATGATAAGATGACGTCCTTTGCGTTCCAACTGGCGCGGCTGGCCGCTTTGTCTTCTGCAACGGTGGTGGCAAATGTCAGACCCTGTATCTGTGCTTCCGATGGTTTGGGTGTCAGCAAACTCACAATCACCAATACAGCAATACTGAACAGGAAAAGATAAATACAGAAGTATAAAAAATTGATGGTGGCAAATTGGTAAAAAACTCCACCCAGTGGTAAATCATCTTTAAATATCTGGAGCGTCAGTTTTGCAAGGCCTAATACAAAACCAATCACCATGGCAGAATAAGCGCCGCTTGCATTCAATCGTTTGAAGAAAACCCCAAATAAAAATACTGCTGCGATCGGTGGCGCCAGGTACGACTGGACACTCTGTAAATAATTATACAAACCAGAATCGATTCTTCCCATCATGGGTATCCATGCCATTCCCAATAATACAACGATACCGGTAGCAATACGACCTACTTTCACCAATTCTTTACCACTGGCTTCCGGTTTCATTTTTTGGTAAATGTCCATGGTAAATAAGGTAGAGCATGCATTGTAGACAGAAGCAAGCGAACTCATCAAAGCGGCCAGCAATCCTCCCGCCAGTACGCCGCGCAAACCAACCGGCATTATCGCTTTTACCATTGTTGGAAATGCAGCATTGGTATCATCCATTTGTAATTTTCCCTGCGCGTGCAATGCATACGCGATTAAACCGGGGATAAGAAAAATAAAGAATGGCAGTAATTTTAAATAGGCGGCGAAGATAGTACCTCTTCTTGCTTCGCGCTCATCTTTGCCCGCCAGACAACGCTGTACGATATGCTGATCAGTGCACCAATACCACAATCCTACTATAGGCGATGCAAACAATATTCCTGCCCATGGAAATTCCGGATCACTCAGTGGCGGGAACATATTTAATTTTTCCTTTGGCAGAATGGATATCAGGTGATCCCATCCGCCTACTTCTTTCAATCCAAAGATCAGCAATACCAATGAACCCAATAGCAACACAATGGCCTGTATCGCTTCCGTATACATTACCGCATGTAAACCACCGAAAATCGTATATACCCCTGTTACTACTACCAAAATAATGGCACCCGTCCAGAAATCAACACCAAGAAACTGGTTAAACACCAGTGCTCCCGCAAAAATGGTTACAGATGCTTTTGTTATAACATAACTTAACAATTGAATGATTGACAACAATCTTCTTGCCCTCGGGCTGAACCGCCTCTCCAAAAACTCCGGCATGGTATATACCATACTCCGCATATAAAAAGGAACAAAGACCCAGCCGAGTATCAGCACGATATAAGAATGCAATTCATAATGTCCCAATACAGTTCCTGATTTGGCAGCAGAACCTGCCAGGCCAACGATATGCTCCGAACCAACATTCGAAGCAAGGATGGAAGCACCAATTACCCACCAGCCGAGGTTACGGTTTGCTAAAAAATAATCGGAAGGCGATTCTTTGCTTTTACGAATACTCCAGATAGAAATACCGCCGATGATCAGCAGGTACACGATGACAAAGATCCAGTCGATGGGTCCTAAAAAATTCATACAGCAATGGTTTTAAATATAGCGGTTAATAATATTTTCAAGGTATTCCTGTCTTCCGCTGATCGTTTCCGGTTCTCCTTTTTCAATGGCATAGGTCCTTAAATCTTCCAGTGACAACTTTCCTTCTTCAAATGCTTTTCCTTTTCCTGTATCGAAAGATGCGTACCGTTCGGTTCTTATTTTTTTGTACCCGGATTGCTGCAATACCATATCTGCTACCAGCAATGCCCGTGCAAATGTGTCCATACCGCCAATGTGTGCGTGGAATAAATCTTCCGGGTCAGTTGAATTGCGGCGAATCTTCGCATCGAAGTTGATACCTCCTCCTTTAAAACCTCCTGCCTCTACAATTACCAACATTGCTTCAGCCAATTCGTTGATATTATTGGGAAACTGATCAGTATCCCAGCCATTCTGGTAGTCGCCACGGTTGGCATCCATACTGCCCAGCATACCGTTGTCAACCGCCACCTGCAATTCATGCTGAAAAGTGTGCCCTGCCAGCGTTGCATGATTCACTTCAATGTTTAATTTAAAATCATTGAGCAAATCATATTGCCGTAAGAAACCAATCACCGTTTCACTGTCATAATCATATTGGTGTTTGCTGGGCTCACAGGGTTTGGGTTCGATAAAAAATGTTCCGGTGAATCCATTTTTTCTTGCATAGTCTTTTGCAGTATGCAGGAAACGCGCCAGGTGATCTTTTTCCCGCTTCATATCGGTATTGAGCAAACTCATATAACCTTCGCGGCCACCCCAGAATACATAATTTTCACCACCCAATACAATGGTAGCATCAATTGCCGCTTTTACCTGTGCGCCGGCATGTGCCAGCACATGGAAATCGGGATTGGTAGCGGCGCCGTTCATATAGCGGCGGTGTGAAAACAAATTGGCTGTACCCCATAACAACTTTACACCACTGGCTTTCTGTTTCTCTTTCAGGTAATCAGTAATAGCTTGTAAGCGACGATCGTTTTCACTGACATCATTGCCATAATCAACAGCATCCACGTCGTGAAAACAATAATAAGGCAGCCCTAGTTTGGTTATAAATTCAAATGCGGCATCCGCTTTATCTTTTGCCCTTTCCACTGCGTCTGCTTTTTCACTCCAGGGAAAAATATGTGTGGCTTCACCAAACGGATCAGCACCTGAACCACAGAAGCTGTGCCAGTATGCACAGGCAAAACGCAACCAGTCCTTCATTTTTTTTCCGGCCACTGTTTTATTTTCGTCATACCAGCGAAAAGCAAATGGATTGTCTGTAGCAGGGCCTTCATATTTTATTTGCCCGACAGTTTTAAAATATTCCTTGCCGCCTTTGATAGTTGCCATTATTGTTTATTGAATCATTAAAAAATAGATTACAATACAGGATGGTTTAATGGGAGGGGATCAGGTTTGTCAAGGTACCGGTAAGATGGTTGGGTGAAAACCGGTATACAATATAGGAATATCAGCATGAAAAGAAAGAAAATGACTAGCATCTTCTTTCTTTTCTATGACCGATTGTGATTTAATTGTGTATTAATAACCGGGATTTTGCGGGAAGGCCGGGCCCTCCGTTACGCGGTCAATCTGATCCTGCGGTATTGGCCTTAGTACATGGAAAGGTTTGATATTGGTTCCTGCTTCTATGGGGTTCCAGGCCGCCACGCGGGTAAGCAATGATTTTGTTCTTACCAGGTCCCACCATCTTTGCCATTCTCCAAAAAATTCACGGGTGCGTTCGTCCAGGATATAATCCAGCGTCACGTTTGCCGGCGTAATCGTTACCGCAGCTATTGCAGCGGTATTTTGTGCAGGCGTGTTGGTAGAACGATATGCTGCCCTTTGTCTGACTGCATTGATCATATCCGCTGCCTGCTGCATGGTGCCGCCGCCCTTGAATGCAGCTTCTGCTGCAATAAGGTAAACATCTGAAAAGCGGAATATCACCACAGGTCTTGTTGAAGGATCATTAAAATTGGCCGGCGCCCTGCTGGGATCATCAAATTTCTTTACCACCGGGAAATAACTGTTGGTCCACAGGCTGGGCGGGATGATGATGCCTTTGAATGGGACCGCACCGTTGAATTGCGGCGCACCTGTAATCTCATGATCAGGCATCCAAACTGCCGTATCCACGCCTACCGTCATTGTATAACCGATACCGCGTGAATTATTAGCGGCACCGGCGGTATTGGTCACATTCGCGGTATTGGCAATCCAAACAGTCTGAAAAGTTTTATCATACCGTGAATCATTCACCCTGTCCGCAAATGCCTGGTCAAGAAAATAATTTTTACCTGCATTGGGGCCGGTGCTAAGCACCACCGAATTGGGGCGAATGCGGATGAAGGGTCTTCCATTTACTACATCCCTTGTCATCATGGAGGTTCCTGAATTTACCAACGCACCTGAACCATTCTTAAATGAATTGAGGCCACTCAATGACGGATAGTTCCACCGGCCAAACCAGGGCGTAAGATTTTGTGCAGCACCACCTGCAGCGCCACCACCTACGGTATATTGCCCATATTTCGGATCGTTGCTGTGGTCACTTACGAACAAGGTTTCTTTGCCATAGTCATTGGCAGGTTTGAATGCATCTCCATAATCCTGCCACATGTCCAGTCCATAAACAGCTTTGTTAGTAATCAAACCGGAGGCAATGGTATATGCCTGTGTAAAATCACCTGCTACCGCTGCAGCGGACCATCCCCTGGTGAGGTATACTTTCGCCAGCAAATACAAAGCAGTTGCTTTTGTAGCTGCTTTTCCCAGGAAAGGAGCCGTAGGCTGATTTGGTAAATCGGTTGAAGCATCCGTAAGGTCCCTGATAATTTGCGCATATACATCGGCGATAGGTTGCCTGGTGTCGGCAGAAGACGGAACCGTAATAAAATCTACATGCAATGGCACATCACCAAAAGACTGCACCAGATAAAAATACCAGAATGCCCGGAGAAATTTTGCCTGTGCCAGGTACTGCGCCCTGGTCGCCGCAGGTACATCGATGGTTTGCCCGTACTGCAGCACACCATTGAGTGTATTGATATCCTGGTAAGCCGTGTTCCACCAAAAATTATTCATGCTACCGCTTTGCAATGCATTATAGGTAAAGAATTGTGTACCGGTGGCGCTTGCACCCATCAGGTATTCATCTGTACCCGCCATCGTATGCAGTGTGAACCCTTCCGTACCCCATGCACCGCGAATATCATTGTATACACCCGCGATCCCGCCCAATACACCTGCAGGGCTGTTGAAAAAGGATGGCACAATGCCCGATTGCGGATGTTCTTCCAGCAACTTCTTACAACCACTGGTGAGCACGGCTGCTGTCACCATCACCGCAACACTTATTTTTTTATACAATTTCATAACAGGATTATTTAAGAAGTTTAGAATTTTAAGTTAACACCTATAATAAATTGCCTAACCGCAGGATTGTTGGCATTCACACTCACTTGTCTTGACTGTTGTGCCACGCTGCCAGTAATAGCCGGCGTACCTACTGCATTGCCATATCCATTTCCTTCAGGATCGGGACCATAACCATCACGCACAAACGGAGAATAGATAATGAATGGGTTGGTGGCATTTACATATACCCGCAGTGAACTCAACCCTGTTCTTTTTAAAACGGTGGAAGGAATATCGTACCCGATATTAATACTGCGGCATTTGATGAATGAACCATCTACATAACCAAGCGTAGACGCGAATAAAAATTTATCTGTTCCGGCATCTGGTGCGGGAAAGGCATTGGTTGGATTGGAACGTGTCCAGTAATCAACCTTCAACTGGTTGTTGCGGCCCTGCATAAAGAAGGGGAAACCTTGTGCACCACCATCTGCTGTTACGTATGGAACCAATACCTGCATACCCATACGGGCAAAGATGACAACCGTCAGATCAAACCCCTTAAAAGAAAACCGGTTGGTAATACCGCCTTCCCATTTAGGCTGGAAGTTTCCCAATATCTGCCGGTCGGCGGCATCAATTTTATGATCTCCATTGACATCCTGGATCCTGATTTGACCCGGGAACTGCACCGGTGCTGTTTGTGCCGCTATCAATCCCTTGGTGGAATCGGCTGTTTGCCAGACACCGATTTTTTTCAAATCGTAGATAACGGTAAGCGGCTGTCCCACAAACCATCCATTGCTGATATCGGATTTTATATTTGGGTTCTGAAGCTGTACAATTTTTTCCCTGTTGTAATAAAAATTCAAATCGGTTGTCCAGGAAAAGCCATCCTTGTTCTGAATATTGATGGTACTTAGATTTATTTCCAAACCATTACCACTTGTTTTACCCAGGTTTTTTCTCGTGGTACCGGCACCGTTACTCTGTGGTAAATTAAAATCAAGCAGGATATCCTTTGTCCGCTGATCATATACATCTATAGAACCGGAAATGCGGTTTTTCAATAACGCAAAATCCAAACCCACATTCCATTGCGATGTTGACTGCCATTTCAGTGCATTGTTGGCAAGTGTTGTTACCAGGTAAGCAGCCTGCTGTCCCGCCGTACCCTGCCCGAAATTATAGGTGCTTGTGCTCAGCAATCCCAACGTTGCATAAGGGCTCACACCCTGGTTGGATGTTTTACCCCAGCCACCTCTCAGTTTCAGTGAAGAGATGACAGGCATGTGCTGCATAAATTTTTCATTGGTGATATTCCAGCCCAGTGAAAAAGCAGGATAAGTAAAATACTGGTTGCCGGGTGACAAAACAGAAGCCCCATCTGTACGAACGGTGGCTGTTGCCAAATAACGGTTATCATACGCATAGTTCACCCTGCCCATATAGGAAATCAAACCGCGCTCTGAAAACGAGTTGGAGCCCGGGATCGATGTATTCGCTGTGACAGCACCACTGGCCAGCGCAAAGTTGGAGTTCAAAATATAATCTGCCGGAACACCGGTAACATCAAAGCGGCTGCCCTGGTTATGATCTTTTTGCACACTGAACAAACCAGTAAAGCCAATCCGGTGTTTTTCTTTAATAGTTTTATCGTACATCAGCAGGTTTTCAATAGTATAGGTCCATGCCTCCGCATTGCTGATACTTGCATTGGAAGATGCCTGTGAAGTATTGCTATTGGTAAAAGTGCCTGGTCCATTATAACCACTTCCTGCATCCTGGCGAAAATCGAGACCGACATTGATACGATACTTCAACCCTTCGATTATTTGCAGTTCGCCATATAAACTGTTGAAAGTTCTGATGCGCCTGTTCTTCGCAAGTATGGCATCTTTTTTTGTAATTAATGTCAGCGGGCTGATCGCGGCCGCGTCGATGGAACCGATTTGCGGGAAGAGATTGACCGTGCCATCGGCATTATAAGGAGAAGCCAGTGGCGTAACCCTTATCAAACCGCTGGTAACACCCGAACCGCCTGGTGTATTTGAATACGATAAGGTATTTAATGTATTCAATCCTATTTTAATGCGCTTGCTGATTTGCTGGTCAATAGTAGCACGCAACGAGTAGCGTTCAAAATCCTGGTTGGGAATGATGCCTTCTTCTTTAAAATAACCACCACTCAATCCAAACTGCGTTCCTGCACCCCCACCTGATACACCAATCTGGTGACTGGTAATAAATCCCTGCTTGTAAATTAAATCCTGCCAGTCGGTAGATACACCAGCCGCCAATGCTGCCTGCTCGGCAGGTGTAAGACTGTATGCTGTAGTACCGGGCCCCGTCCTGTTATAGGTAGCAGCGTCCTGCTTAAATTGCGCATACTCTTGTCCGTTAAATACCTTGAGTCTTCCCATTACATTGGTAATACCATGATAACCGTCGTAGGACATCACCGCTTTGCCGGAGCGTCCGCGCTTGGTGGTAATCAATATAACACCACCGGCGCCTCTTGAACCATAGATGGCAGTAGCTGAGGCGTCCTTTAATATTTCAAGACTGGCAACATCTTCACTGTTGATATCATTGATGCTTCCGCCAAATGGTATTCCGTCCAGCACGATCAATGGATTGTCGAGACCATCTGCTTCACCCTGTGTTTTTGCCAGCGAGCGGTTACCCCGGATACGTATCTGTCCGCCACCGCCCGGCGTTGAACTGTTACTGATAATATCAACACCGGCTGTACGGCCTTTCAATTGTGCAATGATATTCGGCGCTGCTATTTCCCGGAGGGTTTCTCCTTTTACCTTCACCACAGAGCCAGTAACATCTTTTGATTTGGCAGTACCATAACCAATTACCACTACTTCACTTTCTGTTTTGATCTGGGAAACCAGCGTGATGCTGATATTTGTTCTTCCATTGACCCTTACTTCCTGCAATGTATAATCGACTGCAGATATCACCAGCACACTATTCGGTTGTACCGCAATTTCAAAATCACCATTGTCATCGGCCGTTACACCATTATTACTACCCTTCACTACTACCGATGCACGCTGCACAGGTTGGTTATTTTCATTCACCACTTTCCCTTTCAGTCGTATGGCATTTTGCGCAATACCGTGAAGGGAGAGCAGCAACAACACGGAGATCATTATTGTCCTTCCGTACCGGTTAGGTAAGATTTTTTGTACAATTCTCTTTAATGATACTTTCATAAACAGCGTTTTAATTTTTTAGTGTAGAAAGCAGGCAACCAGGTTGTTTAAAAAATATTTTAATAAACCATTCAAAGGGTTTGGGTCTCTACTTATTACCGCATGCGACCACCGGCTGCAAGCAGTTGTATTCTTTCAGAAAGCAACTTTTGGTGCATGACCGCCCGGATAAATGAATTTGACTTGTTTGAACCCCCGCCTTTCTGCAAAACCGGAGTAAAAAACTGGCCGGGAATGGTATAAAAGGTAGAAGTGAAAAATGGCAAAACCCTTGTACAGCAAGGGTTCCACAGGCAGGAGATGATTTTCTTTGGCAATACAGCAAGCATGCAATTAGAGTTGACAAATCGAATGTAAAGAGATTTTTTTGAAAATTGCAACCGATTGCAATTTTTTTTTCAAATAATGCTGCTTTTATTTGTACCAGAAAGCGCCGGCATGAATAACGATAAGGAAGTAACCATCTATGATATTGCGAAGCACCTGAATATTTCAGCCACCACGGTGAGCCGTGGACTGAAAGACCATCCGGCTATTAATAAGAATACAAGAAAGAAAATTGCAGAAGCGGCCCGTTTGCTGGGTTATCGTTCCAATACTTTTGCCAGCAGCCTGCGTAGTAAAAAAACATATACCCTGGGTGTTATCATCCCGCGGCTGAACAGTTATTTTATGAGTTCCGTACTTGCTGGCATGGAAGACGCCGCCCGTAAGGAAAACTATAATCTCATCATCAGCCAGTCGCTCGAAGACGCCGCCAAGGAAGTGGCCAATGCACACACCATGTTTAATAAAAGAGTGGACGGCCTGCTGGTTTCCCTCTCCTACAATACGGAGAACATTCATCATTTCGATCCCTTCTTTAAAAAAGGTATCCCGGTTGTTTTCTTCGACCGTACCTACCCGCACAATGATAGTACCAGCATTGTGATTGACAACTTCAAAGCCGCTTACGACGTGACAAAGCACCTGGTACAACAGGGTTGCAGGCGGATCATGCACCTGGGCGGCAACCTGCTCAGGAATGTCTACAGCGACCGCCTTCGTGGGTTTAAACAGGCGCTCCTGGATCATAAACTTCCTTTCGATGAGAAGAAACAACTAAACATCAGTAAACTGAGCGAGGAAGCGGGCACACAGGCTGCAGAGCTTATATTAAAAATGAAAACAAGGCCCGATGCTGTCTTTTCCGCCAACGATACAGCAGCAGTATTCTGCATGATCAAATTAAAAGAAGCCGGCCTCCGTATCCCGGAGGACATTGCATTTGCGGGCTTCAACAACGACCCTGTCAGTAAAATCATCGAGCCCAACCTTACTACGGTTAACTATCCGGGCTATAATATAGGTGAGGCAGCCGTCAACAGCATCATCGACAACCTCAATGGCGTCAGTGCCGTTAAAACTACCAATACCATCATCCTCCGATCTGAGCTCATCATCCGTGCATCGTCCCTCAAAAACAAAAATTTGTAATTGAATTTTTTTTGCGATTTTTATGCAACCGATTTCAAAAAATGAAATTTAAGAAAGAGGTCACCATATACGATATTGCACAAAAACTGGCGCTCTCCTCCGCCACGGTCAGCCGCGCCCTGCAGGACAATCCTGCAGTAAGCAAATCCACGCGCAAGCGCATACAGGAGACGGCAAAGGAACTAGGTTACCGCCACAATACTTTTGCCAGCAGCCTGCGCAAACAGAAAACAAATACCATTGGTGTGATAGTACACGAACTGAACAGTAACTTTATTACTTCCGTGCTCGCAGGTATTGAAAAAATTTCTACTGAAGCCGGTTATGATTTAATTATCGCGCATTCGTCAGAAAGTTTTGAAAAAGAAGCGGCCAACGTACTGAACCTTTTTCATAAAAGGGTAGATGGCCTGATCGCTTCGCTGGCTTTTAACACAAAAGGAATTGATCATTATAAAATGTTTGCCGATAAAGGGATACCGGTTATTTTCTTTGACCGGGTGGAAGAACAATCCGACAGTACCAAAGTGATCATTGACAATTATAAGTGCGGATACCTCGCCACCAAACATTTAATTGACCAGGGTTGCAAAAGAATTGTACTGGTAACTGCCAGCCTGCAACGAAATGTATATTCACAAAGACACAAGGGTTATATGGATGCATTGTTCGATAATAATATTCCCTATAATAAAAGCCTGGTGCTAATCAAGGACCTGAGCGAACAATGCGGCGTGGAAGCAGCCATGGAAATATTAAAGATGAAGCCCATGCCCGATGGCGCTTTTATCACCAATGATTTTTCCGCAGTGGTTTGCATGCAAACATTAAAAGAACATGGTATCAATATCCCGGAAGACATTGCCCTGGTGGGTTTCAACAACGATGCCATTGGGAAAATGGTGGAACCAAAATTAACCACCATCAACTATCCCGGGCTGGATATGGGAGAAATCGCCGCCAGGAATTTAATCAATTCCCTGCGGGGTGTATCGAGTGTACGGTTTACCAATACCATTATCGTAAAATCGGAACTTATTGTCAGGAAATCCTCGCTCCGGAAAACAAAACATTAAATGCACCGGCAGCATGCCATATAAAAAATATTGAGTATGAGCACAACAGTTAAAAAAGTGGCGATAGTAACAGGTGGTGGTTCTGGTATTGGTTTGGCCATAGCAAAAAAATTTACAGAAAACGGCATACGTACCATCATTGTTGGTCGCGATGAATCCAAACTGCAGTCGGCCGCAAAACAACTGGGCCTGAACTGTGCCACACGCGTATTTGATCTAAGTAAACTTTCTTCCATACCCTCGCTGGTAGAAAGCATTGTACAGGAATTTGGCCGAATCGATATTCTCGTTAACAATGCTGGTGTGAATATGAAAAAAGAATTTACAGAAGTAACCGATGAGGAATTTCAAAAAATACTGACCACCAACCTGGCTTCTGTATTTTCCCTCAGCCGTGAAGTGGTAAAGCAAATGAAACGACTGGGAAGTGGCAGTATTATCAATATCAGTTCCATGGCAGCACAATATGGGCTACCCAAAGTAATTGCCTACAGCGCCAGCAAATCTGCTATTGATGGGATGACCAGAGCGATGGCAACAGAACTATCGCCCATGGGTATACGTGTAAATGCCATCGCACCGGGGTTTATTAAAACAGCGATGACGGAAGTAGCATTGGACAGTGACCCGGAAAGAAAATCCAAAGCCATCGATCGCACACCGATGGGTTTTATGGGTGACCCGGCAGATATTGGCGAAGCAGCTTTATTCCTGGCAAGTAATGCGGCCAAATACATCACCGGCGTTATACTGCCCGTTGATGGCGGTAACAGCATTGGGTTTTAATGAAATATTATTTGACCTCTTCCCTGTGAATATTGCAGAACTATTTATTGTATCAACTATCCGGCGATGAGACATTTTATTATACGCACAATTTCCCGGTTTTTCCTGCTGGTAATAATACCTGCAGCCTTCAGTCAATCACTGTCTGCACAAATCAACCCTGCCAGTAGCCGACCATCCAACTCATTCGATCTTTTTGATGCCACCATCTATTATGATGCTGCTGATTTTCCTTTGGTGCAAAAAACAGTTTCCCTGTTTCAGCAGGATTTGGAAATGTTATCTGGTAAAAAACCCATACTGGTAACAGGTAAGATTCCTTCTTCAAAAAACATTATCATTATTGGCTCCATTACCCAATCATCCATTATACAACAGCTCATTCACGATAAGAAAATAAATATTACAGCTATCGATGGAAAATGGGAAGGGTATATTACACAAGCCATACGGCATCCTTACAAGGGTGTTGACAATGCATTGGTCATTGCCGGGAGTGACAGAAGGGGAACTGCCTATGGTGTTTTTGATCTTTCAAAAAAAATGGGCGTATCACCCTGGTATTGGTGGGCGGATGTGCCGGTGAAGAAAAACAAAACCTTCCTCATAAGCAATAGCACATTCACCAGCGATGCGCCAAAAGTGAAATACCGGGGTATATTCATCAACGATGAAGCACCCGCGCTGAGCAATTGGAGCCGGGAAAAATTTGGTGGCTTTAACCACCACTTCTATGAAAAAGTATTTGAACTGATACTACGTTTAAAAGGAAATTACCTCTGGCCCGCCATGTGGGGCAATGCATTTTACGACGACGATTCCCTGAACATCCGGTCGGCAGATGAATATGGTATTGTTATCGGGACCAGTCACCACGAACCATTGATGCGCGCACACGATGAGTGGCGCCGCTATGGCAATAAACAAAAATGGAATTACGACAGTACCGAATCCGGGTTAAAAGCTTTTTGGCGTAAAGGCATGCAAAGGGCCACTAATGAAAAAATTGTCAGCATTGGTATGCGTGGCGATGGCGATGAACCCATGACCCGTGAAACCGCTACCGCGTTGTTGGAAAGAATTGTAAAAGATCAGCGGCAAATCATTGAAGAAGTTACCGGGAAACCAGCGGCTGCCACACCACAGTTGTGGGCATTGTACAAGGAAGTGCAGGATTACTATGATAAAGGAATGCGTGTACCCGACGACGTTACACTGCTGCTCTGCGATGACAACTGGGGAAATATCCGGAAACTTCCACGCACCAATGAAAAACCCAGGGCAGGTGGTTATGGTATTTACTATCACTTTGATTATGTCGGCGACCCAAGAAATTACAAATGGCTCAATACAAATCCTCTCCCGAGGGTGTGGGAGCAAATGCACATGGCATGGGAATACAATGTGCGGCAAATATGGATCGTCAATGTGGGCGATATCAAACCCATGGAGTTCCCGATTTCCTTTTTTCTCGATTACGCCTGGAACCCGGATAAGATTGATATTGCTAACCTGCAGGCATACACGAATCAATGGTGTGTCGATCAGTTTGGCAAGAAATATGGCGAAGCCATCGGCAATATCATTTCAACCTACAGTAAGTACAATGGCAGAAGAAAACCGGAATTGCTGGACGATAAAACCTACAGCATCGACCATTATGACGAGTTTGAAAAAGTAGTGGACGATTATGATTCATTGCTCCGCCGGGCCGAAAAGATCAACTCCGATCTGCCCGCCTCCTACCGCGATGCCTATTTCCAACTGGTATTGCACCCGGTCAGTGCCTGCGCCAACCTGAATGAAATGTATTATAACGTGGCAATGAATAAATGGGCAGCAGCCAGTAACGATGCTTCTGCCAACGACTTCGCAGACAAAGTAAAAGAACTATATGCCAAAGATTCGATCATTACGCAGCAATACCACCGGCTGGCCAATGGCAAATGGAACCATATGATGGACCAGACACATATTGGCTACACCTACTGGCAACAGCCCCCGGTGAATAAAATGCCGGAAATAAAATATATTACGGGTAACGGATATAAGGATTATGCAATGGTACCCGACAGTTCCGGGCAGGTAGCCCGCAGGTTAATTCCCCCGGGAAGGAAAGGGAATATCTTTTTTGAATATGGCAAATGTGTTTCTATCGGTACCGCACACACGACCAGCCAGGTAAATAGTAAAAATAATTACTGGAAAGTATTACCCGACCTTGGTAAAACCGGCGATGCCATCACGTCATCTCCCGTCACCCAATCCGTTGTCAGGGCCGGTGGCACTACACCGCATGTGTCGTACGAATGCTATACCAGCAGTACAGGCGATTTCACCATCAATGCGTACTTCTCTCCTACCCTGAACTTTCACAATAGCGAAACGGGTATCCGTTATGCCATTTCTGTTGACGACGAATTACCCCATGTAATCAGTATTAACCAAAACGACAAAGATGTCAATGAATGGAAAAAATGGGTAGCCTACAATATCATTATTACAACGAGTAAGCACCATATCAATCAACCAGGCAGGCATACCGTTCATTACTGGCTCGTTGATGCAGGTGCTGTACTGCAAAAAATAGTGCTCGATTTTGGCGGCGTACAACAGAGTTATCTCGGTCCGCCTGAAACCATTTTAAAAAAATAAGATGAAGCGTACAAAATATTACTGGCTTTGTTTACTTATATGTTACAGCACAAGTATTGCTGGTCAGCTACGTGTTCCAAAACTGATCAGTGATGGTATGGTATTGCAAAGGGATATTAAACTAAACATCTGGGGTTGGGCTGCAGCCAATGAAAACGTGACAATTCTTTTTAAGCAGCAGCAATACAGGGGCAAGGCAGATGAAAAGGGAAACTGGATCATTTCACTGCCCGCACAGAAAGCAGGCGGCCCTTTTACTATGACCATCACTTCAGGCAATACAATCACTGTAAACGATATATTAATCGGCGATGTATGGATTTGCAGTGGCCAGTCCAATATGGAATTAATGATGTCGCGGGTAAAATACAAATACCCGGAAGAAATCAAAAATGCCGGCAATCCTGCCATTCGTCAATTCACCGTTCCGGATAAATATGATTTCAATAAAGAGGCACAGGATGTTGATGAGGGACAATGGCTGCCGGTGAATGAAAAAAATATACTTGAATTTTCTGCAGTAGCTTATTTCTTTGCCAAAGAATTGAATGCTACATATAAAATACCCATCGGCCTCATCAATGCGGCGCTGGGCGGATCACCTGCACAGTCTTGGATAAACGAAGAAGGTTTAAAAAAATTCCCCGATTACTACGATGAACTGCAGCTATTCAAAAACAATAACCTGATCACCGAAACAGAAAGCAAAGACCGCGCTGCCGCAAATGCGTGGTACCAGCAGTTAAACGCCAAAGATGAAGGTCTGCTCAACAATTGGAAAGATACACAGGTTGATGACAGCAATTGGGATCAAATAAAAGTACCCGGTTACTGGTCATCGGGCAAAAATATCAATGGTGTGGTATGGTATCGTAAAAACTTTTCAGTACCTGCACAAATGACCGGCAAGGATGCCTTGCTGTGGCTGGGCAGGATTGTAGATGCAGATTCTGTTTTTGTCAATGGGCAGTTTGTGGGCAATACTACTTATCAGTATCCTCCCCGCATTTACAATATACCTTCTGCCCTTTTAAAAGAAGGGAATAACAACATCGTCGTTCGTATCGTCAATAATTATGGAAAGGGTGGCTTTGTCATGGATAAAAAATATGCCATCATTGCAGGCAATGATTCGATAGATTTAAAAGGCGACTGGAAATATAAAATTGGTGCGGTGACGCCGCCTGCTCCGTCATCCACTACCATTCGCTGGAAACCCGGCGGTTTGTACAATGCCATGATTGCACCGCTGGTAAATTATAGCATTAAAGGAGTGATATGGTACCAGGGTGAAGCAAATGCGGGGCACCCGGATGACTATTTTGATGTAATGCAAACCTTAATACAACAATGGAGAAAAAACTGGAAGCAGGGAGATTTTCCTTTTATATATGTACAACTCCCAAATTTTGGAGAACCGCATAACAATCCAGCCGAAAGCAATTGGGCAAGATTGCGCGAACAACAGTTAAGATTGCATTCCATGCACAATACTGCCATGGTCGTAGCAATAGACATCGGTGAGTGGAACGATATACACCCGCTAAATAAAAAAGATGTTGGCCTCAGACTTTCTTTTGCTGCTGCAAACATTGCTTACGGGAGAAGAAATATTGATTATAAAGGACCGGTGTATCAATCGGCAGTAATTAAAGGAAATACCATTAGCCTTTCTTTTACCAATACAGGCAATAGCCTTCGAATCAAGGGAGACATCAACAACCGGCAATTTGCAATCGCAGGCGCCAATAAACAATTCGTATGGGCCAGTGCAAAAGTTACAGGCAATAAAGTGATCGTTTGGAACGATGAATTGCAACATCCACTGTATGTCCGCTATGCGTGGGCCGACAATCCCGGGTCACCATGTTTGTACAACCAACAGGGGTTCCCGGCATCTCCATTCAGAACAGATACGATTTCGGGTCACGATAAATAAAATTTGTCATGCGAAAAATATTTTCCTTTATTATTTGTATCGGCATTACAGTATGCAGTGCTGCCCAGTTTTCCCAGAAATCAAGGGATAGCATCAATCAGTTGTCCAATGAAGACCACCGTATCATGATGAAGCAGTTGGGTATTGACTCCATTCGCATCGGTGCAAATGGAAATGATCCAAAGGCATTCAATGCGGCTAACTACGATGAGTCCAAGGCAAACCCTTATCCCGATTTGCCCGATCCATTAACTTTTAAGAACGGTAAAAAAGTTACCAGCGCGGCCGCATGGTGGCAAAGGAGAAAAGAAATTGCAGAAGATTTTGACAGGGAAATTTTTGGAAGAGTTCCCCCGCACGTTCCTTCTGTTAAATGGATTGTTACACAGTCGGTCGATACGACTTATGATGGTATTGCTGCAGTGCTGAAAAGGTTAACCGGTAAAGTTGATAACACTACCATCCCTTCCATTTCTGTCGATATACAATTAACATTGGTGTTGCCGGCAAAGGTTGTTCAAAAAGTTCCGGTGATCATGGAATTCACTTTTATATTCCCCCGGCGTCCGAATGATACATCACGTATTACAGCGCCTGCCTGGCAGGTTGATTGCCTGAAAAGAGGCTGGGGATTTGCTGTACTAATACCCACCACGGTTCAGGCCGATTATGGTGCAGGACTTACACAAGGCATTATCGGTTTGGTGAACAAAGGCGGGAGAAGAAAACCGGATGACTGGGGAGCATTGCGTGCATGGGCATGGGGTGCCAGCCGTGCATTGGATTATTTTGAAACCGTACCACAAATCGATGCGAAGAAGGTTGCTATCTGCGGTCACTCGCGTTATGGCAAAGCTGCGTTGGTGACGATGGCGTATGACAATAGGTTTGCCATTGGTTACATCAGTTCTTCCGGTGAAGGCGGTGCTAAATTGCACCGGCGCAATGCGGGCGAGATTGTGGAAAATATCGCCGGTAGTGGCGAATACCACTGGATGGCAGGAAATTTTATAAAATATGCAGGGCCATTGCACTGGAATGATCTTCCGGTTGATGCGCATGAATTGATTGCATTGTGTGCGCCACGGCCGGTATTCATCAGCAGTGGGAATATCGGCGATGCCTGGGTAGATGTAAAAGGAATGTTTATGGCCGCAGTTGCAGCAGGACCTGTTTATACATTACTTGGCAAGAAGGATTTGGGAACACAAACGTTTCCCGCAATAGAACAAGGTCTGCTGGATGGCGAGATTGCTTTCAGGCAACACAACGGCGGGCATACCCCTGCACCTAATTATCCTTTCTTTTTCGATTATGCCAACAAATATTTCAAATAAGAATATCATAATACCATGCTGTCAATTTCATCAAATAAAATACTGGCAACATTTATTGTCATCTTTATTGTTGACAGTAATCACCTCCAGGCACAGGGAAAAGGACTGAAGGATTATTACAAAGGTTATTTCACGATGGGTGTCGCTGTGTCACCGCGATCACTGCAAACAGATGAAGCAGGTTTGATCCTGCAACAGTTTGGAAGTATGACACCGGAAAATGCTATGAAGATGGGGCCGATCCATCCCAGCGAACATGCGTATTACTGGAAAGATGCCGATTCGATTGTAGCTTTTGCGAAAAGAAATCACCTGAAACTACGCGGGCATACTTTGTGCTGGCATAACCAGGTTCCCCGCTGGATGTTTATCGACTCAGCAACAGGCAAACAGGTAACAAAGGATGTACTGCTCAAAAGATTGAAAGATCATATCACCACCGTAGTATCCCGGTACAAAGGTTCGGTGTATGCATGGGATGTGGTGAATGAAGCCATCAGTGACAACAGCAATGAATACCTGCGCAATTCCATTTGGTACCAGGTATGCGGTGAAGAATATATTTACAAAGCTTTTCAGTGGGCACATGAGGCAGATCCTTCCGCCCTGTTGTTTTACAATGATTACAATGAAATCAATCCGGTAAAAAGAGAAAAAATTATACGATTACTTACATCGCTAAAAGAAAAAGGGATCCCGGTAAACGGCGTCGGGTTACAGGGGCATTGGGCTATCGGCGAACCAACAGCAGATCAATTGGAACAAACACTCAAAGATTTTTCCTCTTTGGGACTAACCTTACAGGTCACTGAGCTCGACATTTCCGTTTATCCAAAGGAGCACAGTGCAAGGGAACGTAAACCGGAAGATGTTGATACGGGTTTTTCACCTGTGCGTGAACAGCAACAGGCAGAGGAATATAAATTATGTTTCGAAAAATTCAGGAAATACAGGCAACACATCTCTGCCGTTACATTCTGGAATATTTCCGACCGACATAGCTGGCTCGATAATTTCCCGGTCAGGGGGCGAAAAGACTATCCCCTGCTGTTTGACAGGGACTTGCAGCCGAAGAAAGCGTATACAGCGGTTGCTTTCTTCTGATACCTTCTGCAACATTTATTTCAAAAATAAATTTTGTGTAACCGAATAGTTACACTTACTTTTGTAACCGTTTGGTTACATTTTATAAGCCACTATTATGAGAAGAGACGTGTTCCAGGCCATTGCCGATCCTACCCGGAGAGAAATTATCCAGCTTGTTTCAAGAAAACAGTTAAACCTGAATGAAGTAGCGGCGCATTTTGATATCAGCCGTCCTGCCATTTCCAAACAAATTAAGATATTGGCTGAATGCGGGCTGATAGTGATACACCAGCAGGGAAGAGAAAGGTATTGCGAAGCCAAATTGTCGCAATTGCAGAAAGTATCAAAGTGGATTGATCAGTACAGCGTTTTCTGGAACAACAAACTGGATGCGCTGGAACGTCACCTGGCCAAACAAACAACCCGCAGAAAAAAAAGTAAATCATAAAAACAAATTGTATGAGCAGCACCATTGTCACCGTTGAAAGAGTATTAAATGCTCCCGTCGCGAAAGTATGGAAAGCGATTACCGACAAGGATGAAATGAAACACTGGTATTTTCAACTGGAAGAATTTAAAGCCGAGAAGGGATTTACTTTCCAGTTTACAGGCGGTGACAGCAAGGAAAATGAATTCCTGCACGAATGTGTCGTAACTGAGGTGGTTCCCGGGAAAAAAATTACCTATAGCTGGCGTTATCCCGGTTATGCAGGTATCTCGTATGTTACCTGGGATCTTAGCGCCCAGGGAAATAAGACTCTGCTGAAATTAACGCATACCGGTTTGGACAGTTTCCCGCAGGACAATCCAAATTTTGCTGCGAAAAATTTCGAAGCGGGCTGGAATCATATCATCAATATTTCTTTGCCTGGATACCTGGACAAAGCTGCCTGATTACAGCATACGGGACAACCATCGCAAACACAAGCGTCACCATGCAATCAAAATCGCACGATGATGCTTTATTTTTGCAGAGCGGTCAATCTTTTGTTCCGGTAAAATTGTAAATTGAGAGATACAAACCCTTTTATTATTCACTTGTATGACCGAGGAACCAGTAACTGACATCAATCAACCGGGAAATATGGAAGTACACCACCACCCTGAAGTGGAGAAGAAAGGACTTAAAGCCTATTTGCTGGAGGGACTCATGATCTTCCTGGCTGTTACACTGGGCTTTCTTGCAGAAGGCTTACGCGAAAGGATGAACAATAAGGAAAAAGAAAAAGAATACATTCACAGCCTGTTGAATAATCTCGAAGACGATAGAAAGCATTTACAATACAGCATATCCGAAAACAATTCAAAAATAAACAACCTTGATAGCTTACTTTCTTTTGCAAATGCCGATTTTACCGATGTGAATAATCGTAAAGCAGTGTACAAATATGCAGGAAAATCAGTGGGGTATTATTCTGCATACGGAAGTAATGATGCCACTATGCAGCAATTACTACATTCTGGCGGGTTGCAGTATATCCGGCATGCACATATAGCAGATAGTATTGCCCATTACGACCAGGAGATGAGGGGTATTGAAAAGGCAGAAACCCTTTACTCAAAATCTATCGATGACGCCATGGACATGGTATCAACACTATTGGTATCTGCTGCAAAAAATGATACTTCCACCAGGGCCAATACATTTCCATTTTTAATTAACGACCCCACGAGAATGGCCCTTTTCTTTAATAAAATTTCTTTCGAAAGAGGATGGACAAAAAACTATATCAACAACCTGGAAGAAAGAGTTCCTGTTAATGCAAGGCTCATCGAATTATTGAGAAAAGAGTATTATATCACTGATAACTAAACATGGCAAAAGTAAATCAATACGATAACGCTTAAACTGGTTTGATATGAAACTACCAGTATGTTTACTGCTGTTGATCTCCGTTACGACGAAAGCTATCGCGCAGAAAGAAAATATCATTGCGGGCACATGGAAAGGCAGTTCCATTTGCCAGGTTAAAAATTCGCCGTGTCACGATGAAACGGTGGTGTATCGCATCAGTTCGTCCGGCAATAACAGGTATAAAAATACTGCCAGCAAAATAGTTAACGGTAAAGAAGAAGAAATGGGTGATATTGATTTTACCTATGATCCTTCCACGAAACTATTGACATCTGTTGACCAGCAAAGAAATGCACGGTGGGAATTCAAAATAACCGGAAAGAAAATGGATGGTACACTTTATTCCCAGGGGAAGCTTTACCGCATTGTAAAAGTTGAAAAACAGGATTGACGGAATGACCGGAAAATATTTTAGCACTATGACACAAACATTCGATGCTGCTACCCATGAAAGCATGCCAGCAGTTTACCATAACATTAATGAGGATACAAAAGCTTCCGGATTTACGATGGCCTCTGACCAGCAAACCTGCAGCCTGCTGCGAACCCTGGCAGCATCAAAACGATCCGCCCAATTTCTTGAATTGGGTACAGGTACCGGTTTATCTACTTCCTGTATACTGGATGGCATGGACCGCAACTCTTCATTGATTTCTATAGACAACGATCCGGCTCTTCTTTCCATTGCCCAAAAATACCTGGGGAATGACCCAAGGTTGCAGTTAATTCTCACCGACGGTGAGGAATGGCTGCTGCAACATATACAGCATAGATTCGATTATATTTTTGCCGACACCTGGCATGGCAAATACCTGTTGCTGAATGAAACACTTTCCATGCTGAATAAAGGTGGCCTTTATATTCTCGATGACATGCTGCCCCAGCCCAACTGGCCGGAGGGCCACCAGGAAAAAGCAGGGAACCTTGTACATATATTGGAGAACAGAAGCGATCTTATCATGACAAAACTGTCCTGGGCAACGGGGATTATCATCGCCGTGAAGAAATAAAACAATATGGAAACTCCTTATATCACAGATAAAAAATTTGAAAAGATCGATTTTACGGTTAAACCACTGTTAAAAGGCGATTACGAAGCATGTTCCTTTATCAACTGTAATTTTTCCAGTGCCGATTTATCAGGGTTTCACTTTTCCGACTGCCTATTCAATCAATGCAACCTCGATTTGGTTAACCTGGTAAAAACAACTTTCAGCGATGTCGTTTTCACTTATTGCAAAATGACGGGGCTTCATTTCGAAACCTGCAATCAAATCCCATTTACGGTAAGCTTCGATCATTGCTCCCTTACCCTTTCCTCCTTTTACCGGATGAAAATAAAAAAGATAAAATTTGTTCATACTGTTTTGCATGAAACAGACTTCACCGAATCTGATCTCAGTAGTGCAGTCTTTGATCATTGCGATATGAAAGCTGCCATTTTTGACAACAGCGTTCTCGAAAAGGCTGATTTTTCAACAGCATTTCATTATTCAATAGATCTGGAGAAAAACAAGGTAGCAAAAGCCATCTTCTCCCTTGAAGGCTTGCCTGGCCTGCTGGAGAAATTTGACATTTGTATTAAAGAATAAGCAGCGGTTCATTCCAGCCTATACAAATCTTGTTATACTTGCAGCGTTCTCCCATACTTTCCTGTCAACCCTCTACAACCACTTAATGTAGCCCTCTGCTGAATGAAAATTATTATTGCCTTATTCTTCGCGTTGATATCCCTGTCTGTATCCGGGCAGGTGGCCAAAAATTATTCCTGCGGTGATGACAAATTGAGAAACCTGCTGCGGGATGTCGATTCATCTTACGACCGGCGGCAAATATTGAACAACCTCCAGTTAAAGAAATACATTAACCAGGTTCAGAAAAACGCTAACCGACCGGTATTCAATGGACCGGCAACAGGAGACAGCAATTTTGTTATACCAGTCGTTGTACACATCGTGTACCCGGCGGGAACACCATACGGAACCGGAACCAATATCAGCTATGCACAGGTGCGTTCGCAGATCGAAGCGCTGAACGCCGCCTACAGCAGGACCTATCCCACCTATAATGGACAATCGCATCCTTTCTATGCAACGGATACGCATATACGCTTTTGCCTGGCGCGCAATACGCTGGACACAACGCAATGGGCTACCGGCCCGGGCGGTATTGAATATGGTGTCCGCCGATATGCCGATGCCAGCGGCGCCTACAACCATTATATATCTGCACCATCCGCACAGCAATTGCTGCACATTACACATCCTAACATTCAGAGCTTTCCTTTCGATAAATTTTTCAATATCTGGCTGGTGAGCACCATCGATGGTGGAAACAATGTAATGGGGTATGCACCAAGACCTATTATGCCCAGTTATCTGCTCGACGGCGTAGTGATGCGCGCGGATATTTTTGGCGATAACACGACCGGTGGAAATTACAATCTTGGGTTTGGCCTCTCCCAGGGAAAAGTGCTGGCCCATGAAGCAGGACATTATTTGAACCTCTTTCATATATTCCAGGGCGGTTGCTCCGGAATGAACGCAGCCGGTTCGGCTACTGATGCCTGTGATTTGAATGGCGATATGATATGTGATATCGAACCAGCCACTACGCAAAATATTTTTTGTAATGCAGGGATACCCAATACCTGTACAGCCAACTACAACACCGGCACCACTGCCAGTGACATGATCAATGATTATATGAGCTATGCCGATGATGATTGCATGAATACATTTACCCTGAATCAGGCACAGCGAATGTGGGCAACATTGAATCTTCAGCGATCGTCATTGTGGCAGCCTGCCAACCTCGTGGCAACTGGTATACTGGGAAATGATGGTTGTGTCCCTCCTTTCCTGAATGCACAAATCAATGCAGACAATGCGGTATTTTGCGCGGGTACCAATATTCATTTTTCAAATCCTGCGGCAGGCAATACAGCGACATCTTATCAATGGCAATTTACCGGTGGCAATCCTGCCACAGCAACTACGAATGAAGTAACAGTTAACTATCCGGTAGCGGGCAACTATAAAGCCATACTAACGGTGAGCAATAGCAGCAATTCCCGCACGGATTCACTTTCTTTTACCGTATTTGAATGCAAACTGGATTCTGCCAAACTGTCCATGGCGCACTGGTATTTCGGAGATTATGGCTCCATCGATTTTAGCGCAGGTTTCCCGGTACAAACAACCGTTGCTCTTAATAAAAGAACGATGCACGGCGAAAAAGCTTTCCCGGCGCAACTGGGAGCATTTGTTGCCTCAACCATTAGTCTAAGCGATTCGCTGGGTAATCTTCTTTTATACAGTAATGCAGTCAGTGTGTGGAACGCCAATCATCAAAAAATTACATCCAGCCCGATGTTCGGTGCCAGCGATATCAATGCATCCACCGGTTTCTTTTATGTACCTTATCCCGGGCAAAAAAGAAAATTCTTCGCAGTGGGGGCGTATCCCAATTTTGACAATACCCCTTCAGGAATCAGGTTTGTATTGATTGATCTTGATAGCAACAAAGTTTCCCCTTACCAGGAATTTAGCCATCCTTTATTACCCAACCGGTTTTCTGAATTATTAACCATCGTTCCACACTGTAATGGCACCGATTATTGGATCGTTGTAAAAGGATTTGGGCTCGACAATACGCGTTTTTACAGCCTCCTGGTAACCGCATCCGGGATAGACCCGTCACAAGTTCCAGTGATTTCGGAAGGTTTTTTCCATCCCGGTTTCAACGGCAGCGGCAACCAGTTAAAAGCAAACCCGCAGGGAAATAAACTATTGTTGTGCAGCCCGCATGGCTATATTGGAATTGAAACCGGCGCTTTGTATGATTTCGACAACAGAACAGGTGTAGTAAGTCATGAAGTAAAAATTCCTGACGTCGATGGCTACAGCAATATTCAAACAGGAGGCTCATTCAGCCCGGATGGAAAATATTTTTACCTGATGCGCAGTTCCAATTTCGCCACCAACGGCCTACCTTACTGGTTGTTTCAATATCGTGCCAGTGATTTGCAGTACAATATTTTTACCGCACCCGGTTTTTATTTTGCATCGCCCTTTCAACTCGGCCCTGACGGCAATATATATATCACAACACAGGATAATTATTTTGCCCGTATTGTCAATCCCAATCAATGGGGTAATGTATGGGTGGATGGATTATCTCTGCAAATGAGCCGGTTGAACCCGGAGATTTTTACAGGAGTAAGTATCCCCAACTTTGTTGATGCCAAACGCCCGGAGCCTACGCATCCGGATTATACTTATAAAACTATTAGCTGCAATACATACCGCTTTACCACAGTTTGTTTTGACACCTATACATCCAACTGGGATTTTGGTGATGGATCGCCCGTTGCAGTTGGTAGTGCAGTCGAACACAATTTCAGCAAACCCGGCACATACAGCATAACACTCACTCTCAGTAAGGGCGCGACAACCTATGGCTCTGTTACAAAGAAAATTACTGTGCTGCCATTGAGTGCCAATATCACCGGTCCTTCATTTGTGTGCACCAATGGAAATTTCCCTACACAATACTTCGGTGATATCCTTCCCGATGTGAACTATAAATGGCGGGTGTTGCAAGGCGGCACACTGAGTGGCCCGGATAATCTTCCGTATGCAAATGCTGCCTGGACAAATGCCAATACACAGGGAAAAATACAATTGCAGGTTAGCCGTGAAAATTGTGTACTGACTACAGATAAAATAGTCAGCATTACTGCTGGTCCCGCATTCCAATGGTCGCTGCCCGATAGTGTTTGCATCAACGACAGTGCTATTGAATTGAGGGCATCCCCGCCAGGCGGAACATATAGCGGACCCGGTATAGCCGATAATACATTTTCGCCTTCAAAAGCAGGGGAAGGCTATCATACCATTAGCTATACTTACTACGATGAATTAACCTGTTTGGGTCAAATCGATAAAACAATTAAAGTGGCACGGTGCCGTATACCGGTTGATCAAAATACAGATTGCGATGCGGTGTTGAACAGCATTTCCATTGCACCAAACCCGGTCACAGGCATACTGAAATTAAAATCGCCTTTCGTCCTGAAATACGTGGAAGTGTTCAATGCGATGGGGCAACAGGTGGCAAAAGGCACATTGAGTAACAACAGCCTGCAGCTACCCATACTGGCGCAGGGTAATTATACTGTTCTTGTGTATTGCGAAAAGACCATGCGTTATAAAGTATTCCGCTTCTTTAAGTGGTGATATTATTTAAATACAGCATCATATCATCATTGTCGCCATTATAATAGAAGCTGCCCAATTTTGTAAATCCCTGTTTTTGGTAGTACTTAACTGCGGCAATATTGGCGGACTGTACGCCTCCCCATAAAATAATCCGTTTAATATGCAGCATGTGCAGCTCAGTGAGAATATACCGAAACATTTGCTGACCAATCCCCTTTCCCTGCCAGTGATCCACCACTGATGGTGCGAAGGTGGCATCTGTATTATCATCGAGGCGCAAACCGTAGGATTCCAATCGCGGTTGATCATGCGGCAGAAAACCAATCTTGATAATGGCATAGCCAATGAATTCATCTTTCATCGCATCAACAGTAACAAAACCGATATGCCGGGATTGTTCATGGTAAAACGTTTCGATGGCCTGCCGTTCAAAAGAATGTGGTCCAAACCGACTCTTCGTCAAAGGGCTTAAAGATTGCAGATATTGATATAGCTTGTCGAAATCATTGACATTTACCCGGCGAATTGAAACAGCATTGTCTTCAATGGTAACTAGCATTGGAAATTTTTCATTGCCCGGTAAAAATAGTAAGAACTGCTCATTGATTATTCACAATTCCGTCATTCATATCGTCCAGCTTACAGAATGTATTCATCTTTGAGTTCTCAGAAAAGGTTTTTCCAATATTTCAATATCATACAACAGATCTTTTTCCCCTTGCCGGCAGGAAAATGGAGTCATCACGCAAAAAAGCGGCAATCCAAACCAGGGTTATGGGCATGAGTGCATTCATGGAACTTCCGTGCGACAGTTCTGTCGCCAAAGCCCCGGCAAAATAA
>JBGALE010000013.1:0-34097 GCA_044223995.1 Chitinophagaceae bacterium
TTTGAAGCTGCTTCCCTTTGTATAAATACCATCAGGACATTTTATCTTATTGTTCTTGCTATACTCGGGCCACTAGTCTTTGGCATTGCGGTCTTTGATGGATTCCAGCACACCTTAACGGTCTGGATTGCACGGTACATAAATATATTTCTCTGGTTGCCTGTCGCCAATATCTTCGGCAGCATCATTGGAAAAATACAGGAGAATATGTTGAAGGTTGACATTGCCCAGGTGCAGGATTACGGTGACACTTTCTTTTCTCCAACTGATACAGCTTATCTCATTTTCATGATCATTGGAATCGTTGGATACTTCACGGTGCCGAGTGTGGCAAATTATATTGTTCATGCTGGCGGTGGTAATACATTATTGTACAAGGTGACGAGTCTGACATCAAATAGCTCAAGAAGCATTGTGAATTCCGCTTCATCTGGGGCTGGTATGGTAGCAGATTCATTTGGTGATGCAAAAGCCAGTACCTCCGGAAGCATGTCTTCGAAAGGAGTAACCGAGGGATACTTTATTGAGAAGCCGTCTGGTGGAAACTCAAACGGCTATATGAATAACAAACTATCAGGTAAATCTTAAATCATGTTCAAACAAACGAAAAATATTGATGCTTCTTTTAGGCATATAAAGTTTTTTACTTTTTTATTGGTGCTTGGTTGTTTTATCCTTTGTGGATTTGTATTGTATAAAAGTTATGAATTATCTGCAAAGGTTCAGGACAGAATTTATATTCTTTCAGGAGATAAAGCTATGGAAGCCTTTGCATCTAAACGGAAAGACAATATTGAAGTAGAAGCACGAAGTCATGTCGGCATGTTTCATTCAGATTTCTTTACGCTTGATCCCGATGAAAAAGTAATTGAATCGAATATCAAGAAGGCGCTGTACCTGGCGGATGGTTCTGCAAAACGACAGTACGATAATCTTAAAGAGACCTCTTATTATTCAGGTATCATCTCCGGCAATATCAGCCAGCAAATTGCTGTAGATAGTATTTCATTAAGCATGAATGCAGAACCTTATTTGTTTCATTGCTACGCCACAATTAAAATCATCAGGCCCAATAGCATCGTTACACGCAATTTAATAACACAAGGCTATTTAAGAAACGTTTCCCGTTCTGACCATAATCCTCATGGATTCTTAATCGAAAGATGGGAGACCATTGAAAACAGGGATATCAAAACTGAAACAAGATGAAAACCCTAAACAAACAAATAAATAAAGAAGTACTGACGGATAAAGCTGCTAACGGCATAGCGAAAGGTATTTTAAAATCTCAAAATGGTTTTGCAAAATATATGCAGTTGTTATCAAAAAATTGGAAGGGCAAACAGCAATGGATCTTTTTGTATTTCGTGTGCTTGATTTTTGGAGGATTAAGTATTGTCGCTATTGTCCATCCCTTTAGAGTTAAGGACACTAACAGCAACATCATTCCAAAGTCCATTGCTGTTCCAAAAAGTATCCATCAACAAAGGAATGGTTTTGCAATTACCGAAAACGAGTTTAAGCAAGTGCAGGAGTACAAGGCGAAGCATCCAAACCTGCAGAAAGAACGGCCAGGTCTTTTCGATAGTTTAAGCTTGATTGAAGAAGTCTATTATTCACAAAAAAAATAAAAAAATGGAAAACAAACATTCAGTAAAGTTTTTGAGGCAGCGGAAAATGATGGTGGTATTACCGTTGTTGGTGCTTCCATTTATCACAATGGCTTTTTGGGCATTGGGAGGCGGTAAGGGAACTGGCAATGATGCCGATAAAAATAAAGTTGCAGGTCTTAATCTTCAACTGCCCAATGCGAATCTTAAGTCTGATAAAAATGAAGATAAGTTGTCGTTTTATATGGAAGCAGATGCGGATTCTTTAAAACGAGCAGAGCTGCTTAGAAGTGACCCTTTCTACAAGGACTCATTGCAGACAAAAGTTTCTTTGATGGAAGCTACACAGCATTTAAATAATCCATCAACATCAAGGAATGGGTTAAACACTTCAGTTTATCAATCCGGAGCCGATGCCAATGAACAAAAGATATATCAAAAGATAAATGAGATCAATAAGCAAATTAATGTTCCGGAAACTACTGCATCTTCTTTAAACAATACGAGCGCACCTTATCAAAACAATGAGCAGTTTACAAACGATGTAGACAGGATGCAGGACATGATGCAAATGATGGATGACAAACAGGAAACTGACCCGGAAATGCAACAACTAAATGGAACGCTGGATAAAATTCTAGACATCCAGCATCCGCAAAGAGTAAAGGATAAATTGAAAGAAAAATCGTTGCAACAAAAGGAGGTTGTTTTTGCAGTTTCAAAAATACCAACCCAGGATAATATCAGTTTGTTGGATACGATAAAGCATAGATCAACATCGACGGTAAGCTTCTATGGAACAAGTGAAACTTCCAATAATTCAAATGATGATCAGGCTGTAGAGGCTGTCGTTCATGCCAATCAAACCCTGGTGAATGGTGCTATTATCAAACTTCGTTTGTCTACCGATATCTACATCAACGGCACATTAATTCCAAAAGGGAATTTTGTGTACGGTTCCGCATTGCTGAATGATGAAAGATTAGAAATAGAAATCAATTCAATCCGCTATGGCACTTCTTTATTTCCTGTCAAGCTGGAAGTGTACGATATGGATGGACTGCCCGGCATTCATATTCCTGGTGCCATTACCCGTGACGTTGCCAAACAATCCGCAGACAACAGTTTGCAATTAATGGAACTTTCTTCTGTTGATCCATCATTCAAAGCACAAGCCGCCGCCGCTGGTATCAGTGCTGCCAAAGGATTACTAAGCAGAAAAGTGAAGCAGGTAAAAGTATTGGTTAAAGAAGGCTATAGAGTACTTGTTAAAAGCAAGAGCAATCAATAATATTTTTAACAATAAAATAAAAACGTATGAAACGATTAGTGTGGTTGGCAGTGATGAGTTTGTTTTTCGTTTCTCTTAAGGCACAAACATCGCTTTGCATTTCAACCGAAAAAACGACCAGCCTTGTATTTCCTTTTTCAATATTGCATGTGGACAGGGGTACGCAGGCTATCCTTGCTCAGCAGGTAAAAGAATCACCCACAATATTATTAGTAAAAGCTGCGGAGAAAGGGTTTCCTGAAACAAACCTTAGCGTGGTAACGGATGATGGAAGTGTCTATTCTTTTGTGGTATGCTATGACAATAGCCCGGCGACCTGGGTGTATCACCTGCCAACAAACAAGTTTGCGACGTTGGCAACTTATGCAAATGGGATTTTAGACAATCCCAGGACAATGCACGGCATTAAAGACGAACAATGGGATATTAAAGCGATGGTCTCTGGTATTTACATAAAAAATGAAATCATGTATTACCAACTCAATATTGCAAATAATAGCCCCGTGGATTATGACATCGATGTGCTGCGCTTTTTTATCCGTGACAAAAAGAAGGGCAAAAGAACTGCCATCCAGGAAACAGATTTAAAGCCGCTTCACATCTCCGGTAATACTTCGCAAGTGAAAGCAAATAGTTCGTCGTCACTGGTTTTTGCATTGGATAAGTTTACCATTCCAGATGCCAAATATTTAACCGTGCAGATTATGGAGAAAAATGGCGGCAGGCATTTGTCTATGAAAGTGAGCAATAAAAAAATAATGCATGCAATCATCTTACCCGATCTGAAATGAACAACGAACATCCCATATCTGATGAGGTATTAGAACTGGCTCAGTTAGCACTTAATAAAGGTGAGCATTGGATGGCTTATAACAACTCACTTTATTTTATCGATAAAAGCGATGTGTATTTTTTTAGTTCAAAGGACGAAGCAAATGATTTTGCAGATAATAATATCAGTGACCGAGATCACTTCCATGTGCTTCATTTTGATTCTATCCTTGATATTTATAAAGCGATTCCTTATGCAGAAAATACAGTTCCTAATCCAGATGCCAACGGCCTCTACAATCATGAAGGCAACGATTTTACAGATGCGCTAATAGATCACATAGAACAACAACAATCATTATTTAAATCACAATTAAAAACAGATGTTATGAACAATGAAAATTTTCAGTACCTGAGCGATAACCTCAAGTACATGGGTTTTGGTGAGAATCTGAAACCGGAATTGGAAAGAAACCTGCAAGAGGGCAAAAGCGAATTTCAATTGCATTACAAAGCAGAAATTAATAAAAAACCTTTCGAAGTAACAATGAACTTTCGCAAATCTGATACTTCAGATATGTACTTCTTCAACAACTACAATGCTTCGCTTGAAAAAGCAAATGGACAAAAGGAAGAACAAACGTTCTACCTCAACAAAGGTAAAGGCGTTACCGGCAAAGAAGCATTCAATTTGCTGGATGGCAGGGCCGTTCACAAAGACCTGGTTACAAGGGAAGGTCAACCATACAAGGCCTGGATACAGCTTGACTTTGAAAACAAAGACAAGAATAACAATTCTGAAGTAAAGCAGTTTCATGAAAATTATGGTTTTGATTTAAAGGCCGCTGTTGAAAAGTTTGCAATAGCTGAACTAAAAGAACCCGATAAAGAGAAGGCATTGATGCAATCACTGCAAAAAGGAAATGTTCAGTCTGTTTCCATTGAGAAGGATGGAAGCAGTCATAAAATGTTTATCGAAGCTGATCCGCAATTCAAAAAAGTGAACCTGTATGATTCCAATATGAAAATGGTGACAAAGGAATCTTTAGACCAGTATAAAACAGGAATAGACAAGGGAGCCAAAGCAGTAAAGGAGGATGTAGCAGATGATAAAAAAAAAGAAGTGAAACAGGACATCAAGCCTGAAAAGGAAAAAGTAGTTAAGAAAAATGACAAAAGCCTTTTACCTAAAAAAAGGGAAGGCAACAAGAAAGGTTTGGGAGTTTCATAAACTCCTAAACCTGATTTTTTATTATTAAAAGTATAATGATGGATATTCAAAATATTACAGCACTATCCGGTAAACTTGAAGCATTAGGATTTGAGCACTTAGGATATCTGCTGTTAAAAAAGATTTCATTCAGGCTACAGAACTTTTGGCTTCTGTCAAAGGCTAATCATCTGAATAGTGATTTGAACTTTCAATTATTTATTCAAAAGAATGTTGTAACTGATAATTATGAGCTATTGTATTATGATGCCATACTTCAAGTAAGTTCAGATACGAATGAGCAATTTATTAATGGTATTGATATTGGCGAAGTCAAAATAGCAATGGCAAAGATAGACTGGAAAAATGCTTTTGATTTAACAACGGGGCGGAACTTGCCAGTAAATGAAAAATCTGAGTGGAAAAAAGAAGAGGAAATAGAGTTGGTGCTCGAAAAATTAGAGGCATTAGAGAAATCAGAAAATGGTAAATCAGTTGCTACTGCCCTGAAATTGGAATTTTGGGCTGGCTTGCCGTATCAGGATTTGTTTGGCAATATTGCACCAGTCAAAACTAAATATGAAATCTCCCAGCGATTCTATTGTGCAACAGGACAGCCTGGTATTTCAGTTGATGAAGCATACAGGTTTTTGCAAAACAGGTTGTTGGAAAAGCAAATTTTGCTTCGAAAAAAACAGCCGGAAAATTCGGAGGTGGCTGACGATGCAGTTGATAGCCAGCCTTCATCAGGTAGTGGTTTATTAAAGAAGAAAAGAATCAGTGGTAAACGAAATGCAAAGAAACCGCATCAATAAATTAGATTAAGATTATGGAACTAGTTCCAGCGTTGATTAGATTTTATGAAACCATTGAACAAGATTCAAGAATTAATAGTACTCATATAAGTCTGTACATGGCTTTATTGAGACATTGTAATATTAATGGTGGCAAAAACCCCTTTCCAATTGAAAGAAGTGTCATTATGAGAATTGCCAAAATAAATGCCAGATATACTTACAGCAAGTGTATAAATAACCTGAAGGACTTTGGTTACGTGCAATACAAGCCCTCTACGAACGCTGTCAACTGCAGCACGATATATTTAATTGAGTTGTAAAATATTTTTACACAGAGAATGATTTGTGAAGAATGATTAAAAAGTGAGGTGTAAGATGGAAAAATTAAAACCAGAAAAAGCATTAGAAATACTAAGGAAAAAAGGTGTGGATATTTCTTTAGAGCAAGCTGCTCAAGTTCTGGAATTACTTCGGAAATTTGCTAATATCATGGTTTCACAATATTTAGAAAGCCAAAGAAGGGCGTAAGTGAAACATTAAGTAACCTTCAATTTATGATCTATGAAAATAGCAGATTTATATATTCGGGTTAGTACAGATGAACAGGCCGACAAAGGCTACAGCCAACGAAGTCAGGAAGAATTTTTAAGGAAATATTGCGAAATCAACGGTCTATCAATTAGGAAAGTAATTTTCGAAGATCATTCAGCCAAAACATTTAATCGACCTGAGTGGAAAAGATATCTGGTCGAACTTCGCAAACATAAATGCCAGGCAGATTTCGTCCTTTTTCTGAAATGGGATCGCTTTAGTCGAAACGCAGGTGATGCATATCAAATGATAAATCTGCTACGGAAATTGGGTGTGGAACCACAAGCTATAGAGCAGCCTTTGGATCTATCGATACCAGAAAACAAAATGATGCTGGCATTTTATTTAGCAGCCCCTGAAGTGGAAAATGACCGGCGGGCATTGAATGTTATCCATGGGATGCGTAGGGCAAGAAAAGAAGGTCGCTATATGGGTTTAGCTCCCATCGGTTATAGTAATAAAACTGATGAGGCCGGAAGAAAATATATAGCTCCCGAAGAAAAGCAAGCAAAAATTTTGCAGTGGGCATTTAGTCAAATAGCTGAAGGCGTTTTTAATACCGAGCAGGTTTACAAAATGGCAAAAGAAAAAGGCTTTTCTGGTACAAAAGGGCTGTTTTGGTTTGCCATACGCAATCCTGTGTATTGTGGCAAAATATTTATTCCAAAATACAAGGATGAAGAAAGTTGCTTCGTCAAGGGATTGCATGAACCCATTATTTCAGAAGCTTTATATTATCAGGTTCAGGACGTACTAGATGGCAGAAAAAGGCATTATCGCCTTAAAGTGGTCTCTAATGCGTCATTACCATTACGGGGGTTTTTAATCTGCCCTAAATGCAATAAATTATTAACGGGTAGTGCTTCCAAAGGAATGACAAAATATTATTCATATTATCATTGCACAGATGGTTGTTCATGCAGGTATAGGGCCGATAATGTCAATACTATTTTTACTACCGAGCTCAAAAAGTATATTCCACGCCCGGAAATGATAGAATTGTTTAAAATAACGTTATCTGAAGCATGGTACGACCAGACCAATCATTTGCAGGATGATAGCAAGCAGTTGCAATTACAAATTAAAGAATATGAGGACAAGCTTTCTTACATCAGGGAATTACTTTCCTCAAGGCAATTAGAGCCTGCTGATTTCAGGGAAATGAAAGCAGAGTATACCACTAAGCTTGAAAAACTAGAGGCGAAATTAAGCGCCACTAATCATGATAAGTTAGACTTTAATGGTCTGTTAACTAAGGGAGTGAATAACCTCTTAAAGCTCGATTATGTTTATGAAACTGGCGATATAGAAAAGAAAAGGGAGGTAATTAGTTCGATGTACCCCGAAAAAATGACTTTTGACGGATTTTCAGTTCGAACTAATCGCATCAATGAAGTGGCAAGGCTAATATACAGTATGGACGTGGGTTCCAGCGAAAATAAAAACAGGACAAGTGGAAATAATTCCAGCTTGTCCTGTGAAGTCGGGATGACTGGATTCGAACCAGCGACTCCCACGTCCCGAACGTGATGCGCTACCGGGCTGCGCTACATCCCGAAAGAAGTAGAAACATGCAAAATTAATTGTTAATCACCACTTATCAAAAATACCCAGCGCTGTTGTCGCCGATATGCTAGATTTAATTTTTCAAAACTATAAACAGGAAAATTCAATCTATGCGTTTCACACTATTCGCAGTCGCCCTGCTCTGCAGTACTGTATTCTTTTCTTGCCAGCAAAATAATCCCGCCAGTCAGAAACCAGACTTCCTGGCGGCAAATATTGATTCCGCAACCAATCCCGGTGATGACTTTTTTCAATACGCCAATGGTGGCTGGATAAAACGGACGCCTATTCCTGAAGCGGAAGGCGCATGGGGCGTAGGCAATCTTGTCCAGGAAGAAATTTACAATCGCCTGCGCAAGATCAATGAATCTGCCGTTGCTTCAAGTGCAGCACCAGGCACCACCGATCAGAAGATCGGCGATTTTTGGTTCAGTGCTATGGACACTACAGATATCGAAAAACAAGGCCTGAAACCGTTGCAGGCCGACCTGGAAAAAATCAATAGCATTAATGCCGTAAATGATCTTGTTTCCGTTGCCGCTGATTTCCACAACAAAAGAAACAATGTCCTGTTTTCAGATTATGTTGGACAGGATGATAAAAACAGCGAGGTCATCGCTTACCAAATCAACCAGGGTGGTTTGGGCATGCCCAACCGTGATTACTATTTTGACACAGATGCCCGAACCGTTGCCGTTAGAGCCGCCTACCAGTTGTATTTATATAAAACATTTCGGCAGTTGGGCAACGATAGCATCACTGCCATCACGAACGCCCACGCCGTATACCAACTTGAGTCGAGGCTGGCAAAATCGGCACGTAAACTGGCAGACCTCCGCGATCCTTATAAGAATTACAACAAGATGAACCTCGCGCAGCTCAGTAACCTTTCGGGAAACCTGAATTGGTCACTATACCTGCCAAAAACAGGTATTAATCACATCGATTCCGTGATTGTTGGGCAACCCGAATTTTTCAGCAACCTTAATAACGAACTGGCACATACACCACTGGCTGACTGGAAGAATTACCTGCGTTTCCACCTCGTTAGAAGCAGTGCACCTTACCTGGACAACCAGACATTCAACAACCTCTTTGAATATAACAAAGCGCTATCAGGTGCAAAAGAACCCCGCGCCCGCTGGAAACGTACACTGGATACGGAAGAACGTGCCATGGGTGAAGCTTTGGGTCAATTGTTTGTAAAAGAATATTTCAATGAAAATGCAAAGAAAAGATATACTGATTTGGTAGAAGCCATCCGTGATGCATATAAAGAAAGGATACAAAACCTTCCCTGGATGAGTAAGGAGACAAAGGAAAAAGCATTGGAGAAACTGGCTAAGGTAACAAAGAAAGTAGGCTACCCGGATAAATGGAAAGACTTCAGTGCATTAAAAATAGATCGTGGCCCGCTGGTGTTGAATGTGCAAAGAGCCAATGAATGGTGGCACCAGTATAATGTCAATAAATTGGGCAAACCCGTTGACAGAACAGAATGGACCATGTCGCCGCAAACATATAATGCTTATTATAATCCAAGCAACAATGAAATTGTATTACCTGCCGGCATCTTTGCAGTACCAGGAATGCGCGATGAAGAATTGGACGATGCATTTGTGTATGGTTATGCCGCAGCATCTACTATTGGCCACGAAATAACACACGGTTTCGATGACCAGGGCCGCCAGTATGATGCACAGGGAAATTTGAAAAACTGGTGGCTGCCCGCCGACTCGGCGCAATTTGCGCAACGCTCAAAAATGATCATTCGCCAGTTTAATGAATTCAACCCGGTAGATACCCTGCATGTAAGTGGTGAAGCAACACAGGGTGAAAACATCGCTGATTTGGGTGGTTTGCTGCTGGGACTGGATGCATTAAAGAAAACGGACGCTTACAAAAAAGGAGAAATGATTGGCGGCCTTACACCGATTCAACGTTATTTTCTTGGATATGCATATGGTTGGTTGTATACTATGAAAAAGGAATTACTGGCAAGCCAAATAAAACAGGATGTACATGCACCAGCCAAAGAAAGGGTAAATGGACCAATGGTAAACATACCAGCATTTTATGATGCGTTTGGTATAAAACCCACAGCGAAAATGTACAGGGCAGATAGCCTGCGGGTAAACATATGGTGATGTGTTCAACAATGTACTGCGCCGGTTGTAAACAACCGGCGCATTTATTTTCATACCCGTTAAATAACTTACTCCTTTTCCACCAGTAGCCGTTCACATACCGTATGACTGAGTGTTTCTGCCATGCGTTTACCATAGCTAACAACAATTGACTGGTCAAACGGTTCCACAGATTTGATTCTTATTTTAAGGCCCAAACGCAATTCCCGGCTGTTGAGAAAAATCAGGAATTCGGACGATGTATTGATCACGGCTGCCAGTTTCACCAAACTACCCGGCTTACAGTCGCTCAATTTCCTGTATTCCTTCCAGGCAATTTTCCCGTTCCTGTCAGGAATGGGCGAACCATGTGGGTCAATTTTTGGATAACCCAGCAGTTCATCCATTTTATTAAAAAATGCAGGTGATTGAATATGTTCAATCTGCTCAGCGATGTCATGTACTTCTTCCCAGCCAAAATTCATTTTTACTGACAGGAACATCTCCGTCAAACGGTGTTTTCGAATAATCAAACCTGCCTCCCGTTTACCTTTCTCTGTCAGTCGCAAAGGTTTATAGCTTTCATAATGAACCAGCTTCTTCTCAGCCAGCTTTTTCATCATGCTGGTAACAGTAGGCATTTTTAATGCAAGCCTTTTTGACAACTCGTTTACATTCACCTCACCATGCTCTTCTTCCAGGTTGAACAAGGCCTTCAGGTAATTTTCTTCAGCCAATGAATTCATAACCCAAAGCTAACTAAAAAAACAGGTCAGGCGGCAGACAGGCTAGTGGGTATTGTAAATATTTTGTTAGATTAGTCTAACTTTTATATTTTTACCGACAAACTTGTGATATGAGCAGGAAGAAAATGTTTATGGTGCTGGGGGTATTACTGATATCATTTCCTGGAAGCGGGCAAACAATACAGGTTACGGGGACAGTCATTGCAGCAGATACAAAACTGCCCATTCCCTTTTGCAGCATCACGGCTTCACATAGCGGCACTGCATCAGATGTTAACGGTAAATTCAAACTGGTTATCCCCGCACCCGCTGCTAATCAATACATGGTAGCTTCTGTCATTGGATTCACTACTGATTCCATTTTGATAGCTCCATCACAATCCGTTTACCTTATCACCCTGTCTCCGTTACAAACAACCATGAATGACATTGTAGTAACAGGCGTATCCAATGCAACCCGCATCAGGGAATACCCGGTAGCAGTATCCATCGTTTCTTCCAAATCAATCGAACGCAGCACCGAAAGCAATATCATCGATGTGCTGGTAAAAAATGTGCCTGGATTAAATGCCGTAAAAACAGGCCCCAACATCTCAAAGCCTTTTATCCGCGGCCTGGGATACAATCGCGTACTTGTTTTATACGATGGCGTCCGGCAGGAAGGACAGCAATGGGGTGATGAGCATGGACTGGAAGCTGACCCGTACAATATTGAAAAAGCAGAAGTAATCAAGGGACCCGCCAGCCTGTTGTATGGATCAGATGCGGTAGCAGGTGTCGTAAGCCTTTTCCCATCTGTGCCGGTCATTGGCAATAAAAAGATAAATCAGAAATATTTTTCAGAATATCAAAGCAACAATGGATTGTTCGGGAATGGTTTCCGCTTGAGTAATACCAGCAATCGCTTTTCATTTGCCCTTCGGGGTTCTTACAGAATAGCTAAAAATTATACCAGCAAAGCAGACGGAACGGTATACAATACCGGCTTCAAAGAAGCCAATGCATCTGTTTTACTTCAATACAAATATGAAAATAATATCAGCACCCTCAACCTGACTGCTTATGACAACCTGCAGGGTATACCGGATGGCAGCCGCGATTCGCTTACACGGAGATTTACCAAACAGGTACTGGAGGCAGACGCAGACGATGTCAAAAACCGTCCCATAGTAAATAACAAGGAACTTAATTCATACCAGTTAAGTCCACTGCATCAGCACATACAGCATTTTCGTATATACAGCAATCATCACTATGAATTAAAAAATGGGAATATAGACATACTGCTGGCAGGCCAGCAAAATATACGGCGCGAATACAATCATCCAACCACCCCGCAGCAGGCAGGCATGTTTGTGCGGCTTAACACAATCAATTATGGATTCCGTTTCAATTCAATCATCGGGCAATTTGCGGAATATTCAGCAGGCATTAATGGAATGTACCAGGATAATAAAAACAGGGGCGCAACAGACTTCCCCATTCCCAACTATCATTTGTTTGATGCAGGTGCATACCTGGTCGGCAAATGGAAGCAAAAAAACTGGACCATCAACGCAGGCGCGAGATACGATACGCGCTTTTTATCCTCTCCTGATTTTTATGTAAAAAAAGATCAGAATACAGGGTATAACCGGCAGGTAACCATACCCGATACCACAGGCGCTTATTTGCAATTCCCTGCATTCAGCAAAACTTTTAACGGTATATCAGTTAGTCTTGGCGCCACCTTCCAGTTGAATGAACATTTTTATATTAAAACTAACATCGCAAGGGGCTACCGGGCACCAAATATTACTGAGTTTGCATCCAATGGCCTGGACCCCGGGGCACATATTGTATACCTGGGCAATAAAGGGTTTGTTCCCGAATTCAGCCTGCAGGAAGATATTGGGATTGAATGGCAGCACCACACTATAAATTTCTCGATCGCAGTTTTTAATAATAACCTTCAGCACTATATATACCTGTCGCAATTAACTGACGCCAATGGAAATCCCCTGGTCAATGCACAGGGTAATAAAACATACCAGTACCAGCAGTCATCTGCACAGTTGTATGGCATGGAAGCCACTGTACGGATAAAGCCATCCTTTATTAAGGGGTTTACTTATGACAATACATTTTCAGTCACATATGGTTATAACCGCGGCATTGCATTTAAAGGCAGGGGAAATAATGGCGAAAACCTTCCACTGATTCCACCAGCAAGGTCGGTGAGCGATATCACGCAGGAGTTTCAGCGGGACAAGGGGTTATTCTCAAAAATAATCGTAAAAGCGGAGGCTGATATAACGGCTATGCAGAACCGATTCCTGGCTTTGAACAATACGGAAACCGCAACACCTGGCTACAACCTCTTCAACTGCTCCATCAGTGCAGAAATACCTTATGGTAAATTTGGCCAGTTGCAATGCCAGTTCCAGATAAATAACCTATTCAACAAAATTTACCAGTCACATCTGAGCCGTTTAAAATATTTCGAATATTATAGCCAATCGCCTGCGGGCTATATGGGTATGTACAATATGGGACGTAATATCTGCTTTAAATTGATACTGACCATCCAGTAAGTAAGTTGCAAAACATCTTATCACGGGAAATTGACAGAAATGCCCAAACCCGGATTGTCGTTTACTGATACAATCCCATAATTATAGTGAATGCCCGAAGCAATATCTTCAGCCAGTAACAAAGGGCCGTCCATATCAATATAATCTACCAGCGGAGCCAGGTGTGCAATCGCAGCTGATCCAATGGTACTCTCATTCATACAGCCAATCATCACCTTCAAGCCCAATTCCCTGGCACGTGCTATCATCCGGCGGGCAGGCGTAATGCCACTGCATTTGGTCAGCTTTATATTGATGCCATGAAAATGACCGGCACATTTGTCCACATCAGCTTCCTTAACACATGCTTCATCTGCAAACAGGGGCAGTGAAGACAGCGCATACAATTTCTTCATAGCATCCCAATCATCTTTTGCCAAAGGCTGCTCTACCAATTCAACATTTAATTCTTTCAGCAATGGGATGATCTCAGCAGCTTCTTCAAATTTCCATCCGGCATTGGCATCGACACGAAACGCTGCATCAGTATGTTTGCGCAATTCGCGTACAATCCTGATGTCCTCCTTTGTACCCAGTTTTATTTTGTAAATCGGCCAGGGCTTTTCTTTCAGCTTGGCAACCATCTTCTCTACCGTATCAATACCAATGGTATAATCTGTTAACGGAACATCCGAATATGATTTACTCCAAAATGAATACAATGGCTGCTGCCGCAATTTTCCAAATAAGTCCCATGCAGCCATATCCAGCGCACATACCAGGAATGGATTGTTGGGCAACAAATGATGCAGGTAATGCCAGTATCGCTCGGGTTCAGTGAAGGCGTATTTCTCAACGAAAGTCTTTTTCGCTTCAAGATCTGCCATCATTTTATCCACTGTAATGTCATAATAGGTGATGGCTGGTGCTTCACCATATCCTTTGATGCCGTTGAAATCCAGCTCCACCACCAATGATGGCTGGTGTGTTTTTGTTCCTTTGGAAATCGTGAATGGATATTTAAACGGAAGGTTGAATGACCAGTAGTTAATTTTCATCATCGTGTAAACAAATTTGCCGTACATGATTGCTGCCCGGTGTTGCAAATGTACAAGGGAGTGACACAACGAAAGCCTGGTAATGATAAATAGCAGGGAAAATTATCTTCCGCTGGTTTCTACATACCCTCTTAATTCGTGGTTGAATTCTTTTTCCTTGATCAGTTGTTCAAGGCTGATGTGCATACGGTAACGCCAGTAGTGTTTGGGATCAGCAGGTATATTGATGCGCTCATCATGCGGGTTCTCGCGGCGGAGGCTTTCACTCATACCAAGCAGGTCCTGCAATTGGAAGATACTCCACATGGCGGGTGAATATAAATGCTGAACAACAATCGCCCTGTTGATCCATGCTTCACAAAAATATGGCGCTTCACCCCACTGGCCCAGTTCATGGTTGAAGAAATGCTGAATCTTCGTCCTGTCCTCTTCCCACCATCCGCGAATGGTACTCATATCATGCGTTGACGGTGTTACGACAGAAAGATAGGGCGCATCATTTGGGTGAAAGAATTCCTTTTTGGGATCCTTCGGCATCCGTTGAATTTCCAGGCTGAGAATACCAAGTTGCTTCATGACCTGTGGTACACAATGCGGAACAAGTCCAAGGTCTTCACCACAAATCAGCATATTGGTGGATGCCTTAAGTGCAGGCAGTTTGTGCATGGCTTCCTTCATCCAGAAATCATCCTGGCGACGGAAGAAATAATCTACATATAAATCCTTTAACTGCTGTTGTGTATTCCAGTCAAGATGCCTGAAAGAAGCAGTACTATCGATGGCGAAACGGAAATGAAATTTCTTAGCATCGCTGTTGTCTTCTTCAAACAGGATCACATTTGACAGCAAATCATATAATCCGTGTTTGATACGCAGGTTATAATCGTTGGGTTCGAGCGATTCAAAGAAGGTTTCAATTTTTCTTTGGGTATCAAATTCTGCCTTCAGTTCGTATTGACTGTAGTGGCCAGGCTGCAGGTATTCTTCCTTTACGAATGTTGCAGTTTCACCAAAGAACTCATACAATACGGCATCATTGATAAATGGCTTGGTATAACGGTTGTAGTCAAACCAGGTATTACGTTCATAAAACTCGTTGATGTGTACCGGTAGCGCAGGAACAAACCTCCCCATGATTCCCTCTACGGCATTGATGGGTATTGACCAAATGCGAAAAAAACCAAGTATGTGATCGATGCGGAATGCATCGAAGTAATTACTCATTTCGTCAAACCGTTGTTTCCACCAGGCATAACCATCTTCCTCCATCTTTTTCCAGTTATAAGTGGGGAAACCCCAATTCTGGCCCCTGACGGCAAATCCATCCGGTGGTGCACCTGCCTGTACATCCATACTGTACAATGCAGGGTTTACCCAGGCATCGCAACTGTGGCGGTAAATGCCAATGGGGATATCACCTTTTACGATCACACCATTCTTATGTGCGTATTCTGTAGCTTTCTTTAACTGGAGGTGAAGGTGGTACTGAATAAAATACTGCAGCGCAATCTGGTCGTAGTGGCGTGCTTTGGGTGCAACATATTTTTCAATGGCGTTTTTATCGTAGTTGCTGTATATTTTCCACTGGCTGTAATCGCTTGTTCCGTTTTTATCGCGGAGGTAACAGAAGGCAGCATAAGGAACCAGCCAGTGTTTATTGTTGCCGAAAAATTGCAGGAATGATTCATCCGCAAGAAAGGATTCTTTCTGAACAGTGTACAACTCCTTTAATGCAGCAAGTTTGCATTTCATGACTTCTTCGTAATCCACTTCTGGCAATTCATTCAGTTGCTTTTGTTTTTTACGAAGCGGCTTTACCAAATCTGCGTGCTTCTTGCCTGCTACTTCTTCCAGGTTAATGTACATGGGATGAAGCGCAAAGGCCGAAATAGCAGCATAAGGATATGAATCGGCCTGTGTATGTGTGGCAGAAGTGTCATTGACAGGTAATATCTGAACCACTTTCATTCCTGTCTTTCTTGACCAGTCGACCAGTAATTTGATATCAAGAAATTCACCGACGCCGAAACTGTCCTTGCTGCGCAAACTAAACACCGGTATGGCAATACCGGCACCGCGCCAGGTGTTATTGGGCAGGTGTTCAAATCCGTCATGAAGTATGGTGATACTATTTTCTGCATCAATACCAAAGAGCATGCGGTTGGCGCCGTCTTCAAAGCGAACAAATTCCTTATCGCGTGTATTGTAGATACCGTATTTATATTGCAATGGAAACGCCTCCCGCGGAATAGCAAGTTTTACTGTCCACCAGTTCCCTTCCTTTGACATGATTACTACGTCATCAGTGTTCCAATCGCCAAGGGCCACACCAGCTCCACTTAAACAAGCCACTTCATGCTTCTTCAGCAGGGGTGCTTTTACTTTAAAAATATGGGTGTAGGTTTTGGGAGACTTTATTTTCGGGTTGCTAAGGCTCTCCCGGAGCAGAGTTTCCTGGAATGGAGCAGCGAAAAAAGCATTTTCATATTCGCCTGCATGGTTCCAGGTATCGATCAGGTGAATTTCGCCAGCGCCTTTGGAAAGTTCAACAGATTTATCGTTTCCCCATTCAATGACCTCGTTGCCGTCAGCATACGTAAGAACGTATTTATATTGTAGTTTCGGGGCTTTAGTATTATCAATTTCTACCTCGCAGTGCCAGAATTCATCGTTGAGATATTGCATATATACCCTGTTGGCCAATACCGCATTTCCAAGTTCTTCTGCATTTCCTGTCACGCCAAGCGACTGACCGACTGTTGTATGAAACCTAACGTAAAAATGGACTTTCATCTGGCAAGATAGTTTTGCGAGTGACGAAAATAATACAAAAAAATGCATTTGCGTACTTTTTACACAAAGCATTCGGCCAGATTTGAGGATTAAAGTGGGTTTTTTACCGATTTAGCCTATTTTCGCAAAAAAAAATTACAGCATGGAAACACAGAAAAAGTATACAGGTATTTGGTGGTTGGTATTTTTTGCATCCTCCATTGGGTTGGCAGCAGCTATTTACTGGCATTGGGAATGGCTGACACTGATCCTCCCCTTCCAGTGTACTTCCTTTGTAAAAGCAATGGATATTATGTGATTCCCTTATTCATAAAATTGAAAAAGCCGCTTCCAGGTACCGGGAGTGGCTTTTTTATTGCATTTCTTCGTTTCTCATTCGTCTGACGTTCGTCTATTCTTCGTCTGCCCCGGGATAGGCCTGCATGCATAAAAAAACACCGGGCTGGCCGGTGTTGAATCTGGTAAAAGCTGCTATTAATTTATCAAATTATATAATAGCTGCAGACGCTTAAACTGTCCTGCGACGTAAAAGACTGTTTGCAGACCTGCGGTTTTTTTCGATGTTCCATAAATCAACTAATCCAAAGGACGGTTTTTTAGGTTCGGACATGTCAATACCGGTTGCAACTGTTTCTTTTACTTCTTTTACCAGGCTGTTGAATACTTGTGCTTCCATCTGTACACGAGATGGCATTAGATCACTCTTCATATATTTCTATTTTAATTTACACTAAATATCTTGAGCAGTTCGGGAGTAAAACACTGAGAATCGTTAGAAAGAAGTGTCTGATTTTAATTCACCCTGTAGTAGTACGTACTATCTGCTGTTATTGCTCAATTTGCTGGCGCAAAGGTAACACATCTTGTTGTAATAAGCAAATGAAATCACTAATGAACTGTTAACATCTAACTGCGATGGCTAAACGATTGTTAGCGTACTCTTCATAACGCATTGACCCTTACGCATAAAAAAAATCCCGATCGCTGACCGGGACTTTTTGAACGTATATGCTGCTATTTTATTTCACTTCTTCAAATTCTGCATCTGTAACGTTTTCACTGCCATTTCCGGCCTTTGACCCGCCACCTGGTTGCTGTGCATCAGCACCCGGCTGAGCACCACCCTGTGTTGCCTTATACATTTCTTCACTGGCTGCAGTCCATGCATTGTTCATTTCAGCAACGCTGGCGTCGATGGCTGCAATATCCTGGCTTTTATGTGCCTCTTTCAATTTAGACAAAGCTGCTTCTATCGGCGCTTTTTTATCAGCAGGAATTTTTTCGCCATATTCCTTCAGTTGTTTTTCCGTTTGGAAAATCAAACTATCGGCCTGGTTGATCTTATCAACTTTTTCACGCTCTGCTTTATCCGTAGCTTCATTCGCCCTTGCCTCTGCTTTCATTTTTTCCACTTCATCTTTATTCAAGCCACTGCCTGCTTCGATTCGTATCTTTTGTTCTTTACCAGTGCCTTTATCTTTTGCAGTTACATGCAAAATTCCATTGGCATCAATATCAAATATCACTTCAATCTGCGGTACGCCTCTTGGTGCTGGTGGAATACCATCCAGGTTAAACATACCAAGGCTTTTATTCTGGCCGGCCATTGGACGCTCGCCCTGCAATACATGAATCTGTACACCGGGCTGGTTATCGCTGGCCGTGGAGAATACCTCAGATTTTTTAGTTGGAATAGTAGTATTGCTGTCAATTAATCTTGTCATCACCCCACCCATGGTTTCAATACCCAGTGACAGTGGTGTTACGTCGAGCAACAGCACATCTTTTACTTCACCGGTCAGCACCGCACCCTGTATACCGGCTCCTACAGCCACCACTTCATCGGGGTTCACACCTTTGTTTGGTTTACGGCCGAAGAATTTCTCAACGATTTCCTGCACTTTCGGGATACGGGTGGAACCACCTACCAGTATTACTTCATCTATTTGGGATGTACTTAAGCCTGCATCCTTCAATGCCTGCTCACAAGGTTTAAGGCAACGTTCAAATAATGTATCTGCAATTTGCTCAAACTTTGCCCTCGTTAATTTCTTCACCAGGTGTTTGGGCACACCGTCAATAGCGGTGATATACGGAAGATTGATTTCTGTTTCTGAAGAAGAGCTCAATTCCACTTTTGCTTTTTCTGCCGCTTCTTTCAAACGCTGCAAAGCCATCGGGTCTTTGCGGAGATCGACATTTTCCTCTTTCTTGAATTCTTCAGCAAGCCAGTCCATAATCACTTTGTCGAAGTCATCACCACCCAGGTGGGTATCACCATTGGTTGATTTCACTTCAAAAACACCATCACCCAACTCAAGGACGGAAATATCGAACGTACCTCCACCGAGATCAAATACAGCGATTTTGTGATCCTTGCCACCTTTATCCAGGCCATAGGCCAGTGCGGCGGCTGTTGGTTCATTCACGATCCTGCGTACATTCAAGCCGGCTATTTCACCCGCTTCTTTGGTAGCCTGGCGCTGTGCATCATTAAAATACGCCGGAACGGTAATAACGGCATCTGTTACTTCTGTACCGAGGTAATCTTCTGCGGTTTTCTTCATTTTCTGAAGAATCATGGCAGAAATTTCCTGCGGCGTATACAGCCGGCCATCTATGTCAATACGTACGGTATTATTGTCACCTTTTGCCACCTTATAGCTCCAGTGACTGATTTCGTTTGTCACTTCGTCAAAACGGCGGCCCATGAAACGCTTTACGCTCATGATGGTATTATGCGGGTTTGTGATAGCCTGGCGCTTGGCCGGGTCACCCACTTTACGCTCTCCATTTTTCAGGAAAGCCACTACTGACGGAGTCGTACGGCGTCCCTCGTCATTGGCTATCACCACCGGTTCATTGCCTTCCATTACTGAAACGCAACTATTTGTGGTACCAAGGTCAATTCCAATTATCTTTCCCATAATTAAAAGAATTTAATGTTCTCTTTTGGTTGTCAATCATTATGCCATCCGGCCGAAGGGTGCAAAATTGGCAGAACTGGCTAAAAACAACTGTCATGTCTTATCTTTAAACCAGTGAAGATAACCGACCACCATTACCAGCGCATTATTTCGGCCAAATTGTTCATTGATGAGCATTTTGATGGTCCCATCAACCTGTCGGCCATTTCCCAAAGCGCCTGCCTGTCGCGTTTTCATTTTCACCGGCTGTTCTCACAGGTCTACCAGCGCACACCCCACCAGTACCTGACCCGGAAAAGGATCGAGAAGGCAAAAGAATTGCTCCTCAAAGAAGAAAAAACAGTGTCGGAAGTCTGTATGGAAGTAGGGTTTGAAAGCCTCAGTTCCTTCAGTTCATTGTTTAAAAAGGAAATTGGCTTTACGCCCCAATACTACCGAAATATGGCTTTTCGCAAAAAGCAAATGGCAAAAGAACGGCCCGCCACTTTTATCCCCCACTGTTTTATAGAAAGCTACCCGCCGGGCGAATAACAAAAGCAATATTCAAGAAATGGTTGCCATAACTGCTGTATAGCTTTGCTGTATAAATAAAAAAATATGGTAACCAGGCTTTCACACACATCCCTGTTCGTCAATGACCAGCAAAAGGCATACGAATTTTATGTCAACAAACTCGGTTTTAAAGTTCATACCGATGCCACGATGCAAAACGGTTTCCGTTGGCTCACCGTGACGGCACCCGATGAACCGCAGCATGAAATTGTATTGTTTCCCGCCACCGAAAACATCAATGGATTTGATGATGAAACAAGAAATGCACTGAAATTATTACTGGACAAAGGCGTGATGGGCGCCGGCGTTTTACTGACGCCTGATTGCAAGGCTACCTATGAAGAATTAAAAGCAAAAGGTGTGTATTTCAAATCCGAGCCAAAGGAACAATTTTACGGAACAGAATGCATCATCACCGATGGATGCGGGAATTGGTTCAGTCTTACACAGCCCAAAGAGATGTAATCAATCAACTTCTGTTTGCTCCACTTTGAAAGTAAAATGTCTTTGCAGTAAATAACTGATGGTAATCACTACTGCAGTAGCTATTACCTGTGCGAGGATGGCATTGACATAGAGGTATTCAACCAATACCTTGAGCAGGATATAATTTAAAAAGAGGTTGGAGACAAAAACAAAGAAATAACGAAACAGTTGCACCCTTCCGCGGATATTGGAGTCAACAAACACCACGTATTTCATCAGTAAAAAACCAACCGGGAAGTTCACCAGGAAGGCCAGTATCAGTGAAGCGATATGCGGTTTGAATGCATAAAAACCCATATCAAATACTGCTTCGCGAAATATAAACTTATAGCCGACAGAATAAATAAGAAAACCCAGCAGGGTATTTCCGCCGCCGCATGCTGCATAGCGAAAGGTTTGTAATGGCATCCACTTTTTAAAAGGCGGATGAAAAAAATCTATAAGACTGGTTATCCTGTTGGTCACTCGTTCCCTTTTTTTGCAACGCGAAGGTAAATATTCACCGCCACTTTCATTCACCGTCGCTGATCGATTAACCAATTATTAAATTACCCATTACCCTGTACAACCCATACAGGTAATATTTCATCTATGCAGGCAATGCTGCAAATTTCTGCAGGGTTTTACTGCATTAATGACTTACCCGCAAACCATTAAACCCTGTGTCCGTCCACAGCCGCCTTGTGCGGCTGTTTTGTTTTCCCGATAGTTATGGCAGGTGTTTCTTATTTTTGCGCACCTGAAGAATATAAGATTATGGCCATTGCAGCGCATTTACAAGAAGTAGTAACCAACAGCCTCACGCAGTTATACCAGCAGCCTTTTACCTCCAGGCAATTCCAGGTAAACAGGACCAAGCCTGAGTTTGAGGGAGATTATACCATTGTTTTATTTGGACTCACCAAGGAACTGAAAAAAGCACCCGACGCACTGGGCAGGGAATTGGGTGACTACCTCGTTCAGCACAATCCCCAATTATTTTCTTCCTATAATATCATCAAGGGTTTTTTGAACCTGGTCATAGCTGATACATACTGGTGCAATGTGTTGGAAAAGAACTTTGACAACATTTCTTACGGTAAGCAGCAACCGAAAGGCCAGCGTGTGATGGTGGAATATTCTTCGCCCAATACCAATAAACCGCTACACCTGGGCCACTTGAGAAATAATTTTCTTGGATGGAGTACGGCAGCCATTTTGGAAGCCAACGGATATGATATTGTAAAAACCTGTATTGCCAATGACCGAGGTATTCATATCTGTAAAAGCATGGTGGCATGGCAGTTATTCGCCAATGGAGCTACCCCGGAAAGCACCGGCATTAAAGGAGATCATTTTGTAGGTGATTATTATGTGTTATTTGGGGAAGAATTGAAGAAACAGGTAAAAGAACTGGTGGATACCGGCATCAGCAAGGATGATGCGGAAAAGCAAGCACCTATTATGAAACTGGCGCAGCAAATGCTGGTGGATTGGGAAGCGGGCAAACCAGGTGTGATTGAACTTTGGAAGAAGATGAACAGTTGGGTATATGCGGGATTTGATGTTACCTACAAAAGGATCGGCAGTGATTTCGACAAAGTATATTACGAGAGTGAAACCTATATTCTTGGTAAAAAACTCGTGGAAGAAGGATTGAAAAAAGGGGTATTTATAAAAAGGGAAGATGGTAGTGTATGGATTGATTTAACGGCAGATGGGCTGGATGAAAAAATTGTACAGCGGAAAGATGGCACTGCTGTCTACATCACGCAGGATATTGGCCTGGCGGTTAATAAATATGAAGAATACAAATGTGACCAGAGTATATACGTAGTGGGTGATGAACAGAATTATCATTTCAAAGTATTGAAACTGATATGTGAAAAACTCGGGATGCCTTCTGCAAAAGGAATTTATCATTTGAGTTATGGAATGGTGGAACTGCCTACCGGAAGAATGAAAACAAGAGAAGGCACCGTGGTGGATGCAGATGATTTGATTGATGAAATGGTAAAAGTAGCTGAACAAAAAACGATCGAACTGGGGAAGGTAAAAGACTTTACAGCAGATGAATTAAAAGATCTGTACGACACCATCGGTTTGGGGGCATTGAAATTCTTCCTCATGCGGGTGGACCCTAAAAAAAGGATGATATTTAACCCGGAAGAAAGCATCGACTTTCATGGTTTTACCGGGCCGTTTATTCAATATACGCATGCGCGGATAAAATCCATTCTCAGGAAAGAACCGATAGCAGCAGGGATAAAAATCACTTCTGACAAAACCGGGTTATTACCACTCGAAAAAAACCTGCTGGTATCGCTGGAAGAATATGATACCATTATTGAACAGGCTTCACTGGAACACAATCCTTCTGTAGTTGCCAATTATGTTTTTAACCTGTCGAAAAATTTTAATTCATTTTACACGGAACATTCTGTCACGAATGCAGAGAGTGAGGAAAAGAAACAATTGCGCCTAAGGCTTAGTATGATGACTGCCAATATAATTGCTTCAGCAATGAAGCTACTGGGTATCAAAGTCCCGGAGAGAATGTAAACAATGAATTACATTCCTATATTCATCTTCTTTTGTTTCATATTTTGTAGAGACGGATCCATCTTGATGGCCTGGTCGCAGAGCTGCATACCTTTTTCCTTGTCTCCTTTTTTCTGATAGCACATACCAATCATGTAGAGGGCTTTGGCATTTTGCTTGTCGTAGTACAATATTTTATCCCAGTAATCCATCGCTTCCTGGTATTTGCCAACTTTATAATGAATATCAGCAATCGTATTCAGCAGTTCAAGATCGGCCGGCTTCTTCTCCAGCACTTTTTTCAGCAGTTCAATACATTTATCCATTTGCCCCAGGCCCTGGTAGGAAACCGACAGGTTTTCATAATAGTCATTGTCTGTCCTGTACCCGCGCTCAGCCGCCAGCAAATAATATTTCACCGCATCTTTATCGTCTGGTATTGCTGCAAAATTTAACGCGCATTCATATATCTTTCTTCCATTGGACGAATCCAACTGAACGGCTTTTTCCATAAATGGTGCAGCCGCACGGTAATTGCTCATTTCCACAAAACTCTTACCGATGGTATAGGGGATTTCTCCATTGGATGGATCTTCTTTCGCTGCTGTTTGCAGGTAGGTATACGCCTGTCCGAAATCTTCCTGCTCGTAAAAACTTTTTCCAATAATATAATTTGCATCCCTGCCAGTTTTCAACACCTGCATTTTTTTGCTGTAAGCAATGGCATCATTCCATTTCCTTGTCCAGAAAAATAAATGCGCCAGGTTTTGAACGGCTGTAGTATCGTTCGGTTCTGTCTTGACCACTTCACTGTAGGCAAGTATGGCTTCAGGAAATTTTCTCATTTCCATAGACACATTGCCCAATTCACGTTGCGCAGCAACATTATCTGCCTTAAACTGGATTGATTTTTTATACAACTGTGAAGCCACCAGGAAGCGGCGCTCATTTTTTGCTTCGTTGCCTTTTTGCAGGTAAAATGCCGAACTATCTGTTGCCTGTGAAAAACCGGGACAGGCGGCAACGACAAAAACGAAGTTCAGAAGGTATTTCATAGCGATCGCACTTAATTGAAAGGATTGGGTATATCCGTCTACTTTAACACTATAGCCCCTAACGCAGGTAAATGCACATTTATTTCAAACATATTGTTGTTTTTATCCACCAGCTTTACTTCCGGTTCCGGGTTAAATACATCACCCGTTCCCCAGTATTTTTTTAGATCACTGTTAAAGATTTCCTTCCAGGCTTTTTTCCCGTATGTATATATTTTCCAGTCGCGCCGGATAACCGGTGTCATATTTAGAATAACCAGCACATCATCTGCTTCTTTCAGGCCTTTTCTGCGGTATACCATCACACACTCATTTCTGTGATTTAGGTCAACCCATTCAAAACCGCCCTTGGCAAATTGTTTCTCATACAAAGCAGGTTCGTTCCTCAGCAGCAGGCTAAGATCACGCACACAATCTTTTAGCAGACGGTGGCTTTCAAACTGCAGCAGATCCCAGGGCAATTCGCTTTTATAATTCCATTCCCTGCTGGAGCCAAACTCATCACCCATAAATAACAGTTTGGCGCCCGGGTGGGTAAACATATAGCTGTACATCAGCCGCAGGTTGGCAAACTTTTGCCAGTCGTCACCGGGCATCTTATACAGCATCGGTGATTTTCCATGCACCACTTCGTCATGGCTAAGCGGCAGCATAAAGTTTTCATCATAGAAATACATCATGCTGAAACTGAACTTATCCTGGTGGTCCTTCCGGTACACGGGATCCAGCTTAAAGTAATCAAGTGTATCGTGCATCCAGCCCATCATCCATTTCATGCCAAATCCAAGACCGTCAGCAAAAGTAGGTTTGGAAACGCCCGGCCAGTCGGTCGCTTCTTCGGCGATGGTTTGTACATCGGGGAAATCGCGGAATATCGTTTCGTTTAAATCTTTGATGAATGCAATGGCTTCCAGGTTTCCGTCACCACCAAATTCATTGGGTTCCCACTGACCCTCCGTACGCGAATAGTTTAGTTTGAGCATAGACGATACTGCGTCTACGCGCAAACCATCTGCATGAAATTTATCCAGCCAGAAAATGGCACTGCTGATCAAAAATGATTTTACCTCTCCCCTTTTATAATTAAAAATATAAGAGTTCCAGTCGGGATGATAGCCTTTGCGCATGTCAGCATATTCATAGGTGTGCGTTCCATCAAACATGTACAAACCATGCGAATCATAAGGAAAATGCGATGGTACCCAATCGAGCAATACACCTATTCCTTCGTTATGAAATGCTTCTACCAGCCGCATAAAATCCTGCGGCGATCCAAACCTTGATGTAGAAGCAAAGAATCCCGCTCCCTGGTAGCCCCAGCTTCCGTCAAAAGGATGCTCCATTACCGGCATGAATTCCACATGGGTGAAACCCATTTCCTTCACATAAGGCACCATTCTTTCGCGCATGCCATTATACGTATCGTAACTCTCTTCGTCATTTTTATCGGGGCGCATCCAACTGGCCAGGTGTACCTCGTAAACGCTCCATGGTGCATTTAATGCATTGTGTTTTTTTCTTTCCTTCATCCAGCCATCGTCTTTCCACTCGTGGTACATATCCCAGGTGATGGAAGCCGTATTGGGACGACGCTCCCAAAAATTAGCGAAGGGATCGCCTTTATCTGTTTCAATACCGGCAAATCCCCTGATATGATATTTGTATACTTCACCGAGGCTGAAATGGGGAATAAACCCTTCCCATACACCACTGTTGTCCCAGCGCGGTGTGAGTTCGTATTCAAAAGTCCGCCAGTCATTAAAATTACCTGTTACAGATATGGAAGTGGCATTGGGCGCCCATACAGCAAAGTACATACCCCAAACGCCGTTCACCTGGATGGAGTGCGAGCCAAACTTCTCATAGAGGCGATAATGGGTGCCATTCTGGAAATTTCGTATGTCCTCGTCAGTGAGCAGGGAATAATTCCACACTTTTTTCGAAGTATCTACAAAATTATCCTCTTCATAGCGGCGGGCAATTGGTTGTTCCATATTAATACAATTTGCGCTGTTTTTGTACGTTTTTGATACCAGTCCGATCTTCCTGATAAATCACAGTTCCCATATCTTATGGATTATTCAGATTCCTGCATCTACCGGTTTGCCGGAGGCAGGGTTCCATTTAACCTAAAATTATGAGTTCGTCTTTTTAAAGTTAGTTGATTTTAAAAGATATTCGATAACTGGTTTTACTGATCAGCATCTATCATTAAACCTTATTTCAACCAAAACCTTCTATGGGAAGACTTACCATTCCACTGCTTGTATTAGGGATATGCTTCTCCCTCACCTCCTTCGCGCAACAAGTCACCTTAAAAGGCAATGTACGGGACACCAGTGAAAAAAAAGAACTGGTCAATGCTGTCATATCCGTTTTGCGTAAATCCGACTCAGTACTGGTTTCATTTACAAGAAGCCATCTAAAAGGCGATTTTGAAATCAGCAACCTCCAAAAGGGAGATTATATTTTGATGATCAGCTATCCAAAGTTTGCCGATTATGTGGAACCGCTCTCCATTAAAGAAGATAATAATATTGACCTGGGCAACCTGAGCCTGATCCGTAAAAGTGATTTGCTGAAAGAAGTAGTGGTCAGCCAGAAAATCGGCGCTATTCGGATTAAAGGTGATACACTTGAATTTAAGGCCGATAGTTTTGCCACCCGGCAGGGCGCAACAGTAGAAGACCTGCTGAAGAAATTACCCGGTATACAGGTAAACGCAAAGGGTGAAATAACCGCGCAGGGTGAAAAAGTGCAAAAGGTATTGGTAGACGGGGAAGAGTTTTTCAGTGATGACCCGGCAGTGGTTACACAAAACCTTCGCGCCGATGCGCTTGATAAAGTACAGGTGTTTGATAAAAAAAGCGACCAGGCTACATTTACAGGCATTGATGATGGGGAGAAAACAAAAACCATCAACCTGAAGCTGAAAGATGATATGAAGAAAGGATATTTTGGTAAGGCACAGTTGGGAGGTGGTACACCGGGCAATTTTGAAAACACTGCCATGATCAATGCCTTTAAGGGAAAAAGAAAAATATCTGCTTTTGGTACGATGGCCAATACAGGAAAAGCGGGACTGGGCTGGCAGGACAATGATAAATACGGTGGCGGCAGCAATGTTGAATTCAATGAAGACGAAGGCTATTTTTATTCTTTCTCCTCCGGCGATGACTTTGATACCTGGGGCGGCCAGTACAATGGAGAAGGATTACCCAAAGCCTGGAACGGGGGCCTTCATTTTTCGAACAAATGGAACAACGATAAGAATAACGTAAATGGCAATTACCGCTATTACAAACAGGAAGTTTCCGTAGAAGGCAGCAACCGAACACAAACTATTCTGCCCGATACACAATATTTCAGCAATCAAACGCGCAATACCTATCACCAGAATATCAATAACAAGGTCGATGCCTTTTATGATCTTCAGTTGGATTCCCTGTCCAGTATGAAAATAACCGTGAATGGTTCGGCAACCAAAGGTCATAGTGTGGCAGCTTACACGAGTGAATCACTCAACGAGGCAAAAGACCCGGTCAATACAAGTAAACGAAACCTTAACTCCGACGGAACAAAGGGCGCATTCAATTCATCACTGCTGTGGCGGAAAAAATTTCAAAAGAAAGGGAGAACGATTTCGGTCAATATCGACGAGAAGTACGACAACAATGAAACCAATGGCTTTGTAAAATCCTACAATGATTTTTACAATTCACTGGGTGATAAATTCAGGACTGATACCATCGACCAGAAAAAGGAAAGCAAGTCCAATACACTTAGTTTTAATTCGCGCGTAGCCTATACGGAACCGCTTTCAAAAAAAGTATTCCTGGAGATGAACTATGCATTTCGTGTCACCAACAGCGAAGCGCTGCGCAATTCATTCAACAAAACAACCGGCACCGATCCCAAATATGAAATCCGTGATTCTTTGTACAGCAATGACTATTCATTTCTCATCAATACCCATACTGCAGGTCTTTCATTAAAAGTAAACAACGATAAACTGGTGTATTCATTTGGAACTGGTGTGTCATTGTCCGATTTCCGGCAAAAAGATCTGCGTACAAACAACCTGTACAAATACTCCTACACCAATCTTTTTCCAAGGGCGAACATCCGCTATAATATAGCTGCTCAAAAGCGGATCAGCTTCACTTATAATGGGAATACACGGCAGCCAACACTGGACCAGATACAACCCATTCGGGAAAATACCGACCCATTGAACATCCAGATTGGCAACCCTAACTTAAAACAATCTTTCAATCATACTTTCAATCTAAGTTACAACGATTATAAAGTGCTTACCAGCAGGAATATTTATATCAGCACCTATGCCAATGTTACAGACAATGCGATAGGCGTTGCATCCAATGTAGACTCTGTGGGGAGAAGAACCAACCAGTTTGTGAATGTAAAAGGAAATTACAATGCCAACCTCTGGGGTGGCTATTGGTTTAAATGGAAAAAATTAAATATCAATATCGGTCTCAACTTCGGCGGGCAGTTAAACCGTTACAATAGTTTTGTGAATGGGCAGAAGAATATTAATGATAATTACAGTTATAATGTTGGATTTAATATCAATTACGATAAGGAAAATAAATTCTCCGTTTATTTTTCACCCCGCGCCTCACGCAATCACAGCGTTTCTTCGCTCAGAAAAGATGTAGTGACCAAATACTGGACCAGTGAAAGCGAGCTGGGTGGTAACGTCATCTTACCCTGGAAAATGGAGTTTACCTCTGATGTTAATATCAACATACGTCAGAAGACCAGTATATTCGACCGCAACCTGAACAGCGTGAAATGGAATGCCTATCTCGGTAAAAAATTCCTGAAAAACAAGACAGCAGAACTTAAACTTTGTGTACTGGACGTATTGAACCAGAATATTGGTTTTTCAAGAGATGCCAGCAGTAATTTCATCAGTGAAAATACCTACAACACGGTACGCAGGGTTTGGCTGATTACCTTTACATATAATTTTTCCAAAAACCCGGCGATGAAAGCAGGCGCCCAGCAACAATAAATTTATCAGCTATGAAAAAAATATTTGTTACCGCACTATTTATATATACAACCCTTGCTGCTTTTTCGCAGGCTCAGTTTCTCAGCAAGGGAAAAATTGAATATGAACGGAAGATAAATGTGCAGCGGCAATATGAGTGGACCGATGAGAGCGATAGCTGGTACAAGGACTATGTTTCCAAATTGCCCAAATTCAATACAAAGTATTTTGAACTTGATTTTGCGGGAAGCAAAACCATCTACCATCCCGGCAAGCGTGAAGGCGATGGAAATAAAATGCAGGACTGGAGCATTGGCCCTGCTAAAGAGAACACCATCCTCACTGATTTGGAAAAACAACTATTCAGCGGCCGGAAAAAAGTGTATGAGGAAACTTATATCATCCAGGATAGTATCCGGCACCTCGACTGGAAGATAACAGATGAAACGAGGACGATCGTTGGATTTGAATGCAAAAAAGCAGTTGCGCGCATCTGCGACTCTGTGTATGTAGTGGCTTTTTATACGGATGAAATCACGGTAAGTGGCGGCCCGGAATCTTTTTGCGGCCTGCCGGGTATGATACTTGGGCTTGCAATACCTCGATTGTATACAACCTGGTTTGCCACCAAAGTTCAGTTGATAGAACCACAGGAATCCGAATTCGTGATAGCTGGCAAGGGAAAAAAAGTCAACCGGAAAGAACTGGAGACCACCTTACAAAAATCATTAAAGGATTGGGGTAAGGAAGGGCAAAAAAATGTGTGGTGGGTGACGCTTTGATGAGTTTACAGTTTTAAGTTCTAAGTATTAAGTTTGGAATTTGACATTTGGGGTTGGGGATGTTACTCCAGGCTCCTTTTCACGCGAAGATCGCAAAGAAAGAAAACGATCGCAGGGACAACCTATAGTTGGGAGTATTTGGGATTTGGTTCTTGACTTTTGATTTTTGGCTCCTGACTTCTCGATTCTAATTTCTGCTTCATCAAGACACCTCACTTCGTTCGGTGTGACAATACAATAAAAATGTACTGACTCCCGACTCCCGACTTTCTCTACTTCCTCAACTCCATCACCAGCAAATAATTTCCCCCAAGCGTTAAAGTTTTCTCCAGCGGAAATTCTGTGCCGGTAGCCACATCAAATGCTTTGGTATATCCAGTTACTCTTTCTGAGAAGCGGTCAAGTGATATCGTTGCAGCATCTTTATTGGTATTCATCACACACATCACTGTTTGTTTATTGTCGTACCGGAAATAAACATACACGCCATTGGCAGGTACAAACTGCATCATTTTCCCTGTTTTTATAGCAGAAGAAGTTTTGCGGAAGTTGGCCAGCCGCCTCGTCAGTTCCTGTACTGATTTTTCATCGGCATTCAATCCATCGCCGGTAAAGCCATTTTTTGCATCACCTTTCCATCCACCGGGAAAATCGAGGCGCACCCAGCCATCTGGATTGGATATGCCCTTCATGAGTATTTCTGTTCCGTAGTACAACTGTGGAATACCACGTTCGGTAAGCAACCAGCTCAACCCCATTTTTTGTTTGGCTACATCTTCCCTAACAGCAGAAAAGAAACGTGTCATATCATGGTTGTCGAGGAAAATGACATTCTGCATCGGGTCCTTGTACATAAAATCGAGGCTGGTGGTTTGGTAAAGTTTGTAGATGCCCCCTGGCCCCTGCGTAACGGCAGGTTGTATGCCATTGAACAACATTTCGAAATCGAGTGCGCCTGTGAGATTACTTTTAAATGCAGTGTTATAATTGTTTTTTGTAAAATAAGCCTGGTTCACCACACCTTCCCCCCAGTTTTCGCCAAACATGGTGATATGCGGGTACTCGTCCGTCAATGCTTTATTGCAACGGTTCATGAATTCAAGATCAACATATTTGTAGGTATCGATACGCCATGCGTCCACACCAAATTCTTCCACGCACCAAATGGCATGCTGTATCAAAAAATTGGCAACAATGGGGTTTGACTGGTTGACATCGGGCATCATATTGGTAAACCAACCATCAGCCATTTGCTTTTTATCTTTTTCAGAAGCATGCGGATCAAAAAATACCTGCTCCTTATAATTGGGTTGTGTAAACGTAGGCCATTGGTGTACCCATGTATTGTCGGGTGGGTCCTGCATGATCCAATGATACAAACCAATGTGATTGTACACGGCATCCTGAACCAGTTTCATGCCTCTTTTGTGCAATTCATCTCCCAGTTTTTTATACGCTGCTGCACCTCCTACCCTGGGTTCAATGGTATAGTGATCGGTAAATGCATAACCATGTTCTGTACGGTTGGGCATATCATTGACCAATACGGGCGTCATCCACACGGTCGTAGCGCCGAGGTTTTGAATATAATCGAGGTGGTTGATAACACCCTGGATATCGCCGCCATGACGCAGGAAGATGGAATCGCGGTTGAGCGACTGATCACGCATGCCGGCAATATGATCATTGCTTTCATCGCCATTGCTGAACCGGTCGGGCATGAGGAAATAAATAAAATCCGCAGCACTAACACCCTGCGCATAGGCACTGCCATTGCCTTTACGGCGTGCCTTTAATTCAAAGCTTATTTTTTTTCGCAATTCTCCGTTCGCTTCACCAAAGGTAAAATTGACAGTTTGAGGTTTAGCATTGGGCGCTATGGTTACATCCAACACGATGTAGCGCTTGTTTTGAAGTTTGGTAACTTTTGTAATGGTCAGATCCGGTGAAGATGATTTCACAACGAGATTATCAACAGCAATGATTTTGTTCATGTCTGTTTCACGCAGTACCAGTTGTATTTTATTCAGCTTCATTCCCACCCACCAGTTAGTGGGATAAACCACTACATCCTGCCCGAAAAGAAAGACGCTATAAAATACAACTACAATTGCTAACAATAACTTTTTCATATACTATACTGATCTTTGTTCTTCGATTTCCAGTTTGGAAGTTTCTATGTCATCCACCTTTGTTTCTCTAATAAAAAGGAAACATATCAACGCTGCGAGTATCATTAATACTCCACCAATGATAACTGCCGCCAACCTGTTTTCATGCAATACATTTTTCATGAGCCAACCGAAACCCAGTGACGCAATGATTTCCGGCAAAACGATGAAAAAATTAAATATGCCCATATAAATACCCACCTTATCTTTTGGCAGACATCCGCTCAGCAATGCATAGGGCATTGAAAGAATACTTGTCCAGGCTACTCCAATTCCTATCATACAAACAAAGAGCATATTCTTATCATGCACCCAGCTCACACTAATCAATCCAAGTGCCCCGCATAATAAACACAAGGTATGCGTCAACCTTCTGCCCAACTTATCAGCAATAAAAGGAAGTATAAATGAAAACAAAATGGTGATAACGCTATAAAATGATAAAGTCAGGCTGCCAAAATCTGCACCTTTTGCGTAAACAGGATCGCTGGCATCTTTACCGCCAAATACATTTACCGCAACCGTGGTAGTATAATAAAACCACATTAAAAAAAGCCCCGGCCAGGTGAAAAACTGCACGAGTGAAATAATCCGCATCCTTGCCGGCATATTTTGCAGAGCAAGCAGGATTTCTTTTACGCCGCCGCCAAAACCTTTATTGGATTCTTTTACTTTTTCCCTGAAGCCAATATCCGAAGGTGGATATTCCTTGGTTGTAAATACCGTATATAATACTGCAGTCAGGAAGAAAAAAGCGCCAATATAAAATGACCACTTTACATTTTCCGGGATACTCCCCTGCTCTGCTGTATTGGCAATATGAAATACATTTTTCATCAGCCATGGCAATGCTGATGCCACGCTGCCACCAATTCCTATCATCAGGCTTTGCATCACAAACCCCCTGTTGACTTGCGAATCGGGTAGTTTGTCGGTAACAAATGCACGAAATGGTTCCATCGCAACATTACCAAATACATCCAGCACCCATAACAATCCTGCTGCCATCCACAATTCCTTACTATGGGGCATAAATATTAATGCAATTGAACTGGTAATGGCGCCAATCATGAAATAAGGTCTTCTTCGTCCCCACCTTGGATGCCAGGTTCTGTCACTTAAATAACCTATTACAGGCTGCACCAGCAATCCAGTGAGCGGAGCTGCAAGAAATAGCAAGGGTACCTGGTCGGGATTGGCCCCCAGGTTTTCATAAATACGTCCCATATTTGCCCGCTGAAGATCCCATCCAAACTGGATCCCGAAGAAACCCACGCTCATATTTATAATCTGGCTTAGGCTGAGTTTAGGCTTGACGCCTGTGAAGGCTGATGACATAGCAATCGTTTAGGCTAATATGTAAAAATTACATGTTTAATAAAAGTACACAAAAAAACATCCCCGGAAGAGGATGTTTATATTTATTCAATTCTTTAAATAACAAATCCATTGGGTATTACTGCACCCTTTTTC
>JBGALE010000009.1:0-202825 GCA_044223995.1 Chitinophagaceae bacterium
ACTCCCCTCTCTGTTAGAAATACTTCTACAGTCACAGCTAATAATTATAATCTGGATTGAGCGCTTAAACAGTTTTCATGAAAGTAGGGAGTACCATTGGTTACAACAGGAGAAAAACAACAGTTTGTTTACGTTTTTTTTCTCTTTTAAAAATGATATGTTACCAATCAGAGCCTTTTCATTAATAAAACAAATCAGTTAGATGGATTACGAAGAATGAAATCATTTTTTGATATGCAACTAATCTTTAATGAATGTATTTAATAATATAATTGAGACCAAAACAAATGTACCGGCGTGCTTATTAGGCAACAACTGTGTTTCTGTAAGTGTAAACACTTATTTAACTTCGATAAAATCCTCCTGCTTTTTACACAGGAGGATACTCTAATCAAATACAGGTGACCAATACCTTAACCTATCGAAAGAGCTAAAATATTGAATACATCCATTATTTTAAATAACCAATTTGAGTGTTACTGTTCCACTAACGTACCTGACACTGTTTTGGTCGTTGACCCATCTTGTACTGATATATTGGTAAAGGAAGCAGTAAGTTTTCCTGATGAGGATACTGTGAGTATAACAGCATCTCCTGATTTACCCGTTGATAACGGTTGGGGTTGTGGTCCATTTACATTCCCTACCTGCATTGAACATTGAGAGTTATTTGTGAATGTGGCCGCATAGTCTAACACAGTAAGGTTGCCACTAGATATAGGCTTTGTAACAGTACTGAAAAATACTCTGACAAAATTCCCATTGTTGTCACTGGCAAAGAGTTCGTTTGAATTCGATGAATAGATTGTGTTGGCATCTTTGAAGGTAGCCCCGTTAAATGCCCATTGAGAAGAAGCTGTTGTAGGTGTTGAACCTCCACTCTTTTTACAGTTCAAAAAAGCAAGGGTTACAAAGAGCAAGGAAAACAATAATCGTTTTTTCATATTCCAGGTAGTTTGGTTACGGTGATTTAAAGTAGCAAGGGGATAAAAATAAGATAAATTATGTATCTATATTAATACGTTATGTATCTTTTAAATACATTTAATACTTATCAAACTAAATTATGATAACGTTTAGTTGCCGTTCAGTACTTCTGCTGTTTCTTTGAAAAATGGCTAAGGAACGGGATAAAAAAACTGAAAAAATCAAATCCCTTATTGAGAAGGGAGAGTTCAAAACTATCCAGGAAGTATTTGATATGATAGCCCCTACTCCGGTGGCAAAGTACCTGGGCTCTAATACTACCAGATTCAAGCTTCGACTAAAGCATCCCGAAGATTTCAAACTCAGAGAAATCTATGCCATTGCTGCTTATTTTTCGGTTGAGGAAGAAATGCTGATTAACTTGGTTCATAACCAGTATAAAGAGAATAAAGGAAAAAGGAAGAAGTAAATTTCTTGAGCAAAAGTCGATTCTTAAACGCGCAAACAACGTCTGACATCTTTATTTACTTTCTTAGCCCCTTAACCCTTCTAAATCCGCAAACTATTTTTTACATTCAAGCCTATGTCAAAAACATATAGCTACCCTGTCGAATCATACGCCTTAATAACCAACCTAGACAAAAGTGTACTCAAACTAAATCCGGTAATTGAGTGTCATGGATATCAATTTATTCGGGTGAAGCTAAATGAATTAGAAAAGAAATTTGGGGACTTATTCGGATTGCCCCTGGGATTCAAATCTGAAAATTCAATAGCGCTCAATATAAAAGGCCCAATCGCTCCATCTCCTAACACCAAACTGACAAAAAGAGCTGCACTTGATAAGAAATTAAAAAATAAAAAGGGAATAAATCATGAAGAGCCCCCGATGATAATTTCCTTGGAATTTTATGACCTATTACTGAATACAGTTTACAACGGATTAAGTATACTTAGAGAACAGGAAATTGTGATTTTAAAACGGATTAAAAATATTACCCAACACGTAGTCAATGGAGGTACAACATTTGAAACAATAATTCCTGCTGTAAACGAAATGACTGAGTTTGTCAGACCACTTGTTCAACAACTCAGACTTTTAAAAAACGGAGATGTTAGCTGCAAGACTGAATTTATGATAGCAGCAGACAATCGAAAAGTTATTAGTAGATTTAATCCAATCTTTTTCCCTCCGGCAACGAATAAATTTATAATCACTGATACTGATGTTATAAAATTTGCTCAGTGGTATAAACCAGGTTTTAAAGTAAATAAATTAACAGATCTCGCTTTTTCCAATTTCAACATATCTTATGACATTGTTGATGCGAAAGCAAAATTCGTAACACTCATGATCTGCCTGGAAGCATTGTTCAAAGGAGGGTCGGGTAAAATTGCTCATTCGATTTCAAAGAATGCTGCCACTATACTTTCCGGAGACAAGGCTGAATATAAAATAAATTACAGGAAAGTAAAAAACCTTTATAATGTCAGAAGCAGGATTGTTCATGGCGATATGCTTAAAGTGAATATGGCTATTATGTTGGATGAACTTCAGGATTTAGTAAGGAAGGCAATCAATTTCAGCCTAAATTTCGACATGAGCAAGGATGATTTTTTGACAGCTTTAGATTTAAAATATACTTCACTAGTGTAGACTTTTATTCAAAAAATGACAACATCTAAACCTCTCATATCTCTATATTAACCTATTACTTCTGAAGGTTATAAAGTGATGGATCCCGTACTGTCGGTAAATTCTCTGGCAATGAGATTGATTTAGCTTTTTTAAGAATTTTAAAAATTGATAAATTCAATTTATTGTGAGGTTCAGTGAAAGAATTAAGAATGAGTTGGTTTTGCTTTCCGTTTAAAAGATTCACGCTTTTTGTGATGAAAAAAGAGGGGTTGCTTGATTTCTTTTTACCGACATTGCTCTTAACCAATTCTTTAATATAACCTTCTGAAATATCGCTATTGAAGTATAATTGCGAATCACTAAATAAATATTGTAATCCATTGAGCTGGTGGGCATCATTTTCAGATTCCATTCTTACTATTTCCTTGTCTTTTTTTCCGCATTTATAGATTTTCGGATCATATAAACAAATCATTACTCGGGGGTGGATAGGCAAAAATATTTGTAACCCCATTACGGCTAAACCGGTTGCTCCCATGTACTCACCTTTGCTTTCCATCCATTGGTTATATTTTATAACTGGGTGATCGGATATAATGAAAGGAATGCTCGTAAGATTTACGATTGTTTTAACCGAAAGATAATTGAGCATAGGCACTTGATCAGCAAAGTAAGTAAGGCTAACTAACGTAGACTGAGGGTGATGAGCAGACAGACCTTCTATATCCTCATCCTGCTTTCCCATTGCTTTAAGAATCGATTGAGCGCTTTTGGTCATACCAGCCTCCAAATCGCTGCCAGCCTTCTCAGTCCGAAACATTTGTAAGAGTATAAACTCTTTTAGATATGTGAAGGCTACAGAATCTTGTGGTGGGGGATAAAATTTTGTAAGTATTATTTGAAAGATACCAGCTAAGACACTTTCCAGTTTTGAAAACTCCTTTTCAACTTCGTCATCTTCTCCGTAAAGATTTTTCTTGTATGCTTGGTGTTTAATGCCGGCTTTTGCGAAAAAAAAGTCATTTATGTGGTTATATAGCCCAATTGTTTTACGTGATTCATCCGTAGAAAAGTTTCTTAAGTAAAATTGAGGCACAAAATGATGGTTTTTTGATCGAGACATATTTGCAAATCTGAAACTTTTTTCCGAAATAAAAGCAGAAGAAGGTATGTTACGATTTGTTGTTAGTCAAATAGTCTTTGCTCTTTACTTTCCTCTGGCGTCTGATACCTCTCAAATATACTTTTCTCAACAATCGCTCTTTCCCTTCTGTATTTCTTCATTGAAAGTGTAATCACTTTTTCTTTGAATGAGTCTGTAACTGCTTTAGGAGGTAGGGTCGTTGCAGAGAACGGTTGTGAACTTGCTCCATCTATCATCAGCTTTAAGTACATGGAGTATCTGGGTAGATTTATCAAATCATCTTCATTAAATACCGGATGAAATTCTTTGGCAATGGTATTAGCATCATTTGCTCCAATTGTGGAAAACCTGTGTCAAGTTTGTCAAGTAATAAGGCTTTACATTTATTAAAGATTTTGCTACCTTTGGGATATGCATGAAATTCAAGAGAAATTGTTAGAAATATCAAAGCAAGCCGGATTCGGTGAGATGAGCCTTCGTGCTATGGCTGCGGCAATAGGTATGTCAAATGAGTCCCCCCAGAAGATTAAGCACCATCTCGCCCAACTTGAAAAGAAAGGCTTTTTCTCACTGAACAAGTCTACTGGTTCTATTGCCCACGCTTCGAAATGGACAGGAAACCTAATAAGAAGCGGATCAAAGATTTTCTCTATTCCAATAATTGGTACTGCTAATTGTGGTCCGGCTAATGTATTTGCCGAGGTTAATTATAGCGGATTTATAAAAGTTTCAAGCACTTTGCTTAACCGGAAAAGTGCTAATGGCTTGTATGCCGTCAAAAGTGATGGGGCGTCAATGAACAGAGCTGAGATTTCAGGTAAGAGACTGGAAGATGGTGACTTTGCAATAATCGATTCAAACCAAAAGTCTCCTAACAATAATGATATTGTACTTGCAATAATTGATAGCAAAGCAACTATTAAACGATTTATTGTAGACAAAGAAAATGAACAGATTGTCCTGATGGCTGATTCATCTTACAATTACGAACCAATCTACCTCCACGCAGATGATGATTTTATTATCAATGGAAAGGTAGTCAGTATTATCAAAAAACCTTCTTCCCTCCGCAAACCATAAAATCCAAATCCTATGAAAAACCGCCCTACAATTTCTGAATCTACAAAACTCAAACTATGGGTTTTGTCAGGAGGTCGTTGTGAATTTCCCGGCTGCAACGAATATGTTTGGCGAGATAATCTCACTCTTCAAGAAGACAATTTTGCCCACATGGCTCATATTGTGGCTGCCGCTCCGGGTGGCCCCCGTGGTGATGAAATTCTGTCTCCAGCGCTGATTACCGACTTTGATAATTTGATACTTGTCTGTCATGACCATTCAAAGCTAATTGACGGGAAAAATAAAGCACAATATACTGTTGAGGATTTGCGGAAGTATAAGAAAGCTCACGAAGAAAGAATTCGGAGGCAAACCGATCTTCAACCAAACGCAAAAACTATTGTCCTTCGATTTATAGCTAACATAGGTGATAGGCCAGTACAAATATCAGTTAGTGAGGCACACCAAGGTATTCTTCCACTGTTCCCCGCTGATGACAGAGGTATCTTACTGGATTATACTAACCGGCCTGGAAGAGGTGAAGCAAATTTCTGGGAATCATTTGCTGATGAAATTGGCCGGAAGGTTGAACGTGATTTAGGAGACGGAAATGACAGATCCCGTCCTGACCATATTTCAATTTTTGCGTTAGGCCCTATCCCCTTGCTGATTAAACTTGGCAATTCTATTGGGAATACTATTTCAGCGGATTTGTACCAGCGCCACCGTGATACTGAAGACTGGAAATGGAAACCAGAGGTTGATAGTAATTTTGAATATCGTCAACGTGAAGTTTCAGGAACAGATGATTTAAATGTAGCATTAATTCTATCACTGAGTGGAAAAATACATGAGGACGAGGTATATAAAAAATTCGATAGTAAACCGCACCTCTATGAAATTTCAATAGATTTCCCTGCTACCAATTTCTTAAGCCAGAAATCGAGGCTTGAAAAATTCAGGAGCGCATATAGAGAAGTGCTCACCAGGATTAGAGACCGACATGGAGGAAACGTTATCATTCACTTGTTCCCTGCTATCCCTGCACCAATCGCGGTACTCTGTGGCAGAGAGTTATTACCAAAGTCAGATCCAGCGTTAATAGTGTATGACCACGAAAAAGATCAAGGAGGGTTTGTGCAAATATTAAAAATTAACTAATTAAAAAAAACAAAATGAATACCATTGAAAAGTTCTTAATGGACTTGCTAAAATCACAAGAGTTGACTCCTGAACAAGAGAAATGTTTGCAGGAGCATAAAAAAGAGATTACCGATTTTTTGAGAAAAGAATTCGGAGCTGATCCAATTATTAAGTATGCGGGTTCTCAAGCAAAAGGTGCAATGAATCAGGATAGCTATGATCTTGACATTGTTTGCTATTTTCCAAGTAGTGATACACGCACCTTAAAAGAAATACGAGATGATGTTACCGCACATCTAAGTAATATATATCTTTTACAACATAAGGCATCGGCGGAACGCATTTTGAATCTGAAAGGATCATCTACTCCAAGTAGTTACCATATAGATGTAGTTCCAGGGCGATTTATTGAGGGATCGTCTGATGTGTTTCTCAATGTAAATGATGGTGACAAGGAGAGATTACAGACAAATCTTAAAACTCATATCGACTATATAGTTAATAGTGGGTGTGTTCCCATTATTCGGTTGCTCAAAATTTGGAGACACCGGAATAATGTACCTATAAAAACATTTGTGCTTGAGTTATTTGTCATTAAAGCATTAGAAGGGTTTCGAAATAAAAGTGACCTACAAAAATCTTTTGAGAAAGTACTTGAAGAATTGAAAGATAATTTTGGCAAGGTAGAACTGAAAGATCCGGCAAATACAAATAATATCGTATCAAGAACAATAGACTCCGCTGAAAAAGCTTTAGTAACACATATTGCTGTACATTCTTTTAATAAAATTAGTGGGTCAGATGACGTTGAGGACTGGAAAGAAATATTCCATGAGAGGGATTCTAAGGAGACATCACCTACACATAGACCCCATATTAATAAGCCAGAACCGGCTGTTGTAGGTGCATTTACTCCTCGTTCACCTTGGTGTATGTAACTATGATTACGAGTGAAGATATACTATGGCTGAAAAAAAATTACCCAGTACTCGTTGCAACGCAGAATGGATTAACAGGAACCATAGAGTTTACTGCCACCTATAAAAAAGATGGGAACCTCTTTCTTGTAATTAAAAATGGGGGACTTAATACATTGGGTGGTATTGAACTCAGCGGAATATTTAATATTCGACTAGAGGAAAGAACTGACAGGACTTTCTCAAACCTCCCAGCTCTGTTTATAGAAGAAATAAAAACTGATTTAGATCGACATATTAGTCGAAGGGATAACACAGCCTGCTTGTGTAGTCCCCTTGAAGAAGCTGAATTTCTTACACCGGTATTTCAATTTCAACATTTTTTTGAACATCTTGTCATCCCTTTTCTCTATGGGCAGCTATATTTTGAAAAGGAAGGAGAATGGCCTTGGTCTGACCTTTCTCATGGTGAAATCGGGATACTTGAGTCCTATTATCGGATTAAGGATTCCTCTAAAATTAATGAGTGTATCGAAAAACTAAGATCTTGCGGTGGCTGGAAAACTGGAATAAAAACTGCATTATTGCAAAAATCAGATATTAAAGGCCACACAGCTTGTTTTTGTCCTAAAAGGGATCATATCCGAAGATGCCATCCCGAAGCTTGGAAAGGTCTTGTAATGTTAAAAAATGATATTAAAATGCAAGGAATTGTCCTTTGAGCAACTAACTATAATTTTGTTTTAATCGAATAGCTTTTGCACTTTATTTTCTTCTTGTATCGGATATCTCTGAAAAATTACTCTCTCTACGATATCACGATTTTTTCCATACTTCTTCCTTGAAAGTGCAATCGCTTTCTCTTTAAATGACTCTGTTACTATTTTAGGTGGTAAAGTCGTTGCAGAGAATGGTTGTGAGGTTGCTCCATCTATCATCAGCTTTAAGTACATTGAGTATCTGGGTAGATTTATCAAATCATCTTCATTAAATACAGGATGAAATTCTTTTGCTAAGTATTCGGCATCACTGGCACCAATTCTAAAGGATATGATAGTACCAACATTACCAAATATGGCAGAACGTATCTTTTCATGTACCTGATCTATATACTGGTGGGTCAGGAATAGGGATAACTTGTATTTTCTGGCTTCAGCTAATATATCAACAAATGATAGGGATATGAATGAATGCATTTCATCTACGTATAGGTAGAATGGGGTACGGTCTTGTTCTCTCCTTGTAGAACGGAATAATGAAGCTAATTGAATAGAGGTAATTAGCATACTACCTAGTAAGGAAGAGGTGTCTTCCCCTATTTCACCTTTGGATAGATTAGCAATGAGTATTTTCTTTTCATCTAGTACTGTTTGCATTCTGAATCCTCTTGTTTTCTGACCTACTATGTTTCGAAGGGGAATACTGGTCAGGAATACACCTGTCTTGTTAAGTATTGGAGTAATAGCTTCAGAACGTAATACCGGTGAATATTTATCATATTCATTCTTCCAGAATGAAAGAGTATGGATATTGGTTACATATCCTAGTACCCTGTTTCTAAAGTATATATCAGTTAATAGAGGTTGGATGTCTAGTAGGGTGGCATCGGGGTATTCTAGCAGGGTTAGCAAGGTAAAGCGGAGGATGTATTCGAGTCTGGGGCCCCAGGAATCAGCCCATATCTTTTTGAAGGTTGAGATGAGACCTGATGCTACTAAGTGGTGATAGTTTGGATGTATTCCTTTGAGTGGATTGAATGCTATAGGATACTCAATGTCTTTGGGGTTAAAGTAGATAACATCTTCAATTCTTTCCTTTGGTATATGCTGTAATATTCCCTCTGCTATATCTCCATGAGGGTCTATGATACATATACCTTTCCCCTTTTGAATATCAGAAATAGCCATGTTTAGTAACAGGGTTGATTTACCTACTCCTGTTTTACCTATGACATATATATGTCCTAGACGGTCAGCATCCTTTATACTAAAGGTTTGCTTGTCATTTCTCCAGTTTGTGATACCGATGGGTGTTCTGTCGTACATACACCCATTGTAGCTTTTGAGTTATTCATTGGTAAGGGAGGGGGAATAGCAAATGACATTTTGCAACTTTATATAACAGCATCTATGAGTTTCAAAATTTAAAGCCTTGAAATTTACCCTATCTTCTTTTCAACTATTTTTATTGTCATACTTCTGTACAGCTATGAATAAAAATAGTAAAATGGAAATGCTAGACAAACCAAATATCAACTTTAATAAGGTCGTTTCCGAAGAGGAGCAACAGATACGTTTGTCTAGCCACAACGTTGATATGTGTTGCTCCTCCTTGGAAATTACTAATAATGAGCACTCAAGGGATGATATGCTCAATGAACTGGCAGACATTTTCGTTGAGAGTATCCTTTGGGAATTAAATCATGGAAAACAAGACGAATCGGGCAGTGATTTACTGTCGGGTATCCACAAAAGAACAGGTTGAAGAAGGAAACAGCTTAATAACTCAGGAAAAGAATTGCAGAGAGTATGCTTCTAAGTATGGTTATGAAATAGCTGAAGTATTTATTGAAATGGGAGAAAGTGCCAAAACAGCGGACAGAACGGAGCTGCAAAAGCTTTTTCGGTATTGTGCCACTAAGAAAAATAATATTCAGGCGGTTATTGCCTATAAAATAGATCGCATCTCCCGCAATACGGACGATTACAGCCAAATCCGGCTCTTATTAAAGCGATATGGAATTGAGATAAAATCCACTTCGGAATATTTTGAAAATACTCCTGCTGGCCGGTTCATGGAAAATATCATTGCTAATGTCGCTCAGTTTGATAATGATGTCAGAACCGAAAGAAGTGTAGGTGGCATGAAACAAGCTATGTCTGAAGGGCGCTATGTTTGGAAGGCTTCCTTGGGATATTCCAATGTCAGAGTTAATGGAAAAGCAACTATTACACCTAATGGAAAAGCGTCGGTGATTAAAAAAGCATTTGAACTAATTGCCGGAAGGGCGCTTACAGTTGAGGAAACCAGAAGACATATTGCAAAACTCGGCGTTTGCAAAAAAGATGGTATGCCCATAGAGAAATCCCATTTTTACAAACTCATCCATAACCCAATTTATAAAGGGGTAATTAATAAATTCGGAGCTGAATTCCCTGGCAAATTTGAGCCAATTATATCCGAGGCTTTATTTGCCCAGGTACAGTATGTCTTAAAAACAAAAAATACCAGACAAGTATATAAAATTGAAAACCCAGATTTCCCTCTCAGGCGCTTTGTTTTTTCTCCAGAAGGCAAAACACTTACTGGATGCTGGAGCAAGGGTTGCAGACAAAAATATGCATATTACAGATTTTCGGGTAATGGGAAGATGTTCCCAAAACAACGCTTGGAAGAAGCATTTGCAGATTTTCTTAACTCATTCAGTGTTGATGTAAGTATAATCGAAGATTTAAAAGTCATAGTTAAAAATAAAATTGGAAATGCTTCCCGAAATAAAAAACTCCTAGTCGACCAGCTTGTTCTTAAGGAAGGTCAGTTAAAAGAAAAACAGCATATGCTAATTGATAAAAACCTAAAAGGTATACTGCCCGATACCCTTACTAAAGAACAACTCGATATTCTAAATTCTGAAATCTGGCAGGTCCAGAAGAGTCTGGATGGAATGAAAGACAATCTCGTCGATATTGATTTTATATTTACTCGTTTATCTCATATGCTCTTTATGCCAGGGGAATTTTGGAAAAAACAGCCTTCCCATATAAAAAGACATTTGCAAAAGTTCGATTTCCCTGAAGGGGTGTGCTTTGATGGAAGTAATTATCGAACAACAAAAATAAGTAATGCTTTCAAGCTTGGTAACGCTATTTTCAGCAATTATTCCTCCAAGGCGGGCTCCAAGAGAACTTTAATCAAACAGTCAAAATTGGCAAATTCCCCTGTCTTACATGGTTCTGATTTAATGTCATTATTGAAAGACATAGAATTTGAGCTTATACAGCTCGATGAAATTTTGAAGCCGACTACAACGGAAATCTTTAAGCTTACCAAAATCAAAAAATAAAAAGTGAAAATAGAGGGTAGGGCAATTTTCATATTTTGCAAATTTTAGAAATTAAACATTTCTTTCTTCGTTTCACCCTACCTTATGTTTCATCCACTTTAATCATAGACTTAAGCTATGAGAAAGGGATTTAGAATACACAACAGTTTAAAAAAATATAGGCGTATCGCCGGTTATTCTCAAAAAGAAGTTGCCTTCTTACTTGGCTTTACTTACACCACAACAATTTCTAAATGGGAAAAAGGACTTATGCTGCCTAGTATTGAGCACTTATTTACTTTATCGCAATTATACAATGTTCTCCCACACGAATTGTATCCTGATATTTGGGGTTCTTTAAAAAGGGAAGTAGCTCAAAAAAAACTTTCTGTTCCATCAAAAAAGAATATTAGGGGTATAGAGCATTTTTATTTATAAATAGAATCAGCCTTGTACTTCCATCACGAAACTGTACCACTTCTAATTAAGGCATTTATAACTTATCGTAATCAATAAGGAGTGTTCTTTGACTCATGAAACACTCCCGACAAATTAGATATTTGTCATAGCTCAGGGGTATTGAATTTGGCAATGATTTATCAAATTTTTTTGAACAGATATTACAATGAGTTTCCGGTGCTATTATATCTTTCTCAATTCGCACATTCTCTTTGCCATGAATTTTTATCAAATATTTAATTTGATCTTCATCAATGAGGTCAAAGATTTTGTATCTTTTATCCCAGGTTTCCCTCGTATTAATCAAGTGTTGAATAATTGCATTGTCTACATCATTTTGAGGAATTTTATTATTATTAAACCGTTTAATAACTCGGTATCCCCCATCAGTCCTCGTATCGAATAACCCAGTCTTACACTCTGGACATAATATTTTCTCATGCACTCCGAATCCTCGCACAATTTTAATTTCATATAGGTTTGTTTTTTCACATTTACTACAATATGCTGTTCTGTATTCCACTTCCTGCTCGAGAATATCCTCAAGAAAATTAGAAGGGACAAAATCAAAATCTATTAAGAATTCAAAAGGCACAACACGAATCTGTATATTAAATTTCTGTGCATAGTTTTGTGCGCCTTTAGAAGAACCAATTGTTGTATATACTAAAGCAAATTCCGCTCTAACGTCTATCATTTTACCAATAAGGGCATCAATATGATTTAGGTTAACCTTCTTTTTGTAGTATTTGCATTCCACAATCCCCAGTCTTTTCTTTTTTTTGTGTCCAAAAAAAATGGCAATATCTATTTGCCTACGAATGTGACTTTCCTGTCCCATAATAAATTCATCTGGTGCTATTGCTGCTTTGGGGAATTCCTTTGCAATTATTTCATAAAATTGTTTTTCATAGTCTCTCCAATCTTTCTGCATAACTGATAAAATTAGTTTCTAAACAACCCTTAATTGGCTTAAAAAAAGTTACAGAATTTTTAGAAAAGTTTAATGATTTCCCAAATCTGTACAATTGGCTGTAATATTTTTAAATTCTTATCTGCAATAAAGTTGGATTTACTATCAATAACCATCTATTTAAGCTTCACGAAACAACTATAACATCAGGTTATGGCTCATAACGTAAAAATACTCGAAATTTAGAGCCGTATTTTTACTATTTCCAAATAGTAGATTAACTTTAGGTGTAACTTAAAAAATAACCAAAATGGCAAAGAAAGATTCAAATTCACATCAGCCAAAACAAACACATTCTCAACCGCAAAGTGCTGTTACTGGATTTGTAACACAGGATTACGCTAACAGACATCCAAATACAACCTTTACGGAAGCGCCTATAAGAAGAAATAACCATCGAAAGGTCTAATCTTTTTCCAAGCCAGGTTATTGTTCATAAACATAAATTATAACACTATGTCAAAATCAAGAAGTGACCAAGACTACGACCGGGGCTACAATGAAGGTAAAAAAGCAGGAATGATGGATAGATTTACCCATGGAATTAAAGACATTGTTCCTGGTCCAAAACGTCCAGGTGAAAGCTCATATGACGGTGGATACACTGATGGTGTCAAGGATCAATATGATGATAATGACAGTCATTATCAAGGCGGGCGTGATAGTGGTAGCGGCAGTGATGGATGTTTTATTACTACAGCCACTTTAAATTCCATTGGCAAATCAGATAATTGCGAAGAGCTAAATTTATTTAGAGGATTTCGGGATCAATGGCTTCGTTCTACAATTGATGGGCAGCTCTTGATCACCGAGTACTACAATATTGCCCCTAAAATCGTAAATGCAATTAATTTACACCCCAATAGTGAAGAAATTTATTCTACACTGTGGAAAAATGATATAGAACCTTGCCTGGGATTAATCAAAAGGCAGCAATTTAACGAGGCAAAACTTGTATATAAAGCGGTAGTCGTTAAGCTGAAAAATGCGTATTTGAACACATAATTATCAAATTTCCTGGTAGTCAATTTTTTTAAGTGTTCCTGGACCAAATGTTTTCTCTATCAGCTTACCAACAGGTAATAGATTGCCATTAACCTGGGCATCAATAAAAAGATTTAATACGTCTTCTCTATTTGAGAACATACTCTTATTGCTTTCATACAATTTATCGATTACCACATTAAGTAATGTCACTTCCTTTTGCCGACTGGTATCTATAACAATTTCTCCCTTGTTGATTTTCTCAATATCATTTTTAAACATTGGTTCTTTGTAAAGAGATTCGTAGAAAACGTTAGTAAAGCAACCAATGACAGCTTCTTCTGCGCTTTGTAAATAAACTTTTCTACCATCGCGGGAAACAACCCGAATACCAGTCCTATAACTCCCTATTCGTGGCTTAGCCGTATTATCATCTTGCACCACCTGGAATGCAGTGTATGATTTAACATGCAGTAATTCATGAAAAAGTTCCAGAGTAAATTGAATATCCGATGGATCCCTATCGATTAAAATACTTTGCTGAAAAGATGAATGGGCTCCTCGAATAAGTCTTCCATTCGTGTATTTTTCCGTACCCTCAGGCTTTAGCAAATGAATATTGTCTTTCGGAATTTTAATTTCTTTGATTCTCCCATATTTCTTTAATAGCCTATCAACAGCTTGTTCTGTAAATTCAATAAGAGCAACATCCTTTTTTGTCTTTTCAATTTCAAAATTATTAATTTTTTCACCGCCTATAGTCTCTATTGTTTCAATGATATATTCATGCAAATCTTTTACCAACTCCCTTTGCTCCTCCGATACTCCTACCAGTTTATCAATATACGGATTATTAAAGCCTTCCATTTCCTAATCATAACACAGTAAGTAAGGAGGAAGCTATCTATCTACAATTATCCAAATGCTCTACAGGCAAGCTTTTAAACTAACATAGTTTAAAATCCAATTTCAGCTTATTCAGCAACCAGTTTCAGCCCTACCTTTTCAGCAATCTGTTTAATCCAAAGCTCATGCCGTGTAAGTTGGTTTGAAATAGCTGCATATTCGGTTGTTAAATTACTGATGGAGTTTGCAAGTGCATCACTTGATACAATAAGACCATGAACTAATTCTTTCAAATCAGCCATATCATCACGAATTTCCTTGACATCATGCTTTGATGCCAGTACAGAAGTTAATTTGTCTACATCTTCATCAGTTAACATATAGGGTAAGTATATCTGATTGTTGAATTGGGTGCAAGAAGGATAAAAACTGCTTGACTTTTGAGTTATCCTTAGCTTTTGTATTTTCAGCAATTGTCCCTCCATTTCCCACAACCAGTGATATTTGTTTTAAAATTTCTCATCCTTTTTTACCGGCCTGATGATTATTTTTCCACTTTTATCCTTATAAAAAGCGACAGTCTGCCACTTGCCTCTGAAGTATTCTTTGCTAATTTGAAATGGTTTTAATGCTTTTTTCATACCTGTCCTATTACTTGTTATTCGCTTCTTTTTGCTCTACGATACCAGACCAACTGCATCGTGAATATATCAGGATTGGGGTGGTATATGTAGTGTAGAATTATACAGGATATTTCTAGAGAAGTAAACCCCTAATCATATTCTTAAGAAAACAGAGTTATCCCCACTAATTGCCAATCACCCTCCCTTATCTCTCTTTTCAAAATGAGATAAAATTTTTAGGTGGAATAAGGTCGGATTCCATATTAATATCTTAACACAAACAATTATGGGAACATAAGTAAACCAGGTGCCTTCGGGCACCGTTCTTAATTGTAAGAGACAGTTTGTCTTTTACCTGCATTCTACCCTGTGGTCGTAAGAAAAAATAGTATATATATAACGAACGATAACGATTGATATATAGAACGAGCGTAATCGATCGATACTATTAAAAGGGAGAAAATTATCAGTTTAGTTCTTTAACAATAAAATGAAAGCATATGAACCTCATGAAATCAGGTTGGCAAATGAAATTGCAGAAACATTGAAAGACAGAGAAGCTTTGCCGGTATTCCTAAGTTATACCCGTAAATACACTGAAAGTCATTTAAGAAGGATATTGATGAAGGTAATGTCGATACCGGAGGGTAGTATTCGGAAATCTAGGGGTGCATTATTTACCTTTCTCATCAATCAGCATGGAAGCGGAGATAGTCTTAGGTCTTAGTTTTAGTACACGAAACCTGGGGCTAGCAGTTGTCAGATTAGATCAACTTGTGGATTACTATTCAAAGCTTCACAAGGAGAAATGGACCCTCAAAAAGAGAGAAATGATACTTACCAGCCTAGGGTCGTGTATTGATAGTCATACCATACGGAAGATAAATTTGTCAATACCGTATAAGCGACATCAGACAAGTGAATTTTTGGAACTTTTGAATGGGATTATGGAACTGGCGCAAGTCAAAAACATCGAAGTGATTATCTATACACCCAAAGATTTGTTTCAATTCATTCCCTATCCAAAAAAGAAGACTCAAAAGGTCTTCATGAATCAATTGGTATTACTTTATCCGGAGTTAGTTCCCTATTATGAGAAGGAAATTAATAACAGGACGAAGTATTATTACAAGATGTTTGAAGCGATAGGGGTGGCGACAATTTATCTGAAGAAAATTGGCAGATGGCGGAGTTAATGTGAAGGCAGGAGATTATTTGATCTCCTGCCTTTTGCATTTTACCCTCCCTTATGTTCCTTCCTTGGTTTTCATACAATGAGAAAGAAGAAATATGTTCTTTCACAATTAAAAACCATAATGTATGGAGCCAAACAACATCGAAGTGAAAAAAGACGTGTATACGTTAGTCACTGACCGTATTATTGAATTATTGGAAGCTGGTACCATTCCCTGGAGGAAACCCTGGACAGAGAAAGGGTTACCTCAGAATCTAATCTCAAAACGGTACTACAGGGGTATTAACCTCATGCTCCTGAATTCACTGGAATACTCAAGCAATCTATTCCTCACCTGGAAGCAGTTAAAAACAATTAGTGCTTCGGTGAAGAAGGGAGAGAAAGGTACCCTTGTGGTATTTAGCAAGATGATAGAGCAGGAAGTACAGAAGAATGGAATAGCTAGTATGGAGAAACGTTCAGTGCTCCGGTACTACAAAGTATTCAATATAGACCAATGTACTGACATCCCCCGAGCCTTCCTTACAACAGATGGTAATATCAATGAGCCAATGCAGGAGTATGACCGGATTATCTCTGAAATGAAGGAGCCACCTATCATTGAGCACAATGAAGATGAGGCATTCTATGACCCTGACAAGGATATCATCAATATGCCAAGGCTTGAATCATTTGAAAGCTCCGAAGCCTATTATGGCACCTTGTATCATGAATTAATTCATTCCACAGGACATGCCAAAAGGCTTAATCGTAAAGGGATAGTAGAAAACTATTCATTTGGTACAGAGATGTATTCTGAAGAAGAACTCATTGCTGAGATTGGTGCCTGTTATCTTAAATCATATACCGGAATACCAATAGCTGATTTATCTAACAGTGCATCATATATAGCTGAATGGCTCAAGGTATTAAAGAATAACCGGAGGTTTATTGTTATTGTTTCAGGAAGAAGTCAGCAAGCTGTAGAGTATATCTTATCCAAAGCCGTACCCGGTGAAGAACAGGAAACGTCTGTTGATGTTTTGGTTTAAGGGTTAGTATGAAGTCCCCTATTTCTACAGGGGGCTTTTTTAATAAACCTGAATAACTCGCTGCAAGTGATACTTACAATTTAGTAATGGTCTAACCAGCGTATCTTAGGACAATTTAGGATTTTATGAATAAAAATTATCCGAAACGAAATATTTTTGAAATTATAAAGGATATCAGGAAGGCAATATCTCTTTCTAAATAGCCCTGGTGCAAGCAGTGACTTCAATTAAGCTAATTGATTAATCTTAAAAAAAACTTTTATGAATACCCGTGTACGGAAAATGCTAATCGAAAGCGCAAGGCAAAACAAACCGTTAGTTTATAGCGAGGTAATGCGAAAGATTGGATTAGATCACAGCGAAAAAGATGATCGAAATAAATTCAGTAAGATTTTGGAAGATATTTCTCGATTTGAGCATTCAAGGCAAAGACCGTTGTTAAGCGCCCAAATAGTTTATATGGGGACTGGTGAAATTGGAAAGAAATTTTATTGGTTAGCAAGTGAATTAAAGTATGGAACGCAAAAAGAGTTAGAAGCGAGGGTCTTCGAAGGTGAAATGATGGTAATATGCCATAATTTTTGGATTGACGAAAATAAATTCAAAGACTTTCTTAATGATGATGGCAATGAATCCAAAGCAGAACCAAGCAGCACTATATTAAAGCGAACTTCGATTCCTATTCACAAAGTAGAAGCAAATGACAATGATGAATTCAGTTTGGTTGGCCGTGAGGTTGACTGGTTAAGAAATACAGAAGAAAACATAAAGCTTGGAAACTTAGGTGAGCAGTTAGTAAAAGAATATGAAAAAGAAATATTACTAAGCGCCGGTTTTGGATATTTGGCTGATAAAGTCATAAAAGTTAAGGATGGTTTGGGCTATGATATTTTATCCTTTTATACGGATGGAAAAGAAAAATATATTGAAGTAAAAACGACAAGAGGTAATTCCAGCACAGCTTTTTTTATCACTGCATCCGAGAAAGAATTTTCAATTCAAAAACACGAGTGTTATCATTTGTACCGGCTTTACAATTTTACTACGGAAAAGCGTCCAATTGATTTTTTCGAGATTAAGGGTGATTTGAATACCTATTTTAAGTTTGATGCGATTCTATTTCAGGCGCGATTTTAATTTAGTTCTGCAACATATATATAGTTTCACATCATAAAGCCCAGCGAATGAGTTCTCCGCCTAGTTCAACTGGTATGTATGTTCCAATAGCGGGAACTTCTGAGTAAGCTATATTGCTGTTTTGCAAGAGATTTAAAATATGGATTTGAAAGGTTATTCCGACTCCACGAATTGCCCTATCGCCTGGGTAGTTTGAACTAGGACCTTGGAATAGTTGATTAATGGTATTGTTAGCTGTATTTAAGGCACGTTCTCTAGGATTCTCAAACTCACTCATAAGAAAAACTGTACAGGTTTCATCGGGGTTTTCTTCTAGGTGTCTACTAAGTACATAAAGTAGACCCGTGTAATCCCGTACATCGGTCGGGCTAGTGAAGCGAAGCAAATTTAAAAGTTCATCATACACTATTGCCAGTGAAGTATCTAATCTGGGAATTCTTTCAGTCACCTCAAATAAACTGGTGTTGGTAAATGCGCGTACAATATTCTGGTTGTTTTGAATTATATGCTCATTATAATGCGGAGTTTTTATTGCATTCCATTCACCTCCAAAAAACGAACGCTCAAATTCAATAGAAAATATATTCGAGCGTGAAAGGTTTAAATCAGACGTTAAAAACACTTCCCTATACCATTCATTTAGACTTCTTCCAGTTTCTTTGTGCTCTCTAAGTCTTCCCCTCATATCCTCTTCATGCTCAACATATCTAATATATGCGCTTCTTGCTTCTTCGTCGAGATAAACTCTACAGTAGCCCAAGTAGCTTTCCTTATACCCAAAAAACCTTGCTCTCTGTTGAATAGTATCCGCGTTGCCAACTCCGACACTCCGTGGCATATAGGTAACAGTAAGGCCTTCCACAGTAAACCCTCTATCCATCGCTTGACCGCCTATTAAAATGAATGAATAATTGTTTCTCCATTCAACAATTGTTTTGTTTCCTCCACGCGAATTTAACGATTGAATAACCGTTGAATTGATGGCGTGCCTTAGCCTATGGCTAGTTAATTCCTCAAATGCCGGAAGATCAGTGGTTGTTCTAGATAAGTCATTGTATGCCTCACTAAATTCATTAAGCAAATCCACTTTGTCTGGATTACCATCCGGTAATGAAAGAAGTTCAACAAAATGGTTTTTAATATTCGTGACAAATTGGAAGTAATCATTATGAGTATAGGTTAACTGGGAAGGATGTATCATCATTGAGCGTTTTTTCCCATCTTTATTTCTCTTTCCTTTTACCACGCCCAAAAAAAATATTTGCAAAGCAAAAATTAGGCTTTCTGGAGGGGTCAAAGGGCCCTCTTCTGAATCAATATCATTTATTACCTGTGTTAACTCTGGGCGATCCACAAAAAAAGTGTGTCCACCAGTATATCCTGGCCCTGGGGTTAGTAATTGAATAAAATTAGGAGACAAATTATTCATAATGTCGATGAATAATGGGGCCTGTGGAGTGGCTGTATATTGAATAAACGTATGATGTGGAATCGAGTTTCTTAATTCAATAATTCTTCTATGGATAGGGCTCATTTCATTTCCACCAGTTCTTGCATTTTGTCGTTCTTTTGTATTCATACTGTGCTGATCGCCCTCGTCGTCAATTATCAAAACTGGAACGCCATTTAAATCGAGGGTCGACAATAGTTCTTGTAAATTTGGTAAATGATTTCTTTGTTTCATTACAGTTACCAAAATTGTTTTTCGTTCTTCTTCAGGAAAGGTAACATCTCTATATTCATTTAATGCTGTTGCAATCTGATTTCTTGTTGTGATATCGCTCAAGCGTGGATTTCTAAACGACAGCCATTGTAAATCAGCCCTTGAGTCAATTTGGAGATCTTTTTCAAGACGAGTATATGATTGAGCTACGAGGTTAGTCGAAATTCCAGCTATTATGATAATTATTCGATACCCATTATCTTTTGCCAGAGCTGTTAGTGCAGTAAATGACATGGTCTTCCCGCTTTGAACATACCCGAATACCAAGCCTATCTCACTATTGCTTCTATGTGAAGGATTGCCACATTGGCAAAGTATTTCCGTAGTTTCTTCAATCAATCTATGTTCGCTTTCAGCAGATAAGTTTAAGTGCCTTAATAAAAATTGAGTTTCTTCACCTCTAATGGGGTTCCAGGCCCGAGTAACGCTTTGAATTGGCTGACCAGATTGCCCAATTGTACTCATATTATGATTTTGAAATTGCAGTTAGTAGTTTATTTATGTTCATTCGCACTGTTCCTGCTTTGCTTACTCCAGCTTCTCTAGCAGCCTCTTCAGCCAGTCCAATAGCAGCAGCTATTCTTAAAATCGGTTCAAGTTTAGACTTGTCAGTTCCGGCAAAATGAATAACAAACGGGTGATTGAGAGACATTCTAACCCCAACTTGTCTTAAAGTAGTATTCGTCGTACGATTTTTTAAAACATGGCTGCCGATCTCTATCCAATCAATAATATCACTATCATATGACAGTTCAATTGCAATCAACCAATTTGTATCATTGAAATCTATTTGAAATTCTCTAAAGGCTGTCTCATCTGTCTTAGTTAGCTCAGTCTTATCATTAGTTGGTGCAGGTGAAGACCGGATTTCTTGAATTGCTGGCTGAACATTTTTTTCTATATTTTGGACTGTTGACTTCACAACTGATTCAGCAGCTTTTATCATTTCGGCTCTCGATGGTTTTACACGATAATCCCTTGCTTGTTTTAGCAATGGGAAAGATGGTTGACTTAGGTCAGATTTTAAAAGGTCAAGAAAGATATCCATGTTCTCATCCCACTTAATTCCTTTTTTTGTGAAACTTACATTAAACCCTTCCAAATGTAATTCTCCAAAAATCCTTTTGTACTCGGGGCTGCCAGAGTCTCCCATAATTTCTTTAGGCTTAAAACCTTGATCCGAACTTCCCTCAATCACCCTGCCTCTTCGAAATAGAGCAAAACCAGTCTCAGTATTTGACATGGTCTCTCGTAAAGCCACAAATCCCTTTACAAACAATTTTCCTTTGTCAATTTCAAAGTCAATATCCTTTTTCCAATAAATAGGAGTCGTACTACTATCGTATGGAAATGGAGCAGTTAAAATCTTTGGATCTTGATATTTTAACTCTTCATTGTCTATGAAGAGTCTTAGCAGTCCTTTTCTTGTGAAATCTCGATATATGCTTGCTAAGTGGTCTCTAATTTTCCCTTTGGTCTTTTTTACAGGCATTCTGTTAATGTTGCAAAGCTCTATAATTGTGTAGTGAACATTAGTTTCCTGTAGCCTGGTGAATACATTAAGCTCTTCGAGTTTGTCATAAAAAATTTTATTTAAGTCGAACGTGACTGTTTTCTCTACACTTTCGCCAATTGCTGTCGTTCTAACACTCCAATAATCCGAAAACCAGCAAGCTGCTGATTTCATACCCATCCCAAATTCGGACAAACCTGAATTGTCCGGCGGGATTTCTGCTGCTCGAAAAGCCCTTGCATAATCTTTATACTGAATACCTGCCGCATTATCCTTAATGACAATTTTTCTGTCGATATCATTAAGTTCAATTTTTACTTCTAAGGTAAAGCCGTCACCATCTATTACCTTAAGTTCTTTTTCATATTTTAGGAAACTGTCGATAGCGTTGTCGACAAATTCGGCCAATGCATACCAAGGGTCATATTCGATATGTTTAAGTATCGAAAGTATACTTACGCCTGGTCTAATGCTTACTTTATCCTGCGAACTCATGAACTTTAGGAGTTAAAATTTGTTTCGCTTTCGTATGAATTTTTTCACTATTAAGATTATTTTGTCGAATAAGTTGCTGAGCGATCAACTCCACAATTTTTGTATTGACAGCGTTGCCGAGGGCATCAAAAGCAGTCCCATTATTTTCTGGCAAATTCTTGAGGCAGTCCATACCCTGTAATCTTGCTCCTTCCCATTTCGTAATATACCTTTCTTCCCAACCAATGATGGGAATTTGCGTACTAACACAAACTAATGACGGAAAGAAATCGATTTTTTTTAGTCTTATCCCTGATCCTCGGAACTGAATTATATAGTTTCTTACTATTCTTTCTCCTCCTTGAATGTTCCATTCAAATTTTTGCCAGCTTGGCACTTCCAATTCTTCAATCTTCTTTACTACTGGTTTCAGCATTTTTTTGTATCTCTCATAAAAATCTCTATTGCTTCTAATATAGTTTTTCTTCCATTGGGGGAATTTTTTAGTCTTTACTCTTGCATAGCCTGGTAAATTAAGGAGCTTTTCTGCTCTAGACATTCCTTTTAGTGGCATGCCAAAGTTGCCATGACTTCTCCCTAAAAGTTGGTCGCTTGATGCAAACGGTGTTCTGTCTTCGAATGGATAAGTAGCTCCAAATTCCATCGCCCAAATTGGGAAACTCGGTAACTTATCATTTTTGGGAATTCGATCTAGGAACTCTTGCCATATGTCAAGACAATTAACTTTTTCATCTTCGAGGTGTAGAGTTTTGTCACAGTTGTTATTCAAAAAGGCGTTTATGCTCTTCGACAACGGCTTTTTCTCTGGCCATTTAAAGTGATCAAGGCCAGTTTTGCATCCTACAATGAAAAGTCGCTGTCTATGTTGTGGTATGTCAAATTCATGCGGAGAAAGAACCTCACCCTTTATGCTATATTTCAACTTCTCTTGTAGAATTGAAGACATATAAGCATAGGTCTCCTCGTTATCGTGTTTTGCTAAATGCTGGACATTTTCTAAAATGAAATAGGTAGGCTTATGGTATTTTAGAATTCTAACAATTTCGTCAAATAGATTACCATTATCTTTATCCTCTAAGCCTTTTTGCCTACCTGCTTTGGAAAATGGTTGACAAGGAAATCCTGCACACAGGATATCATGCGGGGGTATTTCTTCAGCTTTTATACTTCGTATATCCCTATTTGGTTTTATTCCAAAGTTAGTTTCATAAAGAATAGCTAACGATTCCTTAATTTCTGATGCAAAAACGCATTCATGCCCGATTTCGCTTAGCGCGATATGAAAACCGCCAAGCCCCGCAAAAAGGTCAATAAATTTCATAGAATTAATTTAGAATCTCCGCAATTCTTGTATCGCACCAGACCTTTACTTCATTACTAAGTGTTCCTTCAAGTGGGCGATCTACTATATTTCTATAAATTCGTGTCCTATCAAATAATAAATCCGCTTCTAAGGATATTTCTTCAAAAACTTCGCTGTTAGAAATTACTACTGCTGTTGAAAATCCTTTTAATGGAGTACATCCGAAGGTTATGTATTTTTCTCTCCATGCCCTGGTGGCAACGTCACCAGTTTTGAGAACCCAATTGTGTCCACCTGCGCATTGCATTAAAATAATGACCTGATTTCCTCTTTGGTCACCAAAAGGTTTCCAAGCGATCACATCCACTCCTCTGTCATTATAATTTGCAGGTAATTCCCTTTTAAATCCTTCATTTGTCAATCCACAAATTTGATTAATAGTGTACTGCGTAGGATGGCCAAAAATAATAGCCTCTCCATTTATGTATTGTTTAACTGCTTCTCTTGACACCCTTTCAAATAGTTTACCTGTGGGAGTAGGATTTACAGGATTGCCAGTAAGCGAAAGGATTAAGCACATTACATATTCTGGACACTCTTCCCAAATCAAGTTAGGTGTAACTTCCTGGCCATTGACAATAAAAGGGGGATGTTCCCCATATAGTAGCATTCTATAGTCAAGTAGGTCCCAAACATTTGAGAGAAACGCGTCCGATGGTTCGTCTCCTGACGCCATCTCAATCTTATGGCCGATAGCTGCTTTGGATACAGGTTCCTGCTCCCAAGCAACAGATAATTCTATCCAATCTGCTACAATCTCGACATTTGTAGGATCGGGGATATCTAAATCAATCATGCTTGTTCACTAATTTGTTTTATGGTATCTAATATTCTAAGGGATTCCTCAATTATGTACTTTACTTCTTCATTTCGATTTACTGGATTGGTAACGATAGGCATAGCCCTGGATAAATCACGGTGGGCTCTTTTCAGGTATTTTACTAAGAGCTGACCTTCGCCACCACAGCGTTCGAAAGCTTCATTTAAATCTCTAAAATCCTTTAAGTATTGAGTTGCCGACTCATCACGAAGGACTGGAGTAAGTTTATTGGTTATATCTCTTGATTCCTCTATAATACTTGATCTCTCCTTTCCTTCGCCAAAAAACCACGAGAACAACAAAAATAGATTTGGGATCTTATCGTTGACCACTGGATTTTGTTGGTTAACTCTACTCCATTGCTTTGGTAATCCAAGGAAATCTTTGATAGCTCCTTGCCCTAGGCCCAGCATCAAATAGGAGAAATTTTCCTTAGCTCTTGATGTATCATAATTTTCGTATTCACTTTCGATTATGCTAATCAGTCTGTAGCAAACATATGTTTTGCGTGCGGAATTACTTGTATCACCAACTGAATTTTGAATCTCTTCAAGCGAAAGCCCATAGTCTTCGTGCATAGCGGCGATATACCTTGCTTTCGCATAAGCATCCCATTTCTTTACCCCAATTATATGGCGAGCTCCTAAATAAGAAATAACATCTTTTCTTTGAGGATAAAGAATAACTGGTAATTGCAGCAAATCGCTTCTAATTTCATTGCTAATAGTGGGGAAAGATGAAACTTCACCTGATAAAAGCAATTTGACGGTGCACAAGCGCCTATTTCCTTCCACAACTATGAACTCAGTGGTGTTGTCATTTAGAAAAGTTAAATACTCTTGATTATCTTTTAGTTCTTCATACGATTTATTCTTGAAGGTGTCAGGCAAGATTTTGGGAATAGCCACTAGTGGCTCTTCATCAAAATATCCGTTTTTAGCCATTGAGAATGCTAACTCGTCAAGAAAAAAGAGTTTTTTTAAAGATTCCTTAATTTGTTGCTCTTCCTTTCCTTGATCTTCGACAAGTAAACGAGGATTTTGAGGATCTAAAAATAGCCTCTCGTAGGACACATATAAAAGTGGTCTTTTCCCGCCGTACCCAGGAAACGATGAATTCATTATATGTCGTTTTTAATTATATAAATTAACTTTAAAATCGTATCATCAATCCTTTGTCTGTCTATCTCGCACTCGTAAACTGTTATAGGATGCCAACCAAGTTTTGATAGTTCCTGTGTATTAAATTTATTTCGTTTAACATTTTTCATGGCTTTAGGAACCCAGTACTATTGCCTGCTCTTGGGAAGTCTGTTGTACTTACATCACTCATGAGCATGCCAAAAGCATCCATTTGCGAAAAATATTGTTTTGTATTTTGCCAAGACAATATCCGGATTGCCTAATAAGCCTTGCACATGAACTCTTAAATAAAAACTTCCGAATTGTGATTTCTGGCTTTGTATCTTTTTTTATCCTTGATATCACTTAGCTCCTTACTTCAGGATCGTAAATGTCATTCGTATTAATTTTTTATTTTTCTGCGCACATTACTTTTACCTCACTATATTTTTTAGTTAATTTTTTTTAATGTTGATTCAAACAAGTCCCTAATATCAACTTTTAAGATTTCAGCAATGTCAACAAAAATTTCAATGGCGGGTTGTTGAGTATTATTCACCCACCTTGAAACTGTTATTTCGCTAACCCCGAGTTGCTCGGCTAACCATTTATTGGTTCTATTTTGCTCGGCTAGAACCACTCTAATCCGGTTTATATTTTTCTTGTCCATTAGGAGACATTAAGCCAATGATATTCAACTTTTCTCCTGAAATATATCTCTATCTAGCAAATTTGAAAATTATATTCGCGAAACGACTATATATTATCGCTATAAGACTATTTTATATCTTTACGCGAAACATTGTGGAATGTCATTTTTTGACGATAGCTAACAACAACTATTTTTGCCAGCATGCTGAATTAAGAGTGTTTGCTTAATTCTTGTCTCAAAACTTCACAACTCAAGAATTCGAGAAATAAGGTAAATCGATCACGTTACTGCATGGGCGTTCTTATTCTAATTCAGGGTGTCACAGTCCGCGAGACGGTAAGGACTAACCCACATCTTCCTTTTATGAGAGCATTACATAATATTCAAATTCACCTATTCCACCACAAAATTGAATGTTATGACCGGCCAGAATAAAAAGGTTAACAATGAAATGAAGAAGGAAAAACCATATGCAAGCTAAAATGCCATCACTAACTTAATCGTTTCCCTATAAAGTCAAAAATATATAACTAACTTGAAATCAAGTAACACTCCTTAGAAGAAAGTCCCAGATTATTTTGACGACATACAAATATCTTTTACTGAATAATCACAGCTATCTGTCCAATCCTCTAAATTAAAAACTAATCACCGCGTCTAATGCTTCATCAGCGTCTTTGTGAATAAAATTAGCTTGATAGCCAATTGTTGTTGTAATAGAAGAATGTCTATACAGTTTCTGTAGCATTTGTATCGGAATTCTATCTCCTGAAATATTTCCAAATGTATGCCTGGCTATATGCATTGTAAGATTTTTCTCAATTCCTGCTAAAGGAGCCACATTTTTACGCAAAAACTTATCAACTCTACTCGTAGTGTTCATGATACGCCGTTGTGCAATAAAGGAATCTTGTATATCAGGTACTACTTTTAAATCAGGGAAAATAAAATCATCAATGCTTCTCTTCTCGCTCTTGTATTGATTGATAATTTTAAGGGCTTTCTCTGGCACTTTCAATGAACCACCTTTTGCATTCTTACCCATTGAATAATGCAAGCGGTCATTCTGAAAATCACTCCACTTTATTCTTAATACATCAGAGACTCTCATTCCTGCAAAATAGAAAGAGAATAACCATAAGTTGCGACAATGATTTTCAAAAGAGCCTTTTGGTAACTGTACATCCTCTAACTGCCTAACTTCTTCGGGGGTTAGTCCAATCTTTAAAGTATCAGGGAATTTGATAATCACTTTCCCTTTGCCAAAAGGATAGTGTTTGCGGTCTATGAGGTTTCCGGTGATTGCCTGGTTAAAGATTGTTCTGATAACAATTAAATAGTTCACTATTGTTCTTTCCGAGATACCCCATTTCCCTTTTAAATAGCCACGGAATCTATTAAGCAGTTGTGGGGTAATTTCAGAAAATGGAATATCTCTACCCAATGAGTTTTCTTTAAGAAATTCACTAAACCTTTCTACTCGTGGTTTATCTGCCGTATGTCGGTTGTACTTACCGCTTTTCTTAAGAATATCTAAGTAGATGTTAGCTTGCTTGATAAACAATGTATCACCGGCAGACTTAATAGTGTTCTTAATTGCTTGTGAGGAAGTATCTGTTTTTTGAACTTCCAAGTCCAGAAGTTTGTCATTAGCTTCGGCTAGTTTTTGAATAATGAGGTTATTCAACCGAGTTGAGTTCGGGTGAGACTTTTTTACCTTTCTATTCTTTTCATCCCATTGGGCCTTTTCTATGTAATGCCCTATATAGATATATGAAGGTTTCCTGTTCTTAATGATTCTGATTACTATAGGGTACAAGCCTTCGCTGTTTTTCTTATCCCACAGAAGTACTTTTATTGATGCCATACCTTAAAGTTACGAAATACGGGTTAAACATAGGTAAAACAATTTGCGTTTTTATATGGTTTTATCTGAAATCCAAATTTCAATAACTTACTAATAATCAATTTCTAATTGCCACATCAATACATATCAAACCATATTCAATAAAACTGAAAATCCTTGTGTCGGCGGTTCGATCCCGCCCCACACCACAAGACGGAAGAATCTCATCAGTAATGATGGGATTTTTTTATGGGTAAAATTTATTGTCGCGGTTCCCTGACTGCGTCATGCAGGCAGGGATCATTCCCATACCTCTAAGACCCCTGATTCATTTAGAAGTTTTTTTTGGCGAGGGGAAATCAAACTATTCATTAAGTTATAACTGGATAGTATAGGTGCGGTATCCGCCGGGGTGGAATCCCTTTTGGCATTTTACTTTATCTTTTCAAGTACCACATGTTTGATGTTCTTCCTGTCAAACGTGTAGGTAATATGCACCCTGCCATCCTTGGTTTGGATCACAGCGGGATAACTGAATTCTTCCCTGGTGCCATTTTCGAGCTCAATGATATCTTTCCAGTTAATGCCATCCTCAGATATTGCCACAGATAGTTTTGCCCTGCCATCATACCATTCCTTACCCGGCAGATCGGGGTTATACACAATCATTTGCTGTCCACCCATCAGCGTTACAGCATCTGTACCTGCATTTGGATTGGCCAGTTTTGTTTTGGATAATGAACTCCATGTTTTTCCTTCATCATCAGACCAGGCCTGCACAACAGCTCCCTGTTTACTCCTGCAGAGGATCTGCAATCTTCCATCACCATACTGAACAATACTTGGTTGTATCGCATCCAGCGGAGAATCATCATCAACCGGGATCGCCTTCCATGTACGGCCATTGTCTTCTGATCGTTCAATATGTACCCGCCATTTATTGTTGGTTTCAGTACTGGAGCCTGCGAGTATCGTACCATCCTTTAACTGAACAGGTTTGTTTTTGATGGGGCCCAATAAACCCGCTTCAAGTCGTTCGGGAACTGACCATGTTTTACCTTCATCACCCGATGTCATCACCATACCCCACCATTGCTGCGGTGATGGTCCTACTTTATAAAATAGAAACAACTTGCCATTGTTCGCCTGGAAGAGGACAGGGTTCCAGGTGGGAAACCGGAGGGTATCATTGATCACACCTGTTGCTACAATAACCGGTTCACTCCATTTTCCTTGGTTATTTTCAGCCAGCCAGATGCTGACATCCTTACCACCTTCCCCTGATCCGCCAAACCATGCAGCCAACATTTTTTTTGACGACAGGGCAACAATGGTTGACGCGTGGCATTGTTTAAATGCGGGTGTTGCGACAATCAGTTCTTCCTTCACCTTTTTCCAGGCATCCTGTCCAATGGCGCAGCTGACAGAAAACAATACATACGCTACCCCGGTGACTATTTTTTTCATACCTGTAAATGTAATGGGTTATAAAAAAGCAAGGCGATGGTTTATTTTCCTGACTGTTAAAGTTATCTATCCTTTGCGGCAATGCAAGCCCCTCAACCAGTCGCAAATGTCCGCTTGTGACAAACAAACAGGGGTTGCTGCTTACAAAAAGGAACTGAAAACGCCGGTATGGAGGGATTTTTAGCGACGCTGTGATGTAAAAATTTTAACTACGCCTGCATTGCCAGAATCCTTAACTTACGGCAACTGTTGAAGGCCGGTAGCATTCCCTTTACCAGGAAGACATCACCCCTTAGAGCCAGCCGAAAACGATACACACAACATTTGAAAAATTGAACATATATGAAACTTACGCTGGTACTATTGATGGCATTGATGTCGGCTTCCCTGGTAGCGCAACAAACAGTTACGGAAAAATTTCAGAAAATAACCACGATGGAGCAGGCACAGGATTATATCAAGGCCAATCCCGAACTAAAACCCGCCATCCTGGAACTGTCGTACGGTAAAGACTCCGCCCTTATCGACAAACGACTGTTGCGGCAAAATAAGGGAGATGTATTTTCTGTAGGCTATGTTACCTATAAAGTAATTGATGTGAAGGAATCCGTGATGTTTCGGGCCTCTTATATTTTCCTCGATGGGGGATCGCTGACAAAACAAGAAATTGACAGCCTCAAGAAACTTATTGTACAAAAAGCGAATGCCGGTGAGCCCTGGGATAAATTATCTGATAAATATACCATGGACGGCAATAAAACACATGGCGATACCGACTGGTTTTACGGGCCTTATTCTTTCCCCGAAGAATTTCAGAATGCCGTGCAAAAACAAAAAGTAGGTGATATCTTTTTTGTCGAGGTTTCGGATAAGCAGTGGTACTATATTGTAAAAAAGACCTACGCAGACCAAATCACCAAAGACATTAAGGTGTTGCGATCCAATGGAAGGTAGCAATGCTTTATGAAGGTATTTTCAGCCCTGCCATGTAAATTTTATTCGGATATCACCATACCATGTAAATTATACTTCCGAAATCAGCGGTCTATTCCCCTTCGGCACCAGCGGGACGCTGGCGCCTGTTGAGGGGAAGGTAGCAATGCTTTATTAAGATACTTTCGCCCTGCCATTTTAATCTTATTCGAATATTTCCATACCATGTAAATTATACTTCCGAAATCAGCGGTCTATTTCTTTTCGGCAAAGGTGGGACGCGTGCGTCTGTTAAGGCTATCTCTTTTTTCAAAATAGTTGTCGCTTGCAAGCTTTTGTTAATAAAAAAACTTCTCAAATTTATCTCTCATAAATTAACGAACAGGGCGGTACGCCTGAATTATGATTGGTTTAAAAAAATAACAAGGGATACTACTCTCCGTTTGTTTCCAAAGCGACAGTTCGGTATAAGGGTTCATTCTTTTGTCATCAGGGCCGCTGTTACAATCAAGTTCCGGAATAAATACAAAAGGGACAATGATCCACTCGTTCCTAACATTAATTTTAATATTGCTTATCCTTGCTTTTGTCATCAGCCGCTCCACTTCTCTGCCAAAAGCATTATTTGCTGTAGTATAGAAAGTGTCAATCTGGTTGTTATTATTAATTTTTATTCTGGCCAGCAATACACATGCTACGGTGTCATCCGATTCTTTGTCAGGATATTCAATATTTTTCCAAAGAAACCTGATAAATAAACTATCAGAAGGATGAATGGATGTTGTTTGTGCCTCCGTGAGGAGAAAAGAACAAATAGTACAACATATTATCAGTGCTTTTTTCATATTCATAATTTGTTATCTCAAACTACGTTCAAGCGTTATGACGAAGGGTTGAAGACATATTATATCACTTTGCGCAGGATTGAAAAAGAAATTAGTTTCGACAGGGTTTTTCTCCTCCCGCTTAGTAAAATCCTCGTATAAATAATAGATAGGAAGAATCACTGTTTTAGAAGTGCCCGTATGATTTATCCACTGACCATCTGTTCGCATAATTGCTGCATAGATTACTTTTAAAATGGAAGTATCCTGTATACCAAGTATCGCACAGTCTTCCCCAAGCCGCCCATATTCATCTATTTTCATGGTCACAATAAAATATTTATTCCCTTTTCTGTCCTCATCTGACACATTGTTGTACCCTCCCTTATTTCTACTCAGATAAAAGAAAATTGATTTTGTCATGGCAGTGTCCCCGCCCTTAAATTCAATTAAATTATAAGGAGATTGCCCACTAACCGATGTATAAAGAAATATGGATAGACTATAATAGAAAAGATATTTCATAATTTGGACGTTAAGGTTTTTCAGCGTATTATTCCCTGTTTGGTTTTGTAGTACTCAGATCATTTAATGTGAGGTTGTATCTATTCAGCATTGTATCCAATAAATCACTATTTGCATTACTTTGAATATCTCCATAGCCCCCAATGACCATACATTCCGCATCATGTTTACTAAGAAATACTCTCTGCTCTTCAATTACTTCATTATCCTGTTTGAAAAGCTCTATCGCTCTATGGGAAATAATTCTATTACGACTGGCTCCAAACAAATAATGTCTTTAAATCCCGTTGAGTAGAAATAATTTTCCTTAACAGGATCCTTTTCTTCCCGCCTGGAATAATCCCGGTAAATAAAATACAAGGGCAGCATTACTATTTTGGCTGTTGTCAAACGATTTATCCAATTTCCGTCAGTGTGCCGGATAGCGTTGAGGATATTTTGTGAATTGGCAGTATCCTGTATCGACACAATATTAATTGCATTTCCCAACTTACCACCTGGCTGAATAGTCATTATGATTATGAAGTACTTATTACCCTCCCGATTATTCGCCATGGGTACTGCGTCGTAGAGCCCGTGATGACTGCCCAAATAGTCAAACAGTAATTTGGACATATGTTCACTTCCGCCTTTGAATGACACCGAATCCACCTGTTTCTGCGCAATAGCAGTATTAATTGTGAAGGCGATATGAAGAAACATTAGAAACATTTTCATAAAACAGATTTTAATATTTTTCAGCATTTTGTGCCTTTTTTCCCATTTCTGAAGTCTTCATTTGTTAAAAACACATCGTTTTCTGTCAAATTGAAATTGGCTAATACCTGTGTAAGTAAAGAAGGGTCATTCCCTTGAATATCTGCATACCCGCCAATAACAAGACATGCTGCATCATGTTGACTTAGATTTGGGAATACTTCCTGCAAAGCATTTATTTCTTTACTTACATACGAATTTGCCATCTCAATATGAGAATTAAGCTCACCTCTTATTGTAGTGCTCGATCGCAAGTAACCATGGATTATTTCATGAAACATTGTTTCTGCGAGATACTCTTTACTTGCATTAGTCAATCTGGTATTATTTAAATTAGTAATTACTTTAAAATTCGGGGGAGAACTCGAATAAGATGTTTCCGCTGAAACTGCTGGATCTTTTGTAGTGACAACATCTCCAAAAATTATTTCGATTTTGTCGCCAACTCCAAATGTGTTCTTGAGAATTCCCGTTATTGCATTCCCCAACCCATTCGCCATCAACATTTGCAGCACTTCCTTATGACAGGGATTGGTAAGTGAATCAATTATGTTCTTAACTGACGAATTATTCTCCTTTGATCCACCACCTCCAACACTGCCACCGCCTCCATGGCAGCCGCCGGAACCCACCAGTACATTTCCATAACCGGGAAATGCCTGCAGCAACCCGCAACCATCTTCACTTGCCCGGCAACTGCTGAACATATATTCATAAGTTTCGCTGCCATCGCTCCAGGAGGTAACCAAATAAAAATCGGTACAGACTGAACCGGTTGTTACTGGCGAAATATTGCCGCTGTTTAATTTGTGTAACTCTACGGGCAACACTTTCTTACCCGATGTTTGCCGGCCATTCAGTAAATGGTATTCAAACAGAAACTCGTTTTGCAGGGATGCGGCGCGCATGCTGCCCGAAAAACTGCTTTTCTTTTCTGCAAAATAATCCGCCCAGAGTTGCGCCCTGCTGATATCTTTCATGGGACCGTCGGCATTGGTGCCGGCTACAAAACCCAGCAGTACCTGTGCATTTTGGCTGTTTACCATCAATACCAAATCACTGCCCGCTTCCAGCGGCACCAATAGTAATTGCCTTTCGTTATTGATAATGGCCGAACTGGCTTCGCTCCAGGAAGCTTTTTTGAGTATTTCATCAATGGCCGTATTGCTTTTGCCAGGTTCTTTCTGCGCCGACAACCAGGCAATCATATTTTCTTTTGAGGTACCTGCTTTTTCCAGGATGGCATTGCCTGCTTCTTTTTTACAGGCGAAAAATGCCATCACCACACAAAACAATACCAACAGGATAATGGGGACAAGCAAAACAACTTTCCGTTTCATTGATCATGATTTTATTGTTATGAAATAAAATGATGATCAAAGGATTACTACATGGAAACGGTATGGTTGTAATGTAGAAAAGTTGCGGGAAAACAACTGTAGAGATAGTTTGACTGGATGATAGAATTTGTCTTATTTAGGTAGTTACCCTTATGTTGCGTCTTGCAAATTCCATTGGCGCACACTGAGCGCTGTGTCTTCGCTACTCGATTAACTTTCGGCTTACTCCAGGTCATTATAAAAATGCCGGATTTGGCTATAGATTTTTTTCGATGACAACTTTACCGGGTTGCATTTTTCATTGCGAAAATTTATAAAACCAGTTTTTCTTCAAACAGGTCATCTTCAACGATCTGTATTTTTTGATGGGTTCATCTTTTATGAGGTGCTCATCCGTACCTTAACTATACCATATCCATACCATACCGCCTCCTGGTTTTGATACTAACGGGGTAACTGTCAATTCAGCAGGCCCGGGAACTAGTCGTGGTATAGGGATGGTACAGGTAAGACATCGCTAATCTGTTGGATACAATCCATTACGCTGAGTATGGCCCAGGAGCAGTGCCTCCGGCAAAATACTTAACTTCATCAGCACAATAAAAGCAATGCTGTTAAGGCATCAACAGAAAACGACAACCATGAATAAAGACCGCATTTATAAAATCGTTTTTGCCAGCGTATATCCCTTATACATTAAAAAAGCCGAAGCAAAGGGCCGCACCAAAGAAGAAGTGGATACTATTATATATTGGCTCACGGGCTACAACAAAAAAACCCTGCAGCAGCAAATCGACAAAAAAAGTGATTTCAATACCTTTTTTGCAGAAGCACCACAGCTCAATCCCAATGCTTCAAAAATTACCGGTGTTATCTGTGGCTACCGGGTGGAAGACATTGAAGACAAACTGATACAAAAAATGCGCTACCTGGATAAACTCATCGACGAACTGGCCAAGGGCAAAAAGATGGAAAAGATTTTACGGGAATAGATTTGCACGCAACTCCTGTATTGTTTTATTCCAGCGAATATATCCGTTCAATTGTACCTGTACAGCAGTGAATCATTTTTATTAAACAAGATGCCATGAAAACAACCACCACTCATGCGGGTTATGCCCCTGTCAATGGCTTAAACATGTATTATGAAATTCATGGCCATGGCGATATACCACTCCTGCTGATCCATGGCGGTGGTTCTACCATTCCATCCACATTTGGTGCTATACTGCCCATGCTGGCAAAACATGGAAAAGTAATTGCCGCAGAACTGCAGGCACATGGACGTACGACTGATCGCAATGCCCCGGGTTCTTTTGAACAGGATGCAGATGATGTAGCAGGATTGCTGGCATTTTTAAAAATGGACAAAGCAATTATCCTCGGTTTTAGCAACGGCGGCACTACTACCTTGCAAATGGCCATCCGGCATCCGGGTATGGTACATAAAATAATTGTGGTCTCCGCCAATTACCGCAGGGATGGTATGATACCCGGCTTCTTTGACGGCATGCAGTATGCCACGCTGGACAATATGCCCGACCCATTGAAGACGGCATTCCTCGCAGTAAATCCTGATAAAGATGGTTTACAAAACATGTTTAACAAAGACAAGGAACGCATGATCCATTTCAGGGACATCCCGGACGAAGCCATTCAATCCATAACAGCACCTGCATTGATAATTGCCGGCGACCAGGATGTTGTAACAAAAGAACATGTGGTCAAATTATCACAACTGATCCCGGGTGCACGCATGGCAATATTACCGGGAAATCATGGTTCATTTATGGGTGAAGTATGTACTGCTGTAAAAGGAAGTAAGGTTCCTGAACTGACCGTTGTACTGATTGAAGAGTTTCTGCAACAGCAAACACATTAATTCTTCTTTTCGAGCACCAATACTATTTTATTAAAGTAGGCCGAAGTATTGATTATCTTCTTAAACTCTTCATACTGGTTAAGGGGATAGAATGTCCTGCGGTATTCTTCCATAATATGCACAGTAAGTACATTCCCTTCAAGCTGGTAATCAGAAGTAAATCCCATGGTGATATCACCATTTTCCTTATACACATGTTCCAGTTTAAGATCTGCCGGGTTCTTCACAGTATATCCGTCCGGGATGATTAATTTAATTTTCCTTTCCTGGAAATGCGGGTACTCTATCTTAATCGGAAGTTGTCTTGGCTTTTCCTGGTACATTTCTACCTGTGGCCCGATGATTTCACCAATCTTCACCAGCAACCGGTTTCCTGCTTTATCGAGTAATTCGCTTGCCTTTACATTGGCATGCAATACAAAAGGTTTACCGGAAGCGCTGGATTCCAATTCCCTGTTTAAAATTTCTGACGACACTACATTTTCAGAATTGGTACCAAATTTTATTAATTCTTTGGTAAGGCTTTTCTGTTCCTCTGCACTGGCAAAATTGTAAGCAGCACGGTAATACACTGATTCATAGCCACCGTACAATTGTTTCATATCAATCAGCAATGTAGTTCTACGCATAAAGAAGGGTTTGGGGGTTTTATGTGTTTTATTTAGCAGCTATTTTACCAAATTTTTCCAGTTCACTCATTTCAGCAGGTGTCAGCACTTCATGGTTGTCATACTTTGCTTTTAAAAACAGCACGCGCTTGTGCTGCGGATACTTTGCCAGCACCAACGCTATCAGCCCACCTGCTTTTTCATCTTTTGCAATTTGTGGTATCAGCGGACTGGATACCGGCGCCTGTGATTTGTAGCGACTGGGCCTGCTTTTGATCATCGCTTCCAGTGTAGCCAGTTTCGCTGCAGGTATGCTTCCTATCTTCGATGCTTTGCTGTGCAATCCCTCCAGTTGTTTTTTACTCAGTCCGCCGCGCTCTTCATACTGGTACAGCAAACTGGAAATAAATGCAGCATCCGGCCGCGCAGTATGCGCTGCTTCCAGGATATCTTTTACCACATCTACATCCGGTTTTTTACGAAACATATAATGAAAGATAGATTATTTAGTGTGATGAAGTCTATTTATATAATTTATTGAATCATCTATTGATAGTATATTATTTCTTTCTGTTCTTTTTTGCTTCGCCAAAAAAGAACGAAAAAAGGCGCCCCGAAAACAATGACGGCCTGTTTTCGGGGTGGTTCTTTGATTTGGCTTTTGTACTACTGTGGTGAACAGCATTTGCTCTTTGTTCATCACTTAACAAGTCAGGTTCCTGCTTTTTTCCTTTAATCAATTGGCCGTTCTGTATTTGTTAGTGTTGCTTGCTTAATTCCGTTAATGCCTGTATGAGTACATCCAAATCTTTCGGTTGTGTGTACAGGTTAGGCGTGATGCGGCAACCCTGTACATTGGCATAATCAATGGCCACCGTATATATATTGTATTTCTTCAGCAGGGTTTCTGCCAGCAATGCAGGTTTCATTCCTTCAATTCCCACATTGGCAATGGCACAGGCACGTGTGGCTTCTTCCGGTGTATTGACCACCACATGTGGTATCTTCCTTGCCTTTGCTGTCCAGTACTGCTGCAAATAACGAAGCCTTGCTTCCTTTCTTTCTCCTCCTACCATAGTATAATAGTCGATGGCATTGGCAATCGCCAGGTCTGTATGTACTGGATGTGTACCAATATGATTCAACCGGGATATATCATCTTCTTTTCTGTCGCCTTCCGCCAGCAGGGGCCATACCTTCTGTATGTTTTCCTTTTTTACATATAATATACCTGCCCCCAGCGGCACACTCAGCCATTTGTGCAGGCTGGCACCATAATAATCACAATGCAATTCGGCTATGCTGAATTGTATTTGTGCAAACGCATGTGCACCATCCACCATCACATCTACTCCTTTGCTGTGTGCCATATCGCATATTTTCCGTACCGGCATTATCTGCCCGGTAATGTTAACCATATGCGGCAGCATCAATAATTTTGTTTTTGGCGTAATGGCTTTTTCATAGAGCGATACCAACTCATCGTCCGAAGCAGGATGGTTGGGGATGGAGACAATTTTATTAACTACGCCAAAGCGCCTGGCTACCTGTTTAAACATTTCCAGCATCGATCCGTAATCCTGTTCTGCCATGATGGCTTCATCACCGGCATTCCAGTGGAGTCCGCCAATGATCATATCCAGCGATTCCGTGGTATTTCTTGTAATGATTAATTCTTCCACAGTACAGCCGGCCAGTTTGGCCAGTTGCGCTGCAATGTTTTTTTTATTGTCAAACTGTACCGTCCGCATATAATAAGAACCCTGGTAATTTACTTCGCGCACATGTTTGATAAATGCTTCGAGCAATTGCTCCGGCATAAAATTGTAATAGCCATTCTCCAGGTTGATATAATCGGGTTTTAATCTATAGCCACCGCGTATGCCTTCCCAAAAGTCTTCATCACCCGCCAGTACATGAGCAGGCGTGGTAACCATTGTATCCATCAGTTCTGCCATGGCATGGCGGGAAAATGGTGCGCTCAGTCCGGCAAGTGTGATGCCCTTTAGAAAAGTTCTTTTGTTCATGGTGAAAACAATTTATCAGTGAAAGCTGTATGCCGGTTGAAATTTACAGAATAATTGCGGGTTGGCAACAACTTTAGCTGCGTTCCCATTGTTATGTTGCTGTATCATTCAATCAATAAAAACATGGCAAACAATACAAAGATCGCATTGGTCACCGGTGGCAGCCGTGGCCTTGGAAAAAGTATGGCTCTTAGCCTGGCCAAACACGGACATGATGTTATCATTACTTACCAGTCGCAAAAAGAAATGGCTGAAGAAGTGGTGTCTTCCATCAAAAAAATGGGACAAAACGCTGCAGCGCTTCATTTGGATGTATCGGACTTTCATTCCATCGATGGCTTTTTACAGGAAGTATCCAACACACTGAAACAACAATGGAACAGCAGCACATTTGATTTTCTTATCAACAATGCGGGCATTGGCGCTACCATTCCTTTTGCCCAGGTAACGGAAGCAGATTTTGATAAATTTCTCAATGTTCATTTCAAAACCGTTTACTTCCTTACACAACGTGCACTGTCCATGATGAACGATAATGGTCGTGTTATCAATATATCCACCGGCACTACGCGGTTTGCCGTGCCGGGTTATTCAGTATATGCTTCGATGAAAGGTGCGGTAGAAACATTTACCCGTTACCTCGCCAAAGAAATTGGCGCTCGTGGTATCACGGCCAATGTGGTGGCACCGGGACCAATAGAAACAGATTTTAACAATGCCGCCATTCGTAACCACCCGGAAAGAAAGGCCGGCATGATTGCACAAACTGCATTGGGCAGGGTGGGCAATGCCGATGATATTGGTGGCATCATTGCTTTTTTATGCAGCGAAGAAGCGGGGTGGATCAGCGGCCAGCGTATAGAAGCGTCTGGCGGTATTAATTTATAAGCAGAACAAAACATAATAATAAAAGGTGACAACCACGGGGGCTGCCACCTTTTTACTTCAACCTTCACCAACATTACACCTTAACTAATAGGAATTTCCTGTTTTACTGATTCTTTTCCGGGAATTACCGGCAACGATACCTGCAGAACACCATCCACATATTTGGCGGTGATGGCGGCAGTATCAATGCTGTCGTTGAGCTGGATCCTTCTTTCAAATCCACCGCGGCTGTATTCACGCAGTATCCAGTCGGGTCTTGCAAATCCTTCCGGTGGTGAATAAGAAACAACAAGTTCATTGCCCTGTACATCCAGGTGAAAGTTTTCCCGGATACGTCCCGGGGCAAATACCAGCAATTCGTTGCTGTTGTCTGTTTTGTAAATGTTTACTGCAGCTCTTTGCAGCGAACGGTGTTGCAGGTGTCTTGCCCTGCCACCATACTGAGCGCCTTTTGCGGCACATGACTGATTGTAGTACATGTTTTTTCCTTTTTTAGAAATGAATAAATACTGTTACAAAGAGGTAGACGATTGAGTACCCTGCATATTTTAAAAGAAAGGAAAAACGCCGGAGTCCTATCAGAGCCTGACGATGTTAACAATTAATATAGGTGGGTCGAAAGACTGTTCGTTTTCGTTTTGCCGGTAAATGGAATATACCACGTCCATACCTTCCATTACTTTTCCAAAGGCTGCATAGCCCTGCCCGTCGGGATTATTATCGCCGCCAAAATCGAAGCCGGGTTGATCGCTGATGCAGATAAAAAATTCACTGGAGGCGGTGCCGGGTTCCAGTCTCGCAAAAGAAATAACACCAGCTTTGTGCAATAGGCCGGTTTGTTTTGTACTCTCGTGCGGAATAAGCGGTGGTTTGGACATTTTATTTTTCGACCGGTACGCGCCGCCCTGTATCAGTTGTGCCTTTAATGCATCGGAAGGTTGGTTATCGTCGTTGAGTACCCGGTAAAAAGAAGCATTCTTATAATAACCTGCATCCACATTGGCCAGGAAGGCGGCTACTGATTTGGGTGCTTTATCGGCATACAGTTCCACAATAATATCGCCTTTGGCAGTTTTAATTTTTACCAGCGGGTATTTTGAATGGGGACCGCAACCGGAAAAAACAAATACCATTATTATTGCCAGTACGGCAAAACGTTTCATGAAAGAAAGTTACAAACTATTGTACAGTTCATCCCCCTTTTACTCCTTCCTGAATTCTTCCATCTCTTTTAAAAATGCCATGGACTGGTTGATGCCGGTCCACTCTGGTGTGCTGAACAATATTTTGAACCATTTCTTGTGGACGTTGCGCTGGTTGATATTCATGAACAGCCATACAGACAAAAAAACAAATAATCCCGTGATGCTTACCTGGAAAACCGCGATGGGCCAGGTCATTCCTTTTATCATAGCAGGGTTTAGAAAAAAGCAGGTATAAAACGGCGCCTGCAGCCAGAGTATACGGGTGATACGCATGGTGGACAAACGCAGGGATGCCAGTTTTCTTTGTGTTTCCAGTACAGACTGGCTGTTATTTATCTGGCGGATCATCACCAGGTGTTTAATATATACCACCGTTGCTGCCGTTGTAATAATGATGATGGCGGAATCGCAAACGATGAAGAATATTTTTGACATGTCCATAGAATAGTACAACAGGTAACTGAGAAAAGCGATAAATGGTATGGCGATGATGATGGCCAGTACTTTTACCCAAATCATTTTATTGAGGGCCTTTTTTGCCTTCATGTTTTGCAGTTCTTCTATGCAATCCATGTTTAGTTTCATCACATTGAGCAGCCAGGTGTCTTCTGATTGTTTATTATACGACTGCCAGGTATTTTTCAATTGATTGATGTCCATAGTTTCAGTTTTCAGTGTTAAATCGTTGTTTCAGTTTTTCCTTGAGCCGGTTAATTTTAGTAGCCACATTGGTTTCCGTGATGCCCAATATATCGGCAATCTCCCGGTAACTTCTTTCCTCGAGGTATAGTAGCATCAGGGCCCTGTCCAGTTCTTTCATGTCATTGATAAACTGCTGCAGCAGTTGCCCGTTCTGTTCGGTATTGTTTCCATCGCTTAGGTCTTCCCTTATCTCTTCTGCCGATGCTGCAAGGGGAATCGTTGGCTGTTTAACCGATTCCTTCCGGTAATGCGAAATGGCCACATTCAGCGCTACGCGGTACATCCAGGTGGAAAATTTTACCGAATCATTGAATGATGAAAAGGATTTATACAACTGGTAAATGATTTCCTGTGCCAAATCTTCCCGGTCGCTGCTGTTCCGGCAGTAGGAATTGCACACTTTAAATATTATCCTTTTGTGTTCTTCCATCAGCCGGACAAATGCTTGCTTATCGGGTTCCTTGTGCATGGGGAAAGAGTAAAACAGCTTTTTGGTATTATTCGCAAACTATGGCTAAAAATCACAGGAGCGCAAAACTTATTTTTAGGCCGGAGGTTGATCGATACATTTGCAAAGGATGGAAATTGGATTTCGGTACCAGCCTGTTATGAAAAAAATTACTCCTTTCGGCCCATTAAAGTTTCAGCTGACGGTAACTGTCATTATGATTTGTGCCGGTTATCTTTGGTATACACTGACCAATATAGAAGAGCCTGACCTTGTGAACATCGTATCTTATTTATTCATTGAACCCTTGTACGGCCTCGTAATTTCAGTGCTTACGGTTGCTTCGTGTTTTGCGGCAGGATTACCCATACGATTAAATACCAAATTATTCAGGTGGTGGACATCTCGGCCGGTGATCCAGGTAATGGCTATTGTTCTGGGCGTATCGCTCATTGCTGTTTCCTTCCTGCCCTTTTTAAAAGAACCTGCTGAGGTTATCATAATGAACGAAAAAGAGATCCTCCGGGTACCCAATCATTATATATTATATGCCGGCTGGTGGGTAAGTGCTTTTTCCCTCGTGCATTTTTATCCGGGTGTATTAACCGACTACCTAAATAATAAATGAGGAATGGATTTATAGATCTGTACTAATGATTGGCATTTACTCACTTCTTCTTACCACCAGGTACCATTTGTTTTCAAGGGGCAGGTAGCCATAATCGTAACAGAAATAATAGATATTTCCTTTTTTGTTAACGAACTGGTGGGTATGGTATTTAAATACAAAGCCTTTTTGCACCAGGCCATCGTGCTGCACTTTTATCATTTGTGCATTGGCGGGCAGCAGTTCTTCGAGTATGCGCCGGTTTTTCAGCAGCGTATTGTTGATTCCTCTTACCAGGGCATGGTGGATGGTCTTTGCTTTTTGCTGGTTGTTGAACACATTGCGGCAGTTGTCGTCGCAAAACTTTTTATCTGCTCGGCCACGGAGGGTCTTTTTGCACAGTTGGCAAACCCTTGTTTCCAGGGATACGGTCATAACGGGTTCTTTTGAAAAAAAAGGTACTAAAAAAATCCATGTGTACCCGTTTATACACGCTTATATATGACTAGAAATGTTTAAAAACCGGTTAAGGCCTTTTGCCAGCCGCATCTTTGTGTTGTTACCGGACGGCGCCGCCGGTGATTGAAATAAACAAATTATAAAACCGTGCATTGAATGCACAAAAAAAGAAAGATCATGTACGCTTTAAGAAACAAAGTTCAGTTAATTGGTTGCCTGGGTGGCAAACCAGATGTACGCAGTACCGAGTCCGGAAAAAAATATGCCCGCTTCAGTGTGGCTACGAATGAAGTATACCGCAATGCGGCGGGGGATAAGGTCACCGAAACGCAGTGGCACAACCTGGTGGCATGGGGTAAAATAGCAGAGATTGCAGAAAAGTTTTTAGATAAGGGGACTGAAATTGTCGCAGAAGGAAAGCTGGTATCACGTACCTATAACGACAAAGAGGGCGTAAAAAAGTATTTCACGGAAATACAGGTAAACGAGTTGTTACTGCTCGGCCCAAAGCCCAACGCTAAAAAATAACAGCGCTGGACGGTTATTAAACGGCTATTGTAAGACATTGGTGCCCGTGGAATAAGTGAACGAAGCGTCTTGCAATAGCCCGTTTAACCAATAAGCAACATCAAATTGATGATATGCTGCTTTTATTTTATGAATTATAGTTATCCGGCATTACAGGCAATTGCCATATCTCTTCAATGATATTAAACCTTAACCATGCCGTTTTGCTACATAACCAGCCAGGCCTGCAATAGAGTATTACCAGGGTTACAATTCTGGTTATGAAGGCCCGTTTATAATCTGTACCCTTAATACCATCCCGTTACTTTAAAATACAGGTTACCGGCTATTCGACCTATGACCAGCATTGCTGATACAGCGCGAACAACTGTTATTACCATTGGTAAACAACCGTTTTATAGTAATGCGGGTATCAAACCATCGCCTATGATGGCCTTTAATAAATTTCGGGTAGCCATCAACCTGCTATTATAATAGTACAATACCCCGCTATCATATCATTCTTACCCATCCGTTCATGGTAAACCAATACCGGATCGGCGGTTGGCAATGGTTTCATCCTTTCCATGTTAATCCATAGTTATTCACTATACCCTCAATTATTGTGTATAATTATTCGCTTACATTTCTTATTATTTCTAATAGTTCATTACTTTTATTTAACTATATAATAGTAGTTGCTTAACATTGATAATACTATCTGCTATAACACTTAATTTCTAACCTCATTAATTCTAAGCATGATAACCAATTCATCACTCAGCACTACGCTTCAATTAGTAAGTAACAATGGTTTTGCAGAAGTTTGGAAAAATCCCACCACCGGCCAGCAATCGCTCCACGCAACGGTTTCATTCAATCCCGGTGATGTGATCTGCTCTTTTCATGCAGGCACCACTTCCGGCACCGCCACTTATCTTACTGTACAGATTGATGATCAAAAACACATCACGCTGCAACCAGAGTTCCTGCAGTATATCAATCACAGTTGTTCCCCCACTGTGTTCTTTGATACTACCGACATGCAACTGGTTTGCCTTTCCGAGTTAAACCCGGGTGATGAGTTTACATTCTTTTACCCATCTACCGAATGGGAGATGGTACAACCGTTCAATTGTTATTGCGGTTTCAATAATTGTCTTAAAAACATTCAGGGAGCTTCGTATCTTTCCAAAGAAGTGTTGGCCCAGTATCGTTTGACAGACTTTATTAAAAGGAAAATGCAGAACAGGCAATCATAACCGGCCTGTTTACTTTATATGTTGTCATTTAACAGTCCGCACAAAAACGGCACACTCACCAGGCCAAAGGTCTGGGTGCTGGCACCGCTCCTGCAAACGGGAGACGCCAACGTGGATTACTATTACGACTTTACCCAAAGCATTGAAGAATATACCAGGGCATTTGATGAACTCGCCATTGAATGGCAATGGCAACCGGTAACATTAACGGACTACCCGGATGTTATCGAAATGATCGAAGCGTCCTCAAAGGAAAGGTTAACCATTATACTCAACCTTTGCGATGGCGATGAAATAAACGGTACGCCCGGCATATCGGTATTAAAGCTGCTTCATGAGAAAGGGTTGATATATACAGGAGCAAACGAATTGTTCTACGATATCACCACTTCCAAAATCCCGATGAAGGAAGCTTTCGACAAAGCAAAAGTGTCAACACCACCCTGGATGGTAATAAAAGAGGATAATCCCCCGCTTAAAAAAATATTCAATACGCTTGGCAGTCCCCTGATTGTAAAACCAGCAGTATCCGGCGGAAGCATGGGTGTTGGTATTAAATCGGTAGTGCACAATGAAGCAGCGTTGTCACAACAATTGCAATTATTATTTGACGGGTACAGGGGTTGGAACCTTACCATTGGTGGTGTGCTGGCCGAACAATATATTAATGGACCGGAATTTACCAGCTTTATTGTAGGTGATTGCGATAATCCCGCAAAGAGTATTATTTACCCGCCCGTTGAACGTGTTTTCCATCCTGCGTTGCCGGAAACGGAAAAGTTTTTGTCGTTCGACAGGTTGTGGGAAACCTATGAGGAAGAAACACCTTTGCCGAACAATGAACCTTTTTATACCTATCACCGCCCCGATGAATCTTTGATAGATGAAATAAACAGGCTGAGCTGGGAGGCTTATGTGTCAGTAGGCGGTAAAGGATATGGAAGACTGGATTTGCGCATGGATAAGTCGACCGGCAAATTATATGTACTGGAAGTAAATGCACAATGCGGGTTGAGCGAAGACGAAGATTATACTTCTATTGGCGCCATTCTTCGCCTGTCTGGAAAGACATTTAGTCAAATGGTGGCAGAAATACTGGAAAATGCATTTGCCCGTAAAAGAAAACGCAAGACTGGAAGCAGGATCAAAAAGACGACAACCACCACTACAAGGAAAAAAACACTGGCAAAAAGTTAATACACTTCCCTGCCGGCGTCATCATTCAAATAAACATTTGTACTACTTTAAATAGACCTGCATGAAAGTTTGTGTGCTGCAACCCGATTATTCTACTTCAGCCGTAGATTACAAAAACTATGATCCTCCCCGCAACCTTGCACCCCTGCTTCCCGGAGACAAAGTAGATCATGTGTTCCTGAACAAACTGTCTACCTATAAACAGTTGAAGGAATTAAAGAACAAAGGGTACGATGTTTTTGTAAACCTTTGCGAAGGCTACCTCGAGTGGGACGTTCCTTCCATTGATGTTATCTATACCCTCGAACTGCTCAACCTGCCGCATACGGGTCCTTCTACATTATTATATGATCCCCCCAAGGAGTTAATGAAATATGTAGCGCATACCGAAGGTGTATTGTCGCCCGCTTATGTGCTGGTCACCAATATGGATGATGTTGAAATGGCTATTGAAAAATTGCGTTTCCCCTTATTTGTCAAACCTGCAAAAGCTGGCGATAGCCTCGGTGTAGATGAACACTCGCTCGTCAATAACCAAAAAGAGCTCAAGCAAAAGGTAGCAGAAATCATACATGAATACGAAGAGCTGCTGGTGGAGGAATATGTAAAGGGAAGAGAGTTCACCGTTTTGGTGGCTGCCAATGCCGCCAATGCAAAAGCATGCACTGTTTTTACACCGATTGAATTTGTGTTTCCAAAAGGAAACCAGTTCAAAACCTATGCACTCAAAACATCTGAGTTGCATCCTGAATGTAATATCCCCTGCCCCGATCCTATCGTCGATCGCAAACTGCGTCATGCTGCCGAAAGGATCTTTAGCAGCTTTGGTGGTGTAGGGTATGCAAGAATGGATTTTCGGATGAACGAAAAGGGTGAAATATTTTTCCTGGAAGTCAATTTTACCTGTTCCGTTTTCTACACAGATGGTTACGAAGGCTCTGCTGATTATATCCTAAAACACGACGGAATCGGGCAGTCCGGCTTCCTCAAACACATCATTGCGGAGGGCATTGCCCGCCATGAACGGAAGCAAAATAAGTACCGGATGATGGGTAATTCCATAGCAGGTTTTGGCATTTATGCCACCCGGCCAATAGCTGCTAAAGAGCTCATCTTCAAGGGAGAAGAGAAGTCACAACGGCTGGTTACCCGTCGTCACGTGGAACGTACATGGAACGAAGAGGAAAAAGAAATATTCCGCCGGTACGCCTATCCTGTGAGTAAAGAAGTATTTTTGCTGTGGGACGATAACCCATCGGGATGGGCTCCTCAAAACCACAGTTGTCAACCCAATACTGCATACGAAGGGCTGAATATCGTTGCACTTCGGCCAATTGCAAAGGGGGAAGAGTTAACCCTCGACTACGCATCCTTCCTGGATGAGGAACACATGGAGCCTTTTGAATGCCGGTGCGGTGCTCCCAATTGCCGCGGCCTTATAACGGGCAAACCGCACAACTCGGTTACGCTTCGTGAAGAAATGGCAGCAGGGGCTTAAACGGACCCCTTAATCTCCGGTCTTACAAACCCATTAATTCCAGTAATGGCGCCACTTACTATGGCCGCCTTTTAATATCTGTATTTAAAAGACAGGAGAAGGAATTATGTCACGATTCGAGATTTTGCGCAAGCTGATCATGCGGCACCGGTATCAACTGGTGTTTACGTATATTTTATTTTCTTTCGAAATGCTCGGCACCCTCCTCCGGCCTTTTTTCCTGGGAGAAGCGGTGAACGATTTAATGAAGGGAAGCTACCGCGGCCTGCTCATCCTGTCGGGCGTACATGTGGCATGGCTGATCATTGGAACCATCCGTCACCGGTACGATACGAGAACTTATTCTGCAATTTATACATCACTGGTAACTCGTTTTTTGTCGCGCCGCTTTGGACAGTCGGAAGTTTCAAAACTGAGTGCACACTCCACGCTGGCGCGCGAGTTTGTTGATTTCCTGGAATACGATCTCGTATACGTAATAGAAGCAGGATACAATTTACTGGGTTCATTAGTCATGCTCTGCTTTTATGATTTGTCTGTCGTAACAGTTTGCCTGGCGATACTATTGCCCGTTATGGGTTTGAGTTTTATCTATGGTAAAAAAATGAAAAAGCTCAACCGGATGAAGAATGATGAGCTGGAAAAACAGGTTGATATCATTACCACCGGAAATATCCATATCATCCGCCAGCATTATAACAACCTTCGTAAATGGCAGATAAAAATTTCCGACCAGGAAGCCTGGAGTTTTGGTATCATGGAATTGCTGGTGATGGTGGTAATTGGAATTTCACTACTGGTAAGCTCCAAATCATTTACCCCGGCAATACTGGCCGGCGACCTGATTGGTATCTATAATTATATACTCAAGTTCGTTTCAGGGCTTGATACCATTCCTTATACAGTTCAAAGGCTGACTTCATTAACTGATATCACCCGCCGTATTGAACTGGAAGTGGAAGACTTCCCGGAAGATGGTGGTGTTACCACACCTATTCGCCGGAAACCTTTCCCGGAAAGGAAGCGCGAGAAAGTTCCTGCTTAACACATTGCCGGGTTCGGTATTTCCTTTGCATGTTTTGAATATTATTACAAAGTGCTAACTTGTAGTATATGGAATTTGTAAACATACGTTCCTACGATAATTATATTAACGCCAATATGCAATTGGGCATGTTGAAGGAGCAGGACATTCATTGTTACTTAAAGGATGAGCAAACCATCACCATCGATCCATTATTAAGTCCCGCCATTGGCGGAATGAAATTGATGGTAGCTGAAGCAGAGGTGGAAAGGGCGCTTCAAATACTGGCCGAAGCAGAAGCCGCCTGGTTACAAACGGTACCCTGCCCGGCTTGTGGTTCACATTCTTTGGAAAGAGTTGTTGAAACCAAACAGTTCAACAGTATCTGGGGTAAATTAAAATCTTTACTCGCCAATGGGCAGGCTGCGGAGGTAAAATCTTTTTTCAGGTGTTCTGCCTGCCATCATGTTTTTACCGAGTTGCCGGCAACTGTTTAGGTAAACAATAAAAACCGATTTTCTCTTATTCATTTGATTGGTTGCAGTATGGAAAAGTTTATACAATACTGGGAACATATTCCCTCCCTGCACAGGATGATATACCTGCTGGGTGGTATGATTCTTTTCTGGATAGCGGAAGGGTATTACCCATTGTTTCGCTTTTCCTATAAACGTTATCGTCATGCAGGCATTAACCTTGTATTTCTCCTTACAACGATTGTGCTCAATTTAATTTTTGGCCTGGTTACACTCGCTGTATGCCACTATGTAACGGTACATAAAATCGGTATCATTAATTGGATACCGATGCCCACATGGGCTGTTGTCATTACTGGTTTGTTACTCGGGGATTTGTTCAGCCAGTATATTCCTCACCGCATCATGCACCGTATTAAATGGATGTGGAAGTTTCACATGGTACACCACAGCGATACGCATGTTGATGTTACCACCGGCACGCGCCATCATCCCGGAGAATGGCTGTTTCGTGAATCTTCTATGATTATCGGGGTACTGGTAATGGGTATGCCCGTTTGGCTGTATTTCCTGTACCGCAGTTGCTCAGCCGTATTTACTTACTTCAATCACGCCAATATCATTGTTCCCGAATGGCTGGACCGGCCCATTAGCTGGATCTTTGTTTCACCCAACATGCACAAAGTGCATCATCATTACAAAAGACCTTATACAGACAGTAACTACAGCAATATCTTTTCCCTTTGGGACAGGCTGTTCGGCACATTCATGTACACTGATCCTAAAACACTTACCTATGGGCTGGACGTACTGGACGGTAAAAATGATGAAAATCTCGGTTACCAGTTTAAGCTTCCTTTTGACAAAACGGTAAAAACCGATTACTGAAACCCTCCAAACATTGCAATTGCCAAAGGTCTTTATTAATTTGGCAAGATTATGTTACAGGCTCATCTTTAACCCAGCATGAAAAAAACCCTATTGCCAGCCATATTTATGTTGCTGTGCTTCGCATCAACCGCACAGGATATCCGGCATATTGCCGATTCGGTTCGCATGCGGCGAAGGGTGCCGGGCCTTGTATATGCAGTAATTAGTTCTGATAAAATTTTAGTCTCAGGCGCTGTAGGTTTTAAACAATTGCGTACGAAAGATTCCATTTCCCTTACTAACCGTTTTCATATAGGTAATGCCACGGCTTCTTTCACTTCATTTATAGCGGCACAATTGGTTGCAAGGGGAAAAATTGTGTGGACCACCAAACTCATTCAGCAGTTTCCTGCTCTTGCCAAAAGAATGCGTCCCGAATATAAAACTGTAACGCTGGCAGATCTTTTATCGCAGCAGGCAGGCTTTCCGGTATATAATGTCTTTTCCGATTTTGCGAATGTTCCTGCACACAGCGGCACATTACCGGTACAACGGTATAAACTGGTTGAATGGCTGGTCTTGCAACCAGGCCGTACCGATACTACAACAAAAAGAAGTGTTCGCTTTTCAAACGCCAATACTGCGGTTGCTGTAGCAATGCTGGAAAAAGCTTCTGGTAAAAGTTGGGAAGAGTTGTTGCAGGAATACATAAATAAGCCATTGGGCATTTCAGTAAAAACGGGATGGCCCAACAAATTATCGGTATCTGAACCATGGGGCCATTGGGAAGAAGGCGAAAAATTTATGGCGCTGGATCCCAGTCACTGGTTTACCGTTCCGAATACTTTTGCCGGCGCTGCAGATGCAAACCTTTCAATCAACGACTACATCAAATTTATACAGGACGAACTGCGGGGGCTTCGGGGACAAAAAGCTGTTTTACCTGCCCGTGCGTATGAATTACTCCATTATGCTTATCCCAATTACGCTATCGGTTGGACAAACCTTGAAGTAGCGAACAATCATATCTCTGAATGCGATGGATCGATGGGGACGTTTTACAGTCATGTAGAAATCATCAAAGAAAAAAATATTGCAGTAATTGTCATGGCCAATGCCGGTGACAGTTCTGCAAAAGGCGCTTGTCTCAACCTGGCCCGCATCCTGCGCGAAATGTTTGTTACACTTTAATAATTATTGCTGCTGCTGTTGTTGCTGCATCATTTCAAGATGACGTCGGTAGGAATTAGACGACGCATTTGCATTGCCCTTGACTGGTTGTGGTGTTGGCGTTGCAACAGCTTCCCCGGATTTACTTCCATCTTCATAGGAAACAGTTACCCCCACTTCCAAAGTATGATGAGCTATCCCTTTGTAGGCACCCCTGACCGGGGATACATCACTAAAATTTCTGCCAGTGGCCAGCCGCACATGCAAATCATTTACCAAACAATTATTGGTTGGGTCGAGGCCCAGCCATCCATATCGGGGGATATATGCCTCCACCCATGCATGTGTAGCCCCTTCACCGCGCATGCCACTTTTATTGGGGCATATATACCCGCTGACGTACCTGGATGGGATATCGATCATGCGCAGCATTACCAGTAATATATGTGCGAAGTCCTGGCAAACACCTGCTTTTAATTTCCAAACCTCATCCAGCGTAGTTTCTACATCGGTTACGCCTTTGTTATAGGAAAAATTATTGAACACATAATCATTTAGCTCTTTCGCCACCTGTAAGGGAGTAAGACTTTTACAACCAACAATGGCCGCTGTTTGTCTTACTTCCTGTATGCCTTCAAACTGCTCCTGTTTGATAAAATCGATATAGGGAAATTTATAGCGCGCAGCCGCCAGCTCCATCCATTGCTCCTCCTTTGAACTGGTATCTTCCGGCACGGGCTTGTTCCTGACCTGTACTTCGAGCCGCGAATCGATGATGAGTTGTGTATGTGGTTCGGCATAGGTAAACGACCCAACATCGTTGCCATAGTAGTCCTTGTAAATTTCAACAATCGGATCGCCGGTTATTTTTAGTTCCTGTTTTAGTAATTCCTGGTATTCGTCTCTAATGGGAAATAAAATTATTTGGTTGGCACTGTCTCTTACCGGTTGTTCGTAACTGTAGCGGGTAACGTGGTGAATGGTAAAACGTGGCATGAAATGTTTCTGTAATTAATTGAGTTATCAAAAATAAATAAACGACCACTATGTATAGGCAAAATAATTTTGATTCAGGGCATTGCTTACCTGGTATAATTCTGATTTTACTTCACGCAGGAATTCTTGCAGGCCCTGTTCTAAAATAGAATCTACGGTGGAGTAATTAATTTTACTTTTCAGTCTGCCTATTAAAAACTCTGTGTCCTGGTAACTTGCAGCATGCCGTTCATTGCGAAGTCTTCCAAAATAACGTTGCAACTGGTTGATGGAATACAGGATGGAGCGGGGAAAATCCCTGTTGAGTACAATTTGTTCCACTACATTTCTTGCCTCAAATCCACTGCGGTATATTTTAAGGTATAGCTCATACCCGGAAATGGATAGTAAAAGATATTTCCAGTAAATAGTATCTGCTGCCGAAATTTCATAACCAGCATTACTGATTTTTACATCCAGGATATCGGCCGACTGGGTGGCCCTTTCAATAAATTTTCCAATATTGAGAAACGAATACTCTTCGCCCCGGGCCATGGTAATATCTATTGTTCCATAATACAATAATCCTTGTTTTATTAAAACATCCAGTACCGTTACGGGGTCTTCTGTGACCAGCCATCCCGATAACTGATCATTTCTAACCGTATGATAAAAATCATTCAGGCATTGCCACAATTCTTTGGTGATATGATCCTGTACGCTTCGTGCATTTTCCCTTGCTTTGGTAATAATATTTAAAACCGAATTGGGATTGTCTTTTTCCGTTACCATATACTGGAGCACCCTCCTCGAATCTTTTTCCATCGATTGCAGTTCTGCATCTTCGATATAGCTAAAAATGCGCAAAACCGGTTTCCAGGAAAAATCGTGTATATCGTCCTGGCTGGAAGCATAATTAATTTTAAGCATCCGCAAAATGCCGTCGGTCCGTTCCACGTAACGGCTCATCCAGTATAAACTATCTGCAACCCTGCTCAGCATTCTGTTTTCTATTTTAACAGGCAAAAAATTTTTTCATTAACTGCTCAGTACCCAGGTGTCCTTGCTACCACCGCCCTGCGAAGAATTTACCACCAGCGACCCTTCCCGCAGCGCCACCCTGGTTAAGCCACCGGGCACAATTTCAATTCCATCAGGGCCCGCCAGTGCATAGGGCCGCAGGTCTACTCTTCTTGGCTGCAGTTTTCCTCCCATATAACAGGGCGAACTTGACAGGCTGATAATTGGCTGTGCAATAAACTGCCGGGGATCTTTCATTACTTCCGCTTTGTATTTTATAATTTCTTCTTCACTGGCATCGTGTCCCATCAGCATACCATAGCCGCCACTTTCATTTGTTTTCTTAATTACCATATTATTAATATTGGAAAACACGTGTTCCCTGTGCTCGGTAATACCCAATTGATAGGTTGGTACATTTTTTAGAATAGGTTCTTCATTGAGATAATATTTGATCATATCCGGCACATAACTATAAATGGCCTTATCATCGGCTACGCCATTGCCCACTGCATTTACAATGGCTACATTTCCCTTCCTGTAAGCACTCATAATACCTGCTACACCCAATGCACTGTTGGGATTAAATACCAGCGGATCCAGGAAATCATCATCCACCCTGCGGTAAATAACGTCCACCTGTTGTAAACCCGAAGTGGTTTTCATGTATACTTTATGATTGTCCACCACAAGATCCCTTCCTTCCACCAATTCCACACCCATTAGCCTGGACAGCGTGGTATGTTCAAAATAGGCAGAGTTATAAACACCAGGCGTAAGTACCACGATGGTTGGGTTACTGATTTGCCTCGGCGAAAGTGAAACAAGGTTCCTGTGCAGAATGGTAGGGTATTCCATCACTGGCCGCACATTATTTTTTGGTATCAGATCGGGGAAGATGCGTTTGGTGATTTCGCGGTTCTCCAGCATATAGCTCACACCACTGGGTGTGCGCAGGTTGTCTTCCAGTATATAAAAAGTACCGTCATTATTGCGGATCAGATCAATACCGGATATATGTACATAAATATCGTGTGGTACCGGGAAATTATGCATCTCCCGCAGGTAATGCGGGCAACTGTAAATCATATCAATGGGCACCACGCCATCTTTGATAATAAACTGTTCGTGGTACACATCTTTTAGAAAAAGGTTTAGCGCCTTCAGCCGCTGTTTTATCCCCGATTCAATAAAGCTCCATTCAGACGCTGTGATGATACGCGGAATGATATCAAAGGGAAATATTTTTTCAATGCCCTCTCCGCTGCTGTACACGGTGAAGGTGATACCCTGGCTCATAAAAAGCCGCCTTGCCTGTTCTTCTTTTTTATTTAATTCGTCGGTGGTTAGTTGCTGGAGAAAATCTACCACGCCCCGGTACTGGTCGCGCACGGCGCTGCCATTGTACATTTCATCCCAGGTGCGGGTATCAATAAAATAATTATTGAGCAGCTCTGTAGCTTGCATAAGCAGTTTATTTGGCAAATGAATACAGGCGGCAATCGGTAAGAATCGTTGTTCTTCAAATATAAGGATTCGAAGTATAAAAAGGATATCTCAAACCCACTTTGATTTATCTTTATTGCATGAAGACAATTGCCATGATACCGGCACGCTATGCCGCTACTCGCTTTCCGGCCAAACTGATGCAGCAACTGGGCAATAAAACCGTTATACGGCATACCTACGACAATACACTGGCAACAGGCCTTTTCGATGAAGTGTGGGTGGTAACCGACAGCGATGTCATTTTTAATGAAATAATTTCCAATGGCGGCAAATCGGTCATGAGCAAAAAAACACATGAAAGCGGCAGCGATCGCATTGCCGAGGCGGTAGCAGACATGAATGTTGATATCGTGGTCAATGTTCAGGGTGACGAACCATTTGTAAAGAAAGAGCCGCTGGAAAAGTTGTTGAATGTTTTTAAAGGAGATAAAGGAAAACTTGTACAAGTCGCATCGCTGATGCAGGTACTAAAAGAACAAAAATTTATAGAAGACCCCAATTATGTGAAGGTAGCCGTTGATCTCGAAATGAATGCTTTAATGTTTTCACGAAGCGTGGTTCCCTACCCGAGAAATACAGCGTTGCCTATTACTTACTATGAACACATCGGTGTATATGCTTTCAGGAAAGATGCATTGATGAAATTTACTTCCTGGTCAATGACACCACTGGAAGCGGCTGAGAAAATTGAATGTCTTCGTTATCTCGAACATGGTATTCCTTTAAAGATGGTGATAACAGACTATATGGGTGTTGAAATTGACACGCCGGAGGACCTAATCCGTGCCGCATCCTTATTATAGATAAAAGAGTTCGGAACCTGCGCTGGTTTTCCTATCTTTCTTATTCAATTAAAGAACGATTGCTTATGAATAAGAACAAGCTGCTCCGCTATTCCACCGTTGCGGCACTTGCCGGCTTTATCTTTGGCTTTGATACAGTTGTTATTTCCGGTGCCAACGAGCCCATCAAAAAATTATGGGATACTTCTCCGCTATTTCATGGTGTATTCATTATGTCAATGGCTTTATGGGGTACAGTATTGGGCGCATTGATTGGTGGTATACCCGCTGAAAGATTTGGAAGAAAGAAAACACTTTTCTGGATTGGTGTCCTGTTCGCAGTTTCAGCGCTTGGTACAGCACTGGCTCCTAATCCGTATATATTTTCATTCTTTCGTTTTATCGGTGGTCTTGGAATTGGCGTATCATCGGTTGTGGCGCCGACTTATATATCTGAAATATCTACGCCCGCCACAAGGGGAAGACTGACAGCCATGTACCAGTTCAATATTGTATTTGGGATTTTAGTCGCCTATGTTTCCAACTTTTTACTGCAGGGTGTTGGGGGTGATAATGACTGGCGTTATATGCTGGGCGTTTTGGGTATTCCTTCCATAATTTATACTTTACTGGTTATCGGTGTGCCTGAAAGTCCACGCTGGTTGATTTCTGTAAAAAACAATCTTATTAAAGCAAAGGAAACGCTTGTACAAATTGGTGCGGAAAACCCTGATGAGGAAATAAAAAATATTGTTACTGCAAATGCCATTGTTGATAAAAGGGGCGGAAACGAAACCATCTTTAGTGCAAAGTTTAAAAGAGTACTGTTCCTTGCATTCCTTGTGGCCTTCTTCAACCAGTTATCGGGTATTAATTTCATTTTATACTATGCGCCGGAAATTCTTTCAAGAATAGGATTGGGGGCAAAGGAGTCATTGGGCAATTCAATCGCTATCGGCGGAACGAATCTTATCTTCACTTTTGTTGGGTTGTATCTTATTGACCGGATTGGGAGAAAAACACTATTGATTATTGGTTCCATTGGTTATATCATCAGCCTTGCCATGGTGGCCTATGCATTCAAAGCAGAAACGGGTCCCACATTTTTGATGACATTTTTATTGATGTTCATTGCGTCTCATGCCATCGGCCAGGGAGCCGTTATCTGGGTATTCATTGCAGAAATATTTCCTAATAAAGTCCGAGCCATGGGACAATCGTTTGGGGCAAGCGTTCACTGGGTATTTGCGGCCATCATTACTTTGATTACACCATTATTTCTCGATAAAGACCATGGGCTTCTCAAAAAAAATCCATGGCCCATCTTTGCATTTTTTGCCGGCATGATGGTACTGCAGTTGATTTGGGTATTGACAAAGGTTCCCGAAACCAAAGGCGTTTCCCTGGAGGAACTGGAAAAAAAATTACTGGCAGAATAGTTTTAATTAAAACGATGTGCTATGAAATATGTATATAGCCAGGTTTTGCTCCTGTTCACTGTTGCCGCTTTAGGCCAACAGCCTTCTGCTTATAACGAAGCTTACAGGCCACGGTTTCATTTTTCGCCGGCAAAAAACTGGACAAACGATCCAAACGGCCTGGTATATTCAAATGGTATCTATCATTTATTTTACCAGCACAATCCTTTTGACAATGTTTGGGGGCATATGACATGGGCACACGCCACCAGTAAAGATCTTATTCACTGGAAACATTTACCGATCGCTATACCGGAAGAAAATGGTGTGATGATTTTCTCTGGTACCTGCATTGCCGACGTCCACAACACAAGTGGCTTTGGCAAAAAAGGCGGGCCATTCCCAATGATTGCTATTTATACCGGTCATATCGAAAACACCAATCAATCGCAGCACCTTGCCTACAGCCTCGATGGTGGCACCACATGGACAAAATATAAAAACAATCCTATCCTCGATTTACATAAAAAAGATTTTCGTGACCCCAAAGTGTTTTGGTACGAGCCAAAAAAGTATTGGGTGATGGCGCTGATGTTTCCCGTTGAACATGAAGTACAATTTTACTCCTCCAAAAACCTGTTGCAGTGGGAACACCTGAGCAGTTTCGGGCCGGTGGGTGATACCAGCGGTGTTTGGGAATGTCCCGATCTTACACAAGTGCCCGTGGCCGGTATGCCCGGTAAAAATAAATGGCTGCTGCAAACATCACAGAACGCTGGTATGCAATATTTCGTGGGGACTTTTGATGGTGTATCATTTAAAAATGAAAACCCTGCAGGAAAAATATTTCGTCCCGACTATGGTCCCGATTACTATGCTGCCATTGCATACAATCAATTACCTGTATCACATCCACCGGTGAGTATTGGCTGGATAAACAACTGGAATTACGCCAACGATATTCCCACCAACCCATGGAAGGGTGCGATGTCGCTTCCAAGAAAAATGAGCCTGAAAAAAGTAAACAATGAATGGATACTGGTACAACAACCGGTCAATGGATTCGGGCAGTTGCGACAGCAGATTTTGCAACTGAAAAATCAACCGATTACAGGAATGCAACCGCTCGCAGCGCATACGCAACAATGTGAGCTGCTGGTAACATTACAACCTTCGGCCGGTGCTGTGTGCGGTATTCAGTTGGCCGCAGGTGCCGATCACCCATTTGAGATTGGCTATGATGCTTCGTCTGGTAAATTATACATTGACAGGAGTAAAACACGCAATCAATCCTTTAGCAAAAATTTTTCTTCTTTCCCGCGCTTTGAAACTACCGTTCCGTTGCACAACCAACAAATAACACTGCACATTTACTTTGATAACAGTATCGTGGAAGTTTTCGCCAACGACGGCGAAGCAGTACTAACGGCACAAATCTTTCCGGGAAAGGAAGACAACGGCATTGCCTTGTTTGGCAATGGACAACTGCTGTCACTCCAGCTTTGGAATATGAAGTCTGCCTGGTAAATGGCTATCTCTGTTTTGATTGGTTAACAAACCAGCGGATATATTTATTCTGTTTGAAAATTAGCGGATGTAAAGTAGGTTTGCGGATTGAATTAATTATTTGTCCCAAAAGATATTCCGATGAAGTTCAGAAATTTTAAAATGGTCAGCTATGTTGTGTATGGCCGCGGTAGTTTTAACCAGTTGGATGAAATACTGGCGCCACACAGGAAAGAAAATAAACCGATGGTTTTTTTGGTGGACCATTTTTTTGAGGGCAAGCCACTGGTGGGCCGCGTTCCGGTGAGAGGAAATGATAAGATTATTTTTGCCGATGTAACGCTCGAACCAAAAACAACACTGGTGGACAAACTGGCCAACCAGTTAAAGCAAGAATTTGGATCTATCAGCGGTGTAATTGGAATCGGGGGTGGGAGCACCATGGATTTGGCAAAAGCCGTTTCTCTTATGATGAACAATCCCGGCTCGTCTGCTGATTACCAGGGATGGGATTTGGTAAAATTTCCCGGTGTGTATAAGGCAGGTATTCCCACTTTGAGCGGTACAGGCGCTGAAGTATCGAGAACAACGGTATTAACAGGACCCACGAAAAAGTTGGGTATGAACTCCGACTTTACGCCTTTCGATCAAATAGTATTGGATCCTGAATTAACTGCCAATGCGCCAGCCAACCAGCGATTTTATACTGGTATGGATTGTTATATCCATTGCATCGAAAGCCTCCAGGGCACTTACCTGAATGAGTTTAGTAAATCATACGGCGAAAAAGCATTACAGCTTTGTCAAAAAGTATTTGTTGAAAAAAAATCATGGGATGATGAGTGTGATGATATGCTGATGATGGCGTCTTATGCCGGCGGTATGAGTATTGCATACTCACAAGTGGGCGTGGCACATGCAGTAAGTTATGGGTTGAGTTATTTACTGGGTATCAAACATGGAATCGGTAATTGCATTGTCATGAACCACCTGGAAGACTATTATCCCGAAGGCGTGAAAGAATTCAAATACATGGTAGAAAAAAATAAAATTGAAATTCCGCAGGGCATTTGTAAGGGGTTAACAGACGAACAGTTTGAAGCCATGATGAATGTATCACTGGGAATGAAACCACTGTGGGAAAACGCACTCGGCAAAGACTGGGAGAAAATCATGACCCGGGAAAAGTTGCGGGCTTTGTACGAAAAACTGTAACCGGCAAGTACAAACTGGCTGCTGCAAATTTTATTTATCTTTAATTCATGCGCCAGAATAAATACCTCCGCTATCTCGGTCTTCCCCTTTTATTCGGTACACAACGTACCAAGGAAATATTGCATGTAAACCCGACTGTAATTCCTCAGCGGAAAGAACCAGAGAATGTAAACATATTAATTTACGATTACAATGCAGACAACATAGAAGAATCCCGCCCAACATCTATCGTCTCCTGCTATTCTTATAAAAATAATAACCGCACTTCCTGGATAAATATTGATGGGCTTCGCAAAAACGAAGTGGAGTCAATTTGCACACATTTTGGTGTACACCCGCTTATTACCGAAGATATACTTAGTCTTAACCAGCGACCAAAAATGGATGAAGTGGAGGGGTTATTGTTTTGTTTATTAAACATGCTGTATTTCAATTCTGAAAACGGTACCGTTGAAACAGAACAGATAAGTATTGTGCTGGGGAAAGATTTTGTACTAAGTTTCCAGGAAGACGCTAACCGCGATGTGTTTGATCCCATCAGGAATAAATTAAAAATAGCGAAGAGCAACATTCGGCAGCGTGGTGCTGATTATCTGTTATATGCAATGCTGGATATGATTGTAGACAATTACTACCTGGTCATGGAAAAGTTGGGTGAAAAAATTGAGTCAGTGGAGGAAGAGGTGGTGAGGAGCAGTAATACCAGATCGCTTGCCAGGATAAACCAGCTCAGGAAAGAACTTATTGTACTCAAGAGAAACATTGCACCCGTGCGCGAACTGGTCAATGGATTTATCCGAAGCGAAAGCGATCTGCTTGATGACCGGACGACCAAATATTTTAAAGACGTATATGATCATATTGTACAGGCTTTTGATTTAACCGAAAACTATCGCGATATGATGATGAGTATGCAGGACCTGTATATTAATAATGTAAACCTTCGCATGAATGAAGTAATGAAGGTGATGGCCATTGTAACCTGCCTGATGGCGCCCGCAACCGTAATTGGTGGTATCTTCGGCATGAACTTCGACAGAATTCCCTACCTGCACCATAAGTATGGATTTTTTATTGCTGTTGGCCTGATGTTGCTGATACCTGTTTGGATGTTGCGGGTATTTCGCAAAAGGGGCTGGTATTAAAGTTCTTTCATCTTAAAATTTATTGCCGTGAAAAAAATATTGTTTTCGCTTGTTATAGCTACTTCATTTTCCTGCTCGCAGAGCAGCAATAAACAAGCGATGGTAGTAACAGATAGTCTTCCGGCTTCAAAAGAAACAAAAAAAGAGGCATACAAACCCGGTCTCGGCGAATTCATGAGTGCCGTTCAGATCCACCATGCCAAACTTTGGTTTGCGGGTATTAACAACAATTGGAAACTGGCCGAATACGAATCGGGAGAAATGAAGGAAATGCTCTCTGCTGCGGAAGAATTTGAAACGGACAGACCCGAAGTAAAAGATATTCATACCGTATACCCTGCTCTGGATAGTGTGGTGTTATCGGTTAATCAAAAAAACCTTCCGCTGTTTAAAACGTGTTTTGAAAAAATGACCGAATCCTGCAACTCCTGTCACCGTAGTCATCATTTTGAATTTAATGTAATTACCATACCTACTGCGCCGCCTGTGACCAACCAGGATTTTAAAATTCATTGAGTTGCCGGGTATCAGCGGAGTGGGAGCTCATAAAAGAAGTCACTTATTTTTCTCCAGCCATTCTTTTCATAAAGGGATTGTGCCGTATAATTTTCTGCGCCGGTTTGCAGCATCAGCCAATTGGAGTCGGTTTCAACTCCGTAGTTTTTGGCGGCATCTAATAATAACTCCCCGACACCTTGTTTGCGTGCATCGGCATGCACAAACAAATCATTCAGCAACCAGGTTCTTTTCAAACCAACGGAAGAAAATATTGGATACAGTTGTGTAAATCCAACAAGCTTGCCCTGTTTTTCCGCTACAAAAATAACGGATTGTTTCTTTTCCATTCGCTCTCTCAGGAATTCAATTGCCGAAGACAGGTCCGATGTCTGATGATAAAAGATCCTGTACTGATCAAATAAATTTCCAAGGCTTTCAAGATCGCCGGTATGGGCCACGCGGATAGCAATCATTGCAATAAATTATGGATTGTATGAATTATTTCTTTTTAAAGATCGGGACCGTGCTGCAAGGCTCTCCGTACATAATACTTTTCGCCACCGGGCGGAGCAGTTTGGTTATTTCAAGGTAGGCAAATGGGCCAATGGGAAGATCGCCACAGCCTTTTATTACGACACGTTTATCTGAATATTCAGAGGGATTTATTGTATTAATATTTTTCAGAAAGAGGGACCGGTGAAGAAATTCTTCGTCACCAAAAACAATATCCCGTGCAAATGGCTGCAGATAACTAGCCACAAGCATGTACGCCCAAACGGGGATAATAGCGTCGGCTGAACACGTAACAGCAACCAGTTTATCCTGGTAAATAGAAAAATCTACCAGCTTTAACGCTTCACGAAAATCTTTTTCTTTTAAAATGAGGCCCATGAACAGGTATTCTTTCAGGTCAAAGATCGCAACCTCTCCTTTAGGGTAATATTGCTCAAGGTCTATTTCCGAGAGACCGCTTTGTGCTACCTTATTATTTATGATCGAATCGTCCATAGTGAGTTGTCCATTGTTTTGGGCAAATACCCTGTAAAATTAACCATTCTGGCTTCAAAAAGTTCTGTAAACAAAAGCCCCGTCCTTTTAAAAGACGGGGCCTAAATATTATAATCAACCAATTATTAATAGGTCTTGCTGCGGTTATCTTTCACAGATGCTGCTTTTTTGAGTGCATTCTCTATTACTCCCTGGCGTTGAATCGCCATTCTTTGCGCCTGTGCCAATTGCTGGCGTTGTTGCTCTATATTAAATGCATCATTGGGCTTCGCATACACATTTTCGGTTCTGATACTGTATACGCCACCATTACCTGCTATCGGAACAGAAACCTTTCCTTTAACTGCAGGGTTAAATGCATATCCACCCACTTTTCCTTCCTGGCCGGCGTTGGGGAAAAACGGCGTCAAAAAGCTGATACTGTCTGCCTTTAATACCTGTTGTTTTGTTGCTGCGGCAACAGCCTCCAATGTGTTGGCGGTTCCAATGTTCTTCTTTATCTGTTCTGCTTTTTTCTTGTTCTTTAAAATGTATTCGGTCATCGGCCTTGCTTTTGCCGGGCTCATGGTGCCTTCCTTGGTAATATCAGTTACAACAGCCACAACATTTTTATTATCAATTACAAACATTTCGGACACATCTCCTTTGTCTGCATTGTAAATCCAGCGAACCAGTTGCCTGCTGGCTCCAATAGCTGGGATAACCATGTCGTTGGGCTTAATATCAGCAGCCAATAATTTATTATAATTTCTCTTCTTCACATTTTCATCAAACGCCGCTGCGTTGCGGCTTTCGCCCGCAAACTGGTTGGCCAGGCCTGAAGCGCTGTCGGTTGTCTTGGTACTTGGTATAATTGGATTTGACAGGTAGGCTACTTTATATGCGGGTTCAAAGTTCTTTTGATTCAATACCTCTATATAATGGTACCCGAAAGAGGTTTTTACTACTTTCTTATCGTTTATAGCTCCATTAAAAATAACATCATAGAATTCTTTTGCAAGGTTTGTATTGACAGAGCTGAATTCATACTCACCTCCCTTGTCTTTGCTTCCCGGATCGTCGCTGTATTTTTTTGCGAGCGCTGCAAAATCAGCCCCTCCTTTAATGGCATTGACAATACTATCAATCCGTTTTTTTGCTATCGAATCTTCTAACCCTTTTTCGGTGCTGATTAATATATGACGGCATTTTACACTATCGGGCAGGTTGCGCTTTGCAATCATTTTGGCAATCGTCAGGTTGGTGGCGTCCAGGTAGGGGCCATAAACAGCGCCGTCGGCTGTATTGCGGATGCTATCGGCGTGCGGCATCTGCATTTTTGATTTCAGAACAAAAAAGTCTGAAAAATTAATCTGCGATCCGTTTCTTGAAATAAATGTCGGGATGTCCTTTTCCGGGGTTGCAGCAAATTCGGGTTTTAGTTTAACCAACTTATTATACAATTCTGCCGTGTCGTCTTTTGATGGGGAGGCATCAAAAGCGACATAAGCAATGCTCCTGCTTTCTTCCTGCTTGAATTCCTCCTTGTGTTTCGATACATAATCGGCAATCTCATCATCGCTGACTTTTATTGTTGAGTCGGGGATGGTTGAATAAGGTACGTGAACGTAAGAAACAGATGCCATACTGCTGTTATCGCTGTTCATCTTTTCCAGCATCCATTTTGGAAAATAAGCCGTATTGGTCAATAGTGAAATATATTTTTCGCGAAGCCTGTTTTTTTGCAGTGAGGGCAGATAGACATTATTAAAATTATCTGCCATCGTTCCTTTCTGCTTTCTTAATTGTGCAATGGCGTTTTTGGCAGCGTTGATATCATACACACCCTGTTCATTGGTAAATTGTTTTTTAAATTCTTCCGGTGCAGACGGGCTGAACAAAATATCATCCAGTTCCTTAGCGGTTACTGACAACCCGAGTTTATCAATTTCTTCGTCTACGGTGGTTTCTGCAATAAACTGGTTGAATGCCTGTTCGCGCAGCATTTGAATGGTGTTGTCATTCATAGGATAACCATAACTCTTGTATTGATCCTCGAGTTGTTTGATCCTTGTTTCATAATCAGCCATCTCAAGGCTGTGGCCATTGACAGAGCCCAGCGAAGTACTGTTTCCACCAAATAATCCGCGGCCACTCTTACCTACAAATGCATCCATTAAAAGAAAGCCCAATAAACTCAGGGCTATCAAGCCAAATACAAGCCATGCCGCTTTTTCCCTGATCTGCTGAATGATTGACATAATAATAAATTATTGTGTACGGTTTTTTGCGTTAAGGATGGCAAAAATAGGGGAAATTAGCTTATGAACAAATTGTGGAAAACAGTTTGAAAGCGGCTTCAATACTAGCTTTGCTGTGGTTGATGAATTATCCGTTTTTGCGTTTGGGTTGGGGTATCTTTGCATTAATAGTTCTTTTTATCCGCGGCTGATTACCTGGACGCTGGCAGCCAAGATATAGGTTGGCTGAATAGTATAAAAGGTATGTGGAAAAGCTGGTAAGTACTGTTAAAACTACCTGCAAAAGACATTCGGGTTGCGTGTGTAGCCTGGGAAGAAGTTTTTGATAGTTCGGCTCCGGAAAGTATTTGTGGAGATTGAATGATTTGTTACTGTTTCACGCAGTATTTATTTTTTATAAACTTTTACAGCATCATTTTATTTCCACAGTGGTTAATAAACCAAGATTTTGGGCAACAGTAGGGTCTTTTGGAGTGTTAGGTATTTGTGAATTGGTGTTAATAAACAACCCTTTTTCGTTTTTCCAACTGTTTATTAAAAATAATATCCCCTAATTCACAGCCATAGTAATAATAGATTTTTAAATAAAATAGGTATACTATGTATATTAGTGATGTGCAGATAACATCAGCAAAAGAAAAAATAGAGAAGGTTGGATACCTCGATGTTGAAGTAGATGCAACCTTGGATTTGTTTGCGGAAATCGAAAGGTTGAAAAAAGAAAAAAATGCCATAATACTGGCGCATTATTACCAGGAGCCAGATATACAGGATGTAGCCGATTTTATCGGTGATAGTTTGGGGCTGGCTCAAAAGGCAGAAAAAACGGACGCTGCTGTCATTGTTTTTGCAGGCGTTCATTTTATGGCTGAAACAGCAAAAATTCTAAATCCTTCAAAAAAAGTGCTGCTGCCGGATTTAAAAGCCGGTTGTTCACTGGCAGATAGTGCTCCGCCAGAATTATTTAAAAAGTTTAAGGAGAAATATCCTGATCACCTGGTGATTTCCTATATCAATTGCAGTGCTGGCATTAAAGCGCTCAGTGATATTATTTGTACCAGCAGCAACGCGCAGAAGATAATGGAGAGTTTGCCCGAAAATCAAAAAATAATTTTTGCTCCCGATAAAAATCTTGGTGCTTACCTGGTTAAAAAAACGGGACGTGATATGGTTTTGTGGAACGGTGCCTGTATGGTACATGAAATTTTCAGCCTGGAAAAAATACTGAAACTAAAGACCCGCCATCCAAAGGCAAAATTAATTGCGCATCCCGAATGTGAAGAGCCAATACTTCGCATTGCAGACTATATAGGCTCTACCACGGGCTTATTAAAATATTCACAGCAGGATGATGGCCGTGAATATATAGTAGCTACAGAGACTGGTATATTACACCAGATGCAAAAAGCCTCACCGGACAAAACATTTATTCCAGCTCCTCCTGATAATAATTGTGCCTGCAATGACTGTCCGCACATGAAATTGAATACACTGGAAAAATTATACCTGTGTATGGAATATGAAACGCCTGAAATCACCATGGAAGAATCGCTGCGGATGGCTGCTAAAAAACCGATTGACAGGATGCTTGAAATAAGCGCAAGGTATGGATTGTAAAAATCAACGACCCATATAGACCATTAGGATTTGTACGTCACTTGGATTAACACCACTAATTCTGCTGGCCTGCCCGAGTGTTCTTGGTTTGATCTTCTTAAATTTTTGAAGCGCTTCGTTGGAGAGCGAGTTGATTTTATTATAATCAAAATTGTCAGGAATGGTCAAATCCTCTAACAGACTCATTTTTTTCACGAGGTCTTTTTCTTTTTCGATGTAAACATCGTACTTCACCTGTATTTCTGCCTGTTCAAGAGATATGCTATCAAATTTATCCAGTTGTGATTTCAGATCAGGCAGTGCTTTCATCAATGAAACCAGGTTAATGGAAGGACGAAGTAATAACTGAATTGCTTTTTGTTTTTGGGTAAGTGGTGCTGATTTATTGACATCCAAAAAACCTTGAATTTGATCCGGTTCTATAGAATATTCTTTAAGAATTGTTTTTATATCGTCCACATTTTTCCGCTTTGCAAGAACCTTTTCCATCCTGTCTTCACCAGCGAGCCCCATTCGGTAACTCATTTCTGTTAAACGTATATCCGCATTATCCTGGCGAAGCAGGGTCCTGAACTCAGCCCTGGATGTAAACATCCTGTAAGGTTCTTCTGTGCCTTTGCTGATTAAGTCGTCAATCAATACTCCGATGTATGCCTCACTCCTTTTTAAGATAAATGGTTCAAAACCATTGACTTTCTGGTGAGCATTGATTCCAGCCATCAAACCCTGGCAGGCGGCCTCTTCGTATCCGGTAGTGCCATTAATCTGACCCGCAAAAAATAAACCATATAACTCTTTGGTTTCCAATGAGTAATTTAATTGAGTAGGCGGGAAAAAGTCGTATTCAATTGCATAGCCAGGCCTGAACATCCGAACAGATTCAAAGCCGGGAATAGTTTTAATGGCGGCGTATTGAACGTCTTCAGGAAGTGAAGTGGAGAAACCATTTACATAGATTTCAACAGTGTTCCATCCTTCCGGTTCAACAAATAACTGGTGTCGTTCCCTTTCGGCGAAGCGGTTGATTTTATCTTCAATACTAGGGCAATAACGTGGACCTATGCCCTCAATCCGACCGGTAAACATAGGGCTTCTGTCAAAACCCGTTTTCAATAATTCGTGGGTTCTTGCGTGTGTGTAGGTGATCCAGCAACTTTTTTGGTTACTGGCGTTTATTTTAGGTGTATTTGAAAACGAAAAGCCGCTAATTTCTTCATCCCCTTTTTGCTCTTCCATTTTGGAATAATCGAGGCTTCTTCCGTCAACCCTTGGAGGAGTCCCGGTTTTCAGACGGTCACTTTCAAAACCTAGTGAGACCAACTGTTCGGTGATACCGGTTGAAGCTTTTTCACTGACCCGACCTCCCCCGAATTTCTTTTCACCTATATGGATAATACCATTTAGGAAGGTCCCGCTGGTAAGAACAACTGCTTTTGAGTTTATTTCATGCCCAAGGGCTGTTTTTACACCCAAAACCTGCTTGTTTTTGACTATCAGTCCAACAACCATGTCCTGGTAAAAATCGACATTTGGCGTTTGTTCTAATAGTTCTCGCCACTTGGCAGAAAACAACATCCGGTCGTTTTGTGTCCTTGGGCTCCACATTGCCGGCCCCTTTGACCTGTTCAGCATCCTAAACTGAATGGTACTGAGGTCAGAGACAATTCCAGAATAGCCACCGAGCGCGTCAATTTCCCGCACTATTTGACCCTTTGCAATTCCACCCATAGCTGGGTTGCAGCTCATTTGGGCGATGGTCTGCATATTCATGGTAATCAGCAAAACCCTGGAACCCAGGTTTGCCGCAGCCGCTGCAGCCTCGCAGCCAGCGTGGCCGGCTCCAACAACAATTACATCATATTCTGGAAACATAATCTAAAATAAAGGATAGCAAAAGTACAAAGTATAGTGCTAGCAGATGGTTATAAATGTTTCACGTGAAACGGCAGAGCATTATCTTGTTCCACGTGGAACATTAAAATATGCAGAAAGGCAGGAATTTTCCCTTTTTCTCATTTCAATGATGTCCATTTTCTTTTTGTCTTTATATCCACACAGGTGTAAAGCACCATGAAATAAAACACGGTGAAGCTCTTGTTGAAATGGAAGAGCCAGGGTTTTAGCATTTTCCCTCACCCTGTCAATACTGATATAGACCTCTCCCTCAACCGGGGCATTTCTTGCAGCGAGATCGAATGTGATAATATCAGTGAAGTAGTCGTGACCCAAAAAATCCTGGTTTATTTTCAGGAGGTAGTCATCCGTACAAAAGATATAGTGCAGGCTGGCCAGGGTAGTATTTTCCTTTTTGAATAGCCCAAGAAGGAAATGCTTCAATTTTGATCTGTTGGTTAAAGGGACTTTCCCTGTTAGGCTGTAAAAACGAATGGCAGAAACGGTAGCTTTGCTGGGCATTTCCAAAAGTCGTAAAAAAATGCGTTTACAGCCACCTAGCTTTGCTCATCATGATTAAAAGATTGTCAGAAATACCCGTTGGAAAAACAGTAGTCATTAAGTCGTTCGAAAACAATGATATTTTCCTGAAATTGATGGAAATGGGGTGTGTGCCAGGGGAGAAAATTAAGGTGGAGCAAAAAGCACCACTGGGCGATCCAATAGCCATAAGCGTTTCGGGCTATAACCTGAGCCTGCGATTAAATGAAGCTCAAAATATTTTTGTTGAGGAAGATAAAAACACTTAAACAATTGATTTTCAATAATTAATGGAAATTGGTCTTTATTTCGGCTCTTTTAACCCGGTTCACATCGGCCACTGCATCATTGCCAACCATATGGTACAAAATACCCGGCTTGACAGGGTATGGCTGGTGGTTTCTCCTCAAAACCCATTCAAACCATCGTCTTCCCTGCTGAATGAATACCACCGCTTACACCTGGTCCAGTTGGCACTGGAAGGAGAAACGACATTAAAAGCAAGCGATATCGAATTTCAATTGCCCAAACCTTCATATACGGTTGACACAATGACCTATCTAGCGGAAAAATACCCGCAGCATCACTTTTCAATTATCATGGGGAGTGATGGGCTCCAGAATTTTCACAAATGGAAAAATGCAGAGGTGCTGGTAAAGAATCACCCCCTCTTTGTTTATAAAAGACAAGGCTTCGAAATTATAAACCCGCTCCAGGCAAAACTGGAAGTAGTGGACGCACCGCTGCTTCAAATTTCGTCTACCCATATCCGTGAAATGATTAAAAAAGGACAATCAATCCGATACCTTGTACCAGACAAGGTGCGGGAAGAAATTGAAACCTATCATTACTACACGTAAATTCTCCTTTGGTTAAGATGGGCAGGATTGATAAATTGTAGGGTTATTTGTCAGTCATTTTTTAAAAGGCAATGATCCTACTACGCCATATACCATTTCTGAAAGCGGTTTTTATACACAGCATCACAGCATTTGGCGGACCCCAGGGCCATTTTGGAATGATGATGAAAACATTTGTTCACAGACGCAAAGACATCTCGGAGGAAGAATTAATTGACTATAATGCTTTTTGTCAGCTTCTTCCCGGCGCATCGTCTACGCAAACGCTTACACTCATTGGGTTTAAAAGAGGCGGTGTGCCATTAGCGGTACTTACCTTAATTATCTGGATTCTCCCCGCCTGCTTTTTAATGGGGGCTTTTTCATTTCTGCTGGAGTATATTGATCAAAAATCTTTGAAAACAGATATTTTTAAATTCATTGCCCCGATGGCTGTAGGCTTTCTTGCCTATGCGGCCATTTTTGCATTCAGGCATTCGGTAAAAAATACCGCCACACAGGTGATTATGCTGGTGGCTTCAGTTGTTTCTTTCATTTTCTTTAAAGCATCGGGCATATTTCCTTTATTGATTTTGCTGGGTGGCTTTGTAACAACCCTGAGCAGCAAACGCATTCCGCAGACTGCGATTAAACCACAAAAAATAAAGTGGTGGAATATCTGGCTTTTTGCGGTGATATTTCTCGTGGCGGGTATTGCCAGTGAAGCCGCCAGGGTAGGTGACTGGCCAAACAGAAGACCCATTAACCTTTTTGAAAACACCTATCGAATGGGAAGTTTTGTATTTGGCGGCGGACAGGTGTTAATCCCTTTTATGTACGAACAGTTTGTAGAAAGGCCCAGGTCAGACATTGTAATAAAAAAGAATTCCAATAAACGCGAATCTGTTGTCAGCCTGCAGAAAGCAGATTTTTACACGGGAGCAGGTATCGTAAGGGCAATACCGGGACCCGTTTTTTCTATTGCATCATTTACGGGTGCCATGGCCATGAAAGATAAGGGGCCATCCATGCAGGTGGCGGGTGCGGTTATAGGTTCGCTGGCTATTTTTCTTCCCAGTCTTTTACTTGTTTTGTTTTTCTATCCCATCTGGCACAACATAAAAAAATATGCCGCGGTTTACCGCGCACTGGAAGGAATCAATGCCGCGGTTGCGGGTATAATGATCGCAGCAACTTTTTATATGATGAAAGACGTTTCATTCACGGGAATTGATACCATTAGTGCTGTAAACGTTGTAGTCATAGCCGGCACATTAAGCCTTTTATATTTTACCAAACTTCCATCGCCGGTAATTGTTTTGATCTGTTTGTTGTTGGGATGGCTTATTTAATCAATCAAAAGAGGATCATATGGACCTTAAAATAAAAGATCAGCTTTTTATAGTTGGGGGAGCCACCAGTGGCTTTGGTAAATCTATTGCGCAGGCCCTGTTGAGTGAAGACGCCAATGTAATAGCTGTTGCAAGAAATGAAGACAAACTCCGGGAATTAAAGGCAATAGGCGGCAACAGGCTGGAATTTGTTGCAGGTGATATAACACAGCAGGATACAATCGATTTGCTGGAAAAAAAAGTTGGGATCAGGCATTTGCACGGATTGGTGGTGAACGCGGGCGGGCCGCCTGCAAAAACATTTATGGAAACAACCATCGAAGACTGGGACAATGCTTATAAATCATTGCTGCGCTGGAAGGTGGACGTTATTCAAACTTTCATACCAAAGCTAATGGAACAGCAATATGGGCGCATTGTTTTTGTTGAGAGCTCTTCGGTCAAACAGCCTTTGGAAAACCTGGTACTGAGTAATTCCCTGCGACTGGCAGTAGTGGGTTTTGTTAAGACGCTTAGCCAGGAGATTTCCAAAACAGGGGTCACGTTAAATGTATTGGCACCAGGATCTCACGATACGCCTGCCATTGACAGAATATATAAAAAGAAATCAGAACAAACAGGCATGCCTGCAGACCAGGTAAGAAGGGCCGCTATTCAGCAAATTCCTGTTGGGGCGCTGGGCGATCCCAATGATTTTGCCGCACTTGCCTTGTGGCTGCTAAGCCCCGCATCGAAATATATAACTGGTCAAACCATATCTGTTGATGGTGGAATGATTAAAAGCGTGTTTGGATAAAGGCCACAGGTGAATGTTGAAAAAAATATCGTTAAAAAATCGTACTGAGTATGGATTTTGGAAGAGTAACGGAAGCAGCTTTGGGTCAAATAAATTTTGCATTGCCGCCAGACCCACCCAGGAATAAAAAGATTTTGAAAGGCTCCAACAGCAATCACCCACTAATTTATATCGGTTGTGCAAAATGGGGCAGAAAAGAGTGGGTTGGCAAATTATACCCAAAGGGCACGAAGGAACAGCAGTTCCTCGAACACTACGTCAGGCATTACAACTCAATTGAACTAAACGCTACCCACTATAATATATATGGACCAGAAGCCATTGCAAAATGGGCCGATAAAGCAAAGGGCCTTGATTTTAAATTTTGTCCCAAGGTAACACAGAGCATCAGTCATTACAGCGGTTTTAATAATACAGATCGTATTACCGATGCTTTTATGGAGGGCGTTCGTGCATTCGGAAAACATCTTGGACCGATTTTCTTACAGGTGAGTGAAAAATATTCGCCTGCACAAAGGGAAAAACTTTTTGAGTACCTCAAAAAACTTCCCCCGGATCAGCAATTTTTTCTTGAAGTGCGTCACCCGCAATGGTTTTCCGATACAAGTGCCCGAAAAGAATTGTTTGATATTTTAACCCAATTGAATGTAGGTGCGGTGATTACAGATACTGCAGGCAGAAGAGATTGTGCGCACATGGAACTCACCATCCCCAAAACCTTTATTCGTTATGTAGGCAATAGCCTTCACCCGACAGACTATATAAGAATCAATGACTGGGTAAGCAGGATCAAATACTGGCTTGATAACGGTTTGAAAGAGCTTTATTTTTTCATGCATATGCATGACGAGGCCCTGTCACCTGAACTAACCGTATATCTTACAGATAAACTAAACGGGGCTTGCAGATTAAACCTTCATAAGCCCGGGCTGAACAACAATAGCGGCAGTCTTTTTGATTAAAGAATCATTCAGCGAAATAGACCGATGAATTAAATTTTCGTTGATGGCTGCGCCAATTATAAAACATTGGTATATTTATACACATCCAAAATTTTTTGCCGTATGACAAGGAAAAGATCGAAGACAGCAGACGAAAGCCGGCGCAGATTTATCCGCAATGCTGCGATAACGGCTGCCGGGATTTATATTGTTCCGCGACACGTACTCGGGAGAGGATTTGTTGCACCGAGTGATAAATTAAATATTGCCGGGATTGGCGCAGGAGGAAAAGCAAGGGTAAACCTGCCGTATGCCTATAACAACGGCAGTGATAATATCGTTGCGCTCTGTGATGTGGATGATCGGATGGCTGTAGAGGCAAGGAAACAATGGCCGAACGCGCCTTACTATAAGGATTACAGGGAAATGCTGGAGAAGGAAAATAAAAATATTGATGCAGTTATTGTTACCACACCAGATCATATGCATGCAATTCAATCAATAACGGCCATGCAGTTGGGCAAGCATGTTTATTGTGAGAAGCCGCTTACACACGATATTTATGAAGCAAGGATGATGACACAGGCTGCTGCAAAATACAAAGTGGTAACGCAAATGGGCAACCAGGGGAGCAGCGGGGATGACACAAGAAATGTAGAGACCTGGATTCAGGCGGGTGTGATTGGAGATGTTCATACTGTTCATGTATGGACTAACCGGCCCGTATGGCCGCAAGGTATCCCTACACCTACCGGAAAATTTGATATACCGAAGGAAGTGGATTGGGATTTATGGCTGGGGACAGCGCCTTACCGCGACTTTAATCCAACATACCTGCCGGCAACATGGAGGGGTTGGAGTGATTTTGGAACCGGCTCGCTGGGTGATATGGGTTGTCATTTTATAGATGTTCCGTTCCGGGCGTTACAACTTGGTTACCCAACAGCGGTAGAATGCAGCGTGGGTTCCGTATATACTGGTTTTTTCCAGGAAGCTATTTACACAGACAGCTATCCACCTTCTTCAATAACTTATATCGATTTTCCGGCAAGAAAAAATATGGGCCCGGTACAACTTGCCTGGTATGATGGTGGAATTAAACCCAAGCGTCCGGTAGAGTTATTGCCCGACGAACCAATGGCAGAGGTAGATGGGGGAATGATATTCGAAGGGACTAAAGGAAAATTAATGGCAGGACTGTTTGGCCGTAAGCCAACATTATTACCAACGTCTAAAATGAAAGATGCCAAGCTTCCAGCGAGCAAATTTCCATTCGTGGAAAGAGGATCGGAGGGGCACCAGCAACAATGGGTAAAAGCATGTAAGCAGGGCTATGGTGCTTATACCAGTTCGTCGTTTGATAAATCGGGGCCGTTGGCAGAAACAGTATTGATGGGCAACCTGGCTGTTCGCAGCTATAATTACAGGGAGAGTAATGGTAAAGGAGGGTTTACTTTCCCGGGCAGGAAAAAGCTGTTATGGGATGGGGCCAGTATGCGGATTACCAATTTTGAAGCCGCGAACCAGTTTGTAAAACGAACCTATCGCCAGGGCTGGGGAGAATTAAAGGTGTAAATGTTTTTAATAAAATGATTCCGGCCCGCAATTCAGCGGGCCTTTTTGTGACCTTCCTTTAATAGCATCCAAATATCATGATTACGTCTTCACTGAAATATATTGATCTGTACAAAAAACTTCACCATAATCTTGCTGCTGCGATTGATTATATACATCAAACAGATTTTATGCAAATGTCTCCTGGTCGCTATGAAATAGCAGGTGAAGACATATTTTCTATTGTGAATGAATATCAAACCAAACCACCACAAGAATGTGATCCGGAAAGCCATCGCAAGTATACAGATGTACAATTGATGATAACCGGAAAGGAAAGGTTTGGCTACGCACTACTCAATCACCGTGTTCCCACAACACCCTTTCAGGCCGATAACGATGTGGCGTTTTATTCCATTCATGGGGACGATATGAATTTTGTGGACTTGGGCCCGGGTGATTTTATTATATTTTTCCCTTCAGATATTCACCAGCCAGAACTAATGATTGGCCAACCAGCGCCAGTTAAAAAAGTGGTCATTAAGGTGAATACCGGAGATTAACTCCATTCGGATAAAAATGACCTAACTTTAAATGAGCGTTTCCATATCTTAAGCTTCCTGTATGACAAAAGTTTTCTGGGGCATACTGATTCTCTTCCTCATTGGAAATTCTTTTTTTGTTTTACCTCTTCACTGGAGCAGAGAAAAAATTACTACCAATAGCTTCGCCAATTTTAAAATGGACACTGAATTAATAGGGGCAGTTTATCCTGATAGTAATATTCACCTGCAGCTAAACATGCCAAGTACCTATTACGATTATTATTACAAAAAAGACTCTATGCCAATTGTGAAAACAATCAGGCAGCAAAACCTAATGGTCAATATTTCCATCCTGCATAATGTCGATTTTGGATCCCTCTCCTTTCCTTTTTACAAAGTGACAAATTTTGACGGGCATATAGATTTTTACAGTACTATAAAAATCAGTAACCAACCGTGGAAAGACAGTACCGCACTGATAGGAAATATCATTGTTAATGGAAGAATAACCGCCATCGGAATTTGCACACCCCTGTCTGTAAGAAAACGTGTTGAAGAAGAAATGGCCGCGATTCTTAAAAAGGAAATGCAGAAGATTGAAGCGGGCATCAATCATGCAAGAGAGCCAGATACGACAGCAACCCGGCAATAAAAAATCAGAACTTAAAATATACAAACAGTCTTCCGAAATTCTTGCTGTCGTTTACAATTCGGTGATACAATGGCTTTATATGTGGTAACTGTAAAAAACGCTCCACTCTTTTCCGCAGTTGGCCGCTGCCCTTCCCGGGAATTATTTCGACCTCGCGTATTTTTTTATCAATGGCATTTTCAAAAGCATCAAGCAGCGCCCTGTCGATAGCCGCACTGTTGTTGTATATATCGTGCGAATCAACCTTTATTCTTGCCATACATCGAATTTAAACAAATGAAATAAAAAACCCCGGCAAAAGCCAGGGTTGTCTGTAGATGGCCGTTATTATTAATTTCTGACTATTTTAAAAGATTCGCTGTTATTCGATTGTTTATTGATCAATTGCACCATCATAAGGCCTCTTAAACCTGTTTTCGTTAAATCAATTTTTATTTCCTGTGAACCGGCTGCCAGGGAAACAGAATTGGATGCGATAACCTGTCCGCTCATTGAAACAATGTTGTAGCGGTATTCCCCAGGCATATTGTTAGTTACGCGGATGCCGATATAGTCTGTAGTAGGGTTAGGATAACAACTTATTTGTATTTTATTGTTTGTTGTTCCAAAGTTTACTGACTTAACCGGTGAATAAGTAACCTTTCCATCAACATCAATCATTTTTAAGCGGTAATAAACCAGTTTTTTTGAAGGCGTGCTGTCAATTGATTGGTAGTAGTTGGTAAGAGTATAGTTATTGGTAGCGACGATGTTTTTAATTGTAGTAAAATCTACTGCATTGAATGAGCACTCGAGTTGAAACCCTGCCACATTCATTTCCTTAGCAGTACTCCAGGTAACTACACCCATATTGTTTTTTGCTTCAGCGTTGAAGGATAATAGCTCCAAAGGAAGTGCGGCACCTGCACTGGGGTTTTGAACTACCAGGTTGTCTAAAACGGTAATATTCCTGCCGGTAGCATCCATGTCTTTTCCAACCGTGATATTGCCCGCGCCTGTCCAGTACAAAGGAGCACCCGCAGTGCCCGTATAAGTATACACAAGAACACCATCCACCCACACTTTTCCTGTCCCCAGGTTATTGTCGTAACTGAAACGGTAATGGTGAAAGCTATGATCGTCGGGAATGTTATAAATATTTCCTGAGTTAATGGTTGTGGCAGATTCTCCTGGTTTTACCATAAACGTAACCCCCAGTTTTCCACCATTCATTCCAAAATCAAAATAGCTGCCACGATAGAAAAAGGAAGCCTGGCTTTCTTCGCGGCGAAAGTCAACGGAAATATCAATAGCGGGTAAATTAAAATAAGAACCAGGCAGTACGAGGTCAATATTTACATTACTAGTGCCGGGATTCAGTCCGTTTGTTCCACTTACGCCACCTGTCGATGAAGTAGCCAACCCACTAACAGAAAGTGCATCCGGGCCCACATCGGCCTTAGTAAGGGGAGCGGCATCCCAGGTAAAGCGACTAATGGTAGTTTGTCCAAGGCTGCAGGCAGCCACAAGGAGAAAGCTTATAAAGGGTAAAAATTTTTTCATAACGTACGGATTACAGACGGCTATTGAAGTTCAAGGGGTATGCCGCCAGTTAAAAAACTGATAATTACACCCTTAGACAGGATAAATCATCATAATTCTTCCCAATGGCGGAAAAAAACGGCTGAAATGGGAAAACATTGACCGGATGAGTTAATTTTTTATTACTCGGACGTTTTTTATTCTCATCTTTGGGGTTCTTGCCGTATGTTTTTGGCTCTAACACCCCTTAAAATATTTAATTCATGTACACGCATATCTGGAACAAGTACCTTCCTATCATCAGGATATTATTGAAGCGGTCTGCCAATGGCGAACAGGTGCTTGACCTTAACAGGATTGATTTTGAGCGTGCCGGTACTGGCAGGAAGGCAGGATATAAATTTACCATTGAACTGGTGAATGCCCGGGTGGGAAACGTTATCAGCAGTTCCCCGCTGGCGCTCGATTTAGCTGCAGTATTACTCCAGGACGAAGTGATCAAATCTGTTATCGCTAATGGAAAATACATGGTTAGCCTGAATACAAAATTTCAATTGAGCATCAAAAACCAGTCTGAAGGTGATACCGGGCTTTCAAAAAATAAAGGTGCGGTAGCGGCCGAAGACAACAACGAATAAAAGATACCCCAAAAATAAACCCCGGTTCTTCCGGGGTTTTATAATGAAACTCAATTTACCTGCGCAATTAGTTATTCAGCATTAATGGCATTACCAGCATCAGCAAGTCCTCGCCATCTTCAGCTTCTGTTGGTTTGATAATACCTGCTTTTGTTGGAGTGGACAACTCTACCTTAACTTCTTCGCTGTCTGCACCGCCCAACATTTCAATCAAAAATTTGGCGTTGAATGCAATGGCGAGATCCTCTCCGTCGTACTGGCATTTCATTCTTTCGTTTCCTTCAAAACTAAAGTCTACGTCTTGTGCAGCCAACTGCAATTCACTTCCCTGTATATTTAGAACCACCTGGTTAGTGCTTTTGTTACTGAACACTACTACACGGCGCAGGGCTCCCTGGAAATCACCTTTATTCACTACAAGTTTGTATGGATTGTCGGTTGGTATCACTACTTTATAATCGGGGAAACGTGCGTCAATCAGGCGGCAGCTCATTTGAGTGTTGCCATGTTTCACAAACAGGTGATTGCTGTTATAGCTGAGCGTTATTTCATCCTGGTTCAGCGGAAGCGCACTTTTAAGCAGGTTCAATGGTTTTTTGGGAACGATGAATGAATCTGCTTTCGGACAGGCGACATCGGTTCTCTTATAACGAACCAGCCTGTGTGCATCTGTTGCAACAAACTGTATAAATTTTTTATCCAGCTCAAAGAATACACCCGTCATTGCCGGGCGAAGGTCATCGTTGCTTACCGCAAACAAGGTTTTATTAATGGCAGTTACCAGGGCACCGGATGTCATGGTAAAGGATGTTGTTCCATCTGCGGCAGGCTCTTTCGGGAAATTGTCCGGGTTCTCACCCATCACTTTATATTTACCATTGTCGCTGGTAATTTCTACGCCAAAGCTTTTGTCGATATTAAAAGTCAGTGGCTGATCGGCGATATTTTTCAATGATTCCAGCAGGATTTTAGCAGGGATACAAACCTTTCCACTGTCCTTGGCTTCAATATCCAGTTGTATGCGCATTACCGTTTCAAGGTCTGTGGCAACAACAGTCAGTTTGTTTTTTTCTACTTCAAATAAAAAATCTTCCAGTATGGGCAAGACCGTATTGGCGTTAATAACACCGCTTATCTGTTGCAAATGTTTCAATAAAGCCGAAGAGGAAACAATGAACTTCATGTAACATGTGATTTGGCCCGAAACTACTGATTTTTAACCAATAGCCAACGGCAAATTGTTTGAATAGAAATGATATCAACAGGTTGTTGTTAATTACTTGTGACTAACGCCCCTTTCAGTAGAGTTCTGCCTGAAAACCCGAATGAACGACCGGGATATTTTGATGAAAACAAGGGTCGCGGAGGATTATATTTGTGGGGATGGTTTTTAAGAAATACGTTTCAAAAGAACAGGCATTTCAGAAAGCAAAGCACTATTGTGGTTACCAGGAACGCAGCCACAGCGAGGTAAAGGAAAAGCTGTATTCCTTCGGATTGTTCAAATCCGATGTGGAGCAACTATTGTCACAGTTGATAGAAGAAAACTACCTCAATGAGGAACGTTTTGCGCGCCAGTTTGCGGGCGGAAAATTCAGGATGAAACAGTGGGGAAGAATGAAAATTAAACACGAGCTGAAGCAAAAGCACGTGAGCGAATATTGTATCAAAGTGGCGATGAAAGAAATCCCCGAACCGGACTACCTCAAAACACTTAAAAAATTGGCAGAACAAAAATGGACCTCGCTAAAGACAGAGAAAACAGTTTTTAGTAAACTCCGAAAAACGCACGATTATCTTTTGCAAAAAGGGTATGAACGTGATCTTGTCACCCAGGCAATTGCTGCTATTCGGGGAGAATAAGCTATGCCGTTCTGAAGTTTTCCCTCCGGGTGAAATATAATAACTTTACTGATTATCCATCGTAATATGTCTACTCTCAGCATCACTACCATTCAAACAAGTCTGTATTGGGAAGATAAAACAGCCAACCTGCCGATGCTGGAAGAAAAAATAAAATCCATACAAACAAAAACAGCCATAGTCGTGCTGCCTGAAATGTTCAGCACTGGATTTAGCATGCGTCCGAAACACTTCGCCGAAAAAATGAACGGGCCGACTGTTGAATGGATGAAGCGGGTGGCCAGTGAAAAAAGAGTGATACTCACAGGAAGCATCATTATAGAAGAAGAGGAAGGATATTTTAACCGGCTGCTCTGGGTGCTGCCAAACGGTCAACTGGGCTTTTATGACAAGCGCCACTTATTCGCCTATGGTTCGGAAGATGAACATTATTCAGAAGGAAATAAGAGATTGATTACTTCCGTCAATGGCTGGAAAATTAATTTGCAGGTTTGTTACGATCTGCGTTTTCCCGTATGGTCAAGACAACAATCCAAAGAAAACGGTCCCGAATACGACTTGCTGGTATATGTTGCCAACTGGCCCGAGAGGCGCAGCCTCGCATGGAAAACGTTGTTGCAGGCCAGGGCTATCGAAAATCAATGTTTTGTAGTGGGTGTTAACCGGGTTGGTAATGATGGAAATAATATTTATCACAGCGGGGATTCAATGGTAATCGATCCACTGGGGGAGATACTTTATCATAAAGTGCATGACGAAGAAGTGCATACAACAGTTTTACAACAGGAAAAACTAATTGAGGTCAGGGAGAAGTTCCCTTTCTGGAAAGATGCCGATGTTTTTTCTATTTTACCATAAATATTTCCGTCAGTAAAAAATGCAAAAATTACTGCTCAATAAAATTCATCATGTGGCTGTGATATGCAGCAACTACGCTGTTTCAAAAAAATTTTATACTGAAATATTAAACCTTGAAATTGTCAGGGAAACCTACCGAGAAGCAAGACGATCATACAAGCTGGATTTAAAAGTGAGCGAACAGTACCAGGTTGAATTATTTTCTTTTCCCGATCCACCGGCAAGGCCTTCGCAACCGGAAGCATGTGGATTGCGTCACCTGGCGTTTGAAGTTGATAATATTGATAATGCAGTTGCTGTCCTTCAGCAAAGAGGCGTTGACACCGAAGCGATTCGCACAGATGAAATAACAGGTAAGCGGTTTACATTTTTTAGTGATCCTGATGGATTACCTTTAGAATTGTATGAAAAATAATATGAAGGCCTACTATAATGCAAAAATTTTTACCGGAACCGATATCGTAACAAACAAAGCAGTTATTATATCCGGTGATGTAATAGACAGTATTGTCGATGAAAAAAAAATCCCTGCAGGGGCAGAGAGAATTGACTTGAAAAATCAATACCTCGCGCCAGCGTTTATTGATATACAAATTTATGGAGGCAATGGGCGCCTTTTTTCAAATGAATTATCAGAAGAAGCGATTGCTTCGACATATCAATATTGCCTCAGTGGAGGTGCAGCTCATTTTGTAATTACACTTGCTACCAACACCATGGAAGTTTTTTTAAAAGGGATGGAGGCTGTAAAAAAATACTGGGCATCGGGTGGCAAAGGTCTATTGGGTCTGCATTTGGAAGGGCCTTATATTAACCCGGTTAAAAAAGGCGCACACCTGGAAAACTGTATTAAAAGACCCACTGCCGATGAAGTAAACATGTTATTGTCGCACGGAAAAGGTGTTATTAAAATAATGACCCTGGCGCCGGAACAGTGTGATCCGAATATTATATCAATGCTCATGCAAAACGGGGTGATTGTTTCCACGGGACATAGTAATGCCACTTATGAAGAAGCAACCAACGCATTTAACAACGGCATACCCATAGCCACACATTTATTTAACGCGATGTCGCCATTGGCACACCGTGCGCCCGGCCTTGTAGGCGCTATCTATGATCATACAACTGCAATGAGCAGTATTGTTCCCGATGGCATACATGTTGATTTCCCTGTTCTCCGCATCAGCAAGAAAGTTATGGGAGAAAGACTGTTTGTCATTACCGATGCGGTCACCGCGACCAGCACCGGTGATTATGCACATGTTTTTACAGGCGATCGGTATACACTGCCCGATGGTACATTATCAGGCTCTGCGCTTACCATGATGAAGTGTGTAAAAAACTGTATAGAAAGGGCGGGGATTGATATGGAAGAAGCTTTGCGGATGGCATCATTGTATCCTGCAAAAGCGATTGGTATTGACAATATGTACGGAAAAATTGAAAGAGGTTATAACGCTTCGATGGTTGTATTTGATGAGAAGCTACAAGTACAAATGGTAACCACCTGATTTTGTCACTTGCTCCCGTAAATTAACTTTCTAACGTATTCCAGTTTTACATCGTAACCCTTTCGTATAGCTTCCAGTGAGGGCTTCACTTCTATATCGGGTAAAATACCCCTTCCTGTCTTTGGATAATCTTTGTTCATTACCATGTGAAACTTGGGAAGCCGGAAACGTACTTTTGTGTTGGGTAATGTAACATCCGGAATAAACCAGGCGGTGTTACCGTAAGAACCGCCGCCTGTTTCTTCACCAATTACTTTTACATTCGATTGCCCTTTGAGCGCATTGACAAATAGCGTGGTGGCAGAGAAAGAATTGCCGCCAGTCAGTATGTAAATATTTCCGTTGAAATGGTTGGCTGTTTTTGGTTTGAAATAGTGTCTCTCGAAATAACCGAAATGATAATGTCCATCACTTTTCTTTTTTGTCATGACATTCATGAAGAAAAAAGCAGGCAGTGTATTTTCAATATACCGCTCGTAATGACTCAACCTTCTTACTGCATACAACGAGTCAGCGAGTTTGAATTTATGATCAATCAGGTATTGTGTGAGTTTTGTAGAAAAGCCAACATTGCCACCGCCGTTGGTACGAACATCTATCACCAGGTTTTTTATGCTTTTTTCCTGTAGTACACGAAATGAATTTCTAAAAAACCCTCCAAGCTTATTGCCCCCGGTGAAAGTGGTAACTGTCATGAATGCAGTACTGCCGCTGGTGTCAACCTGTATGTTTCTTGTGTTAAACATACCATTTCTTCTTCTTTCTTTGCGGCTCACCCTTTTCATCGTGGAAACAAAACGACGAAAAGCAGTATCTTTTTTGGGATCATATAATTCAACAGTAGTTGTTTTATCTGTAAAACTGCTGTCAGCGTAATCAATGACGAATTTTTTACCGGAATTAAACACAGCCTGGTACAAGCCACCAAAGTTTCCCAGGTTGCTCAACGTTTGATATTTATGATTCAATCCATAACCATCGGTAACCATAAACCGGAAAAGACTGTCCCGGATGGTATTTATAGGAATATTGTTTATTCCTATGATGAGACGGCCACGGGTGAGCAGGGAGTCTTTGCGATTTACATTTACATATACAGCGGCGGTGTCATCCCAAAATTTAATGCCTAATGGAAACTGTGGCAGGCGCGCAGTATCCAGGTAATGCGCATATTGTTTCGAAAACTTTACAGAAGTATGCCCGCAGCCGATTTTTGAAATAACATAACTCAAAAGGGTACGGAATTGCGATTCCGTCATAGGCCCGTTGATTTGGCGGTAACCCGCATCAAAATAATAATTCATTGAATCGCGCGAAGTGTACCAATAGAGCGATGGATGAGACTCTTCGAGAATATTCCTGAATATGGAATAATCATCCTGTAATTGCTGTTCGGAATAAAGTTTATCGGGATTGAAAGCTTTTTTGTTAGCAGCACAGGATGTCAGTAAACAGGCGATTGCCAGCAGCGGCCAGAGCGTTGTATTACACCGAAGAACCTTGCTAATGGATAATTTCCTCATATTTCCGTTCAGGCAAATGCATTCCAGCCCTGCGCTGTGATATCAAACGTATTATCGCCTTTGGTTATTATTTTCCTGCCCTTTTCAGTTTCGGTCATATAGCCGATTACACTTATTTGTTCGTTTAGTACCAGTTTGTCATATTCAGACGGTGGAATAGTAAACAATAATTCATAGTCTTCGCCACCACTGAGTGCACATGCGGTAGGGTCGAGATCAAATTTGAATGCAGCCATTCTTGTATCCTCATGTATTGGGATCTTTTCTTCATATAATACACAGCCCAACTGGCTTTGCTTGCAGATATGCAGTATTTCGGAACTGAGGCCATCGCTGATGTCCATCATGGACGTGGGCACGATATCGTTTGCTGCGAAAAACTCTATGATGTCTTTCCTCGCTTCTGGTTTGAGCAAACGCCCCACGACGTATTTTTGATTTTCGAGATCGGGCTGCACTGCCGGGCTTTCGAGGTAAATTTTCTTTTCCCTTTCCAGTAAAGTAAGGCCAAGGAATGCAGCACCCAAATCGCCCGAAACACAAATCAAATCACCTTTTTGGGCGGTGCTGCGTTTTACAAATTTATCCTGGCTTACTTCTCCAATAGCGGTAACTGAAATAATAAATCCCTTCTGTGAAGTGGAAGTATCGCCCCCTACCAGGTCCACATCATATTTTTCACAGGCCGCATAAATTCCTTCATAAAATTCTTCGAGTGCTTCCAAACTGAAACGGTTGCTGAATGCAATGCTCACTGTAATCTGTGTGGGTGTGGCATTCATGGCATAAATATCGCTCAGGTTTACAACAACACTTTTATATCCCAAATGCCGCAAGGGCGTGTACATCAAATCAAAATGTACTCCTTCGATTAACAGATCTGTTGTAACAACCATTTGCTTGCCAATCGGGTCGATCACTGCGGCATCGTCACCCACACCTACCAGTGAGGAAGCGTTGTGCAATTCAATATTTTTTGTGAGGTGTTCGATAAGGCCAAACTCACCCAGTTCGTTTATTTCTGTTCTCTCCATAGAATTTTTATTTTGGTTCTGCACCATTAATACAGTTCAGCAGTGCAGTGTGAATTTTTCCATTGGTGGCAAGGATATGCGGTTGATAAGGCGAATAATAATTGCCGGCAAAATCGGTAATCATTCCGCCGGCTTCTTCCACCATTAGAAAACCCGCAGCACTATCCCAGGCCTGCAGTTTATGTTCATAAAAACCATCAAACCTGCCGGCTGCTACCCAGCACAAATCCATCGCAGCCGAACCGAGTCTTCTTACCGGGATACCTTTTCTGATGAGTTTTGCAAACACATCCAATGGACCATTTTCCATTTCGAGGTAAGAATAGGGAAAGCCGGTTACGAGGCAGGCTTCCAGTAAATTTTCTTTTGTACTTACCCGGATTCTCTTATCATTCAAAAAAGCACCTTTCCCTTTTTCTCCAAAAAAATATTCGTTGATAAATGGATTGTATACAGTACCCATTATCATTTTACCAGCCTTCTCGACGCCAATACTTACACAACAAATAGGGATCCCATTTGCAAAATTCACCGTGCCGTCAATGGGATCAATGATCCATTTGTATTCACTGTCCATCTTTATTTCTCCCGCTTCTTCGCTCAGGATAAAGTGATCGGGAAAAGATGCGCGGATGGCGTCAATGATTACTTTTTCAGAAGCATGATCTGCCTCGGTGACAAGGTTATTGACCCCTTCTTTATTCGATATCTTAAACTCTCCCTGGAAATAATGGCGAAGTACGACTGCTGCAGCTTCCGTGGCTTTGAAAAGCGTTGTTTTTAACATGCGGCAAAGATAGGCCGTAGCAATGTTTCTTTTAAAATAGAATTAATTGCTACGGCGTCATTCAAAGGCCTGTCATGTACTACCTGTTTACGCTTCCCATTGCCTGTTCGGGATAACGCAAACCCGCTGCTGCATTTTTTGGGAATATATTATTGATTTCCTCCAGTTCTTTTCCTGTGAAAGAAACATTTAATGCGCCTGCATTCTCATCGAGATATTTAATTCTTTTTGTACCCGGTATTGGGAAAATATGATCGCCCTGTGCCAATACCCATGCCAGCGCCAGTTGCGATGGTGTGCAGCATTTCTGTGAAGCAAGTGTTTCAATCCGATGAACAAGGTCAAGGTTCTTCTGAAAATTTTCTCCCTGGAATCTCGGTGAAAAACGACGGTAATCGTTATCGGCAAAGTCTTCATATTTTTTTATCTGTCCTGTAAGAAACCCTCTTCCCAGCGGACTGTATGCAACAAAGGCAACACCCAACTCCCTGCAGGCATCAAGTATACCATCCTCGGGATCCCTTGTCCATAAGGAGTATTCCGTTTGAACGGCCGTAATTGGATACACTTTGTGTGCGCGGCGAAGGGTTTCAGGCGATACTTCGCTCAGTCCAACACCCCTGATCTTTCCTTCTTTTACCAGGTCAGACATAGCGCCAACCGTTTCTTCAATAGGCGTAGATGGATCAACACGGTGGAGGTAATACACATCAACCAGGTCTACATTCAATCGTTTAAGACTGCCTTCAATGGATTTTTTTACATAATCTGGCTTTCCATTTACACCACGTAGTTGCGGATTGGCCGGATCACGAACGATTCCAAACTTTGTAGCCAGTGTTACCTTATCGCGGTTTCCTTTCAAAGCCTTGCCCACCAGTTCTTCGTTGTGATATGGTCCGTACATATCGGCCGTATCCCAAAATGTCATTCCAAGTTCAATGGCATGGTAAAGTGTTTTTATTGATTCTTCATCATTACGGCTGCCGTAAAATTCACTCATCCCCATGCAGCCCAATCCTATTTCGGAGGCGGCAATGCCCTGTGACCCCAGTTTTTTAATTTGCATATAACAGGTTTTAAAATGAAAAATATGTTTATAAAGTTACTACAACCACTCGCAAAAGACACCTGTGCGTACATCCAATTTTATTTCCGCAGCCCTTCGTACAATGCGAAATTTTGAACATCGCATTAAAAAATCGTACTTCGCAGGTAATATATTCTGCATCCATTGCTGTCGATAATTATTGTTAGTTATAACGTTCAATACTTTCTCGGGCAATGCCTGTGCTCGGTGCAAAGGGCCATTGAAGGGTTGGAAGCGGAAGTAATTGTAGTAGATAACAATTCAACAGATGGAACGGTTGCAGCATTACAAACTTTATTTCCGGAAGTAAAGTGTATCGTTAATAACACCAACGAAGGATATGCCAAAGCCAATAACCAGGGATGGAAAGCCGCTAAGGGTGAATATATTCTTTTTCTGAACCCCGATACACTGGTGGGCGAAGACAGTTTGAAAAATACTCTTAGGGTGATGAAAGAGCGGCCCAATACAGGAGCGGTTGGTATCAGGATGATTGATGGTGCCGGCAGCTTTCTCCCGGAATCAAAAAGAGGTTTTCCCTCACCATTTGTTTCGTTTTGTAAACTCTCCGGGTTGACAGCCCTGTTTCCCCGGTCAAAGGTATTTGCCAGGTACTACCTGGGACATATACCCGAAGATACAAACAGCAAGGTAGATGTACTCGCCGGTGCTTATATGATGGTAAGAAGATCGGTATTGGAAAAAACAAATGGATTTGACGATGCCTTTTTTATGTATGGGGAAGATGTAGACCTGAGTTACCGTATTCAGCAGCAGGGATATGACAATTATTACTTTGCTGAATGCCCCATCATACATTTCAAGGGAGAAAGCACAAGACGGGACAGAAGGTATGTAAAAATGTTTTACAAAGCCATGAGCATTTTTGTAAAAAAACATTACCAGCAACAATCGTGGTGGTTTGGCATCCTACTTCAAATAGCAATATGGGCCAGGGCTGCCCTGTCTTTTATCACAACACTGTTTTCAGGAAAGCACGCCGCCAATACAGAGTCAGATAAAGCCGCTTATATTATTGGTAATTCAGAAGAGGCGAATGAAGTAACCAAAATATTTGACAAGAACGCTGTTCGGCGGAAATCGCTGCAACATTTTACCATCAATGAATGGAATGCGGGGAAAAATGAATGGCAGCAACCGGGCGAAATTATTTTTTGCCCTGGTTCGGTTTCATTTAAAACAATAATTGAGCAAATGATGCACTGGCGTAGTAAAGTTTCGTACAAATTTTACTCGGAAAAATGTGGTTGCATCATTTCAAGCAATTCCAAAAAAAGCAGTGGCGATGTATTGATTCGCTGAAAAAGAAAATAGTATCATGTTCAACAGAATTAAAAGTGGCCTCCGGGATTTTAAACTGACCTACCTGCTGTATAATTTTTTTCAGCGGAAAAAATTACTGCACAATAAATCAAAATACAAACAACTGCAGATAAAGAAGCCTGTATTCTGGAATGTAAGCAGTGTCGACTTTGCGCACCTGCCGCAAACCAAACCCTGGCTGGATGCAGAGGATGGCCTTCGGCAATTACTGGAAGACGAACAATACAATCAGTTGCCGCAGGAAACACAGGAGCAATTGCGGCAATGGGTTGAAAACGGTTTTATCCTGCTCAAAAATTTCCTCACCAATGAAGAAGCGGATGCTGTCAACCAGGAAATTGAGCAATTGACAAAGGAGCGAAAAATAAAGCCGCTGGAGAATGGGAAAATAATGTTTGCCTTTAAACAATCAGCTCTGATCAATAAACTTATGCGCGACAAAAGAATCATTTCATTGTTTGAATTTATTTTTAAGCAGCGCGTAGTACCTTTTCAAACCATCAATTTTTTAAAAGGCAGTCAGCAACGCGCCCATTCTGACAGTATTCACATGACCACCTATCCGCTTGGTTATTTATCTGCCGCATGGTTTGCATTGGAAGAGGTGGATGAAAGCAATGGCTCTTTGTTTTATTATCCCGGTAGTCATAAGTTGCCTTATGTACTAAGTCCAGACTTTGATCACAAAACCGGTTTACTGCAGTTGGATCCGCAAACGAATCAACGGTATGAAGATAAAATCGACGAAGTAATCAGGGAGAATAAGCTAGTGAAGAAGGATTTTATGGCCCGTAAGGGCGATGTATTTCTCTGGCATGCCAACCTGATTCATGGCGGGAACCCTATTAAGGACATAACAAGAACAAGAAAGAGTATGGTGGTGCATTATTTTGCAGACAATGTGGTAAAGTATCATGAAATTTCCCAGAGACCCGCACTAATAAATGACTGAAATAATAAAGCCCCGATGTGGAAACACCGGGACTTTTGGTTAAGGCTCTGATTAGTAGCTATTTTAATTTATTTTATTCTCTTTCAAAGATAATCGGAGTTTTTCTAGTTGCCAATTTATAGGCATACCACTTAGTGGGTATTTTTGACTATGCTTCCAGCTTTTTCATTTCATCCCCAACAAATTGCATAAGCAACTTTATATGCTCCCCGGAAAAGTTAAAATTTAATCCGGCAGATTGATAAAGTTCCGGCAGTGTTTCAGTGCCCCCTAAAGACAATGACCGCATATAATTATCAAGTGCTGCTTCTTTGTTTTGTTTAAACTGTTTCCATAAACCCAACGCCCCGAGTTGTGCGATGCCATATTCTATGTAGTAGAAGGGAACTTCAAAAAGATGCAATTGCCGTTGCCATCCATATTTGCGGTATTCATCAAGCCCTGAAAAATCGATAGCACCAGAGGTAAATTCGTTTAATATTTCCATCCATTTTTCTGCCCTTTCGTTCAACGTGTGATAAGGGTTTTCATATATCCAGTGCTGAAACTTGTCAACAGTGGCAATCCAGGGGAAAATGGTAATAACCCGCTCCAACTGATGTTCTTTGGCCCTTTTCAATTCTTCGGCATCGTCAAAAAACACATCCCAGTAATCCATACTGAATAATTCCATGGCCATACTGGCCACTTCGGCAATTTCCATGGGGTATTCCTTAAAGGAACTCAGCTCCAGGTTATGGGCGAGAAATGAATGAACGGCGTGACCGCCTTCATGAACCATTGTAGTAACATCGCTCATCTGGCCCGCAGCATTCATAAAAATAAAAGGCGCCCCCGTTTCTGCCAGGGGGCAATTATAACCGCCGGGTGCTTTGCCTTTCCGGCTTTCCAGGTCAAAGCGATGCATGGTATCCATCTTGCGAAGGCATTCTGCAAAGAAAGGGCGAACTTTTTCAAAACATTGAATGCTTTTATCGAGGAGTTCCGTTCCTGTTTTAAAAGGGCGCAAAGGTTCTGTTCCTGCCGGCTCAGCTTCCAAATCCCATGGACGAAGCTTATCCAAACCAAGTTTCGCTTTTTTTCGCTCGTAAATTTTATTTACTAACGGTAATACATACTGTTTTACGGAATCGTGAAACTGGTAGCAGTCTTCTTTGGTATAATCGAACCTTCCGAGTTCTATGAATTTATAATCACGGTAATTTTTAAAACCAGCATTTGCTGCTACCTGCTGACGTTTTTGTATCAGTTGGGAGTACAAATCATTCAATGCGTCTTTATCCTGTAACCTTCGCTCATTTATTTTCCTGTACACATCTTCGCGAAGTTGACGGTCGTGACTTTCTAAAAATTTTGCAGCCTGTTGCAGTGTGTATTCTTTTCCATCAACAGTAATCGTCATTTTACCGGAAATAACCCCGAATTGCTGACCGAGTACACTTAATTCGGATTGCAATGGAATATTTTCTTCCCGGAACAGCTCGATATTCTTCTTAACATTGCGCAGGTAGGTAAAATATTTTTTACCATCAAGTTCTTTTGTGAACCGGTTATTGAGCAATTTATGATTCAGTTTATCAGCATATGGCTGAATCCTGGGTTGTATTTCGGTTACAAAAAAAACAAATGCTTCTTCGAGCGATTTATTCTCTGTGTCGCAAGTCATTTTTATCTGGCGCCAGCAGGCATCTTCACTTAACACTGCCTCCATTTCGCTGGAATCTTTCAGCCATTGTTCAAGAGCGGTCTTTGAGTTGATATCGCGTTCGAGTAAGTTGATAAAATAAGGTTCAAGCGCTTCCCAGTTGGTAACGCTGAAGTTTTCTGGTAAGAAGCGACGTGGTAATTTTTTTATGTCGGCACTTGCATTCAGCATAAACAATATTTTTAAAAATATAAGCTACAAACTTCAAGATAATATCAAAAATCCTGGAGCCTGTAGCTTGTATAAATAATTAACAACTTATTTCTTCTTTGGGGCGGCCTTCTTTTTTGCAGGCGCTTCTTTTTTGGGCTCTTCTTCCTTCTTTGCTTTGGAGGTTTTGGCTGTTGCGGCTTTGGCGGGTTTCTTTTCCTCTTTTTCTTCTGCAGCCTCTTTCTTTTTTGCTGCTGGCTTCCTTTCCTCTTTTTCTTTTACGGCTGCTTTCTTCTTAGGCTCCTCTTTTACTTCAGGTGCTGCTGTTTCTTCTTCAACCGGCGGCTCAGAGAGTTTTATTTCAATATTATTTTTTTTCAGGATCTCGTACCACCGGATCATTTTTTTCATGTCGCTTGAGTACACACGCTCGAAATCCATATCAGGATATACTGACTCGAAATATTTTTTTACCTGGTTGTTGTCCTTGGTATCCGGGGCTAACTGTTTGCTGTTTTGCATAGCCAGCAGAATGTCCACCAGGTTTACATTATCACGGACAGTATAAATTTCAATGCTTTCCAGGTGTGAAAAATTATGAATTCGGCTGGACACAAATTTTGCGGTATTGTCTTCCAGGGAGCGAACAATCGCCCCGTCATTCTTACTGCTGATAAGTTCGTACAATCCGGGCAGTCCCGTTACGGCTATGATTTTACTGTATTCCATAAGATGTATAACGCTTTTAAAGGACGTGCAAGATAATTGAATTTTTGATTTTGGCTCAGAACTAAGGCGAAAAGAACCAAATAGGGTTCCTGCTGAAACGCAGGTTTTGCAGGAAAACAGCGTCCTAAGGGTTATAATACCAGTGTATGCCGAAAATTTTAATGTTGTGTTGCATTTTGACGCTTTCCTTTGGATGGGTTACGGCACAGGAGCTGACAGTAAAGGGGATTTTACAGGATAAATCGGACAAATCGCCCATTTCAGGCGCTTCTCTCCTGCTGGTATCAAAAAGCGATACGCTAACCCGTCACAACGCATTGTCTGATAAAAATGGTCTTTTTGAATTCCACAACCTCAGCCCGGATACTTTTATACTTACCATCAGCAGTATCGGTTACGAATTTCCCGGCCAGGTATTGGTTTTAACAGATTCATCGGTCAATACGGGTACTGTGTTTATGTTTAAAAAAGCAAAGCAACTGGAAGATGTTGTGGTTATTGGCAAACAGCCGCCTGTACAGCAAAAAGGGGACACCCTTCAGTACAGTGCTTCACAGTTTAAAGTGAACCCCGATGCGAATGCAGAAGATATGATTAAGAAGATGCCAGGTATTACTGTCGATAAAGGAACCGTTACAGCACAGGGTGAACAGGTGAAGAAAGTGACCATTGACGGGCGCGAGTTTTTTGGAGACGACGCTACTGCTGCTTTGCGGAACCTACCTGCCGAAATCATTGACAAAATACAGGTTTTTGACCGGCTGAGCGATCAGGCTCAGTTCACGGGATTTGATGACGGCAATACCACCAAAGCCATTAATATTGTCACCAAGGCCAATATGCGCAATGGCCAGTTTGGCCGCATATTCGCCGGGTATGGAACCGATGGTCGCTACAATGGCGGAGGTAATGTTAGTTTTTTTAAAGACAACAGGAGGATATCGGTGGTGGGACTGGTAAACAATATAGACCAGCAAAATTTTTCAACACAGGATTTACTGGGCGTTACCAGTTCCAGCAATAGTGGAAGAGGTGGCGGTGGCCCCGGCGGCGGTGGACGGGGTGGTCGTGGTGGCGGAGCTGGTGGTGGTGCACCAACCGGAGGCGGAGGCAATTTTGGCAATACCAATAATTTCCTCGTAGGTCAGCAGGATGGCGTAAGCAAAACCAATGCTATTGGCCTGAATTTTTCCGATGTGCTGGCCAAAAAATTAACCATCTCAGGAAGCTATTTTTACAACAACAGCATTACAACAAACGATAAATTATCGAATACACAATATTTGCTGGGCGGGGATTCCATACAACTGTACAATGAAAAGAATATTTCCTCCACCAATAACACGAATCACCGGATCAGCATGCGGCTTGAGTATAAAATTGATTCGGCCAATACAATATTAATTACGCCTTCATTGAATTTTCAAAATAATAAGGCCACCGCGTTTGTAAATGGGCTCAACTATTTTTTACCTGCCGACACCCTCAGTAAAACGGCGAACAACACGTTACGAAATACTACCGGGTACAATATCAGTAACAATATCCTTTTCAGGCATGCATTTCCCAAAAGAGGGAGGACTATTTCGCTGAACCTGAGCACGGGCTGGAACAAAAAAGATGGTGAATCATACCTCGATGCCATTAACCAGTATTACAAAACAGGGTCCAGCCTAAACGACTCATTGCAACAGTTTACAGATATTGCCAACAATGGTCACAACGTATCAGCCAACCTCGCATACACAGAGCCATTGGGAAAGAAAGGGCAGTTGCAGCTTAACTACAACCCCTCCTTCACAAAAAACAATGCCGACCAGGAAACATTTAATTATGATTTCGGAGTAAAAAAATATTCTCTGTTTGACACGACACTTTCCAACAAGTTTGACAATACAGTTACCACGCAAAGTGCAGGCGTTTCGTTTCGTCATGGCGACAGGGACAATATGTATTCATTCGGATTGTCGTACCAAAATGCTTTGTACCAGAGCGACCAGGTGTTTCCAATGGTGGCAAATGTAAACTGGCGATATAACAACATATTGCCCAATGCCATGCTGCGTTTAAAACTTTCAGCAAAAAGCAGCCTCAGGCTGTTTTACCGCGCTTCCACAACAGCACCTTCTATCAGTCAGTTGCAGAATGTAATCGATATTTCCAACCCGCTTTTCCCGTCTACCGGCAATCCCGATTTACAACAGCAATACGGGCACACCCTGAGTACGCGGTATACCTATACCAATTCTGCAAAAAGCCAGACCTTCTTTGCCAATATATTCCTACAAAAGATTCACTGATAAATAATTCATACCTCGTCAACCGTGGCGCACAATTGTCGAAACCTGTAAACCTGGATGGTTATTGGAGCCTGCGTTCATTTTTTACGTTTGGTATGCCATTGAAGTTTATTAAATCGAACCTTAACTGGAATGCGGGGTTGATATATTCAAAAACGCCCGGTCTTATCAATGGCGTTTCCAATATGTCGAACAATTTTACCTACAATGTTGGGGCTGTGTTGGCCAGCAATGTCAGTGAATACATCGATTTTACGCTTTCCTATTCTGCCAATTTCAACCGGGTAAAAAATTCCATACAGGTGCAGTCGGACAACAATTCATTTAATCAATCGGCAGGAATACAGTTTAATCTATTATCCAGGTCGGGTTGGTTTTTTCAAAATGATTTGACCAACCAATTGTACAAGGGGTTGACGGGAGGATTCAATCAAAACTACTGGTTGTGGAATGTGAGTGCAGGAAAAAAATTCCTGAAGAACCAGGCAGGCGAATTAAAATTCACTGTATTTGATTTGCTGAAGCAAAACAGCAGTATCACAAGAACAGCCACGGAGAATTATATACAGGACGTTCAGAATACGGTACTGCAACAATATTTTATGCTCACCTTTAGCTATAAGTTGAAAAATTTCGGAACGCCGGCGAAGAGAAGGGGTTAGGTTGAAGCGATAAGACATTATTTTGTGTAAATTGTTTTATCGAAAAAATTCAGGTTTTGAATGAATGGGAATTAATTAACCGGCTTAAGGAAGGCGACCAGGCCGCATTTACGTCCATCGTCGAAACCTGGCAGGACATGGTGTACAATACCGCGCTTGGCATTGTTCAAAACACGGAAGATGCAGAAGATATTGCACAGGAAACCTTTGTACAGGTGTACCAGTCAATTGCTTCCTTTAAAGGCGAAGCAAAATTTTCGACCTGGCTGTACCGGATTACCATCAGCAAGGCAATGGATCACATCAGGAAATCCAAACGAAAAAAGAGATTTGCCTTTGTAAAAACCTTGTTTGGTCAGCACGATGAAAAAGATGTGCAGTTGCCGGACTTTCATCATCCGGGTATAGCGCTCGACAATAAGGAAACTGCCGCAATCTTATTCAGAGCAATTCAGAGACTGCCAGAGAATCAGAAAATTGCGTTTACTTTAAATAAGGTGGAGGGGTTAAGCTACCAGGAAATCAGTGAAATCATGGACACTACGGTAGCTTCCGTAGAATCATTGCTGCATAGGGCAAAGACGAACCTGCGCAAATGGCTGGAAGAATTTTACCGGGAAAGCGGCTAGCAGCGCAGGTTTTATCATTGTTTAACGTCTAAATGAACTGGTAATGGAAGAAAATAATAACATATCGTCAAAAATCGAACAGTCGCTCAGCAGCCTGGAAGGCATACAAAAAGCTGGTCCCGGTCCTTTTTTTATAACAAGGGTACAGGCCCGTTTGCAAAAAGAAAAAAATGGCAGCTGGGACAGTGTTGTATCCTTTATAACCCGGCCACTGGTGGCAGCGGTTTGCATTATCACCATTATACTGTTAAATGTTACGGCATTTTATTACCAATCTTCCAGGCAAAAAATAGCCAATACCGATCAAAATGATATCGGCTATGCAGACGAATACAATGCAGCTTCTTCTTTTTACTATGATGAAAATGCTGAACCATAATGAACAATTCAAAGAATAAAATACTGCTGTTTATCGTGGTGGTGATGGTCATCACCAATATAGCAACGCTGGCATATTTTCTGTGGATGAAACCTGCGGGAGGAAAAGATGATAGGGGCGAGCACAGAACCGGGCCAATGACAGAGTTTTTAAAAAAAGATATTGGCTTTTCTGAACAGCAGTTAAAAACATTTGACAGCATCAAACAATCGCACCGGGAGGCCATGAAACCCATGTTTGAGGATTTGTCCAAAAGCAAGGACAATTTTTACCAGTTGCTCAGCAAACCCGGCGTCACGGATTCCGAATTGAATGCAGCTTCAGCAGTTATCGGGGTAAAACAACAGGCGATAGAAATGCAATTTTTTAAAAACTTTAAGAGTGTCAGGGAACTCTGCACCGAACAACAAAAGATAAAGTACGATTCATTATTGCCCTCTGTTGTTCACAAGATGACCATGCCACAAAGGAGAAGGCCTGCCGGCAATAAAAAACAGGAATAACAGTAATTAGTTAATGATAAATTAAGGCGCAGGTTTTTTAATTTTCCGGCGTCCAAATAAAAAACACAGATTTCTCAACCAAAAATTCATAAGTAATGAAAAAAGTGATTTTCTTGTTCGTAGCAGTGGCTTTTGCCGGTATAATGTCGGTAAATGCACAGGGCGGCGGTTTTCAAAGACGCACCGTGGAAGAAAGGGTAAAATCCGTCATGGATAAACTGGCAGACTTTAAACTGGATAAAGATAAATCAGCGTTGACCGACAGCGCATTTACCAGTTATTACAAAGCAATGGATAAAATGCGCGAAGAAATGATGAGTGGCGGCGGACAACCCGACAGGGATGCGATGCGTGAAAAGTTTCAGAAGCTTTCCGCAGAAAGGGACGACAAGCTGAAAAAGATATTTACCGATGAGCAGTATAAAAAATGGAAAGATGAAATAGAACCCACAACAAGGCCACAACGTGGTGGCGGTGGTGGAAACGGCGGCGGTAATAATTGATTTGAGTGATAGATAGAGTAACGGCCCGGTGTGTTAGTACCACTAACCCCGGGTTTTTTATTGCCTGCCGGTTTAAGTGAGTAGCGACAGGACGAAAGTTTAAACGGCAGAATTACCGCCATCAGCGAAACAGCATTATTTTTTATAATAATGTCTACACAATAAATAGCCGCATGAAAAAAATTATTCTATTCACTGCTTTTATTTCAGCATTTGCATGGCATTCCTTCGCACAGACCCCTGCTACATCCCCCTGCTCCAATAATCCACTTTACCGCCAGTTTGATTTCTGGCTGGGTGATTGGGAAGCTTTTGCACCCAATGGAAAAAAAGGTGGCGACAGTAAAATACAATTGTTACTGGATAGCTGCATTATACTGGAAAACTGGACCAGTACACAGGGCAATTATGCCGGCAAAAGCTACAATACATACAATACAGCCACCGGAAAATGGCAGCAATACTGGGTCGATAACAAAGGAGGCGTCACCCAATATTTTGATGGCCACTATGAAAATGATAAAATGATATTGCAAACATTTAATGAAAAACAACCCGATGGCTCGTTTAAAATACAGAAGATGACCTTTTTTCATTTGAGCCAGGATAAAGTGCGGCAATTGGGAGAAAGCTCAGTTGACAATGGAAAAACATGGAAGACGGATTTTGATTTGGAATACCGCAGGAAGAAATAATTCAACCACTCATCGGGTTTACCATTGTATTGCTTGTTTTGTTAGCGTAGCTTAAAGAAAAAACACATGGCTACCACATTTATTACCCGAAAGCGTTTTCTTGCATTGGGGACACTGGGCCTCACAGGCCTGGCACACCAGTCACTTGCTCAACAAAACCAAACGGACAAGCCACCTGCACTCGATAAAGATCTGGTAAGGGATTTCGTTATTGCAGGGCATGGAAATTTTGATAAGGTAAAACAGATGCTGCAGGAACACCCAACACTGCTGTATGCAACATGGGACTGGGGCGGCGGTGATTTTGAAACCGCACTGGAAGGCGCAGGCCATGTAGGAAACAAGGAAATCGCCCAGCACCTCATTGGACTTGGTGCCAGGACCAACCTGTTTGTACTCACCATGCTGGGCAAGACACAAATAGTAAAACCATTTCTCGATCAATTCCCGGATTTTATCAACGCCAAAGGGCCACATGGACTTACACTGCTGCACCATGCTCAAAAAGGCGGTGATGCTTCCAAAGAACTATTGGATTATTTACAATCAAAGGGGCTGAAAGAAACCAAGATCTCTTTATAATGATTCAATCATTGGGAAAAAGTGATTTGTCAATATGCGGTATAATGCGCAGCGCATTTTTATAATACACTTTTCGTAAGATTTGATCCGACAGGCCGATGCCATACATGCTCCAGAACGCATGGTATTTTTTGTGGTAGGGAAAATATTCATCTTCTGTTTCCAGCACACGAAAATAAGTGGCATACTCTTCAGGAACCCAGCTATCTTTTCCAAATAAGATACGGTCCTGGTATTTTTCAAAAAACTTTTTAGCGGCACGTGGTTGCCTTCCCAGTTCGGCAATGACAGCACCGAATTCAACATTTACATTGGGCATATCGTCCATGAGCTCGCCAAGTTTTGATAAATTATTCGGGTACCAGCCAAAATGTGCAGCAATATAGGTGGTGTGCGGGTGCTTCTTAAACATGCGGTGCTGTTCTTCAATCAACGTTTCCCAGGGTGCCGGGTTGTCTGCGCCTCTTTTCCGTTCGGGATGTGTGGTTATTTCCAGCCACCGTTCATTTTTTTCATCCACCGGATCCCAGAAAGGCTTTGGATCTGCTGTATGGATAAGCACAGGAATACCCAGCTCTCCACATTTTTCCCAGATGGCGTCAAGACGAGCATCATCAACTGTTACGCGCTGGCCTTTATTGTCTTTCACAGAAAAGCCAAGGTTCTTAAATACCTTTAATCCATTGGCACCATTTTTTACATCAGCCTCCAATTGTTTTACTGCCTTTTCGGTCCAGCCTTCTTCGCCAATACCGCTAAAATCAATATTGGCAAATACAATAAAACGATTGGGAAAATTCGTCTTTACATTGTCCGTCATTTTTTTCAAACCATTGCCATTGCCACCACTCAGGTTTATCATCACTTTCATATTCAACTGGTCCATATCCCTGATGAGTTCGGATAAATTCTGCGAACCCATATTCCATTGGTGATTGTGTACATCAATAAATGGATACCTGGCTTTCTTTAGCGGATGAGCCGGTACCACCAATGTTGAAACAGGATTGTACTTTTCGAAATCCATTTTATTGCTGCTTTGTCCGCAGGCCATTAAAACAGTTGTAAGACAGCAAATAGACCAAACAATTTTTTTCATGCAGTTGATTTGAATGGGGAAACTAAAAATATTTACAGGAGCGGCTGTTACCGTTGCCATATCTTAACACTGTTTTTGAAAACAGGTTCAGCCAATGCTGTTTATTTTATACTTAACAGGGTATTCGTTAATCCAGTTATATAACTTAAAGACATCATCTCTTTTAAATAACTGTGTACCGGCATTCATCGTAGCGGCGGTGCCGCATGCCACACCAAAACGCGCCATTTCAATCAGTGATTTACACTGCGAAAGCATCCAGGCCATTCCGCCTACCATACTATCACCCGCACCAACGGTACTCAATTTTTTTACAGAAGGTGCAGGAATATGCTGTGAGCCGTCCTTCGTAACGACTATAGCGCCGGCCGGTCCCATGGATACAACCATTACTTCGCAATGCCCTTTTTTTATAATATCAAAAGCGGCATCATCTACTTCATCCAGTTCAAGGTGTTCTTTTCCAGCCAGCGCACACAACTCGGTAAGATTGGGCTTTAGTAAAAAAACACCTTCCTGTGCGGCCAATTGTAATGGGTGACCGGAAGTATCTACAAAAAGTTTAGCGTTTAATTCCCTCGACAATTTTGCCAGGTCTCCAAAAAATGTATCGGGCAATCCGGGAGCCAGGCTGCCACTGGCTATCATGATGGTGGGTGCCGGCTGAAGTGATTTCAATATCCTGAAGCAATGATCAGATTCAGCTTTTGAAAGAACCGGCCCCGGCATTACAAAACGATACTGCGCATTGGATACATTTTCACATACCATGATATTCTCCCTTGTTTCTGCTGCCAGCGGAATGGTTTTGTATTCGATACCCTTATGGTCAAAGTATTTTTCAATCAATTTTCCATTCAACCCGCCACTGGGAAAGACTGCCAGTGATTGTCCGCCTAACTCTTTAATTGCTTTACTCACATTGATACCACCGCCACCCGCCTCTACGATCATTTCCGCGCAACGCAGTTTTTTTTCAGGCACCAGTTTTTCAGTGCTGGTACTTTTATCAACAGCCGGGTTAATGGTGATGGTGACTATCATGATGATATCGGGGAGGTTGATAAATCTTTTAATACATTTTCTATCCTGGAAGAAAGTGTAGTATAGTCGGTATATCCTTTCGCCAGCAAATAAAATTTAGATGCTTCTACCTGTAATAAGACCGCAGGGAATCCGGTCACCTGCAATTGTTTTACCAATGCAAATTCGTAGTAGGCTTTTTCCCTGTATGATTCACTGTGCAGTTTTTCATAAAATGCTTCCACAGGGATTTGGTATTTCTCCAGCAAATGGCGATATGCTTCATCATCGCAAAGATCCCTGCCTTCATAATGCAGGGCATATTGGAGATCGGCGGCAAATGCTACCTGTTTTTCCGGAAAATATTCTTTGAAAATGCAGAGTGCTATGGCTGGTTTTTCTGAACTGGGAAACCAGTCGCTGTCATCCGGGTGGTTGATATGCCAGAGATAATCATCACCAAATTTTATTCCGGTGTATTCTTCTACGGTTTTATATGCCTGCTGAATATAACCTGCGGTTACCTTAATATGCCGCGGTGTTTCGGTAATGATCATACCGCCTGACAGCACTTCGAAATCAAAGCGATCGGCGTAGTCGGACGCAATTTTTTTTATCACCGGGCTGAAGCCATAACACCAGCCGCAATAAGCGTCATAACAATAAATAACAATAGGTTTCATAACAGTGCCATGAAGTTACTGCAATACTGATTCAAATGCACGGAGGTAACGATCTATAAATTCATCTTTTCTTTTTAACCGGTATTGCATAATAAATCTTGGGTGCGGCAGCGGGATAATGTTTTCAAACAGGTGATTTTGCTGATTGAGCTTTGATAAGTATTGAAAATTTTTTCCATCTCCCAGGCAAAAAACATGGCTTTTGTGAATGCCAAAATCAAATTGCTTTTCAAAGCAATCCAGGACAAACGGAGTAATATTTTCCTGTAAGGACCGGTCGTCGTAATAATTCAGGTTTTTATTATTTCTGGTAAATCCGAGCGGACTTACAGCCGTGATGTAAAATTGATTATAAAAGGAAGCCGGCCCACCGAATGCGGCGATCATATCATATATAAAAAGGGAAGACAGTTCTTGTTTTTGGGGCCAGTTGTTTTCAATGCCACATTTTTCCCTGAGACGAACCGGATCGGTGAATGGGATACCGGTAACACCGCCGCCAAACCTTCCCGGGTTTATACCAATAATCATCCAGCGTTTGTTATTGTCGGAGTAGAATTTCCTGTAAAAGGCCTTGCAGGTTTTCAGGGTGTTTTCATCTGCGAATGGGTGCATTACATGTATATCAGCAGGGATATCGATCGTAAAAGAAAGTGATTGAATGAAACGTACTACCTGTGTGGCGAATAACATGATCTAAAATAATGAAGTTTATGGCCAAATGCTGTATAGAAAAAGCCGCCATCACTGGCGGCTTTCAAATGCGTATGTTCAAATATTTAGTTTCTTCTTCTGCCGGAGTTTTCACGACCACCGCCACCACGGTTGCTATTGCCATCACTTCTTCCGCCGCCACCGCCACTGTTGCTTCTTTCAAAACGGGGTGCAGGTGCTGATGACCGGTTATTATTTTCAAATGACCGGGAAGGACGGTTTTGCCTGTCAAATCCCTGGTTATTGTTCCTTCTGTCTGCGGGAGGATTGTAATTTCTATCAGGTGTATAAGTCCGGTTACGGTTTTGATCCCTGTTTAGATTGTTGTTTCCATTATCCCGGTTACGGTTGAAATTATTATCGTTGTTATAATTACCATTCGGGAAACCGTTTCTCCTGTCGTTGTTCATCCGGTTGTTGTTGTTGAATGAACCATTGTTTCTCCTGTCATTAAATCCATTGTTATTGTTGTAGGTATTCCTGTTCCTGTCATTGCCGCGGTTGTTGTATGCATTATTGTTTCCGTTGTAACCACGCGAATTATTATATCCGTTCCTGTTATTATAATAATTGTTGGAAGCCAGCCAGCGACGGTTGTCGGTTGAATACACATTTGGCCTGTTGCGGTAAATATTGTTGTTGTAATTGATATTGATATTTACGCTGTTCCTGTATGGGTAGCGGTTACCATAATATCCATAACTCCTGTAGTAACTTCCACAGTATGCGGGACGGTAAAGTGCTGGTCCCCACCAACCGCCGTAAGAGTAACCCCAAGGGCGGCCAAATCCAATATTGAACCAGCCGAAATTATAGTTGAAACCAAATCCCCAGCCGTACCAGGGATCATAGTTCATACAGAATCCCCAGGTATATGGACGCGCATAGTAATAATGCCTGTACCAGGGACGGTAATAGTAACCTGTTCCGTATACAATGGTAGGACCGTAAATATAGGTATTGAGATAACCTGGTGTATAACCCATATACACATAATCGGGTGTATAATCATAGATGTACACGTATTTTACGTTGTACACGGGATAACTTGGAGGAATGAGATCCACATCGCCGGGCCTGGTAGTACTTACAATCCAGGGCCCCGCCGGACTTCCTGATTCAAACCACACACCATTGTCCACCGTATAATACACACCACCCAGCTTCAATACAGTTGCCGATGCGTTCACTGCATACTGCAGCCTGGTGCCATTAATGCGTTCAAATTCCGGGTCACCATCATACGTAACACTGGCAGTGGCCGTGCGGCGATCTACCTTTGCTGTTTGTGGTACCTGCGCTTCGAGCAGTGCATTGTTGGCTTCGTCTGTCCCCGCCACGCTGGCCAGTACATTGTCTTTTGGAGAACCGGCCGGTATTTTACTAAAATCGGAAGGCAATTTATCAGAACCAATGAATTGCCACTGGCTTTTCAATGAACCTGATTTGTACCAGCGACCGGACAGTAACACATAGTATTGTTGTGAATTTACATCCATGAAAATATCATTGGATGAATTCTTCACATATAATAAACCAGTATTTTCTATCGGTGAAAAGTTTGCTTCACCATTTGTCTGGATCAACTCAGCAGGTTCCGTACTTACGATAATCTGCGGGATGGTATTGTTATCGAATGAGTTGTTCTCATCATTTTTATTATTGTTATTGTCTGCATTGTCAACAGCAGACTGCACCTTTTGCAGGTTGTCAGGAACGCTGGTGATATAACTAAATGGCCCGGTTGCTGCAGGGCCGGTATACCAGCGTTTGCCGCCATAGAGGTAAAAGCGGTTGTCAATATTTTTTACAATGGTAAAAGGTGTATTGATAACTGTTTCCACACCCCAGTCATTGTTCATCTGCATTTTGGGTGTTCCATCTATCAGCACCAATGTTGCAGGCTGATTGCTGTAAATAACTTTTGGCGGTGTATTGTTGAAGGTATTTGATAATTTTTGCTGTGCCTGGTTAGATGACAAGGCATTTTGTATTTCGTCTTTGGAAATATTTATCCCGGTACCTGCCATTTCAGATTGCAGGGTCGACTTTATTTCGTCGGATTGTTCCTGGCTGATGGCCGAAGGAAATTTGATGTTGGTGATCTGTATGGAAGATACCCGGTAGTTGTTATCATCTGCCTGTGAAAGATTAGCAGTAGACCAAAACATTCCAAAAACCGGATCTGTTTTACCGCTTTCTACTACCGAAACGGCTGAACGGGACTGAAGTATGTTGTTTTGAAAAGATTCTGCCTGCGGTTGGTATATTTTAATCAAATCGCCGCTGGGCGTGTTGAAGGTTTTTGGCCAGTTTTGCTGGGCATTGACCGAATTGGCGAGTAACAGCAGGGAGAAAAGAACTGAACAAGATGTAAAGAAGGGTTTCATGACGGAAAATTTTTGATGAACAAAGATGAACCACGTACATGCTCACTTGTCAGACGTTCTAACGTTCGTAAAGTTTGCGTTATTTTTATAAAGAATATGTTAATCTGGGTGAACCGCTTGTTAACGCAAATACAAAGCCTGATTATTTGACATATTTCCAGTTCCTGACTTTTCCCTCTGCCATCCATACAACAGCCTGATCCAGCCTTTTTTGCCTGGTTTCTTCCGTTTTTGCCTCCGTAATCCACTCCACATATTCTTTTTTATTACTGTAACTGAATGCTTCGAAAGTGGCCCATGCTTTTTTGTTTTTCTTTACAGCGTTGGTAAAATATGCCGGCACCACCAGTTCTTTTTTAGCAACAGGCTTTTGTTTGACCGCTTTGATGCCTTTATCGTTTAATGCCATGGCCTCTTTGATATAGGCAGTTAGCTTTTTATCCGGGGGAAGATCTTTCAGCGATGTTATTCTTCCCACATGGCCCATCGCAGATTCGGTTTTTGCATTGTCTGTCAACACAGGATCCTTCATTAGCGCTGCTTTCCAAAAGCCGAAAGCACAATGCTCTTTGAATGCCGCCATACTGCACATCATTTCACCTTTATAGTCAAAATGTGGAAACGACCATTTCATCGTTTCTTCTGCATCCGGACAGGCAGCATGTACCAGCGAGCGCAGGTGCTTTAAAATCGGCTTGGCAAAGTCATGCGACTTATTGATGTATGCATCGATGCGGGGATCTTTTTTTGGCATAGCAGCAAGTTGATGGTGATAATTATTATTAGTGGGCCGACAACCAGTTATTACCCGATCCTATTTCAGCCTCAACAGGAACACCATTGGGCAAAGGCAATGCCGACCGCATACAGTCGAGAATAATGGGCTTGATGGTTTCCGCTTCTTCTTTCACTGCATCAAACACCAATTCATCATGCACTTGTAAAATCATTTTCGATGCAAACTTGTTTTTGATGAACGCTTCATGAATTTTTACCATGGCCAGTTTAATCATATCGGCAGCCGTTCCCTGTATGGGCGAATTGATGGCATTGCGTTCTGCAAAACCACGTACGGTGAAATTGGAAGAATTAATATCCCGCAGCCACCGCTTTCTGCCCATGATGGTTTGCACATAACCATTCTCCTTGGCGAAATTGATGGTATCGTCCATGTACTTCTGGATATTGGCAAACTGCTTTTTATAATTATCAATAATTTCCTTTGCTTCCGTTCTGCTGATGCCAAGATTGTCTGCCAGTCCAAATGCGCCCTGCCCGTAAATGATACCGAAATTGACACTCTTGGCCTTGTAGCGCATTTCCTTTGTCACGTCTTTTTCCGAAACATTAAAAACTTTGGCGGCCGTGGCTGTATGAATGTCTTTCCCTGTCCTGAATGCTTCACACATATTGGGATCATTACTGATAGCAGCAACAATGCGCAGTTCGATTTGCGAATAATCAGCCGACAATAAAATATGTTTTTTGTCGCGGGGTATAAACGCTTTGCGTATTTCACGACCGCGTTCTGTCCTTACAGGTATATTCTGGAGATTGGGGTTATTGCTTGCCAGCCTTCCTGTTACCGCTACAGCTTGTGCATAAGAAGTGTGCACACGACCTGTTTTACGGTTAATCATCAAAGGAAGCGCATCTACATAGGTAGATTTCAGTTTTGTCAGTTCACGAAATGCCAGGATATCATCTACAATTTTGTTCTGGTGCGCCAGTTTCAGCAATACATCTTCCCCTGTGGCATATTGTCCCGTCTTTGTTTTTTTTGCTTTTGGATCCAATTGTAATTTTTCAAACAATACCTCGCCCAATTGTTTGGGTGATGCCAGGTTGAAACGTACGCCTGCCTGTTTGTACACATTTTCTTCTGCCTGCTTTGCTTCTTTTTCCAACTCTTTCGAATAATCATTTAAAAAGTCAACGTCTACTTTTACCCCTTCATATTCCATATCTGTCAGCACTTTTACCAGGGGGTTTTCTACTTCACTGAACACCTTCTCCACTTCTTTGGTTTTGAGCATTGGCGCCAGTACTTTTTTTAACTGGAGTGTAATGTCTGCATCCTCTGCCGCATAGTCCTTTATTTTATCCAGTTCCACATCGCGCATATTGCCCTGTGTTTTTCCCTTCTTGCCAATCAACTCTTCAATGTGTACCGGTTCATAACCCAGGAACTGTGCACTGAGCAAATCCATACTCCTTTTGCCATCGGGCTCTATTACATAATGTGCCAGCATGGTATCAAATATTTTACCCTGCAGTGCAACGCCATACCACTTCAATACCAGCATATCGTATTTCAAATTCTGACCGATCCATATCATCTTTTTGTTGCTGAATACCGGCTCAAATAGTTCAAGTATCTTTTTTGTTTTTTCCTGGTCTGCCGGGCAGGGTATATAATAAGCGGTACCGGGTGTATAGGAGAAACTCATACCCACCAGTTCTGCATCATTGGCATCAATGCCCGTGGTTTCTGTATCGAAACAGATTTCCTGTTGCTTTGATAAATCCTTTACCAGTTTTTTAATGGCGTCATCAGTGGTTACGGCTTCATACTGGTGTTTGGTATTGTGGATGTTTTTACCAGCTACAACCGGTGGTTCTTCATCTGTATCCGCTTCTGCAGCAGTAGCGGGATCTTCTTTTTTTGCTGATTTAATTTTTAACTGCTGACCATCCACTGCATTTCCAAACAGATCGGTTTGTTTGCCTTCTGCCGGGGCTGCTGCAGGGCCGATATCTTCTCCCAGTATTCTTTTCCCGATTGTTTTAAACTCGAGGTCGTTAAATACGTCTCTTAATGCTTCCTTGTTCCAATCCTTTAAGCGAAAGTCTTCTTCATGAAACTCGCAGGGGACGTCGACAATGATTGTCGCCAGTTTTTTACTCATCACGGCCAGGTCTTTCCCGTTGCGCACTTTTTCACCCAGCGCACCTTTGATTTCGCCGGCGTTTTCAATCACTTTTTCCAATGTGCCATATTCTGCCAGTAGTTTTGCAGCCGTTTTTTCGCCTACGCCCGGTATGCCCGGTATATTGTCAACAGCATCACCCATCAGGCCGAGGATATCAATGACCTGTGACACATTTTTAATATTCCATTTTTCACATACTTCAGCGGGCCCCATTATTTCTACATCACCACCCTGGTAACCGGGCTTATATATTTTTACTTTGTCAGAAACCAATTGTCCATAGTCCTTATCGGGCGTTACCATAAACACTTCATAGCCTTTGGCAGATGCCTGTTTGCTTAGTGTACCTACCACATCATCTGCTTCGTAACCATCTACCTCGACAATCGGAATATTAAATGCTTGTATGATTCTTTTGATATCGGGTATTGAAATAATAAGGTCTTCCGGGGCTTCCTGGCGGTTGGCTTTGTAATCGGCAAAATCGGTATGCCTTTCAGTAGGTGCATGCGTGTCGAAACAAACAGCCATGTGCGATGGCTTCTGGTTATTGATCAATTCTATCAATGTATTGGTAAAACCAAACTGGGCATTCGTGTTTTTCCCTTTTGAAGTGATACGGGGGTTCCGGATGAGGGCGTAATAGGCGCGAAAAATAAGCGCCATCGCATCGAGCAGAAATAATTTTTTCATATTGAAGTATTGAAGTGGTCAGCCGACCTTGCTGGTTCGTCAAAACAAGTCAATACTAAGGTAATATTTCCTATGCAGGGAAAATAAAAAAGGCCGCTTGGTGCGGCCTCCGTTCATGTAAATATTTTTTTAGTTTTTATGCAATTCTTTGGTAGCTGACTTTTCTGCAACAGGTGTGGCAGCGGTAGAAAGCTGACGGGTGTTTTTTACAACAGCCTTCATATTATTGCCGGTACTATTACCGTCATCGACATGATACATATTCAGGTAAACAGCTACTGCCAGCAGGGAAAGAGCAAACAGGTTCAATAATCTGCGGTGACGCCTTTTCATACAGAATTGGATTTTTAGGATTAGAGACAGTGGAAACGTGAAAGTAAAACGGGGTGCAACTTATTTTTATTGTTGCACCAATATTATTTTTAAAATAGCAGATCATTTCATTTCTGTAAGTCGCTTTTGCAAGTTGAACATTTCATCTCTCAACCGGGCAGCTTCCATAAAATCCAAATCTTTCGCAGCTTTTTCCATTTCTTTTTTTGTTTTGGAAATTGCTTTCTCCAGTTGTGGAATGGTTTGATAAGTCTCCTGTTCCTCCGCAGCAGTGGCCACTAGATCTTCATCGGGCGCGATATAATATGGATTCGCCGGATCATATCCTTTGATATCGAGCACCGAGGTTTGTGCAAATACCTGTTGTTTACTTTTCTTAATGGTTGATGGCGTTATGCCGTGCTGGATATTATAGGCCACTTGTTTTTCCCGCCTGCGGCTGGTTTCGTCGATGGTACGTTGCATACTTTCTGTAATCGTATCACCATAAAAAATAACCAATCCGTCTACGTTCCGCGCTGCGCGGCCCGCTGTTTGTGTTAGCGATTTCTCATTTCTCAGAAACCCTTCCTTATCGGCGTCAAGGATGGCTACCAGCGACACTTCAGGAAGATCCAATCCTTCCCTTAATAAGTTTACACCCACCAGTACATCTATTTCTCCGAGGCGTAACTGGCGTAAAATTTCAATACGCTCCAGGGTGTCTACTTCGCTATGTATGTATTTTGATTTAATATTAATGCGGTGCAGGTATTTGTCCATTTCCTCGGCCATACGTTTGGTAAGTGTTGTTACCAGCACACGGTCACCTTTTTTAACACGCTTGTCAATCTGATCCAACAAGTCATCAATCTGGTTGACGGATGGATGAACTTCTATGGGAGGGTCCAATAAGCCGGTTGGCCGGACCACCTGTTCTACCACTACCCCACCTGTTTTTTCCAGTTCATAATCACCGGGTGTTGCAGAAACAAATACCGTTTGGTTGAGCATGGATTCAAACTCATGAAAATTCAGTGGCCGGTTGTCCAGTGCCGACGGCAAACGAAAGCCATAATCTACCAGTATCAGTTTGCGGCTGCGGTCGCCCCCATACATACCACTTACCTGCGGAATGGTTTGATGGCTTTCATCGATAACACAAAGAAAGTCCTTCGGAAAATAATCCAGCAGGCAAAAAGGACGGGTACCCGGTACGCGCCTGTCAAAAAACCGGCTGTAATTTTCCACGCCATTGCAATAACCCAGTTCACGGATCATTTCCACATCATAGTTCACGCGTTCACTGAGGCGCTGCGCTTCAATAAATTTTCCCATTCTTTTAAAGTATTCTACCTGTGCATTCATTTCGTCCTGTATTTCGTACAGGATTTGTTGTATCATATCTTTTGGCGCGAGGTACAGGTTGGCAGGAAATATGGCCGCGTTTTCCATAAGGCCAATTCGCTTACCCGTATTAACATCAAAACTTTCTATTTCCTCGATATCATCGCCAAAAAAACTGATGCGGTATCCAAAGTCAACATAGGGAAGGTTGATATCAACGGTGTCACCCTTTACCCGGAATGTGCCCCTCGTAAAATCTCCCTGGCTGCGGTTATACAGCGAGTTAACCAGTGCATGAAGGAAGCCCTGTCTCGAAATAGTTTGTCCGCGCTGAATACGGATGATACCATTTTCGTAATCGGTAGGGTTTCCCATACCATAAATACAGCTTACCGAAGCCACGACAATAATATCCCTGCGCCCGCTGAGCAATTGTGTCGTTGCCTGCAGGCGAAGTTTGTCCAGCTCGTCATTTATAGAAAGATCTTTTTCAATATACACATCACTTACCGGCATATAAGCTTCGGGCTGGTAATAATCATAGTAGGAAACAAAATAGCCAACAGCATTTTCCGGAAAAAACTGTTTGAATTCGCCATACAATTGAGCAACCAGTGTTTTGTTATGCGTCAATACCAGGGTTGGCTTCTGCACATTCTGAATAACATTGGCCATGGTGAATGTTTTACCAGAACCTGTTACACCCAACAGTGTTTGGTATTTTTCGCCGTTCAGTATCCCTTCGGTCAATTGTGCAATAGCCTGTGGCTGGTCGCCTGCGGGCTGATACGCTGAATATAATTTGAATGCCATTCAATAAATATTATGGAGAGCTTACCGGGAAAATAAAATTAAGCAAAGAAGATCAATCCCTGAGCAAAAAGAGAACCTGCATATCCTGCGGGTTTTTGTGGCGGGTATTTGTAGCAGTTAATCAACAGGCGTGCTGTTTTGGCAACAACTGTGCAGCCTTCTCTGAAAAATGGGGCATTTTCTGAAAATGGAGACTGGTGGATACCGGAGCCGGTTCCGGTTGCTGATTGATGCATGTCCAAAGGCCAGTAACTGCGTTGGAACTGCGTTAATCAACGCACTTCTAACGCACTTAATAACGTCAAATATATACGCAAACAGGGTAAAAAGGCGTTTAAAACACATGTAAAGGACCTGGCCAACGGAACGGCCGCTTGCAGTAACAATCAAACAATTATATATGGCAAAAGAAGTGATTATCAATATGCGGGGAAAATTCAAGAACGTCATTTTTTACAGGAGGGGCGACAAGTATTTTGGAAAAGCTGTTCCTGACAGGGTGCGGCAAAGCAGGCAAACGAAAATCAATTCGGGCAGGTTTGGTACTGCAGTTTCGGTGAGTAAATCGCTGCGGCATTCACTTAGGAACCTGCTGCCCAACCCCAAAGCCCGCGATACGATGTACCGATTGAACAATGCCGTTTACCAATGGCTGCTGCAGGAACCCGATCTGAAAAAGGAGGGGCTGCAGCCGGTAAACAATTTGAAAACATTATCGCTCAATGGGGATTATGGTTTTTACAGTACCCGGCATGTGGACTGCGTGGTGGATTGGGCAAACGATGATTCCATAAAAATCAGCATCCCGGCGGTGAACCCGGTAAAAACGATGAAAGAAGTGCCGCCAGGTACAGCAAGTATAGCGCTGCAAATGGCTGTAGTAAGTTGCCAGCTCAGCAATGCCGTTGTGATGGAGAACAAATACAGCAGTTTTGAATTTCCCTATAGCGATGAAGAACAGGCAGCGCAGGAAATAACCATACCATTCACCAAAACACCCGGCAGCCTGATCATCGTAGCCGGCTTTCTGCAATACCAGTTAAAAGAGAACGCAACCTTCAAAGGAAAAAATCCCTTGCAATGGATGCCTGCCGGTATTGTTGATGCGGTGTATGTTGGATAGGAGACTTCATTAATTTTTTATGTACCAAACAATGGAAACAGGATATAGGAGTCAGTACATCTTTAATGTATTGTCACACCGAACGAAGTGAGGTGTCTAACATAGAGAGACGCCTCACGTTGCTCGGCGTGACAACCCCCCCATTCAGGCGCAAGCGTCGCGGTTGTGCCATTTAATTGTAAGTAATAGACCTAAAACAATATTTGACATTCTTGTCGCAGCATATTTCCTACAATGTATACCGAAATCTCCAATAAGTTTTTCCACACGAGTTTGACGGCTGACAATGAAAGCATGTTATAGAAAAAATTCTATCAATTGCTGTTGTTTTTTCTTTGTAAACTTGTTTCGTCTTAGTTTTTTTGTTAGCGTAATTTACACGCCAATTTGGTAGGGGCACTTAGGTGTCCTTACCATTCCATATACGGCGTTGCACCCCCGTGAATATATCGTAATGGTATATTCTAGCGCTAGCAATAGACTAAGACAACGGGACAGGCGGCGCCGTTTATTATTGCTGCCATTCGTACACCACTTAAATCGTATATCTATGGCAACTACCCCCAGCAGCACCCAGCGCCTGCTGCTCACCATCACAGAACCAGAACACCTCCGCCTCCTCGACGGCCTCGCTATCCTGGACACATTCAACAACCGCTTTGAACAGGGCGATATCCAAAAAACCCTCTGGGCCATGCTCAAGGAATCCATTGGCAGCGAAATGGGCGATAACACATATGCCGAAGACCGGATGCGCGCTTTCGACCTTTATGAATATATCTGTGAGCTGGTGCCCCATCTTCCACATATTATGCAATGCCTCATGAAGCTGGAGAAGTATTAGCGGGGCTACTGTTACTGGGGTTCTTATCGCGTAGCCCCTTGATGAGATGAAGCCAGTTAAATACAGACACAATGGTGAAAAGTCATGATTTTGGAAATTATAGAATTGCGGCTATTTTTGAGTTGACTGTCATTTTATGAAACGACAAATAATAAATGGATCTGGAGATGTGATCTTTGAATGGGACCCAAATAACATTTACGATGTTATTGATTTTATAAATCTAAAACCAGCCTTTTCGCTTGGAAATAGTCAACTTACAATAGACAACTTATACCTTTATCTAAGAGCCTATCAAGATGCGCTTGCAGAAACCAATTTACTAGACTATGGAATTCCAGACTTTTCACATTTCAGCACATGGACTTGCGGTTGGAGAAAAAAGGGCGCTTTAGCAGCTGGTTGGGATTATCATATTCTTCACAAAGTGCGAAGGAACCAAAAGAAGGCGTACCATCTCTTTTTCGAGCTTATTAATCAGTATAGGAATTCGCCATTTGCGGCTTCAGAAGTTGTTTTATCAGAAAAGAATATTGAATTCAGTAAATCAGGTAAGACAAAAAGATATAGAGTTTCCCATTTCTCAGACACATCAGAACAGAACTTACTACCTGCACCATATAAAATTGTTATATTCCAAATTGGCGAAAGTGATTCCCGTTGGACAGTGTTTTATGATGTTCTGGGAATGCCGACGTTTAGTTCTTTTACTGATAAATCAAAGGAAGCTTATAAACTCATTGAAGCTGAGTTTGCTATTAACAAAAGTCAATGGCAGCAGCTAACTAGTGATATAGCGCTTAATTTATACAAAACGACATTCAAAGACAATGCTGATAAGTTCAGCATGACAGTAACTTCGACTCAGTTTTAAAAACGAGAAGCAACATTGATGCTTGCAGACAGTTTTGGGTTTCCAAAGCCTCATTAGATGAAGCAATTCTTTTGGATGAAAACGTGAGTTTTTTTTCACAGTAAAGGAAATTTGATCATAAAAACTCCAGATTAAATCTTAAACAATATCCACAGGTATGAAATGAAACAAGATTTTAATTTTTTCAAAGTAGAAATGCCTGAAAGCAGAAAAGCAGATTTTTATTTAGGCTGTCTTGACGGTTCAGTTTTTATTGACTTCAATCTGACAGGCAATAACCTGATTTCTTTATGCAGAATTTCTTTCGATGGTTATGGTTGTTGCAATATAGATGGCACAAAGAATCTGTTAAACAGCGAACTTTCAAAGTTATTCATTGATGAAATTTCAAAGGACGAATTAAGCCAGGAAAAGCTGACCCCTCTCACTCAGCGTAGGCTCCGGCCTACGCTGTGGCCTTTTTCTGCAGGTAGACCTGCAGCTTGATGATACCCTAAATTATTACTTATTATTTGGAACATGCAAGCAGCTGGCGTAAAAGAAAAACTTATGCCTTGAATTGTTGTTTACCGAATGGTGAAGAGTTATTAATAGTAGCCTGGAGGCTACAAAAAAGCGGAGCGTAGGCTCCGGCCTACGCTCAGAAATACTTTTTATATATATTTTTACAATAGCCTACGCTGAGATTGAGTAATAAAGAACGGCAGCCTAAGACAATCAGTTTTGCATCAACAGGGCGAGGCCAAATAAACGCCGGCCTCGTCATTTTCATCTGTCTGTGGAGAATTGTAAATTTATGATTGAATAATCAGTAGTAGCTAGCCTATGCGGGCGGAATTTTATTTACTCAGATTTGGCAATACCTAAACATAAGACGAAATTATATGGAAAACGCTGGTACAATCATTTGGAAGGATGAAATAGTCGGCACAGTGTCAAATATCATATCTGATATGTGGTATCTCGAGGCTGATTGGAAACCGAATCAATCTAATGCCAGCACTAAGTTTATGGACCTTATTTTTTTTCTGAACGCGGAAGATGTTATAAAGGATTCTAGGAAAGGTATTGTTGCACGATTACAATATAACACGACTAATTCTAATACTAACTACGTATTAATCTTGTCGGTTAACAATTCTGAACTCTTTATGCGACTTATCAGTGATGAATTAGCGGCCTACGCAGACCGATAATTTTAAACATCCTTCCCACGTCGTGGGGTCCAATATATTTTAAAATGCACATTTGTACCAGGCTGAACAATCGTTGAATTCCCTGCTTTCGCAAATACAGAAACATAAAATAAAAACCCGCAGCTACCTGCGGGTTTTGAACTATGTAACTGATACAATCAATGTACAGATTGGGAAATGCCAGACAGGTAGGCGGCAAATGCCTTAATGGTACTGGCATCAATGTCTATCTGCTCCTGCGCTTCCTTCCAGTTTCTTTGTTCAATGGCTTCCCGTATACCGGGCAATGTTTTTACACCATAACCGGTATAAAATCCGGGGGCATAAATGGTATGCCGGTACCATCCTCTCCGGGGTAATCCCTGTTCCGTCAGTAAATGCTGCTCTGCCTGGTACAATTGTTTGTTGATGGCGTTCTTCTGATCTGTCGTCAGGTTGGGCTTGTTCATTACTTCCGCCAGCTTACTGGTACTCTTCTCCAATTCGTTCACGGAATTTTGCAAGCCTGCAAAATTTAAATACGGTACCTCATCCTTAATGGCTGGTGGATTTTCTGGCTTGGTAGGATCATCGGCATAAGTATATTTCTTTTCGCGAATGATCTGGTTTTCCACGCTGGTAGATTCACGCATCTGGTCGAGCAATGCGGATACTTCACCAACATACCCATTGATGGTTTTGTACAATGATCTGAAATCAAAAGGAAGCAGTTCCGCATCTGCCGTACGCAGGGTGGTTCTTCCGGCCACTTTTGCCAACGCTACCCCATATTGAAATGTTGGATCTTTGAAACGACGGTAATCATCATAAGAATCATAAACAGAATGGTATTCACCACCACCGTTTTCTCCGCCAAAGCCAATGCTTAAAGAAGGTATTCCCAGGTGCTGTATAAAAGGACTGTAATCGGAACCAGAACCCAGTGCTTCCAGCGTCATCCCTTTTTTGGCCATCAAATCTTTTTTTGCTTTGATATTGGTCCCGGCATTGATGATGTCACGGGCTTTTCTCCTGTCCAGCACACTGATATTCGTTTGCGGATCGATGACATCACCGGCAATTTCATTCATCAGCGGTTCGAGTGCATGTGAACCTTCAATACCTAGGAAGCCACGCCCATTGCCATCTGAATTGATGTACACCACTAATTTTTGCTGCAGTTCCTGTGCATGTTGCTCCACCCACTCTGTAGATCCCAGCAAACCGGGCTCCTCTCCATCCCATGCGCCAAACACAATGGTGCGTTTGGGTTTCCAGCCTGTTTTTGCCAGTTCTGCAATGGCCCTAGCTTCTTCCAGCATGGCGGCTTGCCCGCTTAATGGATCGCCTGCACCATTTACCCAGGCATCCTGGTGGTTGCCACGCATCACCCATTCATTGGGCAGCTCACTTCCTTTCATTTTTGCAATGATGTTATAAATAGGTTTGATGTCCCAATTAAAGGAAAGTTTGAGGTGCACTTTTGTTTTTCCCGGTCCGATATGATAGGTAATGGGCAATGCACCTCTCCAGTCTTCGGGTGCTACCGGTCCTGATAATGATTTAAGTAATGGTTCGGCATCGTGGTAGCTGATGGGCAGCACAGGTATTTTCAACAGGTTGGTGGCTTCCATCCTGTCAAGTCGTTTGGCATCTTTGGTGGCGCCAATATTGGGGGTCAGCGGATCACCGGGATAAATGGGCATATCCATTACTGATCCCCGCTGTGCACCGAATTCATTTTTATAAGCGCCCTGCGGATACACATCTCCCTGGTAGTAACCATCTTCTTTCGGATCAGAATAAATAATGCATCCAATGGCACCATGTTCCTGCGCCACTTTTGGTTTGATACCTCTCCAGGAGCGACCGTATTTGGCAATTACTATTTTTCCTTTTACATCGATGCCCAACCGCTCGAGGCGTTCATAGTCTGCCGGCACACCATAGTTTACAAATACCAGTTCACCGGTTACATCACCATCAGCGCTCCAGGCATTGTATACGGGCAGTTGTTCTGAAGTCTGCCCGGAAGTAGCATCTTCTTTCAATGGTGGTTCAGTCAAGATTGCCTTGTATTTGGTCGGCTCAGTCATTTCCAGTACACGCTCTTTCGGGGTGGGAAACAAGACATAAAATGTTTCAATTTCTGCATCGTATCCCCAGCTTTTAAAATGATTCAATATATAATCAGCTACTGCTTTTCCCCCGGGTGAACCTACATGGTGCGGACGTGCAGACATGTCCTTCAAGTATTGCTCCACGTTTTTATTACTGAGGTAACTGTCAAATTTCTGTTCATTGGACAGTTGCTGTTTGGAGGAAGCATCAGAAAATCCAAGAATAGGTTTTGATTGTGCGGTTACAATTGTTGTTGCAGCGACCAGGAAAGTGGTCAGCAGTGACATTTTTCTCATGATGTGACATTAATGATGTTGTGTAATGAAGTCTTTAAAGATAACAAAGAATCATTTTCACACATAAAATGAATTGCCTGCTGTATCCTGTGTATTTGAAACAGCGGCTGTTTTATATGTAAGTGACGGAAGCTGATTACACTTTTCTTTGCAGGTAACCGGAATAGTCGGGGATGCTGCACTGATAATCTTCGTGCATTAATGGGGAGGTGAACAGGAAATCTGCTGTGGACCGGTCGCAGGCAACTGGAATATTCCATGCCACTGCCAGTCGCAGCAATGCTTTTATATCCGGGTCGTGCGGTTGCGCTTCCATGGGATCCCAGAAGAATATCAGTATATCTATTTTTCCCTCGGCTATCATAGAGCCGATTTGCTGGTCGCCACCCAGTGGACCGCTGAGCATTTTTTTTACCGGCCGGTCCAGTTTTTCTTCCAGCAATCTCCCGGTGGTTCCCGTGCCCAGCAGTTCATGTTTGGCAAGAAGTACTTTATTGTGTTCGGCCCATTCAATGAGGTCATGTTTCCTGTTGTCGTGCGCCACCATGGCGATTCTCTTGCGGGTTGGAAGCTGTCTTGTATTGCTCATACTGATTTCTTATTAATGCGCATTTTGGTAAAAAGTACCGACTTTTTGAAAATAATAACAGATTTGACATAAAATCTTTCATTTCTACGGCGTTGAATTACTGGATGGTACGGTATTTGTTAACAGCTTATCCACATTTTTCATTTCCAACTGCCCATTTCCATGAAGAGGTTTCTTGTGTTGATAGCCCTGGTGAGCCTGGTTTCTGCTGGCCATGCTCAATTCGCGACTGCGTTTTTAAACCTGCATACGGTGTTGTTGCCAGATACATCTATTGAACCGGTATATAATTTTACCGTTACCGTTAAAGATAATTATAAAGCATCGCTTAGGTGGAAAGTAAATGGAAACAGCAACGATGAAAGTTTTTTTACCATTGAAAAAAGCTTCAACAACCTGGACTTCGTTGTTGCCGGCGTGCTAAAAAAATCACCAGGTGAGTGGACAGAGTTTTTGGACGAATCACCGGCGCAGGGAAAAGTGTATTACCGGATAAAACAAACTTCGGGCAACTTAACTCCTGTCTATTCTCAAACCATTGCCGTTTCTCTTTCCGGAGAAGCATTTTGCAAATTCTATCCAAACCCGGTTGATAAAGTACTTATTGTTCGCAGTGAACTCCCCGTAGATATACAAATAGCCGATCGTTTTGGCAAGCAACTCCTCGCCAGTCACCAGGATGCAGGTTTGAAACTGGTTGATGTCTCAACACTGGAACCCGGGATTTATATCATTACCCTATTTCAGAAGGATGCCAACCGCATAATTACTGAAAAGCTGATTAAAAAATAGTTGATAGTCAACACAATAAAATAATTTAAAAAATACCACATCGTGGTATTGTTGTATTGATATTAATCAACTAACATTGCATTGGTTTTTCATAGGATATTGGATTTTAAAACGGGGTTGAATTTCTATTCTGGCCCCTTTTTTATTTTATACCTGTCAGCCAATTTTCACTGCTAATAAATTAAAAAGCCTCACTGGAAAGTGAAGCTTTTTTACTAACCCATTATATTAAACTCCAAAAAGACTCAGGCCGTTACTTCTTTTATTTTTTCACGGATCTTCAATTCTATTTCATCAGCCAATGCAGGATTGTCGAGCAGTAATTGTTTTACTGTTTCACGTCCCTGGCCAAGTTTATCACTGTTGTAACTAAACCAGCTACCACTTTTTTGAATGATACCTGTTTCAACGCCCATGTCAATTATCTCACCTACTTTAGAAATTCCTTCTCCAAATACCAGGTCAAATTCAGCAGCACGGAATGGCGGAGCCACTTTGTTTTTCACCACTTTTACTTTTACACGGTTTCCTACTGCAGATTCACCATCTTTAATCTGGCTGACGCGGCGAATATCCAATCTTACAGAAGCATAAAATTTTAATGCATTACCACCGGTCGTTGTTTCGGGGTTGCCAAACATTACACCGATTTTTTCACGGAGCTGGTTGATGAAAATACAAATGGTATTCGTTTTACTAATGGTTGCTGTAAGCTTGCGCAAAGCCTGGCTCATCAGGCGGGCCTGTAAACCCATTTTGCTGTCACCCATTTCTCCTTCCAGCTCTCCCTTTGGCACCAATGCAGCAACAGAGTCAATAACCACCACATCCAATGCACCGGACAAAATAAGCCTGTCTGCAATTTCCAAACCCTGCTCACCATAGTCGGGCTGGGATATCAGCAGGTTATCTACATCTACACCCAGTTTTTTAGCATAAGCGCTGTCAAAAGCATGTTCCGCATCTATAATGGCACACATGCCGCCCTTTTTCTGTGCTTCTGCAATCACGTGGATGGCAATGGTGGTTTTACCGGTCGATTCAGGGCCGTATATCTCAACTATGCGACCTTTTGGTAAACCTCCAATCCCAAGGGCAATATCCAATCCAATAGATCCGGTGGAAATAACATCCATAGGGTCCTGCGACTTCTCATTCATCATCATTACACTACCCTTGCCGAAATCCTTTTCAATCTTGTCCATCGTCAGCTTTAGTGCTTTTAATTTTTCATTGTTCGACATAGTTGTAAATTTTAATCAAGGTAATATATTGACAAATGTAGGGAAAAAGTTGTTATCAACACTAATTTAATTAGCAAAATAAAACTAATTTTTTTGGGCGGTCCCAAAAACAAAAAACCCTGCGATGGATATGGCAGGGTTTTTTTAACACGAGAAAACTTCTGTAAATGTTAAGAACTACAACGATCGCCTGATCTACTGCTAAAACAGTACTGTAAAGTGACGCATAATATCAACACCCGGCAATACCACTTTAGTAGTAATTGACTCGGGAATTTGTTTGAATGGTTTGGAGATGGCAAAAATTGGGGTCAACTTTATCAGAAATATTCACCAATGAAGAAAATATTGCTGGCTAGTTTCATTTTGCTGCAGGTGGCCGCTGCCATGGCCCAGGAACCCAAACCTGCGGCAAAAGGGGTAACCTATGGAGCAGGGACAACAGCCGACGGCGCGGTATCCGCTGCCAATATGGAATCCAAAATGACAAATGGGAAATTCAACGGAAAAGTGTCCGGCAAAATAATCTCGGTTTGCCAGGAAAAAGGCTGCTGGATGAAAATGGAAACACCCGGCGGTGAAGCCATCATGGTTAAGTTTAAAGACTATGGTTTTTTTATGCCGAAGGATATTGTGGGCAAGGAAGTGGTGCTGGACGGGGAAGCCTCTGTTAAGGAAACGCCCGTAAAGCAACTGAAACACTACGCAGCCGATGCCGGAAAAAGCAAGGACGAGATTAGCAAAATAAAAAAGCCGAAAAAAGAAACCGTATTCGTTGCCAGGGGTGTTTTGGTGATGTAATAATAATAGTTGATTTTTATAAGCCATCCTTCGATATGAGGATGGCTTTTTGTTTTTTACTTTTACCGGCGAAATATGCCAATAGAAAAATTACATACAGCGGCATTCCTGCAACTGTCGGCACAGCACCCGGTACTGGATGTTCGCAGTCCTTCGGAATACAGGCATGCACATATACCCGGCGCTTATAACCTGCCATTGTTTTCAGATGAAGAACGCAAAGTGGTTGGAACAACCTACAAACAAAATAGCCGGGAAGCAGCTATCAAAATTGGACTCGATTATTTCGGGCCGAAAATGAGATCTATGGTGGAAGAAGTGGAAAGCCTGGTGCATGCGTCCCCTGCGAACAGGGATAAAGATCCTGCTGCAAAAAAAATTGTGCTTGTACACTGCTGGCGTGGCGGAATGCGCAGTGCTGCCATAGCATGGCTGCTGGATCTGTATGGATTTAAAATATATACACTGATCGGTGGGTATAAAAAATTCCGGAACTATGTGCTGGATAGTTTTGCCCTTCACCACCGGTTTTCAATTATCGGCGGCTATACTGGTTCGGGAAAAACAGAAATACTGAATGTAATGGGTAAACAACACCCGGCCATTGATCTTGAATGCCTCGCCGGGCATAAGGGATCTGCTTTTGGTAATATTGGGCTGCCGCCACAGCCGACACAGGAGATGTTTGAAAACAAACTGGCACTGGAACTGAGAAAATATGAAAATACCCCCGAAACTATCTGGCTGGAGGATGAAAGTCAGCGGATCGGCGAAGTGAATATTCCGCAGCCTTTGTGGCTCCAAATGCGGCAATCGCCGGTGTATTTTCTCGATATACCTTTTGAAGAAAGACTTTTGCATATTATAAAATGGTATGGAAAACAGGATAAGGAAAAAATGATTGGCGCCATCATCAGGATAAAAAAGAGGTTGGGCGGACTGGAAACAAAAACGGCAGTGAATTTTTTGATAGAAGACAATGTTGCAGATTGTTTCAGGGTATTGCTGAAATACTACGACAAATGGTACAGCAAGAGCCTGCAGTTAAGACCCAATTACATTGAATTGCTAAAGACGATTTCCTGCGATACCGTAAACGAAAAAAACAATGCCGACATACTCTTGCTGCATTCCGAAAAAAAGCTTTCAACACAAAAGATAACATGAGCAACACCGATATAAAACTTACACAGTATTCACATGGGGCAGGGTGTGGTTGTAAAATTTCACCCAAAGTGCTGGAAACAATTTTGCAGTCCAACTTTGCCATGCCAGATAATGACAAACTGATTGTGGGCAATCACAGTAAAGACGATGCTGCCGTGTATGATTTGGGAAATGGTACCGCCCTTATTTCCACCACCGATTTCTTCATGCCAATTGTTGACGACCCGTATAATTTTGGGAGAATAGCGGCCGCCAACGCCATCAGTGATGTATACGCGATGGGAGGAAAACCCGTTCTGGCCATCGCCATTCTTGGCTGGCCTATTAATAAACTTGCCGCAGAAGTGGCACAAAAAGTAATTGAGGGAGGACGCAGTATTTGCAAAGAAGCCGGTATCCCTTTGGCGGGCGGGCACAGCATCGATTCTCCTGAACCAATATTTGGACTGGCAGTAAATGGATTGGTGCATATTGATCATATCAAGAAAAACAATGAGGCCAAGGCCGGGCATGTATTGTTACTGACAAAACCGTTGGGGGTAGGTATACTCACTACTGCAGAAAAAAAGGGGATATTAAAAGAGGAGCATAAGGATATTGCTGCCAGGCAAATGATGCAACTCAATAAAGTTGGTGATGCTTTGGGAAAATTAAACGGTATATCCGCCATGACGGATGTTACCGGGTTTGGCTTGCTGGGCCACCTCGTGGAAATGGCCGAAGGCAGTGGGTTAAGTGCAACTATTTATTTTGACAGGGTACCCGTCATCATACCGGATATAAAGGAATATGTAGATCAAAAATCAGTTCCCGGTGGTACACAGCGAAACTGGGACAGTTATGGAATGAAGATTGGACCTGTTACAGAATACCAGCAAGCTATACTGGCTGATCCACAAACAAGCGGTGGCTTACTGATAGCTATTGATGAACATGCACTTCCAGAAGTAACGGCTATCTTTAAAGAATACCAGCTTGCTGCTTTTACAACTCCTGTCGGGAGATTAACCGAAAGGACTGAACATATCGTTTCAATCGTTTAACCGAACAGCCATGCACTTAACGACCAATGATTGGATTGGCTTTACCGGCGTAGCCATTTTATTGATTGCTTTCCTGTTAAACCTGGCAGGCAAACTATCGAAAGACAGCCCCCTGTATATTTTTATGAATTTTTCAGGGGCATCACTTGCCGGGTTAGCTTCTTATCTGATCAATTACATACCCTTTATCATACTGGAAGGCGCCTGGGCGCTTGTTTCTTTGATTGCATTCATTGGTCATTACACAAAAAAACCTATGACTTAGGTTCCAGGAATATTTCCACCATCATGGAGCGGATACCACCTCCGCCAACACGTTCTATTGTTGGAATATTTACCGGTAACAGTGTGGCATAGGAAGAAAGTTTTTTTACCTGTTCTTTTGTAAGGCTTTCGAGGGCGGGCTTTCCGATTACGATAAAGCGTTTGCCACTGTTGTTTTTTATTTCCAGCAGGTTGGCGGCATAGCTTTTCATCTGATCGGTTGATACAGGAATAACATGATGACCAGTGGTGCTTAGTAACTGGATGACGGCGATACGCTCAAATTCATCTTTGATGGCAGCTTCGCAAACAACTGCAAATTTTTCCCCAATACTCATGACGAGGTTGGTATGAAAAATCAATTGATTGTTTTCATCGCGTGCAGTAAACCACATCACACGGTACTGGTGGAAGCGTGCAAATTTTTCGAGGAGTATTTTATGTGTTCTCACCGATAAACCGGCATAAATGATACGGTTGTCGTGATCCATTACCATACTTCCGGTTCCCTCAAGGAAAAAGCCTTCTGTTTCATATTCGCTCCAGTCGAGGTAGTCGGCTACATTGAATTTTTTTGAAAGTGCGATGGGGATATCATCCCGTTTTTCAATACGGCGGTTGGCAGCAAATAAGGGAAACAGCGATATCACACCATTTCCCATGGTACAAAACCAGTTGTTTGGAAAAACGGCATCTGGTTTTGCGGGTTCCGGGGTATCTTCTACCACCAGGATATTTATACCATGTTCTGTCAGCGTATCAACGACACTGTCAAATTCAGCTTCTGCCAATTCCTGCAGGGACTGGGCTGAAGAATTACTCCAATGCTGGAAGCTATTGCTTTCTGCAGTTTCCCGGTTAAAGCCAAAGGCAGCAGGGCGTATCATCAATATGGTCGATGTTACCTGTTTACTCATGCGAGCAGGGTATCAATTTTTTTTGCGAGTTTCCTGTCTTTATCGGTGACCACATCACCGGCATCATGTGTAGACAACCATATTTCCACATTGTTGTATACGTTTTTCCATAATGGGTGATGGTCCATTTTTTCTGCTTCAATCGCCACTCTTGTCATAAAGGCAAATGCTTCGGAAAAATTTTTGAATTCGAATTTCCGGTACAGCGAATTGTCTGCTTCTTTCCACATAAGATGAATTTTTATGGTACAATAATACCGGGTATTGGCTGGCGTGCGGATTAAAAAATGAGGTGACCCTTGTTTTTTATTTTTTCATTGGTCAGTTCGTTTACCAGTTGTACGGCATGCATCGAGCGAATGGATTTTGCAATATTGTCAAATGCGTGGTCATCCACCGCATCTCCTTTCATCAGCCAGAGAAAATCCATGTGTTTAAACTCTGGCAGCAGGTATTCGCCATCAAACTTATTGTTGTACAGATAATGAACGAGTGAGCTGTTTGGTTCAGGATATTCAAAAACAGGGAAAAAATAATTGCGTTGTTTTTTGGTCAGTTGTATTTCGATACTGTTATTGATGCGGAAATTAAAACGAAGGGCCTGGTTAAGCTGCCAGCAAAACTGGTAGTCTTTTACAGGGGCCATGATACCCACCAACCGGGTATCGGCAAAAAAATCTTCGGCCATTTCTTCTACGTCAAGCTTCAATTTCATACTGTCCAGTATTAAAATTGTATGTCTGCCTCTACATTTTCATTGCCCCTTTTCACTTTTACTTTTGTTTTGTCGCCTTTTTTAAATTTACCCAGCACCTGCATATAATTCTCTACAGAAGTTACAGGATATTCTCCCAACTGTATCACTACATCACCTGTTTTTAATCCTGCTTTTTGTGCCGGTCTCCCTTCACTGACACCATCTACGCGAACACCATTGCCACTAAAGGTATAGTCGGGCATGATACCCATGGTGACGCTAAAACGGGCGGAAGTTGTGGTCTGTGTTTCCCTGGTAGGTGTAAATGCAAGTTTGCCTTTATCGTTGGTCTCTTCTACTATTTTATAAATATATTTTACGATGCGGTATTCACCGGTATAATTGATTTTATCAAAATCATCGGTGGGGCGGTGATAATCGCTGTGTAAACCTGTAAAGAAAAACAATACAGGAATGTTTTTCCTGTAAAAGGAAGTATGATCGCTGGGGCCTGTACCGCTGCTATCGTATTTATTGGCAAAAGAGGGGTTGGCACTCATCGAAGCAAACATTGTTCCCCATTGTGGTGATGTGCCGTAACCACCTACGGTAACAAGCTTGGTGCTGTCGTTTAAACGTCCGACCATGTCCATATTTATCATATAATTTGCCTTCGACAAATCGATGGTGGGATGTTCTACATAAAATTTTGAACCAAACAAACCCAGTTCTTCCCCTGAAAAGGCAATGATGAGGTAATTATTTTTCCTGAGCTTAGAGTTTTTCAATAAACGTGCAATCTCTATCAGCGCAGCAGTACCGCTGGCATTGTCATCGGCTCCGTTGTGAATTAATTTTTCCGTACCACGGTACATGGAGTTGTTGTCTTCCCCATAACCCAAATGATCGAAATGTGCTCCGAGTATAACGGTGGTTGCAGCATTGTTGTCGATATACCCCACTACATTGTGACCTGTTCTTTTTTTATCAGCGAAAACCGCCTTTAATTTTATATCAACCGTAGCCGCCTCGTCGCTGAAATACTTTTTGGCAATTTTTTTCCCGGTAAAGAATACCGGAATGGGCAGGGGCATCGCCTTTTCTTTTGGATCAAATGATAATCCATCATCTGCATTCCCGGAATTATACACCAGCAAAGCGGTGGCTCCTCTTTTTGCAGCGTCTTTTACCTGTTCGAGTACAAAAGCTTTTACATCAAAATGCGGGTTGGCTTTATTGCTTTCCAATTCTTCCTTCAGGTTTAAAAACCAGGGAACACCCGATTCGCGCAAAGCGATGGAAGGAGCAGATTCAATCATTTTATCCGGCGAGCCGATAAAGGGGAAATAATCACCGGGCTTTATTTCATCACCATTGACAAATAAATATCCAGCCTTATCAATGTCTTTACCATCATTGATGTCAAATGCCTGGAACCAGCCGTTTTGATCGCCTTTGGGCTGCAGCCCTTCTTTCTGAAACTGATCTGCGATATATTCCATGGCCAGTTTTTCACCATTGGTGCCTGCCCTTCTTCCTTCCAGTTTGTCATCGGCGAGGTAATGTACATGTGCCTGTAAACCGGCAATGACAGCCTTATCTGCTTTTTTTAATTTTTGAGAGAACGAAGTGGCACAAACAAGGAGGAAGGTGGAAAAGGTAACGATGGCCCTGGAAATCATAGAAAGTATTTAATGTGACAAAGTTAAACGGGCAAATGGTACAACAGGTGGGCAGGGCTGAAAATTTATCATTTATTTCTGGTGTTTGCCCATTGATAAAGCAGGGATTAGCGACACAAAGGTTGGCTGGTTCTTTGAAATTTACGGGTATCTGCCCGCAACAATTATTAACGGAATATGAACTGCCCGTTTTCCCTGCTTTTTCTTTTTCCGGCTGCCTTTTTTTCCTTTACTTTTGCAGATCACCCTTTTTGCAATAGCCCTTTGGGCGGGAAAACTTCAACAGTGGACGCGAAAGGACTATTGCCAACGGCAAATTGATATAAGCATGGCGCTACCGCACCTTATCAAGTATGTATACACCAATGGAACCGATGAAGTAATCCGCAGGGGCAAAAAAATTCATGCCATTGGCTTTGTAGAGTTAGTAGAATATGACGAACTGCTGGGTTCCGTAACCTTCCGGGTGAAAGACGATAGCTATTCTACCTATTATAAAGTACATATCCAGAAGTTCAAGGATGCAAAGGATATGTCGCTCCGCTGCAGTTGTCCTTATAACCTCGGTGATATTTGCCGTCACGAAGCCGCCTCACTCATCCAACTGCAGGAATTGCTCGATAAAAATTTACTGAAAGCCGAAGCCATTGTCTACGACCAGCGGCATACGGTAGTGAAGATGAAATTTATTGATCTGAAAACGATCCGGCTTTTATGTTCACCCGAATCACTGATGGAAGCGGAAAAATTTCTCCGCAACAACAAGGCAACCATCGAATATGCAAAGGATGAAATGATAAAGGCATCTGTAGACCTGGAAGGCAAAGTATACAAGGTAGTTTTGCGTAAAAACGAAGAAAGAAATTTTGACACCAGTTGTGAATACGAAGATACCACGCACCCGCTTTGCCTGCCGAAGGTTATTGTGTTGCTGCAACTATTAAATGCACATGGCGCCCATTATTTTGATACCATACGTAACTGGGACAATGAAAAAAATAAACTGCTCGAAGCATACGGGTATTCGCTCACTGATGATCTGAAGGGTAAATTTGAATTTGCCTACAAGGAGGGAAAACCCTTTTTGCGTGTACTGGATACATCGATAAAACGAATTAACCCGATGGCGGTTAATAAGCCAAAGCCTGTATTGGTAGCGGAAACGGTTGCGCCCGCAACAGAGGAAGAACAGAAAACAACTGTTGCCGGTCCGGCACAGCGGCTGGGAATCGTATTTAATTTCAATCACAAACCTTATCCGGGTTTCCTGGTGGAAGTGGTACAGGGTGAAAGCGATGAGGATCAGAAAAAATTTATCAGCAAGGTTGATAAAATTGATCTCTCCAAGTTTGTAAATATTGAAGTGTTTAATGAAGAAGACAAACAACTCATACCTTCTATTCGCCGCATGCAGGAAGCGGAGGTTACCAAATACCTGAACCGCAACTCACCATTCAGCGGCATCTGGGAAAATATCATTCACCACGAAACAGATGAACTTCCTGGTGAAACAAAAAACCTGATGATTGAGTATCTCTACCCCAAACTAAAAAAACTGTTTGCGGATGTTGCGGTCAATCCATTTGTTTTTTATCTAAACGGACACAAGCCCTTCAAAACGGAGAACCTGAAACCGGTGGGGATTGTTCCCGAACCAGTTTTGCCATTTTTTAAAATAGCACCCAGGAAAACAGGATATGAAATAACCTGCCATGTAAAACTAAATGGCAAAGAATTGGAGATAACCGAAAACCAATTAGGAAGCGGGCTCATGTTTTTCTTCGAGGAGAACCTTTATCTCTGGCGCGATGCGGAAGATGTAGAAAAAATAGAACCATTCATCAACAAGGGAAGTATTTATATTTCAAAAACAGATTGGCCACAGCAATTACGTTCCTATATTTTGCCACTGGCAAAAAAATACTTTGTTGAATTTGATCCTTCCCTGGTTTCATCTTATAAAGATGGTGAACCGGAGAAAAAACTGCACCTGCAGGAAAAGGGTGATTACCTCGTATTCCAACCTGCATTTACGTACAAGGGTTTTGAAGTTCGCACCGGTGATAAAGATGAGATCATTGTTCCCGATGGTGAAAAAGTAATGATTGTTCACCGCGACAAGCAAACAGAACAACAGTTTATCAGTAAACTGGAAGCGCTTCATTCCAATTTTATAAAACCCGAAGGCTCGCACAACCTCGTACTAAAAGGTGTGGATGTATTGCGCAACAACTGGTTCTTCCTGTTTGTGGATGCCATGAAGGAAATGAAGGTGCCGGTATATGGATTTGAAGCCTTAAAAAATTTCCGGTTCAATACGGCGAAGCCACAGACTAAAATTTATATCAGCAGCCATACCGACTGGTTTGATGCAAAAGTGGATATTGTGTTTGGCGATCAGAAAGTAACCATCGCGGAAGTAAAAAAAGCACTGGTCAATAAACAGCAGTTTGTACAATTGAATGATGGTACGCTGGGTATTTTGCCGGAAGAGTGGATAAAGAAATATTCCCTGCTGTTCAGGGTTGGGGAAGGGAAACAGGAACACCTGAAACTTTCGCAATACCACATGAGCGTGATTGATGAGTTGTATGAGGGAAGGAACGAAGAGGAATTGTTTATCCAGTTGGAACAGAAATACGATAAACTGAGGGGATTTAAAAGCATCGAAGAAATTGATCCGCCAAAATCCCTGGAGGCAATCCTCCGTCCTTACCAATCATTCGGTTTTCAATGGCTTAATTACCTCAGCCAGGTAAAATGGGGCGGCATTCTTGCTGATGATATGGGTTTGGGTAAAACTGTCCAGGCATTGTCATTCCTGCAGCATTATCTCGATACAAACGGAACATTAAACGCACTGGTGGTTTGTCCTACTACATTAATGTTTAACTGGGAGAATGAAATAAAGAAGTTCACGCCTGCATTAACCTACCATATCCACCATGGCGGCGACCGGTCAAGGGAAAAGGAAAGGATTAAGAAGTTTAATGTTATTATTACCACCTATGGCACATTGCGCAGCGATATCAAGTTGTTTGTAGAAAACGAATTTGATTATGTAATCCTTGATGAAAGCCAGGCAATAAAAAACCCAGCCAGTAAGGTAACGCGTGCAGCCTGCCTGCTGAAATCAAAGAATCGTTTGTGCATGAGTGGTACACCACTTCAGAACAATACCTTCGACATATTTGCGCAGATGAATTTTCTTAACCCTGGTATGCTGGGTACCATTGAGTTTTTTAGAAATGAATTCGCCATACCTATTGACAAATTTGGGGAAAAAGACCAGAAGGATCATTTGAGGAAATTATTGTTCCCCTTCATCCTCAGACGAACAAAGGAACAGGTGGCAAAAGATCTGCCGGATAAAACAGAAACAGTCCTGTTCTGTGAAATGGAAGACGAGCAGCGGAAAATATATGAAGCCTACCGAAATGATTACCGCGATAAAATCATGGGTACTATCGAAGACCAGGGTATTCAGCGCTCGCAGCTCACCATTTTACAGGGATTGATGAAGCTACGTCAGATATGCGATTCACCTGCCATCCTCAACGAAACGGAAAAGTTCGAAAACCATTCTATCAAACTGGAGGAATTGGCCAGGGAGATAACAGAAAATATCAGCAACCACAAGGCACTCGTGTTTTCGCAGTTTCTTGGTATGCTTGCATTGATTAAGGCCAAGCTAAAGGAACTGGATGTTAAGTTTGAATATTTTGACGGAAGTACTTCCGCGCAGGACAGGGAAAAAGCCATTCAGAATTTTCAGAACAATGATGAATGCAGGGTATTCCTGATATCATTGAAGGCCGGCGGTGTGGGTTTGAACCTTACGGCTGCGGATTACGTGTACATCGTCGATCCCTGGTGGAACCCGGCGGTCGAACAGCAGGCGATTGATCGTACGCACCGTATCGGTCAAACGAAAAACATCTTTGCCTACCGTATGATTTGTAAGGATACCATTGAAGATAAAATATTACAATTGCAGGACAGGAAACGCATACTTGCACGCGATCTGATAACAGACGATGAAGGATTTGTGAAGAGCCTCACCAAGGCTGATGTTGAATACCTGTTTAGCTAGGCCAATCACCGGCAAATTTTCTGCCGGCGGCAATACATTCGCCCCTTCAGACCTAACATTCACCGAATATCCCTATTCGCGGAAGAATTCTGCGTGTAAACGAATAATTTCGTTTACGAAACTGCCTGCTTATGAGCCGTCCTTTGCTTTTACTTTTACTTCTTACCTGTTTGGGCCTTGGTGCATCTGCCCAAAAAAACATCAATGGAATTGTGCGTGCCCGTGTGGTGGATACTGCCAGCAAACAATCTATGGTAGACGCAACTGTGTCCATTGTTGACAATAAAGATTCCAGCTCGGTGGCTTTTACAACCGTCAATGCAAAAAACACATTTGAAGTAAAAGGGCTTGATACCGGGAGCTATCGTTTGCTGATCACTTTTGAAGGGTACCAGACGTATATTAAGAATTTTTCCATCTCTGCCAGTAAACAGGAGGTAGACCTGGGAACCATCTATATGCAACACCAAAGCGTTACCCTCCAGGAAGTGATAGTAGAGCGGCCACCTATTTCAATAAAGAAGGATACGGTTGAATATAATGCCAATTCATTTAAAACAAAACCCAATGCCACGGCAGAAGACCTGTTAAAAAAACTGCCGGGTGTGCAAGTGGATAAAGACGGCAATGTAAAAGCACAGGGTGAACAAATACAAAAAGTATATGTGGATGGAAAGGAGTTTTTCGGAACTGATCCCAAACTTGCTACCAAAAACCTGACAGCAGATATGGTGGAAAGCGTACAGGTATTTGATGATATGAGCGACCAGGCCAAGTTTACAAAGATTGATGATGGCAGCCGCGCCAAGGTGATGAATATTAAATTGAAGAAGGATAAGAAGAATGGATACTTCGGAAAAATCAATGCAGGGGTGGGTACTGATGGCCGTTATGACAACAGCCTTTCATTTAACCGGTTCAAAGGAAGTACCCAGGTTTCTGTTATTGGCGCTGCAAATAATGTAAACAAGCAGGGTTTTTCATTTTCAGATATCATCAGCACCATGGGCGGCTTTGGCAGCGGTGGTTTTGGAGGCGGTGGTGGGCAAGGAGGTGGCGGATTTGGCGGTGGCGGCGGACAAATTGTTTCTTCAAGAAGCGGAGCCAGTGGCTTTGGATTTGGGGGAAACAACAATGGCGGTATTACCTCTTCCTTATCTACCGGGGTCAATTACAGGGATACCTGGGGGCCAAAGATTGATATCAGCGGCAGTTATTTTTTCTCGCATACAAAGAATACTTCTGATCAGAATATTTACAAGCAAACATTTTTTCCCAACGACTCAACAACGTTTTCCAACGATGATAAATCATCACAAAACGAAAACACCAATCATCGTTTCAACCTTCGATTTGAATACAGGATTGATTCCATGAATTCAATATTATATACACCGAGCCTCACCCTGCAGCATTCGGGTGGTTTCAGTAATGATACATCCACCATACGAACGGTTAAAGGACTTGATAATTACCTTGCGCTGGCTGGTAAATCTTACAATGATAACAGCAGGGATGGTATTAACCTCAATAATAACTTCCTGTACCGCCACAAGCTCAATAAAGTGGGGAGAACCTTTACACTGGGCTGGAGTAATGCTTATAACCACAGCGATGGAGAAGGAAATAATATTTCACCACAAACATTGTTTAACCCCGATGGTACTGTACTATCGTCTTACCTGAGCCAAAACTATAAGAGCTCGCAAAAAACAAATTCCAATAATAACGTTATCAGTACTTCGTATACAGAACCCATCGGGAAAAATAAACTGGTGGAAATAAATTATGCCTATACGAATAATCAAAGCAATTCAGATAAGGTTACCAATAACTATGATACATTAAGCGGTAAGTACAGCATTCCGAATGTGCGGCAAACCAATTATTTTAAAAACAGCTTTATCGCCAACCGAATAGGCGCCAATTTCCGGGTACAGCAAAAGAAATACAACTACCAGGTGGGAGGTTCGCTGCAATTTGCAACATTGGAAAGTCATGTTTTTAGTAATGGCAGCACCAAAGACTCTGTTGTCAGGAGAAATTATACCAATTTCAGCCCCAACGCGAATTTTAATTATAACCCTAAAATGGGTACAAACTTCCGGTTTAACTATCGCGGCAGAACCAACCAGCCAAGTACCTCGCAATTGCAGAATGTACAAGATGTCAGCAACCCGCAAAATATCAGAACCGGAAACCCCGAATTGAAACAGGAGTTTGCGCACAATATTAATGTTGGTTACAATACTTTCAAGATGGCAAACTTCCAGTTTATGGCTATGAACTTTAACGGAGGGCTCACTCAAAATAAAATTGTGAACAGCATTGACACGCTTGGCCGCGGCGTTCAGATAACTAAACCTATCAACCTGAATGGCGCTTATACGGCATTTGCCTTTTTTACTTACGGGAAAACGTTGAAAAAACTCAAAGGCGGGAATATCAATGCCACTACTTTTATCAGCAGGAACCGCGATGTAAGTTTGCTGTACAAGCAAAAGAATTATACCAATCTTTGGATAATTACTCAATCGCTCGGGATCAACTACAACCACAAACAAATTGATCTTGGCTTCAACAGCAGTGTAACCTACAATAGTACCAAGTACAGTTTACAACCCAATCTCAATACCAATTACTATACACAAGTGTATTCACCAGAGATCAGCTATACATTTTTCAAGAACCTGATACTGTCTACCGATCTCGATTATACTATCAATTCAGGTCTTTCGGCCGGCTACAACCAAAGTATTGCTTACTGGAATGCGAGTATTGCTATGCAATTGTTCAAAAAGAAAGACGGCGAACTGAAACTGGGCGTATTCGATATATTGAAACAAAACAAGAGCCTGAGCAGGACTACCGGCGACAACTATGTGCAGGATACGCGTAGTAATGTACTGCCCCGTTATTTCATGCTGAGCTTTACGTACAACTTACGTAAGGGCAGCCAGCAGAATAATAATATGCCACCTATGCCAAGGCAGTTTCAGAAGGGCATGCGCAATATGAGGATAGTGAATTAAATGCTGTTTAAAAAAGAAGACCCCGGATTTATCCGGGGTCATAGCACATACGTTGTGGTTTCAGAGGTAAGTGCTAATCTGTTATCTTGTCAAATAGTATGCTATTTTGTACGGCGTGCGTAATCAGGGCGGTGGTTAATGGGGGATTGACCCACCAAAATAATACTCCATAAAAATTTTGCGAAGCGACTCAGGTTGGAAGAAGGGCGGTAAACTCCCTCATGAATCTTTGTCTGGTGTACATTGAAGTACATATCATTCCTTTTCATTGGTATTGGTTTGAGTTTAAAAGTTTAAAGATCAACTTTTTAACGCAGAACTGCAAGTATTATTGCGAAAAAAAAGGGCCTACTACGTAGTTTTTCTATTTCTTAACAGGGCTTTAATATTTATCTTGTACATGAAATCCGCCTGTATGAAAAACATCTACACATTGTTTGTATTGACGTTATTAAGTACTGGTTTAAAAGCCCAGGGGGTGTTTACCAATCAAACCAACGGGGCCCTGGAAAAGGTAATACAAGACTATCCCAACAAGTTTAAAAATATAAAAGGGAGCCTTCTCAATGCCAACCAGCAGGAAGAGGAGTACCGCTCCAGCATTATCATTCCCGGCGCACTGGCAACTTCCGTGATACAATATAATATGCCCGAAGGCCATGCGGTTTGCTGGCAGTCTACACTGTATGCGACGCATACATTTGATGATGCGAGTATAAAATTCAGGGAGCTTTTTAGCCAGATAAAGAATACCATCATCAAAATGGAAGGAGAAAGACCGGTAATCCTGAATGGAAAGTTTGAAATACCGGCAGAGGACAAAAAAACCACTACCGTCTATTTCGACATATTGCCAGCCAGCTCGGCTACCATGAAAATTAAAGTGGACCTGACGCTGGAAAAAACTGCGGGCTCCTGGAAGATTGTGCTGAGTGTATACGACAAGAGCAGAAAAGAAGGAGAAGCCATTGTTTCCACGCAGGAAAAATAACGTATAAGGTTAACGAAAAGAATAGCTGTCGGGTGAATATTCACCAGGCGGTTTTTTATTAACCTTCATTAACATTAAAGCAACCACAGTTAACCTGCTTTCATTTTTTGCCAGTATAGTTTCGTAGCAGAAATAAACGGTTTATGAATAAGAATGCTACGCTCCTTTTTTCACTTTTATTATTGTCTGTAACAGCCATGTCCCAGCGAAGTGGCCATATCAAAGGAGTATTGACCGATACAGCAGCAAGGCAACCACTTTCAAATGCAACCATCACCATTTTAAACAGCAAAGACTCATCGCTGGTTAGCTTTGGCAGAACAAACAGCAACGGGGCTTTCTCAATAAACAGTATTGACAAGGGAAGTTACCGGCTGCTTATCACCCACGTCGGGTACCATAATATCAGCAAAAATTTTAGCATCAGTGAAACCCTCACTGATATTGATTTCGGCTTTATTCCAGCTACCAATCAAAGTGTGCTCCTTGAAGAAGTAACAGTTTCACAGGAAAAAGCCCCTGTGACTATTAAAAATGATACCATTGAATTTAATGCCGGTTCTTTTAAAACCAAACCAAATGCAGTAGTGGAAGATTTATTGAAAAAGCTCCCGGGGGTGCAGGTAGATAAGGACGGAAAAGTAAAAGCCAATGGAGAAGAAGTAAAGAAAGTACTGGTGGATGGAAAGGAGTTTTTTGGGAATGATCCAAAAACGGCCACGAAAAACCTTCCGGCTGACGCTGTAGATAAAGTACAGGTATTTGATCGCAAATCGGATCAGTCGCGCTTTACAGGCTTTGATGACGGCAACAGTGAGAAAACCATCAACCTTACCATTAAACCCGATAAGAAAAACGGCCTGTTTGGAAAAGTAACTGCCGGTGCCGGGGATAATTCAAAGTACCAGGGAAATTTTAATATCAATAGTTTCAGCGGCGATCGTCAACTATCTGCCATCGGCATGGCCAATAATACCAACAGGCAGGGCTTTTCATTTTTGGATATACTGAATTTTTCAGGCGGTCTTCCTGGTTTGGGTGGACGTGGGGGTGGTTCGGTACAAATAGATGGCAATGCAGGATTACCCATACAGGGTGGCGCCAACAACCAGGGCATTAATACTACCTGGGCTGGTGGCCTTAATTATAACGATACCTGGCAAAAGAAAAATGATTTCATGAGCAGTTATTTCTTTAACCGCATTCAAACCGATAAAGAAGAAAATCAACACCAGCAGTGGTTATTGCCAGGCAATAATTTTGTGACCGATAAACGCACAGTATCCAATAACCGAAATGAAAACCACCGCATAAATTTTTCAAGCGATTATAAAATAGATTCAGCCAACTCCATCAAATTCAGCTCATCCCTCAATATGCAGCAATCTGTTTATAGCGCATCGAGTAATTACGCAAGTATTGCGGCCAATAACGACAGCCTGAACGATGGCAGGTCAGCTTCCTATACAAAGGGAAATGGGTTTAGCTGGAGCAACAATGCATTGTTTCGCCACCGGTTTGCAAAAAAGGGAAGAACATTTTCTGCAAGCCTCTCTGCAAACTTTAATAATTCAAGCAATAATGGCTGGCTGCAATCGCAAAACAATTATCATCAAACCGCCGGCATTATCAGCGATACGATTAACCAGGTAAATGATCAGACAAATAAAAGCAATAGTTACAGCGCGGTATTTTCTTATACAGAACCACTGTCTAAAAAATCGCTGCTGGAGTTTAGCAACAACTTTACTATCAGCCATGCCACGGCTGAAAAAAATACATATGATTTCGATAACGCCAGCGGGAAGCACAATAAGCTAAACGAACAGCTTTCTAATAATTTCCTCAATGATTATACGGTGAACAGGACGGGGCTTAATTACCGGTTCCAGGAAAAGGATTTTAATTTCGCTATTGGAAGCGCGCTGCAGGAAGCAAACTTAAAAAGTAATTTTCATGTACTGGGCAGCGATAGTGCACTGAACCGATCCTATACGAATTGGTTACCCAATGCCAATTTGCAATACAATATCAACAAGTACAAAAATGTACGCATATTTTACAACACCTACACCAGGCAGCCATCGGTTTCACAATTGCAGCCGGTAGAAGACAATACCGATCCGCTGTATATAAAAAGAGGTAACCCCGATTTGAAACAGGAATACAATCACAGGTTACAGGCTAACTATATGTCTTTCGATCCATACCAGCATACCAGCTTCTTCGCCACGCTGAATTTCAGCAGCGTTGGCAATAAAATTGTCAATTCAGATAGTGCAGGGGCGCAGGGACAGATCGTCACCCAACCGGTAAATGCCAACGGTGCTTATAACCTGTCAGTAAATACTTCCTGGGGTTTTCCGCTAAAAAAGCTGAAAACAAGTATCAATGTCAATTCCGGGCTTTCTAAAAATCATACCATTGGCTTCGTTAACGCTGCGAAGAACAATATCAACACCTGGACAGTTTCGCAGGAAGTTACCTTTAACTATTCTTATAAGGAACTGCTCGATATCAGTGCCGGTGCAAATGCCGGCTTCAATAAGGCTACCTATTCTTTGCAGCAGCAGCAAAATGCGCAATACTGGACACAGGAATATTCTTTCGAAGCTAATATCTACCTGCCACATGGGTTTAGCATCGCATCGGATATTAATTATAACAAACGCAGCGGGCTGTCACAGGGATACAATTCGGAAGCGGCTATTTGGAATGCCGGTGTGGCAAAGCAATTATTTAAAAATAAAAAAGGAGAAATACGTTTCCAGGTGTATGACCTGCTCAATCAAAACATCGGTGTCAGCAGGAATACCAACCAGAACTATATTGAAGATGTTTCCTACAATGTACTGCAAAGGTTTTGGCAACTAAGTTTTACCTATAATATCAGCCGGTTTGCCGGTAAAAACATTGCCGCTCCGGCCGGAAGAAACAGTAACATCAAGGTGATAGGTATGTAGAAAAGATCCGCCTTAAAAGTAATTTAGTGATAAACGCTTCAAGGGTACCACTTTTTTATGCTATGAGCGGGATGACCATAATCAATACAATGGTGGTGGCTCATTTTCCCATTTAAATTATTTGAATAAAAGTTTTTTCTGGCTATATTGACACCTAAACTGTTGGCTGATCATGAAGGAATTTCGTTTGGTGATTGCAGGTGTATGTATGGCGTTGGTATGCGTGCAGGGATTTCCGCAAGCTACCAGTAAGTACCAGCGACAGGCCATTATGGTGAAAAGGGTCATCGAGAAAAATCACTACAGCCCCCGCCCGGTAGATGATGCGTTTTCTGCGGCAGTATTTGATCACATGCTGGAAAGACTGGATGCCGATAAATTGTATTTCCTGGAGCAGGATATAAAAAAATTATCTGCGTACCGCCTGAAAATTGACGATGAGTTATCCGGTAAAGGATGGGGCTTCCTGGATGAACTCAGCAGCCTGTATAAAAAAAGGTTACAAAAAGCAGATTCAACCGTTCTCTCTGCGTTACAAAAACCGTTTGACCTTTCGGTGAATGAAACACTTTCACTGTCACCAGACAGCGTACACTATCCAGGTTCAGAAAAGGAATACCAGGAAAAATGGCGCAAGTGGTTGAAATACGAAACACTCGACAGGCTGGAAGATGCTATACTGCTTGCCGGAACGAATGCAGCAGGCGATAAAAAATTATTTACCGATCGGGAAGCTGAGGCCAGGCAAAAAGTGAAAATAATGGAACAACGTTCCATTAAAAAAATACTGGATAACCCTTCAGGGTTTGAAAATTATTTGGCCACTTTGTTTTGCGATATCATCGCCAATAATTTTGACCCGCATACCGAATATTTTCCCCCTGCCGAAAAAGATCAATTCCTGACTGGTCTCAATAGCGATGGGTTGTATTATGGATTTTCCGTTGTGGAAAATGACAAAGGCGATTTGGAAATCTCCAACCTGATGCCGGGTAGTTCAGCCTGGAAAACCGGTGAATTAAATAAAGGCGATGTGTTGCTGCAACTGGGATTTGAAAACAAACCAGTGGTCGATTTAGCTGGTGCTTCCCCGGAAGAAGCAATGTCTTTCCTGGATGGCGCAGGTAATGTTCGCCTGCAATTAACGGTTAAAAAAACCAATGGTATAGTCAAAACAGTTTCGCTGGTAAAGGAAAAAATACGCAATGATGATAATGTGGTGAAGAGTTTTGTGCTAAAGGGCGACAAGAAGATCGGTTATATTTCACTTCCGGGGTTTTACAGTAATGAAGAAGATGAAAATGCAGCGAATTGCGCCAATGATGTGGCCAAGGAAATTGTATTGCTTAAAAAAGAAAATATTGATGCGCTCATTCTTGATTTGCGTTACAATGGCGGCGGTTCTTTGAGCGAAGCACTGAATATGGCGGGCATATTTATCGATGATGGCCCACTGGCGATTTATAAAGACAAGACTGGTAAAACATCGACATTGAAAGATGCCAACCGTGGTACCATCTATGATGGGCCATTGTTGTTACTCGTTAATGGAACCAGCGCGTCGGCATCGGAATTATTAGCAGCCGTTTTGCAAGATTATCACCGTGCCATTATAGCTGGCGGCACTACCTATGGCAAAGGTTCGGCGCAAACTATTATTCCGCTGGATACCTCCCGCGAGTCGCCAGGTACAGTTATCACCGATAAGAACCCGGAATTTGGTTATGTAAAGGTAACCGGTGCTAAGTTTTTCCGGGTAACAGGAAATACCACGCAATATGCAGGCGTGAAAAGTGATATACCACTGCCCGATATTTTCGATGCATTGGATTATAGAGAGGCCAATTCACCTGCCGCCCTGCCAGCCGATACTGTGAAAAGAAACAGTTACTATAAAGCATTGCCCGCATTGCCGATTGCTGAGCTTGCTGCTAAAAGCCAGGTAAGGGTGGCAAACAACAAAGCATTTGGAACAATATTAAAAATGGAAGAGCTTATCAGGGCTTCCGGCAAACAGGCAAAAGCGATCCCATTACAGTGGGACAAGTATGAGTCGTTTAATAAGACAAGTGATAAAATGAGTGAAGAAAAACTACAGGCTGGCATGCAGGTAAAGGGGGAAGGATACCAGGTTGACAATACCACCCCTGACAAAGAATTTTTGAAAAAAGGAAATTTCGAAACAGAGATCAACAATCGCTGGTTAAAAAGATTGCAGCAGGATGTATATATCGAGGAAGCGGTTCATATATTAATTGACTATATAAATTTACTTTCCAGGAAAAATTAAACCTTTAGAGATGAAAAAAATTAGCTGTTCCCTTGTATTGTTATTGAGTTTCTTCTGTGCCGGGTTGTATGCGCAGACAGGAGACAACCCGGTCAATTATATGTCGCAAATTGAAAAAGCAGAAGAAGCGGTATCCCACAAATACATTTCCTATATGAGCACCGTATCGCATGGGAAGGGCTCAAAAAGTGCAGATAAAAAAAGGGCCGACCTGATAAATTCTATATATGAAGCAAAGACGAAAGTGGGTGATATGCCGGCATTTGCCAATGATAAATCCTTGCGCGATGCTTCAGTAGATTATTTGAAACTCATGTACGATGTATTTAACGAGGACTATGCCAAGATTGTTAATATGGAAGAAATAGCAGAACAGTCGTACGATATGATGGAAGCCTACCTGATGGCGCAGGAAAAAGCCGGTGATAAGCTCAACGAAGCAGCGCGCAAACGCAATGAAGCCGCCAAAACATTTGCATCTTCCCATAATATTAACCTGATCACGGGGAAAAATGAAATGAGTGAGAAAATGGAAAAGATAGGATTGGTGTCGGACTATTATCACCAGGTATACCTGGTGTTTTTTAAATCCAGTAAACAGGAAGGTTATTTAATGGAAGCAGTGGAGAAAAAAGATATCAATGCCATTGAGCAAAATAAAAATGCATTGCTTAAGTATGCGGACGAGGGGCTGTTGAAATTAGATACCATGCATGCTTTTGAATCGGATAAAACAGTGTTAACTGCCTGTAAAAAAGCGCTGGAATTTTTTAAAGAAGAAGCGGGAGCAAAAATATCCGTAACAACAGATTTCTTGCTGAAAAACGCTGAATTTGAGAAATTGAAAAAAGCAATGGACGCCAAACCAGCGAAAGAAAGAACCAAACAAGATGTCGATACCTATAACAAAGCGGTAAGTGATATTAACAAAGCTTCGGGCAGTTATAACCAAACCAACCAGTATTTGAATACAAGAAGAAATGAAGTGTACAATAACTGGAACAGTTCAGTTCAAACATTTTTCGATACGCATATGCCTTATGCGAATTAACAGGATGCATATCTTATAAAAAGCCCTCAGACAGAGGGCTTTTTATTTTGGAGCAATCGATTTCTTATTCTCCACCACCATCCCTGGTAATGATTCTAATTTTCGGTCCGCCATTGTCGGGCCCAAATGCCTCTTCCATCATCTTTTGAAATTCCTGGCGGGTAACTTTTTTGCCATTTGCCGGCGCCTTCACCAGTTTCTTATCTACCGTAGGTTGAATGTCGGCCGCGGTAAATACAATCCATCCATCGCCAATATCGGCCTGAAGGATCAAACCGGGCAAGCCACCAAATTGGTCTGGGCCAGCAGGTACCGGTATATCTTCTGTGTACCATGCAACAACATTATCTCCCTGTCGCGTGGTGGCGATGGCTTTGCTGCATTGGTAATTTTTTATTTTCATGGTTTCGCCTGTAAGTTTCCAGTTCAGTTTTCGCAGGCTGTCTTCGATGATATATTTTTTGGGGCCCAGTTCGCGCTGTTCCACTGTTTTTTGCAGGGCATAGTTTTTATACGTTTCATTATCACCACCACCCATACGAAATACCATCCTGTTACCATCTTCGCCGGCATGTTCGCGTATATCTTCTTCTTCCGGAAGGTCTTTGTAAATTGATTCTTCACCGGAATACAATAGCTGGGTTTTAATGGTGTTAAACTCAGGAATCATGTTCTTCATGTTTTCATTTTCCGGTGGCAGGCGTTTGTGCATGTTCATTTTTCTTTCGTAAACAACTTTTCCCCCGGTAGCCTGGGCGTGAATGGCTGTAACCAGCAATACGGTGATAACAACAAGGAATAATCTTTTCATATCAGGAATATTTTTCCCAAATCTAAATGTCAACGGGACCAAAGCAGGTTAAAAAGCCTTTGTTTAATGTTAATTAAGGTTAATGTCCACAGGGTGGGGTAAAAGAAAGAAATACATTTGTATAGCCGCAGGGCTACATCATGAAAAATAAGCTACGCATACCAGTGATACTGATGCTGCTGACTATTGCTGTCATAGCAGTTTTTCAGTCGTACTGGATTGCAAAAAATTACCGGGAAGAAAAAAGGCTGTTTAATATCCGTACCAATCTCCTGTTTCGGGAAACAGTTTTCCGCCTTCAAGCAGTGAAACTACACCTCGATTCCAGTATCGATATTAAAGTACAGGAAAAGGAAGGGATCATCAGCATGACCAATGTGCTGCAGGAAAAGATGAGAGATTCTTCTCACCGTAAAACGAATGTCCAGCAAGCCATTATGATCTCCATGAATCCAGGCAACCACGTTTATCAAAAAGATACTACTGTAAAATTTGGCATCAGGAGCCCAATGCCCGGCAATAAAGTATTTGATTTTTTGGTCGGCGTGGATTCATTGCAGGATTCGATTCATGTGAAGGAGCTGTCGGAACGATACCAGGCTGCGCTGGAAAAGGAAAAAATGTATGTACCATTTGTCATCACTTCGAGAGACAGTTTGCTAAAGGAACCGGCAATTCCCGCCGACCTCAGTGATAATGCGGTGACCGTGGGTTTCAGCCACCCGGTAACTTATATAGTAGACTTTCCCAACACTTCCTGGTACCTGGTAAAAAAACTCTGGCAGCCAATCCTGGTATCGTTCTTTCTTGTCGGTGCCACTATTTTTTCATTCCTGTTGCTATACCGCAACTTATTAAAACAACGAAGGCTGACGGCTATAAAAAATGATTTTATCAATAATATCACCCACGAACTGAAAACGCCTATTGCTACGGTGAGTGTGGCCATTGAAGCGATGAAGAATTTCAATGCACTGGAGGATCCGCAAAAAACAAAAGAATACCTTGATATCTCGGGAAATGAATTGCAGCGCCTGAGTTTACTGGTCGACAAAGTATTGAAACTGTCTATGTTTGAAAACAAAGAAATTGCCCTGAACAAAGAGGATTTTGATATTCGTGATCTTACAAAGGAAGTGATGGCATCAATGAAACCACAATTTGAAAAATTGCAGGCCAGCATCAACCTCGAAACAAAAGGCGAAAATTTCATCATTGAGGCAGACAAACTACATATGACCAGTGTGCTGTACAACCTTCTTGACAATGCTTTAAAATACAGCCGGAATGAGCCCAGGATTATAATACGCATCATCGATCACCAGGGTTTCATCGAGCTGCAGGTTTGCGATAATGGCATAGGGATAGCGCGTGAATATAAAAACAAGGTATTTGAACAATTCTTCCGGGTGCCCGCTGGCGACAGGCACAATATCAAGGGATATGGACTGGGATTAAGTTATGTATCACATATTCTTCACCGGCACCAGGGCTTTATTGAAGTAGAATCTGAGTTAGGAAAAGGCAGTACTTTCTCGGTAAAGATGCCATTTAAAGAAGCATCGGTTATACATTATGATAGGGGAAGAAAAGTGATTAAAAAAACCATTCGTTTATGAGTACCAAAGTACTATATGTGGAAGATGAGTTGTTTCTCGGTAAGATAGTCCGGGAAAGTTTGCAGGGCCGCGGTTTTGAAGTGTATATGGAAAGCGATGGCGACAATGTGATAAAAGCCTTTGAAGAATTTAAGCCGCATGTTTGTGTGCTGGACGTTATGCTGCCCAATAAAGATGGCTTTGAAATAGCAGAAGAAATCCGGGAGCTGAATGAAACAGTCCCTATTTTATTTTTAACTGCTAAAACCCAAACTCCGGATGTAATCAAAGGTTTTACACTGGGAGGCAACGATTATATACGAAAGCCATTCAGCATGGAAGAGCTGATAATAAGAATTGAAAATGTATTGAGGATAAAAGTAAACAAGGCTCCTGTTGCACAGGCCGATGTACTGCCAATTGGCAAATACCAGTTTTACACCAACCGTCAAACATTGGTGAAAGGAAATGAAGAGAAAAAACTCTCCTACCGGGAAAGCGAATTGCTGAAGCTCATGTATGAAAACAAGGATGGTATTATTGACAGGAAGGATATTCTAAACTTACTATGGGGAAATGATTCTTTCTTTAACAGCCGCAACCTGGATGTGTATATTACAAAATTGCGGGGCTACCTGAAAGAAGATGAATCCCTGCAAATCATTACCATCAAAGGGATTGGTTACCGCTTTGTATTGGAGTAACAATACCGCTCATTAGATTATGCCGGTTGAATATTGCCGGAAGCTCGTTTTTTACTGGAAAGGTATTTCCAAATCCATGCGATGGTAAAAGTTGGAATAAAATCGGTGCCGGGAAGAATTTCTTCTGTAAAATCAAACAAAGCTCCCAACGCACCCTTCCATCCCCCAAACATCATAAAAAATACTATACCCGAAATGGGCGCCCAAATTATATCTCCCCACTCACCAATACCCGGAATAGCATAAGTGGCATATCCCAAAGCATCCATGAGTATACAAAGAATAAGAGAGGGTTGTTTTTTCATTCTGCTGTTTATTGTTTACTGAATAGTTACAAATCCTGCACCAATTGCTGGTACAGTCATAATGACGTAAATACAACATAAAAAGTTGTAAGCAGCAGACTATGCTCCTTCAGAATGAAGCGCCAGGTAAACTCCATTGGTCCAGCCGAAACCATCCTGGTTGGGGTATTCGCCGCCACCGGCATGGGCATTGTTATCAGTTACATTGTATTTTTCCATCATTTTGCCAGTGGCCTCGTATGTTTTTTCATTCGTAGTCATCCAGCGTTTGCGGACCTCTGCAGCGAGGCGGGGAAACAGGTAATTTTTTAAACCTTTATAAGTAATCCACTGAAGCGGGGCCCAGCCATTGGGTGCGTCCCATTGCTGGCCGGTTTGTGTAAGCGTTGTCCGTACGCCGCCTGTTTGCAGGAAAGATGATTCCGTAACGGTTGCCACATGTTTTGCCTGATCAGGGCTGGCAATAAAAAAATACAGCGGAAATAAAGCAGCCAGTGTGTAACTATTGGTTGTTTGCTGCGCGGTAAAATGATAATCAAAATAAAATCCGTTTTCCCGGCTCCAGCAATACTGGTTGATGGCATTCTTTCTTTTCTCTGCCCTTTCGCCCAGTTGTTCTGCCAGCACAGGTTTGTTTTGGAATGTGTAGGCGCGGGAAAGTGATTGCTCGAGGAATACAAGGAGGCAATTTAAATCAACAGGTATAAGATCGGTCGTACAAATGGTTTCCATTTTATTTTCATCTGCAAACCAGCGGCTGCTGAAATCCCATCCGGATTCTGCAGCAGCTCTTACATGGCGGTACACTGCCGCAGTATCATTGCCTGATTTTTTTGCCAGCTCAATATCTTCTGCATAGGCTTCTGGTCTCGGTGAATCCTGATCGTCCCAATAGCGGTTTAAAACAGACTGATCCTGCATCCTGACTACTCTGCGATAAACATCGCCGGGTTTTGAAATGCTGCTTTCACCATCCATCCAGAAAGCATATTCTTTTTCCAGTTGTGGTAAAAACCTGTTAAACACGTCGTCCCCTTTTTCTTCTGCCAGCAGTGAAACCATCAGTGCAAAAAAAGGTGGCTGCGATCGTCCGAGATAATAGCTGCGGTTTCCATTCGGTATAAAGCCGATGGTATCGATAAGGTATGCAAAATTGCTGATCATATCTTCTATGATATCGATACGCTTTGATACCCGTAACCCCAGCATTGTGAAGTAGCTGTCCCAGTAATAAATTTCACGGAACCTGCCACCAGGTACAATGTATGGATGAGGCAAAGGGATTAATGTGCCGCCGGTATTGCCAGGTTTTCTGAGCAATTCATTCCACAGATCCTGTAAATGTTTAATAATGGGTTTATTGGCCGACTGGTAAACAGAAGCCTGTTCGGGGGGAAGAATAAAATGCTGGCCAACGAATGCCTTTAGATCGAAGCCAATGGTATTTTTTTGACGCTCATATTCTTTCAGGATCAGTGAAATATCTTTATTAGGAATACAATCAACAAAATACTTGGAATCGTGAAAGGTTTCTGCTGACTGAACATCGGAATACAATGAACCCAGGCTTTCAATTAAAAACATACTATCGGTCATAAAAATTATAAATACGTGTTGATGGTTGAATCAGGTAGTTGGTTTATGTTTTGATTGGATGCGCCTGAACAGTGACAACAGCACCAGCAAAATAGTAATTGGGATTAGCGAAAAGTAAAAGGCGTTTTGTCCTCCGTAGTGTTGAAATATGTTTCCGGTAATGATAGAACCTGTCGTTCCACCCAAGGCTGAAAAAATTATAATAAGGCCAGACATAAGGCCATGTTTTTGTACGGGCAGGCTACTAAGAATAACCGAATTGATTGCAGGATAAATAGGTGCTATTAATAAACCAATCATTGGAAATACAAAAGCTGCAAGCGGAGCCGTTGCCCATCCAGTTATCGGCTGGCCGGAAATATTTTTTGCAAGCGGTATTGCAACAAGTACGAGCGCCGCCGCCAATAACAGGCAAATGGAAAGTACGATAAACCAGTTTAATTTTTTCAGCAGCACCCCAGCCAGGAACCTTCCCAGTGCAGTAGAGCCTGCCAGGATACTTGCCATTTGTATACTCAAAGCTGCAGGCAGCAGCAATACTTTATTATTAAATGTAGGCAGCCAGCTCATAATGCTCTGTTCGATCAGGACATAAAAAAATGCGCAGCCAATGAATACCAAAACAACCGGCTTTATCATCAATTCAAACATTTTACCGAAATCACGGCCTAAATTTGTTTCTTCCTTGTTTTTGACAGAGGACTCATCCAGGGGGGCACTTAACAGGAGTAAAAAGGCTATAAGTGAAATGCTGCCCAATAAGTAATATACTTTTAACCAACTGGTTGACTGGGGATGATTGCTATCGACAAAATAGCCAAATATGAAATTGCAGGTGAGGATACCAATCATGAAAAAAGATTCGATAAAATTCATCAGGCTGATATGTTCCTTTTCGTTTTTTGTTACCAACCCAATTGTACTGTATACAGACATTTTAATCAATGCAAAACAGGATCCAATTGCAGCAAATAAAAGTTTTGTTGTGAGGAAACCGGCAGTAGACGGCATGATAAAGCATACAACAGCCATAAAGCCAAGTGCTATCAACATTGCCCTTTTATATCCGATTCGGGTGATGTAGGAAGAAACCAAAAAAGATACTGTTGCTATACTCAGGTCTTTAAATGCCTCCAGTACAGAAGCCGCACCCTGGGTTACGCCAAAATTATTTTGAACCTGTAAAATGACCGCGCCAACACTATTGAGCAGAATGGCAAAGACAAAATAGTTTAAAAAGAGCGATAGTTTAATTCTCCAGTTTTGCATTCTTTGGCAGTTAATTCAGTTAATAATATGGCAGCTACGGGCGATGTATCACCGCGCCTGTTAAAGATAGCCAGAAATCAATGCAAAAAATCAGGGAAAGAGTCCCGCTTTGTTAAGATTCAATTCCGGGAATATATTTCTTCAAGACCGTGTCTATTTCTTCCAGGCGGAATGGTTTGGACACATAGTCGCTCATACCCGCTTCGATGCAGCGCTCACGATCCTCCTTCATGGCATCTGCTGTTAGTGCAATGATGGGCACTGTTGCAATAGGCGATTCCAATTGCCTGATCAATGATGTAGCGGTAAAGCCGTCCATTTCCGGCATGTTTACATCCATGAATATCAGCGCAGGGCGGGCATCACTGAGTAGATGAATGGCTTCCTTACCATTACCAGCTTTGATAACGGTAAAACCCATTTTGCGCAGCACTTCTGTGATGAGCATCATATTCAATGGCTCATCTTCCACCACCATAATGATGGCTGTGCTGGTGAGCTTTTCAATTTTTATCCTGTCTGATTGTTCCGGTATTTCCGAAGAATGGTTATTAAATAAACTGAGCAGGGTTTGATTCAGTTCGGCGAGTTTAACCGGTTTTGATAAAAATGTATGAATACCTGTTTTTTCCGCCTCGTGCTGGTACATATTTTTTTCCAGTGAAGACAACATAAGTATAACAGGATGGTGCTGATCAGTTTGGCGCCTGTTAATTTCCTTCGCCAGCATAATACCATCCATACCCGGCATGTGATGATCGGTGATAATAAGATCGTATGGCTGATGATTACTGTAAGAATGGTCTATGGATTGCAGGGCATCATCGCCATTGCTGCAAATGGTACAGGGCAATTGGAGATAATTAAATATACCCTGCATCAGTTCGCGGTTGGTTGCATTGTCGTCCACTACCAGTATGCGCTGCAGCCACGGTTTCTCATTCAGCACAACCAGCGGCTGTTCATTGACAACTTCCAGTGTCAGTTCGAAAGTAAACCTGCTGCCCATTCCTGTTTCACTGTCGGCCGTCAATGCACCACCCATCAATTCAGCCAGGCTTTTAGAGATGGTTAAACCCAAACCTGTTCCACCATATTTACGGGTGGTGGAAGAGTCAGCCTGTGTAAAGCTTTCAAATATCTTGATTAGTTTTTCCTTTGGAATACCAATGCCGGTATCTTTTACCTGTATACCGATATGGATAAATTTCCTGTCGTCTTTATAAAACAGTTCTCCCGTTTTATATACCTGTACAAATATTTCACCCCTTTCGGTAAACTTAATGGCATTGCCCAGCAGGTTAACCAGTATCTGGCGAATGCGGACAGGGTCGCCATTAAACATAGCGGGCAATTGCGGATCAACCCAGAAAAGCATTTCAAGATTTTTCTCATAGGCTTTTACTAAAAGAAGATCGACTGTTTCTTCTACCAGGTCATTTAATTTGAAAGGAGTATTGTCGATAAATAATTTACCGGCTTCAATTTTTGAAAAATCTAGTATGTCATTGATGATATTCAGCAAGCCGAATGCAGATTTGCGTACATTTTGCAGATATTCTCTTTGCGCACGCTGCAAATCTGTTGTCAGCACCAGGTCGGTAAACCCTATGATACCATTCATAGGTGTCCGCAATTCATGGCTCATATTGGCCATAAATTCACTCTTTGCCTTGCTGGCCGTTTCAGCAACTTCTTTGGCCTTTACGATTTCCCTTTCCATTTCCTTTTGTTCAATGGAAGCAGCCAGTGTAGAAGCAAATGACTGCAGGATCGAAAACTCCGTTGGTGTCCAGGCCCTTTCCAGTTTGCATTCATTGAACGATACAATACCCCAGAACCGGAAATTGGTAAATATCGGAACGAGGACAATCGATTTTACCTGGCGCTGCTCATATCTTTTCCTGCCATCGCTTTCCGGCAGGTCTTTTACCAGGGACGCATAGATTTCGTTTCTTTTTAGTGTTTCGAGAATGATATCTGTAAAACCCGGTTGCCAGAATTCCAGTTTGTCATTGAGGTATTCAATCTCATCTTTATCGCTGCTCCATCTTACAATGCGGGTGGCACTTACACTGTTTTCTTCGGAACTGTTTTTATAAACATTGACCGCATCCACCTGCATTTTAATACCGAGCAGGTAGATGGCTTCACCAATGGCGGATTCCAAATCTTTATTGCTAATCAGTTGATGCGTAGCTTCGGCAACTGCCTGGAGCAACTGATCTTTTTTCCTCAGGTCATCTTCCACCTGTTTGAGTTCGGTGATATTGTGTGCAAACCCGAGTATGCCCCATACCTTACCCCTTTCATCCCGCAGCGGTACTTTTGTGGTACTGAAATAATGTAAAGCACCATCTACAATATTTGGCTCTTCAGCAATGTATTTGATTTGACCACTGCTGATGATCTCGTCTTCATCGGTCCAGAAACCGATGATGCCTTTTTCCTTATCACCTTTTACCACTTCTGCGGGGAAACCCAGTTCGATATCGTCTTTGCCTACCATTTCATGCGGCTTGAATTTTAACGAAGCAGCATGTGCTTTGTTGACCATCAGGAAACGGTGCTGCAAATCTTTTATAAATATCCAGTCGGGTGTGGAGTCGATAACGGTTCTCAGCAACTGTTCCGATTGCTTCATCTCCGAAAGCAGCATATTTTTTTGTGCCTCGGCTTTTTTGAGATCAGTAATATTGTGTGCAAACCCCAATACGCCCCATATCACGCCAAACTGATCCTTGAGTGGTACTTTTACAATACTGAAATAGTGCATGTCACCATTTACCAATGCGCGTTCTTCGGGGATTACCTTGGTAATTCCATTTCTCAGCACTTCTTTGTCGTCGGCCCAAAAACCAAGAACACCCTTTTCTTTATTTCCTTTTACTTCATCTTCACCGAATCCAAGTTCCATATCATCTTTTCCCACAATTTCTGCGGGGGTCAGGCTAAGCATTTCAGCATAGGCTTTATTCACCATTAAATGACGGTGGCCACTGTCTTTAATAAAAATAAGATCGGGTGTTGAGTCAATCACGGTGCGGAACAGTTCTTCTGATTGCTTTACTTCAGCAAGCAGCTGATCTTTTTGTGCTTCTACTTTTTTCCGCTCTGTAATATTCCTCGAGGTACAGATTAGTTTTGCTACCGATCCGTTTTCACGAACTGGTTTGATAATGCTTTCCAGCCAGATATGCTCCCCGCTTTTGTGCAGCATACGGTAACGAAGCACCAGCATATCTGCATTGTCAGGCGTTGGAGAATTTTCTTTTGGTACAAACCTGCCCTGATCTTCGGGGTGTACAAATTCAATAATACTGCGGCCCAGTACTTCATCGGGGCGGTAACCCAATACGGTTTTTACAGAAGGGGAAATATAACGGATCAGGGTATCCGGCGAGTGTACGCTGATGATGTCTTCGGAATGCTCTGCAAGTAAACGGTATTGCTGTTCGCTTTCCTGCAGGGCCTGTTCAGCTTCCTTGGTTTTGGTAATATCCTGTGCTATACCAAAGCAGTGGTGTTCGTCTGCCACCTGCCCCTTGATATATATATAACGTTGTTGCTTTTGCAGGGTAATAATGCGGTAGGAGAATTTTGTCTCGTAGTTTTTGACCTCTTTGTGTTGAATTAATTTTTTTAGCTCTTCGAGTACCAGTGGAAGATCTTCTTTTACTACAAATTGCTGCAGGTAGGTTTCAAATGAAATATGTGTTGGATAGTCTTCACCAACTCCGAGCAATGCTTTGAATTCATTACTGATTTCCAATTCCTGCGTTATCATATTGTATTTCCATGAACCCATTTTTGCATAGTTCATCGCATAAGTAAGTGTGTGGATGGCTTCTTCCTTGCTCTGCTGCGACACTACTTTTTCGGTTACGTCCACACCGATTCCCTGTATCTCGTTCACGAGGCCATCTTCATTTGCCAGTGCAATGAACTCCCATTCGGTCCAAAGGAATTGTTTGCTGTTCTTTACCGGTTTGCGGATAAGTAATTTGTTTATTTTACCCGGATTGCTCCAGCAATCATCCGCTACCTGCTGGCAGCGAAGAATATCTTTTGTAAAAATGGTTGAATGATAGGGCGTATTGATCAATTCCGGAAACTCGTATCCAAAAGTTTTGAGAAATTCCGGATTGGCAAAAGTGAAATTGCCGTTTCGGTTCAACCGGATGACATAGTTGGTTTGTGAATTCAGGATGGAAGAAAGGTATTTTTTTTCCTGCAGCAGTTCTATCTTGGCCAGTTGTAATTGTGCAAGGTTGTTTTTGTTGCTCCTGAAAAGCGGTTCAATCACCAGCAGGCCAAGACAGCCCAGCGCGATGAGCAGGGATATAAATTTCCCGGTATTAATAGTAGCTGTTTGTTGTAGCATACTGTCCATAACAACGGCATATTGCGCTGATACATCTTCCATGATGGGCAGCAGGCTGCTTTCATTTTTTCTCAATTCACGTATGTAGAGTGTGTTATTGAGATTGAGCAGCATAGTATCGGCGCTGGCTATTTCCGTACTGATGGCGATGATGCTTTTGATATAAGGCTGTTCTCCGTTCAGCAGATCAGTGATGATCTTATTATTCGGGGGAGTTGGGGTATTGGGAATGGAAATTTCTTTCCGGAGGTATTTGTTTTGTTTTTCAAATTCCCTGGCAGAGCGATCCAACTGGCGGCGGATTTCAAACGATTCAGATTCTTTCAGGTTTCCGTTTAGCAGCAGCAATGATTCTTTAGTGATGCGCTGGCAAAGGGTAGCCTGGCTGCCGGAAATATTAACCACTTCAACCAGGTTCTCGTTTTCCTTGGATTTTATATAGAGCAGGTAATAAGCAAAGAAATTAAACAACAAAGCCACTGCAACAATTACAACGGCTACCCGCATCAGTTTCCGAAAATGTACGGTTGTCATGGTTTTTCTATAGAGTTGGCCTTAATAACACATTTCTCCCCGCCTATATTGGGCAAAGGGATGTTTATTACATAAGGCTAAGGGTTTATTATTATATGACTGGGGGGAAGACCAGCCAGTGTATTAATGCAAAACCCCTCCTGATATTGTTCAGAAGGGATCTTATTTGCATATTTATTGATGCAGGTTATCAGTAGTTGATCACCTGTTCTTCGATGGTAGCGGGAATTTCCCTGAATTCGTATTGCTGGTTGCGCAATTGCGGTGTAAAACCTGCTTCGCGGATGGCTTCCTGGATACCTTTGTAGGTAAAACGGTGTGGCGCACCCGCAGCACTTACTACGTTTTCCTCGATCATGATCGATCCAAAGTCATTGGCGCCTGCATGAAGACATATCTGGGCCACCTGTTTGCCTACCGTCAGCCAGGATGCCTGTATGTTTTTGATATTGGGCAGCATGATTCTGCTCATGGCAATCATGCGTATATATTCTTCCGGCGTAGTGAGGTTATGAACGCCGCGTATTCTTGCCAGCAAAGTATCTACGTCCTGGAATGTCCAGGGAATAAAAGCAATAAAACCTTTCGTGCCATCTGGTTTCTTAGCCTGCACTTCCCTGATTTTTACCAGGTGTTCAAACCTTTCCTCGATCGTTTCCACATGACCAAACATCATGGTTGCGGAAGTGGTGAGGTTTAGTTTGTGCGCTTCCTGCATGATGGCCAGCCATTCTTCCGAGCCGCACTTTCCTTTACTAATCAGCCTCCGTACCCTGTCTACCAGGATTTCTGCACCGGGGCCGGGCAGTGAATCAAGACCGGCATCTTTCAGCGCCATCAACACTTCGCGGTGCGTGGATTTGGACAGCTTGGTGATATGCGCTACTTCGGGTGGCCCGAGTGCGTGCAACTTCAGTGTGGGATATAATTTTTTTAACTGCCTGAAGAGGTCGACATAGAAATCAAGACCCAGTTCGGGGTGGTGGCCGCCCTGCAATAATAACTGCTCGCCACCATAGCGAAAGGTTTCATCGATTTTTACCTTATAGGTTGCTATATCGGTGATATAGGCATCTTCGTGACCGGGTACGCGATAGAAATTACAAAACTTACAATTGGCAACACACACATTGGTGGTATTCAGGTTCCGGTCAATAATCCACGTTACTTTTTCGTGCGGCACTTGTTTTTTCCTGAGTTCATTGGCAATACTCATCAGTTCGGTCAGGGGCGCTTCCCTGAATAAGTAAACGCCTTCTTCAACGCTCAGAAATTCAAAATTGAGTGCGCGCTGATATAAATCCTGTAGTTGCATAAACGAGATCGATTGGTCAACCAGCAAAAATACTGAAGGAAGACGGCACTACCGAAAATTGTATAAACGGGTTCCATAAATGGATATGAAGTTGTAATTTGTATAATGCAGCCTTATTTAGAAAGGGCTTGTCTAAGAGTAACTACTTTTTGCCAAATCACGATAAACTGCTCAAGCGTGCGACGCAACGATTGCCCAATAGTGCTCATCCTGCTGGTTTCCTTATTGTTTTCATCCAAAACCCGGGCCCAGGAAGAATTTGTTCCGCCTCCGTCAAAATATATTACTTCCTTTCCTTTCCGCCAGTTCAGCGGTGGCGTGGTAGTAGTGAAAGCGAGAATTAACAATATCAAAGACACCCTCAATTTTATTTTGGATACCGGTAGTGGCGGTATTTCGCTGGATTCCGTTACGGCTGCTGAACTGAAAATTAATGTAAAGCCTTCCGATAAAACCATACGCGGAATTGCGGGTATACGCTCCGTTAGTTTTGCCTATAAAAACACCTTGCAGTTGCCCGGCCTTTCGGTAGACAGTCTTGATTTTCATATCAATGATTATGATATACTAAGCAGTGTATATGGCGAGCATGTAGACGGTATTATCGGTTACAGTTTCTTCAACCGGTACATCGTAAAAATTGACTATGACAGCATGAAGATCAGTGTATACTCAAAGGGCATAATGAAATATCCGCGCGGCGGCCATTTGCTGAAGCCACTACTGGTCAACCTGCTGATACAATCGGCCAGGATTACCGACCAGGACGAACGGATGGCTCGTTTTTACTTCGATACCGGTGCAGGCTTATGCCTCCTGCTGTCATCTGATTTTGTGGAAGACAGTACATTACTGAGCCCGAAAAGAAAAAAAGTAGTGACGCAGGTAGAAGGGCTTGGTGGCAAAAAGCAAATGTTGCTGACAACAGTCAAAGAATTCAGGCTGGGCCCCTACAAGTTTAGGCATGTCCCTGCCTATATTTTTGAAGACGAGTTCAATGTTACTTCCTATCCCTACCTGGGGGGATTGATCGGCAATGATCTGCTGCGGCGGTTTAATGTGATATTGAATTATGAAAAAAGAGATGTTTATATCATCCCCAATTCACATTACCGGGATATGTTTGATTATTCCTATACAGGCCTGAATTTCTATGTTATCAGCAATGAAGTAGTGATAACGGATGTAATGACCGGCTCTCCGGCAGAAGCAGCGGGTTTCAAGGCGGGAGATATCATCATGGCAGTGGACAACAACTTCAGTAAGAATATACAGGTATATAAATCCCTTCTTCAAAACGCAGGTGACAAGGTAAGAATACTCATCATGCGCAAAAATGAACCGCTTTTGTTATCCCTGAGGGTGAAAAGTATTTTCTAGCCTTATTTATCCCACACTTAGTAAATTGCCGGTTCTATAAAAGAATGGCATGATTCAATTTGAAAAGTTTACACTGTCCAACGGACTGCGGGTACTGGTACATGAAGACAATTCCACTCCCATGGCTGTGGTGAATGTAATGTATGATGTTGGTGCGAAAGATGAGAACCCGGATAAAACCGGTTTTGCCCATTTGTTTGAACACCTGATGTTTGGCGGCAGCATTCATATTCCCAACTACGATGAACCTTTGCAATTGGCCGGCGGTGAAAACAATGCATATACAACCAACGATTTGACCAATTACTATTGCCAGCTTCCTGCGGAAAATATTGAAACTGCTTTCTGGCTGGAAAGTGATCGTATGCTCAGTCTCGCATTCAGTGAAAAAAGCCTGGATGTGCAGCGAAAAGTAGTTTGCGAAGAATTCAAGGAGCATTATATCAACAAACCTTATGGCGACGTATGGTTTAAAATGCGCGAACTGGCGTATACCCGGCACCCGTACAGGTGGCAAACCATCGGAAAGGAATTGAGCCATGTGGAGAATGCAAAGATTGAAGATGTAAAAGCTTTTTTTGGAAAACATTACCGGCCTTCAAATGCCATCCTTGTTGTGGCGGGCAATATAAAACTGGAACAGGTAAGGCAATTGTCGGAGAAATGGTTTGGCGATATACCTTCCGGAGAAAAATACCAGCGAAACCTCCCGGTGGAACCAAAACAAACGGCTGCCAGGAAAATTGAATTGAAAGCAAATGTTCCACTCGACGCCCTGTATAAATGCTGGCATATGAGTGCAAGACTGGACAAAGGATATTATGCCGCAGAGCTGATTACTGAATTGCTCAGTGGTGGTGGTTCATCACGTTTGTACCAGTCGCTGATAAAAGAAAAACAATTGTTCAGCAATATTGAATGTTACCATTTTGGATCGACCGACGCCGGACTGATGGTGATTGAGGGGAAACTGGTAAAAGGTGTGGATATGAAATTGGCCGATGCCGCCATTGAAGAAGAATTGGAAAAATTACGCACCAGCCTTATACCAGAGAAAGAACTTCAAAAAGCCAAGAATAAAACAGAAGCTGCACTGGCATTTGAAGACATGAGTGTGATGAACCGTGCCAATAGTCTTGCCTTTTATGAATTGCTGGGCAATGCCAATCTTATTAATGAAGAGCTGGGCAGGTACCAGGACATAACAGCAGCGGAAATACAACAGCATACCAGGGAAATATTTGATTCCAGCAACAGCAATACTATTTACTATTACAGCGAGAACTGATACCATGATAAACAGAAATGAGTCGCCGGTTATAAAGGACGCGGTTGAATTTGACCTGAAGTTAAAGCCATACGAAAAGTTTACACTCGATAATGGATTGGTGGTGTATACCATCGATGCCGGAGCAGAAGAAGTATTGCAGGTGGAGTGGGTGTTTTATGCGGGCAACTGGTTTGAGGAAAAAAATATGGTGGCTGCCACTACCAATTACCTGCTGAAAAATGGTACTGCTGCTAAAAATGCATTTGCCATCAATGAACAGGCAGAGTTTTACGGAGCGCATTTAAACAGGGGTTGTTACAATGAAACTTCACTTATTTCGCTGCACTGCCTGAACAAACATGTAAATGAGTTGCTGCCCGTTGTGCAGGAACTGATATATGATGCTGTATTCCCGGAAGACGAGTTGCAGTTATATAAGCAGAATAACAAGCAGCGGCTGTCGGTAAGCCTGAAGAAAAGCGATTTTGTTGCAGGAAGATTGATCGACGAATATGTATATGGAATTGATCACCCATACGGCAAGTACAGCAGCTTCGAGGCGTATGATGCATTGCAGCGCGCCGATTTGCAGGCTTTTTACGGGCAGTACTATAAAAACAACCGTTGTGTCATTTTTGTATCCGGGAAATTGCCCAAGGATATCATTGCACAGTTGAATAAAAACTTTGGCCAGCAGGTCATCCACGCAGTAAATGACCGGGTATTGTACCCAAAACATATTTCCTATCCGGCAGCAGAAAAAAAATACCGTATCAAGAATGATCCCAACGGCGTGCAGGGTTCGGTAAGGATGGCCAGATCGTTTCCCAACCGGCATCATCCTGATTTTACAAAGACAATGGTGCTGAATACATTGTTTGGAGGTTTTTTTGGATCCCGGCTGATGAGTAATATTCGCGAAGACAAGGGATATACCTATGGCATTCACAGCTATTTGCAAAACCATGTACACGAAAGCGCCTGGATAGTGAGTACAGAAGCAGGCAGGGATGTATGTGAGGCAACTATTGCGGAAGTATACAAGGAAATGACACTCTTACGGGAAGAACTGGTGGATGCAGATGAATTGTTGCTGGTAAAAAATTATATGATGGGCTCCATTCTCAGCGAGCTGGATGGACCTTTTCACATTATGGCCCGCTGGAAGACCATCATATTAAATGATTTACCGGAAACCTTTTTTTATGATTATATTAATACCATTAAAAGCATTACAGCGCCCGAATTAAAAGACCTTGCTAATAAATACCTGCAGCACGATGCATTTTATGAATTAGTTGTAATTTAAAGTGGCCAATCTTTACGGGTATGAAAAATTTCATTGCAAAGACACTCATTACAGCAGCAGCCATTGTACTGGCTTCTTATATTTTACCCACGGGCGTAAAAATCGATCAGTTCCTGACGGCTTTACTGGTCGCACTGGTATTGTCTGTTCTTAATTTTTTTGTAAAACCATTGCTGGTCCTGATAACATTACCCATCACCGTATTAACACTGGGATTGTTTTTATTTATAATAAACGCCCTGATGATATACGTGGCTTCGAAACTGGTGCCTGGTTTCGTTGTAAACTCGCTGTGGCATGCCCTCCTGTTTAGCTTACTGCTTTCTCTTTTTACCTACGTTTTGGAAGGGGTTATTCAACCGGATTATAAGAAGAAGAACAACTGAGTATGGAATTTGATAAAAAAGAACTGACCGATGAACAACTGACCGCAATGTATAAAAGCATATTGCTGCCGAGGATGATTGAAGAAAAGATGCTGGTACTGTTGCGGCAGGGTAAGATAAGTAAATGGTTTAGCGGCATCGGGCAGGAGGCCATTGCTACCGGCGCTACACTGGCATTGCAGGAAGATGAATGGATAATGCCCCTGCACAGGAACCTTGGTGTTTTTACAAACCGCAATATGCCGTTGCACAAATTATTCAAACAATGGCAGGGCAATAAAGATGGTTACAGTAAGGGGCGGGAAAGAAGCTTTCACTTTGGTTCAAAAGAACACCATATATGCGGAATGATCTCTCACCTTGGACCGCAACTAGCCATTGCAGATGGCGTAGCACTTGCACATAAATTAAGAAAGGAAAATAAAGTGTCGCTTGCTTTTACAGGCGATGGAGGTACCAGTGAAGGCGATTTTCACGAAGCATTGAATACCGCAGCCGTATGGGATCTGCCGGTGATTTTCATTATAGAAAATAACGGCTATGGATTGAGCACACCTGTAAATGAACAATACCGTTGCGAGAGCCTGGTAGATAAAGCAAAGGGGTATGGAATGGAGGGTGTAAAAATAGATGGCAATAACCTGCTGACCGTGTATGATACCGTCAAAGGTGTCAGGGATTTTTGTATCAGGGAACAAAAACCCTACCTCATTGAGTGCATGACATTTCGTATGCGCGGGCATGAAGAAGCCAGCGGAACAAAATATGTGCCGCCGGAATTATTTGAAGAGTGGGGTAAGAAAGATCCGGTAAAAAACTATGAATCATTCTTAACCGAAAAAAATATTTTAACAGAAACAGCCATAGAAGCAATAAAGACAGAACTGCGCGGGCATATTGAATTGGAATTAAAAAAGGGAAACGATTTTCTACCTGTAACACCTGATAGCGAAGAAGAGCTGGCAGATATCTATGCAAAACGAGACAATGCTTCGGGTGTAAATGTTATCGATAATTCAAACACCTGGAATGAAACAGCATCACAATATACAGAACTGCGGTTGGTTGATGCGATACAACAGGGTCTTTACCAATCAATGGAGAGGCATGATAACCTGGTATTGATGGGACAGGATATTGCAGAATATGGCGGTGCTTTTAAGATAACAGAAGGATTTGTCAAACAATTTGGTAAAGAAAGGGTACGCAATACGCCATTGTGCGAAAGTGCCATTGCAGGTGCAGCGTTGGGACTGAGCCTCGAAGGAATGAAAAGCGTGATGGAAATGCAGTTTGCTGATTTTGTAACTGCGGGGTTTAACCAGGTTGTCAACAACCTGGCAAAAATTCATTACCGGTGGGGGCAGAACGCAGATGTGGTGATAAGAATGCCAACAGGCGGTGGTGTGGGTGCAGGCCCTTTTCACAGCCAGAGTAACGAAGCATGGTTTGTCCATACACCCGGTTTAAAAGTTGTTTATCCCGCAACGCCGATGGATGCAAAGGGTTTGCTGATCGCTGCTGTTAATGATCCCAACCCGGTTTTATTTTTTGAACATAAATTATTATACCGCAGTATCAGCGGACCCGTACCCCCGGAATATTATGAAATAGAAATAGGAAGGGCGAGACAGGTGCAGCAAGGGTCCGATATTTCCATTATAACCTATGGCAATGGGGTACACTGGGCTATGAACTATGCAAAGGCCAATGAAAACATATCGATCGATATCGTTGACCTGAGAACTTTGCTGCCATTGGACTATGATGCCATAAAAGCATCGGTGGTGCGTACAGGAAAAGTGTTGCTATTGCACGAAGACACAATGATAGGCGGAATCGGTGGTGAGATAGCTGCGTGGATAGCAGAAAATTGCTTTGAGTGGCTGGATGCACCTGTGATGCGCTGTGCTTCATTGGATACGCCCGTTCCCTTTAATATAGAGCTGGAGAAAAATTTTATGGCAGTATCCCGCCTCGGCAAATGCGTACAGCAATTGATGGCATATTGATTGCGTAAACAGGGAATATGATGGTAAGAAAATTCTTTATGACCGCTTTGGCTGCTCTAACTGCAGTTTTTGTACATGGCCAATCACCCGATGTTAGTGTTACAGAAAATAAAGGCAGGCAATGTTATGAAATCAGGAATGGAATATTGGGTATTGTAGTACCCATGCAGTCGGCTTATCGCAGTGATAAACCCCTTCAAACACTGGCGCCCATTCAGTCAATTATCTATAGCGACGGCACATTGTCAGATGCAACAGCAAACTATCTCCACTCTCCCACTCCACCCACCGGCCTGAATGTTCGGATAACAACCAATACAAAAGAGGAGTGTACCATTGTATTGCAGTACAGTTTTAATAAGCCAGCTTTCAATGAAAACCAGAAGAAGTATTTTAACAGCAGTGGTAAAGGGATATATCAAACTACCATTACTGTCAAAAAAGGAAGCCGGTCAATTGTATTGAAAGAAGATGCTGATTATGACATTAATTACGAATTCAATGTTAACAATGGCCTGAATGCAGACAAAGCACGGTACAGGGGTACATACGCTACGGATCAGGCAAGCGGCTATGAACCGGGAGGAATTACTTACAGGCCCGACAACCAACGGGACGCGATGGATGCAACAGTGGATATTAACTATGCAAAGGAAAGAGAATTTCCCTGGTTGAGTTTATGGGATCCCGGAGGAGGAGAAGTAAATACCGGGAGATACTGGCAGTTATTCAATTCCGGGGCTAATGATAAGGCAAACCTGTTTGGAATTTTCCAGGGAAGGCCATCCCAAATGTACCATGCACATGGTGTAGGTCCGCAAATAATACTGAGCCCGGGGAATGATAAGGAGAAAAATATTGCGGATATAAAATTGACGATCGAAAGAAGATCTGCAGATGACAATTGGAGCCCGAGAAAAAGATTTGAATGGATGATTTTTGTATCCACGAAAAAAGATCTTCGTCCACCGACAGAGCCGCAACCAATAGGGGTTGAAATGAACCGGCTTTCTCACCTGGCGCAGCGAATTGATGGATATTTTAGTAAACCTGCTACGCCGATACAGGCATTCTTTGATGGTGCATTGTATATGCCTGCTGCAAATGTGCAGCAACTTATACAGAAAGTAAAAAACGACGATAAGTTCCGGGGGATGATCAATAATCTTGATCCATATTTTAGGGAAGTAACAGATATGTGGCGATTTCCTGATTCTGCGAAGAGCCTGATCAGGCGATATACTGAAATGGGAGAATCGCTCAGGAACATGTACAAATCGGCCGATGGTATTTATACATTTCGCTACAGGTATTGGATGGGTAGCCTTAATTTCAAAGGGGCTGCCATGGCAATCAGTTGCCTCTTTGCCGATAAATCTATTCCCGTTAGTACCCAGCAGAAAAACGCCTTGCTTTCTTTATTGACTTTAATGGCCAGGGTAGAATGGGATAATGACAATGTGCCGATGAATGATAGTTCGGGTGTTAACCTGGGACCGACCAATATGCAATACCAGTACAATAATAGTGGCCGTAGTTTTTTCGCTTTAATATTTTCAAATGATCCTGAGTTTAAAGAGCGGGCAAAAAAAGTTGCCGACAGAACCAGGAAAGATCTTACAGAGGTTATTACAGATGATGGTATTTCATTTGGAACACCACATTATTCGCAGGCGGCCATTAACCCGGTATTGTTTAATATGCTGTTGTTAAAACAAACCAATATCGCCGATATTTTCAAAGAACAGAAAGCAAGGATCGATAAATTCATTGACTTTTATACGAACCTGTTAACACCGGTTTCACCGAGATTTAAAAATAACAGAAAGCTCATTTCATTTGGTGACGGCTCTGAAGAAAGCGCTGCAACGTTTGCATTGCTGGGCACCGGTATTAAAACTATTGACCCGATCCGTTCTGCAGAGTTGCTGGCAAATTTCTTTAATGGTCCTGCCAGGCTCGATATTTTTGGCAGTATAGCACTTGCTGTAGACCTTACTTCTCCACCTTCCCCTTCATTTAAAGGTGGTACTGCCAACTATCCCGGTTATCTCTCCCACTTTCGTTCCGGTACCAATTCAAACAAAGAAACAGCTTTATGGGTGTTAAATGGTGAAAGGTATAATGACCACAGAAATGATGACAGGGGAGAATTTTCACTCTATGCGCTAAATGCACCATTGTCAATAAGCCGAAGCTCCTTTTATTACCCAAGGGCAGATGATGCGCGTATCCGCAACATGGTAGTTCCTTACTCACAATTTCCGGAATGGAATAAATCAAACCAGCCCATCAGTATGAGCCAATCCAGCGGTAATCCCTGGCTTAATTCGGAACAAACAGAATTTGCCAAATTGGGCAGAAGCTCCGTATCAAAATCATTAATGACAGGAAAACAGGAAAAGTGGTACCGGAATGCGTACATGATCACGATAGATGATGATATGCCTGTTATCGCTTTTTACGATAGTGTTACTGGTAACAACCCTTCCATTTGGAGTATGATGTTTATGTCGCAGGGGCCTGTTATTTCCACCTCTGGAACTATTCAGCCGGTTGATAAATTTTGGGATGGTTTGTTTAACAAGAGTCATGACTTGCCGGAAGCAACACCGGAAAGGGAATTGTCGAAAGGAATGAACATATTTGTTTTTACCGGGCAGGATTGGTCAACGCAGCTTCATCCAACAGGAGGCATTAACTGGTATTTGTATGCACTCAGCCCCAGTACAGAAAGCCTTACCATGAGCCAGTGGACAAACAACTGGCAAAATGCTGCAGAAGTGGAAGAATACAGGGCTGTCTATAAAAAGCAATACACAGAAACACAACAAATATTCAGGTTGAAAAGCAATGGCCCATTCTTTAATGTCATCCTGCCTTATTTTAAAGGGATGGATATTTATAAAGACAAGGTGAAGCAAATCGGTACCAACCTTATCCAGTTAAAAACAGGTAAATCAGAACTGATCATTTCTCCCAATGCCTATAGTTATACTTCTTCAGCGGGCCAATGGCTGGCAAGTTTTACTACTGCTACCTTTATAAATAATGGAATTAATTTATCAGGAGGCGCCTGTGAAGTATCGGTAGAGAAAAACGATATTAAAATTCGTGTGCATGGCAATCCTGGTAAGCGCGATATCTATTTTCCTTTCGCTGTAAAATCAACCAATAAATATCCGGGTGTGCAGGTAACTACTACCAGTGGCGGAACGAAGATCCAGATTAACTATACGCAGAAGACGACCAGTGTACTGTCATCAGAAAAAGGTTACGGAGAATATGTTTTTCACAGGTAATAAGCCCACAGTGTAAACATCCTGTTGTCCTATGATTTCAGTTATTATTCATTCAAATGATATTCTTCCTGGAGGAGGTTGATGATATGCGCTGCTTTTTGTTTATAAGGGTCAAATACAGGTTTGCTTAAAAATGAATTATACCAAGCACTTATTCTTACCAGGTTATACAATTCCATCATTGTCTTCCGGTCAAAATCAATTAACAGGTCTGATGGAAAATTTTCATTGATTGCTGCAGTAGCGTTCCCTTCAGTTAGTTTCATATTCAGGTGCTGCAGCTTAAAAGGCATGATCTGGGCGGATGATAATTGCTTTTCCTCTTCCTGTATAAATTCTCCATGTTTAATATCTTCTTCGTAGGTGCTTAGCAACCTGATAAGTGCGGTGTCTTTAAAATACCGCAATGAACCGGAAGATTTTAACTGCTGATAAGTTGAATTATTGACGAGAAAATGCCTTGTATCGCCCACTGAATAAACAAGCCTTGCAAATTTTATTTTATCCATTTTAGAAAAGGGGACACTGTCAATCATGTGACGAAGTGTATCGTATTTTTTTGCCTGCGCATTCCTGAAATCAATAATGATGTTCATGATAAGTGTATCATTTACCAGGTCCTGGTGCAACATGGACGCATATTCATTGGCCCGCTCATGTTCTACATAATGCTCACGCAGGTTCTCCACAAAAAAACCGGCACTAACAGCAAGGGTTAGCATAAAAAATTCGAACAGGTAGTCCTTCCACTTTTTCTTGTGGTGTACATGGTGTGGGTGGTGCACTTCCATAGCAGTAGTTTGTAATGGTTCAACAGGTGTCTCAGCAGGCATACCAGTAGTATCCTGTTGCGGAGTAATTGCTTCTCCGCCCGGCAGTGGTTGTTCTGGTGGCAGTATTTCTTCTTCTCCCATATTGATATCAGGATCGCTGCTTCTTTTTAAAATAATAATAAAGTGGCACGCCGCTGGCTATAAGCGCAATGCCCGCCATTGATTCTTTTGGTTGGACAAGGATGGTGTTTATCACCAGGATAGCAGAAAAGATAATGATGACAAAAGGGGTTACCGGGTAACCAATTACTTTGGCAGTTATCAGCCCTTTTCTTTTCATCTTCACCAGCCCCCATGCAATTAAACCAAAAAAAAGGTAACCGGAAAATATGACAAGATTGGTTAACTGGTCAAATGTACCGGTTATCACCAATATACAACTCCAAACCATAGAATAAATCAGCGAGATATGCGGTGTCCTGAACACGGGATGCACTTTTGATACTTTACCAAAAAAGAATTTTTCCTGTGCCATGCGATAATACAGCCGGGGGTAAACAATGATACAGGCGTTCACAGCGCCAAAAGTACTCAGCATAATCAGCAGTGATATGATGGTAATACCAAATCTTCCCATTAAAACACTGGCCACTTCTGCTGCTACAATATTATTTTGGGGAATGGATGCAATGACAGGCAACGGCAATACCCGCATAAAGGAAAAATTGAGCATTACATATAATAGCATCGCAATACCCACTCCTGCCACAATAGCAATCGGCACATTGCGTTTCGGGTTTTTTATTTCGCCTGTTATATAGGTAATATTTGCCCAGCCATCAAAAGCCCACAAGGCACTTAGCATCGCCCCAAACAGTGCACTGAACAATGCAAGCCCCTTTACTGACTGTATGGCTGCAGGTGCAGCAGCAGGTCCGTGTGGTTGGTTATACAATAAACCAAGCACAATCAATAGCAATATTCCCAGGATCTTTGCAGCAGTAACGATATTATTCAGGGCGCTTCCTTTTTTAACGCCGCGGTAATTGAGCCAGGTAAGTACGCAAATGGTGAGCACAGCAAATATCTTGATACCGGAAGCAGCGAATGGATAGATAAAGCCCCCAATGGAAATATGCCCGAGGCTGGCAGCCGGATTGGGAAACTGTATAAGGTTGTTGACCGACTGCGAAAAAATAAATGCCAGCGCTGCAATGGCCCCGCTGCCACCAATCGTAAAAATCGACCAGCCGAATAAAAAGGAAAAGAAGTTTCCATGAGTCAAACGCAGGTATTCATACACCCCGCCGGTTTCTGTTGTCATACTGGCAAGGCCGCTATAGGTAAATGCACCGAGCATGGTAATAAAGCCTGCCACTATCCATGCCAGTAAAATATATCCTTCACCCAGTCCCAGTTGAGACATAGGCGCGAGTTTTTTAAAAACGCCCGAGCCGATCATAATACCGGCAACGAGTAATATGCCAGTTGGTAAATTTAATACCCTGCTCAGTGAAACAGTTGTTTCACTCCCTGCCTTGCCTGCTGACTGATTTTCGGGCATGGTATTTTTTTAAGTAAAATAGTTGGGATAAGCGTCTAATGTGTATTGGCTTTCAACAGGCGGATAAAATTACCGCCCAGTATCTTTTGAATATCTTTTTTGGAATAACCCCGCTTCAGCAATTCTTTTGTTACCAGTGGAAGATTCGTTACATCGTCCAGCTCCTTTGGTGCGGAATCAATTCCATCAAAATCAGAACCCAGCCCTACATGATCTGCACCAATTAGTTTTACAATATAATCGAGGTGATCGATTAACAGGGACAAGGGTGGCCTTAATTCATTGGCTTCAGCGGGATATTTTTTGGCCATCCATTCTTCTATTTCATAGGTTGCCCATTTCAGTTGCAGTAATGAATCGCGTTCGGTATGATGACTTGCTATGAATGCGTCCTTTCTTTTCATAAAATTGCTGTCCAAAAAACCGGAATAAAAATTAAGGTGGATAACACCGCCGTTTTTACCGACTGCTTTAATCTGTTCATCTTTCAGGTTCCTGAATACAGGGCAAAGACTGTATGCGCAACTGTGCGACACCAATACCGGCCTGGTAGTGGTATTGATAGCATCCCAGAAAGTTTGTTCGCCTACATGCGACAGGTCGACCAGCATGCCGAGTTCGTTCATACGTTTTACCACCTGTTTCCCAAAATCATTCAATCCCTTTTTTGGATTGGGTACCGTGTTTTGTGTTTCGTCTTTGGCAGAACTGGCCCAACTGGTACTGTTGTTCCACGTAAGCGTCATGTAGCGCACGCCACGCTTAAACAGACTGTCAAGGTAATCGAGCCGGTCTTCCATCATATGGCCGCCTTCCACACCCATCATGCAGGCAAGTTTGTGCTGGCCAACAGCCTTTTGCAAAGAGGCAGGAGAAGTTACCAGCATCATCTTGTCAGGGTTTCGTTTGATGATAGCCAGCAGGGAATCAATTTCAATATTGGCAAATGTAAAAGCGGTATCCTTTCCAAAACGTTCATCGCAGAAAATAGAAAATACCTGTACATCAATACCTGCTTTTTTGAACCGTGCAATATCGGAATGCGTTTTACCGGTCAGATCAGTTTCGATTGACAAACCCTTCATCGTTGCAGTAGATAACACATCATTGTGGGTATCTACCACGATGGCAGACTGGTGGATTTGTTCGTAAGACAGGCTGTATAAAGCAAAGGGCACCAGGAGAAAGAAGAAGATGGCTGTCAATAATCGATTCATTACGCAGGTTTTGCTGGCTGAATTTACTAAGTCTGCCGCAAAGCACTTCCTTTTATTTTTTATCTTAGCACATCAATATTCAGCTATGCTGACACTGCACGAAGTCAAAGAAGAAGGGAAGGAACTGGATATCATCCGGGAGTTATTTACGGAATACGAAGCTGAATTGAAAGAGAACATTTGCTTTCAAAGTTTTTCAGAAGAACTTACCAACCCGCTGAAGAAATATGCCGCACCGGGTGCTGTTTTTATTGCTTACTGGAAGGAGGAGCCTGCAGGTTGTATAGCGCTGCTGGCGTTGGCGGATAAAACCAGTTGTGAGATGAAACGGCTGTATGTACGGCCAGGATATCGGCAGCATGGCATCGGCCGCCGGCTGGTGGAAAGGGTTTTATGGGAGGGGAAAGAAAGAAATTTTGCCAGCATGAAACTCGATACGCTTCAACGGCTGCAGCCAGCCATCCACCTCTACCGTCAATATGGTTTTAATGATATTACCACCGTCCACCAAAACCCCAGTTCCAACCTGGATGTTGTGTACATGGAAAAGACCTTCAATACATTATAAAAATCATTTCAACGTGTGATGAAAGTCACGCTTATTCCCTTTCCATCCCGCTAGCTTTACTTTCAGAAAATTATACCTGTTCTGCTGCTGTTGACGTATTGGTCAACCGACCATTACCGCCCGCAGGCTGAACAAAAATTATTCAATCAATAAACTCTTCTAACATGAAACGCAACATGGGCAACGCCGACAGAATTTTCAGGCTACTGGTAGCCGCAGTAATAGCTGTATTGTATTTTTTACATGTAATCAGTGGCACAGTAGCCATCGTACTGCTGGTAGTTGCCGGTATATTCCTGCTTACCAGCCTGGTAAGTGTCTGCCCTTTGTATTCCTTGTTTGGCATCAGCACATGCCCGGTTAAAAAGACTTCTTAATTCAGTGACTGTTGTTGGTTTAATGATGAAGCAGTGAGGCTTACGGCCTCCTGCTTTTTTATTTGGTATCATCTTGCACCAATGGCCACTAACCATTAGTTTTGCGCCCGGTGTTGAGAAAGCCTTATGGGTTCTGTGTATTTTTCTATACCCTTTACAACGGAAGACGCAAAACGGTCGACTGTATATATCAGTAAACCGGAAAACTTATCCGACTATGTCACAAAGCAAACTGGCAGTAATCATATTGCAATACAACAAGTCTTTTTTGACCGGGTCCCTCCTGCGATCCATCTACCAGTTTGAACAAGCCGGTAACTTTCATATTGTTGTTGCTGACAATCATTCTACCGAAGACGATTCATTTGAACAGTTCAAGAAGGAATTTCCTGCTGTCGTTTTTAAAAAGAACAACGAAAACCTCGGTTTCGCACGTGGCATCAATAAAGAAGTAGTAGCATTGCCCGCAGGTATTGACTATATACTGCTCATCAACAACGATATTGTACTGCATGATAATTCAATTACCCAATGCCTGGAACAAATGAAAATGCTTCATGCCGATGCAGTTACCTGCCGCATGCTGCACGATGATGGTAATGAACTGAACAATTTTTCATCAGGTCTTTCTGTAGGCTCGTTTATATTTTTTAACCTGACCGGTTTATCGGCTCTCTGGCGCAAATGGATACGCAGAAGGAAAAAGCCATCCCGGGTGTATAGTATCAATGGCGCCTTCCTGATGTTACGGAAAAAAGTATTTACAGACATTGGTATGTTTACCGAAGATTATTTCATGTATTCGGAGGACAAGGATCTCATGTTTAAACTAAACAATGCCGGAGCCAGGATGTTTTATCATCCTGCTACAAGCCTTGTTCATTCCGACGGTCAAAGTGCGGCAATGATTTGGGAAGATCAGCACAAGATAGATTTGATTGTCCGGCAGGATATAGAAGTGTATTCAAAATACAACCGCCCTTTGGCAGTAAAAATATTTGCACGCGCCTGGTACCTGCAGCAATACCTAAAACACACCTTTTTAGGGGATGAAATTGCCGCGCTGTATAAAAATTCCCTCTCCCCCCGACGAATGAAGGAAACAAAACTTTGATGCTGCCCCACAACTTTTATTTCTTTGCTGTTCATTTTTCACCGGATTAATAACAACGCTGTAACCAAAAAGTATATAATTTTATTGGCTGATCACGGGAAACATTTATTGTGCCCGGTTTGCAGACAATGAAGCGTACATCAAAAAATACTTTTTATAAACTGCCGGTGCTGGATGGACTGGAGCTGCTGGATGCAAAAAGGCATGCACTTAATTTTCCATTCCATACCCACAGCACCTTCAATATCACCCTTGTTATTGAAGAAATATTTTCTACCAAACTTAATAACCGTTTTTTCCAGGCGCCTGTTGGTAAAATTGTTGTCACCAACCCGGATGAGGTGCATTCCACCATTTGTGACAATAAAATGGGAAGCTCCTTCTTTACATTTTATATTTCCCCCGATGTACTGAAAAGTATAAATAAGAACAGGCCGGTATTTTTTGAAGAAAAAATTATTACTGACAATTTTCTCTTTCAGCAATTATTTTTAATCAGCCAGGAAGTTAGTAAAGATGAGCCCGCCGTTGAAAGCGCTTTGCTGGAAGCATTGAAAAGACTGGTCACCCACCAGGCACCAGGTATTTTTAACCCCGGGCGAAAGAGCAGTCATTTTCAAAAATACCTGGCAGAAGAAACCTTTGACAAATTTTCACTGGATATAGCCGCCAAAAAGTTTGGACTGGATAAATATAAATTCCTGCGTTTGTTTAAACAGGAAACAGGCCTCACGCCCAATAATTATATCATCCTGAAACGGATTGAAAAATCGAAAGAACTATTGCAAACACAAAGCGATTTACTCGACATTGCTATATCCACCGGGTTTTATGATGCCACCCATTTCTGCATGCATTTTAAAAGGATTACGGGGGTAACGCCACTTACCTACCGCGGCCAGTAATGTCACTTACTGCAATATCTTACTATTGAAACAAGGATCATCCGGATAATTTTGTAGTTGAATCAATCATTCAATTACAAAAAAGATATATGAAACGGCCATTTTCCCTTTTGTTGCCGCTCGTAATGCAGGTCATTGCTTTCGGACAGTCCGCTGCAATTACCGCTGAGCAATACCGGCAGGATTACCAATATTTCTGGACGAGCATCAACGATGAATATGCATATTTTAATAAAAAGCATACGGACTGGCAAAAGGTGAAAGCGATCTACCTGTCCATGATTGACAGTACCACCAACAGGGATCAGTTTGTGACCATATTGGAAAAGAGCCTCATAGAAATCTATGATCACCATTCTATATTAAATACCAATACAGACAACTCGCGCAGGCTGGTCCCCTCGGGTACAGATATATGGGCGGAATACATTGAAGGAAAGCCAATGGTCACATCGGTGAGAAAAAATTTTGGTGCAGAAAAAGCAGGCATACATGCGGGCATGGAAATTATAGCGGTGAACGGTATACCCGTAAAAGCTGCTATGGCGGCATTCCTGCCCAAAACATTGACAGGTTTTGATAACGAAGCCTTGAGCTATGCATTGCGGATATTGCTTTCGGGGAATCATGTGGTGCCAAGAAAAATTACTGCAAGTTATAAAGGGGTTACAAAAGATTATTTCCCGGATCAGCCTGTTGCCTTGCTGGAGCATATTCAATATAATGGTAAAATAGCGACAAGGATGATTGGCACGACAGGGTACATTAAAATAAATGATTGTTTGTACGACAATGAACTGATTGCTGTATTCGACAGTGCCATGCTGTCATTTAAAAATACTTCTTCACTGATACTTGATTTGCGCGAAACACCCAGCGGCGGTAACACGACGGTAGCAAAAGCTATTGTGGGCTGGTTTACCAGGGAGGAACATTTTTACCAGAAACATGAATATCCCGCAGAAGAAAAGCAAACCGGTGTAAAAAGAAGCTGGGAAGAGATAGTATCTCCCCGCAAGGGAAAATATTATGGTAAGCCATTGTTATTGCATTTGATGCATTGAAGCGACCATCGACAAAAATTATCGGGACAAGGATGGCACAGTTAAATGGTGCAGTTTATTCCTATGAGATGCCCAATACGAAAATTCATTTCACTTTTACCGCGGAAAAATTATACCATATCAATGGGTTGCCCCGCGAAGAATATATACCACCGGTATTTATCGACTGGCGCAAAGAGGAAGAAAAGCCTGGCAGGGATGTATTTATGGAAAAAGCATTACAGTTTTTAAAATTAAAATAGCCATGTACTTCTGCAGTGAAAATTATGATGCCGCAGATCCTGCTATTCTAAAAGCATTGGTGAAATCAAACAAAGGATTTGTTCCTTCTTATGGAGAAGATGAGTATACCCAGAAGGCAAAGGAGTTATTGCAACATGCGTTCGGCAGGAGTGATATAGAAGTATTCTTTTGTTTTAACGGAACAGGCGCCAACAATTTTGCATTGGGTTCCATCGCTCAACGGCATACGGCCGTTTTGTGTTCGGATGTATCACATCTGTATACAGCCGAATCAACTGCACCGGAAACCTTCACGGGTTGCCGACTGTACCCGGTGAAATCAATCAATGGAAAAATTTCAGTGGCCGATCTCCTAAGTAATATTAATAGAAGCAATGGTGTACACCTGCCCCCGGCTGCTGTATTGACAATAACACAGCCAACAGAATATGGAACGGTTTACAGCAGGGAGGAATTACAGGAAATCAGCCGCTGCTGCAAAAAATATCAGGTACTCTTGCACATTGATGGCGCCAGGCTTTTCAATGCACTGGCAGCGACGGAGGGCAGCTTATCAGAATTTGCAAAGCTGAGCGCCGCCGACGTCATTACCCTGGGCGGTACAAAGTCGGGATTGTTGTTTGGGGAAGCAGTTGTATTCTTCAATAGTAAACGATTTGCAAACCTGCCATTCCAACACAAAAGAAGTATGCAGCTCGCATCTAAAAACAGGTTTATAGCGGCACAATTTTGTGCACTGCTCAAAAATGACTACTGGAAACAGCTTGCTTCGAAAACAAATTCTCTCGCAACCTACTGTGCAAAAAAGCTGGCAGACATACATAATACACAAGCAGCTTACCCGGTTGAAACCAATATGGTTTTCCTGGCAATGAGTACTGCAAGGTTCAATAAGCTGCAAAAAATGGCTCATTTTTATAGGTGGGACGAAGAACGAAAAGAAGTAAGGTTGGTCTTTTCACTCAGTAATACCAGGGCAGACATTGATCATTTCCTGGAGGCGTACAAAAGAACTTTCTTACAATAGCAACACTTCTCTGCATATTTATTAGCCTGCCTGCCCGCCATCGCTTCCGCAGCAAGATAGTTTGTGCTTATTAAAAACACCGCAAGTTTCGGGTTTGTTTGGTGCTTATATGATGGCAAATTTGTGTAAACAAAAGACATCATGAAAACATTTATTTTGATTCACGGGTCGTGGCACAATGCCTGGAACTGGCATAAAGTAGTTCCCATGATTGAAGCAGCAGGACATAGGGCCATCGCCATCGATTTACCCGGTATGGGCAGGGACAAAACGCCGATTGAAGAAGTGCGTTTTTTCGACACGGTACAGAAAGTCTGGTAGCGGAGTTTCGCCCGGAGAAAATAGAAAAGCTGGTATACCTCGCCGCGTACCTGGTGCCCAATGGCAAAACGCAGCGGGAATATTCTGTACAGGATACCGAAGGCTGGCTGAAGCCTTATGTAACGCAACACCCTGATACCGGTTCCCACACCTTGCAGCCAGCAATTTTTAAAGAGGGATTGTACCATGATTGCGATAACGATATTGCCGCCGCAGCGAAATATATCCTTAGTCATGAACCGGTGGAGTCTGGCATAACGCCATTGCAACTGACGGAAGAAAACTATGGTTCCGTGCCGAGGTATTATATTGAATGTACGGAGGACAGGGCTGTCACACCATTTATTCAGCAGCTCATGTATACAGAAACGCCTTGTACTAAAGTCTACCAGTTGCCCACCAGCCATTCTCCTTTCTTCAGCCGGCCAAAAGAATTAGTGGATATTTTTATGGAAATAGCAGAGTGCTGATGGTAGATTAAAACAGTAAAGAATTTATGAACGCCGGGAAACACAACATGCCAGAAATAATTCATCAAATTCATTCCGCGCGCCCCTCGATGAACAGAGATGTCACCTAAAAGAACAAATCCTGTAGCCAACTCTTAATTAAATTGATACCTTGGCGAATAATAGTTTGGAAAAAACGTGTATTCATCGAAACAAAATGCACAATTTCGCAGCGCCCTTTTCAGGAAGCACTCGGCGGAGAAAAATAAAAACAGGCAATGAAACAAATATTTATCAATTTACCGGTAAAAGATGTGGAAGCATCAATGGACTTTTATCTACAATTGGGTTTTACAGTCAATTCACTATTTACGTTTGATGACCAAAAATGTATGGTTTGGAGTGACCAGATATTTGTGATGTTACAGGCATACAAAATGTTCAACTCAGGAAATAAGAAGAAACTTCCTGATACGAAGGAAAATGCCATCGCCACATTTACACTTCCAGTGGAAAGCCTTGACAAGGTCAATGAAATTATCGAAAAAGGTCTAAAAGCAGGAGGAAAAGAATCGACGCCAATGATGGACGAAGGATTTATGCAAATACGAAATATTGAAGATGTAGATGGTCACAACTGGGCAATAATATACCTCGACATTGCGAAATTCAAACAAATGACGGGTAAAAAGTAAACCACACAGAAATAAAAACGAAGTACTGCTTAGATAGATTCATCCACCGGGATGCATGCGGAAATACCTGGCTCGGCGATTGCACATACTACATATACCACCGCACCAGGCGCCAGCGTCCCGCAAAGAAATAAGAAATAGTTATTCAAATTGTCAATTCACAGTTCACCTCGTTGAAGTAATTGTTACTTTGATACTTGCGGGAATAGTTGTCAAACAACATATATTTGACCATACAATCACTTGCATGATCCTCCAGCGCCTTACTTCTTACCATCCTGACTTCCAAACACTGGCCGCGGAATTAGAATTGGAGCTCAAAGTACGTGACGGTGAAGATCATGCATTGTATGCTGAACTAAACAGGATTGAAGGCGATTTGAAAACAGTTGTTGCCTATGAACAACAAGAACCTGTAGGTTGTGGTGCTTTCTACCAATATGACGCTGGTTCGATAGAAATAAAAAGAATGTATGTGCGTCCTTCCCACCGTAATAAAGGAATCGCAGTGGCTATACTGCATGAGCTGGAAAACTGGAGCCGTACATTGGAATATACTGTTTGCCTATTGGAAACCGGCAAAAACCAACCGGAAGCTATTGCGTTTTATCATAAAAACGGGTATACCAACATCCCTAATTTTGGTAAATACATCGGCAGCCCAAACAGCGTTTGCTTCAGAAAATTTTTATTGTAATATAAGTTTGATGAATAGTGTAGCGATCAGGATAAAATCCCCAATCATTTCCTATTCTCCAGCCCCCTTGTCCCCCACAAACCAATGCTCCTTGTTTTTAAACAGTACATTAAACGTCGTCAGCGTTCCGTAAATCCTGGTGATGTACTGCTGCAGGTTTATCTTTTCTTCATCTGATAAAGTTTTATGTGCATTGATTTGTTGTTCCATCACACGAAGACGATCGCGCAGCATCACAATCTTATGAAAGAAGATATCAATCGGGACTTCTTTTGGTTTTTGCGATTTATCCGCCGGCTGCAACAACATCGTTCCGCCCAGCCAGCGATCGCCCAATGGCACCAGCTCCGATACATCGCTCCACTGTCTCAATATTTTCAGCAGCGATTTTTCTACCTGCGATGTCGTTTCCACTTCCGCCGTCACTTGTTCCGGAATGATTTCATCCAGCTTGCTGTCCGTTTTATCAATCTCCTTAATGCCATGATTAATAAAGGAAATAATATACACCGCATATTTAACACCTACTATTACACCGGGCCCAAATTGTGTGCCTTGTGGTCACTTTTTCCGCTATTTTGGGAGGTGGGTGGGAGATATGAAAGCGAAATGTGGATGTCTTCCTTTCCAACGGTAATCTTATCCGTAATAGCCTCAACAATGGAACGCTTTTTCTCAAATGGCATACCGTTCCAATTTTGGTATAAATCTCTGGCTTCCTGAATGATAACATCGGTAGAAAGAAATCGGATTTTCAGGAAATCAACTTCAGCCTGGAGGTCAGGTAGGTATTTCTCAAGTTGTTCCAATTGCTCTTCCAAAGGACGGTGACTTGCGATGAAGCTTTCCCGGCTAAGTTCCTCTCTGGTTCGCATTTTCACCAAAGCAGCCATTTCTTTGCGAAGTTGAGTCGCTTCCTGGGTTGCGAGTTCCAATAGATTATCCTTTTCCTTCAACTCTGAATCTGACTTTTGCAGGTGGTCGCTGATATCTGTTTCTGTAAGCAGCAACTTCTTTAACTGGTCATGAAAAATTGCGTCAATATCAGTTACTGGAACCTTGGTGTTACAAGCCTTGCAGCGGTAGGTTGGATTCTTGTCCTTATGATACACATACAGTTTGCTTCCACAGGTACAAGTTAGGTATCCTGAGAGGAGATGTACGGCTTTGGGTCCGGGTGGTGTTCTTTTAGCCAGTTGTTCGTCCAATATCCGGTTACATTCATCCCACAATTCTACTGTAATAATAGCCGGACAGGGTGTGATTACCCATTCATTTTGTGGCTTCAATCTCGATGACATTCCATCCTTTTTACCAGTAGTGTAATTTGCTTTCCTCAAGCCTTTGGCTGTAGTGTCCCGTAACAATCTGACAATTGTGCCATGAGTAAATTTGCTGCCGTTACGAGTACGATATCCCATGTCATTAAGGGATTTGGCAGTGGCTTTTTTTCTCCTGTTTTGGAGAAAGAGTTCATAGATAAGTTTTCTTATAGGAGCCTCCTTTTCATCAATGACTAATACTTTTCCTTCCCAGCGGTATCCCAGTGAAGTCTGACCGCTTAGTGGCTTACCCATCCTTGCCCGGATAGGGACTGAAGCAGCAACCCGATCTGCGATTTCTTCCCGTTCCCAAGTAGCCATAGCAGCGATCATGGTGTAAAATAACCTCCCTGCTGGACTTGAAGTATCAATGCTTTCGGCTAAGGATATGAGGTCAGCATTATTCTTTTTAAAAATCTCAGCAAAATCCAATAGCTCTTTAGTATTTCGTGCTAACCGTGCAAGCTTAGAAAAAATCAAAGCGTTAATCTTTCCTGTCTTTATATCATGGAGCATTCGCTTTGTTTCAGGTTGCTCCATAACTGATTTACCACTTACTGCCTCAAGGCGATACACTTCTATCACCTCCCAGTTTTTAGCTTCAGCATATAGCCTTGCTCGTTTTTCATGATGTTCAGGACTTTCATCCTTCACTTGCATTTCAGTTGATACCCGAATCCAGATACCAACTTGTTTTCCTTTATCCATATTGGTTTAGATTTTCTATTAAGCAATAAATCCTAATATGCAACAAAAAACCCAAGTCATTCACTTGAGTTTTTCAATGCTCAAATCACAATTATTAATTGAAGAGATGAAATCGGTATTAAACCTATCTCAATTTTATCTTCATTAGTCAAAGTTTCACCGCTATCGAGTAGTGAGCAAGTTTTCCTGTAGTCAGCTCTTTCCCAATCTGACATTTTTTCGTATCCATCTAAAGGGTGGTATCTACGGATAAGTATAAAGCTATGCTTTATATAACGCTTTTGGGATACGATAATATCTTTTGCTAATATTGCAATTTCTGAAAACGGCTTGTTTTGAGCAGATTTAATAATCCTCTGTAGATTAAGAATTGTGACCTCATTTGAGTCAATAGACTTTTTTTCCATTGTGAAAGATGTTTTCTCAATAGAATATCAGTTGTATAGAACTTGTCAAGGATATAGCAGTGACAGAATATGTAACCTAGTTCCTGCTTTTTTAATTCATTTTAAGTTGTAGTTTCTTAATTCTTTCTTCTATCTCAAGCTTTAGGAAGAGGTATTTTTCTTTCATATCGGGAGTAGTTACCAAAGCGCATGCCCGTTCAATTGCCCTTGTTGAATGAAATAACTTTTCAAGTGGAGAATATTTTTCAGGGAAAAATGATTCAATAAATTCTAAATAAGCTTCTGTATGGTAGTATTCACATAGTCCTTCTTTAAAGCCATTAGTTTTTTTAAGATTGTTAAGTCTTGATCTAGCTAACTCTAAATAGCTTCTGATTGAATTGGGGTCTGAGCCATTATTACCGAGTAAGTATTTTGCCTTTTCCGTATACAGGTAACAAAAGTTATTAGTAAAACACTCGGTAATTTTATCGGAGACTAATAAATAATTCTTATCCGAATAAATTTTAGAAATAAACGGTTGATATAGATAATATGCTTTCTCGTTAAGTGCTGTCATCTCCTCTATTTTATTTAAACTTTGAGTGCTTTTATCACTTAAGTAGTCACAACAAAGTGCGAGAAAAAGACCATGATGAAATCTCGGATCTGTACTAAAATTTTCAATCCCCAAATTTGCGTAGTGAACTGCTTTGCGGTAATTGCCAGTCCTTCTTGATACCCAACACAACATATACCATATCTCATTTAATAATGGGGTCGTTTCTCCAAGTCGATCTTCGATTTCTTTCAACCAAGCAAAAGTGTCAAGATCATTTAATTTTCCTTCTGCAGTTATTTCAGAAGGCAACAATAAAGAAATAAATGCTTTTATTAATTTTTCCTCTATTGGCGAGTCGCTCGACGATTTTGTTTTGTTTAAGTTAATAAGAAGTTTTTCTAGCTTAATACAAAGCTCTTTGCTTTTATTTAAATCTTGGTTAAGAACTAACTCAGTTAACTGGTACATTTGATTGTGATATTCGCCTGAAATTTCGGAGTATTTAAAGTTTAAAAATACTGGTAAATGCTGATACCTACCTTCTATAGGGTCAATTCCTTTGGAGATAATAAAACCACTTTTGTTATCTTGTATATATGAAATACCATTTAAAAAAGAGGAATTGAAGCGAGCTTCATGAATTAGTCGCTCAAGAAGTTCCTCTTTTTCAAAAAGCAATTCTTTTAGAAGTTTGTCCCCATCCTTAGTAAGGGCGGTGTATATTAATTTCAGATTAGTGTCATCGTCTTTTTTTAGAGCACTTTCAAGTGAGGAGAATAATGCATGCAAACTACCTAATAACCCAACATTCTCTAAATTATTTCTTAAGGATTTATAATTTTGAAACAAATCGGGGTGATTGTTTAGTACCGTTTGGAAAATTTCCTCAAGTGGTTTGCTGTCATTTTCGTATGGATTAATTCGGGATGTCAATTTTTTGATCTCGCTTGACGCTTCTCTTAATTGCGAGATATTTTTTTTTATTCTTAAATGGTCTAGTTTATCAGTTTTGGTATAACTTTTACTCATTAAATAGGCAAAATATTCCTGAATCGGCATATAGAGTGGAACAGGATCGCCATTTATTTTTGGAAATTCAATCTGTGGATCTCGCATCAAAATTGAAAAAAGATCAGTCATGATTGGTGAATCTCCTACTAATACAAAAACGACCTTATTTTTTAACCTCTCTTGACTTAGTTGAATATTATTGTTGATACTTATTAGTCGATCGATACAAGAAGAATCTCTCCTTTTATTTAGAGTTCCTTGAATCTCTCTTGGGTAAAGTTGTGTAAAAAGTTGTTCAATATATCTTGTCAATTTTTCTGAACCTCTTTCAGTATTTAAAATATCTTCAATAAATGAGTCTTTCAGGTCTTCATAATCTAAAATAATTTTTTTTTCATCGACTAGAGTTGAAAATTTTTTTAGACCATCGATTCTTGATATGACTTGTGAAATAATTAAGGAAAACTCGTCTTTGATTTTTCGTTTGAACTCTTCATGTGAAAGATCAGAGGATATTTGTGCTACAGGTGGCGTACCTATTTTCGTGAATTTTTCATTTGCAATTACGCGTTGATGGACGTGAAAAATTTCAGCTTTTTTTAACATTCCTGTCAGTTCGGGTAAATATTCTTCTAATATTATTAATTTCTGATTTTTTTCTTGTAAATGAAACAGAGAATGAAGAGTAACTTGCTCGTCTGCATAATAGGAGTCAGAAAATTGCCTTTTTTTCCGCGAGTCTAATTTATCCGGGTCAATCCCTCGTGGGAAACAATAATTATGTATAATATCTGCGTCAATTAAATAATGAAATTTCCAACCGTCAATCTTCAGGTTTTCTCTAAATAAGAGAGCTTTATAATTCGAATCTGTGAGGATTCCTAGTAAGGTTTCAATAAAGTTATATTGATTCGACATTAGAGATCGATTATTAGTTAGCTTTTTACCAAGCTTTACACAAATCTTTTTTTGACTGTTTTGCAGGTAGATTTTTAAAAGAAATTTGTAATGCTTCGTTTATTAAGTTAAGAATTTGTAGTGAGGTCTCATTTGAACCATCTAGTATCAATATATCGTTTTGAATTTTGTGCATTAAATTCAACTTGTAGATAGAAAAATAATAGCTTAACAACGAAGATCGAATTTCAAATAAATATTTTATAAAGTCTGGGCCAGATTTATTCAAAATAAAAGTGAGAATTTCCACCCAACCCGTAAGAGTTAAAGAATTTAGCAACTCATTTTTATTTATTACGGCAAGTAGGAAATTAGCAGCGTTTCCATATTTCGATTCGCTAGAAAGATTGGATGTTATTTCTTTTTTGTAAGGATTTTTAGTAAAGAGGTTTTGAAGTTCGAGAAGAATGATGGGGAAAAGCCTTAGTTTACTAAGACTTTTATAATACTTTGTAACCCATAGATACAGTGAACTATAGAATTTGTCTGGTGTGTAGTAATGCACTTCAATTAACTTATCGACGATCACCGTTACCATTCTTTTATCCATAAGCTCTTGGCTTGGTAAATTGCTTATCTTTTCGATAACAATTGAGAGTACCTCAAAAAATTTATGGATTTCATATTTTATTCTAACAAATCTTAAAAAGTTTCCGACAAAGCTTGGTTCCCCAATGAAAGAAGGCAAATAAACCAATGTAGAAGTTTCAAATACCATCCTAATTTCCGGTTGTTCAAGATCGTGCTTTGACAAAACTTGAAACACCTTATTGACAATAAAATCATTTCTGCCTCTTGAATTGCATATCTCTTTTTTTTGGAAAAGTTTTTTAATGATCTCTCTGCCACTATTTGACTTTCTTATTATGATAACATCAAGTAGCCGTTCAATATTAAACAGATCCTGTTCCGACATCTGAGTTAAGCTTATTTCTTGGTCTAATTTTTCATTAATTGCTAAATCGTATTTTTCGCCAGGAATTTCATTTTGAGATAAATATTCGCAAATGTCAGAAAGAACATCACCTAATGGGGATAGGGTACTAATAGGATAGGCAATTCCATGCGATAAAATATCGTCAATCCAATTGTGCCAATCTTCAATTGAATACGCTGAAAAGGCTTCTTTTATAGAATTTGAATTAGACATTTATTACGACCTTTCAAAGCGAGTTAAAGCTTCTTTAATTATTACTTCTTCTGTTGTTTTAGCAAGCTCATTTGTTAAAACACCTAAATCACATATTGAAAAATCATACGTTTTATTTCCATAGTGATCAAATTTTAAATGAGTCCGTTCTTTTGCAGGAGTAAGATCCCCAGTTATACTGAAAGTTCTTCCCCAGTCATCATGTTTAAAGTAGCATAAGAAAAATTCATTGCCAACACTTATTCTATCTGTATAATAATTTCCCCAATCTCCAGTTAAGGTTGTCGGTTGATATGTTATTTCTTCAAACTCTTTCGGGTATCTCATTCCCACATAACATTCGTTTTTCTTGATGCTATCTACATAAAACCCAAGTACCGACAAAATATTGGTTAAATCCTTTTTTGTGAATTTCTCTTCAAATTCATTCTCTGACGCTATAAATACCCAGCCGGTACCACTACCCAAGTTAGTGATTTTTAAGTTACTATATCTGCCGTTGTTAATAAATTCATTATAATATTTATCCATTGCACCAGGATAAATATCTGCTGGAACATCTGGATTTATGTACGAGTTTTGCCGTACAATCCAGTTAATATAATCTTTAAAGGCTACTATTCTAACGTAATTTGATTTTAGCCTTATTTCAATAATTGGCTTGCACTCAGAGCTTGGGATTTGGGACAATGAAATTCCAAATTGTACCGCAGGGCTTGGCGTCCCTTTATAGGACTTAAGAGTGACATTATTTTGTTCTATGTTTATAATTACTTTTCGGATAAGATCAATGAAATCTTGAGATTTGCGGCCAGTTGACGTTAACTTTTCATAAGTTTTTAGGTCGATCCCAAGACAAACTAATAGCCTTTTTGAATTGACATCTCCATTTTTAAGGCGATTTAGAAAATTTTCTATCTCCGTATTTTTGCTGTCAGAGGGCTTTAAGAGTAATTGAGATTTTACAAATCCAAATACTTTATTTAAATCACTCATTTTGGAAACAATTTAAATATTTGACTGTATTTTGTCTATAGATACGTAATTTCCTTTGGGTTTTGCAGATTTTGGGAGTTCAGAGTAATGAAGATATTGAACAAGCCTTGTCCAAAAAATACTACTAATAGGGTATTGCTAAAGAAGACGATTTAAGTTATTTGCAAATTAAAGCAAAAGAGTTACTGTATATCAACACGAATTGCCCTTTGGATGCTTAGTTGATCTTGTTTACAAATAAGTACGAAAACATCAAATCGATAATGAGCTTAGAATAGTAATTACTTCCCCAATACCCTTAGTGCTTTTATCTGAGTTTCTAAAGTTTTCAATCATCCTATTAATGTACCAAGTTAGGTCAGATATATCTCCATATTCGGTCTTTAGCTTTGATTGTTGATTGGATAAAAAAGTTACAACCAACTCAAGATCTGATTCACTTTTTGAAGCGAATCCGTCTAGCCATTCGAGAATGATATGTCGCGCCGTGTTATGGAATTCTCGCTCATTGTAATATTTCTCATCCACCAAAAAATATACGAGCCCAGATAACTCATTTAACCCCAATACTGTATCAACATTGTAAATTTTGTATCCTGTTTGAATGTTATAGGGTGATTTCTTATCTCGCGAAATGAGACCTGCTAAGTAAGTTAGACCATCAATCAGTCCGGTTTGTGCAAGCTCTATCGCAATCCGAATCTTATATTGTTCTGCTGTGTCAGGATTGTTTAATGCCTGAAGTAAAGATGTTTGAATAATCTTTGGGTAATGACTTGATAAGTGCTTAACTAAATGTAGATAGTAAGTATCGTAGCCCGAATTGATTTTATAAAACTCTTTTAGTAGTTCACTGTAGTCACCGCCCAACTCCAGGTAAATGTCCACAATATGTGGCATGTATAGTTCCTGAAACTTTGAAATCTGGATAATTTTCAAAATGCTACCTTTTGCCTCATAAATCTTGAGGTGTTTACAAAGACCTAAGTGATTCCCTAAAACACCTTCAAGTTTAATACCTTTCTCTAAATTTTCAACAATGGCCTTCTTAAATTGATCCAACCCTTTTGGGCTTAGATTTTTAAGAATGAGTTGAGAGATCGATTGGGTTTTATTTAGGGTATTATTTTCAAAATTATTAATACCACCTGTATCGAGCCACACCATTTGGATTAGGTGCTGATCGGATGTGGGGAATTGGATTTTTTTAAAAATTTCTCCTAATCTTTTTTCTAAGATTAGCCATTGGAAGCGATCGCCTTTGATCCACAGGCTGTTTACGAAATTTGCTGTAGGTAGCTTTGAATCATAGTATTTTTTTAAAATAGGGTTTAATATAGCATCTGATTCTGGAGTTTGATAATTGTAGATCAAAATTTCATCTACTCTCATTTCTTCAAACTTCTCTTTATTATCTAGAAAAGCCAGACACTCTTTCAAATAAACAGTCTTATTGGAACGAATCCATCCCAATAGGTAGTTAAAAATCAGATATGAATCAGATTTAGCGCGAGACGGTCGATCATCAAGGTCAACATATAAGTCATCTTCTGGGATTATTTTTTTTCCATATGCTTCAAAATATTTGATGATACCTTGTCTAAATGATTTTGCAGACTTAATATACTTCAAGTCATTTTTTCTTTTTACTAACTCAGTCTTTTGGTAGTCACCCCATTTTGAATTATCGCTATTGATTGTCCCTTCAGTAATATCAATACACTGATTGTAAAACTGGTTCGCAATTTCTTCTTTATTTTTCTGTCTAAGGCCAGCAAAGCAACCTCGGAGTGTACTAATTTCGTAATTGTTAGATTCAAATTCGAAGAAAATATAGTCGTATAGCTCAGGTGTAATCCAAGCACCGAATTCCCAGTCATTATCCTCAAAAATGTCTTTTATAAGGAAACGAACTATGAGATTATATGATTTTGTTTTCTCAAAAAATTGTTCAATTTCATTGAATTCATCTCGCAAATAGGCTTTTCCAATTGCTTTGGTGTATTGTGCGACAGGGAAAAATATAAGGGGATCTGTCAAAAATATCTCTATACACTTTTTGCAAAGTCTGCCAAGGAAGCCGTCGTCGCCTCTATTTCTAAACCTGTAAAATTCTAGCCACTCCTTTTCTTGCATCGTGATAAAAAGTAGACTAATGTTTTTTCGATTATTTGTGGCTAATAATAACTCCTCGAGCCTCCTTTCGGAGCCACCATGTGAAATAGTGCTGTTGTATTTAATTAAATAGGAAACTCCAATGAGCCCATACTCATAAAAATCTTCATGAAGACCTAGCACTAGAATTAACTCATAAACATATTCCCGATAAAAATGGTATTCGTTATGTATTGTTTCTGAAAGTAATTCACTAATTGTCGTTTTGTCGCCAATTGCATGTGCTGCCAACACCGCGACCAAATTCCCGGCATACATAGAATCATTCGAGCGCCTTATTTCTTCAAAAGACACGTAAAGGAATTTTGCTTTTTGAGTAGAATTGAGAGCTGTATTCCTTAATATTCTACAGGAAATGATTTTTACTCTTTCACTAATACTGCCATCGTTAATGACTTCAAGGAGGTAATCAGTTGCCGATGATGCCCCATCGATAAATGTCCCAATTGTTTCCTCGTAGATTATGGTAGGTCTTGTGTTGGTGGCGATACATTTATTAATCAATGCCTTTAAGACAGTCAATTTGAAAGCTGCAGTATATTTTTTGTTTTCCGTTTGAAAAATGAGCTCAACATTATCATTTTCAAGAAAATGTAATAGTTGTTGATATAAAGTATCATTATTTTCCAATAGGGAAATTAGTGAAGACAAGGTTTGAATCCATTTTGTTTTAACTTTTTTAAAATGCGAGCCAACTGAGGCCAGTTGTATTATCTGGTCATACTGCAAGCTAGAAAGTGCTAAAGCGGCCAAATGCTCTTGAAACAAGGCATTACTAAAACTCCAATAAGTTTTCGATACGGACAAAAAAGACCCATGCTGAAGTAATTCTATATCCTCTGAAGCAGGAAACATTTCCTGAATTTCTTCGCTCCCAAATGCATTAACTCCCGCTATTTGAAAGGAAAGAGCAAGTTTTTGAATATTTTTTTTAAACCGAAGACTTTTGTGTTTTAGTGATTGCCCACCCTGAATTCGACGGCTGTATGATTGCTCGAAGGCCCTGGTTATGAATTGATCGATTAACTTGATTTTATTATTAAGTATTTGATGCGGAGGGCGGTTAAAGTCTTGGACCAGATTGATCAAATAGAATGGGTGAAATAGCAGAGAATAAATTTGTGCGTTTTCGACTGCTCTGACGAATTTATTTTTGAGATTGCCCAAGGCATTATCCAGATAGAAATGAATATCTGCTTCTTGTAAAGGCTGGAGGTTGTAAAAACTGAATTTTTTAAGTATTTTTCCAACGCTATAATGATTGAAAAATATTTTTCTGCAGGATATAATAATGGTACAAGAAGAATATGAAATACTAAATTCGTTAATGTACCTAACTAGCTCATCGAACTTATCAGTTGGGGCTTCATCAAGACCGTCAATTATTACTACGAGATCTTTGATTGGTATATTTTTCCAGGATCCAAAAATTGTGTTGAGAAGGGTTTCTAACGGTTGAATTGAATAATCTTTAATGTCTATCAATAATGGTTGGATGTGAAGCCCTGCTATTTTTAGAAGATAAGCTACTTGTCGTAGATAGCTGCTTTTGCCCTGATATGCATCACCAATGACACAAATTTTCAAGGTATTTAAAGGGTTATTTACTAAAATCTCGTATAGTTCAAACAGTTGTTTAGTGGCAAAGTTCCAACCATCATTGCCTTGATAGGTATTTTCATTGAGAGGATAAATTTTTCTGGGGATGTAATCGGGTATGGGAGAGAGGTTTCCAAAAGAAGTATCCCAAAATTGCGGATAACAGAAATTATCCGCAACTTCCTTTCCGAAATAATATGAAACAATACTCCAATAATTTTTTAAATGGAGTTCAATAAAAGATAAATCCCAACAGTCGAAAGCAATATTGTATTCTGACCTTAGGTCAGTTTTTAATTTTATTATTGAGTTTTGCATCTTCTTGCTCTGTAAGTCAGACGAGACACAAAGGATAAAGCGAGATGATTTGTCACGAAATTCCCCACCCGAAAATGATGTAATTACCTCTTGTAGATCTGATGGGGTAAAATTTTTGACTCGTTTGCACTGGACAGTTATGAAACTTCCGTCTTTTTTATTGAAACTTAACAAATCTATTCCATCTTGCTTGTGACCATGTTTTAAAAAGGATTCAAAATCACAGTCTGGAATTTGATTTTCGGCAATTCTTATACTTAAAATTTGAAAATCATCCCAATTAAAGGAGCTCCAATTTAAGTGAGAGGTATTCATATCTAACCACAAAATACTTAAATAATTTAGTAATATTGATATAATTAATGGTGGATTATTTCTGAACTATAGAACAGTTAAAGCAATTTACTTTAGTATCCTAAACAGCAAGTGTTGTTTGATTTTACTTAAGGGCAATTATAATATTCCAATGACAGAGGTAATTTAAATTATTATCACTAAAGGATGGCACCTTGAAAATTCTTATCAACCATAAACTACTTTCAGACTCTCCATTTTGTGATGAGAATAGAGATTTGTTCACTTCTACTAACTATGGCTCAAAGGACCTTATTCAAGATATTAAAAATGGCACCCCAACCTGTTATCTTATTTCTGGATATAGAGGTGCAGGGAAAAGTAGCTTTATTCGAAAACTTGAATTTGAGATAAAGGAGCAAAAAGACGAGGCCGTAACTCTAGAAAATAAGAAAGCAATTAAGAAGAAAGAAATTGTCTTTGTGCATACTAACTTTTCCAAATATCATAATCAAACCTATTTACTTCGGAAGCTTATAAGAGGTTTATACTTGCAGGTAAAACAATTACCCTCATTTAAAGTCATAAAAAAGGAAGAATCAACTCTTCCGGTTGGGGAAAGATCAGTTGAATTATTAGAACAGCTATATGAAAAGACCTTTTACGATACATCTACCAGCTCCCTCGCAACCAATAAAAAAGTAAAGGTTACTGTTTTTGATATAGATATTATGTCTTTACTAAAGGTTATGTTGCCTTTAGCCACACTTATTTTTTTTACCCTGAACAGCATTCACAATTATTTCAATATAACAACTGTCGTTAATATCATAGGTATTGCCGCTTCTATTTTTAAAGGAGTTAGCGGATTCTTAAATATAAAAGTTAGTAAGTCAAAAAGTAAAACTGAGCAAGAGGATTTCAATAGAAAATCGATGTATGATGATGAGATTGCGGATCATCATTTTTTGTATTTACTAAAAGCATTTGACAAAAAATACAAAGTAGTTTTTGTATTGGACGAGCTAGATAAGGTAGATGACTATGATATAGATAAATTGCTTAACGAAATGAAACCCTATCTTGTCTCAGGAATGGCAAGCTTCATCGTCGTGGCAGGACAAAATCTATTTTACAAATATGAAAAATCAAAGTTGGAGGACGATGCATTACTGTCAACCCTTTTTGCAAAATGTATTCATATCTCATTATTATCTAGAGAAGAGTTTCAACTTCTCTTCAGCAAACTGATAGTAGAAGGGCAACCTCAGCTATCAACTGATGAAACCCGGTTATTAAATGGGTATATTGACTATCTGATCTATTTGTCCAAAAGGGTACCTAGAAAATTTATCAGCCTGATAAGACAACAGCTTTCTTGGAACGATACACAAGCAACACTTGAAATCAATAAGACAGAAAAAGAGTACATTATATATTCACAGATAATTGACATTATTGATTCAATAGATGATAAGGAAATTGCTGCGGAGGGCTTTGACGAAGCATTACGCGATTATTTTATCACACAGTTATTCTTAAAAACTCACCTGATCTTAAGTAAGAAAACAAAATTTTCGATTGCAGAAATCTTAAAAACTTATGAGTAAAGAATTCATAAATAGTCAAACAAAACCATTCCTTGACAGCTATATTACGCGGCTGATAAAAGAGTTGGAAAAAAGGAAACTGCTATTGCCTGTTAGAACTGAACAAGATTTTTATCAAGTTAACCCCAAGAACACAAGAAGTAATTCAAGCATTAGCCCCTCTACAAAAACAATATTTGCACAACTGTTTGAGTTAAGAAATGTTGCGCAGAGTGTTTGCTATAACCTGTATCCTGATAGTACAATTGACCGACCCATTCCGTTAAGCAGAGTCTTAGTAAAACTGGAAGAACACAATGCAATATCTATAAAATGGAAACGTAAGCCTGAAATGTTGGAAACACTTGATAATTTGGATGCTTTGGTTATAGACACTGATGTTCATGGAAATATTGAGAAGCTTGTAGCTGAAAATAATATTAACATTACGAAGATTGTAAATGAGTTGCTAGAATTTTATGGTCAGGAGAAAGCATTGGAATTTTTTAGAGGCCAGTCGTTTTCGGAATTTCAACGAAATGATGATAAAGTAGATTTGGTATTAAGGAACCCCGAGTCCTATAATTCCTTATTACTTTTTGAATTTAAAATCAGAAAAACAGGGACACCTTTTGATAAAAAGCTATTATTGCAATCTTTGAAAACCATTAGTGAATGGACTACTGTGGGCGATCCTAAACCCTATTTATTTTTAATAGTATTCACCAACGAGAATATTCTTTCTTTCGAAAAAATAAAATTCCAGTTTAGAGAGGCAATTGCTGAGCTAAAAGAATTTTCTACTTGGCGAAATCAAGTAAAATTTATTCCATTGGCGATTACGGGATTACATTTAATCGACTTCGCTTTCGAGGATTATAGAAAAGAATTTATTGAAAACAATATTCATCAAATTTTACGGAGCCAGTCACCGCCAAGGAATTTTCCAGAGCGAAACGACCATTTCATTGACAAAGCTTTTGAAATAAAAAAGACAGATTTTAAAATTATTATAAACCCTGGCAAGACAAAATTTTGGAGATTGGGTTTTCGTTTCACTAAAGAAGAAAAATTCCCCCCTACTGCTCAGGGAAGGCACCAGGACAATTCAGTGGCAGATGTACATATATGTGTAGGTGATATTGAGTCTACAGGGGATAATGTTTGGAGTTTTGAAAATCAGCTAACCTTGACTCATTATCATGCTCCATTAATTGAGGATAAGATTACAAGCCTTCAAGATTATAATGGTCAGGTTGTGACCTTATCTGTTAATTCTAATAAAGACGCATCTATAGTAGATTTCAGGGTCGAAGTAGATGGTCAATCTGTTGGCTATAGAAAGTTTGATTTACACGAGTTCAATTTCTGTAAAATCTTTGCATGGGCGGACTACCAGCATTTTCAATTAGATGTGAATATTTTAGCAATTCGTAAAGTGAACAACGATTGAAACCTGTTACAGATTGAACTAAGTAACTATATTGCTATTCTATAATACTAAAAAAGCCCGTGACTAGATAATCACGGACTTTATCATACTAACCCTTAAACCAAAACATCAGAAGATGTTACCGCTTCTTCACTGGGTACGGACTTGGATAAGATATACTCAACAGCCTGCTGACTTCTTCCAGAGGCAATAACAATAAACCTCCTGTTATTCTTCAACACCTTGAGCCATTCAGCGATATAGGAAGCACTATTATTTAAATCATCAATCAGTATTCCGGTATATGATTTAAGATAACAGGCACCAATCTCAGCAATGAGTTCTTCTTCAGAATACATCTCTGTGCCAAAGGAATAGTTTTCTACTATCCCTTTCCGGTTAAGTCTTTTGCTATGACCTGTAGAGTGAATCAATTCATGATATAAGGTGCCATAATAGGCTTCAGAACTCTCAAATGACTCAAGTCTTGGCATATTGATGATATCCTTGTCGGGATCATAGAATGCTTCATCCTCATTGTATTCAATGATAGGAGGCTCTTTCATTTCAGAGACAATCCGGTCATACTCCTGCATTGGTTCATTGTGATTGCCATCTGTAGGAAGGAAAGCCGCAGGAATGTCTGTACACTGCTCAATGTTGAACACTTTGTAATACCGGAGCATTGAGCGTTTCTCAATGGAGGTTGTTCCATTTTTCTGTACTTCCTGTTCTACCATTTTGCTAAATACCACAAGAGTACCTTTCTCTCCCTTCTTCACTGAAGCACTAATTGTTTTTAACTGTTTCCAGGTAAGGAAGAGATTGCTTGAAAATTCAAGAGAATTCAGTAGCATGAGATTAATACCCCGGTAGTACCTTTTTGAAATTAGATTCTGGGGCATCCCTCTTTCGGTCCAGGGTTTTCGCCAGGGAATGGTACCAGCTTCCAATAATTCAATAATACGGTCAGTGACTAAGGCATATACATCCTTTTTCACTTCGATGTTGTTTGGCTCCATACATTATGGTTTTAAATTGTGAAAGAACATATTTCTTCTTTCTCATTGTATGAAAACCAGGCAAAGGATGTAAGGGAGGGTAAAATGCAAAAGGCAGAAGATTATTAATCTCCTGCCTTCACATTAACTCCGCCATCTACCAATTTTCTTCAGATAAATTGTCGCCACCCCAATAGCTTCAAACATCTTGTAATAATACTTCGTCCTGTTATTCATTTCCTTCTCATAATAGGGAAGAAGTTCAGGATAAAGTAATACCAATTGATTCATGAAGACTTTTTGAGTTTTCTTTTTGGAATCGGGAATGAAGTGAAACAAATCTTTGGGTGTATAGGTAATCACTTCGATATTTTTGGATTGTGCCAATTCATTTATTTCACTCAAGAGTTCCATAAATTCACCTGTCTGATGTCTCAGGTATGGTATTGACAAATTTATCTTCCGTATGGTATGACTATCAATACACGACCCTAGGCTGGTAAGTATCATTTCTCTCTTTTTGAGGGTCCATTTCTCCTTGTGAAGCTTTGAATAGTAATCCACAAGCTGATCTAATCTGACAACTGCTAGCCCCAGGTTTCGTGTACTAAAACTAAGTCCCAGGACTGTTTCCGCTTCCATGCTGATTGATGAGAAAGGTAAATAATGCACCCCTAGATTTCCGAATACTTTCCTCCGGTATCGACATTACCTTCATCAATATCCTTCTTAAATGACTTTCAGTGTATTTACGGGTATAACTTAGGAATACCGGCAAAGCTTCTCTGTCTTTCAATGTTTCTGCTATTTCATTTGCCAACCTGATTTCATGAGGTTCATAGATTCTCATTTTATTGTTAAAGAACTAAACTGATAATTTTCTCCCTTTTAATAGTATCGATCGATTACGCTCGTTCTATATATCATTCGTTATCGTTCGTTAATATATATACTATTTTTTCTTACGACCACAGGGTAGAATGCAGGTAAAAGACAAACCGTCTCTTACAATGAAGAACGGTGCCCGAAGGCACCTGTTTTTACTTATGTTCCCATAATTGTCTGTGTTAAGATATTAATATGGAATCCGACCTTATTCCACCTAAAAATTTTATCTCATTTTGAAAGGGGAGATAAGGGAGGGTGATTGGCAATTAGTGGGGATAACTCTGTTTTCTTAAGAATATGATTAGGGGTTTACTTCTCTAGAAATATCCTGTATAATTCTATGCTACATATACCACCCCAAGCCTGATATATTCACCGATGCAGTTGGTCTGGTATCGCGGAGCAAAAAGAAGCGAATAACAAGTAATAGGACAGGTATGAAAAAAACATCAAAACCGTTTCAAATTAGCAAAGAATACTTCAGGGGAAAATGGCAGATTCTCGCTTTTTTTAAGAATAAAAGTGGAAGAATAATCCTCAGGCCAACGAAAAAGGATGAGAAGTTCTAAAACAAACATTACCGGTTGTAGGAAAGTGGATGGTAATTAAAAGCACATTTTATAAAACCAAGAAGAGGTCGACTTATTATTTGTATCTGATAGTATATAGATACAAATGGCTTCGGCCCTCCCCGCAAGTGGTAACAAAGAAACTCAGGCAATTGGTTTTAGTTGGGTAAAATCACCCTTTGAAATTATCCCAGACTTATATTCTAACCGTTTTACATCAATAAGGCGTACTTGGGAAAGACTGACGGTACTAATAACCGCTTCCGGATTAAGGCAATTACGAAAACCCGTATGTGGCAATTACAAATTTTGGATGGGTTGAAGATGGAACAGAAAAGACAGGGCTTACAACAAGAGTAAATATCTATGATTGGATTGTTAATCAAAATGGCTATGCATATGTCCAGGATTCACTTGGAAATAAAGCAAAGTTGATTGGAGCCATTTCCCCCAGGGGTAACCGTTATGAAAAAACAGTGGCTGATGATACTAAATTGGATAATTTATTGAAATTAAAAGAGTGCTGGCCAAAAGTTGTAATAAAAGTCAACCTCAATATTTTTGTTATCAGCTCCTATAACTAAAAATTGATTTGTCAGTTTTGTTAATATCGGGCTTAAAACCATACCAAGTGTCTATGTTCAGCCCTTGCTTATTATTTTAAAATGATCAATCCAAGAAGGAAAGTTAAATATAAGTAAAGCGATTTGATGTAAACTATTGACGTATATCTAACGGAGTAACTCAAACAATAATAATTCAACTTGTTCCTCCTTGTTAATTATCCATGGTGATGTTTGACAAATACTATATTTGAACTGGTATATCCAAGTTCTTTGGTGAATTTTAGGTCAAACATTTAATGACAAGCTCTGATCATATCGCACCTTATACAACTAATCTGTCGTTCATTACGGACAACCGGCTAAATATTGTCTATTGTAACAGTAATGTGTATTCCTCTCTTGCTTTATCCTCAGATGAATTATTCGGCAAACATATTTTCAGTTTGCACGAGCTAATTGATATAAAGGAATGCTTAAAAGTTGCACGCACCCTTGCCAAAAACTCCCTGACCTTGGGAAGAATTGCCAAAAGAAGTAGTGATGGAAATGTGGAAGAAGGAATTGAATGGGAAGTATATGCCGTATATACCAGCGATAAGAAGGTGATTGGTTTCTGGTTTACAGCAATTGAGGATACTGGAGGGATTAGAACTGGTTTGGAAAACATCAATACCAAGCCACAGACAGATTCTAGATCTGGCATTTCAAAAAGTGATCCAGATGCTGAGGGTTTAGAATATACACTGCAACTACGCAAAAGTGAGCAGCAATTCAGGTCTCTTTCTGAAAATGTCCCCGGCGCCGTGTATGAATTCATTTATCATAAGGATGGAACAAGCGGGTTTAAATATTTAAGCCCCACCATCATAAAGTTATTTGGGATTCCAGTTGAAAAATTTAGTGGTTCATTAGATCATATCGTTTTAGAAGACAAACCACAACTACTTAAGGCGATTAAACACTCCTCTGATACTAATGCGCCATTTTATTTTGAAGGACGTCTGAAAACCGCTGACGGAAGGATAAAATGGCACTCAGCTTCTTCTTCCTATTCATATACGACTGAAAATGGGGCCAGGGTTTTCACCGGGATTATACAGGATATTACAGAAAGGAAAGCGGCTGAAGTAGAGAAAGAAAAATTTGAGGCCATATTCCGGTTAGCTCTTGCAAAAGTGGGGGATAATGTTTGGGAACATAATTTCCAACAGAACGAGACTTTCTTCTCAGAGACAATATTTGATTTGATTGGATATAAGCCAAAGGATTTGAAGGATAATATTTTGCTATGGTGGAATAGTATTCACGAGGACGACCGGTGGATGGTGGAAGAAACGGACACCATGTACAAAACCGGGACATTAGAGAGCCATTCACTTGAGTACCGGGTGCGCCACGCCGATGGCTCCACAAGATGGATAAGGGATCGGGGCGTGGTCATTGAATGGTCAGACAAAAATAAACCGGTCCGTATCATAGGCACACATACAGATATTACAAAAGAGAAGGAATCTATCGAAAATAACTTAAGAGAAGAGCGTCAGAAAAAAAATGAGATCCTTCAGGCTATGTTGCAGGCGCAGGAATCAGAGCGGCAGGCAATTGCTTATGAACTACATGAGAATGTGAATCAAGTCCTGTCATCCTGTTACGTTTTACTGGATTGGATGACCGCTAGTGAGATGAAGGACAAATCTAAACTAACAGAGGTCAAGAAAAATATTAACCTGGTCATCAATGAAATCGAAAGTATAACATATAGTTTAAGTACTTCAACGCTTGAAATGATAGGATTAAAGCAAGCCTTGGTTGAACTGGTAAGCAAGTTAAACACAAGCAGTACATTAACTATCAAATTACAGCCAGTAAGCCAGAAGGTTGATAAAATCAAAGACCCCGAGATTAATCTGGCCATTTATAGGATTATACAGGAACAAATAATGAATATCATTAGAAACTCAGGTGCAAAGCGTATTAATATTAAAGTGGGATTAGACAGAAGTATGATTTTCACTGAGGTAACTGATGACAGAAAGAGTATTGATCATGGCAGTGATAATAATGGTGTGGGTATGATTAATATCCTAAACAGGGTTGAAAGTTTGAATGGACTGATAGAATTTAATAATAAGCCAGGGAGTGGTTTCAGGCTCAGGGTTGCCATACCAATTACGGGAACGACTGAGAGTTTTAAGAAATAAGGAGTTTATCATCCATTCGTAGTAAAATAAAAAAGCATCTCAATCGGGGTTAAGCCCTTCATGAGATGCTTTTTTTCATAGTGAATTCAGAGATAGGGTAAATGGTAAAATGCTATTTTGACAATTTTGAACTGATTTCCATCAGCAGTTTATCGGTACTGGATGGTTCAGAGGCGGCAGGCACTGCTTTTTTCTCAATACTTTTCATAGCCTTTATTATCATAAAAAGCACAAAAGCAATAACTATAAATTTGATAATGGCAGCCAGGAACTTTCCGTACTTAACGGCGCCCCAGGTCAGTTTATCAAGTTCTTCTGCATGTGCGGCTTTTAAAGCTGGCGCCAGAAGTAATGGCGTAATTACATCATCCACCAGGGATGAAACAATGGCTCCAAATGCAGCGCCTATAATCACAGCAACGGCAAGGTCTACAACATTGCCTTTCATGACAAAACCTTTAAATTCTTTGAGCATTCCCATAAAAGTTAGTTTTTTGTGAGTTAAATAAAAGGTGATTCTATTTATTAATATTAAAGATGTAACAAATCTAAATAAGAACCAGTTTCATTTTTGAAACCGGTTCTTTTCATAATAATAAACGGTAGTAATCATAGTCGCACGCTTACCGATACATGTCTGTCTTTAATGTGATCACTTTCCGGTGCACTTGCAGGGTATTTTGCAAAAGCAGAACCATAACCATCAGCATCACTAACATGGCTGGCAACACCTGCTTTATTTAGTGCTGCCCTGACAGCCTTGGCCCTTGCGTCAGAAAGTTTTTTATTATTTTCCTCATTGCCTGTTTTATCCGTATAGCCGCCTATTTTGATGGAGGATTCAGGGAAAGCTTTCAGAATAGCTGCAATATTATCCACCTGTTTTTGGCTCTCCGGGGTAAGGTCAGCGCTACCGGTCTTAAAATTTAGGTTATCAAAATCAAACCATATTTTCTTTAAGGAATCAGCACCAAGTTTTGAATAATCAGTGTTGAGGAAGGCAACCAACTTGTCTTCAATGCCACCTTTGTAGGCATTCAGTTCTGTTCCATTGGGCAATTTTACCTTGATTGATTCTGGTCCTGCCGGCATTACGGCATTTGTATCTTTTTTTACAACAGGGGTGTCCTCGGCAGGAGTAGCAGATGTTACATTTCCTTGTCCACAGCCTTTGAAGAAATAAATAGCAAGACCCACCAAAAGAATACCTGTAAGGACAGTAAAAAGCAATCTATAATTGGTAACGGTAGTTTCTGTTGCCGTATCAGCAGCATGATGCATTGCATTACTTGCCTTATTAGTCACATCAGAAACAGTATTTCCCATTGAACCCAGTCCGAGCATTCCCGCTATTGAACTTAAGCCTGCAGGTAAGGCGTTCATGATGGAACTTTTCTGACTGGAAAGTAAATTCATCAAACCACCCGCATTTAAATTAACATCCGCAGCATGGTTACCTAATACTCCTAGGGCGGCAGGAGCAGCCATGCTTAAAATAGAAGAAACAGATGATTGTTTTACTCCTGCATGAGAAGAAATCAGGTCGGTAATACCACTAACCTTATCACCAAATAATCCTTTCAGCATACCAGCACCTTTTTCAGGAAGAGCACTGTTATTGCCTCCAAGAAACCCACCAAGATTGCCCAGTATCCCACTTCCGGCAGCATCTTTGGCCATGATCAGTATTCCCCAGGCGCCTTCAGCACTGGAGGATTTGCCCAGTATTCCGGCGAGTACTGTTGGGATGGAACCACTTAATACTTTTTGAATACTGCCCTCGCTTTCACCAAGTGAAGCAGCGGTCTTATTGACTAATTCATTTGAGAAGAGACCCTTTACTGAGTCAAGCAGGTTGAACGACATGGTTGGTTGGTTTGGTTTTGTGGAATTGTGGTTGAGACGATAAATTTTATTCAATGGTTGTACAGAGGGCGCAAAAAACAGATTTATTGCCCGGAGAGCAGACAGAAAGAGGATTTACAAATAGGCAGAAAGAAAGCCTATAGCCCAAAATAGCAAAAATATTATAGCGGATTACTAAACATGCTGTTTGGGGCAATAATATTACCCAGTTACATGAAATGATTAACGTGGATCAATCATCGGAAAACTGGTCTGAAAGTAGAAATGGATTTATAATTATTGGTAACTTTCATTAAAACCTCAATAGAGGATTATTGTAAATTTTTAAAAACTAACACTATGGGAAAGTTTGTTATCTCCAAAAGGAAAAATGGTGAATTCCAATTCAATCTGAAAGCTGGTAATGGGCAGACAATACTCACAAGCGAAGGTTATACTGTCAAAGTAAATTGTCAAAATGGTATTGAGTCTGTAAGAAAAAATTGCACAGACGACTCAAAGTATGTTCGTAAAACTTCTTCCAACGGGAAAAATTATTTTAATTTAAAATCTTCCAACGGCCAAATTATAGGCACCAGTGAAATGTATGAAAGTATAGCTGCCATGGACAATGGGATTGCTTCGGTAAAAAGCAATGCGCCTGGTGCTACTGTGGAAGATGAAATTTTGAACTAAAAAACGAGTTCATTTTTTGATAAAGGGATAATACCAAATTCACAAAGCCCAATTTGGTATTAAGAAACTTTTTTTGAATACCCATCTTATTTATTATTGTTGACAACCGCTGCGATTCAGGTAAGTGGGTATAGGAAAATAATATCGATAGTTTTTTTGTTAGTGATTGGTTAAAGGCTATAAATAACAACAGGGAACCTGGATTTTTTATACTTTAAGTAAAATTAAACTATATGAAAGCAAAACCCTTTTGTTAATTGCATGCTCGCTGTCGTTACTGGGTGCGAACAGCTTTGCCCAGGCAAAGGATAATAAAAAAGATAAAAAGGAAGCCAACTACCAGCAAGGCTGACAAAGCCGCAAAAGAAAAAGCAGAGAAGGCTGCTGTCAAAGAAAAAGAGAAGGCAGATAAAGCTGCGTCAGCAGCAAAAGCGAAAACCGATAAGGTAAAACCGTTGGTGAATAACCCGCCAGTTACCAACAAGCCCGTGGCACCTGCACCTGTGGTTACGAATAACAAACCGGTTGTTCCTGTTACCAAACCCACAAATCCTGTAACGACCAATCCAAAAGCAACGCCTGTAAATCCGGTTAATACCAATACGGCAGATAAGGTCGTAGGCACCGATGAAAAAGGAAGAACGATTTATGAAGGCCCCAAAGGAGGCAGGTACAGGTTATCAAAGAATGGCAATAAAGAGTATATCAAGAAAGGAAATTAAGTAGAATCCCATCCCTTTTCAATACCAAAGAAGCGGAGTTGTAACCGCTTCTTTCCTTATTAATATGATTCGCCTGGTACATCAGTATTTTCTTTGAGGGAAATTCAGGGTGATAATCAGGCAACCAGCGAATAAATCGAAATTAAGCAATCCGGGTAAGGCAAAGAGTACTGAATGTGGGAATTATATAATCATATCGTTTAATAATGTAACGGTTAGCCTGTAGAGTTTAGGACTTTTGTAAAGTGAGTACCTAACTCTAAAAGCACAAATATGCCTGGGATAGAAAAAGCAAAGCCCCTCATCATATTAGATGTTATCGACTACCTAACCAATTCTGTAGCGAAAAAAACTATTATCAAAAAAATAACCGGACAGATAACAATAATGGCTTTTGATGACAATCAAGGGTTGGCGGAACAAACCTCCCCCTTCGATATTTTTACTCAGGTCATCGAAGGAAGCGCTGAGATTACCATTGATAAGGTTGCCTATTTGCTCCAGTCTGGTCAGGGAATAATCATCCCGGCCCATTCACCGAACTATATAAAGCCAAATGGCCGTTTTAAAATGACTTCAACGATCATTAAAAGCGGATATGAATAATTGAGTGGAGAGGTAATGAGGTAGTAAGCCCCGAACTCGATTCATGATAAGATATACCATCACCAAGTCAACAGTTTTTGTCAGTTTCTTTCCGAACAGTAATGTGGGTAAGCGTTAGAAAATAATTATATTATTATATCAGGAAAAGACTTGACTTTTTAGTTGTAACTGATAGTATGTAGATACAAATGGCTGCGGCCCTCCCCGCAAGGGGTAACAAAGAAACTCAGGCAATTAGTTGCTTGAGTTTTTGTTTTAGTTGGGCAAAAAATTTATTCAGATGTGCGATCTTAAAATTGTAACTATTGAATTAACACTTCTTTGATGGAAAACTAGACCATTGAAAGTAACATTTCAATTTGTTCTAAGGAGATACTCGGAAAAGGAAACACCTTTTGCCAGTTCAATGTTCGTAGCGTATGCTGCCAAGCAAGCAATTCAGACACAGCTAGCCTTGTTTCATGATTTAATGCTTGTTTGGTAAGATTTTTTTGCTGTTCGTAAACCATATTTAACTTTGGCACCCATTCAAGCAAATATTCTGCTGCTAAATTGTAATTAGGCTTTATTTCATAACGATTTTGTATAAAGTTCGTAAATAATTGAGAAAATAATACCCTCTTCTCATCTACTGTTGTTTTCTGGTATATCTCTTTAGCTCTGAAAGCTAATTCATGAATTATCAGTCGCAATTCTTGGTATTCATCACTTTTGATTGTAATTTTTTCTAGTGTAGACTCTAAAGCACTTTCTTCTATTTCACATTCAGCAATTCTTTTATTACAGTATTCAACGGGGACCTCCCGGCTAATAGTTGCCTCAAAATATTTATCCTTATCCTTTCTTATTTTTTCAAGTAACCCATTTAGCTTTTGAATCTCATCCTCTCTTATTTTCACCTGCTCCTGATTTTCTTCTAAAATCATGTCTTCAATCCATTTGAGCACAGCTTCATTTATAGGGGCTATTTTCACAAATACAGCATCTATTTGCGCTTCAACTGTTTCCTGCCTGATATAGGTCTTTTTAGCGCAATAGCGGGATTTTATATGATTATTACAATGGCCATACCAATGACCTTTTTGTGTTTCCCAGCTAAGTACACCTCCACAGCCATCGCAAAAAACCTTACCCTTGAAAAGCGAATTGTGTTTCGTGCAAACAGGGCTTCTTCCTTGTCTTTTAAGAGTAGCTTGGACTTTATCAAATAAATCTTTACTGATTATCGGTTCATGCTTGGCAGGGTATATTTTATCACCCCATCGCATGTGGCCATAATAAAACGGATTTTTCAATAATTCATGAATTCTACCTTGCAAAACCCTTTTGCTGTTTCTTGATCTCATACCAAGTTTATACATATCTTCTTCAAGCTTTAGAATCGAATAATTTCCAGTTGCGTACAGCTCAAATAATTTCTTAACAAAGGGAGCATCACTCTCAGCAATAACATGTATTTTATGGCCTCTTTCTCCTGTTGTTTTATAGCCAAGTGGAGGTTTTTGTGGTAACCACCCCTGGGCAATTTTTTCTTTTTGTCCTTTTCTAACTTCTTCAGAAAGATTATTGGCATAGAACCGGGCAACCGCTACTTTCATATCCCAGACAAGGTTTTCATGCGCCCTTGTATTTTGACTCACAATGAAATTTTCTTTTACAAAATGTACTTCATGGCTCTTGTTTTCATGAACCCAGTCGCTTACAATGGCTGCATCTTTAAGATTTCTTGTCAAGCGATCAATTTTCTCACATAGTATTAAGTCTACTTTATTTATTTTAATAAACTGGAGTATTTCAAGAAATTTCTTGCGGGCAATTTTGCCGCTAGCAGATTCTGAAATTTTATACACTTTCAGTATATTGAAATTGTTTTTATCTGCATATTCCTGAAGCAATTTTTCCTGAGAGTCCAATGAATAACCGGTCTCTTCTTGTTCTTTAGAAGAAACCCTGCAAACTATGACTGCTTTTATAGTGATATTTTTCATACCTGTATTTGTTTACCCGTATGAATTATACCATACTTGAAATTTCAGATCACTAATCCCTTTTAGGAATAACTTCAGAAATGTTTCCCTCACTTTTGATGCGTTGATAAATTTTAAATAGAGTCAAGTAGTAATTAGCAACTCCATTAGCGATTTCAGAAACTTGTTCATCTGAAAACTTGTTAAAACCCACACAGTCTTTGTGTAATTCTTTGAACTTAAGTATCTGGTGAGGTTTTAGTTCCATAATTATCTTGCATTATTGGCACGCTATCATTTTGGCAGAATAAAAGGAACCGCATAAGACAGGGTATTTTGCTTTAACCGCAACTCTCCCTCCCTTACCAATGAATAACTCAAAAGATACAATGGGTATATGTATGACAGAACACCCATTGGTATCACAAACTGGAGAAATGACAAGCAAACCTTTAGCATCAAGGATGCTGATCGTTTAGGACATATCTATGTCATAGGTAAAACAGGAGTAGGTAAATCAACCCTGTTACTAAACATGGCTATTTCAGATATTCAAAAAGGGAAAGGTATATGTATTATAGACCCCCATGGAGATATAGCAGAATCCATATTACAGCATATACCAAAAGAAAGAATTGAAGATGTCATCTATTTTAACCCCAAAGACATTGAGTATCCAATAGCCTTCAATCCACTCAAAGGAATACACCCAAACTATCACCATTTAGTAGCATCAGGCCTCATCTCAACTTTTAAAAAGATATGGGCTGATTCCTGGGGTCCAAGACTCGAATACATCCTGCGCTTTACCTTACTAACCCTTCTTGAATACCCCGATGCCACCTTACTTGACATCCAACCTCTATTAACTGATATATACTTTAGAAACAGGGTACTAGGATATGTAACCAATATTCATACTCTTTCATTCTGGAAGAATGAATATGATAAATACTCACCAGTATTACGATCTGAAGCCATTACACCCATACTTAACAAGACAGGTGTATTCCTGACCAGTATTCCACTTAGAAACATAGTTGGTCAGAAAACAAGAGGATTTAGGATGCAAACTGTACTCGATGAAAAGAAAATCCTCATCGCTAACCTGTCAAAAGGTGAAATAGGGGAAGATACCTCTTCCTTACTTGGTAGTATGTTAATAACCTCCATTCAACTAGCCTCATTATTCCGCTCTACCAGGAGAGAACAAGACCGTACCCCATTCTACCTATACGTAGATGAAATGCATTCATTCATATCCCTGTCATTTGTTGATATTTTAGCCGAAGCCAGGAAGTACAAATTATCCCTATTCCTAACCCACCAGTATATTGACCAGGTACATGAAAAGATACGTTCTGCCATATTCGGTAATGTAGGAACCATCATATCCTTTAGAATTGGTGCCAATGATGCACAACACATTTCCAAAGAATTTCATCCTGTATTTAACGAAGATGATTTGATAAATCTACCAAGGTATTCCATGTATTTAAAACTGATGATAGATGGAGCAACCTCACAACCATTCTCTGCAACAACATTACCACCCAAAATAGTTACTGAATCATTCAAAGAGAAAGTGATTACACTCTCAAGGAAGAAATATGGAAGGGAGAGAGCGGTAGTGGAGAAAGGTATATTTGAGAGGTATGAGAAGAAAGAGGCTGAAAATAACGATAAAGGATTATTTGGCTAGACTCAAAGCATTAAATCTTACAACTGTTTGTAAGTTTTATTTGAATGTATGTATTTACCCTTATTTTTTTGACGAAATCGGGAAAGCTTGTAACTTTAAGTTAATAATTTATTTTTCTGCTATTGTATTCATTAAACCTCGCTAGTCTGATACGACTGATTTGATCTTAGTAACTGCAACTGTTTGAACGTGGCCAGAAGTGCAAAGAATTAAACTCCATTAAACTGGCGTTTACCGGTAACGGTTTCTAATATACCTAACTGTTGTTTAAGTATGTATTGATACTTAGCAACAGGATTTATTCGCATATAATATTGGAAAAATTGTCTCATCCTATAAAACACCGCAGGATTTTCAATCCTTTGAAAAACTTCAGTTAAAAGAGAAATGGGATGCGTTAAAAAGAAAAACCAGAAGTGTACGACCACTTCTGGTTGGGACTTTCGATTTTTCATCATTAAAACTGTAGAAAATGAAAAACCTTTTCACGCAAGGTAAGCAACGCCGCATACCGAGCCAAATTCATAGTAATTGTATCAGAACCAAAAAGTTATGCAAGTATTGCAGTAAGCTGTACAAGACAATAAGGATGAATTTGCACAGGCGTAACAGCGAAAAGTATTGGCATGATTTGCTAGAACTTAACCCTTTTATCCTTCCTGAGAAAAATCTGTTTCTAATATCAAAACCTAATATTGGCATTCCATACCTAAAAATCCCAGATTTTTTAGCTGTTAATCTAGACGATGGGACGCTCGATATTTTAGAAATTAAAAGACCCGACACGCCTCTAGTAGTTCTCAACAAGGATGGTCCATCATGGAGTACAGGTGCAAATAAATTCATCGGGAAAATGATGGATTATAAATGCGACCTGCAAAAGATTGGTCCCGTAATTTGTGAAAAAATAAATCGTGAATATCGAAAGCTAGGACTAGTAGTTCAATTGTTCGACCCCAAATGCTATATTCTCGCGGGTAATAAAAATAATTTTACTATAGAAGAAAGACATGGCTATAAACAAATGATAAACACGCTTAATCCTCAAATTATTTCAATATGGAACTATGACAATTTACTACCTTGATTTGTTGATAGGAGATTAAAACCAATAACAATGTTAGCCATGCTCCCAAATCTATGGACTTAGTTTTTGGAAACGCAATATCATATTGTTTGTCAGCGGAAGCCTGATACTAGTAAGGGATATGGTATACTAGTGGAAGTATGTCAAGTAAGTAGAAGGAACTTGGTTCGAAAATGAATTTATACTTCGGTGAAGTTTGTTATCTTTAAAAAACCAAAGCTATATAAATGTCAGTTGAGGATAAATTAAATGTAAAACTTAATCAAAACTTGTGGGCGCTAATTGTAAGCCTAACAGGATTAGGTGCTTCAGAATATTACCACTTAAATAAACTTTATTGGTTCTCGAATATCCTTTCGTATGCATGTGCTATATCTTTTGGCTTTTCTCTGCTATTTTATACGATTAAATACTGTGTAGATAAATGGGAAAGTATAGTTAGATCAAATAAAAAATAACAATAAAATTGGCGAGCAATTATTTAGTTTCTTCTCTTTTGTCATATTTTAGGTGGCTAACTTACGGCAAAAATTGATCTTTTCTTAATAGCTATAAATGTATCAAAATCGCATATAGCTCCATAAATTGAATTATTATTTTTTCTTTTCCAAAAGCTTCATCAATGTTTCAAGCTGTTTGGAAAGTCGCTCAATCTCTTTATCCTTTGCAGCCACCATTTTCTCGTAAAGTTCTTTCTGATCAGCATAGAAGTTTTCATTATGTCCAATTTGTGTCCCCTGATTGGAAGCATTATTTTGAATAATAACCGGCTCATTACTGGTAATATCTGCAATGGTTACTCCCAATACTTTGGAAATATGTTCGAGCATGTCGGCAGTAAGTTTCTGCTGATTGGTTTCAATGCGGGAATACTTTGACTGTTCAATCCCTAATTTATCAGCCATATATTCCTGTGAAAACCCGCGGAGCATCCTAAACGCCCGTATTTTACTCCCATGCATAGACTTCTTTTCCATAAAAGTATTCTTTTCAGTGCATACTATATGCTAATTCAGCATAAAAAATGGTCAAATCACATAGGATATGCGGGCTAATGGATAAAACTTTGACTTCACAAATCACTCCACCCCAAAACTAAGGAACTAATGAAAAAAAGAATATTGTTTCTCTCAATCATTGTACCCCTTCTTTTCTTAAGCTGTAAAAAAAGCAGTGAATCACCCGCCACGACATCAGAGTGGACGTATAACGGGAATACATTTAAGGATGGCGTTATTGCCGGCTATGATGATAGTTCAAATGAGCTGTTTGCCAGCAACAACCAAGGGAATTTTGTCAGGGTATTCTTCAGTACACCACTAAAGCCTACAAAGAGTGGCACCCTGACAGTCCTTGACTATGTAACACCTTTCACCAATGCTACCCAATGCTACTTACAAGTAGGAAGTATATATGGCAGTAATCCCATCCAACCTCTCTCAATAGGTAAAGCCGGAGATATAGTGAGCCTCACTGTAGCTTCTTCAGGAAAGCTCACAGCTTCATTTACCAATATATCTGTAAGGGATAGTGTAACTATTAGGACAGTATCTGGTAAACTCATTGAACAATAATTGCCAAACTATATAAAAGGACATATATGCGTGTAATACCTGTACTGCTATTGATACTCCTTGTTAACTACGGATTTGGTCAATCAAATAAGGAGGAACTAATACTGACCAATGAAAGCATCATTACGCTTCAGGGTGCAGGATTGAGTAAAGATGTCATATTAGCAAAGATTAAATCATCAAAATGCAACTTCGATCTTTCAACCAATGGGTTACTTGAATTAAAAAAAGCCAATGTTCCAAATGATGTAATAACGGCTATGCTCAGTATTAACAACAAAGAGGGAGATCAAGCTTCTGCCGGGACACAATCCCTTACCCCTGGTATCTACTACCAAGACGGAACCAAACCTGACTATATTGAATGTGACCCCTCCATACTGACGAATCAAAAATCAGGGGGATTGGGGGAAGTCTTGAAACGCTCTGTCAGTGGTCTCTTTAATGCTAAAACAAGAGCCTCATTAAGTGGTAGGGAGGCACAGTTGACAGTTAAATCAAGAAGCCCAGTATTCCTCTTTGTCTTTGACTCTACCGCCAAAGGTTTTAATTCAAACAATACACTTTGGTCAAATGCTGAGAGTCCAAATGAATTTTTCCTTGTTAAACTAACCGTGGTCAAGAATAGCCGTGAAGTGGTAGTAAGCAAAGGAAACGCTGTGAGTTCAGATATTGGTATCAGTGATGAGATGAAAGTCAGGTTCACTTCAAAGAAACTACAGAAAGGAGTCTATGAAGTATCAACTGAGAGAGAATTATTACCAGGTGAGTACTGCTTTATGTTTGCTGCCTCATCTATGTATATGGGAGTGACTCATAAGGTGTATGATTTTAGTGTTAAATGATGATACATGAATTGGGACGGTAAACCAGACAAAGAAATTATTATACATTAGCTCTTTCCATAGGTTAAGGTATTGGTCACCTGTATTTGATTAGAGTATCCTCCTGTGTAAAAGCAGGAGGGTTTTTGCCAAATTCATATACGCGAATATTGTTAGAAGTGCACAGTTATTGTCAAAACCAGCACGCCGGTACATTTGTTTTGGACTGAATTATATTATTAAATACATTCATTAAAGATTAGTAAGTATATCAAAAAAGGATTCAATTCTCCATAATCCATTTAAGTGATTAGTTTTCTTTAAAAGGCTCTGATTGGTAGCATATCATTTTTAAAAGAGAAAAAAACGTAAACAAACTGTTGTTTTTCTCCTGTTGTAACCAATGGTACTCCCTACTTTCATGAAAACTGTTTAAGCGCTCAATCCAGATTATAATTATTAGCTGTGACTGTAGAAGTATTTCTAACAGAGAGGGGAGT
>JBGALE010000004.1:0-611642 GCA_044223995.1 Chitinophagaceae bacterium
GCCAAGATTGATCAACCCTTTTTCCGCACCAAATAACCTGGTTAATCCTTCTTCATTGGCCATGGAACGAAGGGAGAGACCAGAGCCCAATACTGCGAGGGAGCTTAGTTTAAGCCATTCACGACGGTTGGTAGCCATAAGTAAAAGTTTGCTTTAAGTTACGAAGAATTGTAACGACGCTACAGCCTTGTGTAAAAATTTAATTTCACACACCAGCTTAAATTGAATGGACAGACAATCAGCATCCATTGCCCTATACTTTTTACTTAAAGCCTATAGCGTATCAATTCTTTAATACACCAACTCGTGCTCCAGTTCAAAATGAGCTGCCGTGTGATCATAATGTTTCAGTAAAGCGGCTGCTTTTGGATGAACTACTGACTGCTCATAGTTTTCACCGGCAAATTGTTTCACCTTGTCCAGGCTGTCGAAAAACATAATAGTAATAAACGCAACTTCTTCACCGGCAGATTTTCTCAGCAGTTGGAATTTCCGGTAACCTTCGATGTGTTTTGCTTCTATAGAAGGCAAAAATTCTGTTTTTAGAAAATTTTCATATTTGTCGGCATTCGCAGCAGTAGTGAAGCCGTGCCATATTCGTGCTATCATTTTCTTATATTTTATTGTTCAATTTATAAAGACGGTATGAAGCAGTTAGGTTAGTGTTTAAAAATGATGATGATTTTCACTTCTGCATATTTCCACATTTTCAAATTTTCTTTAGAATCTCCAGCAGTCATAATGCTGTACCAGTGGCTCTTTTTCGAGCAGGTAAGCCTCGTCTTCCGGATAATACCTTGCCCTGGATACATCATCGCCTGCAAATGCCCGAATACTTTCCATACTGTCCCACCAGGAAACAGTCCATATATGTGTAACATCACCTTCCTGTTGCTGCCAAATTTGTGCACCCAGGTTTCCCTTTGTGCTTTTATAATCTTTTATGCCGGAAGCAATGACCAGTTCACGGTAAGCAGTGGCATCCGCAGTACTGGTACGGCCATGCCATATACGTGTAATCATATCGCTTTATTAAATTGTTTCCGGTAAATGGTTTTGAATCTGGCCAGGTTCACCAACAATACCCCGCTCAGGATAATGGCAAGCGCGAGCACCTGCAACCCGGTTATTTTTTCATGCGCCACAATAGCGCCAAGTATCAATGCTACTATGGGGTTGACATAAACATATGTACTGACCTGTGCCGGCGGCCTGACTTTTAATAACCATAAATAGGCGAGATAGGTGACCAGTGAACCAAACAGTGCAAGATAGATTACGGAAGTCCATGCCGAAGCACTAACATTGTTCAAATGGAATCCGTTCCATTCACCAGTGACAATACTCACCAGTAATGTAAATAGTCCTGCGATGGACAACTGCAGGGCGGCATTCATTAAAACAGTTGTCATGGGAGGTTTGTATTTACTGTACAAAGACCCCAATGTCCAGCCAATACCACCGGCCAGCAGTGCCAGTGCACCCCATACCTGTTTGCTGCTGTCAACATGATAAGGATGTGGGGTATGATTAAATGCCACCAAAACCGCCACACCAATAAATCCAATCAGTAACCCCAGCAATATGATTTTATTGGACAGGTAATACGACCATTGCTTTTTATCCAGAACAATAAACCAGAAAGGAACGGCGGTTACGATGATTGCTGCAATACTGCTTGGCAGGTATTGTTCTGACCAGGCAACAGAAACCGTTCCGCCAAAAAGCAGCAGGATACCACAAACTGCATTTTTGCCAAGCGAAACCAGGTCGGGTAATTTATCTCCTTTATACAGGGAATAAGCCAGCAACAATATTCCTGCAATTAGAAAACGTATGGCAGACAAAATAAATGGCGGCATACTTTTCAACCCGATGAGTATGGCAATATAAGTGGAGCCCCATACAATATATACGGCCGCAAATGCCAGGATGACTTTCAATTTATTATCTTTTGACATATCCTCTCTTTAATTACACTGCAAGTAAGTATTAAAATTGAAAACATAACTTCGAAATCTTGCTCAAATTATTTTCGAAAAGAGAAAATGTTCGTTTCGTCGGTAAATGGAAGCTTTTGTAATTTTGATTTGTCATGATTGTAGCGGATGTAAACATATTGCACCGAACAAAGAATTACCGTATTGCCAATTATACCTGCCATTGCGATACCTGTTCGATCAGCGGATCCGAATACAATGACGCATTTAGTATGTCGTTTGTCCGGAAAGGGTATTTTGGGTATAAGACCTTTCGCCGGGAAGACGAAATGCATACAGGACGGGTGCTGCTGTCAAAAGCAGGCTTTGAACATATTACTACACATATCGATCAGCAACCGGACGTTACCACCGTTTTTGAATTCACAGTCCCTTTTTTTGAGGAAATACAAACGCAGTATAAAAGTGCACATTGGTTTCTTTCCAACCAGGATGTTCATTCTGTTGTCTTAATCAGCGGTGCCGAAGAAGAATACCTGCACCATGTTATCCGGGACCGGTTAGGCAAGGGATATTGTGACACTCTTTTGATAGATGAAATGGTATACCAGTTGCTCGATACCGTTTTATCCAAACTGGGCAGCAAACACCCTGCAACTTGGCTTCCGCTAAATATCATCCACCGTCACCTGCCTGCGATAGAAAGGGCCAAAGAATATTTGCTGGAACATTTTAAGGAAGATATTTCCCTTGAAACACTGGCAGGTTATTGTTTCGTAAGTCCATTCCATTTCAGCCGGGTTTTTAAAAGCGCACTGAAAATGGCGCCACATAAATATTTACTGTCGATCCGTTTGCAACATGCGCTCCATACACTGATGAATACACAACTGCCAGTAACCGATATTGCATTTGATTGTGGATTTAACAGCCTGGAACATTTCGTAACTGCTTTTAAAAAACAATATCGCCAGACACCTTCTGTGTATCGTGCTTCGTTGGCATAAAAGCAAAATTTATCTTTTCCCCAGTTCAATCACCTCGCAATCTTTCATATTACTGCCATCAATGGTCAAATGAACAATGGTCCTTACTTTATGCCAGCCCTGCCTGCCCACTGCGCCGGGATTGATGAACAGGCACTGCATTTTTTCATCAAACATTATTTTCAGGATATGAGAATGCCCGCAAACCAGCAACTGCGGTTGGTGAATCAGTAATTGTTTTTTTGTTTCCGGGTTGTATTTGGGTGGTGAACCTCCAATATGACGAAGCATTACTTTTACACCTTCACAATCGAAGACCAGTTGCTCGGGGTATTGTGAACGCACATCCATTCCATCTATATTGCCATACACACCGCGGAAGGTTTTGATTCCCGGAGCTTGTTTCAATTGATTGGCGATGTCAACGGTGCCAAAATCGCCGATATGCCAGATCTCGTCACAGTGTTTAAAATGTTTGAATACTGCTTCATCCAGGAAATGATGTGTATCGGATATCAGTCCAATTTTTGTCATACAAGTTTATTAATCCAGGCAGCCATCTTTTTGTAATGCCTGTATCAGTATCACTACACCGGGTACCTGTGCCGGTTGCAATTGGTAACTATCTGCATCGAAATATTCGAGTAAGCTGATCTCGGCATTGGGCTTTGGTATTTCGTTCAGTTCATAGAGGAAACATTCCTGTTCCATGATGATACCGCTCTGCTCACCATAGGCAGGTGCCGTAATATGCATATAGTATTGCAGGCGGTCGTTATCAAGATTAATATGTAATTCCTCGCTTATTTCTCGAACCAACGCCTCTGTTGCTGTTTCCCCGGGATCTACTTTTCCCCCGGGCAGGTAAAAAGCATTTTTGTTTTTGCTGAAGGCCAGTAATAATTTCCTGTTTTTGACAATTACCAGCCCGGCGGTTTGCAATTGCATGAAACTGACTTTTATATTAAGCGCTCTAAATTAGTATTTCCTAACTTTAGGTGAACGATTGATGTATGCCATTTCACCGCAACTTCACTTACTGGATTGATAAAAGAAAGTGGAAATATGTTTTCCTGCTGACAATGCTTGAGCTGTCAGGGAAATAATTCTGTCTATCCAACCTGTTTAGACAGGATTGTTAACGTCCACTCTTTCATCAATAATTTTTAACTTATCATGTCATATTACTATAAACTGGGAAATATCCCGCATAAAAGGCATACGCAGTTTCGCAAGGCCGATGGTTCTTTGTATTCTGAGCAGTTGTTTTCCACCGAGGGCTTTTCAAACGATTATACATTAATGTACCATTGTCACCCGCCGACCGAGATTATAAAAACCGGTACACCGTATAACGTCATGCCCGTGGTAGCGGAAGAAAAAATGCTGCAGCACCGTAGTTTCGATGGGTTTAAAATCAAGCCGGTAGCGGATTTCCTGGAAAGCAGGAAGGCAATACTGGTCAACAATGACTGCCAGGTGGTGCTGGCAGCGCCGCAACAATCTATGAAGGATTATTTTTACAAAAATGCAGATGCCGATGAAATGATTTTTGTACACGAGGGGAGTGGTGTACTGACAACGATGTATGGTACACTGGAGTTTGCTTATGGCGATTACCTGGTAATTCCCCGCGGCACGATATATCAAATCACACTAAACGACAACAGTAACCGCTTTTTAATTGTAGAATCATTCAGCCCGATTCGTTTTCCAAAGAAATACCTGAGTAAATATGGGCAGTTGCTTGAACATTCCCCCTTCTGCGAAAGAGATATTCGACCGCCAAAGAACTTGATAACAATTGATCAAAAGGGGGATTTTGTGATAAAAACCAAGAAGAAGGGGGTTATATATCCCATCCACTATGCGCATCACCCTTTCGATATTGTTGGTTGGGATGGCTGCTGCTACCCTTTTGCTTTTAGTATTCACGATTTTGAACCTATAACGGGGCGGGTTCACCAGCCGCCACCGGTTCACCAGACTTTTGAAGGAAACAATTTTGTGGTCTGTTCATTTGTGCCAAGGTTGTTCGATTATCACCCCGATGCCATTCCGGCGCCTTATAACCACAGTAATATTGACAGCGATGAATTGTTGTATTATGTGGACGGTGATTTTATGAGCCGTAAAAATGTGACCCGCGGAATGCTAACCCTCCACCCGGCTGGCATACCGCATGGGCCACATCCCGGTGCTGTACTGAAAAGTATCGGTGCTAAAGAAACAAAAGAACTGGCAGTGATGGTGGATACTTTTCATCCATTGCAACTGACCAGGGAGGCGCTTGATATTGAAAACCCCGGTTATGTGATGAGCTGGGCCGAGTAAAAAACCAATAGTTCATTTGTTGGGAAATTGCAGGTGTTTCGTATATTCAGTTACAAAAATTTCTGCCATATGATTAAATTTTCTGAATTAAAACCCGGCGATATTGTCATGGCCGACTACGAAGGACAACAATGGGAGGGAATAGTAAAAGAACTGAACCGGGAGGATAAGGAAGTATGCGTGGAGACAGATGTTCAGCAATTTTGGTTCACGCCGGACCATCTGCATGCCATCCCACTCAGTGACGCTCAATTGCAAAAGCTGAATTTTCAAAAGCAGGAAATGGATGGTTCTGTCAAGTACATGAAAGGTCCATTCCGGATTCAACTGCCACACCGTGATGATTTTTCCGACTTTGAAATGTGGTACCGGGAGGATCGGAGGCATATCAAGCAGCCCATTTCTGTCCATGAGCTTCAAAACCACTATTACCAGATGACCAAGGTGGAACTGAACCAGGACTGAGCTAAAATATTGACTAGGTTTGTACTAATTGGGGCAATTTTCCACAAAAAACCGGAAAATCTCCCCATTTTTTTCTTTATTCCATAGTGTTCTCCTATCTTTGCACACCCAAAAAATATGGCAAAACAGGCACTCATTAAACAGGATGGCGTTATTATCGAAGCTTTGAGCAACGCTATGTTCAAGGTGAAGCTGGAAAATGGACACGAAATCCTGGCCACGATTTCAGGGAAAATGAGGATGAATTACATACGTATTCTTCCCGGTGATAAAGTAGGTGTGGAAATGAGTCCTTATGATTTGAGCAGGGGCAGGATTATATTCAGGTATAAATAACTTTTTAATATACGATCATGAAAGTAAGAGCATCTATAAAAAAGCGCAGTGTGGATTGCAAGATTGTGAGAAGGAAGGGTAAACTGTATATCATCAACAAAAAGAACCCCCGCTTTAAGCAAAGACAGGGTTAATATTGTTGTTGTATCATTATTTGTAAAAAGTAAACAGAAAATAAATTATGGCTCGTATTGCCGGTGTCGATTTACCAAAAAATAAAAGAGGAGAGGTTGGCCTTACCTATATATTTGGTATTGGTCCTTCCACTGCAAAATATATCCTTGGCAAAGCCGGGATTGATGTAAACAAAAAAGTAAACCAGTGGAATGATGATGAGCTGACGTCTATCCGCAACATCATCACCAACGAGTTTAAGGTAGAAGGTCAGTTGCGTTCTGAAGTACAAATGAGTATCAAGCGCCTGCTGGATATTGCCTGCTACCGTGGATTGCGTCACCGTAAGGGGCTGCCTGTTCGTGGTCAGCGTACACGCACCAACAGCCGCACACGTAAAGGAAAACGTAAGACAGTTGCCGGTAAGAAGAAAGTAGCTAAGAAGTAAAGCAAATTTGGAATTTGAAATTTGGTGTTTGAATGAAACTATTTCCAACTCCAAACTATTTTATACGCACCAATACAACTGAACCAATTGCGGATACCCGGTGCGGGTGGAGGGTTGGTTCGGGTTCTGCCAAAAGCAGGATTATTTTAAAAACAAACGATTACCTGAAGAAGCATTATGGCAAAAGCACAACAAGCCGGCGGCCCCAAAGTAGCTGCCAAGAAAAGAGTAGTAAAAGTAGATGCATACGGCGACGCACATATCGTAGCCAGTTTCAACAACATCATTGTTAGTCTTACCAACAAACAGGGCCAGGTAATAGCATGGTCTTCTGCTGGTAAAATGGGTTTCAGGGGTTCTAAGAAGAATACTCCCTATGCTGCCCAGATGGCATCTTCTGATGCTGCAAAAACAGCTATGGATGCCGGTTTGAAAAGAGTAGATGTATTTGTAAAAGGACCTGGTTCCGGTCGCGAAGGCGCTATCAGGGCACTGGCACAATCGGGCATCGAAATTGTACAGATTAAGGATGTAACTCCGTTGCCACACAACGGTTGCCGTCCTCCCAAGAAGAGAAGAGTATAACAACATATATTACCCCGAATCTCCAATGGGAGACAGGGGGTAGCTATAAGAAGTTCATTTTAATAAAGGGTACACGATTAATTTTTTAAGGTTTTTTACGGATCGTTGTACCGGTATTTAAAAAAACCTAAATGAAACAAACATTATGGCACGTTACACTGGTCCAAAGACCAAGATTTCCCGCATTTTCGGAGAGCCCATTTTGGGCAATGGCAAATGGCTGAATAAAAACAGCAACCCTCCGGGTCAGCACGGCGCTTCGCGCAAGCGTAAAACAATGGGTGAATATGCTTTGCAGCTTCGTGAGAAACAAAAAGCAAAATACACCTATGGTGTTCTGGAAAAACAATTCCGCAAAACATTTGAAGAAGCTTCCCGCCGTAAGGGAATCACTGGTGAAAACCTGATCAAATTACTGGAAGCACGCCTGGATAACACTGTATACCGCCTTGGTATCGCTCCTTCACGCCCTGCAGCACGCCAGTTGGTAAGTCACAAACATATTACCGTAAACGGTGTTGTAGTAAATACGCCTTCTTTCCAGTTGAAAGCAGGTGATATCATTAGCCTGAAGGATAAAACCAAAGGTTTATCAGGCATTACCAGCCAGGTGAAAGGTAAAAATCCAAAGTTCAACTGGGTTGACTGGAATGAAACCGAACTGACAGGAACCTTTATTGCCTATCCTGAGCGCGAAAGTGTTCCGGAAAACATTAAAGAACAACTGATCGTGGAATTGTATTCTAAGTAAGCGGGTTGGTGGTGCTTATTTTGGCGAAGCTGAAGTGAGTGACACAACGATGCTGAACAGCATACCAAATGTTTGCTGAACAAATTTTTCAAAAATTGAAATTTCAAATATGGCTATTTTAAATTTCCAGAAACCTGACAAAATCGTTTTGCAGAAAGCAACCGATTTTGAAGCTCAATTTGAGTTCCGTCCGCTTGAACCCGGTTTTGGTGTTACGATTGGCAATGCCCTGCGCAGGGTGCTGTTGAGTTCTTTGGAAGGGTATGCTATCATCGGCATCAGGATTGAAGGGGTGGAGCATGAATTTGCTACCATTAAAGGCGTAACAGAAGATGTTACTGAAATTATTCTTAACCTGAAACAGGTTCGCTTTAAGCGCACTGTTGATCATGAAGTGGCCAACGAAAAAGTGGCACTGCATATTAAAGGCAAAACAGAATTCACCGCAGGTATGATCCAGGAAGGCACGCAAAGCTTCCAGGTGATGAATCCTGACTTATTAATCTGCACCATGGATGCTTCATCCAAACTGGATATCGAATTAACCATTGGTAAAGGCCGTGGTTATGTTCCTGCAGAAGATAATAAAATGAAAGATGCCCCGCTGGGTTATGTTCCCATCGACTCTATTTACACACCTATCAAGAACGTAAAATACGTGATTGAAAATACGCGTGTGGAACAACGTACCGACTACGAGAAACTGATCATGGAAGTTTCTACCGATGGTACCATCCACCCGGAAGAAGCAGTTAAACAGGCTTCACGTATCCTGATTCAGCACCTGATGATCATTACGGATGAAAACATCACGTTTGACAACAAGGAAGAGAAGAAGGAAGACCTGGTAGATGAGCAAACTTTACAACTGAGAAAGATTCTGAAAACACCGCTGGAAGATCTTGATCTGTCAGTACGTGCTTTCAACTGTCTGAAAGCGGCAAAAATCAATTCACTGAGCGAACTGGTACAGTACGAGCAGGAAGACCTGATGAAATTCCGCAACTTTGGTCAGAAATCACTGGCTGAGATTGAGCAGGTACTGGGTGAAAGAGGTTTGCATTTCGGTATGGACCTGAGCAAACTGGGCCTAGACAAAGAAGATCTATAGTTCACAATATGATAATGTGAGAATGTGGTGATGCGCCAATAAGGTATTTACAATGTCCACATTTTCTCATTATCACATTTACACATTTAAAATAAGTACTTCACAATTCCTGACACGGTGTGAAGGAAATAAAACTCAAACGTCATGCGTCACGGAGACAAAATCAAAAATTTAAGCAGGACAGCTTCCCACAGGAAAGCCCTGCTGAGCAATCTCGCCATTGAGCTGATTAAGCACAAGCGAATCGTAACCACACTTGCCAAGGCAAAAGCCCTTCGGGTATATGTGGAGCCATTGGTGACCAAATCAAAGGAAAACAATACACACCAGCGCCGTGTGGTATTCAGCTACCTGCAGGACAAGGAAGCAGTGACTGAATTGTTTACCAATATCAGCGCTAAAGTAGCTGGTCGTCCAGGTGGTTATACCCGTATCATTAAACTGGGTGCCCGTGTGGGTGACAACGCTGACCGTGCCATGATTGAGCTGGTTGATTTCAATGAAGTATACGGCAAGGGTACGGCTGCTAAAGCTGAACCAGCCAAGAGAACACGCCGTGGTAAGAGCACCAAAAAAGCGGAAGCCACTGCTGACAAAGCTGTTGAAGCAAAAGCAGACGAAAAAAAGGAAGCATAAGTTGACAAACTTCTTTTACATACCGAAGCGGGGCTGTTGTACAGTCCCGCTTTTTTTATGTGTTTTGTGAACAAAAAAATATTCAAACAAAACAACGATTACTTTTCTTTGCAAAATTATTAAAACACCATGGGCACAACACAGCAAACAAAGGCAGTTCTGTTACTCGCAGACGGAACCATTCATTACGGCCAGGGTTTTGGCGCCACCGGTACGACCACCGGAGAAATTTGTTTTAACACTGGTATGACAGGTTACCAGGAAGTGTTTACTGATCCGAGTTATTACGGGCAGGTGTTAATAATGAACAGCGCCCATATTGGAAATTATGGTGTGAAGGAAAGCGACGTTGAGTCAGATAGCGTTAAGATAAAAGGTTTGATAGGCCGTAACCTCGAGGAGCAATACAGCCGCAAACAAGCCCAGGGCTCCCTGGATGAATACCTGAAAAAGCAAAATATTGTTTGTATACATGGTGTAGACACAAGGGCATTGGTAGAACATGTACGGGTAAAAGGTGCCATGAATTGTATCATCTCCACGGAGACAACAGATATCACCGCGTTGAGAAAACAACTGGACGCTGTTCCCAGCATGGACGGCCTTGAACTAGCCAGCCATGTTTCGACTACCAAAGCGTATGAACTCGGTGATCCCAAGAGCAAAGTAAGGATTGCAGTGATGGACTATGGCATCAAGAAAAATATTTTGAACTGTATGACAGAACGCGGCGCTTTTGTAAAAGTGTTCCCGGCCAAAACAGCTACTTCAGAACTAAAAGCGTTTAACCCCAGTGGTTATTTTATTTCCAACGGTCCCGGAGATCCGGCAGCGATGCCGTATGCAATTACAACGGTGAAAGAAATACTGAAAGAGAAAAAGCCCCTGTTTGGAATTTGCCTGGGCCACCAGTTGCTGGCGCTTGCCAATGATATACCCACTTTTAAAATGCACCACGGTCATCGCGGGCTCAATCACCCTGTCAAGAACCTTGTTACCGGTAAAAGCGAGATAACTACACAGAACCACGGATTTGGTGTAGACCCGGAAGCGGTAAAAAAAGCCAGCAATGTTGAAGTGACGCATGTAAACCTGAACGACCAGTCGATAGAAGGAATAAAGCTGAAAGACAAACCAGCCTTCTCGGTTCAGTACCACCCGGAAGCTACACCGGGACCTCACGACAGCCGCTACCTGTTTGATGACTTCATGCAACTGATCGAAAAATCATAAAAACCGAAAGGAGGAAGTTGTCCGCTCAAAATCTTTTACGGTTTTGCATTTTTACTTTTTAATTTTACCGGTATGAAAATAGCCATCATCAACGGGCCAAATCTCAACCTGCTGGGCAAGCGGGAAACTGATATTTACGGAAATCAATCGTTCGAAATTTATTATGAATCGTTGAAGAAGAAATACCCCTCCGTTGAATTTTCCTATTTTCAAAGTAATATAGAAGGTGAACTGGTATCTGAAATTCAAAGAGCAGGTTTTGAAGCAGATGGTATTATATTAAATCCTGCGGGATACACACATACTTCAGTTGCTATTGGCGATGCCATCGCTGCGGTAAAAGCAAAAACAGTGGAAGTACATATTTCAAATGTACATGCCCGTGAAGATTTCCGAAAGATCTCCCATGTATCGGGCAAAGCCGTTGGTAGTATTTTCGGCCTTGGTTTGAAGGGCTACGAGCTGGCGGTTCAATACCTGTTGCAATAATTTTATAAGATTATTCGTAACATCAACGCAAATCCATTGTCCTGCCTGGGATCAGAAGTCTTTTTGATGATGTGAACACCAGTTCGGCTCCACACTTTAAATACTTCTCCTTTTTTTCTTTTTGCCAGTTCGCGTTCAATTTCAGGCACTACCGCTCCGCGCGCAATCCATCCAAGATCACCTTTGGTTACACCTTCCCCACCCATGCTGTAAGTTTGTGCCATTTCTTCAAAGCTGGCGGTGCCGTTTTTGATACGGTCGATAATGCTTAATGCCAGTGAGTCGGCAATCCGCCTCGTAAAAATGGTGGTATCAATAAATATCTGGCTGACGCGGGTAAATGTGTTCGGCAGTTTACCCAGTACCTGTACCAGGTATTTTTTATCGTACGGCCCGTACACCTTTTTTATTTTTCCATTATAGGCGAGGCTGTCGGCAACACTTACAAAATGCGTGGCATTTAAAACAATAATAGTATCCAGCTTATATCTTTTTTTCAATACATCGCGTACATAGGCGATGGGATTGGGGGCCGCTTCGATATTTGCCTTCATCTGTGGGATGGTCATTTTCTGTGCCGGGGCGATATAACATAATCCTGCCAGGAACAAAGCCGCAAGTAGTTTTTTCATGTAGTGCTGGGTTGTCCGGCAAAGATAAGGGGCAGGGGGGCTAAAAAATAAGGGGGAAAACAAGAATGCTTTCCCCGTTTCCCTGATTTGAATCAATTGACGACATGCGACGTCATTTTAGTGATGACTCAAACACTCTTTATGTAATTATTCATATTTTCTCCCCTTTGTCAGCCAGAAATCGCGGTAAGAGATGGTAAAGGTGAAATTCACGTATGTCTCTTTTATCAGGTCATTCTTCGTCGTTCCCCTCTGGCCGATTTCCATCGCTACATTAAAACCCAGCGGATTTCTAATACTGTTTACGCCATAGCCTACCGTTAAACCGACATCTTTTAATTGCTGCCCGTGTACATTGAGATAGGAGTTGCCATAATACAAGCCGGCTTGCAGGTGGCTCCTTTCATAGGCCTGGTTGATGTATTGTTTTTTATTGGAAATTTCAAAACCAACCGAACCCCTTGAGCTGTTTTCCAGTGAATAATTCACACCGGAAGCATTGCTGTTGGTCCACGACTGGTATTTATAATCTGCAGTGACGGTATATTTATTGTCTTTAGTAATACTGATGCCCGCTGCCGAAGCAGTTGGAATACGAAAAATATCATTTCGTGTAATGGTATTCTTTAAAATATCGGAGCTGTTATCTGTTACCTGTACATTGTATTCAGCAGCCAGTTGTTGTTTGGTGGAATAAGTACCGCCGAGGCTGACATCCCAGTGTTTATTGAGGGAGAAGTAATATTGTGCTCCGTAAGTGAAATAAAAATTCTTCAAGAAAATCTGGTTCGTGGTAACCAGGGATGTTTGCAAATCCGATGTCAGCAGTGTTTCTGTTTGCGTGAGTGAACCAAACAGGTATGATGCATTTACACCTACTGAAAAATGTTTGAACAACTGAAATGCATTTCCCCAGTAAATCTGGTTCACACCGCCTGTGCCTTCATATTGTGCAGGTACAGATGTATTGGTTCCCTGGATATTTTTAACGGAGGTAAATGCATAGCTGGCCGAGCTGAAGGGCATCAATCCAAAACTGGAGCCCCAAAATTTATTAATCTTTGTGCCTACGGCAAAATGCTTGATCGCGAAATCTTTGGAAGTATTGGAAAATCCATTAATGGGTTGACCTGCATAACTGACAAACTGCCCCCTTGCTGATAATTCAAATGCAAAAAACTGTTGCTGCAATGCAGAATAGGAGGCAGGGTTGTTGTTAATCAGATAGCGGTCACTCCGGTAAGCAATACCTGTATTCGCCATACCCGCTGTCCTGTTATAATAATTGGTTTCGAGATCGCCGATACCAAGAATGGAATAAGGCGAATTGGTATTCTGGCAATACACAACAGATGAAATGGTAACTAATATGAACGATGTGAGAATTTTTTTCATCAACAGCTTATTTATTAATAGAGATGTAATAGAGTTTCAGTTGAATTTTCCCCTTATCATTTTGTGTGTCGCCAATTACCAGGCGGTCTACTGAATTATAACGGCTGCCTGTTGGTGGCATTAACAGTAATCCATTTTTGTTGATCGCTGCAATGGCAATTTGTTGCTGCAGGTAGGCGGTTACATCATAGGTATAATTGGTATTGGTTCCATACACACCATCAATGGAGAGGTTGCCTGTTTCTGTTATCGTGGTACTGCCATCAACAGTCGTTAATGGGGCACCGGGTTCATTACCACCATCGGTTGATGCAGCCTGTAATACAGGTGGCAATGTATAGCTGTCAGTATAACTGTTGAAAACTGGTTGCACAACAAGGTCTGCTTTTATTATTTTTATAAAATCGGTTCTTTCGAGCAGTTTCCTCAGGTAGGGAAAACTAATTTTCAAATACAATCCTGCTCCCGGTTGCAGGTAGCCTTTATTACCGGTTTCAGATGAAAGCGCTTCCCTTTTGTTTGCGTTTAAAATATTGATAGCAGTGCCCGAACGGTCATAGCTGATATTATTAAACTGCAGGTTTTTATTGAATAAAGCAAAGTCAACATATTTGTTTTCAGTAAATACACCTGTTTGGTGATAATACAATCGCATCACGACACTATCCTTGAATCCATAACTATTCGCATTGCTGGTGGCTTCCATACGAAGACCCTTGAAGTAGTTGGTGAACTGTGCATTGTCTTTTACAATGGCATTGTTATTTTTTAACATTGAAAACAGTTCCTGTCCTTTTGCATCATCGAGGTGAATACGGAAACTATCCAGTGCGCCGGGGCGAACAATCCTCGTGGCAGAGCCGAGAATGGCGTTGCTCACCGGGAATGTGGTAGTATTGAAAAAAACACTTTGACCATCCGGCAAGCCTATTTCATCTGTTAACTGTCGTACGGCTACTGAAAAAAGCTGAGTGGTATCACCGTAGTATGTTCCATCGCCTTTCATAATCAGTGACAGGGAATCAAACTGTGCGTTACTGAGTATGGTCCACGATGAAGGTGGTGCCAGCTCTGCATAAGACGATGCGGTGATCTTTCCAAAATAAGGATCGTTATAATTACCTATTAGCGTAGTGCCTGTTTGAGAGGTAGGCACAGAGTCTTTGAAAATCGTAGATACTACAGGACTGATAGAATCGACCAATACTATATTGGTGATATTGGTACTGATGTACTCCTCGCCATATTGAATATTTGTTTTATAACAACCAGGAAGTGTTGTGCTAAGAACCAGGAATAACAAAATAATAAATGGAAAACGTGTAAACAGTAATCGACTCATTCAGCAAATTTTGGACAATGTTCGCTAATGAAGTGTTACTGATTTGTTAGTATGGATTATTTTAATCGAATTATCGGTCAATCATTCTTTTTTATCTACGAGTTGAAATTTCATCATGTTGTACTGTCAACACCACATTTATGTTAATGAAATGTATTGGTATATTTATTTATACTGTTCATCGATTTTTTGATACTGAAATTCCATTTTAACGAATAGTGATGTGTGTTATCGTATAGTTTTACCGGAAACAAAATAAAAACTAAAGTATGAGCAGGATTGTTTATTCTCTTCTTTTTACCGGCAGTTCTTTGTTCTTATTGTATGCGTGTACCAAATCTTCTTCTTCCACTACAACTACCGTGGGCAACTGGGTTCGCCGCTCTGATTTTGATGGTGTAGCCCGTAGTGAGGCCGTTTCCTTTGTAGTGGGTGATTCAGCTTATGTAGCTACCGGTTACGATGGAGATGTTCGCCTGCGTGATCTGTGGAAATACGATGTGACAAATAATTACTGGATACAAAAAGCTGATTTGCCTGGCGACGCAAGAAGTTCTGCGGTTGGATTCGCCACTACGACAAAAGGATATGTAGGGACAGGTTTCAATGGTGCCGATAAATTAAAAGATTTTTGGGAATACGATCCTGTTGCCAATAGCTGGACAAAGAAGGCAGACTTTGCAGGTTCCGCCCGTTATGATGCTGTAGGTTTTGGTATCAGCGATAAAGGCTATATCACGACAGGGTTTGATGGCAACTATTTGAAAGATTTCTGGATGTATGATCCTGCTACTGATTCATGGGCACAGAAAGTGAGCCTTGGCGGATCTAAGCGTTCGGGTGCCGTTGCATTTGTATATAAGGGAAATGCCTATGTATGTACAGGTACAAACAATGGTACTTCTGTCAATGATTTTTGGATGTATGATCCGGTAGCTGCACAATGGACGGAGAAAAAATTTATCTCCAATGTGAGTACGGATACCTATGATGACAGCTATGCCATTGTAAGAAGCAACGGCGTGGCTTTTGTAATTGGCGATAAAGCGTATGTAAGTACAGGAGAAAATGGTGCAATACTCAGCGACACCTGGGAATATGATTTTGCAACAGATTTATGGACAAAGAAAACAAACTGGGAGGGTTCTGAAAGAACAGGTGCTACAGGATTCTCGGTAAAGAACAGGGGCTTTCTGCTGACTGGCCGCAACAGCACCTACCGTTTTGATGATATGCGCGAGTTTCTCCCCAATGATACATACAATGCAAATGACTAAGAAGTTAACATGGCTGGTGGTGCCGGTATCGCTGCTGATGACAGCGGCTGGCGCCACCATCTTATATAAAGATCATAACAGGTGGAATGAAATGGTAAGGCTGGAATTGCGCCCGTTGCAAAAAGCAGGCGGATGGGGCTACGAGATTTTAGCGGATGATAAAATATATATTCACCAGGATTGTATCCCTGCTATCAAAAGCCAGAAACCATTTGTCAGTAAGGCTGAGGCAATGCTGGTAGGCAATGCAGTCATCGGTAAATTACAGAAGGGAAAACTGGCCGGCATTACGGTAGATGAACTCAACCAGTTGCACGTGCATTACTAATTGTTAATCAGGAATTCATTTTTACGATATCCAGCAGGTTATTGCGGTAACTGTTCCCTATCGGTAGAATCTTTTCGCCGATTTCCACCTCCTTCTTCGAAATACTTTCAATATAGTTGAGTGAAATGATATAGGATCGGTGAATGCGCACAAATTTTCTTACCGGTAGTTTCTCGGAAAAAGTTTTCAGGTTTTGCAGTGTAATGATGGGCTTGTTTTTCTTGCTTGTATATATTTGCGTGTAGTCTTTTAATCCTTCACAAAACAGGATATCATTGAAATTTATTTTAACGATTCGGTATTCTGATTTGATGAAGAAGTAATTATCATCCTTATAGGTGGAGTTCGGCTTTATACTGAGCAGGTGAACAATCACTTTATTGATTACATGCAAAAATATTTCATAGGTGATACTGGCCGGTGGTAATGCAAACAGTGGAATAGGTAATGATGCTTGGGTAAGATTTTTCTTGTCTGCAAAAAAGACATAGACTGGTTTGTTATCGGCATCAGCGAACAGGGAATTGACCATGGAATAATACTGAACATCCATAAAGATAATATCCGGTATCGTCTTCTCCGCGATAGTCTCCATTTCATCTGGCGTAATGATAGCAGGTATTGAAAGTGTGCCTGTTCTTTCTATAAAATTCAGCAGTTGCCGGTAGTCCTCAGTTTTCTTTTTTATCAGTAAGCATTGTAGTGTCATAAGCGTTATGATAAACTTCTGCAAGTTTCATATAACTATGGTTAAGCAGGTGTTAAGAGGGCGAAACCAGTATTAAAATATCGGTGAACAAGGGAAATTTCGAGACGAATAATGCTGTTAACAAAAAATATCCCGGCAAAAATTTATTGCCGGGACCAGATGAATAGAAATTATAAAGTGTTTTATTTTTTTACCGGGGGACAATCACCATCAACACCTTCGCGCTGATTGGAAAATTTTTTCCCAGTCAGCATAGCCGTTACTTTATCTGCATCCGCTTTTTTCTTTTCATAATATTCCTTGTCTGTTAACAAACGCTGTACATCATCCAGCTTTGCGATGTAAATACTGCGGCCATGCGTGCCGAGCACAATTTCGTTTTCTCTTTTTTGAATGGCGATATCATGCACCGGTACGCGGGGCAGGCCACCGGTAAAGGGCATAAATGTTTTACCTCGATCAATGCTCACAAATAATCCCTGGTCGGTACCAACATATAAGATGTTTTCATTCTTTGGATCTTCCTTAATAGTGTTGATCGTTTCATTGGGCAAATTACTGCTGGTGCTGGACCAGGTATTGCCATAATCTTCACTTACAAAAAGGTAAGGCTTAAAATTATCGTACCGGTATCCGCTTAGCGCGAGATAGACCCTGCCTTCTGCATAGGCGGATGGTGTTATACAATTCACCCAAAGGTTTTGTGGAAGATCATTGGGCGCTGTTTTCTTTTTTGGTTTGTTGTCTGTAGTTGCAGCGCCATAGATATTGGCCCACGTGTAACCACCATCTTTTGAAATATGAACCAGCCCATCGTCACTGCCGGTGTAGAGCAAACCAAATTTCATCGGTGATTCAGCTATCCAGGACAGTGTGCCATAGGGAACATCTCCGGGTTTGCCGCCTTTGGTCAGATCGCCGGATAAATTAAAAAGTGTATCGGCTTTATTCAGCGAGCGGTGAAAGCGATTGGAGCCCATATAAAATACATCCTGGTTATGCTTTGACAAGAGGATAGGCGTTTCCCAGTTAAAACGTAACGGCGTTTCGCCCAACACATGCCGCGGACGGATCGGTTTACGTTGATCATTGTTTTTACTCGTCCTCGCGTAAGCACCAAACTGGCTGCCGGCGTACATCGTTGCATTGTCCCTGGTATCTACCTGCACCATCATACCATCACCCCCGGTTATCAGTTTAAAACTGCTGCCACCGCTGCCAAACCATTCATCATTGGGATTGGCAACTGATGGTCCGTACCAGACACCATTGTCCTGCAGGCCACCATAAACATTGTAAGGTTTTGCCTCATCTACTTCTATCGAGTAGTATTGTCCAACCGGGATAGAGTTTGCCTTATACCAGACTTTGCCATCGTCGTACGTTATATTCACACCACCATCGTTTCCATTAATGATATGTGTGTCTTTGTTTGGGTCTATCCATACAGCATGGTGATCGGAATGTACATTTCTTGCTTCTATATTTTTAAATGTTTTCCCGCCGTCGGTCGATAACATTACCGGCACGCCCGTGATGACTACTTTATCGGGGTTTACCGGCGACACCCATATTTTTCCAAAATAATAACCATAGGTGCTGTACATGAAATCCAAATCTTTTTGATTTTGTTTTTTCCAGGTAGCGCCTGCATCGTCACTGCGGTATATTTCACAACCAATGATGGCAGATGCATCCAGCAAATCATCATTCGGCCCTTTGAGATAATCGTAAATAACCGAAGGTTTAAAAGTGCCATCTGTTACTTTAGCCTTTATCAGTTTCGAATTGTATTGCGATGGAAACCGGTTTGATTTTAAGAAGGAGTCCACTTTGGCATCATCAAGGGCCATGAACTGCTCCTTCGTTAGATTTTTAAAATCACGGATCGTCAACTTGTTAGTGATACTATCTTTTTTCTGGTTCGGCTTTTTATTTTGATTGTCTACAATGGCATATACGATTTGCGGATTCTTCGGATATACGGCCAGGCCAATTCTTCCTATATTATCTCCCGTGGGTAAACCACTTCCTTCCTTGCTGATCAGGCTCCACGTATTGCCACCATCTGTACTTTTATAGATACCGCTTGTTTTACCCCCTTCTTCAAAATTCCAGGCAGTGCGCGTCCGGTACCACATCGATGCATACACGATATTTGGATTCGTCGGATCAATGTCCATATCAATAGCCCCGGTTTTATCATCGATAGACAATGTCTGCTTCCATGTTTTCCCGCCGTCGGTCGTTTTGAAAACACCACGTTCTTTATTGAATGAATAAAGATGTCCCAGTGCAGCCACCCATACAGTATTGGGATCGGTAGGATGCAATAATATTTTTCCAATATGATGTGTTTCCGGAAGGCCCAGGTATTCCCATGTCTTTCCGTTGTCTTTGCTTTTATACATTCCCATGCCCGCATAAGAGGAACGGCTGCTGTTTACCTCACCAGTACCCACCCAAATCGTTTTTGTCTTCCAATCAACAGCAATATCGCCCATAAACAGGTTGTCATTGTTGTCAAACACCGGGGTAAATGACATGCCATTGTTATTGGTGTACCACAATCCGCCGGATGCATAGGCCACGTAAAATTCGGTGGGATCAGCAGGATTGGCGTCGATGTCCACCACACGGCCACTCATTACCGTAGGACCTATATTGCGGAATTTCACGTCTTTCACCAGGCTGCGCATTTCCATTTCTTTCCTCAGGTTCATGTCTTTCAGGCGGTCAGCGCCGCTGGTAGCGTCATATTGGGCATGAACATTGCCTATTATCAATATGAAAAAAAGCACCAAAACAAGCGGTTTTCGGCTGCTTCGGGGCAGTGTTAGTACCTTTAATGGAAAAAGGGGAAAAGAATAGCATCTTAACATAGCAATTAGTTTTGTCAGAACAATGAAAGAATTGGTAAATACGTTTTATACTGCACTCATTACGCTAAATGATTATGTGAAATGCGGAAAGTGAATGGATGCAGACTAATTTCAAACTTACTAAACATGCGCTGGATTTTAATTCTCACCTGCCTCTTTTATTTGAATGGCTTCAGCCAGTTGCAGGGCTATACCATCGGGCCTAAGGGCGATACATTGAATGGAAAAGACAAGTCCGGAAAGAAGCAGGGCAAATGGGTTATCCGTTACGACGAGGTGCGCGGCGAAGCCGGTTTTGAAGAAGAAGGTGAGTTCAAAGACGACAAGAAAGAAGGGCAGTGGAGAAAATATACACTTATAGGCGATTTATTTGCCATCGAAAACTATCGCTGGGGATTTAAAGATGGCCTTAGCCAGTATTTTAATATGAATGGGGAATTGCTGAAAGAAGAAAGCTGGCGTGCATTTGATCCCGACAAAGTATATGATACCATCGACGTGGAAGATGTCAACAACCCTGATCATTTTACCAAGGTCATTATAAAGAATGAAGGTTCTTCTCTGAAACACGGACAATGGCGTTATTATGACCCTACTGCCGGATTCATTACCAAAACAGAATTCTGGCGCTACGGCAAAATGGAAGATGCCAATGACCCACTCGGAACAGGGGCAAAGAAAAATACCACAGACAGTACGGTAACTGCTGCCAAACCCAAGGTAAAGCCAAAGGAAGTACTCGACTTTGAAAAGAAAAATGCCGGCAAGAAAAAAGTAAAAGTCAGGGATGGATCTGTGGGATACTGATGCGTACCACTTTTATAATAATCGAAATTCAAAGGTCAAAAATCAAAACTCAGGAATCAATAATTAATTACCACCTGCTAATATCAAATTCCAAATCTCAAATATAAAATCCCAAATTAATACTTCAGTCAGCGTTTGAAAGTTTCCGTACTATTTCCCCTTCTTCGCCAGGTAACGTTCCTTAATTATATCCATATGATGTTGCGCATGGCCTGCTATCACATAACCCAGCGCTGCTGCATTGATGGGATGGTTGCTGGCAGTTCCGGTAAATAATAATTCAGCGTCGGTCAGTGATTCGAATAAAAGTTCGGTACTGTAGCGCACTGCTTTAAATTCTTCTTCCAAATCGCTCCATTTGCGTTCTATCTTGTTGGCGGCAACAGCCCAATTGTTTTCATCAAAGCCAGGAAGGGGAGTGGCATCCTGTCTTGCCATGGTCAGCGCCCTGTAGGCAAACACCCTTTCAGCATCAATGATATGCTGCAGCAATTCTTTTATTGTCCACTTGCCTTCGGCATAGGCATGGTTTATTTTTTTTCGGGGAATTTCTTTCAGCAGTTTTTTAAACGCCTTGGTATTATTGCGGATGGATTTGTTTACTTCCGCATCTTCCGCCTTGTTGATATAGTTTTGAAAATTGCCGGCAGCAATTGCATCTTTCTTGATCGCCATAGTGGTCTTTTTTGTAAATCTACAAATTATCGGGCAACAGTTCCTTTGTCCAATATTACCATTTATAAAAAGCAAACCCCGGTATTGATACCGGGGCTGTTGCTAAAAAATTTCTCTATGCTGTGCTTACCCTTTCTTGCTCTTTTTAAGGGTAGATTTTGGGAGTTTCTCTGTTTTGTTGGCAGTCAGTGCAGAAGCAAGCTTTGCAGCTTCATATGCATTGATGATACCACCCGATTTGCAGATATCTTTCAGGTCGACTTTTACGTCGGTACCCGGTTTGTTTACTTTTTCTCCGGGTGACTGCGCAGATTTTTCCAGTACGGTAATGATTTGCTGTGGTGTGAGCTTGGGGAAATAAGACAACAGGAAAGCAGCCGTACCCGCTACCACCGGAGCCGCCATACTGGTACCCTGTGCATTGCCGTAAGTATTGCCGCCGGGTATGCTTGAATAAATTTTTACACCCGGTGCAAATACATCCACCTGGTCTTTACCATAATTGGAGAACACTGCTGTATATCCACCTTCTTTCGGATCACCACTGGCGCCTACTGTTATCCAGTTGGTGGCAACACTGTGCAAAGCACGCAGTGTCGAATTGGGAAAATTGGCAGTGGTATCAACGTCGGCAGCATCATTGCCTGCCGCATGAACAAGCAATACGCCTTTTGATTCTGCATATTTTACGGCATCGTCCACCCATTTCTTGCCGGGAGAAAAGCTTTTTCCAAAACTCATGTTCACTACCTTGGCACCATTGTCAACTGCATAGCGGATAGCCAGTGCAATATCTTTATCGTGCTCATCGCCATCAGGTACAGCGCGTATCATCATAATGCGGACATTGTCAGCAATGCCATCGATACCTTTTCCATTGTCGCGTTGTGCAGCAATGATACCGGATACATGCGTACCATGAAAAGGCGTACCCGCCATTACATCACCATTGCCATAATATTTGTCGTTGATGTCGTTCTCATTGTCTTTAACAATATCGCCACGATAATTGGGCGGTGCTACTTCCGCAGATTCACCCTTGCGGATTTTTCCTTCAATGTCTTCCAGTATCTGTTTGTTGGTGATATCATTGTTGTTATTGGCCTTGCAGATATTCAGGTAAAGACCGCGTGCTTTTTTTGCATTGATATCTGTGGGGAAATATGGTTCCAGGTCTGCACCGCTGAATTCTTCCTTTTTCAATTCCGCTGCAATCACGGAATCGCCTTTTTTAAGATCAGGCAATATTTTTTTGATAAAAAATAATTCTTCCGTATCTACTTCACCAACGGTTTTTTGTTTGGCATCCAAAAACATCCTGTACTCTTCCTTCTCATCTTCTGTCATTTTGGTACTGTCGATCTGTTTGCCTTCGTATTTTGCCTTCAGTGAATGATACACGCGGGCCCCTTCGTAGGAATCTTCCCGCACGTTCTTTCCATCTTTTCCACCCAGGAAGTTCCAGCCATGTACATCATCCACATAGCCGTTGTGATCATCATCAATGCCATTGCCGGGAATTTCACCGGGGTTGGTCCACAAAATATTTTTCAGGTCTTCGTGAAGCGTATCTACACCTGAATCAATCACGGCAACTATCACTGTATTGCCCTTTAATTTTTTTGAATGAACAAATTCATACGCCTTGTCCATGCTGATCCCGGCAAAACCATCTTTTGCTCTGTCCATCAGGTGCCAGCCCTTGGGCGCACCGGTATTTCTTACACTTGTGCCCTGTGCAAAGGATACGGAAGCAACGCCGCTTGCTACCAAAAAAACACTTACCGCCAGTACATACTTCATGGTGATTTACTTTTTATTGATATTTGTTGTTTGTAAAATCATTTTTTCCGGAACCGGGCCGGGGCAACTATAACCAGACATCGTTGCGTCGCATTTCGTTCGTCGGCAGTACTACTATTCGGCTTTTTTTAACATAACCACTTTCTGGCGATCAGGCAAAAATGGGCATAAGTCTTTATAAACGCTAACCGCTGGTATAAATTATAGCAACTTGGCAAATGAATGGTTATTTGCTACAAATCGAATTTTATACCCTGCGCCAGCGGTAATTTATCAGTATAGTTAATGGTATTCGTCTGCCTGCGCATGTAGGCTTTCCAGGCATCACTGCCACTTTCCCTGCCTCCACCCGTCTCCTTTTCACCGCCAAATGCGCCCCCGATTTCTGCACCACTGGTACCGATGTTAACATTGGCAATACCGCAGTCACTGCCTGTTTGCGACAGGAACTGTTCGGCTTCCCGCATATTGACGGTCATAATGGAGGATGATAAACCCTGTGGTACGCCATTCTGAAGAGCAATCGCCTCCTCAATAGTATCGTATTTCATTAAATATAATATCGGCGCAAATGTTTCGTGCTGTACAATGCTGAAATTATTTTGTGCTTCTGCAATGCATGGCTTCACATAGCAACCGCTTTCATAGCCATCACCGCTCAGCACGCCGCCTTCAGCTATAAATTTGCCACCTTCGGCTTTGCATTTTTCAATGGCTTCGTTGTACATACGGACAGCATCTTTATCAATCAGCGGGCCCACATGGTTTTTCTCATTCAACGGGTCACCAATTTTTAACTGCTTGTATGCCTTTACCAGTTTATCCCTGAATTTGTCATATACATCTTTATGAATAATTAATCGGCGTGTGGTAGTACAACGCTGGCCGGCAGTACCTACGGCGCCAAATACACAACCAATCAATGCCATATCCAAATCAGCATCTTTTGAAATGATGATGGCATTGTTGCCACCGAGTTCCAGCAAACTGCGGCCAAGCCTCGCGCCGACTGCTGCCCCGACTGCTTTGCCCATCCTGGTAGAGCCAGTAGCAGATACAAGTGGTACCCTGGTATCATGGCTCATCCATTCACCTACATCACGGCCACCAATCACCAGGCAACTTACACCCTCAGGGACATTATTTTTTTCAAAAACCTTTTGTGCAATATATTGACAGGCGATACCACACAGAGGCGTTTTTTCACTGGGCTTCCAGATACAAACATCACCACAAACCCATGCCAGCATACTGTTCCAGCTCCATACAGCCACCGGGAAATTAAATGCAGATATAATACCCACCAATCCCAGCGGATGGTACTGATCATACATGCGGTGGCCGGGGCGCTCACTGTGCATGGTAAAACCATGTAATTGCCGGGAAAGGCCAACAGCGAAATCGCAGATATCAATCATTTCCTGTACTTCACCATAACCTTCCTGCAGGCTCTTACCCATTTCGTAGGATACTAATCTTCCCAGCGACTCTTTTTGGCTGCGCAATTCTTCACCTATTTGGCGAACGATTTCACCTCTTTTCGGAGCAGGCCAAAGGCGCCAGGCTGAAAAAGCTTCCAGTGCTTTTGACACCACCGCCTCATAAGCATTTTTATCAGCAGCAATAACCGAGGCGATTAATTTTCCATCAACAGGGGAGTAGGAATCAATTTTTTCGCCACTGCTTTTCAACCATTGTGAACCGGTAGAAACACCATCGTTTTGCGGGTGGATGTGCAATGACTTCAGCAAATCGTTTATCATCATTAAAATTTGAGGTCGCAAGATACAAAAAGCCCCCTTAGCGTTGGGTGAGGGCAGTCACCTTATTTGTTTAACAAAGCATCGTATAAGACTTCCACAGGATGCAGTGCTTTACGGCCAGTGCCATCTTTTACCTGGTGGCGGCAACTGGTACCCGGGGCAGCTATCAGCACATCATCGCCCTGCTTCCGTACTGTAGGGAACAAGACAAGTTCGCCAATTTTCATCGACAGCTCATAATGTTCTTTTTCATAGCCAAATGAACCTGCCATCCCGCAACAACCCGATGGAATGGTTTCAACAGAATAATTTACAGGAAGTGATAATAATTTCACAGAAGGCGCCACCGACGACAATGATTTTTGCTGGCAATGCCCGTGCAGCTTAATGAGTTTCTTTTCTGTGCTAAATTGATTGCTGCTGATATTCCCCTTCTCTATTTCACGCGCAATAAATTCATCTATTAAGAAAACATTCGTTGAAAGTTGTTTCGCAGTTTCAAACGCGTCGTCATCTGCCAGGTCAATGTATTCATCCCTGAATGTAAGAATCGCGGATGGCTCAATACCAATCAGCGGTGTTCCCGCAGTGATAAGCGGATGAAGCAGCCGGATGTTCTCGTTTGCAATTTTTTTTGCTTTTCTTATCAGTCCTTTGGACAACCAGGTGCGGCCGCTTTCGAGGTGTTCAGGAATGATGACTTCATACCCCAGTTTCTCCAGCAGTTCAATGGCTTTAATACCAATGTGCGTATCATTGTAATTGGTAAACTCATCACAGAATAAATATACTTTACCTTTTACTGCTGTTGAAACCTGCCGTGATGCCCGATGTTTTTTATACCAGCTTCGCAAAGCTGTCTTATACAAAGTGGGCATCGAACGTTTTACTGCAAAGCCGGATAATTTTTTGATAAGGTTTCCGGTGACGGCATTTGATACGGCAAAATTATACACAGCCGGGAGCAGTGCACCCAATTTAGCTGATTGGGTAAAATTGGCAATCAGTTTTGATCGAAAGGGTACACCATTCGCATCATAATAATGTTGCATGAATTCAGCTTTCAGTTTGGCCACATCAACATTGGAAGGGCATTCTGATTTACATCCCTTGCAACTCAGGCAAAGGTCCATCACGTCATAAATTTCTTTATGATCATAGCGGTTGAGTTTATCCGAATGCGTGAGAAATTCGCGCAGGATATTGGCCCTTGCACGCGTTGTATCTTTTTCATTGCGCGTAGCCATAAAAGATGGGCACATGGTGCCACCGGATAAATGTGTTTTCCTGCAGTCGCCGGAGCCATTGCATTGCTCGGCGTGCTGCAATACATCCTGCTTATAAAAACGGAATATTGATTTGAATGCCGGTGTTTGCTGCCCGGGCGTATAGCGCAGCATCGTATCCATCGGCGGTGTATCAACAATCTTGTTCGGGTTGAAAATATGTTGCGGGTCCCAGGTATTCTTAACGGTTTTCAATAACTGGTAATTTCTTTCACCTACCATCTGCCGGATAAATTCTCCGCGCAATCTCCCGTCTCCATGCTCACCGCTGAGTGAGCCATTGTATTTTTTCACCAGTGTGGCTATTTCTTCCGCAATAGTCCTGAATAGCTGGTTGCCTTCAGTTGTTTTCAAATTGATGATGGGTCGTAAATGTATTTCCCCAGAGCCCGCATGAGCATAGTGAACAGAATAGAGATTGTGTTTCTTTAATATTTCATTAAACTCGCGAATGTATGCAGGGAGATCCTGTACATCAACGGCAGTGTCTTCAATAACAGGAACTGCCTTGTCATCACCGGGTAAATTACTCAGCAGGCCAAGACCGGCTTTGCGAAGCGTCCATATTTTTTTACTGTCTTCACCAAACAGCAACGGAAAATGATAACCCAATCCTGCCGCGCGCATCTTTTCCTCGACCTGTTTTGCAATAGCGATGATCTCTTCGCGGTTTTCGCGGGCAAATTCGATGACCAGTATCGCCCCAGGATCACCCTGTACAAAAAAGCGGTTCTTTATTTGCTCCCGGTTGTCTTTCGTACACTCGAGAATATAATGATCAATGAGTTCACTGGCGCTTGGATGAAATTCCAGCGCAATAAGGTTGGCGCGTAACGATTCATCGATGGAATTGAAATGTACGCAAAGCAATCCCACTTCTTTTGGTGGGAGCGGTACTACGTTGAGTTTTATTTCTGTAATAAAGGCGAGTGTTCCCTCTGAACCGGCGATCAGTTTGCAGAAATTAAAATCTGGCTGACCTGCCGTGAAAGGAGCAGATTCGAGCAATACATCAATGGCATAGCCGGTATTTCTCCGTTCAACCGTTTTACGCGGAAATTCTTTTCTTATCTCGAGTTGATTGTCATAATTGCTGAGAAGGCTTCGTATGGTTTTGTAAATGGCCGCTTCCAAAGTATTGCCTTCACATTTTTCATGAAAGGCATCAATCGATAAAGTATTAAACGTGGCTTCCGAACCATCACTCAGCAATGCTTTTACTTCCAGCAGGTGTTCGCGGGTGCTTCTGTATACGACTGAATTTGAACCGCAGGAATTGTTGCCCACCATGCCACCAATCATGGCGCGGTTGGCAGTGGAGGTCTCCGGCCCGAAAAACAAACCGTGCGGTTTCAGGAACATATTTAACTCGTCCCTGATAACGCCGGGCTGTACCCGTACCCATTTTTCTTCCTTGTTTAGTTCGATAATGCTGGTAAAATATTTTGAAACATCGGTAACAATGCCATTACCGACTACCTGACCGGCGAGGGAAGTACCGGCAGTACGCGGGATGAGGGAGGTGTGGGCATCTTTGGCAAAAGCGATAAGTTTTTTTATATCGCTCACTGACTTTGGCACTGCAACGGCAAGTGGCATTTCGCGGTAGGCCGAGGCATCGGTAGCATAAAGCGTGCGCATGGTGCTGTCAAAATACAATTCCCCTTCAAGTTGTGCCGCTAACCCTTGCAATTGCTCCTTCATGTGCCTGGATGGTTTTAATCGTGGCGCAAAAATAGGCTGTTTTAGGGCTTTTCAGCCATCGTTTTACCACCAACCCCGGCGCCTCACTTTCCGTATATTAAAAGAGATTTGCACCCATAATTTACTGGATCCTGCGACAATACAGAAAATTGAACTACATTCGCACCCGGATACACTGCACCATAATCAAATTGTGAAAGCTGCGAATTGGTTTAACTAAAAGTAGCAGATGAAACAGTTGATTATTTTTCTTTCCCCATTGTATTGCACCTTCTTAGCCAGGGGCCAGTCATCTACGCCTCCAGCCATTCCTGCCATCACCGTAAACGCCTCCACCAAACTTTGCAGTTGCGAGATCGTCAAAATGAATCACGATAACAAAAACCAGGCGCTGGGCATTTTTGCAGAAAAGATTTTGAAGGGTAAGGCTGAAAAAAATTATAAGCTGATGGACGATTATATCCGGCGCGAAAAATATCACCTGAACAAAGGGTTTGTCGATAAAATAAAAGTAGTGGGTTCTTTTAAGTCGAGAACAGATTGTATGACATTATACCGGCACCTGCGGCTGCAGAATAATTTTAAAATGTACCAGATACTAAATGTGGATGTGCTGGAAAGCCTCGTTGATAAATGATCATTGTACGGCGCGTCACACACCATGCAATGATCATTTCCATTAAAAAATTATTCCTTTCCTTCCAGTTTTCTTTTTTTGTGGTATAAAATATAAGAGATGGCGATCAGTAATGGTCCAATTAAAATGGGTCCCCACATACTAACTGGATCTCCTACCGAGTAGGATGCATATATGGCGCCTAACAGGTCGTAGGTTAAACCGGCATAGGCCCATTCTTTTAACCGGGGGAACCCGGGTATGATGATGGCAATGGCGCCCAGTAATTTGGCAACGCCCAAAAACTGGATCATGTAATGCGGAAAGTGGATGTGATCAAATCCACTGATGGAAGGAGGCCCGGCAATAATATTGGCTACGCCGGAAAAAGCCATCAACAGGGCAAGCAGTCCTGTAATGATCCAGTAAATGATGTTGGTTCTTTTCATTTGTATAGTTTTTATATGTGAAAGCAATAGCAATTACATATTTGCAAGATAGGCCTGCAGCCTGTCCATATTTTGTTTCATGCCCTCATCGGCCTTAAACTCTTTGATTACTTTCGTTAGTTGCTCTGCAGAAACAAATACGGAATGCATCGTCAGCAGTGTTTTATCACCCTGGGCTACAAAATCTACCGTTACATCAAAAACCGGCCCGGTTACATGGGTGTAAGTGATCCGTTCAGGCCGGATTATTTCATGAAAGATAATTTTATTTTTATAATCCCTGCCATCGGGCCCGTGCATGATAAAATCCCAAACACCTTCGGGGCGAACATCCATGGAATGAATGGTATTGGTAAATCCATTGGGTCCCCACCAATGTTTGATGTGTTCGGGATTGGTCCAAACTTCAAACACCAGTTCACGTGGTGCATCCAGCAGCCTTGTAATGGAAAGTTCGCGGCCATTGGGGAAAACCCGGTCAGCGTTTTGTTTTTTTTCGGGCATTTTTTTTATTTTTTGATTGTAAAACTTTCAGGTATTGTTGCAGTGAATCAAACCTGGCTGTCCATATCTCGCGGTATTGTTCCACCCAATCGGCAACTTCGCTGAGTTTTTCAAGCCTGCTTTCACAAAATCGTTCGCGCCCTTGCTGCTTCATTACAATGAGTCCACATTCGGTCAGGATTTTTACATGCTTATATACAGCGGTGCGGCTTACATCAAAGTTTTCAGCAACGGCATTTACATTCAGCGGTTGCTTCGCCACCAGGTGAAGAATTTCCCTGCGGGTGGGGTCAGCAATGGCCTGGAATACATCTCTTCTCATTTAAAATGAAACCTTTTGGTTTCAAATATATATGAAACGTTTTGGTTGCACAAATTTTTTTTACAATATCGTTGGTACAACTGAGGGGACAGAAAATAAAAAAACCACAACATTTGTTGCGGGTTTGTGCCCGGGAAAGGAATCCCTGCCAGGCTGAAGTCATTCGGGCAGGGAACCTTTTGTGCCTGGAACTTGATGATTTTTTTGATCCAAAAAGTTGGTCTCACCCAAAGCCTTTGCTCCGACTTCGTTGGAAAGGCATTTGTGAAACAAAGTGAATAATTTTCGGGACATTTTGGGGATTTCGTGTGATTGACTAATTTGATTTCGATCCAATTAGGTGATACAGTTATTATTAAAAGGGCATTAAGCTGCTGATAAAGATAGCTTTATAAAATAAATTCGCAATTTGCGAATTGCGAATTGCGAATTGACTATCTTTGATTTATGAGAACGCACAATGGTATGCGTCCACAGGACGTCATCATATTATTGAAAATAGCAGCCTTGGATCAGAAACCCTGGCAGAATAAAGACTTGGCTGCAGAGCTATTCATAAGTCCTTCTGAAATTACTGAATCGCTGAGCAGAAGTGCTTTGGCTGGTCTTATAGATGCAAATGATCGTAAAACTTTGCACAAACAATCACTAATGGAGTTTCTCCAATTTGGGTTGCACTATGTTTTTCCTGTACCGATTGGAGGTATGCAGAATGGAATTTATACCGGCCATTCCCATCCTTTTTTTAAGAAACACTTCAGGAGTGAATTGGAATATGTTTGGCCTGACGCGAAAGGAAAAGTTCGTGGATTGGCAATTGAACCCTTATATAAGAAAATGGTCAAGGCCGCTTTAATGGATGAAAAATTATATAAGATGGCTGCCATCTTAGATGTTATCAGAATTGGAAGGGTAAGGGAGTGGAAGCTTGGTATTGAAGAACTTAAAAACATGATAGAATGAGTCATAATGAAAATATCACACGGATTAAAGCAGTATACAATGCCTTGGGTGATTTAAAAAATAAGGTGGTGTTTGTTGGTGGCGCAACCGTCTCTTTGTATGCAGATAGACAAGCTACAGAAGTAAGACCAACTGACGATGTTGATATACTCATTGAAATTAGCTCGAACTGGGAATTTGCAAATCTTGATCAACAACTACGGGATAGGGGTTTTAAAAATGATGCAACGGCAAAATTTGTTGGGAGATACACATTACCAGGTATAATAGTGGACGTAATGCCAACTGACGAAAAAATCCTGGGGTTTTCCAACAGGTGGTACTTGGAAGGATTTCAAACAGCAATAAACTATTCAATAGACGAGCAACACCAGGTCAAAATATTTACTCCTCCTATTTTCATAGCCACAAAGCTGGAAGCGTTCAAAAGTCGTGGCAATAATGATGGGAGAACAAGTAGTGATTTCGAAGATATAGTTTTTGTTTTGGAAAATCGGACTGCTATCTGGCAGGAAATGGCAGAAACATCAGGAGAGCTCGCATCCTACCTGCAAAGAGAGTTTTCAGTACTACTGGATAATAAGTATTGTGTTGAATGGATCAATGCAAATTCAAATGCGTATCCTCCCACCTCTAATTTCATCGTTAGTGAAATGAAGTTATTTGTGAAACGTTGACATACATATTTCCGTACAAGTTGGGCGTATAAGTTTTCAGGACTGGGCAATCGAAGTGATGCTTAATGGGGCTTTAATGAAAAGAGGGCCCTTCACATCCGAAAATTAATTAAATAAAAAACCCACAACGATTGTTGGGGGGTTGTGCCCGGGAAAGGAATCCCCGCCTGACCGAAGTCATTCGGGCAGGGAACCTTCACATCCAAAAAAATGTTGCAAACAACTATTAAGTGGCATTCAAATAAAAAACCCACAACATTAGTTGCGGGTTTGTGCCCAGGAAAGGAATCCCCGCCTGACCGAATTCATTCGGGCAGGGAACCTTCACATCTGAAAATTATCTAAAATAAAAAACCCACAACGATTGTTGCGGGTTAGTGCCCAGGAAAGGAATCGAACCTTCACATCCTTGCGAATGGCAGATTTTGAGTCTGCTGCGTCTACCAATTCCGCCACCTGGGCTGTTGGTATTAAGAACGGGGTGCAATATTACGCATTGCAGCTATTTTGTCCAAAATGCGGTGTAAATATTTTTTGCGAAAGTAATATTCCTTCACTTGCAGCAATTCTTGCGGGGTAGTAACACCTTCCTGATAATGCTCCACCATCGGTTTAACAGGCTCATATATGTCGTTTTCCAGTTGTGTAATACGTGATTCCAGCTCTTTTATATGCGAAAGACCGGCACCCGGCTCCACATCCATCAATGCTTCATTGATTTCCATCACCTCCATTAAAAAATCCGGCGCAAGATCATATTTTTCTTCTTCCTGCAGTAATCCCTTTAACTGCAACACATATTTGATCAATTCATCCGGTTGCTGTAAAGTTTTGTAAGCCTTATTTACCATCGATGATTTTTCCAGCATCTCTGCCTGTTCAGCTTCAGGTGCACTGGCATAAAAATCAGGATGGTATTTCCTGCTGAGTTCGAAATATTTTTTTGGCAGCGCAGCCTTGTCGATTTGCAGCGATACCGGTATGTCAAATAACTCAAAATAATTCATACAGCAAAGGTAGGCGGCAGAATATAGAATGTAAAATGTAAATTGCCGCCCAAATAACAACGATTGATGCTCAGTATTGGTTTAATCAGAGAAGGCAAAATCCCGGCAGATAACCGCGTGGCACTTACACCAGCCCAATGTAAATGGATACACAAAACAACACAGGATGTTAAAATTGTAGCACAATCCTCTGTTTCGAGGTGTTTCTCCGATAAAGAATATTTGTCAGCAGGTGTGGAAGTACGGGACAATATTGACGAGTGCGATGTGTTTTTTGGTATTAAAGAAGTTCCGGTCAGCATGCTGGTGGAAGGGAAGACCTATCTTTTTTTCTCGCACACCAAAAAAATGCAGCCGCACAACCAGGCTTTACTGCATGCCATACTCGAAAAAAAAATTACACTGATCGATTATGAATGCCTGGAGCATGATGATGGGCAACGTATCATTGGTTTTGGTTTTTTTGCGGGCGTAGTGGGAGCGCACAACGGTATGATGGCCTATGGCAACCGTACCGGCCTGTACAAACTAGACCGCGTATATAAACAAAGAAGTTTCCGGGAACTCATTCATACTTATTTTGGTTTGCGCCTGCCGAATGTAAAAATTGTCGTAACGGGGTCGGGTCGTGTGGCACACGGAATTTTGGAAATCATGAACCTGATGGGTATTCATGAAGTAGAGCCCGATGAATACCTTGTCCGCCGGTTTTCCTACCCGGTATACACCCAACTGAAAGGCCCAGATCTCTATGTCAATAAAATAACGGGTAAGTACAGCCGCGAAGAATTTCATACCAACCCTTCCAACTTTGAATGTTCCTTTCTGCCGTATGCCCGGCAAACAGATATCCTGATGAATGGAGTGTATTGGGACAAAACGGCGCCGCGGTTGTTTGAGCGCGAACATGTAAAGGACGATACATTTATCATACAAACCATCGCTGATATTACCGATGATGCATTTGGCTCTGTTCCTATTAATCTAGGTGACCAAACCATCGAAGCGCCTGTCTATGGCGTGGACAAACATAGTTTTGAAAAAACTGCCCCTTATTTGCCTTCTTCCATCGACATCATGGCTGTTGGTAATTTGCCCAATGAATTACCACGCGATGCCAGTCGTTACTTTGGTGAACAACTGATAAAATTTGTACTCGAAGATTTGGTAAAGGGAAGCTCTGTCATTGTAGAGCATGCCACAATGGTAAAAAAAGGAAAGCTTACCAAGCCATTTCTGTACCTGAAAGATTATGCAGAAGGAAAATAACCTGGCGTTATAAATACAGGTAATAATTTTTCAGCAATGCAGTAAACCTCGCAGAATAGTTACCGGGTGTTTCATGAATAATGATATTTTCAACATGTGGGGTACCTGAATTTTTGTGACTGAATAGCAAAGCGGCGCGAAAATGAGGATGCTCAGGTGACTGCTGAACAGTCAACTGTTCCTCTGCAAACAATTCGTAATTGGCCGCAAGTGCAATTAACTCTTCCATGCGATGATAAGGAAGCAATACCGCAAACTTTCCTTTCACTGTTATATTCCTGTCCACCACTTCCAGCAAATCAGTCAATGTTAATCCCGTATCGTGTTTGGCAAGATTTTTTTGTACTGAACCCGATTTCAGATCGCCTTCATAAAAAGGAGGGTTACTGAAAATAAGATCATAGCGATGCGGCAATTCAAACAGTTTTGCATCGGAATGAAACAATTGCATCCTGTCGTACCAGGGAGATGCTTTGATATTCTCGGTGGCTTGTTCGTATGTGTCCTGGTCGATTTCAATTCCATGTATTTGTCCCGGAAATTGCTGGGCCAGCATCAGCATCAATAATCCCGAACCGGCACCAATATCAAGCGCCTGTTGTATACCCATTTGACCGACACTGATTTTTTCTGCCAGCCACGCACCAAACAAACAACTGTCGGTGCTTACTTTCAGCGTACACCTGTCGTGGTAAACGGTAAAAGATTTAAACTGGAAATAAGGATTGGCCATGATGGTGATTTATCCAAATATTCTGCGAATAGTAATTGGTTCGAACCCGGCGATTGCCCGTACTACCTGTTGTAATTATCACCATTCTGCTTTTGCACTGGCTCCGGCAGATAATGGTACAAAATCATTGTTCAGGAATTTATAATAACCTGTGATGGCAATCATACCAGCATTGTCCGTGCAATATTGAAATGGAGGAATAAATGTATTCCATTTATATTTCCTGCCCATCTCGGCCAATGCAGCGCGGAGACCACTGTTGGCAGATACACCGCCTGCAATACAAATGTCATTGATGCCTGTCTGTAAGGAAGCCTTTTTCAGTTTATTCAGTAAAATGGATATAATCCTTCCCTGTATCGAGGCACAAAGATCGGCGAGGTTATCACGGATGAATTGCTGTTGCTCTGTTGCTGTAGCAATGAATTCTTCTTTATGAACATGACTCTTCCCGGCATTTTGCAAAAAATAAAGAATAGATGTTTTCAATCCGCTGAAGCTAAAGTTCAGTCCCGGTATCTGTGGTTCAGGAAAATGAAAACGATTGGGATCGCCGTTCCTTGCATATTTGTCAATCAATGGCCCGCCTGGATAGGGCAGACCTAACAAACTGGCCGATTTATCAAAAGCTTCTCCTGCTGCATCATCGATGGTTTCTCCAATTATTTTTAAACTGTAGGGCGATTCGCATACCACAATTTGGGTATGACCGCCACTGACCGTCAAACACAAAAATGGAAAAGATGGCCGTGGTGGTTCAATCAGGTTAGCCAGTACATGCGCCTGCATATGATGTACTGCAATGAGTGGTACCCGCAATGCGAGAGAAAGTGATTTTGCAAATTGTGCGCCTACCAGCAGGGAACCGATCAGCCCGGGGGACTGTGTGAATGCAATAGCATCCAGTTCTTTCAATTCAATACCGGCTTCTTTTATGGCAGCATCTACCACAGGAACGATATTCTGCATATGCGCCCGGCTGGCAAGCTCAGGCACCACACCGCCGTATTTCTGGTGAACCGCCTGCGCTGCTATAAAATTTGACAAGACAATGCCATCCCGGCAAATGGATGCCGATGTTTCATCACAGGAAGATTCTATCGCAAGAATGGTGACGGGCAAATGAATCATTTAATTGGCTGCAAAAGTAATTACTTGCCAGCATCCTTACATCAAATTGTCTGTATGATGATTATTTACTCCGTATGGCTACTACGGGATCCATCCTGGCTGCAATGAAAGCGGGGATGATACCAGCCAATACACCTGTTATAATACAGATGGAGATGGCCAGTGAAAGGATATTAAAGGATATAAAAATGGGAAAGCCCATAGATGATGAAATGAGTTTGGTAAGAATAAACACGAGCAGCAAACCAAATGCGCCGCCCATGATACAGAGGAATGCTGATTCCAGCAGGAACTCTGTGAGGATGCTGGCTTTTTTGGCGCCAATGGCTTTTTTCAAACCAATCTGGCCGGTACGCTCGCGAACAGTTACAAACATGATATTGGCAACGCCAAACATGCCGACTATCAGGGAAAGACTGGCAATAAACCAACCGCCCATATTAACCCCTGAAAAAATGGAACTCGCAAAGGCACCAAAGGCCTCCACATCATTCATGGAAAAATTATCACCCTGGGTGGGGCCTATTTTTCGCAGGGAGCGCATGGCGCCCTGTACATCGTCGCGCAAAATACTCATAGGCACATTTTCCGGGCCCTGTACCATCAACACCGGCTGTGCGTTGTCTTCTTTTACCAGGGTACGCATGTAACCATAGGACATAATAATGCATTCATCAAAGTCCCAGCCCCCCAGCATACTTTGCCCCTGTTTTTTTATCAACCCGATAACATTGGCGTTCTTACCCAGGTATTTGATTTGCTGTCCAACGGCCTTCATAGGATTGGTAAATAACTTCTCAGCGATATTATAACCAATGATGCAGTCATTTGCCCCTCCTTCAAAATCGTTTTGCTGCAGGAAGCGGCCCATTTCCATATCGAGGGTCTGGATATTTGAAAAATCTTCAGTGATGCCGTAAAGGTTTACGTTGGTCACAGCCTCATCTTCCCATTCAATCCTTCCGCTGGTACTGATATTGAAAGCAACGTTTTTGGCCAGGCTGCTGCGCAGTTTGAGCAATTTTGCTTCTTCGTATTTAGGCACAGGCCTGTTGATCAATTTCCACCAGGGGATTTGGCCGGTATAGTCCCATTTATCGACATAGATAGTCTTGGAACCCAGCTTGTTGATATCTGCTTTTACATTCTTTTCAAGGCTGTCCACAGTGGCGAGGACACCAATGATGCAGAAGATACCCACGGTGATGCCAAACAATGACAAAAAAGTGCGGAGTTTATTGGACCGGAATTCTTCCAGCGCCATCTTAAAACTATTCCAAACAATTTCGAGAAATCTGAACATGTATCAAATGTAAGGGATAGTTGCTGGTTTTGATCACGAATTCTATTAAAGGTTTGCCATTAGGTTGAACGGGTTTTTTTAAGCTCTTTTTAATAAAAGTCAAGTCGGGCCGGTACAAAGGGATGACTGCTGCAGACGGTTAAAAACATTTTTTGCACATCATAGACAATATCGGAAAACTGTTTTAAATTAGTATAAGTTCTTACAGTTTATTCCGCCCCCCGGGAAAAGCATAGAGGTAACACATTGTTTAACTTCAAAATTTATTCCCATGGTTACTACAGACATCTCACAGCTGACCGCTGAGTGCAACACATGGCGGCAGCATTTACGTTCTTACCGCGATGACCTCACTCAGCTAAAAAATCAACTCCGGCAAATTGCCCTCCACGTCTCGAAAAGAGATCAACTCCAGGATGTAGAACATTACGAAAACCAATTTCACATCCAACTCATCAACATCCACGATCTCAAACACTCCATCAAGTCGCACGATCAAAAAGCTTCCATCGAAAGATTGGCAAACAATGGACAGGTATCCGACGAAACCTGGGCATTACACGAGCGCTTACACGACCAGTACGAGCGATTGGATCATATGCTGAATGAATTGAAGGGCGCGTTTAAAGAATTTCTCGCGAAACTGAATTAATGCTTCGACACATAATTGTTATATCATTGTGTTGCGTGAAGTAAGCCATCTTCTCACAGCACCACCATCACCTTATCTTACCGTCATATACCATCCAGCCTGGCCGGCAACTGACATTCCAGCTACCGCGTAAATACCACGATAGCTGCTACCTGGCAGCGTTGGTGAATGATGCAAAGCCCATTAAGCTCTTTGTCTTAACATTCCTCACTTTTAAATTTGATTGCCATGGCAGAGTTTGATACTTCACACGTAAAAAACATTGTCTTGCTGGGCCACTCCGGCTCCGGTAAGACAACATTAGCGGAATGTATGCTTTTCGAAGCAGGACTCATTAACCGCCGCGGTTCAGTAGATGAACGCAATACCGTCAGTGATTACCATGAATTGGAACAGGAACGTGGTAATTCTATTTTCTCCACTTTACTCCATACCAAATGGAGAGGTTACAAAATAAATATTGTTGATACACCAGGCTATGATGATTTTGCAGGAGAAGTTATTTCTGCACTGCGCGTAGCCGATACCGGCGTTATGCTGGTCAATGCCGTCATGGGCGTTGAAGTGGGAACCGATATCATTTGGGAATACACCGAACAGTTTAAAACACCCATGATATTTGCTGTAAACAAACTGGATGACGACAATGCTGATTTTGATAAAACAGTCCGCGAAGCAAAAAATCATTTTGGAAACAATGTAGTCGTGGTGCAATACCCTGTTCAGCAGGGTGCAGGTTTCCACGAAATTATTGATGTGCTCCGCATGACCCTGTATAAATTCAAAGATGCAGGAGGTAAACCCGAAAAGCTGCCTATACCCGAAGCGGAAAAAGCAAGGGCAGAAGAACTCCACAAAGAATTGGTGGAAGCCATTGCCAGCAACGATGAAACGCTGATGGAAAAATATTTTGACCAGGGCGAACTCACCGAAGATGAAATGAAAGAGGGTATGAAAAAAGCAATGATCAACCATGACCTCTTTCCCGTATTCTGCCTGTCTGCCGAACGCAATATGGGCAGTGGCCGGTTGATGGGGTTCATCGACAATGTTTGCCCGAGCGCCAATGAAATGCCGGCGCAGAAAACCAGGAAGGGGGATCTGCTTCCCTGCGATGCCAGCGGGCCGGCATGTATTTTCATTTATAAAACCATCGTGGAAAGCCATGTGGGTGAAATGAGTTTGTTCAAAGTGTATTCAGGTACTGTAAAAAGCGGTATGGAACTGGTCAATGAGACAACAGGCGTTTCTGAAAAATTGAACCAGTTGTATGTGGTGGAAGGCCATAACCGCACCAGCGTTAATGAACTGGTGGCAGGTGATATTGGCGCTACGATAAAACTAAGGAATACGCATGTCAATAATACACTACATGAAAAGGGTAAGAATATTGAATTAAACCCGATTGAATTTCCCGCACCAAATATGACCGTTGCCATTGAATCGGTAAAAAAGGGCGAAGAGGAAAAACTTTCCAACGCTTTGCATACGCTGCGGGAAGAAGACCCCACCATACTCGTGGAAGTTTCTTCCGAATTAAAACAAACATTGCTCCATTGCCAGGGTGAATTGCACCTGTCCATTATAAAATGGAAGATTGAGCATATACATGGGTTGGAGGTGAAATTTACCAAACCAAGGATCCCTTACCGTGAAACCATTCGCCGGATGGCCGAATCCAATTACCGTCATAAAAAACAAAGTGGCGGAGCAGGACAATTTGGAGAAGTGTTTATGCGTATCGAACCTTGGTACGAAGGCATGCCTGATCCAAAGGGATTGAATGTGAGGGGCAGGGATGAGTACCCGCTCGACTGGGGCGGTAAACTGGTATTCTTTAATTGCATAGTAGGTGGCGCTATTGATACACGCTTCCTTCCATCTATTTTAAAAGGCGTGATGGAAAAAATGCAGGAAGGGCCGTTGACCGGTTCTTATGTACGCGATGTTCGTGTATGCGTGTACGATGGTAAGATGCACCCGGTTGACAGCAATGATATATCATTTAAGATTGCAGGCTTGCAGGCATTCCGCCAGGCATTTCAGCAGGCAGACCCGCAAATTCTCGAGCCCATCAACCAACTTGAAGTATTATGTCCCGATGATCTGACTGGAAGCGTAATGGGCGATTTACAAAGCCGCCGCGCTATCGTGGAAGGAATAGATGCTGAAGGACATTTTACAAAAATTGTTGCTAAAGTTCCGCTTGCAGAAATGCACGATTATTCTTCCTCACTGCGGTCTATTACGCAGGGAAGGGCGAAATTCAAAATGAAATTTTATGAATACGCCGCTGTGCCGATGGAGATTCAAAAGAGGTTACAGGAAGAATATGGAAGGCTGGCCAAAGAAGAAGTATAACTGCGACATGAGAATACTTACACAAAGCCCCGTTTGAAAGACGGGGCTTTTTTATATTCGTACTTTGAAAACATCAGGACGATTATCAATAAACCAAACAATTTATGGCAATGAAAGATGCGCTCATCGCAGAATTGAAACATGAAGCAACGAATACAAGAAAAATGCTGCAACGGGTACCAGCCGATAAGTTTGACTGGAAACCACACGAAAAATCAATGACACTCGGAAGACTGGCTGCACATGTTGCTGAAATACCTGTATGGGTGAACCGCACCGTGCCGGTGGAGGAATTTGATTTTGCAAAAAATACATTTGCCAGGAACACGTATGCAGACAATGCAGCCTTGTTAAAAGTATTTGATGAGAAGCTGGCCGAAGCTATTGTGTGTTTACAAAATGCCACCGATGAAACGTTGAATGGCATATATACCATGCGCAGGGGTGATCACATTATTTTCCAATTACCAAGAAAGGTTGTATTGCGTAACTTCACGTTTAATCATATTGTCCACCACCGGGGGCAATTGTCTGTTTACCTGCGGCTGCTGGACATTCCAGTGCCGGGGATGTACGGCCCGAGTGCAGATGAAGCTTAAATGAATACAATTAAAAAGGATCGCCAAGCGATCCTTTTTAGTATATAGCAGTCAATCTTCAAATTGTTACTGGTGTGAAATGAAGAGCTTACCAGATTGTTTGGTAGCACCATCATTTATCTGCAGGGTATAGGTCCCTTCTGCATAGGTATCCAGCGGAAGATTAACAATGGTTGTACTCTTGCTGAATTTCTTTTGCAATACAAGCTGACCTGAAGTGTTGATGAGGCTCAGCGTCCAGTCGGCAGTTGGCAAATCACCCAGTGAAATATTTACAAAGTCCCTGGCAGGATTGGGGAAAAGACTCACTTTACCCATTGCATTGATGCGAACATTCTTTATTTCAGTAAATCCAACTTTTCCATCAAGGTCATTTACACGCACACGGTATAAATTCGCCCCCTTGGCAGGTGTAGCGTCTGAATAACTGTAGTTAACGGGAACTGAAGAGAACCCTGCTGCTTTTATGGTTGCAATATTTGTCCAGTTTAATCCATCCGCACTTCTTTGTACGTTAAAATTATTGCTGTTTACTTCCTGTTGGGTTGTCCAGGAAATCGCAACTTTTTTACCAGATGTAAGGTTTGCCTGGAAATTAACCAGTACAACAGGCAATGCACCGAAAGTAAAACCACCGGCACCTATTGCATTGGCCGGGCCGGTTATCACACCAAGACCACTTCCGGGGTTCAGGGAATAAGTTGTATTGCCCTGGAAAACTGTGTTGCCGCCAATCGTTACAACGTTGTTGGTATTTGTAAGCGAATTGGATTTGATGGAAGAGGTATTACCGGCACCTTCCAGGCTTATTTTGGAGGTAGCATCGAGTGTCAATACACCTTTGTTGCCATTACCGTTTCCGTTGCCGATAACCAGGGTGGCACCTGCCTGTACTTTAATGGTAACTCCGGTCAAGTTTACTGTCCCCAAAATAAATGATGATAAGCCAGTTGGGATGACGATAGTTTGGTTATTGGCAGGAGCTGTTCCCAGAGACCAGTTATTTGCGTTGGTCCAGCTATTACTAACGCTGGCATTGAAAGTATTGGTTTGCCCGGATGCAATACCGCATACTGCAATGAAAGCAATCGTTGCTGCTAATCCAGAGTAGATTTTCTTCATGGTTTCTTTTATTTTTAGTTAGAGTTAACGTGGTTGGATCACCATAGAAGCGGATAAACTGAAAGGAGATTCTTAGAATGAGATGGATTACAGAAACTGTCAACGCAAGGTTGCAGTGATAAAGAAAAAGAAGCTTACTTCAACAAAGGGTGGAAAAAGGGGAGTTTTGTAAGAATTGGATCGATGATGGAATTCGTAAAAATAACAAGTAGTTTTCCGGGGGGCAAATTTTTTTTGATATTTTTTTGAACATTGACCCTTCCCAAATGTGGATGAATCCTGCATTACAGCCATTTTTTGGAATCATCGGGTGTTCTATTGATTAAGATCAAAAGAGCCCGGTTCCCCCAACAGCTTAAAATAAAAAAAGAACCCCGGGAGGTTCTCTTTTGAAATATGGTTAAATGTTTCTTACCTGTTTGCGATGACTACTTTATTGGTTTGTTCATTCACACCATCATTGACCTGGACAAAATACACACCACCTTTTAAGTTATTGATCGGTATAGAAGCCGTGGTTGTGCCTTTGCTGACAATTTTCATCACCAATTCCTGGCCCGACATATTGAGTATCCGAATCTTCCAATTTTCATGCGTTGGGTTCCCTGTTGTTATATTGATGACATCACTGGCAGGATTCGGATAAACCGTTATTACTGCAGCCTCATTCTTCCTAACCAGTTTTACCGGGCTGATAGTAACGGTCCCGTCCTGATCGACGACGCGCAGATGATAGAGATTAGCACCTTTCAGGGGCGTTATATCAGTTGCTGAATAACTCCTGGGAAGCGACGAGTTGCCATTCGCGTTCACATTAATGATAGGTTTCCAGTCTGCACCGTCACTGCTTCTTTCAATGATAAAATGATCGGTATTAATTTCCTGTGCTGTTGTCCAGCGAAGAGATACCTGTTTATTGCTGGTTAACACTGCCTCAAAACTTGTTAACACCACAGGTAATGCGCCGAACACAAAACCCGTAACACCTGAACCAGTGGTATTGTCAGCGCGCGCCGGCCCGTCCACAGTACCACGTCCGCCCAGGGGAAATGGATATATTGTAACACCATCCAATTTAAGAACGTTGTTAATCTTGACCACATTCAGTTGCGGTTCAAACAAACCTGTAGTTATTTCTCCGCCAGCCTGCCCGGTTAATTTTTCAAGACTTATCACAGAATTTCCTGTTAACAACAAGCTGCCGTTTTTTGCCGCAGTACCCACAACGAGCTTTCCCCTGGATTGAATTTTGATGATAGCATTGTCGAGTGGGCCAACCTGCTGGGTAATCACCGCTCTTTTGTTTGAAGGGATAATGATGACGTCACCATTTTGGGGAATGCGCAATAAATCCCAGTTTGTAGGGCTGCTCCAGTCATTGTCGGAAGGTATTCCAGTAAAAGTAATGGTTGATTGAGCGACGGCAGACAAGCTAAAACATGTAAGCACAGTGATACATGCTGCCAGTGTAAATTTCTTTTTCATGTTTGTACAGTTAAAAAATGATGAATAGGACAAGGCAATATTTAACCTCATCGATACGCGGTAGTTCTTAAGACTGGATACGCGAATAATGGCGGGATACACCATCTCTTACTGTAGTCTGGATAAAGAAGAAGGATTTGAAACTGGTGAGAAGGAAATGATCAGCTCAACCGTGATGCATGCAGGATTGAATTGATAACAGCAAAAATAATAACAAGCGGTATGCTGAAAAATTTTATTTAATAGAATTTCTTCTAGCGAAAAATGATTTTATATAATTATAAAACTGCTGCATTTATATAAAAAAACCGCCTTCACTTTTTATGAAGGCGGTCGTTCAATAAAGTTTATGGCAAATTAAAATCCTTTCTTGTCTTTCTTTTCTGCTGCTTTTTGCATTGGGTTAATGCCGCTGCTTTGGCCGCGTATTGCGTTTTGTTTCATTTTAAACGCCTGGAACTTACTGGGCTCATCTGCAATTTTTGGCCAGCTGTTATTGGATGTATTGATGTCAGCTGTTTCCTTCATTGGGTCGAGCTGTACTTTGGCAACCTGTTTGTCTTTGATAAACACTTTGGTTATTTTGCCTTCGTTCTTTCTCCATACCTGCGCAGGTATTCTTTCTATTTCCTTGGTGCCATCTGTATATTCCCATTCAAGGATAATAGGCATTACCAGGCCACCTTTATTGCTAAAGGTTAACTCATAGAAATGTTTACCTGCCAATTTATCTTTCATGGCATCATCCATCGCTTCTGTATTGCCGGTAACCGGAACAGTGTACTTACTGGTATCATAGGGTTCCTGTCCGCGGTTATAACGCCAGTAGAAATCGCGCAGGGTGGTGTCTGCATCAACTGCAAAAGTGATGTTCTTGTCTTCACGGTTGCGGACTTTGGAAATATCGTCAAATGTGCTGCCGGCGGGTTTGGGCAGACTGCGCGAAGCAACAGTATCTTTTTGCACGGCAGGCGCATAGGTAAGGTCTGCCTTAAAATATTTTACCGTGTCCAGCGAAATATCACACGCGTCGGTGCTGTAAAACCAACCTCTCCAGAACCAGTCAAGATCCTCACCGCTGGCATCTTCCATGGTGCGGAAGAGATCAGCAGGCTCTGGATGCTTGAATGCCCAGCGGCGTGCATATTCCTTAAATGAATAGTCAAACAGTTCGCGGCCCATAATGGTTTCGCGCAAAATGTTCAGACCGGTGGCAGGTTTTGTATAAGCGTTAGGGCCAAATCCAATGATGTTTTCAGAATTGGTCATGATGGGTTCCAGCTGATCTTTTGGCAAACGCATATAATCGGTAATGGTCCAGGCCGGTCCTCCGCGTGTGGGGAATTTATTATCCCACAATTCTTCCGTCAGGTATTCCACAAATGAATTTAATCCTTCGTCCATCCAGCTCCATTGTCTTTCGTCGCTGTTGATGATCATCGGGAAAAAGTTATGACCCACCTCGTGGATGATTACGCCCAGCATACCATATTTTGTACCCTCACTGTAAGAGCCATCTTTTTCCGTACGGCCGAAATTGAAGCATATCATCGGGTATTCCATTCCGTTAGCAGCCTCTACACTTTGTGCTACCGGGTAGGGGAATGGGATGGTGAACTTGGAATATGTTTTAATGGTATGTGCTACTGCCTTGGTAGACATCTTACGGTAAAGACCATATGCTTCTTTTCCATAGTAACTCATGCACATTACTTTTTTGCCTTCTACATAAGCTGGCATAGCGTCCATTACAAATTTGCGGGAAGAACCCCATGCAAAGTCGCGCACATTATCTGCTTTGAATATCCATGTTTTCTTTGCCTTGCTCTTTTGTTTTTCTGCAGCTTTTGCTTCATCGAGCGTTACAATCTCAATGGGCTCTTTTACTGTTTGCGCTTTTTGCCAGCGTGCAAATTGTGCAGGCGTCAATACCTGCTGATAGTTTTGACATTCACCGGTAGCGCCAATGATATGATCGGCAGGCACTGTCATTTGGACCTTGAAGTTTCCGAATGTCAGCGCAAATTCACCACGGCTGGTGAACTGGTGGTTCTGCCATCCCTGGAAATCGCTGTACACGCAAAGACGGGGATACCACTGTGTGATAGTAAACAGGTGGTTGCCATCTTCGGGAAAATATTCATAACCGCCACGACCACCCATGGTCATGCGATCTGAAATGTGATAGTTCCAGTCGATCTTGAAAACGAATTGCTGTCCTGGTTTCAATACAGTTGGCAATTCCAGGCGCATCATGGTTTTATTAACTGTATATTTCAGGGGCTTGCCGGTAGCATCAGTAACCTTCAGCAGGTTTACACCATAATCATTTTCTTTTTTCAGCATTTCCATACGGTTCAGCCCCATATCGCTCAATTGTTTGGGCATGGTGCTGGCATCCTGGTAATTGGCGTTTTTACTGTTGCTGTGTTCGTTTTCGTCCAGTTGTAACCAGAGATAAGTAAGTTGGTTGGGCGAATTGTTGAAGTAAGTAACTGTTTCGCTTCCATTTAAACGGAGGTTAGGTTCATCCAGTTCCGCCTTGATGTCATAATCACAGCGTTGCTGCCAGTATTTGGGACCGGGTGCACCACTGGCTGTGCGGTATTCATTCGGCGTGGGTAGAATACCACCCAGTTGTTCAAACTTGTTTCCATGATTTGAGCCTGGATTGTTTTGCGTGTTTTGTGCTGTTGCCGCACTAAACAACCCAAATGCTCCTGACAGGAACAAAAAGAGCTTTTTCATTGTCATTGTTTTTTTTATTCGGAAATCTATCAAATGCCATGTTAAGGGAAGCTGCCAGGATCAGTATTGATGAAATCCTGAGCCACCATATTCTTGGGATACGTAACTGTTGTACTAAGATAAAGGAAATGAACAGTATCACCGCTACCACCAGTAATTGTGCCAGCTCGATTCCAAGGTTAAATGCAAATAAATGTGCCACCAGCCCTTCTTTTCCTTCCAGGTCGAGAAAGGAACTTGCATAAGCCAGCCCGTGGATCAGCCCGAAGAATAATGCAAAAAAATAAATAACCGGGAGCTTCGATGTATTGACAGTTTGCTTTTGAATAATATTATTAATCGCTGTGAGTGCAATGGTGATCGGTATTAAAAATTCTATCCATATTCTCGGAAAACTAACCATATTCAGGGCGCTCAGGGCCAGGGTAGCAGAATGCCCGATGGTGAATGCCGTAACAAGGATGGCTACTTTCCGCCAGTCGGCCCAGAGATACCGGAGGCAGAGGGCTGTTACAAATAATATATGATCCATCGCTCCCCACGAAAGGATATGTTCTGTTCCTAACCCGAAATATAGCCTGAAATCACTCATAAGCAACTCATGTTCCCGGCGCAGCAAACGATGTTTTAACGTTTGGATTGATTACGCTTGAAAAATAATCAAGAGATTTGTGCCAGAAAAATTTTAATTAGCAATGGCGGCATCTGTCTATAAATGGTTAATAGTGGCGTTCTTCTCCCTGAACCACCCTTTTTATGTGAGCGTCACCGAAATAAACCACAACGAAAAAGACAAAACACTCGAAATCTCCTGCAAAATGTTCCTGGACGATACTGAGAAGACGCTCAAGAAACTGTACAACATGCCGGTTGAATTAACTGCGCCCAAAGATCCCAAGAAAGCCCAGGAAATGATGAGCAGTTATGTAAAAAAACACCTGCAGTTAAAAGTAGATGGTAAACCGGTTGAACTTGAATTTGTAGGCTTTGAAGTGGAAGGTGCTTCTATCTGGAGCTATTTCCAGGTAAGCAAGATTAGTTCGGTGCAGAAGATTGATGTCACAGATAATATACTCTACGAAGTGTACGATAGCCAAATAAGCATCATTCATGCACAGGTAAAAGGGAACAAAAAAAGCACACGCATCAACAATCCTGAAACGAATGCAAGTTTTGAGTTCTAAAATAAAAAAACCGGCTGGTTGCCGGTTTTCTCTAATATAGGAAAGGCTGGTAATTAATTTGCGTTCTTACTGGTGTACTGCAGCATCCACTCATACATATTTTTCCCATTACACTCTTTGGTAGCAGGATTGGTAGCTTTTGTCCATGCGTCGTGACCGCCGGTTGGCCAAATGGTCATATTCGCAGGGATTTCGGGGTTGAATGAGTTGATAAAACCAACAATCATTTTAGTGGTCCCGGAACCAACTGTACCATCATCATCGTTATGGAATGCCCATACAGGCAATCCTGCATTCGCCATGTTGCCACATTGCTGTTGCGTAGGCCATGAAGCGCCGCAGATTGGTACAATAGCAGCAATCCGGTTTGGGTAAGCGATGGCATAATCCCAGGTATTCCCACCGCCCATGCTCAGCCCGGAAACATAAATACGGGTAGGGTCAACGCGGTAATGCGCCACTGCGTAATCAATCATAGTGTTCACATCGGTTGCAACGGGCCATTGCTTGAACTGCGGGCAAATAACAATAAATGAAAAATCCTTTCCATTCACTGTAAACTGCGCCGGAAATGTTTTTTGATTTAAAAGACGCGGTACGGCATTGTTCAATACCTTGGGCAAATCGGAGGTACCGTTACCGAGTTCACCTACGCCGTGCAAAAAAACAAGCAGGGGATATTTTTTGGTAGTTGAATCATACCTGGCCGGAAGCGCCTGGTAGAAACCACCGATATTGGCATTTACGTCAGTGCTGACTGCTGTTTGAATAGCCGGGCTGGTTTCGGGGGCGTCATTGGCGGTATTAGCGCTGTTGTTTTCTTTTTTACAACTGGCAAAAATCAGGGCAACTGCCAGCAATAAAAACAAATGTCGGGGATTGGTTTTCATACAATACGGGTTTTTATTCAAACGGATTATTGTGATCATTATTTTCTTAATACAAGGCTATTATGGAACAATTCGTGCATTTACTGTGACTGCTTTCGTGCTTTTTCTAATAAATCAGCAAATAGCGCAGTATCAGGCTGGCTATGAGTGGTTTACTGCCCGGGCAACCGGGTGTAACTGAGCATCCATTCATACATGTTTTTACCATCGCACTCCTTTGTCGCAGGATTCGTGGCCTTAGTCCAGGCATCATGACCGCCTGTGGGCCAGATGGTTTTCCGGGCGGGTATGGCTGGCGAAAATGAATTGATGTTATCGACAATATAAACCGTCGTTCCAGAGCCCACGGTGCCGTCGTCCAGGTTGTGAAAAGCCCATACCGGCAATTTTCCACTGGCAATATTTCCACATTGGGCAGGGGACGGCCATGATGCGCCGCAAATGGGCACCACTGCGGCAATTCTCGTTGGATGTGCAATGGCATAATCCCAAACAGCGCCGCCACCCATACTTAAGCCTGAAACATATATCCTGGTTGTATCGATACGGTAATGTGCTATTGCATAGTCAATCATGGCATTGACATCTTCTGGTTGAGGCCACTGCTTAAATTGTGGTGAAATGACGATAAACGAATAACTGGTACCATTAACAGTAAACTGGGGCGGAAATGCCTGTTGATTCAACAGTCGTGGAACGGCATTGACCAGTACTTTTGGTAAATCAGAAGAGCCATTGCCCAATTCCCCTACACCATGTAAAAAAATCATCAAAGGATATTTGAGCGAAGTAGAATCATATTTCGCTGGCAGGGCCTGGTAAAACCCACCGATATTGCTGCTGACATTATAAGTAACAGCAACTTGTTTAGCAGGTTGTGTTTCATTGTTGACGGGTGGCTGTGGTACTGGTGTAACTGGTGGGGAAATGGTTGTATCGGAAGAAGATGTTGAAACGATAGAGCTTTCTTTCTTGCATCCGTAAAAAAAAGTGAACAGGCAGAGTGATAAACCTGCGCAGGCGATCGTGGTGTTCCTCATGAGATATCAGGATTTTCCTGTTAGCAAATAGATGTCGCTACGGGTTTTCAAACACAATGCCAGAAGAAGTGTATAATTGCTAATAAAAAGTGAAGGAAATAAATATTCGCGCGAACTGAAATTTTAGTATAGTGCGAAAAAATGAACGACTACTGTCCCTCTTTCATTTCTTCCTTTAATTCATTGCTGAGTTGCACCAGCACTTTGTCAATCCGCTGTGCATCCATATCAATGATTTCAAATTTAAATCCACGCCAGCTTAATTTTTCCCCGGTATGCGGGATGCGTTCCAGTTCATGCAGGATAAAACCCGCCAGCGTATCAAACTGGTGTTCGCCTTCATTCATCCATTCGGTTTTTTCGAAACGCGAAAGAAAATCGTAAAAAGGTATCTGCCCGTCCACCAGGTAAGAGCCATCTTCTCTTTCTTTTATTTCGTAGTCGGGCACATCCGGCGCGGGAAGATCCCCAACAATCGCTTCAAGTATATCATTCAGTGTAATCATTCCCAGCATCGTACCATATTCATCCACTACAAAGCAGGAATGAGTACGAAGCTCCTTGAATTTTTCCAACACCTGGTAAGCCGAATTGTTTTCGGGAACGAATAATGCAGGTTTCATGATATCCTTAAAAGGGGTCTCGTCATTGGTTACATACAAATCTTTAATAGAAACAATGCCTTTGATATTGTCTATATCTTCATCACAAATAGGATATACTGAATGAGGTTCCTTATTAATTTTTTCCTTGATGGCATCTTCGTTGTCATTCAGATCAAACCAAATGATATCGCTGCGGTGTGTCATCAGCGAGGTAATATTTCTGTCGCTCAGGTGAAAAACGCGTTCAATGATTTCCTGCTCAGCCTCGTCAATGGTTCCCTGCTCCGTGCCTTCGCTGATAATAGCCTTGATTTCATCTTCCGTTACTGATTCGTCTTTCGAAGATTTTATATTAAAGACTTTGAAAAAAAGATTGCTCGATTTATTCAACAGCCATACAATTGGGTGAGTGGCTTTTGCAAAAAGTTTGACAGCAGGCGCCACCAGCCGCGCAATGCGTTCGGCCATCAGCAGGCCAATTCGTTTTGGAATCAGTTCGCCAAATATGATGGACAAAAATGTGACGATGATAACAATAATGGTAGTAGAAATGGTACCGGCGTAGGGCTTAAGTATAGCAATGTTTTCAATAACAGGTTTCAGGTAGACACCAAATCGTTCACCTGAATACACACCCGTTAGGATGGCAATGAGTGTAATGCCAATCTGCGCAGCCGACAAAAACACCTCCGGGTTGTTGGCCAGGTCCAGCGCTATTTTTGATGCGTGGTCGCCCTGTGAAGCCTTCTTTTCCAGCCGGGATTTGCGCACGGAAACCAGCGCAATTTCCGACATAGTGAATAATCCGTTCAAAAAAATCAGGAATAGTAATATAAAGAGTTCTGTCATCTAAGCCGATTTGTGCTGTAAACTACTTAATCCGACGTAATTATTAAAGAGCCTTGCCATAATATAACCCAGAAAACAACCCAGCAGGGCACCGCACAAAACATCCAGCGGGTAATGTACGCCTACATACACCTGGGCATAGCTGATGACGGCTGCCCATACAAAAAATAATTTTACCCAACCAGTGGTGTATTTCTGTAAAGTCATTACAACAAACGTTGCAAGCGCAAAGTGATTGGTGGCATGTGAAGAAGTAAAGCTCGAACTTCCGGGACAATAGTTGACCATCAACCTTACCTGGTCGGCAATTTCGGGGTTTCGGCAGGGGCGCAGGCGGATAATGTTTTCCTTGATGAGCCGGCTGCTGGTCAAATCACCGAGTGCAGCGGTACAGATTCCAAACAAAAACCAGAGCCATCCTTTCTTTCCAAAATTAACTGCCGCAAATACCAGCATGAAGATGTACAGGGGCGCCCAAATGGTGGATTCCCTTACATAAGGAAGCACACTGTCGAAAAAGCCATTCGATAAATCCCTGTTAATAATGAAGAAAATTTTCCTGTCAATGGTGTCTATACCGCTGAACCAGGAGGGAGCAACCTGTAATAAGTCCATGCGCAAAAGTAATCAGTAAAATTGAGTGTTGATTTTAAAGTATTTTGCACCCGATATTTTAATAATATGCAGTCAATTCCCCGCCTCATCAAATGGGTTTTATCGGTTGGTATTTTTTTGTTTGTCCTGATGTTTTTACTTCGGTTCGGCGCATGGCTGGCTTTCCGCCCTACAGGACTTTCATTTCGTGACAGCCTGTCGACCTTCTGGCTGGGGTTTCGTTACGATGCAAGAGAAGCAGGGATAGTTTGCCTGCTGCTGTTACTGGTTGGCTCCCTACCGGCGCTTCATCCATTTAAAACAAGAGCCGGTAAAAATGTTGCGCTCACGCTTCTTTTTGTATCGCTGCTATTGTTAATTATTTTTTATGTTTTTGATTTTTTACATTTCCGTTATTTGCTGCAGCGGTTAAATGCCAGTGCGTTGAGTTTTTTGGAAGATGCTAAAATTTCCGGAAGCATGGTTTGGCAAACCTATCCTGTTGTCAGGATTTTACTCGGAATTATAATTGCATTGGTATTGTTGTTTTGGATCATTCGCATGATATACCGCCAGATTGCAAAAACCAACTATACAGGTTCGAAGGCGGGCCGCGTTAGCTGGAGTGTACTGGTGTTTTTTCTTTGTGCGTTGGGTATTTTCGGGCGGATCGGTCAGTACCCGCTGCGCTGGAGCGATGCCTTTAACCTGGGCAGTGATTTGAAGGCAAACCTGGCGTTAAATCCCTTTCAGTCATTTTTTAGCTCGCTCAGTTTTCGTTCTTCCAATTTTGATCAGAAAAAGGTACAAGCGTATTACCCGCTGATGGCATCTTACCTGGGCGTTGACAAACCGGATTCAGTACAGCTTTCGTATGAGCGAATGATACAACCACCAATAACGGACAGCAGTATGCGAAAGCCAAACATAGTGCTGATCATCTGTGAATCATTCAGCGGGTATAAAAGTTCCATGTGGGGAAACCCGCTCAATACTACTCCTTACTTCAATGAAATGTCGAAGCAGGGATTATTTTTTGATAATTGCTTTACGCCTGCTTACGGAACAGCACGTGGTATATGGGCTGCAGTTACCGGAATACCCGACGTGGAAGTCAACAAAACTGCCAGCCGCAATCCCTCCATGGTAGATCAGCACACCATCATCAACAGTTTTGAAGGGTATGAAAAATTATATTTTATGGGAGGCAGCACCAGTTGGGCGAATATGCGCGGTCTGCTGACAAATAATATAAAGGATTTGCATTTATATGAAGAGGATAATTTCAAATCGCCGAAAATTGATGTGTGGGGTATCAGTGACAAGAATCTTTTTATAGAATCAAACGAGATACTGAAGAAACAGGCAAAACCTTTTTTTGCCGTTATACAAACTGCCGACAACCACCGGCCCTATTCCATTCCTGATGAAGATTTGAAAGAATTTAAAAAAGTGAATTTCCCGATCGATTCACTGAAGAAATATGGTTTCGAGTCGAACGATGAGTTCAATGCCTTTAGGTTTACCGATTATTGTTTTCAGAAATTTATAGAGGCCGCAAAAAAAGAAAGCTATTTTTCCAATACCATATTTATGTTCATCGGTGATCATGGTATTGGAGGAAATGCAGGCAATATGCTGCCGCGTGCATGGACAGACGACGGGCTGACACAGTATCATGTGCCACTGTTGTTTTATGCGCCTTCATTCATACAGCCGCAACGGTTGCATTGCGTGGCTTCACAGGTTGACGTGTTGCCTACGCTGGCAGGCATGGCAAATATCTCTTACCGAAACAATACATTTGGCCGTGACTTGATGCAGCAATTTAAAATTGACAGCGGCAGGAGCAACCAGGCTTTTATTTTTGATCCGAATAATAAAGATATCGGCGTGATAAAGGGGCAGTGGTATTATACCCGAAACCAAAAAGGCAACCAGGAGAAAATGTTATGGGCCGATTTTTTGCATCCTGAAAACGACCAGGGAAAAGACAGCCTGGAAAATAGTTACCGAAATTATACAAATGCCTTTTTTGAAACATCGCGTTACCTGCTGAAAAATAATAAGAAGAAGTAGCAGGGGTTGTTCCTTTGCGTTGTACTTTTTTTTATTCGGTATTCAAAATTCCGTGTTACCAGGATTTGAAATAAATATCCAATCTGGAATATTGAATAAGAAATAATGAATGTCAAATTAGTTACACTGACTTTTATCATTTTTTCCTGGCTATCATAATCAACCGTGGAGATTTTTTAACATCGTAGGGGCCTAATTTGTAATCGCCGTATACTTCCTGCAACTGGAGATGGTGAAACGAAAACATGTCATTGAAATCACCCAGTGTAAACTTGGCCACTTTCTCCATATACTCCAGCGGTTCTTCCAGTTTATCGTCTTCCACCACAATTTTTTTATAAAAATGTGTTTCGTCAAACCATTTGGTGATATAGTAGTTGACACCTTCAATTTGTTTCTCCAATTTATGCTGTAAATGGTCTTCTGCGTAGTGTACATTGAGATAATCCAGTACCAGTATGCCATCTCTTTTCAGCGATTGTGCAATGGTGCGAACAGCGTTGTAGTGTTCTCTCTCGGTTCTGAAATAACCGAAGCTGGTAAAGAAATTAAAAGCGATGTCAAAATAATTCATCCAAAAAGGTAAACGCATATCGTGCTGGAAGAAATGCAACTTTTCTGTTTCAAATTGTTTGGCATACGCAATACTGCTCTCGGATAAATCAATCCCCGTAACATCGTAACCACCAGTTGCCAGGATTTTTGAATGTCTTCCTTTTCCGCAGGCCACATCCAGCAGGTATGCATGACTGGCAGGCTTCAGGTGGTCGAGCAATAAATGAATAAAGGCGGCTGCTTCTTCCTCATCGCGGATAAAATACAACCGATGGTAATAGGGAGAATTGAACCAGTCTTTGAACCAATTGCCTGCGATGTCCATTATGGAAACTTTCACCAAATGTAACGGCGAAAAACAAATTAAGGAAAACGGCCGGTGAATTGTTGTGCTGAATTTTAGAAATATTTTTATTTTTTGTGGTTGCTGGCTATTTATACAGGCCTTTGCTTGAAATAGTGAATAACTTTTCTTTTTTTAACTGTTATGCCCGATGCTGCATTTCGATAAACCCTTATTTTCGCAATAACAGAAACCTTATTAAACGTGGCATTAATCAAAAGCATATCCGGTATTCGTGGGACGATTGGCGGGCACCCGGATGATAACTTAACCCCCCTTGACATCGTAAAGTTTGCTGCTGCCTACGGCAGTTGGCTTTCCAAACAACATAAGGGAAAGAAAGTGGTGGTGGGTCGTGACGGCCGCATCAGCGGGGATATGGTCAGCAGCCTGGTGATTAATACCTTGCTTGGTCTCGGTATCGATGTGGTTGATCTGGGTTTGTCTACCACGCCGACTGTAGAGCTGGCTGTAAAATGGGAAAATGCAGATGGTGGTATCATCATCACAGCCAGCCACAACCCAAAAGAATGGAATGCGCTCAAGCTCCTCAATAAAGACGGTGAATTTTTGAACGCTGCAGAAGGCGCTGCCATCCTGCAACTGGCTTCCAAACAGGAATTTACTTTTAGCGGTGTAGACAAACTGGGACAATGCCTGCAAAACACACACGCGCTGCAAAAACATATCGACGCTGTGGTGAATTATCCTTTGGTGGATATTAATGTGATCAAACTGAAGAATTATAAAGTGGTGGTGGACGTGGTGAATTCCACAGGTGCATTATTCGTCCCGCCATTATTAAAAGCATTGGGCGTTGAAGATGTCATAGTACTAAACGGAGAGGTGAATGGCCGCTTTGCACACAATCCTGAACCTTTGCCCGAGAACCTTTCGGGCCTGAGCGCCGAAGTAAAAAAGCAAAATGCTTCTTTCGGCATTGCGGTTGACCCTGATGTTGACAGGCTCTGTTTTGTTTGCGAAGATGGCAGCATGTTTGGCGAAGAATACACTTTAGTAGCGGTGGCTGATTATGTACTGAGCAAGCAGAAGGGGAATACGGTTTCCAATATGTCCTCCACCAAGGCCCTGAAAGATATTACCCTCAAACATGGCGGGGAATATTTCCCGTCGGCAGTGGGAGAGGTGAATGTGGTAAAAAAGATGAAAGAAGTGAACGCAGTGATAGGAGGAGAAGGAAATGGTGGCATCATTGTTCCTGATTTACACTATGGCCGTGACGCATTAATTGGTATCGGTCTTTTTCTCAGTGCACTGGCGCAGCACAAAAATGGCATCAAATCATTCCGGGCGCGTTATCCCGATTATTTTATATCGAAAAATAAAATTGAACTCGAAAATGGGATTGATGTAGGGTCCATTTTTGAAAAAATAAAAAATAAATACAAGAAGCAACCACTCAATACGGAAGACGGATTAAAAATAGAATTCGACAACGACTGGGTACATCTCCGCACTTCAAATACCGAACCTATTATTCGTATTTACGCCGAAAGTAATTTCGAAACAACTGCCAATAATATTGCGCTCCGCCTGATGCAGGATATTAAGGAATTTATGTAGAAGAAGGCAGGAGGTAGGAGTCGGGAGACAGGAGTCAAAAGTTAGGAGTCAGGAGTTAGTAAACAAAGACAAAATTCAAAACTATAAACCATGAACTAAAAACTATGAACCAAAAACTATTAACTTTCGACTTTCGACTTCAGACTTAATTCCCGCCCATTCTTCTTATCTTTGCGCTCTTTAAATTATCATGACCAGGATATACTTTGACAATGCGGCTACAACACCCCTTGACCCCGTGGTGCTGGAAGCCATGATGCCGTTTCTGACTGAAAAATTTGGAAACCCATCCTCCATATATTCTTATGGCCGCGAATGCCGGTTGGCGGTGGAGACTGCCCGGAAATCTGTCGCCAAAATATTGAATGCCCATCCGGCAGAGATTTTCTTTACTTCCGGCGGAACCGAAAGCAGCAATACGGCCATTAATGCATCCGTGCGTGACCTTGGCTGTAAACATATTATTTCCTCACCGCTGGAGCACCATGCCACGCTGCATACCATCGAGCATTTACACCACAGCGGTGAAGTAGCGTTGAGTTTTGTAAAAGTATTGCCCAACGGGCATATCGATCTCGAAGACCTCGAAAGGTTACTGAAAGAGAGCGATGAAAAATGCCTGGTGACATTGATGCACGCCAACAATGAAATCGGCAACCTGCTGGATATTCATGCGGTTGGTAATTTATGTAAAACATATAATGCCATTTTTCATTCCGATACCGTGCAAACGGTGGGTCATTATCCTTTTGACCTTCGTAATACACCGGTACATTTTATTACCGGTGCCGGTCACAAGTTTCATGGCCCAAAGGGCGTCGGCATTTTATACATTAACGAAAATGTGAAGATCAAGCCTTATATACTGGGAGGGTCACAGGAAAGAAATATGCGTGCAGGTACAGAAAACCTGTATGGTATTGTGGGTTTTGCAAAAGCACTTGAACTGGCCACCGAACACTACGCCAAAGACAGTGCCTATATAAAAGAGATAAAACTGTATATGGCCGGTGAGCTGCAAAAACACATCAAAGATGTCGGTTTCAACGGCGATGTATTTGACAAAAGTTTGTATACAGTGCTAAACGTTGCTTTTCCCAAGACGGAAAAATCGGAAATGATATTATTCAATTTGGATATCAGCAATATTTGTGCGTCGGGGGGAAGTGCCTGTACCAGCGGTGCCGACCAGGGATCGCATGTGATACGCGCCATTCACAATAACCCCAACCAGGTTGCGGTTCGTTTTTCATTTTCAAAAAACAGTACGAAGGAAGAAGTGGACACCGTGGTGAGTAAATTGAAAGAAATGATTTAAAGATTCACCAGCTATAGTCAGACGGAAAATAAAAAAGCTGCCATCGGCAGCTTTTTCTTTATGGTCAATGCTTTTTTAAAATTGAACCTGTCCCCTGATTTCACCACCCGGGTTGAGTGCTGTGTGCATATTGATATAGTATTCGCCTGCATACAGGTTTTCTTCCTTGAAAACTACGCCATCAATAAAAACGCTCCCTGAAAAGGTCCCTGCAGTGGCTGCCGTGAATCCGCTGAAAGTTTGGATTACCGGGGCATTGAATCCTTTGGCAGCCGTACCGTGGATATGTGCTGCTATCGGGGCGCCGGACAAACTGTTCCAGGTTATTTTATAAAACAACGTTCTGGTGTCCTTGTTGTATTCGATGTCCATGGTACCATTCCATGCGCCTGGTTTGGCAGGTACTTCCTGGGTTCCATCCATCACGATGCCCAGTTTACGAATAACGTTTACATCGGTTTTATCGCTGCATGAGTGAAAAGAAAAGGTAGTGGCAACAAGCGCCAGGAGAGAAAATAACTTGAGAAATCTCATACTGATAGTTTTAGCGATGGCAAGATAATAAAATAATTGAAACGGCCTAAAAATAGTACCCACAGGGAAGGCGGATACAAGCCCCCGGTTGAACAAAGGATAACCTCATTATTAAATTGGCTAACTTCCGTAAAAATTCTTTCATGAAACCGATTCGATTGCTTTTTGTTCTTGCATTGACACTGTTCTTTTTTGTTAATTGCAGGAACAGTCAAAAATCAAACCCCAGTTCTGATGTCGTTGTGCCGGCACCGGACACTACTCCCGTCCCGCATCCCGACTGGATTGTACAGTCCAATATTTACGAAGTCAACGTTCGGCAATATACCAAAGAGGGGACTTTTAATGCTTTTGCTGCATCACTGCCCCGCTTAAAAGAAATGGGGGTGGATATATTGTGGTTCATGCCCATTACCCCCATTAGTAAGGTAGACAGGAAAGGAGTCCTGGGCAGTTATTATGCTGTGCAGGATTATAAAGCCATTAACCCGGAATTTGGAAATATGGAAGATTGGAAGGCTCTTGTTAAAAAATGTCATGATATGGGATTTAAAGTCGTGACAGACTGGGTTCCCAACCATACTGGCGGTGACAATGGCTGGCTTACGCGCCATCCTGATTTTTTTACACATGACAGTACCGGGAAAATAATTCCTGCTTTTGACTGGTCCGATACCCGTGACCTTAATTACGACAACCATGAAATGAGGGATAGTATGATCGCTGCCATGAAATTCTGGCTGACCGAAAGTGATATTGATGGTTTCCGCTGCGATGTAGCCGGGGAAGTGCCGATGGATTTCTGGAATGACTGCATCCACGAACTGAAAAAAATAAAGAACGTATTCATGTTGGCCGAAGGCGATAAAGGTGTGTTGCACAAAGCTGGTTTTGACGCCACCTATCCCTGGGATATGTTTCAAACGATGAAACGTGTTGCGGCCGGGGAAAGAAACGCCTTGTCCATCGACTCTGTGCTGGCACGACAAGACAGCAGTTTCCCTGCAGGGGCCATACGTATGTATTTTACCAGTAACCATGATGAAAATAGCTGGAACAAGAGTGACTATGGCACATTCCCCGGACCAAAGCACGCACCCTTTGCCGTGTTTACACAAACTATGCGCAACAGCCTTCCGTTGATTTACAGCGGACAGGAAGAACCTGTGCTGGACAGTATCCGGTTTTTTTATAAAGATCCCATCAGGTTTGGTCAATACAAGCGTGCCCCTTTTTATAAAAAATTGCTGGCCCTTCGCAAATCAACGCCGGCATTGGCTACTGACGCCTCATTCCAAAAAGTAAATATGGGAGATGAAAAAGCGATCTATGCTTATACCAGGGAAAAAGAGGGGCACAAGGTGCTGGTGGTACTTAATTTTTCCGCTAAACCACAAACCATTTCAATGAACGATTCTACGCTGGAAGGCGAGCCCATGAATGTATTTATGGGAACAAAGGAGAAATTGAAAAAAGGCAGGAGCTTTGAAATTGAACCCTGGGGCTATATTGTTTATAATTATGACAGCCAGTAAAGAAATTACCAGTTGAAGCTATAGCTGTATTCAATCTTGCCCACCATTTGTTTTTGCTTGTTGTAGCAAAGTTCCTGGTTGCGCAGGCCCTGCTGGTTGTAAGTGTATTTCCAGGTTTGGTATTCGGAAGACCCTTCCGGTACAATGATCATTTGCACGAGTTGACCAGTGGCATTATAAGCAAACATATAATCGGGCAAAATGCGATCGGCTTTTTTATTGTAGCGGGCCACATCAGTCAGGCGGTGCTGGTCGTCGTAATAGTAGTAAGTGATGCCAAGGCTGTACCTGTTACGCGTAGCTGCTTCTTCGCCAATATTGCCCTGTTCATCTGCCGTGAGGGTAATGAAGGTAGTATCGGACCCATTTTTTATTTTGATCATTTTTTCCGGTTTCCCATCGGCGTTATATTTCCAGCTATGTACCTCTGTTTCAGAAAAATTGTCTTTTGTCACAGATTTGCTGCTGATCACCGACAAACGGCCGCCATTGTCATAGGTATATTCCGTGTTTGTAGTTACTTCGTCCGTGCTGTCAACAGTTTTAACGAGTGCGCCCGATTTGCTGTAATAGGAGGTAAGCCAGGATTCGCCGGCATCGATTGTTTTGGAATAGGTGGTAACAATATTTTTGGAGTGATCAAGTGTTTGTTCAATGCTGAGGGCATCGTTCGCAGGGCTGTTGGATTCAAAAGGCGCTACTTTTACCATCGACACCTTGTTGGCCTTCTGCAATTGGAAAGTGGCGCTGATTTGCGCGGTAACAAGTATATCTTTATAATAATACTGGGCGTTGGCAGCCGAGGACAGGCCAAATACAGGCAGCAGGGCGATACAACTTTTAGCTCGTTTGATAATCCACATTTTGTTCATGTTGTAAGTAACGCAAATTAAGGCCGAAATAATGTATTTTATAACAATAAAAATTTGTAATTATTTTTAACCAAATTTCAAATTTTGTCGCATAACAAGGAAAGAGCGGAAAAAATATGCCTGAACTGTGGCGCCAGCCTCGAAGGAAGGTATTGTCATGCATGTGGCCAGGAGAATGTGGAACCTAAAGAAACGGTTTGGGGACTGGTCAGCCATTTTGCCTACGATATCACCCACTTTGACGGAAAATTTTTCAGTACCGTTAAATACCTGCTCATTAAGCCGGGGTTTCTTTCCGCCGAGTACATCAGGGGCAGGCGGATGTCTTACCTGCATCCCATCCGGATGTATGTTTTTACGGCCTCTTTTTTCTTCATCATTTTCTTTTCATTGTTCAGTACATCATGGCTGATGCGCGGGGTACCGAATAAGGAAGAAGAGTATAAGCAGTTAATAGATGCAAGCAAAAGCCTCGGGGAACAACTGCCATCTACGAAAGATACAGTGACCATTGATGCTATTAAAAGATCAATGGCAAATATCGATCATCGTGCTGCTGCATTAAAAAAGGAGATTGACGATGAACATGTCAGGGATTCGCTGGATGCAGAAAATTCAAAAAAGGAGGCAAAAGTATTGGTTGATTCGCTGGGTAAAGCCATTCCAGCCGTAGCAGAAAAAATGAAAAAGAAAAAGTGGAATGTCAATTCACCCGGGATAGATACATTGAAATTATCAGACAACGCAAATTTTACGATGGATAAAAATGATTTCCGCTCCATCATTGCCTACGATTCTCTTCAAAAGGAATTGCCGGATAATAAACGCGATGGCTGGGTGAAATCACTGGTGGTGCACAAAATGATTACAATGAGCGACAAATGGAAAAGTGACAAAAGAGAAGCAGTATCACTGATGCTCGAAAAATTTATGCATACACTGCCGCAGGTATTATTTGTGTCGCTTCCATTGTTTGCCCTGATATTGCTGATGTTGTATGCCAGGAGGAAATTTTATTACGTTGACCATGGCATTTTTACCATTCATTTATACTGCGCCACCTTTATTCTGTTACTGGTGTATTTTGGTATCGATCGGTTAGAAACCTATACCAATTGGAAACTGTTGTCCATTCCCAAAATACTGATCATAGTGGGAATATTTATTTACCTGTACAAAGCCATGCGGAAATTTTACAGGCAGGGAAGGTTTAAAACGATCATAAAATTCCTGCTTCTTAACTTTTTTTCATTTATCGTGTTTGTAATACTGGCCAGCCTGTTTTTCCTGCTGTCGCTGGCACAGGTTTCTTAACTTCCTGTTTAAATTCAACCATATGGACATTCCAGTTGCTTCCTTCGAAAAGCTTGTTAGAATCATGGATGATCTCCGTGAAAAATGCCCCTGGGACCGGAAGCAAACTATCCAATCTTTGCGGCAACTGACCATTGAAGAAATGTATGAACTGGCAGATGCCATTACTGAATCGGACTGGAAAGGCATTAAAGAGGAGTTGGGCGACCTGATGCTGCACATATTGTTTTATGCTAAAATAGGCAGCGAGCAAAACCAGTTTACTTTACAGGAGGTGCTGGACGGGATTGCGGCAAAGCTCATCAGCCGCCACCCGCATATTTACGGAGATGTTGTGGTCAACGATGAAGAAGATGTAAAACGCAATTGGGAAAAATTAAAACTCCGCGAGGGAAAAACTTCCGTGCTTAGTGGTGTACCAACATCGCTGCCCGCCACCGTTAAGGCCATGCGGCTGCAGGAGAAAGCCAAACAGGTAGGTTTTGAATGGAACAACCGGGAACAGGTATGGGAGAAGGTGGAGGAAGAAATGGCAGAACTCAAAGAAGCCCTGTCTATGAACGACCAGTCAAAAACAGAGGAGGAATTCGGCGACCTGGTTTTTTCGCTTATCAATTACGCACGGTTTTTGCAAGTAGATGCTGAAAATGCGCTGGAGCGAACGAATAAAAAATTCATACAAAGGTTTACCCAAATGGAGGCAATTGCTGTTTCACAAAACAGGGCGCTGGCCGATATGACCCTTGCTGAAATGGATGCCATTTGGAACAGCATCAAATCACAAACCCCTCAAACTTGAAAAACTTTTTTCAACAGGTTATTGGTAAAAATATTTTTCTCCTCCTGGGGGCTGGCTGGTTATTCACCATCGCTTTCATCATTGATAATTACTGGTACTCTTCTTCCTCTGCAAAATACCTGCGCAGTCATATAGAAAGCAATATCCAGCAGCAGGAAAAAGATTTCGATACATTTCTTACAGACACAGTTTTGCTGCGCCGGCTGGTAGATCAGCGGTATTCCGAAAGCGATCTTAAAAAGCTAACTGAAGAAAAAGGCTATTGCATCTTTCTTTACAATAACGACGACTATGGTAATATTGACCTGCGCTTTTGGAATAACCAGCTTGCATTGCCCCGAAATGATTTACTGTTAAGTAAGGAGTCAAATAAACTGGTAAGGCTCCGAAACGGTCAGTATGAATTTATCCGGCGGTTAATATCACTCGGTGGAAATACAAAGCTGATTGCCGTAGCATTGTTGCCGGTAAGAAGGGAATATTTTATTGAAATTAAAAACCTAAATCTTAAGAAGGAGTTTGTTAAATATCCGCAGGCGGAAAAAAGCGTTTCAATATCTGAGGACGAAACTGAGTACCCGATTCGGAGTATTACGGGGAAAAACTTATTTTACCTGCAGGCCAAATTCCTTTCTGAAAAAGATACCACCAACTGGCTGACGCTCACACTGAATATTATTGCTGTATTACTGCTATTGGTGGTACTCCACAATGCAGCGCATTATTTTGCTATTACTTATGGTTACCTGACGGGGATTTTATTTCTTGCCGGTACTGTGGTGCTATTAAGGGGACTCACTTACTTTTTTCCGCTGTTTAATGTTCGCCAGTACGGATTATTTGATCCTACTATCTATAGTTCGAGTTTAGTGCTGAATTCGCTGGGTGATTTGCTGATCAATTCATTCCTGTTTTGCTGGATTGTATTGTTTATCCGGAAAGAAGTGGGTGAAAAAAGGTTTAGCCTTCCCAATAACAAAACCTGGTATTGGGTGATTATCCTGGTGCCTGTTATCCTGCTGGTAGGAACTACCTTTGGCTTCGCCATAATCATTAAAAGTTTAATTGCCGATGCGCAGATTTCCTTTAATGTAACCAATGTCTTCAGCCTTGATATATACAGCGTGGTGGGTTTTTTGGTGCTGGGCACCATGTCACTGAGCTATTTCTTTTTATCGCAGGTGGTTTTGCAATTGATATCACCGCTGATTGGTAAAAGGAAATATTTACTGTTTATCCTGATTGCCATTATCGGTTTGGTGTTCCTGTCCCTGACGCGCAATATTACCTATGTTCAGCTCAATATTTATGTGTTGTTGTGGTTGCTGGCTTATGTATGGTTTATGCAGCAGCAATTGGTGGCTGGCGGTGATTTCAGGCTGGCCATCTCAGAAGTGTTGGTATGGCTCTTTATATTTTCTTTTTCCATTTCCGCCATTATCATCGTCGAGAACCAGCGGATTGAACTGGAGCAGCGGAAGCGAACAGCCGAGAAATTGTCAACGCAAGCCGATCCATCCAGTGAGCGGCTGCTGAGTATTGCCCTTACCTATTTTGACAATGAATTCCTGTACCAGAATTTCGACCGGTTTCGGATGCAGTCGTCGAATATTTACCTGAAAGACAGCCTTGTCAATAAAAATTTTTATCCCTACCTCGCCAAGTACGAAACCAAGATTTATACTTTTGATTCTTCAGAGAATCCAAAGCCTCTTTTTAATGAGGCGCCTGTTTCTTACGACACGCTCAACACTATTTTCCGGATCGAAGGCAGGCCTACCAATATCAAAGACCTGCGTTATTTTTCTAAATCCTTTGATAAGTTTTCCTATATCTACCGGAAGGCTGTTGTAGATGATGCCGGCAAGACATTGGGTTATTTCTTCGTACTTGCGATACCCAAGCGATATAAGAATGATGCATTGATACCGGAGTTGTTCAAGCCACAGAAAGAATTTTTACCAGAATATGGTACCAATTCTGCATTTGCCATATACAGTAATGGGCGCCTGGTAGATTATTACAACGAGTACCAGTTCCCCACTGAACTATCGCCCGACCTGATTCCAAAAACAGAATTTGAACAGCGAAAGCGAAACGGGTATGATGAACTTTGGTACAAGGATAATGATAAAGTGGTAGTTATTGCGAGGAAAGACAACTATCTGCTGGAAGGCATTACCCTGTTTGCCTGGCTGTTCAGCACCTTTCTAATACTACTGGCTTTTTTCCGCATTATTGCAGTGATTGTTCAAACAAGGCTGCGCAGGCATTTGCTAAAACAATTTTTGCAGGTCAATATCCGCTCACAAATACATGGCACTTTTATTTTTATCACATTGGTTTCATTTGTCGTTATTGGTGTGGCAACGATTTTCTTTTTTATCAGCCGGTATAAGACAAACAATATTGACAGGCTGAGCAAAGCCATGCAGATAATGAACAACCAGGTGCAAACTGAAATCGGCAAAGGAGAAGTGTTTGATGATATGGTGAAGTTTTATGAATCAGGAGTTAATACTGACCTGGAAGATCGGGCACGCCGGGTGGCTGAAATTCATGGCACTGATATCAACTTCTATGATTTGAACGGTAACCTCGTGGTGTCGTCCAATATATTGGTATACGACAAAGAAATACTGAGCCGTAAGATGAACCCGGTAGCGTTTTATAACCTGCATAATAAAAACCTGGTGCAGTTTATCAACGAGGAACAGATGGCAAAAGTGAGTTACCAGAGTATTTACAGCCCTGTTCGTGATGCTGATGGTAAAGCGTATGCATACCTGAATATTCCTTCTTTTGATTCGCAGGTGGAGCTGCAGCGTGAAATTTCCAATTTTCTTATTACCATCATCAACCTGAATGCTTTTATTTTCCTTATTGCAGGTGCGGTCGCATTGTTTATCACCAACCGGATCACGTCATCATTTACACTTATCGGAGACAAGATGCGGGCGATTAACCTTGGTCAAACCAATGAAGAAATTCCCTGGAACCGTGATGATGAAATTGGCGGCCTGGTAACAGAATACAACAAGATGGTGAACAAACTGGAACAAAGTGCAGCACAATTGGCGAAGAGCGAGCGGGAAGGAGCATGGCGCGAAATGGCCAGGCAGGTGGCACATGAAATCAAGAACCCGCTGACGCCGATGAAACTGAGTATACAGTACCTGCAAAAAGCCATTGATAATAATTCGCCCAATGTAAAAGAGATGACTTCGAATGTGGCGCGCACACTGGTGGAGCAAATCGATCACTTATCAAAAATTGCTGCTGATTTTTCACAGTTTGCCAATATCGGCAATCCAAAGAGTGAAGTGTTTGACATGCACGAGATGATGCAATCACTCGCATCCTTGTATTATACTACCGAAAACCTTGAATTTACCTGGGAACCTGTTCCCCAGCGTATCATGTTATTCGCCGATAAAACACAATTAAACCGCTTGTTTACCAACCTTCTTCAGAATGCGGTAGAAGCTTGCGATAACAAAGATCACAGAAAAGTGGAGATGACGGAGGAATTGAATGGTGAATATATACTGGTGAAAATAGCCGATAATGGTGAGGGAATACCTTCTAATATGCAGGAAAAAATCTTTACGCCCAACTTTACCACGAAAACATCAGGCACCGGCTTGGGCCTTGCCATGAGTAAGAGTATTGTTGAACAGGCCAAGGGTGAAATGTGGTTTGAAACCAAAGAAGGAAAGGGAACTACTTTTTTTGTGAAAATACCCTTGCTGCGCGCCACCAATTAATCATATCATTTTCGGTCAGATTTTCTTTGCCGCCCTGCGTTTTGCAAGAAAGGATTCGAATTCTTTCAGTGAAAAGCTACTAAGATTTTGGGCACGGGTAAGCCCAGCTTTTTGTGCGGCCAACACTCCATAGCGGCAATCATCATATCCTTCGATGGTATGCGCATCGGGGTCGATTGATATTAAAACACCTTTTTCTGTTGCTTCGTGAATAAAGCGCCAGTCCATATCCAGCCTCCGCGGATGTGCATTCAATTCTATGGTTACTTTGTTCTTTGCACAGGCATCGATGATGGCTGAATGGTTGACCGGATATCCTTTCCTGCTAAGTAACAGGCGGCCGGTCATGTGCCCGAGAATGGTTGTATAGGGATTTTCGATAGCACCCAGCAAACGTTGCATGGCTTTTTCTTCGGTCATTTTTAAATTGGAGTGAACCGAGGTGATGACCAAATCAAAAGTGGAGAGGATGTTATTGCTGTAATCGAGGCTGCCATCATTTAAGATATCACACTCGATACTTTTAAAGATTTTGAAAGGGTAGAGTTTACCGTTCAGCTCGTCAACGTATTTGTGCTGTTCCCGGATTCTTTCCTCTGTAAGACCGTTGGCATAAAAAGCGCTCTTACTGTGATCGCTGATTACAAGATATTCGAACCCTTTTGCAATACATGCTTTCGCCATTTCTTCAATGGTATGGCTACCATCACTCCAGTTACTATGGCTGTGGATGATAGCTTTAATATCTCCGGGTTGAATAATAGCAGGAACACTGTCCAAATTTGCCTGCCATGCCTGTTCGCGCATATATGTGGGTGGCGAAACGATTTGCAGCGAAGAAAAAATTGCCGCTTCATCTTTCGCATTCTCTGTATTGTCCCAGCCTTTTTTCTTTTTGCATGCTTCGAGAAAATCTTCTCCCGCACTTGTTTCGAACAGGGTTGAGGCAAATGTATCAGGATGAGCGAGGTGAAAGATGAGTTTTATGTGTTCGGGACCTGAAAATGCCATACTTGTTGCAGATTCTGTTTCTACTGTAAACTGGTTGGCGAGAAAGAAGGATTTCAATTCTACTGAATTGGCAGTGATTACCCATTCCAACTGGTTAATGATTTCCAGTTGCCGGCGAAATTCTCCCGTAATAGCCAGTTGTTGTCCCTTGAAATGTTCTTCCAGTTTTTTTGTTACACCTGCTGCATAGGTTTCTATCTCTGCATATAAGTGGCTTCCCTGGTTTTTGAAATAAAATTCAATGGCATCCTGGACATTTTTCTGTGTTTTTTCGCCAAAGCCCTTAAACAACATCAGGCGGTTTTCATTGCAGGCATATAATAATTCACCGAGGCTTTCTATTTCCATTTCCTTCCAGATGGTGGATATCTTCTTTGGGCCGATGCCTTTTATCTGCAGCATTTCCAGAACACCGGGCGGCGTTTTTTCGATGAGGTCATCAAGAGCCTTGAGTTTACCCGTTTGAAGTATCTCCACAATCTTTTTTGCAGCCGAATCACCGATACCTTTCAGGGAAGATAATTTATCGGCAGGCGTGTCTGCCAGTTGCTGTGGTAATTTTTCAATATTGAAAGCAGCGGCAGCGTAGGATTTTGATTTGAAACTGTTTTCGCCATGGATGTCCATCAGCTTTGACAGCAATGAAAACTGGTCGGCTATAAAATAATTGTCGGTCATGATACAGGATTGAGCATTCAATGATGCGTCAAATGTACAATTCTGCCTTGTTTCGGGGCAGGGGCATTGTATGGGAGGCGATAGTTTTCCCGTGATAAGGGCGAATAAAAAAAAGTCCCGGTAAACTACCAGGACTTTGCTTATCATTTGTTGCTTGAAGAACTTATTTCTTCTTAGCGGCTTTTTTCTTAGCGGCTTTCTTCTTTGGAGCTGCTTTCTTTTTAGCGGCTTTTTTCTTTGGAGCAGCTTTTTTCTTTGCGGCTTTCTTTGCAGTTGCCATGTTTTTTGAATTTAAATGGTTAGTAAAAAAGAAATAAACACCTTAAAAATAGAAACTTCTTTTAAACTACCAAAAAAAATTTTGGTATTTCTCCAAATTTTTTTTAAACAGCGGCTTCAACTGCATTCACCGAAACAATGGTTTTATTGGCGCGTGACTTCCTGAATTCAACAACACCATCAGCCAATGCAAACAATGTAAAATCTTTTCCAACACCAACATTTTTACCAGGATGATATACTGTACCACGCTGGCGAACGATGATATTACCTGATATTGCCGGTTGTCCGCCATATATCTTTACACCGAGACGTTTACTCTGTGAGTCACGACCATTCTTTACACTGCCTTCACCTTTTTTATGTGCCATGAGAAAGAGTTTTTAATTTTTTGGATAGTTACTTTTTCAAAGTTGTTTAATAAACAAATTGATTAAGCAATGCTTTCAATTTTAATTTTTGTGTAATGAGTCCTGTGACCATGTTTCTTGCGGAAACCTTTCCTTCTTTTCATTTTAAAGGCGATAACTTTATCACCCTGCACATGGCTGAGGATTTCGGCTTTAACGGTGGCTTTAACAGCAGCACCTGCACTTACCTTGCCGCCATTATCAGTTAATAACACTTCAGCAAATTCAACTTTATCGCCTGCATTGCCATCTACATGTGGCACAAACAAAGTTTGGTCTTTTTCTACTTTGAACTGCTGGCCTGCTATTTTTACAACTGCGAACATAATAAACCGATTTAAGGAGTGCAAAGGTAAGCGGTTTTTCAATACGGGCAAACAGAAAAATCAATTTATTTGCATCAGAATTAACGCCTTCGGAACCCTCAACCTGTCTATATTTGCCTTACCCATAACGGGATTACTATGAAATTCAAGTCATTTCTTGCCAAGCCCTTTGCTTCCTATATATACAGACAGGTGAAGAAGGATATGTCCAACGCCCTGGCTGACCAGCAGAAAATATTCCAGGAATTAATAAAAACAGGCGCCAACACCAGTTTCGGTACCGATCACCGCCTGGCAGATATAAAGACCCACGAACAATTCAAGCAGGCAGTCCCCATCCGTGATTATGAACAGTTTAAGCCCTATATTGAAATGATCAAGCAGGGCAAACACAATGTTCTCTGGAAGGGACAGCCCATCTACTTTGCCAAGACTTCGGGTACCACCAGCGGCGTCAAATATATTCCGATTACCAAAGAATCAGTCCCTAACCACATCAATACAGCCCGGAATGCCCTGCTTTGTTATATGGCGGAGAGCGGTAACAGCAAGTTTGCCGACGGCAAAATGATATTTCTCTCAGGTTCACCAGAACTGGAGCGGGTAGGTGGCATCCCTACCGGCCGCCTCAGCGGTATTGTCAACCACCATATACCCACCTACCTGCGCACCAACCAACTGCCCAGTTATGAGACCAACTGTATAGAGGAATGGGAAACCAAGCTGGACAAAATAGTGGAAGAAACCATCCACCAGGATATGACGCTTATCAGCGGCATACCGCCATGGATGCAAATGTATTTTGACCGGCTGACCCAGGTCAGTAATAAACAGATAAAGGATTTGTTCCCCAACTTCTCGGTACTGGTGCATGGCGGTGTGAACTTCGAACCTTATAGAGCCAAGCTGCTGAACAGTATTGGTAAACCCATTGCTGCCATTGAAACCTTTCCTGCCTCAGAAGGATTTTTTGCATTCCAGGACAGCCAGTCGGCAGAAGGCTTATTATTAAACACCAACAGCGGTATCTTTTTTGAATTTATCCCTGCCAGTGAAATATTTAATGAAAACCCTACACGGCTTAGCCTGAAAGAAGTAAAAACAGGTGAAAATTATGCACTGATCATTAATAACAATGCTGGTTTGTGGGGGTATAATATTGGTGATACTGTCAAGTTTCTTTCAGTAGACCCTTACCACCTAGTGGTAACAGGACGTATCAAACATTTTATTTCTGCATTTGGCGAACACGTCATTGGAGAAGAAGTGGAATATAGCCTGATGAAGGCCGCACAGGAAGAAGGTGTGCATGTCACCGAGTTTACAGTAGCGCCCATGATTACAAGAGGTGAAGGCAAAAGCTTTCACGAATGGTTTGTAGAATTTGAACAGCCACCACATAACCTGCGCGAGTTTGCCGTGAAAGTGGATAATAACCTGCGGAAGAAAAATATTTATTACGACGATCTTATTACGGGTAATATATTAAACCCGCTGCAGATAAAACCGGTGATCAAAAATGGTTTTATCGAATACATGAAAAGCATCGGCAAACTGGGTGGGCAAAACAAAGTGCCACGCCTGAGCAATGACCGCAAGATTGCCGATGAACTGGAGAGGTGGACCAATTAAGAATGCCTGACATGATGATTGCTTTTATTACAGGCCTGCCAGCCCTGTAAAAGGGATTTTATTTGAAAATTTCTTAATTAATCTTTTAACCAAAGCGAATGAAAAAGCTATTGATCACACTTACATGTCTGCCCCTATTGTCAGGTATTGTTGGCCAAACAAAAAATGAGCAAACGTACGTAGCACCAAAGGATGTGCTGGTACAGCAAAAATTAGCACAGTGGCAGGATATTAAATTCGGGTTGCTGATGCACTGGGGTACATACAGCCAGTGGGGCGTAGTGGAAAGCTGGAGCATTTGCCCGGAAGATGAAGGCTGGACGGTGCGGCGCGGACCTTATTCAAAAACCTATGCTGAATACAAAAGGGCATATGAAAACCTGCAGACCAGTTTTAATCCCACGCACTTTAACCCGGAAAAATGGGCTGCCGCAGCCAAAGATGCGGGTATGAAATATGTGGTGTTCACCACGAAACACCATGATGGCTTTTGCATGTTCGACACGAAAGAAACGGATTACAGCATTACATCTCCCCATACGCCATTTTCGGCTAACCCCCGCAGTAATGTTACAAAGGAAGTTTTCAAAGCATTCCGCGACAAAGGTTTCATGATCGGTGCTTACTTTTCAAAACCCGACTGGCACAACGAGCATTACTGGTGGCCATACTTTCCACCGAAAGACAGGAATGTCAACTACGATCCCGCGAAACATCCCGATCAATGGGAGGCGTTTAAAAAATTTACCTACAACCAGATAAAAGAATTGATGACGGGTTATGGAAGCGTTGATATTTTGTGGCTCGATGGTGGCTGGGTTCGTCCGTTTAATACCATTGATCCTTCTGTGGACTGGCAAAAAAGTATTCCATACAACCAGGACATTGATATGAAAAATATAGCAACGATGGCAAGAAGCTACCAACCCGGTTTGTTGGTGGTGGACAGAACCGTTGCCGGTGAATTTGAAAATTACACCACACCGGAACAACAGATACCAACTGCGGCATTGCTGCAACCCTGGGAAAGTTGTATAACTATGGGCAATAGCTGGAGTTATGTGCCGGGTGATACGTACAAACCGACCAGTGAACTGATAGCAATGCTGGTAAAAATTGTATCGAGGGGTGGCAACTTATTATTAAACATTGGGCCATCACCAGAGGGTGACTTTGCAGATACAGCATATAGCAGGTTGCAGGAAATAGGCCAGTGGATGAAAACAAACAGCGAATCTATATACAATACAAAACCAATAGTGCCTTATTCTTCCGGGAATGTTTATTTCACGCAGTCTCAAGACGAGAAAATAAAATATGCCACTGTACTGAAGGAAAAGGGCACAACTATGCCGGTGAAGCAGGTAACGATTGGTGGATTACAGTTAAAGCCAAATAATAAAATCACCTTGCTGGGCAACAGGCAACTGTTAAAATGGAAACAGCAGGGCGAAGCCATCGTGGTAGATATGCCCGAAAAAGTAATGGCAACAGCCAGCAGTTATGCAATTGTTCTGCGAATTGAATGATGTAAGCCCACCGTTCTTTATAGTATTATTCTGCTGCCCGGATCAACACATCCGGGCAGTTCAATTTGACAGGCTGTGCGACAATCGTCATATATATGATAACGCTTGTTAGCAGGGCTAACAAAGTATTAATAATTTTTTTGCCTTATTTCTATTCAAAAATTATACTTTTGCCTTTTACTAAAGTCAAACATTAAATTCTGAACTGAAGTTGACAAACAAAAGAACCCATACAGCACTTGTAAACACCACGGTGTTTAATACGGAGCGTTGTTTCTTTTTTCTTCCGCGACCGCGACGTGGTTGCTGATAGGACGAGCCGCTAACCAGGGCCCCTATCAGTGAAATATTCCCCCGGAATTTTTCTACTTTTTTAAGGATTGGTCATCCAACTATCTAATACTATTTGAACGTGGACAATCAGCAGATCATCATTCGGGTAGCTACCCATGAAGATAAAGTGTACGCTGAAACAATTACCAGCGAAATGGAAAGCAGTGCTATGGCCCGCGGCACCGGTATTGCCAAGCGAAGCCCTGATTATATCCGTCAGAAGATTGACGAAGGCAAAGCGGTAATAGCCGTTACTGCCGGTGGTGATTGGGTGGGCTTTTGCTATATAGAAACATGGAGCCATGGCGAGTATGTTGCCAACAGTGGATTGATTGTAGCACCATCATACCGGAAGAGCGGCGTGGCAAAATCCATTAAGAAAAGAATATTTGATCTGAGCCGTGAAAAATACCCGGATTCAAAAATATTTGGCCTTACGACCGGTCTTGCTGTCATGAAAATAAATTCGGAACTGGGATACGAACCCGTTACCTATTCCGAACTGACACAGGACGAAGCTTTCTGGGCTGGCTGCAAGAGTTGTGTCAATTATGATATCCTCATGAGCAAGGACAGGAAGAACTGTATGTGTACCGCTATGCTCTACGATCCCAAAGACCATTACGAGCCCCAGGAAACTGCTGCTGATTTCAAACAGCATTCAAAGCTGTATGAGCGTTTCATGAAAATAAAGCAAAGCAGGTTGTTGCAATGGCTGACCGGGAAAGACAATAACAACAATAATAATGGTGGTGGTAATGGACCGGTGAAATCAAAGTCATTGTTCCACTCACTGTTTAATTTCTAACTTCTTATTAATACCATACGATGACAAAGAAAGTTGTTTTGGGATTCAGTGGCGGATTGGACACGACGTTTTGTGTGAAATACCTGGGCGAAGACAAAGGGTATGAAGTACATTCAGTAATTGTCAATACAGGCGGTTTCAGCCAGGACGAGTTGAAGAAAATAGAAGCGCATGCTTATGCACTGGGCGTAAAATCACATACCACCGTAGATGCGGTGAAAAGCTACTACGACAGTATCATCAAATACCTCATTTTTGGGAATTGCCTGAAAAATAATACTTATCCCTTGAGTGTAAGCGCAGAAAGGCTGAGCCAGGCATTGCATATTGCCGAACATGTGAAGAAACTCAATGCAGATGCAGTAGCACATGGAAGTACCGGCGCGGGCAATGACCAGGTAAGGTTTGACATGATATTTAATATCCTCATTCCCGGCGTTGAAATCATAACGCCGATCCGCGATTTAAAACTAAGCCGCGAAGAAGAAATTGAATACCTGAAGAAGAAAAATGTGGCGATGAATTTTGAAAAAGCTGTGTATTCTATCAACAAGGGATTATGGGGTACCAGTGTGGGAGGTAAGGAAACACTCAGCAGCAAGGGTATGCTGCCCGAAGAAGCATGGCCAACGCAATTGACGAAACAGGACGCTGAGATGGTAACACTTTCTTTCGACAAAGGGGAACTGGTTAAAATAAACGATAGGAAATTCAACCATCCTTCTGAGGCGATTCAATACCTGCAAACCATTGCAGGGCCTTTTGCGATTGGAAGGGATATACATGTGGGCGATACCATTATCGGTATTAAAGGACGTGTAGGTTTTGAAGCTGCCGCACCGATGGTGATATTGAAAGCACACCATGCACTGGAAAAACATGTGCTGACCAAGTGGCAATTGCAGTGGAAAGATCAACTGGCGCAGTTTTATGGCAACTGGATGCATGAAGGTCAGATACTCGATCCCGTGATGCGTGATATAGAATCTTTCTTTGTCAGCAGCCAGCAGCAGGTAACCGGTGACGTATTTGTGCAGTTGCAGCCCTACCGCTTCCAGGTGACTGGCATAGAGTCAGCTTATGATTTGATGAGCAGCAGGTTTGGCAAATACGGGGAGATGAACAACGGCTGGAGTGGGGAAGATGTGCGGGGCTTCAGTAAGATATTTGGCAACCAGACCATGATATTTCACCAGGTAAAAGATAGCAACAAATAATTGGTTATTGTCATGGAAGTGGTGTCAAAATATAAGCCGGTTAATCATTACGAATGGGGAGCAGGCTGCGACGGATGGGTGTTGGTCGATACGGAAACACTATCGGTGAAACAGGAACGAATGCCACCGCAGACTTCGGAAGTGCTGCATTACCATGAAAAAGCACAGCAATTCTTTTTCATACTGAAAGGGATAGCTTGTTTTGAAGTGGAGGATATATCGGTGTTGGTAAAAGCAGGAGAAGGGATACACATTGACGCAGGAAAGAAGCACCGCATACTTAACAATACGGCAGATGAACTGGAATTTATACTGAGTTCGCAACCTTCCACACAGGGTGACAGGTTTAATTGTATGTAATTATGAAAAAAATCCGGGTAGGCATAACAGGTGGCGCCGGCTACACAGGCGGCGAATTGCTGAGGATATTGATCAATCATCCCCATGCAGAGATCGTCAGCGTTCAAAGCAACAGCAATGCGGGTAAACCCATATCCAGTGTTCACCAGGATTTGTTGGGAGATACCGATCTGGTTTTCTCCGATTCACTCAGCAAAGAGATCGATGTATTGTTTTTATGTGTGGGACATGGCGAAGCAAAAAAATATTTACAGGCTAATACGATAGGCGATTCAATTAAGATCATTGATTTGTCGCAGGACTTTCGCCTGCATAGTCATGCACAATTCAAACTAAGTGGCGGTGCTGTTCGCAATTTTGTGTATGGTTTACCGGAATTAAACCGGGATGCCATTGTATCAGCTTCAAATATTGCCAACCCTGGTTGTTTTGCTACTGCGATTCAGTTGGGTTTACTGCCATTGGCTAAACAAGGATTGCTGAACGTAGTATATACCACCGGCATCACCGGGTCAACCGGTGCAGGACAAAGTTTGAACGCCACATCACATTTTAGCTGGCGGGCAAACAATATCCAGGCATATAAAACTTTGTCGCACCAGCACCTCGGCGAAATTGGTGAATCATTGCGGCAGTTGCAACCCAAAGGTGATATTGACATCAATTTTGTACCGTGGCGCGGAGATTTTACGAGAGGTATTTTTGCAAGTTCTACTGTTACCTGCGACTGGAAACTGGAAGACCTGCATAAACTCTATACTGCATTTTATGCCAGGCATCCTTTTACGGTTGTAAGTACCGATTCCATTTTTTTAAAACAGGTGGTGAATACCAATAAATGTATTATTCAACTGGAAAAGGTAGATAATAAACTGGTCATTCATTCTGCTATCGACAACTTATTAAAAGGCGCGAGTGGCCAGGCCGTTCAGAATATGAATTTGATGTTTGAATTGGAAGAGGGGATGGGATTAAGATTTAAGGGGACGGGATTTTGATATGCGAAAAAGGTGAAAGGTAAAAGGCATAAGGTAGAGGGTTGTAAATAAACTTTGTTCCAGGCATATATTATGACAGGCGTATAATTTGATGGAGAATCATTTATACTCAACCGTAAATTATGAGGGACTATAGAAAGCTGGAAGTTTGGAGAAAGTCGCACGAGCTTTATATGTATGTGAAAAAAAATATTACAGTCAAATTTCCAGCGGCGGAAAAATATGAATTGACATCGCAACTACAGAGAGCGGCGCTGTCAATTCCTTTAAATATTGTAGAAGGATGCGGAAGATACAGCGATAAAGACTTTGCCAGGTTCCTGGATAATTCGCTGGGTTCGGTTAATGAGACAGAATATTGCTGTTATTCCGGGTTTGAATTGGGATACATAGATGAAAAAGAGTATTTAGTTCTGAATAACCTGATTAATGAAGTAAGGGCCATGCTCATTTCTTTTTTAAAATTTTTACGAGGTGAAAAGTAAAAGACCTTAAACCTTTTACCCCTTTTCACCATAAACCATCTCAAAATGAAACTATTTGACGTTTACCCCCTTAATGACATTACCATTGTGAAGGCGCAGGGTTCTTACGTGTGGGATGATAACGGGGTTCAGTACCTGGACATGTACGGCGGTCATGCCGTGATTAGTATTGGTCATACACACCCGCACTGGGTGAAACGAATCGAGGAGCAGTTGAATAAAATTGCGTTTTATTCCAATTCTGTACATATCCCGTTACAGGTGGAACTGGCGGATAAACTGGGTAAGATAAGCGGCAAGACCGATTACCAGTTGTTTATGTGCAACAGTGGTGCGGAGGCGAATGAAAATGCGTTGAAGCTGGCTTCCTTTCACAATGGCCGGAAGAAAATAGTAGCGTTTAGTAAATCTTTTCATGGAAGAACTTCACTGGCAGTGGCAGCAACTGACAACCCGAATATTGTGGCGCCCGTGAATGAAACGGATAATATCATTTTTCTTCCGTTTAATGATGAGGCTGCATTGGATGCCTGCTTTGCAAAGCAGGGCAATGAAATATCTTCCGTCATCATAGAAGGGATACAGGGCGTAGGCGGTATCAATGTTGCGGATGAATCATTCCTGAAAAAAATACGTTCCTTGTGTGATGAATACAATGCAGTGTATATTGCCGACAGTGTGCAGTGTGGTTATGGAAGAAGCGGCCAGTTCTTTTCACACGATATTGCAGGTGTTAATGCAGATATCTACACACTGGCAAAGGGAATGGGTAATGGTTTCCCCGTGGCCGGTATACTGATAGCACCGCATATCCAGCCGAAGCATGGAATGCTGGGAACAACCTTTGGTGGCAATCACCTGGCATGTGCTGCGGCGCTGGCGGTACTGGAAGTGATTGAAGAAGAAAAGCTGGTTGATATGGCAAAGCAGCGCGGTATGTATATTAAAAACCGGTTGAAGACAATTGATGGTATAGAAAATATCCGGGGCCGGGGGCTGATGATTGGATTTGAAGTGCCACCTGCATTAAAAGATCTCCGGAAAAAATTGCTGTTCGATTACAATGTATTCACCGGTGAGGCAAAACCCAATGTCATCCGCTTGCTTCCTTCGCTGGCGATAAGCAAGAAACAGACGGATGAATTTTTGGAAGCGCTGACCGAGGCGATAGCAGAGCTGAAGAGCGGGAAAAAAGCTGAAGTGAGTGACACAACAAAAGTTTAATGATATTCTGTAGCTGACAACATAAAACCCACTTAACATTGAAGCAGTTCATTTCTGTACATGACGTAAACAATATTGATGCCCTGGTGCAAAAAGCACTGGCATATAAGGCCGATCCGTTTAAAGACCGTTCATTGGGAAAAAATAAACGAATTGGTTTGTTGTTTCTCAACCCAAGTATGCGTACGAGGCTGAGCACACAGATTGCCGCGCAAAACCTGGGCATGGAAGCCATTGTATTTAATGTGGGACAGGAAGGCTGGGCACTGGAGTTTGAAGAGGAAGCCATCATGAGCGGCAATACCGTGGAGCATGTTAAAGATGCAGCGCCTATCATGGGGAAGTATTTTGATATTTTGTGTATCCGTACTTTCCCTTCGTTGAAAAACAGGGAAGATGATTACAGCGAATTGTACATAAAACAATTCATCAAATATGCAGGAATCCCGGTTGTAAGCCTTGAAAGCGCCACACTGCATCCGTTGCAGAGCCTGACGGATATATTGACGATACAGGAAACATTTCAGCAGCAACGCAAGCCTAAGATAGTTCTGACCTGGGCGCCGCATGTAAAACCATTGCCGCAATGTGTGGCCAATAGTTTTTCGCAATGGGTGAATGCCTGGGGCAAAGCGGATTTTGTAATTACACACCCGGAAGATTATGAACTCGATGAGCAATTTACCAAAGGTGCCCGTATTACGCACAACCAGGACGAAGCATTGAAGGATGCGGACTATGTATATGTAAAAAACTGGAGCACGTTTACAGATTATGGCAGGATTTACTGCAACGATCCGGGCTGGATGCTGACGAGCGACAAACTGCAACTGACCAATCATGCAAAAGTGATGCATTGCCTGCCGGTGCGGAGAAATGTGGAACTGAGTGATGAGATACTGGATGGAAAGAACAGTATCGTGACACAGGAAGCGGCCAACAGGGTATGGGCTGCGCAGGCTGTATTAAGTGAAATACTGACCCCTAACCCCTAGGAGGGGGATAAATTAAATAATGGCAATTATTTGGTGACATGAGGAGAAATATGTTTTATGGTGCAGGGCCTTTAATTTTTCAGCGAGCTGAGGAGTTAAGGAATCGTATGACTCCTGCTGAAGAACATATGTGGAATTCAATCCGTATAAACGAATGGCAATTAAAATTCAGGCGCCAGCATCCGATTGCAAACTATGTGGTGGATTTTTATTGCCATGCGATAAAATTAGTTATCGAACTTGACGGTGGAATTCATGAGAAGGAGGAAGTAAAGATATATGACGCAGAGAGGGAGCAGCATTTGAAAGAGCTTGGACTTACAGTTTTGCGGTTTAAAAACGAACAGGTATTCCAAAATAAAGAGCAGGTATTTGAGGCTATTGCAAAAGTTATTAGCGACTTGCAGAACGCCCCTTCAGGGGTAGGGGGAAAGGAAACGCTCTTTGTAATAAAGATTGGTGGAAATGTTATCGATGGTGAAAAAGAACTCTCATCGTTCCTGGATGATTTTGCTACAGTGAAGGGGAAAAAAATACTGGTGCATGGCGGCGGAAAAATTGCGACCCGGATAGGAGAACAACTGAACATCGAATCTAAATATGTAAATGGCCGCAGGATCACCGATGCTGCTACCATTGATCTGGTGACAATGGTATATGGCGGACTGGTGAATAAAAAAATAATTGCGCAATTGCAGGCGAAAGGTTGCAATGCCATTGGTCTTACAGGCGCTGATGCCAATATTATTCCTGCGGTGAAAAGGCCGGTGAAGGAAATTGATTATGGTTTTGTTGGAGATGTTCTTCCTTCTGCTGCTGGTATGCGACATCTTGAATCGATGCTGGAGATGGGATTAACGCCGGTGATGGCGCCGCTGACACATGACGGGGAAGGACAAATATTAAATACCAACGCTGATACCATCGCCAGTACACTTGCTGCAGGCTTATCAGCTAAATACCTGGTACGTTTGATCTTTTGTTTTGAAAAGAAAGGTGTGTTACAGGATGTGGCTGATGACAATTCCGTCATTCATTTTATTACAAAAGACAGTTACCGTCGATTGCTGGAAGAAAAGAAATTATTTGACGGTATCCTGCCAAAGATTGATAATGCATTTGATGCCATTGACAGTGGCGTGCAGGAAGTGCTGATTGGCGATGCCAGGGATTTGCTGCAAAACACGACTGCGCAAACAAGCGGCACATTAATAAAATAACCAGATAAAAAATAACATACAGTTATTGGAGGATAAGAAAATACGCGACCATGAAAAAAGACACCGGTATATTATTTGAAAAATCAGTGAGCCTGCTAAAGGAATTGATCAGCACCCCTTCATTTTCCAAGGAAGAAAATGATACGGCCGAACTGATTGTTGCCTTTTTTGAAAATAACCAGGTGCCCTGCAAGCGGGTGGGAAATAATATTTATGCTAAGAACCTTCACTACGATGAGTCAAAGCCTTCCGTTTTATTAAACTCGCATCACGATACAGTAAGACCCAACAAAGGATATACACTTGATCCATTTACGCCTGTGGAGAAAGAGGGTAAATTGTTCGGGCTGGGCAGTAATGACGCCGGCGGTTGCCTGGTTTCGCTGATGGCTACCTTCCTTTTCTTTTACAACCGTACAGATTTAAACCACAACGTGGTATTTGCTGCCAGCGCAGAAGAAGAAATAAGTGGCGTGAACGGTATTGAATTAGTCCTTCCTTACCTGGGCAATATTGATTTTGGTATCGTAGGCGAGCCGACCAAACTCGAAATGGCAGTTGCCGAACGCGGACTCATGGTGATAGATTGCACCGCCAGCGGACGTTCGGGTCATGCGGCACGCAATGAAGGAGAGAATGCGCTGTATAAAGCTGTGGATGATATCAACTGGATAAGAAACTACAAGTTTGATAAGGTGAGCGATTTACTGGGTGAATCAAGATTGACCGTAACCATTATTGAAACCGAAAACAAGCAGCACAATGTGGTGCCTTCCCAGTGCAAGTATGTGATTGATGTACGGGTGAATGAACTGTATACATTTGATGAAATACTCGAAGCGCTGCGGCAGAACCTGAAAAGCGCTTTCAAACCCCGCACGACGAGAATGAAATCAACTTCCATTCCTTTGAATCATTCGCTGGTAAAAGCAGGCATCAGCATGGGCCGCGGATACTATGGTTCGCCTACCACATCGGATAAGGCATTAATGCCTTTCCCGGCACTGAAAATGGGGCCGGGCGACAGCGCGAGGAGCCATACAGCCGATGAATATATTTACCTGGCGGAAATTGAAGAAGGAATAGAAACCTATATTGAATTGCTGAACAGGTGTATCTTAGATTAACCCGCATTTGCACATGGAAATAACAATGATATGAAACTCTGGCAAAAAGACACGGTATCACTGAAAGAAGTAGAAAAATTTACGGTTGGCAATGACCGTATGTTTGATGTGATGCTGGCGCCGTTTGATATACTTGGTTCCATCGCGCATGTAACGATGCTGGAAACAGTTGGGTTACTCACAAAAGAAGAAAGGGATTTGCTGGTAAAGGAATTGCAATCCATTTATAAAAATACGCAGGACGCCTCATTTGTTATTCAGCCGGAAGTGGAGGATGTTCATTCGCAGGTAGAATTATTACTCACACAAAAGCTGGGGGATACCGGGAAAAAAATTCACAGCGCGCGCAGCCGCAATGACCAGGTACTGGTGGACGTGAAATTATTTTTACGTGCTGAGCTGAAGACTTTGGTGCAATCAGTCGTACCATTTTTTGAGTTATTGCAATCACTCAGTGAAAAACATAAGGATGATTTACTACCGGGCTATACGCATCTTCAATTAGCCATGCCATCATCATTTGGATTGTGGTTTGGCGCCTATGCCGAAAGCATGGTAGATGATCTGACCACTTTGAAAGCAGCTTATGAAGTAGTCAATAAAAATCCACTTGGTTCTGCAGCAGGGTATGGCTCTTCTTTTCCGATCAACCGGAAACTGACAACTGATTTGCTCGGGTTTGAGGAGATGAATTATAATGTTGTGTACGCACAAATGGGCCGCGGCAAGGCCGAGCGTATTGTTGCCATGGCACTGGCCAACCTGGCGGATACACTTAGCCGCTTATCGATGGACGCTTGCCTGTATCTAAACCAAAATTTTGGGTTTATCAGTTTTCCCGCAGAACTCACTACGGGCAGCAGTATTATGCCACATAAAAAGAATCCCGATGTATTTGAACTAATCCGTTCGCATTGCAATTTGATCAAGGCGCTCCCCAATGAAATCATGATGATGACGACTAACCTGCCGTCGGGATATCACCGCGATTTGCAGTTGCTGAAAGAACATTTGTTCCCGGCGTTTTCGGCTATCCATGACTGTATTGAAATGGCGGGCATGATGCTCAACCGGGTGGAAGTGAAAAAAGATATTTTGAAGGACGAAAAATACCGTTACCTGTTTAGCGTGGAGGAAGTAAATAAACTGGTATTAGAGGGGACGCCTTTCCGCGATGCCTATAAAAAGGTGGGCATAGACATCGAACAGGGTAAGTTTAGCTATTCCCCCAATGTCAGCCATACACATGAAGGTTCCATCGGCAACCTTTGTAATGATGCTGTCCAGAAAATGATGCAAAAAACACTGCTCGGCTTCAATTTTAGCAAGGCGGACCATGCAATAGAGCAATTATTGTCCTAAATTGCCGTTTTCCCCATATCCATCAGGCCAAATGACGGGCAGGGAAGGAATCCATCAAACATATAAAACAACCGCTCTAAAAGAACCAGGTAATTGCGCATGGCTGAAGTTGCTAACAAAAAACGAATCGCCATATTTGGCTCCACCGGATCTATCGGTACACAGGCACTGGATGTGATTGCCGCCAACCCACATTTATTTTCTGTTGAAGTACTGACTGCCCAGAGTAATGATGAACTGCTGGTGGAACAGGCTTTGCAGTTCAGCCCTAATATTGTTGTTATTGGCGACGAGAAACGTTATCTGAAAGTAAAGGATGCGCTTGCCAAAACAAATACGAAGGTTTTTGCCGGGGAAAAGTCACTGGAAGAAACAGCAGCGATGGACTGTTATGATATGATGCTGGCTGCGATTGTTGGTTTTGCGGGGTTGAAACCAGTACTGAAAGCTATTGAAAATGGAAAAGTCATCGCACTAGCCAATAAGGAAACACTGGTAGTGGCTGGAGATATCGTTATGAAGAAAGCTGTGGAGTACCGGGTACCTGTTATACCCGTCGACAGTGAACACTCTGCCATATTTCAATGCCTGGTGGGTGAAACAAGAAATAAGATTGAAAAAATAATACTGACTGCGAGCGGTGGTCCCTTCCTGGGAAAGAAGCCTAACTTTTTAGTAAATGTAAAACGCGACCATGCATTGCAACATCCCAACTGGGCAATGGGTGCAAAAATTACCATCGACTCTGCCACCCTGATGAACAAGGGACTGGAGATGATTGAAGCAAAATGGTTATTTAACCTCAAGCCCGAACAGGTGCAGGTGGTGGTGCATCCGCAAAGTATCATTCACAGTATGGTGATGTTTGAAGACGGAAGTATTAAGGCACAAATGGGCCTGCCCGATATGAAGCTGCCGATACAGTATGCACTTGCATTTCCGCACCGGATAGAAAATGACTTTCCCCGCTATGATTTTAAAAAACCCAATACACTCAGTTTTGAAGAGCCCGATGTAAAAACATTCCGCAACCTGGGGCTTGCCACTGATGCCTTGTTTAAGGGCGGCAATGCTCCCTGCGTACTGAATGCTGCGAATGAAATTGCGGTGTATGCATTTTTAAAAAACAGGCTGGGTTTCCTGGATATGACCGACCTGATTGAGAAAACCATGAGTAAAATACCCTACAAACAAAACCCCACGCTGGAGGAATATTTTGAAAGCGATGGAGAAGCAAGGAGCTATGCAGCATCCCTGATACACTTGTAGGCAGTGGCGGTTGCCATTGGTCAATTATTACATAATTTTCTCATTTCACTAAGTCTTTTTAGCAGATATTTGCTAACATTTAAATAAAAAACCGCCGGGTGCGGATAAGAAAAGCGTATGATATTTTTAGCAATTGATTGGTCTGGCATTGCAGTTAAAGCAGCACAATTCATTTTCTCCTTCTCGATTATAGTTGTCTTGCATGAAATGGGTCATTACTTTCCCGCAAAATGGTTTAAATGCAGGGTAGAAAAATTCTACCTGTTCTTCAATCCATGGTTTAGCCTGGTAAAGAAAAAAATAGGTGAAACAGAATACGGGCTGGGTTGGATTCCTTTTGGCGGCTATGTGAAAATATCCGGTATGATAGATGAGAGTATGGACAAGGAGCAACTGAAGCAACCGGCCAAGCCTTATGAATTCAGGAGCAAGCCAGCCTGGCAGCGTTTAATCATAATGGTAGGCGGCGTAATAGTGAACCTTGTACTGGGATTTTTTATTTATGCCATGATGTTGTGGCACTGGGGTGAAACATACGTGCCCACCAATAAACTTAAGTTTGGTATCACAGCTGATTCACTGGCACAATCTATCGGGTTGCGCGACGGTGACCAGGTATTGAGTGTGGGCGGGAAATATGTGGAGAAATTCAGGAATGTGCCCTTCAGGATTATATTAAACCATGCGTCCACCATCGAAGTGGAGCGATACGGCGAGAAAAAAGTTATTCCGATACCCGATGATTTTGCCGGCAAACTAATCCGCTTTAAAGACATTGATTTTATCAGCCCGCGTTTCCCTTTTGAAGGAATAGACTCTATCGTTCCTGGTGGCGCAGCGGATGCTGCAGGTTTAAAGAAAGGCGATAAGATTATTACCTATAATGGGGTAAACACAAATTTTTATGGTGATTTCAGAAATTACCTGAAACAAAACATTGGCAAACCCATCAACCTTGCTGTCCGTCGCGGAAATGATACCATCATGCAATTGGTAACTGTACCCATTACCGGTAAGATTGGGTTGAATGCAAAGGAGCCTTCCGTTCTGCCGTATGAAGAAAAGCACATCAGTTATACTTTCCTGCAATCATTGCCTGCTGCGATTACAAAAAGCAAGGAAACATTGCAGAACTATTGGTTGCAATTGAAGTTAATATTCTCCGGTAAAGTAAAGGCATCGGAGTCCGTAGGAAGTGTTTTCAGTATAGCCAATATGTATTCCTCCAAATGGGATTGGCAGGGCACCTGGGGCATGACAGCTTTTTTCTCCCTCGTATTGGCGCTCATGAATATATTACCTATACCCGCACTGGATGGGGGCCATGCATTGTTTACCATTTTCGAAATGATCACCGGGCGCAAGCCAAGTGATAAATTTATTGAGTATGCTCAAATGGTGGGAATGATCCTGTTACTGGGATTAATGGCCTATGCACTGGGACTGGATATTTTCAGGATGTTTAAGTAAGGGTGAAAGGGAAAAGGTGGAAGTAAGTTGTATGTTATAAGTTGTAAGTATTACGTTAGATTGCTTAATTCCAAATATCAAATCCCGAATATATAAACCTTAAACTATAAGCCATTAACGTTAGCAATAAGCCATAAACTCATAACTCTATCCCAATCTTCTTCATCAGGATGGAAGCATTGAGGCTTTGGCAAATGCCTTCTTTTAGCTTGTAATCGAAATACAATTCTTCACCGGCTACCTGCACATCGAAATGATAATTATGAATATTAGCGGGAAAATCTTTTTGCATCTGCGCCAGTTCCACATCGTGTGTCGCCAGCATACCTGATGCATGGTGTTGAATCAACTGCCTGATTAATGCGCCGGAACCCGTATGCCGGTCAAGAGAATTGGTGCCGCGCAATATTTCATCGAGTAATACATATACATTCTCCTGCTGGTTAACCGCATCGATGATTGCTTTTAATTTTTTCAGTTCTGCGTAAAAAGTTGAAGTACTTTCTTCCAGGTTGTCTGCCACCCGCATGCTGCTGATAATTCGAATGGGAGAAACAGTCATGCTTTCTGCACAAACAGGCGCGCCCGTCATTGCCAAAACTATGTTTACACCAATGCTGCGCAAGAAAGTACTTTTTCCAGCCATATTGCTGCCCGTAATCAATGCCAGTTGTCCACCGCCTGTAGTAGAAAAAGAATTGTTGATCCTTTTTTCCGCGGCAATTAACGGATGACCCAATTGCGACGCATGAATGGTAGCACGATTGTCTGTATCCAGTACAGGGAACGTCCAACCGGGGTGATTAAAATGAAGATTTGCAATAGAGCAAACAGCTTCCATTTCACCGAGCGAGCTAAACCAGTGTGAGGCATTTGCTTTTTGACTGGTCCGCCATTTTTCTAATTGAAAAACCAATTGCAGGTCCCACAGGAGCAGGGTATTCAGTGGAATATACACCATCGGGTTCAGGTGCAGGTCAAATTTATCGAGGATACTTTTTAATGCTGCAATCGCCGTGGATGCTTTTTCTTTTCCACCGGTATAATGTTGTTGTAGCTCGTTCAGGCAGGTGCTTTTGAAAGTTTGTCCTTCTATGAGTGCGGCGCTTTTTCTTAAAATGCTTACCTCCGGTACAATTTTGTCCAGTTGATCATAGTAAGATGCGAGCTGCTTGCTTACCTGGCTGCTGATGGCATATAATACCACCAGTAAACCGGTGAGCCAGGTGCCCGGTAATATATCGATGATAAAAAGAACAATCAATGCAAAAGAAATGCAGGGATACACATACCGCAATAATTTCCATACTACGGTATTGCTGATGGTATTTTTTTTACCCAGCCAGTCTAACACATCTTCACCTGTTTTTATCGTAATGGCTTCTTCCATGCCGTATGCCTGGAGTTGTTGCCGCCATTCGTACTGCTGGCCAAGTTCTTTAGCGGCTTCCTGTCTTTTTGTGATGTCGCTCGCATCAGCAGGCATCAGTAACCAGTTGACCAAGGTTCGGTTGCCAAATTCTGAAGTAGTCCTGTTAATGAATTGAAAAACGGAAGCCCGTCCGAGAATATCAAGATCATGGGCATATTCGTGTACAATCGGCAACCATTCATTTCCCGGGGGGCGATTCGTATAATGGCCTGCGGCGATTTCCAGTTCCTGCCTGTTAATGCGGATAAGCCGTTCCATGTTTTCCATCGCCAGCCTGTTATTGACATACAGTACGACAAGTCGAATATACACAGCCAGGAAAAGCAGGGCCAACGCAACCGTAGCAATTACGCCCGTAACGGGAAAAAGATAATAGGGAATAGCAACACCGGCAATTAGTGTAAACAGCCTTGCCCATGCAATATTGTTTTTTCTTTTTTTTAAAGAGGCCAGTTGCAAATTCAGCTGGTCAATATGTTGGTGATAAGTTTCAGCGGGAAACATGCGATGAATTAAGCCATGAAACTAAGGATAAAAAGCCAAGGGGAGATCAATCTATCAATGACCTGTTTTTCCGAAAGGATCGTTAATAATGAGAAGGTTTCATGCAACAGTAAAAAAGCGGCTGTCAACTGGCGGATTGTTTGTAATTTTACAGGCTCATATAAGAATGAGAATGGGGCTGTATTGGTTTTGACAGCGTAGATCTTTGAGAGTGTAAGCATGCAGTGCGTTGTGTAATCAGCACTTTAATCTTGAATGCACAAACTTCAAATGGCAATACTCAGTATGCCATGGCTGCCTAATTCAGTGAATTAGCATCCATTCGGGCCGTGTAAGCAGGTTCGCCTGTTACCAAGCTTCACCGCCGACTTAAAAAGAAAACGGGATGCTGCAACAGAAGGCTGTGACTGTTGCTTAAGACCATCCAGCTAAGGAAATAATTGGTGTGCGCGGTTCCTGTTATTTCCCGACAAGTAATGCCGTGATAAGCATGTAGAAAGCTTTTGAAGAATATGTTTGGACGGGAGTTCGACTCTCCCCAGCTCCACGAAGTTTTAAATGGTTAATCTTCCATGCAAACCCGATTGGTATTTTGCGCAAGAATTTAAAACCACTGCTAATGACCTCAAAGACAGGGTCATTTTCAGGTATTGACTAAAATTCTTATTATTGCTAAAATGTTCAATGATGAAATCCGGAAAAAACTTCAAAATATCATTAGCGGAGCTGTCCTTGAGGGGCAGCAAGATCATTGCACAGCAATCAGAAACCTCCTTTGCCAAAGCTTTACAACAGGTCCAACAGTTAAAGCAGAATTCGAAAGTAGGGCAATCCTCAAAAAGGAGCAGGCTTCATTCTTAAAATCATATGCTCAAAATCAAGGTTGCTGGCTGAACGAAATACCACCCGGTTGCCGCTATCTGACGAGAGGGGGTGAATCCCAGGTTTATCTTGCAGCAGATAACAGGCATGTGGTAAAGCTCAATGATGGTGTATATTACGCTACATGGACAGAATATCTCAATAGCCTCATCATACACAACTTGTTATTTCCGAGCACGGCGTATTCACTGATTGGTTTTCTACACCAACATGATAGCCTTCATATTGTACTGCAGCAACCATTTATTGAGGGAAAGCAGGTTGAATTGGAAGACATCCGGGAATTGCTTACTTATAATGGCTTTATTAATATTAAACGGCAGGACTATTATTATCAAGAATTTGGGTTGTTATTGGAAGATATGCACGATGAAAATGTAATAGTTAGCAACGATGTTTTGTTTTTTATAGACACTGTATTTTATATAATAGAACCAAAATAGGTATACCAGTGTCAAATTAAACCCGCCACTGTTATTTTTGTTGTATGAGATAGTGTTGAAATTCGATAAAGAACTTTCAGGCCAGAAGCCAGGCATTAATCACTATCTCGTGTCGTCATAAGAATCTTGTAATATTTTACTGGTATACTGACTAACTTTATATTTTGCCTTGTCTGGCAGGGGTCATAGCTACAAGTAATTAATTGGCCAACCTTGCAGGAAAAATATGTAAGTCTTATCCGGCATTAGTTACATAAAAATTGAAAGAATGTATGCAGGGGGAGGGCAGATGTAGTGAAAATACATTGATGTTTCAAAACAAAAGCCCCTTCCATCTTCACAATCAGGTGCGGTTCGATAAAATATAATGTCGAATTTCTGCATGATAAAAATCATGCGGGACTGTGTTTAAAAAATAATTCCGCTTTAGATTATACTTCCTATATTAGTATGCCAAAAAAAATTGCATGGGCGCAGCTTCCTTAATCGTTTTAATCCTCGCAGGTTTCGCTTTTTCAGCAGGGGCTATACTGGTGGCAAGATTCTTCATCAAAGGTAAGCCCAACCCCCAGAAAGGACAGGCTTATGAATGTGGTATTCCCACCGAGGGGACACCCTGGAACCAGTTTAACGTAGGTTATTATCTTTTTGCGCTGATATTTCTTGTATTTGATGTGGAGCTTGTCTTTTTGTACCCCTGGGCTGTGGCAGCCAGGCAAGCTGGATTGGCATCGCTGATTGAAATCATCATATTCTTTTTTATATTATTCATGGGCTTCCTGTATGCACATAAAAAAGGAGCATTAAAATGGATATAATAAAAAGAAACTGATAATATTATTAATGATATATTAACTGAACATTGTCTTCAAATTCTACTATAGAATCTTCCTTTCCCGGCCAGGTGCACGATCTGCCGGGCGGAGGCGTTGTATTGAGTAAACTGGATGATGTGATTAACTGGGCGAGGTCCAATTCATTGTGGCCACTCACTTTTGCCACCAGTTGCTGCGGGATTGAAATGATGGCGGTGGCATCTGCGAAATATGATTTTTCGCGTTTTGGTTTTGAAGTGGCACGCGCTACACCGCGACAGGCAGACGTTATCATAATTGCAGGGACCATCGTTAATAAAATGGCACCGGTATTGAAACGTTTGTACGACCAGATGGCTGATCCAAAATATGTGATAGCAATGGGTGCCTGTGCCATCAGTGGAGGACCATTTTTTTATAATACATATTCTGTCGTGAAAGGCGCCGATCATGTGATACCCGTAGATGTGTATGTGGCAGGATGTCCGCCAAGACCGGAAGCATTACTGCACGCACTGATAAGTTTGCAACACAAAATAAAACTTGGATTGACCCGCGAACAAATACGTTCCGGAAAAGAATAGTTATGTCCGCCGAAGAACTAAAAGCAAAAATCTCCGAACTGCTGCCAGGCGCTTCCTTTGAGGAAGGGGGTGAATGGCTCAATATCAATATAGCACCAACGGACTGGTTGCTCTTTGCGCAGCAACTGCGCTACCAGGAATCACTGTATTTCGATTATCTTTTTTGTTTAACCTGTATCGACTGGAAAACACATTTTACGATGGTGTATCACTTGTCGAGTACGCGTTACCGTCATAATATAGTAGTAAAGGCAAAACTTGATCGCAGCCAGCCATCCATTGAAACGGTATGCCAAATTTGGCGTACAGCAGAATTTCATGAGCGTGAAGTGTACGAGTTGTTTGGCGTGACATTCCTGAACCATCCTGATTTGCGTAAACTGATACTGACAGACGATTTTGAAGGATACCCGTTGAGAAAAGATTTCGAAGACCCGGTTAATATGATCAAACTTTGATATGGTTGAAGAAGTAGGAACAACACCAGAAGGTGATTTAGTCATTAATGTAGGCCCGCAGCATCCGGCCACGCATGGTGTGTTGCACCTCGTCATCACATTAAATGGAGAGACTGTAAAAAAAATTGAACCTCACCTGGGTTATATTCACCGTTCCATCGAGAAAATGTGTGAGAGCCTCACGTACCGGCAATTTATCTATGTCACCAGCCGTATGGATTATTTATCTGCGCATATTAATAACCATGCCTGCGCCCTTTGCGTGGAAAAAGGATTGCAGATCGAAATTCCACAGCGGGCACAGGTGATCAGGGTATTGATGGACGAACTCACCCGCATTGCCTCCCATGAACTGTGGTGGGGTGCGATGGCTATGGACCTTGGTGCTTTTACACCTTTCTTTCATGCATTCAGGGAAAGGGAAACCATCAATGATATCATGGAGGAAACATGTGGCGCCCGCTTAACCATGAATTATATGGTGCCGGGTGGTGTCATGGCCGACCTCCACCCCAATTTTCAAAAAAGGGTAAAAGAGTTTATACAATTATATAAGAAGAAGATCGGGGAATACGACGAACTGGTAACCGGTAATGTTATCTTTCAAAACAGGATGAAGGGAGTTGGTTACCTGTCGAAAGAAGATGCCGTGTCGTATGGATGTTCCGGCCCTACCGCACGAGGAAGTGGTGTAAGCTGCGATATCAGGAAATTATATCCTTACGATGTGTATGGAAAACTTGAATTTGAGGAGGTATTGGAAACGGAAGGTGATTCATTCGCGCGGTATATGGTCCGCATCCGCGAAATGAACCAGTCCATCCGGATCATCGAACAGTTGATTGATAATATCCCGGAAGGTGATTTCCAGGCAAAGACAAAGGCGGTATTAAAATTACCTAAAGGAGAGTTTTACCAGCGTGTGGAAACGGCAAGGGGTGAATTGGGAGTATACATTGTTAGTGAAGGAGGAACAACGCCCTACCGGATTAAATTTCGTTCACCGGGTTTTTCCAATCTGTCAGCACTGAATCATATTGCTGTCGGCGGAAAGCTCGGCGACCTCGTGGCATCGATGGGTACGCTTGATTTGGTGATTCCGGATATTGATAGATAGAAAAATTAATAATTAAAAATTAAGAATTAATAATTAGAAAGTAACAAAACAATACCAAATATCAAATTCCAAATTCCCGATTTGATAAAATAACTGTAAACCGATTCACTTTGTGGAGCATCAGTAACATATCAGAAAGTATTCATCAATGGCTAACAGACCATCTCTCATCAACATGGGTATTGGTGGTGGAAATGCTCATTGCCGGTATTGCTGTTATCGGTTTGTTTGCTGCACTGGGGTTGGTTTTGGTCATTATGGAAAGAAAAGTGTCTGCCTGGATACAAATAAGGCTGGGCCCCAACCGCGTTGGTCCAAAGGGGATGTTCCAGTCACTGGCAGATACATTGAAATTATTAATGAAGGAAGGGCTTACGCCTGATGGCGCCGATAAATTTTTATTCAATCTCGCGCCTTTTATTGCTTTAATATCTGCTATGCTGCTGATGGCGCCGATTGGTTTTGCCAAAGATTTTCAAATGTGGGATATTAATATAGGTGTGCTATATGTATCTGCCATGTCCTCCATTGCAGTGATTTCAATATTGATGGCAGGTTGGGCCAGTAATAACAAATATTCTTTATTGGGTGCCATGCGCAGTGGCGCCCAGATAGTAAGTTATGAATTATCCGCGGGCTTGTCGATCTTATCAATAGTAATACTGACAGGCAGTTTGAAATTATCTGATATTGTCCGGTCGCAGGAAAATGGCTGGTGGTTGTTCAAGGGACATATACCAGTTGCAATAGCATTTATCATTTTTATCATTGCAGTTACTGCCGAAACCAACCGCGCACCCTTCGATTTGGCAGAAGCAGAATCTGAACTGACGGCAGGATTTCATACAGAGTATTCGGGGATGCGGTTTGCCTTGTTTTTCCTCGCAGAATATGTAAATGTATTTATAGTATGTGCCATTGGTGGTACTTTATTCCTGGGTGGATGGATGCCATTACATATTGGACACTGGCAATCTTTCAACCATGCTATGGATTATATACCATCCAGCGTTTGGTTTTTCGGGAAAACATTTTTTCTCATATTCGTCATCATGTGGTTCCGCTGGACATTCCCGCGGTTGCGCATCGATCAGTTATTAAATTTAGAGTGGAAGTATTTGTTGCCGATAAGTATGGTAAATATTTTACTGGTCACCCTGATGGCCATTATGGGCTGGCATTTTTAAATGAATATTTTTTGAATAAGATTACTAAATAGCAGGTAATACGAGCGATATGTTTTTAAAAGAATACATCAGTGATATATGGGGAGCAGTGAAATCGCTGTTTACAGGCATGCGCCGCACGGGTTATTATTTCACCCATCACAAGGAAATCATAACGCAGCAATATCCAGATAACAGGGATACATTGGTGTTGCCGGAAAGATTCAAGGGTGAAGTAGTGATGCCGCACAATGACGCCAATGAACACCGTTGCACCGGTTGTACCGCCTGTGAACTGGCCTGCCCGAATGGAACGATAAAAGTGGTTACAAAGTTTGATATCACACCCGACGGAAAGAAAAAGAAAGCAATTGATAAACTGGTGTATCATCTTGAATTGTGTACCATGTGTAACCTGTGTATCGAAGCTTGTCCCTCAGATGCCATCAAAATGGCGCAGACATTTGAGCACAGTGTGTTTGACAGGAGCCAATTGACCAAAATATTAAATAACCCCGGTTCAAAAATTATGGAAGGTGTAGAATAATGAGCGGATCAACCATTATATTTTATTTACTCGCACTGCTAACACTGGGAAGTGGTTTGCTCGCAGTGACTACACGGCAGATTTTCCGTGCAGCCATCTACCTGTTGTTTTCACTCATTGGGATTGCAGGATTGTATTTCTGGCTGCAGTACGAATTCATTGCCGCAGTACAGGTAATTGTATATGTGGGAGGAATTGTTGTGCTGATCATCTTCTCGATATTCCTGACACAAAAGTCTGGCGATAAATTACCAGCACAGCAATCTAAAAGAAGGATATTCAGTGCACTGGCTGTTTTTTGCGGATTCGCACTGACGATTGCGCAATTATTCAGGCACTCATTTGCGGGTAGTATTGAACAACCTGTTACACCGGATGTCAGCAATATTGGTAAACAAATGCTGGGCGTAAACGACAATGGCTATGCGCTTCCATTTGAAGTGGTGAGTATGTTGTTATTAGCGGCAATGATAGGATGTATTGTAATTGCGATGAGAACGAAAGATAACAAAGTGCAGCAGGGAAAAGTGAATACGGGTGTATGAATTAATAATTAATAATTAAGAATTAAGAATTTGGGATTTGCAGGTATTATAGCTGCACAAATTAAAATGGAATCTTGGAAGATGTATAAATAAATTAACACCAGTGTAATGGAACCCGGTCTATACCACATATTATTTATTAGCACCACGCTGTTTTTTATTGGTGTGTATGGATTTTTTACAAGAAGAAACCTGGTTACAATCTTAATGAGCGTAGAACTGGTGCTGAATAGCGTTAACCTGAATTTTATCGCATTTAATAAGTATTTGTGGCCACACCGGCTGGATGGCGTTTTCTTTACCGTATTTGTCATTGCCATTGCAGCGGCGGAAGCAGCCGTAGCCATTGCTATTATCATCAACCTGTACAGGAGCCACCATTCTATTGATGTTGAAAACACAGAAGACCTAAAGTATTAATATGCCACAGGGTATTTACATAGCATTGATTCCATTACTGCCACTGGCAGGGTTTCTGCTATTGGGTTTATTTGGAAGGAAATATATTGGTAAAGCATCTGGAATATTAGGAACGATTATCCTGCTGGCATCTGCGGTTCTGGCCCTGTATATAGCCTATGGATACTTTTTTGATTATGGAAAACCGGACAGCGTATACCAGCGACTGGTACCATTTCAATATACATGGTTACAATTCTCAGAAAATGTATCCATCAACATGGGTGTTATCCTTGATCCGGTATCAGTCATGATGCTGGTGGTGGTTACTTTTGTTTCTCTAATGGTGCATATATACAGCCTGGGTTATATGAAGGGAGAGCAGCGCTTCGCTACCTACTATGCTTATCTTTCATTGTTTACTTTTTCCATGCTGGGGCTGGTCATGTCTTCCAATATTTTCCAGATATATATTTTCTGGGAGTTGGTGGGTGTTTCTTCCTTCCTGCTAATCGGATATTATTACGACAGGCCATCTGCCGTAGCTGCCTGCAAAAAAGCGTTTATTGTTACCCGTTTTGCTGATCTCGGGTTCCTGATAGGAATACTCATATTATCTTTCTATGCAGGAACACTGGATTTCTCTGCCCTGATTGAAAGATTGACTGCACCCGGTTCAAATGAACTAAAAACGGCTGTTGATGCTTCTTTTCTCGGCATATCCGCATTGACATGGGGCGCGATACTGGTGTTTATGGGCGGTGCAGGTAAGAGTGCTATGTTCCCGTTACACATCTGGTTGCCCGATGCGATGGAAGGCCCGACACCTGTGTCTGCATTGATCCATGCCGCAACGATGGTGGTAGCAGGTGTTTATCTTGTGGCCAGGTTATTTCCTGTATTCTCAGTCTCAGCGCCTGAGGCCCTGCATGTTGTTGGATATGTTGGTGCATTATCAGCATTAATTGCTGCCGTGATTGCCTGTACGCAAACCGATATTAAAAGAGTATTGGCTTATTCTACCATGTCGCAGATAGGGTATATGATGTTTGCGCTGGGTGTTTCGGGTAATGGGGGAGAAGATGGCCTGGGTTATACAGCCTCCATGTTCCATCTTTTTACGCATGCTATGTTCAAGGCATTGCTGTTCCTGGGTGCAGGTGCTGTGATTCATTTTGTGCACAGCAATGAAATGAAAGATATGGGTGGACTTAAAAAATATTTGCCCATCACGCATATTACTTTCTTGATTGCCTGCCTTGCTATTGCGGGTGTTCCGCCCTTTGCGGGCTTCTTCAGCAAGGAAGAAATTTTACTGGCAGCCTATCACCACAATCAAATTATTTACTGGATAGCATTGATAACATCGGGGCTGACGGCTTTTTATATGTTTCGCCTGTATTTTTCTATTTTCTGGAACAAAGAAGCAAAGCTGCATAGTGAACATCATGGGGAAGGCGGATGGGCCATGATGCTGCCGTTAATCCTGCTCGGCGCAGGCGCCGCACTGACCGGTTTTATTCCCTTCGGGAAATTTGTCAGCGCAGATGGAAAGCCTTTGGAAACACCGTTTCACCCAATGTTTTCAATTGCACCGGTTGTGCTTGCCCTGACAGGAATTGCGGTTGCCATGGTATTGTACAAAAAGGAAAATGATAAACCTGCAAAAATTAGTAATGCTGCCGGCGGATTGTACCGGGCAGCTTACCATAAGTTTTATGTGGATGAATTGTACGCATTTATAACAAGGAAAATTATTTTCAATTTAATCGGGAGACCTGCGGCATGGTTTGATAAGAACGTGGTTGATGGACTCATCAATGCCACAGGCAATGCTGCTGAAACCATTTCGGCAGAGATAAAAGGATTACAATCGGGTAAAGTGCAGCAATACGCCATTTATTTTTTGGTCAGTGTAGTCGGTTTGGCGCTGCTGTTTATTTATGTGTGGAAATAACCATTGAATGATATAAGCACAATTGGATGAACCTGGTATTACTGATATTGATTCCTTTACTAACTGCACTGCTGGTATTGCTGGCGCGAAACAAAAGCCAGGTGAAAGTGATTGCGCTGGCAGGATCTGCGGTACAATTGGCGCTGACTGTTTGGTTGCTCATAGCATTTCGCAACGAACGGGCCGTCAATACAGATCAAATGCTGTTTACTGAATTGTATAAGTGGTTCCCATCCTGGGGTATCAATATACATTTTGGTGTTGATGGTATTTCGGTTGCCATGATATTGCTTACATCATTTGTGGTAATAGCAGGAGTATTGGTTTCATGGAACGTGGAGAAGATGACCAAAGAGTTCTATTTCCTGTTATTGTTGTTGAGTATAGGTGCTTATGGATTTTTTATCTCACTTGATTTATTTGTATTGTTCTTTTTCCTTGAAATAGCTGTGATTCCAAAATATTTGCTGATTGGTATCTGGGGAAGCGGAAAAAAGGAATACAGTGCCAATAAACTGGCCTTGTTGTTAATGGGTGGTTCTGCGTTGGTGTTGGTCGGTATTCTTGGATTGTATTTCTCTGCATCACCATCGCATACATTTGATTTACTGAAATTGTCCACCCAGCAGTTTGGTTTAAAACAACAGCAGGTTATTTTTCCACTGCTCTTTGTTGGCTTCGGCGTATTCACCGCGCTGTTTCCTTTTCATACCTGGGTGCCGGATGGACATTCTTCAGCACCAACTGCCGGTTCTATGTTCCTCGCGGGTATTTCTATGAAACTGGGAGGCTATGGCTGTTTACGCGTGGCTACTTATTTAATGCCGGAAGGTGCAAAAGAATATGCTACCATTATCATAGTGCTTTCATCCATTGCGATATTGTATGGTGCATTCGCTACCATGATGCAAAAGGATTTAAAGTATATCAATGCTTACTCATCTGTGAGCCATTGCGGATTTGTTTTGCTGGGGATTGGAATGCTCACCAAAACAGCTTTTACCGGCGCCGTAATGCAAATGGTATCGCATGGCCTGATGACGGCTCTTTTCTTCGCTGTTATTGGAATGATATATGAAAGAACACATACCCGCCAGGTAAGTGAGATGGGAGGATTGATGAAAGTGATGCCGTTTATTACTACCATATTATTTATTGTAGGCCTTTGTTCTCTTGGCTTACCGGGACTAAGCGGATTTGTAGCGGAGATGACGGTGTTTATGGGTTCCTGGCAAAATCCTGGATTGTTTCACCGCATCGCTACCGTTGCAGCCTGTATGTCGATTGTTGTAACGGCAGTGTATATATTAAGGGCTATTGGGCAGACAGCCATGGGCCCGGTAAAGAATGAATCTTATTTGCAGATAAAGGATGCTGCATGGAATGAAAAACTGGCAGCCATTATTTTGGTAGCCGGTATTGTGGCGATTGGTACAGCGCCTTTCTGGCTGAATGATTTGATCAGTCCTGCAACGGAAATTATTATGAACAAAATAACCGGCAAATAACCAATTAAGCAGATGCTGCAACTATGCTGAACGATTTTTTCATATTGATGAAACCTGAACTGGGCGTTACGCTGATTATCTTCCTGCTGTTGTTTATAAAAATCGGCAAAGGTATCAGCAATGAAGCGTTGCTCCCCATCATTCAGGTTTTATTGCTGCTGAATTGCATTGGCGGATTTTTCTATAATGCCAATGGATTGCTCTTTAATGGCATGTACCATACCAGCCCGATGATTGGTTTGCAAAAAGCCATCCTGGGCCTGGCGGTTTACCTGATATCATTACTATGTGCCGGTTGGCTAAAGGAATCTAAACACCTGGCGGAGTTTTTTATATTGCTGTTATCGGCCCTGCTGGGTATGTTCTTCATGATATCAAGCGGAAACCTGCTGATGTTTTATTTATCATTGGAATTGTCCACCATACCAGTTGCGGCCATGGCCAACTTTGATCTTGAAAAACGGATTTCATCAGAGGCAGCCATGAAGATGATACTATCGTCGGCATTTTCTTCCGGTATATTGCTTTTTGGTATATCGATGATGTATGGCGCTACCGGTACCATCAGTTTCAGCGAGATGGCACAACATATAGACGGAAGCCCCTTGCAATTGCTGGCATTTGTATTTCTTTTTACCGGCTTTGCCTTTAAATTATCCATTGTGCCTTTTCACCTGTGGACAGCCGATGTGTATGAGGGAGGGCCAATCGCTGTTTCATCTTTCCTGTCGGTGGTATCAAAAGGGGCAATGGCTTTTGTATTCACGCTGGTATTATACAAAGTATTCCAGCCTTTGTATGAAAAATGGTACGAACTGCTGGTGGTATTGTCCATTGCCACCATGGTCATTGGTAATTTATTTGCTCTGCGCCAGCAAAACATCAAGCGCTTCCTGGCATTTTCTTCCATCGCGCAGGTCGGGTTTATACTGGTAGGTGTTAGCAGTAACAGCCTCACGGGTTTATCTGCAGTAGTGTTTTTTATACTGGTATATGTGTTTTCCAACCTCGCAGCATTTGGTGTGGCGGCTGTTATATCGCAGCAAACAGGCAGGGAAAACATTGATGATTTCAAGGGATTGTATAAAACCAATCCATTTCTAAGCTGGGTACTGGCACTTGCACTTTTCTCGCTGGCCGGTATACCACCAACTGCAGGTTTCTTTGGAAAGTTATTTTTATTATCAGCAGGAGCCATGCAGGGATATTACTGGTTCATCATTATTGCGGCGTTGAATATGATCATTTCCCTGTATTATTACCTGCGGGTGGTAAGGGCCGTGTTTATGGATAAAAATGAACAACCGATTCAACCTCTTATTATTGACAGGTCTGTGAAACTGGGGTTACTCATTTGTAGCGCGGGTATAATATTAGTGGGTGTTATCAGTTGGATATATGATTATATTGTTTCGCTGAATAGTTACAAGATATAATTACACAACCAAGCATTTGCTGTATGGCTATCAATAAAAATCATGAGTTTGAGGAACTGGACGGTGTCAAATGCGGCATCGTGGAAAAAAACGCGACTGCTTCAAGAGTGGAATTTCTAAAAAAACTACTGGAGTTTAATAAGTTTACCGTCGTCGTTGTTCCTTCACCTGCACCAAAGGCAGCCCCCGCAGCAAAACCGGCAGAAGGAGAAGCTCCGCCACCGCCTCCCGTTGCAGAAACATTTACAGTAGGCGTTACAGATTATACCTTCAATACCATCAATGCCATCTTTGGCCGCTTACTGAAAACACCCGATGGGCATATTGTAACATTGGCTTACTGGCATCAAAAAGAATCTGTGAGCCGGGATGATATTCCTTACTTCGAGGATAAAGGAGATATACATTAATGAAGAAATTACTGAAAGGAGTGGAGTTTCCCCGACATAAAAACCGGGCCAACTGTTGCTTCGCTTGTTGCCCGGTTTTACACTGAAGTTTTGAGAATCGCTTGGTTTTTCACAATCAATTAGTGTAGACTGCTTATGTGTGTAATAACCCACTTAAAGTTATTTCTAATTTTTAGAACCACCATGTATAAACGCTGCTGGATACAAAATTCCGTAAATCACGCAAAATACACTGCGTAAACATCGGGATGGCGTACCGGTAAATATCGGTCGCCCAAAAAATGAAGAGCAAGAATTTGTCTGTGAGTAAACAGTATTATTGCTGCGGAAGCGAAAAGGAGAATACACTTCCCATGCCTTTGGTACTTTGGATATGCAATTGCCCGCCACTTCCCGACAGGAATTCTTTGCAAAGCATCAGCCCAAGACCAGTGCCAGGTTCGTTGGCAGTTCCCTTGGTGGTATAGTAGTTATGAAGACCAATCTTTTGTATTTCTGATGCTGTCAATCCTTCACCTGAATCCTTTACGGATACTTCAATATACCCGGGATGGCTGGTAGCATATACTTCGATGTATCCCTGCGCTGGTGTAAACTTAATGGCGTTTGACAGCAGGTTGCGCAATACAAAACTTACCATATTGTGATCTGCATATACTTCTGCAGGTTCATCCATCTTGTTTTCAATATACAATTGTTTGGTATCCGCCTGCAGGCGCAACAGTGATATCACATCGGCAGTAACGGTGGATATGTCGATCATTTCAGGGCTGGATACCTCTGATTGCATCTGGCTTTTGGCCCATTGCAGCAGGTTTTCCATCAGACCTGTTGTATATGTAAGATCGGTCACTACATCGGGCAGTAATTTTTTTACTTCGCGGGCGGGTAGATCCAGTTGCTGCATATTGCGAAAAACGGTTTGTAATGCATACATGGGTGACTTGAGGTCATGCGCTATGACTGAAAATAATTTGTTTTTCAGCAAATTCAATTCTGACAGTTTATCTGCCTGCTCTTTCAGCAAAGCTGCTTTCTCCGCTATCTCCCGGTTTTTGGTCAGTATATTATCCTGGTAGAGGGCATTTTCTTTTTTAATCAGGAAGAGGCCGTAAAAAATAAATACAATGGCCAGTAACTGATTGAACAGGTAAAAAGGAAGATAATCCTGCTCGGCCTGGTACCGGTATTCCTTCCACACAACAGCCAGGATAAAATAACTGATCATGGACAGTGAAACAGAAAACAACATATGACTGATTTGCTGCAGGAAGAAAACGGAGAGGATACCATATAAGATGAAAAACAATTCCACGCCCAGGTTCATACCACTCATAAATACTACACTGGTGACAACTGGATACAGGATAAAGTATGCGATCATCGCCGCATCTTTCTTTTGCCTCGCATTGAGCCACAAAACAACAATGCTGATAAATGCAGGTGTGGGTGCCAGCAGCCATGCCATAACAGGGGCATGATGATGATTGAAAAGCCCGGTAACAGGAACCAGTAAACCGGTTACTATCTGGAAAAAATTAAGCAGGTTAAAAATGCCCAGCTTTCTTCGTTCATAATCATCCATCGCCGCAGATGCGCCAATGTTTTTTATAAAACGCAGCAGTACCAATATGCGGCTTTTCAGCCGGACGGGCTTTTTAATGGTGCTATCATTATCAGGATGGAGAAGGGCTGGTTTGCTTTTTACCGGTTCCGGTAAGACAGCAGCGTTGAAAGATTTTATCTTTCCGTGAAAGAACAGGATTCGCTGCTGAAAAAATTTCATTCGCTGGCTGATTTAGGATATTAGATATCAGGGACAATTTAGGCCTTTTTAGTGAAAATCTCAACAGGACATCACGGGTTTATACGCAGTAATTGATTTCCCTCAGCCAAATTTGAGTTGCCAATGACTGAAAGAATATCATTTTTCCACATCCTGCATCCGGGATGATTTGCGCAAGACATTGATGCTGCGCGATGTACATTTAGATTCGAAACAAATACGGGCCCTCGAATTGTTTTTATGAATGCATCAAAAAAATTCTCGTCTAGAAATTATTAATGGGCCTTGTATGGAGCTGGAAATTATTGGCAGGTTAATGTTTACCCGTAAATAAATCTACCGTAGATGTTTTTGAAAATGGTTTGTTTAAAAAATCCGTGAGTACCTGGTTAAACAACTCCGGTTTTTCATAAGATCCAAAATGGGTAGCACCCGGCATTACAAAGAAATTCGAATTGGGGATATTATTAAAGATAATAATCGAATGCTCCAGTCGAATTACATCCCTGTCGCCCGACATAATCAGCACCGGGCATGTAATTTTTTTCAGGTCGGCTATCGTGATATTGGGCTGGTAAGCCAGCAAGGTAAACAGTCTCCTGGTGGTAAAACTTTTTGTTGTTTTCAAAGTATCCATTACCAGTTTATCAATTTCATCATAGATGGCTTTTTTCCCCGGAAACAGGTTGGCGCCAAATGTAACAAGTTTGGCGATCTTAACCGGGTAATGAATGGCCAGCAGCAGCCCAAGGATACCGCCATCACTTTGTCCCGACACATAGGCGCTGTCGATGTGCAGGGAGTCCAGCAGCACGTTAATGTCATTGGCCATTTGTACATAGGTCAATACTTTGGTAGTACTGTCAATAGATTTTCCATGTCCCCTGCTGTCGATGGCAATAACCTTAAAATATTTTTTAAAATAATCAATCTTTGCCCTTGAACTCCTGATGGAACCACCATTGCCATGCAGGAAGATCAAAGGCCTGCCTTCACCATATATTTCGTAATACATGTTGATGCCATTCACTTTTTTATAGCCACCTGCTTCCTTGTTGTCCCCATAGTTTGTTGAAAATTGATTTTGTCCCTGCAATAAATGCAGTGTTGAAATACATATTCCAAGTACGAAAAGTTGTTTACGGATGCCTTTCATGTTGTCGTTCATTTTAATTTGTAGTAACCAATGGTGCATACAAATATAAAATGCCATAGAAATGCCCTCCAAACTGTGTGACTGTTGTTGGAAAGCAATGACAACCGGCAAAATTACCTTGTAGGACGAAAGCCATATGACGGATGGGAGGATGTTTCGCTCCTCTTTGAATGTTAACAACCGCTCCATGAACCAGCTACCGTGAATATGGGGCGTTTACCGATATATCTTTACTTTCTGGCGTTATTCAGTTTTCCTTTTTTCAATTCTTAATTTATTTGCGTGTTCAAAAGAAATTAAACATTATGAAAACACAAGAAATCAAATTCGCACAGGTGAAGAGCGCTTTTGCAATGACCTGCAGGGTTGAAACTGAGATTCACGCCAGGGCTGAAGAAATATGGGGTCTGTTGACTGATGCGAAACATTTTTCCAATTGGAATTCCACCGTGAGTTCTATTGAAGGGGATATCAGGGAGGGAGAGAGAATCCATATTCATGTTCCGGGCACCCATCGTATTTTTAAACCGGTGGTATCCGGCGTTGCAGCAAACAAGTGTATGACCTGGAGTAATGGCATACCACTTATTTTTAGAGGTACCCGTACTTTTGAACTGCTGCCATGCACCAACGGTTGTAGCAAATTTATCATGGAGGAGCATTTTAGCGGAATCCTGTTTGCACTCATAAAAAATAAATTGCCGGATTTTAAGCCAATATTTGAAAGATATGCGCATGATTTGAAAACAGCATCGGAATGGTCGAATACTAAATCAGCAGCAGCATTAGAGCTGAAGGTGCGTTTATAGAAGCAGGCACCAATTGTCCATAAAAATATTCGCTGAGTCCCCTGCAGGAGGCTCAGCGATGACTGAAAGATCACTCAGGACAAAAGATGATGGTGTAATATGATTGATAGCTGCGGGGGCTATCTTACTACTTCACTGATCTGGATGATTGGTTTGATATTGGTATAGTTGGGAATATCGCCGCGGATTTTTTCTGCATTGTCCTTAAAGGAATTCAGGTAGGCGGAAAGCCTGTCGAAATACAGGTAGCCGATGGCCACATAGGGAGCTGCTGTACCCGGGGCAGCGCCTGCAACGCCTTTATCGATTTCATACATTTTCAGTGAATCGCCCAGTAAACTGGCCACCAGCGGCATGTGCTTGCTGGCATAGTAATCCATATCAAATTTTGCTCCGTCAGCGCTTGGATACAGTATGGTTACTTTTATCATACCTTTTTTAGCAGGGGGATTGGTAGAAACTGTTTTTTGCTGAAACCCCAAAAGACATACAAAGAGGACCACCAGTCCTGCGATGGAAACGGCTTTAATATTCATACGTGTTGGTATTGGTTTGTTTTCTAAAGTTGGCGAATTTACAGATAATCGCCTAAAAACTTTCGCACAGCCCCGTGCAGGATCTTCTGTGGCGAGTGGAGAGATGCCTGCTTTCGCAGGCATGACGTGTATGAATATGATTTGTGTGCTCTTTTTTGTAAATGCTTTTCTCCAATTACGTCATTCCCGTCCCGGCTAAAGTCGGGAGGAATTTCATTTTTGCAGGGAGAATCACAGACCACAGAAATAACCAACTGCATTATATAACTCAAAGGCCGCAGTGTCCCCAAGGGAGACACTGTGGAGAGAAAAGCTTAATAATGTGCTGTCACCAGGATTCATGAGAAGTTAAATTTTGCCATTTATTATTTGCTTAGTCGCAATAATTTCATTTAGCTGTTGCACGAAGCTGCTGTCACTTTTAAAATTCCCGTGATTTTGATAAATACCTTCTAATGAACACAGTTCTTCCATTTCTTCATTGTAAGTTTCAATTTTGCCTGCATAGTTTAAACTGTTCCTTTGAATTCGCTCACAGGCAAGGGCAGTATTAATCCTGTTACTGCACCTGCACTTATTTACAGGATTATAAACGCCACAATTATTATTCAGAAAGTTGCCAAGTATTTTTCTTGATTGCTCAAGGCGTTTTCTAAAGTTTTCAGGTGTGGTGTTCGTTATTTCAGAACCTACATTACTTTTTAGTTTTAAAATGCTGCCCAAAATAAATGTCAATCTTAATTCCCGGCTCAAACACTGAAGCATAGCCAGGGTGCAGCTTACTTTCATCTCCTTTTCCAACAGGGCTTTATCAGGCAAGTTATAATCCAATGGTGCCATATAGTTCTTCAAATCTTCAGCATAAACATCAAAAGAGGTCAGCACAGTTTCTACCTTGGTCTTTTTCAAATTAATCAAATAATTTGTCGCAATGCGATATGCCCAGGTCTGAAACTTACTCTGCCCGCTAAACTTGCTCAGGTTAGTCACTATTTTTATCAGAATCTCTTGTGTGGCATCCTCAGCATCCATTCGGCTCCATAAAAATCTAAGCGAAAGATTAAATACTAATCCTTGAACCGAATGTACCAATTGCTCCAGACTCTTTTTGTCGCCCTCCAAACTTTTTTTTATTAATTCCTGCTCGTTCATGTTCAGCTAATTTAATGCAATAAAGGGATTGCCGTTTTTGGAAATCCCTTTATGGTTTTTCTGTAATAATTATTTGTTCATTAAAAATTGCCCATTGGGGTTATCTTGTATCATAAGCCAGGTACCATTTGCCTGTTTTCTTAAAACCGCAATTGATAAACCGCTCTGTTCCACTTTTGTACCATCCGGCAGATGCCCCACCATTTTCCAGGGTGCAATATGCGTTGCAATATCACCCGAAATATAAACTTCGTGTCCGCTGTAAGTAAAAATTGGGTTCATAGTTACAAACTGTGTAAATGCCATTCGCAAATTGTCCTTGCCTGTTACCGGTTTCTGGGGTTCAAACAATACAATTGCACCATCTTCATAAGTTGCTAATACTCCTTCAATATCTTTTTTTTCAAAAGCGTTTGTCATATTTACAATTACATTGTAAACCTTTTTTTGTTCTGCATTAAAATTCGTTTCCATTTTTTTTGTTGTTTGTGCATTGGCAAACGAAACCAGTCCGAAAGTCAATACTGTTAATAAATAAATACTTTTCCTGTACATAGGTTTTTTATTTTATTGTAGCCAATGAATTTTGCCTACATGAGATTAGACAAACCAAAACGGAAACTGTGAATTTTTGGGGGAACTTTTTTTCCTGACCTCCTCCCATTTACTGTAGCAGTCTGAATTAGAAATTTGGAGCATTTTGACAACCGGGACGACAATGATGTACTATTATTCAAAAAATCATACTTACATTTAAGCAGCCGCCCCCTTGAAATACCTCCATTATTTTTTAACCAGACTCAACTCTTATGCGCACCACCTTTACCGCCTGCATGGCCATTGCTGCCTGCATGTTTGCTATCCTGATTTCCTGCAACAACAACACGGAAAAAGCCAGCCAGTACAACATCGTACCCGACAGCACCGCCGTGGTAAAAAGAGGTGAGTATCTGGTTACCGTTATTGGTTGCGATGATTGCCATTCTCCCAAAAGAATGGGTGCGAATGGACCTGAGATCATTCCCGAAAGAAGATTATCCGGTTTTCCGCAGGACGAGAAACTGCCTGCGATCGATACAAACAGTTTAAAAAAAGGATGGACTTTGTTTTCGCCGGATCTGACCGGTGCGGTGGGAGCATGGGGTGCATCCTTTTCAGGAAATATCACCAGCGATGCGACTGGTATCGGCAACTGGACTGAAGAGAATTTTATCCGCTGCCTGCGCGAAGGGAAATACAAGGGCCTTGCCAATGGACGGCCTTTGCTGCCACCGATGCCATGGAACTGGTATAAAAACTTAACCGATGATGATCTGAAAGCAATCTTTGCTTACCTGAAAACAGTAAAGCCGGTAAAGAATGTGGCGCCGCCACCCATACCACCTGCTGAATTGAAATAGTTATTTAAGCCGCCAGTCCCTGCTCCAGTATTTCATCCATATTGATACCGGAATGGGATTCATCGTACACGCATTCACCATTTTTAATGACGAGTACCTGCGGCGATTCGTGCCAGACATGAAAGCGCTCGGCTATTTTGTTGGACAATGCCCGGTGAGCGAACAAATCAAGATAATGAAAATCAATACCAGCCACTTCACCACTTCTGTCGAGCCTGTTCTTGGCCATACTGCTGATGGAACAGCGGGTGGAATGTTTAAAAATCACCTGGGTTTGGGTATGTGATTTGCTGATAATTTCTTCCAGTTCTGTGTCTGTAGTAAGCGGGATCCAGTTCATACAAAATAAAAAAGGTTATCTTTTGACAATGCAAAGATAACCTTGATTGAATTATGTAAATGTCTTTTTGAAGACAGGGATACTTGTTCTTTTATCTGCTGTGTCCGTAACCTACAAAACCTGCGGTTGATTTGCACCCGCTTTTAGAACTGGTGCATGAAGTCATTGACAGGCCTGCGGCGATTAAAAGTACAAGGATTAAAACTCTAGCTTTCATTTTTGTGGTATTTAAAGTTAAACAATGCAAACAGCGGGGGTTAGACCGGGATACTGCTTGATTGGCCTGTTCGAAGGAAAACGGATGTGAGTGGTAAAATTTTTCGGAGAGGATAGCGGAGTGAGCACTCAAAGAAACAACCTTTTTTTTGATTGTGCAACCCCTGCCGTTTGTAAATTATTGTTTTTTGAAACTTTTAGCTTTAAATACTTTTATCCTCAGTTCATTATGTTGTACCAGATATAATTACATTTGCAAAAACACAGATTGACCCGGTCGTATTTCCCTGAAGATTGAAATATATCACAATATGGGCGCCGGTCTGGCTGTGATAACTTTTCCTGGAAAATTTAGACGCTTAACATGTTAAAACTGACCCGTCCATTAGCCTTTATCGATTTGGAAACCACTGGTATCAACCTGGGTGCTGACCGCATTGTGGAGATCGGTATGGTAAAAGTGCTCCCCGATGGCAACAAATCGGTGAAACGCAAACTTATTAACCCGGAAATGCCCATTCCGGCCACCGCCAGTGATGTACATGGCATTACCAACGACATGGTGAAAGACGCGCCTACCTTTAAACAGGCGGCCCACGATATCCGGCAGTTCCTTGACAGTTGCGACCTGAGTGGCTACAATTCCAACCGTTTCGATATTCCCTTATTAATGGAAGAGTTTTTGCGGGTGGAAGTGGAGTTTGACATGAAGGGACGCAAACTGGTGGACGTGCAGAAAATTTTTCATATGATGGAGCAGCGTACGCTGTCGGCCGCTTATAAATTTTACTGCCAGAAAAACCTGGAAGGCGCCCACAGTGCAGAAGCAGATGCCACCGCTACCATGGAAATTCTGGAAGCCCAGGTGGAGCGGTATCCCCAGATTGGAAACACTGTAGAAAGCATTATTAAGTTTACCGGGGAAGATGTGATCGTGGATTTTGCCCGCCGTTTCGTAATGGAAAAAGGCACCGAAGTATTTAATTTCGGCAAGCACAAGGGCCGGCCCGTATCGGACGTGCTGAAGGCAGAACCACAGTATTACGACTGGATGATGCGCGGGGATTTTCCCCTGCATACCAAGCAGAAACTCACCGAGATATTCAACAGGACCTTGTTAAAAAAGGGCTAATGCCGTTTGGTAATATAGCCGGATAAATAAAAAACGTATTTTCGTAAGCCAACGTCGCCATATTTTTTGGAAAAGATTGTAATAATACCAACGTACAACGAGAAGGAAAACATCTCACAGATTCTTGCCGCTATATTCGCATTGCAGCAGGATTTTCATGTATTGGTGATAGACGATGGCTCACCCGACGGCACTGCCGAAATAGTCAAGGGATTGCAGCAAACCTACCCCGGTTTATTTATCGAGGAAAGAAAGGGGAAACTGGGCCTGGGCACTGCCTATATCCACGGGTTCCGCTGGGCCATTGCCAGGGGCTATGACTATATATTTGAAATGGACGCCGATTTCTCTCATAACCCAAAAGATCTCGAACGTTTATACGATACCTGCAGGGCTGGCGCCGATGTGGCCGTTGGTTCCCGCTATGTAAAAGGTGGCGGCAACGTGAACTGGCCGCGCAACCGGGTGCTGTTGTCAAAAGGGGCATCTATCTACACCCGCATCATTACCTGGATGCCGGTAAAAGACCCAACGGCAGGCTTTGTATGCTACCGCCGGGAAGTATTGCAGGCCATCAACCTGGATCAAATCAAATTTGTCGGCTATGCGTTCCAGATAGAAATGAAATTTGCTGCCTGGAAACTCGGCTTCCGCATCAAGGAAGTGCCCATCATTTTCCGCGACCGCACCTATGGCACTTCAAAAATGAATAAGGGCATTGTAAAAGAAGGTATACTCGGCGTGTTGTACCTCCGCTGGCTCAGTATGTTTAAAGACTACCGCAACCGGGTAAAAAAAACCTTCGTCGCGAATAACTACGCTTCCATTAATGAAGAAGTGTTTGCCAAGCCTAAGTAGCAGATCACTGTATTCCTTTTTTTCTTCACTTATCGTTTACTTCCCCATCTTTGCTGCTGCATGAAAAAAGCATTTATCCAACTGCATACGGCTGTTTTTCTCGCTGGCTTTACCGGCATACTGGGGAAACTCATTCACCTCAATGAAGGTTTGCTGGTGTGGTACCGGTTATGCATCAGCGCAGCTACTATGTGGCTGTTGTTTAGTATTACAGGACAGTTGAAACGCATCAGCGCGAAAGACATGCTGCGCATTACCGGTATCGGTTTAATTGCTGCATTGCATTGGGTAACTTTTTATGGCGCTATTAAATATGCCAATGTTTCTGTTGCCCTGGTTTGTTTTTCTGCAGTAGGTTTTTTCACCGCCTTGCTGGAACCACTGTTGCTGAAACGTCCTTTTTTATGGCGCGAAATAGTACTCGGCCTGATGGTGATGGCAGGTATCTACATCATATTCCATTTTGATCCGCAATACAAAACAGGCATTATCATCGGCGTCATCTCTGCCATACTGGGATCTGTTTTTCCTATTTATAACCGCCAACTGATGCAGCGAATGAATGCTGCTACCTTGCTTACCTGGGAACTGACAGGCGGTCTTGTTGTGCTGACATTACTATTTCCTTTTTACAATCATTATTTTCCTGCTGCCTATTACCTGCCTTCCGCCAGCGATTGGTTATGGCTATTGGTATTATCCTGGGGCTGTTCGGTATGGGCCTTCCAGTTGTCGGCCAATGCGCTGAAAAAAATATCCGCATTCACCGTCAACCTCACGTATAACCTCGAGCCGGTATATGGCATTGTACTGGCTTTTGTATTGTTTAACGAAAACAAATATTTAAACGCATCTTTCTATATTGGTTTATCCATCATCATCCTTGCCGTTGTATTGCAAACCATTCGCGTGTACCGGCAAAAAGCGCATTAGCAACCGTCCATTATAATTAACAGCCATGTGTATAATTGTTGATAGCGGCAAATAGTTGTGCCGTCAAATCGAGTAACTTCACCAAAACCAAATACTGCATGAGAACAAGCATCATCCTGTTACTGGCGCTGTGCTGCAGCGCAGATGTATTCTCCCAAAAAAAACCACTGGATCATTCTGTATACGATGGCTGGCAAAGCATCGGTGAAAAATACATCAGTAACAATGGTAAATGGGTGGTGTATACCATCAACCCGCAGGAAGGCGATGGCGTGCTGGTGATACAGGCAAGTGATAATTCCTATAAAAAAGAAATACCCCGCGGATACAACGCCGTGATAACAGACGACAGCCGTTTTGTGGTGTGCCGTATACGTCCATTGTTTAAAGACACACGCGATGCGCGCATCAAAAAGAAAACACCGGATCAAATGCCAAAGGATTCGCTGGCCATCAATGAATGCGGCAGGGACAGTGTATTGAAAATAGCCAGGGTGAAATCATACAAAACACCTGAGAAAGCAGGCGGATGGGTAGCGTATTTATCTGAAAAAGCAATGCCCGAAACAGGCAAACCAGCTACGCCCGATTCGCTTACCCGGTTGAATAATATGATACATATAGCCGATAGCCTTGCACGCCTCGCAGACAGCCTGCGCAATAAAGCAGGTGAGGCAAAACTAAAAGGCATGACGGTGTTGCAGCAACCCAAAAAAGAAAATAAACCTGCTGCAAAAACGGATGACCCGGTAGAAGAAGGAACAGAACTCACACTGAAAAATTTGCTTACTGGTGAAGAAAAAAAATTCAAACTGGTGAGTGATTATTATTTCTCCAAAAAGGGAAATGTATTTATTATAGAGACAACGAAGAAAAACAATGACGCCGGATCTGTTGCGGCCGTATTGTGGACGGATCCTGCATCCGGGAAAATAGATACCGTGATGAAACGTTTCAATGATGCAAAGAATTATGCGATAGATGAAGATGGCCAACAATTGGCTTTTGTAGCGGAGCGCGACAGTGCCGCCAAATCACTGAAGAAGTTTTATTCACTGTGGTATTATAAACCCGGCATGGACAGTGCGCAATTAAAGGCAAATAAAAGCACCGCAGGTATTCCCAACGGATTTACCGTAAGCGCTGATTATAATAACAGCTTCAGCAGGGATGGTAATAAATTATACAGCGCTATTGCACCCATACGGCCACCAAAAGATACCACACTGGTAGAATTTGAAACAGCCCGCCTCGATATCTGGAATTACAAGGATGATTACCTGCAGCCGCAACAACTGGTGACGCTGAACAATGATTTGAGAAAGAGTTATACCATGGTGTTGAAACCAGCCGATAATAAATTGACCGTATTGTCTGATGAGAATTGCGAGAACATACAACTGGCGGATGAAGGCAATGCCATGTATGCATTGGGTAGCAGTACCAAGGGATACCGCGTGCAGCAACAATGGGAGCAAAGTGGTTTGCAAAAATTATACCTTGTCAATACCGAGGATGGCACACGCAAACTGGTACAGGACAAAGTGCGGGGCTTTGCCAGCATTTCACCAAAGGGAAAATTTATTCTCTGGTACGATTGGAAAAAGAAAAACTGGTTTACTTATAATATTTCCAATGGTGCCATTGCCAATATCACTGCTGCGGTGAAAGTGCCGCTCTTTGATGAAGAAGACGATCATCCCGATGATCCACCGCCGCATGGTGCCATGGGCTGGCTGGAAGATGACAAGTATGTGTTGGTGTACGACAAATACGATGTATGGAAATGCGATCCCAGTGGTAAGGAAGCTCCGCAGAATTTCACCAATGGTGTTGGCCGCAAAAATAAAATGAGCTATCGTTTTATTAATCTCGATAGGGAAAACAGGTTTATCAAAAATGATCTGCCTGTTTACTTCTCAGTTTTTGATGAAGCCAGTAAAAAGAATGGCGTAGCGGGTTCACTGCAGGGAAAAACGGGGATGCCCAATATTATTACACTATCGCCCAATAACTATACAGGTTTTGTAAAAGCAAAAAATGCCCCGCAGGTTGTATTTACCAAAGAATCATTCAGCGAATCACCTGATCTGTGTGTTATGAACACCGGCAGTGATTTCTCTATGGCGAATTTGGTCAAACTCAGTTCCATCAACCCGCAGCAAAAAGACTATAACTGGATGACGGCCGAACTGCTGCACTGGAAAATGTTTGACGGCAGGATGAGTGAGGGCATTTTATACAAGCCGGAAAATTTTGACAGCACCAAAAAATATCCCGTTATCTTTTATTTCTACGAACGCGATGCCGACAATTTGTATGACTATATAGTGCCGCAACCGGTACGTGCTTCTGTCAACATTCCTTATTTCGTGAGCAATGGTTACCTCGTATTTGATCCCAATATTTATTATAAAACAGGGCAGCCGGGTGAAGATGCATACAACTCTGTCATTTCTGCAGCGAAGTTTTTAGGTAAATACAAATGGGTCGATACGTTACATATGGCCATCCAGGGACATAGCTGGGGCGGTTACCAGGTTGCCTATTTGGTAACAAGGACCAATATGTTTGCCGCTGCCGAAGCAGGTGCGCCGGTGGCCAATATGACCAGTGCTTATGGTGGTATCCGTTGGGGGACCGGTATCAGCCGGCAGTTTCAATACGAACATTCACAAAGCCGCCTGGGTGCGAGCCTCTGGCAAAACCCGCAATTGTTTATAAAGAACTCACCCTTGTTCCGCGCGGATAAAGTACAAACACCCTTGCTGATGATGCACAATGATGCAGATGGCGCTGTGCCCTGGTACCAGGGTATTGAATATTTTACTGCACTGAAAAGATTGGGCAAAAAGGTATGGATGATGCAGTATAATGGCGAAGACCATGGACTGCTGGAAAGAAGAAACCGCAAAGACTGGAGCATCCGCCTCGGGCAATTCTTTGGTTATTATTTAAAGGGAGATAAACCGGCACGGTGGATAACAGAGGGCGTTCCGGCAACACTAAAGGGTATTGACTGGGGATTGGGCAATTAATATATTGTTGCATTAAGCAGCATTGCTGGTGATATACCGGACGAGGCTGCGCTTGGCAATGGGGAGCAATGTTTCATCCACCGGGTAAGTAAGATCTACTTCGATGGAATAAACAGCCGGGTTGGGCAGGTCGCGTTTTATTTTTATCAGTTCTGATTTGATATTCTCATAGCTGTTGACCAGGTTTCTTTCCCAATCGGCGATGAACTCGGTACGGATGGAGCGGTATTTTTCATCGCGCTTTTCAAATATGCTTAAGCGGTACTGGTACACGCGGGTAAGGCGGTGGGTGCCTTCGCTCAGGAAAAAATAACCTTCATTGATTTCAAGTGGAATAATGCCCACCGGGAAGATGACCATCTTATCTTCGATGAATTCATATATTTCCGTACCACTGCTGATGGTGCATTTCATTTTCGATGCTGCATAGTTGATGATGTTTTCCAGTTCCTGGATGATTTCATCATCTTCGATCATTTGCTCGTAGAGCAATTGTAATTTTTCCAGTTGAATGCCTGACAGTCGTTTGGGGAACTGTTCCTGGAGGAATTGCTTGTTTTCACGGAATGCCACCAGGTTGTTATAATGAAATATCAGGTCTGACAACTGGGGATATAATTTATTCTCTGTAAAATATTTGTTTACTTCCTGCAGGTAGGCGAGGAGGGTGTACTTTTTCAGTTCAAAATCGATATAACCATCGGCGAACCATGTTTCTGACAGTGATTTCATAATCCAGTCATTTTAAGTGTGTATACCATGAATGTACAAAATGAGACGGTAATTAGAAACAGGTGTTTACCTTTATCTTCTTAAAATTTATCTAATGATCCGTTTTCTGGTCTTCATCACCGCAGTTATTCTTTTAACGGGATGCAGTCATACTTATTATGTGGTACGCCATGCGGAAAAGGCTGCGGCAGGCTCCGGTACAATGATGACAAACGATCCGCCGCTGACGGAAGCGGGCATGCAGCGCGCCGACGCCCTGCGCGATACATTGCAGCATGCAGGTATCCGGTATATTTATTCCACCAATACGCAAAGGACACGCTTTACCGCCGAGCCACTCAGGGCAAGGCTGGGTTTGCAAACAATGTTCTACAACCCGGCACAACCAGACAGCGCATTTATCGCCGCATTAAAATCGCTCCGAAAGAGTGCATTGATTGTTGGGCACAGCAATACGGTGGATGATATCGTCAACAAATTGTGTGGTGCGCAAAAAGTAGCCGGTGATCTGAACGACAATGAATACGATAACCTTTTTGTGGTCCGGTACCGGCATTTCTTTGGAACAAAAATTCATTTTGAAAGAAGGAAATACGGGAAGTAATTCTATGCTGCGCAAACCTATCTCTGACAATCTGCGTGTATAATAAATTTGTCAATGGTCACAGGTATAATATTGGCCTTGCCATTACTGCCGCTCGATGCATATATGCCGATATATTTTGGGTCGATGCTGATGTCTTTACTGGTAATTTCCTTATAGGCAAAAATTTCACGGTTGCCTGTTGTATAGAGAAAACGGAAATGATGTCCATTCTTCTCTATGCGCAAACCAGACTGCTGCATGTTGTCTGTTACTATCTTATCGTTATTGGTGGAGAGAGAGAACAGCGTTTGCTGTGCCACTTCTTCCGGTTTTATTTTATTTCCCTCGGAAGAAGCAATGACCTGCACAATGATTTCCCCCGGTTTTGTATAACCGCCAAAAAAATCATTATAGCCAATCGACACCCGCAGGCTTTTACCGGAATAATTACTGTCTTCCAGCAAAAGCAAGCCGGCCTGCTGCCAGTTCTCATTCGGGATAAAATGAGTTAATTGCAATTCTGCAGTAAAACAATCTTCCGGTAACGGATGGAGCAAAAGGTTTTGAATGCCTGTTCGGCCAGTACTGTCGGGGTAATTATCTCCCCGGTGTGTAAAAAGGGTGAGGTTACCCTGGATGGAGTCCTGTTTTTTCCAGAAGTCTTGTTCTCCATCCTTCAATATCCAGTCATGCTGATGAAAATATGCAGGTGTAGGAAGATTGAACTCTTCCACTTCGTCTGTAGAAATGGACCGGGCATTCCGGAAAACAAAAAATGAAACAACAGCCACAGCCAGCAATGCTAGTGCAAGCAAACCATAAATACTTTTCCTGCTTCGTGAATTCGTGCTATCAACGGGCAACGGAGTATCCGGGTTTTGGCGAATCAATTGATGCTGGTAATCGTACCAGTAAGGAAAATGTGCGGCGGTTTTTTTACGGCTTGCTTCGTCGGTCCTTGGCGCACCGGCTATGTAGCGGGCGAGGGTATCCAGGGTGGCAACAGAGGGGTTTTCTTTTTTATCGCTGTTATCGTCCAACACATAGATGGAATAGTTTTTCAGGGTCTTCCACCCGATGACCAGGCCGGTATGTTCCAATATTTCGCTCGCCAGGTGTTTTGACTCAGGCTCGTTTAACGGGGCCGGCAGTTCGTGCCCGAAACATTTTTTGCAGACCTCCCTGATCAAACTGGCAAAGATGTAATCATGTTTTGAACTCATGTCAGCGTATGAATTGAGATTTCCGCAAGGTTTTCGTGTCAATTACGCAAGTGCCGGCGCTTGCTTATGATTTTTGGGTTACTCAAAACCAAAAATAAAGTTATCATGAAATCCATCTGCTTCATCCCGGTTATTTTCTTCATCACAACGACTTCCCTGTACAGCCAGGAACTACAGTTACATTATGATTTCCGGCACAGTGTTGATCCAAAGTTAAACGATAAAAATTTCCCTATGATGGATTTCAAGTATTTCAAAGAATTGGATACGATGGGCACTGGTTCCTTTTTACTGGAAGTGCAGTCGTTTTTAAACGGGGAGAAATCAAATATTGGCCAGGCGTATATACAGGCATCGCAAAACCTGAAATGGTGGAAGCCAAAGGTATATTTATCGTTTGCTTTTAGCGGCGGACTTGGAGTCGCGCCACCGTCCTATGGTTATTATATCGGCAATGCCTACAGCATCGGGATCAGTTACCCGCTGCTGTTTCCCAAAACCTGGATCAGTTTTGTGCTGATGTACCGCTACAGTGCATTGCCAAAGCCAAGCCACGATCCGCAGTTGACAGTATACATTGGCGGCGGACAGTTTAACTATAAGCTAATGTATGGTTGCTCCTTTGTATCCTGGTTTGCCGACCGTGACAATGGCCTGCCCGGCAATGAAGGCAAAAAAGGAAAGCGATATTTATTTTATGCAGATCCACAGTTTTGGTACAGCACCGGCAGGGGATATGCCATCGGTTCGAGGGTAAGTTTGTATTATCATCTCCTGGCCGATGATAATAGTTTGAAAGCCTATCCAACCATTGGTATCAGGAAAAAATGGTAGGCTGTGTGAAGAAATTATTACCGGATCGTTATCAAATCATTATACCTGTTGCCATCGCATCTTGTAAGCCTGTTTCCGTATTAGTTTAGCGGCGTATCCACAACACCATACATCATAGAGAACCCGATACCGCTAAACAGCACATGAAGAAGTTGTTCATCCTGTTACTGTCATTTATTTTTATTGCCTGCTCGAAACAAACATCCGATCCTGCGTCTTACGTGTCGGTAAAATTTGCGGAAGAAGAAGAGTATGTGGTGATGGAAACTGTTATTGGCTACTGGGACAGTAAATCCGGTGTTGCCAGCCTGCAGGCAACAGGATATCATTTTGAATCATTTCACCTGTATCTTCCCAACCTCACCGATACCGGTAATTATAAAAATGCCAGTGGTGACAACATCTTTTTTACAAAGGCCACCGATTTTATTCCCTCAAAACTCGACGATGGTTTTATTCACATCAGTTTTATGGATGAAACATTTGTAAAAGGTACATTCAATGTGCTGCTGGAAGACAGCGTGCATGGTGCAATGAAACGGATGGTAACAGGAGAATTTGGTATTTACAAGCAGCCATAATTGATATTTGAATTTTGTCATTTATTATTTTTCTCCTGTAACTTCTTTTAATTTGTTTTCTGTGATTTGTCTTTTTCGATTTGGTTCTTGTTATTTGCTTCTTGTAATTTGTCTCTTGCGCTAACGCAGGCTTATCGCTGGGCAAACAGGTATCTTTCTTTTGCGGAGCAGCGTTTCACAGGCTCACCGGGTCATACCAATTATTCCTTATATTGAGGGGCGTACAAGTATTCCCGTTATGACAGCAATGTCATTATTTTTTTTGCCATATGAGATATAGCCGATTCCTGCCTGTGGCAGCCGCCATTTTTGTACAGCATTTTGCTATGTCGCAGGCGGCAATGCCGGGAAATGTCTCCAATGATTCGTCTTTTTCCACACTCTTGTCGATTTTTCAACATGATGCTGCAGAGCAATTGCACCTGTACAATGGAAATGTTTACCTGCCAAAAGGCAATGGTATTAAGGGCAGCCCCTTCTTAACAGATGGTGGCTTTAGCGATGGCAGTATTGTATTTGAGGGCAAACGATATATTCATATCATGCTGCAATACGATTTGGTCTCCGGCGAAATAGTGGTACGCGGATCGGGTAACAATGATATCAGTTTAATTAAAGAGAAAACAGCAGCATTTGAAACGATGGGCCGCAGGTTTGTCCGGCTGGTCCCCGACAGTGTCAATAACCTCAGCGAAGAACATTTTTATGAACTCTTGTATGATGGGCCTGTAAAAGTATGGGCCAGGCGCTGGAAAAAAACAGAATACAGTATCTCCAGCGATGCAACAGTATACCGGTTTGTGCAGTACGATAGTTATTATATTGAAAAGGAACACCGGTTTTTTTCCGTAGAAGGGGAGCGATCGCTCCTCTCTGTGTTAAAAGATAAAAAACCGCTGCTGAAGAAATACAAGGCCGAAGCAAAGATCAAGTTTGGAAAAGATCCGGGAACAGCGATTGTTCAACTGGTACAGTATTATTCAACATTAAAAAAGTAAGGTGCGCCGAATCTCCGGGCATACGATATGGATCGGTTGTTTCTTATTGCTGTCTGCCTCCGCCGGGGCGCAGCAAAAGACAGCCATTGCCATCGAAGGAGATACCGTTGCTGTTGTAAAAATTATACAGCAGATAGAAAGCAACACCGCATTTTACTTTTATTATGACAAAGCGGATTTGGATACCATGATGGTGGCAGCAAAAGGTAGCTATGCTTCGGTAACAGATCTGCTGGATAGAATATTCAAGCCATCCAGGTTTCATTATACCATCGACACACTCAACCGTATCTTTATTACTAAACGGGTGTCCATCCAAACACAACTGGCTGCCGGCTTTTTCAACCCGGGCAATAATACCAATCTTTCACAGGAATATGCAGTGGATGATAGTTCTTATAAAGAAAAGCTGGCGGTACCACTGGAAAATAAATTATTTGAGATAGGGAATAAATCTGCTGTCCTGAAAGGGAACGCCGTTATTTCCGGTTATGTGCGGGATGCAAAATCGGGGGAACCGATCACTGCGGCATCTGTTTATCTTGACACACCCGCAATTGGTGTCGCTACTGATCAGTTTGGTTATTACTCCCTGAACCTGCCAAAAGGATTTCATGTGGTCAGGATCAGCAGCGCAGGTATGAAGGATGCGAGAAGACAGATCGCGCTTTATGGCGACGGAAGATTGAATATCGATATGCAGGAATATATCGCCAGCCTCAAGACGGTGGTCGTAACTGCGGAGCGCGCATCAGCGACCAAAAGTTTGCAGATTGGGGTGAATAAATTATCGATTAAAGTATTGAAACAGGTGCCGGTTATTTTTGGTGAAACCGATGTGTTGAAAGTGGTGCAGTCGCTGCCGGGGGTAACATCGGTGGGAGAATCCAGCAATGGTATCAATGTACGCGGAGGCGCTACGGATCAAAACCTGATACTGTTTAATGAAGCTACTATTTATAACCCTTCGCATTTGTTTGGATTGTTCTCTGCCTTTAACCCGGATGTTGTCAAGGCAGTTGAATTGTACAAGGCAGGCATCCCGGAAAAATATGGCGGCAGGCTTTCTTCTGTGCTGGATATTTCTATGCAGGAAGGAAATAAAAAGAAATGGACGGGTATCGCTGGTATCGGTCCGCTGACCGGGAAGATTACGGTTGAAGGGCCGTTGAAAAAAGATAAAACATCACTGATTGCAGGCATCAGAACTACTTATTCAAATTGGCTGCTCGGCATATTGCCAGATGATTCCTATAAAAACAGCCGCGCCAATTTCAATGAAGTCAGTTTGAATATTGCCCACAACATCAATACCAAAAATGATATTTACCTGACGGGTTATTATAGCAACGATAAATTCAACCTGCGCAACGATACTTCGTACAAATATGGCAACCGCAACCTTTATTTGAAATGGAAACATTTGTTCAAGAGCAATTTTTACAATTACACGACGGCAGGTATTGATCAGTACAATTATTCTATCAGCAGTTCAGACAACCCGGTCAATGCATTTAAATTTGGTTTCTCCATCCGGCAATATGTATTCCGGTCGGAGTTTAATTATACGGTCAACAACAAACACAGTATCAGTGCAGGTGTCAACGCAGTGTATTATAAATTATCACCGGGTGCGCGCGACCCCAATGGCAGTGGTTCACTGGTGGCACATGATGCGCTGCCCGATGAGCAGGCGCTGGAAACCGCGGTTTACCTCGGGGATAAATACACGATCAATAATAAATTATCGGTCACCGCAGGTATCCGTTTTTCCGCCTACAGTTATTTAGGGCCACAAGAAGTAAACAGCTACAAAGACAACCAGCCACGCGATACGGCTACCATTACCGGCAAAACATCGTACGGCAATGGGAAGAACATAAAATCTTATGCAAGCCCAGAATACAGGTTTACCCTAAGGTATGCACTCACAGATGACCTGGCACTGAAGCTGAGTTATAATACATTCAGGCAGTACATACATATGTTGTCGAATACGGTGAGTGTATCACCCACTGATATCTGGAAACTGAGTGATACCTACATTAAACCGCAGGAAGGCACACAATATTCGGCAGGATTATACAAAGATTTCCGTTCGCATACCATCGAAACATCCGTGGAAGTCTATTATAAAACCATGAACCATTACCTGGATTATAAAAGCGGCGCTTCCCTGCTGCTCAACCACCAGATAGAGACAGCAGTGGTAAATACCAGGGGCAAAGCATACGGCGCGGAATTATTGCTGAAAAAAGTGTCCGGTAAAATAAACGGCTGGATCAGTTATACGTATTCCAGGACATTCCTGCAACTGGATGATCCGATTGCAGGTCAGCAGATCAACAAGGGGCAGTATTACAGCGCCAGTTTCGACAAACCACACAATGTAAATATTATTGGCAATTACCGGTTTTCACACCGCTACAGTGCTTCCCTGAATGTGGTGTACAATACCGGCAGGCCGATAACATTGCCCATCGCGGTGTTTACAGTCGGCAATGTCAATGGTTTGCTGTATTCCGAACGCAACGAATACCGCATCCCAAATTATTTCCGCACGGATATATCGGTCAGTGTGGATGGCAATCACCGTGTCAATCAAAAAACACACAATTCCTGGTCATTCGGCGTGTACAACCTGACGGCAAGGAAGAATGCCTATTCGGTGTATTATACCGTGGAGGACGGAAAGATAAAAGGATACCAGCTTTCCATCTTCGGGACCATCATACCCTTTGTAACCTATAACTTAAAATTTTAACCGGTATGCTGCGCAGGGTTATCCATATATTTTTATGCTTACCAGTGTTGCTGTTCCAGCACTGCAAAAAGCCTTATGAGCCGGTATTAAAAAATGCCACGACCAATTTCCTCGTGGTATCGGGTGTTATCAATACGGCAGCAGGAGGTGTTACTACGATACAGTTGTCAAGAACACGCAGTTTGTCCGATACCATTACTTTTTACCCGGAACATGTTGCAGGCGTGGTATTAAAAACAAAATCAGGTTCGGAATATCCGCTGGCGGAAAACAATAATACCGGAAACTACAGCAGTCAGCCATTAACGCTTAACCCAGGTGACCAGTTCCAGTTAGCTGTGCAGACCACAGACGGGGAAAGCTTTTTATCCGACTTTGTGTCTGCTGTTTCAACACCTCCGGTTGACAGTATTTCCTGGAGCCAGGACGATAAAAACAACCTGAACCTGTTTGTGAGCACACACGATCCGGCAGATGCATCCAGGTATTACTGGTGGGAATACACGGAAACATGGGAGTATAAAACAGCACTCGAAACAATCTATGGGGTGGCGAATAAACATATTTATCAGTTGGATTCTGCCGATCAGATCCATACCTGCTGGATCAGCAAAGAATCCAACCAGTTGCAGGTGGGCACATCAGAGGCATTGTCGCACGATGTCATCAGTATGTATCCGCTGGCTACCATTCCCAATAAAGATGAAAGGGGGTATTACCGTTACAGCATCCTTGTCCGGCAATATACATTACCGGTGGCGGCTTACCGTTATTGGGATATTATTAAAAAGAATTCCAGCCAGTTGGGTACTTTGTTCGACCGGCAGCCATCGCAACTGATCGGAAATATACATTCTGTCACCCATCCTGATAACCCGGTGATTGGATACCTCGTGGCAGCAGGCGTAGAGCAAAAAAGAATTTTTATCAAGAACGATGAGCTGAAGGATTGGGCCTTTGATCCCTTGCTGGGTAAAAACTGCGCCATCAGCTATGTGCCGCAGGATCCCAATGATTTTACTTTTTATGATTATGGGGATACCAATTACAGGCCCTGGTATTTTGTAACAGGAGGCGCTATTGCCGTTGCACTCACTACCTGCCTCGATTGCCGGACAGCAGGTGGCAACAACCACGCACCTTCATTTTGGTAACAAATGATAAAAACGATTCGACATATCATTCATCATTATTTTTCCCGGGTGTTTCACCTGTCAGGTTTTTTATTGATTGTTTTGTGTGCATCTGCACAAGACGGACAACTGGATACCATCACATCAAGGTTGCAGCGGTACGAAGAACAACATATCAGTGAGAAAGTATTTGTGCATACCGACCGCAGCTTTTACCTGGCAGGGGAAAGTATCTGGTTTAGTATCTATGTAGTCGATGCCAGTAGTCACCGCCCACTCGGTGCTTCCAGTATCGTGTATGTAGAAATCATGAATAAGGCTATGAAACCTGTTTGGCAATCCGGCATAGCGGTCAAAGATGGTTTTGGAAATGGTTCGCTGATTGTTCCCTTATCATTTCTATCAGGAAATTATACGCTGAGGGCATATACCAATTGGATGAAGAACCAGTCTCCCGACTACTACTTTCACCAGGATATCACCATCGTCAATACGTTTAAATCATCTGTTGCAGCAGATACCACCACGCGCAGTAAAACATTTGATCTGCAGTTTTTCCCCGAAGGTGGTTCATTGGTAACAGGTTTGCCTTCTGTGGTGGCATTTAAAGCAGTGGATGGTTATGGGAGGGGAGCAGATTGCAATGGCGTCGTACTGCGCAACAACAAGGATACAGTGGTATCCTTTCAATCGTTTCACCTTGGCATGGGAAAATTTTCCATGACCCCGCGCGAAGGAGATGCTTATACGGTGATGGCGAATTGCAATGGGCAAAAAGTACAGGCTGTGTTGCCCGCCGTTCTTAAAAATGGATATGTAATGCAGTTGGGTGAAGTAAATGATAAACAGGTAAAGCTGGTTGTTTATTCATCCGCCAGCGAAGGGAAACTCTACCTGCTGGCGCATAACGGTAAACACATCGGGTATGCTGCTTCGGGAATGATACACAATGGCAAGGCAACATTCGCCATCGATACCAGTCAATTGGGTGAAGGGATCAATCACCTCACTGTATTTGATGAAGCAAAGAACCCTGTTTGTGAAAGATTGTATTTTAAAATGCCCGTCAATAAATTACAAATCGATGCCCATACCGATAAACCAAACTATAGCAGCAGGCAGCCTGTCAGCATTGATCTAACGGCAAGGGACAGGTTAAATGTACCACAGGGTGCTATGTTATCAGTTGGTATTTATCATGCCGATGGGTTACAGGAAGGAACGCCTGCTGAAATCTACAGTTATCTTTGGCTGCGTTCGGAACTGAAGGGAAATATTGAATCGCCGGAATATTATTTTGATGCTGCCAATCCAAATGCATTGATGGCTTTGGATAATTTATTACTGACGCAGGGATGGCGGAGATTTTCCTGGGAGCAGGTGCTGAAAGCGGAAAAGCCGGCGTTTGATTTTATACCTGAATACAGTGGCCCGGTGATTACCGGTATTGCCACCAACCGGAAGACAGGCGCTATTGCACCGAATATGTCCTTTTATCTGTCTGTACCGGGAACAGCCTTTGAAATAAGAACCGCCACCAGCCGGGCAGATGGTACCATTCGTTTTTACTGCAACCCGGTGTATGGCCGCAATGAAATGGTGATACAACCGGTCAACAGCAGCGATAGTATGTACCGCGTGAATATCAGTCAGCAATATTCCGATCAGTTCAGTGCAGGGACAGCACCGCCATTTGCGCCGCTGCCGGCCTGGAAGGATGCATTATCATACCGAAGCATCAATACACAGGCGGACAATGCCTTCCTGCAGGACAAGAAGCAGCGAACGATTGCATACCACGAAACAGATACATTGCTATTCTATGGCCCGCCCGATCACCAGTACCGGCTGGATGAATACACCCGTTTTATTACCATGGAAGAAGTGATGCGTGAATTTATACTGGATGTACGGGTGCGGAAAAAAGAAGACAAGTTTTATTTCCGGGTATGGGATGCTTCGCTAAAGGCATCGTTCGACAATGATCCGCTGATATTGCTGGATGGATTGCCGGTAACAGATGCAGATAAAATCATGCACTTCGACCCGTTGAAAATAAAAACGATTGAGGTATTGTCGCATAAATTCTATTTGGGAAATACTGCCAATGAAGGATTGGTGAGTTATAAAACTTATGCAGGAGATTTGGGAGGCTACAATATTGATCCTTCCGCCATTGTAATGGAGTATGATGGTTTGCAGCAGCGCCGTGAATTTTATGCACCTGTTTATGATACCGACGAACAACGGAGCAGCCGCATACCCGATTTCAGGCACCTGCTTTCCTGGATGCCAGAAGTTCATATTATACCGGGGCAAACAAAACAAATATCATTGTTTACATCCGACCTCAAAGGAAAATATATGGCATTCATACAGGGGATTACCAATAGCGGATTGGCCGGGAGCCAAACCATTTACTTCGAAGTGAAATAATATGGTAGTGTATTAATGACCCGCTTTTTGATTGTATTCGATCAACAGTTCAAGTGTATGCTGCAGGGACTGATTGCTGGCCCAGCTTTGGTGCCCCGGTATGACGAATATTGGTGTGCCCAGTTGACTGAAAATATTTTTTACCGACACAGGCCATGCTTTGGTATTGGCATCGGATAAATTACCCAGTGTTGCGGCTTCAGTACTTTTTACAAAACAACCGCCATACAAAATCTTTTCTTTCGGAAACCATACTACAATATTATCGGGACTATGCCCTTCGCCGGGATAAAATGTCTGGAAACTATCATTACCAAATGTAAATGTGGTGTCATTGGTGATCAGGTGTGCAGCGCGTGGTTGATTTCTGATGGCCGACAATGCATCGGTGCGCCGGGTGGTATAAGTGGCAATGCCTTTTTTCCTGTAATAGGCAAGACCAGCCGTGCGGTCTGCATGGAAATGGGTGGAGATACATAGCAACACTTTTTTATGGTGCCTTGCCCATATACTGTCGAGCAATGGCTGAAACTGTGTACTGTCCCAGGGTGTATCAAATAAGATCACTCCCCTGCGGGTGACGAGGTACATACTGTTGGACGGAAAACTGCTGCCATCCCCGGGATCGTTGTACGTGACGTATACATAAAAATCTTTTGTCAGCCGCGTAATGGTAAGCGCCGGATGTTGCGGTTGTGCCAGTACACTGGTGGAAAAGAAAAACACGGCTAAGAAAAAAAGTATGCGCATGAGTGATATTGATTCAGTTCGTGGTCACAAATGTTTTGAAAAATACCAGTACAATGTTATTACATTTTTTACAACCCGGCTATTCCGCATGTTATTTACTCATTTCACATTATCTTTAATCAAACTACTGCAATGAAAAAACTACCTGCAACTGCCGGCAGCCTGCTGCTGTTTTTTTTGCCCCTTTTAGTTACTGCACAGAAAAAAACAAATCAAGTCATCACGAAAGAACAATCACCCGCTGTGTTCGACAGTTATATTCAACAAGCATTGCAGGTATGGAAGACGCCGGGTTTATCCGTGGTAGTAGTAAAAGACAGCACCGTCGTATTTAAAAAAGCATACGGTGTACAAAACCTGGTTGACAAATCACCGTATACAACGGCCACGCTCTCTACCTGTGCTTCTACTACCAAGGCAATGACGGCAGCCTGTATCGGTATACTGGTAGATGAAGGCAAATTGAAATGGAGCGATATCGTATCGGATATTTTACCTGAATTTAAACTGGCAGATCCGTATACAACTGCAGAGATAACCGTAAAAGACCTGCTCACGCACAATACCGGCCTGGGGAATGGTGATCTGCTGTGGGTGCTTGGGTATTCAAGACCCGAGATCATGCACCGCATGCAATACATGTCACCCGCATATTCCCTGCGTGCATCTTATATTTATCAAAACCTGATGTACGTGGTTGCAGGAGAGTTGATAAAAAAGGTAAGCGGCATGTCGTGGGATGATTTTATTACCGAAAGAATTTTCAGGCCGCTGTCGATGACCAATACCTGGGCAGATTATTCGGCCATTCCAACAGGCGCATTGCGGAGTACCCCGCATTGTAAAGATGCCGATAATAAAGACAGTATCAGGACCATTAAATATTTAACGGAAGACAATGTGGGACCGGCAGGTGGCGTATGGTCCTGTGTGGATGATATCAGCAAATGGCTGCGATTCCTGCTTGACAGTGCCAAAGTGAATGGCAAACGTTTGCTCAAGGCAGAAACTTTTTCAGAATTGTTCAAGCCACAGGTCATGGTGCCGCCGGCTGAATTTTATCCAACAGCCAGGCTGACCAAACCACATTGGACTACTTATGGATTGGGATGGTTTCAGCACGATTACCGGGGAAAGATGGTGCAGTTTCATACGGGCAGCCTCGCGGGACAGGTAGCTATCTGCGGTATGATACCCGATGAGCATATTGCAGTATATGTTTTTGGCAACCTCGATCACACAGAGATACGGCATGCGCTCATGTATAAAGCATTTGACCTGTGGACATTTGCCGACAATGCGAATGACTGGAGCAAAGATTTTTACAACATGTACAAGGCACTGGCAGATACTGCACAGAAAAAAGAAAAGGAAGAACTGGCAAAACAGGTCAGGGGAACGCACCCTGCACTGGCATTGAAAGAATACACCGGCCGGTACAGCAACAAAATATTTGGTAAAACAGAACTGGTACTCAGCAATGATTCCCTGGTAATGAAATTTGCAGAAGGGAAATTCAGCATGACCCTGCAGCATTTTAATTTTGACGCATTTCGCGGCGTGTATAACAATTGGTGGTGGGGAAAGTCATTTGTGCAGTTTACCATGGATAAAATGGGCAAGGTGGCGGGTGTATTGATCGATGATGTATTGTATGTAAAAGACACAGGTAAATAATGACAAGCACTAAAACCAAAGATCCAAATTCCTATACTTCTCATTAAATAAGTAGTCAGCCGATCCTTTCCATTCCTTTTTGGATACCGGATTTTATCATGGCGCCATAACCATTATCGGGCAGATACGCTGCATGTTCTTTTGCCAGTTGGTAATGTGTGCGGGCGTTGGTAAGATCCTGCATGTCTTCATAGCATTTGGCAATATTTAAATACAGCGATGGCAGGCTTTCCCGGATGGGGGCAGTATTTATTTTCAATGCCAGGTTCAGCGCGGTGATATCCCAATGGAGTTTATCGGCAATGGAAGCTTGTTGCCTCGCCACATAATGTGCTGCTGTGAATTTTTCAAAATCATTCGTGGCTTCATTCCATGCCTGTGTAAAGAGTAGCGCAGCAGCTTCACTGTCTCCCTTGCCTTCCTTCTCCATACCGGCTGCGCACAATTGCATGATGGGATTATTGGGATCGAAAGACATGCGATATTATTTTATAGTTGAGTTTAAAGGTTAGAGTTTTGAGTTTTGAATGTAGAGTTTTAAGTTTAAAGTTTTAAGTTATAAGTTTCTCGTTTCCGTTCGCTTTTTTTCCTACTTCTAACTTCCTACTTCTAACTTCTGACTCCCGACTCCCGACTCCAGATTGGGATTTGGTTCCTGAGTTTTAAGTTTAGAGTTTTGATTTTTGACTTTTGATTCTTGAAATGTGGTATTCTTAATTCTTAATTACTAATTATTAATTATGTGCTTCTGACTCCCGACTCCCGACTCCAGATTGGGATTTGGTTCCTGAGTTTTGAGTTTAAAGTTTTGAGTTTTGATTCTTGAAATGTAGTATTCTTAATTCTTAATTACTAATTATTAATTATGTGCTTCTGACTCCCGACTTCTGACTCCTGATTGGGATTTGGGATTTGGTTCTTGATTTTTGATTTTTGACTTTTGGTTCTTAGTATTTAGAATTTCCCTCTTTTATCTTTTATAAAAAATATAATCTGTCAGCAACGGATCGATATTGTTTGTCCGGCATTCCAGGGCAATCTGTCCGCGGTGATAAGTGGAGTGGTTGATCACCTGGAACAATATCTCCTGCACAGTATTGCTGAAAGAAGCGCCGGTGGTTGTTTTATATTGAATAATGGCGGTGAGATCATGTTTATCCAAAATCAATAATGACCTTTCATAATTGTCTTTTTCAATACTGGCATAATCAGACGAAGGGTGCATATCCCACACGCCAAATGAAGGCAGGCCCGGTTCAATGCGGTTGTTCCAAACCCGGTGTGCATTGAGGATATGGTTAAAAAGCTGCACCGATTTTTCTGATACCGTGCCTGGGTATTTTGCGAATAGCTCCATCAGTTGCTGGTTGCAGTGATGGGTATATCCGAATAAGTCGGTGAAAAATGCTTTTGTCTGCATACGGAATATTAACTGGCTGGCTGGTTCATTACATTAAACATCCAGCGGATACCAAACTTGTCTTTGCAGGTACCCCAGTAACCCCAGAATTCATTGTGCGGGGCTACACTGTCGCTGCCACCCTGCGACAATGCCTGGTACAACTGATCGGCTTCTTCCTTCGTGTCGGGATTTAAACTGATGGTGAAGTTGTTGCCTTCTACCAGTTTTTGTCCCATGCTGTCAAGTATATCGGTAGCCATCAGCAAGGTGCCGCCGAGTATCGGCAGGGCCACGTGCATTACTTTGTTTTTATCTGCCTCTGAAAGCGGTTGTGATCCCTGCGGAGCAGGATTGTCTTTCATGCGCATGATGGGCGTGGCAAATTCAGTCTTGAATGCTTTTTTGTAGAAGTTAAATGCTTCTTCTGTATTGCCCATGAAGTTGAGGTAGATGGATACGTATGCCATGATGAATTATTTTATTATTGCTGATGAATTGTTTCGTTGCAGGAAATTAGTAAAAACTTTGCAGTAAATACGTGCCGTTCATCAGCTTTTCAGATGGACAACCCGCATAATTCTTAATTATAATATTTATTTCCTGGTGCAGGCATTGTCACCCCGAAATTTCAATGTACAGCCTTGGCAGGATAATGGAAAGGATGGAAATGATAATTGCAATAGCATATTTTCTTTTATAGTGAAACAGAAATGCGAAAATACACATCACGGAACCTGCGATGCCTAATGGTATGTACGGTTTTGAAAGTTTGTCTGTAATAGTTTTTGGAATTACAGGACTGATTAGTTGACGCTTTAGCTGGAAATAACCAGCAAACAATAAGATAGCAAATGCAATAGCTGTTAAAAGCATAATAAAGGATATGCGGCGAGTGTTGTTTGGTATTGGCATTTGATTACAGGGAAAGATTATTAGTTATTTATTGTAGGTACCGGTTCAATATTATCCGGCACTTCATTCATGTTATGGTACAAACATAAATCGTTCCTACGGAACGAAATTATACTTTATTCATGTGCTACCTGCAAAATGTCCCTACGGGACATTAATTACAAAGCTGCATCTTTCTATTCGCCTTGTAGAAATGTTCTGTAAAATCAGGGGTACAAAATTTAAAATAGCGGCCTCGAAAAGATTTCGTTGCAAATCAAGGCGAGCGAAGCGGGAAGCGCGAATACTGTCTGAGGCCAAAGGCCGAGTTTATTCGCGCAGCGCAGTGAGCCGTAGCATTTGCAGAAAGCTTTTCGTAGCCTTGAATTTTTCTTTGCATACTTTCTTTTGTTTCAAGACAAAAGAAAGTATGGGAATACACCTAATGGATAATAATCACGAAACAGGCAGTTTTGATTTGTTCATAGCTGCAATTTATCTAAATGTTTTTTGCATGCTACCACAAAAATGCGGTGTCCCTAATGCCCAATAGCAATTACATTTGTACAACGTTGTTTAACCAGGCCCTAAATTATCAATGTGTTTAAAAAAGTAATGATAGCAGTAACCGTATTGGGGGTGATTGTATCGCTGCTGTATATTGCTTCGTCTGATCCCGAACAGCCGGTAACTGCTTCGGCAGTAGGAAAATATGAAAGTGTTACACCCAGTTTTATGGACAAAGTGAAATTCGCCATTTTACAGGTGGAGTGCTTTAGGTCGGGCAGGGAACTTATATTGTCCCACGATGCAACCTTCACCTTGAGCGACAGCACCACTGTCCTGGCCGGAACATGGCGTCGCGATGCTGATATCATTCACCTTCATTTTTTGTCAGGTACATACAGGCGCAATGATGTAACGGGTGATTGGGGGAAACTGCCTGTGCCGGCAAATGATTTGGTGCTGACGTGCACCAGCACCTACCTGTACGACTATTTTACAAACGCAGGCACGGAATGTGCTGAACTTTTCAAACTTAAGTAGTAAGACAACGGACCAGGTAAAAAATATTTGGTAACTTAAAAGTTACACATTAATTTGCGTAACATTAAAGTTACGTATTATGCAGCAGGAAATCCGGCAACAATGGTTCTTCCACCGCACACCAGCCGAAGTGTGGGAATACCTGACACAACCCGAATTACTGGAACAATGGCTGGGAAAAACGGATTTCAAGCCCATCAAAGGACAGCAATTTCGTTTTTACAGCCCCTATGGCAACGATTCCATTTGTAAAGTGCTGGAGGTATCACCTTTCACCCGCCTGTCTTATTCCTGGCAAAAGAATTCGTCGAAAGACAATCAGCCCTTTCATTCTGTTATCGTGTGGACACTCGTTCCAAAAGACAACGGCACAGAACTGCAACTGGTACATGGTGGATTTACCGCCATGGAAGATGTGGCAGCACACGAAAAGGGATGGAACTATTGCGCAGCACAGATTGACAAACTTTTAAATACCGCTTCATGAGTACCGCACCCGCACTCGATGCATTCCAGGTGATTGCAGACCCCAGCCGGCGGCAGATGATGTTGCTGCTGTCGAAAAACAGCATGACCATCAATGCGCTTGCTGAAAATTTTGACATGAGCCGACCCGCTGTGTCGAAACATATCAAAATCATGTACAATGCCGGTTTTATTTCCATCACGGATATCGGCAGGGAACGTTATTGCACCCTGAAGCAGGATGGCTTTAACGAGTTGCAGGATTTTATCGATTACTTCGATAAGTTTTGGGCAGGTAAACTGCAGAAACTGGAAGCATTGCTCAACAGGAAAGTACATAAGAATGACAACTGAATCTTTTCACACCAGCATGGTGCTGCCGGCATCGCCACAGGAAGTATTTGATCAAATCTGTGATGTGCGATCCTGGTGGAGCCAGGATTTTGAAGGTAATAGTAAAATGACCGGCGACGAATTTGTGATTTGTCATACAGGATTGCATTATACCAAACAACGGCTGACAGAAGTGGTGCCGGGCAGCCGATTGGTGTGGCTGGTAACGGAGAGTGAACTGAGCTGGCTGGAGCACGACAAACAGGAATGGAAAGACACCAGGATGGTATTTGATCTCAGTGCTGCCGGTGATGCAACGCTGCTGCGGTTTACCCATGAAGGATTGGTGCCCGGTAAGGATTGTTACGAACGTTGCACGCAGGGATGGACCGGTGTGCTGCAGGGGTTGAAAACAATGATGGCAAATAAAAAAGCCTGAGCGAATGGTATAGCCAATGGTGATGGTACTGCATCAATTGTTTCACCAAATGAACTTATCCATCCACCGGTATTTACTTTCAATGATTATTTCAGCATTTGCAATTGCCCCGTATGGTAGGCGAGGTGTGTTGTGCGCGTAACAATAATATTTAATTTATTGCGGTGTGGCTCTTTCACAAAATCTTCGGCAGAAACAGCCGTGTGTTTTTCGAACCACTGTTCAGCAGATAATGTAGCCATTGCAGCATTGAGCACCTCGCATTGTTTGGCCCAGTATGTTCTCAGTGCAGCAACGGAAGGCATGGGTGTGGCGGCATTGTCGGGCGATTGCACAAAGGGTCCTTCCAGTTCTGGGTACATCCGCGGCCCGGTGCCCAGTAACACAAATATGTCGTCGTGCACGCCAATCATGTGGCCCAGTAAATAGATGCCCCTGTTTTTTCCTGCTGCAATGGGCTGCGCGAATTTCTCATCCGGGATGGCACTGATCAGTGTATTATAACTTTTGATGGATGCATTCCACCGGTCGAGCACCATTTTAATGAATACTGCTGTTGTTGACATATTTTTTCAATTGATGTTTATTGGTAAAGATAGTACGGCCGGATGTCACCGGGCGCTCGCAATATAGACAATTTGCAGGGTTGGTTTGGACAGAAAATTTGACTCCCAAATAAAACAAAAGCAGAATGCCTTTATAATCGGCGGTTTGGAATCATTATACATGTTAGTCGCTTGCATTTGGCAAGGGACAAAGCGTTAATTAATACTTAACTTCGGTTCAAATGGATTTCTAATTGGATATAATAATTAGCTTCAACTGAATTGCTGTTGTTACTAACGTGTAAGTGGTCTTACCAGTTAATTTTTCTAATTCATTAAATACCTCGGTGAAGTGAATTGTTTGCCAGAGTGTAAGCGCTCTTTAAATCATTCCGTTTTTAGTTACGCTACTATGAAATTAAGGCAGAGCCTGATATTCTCATTTATAATACTATTTGTAATTGTCTCGTCGTGCCATGTACGAAATATATCATATTTCCCCATACCCAAAGAGGCGCATGCTAATTTTAGGTTGTTGGCCTGGAATGAGGATTCGGTTAATAGTATCCTTTTTTCAATCGGAAAGTCTAATAACTTCAGATATACTATTACTACTCACGAACTGGGAAAGGAACAAACTACATTTTATCAGGGTATTTGGACAAAATCTGGTGATAAGCTGCTCTTACACTACAATGATTTAAACGTACCAGTCTCATTTAAAGAATTCCTGGTTATAGAAATACAGGGACATTACCTGATACAATACAGGAATGATAACAAAGACAGGATTTATTTGCGTATAATGTTTGAGCCAGATGCGCGGCATGGTTCGCTGTTGCCAAGACCCTGGTAGGACTGAATGACTCAATTGTTTCCCCTGTACAGGTTCAAACGTCTCACTTGGACCTATTAGTTTTCGAGGCACGACGGACGTTTGCGCCTGGGACGGGGCAGTTAAGGGAGATGTATATTTAATTTAAAATACTTTATCAGTAGTTCTAAAAGCTTTATAAGTATGGCGGCAATGATAATAATCATTAATACAATTCTCAGCCATTTGGGAATAAAGTCTTTCTCTTTTTTCATTTGCTAAATATAACATTCGCCTCCATCAAAAAACAGTGATGCAGGCTTATTATTTTTCTTTTCAGGAGCAGTCTGTACGATTGTCAGGATACTATTACCGGCTGTCTGTCAAAGACAATTTATAATAATTTGTCAGCCCCAACTTATCCAACCTTGCAAACCCTGCATAAAGGAAGCACAGTTAAATACACAAAACACCAATTTGTCATTTAATAACCTACCAGGTATTGCAGCCAATGCCATGTTAGTGGCAGTACTTTTTTTGATAATCATTTAATATTTTTTCGATTGCCTTATAAAACGCTGCTTTGTCAAAATGCTTTGGCTTACGAATTAATTTGTCCGTGTCGTTTATAGCTTCTAAAATATTTATTTTGAGCATTTCAAATTGCTCGTAGTGTGTTTTGTCTTTTAGCTTTTGGTAGTCAAACTGCTTAACGACTAATAAATTTTTGTATTTAGTTCCATATCTTTTTAAGTCAGCCGTTTGTGTCCAAGGTTTCATATAGCCTTGAAAGTCGTAGATTTCATACCCAAAGTCAAATTGTCTGACAGAAGTACCAAATGTCTTTCCTGAAAGCTCATTGTTAATGTAGTCTTGCACTTTCATTAAGTCGTAATGAATATCCCTGTCTTTTACTTCCGCAGTTGTGGTAACTACAAAATTGAACCTCGTAGTGTCAAATATTTTAATTATTGCAATGGAAGTTTCCTTATCGCTTAGTAAAAGTGATTTTTCAATTAGAAAGCTCTCATAGTCAGTCGTCAATTTCTTTGCGTCAAATTTTTTAGGCAAAGGAACTTTCTCTGATAAATATTTACATAGTGTCAATGCACTATTCAAAAGAAGTTGTTGCCGTTTTGATTGGTCAGCTTTCAAGTATGTTAAGTAGTCGATGTTTGCTGTCAAATGAGCACAGCCCGTATAAATCGTGTCTCGGTGATGCCCAAAGTTGATTTTTGGTTCAACGTAAATGCCAAATCGAAATATACCAATTCCTTGCCCGTAGTCTTTGTCTGCTAAAAATGAGGCAAAAGTGTCTGTAGCAGATTGTTGATCTGTTATAAAGGGTCGGTCTTGTTTGTTCTGATTGATTAAGAACCAACAACGATATGTCTCTTTCTTTTTGGCCATCCTGTATTGCCACTAACGCTTAAATATGCGCAAGTTTTACCATAATTAAAAATATAATTCCTCTCTGAACAGGTTCAAGCGTCCCGCTTGGACCGTTTATATTTCAGCACTATTTATTCCGCTTGCGGGAAGCGGACCCTCGCCTGGGACGGGCAGGAGCAGCCATAGCTCCAACCGGGGATGAGCGACAGATAAGCGACAGATAAGCGATAGATAAGCGACGAATGGTCGCTCATCTGTCGCTCGTGCATCGCTGGTGAGTCGCTTATCTAAAGCTGGACACAGGCCCGGGACATGCCGGAACTTAGTATTTTTCCAGCTTTGCCAGGCATTGCAAAATATTGGGCAGGTAGGGCACCAGCTCGCAGACGTACTCGTAGAGTTCAAGGGCGCGCATGCGGTCTTCGGCAAACCAGTCGCCGCCGCTTTCACTGCCTACGGATTCGCGGAGCATATTCCAGAGGGTTTTTTGAACATCACCTTGTTCGAAGCGGTTGTTAAAAGCCTCGAGCACGGCGATGCTGTCGAGGAGGCGGAGCTGTTCGGGTTCTGTAATGGTGAGGAGCATGCGGTGCGTGGTAGTAGTTGCCATAGATTTACGATTGATATGAATGGCAGCAATAATAAACGGCGCTGCCTTTCCCGCTGACTAAGTCCTACAGAGAGGTCTTGGTTATACCATTACAATACAACCACGGGGGTGCAACGCCGTGTATGTAAAGGTAGGGACATAAAAAATGCCCCTACTGTTTGAGGCTTGTTTGCACCTCTCTGTAAAACTTAGTCAATACAAGATTAGCAATAAAATATCAGAGTGGGCGATAGAATGTTTTCTATTTATTATGAGGATCAATCATTCTAATGCAACTGATATTTTGTAGCGAGGAGGCTACATCTATTTTTTGTAAATCGACACGACGGACGCTTGCGTCTAAATCGCAAGAAAGGTCTTGCCTGGCCTGAGAGGTTAGTTTACTAATGCCGCCTGGTTAACTATTTGAAGCTATCAATTACACAGTAATATTTAAAATACTAATCTAAAGGCCTTGGACGGGAGGCTGGGATTGTTGCTGTGTATGCCAGGCAACTGAAGCCTATTAAAAAACAGAAGTTGAAGTTAACAACTAACAGCAAATTAGAATACTGTCAAGCCCGACATTAGCTGATAGTAGTACAACTGACGATTGTTATTCCGTACGCCAGCCTTGCGGCAAACCTTTTGTTGGTAGAAGTTTTCTTATGCTGTGTGAAAAAGTCTTTGAAAAACTGGCTCCAATGCAGCACCCAAAATGTATCCCAAGATTCCAGCAATTAAAAGTAGCCACGGTGTTTCTTTTACTATTGCAATTATTCCAGGTACCGTCAAACCATAGATGTGTTTTTTGGGTGTATTAACTTTCAAGTCATCATTCTCAACTCGATTTATAATACTTGCAATGACATCTACTTTCTTTAAGGTAGACATGTGGAGTTTGAGATATTCTTTTTTGTCAAACGCATCTGCTTCCTCTTGTCCTGTCATGGCATTTTGTGTGGTTATGTAATTCCTGTCGCACAAATTGAGCAACCTGCCTTTAGGCTTATTCCTTTCATAACCATGAGTGTACAAATGCCCTAAAATAATTGGGAAGTCGTATTTGAATTCATCAGCGATGTCGAATGTCGTTCCTTTTAAGATTCGTATTCTATTATTTATTGCTTCAAATCCAAAGTTTGAGTCTCTCATATTCCAATGTATCCAACGGTGTGCTGGATGAGAGGTCACCAAACTGGAAAATTCATTTAGCATTTCTTTTTCTAAAGCGTCATATTGCAGGTCAGTAAGATTATTAAAATCCAATCCTGCCAATTGAGCTTGCAAGTGAATTGAAAAGGATTTCGTCTGAGCCGTTTTAAGATTTCTCACACAAATTGAAGTCACTCTCGGAGTTCTTCCGTGTGATGTCACAAATGATTCGCATGAATAGTGAATAATATAGCATTTCACGGGGTCTTTAAATAATTCTTTTAACATTTCAAAACCTTGTTTTCGGTCTCTAAGTCTAGGAGAGTTGAATATGTGCATGGTGGTCTTTAAAATTTCTGCCAACGGTCAGGGCCATTATATTATGTCGCCCGGCGTTATTCGTCAGCCGGAACTACAGCTGAGCAGCGAACAGAACGATGAGTTTATATTCATTCAGCCGCAATAGCGCCAAACCAATGTTGGGCGTTCGTTATTTATTATTTGTTTTAATACCGTCATAAAAGTAGTCGATTATATATTTATCAAATTCCATAAGACCGTCAATACTTAAAACCCTCTCTTTGCCAATACTATTTAGTTTTTCTAGTGTGGAATGAATATTTAATCCTTCTTCAATGAAATTCAAAAGTTTCGAAGTGTGTATCTTCTTTGAAATCATTCTTGGTAAACCGAATTCTTCTAATTGGTAAACTACAGGGGGGAGAAATGCATTTGATATCCAGTTAACAAATCTTGATATGTCATACTTCCTATCGGGAAGGAGTTCTCTTTGCAAAATATTTACGTCACTTAATAAGGAAGCTAGTCTAAAAGTAACCTTTCTTTCAAGTTTGAAGAAGTCGTCTACTCCAACGTCATACTGATCTAATTCAGAAAGCAATTCAGGGATAGACTTAAGCCAATTATTTCTTAGGATTTTTACAAATTCGACAAATGTTTTGTAGGGACTTTCCCATCCACCAGGAACAATATTTATTATCTTATATAGAAATCTATCCCAATTCTGAGGATTGGATGAATTTAGATAAGCTAAGCCGTTCCATTCCTCCGGCTTTGATTTTAAGTCGAACGCAATCCTTTTTATCAGCTCTGAATCACTAATCTGAAATGTGTTTTCCGCTTGTAATCTATTAAATACCTCAGCCCCTATGAATTCAGACATTTCCTTTTTATAGAAAATTATTTTTGCAACTTGTTCTGTTGTTAATTCTGTTTTATATTTTTCTTCATCTAAATCACCTAGAATTTCTTCCGGAAACGGCAGGTCGAGCTGGGTTTGAGTTTGAGGTGGCGGGTAATCTAGAATATATATTTTGCCAATAAAATGCTTGAACATTCTACCGCCCCTGCCCATGATATTGCGATACGTAAAGTCGTTAATTTTGGCTGTACCGTTTTTGTTAGACCATATAACAACATTTTCGGCAGAAGTATTGACGCCTTCGATGATTGAAGATGTAGAAATAATAGTGTTCAATCCTTCAATATCTTCAAACAATTTTATTTGGATCTGGCTTAATGACCTGTGTAGTCTTCCGTTATGAACGCCGACGCCTCTCTTTACTAGATTTGTTAAACTCCAGTTGTAGTCATAATTCTCACTTAACCATTGGGAGAAATCGTTTAGTAATTTGTTTTCATTTGCTTTCATGCTTGCCAGTAGCAAATTTGATAGGCGATCTATGTTTGCATATGTGCCAGCGTAAACTAATGTTTTTGTCGTCTTTTCGTTCAATATTTCCAAAAGCTTCATGCTTTTTAATTCTTCGTTTTTGCCCACTTCTTCTAATAGCATATGTTGTTCTAAATAAACAGTATTGAAGTCAAGCGGATAGAACTCCATGTTTTGTGTAAAAGGGTTTTCTTCAAGTCCACTTATATTAGGAGCTAGAAAATATTTTTGCCTAGCTACTTTTCCTAGCTTAAGGATTGCTTTTATTAATGTTGGAGATCGATCTTTATCAAACGATGCGCTGGCTTTGTAAAATTCGTCTATTATTAAAATGTCTAACTGTTCAATTTTATCGACATAACTAATTGCCCTTTCTTGTGGAAAAATAAAAATGTTTTTGTTCGCTAGTTCGACTTCTGTGGTAGTTATAATTTTATACTCGTTTGCAAATTTCTTGTATAGTCTCCTACGAGTTTCATCTGTTAAAGCGATTGTAGGTACAATTATTACTACGTTTTTTGGTTTGGTAATGGAGATATAGGCGTCAATAACAAAACTTTTTCCAAAACTTGTTGGAGCACTTACTGCTAGGTTAGCGCCGTCTAGTAACTTCTTAAGTAGTGCGGATTGTTCCCTATGGAGAGTAATTTCTTGAACATCCCCCGTGTCAACTTTAAAAATTTCGTATATGTATCTGTCTTGCCAGTTTGAGGTTTCTGTATCAAGATAGGGGTATAGCCCGGATTCTCTTATTAAATGATTCACTAATGGTGAATACTGAATGTTATTTGTCTCGTGGTAATCAAGTAACTTTATTAGTTCGTTTCGAGCCTCGTGTTCTCGATTTCCGAGTAGTAAGTCATTTATGTTATGACACGCCTCAAATACATCTACTTCCATGATTATTGTTTTTTGTAGTGTTGAACATTTTCGACAAACTTGTCAACGATTGTTTGCTTTACTGGAACTGGAAACAATATTATGTGAAACTGAATTTGTTCGTACTTGTGTATTTTATCTTTAAGTATATTTATTTGTTTTGTAAAAAAAGATTTAGCTCGATCAGTGTGGAAGCTAGTTAGCTCTTTTTTTAAGGCATCGGTTAGTTCTGTGTTTTTGGCCGTAATCGGGCATTCATGTAAGAGAAGTATGGGAATGTGAAGTTTTGGTTTTAATAAATCAATAGAAGACTTTGGGGAGAGGAGTGCCGCGATTTCCTTGTACAGGGCTTGATTATCTTTCAAAAGGGCATCTAAGTCAGTAAGGTTTGTTATGATACTGTTTTCCTTTTGGAGTTTGTCAAGCTGAAGAGAGTTTTCAATTGATAAAATAATTGCGTTGAGTCTGTCATCGTCTATACTGTTATAGAACTTGGCCTCGCCAAACCAAATTGAAAAGTCGGTTTTGCTTTCAACTACGATATGAACACTGTCTGCGCCCTTAGCATTATCCTGCGAATTCTGTTTATAGAAAATTTTCGGTACGACTGGAAGAGCTTGATAAAAATGCTTCATTATACCATAAAGAATAATTTCTGCTAATTCACTTCCTTGCCCCGTTTGATCTTTACTTGCGTCGGTCAATCTCAATTTTTTTGCAGCCTCTATTAAAGCTGAATGACCTTTATTTATGAGCGCTTGTCTTTCTCTATACGATAAGGCCGTGTCGGCAATATTATCCCATACAAAACTTTGAAATTTTGCATATCTCCATTTCCCATCCTCAAAATCATTTATGATACTTACTATTCGTTCGTTCTTATAGAGAACGAGGCTAGAGTCCTGGTTGATGTTCCAAAAAAGCTCATCTATTAAGATGTGAAAATCTAGCATTTTTGGATAGGTTTTATTTTATGGTGTCATTATAATGACGCCCAACTGCCGTATTTACGAAACTATAATATAATAACTTTCGCAAATCCCCCTGTATTGGCGGTAATTACGAAAGTGTTAGTTAATGATTTGAATTTATCCTGGTTGAAATATTTGTGAAATTGATAGATGACATCAGGGAATACCGAATAGAAATGAAGACTTTCCATATTGCAAAGTTTAGGGGTTGTTAGAAACCTAAGTTAAGTAGCTCCGTAGAAATTTGGATCAGTAGAACTACGTAAAATGGGAAGAATGTGAAAATGTGGAGATGTGGAAATGTGAAAATGGGAAGAATGTGTAAATGTGAAGATGTGGAAATGTGAAAAAAGGGCGGTAAATGCCGACATTATTAGAATACTCTACTATACATCCCACCCGAAATAGCTGTAAAAGGCGCGCTGGCCTGCGTGGGGAATCCCTGTCTTCCTATATGAGATGCCCGCATTCGCGGGCATGACGGTTGGATTTTTGATGGCGTTTTGTCTTTATCGTACCTTTTCTTTCTTATTGCCCGAACAGGTTCAATCGTCTTCCTTGGACATATTATTTTAACGGCATGGCGGACGCTCATATCAAAACTTTACTCAGCAGCCGCCTTTGCGGGGTGGACGTTTGTACATTATTTTATTGTCCTTTTCTACATAGTCGCCCGAAACAATTGGATAAGCATACTTGGGCGCGTAGGATACACCATGGCTTCGTATCATTATCTTGTCGTTTACCTTCAGGCTGTGCAATAGCTCAAATTCATGGGACAATTCCGGTCCAAAACTGAGTATATACTCCTCGCCATTGATCCTGGCCATCACAGCAAAACCTACTCTTGAACCCGGCGGCAGCGACAGCGAAGTGATAACAGCCTCCATATTGGTGGAGTCATTGGCCTGTTTCGTTATTTTATTAGCACCGGCCAGTACTTTTTGTCCTGCGGGGGACGCTTCCCATTGTTTGAACCGGATACCGTCCGGGCTGGCCTCCCATCTTTTCTTTTCGGCTTTCATTTCGGCAGCCGTGGGTGGCTGCGGAGCGGGTTTTGCAGCCGTCACATGGTTGGTTGCACGATTCGCAAATACCAGTCCGCTTACCAGCACCATCAGTAACACGAGCGCATAGAGGAGTTTTTTCATATTGTTTGCAGGTTTAAGTAGCATGGGTTTGGTTGCGAATGAACGGCGTGTGTTGAATTTGTTTCTTTTATTTTTTGTTATTCCGGTATTACATTTGGTCACCAACAACAACTACCAGTTTATAAAACTTTCCGTCCTCAGAAACTGATGTGCTGATACCATTTTTTTGCATATCTCCTCCCGGAACAAATGTATATGTCTGACCATTAAACAAAGTCACATCCAGCCTGTAAAAACTATAATTTTCTGGCAGATCATACAAATATGTGTTTGTTGGCAGGCCACCTTTAATCATTTTATCGTGTAATGTTAAGTAGCCTTTGGTTGGTTTACCATCCCGTATCACCTCCGGCTTCCTGTAGTGAACTGTTATTTCAGTTTTTGTAGTCCGGTCGCTATATTGATGCCAGCATGAAGTAGTCACCTTTGTGTCATTATCAGAAAATTTATAATTGCCATTTATGCATCCAGCCCAGATACCATCAGTTTTAGCTGCTATCTGATCCCTTAGTATCAAGCATCCATCTGGAACGCTAACGTCGACTGTTGCCCACGCAAATGCATTTCCTCCGCCATTTGGATTAATTATGCCGGTTCCTGTCACATCATATATCTTATCAGACCATTTGGTCTGATTACTATATACTTCTAAGTTATAAGAAGTTACTGTCAGCTTTGGCAGCAGAAGTATTTTACTGGAGAATGCATACACCAGTTTTAACTTCTGTTTCTTTTTAATTGAAAAGCTTTTGACTGTAAATTCGACCCTGTTCATTTTCGTATCGGAAAATTTTTTTTGTAGCATTGCAGCAGGTATCTGGAAGGAGATTTGGTTACCCTTGTCTTGTATGTCCACATTTTCTTTATTTAAAGGCTTGCCATCAACATATACGGAGTCAATATTTTCTAACCTAAACCCATTGCCAAGAACCGATACGGTATAATATCCGTTTTTCTGATATCGTTGCCCGCTTCCCTGGATATCAAATACATAGATTTTGTCTTTTACAAAAGGTATACTATTGACCCAATTCTGAATGTTCATATTGAGAAAATCCTGAAGCGTCATTAATTTGCCGGAAACATTGTTGACAGCTTGTTCTGCAACTTTGTCAAATGCATTGATTGCGGCACTTGCCTGCTTCCCAATTTTGCTTATTTTTCTTTCTAAGTCAGAGGATAAACTGTTATATAGGTTGCTTAGCATCAAATTAAGCCTCGACAAGTTTTTTTCGAGTACATAATCTCCGTTTTTCATCGCCTGGTCAATCAGCGGCTGAAGATCTTTACGGACCTGGTCTATAGCTTTATTTAACGCAGGGTCATCAGGCATCAATTTTGAGAAAGGACCTTGTGCTTTGAGATTCGAAGAAATAACGAATATAATTGCAAGTAGTAAGTTGATTTTAATTTTCATTACTTGTCGTTTTTGAGTTAAAAACAATTTAAATTAAAACAGAAATTACATGTTGAAAAATTCTTTTTTCGGAAAGAATATAATGATGTTGTATTTATATTTTATCGTGATAATTTCAATGCAGGAGCCTGTTTGGCCACCGGCAGGCGGGTAAATAGTAGCTTGCCTTATCGTATCAATTATATATGACTAGAATAGGAATATTGATACTCGGATATTTCAAAAAATGCTATGAACTATTCATTCCACTATGTTTAGGGGTTGCAGGTAAACTAAGTTAAAAAACTCCTTAGAAATTTGGATCAGTAGAATTACGTAAAATTGGATGAGTCGCCGAACAATAAGTGTATGTAAAGCAATAGTGTTTTTTATATTTGATAAATTAACATTATATAACACTCATCAACAGTTCCGTCTCCAGTTTCGATTCGTCCCTGTTCCAGTGACCATAGATTTCAATATAGGGTAGTGTGGTTGTCAACCCGCGTTTATTTAATTCAGCTGTCATGGCCTGGCCCGTTTGCCGGATCAGCTGGTAAGGCCCGATATGTTTGTAATAAGCATAACGCAGCAGGGTAATGTCTTTTTGTTCCAGGGTTGAACCTGCGGCAGGCGCTTCCTCCAGTTCGACACCTGCAAATACGCGATCACCCGGTTCATAGACCCAAATATTCAATCCCTTATTTTTTATGTTATTGGATTTTACAGCCTGCCACATATTGCCCGACAATTTAAATGCCGTACCGGCGTAATCTTTGTTGATGGCAATACCGGAAAAGCCATGAATGTGTATGTGATAAGGTGTATTGATGATTTCTATATTCATGGTTCTGATGGGTTAAATTGCTAAATATGGCGTGTCAGGCTTTTAATGGCAAATTGAAAGACTATGGGTTGGCTGTTGATTTATTACTATTTTATTTTGCATTTACTACAGTATAGAAATATCATGTCATCCACCGTGTCGTCTCCCAGTTGCTTCGCCTTAATAAAATCCTTACAAGGGTCTTTCAGGCAATCAATGGCTTTACCAATTCTTTCTGCCGTTGGAATTTTATTAATTTTCTGTGTCCCACGGTTTGCATAGGCTTCCATATAATCGGGCTTAAATTTAATGGCAAGATCGAAATCGCTAATAGACCCGTCTATATCAAACAAATTACTCTTTGCAGCACCCCGTAAAAAATACACTTCTGCCTCAGTTGGTTTGAGCTTTAAAAATTGATCGAACTGAGTGATTGCTTCTTTGTAAAATCCATCGTCCATTTTTATTCTCCCTATATAGTAATACGAAGCAACAGCAGCGTTGCTTACTGGATCTTTTACTATAACGATATTAAAATCTGCCAAAGCTTTGTCAACGCTATCCAGCCGTAAATATGTTTTGCCCCTGTCTATATAAGTGTCCAGATCCAGCGAATCTAATTCTATCGATTTGTCAAAACAATTGATAGCTTCTTTATATTTATTTTGACCATTTAGTGCCAGTCCTTTGTATATATAAGACATTTTAAGTCCAGGCATATTTTGCCCAAGTTCAATAGCCCGGGAAAATTTTATTTCTGCATCTTGGAATTTTTCCATTCTTAATAGCAGTACGCCATCACTGTATGCTTTTTGGGCGTCACTCTGCCCTTTTGCAAGACTCCAGTTACAAATAAATAGTAAGATGATGCAACATTTCATGTTTTGGTTTTATATAGATGCGAATCTAATAAAAAAGCCTTTGCGGTCTTGGCTTCGTTGCGGGAAATTGTTTTGTATTCGTATACCTGGATGATTTCATTTCTAAACAATGGGACTGCCTCGTCCCGGACCAGCCGGGACGCGCAGTGACGTACAAAATCGTGGGCTATCTGTCTGCAATTCAAAAGAGATGCCTGCTTGCGCAGGCATGACGTAATGGAATAATGATTTGCTTCGAAACCTTTTCGGGGCCGCTCAGGGAAACCATCTTCATTCCCGCGTCCCGACTTTAGTCGGGGGGAATCTCAGTAGCATCAAAAAGAAATGCCTGCCCATTCCAAGCTTCGCTTGTCAGGGCAAGCTTTGCGAACTTCATTGGCAGGCATGATGTAATGGAATAATGATTTGCCTTTTGAATTTTTATTTTTGCTCCGCAAACTTATCCGCCGCCAAACGAATCTTCTTGTCCTTCTCATCATTCAGTTCAAGTAAGAATGTTACTTTACCATCCTTTCCTTCAATGGTAATGGTGGTGGATTTGGTGTCGCCCCGCTGATCCTTGATATCTGCTTTCAGCACCGTCTTGCCATCAGCAAACGGCGTCTTCCACTGGCAGCTTACCGGTGTCACGGTTCCGGTCATGCGCTTTTCATCTGCATTGTCGATCTCGATCGTTATCGTGGTTTTGTCAATGGTGATAACGACTGCCTCGTCCACCGAGCGCTGTAATTCCATTTTTTCATTGAGATATTCCGTTTTGCTGGAACTGAGGCTGAATTTCTTGTCGCACTGGGCATAGGTCATGGCTCCAAAGGCAATTAAGCTGGCAACTGTTAAGAGGATCCTTTTCATAATTATACAAGTTTAATGGTTATACATGCAATCTAAATTAAGGTCAACTACTTTGCATAGGTTAATGCCGCCAATGCTGTAATATTTTTTCAGGTGGCGGCATGCGGGGTACGAATGGCAACCCGGCCGTTATTCGTTTGACCAGTTATCTGACGGTTCTGTTACAGTTTTGTTGCAAAAAAAATCCACCCCGTTTATACGGGATGGATCCTTGTAACATGAACCGTTACTTATTTCGCTTTTGTGATAACAATATTCCTGAATTCAATCGGGCCATGATCGCCCTGTATCAGCAATGGCCCCGGTTCGCCTTCATGACTGTTGATGGCGCCGCCGGTAATACCCGGAATCTCCTGGTTGCTGATAACTGTTTTGCCATTGCAAACAACGGTTACCATTCTTCCCACCAGTGTGATGTCGTACGACTGCCATTCGCCCGCATCTTTCGCGGCATTTTCACTGGGCATGATGAATCCATAAATTGCACTCAGCTGATCAATGGCAGGGTCCATGCCCTTGCTGTCGGTAATCTGTACTTCATAGCGACCGCGCAGGTACACACCGCTATTGCTTCCTTTGGGATAACGAAACTCAATATGCAGTTTGAAATCCTTAAATGATTCATCGGTAACGATATTGGCGCCCGACTTGGGACTTTTCAGTACACCTGCTTCTACTATCCACTGGTTTTGCCCCAGTGCATGCCATCCCTTCATATGGACACCATTGAATAATTTCACCGCCTTGCCCCATACCGGTGCGGGGCCGCCTTTCAGCAGGGGTGCACGCACACCCGTCCAGTTGTATATTTTTCCATCAGAAGCAGTCATTGTTCCCACCAGGCTATCTCCCTGGAAGGTCGCTTCAAAACTCAGATCATTATTGCCCTGGTCCCATTGTGGCGGAATGGTAAAACTCATTTTATTATTGGCAAAATTGATTTTTGATACAGGCCTTGCACTGCCCACCACACCGGTAAACTGTCCCACCAGTGTATGAAAACCGGAATGCCTCACTTCCAGCCAGGAAGGCATGGGCCTGCCGCCAATATCTACGGTAATGTCCCAGCGCCCCTCAATGGTGGGGTCTGCCCAATAAACAGGGGCATGGTTATTGGCAGTAGCCAAACTATTTAAGAAGAGGAGGAGCATCATTGCCGGTATGGCGAACTGGCATGCATGTATGCAGCGTTGTACGACTGATTTTATCATATAATCTGTTTTATAAGAAGGAATTCAATTTAAGTATAAAATGAATGGCGGGCGGAAAATATTTTATTCACGGCCGGCTGTAACTATTCGGTATGCCCGAACGTATATTTATTTTTCAACCCTCAGCAATATGATACCAACTGCCCCGGAGCGCCAGCATTACATTGATTGGGTACGTGTAATTGCCTTCTTTATCCTGATATTTTTTCACTGCGCCATGCCCTTTGTCATTTTTGGATGGGAAATAAAAAATGCGGAACATTCCATTGGCCTTTCGCGCTTTATCTGGTGGCTGCACCAGTGGCGGCTGCCGCTCTTGTTTTTTATATCAGGTGCTGGCATTGGTTTTTCACTAAAGCGGCGTTCGGTACTGTCCTTTGCAGGTGATCGTTTTGTGCGCCTGTTCATACCCGTTGCATTTGCGATGTTGTTTACCATTCCCCTGCAGGTATATTATGAATGGCTGCAGGAAGGAAAGATCCACCAGTCCTATGCATCGTTTTATCCCAGCGTCTGGAAATTCGTTCCCTATCCTGATGGATCACTGACCTGGAGCCACATGTGGTACGTGGTCTATCTCTTTGTATTCTGTATATTATTGTTACCCTTATTCGCATTGTGTAAAATAAAAGCGGTTGACAGGCTTAAGCAACAAGTAAGCGCAGTATTATCTAATCCCGTTGGACTGGTATTGCTCGCACTGCCTTTGGTATATTATTATTTCTCTCTTTTTACCAAATACCCGGAACAACTGAGCCTGGTGGATGATTGGTTTGTATTTGTGTTTTCACTGACACTGGTACTGTATGGTTACCTGCTGGCAGAAAACAAGCGATTTTGGGAATGCTGCGACCGGTACCGCTGGTATTTCCTTGGCACGGCTGCCGCATGCACGATGGCACTCTTTTATCAATATTGGTGGAATATGGAAATACCAAAACAGCAGGGTATGCGCCTGTATGTATATGGCATACTCAATTCATTGCATGTATGGTTGCTGATACTCGCAGCACTGGGCTTTGCCAAAAGGTATTTGAATTTCTCCAACCGGTTTTTACGGTATACGACCAATGCGGTGTATCCATTTTATATCCTGCACCAGACTGTCATCGTCGCATTTGGGTACTACGTAGTACAATGGCCGCTACCGGTATTTGTGAAGTTGATTATTCTCTCCATATTGTGTTTCCTCACTGTATGGGTATTGTACCATTGGCTGATACGCCCGTTTATGCTCACGCGTATTTTATTTGGATTAAAACCAAAAGAGGACAAACAAAAAAAGTCATCGCTTTCGGAAGTCAATATACCAGCATAGCACAAACGCTTTTATGCAATGCGGTGCGTAGGTGTGGGGTACCCCGGCTTGAAGGAAGCCAGTTGTTCGGTTTTAATGGTACAGTTGTAAGCGGTGGCCACTTTTCGCGTAGCGGTATCCACCAGTTGTTTTAATTGTGCCGGTTCAGTTTGTACCCTGGCGTTGATGAGCATCCTGCAATAATGCGAAGAGGGGATATCAAATACCGGCTCCTTGTGGTTATCCATCGTGGTATAGCTGATTTTTTCCTGCCACTGGTTGGATTCCACAATAAATTTCAGGTGACCGGTAACGAGTTGTTCATTTTTGACAGCTTGCTGTATGGCCCTCGCTATTTCTACAGCGATGTCGGCAGCATTGGGTTTTTGAGAAGTAATTTGAATGCTTTTATCCAGCCATGCCAGTTGTGCCTCACCGTCGGCATACAAATCGTAGTCAACATCCAGTGAAGCAAGTTTAGCTGTTCTTTTAAACTGCATCACCTGCTCCAGCCAGTTGCTGATGTCATTGTCGTTGTGCGCATCCAGGTGGAGGATTTGTTTGTTCGGGTATTCAGATAGTATGTTGGCATCAATAACAGCAGCTTGTTCCAGCGTAACAAGATCAATTTTATTCAGCACGAGTATATCGGCTTCTTCCAGTTGTTTTTTAAAAATATAGCGGACATTGTCGGCAATGAAACTTGCCCGGCCTTCCATCACAGCGAGCAGCAGTGCCGCATCCGCCAGCACTACGATGGTTACTTCCAGTTCCTGCCTGTATTGCTGAAAAGGTTTGGCAATGGTAGCAATCATATCTGTGCAGGAACCGACCGATTCTGCAAAGATGATATCGGGCTGGTATCCGGTAATGAGCGATTGTATATGATCATCAAGTTGTGTATAGTTGCAGCAAAAACAACCATTCGCAACTTCCTTCACCGGCACCTGTTGATGGGCAATATAGGCACTGTCTACCTGTTGCCGGCCCTGGTCGTTCGTAATTACGGCAGCTTTTTTTCCTTGCCGTTTCAATTGCAGGCAAGCCTGTGTGATGGCAGTTGTTTTGCCACTGCCAAGAAATCCACCCATCAGTACCAGCCTCGTCATTATTTCCTGCTTTGAAAACTAAAAGTCTTGTGGATGATATCGCCGCGTATGGTAATACCGGTAATGGTAACACGATAAGTAGCCGGTACATCGCTGGTATAGAAACTTACCGTAGCGCGGTTGTTGACATCGCTCAGTATGCCGCCATTCCAGTAAATGGTAGATCGGTCATCCATGGCCGTTATATTCTTAACATTTTTCGGTGAATAATCCGGTACGGGAAACAAGGTTGTTTTCGCAATGCCCGTGGCATAATACATTTTACCCGTACTGCCCTCGCTGTTCACGTCTTTCAGGTGGCTGATGGTATTGATCAGTATTACACCATTGCCGCCCTGCAATCCATAATTGGCGGCTTCCGGCCCGTGCAATACTTCAATAAAATCTATTTCCTTTGGGTTGAGGGTACTCAGGTATCCGAGCACCGGGCTGGGTTCATTCGGTTCGTTGATGCTGAGTATTGCCTTCACCCCATCAATAAGGATAATGGGTTCAGTTGCCATACCTTGCCCCGTAATGGAGTTGGGGCCATTGCTGGCAAGAAAGCCATTGATGATTTGAAATCCGGGTACAGAGAGCACCGAATATTTAACACTGTTTCTCCGTATGATTTGTTCGGATGTAATGATAAAGGAATTGGTGCTGACGCGCTTGGATTCGTCGTAGGTAACTTTTTGTTTTCCCTTTACCGTCACCGGCGCCATTGTCTTGCTGTCATCTTCCGGCAGCTTATAGGCATTGTAATATTTTTTGGCTATGGACGACTGCAGGTGAATATATTGCTTCAGTGCAACAGGTGTACTTACCTGCGGAATCTTAATCGGGTCCAGTACTATCTTTTTATTTTTTGCAGCATTCTTGGTTTCCTTCACCTGCAGGGAAAATAATGTACTGTCAGGATAGGCTTCGGTGGCAAAGGAAAAACGTCCCCTGCTGTTGGCTGTATCTGTATAAAAGACAGCAGAACCGGAATTGGATAGCAGCACCACCACAGACCCCGGTGCCGGTTCATTTTTTTCCGTGTATACGGTTCCCCTGATATAAAACATACTGTCGGACGGATTGGGCGTTGAAGCCGTCACATTTTTACTGATGGACTGGTACGTGTAGTTCCTGGTCATCATCAGTAAATCGGTTTCCTCATCGTTCATTGTATTGCCTGCCAGGAATTGGTTGTCGATCATGAATGAATTCACCGGTTTGCTGCTGATGGAATTGTCCAGTGATGCATTGGCCAGCGAATCCACCACTGCAACAGTCAGCAGGGATTGAACGGGGTGCATGTCCTTATCGGTAACAGATATATTAATGGTTACCTTGTCTCTTTTGCCATACTGGGTTTTATCAGTAGAAGCCGTAACGCGGATATCATTATCATGCACGTACACGCTTCTTTCACTCAGGAGGTTAAAAGATTTATCAAACAAATAAAAGGTGACGATGCCATCGGGCAGTTTGCGTTTGTCTACCATTACTTCGCAGAGGCCTTTGCCCATGCCGGCAAAGACCAAACTGTCCTTCGCCATGCCGATGATATAAGTATCCGGGCTTTTTTTGATGATGGAATCTTCGAGCAGTATCCGAAGCTTTAATATCGCCGCCAGGTTGGAAACAGCAATCTGTCCTGCATTCAAATTGAAAGGAGGCAGGTCAAATGAACTTTCTTTTCCATTGTAATTGACAATCGCCCGGTATTTCCGAAACCGGGAAGGCTCAAATTCAAACTTGGCCATGCCGAGTGTATTGGTGGTAAAGTTGGCAATTACCGTATTCTGATCATCTTTTACCGTGCCGCCGGTACTAACAGGAATGCCATTCTTATCTGTGGTCCGAATGGCCACCGTGGTATTGATGCCTGTCATCATGGTACCACCTTCGGGGTAAATGCCTGCATTGATGGTATTGTCCTGGCTGCTGTTTGGTTCTTTGTGTGTTGCGAAACGGTTGTTTTCCTGCAGTGAAGCGACATAGATTGATTTTACAAACATGCTGTTGGGATCCGTCTCTGCCATCTGCCGCGAATAAGCGCGCAACCAGTAGTACCCTTCGGGAATAAAAGCAGGCAATACAATTCTGCCGCTCAGCTGCTGGTTACCGGCATCCAATATCACCAGCTTGATTAAACTATCCTTTTCATTTACAAGATCCACAAAAAGATAAGGTACTTTATTGGTGACACGTTGCGATACAGAATTGAGTATCGTTGCCCTGAACCAAATGGTTTCCCCACCGGTAAAAACAGATTTATCCGTTACCAGGTAAGTAATTTGTTTTTCCTGTTTGCGCAAAGCGGACAGGGGAAAGGCAATGACAAAAAGAATGGTGGAAAAGGAAGAAGGTCTCATGGCAACAATCGTTTGAGTTCCTTTAAAGTTACGATTGTTTCCCACTTTAACCGTCAAATGCTAAATGAACGGCAATAAAGGCTATTCGAGTACCAGTACGCAATTGAATACCGGTTAACCGATTTCATTACGGTAGGGCATCGAAGCCTGTGCACCCATTTTAGTCACGGAGATGGAAGCAGCCCGGCAGGCAGTCTGGATGGCTTCTTCCCATTTTTTTCCCGAACTGATTTCACCCGCCAGTACACCATTGAAAACATCACCCGCTGCGGTCGTGTCGACTGCATTGACTACGGGTGCTTTCACCAGCAGTTGTGTTTCCTGGTTGATAAAGAGCGCGCCCTGTGCGCCAAGTGTAACAATAATATTTTCCACGCCTTTGTTCAGCAGGACAGCCGCAGCCCTGGCGGCACTGTTGATATCCGTAACAGGAATACCGGTTAATAATGCAGCTTCTGTTTCATTGGGTGTCATTAAAAAAAGAGTGGGGTACAATTCATCGGGCAATGGTTGTGCAGGAGCAGGATTCAGAATAACTTTCCTGCCCAGGCTTTTTGCTTTTTTTGCAGCATACACCACACTGCGGAGCGGGATTTCCAATTGAAGCAATACAATATCAGCAGCAGCTAATTCTGTTGATGCTGCATCAATATTTTTTTCTGAAAGTGTTTCATTGGCGCCGGAAGCGACTACGATTTCATTCTCTCCTGTTGAATCTACCAGTATCAGTGCTGTACCGGAAGCTTTCGCCGGATCGGTAGCTATGTATTTTGTTTGTATGCCTTCTTTATTAAATTCTTCGATGGCACGCTGGCCAAAAATATCATTACCGGTTTTACAAACAAATACCACCTCATTTCCCATTCTCGCTGCTGCCACCGCTTGGTTGGCACCCTTTCCCCCGGAGAACATAAAAAATTCACCACCCAGTATGGTTTCACCCGGTACAGGAAATTTGTTGGTCTTGACTACCATATCGGTATTCGAACTACCAATGACAACAATCTTTGACATGTGCTTTTGATTATTGAAAAATTATTAACGGGCATAAATGATCAGTGCAATACCCGCCACGTACAGCAATAACATAATATTCAACAACGCGCTGGTGCCTGTTGGTGCGTTTTTAAATTCTTTCCATATAAATATTCCCCATATAGCCGCTACCACCGTCGCGCCCTGTCCCAATCCATAAGAAATAGCAGCGCCTGCTTTACCCGATGCAATAATGCTGAAGGACATACCAACACACCAAATGATACCACCGAGTATACCTGTCAGGTGGTTGCGAAAACCGCCTTTGAAATACTGACCGAAACCAACGGGTTCACCCACAAATGGTTTCTTCATGATATAGGTATTAAAAATTATATTGCTCAGTAAAATACCAATGGCAAAAAATACCATGGCGGTGTAAGGACTTAATTTACCGGGCTCCGGTACCGTGAAATTGGCAAACATCGCTTTGGCAACAAAACGGTAAAAGAAACCCATCAGCAAACCTGCAGCAATCGATAAACTAAGTCCTTTGGTAGAAGGTGATGCATTGCCGGATGACATTTTCTTATAGGCCCTTGCATTTAATACAATCGCGATGGCAATCAATGCAACGCCTGCAAACAACAAGGCTGCATTACCCTGTGGTGCATCCATATAATTGACCAGTACACCCAGCACCAGTGCAATGCCAATACCAACCGGGAATGCAACCGACATACCTGCGATGGCGATGGCAGCAACCAGTAAAATATTGGCTGCATTGAAAATGGCGCCGCCCAGCAGGGCAGATCCTATATTGTCTGTACCCGCCTGCGATACATCGGCCATAAAACTGCGGCCTGCTGTTCCATGACTGCCCAGTGTAAACGCAAAGATGAGCGTGAGCACTAAGATGCCAATAACATAGTCCCAGTAGAACAATTCGAAGCGCCAGTTTTTTGCCGCCAGCTTTTGTGTATTGGCCCAGGAGCCCCAGCACAACATGGTGATGATACAAAAAATAACCGCCATGGGATAACTGTCAAGTATAAACATAGTGCAGTAGTATTGGTTGAATGAGATATTCGTTTATTTTTTTGAGCCATGTTTTACCGGCTGGTGCATGATCAGGTCATTGATAATATTTTCCATATCCGTTACCGGTGCTTTAGCCACCAGGTAATAATCACGCGTCCCTTTTTTGTCCCAGCCATTGCTGCCGTCGGCATGACAGATCATTTTGCCTTTTACCACCGTGAAATATTTTTCATAGCCTCGTACCGCTACCAGCACCGCCGTTTCATCCCAACTGTTTCGCCCATTGACATCATTCGGGTCCATGGGAATGCTGCGGGCGAACACATCTTTTACCGGAGAGTTTTTATAATCACTGTTGGCAACGGGTAAACCGGTATGGATATACAAACCGATTTCAAAACCACTGAATACAATATTGGTGGGCCAGTTGTCAAATACCATTTTTGAAGCAGGTGCATCTTCCATTACATTGAATTCTTTGAAAGCACCCATGTCCTTATCAAAACGTGCCGCCATACATACCAGTCGTTTTACTTTTTTTGAAACCAATTCCTTCCCGCTGAGCGGTGATATTTTATCGGGTTTTGATTGCAGCAGGTTGGACATATTGGTAAGAAATCCCACGGTGACGATGACAACACTGTGATCGGGTTGTTTCGACAATAGGCGGCGGTAAAGGCTGAGTGCATCTTCCGCCTGGTTATTGGATGTAATGGTATGCGGATAATTGGCAACAATCAGCGAATCCCATTTTTGCGAAGAACCAATATTGACTGCTTCACCACGGACAACGGCAATGGGCAGCGAAGGCCGGTTGAAGTAGGTGTTGAGTACATCCAGTGTTGCTGCCACCAATGGATGTTTGTTGCTGGCCACCGTTGCCAGTATATTGCATTCGCCATTGTCGGCCATGGCATGCAGCATGGTGATGGCGCCGACATCGTCATAATCAGGTCCCATATCGGTGTCGAAAATGATGGATACAGGAGGAGTGTGTTTGCCGTTTTGCTGCGCCCATGAGATGGACACGGAAAGGAACAGCATCCAAACGGGAAGGGACAAACGCAATAGCATGATCCGTTTGTTCAAACAGGGATGATTCATATAGCAGGCATGTTTTAGTCAATGAAGGCGGAGGGTCAGGAAGTGTTGTTTTCCGGGGCATGAATATCGTTACGGGAATATAATACTTTTCCGCAGCAGCCGGGAAAATAACAGTAAAAACCACCAGTTTCCCAGGCGGTTAACTTTTAGTGCAACTGGTATACGGCAGCTTCGTATGGTTTTAATTCAACCGAAGTGTTGCCTGTTTGCTTCACAGGTTGATTATTGTAATTGGAAAGGAGCAGCGTTGCACCTGCAAGGCTGATACCGGTATCTGTAATAGAATTGCCTGCGGAAAAATTCAGCAGCACCAGGATTTTTTTGCCATCGCCTTCCCGCGTATAGGCATACACGGTAGGATTGTTCGGGTCAAGCAACTGGTATTTGCCATAGATAAGCGTTGGCGTCTTCTTTCGCAGCGCTGTTATTTTTCTGAAATAATGAAGGGGCGAATTGGGATCTTTTTCCTGTGCCGCTGCATTAATTGTTTTGTAATTGGGATTGACGGCTATCCAGGGTGTACCGGTAGAAAAACCTGCGTTGGCTGATTGGTTCCATTGAAAAGGTGTGCGGCCATTATCACGGGTATTTCTTTTTGCATTGTCGAAAAATGCTGCCGTATCACCACCGGTGGATTTCACGTGCTGGTATTCGTTCAGGTTGGCCATATCGCGAAAATCGGCGACACTGTTGAAAACAGTATTGGTCATGGCTAATTCGTCGCCATTGTAATAATAAGGTGTACCGCGCATGGTCATGATAAAAGTAGTAAGCAGCTTGGAGGAACGGTCCCTGAATGCAGGGCTATCGTTTCCAAAGCGGCTGACCATCCTGGCCTGGTCGTGATTGGCAAGGAATACCGATAACCATCCATTCACAGCAAATGCACTGTCCCAGCGGCTGAATACTTCTTTCAGTTTTAAAAGACTATAGCCCCGTGGATTACCAATATCCACGCCATCGAATGCATAGGCCATATTGAGTTCATGGCGATCGGCGTCTACGAGATCATGTGCATCTTTGAATGAATTGCCCGCGCCCTCTGCCACACTCATCACATTGTATTTGCTCAGCACTTCGGTATTCATTTCCCGTAGATAATTGTGGATATGCGGCACAACACCGTAATACAGCGAAAAGTTTTTTTCATATCCTGCGGGAAATGCAGGCCAGGTGGTATCCTTGGCAGCAAACTGGAATGCATCGAGGCGGAAACCATCAATGCCTTTGCCGGCCCAAAATTTCATGATATCATACACTTCTTTGCGCAGTTGCGGGTTTTCCCAATTGAGATCGGGTTGTTTGCGGCTGAAGTAATGCAGGTAATATGCATTGGTGAGCGAATCATATTTCCAGGCATCGTGGTTGACATCAAAAAGACTGTAGCGCGGCGTTGGTTTTCCCTTTTCAGCAGGCCACCAATGATAATAATTACGGTAAGGGCTTGTTCTCGAACTGCGGCTTTGTTTAAACCATTCGTGTTCGTCACTGCTGTGGTTCACTACGAGGTCCATCACCAGTTTGATACCGCGCGCATGCAAGCCCTTCAGCAAAGCATCAAAATCCGCCATGGTGCCGAAGTCTTTTAAAATATTGCGATAATCGCTTACATCATATCCATTATCGTCGTTGGGTGAACTGTAAATCGGGTTGAGCCAAACTGCTGTTACACCCAGGCTTTTGATATAATCGAGTTTTGAAATGATCCCTTTCAGATCGCCCACCCCATCGCCATCGGTATCCTTAAAACTGCGCGGGTATATTTGGTACACAATGGCTTCCTTCCACCATTTTCTTTCGTTGCTTTTATTGGTGGACTTTACCTGGCAATGAGCAATGGAATGTTGTGATGTAAAAATCACCATCAGCAAAATGGCAGGGAAAAGACGTTTCATCGAAATATTTTTTTGAAATGATGACGGAATGAATAAGTGAATCCCGCAGCTATTGGAGGTGTAAAGGTATTAAAGAATCAATATCGATAACGCTTTGTTGCAAAACAAATGCAGGATATGCACGGACCTTATACAGGAAAGTGGTATGAATGAGCCATGAAACACTAACTCTCCTTTTTCTTTCCCCAGCGGTATCTTAAATACACACCGATAAAACCAATGAGTGATACCAGGATAGGAATAGTTACTTTCGGATTGTCGGTCAGGTAATTGAAAAAAGTACGTACAATATTGGGGTCAATCTGCACATTTAGGACAATGGTTTTGTCTTCAAACTGTTCGGTGACGCCTTCCGGCTTTTGCGCAACTACCTTTAAAATTAGTTTCGTTTCCTTTTTATCGGTTTTGGTATTAATCGTCCAGTGCCAGCGGTTGCCGTTGATGGTATCGATCTGTTGTTTGTCAGCCGGGTGAATGCGGGTGATAGTAAAATCTCCTGCAGGATCAACGAGTGAAATATCAAGCGATTTGTAAACAATGACATTAATGGTATAGATGGCGCTGGTATCTTCTTTGGTAATGGGATGCTGTGTTTGCTCATTCACAATCAATTTCAAAGTGCTTCTCACTTCGCTTTCCGGGTGAATGATGGAGACGTATACATTGATGTCTTTGGTTTCATTTCTTTTGATAATGGGAAAATAGGAATAACCCAGGATGGCAGATTTACCAGGTTTCGATCCATCGGAAATGGTATGATGCGATGTATCAACCAGGTGTTTGCCTGTGTCCGGTATCACCGTAGCAGAGTCAGGTACTGTAATGGTTGAGTCCATATCTTTCGGATGGACATCGGCGGAACTGTTGCAGGCAAGGAACGCAGTGCTTACACAGCCAGCCAATATGAAAAACAATATTCTTTTCAGGGCATTGTTCATTGCCATTAATTGTAGTGTGCGCGAATGGCTTTCAAACGGTAGCGTATTGAAGTACCGTAAAGTTCATTCTTTTTATAAAGACGGCAATACTACTTTTAGGTAGCTTGGTAAAATGACAGGCAGGCGGGCAACTTGCCCTATCATCGGTGATGGATAGGCTTGGATTAAAAAGCTTACTATGGGTTATAGTTCTTCATACAGATCGCCTTGTGTGGATAAAATTTCGCGGTATTTGTTGAACAATTTTGTTTTAGAGATAAACCCAAGAAACTGCTGGTCTTTGTTTACAACAGGCAGGTACCAACTTTGCGAAATGTCGAACCGCTCCATTACTTTTTGCATCGATTCATCTTCACCAATAACGGCTGCTGGTTTTTTCATCAGTTGGCGGATGGTGGTAGTATCAAACTTGTCTGGCTGAAAGAGTTGTTGTTTGATGTCGTTCAACTCAATGATACCAATAAACCTTTCTTTTGAATCGGTAACCGCGAATATATTCTTTTCACTTCTCTTAATGATGTCCACCAGGTCTTTTAATTTTTTATCTATTGCGATAGATTCGTACTTGTCCTGCAGCATTTCCACCAGCGAAATAGAAGTAAGAATGTTTTGCTCCTTCTTATGCGTAAATACATCGCCTTCCCGCGCCAGTTTTTTTATCTCCATGCTGAAGGGCTCATAATGTTTTACGATGAAATAAGAAATGGACGATACGATCATCAGCGGAATAAACAATTCGTACCCATTGGTGATTTCGGCAATCAGGAATATTGCGGTAAGGGGACAATACATCACACCACTCAGCACGCCCGCCATACCCGCCAGGCTGAAATTATCTTCAGGCAGTTTGAACCAGCCACTTGTGTTCATCAGTTTGGAAAAAAAGAAACCTAGGTTTGCACCCACAAACAGGGAAGGCGCAAAGTTGCCGCCGTTGCCACCACTGCCAATGGTCACCGCCGCTGCAACAGGTTTGAACAACACAATCAGCCCAACAAACAACAGCAGTTTCCAGTTTGTCTCTTCGCTGGCAAACAAGGGCGCATGGTTTGCAATCGTGGCAGATTGTCCGCCGGCCAGCAGTTTAATGCTGTCATATCCTTCGCTAAAAAGTGGTGGCAACAACAAAAACAATAATACCAGCATACAACCTCCTGCGAATGCTTTTGTATAAGCATTCGTGTTCCAGTGGTGAATGGTTGTTTCCACCCGTTTAAACATCCTGGCATAGTACAACGAAACGGTTCCCGCCAAAATACCGAGGATAGCATAATAGGGGACATTATGGTAATTAAAATTTTGCCGCAGTACAAAATTAAACAGGATCGATTCCTGTAGAATAATCTTCGAACAAAGCGCGCCCACTACAGATGCAATGATCAGGGGAATGAAATAACTCACCACGGTTTCTGTCAGCAAAACTTCAATGGCAAAAATAACACCCGCAATCGGTGCATTGAAAACCGCAGCAATACCGGCAGCAGCACCGCAGGCGATCAGCAATGTCCTTTCACGGTACTGCATATCGCTGATGCGCGCCAGATTGGAGCCCACCGCCGATCCCGTTGCTACTATCGGCGCTTCCAGTCCTGCTGAGCCTCCCAATCCCACGGTGATGGAACTGGTTATGACATGCATATAGGTATGACTGAAAGGTATAAACGAAGATTTACGGGCAATGGCCTTGAGTACCATGGCAATTCCGCGCTCAATATGTCCTTTGTAAAAATTACGGATAACAAATACGGTAAGCACCAGCCCGGCAACCGGAAGCAACAGGTAAGCATTAGGCGTTACCTGTATTGATTTTACCCAATGCTGAAAATAATGGACGATGGTCTTTAACAATACTGCAATTAATCCAGATACCAGACCAACCACGGTGGCCACCAGCATAATGTATTGCACTTTATTCAGCTTTTGCCGCAGCGACTGAATGGTATGCTGGTATATTGTTTTAACAAATCTCATGCAGGTATAATGCGGGCAAAAATAGCCATCGTTTTCGATTAATGGTGCAGTGTTGCCATTTAGTTTGACTGCACATGTTAATGATTGTTGTTATTTATCGGGGTAATTAACCGATGCCGGAAGTATTGAAAGTATTTTCCCGGATATATTACCTGCTTTTTTTCTTTTTTGACTGTTCGTCAATAATGGCAGCTTCTATAATAAAGGATTGCAGGATATCCGGGTCAATTGATTTTACAGAAGCGAAATCTTTCCAGTACACTTGTTTCCTGCCACCCCTGTCGAGATAATTGTTTTCGTCCTGCAGTAAATGGCCATTGATAAACCCAAAGCGCACGCCCGCATAGGTTTTCTTTGAACCCCACAGTATAGAAGCGGGCCAGATAAAACAAATATTTTTATGACGCCTGTAATAAATGGCGTTATAGGAAAGTTTCGGGCTTGCATCGGGTATACAGGACAGCACGATCTTCTGCAGCAATAAAGTTATTTTCAATTCGTCTTCCGGCAGGCTGTCCAGCATGTCGTCTACTGTCTTGTATTTTCCTTCCTGCATTTTCCTTCCTGAACTCATACATCAATCCATCTTTTGTTGCTGTAAGGATAAACGCAAATGTAAAAGTTTGCTATTGATTAAAAGCTGTTCTCTCAGCATTGGCCGTTTAGCAGGCAGGATTGGTAAAGGCGGGGCGTAATGCCTTCTGTTTTTTTAAATACACGGATAAAATAGTTGACATCACTAAAGCCACATTGTGCGCTCACAGTGGCAATGGAGTTTTTTGGATCGGCCAGTAATTGTTTTGCCTGTTTTACCCGTTCATTGATAATGTATTCCACCGGGCTGATACCGCATTGCTCCCGAAACCATTTAAAAAACATATTCCTGCTGAGATAGGCCTTGCGGCACAGTACATCCACGGTTATTTTCTCTGACAGGTTTTGCTGAATATAATTAAGAACATAATGAAAGCGTGTCAGGTTATTATTGTTGCTGCTTTCCAGCGATGTTTGTTGCAACCGCTGGCTTTGTATCAGCCGGATCAGCAATTCCTTCAGCGATAAATCCGCAAAAATATTTTTTGCCCTGTCGGTGCTGCTGCACACACGGATGATTTTATTAATCAAATCGGTGACTTCATTGTCGTTGGAAAAATGATATTGGTTGAATTGTAATTTCCAGTGATTGGTTTCACCGGGACTGTTGTTGTAATAATTATTCAGGTAGTGAACGGTATCATTTACGTACATCGAATCGACAGCAAGGGCAATGCATTGTGTCGGGTTTTCTGTAGCGGCTTCGGGAAAATCAATCAGCATGGTTTCGTTTGCCGGAACAATAACTGTTTCACCCGGTAAATAATCAAATGCCGGGTCATCAAACAGGTGCATTACTTTTTTTCCCCTGATCATACTGGTGATTACAAAATCGCTGAAGGTAAGCGGTACCTGGTAGGTTTCCTGGTAACTCTCAAATATATTCAGCTCGCAGTTTTTTAAATTAAATATACGCCGGTTCTCTACCAGCGTTTGCAGGTATTGCGGATGTGTCAGATCGACTTTCTGGAGATAATTCTTTACAGGCAACAGCAACCGGATTTATCATTACAAGTTACGATTCTCACCGGAATGTGCAAAGCGGGGGTACGATTGTGCTATAAATAAATACAATTGTGAAACGGGTTCAGGATTATTAAGTGAAAATTAGAGGTATTATTTAACGATTAAAACGCTTGCAATATGAGTACAGCTACAACTGCTGCCCCAAAACCGGTATTGGCGGCAAGACCTACGTTTAAGAAAAAATACAATCATTACATTGGTGGTGAATGGGTTTCGCCTGAGAGTGGCGAGTATTTCGATAACGTTTCCCCGATTGACGGAAAAGTGTTTACACAGGCCGCCCGCGGAAATGCCAAAGACATCGACAAAGCCATTGACGCGGCCACCAAAGCATTTGCCACATGGAGCAAGTCGGCCGCTGCTTATCGCAGCAACCTGTTATTAAAAATTGCACAGGTGGTGGAAGACAATCTCGACTACCTCGCCGTGGTGGAAACCATCGACAATGGTAAAGCTATCCGTGAAACAAGGGCAGCCGATTTGCCACTGGTAGTGGATCATTTCCGTTATTTCGCCGGTGTTATCCGCAGCGAAGAAGGTACCGTAAGCGAACACGACGACACCACCGTGAGCATAAACCTGCATGAACCTATTGGTGTGGTAGGACAAATCATCCCCTGGAATTTCCCCTTATTAATGGCAGCATGGAAAATTGCACCAGCATTGGCAGCAGGATGCTGTGTTGTGGTAAAACCTGCAGAACAAACACCTACCAGCATCATGTGTTTGCTCGAATTGATTGATGGTATTTTACCGGCAGGTGTATTGAACGTGGTAACAGGCTTTGGGGTAGAGGCAGGTAAGCCATTGGCACAATCGCCCCGCGTGCAAAAAGTGGCATTTACTGGTGAAACCACTACAGGAAGGCTGATCATGCAATACGCTTCTGAAAACCTTATCCCGGTTACCATGGAGCTCGGTGGCAAAAGCCCGAATATTTTCTTTGAATCTGTGGCTGCGGCCGACGATGAATTTTTTGACAAGGCAGTAGAAGGTGCTGTAATGTTTGCACTCAACCAGGGAGAAGTTTGTACCTGTCCCAGCCGCATACTGGTGCATGAAAATATTTATGATAAATTCATCGACCGCGTTATTAAGCGCACAAAGTCCATCAAACTGGGTAACCCGCTCGATAGCACCGTGATGATGGGAGCGCAGGCATCGGAAGACCAGTACCATAAAATATTAAGCTATCTCGAAATTGGCAAGCAGGAAGGCGCCCAGGTATTAACTGGTGGAGAAGCATTTCATCAAAACAGCGGACTGGAACATGGATATTATATTCAGCCTACTATTTTTAAAGGGAATAATAAAATGCGCGTGTTCCAGGAAGAAATTTTCGGGCCGGTGGTCTGTGTCACCACCTTTAAAACTACGGAAGAAGCATTGCAGATTGCCAACGATACATTGTATGGATTGGGTGCAGGTGTATGGACAAGGGATGCACATGAAATGTACCAGGTGCCCCGGCAAATACAGGCAGGACGTGTATGGGTAAACTGCTATCATGCCTACCCGGCACATGCGCCATTTGGCGGTTATAAAAAGTCAGGATTTGGCAGGGAAACACATAAGATGATGCTGAACCATTACCGCCAGACAAAGAACATGCTTATTTCCTACAGTAAAAGCAAACTCGGATTCTTTTAAACTTTTGAAACGAGATTGTATGCTGGGTTTTTAAGGATATGAGATTGTATACTTCAGAATTTTTATTGTGAAGTGATTAACAAAGAACAAATGTTGTTCACCACAGTAGTACAAAAGTTTAATCAGGGGACTACCCGAAAACGGGCCGTCATCGTTTTCGGGTCGCCTTTTTTCGTTCTTTTTTGGCGAAACAAAAAAGAACGGAGAAAAAATAATGCAAGCTGCTTTTGGTTTTCAGGAAAAATCAAAGTTTTAATCCTACAATATGTAACATATAATACACGGCAGGCAATATGAACGGCGGCTTTATAGTCGCTGTTCCTTTTTTCATTAAAATATTTTTGTATGGAAACGTTTCGTGTGCTGGCAACTGATAAGGCCATTGAATTAATTGAACGGTTGAAAAAAATACACGGGCCACTCATGTTTCACCAAAGCGGCGGTTGCTGCGATGGTTCGCAACCCATGTGTTTCCCGGAAGGAGAGTTTAAGATTGGAAGCAGCGATGTTTGCCTGGGTGTAGTAGAAGGTTGTAAATTTTATATGCACCGCGACCAGTTTGAATACTGGAAGCATACCCAATTGATATTGGACGTAACAGCAGGGCGGGGAAGTAGTTTCTCGCTCGAGATACCCATGGGTGTTCGGTTTTATATACAGTCAAGGTTGTTTACTGAAAATGAATTGGAACAACTTGCTGTGTTATAGGAAACAGTTATCAGAAAAGCCAGGGCAAAATAAAAAGCAGTCGTTGTTACGCGGCTGCTTTTTTTTAAAATATGTTACTCAGAACGAATAGATCATTTGTTGTTTGCTTACGGCTTTTGCTGGTTTTTCTGAGTAGGGATTAATAGCGGTCATCACGGACATTGGGTTGGACTAAAAATGGCTTGGTTTGTTCAGGTGGAAAATGGATCATTGTTTTTCTGACAGGAAATGGAAACGGTAATTTTTACAAAGGATTGGGATGGATTTCCAGGATTCGGTGTGGTTTTTTACAGGAGTTGGATATTGTGTGACCGGTATACAAATATTGCCTTTATTTTAGTTGTTCCAGTATTAATTCGATTGCAATACTTAAGCTGTCGACGAATGGAAGTATTTCTTCGACGAAGCATTTTTTGTTGTTAATAAATTGCTATTAAGTTCCTGTCACTACTACCTGCAAAGGGCTAATAACATAAAACCAGGGGTATTGCTATTGCAGGTACTAAGGATATTTACCAATTTTACAAAAGAAAAGATCCTAATCCGTATAATGAAAGTGAAATAGTCATTGAATCCAGTTAAGAATAAATATCCGTCCCAACAGCTTCACTTCTTATACAGCATCACAAAATAAAGGCAGGGGACTCTTGTATATATACATACAGCATACAGTACCTGCAATGATCTAAAAGCCCGGCTTTCCTTCAGCCCGTGATTAAACCAAACCAAATTTTACCAATCTACGTAAGTAGTCATATCCAAATCATCCATCCTATTTAAAGCCCCTGTTTTCTTTATTGGTTTTATATCCTTAGAAAAATCAGTTTTCGTAATCGTAAACCCTTTGACATGAAACTGATTTGTACCCTTAACCGCAAAACTATTTTGCAAGTATTAGCTTCTTTGTTGCTGGTACTACTCATGCAAACAACCGATGCACAGGTTTGCTCAGACCCTGTTAATACCATTTATGGTTTAAACGGCAGTGGTTTTATTTCACCGATTAATGTAAACACGGGCAATACTGGTGCGGCCATTAATCCGCCTTATTCAGGCAATGCACCCAACCAGTCAAATGGTTTGGGATACAACAGCTTTAACGGCCGCTTTTATTATTTCAAGCGCAATACCGGGGGCTCCACCAGTGAGTTTGTAGCCTTCGATCCCGCATTTGCCACGGTTACCATTTTGGCAGCCTGCCCAACAACCAATACCATTCACACTGGATGCGTTACCAATAGCGGAACCGGTTACTACTGCAATGATATCAACGGTAATTTCTATTATTATAATATCGTTGCCAACACATGGACAACAATTACCAGCACTGTGTTTGATAATTTCGGCACCGACATCACCAGTGTAATTGCAGCGCGTACTTCCGGTGATATGGCCATTGATGGCCTCGGCAACCTATGGTTTGTATGTTCGGGCGCCGGTACTTATGGTTTGTATAAATTCAAGGCGCCATTGCCTACTACAGCAGTTGCCAGTATGACGGCTACACAAATCATTGACCCCAATACGGTGATGCCGAGTGGTACTGGTTTCCAGGGTGCAGCCTTTTCACCGGTAGGAGATTTGTACCTCGCTACTGGTAGTGGCGATAATAAATTGTATAAATTAACCAGCTTTTCTACACTGGCCTATTTCTCTACTTTATCACAGGACGGTATTGGTAACGACCTAACTTCCTGCAATTTTCCCTTTGGTGTGTTGCCGGTAACATGGAATGGTTTTACTGCAGACGTACAGGGTTCTCACAATGTATTGCTGAAATGGTCGGTGGCGCAGGAGTTTGATGCAAAAGGTTATTATGTGGAACAAAGTACCGACGAAGTAAACTGGGAAGATATCGGGTTTGTTGCCGCTACTGGTTCCAATAAAGGAATGGCACAACAATATTCGTTTGTGCACAGCAACCCGGTTAATGGAGTACATTATTACCGCATCCGCGAGGTTGATATAGATGGCGTATTCAGTAATTCAGTTATCCGTTCTGTAACCATCAAATCGAACAATAGTGTAGCCATCTGGCCAAACCCTGCTATCGATGAGTTGCGAATACAGCAGCAGGTATCGGGTGGCAGTGGTGTGTTTCATGCACAGTTGTTTGATCAGTCGGGAAGGATGGTCATTGATAACACACTGCACAGTGGAACGAATACAGTAAATATTAAAAGCCTGCCCACCGGTACTTATGTTGTGCGGGTGCAGTTGGCCAATGGGGAAGTGTATAACCAGAAGCTGATGAAGAATTAAAATAGCAGTTGCGTGTTTTAGTAGTTTGATAAAAGGGTTTTCTATGTCGTTGTAGAAAATTCGTACCCAATCAGTAAGCCCCGCCACCCGCGGGGTTTTTTTGTACGCTTCCCGTCTTCCGAATTTGGATTTGGATTTGGGATTTGGGATTTGTGATTTGTTTCTTGGTTCTTATGATTTGGTTCTTAGTATTTCTAATTCTTAATTATCAATTATTAGTTATTTGGCTCTTGATTTCCCTGCTGTAGAGTAAACATACTTAGTATTATCGCAGTGGCAATTCCTTTATTTATTCTTTTGAAGCACTGTCTGCCATTTTTATTACTTGCTCCTGATGTTGTAGGATGCCTTCCAATGGCTTGGTAGCTGGTAGGGCCTCCCGCTGGTACTTTTCGATTAGTGGTAATGTCCTGACAATTTTCAGCACGGTATGTAAATCAGTTATGCTGAGTTGGTTGCGCTCAATAATTTTCAATAGTTCCTGGTGTTTTGCCCGCAATGTATTGTATTGGGTCAGTTCGTTGGCAACCAGGTGTCTCATATTTTCTCGCAATACGGTGTCTGCTATTGCGGCAATGTGTTTATCGGCTGCACTAAAGTATGCTGCATTTTTACCTGAGTAATTGTCATACGATTCAGCCGAGTCGATTTTATATTTATTGAGATCTTTTATTTTGTCTTCTATTCTTTTTAGACTGCTGTCTTTTTCCAGCAATTCGGCATAAAGGCCATCGATTATATCATCATATTTTCTTTTTGAAATAATGTCGTAAGAATCATTATTGTCCTTCAGAGCAGCAGGCGTTTCCTGTTTTGGATTTTCCGATGGGCGATGGTCATTGCAGGACACAAATAATACTACCAATAAGGTGGCCAGGAGTATTTTGATTGTCATAAGAGGGGTTTTAATCCGAAAGTAAGCGGATTTTTCGGGCTGGCACCTTCGAACGATTATTTTAGATAAGTTTTACAACAAACGCTATTTTATTCCAACCCATTTTTCGTTATTCCCGTCCCGGCAAAGCCGGGAGGAATCTTAGTGTATTTGTTCCATCGGAACAAATTACCGGTAGCAACATCAGGAAAAGTTAGTCACGTTCCGTAGGAACGTTTTATGTAAGCAATGGCAGCAAAACAACATTTGTAGAAAGAAATGTCATTCCGCGTCCCGGCGAAGCCGGGAGGAATCTCATTATAGCAGAGAGAATCATTTAACATGGAAAGAAATAATTACATCATATACCTTAAAGACCGCAGTGTCCTTTGCAGGAGACACTGCGGAGAGAGAATGCTGACGAATTACCCGGGCAAGACCTTGATATACCCGGCGCTGAACTGGATGATGCGGATGAAATAATAGGCGAGGAGGACGAAGAAAATAACTATTACAGCCTGGGTGGTGATAACCATGAGGATTTAGAGGAACACAGGGATTGAATATTTGACTGAGGGTTTGCCAATTTATTGTGTTCGCACCCTGATTTTTTTCGCGGAAGCCTGAATAAAAGTTCTGCAAGGCCGATCACAACCTCCAGTCACTCGATCACAACCTCCAGACGCTCGATCACAACCTCCAGTCACTCGATCACAACCTCCAGACACTCGATCACAACCTCCAGACGCTCGATCACAACCTCCAGTCACTCGATCACAACCCCCAGTCACTCGATCACAACCTCCAGTCACTCGATCACAACCTCCAGACGCTCGATCACAACCTCTTGACGCCTGATCACTGGTTCAAAAAATGAAACCATCAACTACCTGTTCGCAATATGTGCCCGCATAGTCTCCCGAAGGGGCGTTGCGGATTAACTATAATTATAGCTTGGACGCCTATTGTGTTTTTTCGCAGCGTCCCTTGCAGGAGACGCTGCGGAGAGAGAAATCTCATCAAGGCGGAGCTACGATAATTTGTATAAGACCGTAAAATAAGATTCCTGATACGTCTAAATCAATCCCTGAAAGGCGATTCACAACTTACTGACGCCTGATCATTGCCTCTTGAAGGCTGATCACTGCCTCAAAAATGAACCCATCAATTACCTGCTCGCAACGCCCTTGTGTTTTTCGCAGCGTCCCCTGCAGGAGACACTGCGGGAACTAAAAGATTGCGTTTTAATATCAAGCGGTTTTATAAAATAAATCACAAATAAAACAGTTCCTTTAAATAATATTATTGGCGTTGCCTAAGCCTGATGGTGTATACAATAGTATTGTCGGGCTCCTGGCCCAGATAAAGATCGCTGTTTCGAAAGTGAATCCAATAAGTGATTTTATCTTTTCTCCACCCATAAGTTCCCATTAGCCTTTCTTCCACCGTATTTGCGTCATCAATTCCATCCCAACCAACCATTAATTCCGGGCGCCCTAAATCAGCTATAATTCTGTCATAGGTTGTAGAATCGAACTTTGTAATGATTTCTATTTCAAGTATGGTGTCAGATGCAGATATCAGCAAGGATATTTCCTGAATTTTATTTCCATAAAGGCTTGCGCCGTCATCATTTTTAAAAGAGAAAAGTTTATTTTGATATTCTGTTCCAGCCAGGTAAGCAGGTGTAATATTCTTAAGTCTCTGGTTATTGGTATTAATTAAATTACCCGGCTGCGGAAGATGAAGCTTCGATAAAATATCTTTATATCCTTGCGCATTGCTCATGTTGATATAGAGCAATGCAGGTATTAGATAAGTAAGCAGGTATATTATAGTTTTTTTCAAAATCTTATCTGGTACCTGTTGCAGAAAAATGCGTTGAAGTAAGTAAACTCACCGTCTTTCAAATTTTCAAACGAGATGTGTGGAATAATTTCATTTAATTTTTCTTGTGGAAACTCCTCAATTTTAAAAATATCTTCTGTTGCCAGGCGGATTAAATCTATTTCCTGTGTCAACCCATATTTGGCAAAATCAAAGGAGACTGTTGGTGGATGCTGCCACAGATGTTTTTCCAGTACATTAAATTGTAGAATGCCTATTGTATAAAAGGGAGCAATAAAACTAATATTAAAATCCAGCACTTCTTCGATATTGTCTTTTATACCCAGATACGATACCAGGGAATAACAACGTGTAAGAAAATTGTCATACTTGAACGACACATCATGAAAAACACGGTTACTTATGTTTTTGCCTAGTTTGGATTTTACTAGATCCCACCGTTTTTGGTTTTCTCTGCAATACAATGATTGTTGTTCGAGCCTTTTTATTTCAGGGGTTTGATAATAATCCTCTGAGTAACGATCGTCGTTACCCAGAGGAAAATATGTCGTGATCAATTCATTTAGTTTATTTATGTCCATCCTGGAGGTCTTTAAGATCGATTGGAATAACAAATCGTTCTCTTGAATGCTTTCGAAATTACTTTTTTTATTCACAATTATCAGAAAAGAAGGTATAATAGGTTGGTGTTGTTGTGACGACACAATTGGGTACAGTTGGCCGAACTGAAACAGTTCCTCCTGCGGAAATTAATACCGTCGCCAACATATCTTTGAATTTTTGCTGAATTTGGGCATCTGTAACACCACTCATTACGTTTGCATAGTAATCTATAACAAGTGCTCCCGCAAGATTTACTGCTTGTGCTGCTTTTGCAGCGGCCGCTCCCGGAGAAAGCACCGTACCATCTCCATATACTTTAGGTAAACCAAAATAAAGAGTCTGCTGCATATTTATTATTCTCCCGGTCATATAGCCAGTAGCAGGATCGATTAACCTGATTTTAAACCGGTAATTTTTAAGACCTGCTTCCTGCCAATTACCCGGCCCGGGCATAAATGTAAATGACCTGCAACTAAGACCTTTTGGTGATGATACAGGAGTAATTGCGGGTGCTGGAGTGTGTCCACTACCACCTCCAGTCCCACCGCCGCCGATTCCCCCTGGTCCTCCACCAATTCCGCCAATCCCTCCACCACCGCCATCTATAGTGCTATAACTTGTACAGTGAACGGAAACACTGGTAATAGTAGTAGTACAGATATTAGAAAACTCGCCTGTACCACAAACAGTGGTATAGTGAGTAGTTTCCCAACATATTAATTCGGTTAGTTGTATTGGGAAAGTAACAGGAACCGGGTTCATCGCGAAGGTGCTTGGCATATCTCCATAAGGGGTATATTCAACTATATTGCCATCCAGGTATTTTTCTTCCATCAATTGTTGCCCTTTAACATCAAAAAACTTAAAACTTCCTCTGAAATTTCCCAATCTGGAAGGAGCCGGAAATACATTTGTAATATGAAAATCCGGGAATGGGCTACCGGTACTGTCAAGCATATCCATATACTCAACATTGGAGACAATGCTCATAAACTCTGAACTGTATGCCCGTCCCGCTTCGCTATAAATGAGCAGAAATGTTTTTGACGTTGGTTTGCCGATATCAATAAATGGCCTTACGTCGGTGGATGTACGGTAGTTAAGCATTGTAAGGCCATCGGGAAAGGTAAAGGGAACTTCATATATAGTTCCGCTGCCAACTGTAAAAGTCAATGCAGAATTCCATTGGGGCGTACCATTTTCAAACTCCCCTGCCCACCACTGACCTATAGACGTATTGATATCATAGGTTGTTGTAGCAATGTTTTGAACATCGTTTGCCTTTCTTTGTTTCTCTGATTCCCACCACTTCCTGATATCTTCAATGGAAGTATGGCTGTTGTTTATTGCTCTCTCCATATTTTCCCTTTTACAGGAAAAAGCAATTAGCATAGAGATACTGAATAGCAGCAGTATGGATAAAATACCTGTTTGTTTGCTTCGCAAATTGATTGGTCTTAGTGGTTTCATTTGATTGATCTTTTTAGATGAATAATGAATATTTGTTACACACCAATGGCGCAGTGATGCCATTCAGCCTGGTATGGCTGTTCGACCCGGATAGAAAGAATTATAGGATGGAAACTAATTATCGCGATAATATTTTCACACTTGTTATAGCCTGCAATCAAAATTCTGAAGGTAAGGCACACCTTATATAGATTACGATCTAAGGGGATATGGACAACACTTCAAGAGAGAATCTTGAATAAGTTGCTAAGGATGGGAATGCGAAATGGGTATTATACTGGTTGAGATGCAAGGATACAGGTTAATTCATAAAATCATGCACCACTATTAAAAAATATTTTCAGTGTTGGCACTTGATTTAAAAGTACTTCTGGATTGCGAATTCTTTTTTTAAAATAGATGGTTGTAGTGCGTATTGAAAGATAGTAGTGTACATAAGCATGACTGATTTTGCTTGGCAGCAAATAATAAACGGCGCTGCCTTTCCCGTTGTCTAGGTCCTAAGTAGGCGCCTGGCTATACCATTACGATACAGCCACGGGGGTGCAACGCCGTTTGTTATGGAAAGGTAGGGACATAAAAAATGCCCCTACTTTAATAGGCGCGCCAGAGGCGCTCACTTATAAAACCTAGACATCACAAGTTTACAAAGAAAAAACAATTGGTAATGATAGAATTTTTTCTATCTCATCAGGTGTCCGCAAAGTCTCCCGAAGCGAACTTTGCAAGTTTCCAGCCATTTAAATAATGTAACGTCATTCCCGCGTCCCGACAAAGTCGGGAGGAATCTTAGTGTAATTGTTCCATCGGAACAAATTACCGGTAGCAGCATCAGGAAAAGTCAGTCACGTTCCGTAGGAACGTTTTATGTAAGCAATGGCTGCAGAACAATGTTTGCAGAGAGAAATGTCATACCGCGTCCCGACTTTAGTCAGGGAAGCCTGTCCGGCTGGCCGGACGGGCAATCCCACCATTGGGAGTAAATCAATTTCGCAAAATGCACGTAGGATGGACCCTATGGCAGGGGTCGAAGATTGTTAATCGAATTTGGCTTTTGCAAATTTGTCAACAAGTAATTTCGAACTCCCATAATCCACAAAACAACCAGAAATAGTCTTTATGAAAGGAACTTCTTTAAAAACTTTTTGAATCCACATGTCCACTTGTTTATTGGAGTTGTATTTTTTTGGATATTTATAATAATATTCAATAGCGGTCAAACGACTTACGGGATTAATGGAATACATCATCGCAATAAGTTGGTTCGTAGTATATCGATTTTTTACCTTATTGAATAATTTCCTGTTTTGTGTTATTGTTAAAGGTAAACCGCCCACAATACCATATGTGTCACCCGAGGTTGGTGCCATATATTCCAAAATATTTTTAGAATATTTTACTGAATTTGGATTGCCAGGATATTCTTTAAGAGGTCTCAAAATATTTTTCTCTTTATATTTATACGAGAACCAGCCTTTATTGTAAAGAGGAAGAAATTTTAAGTAGAGGGATATGTACTCATCAATTAATTTCTTTTCATCAGGCAATCTTGCCATAAGAGAATAAGACTGGATTGTATCTTGGTAATAGAAAAATTCTGCCCAAATAGAAATGTAACCTGCGCCAATACTTTTTTCAAATTTAGTCCATCCAAACCCCAGTGTGTCTTTTGGGTTTTTGTTTGCATCTTTATTAAAGAATTTTTCTACCTCGATGGGATTATTCCTGTCTAACAGGGCAACACTGTCAATTAAATTTATATCCATTTTCCGCCAATCTTGATTGACTTGTCCAAATGTGATTTGTCCAAGTATGAGTAATATGATAAATGGAATTGAATGATTCATATTTTTTGAGCAGCTGGCAAGTTTTTGTATTTGCTGTATTAGAAGCCACTCACTAACTTAGGCACTTGCTTACGCTATGCTGTTATTTTGAAGGCTCCATGCAGCTTGAAAAAATTTATTTGAATATACATAAATTTCTCCGCAGGATGTACCCTACGAAGAATGTCAAGGATATATTGCTAAAAGTCACAAGCGCGACGCTTGCGCCTGGCTTCGGGGAGTTGACTGCTTTTGACGTGGAAGGCAATCTAATCGAACCATATATTTAATGGAAGACTTTGCTTTTAGTTTCCTTTTTAGGAGCAAAGTTCTCATAGAGTTTTTTTTGACTTCTATATCTTCTTGCATTATGAAACTTACATAGTACGAAAAACCCTGCAACAGGGGCAGAGCCAGTTGATATACCATTATTAGAGCAACTCAAATAATTTATTTTGATAAATACCACTAAGTGGGTATTGCTTGGAATTGCAGAAATGACGATCTTGATTTTTTAACCCAAGCCCCCAAACTTTTTGAATGCTTTCCTTCAGTTATCTGTCCAATTTATTTAATGAAGAGTTGTGTAAGCGTTAACTTGTTCTTGCTATGTTCAACAAGCATAGGTGGAATAAATGTAGCTTATTATCCTACTTGTAAGAGTTGGGAAGTTTAGGCCTGGATGTGGGTATTTTAATAGTAATGCTAAAAAGGTGTTTGATATTAAAAATAGCAAAATGAGAATATGGCTAAAATTGATATTGAGAAATAAGTTTGTTATAGCCGGATCGCTGGTATTGTCGATAACATGGTGGCAGGAAAAAGTAACTGCAAGGGAAGTTCAAGATAAAATAGATGTGATGAAATTTCAATGGCAGGAATATTTTCACAATGACTTAATGCATTTGGAATATCAGGAGTGGGTTGAGTTGATGGAGCCTAATATTGGAAGGCTCCCCGATTCGGCGTATTTTGGATATCAAACAACTAATATAGCTAACGAATTGAATGCGCTCTTAGCATGCATTCATTCGTTATACTTTTTGAAAAATGAGTTACCGAATACAGATTCAATTAATAATGTAATATTTTGGAGAGTAGATACTCTGTTAAGGTTAAGAGCCCACGGAAGAATTGATAGTTTGATTTATCTCAAACATGTCTGGGATCACGAATTTGCAAAAAGTCAGGAACAGAATCAGTTGGAAAGAAATGTCCGATTCCGAGGATATAATAATCTTAAATCTGACCTTGACAACAAATACCTATGGTTATATATACTCGGAACTTTATTAATAGTTACTCAAAAAATTGTAGATGCGTGGAGAACCGAAAGAGAATCAAAAATAGATATATTAGCCTCGCAGAGAAGTTCTTCGATTTAATTTTGACTTTTAGTTTTTGAGGCGCTATCTATTTCGTTTTTTGGAAGTTGGAGACTGGATAAAGAAAAAAATCGATAATGACCTATCTGATGATTTTAGAAATTATACAATTGCACCTATTTTTTAAGTTAAACAGCATTTTACTGCGGCGGATTTATACAAAATGCGCATTTCCATTTATTTTCCAATTACCTGAATAATAAGCACAAAAGGGCAAATAGGAAGATTTTGAGTTTTAGGAAATAGCGTCTATTTTTAAGTTACCAGCAATTATAAACGACACTGTACAATGACATTTACTGAAGAGCAAAAGAGTATTTTTCAATTTGTAGAACGGGAAGGAGGGCACGGCATTATTGATGCTGTTGCAGGTGCTGGTAAAACAACTACAATTATGGAATGTGCTAAGTTCGTAAAGGACAAAAGCACAATCCTTTTTTGTGCTTTCAATAATAGTATTGCAACTGAGATAGCACGAAAATTTCATAAACTTGGACTTAACGAAGTCACTGTAAAGACTATTCATGCACTTGGCAGACAAATTTTACAAGACAATAACAGTTCGGGTCAACCAATAAATCTTGAAGAGAATAAATATAAAGAACTTCTAAAAAGCAAGGAAATTCAAGAGCAACTTAAACCTATCTTTGATAAAATTCTAAAAATTAATGGATTAGAAATTGATGATTTTGACGACAGAAAGAACTTTGCTGCAAACAACCTTGTAAATAAGATAAACACAAGGCTAATAGAAATCAATCAAAAATTTAGGGCTACACTTACCAAAGAAGAAGTTTCAGAATTTGAAAATCTTGTAATTCATTTCGGGATTTTTAATGAAATTGAAATTGGAAAGAGAAATTTCAAAGACGAAATCAAGGAATATTTCGAGTGCCACAAAATACTCTTAGACGCTGGCAATCAATTGTCCAAAAGGACTATGGTTATTGACTATACAGATATGCTTTATCTTCCGTATAAATGGACCCAACAACCAGTAAGGAAATTCGAATTTCTATTTATTGACGAGTGCCAAGATTTATCAAAATCTCAGTTTGCAGTTGCGGCAAAATACGGTAAAAAAGGCAGCAGAATTTTAGCTGTTGGCGACCCCAGCCAGTCTATATATGGATTTACAGGTGCGGACATTAATTCATTTAACCGTGTCAAAGAATACACACAAGCTAAGCAACTACCTTTAACAACCTGCTTTAGGTGTCCCAAAAAGGTAATTGAACTTGCCAAGACAATAAGAACAGATATAGTTGGTAACAAGGAAGATGAAGGAATTCTACAAACAGTACTGTTTGACGATGTAGTTAACCTCTCTAAACCTGGAGACTTGATTATTTCTCGCTTAAGAGCCCATATTGTGTTGCTTGTGTTTAGCTTTATTGACAAAAACATAAAGGTTCACATTCACGAAGACGAAGTGAATGAAATTATAAATGAGATTAAGAACATTTTTAAACAGAACGAACTTAACTTGATAATTTCTTCCCGGTCATATGGTTTTGACGACTTAAAAACAGAAGTAATGAATAGATGGAGTTGGATTATTCAGAAAAACTCTGAGCGAATTACTGACAGCACAGAAAGAAACTTGTATGTTGAAAACGAAAAAAAATATCTTGAAAAAAAATTAGACTTTCTTCATAAAAAATATGAGCAGTGGAAGAATGATTGCGATACATTAAGCGACATATTGAGAAGAATTAAGGAATACATTTCTGCAACTGAAAATGCAATCAGTCTTTCGACAATTCATCGTGCTAAAGGTTTGGAAAATGAGAGAGTATTTATTTTAAACTATGACGAATTGCCATTTTTCAGACTGCAACATAAAGATTGGGAACGGACGCAAGAAGTCAATTTAAAGTATGTTGCAATAACAAGGGCATTAAGTGAATTGTATATAATTGAAAATAAGAAAATTGAGACAATTGAAAAAGAAGGGAGTCTTTTTGATAACTTACCATTTGACTTATGAAAAGAATAACTGCTAGTAACAGCGGTTTGGCAAAAGGCGGGTTGACGTGCTTCGTAGGAACATTTATGCAAATGCAAACATTTGTTCTTCGTTTGAAGTTTAGAACTTAAAACCCGGCGCTTCGCTGATCCGCAGCCCGTTAGCGGATATGCATCTCTTTATAATAAGTGTAAATAAATGAATAATATAAATGTATTTATAAGCGTTGGAGCACCTTGCACAGATGACCAAGAGTCTTTTGTATCTGCGATTGAAAGTCGTCTTAGAGCAGAAAATTTGTCTCCAAATACTGTCGGAAGAAACAAATTTGGGGCTAGCTCTCCTCTTAAGACGGTAATTGAGTTAATGGATGAATGTTTCGGGACAATTATTATTGCATTGGAAAGAACTTTTTTCCTCGTCACTGCCCGTAGGCTCCAGCCTACGGGCTGGCTTTTTCTGCAGGTCTGCCTGCAGCTTGAATATTCTCCGTTGTATATACACAGATAACGTCGTAGGTTGGACCCTAAGACGAGGGTAGGAGAAATTCAGACATTTGTTTTTTAGGAAATTAAGGTTGAAAAATAAAGTGTAAAAAATAATTGTCTAGGTTTTGCGGTTTGGAAATTCTCACTATATTTAGCGCAATAAAAAAAGCCGGTACTGCAATTCGAGAGGCTTCAAGCGTGGTAGGCTGTTTAGTCCCTCTCATTACAGATTGCCATCGGACTTCAAGCGTGGCAAGCTATTTAGTCCAGTTTTTTGGCAACCGACTTTTTCCCAGAGCTCCAAGTTTGAATCGGGCACTTCGCGAGAGTGCCTTTTTCGTCTTCGCAATCTACCTTCCTACTTGCGATAAAAATCCTTTAATTGTCACAGTTTTTCCACAAAATTTTTTTTGACAATATCCCGGTTTTCATAATGGCTGTGAGACTTTTAGTGAGCGACGAAAAAGATTATTTATCCATTCGTAGCAAGTGTAGATAAATTTTAGTGAACAAAAAAAACTTTTGTTCACTATTTGACAGAAACCTGTTATTGTTGTTGATTTCTTGTGACAAACAGTCGGTTTACATGATATATTGTTTATAAATATTACGCTTCATATTCTTTCGAAGAAAACTACAACTTTCTTTGGCCTTTTCTTTTTGGTGTCTTCCGTCACTGCCCGTAGGCTCCAGTTAAGTATTGTTTATTGAAAATACACATATTACCTCGCAGAGCAAGCCCTGCGGAAACTTTAAGGGAAATGTGATAATGTGCCGACGTGAAAATGAAGAAATGAGAAAATTCTGAGCTATGAAAATGTAGAAATAGCATCAAATACAGGATAAAATACTGGCGTACTCTAATATTTGCCCCCGCAAATAGCTGCAAAAGGCGCGTTTTGCCTTTGCCAGCGGGATAAAAAGCAGTGATCGGGCGTGCACCAAGAGTGATCGGGCGTGCACCAAGAGTGAATGGACGTGCACAAAGAGTGATCGGGCGTGCACCAAGAGTGAATGAGCGTGCACCAAGAGTGAATGAGCGTGCACCAAGAGTGATCGGGCGTGCACCAAGAGTGAATGGACGTGCACCAAGAGTGATCGGGCGTGCACCAAGAGTGATCGGGCATGCACCAAGAGTGATCGGGCATGCACCAAGAGTGAATGGGCGTGCACCAAGAGTGATCGGGCGTGCACCAAGAGTGATCGGGCGTGCACAAAGAGTGAATGGGCGTGCACCAAGAGTGATCGGGCGTGCACCAAAAGTTAAAGAATTGATTATTAGCCGTAATTTTGCAGCCATGACAAAAGCCGCCAAACCTGCACTGACCCGGGCCATCGCCGCTGCTGCAGTGGTGTTTATTTCCTGTATACTCATCACATTGACACCTGTATTTCGCGCGCACAATGATCGTTTGGTATGGCCCCTGCTGGGCGACCTGCTCATTACCGCACCATTGGTATATTATTTATTTATTAGAAAATCTGCCATTTCCAGCTTGACGGTATTGCGCGTTGGCATGATAGGTATTATAATAGCATCTGCCTTACTTACCGGCACCAATACCGCTGCACTTCCATTTATCAAACACTGGGTATCGCCCATCATCGAACTAACTTTTATCGGCTTTATTGCCTGGAAATTTTATGCAGCCAACCGATCTGTAAAAAAGAGCAATACCATCCCTGCTGATTTCTTATCGCATTGCCGTGCTGTGCTCACCTCCGTGACAGGTGCGGAACGCATCGCCAATATTTTTGCTGCCGAGATAGCCGTATTTTATTATTTGCTGAAAGGGAAAGACAAACAGGCAGATAATATAAATATATTCAGCAGCTATAAAAAAAGCGGCGCTGTACTGGTGCTCAGCACCTTTCTCTGCCTTTTCCTGGTAGAAACAGCAGCCATGCATTTTGTATTTTTGCTGTGGGGAAAAACCATCGCATGGATACTGACAGGGTTGAGCATCTATACCTGTCTGCAGTTACTCGCACATATCCGGGCACTGCGGGCGCGCTCCACCGTGATTGGTGATAGATGTCTTTACCTGCGCAATGGCATACTGGGCGGCGATGCCATCATTGAGTTGAGCAATATCCGGTCAGTGATAGCCACGAATAAACCAACCGGTGATGCAGGCGCCGTAAAGCTGGCACTCATTAAGGGGATGGAGAACCATTCTATCGCTATTTACCTCCAACAGCCTGTAACCGTTGTGAAAGCATTCGGCATTAAAAAAATTGCCACTACCATTGAATGCAGTGTCGACGAGCCTGGTATGTTTGTCGAAAGACTGAAACAGTTAATGGCTGAATAAAACCGACTGCTCCACATTAATCAATAACCTCCTATTACCACTTCGTAGTATTGCCGCAATGAGTACTAATTACCATCTTTCAAAACGAAATCGTAACTTATCAGTGCCATTGCAATGTTGATTGAAAAATTGCGTCAATCACTCCGGCTCTATCATTACTGTATTTCTCCTGCCCGCCGTTTCCATACAATCTTTAAATCAATCGCTTCTATGCCAGGTAATCCCGTCTCCCCGCAGGAGTTTGTAAAAGTTGCAGGTGTCGATAAAATCATCAGCGACCTGAAAGAAGAAATCAGCAGGCGTCACCCCGAAGGCTTTATTATATCAGATGTGTACGACGATAACAACAACCAGTATGTAGACCTGGTGCAGGAAGGCGGCGGTGTGTGGGGTATTGCATTGGTAGGATATACTTATGTGCTGGAAAAAATGGGCATCCGTTTCTTCAGTCTTGCAGGAACCAGTGCAGGTGCCATCAATACCATGATGATTGCCGTCACGGGCAATGTGGAAGATGAGAAAGCAGAAAAAACACTCGAACACCTGCTCAACCTTAAACTGGATTCACTGGTGGATGGCCGCAGAAACCGCGGCGCCTGGAACAGGTTTGTCGACTGGATTGTACAAAAGATGATCATGAAAAAAGATTCCTTCCAGTCCCTGCTCACCTTAACGCATTGGGGATTTGTATTGTTTTTATTTCTTGCAGTGGGATCTTTCCTGGGAAATTTTATCATCCGCGATAAATTGTCCATGTGGCTGGGTTTAACACCCTTGTTGCTGATGATCGTATTCCTGGTACTGTTTCTTGTTTTCCGGCGGCGGTTTAAAGAATTCAGTAAAAATGGATACGGTCTTAACGAAGGGGAAGTCTTTCGCACCTGGATAAACGATACCATTGCCAAACATTCTATTTATAATACCAATGGCAGCAGCACCCGCCCCATCATGACACTGGAAGATTTTAGCAACCATTTCAACCGGCAGGTACCCAACCTTAAGGTAAGAACTGAAGGCACACTGCGCAGCCCTTCCGACACGCCACCCGACGGCAGCAAAAGAATGATTGCGATCATTACCTGCGATATTACTTCTCAGCGTAAGATTGAATTCCCCCGTATGTGGGACCTGTACTGGAACGATCAGAAATCAGTTCGCCCCGGCGATATGGTACGCGCCAGTATGTCCATTCCTATATTTTTCGAAACCTATGATGTAGACATCACCGACCCGGATGCGAAGCGCCCCATCTGGAACAAACACCTCAACTGGCGGAGTGATATCATACCCGGTTGTGTCAACTTTGTAGACGGCGGCACATTGTCCAACTTTCCGCTGAATGTTTTTTACAATCCCAATTATCCCATTCCGCGTATGCCCACATTGGGTGTAAGACTCAGTGGCAGTAAAACAGAAGACAATCCCGGCCAGACAAAAACTTTTTTTGAATACGCGAATTCCATTTTCTCCACCATTCGTTTTTATTACGACAGGGATTTCACCATTAAAAACAGGGCATTTGAACTGGGTGTGAAAACAGTAGACCTGAGCGGGCACAGTTCGCTCAACTTTTTTATGGAGAATGCAGAGAAGATTAGATTGTTTCGCAAGGGCGCGAAGGCAGCAGCGGCTTTTTTGCTGGAATTTGACTGGCAGAAATACAAGGAGGAGCGGAGCAAGAACATCAGTATTGAAAACGAAATGCGCAGCAACCCAAACAACTTGTTATAATGAAACCATTCTTAGGAACCTACCGCATAGAAGTCTTTTGTTTCCTGCTCACGTTGTTTTCAGTAACAGGGGTTTGGCAAAAGGCCTTGGATAAACAGGTGAGGGAAAAAGGGATTGAAGGTTACAGCGTGATGAAGCTGGAACTTCCCGCCAATGCAGATTCGCTGCAACATACCCTGCAGGCAATTGATACAACGGTGGGTTGCAAAGAACTGGTAAGAGAAAACCTTACAGTAGATTATTTTTTTATGCCCGGTGTTTATCTAACGGCGGCCATGTGGCTGCTGCTTATCAGGAGGAATACAAAAAAATGGTTGATGGTGAGTTTAACAACCGTTGCAATACTCCAGTTGGTGGCATGGGCGCTCGATATCAATGAAAACAATCATTTGCTCGCAGCAGTCAACAGCCCTGCACATGAACTGGGGATGTCTTTGATGGTTTTCACATCACTGGTAAGGGTAAAATTTATTATAGTACTCGGTGGAGCGCTATTCGCATTGCTGACCTGTATTTTTAAAAAATACTTTCGTGGGTAATACCTTGCTTTCCGGATACAATACATTACAGTTCGGGGAATTACTTCGCAGGTAATAGAAGCGGCACATAACTTTGTGGCATAACAAACCTATATGGAAGGGCCTTCTGTGCTAAAACATATCCGTGATATACTGATACTGCCATGTACAGTAACGGTTATTGTACCGTTGCTCATTTATGATACAAAAAAGTTGTTTCTCCCTGGTAATTCCTTAATTACGTTATTGGGTGTATTGTTGTTCCTTGCCGGCATCAGCCTGTTTTTATATACAGTATATCTTTTCCGAACGCAGGGCAGGGGAACACTTGCTCCATGGACGCCCACACAGCAACTGGTGATCAACGGCCCGTACAGGTATTGCAGGAACCCCATGATCAGCGGGGTGTTGTTTATATTGCTGGGAGAAACATTGTTTTTTCATTCCATCGCCATTGCAATCTGGGCAGCGGCTTTTTTCTTCATCAATACAGTGTATTTTATTTTTAAGGAAGAACCCGACCTGTACAAACGATTTGGGGAAGCGTACCGGACATACAAAAAACATGTACCGCGATGGATACCCAGGCTGAGCCCTTACCGCCACCAGTTGTCATGACAGCACCTGCCGCGGGATAATTATTAATGGCCTGTTGTTGTTTTAGTCATTATTTTTGAACATCCCTTCATCATTAAATAACCAGGCACATGAGATTTCTCCGGGCAGCATTATTTTTTATACTCACCCTTTGTATTCTCGCCATCATCGTTTCCGGGTTTGTTTATTTTAAGAATAATACTGAAGTAAAAGAACTGGATGCTTCGGAAAGGAAAAAAGCGCTGGGTAGTTTTATCCAGTTGACGGATGGTATGACGCATTACGAACTGGGCGGTCCTGATACCGGCAAACTGGTGGTGCTGGTGCATGGATTTAGTGTGCCTTATTATATATGGGACAGTACCTATCCTGCATTGATTAAAAAAGGGTACCGCGTACTACGCTATGATACTTATGGAAGGGGATGGTCTGACCGGCCTGATAAGATGTATGAAGCAGCCTTGTTTCGCCGCCAGTTATCAGAATTATTATCCGGCCTGAAACTGGATACCGTGTATGCATTGTGTGGTGTTTCTTTCGGGGGCCCCGTGGTAACCGATTTTACCATTCACAACCCCGGTAAAGTGAAGAATATTATTTTCGTTGATCCGGCATTTCCCTGGCAGTCGCATTTTGACAATGCCGAAGTGGTAGCACGCTATAAACTCGCCATATCGCCCGAAGATATGGTGAATGGACAATTAACGGATTTAAAATATCCTGATCAGTTTCCCCATTGGGGCGAGCAATACAAAGTGGAAATGCAATACAAAGGTTTCCGCAATGCATTGGTGTCGACGAGGTACCATTATATTGGTGAAGGTGGTATAAAGAAAAATTATGCATCGCTGGATTCATTCCATAAACCTGTTTTACTGATTTGGGGCGTAGCAGATAAAACAGTTCCGTTTTCCTACAGTGATTCGCTGCGGCAAATATTGCATACGGAATTTTTCCCGGTGGATGATGCAGGGCACCTTCCCCAAATGGAAAAGGCAGCAGAGGTCAATGAGCGGATAGCGATATTTCTTGCAGGCAAACAATAAAAAAGAAAAGAGCCGGTACTAAGTCCGGCTCATCTATTACTACCAATTGATAATTGGGTTTAAAAACTAAAAGCAAGTTTTCCAAATAACCTTCTTCCGTTAAATCCCATTTGTACAGAGTCCCATGGACCACCACTCTCATTATCTTCAGCCCATCCTTTTGCCAGCGGGTTCACACCAAGATTAGGATGTACATTGAAGAGGTTGTCTGCTCCGGCAAACACGGTCAGTTTGCTGCACAGTTTATAGGAAACAAAAAGATCGGTCGTCATTTTACCATTATAGTTGAATCTTTCCGGCACCAATACACCGGGGTCTGCATCAGAAGGCACCATTGGATTGATACCAGTCTGGTTGGGATTGTCGGCTGTGGCATCACCAAATCCAAGCAATACAATTTTTCCATAGTAAGTCAGGTGCGTACCGACACCAAATTTTCCATGTTCATATTCCAGTCCCAGGGAGAATTTCAGTTTGGGTGCAGATGCCAGCAGGAATGCTTCTTCGCGATCGCTGAAGAAAGTTTTTTGATTCAGCACGGTTCCTTTCAATGCATCGGGAACGTGAACAGCATTGATGTCCATGCTTTGCCAGTTGCCTGCCAGTAAAGCTTTGAAGGTATTGTTGTTGCCAAAGCGTACGTTATAATCAGCTACTACATCCAAACCATAGTTGGTGGTATTAACGGCATTGTCGAAAAACTGTACCGTGGAAACTTCATCTGGTATTTGTGAAGTAAAGCTGGCAGGTAATGTATTATCGTCTTTGCTGAACAAACCAGACAATACGATCCTGTTTTTCACTTTTACCATATAACCATCTACGGTAAATGTCAGGTTGGGCATTGCTTTCCAGCTAAAACCGGCGCTGGCATTGAAAGAAGTTTCTTCTTTCAGTTTGGGAATGCCGGCAGCACGCGTAATGGGATCATTGTTGCTGGCGATGCGCGACTGTACCAATTGTCCGCCACTGAAGGAAGTAAGTGTATTGCTGAAATTGATTTGTTGTAAGGATGGTGCACGGAAACCCGAACTGACAGAACCCCTGATATTAAAATCAGAGGTTACTTTATAGCGGGTAGCCAATTTATAGGTGCCGACAAAACCAAAGTCGGAATAATTTTCAAAACGAACGGCACCATCCACCAGCCATTTATTGGTAATACTCAACTCTGCATCTGCATAGAAGCCTTCGTTGGAACGATTGGCAGATACCACATCAGTTGGGCTGAAGCCGGGGAACCCCTGCGATCCCGAAGCAGGCGTAGCTGAATCACCAATATTGGGATAATATAAATTGCCTGGGTGATAACTTCCGTAAGAACCGAATTCACCCTTGTAAATCGAATATCTTTCATAGCGGTATTCCAAACCCAAACCAAGGTTAAGACCGTATAAAATTGTTTTGAATGATTTGGAGAAATCGAGGTTTAAAGTGTTTTGCAGGAAATTAAAGCCTCCGTCATCGAAATGTGTTTGCGATGCATTGCCGATATTGGAAGCATTGAATGTTTTATCGCCAAAATAATGGAAATCGTTTCTCCCAATGGTATTGCTCAGGTCCCAGTCCCATCCATCGCCGGCATTTCCTTTAATTCCCGCAGCCAGTGACATATCTGTAATATGCGTCTGTATATGCGGGTTATAAAATGTATCGGTAGTGGCGGCACCGGTAGCAGCATGCATGATGCTGGGTACATAAATCAGTGAGCCATTTGCATTAACCGGGTAACGGGTAGGCTTGGCGCTCCAGTTTCTCGTATAAGCATAAGCGTCAGAGGATTTATAATTGTAACCGCCAAAAGAATAGAAGGTGGTTTTCTTACTGGCGTTTAAAGGTATTTCCATATTAAACATAGCGCCACCGGTAGTTACGGAAGCATCGCCAAAGGCGCGACGGCCGGTATTAAGGTATGCCAATGCATCTTTATTGGTTTGATAGTTGAGCGTATCTACCTGGCGGTATGTTTTTGCCTGGCGCAACAGATCAACAGATACATTGATGAAGCCCCCGTTTTTACCAATGGCTACACCATTATTAACCGACAGTGATAAAGTACCGCCATCAAAGGCATTGCCTGCATAGTATTGATTACCCGAATTGAATTTTCTTGAATTGAACTTGTTGTCATAATAACCGCTCCAGCCCGCATTGACTGTCCAGTGATTGATGTCTTTTTTCAGGATGATGTTCATCACACCGGCAATGGCGTCAGAACCATATTGTGCAGAAGCACCATCGCGTAATATTTCAATGCGGTCAACAGCGGATTCGGGAAATGCATTCAGGTCAACACCTGAATTTCCCCTTCCCCTTGTACCAAACAATGCCACGAAAGCTGTTTGGTGTCTTCTCTTTCCATTGATCAATACCAGTGTTTGATCAGGGCCGAGCCCTCTCAATGTTCCAAGGTCCACATGGTCGGCGCCATCAGCACCGGTTTGTTTATTATAATTAAATGAAGGGGCTGACATATTCAGCACAGAAGTTAAATCCATCTTTGCTGTTGGCAAACCCACCTGGTTTATCCTGATCACATCCACCGGAACGGGTGTTTCAATTTTTGCGCGGCCGGCCCGGCGGTTACCGACAAATACAATTTCCTGCAGTTGTGTGGAAGCCGGTACCAGTTTGACAGCGATATCGCCTGAACCATTTACTGCAATATCCTGTGTATTGTAACCAATAAATGAAATTTCGAGTACATCGTTTGCGTTGGCTACAATTCTAAATATGCCCTGGCTGTTGGTACTCACCCCTTTTGTTGTGGATTTGATTTTTACAGTGGCACCTTCTATGGGTGCGCCGGTTTGTGCATCCGTAATTTTTCCGGTGACTGTCTGTTGTGCAAAGGCAGCAGTGCAGAAAAACAGTAAGCTTGCGAGATACAATAGTTTCTTCATTGCAGGTTTGTTTTGTGTTGGGCACAATTTACCAAGATTCACCTGCAAATCGGGCAGCATCCCCGATTTTATTGTTAACGACTTGATAAGCAAACAATTTTTTTCCGCTATCCAATCATGATGATAGAATAAATTTGAGAGAGACCTGTATTATTTTATCCATTCGATTAAAAGACAACAAGAAAAGTTCGTACCAAAAGAAGATCAGTACAGGTTATAGCTCTGTGTAATAGAATCTCCTCCGATAGTCTTATAATCAATGGTTGCCTTTTTCCCGATTTCATTCTGTTCTTCCAGTGTCAATGCATCCGTTCCCGCTGTTTGCACCCAATGGCCTCCCTGGTGGCGGAATACCTGCATATTCAATCCCAGTTTTTTAGAAAAAGCCTGTTCAACGGCGCCCGTTTTTTGCCAGGAATGAATCTCCAGCGCACCGGGATGGTGAATGGTCCTTATTTCGCCGATTGTTTTATGGTGCGATAACAGGTGTTCAAATGATGACTCTTCCTGCCACCTGTGCGGTGCTGCATAAAATTCAATCGTAAGAAAGGGGTAACGATCGGAAAACAATTTCCGCAACGTTTCAATGGTCATGTTATCGGTTACTTCGATGGTCATATATTGATGGAATTACGCTGAATAAAAAATTCATACAGTTTGACGAGGATATAGGCTATTATTTCCTTCAGGAAGCGAAAACCCAGAACGGCTACCAGTACGGCGGCAAACCAGGCAGCCGTAGCAGAGAACCTTAATTTGTCGATATAGCTTAATAGGGTGTTCATATACTTTTTTTATGGTTGACTTATAGTTCATTCACTCCCACCGCGGGGTGTTTTTCATGAAGTATCTCGGTATGATAGATGACGGTAGCATTGACAGAATTACTGGTTAAACAATAGCGCTGCGTTTTCTGTGCAGTTTCAATGGCATTTGCGCGCTGATTATTATCACTGATATATATTTTCGGGTAGAGATTGATATGGGTAAATTTATATTTTCCATCTATCAATTCTATCTGCCCGATAGCATTGCATTCGAAATGTGATAGATGCAGGTTTATTTTTTTTGCAAAGAGCAGGAAGGTAGACATATAGCAACTGCTGATAGAACTGATGAACAGGTGTTCGGGGCTCCATTGCCTGCCTTCGCCACCAAATGTTTGCGGTGTGGCCACATGCAGCGTGCCATCCACATCGTGTGCGTGAAGGATACCCCTGTTGTCTTCCAGCCAGTTTAATTTTACTTCAAACAGGAATTGTTTACCGGATTTGTGCGGTATGTGCATGATGTCGGTCATGACTTTCGTTTGTAGTCCAAAGCTACCGGTACAGGAAAGCAATGTAAATGACACAAGTCATTGTTTACGCTGATTCACGATAGCAGCCGGCTGATTTAAGTAAGGGCCTTCCCCTTTAACTGCAGTGAAACGAGCGTAATGAGCAGTGCAGCGCCAAGGATAAAAAACTGGAGCCAGTACAGCGGTCCAATCATGAGTATCTGCACACCCATCCAAAGCAACAATATAATACCTGCCAGCAGTGACAGTGTGAGTGCGGCTCGCCTGTGCTGAAAAAGAGCGATGCTTGCAAATAAGTTACTGCCACCTACCAGGAACAGTAGTATAAGACCTGGTATAACGTAACTGGAAAATGGTGTCCCCTGCAGGTAGGAAGAAGAAAGCTGCATCGAACTGCCGTCGGGGGTTATCAGCAGCATCATGCCCCCAATCATTGCACCTGCTGCAATTAAAGTTGTCAGTGTTACCAAAAAAGGTTTCATAACAAAAAATTGAATACGGGGAATTAATTACAATGTTATCCTCTATTATGGCCCTTCACCTGGTATGGGTATTTCAAATGGTGGTGTTTCAAATGGGTCATCGTCTGGGATGATATCCGGATCTTCTTCCGGCGTTACCGGTGCCCCCGGTACCTCTTCCGGGAAAACATCAGGATGTGGATGTTTACCGGGAGAAGGGATTTCTTCGGGCTGTATGGCAGGTTTTTTCTTTGGCATGATAGGTTGTTTTGTAGGTTCATTCAAACACAGGACTATCACCTGCAGCTTCAATAGGTTGGTTATCCAAAACAATGCCATCGCAAGGGTATTAACAATGAGTAGTATTACTGAACCGCCTGATGATGGTCATCAGCAACCGTTGAATAGTGTTTTAATTTTGCATTTGACAAAACAACGAATTATCAATAACACCCTTCCCTTTATAGCAACCCGCTCAGGGGCCGTTGAAAAACGGCCCCTGTTGTTTTGGGTAATTTATTTCCCATATTACCTGCCCCGTAACCAGGCAATGACGACCGTCATATTTTTTGCTTATGGCCGTCATACTAATGAATGCATTTGTAATGGTAAATTACTGTGGGCAATTAAATTTTAAAATATATGGGTAGCAGTATTCTATATCAACCAGCTTATTCTGTCTATCCGGGTGCATATATGCCATTACTGGGTGAAACAGAAATAAAGGAAAAGCTGAAAGCGGTGGCTGAAAAAGATATTATCCATCCGCCGGTAAATGTTACTGAGTTGCCCGATTCCTATAAAATTGAAGTGTTCATTCCCGGTGTGCGCAGGGAAGAGTTTTTGGTAACTGCAGAGCAAAACATTATTTCGGTGCGGGTATTCCATACCACGCCGGCTGCCGTCATAATGGGAAAAGAATGCCCGCCCGAGTTTGGATGCACCTGTTATGACAGGTATATCATACTTCCGGGAAATGCAGATGGCAGTTTTGCCGTGGGCGAATACCGCCAGGGTGTGTTGTATATGTTTGTTCCAAAAGACGGTGATAATGCCGCAAATGCGGCTGCGAAGATTGCCATATATTAAGATGGCCGCCTTTTTTTTTTTTACTGCTCCATGAAGAGATGCCGGTGAACGAAATGCGACGCAAGGATGCTGAACAGGTAAATGAGCGCCGGTACCACAAAGCTTTTTGTATCCGGCTGCAATCAAATCCCAATGGTTATATTTGAACAGGTAAAGAACAGTATGGCATTTCGCTGCACTTTGTAATATCATTGTCGTATGGCATCCAGGAAAAGAAAGGTTTCCAGCCAGTTTACACTTATCAACAGGGTTTCGCTTATTCACAGTGGTAAGCAATATTTTGATGCGCTGCTTCAAATGATCCGCAACGCCCGGGATAGCATACATATCCAAACTTATATTTATGATGAAGATGAAACAGGCAGGGAAGTGGCCGCTGCATTACAAGAAGCAGTTGCCCGGAATGTATCGGTATACCTGCTGGTAGACGGATATGCATCGCAGCGTTTGTCGCCCGTGTTCATTGACGAATTGAGAAAAGCGGGTATCCATTTCCGTTTCTTTGAACCGGTGTTCAGGAGCAGCTATTTTTATTTCGGCAGGAGGCTGCATCATAAGATTGCGGTAGCTGATACCAGGTTTGCACTGATTGGCGGTATCAATATCAGCAACCGGTACAATGATGTGGATGGTAAAACAGCCTGGCTTGATTTTGCACTCTTTGCAGAAGGAGAAATTGCGCTGCAGGCCTGTGTGCTTTGCTGGAAAACATGGAATGGTTACCCGCCACAGATGGGACTGACGCCCTGTGAAATCAACCCGGCAACATTTGACATACCTGTTGACAGCCGCAGTGAAGTGAGGTTGCGCAGAAACGACTGGGTACGTCGAAAGAATGAAATATCCAGTACCTATATTGATATGTTGCGCGGCGCAAAGCATGACGTGGTCATACTGTCGAGTTATTTTTTGCCGGGACAAATTATCCGCCGGCAAATTAAACAGGCCATCAGGCGCGGTGTAAGGATTCGGGTAATCGCTGCCGGCCCTTCGGATGTAATGGTGTCAAAACATGCAGAGCGGTGGTTTTATGACTGGTTATTGCGGAATGGTATTGAGCTGTATGAGTTCAGCAGGAATATCCTGCATGGAAAAATAGCAGTATGTGATGATCAATGGATGACGGTAGGTTCGTACAATATCAATAATATCAGTGCCTATGCAAGTATTGAATTGAATTTTGATGTACGCGATCCGGCTTTTACCGCCAGTGTACGGCAGCAGCTTGAGATGATTATTGCCAATGATTGTGAAAGAATAACGGAAGAGCAGCATAAAAAAGCGAAGAATATTTTTTTACAATTTATCCGCTGGTGCTCTTACCAGTTTATACGCGCCACCATTTATTTGTTTACTTTTTATTTCAGGCACAAGGATTAATTGCCCGCTATTCTGTTTACCAGTGCTTTGGCCACTTGCCAATTCCAATTGGCAAAACGGCCGCGCTGTACTACATATTTATTGCCTTCCTGGTACTGGAGAAAATAATGAAATACAAATTTCTCCCTGGGGTATTGCCAGCCGATCATTTGTCCAAAACGGAGGTCGTTGAATACAAGGGTATCCTGCCATTTCTCTACGGTATAATATTGTTGCGAGAAGCGAATCAATTGCTGCACATCTTCGTGCGTACTTACTGGCCGGAGCAGTGAATCGTTGCGCGGGAAAAACTGGAAATCGATTTTCTCCCGGCTGTCGAACAATGATCTGAAACCAACATAATAACCACTGTCGTTCCCCGACACGACAAACCATAACCAGTTTTGCAGGGGAGCAGGCGTGGTAAAATATCTTTCATGCGGGATATGTTGTGCTGCAATGATATTTTTCACCTCCCGGTCAATCTTTATTTTATTGAAAGTACAGTAACCGAGGTAAAGAAATGGGATGACCAAACCAAAGCGCCACCAGAATTTTCTTTTTGGATTACGCCTGTTGAGAACAACCAGCCAAAACAGCGCAATACCGGCCCAAATGGAAAAGAAAGGATCTGCCACATAGATGGCATTAAATGAAATGCGCTGGTGACTGAACGGTTCAAACCAGCCCGTTCCATAATTATTAAAGGCATCTATGAAAATATGTATGAAGATAACACTGCCGAAGAAAAGCAGCCATTTGCCGAACCGTATATTGTGGGGGCGATGTAAGCGATCGGTTATCAACGCCAATAAAGGGGTGACGATGGCACAAAATAAAAATGAGTGGGTAAAACCACGGTGTGCCAGCAGGTCGCTGGATGTATTCATCCAGAAAGAAGCGGTGAAGTCGATATCAGGCAGGCTTTGCGCGAGCGCACCCCAGAGCATAGCTTTCTTTCCCAGTTTTTTACCGGCGAAAGCTTCTCCCATGCAGGCGCCCAGCGCTATATGTGTGATCGAATCCAAACAGGTGTGTTAACGGGTGATTAAGCGATAAATTAAAATACAAATAATAACCATAAGAAAGCTGGTATATATTAATTTATTATTTTTTGCCAGCCAGTTGGGTAAATAAATATCGAAATTGTCTTTTGTTGCAGTAGAATACCGGCGCGCAACAACAGTGAGCGGGCATTGACAATGAAAAATAAGTAATACGATTCCTTCCACAGCTATCAGCGACAGCCCTGTCCAAACCCACTTGTCGATTTTATTGAACAGAACAGCATACAGCAAATAGAACAGCACAACATTAAAGAACAACCATATAGCTGAGTGGATGCTTTTAATAATTACCAGTTTCCCTGCATTTGTCATGTTTGCCTGTGTGAATAGATGATTTAATTTAACGGGTATTGTATAATAGCGCTGATAGCAACGGCCATGATAACAATATTGGCAATAGTGCCAAACTTTGCATCCTGCCAGCTCATGATGATAACTATTTGTGATAATATTACTGCCGGGATGGCCAGCATCCACCAATTGCTGTTTTTCAGGAACAGCAGTATGGTTACAATAATAAAAAGGAAGGCTGTTGTCATCCACAAGGCGCCAACGGGTTTGCTGATTTCCATACTCAGGTTCTTCATATCGCCATAGCCAAACGCTTTGGCAAATCCCATAAAATGGATCAGGCCATGAACGCAAACAACAATGATAAATATATAGCGGAGCATGAGGGGAGGGCTTGTAGTTTATAGTTTGTAGTTTTTAGTTTATAGTTTATAGTTTTTAGTTCATAGGTTTCTATACCTGCTTTTTATGCGGCAGGGTGCTGATGCCAAGTAATGTGTAGAATGGGCAAACTCCTGCAATACTGGTGAAGAAAAATATGCCCCCAAACAATACCAGCAGCACACCCAGCGGCCCGCCCGCAACATTTTGAAACCAGAGGATACCAAGGACAAATGACAGCAGCAGCCGTATTATCCTGTCCGCGTTGCCCATATTTTTTTTCATAAAAATGATTTATTTAAATAAATACAAGTACCCACACGATACCAGTGATAATAGCAAGACACAATACACACAGTGCAATAAATTTTAGCGCCCTTATTTTTGTGGTTTCTATCATACTGCAAAGCTATCGCCGGCATGCTTTGCTGCTAATGATAGTTGTCACCAAATACAATGATTGTCGTGGCGGTATTATTTATTGTGTGCTATAAACAGCGGTACCTTAAGCTCCTTCATAATTACGTCGGCCATACTTTGCCGGAACCATCTTGATACTGTACCGCGGCGGTAAGCGCCCAATACCACGAGTGCCTGTTTCTTTTCTTCTTTCAGGTGGTTGATGATTTCCGTTTCGGCCAACCCTTTCAGCACAGTATATTCTGCATTGGGGTAATGCCGTTTCATAAACTCCTTCATTAGTTTGTTATCCGGCAGGTGCAAATCGGTATAAAATTCTTTGACAGAAATGACTTCCGTAGGCAGGTGTTTCATCGACGGCAGCATATAGCTGAACATTTTGATGGCGTGAACAGAAGAAGGTTCACCATCGTAGAGCAGTGTTATTTTTTCAATGGGGGTGTATTTGGGAGGAACAAGTAATACCGGGCATTGGATATCCGTCAGCAGTTCACGAATGAAACGGGTAGGCGGTTTTTCTTCGTAATGCGTCAGTGTTTCTTTTCCATCAATGATCAGCATGTCGGTATAAATACTTTCATGGAGCAATTCCCGCAGGGCAATATGCCGGTCGTGGTGAATATTGTAGGTAAGCCCGGCTTTGCGGCAAGCTTCTTCAAACCGTACGGCAGCAGCAGCGCGGGTGATTTTATCTTTTTCCTCATACGCGCGCAACTTTTCATCGGAGACACCTTCCTTCGCCACCAAATCATAAATTTTATAACTGGTATAGGTAAAATCATCCAGGAAAACGCCCGTCAGGTGAGCATTCGTAGCGGCAGCCAGTTGCATGCTGTATTCTTTTGTGCTTTCTGAAAACTTTAGTCCGTCGAAAGCAGCGATGATCTTTTTCATAACAAGCAAGATTAGAGGTGCGTGATAAATACCGGCAGGTTGGTGGTTTTAAGCACCCGCTCGGCCGTACTGCTTTTGAAAAAACGTGAAATGGTGCCGCGTCCGTAAGAACCCATAATGATGAATGCATTCTTTCTTTGCAGCAGGAAGCTGAACAATTCATCTTTAGCTTCTCCTTTCAGTACATGAAACTCAACATTGCTGTAATGTCTTTCAAACCAGTCTTTCACCTTATCTTTTTCTTCAATGGTAAGCGCTTCGTCCTTTGTTACTTCCACCACGGACACATTTTTGTTTTTCAGTTCCGGCAGCAGGTAATCAAATTGTTTTACGGAATAGAAAGAAGAACTGCTGCCATCGTAGCAGAATACAATTTCATCGATTCGTTCAAATGTTTCAGGGGCAATGATGACGGGGCATTCTGCATTTTGCAGTATCTCTTTTACAAATGGGGTAGGGCTGCCTTCGTAATGTTTGTTGAAGGAAGTTTCTGCATCCAGTATGAGCAAATCGGCAAATCGGCTTTCTGCTATTATTTCCCTGGCAGGCGCACCTTCATCGCGCTGGATGGCGCAGTTCACTTCCCTTCTTGAACAGGCTTCTTTAAAATGTCCGATATTGGTTTCTATGATTTTCATTTTCTGCACATGCTCCGGCGATGCCTCATTTACCTCCCAGTCGAGATACGTGCCGTAATAGGCATTTTTCAAAACAGGCCGGTATTCTGCCACCTGGTTCTCCAGAAAAACACCCGTAATGGTAGAACGGGTCAGGCGACCGAGATAACAGGCAAAATCCAATGTGTGCATATCGAGTTTCAGGCCATTAACAGCCACCAGTATCTTTCTCATAAAAAACTATTTAGCCAAAGCTACAGGTATGCAGAAGCTGCTTCAATGACTGGCATTAGGTGGGGCGATGATGCTGGTCAAAATAAAACGGGCTGGTTAAGCAACCAGCCCGTACAGGATCATCCGGAATGCTACTATTTACCGATGTGTAATAAATACTGGTAATTTATGGTTCTTGATTACTTCCGTAATAAAGCTCTTCTTTATCAGTCTTGAAAAAGAGGAGCGACCGTAAGAACCGCTGACAACGATAGTGGCCTTCTTTTCATTCAGCCAGGATGCAAAATGTTTCTTTGGATCGAAATTCAATTTGGAAATTGACAGATCAGGGAAGTGCCTGGCCGCCAGTTCTTCAATAAACACCTCTTCCGGAATTCTATTTTCACCCTCTGCTTTGGCGTATACCAGTAACGTACTGTTATTGGCAAATTCGGGGAACAGGTAAGTAAATTGTTTAATGGCATATACGGATGATTCACTTCCATCGTATGCAAGTATCGTATTTGAGGGGAATTCAAATTTTTCAGGTACTACTACTACAGGGCATTCCACACCATGCAGTGCATCCTTCAGGTATTCATTGGGTTCGCCGGTACCAAGATTTTCATAGAAATTTTCACTGCCAATAATCAGCATGTCGGCAAACCAGGTTTCTTTTTTCAGTTCGGGCAGTGCAAAATCGTTGAAGTCTTTATGAACACGGTAGTCGATACCATTCTTTTGGCACAATGACTCAAACTTTGCAATATTCCTGTCCGTTCCTTCTTCATCTCCAGCTTCTACCAGTGGAATGTACAATGGGCCACCCATTCCATCGGAATAACTCCAGAGATGAGCATACTCCACCTGTGGTAAAAAAACTCCTGTCAGCAATACTGGTTGTATTTCGTTCAGCCTCCGGGCAAATTCAAACGCACCTTCGGAGAAATGCGCTCCGTCGAATGCCAATAGCAGCTTTTTCATAATCTCTGTTTTGTATAAAATTACCTTTATAAACAGGGTATTTACAATGACTGCAATCAAACCATCTTCTGATGCATGTCATAAAACTTGCTGTGATATTAAGATAACATTTGCGGCAGCACAAGGTATTTGCCATAAAAGACATTGCTATTGTGCAGCAGTAATGGCAGCATCATCCAAAGTCAAATCCTTTCTTTCCGAAGCAGGAGATATGTCAAGGTTTACCGGGCGTTTATTCACCCAATGGTTTAAACCACGCTATGAATTTGCAGAGTTTATACGGCAGTGTTATGTGATTGGTTATAATTCATTACCGCTGGTTGGGCTTACCGGTTTTATCATGGGACTGGTATTAACGATGCAGTTGCGCCCTTCAATGGTTGATTACGGTGTGGAATCGCAGTTGCCGGCTATTGTAGGTATTGCTATTGTACGGGAAATAGGACCGGTTATTACTGCACTGATATTTGCCGGAAAAATTGGCTCCAGTATTGGCGCCGAACTGGGTTCGATGAAAGTAACCGAACAGATCGACGCAATGGAAGTAAGCGGCACCAACCCGTTTAAGTATTTGGTGGTGACAAGGGTGCTGGCTGCCACTTTCATGCTGCCCGTGCTTACCATACTGAGCGATACCGTTTCGCTGTATGGTTCCTACCTCGGTATTAATATAAGAGGCGAAACCAGTTTTTACCTTTTTTGGTCGCAGGTATTTGATAACCTCGCTTTTTACGATGTGCTGCCGGCATTTATCAAAACATTCTTTTTTGGATTTGCCGTAGGCATTATTGGTTGTTATAAGGGATATAACAGTAATAAAGGAACAGAAGGAGTAGGGCGCAGCGCCAATTCAGCAGTGGTGGTTTCTTCCGTCATGATTTTTATCCTCGATTTACTGGCCGTACAAATAACCGATGTACTGGGATTTAACTGATGGAACATATAAAGTAATACTGCATTGAATAAATTGTATAAAAAGAAAAAATGAACACGGACACAGGTACGATACTGGCACCCACCCCTACCGAACAACGCGAACCGGTGATGGCCATCCGTGGTGTATATATATCATTTGGCAATAACCATGTACTGGTTGATTTTAACCTCGACCTGTACAAGGGAGAAAACGTAGTGGTGCTGGGAAAATCAGGTTCAGGAAAATCTGTACTGATAAAATGCATCATTGGATTACTGAAACCGGAACTGGGAACGATTGAAGTGTTTAATGAAAACATACCGGATCTCGACATTGCTGATCTTGATAAAATCAGGGCGAGGGTAGGTTTTCTTTTTCAAAGTAATGCCCTGTACGATTCCATGACGGTGCGCGATAACCTGGAGTTTCCGCTGCGCAGGCACTGGATAAAAGTAACACAGGAGGAAGTAAATACGATGGTGATGGATGCACTGGAAGATGTGGGACTGGCACATACCGTAGACATGATGCCCGTAGAACTGTCGGGAGGCATGCGCAAACGCATTGCACTGGCAAGGACGCTCATCCTGAAACCGGATATTATTTTATATGATGAACCAACTACTGGTTTGGATCCTATTACTGCGAGGGAGATCATCGGGCTGATGGTGGAGATACAGAAGAAGTACAATACATCGTCGCTGATAATTTCGCACGATATGAATTGTGTTCGCATGGCCAGCGACCGCATCGTGGTGCTGGTGGAAGGTAAATGTTATGCAACCGGAACCTTTGAACAACTGAAACAACATACCGACCCGAAAGTGAAACAATTTTTTGAATAAGTATTCACAAACCATGTTGTATGGCAAAGCAATTAATGAACAATATAAAACTGGGTGTATTCACACTGGCGGGTTTATTCTTCCTTATCCTGCTGCTGTATATGATAGGGAAAAACCAAAATATGTTCGGTTCCAATTTTACACTGGCAGCCAGGTTTGAAAATGTACAGGGGTTGAAAGCAGGTAATAACGTGCGCTATGCGGGTATTGATGTGGGAACGGTAAAGCGCGTAACCATTCTCAACGACACATCGATGGAAGTGGTGATGATTATTGATGATAAGATGAAATCCATCATTCACAAAAACGCCCTCGTGTCCATCGGTACCGATGGGCTGGTCGGTAATAAAGTGATCAACATTTCAGCATCCAGGCAGGCAGCAGCCATTGCAGCAGATGGTGACATACTTCCTTCAAAGAAGCCGGTTGATACGGACGAAATGCTGCGGACACTCTCCAAAACAAACAACGATATTGCTGAGATAACAGCGCGGCTTAAAGTAACTATTAACAAGATAAACAACAGTGATGCTTTGTGGACAGTACTGAATGAAAAAGAATTGCCGGAAAACCTGCGGGCTTCTGCCGCCAATATCCGTACCGCTACTGCAAAGGCCGGGAATATGATCAGCGATTTGCACGATATTTTTACAGATGTAAAGAATGGAAAGGGCTCAGTAGGTGCGCTGCTGACCGATACGGCATTTGCAGGCAACCTGAATGAAGCAGTAGTGAAAATAAAACAGGTAGGCGAATCGGCAGATTCATTGTCAAAGCAACTCAGCAGTACGATAGCAGGTATTCAGCAGGATATCAATAAAGGGAAAGGCCCGGTGAATGCATTGCTGAAAGATTCGATCATGGCTATGCGCATTGGTAACAGCCTTGATAATATTCAGAAAGGGACAGACGGTTTTAACCAAACCATGGAAGCTATTAAGCACAGTTTCCTGTTTCGCGGTTATTTCAGGCGGCAGGAACGGCAGAAACAAAAAGAAGCAAAGGCGAATGTGGCAGCACAACCCGGGCAGCATGACTGATTCTTGTCATTGCTGTGCTTGACCCCTGTCATTTGAAAGTCTTGTCAACAGGTTGAAATTTATGATGAAGACCTTTATTTCAAACCACTCATTTGTTTGTTATGATAGGAAGCCTTAACAGGGAATCAGCATTGGCGCTGCTGCAGGACAATACCTATGGGCGCATTGGCTGTAACGATGGGTACAACACCTATGTATATCCCACGAATTATTTTTTTGACGGAAAATATATTTACTGCCACGCTTTACCCGGCAGCCGTATTAATGTAATGAGGCGCAATAAAAGGGTTTGTTTCCAGGTAGAGTTATTAAAGGATGAGATGAACTGGGAAAGCATCATGGTGATGGGCGACTTTGAAGAACTGGACGAAGGAAGGGATCGCTATTATGCCATGAAATCATTTGTAGACCGCACTATGCATTTAAAAATAAGTGAGGGGTTGGGTATGCCCGAGGTTACGCAAGCCTGGCTGCACCTGCGCCTGCCCGATAATCTGAAGCCGGTTATTTACCGCATATCTGTTGATGAAATTGTGGGACGCTACGAGATGGAGTAGAAGTTTCGGGTATAAAGTTTTAAGTTTTAAGTTGTAAGTTATAAGTTTTGAGTTTTGAGTTTTGAGTTGTAAGTTTTGACTTTTGACTCCCGACTCCCGACTCCGGACTCCCGACTCCCGACTCCTGACTCTTGTCTCCCGTCTCCGGAAAAAAGAAATTGGGATTAACTGCCGGTATGTTTACAGGTAATTAATCCCAATTGTATGATAGCATGGAAAGAATTGTTTGAGCATTATGCCCGCTCATGCAATATCCTTCCTTTTTTTATTTCAGTATCCAGGAAACGGATAGATGATAGATACTGTTTTTAAGGCCGGACACACTGTTATTGTATTGTGCCCCGGCATAACTTACAGAAGCTGCATTTTCTTTATTGTTCAGTGCAAATTCATAAGCAGCATTCAGTTTAACAGATGATGATATAGTATAAGTGCCACCCACGGAAATATGGTGAACGACTACAGCAGGAAATACCGGGAACAATGTACTGGCCGGCACTGGGTTTTCGCCGTATGCATAACCCCCGCGTAGGGTTACTTTTTTGGATGCATCAAATTCGGCGCCTGTCCTTATTACAATCGCATCTCTCCAGTAAAGTGGAAAAGCCATGGCAATACTGCCGTTAGTACCCAGCATTTTACTGATATTGGCATTGGTACCGCCGGTGAGGGAAATATCCATTTGGTCAAAAGAATGTTTCCAGTCGATCCATTCGGCATCGAGTGACAGCCTCCAGTTTTTTGCGGGTGCATACATTAAACCTGCAGCCAGTGATTGGGGCAGACCAAAGGATGCTTTTGATTTGTAAGTATCTTTTGCACCTTTTGTCAGGTCAATACCCAATGCTGAAAATTGCTGCATGGCTTGTTGCTGTGCTTCCTCTGCGGATATGCCTGGTTCCTGCTGCATAATACCAGCCACCACCTTGCCAAATGCATCATTCATCTGGTAGGTCATATCCATATTGGCATTACCGTTTTTATAGTTAAGGTTTACGGGAAGGCTGTAATTAATTCCAAAAGAAAATGATTCGTTTGGTTTGTAGGCGATACCAATTTTTCCGTTAAAACCAAATGCAGTTAATTTTTGCATATCAGCAGAAGCCACTACTTCGGAGTAGCCCAATCCGCCGGTTTCGGGGTCTGCAGAAAACAAGTCTCCAAAGGTGAAACCAGTTTGCGGGTTAATAACGCCTTTCAGCATGGAGGGTGGCATACTCATTGGCATTTTAAATTCCACCTGGCCATATACTATGTCGGCAGTAATGCCCACGGAAATTTTATCAGATAATTTATAAGCAATAGATGCCCCTCCCTGCATAACCGCAAATTTTGAGTGATACGGTTGTTTCACATAGAGGCCATTGGCATCTTTGTACAGTTGATGGTTCAAATTAAAATCTGCGCCCATGCCGCCTTGTGTGAATATGCCAAACCCGTAGGCTATTTTATCAGAATATTTGCCGGCATAGCTGATACAGCCCAGCGGGAATACATTGTTTTTGCCATTGGTATTATTAATACTGTTTTTAAAATAAACAGTGGGGGCCATTAGTGATACACTCAAATCGGCCTGTGGCGTTTTCAAAAAAGAAAGCCCCGCAGGGTTATTCATTATTAAGGAAGGGTTATCGAAATAGCCGGTGGCAGTTCCACCACGGCCAGAGGTTACTGCATCAAACCCAATCAGCCTTGTTCCATTTTGTGACCAGGTATTTATCGCACTTATCAATAATATACCTGTAAGTAAAAATATCTTTCTCATACAATCATATTTGTAGCATTAAATACATTACTGACGTAGTATGTATTTAATTGCAGGTTTACAATAGCATCACCTATTTGCAGGAAATTGTTCCTGTAATAAATGCCGGGCTGTTCTTTGAAGTCATTGCTGTTTCACCCGTGAAACGCAGAATGGATACAATAAGAGGCCGCTTGTTGTATTATCTTATTATGATGCAAAATTCTATCCGGAGCACCATTTAATTGATGACAGCGTTCAGTGTTTTTAATGACAGGCATCAGGAGTTCGGGGAATATTTAAATTTGAGATTTGGGATTTGGATTTGGAATTGATCGTTTATTGATAAACCTTGCATCGTCAATTACAAGAGGTTTAATCAACTTGAACTAAAAGACTTCGTTCTATAGTATCGAATTGAAGTAGTTTAACTTCTAAAGTAAAAACGATGTATAATGAAAATAAAGAAAGTAAAGTAGAACCAATCCTGTGATAACAGCAATTACCTATAGGTAAGTATTTTTTTCCAGGAAATCAGCCTCCATTAACTAAAAACTATGAACCATAAACTATGGGCTATGGACTAAAAACTATAAACTATAAACTTTAAACTATTAACTATGGGCTATGAACGATAAATTCCAAATTCCAAATTCCAAATCCCAAATCCCAAATCCAACCTCCCCTAACCACAGTCACCGGGTGGCATGACAATAATCATGTTTTCGTAAAGACTTGAGCTATTAGTTTTGCCGCGAGTCTCATAGAATATTGGATTTACTGAAATAGAGCTGGATGTCTATCCGGCTCTCTTCTTTTGCCCGATTCAATGTTATATTTTTCCCCGGTTGCTCATGCAAACCAATATGGCAGTAATATTGTAATAGAATTAGTACTGACCCACCCAATATATCTGCATTGCTGTCATTTTATATCCTGTACAATCCCCACAAGTTTGCTGTATGGAGCAAAAGGAAATGGAATATATTATTAAAAAACTTTTCAGGCGACTGGATAAATCCCTCAGGCTGATTAAGGAGCAGTACGACCCTGAAGTAATACATGATTTTCGCGTGGATGTGAAGAAACTGCGCGCATTTACCCGTTTATTATCTGCGGGTATGGAGGAGGATGGCGATGGCCTGAAGCTGCCGCGCTCGCTGAAAGAAATTTATACTGCCACCGGCAGGATTAGAGATTTGCAGTTACAGGTAAGCAGGGTTATTGACACCGGTAAACGTATTCCTACACCAAACTACCAGCAGTATTTATTGGCAGAACTGGAAAAAAATAAAGGCATTTTTTATAATTTGTATAAAGCCAAAGCCTATGCAAAGGCAAGGGATAAAGTGGTAGCGTCGCTTCCCGAACATATAAAGGATACTGTTATCACTCAATTTTATCATAAAAAAGCGGGCTATATACGATCGCTGTTATCTGCAGTAGAACTACCCGATGCCGACTGGCACAGTACCCGTAAAAGCATTAAAGATCTCCTGTACATATTCAAAATATTGAAAGAAGATTTCCCGGCGTTACATGCATCCTTTTACTGGAATGATGAACAATTTGAAACGGCCGGTAAGGTAGCACAGGTATTGGGGGAATTCAATGATGTGTGTATAGCGCTTAATTTTCTGCGGCCATCCTGGCTGATAGAATTTATGCCCGGCGAAAGAAAACAATTGCAGCAACTCCGGCTGCGGTGGCTATCTGACAAGCGGGACCGGAAAGTACAACTCAGTGGTGAATTGGGCCCGCTGATGTTGCGCATTACACGGCCGCTGGAGCAATATGCCAGGTGAGTGACTGAACCCGCCGGCATTTACAAGCAACAATCATTTTACACTTCTTCTTTTGCTCATTCTTTATCAATATGGGAGCTGTTTGAAACGGTGATTCTGACCAGAATCATGTTATCCTTTGCCTGCCGTCATTAACAACCGTTGTAAGTGCTGGTAACTTCGTTGTGAGATGACGATTATTCATCATTAAATGACAGTGTATGAAAAACAGTAACAAAGTATTGATAGCCGTTGGCGCAGGTCTCGCCGTTGGCGGGATACTCGGAATTTTATTTGCACCGGATAAAGGAGAAAATACCAGGAAGAAAATTGTTGATGGTGGCAAAAAAATCAGCGATTCTGTAAAAGACACGATCAGCAAAGGCAAACAAAAAATTGCAGGCCTGAAAAATTGCACAAAGGAAAGAGTGGAGGCTGTGGGCGAAGAAGTGGATGCTTTTGAATAATTAAAAAACCAACAATGGAAGACACATTTGCCAAAGTAGAAGAGTTGTCAGCGCATATAAAGGAATACATCAATAACCGCGTTGATTCCATGAAGTTCAAGGCAGCAGAGAAATCCTCTTCTGTGCTGGCAAATATCATTGCAGTGGCCATTGCTGTACTGGTGCTTACATTCTTTGTATTATTCGGAAGCGTTGCGCTTGCTTATGCCATTGCCAAATGGACAGGCGAAGTGTACTGGGGTTTTTTAATGGTGGCAGGTATTTATTTGCTGCTTGGTGTATTGGTTTGGCTGCTGCGCGAAAAACTGTTGCGCCTGCCTATAATGAATGCTATGGTGCAGCAATTATTTAAAGAAGATACAGACCATCATGAAGAAAATTAGAAACATACAACAATTAAAGGCTGAAACGAAACGGTTGGAACAACGCCGGGCAGAGCTGGAGAAAGCCATCCGGTACGACTGGCGCGATGTGAAGGACAGCCTTCGCCCGCGTAAGCTGGCGGGGGATGCATTTTCTTCTTTCTTTGCTGACAGTGAAAGGAAGAATGGTCACAGTGTGTTTTCGGAAGGAATTGCTGAACTGGTATCCACTTTTGCAAGAAATATGGCAGAAAAAGCAGCGGAGAAATTTGGTAAATGGTATAAAAAGTAAACAATCAATTTCAACTAAATAAAGTATTTTATGGAACCCAAATTATTTTGTCAAAGTTGTTCCATGCCGATTGACAATCTCTTCGACAGGGGAACTGAGGCCAATGGACGTTACAGCCGGGAATATTGCAAGTTTTGTTATCAAAACGGTGTATTTACAGAGCCTGATATGAGTTTCGATCACATGAAACATGTGGTAGAACACCAGTTGCAGCTAATGCATGCACCGAAAGAAGTCATTCAAAAAGCACTCGGCGCATTGCCTTCGCTAAAACGCTGGCAGACCGAAAAGGTATAGGTAATGATGATTTAACAATAAGCAAAGGAAGCGATGCTATTCACTACCTTGTGAACGCTTTGGCAATGACTACATCAGATAATGCCAGGAAAAGTAATCCATATTGAGCAACTCAGCGGTTTAAGAGAAGAAGAAATACCCATTCGGCAACAACAGTTTGGAAAAAACATATTCAGCCTGGAAAAGTCGCGCGGTTTTTTGCGCGTGTCGCTGGATATTATTCGGGAGCCGATGTTTTTACTGCTCATTGCAGCCTGTACTCTTTATTTTATATTAGGCAAGGCCAGCGAAGGCTGGATGATGATGGCAGCTATGATATTTGTAGCTGCCATTTCCATTTACCAGGAGGTAAAGAGCACAAAGGCACTGGAAGCATTGAAAGAGCTGACGGCGCCTAAAGTAATTGTTATCAGGAATGGGAGGGAGCAAACCATTGCTTCTGCCGAGCTGGTACCCGGCGATATCATGCTGCTGGAAGAAGGAAATAAAATTCCAGCCGACGCCCGGATTTTACAGGCAAACGATCTTTCTGTCAACGAATCTGTGATTACCGGGGAAAGTATTCCGGCAGATAAAGACGTCACTGACGGCAATAATTTTTTGTACCAGGGTACGACCATTAACAGTGGAAAGTGTTACGCTGCGGTGATTGCTACCGGCAACCATACTCAACTGGGTAAACTGGGAACATCTATTAGTGGCTATTCGGCCCCGAAAACATTGCTGCAGGTACAGATAGGAAAATTTGTGCAGCGTTTTGCCTTCTTTGGTATTGCTGCATTTGTAATCATCTGGGCAGTTAATTATCTTAAAACGGGCGATATTATATTAAGCCTGTTGTTTGGCCTCACACTTGCAATGGCTTCCATTCCTGAAGAGATACCTGTTGCTTTTTCCTCCTTCATGGCACTGGGTGCCTTTCATATGAGCAAACTGGGTATTATATCAAGACAGCCGCAGACTATTGAAAATCTCGGCGCGGTGAGTGTGTTTTGCCTGGATAAAACCGGGACTGTCACTGAAAACAGGATGGAGGTTAAAACAATCTATGATTATGAAACTGATCAATTAATAGATTTCAACGGAGGACCATTGCTGGTAAACTGTGATGTATTAAGATATGGTGTACTGGCGAGTGAAATGGATCCCTTTGATGCCATGGAAAAAGCAATCTGGAAAGCTTACCTCGATCATACGGATGGGAAAGCACACGATCGTTTAAAACTGGTATATGAGTACGCGCTGCAGGGAAGGCCGCCGATGATGACGCATGTATATGAATTTGACAATACGAGGGTCGTGGCATCAAAAGGAGCTGCGGAAAGAATAATTGCCATCTGCCAATTGGACAATGCCGCTGTGAAAAAGATAAACGGCTATATCAGTAAGATGGCATCGCAGGGATTCCGGGTAATTGCGGTAGCAAGTTCACTGCACAACGGTACTGATCTGCCTGTTGTGCAGGACGATTTTAACTGGAAATTTGAAGGATTGCTGGCGCTGTACGATCCGCCAAAGAAAAATGTGGCTGATGTTTTTAAAAAATTATTTGAGGCGAAGATTGAAATAAAAATGATCACCGGCGATTTCCCCCAGACAGCGCTGAATATCGCTTCGCAGGTTGGAATGTCAGGATGCAATCGTTTTCTTACAGGAGAACAGGTGATGACGATGACAGAAGATGAATTAAGACAGGAAGTAAAAGGGGTTAATATTTATGCACGGATGTTTCCGGAAGCCAAACTGAAAGTTATCGAAGCATTAAAGGCAAATGGTGAAATTGTTGCCATGACCGGTGATGGTGTTAATGACGCACCCGCATTGAAAGCATCGCATATTGGCATTGCCATGGGAGAGCGGGGAACAGAGATTGCACGGCAGGCATCTGATTTAATTCTTACTGACGATAACCTGGAGAAAGTGGCGGAAGCCATTCAGCAGGGAAGAAAAATATTCAGCAACCTGAAAAAAGCAGTAAGGTATATTATCTCGATACATATCCCGATAATTTTTACCGCGGCACTTCCTTTGTTATTCGGTTGGAAATACCCAAATATATTTACGCCTGTACATATTATTTTCCTTGAAATAATCATGGGGCCTACCTGCTCTATATTTTATGAAAGGGAACCTGTTGAAGACAATATCATGCAGCTACAGCCGCGCGACCGAACCCTGGGTTTATTCCGCAATGATGAATTGCTGATTAGTATTGTGCAGGGTGTGATAATGACTATTGGCATCATGACATTGTATTATTTCTATATGAACAGCGGGCATACCCTCGAAGAAACGAGGACCATTGTCTTCAATACATTGGTGATGAATAATATTTCCCTGACGTTTACCAACCGGTCATTCACGGAAAATTTTGCAAAGACTATCCGGTATAAAAACAACCTTGTACTGCCTGTCTTTATAATTTCTATCTTATTTCTGACAGCCATTCATTTCGTGCCTGCTGTCATTCAAATATTTGGGATGGCAGCTATTACCTGGAGCGATTTTCTCCTCTGCGTAAGCGTATCACTTGTTTCCGTGGCATGGTTTGAGTTGTATAAAACAAATCTCAGCAACGGGGGGAGAATAAAATGAACCAGTTGCTTTATGCGGTTCAATTCACAGTTATTATACAGCTTTGCTGACCACACTCATTTTTTTTGCTGACCACCATCTTTTCTTTCGGCTTCTGCGCCCGGTAAATTTGTACCTGAAATAATTATTGTTAACCATTAAAAATAGGAGGTGTTTATGTCAACCAAAGCATTAACAAGAACCGGCGAAACAATTCCAACCTTATTTGACGATTTCTTCCGTCCATGGAACGAATGGTTCGATAATGGCGGTTTCCTGGGTAAGACATTGACCATTCCTGCCGTTAATATTAAGGAACACAAAGATGACTTTAGTGTATCTCTTGCCGTTCCGGGAATGAAGAAAGATGACTTCAATATCGATGTTGAAGGCAACATGCTTACCATCAGTTGCGAAAAAGAAGAAAAGAAAGAAGAAAAAGAAGCTAAGTACACCCGCAAAGAATTTAACTATTCAACTTTCAGCCGCACATTTACCATTCCGGAAGATGTAAACAGGGAAAAGATTGACGCCCGCTATGAAGATGGCGTATTGAAACTTGTTCTTCCTAAAAAAGAAGAAGCAAAGAAACTGACAGCCAGCAAACACATAGCAGTTAAATAGGTCTTCACGAAAGCTTGCAAATGCCCCGCGCTGGTCGCGGGGTTTTTTTGTAAAGAAGCAGTATCAATAGTTTTATAAATTAATCTCATTGATAAACATTTACTGATTGCACGAAGAAAAGTTGCCCAGGCTTTGGCGATGACCAATATCAGGGTTGAATATGATGGTTGTTCTCGCTACAGAGCGGTAGAAAAAAATATATTTATATAAGAAAGTTAACGGATCGGCCAGCCAAAAATGAATAGCTGTATGACAAAAGCGGACGCCATTATAAAACAGTTTCAACATGAAATTGAAACATGGAAGCGTATTCTCAGCTTCTTGACAGATGAGAATATTAACATAAAGAAGCGTCTTTCAGAAATATTGCGGACCGTTGAATCGGGTGATGATAAAATGCTGGATCGCATTGAGTATTTTCACAACCGGTTACTGAAAGAAGATGAGGTGATCGCAGTCCTTTTTCGGGAAGTGGGCGACCAGGAACGATCTATTATGCACAATGGATTCGAAGAAGATTTACGGCTCAGGGCAACCGGCGACAAGCAGGTCAAACTGCGCAATGCGCTGGAGAAAGCAGAACAGGAATTTAATAAACTCAATTTTGAGTTCAATAGTTACCTGACAGAGATTATTTAAGACAAAACCTAATGAAGTGCGGAAAAGTATTGATGTTATTTTATTTGCTGCCTGCAGCGATTCGGTTACCCGCTCAACCTGTTGCAGAAGCCCTGAAACAGTTACTTGGTAAAGCCGGTACTGTTTCCTCCCTTTGTAAATATCCCGGCGAAACAAAAGTATTGTATGCACGCAATGGTTACCAGTTAGCGTGGATGGGGCCAGCAGGCGGTTCCTCTCTCCGGGTACTGCGAAATTATATAAGCCATTCTGCTTCGCTGGGCCTGCGCGAAAACGATTATCAGCCCGTTTTGTTTGCTTCAACTGCCAGTGGGCAATTCAGTATGAATACAATACAGGATTCGCTGCTTTCAGATATTCAATATACAGATGCGGCCATTCATTTCCTGCACGATGTAATTGCCGGTAATCAGCCGGAGCCACTTTCGTATAACGGCTTGCACTATGAACCTTTATGTAATAATATACCGGAATTGCTTTATCAATCTTTAACTGCCGGTGACTTCGAATCCCTGCTATCCCGCATTGAGCCCGTCAGCAAGGCTTACCTGTCAGTAAAAGATCAACTGAACAGGTTTCTTGAAAAGGTGGCTGAAAAAGAATTCAAAGATGTTAGCATTATTTCAGGCAAAGTAAGCAGCTCGAACAAACAGTTGATGGTAAGATTGTATCAACTTGGTTTGATTGCCACAGATACTATATTATTGAATGATACAATCATTAAAGCAAGGGTAAAAGAAGGACAACTGCTGTTCGGACTGCTTAATGACGGTGTGCTGAGAAGCACAGCGCTGGAAGCATTTAACCAACCCTTGCTGAAACGAATTGTTGAATTGAACAACACACTTAATTGCCTGCGGTGGCTGACCTGTATGAAGGAAGCCAGTCATTATATTGTTGTAAATATTCCTTCTGCCAACCTGATATTGTATGAAAAGGGGCAACCCAAATTGGAGTCAAGAATTGTAGTGGGAAAGAATTCAACGCCTACTCCCACACTAAGCAGCAAAATAACAGAGGTAATTATATATCCTTACTGGAATGTGCCCAATAAGATTGCCACCAAAGAATTGCTGCCACTGATAAAGAAATACCCGGCCTTCCTGGATGAGAATAATTACCAGGTGCTGGATAAACAGGGCGCTATCGTTGATCCGGCGACTGTATCCTGGCACACACTTAGCCAGGCTTATTTTCCTTACCAACTAAGGCAATCTACCGGTTGCGACAATTCGCTCGGACTAATTAAACTTAATTTTTATAATCCCTATGCCGTGTATTTGCACGATACACCATGGAAGTACTTTTTCAGTATGAATAAAAGATATTTCAGTCATGGCTGTATGCGCGTGGAAAAGGCTTTTGAACTGGCACGTTATGTTATCCGCGACAAGCCGGCGGTAATTGATTCGCTGGAAAGCCAGGGATGCCTGAAGGATCAGAAACCGCAAACCATTGCAGCAACAGAAGAAATACCGGTATTTGTGCTGTACCAAACCGCCTGGATAAGTATGGAAGGCCGCTTAAGTTTTCATGATGACGTGTACAATGTATTGACGACTGTTAAAAAATGATACCGGTGACGATTGTTGTACGACCTGCTGATGCATATCATTAATTAAAGCGGGCTGGTATACTACCTTAACAGTACAAAAAAGATAAGTTATGAAAACGAGGTTTTATGTAAGCATTGTATTTGCGCTCCTGCTGGCAGGATGTTCTTCTTCAAGGATAACTTATTCATGGAAATCCGGTACTGTCCCGGTAAAGACGTATAATAAGATTATAGTGGTGGCATTGATAAAGAACAATGATCTTGCCCTGCGGGAAAAAATGGAAGCGCATTTGGTGGGCGATTTGAATGAGCATGGCTACACGGCTATTTCTTCACTCAAAGAATATGGCCCCAAGTCTTTTGAGAATACTTCCGAGCAGGAAGTTATCAGCAAACTGAAAAGCAGTGGGGTGGATGCCGTTGTGACCATCGTATTGCTGGATAAAAAAAGAGAGCAATACTATGTGCCCGGCCGCGTATTTTATACACCTTATACTATTTATCAGCGCCGTTTCTGGGGATACTACTCCACGATTTACGATCGCATTTACAGCCCGGGATATTACCAGGTGGATACCCGGTATTTCTGGGAAAGTAATTTTTACGAAGGCGAAAACAGGGAATTGCTCTATTCAGCGCAGACCAAATCATTTGATCCCGCTTCCACCGAAACCCTCGCTCACCAGTATGGTAAACTGATAGTGGCCGATATGGCAAAGAATGGGATCATTAAATAAAAACGGGTTTAAAAGGCAATGGTGCTTCTTTCTTTTAACAGGGAGGAGCACTTTTTTATGACTGCCATTCAGCTATTGGTTAATTGACAAGTGTGGACAGTTTCTTTTCATTTAATATAGTAATCGAACCTTCCCTGATATCAATCAGCTTTTCGTTTTTAAAATCACTAAGGGTCCGAATCAGCGATTCGGTTGCGGTGCCGGCAATGGTGGCCAGGTTTTCCCGGCTGATATCAATGGTGAAACTGCTTTCCTTTGTGCTGTTGTATTTTCGGAAGATGGTCATCAGCGCGTCGGCTACTTTTTTTCGAAGTGAATTGTATGCAAGGCCGAGCAGTTGCTCTTCAATGGTAGAAACATTCTTTGCGAGCAATTGTATAAACCTGTGACTGATATCATGGTTGTTGTTAATGAGCATTTCAAAATCTTCCTTTGGAACAATGGCCAGTTCGGTTTCCTCAATAGCCTCTGCATTTTCTTTATAATTGGTGTCTTCCAGCAATGCAATATGGCCCAGGAAATCGCCTTCCTTGTATAAGCCTACTACCAGTTCTTTCCCTTCGTCGTTTGTTTTGAATGATTTCACTTTTCCCTTTTGTACATAATATAAGCAGGTAGGCCGGTTGCCTTCGAAAAATATCATTTGTTTCTTTTTATACCGGTTGATATTGCGCCCGGTAATTAATTCATTCAAAATGTCTTTGGTGCTTCCGGTCTTTATCGCATCCTGCAGCCCTTTCAGGTTGCCTCCTAATTCCTCCCTCAGCATTTCTACTTTTTTCATCCTGCTTTCTACTGAATTCAGTAGCTCGGTTTCAGTAAATGGTTTGGTGATATAATCATCCGCGCCCAGTTCCATTCCCTTCCTGAAATCGGTGCGGTCTGTTTTGGCAGTTAAAAAAATAAAAGGAGTATTTCTCGTCGAAGGATTTTTTTTCAGCATGTATAAAACACCATAGCCATCCAGTACCGGCATCATGATATCGCAGATGATAAGATCGGGGTTTTCGTGCATGGCCAATTCCACACCAATTTTTCCATTTGCTGCAGTAAATACTTTATAGTTGGCCAGCTCTAGTATTTCAGCCGTGTTGTCACGGATATTATCATTATCCTCGATCAGCAAAATCTTTTTCATACAGTTATTGATTTACGTAGTATAGAGACGATGTATGTTTTCATTTTACTACGGGATCAGCTTTGTGGGTTCCCAGGGAATTTGATTTATTGAGCAAATAGTCGAAGGCGTAACAGATCCTTTTTCTATCAACTTATCATGCTAACCTGATAAATGTATAATTAAATGGAAAGTTGCGGGATGATTTTAGTCTTGTGACAATTTGATTTTAATCGGTGGGGCTATGATTGATTTATTTAATAACAAACCTGCCCTGCTGTTGCAGTAAGATTGAGAAAAACGAATAGTACTTCCTGTAACACTAATTGATGATCTGATATTTCCAGCTACAATAATAATACAGGAAACAGTTTTACAATATGATGACAATTACAGGAGCTTATGACTTGAATCATGTACAACGCAAAACAGAGTTACAACATTTGCTTTATTAAAGCATTTTAAAAAAGGAATTATATGAAAACCTACCTGGTCACACTGCTTCTTATTTCTTCCACAGTACTTCTCATGTATTGCACCAAGAAAGATCAAGTCGTTTCGGTCGCCGCCCCGGAGAGCACCAACGAATTATTATCTTATAAAACAACAACACCCCCAACGATTGACGGGTCAATTGATGCGATATGGGATAAAGCAACGAAATTGTCCATCACACCTACCGTTCCGGATCCCGGCAATAACCTTTTTACAGGTTATAACGGTGATATGTATCCAACTACGCTCCGTTCCATGTACGACGACTCTTACATTTACTTCCTGGCAGAAGTAACTGATAATACCAAGAGTGTGTATGTTGCTACCTGGTACTTTAACCCAACAACTAAATTGTGGGCACAGGAGCCAACCAGCAAATCACTGGATGTGAATGGTATTATGACCAGGACTGGTTTTGGTGAAGATAAACTGGCTATGCTGTGGAATATTGATAATTCCACACCGAAGTTTACTTCCCAAACCTGTTATGCAAGCTGCCATGTATTCTCCCCATACCTTGATTATTCTGTAAACCCTGCTGTGATGAAATCAAATGCAAACAGTGGTAACCACTATACCAATGGCGCCAACGAAAAGATTGATATGTGGTGGGGTCACCTTAGCAGGGACGCTGCATTCAATCAAATGGATGACAACTACCAGGATTGGGCCGGCGGACCTGGTGTTACCAATTTGGTAGGAGGTTCAGGAAATGGCCGTCACGTAGATGGCATTACAGTATCCGGCGCCAACGCAACCTGGCCTTTTGCACCAACCTATACTACAACTCCGGCACAAGGATCTACCAATAATCGTCAAACATTGAAACTGGATGGTACCGGTGCATCCGTTACTGTTCCATTATTTATTATACCCAATGCATCCGATTATCCATTTATACTGGCAACCGATACATTGGCTGGTGGTAAAGCTGTTAAGATTACAGGCGTAAGTTCCACAGGTGTATTGACATACAGTGGTGGTTCTATTGATCCTAACGGCAATACAGATTACCAGCGTATTGGTGATGTTGTTACGGGTGGTGATGGTGCAAAATGCTTTCCCAGTGTTATCATTGCCCCATTACTTGGCGGCAGGGCCGATATTACCTGCTCTGCAGTTCATACAGGAACAGGATGGGTAATTGAATACAAGCGCCTGCTCAAAACAAGCGATGCGCTGAAACAGGATATTGATTTCTCTACATTACAGGATCAGCCATTCGGATTTGCATATTGGAATAAGTCAAATAACCAACATGGTATTCAGCCAAACCTGTTATTGAAATTCCAGCAGTAAAGAACAACCTGTTTTAATTTAAAACGAACAATCATGTCAAAGAATAAAATAGCAATAGTAGCTGGCTTGATGGCCGTACTGTGGCTTGCTATTTCAGGTTGTTATAAAACTACTACGATTGTAAAAAATCCGGGAAGTGATATTACAACTGTCATGAGCTTTTCGAAAGATATCATTCCCATCTTCAATAAGAGTTGTGCACTGAGTGGTTGCCATGTACCCGGCGCAAAAACGCCCGACCTGTCGCAGGCCAATGCATATAATTCTTTGAAGAATGGAAATTATTTCAAAGCAAAGGATCCTGATAATAGCGAACTCATACTATGGCTGACTGGTAAAAAAACACCCGTAATGCCACTGGGCAACGGGCCTGACCAGGCGATTAATGCAAAGATTTATGCATGGATCAACCAAGGCGCTCAAAACAACTAAATCGATTACAATGAAAAATGTACATAAATATATCAAAGCAATTCCGGGCAGGATAGTAGTCATGCTGCTAATCGCCCTGTTTGGTGCGGCTACTTCACTGCTTGCACAGGATACCACGGCACCCGAAGCACCTGTGGCAAAGAAGAAGTCGTATGCGAAAAATACTTTCGAGGGCAACTTCATTATCGATAACCAGACGGTAATGGTACCCATCAAGGGAACATTTGAATTCGATATCAACCACCGGTTTGGATCAACAGAAAACGGTATCCAGGATTTGTTTGGCATATTTGGCGGCGCCAATATGCGGCTTGGGGTCAGCTATGTTTTTATTAAAGACCTGCAGGTAGGTTTCAGCGCGAATAATTTTAACATGATGCTGGATGGTAACCTCAAATATGCTATCCTGAAACAAACAAGGGACAACTCAATGCCCATATCTGTGACCTATTTTGGAAATGTAGCCATGGATCCAAGATCAAAAAACCCCTCACTGCCGATTGTAGAATTCACCGACAGGCTGAGTTTTTTCAACCAAATACTGGTGGCCAGAAAAGTGACCGAGAAGTTTTCTGTACAGGCTGGATTCAGCGTTTCTTATTTTAATAATGTAGACGGCTATTATGATGAATCAAAAGTGATACAGCCAAAGATGAAGAATGAACACCTTGCTGTTTGTTTCAGCGGCCGGTATAAAATCACTGAAAAAACATCGCTGATAGTAAACTACGATCAGCCACTGACGCAGCACCCGATGAACAACCCGCATCCCAATATCAGTTTTGGCCTCGATATGAAATCCAGCGGCCACGACTTCCAGGTATTTGCAGGGAATTATGGCAATACTTTGCCACAATTCAACAATGTGCAGAACCAAAATGATTATAAGAAGAGCCAGTTTGTAATAGGATTTAACATTTCAAGGCTTTGGAACTTTTAAACTTTCCAACATAAAAAAGTAAAACAACTATTCTATAAACAAACGTAAAAAAATAAAACAATGAAAAATTTGGTCATCATTGCAATGGTAGCAGTATCAGTAATGGCAGCAAGTTTCACTTTTATTCAAACACCAAAGCCATGGCCTGTTCCTGAGAAACAAGCCAAGGCTGCCAACCCTGTTAAATCAGATGCCGCCTCTATTTCTGCTGGTAAATCACTGTGGAGCCAGCATTGCGCATCCTGTCATGGTAAAACTGGTTTGGGAGATGGTAACAAAGCTGCCCAGTTAAAAACCCAACCCGGCGACTTTACCAAGGCAACTACACAATCACAGTCTGATGGGTCACTTTTCTATAAAATATCTGAAGGAAGAGATGATATGCCCAGTTTCAAAAAGAAGATACCTGACCAGGAAGATATCTGGAACCTGGTGAATTTTACCAGGACCCTGAAAAAATAATTTTCATACGTGATAAAAAGCAAGCTCTTCTAACGTTCATCAACGTTTTCAACGTGCTTGCTTTTTTATTACCGTTCTGTTACAGTCTTATTAACCCTCATCATAGATTACTGCAGAACCTGCAACAGTATTTGTTCATTGTCAAGCAATACAAATGAAAGCTATAGAACCTGTAGACGGTGTAAAAAAAGGAAGAAGAAAAATCCTGCTCGGAATTGGGTTTTTGTCCCTGTTTCCTTTATTGAGACTTGATTTTTTTTCACGGAAAAGGAAAATCATATCCTGTGCCCCGCCTGCACAGCAGCAAACCATGAAGTACCTCACTGAAGATGGTACACTGGTGGAAGTAGATATGTCGAAAGTAAATCCGGCACAGCGAAAAATTTCCGATAAGGAGTTGCAGGATTGGGTAAAAAGGTAATAAACATCCCCTAAACAAAACGCGATGAATAACAACGATACATCGAGGAGAGAATTTATAGCGGCAGGCATACTTGCCGGGCTGGCAGCGGCAGGTTGTTCTACAAAGAGCAGCCCTTTCGAAGAAAATGCCGGACTGGAGGTTGTTCCCTCGGGCGAAAAAGTAAAATTATTGTCCGTGAACGGCGAAGTAATAGAAGTCGACAAGGCATTCCTGAAACCAGTTCCCGATTTGCCCGCCGTGTCAAACGATATGGCAAGAATAGGCATTCCCGGGAAGAAATTTGTAATGGTCATTGACTTGTCCCGTTGCAAGAGTTTAAAAAAATGCCAGTCTGCCTGTAACCATATGCACCATATACACCCCGGTCAGAATTGGATCAAGGTGTACCCGATGCAGGATGCAGAACATACAGCCCCCTACTGGCAGCCTACTACCTGCATGCACTGCGATGAACCACCTTGCGTAAAAGTTTGTCCTGTGGATGCCACATTCAAAAGAAAGGATGGAATTGTTCTAATCGACAGCGATCGTTGCATTGGTTGCCGTTTTTGTATGGCTGCTTGTCCTTACTCTACCAGGGTATTTAACTGGGAAGAACCGGGACTGGAAAAGGAAATTGCGGACAAACCTTATTCATGCGAAACCAGTGTGCCGCAGAAAAAAGGTACGGTGGGAAAATGTGATTTCTGTCCCGATATGGCAAGGAAAGGTGAATTGCCGCATTGCGTATCAGCATGCCCCAATGGTGTATTCTTCTTTGGCGATATGCTGGAAGATTCTGTTACCAATGGCTCAGAAACGTTCCGTTTTACTGATTTGGTAAAAGACAAGGCCGGTTACCGGCTCATGGAAGACCTGGGTACAAAACCAAGCGTGTATTACCTGCCACCTGTAAACAGGAACTTCCCGTTTGAAAACAACGAAGGAAAAGAAGACAACAAACAGCATTAACCTTAAAGCAATCAACGTGGAAAGTGTAGTTAAACAACGAATCACCAATGACCTGCTGCCGCAGAAATTTGGCAGGCAGGGTAAGATTTGGGTAGCCATACTTCTTGTCATATCACTTGTAGGCATCATAGCGTATTACCGGCAACTGTCCAAAGGGCTTGTAGTAACGGGGATGCGCGATTATGTATCGTGGGGTATTTATATTTCAAACTTTGTGTTCTTCGTTGCCATCAGCCTGGTGGGATCGCTGATAACAGCGGTGTTGCGCCTCACCGATGTTCACTGGAGTACACCGCTTACGCGCATTGCGGAAATCATTGCCGTGTCTGCGATTACGTTTGCTTCCATTATTATCATTGTGGACATGGGGCGACCCGACAGGTTTTATAATTTATTTATTCACGGAAGGCTGCAGTCGCCCATTATATGGGACGTGATTGTGATAACGACTTATTTTTTCATCAGCATATTGTTGTTGTATTTTCCCCTGCTGCCGGATCTTAAGATCATGATTGGCTTAAAAGAAAAAACAACAAAGGGGTTGCACAAGTTGTACAGGGTACTCGGTTCATTCTGGAAAAATACACCGCAGCAGATCAGGATAAGTGATAAAGCCATCAGTATTCTGTCGATTACCATTATACCTGTCGCCTTTTCCATACATACGGTTACTTCCTGGTTATTTGCCACTACTTACCGGCCAGGCTGGGACAGTACCAACTTTGGTGCTTACTTTATTTCAGGAGCGTTCCTTGTGGGAGCAGGCGGTGTGGTCATTGCCATGTATGTTTTCCGTAAGGCTTACCGGCTCGAAAAATATATTACCGACGATCATTTCGACAAAATGGGTAAGATACTCGTAATGCTCGCCCTGCTGTATTTATATTTTAATGTAAACGAATTTTTGGTTCCCGCATTTAAAATGAAAAAACCGGAAGAAGAACACCTTCGTGGTTTGTTTACCGGCGAGTTTGCACCAGTATTCTGGTTTGCTATTTTCTCTGCGATGATTATTCCAATATTGATACTGGTTAATAAAAAAGGTAGAAAACCTTTCCCTGCATTCGTTGCAGGTACATTGGTAGTGATAGGATCTTGGTTTAAAAGATATTTAATTGTAACGCCCACCCTGTTGCATCCCTTCCTGCCCATGCAGGATGTGCCGGCAGGGTATAAACATTATTTTCCCACCTGGGAAGAATGGGCCATTGCTATGGGCTCACTGGCAGGCGCACTGTTGATCATCACCTTTTTTGCAAGAATATTCCCCATTATTCCCGTTCAGGAAACCATCACGGAAATTGAAGAACATGAAAAAGCTTAAATATAGTACGATTGTTATTATCAGTTGCTGCGCATTTATCGGCGCAATGGCACAGGATACAAAAAATGATTTACTGCTCAGCCTGGGTTATTATAACGATAATGCACAGGCGCAATATGTAGTGGCACATGCCAAAACAAAAATTGATGGCAGGTTTCGTCCGGTACCAGGTATTCACCTCAAATTTTTCATTGCTGCCGAAACACCGGCCACTGTTATGGGAACGGGTATTACCAATGAAAAAGGAGAAGCATTGTTATTTATTCCGCCTTCAGCAAAAGAAGAATGGAATAAATCTGCCAAACAAAGTTTTATAGCGGTATCTGAGGCCAATAAACAATTTGCTGAAACAAAAGCCAATCTTGATGTTAGCAAGGCAAAACTGGTGATTGATACGGCAGAAGACAGGAAAGTAAATGTGACATTGTATGAATTGAAAGATACCACCTGGACACCGGTAAAGGGAGTTGATATCAGGGTTGCCATTAAACGACTGGACGGCGATTTGAATGTGAGCGAAACACCTACCTATACTACCGATTCACTCGGTGTAGCGGGTGCGGATTTTAAACGTGATAGTATGCCGGGTAACTCCAAAGGCATACTGACATTGATAGCAAAAGTGGAAGACAATGATAATTATGGCAACCTCAGTATTGAAAAGGAAGTGAAATGGGGCGTGGCAAAAAAATATGAATCGGATTTTGACAGGCGCACTTTGTTTGCCCGCAGGGGAAAATCTCCTTTTTGGCTGGAACTGATGGCCTATTCCATTATACTGGGTGTATGGGGTGTTTTGTTTTACCTTGTATTTCAGATCCGTCAGCTCAAAAAATTGGGTAAACTGGAGGGCTAAACATCCAGCCCAATCAGTAAAAAAAGACATATATTCTCCTTATGTAACTAAAGTAACAGTCCGCCCCGGTAATAGCGGCCAATTTTGCAGATACAAAACTGATCATATTATGACGATTGAACAAATTTATACGGGATGCCTGGCACAGGGCGCCTATTATATCACCAGTAATGGAGAAGCAGCTATTATTGATCCGCTTCGTGAAATACAGCCCTATCTCGACAGGCTGCAAAAGGACAATGTACAACTGCGGTATATTTTTGAAACACATTTTCATGCTGATTTCGTCAGCGGTCATCTCGACCTGAGAAAAAAAACCGGGGCAGATATTGTATTTGGGCCCAATGCAACCTGTGGGTTCGATTGTATTGCTGCAAAAGATGGTGAACTATTTAAAGTTGGCGATATTATGATCAAAGTATTGCATACACCGGGACATACGCTTGAGAGCAGTACTTTTTTACTAATAGATGAAAAAGGGAAAGATTACTGCATATTCAGCGGCGATACCCTGTTTCTTGGAGATGTAGGCCGGCCCGACCTGGCACAGAAGGCGGCTAATATGACGAAGGAAGAACTTGCGGCGTTGTTATACGACAGTTTGATGAACAAGATCATGCCATTGGCCGATGATGTAATAGTATATCCTGCGCATGGTGCCGGTAGTGCCTGTGGTAAAAATATGATGCGGGAAACGATCGATACGCTGGGCAACCAGAAACGCGTGAATTATGCGTTGAACCAACCCAATAAGGAAGCATTCATCAAAGCTGTGACAGACGGTCTCTTACCACCACCTGGTTATTTTGGTTATAATGTAGCAATGAATAAAAAAGGATATACCGAGTTTGAAAAAGTTTTGCAGCAGGGATTACGAGCGTTGACTCCTGCAGAATTTGAAGTGGCAGCCGACAGCATGAATGCTTTGATCCTGGATACAAGGGCCAATTATGATTTCTACAAGGGGTTTGTTCCGCAATCGGTAAATATCGGGTTGAAGGGAGAGTTTGCGCCCTGGGTAGGTGCATTGATTGTTGATGTCAGCCAACCGATATTGCTGGTCACTGATCCCGGTGTGGAAGAAGAAGCCGTAACACGCCTCAGCCGTGTAGGTTTTGATAATGTAATGGGCTATTTGAAAGGAGGCTTTGATGCATGGAAGGCGGCTGGTAAAGAAACCGATTTTGTTCACCGCATCTCGGCCACTCATTTTTCAGATACTGTTAAACTGGGAAAAGATATAATCATTGACGTTAGAAAGGAAAGCGAATACGCAGCCTCACATGTTAATGAAGCCATCAGCAGGCCACTGGCATATATCAACGACTGGATAAAGGACATTCCATCGGATAAACACTTCTATGTTTATTGCACCGCTGGTTACCGCAGTATGATTGCCGCTTCTATCCTGCAGGCACGTGGTTACCGGAATTTTACTGAAGTAAGTGGTGGGTTTGAGGCCATTAAAAAAGCCAATGTACCGGTGACAGATTTTGTTTGCCAGGATAAGGCATTGAAAGCCTAAAGGCTATACATTATTTATTGATTGGGCTAGCGGGATGAAAAGTTTCGTATGAAATGAGCACGACACCCGACCGTAATACTTTTGTGTTGATTTTACGGAAGGGGATCATCCCGTTGATTCCGGAAAACAGCGGCCTTCCCCTGCCAATAACGACCGGGTGAACCCATAACCTGTATTCATCTACCATCGCTGCTTTTTGAAAGGCAGCAGCCAGTTTGCCACTGCCGTATACGATCATGTCTTTTCCTTCCTGTTGTTTCAATTGGTGAATAGCAGTACCGATACCCGATTTCACCAGCGTTGAATTGTTCCAGCCTGTTTCCTTCAATGTTTTTGAAAAGACAATTTTGTTGTGGTTGTTCATCATATTGGCGTATAACAAATCTTCTTTTGAAAAACGGCCGGCATCTGTTTTCGATGGCCAGTATTTTGCCATGGCGCAATAGGTATTTCTTCCCAAAAGAATGGTATCTGCATCGGCCAGTTGGTTACTCAATAGTTCCTGCATTTCTTTGTCCCAATAATTAAAGTGCCAGTCCAGTTCATCATGCTGCCCGGCCATATAGCCATCCAGTGTTACGTTCATGGAAACCACCAGTTTTCGCATTGTTCAGTATTTAAACACGGCAGTTATTAAACCTGCGGGTATTATTGCTCGCAGGGTTCTTTCAGTTTGTCCATTGCTTTGGGCCAATCATCATTAAACATCATCTCTCATTTAGGGAATCTTTTGATTGCTGCTGTCAGTTCTGTCATTCCATTTTTCCGCTGGCGGAACCGAATCAATACTGAAGCATTTTTTACGTTAAAGAATGGTATTAAAAACAATTACACCACTAATGTATTTGCGGATGCATTTTTTTCAAATTGCAGGGAACGGTTATTGGCTGCTGCAGTAAGCTTTGCTTTTTTATGATAATAAATGTAAGAAACGGCAGCAAGCCCCAGCGGTATGATCATAAAAGCAACACTGCCACCGGGAGGATTCGTAGATAAAATACAATAGGAAGCGCCCAGCAAATCAAACACCAACCCTGCATAAGCCCACTCTTTGATGCGGGGATAACCGGGAACAAGAATAGCGATTACACCCAATAATTTGGCAATACCCAGGAAGGGCAGTAAATACGCCGGTAGTTGGATATTTTTAAAACCCTCCACGGCCATTTGTACAGAAAAAATATCAGGAATGGCGGAACCGAGCATCATAAAAGCAAATAAGCTGGTAAAAATCCAGTAGATAATTTTTGTCTTTTTCATAATGATAATTTTTTTGCTGGTTGATAATGACAGAACAAAAATATTCCGCCCTTTAATAAAAAAAGGTGTGCGGTCATGACATTCTTAGGGGTCAAATGCGACAGGGGAGGAGAGCGTGTTTAGTCTTTAGTCAGGAGTCCATAGTCAATGTTTAATTGCTGTAAGTTATAAGTAGTAAGTTGTAAGTAATGACTATGCTATAAGCAATAAAGTACGAACAATAAACTATGAGCCACAAGCTATGAACTAATAGCTAAATACTAAATACCAAATCTCAAATCCCAAATTCTAAACCATAAACTATGTACAGCGACCTAGAATCCCCACGCAAACAATCCATGTGCGAGGGTAGAAGGAAGCATTGACTTTGTCTGATCGGTAAGAAAACCCCACACAAAACCCAACGGTAATATTTGCAGGCAATAGCTGAAGGTATCGGTAAGGTTGCCCGTGTTAAAATAAGTAACTGGGAAATAGGACAATGCCCACAGTGCAGATGAAAAAACAATATGAAAGCCCCTGCTTTTAAATAGCTTTTCAAATCTTGTTTGCACAATAAAGCGCGTAAATTCTTCTGCAACACCAGCAGTCAGAAACCCTTTCATAATCGTACTGCTCATACCGCTTGAATCCGGTAATGGCTTGCTCCAAACAATACCTTCCTTATTGAAAATAAACGCAAACAAACCCGTCAGGCCAAAAATGATCAGCCCCAGCAGGAACGATTGCGACGGTACGGTGCGCAGACCCAGTTGCAGGAGATTGTATTTTTTATACAGGAAATAGTTCAGTATTGCGACAGGGAATGCAAACAAGGCAATAATAAGCAGCATCGGAAACCTTATCCATACACTCAAACCTGGCGCCTGCGTATTTAGTTTAAAATTTGCCAGCAGTACCACAAAGCCAATAGCGATACAATATAAACTGGTGGTCAGTTCCTGTTCTGTTTTTTTAATAACAATATTGGTGTGGGAAGGATATTTAAGGGTAAAAAAATAAATGAGGGCCAATGCAACATAGAAAAAAGCAAAATAGCCGATGCCATGCATCAACTGTCCTTTGCGGATAAAATGATATAAGACGACAGCATTGATAATGGTCATACACAGCAGCGCAGGCAGGTAGTTCTTAAGCAGTTTCATTTCTCAATTGGTTGGGCAGTTTGTTATTGGCCATCTTTGGCAGCGGAAAAGTATTTTATTTATCTGTAGCAGGCAAGTTTTTATTAACCGGCACTTGCTTTCGATATCAGGTAAATATTTATAATAAGGTACAATACCAGCAAGGCCTGGGCTGCAATAAAATCAAAACGGTTGGCTTTTTGCAGTTTATTTTGTTTAACCAGGTATAATGCATACGCAGAAGCAGCCACTACCAGGAAGATGAATAATAATGTAATGCCATGCAGTATATCAACCAGCGTGAGCGAAGTAGATTCTGGTAGTGATGAATCAATGATGTATTTATTACCAATCGCCGCAAACAATGAACCCACACTCAGTCCAAAACGCGAATCGATATTATCGGCATGGATATAAAAACACATATAGGCAATGAGGAAAGCCACATACATACCCAGGAACATCTTCCAGAACAAATCGGTGGCATCCCGCGTCAAACCAATCTTTACCCGGAATGTACTGTATTCTACATGCGGCTTTGACAACGTTTCGTCACCAAATGTAGTTTCGTACGCACGTTTGCTGCTGGAAATATCAAAACTGTCAATATTCCATCCGCGAAGTGTAAACCGCGGATCGTAATGTTTTCCCAATGTATCCAGCGAAAAAGCGAGTGACCGTGAATCGTATTGAGAATTTTCTATCGAGAAACGTAAGTTCTGCCGGTCGAACGGGAAGTTATTGATCCGCCAGGAATCTTTCATCACGCATTGGAGTTTCATCGGCAGGTAAATTTTTCCACCGGTAGAGTCGATGGTGGAAAAGGACTTGTTCACGGTTTTCGCCTGTGGGATCTCGAGGTTTTGTACAAAATCAAATTCCTTTTTATTGTATTTGAGCCAAAGCCAAAGATCGATGGCATATTCCTTTTGCTTGAAGTCGATATCGTGGATGCTGGTAATGTAAATGCCTGTTTTTACCGTATCAGGCGGTGCATCGGTGGCAAATGAATTGCTGGTAATTATGGAAAAAATAAAAACGGGTAAGCATAAACGGATTGATTTCATATTGATTCCATCTGTAGGTGTCAGAAATGGTAAAATGAAAACGATAAGTAAGCTGCCAATCAATAATCACGATCCGGGTTGAAATTTTCCAGTTCCTTCGCCACGGCAGTGAGGAAAGTAGCGCCCAGTGCGCCGTCCACAATGCGGTGATCATAACTCATGGATAAATACATCATATGCCGGATGCCAATGGTGTCGCCCTGTTCGGTTTCTATCACTACGGGTCTTTTTTTGATAGCGCCCACTGCCAGTATCGCCACCTGTGGCTGATTAATAATCGGTGTGCCCATCAGGCTGCCAAATGTACCTACATTGGTTAATGTAAAAGTGCCGCCTGTGGTATCATCGGGCCGCAGTTTATTATTACGTGCATTGTCGGCAAGGTTGTTTACCTGTTTGGTCAACCCTACCAAATTCAGTTGATCAGCATTTTTGATGATAGGCACGATCAGGTTGCCACTCGGCAGGGCCGTAGCCATACCTATATTAATGTCTTTTTTTACGATGATTCGGTCGCCATCAATGGAACTGTTGACAAGCGGGTATTTTTTGATACACTTGACAATGGCTTCTACAAACAACGGTGTGAAAGTAATTTTCGTTCCCTCTCTTTTTTCAAATTCCTTTTTCACTTTATCACGCCACATCACGAGGTTGGTTACATCGGCTTCGGTAAAACTGGTCACATGCGGACTGGTATGTTTGCTGTCTACCATGTGTTTTGCAATCAGTTTACGCATCCGGTCCATTTCAATGATTTCGACATTGCCAGAGTAGGTGGTAACCGGTTGCCTGCCGGGCGTAGCGATTGTGATTGATTCCTGCTGTACATTCAGTTCGGGTTTGATAACGGGTATTTGTACCTGCTGAATTGTTCCGCCTTTTTTGTGGTGGATATAATCAAGTATATCTTTTTTGGTCACCCTTCCTTCATTGCCTGTGCCTGGTATGGTTTCCAGTTCGCCCATGCTAACGCCTTCGCTGCCTGCAATCGTTAATACCAGTGGAGAATAAAAGCGGTTACTGCCGGCCGGTTGCGCATGACCGTTGGAAGAAGCTGCTACCTGTTTTCTTTCCGGTGGTTTAGGTGCTATGACAACAGGTTGAGTGGGCGTATTGCCAGCTACAGTTTCTGCAGCGCCCGTGCGGATTTTTGCAATCACTGCACCAATGGGTACGACATCGTTGACTTTGTATAATAATTGTTCCAGCACACCTTCAGCAGTGCTGGGCACTTCGCTGTCTACCTTATCGGTGGCTATCTCCAGCACGGTTTCATCCTGCTTCACGGTGTCACCGGGTTGCTTATGCCATTTTAAAATGGTCGCTTCCATTATACTTTCGCCCAGCTTGGGCATTACCAGGTCAACAACAGCCATATAAAAATGTCAGTTTAAAGTAAACAAATATAGTATTAGTTAACCGGCTGCTGCACCTGCTTCCGAATTCTTGCGCCTGTCCCAATTTTTTGGGTCACTTCCTTGTACTTCAAACCATTACTGTGCAAACAACCACTAGTATTAACCGGCCAAAGGTAATGATTTACCAACAATCGTTAGTACAATTAGCCAAGTCCCTCATTTTCCTTTATAAATTTCCGCAGCAGGTTCAGCGCATTGAAAGTAGTCATTTCGATATTTCGCGTGCGGTCAAACCGGAAACCAAACAACTGCGTTTGTACTTTCTCCTTATTTCCCACCGCCACCCAAACAGTTCCCACGGGTTTTTCAACCGAACCACCATCTGGCCCCATTATACCCGATACCGCAACGCCATAGTCGGCGCCCACTTCCTGCAATACACCATTTACCATATGTACTACTGTTTCTTCGCTCACAGCACCCTTTGTATTCAATACTTCTGCAGGCACATGCAGTATATGTTCCTTTACCGCATTGGCATAACTGACCACGCTGCCTTTGTACCATGCACTCGAACCGGAATGAGAAGTGATTTTATGTGCTATATATCCACCTGTACAGCTTTCGGCAGTTGCCATCGTTTTATTTTTTGATAGCAATAACTTGCCCACCACGATCTCCATGGGTTCGTCCTTATCGGTCACCATTACATCGGGCAGTAACTTTTTCAAGGCTTCAAACTGCTGTTCCACTTCACCCGTAATGGTTGCTTCATCCATCGATGTGCCGGTGAGGCGCAACCGTACCATACCATAATTGGGGAGGTAGGCGAGTTTGATATGTGCAGGCAGGGCTTCCTCGTAATCTTTTATTCTTTCCGCCAAAAATGATTCGCCAATACCGAATGTCAGCAATGTCCTTGAAACAATGGCGGCCATCCGGAAATGTTGTTTCAGCCTTGGCAATACTTCATCCGTCATAATCCCTTTCATCTCGTGGGGCACACCAGGCATGCTGACAAATATTTTCCCTTCCTTTTCAAACCACATACCCGGTGCCGTACCGCGTGCATTGTGTAACACAGTACACACATCGGGCACTTCTGCCTGTTTCAGGTTTCGGTCAAGGATCGGCGGCTTTCTTTTAAAAACTTTTTCAAATAAATATTTTACATGCGCCAGCACCTTTTCATCCGTTACCAGTTTTCCGCCAAAATACTGGCAGAGCAAAGGTTTGGTTATATCGTCCGCGGTCGGGCCCAACCCACCGGTAATTAAGATAATACCGGCATGTTTGCTTTCTTCGTCCAGCGCATTCCATATATCATCCCATGTATCCCCCACGGCCACACGGCGTTTTAACCATACACCTGCTTTGTTCAGTTCCTGTGCCATCCAGGCACTGTTGGTATCAACGACCTGGCCGATTAATAATTCATCCCCAATAGTAATGATCGATGCGGTGGTAATATCCATGCTATTTGTATAAGTGTGCAAAATTAAATGTTATCGGTCAAATGAATTTTTTCGGGTTAAGTTTGGGTTGATTTATAAAATAGTACAGCCAATGAAGAAAATAGCCTGTATAAGAAATAGCATCAGCTTTCTGCTGCTGGCAGCAGTGACCAGTGTGCCGGCGCAAACCCTTCCGCAAAAACTGGATAAAGCCCTCAAAACATTCCTGCGCGATGCGCAGATGAAGCATGCCATCACTGGTTTTGAAGTTGTGGACAGTAAAACTGGGAAAACCATTTATGCTTACAATGAACAGGCAGGATTGGCTGCCGCCAGTACACAAAAAGTGTTCACCAGTATCGCAGCATTTGATCTGCTGGGTAAGGATTACCGTTACTATACTAATATTGGTATCGATGGAAATATTATGGGTGATTCGCTGGCCGGCAGGTTATATATAGAAGGATCCGGCGATCCAAGTTTTGGCAGTTGGAGGTATGCTTCAACAAAACCAACAGCTATCTTGCAACTGCTCAAGGAAGCATTGTTGAAAAAAGGAATAAAAAAACTCTCCGGCGAAATCTATGTACATGACAATGGATTTGACAAAACGGCTATTCCCGATGGATGGATCTGGCAGGACATTGGTAATTATTATGGCGCCGGCGCCTGGGGCATTAACTGGAAGGAGAACCAGTATGATTTGGAATTGAGTTCGGGCAATGATGTTCATGGACAAGTGTCTGTGAAATCAAACAGTTATCATGGCACAAGGTCTGGCAGCTATATCAATCAACTCTCTGCCGGGGAAAAAGGATCGGGCGACAATGCCTACATCTACCTGCCCTATGATGATACTTCTTTTTTGCTGGCAGGAACCATACCGGTTGGCGAGCCGCATTTTATTATCAGCGGTGCTGCTACCAGCGGGCCTGATTTTTTTGTCAATGAATGCCGCAGGTTTTTATACAATGAAAAATTGATGACCCATCCCGGGGCAGTTCCTTATCATGCACAGCTTTTGCCAACGGACATTAGCAATATTGTGTACACGCATATTTCTCCTGCGCTGGACAGTATCAATTACTGGTTTCTCAAAAAAAGCATCAACCTCTATGGTGAAGCCATTGCCAAAACACTTGCAAAAGAAAAGTTGGGTTATGGGTCCACCGAAAATGGTGTTGCAGTTATTAAAAATTTCTGGAAAGAAAAGGGAATAGAAAGTTCGGCATTGAATATCATGGATGGCAGCGGGCTGTCGCCGCAAAACCGCGTGACCGCCGATGCCTTGGTAAAAGCATTGCAGTATGCGCGTACGCGCGACTGGTACGCATCGTTTTTTAATGCACTTCCGGAATACAATGGCATAAAAATGAAAAGCGGATCAATAGGAGGGGCGAGGGCTTATGCAGGATACCATGTGGCGAAAAATGGCAGCGCTTATACATTTGCGATCATTGTCAATAATTTTGACGGAGCTCCTTCCGATGTTATAAAGAAAATGTTTATAGTATTGGATAATTTGAAATAACTTGAAACGCCAGAAATATATTTTCATCAATTGTTCATTTTAAAATAAAACAGCAATATGCCCCAGCAGTACGATAACCATGGACGTTATATTCCTTTATGGCATTTTATTACATCAGGCATCATGCTGGCCATATTCATTGGCAGTATCGTCAATATGGTTCGTTCTTCCCCTGCTAATTTATATTCGGCTTCCCTGTTGTTTGCTACATCACTGGTATTGTTTTCGCTTTTCTGGTACAGCCGCTGGTTTGCTTTACGCGTTCAGGATCGCGCCATCCGGGCAGAAGAAAACCTGCGTCATTTTGCAATGACCGGGAAACTGCTTGACAGCCGCCTTTATATGCGCCAAATCATCGCCCTGCGGTTTGCTTCAGATGAAGAATTTGTGGCACTGGCAAAAAAAGCAGCAGAAGAGCAAATCCCCGGAAAAGAGATCAAGAAAATGATTAAGAACTGGCGACCGGATGATCACCGCGCATAAATTATTTTGGCACTCAAAAAGCTGTATTGAAATAAGGCTGCAGTGTTTCGTATAATGCTTTCGGCATCGTTGTTTTTTCTTTGGTCGCCGCATCGATGAAATACAATACTACTTTGCCAATGGTCAGCAGTTTGCCGCTTTCGTTGTACACTTCGTGGTTGAACTCGATCCGGTGATCGGTGGGCAGTTCCTTCAGCATTACATTAATGGTGAGCAGGTCGTCGTAATGGGCTGGTCGCAGGTATTTACAATGCAGTTCTATAATGGGCATGTAGGTTCCCATTGCTTCCATGTCTTTATAGGTAAATCCAAGCTTGCGGATCGCTTCTGCGCGGGCCACTTCAAAATACTGGGCGTAATTGCCATGATACACTACGTCCATCTGGTCTGTCTCTGCATAACGTACCCTTACCTGTGTACTTGATTCAAACATATATACCGTATTGGATTCTTAATATCATTTTATATTCCGGCTGAAGCGTATATGGGATATTGTTGCGAATATTCATTGCAGCAATCAGTCAGTAACTGCTTTTTTAAAAAACAATTATTTGTTAATTAATCCGTCGATGCTCACTTTGCCCGGGCCGCATAAAAGGATTACCAGGAAACAAAGGAGGAACAAACCGGCATGAAGGCCATCGTTAAAAATATCACCATGACTTACCTTGAAAAGTGCCACGGACATCGAAATGACCAATGGTATTGCGGCAAGCCTGGTAAACAATCCCAGGACGATAAACATACTGCAGAAAAATTCCGCGAAAATTACGAGGGATAAGGATATGGTGCTGCCCATCCCGAGAAAATTCATAAAGGTGCTGTGCTTTTCAGGAAATTGAACCAATTTGGTATATCCATGAGGAATCATAAGCACGCCGGAAGTTACACGGAGTATCAACATAGCGAGATTGAATGCCCAATCGCTGCATGAAATTGATAACAGCTTTTTCATGTGCTTTTGAATTTTGCCAAATGTAATTCATAGCATTGAATCAGAAAGAAATGTTAATCCTTCTACTTATCCACACGTGTTTGGAACGATGTTTGGTCAAAGTAAAAATATTTAGAAACTTTATTGCGTTGTAAAAATCCGCCAACTGATCCATCAAATGAAGAAACTCCTAAGTTCGTTTGTCATTATAAGCTCAGTTTTCACGGCTGTTGCCCAGCAAACCCAATTCATAGCCGACCCCCAAGCCACATTGAAGCAGGCAAAGGAATATTTTCAAAACGAATATTACAGTCTTGCCTACCCATTGTTCAAAGATCTCAATTTGTATTTGCGGGAAACGGATCGCAGCAACCAGGCCATTAATTCGCAGGAAATAAAATACTATACCACAGTTTGCGCATTGAAACAAAATGAAGCATCCGCTGTGGACCTGGCAAAGGAATTCATCGATATTGAAGACAATGTGGCCCGTGTGCAGATGATGAGCTTTCATTTGGGCGAATATTATTTCCGTCAGAAAGATTTTTACCAGGCCATTGCCAATTACGAACATACAGCCATACAGCATTTGAGCAACCGTGAAATTGCTGATATGAAATTTCACGAAGGCTATGCTTATTTCAACCTGCAAAGATTTGATAAGGCCAAAGCATTACTGGATGAGATACGCCGCAACCCCAAAGATCCCAATTATGTCGATGCCAATTATTATTACGGGTTCATTGCATTTAACAACCAGCAATACCGCGAAGCGCTTGATGCATTCAAAGTGACGGAAAACGCCCCGCAGTATGAAAAAGTTGTACCCTTTTATATCGCCACCATCCAGTACAATACCGGCGATAAAGACAAGGCACTAGAGTATGCGGAATCCAGGTTGAACAAAGGCGGCCAGGTATATGATTTGCAAATGCGCCAGTTGGTAGGCCATGCCTATTTTGAAAAGCGAAATTGGGCAAAAGCGCTTCCTTATCTCGAAGGATATGTTAGCAAAGCACCCAAAGTAAGAAGGGAAGACCTCTATGAATTGTCTTATTGCTATTACCAGTCTGCCAACTATAGTAAAGCAATCGACGGATTTAAACAACTCGGTGGAAAGGAAGATTCACTGGCACAAAACAGTATGTACATGCTGGCAGATGCTTACCTGAAAACAAACCAGAAAGCCAATGCGCGGAGCGCGTTCCAATTTTGCGCATCCAATACCAGCAACGATTCCCAGCGCGAAGTATCCCGGTATAATTATGCAAAACTTTCCTACGAACTCGGTTACCAGGATATAGCCCTGGCAGAATTGAAAAGATTTTTGTCGGAATATCCCAATTCAACGTATAACGCAGAGGCCAAAGAATTGCTGGTAGGTGTTTTGTCAAACAGTAATAACTACAAAGATGCAATAGCATTGATGGACAGTGTACAAAACCCTTCAGAAAATGTAAAGAAACAATACGCTAAAATATTATACGGAAGGGCAACAGAACTGGCCAATGATGGTTTGCTCATATCTGCCAATGAATTGCTTGATAAAGCGTTGAAAGATCCATATAATCAATCCGTATTGCCTTATGTAAATTTCTGGAAAGGAGAAATTTCATATCGCCTGAATAAAATCGACGATGCCATCCGTTATTATTTTGATTACCTGAAGTCAGGAAGCGTAAATGGTGAAGTGAATCCCACCAACGCGAAATACAATTTGGGCTATGCTTTCCTGAAACGTGAAAACTACAAGCAGGCTGTCAATTATTTTGAACAGGTAGTCACCACACCGAAAATAAATTCTTCCCAATTGGAGCAGGACGCCTATATAAGAAGCGCTGATTGTTATTATATGCAACGGGAATTTCCCAAAGCACTGGCGATGTACGACAAGGTGCTGAGTTATTCCTGGGCCAGCAGCGATTATGCATTGTTCCAGAAATCAATGGTAGCTGGTGTGAAAAATGGCAATGATAAAATCAAACTGCTGCAAACCATTGAACGGGTATATCCTACATCCAGTCTTATCCCGGACGCGAATATGGAGATAGCCAATACTTATTTGTCTGATGAAAAATACCGGGAAGCGATTCCATTCCTCAAAAACGTGATGAAGTCTGTTGCCAACGAATCATTGAAACCAAAAGCTTTGCTTCGGTTGGGGATAGCATATTACAACCTGAACAATAACAAGGAGGCATTAAACCAGTACAATGCATTGTTACAACAATATCCTTCCAGCCCGGAAGCGGATGAGGCACTGGACAATGCCAAAACAATCTATGTGGAAGATGGCCGCAGCAGCGAATATGTAACATTTGCGCGTGGGCTTGGACGTGATATCTCTACCAGCCAGGAAGATTCACTGAGCTATGCGGAGGCGGAGGTACAATTTAACAATGGCAGTTTTACCAATGCACTCAGCAGGTTTGAAAACTACCTGGCCAGGTTTCCGGATGGAAAATATGCCCTTGAGGCAAATTATTATAAAAGCGAAATTTATTTCAACCAGAAAAATTATGAAAAGGCAGTAACCGGTTACCAGGCCATTGCAGACCGCGTACCCAATAAGTTTGGAGAAAAATCTTTGCTGCAGGCAGCCCGTTTGAATTTCTTTGAACTGAAGAAGTATGATATGGCTGAAAAATATTTCACCAGGCTGAAAGCCTTTACTACTTCCCAGGAAAACAAACTCGAAGCCATGCGCGGACTGTTGCGCAGCCAGTACCAGTTGCAAAAATGGAATGACGCTACCGAAAATTCTAAAGACCTGCTGAACCAAAAAGGCAGCAATACAGATGATAAAGTACTATCGTATATGGTGCTGGCCAAATCTGCGCAAACATCCAACCAGTGTGATTTGGCGATATCCTATTTCCGCAATGCCATTAACCTGAACAAGTCGGCATTTGCGGCAGAAGCACGGTATGAAATTGCCAGTTGCCAGTTTGATCAAAACAAATTAAAAGATGCAGAGAAATCTGCCTTCGAAGTGATTAATAAATCAGGTTCCTATGCCGACTGGGTGACCAAATCTTATATCTTGCTTGGCGATATTTACCTGAAAGAGAAAGATTATTTCAATGCCAAAGCTACTTTCCAGAGCGTAGTTGACAATGCTACCGTACCTGAATTTAAAGAACTGGCCCAGAAAAAATTGTCACAGGTAATAGAAGAAGAGAAAGCAGGCAGTAAGATAGACGGACAATAGAAGAACGGTTCAATTATTAAACACCAACTGCAAAACGAAGTAAGCAATGCCCCAATCAGTAAACATACATTACTACGGTTTATTCACACTCATACTTGCCTGTTCTGTTACAGCAGTATCTGCACAGGATACGAGTTCCCGGAAAAAGCAAATCGATATTACTTCTTCATTCAAACCTGTATTGCGGGAAGCGGTGAAAATTAATTTCAATGCGGCGCCGCCCGCAACAGATTCTTCACGGCCACGATTAACCTATGCCATTCCGCAACAAAATTTATTGCTCGGTTACCAGCCGGTACCATTGAAACCAGTGGCACTGCAGATTGACACAATGAATGCATGGCAATACAGCAATTATATAAAAGTGGGTGTGGGCAATGTTCATATACCATACGTGCAGGCAGGATTTAGTTTTGGCGACGGAAAAAGTTCTTTCTTCAATGTATTTGCCAATGCCTATACATCGAAAGGAAGCCTTCCTTTCCAGAAAAATAATATGACGGCAGTATCTGCAGCGGGAACAGTGAAAACTGCTGCCAACCTGGAATGGAATGGCAGTATTGGCTTTAAGGGAGAAGATTATTTTTTATACGGTTATCGCCCCACTACTTTATCGTTTACCAAGAATCAGTTGCGGCAGCGCTACCAGACTTTTGGCGGAAAGCTCAACCTGCGCAACCTGTCGCCAACAGAATACGGGCTGACCTATCATCCCAATATCAAGGTATCTGTTTTCAGTGGCGACAATAATTCCAATAAAGCAACAGAGGCCAATACAGTGCTGAACCTGCCGCTCACCAAAACATTTGGCCGTTTCTTTGGTATCAACCTGGGCTTCACTGCCGATCTTACAAACTACCGGCCTGGCAACAACAAGACGACTGTACAGAATAATATTTACTTTTTCTCACCATCTGTTCAGTTGAAAACGCCGAATATTTATATAACCACCGGTGTGCTACCTTCCTGGGATAACAAGGTATTTACGCTGCTGCCCAATATCATGGCAGATATCACCACCAATGATCAGCGTTTTACCGTGCAGTTGGGATGGATCGGTTATTATAATAAAGGTTCCTACGAACGTTTTGCCGGTTTAAACCCCTGGATATCGCAGCCAACGCAGTTATTAAATACGCGTGTGCAGGAACGTTACGCAGGGTTTAAAGGTTCTGTACTGGATCATATTACCTATAGTGCGAAAGTGGGCTATGTGCAATACAAAAACATGCCTTTGTTTGCAAATGACACAGTGGATGGTAAAACATTCAGCACGGTGTATTCACCTTCGCTGGAAGCGGTGCAATTGCACGGGGAAATTGGCCTGACGCAGGGCGAAAACTTCAACTGGACAAATGCGCTGACGATTAACCAGTATTCAAAAGTACAGGGCCAGGCAGCCGCTTACGGGTTGATCCCGCTTGAGGTAACCAGTTCATTGCGCTGGCAACTGTTTAAAGACTTTTATATCAAAGGCGATCTTGATTTTTTCACCGGGGCTCGTTACCGTGTAAAAACCATTGCAGGGTTTGATGGCTATAAAGGCCAGTCGGGCTTCGATGCAAGTGCCGGTATGGAATTCAGAATAACCAAACAATTCAACCTGTGGTTCCAGATGAATAACCTCTTCAACAATAAATACGAGCGCTGGCACCAGTATGAAGTGTACGGGTTTAATGTACTGGGCGGTATCGTATTCTCATTCAACCAGAAATAGACAGGTATCAGGGCTCAAAATAGTTGGGTCATTGACCCAATTTTTCGTTTGTTGAACAGCCGGAAGCCGGTAATCTCTTTACAACACAGTATCTTTGCGCCATGCGAAAACTCAGCATGGATGAACTGAACCGGAAGTCGGTTGAGGAGTTTAAAGAATCGGAAAAAATACCGCTGGTTGTCGTCCTGGAAAATATCCGGAGTGCATATAATGTGGGAAGTGTATTGCGTACCGCTGATGCTTTTTTACTGCAGGGTATTTATACAACAGGATATACTGCCCACCCGCCGCACAAACAAATCAGTAAAACAGCATTGGGCGCTGATGAAACCGTATTCACCCGTCATTTTTCCGGTGGTGCTGCCGCCATACAATCCTTGAAAGATGAAGGCTTTGTAGTGTATGCTGTTGAACAGGCGGAGGGAAGTCATTTTCTCAACCGGTTAAATATAAAAAGAGGTGATAAACTGGCAGTTGTTTTTGGAAATGAAGTAACCGGCGTTGAACAGTCAACCATTGCATTGTGTGATGGCTGTATTGAAATCCCGCAACTGGGTATGAAGCATTCATTAAATGTATCCGTAGCCGCAGGTATTGTATTGTGGGAACTGGCGAAAGAATATATAGAGTATAGCAAATAGTTCATAGTAAATGTTTCACAGGTTAAAGCTTATAGGAGAATAGGCCATAGTCTTTTGCAAACAGATAATAATTGAAAGTGGGCAACTTTTTTTCACTTTTAATGAGTTATCTATGGCATTCAGGTTTGAGGAGTTAAAAGTATGGCAAATCGCGGCGGACTTATCTAATGAAATTGACCGGATGGCTAAAACATTTCCAAGAGAAGAAAGGTTTAGCCTGGCGTCGCAGTTAAAAAGGGCAGCTGATTCAGTGGTTCTGAATATTGCGGAAGGAAGTACAGGTCAGTCGACTGCTGAGTTTAGAAGATTTCTAAATTATTCATTAAGATCGGCCGTTGAAGTCGTTGCATGTTTGTACCTGGCGAGGAAGAGAAACTACATAGATGAACCCGCTTACAGAAAGCTATACCAGGAATATGAAATATTATGCAAAATGATAACCAGTCTGCGTAATTCTTTGAAGGGTATAAAAAACACGAAGCAATAGTCAACTGCCAACAATTAACTATGTGCTATTAACTATGGGCTATTAACCATCAACTATTAGCTATTGACTATAAACTATGAACCATAAACAATGACTAAAATAAAGAACTATCTCAGCCTCATAAAATTCTCCCATACCATTTTCGCCATGCCATTTGCGATGATCGGGTTTACTTTGGGAGTAATGTCTGTTCCCGCATCTGTAGTACCCGGGACACATGCGAAGGTATACCCTGACAATTTTATGTTTTTAATTATAAAATTATTTATACTAGTGGTATTGTGTATGGTGTTTGCCCGCAGCGCCGCCATGGCGTTTAACCGCTACCTCGACAGGAGTTTTGATGCAAAGAACCCAAGGACAGCCATTCGGGAAATACCCAAAGGAATTATCTCCGCCAGCAGTGCGCTCCGCTTTGTTATACTGAGTAGTATCGCATTTATTGTTTGTACCTGGTTCATCAACCGCTTGTGTTTCTTTTTATCACCGGTGGCCCTGCTCGTCGTGTTGGGGTATAGTTATACAAAAAGGTTTACGGCATTGTGCCATTTGGTATTGGGCATCGGTCTATCGCTGGCGCCTATTGGGGCATACCTTGCCGTGACAGGAGCATTTGCCGTATTGCCGGTATTGTTTTCTTTCGCCGTGGTGTTTTGGGTGAGCGGGTTTGATATTATTTATGCTTTACAGGATGAAGAGTTTGATAAATCAGAGCAATTGTATTCCATTCCGGCCAGCGTGGGAAAGTCAAAAGCATTAAACATATCATCCCTGCTCCATGTAGTCAGTGCGGCCTGTGTGGTAGCAGCCGGGGTATACGGACAATTTCACTGGTCATACTGGATAGGTGTGGCAGTATTTATTGGTATGCTGGTGTACCAGCACTCCATTGTAAAGCCCACCGACCTGAGCCGGGTCAACCTGGCGTTTATGACAGCCAATGGAATTGCCAGCGTAGTATTTGCTGTATTTGTCATCGCCGATCTGTTCATCCGGTGATCATATACATCAATTGATAGTTGTTTTAACAGTTTAAAAATTAAATGAGGCCATGCCGCGCATATTGAGCATCGACTATGGTTTGAAGCGAACTGGGTTGGCCGTTACCGATCCCTTAAAAATTATTGCACAGGCATTGACTACCGTCGAAACGCCCCAACTGTTTAAATTCCTAAAGGAGTATTGTAAAACCGAACAGGTGGAATTGTTTATCATCGGCGAGCCGGCAAATTTGGATGACAGCGATACACACGCTACACCGTTGGTCAGGAAAGCCATAGAACGATTAAAGAAGGAATTTCCCCTAATCCCGGTTATACCTGTCGATGAACGGTTTACTTCTAAAATGGCTTCCCGCGCCATGATTGATATGGGCATGAAAAAGAAGCAGCGGAGAGAGAAGGGTATGATCGACCAAATAGCCGCCACCATTATGTTACAGGAGTATTTGGAACGCCTGTAAGCACATTCTTTACTTCATAAAATTTCGCCTAAATTTGCGGCAATTCAAGCAGTATGATTTTACCAATTGTAGCGTATGGGGCACCGGTACTGAGGGCTGTAGCAAAGGATATTGAACCATCCTATCCCGACCTGGCCAAACTCATAGACGATATGTGGGAAACCATGTATGCAAGTAATGGGGTGGGTCTTGCAGCTCCGCAGGTTAACCGCGATATCCGCTTGTTTGTTATCGACAGCGAGCAGATTTTTGCCAACGCCGACGAAGATGAATTGGGAAAATATCCTGATGAGCCCGGTATTAAACAGGTTTTTATCAATGCACATGTAAAAAACCTCGATGGCGCCAGTTGGTCATACAATGAAGGCTGTCTCAGCATACCAAAGATCCGGGAAGATGTAACAAGACCGGAAGAAGTGACGTTGGAATATTTTGATGAAAATTTTGAAAGGCATACAAAAACATTCAACGGTGTTACTGCCCGTGTTATCCAGCACGAATACGATCACATTGAAGGGAAATTATTCATTGATTATTTAAAACCCCTGAAACGGAAATTGCTGAAGGGAAAGCTGGATGATATTTCAAAAGGCAAGGTAAAAGTTGATTACAAAATGGTGTTCTCCAGGTAATCCGGGCGCTGCATCCTTAAAACCACCGTGCTGATATGAAGCATTTACGATTTGGCGTATTCCTCCTCCTGTTGCAGCAGCTTCCTGTTTGCCTGCTGGCGCAAAAAGATTCATCCGTCAATGTGAACGGCAAATCGGTGACATTAAAAGAAGTGGTCGTACGCAACAAACTGAATGTGCCCGATTTTATTGAACGCGTAAAAGACGATACCACTTTTTATAAGGCATTTAAAAACCTGAAAGTATTGGGGTATACTTCCCTCAATGATATCCGGATGATGGATAAGAAACAACAGCAGGTTGCCAGCCTGGAAAGTAAAACAAGACAGGTGGTAAAATCAGGCTGCCGGCACACCGAAGTGCTCAGTGAAAAAACTACAGGCGATATTTACGATGAACATAAAAACTGGAATTATTATACCGGCGAGTTGTATGCCGGCCTTTTTTTTGCCAACGGTACCATTTGCGGTGAAAGCAATATTGTTAAAGGCTATGAATTAAGCATTAAAAACAAATCTGGTATTGCAAAGCATAAGGAGCAGTTGAAGATGTTGTTTTTTAACCCCGGTAAAAAAATTCCCGGTATACCTTTCATTGGGAACAAGATTGCTATTTTTGATAACGATGTCGCCGCATTGTACGACTTCATCATTGATATGGCAGAGTACCAGGGACAATGGTGTTATGTATTCTCTATAAAAGCAAGGGCCGATTTAACGGGCTCGGAAAAAAATGATATTGTCATCAATGAAATGACCACCTGGTTCAACAATAAGACTATGGAAATCGTCGCCCGCGATTATGACTTAAGCTATGATGCCGGTGTGTACGACTTCGATGTACACATGGAAGTGCAAATGGATAAATTTGGGGATTACCTTGTGCCAAAACTGTTGCGGTATGTGGGCAACTGGCACGCGATATTTAAAAAAAGAGAAAGAGGTGTGTTTACTGCCACCCTGTTCGATTTCAATAAATAGATAATAAAAGATACAAGTTATTGTTCCACTCCCTTTGCTTTTGCATAGGTTCTCCATTTCTCAATTACTTTTTTCATATCGTCGGCCAGTTCGCTTTCAAAGATCACTTCCTTCCTTGTAGTGGGATGTATAAAGCCGATCGATTTTGCATGCAGCGCATGGCGCGGGCATATCTCAAAACAATTGTCCACAAATTGTTTATACTTGGTAAATACCGTTCCTTTTACAATTTTATCACCACCATACATCTCATCATTGAACAAAGGGTGCCCGATGTATTGCATGTGTACACGTATCTGGTGTGTGCGGCCTGTTTCCAGCCTGCATTCTACCAGTGTTACATAGCCAAATCTTTCCAGTACAGAATAGTGCGTAATAGCTTCCTTGCCATGTTCCCCATCAGGATAAGCCGCAAATAATTTTCTTTGTTTCAGGTTCCTGCCGATATGCGCATTGATGGTGCCATGATCTTCTACTACGTCGCCCCAAACCAACGCAATGTAACGGCGATGGACAGTGTGATCAAAAAACTGTTTTGCAAGGGAAGCCACCGCCTTATCTGTTTTGGCCAGCACCATTAAGCCGCTGGTATTTTTATCAATGCGGTGAACCATGCCAAAGCGCGGCAGTGTGTCTTCGGTGATATTTTTATTTTGCCGGGTAAGATAATATGCAACACCATTAATCAATGTGCCCGTATAGTTGCCACAGCCGGGATGTACTACCATGCCCGGTTTCTTATTGATGATTAATACATCGTTGTCTTCGTACACAATATTAAGCGGCAGTTCTTCAGGTATAATTTCTTCGCCCTGTACTTCCTTGTCGCTGTAAACAATGATGTCATCGCTGGGCTTCACCTTATAGTTTGGTTGTACCTGTTTGGTGTTGACGGTTACCCGGCCGGCTTCAATAGCTTTTTGTACTTTGTTGCGCGTGGCATTTTCGATCCGGGCCACGAGAAATTTATCCAGGCGCAAAGGTTCCTGTCCCTTGTCAACTGTAATGGAAAAGCGTTCATATAGTTCTTCGGGGCCGTCCTGCTCCAGCAATTCCTCCTGTTCCTCATCTTTTCGCATGGATATCTAAGTTTCTGCAAATATAATTCCTCGCTGCCGAAGATGGACCCGACACTCCTGTTTTCATGGTAAACCGGTATTCCTCCATGGTCAAACAAAAAATTGATACCGGCAGAATGCGGTGAAAATGGGATAAATTTGCAGTTTATGCAGCCTGTACATTTCAACGACCTCGGAACAATGGATTATAAAGCTGCCTGGGATTACCAGGAACAGTTGCTGCAAAAAAATGTACATGCCAAATCGGAAGCACGATCCATGCTGCAAACTGCATTACCTGATCACTTTAATGATACGCCCGGTACAGAACACCATTTATTGTTTGTCGAGCACCCACCCGTGTATACACTTGGGAAAAGTGGCAAGATGGAGCATGTGCTAATTGGAGAAGAAGAACGCAGAGCATGGGGGATTGATTTCTTTGCCAGTAACAGGGGAGGAGATATTACCTTTCACGGGCCACAGCAACTGGTAGGGTATCCCATTTTTGATCTGGAAAAATTTTATACCGATATAGGTAAATTTCTCAGGAATATAGAAGAAGTCATCATCCTGACCATGGCGGATTATGGTTTGAAAGGAGAACGTTCAGCAGGTGAAACAGGCGTGTGGCTTGATCCCCTGGTAAAAGGAAAGGAAAGAAAAATCTGTGCCATTGGTGTGCGCTGCAGCCGTTGGGTAACCATGCATGGTTTTGCATTTAATGTAAACACCGATCTTCATTATTTCGATTACATCGTGCCCTGTGGCATTCAAAACAAACAGGTCACTTCACTGCAAAAAGAATTGAACCGTTTTGTTGCCATGGAAGAAGTGAAAGAAAAAGTAAAAAGGAATGTTGAAACAGTATTTGATATTGAATTGATTCCTTAAAAGTCTTTTGGAATAAACAATTTCTGTTTTTCCTTCAATTGCCCATCTTCATACAGTTCAAATTTAAACCAGCCTGAATGAATAAAATTGGTTTTGTCCAGTATCAGCAAACTGTCACGTATCAGTTTTACTTCAAATAATGGGGAACTGTCCTGTTCAAAAAATTTAATGCTGTATTTCTTTGCTGCAGCTTCGGGCAACAGGATTTTTACATTTCCGTCTTTCTCCGTAAAAACAAATTTCGACGGCTTCCAGATTTCCTTGGGAACAAAAGGTTTGATAACAATGGTATCGGCGATGGCAAAGCTGAGCGTGTCCTTGCTATGTACCGCCATCGAATCCCTGAATCTCTTCAGGCTTCGTTCACCTACCTGGCCAATAAGTGTATCTCGTTTTTTAATGTAAAGTATCCTCTCAGGTATTTCCTTTGGTTTTACCGGTTCCTTTGCTTCCGGTTTGATATCGGTCTTCGGCTCTGTTTTTACCACATCCTTTGCCGCAGGTGGTACGGTTACAGGTTTTTTGTCGTCGGTCCTGGGTTCTTCGATTGTTTTGGTATCTGTCTTCGGTGTTTCTTTTACCACCGGTTTTGCTTTTATGGTGTCAGGCGTGGGCCGTTTCGAAGCGCTGAACATGTAATTGCCACTGTCCAGCAAAATATAGAGGCGGTAAAACATGTGATCATTGGTTGCCTTGGTATCAACATAACCATTCTGCGGAATCGTGGGATCGGGCAGCGTCATGATGGTTTTAAAATTCCGGGTGCTGTCAAAAGAACGCTGGATACTCAATTGTTTAATATTGGAGCCATAGGTATTGGTCCAACTGGTAATGATGCGGTTGCCTCCTTTGTTCAGCAATGTAAATTTTGGTAATGTGTCCTGTGCAGCCGCGCCCAGGGAAGTCAGGCAAAGAAATATAATAAGGCTTCTCTGTAGAAACATGCGTCGATTGGGTTATGTGCAAGATAACGGTTAAAGTACAAAGATATTTGCTCTGTATCTTCAAATATCATACTGGAAATGAATGATACGATTAAAATTGCAGGCTTTGTGCAGGCAATGACTGGTTTCCCTGCAAACCGCCACTGTGAATGGCCAGGACGGAACTGCCGGGTGGAAAAAAATCCCTGCTGATCAAATCCATCGCCGCAAAAAACATTTTTCCCGTGTACACAAAATCACTGGGTATACCGGTTTGCCGGTAAAAACTGTTCATAAAATCCAGCAACTGACTATTTTTTTTGGCATAACCGCCAAAATGATAATCACTGATGACGGTTAATTGATTCAACAGGCCTTTGTCTGTAACAGGCGACTCGTTTTCTTTCCAGTGTTCAAAGCCTTTTAGCACAGGGATGGCAATTACCTGCTGTTGGCCGGCGGCCATTGCCAGGCCCATTGCCATAGTGCCCGTTCCCATGGCACAAATGATATGAGAATAATTTTCCGCACCGGCCAATTGTAAAATTTCCGAAGCACCCAGTCTGCCTTTTTCACCCTCACCACCTTCCGGTATGATTAGCGCATCCGGGTATTGTTCCTGCAGCGACAAAGGGTTTTGTTTTAATAATGCATATTGTTCCCGCGTTACAAAAACCAACTGCATGCCATGGCTAACCGCAGTTTGCAGGCTTTGTGAATAGATTGCCGGTTGTTCACCGCGAATGATGCCAATACTCTTCATGCCGGCTTTTTTTGTGGCGCAGGCTGTTGCCACAATATGATTTGACCAGGCTCCGCCAAAAGTAAGTATGGATTGCAGCCCTCTATTCAGTGCATCTGCCAAATAATACTGGAGTTTAAACCATTTGTTCCCCGATATAACGGGATCAATTTTATCCAGCCGCAACACATCCAGGCACAGTTCTTTTTCAGAAAGTAATGGAAGCTTAATGCTGTCTATGGTAACTGCTGCTGGGTTTACGATATCGCCGGGTATAAATTTCATACAGGTTCTTGTTCCACAACTTTATTTTATATTTTCGTGCCGTCAAAAATAAACAACTGATGCAACAACCTACGCTTTTGATTCTTGCCGCCGGTATGGCCTCACGTTATGGAAGTATGAAGCAGATACAATCCTTCGGACCGGGCGGAGAAACCATAATGGACTATTCGATCTATGATGCCATGCGCGCGGGCTTCAAAAAAGTAGTGTTTATTATCCGGAAAGAATTTGCTTCCGATTTCAGCCAGATATTTGAGCCGAAGCTGAAAGGTAAAATTGCTGTTGATTATGTGTACCAGGACATCCATTCTTTTACCGGCGAATTCCAGGTACCTGCCGATCGCACAAAACCATGGGGAACGGCACATGCCGTGCTTTGTGCCCGCGATGTGGTAAAAGAACCCTTTGCCGTAATCAATGCGGATGATTTTTATGGCCGCGATGCATTTGAAAAAGCATATACCTTTCTGACAACTGACTGCAGCGAAAAAGTTTATTCCATTATTGGATACGACCTGTTAAAGACACTGAGCGATAACGGAACCGTTAACCGTGGTGTTTGCCAGGTCGACGCACAAAACAATCTCACTTCCATTGCGGAGCGGATCAATATTTCCATGCAAAATGGGAAAATTATCTGCGATGACAACCAATCACCCAAAGAACTCCCCATTCATTCCAGCGTATCCATGAATTTCTGGTGTTTCGATACATCCATCTTTCCTTACTCCGAGAAATTGTTTCATACATTTCTTACCAGCAGTATTTCCAACCCTAAGGCAGAATTTTTTATACCCATTGTAGCAGATGATTTTATTCACAGGAGCGGTGGGGTTATTAAAGTCATACCAACTTCCGCACAATGGTTTGGGGTTACTTACAAAGAAGATGCGCCCGGTGTGAAAGCCAGTCTTGATCAACTGGTGAATGCCGGCGAATATCCCACGAGGTTGTGGAATTAATGCTTCCTGATAGCGGGGATATCTATTATTTCAAATCCTGCAGGTTTGTTTTCCACTGATTTTACCAGTGTATCCAGCATTTGACGGATGGTAACCAGTCCAAAAGCAGTTGCTTTTCTCCGCATGGAAGGAATCAATGAAGCGAACCCATAGACTGGAAGCAATAACAGCGGCCAGTAATGTCCCGGTCCCACTACATACCAGGGCCTGATGCATGTGCAGGGAATATTGGTTTGGCTGAAAAATCTTTCACCCTGTTTCCGTACTTCCTGGTAGGCAGCCATGATGGATGATGGCTCCATGGATACACTCACATAAATAATATGGGCTGCTTTGGCATTCGCTGCAGCCAAAGCAGAGGCTTTTGCGGAGGCAAGATCAATGGAAACAAACTGCGCTGCTTTTTTGGGAGAAGGATGTGCGACACCAAGTAATTGTATATAAACGGCATTGGCCGGAATGGCATGTACAAAACTGCTGGCATCGAAAGGATTTCCCGTAACAATCCGGGCACCTGCCATAACCTTGTTTTCAGAACCTTTTCTGACCAGTACAGTTACCCTGTGGCCTTTTTCAAGGAGCCGGGCCACCAGTCTTTTGCCAATATAACCTGTTCCGCCGGTGATAAAAATATCATGAATTTCAGGGGACATGCAAGCCCGTTTTTTTTACTTTTGACAAGAATTGACAAGGATATATTCGTATAAACCATTCAATTGGTTTTGAACAGTATATTTTCAGTAACCATATATGCCAACTGCCACCCCGATAGCAACACATGACCTGGTAGAATTGTTGCGGAATAAAAGCCGTGAGGGGTTTGCCTTGCTGTACGACAATTACGGTCCTTCACTATATGGTATCATCTGTAAAATTGTAAAGGACGATACAACAGCCGAGGACGTTTTACAGGAAACATTTGTAAAGGTTTGGAAAAACATATCCTCCTATAGTGAAGAAAAAGGCAGTTTTTTCACCTGGTTGTTAAACATAACGCGGTATACGGCTATAGACTACCTGCGTTCGAAGCAACATAAACAAAAAATTAAAAACCAAAACCTTGGTGACAACGAATATACTGAAGGTAACAGTTATGCTACAGAAGAGCAGGAATTTACAGGGCTAAAGGATATCGTGGCCAAACTGGAGCCAAAATACCGGGAAATCATTGACCTGGTATATTTTAAAGGGTATACACAGGATGAAGTATCAAAAATTCTGGCCATGCCGCTGGGCACGGTAAAGACGAGGGCAAGAATGGGATTGCAAATTTTAAGAAACCAATTATAGCATGGACACACAAGCATATATAGATTCGGGGGTTTTGCAGGATTATTGCCTGGGCTTGCTGGATGCAGAAGGGATGAAACAAGTCGACAAAAATGCCAGCGATTTTCCGGAGATAAAATCAGCATTGCGGTCATTTCAATTGTCACTGGAGCAATATGCCGGGGCATTTAGTAAGGAATTACCCGCAGGTTTAAAAGAAAAGACATTATCCTTACTCGATAATCTCTATTTGGAGAAGAACGCCGCTGCTGATAAGTTCCCATTGTTAAACAGGTTTGCGACCAGGGAAAACTGGCTTCGTATCATAAAGCCACTGCTGCCGGATGAATTAAAAGGAAATATGTTCAGTAAAATACTGCGTGACGATGCGCAGGTATTTCAAACCGTACTTTGGCTGAAAACAGATTATCCCGATGAGGTCCACGACGATTTGAATGAATGCTTTATGATACTGGAAGGGGAGTGCGAATGCCATGTAGAAGGAAAAGTAATAAAACTGGGTCCTGGTGGTTTCTTTGATGTTCCGCTTCACGCACACCACGATGTAAAAGTTACCAGGGGCCCTGTGCTGGCGGTCATTCAGCGATTGAAAGCATCAGCCTGACAGATAAACAATGTGAGATCTACAATAATAAAGCCCCATAGCAAGGGGCTTTGTATTTGGTACCAGGATTTTTTTGATAGGGAATTAATAGGTTTTTACGAGGAAAACACAATCTTCAATTTTCTTAATCTGCTGTACACGGTCAAGACCCTTAACACTGGAAACTGTGTTTACTTTAATATTTTGATAAGTAGTATCAGATTTTTTCAATTCTTCCAGCGACCTGAAAATATTTTTCGCAGTTACTGCAAATACAAATCCCTGCGCCTGCAACTGGCGCGTACTGAGTATACCAACGATTTCACCATTTTTATTGAATACCGGTCCACCGCTATTACCGGGGTTGGCAGCAACGGCAATCTGGCAACTCAAAGTGTCTCCGTTATAACCCGTAGCGGCACTCAGGTAACCTTCACCATATACAATTTCATCGCGGGGATAACCCAGTGTGAAAATTTGCTCACCCAGTTCAGCACCGGTTTTCTTAAAGCCATAGGGAAGCTGTTCGATTTGTTTGAAACTGCTGTCCTGCATTTTCAATACTGCCAGGTCTCTTTCAGTATCCAGGAGCACTACGTCAACATTAAATTCCTGTCCTTTGGCATTTTGTACCAACACTGTTTTGGCATTTTTAATAACGTGTGAATTGGTGATGATATAACCTTTGCCGTCAATTAAAAAACCAGTACCGGCAATTTTTACATCAGCATTTGCCGGAGCCTTTGTACTCTCTGCACTTGAATTGCTTAACTTCTTTGAAAATTCGTTTTGCTTTATTTTAATATTGTTCAATTCCCTGCTCAGTTGCTGAATCTGGGAATTGTTGGATTTAGGTGTGGCAAAATAAGTAACCAAACCACTCATGGTAATGGCAATGATTCCTGCAATGCAGGCAGCGATGGCCCATACACGGCGGTATTTCTTAAACAGGTCTACCACTTTTGTTTTCGGGGCTTCTTCTTTGATAGCGCCGCTATTCATCAGTTGTGCGTGGGTTTCCTGGAGATGATTGCGGAATTGTTTACGGCTGCCAAAATCATTCAACTGGTGAAGGAAGATAGAATGCTCCACTACCAGTTGATCAATATCCGGGCTGGATTTGCGCAACTGCTCAAAATAAGATAACTCATCCGCATTCATTTCACCGCGAATGTATCTTTCTACTGCATCTAATAATTGAATATCTTCCATCACTGTTACTGATTTTTATGTTGCGCAAAGAATATTTTTTTCAACCGCATCAGGCACTTATACTTCTGGTTTTTGGCATTCTCTGCATTCGTATATCCAAAACTTCCAGCTATCTCGGTCATAGTTTTTTTCTGCAGATAATAGGCTTCCAGTAAACTCTTGCACGGTTCGCCCAAACTCATCATAGCCTTCTCCATCACCAGGAACTCGGCGTTCTTTTTTTCATGCTGCTCAATTTCTTCTTCTACCTGCACTACTTCCGACATATTAACGATGCCTGAAGTATATTTCTGCGCTTGCTGAAGCCGCTTGAGCCATATCCTGCGGCTGACAGAATACATATAGGTCTTCAGTTGGCAGTTGAGCTCAAAATTCCCCGATTTCGCCTTTTCATAAAGAACTATCATGGTTTCCTGGAATATATCCCTCGCATCGTCCGCTGAACCACTGTTGTTCACTACCAGCGCCTGAACCATTCCATAATTGTCCCTGTAAATGGTTTCAATGGCGTCTTTATCGTTAGTAACCAACCCTTTAAGTAGCTCGTTCTCTTTTGAATATGTCGTCACTCCAACTGTTTATTTAATACTCAAAGTAACAAATAGTAACCCAACTGCCCGCCTAAAAAAAATATTTTGCGCCCGGGGGTTACCTTTTCCTGATTCAGGAATAAAGTCCAAATCATTATTTACAAACAAAAAGACAAACAAATGAAAAAGCTCCTGTTAGTTTTGGCGATCGGAACGTTCGCTGTAGCATGTAACAACAGCACAGATTCATCTGCAAAACCTGCTGATACTACTGCTGCTCCTACTGTAGATACAACTACTAAACCAGTTGATACTACTGCAAAACCAGCAACTGATACAACTAAAGCTAAAGCTGACTCAGCCGCTAAGAAATAATTTCAGCTTTTTTTTATATGGCAAGCAATCGTTAGAGGCCGTCCTGTTCCCAGGATGGCTTTTTTCTTTAGTTGCCCCCAGGTATTTTGCCGCGTAAGGCCTTCCAGCTTGTTTCCAGCCATTTCAGATCGGCCTGGCATTTTGCAACCGCTGCTGCGGCCTGGCTGGTTGGTGCACGATCTGCATCCTGTAATGTATTCATCACGCTGCCAAATGATCCAATCAGCCGGCTGATGCCCGGCACCTGCTTTTCCCGGTCGCCATTCTCCATGCCGGTAAGTTGTTTGTCCAGTTCCTGCAGGGCCTTTATTGCCGTATTGCTGGCATTGGTCATGGATTGTTTTACTTTTTCATGAAGGGCCTTTACTTCTTCCTGCATTTTAATTGCTGCCATTTTTCCCGCATAACAGGCAACTGATAAATCATGTTGTTGTTGCAAATCTGCCATACTTGTCTTTACCCTTGGATCATTTTTTACATGCAGCACCTGTGAAAAATGCTGCCCGCCTGCAGTTAGCGTAACCGTATAATCGCCCGGCATTACCCAGGGTGATGTAAAATCCGGTGCGGTATTTTTATAAATAGCCGAGATGGGATAAGAAGGTGGTTCATTCAACGGCGTATAATGCAGGTCCCATAGAAAACGGTGTGAACCTGCTTCAGCCGATAATATTTGCTGCGGGCGTATCCAGTACAGGGGAATATTTACCTGTGGAATTTCGTAAGGTGTATCATTGCTGGAAAAATGACGCACGGTTTTTCCTTTGCTGTCTTTAATATCCAATGTTACTTCACCACTGGGTTTTTCTTTGAGGAAATAATCGATGATAGCACCATCCGGCGGATTTTGCCCGGCAGGTTCCTCCTGCGGCAATGGCGTATCGGTATACATACTCCAGTGAATGCGCAGTGCTGTTTGTGGTTTGAATAAAATTGAATTGCTGCTGGCTAACTGTTCTGTCAACTGGCGAAGCGGCGTGATATTGTCCAGTATCCAGAACCCACGGCCATGCGTACCCGCAACCAGGTCATCATCCTTGATTACGATATCACGAATTGAAGTAGCAGGCATGTTCAGCCGAAGTGTTTGCCAATGCGCTCCATCATCAAAAGAAACATATACAGCCCGCTCAGAACCTGCAAACAATAATCCCTTTTTATAGGGGTCCTCTCTTACTGCATTAATCGGGTCATCCGGAAGACCGGTAACGATTTCGGCCCAGGATTTTCCACCATCAGTTGTTTTATAGATATGTGGTTTCATGTCATCACAACGGATACGGTTAACCGCAGCATAAGCTGTGTTGACATCGTAATGACTTGCCTCCATCAACGATACCTTGCTCCAGGAAGTGACAGCAGCCGGTGTAATATTTTTCCAGGATTTTCCACCGTCCTTCGTAATATGAATCAATCCATCGTCAGTACCCACCCATATCGTATTAATGTCTTTCGGAGAAGGGGCAATGGTATAGATGACACCTCTTCTCGGCATCTTTTTTAATTCCTCCGTGGTGTAAATGCCAACACTGGATGGAATATCCCAGCTTTCACGGGTGAGGTCGGGGCTGATGGTTTGCCAGTTGTTCCCGCCATTCGTTGTTTTGAACAGAACATTTCCCGCGAAATACAAAGTCTTTTTGTCGATTGGTGAAAACAATATTGGTGCCGTGCGCAGGAAACGATATTTGCCGGAACGAACTGCTTCGGGTGATATATTCTGCACATGACCGGTTCGTTTGTCGTACCGGGTGATTTTTCCCCCGTAAATAATATTTGGATCCAGCGGATCGGCGGCTACATAGCCATATTCTTCCACACCCACAGGATGCCATTCCCGAAAGGTAATTTGCCCGTCATTGCCACGTGAAGCGATGCCAACCGATCCACTTTCCTGCTGTCCCCCATATACATTATAGGGAAAGGCATTATCGGTGCTTACATGATAGAATTGCGCAGTGGGCTGGTTATACCAGGAAGAAAAACTTTGACCACCATTGACGGTAATAATAGCGCCCTGGTCGCTGGCGATTAAAATAATATTGGTGTTATCAGGATTGATCCAAATACGGTGGTAATCATCTCCACCCGGCGCGCCACGAAAGGCTGTCCATGTTTTACCAGCATCGACAGATTTCCAGGTCACTACATTGGCATCATAAACAATATCCGCATTTTTAGGGTCTACTTTCAGTTCTGCAAAATCGCTGCCGCGTCCCCACAACCTGCCATCCGTTTGAATTCTTGCCCAGGATTCTCCGCCATCATCGCTTTTGTATACACCACTGTTGGCATTATCTGCCTCAACGGTGGCGTATAAACGATTTGTATTGGAAGGAGCGATGCAAAAACCAATCCTTCCCAAACCCTTATCTGTTCCCGGAAGCCCATTGGTTAATTTTTTCCAGGTATTGCCACCATCGGTTGATTTAAACAAACCACTCTCTGGTCCGTTCCACGCGCCATTTTCCCAGGGGCCCTGGCGTCCTGCCCACATGTCTGCATATATGATATTACTGTTTTTTGGATCAATCGCTACCTGTATCGCCCCGGTGTTTTCATCTTTATACAATACCTGCTCCCATGTTTTGCCGCCATCGGTGCTGCGGTACACACCTCTTTCTTTATTCGGTCCGTAAGGGTGGCCCAGTGCGGCTACAAATATTTTGTTTTCATTGCTGGGATCAACAGCCAGCCCGCCGATTTGCTGTGCATTCTCCAATCCAAGATGAACCCATGTCTTGCCGGCATCGGTTGATTTATACATGCCGTTTCCCACACTTAAGTCTGGCCTTTGCACACCTTCGCCCGAACCAACATATACCACATTCGGATTGGAAGGGGCCACTGCCACATCGCCCACAGAACCGGTATTCTGATCATCAAAGACGGGGTTCCATGTCCTGCCAAAATCAGTCGTCTTCCACACACCACCATTGTTGACGCCGATGTAAAATACATTGGGCTGTTGTGGTACACCCACAGCGCCGATTGTCCTGCCACCGCGGTGCGGGCCAATCATGCGCCATTGCATGCTGTTATATAATGACGGATCGTATGACTGAGCAGGTAAAAAATGATAACCCGCCAGAATGATGGCGATGGTTAACAGGAGCTGTTTTTTCATGATGTCGTGTTAATGCAGTTGTTGTCAGAAAATTGGTTGTAGCGTCTAAAGTTATGATAATTTGAAAACAGATGAGCGCGCTCCCGGCGGGATTGAATGTTAATGATTCACTGTATAAAAAAAGCCCCGCGTATGCGGGGCTTCGTTATAAGAATATATGCAGTATACAATTATTTCAGCTTCTTCTGCAGGTTTTGATCGATGGCATCGAGAAACTCTTCGGTATACAGGTAATGATCACCGTGGTTCACTTTATTGCCATGAATACAAACTGCCAAATCCTTGGTCATCTTTCCTTCTTCCACTGTTTCGATACAAACTGCTTCCAGTGCATTGGCGAAGTTGATCAGTGCCTGGTTTTTATCCAGCTTGCCACGAAATGCCAATCCCCTTGTCCATGCAAAAATAGAAGCGATGGGATTGGTAGAAGTTGGTTTGCCTGCCTGGTGGTCGCGGTAATGACGGGTAACGGTACCATGTGCAGCTTCTGCTTCCATGGTATTGCCATCCGGTGTCACCAGTACCGATGTCATCAGTCCGAGTGATCCAAAACCCTGTGCCACTGAATCGGATTGTACATCACCATCATAGTTTTTACAGGCCCATACAAAATTGCCATTCCATTTCAATGCGCTTGCCACCATATCATCGATCAGGCGATGTTCATACACGATACCTGCTTCCTGGAATTTGGCTTTGAATTCTTTTTCATAAATATCTGCGAAGATATCCTTAAAGCGTCCATCGTATTTCTTAAGAATGGTATTCTTGGTGGAAAGATATAACGGCCATTTTTTACTGAGCGCCATATTAAAGCAACTGCGCGCAAAACCGGCAATACTCTCATCGGTATTGTACATGCTGAGTGCTACACCACCACCTTTGAATTTGAATACTTCATGTTCTATCACTTTGCCGTCTTCACCTTCAAACTTGATGGTCAGTTTTCCTTTACCGGGCACAACGAAATCAGTAGCGCGGTACTGGTCGCCAAATGCATGACGGCCAACAATGATGGGTGCGGTCCAGTTGGTCACCAGTCTTGGTACGTTTTTGATGACGATGGGCTCACGGAATACTGTTCCGTCGAGAATATTGCGGATGGTGCCGTTGGGGCTCTTCCACATTTGTTTCAGGTTAAACTCTTTTACACGTGCTTCATCCGGTGTAATGGTGGCGCATTTGATACCGACGCCGTATTGTTTAATGGCATTGGCTGCGTCGATGGTCACCTGGTCGTCAGTTTTGTCCCGGTATTCCATGCCCAGGTCGTAATACTTAATGTCAATGTCGAGATAGGGTAGAATCAGTTTGTCCTTTATGAATTTCCAGATAATTCTTGTCATTTCATCGCCGTCCAGTTCTACGACCGGGTTGGCTACTTTAATCTTTTGTGCCATGAATTAAAATTTAATACTTGAGGCGCAAACCTACATCATTTGAAGGATTTGGCAAGGGGAGAGGGGCAGGAGTCAGTACTTATTGGTGCATAGTCACAACGAACGAAGTGAGGTGTCTGAAAACGAGGAAGTAAATAATTAATAATTAATAATTAGTAATTAAGAATTAAAAATAAACAATAGTACAATCCAGGAATCAAATCCAAACCCCAAATCCCAAATACCAAATACCAAATCCCGAATTGTATCTTATTCGAACCTGCTTCGTTCCCCGTTCGCCACTGCGAAATGCAATATTGACATGTCATTGAACAGTCTTCAAAAAGTGCAGGAATCATTTACGAACCAGTCTCGAACGAGTCCCGAACAAGGTCAGCCCAAAACCAGGACAAACTAAAAAAAATAATTGATTGGTAATGAGTCCTTACCAAAAAAGCAGGTTTGTGTTTGATTTCATCAGCAGGATACAAACCTGAAATGTTGTCATCGAAATATTTCTATTTATTACAGGAAGATGGTTGCAACATGGCCAGGCATTCGGAATGAATTGGGTAAGGCCTAAGCATACAGAGGGCATTCTTGTCCTGGCTTTTTTCATTGCAGCAGGAACAAAATTCTAAAACTTTTTTGTAAAGAATATATCCCTTTTGCAAAGACAAATTCTATAGCAGAGACGAACTTTTTCTACGGTGTTTTTCATGATGTATTGATATTTTGGTTGATAATTTTTTATCACCAAACGCTACTCTTATGAAACAGCAAGCAAAAACAATCTGCCTTTTTTTGATTGCGTTAAATGCTACCGGCATTATTTTTTACAATTGCAGTAAAATCAATGCTGACGGATCTCAGGCTTATCTCAATCAATCTCCTTCAGATGCTTTTCTACAGGTGCCCGCCCACTCAAATCCAATATTCAGCAGGATAGCTGCAGCCATCAGGGCGCAGAACAGTCAGCAACATTTTTTGAACAACATAGCCGTAAAAGAAGGTATTCCCCGCTGGGAAGGGTCTACCATACTGGCTAATGCTGCTGATGTACGGTCTGCGGCAGCAGGATCGGCTAATAGTTCATCTGGGGTTTCTGCAGATACGGTCGTGCTGGTGCCATTGGTAAAGGCCAATACAACTTATGTCAATTCCTTTTTAGCCTGTAAGGTAAATGACACCGTTACCATCCGTCTTTTCCGGGGAAGAGACTATGCAAAATTTGGGTTCGGCACATCCACCAATGGACTAACAGCCGAATCAATGGCCATGCAAATGATGGCTTTACAAAAACAGTCGTTCGGGCACCGTATGTTTACCATTGGCGATAAAAGACTGTTTAACCGGTTGGCAAATGGCAAAGTTCCTAAGAGGACTTTTGTAAAAATTGGCAAAGAACCTGTTCAGTGTGCTGCACCAGCTAATACAAACAATGTATTATCGCTAACAGTACCCGTTACCACCACCACCTGCGAGGATATATGGGTCAGTAACGATGACGGTGAAGTGGTAGGATGCCCTCCCGGCGACCCCAATTGTAATGGGGGGCATTATGAAACACAGTGCCAGTCTACCACCTACTGGATAGATATTATTGATGATGCAGGTGGTGGCGGCGTACCATTAGACGACGGAAATAATAACAACAATAATAACAACCCCAATGGCAATGGCGGCAGCAACAATACCGGAAATACCGGCAGTCCTGAATGCCCCGATGGCAACTGGTGGTGTGCATTGAGCGATTACCGCATACTAAATGGCATAGTGGTAACGGAAGAATTCTTTCCGGGTGTGGAACTGGGTTATCCCTGGCTTTGGTGGGAAAAACCAGTATTATCAGATGGAATTGCCAGTATCAACGATAATGGATCATTTTGGGATGATCTCAATACTCTTTCAACATCCACTCAGCGGTTTGGAACTGAACAACTACGAAATTTATGTAAAGCAAGAAAATGGGATGTAGGAGTCGATCAAATAACATTCAATAAAAAGGTTGGAAAGGCTTTTGAAGAAACCGCTTTGCAATACTTTGGATTAAAAGAAAACAGAGTCAATTTTAATGCTCCGGAACGGGCGCAACGAAATTATCCTAATCTTCCTACTCAAGTAAGACCTGATGCCAAGGAAAGCTTTACATTAGTTTGGAATGAAGGGAATAATGGCGCTGCACATATTGAAAGGCTTGAAAATTTCTTTATGGCCGAAGTAAAAGCTTACTCTGGTACATTAGAATTATCCACTAACAAATATCAAATTTTAGGCGAACTGGAAGCAGTTAAGAAAGCATGGGATAAAGTTATGAATGATCCTTATTTTATGGCAATTCAACCGCCTATCAATAGGATGACAAATGCTCCGGTGCTGGTTTTTATAACTACAGATGACACAGAGATAGGTCAGTCAATAATTGATGAGGCAAAGGCTAAAGGAGTTAATATTTGGCAATCAAAAGCAAAGTGGGATCCGGTTCTCAATAAAATTTCATTTGAATCACCAAGATTTGTGTATAGCAAAGACCCGTCAAATCTAAAAGGTACTGGCGTACCTATAGGTGTATTAAATGCCCTATTTCAAATTATAAGCCAGGAGATACAAATGTATTTATTGGACCCTGTTACACCTAACTTTGATCTTGACCCTGAAAGTCTGGATTAACTAAAAATAAAATCTACAACTCTTTACTAATTTCAAGTAATGAAAGGGAAAATATCTAAAAGTCGTGTAAGTGATTTATTAAAACAAAATCCAACCAAAAGAGATGATTTAAAGTTGGGTAATGGTGATACTACCACTTATTATCTTTTAGATAATGGAGTTATCTTACTCTGCTTTCAAGATGATGATTTCGGCATTGTATTTCCTTCAGAATCCGATCTTAGAACGTTTAGAAAACAAGTAGAATCTCAAAACTCCTCGCATATTTTAAAAGGAGTTTTTATTAGCGAGGAGTTTTTTTTTCAAAAGCTATGTCAGGTCGAAAACGAAATTGGGAAAGCTCTTGGCATACATCCAATGGAGCTAAACTCAACATTTGAAAGCTTAAATCTGATCGACGCAAAACTGAAGGATATATCAATTGACAATTATTTTAAAAAAGTCTATTCCAGCCTTATTTGTTATTTAGGCAAAGTCATTATACATGATAAAGGAGGTGAATGGAAATTACTTTGGAATGATGGCGTATTGGAACCATATGTAAAACTCTCCTCTACCAAATTGGTGAATGTTTTTATCGATTTGTTCGAGTTTGCAAACGAAGATTATGAGAATTTTTCTTCCTTCACGATTTCTCAATTAAGGCTTGACCGTCTTTAATAATACTATTAATGAAAAATACTTTATTTTTTTTATTACTTACCTATAGCATTCTCGGTTGCAGACCCACAATGCAACATTCAACTGGAAAAATAAATTTGCCCGATCGTGGGTTGACTGAAATACCAGATAGTGTATTTGAAAAAAGGCAATTAAGTTATTTAAATTTGGGGACTTCTTGGCTAACACTTGCAAGGACTGATACACCTTTAGATTCCCTGACAGGCAATAGAATATCTAATATTCCAGAGCGAATTGGAAATTTGAAACATCTCAAATATTTATCGCTTCAAAAGAACCAAATTACGGAGCTGCCTCAAAATATGTCAAGGCTCAAGGAACTTGAAGTACTGGATCTGAGTTTTAACAAGAACCTGGATGTTAACCTGGCAATGCCTGTTGTTCTTGAATTACCAAAATTGAAAGAATTAAATCTGTATGGTGTTGTCGCTGCATCCAGGGATTCTAATAAAATACGGACCCTTTTTGAAGGAAGAAATATTAAATTATCTATCACGCAGAGTGATTTGTTCAGGAACTATGGTCGCTAAATGAAGTTATTATGTTCTCGCAGGGCATCCCCTCACGGGGTCTTCCATAGGAGACACCGCGAAGACAGAAATATAGGAAGACCTGCATAAAACAAAAGGAGCATAGGAACATCCAACGTCTAGTATTGAGCACTAATAAAAACGTATTAAAATGCGGAATTTAATTATAGCAACTTGCTTCCTTCTAGCAGCTTGCGGTTTCAGATCCAAAACAAAAGTATCGGTGGAGATGCGGTATAAAAATCATGCAGATAGCGTAATCGTTATGATTAGTAATTACAGGATGAAATTTGATTCGTTTGACTTTATTGCCCGAAAAGAAGTGGCAAAGGATTCTGTTTCGGTCAGTCATGATTTTGTGTATGACGTAAAAGTTTATTCCCACGATACCGTAATCGCAAAGGAGACTTTTTTTTCAAATGACTTGGGATATACACCTAATCAAATCAACCTGATAATAACACCCCGGCTGGAAATTGTAGATTTCTTTTGTAAAAGCGACTAGTCAGGCGATTTACCCTCGCAGCGTTTTTCATAAGAGACACTGTGAGAACAGAATGGTTTCTAAAGTTGATGTTTCCGATCTCTCATGTTCAAATCTGGTTACATTTTTTTTGCGCTTCCTGTCTTTCCGGGCGGGTAAAGCCCCGAATCTCCGCTGTTCTCTTGTTGTTAGTTAAGTTGAGAGCAGAAATGGCGTCCGGGCTATTATTTATGTCATCACAGAGCATTCCTCGCAATATCTTCCACAGGAGAGCCTGCGATAACTAAGTCGTTTATGCCCCATTGACCTAACTTTGCAGTCAATAGCGATTATATGAAACAATTACCCTTGCTTATACTGCTGCTGCCATTTGTCTGCTCAGCTCAATTTGATTCCACCCTGATCAAAAAAATAAAAGCGCTGGATACGGCCAATGTATTGAGAAATGACACTGTCGCAGTTCCCGACGATTCCTATACCCGGAAAATACGCCAGTTGCTGAGCGAAAAAAACGGGCTCAGTATTGAAACCATATTGCGGATAAAGATCATGGAGGACCAGCAAAAAGATACCAGCCACTCCAGGGAGTTTTACAATAAACTAATGTCGGAGATCACCACCGGACTAACTGCAAAGTTGATCGACAATTGCCTGGTGAATATATACCGGCGAACTTTTACGGAAAGTGAAATAGATGACCTGGTGGCCTTTTATAAAACATCCGCAGGGAAAAAAATGGATCGGGAATTTTTGGTGTTGCTGGTTGAGTCGGCAAAAGGAGCGGAACAACTTTTAAAAATAGCCGCTAAGAAAATAGAAAAGAAATAAACAGGCTGATGCCTGTTGCCCACACTTTCATTTCCCCCTGTAAATTTCGCACAGGCCTGCTTTTCCGGTTCTGTTCAGCAGCGTTTTTCTACCGGTCGGTATATTCCTTTAAATCAACTATTGCCATAGCACCATTCTTGCATATTTCACACCGGCCCGCAGGTGAATGATTTCCCTGCAAAATATTTTGGTCAAAAAAAATGCTGAATGGCCATTAAACGAACTGTCATTATACTCATTGCTTATTGTTTTTTCCATACAGGGTTTGCCCAGGGAAAATATTTTACCCGTGTGGGTACGGTATCCTTCCAGGCAAGTACAGATATGGAAGAAGTAGAAGGCGTTAATAAAACAGCACTGGCCATTTTTGATTCTGCTACCGGTCAGTTGGAATTTGCCCTGCTGATAAAAGGCTTTGAATTTAAAAATGCACTGATGCAGGATCACTTCAATGAAAATTATATGGAAAGCAGTAAATACCCGAAAGCCTTGTTTAAAGGACAAATACTGCATATTGATAGTATACAATTTAAGAAAACAGGATTCTACCCGGTGACGGTTACTGGTACCTTGCAACTGCATGGTGTAACAAAAGATATTGAAATGCCCTGTATGTTCCGGGTATTAAACGATGAAACGCTTACTTCCGAACTGGAACTGTCCATAGAACTCAGGGACTATAAGATTTCTGTGCCCCGCATTGTAAAAGACAAGATAGCACCCACCGTTAAAATACAGGTGTACTGCAGTTACGAAGTCCTGATTGTTCCGCCACCGACGCAGTGAGGCGAACCTGGCTACATTGCACGCCTCGGCTTCAGCAAGTTCAATTGGCATATTGCAAATACAGATTTATATTTAACTATCGTAAAACAGGTGCCGGTAAAAAACCGGTGGCAAATTTTAATAAATTTGCGAAAGGGTTAACTGTATAAAACATCCATTACATGTTACGGGGTATCATTTTCATCTTACTGTTCTATTTGTTTTTGGGTTGTAAAACCACACCCTACTTCAGTACTTCCAATGATTTTTATAAGCAAAAGATTGACCTCTACATGGTGGACGGAAGTTCCAGATCCGGAAATGCATCGGTACTGTTTGAAGAAAGAGACCGTGCACGTGATTTTTTATATTTCCGGGAAAACAACAGCGATTCGGAAATGAAGGTCAATGTAAAAGACATAAAAGCGTATGTGTATAAAGGCGATTACTATATTCCCAAGTACATTGATTTGTACGGGAATGGTGTGTACAACCTGTTGTTTGTAAAACGCCTCACGAGCGAGCAATCAAAAATTCAACTGTATCACCTCAAACAGGTTTTTAAATCGAATGATACCGGTGAAGAACAAAATTTTTATTTTATTTCACTGCCCGCACATTCCCGTTATGAAGTGTGGAATATGAACAGCATCAACCTGGTGCCCAACTTTGATTCGAAAATGAGTGCGCTGGTATCGGATTGCCCGGCACTTGCTGCAAAAATTGCACAGAAACAAAAAGGATATTTCTATGCACAGATGAGTTTTTCCAGCCAGAACCGCGCTGATGTATTAAAACGAATCATAGACGAATACAATGATTGTAAATAGGCATCTGTAAAGAGATATACCTGCATTAACTGGGTCGGTTCAACTGCCATGAAAAAGTTCATTAATATTTTATTGATCCTGGCATTTCAGTTTGGTTACCTCGAATGGGGCAAAGGGAGCAATATGTTTATTTTCCAGGCAGAGAAGGAGATATTTTCAAAGGCCGGGAACAATCCCGCAACACTTTTGCATCCATTCATATTGCTTCCCCTGGCAGGAATCGTTATTTTAATATATACCTTGTTTCAGCCTGCACCCAGGCGACTTATGAGTACGATTGGACTGGGTTGTTTAAGCCTGCTGATGTTGCTGCTGTTATTTATCGGGGTTATTAGTGTTAACGGTAAAATCCTTTTGTCCACGGTACCTTTTTTGGTGGTTGCATTTCTTTTCTTTCGTATTTTTTTTAAAAGAAAATAAGATCATGCAAAGCATGAACCTGTCTGCGCACGTTCAGTAGTAATTTTTTCAACCTATCCATTTTCTGTTTAACAACCATTTTGACGAAGCCAGCCGAGTGCATATTCCGCAACCTCTTTCCATCCGTTGTCTACAATCAGGGAATGCCCGCGGCCTTCAAATAATTTGAAATCGGTTTTAACGGAAGCATTGTATTTTTTCTGCGATGCCTTGCCGAGTATGGGTGGTGCGATATGATCTTTTTCACCGCCTGTAATCAGCAACGGACCTCTTGTCGTGTTGGATGTATTGACGGCTGTTTCAAAACCGGCGAAAGTTGCTGTAGCTGCCTGGAACAATGGCCTTGCAGGGGCAGGTATCGTCCAGCGCTCATATAAATCCTTTGCCTCTGCTTCAGTTACAGCATTTGCAAAACCGTATTTAAACTGGTTGAAAGTTAGCGACACGGCTTTTTTAACATTAAATGGATTGCCCAGCACCGGAAAAGATGCTTTCAATGCAGACAATGGTAATTGCCAAACGCCTTTCATCGGAGCGGGATCGATGGCGATTCCTGCAGTAGCAATACCACGGCCCAGTAAGATCTGTGCAATCAAACCACCGAATGAATGTCCAATCACAATAGGAGGCTCGGAAAGTGTCGCAATGGTTTTCGCATAACTGTCGGCTATTTCCACGACGCCACGATTGGCTATTAATTGTGGGTTGTTCCTGCATTCGGCAACAGTGGGAGCGTCGCCCGGCCATGCCGGATTGATGCATTCATATCCCTGTTGTTGAAAAAAATCCATCCAGGGTTGCCAGGAGCTGGTATGTATCCATAGTCCATGTATAAACACAATTTTCCTGTTTGCCATAAATGAAGGTTTTGGTGAAGACTAAGTTGCGGGATGGTTAAGGTACTCTATTTTTGCTTTTTATGGTATATCAAAATCGGCAATAATATCAAACAGTGAAGGTCACCACTCTTCACTTACCAGGATTACCAAATCATAAATGTCCCCGGCGGGCCATCAAACATGCGTATATTTATTTGGCGGCAACAATTTTATATAATTCATGCAGGTATTTCCCTCCATCGTATTAAGGCCATTTATCAGGCACTACCTTTTCCTGGAAAGCAAAGGCAGCAGTGGAAAACTACTGCGGCTTTTTTCTGATGGTAATACCGGCCTTGTATTTAATTCCGGCAATGGTAGTATGACCAATAACACAGATGGCCTGTTGCCGGCAAAATTACCTTCATCATTTGTTTACGGACAAATCACCTGTTACAAGGATTTGTATTTAACAGATGAAGCATCGATGGTGATTGTAGTGTTTCAGCCGGGCGGTATTAACCAGTTGCTCGGTATACCTGCTGTGCAACTGCGCGATCATGTTGTTACAACAAGGGACTTATTTGGCGCCCCATCATTGAAGCTGGAAGAAGCATTGAGCCGTCAAACACCGGTAACTGCAAAAATAGATTTGCTGAATACATTTTTTATTGAATGGCTGGCTGATAAAAAGGTAGTAAAGCAGGTGATAACAGCTTCTTCCGTCGAATTTATCGTCGCCAACAGGGGAAATGTTTCTGTTGGGCAGCTTGTAAAACACGCAGGCTATACTGAAAGGCATGTTGAAAGAAGTTTTAATGAATGTATTGGTATCAGTCCCCGTAAATTTTGCAATATTGTGAAGCTTCATTTCTTCCTGAAGCTGCTCAATGACAAAGACAGTCAGCAAAGCCTGACCAGTATCGCTTATGAGGCTGGGTATGCAGATCAGTCGCACCTGGTAAAGGAGTTCAGGAAATATACCGGTCTTGTGCCGACGGACTATTTGCGGAAGACGCAAAAACTGGCGGTTAATTTTATGCAACTGGCAGATATGCCGATGTCGGGTTTGTACAATTCAGTAATACCATCCTGAATTAGTTTTGTCCATAAATTAATTCCCCCTGATATGGACAATATAAAAATCTCAACCGCGCAATTCGAACACAGGAATGCAGATAAGTCCTATAATCTCTCGGTGATTGAAAAACTATCGCGGCAGGCGGCCGGTGACGGAGCGCATATCGTTGCCTTTCACGAATGCTCGGTAACAGGGTACACATTTGCACGCCATCTCTCGAAAGAGCAGATGCTGGACCTGGCAGAGCTGATTCCCGGCGGTGAGAGTATTGCAGCGCTGACACGAATAGCCAAAGAGAATAATATTGTTGTCATGGCAGGTTTGTTTGAAAAAGATGAACAGGATAATTTGTTCAAAGCATATGTGTGTGTTGATGGAAATGGGCTGGTGGCGAAATTCAGGAAGCTTCATCCATTTATCAACCCGCATTTATTACCCGGTGACAGCTATTGTGTCTTTGAATTATTTGGATGGAAATGCGGTATCCTGATTTGTTATGATAATAATATTATTGAGAATGTTCGTGCCGCAAAACTCCTGGGTGCGGATATTATATTTATGCCGCATGTTACGATGTGTACCACTTCGCCCAGGCCCGGCGCGGGGCTTGTCGACCCGTTGTTATGGAAAAACCGGGAGACAGACCCCACTTCTTTGCGGCTGGAATTTGATGGTATGAAGGGGAGGGCCTGGCTGATGAAGTGGTTGCCGGCAAGGGCATACGACAATGGTGTGTATGTGGTATTCTCCAATGCCATTGGAATGGATGATGACCAGTTAAAAAATGGTTGTTCCATGATACTGGATCCGTTTGGCGATATACTGGAGGAATGCCGTTCTTTTAATGACAGTATTGTTACTGCCACCATCACTGTGGAAAAAATATCAAAATCCGGAGGGTATCGATACCTCAAAGCCCGTCGGCCTGATTTGTACCGCGATATCATTGGGCAGGCGCATCAATCAGATCAGAAAGTAGTCTGGTTGCAGGATATAAATTAAAAGTATTCAGTTTGACATTTACGGCACCTGCTCGTCGTAGCGAACATTGCTTCTTTGCGATCGTTGCGTGAAAATGCATTTTATGATGTAACAAAATAAATGCAGATCATTTCGTTTATTCCTGAAAATGGAAAAGCCGTTGATCGTATTCCCAAAGAATAAAATATTCAGTGCTACAAAAGGTGTTTTGTTAATACCATTGCGATCAAACAGGCTCCCTTAAGCGCAGATTTGTTTTTTGCATGGCTGCAAAAGGCTTTCTTTTGTTTTGTGCTTCAAATTATTTTACCTTCATGCCGCTAACGGGAACACCTTATCACTATCTAAAAAATGCAGGCACTCTATGAATATATTCAGCGCTTTACTGTTGTTTCACAACAGGAGTTTCAGCAAATAGCATCATTGCTGGAGGAAAAGCGTTTTGCAAAGAAGCAAATTCTCATCAACCAGGGCGATATTGAAAACTATGTGTACATCGTGAAAAAAGGACTCGCCCGAAAATTCTTTTATAAAGGTAAAAATGAGGTCATCACTCAGATAGCCAAAGAAGGCGACTTGCTGTGTTCGTCTGTGTCATTTCTTTCGCAACAACCTTCACAATATACCGTCGAAACCCTGGAACCCTGCATTCTTTATGCCATGAGTTATGCCAATACCGAATTGTTGTTTGCTTCCGGCACAAAAATGGAAAGGCTTGGCCGGCTGGTAACACTGGACTGGTTATTGCAAAAGGAAGTATGGGACCAGGAACGCCTGACGCAAGAGCCGCGCGAAAGGTTTAAGAAATTTGTAGAAACCAACAATGACCTGATTAGCCGCGTACCGCAAAAATACTTAGCATCCTATCTTAACATGAAGCCGGAAACCTTTAGCCGGTACAAACATTTATTAAAATAAAACCTTCGGTTGATTTCATGAACGACGTGGCGCTATACAAGCTTTACATGGAAAACCTGCTGAAATACTTTCGGCGTTTTATCGATATGTCGCAGGAAGAATTTGACCTGATTGCACCTTATTTTGTAATCAGGAAATTCGACAAGAAGGTAAAAATGGTAAAGATTGGAGAGGTGGACAATCACTTCAATATTATTGTAAAGGGCCTTGTGAGAAAATACCTGCTGGTTAAGAAGAAAGAGATTACTCTACAACTTTCAACGGAAGGGCATATGATTCATTCGGAAATTTCCTTTAATACCCGTCAGCCTTCCGATTGCATCATTGAAACCATCGAACCTTCTATTTTTATATCCATTTCGCATGCCAATATCCAGGAGATTTATGAAAAGTACCCGAAGACAGAGCGGCTGGGCAGGTTGATCATTGCAGAGATGTTTATAAAAAAAGATTTCCGTGATTTTGACCAGCTCAATAAAAGCACCCGGGAACGTTTTTTGGAGTATGTACAAAACCATCCGGATATGTTGCAGCGCGTTCCTCAAAAATACCTGGCTTCTTACCTGAATATAAAACCGGAAACCTTTAGCCGTTTGAAACACCTGCTTCGCCCAAAAAAGAATACGGCTAAAGATTAACCACCAGCACCGGTATTTTCAGTTCGTGTCTTACTTTATTAATGGTTTCGCCATATAATAAATCTTTTACGCCCGAATGACCGTGTGCACCCATTATCAGTAAATCGGCTTTTTCTTCTTTTGCAATGCGGACGATTTCCTGTACCCTGTTTTTATAACCCAGCCTGGCAATAGCATCGCGGCCCTGCTGCCGTAATGCTTCTGCATAGGAGACGAGTTGCTCCTCATCTTTACGACTTTCAAGATCATCTGTATTAGGGCCGAGAAATTTTGCAGTAGCGCTTTCTACAACATGCAGCAAAACATAGCGGCTGTCTTTTTTCCCCTGTCCCAGGGCAAAAGCAATTAATTTTTCATCGTGCTGGCTGAAATCGAGGGCGATGACTATTTGTTTAAATTCAGGAATGGTCAGCGGGCTTAATGCTTTCACTTCCGGGTGTACAGTAGCAGGCGCCTGTTCCCGTCTTCTTTTCGCCAGCGGAAACAGCAGCACAATAAACAGTAAAGCGACCAGGGCAATGAGCCCAATAACTACCATGACTTTTGTGAATATTGAATGTTCGTTTTGCAAATATCCCAATGCTTCGCCGAAAACCATTTTTAAATTGAGGTACACGAGTACGGCGGCCACCGCCCATGCTGCTATTTTTGTCAGCGGTTTGATGGCAAACATGCCCATCTTCTTTTTTTCGCTGACGAAATGAATAAGTGGTATGATGGCAAACCCAAGCTGCAGGCTGAGTATGACCTGGCTGAAAACAAGTAAGGTGTCGATTTCCCTGTCGCCATATAATAATATAGTAATAACTGCCGGGATAATGGCCAGCAGCCGGGTGATCAATCTTCGCAGTAAAGGATTGATGCGCAATAAGAGGTAACCTTCCATTACAATCTGTCCTGCCAGTGTACCAGTTACAGTTGAACTCTGACCGGACGCTATCAATGCAATGGCAAACAATATCGGCGCAAGCGCTGTCCCCAGTAAAGGCGCCAGCAAAGTATGTGCTTCTTTTATTTCAGCGACTTCGGTTCTGCCGGTTTTAAAAAAAACTGTGGCAGCGAGGACCAGTATGGCTGCATTGACAAAAAAAGCCAGGTTCAGGGCGATGGTGCTGTCAAGAAAATTAAGTTTTAACGCCTGCCTTATACCTTTTTCATCGCGCGGAAATTTCCTGGTTTGTACCAGTGCAGAATGCAGGTATAAATTGTGCGGCATTACGGTAGCGCCGATAATACCAATGGCAATATACAATGCTTCGCTGTTGGGAATGGAGGGAATAAACCCGCCGGCCACTTCAGCTATATTCGGTTTTGCAAATATGATCTCAGCGAGGAAGGAAAGCCCGATGATGGCAACCAGTGTTATGATAAAGGCTTCCATTTTACGGATGCCGAGCTTTTGCAGGTAAAAAAGTAAAAAAGTGTCCAGTACTGTTATGACTACGCCCCACAAAATAGGAATATGCGTCAGGAGATGTATACCGATGGCCATACCCAGTACTTCCGCCAGGTCGCAGGCGGCAATGGCTATTTCTGCCAATACATATAATATGAAGTTGATCACCGGTGGATATACTTCCCGGTTGACCTGCGCGAGATCGCGCCCGCGCACGATACCCAATCTTGCTGAAAGGTTTTGCAGTAAAAGCGCCATCAGGTTGCTCATCAGCAACACCCAGATAAGTGTATATCCAAATTTGCTGCCGCCTGCCAAATCAGTAGCCCAGTTACCCGGGTCCATATATCCCACACTCACCAGGTAGGCCGGTCCGAAGAAAGCCAGTATGGTGCGTGCTTTCTTATTGCTGCGTGTCGTATCCACCGAATGGTGGACTTCGCTTAAAGATGTATCATGATTTTGATTTGTTGTCATAAGAAACCAGTAAATTTTTTGCCACATGTTCACTAACGGTTACGGGCTGCTGGCTGCGTAGTTTTAATTCTACGGAACCGTCAATGCCGAATCTTTTTTTCACTTCTATGCGTGTTCCAATATGTATGTTTTTATGTTTGAGTAATTCCAGCATGTCCTGCGACTGATCACTGATGCCATTTACCACTGCGATGCTGTTGATGGGCAGATCTGTTACGGCCAGTTGCTGCAGGGAAGGCATTTTGCCATTGATATCCGGAATGGGATCGCCGTGCGGGTCGCACTGTGGGTATTCGAGAAATATTTCCAATTGATCCACCAGTTTTTTACTGCTGATATGCTCCAGTTCTTCGGCTATTTCGTGTACTTCCTCCCATCCAAAATGCAGTTTCTCCACGAGGAATAATTCCCAGAGCCGGTGTTTGCGGATGATATGCAATGCTACTTTTTTCCCTTCTGCTGTAAGCTTTACGCCATAATATTTCTCATACTGCAACAATTTCTGCGATTTCAATTTCTTCAGCATATCGGTCACTGAAGCGGGACGGGTTTGCAACGCCTCCGCAAGTGCATTGGTGGTCACCGTTTCCTGTTCCTGCTGCAGGTGGAAGATGGCTTTCAGGTAGTTTTCCTTGCTGCTTGAATATTTTACGGCTGTCATGGTGAGCGGCCTGCCGCCTTTTTTTTACTTGTATCTAAATAAAAATTTAGACAAATCTAAAAAATATTCCGGGGAATTACAAATTTTATTCATTTGCGATCGGCTCAAATGCTTTATTTTAGTTGGGAAACCATTGGTGCTACCATGAAAAAATGGCCCTTACTGTTCCTGATGCCGCTGTTGTTGTTTGCCTGCAAGGGTAAAAAAAAGCAATTGTCGGACGACGATGCCTTGGAACCTGCCGATTTTATCGCCTATTTCGATGAAATAAAGCTTCCTGTTTACCTGGCGGATTCATCTTTTACGAAAAAAGACAATGATTCTGTTATTATCAGCTCCAAAGCGTTTGCCCGCTTTGTGCCCGATACATTGTTATCAAGACATTTTGGAAAAGGCCTTCATCCCAAATTATACCCGGAAGGAAAGGTGTCGGTTAAAAACCAGGAGACCTATCTTTTTGTAAAGGCCGCTGCACCGGGAAAGAAATCAATTTTTGTACTGGTATTTGACAAGGATAAAAAATTTGTGGTGGGTATGCCCCTGGTTACTTCCGACGATGATGAGCGTACACAAAACTCCGCAGGCATGGATTCGAAGTATACTATCACCACCAACCAGGCGAAGAAAGCTGCCTCTGGAATTGTATACCGGAAAAAAGCCTATGTATTTAACAGTGCAGGCGTTTTTACGCTGATACTGACAGAATCAAATGATGTGGCATCTGTTAAAAATATCCTGATCAACCCAATAGATACGTTGCCCAGGAAAAATAAACTGTCGGGCGATTATACACAGGACAAAATAAACATTGTATCATTCCGCGATGGCAGGAATGCATCTGAACTGATTATGTTTGTTCATTTTGAAAAAGATGGCGGCAACTGCCGGGGGGAATTGAAGGGTGAAGTAAAAGTACAAGGCAGCAACAAAGCGGTATTTCACCGTTCCGGTGATCAGTGTATCCTTGAATTTGTTTTCAACGGCAATTCCGTCACCATGAAGGAGGAAGCAGGCTGTGGGTCTCACCGTGATATTAAATGTTTCTTTGAAGGAACCTATACCCGGAAAGCATCACCGAAAGCGGCCAAAGCCCGGAAAAAATGATGTTGGGTTACCAGTGCCCAAAAAAAATTTGTTCATTGTTCAGGAGGAAGATCGGTCAACAAAATGAATATCATACAATTCATATACAATTTTACCGTTATTTTGCGTACTTAATACACATTTAGATAAAGTAAGAATGTAACTGTTATGAGCTTTAAAAATTTTAAAGTACCCTATGCCCAGGACGAACGTTATGCTAAAAAGGTAGCTTATTTTTCAATGGAATTTGCCGTTCACCAGCCCCTCAAAATTTACAGCGGCGGTTTGGGTTTCTTATCCGGCTCACACATGCGCAGCGCCTACGAACTCAGGCAAAACCTGGTGGGCATTGGCATTCTCTGGAAATATGGCTACTACGATCAGGCACGCAACCAGGACCAAACCTTACAGGTAACCTGGATGGAAAAAAATTACAGCTTCCTGGAAGATACCGGTATCAAGTTCCAGGTAAATATTCATGAACACCCGGTTTGGGTAAAAGTATTTTATCTCAATCCTGAAACATTTCATACGGCGCCCATTTTCCTGCTGAGCACCGATGTTCCGGAAAACGATTATGTATCGCAAACCATCACACACCGTTTGTACGATGCCAATGTGGCCACTAAAGTGGCGCAGTTTATTTTACTGGGTGTTGGCGGTGCAAAACTGATGGATGAAATTAATTTCAATCCCGATCTGTATCACCTCAATGAAGCACATGCCATCAGTGCTTCGTTTTACTTATACCAGAAATTTCACAAAAATATTGATGAGGTAAGGAAACGTCTCGTATTTACCACGCATACACCAGAAGAAGCAGGCAATGAAAAGCATGATATTTTCCTCTGTCACAAGATGAGTTATTTCTGCGGGCTCAGCCTGGAGGAGACGCGCAAGCTGACTGGTATTACGGAAGACCAATTTAACCATTCACTGGTAGCATTGCGTTTTGCCAAACTGGCCAATGGTGTTTCGGCACTGCATGGTCATGTGTCAAGGGCCATGTGGAGCAAGTTTGAAGGTGTTTGCCCGATTATATCCATCACCAACGCACAGAACTACCGTTACTGGGCCGACAAGCAATTGTATAAAAAACTGGAGGAGGGCGATGACTTCTGGTGGGACGATCGCAAAAAATATTTAAAGAAGCGGGCGTTTGAAATTGTGGCGGATCAAACGGGTAAGGTATTCGACCCGAATGTATTTACCATCGTATGGGCAAGAAGGTTTGCGGGTTATAAAAGGGCAGAACTGATAACGAGAGATATCGACCGGTTTAATAAATTGACCAGTAATAAAAGATACCCTGTTCAAATCATCTGGGGCGGTAAACCATACCCGATGGATTATCCCGCTATCAATGATTTCAATCACCTCGTGCATTTGAGTAAGGGATACAAAAATGTTGCGGTGGTCATTGGTTATGAACTGGGTCTTTCCAAGCGAATGAAACAGGCAGCAGATTGCTGGCTGAACAATCCACGTGTTCCGCGGGAAGCTTCCGGAACCAGTGGTATGACTGCAGCCATGAATGGTGCAGTGAATTTTTCTACCGATGACGGATGGATCCCGGAATTTGTCAATCATGGCAACAATGGTTTTGTAGTGCCCAAGGCAGATTATGCCAATATGCATGTACACGAACAGGATGAATACGATTTGAACAAGCTGTATGATATCCTGGAAAAAGAAATCCTTCCACTGTATTACGACAGCTACGACACCTGGCGCCAGGTAGCGAAGAATGGTATGCGCGATGTACGTTACCAGTTTGAAAGCAACCGTATGGCACATGAGTATTACGATTTGCTGTATAAATAAGTAAAAGCACTATTTCATACAATCAGTCAACCTTCCTGCAAAAACGGGAAGGTTTTTTTATTGTACCTGTTCAAATTGTGGATATTATTCCACGATTTTAATTCAATCTTTATTAAATCCCTTTGTTTTCTCCATAAAAATATCTGGCAGCATTTTAGGTTTCCTACATACAGCAACACTTAATCATTTAAAAATAAAATTATGAGAAGCCTATTGTATTTAATTGCTGTGATATTAATCATTGGCTGGCTGTTTGGATTTTTTGTATACAGCGCCGGGGGATTGATCCATATCTTATTAATAATAGCAATTATCTCCCTGTTGCTTGCGGTAATACGAAGGGCATAGGGTTTCATATAGCAGGTTTAGTAGTTGATGGTCATTAGCCACTGCAGATGCAGTGGCTTTTTCTTTTTTATGCCCTTCAAAATCTATCCACAGCATCGGCATTGTGTAATTCTTTGATGTGGTGCATCTATTCTGAAATCCCCATAAAAAATTACAGTATGAAAAGAAACAGCATGTTGCTGGCCGTTTTATTGCTGGCAGCCACCCAACTCTTTGCAGGCGATGACCGAAATACAGTCAGTGCGCCGCTAATATCAGCCATTGTATACAGATCAGGTGCGGAACTGACCCATAGCGCAAGGGCAACCCTCAGGCAGGGGAGTAATGACCTCGTCATTGAAGGGCTGAGCAATGATCTTGATCTGAACAGTATCCAGATTGGCTGTGAAGGAAAAGTAACGATCATGTCAGTCGAGTTTTCGACAGATTATTTGAAACCGGTTGTTAAATCACCGCTTGTAAGAAAACTGGAAGATTCGCTGGAGACAGTCAGTAAAGAAATTTCCCGTTTATCTGTTTTGGCAAGTACTGATAAGGAAATGCTGGATTTGCTGAAAGCCAATAAAGAAATACGCGGCACACAAACAGGGTTAAGTGTTACTGAACTGGTGAAGATGATGGATTATTATAAAGCGAAAACTCTGGAGCTGCAAAATGAACTGGCACAATTCAGGGAAAAGGAATCCAGGCTTCGCGAGACCGTTGAAAAAATAAAATTACAGATCAGTGAAGAAGAGCAGAAAAATAATCAAAAGGGTGGAAGGCTGCTGTTACAATTAATGAACCCGGTGGCAGGCAGTTTTGATCTGACTATTTCTTATATTACTTCGAAAGCAAGTTGGAATCCGTCGTATGATATCAGGGTCGATAATGTCAGCAAGCCTTTTAGCCTCATGTATAAGGCAAAGTTGGTGCAGACAACTGGCATCGACTGGAAAAAGGTAAAACTTTCGCTGGCTACTTCAATACCAAATCAGCAAAACAACGCTCCATTGCTGCACAGTTGGTTTTTGTCTTATGTTAATCCTGTGGCAGATATTGAAGACAGGTTATACAAATCGAATTCCATACAATCTGTATTGGCGGGAAGAGTGCCTGGTATGGAAGTAGTGTCCAATGAATCGGTGGTTATTAATAATGATGCAAATGATAAGCTGCGGGTTAAATTACGCGGACTTACAAGTATTAATTCTGCTGCCAGCCCCATTTATGTTGTAAATGGTATTGTTACAACAGTGGATGAAGTTGAAAAAATAGATCCAAACAATATCAGAAGTATAGATGTATTAAAAAATAATGAAGCTACTTCCATTTATGGCGAACGCGCAGCCAACGGTGCGGTGGTGGTGACTCTTAAAGGTGATCTGGGAGATTATATTTCTGTTTCAGACAAAGCCCTCAATGTCACATTCGATATTGACATCCCTTACGATGTTCCCGATAATGGGAAAGAGCAAAACGTAGAACTGAAGGAATATACAGTGAACGGGGTGTTTAAATATTATGCAGTGCCCAAACTTGACAAAGATGCTTATTTGCTGTGCGAGGTATCGGACTGGGAACAATTGAATCTATTGCCGGGCGAAGCCAATATTATTTTTGAAGGTACTTATACGGGTAAGACATTTCTTGATCCACAGTCAACAAAAGATACGTTCAACCTGACGCTGGGAAGAGATAAACGGATTGTTGTGAAAAGAGAAAAACTGAAAGATTTCAGCAGTGTAAAATTCCTGGGCAGTAATAAGAAGCAGGTAATTACGTATGAATTGACCGTGAAGAATAATAAAAAAGAACCGGTACTGGTGCAGTTAAAGGATCAGTACCCGCTTTCCACCAATAAAGAGATTGAAGTGGAATTGCTTGAAAATTCGGGCGCTGCCATCAATTCCGAGATCGGTGTATTGACATGGAGCCTGCAACTGGCGCCGGGCGAAAGCAAAAAAGTGAGAATGAGTTACAGTATTAAATACCCAAAAGATAAGTTCGTCAATCAATAATGTTCCAGGGTGAGGGATGGCTGTTTCATGCGTTTGCCTGCCATGTGGCGGGCAAATTTTTTTAAGTCCGCCAGTGATCCAATATCATAGAATTAATTCTATAGTTAGATAGAATTTGTTCTATAGCCGATACTGATTTGCAGTATTAACTTTAGTGTACAATGATTTATTGAAAGTTCCTGGTTATTTACAGTTATTGTCACTGACAGATATGGTGGAAAGAATAACGGTAACATATACCGGGAAATTTCCTTTACAGCAGAGAGGTTTACATATAATGAGTAGGTGTTAGTACTTACTATACAATCAATTTTTTACTTATAAACTATGTTTAAATGCTTATGTATAGTTGGTTGATTTTTTTCAAGGATCTTTTGAAACCCAATGCAGGTAAGGGTTTCGGTAAATATTGCTGTAGTATGTTTTTTGAGTTGGTATTACCTGTTTGTAGTACTTAGGAAAAGGTAAGAATATGATAAGGTAATAAACGTTTTTATCCTGTTTCGACGGTTATAAAATTTAGTATCCTGTTAAAAACCATTCCGTATGATGAAGAATCGTTTCATCCACACGATTGTGTGCCCTTTATTGCTATGCTGTATCCATTTAGCAGCCGATGCGTATAATCTTCCTGCCAGCGATCCCCGCCTGGTAAAAAAGAATCCCGGTAAAAATCTTGCTGTTACCAGTGCCGGTTATATTAAACCAACCAGCAGTGGCGGTTCGTACCAGGCGTGCAGCGAAGCGGCCAGTTCTGTTACCATGCAGGTATACAGTGCGGGCGGCACTATTACAGTTGGCTCTGTCTTGTATACCGATGCTGCAGGTACACAGGTGTTGAATGGTAATTACAGTTGGTTTGCCTATTCAACTACCTATGCAGGTGCTGTAACAACTACATTGCATGTCTGGCCCGATGGAAATATACACGAGAATGTGGCCTGCACTGGTGGCACAGGTGGTGGTGGCGGTGGTGGTACTACCGGCGGATGGAGCATCAGTACCAATGTTGGTGCAAACGGTGGCTATAAAATTAAACCAGCCATTATCCGTGATTTATCCGGGTATGCCATCCGGGACAGATCGAAACCTGCTATGTTCTTTGATGGTTTTAATGAAGTTGATCCGGCGAATGGTGTACTTGATTTTATTGGTACTGCCGGTGCTACTTATGGTTTGCCGCATCAGCAGGATGCAAAATATTATCCGCAGGGAAATGTCATTGGCCAGGGTGGCTCTACGGTGTATTATCCCGGCAACAGGGGTGTGCGAATCATATTTGATATGACTGGTGCAAGGGATATGAATGATACGACGAAGAAAGTAAAATTTACCAGTATCTATGCAGCGGAAGATTATACCGACGCTGGCGATACGCTCTATTTTTACAATTTTGATAAAGTATTCCGCGCATCACCATCACAACGCTGGTGGTATATGGCCAGGCCGGATTCGTTGCTGACACCATTTTTAAAAGTGGTGGGCAGCGGCGCCACCAGGACATGGAAGAGTTATGCTGTAAGCGACAGTATGCGGTATGTGATGGTACGTGCCGTGTTGCGTGATCGCGGAAATTATAAAACGGCACCCGGAATTACCGAGTTAATGATCTATGGCAAACGTTTGTACGACAGTACTACACTCGACAAACGACCCGATGTATATACAGGTGCGCTTCCCAATAAGAAAAAAGCATCACAAACATTTGATAAATCCGTTGGTACCAACCTGGGCCAGGGTTTTGATACATTACAATTGCAATATGATGGTTTGATCCGGATTTATGGCGGAAAAAATTACTGGGCTACACAAACCACGACGGCTACGGCTGGTTCGGAACAATACAAATTCGACAACTTCAATGATATTGGCCCCAAACAATATGCTGCATTTAAACGCGCTGGCACAAAATTCTGGTGGTCTATCCGCGGCGAGTCTGCCTGGTATGGCAGCAAGTACGGAGCGGCACGTATCGATATCGATAATTATGGTATTGAACCAGAAGTGCCTTTCAGTTACAAACGGGAAGCGGATTTCTATTATAATTATGCAGCCAAATTTGGAACGGTGGCTGTTCCTGCCGGAAATACCCGCTGGACGGGAGATGCAGGTTATCCCAATGGACTTGGCCTTATAAGTTATGTGGAAGCTGGAAATGAAGATGAGTTGTCTGTATCGCCGCTTACTTCAGACGCGCATACTGCTGCCTGTTATGATGGTGCACAGGGAAATCTTGGATTGGGTGGCCGTACAGGTGTAAAAAGCGCCGATCCGAATTTCAAATTAATTTACCCCGGTACGAGCGAACAGGACAGCCAGCGCGTAGATAATTATGTTTGGTTGTCAAAAATTACCCGTACCGATAATAAAGTAGCGGTAGATGCATTTAACTTTCACCGATACCTGAGGAATACCAATAACCTCAACCGCGAATTTCTTTGCAGCGATTTTGTCGGGGCACATGGGGAGAGTGCAGAAAAGGATAGTACCTTATTAAATAATACTGCATTTGCCAAAGCAGTATTCAATTACTGTGACAGCGACACAACAAAAGAAATATTTAACACAGAAAACGGGCTGGGCAACTGGGGCCATGAAACCTACGATGAATTGTATGCCTGTAATGTAGTGTACGATATTGGCAATATGGGAAAGATTACCTTACCTGGCCTGGATTCACTACAAAGCAAAGCTGTACTGATGTCAAGGTTTGAAATGATCACCAATGCGTCGCCGATACAGGGATACAACGAATACTTTTTTCATAATTCTAACTACGGCCCGAATAATTTTCCGTTGTTTAGTTCTTATGGAAGGATCACCGGCAGGGATACAACTACCTACCGTGCCCAGGTATTCTACCCCTGGTGGTATTACCGCGCCGGTTTGTATTCGAGTTTGAAAGGTTATTATCCCGACAGTATATTATCATCCGCGGGAACTGGTTTATGGATCATCCGATTCAGGAATGTAACAACACCTGATTCGGTTTGTTATGCGGTTTGGAAAGGTTCTTACGATGGTTCATCCCTGGCCAACCAGGTAATAAATGTTGGTAACATCACAGGATCTGCGTTGAAGAAGACGATGTCGTTTACATCCATTATACCTTCTGCATCACCAGTTACGATTGTTAATAACAGCATTACTGTTACTGCTGCAGAAATACCCTCGCTTTATTTTATCAGGGAAAAATCAACTATTGTTTTACAACCGCCGGTTGTCAATGCCGGTGCAGATATCAATATTGTATTACCGACCAGTTCGGTTACTACCAGTGGTACAGCAACTGCTGGCCCGGGTGCAGCCATTGCCAGTTACCTGTGGACCAAATTAAGCGGCCCTGCTTCTTATGCCATTGCCAGCAATACCTCGCCGGTGACGGGTATCAGCAGTTTATCGCAGGGAACTTATTCATTCCAATTATCAGCAACTGATAATAATGGTATGACCGCTGCGGATACTATGCTGGTGATAGTAGCACCTGCACCCATCAATATAGCGCCAACTGCCAACGCAGGCCCTGATATTATAACCAATACCAGTTCGGCGGCGATCAGTGGAACTGCGAGTGATGCGGATGGCTCTATTGCTTCTTATCTCTGGACAAAAATTTCAGGCCCTTCAGCAGGAACACTAAACAATGCAAATACTGCGACACTTGGATTATCGGGTCTTGTAAATGGAACCTATAGTTTTCAATTGCAGGTAACCGACAACCAGGGCGCTACAGGAAAGGATAGCGTAAATGTTACAGTTAATATTGTAGTCTCCAACCAGCCTCCGGTTGCCGTAGCCGGAGCGGATATCACCATTACTACCAATTCGGTATTGTTAAACGCGTGGGGTACCAATGATCCGGATGGCTCCATCGCATCGTACCAGTGGACAAAGATTGCAGGGCCCTCATCCTGTACTATTACCAATGGTATTTATTCAACACCTACCATGTCAAACCTTATAACAGGTGTGTATAGTTTTCGGTTAATGGTTACTGATAACCTTGGTGCCACTGGTAGCGATACTATCAATGTTACCGTAAACCTGCCTGGTTCAAACATACCACCTGTAGCCAATGCAGGCGCTGATATTTCCATTACGTTGCCTGCAAATACAGTTACGTTGAGTGGAAGTGGTTCTTCGGATCCTGACGGAACAATTGCTGGCTATGCATGGAGCAAGATCAGCGGGCCTTCACAGTTTAGCATCTCTGGTGCAAATACAGTTAACGCCAGCGTGAGCAACCTTGCGCAGGGCACCTATGCATTTCAACTGACAGCAACTGATAATAGTGGAGCACCAACTTCCGATACTGTACTGGTGATAGTGAATGCTGCCGGCACCAATAAAGCACCGGTAGCTGCAGCAGGCCCGGATGTCAGCATTACCACCAGTTCGGTATTACTGAATGCATGGGCAAGTAATGATCCTGACGGCTCAATTGTTTCTTACCAGTGGACAAAGATTGCGGGCCCTGCCACTTATTCAATAGCCAATGGTATTTATTCAACGCCCACCATGTCGAACCTGATGACAGGCGTGTATAGTTTTCGTTTAGTGGTTACGGATAACCTGGGCGCGACTGGCAGTGATACCATCAATGTTACTGTCAACCTGCCAACAGGAGCTGCATCGAATGGATCAACTGTCTCCATTGCCGGTACTGATAATTCAGCTATATTGGTAAGCTCCTGCAAATTGTATCCCAACCCGGTTGTGGGAAATATCCTGGCAGTAGAAATGGTCAATACCTATAAAGGAAACCTGCTGGTCAGCGTCTGTGATGTAAATGGTAAGGTGCTGAAGAGAATAAAATGGGTGAAGCCATCGGATGTATTTACGGGTAATATATTATTGCCACAGGTAAATCCGGGTACATACCTGGTAAGCATTCAGCCGGAAGGTAATTTGCAACCGGTGATTTATAAAATAATCAGGCAGTAATTGGTTCGGCATATATGAGAATAACCCTGGAAACATTCCGGGGTTATTTTTTAGATTGTTCGTTTAATTGATAATAATATAATCACATATCTGCGTTGACATGTGAATGGGATGTCATTGATTTGTTAATGGAACGGCTTAACATAACTGTTTTCGATATTATCACTTGTTAGTTTATTTTTTTGCTGATAATTTTTTGATTGATTCGTGTCAATTATTTACCTTTCAATCATAAATTTACTAAGTAAATTTCCGAACTAAATTTTACCGACCCCCTGGAAATCATTGTGCATAAACCTCTTCACCGTATTTTTTTCTCCACAAATAAGAAAAATTTCTAGCACGATTTGTGCATCAGTTGAACCGGAAATTATTAACCGTTATAATTGTCATGTAATCAACGAGGGATGCTTGCGGAAAGAACTGATATTTCGCGGGCATAACCATCGTTCAATCCAATAGACATCCTATAGAAAACCCTACGCTTATGCCGAATTTTTCCTGCGTACGCACTGTTGTAGTGATCAGTACTTTTTTGAGCTGCTTAACACATGTAAACGCACAGACTTCTGTTCCGATCAAACCCAAGATCATTCGCGACTTGTCGGGCTATTGGGTGCATGGCGGCGGCGGAAACAACCCCTTCAACTGGTTCGATGGTTATGGTACTGTTGATCCTAAAAACGGTGTGACCACTTTTCCGTCTTCCAACCGTGCTGATACCACACAAGCGCTTCCTTTCAGAAATTTTCCTGACTATTACCCGCGGGGCTTTAACCCCAGGGGCTATTTACAATACAACGGCAACCGCGGTTTAAGAATGGTGTTTGATTTGGCGGGTGATAAAGATGCCCTGAAGGATTTAAAATACTCCATTACCGATATCTATGCCTATGACAATACTTTTTACGCTGGTGATTCTATTTTCTTTTACAATTTCGATAATGTCCTTGCCATGCCGGTGGCTGAGCGATGGAAATATCTCGCAAGGCCTGATTCATTGTTAACACCTTTTGCTACACTGGTAACACAGGCATGGGCAGCAAACCCTGCGGGCAGTAAATGGATAAATGTTAACACGAACGACAGTATGCGATATATACTTGTTCGGGTGGTAACAAAAGATCGGGGCAATTTTACTACTTACCCGCAATTTGGTGAACTGGTCATTTATGGTTCGCCTGCATTTTCAGGTTCGGTTAATCCAAGACCCACCACTTATTCCGGACCATTGCCTGCAAAAATACCGCTGAGCAAATTTGTGGGAACCAACCAGGGTTCATTCGCAGATACATCGCAGCTAATTTATGATGGCAATATCCGCGATTATGAAGCAGTTCAGTATTACGATAACACTTCTTCGGACTATCCAAATAATACCTACAACTTTAACCCCTGGAGCTGGACCAATGCAGGTTTGCATTATCCACAGGCTTTAAAAAACCAGGGAAGATTTTTATGGGCTTCTATCCGTGGTTGCAGTCACTATATGGTGAATGCAACCGGTGGAAACGGGGGGCAGGTGATCAATACCAATCATCCGGGTGATGAACCGGAAAACCCTTTCAGTTATACGAGGAGTGGCGACTTTTTTTACAATTACGCTGCAAAGTATGGAAGCAATCCTGCTGCATCGGGAACGCGCTGGGTCAATGATGCCGGATTTCCCAATGGTTTGAATTATTATGATGCGGTAGAAAACGGCAATGAAGATGAATTTGTGGGTTTGAGCATACTTGGCTATATGATGAAGTCATTTGTTGATTATGATGGATGGGAAGGCCGCGTTGGAACGGGGCTTGGAATAAAAAATGCCGACCCGAATTTTAAAATGGTGATGTCTGCTTCGGTATATATGGATAGCAACCGGGTAGATTGTTACGTATGGTTGTCAAAAATTTTGCGAACCGATGGAAAATTTCCATTCTCAATAATAAATAACCACCACTACTCACGTACCTATGATAATAAGGTTGATTATAACCCAATGATAGAACAGCAGGTTGGTGAAAAAGGGGAGAGCCCGGAAAAAGACCTGATGTATGATAAGCTGAACAGTTACACAAACTTTTATTACAACATACTCGATGGAGATACCAGTGTGAAAGTATTTCTCACAGAATGGGGCTATGATAATTTCCCGGATGCGCCTCCGAGTGTGGCAGCGTTGAATTCGCTTTGGACGATTTCAGGTACACCATTGGTGCCTGGCTATGATAATTTGCAATCCAAGGCATTGATGATGCTCCGTGGCGAAACGATTATGGCAGCTACCGGTTTGCGCGGATACAATGAATTCATGTTTCACAATGCATATTATGGCCCGAATACCATTAATATGTTATTTGCCACGAGTGGAAGAACGACTGCCGATCCCATGGCTTCTGTCAAATTTCCCTGGTACTGGTACCGGGCTGGTTTGTATACCTACCTGAAAAATTATTACCCGGATGCTGTATTATCGAACAATGGTGACAATCTTTGGGTGATTCGCTGGAAAAATATGCAGAACCCTGATTCGGTATGCTACCAGGTTTGGAAAGGATCTTATAATGGTTCTTCATTGCCCAACCAGTCGATATCAATTGGTGCAGTTGCAGGCAGCACGGCCTCGCAGGTAGAATTGTCCTTCACGCAGGCAACTGGTACTGTTACTACGGTACCGGCCGGTGGCGGTTACCTTACTATTAATGCATTGGAAAAGCCGTTGTTTTATTTTGTAAAACAGGATACCGCTACTATTATTAACCAGTTGCCGGTTGCCAATGCCGGCCCGGATCAGAATTTACCAACTGTTACGGTAAGTACAGCCCTTGATGGCAGTGCGTCATCTGACCCTGATGGAACAATTGTTTCTTATAAGTGGGTAAAAATTTCCGGTGCGAACGGAGTTGTAATTACCAGCGATACTTCGGTATCGCCAACACTTACCGGTTTACTTCCCGGTGTATATGTTTTTGAATTATCGGTAACGGATGATAAAGGTGCGATTGCCCGCGATCAGGTAACAATAACGGTTATATTGCCACCCAATCAACCACCTGTTGCCAATGCAGGGGCAGATATTTCCATGACGCTGCCAACGAACGGTGCGTCGCTGGATGGAACAGGTTCAATGGATCCGGATGGAAGTATTGTTACTTATTCCTGGACTAAACTCAGCGGACCTGCACAATATACACTTGTCAACCCAGGCGCTGCAGCAACCAGTCTTAATAATCTTGTACAGGGTGTGTATTCATTTATACTAACGGTGACAGACAACCGGGGCGCTACGGCTGCTGATACGGTAGTTGTAACCGTAAACCCAGGTTTGCCGCCCCCCAATCAGCCACCGGTTGCCAACGCAGGGCCTGATATTTCAATTACACTTCCGGTTAATTCGGCAATACTGAATGGTTCTGGTTCTTCCGATCCGGATGGTGCTGTCGTTTCTTATGCCTGGACGAAAATCAGTGGCCCGGCACAATACCTGCTGGTGAATGCAGGCAATGCAGTTGCCAATGTGAGCAACCTCGTTGCCGGTGTTTATTCTTTCAGGTTGCAGGTTGTTGACAACAACGGTGCAGCTTCTGCAGACACAATGGTGATTACAGTAGGAAATGCCACGGCTGTCAACCAACCGCCGGTAGCCAATGCAGGCGCTGATAAGACGCTGAGCACACCAGGTAATGTAACATTAGATGGAACAGCCTCCTATGATCCCGATGGAAATATTGTACAGTACTCGTGGGTACAAACCTCCGGTCAGGCGGGTGCAACAATTGTCAATTCAACAACAGCGCAGCCTACCATTACAGGGTTGCAGCAAGGTGTATATATATTCCAGTTAACTGTAACGGATAACAATGGCGCAACAGCTACAGCTACGGTGAAAATAACAGTTGGAACCGTAACCAATCAATTGCCCGTTGCCAAGGCAGGTAATGATATATCGATTTCCTATCCGAATGCAGCTGCCAGCCTTAATGGAAGTGCCTCATTCGACCCGGATGGAAGTATTGTCAGCTATTCATGGAAACAGGTTTCCGGTCCATCTGCTGCCAGCATTCTTCAGCCCAATTCATCTGTAACAAACATACAGCAATTGGTAGCGGGTGACTACCTGTTTGAGCTAACGGTAACGGACAACAGCGGTGCTACTGCGAAAGATACAGTGAAAGTAAGTGTGGTGGTAGCTCTTCGTTTCACGGAAACGATTAAAGTGTATCCGAACCCCATAATAGGCAGTTCATTTACCATTGATGCATTGAATGAAACGAGGGGTAAAGTGAGAGTCGTTCTCTTTGATGCAGGCGGAAAGCTGATACTTGAAAATATGTATGATAAGCAAAGCGACAGCTTTAGCCAGCAAATAACCGTTCCTGCATTATCAAGCGGTTTGTATGTACTGAATGTACAATTCTACCTGCAGGACAAACCGTTTGTGTTCAAACTCGTTAAATAAGAAAGTTTAGTTCCTGTATTTATACAAGAATCCCCGCTGTATGGCGGGGATTTTATTTTACTACATCGTATTGACTCGTTATTGTTTCACGATATCCAGTAATTCTACCTCAAAGATTAATGTTGAGCCCGGTGTAATGTTTGGCCCCATTTGGTTATCGCCATACGCCAGTGCAGGCGGGATAAATAATCTCCATTTACTTCCCACCGGCATCAGTTGCAAAGCTTCTGTCCAACCCTGGATAACGCGGCCCAGGTTAAACTCTACGGGCTGACCACTGGTAACAGAACTTTCAAACACGGTTCCGTTTATCAGTGAACCGGTATAATGACATCTTACATTGTCAGTAGTTTTCGGTTTTGGCCCATCGCCCTGTTTGATGATTTCATATTGCAGCCCGCTTGCAGTAGTTACAATTCCCGGCTTTGCCTTATTGGCTGCCATGAATTCTTCTCCCGCTTTGTGATTGATTTCAATAATACCTGCATTGGCCTTTCGCTGTGCTGCAGCTTTTTCTGCCTGTTTCGCCTGCAGGAATCCGTTGATGCAATTTCCCATCTGCTCTTCATTCATTAATGGCTTTCCATTGTTCATCACATCATTGATGGCCTTGTTGATGTAGACGGTATTGATTTTTGTTATGCCCTGCTGTTTGTAAAAACTGGCCAAACTCATCCCGAACGCATAACTCAGGGAATCGGTTTGGTTTTTCAGCGGATTGGCAGAAACGGGCACAGGTTTTTTAACCGGCTTCTTTTGTGCAGAAGCCAACACCACTACCAGCAAAAACAAAATCGTACTAAGAGGTTTTTTCATGAAAAATTAATTTCGGCGAAATTATTACAAATAATCAAGCCCGTCCAGTTGTTTTGCTGTTTTTTTAACAGGTTCCGGACTAACAGAGCTGGCATGTACGCCAATTCTTATTTAATTTGCCCTATGAATAATTTTATATGCCCGGTAGAAGTACGCTGGGCCGACCTTGATCCCAATTTTCACCTGCGCCACTCTGTTTACTACGATTACGGCGCTTATTGCCGGATTCAGTTCCTCTCCGCCAACCATATCACGGCACAGTTTATGCACCAGCACCAGTTCGGCCCCATTATTTTTCGCGAGGAATGTATATTTAAAAAGGAGATAAGACTGGAAGATAAAGTGACGATAGATGTTTGCCTGACAAAAGGCAACCGCAATTTTTCACGCTGGTCGATGCGGCACCAGATTTTTAAAAACAATGAAACATTGGCTGCCATTATTACGTTAGATGGGGCGTGGCTGGATGTGCAGAAGAGAAAACTCACCGTGCCGCCGGAAGAAGTGATTACATCCTTTGACCATGCGCCAAAGTCAGATACATTTGAATGGCTGGAAAAATAAATGTTCATCATTAAAATTTGATATACTATGAAGCAAATCACTTCTACATGTTTGATGTTGTTCGTCGTACTCGTGTCGTTTGCACAGCAGGATTCGGCTAAGAAAAAGAATTCACTGTTTGGAAAAGTAACCGGTGTTATCAATTCAGTGAAGGGCGGTTCCGGTTCATCACTGTCTACAGATGAAATTGTTTCCGGTTTAAAGGAAGCATTGAGTGTAGGCACCAACAACAGTACCGGGAAGTTGTCGGCAGCAGATGGTTTCTTTAAAGATGCCGCTGTGAAATTGTTAATGCCTGAAGAAGCGCAGAAAGTGGAGAAAACCCTGCGGAGCATTGGTGCAGGTAAGTTGGTGGATGATGCCATATTAAGCCTCAACCGTGCAGCAGAAGATGCATCAAAATCTGCGGCGCCGATTTTTCTGAATGCTATCAAGAAAATGAGTATACAGGATGCATTGGGTATTTTGAAAGGTACTGATACCGCTGCCACTTCTTACCTCAGGAAAGCGACCACCAGCGAATTAACGGCAGCATTTAAACCAATCATTGATGCATCGCTTGAAAAAGTGAATGCTACGAAATACTGGGCGGCTGTATTCGACAAATACAATAAATTACCGACGACATTCAAAAAAGTGGATACCGACTTATCGTCTTATACCACCAGTAAAGCCCTGAATGGCATATTTTATTATGTAGCCAGCGAGGAAAAGAAAATACGCACCAACCCCGCAGCAAGGGTCACGGATATTCTTAAAAAAGTTTTCGGAAGCAAATAAGTAAAAGCCCGGTTATCCCGGGCTTTCTTTTTTTACTGCAACTGGCGAATCATCTTTACCGCATTTTCATTGGTGGAATCGAGTGAAAGCACTTTTGTATAATATTTTTTCGCTTCTTCCTTATTCCCCTGTTTTGCATAAAATTCTCCCAGGCTGTCAAACACATTGGCAACTGTGGGATACAATACTGCATTAACCAGGAAAGCTGTTAGTGCTTTGTCTTTTTCACCAGCGGCCAGCCAGGTATAACCAAGTGCATTCAATTCTGAACTGCTTTCTGTTTTCCCTTTCAATAAATCCGCCAGTGTTGATATATTGGCTGATGTATTGGCAGGATGACTGTTGTTTAGCTGCTGTATCAGCAAGGCGGCTGCCTTATAAGAGGGCAGGTATGACTGTTTGGTTAGAATAGCCAGCAAGTCTTTTTCCAGCGACATGACAGGATATTCGACGATGCGGTTTATCTCTACCCTGTCTTCATACACGATCAAATCGGGCACGCGAAATATATTTTTCCCTTTTTCCTCATGACCCGGACTTTGCTTGTAAGTGCTGTCGTGATCATCTACCATGATAATGACAATATTTGCAGGCGGTACGCCACAATTTTCCAGCAATTTTATCATCCTTGGAATTTCGCGCCGGCTATCGCCACACCAGGTGCCCATAAAAAGTTCGAACTTTTTATTTTTCAGCAGCGGCGCGATTTGATGTGCAGTAACGGTGTCAGTGATATAGTCATTGTAATTTTTTTCGAACCATTCTCTATAAGGCATTTGCATTAAATCTTCTTTTGGGTGTTTGCCCAGCAACATGGGTTGACCATTTACATCAGTGTAAGTTGGTTTGTCGTGGTTGCCTTGTTGTGCCAGTATTTTCTGCTGACTAAATACCAATAGTAATATTATTCCTGCTATAAGCATGATACTTTTCATAATACAATTTTAGTATTGAATAAATGCATGGAACCCGCACCATCAGGCTGATTGTACAGGTAAATAAATAAATTTCGTTATGGAGAAGTCTCAGGCAGGAGGGTGAAATACTGCGTCGCTGTAGGTATGGTACAAAGGATCGGTGTAATGACCGAAGAAAGGTTTTGACAATCTGTATGCGTGAGGAGTAATTACGGCAACGCATTTTATTTCGAACAATTCATCGAACCTTGGAAGGGGAGAACTGTTATAAGGCTGCTGGTTCTTTGCTTCGTCATCGGTGTAACCTGATAAATGTTTTTCGCAATCGCAATTGATGGTACTGGTTTGCTGAAAATAGATAATGGTACAGAGGCAAAAATTAATCACCTTTCCAAATTGAGAAAGGAAAAAGATGGTAACCGCAAATATGGCGAGGTATTTTTTCAAGGCGATTCTTACATAAAAGTATAAAATATTTATTATCATTTTGCAGGTTACCGGCATTTAAGCAGCTTTGCATCTCCAATCATGATAACAAAAACCTATCAAACTTATCTCAATGCGTACCGGGGATTGTCTTCTTCCACCTGGTTGTTGTCGCTGGTAATGCTCATCAACCGCAGTGGTACGATGGTGGTTCCGTTTATGAGTTTGTACCTGACCAGCCCTGCCATGGGTTATAGTGTGGGGCAGGCAGGATTTGTTTTTGGTATGTTTGGGGCTGGCGCATTTACCGGTGCTTATTTTGGCGGAAGACTTACTGACAAAATCGGTTTTTACCCTGTACAATTGATCACGCTGGCGGGTGGCGGTATTATGTTTATGGTACTGGGACAGATGAAAACCTATTCGCTGATTTGCATTTTCACCTTCCTGCTCAGTTTTATCAATGAAGCATTTCGCCCGGCGAATTCAACTGCTATTGCATTTTACAGTAAGGAAGAAAACAGGACAAGATCATATTCACTCAACCGCTTATCCATCAATCTTGGCTGGGCCATCGGCAGTGCGATTGGTGGTGTGCTGGCCAGTATAAATTATCATTTATTGTTTTGGGTGGATGGACTGACCAATATCATTGCAGCTTTTTTGATGTGGCGATTTTTAAAACCTGTCAATTATAAGCCCACAAAACAATCGCACCACGATAATGCCAACCGGAAACATTCTGCTTACCGCGATACCAACTACCTTGTGTTTATAGTGTTGGTTACTTTATTTGCGTCCTGTTTCTTTCAGTTGTTCACCAACCTGTCGGTGTATTATAAACTTACACTTGGTTTCACTGAAAGATTTATCGGGCTGCTGATGGCTGCCAACGGGGTATTGATCGTTGCCATTGAAATGGTACTTATTTACAAACTGGAAGGCAGGCGCAACAATTTGTTTTATATTTTTATTGGCATTTCGCTGATTGCATTTGCATATTGCATGCTCAATGTTTTTTCTGTCGGACATTTGATAGCATTGGCACTGACGGTTGTTATAACTTTTGGTGAAATTATGTCCATGCCGTTTATGAACAGTTACTGGATTGCCAGGGCGGGGAGCCATAACAGGGGGCAGTATGCAGCATTGTATACCATGGCATGGTCAGCAGCACAAACATTTGGCCCAATGAGTGGCGCGCAGATTGCGGAACATGCAGGTTTCAAAACCCTGTGGTGGTGTGTGGGTGGCCTGGGATTTTTAACTGCACTGGCATTTCTGCAACTGAACAGAAGGGCTGCACGCAACACTATTACTTCGGAAGAAACTGTGCGGGAAGAGCCCATTGAATTTGTTCAATAAAAAAGGCAGCCAATGGCCGCCCTCTTTCACTCCCGTATTAATAAATTTATTTTACACCAAGCGCTTTGTTGATAGGCGCACGGTCGATGTATTGTATCACCAGGTCTATTTTATCAGTGGCATCGAAATGATAGTCGGTATGCGTCCAAAACATCAGTTTGGCGCCATTCTTATATTTTACATTTACCTGGTACCAGCTCAGTAACCAGTTGCCGGGAATATCGGGCCCTTTTTGGGGTGTATTGATCTTTATCGGCAGCCAGATATCATTCATGAAACTGATGGAGTCAATCACCTTTGTACGGCGATCCTTCCAATAAGCACCAATGGCAGCTTTTCCCGCAAGGCTGTCGCCCGAAGACCAGCGATACATGGCTTTGTCAGCAAAGTTACCTATCCAGCCATCCATATCTCCTGATGACATTTGTGCAATAGCCTTCTTGCCCATCTCAGCATATTTTGGATCGGCAAATTCAGATTGGGGTGTTTTTGTTTCTTTTGTTGCAACTGTTGTATCTCCGGTTGCATTTGGCTTTTCAGCCGGTTGATTGTTGTTACAGGAAAAAAGCAGCGTACATCCTGCGACAATAGCAAGCGATAATCTCATAAAAAAGCATGTTTAGTTGGGTTAAAAAAAGAAAAACCGGGGAGTGCGGTATGTTTTGGTGGGGTAGATTGTAGCTGTTAAGCTAGACATTCTCTTTGTAAACGCAAAATTTCTTTAAAAAACTCATTCAACAGCTTCGCTCAGTTCCAGCCAGCGCAATTCTTTTTCGTCGAGTAGTTTTGTTACTTCACCAATCCTGTTCGACAACTGCTGCAATTGTTCAAAAGCCGTACTGCCGCTGTTTAATTGTTCAGTGATGGTATTCTTTTCTTTTGTCAGGGATTCAATTTCTTTTCCCAGCAATTCAAACTCCCTTTTTTCCTTGTAGCTGAGTTTTTTCTTTTCAGCCAATGCCGGCTGTGTGCCGTTTGATGCTGCCGGTATCTTTTCCTCTTTTATATCCGACAACTGTGTTCCCTTGTCTGTGAGTTTCTCATCATCTTTCAGTGCGAGACGGTATTGGGAATAGTTTCCCGGGAAATCGCGCACATCGCCATCACCCTGGAATACAAATAAATGATCAACGAGGCGATCCATAAAGTAGCGGTCGTGCGAAACAATGATCATACATCCCTGGTAATCGCTTAAAAAATTTTCCAGCACACCCAGTGTTTGCAAATCCAAATCATTGGTCGGTTCATCTAATATTAGAAAATTAGGATTGCGAAACAAAACCGCGAGTAAATGCAAACGGCGCTTTTCACCACCGCTCAGTTTGGACACATAGGTATACTGCTGATCGGGGTTGAATAAAAACAATTGTAAGAATTGGGAAGCGCTTAGTGAACTGCCATCGGCCAGCGGGAAATGTTCAGCAATGTCCTTTACAAATTCAATTACGCGCTTGTCTTCCTTTATTACCAATCCCTGTTGAGAATAATTGCCAAACACTACTGTGTCACCGATATTTACCTTGCCACTGTCGGGTGTTTCCAGTTGCTGAAGGATGTGCAGAAATGTGGATTTCCCCGCGCCGTTTTTCCCCACAATGCCTATCCTTTCACCTTTTTTAAATGTATAGTCAAATCCTTTAAGAATTATTTTATCACCATATTTCTTATATACTTTTTTCAGTTCGGCTACCTTACCACCCAGCCGGGTCATCTTTACCTGCAGTTGTACCTGTTCATCTTCGATCTTTTGTTTGGCCTTTGCCTCCACGACATAAAAATTATCCTGCCTGCTCTTGCTTTTGGTGGTCCTTGCTTTTGGTTGTTTGCGCATCCATTCCAGTTCTTTGCGGTACTGGTTTTTCGCTTTGTCAATACTCGCCGATTCACTTTCTATACGCGCGGCCTTTTTCTCCATGAAATTTTCATAATCGCCCTTGTACACGTAGAGATTGCTGCCATCCATTTCCCAGATTTCTTCGCAGACAGCATCGAGGAAGTAGCGGTCGTGTGTTACCATCAGCAAGGTTACTTTTTCCTGGTTGAGGTAGTGCTCCAGCCATTCTACCATTTCCACATCAAGGTGGTTGGTAGGTTCGTCCATGATCAGCAACACATGTTTGTGTTCAAAGCCGATATCGATTAGTGTCTTTGCAAGGGCTACGCGTTTTCTCTGGCCACCGCTGAGTGTCCCAGCGGTTTGGTGCAGGTGGTGGATATTGAGTTTGCCCAGTATCTGTTTGACTTTTGTATCAAAATCCCAGGCATTGAGTTCATCCAGTTTTACAATCGCATCACTGATCTTCATTGCATCTTCTTCATCGCTCGCCGCTTCATATTCCTTGATGGCATTGATGACCGGGTGGTTGTGGTGAAAGATATTATCGAGGATGGATTTCTCTTCAATGAATACAGGGTCCTGTTCAAACAGGGCAATGGTGACATCTTTGTGGATCCAAACCTTACCGCTGTCGGCGGTTTCACTGCCGGAAAGAATTTTTAGCAGGGTAGACTTGCCACTTCCGTTTTTGGCTACCAGGGCAATCTTATCACCCTCTTCTATATGAAATGAAATATTTGAAAACAGGGGCTTGATGCCATAACTTTTGGTGAGCCCTTCCACAGAAACATAATGCATGCAGCAAAGATACAAATCGGCGCGTCAAGCCATGTTGTAAATATCGATGAGTTTTTATCGTAACTTTCAATTCCAACACTTTGAAAGCTGGTTTCAACAATCGAATTTCTACTACTACTTAAAAACACTTGCTTATGGCCAGTTATCTTCTTACCATCAACGGAAAAGTATATAATGTGGAGGCGGCACCCGATATGCCCCTGCTGTGGGTGCTGCGGGATATTGTGGGCCTGACCGGAACAAAATTTGGCTGCGGCGTGAATACCTGTGGTGCCTGCACGGTTTTAATCAATGATGCTGCAGTCCGTTCCTGCCAGTTGCAGGTACAGGCCTGTTCGGGCGTAAAAATCACGACGATTGAAGGGTTGTCAGAAGATGGTACCCACCCCGTACAAAAAGCATGGGAGCAAATTGGCGTGCCCCAGTGTGGTTATTGCCAGGCAGGGCAAATGATGTCGGTGGCAGGATTACTCAACCGCAATAAAAAACCAACCGATGAACAAATAGAAGCTGTTATGAGCGGTAACCTTTGCCGTTGCGGTACGTACCACCGCATCAGGCAGGCTATTCACCTGGCTATTGAGAATGCTAACAGTAAGGGGTAACCGAATTTGTTCACACTACATTTTTGCAGTATGAAAAAAGTTTCCATCAACAGACGACATTTTATCAAAATAAGTTCTTTTGCCGGTTCAGGCCTCATGATTGGTTTTGCATTGAAAGGAGCGCCTGCTATCGGGATGAATTTTCCCGACTGTGAATATTTTCAGCCCAACGCTTATTTAAAGATTGAAAAAAATGGTGATATCACCGTTTTTGTGGGAAGACAGGAAATGGGACAAGGCGTCAATACATCATTGCCCATGATTGTTGCGGAGGAAATGAATGCCGACTGGAAAAAAGTAAAAACAGCGATTGCACCGTATGGCAGTTTAACTCCGGGTGCTCATGATACCGGCGGCAGCCAAAGTGTACTGACAGATTATACCGGTTTGCGAAAAGCGGGCGCCATTGCGAAAGCCATGCTGATAAGCGCTGCAGCCAACCAGTGGAAAATAAGTGTAGACAAATGTGCGGCGGATAATGGCAACGTGGTGAATACTACCAATATGCAAACCATTCCTTTTGGAGAACTGGCATGTGCAGCGGCAACATTACCTGTTCCGGCAGACGTTGCATTAAAAAGTCCGAAAGATTTTAAGCTGGTAGGAAAAGAGCAGAAGAAGAGTAACCTGAAAGATATTCTAACCGGTAAAGCAATATATGGACTGGACGTGAAAGTGCCTGGTATGTTCTATGCAGTAGTAGAACGTTGCCCTGTTCTGGGTGGCAGTATGGAAAGCCTCGATGATACAGAAGCAAAGAAGATAGAAGGTGTGGTAAAAGTAATCAGCTATAAAGGAACAGACGCACCCATGCATGTAAGACCCGCCGTTGCTGTAGTGGCCACAAATATCTGGTCTGCGATGAAGGCAAGAAAATTATTGAAGATAAAATGGAATGAAGGCACGCAAAACAAGCAGAATACGGATCAATTGTTTAAAGATTTTGCTGTACGTTCAAAAACAGCCCCCGGAATGGTATCCTTTAAAAAAGGGACGCCGGATGCCATTACACGCACTCCGGTAAATTCGATTACGGCTGAATATGCAGAACCATTTCTTGCACATGGTACAATGGAACCCATAAATTTTATTGCTTCCGTAGAGGGGGATCATTGCGAAGTATGGGGCGGATTGCAATTGCCCGACTGGACAGTGAATATACTGGCCACAGAATGCGGTTTTAAAAAAGAAAATATAAAAGTAAACCTTACTTTGATCGGTGGCGGTTTTGGAAGACGCCTGCATTTTGAATTTGCGATTGAAACCGTCAAAATAGCACAGCAACTGGATAAACCGGTAAAGATGGTTTGCGACCGGACAGATGATATACGGTTTGACAATTTCCGCCCGGCCAACTATCACCGCCTGCAGGCAGCATGGGATGCAGCGGGTAAACTGCAGTTGTGGAAACACCATGTACTCAGTACGTCGGTAGCAGTGATGAATGATCCCGCTACCAAAGATCCATCTGAAAATTTGGGCGGCGCCAGTTCTGATTTTTATTATGATGTTCCTAATGTGCTCACGGGTTATACGAACGTGGATTTTAATATTACACGCGGATGGGTCCGTTCGGTGGAAATTTGCATGAATAGTTTCCCTATTGAAAGTTTCATTGACGAAGTAGCGCATAAACTGAAAAAAGATCCATTGGCTTATCGTTTATCGCTGCTGGAAGGAAGGCCCATGTTCATGACAGGGGAGGGCCCCGGCGCCATGAAGCAATACCCGCAGCGCATTGCTGATGTGCTGAAGCTGGCTGCGGAGAAAATTGGGTACAGTAAACCAAGAAAGAAGAATCATTTTATCGGGCTCGCATCGCATTCATTCATTTTTGCAAAATCGTATGCAGCACATGCTATTGAAATAGAAATGCTCGCACCTAAAAAATTCAGGATTGTAAAAGTGGTGGCTGCCATCGATTGTGGTGTGGTGGTCAATCCTGACGGGTTGAAGAACCAGATGGAAGGAGGGCTTGCATTTGCGTTGCAGCAGGTATTGAAGGGAGAGATAACGGTGCAGAACAGCCGCGTCGTGCAGGATGGTTTCCGAAACTATGAATTGTTGCGGTATGATGAAATGCCGCCGGTTGAAATATATACCGTAAACAGCGATGAAGAACCGGGTGGAGTGGGAGAAGTGGGAATGCCGACCGTAGCGCCTGCATTGTGCAATGCGCTGGCCGCTGCTGGTGCAAGGCCCCGTGTACTTCCGTTAAAGAAAGCAGGCTATCAATGGGTGTAAATAGTTTTATGCGTTGATGACCGACTGGATGTTTACATTCCTGTTGCGCAGATCAATTCCGCCTTCCAGTATGGATTTCAGATTCGCCATATAGAAAGTCCAGCCTTTACCGCATTCAATGAAAAAGAATTGCTGTTCTTTTTCATCGTCCATTGTCATATCCTGCTTTAATTCGCAAATATGTTCGCCGTCTTCTGTTTTTACAGACACTGATACAATACAGCCGCCGCTGAATTCAAACTGGAAAAAGTTTTCACCATTGGCTGATAGGACTTTTCGTTGTTCAGAAACTGATTCTTCGTATCCATACCAGCCCCATTTGTAATTGTCGCCAGGGAGTGCAAACTCACCCGGTTTCCTTTGTGTACCGTTGGTATCAAAATATAATGCCGTTTTCAGGAACCATGATTCCAGTCCTTCCTGTGTGGCCCATGCATGGTAAATTTTTGAAAACGGAATGCGCGGGTGAATGGTAACGCGTTTGATAAACTGTTTGAATGAAGCTGGTGCCATACAAATCTGCGTTTGAATGAAGGTACACAATGTTTAAAAAAAACTGCACGAACAGCTATTTTCCAAGGCGGTAAATAATCCAGCACAATACCAATGTGGCGAATGCTACCGCAACAACACGGTATTTGTTCCAGCTATCGGTTTGCTTCTTTTGCCGGGCGTATAATTGAATATCATTGGTGAGTGACGGATCATGTTCGGCAATGCGCAGTAATAATTCCCGGATGGGTGGGATATAGGTAAACGGAAGGTTTTTACTGGCATCCATAATGTATTGAACTACCTGCCGGTTGATGACTGGTTGGCTGTATTGCTGTAATATACCGATGTTGTCATTGTTCAGCAACTGGCGGATATGATAACTCAAACCTTCAAAATCCATTTGGAAAATATTGGTCGATGATACGTAATTAGCCACGCGCCTGCATTCTGACAGTATAACGGAAGGTGTGGTATAGACGGCCTGGTAAGTTTGGCCGATACTCCTGGAGTACCATCTTTTGTAATTGTATTCTTCACGTAGCTCTCTGTCGGAAAGCGTTTCATAAGCTTCCTGTATTTCACGGAAATGAACGGTGGCAAATGCACTGTCTTCGTTTCTGTCGGGATGGTATTTTAGTGCAAGCCTGCGAAATGACTTTTTGATGTCCTGTTCGGAAGCGACTGGGGGAACCTCAAGGACTTTATAGTAATCTTTCAGGTGCATGGATAACAAATGTAATTCAAAAATAAAAAATCATAAGGCAAAGGTCAAAAGGTCAAAAGGTGGAAGGTGGGAGGTGGGAGGTGGAGGCAAAAAACAAAACACAAGGGTTGTAAGTTATAAGTAGTAAGTAATAAGTAATAAGTAAATCAGGAATTCTACACTTAAAACTTATAACTTAGTACTTCTTCCCACTCTTTAAAATACTTCACCCAGGTTGACAAAGAATCCCTGGGAGCCATTTTGCCCAAAGCCATAATCGATACAGAGGTTGGCACCGGAATATTTATTGAGTTTGATGCGCAACCCAACACCATATCCGGGAAAGACCTGGCTATACTGGCTGGACAGATCACTGGAAAAATTTTGGAGATTGATGAATGCAACGCCACCCAGCAATCCATTTTGTGAAATCCTGAAACGGTATTCACTTTCAAAATACAACATCTTTCTGCCACGGTACCTTCCCTGTATATATCCGCGGCCGGTATTGTAAAAATCATCCCAGCCTGTGCTGGGAAGAATTAAATAGGGAGGTGTTCCATTGGTAGTAAGCCAATCAAACATCCAAAAGGCCAGCACATTTTTTGAACTGGATGGAAAACGAAAATAAGTTCTGGCATCTATCTGCAATCCACTTGAATTGCTGTCGCTTCCCAGTGCATTCATGTTTGCACGGTAAGCAATACTGTAATAAATGCCCTGTTGCGGATTGAGCTGGTTTTGTCTTGTATCATACAACAACCGGAAAGCAGGGCCGGATGCAGTTTCTTCTTTCCCGAGTTCCCTTTGTATCCGCAGGTCAACAATTCTTGTCACATCATCCAGCGCGCGGATATTCCAGAATTTGTCGAAATAATATCCAATTCCGAGATACACGTTATCAGACAATGCTTTCATAACCGTCTCGTGAATTTTTAAACCAATAAAGTTTATCGTAACACCTTTGTTGGGATCGGTTCTTCCACCCAAACCATAAATAGAGGAAGGATAACTGATAAAACGGATATCGCTGATAAAATTGTATCGGTTTCCCTTTGTCCATATATCAGCCTGCAGCGGTATCAATACCTGGTTGTACTGAGAGTAAGTAACATTGGTGGTGATACTGGAAAATTTTGTTTCTTTCAGTGTATCGGCATAATAGCCCATATTCCCACTCATTATTCCTGCAAAACCAGTTTGAAGTGTATAACCCAGGGCTGGCACAAAAGAATAGTGTTTACGGGTATCTTTTACTTCAATGTTTTCAGGTGTATAGATTTTTTTGGGGTGAAAAACCGAACGCATAACATCCCTGAAATCGCGTTCCTGGACTTTTTTCTTTGGGAGGGTATCGACTGCGGGTATTGTATTGCCGGAAGAATCAGTTTGCCCCAAACTTTTTACAGCGGTCATTAAAAGCAGTAAGGGGATAAAAATTAATATTCTCTTCAATTGATCAATGAATTATTTGTAACGAGGATTGCATTTTTGATACAAATGGATAAGAATGAACTGCCAGCGAATAGTTTAATCGGGATGCAGCAGCTTTTTTCCAATAATGGCGGGCAAATTATAATAATCTGCAAATGTAAAAAATGATTTCATACGCCGGTCACAACTATCCGTGAAAATAACCCAGTAGATTTAATTTTAATACCTGCCGGTCAGGGATAGCCGCAATCATGTATACGCAACCGGAAGACAACAGAGATAACCACCGTGTCTGGGTTCTGCCGCTTCCGGCCTGGTTGATTTTGATCATAAACCGCCAAAGAGGGTATGGATGAAGCGGAGTATAAATTTTTGTAGCTTTAGCACTACTTTTTAGTTACAACATCTAAGCTACAACACATGACTGCTTTCCATTTTCGCATGACCATTTTATCGCTCACTGTGCTCCTGGTACCTGTCGCGAATTCTTATGCCGGCGACAAAAAGCCTTCACCTGAATTTTACGAGATAAAAGTGTATCATTTCAGTAAGGCAGAACAGGAAAAGACGATTGACGAATACCTGCAATCTGCCTATGTACCAGCCCTTCACCGTGCAGGCATACAGAAGATAGGAGTGTTCAAGCCGCTGACAAACGATACCGCTGCTGATAAACTGATTTATGTATTTATTCCTGCTGCTTCAGCCGAAAAACTTATCAATCTTCCTTCAGTTATTGAAAGGGATGCTGTTCATACCGAAGCAGGAAAAGCCTACCTCGAATCGGCATATACGAATCCACCGTATACGCGTATTGAAACGATCCTGCTGCGCGCTTTCCGTATGGCGCTGCAAATGGAAATGCCCAAACTCAGCGGCCCGCACAACGAGCATATTTATGAATTGCGCAGTTATGAAAGCGCCACAGAGCAATTGTATACAAATAAAGTGAAAATGTTTAATGAGGGAGGTGAGGTAACCCTGTTTAAAAGACTTGGCTTTAATGCGGTGTTTTATGCAGATGTCATCAGCGGCGGCCGTATGCCCAACCTTATGTACATGACCAGTTTTGACAACAGGGAAGAGCGGGAAAAACACTGGAAAACCTTTGGCGATGACCCGGAATGGAAAAGATTATCTTCTATGCCGGAATACCAGCATAATGTATCAAAAGCAGATATTATTTTAATGCATGCCACCGCCTATTCCGATTTGTAACAGTACTCATCATTAAACCCTGTCGTTATGGCCAAAGCATCCAAAACAGCAGTTGCAAAGAAAGCCAGCCCCCAAAAGACGGCTGCCAAAAATGAAACAGGCATTAAGTATGCTGATAAATCGGCCGGTCAGCCTGTTATGACGGCTATTTTCAACGAAATAAAAAAACTGCTCCTCCCTTATGAAAAGGGAGCGATAAAAATACTCGGCGGTAAAGACGGACAAATTGTTTTGGTGAGTAAAAAAGAAATCGTGGTAGCCGGTATAAAAAAACCTGAAGTATGGTTTGCTTCGGCGCTGGTACAAAAAGGGTATGTTGGTTTTTATTTTATGCCCATCTATGGCCAGCCAAAACTGGGCGCCAAACTTCATCCCGATTTAATGAAATGCCTGAAAGGGAAAAGTTGTTTCCATATTAAAAAAAACGATGCGGATATGTACCATCATATTAAAGAGGCGTTGAAAATTGGTTACGATTGTTACAGGGAAATGGGCTGGGTATAATGATGTCTTTTTTTGGTGTAATAATTATCGCTTTCTTTGCGTTAGTGGAACGTCCATTCAGGACGTTTTTAATTAACAGCAAACTGCCCCGCAATACTGGTATATCTTATGAAAGTAATGACTGATCGCCGCTTCACCCTGTACAGTTCCATCGTCATTTTATTGTTTATTCAAAGTTTTATGGCCAGTTGCCAGTCGCCGGCACCACCTGTGTCTGACAACAAAACAGCGCCTACCGAAGACAGTGCGGCATCCGCACCGAAGACCATGCTGAAAGGACGGCCGGCAGATGCGGCAGCCATTATGGCCAAACCGCAAATACCCATTCTCTGCTACCATCAAATCCGTGACTGGCGTCCGACCGATTCAAAAACGGCAAAGGACTATATTGTACCTGTGCAGGCATTTAAGGATCAAATGAAGATGCTGGCCGACAGCGGTTATCATACCATCTCACCAGATGAACTCATCAATTACCTGGTCTATGGCGGCCCGCTGCCTTCAAAGCCGATCATGCTTACATTCGATGATACCGATTTGCCGCAATACACCATCGCCAAACCGGAAATGGATAAATACGGCTTCAAAGCCACGTTTTTTATTATGACGGTGTCACTGGGCAGGCCGAATTATATGACAAGGGAGCAGGTAAAGGAATTAGCCGAAGCCGGCCACACGATTGGTTCGCATACCTGGGATCATAAAAATGTAAAGAAATATACTGAAGCAGACTGGGCGATCCAGATAGATAAACCCACCCGCCAACTGGAAGCTATTACCGGCAAACCCATTAAATACTTTGCATTTCCGTTTGGCCTGTGGAGCGGGGAGGCTATACCAAAACTAAAGGAGCGGGGCTTTACGGCTGCCTTTCAATTATCTACCAAACGAGACGAGAAAGAACCCTTGTATACCATTCGCCGCATCATCGTACCGGGTTCGTGGAGCACTGGCACGCTGGGCAGGTATATGAAGCATAGTTTTTAATATTTGTACTATAGAGCAATAAAAAAGGCTGCCCCGGGGCAGCCTTACCTGTAATTAATAAGGTTTAGCTTATCTTTTTCACATTAACTGCGTTCATGCCTTTTTTGCCTTCCTGCAAATCAAATTCAACTTTGTCGCCTTCGGTGACCTGATCAATTAATCCGCTGGCATGCACAAAGGTTTCCTTATTGGAATCATCGTGCTTGATAAATCCGAATCCCTTTTCCCCGTTAAAAAATTTTACGGTTCCTTTTGTTTTTGTACTCATTTAAAATTGTATTGATAAAAATTAAGATGTAAAGATAGGGATTGGGCAACAGATTGGCGTTTTTATATTGGCCGGCCCGGTTTGGGCGCTTTTAGCCCCGGAAGCGGCCTTTGGGCTTTTTTTAATAATGGGGTTAGTGTATAATTAAAATTGCAGTGCAGGTTTTGAAGTGCGTACTATTTTTCTATCTTTGCCTTGCAACACGGATTTGTTACTATTCCCTTCCTCTCCGTAGCCCCTTGTACTTTCGTCCCGCTGAAGATAAAATATTAAGGTTTGTTTGCTGCTTTGAGAAAATGACGTTTGCCGATTTATTGTAAAACCTTAAAGCCAGTATCATGAAGAAGCATGTACAAGTTCATCCCAACTCACAACCACTGCGCTCCTTAGTGGTAATGCCCAAAAAACAATTACTGCTCACCAGCGGTGCGGAAAAACAAAAAACAGTGCAGCAGCCTGATGAGGCTACCATCAAACGATTAAATGAATTGGCAAAAGAAAGCCCCTTTTGTTATTACTACCGTGAAAAGGAACACGATTCACTGTAAACAGATTTGTATGTAACTACTGCTTTTACCCTTTTTTATATAAGCATAGTATAAATAAATAAAGCCCGGCATCACCCGGGCTTTATTATTGTCGTGGTGCATCATGATCAATGCATATAACTTTCTATGGGTTCGCAGGTACAGATAAGGTTCCTGTCACCATGCGTATTGTTGATCCTTGCCACCGTTGGCCAGAATTTATTTTTCATCACGTATGCCAATGGGAAAGCAGCTTCTTCGCGGCTGTATGGATGGTTCCATTCGGAACTGCAGACGGTCCACAAAGTATGCGGCGCATTTTTCAATGCATTGTTTGCCTTATCTGATTTTCCTTCTTCAATGGTTTTGATTTCTTCATAAATGCTGATCAGTGCATCGCAGAAACGATCCAGCTCACCTTTGTCTTCACTTTCGGTTGGTTCGATCATAATCGTACCGGGAACGGGGAAGCTCATGGTAGGAGCGTGGAAGCCATAGTCCATTAAACGTTTGGCCACATCTTCTGCTTCAATACCAGTAGTACTTTTGAAAGGACGCAGGTCTACAATGAATTCGTGTGCACAGGTGCCTTCTTTTCCCAGATATAATATTTTATAAAATTTCTCCAGCCTCGCGCGCATATAATTTGCATTGAGTATCGCATACTCTGTAGCGCGCTTCATTCCTTCCGCGCCCAGCATCTTAATATAAGCATAACTGATGAGCAGGATAGAAGCAGAGCCAAAGGGCGCTGCAGATACCGCATGTGTTGAATGGTTTGCCGGCAATAACCCGGAAACATGTCCCGGTAAAAATGGTTTCAACTTATCATTGACACAAATAGGTCCCATACCGGGGCCACCGCCACCATGCGGGATCGCAAAAGTTTTGTGCAGGTTAAGATGACATACATCAGCGCCAATCATACCGGGCGAAGTCAATCCTACCTGTGCATTCATATTGGCGCCATCCATGTATACCAGTCCGCCATTATCATGAATGCTGTTGCATATTTCCACAATACTTTCTTCAAACACACCGTGCGTGGAAGGATAGGTTACCATTAATGCAGCAAGACTGTCTTTGTACTGGGCTGCTTTTGCTTTCAGGTCGGCTACATCAATATGTCCTTCCTCATCGCTTTTTACCACTACCACTTTCATACCTGCCATCACTGCGCTGGCAGGGTTGGTGCCGTGTGCGGAAATGGGGATCAGTACGATATCACGATGCGCATTGCCATTGGCCAAATGATAAGCGCGAATGGTCAGCAGTCCCGCATATTCTCCCTGCGCACCGCTGTTTGGTTGTAATGAACAGGCGGTAAAGCCGGTGATTTCACAGAGATAACCGGATAATTCATCCATCATCTGCTGATAACCCAATGCCTGGTTTGCAGGAACAAATGGATGCAGGGATCCAAACTCGGGCCAGCTCACGGGAATAAGTTCAGTGGCTGCATTCAGCTTCATGGTACAGCTACCGAGTGAAATCATGGACGTATTGAGTGACAAATCTTTGTTCTCGAGAAATTTAATATAACGCATCATCCCGCTTTCACTGTGGTGTGTGTTGAACACCGCATGTGTTAGGAAAGCAGATTTGCGCAGCAGTGAAGCGGGCAGGTTGTCCACTTCATCATCGTTGTCGAATGTAACGGAGGCATTGCTGTTGCCGCTGGCTTCTTCAAACACAGCAACAATTTGTAGCAGGTCGTGCTGCATGGTAGTTTCATCCACACTGATACCAATATGCTGGTTATCGAAATAGCGGAAATTGATCTCCCGTTGTTCTGCTACTTTCCGGATGGCTGTTGCATCACTGACTTTTATTGTAAGCGTATCGAAGAAAGCATGGTTCTGGTTGTCATAACCCAATTCTTTCAATTCATTGGACAACGTGTTGGCAAGTACTGCTACGCGTTTGGCAATGTTTTTCAATCCTTCCGCACCATGATATACGGCATACATCGCGGCCATATTGGCCAGCAATGCCTGTGCAGTACAAATATTGGAAGTCGCTTTTTCTCTTTTGATATGTTGTTCCCTTGTTTGCAAAGCCATGCGCAGGGCGCGGTTGCCTTTTGCGTCAATACTTACACCTATCAGGCGACCGGGAATGGCTCTTTTAAAATCATCTTTTACTGCAAAGAATGCTGCATGCGGGCCACCAAAACCCATGGGCACACCAAACCGTTGTGCCGAGCCAACGGCTGCATCCGCACCCAGTTCGCCGGGAGGTGTGAGCAGGGCCAGCGCCAGCAAATCGGTCGCCATCACAACATGTCCGCCAATAGCGTGTACTAAATTGATGAATGAGCGATAATCTTCAATGGCTCCATTATCATTCGGGTATTGCACCAGTGCACCAAAGAAAGTATTATCGATGGCAGCAGTTTTATAATCACCATATACCAACTGGACTCCGATCGGCGCGGCGCGGGTTACCAGTATGTCTTTTGTTTGTGGAAACGTGCTGTTGTCAACAAAAAATTTCGGTTGTTTGATATCGTCTGTTTTGTTGACATGATGAAAGAACATCGACATGGCTTCCGCAGCGGCTGTGCCCTCGTCGAGGAGGGAAGCGTTGGCAATGGGCAACGCGGTGAGATCGGTTACCATCGTCTGAAAGTTGAGCAGGCTCTCCAGCCGGCCCTGGCTGATTTCTGCCTGGTAAGGTGTGTATTGTGTATACCAACCCGGGTTTTCAAATATGTTGCGCAGGATGACACTGGGAGTAATAGTACCATAGTATCCCTGGCCGATATAGTTTTTGAAGAGTTTGTTTTTAGCTGCAACTTTTTTCAGTTCTTCTAAATACTCGAACTCACTTTGCGGGTTTGGATGCTGTAGTGGTTTTTGTAAGCGGATGGAAGCGGGTATTGTTTTACCAATTAACATTTCCAGGGAAGATACACCAATGGTACGAAGCATGTCGCTGGTCTCTTTTTCATTGGGTCCAATATGTCTCGCCTGGAATTCAGTGGATTGCTGTTCGAAAAGATTCATAATAGATTACGGGGGTTGACCTTAAAAGATGCGCAAAGTTAAGGCATGGACGGGAGACTAACAGCCATTTGTTGATGCAGTGAATAGGGTGGGGAAAAAACAATGTATCAGCGCTTTGTCATTAAACCGTGGGCTTATTGCACGCAGGCCTTCAGTTGCCGTTTTTGATAACCTATTGACTATTTTCCTTCTTTGAATGGGTTTCCTTTTCGCGCAGTTGTTTGCTGGTAAGGCGGCTGCCATCGTGGCTCCAGCCGGGCGGATTAAAGAGGTATTTCCACCGTTCTTTCCAGGTTATATCCTTCCTGCTTATATCTTTTACCAGGTGGTTCCATTCGTGAAATATAAGTGATAGCGGTGTTTCTTTTTCCAGCGGTTTGGTAAGTCCGTATTTGATGGGCTGGTATGCTTCTTCCGGCAGTTCGGGCTGGAACGTACCGAATAACTTATCCCAGATGATAAGAAACATACCCATGTTTTTATCGAGGTATTTGGGATTGGAAGCGTGGTGTACGCGGTGGTGTGATGGCGTTACCAGGATATACTCCAGCCAGCCCATGCTCTTTATTTTTTCTGTATGTACCAGTATGCCCCAGATTTGCGTAGCGGAATATACGAATGCAATATCCCATGGTTTGAAACCGCATGCGGCCAGCGGAATAAAATAGACAAAGCGGTACAACGGCTCCATCACCGAAGAACGGAAGCCAACTGTCAGGTTATATTTCTCTGAAGAATGATGGGTAACATGTGTGGCCCAAAAGAGGCGGCAGAAATGATCTACGCGGTGCAGCCAGTAGTACATGAAATCTTCTGCTATAAATAATAGTACCCAATAATACCATCCTGTTCCGATGGACAGGATGCGATGATTGAAAAAGAATGTAAATATGATGCCGATATAAATACTGCGGAACAACAGATCAATACAGGAATTCACCAGCATGAGGTACACGTTCTGTACTGTATTTCGAATGGTATAGTTGTGTGTACGCTGAATATTGCTGAGTAGTATTTCCAGCCCGATAATGATAAGGTAGAAAGGCGTACTCAATAATATCAGCCACTGTTCTCTTAATGCTTCCATAATGATGGGCAAAAGTAGATCGAATAGTTTATAACAGGAAGTGAATTGTGTAAAAATGCGGCTGTTTTGGCTATTAAAATACCGGTGGCATGTCGGCTGGCTGTCCAATTAATTACATTTGCGGTACAGGTGATGGTTTTTAACCGCCATTGACTGACTTATCGCCAACTATATGAACGAACAGGATCTCTATAACGACCACTGGAAAAAGACCTCTGAAGAACACCAGAAGAAATACAAACAGTTTTTGCAACGGCCAAAAAGAAATGAGGTGTTGAAGCAATTGCCGGCGCTGCACGAGGAAGCGTTTGAAAAAATTGACTGCCTGCAATGTGCGGCCTGCTGCAAACATTTTTCCCCGCGGTTCAAAACACCTGATATCAAGCGTATATCAAAAGTACTTCGCTTGCGGGAGAGTGAATTCATTGACCGGTATTTGATGCTGGATGCTGAAGGTGATTATGTGACGAAATCTTCTCCCTGCCCGTTCCTGGGTGAAGATAATTTTTGTGTCATTTATGACGATCGTCCTTCCGACTGCCACCGCTTTCCATATACGGATGAGGATGTATTAATAGATCGCCCGCAGATAACATTAAAGAATTCCACCTTTTGCCCGATAACATTTTATGTACTGGAAAAACTGGTGTCGAAGAAGTAATAGCCATGTAACTTTTATAATCAATTTTCCAATTTCTGTATTTTCACATTTCCGCATCTGCTAATTCCCGCATTTTCTCTTTTTCACTCTGTTCTTAAACTCTTTATCGGATTGGCAATAGCCGCTTTGATGGCCTGGAAGCTTACTGTTATCAAGGCAATCAACATCGATAACAATCCAGCGGCAAGAAATATCCACCAACTGATATCAATTCTGTAAGCATAGTTGAGCAACCATTGGTGCATCACCCACCACGCAATTGGAAATGCCAGCAGGCAGGATATGAATACCAGTCGCAGGAAATCGCGCGACATCAGGCGCGTAATACCCGGTACACTTGCTCCCAATACTTTCCGGATACCGATTTCCTTTGTTCTCCGTTCGGCCATATAGGCTGCGAGGCCAAACAAGCCCAAACAGGAAATAAGGATGGCCAGCGATGCGAAGACCCTTGATAATTTGCTGATCAGCATTTCACTCATAAACATTCTATTGAACTGGTCGTCGACGAACTGGTATTCGAAAGGATAGGCCGGGTTGTCTTTTTTAAAGACCGGTTCCATTTTAGCCAAGGCTTTTTCAATATCTGCCTGCGGTTTGATGCGTATGTACATGAGCGAAGAATATTGTGGCAGGCAATAAAATACCACCGGGGTTGATGTGCCATACATATCGCCGTATACATAATCTTTTATAACACCGGTTACTTTCAGTGTGAAGTATTGGTTTTCTTTATTTCCGGGCAACTGCATTGTTTTACCAATAGCTGATCCCTTGCCCAAAAGTTTTTCCAGCGATTCCGTAATCATCACATTAAATATGGTATTGGGAACTTTTGGCTGGAAGTCATCGCCCATTTCAACTTTATCTGTTTCCTGGAAATCCCTTCCTTCCCTGATGGTCATACCCACCACTGACATATATTCCGGACTCACCAGCCTGTTGGAGATAAGTATATTGCTGTTGGGATCTTTACCCTGCCAGGTGATACCATTGGTATTATTGCCTTCATAAATTGTTTCATGGTCGGCCATCGCCGTGTTTTCGATAAGGCCGGTACTTAATAAATCCTGTTTGATGGCAGTATAGTTTTTGCGCATATCGCCCTGGAAGTCGATTTGTACCAGGTTGTTTTTATTGAAACCGAGATCCCTGCTTTTTACGTGTTGTATTTGCTGGAATATGATGATGGTGCCAATGATGAGTACAATGGATACTGTAAACTGCAGCACTACCAGTCCCTTGCGAATGATGGAAGCGCTGCCGCTTTTTAATTTTATTCCCTTGAGCACATATACCGGTTTAAAAGAGGACAGGTAAAAAGATGGGTAGCTGCCGGCCAGCAAACCGCAAATCAGGGTAATGGACAATAGCATGGCAATATGAAATGGTTTGTCCAACCCGATGGTAAGATTTTTTTGCACCAGTAGATTAAAAGCTGGTAGTGCAACGGAGATCAAAACCACGGCTACCAGTGCGGACAGTAACGACATTATCAATGCTTCAAAAATAAATTGCAGCACCAGGTTCTTCTTTTCTGCACCCAGTACTTTTTTTACACCTACTTCACGCGCCCTTTTTTCGCTGCGAGCAGTAGCAAGGTTCATAAAATTGATACATGCTATGAATAATATGATCCATGCAATGACAGAAAACAACCTTACATAGGCTATCCTGCCGCTGCCCGTTGGCTTGCCATTGTCGAACTGGTCCTAGAGGTGCCAGTTTTTCATATTCCACAAAAAAGCATGCGCTGTTGATGTTGTAGTGCCTGTTTTTTTTGCCAGGTAATCGTACAATAGTTTATTGACCGTGCCAGCGTCGGCATTGTCTTTAAGTTCTACATAGGTGCTCAGGCAGGAATTTCCCCATTTTTGTGCCCAGGGGCTTTGCTGGTAATATATTTCAAAAGGCGCGATCCAATCGAATTGCAAAAAGGAATTTTCCGGTATGTCTTTCAACAGGGCTGACACCACATAATCCTGTTTATTGTCGACCCTTATTTTTTTTCCGATGACATTTTCCGTTGTACCGAAAAATTTCCTGGCGGTTTTTTCCGTGAGTATGATGGAATATAATTGTGAATAGGCAGCCGTTGCATTGCCCTGGACAAATGGAAAGGTAAACATATCAAACATCGAAGGGTCTGCATAGCGCCCGTTGGAGTACAAAGATTTGTCGCCTATTGTAAACAACAACCTTGTATCCGTTTCTGTTACGCGGCAGGTATTGGCGATTCCGGGAATTTCCGCTTTCAATGCCGGGGCCATTACGCCGGGTGTTGACCAAAAGGTGGCCGTATAGGTGTCATACACCTGGTTTACCCGCGTAAAATATATTTTATCTTTTTTTACATTAAAGCTGTCAAAATTCAGTTCGTCTTCCACCCACAGGAATATCAGTCCGGCACAGGCGATACCAATCGATAACCCGAATATGTTCAGGAAACTATTTGTTTTGTTTTTCCACAGGTTGCGGAAAGTGGTTTTGAAAAAATTGCTAAGCATAAAAAATTTTAAAAGATTCAAAAGAAAACATCCTGTAAAACAAGCAACGCTAAACTAAAAACTCAAAACTCAAAACTCAAAACTTAAAACTTAAAACTTACAACTCAAAACTCTAAACCAACCCCCTTATTCTGTCCTCAAATTCTTTACCGGGTTGGCCATTGCCGCCCTGACGGCCTGGAAACTGACTGTGGCGAGTGCAATACATATCGATGTAATGCCGCCGGCTACAAATAACCACCAGCTCAGGTTGATCCGGAACGGATAGTTCTGTAACCATTGGTGCATAAAATACCAGGCGAGGGGCGCTGCAATAGCAAAGGCAATCGCTATTAAAATGATAAACTCCCTGGAGAACAGATACACAATATTGAAAGTTTTTGCCCCCAGCACCTTCCTGATGCCGACTTCCCTGGTACGTTGAACAGCCATGAATGAGGCAAGGCCATACAAGCCGAGGCAACTCAGAACGATGGCTATCAGGGCAAATATTTTATACAATTGCGACAATTGGTTCTCCTGTTTATAAAAACTTTCAATTTTGTCGTCCAGGAATTTATACTCAAATACAAAACTGGGAAATGCCACATCCCATATTTTTTCAACAGACTTCATGGTAGCTGCAATATCGGCAGTGGACAGCCTGATACCGGCATCGCTGTAGGCCCTTTTATATGTAGACATCATTACCGGCGCCAAATCGCGGCGAAAAGAGCGTGCATTGAATTCTTTCACTACGCCTACAATCGGCCCTTTAAAATAGCCTCCGGCAAAACTAATTTCCTTGTTTAAAGCGTCTTTTGGATCTTTTATGCCCAGGTTTTTGACCAATAATTCATCAACAAGATATTCCCGAACCGTATCGGAAGGCTGAAGGTTTCTTCCTGCTACCAGGGATAATTTATAGGTAGGGAGGTATTGGTAATCGGTCCATTTTAGAATGGCATAAAAATCGGTTTCCTTTACTGAATGGTTAAAAGTAAAAGTAGTCCAGTTATCATTGTCGTCTTCTGCAGGAGTTGATGAGCTAAAGCTGATGTCACCGACCCCTTTGAGGTTGCTTAGTTCTTTTCTTACATATTCCAGTTTGGTTGCAGAAATACTGTCAGAAGGAAAGGGCACATTTACCAGTGCTGATTTGTCGAAACCCAATGGCTGGTGAACGAAATAATTCATTTGTTTTGCAATAACCAATGTGCCAATGATAAGAGCCTGTGCAATGATGAACTGGAATACTACCAGTCCTCTTCTCAATGACATACCTTTTGTGTTCCCCGACGCAAGTTTACTTTTCAGCGCATTGATGGGGTTAAAGCCGGATAATACCACAGATGGATAAAATCCTGCCAGCAAAGTAACGATGACCAGTGACGCAAGAAGGAACAGCACAATAGTTGGATTGTGTGTGACGGTAAATTCCAATGGTAGTTCCAGTATTTTACCGACAAATGGCAGCGTGAGTATGGTAATAAATACTGACAACAGCAACGCGGTGACCACGATGAGAAATGTTTCAGTAATAAATTGGATTTTCAGTTGGGTTTTGTTACTGCCGAGTACTTTTCTTACACCTACTTCTTTGGCCCGGTTCACTGCCTGTGCGGTAGACAGGTTGATAAAATTTACGCAGGCTATCAGCAAAATAAATGATGCAATCATCCAAAGCGCTCTAATAAGCACGGGGCTGAATGTTTTTCCGCTGAAGTTGCCAATCTTCATAGTGTCATAATGAACTTCTTGTAATGGTTGTATGATATGACTGTCTTTATCGTCTGCTGGTTCCATTTTTTTGGAAAGCGCCCTGAGTTGCGTATTAAAATTCTGTACTGAAAAATTATCGGGCGCCAGTATATAACATCCAAAACTGGCATTGGTGGCAGCCCATTCAGTTGATTTTGCAATATCAGCTGTAAACCCCGTTCCATAAGCAATGGCTGCTTTCAACTGAAAATCTGTATTGGCGGGAATGCTGGCGAGGATTCCGGTAACTTTTAAGGTATATACATTTCTCCACTTAATCGATTGCCCCATCGCTGTTTTCCAATCGCCAAAATATTTTTCAGCAGTTTCTTTGGTCAGCAATACGTTGTTGGGGTTTTTCAGGGTTGCATATGATCCGGCGAGCAACGGGAAATCGAACATCGAAAAGAAAGCCGGTTCAAGAAAAAACACACCGTTCTCTTCCTTGAATTTTTTTGTCGTTTGCCCATTGATGTCCAGCACTTGTATCTGGTCGTTGCCATCATGATATATGGAGGCAACTTGTTCGAGTTGCGGGAAGTTGGCTTTCAGCGCTGGTGCTATGCCATAGGGTACGGCGGAGCCATAAAAAATAGAGGCAGCATCCGCGTGGTGATATTCCGTGAGCGCCCGGTAAATCCGGTTTTTTTTTGAATGAAAATTTTCAAAACTTAATTCAAACTGGATTACGATGAATATCACCATACAAACAGCGATGCCTGCGGCAAGCCCGGCAATGTTGATGATAGTAAAATTCCTGTTGCGGGTTAAATTTCTGAGTGCTGTTTTGAAATAGTTTTTAATCATGGCAGTAACCTGGTTTAAGCTGTATTAATACATTGTGTCGGGAGGCAAAGGATCGGCTACCGATACTAAGGCCATAAAGATGCCATTTTGCTAAATCAGTGGAAATAAATGATCTACATTTTAAATCCACTCCAGATTGTGCGGTTTTGAAACCGGGGGTGTTCGATTTTGGTACACAGGGAAACAATCAGTAATTACATAACAGGCACTATTAGTTGTTTAACCTGTTGGAACTTGCTTATTCAAACCGGTTACCCTGAATACAATGCAGGGGCCATAATTTCTATTTGTTCATCCCCACCTGTAAATTAATGACAGCAGTTTACAGCAAAAAAATCCATGCAGTTTAACATTGACAAACTATAAATCACTATCGCCTTAATTGGCCTTACATTTTTATTTAACGTAACCCAAACACAAATTTTCTTATTTTAGTTCAGCTTCCTTTATGGTAATTCAATGTGATGCTGTCAAAATTTTTTCAAACGATAATACTGGTGGGAGTGGTGCAGGGCTTCGTCGTGAGCAGCCTCTTGTTTTTTGTAAAGAAAAATAAGTTGCAAAACCGCCTGCTGGCTGCGCTAATCCTGGTGATAACACTTGCAGGATTTAACCTGTATGGCAATTTTGCAAACTGGTTTGGATCACCCTTGCTGCGATTTATTACAGACATCGTTCCGTTGGTGATGCCTATGGCCATTGGCCCACTGATGTATTTTTATGTACAGGCCGTATTATCACCAGGCTTCCAGATGGGAAAAAAACAGAAACGTCATTTCATCCCCCTGGTGATTGACCTTGTTCCAGCATTTGTGCCCATTTTATACCTGGTATTGCTGCTGACAAAACTCATTGCCAGGAACCCGGCACCTTGGGGAAATTTTATCGATACCTATAATGTTTATGCCGATATTCCACGTTGGTTGTCGGTTACGATCTATGTTTGGTTTTCTTCAAAATATATTTCCAAATACATCAGCAAACGCCAGGGCACCCTCAATGGTCAGTCCTTACATGTAAAATGGCTGCAGCAATTTGTACGTGTATTCATGGTATTCCAGGCGGTATGGCTCATCTATTTAATTCCTTATATCATCCCGCGGTACTCCGATTGGTTGCTGAGTACATTTGACTGGTACCCGTTGTACATTCCAATGGCGGTGATGGTGTACTGGTTGGGAATAAAAGGATATATGATTACACAACAGCAGGCACTCACGGATAAAAAAATAGCCGCAGGAAGTACCAGCCTTTCGCCGGAACTGGTGCAGCAGGTAATGACCGCGCTTGAACATTCGATGAAAACAGATAATATGTACCTCAACCCGGCTCTCAGCCTTACATTATTATCGGAGCATACAGGCTTTAACCAAAAAGCAATTTCAACAGTACTGAATCAGTATATGCAAACCAGTTTTAATGATTATGTGAACGGCTACCGGGTAACAGCATTCAAGGAAAAGGCGGCACAACCCGATGCCGGCCGGCTGACCATTGCAGGGATAGCATTTGAGTGCGGTTTTAGTTCGCAGGCTACTTTCCAGCGGGTTTTTAAACACACTACCGGGCTCACACCCAAAGCATTCCTCTCAAAAAAGGAAGAAACGGCTGAAAACAATGCTCAAATCATGATGTGAGCATTCCTTTCTTTGCCCCGATGGCAACGACTGAAGAAATTTGTACAAAATTTTTACCATGAAAAATTGTACGCGCGCTTTTGTCTTGCTGGCATTCCTTACTACAACGCATATTTGCGATGCACAACAACGGCTGATCCTTCGGCCGGATGGAAAATCGTTGTCATCAAAATCCATTGACGGCATTGTACAGCAGCTAATGGATACAGCCGATGTGGCAGGTATGTGCATCGGTATCATCAGCGATAATAAACCTGTGTATGTAAAAGGCTATGGTTTCAGCAACAGGATTACAGGTAAACGAAATGATACATCCACCTGTTTCTATGCAGCTTCCCTGGCAAAATCCCTCTTTGCATATATCGTACTGCAATTGGTGGATGAAGGCAAACTTGACCTTGATAAACCTTTATATACCTATTTACCCAAACCAATACCAGCCTATGACAATTATAAAGACCTGGCTGGAGATGATCGCTGGAAATTAATTACGGCAAGACATTGCCTTGACCATACTACCGGCTTCCCCAACTGGCGGCAGGGCAACCCGCATGGAAATAATAAACTGGAAATATTTTTTACACCCGGCCAGCGCTATGAATACAGCGGTGAAGGCATCACCTTACTGCAACTGGCGGTAGAAACCATCACAGGCAAAGGGCTGGAAGTATTGGCGCAGGAGAAAATATTTCGCCCCTTTGGTATGCACAGGACAAGCTTTGTATGGCAGCCTTCTTTTGAAAGCGATTATGCAATGGGCCATGATCAGAATGGCGATACGCTTGCAAAATCAAAAAGAAAAGAAGCCTATGCTGCCGGCTCCATGGAAACCACCATTGCAGATTACACAAGATTCATGTCGGCTGTACTGAATGGAAAAAGACTGTCGGAAAAATCGCACAGTGACATGTTTTCAACACAGATAAGAATTTATTCGAGGGCGCAGTTTTTCTTCCTGAACAACGACAGTACCGATGAAGTGAAGAACGCAGCACTTGGATATGGGCTCGGGTGGGGATTGTTTAAAAGCACTTACGGCAAAGCATTCTTTAAGGAAGGACATATAGACGGCTGGATGCATTATGTTATAGCATTTCCGGAAAAGAAAACAGCGCTGGTGATTATGACCAACAGTTCGAACGGCGAGAGTATTTTTAAAGAAATCGTTGAAAAATTAACCGGCGTTACTATTCCCTGGCAGTGGGAAGGATATTTTCCTTACCGCGCAAATATAAAACTGCCCATTGAAGTGCTGCAACAATATGCAGGCGTATACGATGGAAGATTGCGGGCGGAGGTTTTTATCGACAATGGCCGCCTGAAAGTAAAATCGGAAACAGTCCATTTACCACCCACCAACTTGTATGCCACCAACGATCATCATTTCTATCTAAAAATTATGGAGACAGATATTGAATTTGTTAAAGGACCTGACGGAAAAATTGTAAAAGCAGTATTGGAAGATGAAGGCGAACATTACGAATTGCAAAAAGTGAATGACAAAAAATAAACGGATAGCGCTCAAATAAAACAGGTGTCTTTTTTACAGACACCTGTTTGCAAATATTTCCGGATGGTACTGTTTATTTCGCAGTCAGCTCATCATAGGCTGCACCCAATGGCCTTTGTATGCCATCGCCTTTCCACTCGGGTGACCCGGGTATTTCGGTTGATTTTAAAATATCGTCTTTTGACTTGCCTGCTTTTATTTCACCATCAACGAATTTTAGCACATTGCCCAGGTATTCACCAAATTTTTTCAAATCATCGGCCGTTCCGGTAACATTGTACCCTTCGCCGGCATGGCCAAATACATAGGTAGTTTTCTTGCTGAATTTATTTACTGCTTTGTCCAGTACTTCTATCCAGCTTTTTATGTTAGCGCCTGCAGAACGATCTACAAACGGATGGCGCCTGTTGAATACCAAATCTCCCATGTGAACAATGTCATCGTCAACAAGATGTACGAGGCTGTCACCATTGGTATGACCGGCACCATAATAATAAAGGCATATTTTTTCGCCGGCTACTTTATCGCACCATGTATCAGTATAAGTTTGATCGGGATATAATTGTTTGTCTTCTGTTTTCTGTGTCCTGGCCACATTTTCCTGGTTGGTTTTTGAATTCACATGTGCCAGTACATGTTCTGTTATCCCTTTGAAAGAAATATTGCCTGCTGTATGATCACCGTGGTGGTGTGTATTGATCAATATCTTGAATGGCTGCTGGCTCTGCAATTTTATCTGGTCAATCAGGTGTTGCGATTGTTCAGGAAACTGTGCATCCACTACCGTAATACCTTTTTTGGCCAGCATAAATGCAATGGTGCCACCTTTCTCCGTAAAGATACCCGTATCTTTTGTGAGCATGGTTATTTTAAATGCAGGCTGCTGAAACAGGGAAGCCAGCAATTGTTTTTGTGCCAGTAATAGCCCGGCAGTTGTTAGCGCTGTATTGCGGATAAAAATTTTTCGTTGCATATAGTTATGGTATTAATGATGATTAAAGTTAACGATTCGGGCTTTGAAAAGTTCGGCATTCGCCCAAAACTCTTTTGGCTTAACATAAGTCCTGCATTTATTTTAATATTCAAGCTTTCGAAGGGTGGGCGCCTTGAACCAGGTAGATACCACCACCAGCCATGTCATGCATCCGCCAAAGACCACCGAAGGAACCACGCCCAGGAGTTTGGCAGCGATACCGCTTTCAAACTGTCCCAGTTCATTGCTTGAATTAATGAACATAGAGTTGACGCTCATCACGCGGCCACGCATTTGATCAGGTGTTTTCAATTGCATGATGGTCCCGCGTATTACAACGCTGATGCCATCAAGCATTCCACTGATCATAAGGGCAAGGAAGGATAACCAGAATAGTTTTGACAGGGCAAATATGATGATACAGGTGCCGAAGCCGGCGACGGCAAATAACAATGTTTTCCCCTGCCGGCGGCGAAGCGGGTATAAAGTTAGCAATACGACAATACAAATAGAACCCAAATCGGAAGCGCCATTGAGAAAACCAAATCCCTGTGGCCCTACTTTTAATATATCCCTCGCAAAAACCGGTACCATCGCCACAGCACCTCCAAATAAAACAGCAAAAAGGTCAAGCGAAATGGCGCCCAGCAGTTCTTTCGTTTTAAAAACAAAATGCAAACCCTCTTTTACACTGTCAAGTGTCCGCTTATCACCCGGAACATTCAGTGCCGGTTTGGGTTTTAAACCGGTTAATACCATCAATGCTGTAAATACCAGGCTGGCGATGACTATCAGTGCGCCGGTATTTCCCAAACCTGCTATTAAAAAACCACCAATGGCATGTCCACTCACGGATGCAGATAACCAGGCACCCTGGTTCCAGGTGGTTGCATTCTGTAAAATATTTTTCGGGACCACCTGTGCCAGCACTACATTGAATACCGGGCCGGTAAAAGAACGGACCACGCCTGTACCAAAGATGACACTGCAAATACACACTGCTATAACGTGTGGGTGTAACCGCGCTGCGGTAAATGAAGTGGAAAGGAATAATAATATCAGTACTGCCAGGAGGTAAAGTGAAACTCCCCGTAACAGTAATTTTCTTTTCTCACTGATATCAATGACATGACCGGCATACAGCGCCAGTGAAAATGCCGGAATAAATTCAGATAAACCCACGAGGCCGATGGCAATAGGTGCATTGGTAAGATTATAAATCCACCAGCCTACCAGTGTACTCATCATGCGGAGCCCCATGATAAATAAAAATCGTCCTGCTACGAGGTTTCGGTATTCTTTAATCCTTATTGCGGAAAACGGATCCCTGCTTTGTTGTACAATCGCCATGAGTCGTCATTTACTATTGATCTGCTGTGTCCATCCTGTCTGCGGAAGGAATTCTTTTCATAGTGCGGGTTAGGGAAGGGTAAAATAATGCTGCCCTTCCTCAAATTCGTTTTCGAGCGCGTCGGTAATTACTTTCAGGTGTTTTTCATTGCCCAGGAAATCTGCGTTGCTGCAATCAATGAACAGCGTTTTTATATTGTGCTGTTTGATATAGTGGGTATAGGTTTGCTGTATGTTAAACAGGTATTCGTCCATTATCGACTGTTCATAGGATCGGTTGCGTTTTTTAATATTTTCCTGCAGTTTGGTTACTGGTGAATGCAGGTATATGAGGATATCGGGTTGTACCAGTTGCTGGTGAATGATTTCAAACAAACGCTGGTACAGGTGAAACTCTTCTTCGGGCAGGTTGACCTTGGCAAATAACAGGCATTTGGTAAACAGGTAATCGGATACGGTGATGTTCTGAAACAAATCCTTGGTATGGATCAGTTCTTTCAACTGCTTATAACGTTCTGCCATGAAAAACAGTTCAAGCGGAAAGGCAAACTGTTTGGGATTTTCATAAAATTTAGGCAGAAAGGGATTGTCAGCAAACTCTTCCAGTATCAGCCGTGCATTATAATGCCTGGCCAGTAAATGTGCCAGTGTTGTTTTTCCTGCTCCTATATTTCCTTCAATGGTGATGAAGTGATAATTCATACGGGTCGTTAATGGGTTGCTCGCTTTGCAATAGTAAGACCTTAATTATTCACAGTTAAGAAAACTTTTTCACAGGCAAAGTATCGGTACACGCATTCTTCATCTGCCGGATGGTAATATGAAGCACAGGGTGCAGGTAGTTTGCTGCTATTTCATCCAGCGGCAGCAGGGCAAACATGCGATGGGGCAACTGCGGATGTGGTACCGTGATAAAATCCGTATCGATGATATCGTGGTTGAATAATAAAATATCAATATCAATCGTACGCGGCCCGTATTTCTCTGTACGCCTGCGGCCCATTTTTTCTTCTATGGAAAGTAATTGCTTCATCAAAGACACTGCATCCATGCCCGTATGCAATTCGAGCGCCTGGTTGAGAAAGGGCCCCTGGTCGGTTTTTCCCCATGCCGCCGTTTCATACAAGGCAGATTTTTTAACGATTTTACCAAGACCAGCCTCAATTTCACCGGCTGCATGCTCCAAATAGTCCTGCCGATTGCCTACATTGCCGCCTGTCAGTAAATACACTTTATTCATATATTGTAACAAATGGAGGGTTCAAATATCTCTATTTTTGATTGCTTACTAAAAAGAAGATAAGTTATGGCTCAGTTTTTTAAGTTTTTCCTTGCCTCCATACTAGCCCTTATTGTATTTTCCATTATCGGGTTTATTATCCTTACTGGTATTGTGAGTGGGCTAACCACATCTGAAAAGCCGGAAGTGGGTGGCAAGGCAGTATTGTTTATCGATTTGAGCAAGACTTTCAAAGAGCAGACAGTTGACAATCCCCTGGCATCCCTCGGTGCCGACGAACAATATGATGTACCAGGGCTTTTTGATGTGGTGAGAATGATTCATTATGCAAAAACTGACAGCTCGGTAAAAGGCATCTATTTAAAATGCAATGGCAATAACAATGGACTGGCCAGCAACGATGAATTGCGCAATGCACTGCTTGATTTTAGATCGAGCAAAAAATTCATTTATGCCTATGGCGATGTGATACCACAGCGGGCCTATTACGTAGCAAATGTGGCTACTAATATTTACTGCAATCCGAAGGGTGGTGTCGACTGGCGTGGGTTTGCTATCCAGTATATGTTTTTCAAACAAACACTGGAAAAACTGGAAATAGAACCACAGATATTTTATGCGGGAAAATTTAAGAGCGCCACTGAACCCTTTCGTGCCGACCACATGACCGATGCCAATAAATTACAGTCGCAGGTGTTCCTGAATGATATCTATAACCGCTTTTTGGTGGAGACAGCAGAAGAACGCCATACAGATACTGCCACCCTTCATACTTGTGCAGATAAAATGCTGGTGCAAACTGCGGCAGACGCCGTCAAATATAAACTCATTGATGCCGCTAAATACGACGACGAAGTAAAAGATGAACTGAAAGATAAACTGGGCCTTGATAAATCCGGAAAGATCAATTTTGTGGAACTGGGTAAATATGCAAAGGCTGTGTACTATAAGAAAGGAAAAGGCACAGACAATATTGCACTCATCTATGCACAGGGCGATATTGTGGATGGCAAAGGAGAAAAAACAGAAATAGGGGGAGAAACGTACCGCTGGCTGATCCGCAAAGCAAGAATGGACAAAGATGTAAAGGCAATTGTTATCAGGGTTAACAGCGGTGGCGGCAGCGCTATGGCCAGTGAAAATATCTGGCGGGAATTGGTAATTGCCAAAAAGGAAAAGCCTGTGATACTGAGTTTTGGTGACTATGCCGCGTCGGGTGGGTATTATATGTCCTGCGGGGCAGACAGCATTTTTGCACAGCCCAATACATTAACGGGTTCTATCGGTGTGTTCAGCATACTGCCCAATATGAAAAAGTTTTTCAACAATAAACTGGGTATTACATTCGATGGTGTGAAAACAGGTTCTTATGCTGATATGCAGACAGCCAGCAGGCCGTTGAGTGATATGGAGAAAAAATTTTTCCAGGATGACGTGGACAGCATTTACAAAACCTTTCTCAGTCGTGTATCCGAAGGAAGAAGTTTAGCGGTAGCTGCTGTTGACAGCATTGCACAGGGAAGGGTATGGACCGGCACGCGCGCAGTGGATTTGAAACTGGTGGATAAGATAGGTGGTTTGCAGGACGCCATTGACTGTGCTGCGCGCATGGCTAAACTGAAAGATTACCGCATAAGGGAATATCCTGAACCGGTAAGCTGGTGGGAATCACTTTTCAGCAGTTATAAAAGAAATACAAAAGCCGCTGCATTGAAGGAAGAATTCGGTGAGCAGGCAATGGGTATTTACAGTTCCCTCAAAAAAGTAAAGGCAATAACCGGCAGCAACCAGGCAAGGTTGCCGTTTGAGATGAGTTTGGATTTTTGACAATTCCTTTAGTCAATAGATATCTTAATTCTTAACTGTCCTTTTTTGCCTCACCAAAAAAGGACGAAAAAAGGCGACCCGAAATCCCTGTCTGCCGACAGGCAGGGATCACCGCCCGATTTCGGGATGGTTCCCTGATTTGACAGCAGTACTACTGTAGTGAAGAGCATTTGTTCCCTGGTGGACAACTTTTTTAGTCTACATTGTTATAGCTGTATGTAACCATTTCTACATTACAGTAAATTATTTTGTTGGTAATTATTTTTCAACTCAAATAGTTCTACAATTGTTTACTACGAATCACAATAACTTCTTTTCAGTGTAACAAAATAAAGAGATAGTTTTGCCCGGTTAATAAATGAACAGCATGGAGCAACCGTATAATCAGTGGAAAGCGATGCTGGCGATCTCGAAGGCCAGTTTCCGTTCCATCTTCAGGAGTCCTTCAGCCGTCGTATTTAGCTTTGGTTTCCCCCTGGTGTTTATCCTGGTTTTCGGTTTAATAGGCGGAAGCGGTAATGGCCCCGTGTATAAGATTGCATTCGACAAAGGCGGTGATACCAGCAACATTGTGTATGATTCCCTTGTAGCGAACAAGAATATAAAAGTGATGCGCTATAGCAGCGATGATGATTTGGAAAAAGATTTGGTGAAGGGAAGGATTGCAGGCGTAGTAAAAATTGTGAAAAACCCTGTTGATACCGCCTTGCCAGCTTATTTTATTCAATTCAGGAGCACCACCGCCAGTGGCGATAAGTACCCGCAATTCATTGCATTTGCCAATAATCTTTCCGGTAAAATCAGTAATGCCAAACTTGGTGTGCGCCCGTCGTACACTACACTGAGTATGGATGCCAATTCAATTCAGAAAGTTCGTGACTACCGGATGATAGATTTTATTTTACCCGGTCAACTGGGTTTTTCCTTATTAAGTGCCGGTGTATTTGGCGTGGCCTTTCTTTTTTTCAACCTGCGCCAGCAATTGGTATTAAAAAGATTTTTTGCAACACCCATCAGTAAAAGGAATATTGTTTTTGGCGAAGGGCTCAGCAGGGTGATGTTTCAACTGATAACATCTGTGGTTATACTGCTGATAGGGCATTTTGTTTTTAAGTTCACCTTAACCAATGGTTTCATCACTTTTCTCGAATTACTGGTATTAAGTTTTCTTGGCCTGGTGGTGTTCATGGGTTTTGGTTTTATTGTGAGTGGCCTGGCAAAAAGCGAGAGTTCGATACCTCCATTTGCCAACCTGATTACGCTGCCCCAGTTTTTACTGTCGGGAACTTTTTTCACCATCGATAATTTCCCGCCCTGGTTACAACCTTTGTGCAGGATATTGCCACTTACACACCTGAACGATGCCATGCGCAATGTGGCTTTTGAAGGGGCACATTTAATTGATTGCTGGAAACAAATAGGTGTCCTGGGTATCTGGGGCGTGGTGGTATATGCTGGCGCGATCGGGGTATTCAAATGGGAATAAAAAATAAAGAGCTCGTTGTACTATGCGTATTTTAAAATTGGCAGTTATCAGCGCCGTCGTATTATTTGGATTGCTAACACTTATTTCATCCCTGCTTCCTTCCCATATTCGTATTTCGAGGGCGACGGATATCAATACCAATGCGGGCAAAATTTATGCACAGGTAGCCAATTTGCAGCAGTGGCAGCATTGGAATGAATATACAAAGGCGTATAAGAATGTTCAGTATAGCCAAAAGGGCATTTCCTCCAGTGAAATGACCATTTCCGTCCTGCAATCGGCAGATACATTGGTACAAACGGAATGGAAACCACCCACCGGTAAAATATTTGGCAGTGGGTTTGCTATAATACCCCATGATAATATGCATTGCACCGTGCAATGGTATTTTGATTTTAAGCTAAGCTGGTATCCGTGGGAAAAATTTCAGAGTATTGTCTATGATCAGCAAATGGGGCCGTTCATGGAAAAATCGCTTTCAGCACTGAAATATATTGCTGAAAAATCTGACTAACTTCACAATCCATCCTAATATTGTAGTCGCATTTATTTTTAAAAACTAAAATAGTATATATGAAATCAGTATTGTTTTTTGTCGCAGCAAGTTTAGTCACCTTGGGTGCTTGTGCACAGCAGGATAAATCCAAACTGCCCAGCCCGCCGGCAAAAGTGTCTGAAACCAATAAGAATGGTGTAGTGATAACCATTAATTACAGTCAGCCTTCAGTAAAAGGCCGCACCATTGGAAAGGATCTCGAGCCAATGGCAGGAAAGGTATGGCGCACTGGTGCCAATGAAGCCACCGTATTTGAAATCAGCAAAGATGCAAAGGTAGAAGGCCAGGCGTTAGCCGCTGGTAAATACGGATTGTTTACAATTATGAATGGGGATGAATGGACGGTTATTTTTAATAAGACATGGAAACAGTGGGGAGCATTCAGTTATAAAGAAGCCGATGATGCACTGCGTGTAAAGGTAAAAGGAGGGAAGGCATCACCATTTGCAGAGAAGATGACATTCACTATCAGTAAAGATGGGGTAGTTACGCTGGTGTGGGGTGATAATAAGGTTGATTTTACTGTGCAATAATAGGTATCATAAGAAATTTATCGGCCACCTCCCACGGGGTGGCTTTTTTATAACCCTGTGATAATTTCTATGACTGTTTTATGTACAAATGCCAATTCTTTGTCTGTTATGCAATAAGGTGGCATCAGGTACACCGTATTGCCCAATGGACGCAGGTAAACACCTTTGTCAAGCGCCTTTTGTGTAATGACAGCAGAAATATTATTCAGGTACTCATCTTTCCCGCGGTCAATTTCAAAAGCAATAATGGTTCCCAGTTGCCGGATATTCTTTACAGGGAAGGAGGGATGATCTTGTTTTAATCCTTCAGCAAAATGTTGTTGCAGGCAACAGATTTTTTCAATTTGATGAAGCGTATTGTCCTGCTGCAGTAAATCAAGGCTGGCCAATGCCGCCGTACAGGCCAGTGGATTGGCCGTAAAGGAATGACCATGAAAAAATGTTTTCATTTTGTCATCGCTGTCAAAAGCATCTACGATAAATTGCGCGGCGGCTGTTACACCCAGCGCCATGGTGCCACCGGTTAATCCTTTACTGAGACAAATAATATCAGGTGGGGTAGCTGCATAGGCGGAAGCAAACAATTTTCCTGTTCTTCCAAAACCAGTCATCACCTCATCGGCAATACAAACAATCCCTTGTTGCTTTGCTGTGGAAAGTAAAGTTGTCAGCAGATCAGCATCATACATTTTCATACCTCCCGCTCCCTGCAGCAGCGGTTCATAAATAATTGCAGCAATGGACGCGCCTTCTGCATGTATTCTCCGGGAAATCAAATCAATATTTTCCCCGGTTGGTGTATCTATAAATACCACTTCAAATAACTTGTCGTGAAAAGCCATAGTGAAAACACTTCTATCACTGACACTCATCGCACCGAATGTATCGCCATGATAGCTGTTGTTAAATGCCAGTACTTTGCTGCGTGCAGGTTGCTTATCGTTTTTATTCCACCAGTACTGCAATGCCATTTTGATGGCCACTTCCGTGGAGGTGGAACCATTGTCGGAATAAAATACTTTTGAAAAATTCCCCGGCAACATTGGCAATAGTCTTTCTGCCAGTTCAATCGCAGGTGTATGCGTAAAACCGGCGAATATCACCTGTTCGAGGGTTTTCGCCTGTTCATATAACTTTTCGGCAATATAAGGATGGGCGTGTCCGTGAATGGTTACCCACCAACTGCTGATGGCATCGATGTATCTTTTGCCGTTTTCATCAATCAGGTAAACGCCTTCGCCTTTTACAATGGGTATCGGGGCAGGTGATGACTTTAAATGGGTAAAGGGGTGCCAAATAACCGCTTTGTCTCTTTCCTGGAGATTCATGGGGCAAATGTAGGGTAAGTTTGGAGTCGTGGGACAGGAGTCGGGAGTCATTAGTCGAAACTTTAAACTCAAAACTAGAAACTCGAAACTGCCTACTCCTGACTATCGACTAAAGACTAGCAACTGTTTTCGCTTTCGCACGCAACGGTTGGTATATATTAGCTGTCAGATTAGCAACGGATGACCGAAACACATAAACTGATAAAGGATTGCCTGAATGGTAAACCTGCTGCCCAGCGTGCCTTGTACGAGCAGTATGCAGGTACCATGCTGGGGGTGTGTTACCGGTATACCAAGCACATCGGCGATGCGGAAGACGTATTGCAGGAAGGTTTTGTAAAAGTGTTCCGATCCCTGTACCAGTACAAATTTGAAGGGGAACTGGGTGCATGGATCCGCCGCATCATGGTAACGACCGCCATCAACTACTTAAAAAAACACAGCCGTTACCAGGCAGATTTATCGTTTAACGATTTGGGTTTGCATCCTGTTTCGACCGATAATCCACAGGTAAACCTTGATGTAAAGGAACTGGCCGACCTGGTAAGACAATTGCCACCGGGCTACCAGGCAATTTTCAACCTGCACGCGGTGGAAGGTTATACACATGTAGAGATTGGAAAATTATTGGGCATCAGTGAAGGGACATCACGTTCGCAATATTCAAGGGCAAGGGCATTGCTGATCAGTTGGCTGGAGAAGCAAAACGAAATACAAAAAAAAACTAGTTATGCCAGGTAATGATTTTGAAAAGCAGGTACAGCAGAAGATGGAGGAGTTGCACATCACTCCATCAGAAGGCGTATGGGCTGCTGTAGAAAAGGAGGTGGGCAAAAAGAAAGATCGCAGGAGGCTGCTCCTCATCCTGCTGCCCCTGGTATTGCTCCTGGGCGGTGCAGTATGGTTTTTTGAAAACAACAATAAACAGGTGTCCGGAGATACAAATAATACCATTGCCAATACGCAAAGTTTCCCTACGAAACATCCAAATGATACAACCGACAATCAACAAAGCGTTCCAGGAAACACTGAGTCTGCTACTCCGGGAAAAAATGGGAAAGTAAAAACAGGAGTACCGGGGATTGCTGCAGACAAAAATGATAAAGCATCAAATTATTCCAATAAAGCAAATAGTGATAAGTTAATTGTTGATAGCAAAATAGTTGATAGTAAAAAAAGTACTTCATCGGATAAACCAGGAGCTTCGTCATTACAATCAGCACAAAAAAATCATCTACGACGATACAGTAACCATCAACAAAATGTTGCCGCAAACCTTATTCAGAAACGTAAAAAGAAAATAGTAACAAATACAAGCAAAGAAGTTCACACAGAAAACGATCTGGATGCAGGTAATACCAGTATTGCTACAACTGACGATAAAAAAATAGCCGGCGAAGATATTGCTGTAAAACAACATGACGTAACAACCAATCCAAATGATTCCTCTTCTTCGGATAAAAAGGTACGGGTGGCCATATCTGTAAGTTCAATTAAAACCGAAAATAAAAAAGACAGCGCGGCTACTGTAATTACAAAAAATACAAAGACAAAAAACAAGAAAAATATTCAGTTCGGTATCCTGGCCAGTGCAGGCGTTTCCAACAATTCTTCCAAAGGATTTTCTTCCCTGCTGCAATCTGCAAATGATGCAACGTATGCATTGGCCAACAGTAACGGACCAGGAAATGTCAACTACGCCAAAGCTTCACCATTAAAAGGTGGCCTGGCGTTCAATATTGGCGCTGGTGTAAAGAAAGAATTGTCACACCGTTTTAGTGTTGTAAGTGGAATAACGTATTCTTATTTTTCCAATAGCCTGCAGGTGGGTGATTTTTATGACAGCAGCCGGTCTGTAGTGCAGTCGGGTAACCAGGACAAGCGGGTGGAAAATTTTTACAGTGTAAGCACTACTGCCGGAGGAGCTACACATAAGTACACCAACCGTTACCATTATGTATCCCTGCCTATTGGACTTGAAATGCAACTCGGCAGCCGATCCCATTTTGTTGCCGAAGGCGGCATGGTCATCAGCCGCTTTATTGCCAGTAACGCACTTCATTTTGATCCCAGCGGTTTTTATTACAAAGACAATAGCCTGTTTAATAAAACGCAGCTTGCTTTTTATGGCGGGATCGATTATAACTTCCTGCTGAATAAAAAAACAAGACTGGTTATTGGGCCCCGCCTGCAGTATGGTGCCAGCAATACCTATAAGAAATCAATGTACGGCAGCAATCATTCGTTGTTTGCCGGTATCGGCGCAAATATTTTCTTTAATAAAAAATAAAAGGTGCAACGGTTGATTTGAATGCAGTGTCAGGCATATCAAATACTGTTATATGAAAAAGCAGCTCCGGCTCATCGCCCAACTAACCATTGCAGTAACAGCAATTCTTGTGTATACTGGTTGTTTTAAGGACAGTTGCACAAAAACCTATACCATTTATTACCCTGTATTCAAATCGTTGACCGAAGTAAGGGCAAACATGAAAGGTTATTTGCCACAACCGGTAAAGACAACCGGTAAAATATTTACACTGGGCAATTATATTTTTCTGTCCGAACCCGATAAAGGCATACATGTATTTGACAACAGCAATCCTTCTTCTCCCAAAAACATTTCCTTTATTGCTGTTCCCGGCAACCAGGACCTGGCAGTAAAAGGCAATTATTTATATGCAGACAGTTACAGCGACCTCGTGGTTTTTGACATCAGCAACCCCGCACAGGTTACGGCGAAAAAATTCATCGACAATGCAATACCTGAACGAAATATTTTCTATTATGGACAGTCGGCTAATCCGGATTCTATTCAAGTAATTGTCGATTATAAAGCCAAAGACACCACTACTTCCTGCGAAACCTATAATATTTGGTACGGGTATGGTTGCCCTTTTTGTAATGGTACCGGCGGGTTCTTTTTGGCGCCCGGGGCACTCTCCAGTAATAAGAGTAATGTAAACGGAACGGCTGGATCGATGTCAAGGTTTGCATTGCTGAATGACTATCTCTACACGGTAAGCTCTGTAAATGTTACATCGTTTGACGTTTCAAATCCTTCCAGTCCGTCCAAAAAGAATACAGTGAATGCCGGCTGGGGTATTGAAACTATTTACCCGTTTGAAAATAAATTATTCCTTGGCTCCACCAATGGCATGTACATTTTTGATGTGAGTGATCCGTCAACACCATCCATGGCCGGTTCGCTGACGCATGTAAGAAGTTGTGATCCGATTATTGCCGATGGTAAATATGCTTATGTCACCCTTCATGATGGTACCAAATGTGGTGGTTATTCCAACCAGCTTGATGTATTGGATGTTAGCAACATAAATTCACCGGTATTGGTAAATAGTTTTACGATGACCAATCCACATGGCCTCGCCAAAGATGGCAATTGGCTGTTCATTTGTGATGGCAGGGATGGATTGCGTGTATACGATGCCAACAATCCAGCTTCGGTGGTACTCGAAAAGCATATTACTGGTTTGGAAACTTATGATGCCATTGCCGGTAATGGCTATGTATTGGTGGTAGCGACCGACGGATTGTACCAGTTCAATTATTCTGATATAAAAAATATACAGCAGGTTAGTAAAATAGCTGTGGGAAAATAATAAACGATTAGCTATGAAAAGAACGGCGATACTCCTTTTGCTTACGTCTGTAATGTTGTGGTCTGCTGCACAAAAGCCTGCAGGCACGGCGAAACCGAAATTTGCTTCCTTATGGCAAATAGGGGCGTTGGATGGAAGTGCCAGTACTGCAGTACAACTGCAAACGATTAACGGTATTCAGTTCAAAACATGGACAACAGGTATTGGGGTGGGATTGGATTATTACCGTTTTAGGAGTATCCCGTTATTTCTTGATCTTCGAAAAGATATTTTGAGCAGGAAAGAAACACCCTTTCTTTTTGGTGATATCGGTATACATTTTTCATGGGTCAAAGACAGTCAAAAAAATACCTGGCCAAGAAGTACCTATAGCAATGGCTTATTTTATGAACTGGGTGCCGGTTATAAATTTGGTTTGCCAAAATCACGCGCACTTACCTTCAGCGCAGGCTATTCATTTAAATCCATCACAGAAAAAAATTATGGCGTAAACTATTGTCCTTTTATCGGCCCCTGTGTGGAAGGACTGGTGGAAAAATTTGATTATGATTTGAAGCGCCTGAGTGTAAAAGCAGGATTTATATTCTGATCCCCGTTTCAATTGCAGAAAACTTTATTCAAGAAAGCGGAGGTTGCGCCGGATACCTTCATACTTGCTCCGCTTTAATGGTGAATGACGGAATATTTCCCTGAAGCGCTCCTCTGTTAATTCATTCCAGTCTTTTATATTGAAAGTAAGTATTTCGTGTAAAGCTGTAAACGCTTTTTCTGCTGTGGGTTTACTGAAACGGTTCCAGGGACAAACATCCTGGCAGGTATCGCAGCCAAACAGCCAATTGTCAAACTTCCCCTTCATTTCCGATGGTATTAGCTGGTGCTTCAGTTCAATGGTAAAATAGGAAATGCATTTACTGCCATCAATCACTTTATTGTCGAGAATTGCATCAGTGGGACAGGCATCGATACATTTCGTGCAGGTACCACAAAAATCTTTTGCAAAAGGATCATCGTAGTCGAGCGGAAGATCGATGATTAATGTTGCTATAAAAAGAAACGAACCGCTTTGTTTGTGGATCAGGTTGCCGTTTTTTCCTACCCAGCCCAGGCCGCTTTCAACGGCCCATGCCCTTTCAAAAACAGGTGCACTGTCAACAAATCCACGGCCATTTACTGCGCCGATATTGTCACGGATGAATTGCAGCAATACAGCCAGTTTGGCGCGGATGACTTCGTGGTAATCTTTTCCATAAGCATATTTAGCTATTTGCGGCGCACCAGTAGGTTGTGTGGCAGACGGGAAATAGTTCAGCATAAGTGTAATTACCGATGCTGCGCCGGGCATTAATTGACGTGGGTCTATGCGCGCATCAAAATTTCTTTCCATGTACTGCATGTTTCCCTGGTAGCCATTTTGTAGCCATTTTTCCAACCGGCGTGCATCTTTTGACAACAACTGTGCTTTAGCTATGCCACAGTAGTCAAAGCCAAGCTCCCTTGCATGTGTTTTAATGAGTTGTGTATGATTATAATCAGCTCGCATCGATAAAATTCTATCATAATCTACCGCAAAATATAATAAATTTGACTAGCCCATTAAAACCCCTTACAACATGAAACCTATCCGTTCCGTACTGGTTGCTCTGATCCTGTGTATTGTTGCGACAAAAAATTATGCGCAGGCTATTCCCCAACCCAATACAGGAACAGTTACCGCAAAAGATTTTGCATTACCTGTATCTCATGTTATTAATGAAAATACCAGCGCTGTTGTGGTATTTGATGTCGGTTCCATACATTTTGTAGGCGATAAAGACGGAAGATGGGTGTCGTATGTCTATACAAGGCACAGGAGAGTTAAAATAATCAGTAAGAAGCAATTTGATCTGGCCACTATCCGGATATTTTTGTTTGGCAGAAATGAAAGGCAGGATTTATTAGAAGATATAAAAGCCACAACTTATACTCTCGAAGATGGGAAAGTGGTGGCTTCAAAACTTAATGCAAATGATTTACTGGAGGACAGGTTGGGTAAAAATCTTGTAGAAAAAAAATTTACTTTTCCAGGCCTGAAAGAAGGCGCTATCATTGACTACTCATATAAAATTACTTCTCACAGGTATTATGCACTTCCTGACTGGAATTTCCAGGAATTTGGTGTTCCGTGTTTGTACAGTGAATTTGAAATAGACACGCCTGATCTATTACGGTACATCATAGCACATCATGGAGCAGATTCCATTACGTCTGCTACCAATTCGGAAGGTTTCGAAACATTGAACGTGGGTGGAACAACGGAAGGATCAATCAAGGTTAACTCTGTCATACACAAAAACAAATGGGTAATGACAAACGTTCCTGGATTTAGTGAAGTAGGCTTTCTGCATGCTCACCAGGATTATTTGGATAAGCTGGAATTCCATTTGATTCAGACATATAATGGTGAAGAAGTACGCGGTATAACAAATTGGGAATCTGCTACGAAAGCACTAATTGCAAATCAGGAATTTGGATTGCCGATAGATGTGGAACGGATAGATAATCTGTCTGCTACCGTGGACAAAATTTCAGGCAATGATCAAAGTCAAATAGATGCGGCAAAACATATATATGCTTATATACGGGATAATTTTACCTGTCAGCCCGATAATGATTTGTACATCGAAAAAAACCTGTATGATGTAAATAAACAAAAAAGGGGGAATGTAGCAGACATAAATATGTTATTGATCGCAATGTTGCGTAGGAGAAATATGGACGCAACACCTGTTATTTTAAGTACACGCGAATATGGGATTCATCCTGTTGTATATCCTGTACTCGGTAAAATGAATTATGTAATATGCCGGTTAAGACTAGGGGGGATATTGTATTTTCTTGATGCGACCAATCCACATCTTGCATTTGGTAAACTGGCGCTTAATTGTTACAACGGACATGGCAGGGTAATCAGCAATACCGACGGCGCTGATTTATATTTTAATGCAGACAGTATCAAGGAATCGAGTGTGACCAGTGTGTTTATTCAAAATGATGAAAAAGGAAAAGCTGCCATGACTGCAAACGTTGAATATAGCCCGGGCTATTTTGAATCAACAGCCATAAGAGAAGCCATTAGTAAATACGGTAAAGACGACTATCTGAAAAAAATCAAATCTGGTTTTTATTCAGAAATGGAAATGTCAAACGCCGGGCTGGATTCATTGACTACCCTGGAATTGCCAGTAAAAGTTCACTATGACGTGGCCGTTAAGTCCCTGGATGGAGCGGACATTATTTATTTTAACCCGATAATATCTGATGGTTATAAATCCAACCCTTTTCCGGCAGAAGAAAGAAGTTTCCCGGTTGAAATGGATTACCCGCTTGACCGAACTTATGTACTCAATATGGAGATACCAGCAGGATATGTGATAGATGAGATGCCCAAATCGGCAAAAGTTGCTTTCGACGAAAATGAGGGTTTCTATGAATACCTCATCCAGAAAGATGAAGCTAATATTCAACTGAGGTGCAGGCTCAAACTCAACCGCGCGACCTATGCCGCAGATGAATACAATGCCCTGCGCGATTTCTTTGCTTTTGTGGTAAAAAAAGAAAGTGAACAAATCGTATTTAAAAAGAAAAAATAAACTTCTAAACCCATTCTTGCATGAAAATAGTGTATTGCCTTTTTGTTGGAGTATTACTGAATAGTGTAAATGTACTTGGACAGGATAAATGTCCTGTCAAATTTGGAAAAGTAGTTCCTTCCGATTTTGAATTGCCGGCCAGTAAAATTATAGACAGTTCGGCAGGTGCCGTCATCATAGCTGATGTTGGTAACAGTTCCTTTAAGGGAAATTCCAAGGGCTGGTTTAGCCTCATATTTAAAAAGCAAATCAGGATAAAGATTTTGGATAAAAAGGCATTCGACCAGGCTACCGTCGAAATCCCTTTATACCATTCTGATCAGGGCAGGGAAACTTTAGACAAACTGGAAGCCAGCACCTATAATCTCGAAAATGGTAAAGTGATCGAATCAAAATTAAGTTCAAAGGATATTTTTGAAGAAAAGGTGGATCTGAATTTTGTTTCCAGGAAGTTTACACTCCCGGCTGTAAAAGAAGGATCGATCATTGAATACTCTTATACCATACAGTCTGATTTTGATTTCCTGCTCAAATCATGGACTTTCCAGGATGAACGCTTTCCCTGTTTATGGAGTGACTATACCGTGACTATTCCTGCATTGTTGGTATATACATTTACAAGGCAGGGTTATAATCCATTTTATATTGACAAGCCGTCTGAAAACCAGGCTTCTTATACCATAATACAACCTTCTGATGATCCAATTTTGCATCAGTCGAGAAATCTGAGCATCAACACTAACAACATCAGGCACCAATGGGTAATGAAAGATGTACCGCCGTTTTATGCAGAGAGTTATGTCTCATCACCCCGGAACTACCTGGATAAAGTAAGCTTTCAATTGACGAAAACTTACGACGGTGAAAGTTATCACGATTATTTCTCCAGCAGTTGGGGCAAGGCAACCACTGACTTGTTATCCAAAGAAGATTTTGGCGGCCCGTTTAACGATAATAATGCATGGCTTGAAGATGACTTGAAAAAACTCACCGATGCAAAAGGTGATCAACTTACAACTGCGCGAAATATTTATTATTTCATTCAAAAAAACTTTACCTGCACTAATCACTACGATAAATATATTAAGACAACATTGCGGGATTTGTATAAAAAGAAAAGTGGTGGGGTGGGGGAAATAAATTTATTGCTTGCCGTCATGCTGCAGAAATCCGGTATTACTGCTGACCCTGTTTTGCTCAGTACACGCGATTTTGGATTTAATAATGCTCATTTTCCTTTTCTCGAGAAACTGAATTATGTAATTATAAAATCAGTTATCGACGGTAAAACTTATTATCTCGATGCATCAAGACCTTTATATGGATTTGGGAAATTATCGCCCGATTGTTATAACGGCCATGCACGCGTTATCAGTATTCACGATTCCACTTCCTTCTATTTATATCCCGATGATTTAAAGGAGTCCAGTGTGACGGCTGTTTTTATAGGTGATAATGGTAAGGACGGACTAAAGGGTACTTATGAATCGCGGTTGGGGGAAGACAACGCACACGATGCCAGGGTAGCAATGAAAGAAGGGTCGCAAAAGAGTTATATGGACAATTTTAAAACAGCTATGGGGCCGGAGATTAGTATCGATAACCTCCGTTTTGATTCGCTGGACAACCTGGAAGCGCCCGTCACCATGCATTATAATTTCGGTTTGAAAAAACCCGATGAAGACGTGATTTATTTTAGCCCGATGATGAATGATGCTATCAGGAAAAACCCCTTCAAGGCAAGTGAAAGAAAATACCCGGTCGAAATGCCCTATACGACGGATGAGTTGTATGTATTCACCATGGAAATACCGGAAGGATATGTGATAGACGATTATCCAAAACCAACCCGGATCAATTTTAACAATGGCCAGGGACAGTATGAATTCCTGGTAGAAAAGACGGACACAGAATTTAAACTGAGACGGAGGCTGGTGCTGAAGAAAGCCTATTACGGCCCGGACGATTATGAAGTGTTAAGGAACCTGTACACCAGTATAGTGAAAAAGGAAGGTGAAACACTGGTATTGAAAAAGAAAAAATAAGATTTGCTAAAAACACACACAAATACATTGATAACCCTAAACGTTCGTTATGAAATCTTACAAATGGTTGGTAGCACTGGTACTTTTAGTAAGTGCACAGTTGTTCGTTAAGGCCCAGGATAAATCACCAGTTAAGTTTGGTAAAGTAGAGCCGGCAGATTTTGACGTGAAAATTAATTTTGATTCCGGCGCAGGCGCGATAGTAATTGCAGACATAGGAACAACAAAATTTGAAGGCAGTAATAAAGCCAGTTTTTTATTAGTATATAAGCGGACCAAAAGAATAAAAATAGTAAACAAAACTGCTTTTGACGCCGCAACTGAAAAAATATACACATATTATCAGCAGGGAGGGGGAGAGGAAAAACTTGTCGATTTGAAGGGATATACTTATAACCTGGAAAACGGTAAAGTTGTAACTACAAAACTTGATAACAACTCAATATTTAAAGAAAAGCTGGATAATAATTATTTCGCAAATAAATTTACGCTTCCGGCAGTAAAGGAGGGCTCAATCATTGAGTATACCTATACGGTAAATTCCGACTTCATTTTTAACCTAAGGCCCTGGGATTTTCAGGCCGAATATCCTTGTATGTGGACAGAATATCAGGTGGATATACCAGATTTTTTCAGGTATGCTATATTAACCCAGGGATATAATGAAATGTACATAAACAAATCAGAATCCTATTCGGCTAATTTCAGGGTAACAATTCCAGGAGGAACAGACAGGAATGAGCAGGTGAGTCTGGATGGTGTCGTGAAATCAAATCGTTGGGTAATGAGAAATATCCCAGCTTTGCGGGCAGAAAGATATACGACATCAATAAAAAATTATATTTCCAGGATTGAATTTCAATTGGCAAGTGTTCAGTACCCGGATCAGCCTTACCAGGATATGATGGGGAATTGGACATTGCTGAGCGAAAAACTGAATAAGAAGGAAAATTTTGGTGAGCCATTAAGTAGGAATAATGGATGGATGGCCGATGATATTAAGGCCGCAATAGGGGGATCAACGGACAAACTGGAAAAGGCGAAAAAGATATTTGCTTATGTAAGGGATAATTTTACCTGCGATGACCATTCCGCAGTCTATTTGGCGAGCAATCTGAAAGATATAGTCAAAAATCATAAGGGATCTGTCGCCGATATCAATCTCCTGCTCACCGCCATGATGCGCCATGAAGACATTAATGCTTACCCTGTTCTATTAAGTACACGTGACCACGGGTTTACCAGTGAAATATATCCATTGCTGCAGCGCTTTAATTATGTGGTAACTGCGTTGGAAATTGATAATGCGTTTTATTACCTCGATGCCAGTGTTCCTTACAATGCATTTGGGAAATTGCCTATTTCCTGTTATAACGGGCACGCCAGGATAATTGGAAAAAACGATGCATTGCCAGTCTATTTTGTAACTGATTCGTTAAGAGAACAAAAAATGACTTCGGTAATATTGATAAATGATGAAAAGGGTGGGATGTTGGGTTCCTATAAATCACACCCTGGTTACTATGAATCACAATCATTAAGGGAACATGTTGGAGGAAGCGGTAAAGAAGATTTTGTAAAATCTTTAAAACCGTCTTTCGGATTTGAGACTGATATCAGCAATTTTGGAATTGACTCGGTGAAACAAATAGAAATGCCAGTATGGATGCACTACGATTTTACATTTTTACCCGGCAAAGGTGAGGATATACTTTATTTCAACCCAATGTTAACCGAAGGGATAAAAAGTAATCCATTTAAATCTGATGATCGCAAATATCCCGTCGAAATGCCGTATGCAAGCGATGAGACTTATCTTTTAACGATGGATATCCCGGTAGGTTACGAAGTAGATGAACTGCCGAAATCAACCAAAGTGAAATTCAATGATGAAGATGGATATTTTGAATACCTGGTGGTGAAATCCGAAACGGGCATACAGCTTCGTTCCCGAATCATTTTTAACAAAGCCACTTTTTTACCGGAAGAATACAGTTCGCTGCGGGATTTCTTTGCATATATTGTAAAAAAGGAAAGCGAACAAATCGTATTCAAGAAGAAAAAATAGAAGTACTGTAATAAGCCATCACTGTCAACGTTTCAAACAGGAAGACTGTTGAGAAGGTAAGTTGCCGATTGAAAACCCCAAAAATGAGAAACATGAGAGTATTGATTATTTTTTTAGTTGTACTGGCGCCCGCAGGATTGCTTGCCCAGAATTACAACTTTATACTGATACCGGATTCATTGCGTAAAAATGCCGATGTGGTGAAAAGATACGAGGAGATCATTATGGAAATAAAATCTCCTGGTAAAGCTACTGTAAAAGAAAGGCATGTTTATACTGTACTGAATGAAGCAGCAAAAAAATATGGAGCATATGTAAGCCATTATGATAAATTCACTTCCATCAATTCCATCAGCGGAACCTTATACGACGCCATGGGTAAGGAAATAAAGCATATCAGGAAAAAGGACATGCAGGACCTGAGTTACGATGATGACATGAGCCTGGCGCTGGATACCCGTTTAAAGGTCTATGACTTTTATTATAAGTCTTACCCTTATACCGTCGATTACGAAGAAGAAGATGATTTGGATGGCTTATTGGATTTTAGCGACTGGACGCCGATTGGCAAGCCTTTTCTTTCTGTTCAATACAGCAAGTACGTGATCATAGCTCCTAAAAACTACCTGGTAAGATTTAAACCAGTAAACTGCAATATTCAGCCAGTCATTACAGAGAATGGTGATAAGAAAACCTATACCTGGGAATTGAAGAACTTCCCCGCGATGACAAAGGAAAGTAATTCACCAGCCTGGCGACAACTGGCGCCAAATGTATTGTTTGCGCCTTCGGAATTTGAAGCACAGGGATATAAAGGCAATATGACTACCTGGGAAGGGTTTGGAAAATTTATTTACCAGCTCACGCAGGGCAGGGATGTATTGCCCGATGCCGTAAAAGCCAAAGTGCAAGAGTTGACCGATAATGTAAAAGATGAACACCAGAAAGTATATGCGCTATATGATTACCTGCAGAAAAATACCAGGTATATCAGTGTGCAGTTGGGTATCGGTGGCTGGCAACCATTTGATGCCACCTACGTTGCCACAAAAAAATACGGTGACTGCAAAGCGCTGTCAAACTTCATGGTGTCTTTGTTGAAAGAGGCAGGCATCAAGGCAAAATATGTGGTAATAAAGGCAGGAGAGGATGCGGAACCTTTAAATGATGATTTTCCCAGTTTACAGGGGAACCATGTTATTTCCTGTGTACCATTTAAAAATGATACCATTTGGCTGGAATGTACCAGCCAGACAACATCGCCGGGCTATATGGGCACATTTACCGGTAACCGTAAGGCAATATTGATTGACGAGGATGGAGGCCATATTGTGAATACACCGGTATACATTGCCAATGACAATTTACAGGTACGTGTGGTAAATGCAAAAATTGACCAGGAAGGTAATTTGGATGCTGAGGTAAAGACAAGGTTTACCGGAACGCAGCAGGAATTGCCACAAGCGCTCATTTATGAGCTGTCAAAGGAATCGCGCGACAAATATTTAAACCGTACCATCAACCTGCCAACTTACCAGGTAGATAAAAGTGATTATGTGGAAGAGAAAGGGAAACTTCCTGCTGTAAAGGAATTCCTGCATATTACTTCGCCCGGGTACGCCAACATTACCGGTAAAAGATTATTCGTTACACCCAATTTGTTTAACAGAACCGGTACCAGGTATTCAGCCGATTCTGTCAGGAAATATGATATTGTATTTACAGATGCATACAGGGATATTGATTCCATTGTTTTAAATGTGCCGGAAGGCTATACGACAGAATCTATGCCACAGAATATTTCCATCGAATCTAAATTTGGAAAATACGATGCAAAACTAAAAGTGGATGGAAACAAAATTGTGTATTACCGCATGCATGAAAAGCCGGAAGGCCGTTTCCCTGCAAAGGATTACAGCGACCTGGTAAAATTCCAGGAACAGATATACAAAGCCGACCGCGCAAAGATTGTACTCGTAAAAAAAGAGTAAGGATATTTATTTTTCCTCGAGGTGCAGTTTGTGAAAAAAACGATGCACTGCTGGTGCCAGCATCACACCGATATTTGTTATAAAGACAACGCCGCTGAAAATGGCATACATCGACGAAAACCATTTTCCGGCGTTGCTTTTTATTTCTACCACGGGCCCCATGCCACTCAAAATCATCGAAGCATTATGCAGCGAATCAATCCACGATATATTATCAGTATAGTGATACCCGAAAATGCCAATGAATAAGGCAACCAGTAATATCAATCCACCCACCACCAGGTTCTTCATTATCCGCCGGTAATACACATTTGTTGGCGCAAGCTTTTGTCGTTTGTTTTCGTACATGGCAGTTGTTGATCTTGTATGGCTGAACAGATATTATTTGCAGGTGGTAGTGATTTGCTGGTCAATAGCATCTTTTAATGATGCATAAAAACTTTTGCTTTGCTCCGTCATCGTCTTTACAAAAAAGATACAGGCGTATCCACGGCAATAATCCACCACCGGCCAGGTGCCATAGGGTGCCGGGCAGGTAAAGGCCGTACCATTTCCCTTGGCGTCTGCATCCATGATCCATTCACCCAATCCATAACTATAGCCGGATGTAACAGGCGGTACATATTTGATAACAGCATCACCGGTTTGTATTTTTTGCATTTCTGCAATCGCTTTCTCGCTAAGAATCCTTTTGCCTTCAAACATGCCCTTGTTTAAAATCATAGTGAGAAATGTCAGGTAATCATTGGCCGTCGACAACGCACCACTGGAAGGATTAAAACTTTGGTCATAATCGACGTAAAAAGTGGTGTTGCGCATCTTTAAGGGACGGAGCAATTTTTCCTGCACCAGCCTGTCAAATGTTTTCTTACTCACAATTTCCAATATTCTTCCTGCGATATTCAAACCGATATTGCTGTAGTAAAACATTTGACCAGGATTCTTTTCTATTTCCCTTTTGGCAAAAGAAGTAACCTCATCTTCCAGTGTAGCGAACTTCTTCTTCTGAAGAATGGTTTTAATCGTTGGTGCATCTGCTTCAATGCCGGTAGTATGTGCCAGGCAATTGCGGATGGTAATATATCTTTTACTGTAAGATTCGAAAATGGGGATATACTTGGTAACGGGATCATCCAGGGAAATCTTTCCTTCGTCTACAAATGTCATCACCAGCGCTGCTGTCAGCCACATGCTGCAATTGGCGATCGGCGCTTGCGTTTTCATTTTAAATTCCTCGCCGATTTCCTTTTTATATACGATTTTTCCATCCTTATATATCATCATCACAATATTGCCGCCCAGTGACTTTTGGTTTTTGGCAAGCAGGTCGTCCACCTCGTTAAAATTATACTGGCTGTAGGCGGGCTGCAATTGTAGCAGTAAACAAGCTAATAGACTGAATTTGAGACAGGTCAAAGCCCTTTTATATGTCATAATTACTGAATTTTGCCTTTGGTTTGCTGTTTGTCACTAGCCTTTAAAGTTATTGGAAATAACAGTACCTGCCTGCTAATTTTTGTTAAGCGGGGCAGTTTTCACAAAACACAAACGAATTAAAATATGAACCTGAATAATTTCACCATTAAGGCCCAGGAAGCTATTGCTGCAGCACAGCAACTGGCTTTCAATAATAATAATATCAATATAGAAACAGAACACCTGTTGCAGGCTTTGCTGCAGGAGGAAGATTCTCCCGTTGATTTCTTATTAAAAAAGAACAACGTTACTATCAACCTGCTGGAAAGCAAACTGGAACAGAGTATTGACAAACTTCCAAAAGTAAGTGGAGGCGCTACCCCAGCGCAGGCCATTGGAAGGGATGCCAACAATGTTATCCTTCGCGCATCGACGATGCTGAAACAATTTGGCGATGAATTTGTCAGCGTAGAACATTTACTGCTCGCCATCGTGCATGGCAATGACAATGCGGCAAAAATGCTGAAGGAAGCCGGTCTTACGGAAAAAGGATTGGTCGCAGCTATTAAAGATTTACGCAAAGGCGATACCATCAAAAGCCAGACACAGGAAACGCAATTCAACGTATTGAATAAATATGCAAAAAACCTGAACGAACTGGCTCGCCAGGGAAAGCTGGATCCTGTGATTGGACGTGATGAAGAAATCCGCAGAACATTGCATATACTTTCCCGCAGGAGTAAAAACAACCCCATCCTGGTGGGTGAACCCGGTGTTGGTAAAACGGCCATTGCAGAAGGATTGGCGATGCGTATTGTGAATGGTGATGTTCCCGAAAACCTGAAAAGCAAGATCATCTATGCACTGGATATGGGACAACTGATTGCCGGTGCCAAATACAAAGGCGAGTTTGAAGAAAGATTAAAAGGCGTTGTGAAAGAAGTAGCTGCCAGTGATGGTGAGATCATCCTGTTTATTGATGAAATACATACACTGGTAGGCGCCGGTGGCGGAGAGGGTGCAATGGATGCGGCCAATATCTTAAAGCCCGCACTGGCAAGAGGTGAACTGCGTGCGATTGGTGCCACCACGCTCAATGAATACCAGAAATTTTTTGAAAAAGACAAAGCACTCGAACGCCGTTTTCAAAAAGTAATGATCGATGAACCCAGCGTGGAAGATGCGATTTCGATATTGAGGGGTTTGAAAGACAGGTACGAAACACACCACCATGTGCGCATCAAAGATGAAGCCATCATTGCAGCCGTAGAATTATCGTCCCGGTATATAACAGATCGCTTTCTGCCCGATAAAGCCATTGACCTGATTGATGAAAGCGCAGCAAAGCTTCGCCTGGAAATGAACAGTATGCCGGAAGAACTCGATAAACTGGAAAGGCAAATACGGCAACTCGAAATAGAACGCGAAGCCATCAAACGCGAAAACGATGAAGCAAAACTCCGTGAACTGAATACGGAAATTGCAAATCTCTCTGTGGAAAGAGACACTTTTAAGGCAAAATGGAAAGAAGAAAAGGAAATAGTGGAGAAAGTGCAAAACGCAAAAGCTTCCATCGAACAATTGAAACTCGAAGCCGAACAGGCGGAGCGCAATGGCGAGTATGGAAGGGTGGCAGAGATACGCTATGGAAAAATAAAAGAACAGGAAGAAATCATCAATAAAATGAGCAGGCAGTTACAGCAGCTCAATGAAAAGCGGTTGCTGAAAGAAGAAGTGGATGCGGAAGATATTGCTGAAAATGTCGCCAAGTCAACCGGCATTCCTGTATCGAGGATGATGCAAAGTGAACGTGATAAGTTGTTGAAACTCGAAGAACACCTGCATGAAAGGGTGGTAGGACAGGAAGAAGCTATCACTGCCGTTGCTGATGCCATCAGGAGAAGCCGTGCAGGTTTGCAGGATCCGAAAAAACCGATTGGGTCATTCATATTTCTTGGTACAACCGGTGTGGGTAAAACAGAACTGGCAAAAGCGCTGGCAGAATATTTATTTGACGATGAAAGTATGATGACGCGCATCGATATGAGTGAATACCAGGAAAAGCATACTGTATCACGACTGGTTGGCGCACCTCCGGGCTATGTAGGATATGACGAAGGTGGTCAGCTCACCGAATCGGTACGCCGCAAACCTTACAGCGTGGTATTGCTGGATGAAATTGAAAAAGCACACCCGGATGTTTGGAATGTATTGCTGCAGGTGCTGGATGATGGAAGACTAACGGACAACAAAGGCCGCGTGGTCAATTTTAAAAATACCATTATCATCATGACCAGCAATATCGGCAGCCACCTGATACAGGAAGCCTTTGAAAAAGTAACGGAGAAGAATGTGGAAGAAGCAACAGAAAAAGCAAAGACCGATGTGATGGCCTTGTTGCGCGAAACCATCCGCCCGGAATTTTTAAACAGGGTAGATGAGATCATCATGTTCCACCCGTTGCTGAAGAAACAAATCAAGGGAATCATCAGTATACAACTGAACAGCCTGAAAAAGCTGGTAGCCGAAAATGGTATACAATTACAGTTCAGCGAATACCTGCTGGATTACCTGGCAGAGAATGGATATGATCCGCAATATGGGGCAAGACCATTGAAACGACTGATACAAAAAGAAATTGTAAACCAGTTGAGTAAACGGATACTCTCGGGCGATATTGATAAATCAAAACCCGTATTGGTGGATGTTTTCGACAATACGGTGGTATTCCGGAACGATGTACATGAAAAAGTAAAATAAAGAAAAGCCCCGCGAGGGGCTTTTTTATTCCTGTCTGTCTTTATATACGGTACGCGTTACATTTCCTGCCTTTTATTCTTTGATGAATTTCATCGGCTCCTTCCATGCTGCAGCTTTCAGGAAATAAGTTCCCGGAGGCAGCGAAGATACATTGATGGATTCTTTTACATTGCTGAACCTTGCAACGGTATTGCCATTGCCATCCACCACCAGCAACATTTTCATTACCGTATTATTTCCTTTGATGTACAGCCTGTCTTTGGCAGGATTGGGATAAAGGATTTGTATGGCCGGATCTTTCTTAAGCGAAACGGATTGTACCACGGAGTAATTGAATTTGCCATCCAGATCGATCTGTTTCAGCCTGTAATAATTGACACCTGTTGCGGGATCTGTGTCGGTATACTGATACTGCTTTTCATCTCCCAAACTGCTGGCCGCCGGTACCCAAGCAATGGTTTTCCAATGTTGCTGATCGGTACTGCGTTCCACATCAAAACCTTTATTGCCTGCTTCATCGGTGGTTGACCAGTCGAGTAGTACCTGGTAGCCTTTGGCCATGGCATCAAACGACAACCATTTTACCGGCAATGGTGAAATGATCCGCACTTTATAATCTTCTATTTCGCCCACACCCAATGCACCGTTTACAGAAGAACTAAATCCACCGCCGCAACCACTTAATGCGCCGCTTCCATTGCCCAGTACGATAACCAGTCTCAGGTAGGTAAAACCTGCTTTGATATTGGCGGGTATATCCCAATCAAAACTGAACTTCCTGTTGGTATTGGTATTGGATGGTAAATAAGGAGAAATTTTTATTTCTGTGTCATCAAATTTTCCATTCTTATTGATATCGAGGTATCCATAAATAGTTGCGTTCTGTCCGCTGTTATTGTAATAAGGCATATTTACTATAAAATGGGTATTGGCGGTAATTATGGGTGGTGTGGACAGTGCATCTTCGTCGTCTTCTGTTGAATTGGTCGACTTTGGATTGTTATTACTAAAAAGTGGAAAGTCAGTACTTGCATTCTTATTGTCATCAGCAATAGTTTCTGTTCCGGGATTGGGGGGATAATAAGGATCTGCATCCACTTTGTTGCCAAGTGTCAGCAGCGCGTGGGTGCTGATGGGATTGAATAAAATATCGGTGCTGACTTTTCCATAGGACAACGGCGCATCACCGGCATCCAGTGGCGGGAGATCCTTTGTAATGTTTAATGAGGCAGTTATCCAGGTATCTCTGTTGTAACTGTCTTTTGTATTGTCCAATACGCCGCTAGCTGATAAAATACCTGAATTGATAAGGGAGTTGTTGTCGCTATGTGTTGTGGTGGCAACAAGCAGGGTGCTGTCTGATTGCAAAATAGTTTGCTTACCGCTGATGGGGCTTCCTGTTTTACCAAGATAGTCAGCACGTTCACCTCCCACATAGGTTAACAGGTGTTTTGTTTTTAAATCTGTGGAACATTCCAGGAAAAATATATCAAACGAACCGTGTGAAGAAGCACTGTAAAAGTTGTTGCCTGGAATTTTATTTACAGTGGCAAGATCAGTTGAATTGGTAGCACCGAAAACGAATAACCTTCCCGAACCTTCCGGTAGATAGACCACGCTGTTGCCGATATCAAGGTCATTTCCGCCAAGATAGGTAGCTACGGCGGTATTAATATTTACCGGGCCGGAGGAAGGTATTTTTAGCAGAATGGCATCAGTTTTTGAGCGCTCATAAATTCCGTAAGGACCATGGAGTGGTTGTATTACATCAGCTTTAATAAAAGGGAAGTTGGTAAATGATGTAAAGCCTGTTACAAATAATGTATCACACGGACCTACTGTAAGCCCTGTAAACCCTTCGGATATTTTGGCGGATGTGGGAGTTGTAACCGCTGTGGCGCTCCCCGAACCGCCAATTTTATACAAGCTGACAAAAGAAGATCCATCTGCTTTCAAAACGCCTACAAGTCCATTTGTTCCGTCGGGGCCGGGACGATTGTTACCAGCATATGTTGTATTTACTTCGGGCATTAGGGCAGATTTGCTGCTGGCGCAGGTTCCGCAAAAGGCGATGTTTCCCACACTGGTTAACCGTAAATCGAACAATTCGTTGCCCCCATCGCCTCCAATATAGGTACCCCAAACCCGTTGGTTGAATGAACTGAATTTGCCAATATAAATAGCATTATAACCTGTAAAGTCTCTTCCGGGTCCGGTGCCCCAGGGAACACCACCTGCGCCTCTTTTCAGATCCTGTACCGTAGCTCCGAAAATAAATGTGTTATCATCTAATGCTTCGATAGACGCAATACTTCCATGATCCATGTCGTGCTGGCCAATAACAGTACGGTATTTTAATTTTGTAAGCGCACCGTCAAATACGGCGATGGCAGGTACGCCGATTCCCGCTGAACCACCTGCGTTTGTTATATAGCTGTCGCCAAAGGAAGTGTTACTTTGGTAACCGGCCGACAAAGCCGGCATTGTTCCATTACTTAATAGGCCGCCTACAAAAACCGAATTGCCTGAAGGGGACAGGGACAGACAGTTTGCCTGTTCAAGTCCATATCCGGGGTTACAACTGAAAAAGGTAAACACTTCAACTGCACTGCCTGTGGGGTTAATTTTCAATATCATCCAATCTGTTCCCGACAATGAATTAGATGTTCTGGCCGGGGCGTCCATGAAACCTGCCGTGCCAGAACCGTAAGACAAAATATCTGAATTGCCGATTTGTTCTGCGCCACCGGCCAGGTAAATATTGCCACTGGCATCTTTGGCCGCGCCAAAAAGATAGGCATCAAATTGCGGGTTATTGCCATCTACGAGCGTGCCCCATTGCAATACCGGATCAATGATCAGTGATTCCTTCCTTTGATAATTACCAGTCAAGGCATAGGCAGCAGTTTTGTCATCCAGTAATGTAAAAGCGCCTTTGATGGCAACCTTGTTACCCGCAGTGGAAAACTGGTAAATAGAAGGAATATTAAACCGCAGTGTACCAAAATGCAAACCCAGATCAAGATTTCCATCCTTATCCACACTAAGTTTGTCCTGTCCTTCAAAAGCCATTTGTATTTTACTATAATCTTCAGCCTTCACCACCACCCAGTCAAATTCAAGGCTGCCGTTTTTATTGCTGTACAATTTCAGGTCAATACCGGGATATACATTCTTAAACAGTAATTCAGGTGACGCGCTAACATTGGTAATATTCTTTTCACTGCTGAACCAGTTGAAAATAGTGGTACCACTTCGCTTTTCTTCTTTTGGCTGCAGCAATCCTGCGCCGGGAAAACGAATGTCGATGATTTGTTTTGTCCTGTTGCCCCTGGAACTGTCGCCCGTTGTGCTGGAAAAATTTCGCTGCTGTGCAATCATACGTAAATGATCATGGTAAACCAGCATCGTTGCCTGTGGCGTACGGAAAGAATAGATGACCTGACTGTTGTACTGGCCGTGATTCGGTACAAAGTATATTTTGTTCATCGCGGCCTGCAGGCGTTGCTGAAATCCCGGCTTTGACAGGATTTCTCTGGTAGGGCCATTCATCACCGTGAGTCGCTGCGGCGGAGCAGCCGCCTGGTTTTTTTGCACTGTTGCATTCCCGGTAACTGGTGTCAGCATATACAACCGGAATGCTGCATAGATGATCAGCATCAGGAGCAGCGGGACGGCGATGATGATCAGCAGGGCCCTGCCCCTTGATGGATTAAAAAAAAGTGTTTTCATATTGTACAGGTTGATTGACGGATATAAGACTTCTGCCGGTTGTGCAGGCCAAAGTCATTGGATTCGGTTGGGTTGACTGAACACGGATTTTTTCGTTGCGGGTGAAATTAGAAAACCTTTGATCAGAAGATGGTAGAAAAAGTTTCCCTGCATAGAAGAATTTTTTCTATCCATGACAAGTATTAATCAAAGACAACACATCAATACAAACTCAATTACGTGAAACGATGTAATAGAGTACTGTATTGATAGAACTTCTTTTGGATATCCTATGCATTTCTAATAATAACAATTGGGTGTAGTAGAATATATTCTACCAATGATGCCAATTGCAATGAATACATTTGATTATATGTGGTGGCAGTGAAAAATCTTACTGCCGCCTGTTAAAATCTATCACTATGATCAAAGCTTCCAGGAAAGACCGGCAAACAGCGGTTGCCATTTTAACGGAGACATTTGAATCCAACCGGAGCGTCAACTATATCATTAAACAGGATGAAAAGAAATTGAAGCGGTTGAAAAGCCTGATGGAATACGTGGTGGACTATTGTTTTCTGTATGGGGAAGTATTACTCACAGACGACAGAAGGGGTTGTGCTGTTGCAGTACTGCCACATCTTAGAAAGCCAAAAATGAAAACATTTTTCCTGGAATTAAAATTAGCCATGGCGCTGGGTTTAAAAAATGCCAACAAGGCCATTGTCAGGGAAGGACAGGTACGGTTTATGCACCCATCTTCTCCCTTTTATCATCTTTGGTTTATTGGTGTTAAGAAAGAAGATCAGAAAAAAGGCATCGGCGCTATGCTTTTGCAGGAGATCATTAAAGAAGCGGATGCCAGGGATTTACCGATCTATCTCGAAACGTCCAACCTGAAAAACCTGGCCTGGTATGAAAAATTTGGCTTTACCGTTTTCCATGATCTCAACCTGGAATTCCATCTTTACTTTTTATTCAAGCCACGGCGGCTGTTGTGTTAATGATAGTTGCCGGAACGGGAAAATGCATTAGTTAGACAGACAACTCACTATTCTTATTTAAAAAAGCTTTCTTATACTTCATCGGGTTCATATTATATTGGTGTAAGAATTGGCGGTTGAAATTGGAAACATTGTTATAACCACACTCATAACATATCTGTGTAATCGTCATGTCGTTTTCCATCAGCAGTTTGGCTGCTTTTTGTAAACGAAGCTCCTGTACAAACCCTGAAAATGTTTTGCGGGTGCGCATGGCAAAGAACCTTGAAAAAGCGTTTTCATTCATTTGCGCCAGCGCTGCTGCTTCAGAGAGCCGTATATCATTTTCAAAATTAGCCGCAATCCAGTCAAACACGGCATACAACCGTTTCGATTCTTTTTCATTGTGCCCTATATGCTGCAATTTGGTAATCGGCGTCATGGTAGTTGATTCGGCCATTTCCTGCAGCATACTCACCAGGCAAAGCCAGCGTGGTAAACCAGAGAGTGAAAGGATGTCCTGCAATTGTTTACTCACCTTTCGGTGTGTATCACCTGAAATATCAAACCCGTTGGCAGAACGCCCGAATAATTTTTTTACAGCACCTGCTTCCGGTAATGCCAGGAAATCATTGCCCAGCGATGCCTCCGTAAAATGTATGACGATGGAAGTGGCCCGCAATGCTGATTTTTCTTCGTAATACCTGTCATCATTGCGGTAAGTATGCGGGATATTCGGGCCGATAAATGCCAGGTTGCCCGGCCGGAAATCGGAGATATGATCGCCAATAAACCGCTTCCCGGTACTTTCGGTAACTAATACTATTTCATACTCGGGGTGATAATGCCAGGGCGTGGGATAATAGCTGTAGTCAAAATACTTCACCACAAAAGATTCCCCTTTTTCCCTCGGTAAATGCTCCAGTGCAGGCTTCATATGGCAGCAATTGTTAGCTATTAAAGGTATCAAATGCCTCCAACTCTTTTTGCTAAAAAAGTATATTTTTTTTGAGAAAAAATGGTGGTTTGTACTCCGGCAGCCCAGTAGCTTTGAACCAGATGGACGAATTATTTTTTTACCAATACTGACTTTAATTATTATGAGTAACAAATTATCACGCCAGCAATTTCTACAGTATACGGCCACAGCAGGCGCAGCGGTATTGTTGTCATCGCTCGAAGGATGGGCCGCGTCAACGCCTGAAAAGAAACTAAAAGTTGCCGTTATCGGTTGTGGCAGTGTGAGCAACCGTTATTTGCCACAACTGTTGTCAAGCAACCTGATTGAAGTAGTGAGTCTCTGCGATATCAAATACGACCGTGCACTCGCACAAAACAAACAATACAATGTCAATGCACAAACCTACAGGAACATTGACGACATGCTGAAAGGTGTCCCTTTCGATATGATGGTAACGCTGACCGACATGCAGGTACATGGTGACCTGAACAAGAAAGCACTGATGGCGGGCAAACATGTATGGAGCGAAAAACCCATGGCCAATACCTATACAGCCGGTAAAGAATTGCTTGATTTGGCAAGAAGTAAAAAATTACACTTCTGGGGTGCGCCTGCTGTCGTAAACAGTCCGCAGTTTGAATTCATGAGTAAAACCATACAGGAAGGAAAACTCGGAAGAATAGCCAGCGCACATGGACAATACGGTCATACCGGTCCTACCTGGAGTGCCTTCTTCTATGAAAAAGGTGGTGGCAGTATGCCCGATCTCGGTGTATACAATATGGCAACGTTAACAGGATTGCTGGGGCCGGCCAAAGCAGTCATGGCCATGACCAGTATTGTCAACCCGGAAAGAACGGTGGATGATAAGGGAAAAATAAAAGTGGAAGCGGAAGACAATGCACACCTGTTGCTCGAACATGATAAAGGTATCATCAGCCATGTGATGTGTGGGTTCAATTTTTTTGATCCGCATGGACACGAAGCAAAGGATCAGCAACTGCATTCCATACAGATTTACGGCGATCATGGCAACATGCGCCTCATTGGCTACGACTGGGAAACCAATGGCGTGGTACTCGACAATTCCTGGACAGAACCCGCACAACTATTAAGTACCGACAAAGGCGGATACGAATGGCAGGAAGGTGCACGCGTAACAGGAGAAAGCATTGTAAAAGGTACAGAACCGCGCATCAATGTGGAACATGCACTGCATGTGCTGGAAATTATTGAGGCCGCCAGGAAATCATCGGCCACGGGTATGAAAATAAAACTGGTCAGCAAGTTTCCCTGGCCTATGATAAAATAACAAATAACCATCCACCGGGTAAATAAACTGTTTACATTGCAGTAGACTTACCATTACCAGTCTGCAAATTGTACATGCTAACAAACAAGAACATTGTTATTATTGGTGGCACCACCGGGATCGGTATCAGTGCTGCCAAAGCTTTTATCGCGCAGGGCGCTAAAGTAATTATCGTTGGAAGAAATGAACAACATGTTGCCGAAGCACAAAAAACTTTAGGAAAGCAAGCGCTGTGTATCAGTGGCGATGCTGTCAGGGAAACGACCGCCATTGATGCCATTGAAGCCTGTGTCCAAACATTTGGAAGTTTTGACGGACTCTACCACGTAGCTGGTGGCAGTGGTCGTAAAATGGGAGACGGCCCCCTGCACGAACTGACACTGGATGGATGGAACAAAACACTGGAATTAAACCTCACCTCGCTGATGCTGAGCAACCAGGCTGCCGTGAAGAAATTTTTGCAACAGGGAAATGGCGGCACCATATTAAACATGGGTTCCGTACTGGGTTTCTCACCATCGCCTACTTATTTTTCCACGCATGCCTATGCAGCGGCAAAAGCTGCCATCATCGGTTTTAGCAAATCCATTGCTGCTTATTATGCAAAAAACAATATCCGGGTAAATGTGATTGCACCAGCCCTGGTGGAAACACCCATGGCACAGCGTGCTGCCAACGATGAAAACATTTTATCCTTTGTAAAAACAAAACAACCACTCGATGGCGGGCGCATTGGCGCACCGGGCGATTTGGATGGATTGGCGATTTACTGTATGAGTGATGGATCAAAATATACAACAGGACAGGTGATAGCCGTAGACGGCGGCTGGACAATCAGTGAAGGGCAGGAATAATCATGTAAAAAAAATTATTACTTGAAACCAGCAATTGCTATCGGAATTGATTTGGGCGGAACACGCATCAAGGGTGTTGTCATTGACAGCGAAGGAAGCATATTAAAGCAATTATATACACCCACCAACGATGGTGCCGGTGAAGTATGGAAATCGGCCATTGCCACAACCGTCAGCCAGTTAAAGACAGCATTTAGTAACCAGTCGATCGGCGTTGGCATTTCCGCACCGGGTTTACCCAATCATACCAATACAGCCATTGCCTGTATGCCCGGCAGACTGGAAGGACTCGAAAATTTTATATGGAGCGATTATTTGCAAAGTGCAGCCTATGTTCTCAATGATGGTGTAGCTGCACTGGTGGCAGAAGCAAAAACAGGCGCCGCAAAAAACAGTACGAATGCACTGATGGTAACACTTGGCACAGGAGTAGGCGGTGCATTGCTGATCAACAAACAGCCCTACCAGGGTTCTTTCAATAAGGCAGGACATATTGGTCATACGGTTGTGGACAGCAACGGCGATTGTGATGTGACGGGTATGCCCGGCAGCCTGGAAGAATGTATGGGCAACTGTACCATTGAAAAAAGAAGCAGGGGAAAATTTACATCCACCCATGAAGTATTAGAGGCTTACCGTAACAATGATCTATTTGCAAAAGAAGTGTGGATGACATCAGTAAAAAAGCTCGCTATTGCACTGGCATCGGCGAGCAATTTTATATCACCCGATACCATTGTCATTGGGGGAGGTATTGCGGAAGCAAATGATGACTTGTTCATTCCTCTGAACCAGTGGTTCGATCAGTTTGAATGGCAGCCCGGCGGCTTGCGTCCCGTAATTGTAAAAGCAGCACACAGTGATTTGGCAGGTGCGATGGGCGCTGCCTGCTATGCATTAATGAAACAGGAAGAACAATCAACGATAATATAACAGGACACTGAACCTGGTTGATAAAATCGATATCAGTGTTCTCCATGTACCACCATTTATACAGATTCAAATACAAATAGCATGGCACAGGAAATATCATTTACTGAAATGTACTTACAAAAATGCCAGTCGATCCTTGAAACCGTACGAAAACAGCAGGCATTGATACAGCAGGCGGCAGGATGGTTTGCAACATCCATTGCTGCAGGACGCATGGCACATGTGTTTGGCAGTGGGCATAGCCGCATCATGGTAGAAGAAATGTGGCCGAGGTACGGATCATTTCCTGGTTTCAATCCCATCGTGGAGTTGTCGCTCACTTTTCACAATTTAGTAGTAGGCGCCAATGGACAAAGACAGGCCATGTACCTGGAAAATGTAACGGGGCTGGCGGAAAGGATACTCAGAAATTTTGATTTGAGTGAAACGGACACTGCACTGGTCATATCATCGAGCGGTTGTAATATCGTGCCCATTGAAATGGCAGAATTGTTTCAGCAGCGAAAAATAAAAGTGGTAGCCCTGCTCACCAAAGAACATTCAGAGAAAAGTATTACTAAAAGAAAAGATGGAAAAAAGCTGGGTGACTTTGCCGACATCATATTAGATACCGGTGCGCCGGTAGGCGATGCTATGATTACCATCCCGGGACTGGATACACCTGTATCGCCGGGTTCAACAGTAGGCGGTGCCATGCTGATCAATTCCCTCAAGGCAGAGACGGCCGCACTACTGACAAAAGCAGGACATCCGCCAAAAGTATTAACCGGTTCGGCGATTGTAGGTAGTGAAAGGGCAACTGCATTATTTGAATCAGCTTACGATGAACATGCACACCGTATGGCGAAGTTGTATGAGAAGGTGGGAGGAGAAAGGTGAAAGGTAGAAGGTAGAAGGTAGAAGGTAGGAGGTTAAGGGTAAAAAGCAAGAAGACAGTACGTTTTTGTGTATTGTCACACCGAACGAAGTGAGGTGTCTTACATTGATAGACGCCTCGCATTGCTCGGCGTGACAAATCCCAAATCCCAAACCCCAAATCCAAATCCCAAATTCCAAACCGGATTTACGAAACAAGTATCAAAAAATTTTATAAAAAGTAAACAGTTATTATGGTATCCATTCCCATTCGTACAACAGTCGTAGGCAGTTATCCATTCCCGGGATGGCTCGAATTTGGTGCAAAAAACTTATCCCAGTTTGGCGCAGCAGACATCGAAGAAATGATCGAAGACGCTGTTATTGCCGCCATTCATGATCAGACAACTGCTGGCCTGGATGTTATTACAGATGGCGAACAGACCCGTCTTGATTTCAACCTGTCGTTTTACGGATTTATAAAGGGTATTGAAAACAATGAAACGGAGACAAGAAAATTCGGTCCGCCTGCACATGATCAGCGTGGTAAAAATAATATCGTGGCGGCTTTAGAGGCACCCAATGGACTTGGTGCGGTAAAGGAATACCAGCGCTTAAAAAAATTGGCACCTGCCGGTCCCATACTCAAAGCCAGTGTGCCGGGCCCATACACACTCAGTGGAAGACTACTGCCCAATGCAATGTACAAAGATCGGTATGAGATTACGGAAGCATTGTTGCCCATCATCCGTAAAGAACTGGAAGCATTGGTGGAAGCCGGCTGTAAAGAAATCACCGTCGACGAACCCAGCATGAGTTGTTATGCGTATAAAGAAGATACCAAAAGATTTGTAGACATCTTTAACCGCACTGTACAGTCTGTCGCTGGTAAATGCAACCTCAGCACACACTTATGTTTTGGCAATTTTAAAGGAAGGCCCGTCGGCTACAGGAGCATCAAACCCATGCTGCCCGATTTCCTGGACATGAATGTGGATGAAATACATATTGAAATGGCCAACCGCGAATTTGCAGAAATAGAATTGCTGCAACCCTTTGCTGAAAAAATGAATGTAGCCGTCGGCATCATCGATGTAAAAAATTATTATATCGAAACGGTCGACGATGTCGTGGCAAGGATAAAAAAATGCCTGCAATATGTGCCCGCTGATAAATTATCCGTTGCACCGGATTGCGGCCTCAGTCAAACCGCCCGCTGGGCAGCGCGCCAGAAACTGGTGAATATGGCGAAGGGAGCGAAGAAAGTGAGAGAAGGATTATAGGGAATAGTTCATAGTTTATAGTTTGTAGTTCATAGTTATACAATTTGAGATGTTAATTCCGGCTTTAAAAAAAAATGAAGCATTGATATCTGAAATGGACTCCCTGCTCGGAGATGCAGCACATGCGTATATATGGTGGCTGGGGCAAAGTGGTTTTTTGCTGCAGTGGAACGGTAAAAGGGTATTGATCGATCCTTATTTATCTGATACCTTGACACAGAAATATTTAAATACAGACAAACCGCACACACGCATGAGCGAACGGGTGGTGGATCCAACACAGTTAAAAGATCTCATGGTGGTTACATCCAGTCACAACCATACCGATCATTTGGATGCGGCTACGTTGATGCCAATATTGCAAAACAATCCCGGTATCCAATTCATCATACCGGAAGCCAACCGTGCATTTGTAAGTGAACGTATACAGTGTGATGCATCCTTTCCCATTGGGTTGAATGATAATCGCTCGGTTACCATTGATGCATTTACCTTTCATGGTATACCTGCCAAACACAATGAGATTGACCGGGACGAACAGGGCAATTGCCGGTACATGGGCTATGTCATCACATTTGGCGGCCACGCTATTTATCACAGTGGCGATACCCTGTGGTTTGACGGTATGGTAGATATATTGAAGTCATTCCATATCAGCCTGGCACTGCTGCCCATCAATGGCAACAAACCCGAACGAAAAGTAGCCGGAAACCTGGATAGTAAAGAAGCAGCGGCATTGGGAAAAGCGATAGGGGCAGCCTGCGTCATTCCCTGTCACTACGATATGTTTACCTTCAATACAGCAGATGTGCGGGAATTTGTACAGGAAGCGGAGAAAATACAACAACCTTACAAAGTATTAAGAGGAGGAGAGTATTATTTGTTGCCCACGGTATAACTTGCACGGAAAATATAATGGAAACTTTTGTTAGATAAACAGGAACATGCATGGCGCAGATAATTATTAAGGACCTTATCCGGCAGTTGCACGAAATACACGAAGGATCAAAATGGTTCGACCAATGCTTTCGTGATAAATTGGACGGACTGTCAGCAGAAGACGCATTTACAAACCCCATCCCATCTTTGCACAGCGTAGCCGAACATGTTTCACATATGCTTGAATGGCGAAAGGAATGCATCAACCGGTACAATGGAATTAAAGTAGAACTGATGCACAGCCCGGACGACTGGAAGGACAATGCCACCCTCCGGAAAACAGGATGGGCCGCATTGAAAGATGCATTCTTTAGCAGCCAGGCAGATTTGATACAATTGCTGGAAGGCCGCGATGACTGTTACCTCGAAACAAGGTTCCGTGATACGGAATACAATTTCCATTATTTAATTGAAGGCATCATCCAGCATGATCTGTACCACATGGGACAGATAGGGGTGACCATTAAATTATTGCATGGAGCCTGACAACAGGAACAACAACTGCCTTAGATAATCAGATAATAATGGCGGTATGCAGGCCTGTTGTTCATTGTAATGCTTAATTTCAGCTATAAAATAAAATACTTGGTCACAATCCACATGGTATCGAGCCTTGATGGCATCATTGCAAAAAAGGACAACAGTGTGTCCTGGTTTGAAACCACCGATCATTACGAGAAGGGGGGTTCGGGAGAAAATCCCGAAGCGGTTCTTACAAAAATAGACTGCTATATAATGGGTGCCCGCACTTATGAGCATGCATTGGAATTGTCCAAAACCTACGGATGGGCCTATGGTGATACACCTACCGTGGTGGTGACGCACCGCGATTTGCCAGTGGAAAGAAAGAATATTGAATTATTTCATGGCGACCTGCAACAACTGGTGCGGGAACAATTGCAACCAAAGTATACCAACATTTGGATGGTGGGGGGCGCTGTGCTGGCAAAGGAATTTATCCGTTTGCAACTGGCAGATGATATCCGTTTAACGATCATTCCTATTTTACTGGGCGATGGCTTATTGTTTTTCGACCAGTTGGGGCTGGAACAGGCACTGCAGGTGAAAAATGTAACTGCCTATAAAAACGGACTGGTGGAATTGTGGTATGGATTAAAGAAGGAATAGGCGAGTCAGTCAGTGCAATGATGTTTAAAAGTAGGGATTGCGTCGCTCAAAATGATTCTCTCAAATTCATGGGATTGCCCGTCTGGCCAGCCGGACAGGCCACGCACTTCCTTCGTCAGTGCTCGCAATGACGTGCAAAAAAATGCAGGCTAGTACATTAAAATATTTAGCGTCTTACATCACATGACATTATGGAGCATAATGTTACGAAGCTATATTACAGGACGTCATTGCTCGTCCCGTCCCGAAATTTCGGGACGGGACGAAGCAATCTCATAATAGCAAGACAATCTTTGCAGACTTTAAGTTAATGTAATGTCCAGGGGAGAAGACATTGCGCAGTTGCAACCAACTCCTGTCTCCTGTATGCTGTTTCCTGTAGTACTAATTCGCTTTCTTCTTTATAGCTCCATTAATACCACTTTAGTAGTATTTCGAAATTATCACCTGAAGGGGTAAATGGATCAGGCTTCTTCCATGTGAATTTTGGATCGACATTATTATTCGATCATTTAAATTTTATTGTTATGAATGCAGAATGTAAACAACCGACCCTGCTGCTGCATTGCAGGGAATTGTAGCAAACGATTGCATTACCTGAAAGAAACCAACATTATTACATCTACCTTAAGTTAGAAAACATGAAACACTTTATTACTGCTGTACTCCTGCTGTTGATACTGGGACCATCAGCCTTTTCACAAAAAGTCGGCAAGCTTGAAAACGGCAATCCTGTTTTAACTGCTAATCGCGAAGTGATGATGCAGAACCTGGAAATTACATTGAAAAAGCACGCGAAGATTGCTGTCAAATTTGAATCTGCAGAGATAGTAACCGATAAAGGCAATTACTATCTTGTATTTAGGAGCAGCAGGTACACAACTAAATTTCAACTGCTGGTAAAAAACGGCGCCCTTGTTGCAGCCGCCATCTCCTGTACTACCACCAGTTGTGCTTCTACATCGGGTTGTACACCAGACTGGATGGGCCGTTCCTGCAGTCAGTGTTCTGGTGATTGCACCAAGGTAACCTCCACCTTTCAGTTAGGTACACCGGAAGTACTCGGTGATCAGTAATATCAGCATACAATAAAACTGCCGGCAATGGCCGGCAGTTTTTTGACTTCTCAAGACTAATGTTGTACTGTTTGCAATTACATTAATGAACTGATTTTACAGAAATGTCCTGTACAAAACGGGTGTTGTTTACCACTTTGTACACATTTACCTGGTTTGTTTTCCTGCTGCTCACCTGGAAACTCAATCCTGACAGATCCACTTCTTCTGTGTTGAACCTGTACTTTCTTGAAATTTCAGTTCCTTTTACCCTTTCTGTGTAAAGGATAACGTTTGCAGCATCGCGAACCGTAATAACAAACTCTTCTTCCGTCGCATTGTTCAGGTTTAATTGAAATACGGGTTGTTCGTTTATATTACCGATGAATTTTAATTCAACCGGGTCAGTTGCTAATACTACTTTGTCATTTGCAAAAGTGGCCTGTGCAAAACCGAGGCTTAATACAGTTGCCAGTACAATTGCCACGAATCCTGAGTTTTTCATTGCTTTTTTCATAAAGTGTGTTTTTTAATTTTAAATACTAAGTGAAACATTCTTGAATGGAAACAATCGGCATTAATACATGGGGCAATCAGTGCAGGCAGGCTTTGGAGGAAGATTTCTTTTTAGATTTCCGGTTTCGTTGTATCCCGGTGTATTGCTCTTCCTTGTCGTTGATGAAGCAAAAGTAGTGCGCGGATGTTTGTCCCTAAAATCAACTTGAATGCCTTTTTGGGATGGGTAACGCTTGCTCCATCACCTGAAACCCTTGCTGCATAAGGGTTTTTGTAAAAAAAATTACGGATGCCCAAAACTATTTTCGCCCATGCAAGGCATTAAAAAACAAGGGAGTGTTAAGAATTACTTAACACTCCCTGTACATATTTATTGAGAAATATTTCTCTTTACGCATCATTTTTCAACAGCAGGCCAGACAGCATACTTATAATCATGCTGGTTTCTGTACCGTTTGTCTTCTTCGTTTTTTCTTTTGCAGCTACGGTCTTTTTTTCGTTGTAGGAAGCTACTGCTTTGTTGTACTGGTTCAGTTCAGATTTTGTCAGCGTGGCAACACTTCCCTTGCCTTCAAAATAATAGTGTGTACCAATAAAACGCTTTACATGTGCCCTTGTTTCTTCGGGAAGGTATTGCTGCATCTTCCAGAAGTTATGACTGCCTGATTTTTCCATGGCAGTGTACACAGGGCCGGGACCACTATTATATGCTGCAACAACCAACAGCCAGTCGCCAAATTCAGCATGCAAATCACGCAGGTATTTTGCAGCAGCCAGCGTACTCTTATTGTAGTTCATCCTTTCGTCGTAGCGACGGGTCACTTTAAGACCGAGAATCTTTGCCGTAGTGGGCATCAACTGCCAGGGGCCAACGGCACCTACCTGTGATACGGCCTTGGTGTCGAGATTGGATTCCACCACGGCCAGATATTTCAGCTCCCTGGGTACATTGTACAAATTCAGGAGTGAGTCCATCATGGTAAAACACTGGGTACTCCTGCGCCTTGCCAGTTCCAGGTCTTCTGCATTCTTCTTTCCGTAATCAGCCACAAATTTGACAGCGTGTGCATTCAGCCTGATTTTGGGCGCTAATGGATCGTAAGCGCTTTCTTCTGCCACTGGCTGCAACGCTGCATCTTTTGCAACAACTTCCATTCTGCGGGGAGCACTGCTACCATTGGTAGCGACCATCAGCACAATTAAGGGGTACAAGATGATGGCTTCCCCAAACTTTCTAATCAACATTGTTGTAGTTTTAAAGTATAACAATGCCGACCCGAGGGTTTGGATTCAATTAATTTATCATAGTTTATTGGAAAAGTTCAGCAGAGATTCCGGGGGCGGATGTTAGGGCTTTTCAAAATCCGGAACGCTAAACTGTTGGCACATGTAATGGCTCAACAGGGTCAAAAGTAATAGCCACCACCCACCCGCGCTATAGTAAAAACACTGTTGGAAAATTGTGTTTTGGTAAAAGGATGATAATCACCTGCCTGGAAAAAAAGAATTTTTGCCCCTCAAAATTTAATATAAAAAGTTTGCAGGTCTCGCGAAGGGAACACCCAAACATCATTTTTATTAACATGCTGGTTGTGAATGTTATCTGTATTGGAGGCGGTTAAACAATTGGAGGGGCAACTTGTTATTATATAAGATGACAGATTAATACAACCAATGGCCATACTGCAGCAGCAGGTGGCCTTTGTTTATTTTACACTACTGTATTTCAGTTAATTACAAAATAAAGGAGATAAATAATGGCTAATAACAAGTCCAAGCTGATAGAGATTATCCCGCCCCGTGATATCTGGGTGGGGGATGAAAAGGCAAAAGTTAAACTGGTCATGTTTGGGGATTATGAGAGCGAAGCCTGCGAGAAAGCCAACCAGGTGGTGAATAAGCTGTTGCAGCAATATCCCCGGCAGGTGAAGTTTAATTTCAGGCATTTTCCACTGACCAAAATCCACCAGCATTCCCATAAAGCAGCGGAAGCTGCTGTTGGCGCCGCGCAGGAAGGAAAATTCTGGCCCATGCACAACCTGCTGTTTGCCAACCGGCGGCATTTAGGTACCACCAGCCTGAAAATGTATGCCAAGGAAGCGGGGGTGGCGAATAAAAAATTCCTTGTAGAGATGATGGACTCTGTCTATGGCTGGCAGGTGCGGAATGATTTATTGCAGGGTGTGGAAATCGGTGTGCGGGATGTGCCCACTTTTTATATTAATGATGTCTTGTACACTGGACGCATTACGGTTGCTGAACTCGGAAAAGCCATTGATGACGCATTGCATGGTTCGGCCAAAAAGAAAACCGCACAAAGAGCATAAAAATATTATTGATTCGGCCTGGAGGAGGATGCCTGCGAAACCTGGTGACATGTTTTGCGGGCATTTTTTTTTGACATGTAATCGTACATTTGAAAGTCATGATTCGGTTCAATGCCACCATACAGAAATTCGACCAGCAGGGAGAGAAAACAGGATGGACATATATAACCATACCAGCAACGCAGGCAGAAAAACTGGTACCCGGCAATAAAAAATCTTTTCGCGTCAAGGGGAAGCTGGACGATTATGTGATCAATGCCGTAGCCCTGATACCTATGGGTGGGGGCGATTTTATCATGGCGCTCAATGCCACTATCCGGAAAGCCATTGGTAAAAAGAAAGGCGCTGTATTAAAAGTATCTCTGGAAGTTGATAAAAAGCCATTGCAGTTAAATGCTGCTTTACTGGAATGCCTGGCAGACGAACCCCTTGCCAAAAAACAATTTGACGCGATGCCCCCTTCGCACCAGCATTATTACAGCAAATGGATAGAAAGCGCCAAAACAGAACCTACCCGCACGAAAAGAATTGCGATGGCAGTATCATCCCTTGCTAAAAAAATGGATTTCGGGCAAATGCTCCGCAACGCCAGGAAAGAAAAAGATGAATTAACGGGGCGCTGAATGTTCTGAATGATTCATTTCCTGCTTCTGCTTATATATTCTTACTGTTCCGGTAGCTACCTGCTCTTTTTTAACCGGGTGCAGTTTGTGGTAACGGTATCGCGATATCGTAGCAGTAATGATAATTGCTCCGCAAATCAATGATACCAGTTTTTCTCCATCCAGCCAGTCCACTTCCTGGTCTTTCAGGGTTTGATCAACCAGCAAACCGTGCAATACAAACAAGGGCGCGAGACAATAGGCTGCCAAATGTATATTCTTCCATTTCCTGAAACTGAATGTTGCACGCAATGGTGGAAGGGAGGTGAGTAATATGAACAAGAGGCTGTAAAAAGAAATACTTCCCAGCGTAATCACTATGGGCTGGTGTTTCCCGGTAAATGGAAACAACAGTTCCGTGATGGTCATTGTTGGGTTGATGCTGAATAGAATGACTACTGCGTGCAATAGTATCAGTACAATGGCTGTCTTTGCCATAGCATGGTGCAGTTGGAAGACCGTATATAATTTAAAACGGCGTGGAATTCGTTTCCACCATTGTGTTTTTTTGTACGCAATGCCCATCATCATTCCCAGCATGAATTGCAATGTCAGGAAAATAGTAGCGCCCAGCCCCGCCCAGGATGATATTTCCAACCAGTCAAAACCTGTCATAAAAAATGAAGGTATATAAAACCCTCCGGTCCTGTAAACCGTCTGTATTATTTTAATGAATACGGAAAGATGGCTGGTCAAGCAGGTGTGAATAACCCGGGATGCTTCAAATATGGTTGCTTAACAAGGGTTTACCATGCAGACATGCAGCAACCGGCAGTTGCTTTGCATCATAATATGGAATGACTGAAAAAGCTGTATTTTACAAAATTCATTATCGCTTCGCATGAAGATAACGCGGTTGCTTTCCATAATGATAGCCATCATCCTCCTTTCCGGGAAACCATGCCTGCTTCATGCACAGGCAGATACCAGCGTCAAAAAAGCAAGCCTGGATAGTTATTTCAAAAATCAAAAGGGATTGGTGGGTAAACTGGCCCGGAACCTGGTGCAGGACACCAATACACCGGTAAACAACGGTCCCATCCGGAACGATATCATCTTCAGCCGGTACGAGGGAAGGTTTATCCGCTATATCCGGATTGAAAGAATTGATTTTGGTGTATCCATTAATGATACTTCCGAACATTTCAATACGAACCTTACCAGCCTGGCCAATAAATTTCACCACAAATCCAGGGAATATGTGATTCGCAATAACCTGTTCTTTAAACCAGGTGACCCGGTATTGCCTTACCTGTTATCGGATAATGAAAGACATCTTCGTGACCAGGCATATCTGCAGGATGCAAAGATCATTTTGGTTCGCGTTCCGGGGCATGCGGATTCGGTAGATGTCATTGTGCGTACCAAGGACGTGTTATCAATTGGCGGTAGTTTTACTTTACACAATACAAGGAGTGCAGATATGTCTGTTAAAGAGGATAACCTGGAAGGTTGGGGAAACCAGTTGCAATTAAGTACACTGTATGATATGGACCGGCGAAGAAAGGGTGGTTATGGTATTGATTATATCAACCGGAATATTGGCGGTTCATTTATTGACGGATATGCCGGGTATTCTGATTTTGCCGGAACATTCAACAGTGGGCAGCGCCAGGAAACAAAGGTATATGGTCAATTGATCAAACCATTGGTCAATCCTTATACGCGGTGGACTTATGCTGTGGAAGGTGCTTATCACACCAATTCGAATATGTATTTCAGCGACTCTTTGTACAACTCCGATTTTCGATACCGTTATTATGATTATGATGCATGGGTGGGGTTGAATACCGATGCCAACAAATTGGCAGGACACAGCGAGTACAACCGTTTGAGGAAACTGGTCAGTTTCCGTTACCTCAAAACACAGTTCCTGCAGGTGCCCGGGAAATATGCCAACCAGTATTCATTCCGTTATGCAGATGTAACGGGTGTACTGGGATCATTTTCTATTTTCAAGCAAAACTTTTACAAAACAAAATACATCTATGGTTTTGGCAGGAACGAGGACGTTCCCGAAGGCATTGATATATCGTTGACCACAGGATGGATCAATAAGCAACAATTGAAACGGCCCTATATGGGGCTTGACGTACAGCGGTATTATTTTACACTGAATGAATCCTACCTGCATTTTACGTTGCGTGCGGGAAGTTACTGGCATTCGAGGAGACTCGAAGATGTCGATTTGCTTTTCAACACCGATTACTTCAGCCGCCTCGTGAGCCTGGGTCCAAAATGGAAACAACGTAGTTTTTTCAGTGCTGGTATTACAGGACAGGTAAACCCGGTGCTGAACGAGCCATTGTTTTTGGAAAGTGCATTTGGTTTGCCCGAATATCGAAATGGTGGTGTTATCGGTGGTGATATCAGGAGTACGGTAAAAGGTGAAACTGTTTTTTACAGTCCCTATAATTTTCTCAATTTCCGCTTTGCGCCATTTGTATTTGGTAATATGTCAACGATTACTACGCACGGCGCTTCGATTGGTAAAAGTGATGTGTACACCAGTATTGGTGCCGGCATCAGGACGCGTAACGAAAGTTTGATCTTCGGTACGTTTGAGTTAAAGGCATTTTATTTCCCCAATAAAAACTTTTATGGTGACAGCTGGCGCATTGAAACTAACATGAATATCAAATTCAAGTACAACAGCCAGTTCATCAAACGGCCTGAGATCATCAGTGCCAACTAATGGCTGCCTGCAGTAATTTTTTGTAAAAACTATCTTCTTTTGCCACTGTGTTGTGGCCTGCGCTGACGGGGATGGTATTGTGGAACCGGTCCAAGCGATTCCGGCACTTTTGCCTTCGGTACTGTTTTGCCCAGCAGGTTTTCAATGGCCGCAAATTTATTCTGTTCCTTTTCTGTAATAAATGTATAAGCCGTTCCTTCCGTTTCGGCGCGTGCTGTCCGGCCAATGCGGTGTACATAATCTTCCCCATCATTGGGTACATCAAAATTGATGACCAGATCGATGTGATCAATATCAATACCGCGTGATAAAATATCGGTGGCGACCAGTATCGACAATCGTTTACTGGTAAAACTGCGCAACACTTCTTCACGTGCAGCCTGCTCCAGGTCGGAATGAATGGCTTCAGCAAATATCCCGGAACGCTTGAGTTCAGCCGTCAGGGTTTTTACATTTTGTTTGCGCGAGCAAAATATGAGTATTGAACTGAAGGTTTTACTCTTGAGCAGCATTTTTACCAGCGGGATTTTTTGCGGTTCGTATACCACAAAGGCCTGCTGTACTATTTTCTCCGGTGGTTTCGAAATGGCGATGTTTATCTCTGCGGGCGTTTTCAATATTTTTTGTGCCAGTGAACGGATTTTCGGGGGCATGGTGGCGGAAAACAACAGGGTTTGCCGTTGTGTGGGCAGCATGGAAATAATCTTCATGATGTCCTCATTGAAACCCATGTCCAGCATGCGGTCAGCTTCATCGAGGACGAGGTAACGCAAACCTCTCAGTTTTACATAACCCATATTGATATGGGCAATCATTTTGCCCGGTGTACATACTACAATATCGACGCCCCTGCTTAATGCCTGTTTTTCCTGCACAAAAGAACCGCCATCGCCACCGCCATATACTGCAATGGAACTAACGGAAGTAAAATAGGACAACCCTTCCAGGTGATCAGAAATCTGGATAGCCAGTTCACGTGTAGGAACTATGATCAAAGCATTGATATGGTGATCATCGTGGGCTTCAGTTAATAGTTTGTTCAGCAGCGGGAGCAGGAAGGCGGCCGTTTTACCGGTACCGGTTTGTGCGGAAGCAATGATATCCCTTCCGGCCAGTATCAGTGGAATAACCTGTTCCTGTACGGGTGTGGGAGTTTCGTAACCACTGGCGGCAATGCCTTCTGCTAAGTTTTCGTGGAAATTAAAATCTGTAAAGTTCAAGGGAAAAAAGTAAAAGAGGTTTTTATTGATTTTGGTAAAGATAAGGCAATTGGACCGAAGCGTCACTACTGTATTAACGCTTGTTAATGGCTGGTAAACAACCAACCATTTCGACGGATGCCACCGTATGACTGTAGCAGGGGCATGATTATTGTTGATATGGCGGTTGCCCCTCTGTTACCAAACCGCCAGAAAATTCTCATCTTAAATCAATTAAAATATGAAAACAACATGGAGATTAACGGGGCTGCTTGCAGTAGTTTCCCTCACAGTTATCATTTTCAATGCCTGTAAAAAGGAGAATTCAGTCAATAGCGGCGATGTTCCCGCCGGAAAACAGAATGTTTCCATTTACCTTACGGATGGACCGGGTTATTTCGATAGTGTATTGGTCGATATTCGTTCCGTAAAGGTGCTGATTGACACCTGTGCCAAAAAAGATCACCAGGGCCGCTGGGAAGATCATGACCGCCGGGACTCCTGCGATGTTTGGGATTCCCTTTCCATTCACCCGGGCGTATACGACTTATTTACACTTAGAAATGGTGCAGATACTTTATTTGCGGGCGGAACCATACCTGCCGGCAGAATTGAAATCATTAAAATTGAGCTCGGCACTCATAACTCTCTCGTAAAAGACAGTGTTCGGTACCCGCTGAATTTGCCGCCAGGTACTTCACCTTATATTTATGTAACACTTCGTGGCGACGAGTGGGATGAATACTTACCGGGCCGCCTGCAATTGTGGCTGGACTTCGATATACAGCGTTCTGTTATCCGGGTTCGCGACAATATGTTCTACCTGCGCCCATTCATTAAAATATTTACCCGTAAAGCTTCCGGGGAAATTGAAGGCAGGGTATTGCCAAAAGAAGCATTCACGGTGATTACTGCTACCAGCAGCAATGATACTGCCTATGCTTTACCGGGCTGGGACGGCGTGTATAAGATGCGTGGATTAAAAGCTGGTTCTTATTCGGTATTCTTTAATGCTTCCAATGGTTACAAGGATACTACTGTTACCGGTGTAAATGTCACCATCGGCAAAGAAACCAAACTGGGTACCATTACCCTGAAGAAGTAACAAAACAGGTTTGTTTTTAAAATAGAAATTGCGGAGGTCTCCATTGGAAGCCTCCGCAATTTTTTTTGATTGCTGAATTGATATTACCGGGGATTTTTGCCGAAATAATTATCCAGTGATACCGGCCCGCCACCTTCTACAAAGAAAAGGATCAGTAATACGAGAATGATGACTGACAATAATAATTCGGAGGAAGAATTAAAAATGCCACCCCCGGCATTGATAAAAAATACGGCGCCGATGAGAATAGGTATTTGCATGGCAACTGCAATGCGTGTCTGAAGGCCGATAATAATCATGAATCCACCAAACAGGTGTATCCATGTAATGGCCCAGGACAGCCAGGGGAAATTTTGTGTAAAATGGCCTGTTGCCAGCAGGGATTGCAGCTCAGCAGCATCGCTGATAAACTGGATACCTTTTACAAAGAGGCAGATGCCCAGTGCTACACGCAAAACAACCAGCCATTTGGGATGGTGTGCCGTGCTCCAGTGCTTTATTTCCTGAATGATGCCCATAAGATTTGTTTTTAGATGAGCAATATAAATACCTGTAAAATTACACCCGGTTAAAAAGTAATTACAAATATTAATTGAGTTAATACAAAAGCGCCTCAGATTACTCTTGGTAATCGTGCTTTATCTCTGTCTTTCGGGCATGGGGCAGTTGTTTGCAAAAGAATACAGGATATAATGGTAGTAGATACAAAGAGCGAGCCGGACTAAAGCATCAGTGGTAACTGAGGAAATTACAGTTGCCCAGATATGCTATTGGCAGTATATCTTTTACCGGCTCGGATATTTTTATTTAATTGCAGTAAATACATAGGCCATGGTGTCAGGATTGGAACAGTTTCAGCAACCTTTTTTTATTGGCGTGGCCGGCACTGGTATGAGTGCGATTGCGCAATACCTGGCGGCAACCGGTAAAAAAGTAAGCGGAAGCGATCGTTACTTTGTTGCAGGGGAATTCAATGATACCAGGTCCAAACTGGAAGCAGCGGGTATCCGATGCTTTGAACAAAATGGGGAAGGTATTACCGGTGAAACAGATTTGATTGTGGTATCGACAGCCATAGAAGACACTGTCCCCGAAGTACAAAAGGCAAAGCAACTCAATATACCCATTATACGCCGTTCGGAACTGCTGGCCGTAATTGCAAAAAGCAAACGTACCATTGCGGTAGGAGGTACAAGCGGAAAAAGCACTACGAGTGCCATGCTGTTTGATATACTGGAACATGCAGGCATGAAACCCAGCATTATCAGCGGGGCGGGGTTGGTCAGTATCATCAAGGATGGAAAAATAGGAAATGCAAAAGCAGGGGCAGGAGAGTGGCTGGTGATAGAAGCCGATGAAAGTGATGGTTCTATTGTACAATATGTACCAGAGATAGGATTGCTGCTGAACATCGACAAGGATCATAAGGAAGTAGACGCATTGATGGAAATTTTTACCACCTTTAAAAAGAATACCAAACAACTCTTTATTGTAAACCAGTCACACGCGCTGGCAAAATCATTATCACAAAATATCAGGCAGGACTTTTCTGCTGATCCTGCATCTGAAGCGGGATATATTGCGGCCAATTTTAAACAGGATGGACTGACCATACATTTTACCATCAATGGCGTCGATTTTACATTGCATACTGTCGGCAAACATAATATGGAAAATGCACTCGCAGCAACGGCTGTAGCACACCAGTGCGGCGTTGATCTCAATACCTGTGCAGCGTCCCTCGAACAGTATGAAGGCATTTACCGCCGCCACCAGGTATTGGGTATAAAACATGGGGTGTGGTTGATAGATGACTATGCCCATAACCCGGTGAAATGTGCTGTGTCTGTTGAAGCCTGCCAGTACATCGCGCCAAAAGTCATTGCATGGTTCCAGCCGCATGGGTATGGTCCTACCAAATTTTTAAGAAATGATTTTGTACAGGAAATCGCCAGGGTATTGCGACCGGAAGATGAAATATGGATGAGTGAAATATTTTATGCAGGCGGCACGGCAGTGAAAGATATTTCAGCCAATGATCTCATCTGTGATTTAAAGGCGATGGGGAAGGCTGCCTATTTTGTGAACGACCGGAAGGATTTCCTGGAAACAGTGCGATCTCATTTAACCGGCAATTGTGTATTGCTGCTGATGGGAGCCCGTGACCCTTCGCTCGAAACATTTGCCAAAGAAGTTTGGGAAAAATTGTAACTTCTGTTTGGTATTATCATCGTTTGGTAACATGTTGACTATCCTAATCCAGTTACCTTGTTTTGCGCCGACAAACCATTATAATAACGGATTAAATTCAATGCATGACGCTGGAACTGTCGCTCGAAAACCAACAACTCTCCTCTATTCCCGGAACCGTTCGCAAAGAGACCTATCTTCAATGGCTGAGCCTGTATAAAAATCAACTCACGGAAATACCAGACTGGATTGGCGAACTGCAACAACTGGGTTTCTTAAACCTGGGACAAAACCGTATTGCGCAATTGCCCGATAGTATCGGCCTCCTGCAACGTTTACATATGCTGGACATCGGGCACAATGCGTTAACCTCGCTGCCATATTCGATTGGCGAGCTTACTTCACTGGATCGTTTCCTGTATATCAGCAATAATGAGCTGTTGGCATTGCCTGCTTCCATTACAAGATTGGAAAAACTGGCTTACCTGAATGTTTCCGGTAATTTATTAAAAACCCTGCCGGTTGATTTGGGCAATATGAAAGGTTTGCAGGAACTGCGCCTGTATGATAACCAGTTGACCAGTTTCCCTTCTTCCATCGGTGAATTGGTGCAGTTACGTGAACTGCATGCCATGAACAATCAAATCGTATCGCTCCCGTTGACGACAGGAGATATGACGGGCCTGCGTGAATTGCGGCTTAGTAACAACCAAATTAATACACTACCCGACACGATAACTAAGTTAACCGGCCTGCATTACCTGGATTTACGCAATAACAGGTTACAACACCTGCCTGAAGACATCGGTAATATGCAGCAATTGCGCCTCTTAGATTTGCGTGGTAATGAGCTGACGCGGTTACCGGAAAGTATTGCATCTCTCATCCATCTCGAAAAGCTTGATCTTCGCTGGAATGGGTTTCACACATTGCCGGAGTTTGTGATGACGCTGGAAAACAATGGCTGCATCATCTATTATTAGATCAAATACAAAGTTAAAATTTAACTGTAGTTGCCAGGCTGATATCAAACAATAACTGTATCAATTATATCACGGTTGAGCAGGAAAATTGCAAAGGACAAATAAATGCAGGTTCAATAAAATAATCCCTATCATGGCACGTTTTTACCCTACTTTTGAACAAAATTTTTATGTCCATGGTCTTGTTGATCGCCCGTACAGTGCGCATGTTCCAATCCGTTACAAAGAAATTCCCCGTTATTATTCTTACAGTCATTGCCGGTGGTGTATTGAGCAGTGGTTGCGGCCAGGTGCCCGACAGTTCCTCTAAGAAAGGAAATGATTCCAATGCTGTGAGGCCAAAAGATACGGTTACATCTTCACTGGCCCCACTTGATACCATTGCCTATCAAAAATATATGCAGGCCATGGTCAATGGCGACAGTTCCGGCAAATGGCCGGTGAAACATGCATACCCCTTAGCAGGCGCCTTGCTGCCATTCAACCGTATTGTGGCATATTATGGTAACCTGTATTCAAAACAAATGGGTGTGCTGGGAGAGTACCCCCGTAAAGAAATGCTGGAAAAACTGAAAGGTGAAGTGGCAAAGTGGCAGGCAGCAGATACGACAGTAAAAGTAATCCCCGCATTGCATTATATAGCTGTTACTGCACAGGGATACCCCGGTAAGGGCAATAAATACCGGTTGCGGATGCCATTCAAACAAATTGATTCTGTCATCAGTATGGCAAAAGAGATCAATGCATTAGTATTTATTGATGTCCAGGTAGGGCACAGCACTATTGAAGAAGAATTGCCCATGTTTGAACAATACTTAAAAATGCCCAATGTACATTTTGGTATGGATCCTGAGTTTTCCATGAAAGGCGGACAAAAACCCGGCGCTGCCATCGGCACGTTTGATGCTGCTGATGTAAACTTTGTTTCCAATTACCTGGCGAAACTGGTAAAGGATAATCACATTCCGCCGAAAATACTGATCGTACATCGGTTTACACAGGCAATGGTGACCAATTACAGCAAGATCAAATTACAACCCGAAGTACAGGTAGTGATGGATATGGACGGATGGGGACACCAGGCGCGCAAGATCAATACCTACAAAATGTTTATTTACCGCGAACCGGTTCAGTTTACAGGCTTCAAATTATTTTATAAAAATGATCTCCGTGAAGACAAGAGTCATGTGATGACACCGGAGGAAGTACTGAAACTGAAACCAAAACCGTTATACATACAGTACCAGTAAACCCATTAACTATATATTACAAAAACACAGGCAGAGCTGCCTGTGTTTTCTTTTTTATCCGGTATGATGAATGTTATTTAGCCTGCAGGGCGCTTTCCATGAATTTGTCAAAATCCTTTTTCAGTTGCACCAGTGATGGCTTATGGATATACATCATATGGCCTGCCGGGTAGTAGGTTAAGCTGATGTTTTGTTTCAATTCTTTTTTAATGAACATGTGATCCAATACATTTCGTGTAGCAAAATAAGGTGTGGCCATATCAAAATATCCATTGGCGACCCAAACTTTTAGGTACGGGTTTTTTGTCATGGCATCGCGCAGTGTTTCTGCTACATTCAGGTAACGGTCATTGGCCAGTGGCCATGGACGCGGGCGGCCGGTTAAAATTTCATAGGGCAAATCGCTTTCGTATTTCAATGTGCGGCGTATATAATCATTGATGGCTGCAGCATAAGCACCGTAAATGGTATTGCTGTAGCTGGGATCGAATTCAAAACTTTCACCGGCATTGTCATAATCATTTCCTTTAAAACGACTGTCGAGGCGGCCGACGGTTTTTCCTTCCGATCTTAAAAGTTCCTTATTGAAACGGCCTACTGATAGCCGCATATTCGTTTGTTCAAGGTATTCTTTCGATAACCCCGTGTACTGTTGCAGTTTGGAAATGATGGCATCTTTTTCCGGTTCTGTTATTTGGTCGCCTTTTAATAAAGCGGCAGCATAGTCAGTGAGCGCAAAATGTTCCACTTCTTTTAATAAAGCGGGAAGATCATTGTATTGCGGGGAAAGTTTTTTATGGTACCATGCTGTTGCACTGAATGTAGGTAACAGTAATGGATATGGACGATCATTTCCGCGGTCGGTTTCATCTGCACCAAAGTCGAGAATGGCTGAAATAAGGATAACACCGTTGAGATAAAATCCATACCGGTTTTGTAAATAACCCGCCAGCCCGGCAGAGCGCGTGGTGCCATAACTTTCCCCGCCGATAAATTTGGGCGAACTCCACCGGCTGTAGCGTGAAGTGTACAATCGAATAAAATCTCCCACCAATTGTACATCATTGTCAAATCCGGTAAACTGGCTCTTGTCGTTTTTGCCAACAGTTCTTGTATAACCAGTGAGCATGGGATCTATAAATACAATATCTGTTTTATCCAGCCAGGTATATTCATTGTCAGTATACTGGTATGGCGGTGGCAGTGTAGCGCCTTCATCGGTCATGACAACACGTTTTGGCCCCAATGCGCCCATGTGCAGCCACAATGATGCAGAACCCGGGCCGCCGTTGTAGGCAAAGAGGATCGGGCGTTTGGAGGGATCATTTTCGCCGTCCTTTGTATATGCAACAAAGAAAAGCTTTGCTTTTACAGAATCATTTTCATCCTTTACGGGCATATACCCTGCGGTGGCGGTGTAGCTGATAATTTGCGTGCCGATTTTCACCTGTTGTTTGGTCACTGACAAATGAAATGTTTCTCCGGGTAATTGCTGGCTGTTGGAAGCGGGTTGCGATTGGGCAAGAAAGGGAAACAACAATAAGAACAATAATAAGCGTCTCTGCATGACAGTTAGGTTTTGGGTGGAAGGTATGATGTTAGATAATAAAACAAAAAAGTCAACAAACTGGTGGCTGTTATTGTATAGCAATCACTTTATTCACGCCCCGGAAATAGCCAGCGGACTCTGCAATACCTGGAAGGGAATCTGACATGTCGCGTTCAAATTCAATACTGCAGCGTCCCTGGAAAGATATACTGTACAACGCACGGATGATACCAGGTATATCTATGATGCCCCTTCCCAGTTCAGTGGGGGTTTCTTCCGGAACAGCTTTCAGTAAATCTTTTATGTGCAAATCGAATATCCGGGGCGCGTATTGCGTAATGGCTTTTACGGGATCCTGTAATGCGCGTGTGCAATGACCGATATCGAGGCAAATGCCAATACGTTTGTCGAGTGATTTAATTTGCTCAAATATTTCTTTCGGCCCGGCATATATTTTATCCTCCGGCCCGTGGTTGTGGATGGCCATCGTAATGCCTGTGGCCTTAATCTTTTTATCAACGTAAGAGAGAACGTCAATCGTTGGCGAACCAATTATCATAGAAATGCCTGCGCGCTGTACATAATCAAAAGCACGATCCACCTCTTCATTTGTTTTCATGTATATCACGCCTGCGGCGTAGATACTGATTCCCGCTGCCGCAAACTTTGCTTTTACTTCATCTGCTTTTTCTTTTGTGCAATCATACGGCAAATGGAAATCTTTGATCGAAAGGGCTTTTATACCCACGCGCTGCATAATGGCAATGGATTGTTCCAGGTTGTATTTGGCAAATGTATAACCGGCAATCCCGAGGTTGAGCAATTCCCGGGGTGCTTTGCCGGAGAAAGCTGCAAAAGCCATGTTCTTTGAAGCTACCGGTGCAATAACGGAAGCGGCTACACTTGTAGCAGTGGCCTGGATAAATTTCCTTCTTGTTGACATGGTGATGGTGGTTGTTGTGTACGGAATGGAAGTTACAATAAATATCATCCCGGTGTAAAGCTGGCATCAATTTTAACCGGGGAAGTTTTGTAACTGTTTTCCGCCGTTTGTGTAATGGAATTATATATGCAGAAATCATTGCATAAATTGACTGATAAAATGATTGCCATGAAACGCCTTCTCTTTGTTTGCTTCACCTTCCTGCTTGCTGTACAGGCATTCCCTCAATACAAAAACGACAATGTTGCTTTTAAAACGCTCGACTGGACAGAACTCTGCAATACGCTGAAGAATAACAAGGGCTACCTGTTGCTCGATGTGCGCAGCAAAGGCGAATTCAGCGATACTTCTTCCTTTGCGCAATTGAATATTGGTCATTTGAAGGATGCGGTTAACATCAGTGTGCAGGAATTGTCAAAACGACTTAGTGAAATCAACGCTGATAAAAACAGGCCGGTATTTATTTATTGTTCCCATAGCCAGCGCAGCAGGCGTGCGGGGAAAATGCTGGCCGATAGTGGTTTTACACACTTGTATAATATCAATGGTGGCATGACAGCATTGTATTATTCCAATGCAAAAACTAATCCCTGCCTGAAAGAGTTGCTGGTATCACAAAACAGCTATGATGTATTGTCGGCTACAGAGGTTGTACAAAAACTGGACAAAGGGCCTGGAAAAATATTTATCCTGGATGTAAGAAGTGATTCTGCATTCAAACATATCAGCACCGACGCAAAGGTCAATGCTTTTGGTTCGCTGAAGGGAACGGTAAATATTCCGTTTGAATCCATCAGTGATAAGCTGTCAGCCATCCCGCATGACAAAGAAATTATCGTGACAGATATTTATGGGAGGGAAGCATCGAAAACTGCGACTTTGCTTCGATCGAAAGGTTATGAACATGTGTCCGTCTTACTCGAAGGACTTGAAAGGTGGCAGGCAGAAGAGAACCCCAATGCAGCTAATAAATCGAAATGGTACCAGCCCGCAGTTTCGTATAAGCTGTTGAACACACTTGGTTTCAATGAATGGATACAATCGCATCCGGATGGATTGATACTGGATGTGAGAACCACAGATGCTTTTGGAAACACGCATAAGGACGCTTTCCGGAATATTGGCCATGTTAAAAATGCCAGGAATATTCCTGCTGCAGAAATAGATGCACAGATAGCCGGGTTAGCAGCATATAAAAATAAACCGGTGGTGATATATTCTTTTTCCGGCGATCCCGATTCGCATAAAGTAGCACAGGCGCTGGTAGAAAATGGATTTACCGACGTACAGGTACTGATTACCGGATTGTTCGATATCCGCTGGACAGCTCACAATATAAAAGGGATGATGTTCCTGCAAGACCTGGTAACAGATGTACCGGAGATAAACCGGTAATAAAATATTATCATGGAATAAAAAGGAAAGACATGCTCCTGCATGTCTTTCTTTATTTAGTGTCAACCTTTACCTGAAAGGGTATAAAAACAAGAAAGCATCAAATTTTGTATTTCCTATCTACTTGCGTAAATATTTGTACAATACCCGATGCTCTCGTAGAGACTCATTCCAATCTTTTTACAGATTTTCCTGCTTCTCATTTTGTATACTGAAGATACATTACCAGCACTACCGTTTCCAAATTTTCAGCTCTCTTGTTATTCACCCGTTTTGCACTTAGTTATGCACATAGGTTTTGTGATTAATGATATTTTAATGTTTGAAAATGCTGTCAAAAAATTCACGCATATCTTTCCAGGATGCTGTATCCGCTGCTGCATTATAGGCAATGGGCAGTTTGAATTTTTCCCCTACCGCAGTTGCATTGGGATTGGTGAATGCATGGGTGGCGTTGGGATAAATTTTCAATGAGTAATCAGCACCAATGGAATCCATTTGTTTTTTAAACTTGTCTACCTCTTCCTGTTTTACAAACTGATCCGCTGCGCCATGACAGGCCAGTACTTTTGCTTTCAGCAATTGTTTATTGGCAGGCACACCTACGAGGTTGCCATGAAAACTTACCACTCCTTTCAGGTTTTCGCCCATTCTTGCCAGGTTGAGTACCTGTGCACCGCCAAAGCAATAACCAATAGCTGCTACATTCCCGCTATCAGCCTGTGCATAAGACAGTGCTTTTGCCAATGCAGCATCGTACCTTGTCTTCATCATAGTCGGATTGTTATAAAAAGGCCCGGCAAATTTCATGGCGCTGTCGGGGTTGTCAGCAATCTTTCCATTACCATACATGTCTACTGCCATCGCGAAATAGCCCAGTTCAGCCAATTGTTTCGCGCGGCCTTTTACATAATCATTCAATCCCCACCATTCGGGAATGATCATGACTACATTACGGGGACCGGTTTTGTTTTCATCGTAGGCAATAAATCCATTCATGGTGACATTATCGCCCGTATATGAAACAGGCTCTTCCCTGATTTTTGGTGTGTTGTTCACGGTTTCCTTGTTTTCGGTGGCGGGCTGATTATTGTTACAGGAAAAAAATAACACTGCTGCCAGCAGTGAAAGCGATAGCCATAAAGACTTTTTCATATTTCAGTTTTTTAGTCAGTCAGATTAGATGAAACAGTTTTATTTAAAAAAAGTTTACACATTAACGTTATACAATTTTCTCACTCGCCCGGATGATATTTTTTTTCTACGTGCTGCATCACATCTTCTTTATAAAACCAGATATCCTTAAATTTCCCTTCCAGGTACATTTCTGCCTGGTCGGTAAAATGCGGTGATGCCGGATTGGGTGATTGTCCCCCGGTAATAATGGTTTTTGCCTTTACCTTTTCTCCAAATTCCACTGCTGCGATAAAGCTATTGCCAGATGTTCCATACATCAGTTTTGTTCCTGGGAAAAGCCTGCTTTCAAATGCAGGCAAACTTCCCCAGCGGGATGAGGTAAGCCCGGATGGAAAACTTTTCTTAGTATCATCAAAGGTTTCTGCCATTAATCCCGTATTTCGCTGAAAGCGGTTAATATCTCCCCAGGGAATGCGCCAGTTGCCATACATCTTCGACAAATCATTGATGACATCGGCCAGGTGACGCAGCATTTCTACTGGTGGTGTACGGGTTACTTGTATTTGGTATAAAGTAGGTTGGTTTCTTTCCTCTTCAATGTCTGCCAGTCGCCGGGTTATCTTTTTTGCCCATTCGGTAGCCAGGGTGGTTGCCACGGAGGAAACAGATGATCTCCTGTCCCATGATTGCAATATTTGTACCGGTTCTTTCAGTATTGCTTTCAAACTATCCCCGGCGGATAATTCATCATAAGCCTTTATCAGGGGTGGTAATAATACATCAAAAGCAGACAGGTAATGATCATACCCTAATGTCATGAGTGATTCCATCGTGATGTTGTTTGCGTTGCCCAGCAGCCTCGCTGCATTGACACCCCGGAAGTTTTCACCATCCGGCGCCATGTACTTTGGATATTTATTGCGGTCTGGGCTGCTGCTGCCGGATGCAGTAAAGGGTGTTGAATTGCAATTTTCAATCCATCCGCTGGCGGGATTGTACAGGTGAACGATTTCATCCAGTGCATGAATGCCCTTCCATTCTGTTGCAGCTATACTGCCATCCACTGGTTTGTTCCAGTTGTACGAAGGATCGCGGCGTGGCATAAAGTTTCCATGCCAGTAGGCAATGTTTCCTTCTGCATCTGCATACACCGTATTATTGGAATTGTTTGACCGCAGGTCCATCACTTTTTTAAATTCTGCAAAACTTTTTGCCTTCGTGCGCAGCCATGATTGAATTAAAGCATTCATGGAACGGTTGTTTTCACGCAAACTGATCCAATCACCATTGCGTTTCGCAACGACTGGTCCATGATGTGTATAATAAGCGGTGATGGCGACAGGCTTCAACTGGTTGTTGTCAGTATAATTTAACCGGATGGTTTTTGTTGTAACAGGTTTTAACTGGTGATCGTATTCGTACAGTAAAGAATCGCCATGATGCACAATCTTCTCCTTATATAAATCTGCTACATCTGATGCACTGGAAGTATGCATCCATCCGCAGTGTGCATTGAATCCCTGGTAAATGAAAAATGTGCCCCAGGTAACTGCACCATAAGCATTCAATCCTTCGTCGCTGACCATTTGTGCCTCTGTGCGGAAATAAAAAGTAACATGTGGGTTTATATATAACATCGCATGTTTGGAAGCAGTTTTGGATGGTGCGATGGCAAAACCATTGGAACCACTGAGAGAAATATTATCGTCGGTTTCCAATGGCTGGCGGTATGAAACCGGTGCGCTGCCCGGCTGGTAAAACGATTTTATTTCCTGGATAGATGCTCCACCAGTTTGCGTAGCGGATATACTTCCATCGGTACGCATCAGTGCAAACCAGGGTTCAAAGTGTTTCAGGACAGCGGGCTTAGTACTGGGGTGCGTGTACAAATAATAATTAACACCATCTGCAGCGGCATCGAGGAGTTTTTTTAACCAGGCAGGACTGTTTTCGTAATCTTTTATAGCAGCTTTGCTGTCGTAGATCAGTCGCATGGCCAGGTCGTCATACAAGGCATTCATGCCATGTGCTTCGGCCAGTCTTCCCATCATTTCAAGGTTGTTTTCTTCCACGCGCTGAAAGTTTTCCTCGCATTGCGCATACAGCAAACCAAAGACAGCATCGGCATCGGATTTTCCATAAATATGCGGTATGCCCCATGTGTCGCGGATAATAGTGACCCTTTGTGCGGTTGCTTTGCACCGCGCCAGTTCTTTGGGCGATAATGCAGTTTGGGAAAATACAGATAAAGGAAGCAAAAGCAGGAAAAGCAATTTTCTCATAGATCAATTTTATACCAGGCAGTGATTTATAAATGGTAATCGTAAGTTAAGGCAGTTCCTGTAAACAACAACAAAACTGTACCGCCGCTGTAAAATATAGCCCGCATGGTTAAAATAATTAATGTGATGATCTGATGTCGATTCCTGGTTATGTGATGTTGTCCTGGTGGCAAGCGGTAAAAGAGTATAACCAAAACTTTCTCTATATTTGCGCCCTATGACACAAGAGCAAATTAAGGATATGAGGGATCGTATAGTGGTCCTGAGGAGGTTTCTTTGACGTTGGGAACCGCACATATAAGATAAACGAGGACAAGCAACTTTCCCTTTCTCCCGGTTTCTGGGATGATAACAAACGCGCTACAGAAATTCTCAAAGAGATCCGCCAGAATGAATTCTGGGTGGAGCTGTATGAAAAAACCGATACAGCAGTGGAAGATTTTGCTGTGTTGTTTGACTTTTACAAATCCGGGGATGCTACAGAAGAAGAAACGAGGGAAGCTTACCAGCATGCCATAAAATTAATCGACGAAGCCGAATTTAAGAGTACGCTGAACGAACCTGAAGATGCACTTCCTGCAGTATTGCAAATAAACAGCGGCGCGGGTGGTACGGAAAGCCAGGACTGGGCACAGATGCTGGCACGCATGTACCGCATGTATGGACAGAAACAGGGATGGACTGTAACAGAACTTGACTGGCAGGACGGTGACGGTGCTGGTATTAAAACCTGTACATTCCAGTTTGACGGGCCATTTGCCTATGGTTTTTTAAAAGCAGAAAGCGGTGTACACCGGTTGGTTCGCATCTCACCTTTTGACAGCAATGCCCGCCGACATACCTCTTTTGCTTCGGTATTTGTTTACCCGCTGGTGGATGATACCATTGTAATTGATGTGAAAGACAGTGAAGTAAAAATGGAAACAGCCAGGAGTGGTGGCGCCGGTGGTCAGAATGTAAATAAAGTAGAAACCAAAGTAATGCTGACGCATTTGCCTACAGGCATTGTGGTGATATGTCAAACCGAACGCAACCAGTTGGGCAACCGTGAAAAAGCGATGCAGATGCTGAAGAGCAGGCTGTATGAAGAGGAACTGAGGAAAAGAAATGAGGCGAAGGATGCCGTCAATGCCAATAAGAAAAAAATAGAGTGGGGCAGCCAGATACGCAGTTATGTTTTTCACCCCTATAAAATGATCAAGGATCACCGTACCGATTACGAGGTGGGGAATATTCAGCCGGTGATGGATGGCGAACTGGACGGATTTATCAAGGCCTACCTGATGATGGAAAAAGATACTGCTTCTGCCAAATAGGATTGTAGCATCGTTTAGATAGTTAACAGGAATTTAGGTTATTGCCGAATGAAAGTAAAAGGAATAGAATATCTGTTGAACTTATTTCACGCAAAGAAGTTATTACTTAATACAGCCGCAGGTAGCAAGGGGTGTTAACAGAACCTGCTATCTTTGCGGCTCAAAATACAGCGTATGAGCCTTGGATATTTCACTTACCCCATGCCGGTGAATGAACCGGTTTTAAATTATTCACCGGGTTCCCCCGAAAGGAAAAGATTGAAAGAAGTGTTGAAGGAACTGAAAGCATCCGAAGCGGATGTACCCATGTATATTGGGAGTAAGGAAGTGAGGACCAATAAAAAAGTGGCCATGCATCCACCACATGAAATTTCCCATACACTGGGTTATTTTCATGCAGGAGAAGAAAAACATGTGCAGCAGGCTATTGAAGCTGCACTGGCTGCAAAGGAAGGCTGGGCAGCGATGAGCTGGGAAACAAGGGCCAATATATTTTTAAAAGCGGCTGATCTCATTGCTACCAAATACCGCCCTTACATGAATGGTACGACCATGCTGGGGCAAAGCAAGAATGCTTTCCAGGCCGAGATCGACAGTGCCTGCGAGATCATCGACTTTCTTCGCTTTAATGTTCATTTTTTATCTGAGATATACAAACAACAACCCATCAGCAGTGCGGGTATGCATAACCGTATGGAATACCGGCCGCTGGAAGGTTTTGTGCTGGCAGTAACCCCTTTCAACTTTACAGCCATTGGTGGTAACCTGCCTACGTCTGCTGCTATGTGTGGAAACGTAGTGGTATGGAAGCCTGCCAATACACAGGTATATTCCGCACAAATGTTTATGCGCATACTCAAAGAGGCAGGATTGCCCGACGGTGTTATCAATCTTATTTACGTGGATGGCCCAACGATTGGGCGTGTATGTTTTAACCACCGCGATTTTGCGGGCGTTCATTTTACCGGCTCTACCGGCGTATTTAACAATATGTGGGAGACTATTGGTAAGAATATGGCGATGTATAAATCCTACCCGCGCATTGTGGGTGAAACTGGTGGTAAAGATTTTGTACTGGCACATAAGAGCGCTGACGTGGATGTGCTGGTAACAGCATTGCTGCGTGGCGCATTTGAATTCCAGGGACAGAAATGCTCCGCAGCCTCCAGGGCTTATATTCCATCCAACCTGGCAGAAGAGGTTAAAAAGAAATTAATAGCCGGGGTGAAGAGTTTTAAAATGGGAACAGTGGAAAATTTTTCCCATTTTGTTAATGCAGTAATTGATGAAAAGAGCTTTGATAAAATAAAATCCTATATCGATAATGCAAAAAAAGATGACAAAGCAGAGATATGGGTGGGTGGAAAATGCGATAAAAAAGAAGGTTATTTTATTCAGCCAACCGTTATTGAAGCTAAGAACCCGAAGTATGTAACCATGTGTGAAGAAATTTTCGGACCTGTGCTGACGGTTTATGTTTATCCGGCCAACAGTTATGAAAAAACACTGGAACTGGTGGATCAAACATCACCTTATGCACTGACAGGCGCTATCATTGCACGTGATAAAGATGCAATAGAACTCGCCACCAGTAAGCTTCGCCACGCTGCGGGCAATTTTTATATTAACGATAAACCTACTGGTGCGGTTGTGGGACAGCAACCATTTGGCGGCGCCAGGGCAAGCGGAACCAATGATAAGGCAGGTTCTATATTAAACCTTTACCGCTGGTTAAGTGCAAGGACTATCAAGGAGACTTTTGTATCACCTGTTGATTACCGTTATCCCTTTATGCAGGAACCATAAAGCCTGGTTCGATTTACATGATAAGTTTTTCAGAGACTGCTCTTTAAGCAGTCTTTTATTTTTTATATGAGCTTTTTTGACGGAAAAGGCATGAAGTTTGTCTAAACTGGGATAATCGATGAACCAATAAAAACACAATTATGAAAAAGCTATGTATCCTGGTTATTATGTCCAATGCAATATTGGCAGCCTCTGCTCAGAAGGGCGGCACGCACACAGAATTTGGTGTGAAAGGCGGTTTGAATATTGCGAATGTTTCTGTTGAAAACACAACCAATCCTGATTCAAAAGTTTCATTTTACCTGGGAGGGTTGGCACATATCCACCTAGATAAACAATTCGCTTTGCAACCTGAATTGTTCTTCTCGGGACAGGGGTATAAACAAACACAATCCGGTACCGACTATAAAACAAGTCTTAACTATATCAACCTCCCTGTACTGGGACAGTTTATGTTTGGAGAAGGATTCCGCATTGAAACTGGTCCGCAGGCAGGTGTGCTGGTAAGTGCCAAAACAAAAGTAAATGGCAACAGCGTCGATGTAAAAGACAATATCAAAACGTTTGATTTCTCCTGGGTTTTTGGCGCGGGTTATTTAACAGAGTCAGGGTTTGGTGTAGATGCACGTTATAATCTTGGTATCAGTGATATTAATGATGTAAGTTCGGATAAAGTGTCCAACAGGGTATTTGCAGTAGGTGTGTTCTACCAGTTCAAAAAATAGGGTTACTGCCAGTTACATCATGTAAGATTATTAAAAGCAAAGAGGCTGCTTAATCGGGCAGCCTCTTTATATTTATTATTGTACAGGTTTACAATAATTGATTTTCCAGAAATCGTAGCGCTTCATTTGTGCAGCTAAACGGGATTGGAAACTTTTATAATCTTTTTTACTGGCAGGACTCCATACTACTTCACTCAATGCTGTAAATCTTGGAAACAGCATATACTCCAGTTTCGCTTCGTTGGCGATGTATTCAGTCCAGATATTCGCCTGTGCTCCGAGTACAAACTTCGCCTGTTCGGGCGAGATGCCGGCAGCAACCGGTTCATAATTATATACTTTATCCAATGGCAGGAATCCACCGATGACCAGTGAGTCTTCCGGTTTCTTCTGCGCATAATCAAAATATACATAAGTAGTAGGCGTCATTACCACCTGGTGATTTTGTTTTGCTGCTTCGATACCACCTTTTTCACCGCGCCAGCTCATCACGATGGCATTGGGTGCAAGGCCTCCTTCGAGGATTTCATCCCAGCCAATCAATTTCTTTCCCTTGCTGTTGATGTATTTCTCCATTCGTTGTATAAAATAACTTTGCAGCGCATGTTCGTCTTTTAAACCTTCCTTCTGCATTCTTGCCTGGCAGCGGGGGCAACGTTTCCAGTTTGCCTTGGGGCATTCATCACCACCTACATGGATATACGAAGATGGAAAGAGTGGAATGATTTCATCCAGTACGTCCTGTAAGAATGCGAATGTGCTGTCATTTCCCGCGCAGAATACGTCTTCAAATACACCCCATGTTTCCTGTACCTGTTTGCCGCCTTTTTGTTTGCTGATGTCGGATGCATTGACAGAAATTTTTGTTGGCTCGGCGGGAAAGCAACTTAACCAGGGATAAGCCGCAATCGCTGCGCTTCCGTGCCCGGGCATTTCAATTTCAGGTATGATGGTTACATAACGGCTTTTGGCATAGGCCACAACTTCTTTCACCTGCTCCTGTGTATAAAAGCCACCATGTTTTGTATTGTCATTGCCGGTACCGGGGAAATGACCAATGATGGTTCCGGGGCGCCAGGCGCCTACTGAAGTCAGTAAGGGATATTTTTTTATTTCAATACGCCATCCCTGGTCTTCCGTGAGGTGCCAGTGAAAATAATTCATCTTGTGCATGGCGATGTAATCAATGTATTTCTTCACCACATCAATGGGAAAGAAATGACGACCCACATCGAGGTGAAGACCGCGGTATTCAAACCTGGGCTCGTCTTCAATGGCAACAAAAGGAACTGCCAGGGTTTTGAGCGTTTGTCCATTTTCCGGAACAGGTAATAGCTGGATCAAACTTTGTATGCCATAAAATACGCCGCTTTCATTATCGCCGGCAATATAAATACCAGCCTTTGATGATTTTAGCTGATAGGCGCCCGGATTTTTTTTATCCAGCCGCTCATAGTTTAGCACAATGGCATTTTTGGTGACCGCCTTCGTTACTTTTAATTTCAATCCGTAAAAGCGTTGCAGGAAATCATTCAGGTAGCTGGCTGAATTTTCCAGCCCACTTCCTTCGAGTACAATGGAAGTGGCAGCGCTGATGGAAAAATTTCCCTTAACAGCGGGCAGTTTTACAGATACTGGTTGTGGAATAATATTGATTTCCTGTGCGGAGGAAACCTTTGCAAGAAAAATGGAACAAAGAAGGATGGCGAAACATTTCATACTGCAGTTGTTTGTTTTAAATGTAAAGAAAGAACTGGGATCATGTCCCGGTTATTGATAAAAATATTATTTGATGATGGGTAATATAATATTCGATGCGTTTGTATCATCGTGCAATATCCGGATACTGGCTTTTTGGAAATCTGCATCGGATGCTTCATAGATGTTCACAAATTTTTGCGGGTTGCGATCTGCCAGCGGGAACCATGTGCTCTGAATTTGTATCATTATCCGGTGACCATTTTTAAATGTATGCGCCACATCCGGCAATGCAAATGAAACCTTCTCCACCTTATTTGGCTTAAATGCTTCCGGTGCTGCGAAACTGTTGCGGAACCTGCCGCGCATGATTTCACCACGCACCAGCATTTGATAGCCACCCATTGGATAATCACCGCCTGCTGTTCTGCCCGCCTGCATTGCGGCACCGGGATATTTAAAATCGTCGGGGAATACGTCAATAATTTTTACCACAAAATCTGCATCGGTACTGGAAATACTGGTCAGTAAATTGGCAGTTACCACACCACCCAGGGTTACATCTTCTCTCAGTATATCTGTTTGGAAGGTCAGGACATCTGGCCTGCGCGAAGCAAAGCGCTGGTCATCGGTCATGTATTCGCGCGTGCGGTTGAAATGAACATCCTCTGTGTAGGGAACCGGGTGCGTCGGATCGCTGATGTATTCGGTATAGCTGTTTTTATCAGACGGTTTGTCCCAGGACAACTTACCATTTGCCTGCAGGTAAATAGGTTTATCCTGTTTTTCAGCAGGCGGCCACTGCGTATAGTTTCTCCATTTATTTTCACCACTGAAAAATATAGTTGCCTCCGGTTGCCTTGATATATCTCCTTTTCCTTTTAAGTAATAATCAAAAAATGGAATTTCAATATTGTTTTGGTACCAGAAAGAGGTATTTGATCCAAACCGTACATTACCCAAATGTGTTCCATCGGTAGAAGCCCATTGTCCGTGGTACCAGGGACCCATGACCAGTTTATTAAAATGTGTGGATGGATTTTTACTTTCAATGGCTTTGTAGAGGTTCCAGGCACCAAAGCAATCTTCTGCATCAAATAATCCGCCGACTACCAGCATGGCCGGACTTACATTATTGACAAAGTTGCGCGGGTTGCGGGCTTTCCAGAAATCATCATAATTGGGATGTGCATATAAATCTTTCCAGAATGCAACGCTGTCGCCTGTCAGCTTCATAAAATTTTTTAAAGCGCCGATATTCAGGTAGGTGGTATAGTTGTCAACGGAAGGAAGTTTCAGCGGATTCGGTGGCGCCATAGTAGTAGGTTTCGGTCTTGGATATCCGAAACCTCCTGCATAAAAACTAAAGCCATCCATGATCATAAATGCACCATTGTGGTGAAAGTCATCTCCCTGGAACCAATCCGTTACCGGTGCCTGGGGCGATACTGCTTTTAAAGCAGGATGACCGCTGAGGGCTGCCATGGTAGAATAAAAACCGGGGTAGGAAATGCCAAACACACCTACATTGCCATTATTATATGGTATATTTTTTACCAGCCAGTCGATGGCATCATAGGTATCACTGGCTTCATCGGTTTCAGTTCCTTTTTTATTCGGATTAAAAGGACGAATGTCCATAAACTCACCTTCGCTCATCCACCGGCCGCGAACATCCTGTGTTACCATAATATAATTTTCCCTTGCATAATACCTGCGGTGGCTGCCCCAAAGACCGGCGTTGAAATTCTGCTCGCCATAGGGAAAACAGGAATATGGTGTGCGTGTCAGCAGTATCGGGTGTTTTTCCGTACTGTCTTTGGGAATATAAATGGCGGTAAACAATTTGATCCCGTCGCGCATGGGGATATACCGTTCTATTTTATAATAATGTTCCTTTATCCAGGCAGAGTCCTGTGCATATTGTGCCGAAACGATCAGCACTGTTAACATAAAAAACGCCAATGTGATTAATTTTCTCATGTGTTATTGGTTTGGAGGGCTAAATTTACCGAATATGCACACAAATAGGTCATCAATTTATGGATGGGAATAAAGAATTGATAACGCGGTTTTATTCGGCTTTTCAGCGGCTGGACTATGCTACCATGCAGGATTGTTACAGTGCCGACCCGATTTTCAATGACCCTGTATTCGGTATCCTCCAGGGCAATGACGTAAAGGTCATGTGGGAAATGCTCTGTAAGAATGCACGCGATTTTTCACTGGAGTTCTCTAATATTGAGCTGCTGGACGAAGAATACGCTACCTGTCAGTGGGTGGCTCATTATACTTTTTCAAAGACAGGGAGGAAAGTGGTGAACAATATTAAAGCATATATGCGAATAGAGGATGGAAAGATAACCGAACATACCGATAAGTTCGATTTTTGGAAATGGAGCCGGCAGGCGCTTGGCCTCCCCGGTGTTTTACTCGGCTGGAGCCCATACCTTCAAAAAAAAGTTCACAATAATGCCATGAAGGGGATAGAAAAAATTCTATACGAAAAGAGCCAGCAATGATTTTTTTTTGCAGTAGCAATATCAGTACTCCTTAATACGACCCCTTTATAACCAAAACTAAACAATGAAAACATCTTTTGTTTTCATTCCAACAGGATAAAACCACAGGACATGACATCAAGGAGAAAATTTCTTCAATCATCTGCATTTGGATCAATTGGATTATTATTCAGTAAAAAATTAGCAGCAGACAATCGTTTGGTTCCACCCGTAACCGGCAAGCCCATTGTTATCTCAACGTGGGATGCGGGCGTAGCAGCCAACAAAGGCGCGTGGGAGATTCTAAAAAAAGGAGGGCGCGCGCTGGATGCTGTGGAAGCTGGCGTAATGATTACAGAAGCATCGCAAAACTGTTGTGTGGGACTGGGCGCCAATCCCGATCGCGATGGATTCGTCACCCTTGATGCATCCATCATGGATGAGAATTTTAACTGCGGCAGTGTTGCCTTTCTCGAAAGAATCAAACATCCTATTTCCGTGGCCAGGAGGGTGATGGAAAAAACACCGCATGTGATGCTGGTCGGAGCCGGTGCGCAGCAATTTGCAGTATCGGAAGGTTTTCCGCTGGAAGAACAGAAATTATCGGAAGATGCAACAAAAGCATATGAGAAATGGCTGAAGAAATCAGAATATAAACCTGTGCCGAATATTGAAAATACCAAAGGACACGGGCCATTTATATCATCGCAGGCTGAAGCAAATGAATTCAACCACGATACCATTGGCATGGTGGCCATGGATGCCAGCGGAAATCTCAGCGGCAGTTGCACCACCAGTGGTATGGGTTTTAAAATGCGCGGGCGTGTAGGCGATTCACCGATTATTGGCGCAGGTTTATTTGTCGATAACGAAGTAGGTGCAGTTGCAGCAACAGGGCAGGGGGAAGATGTGATACGTATAAGCGGTTCACATGCTGTTGTTGAATTCATGCGCCATGGAGCCACGCCGGAGGAAGCTTGCAGGAAAGCCATCGAGCGGGTATTGAAAGTAAAAAAAGAAAAGGCAAAAGAAATACAGGTAGCATTTATTGCCGTAAATAAAAAAGGACAGGTGGGGGCTTTTGCACTGCAAAGTGGGTTTAGCTATGCGGTGAAAAGTAATAATACCGAGCAATTAATACCAGCGAAATACCTGCTCAAATAAATCATAACTTACCGGTTCATGGATTTTCAACTGGAAATATGTTGTTTCAATTATAATTCCTGCCTGGTAGCAGCAAAAGCGGGCGCACACCGTATAGAACTCTGTGCTGATCCTGGCGACGGCGGTACAACACCGGCGTTCGGCACCATCAAACTGGTAAAGGAAAAAACGAACCTCCAGGTGTACCCGATTATCCGGCCACGTGGCGGTGACTTCCTGTATAACGATGATGAATACCTGATGATGCGAACAGATATATTGCTCTGCCGCGAACTGGGTTGTGAAGGCGTGGTGATTGGCTTGCTCAACCGTGATGGCACTGTTGACAAGGAGCGATGCAAACGATTGGCACAATTGGCCTATCCAATGGGTGTCACTTTCCACCGGGCATTTGACAGGGCGCTTAATCCATTCGAAGCGCTGGAAGATATTATTGAAACAGGTTGTGAAAGGATACTGAGTTCCGGTCAGCACCCCACCGCAATGGAAGGGAAAGTTTTACTGAATGAACTGGTGCGTCAGTCAAATGACCGCATCAGTATTATGCCGGGTTCGGGCGTACGTTCTTCCAATATTATTACGCTGGCAAAGGAAACCGGCGCCACCGAATTTCATTCTTCTGCACGAATAACCGTGCCATCCGCCATGGAATATACCAACCAATACATGCAGGAATCCCTGTCCACCATTGTGGCGGATGAACAGGAAATCATTTCCATGAAAACATTGCTTACTGATTATTTTGCTGCAATGCCTGTTGCGGGATGATCAAAATGTTTACGGTTACAACCATCAACTGAAATCTTCACTGTCAAAATCGGTATCACTGTTATATGTGCCAGTGCCAAGGTTTACCATTGAGCCAATAAGATCTTTAAACTCGATCCGGTTGTCGACTACTTTTTTACTGATGAGTGAATAAGATGCCAGCCCATGCAATACAAATTCCATCAGCAGGGCAGCCTCAGCTTCATTGGTATGCGGGAAATATTTTTTTACCAGGGCATGCAGGCCATCAACCTTGTACAGTTCAATTTGTTTTTGTTTATCCGTAAGGCTGAAAAGAATTTCAACAGCGTGCCCGTTATCAAACCAGCGGCTGATTGATTTATACGGGTTTTCCGGTTCTTTCGTGGATTCCTTGCCGGTAGCTCTTTTCTTTTTAAATGTTTCGGGGTTGGGAAAATACTGTACAAACTGTGTGCGAATCGATTTATCCATCAAATTCATCGCTACCTGGAACGGTCCTTCCTGTTCACCTTCATACACGAGTTCAATTTTACCGGTAATGGAAGGAATGATTCCCGCCAAATCGCTTACCCATACCTGTGTGTTCTTTTCATTATTGATGATGGCCCGTCGCTCTGCGGCACTGACGGCATTTTCAAATGCTGCAATGGTCAATCGCGCGGATACACCACTTTTCTTATCAACATATTCATTGCTTCTTGCTTCAAATGCTACCTGTTCTATCAATCGTTTGATGAGATCGCTCACTTTTACTTTTTCCTTTTGTTCGGGATGAATTTCTGCTTCCTGTTCCGTAATCGCGAGGGATGTTTCCAGTGTACGCGGGTAATGCGTCAGTATCTGGCTTTCGATGCGATCCTTTAAGGGTGTTACAATGGATCCACGATTGGTATAATCTTCCGGGTTGGCCGTAAACACAAATAAGATATCGAGCGGCAAACGCAGTTTAAAGCCTCTTATTTGAATGTCTCCTTCTTCCAAAATATTAAACAGGGCTACCTGTATTCTCGCCTGGAGATCGGGGATTTCATTGATGACAAAAATACCGCGGTTACTTTTTGGTATGATGCCGTAGTGAATCACTCTTTCATCCGCAAAGCTTAAACGCAAGTTGGCAGCTTTGATAGGGTCGATATCACCAATCAGATCTGCAACGCTTACATCGGGTGTTGCCAGTTTTTCCCCATAGCGCTCACTGCGGTGTATCCAGTGGATGGGCGTTTCATCACCATGTGCACCAATTTGATCCAGTGCATATTTGGAAACCGGTTTTAAAGGGTCATCGTTGATTTCGCTGCCGGTGATAGTTGGTATCCATTCATCGAGCAGTTCGGTCATTTGCCGGGCCATGCGTGTTTTAGCCTGCCCGCGCAAACCAAGAAAGAGGATATTGTGTTTGCTCAGCAGGGCACGTTCGGTATCGGGGATCACGGAATCTTCATAGCCAACAATACCCGGGAAAGTGGTTTCCCTGTTCTGTAATTTTATAATAAGGTTGCGGCGTATTTCTTCCTTTACACTTACAGGTTTGTAACCGCTTTTCTTTAAATCGCCCAGTGTCTTAATTTTCTTAATGTCCATTTGGTTGCTTGCTTCTATTAAATAATATTGAATTGGTCAGTTGTACAGTATGATAGTATGATGCCTTTATGTGCAAAACGAGTTGTCAATATACCGTTTTTCTTTTGCCACTTTCAAAGTCCTTAAATATGAATGCGCCCAAATGATCCAGGGATGCAAAAAAGGCTTTACCATTATTGGTTTCTGTAAATTCATTGACGAATCGCTGCAGGTAAGGATCGGACGCAATCATAAATGTAGTAATTGGTATTTTTAGTTTTTTACACTGCGCTGCTAAATTTAAACAACGGGTCGTTATTTTCCTGTCCAGTCCAAAACTGTTTTTATAATATTTCTTACCGATTTTTAAACAGGTGGGTTTACCATCTGTAATCATGAATATCTGCTTATTGGGATTTCTTCTCCTGCGCAATATGTCCAGTGCCAGTTCCAGTCCCGCTACCGTATTGGTATGATACGGTCCCACCTGCAGGTAAGGCAGGTCTTTTATTTCCACCGGCCATGCATCGTTTCCAAATACTACAATATCAAGTGTGTCTTTTGGATATTTGGTGGTGATCAGTTCACTCAGCGCCATGGCTACTTTTTTTGCCGGTGTTATCCTGTCTTCCCCATAAAGAATCATGGAGTGAGAAATATCGATCATCAACACCGTAGATGTTTGCGATTTGAAATCAGTTTCCCTGATCTGCAGATCATCTTCCTGCATATTGAAATTATCGAGGCCGTGGTTGATTTGTGCATTACGGATGGATTCGGTAAAGTCAATCTGCTCCAGCATGTCACCAAACTGGAATGGCCTGGTATCGGGGCTGACTTCATCGCCCTGCCCGGGTTTGCGGGTGGTATGATCGCCTTTCTTTGTTTTCTTCAGTTTACCAAATATCTCTTCCAGCGAACGTTTGCGGATACCCTGTTCTGTTTTTGGTGTAATTTTTATTTCGCCCGTCTGTTTATTTTCGTCTATATAACCTTTGTCGCGCAGGTCATCGAGAAAATCACCCATGCCATATTCCGGTGTTGTCAACTCGAATTGCCGGTCAAGTTCATTCAGCCATTGCAATGCTTCACTCACATCCCCACTGGTATAGGTGAGCAATTGCATAAACAGCTCCATGAGCCGGTCAAATGGCGATTTGCCGTCTTCATTTGGATCAAACTTTGTAAAAAAATGTCCTCTCATAATGTTGTCCTCACTGTAATTTACGGTTTTTTGCTCCCGCCGGTAGCCTGTAATAAAATTAATAACAATAGAAAGAAAGATTGGTTGTACATGCAGAAACCCTGCCATGCGGGCAGGGTTTCCGAAAATGGGAGCAGGATGTTAAACCTAATGTTTTCCGGTATCTTTTTTCTTTGTGCCTGAGTCAATATTATTTTTAATAATCTGATCCAATTCCGGGTTGGTCACCGAACTGCCGCCTTTATATTGCTGATCCAGCATCGTCAGCATTTGCTGTAACTGCTGGGCGCCCTGTATTTCAGTACGCATACCATCCTGTTTGCTGTCGGGCAGTAACTGGTAGTATTTCATTTGCTGTTCAAAATCCTTGTGCAATGCTTTTGAAACGTGATCGGCCAGTTCCTTGTACCCGGCTTTATAGCAGGCTTCGAGGAAACGGAAGCTGAAATAATTGTGCTGGTTGCGCGAGCTTACCAATGCATATGGCATGTTTTCTTCCAGTATTCCCTTATTCGCCATGTCGAGCAATTTCTTTGCTTCGTCCTTGCGGTTATCATCGGCGAGCGCTGCGGCGCCATCGGCGTAGGCACTGCGAATTGTATTCAGGTGCAGGCGGTTTTGCTCATCGAAATAAACACCATTGATATTGGCGCTGCCAAAACCAAATTTGTGCAGCAATTTGTCAACCACCCAATCTGTATTGATACCAGAATTGTTTTTCACCGGCACCAAACGGTAGGTCATACCATCTTTGCGCATGAATTGCTGGAAACCCAGTTCAGACGCAGTATTGGGCGAAGTGAAATAGATCGGACGTTTCCATTTATTGGCAGCGATGATATTGAGAATAGCCAAATCATTTTTCTGCAAATAATTTTTCTGCGGCATTTCAAATTTCAGCTCACTCACAACAGTATCTGCGGGGTTGACTGTTTTATTGTCGCGGACAACTTTTTCGTCTACCGGTATTTTGAATTTGCGGGTAGGGAAATAGTTCACCATTTCACCGCCTTCCATTTGCAGTTTGCGTCCATTGTCTTCGCTGCCCACAAAATCCTTCATCAATGTATACAGATCGAAATAAGTGTTTTGATCGAGATCCTTGTTAGGATATACGTAAGCGATGTTTCGGTTATTGCCCTGTATCTTCTCTTCATCCCAGATAACATCAATCGGGTCGCTGCTGTTTACTTTGTAACGAAGCTGGTTGATGTACCAGTCGATACCCAGCAGGCTGTTATTGATAACACGTATATCGGGGCGGATACCTTCCACCTCCTGCGCATACCACAAAGGATACGTATCATTGTCACCATAGGTAAATAATATCGCGTTGGGTGCACAACTTTCCAGGTAGTCTTTTGCCAAATCCCTCGCCAATACTTTTTTACTGCGATCGTGATCGTCCCATTCCTGCTGGCCCATCAATACAGGTACCGCGAGAAAACACAGTGCGAAGGCAGCGACATTGGATACAGTGGGAGATAATTTATTTCTCAGCCATTCCACTACCTGCAATACACCGAGACCGATCCAGATAGCAAATGCATAGAAAGAACCCACATAAGCGTAATCACGTTCACGTGGCTGGTTACCTGCCTGGTTGAGGTAAAGAACAATGGCCAGTCCTGTAAAGAAGAAAAGCAATCCCACTACCAGGAAATCCTTTCTTGTTTTGGAATAATGATATACTGCACCAATCAATCCTAATAAAAAGGGCAGGAAGAATAAAGTATTGTGAGCTTTGTTTTTCTTGATGCTGTCGGGCATATTTGACTGGTCGCCCAGGCGCCATGTATCGATGAAGGGAACACCACTGAGCCAGTTGCCATCGCGTACATTACCCGGTGAAGAACCTTGTACATCGTTTTGTTTGCCTGCAAAATTCCACATGAAATAGCGGAAGTACATCCAGTTTACCTGGTAGCCAAAAAAGAAATTGATATTATCCAGTTGATTTGGATCACGGTCCCATTTTGGTTGCCCGGTTTGCTGATCACGGTATTTGGAAATGCCCAGCCAGTCGGCATAATAATCGGCGTGCCCCTGGTCCTGGCTCGCATCCCATACACGCGGGAAAAGCATCATTTTATCATCCGGGTATTTTGGTTTCGGATCACGGCCCACTTCCACATAACTATCTTTTAATTTTCCGGTCTTTTCATCTTTCACGACACCCTTGGTGTATTTCATGTCACCTTCATCCCATCTTTCGGGAGATGCGGTGAAAACCTGTCCGTATATCAGCGGAAAGTCCCCATACTGGTCACGGCCGAGATAACCCGCGAGTGAATTGGGGTTGTCGACATTGTACATGTCCACAGCCGGGTTGGCATTGGAACGGATCATAGTGGTGAGATAGGTAGAATATCCCAGGAGCATGAATATGCCGCACCAGATACCGAGCGACAAGTATGACCAATTTTTGCTTTTTGCAATGCGCAATCCGAGATACAGCAACGCTGATAATAAAATAAAGAAGAAAATAAAACCACTAAAGAAGGGCATACCGAAGCTGTTGACAAACTTAATGTCAAACCACCCAGCCCATGCCACTGTATACTGTATCACAAATTTTTGTACGAATCCGGTAATGGCACAGCCAATCATAAAGGCCCAGAATGTTCCCCATGCGGTTGGCTTGTATCTTTTGAAATAATAAATCATGACAATCGCAGGGATGGTCAGCAGGTTCAGGAGGTGAACACCAATTGATAATCCCATCAGGAAAAATATCAGTATGATCCATTTATCAGCACCGGGCTTATCTGCATTGTGTTCCCATTTCAGCATGGCCCAGAATACCACAGCGGTAAACAATGATGACATGGCATACACTTCACCTTCTACGGCACTGAACCAAAACGAATCACTGAAAGTATAGGCCAGCGCGCCAACGATACCCGCGCTCATGATACCGAATAATTGTCCTTTGCTGGCATCGGTGCCGGCGGGCACCAGTATTTTCCTGGCAAAGTGGGTAATGGTCCAGAACAAAAAGAGAATGGTAAAACCACTGGACAAGGCGCTCATAATATTTACACCAATGGGAGGATTGGTTCCACCCAGGGCCTGGTAGGCAACAATGAATAACCGACCTAACATTACGAACAAGGGTGCGCCGGGAGGGTGGGGCACCTGCATTTTGAAAGTACTGGAAATAAATTCACCACAATCCCACAAGCTGGCAGTGGCTTCCATCGTCATCAGGTACACTGCACATGCCACGAGGCAGACAATCCAACCCGTAATGTTGTTAACTCGGTTAAAAGTCATATAATGTTGATTTTGAAAAAGTGGGACAAATATAACGGTCTCAGGGTAAACTATGGTATGGGCCGTCCTTTTTAACGGATAATTTATTGGTGGTCATGGGTATTCCTGTCCGGCGTTGATACCCATTTTGTGGACGTGGTTACATAAAATAGATTTTGATGGTCTGGTAAAAGAGCCGGTTTTGCAGGTACGCGTTTTGCGACTGGTCCACAAAACCCTGCAATCCGAAAAGCCCTGCAGCATTTCCCTTGTTAATAGCTATTTCAAGATAACCGGCAGAATTGAACAGGGCCAGTTTTTCTCCTTCGGGAACATCTGCATAGGTTTCACTGATGCGTTCTATATGCTCGTTTCGCCTGAATTCTATCCGGAAACTCCTCCCTTTCCGCTGTTCTTCGAAGGCGTCGCGCGTAATATTCACCACCACATTTTCAAAATTGTCGATGAATATGATCTGCCCTTCCATGCCATCTGTTGTCAGCAGGGGCCGCAGGTGATTTTTTTCCACCAATTCTGTATCAGGTTCACCAATATCCTGCAGCCTGTTTCCTTCACTCAGGGCGGCGATGGCTTTTGCAAAAACCTGGATGCAGTAAAGGGTATTTTTGATTTGGGTTTTATCCACGCGCAGTCCAATCACCATTTCGGGTTTGTCTTCCAGTATCATCGTCAGCAAACCATTGTCTGCACATAAAATGTATTGCTCGTTATGATATGCGAGTAGTAATTTCTCCGGTTTGCGCTCAAAGAGGTTCACTAGAACGATGTGGAAAGAAAAAGGCGGAAAATTTTTAATAGCGTTCCGGCAAACGTATGCAGCCTGCGGGTAATTGAATGGTGGCAGCGAATGCGTGATATCTACAATGGAAAACTGCGGATTTTCCTGCAGCAACTGACCTTTTACAGCACCCACCAGGTAGTCTTGTGTTCCAATATCTGATGTTAGAGTAATTAAGGCCATGGCAATAGATAAGCTGCGGGAAGGTTTTTAGTGGATGAATGTTTTGCAAATGTACGCGTGAAGCTGTTTGCACCCGGCATTTTTGTCCATCTATTTTGCAAATCGTTTTACTTTACCAGCTTGCCATCTTTGAAGAAAAACTTGTGCGCCATTTTATCTGCCAGGGAGGGAAAGAATTTATTCATGAATACAGTTCGCTTACCCGTGAAGGTGAGTACGAGTGTGCGCTTTCTTTGTTCGATGGCTTGTACAATATACTTTGCACATTCCCCGGCGCTCATCATCTTGCCTTCATCCATCGGGCTTTCACCCTGCGATTGTCCTTTTGAATTGAGTGCTGCGTTGCGGATATTCGAAGTGGTAAAACCGGGGCATACCCACATTACATTTACATGGTTATCGAGCAACTCTGTACGCAGTGATTCGAGCCACCCCTGTAATGCAAACTTGGAAGCTGAATAAGCGCTTCGTCCCGGCAATCCACGATAGCCTGCAATCGATGAAACACCGACAACGGTGCCTTTTCTTTCGATGATAGACGGGAGTGCAAACTTGGTGCAGTATACAGCACCAAAGAAATTAACATCCATCACTTTCCTGATAACGTCCAGGTCTACATCGTTTACCAGTGCGCGCATGGAAACGCCTGCGTTGTTAATTAATATATCAATACCGCCAAAAGTTTCAATGGTTGAACTGATAAAACGTTTACAGTCCAGTTCAATGCTCACGTCGCACATGACGGTGTGTAACATCACACTCGTATATTCCAACTGGAGATTGTACAGTTTATCGTGATTTCTTCCACAGGTAGCAACGCGGGCGCCGGATTGTATCATGACATCTACCAGGGCTTTGCCAATTCCTTCTGTGCCGCCGGTAATGGCCACGACTTTATTAGCAAAAAAAGAGGACATAAAGGGTTTTGTTTCAGCAAACCTACAGCAATTAGCACTGATGGCAAAAGTGTGTGGGGGGAAGGGGTAATAGGTAATCCACATATGTTGGGAATTGAAAAGATAAAAAAGCAGTAAAAATTTGGTGTAAAGGGTTTAATCCTTATTTTTGCACTCCCAAAATTGAAGGGAACGATTCCGTAGCTCAGTTGGTAGAGCAATACACTTTTAATGTATGGGTCCTGGGTTCGAGTCCCAGCGGGATCACGAAGTGATACAGCAGCCACGCAATTTGCGTGGCTTTTTTTGCGTCAGCAAAAAAAGGGGCGGGAAGTTTATCCCGCTTTTGTGTAAACACCGGCTATAATTATTCACCAAAACAAATAGTTCATAAAAAATACTGGTCATTGTGCGGGAAGTCCCAGCGGGATCACGAAGTGATACAGCAGCCACGCAATTTGCGTGGCTTTTTTGCTAGTGTAGATCAACCTGTTCTTCTGACAACCAATTGTTATTCACTGCGCAGTGATTTGACAGGATTGGCAACCGCTGCTTTAATAGCCTGGAAACTTATTGTAGTCAGTGCAATCAAAACAGCGATAATACCGCCAACTGCAAATACCCACCACTGGATATGAATGCGATAAGCATAATCCTGCAGCCAATGCTGCATATAATACCATGCAATGGGTGTAGCAGCGGCGAAAGCGATCACAACCAGTAATATAAATTCTTTGGAAAACAAATAAACAATATCTCCTGCAGAAGCGCCCAGTACTTTGCGGATGCCCACTTCTTTTACCCGTTGTACGGCCATAAAGGAAGCCAATCCATACAAACCTAAACAACTCAGGAATATAGCAATCGCAGCAAAAATTTTATACAGTTGTGACAACTGATTTTCCTGTTTGTAAAAGCCCGCTATTTTATCATCGAGGAATTTATATTCATACGTGTAATTTGGAAAATTTTTCTCCCATAATGTTTTTATGGATTGCATGGTGGCAGCCAGGTTTGCAGTGGGAAGCTTGATGGAGGCCTGGCGGTACATGGTGCTGTTGGTTGCCATCAGGAGTGGCGACAGGTTTTGCCGCAATGACTGGTCATTAAAATCTTTTACCACGCCTACCACAGGACATTTTATCAGGCCATCCATGATGCTTATTTCCTTATCTAAAATGTCCTCCGGCTTTTTAAGCCCCAAACTTTTCACCAGCGATTCATTTACCAAAAATTCTCTTGTCCATCCAGATGGCTGCAAATTTCTTCCTGCTACCAGTTGCAGTTTAAATGTCGGCACATAGTCATTGTCCACAAATTTGCTAATCACCTTAAAGTCTGCATCCTTTATCGATTTGTCATACCGGAAGGAGGTAAACATATTATTATTGTCCTCTATCGGCGAATTGGAATTAAAACTGGCGGTTTGCACGCCGTTTGCCAATAACTGTTGCTTTAAATAATCTGTCAGCTTGTTACCCATACTATCAGGCCGGTAAGGAACATTTACAATAGCATCCTTATCGAAGCCCAACGGCTGATTCATAAAATAATTCATCTGCTGAATAATGACGAGTGTTCCAATAATAAGTGCCTGTGCGATGACAAATTGAAACACGACCAATCCTCTTCTCAGTGAAATCCCTTTTACTGTATTAACAGTAAGTTTACTTTTTAATGCATTCACCGGGTTGAAACGCGATAAAACAATGGAAGGGTAAAAGCCGGCAAATACAGTTACAATAATTGTTACTGCTGAAAGAAAAAGGACGATGGCAGGGTTGGTCAATATATTGGTGGAAAGCGAAATTTCCAGCAACTGGTTAACGTAGGGCAAGGCCAAAACTGTAATAACCGCCGCAATCAACACAGCACCGGCCACAATTAAAAAGGTTTCAGTGATAAACTGTGTACGTAATTGTGATTTATTACTTCCCAGCACTTTTCTTACGCCAACCTCCTTTGCACGATTGACGGCCTGTGCAGTAGAGAGGTTGATGAAGTTGACACAGGCAATCAGCAGAATGAATGCGGCAATCAGCCACAATACATTGATCAGTTCATGGCTGATGGTAGTATTACTGAAATTTCCTGTTGCTGCATCATAATGTACCGCACTTATCGGCTGCACTATATAATCGTCTTTGATGTCTGCAGGCGCCACCTTTCTTGCGAAAGCACTTAATTGCTGGTTGAAATTGTCTGCAGAGAGATTTTGAGGCAGCATTACATAACAACCAAAATCAGGTGCAGAAAGATTCCATTGTGGTTGTTGAAAACCATATTGTTTATCCCCGGTGAAATCCGTTCCGTAGGCGATCACCAATTTTAGGTGAAAATCTGTATTTGCCGGTATCGTTGCCAGGACACCGGACACTTTTAATGTGTTGGCTGGGTATTGAAACAATCCTGCCCCCATGCTGTAATACCCGGTTATTTTAATGGTTTTGCCCATTGCCTGTTGCCAGTCACCAAAATAAGTTGCAGCAATTTCTTTTGTCAGTAAAACATTATTTGGATCCTTCAGTGATTCATAAGAACCTGCGAGCAGCGGAAAATTAAACATATTGAAAAACGACGGTGTTGTATAAAATACACCAGTCTGTTCCTTAAAATTTTTGGTGGCTGTTCCATTGTTATCCAGTACCTGCAACTCATCATTGTGACTTGCATACACGGGGGCTATTTGTTCCAGTTGTGGAAACGCCGTATTCAACGCGGTGGGCATTGGAAAAGGAACGTTCCTTGCATAAGTTACGTTCCCGCTGCCTGCATGATGATTTTCGGTCAGTAAGCGAAAGACACGATCTTTTTTTGCATGAAAATTATCGAAGCTTGTATGAAACTGGATGATAATAAAAATAATTAAGCAAACAGCGATACCTACAGCCATCCCGGAAATATTGATGATGGTGTAATTCCTGTTTCGGCTCAGGCTTCTGAAAGCAGTTTTGAGATAATTTTTAAACATTCCGGGTTTTTTACTGGTTGGAAAATTGACAAGCTGATGTGCAGTATGTCCATGACATACATGCCGTTTGAGATTTACTGATATTATTGATTTCTAAGAACATGCCATTCTCTTTAGCAGTTGATAATCAGGAAAAATATCAGGAAGCAAGTATGCAAGTGTTCGGATTTGATACACTGATTGTCCGCAAATGACAGAATAATTATCCTGCTTATTTCCCACCAGTTGGCTGATGAATATGTGTTCAATAGCATTCGATTTCGGATATGGCTACCTGTGATGCCGTATGTTTGAAAGTACATCTTACTGCATCTGCAGAAATTTTGTCAAATAATATTGTGTTCATCGTATTACCGGTTAGTTTTTTCCCGGGTTCTTGTAACGTCACCGGCATCCACTGACCGCTTTTTTTGTATTCCACTACCAATTCATCAGGTACTTTAAATGTTTTGTCGTCCACCATCGGGTAAATTTTTATCACCGATATATCATGCGCTTGTCCGAAGTCTATCGAATACCAGTCTGTCTTTGACGCCGAGCTTTCCGTTGTCCACCGGTTGGTAATCTCCGTGAAATACCAAATCCTTCCATCCACAGCCTGGTAAATGGAATCTGCTGCTGTATTAACAGATGCAGCAGGGGTGGGGAAGCCTGTACGCCGTATATTCAATGCATAGTTGGGGCTTTGTGTGACAGTTTTGTTTTTTGCAGGAGGACCTATATAAACTTGCGTCCTATCGTTTTTATTTATCACGTTAGCTTTTTTGCCATCTACATATACAGTCAGTCCTTTTCCAACATGGTATTTATTTCCATTTCTGTCGTACACAACTGACAATGTATGGCCATGATACAACAGATCGCCGAGATAGAAGTAATTGATGGATGTGTCTACGAGTGGGTGAATGGTTAAGGTATCACTTACAGAAGGGCGGATGCCACATAATCCTGATATGACAAGATTATTATAGGAAGAATGATTGTAATGGTTGCTCCAGTAAAAATAAACAATGGGCCCGCCGTTATTGGGATCATAATTTTCGACCAAATCAATTTTTCCACCCGGAAGGAAATGTTGTTGTGTAAACAGGCGCAACATTTTTACATAATCCGTCAACGTTACCACATCCTGCGAATAATCATTTAAGAAGTTTGCCATTCCTGTTATTACCTGGCTGGTTTGGTACGGCCAGCTTGGTCCGTTCCACTGACTGCCGCGCTGACCAAAATTGTATACGAATTGTTTGAAGTAATACTGGTAAGAAGGCTCGTTGGTGCGCAGTCCGTATTTTCCCAGTAATTGATTTGTGTCCAGTACGTGTTTCCATGCCGCATTGTAAACTGGAGAGTCGGCAGGCAAATTAAAATACCAGGGGATCATGCCGGCAAGCTCCCTTCCGCGGATAAAATCCCAGTAGTGTACATACTGGTTGTTTTGTTTAAAGCGATCGGTAAAATGATGCAGTGAGTCATTCCATAAATTTTTTTGAACCGTTGCCTTGAGTTTTACAGCTTTTTGAAAATATTCCCTGCTGGTAGCGCTGTCTCCTTTCAGTGCAGCAATTTTTGAAATGGCCATGGCATTTCCGTACATATAGCTGTTGATCGTCGGCCGAAATGCATCCCCACCGCCAAAACCGGCAGTACCGTTCGATGCATCAATGGATGCAATGGTATATTCGGTAGCATCGGGCATGGCGGGAATATAATAAAGGTTCTTGCTGCTGTCGTAATGGTCATACCACTGGCAGAACTGCTTTTTCATGCTGTCCAGTTGTGCCGTGATAAATGCAGCATCGGTATTTACAAGATAACGTGCCCATGCTGCATCAGCAATGCTTTCACTGTAGCTGCGGTTGTTGCCACCCTCCTGGAACATATAATGAATGTATCCGTTCATATACCGTTGATCCTTCAGCCAGCGCCCTTCATAAATATGGTGCATCGTGGCTGCATTGATGGTACTGAACGGATCGCGGTCCCAGGTTACGTCATTGATAAATTCAGTGATAACAAATCCACCTGGCCTTGTATTGCGGATATGCGCTTTGTACATTTTCCACCGGTAATAATATACCTGCTCCATTTGCTTGTCGGAACATTCGAAAAAAGGGATATTATCCTCATACCATTGCGCATCTGTATTAAAATATTGTGCTGCCAGTGCATGGTGATCCGGCAGTTTATCTTTTTCCGGCGAGCAGCCGGCTGCGACAATGATGGCTGCGGTGAGATAACAGAAAGGCTTCATTTCTTATGGCAATATTTTAACCTGTTTAAAATCTGGCGACCCATTTCAATGATAAATAAACCACATTTGGAATGGTCAGCAATTTTAACCAGTTTCATGGTATAATATCGTAATTTTATTCAACAAATAAACTTTGCCTTTGTGAAAAATAATTTGGTGTTCGTTTGCAATCGTAGTTTTCTCGTTATAATAATTTTCCTCTCTTTATCTGTATTTTTCTTTTCATGCAGTAAAAGCAATAGCAGTACGCCCGCTACGGATGTATATATGGCCGGACAATATTCAAATACAGGCACAGGTGAAATTGCGGCCATTTACTGGAAAAACGGTGAGCCCGTAAAACTAACCAGCAGTCCTGATTTTGCTTTTGCCAATGGAATTGCAGTGTCGGGTTCAGATGTATATGTATCCGGAAATTTTAACAGCACTGCAGTGTACTGGAAAAACAAAACGCCCGTGCAAATCAACCAGGGAAAAAATGCGTCTGTATACGGCATTGCCGTTTCCGGTACTGATGTGTACCTGGCTGGTGCCATTTTTACTCCCATTGCAAAAGCTACTTATTGGAAAAATGGTGTGGCAGTAACACTGGACAATAACTTATCGTATGCAAATGCCATTACAGTGGTGGGTAGTGATGTGGTCGTGGCGGGCACTGTTGGCAGCAATGCCGTGTACTGGATAAATGGCATACCGAGGATATTGACAACGGATGGCACGGCCACCTGCGTAGCCGTTTATGATACCAGTGTATATGTCGGCGGAACAAAGAAATATGCAGGTGGTAAATACGCTGCTACCTACTGGAAAAACGGCGTGGCAGTACCACTGGGAGATACTACTGGCACGTCTTCTGTAACCAACATTACGGTGGTGAACAATACGGTGTATACTTCTGGCGTGGTTGGTAATCCCGGTTACTGGATCAATAACAATTTCTTTTTTCTGCCCCAGGGTGCTGTACCCACCAATTGTTTTATAGCTGTAAAGGGAAGCGATATTTACCTGGCAACGAATCAGCTTAATTCAAATGGTACCACTGGTCCCATCTATTATAAAAACGGCCAGCAGGCGCCGCTTCCTGCTATGAATGATGCGGGTGTAAATACAACTGCGGCTGCGATAACCATTACCAGGTAAACAGCAGGGTAAATTTGGCCTCTCCATCAAAATGTATTTAAATTGCAGGCCCGGTTTTCAATTCCGACTCCGTAGCTCAGTTGGTAGAGCTACTGACTCTTAATCAGTAGGTCCAGGGTTCGAGTCCCTGCGGGGTCACTTCTTGGGACAAGTCTAAAAAAGAAAGGCTTGTCCCATTTTTTTTGTCCTGTAATTTGCTGGTATTCTGATACATAAGAGTTATCGCAGAATTTAATCTTTGAGTTCGATGTCGTGTTCCGTCAAATTCCAAAAATTCGGGGAACATCGAACTCACTATCATTCTTTTTTCTTCAATATCTCCATTCTCATAACGTCTATCAATGTTTGCGACCTTTTTTAATGCAGAAGCTACCAGGTCTTTAATTTCAGTTCCTACTATGGCTAAGTCGTTTAATCGTTGCTCCATTTTTTCTATATTCCCTTTGGTCAATTTCTTCACTTCCTGAAAGTCATCGTCTGCCATCTCACCGTCCGCATTCTTTAATAGCGCATTTTGATAACGTTTGTTCAAGGTGTCAATCTCACTAATTATATTAGCCCTTTCACTATTTTGGGCTTTGGTTTTGTTATTGAAATCTCTTATAAAGGCTTCAATGAAAATATCTACCATGCCCTCCTTTGGGGATAGATACCGTAACTGTTTTACAAACACTTCATTCGCTGCTTCTGCTTTGAACCTTGTTCCACACGAAGAAGTGCAATGATAGTAATTATAGTATATCCCCATTTTACCTTTTGAGGCACTCCCTGTTAACATCCGCTCACAATTAGGGCATTTTAAAAACCCTCTAAGCGGCAGATTGTCCATTGCTACTATTTTGGGTTTAATAGCCCGCTTTCTCCCGTCAAGAATATCCTGCGCATCCCAAAACATCTTTTCGCTGATTAGCGGTTGATGTTGTCCCATCACAAAATATCCCTGTTCTTCTTTGTACGGAGGAATAAAAATCTTACCGCAATACAATGGATTTCGTAAGGCTACCCAAAAATTGTTTTTACTAAACCGCCCTTTACCATCGGTCTTTTCCCGTACCATTTTCCATATCTGCTCCGTATTGAAATTGTTTGCGATAATCTGTTCAAATGCCCATTTCAAAATTGGAGCCTCAAATTCATGTGGAGCAATGTATTTCTTTTTATCGTCTAATATTTTATTGGTATATCCCAATGGAGCTGTACCCATGTACCTGCCCTCTTTCTTCGCCCGGCGCATTCCGTGAAAGACATTCAATGCTCTCCGGTCATTTTCAACTTCCGGCGCAGCAAGATAGAATGCCAGCATGATTTTGTTTTCAGGAATAGTCAGGTCTAAAGGCTGTTCGATTGCTCCCGGTTCAACTCCGAATGTTCGCAGCAGGTTAATCATCTGGTAGGCATCGCCTGCGTTTCTGCTGAACCTGTCCCATTTGGTAAATAGCAACAAAGCCCCTGATTTGTTGTTCTTTGATTTGCGCAGGCTGGATATATATTTCTGCCATTCGGGGCGTTTGAAAGACTTGGCAGAATGGTCTTCTATATAAACATTTCTTATAGAAATGCCTTTGATTTCACAATACTTCCGCAAACGGTCTTCCTGGTCACGTTGCGAATAACCTTTGTCCGCCTGTTCATCGGTTGATACCCTTATATACAAATCTGCTTTCCTCATTACAACCGCTTTTAAAGGCATCCCCTTAGATACTGGTTGACTGCTATATGAGCAATCTTCTTAATAAATTCTAAAATGATTTTTGCTTCCTCTATATCTATATGCGTTCCTTTCTTCTCCAGGATTTGCATAACTCTTTCGGGAGTTAAACCTTTTTCTTCTTCTCGTTCCATCTTCAACGCTATTTTAGTTATTCCCGTGTCGGATTATTCCGTATTGGTAAACTTAAATAGTTGATGGAAAGAGGCTTTGCTATTGTCTTTCAGCAGTATGATTTGGCTGTAATTGTCTTTGCCAAAAAATCCGGTTAGCTGGATGAATGGTTATTATCCGCTTTATACCATTCCCACTGCCATCTTCATTACTTCCACGATTTTTTTTATTGAAGAAGCGAGTATGCTTTTATTGTTCCGTTTCAAGAGCAAAGGTATGACCGTGTTCTTAACGGAGGCAAAAGGTCATGCAAGTTTGGAAAAAAATCTCCACCCGTTGGGTAGTATTTTTTCCCAAAACCTTGTGCCTCCTAAACACTAACCTTTTATGCTCGTGAAACGAAACATAGCATACTCCGGCTCCTTAGACGAATAAAAAAAATGTCAGGTATGAAGATTAACAGCAGTGGAAATGGTATTGAAACGAAACAGCACCTCCCCACCATACCGAATAAATCAATTCAATCACTATCAAACACTAAAGAAATGACACATCAAATCAATATATCAGAAGCTGCCGTATATGTCGGAACATACGCAAAATACAATGACGGTTCAATATTAGGGAAATGGTTAAACCTGTCCGACTATGCAGACAAAGAAGAATTTTACGCTGCCTGCCATGAACTCCACAATGACGAAGAAGACCCCGAATTTATGTTTCAGGATTACGAAAATATCCCGGAGGGTTTAATTAGCGAATGTTCGATAAGTGATAACATATTTGAAGTTATCGAGGCTTTCGAGAATATGGAAGAAAGCCAAAAAGTGCCTTTCCTGATATGGTGCAACAACGGGCATCGGAGTTTATCGGAGGAAGATATAGACGACCTAATCACTGCCTTTGAGAGCGACTACATCGGGGAGTATGATAGCGAAGAAGATTTTGCAATGGAGCTTGTAGAAGAACGGGAAGACCTGTCAGACTTCGCAAAGCAATATTTCGATTACGAGGCTTACGCAAGGGACTTGTTTTTAGGCGACTATTGGAGCGAGGACGGTTATGTATTCTATAATTCATAAATAACATTTACGGGAGCGGTTTACCGCTCCCGTATCTTAGCCCGGAAAAACCGGGCGGCAAAAAAGACACCCCTCTCGATGGTTGAGGCAGTCTTTTTGTGTGGAATTGGAGCAACCCCTTTTGCAAAATACCACTGCTATAAATCAACCCTTTCCATATTTTGCCAAACAGGTTGCATATTTATTTATGATATATTTAGTTGAAGTAGCTTTTACTGGTATAATCAACTGTTATTTCCATTTAGTTAATCTGAAATAAATATACAATCGGTGTTTATATTTTGTAAGTTTTCAAAATAAACACCAGATATAGATTTTGATAGACCTATTTTGTATGTGCCGTATTGAGAATAATTTATGTCTAAATGGTTAAGCGGGTGTAATTTCCCGTTTTGATTGTCAGGGTCATTGTCATATCGAATATACGAAGGTTCAAATTGCATTATTTCTTCTAAAAAATAAATACCTGATGCTTCAATACTCATTGGTTCAATCGGGAAGTCAATTAGCGATGGATGATTTCTAAAATATTCACTGTCAAGAATGGATATTACAGCAGAAATATTAACGAAATCCAATTTTTTCCCTGAATATGTTGCTATTTCTATCACATTTTTTTTATCAATGATTACAGTTAGTGGGAACGCAACGCTAAAATATCTATTGTCTTTGTAGAAAAAAAGTCGGCTCATTTTGTCAACCATCAATTTCATTTTTGATGTTTCTATAGCCGACGCTCCAACGTTATCCAGCAAAAGATGTCTTGCAGCACAAACTACAAGTCGTGCAAAAGATGCCTTGTCTCTAATAGGAGCGAAAAAATCTTTTTCTTGAAATGGTAATATTTCTCTTTCAATTACTTTCACAAATTTATTCTTTGATATATTTCAACGTATCTTTCACAAACTCTGTTAAAGTTTCTTCATCACTCTCTATCATGTCCAACTGTTGAGTAGTTTGAAATAACTTGTCGTAATGTTTTTTGTCAACCTTTAGTTTTTTAAAAATACTCATCATAATATCATAATGAGACTCTTTTTTAAGACGGGTTTCAAAACGGGTTCTAATCTTCTTCTTTTCTGTTTCTGATGGTTCATCTATAACCATTTGTCTATTTGTTATTATCTCTTTCAATCCTGATTTCATTCCCTCTGTTAAACCAGAATTTTTTGTTGCAGGAATTAGCAAAAAAGATTTAATAAATGAACGTGTAAGCATTGTATAAAGAGAGTTCCTGTAACTTGAACTGTCTTTAATTGATTTTGTAATACATATCACAAAAGGAAACTCAAGACCTTTAACGTTATTTCTATTACTGATTAAGATTGCATTGTTTACTTTTTCCTTTGTTTCATATGCTTTATTGACAGACCACCCAATTTGTTGTTGAATTTTGACCTCTAATGTATCTGCCAATTTATAAATGTCATTACTTGAATCTAATAGAATAATTCCAATGTCATCAGGAACAATGGTTCTATTTTCCTCTTTTATTTCTTTTATTAACTGAATAACAGTGTCGGAATAAACTTTAGCTATTTCAACTATGCGAATACTTTCAAAATCATCGTCTAAATCTTCAAATCGTCTAAGAGGCTCTCGACTTAGATAAAATTTTTTATTTTGGATTAACACATTATAACCGCAATCTTTCCATTCTTTTTCTTCGAGCCAACGAAGTTTTGTTTTCTCGAACAATCCCATTCCAAGTCCGTGAGCAAACATCAATGTTTTAGGATCCGTTCTGTAACATTTGCCTAACAAATAATCAGGCTGTATGGAGTTCGAAATATTTTCATCAAAAATGTTTTGAAATATATCTCCTGCTACATAAATATTCTTTTCCGTAACCAACTCACATAATTCAAAAAAATTTTCATCGAAATCCTGACTTTCGTCAATGAACATATATGTGAAAGCAAATGAAATTCCATCTTTTTTAAATTTTTCCTTTATCTCGTCAATAGCAAGTTTGCAAGCTTTGCTAAAAGACATTTGATAAGAATACCGGAAAAATGGAATTTGATAATACCCACAGATGTATCTATATGCACCCGAATTGGGAAATGCAGAAGAACCCCAAGCATTCGTGCACCAAAGTCGTTTTTCCCATTCAATTTGTTGTTCAACTTTCATAAAGTTGAAAAAAGAAGGGATTCTTCTTTTTAAATTGTCTGCCAATATTTTGTTATGACAGGTAAAATATATTGAAGATGATGGGTCAGAAATGTACAAATCTTTAAGTTTATGTAGGAGCAATTCTGTTTTTCCTGTCCCTGAAAGCCCTTGAATTCTTATTTTTTTCTTTTCAGGGCGTTGATATACAAACCGTGTTTGGTCTCCGTCGAACAGTTGTATTTTTTGTTTGACTTTATCAAGTATTGTTGTTGGTATTTCTGATTTAACCCTTTCAATGTCATTGATACTCCCAATAAACAGTGAAATTAAAAGGTCTAATTTTTTAATTTCATCGTCATCGTTTAATGCTATTGAATCAAAAAGCGCTTCAATATTATTAATTTCATTCAACTTGAAGTCTGTAGCTAATAATGAATTTCTCCATGTTCTTGGTCTTCCTAAAACTTCCTTATAAAGATACTTGTCCGATATAGAACCAATATCTTCAAGAACATCTTCTATGTAATCGTCAAATTCAGTTTTCTTATTCCCATAATCTATAATTACAACTTTGTGTTTTGGAGCAAGGATTATCAGAGATTTAGAATATGAATAATTATATTTTTGGTCAGTTAAAGGGCGATTTAAGACATAAATTAATGTCTTTTGATTATCTGCATACTCTTCAAGTTGGTCAAGAAAGTTAGCGTTTGATTTGTTCTTGTCTGCTTGTAAATAAAAGTAACTTGTCATTCTATATTTTGTTTCTGAAAGTATTGTTTGGGATTATTATTGGAACCTATTTATGTATGAGATGGAATTACACAATTGTTTTGTTTTCTATGCCAGTATTTAAAAATGCTTTTTCTTTGGCTTTTTCTGCTTTGAATAACTCCATAAAAACAGCAGCCGAATATTATTAGGATATAGGCTATCCATGCCCTGTACGTTCGAGAAACTTAACGATAACTGACTTTTCATAAGATGAAAAGCTCTCGGCTCCGGTAGGGCTGCGCCTGTAAAACTTCCTGCGGTTAATCCAGTACCGCAAGCCCAATCCCAAAACCAACGCTATTATACCTAAAACCAATGATGCAATCATAACGACAACCAGTTAAATTTCTACTATTTGAATTTACGAAAATTATTTGTTCCGTTATCCGGCAAAAATACAAAATAAGAGCGGGGTTAAATGAAAAAATCCCGCCCACCGGGCAGGATTTTTTGTTTCTAATCGCTACTGTTAAACTCAAAGCTCACCTGCTTTTCGTTCCCGAAGTTGTCCGAAATCCATATATCGAACGACTGCGATACGGTGGACTGCGAGGTATAGTGTAACCTGAATTGCGTTTGAGGCAACGGGTACAGGTCGTTAGGTATATACGGTGCATCATTGTAATACTGCAAAGTGCCTTGCCCGTCATATTGGAAATAACGGATAAAATATTTTGCATCGTTGAAGTTGCCGCTTCGCTGTACCGTAATCCTTATTTCAACAGTCTGCCCGTTTGCTATATCTCCCCGAACAGGCATTACCTTTACCTCAAACGGGTAGTTCTGTTGTATGTCCAGTTCGTCCTTATTGCAGGACGATAACATGAAGATGCTTGTCATGACCATAACAAGTATCCCTAAAAATCTGCTTTTATTCAATAATCGTTTCATTGTTTGTTCTTTTAAAAGTTAAACCTTAGCCCTATGCCTGCCGATGGACGGAACTGTTTTAAATCCGTACCCCATACCACTTTGGTACGCCCTTGCAGGAGCAATACAAAACGGTCGGACAAATACGTTTCAAAAGACAAACGCCCACCGGCTCCGTAAATGAAATTGTCTTTGTCGAGAATGGTTGCCCCGTCATACAGCGTTGCCTTGCCCCGGTTAATGTTTTCGTAACCTGCAACGGCGGTTATGCCTGCGTTCAGGGTGATGCTCTTTCGTGCATTGCCCAACAACTGAAGACTGTAACCCACTTCGCCGGTATAGGCTTCGAGCGGTATCTGCAAATTCCTGTAACCGGCAAGCTGGTGGGTGTATTCCGCACCCCACAACCAGTAATTGCCGTTTTTCCGGTTTATGATAAGCATGATGTTCAGGTAGTAATTTTTATCCGCTTCTTTGGACAATAAACCTGCATTTACTTCCAGCCCTTTTTGTTTGGGTATCATCCGTTGTGCCTGTACTGCCGTAATGCTTAGCATGGCAAGCATCACGGCAAAAATGTATTTTATCATTGTTCTTTCTGTTTGGTTAATTAATCTTTAGGTGCATATCGTTTATCTGCCTTGCATGTACCAGGTCGGAGTTTTCCACCTGCAAGGTTTGCTGCCTGCCACCGTTCTTTTCAAAAATTTCAATTACCAGCACCTTGTCATCGGCAATAGTAAACTGGTCGAGCAGGAACACGTTTTGCTCAACACTGTTGCCAGCAATTTCATCCAGTGGCTTGTATATACGCAACGGGGTTAAAGGCTTTTCCTGCACTACGGTACGCTTGGCAACTTTCTTGTCCACTATTTTGAAATTCACAAAGTCAATCTGGAAAGGCACATTACTTTTATTGCGCAACTCTGTATGGAAATAAAATTTACCGTTGTGTACATAGATGCCCTTTAGCAGAAACTGTATGCCGTAGCTTTTGGAACCGATATGCTTTACAATCCTTTTGTTCTTTTTGTAAATGGTTTCCAGTAACAGCCCCGCCAGTGATGGCGAATTGTTGCCCAATTCCTCAAACAATACATCGTTGCCGTTCTCCCTGTCCGAAACCTTTTGCATAGTCAGCAGGTCGTAATTCATGGTGGCAGGATGGGCACTGTAATACACGTTGAAGTTGTAAAACCTGCCATCATTGGTAATCACTGAAAAATTGGTTTCGTCCGGGAAATCCTTTACGGCAGCTTTTATGCGTAGTACGTTTTCCGCATCTTCTGCCTTGCCTGCTATCAGGTATTCGCTGCCCAAATCCACGTAACGGATAGCTGCCGGGAATATCAGGTGCGAGGTCTTGTTATACGTTACCTGCATTTCGTAAGGCTCTACTTTGCCCAGGCTTAACTTGCCGGTAGTGGTTGCCTGTTGCGCAAAGGAATGGACATAATAACCCATGATAAGGGTTAATACCAGTATGCTTTTAAATATCGCTTTCATCTGTTTGTTTTTATTTTTTAGTTGTCAGATGGAACCTTTGATGATTAAAATAATCATTGCCCTCTGTGCTTAATGATTATTTTAATCATGTCGGATTCATTTTTCTTTCTGTTTATTAGCGTTGAACATTTATTTTTTTGACACGAGGAATAATTGATGACCGGCTTTGATGGTTACTTTCGGCGTTTTTATTTTCTTGGAGAAATAGCCCGATACACCCTGTACCACGCCACGGGAAAGGTCGCCCGCTACCTGTTGCCCTGCGGAGCGGGTCATCATAATAGAAGTGCCGGAGGTTTGGCTCATGTTGGAGGCAATCTCCGTGAGCGCATTCATTTCAGGAGAATACGGAACATACAATCCCTGCTGACCGTCCAAATCATAAACAGTAATATCAACGGGAACGATATTGCCTGCCAATTCGATGGATGTTACCTTTAGCTGTAAACGACCATTATTGAATTTTGCATTTGCCGTAAGCACTGTACCGACTGGAATAGTAAGGTTAGGCGTTTGTGCCGTTTCCAATAAGCGCAACCGCACACCGCTTTCATCGGTTACGGTCTGCGTTTCCTGTACCACTGCCCGGATGCTGTTTTTAGGCTGTACCACTTGTTCACGAATACCAGCCGTATAAAAACCCCTGTTCCGGCTTTCGTTCCAGCTTGCCAAAAATGCGCTGTCGGTCGGCTCACGGTACAGGGCAGATACGGCATTTTTCCTTGCAGGCGTAAATGCCTCGAAGCGTTCTTTTTGCGTAGCAGCTTTTGCGGCAACGGCTGTATCGGTTTTACCGGGCTGCGCCGTATTGGACGGAAGATATTTAGCCGCCATTTCGTAAGACTTCTCCATTAACGCCAACTGGTCTTGTACGGTAGTGGTCGGTGGTACTTTTTTTTCTGCCAACTGGTCTTTTAGTTCCTCTACCTGCTTTCTAAGTTCCTGCGTTTCGTTATCGTTGTTATCGTAGAACGAGCTTAACATACTTTGCGCATTGCGGTAGCTGGTCAAAGCAGGATTGCTGTTCCTGTCCTTGCCGCTTTCTTGAGCGTTGCTGTCTTCGTTATTCTCATCCTGCGTTGCCGCTTTTTTATCGGCTGCACTATCAGAGTTCCAGTAGTCGGAAAGGGATGTAAGCTCATTGCGCTTTTCCTGCATTTTCTTTTCGAGCATTTCCTGCTCATAAGCCTTTTGCTTATCGGGCTGAAGCCCGGCATCGGTAGCCTGCGGTACGGCTTCATTCAAACCAATATTCCCTGTCTTCTTCTTATCGGACGATGGTTTAAAAATGAGGAACATACAGCCTATAAATACCACGCCCATTAAAATAAAGATGATGGGCTTTTTCAGCTTTTCGGCTTTGTTCTGCGCACCGTCTTTCGGTGCATCGGTTCCGGTTTTTTGGTTGTCATCTTCGACCAAAAAACTCACTCTTTTGTTTTCGCTATCTTTCATACATTTTACGTTTTAAGATTGTTGATATACTGTCCTGCGGTGATACCGGGGACTTTTTTTGCTGTATAACCGGGTTTTCGATATGCTCTATTGTCATTCGATTATTGGACTTGCCAACGTCATAGCATACTTTCAGTATGATGACAACGGACAATAACGCATAGCCTGCAAAGAGCAGCAGCGTATAGCGTTGTTGTTTTTTTAGCGGCAACGCCCGCCACTGCTCATTGAGCTTATCGAACCAGTTATTTAATTTTGTTCTTAGATTTTTCATGCCCTGACCATTATTCGTTATTAAAACCTGAAACGCCTGCCTTTGGGAACAGCCTGTTGCTTCGGTGCATCGCTAACCAGGGCAATAGCCTCCGTTACTTTAGGTGCGGCAATCGTGGATAGATTAGTGAACTCCGATTGTTTCAGTAATTGCCCGAAGCGGTCTTTTTTCGTAACCGCTATTTTTTTGAGGTCAAACTTTCCGTTCAGGTATTTTACCCACATGCTGCATTCCACCCTCGGTTTATCTTCACCCGCCCATTGCAGGTAGCCGGTCAGCAACAACTCCGGCTTAGGTATGCTCTCTGTTTCTTTGCGGCAGTTTTTCAAATATTCGCCGATGCTTTCTTTCAGCTTTCCGGGATATGCGCCCTGCGTATGGAAATAGCCGTTATATCCTTTATCGGTAAGGATTTTCGCAAACGTGTTTAAATCTGATAATGCTTCCATAAAATTGATTTTAGCGTTCTATGACCTCCACATCTTTATTTTCCAGCACACTGAATTTTTCGATATTAAAACCCTGCGGGTTGTTGTCCGAGCGGACGGAGTTCACGAGATAGCAGGAGGTTACAAGGCTGCGCCTTGTAACGTTGCTGGAACGGATGATAAATTGTTTGGCATAAGTTCTTACAGCATAAGGATAGGTATCAAAATTGCAAACCACGCTGTCCACCTCGATACGTTGCTGTACATTGCCTGAAATAATACGGTTGTAATATCCTTTCTCCGATAAGTCTTTGTAATAGTCAAAGGCACTTTTATCGGCAAGGTCAAACGCCCGTTTCATGTTGCTTTCTATGGCGTTCTTATCCGGCGCCAGCGTAAAGAACAATTCATGAAAACGGCGTACATGCTCCCTTGCCTCAACAGGTCGGTTGATACTTGCATCCTGCGACAATGCCAGCATCAAAGATTTACCGTTGTCCAGCACATAAATCTTTTCCCGTTGCAACTCCGCAAAGCGGTAGGACTGCCATATGGCATATCCTACCACTGCAATGCAGAGTACCGCAAATACAATGGCATATAGCCGTATTTGCTTAAAGCTGTTCTCTATATTTCTTAGTGTTTTAAATTCCATTTTTACTGATGATTATTATTTGTTCAATAGTCTGCCGCCGATGTTACCCGCAACGGCTCCGGTTCCGGCTCCTGCGATGTTCCCTGTTTTCGATGCTGTCTGGTTTACATTGCGCATAAAGTTTCCTGCGCCTCCGGCTTGGATAACCCAACCCGCCACCGTTGGAATGGTGAAGTAGCCCACAATGCCAATCAGCATGAAAATGATATACACGGTATTGGAAGTGTCGGGGATATAATTGGGGTCTGCCAGCATGGATATATCCCGTTCCAGTATGAGCGATTGTATTTTTGCCAGCATCGAGCTGAACATATCGGATATAGGCAGCCACAGGTACACGCTGATATACCGGCTGAGCCATTGCGTAAGCGTGGACTGAAACCCGTCCCATACGCTTATTGCAAAGGCTATCGGCCCGAGTATGGACAGCACAATGAGGAAGAACGTTCGTATCGTATCTATGACAAGTGCCGCCGCCTGAAAGAGAACCTCCAGCAATTCACGGAACCAATCACGGATGCTTTTCTTTAAATCGTACATTCCCCGCTCCATGTACATGCCCGTCATTGTAACCAGGTCTGACGGCGACCAACCCAATTCATCCAGCTTTTTATCAAATTCCTCATCGCTTACGAGGTAAGCGGTTTCAGGATTGCGGAGCATTGCCTCCCTTTCCAACTGGTCTTTTTGCTGTTGCAGCTTGTTCAGGTCAAGCACCTGATTATCGAGCATGGCGTGTGTGCCTTTCACCACCGGGCTTAATACGGCGTTTATCGTCCCTAATACCATTGTCGGGAAAAACATAATGCAAAGCCCGATAGCGAAAGGACGGAGCAAAGGAAACACGTCTATCGGCTCTGCCCGGCTCAACGCCTGCCATACCCTCAACGCCACATAAAACAGTGCGCCTAATCCCGCAATACCTTTTGCTACTGCCGCCATATCTGCCGATAACGGTATCATTTCATCGTACAGCGAACGCAGGAGTTCATGAAGATTATCCCATTCCATAGCTTACCAGTATTTTTGTTCAGCAGTACCGTACAGTTCCAGCACCCTTTTGGTGTTGTTCTGTTTTTTAGCCCGCAAAATGCTTACAGAGATATTTTTGTTGGTGTAGTAGCGCACAAGGTTGTGGTAGTCCTTAACCTCGTTATAAACTTTGTCAATGACATCCATGCGCTCCTTATCATTCAGCGAAAGAGAGGATGAGGTAATAATCTGTTTCAACTCTTTCAGCAGTTCCGTACTTTCATTCAGAAGCACGGAATAACCGTTGGCTATTGCCGATAATTCCTGCGGGGTGAAATTTGGGTCGTTCATCATCTTGCCGAAATTCTTCACGTACATTTCGGACACATCGCCCACCAGCAAAACGGTCTGCTGTACTTTGCGGGCATCTTTCACCAGATTGTTTACGGCTTTCAGCTTGTCATAATACTCTTTGCCCTGGTCATATACTTTCTTCACCTGCTCGAAGTTTTTTACCACGTTCGATACGGTGGATGAGGTCTGCACAATTTCATTTGCGGAGTTAAGAATACCGGATATCAGGTTGCCGGGGTCAGTTACCACAAATTGCGCCTTAGCGGACGGTGCAACGGCAAGCATGATTGCCGTACACACCAGTAACATTGTTTTTTTCATTGTTCTGAAATTTTTAAATGATTAATAATTGTTTGCCTTTGAAATATTGAAAGCGATGCTTTACATTTTCCTGCCCGTCTTTCTGCCGATTACAGGGGATTGTTGTTGTTGCAGGTTGCTAAGCCGGGTAAAAAAATCCTGTATGCTTTGGGGTTGGGTCGCTGCAACTTCCTGACACAGCTTTACAAAATCCTGGTCGGCTTTGTTACCGGGTTCGGCTTCAAATATTAAAGCCTTGTTGTTGCCAATAGGCAGGGTTATCTTTTCCTTTTCCAACTGATTTGATTTTTAAAATGATTAATAATTGTTTGCCTTTTCACGCCTTTGGAGGGCGATGCGTTTAATGGCTTGTTCTACATTGCCGTCCAGTTCGGATGCCAGTTGCATCACTTCCAGCTTTTCGGTTTCTTCCGTGGTGTAGGCTAAGTATTCTTCGAGCGATACCTCCGTGGCATATACGGCGGAATGCGTACCGCCCAATCCTATCCATACTTCTTTGTAAAGCCTTGACGGGTCATTATTCATATTGATGGAAAGCACCTGCGCCTTTTCCTTGTCCGTCAGCCCGAGCATTGCCTGAATGTCATCGAACTTGTTCATGTACTTGCGCTGGTCGAGCAGTATCTTACAATCGCTATTGTTTATGATGCTCTCTTTGACGATGGGCGACTGGATAATATCGTCAACCTCTTGCGTTACGACAATGGCTTCACCAAAAAATTTGCGGACAGTTTTAAACAAATACTTAATGTATTCTGCCATGCCCTCTTTCGCTATCGCTTTCCACGCTTCTTCAATCAATATCAGCTTACGCACGCCTTTCAGCCTGCGCATCTTATTGATGAAGACCTCCATAATGATGATTGTTACGATTGGGAACAAAATTTTGTGGTCTTTTATCGCATCAATTTCAAACACGATAAAGCGTTTGGAAAGCAGGTCGAGTTGCTTATCGGAGTTCAGCAAGTAATCATACTCCCCGCCTTTGTAATAGGGTTCCAGCACATTCAGAAAATTGGCGAGGTCAAAGTCTTTTTCCCTTACCTGTTTTTCTTCCAGCACCTTTTTATAATCACCCTGTACATACTCATAGAAGCCGTTGAAAGAGGGGTATTCATCGTTTTGCTTAATGCGGTCTATGTAGCCGCTCACAGCATTGGATAGCGCAACTTCTTCCGAGCGTTTCGGCGGTTCATCATCCCGTTTCCACAGCGTAAGGATGAGCGTTTTGATACTTTCCCTTTTCTCAATATCAAACACACCGTCATCGGTATAAAAGGGATTGAACGCAATCGGGTTGTCTTCGGTGTAAGTAAAGTAAACACCGTCTTCATCTTTGGTTTTTCCTTTAATCAGTTCGCACAAACCCTGATAGGAATTACCCGTGTCCACGAGCAGGACGTGTGCGCCCTGTTCGTAGTATTGCCGCACCATGTGGTTTGTGAAAAAAGATTTTCCCGAACCTGACGGACCAAGTATGAACTTGTTCCGGTTCGTGATGATGCCCCGCTTCATCGGCAAATCCGATATATCCAGGTGGATAGGTTTCCCCGTCAATCGGTCTGCCATCTTGATACCGAACGGTGAGGGCGAACTCTGGTAGTTGGTTTCTTCGGTGAAGAAACACAACGCAGGCTCAATGAAAGTGTAAAAACTTTCCTCACTCGGAAAGTCGCCCGCATTGCCCGGCATTGCCGCCCAATACAGCGTAGCAACGTCAATAGTGTTGTGGCGTGGCTTACATTCCATTAAAGCCAATGCACTGCCCGTATCGTTCTTTAGCTGCTTTAGTTCGTTCGGCTCATCCGACCATGCCATTACGTTGAAGTGCGCACGAATAGAAGAAAGCCCGAAGCTATGCGCTTCATTCAGGTACTTTTCTATCCACTCTTTATTGATTTGGTTTGCCCGGCTGTACCTTGCCAGCGAGTGCATGTTCCTTGCGGACTTTTCAAACTTGCGCAGGTTCTCATCGCTGTTATCCAAAAACAAATACTGGTTGTAGATATGGTTGCAGCTTAACAGCAATCCTACCGGGGCAGCGAAAGACAAAAGGCAATCGCTTCTGTCGGTGGATAGCTTTTCGTAACGGGTATTTGCTGATACCGTTCCGGGCAAATCGTCCGTATCGGACAAGGTGTGCAGGCACAGCCTTTTGTTGCCGATACGCACATCTTCGCTGCCTAAAGCGATGTCCTGCATAGCGGTTCCCGCTTCCCTTGACAGGGTAAGGTATTGTTCCAGCAATCCCTGTTTATCGCTTGCGCCGATAATGTCGTCTTCGGTCAGCCGTTCCAGTTTGATGAAGCCACTATCATTAATAATGCGCTCAAACTGCGCTACCGCTTCCATGAAACGGCGAACGGCTTCTTTATCCCTTATTTCTTTCGGGATAAGAACGCCTTTGCAAAGCGATGAAAAATCGCTTTGCATCCGCATACGTTCCTTTGTGGTCTTTGTAAGGAACAGGTAACAGTAATGGTTTAAAAAAGGACGTTCGTTAAAATGCTGCTGGTAGGACTTTGCCAAAAAACTTAATCCGTCCTGCGCAATATCGGGCGCATAGCTTTCCTTAATGTACCAATCCTGTTTGTGGATAATGGAATAATCCGGTAAGGTTTTAATAGCCTTATGCCATGCCGAATGAATGGCATCGTATTCCGCAGAAGCTACCGTGAACAGTTCCGGCAGGTGTACCCGGAAGCAGGCTGTAATGTCTGCATCTTTTGAAATGATGCAGTTGTGTTCCACCGCCAGTAATGGAAACCTGCTTTCCAGCGTTGTGGCTTTTCCCGTGTTTCTCATAGGGCATCGGGTTTAGGGGTGAACTTCAGATAGCGGTGTACAGCCTTGCGGCAGATGATGTATTTCGGATGCCCTTTCTTTGCTCCGATTTTCATCAACCCGTGTTCGCCATACTTGCCATTCAATGCGAATGTTTTCCACACGATGAGCGATGCGCCGCCAGCCCCGATGAACAGGCAGATGTAGGAGTTTGCGCCTGCCATGTACAGTACCATTACAAGGATAAGCACGCCGAGCAAGCCGCCTGCGAAGATGAACAGGTATTGGGCTTTCAGCCCTTTGAACTCAACCGTTCTTCCAATGCCTTTATTGATGTTGTAATTACTCATAGGGCATCGGATTAAAGGAAGAATGAGCGCAGGATGGTGGCTGCAACGATTAAGAAGATACACGCACCAAACCACGAAGCAGCCGTTTTGGATGTGTCGGGGTCGCCACTGCTGAATTTGTTGTACACCTTGACACCTCCGATTAACCCGACCACAGCTCCGATGGCGTAAATTAATTTGGTAGCCGGGTCGAAATAAGAGGTTACCATCTGCGTTGCTTCGTTGATGCCCGCACCTCCGTTGCCCTGGGCAAACACACCATAAGCTGACAGCAACGCAACGCCTGTCAGCAACACTTTTTTGCTTTGTCTTTCCATAATTAATCTGAATTATTTTGTTACTGATTTCCCGCTTCCTGCGGGCTTGGCAACAAAAGTGTCATGGAAAACAAGGCGTGATAGTGATGTGTCTTTCGATGGAATTACTTGGCAGTTGGTGGCATTGTCTAATAGATATTACAGCATAATACCAATCACTTAGCATTAGGGAGATATTACCCTCGTCCTTTTAGTAAATGAAAACACCATTCAACTGGAGAATAAAAAGATTTGGATTGTAAGAAAATCTTACTAATTTTGTATGAAATTCTTACAATCATGGAAACATTAGAGTTAGAAAAAATAGAACAGGAAATCATCACTATTGTAAAGAAAGTGTGTGACCAACAGAATATTAATGAAGAGGTAAATAGTGAATTTTGTCCCGGAAGATTTATAATGAGCCAGGTGTTGGTTTCGATAATTCCAGAAATCGAAATTAAGACTGGTTTAACTATTCCGGTTGAATGTTACATTTTCCATGACAACAAAAGCAAAGAGCAATTATCAATAAGAAATGCAGTAAAAAAACTTCTAAAAGTAGTCAAACATGAACAATAAAAGCAACATATCTGAAAGGGAGAAAATAGCAGAGAGACTTAAAGAAGCCCGCACATTAGCTGGTTTATCGCAGGAAAGTGCTGCAAAAATTTTAGGCATCCAGCGACCTGCAATTTCCGAAATAGAATCCGGTAGAAGAAAAGTAAGTGCAGAGGAAATTATACAGTTTAGCAAGCTATATAAGGTCAGTACATCTTGGTTGCTACTAAAGGATGAAACCGAAACGGAAATGAATGAGCAGTTAAAGGTTGCTGCTCGTGAATTGAGCAAAATGAATCAAGCTGACAGAAAAAAGCTGCTTGAAATTTTAAAAATCCTGCCTAAATAGATAATATTTTGATGAATCAGTTATATACAAGTGCTATAAGAAAAGCAAGTGAAGTTAGAATAAAGTTAGGGTTGGGTTTATTTGAACCAATAAGCATTTATGATGTGTGTTCCTCCATAGGAATAGATGTCAGGTTTATTGATATAAATATGGAAGGTCTTTATGTCAATAATAATGGCACTCCTCAAATACTGTTATCCTGTTTGCGACCTTTTCCACGAAGAATTTTTACCTGTGGACATGAACTCGGACATCATGTGTTTAATCATGGTTTGAAAGTAGATGTCATCTCTGATGAAAGTGAAAATTCATCTTTTAAAAGTAATGATGAAATATTAGTTGATGCGTTCGCAGCAGCCTTATTGATGCCGGTTGGTGGTGTTCAGGCTGAATTTGCAAAACGAAATATGAATTTTCAGTCAGCTACTCCTGTTGATTTTTATACAATAAGTTCAGTGTTTGGTGTAGGCTACCAAACTTTAATTACGCATTGCAAAGTCAATCGTCTTATTAGTGATTCAAAATCAATGGAGCTATTAAAATTAACTCCGGCAAAAATCTTCAAAGCTAAATTTAGAGATATAGAAGAAAAATCATTTTTTAAAATAATTGACGGAAAATGTAATGTCAAACCTGTTGATTTGGAGGTTTCAAACTATATAGTATTACCTTCTGATTTTATTGTTGATGGTGAGTTTCTTGAAAAGAAACAAGAATCGCAAATAGGTACGCTATTTCTTGCAAAAAAGCCGGGAATCTCGTCTGTTCATTCTAACAAAACAGAGACGAGTTACTTTATTAGGATTCAGCCACAAAATTATATTGGATTTGCAGAATATCGTCATCTCGAAAACTAAAAACTAATTATGAGTATTCCCTTATTGATTGAAGATAAAAGTTTGTCCAATGCTTGGTGCAGCGTTTTAGACCATATTGTAAAAAACTCCGGATACGAAATCACTCCACTGGTGGTAACACTTTCGGATTGTAAGGAATCGGATATAATAAAAAGAAAGCTTAATGCCAATTTAGCTGATGGAAAGTTTGATTCCATTGATACCGTGTCTGAAACTATTTTCCCTAACTCTCTTTATCAACTCGTTAATCAAAACCGAGAAGAACTGTATCAGGTATATCTCAACAAAGTACTGCCCAGAATAAAGAAGATAGACAAAGCAAATGGTCGAGGAACCTATTTTGAAAGATTAATTGCATACAATGACACCCCAAATAGTAAAAAAATTAATCAGTTAGAGATTATTATTTCTTCGTTGTTAGATGAAAAAAATAATCGCCGTTCTAAATTACAGGCTTCCGTTTTCGACCCAACCAAAGACCATCTAAACGGGCCTTATCAAAAATTCCCCTGCTTACAGCATGTAACATTTTACAAATCTGAAACGGGAGGATTAGTTCTTAATAGCTTTTATGCAATCCAATATTTGTATCAACGGGCTTATGGTAATTGGTTAGGGCTAATAAACTTGGGGAAATTTATAGCTAATGAAGCTGATTTAGAGTTTGAAAGATTTAACTGCTTTATTGGAATAGAGAAACTCGACCACTTAAAGAAAGAACAGGCAGAAAAACTATTGATTGAATTAAACTCGTAAGAGACTTTTATAAAATAAGAATGGGCAATTTCAAAAATAAACCTTCGGGTATCACAATATATAAGCCATTAGCTCCAGCAAAGACGACAGAGGTGTATGATAGCTATTGGAAATTTGCAGTGCTTAGACAAGAGACGTTTTTTAATCGGATTGAGGGTAAACCTTTTCCTTGGACAAAAGACCCAATAATCAGTAAATATAAGTTTACGAATGCTTATCGGGCATCAGACAGAGTAAGTCAGTATTTAATAAAGAATGTTATTTACAATGATGATTTTCCCTCAAATCCAAAGGAGGTTTTATTCAGAATTTTACTGTTTAAGCTATTCAACAAAATAGAAACATGGGAGTTGTTGAAATCTAAGCTTGGGAATATTGTTTATGAAGATTTTTGCTTTAAACACTATGACGAGGTATTAACAATAGCACTTGCAGAAAAGAAAACAATATATTCCGCAGCATACATAATGCCATCCTGTAAGTCCTACTTTGGTCATATTCGTAAGCACTCCAATCATTTAAAGTTGATTGAGTATATATTGGAAAACGATACAACGGAGCGACTTATGGAAACTAATAAAATGCAACAAGCTTTTGAAATCATAAAAAGTTTCCCTGGGCTTGGCGATTTTCTGGCGTATCAACTGTTAATTGATATTAATTACTCTACTATTCTGAATTTCTCTGAATCTGAATTTGTGGTTCCCGGCCCAGGTGCAAAGGGGGGGATTAGTAAATGTTTCAGCGATACTGCCGGATTGAGTAACGTAGAAATAATAAAACTAATGACTGAAAGACAAGAAAAAGAATTTGAACGATTAGGATTGTCTTTTAAAACACTTTGGGGTAGAAGTTTACAGCTTATAGACTGTCAGAATCTTTTTTGCGAGGTAGATAAATATGCACGGGTAAAGCATCCGAATATTAAAGGCGATAGTGACAGAGTAAGAATAAAACAAGTGTATAAATCTAATTCAGAACCTATTAATTATTGGTTCCCTCCAAAATGGGAAATTAATAAAAACATTGATTTGTCTGCCACCAAAAAGGTTCCTGATAAAATTGAAAATGTATAAGTTAAATGTTTGCATTATGAAACAAAAAAACAATAGTCAATTCTTCGATGAAGGTTGCAGCCCGGAAGAACAAATTCCCCGGCATTTTACAGTGTCATTTGAAGAGATTGGAACTGGTGATAAGGGCGAGGTAAGAGTTGTATTTAATAATGAAAAACAATTAGGAGATATTATTAATGATAACGCATATAAAAATGACTTTTATCGTTATCACGACATCTTTCATTATTCATTTGCGGCGTTACTCGGATGGTCGCCATGTACCAGAGCTATGATGAAACGAAAGAGAAAGAGTAATGAATTATTGGATGAGATTGAGGATGGAGCCAGAGCCACAATTACCGAAGAAGCTTTATCCATGATTATCTTCAATGAAGCAAAGCGGAAAAACTATTTTAAAGATGTTGCTAAAGTTTCCAGGACAACACTAAAGTTTATAAAGGAAATGACGGAGAACTTTGAGGTTAATGTAAGGACTGCAAAAGAATGGGAGCAAGCTATTATTAAAGCTTATGAAGTTTTTAGATTTCTCATTGAAAACAAGGGTGGTATGGTTGAGTTTGATACACTGAATAAGAAAATAAATTACACATCCTTAAACCAATGATAATAGGTATTGGCTGCGATATTGTTGAACATGAAATCTCAAAAAGTTTAAAATGGGGTTCTGACCTTTCGGTTCTTAATAGAATTTTTTCACAAAAAGAGATTGAGATTTATTTTTCACAAAAAGAACTGAAATTTCTATCAGGGAGATTTGCCGCAAAGGAAGCTGTTTTAAAATGTTTAGGTACAGGAATGAAAGACGACATCGCTTTAACCGATATTCAAATTTTACAATCCCCGGAAGGAAAGCCTCTATTAGAATTGTACGGAGAAGTGAAGAAACTCTCTGACCAAATGGGGATATGTTTTTGGCATATAAGCATAACCCATTCTACGCACTATTCTTTAGCATTTGTAACTGCGGAAAATAAGCTGTAATTGAAAAAGAAAAGGAGAGCTATCTTATCAGTCAAACTCCCCAATGACGAAACCCTCCAACTCCTTATTCTGCAGATTGAAAGAACTGAAATCCGTTCCGGCGGAGAGGCTTTTATTCAACAACGCTGCTATCTTTTTTGAAGCTCCCTCTATTGAGTTTGCACTGAATTATATCCACTGCCTTTTGTTGCAAGGCGAGTTTCAGCACATCTTGCTGTAATAATGTGCCTCACGGTACTTAGCTCATTAAAGAGGGTTATACCCTGTCGTATTTGCTAAATATTAAACTACTTTTCTTAAATTTGAACTATTTAGACAAGTCTTAAAAATTCAAAATGGCATTTGGTAAACGCATAAAAGAATTAAGAGAAGCCAAAGGACTGTTTCTTAGAGAAATTGGTGCAGCCTTAGAACTGGATAATGCCTTTATCAGTAAGGTGGAAAATGAGGAAAGATTATTACCAAGAAAGCATTTAGAAAAGTTTGCTAAATTTCTAAATGTCCCATTAGAAGAATTGTTGGTTTTATGGCTCTCTGATAAAATAAAATCAATAATTGAAGGTGAAAAAGAAGTTGGAAAACAGGCATTGAAGATTATTTTAAAAGAATTAGGAAAGTAATAGCGGAACTGAAATTATTCATTATAACGGTAATAATAAATAAAATCGAATAAAATATCTCAATCGAATAAAAGAATATACTATGAAATATTTAATACTAAATAATAATAGCTCTGTTGCCTATGATGATAGTGATGTAGATGATGTAAAGGTTTTCATTGATGGAAAAGAACACGACTTTAAAGACAGTAAAGAAAACCGTATAGACTATGCTATTGCAACGAAAAGGAACAAATATTCTCAAATATTAAATAATCAATTTGAGAACCTATTGTTGCTTACAGGAGCAGGTTCATCCATCGGTTGGGGTGCTTCCGGGAAAATTGGAAAATCAATGGCTGATTTATGGGACGATGCAGAAAAGCTACTAACTAAGAAAGTATTTGATAAGCTACTTAGCACAATTGGTTATAATGAAACTTGGGAAGATGGTTCAATTGTAAAGAATCTTGAAAAAGTTCTTTCGATGGCTACACCTGCTATACCTTACGTTCCAAAGGAAGACATTGACATTGAGGACTGCGTAGGCAAAATAAAAGATTTTATAAAAGATGCTTGTCAATTAGATTTACCACCTAATTCGCCTCATACTTTGTTATTGAATAAAATAACAAAAAGGAAAGTTACGCTTCCCCGATTTAAACTATTTACTCTAAATTATGACATGCTATTCGAGCAAGCTGCGTGCAAGAGCAATTTTGTAATTATTGATGGGTTTTCTTTTTCTCATCCGAGAACTTTTAGTGGTCGTAACTATGATTATGATATTGTATCAAGAAATCAAAGCAGGGTAAAGGAAGAAGATAATTTTATACAAAAAGTTTTTCATCTATACAAATTACATGGTTCAGTTAATTGGGAAAAGGTTACTGATAAAATTATTCAAAAGGATAATCCGAACCACCCTTTAATGATATACCCACACCAATCAAAATATGAAAGCTCTTATGAGCAACCATACTTTGAAATGATGTCAAGGTTCCAAACAAGTCTTAGAAAAGAAAATGTCCTTTTAATAACTGTCGGGTTCAGTTTTGGTGACAAGCATATTGTAACGGCAATCGTTGAAGCATTAGAGCAAAACCCGAGCTTCCAATTGATGATTATAAATAGGGGAATTGATGAAAACAATGAGAATATTAAGCCATTCATTGAAGCTGCAAAAAAATATTCTAATATCTCTATTGCTTCTGAAACATTTGAAGACTTTGCAAATAACTATCCTGACCTTAAATCTTATAACCAGGATGATACACGACAAATTGTAATAAATATACCAAACCCTTAGTATGAGCAATAGCCCGTTTAATCACAGTCACTTTCTTGGGTATATCAACTTTGTATCCCCCGCATTTGTAAAGGTTCATTTTCCATCTTCGGTATTAATGAAAACATTTGTTCATCACGCAGAAGTCTTGCGTGGTGGTCTTGTCGGTAATTATGTCGTTATAGAGGGAGAAGAGAGAGGCTTTTTAGGCAAGATGTTAGAAATTTCACTACCTGAAAAAGAGAGGTTAGAATTAAGTGAGAGGACATTTTCAACCAAAGCGTTTCATCCTGTTGGTCGAATTGAAATCTTGTTAGCATTTGATTTATTCAGTCCAAGCAAAATTGAAAAGGGAATAAATAGCTTGCCATTAATTGGTTCAAAGGTTTTCATTTGTTCAGCAGAATTTCTATCTACACATTTTAAAACCTTTGGTATAAAGCCTGAAAGCATTGAACATTCGCCAACATTCAGATTGGGTAAACTGATTTATGATAAAAATGTACCGGTAGATATTTCTTTGCAAGCTATTTTTAGCCGTCATTGTGCGGTTGTGGGTACAACAGGCGGAGGAAAGAGCTATACTATAAGCAAGTTTATCGAAGGCGTGATTGAAACTGATGCTAAAGCTATAATTTTAGACCCAACAGGAGAGTATTCCACATTTGATGTTCATCCCAAAGTTGAACATTCTATACTTATTTCAGAAAGCTATTTTCCGTATCAAAATTTAACCATTAATGACCTTTTTGTATTATTTAGACCATCAGGTCAAGTTCAACAGCCAGTATTATTGGAAGCGATTAAGTCATTAAAGGTTGCTCATTGTTTAATGAGTAATATTCCTGCCAATGGACACAGTAATGATGGAATTAATGATACTTTCTCATTCAGGGGACAACAAGTTTTCATTAGTAACGGCTTGGTCGTTAAACAAGGGAATATTACAGCAGCATACAACAATGCTTATTTTACATACAAAGCAATTATAGAGGATTTTTCCATTAACAATTTTAGCATCAACCTACTGCATAGACAAATCGGCAATGAATGTTTTCAAATTTTTAATGACCGTTGGGCGAGTTCCCGGGATGAAAGAAATTATGGAAACGCAACCAGCCTTATAATGAGGGTTAATAATGTGATTTCTGATAATGATTATGCAGGTATGTTTGGATTTAATTCGCCAACAACTAATAATCTTATAACTAAAATAAACGATTTCTTAGCAAGTCCTGATAGGAACATTTTGAGAATTGGATTTGAGAACGTTCCCTTTAACTTTCAAGTACGAGAAATATTGGCAAATTCTTTAGGTAGGTATTTGCTGAATAAAGCACGAACAAATGTTTTCAGAGAAAAGCCTTTGATACTCTTTGTGGATGAGGCACATCAGTTCTTAAATAAAAAAGTAAAGGACGAATACTTTGAAAGCACAGAGTTAAATGCCTTTGACAATATAGCAAAAGAAAGTCGTAAATATGGTTTGTTCCTATGTCTATCAACACAAATGCCGAGAGATATTCCAGTTGGTACGTTAAGCCAAATGGGTACATTCATTACTCACAGGTTGATAAATTACCAGGACAAGGAAGCAATAGCCAGTGCTTGCTCAACAGCCAACAAAGAAACTCTTTCTTTTTTACCATCATTAGGGTCTGGAGAAGCAATTATTATGGGTGTTGATTTTCCAATGCCAATATCTGTCAAGGTAGATTTGCCAGTAATTACACCTAAGTTTGATACCCCCAAATTTATCAAAGTAACAGGAACCTGATTTTCAGATATGGATATTGAAAAGGAAATTGACGAACTGCAACAATTAGTATCGAATTATGATACTGAAAGTTTTGCGGGGTTTTTCGCATACTTTATAAAGAAACGACCAGACTCTTTTGCAGAAATTGATTTGAATAAATTTGAATCAAAGCTAAAAGATTTCCTTTATCTGATAGCATTAAACGCTTTTTCTGAAAAAAAATGTGCTGAAAGATTTCAAATACCTTTTGATGGATTAGGATTACTTGCAGATAAACTTAATGAGATTAAAGATTTTAATCGTGTAAAAAAAGCGACTGATTATACGACTGAATCCGTAATTCACGAGTTAGCATTTAGAAATCATTTTGATAATGGTGTGTTGAGCTATGTAGAACAGGATTTGGAACGCTTAAAAAATGTTTTTGCACCTTTCGAGGATAGAATTGCCCAAGACTTTGGGTTTGATGTCGGTTTTCTAATTGACGTATGTAAAGAGATTGAACTAATATCAATAATTAGGTCAAAGTATCTAACAGAGTTTTCCTTCACCAGAGAATTTTTTGATTTTAATGATAGAGTAAAGAACAAGGGAATGCCGTTCTCCGAATCATTCGGATTATTGCCGGAAGATATTCAAGAGGCATTTCATTCTTTCCATGCTAAACCTTATGCAAGTCTGATGTTTACTGCTGAAGATTTGTACCATGTGTTAGATAAAGAAAAAGTTGACAAGTTTCTTTTGCTATTTTCCTGTGAAGCAGTGCCAGATGTCAAAGCAAGATATTATTCTGCTGAAAGTCCCTTTGAATTGACACCGATATTGAAATTATCTGATGGTAATTATTTGAGCCTCTATGGGAAGCAAATTCCTGTTTCAATATACAAGCGATTATTTATAGAATTTGGTAAGGACGAAAAATTTAAAAGTAAATTATTAAAGCATAGAGAAAACAGCCTTGAAAGAAAGGTGGTTGAACTATTCAAATACTTTTTTCCACCAAATTACACATTCTTCTATGAAAATTATTTTATAGATAAAAACTTTGAACAAGACTTACTGATAATCTACAAGGGTACTGCAATCATCATAGAAACCAAAGCCTCTAAATTAAGAGAGCCTTTCAGAAATATAGAAAAAGCCATAACAAGGTTAAAAGATGATTTTAAAAATTCAATTCAGTATGGCTTTGAACAATGTTTAAGAGTAGAAGATTATTTTTTAGATGATATTCCTTTTGATATTAAGGATGAAAAAGGCAACATACTATACACTGTAAATCCTAAAAAAATCCACAGTGTTTTTTCAATAGTAGTTACCCTCGAAAGATTTGGAAGTTTACAAACAGACTTAGGATTGATGCTTAATAAAGAAGATGACGAGGATTATCCCTGGTCGGTTTATATTGATGACCTTGAAGTATTTTTATTAGCTTTAAAACAGAATATTAGAGGTTCGATAAGCCGATTTTTGAATTTCTTAAAACTAAGAAGAGAAATGCACGGCAGAATGTATGCAATTGATGAATTAGATATATGTGCAACTTATCTTCAAAATCCTGAAAAGTTCAGGCAATGTTCAAAGTCCAATAATGCCTTCTTAACCTTTTCCCCATACGAACAGGGAGATTTTGACCAACTATATTGGGCAAATCGGCTACGCTTTAAAGAGAAACCTTTACCCGATGATTTTTATAGGGTTGGAATACCATGAATATTTCGTCAAAGGATTATTATGCCAAAATCAAAAAAACAGTTTGATTATTTGAATGAACACATCTAAACGTTTACGAGTGTTTTTAAAAAAACAAAGGGAAGCTGTCTTATCAGACAAACTCCCCAATGTCGAAACCCTCCAAATCCTTATTCCGCAAATTGGAAGAACTGAAATCCGCCCCGGCGGGGAGGCTCTTATCCAACAACGCTGCTATCTTTCGTGAAGCCCCCTCCATTGAGTTTTCGAGCAGACTGAACAATTCGGTTCCCTGTATGCGCTGAACTATATTGACCGCTTTTTGCTGCAAGGCAGGTTCCAGCACATCCTGCTGTAACAATGCCCCCACGGTGCTTAGTTCATCAAAGGTAACCCCCGTGGCAAACCCATTGTCGCTATCCGCATTCCCGTATTCGCTCCATTCTTCTTCGTCTTCCAAATCGGGCATACTCCCGAAAACTTCATCCAGTTCTTCCTGCGGAATGACTAACCCCAAAGCCTTTTCTTCGGTTTCTGTTTCAAAATTATCCGGTATGCTTTTGCTTTTATCTGTTTGTCTTTTGCTGGCATTCATTGGCAGTGTGTGGCGTTCCACAGGCTTAGGCAGCCCCATGATATCCGGCAGATCGGGTGTTTTACTTTCCTGTTTTTCCAGCCTGTGCACCGGCTTATGAATTACCACCTTGTCTTTCAGTAAAAGAACAATGACAATGAGCAAACAGATAACAATTATTATTTCCATAGCTGCGCTTATAAAATAGGTTTATACTTATCATTGAAACTTTTGGTGATGTCATCGCCAAACTCCTGAAAGTGGTGTTCCAGCACGTTATCGAGATAGGCGTATATCGTTATCTTGTCTTCGCCGATGACCTGTACAATGCGGGACAGCCGTTCGTGAAAATCGGGGCGTATGTACACGGACTTTCCATTACGGGCATTGGTTTCCGCTCTTTTGAAAAATGTCTTTTCATAATCCGCTTCGCTGGTTTTTCTGGAACGGCTTCGTTCCCTGCCCACAGGCTTTTCCGGCTCTTTTTCCTCCTGCTTTTGGGATGCTTCGGGCGGTATGTTTAAGCCGTCCTTTTTTACGCCATCGGCAATAATGTTCATCAAAAATTCTTCATCTATCTCCGGTGTGCTTTTCTTTTTATTTTCTTTTTCCATACGGCTTACAATTTCACAATCCTTAAAAATTCTTCCATAAACAAATCCAGCCGGCAGGCTTTCATTAACCGTTCATCGGCAGGTAGCAAGGTGGAACGGAATACCGTTTTCGCATCGGCTTCGCCCTCTTTGCGGAAACGCTTGCTATCCGTAATGCTGGTACGCATCAGGTGTATGCCCAGGCTGCTGATTAAATCTTCATAGATACTGTACAAAGCTGATTTCTCCCTGCCGTCCACCTGGTTCCAAAATAGGTTGATGCTTTGAATAGCGGTTGTTCCCTGCTTTCGGATAACATCGTTCAATACCTGCGTAAAAATCAACGTGCTTTCCATTACTACACGGTCAGCGATGATAGGCGTAAAAATGTGGTGCATTCCTGCCAGCGTTTTCAATATCCCTGCGGAGTTTACCGTTCCCGGCAGGTCGAAGAAAACCACATCCACCGCCACGGTGGAAGATTGCAGGAATTGGGATACTTCATTCAGCACACCGTCTGCCCGGTGCTGCATAACCGGGTAGGCTTTTTTGTTGATGCTCGTAAATTGCTTATGCGCCATTTTCTTAAACACCTGATTACTCATAATGCTGCTCATATCCCTTGCCCTCATTTGCATGAGGCTATGCTGCGGAAAATCGCAGTCGAAGACGGCAACGTTATAGCCGAGCCTGTAATGCAGCATACTGGCAACAAGCGTGGTAAAGGTGCTTTTGCCCACGCCTCCCTTTTGGGAAGAAAAGGCAATAAATAAAGGTTGTTTCTTTGTGTCCATTTGTATAACTGTATTTAATTGTTCATCTGTTTATGTATCGCTATCTGTTTATAGTTGCTTACCTATTCAGGTACAGCGTTGCAAAAGCACAACGGCACATTTTTATGTACAGGCTTTTGTATGCAGGTATTTTTGTAAAAGCATACATCCTGTTTTATGGCTGTACATTTTTATCTGTTTATATACATAACTGCTCACGTCATTTTATACAGGCTTATCTACTCCCATATATCGTTATACACCTGCTTAACTGTTTGCATATTTCCGTAGCTATGCAGCTACGTTCATACATACCTATTCAGCTAATGCCGGATGCCGGTACAAATGAATGCAGGTAGATACCTGCTTTATTAAAGCTGTCCTGCTTTGGCGTTCCGTGGCAGCCTTTGGCAGTGTGGCACACTGCAATGCTTCAGATAAGCTGCGCTTATTTTGTATTGGCTCCAATACAAAAGGGTAAATGGAAAAATCATTTCAGATAACAGGCAACAGGCGGAACGGCTCGAAGCCGTTTTTTTCTGCTTTATCTAATCCCGCCCAAGCGGGATTTTCTGTTCACCCGAACAGAGCAAGTTGTGTTTTGAGGCACTCGGAACGCATTCCGTGCCTCAAAACAACTTGCCCTTGCAGGGGGCTTTAAAAACACCCTCCGAAGTCGGGGTTTTGTTGAATTTTAAATGGATTGGTGATGAGTGAACAGCAGCAAAAGAAACATAACAAGGGCGGGCGCAACCCTAAAGCAAACCCAAGCATCCACCGTTACGTTTTTCGTCTTACAGACGAGGAAAACGCCAAATTCCTTTCGCTTTTTGAAGCATCGGGCGCAGGTAACAAAGCGCAGTTTGTTACTTCTTTACTATTCAGTAAGCCGGTTAAAAGCGTAAAAGTGGATATGGCTGCAATGGATTATTACACCCGGCTAACTACTTTATTTGGTCAGTTCAGGGCGGTAGGTGTCAATTATAACCAGGTGGTGAAGATATTGTACCGCAATTTTTCGGAGAAGAAAGCCGCCGCCTATCTCTTTAAGCTGGAAAAACAAACGGCAGCGTTGGCGAAATTATGCCGGGATATTATGGAATTGACTGCCGAATTTGAAGCCAAACACCTGAACAAAAGCAGCGATAAATGATAGCAAAAATCGGGCATGGTGCAAATATGGTGGGCGCACTTTCTTACAACCAGCTTAAAGTGGATAAGGAAAACGGGCAGGTTTTGGACACCCAAAAGATTATAGAAACACCGGACGGCAGCTATACGGTAGCACAGTTATACCGTTCTTTTGAACCTTACCTTATAGCAAATAAAAGAACGGAAAAGCCCGTATTGCATATATCGCTCAATCCCGACCCCGGCGATAAGGTAACGGATGAAAACTTTAGGCAGATTGCCAAAGACTATATGGAGCGGATGGGCTACGGCGACCAACCGTATATCGTGTTCAAGCATACCGATATTGAGCGCACCCATATTCATATTGTATCTACCAACGTTGACCGTTACGGTGTAAAAATACCTGATGCGTTTGAGAAGCTGCGCTCAATGGATGCTTGCAGGGCGTTGGAACAAAAGTACAACCTGATACCCGCCACCGAAAAGCAGCGCACCGGGAATGAGCAGGTATTCCGCCCAGTGGATTACAGAGCCGGGGATATTAAAAGTCAGATTGCATCGGTAGTAAGATACCTGCCTAAGCATTACCAGTATGCCAGTTTCGGAGCGTACAATGCTTTGTTGTCGCTTTTTAATATTACTACTGAAGAAGTGAAAGGAGAACTACACGGGCAGCCCAAAAACGGGCTGGTATATTTTGCTTTGAATGAACAGGAAGAAAAAGCCAGTAATCCTTTTAAAGCATCCCGCTTTGGCAAACACGCAGGGCTGGAGGAATTACAAAAGCACTTTGCACAGGCTAAGGAAAAAATGAAGACAGACCCCGCAAGAGCCATTCTAAAAAATACCATTGAAGCAGCAATGCACCTTACCACCAGCGAAACCGATTTTAAAAAGTACCTTATGGAACAGGGCATCAATACCGTTGTACGCCGCACCGATGAGGGGCGCATTTACGGCATGACTTTCATAGACCATGAAAGCCGTACCGTCTGGAATGGTTCACAGTTGGATAAAAATCTTTCTGCCAATGTATTTAACGATTGGTGGAAAGAACAGGCTGTTGAGCAACGCCAAAATACAGAGCAGACCAGCACCGCAGATATATCAGCCACAGGCAAAAACATTGCGGATGAAAAAGAAGAAACCCACGAGCTGTTCGATTTCCTGAATGCAACACAACCCAATTATGCTACTGATGATTTGGGATTAATAGACGGATTAGGTGGTTTACTGCCGGAAGCACAGGGCGAAGATTACGAAGAACAGGCATTTGCCAACCGGATGAAGAAAAAGAGAATACGTATTAAGAGAACAAAATAAAAAGCCAAAAATTTTCGGGGTTGTGTGGTTTACTTTTGTTGTCGGTTACCCCCACTTTTGCCACAGTCCATGTAAGCTGTAGTTTTATTGTTTTCTTACTGGCTTTCCAAATATCAGGTCTATTTCGTTCAATCCAGCCAAACAGTAATCTCTTATAAAGTAAAAATAGTCCTTGTAACAGTTGATTTCTATCGGTAATTTGCTTTTCCGTTCCAGTATGGCTTGGTCTAAATACTCAATTTCTCCAGTTACATAATTAACACTATATTGCTTATTGCTATACCAAGCAAAGTCAGAATATCTCGAAATTGCTTCTTTGAACTTCTCTTTGTTTTCCTCTGATAATAGGTCATAATCTTGGTCATAGAAGTCGCCCATATAGTCAGTAAAATCCATAAGAGGTTTACCAAGAATATAAAGTTTATGAAGCATTGCATTTAGCCAAGTGGGTTTGAAAAATTCCTGAAATTCGTTCCAAGTAAAAAGCGAAACGTTTGATTTATCAACGGCATCAAACGAACCAGATTGAAACCCTGCTTTAGAGATTACATAACCATAATTAGCTCCTGAATCATTTATTACTGTCCTGAAGGAGTGTATTACGGCTTTCGGAACATTTGTTGACCAGAATTTACACTCTGCAAGAATTAGTTGCTTAGGTTGTATATTGGTGTTTTCTGCAAAAACGTCAATATTAACTTTGCCTCGAACTGTATCAATATTTTTTTCAACTTCACATGTATAACCAATGTCTGATAATATTGATGCAACTCGCGTTTGAAGTTCTTTCCAGTCCCCAGGTTCATCGTTAAATATCGAATATGTATTCATGAAAATTTACAGAGTACTTCTTTATTTATGCAATAAAATTACATAAATATCTCTACCATTATTTTCCAAACAAACTCTCAAAATTATTAAGGGTTGCTATAGAAAGTAACTTACCGCCATCCGCCGCCATAGACTGCCATATTCTTCGGCTTTTCTATATATCCTTTAAATTCAACTCCAAAAATTTAAGATTTCTAAAATGCAAGGAGAAGACGATTTAAGAGGATTAGCCAAAATCATGGCTTTTATGCGGGCGGTAAGCATCCTTTTGGTGCTGATGCACTTCTACTGGTTCTGTTATGGCTTCTTTACAGAACGTGGCTGGACACTGGAAATCATCGGAAAGATACTGACCAATTTTAACCGCACCGCCGGGCTTTTTTCCAATACCAGTTACAGCAAAATCTTTTCGCTGGTATTGCTGGCGTTAAGTTGTTTGGGTACAAAGGGCGTAAAAAATGAAAAAATAACGTGGACAAAAATCAATACTGCATTGATCATTGGTTTAGTCCTGTTTTTCCTGAACGCATACTTACTGAAACTACCGGCAGGCATTGGCACCCTGCTTTACATCCTGACTACTTCGTTAGGATATATCGCTCTAATGGTAGCGGGAGTATGGATGAGCCGGTTGCTCCGCAATAACCTGATGGATGATGTTTTCAATAATGAAAACGAAAGTTTCCAGCAGGAAACTCAACTGATGCAAAATGAATACTCCGTTAACCTGCCCACGAAGTTTTATTACAAAGGCAAATGGAACAACGGTTGGGTTAATGTGGTCAACCCTTTTCGTGCCTCCATCGTGTTGGGAACCCCTGGCTCCGGTAAGAGCTATGCCATCGTAAATAATTACATCAAGCAACACATCGAAAAGGGTTTTTCGATGTACATATACGATTTCAAGTTCGATGACCTTTCCACCATTGCCTACAATCATTTACTGAAGCATACCGACAAGTATAAGGTAAAGCCGAAGTTTTATGTCATCAATTTTGACGACCCACGCAGGAGCCACCGATGCAACCCGCTTAATCCTGATTTCATGACGGACATATCGGATGCCTATGAAGCAGCCTATACCATTATGCTTAATCTTAACAAGTCGTGGATTTTGAAGCAAGGGGATTTTTTCGTGGAGAGCCCAATTATTTTGCTTGCAGCAATAATATGGTTTCTGAAAATCTATGATAATGGCAGGTTCTGTACGTTTCCTCATGCCATTGAATTGCTGAATAAAAAATACGCAGACGTATTTACTATTCTTACCTCATACCCCGAACTGGAAAATTATTTATCTCCCTTCATGGATGCGTGGCAGGGCGGCGCACAAGACCAGTTACAGGGACAGATAGCATCTGCAAAAATTCCTTTGTCCCGTATGATTAGCCCGCAACTCTATTGGGTAATGACGGGCGATGATTTTTCATTAGACATCAACAATCTCAAAGAGCCGAAAATACTTTGTGTAGGCAATAACCCCGACAGGCAAAATATTTATTCGGCAGCATTGGGTTTGTATAATTCCCGCATTGTAAAACTCATCAACAAGAAAGGGCAATTAAAGAGTTCCGTTATCATAGACGAATTGCCCACGATTTATTTCAGGGGACTGGATAATCTTATCGCAACTGCACGTAGCAATAAGGTGGCAGTATGTTTGGGCTTTCAGGACTTTTCGCAATTAACAAGGGATTACGGCGATAAGGAAAGCAAGGTTATACAGAATACTGTTGGTAATATTTTCAGTGGTCAGGTAGTAGGCGAAACCGCCAAGAGCCTAAGCGAGCGTTTCGGTAAAGTGTTGCAGAAACGCCAGAGTATGACCATTAACCGCAATGATAAATCCATTTCCATTTCTACCCAAATGGATAGCCTGATACCAGCATCCAAAATTTCAACCCTTACACAAGGTATGTTTGTGGGTGCTGTATCGGATAACTTCGATGAGCGCATCGAGCAAAAGATTTTCCATGCTGAAATTGTGGTGGACAATGATAAGGTTGCCGCCGAAACCAAAGCCTACCAAAAGATACCGCAGATATTATCCTTTACCGATGAAAACGGGGAGGATAACATGAAGCAGGAAATTGACGACAATTACAGGCGGGTAAAGCTGGACAGTACAGGGATTATTGAAAATGAACTGGAACGTATTAAGAACGACCCGGATTTACAGCATTTGGTGCAAAAGGGATAAAGAATGATAGTATTGGATGACAATATCCTTTTCTTGAAGAAATATTGCTAAATAAAAAAGTATCACTACCTTTGTTAGTAAACGCTAACTAACACAATTTTGTTAGCGAACGGGTAATATGGAAAAGTTCACAGACAGGCAAATAGAAATAATGGAAGCTGCAACGGCTCGGATTGATGCTTACGGTATTCAAAACCTGACTATCAAAACGCTGGCTGCCGATATTGGTTTATCCGAACCGGCTTTATACCGTCATTTTAAAAGCAAGAATGATATTTTACTTGGTTTGCTCAACTATTTCATAACAGGAATGAAAAACCGCCTCAATAATATTCCTGTAAACCCTGACGCAACAGCAGGAGATGAATTGAGAGCTATTTTTAAATCGCAACTGCAAACCTTTACAGATAAGCCTGCGATTGTTAGTGTCATTTTTGCGGAAAGTATTTTTCATTATGATGAGGGATTAAGTTATAAAGTTTCCGAAATAATGGAATTAATGCACCAATATGTCAATGCAAACATTGAAAAAGGACAAAAGGCAAGGCAGTACGGCAAGCTCATCAATGCTTCCACGCTTACCACTATTATACTTGGAGGAATGAGAATGACGGTTTTGAAATGGAAATTGTCAGGGCATAAATCCAACCTGATGAAAGACGGGAAAGCAGTTTTAGAGGGAATTTTAAAAATGATTGAAAAAAAATAATTGAGATATGAAAAAAGTAATTGTATTTGGAATGAGTCTTATGCTTTTGTGGGGATGTAATAATTCCACTGAAAAATCAACCACACATCAGGAAACAGAAAACCACGCAGAACATCGCCACGATGAGAGTTCCGAAGCTATTGAACTCAACAATGGCGAAAAATGGTTGGTGAACGAAGAAATGAAACCCTTTGTATTGAAAGGCGAAGAACTGGTAAATGCTTATATCCAAAATAATCAGACCGATTATAAAGCATTAGCTAAACAATTAAAAGAGCAAAACAACCAGCTCATAAAAAGTTGTACAATGGGCGGAAAAAGCCACGATGAATTACACAAATGGTTGCACCCACACCTTGAAATAGTAAAGGCGATAGAAAATGAAACAGATGCAAAAAAAGCAAATGAAACCGTTTTGCACCTGCAACATTCGTATCAGCACTATCATAAGTATTTTAACTAAATTTTCTAAGTAATGAAATCCCAACAAAAATTCACAATATTTCATCGGGTACTGCATTGGATAATGGCTTTTGCAATGCCTGTTTTATTCATTACAGGGTTTCTTCGTATGTATTGGATGAATAAAAACAATATTGTTGCTGTTATTGAAAGTAAAACATCGGCAATACCCAAAGAGCAGGTAACAGATATTGCTAAAAGCATCCGAGAACCAATGTGGCAATGGCACGAAGTCTTTGCCCACATTATGATATTTTCATTCCTTGCGAGAATAATTTATATGTTGGTAAAAGGTATTCGTTTTCCAAATCCCTTTAAAAGCAACCAACCGCTTAAAGAACGGTTACAGGGTTTTACTTATGTGTACTTTTATCTTTTTGTTTGTATTTCGGCTATTACAGGTATCTGTATAGAAAAAGGATTTTTACCACAATGGAAAGAAGATATTGAAACCATACACAAATGGGGAATTTACTGGTTTCCGATTTTTATTCTTTTGCATTTGGCAGGAATTGTAATCGCAGAATTTTCTAATAAAAAAGGAATTACTTCAAAAATGATAGGAGGAGATTAAATAATTTAAAATGATAGAAAACAAAAAAATTTGCTCAATTATGTTAGTGAACGCTCACAAACTATTTATTATCCCGTTGATATTTATCGGGTGGAATACCGTTCAGGCACAGGAAGTCTGGACACTGAAACAATGTATTGATACGGCACAGGTCTATAACAAAACGCTGCAAATCAACCGAAACCACATCAGCATCAGCGAACAAAGGGAAAAAGAAGCAAAAGCCAATCTCATTCCGAAAGTTACTGCCAATGCCGATTACAAGTATTTTATGGAATTGCCTACACAGCTCATGCCGATGAATGCACTTAATCCGCAAGCATCGGAGGGACAATTCAAGGATTTACAATTCGGTGTTCCGCACAATATCAATGCAAATGTGCAGCTGGCTATGCCGTTGTATAATCCGCAGGTTTATGGAGCGATTGAGAATACAAAAATTGCCAACGAACTGACACAGCTTCAATTTCAAAAATCGGAAGAACAGGTTTTATACGACATCACTATGCTGTATTACAACGCTCAAATATTGAAACATCAATTGGATTTTTTGGAAAGCAATCTGATAAATACCCAAAAGCTATTAAAGAATATGGAACTCTTGAAAGAACAGCTATTGGCAAAGGGAACAGATGTGAGCAAAGTAAAATTACAAGCCGAGCAGTTGAATACCCAAAGGGAAAACGTTCACAACAAATACACTTCAATTTTGAATGCACTGAAATTGAGTATCGGTATTCCATTGGAGCAAAATATGACCGTTGTTTCTGAAATCGAACAACAAGCCTTAACTAAAAATAATATAGAAAACATATTGGATTTGAAAATTATTCAGACACAAAACAAACTATTGAACAGCGAATTGAGTACGTTGAACAAATCACGATTTCTACCCTCGCTTAATTTGATTGCTTCCTACGGAACAACAGGTTTTGGCTACGACAAAACCCCAAATGACTTTCTGAAATTTTATCCCATAGGCTTTGCAGGTTTGCAACTGACTTACCCGCTTTTCAACGGAACAGTTACACAGCGAAAAATAAATCAAAAAAAACTGGAAATCAGCAATAACGAATTGCAGGCTCAACTGATTGGCGATAAAAACAAAATGGAAACTGAAAATGCTTTAAGGCAAAGAACGATTGCACAGCAAACAGTCATCAATACCGAAAATCAAATCACTTTGGCTCAATCTATTTATGAGCAAACCATTTTACAGCAAAAGCAAGGTACGGCAACACTTACCGATGTTTTATTGGCTGATAATGCACTTCGTGAAGCACAGCAAAATTACCTGTCGGCAGTGATAGATTATCTGAAAGCGGATTTGGAGCTAAAAAAGCTGGCAGGAACAATTAAGAATTAAAATAACGAATAAAAAATCAGGAATATGAATTGGAAAAAAATAATCGGGATAATTGCTTTGGTTGCGGTAATAGCACTTGTGTTTTTTAAGTTGAAAAACAATAAAGAAACCACCGAAAGCAAGGTGTATCAATATGACAAAGAAAAACCTATTACTGTAAATGCTGACACCATTCGTTTGCAGACTATTGATGATGCAAATACTTATACAGGTACTTTTGAGCCGAATAAGGAAACAAAAATCAGTGCGGATATACAAGGAAAAATCAATGCTGTTTTGGTAGATGTTGGAAGTAGTGTAAGCAAAGGACAAACACTTATTCAGTTGGATAATTCGTTATTGAAATTACAACTGCAAACGGTTGAAGTGCAGATTGAGGGTTTGGAAGACGATGTAAAACGATACACCATTTTAACGGAAGCCGATGCCGTTCAGGGGGTGCAGTTGGAAAAGGCAAAATTGGGATTGAAATCTGCAAAAGTTCAGAAAGCAACTTTATTAGAACAAATCAGTAAAACCACCATAAAAGCACCTTTCAACGGTGTGGTAACTGCCAAGCTCAATGAGGAGGGCGGTTTTGCAGCACCGGGTATTCCGTTGCTACAAATTACGGATATAAGCACTTTACGTTTTACGGTTAATGTTCCCGAAAATGATTTGGTGCAATTCCAAAACAATCAAACCTACAAAATCAATGCTGATGTTTATCCCGACATTTCCCTATCGGGCAAAATTTCAATGATAGGAAGCAAAGCCAATCTGGGCAATAGTTTCCCAATACAGTTTCAGGTTGCCAACACCAAAAACTTAACCATAAAATCGGGAATGTTCGGCAAAGTAAATCTTTCTGAAACCAAACAAGAACAAGGTATTCTTATTCCGACATCTGCCATTACAGAAGAAAATGGAAAAGCAAAAGTATATCTCATAAAAAACGGAAAAGCCGTATTGCAACCGATAACCATATCAGGAAATATCGGCAATAGAACGATTGTATCAGGCGGATTGGCAACAGGCGATATTGTGGTAACGAATGGCTTTATCAATCTGTTTGACGGAGCGAATATTACGATTAAATAAAATCAGCGAAAATGAATATTACAGAAATATCAATCAAACGTCCCTCGCTGATTATCGTACTTTTCAGCGTATTTGCCCTGCTGGGAATTATCGGCTACAAGAATTTGAGCTATGAACTGATGCCCGATTTTAATCAGCCTGTTGTGGTTATCAGAACCGTTTATCCCGGTGCAGAACCCAACGAAGTGGAAACTTCCGTTTCCCGAAAAATTGAAGATGCACTTTCTAATCTGGAGGGCGTAGATTATTTGCTTACCAAATCATTACCCAATGCTTCAATCATTATTGCCAATCTGAAATACGGAACAGATTTAGACAAAACAATGCAGGACGCTCAACGCTACATTGACAATATCCGAAAGGACTTGCCTAACGATATTCAAAACCCTGTAATGAGTAAAGTGTCGCCTAATGATTTGCCGATAATGTCGGTTAGTGCAACCAGCAATTTAGAGCCGACAGTGTTTTATCAAAAAATGAAAGACGATTACCTGCCACAAATCCAACAGCTAAAAGGAGTGGCAGAGATAACCATTTTAGGCGGAGAAGAACGGGAAATTCAAATCAAGGTGGACAAAGAAAAATTGAAGCTCTATAAAATTTCTTTGTATCAGGTAGTGGAAGCTGTCAATCGTTCGGGGATTGATTTACCTGCCGGAAAATTGCAAACCGATACAGAAAATAATTCGGTACGTTTGGTAGGAAAGTTCAACACCATTACGGACATAAAGAATGTTCAGGTCGCAATGCCTTTTCCAAACAGTCCTGTTTATGTGAAAGATATTGCGGAAGTAACAGACGGCATTAAAGAAATTACTTCGTATAGCCGTTACAACCGTAAAAACGGTATTGGCTTAATGATAAAAAAACAAGGTGATGCCAATGCCGTTGATGTTTCAAAACTGATTAGGGAAAAATTTCAGTCCATTGAAAAACAAAATGCCAATGCAGATGTAAAATTTGTAGTTACGGACGACAGCACCGATAACACCATAGCAGCCGTTAACTCGGTAGTGTTTGACTTGATTTTAGCCGTTATTTTAGTGTCGTTGGTAATGTTACTTTTCCTGAGAAGTTTCAGAAACTCATTGATTGTTTTGGTTGCCATTCCTACTTCCTTAATTACCGCTTTTGCCGTGATGTGGCTTTTGGGTTATACGCTCAACCTGATGACTTTGCTTGCAATGTCTTTAATCATCGGTATTTTGGTGGACGATGCTACCGTAGTTTTAGAAAATATCCAACGTCATTTGGATATGGGTAAAGAAAAAAGAACGGCAGCTATGGACGGAAGAATGGAAATCGGTTTTTCGGCATTGTCTATTACATTGGTTGATGTGGTTGTGTTTCTGCCGATTTTATTCTTACAGGTTTTTGTTGCCGATATGCTCAAACAATTTTCGGTAGTGGTTATCACATCTACGCTTACAAGTTTATTGGTAGGTTTTACTTTAACGCCTTGGCTGGCTTCACGCATCGGGAAAAAAGAAGATTTGCAGCCGACTAATATCTTCAACCGTTTTTTGCTTTGGTTTGAACATCAGTTAGACAAATTTATCAATTGGTATGGCAGAACATTGAATTGGGTTTTACATCACAAACTCATTTTTACAGGATTTGTTTTGTTGCTGTTCGTAGGGACGGCAGCAATGATGAAACAGGGAATTATTGGAAAGGAACTCATTTCCACAGGCGACCAAGGGAAATTCCGTTTGGCATTAGAGTTTGATAAAAGTACTTCCATTCAGCAAAACAATTTGGTTTCAGAAAAAATAGAAAACTATATTTTGAAGCAACCCGAAGTTTCAACTGTTTTCAGCAATGTAGGCGGACCAAGCACAGGTATCGGAAGTTTGGGAGTTGGTTCTGCCAATAAAACCGAATTTACTATTCAGCTAAAATCCAAGAAAGAAACAAATAATCTTTCTACTGAAACCTTTATGCGAAAATTGCGAACTGATTTGCAAAAAGAATATTCAGGCATCAATTTTTCAATGATAACATTAGGCTTAATTCCACGTTCTGCACCGATAGAAATTACATTAAGCGGAAGCGACTTAGACCAGGTAATGCAGACAGGTAATGACTTAAAAACAGTCATTGAAAAAATACCTGGAGCAGATAATGTGCGGCTTTCGGTAGAAGCAGGAAGCCCTGAATTAAAAGTCATTCCTGACAAAGACAAAATGCAGCGTTTAGGATTGAACACGGCTTATGTGGGAATGAATTTGCGTACCGCTTTTACAGGAAATGACGATGCCACTTTAACGGAAAACGGAACAGAATATCCTGTACGGATTTGGTTGGATAAGTTCAGCCGTCAAAATTATGATGATATTAATAATTTGAATATTGTCAATCCAATGGGTGTGCCAATTGAAGTTTCGCAGTTTGCAACTATTGAAAGAGATAATTCGCCTTCGCTTTTAGAACGAAAAGACCGACAACCTGCCGTTACATTAACTTCCGATGCACTCGGCAGACCTTCGGGAACTGTGGCTGACGATGTCGTGGCATATCTCAAAAACAACCCCTTACCCAACGGCATACAAATGACTTGGGGAAGCGATATTAAACGGCAAAACGACAGTTTCGGGGCTTTGGGTTCGGTATTGCTGATTTCATTCTTACTGATTTATTTGATTATGGTAGCCTTATACGACAGTTACATTTATCCTTTTGTTGCCTTATTTGCCATACCCGTTGCAGCTATCGGAGCATTTTTAGCCTTGAATTTATCGTTAAGCAATTTGAGCTTATTTGCTTTGCTCGGCTTGATTATGTTAATGGGATTGGTAACAAAAAATTCCATCTTAATTGTGGACTTTACCAACCAACTGAAAGCGGAGGGGAAACATTACAAAGAAGCATTGATTACCGCAGGAAAAGAACGTATGCGACCCATTTTAATGACGACTTTATCAATGGCAATAGGAATGTTGCCCATAGCATTAGCCAGCGGAACAGCAGCCGAATGGAAAAACGGCTTAGCGTGGGTAATCATTGGTGGTTTGCTTTCTTCATTAGCATTGACGGTTTATTTAGTGCCAATGGTTTACTACGGAGTAGATAGAATGAAAGAAAAATTGGGTTCAAATAAAAAACAATAATAAATGAAAGTAACAATTTTTATTATACTGACAGTTGGGTTATGTTTTTTTCTCTGTTCATTTTCGGAAAATCAGGCAGAAACCTACATCTTGACCGTTAAGGTAGAAAATTTACGAAATTCAAAGGGTGTTGTTCAATTCGCCCTCTATAACAAAGATAATTCAATCCCCGATGAAGATTACAAAAAATATTACCGATTAGAGAAAGCGAAAATTGTAAATGGCAAATCTGAAATTACTTTTAAAAGCCTGCCCCAAGGGAAATATGCCGTAAATATTTTACACGATGAAAACAATAACGGAAAGATTGATAAAGGTTTGCTTTTACCCAAAGAGGGAATTGGATTTTCTAATTATCAGTCAATAGGGTTAAGAAACAGACCCAATTTTTCCAAAGCAAGTTTTTTATTAAATGCAGACAAGACGATTAGTGTAAGGATAATTTATATGTGATTTGAAACGTATTGAAAAAGCAGTATGATAGCAGTGCTTCTGCTATCATACTTTTAGTAAGATTCCATTAAAGAAAGCCTATAGCTAAATGACTGGACATTATAAAAAAGCAATAGATGGCTTAGAAGAAGAAATAAAAGAACTGACCTATGAGCAGGGTAATTCTTTAGCGTCCTATGAAAAAGCTGTTGAACTTATCTTGAGTAAGACAGCCAAACTGAAAAATTATGTATTGAAAACAGGGTTTAAGAATCAGCAAGAGGAAATACACTTTTTTAAACAGATTAAACCCTTATTTATAGCTAAGCTCATTTATTATAATTCGATATACAAAATTGAAACAAAAAGACCGCATGGCGGTGGCAAAATAATAAAAAAGTATCTCTATAACGAGCTTTCTAAAATCAAGAGATACTTTGACAACAACTTTGAGTTTTACAGGTATTATAGAACCAATAGCACCTATCTTGACGATAAATATTTTGCGCGGGGAAAGCATGATATTAAGCTATGCCTGGACACCTACTATTTTCAGTCAGACCAAACTTTTTCTACTTCACATGATTACAAGGTAGCCAAAATAATAGCCAATGATTTGATACAGGTGTATATCGAAGACCAGCTTTATAATAAAATTCCGGAAGATAAATCAATAGGCAAGCAAAAGCTGAACTGGACGGGCAGCAAAGCCGGATTGATAGAACTGATTTATGCGCTGCACTATCAGGGCGTTTTTGATAACGGGAACAGCGATATTAAAGTGATTGTTAAAACATTTGAAGATATGCTCAATATTAATTTGGGCGATTTTTATCACACCTATTTGGAACTTAGGAGCAGGAAAATGAACCGGACGAAGTTCCTTGATGCTTTGCGGGACGAACTTATTAGGAAAATGGATGAGCAGGACGAAAGGTAAACGCAGTTTTATCAGGGCGTGCCACCGCCTGCATTTTCCTATACACAATAGCCCATGCAAAAATGCAAACGCTGTCGAGCTATCCGCTATATCTTTTGAGCTACGCTCGCAACCTTCGGCACAAGCTATCGCTTGTATCTCGGTTGTCCCTAACAAAAGGATGCCGCTTCTATCCCTCACGCTATATACCATTCAGAAAACTAAGCATCTTGCCGACTTCCGAATTTATCTTAGAAAAGGCAAACCATTTTGCAGCATCAAAATCTCTTTCAGTTTTTCCATAGCTTGTCTATGTTTTTTATCGTCCATTTTTGAAAGGTTGAGCAATTTCCATTGTACGGACGGCAGGTTTGAAACTTCTTCAATGTTACTCAAGCCCAATAATTCCCATTGAGGATTTAGTTCTTTAAATGACAACAAAAATGCCCGCTCCTCTGCTGTCATTTCTTTATTGATAACGGCTATCAGTTGTTCCCTTACCTGTTCCAGTTCTTCAACAGGAACATCCACTTTTGCCATTTGTTTGAACTCCGCCTCATATACTTCACGTATATCTTTACGATGAGGGGCAAGCAGTTCAGCCATCGGTCGCTGATGACTGGTTAAGAAAACGAGGAATGTTTTTCGTAAATCTTGCGTGAACCCCTCATTTTCCAACAGGAATTTTATATCGAATAAATCACGGGGATGCTGCCTGTCCAATGCTGCACAAATCTTTCCGGCATATAAATCGGGTAACGAAGCCACCTGTATTTCGGCATATCCAAATTCCCGTTCTACGGTTTCGCAAACCTCCATTCGGATTTCAGGAAATACCGTTCCCCGGATAACAGGCGACAGTTCCACTTTGATACGTACATCGCCTGATTGAAGAATTAAGCGGAGTGCATTGCCCTGTTCGTGGGTATTTTGTATATGGATGCCCGGAATAGTTTTCTTAATCAGCCCGCTCAACCGGGATAGTGCTTCACGGATATTTACAAGTGCTTTCTCACGGGCTTCGGAGGGTAGGTACAGCAAATCAATATCTACCGACAACCTGGGCAACTCCCGATAGAACAGGTTTATGGCCGTACCACCTTTGAGCGCAAAGCATTTTTCGCTGTCCAGGAGTGGCAGTACACGTACCAGTAATTGAACTTGCCTGTAATAAATGCTGTCTTTTTTCATCTTAGGTTTGAAAATCTTTAGGGATGGTTATTTTATAGGTTTTATCAAGTTCACCGCCTTTGACGATTACCCGGTTACCGGAACCGAGGTCTATGGTATTGGTGTGCAGTTTTGAGAACCACGTATAGTTGTGCCGTGAACCAAACCAAAGGAAAAGCCGTTTTACTTTTACGTTTGTGCAGGCTTCTAATAACGCCTGTACTGTTCGTGGAGATAGAGAGGTCATTCCCTGTATAAGCTGGTCGGCATGTTCCAATGAGATTTTTGCGGGTACTTCATTCAGCATTTCGAGGCAGGCTCTTTCCGGACAGGATATTTTCAGTTCATCCATACCGTCTTTCCAAAAAACAGAGGAAGTATATTTGTCAGATGCTTTCTTTTCCATACCGGAAAAAAGCTCGTTCCGGGGATGCCGTATAAAGGTTATGTTTTCCGCCAGTTCATTCAGCCACAAAGGCAATTTATCATTTCCATACAGGTGAACAGTTTCTTTTTTTGAGTTAGGGAGATAATGGGAGAACCCCTTTAACTCCAATGCGGTCAAACCTCCTACAACAAAATCCGTTTCCATTATAGCTTGGAGTGTATAGACCATGCTCTGCCACGAAAGCTGAACTTTGCCCCGTGTATAAAGCCCTTTCCACAACGATTTCAGTTGTTCGCTTTTCACAAGGTTATCAATGGCATGTTTATCCAAAGCAGCCTGTTCAACCAGCCAGTTGCGGGTTACAATCGTACTTTCGGGCATTATTTGCTCCAATAGTTTACGCCTTTCCGGGTTAAGCGCCATATTTACCTGTTTTAATTCAGACGGCGTTTATCGCCGTTGAAACAAAGTTAGATAAATAAATTGTTTGCTACAAGTAAAAATGACGGCGATAAACGCCGTTGAAAATTATATTTATAAACTATTTATTTTTCTTCTCAAATTCAAAAGCGGTATCCCCGTTATCTTTCAGTACGATACAGGCATCGAACTTTTTGCCTGCTTTGCTTTTCATGCCTTTGATAAGGCTGGTTTTTCCTTTGTTCACAAGGTTTTCTATTTCGGAAAGGCTTAACTGTACTCCGCAGATATTGCGGAATTGAAGCCAGTTACAAGCCTCATCGGGGCATTTGACTACCTTATCCCGGATAAGCAATTGACGGATTTTACATTTGGGGCAGGTCAGTTCGGGGTGCTTTTCATTTGCAATGCTCATGCTCAACAATTCCTGCGTAATGGAAGTGGCATAGCTTTCCATTTCGGTATGGAAAGCCGTAGCATCTGCCTCGTTGCTTTCAATTTTCTGCAATGCCATTTCCCATTCGGCGGTCATAGCTACATCGGCAATCCGTTTATCTTTTACCGATTGGTAAACCTGCAATCCCTTTTCGGTAGGGATAAGGGATTTCTTTTCACGCCTGATATAATCCCGCTTAAATAATGTTTCTATTATCGCCGCTCTCGTAGCAGGTGTGCCAATGCCGATGCCTTGCAGGGCTTTCCGTTCGTCTTCGTTCTTTATTTCTTTGCCTGCATTTTCCATAGCAGACAATAAGCCCGCTTCGGTATAAAGCACCGGCGGTTTGGTTTTCTTTTCCAGCACTTCGGCATTTTTGATTTTCAATTCATCTCCTGCCTTTAGTTCCGGCAGTTCCAATATCGGTTCACTGTCTTCCTCTGTAAAATTGCCCCTGATGGCACGCCATCCCGGTTCCAGAATTTTGCACCCTTTCACCGCAAAATCATAATGTAAAACCTGCAAAGCGATGTCGGTTATTTCTTTGGAACAAACCTGCGATATGGCTTCCAGCAGGCGCAGGGCAATCATATCATATATGGCATCTTCTTTTGCAGGCAATGCAGATGGTATTTTTTCGGTGATGAGCAACCCATGATGGTCTGTTACCTTTACATCGTTCACGATACGTTTATTGAAACGTCCCCATTTTATTTTGGCAAGGGCTTCCTTGCAGGAGGCTCTTGCATCCATTGCCCTGATGAGCGCAGGAATTTCAGCCCACATATCTTCCGGTATGTATTTGCTGCCGGTGCGGGGATAGGTGATAAACTTCTTTTCATACAGGCTTTGGGCTATGTTCAATGTTTCTTCGGCAGAAAGCCCTAATTTTTTGTTGGCTTCCTTTTGCAAGCCTGTCAGGTCAAATAGTAAAGGCGGTTGCTCCGTAACGTTTTTCTTTTCTACGGATGTAACCGTTGCGGTTCCGCTTCGCTGGATGGATTTAAGGGTATCGTCGGCAAGTTTCCTGTCGTCCCATTTAGTTTTGGAAAGGCTTTTAAAATCTATAAACTCCTTACGGTGTTCCAACTGTATTTGCCAATAGGTCTGAACACTAAAGTTTTTGTTTTCCAGATACCGCTTGCATACAAGGGCAAGCGTAGGCGTTTGTACCCGACCGAGCGAATACACGCCACGTCCTGCGGCAATGCTTAACGCCTGCGAAGCATTGATGCCTACCAGCCAGTCCGCCCGGCTCCGCCCTTGCCCGGCACGATACAGCCCGTCAAAATCGCTTCTGGGTTTCAGGTTGTCAAAACCCTGCTTAATGGCTTTCTCCGTTAGCGAACTTATCCATAAACGCTGAAAGGGCTTGCCGCATTTCAGGTATTCATAAATGTACCTGAATATAAGCTCACCCTCACGCCCGGCATCGGTAGCCACGATAATGCTATCGCAACGGCTGATGACCTGCTCTATAATTTTCAACTGCTTTATTGCTCCGCTATCGGGAACATAGCTTTTATCCTTTTTTATCTTCCGTACCGTCAGCAAAAAAGGATTGGGCAATATGGGCAGGGCTTCCCTTTGGAAACCCGGTAGTCCGTAGTCTTCCGGCATAGCCAACCCGACTAAATGCCCCAACGCCCATGTAACCTGATAGCCGTTGCCTGTCAGGTAGCCATCCTTTTTATCGGTGGCTCCCAACAAGGCGGCTATCTCACGGGCTACGCTCGGTTTTTCGGCAATCACTGCTTTCATAATAGTTCCTCCTTTTTAGTGATTACCTTTTGATGCCTTTGGATTTAGCCGGAGCTTTTGGCGCATCCTGCTGTTGCTGCTGCTTTTTGTCGTTCGGCGTTTGCTGCTGCGGCTTCAAAGGTTCTTTGACATTCTTCGTAGCCTCGTTGGTTTTTCCATCGGAATTAACTGCGACCTGCGTTTTATTTGCTTCGGCAGGCTGTATTTTCTCTTTCAGCTTATTGGGATTTGTGAAAGAAAAATCTGTTTTACCAGTTTCCTTATTGAACGTGATATAGCCTTGATAGCTTTTACCTTTCTTGTCAATTAGCCCATCTATATGAATTGTTATCCCCGCATTATACTTTTCATATTGCTGGTCGGTCAGCTCTTTACCTCTGTATATGTGTGGTGCTTCATACGGTGGCTGTCCCTGCTGCCTTGTCTGTTGGCTTTGTGTCTGGTTGTGCGCATTGCTCCTGTCAAAAAGAAATTCTATGAAACGCTTATCGGCATTGTACTGAATGGGCGAACTGAACGGTTCCCCTTTCTTAGAAATCATACCCTCCAAATGAAACGGTTTACCATCGAGCAAAGTCTGTTTTTGCTCTGCGTTGAGTATTACGCCTTTAAATTCATTGGGTATTCTCATCCATTCCTGCCGTAATGCAACAACCTCATTTGTCAATCGGTCAATGCTGATAATGGACGGTATTTTTTCCCCGGTCTTGGGGTTGGTCAAATCCACCACACGCCCCATGTTCCCGGTTTTGAGCAAATTCTCTTTATCCTCTTTGGTAAATTCATGACCAAAGAAAGGCGCATCAAGGTTCGGCTCTTTACGGATGCCGTGAATGGCAACAACTGCACTGCCGTTTTCACCGGGTTGAAGTGAAAGCCTTGCATCCATACGGGTAACTGCCGTACCGAGGTTAAGGCTTATCGGCATTAATATATTGGTTTTATACCCTTTTAACAGGGTGTCCATTACGCCTGCTTTTTCAAGCCTTTCCTTGCTCAATCCGAGGTTGTTCATGGTTTCCCAATCAATCTGCTCCGGCTTGAAACGGTATTCGGTTGTTTCCGGTGTTGCTTGTGCTGTTGTCATATCTTTTTTATTTTCCTGTTGCTGTTCTTTTGGCTGTTCCTTTTGTTGTTCTTTGGGTTCTTTGACCTCATGCTTTGCCATTACTGCTTCGCCCTCTTTGGTGGGCGCATCAACCTGTTTCTGCATTTCTTTGGCGGTATCAACCGCTTCCGAAGCAGGAACTTTAAAAAAGTTGAAGTGAGAGGGGTTTTTAAGCTGCCGCCAAAAGTTGGAGAAGAAGTTGGAAAATACATCCCCGCTCTTATCCACCCGCATAAACTGGCTTTGGTTCTTTTTATCGGCATCCACGGTTTGCAGTTCGCCGTTTTTGTCTATGCCTGTAACTGCCTGGATTTTCTTTTTGTCTTTATCCAGTACCAGCAAAATATCCGAAAGCTGTTCGGGTAATTGCGGATTTTCAATAGTCTGTTCGCTCATAATACTGATTTTTTAATGTTGTAATTTTCCGAAAGTAGGCGAAGCCTGTACGCACTGGCGGTATCTGTCTTCCATTGGCGTAGTTTGTCATGTATTGTCCTTTGTGCGTTGCAGGGGTGCATTAAAACTTTCCCTGATGAACTGATGCACATCGGATAGCTTGTAATACAGCTTGCCGCTAATGGTGTAGTACGGCAGCTTGCCGGACGAGCGGTAACGCTGTAAAGAGCGGTGGCTGATTTTCAGCATTTGCAGCAAATCCTGATTATCCAGTAATTCTTCACCGTCTATGCTGTTGCGCTGTTTCTGTATATCGCTGATATTGTCGTTCAGTATATCAAAACGCTCCATAATGCGTTCCATCCATGCGATAAATTCCATTCTGTCTATGTTCATACCGATACGCTTTAATTACTGTACAAAATTGAATTGCGTGGCTCGGTTTGTCTTCCGATACGTGTCTATCAAAAAGGCAGATTTTTTGATTTTTTGCGTTTGGTATAAAGTGCGGTTTATAAACTGTTTGCTGCATTTTACCATAAATGGTGGGCTTCAAAACAGAGGATGTGTCTATATACACATATAGGCAAACAGGCAAAAAAAGAACAGCACCGATGATGCTGTTCTTTTTTTGAAAGACAAGATGAAGATTAGTAGCTATCTTCCTTGTCCATGTATTCCTCTAAACCGGATTTCAGTTGGTCTATAAATAACGTCCGGGAACCGGAGCGGGTCTTCATGCGGTGGAAGCTGTTATGAATATCGTTAAGCGAAACACGAAATAACACCTGAAATACCATGCTTATTTTCCGAATGCCTATTTTCCCGTGTGCAATGGCTCCCGCCGCATAGAGTGCGTAAATCAATTCAATAAGGGCGTTCTTTGATTGTGTCCAAAAAATATCTTTCGTTTCATCGTTTTGTAACAGAATATCCGGGTTTTGTTCGGGATTTATTTTTGTCGTCAGGTAATTATAGATGAGTTCGTTGCCGATGATTTTTGCCACCTTATAATCGAAATAAGTCGAAAATTTCGGGTCAATCTCAAACACGAAGCTGTTCAGCCCGTCATAGTAATTAATGTTTCCTAACATAAAATACTGTTCGTCCCGGTCAGTTCTGCCGGAACGGTAGTACCTGTAAAAATCCGAATTGCAGATATACTCCGTGTATTCCTGTTTCAGTTCTTTCAGTTGCAGGGCGAAATAACTTTGGTACAAATTTCCGGTATTTGCGGGGCAGGCTGTTTCAATCCGAAATACCTTGTTGTAGTAAATAAGTTTGCCCAGGATATTAGGCTTTACCTGTCTGAAAAAATGGATTTCATCGTTTTTATCGGAAAAGCCCTCCTTTATCACATCTTCTTTGACAGTACGCAGGAGTTCCTGAAGATAAAGCGTCATCTGATACGCCTCGTCAATAACGCTGGATGTTTCGGCAGAAAACTTTCTTTCCTGTTTTTGTATTTCCGAAACAATTTTGTGTAACGGATGCTTCATAGTTAAGATTTGCTTTCATTAAGGGTAAGATTACGAATACAAAGTTTATCTTTAACTATGACTTTGTTTCCCAAGTTGAACCCAAGTTGGGTAAGATTTTTTTGATAAAAGGGTACTTTGGGCGTTGGCAGATATTTTTGCAAAGAGCACCCGCATTATCTTAATTTTGCTCTTTTTATAGGTTGCAGAGGTTGAGGACTGGTAGGTTTATCAATTTTCGGGGAAGCTGTATCTGTTTGATTTTTAATGTCTTTTAGCTGGTTTAGCCGCCGCAAATCTTCTAATAACGAGTTCGAGTTTTGTCCCAATAAGTTCACGAAGTGACGACGCAACCACGCGATGAGCGTGGTTTTTGCTTTAGCAAAAAGAGACGGGAAGTTTATCCCGCAATATTCGGGAAGTCCCTACGGGGTCACAAAGTGACGTCGCAGCCACGCGATGAGCGTGGTTTTTGCTTTAGCAAAAACAGACGGGAAGTTTATCCCGCCATATGCGGGAAGTCCCTGCGGGGTCACAAAGTGACGGCGCAGCCACGCGATGAGCGTGGTTTTTGCTTTAGCAAAAACAGACGGGAAGTTTATCCCGCAACATGCGGGAGATTTCTGTGATATCTCAGCAGGTTTGGCTGAAGTGGACAAAGCTTTAAATCTTTCTTTACGGGACGTGTTATCCAATTTAGCAGAAAATATCTTTAAATATCATCAGTATCACAAATTACCTTTTCTTAGTTTGTCAATAATGGATAAAGATTGTTTAACCCAGTGTGGCATGTTGTCTTCCCTGCTAATGATGACACCATTAGCCAATTCTGCCATTACAATTGCTGTTTCCTCATTGTCAATCAGGTAGGCCTTATCAAATACAGACAGCCTTGTTTTGAGATAAAGAAGCGATATTTTATAACGGTGGTGAATGATATTTTCAGGAACACTATGCCCACCTTCACGCACCCGCCCCTGAACCCGCTTTACATGAACCTCTTCAGGATAATCAGTACATAAATAGTAAACGACTACCTCGTATCCTTTTTGTTTCATCTTTTCAATCCAACTGTATTCCGAGTCTTTGGCAAGATTGCTTTCGATCATAAAATCCTTGCCTTGCGAAATCAGGATGCCGGCCCGTTCTCTGTACAACTCATCTGCTCTCGCAAAGTTTATTACTGAGTAGCCGCCTAATTCATCTTTTGTTATCAAATCTATATTTAAGAACGGAAGTGTTTTTGAAATGAAGTTTTCTTCAATGGCCGTTTGATAGAAAGTGGTCTTTCCGGCACCATTGGGCCCTGCAAGAATATAAAGTGTAGGCATTATTTCGGAACGACTACTTTCAATACCGTTTTTTTATTTGTCTTCGGGTGTTCTTGGATAAGTTCACCGTCCCTGATATAGAAAATATCACTGCCGGATATTTCCGCTTTACGACGTACGTAAGCCTTAATGGCAGCTTGCATCTTTTTAAAATCGATATGTACTTTCGGAGAAAGCATAAGCAAAGATACAAAGCAATCGCGAGTATGAGGAATTAATACCAGATAATATGGAATGATCATGTTCTTTCTATTTAACTGGCATAACATAGTCAAAGTTCAGTATTTTATAAATTACTATTTATCAATCGCTTCAATTTGCAGGTCACCTGGAATTGCACATAAGTCTATTTATGTATCGTATGACCGAAATCATCTGTGATGCAACCACGCCATAAGCGTGGTTGCACTATATGCAATGACTCTATTATTATTGCTTCAGCAACCCAATCGTTTGTTGTGCCGATCCATTTTTAAAGATAATTGTATACTTTCCGGGCGGCAGGATTTTCATATTAATCACCGTTTGAACAGCATTTGATTCCGGGCGAATGGTTCTTATCGTTCTACCACTCATATCTGTCAATATCAATTGACTGTTGCCAGAAGCAGGCGAATGAATTATGATCGCATTTTCAATAACAGGATTGGGGTAAAGGGCCAACGCACCTGCAGGTTTGGAAATATCCAGCCTGATAGTTTTGCTGTAAGTGAATTGCTGATCCACATCGGTCATTTTGAGACGGTAATAGTTAACACCGGCATTCGGTGAGGTATGAACGAAATGATATTGTTGCGGCTGGTGACTGCTGCCTGCTGCTTTGATTGTTCCGATAGGGGAAAACGACAAGCCATCTGTTGAGTGTTCTGCCACAAAATGATCTGTATTCACTTCATCTGCAGTTTTCCACTGGAGTTGTACAGACTGATTATTTATTTTCCCGGAGAAATCTATCAAGCGAAGCGGTAAGGCATTGCCCATCAGGTTACGGAATATACCTAGCTTCTGTGAGTTATTTAAGGCAACAACAATATCCGGTCTTCCGTCCAAATCGAAATCTTCAATCGCAATATCTTTCCCGTCAAAATCGCTTCCGGCATCATAAGTAAAAAAATTACTAAAATTGAAAGCACCCGGACTGCTGCTATTTTGAAGAATTGTCATCTTGCCAAAGTCAAGTCCCGGATTTGTCGGGTCACCAAAATTCGATAGCCCTATATCCACTTTACCGTCACCATTCAAATCTCCCAATGCAAGTCCATAGGCCGGAGGAGTATGTTGGCCATTCCAATTAATGGCAACATAACCGTCAAATGAAACCGACCCTGGAACGCTGGTGTTGCGCAATAAATAACTTTGCTGCGTTATTTGGTTGTTAGCTGTAATGTCAGGCTTGCCATCACCATCAAGATCTCCTGTCGAAATTTTGGAAGGTATATTGCCGACATTAAATTGCTGCCACGCGTCAAATAAGAGATTACCAGGCGTACTATTGTTTTTATAGGTGAAAATTCCATTATAACTCCCTTGTACGGGACCGGCAGCGGAAATATTTATTTCGGGTTTACCATCGCCATCAATATCCTGGATGGCTACCGCCCGTGGCCAGGGTGTTGTAACAAGGTAAATCGGATCGCTAAATGACAGGGCACCATTGCTGCTGGTATTTTTGAACACAGAAATGTTGCTGTTTATATAGTCGCCAGTATACCTGTTAGCTACCACTATGTCAGGTTTACCGTCAGCATCAAGATCGGCAATTGCAACGCCCAATGGTAATCTTCCTGTATAGAATGATGCGATTGAGTCAAAACTTATTGATCCGATGGTACTGACGTTCCTGAAAATGCAGATACTATCTCCTCCAAACTGACTGCTTGAATAACTTGATGATACAATATCAATTTTACCATCGCCGTCAAGATCTCCCTCGGCAATAGTAGTCTTTCCTTTTACGCGCAGTGAGCTTGTGTCGAATGAAATAGTACCAGCAGTACTGGTATTTCTAAAAAATCCAATAAGGCCGGCACTCACGGCTATATCCGGTTTCCCATCCAAATCAAGATCGCCCACGATGAAGTTATTCATGTTATAATCAATTTGAATGGTGTCCATTGCACCAAATGAGGTAAGTGTAAAATTTCCGCTACCACCCGGAAAGGTAACAATGTAAGGACGATCTGCGTAAGCGGTCAACTGACCCGCAGTAACTGTTATGGGTTTATAGTTTGTACCCCTCGGTACTTTTACTGTAAGTGTATTTGCAGAAGCAGTAATGACATCTGCGCGAACCGCACCAAAGAAAACGATATTGTTCCCGGGTACGGGATCAAAGTTGGCGCCACTGATCGTGACAGTACTTCCAATTGGACCGGATACAGGCGAAAAAGAATTGATAACAGGTTGTGCCGATAAGAAATAGCTGAATAAAATAAACAAGATGATCAATAATTTTTTCTTCGCTATACGCAGGGCTACGGTTACAGTTAACAGGAAGTTCATGAATATTGATTTGATTGGTTAATGGACAATAGTAGAAAGAAAAAATGTAAACAAGTGTAGAAGAAATTCTAGTAGAGAGGCTAATTTTTTCTATATGTTCCCCGGTAAAAACAGGCATGACCCTCCCGGGAGATTGACTGCACGTTATCGTCAGCCGGGTGCCAGTTTGTTATTGGTTATCGGCCAATAAGAAATATCCCGTATTTTACTGGTTAAATCCCTCATTTTACTTATCGGCCAAAAAACCATACCTGTTTTATGGGGATATTGCAGGTATCACCACCAGATCAAAACCATTTCAAACCATTGAAACGCTTACTGCCCATCTTTGTAATTTGTTTACACGGTATTGGAAGTATTGGCCAGTCATTTAAAATCAATACATATACAACCAGGGATGGATTAAGCAGCAATGAAGTCAACGCAGTAGCGCTGGACAAACAGGGTTTCTTATGGATAGCAACGGGTAATGGGCTAAACCGCTTTGACGGAAATATTTTTGATGTCTTTCGCCATAACCCTGCCGACAGTACCTCCATCGCAGGCAACGAAGTGCAAACCATTTACAGGGATAAGCATGATAGGTTGTGGCTGGGAACCAATGAAGGTATCAGTCTGTATGATCCGGTCAGGCAGTATTTTACCAACTATGCACCCGACACCACGGTTGTACAGAATATAGGAACCAGTTTCGGCGCATTGTGTGATGATAGCTCAGGCAACTTATGGGTGGGTACTAAAAATGAGTTGCTGGTATTTGACAAGCGGACAAACAAATTCCGCAGCAGCGGCTGGAACAAATTTGCCGAAAAAAATGTGCCAGCCAGTGCCAATCATCTTCGGGTAATCGTGATCGGTATTATACCAAAGTCGGCAAATGAACTATGGGTGCTAAGCACCTATGGTTTATTCAGTGTACAAACAACTACCTGTTCTTTTCGGTTTTATCCCTATCCCAAACCTTATGATTACCTGGGTTGCCAGTTGAAATATGCGGATGAAAGCGGTAATGTTTGGATAAGCCTCTTCGGGGCAGGACTGCTCTGTTATCATTCCGCCACTGGTACATGGAGCGACTACCATACACCCAACGAATATTCTTTGTGGGACAATGCTTATAGCCTGAAGCAATTTGGAGGAGATACGTTAATGTATGCTTCCTGTGGAAATATCATATTCGTTAGTAAAAATAATGGAGTTATTAATTCTGCCATTTCATTTGATAATACACGAAACAACAGTTTGTATTCTGTACGGTGCCTGGACATCCTCCGGCAAAATAATTTATTATGGCTGGCCACCAGTAATGGCCTCGTCAAAATAGCGCCCAGGGAACTGCCGCTTAGTTTTTTTAAGCCACACGGTACCCACTCACTGAGCAGGGTTTACAAATCAGCCACCACCGGTAAAATAATATATGGTGACGATGACGGGAGTTACGTGTACGATGGCAAAAGTTCCATCCGGATACCTACAAGGAAAACCAATGATACCAGGTATCGCTATTTTGCAGAAGCTCCTGACGGCACTGCCTATGTAACAGACGAAACAACCCTCTATAAATATGACCAGCAAAAAAATATGGTGACGGAAATTAAACTGCCACCGAAACGTATACCCGAAAATGATTTTGAAATAAGAAATATTGTTGTTGACAGAAATGGGCTGCTCTGGGTAAGAAGTTTCAGCCAGGGAATATTTTCTTACAACCCCAGGACAGGCGTTGCAGCCTTTGAGGAAAACCTGCCGCACAGGAAAGATTTTGGGACAAGCTGGATGTATTACGACAGCCTGACACATTGTTTGTGGACAACAGAAGAATTCAATGGAGTAACGATATATGATATTGGTAAAAAAACGTCAAGACATTTTTTACTGAACAAACCGCCTTCACAAAGAGGCGCTGCCATCAATTGTATCACGGGTAATCACCGGGGAAAAATTTGGCTGAACAGCCTGCAGTCCGGCATACTCGAATACGATAACAGCGGATCGTTTAAATTGTATACGGGTAGCAACGGGCTGTTGTCGGAGAAAGTTTCCTGGATAACCATTGACAATAATGAAGATGTTTGGATTGGTGCCGATGACGGTATCAGCAGGTTTGATACCAAATCGAAATTGTTTACGAACTACTACAATTCAGAAGGCTATCCGGCCGTATTCGGTTCATTCTTTGCTGCCGACAATGAAGGAAATATTTATGTGTCGGCAGACAGCGGTTTTTACCAATGGAACAATAAAGTGATTCAGCCCGCTGCGCCCGGTGGAAGGTTCTATTTGCGATTTGCACAAATGAATAACGAAACCCTGCCAGTCGATTCTGTCTTCCATTTTAATTATTCTGAAAATAACCTGTTATTCCAGTTTGGTTGGTTGTCTTTGGAAACCAGTCAGCCTGTCCAAATGGAATACCGGCTGAATAAGGGCGCATGGGTAAGTGCCAGTGTACATTCACCTGTATCATTTGCCAGTCTTCGCCCCGGTAAATATACATTAGCTGTCCGCTTAAAAAATGATCCAGCCCATGCCTTGCAATTGCATTTTGACATTGCTTTCCCATGGTGGCAGGAAACATCAGTGCTTGTTTTGGCAGGTGTATTGATATTGTCAATAATAATTTTACTGGTCAAAAGAAGAACAGATCAAATCAAACGGCAGGCTGCACTCAACCAGCAGCTTACCGAATCGAGAATGACTGCCCTGCGCAGCCAGATGAACCCGCATTTTATTTTTAATATCCTGAACAGCATAAACAGTTTTATCATTGAAAACAAAACCTTACTGGCCAGCAATTATCTGAACGATTTTAGCAGGCTGGTGCGGATGGTGCTGGAGCATTCGCAAAAAAACCTTATTCCGCTGGGGGATGAATTGAAAGCATTGAAACTATACCTTGAACTGGAAAGCAGGCGGCTTGAAGGGAGTTTTGATTACCGGATAGAAATGGAAAATGACCAGGAACTGACATCAGCGCTCGTACCTCCGCTGTTGATTCAGCCATTTGTAGAAAATGCCATCTGGCATGGATTAAGAAATAAAAAGACCACGGGTAATGTGGAAATAAAAATATCACACCATAAGAAGAGCTTGCTGATTACAGTGACCGATGATGGTATCGGGCGGGAGGCTGCTAAAAAATTACAGCAGTTTAAAAGCGATCAGTCTTTCGGTATCAATGCCACCATGCAGCGGATGGCGCTGACAAACCCCCAATCGAAAATTGTACTGGAAGACCTGTATTCAAATGAAGGAAAACCACTCGGTACCAGGGTGTATATCTATACTTAAAGCTGTTGTTTATGAAAAAAGACATGATTAAGGTAGCCATCATTGACGACGAAGTACATTGTGTGAAAACACTTCAGTTTCAACTGGAGCAATTGATAAAAGATGCAGAAATTGTATTCACCACTACCAATAGCCTCAATGCTTTTTCACTGTGTGAAAAACACCAGCCAGACATTATTTTTCTTGACATCGAAATGCCCCATAAAAACGGACTGCAATTTTTGGCACAATACGACAGCATTCCTTTCAAGGTCATTTTTACCACCGCTTACGATCAATATGCGATAAAGGCGATACGCCTGAATGCATTGGATTATTTGCTAAAGCCAGTGAACGGGACTGAACTTGAGGAAGCCGTGGAAAAATTCAGGCAGCTCAGGGACAGAACGAGTAAGGAACAGGTGTCGCACCTGCACCTCTTTACTGAAAAGAAACTAACTGATACCATTGCATTGTCAGCAGCACAGGGTTTGTTTTTTGTAAAAATTGACGAGATCATGTACCTGGAAGGCGATGACTGCTATACCCATGTTACGATGCAGGACCGAAAAAAATTCCTGGTCAGTAAGACCCTTTCCGTATTTGATGAATTGCTGACTGATGGCAGCCTTTTTTTTCGTGCGCATAAATCATTCCTGATCAACCTCCGTTGTATCAAACAATATATCAGGGGAGATGGTGGTGAAATCGTTATGCAGGACGATAAACACATTGCGCTCAGCAGGAATAACAAAGAAGCTTTCCTGAAACTGTTTACCAAAGTGTAACTGGCTTACTCAAATCCACTTTTTGCTGATTGCCCTTTCAATACCGCAGAGTAATGGAGTTACTTTACCAACGACGCTACCGGGACAAATGATGATTGCACCGGCCGTAGATTGGTAAACGCTTCACACCCCAGTTATGAAACAAATATTCACTTTCTTGCTGCTGCTGTCAATTGCCCTGCCATTGACAATTTTATCCCAAAACCAGGGAAAGCAGGATATCCTGCAAAAAGCAAATAATACCGTCAACAAGGTAAGTAATGTGATAGCCGTTTTTCAGCCCTACCTGCTGAAGGCACGCCAGCTTTTCTTTGATGCCAAACAATTGGCCACTGATGTAAAAAATTCCTCGAAAGACGCTTTTGGAAAAAATAGTAATAATAATGTCGCCAACAACGGTGCTAATTCCAGCTATAACCAGCAAAATAATTCCAACGATACACAATCGGGCTACAATGGCTCCAGCCAGTATGGTAATAATACCAACACCAATAACAACCAAAATAATTACGGCAACAATAATAACAGTTATGGCAATAACCAGCCTGGTACCAATAATTATCAAAATTACCTGCCCAATCAAAACCTGCCCATTAACAACCCCGCTACTGTCAATAATGATGCGACGGGCAACTGGGGCAATCAAAACAACGGATTGTATGGGAATTGCCTGGATGCACTTACGGGAACAGTAATAGGTATGGGCGATGCAGCACAAAACCCCACATCCGTTGATCTTTTGTTTTTTGCACCTGCTGATGGCCAAAACACTTATTGCCTGATGACACCAGGTTTTGCACGCAACAATAATACGGCAGGGTACATGACCGAACATACCAGCGACCAGGTATTACAATGGAAAGATGTAAACGAAAGTGAAGTGGCACTTACCAAACTCACCATCGGGCAGTTTGATCAAATACAAAATAACAGCCAAATACAGAATGCGGTACGCAATGCACAGGATTATGCCGGTTATTATACATCTGTTGGACAAAAACTGGACGGCCAGGTATTCGCTTTAAAAATTCAAATGGAATCAAGGGAAGTGTATGCGCTGGTAGCTGTTGTCAGGCAGGTAGGTACCAGTGGCAGCAATGGCTACCTGAAAATAAAAATTAAATCTGCAGGTATTGATGCCAACCGCGATGGAACAGTTGATGCAAATGCTTATATGCGATAATATCACAACTGGTAAATCTGCATGAGAACTCCTGTTTATAAAACAATTGCCCTATTCGCCACATGCTGCATGTTGGTTGGTTATACCCATGTCGGCCAGCGTGCACCTATGTTAGCGCAGGCTGAAAACCTCGTGGAACACATTAATGCCGGCAATACAGAATACCGTCACAAATCGGAAGATATTGCCTGGGAAAATAATGGATCCGGTTATCATTGTTACACAGATTGCAGTGGATTTATCAATGCGCTTATCAGCAGAACTTTTCAATGGAGTGAAGAAGATTTTAAAAGAGTATTTGGGAAAAGAAGGATGCTGGCTTATCATTACTTCGAAGCAATTGCATCGGGCAATCATTTTATACGAATCAGTCATATTGATGAAATAAAGCCCGGCGATTTAATTGCACTTGAATACAAAGACCGGTCGGAGCATGAAGACAATACCGGTCACTGCATGCTGGTCGCCACATTGCCAAAGCCCCGGCAGGCGACCAATATTATTGAACCCGGCACCCGTCAGTATGAAATAGAAGTAATTGACTGCAGCAGATCGCCTCATGGGAAAGAAGATACGAGGTCCGGAAACAACGGCAGGGAATATTCCGGGCTGGGGAAGGGACTTTTTCGTTTATACGCCGACGTTACTGGCGCCATTACTGCCTACAGTTGGAGCATTCACAACCCCAAACCCGGGTATAACCCCTATGAAAATGCTGTGATGGTGGGCAGGTTTCTGCCAGGCAAATAGTTACTAAACCACGGTATGATATTTTAAAACAAATTAGTTCAATATGAAAAAGTTACTGTTTCTGTTATCACTGGTGATAACGGTTTTTGTACAGGAAGAGAGCTTTTGCCAGGTGCGGCCTTCCAATCAGCAGGTCCGGTCCACTCTTAATAATCATAACAATGCTGTCAGATCAATGCCGGTATTTGTGCCGAAGCCACAGAGTATAAATTTCATGGGTTACCGGAAACAATTTACAAAAGGAAATATACGCGCTGCCAATAGCTTTGCTATAACAGTATCAAAACTAAAGCCCGGTAATAACACAACATTCAATGGAACGGCCAGGACAATGTCACCCGTACACACAGGCAGCAGCAATGTACACACGTCTCTTAGCAATATGGAGCAGTCACTCATACCACCTGTGATAAAGAAAACACAGGATGGCCATTCCGTTACCTATTTTCTCAAAAGGCCCGGTGAAATCGCCGACTGGAAAGAAGGTGCCGAATACAATGCCAGGATATCAGCTACGTCACCCACAACTTTTGACAATAGTAAAAAGATGAACTGTCATACTACCACGCTTATATTCAATGCACGTAGTACCAGTTTTATGAATGCGCAATCAGAAATGCAGGGTTCCAACATCCTGCCGGGGATGATCTTTGATTTTGATGATTTATCAAAAGGAAATTTTAACCAGAGGGAAAATGTTAACCGTGCACCGGTGGCACTTGTATCAGATGCCTACAATGCCGGATCCGTGAGTGCTGATATTGCAGACCCCAACCGTGAGAGCCTGGCCAATGGTATGAAATCGCTGGTCACAAATTTTGGTGGTAACCCTGGTGGCGCACATATACAAATGCAAATAACCAAAACAGAAAATGCAGAGCAACTGGCCATCGTTACTGCAGCCGGTGGTTCTTATGGTGCATTTACCGGTAGTGGCTCTTTTTCGCACAGTCAATCGAGCTACCATGTTTATTATACTATTGACGCTGTAAAATCATTGTATACATTTAGTGTGATGCCCAAAACATCCTCCTTGTACAACCCTGGTACGGCGGTACCACCAGGTTTCCCGGTGATGATACAGGATGTTACGTTTGGGGCACGTGTACTGGCCAACGTAGATATTGAACTGAGTGCAGAGGACAATGCGGGAAATTTGGATTTGAATTACAATGATGGGGTAGAAAGTGCCTGGACGAAATTTAAAGCAGCCGTTTCCAGTAAAAAAGCAAAGGTAACCATCAATGGACTTTTGGTAGGCTTCCCGCAAAGGTTCCCCGGTACATTCTCCTGCAACCCGGATGATTTCCTGAATACCATTAATAATTTTTTTAGTGGTTGTGATTATATTTCTGCCAAACCAATACAGTATGCACTGGTAAACCTTGATGGCGACTATATGGGTATTGAAAGTATTACGGACAAAACAACGATACAGGAATGCACACCAGCCAATGAAACGTTTACACTTCAGTCTGTCGTGGCTGTCTTCAGCACCGGGGAAGACGATAAAAATCGCGAGTCCGAGTTTTGGTTATCGCTTTCCGGCGGCGATCCTTTACATCCACGATGGTTTGCACAGTTTTACGACAATCACACAGAATATAAAAGAGACGGCAATCCCTACCAGGTAGTCATACCCATTACAGCACCCATTACCGAAGCGGAATTAAACAATGGTGGGTTTGTTGCACTGAAGCTGATTGAACATCATGGTGGAAGCGACGACTGGGATTTTCAAAACATGGATATTATTCTCAATTTCAAAAGTGAAAGTGGTACACCCAGGACAAAAAAGCTGAGCCTGGGAAGTTTTAAAATTCACGATACCAAAGTATCGAGGTATGATAGTAAGCAGGTCATATTTCAAAGCAATGGCACTGATGGCTATGTGCCCACACAGTAATAGTACAGAAATTTGAAAGTAGCCGGGGTCTTTGGTGAAAGGCCCCGGTTTTTTTATATTTCATTTACTGTTACCATCACCGGTACATGGTCGCTGTATTTTGACCAGTAACCATGTTCACCTATCTCTACTGCAAGCAATCTGGCAGCGAGGTCTTCCGATACAAAACAATAGTCAATGTGATAAGGTTTGTCTTTGTGGCGGTACATATACAAAGTAGGATGTGCTTCCTTTCCCTGTTCCTGCTGGTGATGTACATGGTAGGCACTGTAAATTTTTTTCTTCTCTAAAAATTTCACCACGCTGGAATGATTGCCCGCGCGATGTGGCCTGTCCCAAATGGTATTGCTGTTAAAATCCCCGGCGAGAATGGTTTGTTTGTTCTTCAGGTGTTTACGGTAGTAATGAATAGCCTTCCAAACCTGTTCTACATACTGTCCGTCGGGATCTGCGGGATTGTTGGCCCAGATTGCATACAGCGTAAATGTTTCTTTTCCATTACCCGCCGCGATGGGCACAATTAATTTTAATTCGGGATTATACATGCGGCGAAGCTTCAGTGTAAAATCATTATAGGCAAAAATGCCCAGTCCTTTATGGGGGTTGGAGCCAAACCAAAGCATACTGCTGGGTTTGGGTGTGTTATTGTCAAATACCAGTTTATCTGGATGTTCGCATTCCGGGACAATCAATATATCCGGCTGATGTACCAGTATGAATCCGGCTTTCCTGCGAAAAGCCATATTGCAGTTCCAGGTAATGATTTTCATGGGTTGCAATGTACAGAAGAATGGGGGACTGGCTTACCTGACATTATTTTTGCGGCTGTATATGAATATTGTCTTCTTGTTTTATCCGGTGGCAGTACTAGCACTGGGACAACACTTGTATGGTACTTGCAAGCCGTCATATCCACGGCATCATAATGTATTGTAGTAGTTAATCAATTTAATCAGGTCGGGTATCTTTTTAAAGTTGATCTTATTGGCGTCTATAAAATCGCTGATCGGTTTTTCCTTGTCTTTCATCAGCTCCAGCACCGTATTTTTAGATCCGCGAAATGGCTGCATGGCGTTATTGGTAAATACATACAGCACGACAGCGCCATCCACAAAATCCTTTGCTATTTCACCGGTATAACTATCTTTTACTGAGCTGATGTATTTGTATTTTTTTGCCAGCAGTTCTATTTTCCCCTCTGTATACACCTGGTAAAAATAATTTTCATCCTGGGCATCTATTTTCGGGTAGCCGCTTTTGAATACGTATTTAATACCGTCTTTGGAAAAATAATTTACGCAATCAATTTTCCGGGCAAGCCCGTTGAGGGTAATCAGTTCATTGCCGTTGGCATCTTTGAAATAAAGTTCATTGCTTTCAATGTTCAGCTTTACTGGTATGGGCCCGATGATTTTTCCCTTTGCAAGTGTTACTTTGGCCGGTACCCAGTCTTCCATGATAAATGGAGAACCATTGATGGACGGGTCATATTTTTTTAAAAGCGACTGGCCGTCGATATCCTGGAATTCGAGGGTCCTGCCTACGTTGGAGTTTTTAAAATCAAGCTGGCAAAAACCTGCCAGCGACAAAGTGATAAAGAAGGATAAGATGATCGTTTTTTTCATAACAGGTAGTTTTAACCGGGAAGCTGCTGCAGGATATATCAAATATAAGCAATATAATCTTTCATCTGTTACGGGGCGTTTGTGCCTGAATAGGGACGCCCGTCTATTATTTTTTTATTGCTTGACTATTTTATAACTCACCAGTTCCCCGTTTGGTAAATACACCTGTACTGTATAAGCAGACGCCGGCAAAAATGGTAATGGAATAGTATTGATACCAGCCTGGAGTGTTGATTTAATCACTGCGTTTCCCCCTGCATCATATATAACGACCCATGCATTGTTATTGCCTGTGCGGATATTGATTTTATCAGTGACGGGATTGGGCCAGATGACTGTCCTGTCGGTATTCTTAACAGTAACCGATGCGATTTTTGAATAAGAAACCGTTCCATCTGTATTAAAAGCCTGTATGCGGTAGTAATTACTGGCATTGCCTGGTGAAAGATCAGTAAATGAATAGGTATTATTGTTCGCCAAATTACCCTGTACAAAACCAATCGGCTGCCAGTTGTTTCCGTCTGTACTGTGTTCAATGGTAAAGCCATTGACGGCAGATGCAGTTCCGGTATTCCAACTCAGTGCAATACTTCCGTTCGCCTGCATGGTGGCGTTAAAAGAAGTCCAGGTAACAGGCAATATCGTCAACGGGAAACTGCAGGAAGTAAGATCTGTCATACCCGTCGGGTTCATCACACCCATCAGCACAGGTGTTGCTGCCGCGGAAGTAAGTTTGAACAATTGCCCTGTTGAGGTCGACATATATATATTGCCCGACGCATCGAAGGCCACACCATACAAAGTTACGCCCGATGGTGTTGCTTTTGTAGGCGGTGTTATTTCCTGCAGGGTGATACTGGCTACCGCAGACGTTGGCAGCGGACCCGACATTTTATACAATGCATAATTGGTGGCATTGCAGGGCAGGATCCAAATATTATTGAAACCATCGATTGCCATATCGCCTGTACTGAAATTCTGGAATAAAGTCGTGATATTATTCCCATACTGATCGGTAAAAGTGGCCGTGATAAATGTCCAGGTGTTTAGCAAAATATCATAGTAATAAAGATTGCTGCTGACGTCGAGGCAATAATATCCTGTTCCGTTAAAATTAATACAGGCCGAATGCACAGATACGGTGATCGGAGTTACCGCCAGGGTTGTATATTTATTGATGACAGGATCGTAGGAAACAAATTGCTTGTTACCACCAGAGGGATCCCTTTTAAAATAATAAAATTTTCCATTCACGCTGTTGTAGCCAAGTCCATTGGCGTTGCTCGCTGCGGAAGTCTGCGCAGCAACTACTGTTGTATAGGAAGCGGCATTGTTGTACGGCGCTGTATTCATAGCGGCACTCGTTGCTGCACTGGTGGGGTCTACCGAATACAACAATCCCGCATTGTCGATGGCGAACAATGTATTGGGATTGCTGCACAACTGGGCAGAAGCATCTGCAGTTGTCAAAAATGACCACCCGGTAAATACCAGGATCGCCCATGTTTTTAAAGGGTAATGGTACAGTCTCATATTCTACGGTATTACTGAAAAATGAATATTGGCCGGTACAAAAAGACCGGGTAATCTACCTGTCCCTTGACAGGCAGGGTTTTCGCAGGTGTGAAAACTGATGAAACAATTAAGCCCTTACAGCCGGTTCTTACAATGTCGGGGTGAAATATTGAGGGGATGCTTTTTGCTGACGGGAAATGCCTTTCAAAATACTGTCACCAGGTTCACAGGGATTGGATGACTAAAACTAAGTGTAAACGCTTATGAAATATAAATATTTCGCTTATATGGGGCTTTTTTTCGGCGAGAGCAGGCTTTTGACAGTTGAGGGGACCTGCAGGCAATGAGTACGCCTGGATTTATTCTATACAGTCATTTATAAAAAACATCAACAACTCTATCTATTGCTGAACAGTTTACTATAACACGATGCTTCTTCAGCGGTGAACCGCTTCTTAAAACTAAATGCATAGGGCGTCTCTCCATGTTCCCTGGTATAGTTCAGCCGTTCCGTGGCGTCGTCCACCGTAGGGAAACAATATTCCGGTACATACCACAATGCCATATGCATTTCCTGCATTTTTGAAAACCATTCCCTTCTTCTTTTAAATATTTCCACATGCTGCGACTGGTAGGCAAACGCAAACAGTGCGTCAATATTTTTCCAGGCCGACATATTGACAATCAGAAAATCATCCCCGTATATTTTGATGGAGGTGGCATTGTTGTCATCGGTCTTCAGCCGCCATACAAACCCCGGGCTGTTTTCTGCCAGTGCATTGATGGCGTCAAGATTGGCTACGAAATCGCTCATCACAGGACTGTCAATGGGCGCCAGCATTCGCGCGATATTGATTTGTGCAAGGTGGTACTCCATTTTATTGTATACATTTATTGTGCATAAAAGTAAAGGGCGTTTTAATATGAGACAAGTAGTTACAAAAAGGTTACCGGTCAAAAACAGGGCTTCCCGGCATTTTGAACAACAATGTTCCGTAATTGCCACACTTCGTTTGTTCGCCAGCAAGTGGAAACCCTGTATCATCTGTTACCTGTCGGCAGGACCGATGCGGTACAACGAACTGTACCGGGCAATTCCCAATATCAGCAGGAAGATGTTGTCGGATCAATTGCGTGAACTGGAAGAAGATGGTTTGATAACAAGGGTGCAATACGATAGAAAATTACAACAGGTAACCTATCAATTATCAGGAAAAGGTGCATCGCTCATGCCATTGATGATGCAATTGCAAAACTGGGGCCTGGCGCATATCAGCAATGTATTATCGATCAGTGATATGATTGCAGCCACTAAAACCCCGGTGGCTGATCTGCAGGCAGTGTAAAAACGGGTTGCTTTTTTATGCTGCAATGTCCGGCCGGTAAAAGAAGTTTATATTCGCCCCATCCAAATCTTATTTAAGCGTTACGAATGATGTCTAAAAATGCGCGCAGGTGGGTAATTGAAATTGCCTGCATATTATTTTGCCTGCTGATCACGGTATTGCTCGGTTCTTATTTTTATAAAGGTGGTATCCTGTCCGGCACCTTGATGCTGCACCTGTTCAGCGCATTCTATGTCGGTTCTTCTATCCGGATGCTGTCGCCATTTTTTTTCTTTCTCCTTTTTGTTATTTATTATGCCAGGAGCATTTGGCTGTCTTTTCGTATTGCCTGTATCAACTTACTGGCAATGGCAGGCGGTATAGGGTTGATTGCAGCACTGGTGTATTTACTGGACATACTTGATCGCAGTGAAAGGGGATACACTATGTACCCACCGCTGTCTGCATTGCCGGGCGACAAATTACCGGGCATGAACAGTGATGGGCCTGTGAGTAATTTAATTGGCGGTTTGCTGGTAACGCAATTGATTACCATCATCATGATAATTTACCTGTTGTACCAATGGAGAAGGGTTGCTGTTAGGAAGAAGGAGTCATTGACTTTATAGCACAGACTACTTTTGCACAATTGTTTACATTTGTGCCTGCCCGAAGAAACATTATTTAATTACAGGGAAATTCAATGGTATTGCAGGATGTGAATATTTCTATCAACAAGGGAGAATTTGTATACCTGGTAGGTAAAACGGGCACCGGTAAATCGAGCCTGCTGAAAACACTCTATGGTGATCTTACACTGACAGAAGGAGAAGGGATAGTGGCAGGGTTTAACCTGAAAGACATGGACTGGAAAAAAGTTCCATTCCTCCGCCGCACACTGGGCGTGGTATTCCAGGATTTTCAATTGCTCACCGATCGCGATGTTAATAATAATCTCAAGTTCGTGCTGAAAGCCACCGGCTGGAAAGATGAAAAACTGATGGATGAAAAAATTGCCGACGTACTGGATAAGGTAGGATTAAAAAGCAAGGGTTTCAAAATGCCCTTTGAAATGAGCGGCGGGGAACAACAGCGTGTGGACATTGCCCGTGCATTGCTCAATTCACCCAAACTTATTTTGGCCGATGAGCCTACCGGTAACCTTGATCCGGAAACATCCGACGAAATCATGCAACTGCTTTTCCAGATTTGTAAAGACTATGGTACTACCATCATCATGGCCACACACGACTATATTGTTATTAATAAATTTCCGGCGCGCACCATCAAAACAGAAAGGGGAAGGGTGGAAGACAATGCTACCATATCAATGAACTAAGTTTCCGGGCATTGGCTTTGTTATTAAATGTGCTGCCCAGTACGGCTTCGCGTATTTTCTTGTCTTCCGGTGCAAAGGGCAGGTGATATAATTGAATCACAATTTCCTTCAGCGATGTTGCGTTGCTTCCTATATGACAGGCAGACTCCAGTCCCGTGTTTTCGATAGCGGCATCATTCACCACGCAATGCCTTCCATTAAACAGCGCATTGAGTAATTTCAGTTTAATACCTGTTTCATTAAAAGAAGGAAGGATATTTATTTGTGCTTTCGCAATCAGGTCCTTCATTTCATCTTCAGCAGGGTTTCCCACCAGGCAGGTATGTGTTCTTTCATGTGCCGCCTTTTCCAATCGTGCAGAAGGGTTTTTACCCGCAATCACGAAGGGAACTTTTACATCATTAAACACATTTTCCAATAGCCAGATGGCAGCCTTTTCGTTTTCAGCGACCGAAAGATTACCGTGATACAAACAATAGGTACCCATTCCTTCCAGTGACTTCACCGAATCCCAGGGAACAAATACCGGCAGGTAATTGATCTGCCTTGCATGAAATACTTTTTGATAAGTGTCCACATCTTTTGGTGACACTGCCACGATGGGTAATTTGTTGGCCAGTTTTTTTTCATACTGCTTCAGCATACGGCTTTCATTGTAGAAATATGCTTTCCGCAGCAGAGAGCTGCAATGCCGGTACAGTTGCCGGTAATATTCAAACTCCACATTGTGGAGGCGGAGGATCATTTTACGCCCGGCAAACTGGCTGCAGTTGACGATATATGAGCAGTGAATGCCTTCGAGGAGTATGGGGTGATTATCTTTTAATAAATTATCCGTGAGTGCCTGGGCAGAACGGGAACAAACAATATAGGGCAGGTGTGTGGAGAAGCCTTTATGCCCTTCGTTGCGGTGATAATAATACACTTCTTCGCAATAACGGTTCAGCTCCGGCTGCCGCCCCCTTCCATAATCAAAACAATGCAGCAGTATGCGAACGCCTTCTTCCTGTAATGCTTTAAGCTTGCAGAACAGGTCGAACACGCCTCCGTAATCGAGCGGATAGGGCACATCATGACAAACAATATGTAGGTATTTTTCCACGCTTTGTTATAACGATAAATGGTGATAGAAGGAAATCAGCTTTTTTTCTTCCTGCTGCCAGTTAAGTTCCTTCCTGGCATTGATACAATTAGCGGCCAGTCTTTTGTATAACTGTTCATCGGATAATAAATTGTTGAGCGCGGAAGCTATCGCAGCCGGGTCCACGGTATCTATTAGAACAGCCGTTTCATACAAATTGTTTATTTCGCGGTAAGCGGGGTAATCAACACATACCTGTGGCGTGCCAGCCTGTATATAGTCAAAATATTTATTGGCCAGTGAATAGTAATTGCTCCTGCCATCTTTTTCAAATAAAGTAATTCCAATGGCTGCCTGGCAGGTGAGTAATTGTAATTGTTCCGGTAAAATATATCCGCGAAACTGAACTTTATCAGCCACCTGGTATTGTTGCACCAATGCCTTTGCCTGTTCCATAAAATTACCATCGCCGCAAACGATCAGGGAAGCGTTGACCTGCTGCATGGCGGGTATCAGTGTTTCAAAACACCGCCCTTCGTTGACGGCACCCTGGTATACAATAAATTTCTCCCGCGCAGATGGCAGGGCCGGGTCATTCAATATTGGCATATTTCGGATGACTTCATACGACACACCATACATGGATTGAAATTCTCCGGCGATGAGTTGATTCACCGTATACCCATGTTTAAATTTTGGGACGGTGAAACGTTCGATCCTTTTCCAGGCACGATAAATAGCAGGGCGGCTGACCACTTCTTTCATCTCGCAAAAAAGTTCATGTGCATCATAAACCCGCTGGCATCCTTTCAGGCCCGATGCGAATAAACAGGGTAAAATAGTATCGAGATCGATGGCGCAAATGATGGCTGCTTTTCTGAAAAGCAGGTAAAAAAACAACTGTATATTGAAGAAGGCATAAAACAGTTTGCCGGAGGAAAACGCAGTCCGCAGCCTGGCCTGGCGGTAGGGTTTTGGGGACAGGGGAGGTGAACCGGCTGTTTTCCTGCCCACCAGCAGTACGTCATAACCGGCATGGGCAAGCGAAGTGCAAATACGGTTCATGCGCTGGTCGAAACTGAGATTGTTGGTGACAGTAAAAATGATCCGTTTACCCATAAAATGAATGCCCGTTTGGCCATTTATGTTTTGTTTTTTACTGATTTACTCATTTTCAAACCTAACCGCTTCACTTTTTAGCCCGTAAAACGGGGTTTTCCGGCCGCCAAAGTCCCAAAAAAACTCCAGTTTACCGCCTAATTTTTCAAATATTTCTCTACCTTTGCCGCCGAATTATTAAGATGTAAATTATTGGATGCCTTTTTAAAAAATTAAAGATGCCTTATTTAACAAAAGAAAAGAAAGCTAAATTTTTCGCAGATTACGGTGGTGCTCCTGCCAATACTGGTTCCATTGAAGGACAGATTGCGATACTGACAGAGCGGATTTCGCAAATCTCCAAGCACCTTCAGGACAACAAAAAAGATTTTTCCACCAACCGTGGACTGATGCAACTGGTAGGTAAAAGAAAGCGTTTGCTTACTTACTACAGCAAGCACGACCTGAAAGGTTACCGCGAATTAATTGGAAAACTCGGACTTAGAAAATAACTCTATCATAATTGCAACTTATTCCCAACGCTGCTTCAGGTTGGGAATAATTGTATGTAGGGGATTTTACTGAAATCATTCATCACAGGAACAAGTTTACGGGATCAACCATCACGTCCCACCCATACCATCATCCGTAACACTTGTTTTCAAATTCAAACAGTATGTTATCACAACCCGTTCAATCAAAATTTACCATAAGTGACGGCCGCGAGGTTATCATTGAAACCGGCAAACTGGCCCGCCAGGCCGATGGCGCTGTAACTGTTCGCCAGGGTAATTGTATTATCCTTGCAACCGTTGTTGCCAACAAAGAACCCAAGGAAGGACAAAGCTTCTTCCCCCTGACAGTAGATTACCAGGAAAAATTTGCATCAGCCGGCCGTATACCGGGCTCTTTCTTCAAGAGAGAAGCAAGGCTGAATGATTATGAAATACTAACCTCCCGTTTAATTGACCGTGCACTGCGCCCCCTGTTCCCGGAAGATTATTTCTGCGACGTACAGGTACTCGTTACACTGATATCAAGCGATGCAGAAGTAATGCCCGATGCACTGGCCTGCCTGGCAGCATCGGCAGCACTGGCAGTATCTGATGTTCCCATCCAGGAAATCATTTCTGAAGTAAGGGTGGCCCGCATCGATGGAAAATTTGTAGTGAATCCGTTCAGGAGTGAACTCGCCAAAGCAGACATGGATTTTATCATTGCAGCTACCGATAAGAATATCATGATGGTGGAAGGAGAAGCCAAAGAATGTTCAGAAGAAGATTTGATCAAAGCCATCGAACTGGCGCATGATGCCATTCGCGTACAGGTGAAAGCACAGGAAGAGCTGAGAAAACTGAAAGGTGTCACTGCTAAAAGAGAATATACCAAACCGGTTCACAATGAAGAACTGCGTACACAGGTGAATACATTTGCGCAACCAAAAGTATACGCAATCGCCAAATCCGGCAGCAGCAAACACGAACGTGGAGATAAATTTGAAGCAGTGGAAGAAGAACTGCTGACACACCTGAAAACATTGTATAATGTAGCAGAAGGAGAAAGCCTGCCAGACGATATTAAAAAATGGGCAAAGAATTATTACCACGATTTACAATATTATGTGGTGAGAGATATGATCCTGAACGATCGCGTACGCCTGGATGGCCGCAGCCTCGACCAGGTTCGCCCGCTGAGTATGGAAATAGACGTATTGCCCGCACCACATGGTGCATCCCTTTTTACACGTGGTGAAACACAATCACTCACTACAGTGACATTGGGTACACCGCTCGATTCACTGCTGGTGGAAAGTGCCGCAGTATCTGATTATTCCAAGTTTATTCTGCATTATAATTTCCCGCCCTTCTCAACCGGTGAAGTAAAACCGATGAGAGGACCGGGCCGCCGCGAAGTAGGACATGGAAACCTCGCCATGCGTTCACTGAAACAAATGATGCCGGGCGGTGAATATCCTTATACGGTTCGCGTGGTAAGCGATATCCTCGAATCAAATGGTTCTTCTTCCATGGCTACCGTATGTGCCGGTTCACTGGCACTGATGGATGCAGGTGTTCCTATTCCAAAACACGTGAGTGGTGTGGCGATGGGCCTGATAACAAAAGAAGGAAAATTTGCTATCCTTACAGATATCCTGGGCGATGAAGATCACCTGGGTGATATGGATTTTAAAGTAACCGGTACCCGCGAAGGTATTTGCGGTGTGCAGATGGATATTAAAGTGGACGGCCTGAGCATGGACGTTATGCGCCAGGCACTGGCACAGGCACGCAACGGCCGCATGCATATCCTCGAAGCCATGTATGCTACCATACAGGAGGCCCGCAACGATGTGAAACCACATGCACCACGCATGGTGAAATTGTTTATCGACAAGGAATTCATCGGTGCCGTTATCGGGCCGGGTGGAAAAATCATCCAGGAGATTCAACGTGAAACAGGTACTACTATCAATCTTGAAGAGAAAAATGAAATGGGAGAAGTAAGCATTTTCAGCACCAACAAAGAGGGTGTGGAAAGAGCCGTTGCCTGGATTAAGGGCATCGTAGCGGTTCCGCAGGTAGGTGATGTGTACGAAGCAAAAGTGAAATCGATCATGCCTTACGGTGCATTTGTTGAATTCCTTCCCGGCAAGCAGGGATTGCTGCATATATCTGAAGTAAGCTGGAAGCGTTTGGAAACGCTGGAAGGGGTATTGAACGAAGGCGATGTGGTAAAAGTGAAACTGACGGGTACTGATCCTAAATCCGGCAAATTCAAATTATCCAGGAAGGTATTATTACCTAAACCGGAAGGTCAGCAGAAACAGCAGGACTAATATCTTTTCCGAAATAAATAACCGAACCCCGATTCATAGCTATCGGGGTTTTTTTATAAAGCGGTATGGAAAATATTTTTGTGCAAATATGCATCCCCGTCAGGGAACAGGCAATAAAAGATATCCTTATTGCCGAACTTTCCGTGGCAGGATATGAGGGCTTTGAAGAAGAGAGGGATAGTATCAAGGCATTTATCCCGGCAACGCAATTTGATAAAGAATCGCTGTCGGAAATCGCCGCGCGTTATGATGTTGAGTATACAAAAACCGATATTGAAAACCGCAACTGGAATGCAGAATGGGAATCGGGTTTTCAGCCGGTGCTGGTCAATGAGTACTGCTATATACGCGCCGGTTTTCATCCGGCATTATCAAATGCAAAACATGATATTGTCATCACACCAAAAATGAGTTTTGGAACAGGGCACCATGCTACCACCTTCCTCATGGTGGAAATGATGTCAGCGCTGGATTTTACAAATAAGAATGTATTTGATTTTGGAACAGGCACCGGGATACTGGCTATACTGGCAGAGAAAGAAGGCGCAACCAGTATTGTTGCAACTGATAATGACAACTGGAGTATTGAAAATGCTACGGAAAATTTTAATCGAAATAACTGTCATAAAATACTACTTATCAATAGTAGTACAATCCCGGATATGGGCAAGTTTGATATTATCCTGGCCAATATCAACCGCAACGTGATATTACAATCGATGGCTGGCCTGAAACAACATCTTGCAACAGGCGGCGTTTTATTATTGAGCGGTTTGCTTGCAGACGACGGGCAAACTGTATTGGAAAATGCAAAAAAATACCAACTGGTTCTAAAGGAGCAAAAAGATAAAAACGGCTGGATTTGTCTGCGACTGGTTAATGACTAAAATCAATGAACTTTTTTGGTGGTTTTTAGCTATTTTCGTTATTCCACTTCAACCAATATTTGAATGAAAGAGGTACTGATTATTCTATTGGCTTACCTGATAGGCTCTATTCCTACATCAGTCTGGGTAAGCCGGTATTTTTTCGGCATTGACATCAGGGATTATGGCAGTGGGAACGCCGGCGCCACCAATACTTTTCGTGTACTCGGAAAAAAATGGGGTACGTTCGTTATGATTGCAGATATGCTTAAAGGGTTGGCTGCCGTTAAATTAGCGCTATTATTTCCATATTATATTGAGCACGATATTGCCAGGACCAGCCTGCAGATTGGGCTTGGTTTATCGGCTGTATTGGGACATATTTACCCTATTTGGGCGGATTTCCGGGGTGGCAAGGGTGTAGCAACTTTGTTTGGTTTGGTGCTCGGGATATCACCCTGGTCGGCACTGTGCTGCAGTGGTGTTTTCCTGCTGGTGTTATACCTCACCCGTTTTGTTTCCCTCAGTTCTATACTGGCCAGCCTGGCTTTCCCGGTTTTCATACTCGTGATATTTAATGTCGACAATCATGCCTACCGCGTGTTTGCAGTAGGTGTGGCATTGCTGGTGATATTGACGCACCAGAAAAATATCAGTCGCCTCATCAAGGGAAGCGAAAGCAAAGTGCCCATCCTGAAATACCGCGACAGGCGCCGCCAGCGTCGTCATACAGGTATTGAAAAATAAATCACCTGCCTCTTTACAGGAAAGTGATCGGTGCAACCGGTCCTTTATTTTTTTCATCTGCTGAATTGGTATAACAATTGTCTTTTAATTTTGGGAAAAATCCGGCTGATAAAAACAAAAAACTATACAGATGAAAAAACTGATCCCCCTGTTACTGCTTCTTACCATCGCATTCGCCTGTTCAAGAAATGCTATTACCGGGCGTAATCAATTGTCATTGCTGAATGAATCAGAACTGCAGCAAATGTCTACGCAGGAATACCAGTCATTTTTATCACAGAATAAAGTTGTTTCAGGCACCGGCAGTAAGGATGCAGAAATGGTGAGAAGGGTGGGCCAGCGACTGGTGAATGCCATTAACCAGTATTATGGTCAGAAAGGTTTGACAAAAGAACTGGAAGGTTATAAATGGGAATACAATCTTGTTGATTCGAAAGAAGTAAATGCATGGTGTATGCCCGGCGGAAAAATAGTCGTGTACACTGGTTTGTTACCGATGACGCAAAATGAAGCAGCATTGGCAGTAGTGATGGGACATGAAATTTCACATGCATTGGCACATCATGGAAATGAAAGGATGAGCCAGCAGATGGTGGCACAGGGTATTGGTATTGCCGGCGGTGTACTCACCAGCAGCAATCAAAAAACTGCAAGCATATTCAATAATATTTATGGGCCCACGGCACAATTGGGCGTGTTATTGCCCAACTCAAGAAAACAGGAACTGGAAGCAGATAAATATGGTTTGATATTTACTGCAATGGCAGGTTATAATCCGCAGGAAGCAATTGGTCTCTGGCAGCGAATGGCACAATCAGGCGGACAAAAACCACCGGAGTTTTTAAGTACACACCCATCCGATGAAACGAGGATTGAAAAATTAAAAGAATTGATGCCCGAAGCATTAAAATACTATAAGCCGGTGGGTAAATAAGCCCACTGCTGCTTAAAAAATGATCTTGGTCAATATGGCCAATGGCGCGCCAAAGCTGGATTTGGCGCGTTTTTTATTAATAAAATCTTTCATAAAGACAACTAATTGCTTATCTTTGCAGTCCCGCTTTGAACAACCCTAAATCAAATTAAATTCCCAAAATATGGCTCAAACGTTGTTTGAAAAGCTCCAGTTACAGGACGAAAAAAATTTGCTAATTCAGGGGCTACCTTCATCTATCGAAAAACAATTTACCAAGCTCTCTTTTTCAAAGAATGTAACACCTTTGCTGAAGAGCCGGAAAATTGATTTTGCACTTGTTTTTGCTGTCAACGAGAATCAATTGAGCGGAATTTTAAAAGAGGTATTACCGGCTTTGAATATTGAAGCCAAGCTGTGGATAGCTTATCCAAAATCTACCTCTAAAATTTCCACCGATCTGAACCGTAGTTGCAGTTGGGATTGTATTACAAATGTTGGCTTTGAAGATTTTGAACAGGTTGCGCTGGATCATGTATGGAACGCCATCCGTTTCAAAAAAGCCAAACAAATTGAGATCATGACCCGTACACGCGGCACGGTTACCGCCAGGTACCAAACAGCCGAGAAAGTATAAACTGTATCCATTTCATTGTAAAAAGGTTTGCTCTTACAGCAGACCTTTTTTTATAAACCATCCGTTATGGCATTTACCAATATTGAAATAAAGGCAAGGACAAACAATGCCGCCGCCATTCGCCAGTTCCTGATTGGCAACAACGCATTATTTAAAGGCACCGACCTGCAAACCGATACTTACTTTAATGTACCAACCGGCAGGCTCAAATTAAGACAGGGAAATATTGAAAACAGTCTTATCTACTATGAACGCAGGAACGATGCTGGTCCAAAACAATCCGATTTTAGCCTGGTGCAGGTACAGGATGGCGAAGCCTTAAAGGAAGTGCTGACGAGGAGCCTGGGTGTTAAAGTGGTGGTAGAAAAGCAACGCGAAATTTACTTTATTGAAAATGTAAAGTTTCATATTGACTCCCTAAGGCAATTGGGTAATTTTGTAGAAATAGAAGCAAGTGACAAGTACATGCCTTTATCTTTGGAACAACTGCGTGATCAATGTAATTATTACATCGAACAATTTGCTATAAAAAAAGAAGATATGGTAAATGTCTCATACAGTGATATGCTCCTGATATGAATGCTTTTCACAAAAAAACACTCCTCAGCGAATTACACGACAGGCTGGAAGTTGTCAGAAATAATATGCAGCCGTTTTTAAAGTTGCAGCCAGGACAGTTACACTGGAAGCCGGCACCTGACAAATGGAGCATTACCGAAATTTTTGAGCACCTCAACATCACACACGGCATTTACCTGAAATATATTAATGCAGCCCTGGGAGAGGCCCCGATCCACGCAAGGGAAACATTCAAAAGTAACCTGTTGGGGAAATGGAGTTACGATTTCATTATGCCGCGCGAAGATGGTTCGGTATTTAAGCTGCGCGCTCCAAAATTCCTGCAGGCGAACGGTGCTGACCTGGATGGTACAAAAGTGCTGACCGCTTTTATGAAGCAACTGGACGATTTTGATCATATACTGGAATTGTCGCGCTACGTCGATCTGCAAAAAATAAAAATCCCCTTTTCCTTTACAAAACTGCTGAAACTGCGGTTGGGAGATAACCTGCGTTTTATTGTTGCGCACAACGAACGTCATTTACTACAGGCACAGAAAGTGCTGGCCATGCTTCCTAGCGAAGGATAACAGTGCCGGCCTGCTGTAACAATTCCTTTTCCATTTGTTTGAGGTGTTGGTGGGTTTGCATCAGCATTAATTGCTCATCACTGTTGGCAGATTTTTCCAGGTCGGCCTGGTTTTGCGCGATCATCCTTTTAATCTTCCGGAGTTTTAAATACCCGAGTGTTGATAATACTTCATCCCGGTAAACATCTTCGCGGGTGGGTACCGGCATTTCAAATTCGGACTTCCATTTGTCACTCAGTTCATACGGAAAATCCATGATGGATACTACCAGTGTGCTGAGTTGCTGATCTTCATGGTAAAGAAAATTTTTCGCAGTAGGTTCCAGCTTTTCTTTATACCAGGTCTTATAGGTGTGGAAAATGCGGAGCAATTGTTTATTGTCGAACAAATCTTCATCAATCATTTCTTCAAATATATAATCAGCCACGCGCTGATTTTCATCCCATTCCTTCAAACCAAATTCTACCAGTGCCCGAACAACGGAACGTTCATGCATTTCGTCCTTGAACAACAGGTTAAATGATTCATCTTCGATAGCACCCGTTTGCGTTTGACTGGCATCCTGCTCCATGGCCCTGGCGTCTTCTACCGGTAAACGGTTTTCAATTTTTGTAATCCGTTCCCGGATGAATTTATTCACCAGTGCATTCAAACCTGTCTCATCTATCTTCAGCAATTGCGAGCACTGCCGTATATAATCCTGCAGTTTTGTAAAATCTTCCGACTTATTAATCTTCGATAAGGTTTCTGCCACCTGGTTCACGACGGCTGCCTTCTTGTTGCTATCAGCTCCTGCATCTTTCAATGCGATATCAAGCTGGAATAAAATAAAGTCTTTTTTACTTTTACCGACAAACTCACTGAAAGCCGCAGCGCCGACTTTGTTTACATAACTATCAGGGTCTTCCTTATCGGGTATCAATACCAGTTTCACATTCAATCCCTCTTCCAGTGCCAGGTCAAGCCCACGCAGGGCCGCCTTTATACCTGCGGCATCACCATCGTAGATGATGGTAAGGTTGTTGGTATATTTTCTGATCAGCCGCAACTGATCCTGTGTCAGCGAAGTACCACCGCTGGCGACGACATTTTCAACACCTGCCTGGTGAAGTGAAATAACATCGGTATAGCCTTCCACCAGTAAGCACTCGTCTGCTTTATCAATGGCCTGCCTTGCGAAATAAGTACCGTACAAAATTTTACTTTTCAGGTACAATTCATTTTCAGGCGTATTGATGTATTTGGGCGATCGATCATTGTTCTTAATAATCCTGGCGCCGAAGCCGATTATCTTGCCGCTGTTATTATGTACGGGAAAAATAATCCTGCCCCGGTAATTGTCTGTCAGTTCATCATTGCGCATGACCACGAGGCCGCTCTTCTGTAAAATATCCGGGTTAAACTGGTTGGCCAATGCAGATTTTGCAAACGCATTCCGCGATTCAGGTGAATAACCCAGTTGAAATTTGCGGATGATATCTTCCCGGAATCCACGGTGCTTTAAATAACTCAATGCGATGTCTGTACCTTCTTCTGTATGAAATAATTGTTCTTCAAAGAATTTTTGTGCAAATGAATTAATGATATGCAGGCTTTCTGCTACCTGTTGCTGTGCCTTTACTTCCGGGCTGGTTTCTGTTTCCTCGATTTCTACATTGTATTTATTGGCCAGCCACCTAAGTGCTTCCACATAGCTGTATTTTTCATGCTCCATCAGGAAGCTGATGCTGTTGCCGCTGCGGCCGCAGCCAAAGCACTTGTATATTTCTTTTGAAGGGCTGACAGTAAAGGAGGGCGTTTTTTCGTTGTGAAAAGGACAGAGGCCCAAATAATTGGTTCCCCGCTTTTTAAGCTTCACAAACCCGCCAACGATATCGATAATATCGATGCGGCTGAGTATCTGCTGTATGGTTTGCTGTGTAATCAATGACAGGTAAATCCGGGAGGGCAATTTACTCAGATTTGAGGGCAAAAAAACAGGCTTGTATAAATATCAGCCGCCTATTTGAAAAATGACAATTTGCTATTATCTTGATGCCGAATCCAAACCTTGAAAAATCAGTAGATCCTGCCGGATACAACCCCTTATTCTGTTGACAGCCCTGTTGCTGTTCATTTCCCCATTTTATTTACTGGCCAATACGGCAACTGCAAAGAAGCTACCATTTGCTTCAAAGACAAAGCATTTAACAGGGAAGTCTATCGTCGCTGCAAATTTCGGCTGGCTGTATTTAAGCCCCTGCCTGCCGCAGACCATTCAGTTTACAGACAGCTCTTCCACTACTTCGGTCAGTATTGTTTCCTGGTCATGGGATTTTGGAGATGGAAGTACGAGTACCGACCAGGAACCTTTGCACGATTATTACAATAATGGAACTTATACAGTAACACTAACGGTTACTGACGATCTCGGCTTTTCGAATACGCAAATCAAATCAGTGACAGTGACAACCAATACACCTGTTGTCAGCCTGGGAAATGATACCACTGTTTGTGAAGGTATAGTTGTAACATTAGATGCAGGTCCGCAGCCGGGCAGTTCTTATTATTGGAGCACGGGCGAAACAACCCGTCAAATACAGGTGACCACAACCGGTGATTACTGGGTGCAGGTATTTAACAGCACCTGCAGTGCTTCTTCCATGGTGCGCGTAACGGTGAACCCCAAATTGGCAGTATTATTTGATTTTGTAAAAGCAGCTACCTGCGTCCCGGTAACTGTTCAGTTTACTGATAATTCTGTTGCCTGCAGCAGCACCATCGTTTCATGGAACTGGGATTTTGGGGATGGAAATGTATCAACGCAACAACATCCATCGCATGATTATTTCCTGCCCGGCGATTATTCCGTACACCTGACTGTGATGGATAACAATGGTGTAAAGGACTCCACCATATTGACAGTTCCCATAACGCTGAACGCACTCAATGTACAGTTGGGAAATGATACCAGTATTTGTGGTTCGGATTCGATAACGTTCAACCCGGGTATAACCGGCGACAGTTACCTCTGGAGTAATGGAGATACCACTTCCACCATTACCACCAGGAAGGCTGGATTGTATTGGGTGCAGGTTACTCATGGAATTTGTACCGGCAGCGACAGCATTCTTCTCAGTACAACCGCTCCCATGAAAGCATCCATGGGTGTTGATATACCCAGTCAGTGCCTGCCCGTGACAGCACATTTTACCGATGGTTCTGTCTTGCTGTGTGGTTCGCTTCCCATTGGTTCCTGGAAATGGTCATTTGGAGATGGTGACTCTTCCATTCTGCAAAACCCTGATCATGTATATACAAAAAAGGGGGTGGTTACTGTGCGGCTGGTGATAGGTAACAGCCTGGGTATAACCGATACGGTTACACGACAAATTGAAATAAAGACAACCATGCCGGTTTTCAATCTTGGAGCAGATACAACCATCTGTGCCGGTTCCTCTATACAATTGGATGCAGGAAATGCCGGTGCCACTTATAACTGGCAGCCAGCTTCGCTCATCAATAATACACAGGTACAGAACCCTGTTGTTTTTCCAGCGAAGACAACACTTTTCAGTGTTGATATCAGCCAGTGCGGAGAAACGATCCGCGATTCTATTATGATCTATATTGATAGTATGGTACGTCCGGCTGTAAATCAAACCGGAAATGTATTGAATGCCTCTTTCGCAAATGCTTACCAGTGGTACAAAGGTGATCAGATCATTGAAACAGCCGTGAATAAAAATTTCCAGCCACAGCAGCCGGGTTATTACCAGGTAGAAGCTATTAACAGCCGGGGTTGCAGGAATAAATCAGTACCATTTTTCTTTTTGCCACAAAACAGCCATAACCTGGGTAAGGCGAAAGTAAAACTTAGGCTTGGCCCCAACCCGGCTCACGGAACGGTCACCGTATGGATTTCAAATAAAACGGAGTTGTCAACAAAGATGCTGATATATGATGTGCACGGGAAAACATTCTATTCCGGTGTACTGAATGGAAATATCAATACAATTGATGTAAGCCGTTTAAAAGGTTCTTATTTTGTACGTTTCTGTTGCGGCAACGATGATTTGGTTTTGCCACTGGTTATCTTCTAAAAAGATTTTGTTGGTTATAATTGTGCTTTAAACTCTTCCTGTGTAGTAATACCTTGTTTGCGCCACACTTCCCGGCCATTTTTATAAATGATAAATACAGGCAGGGCTTCCACGTTTTCCTGTTTCATCACATCGAGATGAACGCCGCCGTCTACTTTAACGAGTTTAAATTTTTCGCCGAGTTCTTTTTCCAGCAAAGCCAGTACGGGTTCCATTTTTTTGCAGGGCGGGCACCATTCAGCGCCAAAATCAACCAACACAGTTCCTTTGTCGCCGACAAGTGTTTTGTATTCAGCAACCGTCATCTGTTTTACAGCAACGGCAGCTTCCAGTTGTTTATTGGCCTGTTTCCATGCATTGACACCACCTTTCAGGGCCACCACATTTTTATATCCATTTTGTTGCAGCCATTGAGCGGCTGCAGCGCTGCGGCTGCCACTCAGGCAATACACATATACCGGTTTTGATTTGTCAAGATGCCTCGTGCGATCTTTGAACTGTGCTTCATTGTTCCAATCTGCCTGCAGGGCATGCTGCAGGTGACCAGTCCTGAATTCGCCTGCGGTTCTTACATCGAGGACTTGGACGTCCTTTCCTGACATCCCTTTTTCAAACTCATCGGCACTCACCTGGTTAATGGGTTGTGCTTCCGACTGGCAGGAAGCAAAGAAGAACAGTAACAAAAATCCGAGCAGGTTATTTTTCATTGTAAAATAATTGTATGCAAAGTTAATTTTAAAAAAGATAACTCCGTGTGACGATCGTCACGTTCGCCTGCAATCAATAAAAACAATAAAAGATGGATGAAATGAGAAGACGGTTAATCTTCGTCTTCTTCATAATAGGCGTCCTGGTTGTTGTTGAAAATGGCTTCCCATTCCTTCACTTTTTCATCGCTGAGCAATTCGATGATATCAAGAATGGGATCTGTTTTCTTTCTCCAGAACTGTTCTTCGGTTTCATTATATATTGAAACAAAGACACAATGGTCTGAATCAAAATTCACTTTGATAAGGGTTATCGCTTCCCCTTCTTTTTCCTGGACAAGGTAGTAGCAACCTGTTTCCAATAATGCATACGAATACATACGTCACAATTTTAAGCTTTCAACAATGCAAACTAATGGATAGTAAATCAGAATTGTAATGGGTAAGTGTGGTTGGTAATGGAAGTAATTCTATAATACCGACCCTGAATACCAAAAATAGCCCTTTTTTTAAACCATCCGGCCATTGGGGGCAAAAGCCCGTGAAATTTTTTTGTTAAGCTTTTTAGTATTAATAATCAGCAGTTTACGTTTTGACTCCGCGGACCAGGCCCCTCGGGCGGGTCGTTTTTAGGTCCCGGGGGCAGTTTCCTGACCGTTATCCAACCGTCTGCCTTCCCGGAGACGCAGGAAGTGTTGAATACAGTTGGGAAGGTCGGAATGGTAGTGGCTGACATAAAGAATAGTAGTGCCAAAGCTGTTATAAATATAATCCACGAATCGTGAAAAATAACGGGTTTGTTGTTCGTCCAGTCCCTGGCAGGGTTCATCCAATACCAGCAATGGCGGATTTTTTATGAGGGCCCGGGCCAGTAAAACTTTCCGCTGCTGGCCCAGCGATAATTGCTGCAATGATTTGTGCTTAAGATGTTGCAGTGAAAACAACCGTATCCATTCCTCCGTGATCATTTCCTGTTCTTCCGACAACTGTCGAAACAAACCAATGGTATCAAACAAACCCGAAGCAATCACCTGGAAGCAATTCATCCCCTGTTCGAAATACAAATGCAGTTCTGGTGATACATAACCAATATTTCGCTTGATGTCCCAGATGCTTTCACCACTGCCTCTTTTCCTGCCGAATAAATAAATATCATTGGCATAGGCCTGGGGATTGTCTGCTGTAATCAAACTCAGCAATGTCGATTTACCCGCACCATTGGGACCGGATACGCTCCAGCATTCTCCTTTTTTCACCTGCCAGTAGATATTATCCAGTATGGTTTTATTACCATAACGGACATACACCGCTTTCATATCAATGATGGTTGCCGGAATATTGCTGAAGGATGAAACAATGCCAGGTGGAATGCCAGGAAGGACAATATTTACCTCTTTGTTTTCCCGGTTCTGGTAACCTTCTTTTTCCTGTACGGATACCAGTTTCCCCTCATTTAATTCTGCAACATGTGTAATACAGGATGGGAATTCATTGGTATTGGTAAAAAGAATAACGAGAATACTTTTTGCACTGATGATATCAATGATTTGATTCAGCGTACCCCTTCCTTCTGTATCGAGCCCGGTAAATGGGCTGTCGAATAATATCACATCAGGATTTTCCAATAAGGCAAGGGCGATTTGCAGCCGCTTGTTTTCTCCGTTTGACAACTGGATCAGCGGTTCATCCATTAATGGAAAAATATGCAGGAGTTCGAGCCAATGATTGGGATCGCTGTAATTGCCAAGGTAATTTCTTACCGTGGCTGCATCTTCCGAGTCGAAGGAATTGAAGCGCTGCTGGTAATAAAAATCACTGGTGTTGGACAGGGTTTTGAACCGGTGTTGCTGTTCGATCAATACAACTGATGGTGAAGCCGTGTTTTGCCCGGGTGCAGAGAAATCAACAGATCCCCCGGCAAATATTTTACCCGCCAATACTCTGGCCAGTGTAGTTTTTCCGCTGCCGGAAGGCCCTGTAAAAGCCCATCGTTGGTTTTCTTTAATGGTAAAATTGATATCATCAAGAATGGACGCGCCACTATTTCCTACATTAATATGATTGACTGAAACCATGAACTGACCCATACAGCTCCTTTGATTGAAAATTGTTCCCAATGTAACCCAAAAAAATTATTGACGGAGCCCGCCATTGAAATCCAATCAGTGTGTTAATACAGGGTTCCTGTCGCATAGCTTACAGTTCTGTGCTGTTACCGGGTATATTTTGCGGCCTTTACTTATCTTTAGCAGGGTTCCTGTAAAAGGTAAGTCCATTTATTATGAGCAAAGCAATTGTACAAGAGCCTGCAAAAGAATTGTTGTTCTCGCATCTTGCATTTGAACAATACCAGGAAGCCGTTTTCATCATTGATGCCACAGGAACCATACTGCATGTCAATAAACGGGCTACAGCGATCACCGGGTTTTCACAGAAAGAACTATTGCAGTCGCGGATAACCTGCATTTCCAGTGCGGCAATTTTTTCTGATTACCGTGAATTCTGGAAAAAATTAGCCGGAGAGAAAAGGATTAGCAGCAGGGTAACATTTGTTCATCAGTCCGGCCGCCCGTTTGATGCAGATGTCATCGGTACTTTCGTGGAATCCTATGGAATAGAATATTGCTGTTTACTGGTTAATGACCTGCCCGACCAGCGTACATCAGAAATATTGCTCCGTACAATTTCAGAAGCTACTTCCGCTAAAATAGGACAGGATTTTTTTGAGGCTTTGGCACGTTATATCACCATCGCACTTAATATCAACCGTTGTATCATTTCTGAGTGTATTGATGTGGATCGGACAAGGGTCCGAACGCTGGCATACACAAAAAACAAGGAACTGGTAAAAAACGTAGAGTATGACGTGGAGGGAACTCCCTGTAAACTCGTGATGCAGGGCAGGGGACAGGATGTATTTATTCCAACCGGTTGTGATATTCAATACCCGAGAGAGGCTGGGTACGATTCATTTATTGCGGTGCCTATTAACAGTCCTACCAATGGCGATGTGATCGGCCATATAGCTGCGTTTGATACCGCCAGTATGACCAGTGAACATAACCAGACTTCGATACTGCGCATATTTGCATCACGGGCAGGCGCGGAATTGGATCGGCTGTCGGCACAGCGGCGATTGGAGAAAGCCAATGATGAATTAAAAATCCGCCTGAAGGAAATTGAAGAACTGAAAAATCAATTGCAGGCCGAAAATAAATACCTGCAGGAAGAGATAAAACTCAACAGCAATTTTGAGGAGATCATCAGCAAGTGTAAAAACTTTCAGAAAGTGCTGGCACAAATTGAACAGGTTGCTTCTACTGATTCAACGGTGTTGATAATGGGGGAAAGCGGCACGGGAAAGGAATTACTGGCACGCGCTGTACATAATATCAGCAGCCGAAACAAAAAGCCACTGGTAAAAGTCAACTGCGCCACTTTGCCTGCCAACCTGATAGAAAGCGAATTGTTTGGACATGAGAAAGGCGCCTTTACCGGTGCGATGGACAGGAAGATTGGAAGGTTTGAGCTGGCAGACGGTGGAACCATTTTCCTGGATGAAATCGGGGAATTGCCGGTAGAATTACAGGCGAAACTTCTGCGCATTTTACAGGAGGGGGAATTTGAACGGTTGGGAAACCCTAAAACCATGTCGGTCAATGTGCGGGTGATTGCCGCTACGAACCGGAATTTGGAACAGGCAATTGAAAAAAAAGAATTCCGGGAAGACCTGTATTACCGGTTGAATGTATTTCCCATTGTGTCACCACCGCTGCGTGAGCGGAAGGAAGACATACCACTGCTGGTGAAACATTTTTGTGTGAAGCACGAAACAAAGATTGGTAAACATATCATTCGCATTTCCCCGGAAGTATTGGATGGTCTCATGGCGTACAACTGGCCGGGCAATATCCGTGAACTTGAAAACCTGATAGAGCGTGCCCTGATATTAACCAAGGGGAATACACTGGAACCGGGCGACTGGCTTCCCTTAGAAGATAACGTGTATGAAAAAAAGGAAGCTGTTACATTGGAAGACGTTGAGCGGGATCATATTATTGCTGTACTTAAAAAGACCGGCTGGAAAGTGAGCGGCGAAAAAGGCGCTGCAAAATTACTCGGCCTCAATGCCACTACTTTGGAAGCAAGAATGAAAAAACTGGGTATTAAGAGGGAAAATTAACCTAAGCAATCCAGTTAAAACCTTTATTGTATGTTTGTTTTGGCGGCTGCAATAATTTGCAAGTCGTTTTTATTTTGCGCATAAGCCACCACAAAGCAATTTTTTTCACTGATTCCTGCAGGAACAGAAAGATTGGTTTTCCCTTCACTACCTTCAATGCTTCTAAAATCCCGCACCAGGTTGATATGTTTCAGTTCCCTTCCTTCATTTTCGCCACGTTTTACCATGGATACTGCTTCGCGCTGCACAAGGGCGATATTGGTAATAGCGCCTTTCGTATTTGTTCCGCTAAACACGATCTCGATACTATGGTTGCCGTTATTTTTTGCTGTCAACAAAACAGTAGCCGGTGACGCCTCTTTCAATTGCTGTTCTACTGTCTTTCGAAGCTGGCTTTCATTGGACCCGACAAATTCCTTTCTGCCATTGACAATTACCTGCGGCGTATAAATGCTGTTCAGGTTGAAATTTTCAGCATAAAGGCCCTGTCTTTTTGTAAATACGGCGTTGCTGTATTCGTCTTTCCAGCCGAGATAGTTCCAGTAATCCACGTGAAAGCCGAGCACAAATACATTTTCGTTATTTTCCTGCTGCAACCTGGCCACCGCTTCATCAGCAGGCGGACAACTGGAACAACCTTCGGAAGTAAACAACTCCACCACTGCGAACCCTTTATTGTCTTTTAACTGAACCGGCACTGAATGACTGGTAAGAGACACTGTAACAAGTATTAACAGTACCAGACCTGTCAGGCTAAATATTTGATACTTTTTCATGCAATCGTTTTTAATCATTTCAGCATGGCACTTCCAAAAAGATGGTTGTACAACTGGCAATGTACCAGGGCAAAGGTATACTCTTTGAAATCGGGTGAGCCAGGTATTTCATATAATTGGTTGCCGCTGGTAGATTTTAATTTTCCCAGGTCAATAAAATTGATCGGCTGCATTTCCTTAGATAAATACACATGCAGGTCTGGCCCATTGATAACGGAAATATTTTCCAGTGCAAGAATGTATTTTCCCCCCTGTAAATAGATCTTTGCCTTTCCGCTTACACCGCCATAGGGGCCATTCATAAATGTACCTTCAAATTTGGCAGCATTGTTATTGTTGCCCGTCGTATCAGGTGGTATGGTTTCATTAACCGGTGTTGTCGGCGCTTCGTTTTGTTTGCTGCAGGAAACAATTGCAGCGGTAAGCAATAGTAATAACAGGATTCTTTTCATAGTAATGTGTTTAGTATTAGAAATGATAAGCAATGCCCAACCCAAGCGTGTTGGCTTTGTTGCGGAAACGATCGACGATGGTGCCGTCAGGTGCGGTTTGTTTTACCGTACTTGTTTTATATTCTGCAAAATAAAATTCATAAATGGCACGCAGGCCCCAGCGTTTGCTGAGTTGGTACTTCAGAAAAAATTCCGAGGCGAGGTTACCGTAGTCATTGTCGCCGGTGAGCAGCACATTGAATGCTGCGGGTTTTGCATTGGGTTCGTTCTTTGTAACACCGTTACTGGTAAGTATGCCACTTCCTTTCCTTCCAAAAGAAAAGCCAATCAGGTCGATATTAAACCCGGCTGACCATTTGGTGCTGATATTGTAACCAAAATTGGCCGTTACATTCAGGGAGTTGACAAATGGCCTTTGTACGGTGAGTGTATCCCAGTTTTGCGTTTCCTGCCCGGCAAATACAATTACAAAAGGAAATGTCGTGGAGCGGGCCAGTCTTCCCGGTGCGGTGGTGAAATCTCTTTTTGTTCCGAAATAACTCGTCCACCTGGCGCCCACACCGATTTCCCATCTTTTTTTTGAGCCAAGCCGCCAATTGTATACATAAGCAGCCGAAGCAGTTCCCTGCCTGTCGCCAATGGTACCGGATAAATCAGCAAACTGGTTGATACGTGACAATGTATTCACCTGTGCTTGGGTAAATGTGATACTTGTAAATACTATTATCAGTGCAGTAAAAATATTTTTCATTGACTAAAATTTAGAATGCTCAAAAATAAAACCCTTAAAAGCCGGGGTATGTCAGGTGTATGACACCGGTTATTCATATACGTTAAAGTATTGTTAGTGGCTGTACGGCTTTTTTACCAGTGCAGGGAATCGGATCCTGGTAATTTAAAATTCGTATACAGAGGTGGTCTTATTCCCAAAAACATTTCCCAACATTTTGTGAGCCTCCCAACATATTGGGAGATATTAATGGTAAAGGCAGGCCGTTTGGCGGCGACAATAAATTCATGAAACCCTTTACTGTAAAGGGTTTCATGGCATGTGGATTTTCGTAAAAAAAATCTGGCATACCGATTGGCTATACACCGGTATCAAAAAAGAAACAAAGATGAACAAGCCGATAAGCAAGAGTAATTTTCAAAAACAGGTAATGGAAAGCCAGGTGTTATCGCTGGTACAGTTTAAGAAACAATGGAATGGACTTAGCCAGATAATTGAACCAGTATATAACGAGTTGGCGAAGTCGTATGATGGAATGGTAAACTTTTATACGGTGGATGTGGAAAAGGAGAAAGGACTGGAGGCAGAATTTGGCGTGATGGAGATACCGACCATTTTGTTCTTCAAGAGCGGAAAGATTGTTGATCATGTGATAGGGCTGACACCTAAAAATATCATTATATCCAAAATCGAGGAAGCAATGGCAGGAGATGCCAATAACTGAAAAATATTTTAACTACTTATAAATGTTTTTTTATGAGACGCGAACTGGAAAAATATTATGAAGCCAATTTTGGGAGCTTCAGCTATGTCAGGGCTACCGCAATTTCGGCGTTCTGCCTGGAAGACTATGCTATACTGGATATGCCGGGTGTATTGCTGTTCAAAAAAGGGCGGGTGAAAGTTCCGGAAAAAGACTTGTTGCCAGAGACTGAACTGGTCAGCAATATTGTAAGGAACCTGGCTTATTCAATCAACTAATCAAAACCTATCTACCATTAAATAAAAACCTACAGCTATGTACGACGAAATCAAATATGTTTATCTAAAGAGCCATCCATTGTTTGCGGGTGTTCCCGATCAGAAAATAATGGACGCATGCCAGTCAGTAAAGGTGAAAACGGTCTACCGTGGAGAAACTTTTGGCTACGGCGAGGGCGATTACAGCAAAATATATTTGCTTATCAAGGGGAAAATCAAAATCGGTGAAATGAATGAAACAGAAAATGAACTGATAAAAGATATTCTCACCGCATTTGATGTGTTTGGCGACCTGAGCCTTGAGTCACGCCCATCGCTGGATGAATATGCAGAAGCGCTGACTGCCAACACCGTTGTTTGCTACTTTAATGTAAGCGATTTCAAAAAAATATTACAGGACAACCCGATGATGGCGCTGCGTTATGCCAATACCGTAAATGAAAAACTCAAACGCCTGGAGAACCGTCATTCAGATCTCGTATTTCGTGATGCGAAATCAAGGCTGATACGATTTATAAAAAACTGGGCCCGTACAGACGGTAATCGTGTAGGTGACAAAATTGTATTGAACAATTACCTGACGCACAGCGATATTGCAGGAGTTATTGCTACCTCACGTCAAAGCGTAAACGTTTTGCTGAATGAGCTGAGAGATTCTGGTTTAATATTCTACAACCGCAAACAGATAGAATTGTGTGATCCGCTGGTTTGGAACTAATCATTAAACCTTATCCTTTTTGTATATAACACGACATTCGTACCGGCCGGTACGCAATAATTTTACACCCTCGCAATAATAATTTTTTTCGGACAGGAAGTTTTGGTTTTTGGTTAAGTGGAAAACCGGGGCGGCCTGGTGTGATTACCTGTGCCGTCCCTTTTCACCCAACCCCTGATAACACATAGTTAACCTTCCGGTGCCACACATTTGAATAAATTCATTAAGAGATGCCAACTATTACGCTTTGTTTCAGGATACATATACCTTACCGGTTGAGCCGTTATACAGATGGCCATGGTGGTGTTATTCCTGTTTACTTCGACGCGGCAGCCAATAAGGCCATGGTTGACATCCTTGCAGATGAATGTTACCTTCCGGCCAATGCCATCATCAGCAATTTGATTAGGAAAGGAAATTTTAAAATAGCATTTTCGATCAGCGGTACGACACTGGAATTATTTCAGACTTTCCGGCCCGATGTCATTGAATCACTTCAATCGCTCGTACAAACAGGGGCAGTGGAAATACTCAGTGAAACCTATTATAATTCTCTCAGTTGGCTGTATTCAAAAAAAGATTTCCGGTTGCAGGTGGAAAAGCATGCCTCTATCATTAGGGAGTTGTTCGGTATCACACCTGCTGTATTCAGGAACACGGAATTTGTGTACAACAATGAACTCGCTGCATTTATTGCCGCGATGGGCTATAAGGGAATTGTGTGCGAGGGGCTGGATCGGTTACTGAAAGGAAGTTCACTGAACCAGGTGTATCATCCACCGGGCACTGACAATATTGGGTTGCTGCTGCGCAACCGCAGCCTCAGTGACGATATAGCCTTTCGTTTTGGACAGGAACAGTGGAGTGAATATCCGTTAACGGCAGATAAATATGCGCAGTGGGTACATGCCCATACCGATGCCTGTAACATCAGCCTCTTTATGGATTATGAAACATTTGGTACCCACAAGAAAAAATCAAGCGGTATATTTGATTTCCTCGGGAACCTTCCCTCCGCGCTATTGTCAGATAAAAAATGGTCGTTTGTAACACCCTCTGAAGCATTGGAACACTGCGATCCGAAAGCAGTGTACGATGTGGCAGAAACCATATCATGGAATGATGACAAAGCCGCCAGTTGTGTGTGCTGCGAAAATACCATGCAGAACAACATGCTGAAGAAAATATACAGCCTCGAATACAAGGTAAACAGCAATGGCAATGAGATGGAGCAGAACTGGTGGCGGCAATTGCAAAGCGCCGATCATTTTTACTATATGTCGGAAACGGACCGCTTTCCTGGGGACATTTACGGGCAGCAAAATCCATTTGAATCACCAGAGGATGCTTATAAGAACTACCGGAATATTATAACGGACTTCGAAATTAAACTGATTCACAAAGGGCTTTCTGTATTCAGGGAGCAACAGCAATACACAATAAATACATCACTTTATTAAACAACAAACAATGGACAAAAAATTACAGGGACAAGTAGCCATCATTACGGGAGCCAGCAGTGGCATCGGTGCAGGGGTTGCCAAATCAATGGCAGCAGCCGGTGCTACCGTGGTCATCAATTACCCGGTACCCGCTACAAAAGATGCAGCCGACGTGGTATTACAGGAGATTGTCGCTGCGGGCGGTAATGGTATTACCTATTCCTGCGACGTCAGCAAGGAAGACCAGGTAATAAAAATGTTTGCAGATGTCATCACACAATTCGGTACAGTGGATATACTGGTAAACAATGCAGGCTTGCAGCGTGATGCGAAATTTACCGAAATGACACTCGAACAGTGGAACTTTGTAATAGGGGTGAATTTAACGGGGCAGTTTCTTTGCGCCCGTGAAGCCATCAGGGAATTTTTAAGAAGAGGTATTGATGAAAAAAGAAGCAGGGCTGCCGGTAAAATTATTTGCATGAGTAGTGTACACGAAGTTATTCCCTGGGCCGGTCATGCTAACTATGCAGCGAGTAAGGGTGGTATCATGATGATGATGAAGACTATTGCGCAGGAATTTGCACCGAAGAAAATACGTATCAACAGTATTGCACCCGGTGCGATTGCCACACCCATCAACCACGACGCATGGGATACTGCAGCGCATTTACAAAATTTACTTCGGCTCATCCCTGAAAAAAGGATTGGACAGGTGGAAGACATTGGCAATGCAGCCGTATTCCTGGCGAGCGACGATGCAGACTATATCAACGGAACTACTTTGTTTGTGGACGGTGGTATGACACTTTATCCCGGTTTTGAAGACAATGGTTAGAAATAATTAAGAATTAATAATTAGTAATTAAGAATTGACAATCAATAATTGGGTAAAATATTACGGATAATCCCGAATCGATTCGAATAAAATCAATCAACATGCAGGAGAAAAAAAGATTGCTGGACGATAAAAGCGGTGCTGCTTCCTGGAAAAAATGGGGGCCTTATGTCACCGACCGGCAGTGGGGAACTGTACGCGAAGATTACAGTGCCACCGGCGAAGCCTGGGAATTTATAAGTCATGATGCCGCGAGAAGCAAAGCATACCGCTGGGGCGAAGAAGGTATTGCGGGGATCAGTGATGACCAGCAGTTGTTATGTTTCTCTATTGCCCTGTGGAATAAACGAGATCCCATTCTAAAGGAGCGTTATTTCGGCGTAACGGGCAATGAAGGCAACCACGGCGAGGATGTTAAGGAGCTGTACTACTACCTGGATTCAACGCCTACGCATTCTTATATGAAAATGCTGTATAAATATCCGCAGCAACAATACCCCTATTCCTGGCTGCTGGAAGAAAACAGGAGAAGGGGCAAACTGGACCCGGAGTTTGAGTTGATCGATACAGGAATATTTAATGAAGACAAATATTTTGATGTTTTTACAGAATATGCTAAAGCAGGTGAGAACGATATACTGATAAAGATATCTGTTCATAACCGCGGCAGTGAAGATGCAGCACTGAATGTGTTACCTACTATCTGGTTCCGCAATACCTGGGCATGGGGTTATGATGATACAAAACCCAGTATGATGTCTTCCAATGAAGGCAATATCATCATCAGTCAGAAAGATCTCGGTTATTATAAACTTCATGTGGAAGGCACTCCCCAGGTGTTGTTTTGCGACAATGAAACCAATAACAAACGCCTTTATGGTGTTGACAATACGCATGTTTACTCAAAAGATGGTATCAATGATTTTATTGTCAATGGCAATGTGCATGCAGTAAACAATAATGCCAGGGGGACTAAGGCCGCCGCAAACTATGATGTATTGGTAAAAGCTGGTTCTTCTGTCACCATTCGTCTTCGCCTGGAGGCCGAAGGGTTGAAAAATGCATTTGATGATTTTGATGCGATATTCAACAGCCGCATACAGGAGGCAGATGAATTTTATGCCGATTTGCAAAGTGAAATAAAATCGGATGATGAAAAGATGGTGCAGCGGCAGGCTTTCGCCGGCATGTTGTGGAGCAAACAATTTTATTACTTCGATATTGAACAATGGCTGAAAGGTGATCCGGCACAACCGGCGCCGCCGCAGCAACGATACAATGGGCGCAACCATGAATGGACACATCTGAACAATGCCGATGTTATTTCCATGCCCGATAAATGGGAATATCCCTGGTATGCCGCATGGGACCTGGCTTTTCATTGTATTCCCTTTGCATTGATCGATGCAGAATTTGCCAAAAAACAATTAATGCTGCTCACCAAGGAATGGTACATGCATCCCAACGGACAATTGCCGGCATACGAGTGGGCATTTGGTGATGTGAACCCACCGGTGCATGCTTTTGCGACCTGGCGCGTATATAAAATGGAACAGAAAAATAACAATGGCGTTGGTGATATAGCATTCCTCGAATCTGTATTTCATAAACTGTTATTGAATTTTACCTGGTGGGTAAACCGGAAAGACGCCGAAGGGAAAAATATTTTCCAGGGAGGATTTCTCGGACTTGATAATATTGGTGTGTTTGATCGCAGTGCACCACTGCCAACAGGTGGATATATTGAACAGGCGGATGGCACCAGTTGGATGGCGATGTATTCGCTGAACTTATTGCGTATATCACTGGAGTTGGCACGGTACAACCCGGTATACCAGGATATGGCTACCAAATTTTTTGAACACTTTCTTTATATCGCCGGCGCGATGGCCAATATGGGAATGGAAGGAACTGGCCTTTGGGATGAAGTGGATCAATTCTTTTACGATGTGCTGAAAACCACCAATGATGGCAGCGTGCAGTTGAAAGTACGCAGCATGGTGGGATTGATACCAATGTTTGCAGTAGAGGTGTTGGATCATGAATTGCTGGAAGCAGTGCCGGAATTTGCCAAACGGCTGAAATGGTTTTTAACCAACCGCCCGGATCTTGCCAGTCTTGTTTCGCGCTGGCAGGAGAAAAATGAAGGGGAGAAGCATTTGCTGAGTTTACTGCGTGGTCACCGAATGAAAAAGATTTTACAAAGAATGCTGGATGAAAGCGAGTTCTTCAGCGATTATGGCATACGCGCCGTATCAAAATTTCACGACAAGCATCCGTACGAGTTCTGGGTGAATGGCAGTTGCTTTAGCGTAGAATATACACCGGGAGAATCAACCACGGGGTTATTTGGCGGCAACAGCAACTGGCGTGGCCCGATATGGATGCCTGTGAATTATTTACTGGTGGAAAGCTTACAGCGTTTCCATTATTATTACGGCGATGATTTTAAAATTGAATGTCCCACCGGCAGTGGCGTATTTATGTCACTCAACGATGCAGCCAATGAACTGTCGAAGCGGCTGTCTGGTTTATTTCTCCGCGATGAAAACGGGAAGCGCGCCTTCCAGGGAGACAATCATAAACTTCAAACTGATCCTAATTTCAGCAATTACATTTTGTTCTATGAATATTTTCATGGTGACAGCGGCCGCGGCGTAGGTGCTGCGCATCAAACAGGATGGACAGGATTGGTGGCAAAACTATTGCAACCAAGAAAAAACCCCTGGCCTGATATGAAAAAATCAAAATAAGTATCATGTTACAAAAAGATAAAAACACCCTGCAGGATTTTTCAAAGGCTACAGAATTGGAATGGTTGCAAACCAACGGTCTTGGCGGATGGGCAGGCGGTTCACTGACGGGGACGAATACACGAAGGTATCATGGATTGCTGGTAACAGCAACTGTGCCGCCTGCGGAACGGATGGCCCTCGTTTCCAAAATGGATGAGACCATCGTGGTAAATGATGAACGTTATGAACTGGGGGCAAATCTTTACCGGGGAGATACAATTCATCCAAACGGTTACCAATACCTGCAATCATTTTCTCAATCACTGTTCCCCGTATGGAAATACGAAGCCGGTGGGGTTGTATTGCAGAAAACCATTACCATGGTACATGGGGAGAATACAACACTGGTGATATACGATGTGCTGGAAGCACCGGACAATGCCTTACTGGAATTGCAGCCTTTTTTATCGGTACGGGATTACCATGCACTGATGCATGCCAACGATGCCGTACATCAGCAAGGCAAATTTGAGAACGATACTTTACAGATAACAGCATACAATGGAACGCCGGCTATTTTTATCAACGTCCCCGGTAGTCATAATTACGCTCAGCCCGACTGGTATTTACATTTTAACTATTCAGTAGAACGGTACCGCGGTTTGGATTTCGAAGAGGATCTGTTTACACCGGGACATTTTTCGGTACCAATAAAAAAAGGCGAATCCATAGGTATCATTATTTCGACCATTGATCCGGCAGGACGAAATGCACAGGCATTGCTTGCTGCTGAAACCAACAGGAAGAAATTACTGCTGCGCGATCAGCCCGCTGATGAAACCATACAACAATTGATATTGGCGGCGGATCAGTTTGTGGTGAAAAGAGGGGAAGATTTAAAAACGGTCATCGCGGGTTATCACTGGTTTACTGATTGGGGAAGGGATACAATGATTTCATTGCCGGGACTGACACTCAGTACCGGCCGTTATGATGATGCAAAAAAGATATTGGCAGCATTTGCCAACAGCGTCAGCATGGGTATGCTTCCCAACCGTTTCCAGGACAATGGCGAAGCTCCTGAATACAATAACGTTGACGGAACGCTTTGGTATTTTATTGCAGTGTATAAATACTGGAAGGAAACCAGTGACAATGAATTTATTTTTCAATCTGTTTTACCGGTGCTAAAGGAAATCATCGACTGGCATTTTAAGGGTACGCGGTACAATATTCACGTAAGTGATGATGGCTTATTGTATGCCGGTGAAAACGGGCAGCAATTAACGTGGATGGATGCCCGTATTGGTACCTGGGTGGTGACACCACGTATGGGAAAGCCGGTGGAGATACAGGCATTGTGGTACAATGCACTGATGATTTTTGCAGAACTGCTGGAATTGAATGATCAGTTGCAGGATGCTTCACTGGTAAGAAACAGTGCGGCAAAAGCAAAAGAAAGCTTTAGCAGTTTATTTTGGAACAATCAGGCGAATTGTTTGTACGACGTCATTGATGAAAACGGTGTACCCGATCTTTCACTCCGGCCCAACCAGCTATTTGCCATCAGCCTTCCCTTTGTGCTGGTGGATATAGAACAGGCAAAGGCTATTTTTGCTGCGGTAAGCAATCAATTATATACACCGGTAGGTTTAAGAAGCCTTCCACCCTCAGATATCCATTATATCCCTGTATATGGTGGTGATGCATGGCACCGCGATTCTTCCTATCACGAAGGAACGGTTTGGAGCTGGCTGCTGGGTGCCTATGTGGATGCGATGGTAAAAATAGATTGCAGCAGGCAGGATCTGATGAATGTAATTGATGCATTCAAATATCACCTTGGCGAAGGTTGTATGGGAACTGTTTCAGAAATATTTGATGCGGCAGCGCCGCATCATCCACGGGGATGTGTTGCCCAGGCATGGGGCGTAGCGGAAGTATTGCGGGTTATGAAGGAGTACGAATTATATAATACCTCCGATCAAGTATTGGAAGTAAAAAATAAAACTACAACGAAGGTCAATGAGAGCTAATAAGTAATGGAAATAAGAAGAGAAGAATGAAAAGCCGGTGATTACCGGCTTTATTTTTTGCTTAACTAGTTTATGCGAAAACTGTCCAGTATATCCACATCACAAAACTTAGTATCAATGCGGTGACAGGACTGATAAAGGCTACGAGCATGATAATGCTGTTACAGATGAGACCTGTATTTTCATTTTTTGTGACTGCATGCACCTGTTCAGGTGTTACATCATGCACCAACAAACCCTTCTTTCGGGTGGCAGACCCCCACAGTAAACGAAAAGCCAGGCTGATTAAAACAAAATACCCGGTATAAAAAATAACCGCTGTTTTTAAAGCATCTGTTTGCAAAAAGAGACCCAGTGTTTTGGTGGGAAAAGGTACCAGGGCCACCAGCATCAGCAATATGCCATTGGTGATCATAACAAGGCTGTCTGTTTTGTGCAATAGTTTAAACAAACCGTGGTGACCAATCCATGCGAGTAAAACATTGATGAAGCTAATTACATAAGCGAGGCAAATGGGCCATTTGCCGAGCAGGGCATGCAGTAAATCCTTATTGGTAGCGTCACCTTTTATTTCAACGCCGATCTCAATAGATAAAAGCGTTACGGCAATACAAAATACACCATCGCTGAATGTTTCCACGCGCAGCGTTTCTTTTTGCAATTGTAATTCAGACGATTTGTGGGCGATACTCATACAATGCGGTTGTTAAGGCTGCAAGGTGGACAATGCAGCGGAGGAGAAGCGTCAACTGGTTTACAATAGTGGCAGATAAAACAGTTAATGGATAATTTAATGATTGTTTGGTATAAATCTTTGGATAGCGTCAACCAAACGACAAAGGGTACCCGCGGGTTATTGTCTCTTTGTACCCTAAAACATTTATATGAGCAACCAGTATGATATCATTATAATTGGTACAGGCAGTGGGGGCAGTACCATGGCGTATGCCCTGGCAAAAAGTGGCAAAAAGATATTACTTCTCGAACGCGGGGGTTTTATACCCAAGGAAAAACAAAATTGGGATCCGCATGAAGTTGTGACTGCAGGCCGATACCGTCCAAATGAAAACTGGTACGATGCTGAGGGAAAAGCTTTCAAACCATATATCCATTATAATGTTGGTGGCAACAGCAAAATGTATGGCGCCGCCATGTTTCGCTTCCGTGAAAAAGATTTTATGGAGACAAAGCATTATGGAGGTGTGTCACCTGCGTGGCCGTTTCAGTATGATTTACTGGAACCTTACTATACACAAGCTGAACATTTGTACCATGTGCATGGAAAGCATGGTATCGATCCCACCGAGCCGGCTACCAACGCAGCCTACCTGCATGGGCCACTCCCATACGAACCACTGATCGCTGACCTGGAAATGAAAATGCGTACAATCGGTTTGCAACCATTTCCATTGCCCATGGGCGTTAAGCTGCCACAGGATTACAGCAAAACAGAAACACCCGTGATACTCGAAAATTTTGATGGCTTTCCAGATCTAACGGACAGTAAAGCAGATGCACAAACAATCGCACTGCGCCCGGCCCTCGCAAAGGGAAATATTACATTGATGACCCATGCTTACGTGGAGAAACTATTGACGGATCAAAGCGGTAAAAAAGTGTCGCAGGTCGTAGCACTTGTAAAGGGAGAACGAATGTTGTTTACAGCAGGTATTGTCATAGTTGCGTGCGGCGCGGTAAACACTGCTGCACTGATGTTGCGGAGCGCCAGTGATAAACATCCGAATGGTCTTGCCAACTCATCCGGACAAGTGGGAAGAAATTTAATGCTTCACCACAATGGCTGCCTGGTAGCATTTACAAAAAAGAAAAATGATTGTGTATTCCAGAAAAGCCTGGGCCTTGCTGATTTTTATTTTGGTGATAAGGATTCTCCCTTACCGCTGGGTGAAATACAATTGATGGGAAGAAATGATCCCGATACCATTCTCTGGCTGGCAGAAAAGATCGCCCCTGGAAGAACCTATGATGAACTGAAGGAAATGACCATTGATTTCTGGATAACATCAGAAGACCTGCCTTCGCCTGACAACAGGGTTACATTACGTGAGGACGGAAGTATACGGGTAAATTATCAAAGGACTAATTATACAGCGTACGAAAAATTAAAAGAAAGATTGAAGCAGGTGTTTGTACAACTGGGTGAAATTGATCCTGATTATAAAGATGTACAGTGGAATGGCTATGACCTCGATATCAGCGGCATGAGTCATCAGAATGGCACCATGCGGTTTGGTACCGATCCGGCAACATCAGTTCTTGACATCAACTGCCGCACGCACGATGTGGAGAATTTATATGTGGCAGATGCCAGTTTCTTCCCCAGTTGCGGCGCATTCAACCCTGCACTGACCATTGCTGCCAATGCATTAAGGGTGGGGGAACATTTGCTACATGATGTATTGAAAGTACAGCCGGCTAAGAAGGAAGCGGCGATCGTGATGTAATATTTCGTTTTCGGTGGTTACTCATAGTAGATAATGCAGCGTCTTCTTTGTGAGGGCGCTGCTTTTTATAAACAGGTTATGGAAGAGATTGCAAAAATAGTTACGGTATACGTGGGACATGCTGTGGAAGTACTCGCTGCCATCATTATTGGCATTGCGGTCATAAAAGCACTGCTGGCATATATACAAAACCTGCGCGGAAAAATGTTAGCAAAGGAAACGATCAGGGTTGAATTTGGCAGTTCGGTTGCTGTGGCACTTGAATTATTGCTGGGTGCAGATGTGCTGGCAACAGCGGTGGCGCCAAGTTGGGATGATATCGGTAAGCTTGCTGCCATCGCTGTTTTAAGGACTGCACTGAATTATTTTCTCGAAAGGGAATTGAAACATATGCATGGCAAACAAATGCTTTAATTAATCAACAGGATAAGTCCGCTGACCGACAGCCTTCTTTTCAGTTATAATTTCTCTTTGCAGTATGAGAGCAATGCCCATAAGAATCATTACCGGGAAGGACGGGTTTCACCAAATGAAAGCATCCTTTCAGAAAAACTGGAAACATTATGTACAGGAAGCGCTGGGTCTTGCCATCTTCATGTTGTCCGCCTGTTTTTTTGGATCCATGCTGGAAGCAAAAGATGCAACTCTTCACAATGCCATACACAATGGGTTTTTGCGAAACATTATTATGGGAGTGATGATGGGAAGCACTGCCCTGTTTATCTTTTATTCACCATTTACCAGCCCTTCCGGATCACATATCAACCCCGCTGTTACCCTTACTTTTTTGCGATTGGGTAAAATGTGCCCCTGGGATGCTGTGTTCTATATTATTTTCCAATTCGCAGGTGGCACGGTGGCCGTGTATATTATGCAATTTTTTCTGGGACATTACCTTATCAATCCGCCGGTCAATTCGGTAGTGACTGTTCCGGGTCCGGAAGGTGTTTGGCCGGCCTTACTAACGGAGATGGTCATCGCCTTTATAATGATGAGTATGGTGTTGTTTACATCGTCCAATGAAAAAACAAAAAAATTTACCAGGGTAATAGCAGGTTGCATGGTTTGCACCTATGTAATAGTTGCAGGGCCCATCAGTGGTTTTGGTATGAACCCTGCGCGCACATTTGCTTCAGCATTGCCTGCTAATATTTGGACAGCATACTGGATATACCTGTTTGTACCGGTGGGCAGCATGCTGGCAGCCGCAGAAATGTACCTGAAAGTGGAGAGAACAAAACAAGTGATGGGTGCAGAATGAAACCAGCCATCACCGCTCATTCAAAAAGATCAATTGACAGATATGAAACAATTAGTAAAATTTGCACTGATACTTCTTGCAGCAAGCCTGTTGCATTATGCCCTTATTGCACAGGTAACAAAAGTGGGTGCTGTCGGAATTACCGTCAGCGATATGCAACGTTCCGTTAAATTCTATACCGAGGTACTTGGCTTCAGGAAAATTAGTGATGTTGAACTATTCGGTACAGAATATGAGCAACTCGAAGGGATATTTGGATTGCGCATGCGTGTCGTGCGTTTGCAGCTCGGCGATGAATTTATTGATCTTACGGATTATATCACCAGTGGTGGCCGCAGCATTCCCGAAAATGCCATGAGCAATGATTTGATGTTTCAGCATATAGCCATTGTGGTAAGCGATATGGACAAAGCCTACGCACAATTGAGAAAAAGAATGGTCATGCATGTATCGACAGCGCCACAAACCATTCCGGCCAGCAACAAAGCTGCTGCGGGTGTGAAGGCATTTTATTTTCACGACCCCGATATGCACAACCTTGAATTGATTTATTTCCCGAAGGACAAAGGACAAGCTAAATGGCAGCACCAGCCAGCAGGCAAGATATTCCTCGGCATTGATCATACTGCTATTGGCATCTCCAATACAGACAGCAGCCTGCATTTTTATGAAGATATTTTGGGTATTATGCGCAAAGGAGATAGCTGGAATATGGGAATGGAACAGGCGCATTTGAATTTTGTAGAAGGCGCCAGCCTCCACATCACAGGTCTTCGCGCTGCGGCAGGTCCGGGTATTGAATTTTTGCAGTACCTGCAGCCGGGACCGGGCAAACCATTTCCTTCAGATACGAGGTCTGATGATATCTGGCATTGGCAAACAATCTTACTGGTGGATGATGCAGAAAAATTATATAACCAGTTATCATCATCCAATTATAAAATGGTATCCAAACAACTGGTACACCTGCATACAAAAGATGGCAGGCATAGTAAAGCTTTTATCGTCCGCGACGGAGATGGCCATGCCATGCTGATTGAGGAAGTGGTAAAATAGTTTCACCATCCAGGCAGTACAGTCAACCAGCAGACAGTCAATTTCTTCAACCTGTATTTTATTTGCAGTAGCATGAATACCGAAAACGCCATAGAATGCCCGTTGTGCCATGACCAGGTGGAGAAACTGTTGTACCGTTTTCACATCAACAGCGAACAACAGGTTATCGACCGCATTAAACAGCACAATCCTAACTGGACAGAGTACGATGGTATCTGCGGCAGGTGTGTCGATTATTATCATACTGAAATTGTACGCGAGCAACGTATCCTCCCGGAGGTTGGGCCGTATTTTCCAATTAAAAGCGCCGATGACTTTATCATACTGCCGACCAACCTGCGACTGGATGCAGATCCGCGTTATACAGGCAAGGGCGTCACTATTTGCTTTATTGATAGCGGCTTCTACCCGCATCCCGACCTGGTGCAGTTGCGCAACCGTGTAAAAGCATACGTGGATGTTTGCGATCCTTCAGCAGATGTTTCGTCCTGGATGGCATCAAAACAGGTGTCGGCGGATAAATGGCATGGTACGATGACAACTGTTGTAGGCGCTGGTGACGGATATTTAAGTGGTGGCCTGTACAGAGGTATTGCGAGTGATGCAGATCTGGTTTTGATAAAAGTGCAGGATGAAACAGGGCGCATCCGGACTGAGAATATTGTAAAGGCTTTGCTATGGGTAGTGGAGAACCACGCTTATTATGGTATTCGCATCGTCAATATGAGCCTGGGCGATGAAAAAGATTGTTCCTATAAAGAAAGCGATATTGATTTGCTGGCGGAAACCTTGATCGAACAGGGGATCAGCATTGTAGCGGCTGTGGGAAATGATGAACATGCTGATATTAAACCGCCGGCCAATGCACCACATGTGATTGCAGTGGGGGGCATTGATGATAACAACCAACTGGACAATAGCTGGCGGCCTTATCATTCTACTTTTGGCACCACGCGCGATGCGCTGACCAAACCAGAGTTGGTGGCACACGCCATTTGGGTGGCCGCGCCCATATTGCCCGGTACCGCGGAACAAAAAGAAGCTGTAACTTTATACAGACTGGTCCACACACCCGATACGGAACTGCACCAACAGTTGATTCAATCCATTCATACTATAAAACCCGAGGCTTCCGTCACCAATGAATCAAGTACACAAATAATCAGGGCGGCCATCCTGCAGCGGATACAGCAGTGCAAATACATTGCACCGCACTATATGCATGTCGATGGTACTTCCTTCGCCGCACCAATTGTCAGTTCGGTCATTGCACAATTACTGGAAGAAAACCCGGAACTGACACCAACCGCTATACGGCAGGTATTATTTTCAACAGCACAGAGAATGGAAGGAGTGGCAGTACAGCAGCAGGGTTTTGGCGCGGTACAACCCAGGAAAGCGATCCTTAAAATTTTAAAACGATCATTTATTATGAAACCGCAAGAATCACCATCCGTCAATAAATCAAAACATTCTATTGAGTTTTATATTCAAAACGATTGCGCACACCAGATTTCGCTCGCGGGCGATTTTAACCATTGGGCACAGGATGTATTGCTGATGCAGCCAGGTCAAAACGGAGTGTGGAAAATTGAAATACCGCTATTGCCTGCCGGAAAATATCATTATAAATTTTTTGTCGATGACAAAATGTGGATGGAAGACATCAGCAACCCATACCGCGAACCGGATGGCTTCTCGGGATTTAACAGTATATTGGTCATAGAAAATTAAGTATGGATATGTTCATTACCGTGCTATTGCTCGTCGTTGCCGTGTATCTTATTTGCGGATTTATTTTCGCCATCTTTTTTGTTACAAAGGGGGTTACCGTGGTGGACGAAGGTGCCCACGGGGCAACCATTGGATTTAGAATTATTATCATTCCGGGAACGATGGTTTTCTGGCCATTGTTGCTGAAGAAATGGAGAAAGGCAAATACAATCATGGTTTCACAGGCTGTCAGCAAACATGCATCAACAGCAACATTAAACCAGTAGAAATTAATATGACAAAATCGCTGCGAAAAAGACATTTACAGTTCTGGACGGCATTACTGGTGCTGTTGCCGGCAGGTATTATCAGCGCCCGGTTATTGACCCCAGCGCCGCCGGTGGATGCCTTACTGCAGCCGGCAGGTGCAATGATGCTGCCCATTATTGCACACAGTGCGGAAAAAGAAAATTACAATGTGTATGTAAGAAAAAGCAATGACAGTACTTTCCAGTTGCATTGGGTTAATAAGAACATATTGACAGTCCCAACTGCTACCATTTATCTTGTACCACAGTCTTCCATTACGGTTAAAAACGGGCAATTGATCGGCAGGATAGAAGCAAGGGGCACGTATCTGTTTCCCCTGAAAAGCGATATCGTTCATGAACACCTCGTTGTGTACGATTTTATTCACCAACAAATTATAGATACGGTAAATTTTAAACAATGAGTGTTTCATACGCAGCGGTAGGCTGGAACCGGCAGAAAAAAATATATGACTGGCTGATTGCAGGATTTTGTATCCTGTATTTATCCATATTCATTGGATTGACTGCCTGGTACAATCCGCAATATACTTTTGAAACTGCATTGATACGCAGTACGTCGACGCTGGCGCTTTTGCTGCTTCATGTAATACTGAGTATCGGTCCATTGTGCCGTATCAGCAACAAATTTCTTCCTTTATTATACAATCGGCGCCACCTGGGTGTTACGATGTTTACCATTGCACTGGTGCATGGCAGTTTCAGCATATTCCAGTTTCATGCGCTGGGCAATGTAAAACCGTTTATTTCATTGTTTACATCCAATACGCAATTCAATTCTGTATCACAATTTCCCTTCCAGGCCCTGGGATTCTTTGCGCTGATAATTTTTTTCCTGATGGCCATCACCAGCCATGATTTTTGGCTGCATAATTTATCACCGCGCGTATGGAAGACCTTACACATGTTTGTTTACCTGGCTTACTTTCTTGTCATCATGCATGTGATGCTCGGCGCCATACAATATGAAACCAACCCTTTATTTATTGTAATGCTGGCTGCAGGAACCGGAACACTGGTCATGCTTCACCTGCTGGCAGGCATGAAAGAAGTAAAAAAAGATACAGAAGCATTTGATTTAAAAAAAGAGGGATTTACTTATATATGTGATGTGAGTGATTTTACCGACAGCCGTGCAAAAATATTTTGCATTGATAAGGAACGAATTGCTGTATACAGGCATGGCGACACATTATACGCCATACATAATGTATGTAAGCACCAGGGCGGGCCACTGGGTGAGGGGAAAATTATTGACGGATGCATTACTTGTCCATGGCATGGTTATCAATACCTGCCGGGAAATGGCCAGTCGCCACCGCCGTTTAAAGAAATGGTGAATACCTATGATGTGCGGATCGAGGGAACAAAAGTTTGGCTTAACCCAACACCTTTTGCAGAAGGCACGGAACGGCCCGGCGCCATCATCGCGGCAATGAATAAAAGTTAAATTAACAATAGCATCAACCAAATATGTCAGAGCAATTATCAAATACGCAGCAGGACGCTTTTTTTATTGGCTGGATGCCGAAAGCACCTGCTCCTTATGCAAAGCATACCAGGAAAGTGTTGACAGTACTCTTGCTGGTGGTTGTAGCTGCAGGAATAGTGTTAGGTTTATCACAGAAAAAATTTGGCAGCGGTAATTTTGAATTTGGTACACTCACGGAAGTAAAAGGTATTTACTATGCCTCGCCGGTTCCCTGTATCAAACTGGTGAATGGAAAAGATATCTGGGGCAACCCGTCCTATATCACTGTGCCGTTGGTGGGTTTTGGAAAACACGGCGCTGAAGGCGTTATGGCTGGTATTGCCCAACAGAAAGGACAAAGCATGGATGAAAGGGAAATTTCTTTAAAGGGTACATTGTTGTACAACGACGGAAAATTGATCATGCAGGTAGATGGAAATGATAATCCTGTAACGCATATTGGAGGGTTGGCAAATATTTCTTTGAAACCCGTATTGGAAGAACTTGGACAAAAAGATATCAAGGGGGAAATTGTTGATCCAAAATGCTTTTTTGGTGTGATGAAGCCAGGCCAGGGCAAACCACATAAGGATTGTGCGATACGATGCATATTGGGTGGCATACCACCGGTGTTCAGGGTGACAAACGATGCTGGTGATGCTAATTATTATTTGATAGTTGGGGCACATGGTGAAAAAATGAACGAAGCTGTGAAAAATTTTGTAGCTGAGCCTGTTACTATTCACGCAAGGGCTGTGAAGTACGACGACTGGATCGTTTTATATGTCAATGACAAAAGCGGGATTGAACCTTTCTCTTATATCCGGGAAAAGTTTGGAACGGAGGTACAGTATTGTGCTGCCAATTGTGTTAAATAAAATTTTATTCCCCCCCCTCTTTCATAAAAGTTTAACATTGCCATGTCATCCGGCTTACAATAGCTGCGTATATACTCCCTGATCTTTGTACAAAGAGATCATTATATAAATATTTTTTATGAAAAGAACAGGGATGTTTATAGTAGTGGCAGCTACGGCTTTTTCCTGCAGCCAGGGGCAATCAACAAGCAACACAAATACAAAAAGTACCAATGGGTATGAAATCAGTGGAACCATCAGGGGTGTAAAAGACGGCCTGGCATTACTGTCTTATGTAGCCAATCAATCCGTGCAGGTTGATAGTTCCAATATTAAAGATGGTCATTTTGTTTTTAGGGGAAAATTCGGGCAACCGCAGGAAGTTCAGGTAAGTTTTGCGAATGACAGTTACAGCGGCGGTATTACTTTTTTCGCGGATAACAATGACATCACCGTCGACGCTGATACGTCCGTGCTGGGTCTGCCATCAGTGAAAGGATCTCCGCTGCAATCAGATTATGAAGCATACAAAAAGATGACGGCAGCGCTCGACGCAAAAGTGGCGCAACTAAATGAAACCGGCCGCAACCTTTATATCTCCGGCGCATTGACAGAGCAAATCAAAGACAGTTTATTTAAGGTAAATGATCAGTTTGAATCGGAAAGAGCCGGCCTGATCAGCAAATTCATCCAGCAACATCCTGCTTCAGCAGTAGGTGCATGGGCCATTGGTAAAGGATTATTATTTGATCCAAAACCTGCGGTACTGGAACCTTTGTTCAATGCCCTGGATAAAAAAGTTCAAAGCGGGCTTTACGGAAAAATTATCAGCGATGCGATTGTTTCTGCAAAAGCTACCGGTATTGGTCAGCCGGCAATGGATTTTACCCAACCGGATGTTAACGGAAAGGGGGTATCGCTTTCTTCTTTCAAAGGTAAATATGTGCTCGTTGATTTTTGGGCAAGCTGGTGTGGCCCCTGCCGGGCAGAAAACCCCAATGTGGTTCATTCGTATAACGAATACAAATCAAAGGGATTTGAAATACTCGGTGTATCATTGGATGAAAATAAATCAGACTGGTTAAAAGCGATTGCAAAGGATAAATTAGCATGGACACAGGTAAGCGATCTGAAAGGCTGGAGCAACGCGGCATCTCAGGCTTACGGCATTAAAGGCATTCCTTTTAATTTGTTACTCGATAAGAACGGTGTAATCGTTGCAAAAAATTTAAGAGGTGAAGCGCTTACAAAGAAACTGAAAGAGTTATTTAATTAACCGGCCTGTACATTACCATCTAATTCATCCTTTGCTTAATGATGGCTTCGATGGTTCCTGGATTCATATAACGTTCTTTGCCGGGTTGCCGTTCACTAATATTATTGGCGCCCCGCCAGTTTTTGATGTGAAGCGCGTGGCGGACAAACAGGCTCCAGGCGAGCAGGTTTGTTGCCAGTCCGTGTTGTATGCAAATGCTATCAGTCTTATACTCCAGCCGATCGAGATAGCGGGAAGAAAAATTCCCCCAGCCAACCCTCAATAAAGAAAAGAAATTACGCCGCCGGAAATCCGTAACATGGCTCAGTTCATGTCCTATTACACCTATCTGTGCTTCATAGCTCAATTGATTAAACAAGATTGGCTCGAGCCGTGGAATGGTTTTATCACTGATGGTAATTATATACAATCGCTTATCGCCGCGCCGGAAGATATTGAACCATGAGGGCCTTGTAGACAAAGGTGTACACCGGTGCCTGGTTCGGACATGTATACGCGTTTGTGCCAGTTCGGGAAAATGGATAAGTGCCGCCTTAACAGGAGCCTGGTAAAGCGGTGGAATGGATATATTTTTACAGTATATATTTATTTCCCGGCGATGATGACTTGTATCAATGGGTATCGGAGCTGCGCTCTGTGCAGCAGCATTGCGGTGCAACAGGTATGTAAACAGTATTAATACAAAGTAACGGCTACCGGTACATATTCTCATAGGCTGTTAAGCTTTCATCGGTTAGCCAGCTTTCCCTGTCAGCCATACAGGCAGCAGCTTCCGCAACGATATCAATGGCAACCTCCTGTTTTGGTTTTAGCGGGAACGCCTGTTGTGAATAATCCCTGCGGATAATGGTAATTTTATTGGTGTCATATCCAAAAGTAGCGTTGGCATCGTTCACTGAATTCAATATTACCAAATCAAAATTCTTTTTATTCAGTTTGCCAATGGCGTGTGCTTCTTCGTCGTTTGTCTCCAGCGCAAAGCCAATGGAAACCTGTTGATTGGTTTTAATACGGCCAAATTCATAGGCGATGTCAACATTCCTGACCATTTTAATAGAAAAGCTGTCATCCTGTTTTTTTATTTTTTGCTGGCTTACTTTTTCCGGGCGGTAATCTGCTACGGCTGCTGCAAATATGGCGATATCTGTTTCTTCAAAATACCGGCAGCAGGCGAGGTACATATCCGATGCAGATTGTACATTGACAATTTGGAGATTTGCGTGAGGAGTTGCTTTTATACATACCGGTCCCGATACCAGTATTACTTCCGCACCTTGCTGAAGGAAGGCATTGGCAATTGCATAGCCCATTTTACCGGAAGAGTGATTGCTGATAAAACGAACCGGATCGATCGCTTCACGGGTAGGGCCCGCTGTTATCAATACTTTTTTGCCTTTTAATATAGTCGTACCCATAAATAGCTTTTTAAAGAAACCTTATTCAATACATACGGTGAAAAACACCCAATGGTTCAAATTTCCATTTCAATCAGAAAAACTACTGTCGGCTGTATTACAGTTATGGCGTATTAACGGTATATTAATGTTTCCATACAAAAAAAGTACCGCCCCACCATTGGGCTGGTGAAGCGGTGATAGGTTAGATTGTGCAATAACCTATTCTTTCGTCTCTAAAACACTCTTCCAAAGAACAGCACCTCCAATCCCGCCGATAACCGGGGCGGCAACAAACAACCATAACTGTGACAATGCTTTTCCGCCGGCAAATATGGCTGGGCCAAGACTACGGGCAGGGTTAACCGAAGTACCTGTTATGGGAATGGCTACCAGGTGGATTAACACGAGTGTGATCCCGATGGCAAGGCCCGCCATATTGGGGTTTCCACTTTTTGAGGTGACAGAAAGTATGACCAGGAGGAAAAGACATGTCATAACGGCCTCCGTTATAAAAGCAGCAGGCAGTGTATAATTTCCCAGATAACCATCGCCCCATCCATTCGATCCAAGTGCCCATTCACCAAGGTACTTGTAATCGGATTTGCCACTCACTATCAAAAACAAAACGCCCGCACCTGCAATGGCGCCAAAACATTGTGCGATGATATAAAGAAATGCATCTTTCGAATGTATTTTTCCTGCTACCAACATAGCAATGGTAACCGCGGGATTGATATGACAACCTGAAATAGGGCCAATGGCATACGCCATTGCCACCACGGCTAAGCCGAATGCGAGAGAGATACCCAGTAACCCCAGCCCGGCAGGGCCGGTTGAAGAAACACCTGAAATTACAGCCGCGCCACATCCAAATAGTACGAGTGAAAAAGTGCCGATGCACTCCGCAATTATTTTTTTCATTACAGTGGTGGTTTGGTTTGCTAAGTTGTTGTATAACCTGATTGAAGTTTTTTATGCAATCATGGTTGCATACTTATTTGAAAATTGCGGCTGGTTAACAATAATTCATGGTAAACAATGAAAATAGTTATCCATGAAAACAGGTAGAATGGATACAATAAAAATTGTGAGGATTATAATTGTCGCAGGTAACTGATTTTTGCAATCACATGATCTTCTGTTTGTGTTTTCAACTGCAGGTTATCAAAACCACTGTGGTTGAATACAACATAGATATAGGAGAGTGGCTGGTATTCCCATGACAGGCGTATATTGTAGTTGGTCGCATTATTCTCTGCATTCTGCTGGTAAAACCCAATTAACTGCAAACGCGGGTTCAGTGCAAACCTGCCTTCGATACTGTACAGGTCGATATAGGCAGAGGTTTTATTTTGCCCAACACCCATAAAATGATTTCGGTTGAAGCGCGCTATCAGTGACAAATGTGGCACCGGCGCAAACTGCATTCGCCAGTCGCCCGAATTCAACCTCCCATTGAAATAAGAACCCCAGGTATAAATACCCTGTACATTTAATTTTTTGGAAGGGTCGGAGCTAAGCCATACCTGGTGTTGTAAATAGTTGTAAGTACCCGGTTGTATGGTGACACCCAATGGTTCAAACACATCTGTCAACCGCTGGTAAGTAGGTATGATGCCATAACCAAAATATGCACCGCTTTGAAAATTCAGCCAGATGGGATACAATGTAAGCGTACGCTCTACCATTTTACCGGTAGAAGCCTGGTGATAAAACTCAGGGCTGATACTTGGTTCCCATGCGCGGAGAATTTTTTTAAACGGAAGTTTTTCACCGCGGTAATACCAAAAAATGCCAGGTGTTGTTCCAATGACATCACTTCTCGATACAAATCCCAGCGCTGGATCGAAATTTTTGGTAACAAGGGTTTGTGTCCACCAAATCTTCCAGTGGTTATTGGAATAATAGTATTGCAGGTAACCTGCTATTCCATCACTGTTTGTTTTAGTACCGGTATTGGCAGAATGAATGATCATGGTATTGATGGAATGTGATTCACCAACCCGGAAAAATCCATCTGCTGCGGTAACAATATTAGTACCGTTGGGCCTGTTCTTGATGGTTACCAATCCACCGATGCGGTTGGCAGCGCCAAAGTTTTCAGAATATCGCCCAACAAAGAAATTGGTAGCGGGTGTACTGTCCTGTCCCTGTTGCCGTATAAACAATGTGCCGAAATTTCTTTTGGAAGATCGGTACACGAATCGCCCACCAACATCGATTGGAATTGGATTGCCATTGTCATCCAAACCGATCCTCCTGCTGAAAAAGGGTTGTATGCGCATGGAACCACCCGATGCGTCTTCGCTTTGCGCCACTCCCGCACCGAAGAGCGAAGCATTTTCAAGAAAAAACTGTCTTCTTTCCGGGAAGAAAACAGAAAAGCGCGATACGTTATTGATCTGCCTGTCGGCATCGGCCTGTGCAAAATCGGTATTGGCCGTAATATCCAGCACAGCATTTGGGTTGATGGCCCATTTCAGTTCGCCGCCAATTTTATAATTGTTGGCAGAAGTTTTTACCGTTGAATCAAAACCTTTGTAATGATCATATGATGTAAGGAAATAAGGCTGTAAACGTATATTGGGTTTTGGAGGTGGTGGCTGCAGGTTTTTTAAAACACCAGCATAATCCATCCGCAGCGAAGTATAGGATCTTGGAAAAGAAGAAAAAGCGGTGATTTCATTGGTAAGCCTGCGGTTACGGTAAATATTAAATCCCCAGTTTTGAATGCTGTCGGTTGTTTTGGGATAGCGCAACGTTTGCCAGGGTACACTTATCTCTGCATACCAGCCAGAATCGGTACGTGTGGTGCGTACTTTCCATAAACCGTCCCAGTCGGTATCATAATATACGTCGTCGAACGATAATAAATCGCGTTGCACACCATAAGGATTGGTAACAAGTGACATGGCATTGCGTTTATCATTGAAACCATCGAAGGAAAGCGCCACGAGATCATGTTGCCTGAAACTAAAGTCGCGTTTGAAGTCTGTCGCCCGAATGGCTTTTTTTCCCAGTGAATCGCGGCAGAATATACCGAAATACAGGTATTGCCTGTTGTATAAAACTTTCACGGTTGTTTCAAAGGAAGGATCTTTTCCCTGGTATGGTTCTATCTGAATGAATCGGGGTGAAGGTTTTGCCAATTGCCAGGCAGTTTCATCCAGAACGCCATCCACATGAATGGAAGTGGTAATAGCCGTTGCAATAATTTCTTTTTTTACAGAATCGGGTTTGAAAATTTCAAGGTCCTGTGAAAAAGAATATACGGAGCAGGTTAGCAGTAAAGTAATGGCGAATATCCTGGCAAACATGCGTTCAAGATAATATTTTTAGTGCAGGTGTTTTTTACAGGGCCGGTACTTTTTATAACCGGTCGATAACGTGTATAAATGATTTGGTTTAATCTATACTATATGCCAGGTGCTGATAAATTCCTTTGCGTTTGGGAGCAAGTCAACCAATGCGTGGAGAATGATGAGCAGGTATATATTATTAGTGCGGTAGCGGATGATGCCCAGGAAAAGCCCCGCGAGCGACATATAGCAAACAGTATAAGCGCTCCAGAAATAAAAAGGCAATTGCCCGCTGATGCCTTCGCTTTCGGCGCCGCGCAAATAAAGTCCCGGCGCATGTGCCAGCCCGAATATCAATGCACTGATAAAAATACCTGCAGCAGGAGACTTGAACAATACGGCTATTCTCGATTGCAGTATGATGCGGAAAAAGAATTCTTCCACCAATCCGGCTTCGATGCATAACCAAAGAAATAATAAAGGCAGGGTAATTGTTAGTTGGTAAAAACTAAATTGCCCCTCCCGTGCCGGCGCTGCACCACCGCTGAAGTAATACTGGTACAATATGGCTGTAACACCTAATAACAGAATGATAAAAATGTTCCGGCTGCTGAACAATGATATACGGTTAACGATAAAACCAAGATCTGTCAACGAAAAACCTGCAACACGGTAGATGATAAAGGGTACCGCTACAAAAACGACTAGTTTTTTAACAAGAATGACAAGCGCCATTCCGCGGGGAGAACCGGTGATGGATGCTGGTATCAACTGGTTGATGAATGCGCTGCCATAGGTAACATACCAAACAAAAAACAGTACGAGGCCGGTAATGACAATCCATTCTTTTTTAAATGCAGGCCTCTCAGCGGGTGCAGGCATGTGGCGTGTTACCGCCAATGCCAGTAATGGTAAAACAATACCAAATGCAATTAATACCGATAACAGATCCTTTAGCGGTTGCTGAAAATTAACATATAAAACTATGGCGGCTACGGCATACAGTAGTAAGAAACCCAACCCGTATTTATTCAGGGACAGTTGTTTCATGAGTGATGGTTGCTGAGCTATGTCAGGCGTTGTTGTATACTTTATAAACTGCCTCCCGCACGGGCATGCCTTTATCGCTGCAAATGAATTCCAGTACATCAGCAAGTTGTTCGGGTTTTACCCAGTTATCCGGATTGGCATCGGGCATACCCTTTCTGTTCAGCGCTGTATCAATAGTACTGGGGACAACTACCGATGCGACAATATTTTTTCCCTTATTGTCTTCATTGATGTATTCAGCGAGTTTAAACAATAATGATTTTGACAGGCCATAGGCAATTAAATCCTTACCCTGGGTTGCGTTCAGCGCGGGTCTTGCACCAATGAATACGAGGCGGCCATAGCCATTTTGCTGCATGTGCTGCACCAATGGCCTCGCCAGGAAATAGGCTGTTTCGAAATTGAGTGAAAATTGTTTTTGTATATCAGCACCGGTGGCAGCCGCAATATTTCCCATAGCAAACCCACCCACGAGCATAAGTACGCCATCAATTTTTTTATAACTATCAATAACAGAAGCTACAAAAGCTGCTGTATCACCTTCATGGGTAAGGTTTACAGACCTTATTTCAAAATTTTTATGCTGCAATGCAAATTCCAGGTGATCGGTTTTCCCATCCACCGCAATGACCTTGTATCCCTCGTCCAGGAATTTCTTTACTGTAGCAGTACCGAGATTGCCGTTCGCGCCTGTTATAATGATCGTCTTCATGACATAGTTTTATCAGCTAAAGTTAGGTTTTCTTCCGCATTGATCGCGGCTGTGTATATAAAGCACGATTGGTTATTCCCAGCTAAATTTTCCACCTGTCTGCACACGAACTTTATACAAACTGGTATGTGCAGTAAAGTATAATGTCTTGCCATCTGCATCACCCCAGGCCATGTTGGCAGGGCGCTCCGGTGTTACAATTTTTCCCAGCAGTTTTCCTTCCGCATTCAGTATCCAAACTCCTCCCGGCGCAGATATAAAAAGATTACCAGCTTTGTCCACTTTCATTCCATCGAGCGCTTCATCGTCTTCCGTAAAACTGAAATCAAAAAATACTTTCCCGTTTTTTAATGTACCATCGGGCTGCACTTCATAGCGCCACAATGTTTTGGTGTGGTGAATATCGCGGATGTCCCAGTTAGTTACGTAAAAATATTTTTCGTCGGGGGAGAAAGCCAGGCCATTGGGTCCGCCCAGGTCTTTACTCACTACCTGTACTTTTCCATTCTTTATCATAAAAACACCGGAATAATCCAGATCCTTTCTTTTATCGCTGAAGAAATTGGGCAGGCCATAAGGAGGATCAGTAAAATAAACCGTGCCATCACTTTTCAATACAATGTCATTGGGGCTATTGAATCTTTTGCCATCGATTTTATCTGCCAGTACAGTGACCGGCCCTTTCTTTTCATAACGGATGACCCTGCGGTTGCCATGCTGATCCACGATCAGTCTCCCTTCTTTGTCAATAGCCAATCCATTACTACCGGGTTGCCCGTATTCTCCAATATCTGCGCCGGTATAACCACTATGGCTCATATAAATGGTGACGTTGTGATTGGCCGGATTGTAACGGTAAATATTATTGGTGTTGGGATCACTGAACAATAAATAACCATCCGGGTGCCATACCGGTCCTTCTGTAAACTGGAAACCATCAGCTACCTTTTCAATTTTGCTGCCCTTTTCGAAAATACTGTTCAATTTTTCGTCGATGGTATAAATTTTACCAATGTCTTTCCAGTCTTTATTGGAGGGGAGTTCTTTATAAAAATCAATCACGGCATTGCGAACCCATATATAGTTGTCAGGGATTTTTCCCAATGGACCGTTGATACCAAGAATGGCAATACTAAAATGATCGCCTGGTTTCGCGTTATTGGTCAGTATCACACGGTTCCTTGTATTGTATCCGGCAATTAAGCCATTGCCACTTTGTCCAAAGCCCTGCATTTGTTTGCCATTGACCCAAATTTCGCTGTAATCATCCACTGTAATTTCAAAAACTGCAGCGGTACCAGTCGTCGCCAGTGTACCAATTGTTTCAGGAATGGTGATCTCTGTTTTAAACCATACAAATGAAACGAGGCCCATGCCTTCACGCATTTCGAGATCGGTTGGCTGGATGGGCATAAAGCCTGCATCAAAATCTGCTGCACCCACCTGCGGGTGAAGTATATGTGTTTTAATCGCCATGCCCGTAGGGTAGAGCAGCATCTTGTCTGTTGTGCCGGCGCCCGGTGATCTGAAATCTGCTTCCACGATATGTGCAGGCTGCACAAACCATTTTGCATCGACCAGTGCAGCGCCTTCATGGGTACGTAGGTCTGCAATAGCCTGTGGTTTGTCTACAGAAAGGAACCTTGTCTCCTGGGCCTGGGTTATGATACCTGATATTAGTATGGCAACTGAAAGGAAAACCTTTTTCATACATGTATTGTTAAAAACATTGAAAAGAAATCGCTATTAGTCAAATTTTATTTTTGCGCCGGCGTTGGCCATGTCTTCGTCCTGTTGGGCACTGGCACTTCCGCTAACGCCTACTGCACCTACTACCTGTCCGTCGATGATTAATGGAATGCCACCTTGCAAAAATGTATGGCCAACAGTAATCAATGCCTGCCTGCCACCGTTGATTGCATTTTCCAGTTTCGAAGATGGTGCTTTGAAGGTGGCAGCAGTATTCGCTTTTTTAATGGCAACTTCGGCAGCTGCTGGAAATGTATTGTCAAGTCTTTCGAGGTAAACCAGGTTACCACCTGCATCTACGACGGCAATCGCGCCGCCCGGTGCATTGTTTGCTCTTGCATACTTAACTGCTTCGGCAACAACTTTTTTGGCGCCTTCGAGCGAAATATTTTTGCTGGCAATCACCTGCGACATACCTGCAGTGCCTGCAATGGTGACGATCAGTAACAATAATAATAACTGTTTCATTTTTTTTAATTTAAAAAAGGTGACAGACCTGTCACCCTTGTAACTGAATTATTTTAATTTCTCAATAGTGCCGTCAATAAAAACGCGTACGATTCTGTTTTTCTTTTCATTACCCAGGTAAATGATATAGGAAGTGCCATCAGTGCGTGAGGCATATTCCAGTGATTGTACCAAATTATAACCGTGGTATTTTTCAGCCACCGCCATAGATACAGTCAGGGGTAAGTACCTGCTGTTAATATCCCTCCCGGTAGCAAGTAATTCACCATTCTCATTAAAATAGGCGATCAGCTCTTCATTGTTTTGTGAAAAATAAGCAATGAAAACTTCCTGTATCTTGCTCCATTTGATGTTGCTGGCGTTTTTAAAATGTTGGTTGAACGCATTGGTCACTTCCGTATTTACTTTTGTGCCGTCATTGTTATTGGCGTACAATCCCGTAAAAGAAAGCAGCGCGAGTGTTGCGATTAAGAATATCTTTTTCATACAATAAGTGTTTGTTGCCTCTTACCGAAGCTGTTTTATTTTTGTTGATTAATTGCCATTTTCCTGTGAAGCGGGTTGAGCCGGTTTATCAAACTTCACTTTTCTGCCGGCATGTTTTTTTATTTGCCCGGGCCAGTTACCATCTGCTTTGGCAGTATTGCCTTTTACATCTTTGTTAAATTGTTCGTATGCATCCTGTGTGTGCTGGAGGATCAACCGCCCGTCAACAATCTGAAAAATGGTGGGGTCAATGGGCCTGAGTTTATTCAGGCTCATGGCATAGCCGCAGAAGGCGCCGTATTGGGGTGCAAACATCTCCGGGTGATCTTTAAACATATCTGCATGTGCCTGCGACGCAAACCAGTAAGTGGCGCCATTAAAACGTGCTTCGAATTTCGGGTCGCCTTTCACTGCTTTATTATCGGTGAAATAAGCCACGGCGTCATAGCCCTGCAGCGTTACGCCATCCGGATCAGTATTATTTAAATATCCTTTTTCCGCATCCGTAGTAATTTGTTTGCCGCCATTGGCAGCCACATCTTTCCAGTATTTGTCTGCAAGCGAAAGATTGCCCTGCACATCTTTATTCCATCCGGATACAGCCCTTGCATTGTGCTGGATTACCAGCCTTCCGTTAACAATGGAAAATGTATTGACATCGATGGGTGCAATGCGCCCCAGTGAAACGGCGTAGGCACACCAGCCGCCAAACTGTGGTTCATATTTGGAAGGACTGGCCTTGAACAAATCCAAATGTTCCTGTGATGCAAAATAATAGGTGGCATCATTGTACATAAATTGGAAGGATTCATTTCCCTTCACCGGTTTGTTATCGGTAAAGAATGCGACAGCATCGTAGCCGTCAAGGATCACACCTTTGTCATTTACATTGTTAAAATATTTTCCCTTGTACTGCTGTGCATTGGCAAATCCAATCATCATCAGGAACACGGCAAGTGCAAAGAAGATTTTCAACATCATTGCTGTGACCTGTTGCGCATGGGCATGTGCATAAAATGTTTTCGTGCGTTGTTCTTTAAATCTCATCATATTCTTTTTCATACTTTTTTATTTATGAGGCAAAATAAACCCAGGTGAAACTGTGCCGTTGTCAATTGCCTTACATAAGCGAAGGCCACGGCGGTATAAATAATGGAGATTGTCGGCGGCTTTACAAATAGTGCCCTTGCGGGCTTGGGCATTTCATCAAGGATTGCATGCCTCTTGTCAAAGCAATTGGTTTTGACGGCCGGTAAGTACTTTTTTTGTTATGACAAATAATTTTTCACCCAAAAAATAACATCGTATGCTGCACAATCAATTTTTAAGAAAAGCCACCCGGCCGTTTTTACTGGCAGTATTGTGGATACTGGGCAGTCAATTCTCAGCCAGAGCTGGTGTTGATACCTACCAGATATACCTCAATGACAAACTCATCCTCCAGCAATCAGTTCTCAACCCGCTGAGCTTGTCGACATTGCCGATTACGAAAGCAAATGCAAACGACAAACTGGTTATTTACTATTCGCAATGCAATGCGCCGAACAAGATAGGCAAGGGCAGGAGCCTGGTAATCAAGGACGCGTCCGGTAACATGGTAAAGGAGTGGAAATTTACAGACTCAGAAGGTTCTTCAAGAATGGAGATACCGGTGAAAGAATTGCTGGCATTGGAAAACAAATTTGCCAGCAATACACTGACAATTTATTATACCGCACAGGGCATGGCAAAGGAACAAAAACTGATATCGCTCAACAGCGCGGCAAAATCAGCTACTTATCATAACCCGGGGAAAGTAAATGCGGCAGTTAAAACCAGGTAAGAACGATTCAACCATATATTGAAAAAAAAGGGGACGCCTGGAAAGGCATCCCCACATTTGTCTCTAATCGTTACGTTACTGTAAAACTATCTGCTGGGTGTATTCTTTATTACTGCTGGATTGTATTTTCAGGAAATATATACCACTGGTCATGTTTGCTGTCCTGTTAATCATCATCGATTGCTGACCACCCTGGATGGTCACTTTATTATTGTATACCACCTGGCCGGTTGCATTATACAAAGCGATGCTGATGTTTTCACCAGTTGTTCCCTTGTATTCGATCACCAGGTGATCTTTTACCGGAACAGGATAAGCTTTTACACTGGCAGTTGTAACATTGCTGATGGCGACGATAGGTGAATAGGCTGCTTTACCATCAATGTCAACTTGCTTCAACCTGTAATAGCTGTTGCCACTAACCGGTTCTTTATCGCTGAAAGAATAATTACTTACCACAGAACCAGTGTTGCGTCCTTCCACCCATCCGATGCTGCTGAAATGTGCACCATCATTACTGCGCTCTACATAAAAACCGGCGTTGTTGTATTCTGTTACTGTTGTCCAGGTCAGTACGGTTTCATTTTTCTGTGCAGCAGCCGTAAAACCTGTTAATGATACTGGTAATGTGGCAGCGGCTAAACCCAGCACCTGGAACTCCCAAATGGAGTAACCCCAGCCTGTAGCACGTCTTACCCCCTGCATGCGGACATAACGGGCAATTGTATTCGCCTTCATTGTGATGTTATTGGTACCCGCGATGCTGTTGGTGGTAAGTGTATTGTTCCTGATTTGGATACTGTCGGCATATAAGTCAGTATAAGTACCATTGTTGGAAAACACGATATTAAAATCCTTTCCGTACGCACGCTCCCATACAATGGAAAGACTGGTGATCAGGTATTGCCTACCCAGGTCTATTGATACCCATTGGTTGTCATCATAACTGCTGGAGAAACGTGTATTCATATCACCGTCAAATGCGCTGGCTGCAGTAAGACTGCTGGTTTCAATTGAAGAAGCAGAAGCCACTTTATTCAGGGCAAGATTGGTTAAAGTACTGGTGCCTTGTGCCTTTGCAGAAAACTGTAAAGTCATAAAAGCCATCAGCAGGAAAAGGATTTGTTTGTTTGTGTTTGTAAAAATTGCTTTCATAGTAACGTGTTTGAATTGAAACTATCAATCCAACCACGATGCCAACACTTATCAGTGCTGTTATTCACCGCATTACAAGTAGAAAGCAATTATATTTCTTCCCATCCCCGGAAATAATTTCCGAAAAAACATTTTTTCCATCCCGTGGAATGCGCGCAAAGAGAAATACACATAGCAATAAATGCGGGGAACCATGTATTCCCCGCAGTTTATCAGAACAGCGAAATAAAATATGCTATTGTCCCAGTTTGATTACACCTACATCTGTTGGCTGACCATCTGTTACCGTTACATTTTCCTTGGCCGCATTTTTATAAGGCGGTTTCGCTTCGATGATCAGCCGGTAAGTACCGGCTTTTGCACTGCTGATTTCAAAACTTCCGTTGTGAATGTCTGCTTTCAGTGTGTCGGTAGCCGACAATGCCCATGCCTTGGTAGCGCCGTCGGCCGGAGTTACGGTTCCCTTAATTGCTCCGCCCTGCTGAATGCTTGTAAAGGCAAATAATCCCATTGTAGCAATACTTAATACAACGAATGCCTGCTTCGCTTTTTTCATAACATGTGAATTTTATGGATGAATAAAAAAATTTCACTGCGTCTTTGACACAATTAACACTACGTACTTGTAAAGGGGAATGTTCTGCCGGTAAGAGGAGTTATGAACTGGAAGACAAGTACTATGCCAATAACAAAATTGTTATCAACTTTTGAATAGACGGACAATTCATTGTAGATGTATTTCCCCGGTAGTACACAGAATGCTTTCTGTTACAAATGCATTCTTATAATTTGAACCCTTTCACTCCCGGTTTTTTATTGGCAGCGGCCATCAAAACAGTTTGCCGGATTCTCGCCTTTCTGGTATCATCTCTTTTGGCACTATCGATCCAAAATAAAAAACGGCGCCTGTAGCCGGGCGGGAATGCCTGGAAATTATTGAATGCTGCTTTGTTTCTTCCAAATGCTTTTTGCAAATCTCCCGGAATTGTATGATTGTCGGTATGGGTATCGCTTGCATTCAACATGTCCCATGAACCATTTTTCCGGGCCGATTCAATTACTGACATTCCATGCGCCGACATCTTTTTGGCCGCTATTAATTTCTCCACACGTTTTTTATTAAGCGCACTCCAAATACTTTTTGGTTTGCGGGGCGAGAATTGAAGCATAGCTCTTTCTTCATCCAGTAGCCTCGGACGGCTATCGATCCACCCAAAACACAAGGCCTCCTCTACTGCATCATTATAAGTGATGTTTTTTTTACCACTTATTTTTTTATAGTAAACCAGCCAGATACCGGGCGATACCAGGTGGTTTTTCTCCAGCCATTTGCGCCAGGCGGCGGGGTTTGCAGGCTGGTAAGTTTTGTAACTGCTTCTATTGTCTTTCAATGCCACTGGCGGTGTACTATAGTAATAAGTATGTTTGTTTTCCACATTCGTGCATAACTCCTCCCGATTTTCGCTAGCACCGTTTTGGTATATTTGCCCGGTTTAGTGTGCCAACTGGCCAAATGTTTTGTCATGCATCGAGTTGAAAATGTACGGCAAATTGGACCAGCCTCCATATTTTGTTTATATAAAAGGCACTTAAATACCGGGTCCTTTAAAAATTATCAAAAAAGTTAACCTGTAGATTGCATCCCTATGGCAGATAAAGAAAAAGATAAAGACCTCTTTGACTATACGGAAGATAGTATCCGAAGCCTCGACTGGAAAGAGCACATCCGTCTCCGGCCCGGTATGTACATTGGTAAACTCGGCGACGGCACCAGTCCCGATGATGGTATTTATGTTTTACTGAAAGAAGTATTGGACAACTGTATCGATGAGCACACGATGGGATATGGAAAACACGTAGATGTTACCATCGAGAATGGCACGGTAACCATCCGCGATTATGGCCGCGGTATTCCGCTTGGAAAAGTGGTGGATGTGGTAAGTAAAATTAATACCGGCGCCAAGTACGACAGCAAGGCATTTCAAAAAAGCGTTGGATTGAATGGCGTGGGTACAAAGGCCGTCAACGCCCTGAGTAAATATTTTAAGGTAACAGCATTCAGGGAAGGAAAAGAAAAAACAGCAGAATTTGAAAGAGGTGCCCTGATAAAGGAATACAAGGAAGCAAAATCGCAGGGCGAAAACGGCACGATGGTTACATTTATACCGGATGATACCGTTTTTAAAAACTATCATTATATACATGAATACCTAGACAACCAGTTTTGGAATTATTGCTACCTCAATGCAGGACTGGTTATTAACTTCAACGGTAAAAAATATATTTCCAAGAGTGGCTTGCTCGACCTGTTGCAGCGTAAAACCAACGAGGACGAACTACGCTACCCAATCATCCACCTGAAAGGCGATGATATTGAAGTAGCCATTACACATGAAAACCAGTACGGGGAAGAATATTACTCATTTGTCAACGGACAATTTACCACACAGGGTGGAACACATCTTGCCGCTTTCAAGGAAGCATATGTAAAAACTATCCGCGATTTTTATAAAAAAGATTATGATGCTACTGATATCCGCGGCAGTATCAGTGCAGCTATTTCGGTACGGGTACAGGAACCTGTATTCGAAAGCCAGACAAAAACAAAGCTTGGGTCGCAGTACGTATTTGAAGGAGGCCCGACCATGAAAAATTTCGTGGGCGATTTCCTTGCGCGCGACCTCGATCTGTTTCTTCACCGCAATCCATCGGTGGCCGAATCACTGAAGAAACGTATTGAACAAAACGAACGTGAACGCAAGGAATTGGCAGGGATTAAAAAATTGGCGAATGAAAGGGCGAAAAAAGCCAACCTGCACAACAAAAAATTGCGCGACTGCCGTTTTCACTATAACGACGAGCCAACGGGGAAAGACAAGGACAGCATCCTCGAAAAAATGAAGGAGAGCACCATCTTCATCACCGAGGGTGACAGTGCGAGTGGCTCTATTACCAAGGCAAGACAGGTAGAAACACAGGCTGTATTCAGTCTCCGCGGTAAACCACTAAACTGTTTCGGCCTCACTAAAAAAGTGGTGTATGAAAACGAAGAGTTCAACCTTTTGCAGCATGCGTTGAATATTGAAGAAGGATATGAAGGGTTGCGGTACAATAATATTGTCATTGCAACCGATGCCGATGTGGATGGTATGCACATCCGTTTGCTGCTGATGACATTCTTCCTGCAGTTTTTCCCTGATATTGTTAAGAACGGGCACGTATATATATTGGAAACACCTTTGTTTCGCGTACGCAATAAACAGGAAACCATTTATTGTTACGATGAAACAGAAAAGAAAGCAGCGGTAACAAAACTGGGCGGCAAGCCGGAGATTACACGTTTCAAAGGATTGGGAGAGATCAGTCCCGATGAATTTGCCCGTTTCATCGGCCCCGATATGCGCAAACAGCCAGTACTCATTATGCCCGATACGCATATCCAGGACATTCTTGATTATTATATGGGAAAAAATACGCCCGAACGCCAGGAATTTATCATCGACAACCTGAAAGTGGAAATGGATTTGGTGGAAGAGGGGAAGTAATAGATAATTAATAATTAAAAATTAAAAATTAAAAATTAATAATTATAGAACAGTATCAATAATAATTGAATAATGAGGGAAAGTAGTGACTAATTAAGAATTAGCAATTAATAATTAATAATAAGGTACCCTGTGAAACAAAATAATATTGTTGTAGAAAAATCGTATGCACTTGGATTGAGGATTATAAAATTATTCAGGCATTTACGTCAAAATAAGGTGGAAAGAGAACTTTGTGTTCAGTTGCTGAAATGCGGGACTTCGGTTGGTGCAAATGTGGAAGAAGCAATAGGAGGATCATCGCGGAAGGATTTTATTTACAAACTTGAAATTGCTTATCGTGAAACAAGGGAGACACATTATTGGATTAGACTATTAAAAGATGCAGCATATCTGGAAGATAATATTGCAGATTCTTTTATTGCGGATTGCAACGAGATATTGAAGATATTAACAGCAATATTAAAGTCTTCCAAAATCTAATTATTAATTGTTAATTATTAATTACTAATTAAAAAAATGATTCACATAGTATTCAACGCAGCAGATGTAGATGTTTTGAAAAAAGCCATCGAATTGGATGAAACTTTACAGGGTGATGTTATCCAGGTCAAAGATGACTATGCAGTAGGCCCGCTGCTGAATGTATTTACAACAGAAGGAAGGGAAGCCCGTGCACAATGGTGGCGGGAAGTACTGGCAGGTGGTGATTATGATGGAATGGTGGATAAGGGCACTGTAGATGATAATAAACTCGTGGAAGAATTGATTGCCCGTCTTGAGAACAATACTGAGGAAGTAATGTGGATTTGGGCAGCGCAAAACAAACACGATGTGAGCGGTTACTACTGGCTGATGAGCCAGTTAAAGGATTTCCAGGGAAGGATATTCATTCTTTACCTGAATAACCTGCCATTCATTAGTGAGAAGGGACATATTTTTTACCCGGAATGGCTGCACATTATTCCACCGCGTGAATTTATCAAGGCGAAAAGACTGGCGCGCCCCATTACACTGAGCGAATTTGAAGTGGATCCAGATGAATGGACAAGAATCTGCCAGGAGGACAAAGGTGTTCGCCTGCTGGAGGGGGGAAAGAAACTGGCACAGTATGATTATAATTTTTATGATGATGAGTTGAAAAAATTTATCACGGCTGACTGGCAGAAAGCCAGCAGGATAATCCAGCAGTTCCTGCACAAGGCCAAGCATACTACCGGCGATGCCTACCTGCTGTGGCGGTTGAAAGGATTGCTGGCAAATGGTTTGTTTGACGTACAGGGCGAAATAAAAAACATGAAGGATTTTGAAGTAAAACAAAAATCTGCCCAGGCCGAGATCATCGAAGGGTAAAATTTATTTATGAAAAGAATAACCTTTTTGCCATCACTGCTTCTACTAAGCCTGTTTGCTCTTTGTCAAAATGAGACTGCCAAACTGGATGAACTGGTGGGTGCATACGCCAAACAATACAAGTTCAATGGCTCAGTGCTGGTAGCAAAAGGAGGCAAGGTGTTATTGCAAAAAGGGTATGGCTATAAAAATGCTTCTGACAGCCTCTTCAATGATGGCAATACCATTTTCCAGATAGGATCCATTACAAAGCAGTTTACAGCCACGGTCATATTGAAATTACAGGAACAAAAAAAACTGGACATCCATGATAAGTTGAGTAAGTACTACCCTGGTTATCCAAAAGGTGATAGCATCACCATCGAAAACCTGCTTACGCACACATCTGGTATTTATAATTATACCAACGATGGCAAATTCATGAATACCGAAGCGGTGAAACCTTCCAACGAAGAAAAGATGCTGGCGCTGTTCCGGGATAAGCCACTCGATTTTTCACCCGGCACTTCCTGGAACTACAGTAATTCCGGTTACCTGCTCCTGGGATATATCATTCAAAAAGTAGCAAAGATGCCGTACGAACAGGCTGTGCGTACCTACATCTTTCAACCCCTGCAAATGACCCACAGCGGGTTTGATTTTACCCACCTGTCCGATAAAAACAAAGCTGTCGGTTATTTTACTTATACAGAAAAAGCAAAAATTCCTGCCACCATCGTTGATTCATCCGTATCGCTTTCTGCCGGTGCCATGTACACAACTGTAGGCGATCTGTACAAGTGGCATAAGGGCATGCAGGAAAATAAAATCATCAGCGCAGCATCTGCACAAAAAGCGTATACGCCTTTCAAAAATAATTACGGTTACGGACTTGGTATTGATACCATTTTTGGAAAACGGGTGATTGCACACGGTGGCGGTATCTTTGGGTTTAACACCAACATTGCAAGGGTAACCGAAGATGATGTATGTGTGGTATTGCTCAATAACAGCGGCAACCCATTTTTATCAGATATCAATCGAAGCATACTCGCAGTATTATATGGGAAATCGTATGAACTGCCAAAGGAAAAGAAAGAAGTAAAAGTAAGTCCTGCCATACTCGCCACCTATGCAGGGCAATATGAATTGGCTCCGGGTACAATCGCTACCGTGTCTGTGGCAGGCGAGCAATTGAAAATTCAGGTAACAGGTCAGCCAACATTTGATCTCTACGGATTGTCGGATACTACTTTTTTCCTGAAGGTGGTGGAAGCAGAACTAACTTTTGTTAAGGACAATACAGGAGCAGTAGAAAAATTTATTTTGAAACAGAACGGGAAAGAAATGCCCGCAAAGAAGATAAAATAGGACAAACGCAATGAGTGCAGCAAAGAAAAAAGAAAACGATTTTTTGACAAGCGACGGCGGCTTGCAGGGCCAGTATAAAAACTGGTTCCTCGATTATGCTTCCTATGTAATACTGGAGCGCGCCGTTCCGGCCATTGAAGATGGATTGAAACCCGTACAAAGACGCATCCTCCATGCCATGAAGGAAATGGATGATGGCCGGTTTAATAAGGTGGCCAATATTATTGGTCAGTCCATGCAATACCATCCGCATGGTGACGCCAGTATCGGCGATGCAATCGTCAACCTGGGACAAAAGGATTTACTCATTGAAACGCAGGGTAACTGGGGTGATGTGCGCACGGGCGATGATGCCGCTGCTGCGCGATATATTGAGGCGCGTTTATCAAAACTGGCACTTGAAATTGCCTTCAATGCAAAAACCACCGAATGGCAGTTGAGCTACGATGGAAGAAAGAACGAGCCTGTCACATTGCCGATGAAATTTCCGCTGCTGCTGGCACAGGGAGCAGAAGGTATTGCCGTGGGATTGTCGACAAAAATTCTGCCGCACAATTTTATAGAACTCTGCGAAGCATCCGTGAAATACCTGCGTGGAAAAAGATTCGAACTATTTCCCGATTTCCAGGTAGGTGGTATGGTAGATGTTACGAATTACAATGAAGGTAAACGTGGCGGAAAGGTTCGTGTACGTGCACATATCGAAGAACTGGACAAGAAAACACTGGCCATACGTGATGTGCCGTATGGTGTTACCACGGCGCAATTGATGGATTCCATTGTAAAGGCAAACGACCAGGGAAAAATTAAGATCAAGAAAGTAACGGATAATACCGCTGCGGAAGTGGAAATACAGGTTGACCTGGCGCCGGGTATTTCACCCGATATGACCATCGATGCCTTGTATGCATTTACCGATTGCGAAGTCAGCATTTCTCCCAATGCCTGCGTAATAGTTGAACAAAAGCCGCAATTTCTCGGCGTACATGAACTATTAAAAATCTCTACCGACAATACCAAAGAGCTTTTAAAGAAGGAGCTTGAAATAAAACTGGCGGAACTGCAGGAGAAATGGCATTATACTTCGCTGGAGAAAATATTCTTTGAAGAAAAAATATACAAGGAACTCGAAAAGAAACATGCTACCTGGGATAAAGTCATTGAAGCAATTGCAGAGGCGTTTAAGCCATTCCGTAAGCAACTGAAGCGCGATATCAACAGGGAAGATATTTTAAAACTAACGGAAAAGCCTGTCCGCAGAATCTACCGCCTCGATATTGATGAACTGAACGAACAGATCAAAGCGCTGGAAGCTGATATCAAACAGGTAAAATACGATTTGGCCAACCTGGTGGATTTTGCCGTGGCCTATTATGAAAACCTGGTAAAGAAATTTGGAAAAGGCAGGGAACGTAAAACAGAAATCAAACTGTTCGATACTATACAGGCCAAACAGGTGGCCATTGCCAATACCAAATTGTATATGAACCGGGAAGATGGCTTTATTGGCACATCACTGAAGAAGGACGAATTTGTATGCGATTGTTCTACCCTCGACGATATCATCGTGTTTACCAAACGCGGCCTGATGAAAGTGGTGAAAGTAGCCGATAAGGTCTACATCGGGAAAGACATATTGCATGCAGCTATTTTCCAGAAAAATGATGAGCGCACTACCTACAATATGATTTATATGGATGGTGCAACCGGTGTAAGCTATGCAAAACGTTTCAATGTTACCGGTGTCACACGCGATAAAGAGTATGATTTAACCAAAGGGCATGAAAAAAGTAAAGTGCACTATCTGTCCATCAATCCCAATGGTGAGGCAGAAGTGGTAAAGGTAGTACTGAGTTCGGCCAGCACTGCACGCAACAAGGAATTTGATTTTTATTTTGAAGAAATGGAAATCAAGGGGCGCAACAGCATGGGCAACCAGGTCACCAAATACCAGGTGAAATCGGTTAAATTTAAAGAAGCCGGTAAATCAACACTGAGCGCCAAGAAACTTTGGTTTGATGATAAATTCGGCAGGCTGAGTGCAGAAGAAAAAGGACAATACCTCGGCAGCTTTGACGCGGAAGACAGGATTGTAATATTTTATAAAGATGGTACTTACGAAATTACCGACCAGGAGCTGACGCAGCGCATCGATGCAGAGAAAGTATTGCTGATCGAAAAATTCAACCCGGAAAGTATCGTTTCAGCTATTTACCTTGACAAGGAAAAGTTACAGTATAACCTGAAACGTTTTAAAATAGAAACAACTACGCTTCATAATAAATTCAGCTTTATCAAAGAAGGAGAGGGCAATTACCTCGAAGCTGTATCAACTGCAGAAGAACCGATTCTCGTTGTGCAAAGTGGCCGTGGCGCCCAGGTGCGCAAAGCAAAATTCAAAGTGGTCAAGGTGGTGGAAGTGATGGGATGGAAAGCCATTGGTGCAAAACTGGTTGACTTTACCAAGAGTATTCAAATGGAATGGGATAAGAAATCAAATGAAAGAAGCCAGCCGGAACTGTTTGAATAAACTACGGGTAATTAAAAATTAATAATTAGTAATTAAGAATTGGGTTGTATTGAATAGTATTCGTGGCGCTCTTTGCTTCGTTGCTGGCTTTGCGGGAAACGTATTAAAAGAAATGACAAGGTTATTTCTTTTTTCGCTTGATGATCACCGATGAGTTTTGGGTAAGGCTGCTCGACATAAACACCTCATGCCTTTTTTCGCCATCCGTTATTACCATCAGGGCAGTATTGGGAGGGTACTTCCCCAGGTTTTCAGCAAACATACTTATCTCGTTATTGCTGTGTTTATCGTCCAGTGCGATGTACAGGTTCAACGCCCGTTCGGATAATGGTTGGTGCGTAAGCACTGGTACTTTGTTGATGAACACACTGATACTGTCGCCATCAATATCGCCATTGTCATAAAAACTAATCCGGATCGAATCGCTTTCTACTTCTATTGTATTGCTGAGAATATTTTTTCTTTGTTCAAATGTGCTGACCAGTTTTTTAAGCGCTTCCTTTTTTTCTTCTATCACTTTGACTGTATCGGCATTTTTAGGTATGTCGCGTATAGCAACCGGCATCGTCACGGTATCTTTTGTATTGAATACAAGTTCTTCCTGCCGGGGTTTCCATATTTTTTTGATGCCAACACTGCTGTTTTTGATAATACTGTCCTGGTTGGTTTCGGAAACATCCAGGGTATAGTTTACCATTAGTTCAGGGCAGGTATATTTGTATTGTTCATGACTTTTAAATGAACCCTTCAGTGTGCTTTTTACTTTGGATGTCATGAGCACAGCGGCAAAATCCATGGGGCAGTCAATACCTTCAATGCTACGGCTGCCGTGGTAAGTAACAGGTATATTTTTTATGGTGATGACCCTCGTGGCGGCATTGTATTTGCCCCGTATGTAGTAACTCTGGTAACCATCCCGGAAATAATAACCAAAAACACCCTCCACATCATCACCTTTTTGCTTAATGATAAGCTCTGTGAGGTAGTTATTGCTGGAAGAAGTGTTGATGGGGTCGGCAATGCCATACCAGCTCCCGGTAACCGTTTGCGCCTGCACGCCAATAATAGGTAATACAAATAGTAAAAAGAGAAGGGCTTTTCGCATAGTATGAAGATAACGGAAAATATTGTGCCGTTATTTCCCGGTGGCGGGCTTACTTGTATTTGTTAAGATACCTTTTTATTTCACGGTCGGTATCCCGCTGTTTGATCGTTTCTCGTTTATCGTGCAGTTTTTTACCTTTTCCGATACCAATTTCTACTTTTGCTATGTTTTTATCCGTAAAAAAAATTCTAAGCGGTACAATTGTATATCCCTTTTCAGTAGTCTTACCTTCCAGTTTTTTCAGTTCTTTTTTGGTGAGCAATAGTTTTCTTTCCTGCAGCGGCTCGTGTTTTTGTGTGGTACCAAATGCATATTCGGATATATGCAGGCTTTTAAGAAATAATTCTCCATTATGAAAATAACAGTAGCTGTCGTTGAAACTGGCTTTTCCTTCACGCAGTGATTTTACTTCCGTTCCTACCAATACCATCCCCGCTATATAGGTATCTTCTATATAATATTCATGAAAAGCGGATCGGTTTCTAATTTCTGTCATAATAAAAAAGGAGGTCTTGAACCTCCTGATAATGATATAATGGACGGTTATTAATTTTTAAATAATGTGAGCACCGTGGCTATTTTATCTTTCAGATTTTTCCTGTCAACAATAAAATCAAGGAATCCATGTTCGAGTAAAAACTCACTGCGTTGAAACCCTTCCGGTAAATCTTTTTTGATGGTCTCCTTGATAACGCGCGGACCGGCAAAACCAATCAGTGCGCCGGGTTCTGCAATATTCAGATCGCCCAGCATACCAAAAGACGCTGAAATACCTCCAAAAGAGGGATCGGTCAGCAACGAAATATAGGGAATCTGTGCATCGGTCAGTTGTGATAGTTTTCCGGACACTTTGGCCAGTTGCATCAACGAAAAGGCGCTTTCCATCATACGTGCGCCCCCGCTTTTACAAATTATCATCAGTGGTGTGCGATGCGCGATGCAATAGTCGATGGCTTTTGAAATTCTTTCGCCCATAACACTTCCCAGCGAACCGCCGATGAATTCAAAATCCATGCAACCAACTACCAAATCGTGTTCTTTTACTTTACCGGTGGCTATACGGATCGAGTCGGTGATATCCGTTTTATTCCAGGTTTCTTCCAGTCGTTTCTGGTACGATTTCAAATCGGTGAAATGAAGAAAGTCTTTGGAGCGGATGTCTTCAAACATCACGTTGCATTCGCCATCATTAAATAATATATCAAAATACTCAGCGCTGCCAATCCTGTGGTGGTGATTGCATTTGGGGCAGGTAAACTGGTGTTCCCGCAATTCATTCACCGTACATATATAATTGCACTCAGGGCATTTCACCCAGAGCCCTTCAGGAGTTTCTTTTTTTTCAGCAGTGCTGGTTAAGATACCTTTTTTGATGCGTTTGAACCAACTGGTTTTCGTTTCCTCGTTCTGCCCATCCTCACCCGCCAGGTTTGCATCAAAGTCCTCAACTTTTTTAGACATGCCTTACTATTTAGGGCGACTAAGATAAGAAACATGTGGGATTTGGTGCTGTGGTTTATACGATTCAGGCATTTACTATAAAAAAAATGTGTATTTCGATGCTCTTATTGATTGGTGCGTTATTTTTGCACGGATTGCTTTCAAATCAGCCCCTTATCTTGCTTTTTTTATAAACTTTGAAAGCCTTCCATTGTTCCTTTATTAAGTTTTAATACTTCTTACATGAAATGGTCTGAACTGTTCACTTCTTCGGTTGGCAAAAAAATCATAATGGGTCTTACCGGGTTATTTCTGATTACTTTCCTTGTGGTACATGCCGGCATCAATGCCTGCATCTGGGCCAATGACGGGGGAGAAATGTTCAACAAAGCGGCTCATTTTATGGGAAGTACCATCGTTATCAGGATTGTGGAAGTCGGGTTATTTGTCATCTTTTTCGTTCACATCATCCAGGGATACGTAGTATCGGCAAAAAATGCCAAAACACGCGCTGTTTCCTATGCGGTTGGTTATGGCAAGGGCAGCAAGTGGTACAGCCGGAGCATGGGCTTGCTGGGCACTTTGATATTGTTATTTCTTATCATGCACATTTATCATTTCTGGACGCCCAGCCGCCTCGGTGGTATTGCCAGTATTCATTCACTGGAACCCGTTACCTACCAGGATGGTAAGGAAATCCATAACCTATATGCTGAAATGCTGAAGGTATTCCAGGGAAATATATGGATAGTGATTTTATATGTAGCGGGATGTATTTCGCTGGCATATCACCTGGCGCATGGTTTCCAGAGCGCATTCAGGACATTGGGATTGCACAACAACAGGTATATAACTATCATTCAGGCAACCGGCTATGGATTTTCCATCATCGTTCCGCTGGTATTTGCCATGATGCCCATTAGCATTTACCTGTTGTGGGTGAGTTAATGATAAAGGCTGTTGAATCGTGCAAAATAAATTGCTGAGCTGAAAATCAACAGGTCGTTAAACAAATAAATATAATAATCATTGCTTTTATAAATTAGGGATGTGCTTTGATAAGTTCAATGATCACATCTTCAACTTTCAAATATTCTTATGTTGAATTCAAAAATTCCCGCAGGACCACTTGATACCAAATGGGCAGACTATAAAGGACATGTGAAACTGGTCAATCCTGCCAATAAGCGCAACATAGAAATTATCATTGTAGGAACGGGTCTTGCAGGCGCATCGGCTGCTGCTGCTCTTGGCGAACTGGGGTATAAGGTAAAAGCATTTTGCTTCCAGGATTCTCCGCGCCGTGCACACAGCATCGCTGCACAGGGTGGTATCAATGCCGCAAAAAATTACCAGAACGACGGCGATTCTGTCTTCCGTCTTTTTTACGATACTATTAAAGGTGGTGATTACCGCGCACGCGAAGCCAACGTACACCGCCTTGCCGAAGTGAGTGCCAATATCATTGATCAATGCGTGGCGCAGGGCGTTCCATTTGCCCGCGAATACGGTGGTTTGCTGAGCAACCGCAGTTTCGGCGGTACACAGGTTCAAAGAACTTTTTATGCTGCAGGCCAAACTGGCCAGCAGTTACTGATAGGCGCGTACCAGGCACTGGAAAGGCAGGTGGCACTGGGAAATGTAAAAATGTATGCGCGCCATGAAATGCTGGACATCGTGATGATCGACGGAAAAGCGCGTGGTATTATCTGCCGTAACCTTGTAACCGGTGAACTGGATCGCCATTTCGGTCATGCCGTACTGTTATGCAGCGGTGGATACGGCAATGTGTTTTATTTGTCCACCAATGCCATGGGCAGCAATGTTACTGCCGCATGGAAAGCGCATAAAAAAGGCGCTTTGTTTGCAAATCCCTGCTTTACACAAATACATCCTACGTGCATTCCTGTCAGCGGCGACCACCAAAGCAAGCTGACACTAATGAGTGAATCACTGCGTAACGACGGCAGGATCTGGGTTCCGAAAAAACAGGGCGATACACGCAAGCCGGGTGAAATTCCCGAAGAAGAGAGAGATTATTACCTCGAAAGAAGATACCCTGCATTTGGTAACCTCGTACCGCGCGACGTTGCATCAAGGGCTGCCAAGGAAAGATGCGATGCCGGTTATGGAGTCGGTTCATCCAGGCAGGCTGTGTACCTCGACTATGCAGCAGCAATAGAACGCTATGGCAAAATAGAACTGGGCAAACAGGGCAATACGACCGCTTCGAAAGAAGAAATGATCAAATTGGGTAAGGATGTAGTGAAAGAGAAATACGGTAATCTTTTCGACATGTATGAAAAGATAACCGGTGAAAATCCCTACGAAACGCCGATGCGCATTTATCCCGCAGTACACTATACCATGGGCGGTCTTTGGGTGGATTATGAATTAATGACAAATGTTCCCGGATTATATGCATTGGGTGAAGCCAACTTCAGCGATCACGGCGCCAACCGCCTCGGTGCATCTGCTTTGATGCAGGGACTGGCTGATGGCTATTTTGTGATTCCATATACGATCGGTAATTATCTCGCCGACGAAATACGCACGGCTCCTATACCAACGAGCCATCCTGCATTTGCGGAAACAGAAAAGGCAGTGAGTGATCGCATCAGCCAACTGATGGGCATCCAGGGAAAACAAACCGTGGAAAGTTTCCATAAGCGTCTTGGTAAAATTATGTGGGACAAATGTGGTATGGCGCGCAATGCACAGGGATTGCGGGAAGCTATCAGTGAAATACAGGCATTGAAAAAGGAATTCTGGAGCGATGTCAAAATTCCCGGAAGCATCAATGAAATGAATCCTGAACTGGACAAAGCCAACCGCGTGGCCGATTTTATTGAGCTGGGTGAGTTGATGTGTATTGATGCATTGAACCGTAACGAGAGCTGTGGCGGGCATTTCCGGGAAGAAAGCCAGACAGAAGATGGCGAAGCAAAACGCGACGACGCCAACTTCTCCTACGTATCAGCCTGGGAATTAAAATCCGACAGCAATTGGGAACTTCATAAGGAAGTATTGGAATTTGAAGTGGCAAAACCAACACAGCGTTCGTATAAGTAAAAAGAAAAAGTGGAATGGGTAAATGTGGAGATGTGAGAATGTGGAAATGAGGAAATGGTATTTATGAAATTATGAAAGTGCGGTATTGTTGTAAAACGTTACCGTATGATACAGGAGAACATTATTCTTGAGAAATCGCTGCAATTTTCAGTTGCGATAATTCGATTTACTGAAATATTGGAGACGGATAGAAAATTTATTGTTGCAAAACAGTTATTGAAAAGCGGAACCAGCATAGGTGCGAATGTCTTCGAGGCGCAGCATGCCGAAAGCAGGGTTGATTTCATCCATAAAATGAAAATTGCCGTTAAAGAGGCAAATGAGACTTTGTATTGGCTGCTTTTGTGTGAACGTTGTAAAACTTATCCTTATGAACCTAAATTGAAAGAAGACGCTTTGGCAATGATTAGAATAATTTCCAAAATCATTGTATCGTCAAAAGGTAAAATTTGATATTTGAATTTTTTAAATAAATGTTGAAAATGTCAAAGAATAAGTATAAATGGCATTTATATTTTCTCATTTACACATTTTCACATATTCACATCAGAAGTTTATGGAACATTACACAATGAATCTTACGCTGAAAGTCTGGAGACAAAAGAACAGCAACGACAAGGGAGGTTTTGTTACTTACCAGGTAAGCGATATTTCTTCGGAAATGTCCTTTCTTGAAATGTTTGACGTACTAAATGAAAGACTGATTCGGGAAGGACAGGACCCGATTGCATTTGATCACGACTGCCGCGAAGGTATTTGTGGAATGTGCTCCATGTATATAAACGGCAAACCACACGGGCCATGGCAGGCAAATACCACCTGCCAGTTGCACATGCGTGCATACAAAGATGGTGATACCATTGTGGTGGAACCCTGGCGGGCCAATGCATTTCCAGTAGTAAAAGATTTAGTGGTGGACAGGACCGCACTTGATCGTATTATACAGGCGGGCGGATTTATTTCCGTGAATACCGGTAATGCGGTCGACGCGAATGCAGTTCCGGTTGAAAAAGATAAAGCAGATACTGCATTTGCCGCAGCAGCCTGTATTGGTTGTGGTGCCTGTGTAGCCGCTTGTAAAAATAGCTCCGCATTGTTGTTTCTGTCTGCCAAGGTTTCTCACCTTGCATTGTTGCCACAGGGTGCACCCGAAAGAAAAAAGCGCGTGCTCAGTATGGTGGCACAAATGGACAAGGAAGGATTTGGCAGTTGCACCAATACCGGCGCATGTGAAGCAACCTGTCCCAAGGAAATTTCCATTACAAACATCGCAAGGCTTAATGCTGAATACCTCACAGCCAGCCTGACGCTGGAGAAATAATATATACTAAACAATTATGCGAAGCCCCTTTGCTAAGGGGCTTTTGTATTGGGGGACAGGCTTACCAGTCATCCATTAGCCAACGGTATTTGCAATAATTACCTGCATTATTAGTAAATTGATGCACTCAATTATTTTTTATGAAATCAAAACTAATTGCCTGCATTACACTCATTATTATGACTGCCTGTAACAATAATACAACAACAGAAAAGAAAGAGGCCTTTCACTGGCCCGAGGGTGTTACACCACCCGTAGCAGATAAGAAGCCGTTTTCACGGGTACTGCATGGAGATACCGTAGTAGACAATTACTACTGGATGATCGATTATTTTAAAAAAGGTCCTGACAGTACCAAAGTGGTTGACTACCTGACAGCCGAGAATACCTATCATGATACGATGATGAGCAGCACAAAGGGTTTCCAGGGAAAACTATTTACTGAAATGAAATCCAGGATCAAGGAAAAAGATGAATCTGTTCCTGTATTTAAAAATGGGTACTATTACTATACCAGGAGCGAGGAAGGTAAGCAGTACTATAAGTATTGCCGTAAAAAAGGAAACCTGGAAGCACCTGAAGAGGTACTGATGGATGTAGATGAAATGGCAAAAGGCCATAACTATTATGCAGCGGTGGGGTACAGCATCAGCGACGATAACAAATTGATGGCATTTGGGGTTGATACCGTGTCAAGGCGCGAATATGTGCTGCATATTAAAAACCTGGAAACAGGTGAGATAATGAAAGATGCCATGATACGTACCAGCGGCGGCTATGCATGGGCCAATGACAATAAAACATTGTTCTATACACAGAAGAATCCGGTAACATTGCTCACAGAAAAAATAATGCGCCACAAACTTGGAACAGAAAGCAGCCAGGACGTGGTGGTTTACCATGAAAAAGACAATTCAAATTATATTGGTGTGTCAAAATCCAAATCAGGAAAATTCATCATCATCGGTTCGGGTGCTACCATGTCTTCCGAATACCGGTTTCTCGATGCCGGCAAGCCGGAAGGGTCATTCACTGTTTTCCAGCCGCGTATGAAGGATGTATTGTATGAAATCACCGATGAAGGGAATAAATTTTTAATTGTTACCAACTGGGATGCAAAAAATTTCCGGCTGATGGAATGTCCTTATGATAAAACCAACAGCAGTAACTGGAAAGAAGTGATACCAAACCGCGCCGATGTATTGCTGGAAGGAGTGGAAGAGTTTAAAAACTTTCTCGTGATAGTAGAAAGAAAAAATGGATTGAGGCAAATGCAGATCAGGAACCTTAGCACCGGCCAGGAACATTCACTCGATTTTGGAGAACCTGCTTATGCTGCCAATCCCGGTGCCAACCCGGAATTCAATTCAACAACCCTGCGTTACAATTATACTTCGCTGACTACACCCAACTCTGTATACGATTATAATATGGAGACAAAGGATAAAAAACTGATGAAACAACAGGAAGTAGTGGGTGGATATGATCCAAAGGAATATGTGTCTGAAAGAATTTATGCAACCGCCAAAGACGGAACAAAAGTCCCCATTTCAATAGTATATAAAAAAGGTTTTGTAAAAGATGGCACGCATCCATTATTGCTGTACGGATATGGATCCTATGGCAATAGTTTGGACGCAACATTTAACAGCAACCGTTTAAGCCTGCTCAACCGTGGCTTTGCCTTCGCCATGGCGCATATTCGTGGGGGACAGGAAATGGGCCGCCAGTGGTACGAAGACGGGAAAATGATGAAGAAGAAAAATACATTTACGGATTTTGTTGACTGTGGTGAATTCCTTGTCAGTGAAAAGTTTACCAGCAAGGAACATTTATATGCGCAGGGTGGAAGTGCCGGCGGTTTGCTGATGGGCGCGGTGGTAACCATCCAACCCGATCTCTGGCATGGCGTCATTGCACAGGTGCCATTTGTGGATGTGGTCAACACAATGCTCGATGAGAGTATCCCGCTTACGACCAACGAATTCGACGAATGGGGTAACCCGAAAAATAAGGATGCCTATTTCTACATGAAATCATATTCGCCGTACGAGAACATACATGCCAATTATCCCAATATGCTTGTCACCACCGGTTTGCACGACAGCCAGGTGCAATATTTCGAACCGGCCAAATGGGTAGCTGCTATCAGGGCACATAAAACCGATAAGAACTTGCTCATGCTTTATACAAATATGGCGGCAGGACATGGCGGAGCGTCCGGGCGGTTTGACTACCTGAAGGAGATAGCCATGGAATATTCTTTCCTCTTTTCACTGGAAGGTATAACCGAATAACCAGGTCTCACCGATATTATAAGGCCGTTGATTGATTATCAACGGCTTTTTCGTGTTGTAGAAGCAATAAATACTAATTTTAGACGCTTATTAAGAAACCATCCCGAATCAGTGCGGCAACTGCTTTTTTTATGCCTTATTACCTGTTGTTTATCCAACGCTTCATGGGGGCAGGTTCCTCCCCGTGCGGGAACACCTGTTTCAAACCTGCACAGGAAATATATCACCACAAAGAATACGATTGTTCAGTTGGACTCGCTGAGTATCGTTCCCAATTCTGTATTAATACCGGGTGTAACCAAGGAAGCTTATTTGCTGGATTATGTTAATGCTTTGCTGACCTGGAAAGAAAAGCCAGCTACCGACAGTGTGTTGGTGCAATACCGGGTATTCCCCTCGCGGTTAAATGCCATTACCAAAAGGTTTACCTACGACAGTGTGATGAATAATTTTTTGAGCCAGCCTTTTGTGTTTAATGATAATTCGTTGCAGGGAAACGGTGACAAGTTCTTTGATTTTGGAACGATCAATTACAACGGCAGTTTTGGCCGGGGTATCGCATTTGGCAATAGCCAGGATGCGGTGGTTACCTCTTCTCTGAATCTTCAGTTGAATGGCTTCCTCGCAGATAGTATCGAAATAGCAGCGGCTATTACTGATAACAATATTCCCATACAACCCGATGGTACTACACAACAGCTCAATGAATTTGACCGCATTTTCCTGCAGTTTAAAAAGAAAGGATGGTCATTAAGTTTGGGTGATATAGATATCCGGCAAAACAAAAGTTATTTCGTTAGTTTTTATAAACGCCTGCAGGGCGCTGCTTTTGAAACTACCAGCCGGCTTTCAAAAAAAATAACCAATACCAGTTTGCTGAGTGGTTCCATCGCCAAGGGAAAATTTACCCGCAATATTGTACAGGCACAGGAAGGGAACCAGGGACCTTACCGGTTGCAGGGAGCAAACAATGAATTCTTTTTCGTGGTACTGGCCAATACGGAACGGGTGTATATCGATGGCGAACTGCTGCAACGAGGGGAAGACAGGGATTATGTGATCAACTACAACACAGCAGAAATTACGTTTACCCCTAAACGTATGATCACAAAAGACAGCAGGATACAGGTGGAATTTGAGTATGCCGACAGGAATTACCTCAACGCCAATTTATATTTTACCAATACCACCAATTTTAGCGATAAGCTGCGCATCACCGTCAGTGCTTTTAATAACAGCGACGCCAAATCGTCCCCGATAAACCAGTCATTAGACCCAAACCAAAAAGCATTCCTGAGAGATTTGGGCGACAGCATCAACCGGGCATTTTACCCCATAGCCAATATTGATACCTTTTCCGCCGGTAAAATCCAGTACAAAAAAATAGACACCGTGTACAATGCAGGTGCCACACACGATTCTGTGTATGTATATTCCACCAGCCCCGACAGCGCACGCTATAGCTTATCATTTATAGATGTAGGCGTGGGAAATGGAAATTATATCCCTGATTTCAATGGCGCCAATGGAAAAGTGTATAGATGGATCGCACCTGTTAATGGTGTTAAACAAGGCCAGTTTGAAGCAGCTACTTTCCTGGTGACACCAAAAAAACAACAATTGGTATCGCTGGGAATCGATTATGACGTAACAAAGAATACCAATATCACCACAGAAGTTGCCTACAGCAATTATGATGTAAATACTTTTTCCGAAAAAGATAAAGGAGACAACAAAGGCTATGCGGCCAAAGTACAGGTAAAGAATATTACTGACCTTGGTGGAAAGAATAAATTAAAACTGCAAACAGATGGTGGTTACGAATATGTTGATGCCCGGTTCAAGCCGTTGGAGCGCCTGCGAAATATTGAATTTACCCGCGATTGGGGCCTCCCATTTGTTGTGCAGCCGGAAACGGAAAACATACTTACGGGCGGGATGCAATTGATAGATCAGAAAAAAAATTATATCCGGTACCAGGTAACCAATTACCGTAGAGGATCCGATTTCAGTGGTCTGCGCAACAGTTTTTATCATGTGCAGGACTTGGGCGGCTGGCGGTTCAATAACCAGTTTAGTTTTTCAAATACCAACAGCAGCACTGAAAAAGGATTTTTTTTAAGACCGACGATTGATATATCCAAACAAATGAAAAAGATGGGTAACTATACCCTTGGGATGAATTTCTCCATCGAGCACAATGAAGTAAAGAATAAACAAAGCGATTCGGTCAATACCACCAGTTTTTCATTCCAGACTTTCCAGGTATCGGTAAAATCTTCGGATAAAAAGCCCAACCGCTGGTCGGTTACCTATATGGAAAGAGAAAATAAATATCCTTTTGGTAAAAGCCTTGTCAAATCAGACAGGAGCCAGAATATTAATGTTGCTGGCGAGATAACAGGTAACCCACACCACCAGTTCAGGTGGAATGCTACTTACCGCAAACTGGATATTTTGAACAGTGCTGTAACCACGCAAAAAGCTGATCAAAGCGTACTGGCCCGGGGAGAATACCAGGTCAATGAATGGAAGGGGTTATTAACGGGAAATATGTTGTACGAAATCGGCGCGGGACAGGAACAGAAAAGAGATTACGCTTATTTGGAAGTGCCTGCCGGCCGTGGAGAATATACGTGGATCGATTACAATGGTGATGGCGTACAACAATTGAATGAGTTTGAGATAGCATTGTTCCAGGACCAGGCAAAATATATCCGGATATTTACACCAACCAATGAATTTATCAAAGCGAACTACAATTCATTTAACTATAGCGTCAATATTAACCCACGGGCAGCGATGGATTTGGCAAAACTGAAAGGCATGAAGAAAATGCTGAGCAAACTAAATTTGCAATCATCATTGCAAATATTCAAAAAGGAAATCGCCAGTGGGCTTGTTCAATTGAACCCCTTTAAAACACCGCTGAGCGATACCTCGCTGATCAACCTCACATCTGTATTTATCAATACATTTTCTTTTAACCGGTTTAGTACCAAATGGGGTACCGATGTCACCAACACCCGCAATAGCGGTAAATCGTTGCTCACGTATGGTTTGGAAAGCCGCCAGGCAAATGAATGGAGCATCCGTACAAGGTGGAACCTGAGCAAGGCTGTACAATTTGATATTACGGGGAAAAAAGGAACCAATGAATTGAACACTGCCAATGCGAAATTTGACAACCGGAATTATTTCATCGACCAGTATTCGCTGGAGCCGAGAATAAGCCTGACAAAAGGGACGATATTGCGCGTGGTAACGGGTTATAAGTATACCAATAAATCAAACCAGCTTGGCAGCCAGGAAAAATATACCTCTAATGCGGTGAATACGGAGGTGAAATATAATATTCTCCAGTCCAGTTCCATACTTGCCAAGTTTACCTACAGCAATATTACCTTCAGCCCGGATGCCAGTGTAAATACAACGGTAGGGTATAATATGCTGGATGGTTTGCTGCCGGGTAAGAATTTTTTGTGGAACCTGGAATTGACCAAGCGGCTGGCCAATAACCTCGAGGTAAATATCCAGTACGAAGGTCGTAAGCCAGGCGATACCCGCATCATTCACGTAGGCCGGGCCTCGTTGCGTGCACTGTTCTAGTTGGAAAATGTTCTTAGTGTATAAGTGTATATAAAAAATGAAAGCCGCCCCAAAGGAGCGGCTTTCTATATTGATGTAAGTAAGCAAATATTAACCAAACAATCCACCTTTCTTCAACTCACGAACGCCTTCACCGATTTTGTAACCATTGTGGTAGATTTCAATTTTGTAATTACCACGCTGAAAATCGCTGTTTTGTTTCCATGCAAACTGAACGGGCTTTCTTTTGCCTGATTCATATTCTACAGGAACTTTTGCAGTGAACAGCTTGTCGCCTTCTTCACGGGTAGTGAAGGTGCCGGAACCAAGTGCTTCAACAGTTACAGGTTTTCCATCAGGACCAGTGATGCAAACATAAATGTCAGTAGTACCAGACTGTGCGATGCGGTTGTCAACATCAAATGCGATAACCAGTTTGTCAACGCGTTTTGCAGTAGTGGTAACTTTTTCCTTACCATTTTTCCTTTCATGGATAGGAGTGATGGTAATGTTGTAAGCATTCAAAGTAGAACCGATATCAACTTTTTTCTCAGCTTCTGCCTTTTGAGTGGAAGTAGTGGCCAGATCAGTTGTCAACTTCTCTTTGTCCGCAGTCAACTGTGTTTTTTCAACAGTCAATTGCTGGTTAGAAGCTGTCAGTTCTTCGATCTGCTTTTCCATTCCGGCAATCTTATCATTCAACTGGTTGATCAGTTCTTTTGCTCTTGACAGCTCAGCTGCGGTGGCATTTTTCTTGTTCAGAATAGACCTGATTTCAGCTTTCTTCTTGGTGATGTCATTGTTTGCTTCAGTCAGCTTGCTCTGCAACTGGTTATTGCTGCCAGTTACTGAATCCAAACGAGCCAGGGAAGCATCGAAACTGCGTTGCAGTTCACTCTTCTCGTCGGTTACTTTTGCAATCTGTGAATCTTTGGTAGTGATAAGGCGCTCCTGGTTGTTATTGTTGTAAAGGAGATAGCCCCATGTACCTAAAAGACCAATTGCTAAAAGACCGATGATTAGACCCCTGTAATCTTTCTTGGGGGGTTGGCTCTGTGGAGTGGCCGAAGGATAATTTGATGTACTCATATTAGTTTCGTTTTTCAAAAGTTATTAAATACGTTCCCTTAAAACCAGGCTGTTTTTTCAGCCATAGACCCTTTCGTCTAAAACCATGCCAGAATTGTTTTCAGGAACAGGAATGACCACCAAAGTAAACGGGGAAAACCTTCGAAACGCTGTACTGTAAAGGGTTTCCATAAAATCTTGGGAACATCGGTAAATAGAAATTCAGAAGTAATTCACACCGGCCCGGGCCCTCTTTTATTTATTATTAATATTGCAAACTATGTCTGTTGAAAAAATACTGAGCGACTGGAAAAAAAAACAATTCAAACCGGTGTACTGGCTGGAAGGTGAGGAAGATTATTATATCGATCAGGTAATGAATTATGCCGAGCACCAAATTTTGACGGAGTCGGAAGCTGGCTTTAACCTGAGTGTGTTTTATGGGAAGGATGCCGCGTGGGCCGATGTCATCAATGCCTGCATGCGCTATCCCATGTTTGCCGAGCGGCAGGTGGTATTGCTAAAAGAAGCGCAGCAGATGAAGGACATCGATAAACTGGAACCCTACATTGACAGCCCCCTTCGTTCCACGGTGTTTGTGGTTTCGTACAAGGAAAAAAAAGTAGATGGGCGCAGCAAACTGGCAAAACTGCTGAAGGAAAAAGGAGAGATGCTCAGTACCAAAAAAATGCAGGAAAGGGAATTGCCTTCCTGGACAAGTGAACTGGTAGAATCAAAGGGATACACGATAAACAGTAAAGCACTCATGCTGGTAGTAGATCACATTGGAAGTGATCTCTCCCGCATCAACAATGAAATTGAAAAAATAACGGTGAACCTTGGCAGCCGGAAAAATATTACGGAAGAAGATGTGGAAATGTATGTCGGCGTTAGTAAGGAATACAATGCATTTGAACTACAGGACGCACTGGCAAAAAAAGACCTTGTAAAAGCCATGCGGATTATCCAATACTTTGAAAGCAATCCCAAAGCCGCACCGATACAATTGGTTTTGCCACCGATCTATAATTATTTCTCAAAGGTGTTTTCCATTTTCGGCATGAGCGATAAAAGTGACAATGCTGTAAAATCTCTTTTCTACAATAATATTTTTGCCGCCAGGCAGGCACTGGAAACGATGCGCATCTATGGCTATGAGGGCGTGGAAAGGGTGTTGTTGCTGCTCCATCAGTACAACTTAAAAAGTGTCGGCGTAAATGATAATGGCACACCACATGCCTCACTGATGAAAGAACTGGCAGTAAAAATTGTGATGTAATCAACCCAGCAGTTGAAGGGCTGCTTCCCGGTCTTTTGCCAGTTGTGCTTTCAATCTGTCCAGGCCATTGAATTTTTCTTCCCCCCGCAGGTAATGCAGCACATGAACACGCAATATTTTACCGTAAATCTCGCGGTTAAAATCAAAAATATTTACTTCGATCATTCGCTTACTACCGTCAACGGTTGGGCGAAAACCAATATTCATCATGCCCTTTAGTCTTGGCTGATCGCTTTTTAAAGAGTGATCAACTGACAGTTCAACTTCTACGGCATACACACCATCGCCGGGAATTAATTTATCAACTGATTCTACCTGAAGGTTTGCTGTCGGGTAGCCAATGGTTCTGCCAAGCTTGTTTCCTTCGACTACAGTTCCTTCAAAAAAATAATGATAACCCAACAGCCGGTAAGCTTCTCTAATATCAGGGCGGAGCAACGCCTCACGGATTTTGGTGCTGCTGATCGTTACTTCATCAATGACCTGGCCGGGTATTTCAATCAGCTTAAACAAATGTTGTGCAGCATATGCTTCCAGCAATTTGAAATCGCCAATACGGTCTCTACCGAAGCGGTGATCGTACCCGATAATGACAGTATGCGGGTGAAACCTGGCCACAAGAAAATCTTTTACGTATGCTTCTGCCGATTGACTGGCAAATGCCTGGGTAAATGGCACAATCACGAGGTTATCGAGCCCCTCAGCTTCCAGCAGTGCCGTTTTTTCCCCGAGTGTATTGATCAGTTGTAGCGGTTTGCTGGTTACGATCTTTCGTGGGTGCGGATCAAAGGTGATCAGCACGGTTTCACCACCAATGGCTGCCGCTTCTTTTTTGAGTTGGGAAATGATCTGCCGGTGACCGGGATGTACGCCGTCGAAAGTACCAATAGTGACTACTGCTTTGCGGAATCCGGGTAATGTGTTTATGTCTTTAAAGACTTTCATCATAAAAGTGCTGCAAAACTAAAGGAAAAATCAGCATCGAAACCTTGGTAATTTGGGCGTAATTGGTTTTGCCGCCATGTCAAAAAACTGCAATTTCGCATTTCCAAAACAGTAACATGTCTTTATACAGCCAAAGAGGCGTTTCAGCACAGAAGGAAGAAGTACATAAGGCAACGGAAAAACTGGACAAGGGCCTTTTCCCATACGCGTTTTGCAAATTGTACCCGGATTACCTGGGCAATGATGCCAACTGGGTAAACGTGATGCATGCAGATGGTGCCGGCACCAAAAGTATTCTCGCTTACCTGCAATGGAAGGAAACCGGTGATTTGTCTGTTTGGAAAGGGATAGCACAGGATGCGGTTGTGATGAACCTTGATGATTTGCTTTGCGTGGGTATTCACGATAATCTTTTATTTTCTTCTACTATCGACCGGAACAAACGACTGATCCCAGGTGAAGTACTGGAAACTATCATCAATGGCACACAGGAAATTTTTGACTCACTGAAAACTTTTGGCGTAGGTATTCATTACCTCGGTGGGGAAACCGCCGATGTGGGTGATGTGGTGCGTACGATTGCCGTAAATGGTACCATGGCAGCAAGATGGCCGAAGAATAAAATAATCAGCAACGAGAAAATTCAACCCGGTGATGTCATTGTCGGTTTTGCCAGTTATGGACAGTCGACCTATGAGTCTGTATACAACAGTGGTATTGGCAGCAATGGTTTGACCAGTGCGCGCCATGATGTATTGCAAAAAACATACGGCGCACGGTACCACGAATCGTACGATACGGCATTGGATGAACAGGTGGTCTATATAGGGCCGCATAAATTAACCGATAGTATTAACGCCGGAGATCAACAAACAACAGTGGGAAATTTGATACTCAGCCCTACGCGTACCTATGCTCCTGTATTGAAACAAATATTTGAAAGTGACTTTGATGCAGTTCATGGCCTGATCCACTGCAGTGGCGGCGGGCAAACCAAATGTTTGAAATACCTCCCCGGTAATATGCGGGTGGTAAAGGACAATATGATAATGGCTCCCGCTGTATTTGACATCATTCAGAAAGCTTCCAAATCGGACAACCGCGAAATGTACCAGGTATTCAATATGGGTTGCCGGCTGGAAATATTCACCGATGAAAAATCAGCCGAAAAGCTGCTGGCAACTGGCAAACAGTTTGGAATTGATACGCAGGTTACAGGCAGGGTAGAAGCCAGTGATAAAAAGGAACTGGTATTAAAAATTGGAGGGGAGGAAATAAAGTATTGAAAAAATTGGAGCCGCTGAAAAGCGGCCCCCTGTTTTTATGGCTATCGTTATGAGAACTTGCTTGTGACAGCTTTTCAGTTATCTTCCTTGCTTACTACCTGTTTTTTAACTTTTGGGTCCCTGTTCTTTTCCTGGACATAATATTTTATCTCTTCGTTTTTTATCACGGTGCTGTCTCCGTTATTATATGTGATCAATACATCTTTATCTCTTTTGAATACTTTGATGTTTTTCGTAGTACGGCCGTTCAGATTTTTTTCCAGCGAAGCAATACCCGGCGTAGTGTTATTGTAACCAGTGCCTGGTATGAGGCCTGCAGCAATGGCAAACTGGTGGTTCTTGAATTGTACCACAGCATCCAGTATATTTTTTGCAATTTTTTCCTGGTTGTTTTTATCAGTGATAAAGGCAGCGTCTGCAGGATTGTCGATATAACCACATTCAATGATCACTGCCGGGCAATTGCTGTTGTCCAATACCCAAATGCCGCGCGGTGACTGGTGGATATTATCTGACACGGCATAAATATTTTTCAGGCCGCCCAGGATGGTAGATGCCAGTTTTTTTGAGCGTTCATCTTCTTTTCGCCCGGATACCCAGGCATCAAAACCGCTGTTGGAAGTCGTTTGTTCTTCACGGGTATTGACGTGAATGGAAATAAATGCGTCAGGTTTGGCCTGCTCCGAAATTTCCACCCTTTTATGCAAGCCTTCCTGTATGGTAGTTGCATTACCGGGTAAAATGTCGTTGTTTCGTGTCAGCACAACTTTTACATTATACTGAGGGGCCAGTTCAAACATTTTTTGGGTGATGGCCAGCGTGATGTCTTTTTCCGCGATCCCGCTGGCGCCTTTTGCACCGGCATCAATACCACCGTGGCCTGCATCTACTACAATGGTAATTGGTACATCTGCCGCAGAATGTTGAACTGCAGCATTTGACCGGGTTAATTTTACAGCGAATGCGCAAAAGATAATTAACAGCAGCGGCAATACCATTGCCCTGCTAATGTAGCCGCTGTTGCGGCGCAATTGATCAAGTTTGGTAATCATGGCTATTCTTCTTTTTATTTGGTGATGAAAAAAAGGATGGGTAAGCCCGGCGGTTCTTTGCCGGATAGCATAGGTAAGCAGTAGTTCTGCGTATTCAAATTTGTTACCGGAAGATGCGGCATATTCATCAGCGAGAAACTCATGTATGGCCCGGGTTTCTTTTTTTATCAGGTGAAAGAACGGGTTGAACCAACCAATGATACAAAGCAATTCCATGAACAGGATATCGATACTGTGCCGTTGGTTGACATGAAATAATTCGTGGCGGAAAATTTGCTGGCCCCCGATCGTATCAAGCGGAATTTTTTCATTCCAGAATATATTCCTGAAGAAGGAAAACGGAGCACCTTTTTCACTGGTTTGAAAGAAATAAGTTTTATTAAAGATTTCAAACGGGTACTTATTTTTAATGCGGCTGATATATACCAAAGAACGGGTAAGCATGAATAAACCAGTGGCTACTCCCGTAGTGTATAATACGTATAATCCGTTTTGCAATGTCAGCCAATGGCGCCAGTTGTTTCCGACCGTATTTATAGTTGCCAATTCCTCCCAGTTGTTGAAGCTGACAACCTGTAGTGTTTTGAAAACGGCAGGGTGCTGATCACTGCCTGACAGCCAGTGAAGGGGTATATTAATGAAGGGCAGCAGGATGGATACAGCGGATAACAACAGCAGGTAAAAACGGTTGTAGTGGTGAAATCGTTTGTTGCGCAGGAACAGGCAATAATACCCATAGGGTAACCCCGACGAGATAATGATTTTGATGATGTAGATCAGTAGGATATTCATTCTGACTGGTTTTTGGATGATTTAATCTGTTGAAGGAGGTTTTCCAGTTCTTCCAGGCTGAGTTTGTTGTCGTTGACAAACTGGGAAACGAGTTTGGCAGGGGAGCCTTCAAAATAGCCTTTAATAACCTGGTTAATGCTTTTCTTGCCGTAATCCGATTTTGAAATTTTCGGCCGGTACAAATTGTTGCGCCCCTGGACTTCATAGCCCACAAAACCTTTTTCGATGAGTATTTTGAGGAGGGTGGCGATAGTATTGGAATGAGGTTTTGGCTCAGGGCTGTTCTCCACAATGTCTTTGAGAAAGCCTTGCTGCAGTTTCCAAAGGACCTGCATGACCTGTTCTTCTGCTTTGGTGAGCGATTTTATCATAACTAAAAATTTAGTTGCTGAACAAATCTATAACTAAATTCTTAGTTGTGAAACAAATGTGGAAAATATTTTTGTTTTTTTTAAGAAGGATTACTGCAGATGAAGTGTGCGACGCAAGAAAGGCCCAACAGTAGTCCGGATGCCGGTTACATCGAATTATACTCTCGAAAAAAATAAGGTTTTTGGCAGGTTGGCAGACAATAACGCCGATAGACATCCGACAGTTTTTTGCATAAACGCTATGACGTTTGGAGATTGCGACTTATTTTTGCAGACGGTTCTGGACGGATCTGAATGAGCTTAACGCTCTGTTTGCATTTCAATTGCAACCTCCCCCGAACAATCCTTGTCTGATGATCGTTGATACTGTACCCGCCACAGGTATCGCCATTTTATTACTTAAGATAAGATATGAGACAGCTAAAAATCGCTACACAGATTACCAATCGGGATTCACAGGCAGTTGAAAAGTATCTACAGGAAATTTCTAAAATTTCCATGATTACACCTGAAGAGGAAACCATACTGGCCCAGCGAATCAAGATGGGTGACCAGAGAGCACTGGATAAACTCGTGCAGGCCAACTTACGTTTTGTGGTATCTGTTGCTAAGCAGTACCAGCACCAGGGCCTTTCACTTAGCGATCTCATTAACGAGGGCAACCTCGGTTTGATTAAAGCCGCCCAGCGTTTCGACGAAACAAAGGGTTTTAAATTCATTTCATACGCTGTTTGGTGGATTCGCCAGTCCATCCTGCAGGCGTTGGCAGAGCAGGGCAGATTGGTCCGCCTGCCTCAAAACAAAATTGGCACATACAACAAGGCAAATAAAGCCTATATGGCTTTTGAACAGGAGCATGAGCGTGAACCTTCAACTGAGGAGTTGGCCGAGTTGCTGGAAATGAGCGAAACGGAGATCAATAATATATTCCAGAGTAATACCCGTCACACGTCGCTGGATGCACCCGTGCATGAAGCGGAAGACGTGGCCATGGGCGATTTACTGGAAGGTGGTGATGATACCGATGATGATGTGATGAAAGATTCGCTGAGAAATGAAATCCGCCGCGTGTTGAAATCACTGAGCCCAAGGGAAGCTGAAATTGTGAATGCTTACTTTGGACTGGATGGCGAAAATGGTGTTACCATTGAGCAAATTGGTCAGAAATACGATTTGACCAAGGAGCGAATCCGCCAGATTAAGGAAAGGGCCATAAAGCGTTTGCAGAAAGCCCGCTACAGCAACGCACTGAAAGCATATTTGGGATAATATCTTCCACCGCATTTTAAAAGCCCTCCAATTTTTCGGAGGGCTTTTTTGTACCCGGTTATTTTATAACAAAAGCATAATATCAGCTGTTATTACAGTGCAGCTATTATTTTTGCAGTATGAAGCATTGGATATTCATTGCGGCGCTGGCTTTCTTTTTTTCTTCCTGTGAAAAAGGGATCACCTTTAACCTTGATGCCACCAAGCCATCGATGGTAGTGGAAGCGACCATTGAAAATGGCCAGCCACCGGTGGTTATTTTATCCAGCAGTTTTGACTATTTCAGTAAAATTTCTCCTGAAATACTGGCCAATTCATTTGTGCATGATGCGGTGATAAGAATATCCAACGGCACCCTGACGCACCAGCTAAAGGAATATTCATTTAATACTTCCGCAAATATCAAAATTTATTACTACAGCATTGATTCCTCCAACCTGGCCACTGCATTTACCGGCGCGTTCAATACATCTTATAGTATGGATATTGCTGTTAACGGTAAAAATTTTCAGGCAGTCACTACGATACCCCTGCTGGCCAAAAAACTGGACTCCATCTGGTGGAAACCTGCACCCAATAACCCAGATACAAGTTTGGTGGTACTGGTAGCAAAAGCAACTGATCCGCCGGGACTGGGCAACTATATCCGTTATTTCACCAAAACCAACAGCGACAATTTCTATCCCGGATTGAATTCCGTTTTTGATGACAATATTGTAGACGGCAAAACCTATTCACTGGACGTGGAACGGGGCGTCAACAGGAATGAAAAACTGGATTTGGAAAACTATTCATTTTTTCACCGGGGTGATACCATCACGGTAAAGTTTTGCAATATTGATAAAGCCACCTATGATTTCTGGCGAACGATGGAATATAGTTATGGGAGTATTGGCAATCCCTTTGCATCCCCCACCAAAGTATTGGGCAATGTACCCGGCGCACTGGGATATTTTGGCGGTTATGCTGTGCAATACAAATCACTCATTGTTCCAAAATAGGTTTTACACAGGAAATGCAGGTAGTCGTGTGGGCGACGCGGGTTATCGCTGTTTACCATTACTTTTACCGACTGGATATACGGGACAGGATACCCGAAAATTTGGATAAAGAATTTACGTATGGATAATACTACAGAGAAAGTACATTGTTTGATCATTGGCTCAGGTCCGGCGGGATATACAGCGGCTATTTACGCGGCGCGCGCCAATATGAAACCATTGTTGTACCAGGGCATTCAGCCGGGCGGACAACTCACCATTACAACAGAAGTGGAAAATTATCCCGGGTATGCCAATGGTGTACAGGGGCCGGAAATGATGGTGGATTTTGAAAAACAGGCCAGCCGCATGGGAGCTGATATCCGGTTTGGTTTGGCAACAAAAGTTGATTTCTCCAAAAAACCTTTTAGGGTTTGGATCGATGATGAAAAAATTATCGAATCAGATGCAGTTATTGTCGCCACGGGTGCTTCCGCTAAATGGCTGGGCCTGGAAAGTGAACAAAAGCTGAATGGATACGGCGTAAGCGCCTGTGCTGTTTGCGACGGGTTTTTCTTCAGGGGAAAAGAAGTGGCCATTGTTGGCGCAGGAGATACCGCTTGTGAAGAAGCATTGTACCTGTCGAAATTGTGCACCACCGTGCACATGATTGTCCGCAAGGGGGAGGATGGCATGCGTGCCTCGAAAGTAATGCAGGACAGGGTGAAGAATGCACCTAATATAAAAGTGTACTGGCATTCTGAAACAGACGAGATACTGGGCGACAATAAAGTGGAGGCCGTTCGGATAAAGAATACACAAACGGGTGAAAAGGTAACGGTGCCGGTTAGCGGCTTTTTTGTTGCCATCGGTCACCAGCCCAACAGCGATATTTTCAGGGAATGGCTGGATATGGATGAAGCCGGTTATATTAAAACCGTTCCTGGCACTTCAAAAACAAATATAGAAGGCGTATTTGCAGCAGGTGATGTGCAGGATAAAATTTACCGGCAGGCAGTAACGGCTGCCGGAAGTGGTTGTATGGCTGCGCTGGATGCTGAAAGGTATTTATCCGCCAGCGGTATTGTTTGATGAAAATTAATATAACAGCTAATTAAATCTATCTATATTCGGACAGTTTAGCTGTCCGATTTTTTTATTTTATGCTGACCGTTCATTTAACAGATCTGCGTTTTTTTGCCCATCACGGTGTATACGATGGTGAATCTGCCACCGGCAGTGAATACGAAGTGCATTTACAGGCCAGTTATGAAGAAAAAAAGATCAAATTTGATAGTCTCAAGAATGTACTGAGTTACGAAGAACTCTTTCATATTGTAAAAAAGCGAATGTCGGTTCCAACCCCCCTGCTGGAAGAAGTTGCCGATGGTATTATTCGTAAAATCCGGCACGAATATTCCTTTGTAAAGGAGGTAAGTATTTCTATCTTTAAGCTGCATCCTCCTATGGAAGGTTTCCAGGGAAAGGTGGGCGTAACATTACACAAGAAATTTGACGATTAGTGAATAAGCTTTTTTACCGTTTCCTCTTCCTCCTTGTTTTCGTGCCTGTAGTTACTTTCTCACAGGAAATAGCTGCATTGCAGAAGGAGGCCGAAAAGCTTGAAGTCACCAGCCAGGAACAGGCTTTTAAGAAATACCAGGAAATATTAAATATCCAGCCGGTTAATGTCAATGCACTTTGTAAATGCAGCGAATTGTGCAGTTCCATCGGTCACCGTCAAACCAATAATGCTTCCAAGCTGGATTATTTCAAAGCTGCCAGGCATTTTGCAGAGCTGGCGTTAAGGGTCAGTCCTACCAATTCCGAAGCCAATTTTGTGATGGCTATTGCGACCGGCCGCCTGGCGATGGTATTGGGTGGAAGAAAAAAGATCGAAGCCGTCAATGAAATAAAAAAGTACGCCGAACTTTCCATCAAATACGATCCCAACAATTTCAAACCTTACCATGTGCTGGGTAAATGGCATTATGAGGTAAGCACGCTCAGTGGTTTTGAACGAACTGCTGCAAAAATATTCTATGGTGGCTTACCGCCCGCATCTATGAAGATGGCTATTTATTATTACGATAAAAGCCGTGCGTTGAACCCTGAATTTGCGCTTAATTACCTGGAACTTGCAAAAGCCTACAACCAGGACGGACAGCGAAATAAAGCTGTTGAAAATCTTAACCGGCTGATGACGATTCCCAACAAAACGCAGGATGATCCCCGCATTAAGGAAGAAGGACGAAAATTGATGGCACAATTGAAATAGAACACTCCTGTTAAATCATTTTGCCCTTCCATTTACCACTCCTGATGTAATAGTACGACATACTGAACATGGAACACCAGTACAGCCATTCACTCATCCAGCCAATCACAATGTTTTGCTGTAAGAATTCAAGGACGAACCAGACGTAAAAACAATACATAACGATGGTGATGAATTCAATCAGTAAGTTCACCCTTGTATTACCCGTGCCGGTTACTGCACTCAGCCAAACCACGGAAAAAGACATCAGTACCAATGCACAGGAAACAACCCTTACCACCGGGATGGCATGTTGTACCCAGTCATTGCTCTGACCATAGATAGACAAAAATGCAGAAGGAAATATATTCAGCAATAAGCAAACACAGAGCGCAATACCCGTACTGATTTTTACAATCTTCATAATAAGTTCGTGCACCCGGTGCTGTAAACCCTGTCCAATAATATTACTTACCATCGTATTACAGGTAGCAGCAAAGGCCCAGGAAAACATACCAAAGAGGCCGAAGATATTTCGCATGGTATTGGAAATGGACAGATCGCGCTCACCATGGTGTTCGATTAAAATATAAAAAAACTCCCAGCTAATGATACTGATGGCATGTTGAAATATTAATGGTGAAGACTGAACCAATATCAGTTTTGCATTGCTGGCGTCGTACCGGATATTGGTAAACAATGAAAATCTTTTTCCAATACCCTTGTAATGAATCACGATAAAAACAACCAGCATACCCAGGAACTCTGCAATGATGGAAGCAATGGCAGCCCCATTGAATCCCATAGCAGGCAAACCAAAATGACCGAATATCAATCCATAGTCAAAGAAAACATTGGATAAGGCTTCGGCAATGGTACCCGCCACCAGGTAACGACTTTGATTGGTACCGACCAGCAGGGCATTTCTCATTTGGTAGACATACAAAAAGGGCAGACCCCATATTCTTATTTTTAGAAATGATACGGCCTGGTGCAGGATAACCTCATCATGAATGCTGAAGCGAAGTATATAGGGTGAAACAGTATATGTAAGCACTATGCCAATGGTGGCAATACACATGGCAATGGCAATACCCTGTATGAACAATTTGCCAATTTCCCCAGGCCGGTTTTCTCCGGCACGCCGGCTGATCAGCGCCTGCAGACCATTGTTCAAACCAAACCCTATGGCGGCAAATATGAGATAATAGACACCGGTAATAGCGGCAGTGGCAAGGGATTGTTCACTCAGGCGGCCAAGAAAAATATTATTGGTGATGAAATTGAGCTGCGGCACCAATATGCCAAAGCTGATGGGCAGTGCGATGCCCAGGATTTGGCGGTTGGCAATTTTAACCCGTAAGTCGCTATCAGATGCTGTATGGGCCATTTTAAATGGCTGCAAACCTACCAAATTATAACAGAAGGCGGAATGGTTTTTCAGTGAACAAAATACAGTATTTTGCACCGCTCAATTATGGCCAAAACTCTGTTTGATATCAACGAAGCAAATGATTCCACTGACTGGCAGCGCTGCCACCTGATCATGGAAATCGGGCGGCATAATTTTTCCTATGCCGTACTGGACAGTAATAAAAAATTGGCAAGGATAAAATACTATGAGCTGGATGGCCGCAATAACCAGGAACTGGCCGATGAAATAGAAGAAATCATCAATGCGGATGAAGTATTGCGCGAAAAAATGAAAGAACGGGTGGTAGTATATAATTTCCCGGAAAGCCAACTGGTGCCAGAGCAATTTTTTCATATCAATGCCAACCAGGATTTGACAGAAATGCTGCACGGCGATTTTAATAAAGGGATCATATTGAGTGAAAAAATAAGCGGCTGGAACCAGTACAATGTATTTCGTGTGCCTGCAGATATCCACGCATTGTTCCAGCGCCGGTTTACCAACGGAAAATACTGGCACTACTACAGCCTGTGGATGGAATGTGGCCAGCAGCAGTTCAGTAAATGCAATGATTGCCTGTCGGTGGTATTTTATCCCAACCGGGTAATAGTATCGGTTATCAAGAATAAACACCTGCAAATTGTGCAGAGTTATGCGTACCAGGCTGCAGAAGATGTTTCTTATTACCTGCTCAATATTTGTATGCAATTGCAGATTGATCCCTCAACCGTAGTGGTTAAACTGGCGGGTATGGTAGATGTATCATCTGCCATGTATACTGAAATGCTGAAATACTTTTTGCATGTAGATCCGGATAGCCTGCCGGGTGATGCCATTACCGCTTCCATGAAAGAATACCCCGCACATTTTTTTTCACCCATATTGAAAATGGCGGTATGCGTATCATAAGTGGCAGCCTGGGCGGAAGAAGGATAAACCCACCGGCCAATATGCCCCATACAAGGCCAACAACCGATATTGCGAAAGAAGGTCTGTTCAATATTTTGCAAAACAACATTGAACTGGAAGGAATAAAAACGCTTGATCTGTTTGGTGGAACAGGAAGTATCACCTATGAACTGGCGTCGCGCGGGGCAGCTGATATGACCATTGTGGAAAAAGACAATGCAATGCATGCATTTATTGCGAACAATATCAACTTACTGAAAATTGAACATTGCCGGGTGCTGAAAATGGATGTGTTCAAATACATGAACCAGTGCACGGAGCAATTTGATATTATTTTTGCAGGTCCGCCGTATGCACTCAATACCATTGATGATATTCCCAAAACAATTGTGGCAAAAAAAATGTTATTACCAGGTGGTTGGTTTATCCTGGAACACACCCCGAGAAATAATTACGAATCATTTGAATGGTTCAAAACCGCCAGGAATTATGGTACGACCATTTTTTCAATATTTATAAACCCGGCAGGTAAAGAATAAGTAAACATTTACCTTCTCAAATTAATCACACACATTATTGGCAACAGCAATTTTTATAACAGGAACAGGTACTGATGTTGGAAAAACGCTGGTTTCGGCCGTTGTTGCGGAAGCATTGAAGGCCCATTACTGGAAACCAATACAGGCAGGGTTTGCAGATGGAACGGATGCACAATGGGTGCAGGCGATGGTAACAAATATCCACACAAAAATATTTCCGGAACTGTACAAGCTACAGTTACCTGCATCACCGCATATCGCTGCCCGTGAAGAAGGCTTGGAGATTAACCTGCAGGAAATCAAAAACCAGTTTACTGCAATAATGGAATCACTGGCTGCGGATGATGTACTTGTTATCGAAGGCGCCGGCGGAATAATGGTTCCCCTGAATGAAACCGCATTTGTTGCAGACCTGATTAAATTGCTGCAGGCAAAAGTGATACTGGTTAGCAGGAATTACCTGGGCAGTATCAACCATTCACTGCTTACTGCCGGGTTTTGCAGGCAATCAAAAATTGATGTAGCCGGCTGGATATTTAACGACCAGTATATGTCGTACGAAGAAGAGATTGTACATTGGTCAGGCTTTCCAAAAATCGGTACAGTTCCATTTGGACAAAAAGCAGACAAGTCCTTTATTGCAGAACAGGCGGCACTCCTGCGGCATAACCTGGAAACGATAGTATGACCAAGAAAGAATTGCGACAGGCATATAAGGAAAAGCGCTCATCCCTTACTGAAAGGGACCGGCTGCGGCTGGATGATTTGCTGCTCATACAATTTCAGCAACTGGAGATACCCTTTCATGTAAATGTATTGCTGAGTTACTGGCCATTGAAACAACATACCGAAGTCAATACACACCTGATGACTGATTACCTGCAGTTTCGCATCCCGGGGCTACAGGTAGCCTATCCCGTTTCTGATTTCAATGATCATTCCATGAAGCTGGTATTGGTGGATGATGAAACAGAATTTGTCATCAACCAGTTTGGAATTGCTGAGCCCGTTACCGGGATAGACATTCCCCCAAATGAAATTGATATGGTATTTGTGCCGTTGCTGGCATTCGATAAAAACGGTTACCGCGTGGGTTATGGGAAGGGCTTCTATGATCGGATGCTGGTGAACTGTTCTGATCACTGCATGCGGATTGGGTTTTCATTTTTCGAACCGGTAGTAGCCATCAGCGACATCGATCAATTTGACGTACCTTTAACCGTGGGCATTACTCCCAACGCTATTTATGAATTTTAATATCCCGTTTTTAAAGCCCATACGGATTTTACTGTTTCCATTTTCACTGGTTTATTGGGCAATTATTTACCTGCGCAACCTCCTCTACGATAAAAACATTGTACGATCTGCCAGCTTTAACCTGCCCGTTATTTGTGTGGGAAATATAGCGGTAGGCGGTACGGGTAAATCGCCAATGGTAGAATACCTGGTGAGGAACCTGAAAGATGAATTTGTACTGGCGACACTCAGTCGTGGGTATAAAAGGAAGACAACCGGCTATGCGTTGGCCAACGAGTATTCTACTGCATTGGAGATTGGCGATGAGCCCATGCAGTTTCATATAAAATTTCCGCAGGTAGCCATTGCCGTTGGTGAAGAAAGGATTGATGCGATACCTCAAATATTGCACGACCGGAGAAATACACAGGCCATCATACTGGACGATGCATTTCAGCACCGGGCCGTAAAAGCCGGGTTGAACATTGTGCTCACGGATTTCAGTAATTTATATACGCGCGACTGGTACCTGCCCACGGGCGATTTGCGCGATTTGAAAGAGAGCATGCGCCGCGCAGAGATCATTGTAGTGACTAAGTGTAAAAAAACGATGACGCAGGAAGAGAAAATAGCCATCACACAGGAATTGAGCCCTCTGCCTTCGCAGCAATTGTTTTTCAGCACGATTCAGTATGGTGCGCCATACCATATCATCAGTAAAAAAGCATACCCGCTGAATGACCAGGTGGAAGTGCTGCTGGTAACGGGTATTGCTAACCCGAAACCATTGAAGAATTTATTGCTGGAGCAGTCAAAGACTTATTATGAAATGACCTACAATGATCATTACATATTTTCCATTGACGATTTACGCGAGATAAGAAAACGGTTTAATGCCATAACGGCCTCAAAAAAAATAATATTAACAACAGAAAAAGATGCGGTACGACTGGTAAAATTTGAGCATGAGTTAAATGATATGCCATTTTATGTGCTGCCCATCGAACAGGCTTTCCTGTTTGGTGAAGGGGCACGCTTCAATCAATTAATCGCTACATTTATACAATCGTTTGTCCAGTATACTGCCCAATAGCGATGGAATGATGAACGTATTGCGACGCAACGATGTTGCTGCCAGGTACGACCGCTGGTTTCAAAAAAATAAAATGAATGGGAAAGAAAGATCATAAAAAGAAAAAAAAGAAAACATCCTTCGAAACTTTGTATAAAGGGAAACTGGATATTACAAGGTCTGGTATGGGTTATGTAATTGTAGACAAACTGGATACCGACATCCTGGTACGCCCCAATGGATTTAACACAGCCTTACACGGCGATACGGTTCGGGTGAGAATAGTGGGCGACCAGGCACGCAGTGGAAGAAAACAGGGCGAAGTGGTAGACGTAGTGGAACGCAAGCAAACTGAGTTTATGGGCCGCATTGAAGTGAAGCAAAATTTTGCTTTTTTCATTGCGGAAACAGAGAAGCCGATGCCTGATTTTTATGTGCCGCTGGATAAACTTAACGGTGCAAAGGACGGAGATAAAGTGGTGGTGAAATTGACAGGCTGGGAGAAAAATAAAAAGCCCAGCGGTGAAGTACTGGAACTGATGGATGCTGCTAATGTGAACGACCTGGCCATGAAGGAGATTATTATGGAAAATGGTTTTCCGATCAACTTCAGCGATGAGGTGCTGGAAGAATCAGAGCGCTTGCCCGATACACTTCCGGAAGATGAAATAAAGAAGCGCAATGATGTAAGAAAAATATTAACCTTCACTATTGACCCGGCTGACGCCAAAGATTTTGACGATGCCATATCGTTTCGTGTATTGAAGAATGGCAATTATGAAATTGGCGTGCACATAGCCGATGTAAGTTATTATGTGGAGGAAGAAACAGCGCTGGATAAAGAAGCTTATGCGCGTGCCACATCGGTGTACCTGCCCGATCGCGTCAACCCCATGTTGCCGGAAAGAATTTCCAATGAATTGTGTTCCCTGCGTCCGCATGAAGATAAATTTACCTTCTCCGCCATATTTCAAGTCACACCAAAAGGAGATATCAAACAGCATTGGCTGGGAAGAACTGTAATACATTCTGATCACCGGTATACCTATGAAGATGTGCAGGAGATTATAGAATCCGGTGAAGGTTTGTATAAGGATGAAATTCTCATACTCAATAGTATTGCGCAAAGATTCAGGAAGCAGCGTTTTAAAAAAGGAGCCATTAATTTTTCTTCTACTGAAGTAAGATTCAAACTGGATGAAAAAGGGAAGCCCATTGGCATTGTAGTAAAGGAAAGCAAGGAAGCACACCAGTTGATTGAAGAGTTTATGCTGCTGGCCAACCGTTATGTGGCTGAACATGTGGGTAAAGTAAAAGTGAATAAAAAGCCCGTGCCTTTCCCTTACCGTATACACGATACACCGGATGAAGAGAAGCTGTTGCCCTTTGTAGAATTTGCAAAAAAATACGGCCACAAGTTTGATACCAAGACACCGGAAGGTATTGCGGCTTCCTTCAACCAGATGCTGGTGGATGTGGAAGGGAAGCCTGAACAACATGTATTGCAGCAACTGGGTATCCGCACCATGGCAAAAGCCATTTACACCTCAGAAAATATTGGGCACTACGGATTGGGATTTGAGCACTATACCCATTTTACTTCACCCATCCGCCGATATCCCGATGTGATGGTGCACCGAATTTTGCAGGAAGTACTGGATGAAAAAGTAGAAACCGATAAAAAGATGGAAGCCAAATGCAAGCACTGCAGCGAACGTGAACGCGCAGCGATGGATGCAGAACGTGCAGCCAACAAATACAAACAGGTGGAATTTATGATGGATAAACTGGGGGAGGAGTTTGATGCGGTGATTAGTGGTGTTGCTTCCTTTGGTTTTTGGGCGGAAACCGTAGAGCACAAATGCGAAGGGTTGGTAAGCATTAATACATTGATGGACTACGATGACTTCCGGCATATTGAAAGCGATTATGCATTGGTTGGCCGCAGAAGTGGCCGCAGTTTCAGGATGGGGGATAAAGTGCGTGTGAAACTGGTTTCAGCCAACCTCGCTAAGCGGCAACTGGATTATGATTGGGTATTGACCGGTGTGACCGACAAAGAAGAAGGCCATACAAAAATGAAGATTAAAAAGAATAAATAGAATTTTAGTGAGTGCCAATAGGTAACCCACTCATTTTAAAATTACTTTCTAATTCTTATCGACCATTCGGGTCCGCTGCTGACTGCATATTTTTTTGCAAAATCCCCCATATTGAGTGCTGCTGAAAAATTCAGCAGGCTGTTGAGATAGCAAAGTGGTTGCTGGCCGGGCACGCTGGAGAAGCTTTGAACAAAGGGCATTTTGCCACTGTATTTCAAAACATCTTTCTCGTAAATTTCTATGGAGATGACATCACCGTACCGTATACCCGCTTTTTTGATTAACTGTTCCGGTATATTGGTCCAAACATTGCCATACTGAACATCGAGTATGGGAATATTGCCTTTGATCACACCATTTTCGTTTACTGCCTGCTGATAGTCGATACTGATAACTTTTGGTGCCAGTTTAGGGCCAACCTGTTCGTAGGTAATTTTTCCGGAAGCGAGCCTTGCAGCGGTATAGGCGAATACATCCCTTCCGTGAAAAGTGTATGATTCACCGGAGCCTGGGAGACGGTTTACTTTTTCATCTATCTCACGGAGTTCAGCAATGCCAAGCGATTGTGCTACAAGGGTAAATGATCCATTGTCGGGCCCGACAAAGAAATGCCCGCTTTTTGTTTTTAAAACAACTCCCTTTCGCTGGCTTCCCACACCAGGGTCAACTACAGACACAAAAACAGTCCCCCTGGGCCAGTAGCGCGCGGTTTGTTCCAAACGGTATGAAGCTTCCCAAATATTATAAGCCGGTATTTCGTGGGTGAGATCATACAGCTTTAAAGACGGTGATACCTGCATTGAAACACCCTTCATAGCTGATACGGCGCCATCTTTCAGCCCGAAATCGGTTTGAAAAACCACCATTCCATTTTGAGCAGAAACAATATTCAACAAAATAACCAGTGCGGCAAAGAGGCAGTATATTCGTTTCATGCAATTCTAATTGTTTTAATTGATTGTAAAAATAAATCGCAGGAACCAATCCCGTATAGCAAACAGAAAGTTTCTGTAATGCCATTTTAAAATGTAATACTTTAGCAAAATAACGAGGTTACATGCATTCATTTGAAGAATTATCGAAGTTGTTTAAGGAAAAATTTGAAACGTCACATTTTCCCAGGGAACCTGCCAGTTTATACGACCCCAATAATTATTTTCTTACCCTCGGGGGCAAACGTGTCCGCCCGGTCATGTGCCTGATGGGAAATGAATTGTTTGATGAAATTACCGCCAACACGTACAACGCTGCCATTGCAATAGAACTGTTTCACAATTTTACATTGATTCACGACGATATCATGGACAAAGCGCCCCTGCGAAGGGGAATGCCAACTGTCCATGAAAAATATGGCGAGTCAACCGCATTACTGGCCGGGGATGTGATGATGGTGGTGGCATACGAATACCTGAATAAAATCAAATCGGACCAGTTGCCAAAAATCATGGATCTGTTCAACAAAACAGCCAAACAGGTATGTGAAGGTCAGCAGCTCGATATGGATTTTGAAAAGAAGGATCAGGTGCTGATGGAAGATTACCTGCGGATGATTGAATTAAAAACATCGGTATTGCTGGCTGCGAGCCTGCGACTGGGTTCAATACTTGGCGGTGCAGGGGAGGGTAATCAACTGCATTTATACGAATTTGGCAGGAACCTGGGTATTGCTTTCCAGGTGCAGGACGATTACCTCGATGCATTTGGTGATCCGGCCAAATTCGGGAAACAGGTGGGTGGTGATATTATGTCGAATAAAAAAACTTTCCTCATGATACAGGCGCTGGAAGTTGCCAGTGACGTGAAGAAGTCAGCATTTAAAAAACTGATGGCGGACAATCCGCCCGACAAAGTATCACAGGTCCTTTCCATTTTCCGGGAAGCTGGTGTAGACAAATGGGCTATAGCATTAAAGGAAAAATATTTTGACATTGCCATGAAACACCTGGAGGACATTGCAGTGACTGCAGTACGAAAGGAACCTTTGCGCCAACTGGCGAATTTCCTGGTGCAAAGAGAATATTGATAGTGAATGCCATGGTTATACCATTATCAATAGACGGCATTGGGTTTACCTCACCCTGCAGGCATTCACACAACTCTAGCTTTTTTTGCCTATCTTAAATTTCTAAACCAACACCAAGATGTCGAATTCACTGTTCCGTAAGAAATCGATGGACAAAATACTGAACGATGCTGCCAGTGGCCTTGGCGATGGTCATGAGTCGGGTGGCCTCAAAAAGGTACTCAACGTGCGCGATCTCACATTTATGGGTATCGCCGCCGTGGTAGGCGCTGGTATATTTTCCACTATTGGAACAGCAGCATTCAATGGTGGCCCCGGTATCTCCCTCTTATTTGTTATTACAGCAATTACCTGCGGTTTCTCCGCATTGTGTTATGCAGAATTTGCGAGCAGGGTACCCATCGCCGGTAGCGCTTATACATACGCGTATGTTTCTTTTGGCGAACTCATTGCCTGGATCATCGGTTGGGCACTGATACTGGAGTATGCCATTGGGAATATCGTTGTGGCAATTTCATGGAGCGGTTACTTCAATAACCTGCTGGAAGGTTTTGGATTACACCTGCCTGCATGGCTCACCAGCGACCCTGGTACAGCCAAAGCCGCATTTCAAAAGGTGCAGGAAGCAGTTGCAAAAGGCACACCGTTAAACGAATCGCTGCAGTTTGCACAAAACGCCTGGAACAGCGCGCCGGTGTTGTTTGGAAAACATATTTTCATCAACCTGCCGGCATTTATCATCGTCTGCCTGATTAGCTTGCTTACCTATATCGGTATAAAGGAAAGTAAAAGGATGACCAACTTTCTCGTGATCTTCAAAATACTCGTCATCATCTTCGTGATCATCATGGGCTTCTTTTTTGTACAGCCTTCTCACTGGAGCCCTTTTATGCCGAATGGTTTCACCGGGGTATTGAAAGGTGTATCGGCTGTGTTCTATGCTTATATCGGGTTTGATGCCATTTCAACCACGGCAGAAGAATGCCGGAATCCGCAACGTGATCTGCCACGAGGAATGATATACTCACTCATCATCTGCACCATCTTATACATTCTTATCGCATTTGTATTAACGGGAATGGTACCGTTTACAGAATTGAAAGTTTCCGATCCCCTGGCATTTGTATTTGACCGTGTGGGACAAAAATGGATTGGTTACATCGTTTCCATCAGTGCTGTGGTGGCCACTACCAGTGTATTACTGGTATTTCAATTGGGCCAGCCACGCATTTGGATGAGCATGAGCCGTGATGGATTACTTCCAAAAGCATTTGGGAAAATTCATCCCAAATACCAAACCCCCTGGTTCTCGACTATTATCACCGGCATTCTGGTCGCTGTTCCTTCACTTTTTATGGAAAGCAGCCTGATGACAGATTTGACCAGCATTGGAACCCTGTTCGCATTTGTGCTTGTATCTGGTGGTGTACTGATGTTGCCAAGAGTAACCAACCTCAAAGGTGAATCAACCGGTAAGTTCAGGTTGCCCTATATCAATGGACAGTTTATCGTGCCTGTTTTGTATGCAATTTTCATAATTCTTTCCCGTCAACGCATCGCAGACAGTTTGAGTAATCTCAGCAGTGAAGGGTTGCAGGAAATTTTGTTTCTAGTATTTATCTTATTAGGCGCCATTCTTTCAGTACTTACATTTATCCGAAAGTATTCTATGATACCTATCATGGGCGTACTGTTCTGCGCCTACCTGCTGATAGAAATACCTGCTGTTTCCTGGATGTATTTCTTTGGGTGGATGGCCATCGGCCTTACCATTTATTTCCTGTATGGTTACAAGAAGAGTGCTTTGGCACCGGATAGTAAAGGTTAAGCACAGCAGGTGGCTATGTATATTTTCCAAGTTTAAATATTACTGTAAAATGCTTTTGCCCGGCAGTCCTGTCGTATCTTTGCAGGTTTCTATTCTATAGTAGTATGAAATTTCAAATCGGTGACAAGGTTACGGTACTGCACAGCAATGAAGATGGTGAAGTGGTAGACATCATCAACGACAAAATGGTGATGGTAGAAGTGCGTGGTGTAAAATTTCCCGCCTATACTGACCAGTTGGATTTTCCTTATTTCAAGCAGTTTACGCAAAAAAAACTCGTCCCGGATAAAAAACCCAAAACGTATATCGATCAGTTGCCAAAGGAAAAAAAATCCGTAGATGCCAATTATCCTCCCGGTGTTTGGATTATGTTTCTCCCAAAATTTGAAACCGATGAATTTGGCGATGATGTGGTAGAATTGTTGAAAATACACCTTATCAATGGTAGCGCAACCGGTTATAACTTTCATTACCGGCTGAATTTTTTTGGAGAAACCAGTTTTGAACTGAAAAACCAGTTACTGGCACGGCAGGATTTTTATATCCACGATATCCCCTTTGAGGATTTGAACGACAACCCCGTTTTTGAATGCGAATTCTCACTAATGGTGCCTGATAAAGGGAAGGCAGAATATTATGAAACCTCCCTGAAACTGAAAGCGCAGCAATTGTTTAAAAAGATAGAAGAAATTAAAAAAAAAGGAGAGGCCACGTTTTCCTATAAGCTCTTTGATACCTACCCGGCAAAAGCCTATGACGATACACCGGATATTGGCAAGCTCGCTGCAAAAGGATACAAAGTTTATGAAGCTTCAGCCGCACGGCAACACCTTGCGCCTTCAAGATCGGTCGTGGATTTGCATATTGAAAAGATTACAGACGGTTGGGAACAGATGAGCAATTTTGAGATAATGACCATTCAATTGAGAGAGTTTGAAAAATATTATGAACTGGCCATCGCCCACCACCAGCCCTCCATCATTTTCATTCATGGGGTAGGCACCGGCCGTTTGCGCGATGAAATACATGAAATACTTAAAACAAAGAAGGAAGTAAAGTATTTCGTCAACCAATACCATGCGTCCTATGGTTATGGCGCCACTGAAGTGTTTTTCAAGTAATAGGTTACCTTTGTCTTAACTACCAGCCGAACTATCGATCTTATGGCGACATAGGGTAGGAAAGTCCGGACAGCACAGAGCAATGCACCGGTGAAGAGCCGGGTGGTTGCGCATAACGCACAACCAACAGACAGTGCCACAGAAAATTACTGCCATACTCCGGTATGGTCAAGGTGAAAACGTGAGGTAAGAGCTCACGGCGGTTATTGGTAACAATACCCGGGGGTAAACCTTGCATGCTGTAATGCCACGTATACCAGCGTTCGAGGGCTGCTCGCCCGATGCTGGAGGGTAGGCAGCAACATCCGTTCAGTAATGACCGGAGCAGATAAATGATAGTTTAGAAACAGAATCCGGCTTATGAGCTGGTAGTTATTTTAATTTTGTTTTGGATCAGCAGGGGGCGCAGCCATTGTTTCAATGGCCTTCATATCATCAGGGAATAATTCGTAAATCCGCTGGATATAATAGTTCTCCGTTTTATTGGCCTTCACCCGCTGAAACCGTTTAATCACTTCCTGCGCGGATATTTCTGTTTTCTTAATCTGCTCAATGATCACTTTGCCGTCCAGTTTTATTTTTTCCTTTTCCCTGTCATCTGTCGATCTTTCAAGATCAATCATCAGGTATTCCAGCTTCAGCCCAAGTGCTTCTCCATAACCGGTGGCACGTTTCAGTGATTCATTCAGGTAAATAAAAGCCTTGTCTTTTTCAGGTTTATAGCCGGTGGTTTCATAGGAATAGAAAATACCGGATGCGATGGTAAGAAATACACTGGCATCGATGATAACTTCATTATTGTCCATATAACGCGTGAGGATTTTCTCCATCTCACTGTCGTTTTTAGAATAGTAGCTGGCAGTGGACAACAACTGGATGGTGCGTGAAATCAATTCGGGATTTTTTAATTCCTCTACTTCCGGCAGCATTTTCATCAGCGAATTGAATGTTTCTTTTGGCTTCAGGCGATCGTCAATGTCTTTTTTCAAACGTTCGAGGCGGTTATCTATCAGGTAATATTTAAAGTTGTCAACCTTCGCATCCATTTCACGTTGTGAGTCAAGTATCATTTTCTTCACCTCTTCCCTGAGTTTGACGGTTTCCTTTTCAATATTTTTCAGGTATTGCAGTTCCACATTGTTCAGCAACGTTTTCTCAATGTATTCAAGTTTGTCTTCATTCTTTTTATCCAGCTCTGTTTTAATATTGTGCTCCACTTCGCTCAGGTTGTCTTTTACCGAATAGTTGACTATCGTCCTGATGCTGAGAAAGGAAGTAAGACCAAGGATAGCGATGGCAGCGAAGAATATCGTTTTGATGATATCCATCGTGTTGTGTATTTCCCCTTCCACTTTCTGGCTTACTTTATTGTCCAGTGTTTTATCAAAGTCCTGGTTGGGCACACGGGTATAATTTTTTTCATCCAGGATGCTCTTAATACGCTGCAATGTTTGATAAATGGAATCGTTGGTAGTAACTGTATTGGCTGTATTCGCATTGGCTGCAGGCTTGGTTTGCTGCGCAAAAAGGGGCAGGCCAATAGCAAACAAGACTGCCAGCAGGAGGATGGATCCTTTCATACAATGATAATTTTAGAAGTGGATGGATGGAGGGTAGTCGTTCATCGGCAGGGTAGGAATAGACGAGCGCATGTTAAAATTAGCGCGCGCAAACGGGAATTTCAATACTACAAATGTTGTATTTCCTGTTAGTGTTTTCGCAGGAGGTTGCCGGCAATGGCGCCAATTTCCATCATCCAGGCGATGCCGAGGTGAACCATCAGCCCACCCAGTATGGTTTGAGTGCGGTAAGCAATGATGCCTAATAAAAGGCCGCCGAAGAAAGATGAGATGCACTCAAATAAGGGTTTGCCAAAATGGATGCTGCAATAGAATACGGCCATGGGTAAAATGGCGTCAGGTCCAACATACCGAACAAAGGCAAATACCAGGAAGCCCCGGAAAAACAGTTCAATGGTGACAAAATCGATACCATAGGAAATTTCATACAGCAGTTTTGTCCACCACACATGTGGTACAACGCCTTCCATAAATGCTACCTGTTTTACTTTGGGATATACCTGGAGAAACTGTGATTGGGTAGAAGCAAATGCAATCAGCGGTACCATGATTAACAGCATCATCAGGTATGGCTGCCATTTAAAATTGGTAGTAGTTAGCCCCCAGAAGGAACCGGTATTTTTTTCCGCCCACCAGAAAAGAAGCAGGGGTATGCAAACCAGTATCAGTCTTAGGGGCAGGTTGGTGACGATGCCTGCATATTTCCCCCAGGAGCCATCGATCATTTGTTGTATCCAGCCAGACAATCCGCCAAAGGCAACTTTCATGGCAAAAACGGCGGGAGCAATGAACAGCAATATCCAAAACATTTTTGGAGGAATATTATCCCGGTATTTTGTTACCATCAGCAAGAGGAAAGGGATAAGAAATGCAATGGCATATAAAGTATAGAAGCCTGCAAATTTTGCAAACCGGGAAGAAATATTGTAGAGCCACTTTGTTTCAATGCCCCACCTGTAGTTCAATACAATAAGGACTGTAATAAAACCTGCACAAAAAATCAGGAACCATTTATCGATGCTGCGGTAGAAATCCTGGATATAAGAGATGAATGTATTCATGCCGGTTATGAGAACGGGAAGTTACTCAATCACCTTTAAAGGAAGCTTTCATTTTTTCCATGAGGCCCGATTCAACCATTTTAACTGCGAGCGCAATCATATTTTTAAAAGCTTTTCCCTGTGAAATACCGTGACCAATGATAACGGGCTTGGCTACCCCAAGAACGGGTGTGCCGCCATAGTTTTCAAAATTAAAACGGTCGAGATACTCATGCCGGATGTTCATGCGGTGGGTAACCTCGTATAAAGATTCGGCCAGTTTGAGAATAATATTGCCGGTAAAACCTTCGCAAACCATGACGTCTGCTTTATCAATGAGTACATCGCGGCCTTCCACGTTTCCAATGAAGTTGATCTTACTGTTGTCTTTTAGTAAGGGATAGGCAGCTTGTGCCAGAATATTTCCCTTACCCTCTTCTTCGCCCACGTTCATCAAACCAACTTTTGGGTTGTTGATGCCCAAAATATATTGTGCATATAGTGATCCTAGAAGGGCAAACTGGTTCAGGTTTTCTGGTTTGCAGTCGGCATTCAGGCCAACATCCAGCAGCAAACCTGTTTGACCGTTCTCCTTGGGGATGACAGTGGAAATAGTGGGACGCAATACGCCCTCAATCGCCTTGATGCTGTACATGGCGCCGACCAGCATGGCCCCGGTATTTCCGGCGCTGATAAATGCATCAATCTTTTCCTTGGCCAGGTAATAAAACCCCAGCGCGATGGAAGATTGTTGTTTTTCCTTTAATGCTTTGGTGGGATGTTCGTGCATACCGATTACCTGCGGGGCGTGAACAACGGTAACGGAAGCGGCGGGGATATTTAATTCGGATAGCAACGGATGAATCTGTGTTTCATCCCCGAATAAAAATACGTTTGCCGGAGCTCTATGTTCCGATAAAAATAACTGGAGACCATGAGCCGCTTCACGCGGTGCAAAATCTCCACCCATCATATCAAGACCGATATTCATCTCCGGCAAGGTAAACTATGTAAGTGACGAATGAATTACTTCTTTACGGGGGCTTGTTCTGCTACTACTTTTCCTTTGTAGTACAACTTTCCCTCACTCACATGCGCACGGTGGCGAACATGCATTTCACCTGTTGTGCTGTCTTTGCTCAGCGTTATTTCACTAGCCTTGTAGTGTGTCCTGCGCTTTGCGCTACGCTGCTGAGAATGACGTCTTTTCGGATTTGGCATAACTCAACTTATTTATTAAATCAAAAATCAATTGTCTAAATTCTTTTTCAGCTTTTCCAGTCCCTTCCAGATGCCGCTGTCACTGGAAGAAGTATTGCCCTCCATTTTCTTCAGCATTTCCAGCACATCTTTGTTGCAAAAATCACTGCCCATTTCTTCTTCACTGCACATGCGCTGCATGGGGATGCTGAGGTTGATGAACTCGTATATCCAATCCGCTACATGCAAATGGCTTTCGCCACGGCTGATATAATATACATCCGGATCTTCTTCCTGCTCATTCATGACTTCAGGCTCTTCCACCAATTTCACTACGATGTTGAATTCATCCCAAAGATGAACCGGCAGTGTTTTACTGCCGCAACGATCGCAGGTAACTTCTACTTTTCCACCGATTTCAAATTTCAGCAGCATAAAGCCATTCTTCTTGTCGAGCGAAAGCTTCACACTGGCATCACAGTTTTTGAAATCCTGTTCCTGGTAAGCCTCAAAGAACTTGTCGTTTACCTGGTATTCGTACTCATGTACCCCCGGTTTCAAACCCACAAACGCTATATCAAAGTCCCGGCGACCCATGGCTATGAACTTTTAAAGGTTGGCAAAGGTAGGGCAAAATAACTAATAAATACGCATTAAATCGAAAGAATTTATTGATACTATGGGGATAATACTTATTTGGAAGTCAGCATTTAAGCGCTTAAAGGGGAGCCGTCATATCATGCCGCTGTCGCCGGGAAGGTCATTTGAACTTTATAGGGGGTTGAGTGGTTGTCCTTCAGTGTGATGTCAATGGTTGAATCATAACATATTTTAATTTCTTTTTAATTGACAGATGTATGCAAGCCCTGCCGAAAGCCTATTTTTATTTTTGAACTTTGAACAAAAATCACGTCACTATGGAGGAAACAAGAATATTGCTGGTGGAAGATGAGAAGAAAATTGCCGAAGCATTAAAAAAGGGGCTTTCAGAAAATCAGTACCAGGTGGAGGTAGCTTATGACGGCCTGGTGGGCAAAAAATTATTCCAAACCTATCCGTTCGACCTGGCCATCCTGGATATCAACCTGCCTGGCATGACAGGCTATGAGCTTTGCAAGGAAATGCGCAACCGAAACCAGCAGATACCAATCATGATGCTGACTGCACTGAACTCCATCGACGACAAAATAGAGGGTTTTGACTGTGGCGCGGACGACTATGTGGTGAAGCCATTTGATTTTAAAGAATTGCTGGTGCGCATCAGGGCACTCCTGAAACGGTTGCGGCAAAATGTGCCTGTAGGGAATATATTAAAAGTTGCAGATCTCGTCATGAACCTTGACAGCAAGGAAGTGACCCGTGACGGAAACCCTATTTCGCTTACGGCAAAGGAATTCCAGTTGCTCGAGTACCTCGTAAAGAATAAGAGTAAAGTTGTTTCGCGCGCCGATATAGCTTTAAATGTCTGGGATATCGATTTCGATACTAAAACAAACGTGATAGATGTTTATGTAACTTTCCTTCGCAAAAAAGTAGACCGTGATTTCCCCAACAAACTGATACATACACAGGTGGGCATGGGCTATATTTTGAAAGAGTCCTGACATGAATATACGTTTTAAGATAACACTCCTGTTTACCCTGGTGGTGACGGGCATCCTGTCATTGATTGGATATTTCGTTTTTTACTTTGCTGAATTGAACCGTGCAGAAAGCTTCCGGCTTCGTTTGAAGGGCGGTGCTGTTAACCGTGCGCGTCAATTTGTAGTGTTTCGCGAAAAAGTGCGTTCCCTCGACAGCACGTCGGTTGGTATCATTGCAAAGAGGTTTTATGAAATATACAATTACAAGGGAGAAAATGTATACGAATACTACAGTCCTACGATGACGCATGTAAAAGTCGATCAGGATCGTTTGAATGATATCATGAACAGGGGAGAGATTTTTTTTAATATAGGAGATGTTGCTGCCTGTGGCATTGCGTACAGGGATGCTTCCAATTCACTGGTCGTTATATTTGGCGGATATGATGAAGATGGTAAAAACAGGATAAAGGATTTGCAGAATATATTGCTGCTCTCATTGCTGGCAGGTGTGCTGGTAACATTGGTGGTAGGTTTTGTATTTTCATCCCAGTTGGTCAGGCCCATTAACCGTATTATCCGTGAAGTAAATGAAATATCATCCCATAACCTGTCGCACCGCATATACGCCGGCGAAGGGCAAGATGAATTGTCCCGGCTGGCCAATACATTCAATGAATTATTAAACCGTTTGCAGGAATCATTCAATATTCAAAGAAGGTTTATTTCAAATGCTTCACACGAATTATCGACGCCGCTTACATCCATTTCAAGCCAGTTGCAGGTAACCCTTCACAAGGATCGCTCCTCGGAAGAATACCAGCGGGTTTTGCAATCTATACAGGAAGATGTGGAACAAATGAACCAGTTGACCAAGAGCCTGCTCGAGATTGCTAAAACCGGTTATGAAGGTGGCATTGAATTGAAAGAGGTAAGAATTGATGAAATCATGTTTAAAGTGGTGACAGATGTAAAAAAGCTAAATGCTGCTTACAGGGTAGAACTGGAATTTGGTGATTTGCCCGATGATGATAAAGAGTGCCTCGCCTTTGGAAATGTTGATCTCCTCTACAGTGCTTTAAAAAATATTGCCGAGAATGGTTGTAAATACTCTCCCAATAAGCAGGCGGAAGTTTATCTTTCTTTCAGGAACAAACAAATCATTATTGAAATCAAAAACCAGGGAGATGTAATAGCAGAAGAAGAACTCGAACATATTTTTCACCCGTTTTACCGCTCAGCCAATAGTGCCGAAACAAAAGGTTTTGGATTGGGGCTTGCCCTTGCCAAACGAATAATTTCTCTGCACAAAGGCACTATTAAAGTGGTTTCCGGTGTACAAACGGGGACCGTATTCACCATTATTTTACCATCACTCAGCACTTATTATCCACACTAAGTAATATTTAATTCCCTTTTAATTTGAGTTTAATCCCGTTTTAAGCATTGGAAATCATATTTGTACACAGCATGTTGTAGATTTTCATGCAAAGGTGGTTTTAGTTGCATTTTTTCAAAGGGTAAAAGGGTGTATGATTTTTGTTATACACCCTTTTTTATTTCCATTTTTCCGAAAAACTTAAACTGGCAACCTATGATCACAGTAATTATTCCTGCACTGAATGAAGAAAAAACAGTTGGCGCCGTCGTCAGGTTTTGCCGGCAGCATTCCCATGTTTCGGAAATAATTGTAGTTGATGATAATTCTGAAGATAATACGGTAGCTGAAGCTGAAAATGCCGGTGCTAAAGTATTAATCAGCTATAAGCGTGGTAAAGGTATTTCCATGAAAGAAGGAATTGCTGCCGCCACCAACGACATCATTGTTTTTCTTGATGCCGATATTGAAAATTATCCAAAGGCGACCATTCCGTTGCTGACGCAGCCGATATTACATGGCGGATACGATTTTGTCAAATCGACATTTTTAAGAAATGCCGGGCGGGTGACAGAGATTATGGCCAAGCCATTGCTGAGTATTTTTTACCCGGAGCTGCTGGAATTTTCACAACCACTCAGTGGCATGATTGCCGGCCGGAAAAGTTTTTTCAACAAGATCGATTTTTTTAATGACTATGGTGTTGATATTGGTATTTTGATCGACATGTATCTCATGCAGGCAAGAATGAAAGAAGTATCCATCGGGTATATTGAAAACAAGAGCAAGGCCTGGACAGCGTTGGGTAAAATGAGTATGGAAGTGGCAAGGGCCATCACGGTAAAAGCATTGCAGCACAGGAAGGACCTGGTGAATACGTATACGTCCGAAACTTTTCATGCCATAGCACACAGTATTGGTTCCCTGATTCACCGGGACCAAAAAAAGGACAAGATCGTGGTTCTGGATATGAACAGCGTAATACTGGAAGAAAATTTTCTCGACAGTTGTGCAGTAGAGTATGGATTTAAAGAAAAGCTTGATGTACTTCGAATGGAGGAAAAGGATATTGTTGCTTTTGTAAAAAGGGCGGCACTGTTTTTAAAAGGCATTCCAATATCCAGGCTGCTTGCCATCGCGGGGAATATTGCTATTGATAAAGCGGTGACCGACGCTATAAAGACGATGAAACAACAGGGATATATTGTCGGGATACTGACCAGCGATTACCAACTGGTAGCAAATTATATTAAAAGTAAAATTGATGCTGACTTTGCAATTGGTAACCAGTTGGAACATTTTGAAGGAAAGGTTACCGGTGAAGTGCAGGTGCCGTCCTGCTTTTATCCGACTGCCGAAAGCCGCTGCAACCATAGTGTTTGCAATACCAATGTGCTTCTGTATCTCTGCGATCAATACCAGGTCGATTTCCGCAATTGTACAGTTGTGGGCGATATCCAGCAGAACAGTTGTATCATGGAACAAGCTGGCAATGGTCCCGCTTTTTATACAAAAGAAGGGTTTCTATTCTCATTTGCCCATCATGTGCAGCTTCCAACTATCAACAATGATTGGCTGAATTATACATAGCCTTCGGTTAACTTATTATTTTAATTGTCATTTAATCCGTAATTAATTAGCCTTTAATACGCTGTTGGTATTTTCCGGCAAAGTTATTACTGCTCATGATGATGAAAAGACTCTTCAGCAACATCCTTCTTGCACTACATAACTCCACACCCAATAAAAGTGTACTGATAGACGAGGCGTTGGAACTGTCTGGTTCATTGGGTTGTAACCTTCATATTTTATACATCGACGACTCGAAACAACTTAGCTGGGATAAATTCAGATTATTATCCCTGTTTGATCAGGAAACAGATAATGATTTTGAAGAACAGGTTAGCAACAGGATTGAATTTTACAGGAAGCAATTACCCGCTACCTGTTTTTTTTATTATTCATCTGCAAAAGGACCCGTAGAAGATACCACGATTAATTACACCATCAGGAATCATATTGATCTCATCATGTTTGGTGAACTCTCTGATATTTATTTCCCAATTCCGTCGTTCCGCACTCTTAATATCAACAGGCTTTCAAAGAAAGTCAGGTGCCCGATACTCACACTGCAGGCCGCTACCAGTTTCAGTAAAGTGAGGAATATTGTCATGCCGGTTAGTGATTACCTGCCTGTGCGCAAGCTCATGTTTGCTTCTTATATCGCCAGGAAATACAATAGCTGCCTGCACCTCGTCGGACAATCAAAGCGCGATGAAGACAATGCTGCGGAGAAAAGCAATCTCTCCCTGTTAGAAGCGTACAGGTTATTGAAAGAAAATACCGGGCTGATGATAGAATGCAAAACAATAGCTGGTCACAACCTGGCTGACATTACCTGGCAGTATGCAAAAAAAGTAAAGGCGGATTTAATTGTGATCAATACAGGAAGTGAATCGTTGTTGTCTGGAATGGTGAACAGGTTGTTTTCCGGTTTTATATACTACCGTTCAAAGATACCGGTCATGACTGTAGCTGGCAGGCTGACCTTTTAAATAGTTTAAGAATGTGTATTTGTGTTTTTTTAAAAAGCAGCAGTTTTTAAGTGCTAAAGGCCCTTGTTTCTACAAGGGCTTTTTTATGAAGTTCTCTTATCCATTACTTTAAAAAATTCATCAGCATAACTAACACCAACCGGAATTTCCTTTCCGGCAATTTCGATTCTTTTGGCGCCCACTTTTTCAATTTTGCCAAGCGGCACGATATACGAACGGTGTATACGTATGAATTCCTGCGCCGGAAGTTTTTCAGAGATGGCTTTCAGGCTCATCAGTGTGAGGATGGATTTGTTTCCGGACAGGTAAATACGAATATAATCATCCAGACCTTCCACGTACAGCACATCTTTTAAATTTATTTTCACCAGTTGATAATCAGATTTCACAAATATGGAAGTCAGTTGTATTTCCTGCGCTTTTATAAAATCATTGTACTCCCTGGCCTTGTACACGGATTTTAAAAACCGGTCGTATTCAAACGGTTTCAGTAAATAATCAATGGCATTGACATTAAAACCCTCTACCGCATACTGGCTAAATGCAGTGGTAAAAACCACCATCGGTTTATATGCCAGCGATCCGTAAAACTGCAATCCGCTGATATCTGGCATTTGTATATCGAGAAAGAGTAAATCAATTTTCTCCGTTTCAATTGTTTCCCTGGCTTCCAGGGCATCCGTGTAAGCGCCTGCCAGTTGAAGAAAGGATACTTTTCCAATGTATTCCTTCAGCAATTGCAGCGCCAGTGGTTCATCGTCTATAGCTATGCAGCGTATCATACCAGTTCGATTGTTAAATGTACTTCAAAGGTATGCCCATCATCCAGGATACGAAGGGTGTGTTTATCAGGGTATAGCAGTTCAAGTCTTCGTTTCGCATTTCTCAGCCCGATTCCTGTATTGGACATACTGTTGTTATTATTCAATATTTTGTTTTTAACCAGAAAGGTGAGTTGGCCGTTGTTTTCATGCATATTAATCATGATTTCGCTGGGAATATGTGTGCTGACACCGTATTTAAATGCATTTTCAACAAAAGCTATCAGCAGCAGGGGTGCTATCAGCTTATTGCTGTTGCCCATATCATGTACAAAATTCACGGAAGCTTTATCTGTTAGCCTTGCTGACTGAAGTGCTATATAATTTTCCAGGAAAAGTATTTCCTTTTCCAGTGGTACTTCGTTGCTTTTTGCATCGTCGAGTACATACCGCATAATAGCTGACAACTTCATAACAGAACCTGCAGTTTCAGGACTGTTGACGACTGCCAGCGAATAAATATTATTCAGGGTGTTGAAGAGGAAATGCGGGTTTACCTGCGATTTGAGGAGCGCCAGTTCCGTTGTTGCTTTTTCTCTCTTTATTACTTCATTACGACGTTCTGTACGGAACCATTCATTGATAATTTTTATACCGCCACTGATGATGAGAATTAAGAGGAATAACACCAGGTTGCCTGAAAAAGGGAATATGCGCCGGAATGAAAATGGCCGGTGATCGCCGGGTGGGAACGCAGGCCGGACGTTTTGCACAAACCTGGGTACGGGGAATTTTACAAACTGAAAATATATTACCGGCAATACAGCAAAGAAAACCAGTAGTAATATTATGATGGAAATATAGGGAACTACTTTCCTGTTGGCCAGCAAACGGGGTATCAGTACCAATGAATGCAGGTAATAAAATCCTATCAGGAAGAGGTTGGTAATAAAAAATAAAATTTGAATCCTTCTCTCAGGTACAAAAGGGCTTTCACGGCTGCCTGAAAATGAAATAAAAGGCAATACAAGAAAACCTGTCCAAATGGCCAGGTAAATAATTGTTTGCACCCATTTCTTGCTGATCTGCATACATTAAGCTGTTGCTGGTAATAGAAGGCCGGCTAATGTACAAATGGAATGGGTTAAGGATATAATAAAATAGAGAAACCCGGCTGTTTTATCGGTAAAAGTGATGATGAACCGGGGCATTATCTTTAAAATCTGTCTGCCTGTTTAATATTGTTCCTGGTCATTGGGAAAATCCAGCCCCTTCACGTCTTTGATGTATTGCTGCGTAGCTTTTGTCACTGATTCATGCAGGTTTAAATACTGTCGCAGGAACCTGGGCTTGAACTCTGTATTAATACCCAGCAAATCGTGCATGACCAGCACCTGTCCATCGCAATGTCTTCCTGCACCGATACCAATAGTTGGGATGTGCAGGCTTTGCGACACTTCCTTGGCAAGTGTCGCGGGTATTTTTTCCAGTACAATAGCGAAACAGCCGGCTTCCTGCAGTAATAGTGCATCGCGTTTTAATTTCTCTGCTTCTGCTTCTTCCTTAGCGCGCACATTATAAGTGCCAAACTTATAGATCGATTGTGGTGTAAGGCCAAGATGGCCCATCACCGGGACGCCTGCAGACAGGATGCGTTTGACAGATTCAATGACTTCTTCACCACCTTCCAGCTTGATGGAATGGGCACCGGTTTCTTTCATTATCCGGATGGTACTGTTCAGCGCTTCTTTTGAATTGCCCTGGTAAGAACCAAAGGGTAAATCAACCACCACCAGGCAGCGATCAATTCCGCGGACCACAGAAGAGGCATGATAAATCATCTGGTCCAGCGTAATGGGTAAAGTGGTTTCGTGACCAGCCATGACATTACTGGCAGAATCACCTACAAGAATGATATCAATACCCGCGGCATCAAATATTTTGGCAAAGGAATAATCATAGGCAGTGATCATGGAAATCTTTTCCCCGCCTGTTTTCATTTTTTGCAGTGTATGCGTGGTAATCTTTTTTACATCTTTATTGACTGACATACTTTGAATTTGAATAAGGATAAAACAGCGCAGGTAATCCGGGAGAATATGGCTCTGCCTTAGAATAAAACATATCCAGGTGAGTGCCCTGCATTTGAACAACAGGCAATAAAATTAGGGAATAATGTGGTAATGTAATGAAATGTAGTTATACCGCTGCTTCACGGAGTTTTACTTCTTCGTACAGCGTATGCAGCAACCCATCAGCTAAACCTATTTTGGGGACAAAAATTTCATTGATATCGGCCCAGCGCATGACATTGATGTATATCTGTAAAGCGGGCACAATAACATCAGCCCGATCTTCACGGAGGTTATAATTACGCATCCGTTCATACACGGAAAAATTGCCGATTTCCTTATAATAATCTTTTAATAAGTCGAGCGACAATGGCTTACCGTCTTTCTTTTTCGACAGTGAAAAAACTTTATTGATGTTTCCACCGGAACCAATGGCAATGATGTCTTTGTAGCCACGGGTCTTTTCCCGGATATAGTTTTTCAATTCGTCCCATTGCCGGTCAACCACCTGGTTTTTGAGCAGCCTGATGGTACCTATATTAAATGATTCTTTAAATACCAGTTGGTTTTCGTTGAAGAAGGTAAGCTCCGTACTTCCACCACCTACATCAATATACAGGTATGCATGGCCTTTGTCGAGGTTTTCCGCAATATGATTTTCATAAATCACGGAAGCTTCTTCATCGCCGGAGATAATTTTTATCTGTATACCTGTTTCTGCTTTTACACGATCAAGTATGTGCTGCGAGTTGCTGGCATCGCGCATGGCCGAAGTGGCACATGCTTTTACATATTTTACTTCATAAATATCGATCAGGTATTTATAGGCATGAATGGTTCTTACAATCATCTCCTCTTTTTCGGGGGAGATCTCTTTTCTCTCGAATACATCAAACCCCAGCCGTAAGGGTACACGCACCAGGTTTAGTTTATTAAAGTCGGGTCTGCCCTGGTTATTTCTGACAACGTCAGAAATCAGAAGCCGGGCGGCATTGCTTCCAATATCAATTGCTGCCAATCTCAATACGCAATGTTTTTAATCTGTGTTTTAAAATCCGTTTATCCTATACCTGTTGAACTGCCGCTATTGTCACCTGTTCCCTGTTTTCCTCTTTTTGCTCCGCTTCACTGACCGTTGTCTTTACATTACTGAACAGGTAATTATAAATTTCAATCTGTGAGCGTATTTTTCTTCCAGGCGTCTTTACATATTTGTTTTGCAGTTCATTGTCCAAAATTCTGGCTTTCACATTATCATTCAACTGAATGGTCAGAATAGTTTTCAACACTTTCTTAATATTCTCATCAAATATGGGGCAGGTGGCTTCGACGCGATGGTCGAGATTTCGTACCATCCAGTCTGCAGAAGAAATAAATACCCGCTCTTTTCCGCCATTGTTGAATATAAATACACGCGCATGCTCCAGGTATTCATCGAGAATACTGATGGCCCTGACCGGTTTGATGAACTTTTTATTTTCAGAAAACATGCAGAAAATACCGCGGATGATCAGTTTGATTTCAACACCCGCTCTCGCGGCTTCATATAACTTTAAAATCAACTCCTCATCCGAGAGTGAATTCATCTTAAGGATAACCGAAGCTTCTTTTCCTTTTTCAGCTAGCTTTATTTCCTTGTTGATCATTTTCAGCAATTCCCTTCGCAGGAGGATTGGGCAGGGGATAAGCGTTTGGCAGGCCTGTAAATATTTCAAGCCATCCTTTGGCTTTTCCAGGTAGAGGAACATTTTGTTGACATCGGCCATAATATTGCGGTCGCTGGTGAGCAGGCAATGGTCCCCGTACAGGTAAGCAGTTTTCTCGTTGAGATTACCCGTGCTGACAAAGCCATAATGCGTTGTATGGTTGTTCACCCTCTTTTTAATAAGGCATAGCTTGGCATGTACTTTCATATTCGTAATGCCAATCAGTACCTTTACCCCTTCCTCTTCCAATCGCTCTTTCCATTCAAGGTTGGCTTCTTCATCAAAGCGCGCCCGCAGTTCCATCATTACGGTTACGGTTTTACCATTTCTCACGGCATTGATCAGTGCATTAACCACTTTTGAATTAAATGCAAGCCTGTAGGCAGTGATTTTAATGGCAGTCACATCAGGATCCATTGCTGCTTCGCGCAGCATGTCAATAACGCCATTGAAAGAATGGTAGGGAAAGCTGAGCAGTACATCTTTTTCCAGCACGATATCAGTAACGCGTTTGGTACCCGCCAGCAATGGGTGTGTAAAGGGTTTCTTGCGCTGACTTTTTTTAGCAAATACATTGGGGAAATCCATAAAATGCCGGAAGTTGTGGATACGTCCACCGGGTATCAGGTTGTCTTTCCTCGTCAGGTTCATTTTACGCATTACATATTCCAGCAGGCCGGCATCCATTTCCCTGTCGTATACGAAGCGGACGGGTTTGCCTTTGCGGCGGTTCTTCAAGCCCTTTTCAATTTTTTGTATGAGCGTAGTGGAAATATCATTATCGATATCAAATTCAGCGTCGCGGGTTAATTTAAAAATCCACGAATCAAATTTATTGTAACCGAAATAGGAAAAAATAGAAGGCAGGTTGAAACGGATGATGTCTTCCAGCAGGATGATGTATTGTTCGCCCGGTACAGGTGAAGGAAGCAACACAAACCTGCCCAATACCCGGCTGGGAATTTCTATCAATGCATATTTCTGTTTATAGGCACTCGTCCTGCTCGACATGACCACACCCAAAAAGATCGACTTATCACGAAGGTTGGGGAAGTGGTGGATGTTTTCTATCATCAGTGGAATGATATTTGAACGAACTTCTTCTTCAAAATACCGCTGCACAAACTGGCGCTGTTCTTTGTTGAGCTGCTTTTCAGTAACCAGGAATATTTTTTCTTTCTTCAATTCCTGGAAAATTTCTTCCCAAATGCGGTTGAATTCATTTTGCTGGCGCAAAACAATGGCCTGTATGTCCTCCAGTATTTTTTCGGGCGATTCTTCCAGGTGCATATTTATTCTTGCCTTACTGCCCTTGGTTTCCAGTTCTATCATTCTTTTCAGGGTTGCTACTCTTACCCGGAAAAACTCATCCATATTGTTGGAAAATATACCGAGGAATTTGATCCTTTCCTTGAGCGGAACACTGGTGTCGGCTGCTTCCTGCAGCACCCTTGCATTGAATGAGAGCCAACTAATATCCCTTACTATCGTTTTCTTTTTCATGGTTTTACCTTCCGTCATACCCGTTTTTTGAACGACAAGGTAAACGGTGTTTTCTTGCCTGAAATTAATTAATTATTAATTCAGACCCTTGTATTCTAAGGGCCAGGGCCTGTTTTTGGGGTAATCCACCTTTGTGGAGAACTAATCGCCTGAAAAACTCTTAATTTCTTTTTGATATTTGGTTGTCTTTCCCGACCTTTGCCGTCCTAAATTTTTGTACATCATGGCAAGAGTATGTCAGGTTACGGGTAAAGTTCCAGTGTCAGGACACAAGGTTTCTCACTCGAATATTAAGACCAAGCGCCGTTTTCTGCCCAATTTACAGACAAAACGCTTTTTCCTTGCTGAGGAAGATAAGTGGGTGACACTTAAATTGTCTACTGAGGGCATTCGTACCATCAACAAAAGAGGTTTGTATTCTGTGGTTAAAGAATTGAGGGCTAAGGGCGAGCACATTTAAGCTTATAATTTTTAAATTCCATAACAATGGCAAAGAAAGGCAACAGGGTTCAGGTGATTTTGGAATGTACCGAGCATAAGAACAGCGGTATGGCTGGTACCAGTCGTTACATCACTACCAAGAACAAAAAGAACACTCCTGAACGTATTGAACTGAAAAAATTCAACCCCATCCTGAAAAAGATAACGGTTCATAAAGAGATCAAGTAAGGAATAGTAGTAACCTAATACGATTATCATTTAATAAGATATATCATGGCAAAAGCAGCTAAAACCGCGATTAAGACCAAAGACCAAAAAGCAGCAGCAGAAGCAAAGAACTGGTCAAAAGTGATCAAATCTGTGCGCAGCCCTAAAACGGGTGCATACACATTTAAAGAAGCCATCGTACACAAAGACAAGATCAAAGAATACCTCGCTTCTAAGTAATATTGGAATCATAGAAAATATTGAAGCTGTCCTGGTTATTTTTCCGGGACAGCTTTTTTCTTTTGGCAGCAGTTTACAATATTATAAAAACCATCCCCGGAAGCAATTATTGAAATAAGTTTGCCTATTATATTAAACCGGAAATAATATGGGTTTATTCGACAAGCTGTTCGGAAAAAAAGAAAAGGAAACACTCGACAAGGGATTGCAAAAAACCAAGGAAAGCTTTCTCTCCAAAATAACAAAAGCCATCGCCGGTAAAAGCACGGTAGATGAGGAAGTACTCGACAACCTCGAGGAAGCACTGGTTGGCGCAGATGTGGGAATTGATACAACTGTTCAAATTATCAGCCAGATTGAAAAACGTGTTTCGAAAGATAAATATCTCTCGACCGGCGAACTGAATACCATTCTGCAGGAAGAAATAGAAGGTATACTCGTCGATGCTCCCGCTGCCAACCAGTATAATTTTACTACCAACCTTCCTTACAAACCTTATGTCATCCTCGTCGTTGGCGTAAACGGAGTTGGTAAAACAACCACCATTGGTAAACTGGCACACAATTTCAAAAAGGCCGGAAAAGAAGTATTACTCGGCGCTGCCGATACATTTCGTGCGGCTGCAGTGGACCAATTGACTATTTGGAGTGAAAGGGCAGGGGTGCCGATTGTAAAACAGGACATGGGTTCCGATCCGGCTGCGGTGGCCTTCGATACCGTGCAAAGCGGCGTGTCAAGGGGAAGCGATATCATTATCATCGATACCGCGGGAAGGTTGCACAACAAAGCCCATTTGATGGACGAACTGGGCAAAATAAAAAGAGTGATTCAAAAAGTAATACCCAACGCACCACATGAAGTAATGCTGGTGCTGGACGGATCAACCGGCCAAAATGCTTTGGAACAGGCAAAACATTTTACGGCTGCTACCGAAGTGACGGCACTTACCATTACAAAACTGGATGGAACTGCCAAAGGTGGCGTGGTACTGGCCATCGCTAACCAGTTTAAAATACCAGTGAAATTTATTGGCGTCGGAGAACAGATGGAGGACCTGCTGGTGTTCGATAAGCATGAATTTGTTGACAGTCTTTTCAATCTTGAAAAAAAGGCATAGGTATCTCCGAACAAATTTTGAATACACCGGTTAAAAATTAAAACTTCCAATATGAAAAAGTATTTTTTTATCACCGCCTTATCTTTTGCCGGGCTGGTGCCCGCAACACAGGCACAAAATCCAATCGACAAAGCAGCGGCACAAGTGCCGGTAACACCTCCAAAGCCAGCATTCAATGTTAAAACAATAGCCAATAACATTATGTCGAAGCTGGGCCCGACACTGGCGCTGACAGCCGTACAAAAACCAAAAGTACTGAGTTCGGTAACAGATTTTCTGACGAAGAAATCGGGTATTCTAAGTCTTGCTACGTCCGACAAAGCGCAATATGCTGCTAAACTCGCCGGGCTGAATACCGGATTGCTGGATAAATTAAAAGGGGTTTTGACCGCCAGCCAGTACACGCAGTTTCTTGGATTAAAACCGAAGACTGCTGATGCAGGCAATCCATTGTCTCAGTTATTCTTTTAGGTAAACAGCATATATGTATCAAATAAAAAAGAGTTCCTGCTGGAACTCTTTTTACATTATTTGGTGTACAATAATTCTATTAAAAAGTATACCTGATGGCCAATCCCCCCCATCCGCTGAAATAAGGATGTGTTACCAGTTCAAAAGAAGGCTGAAAATCGAGGCTCAGGTTAATCGGTGCATTGTTGATTTTATAATCCAGCCCAAGTACACCATCAATACCCAGTGATAGTCCGCCGTCATCATACAAATGGTCTTTGTAATACCATCTTTCGTTATACACACCTATGTGCGCGCCGGGGCCTACATACCATTTTAAACCGGGTGCATCACTAATATCTCCATGGATTTCATACAGTCCTGTAAACCTGAATCCATGTCCCCAGAAATAGCCAAGGCCTTCCAATGCCCGGTCGGTTTTAATAAAATGTTTAAGCGAAATAGCCCCGGGATAAAATTTTACACCCAACGCTGTTTTGTATGATTCACCCATTGACTGGGCATTAACATTGGTAATAACAAGGGTTAGGGCGGAGGCCAATAAGAAAGCTTGAATGGTTTTCTTCATAAACAAATTTTCACCTCCCAGTGAAAAAACTGTGCCATTTTGAGCGGCTGATATGCACAATCGTTTGGACAGAAAGCATTTAGTAGCCGGAAAGGCTGTACCACCGCGATTTGTGCAGTCGTACATGCTGGGGAAAATTGTCTGCAAGGTCTCTATTTTAACGGGCTATTAATGGATGCCAGGTACATGAACGCAGCATCTTTGGCAGGATCGCCCTGCGTATCACTGCCAAAGAATTCATCGGGGACAATACGGCCATCACAAATCCTGCCGCTGCGGTCTGCTTCACGGCAAACCGTTAATACAAGCATTGAATTATTGGATAAGGTATATGTAGCATTGGCAGTGGTATAACCTGCCGTAGGCTCACCATAAAAGTAAACGCCTTCCTTTCCTTTAAACGCGAGTGCAACAATTTCTCCGGAACTGGAAGTACGCTTCCCTGTTAACACTACAATGGATTTTTGTCCGGGTTTTAGCTGGTAAGCAATTCCACTAACCTGGCAACGTGTGTACTTTCCCTGTTTGGCAGCTCCGCTGGAATAGCTGATCGGGATTCGCTCACCGGCATTTACAAAATAACCACAGATGCCTTCACCCAGCAAAGGGCCAATACCTGCGAGCATGGGCCAGCAATTGCCACCGGTGTTTTTTCGAAGATCAATGATCCATTTGTGTACACCGTCATTGTCAAGTTTTGCTATCAACTGTTGAATGGAATCCGCTACCTGCATACATATTAATGAATCGGTGGTGCTTACCCATGGCACTGTGATATAACCAACGCCAGCTTCCAGTATTTCTCCCTTTATTTCACCAACCAGTTCGTTTAGTGAAGGTTTCTTTTTTATCGTTGTGGTATCGGCATTGTAAACAGCGGCTTTATCAGCAGGCATTAAAAAACTATGTGGCTCCTTTAATTGCTGTATGCACCAGGAAATGGTTTCATAAGCATCATCACAATTGCCCGAATAACACAGCCTTTCGCGGGCTGAAGCAAGCAGGGAATCCCATTGTACATAATCCTTCCGGTAATAATGTTTTTGCATATACTGAATGGCCTCATCCAGCAGCCGGTATGCATTTTTCATGCAATCGGATCGGGAGGTATCTGATAAAATGACCATTTTGCCGTTACCTGCGGCGGAAGTGTTGGAAAGAAAAACCAGCTTGGTAAATAAAACGACAATCGTTCGTTGCATAAGCAGGGAATTGCGTTTATAAATCGGTTTGGTTATTTGAACATATTGAGATGCCCGCTGGTATAATTTCCATAAACCACTCAGGGAACAGCCTTTTTTTGGTGCTTTTAGCATCCCTTCATCTTTGAAATATAATTTTTCGCCGCCCGGCTGGTAAAAAAATAAAATGGCGTAGATTTATGAACACCTTTCTTTTCATCAAATCAAATTAAGATTGCTATGCACACTTCCCGCCGAAAATTTATTAAAACCAGCAGCATCGCTGTAGCAGGAGCTGCTTTATTCTCCGATCAACTATTTGCCATGACCAAAAGAAATGAAATTACCGGTATTCAGTTGTATTCCGTGCGGGACGACATGATGAAGGATCCTATGGGAACGCTGAAGCAATTGTCAGCAATGGGATACAAATATGTGGAACACGCCAATTATATCAATCGTAAATTTTACGGGTATTCCGCGGCAGACTTTAAAAAAGTACTCGACGACCTGGGTCTGAAAATGAAGAGCGGGCATACAGTCATGGGAAAAGCGCATTGGGATGCTTCTAAAAACGATTTCACGGATGCGTGGAAATGGACGGTGGAAGATGCTGCAACTGTCGGGCAGGAATATGTTATCAGCCCCTGGCTGGATGAAAGTCTCCGTAAAACCACGGATGACATCAAACGATATATGGAGGTGTTCAATAAATCAGGACAGTTGTGCAATAAATCCGGGATGAAATTTGGCTACCATAACCATGATTTTGAATTCAGCTCCATGCTGGATGGTGTAACGGTGTTTGATCTAATCCTGACCAATACCGACCCTGCCCTGGTGGCACAACAACTGGATATTGGCAATATGTACAACGCAGGTGCAAAAGCATTGGATATACTCAACAAATATCCCGGCCGTTTTGCACTGATGCACGTAAAGGATGAAATCAAAAGCGAAAAAGCCAATGTGGGTGAACGTTATGAAAGCACCATCCTTGGTGCGGGTGTTATACCTGTGAAAGAAGTGATCGACCTGGGAAGAAAATCAGGCGGTACGCTGCATTTTATCATCGAACAGGAGTCATACCAGGGAAAAGCACCGGTTGATTGCGCGAAGGAAGATCTGGCCATTATGAAAAAATGGGGTTATTGAAAAAATACGCTGAAATAATACAGAAAGAGTAGCTGGTCTACTCTTTTTTTAATGGAATCATTTCTTTAAAGATAATTGTATGAAAAAAATTACTTCCGTTCTCTTTCTCCTGTTGTGTAATAGTATTATCCAGGAACTGCATGCGCAGAATGATACCACTGTTTTCTTTTCCTCATTTGACGGGACAAAAATACATTATGAAGTAAAGGGATCTGGTACGCCAGTCATCCTGGTGCATGGCTTTATTGTAAATGGTGAATCATGGAAAGGAGCGCCATTGTACGAAGATTTGATAAAAGCCAATCATACGGTCGTGACACTGGATTTGCGTGGTAATGGAAAATCGGATAAGCCCCACACTGCGGAAGCTTATGCCAATGATGCAGAGGCTAAAGATATCATGCTCCTGGCGGATAAATTAAAGCTCAGCAAATATGCTGTCGTTGGGTATTCCCGTGGATCAATAATTGTTGCCAGGTTATTGGTATTGGATAAGCGGGTGAGCAGGGCAGTGATGGGAGGGATGGGCGCTGATTTTACCAATCCTGAATGGTCAAGACGAAAAATGTTTTACCGGGCACTGAGCGGCGATACAGTAAAGGAACTGGAAGGTATGGTCAAATATGTGCAGTCATCGGGATTGGATCAGCAGGCATTGGCATTTCTTCAAAAAGAGCAACCGTCTACCAGTAAAGAAGCGCTTCAAAAAGTAACCCAAAAAGTACTGGTGATATGTGGAAGGGATGATGCTGACAATGGATCAGCGGGTGATTTGGTAAAACTATTTTCCAGCGCTGAATACAAAACTGTGCCCGGCGATCATAACAATGCGCTTCGTACAAAGGAGTTTTCAGCAGAAGTCGTTTCTTTTCTGCAATAAACGATTCGTGGATAACCTCGTGTAATGCTTTTTAGTGCTTAGTGATATTTTTCAATATTATCAACTATCTCATCGTAACGAATGAGCAGCTCTTCACCTGCTTTTATATCCCGAATGGCTTCGAAGTGTTCGCCTTCTTCTATTGAACGAAGATTGGGATCACTGGAGTGGTTCAGGTAGTTAACCAAATCCATTACTTTAAATCCATATTCAGGAACAAAATAATGATTGTCGTCAAAAAGGCAATATGTTTCAATGAGTGACTTTGAATGTTCCGGTAATATTTCCACCTGGTCAATAGGCACCTTGATCCATTCTCCCATGCCCTGTGAGAATATATTCCTGCACCCTTTCGGTATATCCTGGATCGCAAATACGCCAATACCATGTACGGCAGAAGGTTTTAGCATGGCATATGTCTTGTGCTGCAGTTCGTGTAACAGTTTCTCCACTTTCATAATAATCCCGGTTCAGATGTTGTTATTGGTATTTATTTAATGTTTATGTTATTATTTGATGTATCCGCATCCATAAAAATGCCGCCATCCAGCGAAATGGATACCACCTTCTTTTTAGCAGCTATGGTTACATTGGTTTCTTTTTGATTGGCTTTCCAGATTTCTGGTGTTTGATGGAAAGTGCCGGTAGTGCCATCGGCATATGTTGCTATTATATCTACCGGTGCAGGGTAACCGCCAATATTTTGAATTTGTATTTTATATCCCGATGTTGTTTTAACGGCACTCACGGCTTTCAGGTCAATATAATTGTTCGTAAAATACCAGTTGTTCCAAAACCAGTTCAGGTTTTTACCGGATACATCGTTGAATGTATTAAAGAAATCCCATGGAATGGGGTGTTTGCCATGCCAGCGGTCCATAAATGCATGCAGGCATTTCCTGAATACATCATCCCCCAGCAGATCTTTTACCGCCAGGTAACCAAGCGAAGCTTTACCATAAGCATTGTTTCCGTAGGATGCATTTCTCAGCACATTTGCCGGCGTAATGATCGCAAGGTCCTCTTCCGCAGAAGGATCGCCGATCCATTGACTGACACGAAACTGTTTGTAAAAATTTTCTGCCCGGGCCTTGCCCAAGTCCTCGCGACCGATCAGCAATTCAAAGGTGGTTGCCCAACCCTCATCCATAAATCCGAAACGGGCTTCATTAATGCCCATATAAAAAGGGAACCAGGTATGTGCTATTTCATGCTCGGCAACAAAACGCGAAAAGTCCAAATCTTCCTGCGTGCCATCATTGACCATCATGGGATATTCCATGTCGGCATAGCCCTGGAAGATGGTTGTTTTGGGGAACGGATAAGGCACACCCGGCCAGTTTTTCGACAACCAATCCAATGCATGCCTGCCAAAGCCTACCATCTGGTGAAAATCTTTCGCCGTGTCATTGAAAGCTGCCTGTACACTCGCACGTCGTTTGGTAGTATTGTCCACCACAACACTTGATGCATCCCAAACAAAATGATCACTTACACCAAAAGTAACATCCGAAATATCGCTTGCAGTCCAGCGCCAGCTATTGACGCTATTTTGCGCCGTCACCTGTTTTGACTGAAGATCTGAAAGCGTAGCCACATGGATAATATTATCAGATGTCATTGATTCCGACAACCGTTTTGAATACTGTGGTTGCAAAACCTCTGTTGGATTTTCCAAAGTGCCGGTAGACCATACGATAAAATCCCTGGGTGCTTTTACCGTAAGTGTGTAGTCATTAAAATCGTTATAAAATTCCTGCTGGTCCGTAAAGTCCAATCGATCCCAGCCCAGATAGTCATCATATACCGCCACTCTGGGGTAGAAATAAGCCATGAAATAGGTAGTGGAGTCAATCATGCCTTCGCGGTTGCTTTGCAGTGATGCGGGGAAATGCCAGTCGAAGGAAAGTTGCACGGAATCATGGGGTGCCAGCGGTTTTGGAAGACGCACGCCCTGCCAGGTAAAATGAAAATTGGGATCATTCCAGGGAGCTTTTTTTCCATTGATGGAAAATGCATCTACCTGTATGCCGCTGTTAAGGTAGTCGGCACTCGCATCGCTGTAACGCAAAGCTTCGGGTTTGTGAATATTCAATATGAGCTTGATAACAAGGTTACGCAAAGTATCAGGGCTGTTGTTTACATAACTGATCTGTTCTGTTCCCCGCACGTTTCTGTCGGGAGGAAGTACCGTCATGGTGATATCGTACCTGGCGCGGTTTTGCCAGTAATTTTTTCCCGGCCTACCATCTGCAGCGCGGGTACCTTTTTTAAACGCAGCTTGTACGTCGCGCGACATATACAAGGTTTGTGCATTGACACTTTGTATACAAAAAAGGACGATTGTGAACGGCAGCAAAAATTTATTCATACGAAAGATTTGAAAGTAAGATAGGTCAATATTGTACATGAACCGGCGGTTTTATACCAGTGGTTTATGAAATTTCCCTCAGTCGTTTTAAAAAATCGTATTGAAGGTCTTCGTGTAAAGTACCGAGTACATTATTTATTTTCTTTAACTGGTTGTTATAAAGATTGGTGAGCACCGGGCTGCCTTCCATAACGATGCCGGACAGGCGGATTTTTTCGCAAAAATAAATCAGCAAATCTGCTTCTGCAGTCCGGGAAGTCATATAGCGGATATGTTTGGCCGTTATGCGCAGTATTTTCCTGAGGCTTTTCTTAGTTAGGTAAGTATTGGGTTTGGGCAATTCCGCAAAAGCTTCATCCATTTCCTTTTTTACCATACGGGTATAGGCTTCTTCGTCATGAGCTTCAAATAGCAGATAGGTGAGCAGTTCCTTATTTTCTTTTTTAAATTTTGCCAGGCGAAGGCAAAGTTCCTGCAATTGATGGGGGAGAAGGTTGCTGAGTTCCTGTTTGAGTTCTGAGATACCGGCTGTCTTCATGGCTGCAATATAATTTTTTTGCGCCATTGGGAAACTGAGCCGCAATCCTATAATAGAAAATAGATTCCGGTTAACTTAATGAGCAGGTTTAGTTGGAAAGAGGACTTATTTTTTTTCAACTGTTTTGTCTATTCCTTTTCCCAGGAAATAACCGGCTGCCAGTCCTGCAATCGCTCCTGCAATAATCCACAGCACATTTGAATCGCTTGCGATGAGTGCAATGACCGCTCCCATCACTGCGCCGAGTATCGACATGACAAGTGCTGCTTTTCTTTTTGGACGGTGTACTATTTCATGAGGTGCAGTGGAATGATGTCCGTGATGGTGTTTGTGTCTGGATCTTGACCGTGGCATATCGTTCGTTTTGCGAAAAGTTACAAACAAAAAACTAAAAACCGCATGAGATTAAATTATTTGACTAAGGATAATCTGCACAATAAAATGACCGGGAATGAAACACCCAAAAGCTGGTATTTTTCTGGAAATTTTGTTATGTTTATAAAAAATATTGTATGAAAATCCTATGGTATCTAACCGCATTTCTATTCCTGGCTGGCAATGTTTCTGCACAGGCCAAAAAAGCAGCCCCGGCAGCACAGAAATCAGGTACGAAAAGCAAAGCCAAGAGAAGCGTTAAAAAGGCAACTGGTAAAACGGAATTCGATGAATTGATTTGTTATGAAGACGGTCCCTGCACATTTAGCATTCACAAAGGTGACACATTGGTGTACGACGTAAGTGCAGCAGGCAAACAATACACCCTTTTTGTAGTTCCAAATAAGTTTGATGCAGCGGCATTGGCAGATTTCAACTGGATGACTTCAGCACCTGACAGCAAGAGCGGCCATGTTACTATTAATACAAAGGCGCTAAAGAGCAGCAAGAGGTATATGAATATTTTACCGGCAGGTGATTTAAAACTCACCGATGCTACCAGTCTTTGGTTTTGCGCAGACAATTTCTCCGAAATTACCAAGAAACCAACAAGCCTTTCACTGGATAATAACTCACCCGAAACATTTTCCAGCCCCGATGATGATGCGGTCAGCATCAATGTAAATTATAAAGGGAAAGATATAAGCCTCGATGGTTTTGCTATTCAAAATAAACCAGAAGGTGAGCCAGACAGGAAAGAGATCTGGATACTAAATATTTCAAGCAATCTCTTAATCATTAAAATGGATGTGGGTTGGACGATGCAATTGAAAGAGGTACGCGCCAGGAAGATCAAAAAATAAATCTACCATACTTTCAGCATAAAAAAAGCGTAGCAACCTGCTACGCTTTTTTTGAATATCTTTTGTTCTGACTATTTATGCACGTGCGATTTGTAATTTTCTTTCCCTTCGCCACATAAACAATGCTAACCCGCCTATCCACGCTGAACTAACTAAAACTATTTTTAATATTTCCAGCATCGTGGCATTCATACCAGCAAAAAAATTCTGGAAAAGCGTAAACATATTGGTCAGGAATAGCACTTCAGATAATAACATGTTGTTCAAATTGTGATACAAAGGTTAGTCAAAAAATGATATAAAGCAATGACTTACAGGCTATTTGGGCAATTTGATACACCCAAAAAACAAATTGAATAAAAGTTTAATGTTTGTTTTGCCATCCAAAATAGCCCGGGAAAAGGCAACGTTGCTTAAATAAGACTATAAATTCCGGCCAGTTAAATGATAGGAAGTAATCAAACGCTAAAAACTGTCATTTTTTTTGCCTGCGGAAAATCAAATATTTTTTAAAGATTTTTTTCAGTAACTGATAAAATGATGATGATTTTCACCCTTTCTAACCCATAGGAAGGGGAGATGGATGGACAATGACTCTGTAAAGAAAAAGGGTCATTAATGCAATTTTGATTGTAGTTGCTGGAATGCGGAGATAAATACTTTGTATTTGTTTTCAGTATGAGGCCACGCAATGTTCCCGTGTTCGAAAATATATTTAATTTGATCATTGGCCCTTTGGCAGTCTTCCTCATCATAGAAATATCCTTTCCAACTTGCAGGTAAAGATTCGTAAGGCTTTAAAGTAAAACCGTTGCCGTAAATTTTTAAAGGAGTGGGTGTACTCCTCACATCGATATAGTCAATTTTATTGTCGAGCGCCCATGTAAAATATTTTTCCCAAAATCTAAAATGATTCTGCAGGCGGCGTTTTATGTCGTTCTCGGATTCTTTTTTCATGGCCTGCATTCTCCATCGGTTATTTTCTTCAGAAAAAGGATTCTGACTGGATGCAGAAAAACCTGCGGGTTGACTGTCAAAATTATAGATAGATCCATAGTCAGCACTCAACTGCATTTCTTTTGAGGTTAGGTATTTAACTGCAATGACAGTTGTTTTTTTCTCTGAAGAGATAAGCTGGAGCTGGTTACCGTTGTATTTCCAGGTCCCGTATTCAAACCTTCCCCAATCCCGGGAATACGATCCGTCGGATTGAATATTAATAAAATTAGCAGGGGTCATGCTGTCCTGCATCACCGATCCGCTGGTATAGGTGAAAAACCAAAGCCTGTCTATTCGTTTGGCTGCAGGAAAACAGCCCCACAAAAATGTTAGGAGAATCGGTATGGAAATGAGTGACAGTTTTTTCCGGGAGATATATTTCATCAAGACCGGTTTAGTGAGTACTAATGTACAATAAAAGGCCTTCGAATTCCCAGGGGGTTGCCGTTTAAGTAAATAAAAATGATGCTGGTCCAAGTTGGTATAAATAAACAGCGCAGATACCGCGCTGTTTATTTCAAATCATGGCAGATATTAAAAATTCATTTCATCAGCGCTGGGGCCATAACTTCCAGGGATGGGAATATCCAGCAACCGGAGAAAAACACCTAGCTGTGCGCGGTGGTGAACGATTTGACAAAAGCACATGCGCAATACTTCTCCCTTACTGGCAGTAAAATATATTTCATCTCCATTTCTCATTTTCCAGGTGGAAGAAAGGATATCGTCGTTTGCTGCTGACAGGCAGTCTTTGGCTTCAGCCAGGCAGCGCTCAAAGTAATCCATCAGCTCTTTATTACTGTTGATCGCGACAGGATTGTAGGGGTTCGTCGCAAAATCCAGTTCATCCTTATTGATTGTAGTATTCACCCAGGTGGGGATTTCAGCAATATGTGTAACCAGGCTTCGAAGGGTCATGCTTTTAGGATGGGGCTTCCAGTCAAATTTTTCTACTGGTACGATACTTAGCATTTTGCGGGTAGTTTGAGCTTCCTGCTCCATTTCTTTGAGTAACATTTGGATCATTGACATAGTAAGTTGTTTTATTTATACAAATGTTGAACGGGCAGGTGACAGCCCTATGTCAGCAGGGAAAACTTTTTTGAAATTATTTGCAGGATCGGGCAAAAAAAAGCTGCCGCTTACCAGGCGACAGCATTACTCAACCTTTAACCAACCATAAAGTTATACTAACGGGTTTTCAAAGGGCGGTTTTCATCGGTTTGGGCATTAGGTTTTACAGGGAATTGGATTGTTTATTGATTGTAGGATATTGGATATAAAAACGAGACTAATTAATTACAGTGTAAATGTAGCAGCGTTTTTTTCACCTGGCTATAGAATAATATCTAGGTTTCTATAGAATTATTTCTATGTTAATTGCACTGATTATTCAATGAACAATATTTCAATAACAGGAATAAAAAAAGCTGTCCCTCACCAGGGGACAGCTCAAAAAATGCAAAACCAACCAGAATGAAAATCAACGGTGTTTTCAGAGGGCGGTTTTCATGGACTTGGACAATTGGTTTTTCAAAAAAGCTACGGATTGTTAGTAGGGATATCGGATTTCTTATTCATTAATTCCTCTGTAAAAATAAAACCAGGTGATGAAAGAGGATATAGAATTATATCTAGGTTACTATAGAATTTTTTCTATGTTTTTGTCGCCGTAATAAAGGGCATAGCTATATATTTATATGTAGGAGGATATCCGAAAGCCTCACAGGTAAAAGGTTTTAGGTAAAATAATTCCTTTTGTAGATTGCCTTATAAAGCGATTGTATAAAGAAATTGTCTGTTGATACTTAACTGTAGTTCGAATAACGGCATTGCGATTTAATAGCAGAAGCCCGTTAATTGTTGCACCAGGAATTGCTTGTAATATTTATACTTTGATTCATTCAGCGTATTTGCGGTTTTGATGGTAAGGTTTGTTAGCTCCTGCAATTCTTCATTCCTAAACTGGTTATCAAAAAAATAGTAATATTTTTTGGGGATGAATTTTTTTAATGCTTCTACCAGTTCCGGGTTGTCATTGAGGTAGCCACTGTCCATGCATTCACTAAACTGTTGTTTTAATTGTTTTTCATAATTATCCTTTAATGAACTAATGCCGGCGGATACCTGTTGAATGGTAACCTGGCCGCTGTAAAAGGGTTTCAGGGTATTCATCACCAGGTTGGCTGGCTTGACATATTTTTCGTATTGTTCAGACATTGCCCGGTATGATATAAAGCAAGCCTTCATGTTTTCCTTTTCGCCCGAATGTTGATAGCTGTACGCAAAGATTTCCCGGTCGAGTTTTTCGAGGTCTCTTTTTTGCCCGGCAATCTCGTCTTCTACCTGTTTAATAACTGCCGCACTGTCTTCTGATTTGTGTTTTATTCCGTCAAAGTCAAAACTTTTTACATCCAACTGTTTTTCCAGGATAGCTTTTAACAGGTTAATATCATTTTCGTTGCTTTTGATGGACAAGGGCAGTTGAACACTTTTATCTGCAAAAAAATTATCTGCGTTTCCTGTGATAGCCATATTAATTACCTCGTCAAAATTCCAGTCCTGTATGGAAATGTAACGGTTGTCATAATAACCCTTGTATATCGCAGGGAGGGTGTAGTGCTCTTTTTTGTCCAGGTACCATTTTTCAAATTCGGCTGCCTCGTATACCTGCGAAGTCAGATCATTTTCGATGGCATGGTACAGTTTACCGGTAACAGTCTCCTGCAGTAATTCGGGGTGGTCAAATATTTCCCAGGCACTTGCTTCATCTGCGTTAACGGTTGTATGTAGCTGATCCAGTTTTTTCTTTCTTTCTTCCAATGTCGGGTGACTGGCCCATTGGTTTTTATAATTGATGCGCGAAGAGGAGAATGATTGAATGAACTGGTAGGTAATTTCGGGCAGCCCGTTGTGAACAGGCAATTGATATTCTTTACCGATGGATCTGAAAACAACCAGTTGATTACGGAATATATTTTTGACAACTTTTTTTTCCTTTAATAAATCATTGGCATTTTCTATGGCGGTTTGGTAACTATTGCCTGCCACTTCAATGCGGCTCAATGCACCTACCAAATTGTTACCTCCTGCTACGCTGGCTGCAACCGCGTCTGCATGAAATTCCATTTCCCTGCTCAGGCCGAGATAATTTTTGTTGATGATGGTATACATACCTTTTAGTATCCACTGAATGCCCCCGGCTATTTTTACCGTTATACCAGCAAATATTGAAAGATAGCTGCTGACGTTTCCCCACGCATTGATAAACGCAGCGTAACCGGTATTTTCATAGAGCATATTATAAATAACCCGGTTCATATTGTAGGTAAAACTGCCGAGTTTCATACTCTGCTGGCTGAAATGTCCAAATTCATGTGCCAGCACGGCCTTAAATTCACTGATGTTAATGGAGTTCACCAATCCCAGGCCAATCTCAAGGTTCTTTTTTACGGGCAGGAACATGCTCCAGAACCCCGAGTTATAAAAGACACTGGCATTTACTTCGGGAGACAGGTATATTTTTCCAGGAAAACGGGTTTGTGTTTCTTTGGTCAGTTGCCTGATAAATGCAAACAAATTCGGCTGCTCTTTTTCTTTTACCTGTATCCTGGAAGGGTTTTCATTTTTTGAGGTGGCGAACACAAATTTGATCAGGAAGAAGATGACAGATACTCCCACAGCCATTATTCCAACCCCCAGGATCAAAGCCAGTACACTGTGGAGCGTGATGATAACAAGACCGCCAAGATAAAAACACAATATAGCCAGGGCAACGGCTGCCAGTATGAGTAAAACATAAACGACAAAAAATAACAAAATGGAGAATATGACTTTAATAACCTGTTTTCTGAAAGCTGCTGATGGTGAAAGTAACTGTTTATCGAAAGATACCGGGGAAGGGGGATAGATCATTTTTTCCATACGGGAGAATAAGGGTTTAATTTTTACCCGCACAACATAAGCAAAATATCGTCAAATCGTCAATAACCCGGGTACAAATTGATAATAGACAGTTATTAATTTAGTTAACAAAAGTTAATGAAGTAATAATGGAGATGTACACATCAGCCAGGGTCTAAAAAGCAAACCGGCTGTTGGAGGTTTTCCTGCAACAGCCGGTTTTAATTTCTTACAACATAGGTAAATAAATCAAAATTGTCTGCGATCCCGACCGCCACCACGGTCATTACCGCCACGGTATCCACCACCCCCACGATCACCACCGCCACGGTAACCGCCTCCGCCGCGGTCATTGCCACCGCGAAAACCGCCGCCGCCACGATCATTGCCACCACGGAATCCGCCGCCACCACCGCCGCCGGAATTGCGATCTTCCGCTTCTTTCACGATCAATGGCTTTTTCCCCAGTGAAATATCATTCAGGCCTTCGATAGCTTCTTTGGCTTCGGCACTGTCAGGCATTTCAACAAATCCGAAACCCCTGCTTTTGCCGGTTTCTTTGTCCATTGCTACTTTAGCAGAATTTACCTTACCAAATTTTTCGAAAATTTCCATTAATTCATCGTCGTCCAAATCATAGGGAAGACCTGCAACAAAAATATTCATATTGTTGTTTTTTGTAAAAGTACAGAACTATGTTGGAATTGTTAAGCAGATTATGTCAAAGGTTTTATTTTGTGCATAACAGGGCATAAGCTAGTAAAATTTCTAAATGCACTGCTGGTAATTCCCATTCTTTTTTAATAATTTCATTGTTCACCAAAAAAAAGGAGGTATTCATGCAATCTACAGATCAATCATGGACGCCTTCGGTTATTATCGCGTAACCGGGCTTTCTCCAAAAAATAGTCTGCGGCCATATGGGCCGGAGCCACCAGCATTGTTGGTGGCTTTTTCATTTTCCACCTGTTTATTATCTTATTTTTGTAAAAAGTTTTCAACCATGGGTATCGCAGACAAACTGTTTCAATTAAAAAATGAGAAAGCGGCCGCCAACCAGAAAGCAGGCGAAGCCTTCCTCGCAGCCAATCAATCAAAACCCGGTGTCACATCACTACCCAGCGGGTTGCAGTATGAAATTATTACCACAGGCAATGGCCCAAAACCGCTGGCTTCCAATAAAGTTACCTGCCATTACCATGGCACATTGATCGATGGAACTGTTTTTGACAGTTCCGTGCAACGGGGTCAGCCAGCCACTTTCCCGTTGAACATGGTCATTAAAGGCTGGACAGAAGGTCTTCAACTAATGTCAACCGGCAGCAAGTGGCGTTTCTTTATTCCACCACATCTTGGGTACGGAGACAGGCAGGTAAGTGCCGTGATTGGGCCAAACAGTACACTGGTTTTTGAAGTGGAACTGATCAGCTTTAGTTAAACGGTATAAAATTTAATATAATTTTCATACACAATATGGAGTAGCAGGGGTTTCCTGCTACTTTTTTGTTTTGTGTGTATCCCTGGATAAATGACCGGCAATCATTGAATAGACGTAACTCATAATATCATCAAAGTTCTCTTTATACTTCCCTTCGAGCATTAATGTGGCGCTTGTACTGATCATACTTATTTGATTACCCCATTTCAATGTCATAGAAGTTGTGCCCATATCGTAAATCATAGTTGGTTTGGCGCCTTTGTACAGCAGGGCGAAATGTTTTTTATTCAAATAATGCAACAAAGAATCCAGCTCCTGTTGTGAAAGAGTGTACGAAATTTTCCTTTCCTGCCCTTCGTCATTGCTATATTCATAACTGGTACCCGCACTGATAAAGAGGGTAGAATTGAATTGACGCATGCCGCCACCGTATTCAATGGTGAGTGTCATGTCGGCGGGCCACGAACCAGGAAGTGATTGTTGTAATTGAGCACTACTGGAAAAACCTGTTGCAGAGATAATGCATGCAGTAACCAGGGTACTGATAAAAAAAGTTTTCATGTTAGTTGATTAAGGTGGTTATAAAAAATTGATGGATCTAAACACAAACCGGGATGCAGGTATTTTTTGTTTTACATACAGCACCTGTTTTTTTAATACTGCATTATGATACCGGTGATTAAAATGTTAACCTTTTCCTATTGAAGTTTTATATAAGTGCCTATCTTCAAAAAAAATACAGGGATGAACACGAACCGGCGCGATTTTACAAAGACAGTCATTGCTGCTGCGTCACTGATGGGATTACCAGCCTGGGCAAATGCGCGGGTAGGAGATGGGATAAGTAAAATGAAATTTGTTTGTGTAGGCGGTCATCCTGATGATCCAGAGAGTGGTTGTGGCGGAACGCTGGCAAAACTTGCGGCAGCCGGTCATGATATAACGATCATTTACTTAACCCGGGGCGAGGCGGGTATTGATGGCAAATCGCACAGCGATGCCGCGGCCATCAGAACCAGGGAAGCAGAAGAAGCATGTAAAATTATTGGTGCAAAAGCCCTGTTTGCCGGGCAAACCGATGGTGATACGATAGTGAATAGTGAATGGATACAAAAAATGCAACAAATGATTGCCCATGAAAAGCCTGCTGTTGTATTTACACACTGGCCCATCGATTCGCATAAAGATCACCAGGCGGCGAGCCTGCTGACCATCCAATCCTGGTTAAGAGGAGGAAAACAATTTGAACTGTATTTTTTCGAAGTGTGTACAGGCTCGCAAACTATGGGTTTTAAGCCAACTGACTATGTAGATATTAGTGCTGCGCAGGAACAAAAAAGAAAAGCGGTGTACTGTCATGTGAGTCAAAACCCGCCTGGTATTTATGCTGCCAGTGATTGTAACCACGGTATGATGGAAAAATTCCGCGGTATCGAATATAATGTACCGGCTGCAGAGGGATTCGTCAGGGTTGCAGAATCTGTAAAACACTGGTGATCTTCTTCATGCCTGTTTGGGTTTACTTACACCAGACATTCGTATAGAACGTATGATCAATGCAATTGCCAATACACCCAGCGTAATAAAGCTAATACCCGGGGCAATAAAGCTTACCACAACGGCCAGTATATAAATTGCATTCACTATCAGGTAAAGATTGAGTTGCGAACGAAATACTTCGCGGGTGAATGCCGGACTGGCAAGGCTTTTATTTTTCCAAAGATAAATGAGACTGATAAACCCCATCGCGTTTGAAAAAATAAGGTTGCAACCATATATGATCACCGGTAATGTATGAAAAGGATATTTTCCCATCATCATTGCGGGGAAGGGAATAAAACTGATGAACAGGAGAAAGAAAATATTTACCCAGAGCAATACACCATCCACCTGGGTAATGAATGTAAATGCATAATGATGGAAAACCCAGTACATACCCACCAGTAAAAAACTGATAACATAAATGCTAAGTGCAGGAAGTATACTAATTAATGCGTCTCCCAGCCGGGAATAATCAGTATCGGGGAGTTTTACGTTTAATATTAGCAGGGTGATTACGATGGCGAATACGCCATCGGAAAATGCTTCCAGTCTTCCTTTATTCATACAACTGATTAAGAATCCGAAGGTAGAAAGATTGTACGGATGTTATTAAATACAAACCCCGGCTTAGAAAAGCCGGAGTGTCCAATTCAAATACAAATAACCTAAATGTACCCATGGTAAAAATAAAGATTCGATCAATAAAGGATCGATAGAATGTTTTCTATATAAAAGAAGAAGTTATTCTGGATTTCGCGGTGGGTTTAAGTTTATTTATTTACTATTTGCAGACCATTCTTTATCTAAAATAGCTACCCAAATCATCACAGGATATTGTTGGAAATGCTTTACTGCAATGTTGACTAACAATCGTTATCTTTGCAGCACATTTTTTAAAACTATATGAAAGAAGTAGTTATTGTTTCAGCGGTACGGACAGCCATTGGAAGTTTTGGAGGAAGCCTGAAAGATATTCCAGCCCCTAAGCTGGGAGCGGCCGCTATTAAGGGAGCTATTCAAAAAGCCGGCATCAAACCTGAGCAAGTGCAGGATGTATTAATGGGTTGTGTGATCCAGTCAAATCTTGGACAGGCACCTGCCAGGCAGGCCGCAAAATTTGCGGGCCTTCCCAACGAAGTAAACTGCACCACGGTGAATAAAGTTTGTGCCAGTGGCATGAAAGCGATTTCGCAGGCAGCACAAAGTATTGCGCTGGGTGATGCAGACATTGTGGTGGCCGGCGGTATGGAAAGTATGAGCAATGTGCCCTTTTATATTGAACAAATGCGATGGGGTAATAAATATGGTAATACCAGTTTAATAGATGGCCTTGCCAAAGATGGATTGACCGATGTGTATGATGGAAAGGCAATGGGCAATGCCGCCGAATTGTGTGCAAAGGAATGTGGCGTTACCCGTGCAGACCAGGACGCATTTGCCGTGGAAAGTTACAAGCGCAGCCAGTCGGCCGTAAATGATGGAAAATTTCAAAACGAGATTGTTCCTGTAGAAATTCCGCAGCGGAAAGGCGATCCCATCCTGTTTGTAAAAGACGAAGAACCATTCAACGTAAAATTTGATAAGATCCCCACACTGAATCCAGCTTTTCAAAAAGACGGAACAGTAACAGCCGCCAATGCAAGTACCATGAATGACGGTGCGGCTGCATTGGTGTTAATGAGTGCAGAAAAAGCAAAGGAACTGGGGTTACAGCCCATTGCAAAAATCCGCTCCTATGCAGATGCCGAACAGGCGCCGGAATGGTTTACTACCACGCCTTCACTGGCCGTGCCAAAGGCAGTACAAAAAGCGGGGCTGAAAATGGAGGATATCGGCTACTGGGAATTAAACGAAGCTTTTGCCGTAGTTGGAATAGAAAACTCACGGCGTATGAAGCTTGATCCTGCCCGGGTAAATGTAAATGGAGGGGCAGTATCTATCGGCCATCCGCTGGGTTGCAGCGGCGCGCGCATCATTGTTACGCTTATCAATGTATTGAAACAAAACAAAGCCCGGTATGGTGCAGCAGGTATCTGCAATGGCGGAGGTGGCGCCAGTGCCATGGTTATCGAAAATATGTAAGAGAAAAGGACAAGGAATAGGGTGAAAGGTAAAAGGTGAAAGCATTTCTGTAACAAAATATATTGATTCAAATAATCCTGGAAAGGAACGTGAACTGGCCGTTTTCGTTCCTTTTTTTATTTTCTGCTTGTTAATGACAGGTTAACCGCCTGCCCGGTTTAAACCTGGCTCACTAAATGGCTTCTTATTAGCGTTATTGCTTTTTAAAATCTACAAAAAACTGAACAAATGAAAAAATTAGCCCTCCTCACACTCGCCGCTTTCTTAACCGCTGGTGCATTTGCACAGCAGGCACCTGCCACTGACAAAAAGCAGGATATGAAAGACATGCGCAAGGACGTTAAAGACCTGAAAAAAGACAAGAAGGAACGCAGGGAAGAAATCAAAGAAGGTGATAAGAAAGAAGCAAAGGAATTAACCAAAGACATTAAATCCGATAAAAAGGATATTCGCAAAGACGCAAAAGATCTGAAAGAAGATGGTGTTAAACACCCGGTGCGCCGTGCAGAACGCCAGATTCACAGGCATCAGCATAAAGGATAAATTTTCTTAGCAGTATAGTTTTGGTTATTTACAAAGGGCAGTGTCTACTGTCCTTTGTTGTTTTTTATCAGCATCGTAACCAATTGCCGGCATTTATTTATTTTGCACCTATGCAGGATAATATATTTATAAGAAAAGCTACTACTGCAGACCGGGCCATCATCGCAGGCATCAGCCGATCCACTTTTTACGACACATTTGCCTCATTCAATACGAAGGAGAACATGGATATTTTTATGGAACGGCAATTCAGCGCTGACAAACTCGAAGCAGAAGTAGGTGAACCGGATCTTATTTTCTTCCTTGCTTACTGCAATGATGAACTGGCCGGGTATGTAAAACTGAGAAACCCTTCTGCAGGCAGTGAAGATAACAGCATACATGAAATAGAAATAGCGCGCATTTATTCTACGAAATCAGCCATTGGCAGAGGAATCGGTAAGGCATTGATGCTTCGTTGCATTGAAGAAGCAACCGCGCTTGGTAAAACTCATATTTGGCTGGGTGTTTGGGAAAAAAACCAGCGTGCCATTGACTTCTATACAAAATTCGGATTTGTAAAAACCGGTGAACATGCTTTTGTCCTGGGTAAGGATATCCAGACGGACTGGATAATGAAGAAAAAAATTGGGTAATTATTTAAGCGCCCTTTACCACCATCTCTGCCAGTTCGGTTTTTATTTTACGGATGATATGCTCTGCATGCTCACGCGAGTTTTCTATAAACAGCCGGTGTGTATTCATCCCACCGCAGATGACACCGGCGAGGTATACATTGGGAACATTTGTTTCGTGCGTTGTTTCATCGTAAGAAGGTTTTTTCACTTCATCATCGGAAAGCTGTATCCCAATTTTACGTAAAAAATCGAGGTTGGGCTGATATCCGGTCAGTGCAATCACCCAATCATTTGCAATGGTGACCATACCATCCGGTGTTTGAATATCCACTTCGTGTTCGCGTATCGACTTCACTGTTGAATGATAATAAGCTTTGATGGAACCCTCTTTTATACGGTTCATGATATCGGGCCGAACCCAGTATTTCACTCTTTCGCCGATATCTTCCTGCCTGACGACCATAGTAACTTCTGCACCCTTGCGCCATGTCTCCAATGCAGCGTCTACCGCAGAATTCTGCGCACCTACCACCAATACTTTTTGGAAGGCATAGAAATGCGGATCTTTATAATAATGTGTCACTTTGGGAAGGTCTTCGCCCGGAACATTCAGCAAATAAGGGATATCATAAAAACCGGTGGCAATGATAATATGCGTGGCTTGGTATTGTTGCGAGCCAGTTGTTACCATAAAACCCTCATTTTCCCTTTTAATTTCCGTTACTTCTTCAAACAAATGAATATTCAGGTGGTTTGCAACTGCAACACGCCGGTAATACTCCAGCGCTTCATTGCGGGTAGGCTTGGCATTATTAGACACAAATGGAATACCGCCGATCTCCAGTCTTTCCGAAGTGGAAAAGAAAGTCATGTTGACAGGGTAATTATACAGGGAATTGACCAAACAACCTTTTTCGAGCACCACATAATCTATTCCTGCCTTTTTTGCTTCCAATGCGCAGGCAAGCCCGATGGGGCCGCCACCAATAATCACAATATAATAAGGAGAAGATGAATGCGCCAATGCAATGATATTTCTGCAAATTTAACTGTAAACTCTAAGCGAATGAATAAATAACAGGTGATATCATTAAAAGGTTTTCAAAACATCATTTTTAAATGTGTAGCAACCACACACTGTTATGGATGGCAGTAGTCAAACACTTATTTTTGCTTTCATAGTACATCCAAACGCTGCCATATGAGTTTAATCAACCGAAAAGTATTAACCCTCGACGAATTTACTATCCAGCAATTAAGGTTATTTCCACATGCCACGGGTGAGCTGAGCGGTTTGCTCCGTGATATCGGGCTTGCAGCCAAACGTGTCAATGTAGAAGTCAACAAAGCAGGCCTGGTAGATATACTGGGCGATGCAGGCGCCGTGAATGTACAGGGGGAGGATGTAAAAAAGCTGGATGTCTTCGCCAATAACCAGTTCATGGGTGTATTGCAGCATGGTATCAGTTGCGCAGGTATTGCCAGCGAAGAACTGGATGATTATATCGCCTTCGACGATGAAGTCAGCAAGAATTCCAAATATGTTTGCATGTTTGATCCACTGGATGGCAGCGGCAATATCGATGTGAATATTTCCATCGGAACCATTTTTGGCGTGTACCGCCGCGTGTCGGCGAAGGGAAGCCTGGCCAGCAGGGAAGATTTTCTGCAGCCCGGAAAAAACCAGGTAGCGGCAGGTTATATTGTATATGGTTCATCCACCATGCTGGTATACGGAACAAGAAGAGGTGTGAATGGGTTTACCCTCGATCCATCCATTGGTGAATTCAGTATGAGTCATCCCAATATCAAATGCCCGGAATTTGGAAAGATATATTCCGTCAATCATGGCAATTTTTTCAAGTACGATAAACATGTGCAGCAATACATCACTGCCTGCCAGAAAAAAGATACAACTAACGGCGGCCCGTACACGCAGCGTTATATAGGAAGTATGGTAGCCGATGTGCACCGCAACCTGATCAAAGGTGGAATATTTATGTATCCTGGTACTACGGATAAACCAAAAGGGAAACTTCGCCTGATGTATGAATGCAATCCTTTTGCATTTATTACCGAAGTGGCTGGTGGAAAGGCTACCAATGGAAAGGACAGGATACTGGATATTCAGCCAACCGAACTGCACCAGCGCTCACCATTGTTTATTGGAAGCAAGGGAATGATGGAAGAACTGGAGACCTACAAGTGATTATCGTGTATGGTTTGTATATTCGGGAAAATTATTGATACCATTCAACCTGTTACTACATCATGTCATTGCATTCACCCATCACTATAATTTCTTACGAGGATCAGTATGCCGCTGTATTCAGGGACATTAACCTCGAATGGCTGAATAAATATCATCTTGCCGAAAGCCATGACCTGATGGTTTTAAATGATCCGCGCGGTACCATCATCGACACGGGTGGCTGTATATTCCTGGCCATGGACGGAGCGCAGGTAGTGGGAAGTGCTGCGCTGATCAAAGAGCATGAGGACGGTGTGTTTGAACTGGCAAAGATGACGGTTGTTAACAGCCACCAGGGAAGGGGCATCAGCAAATTATTACTGAAACGCTGTATTGATGAAGCCCAGGCATTAGGTGCCAGGAGGCTGACTTTATTCTCCAATCACCAATTGCAAACGGCGCTGAAGCTGTATGAGCAATTTGGTTTTCATCATATACCGGTGGAAGATTCACCGTTTGTAACAGCCGATGTGAAAATGGAATTGGTGTTGTAAAAAAAAAAGCCGGCCAATATTCATTGACCGGCATATAACGGCAAGCAAGCGAAGAGGCCAGTGTTATTTGATGGGAAACACGATATCGGTTTGCACCTTATACGGGTCTTTCTCTACTCCCGGATCTCCCACATAGATTTCATAAGGTGGTGCTGCCACAGATTTGTTGTGCTGTTTTATCCATTCCGCTACTGCGGTATATCCTTTTGACACAAGGTCGTAAGGTCCAAAAAAATGCGCAACTACTGCTTTGCCGGCTTCCATTTCCTTTACTTTGATCCTTCCTTCGGTAGCTGCAGGTTTTTTATCAACGGGCGCGCCGATATCGAAAACAAAAGGAGGTTGCGGTCCATTGTACCATGCAAGGGGAGGCCCCATCATTTTCAAACCAGCTTTCTTTAGAAAGCCGCCCAGTTCTCCAGGGATGATTTGCATGAATTTCTTACCTATCTCTTCTGAATTATTTGCACTGTCTGTAACGTACACAATAATTTTCCTGGCAACTGTTATTTCTTCGATGGTATAGGTTGGTTCCTGCGCAACAGTTACAGTAAGTTCACCTTTAGCCGCGAGGCTTTTAATATTGGCAAGACCAGAATCAAATTGGGGTCCTACCATTTTATCCATGAACAACCCCATCCAGCGATAGACGGGATTATTGCCGAGATTGGAATTAATATACCATTTCATGGAAGTTGCATCGCCTTGTGGTGTCAGTTCCCATCCACCATAGGATGGTTCTGCGAAGTCGGCAAATTCCATCTTTGTTACCACTTTGCTATTGGGCACAGTTTCATCGATGGTCAGTTTGCCATTTCCTACCTGTTTATTGGTGCTGTTCCATTTGTACCATGCACCGGCGCCTTGTTTTTGCGCAGCATATTCCACTTTCCAGTTTGGATCCAGTTTGTTCCAGGGCATCCATTTATCGTAGGTGCCCAGATCATTGATAAGCTTATATACAGATTCAGGTTTTGCAGGAATGACTGCAGTCCGTTCAATATGTGCGTTTTTGGGAAGGAAAAATCCAACAAGAAGCAGTGCTATAAACACACCCACCAGCCAAAGCAAAATTTTAAATATTGCTTTCATGTCAGTTGTTTTGGTTAAAAAGCAGGATAAAGCTGGTAAAAAGTTTGTCAAGATAAGTAATAGTTTAATAACACCAAAGGTTTTTTAGGGGCCTTTTCGAGAAGAGGAATAGTTTTCGGCCTGTTCAACCTTTTGCAGGGATTAAAAGTTATCTTGTAATAATGCCTTTTATATAGGCTGAACAGATAACTTTGCAGCTTCAAATTTGACGACCAGATTATATTTATGTATACGATTACTTTTAAGTTTGAACAGAAGGGGCTCGAACCGGTTACCATCACCAATGCGGCTCCTGATCAGAGCCTGCTGGAACTGGCTTTGACCAATGATATAGATTTGCACCATAACTGTGGGGGCGTATGCGCCTGCAGCACCTGCCATTTATACCTCGAGGAAGGAGAGGACCTGGTGGAAGAACTTAGTGACAAGGAAGAAGATTTCGTGGATCGGGCTGTGAATCCAAGGTTAAACTCCCGGCTCGGATGCCAGTGCGTATTGTTGCCGGGCAAGGGTGGAAAAGTGATCGCTACTATTCCGGATCAAACCCAATTCCTGGGAGAATAGTATCTCTTACAAAACAGCAGACCAGTTTATTTATCATCTTTTTATATTTTCACTTTCTATGAGTCATTTTGAACCACCCATTAAATGGAGCGATTATGAAGATATTGCCATGAAACTCTATGAACGTTTTGGTGATAGCTTTGATGAAGGAAAAATTTACCGGATACGGTTTACCGATTTGCTGGAATGGGTGTTGCAGATACCCAATTTTGAAGGAAAGCGGGAAGAGAGTAATGAAGGCCACCTTGAAATGATACAAAGCACCTGGGTGTACGAGTGGCGTGACAACCAAAAATAATCATCACCCAAATAAAATAAGTGAATCTTGCTCAAGGGGTTTAAGCAAATAACATGTTTTGCGTTTGATGTCGACGGTGTACTCACCGACGGCACGGTGTTATTGCTGGATGATGGCCAGCAGGCAAGGCGCATGAGTATCCGGGACGGGTATGCATTGCAACTGGCGGTAAAAAAAGGATATAAGGTCCTGGTAATATCAGGGGCATATTCCGAAGCGGTTAAAACCAGGCTTCAGAAACTGGGCGTGACGGATGTGTTTATGAAAGTGGAAAACAAGGAAGCGCAATTGACATCTTATCTCAGTGCAAGCGGGTTAACGCCGCAGCAGGTTTTGTTCATGGGAGATGATATACCCGACTATGGGGTAATGAAAACAGTCGGCCTGCCCTGCTGTCCCGCGGATGCAGCTCCCGAAATCAAACATATTTCCCAATATATTTCCGCACAAAAAGGAGGCAGGGGATGTGTCAGGGATGTGATAGAGAAAGTAATGAAACTGAACAATCACTGGGATATGGACACTTCCGTGGCCAGCAAATAGTTTGGCTTTTTATTTCTCCCATCTATAATTACCTTCGGGGCGAATCAATTCCATGAAATTAGCAGGAGCATTCCTACGATTAGTACGCTGGCCAAACCTGGTGTTTATTGTTCTTACACAATACCTGTTCTACTATTGCATCATGTTGCCGGCATTTACCATGCAGGGGTATGAGTCAACCTGGTTTCTCACCTGGAACGTTTTTGGCTGGCTGACTGCCTCCTCGGTTTTAATTGCCGCTGCCGGTTATATCATCAACGATTATTTTGATCTGAATATCGACCAGGTCAATAAACCCGATTCCATTGTTATACAAAAAATCATCAGGCGGCGCTGGGCTATATTCTGGCACCTGACATTGTCGTTCGCGGGAGTGGTGATTGCATTTTATGTAAGCTGGAAGCTGAAAAGCTGGCTGGTAGGCCCGCTTAATTTGTTATGCGTTTTGCTGCTTTGGTTTTATTCCACCACATTTAAGAAAAAATTCCTGCTCGGTAATATTATCATATCACTGCTGACTGCCTGGGTGGTATTTGTTTTGTATATCGGGGAACTGCATATCATTACACTCACCCGTGAACATGCTTATTACCTTGCAATAGCCAGGATATTTAAACTGGCAATTTTGTATGGTGGATTTGCCTTTATCATTTCACTGGTGAGAGAAGTAATCAAGGACATGGAAGATATCCAGGGTGATGAAAAATACGGATGCCGCACCATGCCCATCATTTGGGGCATACCTGCGGCGAAAGTATTCACCGCTGTATGGCTGGTGGTATTAATAGTTGCTACCGTTATCGCTGCAGTATATGGAATATTACTGGGATGGCTTGTTGCTTCCATGTATGCGATTATGCTTGTGGCTTTTCCATTTGTGATAGTAGTAAGAAATTTATATAAGGCAGCTACACCCCGGCAGTTTCATCAAATCAGCAACCTTATCAAACTGGTTATGCTGACTGGTATTTTATCCATGGTATTTTTCAAATGGCATATCTGATGGAAAGAATTGTACTTGCATCGCAATCGCCAAGACGGAAACAATTGCTGGAATGGGCAGAAATACCCTTCGATGTAATTGTAAAAGAAACTGATGAATTGTATCCCGCTGATCTTGCGGTAGAAGAAGTTCCGGTATATATTGCGCGCAATAAAGCGCTGGCTGTGCAGTCAGAATTTAGCCACGACCGTATTGTACTTGCCGCAGACACAATTGTTGTTTTACAGGACACGATTATCGGAAAACCCAAGGACAAACAGGATGCCATCCAGATACTGAGCAAACTCTCAGGTCAGCAGCACCATGTGATTACTGGTGTGGTAATACTAAGAGGGGCAGAAGAAATTTCATTTTCAGATATCACAACCGTTTCATTTCATGAACTGACATTCGAACAAATACATTTCTACGTAGACAAATACAAACCCTACGACAAAGCAGGCGCCTATGCCATACAGGAATGGATAGGTGTTACAGGTATCAAATCCATTGAAGGGGATTTTTATAATGTTATGGGGTTACCGGTGAGCCGCGTAGTTCGTGCACTCGAAGAAATCTAGAACAAATTCGCGTTTTTAGTCTGCAGCGTTTTTTCTAAATTGACTGATTAATTACGAATCATCAACCTTATGAAAGAACGAATGCTGCAATTCATCTGGCAGTTTCAGTATTTTAATCACGACGGACTGGAAACAGAAAATGGAGAGCTGGTACAAATTATTTTCCCCGGCATTTTCAATACCAACCAGGGCCCGGATTTCCTGGAAGCCCGGATACTGATCAATAAAATAATGCTGGTAGGGCATGTGGAACTTCACCTTAAATCCTCGCAATGGTTTACACACCGGCACGATGAAGACAGCAACTATCAAAACGTGATCTTGCATGTAGTGCTGGAAGATGACAAGCAAATAAATAAACATGTACCCGTGCTGGTATTACAACAACGTATCCCGGGTCTGCTGCTGGAACAATACAATCAATGGATGCAGCAGGAGATGCCTATTCCCTGCGGGTATTCTGTTCACAAAGTGAAACCACTGGTATGGCTGGCCTGGAAGGAGAGATTGCTGGCAGAGCGATTACTGCGGAAGAGTGCCTACATGCTGGAATTACTGAAATGCAATGGTAACCATTGGGAGCAAACATTCTGGCAGCTTATCGCCAGGAATTTTGGTTTAAAGGTAAATGCAGAAGCTTTTGAGATGATGGCAGAAACCATTCCCATCACCCTGCTGGCCAAACACAAGAATCAGCAAACGGTGATTGAAGCATTGATCATGGGGCAGGTGAGGTTGCTGGAAGGAGATTTTATGGATGATTATCCGAAATTATTACAACGAGAGTACCGGTTTTATCAAAAAAAGTATAAGTTACTTCGCCCAAAAGCGAATGTCCATTTTCTGCGCATGCGCCCCGCAGCTTTTCCCACTATCCGGTTATCGCAACTGGCTGCACTGATTCACCGATCCGCACACTTGTTTTCTGTTATGCGGGAAACCGCTACTTTACCTGAAGCGAAGGAATTACTGATGGTGTCGGCCAACGATTATTGGGATTATCACTACGTGTTTGATGAACCCACCTCCTGTAAGAAAAAAAACCTGGGTGCAGGGATGGTGAGCAATATCATGATCAATACCATTATACCTTCATTGTTTGCCTATGGGCATTATTATGATCAAAATGCACTTAAACAGAAAGCGCTGTCGTGGATGGAATTGATCAAACCGGAACACAATAATATCACGGATAGCTGGGAAGAATTGGGATTGGTCAATAAAAATGCTTTTGACAGCCAGTCATTCATTGAACTAAAGACACAGTACTGCAATAAAAAACGCTGTCTTGATTGTGCTATTGGCAATACATTGCTGAAGCAATCTGCTATATAGTTTTTTCCATAACAATGAATTCAAGTGGTTGTTTGGGTAAACCGAAGGAAGGATCATTGTTGGGGAAAGGTTTCCGTTCACCGGTGTCTTTATAACCATGCCGTTCGTACCAGGCAATTAATTCATGCCTTACAGAAATAACCGTCATAGTAATAACCGGGCAACCCAGTTTTTTCGCATGCACTTCTGCGGCCGCCAGTAATTGTTTGCCGATACCTTTTGCCTGCAACTGCGGTGCCACCGTGAGCATGCCCAGGTATAATTTTCCCTGTTGTAATTGCAGGTACACACATCCTTCTATTACAGCTTCATCGTTGCAATAAACTAACATCGTCGCACCATCGCTCTTCATCATTTTTGTCAATGAGTCATGGCTGGTACGGATGCCACCGAGTAAATCCGCTTCCGTGGTCCATCCCTGTTTGGAGCCTTCACCGCGGTAGGCGCTGTTTACCAATTGTATCAATGCAGGTATATCGTTTATTGTTGCTTCTCTTATTTCCATAAGCTGTTGAAATGAGGTTTCCAAAGGTATTAATACAAGATTATTAAAAAAGAAAATTTGTATATTTAAACAGTTACACCAAAACAATTGCGATGGATTTTCTGAATACCCTATACCAGGAAGTGATTGGTTTTTTTGGAATTGATCACTGGCTGAAAATGTTTCGTACCAACGATTACAGCAGTCTCCGGACTTTCGATGGTATACTGGCAGCCATTGGCCCGCTGATTCCGTTGCTGCTGATTTTTGAGATTATCTGCGGCGCTATTTTCAGGCGTTTGAAAATTGGTGAATACAAAGTCCCTTTCTTTATCTATGTGTTTAACCGTTTTGTATCGCGCTATATTTCCATTGCTGCAGTTACTTTCTGCATAGCGCTGTTTGAAAAACATGCGTTGTTGCATTCCACTTTTACCTGGTACTGGTTCATATACGGGTATGTTGTTTGGGAGCTGGCACATTTCGTGTATCATTACCTGGGACATAAAGTACGTTTATTCTGGTGCCTGCATTCAACACACCATGCCCCGGAGAACATGAATTTATCAGTGACCTATGCACATTTTTTCCTGGAAGCGCCTTATGCTGATGTCATTCGCACCAGCATTTGTATTTTGCTCGGCGTCAATCCCCCGTTATTGTTTTTTATCATGTTCATCGATGGCACCTGGGGCGCGTTTATCCATGTGGGGGAGAATATCATGAAAGACGGCAGGATGGGTTTTATGCGTCATATCATTCTCACGCCATCGCATCACCGGGTACACCATGCACGCAATCCTTTGTATATGGATACCAATTTTTGCAACCTGTTGAATATATGGGACAGGGTATTGGGAACGCACCAGTATGAAGAATCAACTGTTCCACCTGAATACGGCATTACGAGAAAGATTAACCCGCGCAATTTCCTGGATGTGTATTTTGGAGAGTTTGCACTGCTGGCAAAAGATGTATACCATGCGCCGGGCATTGGGAATAAAATTTTATACATATTCATGCCACCGGGCTGGAGCCATACAGGCGAACATAAAACTGCGAGGGTAATACGCAACGAATATTTAAACCGAACGGGGAAAGAGGCGAGTAGTCGGGAGTTGTAAGTCCTTAGTCATAAGTAATAAGTTGTAAGTTTTTGGTTACGTGTAAAATAGTTTGTTTCCTTGACTGGTTTCTTTCGATCTTAGCATCAGTATCCACTGACCAAGAGATTCATGGCAGCTTTTTCCCCGCATTTCTGGTAATGTGCATAGGCTTTTGCACCACGGATACGTATTTTTTCTGCTGTTTCATTATCGATATAGCCATCTATGGCATCGTGCAATGTATAGGCTTCCGGACTCATTAAGCCTGTGCTCCATAAAAGCGGATTTGCACCGGTTGCCTTTAACTGACCGGCAAAATATTTTTTACTGATACAAGCCAGCATAATCGCATCTCTTTTTTTATTATCAGCATTGTAACTGGCAGTCGGTAAGCTAAAATCCATTAAACCATCGTGCCCGATATAACAAACAAGTCTTGCATTTCCATTTATTCCCAGTATGTGACCGTCAATATGCAATGTGTCTTTGAAAATACCGGCGCAACTTTTAAAGAAGTCCGTTGTACAAAGTTTAATCTCTTTCCCATTATAGGCGTCAGCGATTAGGAAATACAGTTTACTCTTATGCCTGAAAACCACGCGTTCAAGTTTTTCTTCATTGATCTTATATCTTTTTACAAGTATCCAATTCTTACTGTTTTTAAAATAGCTTCGCACGCCGGCGGAACATCCCCAGTATAAATTATTTTCCGGGTCTTGTCCGTTGCCAATCTTTGCAGGAACTGGTACAATACCCTGGTATTTATTATCGCATAGTGCCACCAGTACATGGATAGTTTTAAAAGTAGAATCATATTGCACAAAGCGAGGAGTCGAATCGCTGGCTGAATGTACAGGTGAAGTACCTGTTTCATTTTTCAATGGCTTGTTACTGCATCCTGTCACAAATAAAATAATGGCTATAGGCAAATAAGATTTTGGCATGGGAGGGTGATTAACACATCGAATTAAGTAGCGCTCCACCGTCAAGTTATAGCCTTGTAGCGAAACTATCGCATCAGTTTTTGCTATTAATAAGCTAAAATTTACAATCCCCAAATTCCAAACCCCAAATAAATAAATAGGTATGATGATTGGATTATAAACTACCCCATTTGTATTCAATCTTCGTTTTTATATCCGGGTGAATACTTTTTTGAACGGGACAAGTATCGCCTGCGCGTTGCAGGATGGTCCTGTCTTTTTCTTCGAGCTTAAGGGAAGCGGGAAATTCAATCAGCACATCAACTCCTGCCACCCGCCTGGGATCGGAAGCCATGTATTTTTGTACCTGCAATTTCGCCCCGGACAAATCAATGCCCATATCAGCAGCCTTAATGCCCATGGTTGTGATGATACATGTACCCAACGACACACAGAGCAAATCCGTAGGGGAAAAACGTTCACCCTTACCCCGGTTATCCGTGGGGGCATCGGTTTCAATTACGGTTCCACTTTGGTTATGCCGGGCATTGCAGCGCAACTGTCCTTCGTAGATGATGGTAGCGGTCATGATAAAAAAAGTTAAAACAGCTATTGATGGATTATTTTTGTCTAAATTTACGTTAATAGACTAAACATTCAGTTGTGAAGAAAATATTTGTAATCGTTATCCTCTCCATAACAACATTAGCCTTATCGGCGCAAGATAATACAAGAAATGATCCCCGCATTCAGCGCCAGCAGAATAAAAAGAACGAGAAAAAGGAGCGCATTAATGCATTATTAAAATTGGAAGAAGAAGGCGACCCTGCTTTTCGCAAACACAATATTTTTGGTATCAAGGCTGCTTCCGACGGGTATGGGATATTATTCGAAAAAGGGAAATACAAAACACCCAAGAGAACACTGTTGTTCCAGTTTGAATTAAACGAAAAGAAACATCCCAAGGAAGAAAAGACTGCTTCCAGTCAGAACATATTTGGGCAGGTCAATTCAGTCATATTTGGAAAGGCCAATAATTTTTACCAGTTTAAAATAGGGATCGGTCAGCAACACCTTATCGGCGGAAAAGCCAATAAAAACGGGGTGGCTGTTTCTTATTTGTATGCAGGCGGCCTCTCGCTGGGAATGCTGAAACCTTACTATGTAGACGTGGAAAATGTTAATACCGGGGAGCGTTCGCGGAAAAAGTTTACCGATACTGCCGACGGCAACAGTTATGCTATTATTGGTGCCAGTGGGTTTACCTATGGCTGGAAAGAGTTAAAGATAAAACCGGGTGCTCATGCCAAGGCAGCCATGCGGTTCGACTATGGCAGGTTTAATGAAATGGTCACCGCCATCGAAGCCGGGATGAATGTGGAATATTATTTCAACGAAATAGAACAGGTGGTTTTAAACAAACCCAAACATTTCTTCTTCAACGCTTATATCGCCATCGAATTCGGGCGGCGAAAGTAGCCATACAGCATAGTTCCCCCGGTTTCATGGAAATACTGATTTCCTGAACTATTTTTGTGCTTTAATTGTAATTACCGGGTACGCGAATACATAGCTTGCTGAAAGCAATAGCCAGTTCAACATGACAGCGTTCATGTACCCAACTTAGCCACATATATGCAGGAATTACCAATTGTTTCAAACATAACCGAAAGTGAATCGAAGATCAAGAAGCCAGGTTGGCTGCGGGTAAAATTACCTACGGGTGAAAATTACCGGCATGTACGTGGCCTCGTGGATACCCATAAGCTGCACACTATTTGTGAAAGCGGCAATTGCCCGAATATGGGCGAATGCTGGGGGGAAGGAACGGCTACATTCATGATTCTGGGCAATACCTGTACGAGAAGTTGTGGATTTTGTGCAGTGGCTACGGGAAGACCCGACCCGGTAGACTGGGATGAACCGCAAAGAGTGGCCGAAGCCATTCACCTGATGAAAGTAAAACACGCAGTGATTACCTCCGTTGACCGCGATGAATTGAAAGATGGTGGTTCCAATATCTGGTTCAATACCATCAAGGCGGTGAAAGCATTAAACCCGAATACTACACTGGAAACACTGATACCCGACTTCAAGGGGGAAAAAGAAAACATACAACGGGTAATGGACGCTGCGCCGGAAGTTATATCTCATAACATCGAAACAGTAGAACGACTTACCAGGCGTGTGCGCATACAGGCGAAATACTGGCGCAGCATGGAAGTGATACGCACCATCAAACAAGGCGGACTTCGCACCAAGAGCGGCATTATGCTGGGCCTGGGTGAAACAAAAGAAGAAGTGATACAAACTTTGCGCAACCTCGCTGACAATGGTTGTGATGTGGTGACGATAGGTCAGTACCTGCAACCTACCAAACAACATTTGCCGGTAGCGCGTTTTGTACACCCCGATGAATTTGCCGAGCTGCGTGAAATAGGTTATGAGTTGGGATTGGATTATGTGGAAAGCGGCCCGCTGGTCCGTTCATCTTATCACAGCGAAAGACATGTGATACCGGGTTATGGTAAAACTGCCTGGTTGAAAGAAAAAGATTCGATGATCGTGTAACGAAATAGCAGAAGGGCATTTAGCCCTTTTTTTATTAAATATCTTTTTGTGGTCGTGGCTTCCCGTCTTTATCAAAGTGTTTCGATAAATATCTTTCTGTTTTTATGATGAGTGCGACTGCTGTAAACACTAACGAACCCATGGTGACTGAAAGAAACACCCACCAGTATTTTTCAGCAAAAAGGATGGTGCAAAAAATTCCTGCAACCAGCATCCATGTCCCGTAGCGAACCATCAATACTGCAGCAAAGCGGTTGGCAGCATCAAATGTTTCTTTTGTTTTTAATGATGACAGGGTACGGTAACCATAAAAATAATTGGGCCACACCGGCGGCCATTTCTGCATGACCTTTCCTGCTGTTAAAAAAATCACCCCGCCGGTAAATGGCGAGGTGAAAAAGGCTGTTATGATATGGTCAACATTCATGGACGATTGTTTAGTCCCATGCCAGTGCACTGGCGCCGAGTATCGCTGCATCCGATTCTTTCAAATGGCTGATCAGTAATTTCACTTTGTTCTCAAAAATCTGGATGAGGTTGGCTTCCATGTGTTCGCGCGTTGGTTTCAGTATCAGGTCGCCTGCTTTGGCCAAACCACCAAATAATATAATGGCTTCCGGGCTTGAGATCATAATGGCATTGGCCAGCGCAATGCCCAGTATTTTTCCGGTGAACGCATACACTTCTTTTGCAATTTTATCGCCAGCGATAGCCGCTTCATATACTTTTTTAGAATCAAGCTGATCAGCAGGTATTTTGCGCAGCAAACTGTCTTCCTTGCTGTTCTCCAGCATTTCGAGTGCGGTATAACGTACACCCGTAGCTGAAGCATAGCTTTCCAGCGATCCCTTTTTCCCCGTTCCGGCATGTACGCGCCCATCGGGAACGATGATGATATGACCCAGCTCCCCGGCAAACCCGTCATGGCCATATATGAGCTGCCCATTGGCTACAAATCCACTGCCTACGCCAGTGCCGAGCGTGATCATGATAAAGTCCTTCATGTCTTTTGCAGCACCATACTTCATTTCACCGATAGCCGCCGCATTGGCGTCGTTGGTAAGTACAACGGGTAACTTAAAGGCATCTTCCATCAGTTTTGCCAGTGGTATAACTCCTTTCCAGGGAAGGTTGGGAGCATATTCGATGGTGCCGGTATAAAAATTTCCGTTGGGTGCTCCCACACCGATTCCCTTCATCCTTCCGGAGCCCCCGGCTTTTTCAATCATGATTTGCAATTCCCCGCCGAGTTCTTCGATAAAACTATCAACGGTTGCGTGTTTTTTTGTTGAGATTTCACTGGAGAATAAAACATTTCCGTCCTTGTCCACGATACCGAACTTGGTGCCTGTTCCCCCGATATCAATCCCGATCACCAGTGGTTCCTGTATTGCAGTTGCTGAAGTAGCCATAGTTATTCGTTGGTTATATGCTAAAAATTAAAATTAATGTCCGCCTCCAATTTGAGAATCGAAATCCAATCCCTGCACTTTCAGAACACTTCTTAACTTGATGGCAAGGAATGCCAGTAAACCGAAACATACAGCGGCTACCAGATAGGAATTGTGCATGCCGATAGATGGTGTATCACCGACAGCACCCTGGAACGGTGGTATAATAGCCCCACCAAGAATCATCATAATTAAAAATGCGGAACCCTGGCTGGTATATTTACCCAAACCTGCTACACCCAGGGAGAATATACAAGGCCACATGATGGAGCAGCACAGGCCACCAGACATCAACGCATATACTGATACAATGCCTTTCGTCATTACACCAAAAATCATAGCAAATGCTGCCAGCAATGCAAGTGTCAGCAATGTTTTTACTGGTTTTGCCTGTCCAAAGAAGAACGCAGCGATGGCAATCAGGATAACGCCTGCATATGGTAACAGATCAGTGATATCGTTACCATACAGGCGATTGACAAAAAGAATAACAGCAAATGCAACGAAGGGAACTACAATTGTTGCAATTGTTTTTCCTGTTTTGGAAAGATTAAATACACTGATAGCACCAGTCCAACGCCCAATCATTAAGCTTCCCCAGTAGAGTGAAACATATTTTGATATCTGGCTGTCGAGCAAACCACCTTCCGTAATATATCCCGGTGTTTTCAGCAATGCACCAAAGTTATTGTCGATGGTTACTTCAACACCTACATACAGAAAAATTCCAATCATACCGAAAATTAACTGCGGGTATTTCATAGCGCCCCATCCTTCGCTGTTATGTATCGCCCGGCTGTTGGAGTAAAAAAGTATTCCAAGAACAGCGACAAAGGCAACAATTAACATGGTTATTTTGCTGACGCTGGTGGTTTGACCAATCGTAATTAAAATCCCCAGTATAACAGTCATAATTATTAAGGACATTGCTGCCTTCATCGATCCTTCAAACTTTTCATCATTTTTACCGGATGGCAGTTTTGAAAACGCGAAAAATATTGCGACAATGGCAAAGACCGCTGCAACGATCATATAAAGATTGTTGACATTGGTAACAGTTACTTCCTTGTGTTCACCCCCTACAGAACCGAACAGGAAGAAGCTGACAATAATAGGTCCAAGTGTTGTACCGAGTGAATTGACACCACCTGCAAGATTGAGCCTGTGGGATCCTGTAGCCGGATCGCCCAGGGCGATGGCAAATGGCTGTGCAGCGGTTTGCTGCAATGAAAAACCAAGTGCTACCACAAAGAACGACGCAAGTATAGCAGTAAATGAATTGGCATTTGCAGATGGAATAATGGCTAGCGCACCCACTACTGAAATCAACAGACCGTAAATGATACCCTTTTTATAACCAATCCTGTTCAGTATGTCGTATCCAAGTAAACTTGATACAAGATAAAGGATCAGCGAGCCTATAAAATAAGCTCCGTAAAATGCGGAACCTATTAGTTGCGACTGAAATTGCGTTAAACTAAAATGCGTACGGCAAAAGGGAATAAATATACTGTTGGAAGCAGCAATAAATCCCCAGAAAAAAAATACCATTACTAGAGTTGCAAGGGCCCCTGTGTTAGTGGGTTGTTTCGTCTGATTCATGAGCAATCGCTTTGATTTGAATGATTTTCTAAAAATAGCAAGTTTTAGCATCCAGTACAAAAGAGAATTCTAAAATTGCGGTAAGTTATTTAAACTATCGCTTAATGGCAATAACAGTGGCAGTTTTCCGGTAATTATGTTGTACCGGGCAACTATTCATCAAAAAATATTTTAATCACATGCAACAACCAATCGAAAACCTTCCTAAATTGAATGCAACAATTTCAATGTCATCAGGATGGAAATACTGCATGTATCGGCTGAATGTTATCCCGTAGCAAAGGCCGGGGGCCTTGGAGATGTGGTGGGTGCGTTACCAAAATACCAACGATTGCTGGGCCATGTTGCCAAAGTGGTGATGCCCATGTACCGGACCAAATTCCTTTACGATAATGAATGGGAAGTAGTGCACAAAGGAGGTGCTTCTTTGGGCAACTGGTGGTTTGAATACACCGTCATTAAAGAAAAGACAAATAAACTTGGTTTTGACCTTTACCTTGTTGACATAAATGGTTTGCTGGACCGGGAGAAAGTATATGGCTACGACGACGACAGTGAACGGTTTACTTCCTTCCAGATAGCAGTGGTGGACTGGATTTCATCATGGCGGCATCACCCCGATATTGTGCATGTGCACGACCATCATACGGCACTCATTCCTTTCATGATGCAATCCTGCTACGATTACCAGTCACTGAAAAATATTCCTACCGTTCTCACCATTCACAACGCACAATACCAGGGTTGGATGGGATGGGATAAAAGTAATTATATACCACACTGGGATGGCTGGAAATGGGGCAACCTCGACTGGAATGATACTATCAATCCGCTCGCAAGTGGTATTAAATGTGCCTGGAAAGTTACCACGGTGAGCTGGAGTTACCTCGATGAGCTGAAATTCATGAGCAATGGCCTCGAACCGCTGTTTGAATTTGAAAAAGGGAAGTGTGCGGGCATATTAAATGGTATCGATACAAAAGTATGGGATCCCGCAACAGATACTTATCTTGAAGAACATTTTTCCCTTGCTACCCTGGCGGAGGGTAAAAGGGCCAATAAGGATAAACTATGCAGGGCATTTAACCTCGACGTTACCAAACCGCTGATTGTTTTCATTGGAAGGCTGGTGGGGGAGAAAGCGGCTGATTTATTGCCGCAGGCCATTGGGGATGCATTGTATTATATCGGGCAGCGGATGAATTTTTTGATACTGGGCAGCGGCGAACCGCAAATAGAAAACCAGTTGTACCACATGACCGGTATGCTGATGGGTTATTTCAATTCGCGTATCGGGTACAATGAGAAACTCAGTCATGAAATGTATGCCGGTGCAGATTTTCTTTTGATGCCCAGCCGCGTAGAACCCTGCGGCCTTAACCAGATGTATGCCATGCGGTATGGAACAGTACCCATTGTAAGAAGGACTGGCGGATTGAAAGATACGGTAAAAGATTATGGTGAACCGGGTGGTTATGGCGTTTGCTTTAACAATGATGCCGTGGGCGATATTACGCATGCCATTTACCGCGCTGTTCATTTGTATGAACAGGAAAAAAGAATGGGTGATATCCGTGAACAGATCATGCAACTGGATTTTAGCTGGGACACCAGTGCGCAACAGTACATCGATGTATACGAAGAGCTCTTAAGCAGGTAGGGAAGGGGTATGCAAATGATATGCGACGAAGAAATATTATTAAATTGATTCAATAGATTCTAAATGCTTACTTCAAAAATTTATTAAACGCTTCCATATGAGTAAATCTACATTGGCCGTGATACTTGGCGGAGGAGCCGGCTCCCGTTTATACCCGCTTACTGCCAGCAGAAGCAAACCCGCAGTACCTATCGCCGGTAAATACCGCCTGGTTGATATCCCTATTTCCAATTGCATCAACAGCAGCATCAACCGGATGTTTGTACTGACACAGTTCAACTCTGCCTCTCTAAACAGGCATATTAAGAATACCTATCACTTTAGCGCCTTCAGTTCAGCCTTTGTAGATATTCTCGCTGCCGAACAAACGCCGGACAACCCAACCTGGTACCAGGGCACGGCCGATGCAGTAAGGCAAAGTTTACGGCATATAGGGCCATTCGAAAGTGAATACATATTAATATTGTCCGGCGACCAGTTGTACCAGATGGATTTCCAGGAAATGATCGACAACCATATCAAACTGGGTGCAGATATTTCCATAGCCACTATCCCGGTGGGCGACAGGGAAGCACCGGAATTTGGAATATTAAAAAGCAACGAAGAAGGTTATATCACTTCCTTTATTGAAAAACCGAAAAAAGAATTATTGCCGGAATGGGTAAGCGATACCGGCCCCGAGATGAAAAACATGGGCAGGAATTACCTCGCTTCCATGGGTATTTATATTTTTAACCGCAAGCTGATGTTTGATTTGCTGGAAGTGGAATATAAAGCCGCTACCGATTTCGGAAAGGAAATCATCCCGCAATCCATCGACAAATACAAAGTAGTCAGCTACCAGTATGAGGGTTACTGGACTGATATCGGGAATATTTATTCTTTCTTCGAAGCCAACCTTGGCCTGACACAGGATATTCCTGATTTTAACCTGTTCGACAATAACAAAGCCATTTACACGCGTGCACGTATGCTGCCGCCTGCAAAAATCAGCGGCACTACGTTAGAGAAAACAATTATCGCTGAGGGATGTATCATCAATGCATCGCGGGTGGAGAATTGCGTGGTGGGCATCCGTTCGCGTATTGGAAACGGAACCACGGTAGTGAGCAGCTACCTGATGGGTAACGATTATTTTGAAACGATTGCCGAGATGAACCATGCACAGCAGCATGGCATACCGAACGTCGGTATTGGCCATCGTTGTTATATCAAGAATGCCATTGTCGACAAAAATGTACGCATCGGTGATGATGTACGTATCAACGGTGGCAGTCACCTGGAAAATACTGATCACTCACTGTACACGGTCAAAGATGGAATTGTGGTAGTGAAAAAGGGTGCAGTAATACCCAATGGATTTGTTATTTAAAGAATTGAATAAATATAAACATCCTCTTCCGGGGATGTTTTTTTGTGTACTTTTATTAAACATGTAATTTTTACATATTAGCCTAAACGATTGCTATGTC
>JBGALE010000010.1:0-141539 GCA_044223995.1 Chitinophagaceae bacterium
ATATCCACGAAATATCCCAGCGCAGCTACAATGACTGCAAGGCCGAGAACAGAATGATTTTTTTGCTCCATTCAGTTTTATTTTTGTGAAGGCGTTCCGTGGTCTTTGTCAGTATCAACGCGCTTCCCGAAAAACAATTTATACAATACAGGCAATGTTGTAATTAAAATAATTCCAATTACGATCAGTTCCAGGTGCTTCTTGAGATCGATGCCTAACTCCACACGGAAGAATTTCTCCAGGTAATGCCCAGCCATCAGCATACTGAATACCCATGCGGCGCAACCAATAATATTATAAAATATAAATTTCTTTTTGTCCATCTCCACAATCCCGGCTACGATGGGCGCGAAGGTGCGCACAATCGGCAGGAACCTCGCAAATACAATGGCCTGCCCACCATGTTTTTCATAAAAGTCTTTTGCACGCAGCAAATGTTTTCTCTTAAAGAAGAACGTGTCTTTTCGGGTAAACAAAAAATGACCACTCTTTTTTCCAAACCAATACCCTATCATATTACCAAGTATGCCGCAAATAGTGATGAGTATCCATAATACCAGCAAATCGGCAAATGAACTGCCCGTGCTCCCGGTAGGTAATGTTTCAATCAGCTTGCTGCTGTAAATACCAGCTACAAACAGGAGGCTGTCGCCCGGAAGAAAAAATCCAATCATCAGGCCGGTCTCCGCAAAAACAATGAACAGCATCACCCATAATCCGCCGTTGTTAATATAAAACTCCGGGTTCAGCAAATCTCTGAATGTAATATTTAGCAGCTCAATCATGGTATCTGGTTCTATGAATTTACGTACTGGCTCTTTTACAAAATCAACCGGTCAGGTAACATTTCCACATCTTCACATTTATCACACCTTCACATTCACTTCTTCCGTCAATTCTCCTTCCCACTTACTCACCACACTCGTGGCCAGTGCATTTCCGAGCACATTGGTACCGGTACGGAACATATCGCAAAAATGATCTATTGGCAATATTAAGGCAATTCCCTCGGGTGGAATCTTAAACATAGCGCAGGTAGCTGTCACCACTACCAGCGATGCACGTGGTACCCCGGCAATACCTTTGCTGGTGAGCATTAATACCAGCAGCATGGTTAGCTGTGTACCAAGGTCCATATGAATGCCATAGGCCTGTGCAATAGCGAGGCTGGCAAATGTCATATACATCATACTGCCATCGAGGTTAAAAGAATAACCCAATGGTAAAATGAACGCTACAATTTTATCACGGCAGCCAAATCGCTCCAGTTCTTCGGTAAGTTTGGGAAAAACAGCTTCGCTGCTGGTAGTACTGAATGCCACCAATAATGGTTGTGCAATTCTTTTCAGCAGGGCAGGTACTCTTTTTCTTAATATAACAAATCCAACCGTTAACAATACTGCCCAGAGCAAGGCAATCCCCAATATAAAAAACATCAGGTACAACCCGTAAAACTTAAATACTTCCAGCCCTTTTGTAGCAATAACAGCAGCGATGGCGCCGAATACGCCGAATGGTGCAAAATTCATCACATATCCCACCATCTTTAAAATAATATGTGCACCGGCATCGAGCGCTTTGACAACGGGCTTTCCATAATCACCCACGGCAGTGGTCGCTACACCAAAGAAAATACTGAATACAACAATCTGCAGTATTTCATTCTTGGCCATCGCTTCAAAAATGCTTTTCGGGAAAACGTGTTCTACAAATGTTGCCAGCGAAAACTCCTGCGTTTTACCAATCAGGTCTTTGGCACCGGCAGTGTCGGCATTGCTGAGGTTGATGGCTGTGCCGGGATGCGACAGGTTAACAATTAGCATACCCAGCAATAAACTCACCAGCGAAGCAGAAACAAACCACAACAATGCCTTGCCGCCTACCCTTCCGACTGATTTCAAATCACCGAGTTTGGCAATGCCCACCACCAGCGTACAAAATACCAGGGGGGCAATGATCATTTGTACCAGCAGCAGAAATATGCGGGTGAGCAGTTTGATATTATCAGAAAAGGATTTTATAAACGTCTCACTGGAATTAACATGGACGATATAACCAACTATTATACCCACGGCCATAGCAACAAGTATATAGACAGTGAGACGGTTCTGTTTAGACATAGTATTGATTTTGAAGCTTTCACTTCAATCCCCGAAAATTCAAAAAAAATACGACACGGCAAAAACTTTCGCCATTAAACAGCCCTTTCCCGCTTAAAAGAAAGGAGGAGGCCGTATTAAATAATTGTTTATTTTACGAGCTTAATAAAGACTTCTTGTAAATCAATACCAAACTACTATGAGTTTATTCAGGACAAAATCATTGGATGCTTTACTGGCGCAGGCCGACGACTCAAGCAAGAGCTTGAAACGGACATTGACCGCTACCAGTCTGGTAGCCCTCGGAATTGGCGCCATTATCGGCGCCGGTTTGTTTGTACGAACGGCCGCTGCTGCGGGCGGAAGTGCTGGTCCCGCCGTTACCATTTCATTTATTGTTGCCGCCATCGGATGTGCATTTGCCGGACTTTGTTATGCGGAGTTCGCTGCCATGATCCCCATTGCGGGCAGCGCTTATACCTATTCCTATACCACCATGGGTGAATTGGTTGCCTGGATAATTGGCTGGTCGCTCATACTTGAATATGCTTTGGGTGCGGCCACTGTTTCCATTGCATGGAGTGAGTTCTTAAACAAACTGGTCGGGGGCGGTATTCCCTATGAATGGTGCCATTCGCCGTTTGAATCGCTGAAAAACGATGCAACCGGTGTTGTAACCCACGGAATTCTGAATGTACCATCTTTATTCATCCTGTTGATTATTTCATTGTTACTTATAAAAGGTACACAGGAGTCAGCAGTTGTCAATGGTATCATCGTATTTATAAAAGTAGCCATCGTTATTACATTTATTATCATCGGCTGGCAATTTATCAAACCGGAAAACCATACACCATATTTAATACCGGCTAACCAGCCTGATGCATTATTACCCAACGGCCAGCCATATAGTTATTCAAGTTTCTTTAATCATGGATGGGGAGGCGTTCTTCGGGGAGCAGGTATTGTATTCTTTGCCTTTATCGGCTTTGATGCGGTAAGTACCGCAGCTCAGGAAGCAAAAAACCCGAAAAAAGATATGCCCATTGGTATCCTGGTATCGCTGCTTATTTGCACCATATTATATGTATTGTTTTCATGGGTACTGACAGGTGTGGCTCCTTTCACTGATTTTGTAAAAGCAGGTAAGGAAGCATCTGTGGCTTATGCTATTGAAACATACATGACAAAATATTTATGGTTGTCCAAACTGGTAACGGTAGGCATCCTTGCAGGATTTTCTTCTGTGATACTGGTCATGCTGATGGGTCAAAGCCGTGTATTCTATTCCATGGCAAACGACGGACTATTGCCAAAAATATTTTCTGAAGTCCACCCCAAATTCAGGACGCCTTACAAATCAAATATTCTCCTGTTCATTTTTGTAGGGGCATTCGCTACGCTGATCCCGGGCGATATCACCGGTTCCTTAACCAGTATCGGCACCCTGCTGGCATTCGTGATAGTGTGCATCGGAATTTTGGTAATGCGCAAAAAAGACCCAAACAGGCTAAGGCCATTTAAAACACCCTTGGTTCCGCTGGTTCCTATCCTGGGTATGGTTGTATGTTCTGCAATGATAATTTCGCTGGATAGTACCACACAGATAGTAGCTTTGCTGTGGATGATACTTGGGTTGATTATTTATTTCGCTTACAGCAAAAACCATAGTAATCTAAAAGCGTAATACACCTAATCTTAATACAGGAAAAGCCGTTCCTTCAACAGGGACGGTTTTCTTTTTTATACGCTGGGAAACTGTAAATTTGCCGGAATTTAATACTTACAACATACTTATTGCATGGGAAGGATTTTTGAAGTTCGTAAAGCCACGATGTTTGCCCGCTGGGACCGGATGGCCAAGCAGTTTACACGTATTGGAAAAGAGATCATTATAGCTGTCAAGGCCGGTGGACCGGATCCGGCTACCAATCCTGCCTTGCGCAGGTGTTTTCAGAATGCCCGCAGTGTGGGAATGCCAAAGGATCGTGTAGAAGCAGCTATCAAGCGCGCGCAGGGAAAGGAAATGACCAATTACGATGAGATTTTATATGAAGGATATGGACCGCATGGCGTGGCGATACTGGTAGAAACTGCCACTGACAACCATGTTCGAACTGTTGCCAACGTGAAAAGCCATTTCAACAAAGGCGGTGGTACTATGGGGACCAGTGGCAGTGTAAGTTTCCAGTTTAAAAAAATGGGCGTATTCAAATTAAAGCCCGAAGGATTAAATGCCGACGAACTGGAACTGGAGCTGATTGATGCAGGTTTGGATGAACTGGGAGAAGGCTCCGGCGAAAATGGTGAACCGATACTGATACTGCGCTGTGCATTTACTGATTTTGGCAGCTTGCAGAAAGCATTGGAAGAAAAAGGTATAACACCCATTAGTTCCGAACTGGAATGGATACCATCTGTTACTGTGCCCTTATCCGATACAGAAGCGGAAGAAGTGAGTAAACTGATTGAAAGGCTGGAACAGGATGATGATGTACAGAAGGTATTTCATAATATGGTTTGATGCAATAACAAATTTGTATCACCAGAAATAAATTTCAGGCCCCGCTATGCGGGGCTTTTCTTTTCCGGGATTACAGACGAGGTTCCGCTCAACAGTCCTGACCTGTTCTTGCATGAGCAGGATACCAGCTATAAAATAGAGGATTGGTTGTGCCTGGTAAGGCTTTGGGAAGTAGGTAAAGGCGCAGTTTTCTGCTCAGGTTGCGCTTTTAGTATGGATATAGTATGCCTTTGAATGCCCCGGAATATTAATTGGGTGTATTTAATTAACAACGAATTTTCACCGGGATCGTTGCAACAGCAGGTTTTATTTTTTTCTCTCCAATTTTATACCCGGTGCGTGGATATTGCTATTTTACTTAGCGGTACAAACAAGACACCTGTTACTGGTTGGGGTATTTCTTAATCGAATTCATTAACAGGTACAATCCCGCAAAAGCACAAAGAAAAATGCAGTCATTCATTTAATCATAATGTTTAAACCCAATCCTGTTCCGCGGAGGAATGGGCTTATTTTGCCTTTCAATTAACTCTTTTAACACGACGAATATATTTTCAATATCCCGGCTATTTCCCTTTACTTCCTTTCCCAGCTTCGATAACTGTAAAAGGATTTCTTTATGTGTAAATGCATATCTCCTCATTTTAGTAAACACCCTGATAATCCTGATATTGACTTCAATTGCTGTTTTACTATTTAAAATACTGGATAACATGGCTACACCCTGCTCTGTAAAAACATTTGGTTTATACCGTGTACCTCCCCAACTTGAGGTCACAGATTGTGACCTCAAGTTTTTCCATTCTTTATCGTTCAGGGTGAACATAAAGTCTTTGGGGAAACGATCCATATTTCTTTTTACACTTTGATTGAACACCTTCGTTTCAACACCATACATTTCTGCCAGGTCTTTACCCAGCATTACTTTTTCGCCACGTACGATGTAAATCTTGTTTAGTATCCCCGGTTCTGAAATGATATCACGAATATTTCTTTTTGCCATTGTATTAATTATCATATTTATTAAATGTCAGCAGGCGAATCATTGCGCTGCCGTTCTGCGAGTATTCATTCTTCCAGTTACACTATTGATGTAAATTTCAAATCATGCAACTGTCTTTCGTCCATTAAACAAGAAATCATGTAGTATTCAATCATACAGTTAATTCCTTAATACCTAAATGGTCAATTTATAAAAACAAAGTGATTTTTACCCGCAGAAAGTTTTCTACCAGGAATTAAAGGAAGCAACCGCATTTAAAAGTTTATGCGCCCGCCTGGCTTTTCTATCTTAATGTTAAAAGCAACGATAGTACGGCATGACAGGATAAGACCGGCCAAAATCCGGGCTGTTGAAAATAATTAAACGTATGATAATGAGTCCCAAACAATAAAACGGCCAATATGCAGTTTTTACAATCCGGGCGGCATAGCTGGCAGGTTTTATAGAAATTATTCTATGGCTTCCTAGTTATTTTTCTATAAAGCCGCGTGAGGAGGAGAGCTATTTTTGGTGTACAAAAAATATCCGAATCATGAAAAACCATCATCAAAAAAAATCAGTCGCAGGTGAATTTTACAATTCCTCACAGGTACAGGTACTCCTCCGCGTTGGTACAACAGAATTAAACAGGTTGCGAATCAGCGACGATCTTCACTTTTTCAAAATAGCCGGTAAAATATTTTATGCCAAACGCGATGTAGAATGGGCAATGAATAAAGTAACGGGACTGTTGAACTAATCAACCCTTATTTATTAAAATCAAAATTAAAAAGTCAACAATAACAGGTTACTCCCCCTGGAGACTGCATTTCATGAAACCGTATTAAATAATATTTCATTCAAACTTCACCATTTGTTTCTGGTAGCATATCACCAGGTAACCGTTTTGTGTAGCAGGTGTCCAGGGAGGGCTATTTTTTACCGCTTCTGCAGCTAATGCAGCCAGTTCATCATTCCTGCTACCAATTATGTTTACATCGCAAACATCTCCATTGTTATCAACTATAAACTGAATGCCTATGGTAGCAGGCGCATATTTACGAATAACTGACATACGACTACTGCAAAATTCTTTGAAATAAACATCCCATCCCGCAGCCCCTCCTTTGAAAACGGGCATTTTTTCCGCCCTTACAAATATCCTGGTGAGCAGATTTGATATATCGGTGACTTTACTGCTGCGGTAATCACCATTGTGTTGATGTAAAATTTCCGTCTTATAAGTATAGCTGTTGCCTTTTTTTAATTTAATAGTAAATACTTGATTCTTATACGACGAAATAATAGTGTCAATATCCTCATCGTGAAATGAATCCAGCGACGGAAGCGTGTCGCGAATTTGGAAATAATTATTTGTTTGAATGCCATATACTCTTCTTTGATTCACAGGTAGTGCAGCAAGAGATAGTAATATAAAAGGGATCAGTAATTTTATCATAGCAGGTTATATGAATAAAAAAGTAATTAAGCAGTTACCTAAGGTTTTTCCCAATTCACTAATTTAATAAAACTATCCGGCCTCTTTTTGTTGATTTTTCCAATTACTCTTCAATTCTACCACTTACAATCCCAATTATTAATTCTTAATTTCTAATTCTTAATTAACCATCGCCTTCCTTAACTTTAAGCAGCAAAACTTCTGTTTATGAGATACCTGTTTTTTTTAATACTTGCGGCATTCCAATGCACCCTTGTTTTTTCCCAGCAAACTCAAAAACCACCATTGCATGGAAAAAACTGGATGGCGGTGACCGGTAAACCACTCGCTGCAACAGCCGGCTCTATGATATTTCAAAAAGGTGGCAATGCGGTAGACGCTGCCTGTGCAATGCTGGCCGCTACCTGCACCATGTGGGATGTACTTAGTTGGGGCGGGGAAACACAGGCACTCATCTATAATCCCAATACAAAAAAAGTAATCGCTATTAATGCATTGGGTATTGCACCCACGGGTGCTACTGTCGATTTCTTTAAAAATAAGGGAATGAATTTCCCACCGGAGTATGGCCCACTGGCCGCCGTAACACCGGGAACGCCCGGTGGATTGTGCTATATGCTGGCAGAATACGGAACCATGAGCCTGAAAGAAGTATTGGCACCTGCTATGCAATTAGCCGCTGGTTATCCCATCGAAGCCCAAACCGCCAACAGTATGGAACGCGGTAAAAAAATGATCAGCCAGTGGCCTTACAGCAAAGCGGTATTTCTTCCCCATGCCGGTGAAAAGAGGGAAGCGCCTGAGGCGGGAGAAATTTTTGTTCAGAAAGATTTACTCGAAACACTGACCAAAATGGTGGATGCAGAGCAGGATGCGCTGAAGAAAAAGAAATCACGCAAAGAGGCCATCTATGCTGCATTCGACCGTTTCTACAAAGGAGATATCGCCAAAGAATTTGTACGCGGCTGCCAGGAGCAGGGTGGTCTCATCACAATGGAAGATCTTGCCAAATGGAAACCACTCGAAGAAGAACCGTTACATGTCAATTATAAAGGGATTGAAGTATATAAATTACAGCAATGGACACAGGGCCCGATGTTACTGCAATCGCTCAACATACTGGAAAATTTTGATCTGAAAAATATGGGCTATAACAGTGCGCGCTATATCCATACCCTGTATCAAACCATGAACCTCACATTTGCTGACCGCGATTTTTATTATGGCGATCCTTATTTTCCCCCGGAAGAACCTATCAAAGGTTTGCTCAGTAAAGAATATGCAAAGGAAAGAGCCAAACTGATCACATTCGATAAAAACAATGCCAGTGCCGGCCCGGGGGATCCATACCCGTATGAAGGAAAAACAAATCCTTACCGCAATACATTGCAGCAACGCGGTTTTATGGCGCAGTCAACAACACCTATTACAGATGAATACCACGACAGGCTTTGGCGTGGAACTACTTCTGTTGAAGCAGCCGATAAAGACGGATGGGTTGTCTCAATTACACCCAGCGGCGGATGGCTGCCAGCCTGCATTGCAGGACATACAGGCGTAGGTATGAGCCAGCGGTTACAAAGTTTTGTACTGGATCCTTCTCTAAATCCATTTAATGTCATTGAACCGGGTAAACGTCCGCGCGTAACACTAACCCCTACGCTTGCACTAAAAGATGGCAAACCATTTTTAGCATTTGGTGTGCAGGGCGGCGATACACAGGATCAAAACCTGCTGCAGTTCTTTTTAAACATGGTGGAATTTGGTATGACAGTACAGGAAGCCACTGAAGCGGCGAATATCAACACCAACCAGTTGTGGCTATCGCTGGGAGGTGAGAAAATTGATGACCGAAAACCCAAACCCGGCAGTGTCATGCTGCAAAGCGGAACACCCGACTGGGTCAGAAAAGAATTACGGCAAATGGGTTATACACTCACTTTCGAAGATCGAAGCAGTGGTCCTATCAACGCTATCTACATCGATTGGAAACACGGCAGTCTCTGGGGCGGTAGCAGCAACCATGGAGAAGATTATGGCATTGGATGGTGAGATAATTAATAATTGACAATTAAGAATTAATAATTGGTATTCGTCTCATTAGAGATGCCGTCTTACAAATATGATGGGACAGGAGAATGAAAATTCTTAATTATTCATTGCACTAACAAATGTGAAAAAAGCCATAACAATTCCCCTGTTCTTCAATCATTGTAAATTTAAAACAGATTACCCCACTCACTTAAAACCAAATACCCCTCTACCTTTTACCTTTCACCTAACTTAGAACTTATAACCCGATTTACCTCCACTCACTTACCACCATTTTCCTTTTTCCTAACTTACAATCTATTAATTGTTTCAATGAACGAACACTTAACTGTATACTTCGACGGAATTTGCAATTTATGCAATGGTACAGTACTGTTTATTATTAAGCATGATAAGCAAAAGAGATTTCGCTTTGCTTCCCTGCAGGGTATGGCAGGACAGGCTTTTTTGAAAAAGCAGGATTTACCTGCAGATACATTCAATTCATTCATACTGGCTAAAGGAGACAATATCTATACAAGATCAACTGCGGCACTCCGTGTTTGTAAATACCTGGGCAGCGGTTGGCCATTGTTGTATGGGTTTATTATTCTGCCGCGTTTTGTGCGCGATGCGGTATATAACTTAATTGCACGCAATCGCTACAAATGGTTTGGGAAAAAAGAAGCCTGCTGGATCCCCACGCCAGCACTTAAGGAGAAATTTCTTGATTGATTTCTTCGCTATTACTATTCAGCCATCATAGAAAGAATCACATCTGTAATTTCTTCTGCATTCGGTTTGCTGAAATAATCGCCATCACTGGCGTATGCCGGGCGATGTGCCTTTGCTGTAATGGTGCGTGGCGCTACATCCAGCCAGCGGTAACCGTCTTGTTCTTCCATTACTTTATTGAACATATAAGCCGCTGCTCCACCGGGTACGTCTTCGTCAATGAATACTATCCGGCTGGTTTTTTTAAGCGATTCTAATATGGTATGGTGAATATCAAACGGCAGCAATGTTTGTACATCTATAATCTCACACTGGATGTCTTTTGCCTCCAGTTCCTGTGCCGATTCCTGGATGATGCGCAAAGTAGAGCCGTAAGAAACAACCGTGATATCTGTTCCTTCGCGAATGATCTCCGGCTCGCCCAGCGGCACTTTAAAGGTCGAAAGATTCGCAGGAAGTTTTTCCTTCAACCGGTAACCATTCAGGCATTCAATCACGAGTGCCGGATCAATCCCTTGCAGTAAAGTATTGTACATACCCACTGCCTGCACCATGTTGCGCGGAACACATACATGCATACCACGCAGTGAATTGATGATCATACCCATGGGCGAACCGCTGTGCCATATTCCTTCCAAACGATGTCCCCTGCTGCGAACAATCAATGGCGCGGCCTGTCTTCCCGCAGTACGGTATTGCATCGTTGCCAAATCATCTGTTAATGGCTGCAATCCATATACGAGATAGTCGAGGTATTGTATTTCTGCAATGGGCCGTAAACCACGAAGCGCTAACCCAATGCCCTGGCCCATAATAGACAGCTCGCGTATACCAGTGTCGAATATGCGCTGTTTACCGTGCTTTGCCTGCAGGCCTGCAAATCCCTGGTTAACATCGCCAATAAAACCAAGGTCTTCTCCAAATGCTATGACCTTCGGGTTGCTTGCAAATAACTGATCGAAATATTTATTCAATACTTCGTATCCATTCACTGTAAGTGAGTCTGCGTCATACTCTGCTTTTTCTTCCGTCACTTTCAATGCGCTCTTTGGTCCTTCGTTGTATAAAAACGAATTGTACAACCCTTCGTTTTCCTGCAAGAGGGATTGATAATATTCTTTGGCTGATGCAGCTTCATTTTTATCAACCATCATGATGCATTGGTGCAGTATCTTCATTACATCACGGCGTGTCGGCTCGCGGTTGCTGCTCAGCGAGGCTGCCAAAGCCAGCAGCGCTTCGCCCTGGCCCGATGAGACAACCGCCATCTTTTGTATGATATCGATGGTATGATTTACCTGCACTCTTATCGGCGCCTGGTATTCTTCCCATGCCTGGTTGCGGCTGTCGCGCACAAATTCCTTGGCGGAGGTTTCCATATCAGACAATTCTTCTTCACTGGCGAGTGAGTTATCGATGATCCACTCCTTTAATTTTTTGATGGCGTCCCACTCCCGCTCCCATTCCAGGCGTTCCGGTGTTTTATACCGTTCATGGCTACCCGAAGTAGAATGCCCCTGTGGCTGGGTTACTTCTTCAACGTGGAAGAGAACAGGCGTATGCGTCTCGCGCGCTTTTTTAATACCTGCTTCAAATATTTCACACATACCTGCATAGTCCCATGCTTTCACCCGGTAAATATCTATTCCGTTTGTACCTTCTTTTTTCTGAAAACCGCGCATGGCTTCTGAAATGGATCCCTTTGTAGTCTGGTATTCTTTCGGAACGGAAATCCCATATCCATCATCCCATACAAAAATTACCAATGGCACCTGCACAACACCTGCAGCGTTGACTGTTTCCCAAAAATGTCCTTCGCTGGTGGAAGCATCACCAATAGTACAGAAACATACTTCGTTGCCATTGGATGACAACTGCGGGAATTGTTTTAATTCAGGAATATACCGGAATGCTTTTGACGCATAGGCAAGGCCCAATGCTTTTGGCATTTGTGCAGCGGTCGGTGCCATGCCTGCTGCAAGGTTTTTTGTTTTGACAAGATCAGTATATTCCCCGTTTTTATTAATAAATGGTGTGGCAAAATGTGAATTCATCTGCCTGCCGGCGCTGTGCGGATCATTGTTGGTATCCGGGTCGGCATATAATTGCGCAAAAAATTCTTTGATGGTAGCAGCGCCTGTAGCAAAGGCAAAAGTCTGATCGCGGTAGTAACCACTGTAAAAGTCACCTGGTTTAAAAAATTTGGCCATCGCTACCTGCGGCACTTCCTTCCCATCCCCAAAAATGCCAAACTTTGCTTTACCGGTCAATACTTCCTTGCGACCCAGCAGGCTGGACTCGCGGCTTTGGCAAGCCAGGCGGAAATCGTTCAGCACTTCTCCGCGAAAGTGCTCATAAGACAGTTTTTCCGCAGCCAGTAACTTGTTAGTTGTTAGCTGTTCCATGCAGCAAACCTACGGGTTTTTTCAAAGTGGTTAACCACAAGAAACTAACAATTGTAATGGTTTCCTGGCAATGGGCCGGTTTGCAGTGGCAGCCTGTCTTTCACCTTCATGAACCTGCCCGGATATTCAGCAGAAATCTTGCCCTGAAATGGAAGTTGTTAATAAAATATCAATCAAAAAAATAGGCTATGATGGTTGGGCTACAATATGTAAATTTGATTGTTCGTTTTAAAACCATTGTTAACGAACCGAAATTTGATAGATATATGAAAACAATTCTTACATTTTTAGCCACTGCCGTTATTGTAAACTTAGCCATCGCCCAGGGAACAAATGCACCGATTAAACCGGTTGCCGAAATACTGTCATTAAAAGAAACGTCTTTTGATTTCGGTAAAATCCAGCAGGGCCGTCCCGTTACACACGAATTTATTGTAACCAATGTTGGCCACGATACACTCAAGATTGAAGATGTACGTGCCAGTTGTGGTTGCACTACCCCTGTATGGAAACGTGACCCCGTTCAGGCTGGTACCTCCACCAAGATCACAGTCGGATACAATGCATACGCCGAAGGGCCGTTTGAAAAAACCGTGACCATTTTCTTTAATGGCGGTCAAACCAAGATGATGACCATTAAAGGAATCGTGTACAAAGCGCCGGCTGCACCTGCACCGGAAAACCAGGGCGTTGAATTATTAAAAAAATCAAACCAATAAACAATGAAGAAACTTGTTCTAGGACTGGCAGCCGTATTATTTATGTCAGTAGCATTTGCACAGGCACCCGGCACCGCGACACCAGTAGCTGAAATGGTGAAGTTTAAGGAAAACGTACACGATTTTGGAAAGATCAAACAAGGTGTACCGGTGAATTATGATTTTGCATTTAAAAACCTTTCCAAAAAACCACTGGTGATTGAAACCGCTATGGCAAGTTGTGGTTGCACTACTCCGAAATGGCCGCAACAACCGATTGGAAAAGGTAAGAGTGATAAAATCAATGCAGGTTTTAATGCTGCCGCTCCCGGCCCGTTTGAAAAAACGATTACCGTTAAAATTTCCGGCGCAGCACAACCCGTAGAATTAAAAATCAAAGGTGAGGTATTAAGCGCTGATGCTTATGCCAAATATGAAGCTGAAAAAGGAAAAACAAACAAGTGATTTTTTTACAGTTTGAATATTGTCCCCGCCCAAAAGGCGGGGATTTTTTTTACCGGTAGTATATGTGGGAAGGGAAACCGGTATCTTTAATAAAACAGCTTGTATATGAAAAGATGGACTGCCATTACGATAACTTTATTATGCATCTCTTCTGCTGCGATGGCCAACTGGCAACCGGCTAATCTCTTCCGTTCGGTAAAGGATACGATAATAGCCAACCCGGAAGATGTAAAAAGCATCGATGCCATCATTGCTGCCTTATACAATGTAATATCCGGTCCCGCCGGAGAAGCCAGGAACTGGAACCGTATGCGCAGTTTGTTTTTGCCAGAGGGAAAGCTTGTTGCAGCAGGTCAACGACCTACCGGAGAGGTTGTAAAAAGAGTGATGACCGTGGAAGATTATATCACTACGTCCGGTCCATTTCTTGAAAAGAACGGCTTTTTTGAAACGGAAGTCAGCCGGCAGCAACAGGTATACGGGCATATTGCACATTGCTTCAGCACCTATGAATCAAGAAAAACTGCCACCGATGCACAACCCTTTATGCGTGGCATCAACAGTATACAATTGTATTACGATGGAAAACGGTGGTGGATATTGACCGTATTCTGGCAACCGGAAACAAAAGATCTGCCGCTGCCCAAAGAATATTTGAAGGGATAAGATACCTGCCTACATTTGCATGCTCAACAGCTTTGAATATGAGAATTAAAGCCATCGCGTTTGATGCAGATGATACGCTCTGGATAAATGAGCCTTATTTCCAGGAAACCGAAAAAAAATTCTGCGAACTGCTGGAAGACTTTCTTCCGCAACATACCGTATCAAGGGAATTGTTGCAGACTGAAATGGACAACCTCGACCTGTATGGGTATGGTGTAAAGGGATTTGTGCTGTGTATGATTGAAACAGCGTTGCGTGCTACAGACAAATCAGTCAATATTGACATCATCGAAAGGATAACAGCGCTTGGCAAAGAGTTGTTGCACAAACCGATCGTATTATTGGAAGGTGTGGAAGAAATTCTATCACATTTGAAAAAAGAGTACCGCCTGGTAGTAGCCACCAAGGGAGATTTGCTGGACCAGGAACGTAAGCTGAAAAAATCCGGGCTGGAACATTATTTTCACCACATAGAAATTATGTCGGAGAAAAAAGAACCGGATTATCAAAAGTTGATCCGACACCTGGATGTGATGCCGCAGGAGTTTTTAATGATCGGCAATTCCATCAAATCGGATATTATGCCTGTGCTGAATATCGGCGGCCATGGTATCCACGTTCCCTATCATACTACCTGGGCACATGAAACGGTTGATTACACGGTGGATCATCCACAGTTCAAACAGGTAAAACATGTATCGGACATTTTACCCATCCTGGCATCATGAAACATACATTATCCATAGCCGATTGGAACCGCAAAGATCATTTTGCCTTCTTCAAACAATTTGAAGAGCCTTTCTTTGGTATTACGGTAACCGTTGATTGCACAAAGGCTTATGCTGCGGCAAAAAGCCGTGGCGTTTCTTTTTTCCTGTATTATTTGTATAAATCGCTGGCTGCCGCTAACCAGGTTGAACCCTTTCGGTACCGCATACACGAAGACGAGGTATGGGTATTTGATACAGTGAATGCCTCGCCTACCATCAACCGGCCCGACGGCAGTTTTGGGTTTTCCTATATCGACTATCACCCATCATTTGATCAATTTATTCAAACGGCGCAGGCGGAAATTGCACGCGTACAATCCAGCAAGGGATTGGTACCGGCAGTTTCAGGCGAAAACGTGATCCATTATTCTTCTATTCCGTGGATCAATTTCACCAGCCTGTCGCATGCAAGAAGTTTTTCCTTTAAAGACAGCTCTCCGAAAATCTCCTTTGGCAAAATGACCGGGGATGAACGTCTCCGCACCATGCCCATGTCTGTTCATGTACACCATGCATTAATGGACGGGTACCATGTGGGCCAGTATATTGATCTTTTTCAGCAGCTCATGAATGAATAGGAAGTCCGGCGTCAACATTTCTTTCCACTGCATGTGGCTATATAATGCGTCCTGCTTATTTTTGCCAAATGTTAACCATCAGTCACCGCGGACAGATCATGCCGCCTTCACCGATTCGCAAACTGGTTCCCTACGCAGAAGCAGCAAAGAAAAAGGGCGTCAAGGTATTTCACCTGAATATTGGCCAGCCGGATATAGAAACGCCTCCGCAGGTGCTGGACGCGGTTCGCCATGCTGATTTTAAAGTATTGGAATACAGTCACAGCGCCGGCAATGAAAGCTACCGCAAAAAACTGGTGGAATACTATCATCGCGTAGGCATTGACGTAAACTACCAGCAAATTATCGTCACCACAGGCGGCAGTGAAGCCATCCTGTTTGGTTTTATGGCCTGTCTTGATCCCGGTGACGAAGTGATTATTCCAGAACCATTCTACGCCAATTACAATGGATTTGCGGTGGCAGCGGGTGTGGTGGTAAAACCAATTACATCCAGTATTGAAACAGGTTTTGCATTGCCCCCGATAGAAGATTTTGAAAAAGTAATTACATCCCGCACCAGGGCCATTGTTATTTGTAATCCCAATAACCCCACCGGTTATTTGTACAGCAGGGAAGAAATGGAGACTTTAAAACAAATTATCCTCCAGCACAACCTGTATCTTTTTGCGGATGAGGCTTACCGTGAATTTTGCTACAGCGGCGAACATTTCAGCGCCATGCATTTAAAAGGTGTGGATGATAATATTTTATTGATGGATACCATCAGTAAACGATACAGCGCATGTGGCGGAAGGATTGGTGCATTGGTGACTAAAAACAAACAGGTGCTGGATGCTGTAATGAAATTTGCACAGGCGAGGTTAAGCCCGCCATCATTTGCACAGATACTCGGTGAAGCGGCTGTTGATCTTCCTGCCAATTACTTTGATACGACCAAGGCGGAATATAAAAAGAGAAGGGATGTGATTGTAAAAAGGCTGAATAACATTCCCGGTGTTTTTTGTCCCAACCCCGGCGGGGCGTTTTATGCCATGGCTAAATTACCAATAGACGATGCAGATATATTTTGCCAGTGGCTGCTTGAATCATTTTCATACAATAACCAAACAGTGATGCTGGCGCCTGCCAGTGGTTTTTATGGAACGCCCGGTTTGGGAAAAAATGAAGTGAGGCTCGCCTATGTTCTCAATACAACTTCCATCAACGCCGCTATGGATTGCCTGGAGAAAGCATTGGAACAATATCCTGGCCGTACGCACCAGGTGATCAGTGCAGCGAGTTTACCACTTTAACTGTTACGAGCAACTGTCCCAGGTGGCGCATGGTATGTTCTGCCGAATGTACCAGTAAGCCCAATACAGTGGAAGGTATTTGTGCCCTGCCCACACCACGCGGTTGCAGGCAATCTTCATAACTCAATTGTTTCAGTTGCTGAATTGATTGATCAATTTTTTGATCAATCGCAAGTACAAGCTGAGCACTTGTTATACCAGTTCCATCATCAATTCCCTCTGCTTTGAGTGCCGCCAGTTGTTCGTTTGACAATAGATTTCCTGCCGCATAGGTAAACAAACGATCCAGCACACCCGAAATATGTTGCAGGTGAAAACCCGCAGAGGCCACCTGCGCAGGACGTACCCATAGCAACGCATCAGGAAATTCGTTCATCAATTCATGTATTTCTTCCTGCGCCTGCAGTAATGCATGTGCAACGGGCTGTAACGCCGGAATGATTCCATCTACCGGCCCGCGCAACCATACCTCTTTTTTCTGTTCAACTGTCATGTCAATCTGCGTGTTGTTTACTGAAATGAAAAATCGACTTCCTGTTACACCAATTCTATTTGCAAGATGTATTCTACCAACTTACCAGTAGTTATAGAAAAAATTTTACAGTATAGTAAAATTTTTTCTATCCGTTGCGATGCCGTTTTATTCTAATATTGAGCAGCAAAGATAGTTATACGAAAATTTACTGAATCAACTGCCGGGAAACAATTGCAAAGACGATCCTAATAAAATATCTTTTGCTTTCAATTGCCTAATCCCCTTCCGATCACCATGCGTGCTATTTTTTAACCTTAAAAACATTTATTATGGATTTTCTCTGGTTCATTATTCTTGGTGCGGTAGCCGGTTGGCTCGCCGGTCAGATTGTAAGGGGCAATGGCATGGGCCTCCCCGGAAATATTATCGTCGGCATACTCGGCGCTGTTATTGGTGGCTGGCTGGCGCGTGAGTTTCATGTTTCCATTGCCAGCGGGCTACTTGGTTACCTGATCACTTCTACTTTCGGAGCCATTTTTTTCCTGCTGATATTAAATGCCATCAATAATTCAAAAAGCTAGGCATTTGTTCAATAACCCTTCCTGCTCACAACAGGGAGGGTTTGTCTTTCCTTCCATTTTTACCTGCTATTCTTACTGTCTTTTGCTGCAGTTTAATCAATCATAGCTCACCGACGCCTCTCTTTTTTTATTAACTTCAGCACTCAACCATACTTCATGCCCGGTCAAACAACAGATTCTGCGAATGCACCACATTTATCCCGTACCCTGGGCCCATTGATGTTGTGGGGGTTGGGTGTTGGCTATGTTATATCGGGTATGTATTTCGGCTGGAACCTCGGGCTTGCAGAAGGTGGCACCTGGGGACTGGCCATCGCTACAGGGTTTATCATTATCATGTACATCACATTTACTTTTTCGTATACAGAACTGGCTTGTGCCATTCCAAAGGCAGGCGGTGTTTTTGACTATGCATCCAAAGGTTTGGGCAATAGCCTTGGCTTTATTGCCGGCATGGCGCAAATCATTGAATTTGTTTTTGCACCTCCTGCTATTGCTGCCGCCATCGGCGCTTACTTTCATATTTTCTTTCCGCAATTGTCCGTCACCAGTATTGCCATTGCCGTTTATTTTATATTCACAGCACTCAATATTTATGGCGTAAAAGCGGCAGCAGCATTCGAACTGATCATTACCGTACTCGCAGTATTTGAATTATTATTGTTTGCGGGTATCACGCTCCCGCATTTTGATATCAAAAACCTGCAGCAAAACAGTTTCCCCAATGGATGGCATGGCGTATGGGCTTCTGTTCCTTTTGCCATCTGGTTTTTTCTCGGGCTGGAAGGTGTGGCCAATGTGGCGGAAGAAACCATTCACCCGCAAAAGAATGTATTGATTGGTTTTGGTTCTGCATTACTGACACTGGTCATACTTTGCATACTTACTTTTTTTGCATCCGTGGGTGTGGCAGGATGGGAAGCCATCGTTTATCCATCACCGGGAGCCGATGCCTCCGATTCGCCATTGCCGTTGGCGATGTCGCACGTAACCGGCAACAGCGGCTGGATATACCATTTGCTGATCACGATTGGCTTAATGGGGCTGGTAGCATCTTTTCATGGCATTATACTCGCGGCCGGCCGCGCCACTTTTGAATTTGGAAGGGTGAAATACATTCATCCGGCCATGGGCAGCATCCATAAAAAATTCAAGACACCGGCCAATGCGCTGCTGGCAAATATGGTGATTGGTATCATCGCTTTACTGAGTGGAAAAACGGCAGAGATTATTATCATGTCCTGCTTTGGAGCACTGACCATTTATGTGATCTCCATGATCACGGTGCTGGTATTGCGCAAACAATCGCCTTCAATGGTTCGCCCCTTTAAAGTACCCTTCTATCCGTTCTTTCCCATCATTGCGCTGATTATTGCCACGATTTCACTCATCGCCATGACAACACTTAATATAAAGTTATCGCTGATTTATTTTGGCTTACTGGCCCTTGCCTATATTTGGTTTCATTTCTTTGTAAAACCCACACACGATGCAAAACAAACAATCGGTTCCTGATGTGCTGAAACAATTATCAGCCAGTGGCGCTACCAAGGTAAAACTGGCCGTGACTGATATTGATGGCGTGCTGCGCGGTAAAGTGATCAGCATGGAAAAATTCGGTGCTGTCGCAGAAAAGGGATTTGGTTTTTGTGATGTCATCTTTGGATGGGATGCAGGCGATGTTGCTTACGACAATGGCAAAACAACCGGGTGGCATACCGGTTACCCCGATACCACTGCGGTGATTGATGTAAGCACAATGCGCAAAATTCCCTGGGAAAATGATCTGCCTTTTTTCCTGGCAGATTTTGGAGATGGTAACGGGAAAGATCATGCAGCCTGTCCGCGCAGTTTATTAAAACGGATCAACCGGCAGGCAAACGATGCTGGTTATATACCTTCCTTCTCACAGGAGTTTGAGTGGTTTAATTTCAATGATAATACCGCCGAGCTATATGCCAATGGTTTTCGGGGTTTATCACCCATCACACAAGGGATGTTTGGCTATTCCATACTGCGTGCTTCTCAAAGGAGCGCTTTCTTCCACCAGCTGTTTGATGATCTTACAAAAATGAATGTACCTATTGAAGGCATTCATACTGAAACTGGTCCCGGCGTATACGAAGCTGCAATCCTGTACGCAGGTTTACCTGAAGCCGCCGACAGGGCTGTTTTATTTAAATCAGGCGTGAAGGAAATTGCACACCGTCATGGTATACTGGCCACATTTATGGCAAAATTCAATGAGCATTTGCCCGGTTGCAGCGGACATGTACACCAAAGCCTCTGGTCTTCCAATGGAAAACAAAATTTATTCTACGATAAGAAAAGCAAAACCAAGATGAGTGCGCTGATGGAAAGTTATATCGCCGGCCAGTTGCATTGCCTGCCATGGATACTTCCCATGTTTGCACCTACGGTTAACAGTTATAAACGATTGGTGGAAGGAGCATGGGCACCCACTACTATTACATGGGCAATTGATAACCGCACCACTGCTTTGCGTGCATTGCCCGGCGGTGAATCATCCACACGTCTTGAAACAAGGGTCGTGGGTTCCGATTCAAATCCCTATCTCGCTATGGCTGGTTGCCTGGCAGCAGGCTTGTATGGTATCCGTAAAAAAATGAAACTGACCATCCCTGCTACAAAGGGTAGCGGCTATGCAGATACCAGTCATGGTGTATTGCCAAAAAACCTCTGGGAAGCCACACAGGCTATGAAGTCGTCTGCATTGGCCAAAGAACTATTTGGTGAACCGTTTGTGGATCATTTTACCCGTACGAGAGAATGGGAATGGCGGCAGTTTTCAAAAGTAGTCACCGATTGGGAGTTGAAACGTTACCTCGAAATCATCTAATGCCAGGCGGCAGGCGTTTCATTATTCCTGTGATCGCTGCATGAATTATTTTTCAAATGGACCCGGTTCCGCGGGAACATATAATTTTGCACTAAAATTTCAACCATATATAAAAGGTCCATACACATGATTGATTTTAATACCGTCCGGCAGTATAATTTTCCTACCGTGGTCCGTTTTGGCGCAGGTGCAGTGAACGAATTGCCCGCACATTTAGCTGCCAACGGTTTGGAAAAAGTATTACTCGTTACTGATCCCAATGTTGCACACCTTGACTTTTTTAAAAGAATAAAAGAGAGCCTTCAACTGCGGAATATCTCTACCGAAGTTTTTTCAGACATCCATAAGAACCCGGTTAAATCTGATGTACTAAAGGGAGGTGATGTGTTTACCGAAACGCACCGCGACTGCATCATCGGTATTGGTGGTGGTGCTGCCATGGATGTGGCGCGTGCCATAGCTTTACGCATCCATCATCACCGCGACCTTTTTGATTACGATGATCTCATCGGCGGTGATCAGTATATCACAGGTGATGTTCCCTACTTTATTACAATACCTACCACCAGTGGAACGGGGAGCGAAGTTGGCCGAAGCGCCATCATTTCTGAAGATGATACGCACCGTAAAAGAATTTTATTCTCCCCGAAGTTGCTGGCAAAAATTGTGTTTGCAGATCCCATGTTAACCATGGAACTGCCGGCATTTGTTACAGCGGCTACCGGGATGGATGCACTTACCCACAATATGGAAGCGTATATCGCCAAAGGCTTTCACCCATTGTGCGAAGGCATTGCACTGGAAGGAATGACATTAATCAACGAATCGATCGATAAAGCAGTCAATGCACCTGATCTTGCATCAAGGAGTAAGATGATGATAGCTTCTCTGATGGGAGCTGTGGCTTTTCAAAAAGGGTTGGGTGTGGTGCATTCACTCGCACATCCTTTATCATCCCTGCTCGATACACACCATGGATTGGCCAATGCAGTCAATCTTCCTTATGGTATGCGTTTCAATATTGGCGGACAGGAAGAACAGTTTAGAAAAATCGCGCGTACGATGGAACTAAAGGAACAGAATGGGGAAGCAGTCGTGAAACATTTATTTTCCCTGAATGAACAACTACACTTACCTATACGGTTGCGCGATATTGGTGTAAAAGAAGAACATATAGAAACATTGTCTGATCTTGCACTGGCAGATTTCTGCCACCCGAATAATCCCAAACCGGTATCAAGGAATGGTTTCAGCAAACTGTACCGCGAAGCATTGTAATATGACAAAAAAAAGAATTGGCATCAGTTTTACCACCACCAATTTCATTCACTACTGGCAATGGATGGACAAAAACGATTTGGGTGATGATGTGGAACTGGTAGAATTATCATTTCAAAAAAATAATATAGCGGAAATTGCTACCTGCGATGGTTTTATACTAACCGGCGGCGTGGATATTGACCCATCGTTCTTTGGCGGCAGTAATCAATATCCTTTAATGCCGGAATCATTTCAAACAGACCGCGATGCCTTCGAAGAAAAAATATACCGTTATGCACTGGAGCATCACTTGCCGGTATTGGGTATCTGCCGCGGCTTACAACTGGTCAATGTATTACAGGGGGGTAAACTGGTGCAGGACCTGGGTGCCGCGAATGCCATTCACAAAAAAGATAAGGACGAAGACAAGCAACATACAGTTACTATCGAACCACAGTCGTTGTTGCATGATATCGTGGCTGTAAGCAATGGCCATGTAAACAGTGCTCACCACCAGGTGATTGATCCCAACCATTTGGGCAATAACCTCAGTGTAAATGCCTGGTCGTCCGACAGCAACCATGTGATAGAGGGCATTGAGTTCACCGATAAAACCAATAAGGCTTTTATGCTCTGCGTGCAATGGCACCCGGAGCGAATGAAAGATAAAAATTCAAACCCGTTGTCGGTTGAATTGAAAAAAAAGTTTTTACAAGCAATAAGGAAAACCAGCAATTACCGATCATGACCATCATCAACCCTGCAACAGAAGAAATCATCACTACCATTACAGACGATACAGTTGTTACCGTACAACAGAAATACGAACAGGCCAAAAAAGCACAGTCACTATGGGCACAGATACCCGTGAATGAACGTATTGGGTGCATTGAACGTTTCTATCATTTACTGGATGAACAAAAAGATGAACTGGCCAGGACGCTTACCAGTGAAATGGGAAAGCCATTGCAGCAATCGTACAATGAACTGAATGGCGCGAGGAGCAGGATAAAATATTTTATTGACAACGGCGCGAAATACCTCGCGGAAGAATGGATAACCCCAGAGGGTGCTACACGGGAAAAAATTGTGTACGAACCATTGGGTGTGATTGCGAATATCTCGGCCTGGAACTATCCCTACCTTGTAGGAGTAAATGTCTTTATCCCTGCACTGATGGGCGGTAATGCCGTATTATACAAACCTTCTGAATACGCTACACTGACGGGATTGCATATCGAACGCCTGCTGCACGAATCAGGTATACCTCCTCATTGCTTCCAGTTAATAGCAGGCAAGGGATCGGTGGGTGAATACTTATTGTCTTTGCCTTTGAATGGTTATTATTTTACCGGCAGCTATAAAACGGGCAAATACATTGCAGAAAAAGTTGCGGCCAAACTGGTTCCCTGCCAGTGCGAACTGGGTGGCAAAGATCCCCTGTATGTGATGGATGATATTGCCGATGTGGATGCTGTAGCAGGTGCTGCATTGGAAGGTGTGGTATACAATAACGGGCAAAGTTGCTGTGCGGTGGAAAGAATTTATGTACACAAAAATATCTACGACAAGTTTGTTGCTTCTTATGTTACGCAACTGGAGAAAATGAAAATCGGTAACCCAATGGATGCGTCGAGTGAAATCGGTCCGTTGAGCAGGAAGGAACAGGTCGATTTTTTATTATCACAGATAAAAGATGCTGTTGACAAAGGCGCAACCTTACTCACCGGCGGAAATACTTTACAGCAAAAGGGATACTTTATCGAACCTGCCGTGCTCACCAAGGTGAACCATACGATGAATATCATGAAGGAAGAATCATTTGGACCCGTGGTAGGTATACAGTCCGTACAGAATGATGAGGAAGCGGTTCAGTTGATGTCCGACACAGAATATGGACTGACAGCAGCAGTATATTCACGCAATTACGAACGTGCCGAAAAAGTGATGCAGCAAATGCAAACGGGTACGGTATACTGGAATTGCTGTGACCGCGTTAGCGCCAATGTTCCCTGGTCGGGAAGAAAACATTCGGGTATTGGCAGCACCTTGTCCTACCAGGGTATACGCGCTTTTGTACAACCCAAGGCTTATCATTTACGCGGATGATATGGGCATCCGCTATTTTACCTTTCTAATCTTTTCATGATTATCAGCTCCTTCCCCTGTGTGGGGTGTTGAGTAAGTATTATTCACGCCTCAGTATGGTTGTCAATTTTCATAATTTATTACGGTGCATATTTGTGGTAAGTTTTCTCATGTGTAAATTTAGTTTAACACATTGCGAGCGGGTATTCTTGCCCGCTTAATATTATTATACAGGCGTATAGCCATGAAAAACAAAATGCCTGTCCCAGCAACTGGTCGCTGATTATTACCGCTGACCCCATTTGCCATCCTAAAAACCATAACGATCACTAGGTTTGTCCCCCTGTATCCTCCATCACATGAGAGCAACTAATGAAGTCATTACAGCAACGACAGGATGATTGGTGCCGTCCGGGACGGTTTTCATAACATGAGAACACCTCTTTTATGGTTACATACAAGTTTATTTACTCCAACAACTATGGTTATCGTTTGCTGCGGCATGCTGCATTCTGGCTGGCATGGATTTCTTATTTCATCATCATAGACAGTACAAGATCAGGCGCCAAAGTAATTGGGCAGGGGCCCTTTATACTCTATACACTGATTGAAACCATCATATTTCTTTCTGTCGACATTGCTTTTTGCTATGCCGTATTATACCTTTTACTTCCCAAATATTTACTACAGGGAAAATATGCGCTGTTCTTTATCCTGCTTGGTCTTTTTATTCTGCTCGATGCTGCCTTATCCCAATATTTTTATATCTGGCTCATCAACCCGCTGCGTGGCACATTCAAGCTGATGGAATTTGAATCTATTAATTTCACTGACCTGCTGCGTGGATTGAGTGGTGTACTGATGATTACAGGCATCGCCTGCAGTATCAAGTTTTTAAAAATGTGGAATATCAAAAAACAGGAACTGGACCTGGTAAAGTCGGAGAAACTGAGAAAGGAAATACAATTCATCGACACTTATATTCAACCAAGTTTTTTACCCCTGTTGCTGAAAAAAATTTATTCCTACTCCCTGTCTTCCTCTGCAAAAGTGCCGGAAATGCTGGACAGGTTGCAACGGATACTTACGTATCTCATCAATGAAACCAGCCAGTCGGGTGTATTGCTATCACACGAAATATCCTCCATAGCAGATTTGATCCACCTGGAAAAATTAACCAATTCCGATCGGTGGGAAATCAGTTTTGAATATTCGGGCGACCCGGACAATCTTCGCATTTCGCCTTTTATCTTATTTCCACTGGTTGAAAATAATTTCAGGCAGGTAAATGACAATATCAGCGACAAACACTGGACTACTTTAACCATTAAAATAAACGGCAGTATTATTCAATTGCAGTTAAAGAATAGTAAGCCGGTTGAAACATCCAACCTGCTGAATTATGAAACCCGCACGCTGCAACAATTAAAAAAACGCCTGGAGTTGCTGTATCCCGGCAGCCATGTCCTCAACATCATTATTGAAGAAAATGTATTCAGCATCTTTCTCGAAATTGATCTCAGCAAAGCAGTGAATTAAAAAAGCAGGTGATGCGATGACCACCTGCTTCGTTCTCAAGGATAACTATGAAACTAACTGCTAGACTATTGTTTTACCGGTACTGAACCTGCAGCCGGTGTATTAAAATCAAGTTCATTCTGCGGCACATCGAAATAATCCATGTAATTATATTCCATAAAACAAGCCATGGGCGTATTGCCTGGCGTGCCTGCAAGACTAGCCGGAACATTGACAATCGCACCGGCGCGGCCTCCGCCTGCAGACAATGGTGCCGTTACTCCCCATCTTCTTGCATCAAAGAATGATACCCCACGAAATACCAGCGCCACTCTTCTCTCTCTCCGCAATTCTTCCAATGCCTGTGCTTTTGTCAATCCCGTACCTGCTACCGGAGCCAGTCCTGATGACTGGAAATTGCGCACTTCATCAATCACCTGTAATCCCTGGTCGGTTTGACCTGTATATATCAGGGCTTCCGCCTTCATCAATGCATTCTCCTCATAGGTACAGGCATAGTTGACGAATCCCTGCCCGGAGATTGTTGAATAAGAACCGCCATTCTCAATATCGCGTGCTATCCATCTCGTACCAAATTGTAATCCGCGGCTGCGTTTATTCGCATCATTCAATACGCCCTGCTGAAAATTCCTGTTCAGCCTCTCATCCCCCGGTTTATACTCCTGTATTAAACGTTCACTGATGAAGAGCCATTGATTCTGCTGGTTGGCCAGTAAATAGGGGAATGTGAACCCAGACACATCATTGGAGCCATCGGGTGTTAAACCTTTTTTGAAAATATTATCACTGGCTGTCAGCCCCTGGTTCGACCATGCGAGTATCGAGTTCCATTCGGCAGCAGTAAGGTCAGTCGCCTTTTTACTCACCAGTAAATTCCTCGCCTTGTATGTATTGATTTGCCGTATCCATTGTGCAGGTGTTACCAAATGTGCTGTTGAATTATCAGAAAAAGAAGGGATAATGTTTTGCATCACTGCATAATAGTCGGCATCATTGGTAATACCTGATAAAACCGAAGCACATAAGTCAAAATTCCGTGTTGCTTCCGCAATGATATCCTGCCTGCTGACAAAATTGTTGTTGACGGTGAAATTAAATGTCGTATCGTTATTGATGATACCGGCAATATACATAGAGCCGATCCGCGAATAACAGTAACCTTTCCACCAGAACGCCCATGCGCGCAGTACCGCTTTTTTGGTGGCTGCATTACCGGATAATGTCAATGCGGGGTTTTCCACTGCATATAAAATGGTATTGGCCTGTTTGATGAAATAATAACAGTAACTCCATTCGTACTGGAAGGCATTTCTTTCGCCGGCATCACGCGAGTTGAAACTCTGCAGTGTAGTTTTTTGTGTAGCACCAATCGGGGTTACAAATGAGCGGCCATCAGGTAGTGTTATTTTATATACCTGGTCTGTCCAGCGAAAGGCAAAATTGCCATAAGGGATATAACATTCATCGCCGAGTATGATTTGTTGCGCCCAGGCAATCTCCTGTATATTGGTGGCACCTTCCTGTGGTACATTTACAATGGGTCGCGCGATGATGCCCTGTGCATAGCTTTCGATACCCGCCTCCGTTACCAATGCTGAAGCCGGCGTCGGCGCATTGGGGTTAATTAATTGCAATTCCGACTTCTTACAGGCAAGTGCTCCTATTGCCACTATCGCTGCAAAAAGTAATAACTTATTCTTATACATGGTTGTAGTTTTTAATTCAGTTATTAAAATCCAATGTTCAGTCCAACGATAAATGATTTCAGGTTGGGCACATGGAAATAGTCAGCTCCTTTAAATGCAGCGACACTTGCCTGCTGGTTTCCCTGCGAATCTTCTGAACCAGTTGCTTCCGGATCAAGGCCCTTGTACTTGGTAATGGTAAACAGGTTCCTCGCAGATAATGACAAAGTGAGGTTCTTCACCCATTTTACCCGTACAGCATCCGTGAAATTGTAGGATACAGACAGATCACGCAGGCGGAGGAATGAACCATCTTCCACAAACCATGATATAGGCTGCACACTATTATAGAGACTGTTGTAGAAATTCACGTATGCACCAGGTTTCCCATCGATGGTAATGGCGTCGTCATAATCGCGTGACAGGCGATCACGGTAGAGCCACTGCCGTACGGTATTGTATATCTTATTACCATAATACCAGTCAAGCTGTGCAGATATCGTCAGGTTATTTTTGATCACCACAGAATTAATAAACGACATATTGAATTTCGGGTACACACTTCCCAGGACGGACTGATCCGTTGCATCAGTCAATTGTGCCTGCTTGGTGGTTTTATCGACTACAATACCATTCACTACTTCATAATTGGAAGCAATAGATGGATCGATGTAAGGTGTTTTACCATCGGGTCGCATCTGTGTAATGCTGTGCAGTGGCGTTGGTGCATAGAGTATGCCCAGTTCCTGTCCTTCTTTCACCGCAAAAAATCCATTGACGATGTCTTTGTGCAGTGCAATCTGGTCGGCTATACTCTTTGCCCTGCCGAAACGAACACCTGTATTCCATTTTATCAATGGGCTTTCATACACATTTGCGTCCAGTGAAATATCAAAACCTTTGCTGGTTATGGAAATGAGGTTATCGGTAAGTGTACCTGCACCGGAAGTAAGCGGCAATGGTGCATCCTGAATAATGTCCTTGCTCTTCCTGTTCCAGTAAGTGGCTGATAAAGTAATGCGTGTTAACCAATTTTGAAGATTGGATTTAAAACTGATATCAGTACCCACTTCCAGTTCTTTGGAACGTTGTACCCGCAAGGCAGGATTGGCCACCTGGCTGTTGAGGTTTAGCCCAAGTCCGCCACTGCCCAATGGATAAGTACCCAAAGTAACCTGTCTTGCATAATAGCCGGGTTGTATACCAGCTTCACCATAAGCACCACGTATCTTCCAGTCAACCAGGTTGGTCATTTTGATCAACTCTGAAGGACGGAAGTAAACAGCGCCTCTCGGGAAAGTAAATGGCTTGGTGGCTTCGCCAAACTCTGAAGAGTAATCGGAACGGAATCCACCGGATATCCCGGCAAGATTACCCCAATCGAATGACTGGCTGACCAGTATACCATAGGTAGCGAAAGTAAAATTGCCCAGCGGATCTCCTGCATATAAACCATCTCCATTTGATTTTATCAAACCTGAGTTGAGGTTAATCGGTGGATAAGGTGCCAGGTTACTGCTTTGCGTAAAATGAGAAGTGTATTCGCGCTTGCGGTAATCATATCCAACGATAGTGGTAGAACGCAGTGGAATATTCATTTTAAAATCATTCTGGAAATCAAGTTTTACAGAAGCGGTTGCCAGTGAGTTCTGGTTGGTGAACCTGGAAAATGATTTATTAATGGAACCCAGCGGTGCAGTACCCCATTTGGCAATCGTATATTGAAGAGCACTGGATTGGTTGAGGTAAATATTGGTGTAATCCGTATTCCAAACCTCAAACCCATACTTATAATCAAGCTCCACAAATCTTGGAAACTTATAGTTCAGGTTTACATTGTTGAGTATACGGTAAGAATTGGCATCGCGCTGATGCCAATCCCTTTCTGACAATGGATTTAATGCCTGGTCGCCGGCGCGGTTGTTGACAATATAATGCCCGGTGGAATCTTTAAAAGTGAAATCAATAAAAGGCCATGAATTGGTAATGGAGAAACGATTGGAATTGGTAGCTGCCAGTTGAATATCAGCATCACCACTCAGCAGGTTATTCTTTGTATTCACTACCTGTGTAATATTCCGTACGGTAAATCCTTTGAATAATTCAAAACCCAGGTTAGCGCCCAGGTTGATGCGCTGGTATTTATTATCCAGCACATTGTTTTGCATAAACCTTGATACGGTAAAAGAGTAATCAGATTTCTCTCCACCACCATTAATATTTAAGGAAAGGTTATTGGTAAATGCCTTTTTATACGCCTGCTCAATATGATCATAGGTTTGTTCCTTGTAAGGTTTATTATTGACCACATTGGGATCCACATTGGGATCGAGCAGGTCCGGTTCACTCCACTGCCCCGTGGCATCCTTGCTGATTCTTGATCCGCCACTCAATATATATCCATCGGCATCTGTTTCAAAGGAATGAAATTGTGCTATGAGTGGCCGTTTCCCCTTGATGATTTGATCAAAACTCATCTGTGTATTGATACTGATGGAGGGCTTTTTACTTCTTGATCCTTTTTTAGTAAATACCTGTATAACACCCGATGCACCCTGTGCACCATATAGCATACCGGCTGCAGCACCTTTTACCACTTCTACCCTTTCTACACTGGCCACATCAAGTCCATTCAAATCACTTACCTCTACACCATCGAGCAAGATCATCGGTGGCGTATTGCCAACATCTGTTACACCGCGCAATTGAATCGTTGCGCCGGTTCCCGGTGTACCGCTGTTGAATTGTATCTGTGCACCGGATATTTTTCCCACCAATGCCTGTTCAATGGAGGCGACTGCACTTTTGGGAATGTCCTTACTACTGAGCGAAGACACATCAATCGCGATCTTCTTTTTATCCGTAGCCACGCCTACGCCGGTTACCACAACTTCATTCAGGCTGCGAACATCCTGTTGCAATTGAATGGAAGCAAGGTTGGCATCACTGGCCAGCACCGTCCTGGTTTCATAACCAACAGCGCTTATCATGATGCTGTCATTGTCGTTCACGGCAATTTTAAAAGAACCGTCGGCAGTGGCTTTCACACCGCGGGCGGAGCCTTTCACCTTAACCGAAGCATAAGATATACCTGCGCCATTGGCATCGGTAACCCGTCCGCTCTTTTCTTTTGTTTGGGCAAACAAAGTTGTTATTGACATAGAAAAAATCCACAACAATAACAGGCAGAATTTCCTCATAAAATGTTTGTTTAATTAGGATGATGTAAAAGAGTTAATGCTGATGGACATGCAAACCTGCTCCGATGTGGCACAATTAACAGCGCTTTTTTACTGAAGCATTTATTTTAGCGGATAAAGAATGAAAAAGCAGGCTTAAAAGAAAAGTCATGCAATTGTAATAACTACCGAAACACTGCCATCAAGATAATGTTACCGCATTAGCACTGTGGTTCCGCGCTCAGTAAACGACTTTCCTTTGTCATCAACTGCAAATACGATCCATACATAAGTACCTGCCGGCATTTCTTTTCCGCGGTACATACCATTCCATCCTGCACTGAAGTCTCGTGCAGTAAATATTTCTGTTCCCTGCCGGTTGTAAATTTTAAAATACACTACACGCATGCCCGGTGCTATCGGTCGCAGCAGATCATTCAATCCGTCATGGTTAGGCGTAAAAGCATTGGGAACATATATTGCCGCCCTACCGTACACTTTAATGTTTATAGATGAGTTATCAAAACAACTATCGTCGTTTCGCACCGTTACCGTATACTGTGTGCTCTGCTCCAATACTGCAACAGGGTTCGCAATAAAAGCATTGTTCAATCCTGCGGCTGGTGACCATTCATAGTGTTTCCCACCTGAAGCCACTAATTGTATCGGTTGACCCTTTACCGCAATCGTATCATTACCTGCAAATGCTTTTAACCGGTTATAGGCAACCACTTTGGTAATAGTATCCGATACGCAGCCATTTTTACTGACTGCAAAAAATTGTGTTGTGTAATTTCCATTACGGGGATATACATGATAAAATGAAGTCGCAAAAGACCTGCTACCGTCCCCTGTATTCCACTGTACCTGCTGAATAGAAGTATCGTTAGACGGCTTGCCTTGAAAAAATACCCGCCCATCGCAATACACCGCGTATAAAAAATCAGCCATCGGTTTATCTTCTATTGCCAATGCCCTGATCGTGTCAGCTTCACATCCTTCAAATGATCTTATATGCAATTGTATCTGCTGTGTCCCCGATACAGGAAACCTGAATGTGGGATTTTTATCAATGCTAAACCGCTGGCCATTGTAATACCAGTTCCATGCGGATATGGTTCCGACAGACACTGATGATAAATCTTTAAAATGAATAAGCGTATTGGCACAGAATACATCGTTGTCAAAATCAGCCACTGGTTTGGATGCCAGTGTAATTGGTTTAACCAGGGTGTCCACGGTACAACCCAGCTTATTGGTGACTGCAAATTTGATGGTATAATATCCAGCGCTGTTATAAATATGTGGCGGCGGATTTTGCAATGACGAATAGGTACCGTCTCCAAAATCCCAAAACCATTTCGCATTGGATGCATTGTGAAAAACCGTATCAGTAAAATAAAGTGAATTGTCATATAATCGTATTGGCCGACCAAAGCAGGTATCGAGCGCAGGTTCGGAAGCAAAGCTTGGCGTGACGGTACCAAAGTAAGCACGCATATAACCCATCAATGGACATTCAGCACCGGGGCCTGGTGGTGGCACCTGGTTGAACAATGCTTTTAACTGCGACATGGCCCCGGTAAACCCCCAGTACAATTTCTTATTGCCAGCGAATAAGCCATTGAGCAGATCATAATTGACAGACAACAATGGGTTGCCATCCATTTGCACTGCAAACACAGTCGTAACCGGATCCCATGACACTTCTATAAGATGATAAAATTTACCGCCGGGCTGGAAATAGGACGTTATATCCACCGGGCCGGCTATGTTATTGGGAGAATGGTGTTTGGTATCGCCTCTTAATTGAATGGCAATATGGTTGTACAGCGGATCATTGTCAATGGAATCGCTTTTCAAATCAAAGGTCAGGGCTATCGAAGGTTTATGTGCAGTATTGCCCCAACCCATATTATTGGAAAAATCGCCGAGTTCGGCAGTATCGGGTTGTAAAACAAATGCCATTCCGCTGGTGCCCATTGAATCAAGGATATCAACAATGAAACCCAGTTGAAACGGCTGGCTGATATCAATAGGCTGATTGTACCAGGCAGCGCCTTTTGAATATACCGTGCAAATAACAGAGGGATCCTGCGAAAGCACGATCTCCGAGCAGTTTGCTTTTTCTACCGCTTCACCATGTGTGGTGAACGAATGGGTCGATTGCCCATGGGTAGTTTGTATCATCAATAACAGTATACACAGCAGCCAGCAAACTATCAGCCGGTGCAGGCGATCGAAATGGCTATTCTGTACAAAAGGTAAATATGGCTCATACATCTGTGCAATGGTTATGCAAACCGTCGAATGCTACGACCGGTAATTTAAACATCGCAATAAATAAAAATCAGTGACCCTGTACAAAGCATGATTATATTTTACCGAAGTATGAATATCGTGTACCGAAGAAATCAGGCTGCCAAAAGCACTTTGCTCCAAACAAAAAACCGTGCAGTGAAAACTAACGGAAAAATCAAGGAAACTTTATGAATACTAAAATACCGTCAAATTATGCAGACGGCTTTAGAATATCAATTACAAAACAGAACTTTCCTTAGAATTTATTTAGTATAGCCAAAAGATAGTAGCAATTGCCTGAAAAAAACCCCATAGTAAATGACCGGGCGCTAAAATGGACGGGTATCCCTTTTACGGGCATACTTGTCTATTACTTATCGGGATTTGGTAAAACAGGCCAATACAGCAGCAACACTTTTATCCACTGTCTGTTTTTCGTTTTTATTTCCTTTTGTTTATGGAATGGAAATGTATTCTCGCAATACCTGTTACGCCGCCAGTTATATACCATTAAGCTACTGGCACTCCGCCTGGCAGCCCGTTACGGCATTACTATCATTGTCAGTTGGCTGCTTTCATTTGTCTTATTATCGGCCTGGAACAAATGGCTGGCGAATGACCGTTATGGCTACCATGAGATTTTTATTTCCCAATTGATCATGACATTTGTCAGCATACTCATCGGCAGCATCTATGAGATAGTGTACCTTAGCAAGGAAAGGGAAACCGATTTGGTAAAGATGGAGAGAAGTGAAAAACTAAAAGTGCAGGCCATGCTGGATGCGTTGAAAAGCCAGATAGACCCGCATTTTATTTTCAATTCACTAAATACACTCTCCTATTTAATCGGTGTACACCCCCAAAAAGCAAAACTATTCAATGACACACTCGCAAAAGTGTACCGGTATATTTTGATCAACAAGGAAAAAGACCTGGTGCCACTGAACGATGAAATTGAATTTGCCAGCAATTATTATTATCTCCTGAAAATCCGGTACCAGGACGGCCTCAATATGATCATCAAAGTAGATGACTGGTCGGGCGAGGCGAATTTTTTGCCGCCGCTTTCCTTGCAAACATTGATAGAGAATGCTATTAAGCACAATCATTTTTCTGAAAAACATCCCCTGCAGATTACGATTACTATTTCAGAAAATGAAGTAAGTGTAGTCAACAACAAAAGCCTTAAGAAATTTGAAATGCAATCTTCCAAAATTGGTTTGGTCAACCTGAATGAAAGGTATAAGCTTTCGGTAAACCGGCATATATCAATTCCCCAGGACTCTGAACACTTTACCGTATTGCTTCCATTATTAAAATCTTCCGTAGTATGATCAATGCTATTATCATTGAGGATGAATTGCCAGCGCTCGAACATTTAAAATACAACCTGCAACTCACCCGTGAGCCGGTGAATATCATCGGCACCTTCGATTCAGTAGAAGACTCTGTGGATTGGCTGCGCAGCAACCCGCCGCCACAATTGATCTTTATGGACATCCAGTTAAAGGATGGCAATTCATTCAGCATATTTGAACAGGTAAAGGTTTCCACACCGATCATTTTCACGACCGCTTTTGATAATTATCTTATCAAAGCATTTGAACAAACCAGTATCGAGTACCTGCTGAAGCCTATCAACGAACCGGAACTGAGCAAGGCCATCAACAAATACAAAGACCTCAAAAGTCATTTTTTGGGTGATTATGATAACCTGCTGGGATTTTTATCCGGCAAAACCGGTAATGTGAAGAAAAGGATCGTAGCGAGGAGGGGCATCGAGCACCAAAGCATCCCGGTAAGCCAGGTAGCCTATTTTTATACTGATCAGAAAATTACATTCCTTATTACCAGGGAAGGCAACAAATTATTGATGGACCGAACGCTGAAGGAATTGGAGGAGGAACTGGACCCGGCAGTCTTTTTTCGCGCCAACAGGAAATTCATTGTCAGTATTGATTACATAAAATCATATAAACCAATTGATAAAATAAAAATACTGGTCGAGCTGTCAGTTTCTGTACCACACGAAATTATCGTGAGCCAGGAAAGTGCCATTGATTTCCGCAAGTGGGTCACAGCCTTGTAAACAGGCGTCGGTGTTTCCCGGGCTGTTATCTGTTTGCCTGGTTTACCCGTTCGTATAAAAAAATACAAAGTGCGGGCGCAGGCATAGGTTATTGCATGATATTGTCGTAACTTAATAGTCTAAAAGCTTCCGTATGAAAAAGTATCCAATCTTATCCGGTCTGGCCATCACTTCCGCACTGGTAATTTGTTCAGTAAGCGCTATGGCACAACAGCAAACACAGAGTGTAAGCCTCACCAATATCGATCCCACACAACCAGCTTTTACCGCTTCCAATAACAGCGACGATCTGAGCAGCCCCTATATGTTCAGCATAATGGGTGTTAGAAATATGTCAACTTCCGGCAACAAAAAATTTGCCACCGACTGGCTCAATGGAAATGTGCTGTTTAAATCAGGAAAACAAATTGCCAATGCCGAACTGGAATTTGATGTGGCAAGTAATGAATTGCACTTCAGGCAAAACAATAAAGCATATGTATATTCCGAACCGGTGAAAGCATTTTCACTGGTCGCTTTAGTAAAAAATGAATCAAAAACATTTCTCTTCAAAACAGGTTACCCTGATTTTGGCCGCCAGAATGATAACACATTTTACCTGGTACTGGCCAGCGGTAAAAAATTTGACCTGGTAAAACACCTATCTGTAACAGTAGACGAGCAATTCAATTATAACAGCAATTCAGAACGTACCTATAAAATCATGGAAGATTATTTTGTGTACGATGCTGCCGGCAAAAAAATGATGTTGCTGAATGCTAAAAATGTCCAGTCGCTGAAAAAAATATTTCCCCAGTATGAAAACGCTATCGACAAGGCCATGAGCGAGAAAAAAGAAAAGCGCTGGTCAGAACAGGAACTGGTAGCCCTGATCAATGAATTGAACCAGTAAGCATTACTGCTTTCATTTATAATCCCTTGAATTTATTGTATATAAGCCGGTTGATTCCATTCAACCGGTTTTTTTGTCGATTGGTCGATTTAAAGGCCATTCTAAGGGCAAATCCGTATTATTCTTTCTAGATTTACGTTTATTGTATACATCAAAATCCGAAACCCTTGAAAAAATTTCTACCCCTCGTTACCCTTATTGTTTACCTTCAGACTGCAAGTGCGCAGCCTTTGTATTCCGATACATCTGCCACACCAAAAACGCAAAGGGATACCGATACCAGCATTCGCCTCAAGGCGCAAAAAGACAATGTTATCACCGCTTCCACTATATTAAAAATTGAAAACATGGGCCCAAATGTCAATTCTGATTTGGCAGAATTGAGGCCGACAGTTTCCGCAGATGGTAACCTGCTGTTTTTTATTTGTGAAAATCACCCTGATAACACCAAGTATGGTTCCGTGAGCAACTCGCAGGATATCTGGTATTCTGAAAGAGATAGTTCCGGTAAATGGGGGCCGGCTATTCACATGGGTTATCCCATCAATACTACTTATTACAATGCTGTTTACTGGATATCGCCGGATAACAACAGGATATTGATCCGTGGCGCATTCAGTGAAGGCGGATATATGGGCAAAGGTGTTAGTATGAGCCACCTGAAAAAAGATGGTACCTGGAGTGTACCCAATGCATTGAATATTAAAAATTATTTTAAGTATGATAAAGGTCAGCAATCGGGCGCCACCATGGCAAACGACGGCCAGACTTTGATGTTTTACATGTCGGAAGACAAGGGTAGTTATAACAATGATATTTATGTTTGCTTTTTAGAGAAGGATGGTTCATGGACAGAGCCAAAAAGCATTGGCAAAAAAATTAATCTCCCGAATTACAATGAAATGACACCTTACCTGGCTTCCGATGGTGTTACCTTATACTTTAGCAGTAACAGGCCCGGCGGTTTGGGCGATAATGATATCTGGATGACCAAACGCCTCGACAAAACATGGCTGAAATGGAGCGATCCGGTAAACCTTGGCAGTCCCATCAATACACCCGACTGGGATGCATTCTTTACACTCGACGCCGGTGGTGAATATGCTTACCTGACTACCAATGAAAATACCATTGGTGAAAGTGATATAGTACGGGTGAAACTGATGGAAAAGGAAAAGCCAAATCCGGTTGTACTGGTCAGTGGCAACGTCTATAACCTGAAAACAAAAGAGCCGATCAGTGCATCGCTGGTATATGAAACACTGCCCGATGGTGTTGAAGCAGGTAATGCTGTATCCGGTGCCGCGGATGGCGCATTTAAAATTGTTTTGCCATACGATAAGAACTACAGTATCCATGCTACGGCGGATAAATTTTTCGCGGTATCTGAAAACCTGAACCTGGATTCACTGGTAAAAGCAGGTTATAAGGAAATACACAAAGATCTTTACCTGGCTCCTATTGAAATCGGCCAGGTAGTCCGGTTGAACAATGTGTTCTTTGATTTTGACAAATCAAATTTGAGAAATGAATCGTTTGTTGAACTCGACAGGGTGGTAAACCTGCTAAAGGAAAACCCAACTATTGAAATTGAAATGAGTGCGCATACAGATAACCGTGGTTCAGACGAGTACAACCTGAAACTCAGTGATGACAGGGCAGCTTCTGTCAGAAATTATATCATTTCAAAAGGCATTGACGGAAACAGGATCATATCAAAAGGCTATGGCGAGTCAAAACCCGTCGTACCAAATGATACAGATGAAAACAGGCAGTTGAACCGGCGTGTTGAATTTAAGATCCTGAAAAGCTAGTTTTTTACCGGGATTTTTAATAGCCACCAGTCATTTTAAAAAGAATGGCTGGTGTTTTATTTTACGAATACCCATCCGTAAAAGCGTACACAATGCGTATCAAAAGCGGTCACTCACTCTTTTTTATTTCTAATATTATGGCTGGTTATCAGCCGATTGAGAATCTGGCATTTTGTTGGAACAAAACTGTTCACGGAAAGCAGGTGTAAATAATTTGACTTCCGGGACAAAACAGCAACAACATGTTCTACAATTACATAAAAATCGCCTTTCGTAACCTCTGGCGCAACAAAGCATTCTCCGCCATCAATATTCTGGGCTTTGCCATTGGCCTGGCTACTTGTTTACTGATCACACTTTTTGTCACAGACGAATTGAGCTATGATAAATTTCATGAAAAAGCCAATCGCATATATCGCATCAATGCCGATTTCCTGGTAAATGGCAGTTCATTCAATGAAAGAACTGTCCCGGCAAAATTTGGTCCTGCCCTGGTAAAGGATTATCCACAGATAGAAACAATGGCGCGCACCCGCACCTTTGGCAATGGAGATATATCCGTTAAAAAAGGAAATGAAACCATTATTGAACACAATTGTGTTTTTGCCGACTCCACGTTGCCGGATGTGTTTACGCTCCAATTCATTGGGGGCAATCCAAAAACAGCGCTGACCCAACCGAAAACCATGGTTGTTTCAGAAACAATCGCAAAAAAATATTTCAACAGCACCGATGTCATTGGCAAAAGCCTGGTCATCGAAGGAAACCATGAATATTTTATTACTGGCGTTATAAAAGATATGCCGGCACAATCGCACGTACACTTCAATTTTATTATGGCTATGTCAGAATTGGATGACAGCCGGAATGCCAACTGGATGACAGATAATTTCGTGACCTACCTGCTGGTAAAACCCGGTGTCAACAAAAGCACCATTGATGGCTACCTCAATGAAGCCACCAGGAAATATATGCAGTCGGAGTTGGTAAAATTGGTCGGCAGCGATATTGACATGCTGGAAAAAAAAGGTGGGCATTTCCGTTATAGTGTTATTCCCATTACCGATATCCACCTGCGCTCCACTCTGACCAGTGAAGCCGAAGCATCCGGCAATATCCAGTATGTATATATTTTTATTGTTGTTGCGGTTTTCATTCTTTTAATTGCCTGCGTCAACTTCATGAACCTTTCCACTGCACGTTCCGCAGGAAGATCAAAAGAAGTAGGTATGCGAAAAGTAATGGGTTCCATGCGGCGGAGCCTCGTCTGGCAGTTTTTGATTGAATCCATATTAACAAGTTTTGTCGCGCTTATCATCGCGATTATAATAACCATGATCCTTTTGCCCTTTGTCAACCAGTTATCCGGAAAAAACATACAACCCGGTTGGATTTCTAACCAGTTTTTGCTGCCATCACTGATTCTCGCATCTGTATTGGTAGGTATCCTCGCTGGTTCTTATCCCGCTTTCTTTTTGTCTGCATTTGAACCGGTGAAAGTATTGAAAGGAAAACTGGCCAATGGTTTTAAAAGCAGTTGGCTGCGCAATAGCCTTGTGGTATTCCAGTTTATTATAGCAATTGTGCTAATCGTCGGCACATTTGTGATATACAGTCAATTAAATTATATCCGCAATAAGGAACTTGGTTATAACCGCGAACAAATACTACAGGTAAAAAACGCTGGCGCATTGGGCGAGCATGCGGTGGCTTTTAAAAATGATGTGCTACGCTTACCCGGTGTACAATCAGGAACAATGAACAATGCCATGCCGGTAATAGTAAACGGAAGTACCAACGTATATTCCAAAACACCCGGAAGGGAAGAAGGACAGGTACTGGGATTGGGGGAATGGTTTGTGGATGCAGATTATATCCCCACGCTTGGAATGAAAATGATAAGCGGGAGAAATTTTTCACCACAAATGCCAACAGATACTATGGCTATCCTGCTCAATGAAACAGCGGCCAACCTTCTTGGATATAACGACTTGAAGGATCGGTATCTCTACCTCGGCTCTGGCAACTATAGTTCCTATCATGTAATTGGGATTATTAAGGATTTTAATACCGGTTCACTGCGCAATAAAATACCACCGTTGGTGCTGCGGTTGGGCAGGGAACATGATAATATCGCATTCCGGATCAGGAGCAGCGATATTCCATCTCTCATAGCAAAAATAGAAGACAGGTTTCATGCTACGCCAGGATTATCCGGGCAGGCTTTTACGTATACTTTCCTGGACGATGATTTTAATAAATTGTATGCATCGGAGCAGCGTACCGGTAAGATTTTTATCTCTTTTGCATTTTTCGCCATACTGATTGCATGTCTCGGTTTATTTGGTTTGGTTACTTATGCAGCAGAGCAACGCACAAAAGAAATTGGTATCAGGAAAGTATTGGGCGCAAGTGTGGGCGGTATTGTATCATTGTTATCCAAAGATTTCATCAAGCTGGTATTGATTGCCTTTATTATCGCCTCACCCATAGCATGGGTAATGATGAACAAATGGCTGCAGGATTTTACGTACCGGATAAAAATCAGTTGGTGGGTATTTGCGGCAACTGCCCTGCTTGCAATGCTTATCACACTGGGTACGGTATGCTTCCGTGCCATCCGGGCAGCATTAAGCAACCCGGTTAAGAACCTGCGCTCGGAGTAAGGTGCTATCTGATTATTATTTGAGAAATAAACGCAGATGCTCTTTCGGCTTGAAGGTTAATTAAATAGATTGACGGTAATGTTGTCTTTACATAATATCTCCCATGGAGTAAATAATCTGATCAGGCAGATATCCAATCGGCACTCGCCAGCACGACAGAAGTTTCCACCTGGCGTTCAGGAATAGTCCAGTATGTTTTCAGTAATCGATTTTTCTCCGGTACCGGCAATAAACGGAAGCCATATTTTTGATAAAAACCAATCGCCCAGGATGCATCAGCCCATGTACCAATCAATACAGGAGTTTTGCTGAAAGAAATCAAATGCTGCAATAACAATCCACCGATCCCTTTATTACGGTGTGCAGTTCGTACATAGGCATGGCGTATCAATGTAACAGGACCTTTATATTGTATGCCCATTACGCCGCATAAGGATTCAGCTTCCCAATAACCGGAAAACAGTACACCATCTTTGATTTGCTCATTCAATGTGCTGGCATCCATATAAGGGTCATGCCAGCGATCAGCAGGAATAACACCCCGGTATGCTTCAGCACCGTCATTGATGATGCTCAGTATTTCATTAAAGTCTTTTTCAGTACAGTTTTGTATCATAGCAATTGTTCTTATTTCGGTGCAAAAGATACGCTTTCCACGGCAGGTGACTATTGCGTAACGTTTTTTCTGCGGCAATAGCCCGCCATAAAAAATTATGCCTGTATACATTTGGAAAGGCTTCGGCACAATGTCAACCTGAAACGCTTCGATGAATCATTACGCATAGTATCCGCGCATAAATAAGATGACAAGGGAAAATAATGACCAGTTTAGCTGGTGAATTGATCATTCCATCGTCTATCTTATATTCTGTTCATGCCGAAAAGCATTAAATATGCCAGGCTGGTAGTTATATCATGCTGATAATTCAATCAGCACGGATGTTCCCTTGCCCGGTGCTGTGTTCACATCTAATTTTCCTTTCAGGAAATTAACCCGGTGCCGGATATTTTCCCATCCAATTCCCCTTGATGTATTTAACACATCCGGATCAAATCCCTTTCCGTCATCCTCCACTGTAAGCGTGATGGTTCCCCCAGTCTTACTCAACTGAACAATGGCATGCGTTGCCCCTGAATGTTTAATGGTATTATTGATAAGTTCCTGTACAATGCGGTACACAGCTATGGCAGTAGTCTGTGGTATCGCTGGTTCGTCAAGTCCGAAAGACTGATACGAGACCTGCAGTGCGCCGGTGTGGTTGATATCGTTGCAAAAATCTTTCAGGGCAATGTCGAGCCCAAACTTCACCAAAGCTTCCGGCATCAGGTTGTGTGCCACCCGGCGCATCTCCTGTATAGAACTATCCAGCATATCCATACCCCGGTCGAAAGCATGGACATTATCCGGTGTCATGATCAAATTACCTTTCATATTGGCAAATGAATATTTCATACCACTGAGCATCCCTCCCAATCCATCGTGCAAATCTTTCGCCAGCCTTGAACGCTCCTGTTCCTCCCCCTTTAATACCGCTTCCGTTGCAGTTAACTGCTGCTGCGTTTCAAGTTGTTGTATTTTTTGCTCATTGATCCTCTTCTTCGCAGCATAGTTCCTGTACATGAGGTAAGCCAACAATACCAGCACCAATACAATTCCTGACAATGAGAAGATGACCAGCTTCTGCCTGTCCTGTTCTTTTTCCAGTACCAATATCTGCCTGGTCTTTTCTGCGTTCTGAAATTTTACATCCAGTTCCTGCAGTTTGCTTTTCAAATTTGCAGAACTAAGACTGTCACTGAGCACTTTTTGCTTTTCCAAATAACTGTAGGCTTCTTTATAATGCTCCATATCCCTGTTCAGCGTGGCCATACCTGCATATACCAGCAGCAAATGCGATTTCATGTTTTTCTTTTCTGCCAACTGTTCTGCTTTTTTTAAATAGTCAATTGCTTTGGAATTATTTTTAGAATCCTTATAATAAGTGGAAAGGAATGTCAGGGTATTGATGCGGTAGAATTCATTTCCTGACTCTGTAAAATACTTTAATGCATTTTCAGAGTAGGAAATAGCCTTTGCATAATCCTTCTCTGAATGAAAAACCCTGCCCAGGTTTGCCTGGTTATCGGCTGTTTCTACCTGCATATTTAAACGCTCCGATAAATTAAGTGATTGTTCCAAAAAGGGTTTGGCTGTCTGAAAGTCATTTTTTTCTACATAACACTTGCCAATCATACCCAGGGCCTTGCAATGGGTTACACTGTCACTGGCTTTTTCCGACTGTACTGCGGATAATTTAGCATATTCAATGGCCTTGTCGAGGTTCTCAGAATTAAAAAAACAAATGGAAATAAATATATTAATCTTTCTTTCATAATTAAACTCCCTGTTCTCATTGAAGAGCTGCACTCCTTTCTGAAAATATGCCAGTGCCTTTTCATATTCAGCATTGTACATAAAAGCATTCCCGAGGTTGGCGATAAATATCGCCTCGTAATGCTTGTCCTTAAATTCCCTGGCCCTGTCCACCGATGCGAGCATTAATTTTTCCAATTCCTTATACTTACCGCCAAACATATACACGTTGCCCATGTTTGATGCATAATCAAATATGCCCTTTTTGTATTTGGCGGCATTGCTGATGGCAAAAGCCTTCTCATAATAATAAACAGCCGAATCATGATTCTTATCAAACCAGTACTGGCCATAGGCATTCAGGGCATCGGCCTTTTGCCCGCTGGATTTGGCATTTTGTATGGCAAGTAATAATTCATTAGCCCCTCCCTGCTGTGCATGGCACAAAAAGGAACACAAAGAAAAGGCCCCGGAAACTACAATTGATTTTATCATCAGCAGATTTTTCCATTACAAAATAACTGGCTCCTGCAGCTTTACGCCATCCCCTTTTTACATGATATTCTAAAAATCCTGTTTTTCAGGGATGATTACTTACTATCCCCGTATGCACTTTTACAGGACAAAATAACAATCATCATGAAAAAAATAATATTCCTGGCAGCCACTGCTTTATTTATCACTGCTATGGCATCAGCACAAATTCTTCGTCCAGCCGGTACCGTTAAAAAAATGGACCCTGCCCGGTCTGCACCCCCGCCAACGCCACCACCTCCACCGCCTTCACCGGTTTATTCATTGAGTTCAATAAAGGTTAGTATAAAAACTGGTTCTGACAATAAAGAATTTCCTTCCGGTGTGTACGTGGAAATATGGCAGAAGGGCCACACAGCCTGGGATTACCAGAAGTACTGCTATTTTAAAATTACCGATCTTAGAAATGAAATGGCTGTCAACAGCACAACAGAATTTGGCCTCGAAAAATACAACAGCCCTGCTGACAAGTTTTTACTGAGCAATATCCAGCAACATGGGTTGGAAATGCGCGTATCGTATTTGCCAAACTTTTTTATGGATGCCTGGAAAGTAGACAATATTATGTTTATCCTTGAATTCCGCGACCAGAATGGCAACCTGCACCCTACTATGGGGACAAAGATTGTGTCATTTAGTAATGCCAGCGGTTTCCTGAATAGCGAGTACCATACATTCAAATGTATTACTGACCAGGCGCTCAACCCACTTACTGCCTCTATCGAAAAATAAATTCTGAACCATCAATACCTATAGCAGTGAAAAAGTATTTACAAATTGCATTCATACTATTGGTTGCTTTCCAGTCGATGGCACAACCAACAAAAAAACCTGTTCAAAAAGAAAAGCCGCCCACACAAAAAGAAATGGAAGACTTAATGAAACAGGCGCAACAGGCTGTTGATCAAATGAGCCCGGAAGACAAAAAAATGATGGACAGTCTTGGTGTCAAAATGCCCTCTTTTAAAAATGTGCCACAGGTTGGCGATAAACAACTGGCAGAGGCCTGGGACGATGAAACCCGCATTGTACCAAAAAAAGATATGGAGAGAATTGCCGCGATACCAGCAGCTTCGCTGAACAGCACGTCCCTTGCTACCTATGCCATATCCACACATAATAAAATAAAGGGCGTATTAACACCTACTGTTGTTACCCAGGGTGAGCAATTATATGCAGCGTTAAAATCAGGATACACATCCGCTCAGTCAGGTAATGCTGCAGTCGGGCTATGGTTGCTGGGCAAAACTGATTTGGCAGTATATGTTATGGGCAGGGTTTGTACAGCAGACCCGGCGAATGACGATAATATGAGTAACTATGCTTCTATGCTTACAATGAATGGCGGGCAGCAACTGGCCATCCCGATGCTCAATTACCTGAATAAAAAATACCCGGGCAATAGTACCATTCTGAACAATCTCGGTCAGGCCTGGTTTGGCCTGGGAGATATTGACAAAGCCGAAAAATACCTGGACAGTACATTACGTATTTACGCCTCTCACCCGCAGGCAACGCTTGCAAAAGCTGCTATCGAAGAAAACAAAGGCAATAAGGATCATGCAGTTGAACTGATCAAAAAATCCATCAGTCATGCCTACACGCAGGAAAAGGAAGAAAAGCTTAGGAAGGACGGATACAAAATTTCGGGGGATGACGTAAAGATTCCGCCGAAAACAAAATTGGATTACCTGGCACTTGAAAAATTCTCACATCCCGATTTCCCCAAATCGGTTGGGGAATCCATTGTACTGGAGGGCAAATGGCAGGAATTCAGGGACCAACTGGAATCTGTTGCCAACCGCCTGAAAAAAGAATATGAAGAAGCGATGACCGGTGCTACCGAGGCACAGAAAAAAAGAATGAACACCGACCTGGCCATGATCCGTGCCTCGCAGGCTGCCGGGAGCCCGCAGGGATTTCTAACTGCAGCCCCCATTTATTCGAAACAGGCCGCTTTAAAAATCAAAGCATTCAATGAAGGCAACAGTGGTATGGATTACAGGATAACCAGGAACCTGAAAGAAATAACAGATTTCATTAGCGGGGAAGGTGCAAAGCTGGAAAACGAATATAAAATTAAAATTGAGCTACTGAACAGGCAGGAAAGTGATCAAACTGGTGAAGGAAAAGCAAACAGGGATTTCTGTCCCGAAAAAAGAGATGCGGCTGATAAATTCCTGCAGGCATACAATGGCAAATTTGAACAACTGGTCAATGAGCGTCTCAAATTATTGCGCCAGCAAATCAATGAACTGGCCTATATACACCAGTATACAGATTGGGAAGAAACCTACCGTGCCACCCTGATTCAATTAAAATTGAGCTGGCTGGGTGCACTATCCTGCAAAGACTACAATTTTAAATCCATTACAAAATACCAATGTGCACCACCGCCAAAGAAAGACGGCGGGAAGCTCTCTGATTTTGATGATGTGGCCTGTCAATACCACAGTGAATTAAATTTCATCGTGGCAAAAATGAACAATGATTGCCGGATGAGTACAGTAGAAGTAGATGCAAAATTTATAAAATTTAAACTGAAACAGGACAGTGACAAGGGAGAAAAATTCAGCGACAATTTTGTCAGTTGCACTGTGGAAATTAAAGGTAAAATTGGAGCCGATAAAGCTACGCTTGGACCCGTAACAGTAGGTGTAAAGGCAGAAGCAGGCATTGGTATCGAGGTGGACCGTACAGGGGTTAAGGATATATATGTCATCGGGGGAGTTGGTGCCAGCGCCGGTGTAGGCGGAGTAAGCCAGAAAGTAGGCCTTGAAGGCAAGATGAGCCTTATCAGCGGCGATGCGACCATCAATGGAAAAGGTTTGTTTAAATCACTAAGATAAACAGCCATCATACATCCGTTACAGAAAACCTTATTTTTAAGTGCGTATTTCGATACCAGGCTAAATACCTGTTTAATCTTTTTATTATAACAACATGAAAAGGAAAATGATTTTTAGCCCGGTATTGGGTTTATTGTTCCTTCCTTTTATTTTGGCTGCGCAGCTTACACCCGAACAGCGCATAGCCGACAGCGTTATTGGCTGGTGGAACAATAACCGCTTCGACAATCATTTAAAACCATCTAATGACCCGTTATATAAAAAAAGGGTTGAAATACTGGACAAGATCGCTGAATGGATGAAGAAAAGCTATACACCTGTTGGCGGGCTTGGCACGGTAAGCAGGGAAAATTATCAATACGCCTATGGTGTCCGCTTTCTCGTGTGGAATGTTAGCTTTAAAAAAGAATGGCTCGATGCCGGCGGACATTTCCGTCCAATACCGGAAGAAAATACTCCTTTTGGAATTCATATAAATAACATACCATCATCTTACCCGGTAGAATACATGAATACACCCACCCAATATTACTTTACATGGCCACCGGATGGTTATGGGTCGGAAGACAGAAAAAATGCCGACCCGCGGATACATCCCAATGTATACAAGTATATAACCCGGCAAAACAGTTCTCAAATTGTTTTACTGGCGCCCAATAATAAGCTTCCTTTCACGGAAGTGACCAGGGGTGAATACCTTGATGAAGCAGAAGCGTCTTTCGACCGGGAACTGCAAAAACAAAAAGAAATCATCAAAGGCCAGTGGCCCGGCGACAATGAACGGGACGCTAAAAGTCGTGAGGAAGCATTGGCCTACCGTTTGAAGGATATAGATCGTTACCGCGATGCTATTCACAAATGGCGGGAAAAATACAGGGACCACCTGCAGGAACCTGCCGTTGTCCGCAATATGCAGCCTACATTGCATAACGACTTCTATGGCGATACGGACCCTTTTTACATTTCCGGCAATGAAAAAGCCGCTCACCAGTATTATCCCGTGTATAAAATGTCAGCAGCTTTATTGGCAAAATGCAAATCAGATCAACCGCAATGGATCGCAATCTGGTTCCCTTACAAAACCAAAGAAGACGGCAATCAATTGTATGAAATGTTTACAGCGGTGTCACAAAATTTGAATTACGACTATATCTATAATTATTTCTTTGATCCCGAAAAAGTAAAGGGCAAAACCTACCTGCCTGCCAATGAAGATCAGTTGAAAGCAAGGCTGGAGGGGTTTAGAAAAAGAACAGCGGCAGCGAATGCTGTAACTGCTGACAATACATCACTAACAGGTAATATCTTTTTCGCGGATAATTTTAACAACAGCCCGGATGGCGGCGAACCCGCCAATTGGTTTTTCAGAAAAACTGGCAAACATTCTGCTATTACTCCTGTAAAAAATCAATCCGGCAAATGGCTGCAACTCGGTTACAATAATAACGTATCGCCTGTTTTATTAAAAAAGCCCTTGCCTGATAATTTTACCCTAGAATACGACCTGGTAACCGACGGTGGTTTCTCTACGCGAACAGGTGGGGCAGCAACTTTAATCTTAAATTCAAGACCGGCAAGAGAGGATGGTGCCGAAATGGTGTACGACAAAGGCAGCAGGGTTGTTATTGATGTTGAGTCGGGTAATGAGGCAGATTATAACAATAATAATTACCGGGGTATTCTGCGGATAGCTGTCAATTCCACGCCTTCTGAAAACAACCAGAATAATTCTGAGGGGATTTTTTACGAATATGAACTGCGTGAGTTTACCAATGGGAAAACAAAAATACACGTCGCCGTAAAAGTACAAGGTGGGTTATTGTCGGTATTTGTCAATGATAAACAGGTAGCAACATCAAAAAATTTCAAACTCAGGTACGACGGTGCTTGCATAACCTGCGGATTGCCCGCCGGCACCAGGATCAACAGTATCTTCTGGAACAACAAAACCAGTGATGCAGACAATATACATGTGTACCTAAGTAATATAAAAATTACACGTGAGTAATTGTATGTTTATCTTATGCAAAGCGCTTTTTCAATTTATTAATAACTTCAATAACGAGGTTGATAAAATAAAATACCTGGCCACCCATAAGTATACCTGAAACCAGTAATAATTTTTGAACAGTTGCATCAAGCCGCTTATAGGACAACAAGTAAGCCGTCAAAGAATCAAAATAGTACCGGGGTGCTCCTGCCCCATACATGCCAAAGTGCAAAACGAATACTGGAGTGGTGATTAGAAAAAGCGCTGTAACTATTGTAAAAGATATATGCAACCAACTAAATCTTATTGAATAAAGAATTGGAGATGTAACTACATACAATAAATATAGAAGTAACAGTACCACAGGTATAGTCCAAAGCATACTCTTCCATCTGAAATACAAAAAATTTGTTGGTATATTGGTATCTCCGACATAAGTTATGGCCAACAAAGAAAGTATGCAGGTAACAAATGCAGCCAATACAAATATTCGATAAGGCTTGTTTATATCAAGGACATATTGAAAAAGAGTCATCGTATTTTTATTGGTGTACTGCCCAGGCCATTCCATCCGGTACGCCGCCTACATCGAGGTGACTGGTTACTTCGAGCGTTTTTAAATCAATAACAGCAATATAGTTATCAGCAGAGCAGGCAACAAATGCACGGGAATTTTCCGCGTCCATTAATATCCCTGCAGCACCGCGGCCCAGTTTCACCCGCTTCACTTCCTTACGTGTGGCAACATCATATACAGTCAGCTCACCTGTTTGAAGACTTGAAATGAAAACCTGCTTTCCATCCGGTGTAAATTTCAACCGGTTGGCGCCATTTACCTTTGCATCAATCTTTGTCAGTAATTTTTTTTCCAAAGGGTCAATGACGAATATACTGCCATCTTCACTGGCTGCCGTCCACAACTCGGCACCATTGGGCGATACATCAAAGCCTTCTGATCCCCGTCCAACAGGGATAATCGTTTGCAGCCAATCTTCCCTTGGCTTTGCATTGGGAGGAGCCATCCTGCCCGGCTGAATCAGGGTATCAACCAAAATGCTCACCGTTCCGGAAGAAACATTGGTGGTATAAATTCTCTTTCCACCATCCGCTACATATATCATATGTGTCCTGTCTTGCCCTGTTCCCATTACCCAGTCGATTTTACCTGTAGCGGGATCGTAGCGGCCAATTGATTTAGATCCTTCTGCTGTAAACCAGGCTTTACCATTGACAAAAGAAATATCGTGTGGCCCAAACAATGGCCTTGTATCAATATTCATCAATGGCTTTTGTGCTACCAGGTCAATGATGTTTATTTCGTGCAGGCTGCCACCACCATAAATACACACATACGCTGTCTTCCCATCGGAAGATGCAACCAATTCATGCGGGTCTTCACCAACAGGGATTTGAGCAATTACTTTCAGCGAAACAGGATCTACAATCGATAACATGTGATTGGCCTTTGACAGGGCCAGTAAGCTGCGTCGCAGCACAGACTGAGCATTACTTTCTATTGCCGCAAACATACCCGCAACCCATAATAAAATGAGGGCGAAATGCCGCATGAAACGAAATTGTACATTTTTCATAATAAGAATAATTTATGATGATACCCGCACCTTACTGTGAAGCTCCTTTCTAACTGACGTACAAAGCTATTTCATAATAGAAACAAATGATGATACTGCGGTAAAAAGGTAAAACTTATCGGTGAACCCGGAATCTATATGATTGTCAAAAGTCAGGAATATTGCGATTGTAACACCGGGCGAAGTGACATGTCTCCCGTACATCAACACAACGAATTATTCTTTTACAGGCCAAACGAAGGGGCTGGAAGTACCACAAAAACCCCAAAAAATAAAACTGTCTGAAGAATATCTATTTATTAATATAAATACGGACTTTCCAGTTAGCTGCCTTATACATTTCCAGTTCGAAGGTATCACCATTGGAAAGTGTGCAGAATATTTTACAGGGAAAACTCAGTAACTCGTAAGTGATATAACTTTTATTGGCACTCTCCATTTTAGATACCAGTTTTACTATACTGCCTGTGGGCGACATGATATCCTTCAGCGACAACACAAATCCAGGGCCGCCGCCTGTTGGAGCGCCGTTGGGAGAACCACTGGTGGTTGACAATTCAATAGCCACCGTTTTTCCGCTGGCACGCGACGGTGTAATTTCAACCTGGTCAAAGTTTCCCGTCGTAGTAAAATGATAGGTAACATATTTTGAACCGCGGTACTCATCCGCGCTCCAGAATCCTTTCACCACGCTGTCTGGTTTACCTTTTTCGACGTAATGCATTTCCCCCTTCCCCTCTTTTAATCCGTCCTGTAAACTGCCGGAATAATACATAGAATCACTGTAATAATAGACACCAGTCCCGTTCGGCATACCATCTTTAAACATGCCCACATAATGGTGCAGCCCCCATGCCTCTCCTTTGCCGTTGGCCATACCTTCTTTACAATCGCCTACATATTTGCCGGCAAGTGCCTTCCAGTTAACCTGGCAGTAAGTGGAATCTTTGTCGCGCTGTGCGTACACGGAAGAACAGTTTAACAGCGATATAAACAGCGGTAACACAAAAAAAATGATTCTCATAGTTAGTTGTTTAATGGTACTGTAAATAATGACAGGGAACTGGTTGAATTCATTCCTGGTTAACTAAGATATAAAGAACCGGAATAATATCGCAACCAATTTTTTCCGGATAGACTTTTACAGCAAAATTCCAAATAGCATCAGCTATCCAACATGTTCAGCTATATAAACCTTGGTGCTGCCTTTTTTTCTCAACAGCCCGAATGACAACAGCAATGGCAGGCAAATCAGTGCGAGTGCAAAATTGAATGATTTTATTTTCTTGTGAATAGCTTCCAGTTTTTCGTCCAGCCTGGAATAGATTGATTCAGCACGCAGGCGATAACCTTCATGTTGTTCAATGGCAGCAAGAATGTCGGCGCGCTTCTCTGTGTTTTTCACGACTTCATAAGAAAAACCCTGGTTGGTGTCTGCAGCGATATCGGGAAGTGTAAAAAACAAACAACCGCTTTTATTAGTGTAGCTTAATAAACGTAGTATCGTCGCAGAAGGCGAATACAAATATTGGGACACATCAACCAGGAATATATAATCATACCGACTGGCAGGCTCAAAGCTTTCTATGTCACGGCAAAATAATTGGTGCGCGATACCGGCAAACTTTCTTTCAATCTGTTTACATAATTGCCGATCAAGTTCCACCATGTCGGCTATGCACTGTTTATCCGTCACCGCACGGAAAGAAAAATCAGCTTTATAAGCACCTGCCTCCAGGATTGTTTTGGCGCTGTCCAATTTGCCTGCACAAATCCTCCATAGCCTGTTCATACGGACCTGGTGCCCGTAATGATTTGACCCAAACAGCCCGGTTAAAAACCTGAGCCGGCGATTGTCGAAAAATATGTTGTTTTCTCTGCCGAAAAAAAGCATACCCCCGGGGTATTAAGAATGATAAGATACTCAATATTTATTGTAATGATATGGGTGGTCAAAAAAGGCTGACACACCGCGATCAACATACCTGGAACCAGTAACCTGGTTATTCGCGCCCCTGATAAAGTATAACAGCTCTGTGCTTTTTTCTGCCGGCGAGAGCCCATAAAGTATTTATTTTTGTTTCCGTTACTTCCTTTTCCCAATAAAAAATTGACCACTACAAAATCATCAGCATGAAGGAGATTCAGTCTATCAATATTGCAGAAAAATTTTCCCTGTTCGACAAACTCTGGACGCCGCATATTATCGGTGAACTGAATGGGCAGTATGTAAAACTCTGCAAACTCAAGGATGAATTTGTATGGCATAGCCATGAAAATGAAGACGAGTTGTTTATGGTGTTCAAGGGTACGCTGCTGATGGATTTCAGGGATGGAAGGACGGTGGAAGTTCAGGAAGGAGAAATCCTGATTGTTCCAAAGGGTGTGGAGCACCGGCCACATACCAACGGAGATATCGTATTTAATTTATTGTTTGAGCCGAAAGCAACATTGCATACGGGAACGGTGGAAAGTGAAATGACCGTTAAAGAACTGGATTGGATTTAGTAAAACCATTCTTCGTGGTTCATCCAATAAAAAAGCCTCCTGACAGTTGTCAAAAGGCCATGTTCTGTAGCGAGGATGGGAATTGAACCCATCACCTCAGGGTTATGAATCCTGCGCTCTAACCAACTGAGCTACCTCGCCAAAACGGGCAGCAAAAATAGAGAAAACAGGCCAAAATCTGAAATGAAATGTAAAAGAAAGCGGGCAGTGGAAACCGCCCGCGTATAGAACATGAGAAAACTTCTGGCGCCGCCTTTGATAACCCCCGGCGGCAGCACCGTATGTATTCCGGGATATTTTCAGGACCACCGGTATTTGTCAAAGCCAAACCCAGGATCAAATATTCTAAATAGTGCAGCGTAAAAGTAACAGTAACCCTTCACGCCATAAAGTGTTTCTACACTTCATCATTCCTGTCTTGAAAACTTTAGCCTACTAAAAAAGTAGGGAAATGATTGTCGTTTTTGTCATGCCACTTAATAATTGGTTATATACAATGATTACCGGTTGAGAATGGGGTTGAGTAAATACTTTCCTGTTAAGAAAATCAAAAGCGCTGGACATGTTTACTGCAAAACAGATGAGCGCTGTGAAAACCTTAGTGATGAAGAACTTTATAAGAATACTATCTGCAAACTTATCAAGCAGCATTCTTTCACTGATGGAAGAATGGTCTTTATACTATGCCACTGGTATTTCATATTCCTACACATAGGTTTTTGACAAATGCAACGGACGTTTATAGATAATGTTCAGCAGGAGGTTATTGATATCATCGTTGCGGTAATTGTACCTGAACTCACATTCCTTCACGTGCAGGTAAAGGGTATTCTTATTCAACCCCCTGAACTTTAGCAGGCGGCTTTTTGCATTTCCCCAGAATACCGAAATATCGTCTACATAGTTTTTTCCGTTTACAGAATTACTGGTATCAATCCGGTACAGGCGCCAGCCTTCAAAATCGGCAATAGCCTGGTACTTCAGCAGCTCCGTCATGTGTGCATTGTCCTGCTCTTGCTGAAACCTTGCTTTTTGCAACTCCTGGATGCCATTCCTGCCGATATTGTGCAACCAGTCCAGGTGGATGTTACCGTTGTTACGGCTAAATCCATAGTAGGCGTTGGAATCTTCACTGCTGCCGTTTAGTAATATCTCCTCGTGCTGGCTCTGGCGGTGCAATGAAGAGAAAGGAACCCCATTTTTGGAGAAATACCGTGGGTTTAATTCTTCACAATGCTGTGAAATATGCGCGCGGATCATCTTCAAATAGTTATTGATGGTCACCCTGCTCACACCAGTAATATTGGCTATTTGTGTGGCAGTGAGATCTTCCGAAAAAAGCTGGATGATTTCCCGGCATTTTTTCTCTGACAAGTGTGATCGTTTGATCATTTTATTTTTCATAGCAGGTGGTATAGGTTATACGAACGTTTTCGCAGTTAAGATGCTATTAAGCAGGCGCAGGGAAAAGATAAAATACACCTGCGGGCTATTTGCATGTTAAGTGCGACTCACTAGATTAATTAACTTACTGCATGATAATAAAGACACCTGAGCAGAAAAGAATGTTACAATTATAGTAGCAACGCAGTAAAACTAGTATCAACGGTAGATACAGATACAGCAGAGATATCATTACAGGTTGTTAGTAGTCAAGCAGTTTTTCAATGATACCCTTCACTTTAGCGGTATTGGGTAACATCGCGTGTTCAAGTGCCATATTTATAGGGACAGCCGGGTTATTGAGCGCCCCCAGCACCTGTACCGGCGCATCAAGAGACGAAAAGCAGGTATTGGATATTCTTCCTGCCAGCGCTTCTGCAAATGAATTATTCTGCTGCTCTTCTGTTAGCACCAGGCACTTGCCATGTTTTTTCACTGTTGTATAGACTAATTCTTCGTCCAGCGGGAAAAGCGTGCGCAGATCGATAATATCTATTTGCCCTTCAAAATATTTTTCTGCAGCCTTTGCCCAGTATACGCCCATACCGTAGGTAATAATACAACAGCTATTACCACCATTAATACATTCATCCTTTGCGGCAACCACCATTCTTCCTTTACCCAGCGGAATGATATAATCCCTGGAAGGCTCAACTGTCTTTGCTTCTTCTGTTCCGGGCACTTTGCTCCAGTACAGACCTTTATGCTCCAGCATCACTACGGGGTTGGGATCAAAGAAAGCCGCCTTCATCAACCCTTTCATATCTGCTGCTGTAGATGGGTAAACAACTTTTATCCCCTTAACAGAGAGCAAAGTAGTTTCAATGCTTCCGCTATGATAAGGGCCACCGCCACCGTATGCGCCAATTGGCACACGGATGATTGTCTGTACGGGGAATTTACCATTGCTTAAATAACAGGACTTGGATATTTCCGTAACCAGTTGATTAAACCCCGGGTAAATATAATCGGCAAATTGTACCTCCACGATTGGTTTGGCACCAACGGCGCTCATACCCACGGTGGAACCAATGATATAAGCCTCCTGTATCGCTGTATTGAAAACACGGTGATCACCAAACCGTTCCGCCAGTGTCGCCGCCTCCCGAAAAACACCGCCCAGTCTTCTGCCAACATCCTGTCCATACAACAATGCTTCCGGGTGTTCCTCCATGATTTCGCGGATGGCAAACAGTGCGGCATCTACCATCATAATTTTTTCGTGATTGCCGACCGGGGTCCTCTGACCTTTTTCTTCTGTAACAGGAGTGGCAGCAAAAACATGTGCTGAAACAGTATCAATATCCGGTTCGGCTGCGGCACATGCTTTTCTAAAATCTTCCGCAACCAATTTGATGGCTTCCTTTTCTACCTGCAGCAATTGTTCCTGGCTTATACCGGTATCGGCTAAACGCTTTTTTAGTTTTGGAAACGGATCATTCACCGCATGAAGGGCAAGGTCTTCTTCCGACCGGTAAAATTCTCTCCGCACGCCGCTGGTATGATGGCCCAGCAGTGGAACTTTTGCCTGGATCAAATAGGGCGACCTGTGTTCGCGTACATACTGAATAGCCTGGTCCACCGCCTCATAACTTTCTTCAAAATTGCTTCCGTCAATTTTTATACATTTCATTCCGGGAAAACCTGCTGCATATTCACAGGCATCCATTACCCGTGCTTCAGTTGCACTCACACTTATTCCCCACCCATTATCCTGCACCAGGTATATGATAGGCAGTTTTTTTAATACGGCAAACTGAAAAGCCTCGCTTACTTCTCCTTCTGTAACACTACCATCACCCATTGAGCAAACCACTACTGGCAATTGCCCCTTCACGCCTTTCTTTAGCAAGGGTGAAGAGATGCTTTCCAGGTATTGGAGACCCTGTGCAATACCCGTGGTGGGTATTACCTGCATACCAGTGGCGCTGCTTTGATGTATCATCTGCGGACGCGTAGGTACCCGGTTACTGGGATGAGAATAATAGGAACGACCGCCACTGAACGGATCATCTTTCTTTGCCAGCAGTTGCAGCATCAGTTCAAAAGGCGTATATCCCATTCCGAGTAATATACTTTCATCGCGGTAATAAGGGCTTACATAATCTATTGGCAGCAACTGCAGGGCCACAGCCAGTTGAATGGCTTCGTGGCCACGGGAAGTGGAATGTACATATTTGCAAATGGATCGGTTGGCTTCATAAGTGTCTGCCATTGCTTTGGCAGTACTCATCAGCCGGTAGGCATTCAAAAGAATTTCCTTGTTCATAGAAACTGATAATGTACAAATGTAATCAAACCCTAACAAGCGTTCGGTTAAGAATAAAAAAATGCCGCCCGAAACAGGCGGCATCAATAATATCAGGACAGCTTTATTTAATTTCTACGGAGAACATGTTCTCATCTTCCATGAATCCTTCAAGCTCATCGCCTACCACGCATTCGCCCACACCAGCCGGTGTACCGGTAAAGATCAGGTCACCAATATTGACTGAAAAATAATTGGAAATATAGGCAACGACCTTATCGAAGTTGTTTATCATTAAACTGGAATTTCCCTGTTGCACCAGTTCCTTGTTTTTGTACAAACCGAAATTGATGTCTTTTTTATTTTTGATGTTGGCAAAGGGCACCCATTTACCAATAACGGCGGAATTATCCCAGCTCTTTGCTTTTTCCCAGGGGAGCCCCTTTTCTTTTAATTCATTTTGTATATCGCGCGCTGTAAAATCGATACCTACGGTTACGGCATCATAGTATTTGCTTGCAAAACGATCCTGTATATATTTTCCGTTTTTTGAAATACGCAACACCAATTCACATTCGTAATGAAGTTCGTTGGTAAATTCAGGATAATAAAAAGGCGTATGCGCCTGGAGTAATGCACTCTTTGGTTTCATAAATATGATAGGCTCATCAGGCACTTCATTGCCTAATTCCTGGGCATGAGCTACATAGTTACGGCCAACACAGAATATCTTCATATTCAAGAAAGGATTTGGTTGATTAAAAAATCAAGTTTGGTTGACGGCCAACAGTGACCATTTGGTTCACACAGGTTTATTGAATATCAAAATACTGTAAACTTGACGTTTGTAGTTCTGCGAAAATAATGATTCGCATTAATAATTCATAACGTAATATTTAATTTATTGAACTCATTCATAGTAGCTCCCAGGCCTTGAAGTATAAACGTATCGAGCGCTTCCGTACAAATACCTATTATTTTGCGTACCTGTGCTTGTTCTTCTGCGGGCCACCTGCCCAAAACATACTCAACCTGCCGTCCCCTGGGGTAATTATTCCCCACACCAAAGCGCAGGCGGGGGTACTGATCGGTGAGCAGGCACTCTTCCAGGCTTTTCAAACCATTGTGGCCGCCCGCGCTACCATTCCCCTTGATCCTGATTTTACCCAACGGAAGTGCCACTTCATCCACCAGGACAAGAATATTCTCCAGTTCTATATGTTCTTTTTCCCGCCAGTATTTCACGGCCTTTCCGCTGAGGTTCATATAAGTACTGGGTTTTATGCAAATCACTTTCCTGCCTTTGATGGCAAGTTCACTTACCTCCGCCAGGCGATCTACCCTAAAGCCGCCTCCATGTTTTGCCACAAATGCATCCAGTACATCAAATCCGATATTATGACGGGTATGGGCATATTCTGTTCCGATATTTCCCAGGCCAGCGAGCAAATACTTATTCATGATGGCGAAAATAAAAAAGTCCTGCCAGAGAGCAGGACTTCAGTATCGTTGTTTTTATTGAATTTACTTCTTGGCAGCAGCGGCAGCTTTCGGTGCAGCAGCGGCCGGAGCAGCAGGGGCAGCGGCAGCAGTAGGCGCAGCAGCTTCTTCCTGTTTCAATTGCCTTGTCAGCACCACAGAAGCCAAAGGAATACGCGGAGAGTTCATGATCTCATAATTGGGTTCTTTCACATCTTCCACGCGGATATTTCCATTCAGTTCGAGGTTGGTTAAGTCCACTTCAATATTTTCCTTCAGGTGTTTAGGCAAAGATTTTATCTTAAGCGCCTTCATTTTGGTAATTAATTTACCGCCGTCTTTTACACCTTTGGCTGTACCGGTAAACTTAAGCGGAATGGTAGCAATCACTTTTTTATCTTCTACCAGTTCCAGCAAGTCAACATGTGTCAGCGCATCACTTACTTTGTCAAACTGCAAATCTTTCAAAATACATTTATATGATTTGCTTCCAGCTTTGATTTCAGTTAGCTGAAAATCTCCTGTGTACACCAGCGATTTAAAAGCCGCAGCAGGGGCGTAAAAATTTACTTCCTCTGCACCGCCATAAATTACACCGGGCACCATGTCCTGAGAGCGAAGTTGCTGGGTGGCTTTCTTCCCAGTTTCGGTCCTCAGGTGTCCTTCGATTGTAATTGTTTTCATTTTGTTTATGTTGTTTAGTTATTGAACCAGAATAAAACACTGTTACTTGTCGCGCATCTGCGAATGAATAAACAAATTCGTGATGCTTTTATTTTCGTATGCATTCCTGATGGCCACGGCAAACAGTTCTGCTACACTTAGTACTTTTATTTTGGGCGACTGCTGTTTCAAAGGGATCGTATCACAAACCACCAGTTCTTCCAGCACACTGTTTTCAATATTTGCGTATGCATTTCCACTCAAAACAGGATGGGTACACAAGGCCCTTACACTCCTGGCTCCCTTATCCTTTAAAAGTCCGGCACTCTTCGCCAGGGTTCCGCCGGTATCGCAAATATCATCGATCAATACAATGTCCTTTCCTTCCACATCCCCTATCACCACCATGCTGGCTATCTCATTGGCGCGCTTCCGGTGCTTATCGCAAATCACCATTTCTGCATTGAAAAAACTGGCTATTTCACGAATCCTGTTGGCGCTTCCCACGTCAGGGGCCGCAAAGGTAAGGTTTTCCAGCTTCAGATTTTCAATATAAGGGATAAAAATGGCAGAGCTGTCCAGGTGATCCACAGGTATGTCAAAATAGCCCTGGATTTGCGGGGCATGGAGGTCCATGGTGATGACGCGGTCGGCTCCGGCGGCAGTTATCATATTGGCTACCAGCTTGGCGCCAATCGCCACCCTCGGCTTGTCCTTACGGTCCTGTCGGGCGTAGCCGTAATAAGGCAACACCGCCACTACCTTGTAAGCTGATGCCCTTCGGGCGGCATCGATCATCAGTAAAAGTTCGAGAATATTATCGGCAGGCGAAAAGGTACTCTGGATCAAAAAAACCATATCTCCCCGGATGCTTTCCTGGAAAACGGGCTGAAACTCCCCGTCGCTGAATTTCTGGGTAATGCTTTTACCCAAAGGAGTACCAAATTGCTGTGCTATTTTTTCTGCCAGGTATTGAGAACTGGTTCCGGAAAAAATTTTCACTGAAGTCTGCATAAGTGAAAGGTTAGTGCGGCGAAGATAAAACTTCAATCGAAAAATCCCGGTTATGAAAAATGATTTTCCTAACGGATTATCAACCGCTGCTCACTTATACTGATACTGTTCTGATTTCTTCCCGGATTATGGGGCCACAGAAGCATACATAGTCTTATCGGGCGCCGTATTTGCCTGCGCTGAAGTTTGCGTCGCTGCCGCTTTTTTGGGATTTAAAACATAGAAAACAGAAGAACAAACAAAGATGGAGAAAAACAGGGCCACCGTATAAATGCCCACACAGAAAAACAAAGATTGAAGGCCACCAAGGTTGTTGAATGTGTTACGTTTCATGGGGATATTGATTTTAGCTTTCAAAGGATTTTCGGATTGTGCAATAAACGCAAAACTGATTCATTCTATTGTATCACAGTGCGCTCATTGACTGATATAAATGTAGTAACTTAAATGCTGAAATGCAAGCGAACAAGTACTCTATTAAAAACCTGGCCCGGGATGACCGGCCGAGGGAAAAACTACTAAGTAGAAATCCGTCCGTTCTGAGCGACTCAGAACTCCTCGCCATATTAATTAATGCTGGCACCCCCGAAAAATCGGCGGTAGAACTGGCCAAAGACGTCCTGCAACTCGGAAAAAATAACCTGGGCGAACTGGGGAGGCTCAGTGTCAGGGATTTAATGAAGATTAAGGGGATAGGGCAGACAAAAGCTATTACCATTGTCGCCGCCATGGAACTCGCCCGCAGGCGGCAAGCCGGACCTTATCTAACCAAACTGCAGATCAAAAAAAGCCGCGACGTAGCTGACTATCTCCAGGCGCTTCTCAAAGACCACAAACACGAGGTTTTTATGGTGTTTTACCTCAACCGGTCGAATAAAATCAATCATTTTGAAATCATCAGTGAAGGTGGCCCCACCGGTACTGTTGCCGACCCCAGGGTTATCTTAAAAAGGGCCTTACAGGAAGATGCCATCAGCCTGGTATTGTGCCACAACCATCCATCCGGGAACCTTGCACCCAGTAAGGCGGATATTGAACTGACCAATAAAATAAAGGAAGCTTCAAAATACTTTGACATCAAGCTGCTCGATCATATCATCGTTAGCAATGAAGGTTATTTCAGTTTTGCAGATGAAGGAATCATTTGAGAATAGGCGTTCAATACCAAATTCCAATACGACTAGGCCTGTGCTGTAGGTCCGCCAAAATTCAGGGGGAATTCCACCATTTCCTGGTCTTTGATTTCGCCATGTGCTTCTTCAAAACGATGAATATTATCATCCAGTGCTTTCAGGAAGCGTTTTGCATGCTGGGGTGTTAGCACGATCCTGCTTTTTACTTTACTCTTGGGCGTACCGGGCATTACATTCACGAAATCTACAATGAATTCTGCGTGTGAATGCGTTATGATGACAAGGTTGGAATAAGTTCCTTCTGCCACTTCTTCGGAAATCTCGATATTTAATTGCGACGGGTTTTGATTTTGTGGTGTGTCCATTATCCTGTATTTAACGGCGAAGATATTATAATTTGTCAAGCGCCTTGATCAGCGCAATAGCACTTGCTTCCTTGTCATAATTTAAGTTCAATGCATCGATGGTCTCTGTTTGCCCGGGGGTGAGTTTTGCATAATTGAGCAAATCTTTAAAATTGCCCTTCAGCTCCACTACTTTTTTTGCATCTTTTATAAATACCCAGTAACTATATTTCATGTCGAAAGATCGGTTGCTGCTGCTGTTTCCAATATTGTAGGTGAGGCTGATTATTTCCATTTTGTAATACTTGAGCACGCTAATATTTTTACCTTCCTGTACCACTTCGTAAAAACCCTTGTTCTTGTTTTTTCCGAAGGCCTCGCTTTTTTTAAAATTATACACCTGGTCGCCATCACTTTCTTTTACTATAATTGAAAATTCATCCACCGGTTCATTTACTTCCATAGAATCTTTGCCGTCGTTGAAATGTACCACCTGGTCATACACATCATATTTAAATTTCATCGTGGTGTATTCCCTCCCATCGGGTGTTTTTAAACGCCCGGGATTCCAGTCCCAGAATAAAAATGGCGAGCCCAGTACTGTTTCGCCCTTGATGACATAGGACTGCTGTGTAAACCGAACAGGGAGGTTGTGATTGTTTTCGGTTTTATCTGCAAACTGTGAAAAGGTGAAATCAGTTTTTGAATATAGTCCCTGGCCGTCAGCTACAGCAAGGAACATATTAAATATAAGCAACAGGATGACACTGTTTCTCATGGTAAAATAGTTTGATTGCAAGGTACAAAATGAGCTAACAAAAAAGGCTGCAAAACGCAGCCTTTTCCGTTAAAATATACTTTGAGATTATCTCGGTCTTGCGTACGTCAGTGTATCCGTCGCCCTTCTGGCAGCTAAGCCAGCTCCCCATGTAAAGTCTGCATAAAAAGTCTTCGTTGCAGGATCATATTTTGAAATATAACCAGAACCTTGCGTGGAAGAATTTACCGCACCACCCGGGCTGGAAATGGTAATGGTATTATCTGCATTTATTACAAAGGCAGGGTTACCAATACCTACGCCAGATCCATTTGCCCATATTTGTAATCCAGTAAAACCAACACTATTAGACCCAGTTGTTGCAAGGCTCATTTCATATCCGCTGAAATAACCAGACAGGACAGGGTCGCCTGCACGTAATATATATCCTTTCAGGGAATAAACTCCATCCCATTGGTTTTTCACCAAAATACCTATTATAATATTCTTCGCAGAAGAGCTGATTGTTGCACCGCCTGCATCAGACAATGTTAGACCGAGCGCATAAGCATTCGACAAATCGAGTGACGCTTTGTTGAGTTTTATACTAACATCGGTTGCTCTTTTTCCTGAAGGAATTAAAATATTATCAAAGCTGGCAGTATAGGCACTGGATGGAAGAACGACATAATTGGTTCCATTTGCAGTGTTATAATCGGTCACCAATGTAGGATTGACTGTCAGTTTCAACGTGAAATCCTTGTTGGGCACATCTTTTGAACCGATCCGTACCTGGCATACTTTTACGTCCTCCACAGGAGGGGTCGCATTTAATGCAAGAGCGTTAAGATCCATCGCACCTGCCTCAGATATGTCCGCAACATATTTATTGGGGTCATTTTTTGTATCCACATAACCCTGTTCCTTCAGGCACGAAGTGGTGGCAAAGGCCGCCATCAGCAATGCCGCAGAAAGAAATTTATGAGTGATTGTTTTCATGTTTCAAACAATTTAAGTGTTGGTAATAATTAGTTTACGTCCCAGAAAATCTTTGTTGTAAAAGCATTGATAGTTCCCTGTGCTTGTACATTGGCTGTATTGGAAGCCTCTTCTGTGATCGGGTAGAGCAAACGTACGGGCGGTGTTGGGGTAGACGCCTGTGTGGAAATAGGAACGTTTGGAATACCTGATTTACGGAAATCAGCCCATGCTTCTACACCTGTGTAGTTCAGCATCGCCAACCATTTCTGGGTTAGGATTAACTGCAGTTTGTTTGTTGCAGCAGTATAATCTGTCAATACATTACCATTTGTCAGTAAAGTAGTAGCAGCGGCAGCTGAAGTACCCGTGATACGGAAAGATTCCTTCACACCCTGCTCATAATATTCCTGGGCAGTTTTTGGTAAATTAACTGCAGGCCATTTCTCTTTTGCTTCTGCCATCAGGAACTGTGCCTCTGCTGATGTTACCACCACCATGGGAAGGTTCTGAATACCCCTGATTACCTGGTGCGGACCGGGAGGACAGGTTTGCTCAGCCACGTATGTGCTGTTATTGGTACCAAAGGGAACACCGATATAGTTGGCGCTGTTGCTTACCAGTAACCCGGTTCCGGGTTTATCGGGGTTTTCACCACCCTTTGGATACATCACCTGTTTCATACGGAATGTATCACCAGTAGATTTCATGGTGTTTACCAGCAGGGCTGTCATGCGGATAAAACGGTTGTTTTGGTTACCATTCTGATCCCAACCGTAGCTGGCATAGAAAGGATTGATTTTACCGGCAGTCCCTGCAACGAAACCAGGCTGGCTCAAAGCATCTTCCCCAGCTTGCAAAAGCCCACTTCCTTCTGCAACAATTTTGTTGATTTCAGGAATGATGTAGGTATCACGACCGGGCATATAGCTCTGGCGCATCAGGATACGCATTTTTATCGTGTTGGCAAGCCTTACCCACTGTGCTTTGTTTCCTTTGAAGAAGATATCATAAGAAACTGATGTTGGCGGGGTGGATGCTTTAATCATCGTAATCGCCGTGTCAATTTTCTTGATCAAATCTTCATAGATAAACTTGGCATCGTCGAATGTAGGTTCGAGCACTGCAGTTCCTTTAAATGCTGTTGTATAGGGTGCATTGCCATAAAAATCCACTACTTGCTGCATCACCAATGCCTGCATTACCTTGGCATAACCTGCCAGGTAACTGTTCTTTGCAGTTGCATTGTCAATCACAAACTGGTAATCGTACATGTTGTCGTAAAAACCATCCCAGAAGTTAAAGTTGGTATTGGTAAATACGTATGTGTGTGTGGGCACGTCTGTAATAAAACTGCTGGACTGTGTCCACAATCCACCCCAGAACGAACCTAATTGATGTGGCCCGAGGTTATTGGCCGTGCTGTTCAGTGCATTGGCAAACACCAATTCGGGGGTAGTTGACGTAGGGGTGTTCGGGTTTTTATTCACATCCAGCCAGCTCTTTTTACAACTGCTGAACAGGACCAACCCTGCTGCTATTATGATGAATACTTTTTTCATTGTTTCTTAATTTTTGTTAATCACAATCGGGTTTCAAATTAGAATGTAATGTTGATGCTTCCACCATATTGACGAGTGGGAGGTGTTTGATCAATGGTGTTCAAACCCTGTCCATTACCGGTTGTGAAACTAAATTCCGGATCGGTATACCAGTTGTTCTTCGGCAGCAAGGTAATCAGGTTACGGCCGATTGCGCTAATGGTCACGCCTTTGATAAATTTGGTCTTATTTAATAATGATTGTGGCAGGTTATAAGAAATGCTTACATCTCTCAATTTCCAGAATGCACCGGAAGTGATATAGTTTTCAGCAATATTCCTGTAATAATCTACCCATACAGTATAGAAACCATTTTTAGTAGCAAGGTCTGTATTCGGAACAAATTTACCGGTACCATCATCATAAGCAGAATTGGGGAACACGAAGTTTGTTCTGTCATACAAAGTAGTTACATAAGCACTTCCGGTAAAGGTCATATCGCGACCGATATTGTGGAATACCACGTAACCGCCACGGTATTCAGCATTGGCGCTGAAAGTAAAGTTTTTGTACTTGAAAGTAGTACCTACACCCAACTGGTGTTTGGGGCGTGAACCACCGTAACCTGCAATGGGTCCCTGTAATGGATAACCATCAGAGTTTACAATTACCCTGCCGGTAGCCGGGTCACGCTGGTAAGAAGTACCAGAGATGTAAGGGAATGGCTTACCTACTTCTGCACGGCTGAAGGCAATCGTACCGATGGTAGCGAGGTTTACGTTCTGTAAGCCTTTATAAATTTCCACCACTTTATTGTCGTTGTATGAATATTTCACACTTATATCCCAGTTCATTGTTGAAGACTTAATGGGCGTTACGCGAAGATCTGCCTCATAACCCCAGTTGTCAACACGACCAGCATTAATCAGGGCCTGGGAGAAACCAGTCGTTCTTGAAATAGTGATGGGGATAATCTGACCTTTTGAAATTTGTTTGAATGCAGTTACATCCAAATAAATACGGTTTTTCAGAAATCCGATTTCAGCACCAGCTTCGTAAGAAGTTACAAACTCAGGTTTCAGGTTTGCATCAGGATAGCGATCGCCTACTGTTGCACCTGCAAGGCTTCCATAAGGGAAACCACCACCTAAGTTATAAGTAAGGTCAAGGCTGTATGGATCGAGGTTATCGTTACCATTTTTGTTGGCAGCAGCTCTTACCTTTAAATAGCTCAGCACATTGTTTTGGAGTGAAGGGATAGCTTCGCTCAATACAAGGGAGATATCAGCTCCATAATATGGATACTGGTACAGGCTCTTTTCCCTTCCTTCTTTGTAGAACAGGGAAGAACCATCCAAACGTCCTGAAGCATGCAAGTAGAGGTAATCATTGTATCCAACAGTAAGGTCACCATAGTAACCATATTTTTTCAACAATGAAACGCTTTCACCACCACCTAATTCACCGGTACGGTTAGCAACGTTGTAAGTTTCGGGGATAACCACGGAACCAGAACTGATGTTAACTGTTTTTGCACGGCGGATTTGAATGTTGCTACCAACAGTTGCCTTTACGTTGAACTTACCGAAGTCTTTCACACCTGTTACAAAGAAGTCGTTGTTCAAACGGTTGCCATAGCTGGATTGGTCAAATACACCACCAGCGATGTCGGTGGCACGTGCGATACCATTATAGTCATTGGGGAATGGAGCCGGAACAAATGCAGAGTGCTTCGCCCAGTCAGTAAATTCGAATTTACCAGTCCATGATTTATAAAATGAGTTGGTATTTGCCACACCCAGCCTTTCTGTTACAGTCAGCCAGTTGGTAGCACGGTAAGCCAATTCAAGGTTTCCATTAAAATAAGAGTTGCCATAGTTCTGCCTGTTATTATCCAGGTTGAAGAATGGATTCTCATAATAATCATTGAAATAACCATTGGGGTTGGCAAATTTATTATTCTGCCAGTCTTTTAATTGTGACAGCGGAATATTTGAAGCTACGTTGATAGCATTGAAATAAAAGTTAGTAGTAGTTCTGTCAAACCTGTCCTGAACATAGTTGGCAACAAAAGATGCAGTGAATTTGCCAAACTCTTTTGTAGCACTCAGACGCGCACCTGTACGGCCACTCCTGTCTTTCGGTACTATACCAGTTGTAACGGCATTTTGGAATGACATATAGAACCGGCTGGTCTGGTCACCACCTGAAATAGAGATGTCATTGATGTTGGAAAGACCAGTATCCCATATTCTTGCCCTTTCGCCTGGAATATTAGCATAAGGAACAACAAACGTGCTTCCATCTTCTAAAGTGCGTCCCAGGGGGCGCATACTTCCATCATATTTATCACCGTACTGCTGGTTCTCAAAAGTTCTGTAGTTACCAGTGGGATCAAGACCACCGTAGTTAGAACCCTGTCCGTAAGTTGTCTGGAACTTTGGCAGGAATGACAATTGCTCAGCGTTTACTGTGCTGGTCAACTGTATGGTTGGTTTTGTTTTACCACCTCTTTTGGTAGTAATAACCACCGCACCGTTTACACCATCAGAACCATACAACGTTGCTGCCTGTCCACCTTTCAGGATGGTCACTTCAGCAATATCATTGGGGTTGATGTAAGAAAGTGTGTTGGATGGAACCGGGACACCATCAAGTACAATCAATGCCTGGTTGTTACCCAGGATAGAACGGTTACCACGCAATACCACGCGAACCTGTGGGTCCACACTGTTGTTTACGTTACCAATAGAAAGACCCGATACTTTACCGGAAAGCGCCTGAGCAAGCTGGGGCGACTTGCCGTTTGTAATCTCATCATTCTTTACAGTTGCTGTACCATAGCCAATCTCTTTCGGGCGGCGTTTGATACCAATTGCAGATACCACCACCACTTCTTTCAACTCTTCGTTTTTGGTGGTCAATGCAACTGTTTGAAATCCGACAGTGGGAGTCACAACACGTGTGTTGAAACCAACTGCGGTGAAGGATAATTCAGAACCCTCCTTGATTTTAATGGTAAAAAAACCGTTGATGTCGGCTTTAACGGCGTTTTTTGTCCCTACTTCTGTAACGGTGGCGCCGGAAACACCTTCGCCTTTTTCGTCTTTAATTTGACCACTTACAGCGCGGGTTTGTGCAGATGCCGTATATGCAAACAGCACCAGCACTGCTAACAGTGATAGAAGTTTTCTCATGTTCAGTTTAGTTTATGTTATTTTTTGAGAGGGGTAAAAATAGGAGAACTTTTGTCTTTAGCCAAAAAGATGTTAAAAAACTACTTGTTAACCTAATTTAACCTTCGCTTAATGACAAGATTAAAATTCAGTTAGCTGCAACTTTCCATTAAAATTTCTAAAAGATAACCTGGGCCTGCAGGGCGATGTCAGATTTATGGTTTCCGGGTGCTTCCGAGAGGCCGGAGCCGCTGGCATTCCTGTCCAAAAGCACTGATTGCGACCATTTTAACCACCAGTCAATACGTAGCTTTTTTCCCACATTTTGTTTTTGGTTGTAATGTGTTTTCAATTGCAGGTTAACATAGTATCTCCATTCACGACCGTAAAAAAAGGGTATAGCAATGCGGTATAACAAGTCTTTCTCATAACTGTATATTCTCGAATTAAATCCGCCCGTCTCTGCATATTGAATACGCATATTGGCCGACCACGATTTCATGCCTGGCTCAAAGGAACATTCAGCATAACCCAGTAACCCGTCTTCCCTTTCAGGGCCTTTTTTATCATACCATATTAGTTCCAGCCGCTGGCCGAAAGACCAGGGACCGGGCGGTTGCCAGTTGAGCTGCACCCTCAAGTCCTGGCGCGTTACAGGGCCGGCTCCATTCAGCACTAAATGTTCTGAAGATCGGTTGAAATCCTTCGTTTCACTCCGGTAACGGGCGTACCATTCCACAGATTTTCCAGGCGTGTAAGTAAACTGTACCAGGTACTCATTTCCATACGAAGGTGCATCCACCCGGTATTTAAGCCAGGGGAAATGGAAAACATCGGCATAGGCATCAATCCGCAGGTTGTTCACCGGCCGAAAGCGGCCGCCCAAATAAAGACCCGATTCATTTACCGGGTTGGTATTTTCTGTAAAAGCATTGGCATTAAAGGCCTGGTATGCTTTATCAATCCTACGGTACAATAGTGAAATATCCACTCCCGGCGCAGCAGATAGTAATAACCCATGCACCATTGCCTTATTGAGCTGATCGTCGGTGGCAGCTTCTCCAAAAAAATACAGGTTGCGAAAGCTGTACTTGTAGTCAATACTCGCATTGATAAGCTTATTTCCATTCAGTGAAAAAAGATCGTAAGGCTGACCAGACACCCTGAATGGCCGGGAGAATTGATGGTGAATTATATTAACACCAATATACACCTTCGGGAAGGTATACGCGAAATGTGCTCCGCTGGTAAATTGTTCAAGGTTATTGCAATCACCACTTTCACTTTGTGTCCTGTGATAACCATCCGTTTTCAAAGAGCTGACATACCATTGTCCATTGGATGTATCTCTTACCTGGTGGCTGCTCAGCCTGCGTAGTGAAGCAAAGAATGTTAGTTCCCATTTATTTTTTCCAATGGTAATTCCTGCTCCCCGGTGAAAATTAAACTCACCGGCAGAAGTATATGGACGTAGTGTTCCTGCTGCCCTGTTTATCATCAATGCATCTGCATTTTTTCCGAAGGCAAGCGACTGCCACTGGATCAGCCCCTGTCCCATATTAACGGTATAATCTCCCAATGCCAGTGTTTTTATCAAACCAATCTTCACAGCGTACAGGTGAAAGGAATAAAAATCAAATCCCCATCGCTGATTACCTTTAAAAAATGGCTCTCCCGGGTCTTTGTCTGCTGTGATTCCCCATTGTAACAGTTGTTTGTAGTTATACCGGTACCGCAAAAACATGCCACTGCTCCCTCCCTGGTAATATTGATTGTTGCTGTTGGATGGAGTATTATATCCTTTTTGTTTTTCGATTTGCCTGCTGTACCTAAATAACAGGGATTGCTCGCCGCCCATCCAGCGTTTGCTTAATTTCTCCCGCAAACTGCTATTGTCTGCTACAGTGCAGTAAGGCAGCAGGATTTGTATCAAAGAAACATCCCAGCCGGGAATGGCCTGTAATTCATATATACTCACCAGTTTTCCCAATAGCTGCCGGTAGCGCAGGAAGTTGTCTACCTGTACCGGTGATAAAAGTTGAAGTGTGTTTAATTCGTCGGCACTTGCCTCATTAAGGTTAATAGGGTGGCGCCGGTAATAAACCCGTTCCTGTATGGCAGCGTCATCTTCTGTCACAGATTCACTTTTCCCGGAAATATATTCCAGTTGTTCTTCGGTAACGGTATTTGTCTTTTCTCTTTCCTGCGCAGCAATAGTCCCGCAGCAAAGAATAGCAAGGGGTACAAATAAATGTCGCATTACTCTTCTTCTTTTTTCTTTTTCTTCTTTAAATCAAACATCAATTGCAGCGCAGGTGTAAAACCAAGTTGCGGATGATAATTACTGATCACATCGATGCGGTTTGTCTTCCACATAATGCCAAAGCCCGCATAATAACCATTGTTGCCGGTGGTAACGCCTGCTCCCACTGCAAGGTGTTCTGTGTAGAGATACTGCATACTGATGGTTGCGTTAACCGGCTGCTGCTCTTCTTTGGCAATAATGGAACTGATAAAAAATTTATCCGATGCTTCATAGCCAATACCCCAGGAATACAGGAAGGGGAGTTTTTCCTGTGCGATTTTTCCGCCTGCAGGATTGTATATATGCACACCCGTGTGCAGCGACGGCGTAATATGCCATATTGTTCCCAGTTCTGCAGTGACCGTTCCCCCGCTGCCATACCCGGCGAGGCGAATACTATTATAATTGATACGGATGCCAATGTCAACATCGTCATTGAGCCTTCTTCCGTATCCTATCCCGATTTGCGACGCAGAAAATAGTGCGGCACCAAAATAATCCACGGTGATTCCCACACCACCTGTACTGACAGGAACTGCAACAATGGCTTTGAAATGATTCATTTCCTTCAGGAGAAACCTTCTCTCCCCGTAAACGCCTGCAACAGGCACTTCTAACCTGGCAAGACTTGCTTCGTTGAGAGCAGGGGAAAATGCATCTGTAAAATGAAGGGAATAAACGCCTGAACCGGAGTAGGGTTCAGACAATGATGACCGGGTAACCTGCGCAACGGCAGGATGTACTGCCAGTAGCAGCATCATAGGGATTGCTTTTATCATAAGGTCAGTTAGGTTCTATAAGTTACAGTGTTTTTTATTCAGGAAAATATTTTTAATAAGATTTTTCCGCAATTAACCGCCCCTTACCTTTGCGCCATGCAAATTCTGGACGGACAACAAACATCGAAAGCCATTAGGGACGAGTTGAAAATTAAAGTAGCGCAACTTAATACAGAAGGAAAGAAAATACCCCACCTCGCCGCGGTGCTGGTAGGTAATAATGGAGCGAGTGAAACTTATGTGGCTGCGAAAGTAAAAGCCTGCGCTGAAATTGGTTTCAAATCATCCCTTATTCGCCTGGAGGATACAATCACAGAAAACAAGTTGCTCAATACAATTGAAGAACTCAACAATGATCCGGACATCGACGGCATCCTTGTGCAATTGCCTTTGCCCAAACATATCTCTGATGAAAAAGTAATTAACACCATTCAGCCGCAAAAAGATGTGGACGGTTTTCACCCGGTAAGTGTTGGCCGTATGGTACAGGGCCTGCCTACTTTTGTTCCGGCCACGCCCTATGGCATCATGCTGATGCTGGAACATTATAAGATAGATACACGTGGTATGCACGCTGTTGTCGTTGGCAGAAGTAATATTGTTGGCAGGCCTATCAGTATTTTATTAAGCGGTAACAGTAACCCGGGAAATTGTACTGTTACCATTTGTCATTCCCATACCCGCAACCTGGTGGAACTTTGTCAGCATGCCGATATCATTGTTGCGGCATTGGGTAAACCAGAATTTGTAAAAGCGGATATGGTAAAAAATGGTGCCATAGTAATTGATGTAGGCATCACGAGGGTTCCCGATGCATCCAAAAAAAGTGGATTCGCACTAAAGGGCGATGTTGACTATGCATCCGTTGCCCCGAAATGCAGTTTTATCACACCGGTCCCCGGTGGAGTTGGTCCTATGACCATAGCTGCATTAATGAAGAACACGTTCAGGGCCTGCATGGAAAATAACTGATGCATCTGCAGAAACTGTTATTTCTGCCTGCCTCAATAATAAATGTATTTTATTCCGACCGCAAACTCTCTACAGGGTTGGCAACGGCCGCCCTGATGGTTTGAAATCCCAGTGTAATCACGGAAAACAAAACAATCAATATTGCCGTCAATGCAAAAACCCACCAACTGATGGTTGTCCGGTAAACATAATTTTCCAGCCATTTGTGAACAGCCCACCATGCTGCAGGCGCGGCTATCACAAATGCCAGCACTACCAGTTTTATAAAATCGCGTGAAAGCGTGGATACAATAGCCGGTACCGTTGCCCCCAAAACTTTCCTGACACCGATTTCCTTTTTCCTTCGGTTGGTGGTGTATATCACCAGGCCAAGCAAACCGAGGCAGCTTATTGTTACCATCAATCCCGTGGCCCACATTAACAGGCGGGAAGTATTTCTTTCACTTTGATACAAAGACGCGATCTTATCATCCACAAACGAATAATTAAACGCTGCTTCAGGATATTGCTGGTTGTATAATTTTTCTATTTTACTGATGGCTGCAGGCCATACGTTGCCTTCCCTGCCGCCGGGGCGCAATTTTATGTGAAATGTATTTCCGGTACCACCTGCAAAAACCATTGCACCGATTTCAGAACGTGCCGACTGATCATGAAAATCCTTCATCACGCCTACAATTGGTAATGTTTTCCCGTTAAACAATAAATGACCCTTTAATGCATCGGCGGGATGCTGAAAGCCTAATATTTTTGCATAGGTTTCATTGATAACAAATTCACTGAAGCTGTCCACTATCTGAACATTTCTTCCCGCAAGTACCGGTACTTCGTACAACTTCAGAAAATTGGTATCACCCCAGCGTATTTGCACATTTGTCTTCACATCCTCTTTTTCCTTACACTGGATATTGGTAAATGCTACACCAGCATCAGCAGGGCTCATAAACCCACTGCTGGCCATAGCCACTCCGGGTACCTGGCTGATGTCGCGCAATAATGTCACACTATGTGTTTTTACTGTATCAAATGGCAAATCGAATGTGATGACTGCCTCCTTGTTAAAACCCATATCCATATTGAGTGTATAATGGATCTGTTTGCTCACTACAATCGTTCCGATAATAAAAAACTGGGCCACGACAAACTGTGTCACTGTCAAACTCTTTCTTATCCATGCATTTCTTGTTTCACCTGAATAAGTAAATGCCTGGTTTTTTAATGAGCGCACTGGATTGTACCCGGATAACACCAGGGCCGGGTAAATACCTGACAGAAAACTTACGAGCAGGGTCAATAGAATAAGAAATACGATCAATGATGGCTGAGCCAGTAAACTCAATTCGAGGCCGGGCGGAATAAAATCACTAAAAACATTTAGTAATAATGGTGTTAACACAATTGAACAAACCGAGGCAATGGCGGTAATCAATAATGTTTCACTTAGAAACTGGATGATCAATTGTTTCCTGGAGCTGCCCATTGTTTTACGGATACCAATTTCCTTTGCCCGTTGCGATGCGTGCGCCGTGGAAAGATTGATAAAATTGATGCAGCCAAGTACCAATAGAAAAGCTGCAACGGCCAGTAAACCGTATAATGTGGAACGGGCTGCCAACCGGACGCCGAAACTCGCATAATCAGAATTGAAGTGAATATCGCTCAAAGGCTGCAGCCTGTAACTCAAAACGCTATTGGGGCTGGGATGCGTATTATATTTCTTAAACATTTGCTGCACCTGCGCTTCTATTTCTTCCTTTTTCTTCCCAGGCTGCAGTTTTACAAACAACTGTGTATACGCCATCCAGTCGTTCCACACCGTCATCATAAAATGGTTTTTCAGATCGGTGGCCATAATGGTTGGTTCGGAAATAAATTCACGGGCAGTAAACATAGTGGCCTCATCCATATCTTTCACGATACCGCTGACGGTCACACGAAGATCGTTGTTGTACACTATTTCCCTCCCGATGATATTATTCATTGGCGTGCCGGGAAAATAAGTATGCGCCCTGCTTTCACTCAGTATTACTTTGAACGGATCCTTTAAGGAAGCAATTCCCGAACCTGCCAGTAACTGGTAAGGAACCACATCGAAATAGGAAGTGGCGGCGAACACGATATTATTTTGCTTTTTAAAAGCAACTGGCTTTTCTGCCTTATTATTATTGACAACCGATACATTGGCAGTAGCATCACCCTGGAACTGGAATAGGGTAAAGACATTTTCCAATCCTGTTACTTCTTTCTTCATAGCCTCTCCCATCGGTGCCGGCACTGCCGCACTGTGTCCTTTTACACCGTTAAACGATGCATCCAGCACTACGCGGTATACACGTTGCCGCTGCGGAACATAATGTTCAAAACTATATTCATAATAAACAATCAGGAAAATAACCAGTGCAGCGCTGATACCAATTGACAAGCCCAGTATATTAATTATTGAGAAAGCTTTGTTTCTCCGGAAATTCCTGAAGGCAGTAAGGAAATAATTTTTGAACATGGTAAGATTTTGTTGGATGAAGCCGGTACAAATGAATCAGCTTGCTATAACCCAACAATATGCCTGTTGTATAATTGCCTGAATACTAAGTTGCTTTTGAATTTAACCGTGGGCATACTGTACGGTTTTGATGCAAAACCTGTACGATTTTGAAATTAAAATGAACCCTGCTTCAGACCAGCGCTGCATCCAGTAATCGCCGGTGATAGTTTACCTGTCCCAAATGATATCCGAGATGAACAGACAGGTGCACCAGCATGTATTCGGTGGAAGTTTTTGATTCGAACACCAGTTGCGGGTATTCCATTTGCAATTGCGCTGGTGTTAGTTGCCCCAGTGTAGTCTCAACTACCACGATGGTTGCCAATACCTTTTCTATCAACTCTGTCCTCGGAATATTTTTAAGTGAAAACTCCAGGTCGCGGTGGCGCACATAACCGGAATTTCCCAATACTGCTCCAATATAAGTATTAAGGTTGCCCACCAGGTGCAGGCTAAGATTGCCGGCTGAATTGCTGATACTTTTTTCAATATGCCAGATTTTTTCTTCGTTGCGGTATTGTTCCAATTCTGATTTTAACCGGTTGAGATCCCTTGTAAAAATTTTCTGCAATATTCCTGTTAACATGTTGTTCGATTTTAATCTGTTCCTGGCAATTATATTTTTAGGCATGAAGGTACTGGGAATTATCGTTATGGAGTTTGCAGGCAAAAGCCATTCATCACATCGCCGCTTTATATTAAAATAACTTTACCTTTAAATAACTAAACCCAAAGGCCGGATTAGCATAATTTCCATTTCGTATTGAAATGTGCCCTGGATACTCTAATATTTTCCGGTATGAATAAAATAAAAATAAATGGGCCTTTGTATGGGTTTACTATTTGTATACTGATTGCCTGTTTTTCCTGCAAACAAAAAAATACCGCACCCTCAGCAGATATCATCAGTGATATTAGTCTTAAAAGGGGATCTGTTGTTTTGTGCGGCCCTCCTGAAAAACAATTTGGGAAGGTATCCTTTACCATAACGGCTACCGAAAAAATTCAAAGGGAATTTGATATGGCCATTGCCTTGCTGCATTCGTTTGAATACGATGAGGCAGAAAAATCATTTGCAAAAATAATTGATGAAGACCACTCCTGCGCGATGGCTTACTGGGGTGTTGCCATGAGCAATTATCATCCCCTGTGGACGCCGCCAACAGAAGAAGAATTGACAAAGGGTTCTAAAGCAATTGCTATTGCGCAATCCATCCCTGCAAAATCAAAAAGAGAAGAAGCCTATATCAACGCCATTGCAGCTTTTTTTACTGACTGGAAGAAAATGGATCACCATGCCCGCAGTGTAAATTTTGAAAAGGCAATGGAAAAAATTTATACCAGTTACCCCGACGATAAGGAAGCCGCCGTTTTTTATTCCCTGGCATTGGATGCAGCCGCTGACCCTGGTGATAAAACATACAAGAACCAGCGAAAAGCAGGTGCCATACTCAATCAAATTTACCCTGGCGAACCCAATCACCCTGGCATTGTACATTATATCATTCACAGTTATGATTATCCCGAACTGGCAAGTCTTGCTTTGCCCGCTGCCAGGCAATATGCTTCTATAGCACCTTCCTCCGCCCATGCACAACACATGCCTTCACATATTTTTACCAGGCTGGGCTTATGGGGTGAATGCATACAATCTAACCTGGTTTCCACGGCTTCTGCAAGATGTTATGCAGAAAGCGCGGGTATTCAAGGGCATTGGGATGAAGAATTGCATGGGCTGGATTATTTGGTGTATTCCTACCTGCAAACCGGAGAAAACAAACACGCAAAAGAACAATGCGATTATCTTGACACTATAAAAAATGTATATCCTCTTAATTTTAAAGACGCATATGCTTTTGCGGCTATCCCTTCCCGGTATGTGCTGGAAAATAAGTTATGGAAAGAAGCGGCTGTTCTTCCACTGCACCCTATTTCTTTTCCATGGCAAAAATTTCCGTGGCAGGAAGCCATCATACATTTTACAAGACTGATGGGCAATGTTCATACCGGCAACATGGATTCGGCCAGTGCAGAACTAGGCAAACTGAGCAAGCTGCACAGCATACTGGTAGAACAAAAGGATACTTATAAAGCAAACCAGGTGCAGATACAAATTAATACAGCAAAAGCCTGGATATTATTTGCGAATGGAAACAAAAAAGAAGCAGAACAGTTAATGATCAATGCAGCAGATATGGAAGACAATACAGAAAAACATCCCGTCACGCCTGGCGAAGTAATTCCCGCGAGGGAACTGCTGGCTGACATGCTATTGCAGATGAACCAGCCCCAAAAAGCCTTGTATGCCTACGAAGCTGATTTAAAAACGCATCCCAACCGTTTCAATGGTTTGTATGGTGCCGCATTGTCTTCACAACTATCAAACAACAGCGAAAAAGCAGCTACTTATTACCAAAAATTACTGGAAACCTGCCATTCTCCCGGTGCCAACAGGCAGGAATTGAATGAAGCAAAAACATATTTGCGAAAACAACGCAGTCTTTGATCGCGGCATTAAAACATCAACCCATCTCCCCTTGTATCACATTGTTTCAATTTACTATTGAAAGGGAAGAACACTGGTGATCACCGTCATCAGAACGGCTGAAACCTGTCATAATATGGCAGCATGCCTTAGCAGCAACTTTGTAAAAATGATACAATGAAAAAGCTGCTTCTGCTTTTATTTATACCGGTGTTGTTACTCATTTTTACCACCTGCAGCAAGTATCCACAGGTTTTTTCTGTGAATAATTTTATGACTGAATTAAGCAACAGCCGAAAAGTACCCAACGTCAACCTGCTTGAAATAAAAAGCCTGCAGGGTAATTGGACAGGATTGAGTACCGGCCGCTGGATTGATACTTCACACAAGATCAACATCAATAATGGATCAACGAATGACATCAATACCTATTTCGTCCATGTCAGCTATACAGGTGCAGATCATACCAACACGTCCCTGGAAGATCCTATGGGGCATGATGCAGGTTATACCGATACCACGCACTATGAAATGATCTTTATTTCGGTGAACGGACAAACTTATGCGGAACTGGTAAGCTTTGGTAAATATGAATCTGAAAATTTCTTCAAACTACCGCTTTGCATCAGTACTTATGCAAAAGTAAATAAGATAAACAGCGACACTATCATCGTGCAAATGCTTAATGGAAGAGCGGTAATTCCACTCATTGAAAAAAACAAATACCAGTACTTTGTACCATTCGTATCAAAAATTGACACCGGTTTTACTTGCGTTTACCTGACAGAAGAGCCCGCAGGGCTTGCAAAAATCCTTGGGGAGCTGTATGCAGTCCCACAGGCTTATCAACCACCCGACACGATTATTCGCGTGCATGGAAAATAAAGAAACGAACCTGTCAATATTATCTTCACATCATGGCTTTTATTTCTTCGTTACCTTTAACGACACTATTGACAGTAACCAATGAAATTTACCATTTCAACATCAATCGAAATACTGGAACGAACACCTGTAGTATTGCGCTCGTTGCTGCAGGGGCTTTCAGATGAATGGGTCACGCCAAATGAAGGATCAGGCACATGGAGTGCCTACGATATCGTTGGCCATTTGATTCATGGCGAAAAAACCGATTGGATACCCAGGATGCAAATTATACGCTCGGGCAGCGATGAACGAAAATTTGAAAAATTTGATCGTTTTGCACAGTTTGAAAATAGCAAGGGGAAAACAATGCTGCAGTTACTGGATGAATTTTCCCAATTAAGGGAGATAAATATCAACATACTGCGTTCTGCCAATATTACTGATTCGCAATTCGGGGAAACAGGTGTGCACCCGGCATTTGGCAATGTTACTTTATCACAACTGCTCTCTACCTGGGTGGTGCATGATCTCAACCATATTGCACAAATTTCAAGAGTGATGGCCAAACAGTACAAAGAAGCAGTGGGTCCGTGGATAGCCTACCTGGGAATATTGAATCAATAATTAATTTAACCGCAAGCACGCCCAAAGCATGACTGCCTATATCTCTATTAGCTACAGCAACCGAAAGAATTTGCAAGCGGAAGTTGATGCGATCATGGAAATCTTACAACAATATAGCATCACCGGTTTTGTTTTTGCAGACGCTTACAGTTTCAATGCTTCACAGGAAAAAGAAATGATGGCCCAGGCGTTTACAGACATCGATAGATGCGTATTGCTGATTGCCGAAACTTCCGAAAAGGGAATTGGTATTGGTGTAGAAACAGGTTATGCAAAGGCGAAAGGGAAACCGGTTATCTACCTGCGCAATATTGCCGCAGCACATTCTACGACTGTGTCGGGCGCCAGTGATTACCAGGTGATATATCATGACATTGTACATTTGCAATCGGAATTGGAGAAAGCATTGTGCAATGCAGGGTTTTCCCACAAATAGAGGTCATTGTTGATCTGTCAGAAGAAAGAAAATATATTTACTGTTATTACTAACACGCTTATGAAAAATTTCATTGCCTTATTTTTACTAATCACTCTCTCAAGTACAGTTATTTTTGCCCAAAAAGACAATTGGGATATTTATATGGCGAGTTTTGAAAAAGGGCCTGGATCGGTGATAATTAATATGTCCGCAAAAAACTATGCTCCTGTAAAAAATCTTCCTTTTCTGTTGGTCACAGGAGTTACATTCAAACATTGTGACAGTACAGGTTTTCCGCCCCAGGAAGAATTTGCCACGCTGTATACAATTTCTGATTCAGTTAAGTCTGCTTTGGAAAAAGTTGTCATTGGTACCCAGGTAGCAACTTTTACTTATCAATGCAGGCGAAGAGATTATTACTATGTCCACGATACGACCGGGCTTAGAAATTTACTGGAGAAAGTTTACAACACTTATTTTAAGGATTATGCATATACAAATTCAATAACGGCAGACACTAAATGGGACAGTTACCTGAATGGTTTATATCCAAGTGAAGTTATCCTGGAATACATGCGAAATGATAAGGTGCTGATGAAACTGACAGAAGCAGGTGACAAACTGGAAAAAACCAGGCAGGTTGATCATTGGATTTATTTTCCGACGGAAAAAGACAGGGACTGCTTTATAAACTATGCAAACAGTCAACATTTCAAGGTTGAAAACAAAGAAAAGGCAAACAATGGTATGCGGCCATTTAAATTGCAAATTTCAAGAATCGATAAAGTAGATATAACATCTATTTCGAATCTCACTATTGTACTCAGAAAAGAAGCGGTAAAATGCAACGGAGAATATGATGGCTGGGAAACATTTATTATAAAAGATTGAGCCATAAGAAAGTTTAAGGCTAATCTTACATTATATAGGCTCGAAATCAGCGATTGCCCAAAAAAAGTATTGGAGGAATTAACAACTGGACTTTAGAATAATCAATAAGCGTTTGTTAAAAAATAAATGTATTATCCGTTTTGATTTTTGAACTTTGAATTTTTACTTCCATTTCCCGTTCTTTCCCGATCTTTGCGGCTCATGATAAACACAGCCACCAGCATCGTTACATTGCCAGTAATGGAATCTTTTTATACACTCCAGGGAGAAGGGTTTCACCAGGGACGTGCCGCCTATTTCATTCGTTTGGGCGGATGCGATGTGGGATGTGTTTGGTGCGATGTAAAGGAAAGCTGGGATGCTTCAAAACATCCGCAGCAAACTACCGACCAGATTGTATCGGAAGCAAGTCGTTTCCCTGGAAGGCTGGCAGTAATCACCGGCGGAGAACCACTGATGCACCAACTGGATGAGTTGACCACTTCCCTTCAGCTTGCAGGCTTTGAAACCAATATAGAAACATCCGGTTCGCACCCGCTCAGTGGCCATTGGGACTGGATATGTTTATCTCCCAAAAAATTCAAGGCGCCGCTTCCTGAAATAGTTCCTGTTGCCAATGAATTAAAGGTTGTCATCTTTAATAAAAGCGATTTTGCCTGGGCAGAAAAATATGCTGCTGCCGTTTCTCCTTCCTGTAAACTGTACCTGCAACCGGAATGGGACAAATCGGCCATTGTGACACCTATGATTATTGATTATATAAAGGCACACCCCCAATGGGAACTGAGCCTGCAGGTGCACAAGTATATTAACGTTCCTTAAAATTATCAGTTGCTATATTTACAGGAATATTAAAAGAATAAATATCGGTTCGCAACGTTTACATTGTCATGTTTACCATAATTCCATGAAGTATATCTGTACCATATTCATCCTTATTATATCTGTAACAGTCTCCGCACAGTATTACGATCCAATGAAAGTAAACAAGAAAGCGGTTAAATTATACAATGAAGCATCCGAACTGATTTCAGACGGCAAATTAAAAGAAAGCATCGCCCTGCTGCAGGATGCAGTCAAAATTGATCCCAAATACCTGGATGCATACATTTCAATGGGCGGTATGTACAGTGAGTTAAAAAACTATGATGCCTCCATTGCCAGTTATGAAAAGGGGCGCGCCATCGATTCTTTGTATTTTAAGGAATACAACCTGTCCTATTCCATCAGCCTCGCGGGTACCGGTTCTTTTGACAAAGCATTGAATGCGATTGAATCTTTCCTGTCCATCCCAGACTTGAGCGAATCCAGTTTGCGTTTCGCCTATTACAGGAAAAAATGTTACCAGTTTGCACTGGATTATAAAAAAAACAACAGTGACAGCAGTTATCATTTCGAACCAAAGAACCTGGGCGATAGTGTCAACTCCCGTTTCTCAGAGTATTTTCCTGCCCTCACTATTGATGGCGGCCATTTGATTTTCACCCGGAAAGTCAATGGCATGAATGAAGATTTCTACGAAACTTTCAAGAAGGACAGCGTTTGGAGCGAAGCAAAGGCACTGGAAGGAAATATCAACACCAATTTCAACGAAGGCGCACAAAATATATCACAGGACGGACAATGGCTGATATTTACTGGTTGTAATTTCCCGGAAGGATACGGAAGTTGCGATTTGTATATTTCTTACCTGACATCAGATGGATGGAGTGTGCCGGAGAATATGGGAAATAAGATCAATACTGATGCCTGGGAATCTTCTGCTTCATTGTCGCCTGATAAACGCGATTTGTATTTCGCCAGCAACCGCCCCGGTGGTTTTGGGGGCAGCGATATTTATGTGAGCCATCACCTGCCGAATGGAAGATGGAGCGAACCCGAAAACCTTGGCCCATCAGTAAACACAGCCGGTGAAGAAAGAAGCCCCTTTATCCACGCCGACAACCAAACATTGTATTTTACCAGCAATGGACAACCGGGTTATGGTGGTGACGATCTTTTTTTAGTCAGAAAAGAAGCGAAGGGAAAATGGAGTGCTGCGCACAACCTCGGCTATCCGATTAATACCATCGAAAATGAAGGCAGCCTTGTAATCACTGCAGACGGATCAACAGCTTACTATGCCAGCGACAGAAGTGACAGCCGTGGTGGATTGGATTTATATACATTCGAACTGCGCAACGATGTGCGGCCGGTTAAAACTCTTTGGGTAAAGGGAAAAGTGTTTGACAAGAAAACAAAGAACGGGCTCCCCTCTGCTGTGGAACTGACCGACCTGGAAACAAAGGAAATCATCTCGCGGGTACAAACAGACGAAACCGGCAATTACCTGATCACTTTACCTGTTGGAAAAGATTATGCATTTAATGTGAACCGCAAAGGCTATCTCTTCTTCTCTGATAATTTCCCGCTGAGTCAAAAATCACCCGACTCTACCTACAACATCGATATACCATTGCAGCCACTGGAAGTAAATGCTGCGATTGTGCTGCGCAATATTTTCTTTGATACAAAAAAATATGAACTCAAACCGGAATCACAGGTGGAACTGGACAATGTGGTAAAACTGATGAAGGATAATCCGACATTAAAAATTCAAATCAACGGTCATACGGACAATGTAGGTAAACCTGCCGATAATATGACCCTTTCAGACAACCGCGCAAAAGCTGTTGTAGAATATATAACTACAAAAGGTGTTGATCCCAAAAGGCTCAGTTACCAGGGATTTGGCGCCACACAACCCATTGCTGATAACAATACCGAAGAAGGCAGGGCGCAAAACCGCCGCACCGAGTTGAAAGTAATCAGCCAATAATTTCTACATCCCCCGTGTAAAATATTTTTTTACATTCATTGCCTGTTTCGTTTTCAAACAACGATGCTGTTACCCTTATGAATAATGAACTATTGCACCAGGTGGCTTTGACACTTGTTCCTCAGGTGGGCGCCGTGCATACAAGAACCCTTGTAAAACATTTTGGGAGTGCTGCCGCTATCTTCCATGCAAAAAAGAAGGAACTCGAATGTATTGAAGGCATCGGCAGCATGCGCGCGGCTGCCATTAAATTGTTCAGTGATTTTGACAAGGCGGAAAAGGAACTGGTCTTCCTGGAAAAATATAAAATCAAACCGCTTTTTTTAACCGACCCCGGCTACCCGCAACGATTGCTGCAGTGTTACGACCCGCCATCACTTTTATATTATCGCGGTACAGCATCCCTGAATGCAGGGAGGATAATTGCCATTGTTGGCACACGAAGTAAAACCGACTACGGAAAACAACAAACAGAAAAATTTGTGGACGGGTTGGCACAGCACGGTGTAACCATCGTCAGCGGGCTGGCATTGGGCATTGATGCGGTGGCACATAAAGCGGCGGTAAAAAATAAATTACCAACCATCGGTGTGGTGGCACATGGACTGGATACCATTTATCCAACGGAACACAATACGCTTGCAAGAGAAATGATAAAAGAAGGCGGCGGCATTTTATCCGAATTTCGAATGGAAACCAAACCCGATAAACACAATTTCCCCATAAGAAACCGTATTGTGGCTGGTATGTGCGATGTATTGCTTGTTGCAGAAACAGACATAAAAGGCGGCAGTATGATTACAGCAGAACTGGCATTTGGATACAACAAGGATATTTTTGCGATACCAGGAAAAAATACGGATAAGAAAAGTATGGGGTGCAATCACTTAATCAGGCAAAACAAGGCAATGATTGCAACCGGCCCGGAGCATTTACTGGAATACATGGGCTGGGTACAGCATGCACCGTTAAAAAAGAAAAAACAAAGAGAGCTCTTTGTTAACCTGACTGCGGATGAAGAAAAAATAATAAACGTTTTACAGCAGAAAAACAATCTTCACATCGATGAATTACATATCAACAGCGGCCTGAACAGCAGCGCGGCGGCAGCCGCCATATTAAATCTTGAATTGCAACAGATCATTTGTTCGCTGCCCGGGAAATTATACCAATTACTTTGACAAGCACAGTGGGGGCGCTTTTGTTAAACCTCCAAAATCCGCCACCAGCAATCGTTTCGTGTGATTTGGAAAATATTATTTGGAAGCAATTTGCCTGCTGCACTATCTTTGCACATGGCAAGAATAAATACCCCGCGTCTTACTGGTTCTGCCAGTAAGTCTTCCATCAAAGCGACTATCAGCAAAAAATTTTTCGGTGAAGGATTAACGTTCGACGACGTGCTTTTAATGCCTGCGTATTCACAGGTATTGCCCCGTGAAGTAAACATACAAACGCGTCTTACCAAAGAAATTTCACTCAATATCCCGATGTTATCATCCGCTATGGATACGGTAACCGAGGCGACGCTGGCTATTGCGCTGGCACGCGAAGGTGGTATCGGCATCCTTCATAAAAACATGAGCATCGAACAACAGGCAGAACAGGTACGAAAAGTGAAAAGAAGTGAAAGCGGGATGATCATCGACCCGATTACCCTGCAGATTGATGCCACTATTGGAGACGCATTGCGCCTGATGAAGGAAAATAAAATTGGCGGTATCCCCATTGTCGATACAAACAATAAACTGGTCGGCATTCTTACCAACCGTGATTTACGTTTTGAAGGCAATAAAAAACGTAAGGTGCAGGAAGTGATGACAAATGAAAATTTAATTGTTGCACCGGAAGGAACTGATTTAAAGAAAGCCGAAAAAATATTACGCTCTTATAAAATTGAAAAATTACCCGTCGTAAAAAAAGACAATACGCTGGTGGGTTTGATTACTTACCGCGATATTCTCCAATTACACAGTCATCCCGATGCAGTAAAAGACAGGTATGGCCGCTTGCTTGTCGGTGCTGCGCTGGGTATTACAAAAGACATGCTGGACCGTGCGGCTGCTTTACAGCAAATTGGTGTTGATGTGGTTTGTCTCGATAGTGCGCATGGGCATAGCCGTGGTGTGATTGATGCGCTGAAAAATGTCAAAAAGAATTTTAAGAAACTGCAGGTAATCGCAGGCAATGTTGGTACGGGCACTGGTGCAAAAGCACTGGCAGAAGCAGGCGCCGATGCGGTTAAAGTGGGTATTGGGCCGGGCTCTATTTGCACAACACGTATTGTTGCGGGTGCAGGTGTGCCACAGGTAACGGCCATTATGGAAGCGTATGATGCATTGAAACAAACCGGTGTCCCTTTAATTGCGGATGGTGGTATACGTTATACCGGCGATATGGTAAAAGCATTGGCAGCCGGTGCCGATACGGTGATGATGGGAAGTGTATTTGCAGGCGTGGAGGAAAGTCCCGGTGAAACCATCATCTACGAAGGAAGAAAGTTTAAGGAATACCGCGGAATGGGTTCCATTGGCGCCATGTCGCAGGGAAGCAGCGACCGTTATTTCCAGGATGTGGAAGATGATTTGAAGAAATTAGTACCCGAAGGAATTGAAGGCAGGGTGGCATATAAAGGAAACCTGAAGGAAGTAGTAACGCAATATGTAGGTGGCCTGCGGGCAGGGATGGGATATTGCGGCGCCAAAAACCTCGCATTGCTGAAAAGCGATGCGCAATTTATACAGATAACCAATGCGGGCATGCGCGAGAGTCATGCACATGATATAGAAATTACCAAGGAAGCACCCAATTATACGAGGAAATAATATTTGCAATCTATTAATATTGCCGGAGTAGTTGTATGCCTCCCGCTATTGGATTTTTTCCGAACTTGTAATAAATTTCCTGCTTGAAAAAATTACTGTTTGGATTATTGTTGCTGTTACTGCAACAATATGCATTTTCCCAGCAAGATTCCTGTCACCTGCGTATAAGCCTTCTTACCTGTACGCCGGGTGATGAATTGTATTCTACTTTTGGTCATAGTGCACTCCGTGTTACCGACAGCACATCGGCTATTGATATCATTTATAACTACGGCACATTCGATTTTGATGACCCCAATTTTTATATCAAATTCGGGCAGGGCAATATGATGTATTTTGTTTCTGTGGCGCCATTCCAGGAGTTTGTGAAAGAGTACCAGTATTTCAAACGGGGCATTACCGAACAGGAGCTGAATCTTAGTTGTACGGAAAAAACACAACTGGCCGGAGCACTGCGTACCAATGCGCTCGAGCAAAACAAATTTTATCTCTACCAGTTCTTGTACGACAACTGTTCTTCCCGTTTGCGTGATATCGTCAACAGTCATACCAGTTCACCACTTGCGTTTAAAAATATACTTCCGGGAAAACCAGTCACCTTTCGCAACCTGATACATGAATACCTTGATAAGGGACATGAGTCCTGGAGCAAATTGGGTATTGATATTTTACTGGGCAGCAATCTGGACATCCCCGTAAAAAATGAGCAGGCAATGTTCCTGCCGGATTACCTGATGATGGGATTTGACAGCGCTTCCAGAAGCAGTCAGCCATTGGTGGGAAATAAAGCCGTCATACTTCCTGCTGAAAACAACAGCAATAAAGATGGGGATATGCCGCCGTTTTTGATCTTTAGTATCCTATGTATTGCACTTGCATTACTGAGTTTTTCCACATCAAAACCGATCTCATTCTTTTTTAATGTGTTTGATTTTTTATTCTTTTTCATTACTGGTTTATTAGGCGTACTGCTGGTCGTGATGTGGATAGGAAGAGTTGATACGGTATGCAGCAATAACTTTAATATTCTTTGGGCGCTCCCCTCCCATGCAGCGATGGCCTTTTTTATCAATAAGAAGAAAAGCTGGGTTAAAAAATACTGGCTGCTGTGTGCCCTCCTGCAAATAGTATTGTTACTCACCTGGAAATGGCTGCCGCAGGAAATGAATAACGCCCTTTTACCAATTGTTGCACTATTATTGCTGCGTTTGTGGATGCGTTATAAAAAAGTACCCGCATGAATAATGACAAGCAAGTACTTGTTGGCAATACCAACATTCATTACCGTGTACTGGGAGCGGGTAAACCGGTAATGCTGGTACACGGATTTGGTGAAGACAGCGATGTATGGAAATACCAGGCCGAAGCCCTTTCACCATTTTACAGGCTTATTATCCCTGATTTGCCCGGTAGTGGCCGTTCACCATTTGATGCTGCCAACGATTCCATGGAAAAAATTGCTGCACAGTTAAAAGCTATACTGGATCATGAAAAAGTTGACGAAACAATCATGATTGGGCATAGCATGGGCGGCTATGTCACATTAGCTTTTGCAGCGCTGTATCCTGAACGCCTGCTGGCTTTCGGTCTTTTTCATTCTACTGCCTATCCAGACAGCGACGAAAAGAAGGGAGTAAGGCAACGTGGAATCGAATTCATTCGTACACATGGCAGTAAGGCATTCCTCGGGCAATCAATACCCAACCTTTTCAGTGAAAATTTCCGTACCTCAAATGCCGGTACCGTACAGGCAATGGTAACGCAATACGAAGGTTTTGAACCTGCTGCACTGATTCAATATTATGAAATAATGATAGCAAGAAAGGACAGGACGGATATATTAAAAACATTTACAAAACCTGTATCATTTATCATTGGAAAATACGATACAGCAGTGCCTGCAGAACAGGTGCTGCAACAGTGCCACCTGCCGCAAATATCGTACATTCACTTTCTTGAAAACAGCGGCCACATGGGGATGTGGGAAGAAACCGGGGCGGCAAATGAAGCATTGAAAACATTTTTGGACAACGTATACGTTAACTGATCCGGATCCAGGTGCATGAAGAAACTACTGGCCATACTGACTTCAATTTTTTTCTTTGTTCCGCTATTTGCTGCACATATACGGGGCGGAGAAATGTATTACAAATACCTCGGGCCCGGTACCGTGGCCGGTACTTCGCGTTACCAGGTTACACTCAAACTATATGTTCGTTGCGATGCCACGCCACAGCAATTAGATCCGGAAGAACCATTCACTATTTTCAGCAAGGCCAGCAATGCACAATTTGGCTCGGTTGTAAACGCACCGTTGTCCAACGAAATACAAATAAGTTACGACCCCAATTCCAATCCATGTATCAGTAACCCACCGACGGATATTTGTTACCGTATGCGATTTTATGATGCCATCGTTGAATTACCGGACGATCCTGTTGGTTATACCATTTCATTGCAACGCTGCTGCCGAATAGCTGGTATTGAAAATGTAATTGCACCCAGCGACAGTTACGGAGCTACTTATTTGTGTGATATTCCCGGAACAAACGCATTACCATTGCCCGAACACAACAGCAGCCCGGTCATCTCCGGCAATGATGCAGTAGCCATTTGTGTCGGATCTTTTTTCACGTATGATTTTTCGGCCATTGATCCTGATGGCGATTCACTGGTATATTCTCTTTGTGATGCATACCAGGGAGGTGGCCGTGGCAACCCAGCTCCCAATCCTGCATTTCCTCCACCCTATCTGCCCATCGGTTATCAGCCTCCCTACAGTGGCGCAAGTCCGCTGGGATTGCAGGCAACGATTAATCCTTCAACTGGTATTATTTCAGGAATCGCTCCTCCCACTGCAGCGCAATATGTCGTAACAGCCTGCATCAACGAATACCGGCATGGTGTTTTGATCAATGTACACCGGAAAGACATTCACCTGCGTATTGCGGATTGTGTTCCGTTGAAGGCAGTATTACAACCTGATTATAGTTATTGCGATGATTTCAATGTTACATTCAGGAACGAACAGGCGAACCCCACAGGTTCTGTATACATCTGGCAATTTGGTGATGGCTCGCAACCCGACACTTCCAGCAGCATGTTAGGGGACGTACAACATACTTATGCAGATTCAGGTACCTATTTAATTAAATTGAAAGTAATCCTTGCTGGCGGACAATGCGTGGATTCTACAACAACACTTGCCAAAGTATATCCCGGCTTCTATCCTGGTTTTACCGTCACCGGAAGTTGTATATTAAACCCATTGCAATTTACTGATACTACAAAATCAAGATACGGAACTGTCAATGCATGGAGCTGGAACTTTGGCGATGAAACCACCCTGGCAGACACATCACATCTTCAAAACCCCACCTGGAAATATAGCACCATCGGTACCAAGCAGGCGCAGTTGATAGTGCAGAGCAATAAAGGATGCATAGACACAGCAATCGTAATGGTACAGGTAAAGGACAAACCATTGATTACACTGGCATTTAAAGACACGCTGATATGCAGTAACCTTCCCATACAGGATACGCTGCAGTTACATGCCAGCGGATTCGGCGTATTCACCTGGTTACCGGCTACCCGTATCATCAATTCCAATACGCCTGATCCATTTGTGTTCCCTACCAATACAACTATCTATACTGTTCAATTGAATGAAAACGGTTGTATCAATAATGATTCGGTCAGGGTGCGTGTTGTTGATCACGTTACACTGGATGCTGGCCCGGATTCAACTATATGCCTCACAGATTCAGTTATCTTGCACCCATCGACAGATGGACTTGCTTACAACTGGACACCGGCAGCATCGCTGAATAATCCAAACATTAAAAATCCCATTGCCACTCCAACAGGTACAACCACCTATCAACTGGTGGCAAGGATTGGTAAATGCAGTGTGGCAGATAACCTGACTATTACAACCGTCCCATATCCAAAAGCAATGGCCGGTCCTGATACTGTTATTTGTTACCGCGATACGGCATTCTTAAATGCATCTATTATTGGCTCTACATTTACCTGGACACCTGCCTATGGATTGAGCAGTACAACTACCCTATCACCACTTGCCTATCCGTTACGGACCACCAGTTATATTTTGCAGGTCTACGATGTATTGGGATGTCCCAAGCCTGGCAAAGACACCATTATGGTAACGGTAAGGCCTCCTGTACTGGCTTTTGCAGGAAATGATACTTCCGTTGTCGTAAATCAACCATTAAAATTACATGCTACCGGGGCACAGTTTTATTTATGGTCGCCATCCACCTATCTTGATCACAACGATATACAATCACCTACGGCGTTATTTAACAACAGCGGCATTTATACATATGCGGTGAAAGTGTATACGCCCGATAACTGTTTTGCGATCGATACGATTAATATCAAAGTATTCAAAACAGCACCGGATATTTTTGTTCCCAATGCATTTACGCCGGGCAAAAATCAGAACTTCCTGTTCAGACCAATACCGGTGGGCATTACCAGGATTGATTACTTCCGCGTCTACAACCGCTGGGGTCAATTGGTATACAGTTCCACAGAATCAGGCCGTGGTTGGGACGGCACATTTGCCGGCAAAAACCAGGATGCGGGCACCTATGTTTGGGTGGTGCAGGGACACGATTTTACAGGAAAAGTCATTGCAAAGAAAGGAACCATGGTGCTGATACGATGATAACACCGATGCCTGGATCGGGAATTCTTCCATAATTTCGTGGCTCATTTTTCAAACCTATTTTAATGAACAAACTGGTATTGATTACTGGCGCTACTTCCGGTTTTGGAAAAGCAGCCGCGGACATATTTGCTGCAAACGGGTATAACCTGATCATTACAGGGAGAAGGGCCGACAGGCTGGAAACAAGCAAAGCCGAGCTGGAAAAAAAATACAGTGTCTCGGTATTACCACTTGTTTTTGATGTGAGAAAGCGGGATGAAGTTTTTAAAGCCATTGAGCAATTACCGGAAAAATGGAAAGCAATTGACGTATTGGTCAATAATGCAGGACTGGCATTGGGCAGGGATTATTTTGATGATGCCAGTATTGACGACTGGGATACTATGATCGATACCAATGTAAAAGGCTTATTGTATGTGACCAAGGCTGTTGTTCCATTCATGGCAGCACGCAATAAAGGTCATATTATTAATATTGGTTCCACTGCAGGAAAGGAAGTATATGAAAAAGGTAATGTGTATTGCGCTTCCAAGCATGCAGTAGATGCTATCAGCAAAGCCATGCGCATCGATTTGCTGCAACACCGCATAAAAGTAACCGCTATTCATCCCGGTGCGGCTGAAACAGAATTCTCGAACATTCGCTTCAAAGGGGATGATGCTACGGCAAAAAAAGTATATGAAGGGTATAAAGCGCTTAGTGCCAAAGATGTAGCAGATGTAATTTTTTATGTCACCACCCTTCCGGAACACGTTTGCATCAACGACCTTGTGCTAACCTGTACAGCCCAGGCCAACTCATTTATTACATTTAAAGGCTAATAATTGACCGGTATCGGCCTTGTTTACCCCAATAAAAAGTTAAGGGTAAATAAAGAGCAATACAGCTTGCATGAACAGCGTTATAATATTATCTTAGAGCCTTATAGTTAATCCGTTTCTTGTAAAACCCATTTGTATGAAAAGCGTCCTGTGCAAAATCGCCCTTGTGGGCCTGATCGTAATCGTATCATTTTCAGCTAAGGCCCAGGAAGATGTTATACGCCTGGAAAACTGCATGAACGAATCTTACAAGACGCAAATAGACAGCCTCAAACAATTATTTTCTGCACAGGGTTTTGAAGTAGTAAGGGAAGCTTCCATTAAGATGGAAAGCGAATACGAAATGCCCATCGTTGTTCCCTTAAACCAGGGAAGTTATTACCAGTTTATTTTTATCGGCGATCCCACTTCAAAACTATATGAAGTACGTATGTACGACTGGAACGAACGCCAAGTAGTTTACCAGAAAAAAATGTGGGGCGATGTGGATGGCAATATCATTAGCTACTCTTACATACCACAATTCTCCGAATACCACATGATAAAACCGGTACAGGTAAATAAGCAAAAGAAGAAAAACCTTTGTGGTTATGTAATGCTGCTGAAAAAAGTAAGGCAGTAAACAACTCAAACTAACCAGTTTTCCCTGCCCATATTTCCAGGGATTCAACCATGGTATCAATTCATTTCCGGTTAATCAGTCCATTCACCCAGTCTTCAAAAAAACCATAACCGCGCGCACCCGCTACTACGTCCTGTATATTCCCATACCGATCAATTAAAATAGAAACTGGTCTTGTCGATAAACTATCCAGCATGGCATTCCCGGAATAATGTCCTGTTATCAACTGCATGGGGTATTGCAGCAGGTATGATTGAATGGTATTATTGTCTTCGTCTGAAATGGCAATCACTTTTACATTTCTATTCCTGTACACTGAATCAAGCCTGTTCAAATCAGGCAATTCTCTCCTGCAGGGCCCGCACCAGGTAGCCCATAGGTTCAATATGATAACTTTTCCGCGATATGCCTGCAGTGAATCTTCGCGCTGGCCTGGTACTGTGTAAAATATAAGTTTGCCTGCTGGCTTGTCTTTGTATTGTAAAACTGTGTTTAATGGTTGCTGAAAGCGTGTGTACAAAAGAAACATGATAAAAACTCCTGCCAATAAATAAAAAATATTTCCAGCCAGTTCCTTCCATTTGTTTCCTGCTGTATTTGGATTCTTTATTCGCTTGCGCCAATCACGAACAATTGACCAAACAGTATGAAGAATTAAGCCGGCAACAAATAATTTAAGCCAAAATAAAATGGTAGTAGTCATAATGAGTGTATCAGGATTGCAACGCCTGTTCCAAATCATTTAAAATATCCGGAAGGTTTTCAATGCCAATACTCATCCTGATCAGGCCATCTGTTATCCCAAATTTTTCCCGGTCTTCCCTGGCTACACTGTAATGGCTCATGCTGGCCGGGTGAGATATTAATGTATCCGTAGTGCCCAGCGAAACGGCTCTTGTACACATCTGTAGTTTATCAATAAATTGCTTTCCTGCCTCCAACCCTCCTTTTAATTCAATACTCATCATAGGTCCCGGGTGACGCATTTGCTTTTTTGACGTGGCATAATCCGGATGATGTTCCAGCCCGGTATAATTTACTTTCAATACAGACGAATGTTTATCAAGATAGCGGGCAACTTCCATGGCATTGCTGCAATGGCGTTCCATGCGCAGCTCCAATGTTTTCATACCAAGTGTTAACAGGAATGCATCGAACGCATTGCTGTTGCCACCCAGCAAACGGTACCATTTGGTAATTTTTGTATTCATCTTTTCCAAATCTTTTCCCACCAACACACCACCAATAGCAGTTCCATGACCATTGAGAAATTTCGTGGTAGAATGAAAAACAAAATCGACCCCGTATTTAAATGGCTGTTGCAAATAAGGTGTGGCGAAAGTATTGTCAACAGATACGCCAATATTGTGTAGCCTGGCAAGTTTGGTTAAGGCTTCAATATCCACGCACTGTATGGTTGGATTTGCAGGTGTCTCGAGATGCATCCAGGCAATACCGGGGTTGTCTTTTATTGCTTTTGCAGCAGCATTCAAATCTCTTAAATCGGCAATCACTACGTCTATGCCAAGAGGTGGCAGTACTTTATGAAGCAGTTCATGTGTTCCACCATAGAGTGAATAATGTGATAACACTTTATCTCCTTTTTGCAGGTTGGCGAGAAACATGGTGGTCATCGCGGCCTGTCCGCTTGCATGAAGGAAGGCTTTTAATTGCAAGGGAGATCCATCTGAGTTTTGTAAACCAAATGATTCAAAGGCACAGATCTTTTCTTCTGCTTCTGTAAAACCGGGGTTGCCCCATCTTGTATAAATATAACCAGGCTCCAGGTTCGCGAAACGACGCATCCCCTGTTCAGCAGTATCGAATGTAAAAGTAGAAGTGGCATATATGGGTGTCAGGTGTGAGGAAAGTGGATCATTTTCGTGCCCGGTATGTATGGCTACGGAGCTAAAGCCAGAAAGCGGGAAACTATTCTTTTTCATATTGATTGCTCAGCATTTCTATTAAATTAAAAGGGCATGCCATACCTTTACATATTGTTAAAATACTTTATACCGCCCATAATCTTTTCAATCGATTGCTTGGACTTATCAAATGCAAATTATTTCTTTGCAATGATTTACTAAAGTAAACTTTAAATCCTAAAACAATCAACTATGAAAAAGGTCCTCTTATCAACGACTGCTCTCTTACTTATTGTTACTGCTGGTTTTGCCCAGGACGTTAGCTTCGGTGCAAAAGCAGGTATCAATGTTGCCAATCAAAAATTTAAAAGTGGTTCTGGCGGGGGAAGCCAGACCGGGGATTCAAAAGTAGGCCTTGCCATTGGTGGCTTTGCTGAAATTGGCGTTTCTGAAAACTTTGCCGTACAGCCTGAATTACTGTACTCACAAATGGGTGCTAAGGACAAAAGCACCGGATCAACTTTTTCCGTAAACCTTGATTACATTGCTATTCCCGTTTTAGCCAAGTACAAAAACTCTGGCTTTGGCGTGTATGCGGGCCCGCAGGTAGGTATTTTGGTTAGTTCAAAATACAAAGGCGGTGGATCCAGCGTAGATGCTAAAGACGATTACAAAAGTGTTGACTTTAACGGGGTATTCGGGGCAGAATATACTTTTGAGCCTGGTGTTGTGATAAGTGCCCGTTATTTATTTGGTTTGGCAAACATTGCCAAAACAGGAGGTAACAGCAATTTCGAAAGTGGCGACAAAGTTACCAACAGTGCATTTAATATTACTGTCGGTTATGTATTCGGCGGATCAGGAAAAAAGAACTAAGCCACAACTCATTTATGAAAAGCCTTGCATTCAATGCAGGGCTTTTTTATTTATTGGATTCGATCTATGAATACACCTCAAACCAGCATAAACAACGAACCCGGTTTATTCAACCGGGTTTGCGAATTAATTGTATTGATATATTAGTAAGCCCATTTTACCAGCGTTGCACCCCAGGTAAATCCGCCGCCAAATGCAGCCAGCACTAAATTGTCTCCTTTCTTCAATTGTTTTTCCCAATCCCACAGGCAAAGTGGTATGGTTCCCGCCGTAGTATTCCCATACCGTTGGATATTGATCATTACTTTTTCTTTTGGTAAACCCATTCTGCTGGCAGTCGCATCGATAATCCGGAGGTTGGCCTGGTGTGGTACCAGCCAGGAGATGTCTTCGCCGGTTAATTTATTTCGCTCGAGCAATTCTGCACTTACATCTGCCATACCTTTCACAGCAAACTTAAATACTGCCTGTCCTTCCTGGTAGGCAAAATGCTCCTTCGCAGTAACGGTTTCAATCGTTGCTGGTTTTAATGAACCACCTGCCTTCATGTGAAGGTAATTTCTGCCACTCCCGTCTGTTCTCAGTATACTGTCCAGCACGCCGCATCCTTCATTGTTAGGCTCCAATAAAACAGCTCCGGCACCATCTCCAAATATGATACAGGTAGCCCGATCGGTGTAATCGATTATTGCACTCATTTTATCAGCACCAGCCACAACTACTTTTTTATAACGACCGCTTTCAATATAGCTGGCACCTGTTGTGAGGGCGAACAGGAAACCAGAACAGGCGGCGCTCATATCAAATCCCCAGGCATTGATGGCGCCGATTTTATCGCATACAATATTAGCCGTTGCCGGAAAAACCATGTCAGGTGTAACGGTCGCCACAATCAGGCAGTCTATTTCAGCAGGATCGATGCCTCTTTTTTTACAGAGTTCCAAAACAGCAGGTACGACCATATCGGAGGTGGCCTTGCCTTCGCCTTTTAAAATTCTTCTTTCTTCAATACCAGTACGGGTTCTTATCCATTCGTCATTGGTATCAACCATCTTTTCCAGGTCAAAATTCGTCAGTTTATCTTCGGGAACATAGCCGCCTACAGCAGTAATGGCGGCAGTAAGTCTTTGGCTCATAGCTTAGAATCAGGATTTAAAAAATTTCGGTAAAAGTACAGGAAAAAGGCTTTACCGCTATTCTTACAAAAAAGCCCCGCAAATGTTGCGGGGCCGTATAAAAAAGGGGCGGTGCAGTATGTTTACATTATTGAATGACCAATTTCTGGGTTGATACCTCTTTGCTGCCCACGACTTTAATGGTATATAAACCTTTTGACAAACCACCGATTGATATCTCAGTATTGTGTATGCCCTGCGCCATCGCCTGTTGTTTTACAATTTTGCCATTCATATCTATCAATTGTACCAGTAATCGCTCATTAATATTCTCCATGGAAATTTTTATAAAACTGCTGGCCGGGTTGGGTGAAATCTTTACTACTGGTTGATTCGTGAATACCAGTTTTACCACTTTCGAATAGGCAAACTTATTATCCGCATCTACCATTTTGAGACGATAGTAATTATTGCCGCCAATGGGTGATCCATCATTAAAGGTGTAAGCCGAAGCTTTCCCTTTTGCAGACACTGTTCCAATATTACTGAAGCGGCTTCCATCAGCGGCCCTTTCTATCACAAATTCTTTTGTATTGGTCTCTTCCGCGGTTGTCCAGTTAATGGCAACAATTCTATTTTGTTTTACAGCATTAAAATCAACCAGCTTCACGGGTAATACCGCTGCATCAAACGCATACCGCGTAAACACAGGATAGTGATCTGAAGTAGTGGTTCCATAACTTGGAATTACACTCGTAACATCCGTTAAGATGCTGGACGATGCACTCATATAAAATGCCTTCATCTCATTTGACAACATTACATGGTCTATTACATCATTGAAACTTACAGTTGATTTTTTACCCGCCAAACTCAAAGCAAGTGTTGGTGAAAAGAAATTAGTATTGTCCGTCGTAAATGCACTGTAAGATGTTGTGGTAAATCCATCCGTGATACTCTGATCCAAATCATCGTTGAAATCACCCAGCAATATGATATTGTCATTTGGATAAAGATTATTGAGCGTAAAGTGCAAGGTATCTGAGCCCCTCTTCCTCCTGTCATAAGCGGTAGCAGTTGGAGATGTATTGGCTTTTGCATGCAGCAATACAAAACGGATTGTTTTGGTATCACCATTCAAATTAACATCGGCTGTCATCATGAATGGGAAACGTCCGCTGGAGAAATAATTGTAGGCAGGATTGGTAAGATCTGCACTACTGTTAATTCCCTGTGTCAACAATGGTGTAGTGCTGATATTGCTAAACATGGAAGTTTTGTAAACGAATGCTTCTTTTTGTGCTTCTGAAAGTGGGGTAGCGCCTGCTTCGTTGATATTGGTATGCGATCCGTAGTTACAAATAACATAGGAATACCCCGGCATCTGGCTCACTATATTGGCAAGCCTTGCCTCATCAACCACTTCAACCAGCCCATACAAATCTGCACCGGTATTTTGTAAAACTGTTTTTACGTTTTGTTCCTGCAGGTTATCATTTGTTGGCCCGAGTGTGGTGCTTCCAAACCATTCCAGGTTCCAGTTTACTACTTCCAGTGTCTTTATGGGATCAATGCTGCTACCCTTGAGGTTAATCAATGTATCTGCAACACCTGTAGTAGAAACAGTAACCATTCCGGTAAAATTCTTATCATTTAATGCAGGTGCAAATTGCACATACACCGTTTTAATGATATTATTTGCTTCTGGCTGTGTAAATGAAACAGAAGAAGTAAATGTGGTGTTGTCCGTCGACAGCAGGAAACTTCCTGCCGCCGTTATGGTAAGCAGCCCGGTAATATCATTTCCGGTAACGGTAAATGTTTTTGTACTGGTTGCGCCGCCTGCTACATATCCGAATTGTATATCATCGGTGCTCAGCGTTAGTGAAGCTGGTGGCGGTGTGGCAGAATTATTAAGACTGATGTCGTCCAGTGTCCAACGGGCGCCGTCATCTGCACTTGAAGTATAAACAAACGCAATGTGCACATTCGCCGATTTAAAAGCAGCCAGGTTGATCCCATCTGACAAAGTCCATACATCTGTTGTCTGGCCGGGGAATTTGCCATTAATATCTGTCCAGGTAAAGTTTCTCGGATCGCCGGAACCAGGATAGTCTGTAGAAATTTTCAACTGAAGTGGCGAACCATTGAACCTCGTACGGCTGTAAAAAGATAATATCGGGAAAGTTGTTGCAGTAAGGTCAAATGATGGTGAAATCAACCAGTCTTCGTTTGGAATATTGGTTACATCAAATCCATTTATCTGCAGCCCGTACGCAGCACTGCCGGTAGGCGGATTATTCGCATCGCGGCCAAATGTAGTACATGCCCAAACCTGCGGCCCTACTGCGCTGAAAGCAGTAAAACCTTCGGAAGGTACAGACGAACAAACATTAAATGTAGCATTAAATAATAAAGTGCCGGTGGTAAATGTCCATGTACTGCTGCCTGCGATACCTGCGAAACTATTATTCGCCAAGTCCTTTATCGCTCCATTATCTATTTCAATATAATAACCTGTGTTGGCCGCAAGGCCCGATAAACTAATTACTGCATGAGTACCTGACACAGCAACAGCCGTACTGCTGACATCGATTGTTTGTACAATACTATTATCGCTGGTTTTTTTCACCACGATATTGCCGGTACCTTTTTGTATGTTCTCGTCAAATGTTATCTCAGCCGATACCGTCGATGCCACGCCAGTGCTGCTGTTGGCAGGGTTCAGCGTCAGCAGCAACGGCGGTGTATTATCTGCGGGGTTAGTTTCCACACTGAGATCATCTATCCCCAATCCATCATCTGCACCGCTGACATCCAGGTCATTCCAGCGAACAAAGAATGTGGAACCATTTGTTATGGATAATCCTGTAATGGTGAATGCAACGGGCCCACTGTTGGCACCCGCGTTTCCATCCAGGGCTCCTACGGTTCCGGTGGAATTGGGAGCGATAAAGTCGAGTTGGTCCACATCCAGCCAGGTGCCATCCGTCAATGTTGTAGCATCTGTACTGTATTGAAAATCCAGCCGGTCGTTTCTACCGGTACCGCCTAAACGCCATTGCTTGCCGGTGTAAGCGATACGCAATGATGTAATCGTTGAGCCGGTGTTATTGATAAAGCTGCCGCCAAAACTTGGTGCAAGACTGCCTGTTCTTAATCCGCCAAGTGTCCGGTCGGCGCTGGCTGCTGCCCCAAAACTATACGTATCACCTGTATTGGAAGACCCGGTACCTGCGGTATAACTGGTATTGGCTGCTGTGCCGCTTTCGGCAATTATCCATCCTGTTGGCAGCGACGTCGATGTACCAGTATTTGCAAGTGTATTAAAATCCTGCGTATAAATCGCACCGGTTAAAGAAATTGGTGCTACATCATTGTCAATGACATTGATTGCAGCGGTTGGCCCTGTAATGGTATAACCATTGCTCGCAGTATTCAGCGTAATAATAATTGTTTCACTGGGCTCAGGTGTTGCATCATCTGTTACATTCAGGGTAACAGTCCCTGAAGTAGCGCCCTGAGGGATCGTAATGGCTCCTGCTTGCGGATCGGTGTAGTCTGTATTTTGCAGCGCAGTCCCACTCAGGGAATAGGTGATAGTAACACCGCCCGCCGGTGCAGCACTGGTGAGGTTTACGGTAAATGTGCCATTGGTTGCCGGTTCTGCCATATCTGCTCCGGCATTTGCAGTGACATTGGTGGTGACAGCGCCGCTGGTACTGATGGTAAAATCGTCAATGGCCAAACCATCATCCGCACCGGATGCATTGAGGTCATTCCAGCGGATAAAAAAAGCAGCTCCATCAGGAATGGATAAACCAGTCAGGGTGAAAGTAATATTGGTCCTGTTGGCGGCGGCATTGCCATCCAGCGCCCCAGTGGCGCCGGTTTGCACGGGTGCCGTAAAATCCAATGCATCTGCATCAATATATGTTCCGGAAGAAATGCTGGTTGCAGTAAGGCTATACTGAAAATCCATTCTGTCCACTCTACCGGTAGCGCCTAAACGCCATTGTTCACCGGTATAGGTGATGGTCAATGAAGTAACGGTACTGCCGGTATTATTGACAAAAGAGGCCCCAATAGTGGGAACCACACTACCTGACTGCAATCCTCCAAAAGCTCTTTCAGTACTGGCTGCCGCCCCGAAACTATAACTATCACCCGCAGTGGCAGATCCGGTTCCTGCAGAATAGGTTGCATTCGCTCCCGTACCTGTTTCAGACAAAAGCCATCCCGATGGCAACACACTGGATGTACCGGTATTAGCAAGTGTATTAAAATCCTGGGTATAAGGCGCCCCGGTAAGACTGATTGACTGGGCACTGGATGACAGCGTAGATAACAGCAGGAACAATGATGTTATCGAAAAGCACATTTTCTTCATAACAATGATAGTTTTGGTGTGGTAAAAAGTAACTGACTTAATAAATGTGTGTAATGTGGCTTCAAAGGACAGGATCAGGTGGTGGGGCTGAAAGGGGATGACAAAAGTAGTTACCTGCCACAATTGAATCGCTTTTCGGTGCTAAGTAATTATTAACATTATCAAAAATCCATATTTGCCACTATGACAGATTTTATCTGCATGGCATTGGGTTTGATGAACGTGGTTGGTAATAATAACATAACGGACAGTCCTAATACTGCTGACTAAATAAAAATCTATATTATGCAAAAGGGTTCTATCAGGGTTCAGACGGAGAATATCTTCCCGATTATTAAAAAATTCTTATACAGCGAACATGATATTTTTCTCCGGGAACTGGTGAGCAATGCGGTGGATGCAACGCAAAAAATCAAAACACTTTCCTCCATCGGTGAAGCCAAAGGCGAACTGGGCGACTTAAGAGTAGATATAAAACTGGACGTCCCGGCAAAAACTATTACCATTTCCGACAATGGTGTAGGCATGACAGCAGAAGAAATAGATAAATACATAAACCAGGTGGCTTTTAGCGGTGCAGAAGAATTTTTGAACAAATACAAGGGGCAAAACGAAGCAAATATCATTGGTCATTTCGGGCTGGGTTTTTATTCTTCCTTCATGGTGAGCGAAAAAGTTGAGATATTCAGTAAAAGCTTCCGGGAAGATGCCAACGCCGTTCGATGGGAATGCGATGGCAGCCCCGAATTTATACTTGAAGAAGCCGGTAAACCGAGCCGTGGTACCGACATCGTTTTACACATCAACGAAGAAAGCAAAGAATTCCTGGAGGCAGAAAGATTAAAGTCTATTCTGCAGAAATTCTGCCGTTTCCTTCCGGTTGTCATTTATTTTGAAGGTGAACAAATTAATAATACTAACCCCGCATGGACAAAAAAACCCAGTGAATTAACTACTGAAGATTATCAGAATTTTTACAAAGAATTGTACCCTTACAACGAAGCGCCCTTGTTTTGGATACACCTGAATGTTGATTATCCATTTAACCTTACAGGCATTTTATATTTCCCGAAAATCAAACAGAGCTACGAAATACAGAAGGATAAAATACAATTGTACAGCAACCAGGTATTTGTTACTGATGAGGTGAAGGATATTGTTCCGGAATTTCTAATGTTGCTCCAGGGCGTTATTGACAGTCCGGATATCCCGCTGAATGTAAGCCGCAGTTATTTACAGGGTGACCCAAATGTCAAAAAAATAAACAACCATATAACAAAAAAGGTAGCGGATAAACTGGAAGAGATATTCAACAACGATCGTGCATCATTTGAGAGCAAGTGGGAAAGCCTGGGCCTGTTTGTAAAATATGGTATGATGACCGATGACAAATTCCTTGACAAGGCAAATAAGTTCCATATCATGGAAGATTCTTCTGAAAAGAAGTTTTATACGCTCGAGGAATACCGTTCAGCGACGGAAGCATTGCAGAAAAACAAAGACGGTAAGCTCACTATCATCTATACAACGGACCCAGTACAACAGGACAGTTATATACAAGCGGCCAAAGAAAAGGGATACAAGATTGTAAAAATGGAAACGCTGATTGATGCTGCATTCATCAATACAGTGGAATCAAAATGGAGCGATGTACACTTTACAAGGGTTGATGCTGATATAGCAGATAACTTAGTGGACAAACAGGACGACAGGGACTCTGCTTTGACAAAAGACGAGGCAGATAAATTAAAAGCCTTGTTTGAATCAAATGCAACCAATGTGCATGCAACCATAGAAATAAAAGGCTTGAGCGCCGAAGCACCGCCGGTTATCGCTACCAGGCCGGAATTTATGCGCCGCATGAAAGATATGGCTGCTGTGAGTGGCCAGATGGGTGGCTTTTATGCCGGCATGCCCGATGAAGTCACATTAACAGTAAACGGCAATCACTCCATTTACCAGTCGGTGTTAGCAGAGAACAATAAAGACAAGCAGGAAAAATTTATTCATAACCTGGCCGATTTAGCATTATTATCACAGGGACTGCTGAAAGGGAATAACCTGACGGCATTCATTGGAAGAAGTGTAGAGCTGATGCAGGGTTAATAAAACAATTCATTGAATTCATTAAAAGAGATGCAGCAATGTGTCTCTTTTTTTTTATTAAGCTATCCCAGGACAGTTACGAATTATTATGATTTTGATAATTTAATATCGATAATCTTTAGCTGCAGGCTCTTGTTACCATTCCACTCGTTTTCATCGAGTGTAAATACAATATCAATCGGTTGTTTTACCAGTAAAAGACTGAACTTATCCGCCAGGCCGAACCCAATCCCGGTAAACGCTATATCATTTTGCTGTAGCGTAAACCTGATGTGATCCTCCTTGACTATTTTCGACCAGCCACTGTCGTTTACATGTCGCGTCAGGAATACCGGCCGCATATTGCCCGGGCCAAAGGGTTCCATTTGCGAAAGGATATTATAAAGTGATTGCGTGAGATCAGAGAAGCGCACTTCCGCTTCTATATTTATTTCAGGAATTAACAGATGCGGATCGATGGTAGCCTGGATCACCTCTTCAAATTTATTACTGAAGGATTCTACCTGCTCGGGCAACAGTGTCATTCCCGCTGCCGCAAAATGTCCGCCATAGCCAAGCAAATGCTCCCTGCATGCATGAATGGCTTCATATAAATTAAAACCTGCCACACTCCTTGCGCTGCCAGCTACTATTTCACCACTTTTGGTCAATACAATCGTAGGACGGTAATATTTTTCAATCAAACGTGATGCAACGATACCTACCACTCCTTTGTGCCAGTGCGGCTGAAAAACAACGGTAGATTTTCGGTTAACCAGCACCGGGTCGTTCTCTATTAATGCAAACGCTTCCCTGGTAATATTGCCATCGGCTTCCTTCCTGTCTGTATTATCACTGTGAAGCATAGCCGCAAATTCCATCGCCTTGTTTACATCTTTTTCGACAAATAGCAGAACCGCTTTCCTGGCATCGTCCATTCGTCCCGCCGCATTTACACGCGGTGCAATGATAAACACAAGGTTACTGATGTTCATCACAGATTTCTTCATTCCGCTTAATTCTATCAACGCTTTAATTCCTGCACAGGGTTGCTCATTTACACGTTTCAATCCGTAAAATGCCATAGTCCTGTTTTCTCCTGTCATTGGTACGATGTCGGCGGCGATGGCCGTGGCAAGCAGGTCGAGATAACAATAAATATCTTCATCTGGTAATCCAAGATGATTGGCCAGTGCTGTGATCAATTTAAACCCAACCCCGCATCCACACAATTCCTTGTATGGATATTCACATCCCGGCTGTTTCGGGTTAAGTATAGCGACAGCAACTGGAAGTTCGGCATCGGGTAAATGGTGGTCACAAACAATGAAATTTATTCCATTGTCTTTGGCATATCGGATGAGATCAACTGATTTAATACCGCAGTCGAGTGAAATAACAAGTGTAAAACCATTTTCCTTTGCAAAATCAATACCCATTTTTGAAACACCATAGCCTTCGCGATAACGGTGAGGAATGTAAAAATCCAACAGTGAAGGATCATAAATTTTTTGGAGAAACTGGTACATGCACGCAACAGACGTAGTACCATCTACATCGTAATCACCGAAAACGAGAATCTTTTCTTTTTTGCTGAAAGCCTCAAAGATTCGTTCAATGGCTTTGTCCATATCCTTCATCAGCCAGGGATCATAAAGGTCTGAAAGTTGCGGGCGAAAATAATGTTTGGCCTGATCGAAGGTTTCAATACCCCGCTCTTCGAGAATTTGGCAAATAACAGGGTTTATTTTTAATGCTTCCTGCAGCAGCCGGACTTTGCTTTCATCAGCACTGAGTATGTTCCATCGCTTATCCATGTGCGTTAAAATAGGGTATCAATATTTTCTGTCGGTAGTAAATCTAACCAATTCTTCCAAAGATCGGCGCACTTCGTTGTCAGGAAATTCATTGAGTATTTGAAGAGCATTATCGCGGTACTCCTCCATTTTTTGCTGGCTGTAGGAAATCCCACCGCATTTTTTGACCATATCAATTACTATCGCCACTTTTTCCTTGCGGCGATTTTCGTTTTTGATAATGTAAATGAGTTCTCTTTTTTGTGACGGCGTACAATGACTGAGCGTATAAATAATGGGGAGCGTTAATTTTTTTTCCCTGATATCATTACCCGTTGGTTTACCAACATCTTCGCTACCGTAATCAAACAAATCATCTTTTATCTGGAATGCGATACCAACCCACTCGCCAAACTGTCGCAGCTTTTGAGTAATAAGCTGATCATGTGTGGTAGAATAAGCACCGGCAGCACAGGCAGATGCCAGCAGGGAGGCCGTTTTATTTTTTATGATTTCGAAGTAAACGGCTTCTTCCAGGTTCAGGTTCCTGGCTTTTTCAATTTGAAGCAGTTCTCCTTCACTCATTTGCTTGACTGCAGTGGATAAAATTTTCAGTATTTCAAAATCATCGTTGTCGAGGGAAAGTAATAATCCTTTTGACAATAAGTAATCTCCCACTAAAACAGCCACTTTATTTTTCCAAAGCGCATTGATGGAAAAAAAGCCACGTCTCTCCAGCGATTCATCCACCACATCGTCGTGAACAAGTGTTGCTGTATGTAATAATTCAACAAGTGCGGCGGAACGATAGGTCACATCATTGACTTCGCCCACCAGTTTCGCGGCGAGCAACACAAACATGGGGCGTAATTGTTTGCCTTTCCTGCGTACGATATAACGCATGATGGTATCGAGCAACGACACATGGCTTTTTACCGAATCTTTGAAGACTACATCAAAGTTTTCAAGCTCTTTGGCTATGACTGGCGGGGGAAGTTTCATCAGTATTTTAGGTCAGGCAAATTACAATATTCGCGTTTATGGAGCGCTAATGCAACTTATTTGTTGCTTTAAGTGTCTCAAATCCGTGAATTGCAAGCAACTATAGTTGTTTTTTAGATTGCAAAAAAATTTGGTATATTTTAACTAAATGATATTTTTGCAAGGTAACGGCATTTTGTATTCGTATTAATCTTCATAAAAACTAGTTATGGCAAGCAAAAAGTACAAGATTTTATTAGGCATGATGTGCCTGTTTATGTCAGCTACGTATGCCCAGGTGGGTACGAGCTACGACGTAAGGGATTCCTCTCTGATACCGGCCAAGAGACAGCCACAGCACAATGAGTGGCTCAACAACGCATATCCTTTCCCGGCAAAACCACGCAACCAGTGGGAAGTTGGCTTGAAATTCGGCGTGCCCACCGTATTCGGTGATGTACCTGCTGTTTTCCCAACCTTTGGTGCTGGCGTGCATGTCAGGAAGGCGCTGGGTTATGTATTTTCATTAAGGGGACAATTCACCTATGGCGTTGCCAAAGGATTGAACTGGAAACCAAGAACAGCAGGCTTTAGCCAACCGGTTCTTGCAGCCGGCTACGGACTGGGTGATGTTGTTTATGATAACTACAAATCGACCATTAAAGATTTAGACCTGCAGGGTATAATCACTTTGAATAATATCCGGTTTCATAAAGCGAAAACTGGTGTAAATATTTATGGCATTGCCGGTTTTGGTGCTACCTGGTTTAAGACAAAAACCAATATTCTGAACTCCAGCGGCGCACGTTATAATTTTAATTCTATCGCTGGCGGCGTGTATAAGGATCGTAAGTCAACCAAAAAGGCCCTCAAGAACTTATTGGATGACAGCTATGAGACCGATGCTGAAAATGAATTGGTTTCAAAAGCCAAATTGGGCAGCAATACACTCGTATTTAACCTCCAGACTGGTATCGGTGTTGCTTTTCGCTTAAGCAACAAATTCAGCCTGGCATTTGAAGATGTGTTAACACACCCACTCAGAACTGATTTACTGGATGGCCAGCGCTACCAGAATACAGGTGTTCCAGGTGCCAACCAGGTTTTATCTCCTGACTATGATACCTACAACTTCTTCTCAGTTGGTCTTAACTACAACATTGGTAATAAGGCTGTTGAACCACTCTGGTGGCTCAACCCGCTTGATTATGCCTACAATGAGCTGAATGCCCCACGTCACATGAAATTCCCCAAACCAGTTTTGGATGATGCAGATGGCGATGGCGTTACAGACCAGTTTGACCACGAGCCCAATACACCTGCAGGCTGCCCTGTTGACAGCCATGGTGTAAGCAAGGATACGGATGGTGACGGCGTTCCTGATTGTAAAGACAAGGAACTGATTACGCCAACCCAGTGCCAGCCTGTTGATGCTGATGGCGTGGGTAAATGTCCTCCTCCGGCTTGTTGCGATGAATTGGGTAAGAAAGTTGATTCTATCATGAAATATGGAGTGAAAGGTCAGGGTTGTGGAATCGGCGATTTGCCATCAGTTTCATTCGCTAATCGCTCTGTAACACTGAGCAACGATGCGAAGGCAGTACTGGCAAGTGTAGCAGAGAAAATGCGCAACAATCCAAATTGTAAAGTAGCCGTTATCGGTTATGGCGAAAGCAGCAAAGCCGCACAGCAGTTGAGCTGGGATCGCGTGAACGCTGTTATCAAGTACCTGGTTGAAAAAGAAGGTATTAGCGAAGACCGCTTTATCTTTAAATATGGCCAGGGAGAAGGTGATGGCAACACAGTTGACCTGAAAGATGGTACCGGTGAAGAAGGACCAAACACGGTTCCTGCCCCTCACCCGAACCTGAGAAAGAAAAAGTAACACACTTTTTGCTCAATAACGATAGAAACCCTTCCCTTTTGGGGAGGGTTTTTATATTATCATTAACGGCCGCGTTTTGGAGGCCTGATATTTTCCTTCCATTTTTGCCCAAAACCATTAACTTTGCCAACCTTTATGAGGATATTAGCAGCATTCATCATTCTCGGATTTACCATTACAGGGTGTTCAAAATTCAGCAAGATCCAAAAGAGCAAGGATTACGAGTACAAGCTGAAAATGGCAGACCAGTTTTACGAAAAGAAAAAATACAATTACGCACAGCAGTTGTATGAAGAGTTGTTCCCTGTTTATAAAGGCACCGACAGGTTTGAAGATCTTTATTATAAATATGCTTTTTGCACCTATTACCTGAGGGATTACCTGAGTGCAGAAAACCTGTTTAAATCATTTGTAGAAGTATTTCCTAATAGCAAGCATGCAGAGGAAATGGACTATATGAGGGCTTATACTTTTTACAAACAGTCGCCCAAAGTAGAACTGGATCAAACCAACACTACCAAGGCCATTGGATTTATGCAAACATTTATCAATACACATCCCGGTTCGTCAAGATTAAAAGAAGCGGGTGAGATAATTGACAAATGCCGCATTAAACTGGAGCAGAAAGAACTAAAAAGTGCCGAACTATATTTCAACCTGGGACAGTTTCGGGCAGCAGCTATTGCGTACACGAACCTGATGAATAACTTCCCGGAATCGTTAAAGAGTGATGAGTACAAACTGCAGGTGATAAAATCGTATTTTCAATATGCTACGTTGAGCATCGAAGAAAAGAAAGAAGAGCGGTTTGAACAGGTAATAACAGAATGCCACGATTTTGCGGACCGTTTCCCGGAAAGTAAACTCAGCAAAGAAGCAGAAAAATATTTGACGCTTTCTCAAACCAATATAAAAAATCTTAAAAATGAGCAGACTAAGAAGACAGCTTAGTTCCAACACCACCAATGTTGTGGAAACTAAGAACCTCACTGATATAAAAGCCAAAACAGGTAATTTATATGAGTCTATCGCCATTATTGCAAAGAGGGCGAACCAGATCAATATAACCCTGAAAGAAGAGTTGCACAATAAGCTGGAAGAGTTTGCAAGCCATACCGACAGCCTGGAAGAAATTCATGAAAACAAAGAGCAGATTGAAATTTCCAAGGCCTACGAGCGCATGCCCAACCCTGCTTTGCTGGCAACAACAGAGTTTATGGAAGACAAAGTATACCACCGCAAAAACGAAGACAACCTGTTTAGCTAAATAATACAGGTCTCATATCATTACAGGCGACAGATCCATTTCTGTCGCTTTTTCATTTTATTACCACTTGCTATTTTCCAGGCATAAATAAAAAAGTATAATTTTAAGGTATGTTACAGGGTAAGAAAATACTGGTAGGCATTACCGGGAGTATTGCCGCCTATAAAGCAATATTACTGGTCAGGGAATTGGTTAAATCCGGGGCCGAGGTAAAAGTGGTTATGACCGCGGCCGCAAAAGATTTTGTATCCCCCCTCACCCTATCAACTTTGTCAAAAAATCCTGTATTAATAGACCTGTTTGCGGAAAACTCCTGGTCCAACCATGTGTTATTGGGCCGTTGGGCCGATGTAATGGTAATTGCCCCTTTAAGCTGTAATACGCTGGCAAAAATGGCCCATGGAATTTGTGACAACCTGATGCTGGCCACCTACCTGTCCGCTACCTGCCCGGTAGTGGTGGCGCCTGCCATGGATGAAGATATGTGGCACCACAATACCACCAAATCAAATTTGCAGGTTGTTGAATCAAATGGAGTAAAAGTGATTCCGGTTGAAAAAGGAGAGCTCGCCAGCGGTCTGTATGGCGATGGCCGGATGGCAGAACCAGCAGCGATTATTTCATTTATAGAACAACATTTTTTTTTAAAGCAAGACCTGGCAGGTAAAAGAGTGCTGGTATCCGCAGGCCCGACGTACGAGCCCATCGATCCGGTTCGGTATATTGGTAATCATTCCTCGGGCAAAATGGGGATTGCCATCGCGGAAGAACTAGCCAATCGCGGAGCTAGCGTAGACCTTGTTTTAGGCCCCTCTGCTATTTCACCCCGTCATTCCAACATTATGGTTCATAAAGTAAAGACCGCCGGTGAAATGTATGCAGAATGCATTCAGTTGTTTACGCATGCGGATATTGCCGTAATGTCTGCCGCAGTTGCAGATTATACACCATCTGTACCTTCTGGCGAGAAAATTAAAAAAGAAGGTGACAGCATCAAGATAGAACTGGTAAAAACAAAGGATATACTTCAATCGCTGGGCCAACATAAAAAAACAGAGCAAGTATTAGTTGGTTTTGCATTGGAAACAACAAATGAAAAATCGTATGCACTGGAAAAATTACATAACAAAGGTGCGGATATGATTGTGCTAAATTCATTAAATGACGAAGGAGCTGGCTTTGGCTATGATACCAATAAAATCACCATATTCGAAAAAGGCGGAAAGGAGTTTAGCTATCCTCAAAAAACAAAACAACAAGTTGCAAAAGATATCGTTGATAGACTTGTAAACCTGGTGTATGCGTAAAGTAATTTTCCTGCTGATATTGTTTATTTCAACAGCCTGCCCTTCAATCTTTGCACAGGAACTGCAGGCGAAAATTTCTGTCAACTCCAGCAGGGTCAGTTCACAGACAGATAAAAAAGTTTTCCAGACACTCCAAAACGCGCTGAATACATTTCTCAATAACCGCAAGTGGACAAAGGAAACTTTCCAGGCAAATGAGAAAATCGTCTGCAATTTTTTACTCAATATCAGTGAAGCAAAAGGTGACAATATTTACAGCGCTTCTTTAACAGTCCAGGCGGCCAGGCCCATCTTCAACTCGGGCTACGACAGCCCGCTGGTCAATTTTATTGATGATGCAGTATTGTTCCGGTATGTAGAATTCCAGCCGATAGAGTTTAATGAAAACAGGGTATCAGGCACAGACCCGCTGGTATCCAATTTGACTGCAGTGCTGGCATATTATGTAAATATTTTGCTTGGAATGGATTTCGATTCTTTTTCGCTCAGGGGCGGCGATCCTTATTTCCAGAAAGCCCAGGCCATTGTAAACAATGCACCTGATAGCCGCGACATCGTTGGCTGGCGCAATTTTGACGGGCAGCGCAACCGGTACTGGCTGATAGACAATTTGACAAACAGTAAATATACCCTGTTGCACGATGCATTGTACAGTTACTATCGATTGGGGCTTGACAATATGTATGAAAACGAAACCGAAGGCCGTGCTGCGGTTTTAAACACGTTAAATTTTCTCAATAACATTAATACCGAAACACCCAACACCATGGGCCTTCAGTTTTTCTTCCAGGGAAAAACAAGGGAACTGGTTGGCGTATTCAAGAAAACCAATCCCGACGAAAAAAGCAGGGCGCTTGAATTACTGTCCAAACTGGATATTTCCAATGCCAATTTTTACAAGCAGGAATTACGATGAGAATAATTACCATTTTAATGTTACTCGTATTCATGAATTCCTGCAAACAGGAAAATTCAACTCCCCCCAACCTCATCCCTAAGGCAAAAATGGAAACCATTTTATGGCAGATGATACAGGTAGATCAGTATGCCAGCAATGTTATCGCCAAAGATTCTACAAAGAACTTACCCGAAGAAAGAATAAAACTGTACAGCAAAGTATTTGAACTAAGTAAAATTACCAGGGAAACCTTCAACAACAGTTACAAATACTATCTCGGTCATCCCGACGTCAGTAAAATCATGTTTGATTCCATTTCCGCGCGCGCTTCGCGTCAGCGCTCAGAAGCCTATCGCCCAAAACCTGTTGAGAAGCCGGGCCCTAAACTGGTAAATTAAATATTTTGGGTGCAGCAGGCTGCTCATTACTTTTACAATTCAAATACTTACTGTATGAATAAAGTGGTGGCAAATGCGCACGAAGCAATTAAAGACATTGGTGACAATGCAGTAATCATGCTGGGAGGTTTTGGACTTTGCGGCATCCCTGAAAATTGTATCAGCGAGCTGGTAAAAAAAGGCATAAAAAATCTTACCTGTATATCCAACAATGCCGGTGTAGACGATTTTGGTTTGGGCCTTTTACTCAAAGGAAGGCAAATAAAAAAAATGATGAGCTCTTACGTCGGTGAAAACGCCGAATTCGAGCGGCAACTCCTGCAGGGAGAACTTGAAGTGGATTTGATTCCGCAGGGTACCTTGGCCACCAGGATTCAAATGGCGGGGATGGGCATTCCTGCATTTTATACACCGGCCGGATACGGAACCGAAATTGCTGAAGGAAAAGAAATCCGAAATTTTAACGGAAAAAATTACCTGATGGAGTTGGCGCTACATGCCCAGTTCTCTATTGTAAAAGCATGGAAAGGCGATACGATGGGCAATCTTCTATTCCGTAAAACAACACGCAATTTTTCAACGTCCATGGCAAAAGCAGGGGATATAACCATTGCTGAAGTGGAACAATTGGTTCAGCCCGGCGAATTGGACCCGGATGCGATACATGTACCAGGGATATATGTACATCGTATTTTCCAGGGAAGCGGTTATGAAAAAAGAATAGAACGAAGAACCGTCCGGATAAAATAGGCTGTGGCCTACTGTTAGCATATAGACCCAATACAACCAACTCATCCAATAATTTCTAACTTTTCTATTATGGCGCTCGATAAATATGGCATAGCAAAACGAATTGCACAGGAATTGAGAAATGGCATGTATGTGAACCTCGGTATCGGAATACCGACGTTGGTAGCCAATTATATTCCGGCAGCCATGTCCATTATGATGCAAAGTGAAAATGGCATGCTTGGTATGGGCCCTTATCCTGTTGAAGAGGCAATTGATGCTGATCTTATCAACGCAGGAAAAGAAACTGTAACTGTACTGCCCGGTGGTGTATTTTTCGACAGTGCGGAGAGTTTTGGTATGATAAGAGCAGGCAAAGTTGACCTCACTGTCCTGGGTGCAATGGAAGTCAGTGAAACAGGTGATATCGCCAATTGGAAAATCCCTGGTAAAATGGTGAAAGGTATGGGCGGCGCCATGGACCTGGTGGCAAGTGCCAGGAACATTATCGTAGCAATGATGCATACCAATCCTAAAGGTGAATCAAAACTGCTGCATCAATGTACGCTGCCCCTTACCGGTGTAGGTTGTGTTAAAAAGGTAGTGACAGAGTTGGCCGTGTTGGATATTACAGCAGGTGGATTCCGGTTGCTGGAGAGGGCCCCTGGTGTATCCGTGGACGAAATAAAAAGTAAAACGGAAGGGAAATTAATTATTGAAGGCGATGTGCCTGAGATGAGCTTGTAATAATATCCTATTTCAAACAAGAAATTTCCAACGATGAAGTTGAGCGCATTCCTAATTTGCCAATCTTTCTTCGGTATTGGTTATTCGATATTCTCCATTTGATTTTTAGATTCTTCAATCAATCAGGTTATTTTTCACTGCAAAAAAAACAAGCCCTGCTGTATTTTTTGCACCGAATCTTTCCATAAGCCTGTCCTTGATAGCTTCTACAGTGCGGGGGCTCACTTCCAGCTTTTGCGCAATTTCCTGCGCGGTAAACTCCATACAGATATATTTGATCACATCCCGCTCCCGTTCGCTGATGGTAATTTCGTGTGACAGGCTGGGAGCAACTTTTTGTTTGGAGTGCGATTTTTTGAGCAGTATCCGGTTGACAAAATTGTTGAGGTAATAACCTTTAGCCATCACTTCCATAATAGCTTTTTTTATTTCCTGTGGTTCCGCGCTTTTCAGCAGGTAACCATTGGCGCCCACTTCCATCATATGGCTGACAAATCGCTCATCCTCGAACATCGTTAGACAAATAATATGGATTTGAGGAAAATGCTTGGCCACATATTTCGTGGCTTCTATGCCGTCTTTGAGCGGCATACGGAGATCCATCAGTATAACATCGGGGATTTCCTCTCCCGGCAAATTATCAATCAATTCCTGCCCGTTATCGGCTTCCAGGACAAACTTGATGTTTGGATAGGGGCGCAGGGAAAGGATGACTCCCTTACGAAAAATTTTATGATCGTCGGCTATTGCAACTTTTATCACACCAAAGGGTTTAAGTGATATTGGAAAAATCTAAATTACAAATTTTAACGGTTGAAAAGCGAAAATCCTTGTTTCAAATCAATTTTCTTTCTTACACCTCCACTTCCTTGGATAATTCAATGGTCACTTTATAATAGGTTTGAGAAACATCCTTCTCAAAGTAAATGGAACCATGTAGCAATTTCAAACGGCTCTGGATATTTTTTAATCCAAGGCCTACTGGGCTTTTGTTTAATTTTTCAAAGTCCGACTGAGTCAAACCACGTCCGTCATGGTGAAGCCGGATAAAAAAACGGTCGCCATTGATGTTTTGGGTGACATGGATAAAGCTGGCATTGCTGTGTTTAAGAATATTATTTACCAATTCCTGTATCACCCTGAATAAAATGAGTTCATCTTCCGGCTTTAGCCTTTCGCGGTAATCATGAAAGCGGCAACTCGCATTCAGGCTTCCCGATCCGCTGATTTTCTGGAAAAGATCATTGACCGCCGATTCGAGACCAAAATTCTTTAAGGTAGGTGGCATCAGGCTGTGGGAGATGTTGCGGATAAGCTGGATAGTATCATCTATGATTTGCTTGGCATTGTAAATGCTTTGCAATTGAGTGGTTTTATCGAGATTGACCAGGTTTTCATTGAGGTATAAGCGGGCAGTGGCCAGCAAGGGGCCTGCATCGTCGTGCAGATCGGCGGCCAGCCGCTGGCGTTCTTCTTCCTGCAGGCGAATAGAAGCGTTGAGCAGCATGCGCTGCTGCTCCTGTTCCATTTGCTGCAGGGTGGTTTGGTACCGGATAACTTTTCGCTGGTGGAAAATAATAAAAGCTATCAGGCCCACCACCAGCGTGAGCATGCCTATAGTACCAAAGAACAGCGGCAGCGATATTCCTGACTGGTGAGTATTTACTTGTAATAACAGCATGTATATTTACAATGGTTTGGGGGCATCAGAAAATAATATACAATGGTTCTTCTTAGATATTTCTGCTTTTCTGTATCGAAATTTCGTTCACGGTTCCTTTAGCATTTATTAAAAATGCGATGCTAAAAAACAGGTTTTTTACAACATTCGCCAATACGTTTATGATCCAGTATTCTTCCCGCTCTGTATCGGACAGATCGGACGCATAGATAAACAAAAAGAGTGTGCCAGCTAAATACATCATTCCTATCACCAGCCAGAACTTATATGATGCATATATGACGGACACTTGTGGTTTGTTGATCTCTTCATACAAATAAAATATACTATATGCGATGATTAGAATTGATTCGATAGAAGCCTGGTAGGAGTCAAAACTTTTTAAAGGGTTGAACAGCATATAGTACATGCAAAACACAATAAATCCTATGGATAGGAAAATAATAATCCATCTAAAAATCGAACTTCGGATGAACCTGAATAATATAAAGGAGAAACAGAGGTACTCGAGAATGGTAAATATGTAAAGATTAAGTGAAACAGACTGTTTATTGCTATCCCTGTACAGGATTATCGAGTCATTAGAAAAAGAAAAAATGCAGTAAAACAGAATTACCCATACTGCAAATCCCTTCATTTTTCTAATAAAAAAAAGGAATACCAGTATGGGTAATAGACCAATAAAATACGATATCGCATTGCTAATTGTCATTACCATTACTTGGAAATCACCCAAATATATGAAACGACAACCAAAAATGAAACCTCAATCGAAATTAAAAGAAGAATTCCCAGATATCAGCAGAATCATCTGAAAGACCTGAATTACTGCTGGTTTTGATCCTGTCAGCAACAATTGCCTTACTTTTTTCAATGGAACCTTCCTGTGTAACCACAGTGTACTCAAGCAAATTCCTTCCAGCCTCATCAACACCTACATAAACGAGGGTCTTCTGACCTGCTTCATTGTAAGCGTTATAAAATTTAATACCAACGCAGCCCGGCTGAGCAAGAATTTGATCGATAATGTTGCGTCCAATGTAATAAGCCTTAACATCAGTCGGATTAGCTACCTGATAGTCCTTAACCATCTGAGCACCCAATTCATGACTGATTTCCTCTCCCACCTTGCGGAGGTCCTTCTGGAGAAGTTCAGTTTGCATCATAGTAGTAAGTTTTTGGAGTTTTAGAGACATAATTGTAACGTGAATTACCCCCTAAAAAAAAAGGTGACCAACGGCCGCAAACTTCTTAAAATGCCTTAAATTGCTTAAAATTCAACAGGGTAGTGGATTTGCGCGGATTTTGATCGAATATTTACTTGGTAAAATTACGAAATATTGCGAATCAAATTTAGTATTTTTACGAAGCCATTTCTCGTAGATTTCGCCTTTTTATATTAGGATATTAACACATGTGGATAAACTGGCGAGAAGGGTGCCTTGAGGAGCTGAAGGAGTCTGTATTTGAATACCGGATTTTAAAAACGGGCCTGCTGGCAATTACATTTGTTTTTGACCAATAGGATCAAAACAAACGGATTATTAACAATTTATTGCTTTAATTGGCGTTGAAGAGTTCCCCCTATACTTTTGCAGAAAATAAAAGCTCTTTGTGAAAAATGGAAGTTGACCGGTTCCTGGTGTTGCCTGGTTTCAGGGATATTGGAAATTATTTTTGTTGGACGGTATTGGACACTGGATGGTTTGTGGCGGTATTCCCGGTACCAATCAACTTCAGAACAAAAATAGAACTGTTAATACCCCTTAACAAGAGCAGAACTGCTGAATTTTCACGATGCAGTATTTACAACGGTTATCGTAAAATTGCAGGGGTTGTTACTAGTAAGTTTACTAGTTTTTTGGAAGGAAGTTCTTATGCAATCAATATTCGCACATAGCAACAATTGAAACTACAATTGCGCAAATGTGTAACGTAAAAACCAATGACCACATAACTAACCCAAATTCCTTATGAGTGCAGAATTACAAATCAAAGTATGTATTGCTGACGACCACAAAATTTTTCGAGACGGCATTAAGATGGCCCTGAAAGGTAAAGAATACCTCAAAATCCTCTGGGAAGCAGAAGATGGCAAGGACCTGATGCATAAAATGCAAATTAAAAAACCGGATGTATTACTAATGGACATCCGCATGCCCGAAGTAGATGGCATCAACGCCATTGGTTTACTTAGAAAAGAATACGAAGATGTAAAGATCATTGTGCTCACCATGTATGATGACCAGGAGATGATTAGTAAAATGATGGAAATGGGCGCCAATGCCTACCTGACTAAAACCACCGACCCTGAAGAGATTTACCAGGCTATCCTCACCTGCATGAATGATGACTTTTACTTCAACGATCTCGTGAATAAAGCTGTCTTGTCTAAACTGCAAACAAAAAGACAGGTTCGGCAATTTTATCCAAACCCTGTAAAGTTTTCAGAGAAAGAAGTTCGTATACTAAAACTACTGGCAGAGGATAAAACAACAGAAGAAATTTCAAAGGAAGTTTATCTCAGTCCACGCACTGTTGAAACCATCCGGCAAAACATGAAAACAAAAGTGGGCGCTAAAACCATCGCGGGTCTGATCATGTATGGTATGCGTAATAAGTTAATTGATTGATGAGATGATGGATTACTGTTTCTCCCAGTTACCCGGGCCATTCTTGTCAAGTCTTTTCAGGTATATCATATAATTTATCCCGGTCTTTTGGTACGGGCACAAAAAAGCCTGCTTTTTTTTGCAACGCATGGCTTAAGTAAACCCAGAAAGCATTCTACACCACAACACCTCACCATCTATCTTCGGCTCATTGTCAATTACACAGATGATCTGGCATTATTCGCTTTCGCTACTTCATTATCTCGTCACAAGTAAAAAGCAGGCACATATCGTAAGGAAAGAACTGTAAAAATTAGGATAAGGTTTTCAGGGGATCCTGGATTCAAATTCTTTGAAGGATACTAATCCGATCCGGGCATTCATAGGGTTGGATTGCGTGAAAATCTTTTGAAAAGGGTATTTACGGATGTACACAGGATAATGGAAAATGGAAAGCAGTCTTTCAGGAGGATAGCGGAAAACGGGCTTGGAATTGGATGTTGGTGCTTTTCAAGGGAATTGGAAAAAAGAAGTTGATTGACATTGGACTTCGCCGGGTTTCAAAGGATATTGAACAAGTTTCTGGACGGTTATTTAGGACATTGGATGGTTTTATGAGGTTGCTAATCCTCGTCAATCAACTTGAAACAAAAGTACATGTGGACAACTATGTGGACAAGAGCAGATATGCCCTATTTTTTTTATTCAGTATTTACTAAGCTTATAGTAAATCAACGATTTACCAAGTGTTTTCTTACTAGAGCTGGTTTCGGAAAAACACGAGCCAGAATCGTTTTTTAGTATATTCCGAAATAAGTTAATTTCGTAGTTCTACCATAGTAGATATGACAAATTTTTATTCATTTTGCAGTAAGGCCCTGATGTATCTGTTGCCTTATGATACCCAAATGAATCCGTATGAAAAGAATTGACCCCTCAAAACCAATCAAAGTAGCTATCGCCGACGACCACGCGTTGTTCCGGGCGGGTGTGAAAACATCCCTGGCCGCGCGTAAGGATATAGAAATGATAGCGGAGGCCGATAACGGCATGCAATTGCTCAACCTCCTCAAACATGTGGAACCCGACGTCATCCTGCTGGACATTCAGATGCCCATTATGGATGGTATCACCACATTGCCAGAAATACGCAAGCTATATCCCGATGTTAAGGTCATAATCCTGTCCATGCACAACGACCATTCCATGATTTCCAAATTAATGGAAGTGGGCGCCAACTCGTACCTGACCAAAAATTCAGACAGCGAGACCATCTACCAGGCTATTAAGACCTGCTTTGAACAGGAATTTTTCTTCAACGAACTGACCAACAAAGCATTGCTTTCCGGTCTTCGCCACAAAAAAGTGGACCATATGCAGGAAGATGTACAGCTTTCCGATAAGGAACTGCGCGTGCTAAAACTCATGTGCGAAGAAAAGACCACCAAGGAAATTGCCGACATCGTGGAAATCAGCCCCCGCACTGTTGAAGCAATCCGGGATAAACTGAAAACCAAAACCGGCGCCAAGAGCATGGCCGGACTGGTTATGTACGCTGTTAAGAATAATATACTGGACGAAGGGCGCTAATAATAGATACGCCCGTCCCTGTAAATAATCAGATCGATCCCTTTAACATTCGTCCCGGCAGATGCCGGGACTTTTTTATTTTCGGTACTAGTATGACCCACTACCTTTTATTTAACGGCAAATTTTCCCCGAACGACACTCCCCTGCTACAGGCCGATAACCGTGGCTTCCGCTACGGTGACGGATTGTTTGAAACCATGAGGTGGTCACACGGAGCCGTATTGCTGGGGGAATTCCACATGGATCGATTGTTTAACGGACTTCGCCAATTACAATTTGATATACCTGCATTATTTACCTCTGCAACAGTAATGGAACAGGTGAAACGCCTTTGTGAAAAAAACCGGCAATCAACTGCCAGAGTGCGGTTAACCGTCTTTCGGGGCAACGGGGGTTTGTATGATCCCGAAAATCACTTTCCCAATACCATTATTCAATCCTGGCCACTGCCCCACGACCATTATGCATTGAATGAAAACGGGCTTGTACTGGGTGTTTATCCAGATGCAAGAAAATCTGCCGACTTATTTTCACACCTGAAATCAAACAATTACCTCCCCTATTATATGGCTGCCCTGTTTGCAAAACAACAGCGATGGAATGACGCACTGATCTTAAACAACAATGGTAATATCTGCGATGCCACTATTGCGAATGTTTTCCTGGTTAAGAACAAAAAGATTTCAACGCCTGCGCTTTCCGAAGGAGGTGTAAGTGGTGTTATGCGCAGATACCTGTTGGAAAGTTTACCATCGGAAGGTTATACTATTGAAGAAACGAAAATTACCAAGAACGATATACTCGCAGCAGATGAACTTTTCCTTTCCAATGCTATTCGGGGTATTCAATGGGTACAACGTGTTGAAGAAAAAAGCTACAACAACCGGGAATGTATCAACATCTACAACAACCTGCTCAAAAAGATGTTGTAGACCCCAACTTTACCAATGCTTTACTGTATTATTGGATGACTAAAACCTGATTGATGCAGCCCATTGCCATTTGCTGGTTCAGAAGAGATTTGCGACTACAGGATAATGCTGCATTGTACCATGCACTCAAAAGTGGTTTACCAGTTCTGCCGCTATTTATTTTCGATAAAAATATTTTAGATGATTTGGAAGATGAATCAGACCAGCGCGTAGCATTTATTCATGATTCCCTGGAAAAAATACAGGCGCAACTCATCCAACTGGGGAGTAGTTTATTGGTGGAATACGGTCAACCAACCGATGTTTACCAACAACTATTAAAGAGATATAAATTAGCGGCTGTTTTTACCAACCACGATTATGAACCATACGCCATTCAAAGAGATACAAGTATTGAAGCGCTGCTAACACAAAACGGCGCCAGCTTTCACAGTTATAAAGACCAGGTCATTTTCGAGAAAAAAGAAATAATGAAAGAGGATAGCAGTCCTTATTCTGTTTTTACCCCCTACAGCAGGAGATGGAAAGCTACCTTTCGTCCATTTCATATAAAGTCTTATCCCACAGAAAAATATTTTTCCGCACTAGTCACGCTGAAACCATTATCGATACCCACTTTGAAATCATTAGGGTTCCAGCCGGCCAGCAACGAGTTTCCTTCGAGTACTGTTGATGAAGAGCTGCTTAAAAAATATCGTGAACGAAGAGATTATCCTGCCATTAATGGAACAAGCAGGCTTGGCGTTCACCTTCGGTTTGGTACTATCAGCATTCGCCAGCTAGCCAGGAAAGCAATGGACAGCAGCGAATCATTCCTGAACGAATTAATATGGCGCGATTTCTACCAAATGATATTGTGGAATTTTCCGCATGTAGGTAAGGGAAAAGCATTTCGGCCTGAATATGATTTTATCAAATGGAGAAACAATGAAACTGAATTTGAGCTTTGGCGCAATGGTATGACGGGTTATCCTATTGTGGATGCTGGCATGCGGGAATTAAACGCGACAGGTTATATGCACAACCGCGTGCGTATGATCACGGCCTCTTTTCTAACAAAGCATTTGCTCATCGACTGGCGCTGGGGCGAAGCTTATTTCGCAAAAAAATTGCTGGACTTTGATTTCGCATCAAATAATGGCGGCTGGCAATGGGCCAGTGGAAGTGGTTGCGATGCTGCGCCGTATTTCCGTATATTCAATCCGACCCGGCAAACGGAGAACTTTGACAAGGACTTACAATATATCCGCAAATGGGTTCCGGAATTGGAAACATTCCATTACCCAAAACCTATTGTTGATCATGTATTGGCAAGAAAACGTTGCCTGGAGACATACAGCCAGGCATTGAAAGGGAAAATGGTGTAACCGTATTATTTATTACGAAATAAAAATGTCTTTGTAGCCAGTACTTAAGCCGTTCAACTGATTATATACTTTCAGCAATGTATGAACAGCATTTTTCCCATCACTGCCAAGTGAAATGGAGAAATTATTTACATACAGGTCGATATGCTGCTTCATAACGCTTATTTCCATTTCCTGTGAGTGTTGCTTCACATAGTCAGGGATAACTGGATACTGCGTAAATGCGTATTCAAGACTTCTCCTGATAACGGTATCTACCTTGCTGACAATTGATTTGTCAAAGCTTCTTTTCATGACAATCCCACCCAATGGAATGGGCGAATGTGTCTGTGTTTCCCAATAAGTTCCTAAGTCAATAATTTTCTTTAGCCCTTTTTGTTCGTATGTAAAACGGTTTTCGTGAATGATCACACCGGCGTCAACTTGCTTGTTCAGCACAGCCTCTTCAATAGCAGAGAATATCATAAACACTTTATGAGCTGCTTGTGGATATGCCAGCGAAAACAACATATGCGCTGTGGTATGTTCACCCGGAATAGCAACCGTTTTACTTTCTATTGCTGTTGCTTCATGACCGATGGCATCTTTTGCAATCAGCAAAGGCCCCACACCCTTTCCCAGTGCACCGCCACTATTCAATACCCAATAGTTTGACAATATCAAAGGCAAAACGCCATAACTTATTTTACTGATATCGAGTTTTTGTTCAATAGCCCAATTGTTCAGGGTTTGCACATCTTCCAGAATCACTTCAAATTCCAAACCCTCTGTATCAATTGTATGATTGACCAGTGCATCGAAGATAAATGTATCGTTTGGACAGGGGGAAAACCCAAGTGTCAGTTTCATAATGTATTAAACAGTCTGATGAGTTCATTGTTCAGATTGGCGATCGCAGCCTTCATATCCCAGTTCATCTTATTTCTTTCAGCGATATAATTTGAAATACTTCTTATCTGCAGGAAGGGCACTTGTTCCATTAAACAGGTATAATGCAGTGCTGCGCCTTCCATACTTTCCACCACAGGTTCAAAATTGTCCTGGTAAAATTTTACCTTTTGTTTTGACGTAGTAATCTCGTTAACAGAAATTCCTCTCACTGCTTTCAAACCGGATGCTTTAATTAATTCCTTTCCCGGATTCACCAGCCAGCCTCTTTTAAAAGGAAACATATCCTGCGGCACCAGTTTTAAATCAAACAAAGTCTTTAATTCATTTAATTCGATGACGCTTTGATCGGCAATAGCTTCCTGTCTTATAGCGAGCACCGATCCAAGTGGTATTTTTTTTGAAAAACATCCCCCCACCCCTGCCTGGATAACCAGGTCAGGCTTGCCGAGGCTGAGCCGTTTTGAAATGGAATAGGTACTGCTGGTGAGTCCTATGCCAGAAACCAGCACATCGGTATGACCCGGCAAACCAATATGGGGGCCCGATTGCAAGTAATTTATAAAAGGCGCTATTTCAATGGGTGTCGCGGCTACCAGTAAACAATTCATAAGCTGTGATCTGTTGGGACAGGCAAATGTCTGCAATTCTGTACAAATGCCCTGTATGTATTACCTTTGCGCCTCAACAAAATCCCCACTCCCAACGCAGTGGGATCATTAATAAGTGAAGCATGGTTTACTTAACCCGACTGGAGCATTTTAATGCCGCGCATAAATTATACAACCCCAACTGGAGCAGGGAACAGAACGAGGCCGTTTTTGGCGTTTGTGCCAATGAAAACTGGCATGGCCACAATTTTGATTTGTATGTTACCATTAAAGGCGAGGTAGATGAAGCCACCGGCTTTTTATTTGATGTAAAAAAATTAAGCAAGCTGATACTGGAGCATGTGGTGGAAAAACTCGATCATAAAAACCTTAACCTTGATGTTGATTTCCTGAAAGGGAAAATGTGCAGTACCGAGAACCTGGCAAAAGGTATCTGGCAGCAATTGAAGCCACACCTGCCTGCCCATGTTCAGTTACATTGTATAAAATTGTATGAAACACCCCGTATATACGTAGAATATTTTGGTGAATAATCGCCACGGAAACTTTGAACAAATAACAGGAACAACTGTTATTAACTCTTCCATACCCGGCCAGGCTGAAAATATTCATTCAGGCGCCTATACACCGGACAACCCATTTGATCGTAACAGAAGACCGGAATGTCGGGCAAACGACTTCCTGTATAAAGTGTTTATTTTATCTTGTAGATTATGCCCAGAGTAGCAGTATACAGAAAAGAGCATTTTAATGCGGCGCACCGCCTGAACAACCCAGCCTGGGATGCAGCGAAAAATGCCGAAGTATTTGGAAAATGCAACCTGCCGCATTATCATGGCCATAATTATGAACTCATCGTGAGAGTGACGGGCGAACCGGATCCGCAAACCGGCTATGTTATGGATCTTAAAATACTCAGCGACCTGGTGAATGAAAAAGTGTTACTGCGTTTTGATCATAAAAACCTTAACCTGGATACGGCTGAGTTTAAAAACGTAAACCCAACTGCTGAAAATATTGCGATTGCCATTTATGAATTATTAAGACCGCATATTGCTGCAACAAACGACTTGCAGGTTCGGTTATACGAGACAGAAAGAAATTTTGTCGAGTATCCTGCCTGATAAAGAAACAACAAGACAAACTATAAACGTATTTCATGGCTTATAAGAAAACAGAGACCTACGAAGATAAAATAACTTCCAACCTGGTAGAGAATTACCGGGAAACACTTTCACTGCTGGGTGAAGATCCTGCCAGGGAAGGATTGCAAAAAACACCCGAGCGTATTGCCAAGGCAATGCAATACCTTACCCAGGGTTACCAGATGGATGCACATGCCATTCTGAACAGCGCCAAGTTTCATGAAGCTGTCAGTGAAATGGTGATAGTAAAAGATATAGAGCTGTACAGTATGTGCGAACATCATATGCTTCCTTTTTACGGAAAAGCGCATGTGGCCTATATACCCAATGGTTATATTACCGGTTTGAGTAAGATAGCAAGGGTGGTGGATGTATATGCACGCAGGTTACAGGTACAGGAGCGGCTCACACATCAAATCATGAACGCCATTAAAGAAACACTGAATCCTCTGGGCGTGGCCGTAGTAATTGAAGCTTCACATCTTTGTATGATGATGCGTGGTGTTCAAAAGCAAAATTCAGTTACTACTACCTCAGCATTCTGGGGTGAGTTTGAAAAGAATGAAACCCGCAGTGAATTTATCCGCCTGATTGGTTCACACCTCCATTAATAGGTTTTAGTCAATATTTAAGAAGGTTTATTTGAAACTTATGGTTACTTCAAATAAACCTTTTTTATATTTGACGCATCAATTGGCTGCACATGAAACATGCTTATGTATTCCCCGGGCAAGGTTCCCAGTTTGCCGGTATGGGCAAGGAACACTATGAAACCAGTGCCTTTGCAAAAAAACTATTCGAACAGGCAAACGAGATCCTCAGGTTCCGGATTTCAGACATTATGTTTACTGGTAAAGACGACGATCTCAAACAAACCAATGTCACCCAACCGGCCGTATTCCTTCACTCTGTTATCGCATTTAAAAGTATTGAGGCTGCAAAGCCAGATATGGTAGCCGGTCATTCACTGGGCGAGTTCTCAGCATTGGTGGCAAACGGTACTTTAAGTTTTGAAGATGGTTTAAGATTGGTAAGTATCCGAGCAGAAGCCATGCAAAAAGCCTGTCAACTAAATCCATCCACCATGGCAGCCGTGTTGTCACTGGCCGATGATAAAGTAGAAGAAATCTGCCAGGCCGTACAAAAAGAAACCGGCGAAATAGTGGTACCTGCCAATTATAACTGTCCCGGTCAATTGGTAATTAGCGGAAGTTTGAAAGGAATAGATATCGCCTGCGAAAGAATGAAAGCTGCCGGTGCCAAAAGAGCACTGGTATTGCCGGTGGGTGGTGCATTCCATTCACCATTGATGGAACCGGCAAAGGAAGAATTAAAAACCGCTATAGAAAAGACCACGTTTCATCAGCCCACATCTCATGTTTACCAGAACGTGGTGGCAAGGGCAGTGTACGATCGGGAAGAAATAAAGCAAAACCTGATAGACCAGTTAACGGGTGCTGTTCGATGGACCCAGAGTGTACAGGCAATGATCAAGGACGGTGCTTCGAAGTTTACCGAAGTTGGACCAGGCAAAGTATTGCAGGGTTTAGTTCAGAAAATTGATAAAACAATGCAGGTGGAAGGCGTCAGCTAATTCGCTATAAAACATTAAATAAAAGGCCGCATCGTCGCGGCCTTTTTTCTTTATACGTTTAAACTGCAATTGATCCATTCCGGATCGAGCGTAGCATTGTAATACTTTTTATAAAAATTGATAGCGGGCTCATTCCACTCCAATACCTGCCAAACAAGACCACTGAATTGTTTTTCCTTTGCTTCTTCTATCAATGCGTCAAACAATAATTTTCCCAACCCTTTTCCGCGCATTTTTTCGGTGACCAGTATATCTTCCAGGTACATGCGTTGTCCTTTCCAGGTGGAATAACGGATATAATACAGGGCAAATCCTTCCACCCTACCATCTGCTTCGGCTACAAATGCCCACCATACAGGTTTTTCGCTGAAACCGCTGTTTTCAAAATGTTCCAGCGTTACCGTTACTTCCTGCGGTGCCTTTTCGTATACGGCCAGTTCATGTATCAGTTCCAGTAATCTCGGACAATCCTCTTTTACAGCCCTTCTTATAGTGATATTCATTGAAAACAATTCGCGGTTTATTATTAATTAAATTTTCTCCTTCCACCCCGGCCCTTTTACAAACCTGCCGGGCGTTGCTCCTGTGTGTTCACCGTTTTTCAATACCTGCTTACCATTTACAAACACATCAATCATGCCGGTCGCATACTGATGCGGCTTTTCGAATGTTGCATGATCCTGGATGATTGCAGGATCAAAAATTACAATGTCGGCATAATAACCCACTTTTATTTCGCCGCGTTTTTTTATGTGCAATTTCTCCGCAGATAATTTACTGAGTTTCCTTACCGCTTCCTGCAGTGAAATCACTTTTTCTTCCCGCACATATTTTCCCAGTACACGCGCAAAATTTCCATAAGCGCGCGGATGTGCATTTGATTTCAGGAAAACGCCTTCATTGGTATAAGATCCTTCATCTGATCCAAAACTTAACCAGGGTAATGCGATTTGTTTTTTCACATTGCTTTCATCCATGAGAAAATAAATGGTACCGATACGACTACTGTCCTGTACGATTAAATCCATGGCAGTTTCTTCGGGTGATGTGCCGCGAATGGCTGCCACTTCTGACAAGGTTTTGCCTGTAAATTTCTTAAGACTGTCCTTTGTAAATTCAACCAGCAATACTTTATCAGGTGATCCTGCGGCATAATACAGGTTTTCCCATTTATCCGTGGCACTCTTCATATCACCGATGGTTTTTTTCCTGATAGCTGGATTTTGCAGCCGCTCACGCAGTTTTCCAAAACCACCGTCCTGCAGGGAAGGTGGCATCGATGCCGTAAGACCTGTTCCTCCCGCCAGATAGGTGTACATATTGGCTCCGATATCTATTCCTGCTTTTCTTGCATTCTCCACCTGCCGGATAACGCTGTCCATTTTTTTCCAGTTGTCCTTCCCGGCTGCCTTAAGGTGATAAATTTCGCCATGTACTTTTGCCTGTTTGGCAATCGTAATCAGTTCGTCGACCGCTTCATTCAGTTTATTTCCTTCGCTGCGCATGTGAGAGATATAACCTCCTCCATATTTACCGGCTTCTTCACACATGGCTACCAGTTCATCTGTCTTTGCAAAAAACGCCGGTGGGTATATCAGTGATGAACCCACTCCTAAAGCCCCTTCTTCCATTGCCTGCCGCACCAATAAACGCATGCTGTCCAGTTGAACAGCGGTAGGTGCTTTATTATCTTCTCCGATAACAAATTCACGAATGGTAGTAGCACCAACATAAGAGGCTATATTGCAACTAATACCTTTCTTCTCCATATAATTCATATAATCACCAAGGGTATTCCACTCCACTTTAAACTTAACATCACCCTGGCCCGTGGATGCCTGTTGTTTCATTTTTGCATTCAACGGCCCCATGCTTTCTCCTTCGCCAAATACTTCCAGTGTTACGCCCTGGCGAATATCGCTTTGCGATCTTCCATCCTGTATCAGGCTAACCGGTGCCCAACTCAGCATATTGATAAACCCAGGCGCAACCGCCATGCCTTTTGCATCCGTTTCATCTTTACCGGTTGCATTCGACAAATCACCTATGAAGGCAATGGTATCAGCATTGATCGCGATATCAGCTTTGTAAGGCTCTCCGCCGTTGCCATCGTACAGCATTGCATTGCGGATAATAATATCATACGTTGTTTTTTGCTGGCAGGATACCAATAGTATCGCCATTGCAGCAGCCAGGGTTATTTTTCTCATACTTAAATATAAGAAATGAACAATTCAAAAAACAAAAGTCAAAATGATTTTCACGTAAAGACCTCGAAGGGGTAACGAGGCTAAGAATAAAAAACGATGGGCTTTGAGTCACAGGAAACTTCCCTTTCCGCAGCCCACCGAACGCTTGAAAAACTCCAAATTCCAAAAGGTTTTATTGCGCGAGCGAAATATTGATTTTTACACCACCTTTTGTATTGGTGATCGGTGCGGACGTGGATATTTTAGGTATGTTTCGTGTCTGTTCAAAATACAGGATCACCTTCACCCGGTTGTTGAGTACGTAGTCAATACTGGGCGAAATCCGAATTACTTTCTGACCGGCAGTCGGCAATGAAACTACCTGGTCGAGCCTGCTGTTGGAGGTGATATCATCACGCACGCTGAGATCAAGAATGAATGTAATATCGTTGTCGAGTTTCTTTGTATCCTTCTTTGAAAATGGAACTTTAAATGGCAGGGGAAATCCTCTTTTCCTCCAGCGCGCCCCGACAGTAAACTCGGTTGACCTTGCCTCACTCAATTGGAAGTCGACAAGGCTTAAGCTCAACTGCCTTGATTTTTTGTATTCAAACCTTGCACCCAGTTGATTGGTAAACTGTGCATCAATATCGATAAACGGCGCAAACTGTTCAGATATGGTAATATTTGGTACAAGGAAGTAAGGAATAAAATTTCCGGACAATGAATCAATGAAACCCGGGTAGTTTACTTTCAGCGGATCCTGGAACAACAATGCAGAGTTGAAGCTATTCATGCTCAACGTACTGCTGTAGGCATGCGTGATAGTAAGTGTACTGAAAATCTTTTCCATACCAGGTATCCTTGTCAGACCACTATACACCAGCCGCCAGTTGGGCAATGGTTTGATACCACTAAAAGGATTGGATGTAATGGCAGAATTGTCCTGTTTGATCAGTGATACTTTATTCGGGTCCTTACCGGTATAGGCCGCAATGAATGCAGGTATCAATACCTCCTGCGAATATTTTGTATATCCTTTGTAATACCCATCCGTATTCTGCACTTTCGAATAGGGATTGGCTTCACCCAGGCGTTTTGAAATAATAAGCCGATAATCCTGGAACTTGAGGAAAGTGTTTGACACCTCATTTGATTTGACCTTTTCAAATAAAGTCTTGAATGAAATATAACTTACACTGAAGCTTCCGGATGAGTACGGGCTCAGGCGGCTGAATCCTGATGTCCCGGTTGTATCCTTAAATAATTCAGAATAAGTTTTTCCAAAAGTCTTGTCGACATTCAAATCAATCGTCAGGTCGCGAACAGGTATCAATTGCGCAGTGATGGACAACCGTTGATTATAATCCTGCCTGTTTAAATTATTCAGCAGCGGGTTATGTGTAAAGTAACCGCGATTTGCATACTTATTAATATAATTGGTGTCCGGTTGCCGCCCCAATACAAAATCAAGTCCGGGTGCGCCAGTTTTTGGATCCAGTCCGAATACTTTTGTACTGTCCGTATAACCTGCCAGCGAAGTCGTACCTGTTGAATTATAGGTTATGCTCATCCGTTTTACAGAAGTGAGTATGCGCGCCAACACTTTTACTGCCAGGTTTACTTCCGGCAATTCATTGGGGTTCTTCGCCACTTTTTTCTTTTTGCCCTTGGAAGTGGAATCTGCTACATTCTTCTTTCCGGGAACGGGAGGTGGTGCCGGTGCAGCTTTTGGTGCATCCCAGTCTATTGCACGAAGGAAACGGCTCTTGACATACAATTTTGTAAAATCAAGTTCTGCGGTTGCGTTTTTATCCTGTGAATTGTTCAGGAAATTACCCATGCTTTTTGCCACACTGTCGAGTGAGGATGCCAGCCATCCGAATTTTGCCACATATCCCACACGCATAGTTGTCCAATCAAGCAAAGGAAGTTTATTGGTTGGCAATACATAACTGAATGTTGCCTGCTGCTGGTAAGCAATATTTCTTCCGCCCCTGAAAAAGTTGTTCCACATTTGACGTTTCTCAAAAGTACTCAGCCTTCCCGGTGCTTCATCTACGCGTGCATTATTGGTAGCATTGAAATCCAAATTGAGTGAACGGGTGAAATCCCACCGAAGTGTATAATACCGATCGAACGTAAAGTATTTGTTATAGGTTTCCGGTAATACACCTTTTGGTCCGCCTACATTTCTCGGGCGGAAAGCACCAAACTGCCTTTTTGCATCCGCGCGGAAACTTAATATCGACGGCATGGGGCTGAAATTGAAATCCTTTATCATCTTATACCAGGGCGATGATGATTTTATCAGCCGCTTGAATGGTTCTATATACTTCGGGCTGCTGGAATAGTTATAACCCAGTCCGCCCCGGTGCGTAATCAGCTCATCACTTTCAATCAGTGGATTATGGTGTTCCTGTTTGGTATAGGAAAAACTCACATCAAAATTTTCGATGCTCCAGAGTTTTTGCTTCTTTCCCGTTGTATTGTTCTTTTTAACATTGGTAAAATTAATTGTCTTAATCGTTGTTATTTCAATCGCATCACTTTTAATGGAGTCACGTTTTGCCCCGGCAGCATTTAACTTGTCCTTTAATTTGATATCAAGATCGTATGGATCAAATTCAGGTGTGCTGATGGTTTGCGAATAGCTCGCGTAAACAGGAATGGATATTCCGGTTTTTTGCGGGAAGAATTTTCCCATTTCCAAATTTGTTGCAGCATCAAACTGCGACAGGTTTTCTTTTGATCGTTCATTCACCCTTTGATCGAGGTTTCCAAAACCAATTCCTTTGAAACTTCCTGAAAGCGATAATGTACCAAGGTCAGCAAGTTTGACGTCTACCCTTCCCAATGCAGCCCAACCACCTTTTTCATTTAAATCAGATAACCGCAATTCATTAAACCATGCTTCTGTACAAATGGGACTGTTGGTGATATTTTGTATGCCAAGGAACATACCTCTTACTTCACCCAGGTTGGGGTTACCCAAAATGGCGTAGCTCTTACCATCAGCATCCGTTTCCTTATAATAGATATTGGGCTGTCCTGCATTATTGCGGCTTACTTTCAGTGAGGTCAACCGCGACAGGCTTAGGTTCAATTCATTTTCGGTAGGCCATATTTTTGCAGGATCTGTGGTATTCCAGTCTGTTTTTGTCAGTGGTATTTTTATTTCATAATAGTTACTGATAAAATCATTCCCCAATCTTATCACCGCAACGAGTGAATTAGGCGCCAGGCCATCCACTGTTCCTCTTCCCTCAGCATGCACAAACATGGATAGCGTACCATACTGGCGAAGATCGAGGTTGAATGTTTTGAAAACACCGCGTGCATCGCCTGCGGGAAGGTTACATATTTGCAGGCTCATACTTTGTTCATTCTGCAAAATGTTTACGTTGTTATTGCTCAACTGCTGCTGACGTTCAATACCGGGAGGCGTTGCATAAGGAATCGGGGTACGTTTGCTGTTCTCTTCGATATTTACAGCGAGTACATTAAACTCCGTACCAGTGTTGGCAGGCAGTGGTGTATAGTTTCCGGTGGTATCTACTTTGAATGTAAAATTTCTCCATTGGTTGCGTACCAGTTCCAGTTTGGCAAAACGGCAAACAACAGAATCTTCAAACCCGGTAAGGAACATCCTGATAAAACGAATGGATTTGAAGTCGGGGATATTGCCCACCTTTTTTTCGTAATCTGCAATGGGTACACGGAAGAGATACCAGTTTTCCGGTTTGCCATTGGGAATATTGGGTGTAAAGGAACGTTTGTCTGTAATATAATTTTTACCCACCACCAACTGCCCGGGTATCAAATCGATCCTGTATTGGAAATATTCTTCCAGTTCATTCAATGTATTATCACGATTCAAATCTTCCTGGTCGGGATACAGAGTGAAAGCAGTTGTAATAGTAGAATTGTTGTCTGCAATTGGTGAATTACCCTGTGGGTTGTTGATTCTTTTATACCGCTCCAAAATATGCGCACTTTCCTGGTCGTACGTAGCATCACGATAATTCTTAAAATTATCACCAGCCGGGTCACCCGCTATTTTTTGGTAAGCAGCGGAACCGGTTCCGAGAATACCACCAATGACTGAAAGGTAATTTCCAAATTTTGTTGTCTCGGCAGCATCACCCAAACCATCCAAACCCACATCCTGGAAGGGGCGGTCAGCAGGATCATTGCTGAATGCCGTCGTCACCTGTATGGGATTTGCGGGAACATTTCCCCAAACAGAAGTATTGTCTACCGTTGCTTTTCCGTCTGCACCGGGCAAACCATTTTCAAATTGCCGGCGGCCATCTCTTAAAATATCTTCTGATACATTACCAAGGTTTAAATAAAACTGCCCACCCGTACTCGCAGGGTTTAACAGGAAAGGATCCTGCATCCAGAACTCTACATACTCAACATTACCTGTTTCAAAATCTGTTTGATCAATGGAACGCATGATACCACCCCAACGCGTTTTCGGGTTGGCCAGTTTTCCATTGGGTAATATACTTCCTACTCTCGTATCAAAATTATAAGGACCACGATCCTGCGGGAAATATGCCAGATCAAAAGTGACCAATTGTGCCTCACCGAAATTGGGTGTTTTGGTGGGATAAATTTCCTGCTGGTTGATGGCACGGATACGCGGGTCTGAAAAATCCTCATAACCTTTCACCGGGTTGTTCGTCCCTTTCGGATCTTGCAGGTTGGGCTCGATATTATACCATGCCAGTTGCGCACGGTTATAACCATAACTCAGGTCATTATTCAAACTTCCTTCGGGAAACAAACCATTGTTCTGCGGTGTGGATGCCAGTACCCAGTTGATCAGCGGGAAACGCAAATCAATATTACTTCTTGTTCCTTCGAAGTCGTCAATATATATCGAACCACTGGTTCCCTTTCCGATTTGTGGTGGGTGACCTGGTTTAATCACTGCTGCTTCACCATAAGCCTGTATACTACTCATTTCAGTAGTATGGTAACCGGGCAGCTTATCGAGCCATCGGGTAAGTTTTGGAAATTCCGACCGGTAACTAAAATCTGTACCGAGCATGGTATTGCGAATGGGATCGCCATCTGATGTACTGACTTTTGTAAAGAATGGCCGTTCACCCATCCGCACCAACTGTGCGCCAATGTTCATCGATTTCTTTGCCGTATTCTTGGCCTGGTAATCCAGTCGCAAGCCGAGATAATTGCGCTGCTGCAAACCAAACCCTGCATTGTTTTCAAATTGCACATTCACTGGTACACCCGAGTTGATAAGCGCCTGGTTTAAAATTTTCACCTGGCCCAAACTATAATCAACAGAATAATCAATTCCCTCGCGCAATACAGTTCCGCCCGATGTTACACTGACAGAACCCTGCGGTACGTTGAAAGCGCCCAGTGAAATCTCTGAAGCCGAAGATCCTTTTGCTTTACCACTGATGATATAACGGTCAAGGTTGGCATAGGTCTTTGCTATTTCCTTGATGGTGTCGTACAGCGGGAAAAAGACATATTGATCTATCAAACTTTGCGGCGCACCATTGAATGCCCTTGCCTGTAAATCTCTACCGAAGGGTTCGAGTACGGGAAAAACAATGCGCGCCTGTTGTGAGAATATCGTTCGTTGTTCTATGTAGTCAAATATACCATCAGGCTGCGGATCATTTCGGTTGTTCAATGTATCCAATCGCAATATTTGCAGTAAGGGGACGCCAGCGCGTGGGCCTTCCGGCAAATATCTTTTTGTTCCCAGGCTGGGTTGTTCGTATAAAATGTTTAACTGGAAATCGGTTGGCTGAACACTACTGAGATAACTACCATCACGTGTTTTTAATACATACACGTTTTTCATCATCAAATCCCAGATAGGCAAATTGGGCCGTTGTGATGTTGCCTTCAGCAATTTCAGGAACAATACTTTTTGTGTTCCGAGTTTTGCAGCAGTGGTATCCGGTGGTACGTCCTGTGAAAATTCACCTACCTGGTAAATTTTCCCATTGTAACTGTACCGAAAAGCAATACCCAATACTTCATCAGACTGTAGTGGCGTATTCAATGACAAATAGCCCACCTGCGGATCAAAATAATAATCTGCAGCCGTCAGTTTCCTTGCAAATGTTTTTTCAAAATCCTGCACCGGCGTTAGTCCTAGTGCATTTAACCTTGATGTGACAAAAGAAGAATTACGGCTGGCAGGATCGTTGATGATACTCCGGTATAAATTATTTACGTCATTATCGGGCAAACCATTTGGCAATGGGCGATAGGGTTGAATATTTGAATTGAATGGAGATGCTTCTCCCAAATCCATCAAACCAACCACGTCTCTTGTTTCGGTGGTAGAACCATTCCTGTTAGTTACCCAAACTTCCATTTGCAATACCTGCACCTGTGATGTTACTGCCGGAAGATTGGCCAATACTTTATTATAGTTATTACGGAAGTATTGCGCCAGCAGGAAGTGCCGGTTTTCTTCGTAGTCGTCTGCTTTGAATTCAAAAAGACTGGAAGCCGAACCACCCTGCAGGCCCAATGACTGTCTTTGTGAACGCTGATTGGCGAGTACAGAGGTTACATACAACTTACCAAATTGCAATTGTGTTTTGATACCAAACAATTGTTGTGCGCCTTGTATCAGCGTTCCCTTGGTGGAGAAGGAAACGTTACCAGCCTCAATACGTTTGATAATTTCATCGCTTGTTCCGCTATAGTCAAGCTTCAACTGGTTTTCAAAGTCAAATGTTGCCTGTGTATTGTAATTAATCGGCAGGCGCATTTTATCACCAATATTACCTATCACACTCAGGTTGGCATTCATGTCAAAATCAAAACCTCCGTTCTTCCGGGCACGTTCAGGCAGCGTTGGATTTTTTATGTTTTGTCCCTGGTACCCTGCAATGATATCGACGCTTCCCTGTGGTTTGATTTCAATTTTTCCATTGCCGAAAATCCGGTTGAACAGGTTGTCGGTAACACTCAGCTTTGGTTTCAGCATTTTTTTATTAAGGCTGCTCAGGATGCTGGAACGTTTTTTAAAATAGTCGTCTTCCTGTTGCTTGCCGCGGATGCGCAGGTATTCGTCAAAGGTGAGATAAGTCGGTTTGCGGTAATACTGGTTCCCTATTTTTTCAATGATATAATATTGCTTTGTCTTGGGATCGTATTCTATCGAATCTTTGATATTGGCGGGGTCTTTTAAATCGAGGGAACTTCTGCCGGGGTTGGAAAATTTATCTCCCCTCCTGTCCTGGATGGGATATTTTAGGGAATCGCCGGGATTTGACTGGGCAAAAGACCTTGAACTACCACACAGTAAGAGGGTTAGCACTGCAGCAAGGGGTATAGCCTTAGTCATCAGTTTTGATCGTAGTAAAAAAAACAAGTCTTTTTCTCAGGAATTAGTTAGGTAGAAATGGGGATCAATAGGCTTATATTGTTTTCAGTGCTTGTTTGATGATGTCTTCTACTTTTAAGGAGGCAGGTGAAGTTGATATTACCTTCTTTACCGCCTGTTCTGCTGCCTGCCGGTTGATGCCTAAAGCAAGCAAGGCATTTAACGCATCAGCTTCTAAAGTATTGTCTACCAATGAACCTATATTTAACTCGATACTTTGTTTACCCAGTTTATCGCGCAATTCCAATACCACGCGCTCTGCTGTCTTCCTACCGATACCTTTGATACTTTCCAGCAGTTTTACATTTCCCTGCACGATGGCGCTGGCTATTTCATCGGGTTTCATGGATGACAGCATTACCCGTGCGGTAGCTGCTCCTATCCCGTTGACGCCAATAAGCTGGATAAATATTTCCCTTTCTTTCAAATCGGCAAAACCGTATAAGACCTGTGCATCTTCCCGGATATGAAAGTAGGTATGCAGCAAACCATGGTCCTGCGACTGGATGCTGGAATAGGTATTGAGACTCACCTGCACTTCATACCCCACACCGTTGACATCTACGATGACGGTTGCCGGCGTTTTGCGGATAAAGTTACCTTTCACAAAGGCTATCATGGCTGCGAAAATAAGGGAAATATAGTTTTGAGAATCAGGGCTATCGGGTAAATAGGGATAAGCACCTAGCCTGAATTACCGGCATGCCCTGCCTTTTTGGAAGGCAGTTTTAAAATCTGTCAAAGGAATAGCTGATTAGCCTAGTTTTTATCTATGAAAAAGGCCAAAACTTTGTACTGAAAGCTTTGCCCGTAAGCTGCTTTCCCCTACCTTTGCAGCCCAATTATTTTTTAACTAAAAACAGGGATCATGAACAATTATGAATTGATGGTGATTTTTACCCCTGTGCTTTCTGAGGAAGATTTTAAAGCTGCCCAGAAAAAATATGCTTCGCTTGTTAAAGAGAACGGCGGAACTATTGTGCACGAGAATCCCTGGGGACTAAAATCACTGGCGTATCCCATAGCCAAAAAGACCACTGGTCTTTACTGGGTATTGGAATATAGTGCGCCATCCACCTTCAATGAGAAGTTGAAAATTCAGCTTCTTCGCGACGAGAGTGTTCTCCGTCACATGTTTACCAAGCTCGATAAATACGCCGTCGAGTACAATACAAAAAAGAGAAGTGGTGTAAAATCAGAAACCCTTAAAGCAGTGGAGGCTTAATACTATGGCAAAAGCAAATGAGATTAAGTACCTGACAGCGATTAAGACCGAAAAACGTCAAAAGAAATACTGCCGTTTTAAGAAAATGGGCATTAAGTACATTGACTACAAAGACGGTGAGTTTCTGAAAAAATTTTTGAACGAGCAGGGTAAATTGTTGCCCCGCCGCATTACCGGCAACTCGCTGAAATACCAGCGTAAAGTTTCTGATGCGGTGAAAAAAGCCCGTCAAATGGCGATATTGCCGTACGTTACTGACTTATTAAAGTAAGAGGAGGCTACCATGAACGTAATATTAATACAAGACGTAGACAACCTGGGCGCCGCCAATGAACTGGTAAAAGTAAGAAACGGCTATGCGCGCAATTTCCTGATTCCTCAGAAGAAGGCTGTAGAAGCCAACCCTTCCAACATGAAACAACTGGAAGAGAAGATGAAACAGCAGAGGAAAAAGGAAGAAAAATTACTGGCAGAAATCAACCAGGTCATTGCAAAACTGCAGGACGGCCCCGTAAAAATCGGGGCGAAAACTGGTACCAGCGGAAAGATTTTTGGTAGCGTAACTTCCCTGCAGCTGGCACGTGCCATCCGTGAGCAGAAGGGCTATGAAATCGACCGTAAACGCATCAGCATCGCTGACGAGGTAAAAGAACTGGGAACTTATAAAGCTGTTATCGATTTCGGCAATGGTAAATCTACCGAGCTGGAATTCGAGGTAGGAGCTGAATAATTCGCCTTTCTACATAACTGATTCCGGGCTTTTTTGGGCCCGGAATTTTTTTTGTCCGTCCCCCAAAAACCTTTCCCAGTCTCAATTATTTCTCTATCTTCGTTCTTGGTTCCTAATGATCTTTACAGTCTCGCATTGTGCTCTGAGCGTTTTCAGCAAATGTTCCCCAGGGTTTAATGTTTCACTGTTCTCATTTAGGGTCTCATTAATTTGTTTCACTCACAAACTGTAAAAAAATGAACATTTATGTTGGAAACCTCAGCTGGAATTTGACTGAGGAAGATCTCTCTAACTTATTCACTCCGTATGGCGAAGTTGTTTCTGCCAAAATCGTTACAGACAAATTCAACAACAACCGTAGCAAAGGCTTTGGTTTTGTTGAAATGACAAACGATACTGAAGGCCAGGCTGCTATTGCAGCTTTAAATGGTTCTGAAGTTGACGGCCGTAACATTGTAGTTAATGAATCACAACCCAAACCATCTGGTGGTGGTGGCGGCGGATTCAAAAAACGCAGCTTTGGCGGCGGCGGCGGTGGAAGCCGTGGCGGTTATGGCGGCGGTGGCGGAAGCCGCGGCGGTGGATATGGTGGCGGCGGAAACCGTGACCGTGGAGGTTTTAACAGAAGAAGCGATTATTAATTTGCGTTCAGCAATCAATAATTTTGAAGTCCGGAAGTAATTCCGGACTTTTTTTATTTTATTTATGTATGAATAAACCAACTGTTTCTTCCATTATCGCCGGGTGCATGAAATGGGGTGCATGGGGCGCAAAACTTTCTGCCACACAATATCAGCAATTAATTGAAACCTGCCTGGAAACAGGTGTTACTACTTTTGATCATGCAGATATATACGGACATTATACCACTGAAGAAGAATTTGGAAAAGTATTGGCTGTGCAGCCACATTTACGGCAGCACATGCAGATCATTACCAAATGTGGCATAAAGATGGTAACACCTCATCGTCCCGATCATTTAATTAAATCGTACGACACATCGAAAGAACACATCATTTTTTCTGCTGAGAACTCCTTAAAAAATCTCAACACGGATTACATCGATATTTTACTGATACACCGGCCTGATCCTTTACTGCACGCCGATGAAGTGGCTGAAGCATTTACGCAATTGAAACAGCAGGGAAAGGTCCATCATTTTGGCGTATCGAATTTTACTGTTGAACAAACGGCATTGTTGTTATCAAGGTTCCCGCTGTGTATGAACCAGGTGGAGATTTCCATCCTGCATATGGAAGCATTTACCAATGGTGTGTTGGATCAATGCCAGCAATACGGTTTATTGCCGGCGGCCTGGTCTCCATTGGGTGGTGGCAATTTATTTTCAGATTCAGAAGATGAAAGAAATAAAAGAATTATTGCTGTTGCTGAAATGCTGGCACAAAAATACCAGCATACGCCCGATCAAATATTGCTAAACTGGCTGATGAAACATCCATCCGGGATCATTCCTGTTACCGGCACTTCAAAGGCAGAAAGGATCAGGGCGGCTGCACAGGCTGCCTCGTTCACCATCAGCAGGGAAGAATGGTTTCTTCTCTGGCGCGCATCTGCCGGCAGAGAGGTGGCTTGATATCAATAATAAAAATGGAACTGCCCTGGCAATATGTGTATTTCAAATTTATCGGCTTCCATTAACTCTCCGTCAAGGTGTGCAGCAATGATTTGATGGGTACTGATTGTAATATGCTTCTCTTTAAAACATTCGGCAAATGATAATGTAAGGTGTTTACCTTTTTCCACTTTTGGCAAACAAAGAAAACGGCGCAGCGGTGCTATCTTTTTTATCAGCACGATATCTAAATTACTATCGCTGATATCAGCCCGTGGCGCTACCAGGAAACCACCGCCATAGCGTGATCCATTGGCAACGCTGATCATAAACAAATGCTCCTTTCGCTGCTGCTGGCCGTATTCGAGTATAACATATTTCTCGTGGTAGGAAAATATTTTTCGGATGACCACCGACAGGTAAGCAAGGTGTCCTGCAGATAAAAATCGTTTTGTACCCATTGCTTTTACCACTTCTCCATCGAAGCCAATACCCACCCCATTGATGAAATATTTTCCATTGCAAATGCCGGCATCTACATTTTTTATCCTTGCATCCAATACCCTGCTGTAGTATTCATCAATGGAAAGGTTGCCGTATAATTTCCAGGCAAAATCGTTTCCGCTACCTCCTTTAAACAAAGCCACAGGTATCGTGATCGAGGGGTACCGGTTAATAAAATAATTAAGGGTACCATCACCACCTACCAGCCATACAGAGGTGAAACCATTGAAATCTGGCGGCCAATCTTTTGTAAACAACTCAAAGCTGAGAGAAGATTCTTTCAGCCGGGTTTCCAGTTGGCCGATAACAGACACAGACTTTCCCTTACCCGCAAGCGGGTTGCACAGTAAGGCAATCTTATCTCTACCAGGGTCAGTTGCTAACACAGTAATAAATGATTAATTGTTATAATCCGAAACCTTTCCAAATATAATGAAGCGGTTAAACTTTAATTATACTATTTTACCTGATGGTACAGCGCTATTAATTTTTATCTTTAGTAAACAAACCAAACTTATGCGCAGAGGTGAATTTATCAAAAATGCTTCGCTGGCAACAGCAGGGCTTACCATTATCAATTTCCCCATCTTTGGAAAAAATGCACCAAGCAACAAAGTACTTGTTGCAGTAATGGGTGTAAACAGCCGTGGAGCGTACCTGGCAAAATGTTACAGTCAACTCCCGAATGTGGAAGTGGCGTATATCTGCGACGTGGAAGAAAAAGCGTTGTCAAATGGTATGGAAGCATTGAAGGATGCGCCGCGAAAGCCAACTATTGTAAAAGATATTCGGGAACTGGTAACAAAAAAAGATTTCGATGCATTAATAATTGCTGCACCTGATCACTGGCATGCACCTGCTGCCATATTGGGTGTATCGCACAACAAACACGTATATGTAGAAAAGCCCTGTGGCCAAAATCCGAATGAAGGTGAACTGCTGGTAAAAGCTATGGGCAAATACAATAAGCTGATTCAAATGGGAAACCAGCGCAGGTCGTTCCCAACTTTGATACAGGCGGTTAAGGAAGTAAAAGATGGAATTATCGGGAATGCCTATTTCGCAAAAGCATGGTATGCCAACAACAGGAAGTCGATCGGTAATGGTAAAAAAATACCGGTGCCAGCCACACTTGATTTCAATTTATGGCAGGGGCCAGCGCCTCGTAAAGAGTACCAGGACAACCTTGTTCATTACAACTGGCATTGGTTTTGGCACTGGGGTACCGGGGAAGCATGTAATAACGGTACACATGAAATTGATTGCTGCCGCTGGTTCCTCGATGTTGGCTTTCCCACAAAAGTTACTTCAGCAGGCGGGCGTTTTGCGTTTAGGGATGATTGGCAGACACCCGATACACAGGTGGCCAGTTTTGAGTTTGACGGTAAAAAATCAATTACCTGGGAAGGCAGGAGTTGCAATATTTTTCCCGTCGAAGGATCAGGAAGGGGATTTATTATTTATGGTGATAAAGGGACATTGGTAAATGACGGCAATGGTGACTATAAAATCTTTGACGAAAAAAATAAATTGATAAAGGAAATCAAATCAGATGTGAAAGCTGATCCCAATAATCCTGTTAGTGCAAGCGGAAACCTAGATCTGTATCATTTCAATAATTTTGTCAACAGTGTACGTGGCGAATCAACGCTAAACTCACCGGTAAGTGAAGGTCATAAAAGTGTTTTATTGTGCCACCTTGCCAATATATCACAGCGGACCGGTAAGGCATTGCATTGTGATCCCTCCAATGGACATATACTGAACGATGACGCAGCCATGGCCCTTTGGAAAAGAAGTTATGAGAAAGGCTGGGAACCGGCTGTTTGATTTACTTTAATTCTTTTATTTTGATACTTCTGTAGCTCACGGCGTTGCCATGATCCTGTAAAAGAATATGCCCTTCTTTTGCTTCGCCGAAGTTGAGCCATATTTTGTATTTGCTGTGCGCCACCAGTTCGCGGTATGCTGCTGATCCTCTTTCATATTCCAGCACCTTGATGCCATTGAGATAATGCTCTACATGGTTATTGGGATAAACAATTACTCTTCCCGTATTCCATTCCCCGATTTTATGAATGAATCTTTTTTGTTTATCCGCAGGAATTAAGTCATACAGTGAAGCCAGTGTACGATTACCATTGCGTCCCAGTTTTGCATCGGGATGCAATGAATCGTCCAGCACCTGGTACTCCAACCCGATTGCAGAACCTGAATTGTTTTCTGAAAGTGTAACAAAATATTTAACACCGCTGTTGGCACCTGGTGTCAGTTTAAAATCAAATGACAGATCGAATGCACGGTATTGTTTAAATGTTACGATATCACCACCATTTGCCGATTCTTTTCCTTCAGAAGACAATACGGATATCTCTCCATTTTTTATCTCCCATCCTCCCTGCGGAAAGCCGGGTTTGTAAGCACCTCTCCATCCTGCATTGGTTTTACCATCAAACAATAATTGCCATCCGTCTTTTTTTTCTGCTGCAGATAAATAGTTAGGAATGGTATTTACAGCATAGATGCCCGTGACCGCTGTTCCATTTGTACTGTTTACTTTTTTAATCCGGATATTTTTGAAATAGACTTTTTCTCCGGCGTACTCAGGCTTGGTAATACCATGCACCTGCAATGCAATGAAGCCTTTTTTGTCCATGGTGTCTACCAGGTAACTTACCGGAACATTATTTATCCATGTCCTGATTTCATTGCCGACACAACTTATCCTAATGTGATTGAACTGCTTTGTTTTAAAAACTGTTTGCGCTTTTTTATTCAATGATACCGGGTAAAGCCAATCCCTTCTGCCTTCATCATAAATGCCACCGCTCCATTTCCTGGAAGAGGGATCTATTTCGCACTGGTAGCCGTAAACAAGTCCCTTGCCTTCATGCCCTGCAGGATTGAAATGACTTCTTACCTGAATACCTGAGTTACTGGTTGTATCGTCTATCCTCACATCCAATTCGAGGATAAAATTGTCGTACTCCGCTTCAGTTGCGAGAAATGTATTACCTGAATTGATAACTGTTGTTCCTGTAATCGTTCCATTTTCTACACTATACGTTGCTGTTCCGGTCAGCCGCTTCCAGCCATGAAGGGTTTTGCCATCAAACAGGTTTGACCACCCGTCTTTTGATGGTTGTGAATAACAAGTGGCCATACCTATCAAGAGAAATACAAGCAGTGCGAATGAATTTTTCATGGCGGTGGTTGAATTGAGTTCACAGCAAATCTATATAAACCGCGGAGTTTTTTTGTATTAAAAGAAGGCTAATAGAGGATACTCATAAAGAATAAGAAAACAAATGTATGCTGCGGGAGAAGTGCAATGACCGAGTCTCGAGAAATGCATCGGGTTTCATCAGGTATGGGTATAAAAAAAACTGACTATTTAAATAATCAGGGTTCAATGAATATGGCAGCCGAGGGCGTGCAACGGCCGGGTCCCGATAGCGAAGCATATCGGGATACAAACTCCGCCTAAGGCAAAGGCACAAAAAAACCCTGACTATATAAATAATCAGGGTTCAATGAATATGGCAGCTACCTACTCTCCCGTATTGTGGTACAGTACCATCGGCCATGAGGGGCTTAACTTCTCTGTTCGGTATGGGAAGAGGTGAACACCCTCGGCAAAACCACCATAAGATCTTAATAAGTTGTAAATTTTAGGTTATAAGTTATAAGCAGGGCCGCAAAAGGACTTACTACTTAGAACTTATTACTTACAACTCAAATAAGGTGACATATTGGAAAAGCTGTAATAAGAAGAGTGAAAAAAAATTAAAGCTTACGGGTAATTAGTACTACTCGGCTTCACTATTACTAGTCTTACACCTGTAGCCTATCAACGTCATAGTCTTTGACGACCCTTAAAAGTAAACTCATCTTGTGGAAGGTTTCACGCTTAGATGCTTTCAGCGTTTATCCTTGCCGTGCGTAGCTACTCTGCATTGCACCTGGCGGCACAACAGATACACCAGCGGCACGTACGACCCGGTCCTCTCGTACTAAGGTCATGTCCACTCAATTTACTAACGCCCACCACAGATAGGGACCGAACTGTCTTGCGACGTTCTGAACCCAGTTCACGTGCCACTTTAATCGGCGAACAGCCGAACCCTTGGGACCTTCTCCAGCCCCAGGATGTGACGAACCGACATCGAGGTGCCAAACCTCCCCGTCGATATGAGCTCTTGGGGGAGATCAGCCTGTTATCCCCGGAGTACCTTTTATCCTTTGAGCGACGGCCCTTCCATACAGAACCGCCGGATCACTTTAGCCAGCTTTCGCTCCTGCTCGGCGTGTTTGCCTCACAGTCAAGCACCCTTATACTAATGCGCTCTTCGTACGATTACCAACCGTACTGAGGGTACCTTTGCGAGCCTCCGTTACTTTTTAGGAGGCGACCACCCCAGTCAAACTACCCACCATGCACTGTCCCCCGCAGGGGGTTAGACTCTAAATCAAAGAAGGTTGGTATTTCAACGACCACTCCACAATGGCTGGCGCCACTGCTTCAAAGTGTCCCAACTATTCTACACATCCGTAATTCAAAATCAATGCAAAGTTGTAGTGAAGGTTCACGGGGTCTTTCCGTCCCGTGGCGGGTAACCGGCATCTTCACCGATACTACAATTTCACCGGGCTCGTGGAGGAGACAGCGTTCAACTCATTAGACCATTCGTGCAGGTCGGAACTTACCCGACAAGGAATTTCGCTACCTTAGGACCGTTATAGTTACGGCCGCCGTTTAC
>JBGALE010000011.1:0-109249 GCA_044223995.1 Chitinophagaceae bacterium
ATCTTCAATAAGTTGGTTCGAGATTTGAAAAGGCAGGGGAGCCAAGATGAAGCCCGGTAGTTCGCCGGGCTTTTTTATGTCCGTATTCAATAGTTTGCATATCTACCAGATCTACATTTAATTTTTCCTATCCAGGCGCTAGCACCCCGCTTGTGCTGCTGCCATTGAAATAGATGCATTAACCTCCCACCAGCACCTGCCTGAATCATTTCCACCACTGGCTGAATGCCACCCTGTAATCCGGGTATAGTTGTATTATTTTATTACATCCTTTTCGGAAAAAAATACATACTATGAGTACGTCAAACAGGATGGGTTACAGGATCAGCTCCTTATCCATTGTTCTTTTAGGATCGTTGTTATTGATACACTCCTGCAAAAAAAGTTCCCCAACGGCGATTCCCATACCACCCACCATTAACAGTATCTCACCTTCATCTGGTACAGCTGGTGCATCAGTTACCATCACTGGTACCAACTTCAATGCTGCGGCTGCCAGTAATACCGTAACATTTAATGGAACAGCCGCCGTCGTTACGGCCGCAACGACCACATCACTTACTGTAACAGTACCTGCAGGTGGTGCAACAGGATCAGTAAGTGTAACCAACAGCAATGGCACAGCCAACGGTCCGGTATTTACTTACTTGTCTGCACCGGTGATAACTTCCATCAATCCTGTTGCCGGTCCAGCCGGTACAGCCGTTACAATAACAGGCACCGGGTTTGATGCAATCGCCGCTAATAATGTGGTAAAGTTTAATGGTGTAACTGCAGCAGTTACCAGTGCATCCGTCACATCCCTGGTGACCACTGCACCAGCCACAGGTACAACAGGAAATATTACAATTACAACCAATGCAGGTACCAGCAATGGTATCCTGTTTACCTATATTACCGGGCCAACACTGTATATGTCAGGAACCCAGACAAATGGTGACCATGGATACTGGACCAATACAACCTTTAATAAAATTGCAGCCTGCATCAATCCCATCTCCATAACAGGTGCTGGTACGAATATATACCTTGCCGGCGGTTCAACCAGCAATACACCGACTTACTGGAAAAACGGTGCACCTGTACAGGTTTCAATTGAAACAGGTTATCTTCTTTCTATTGTAGTAGCAGGAGCCGATGTATATTGTTCGGGTGGTATCGGGGCATCATTAGTAACCTGGAAAAACGGTGTAGCCACTACGCTGACTGCAATTCCTGCCGGCTCCAGCCTTGCCAGCGGTAATCATGCATTGTTTGTTTCCGGGTCGGATGTCTATGCTGCAGGCTGGCAATACGGCCCCAGTCCCACGTATTATCAAAAAGCAACCTATTGGAAAAATGGAACACCTGTTTTCCTCACAAGCGGGTTAACCAACAATGCCCAGGCAACCGCCATCTTTGTGTCTGGCGCTGATGTGTATGTAGCAGGTGAGGAAGAAGAAATCAGTGGCGGATCGGTAGTCAATCATGCACCACGGCTCTGGAAAAATGGTGTGTCCGTACCATTAAACATACCTGCAAACAGTTTATATAATAATACCGGTGCTATTCTGCTGGTTGGAAGTGATGTATATGTCGGCGGGCAATACAATGGTTTGGGTGCTGTATGGAAAAACGGAACAATGATTAATACAGTGGCATATGCATTGGCGGAAAATGTTAGTTCATTGTACCTGTTCAATGGAATTGATCTGTATGCCACCGATGGATCCGGGCTGTGGAGTAGCCGGGCCCGGTTGCGCAGGCACTTCAGCCAATCAGGTAACAGGTATCTATATAAAATAATTTCAAGTAACTATTTAAAAACTTCGGGAAATTAAATTTCGCTGCCCCCGACTGTTTATCATAAGTTTTCTGTCACAATTTTCAACGTACAGCGTTCATTGATCAACCAATCAATAATACAATATCAAACAAATTTGAAACTTACTTCTTAAATACAATTTTAAAAACTTCTGCGTTTTCTGACAGGTAATTTTTGACAGGCTTTATAACCAATGCATCTGTTTGTTGAATCCAGTTAAGCTTTTCATTACTGCCGATCAATTCAACGGAAGCAATCGTTCCATTGGCGGCCTGTGTCCCCAATGCTTTGATATTTATATTACCCAATGGTTTTCCCAAAGCAATGGCATACAATACATCACCCTTGGTTGTAAATCGAATGTCCTGCCAGGTAAATGGTTTTTTCTGATCCGCAAAACTGCCACTTGCTGATTCAGTAGGCCCTTCTCCAAAAATTTTCCAGGGTCTCGTTCCATAAATGGCTTCTCCGTTTATGCCAAGCCATTTACCCGTACCCAATAATGTTTGTGTTTCTTCCTCAGTAATGGTTCCATCGGCGCGCGGGCCGATATTCAATAACAGGTTTCCATTCTTACTTACGATATCTATAAGATTGGTAATTACATATTGCGCCGATTTAAAGGTATTCCCTTCGGCATACCCCCATGATTGGTTGCCAATAGCATCATCTGTTTGCCAGGACATTTGACGTATCCCCGCAAGTTTACCCCGCTCCAAATCGAGCACAGCAGTACCATCAGGGAAAGAAATATTTTTATAATTTATCACCACTCCCTTGTTCCATTCCAATCCTTTGTTGTAATAAAAGGAAGCGAATGATTTGCGGTATGGGTCCATGGCTGGTTGTTCAATCCACCAATCAAACCAGAATAATTGTGGCTGGTAATTATTTACCAGTTCTGTATTGCGCAACAACCAATCATTCATATACTCCGGCGACGGCGTTTCATTTTCTTCTCTTGCCGGCCCGTACAAATCGTTGTATAAAGGATTCAAAACATCCGATTCAAATTTTTTCCCTCCGTTCATAAAGAACCAATGTTCTATCCGGTGCGAAGACAAACCAAAAATCAATCCCTGTCTTTTTATTTCGGCAGCAAGTTCCCCGAGTACATCGCGGTGCGGTCCCATTTCGAACGCGTTCCATTTCGACAAGGCTGTTTTATACATGGAAAATCCATCGTGGTGCTCCGCAACAGGTACCACATATTTTGCGCCTGCTTTTTTAAACAATTCGACCCATTGTACAGGGTTGAAATTTTCAGCTTTAAAAAGGGGAATAAAATCCTTGTACCCGAATTTACTTTGCGGACCATACTTTTCTACATGGTGTTTATATTCATTGGAACCCTGTTGGTACATGAGACGCGGATACCATTCTGAACCAAATGCAGGAACTGAATATACACCCCAGTGAATGAATATGCCGAATTTCGCATCCCGGAACCAATCAGGCACCTGGTATTTCTTCAGCGACTCCCAGGTTGCCTGGTACCTTTCCTGCGCAGTTAATGTTTCTACTACCAGCAGATTCGATACAAGAATAAATAAAACTACAATCACTTTTTTCATAAGCAGTAAATTGATTCTTCTTTTTCCCTGTAATGTTGTCTGGGTAATTTAAATCATTTTATAAATATAGCCGGCAATAAATTATGCAAAAACACTCTTGCAAATTTATGTCGGTACCATAACCTGACCGTACTCACCAATTGTATTTGGAAGCAAGCCAAATATTTCAATAACTTTAGTTCCCAACATCCTGCATGACGGAACCCCACCCTCCATTCAAATTTTCAAATATCATTTAATTCAACAACTATGAGTAAGTTCAAATCCCTTGCTTTCTTGTCATTGACTTTATTCATGGCAGGTACGCTCTTCGCAAAAGGTATTGATCCAAAAGATACCCGTATGCTCACACAACCTGCTATCAGCGCCAGTCATATTGCATTTATTTATGCAGAAGACCTCTGGGTAGCCAATACCGATGGATCACAGCCACTTCGCCTGACAGTAGATGGTGGCATTGAATCCAATCCTGTTTTTTCTCCCGATGGGAAATGGATTGCATTCAACGGTCAGTACGACGGCAATACAGATGTATATATTATTTCCGCAGACGGCGGTATACCAAAAAGACTGACCTGGCATCCTTCCCCCGACCAGGTACGTGGCTTTACACCCGATGGCAAATCAGTATTGTTCCTCTCACAAAGAAACCTGTTCACCAACCGCTATGCACAACTCTTTACGGTACCGGTAACCGGTGGACCCGCCACACAATTGGAAATACCCAATGCATTTTATGCCAGCTATTCCCCCGATGGAAAAAGTATGGCTTATGTACCCACACCCGATCAGTTCCGTCAATGGAAACATTACCGTGGTGGTGGCATATCCCGTATCTGGCAATTTTCTTTTACAGACAAGAGCATCATCAAATTGCCACAACCCGATGGCGGCAGCAACGATGTGCAACCTATGTGGATGGACAATACCATTTATTTCAGGAGCGACCGCAATGGAGAATTCAACTTATTCGCTTACGACATATCCTCTAAACAGGTAAAACAACTGACAACGTTTAGTGACTTTCCCATCTTAAATGCTTCTGCCGGCAACGGAAAAATCATTTTTGAACAGGCAGGCTACCTGCATATTTATGATCCTGCTGCCGGATCTTCCAAACGACTGGTTATTGGTATTGCTGCAGACCTGCTGGAACTAAGACCCCGTTTTGCCAGCGGCGCTAAATATATCCGCAGTGCAGATATTTCTCCAACCGGCGCAAGAGCAGTGTTTGATTTTAGGGGGGAAATCGTAACAGTACCTGCAGAAAAAGGTGATGCACGTAATATCACCAACAGTGTCGCTTACCACGAAAGAAATCCTTCCTGGTCGCCCGATGGCAAATCAATTGCCTATTTTTCTGATCAGTCGGGCGAGAACCAATTATACATAGAAGCGCAGGATGGTAAGGGCGATGCGAAAATGTTCAAACTTACCGGCACCGGTTTTTACGCCAGCCCCAGATGGTCGCCCGACAGTAAAAAAATTGCCTATGTCGACAACGGCCGCAGCCTCTATTTACTGGACGTTGCCAGCGGCAGTATCAAAAAAATCGATGCGGATGAATTTTATACGCCGGCACCATTCAGGGATATTTTCAACGACTGGTCTTTCGATTCCAAATGGATCGCCTATACAAAAGTGACTGCCACTCAATTCAAAAAAGTATTCCTCTACTCAGTGGACGAACAAAAATCGTATGCCGTTACAGATGGATTGAGCGATGCATCCGAACCACATTTCTCCCGCGATGGCAAATACCTTTTCTTTTTTGCTTCTACCGACGCAGGGCCTGTTATCAACTGGTTTGATCAGTCCAATGCAGATTTTCATTTGAACAATTCCATTTACCTCGTAACACTACAAAGCCAGACAGTTTCGCCGCTGGCAAAAGAAAGTGATGAAGAACAGGCTAAAAAGGAAGAAGAGAAAAAAGATGCCGAGAAAACAGATAAACCCAAAACCAAAGATGCGGTAAAAACCGAAACACCTGCCGCACCAGCGTTGAAAATAGACTGGGATGGTATACAAAACCGCATCATAGACATTCCGGTGCACCCGGGCAATTATGCACAGCTTGGCACAACAGATGATCAGGTACTTTATGTTGAATATACCGACGATGGCTCCGGCACCATGCGTAAATACAATATAAAAACCCGTAAGGAAGACGAAGTAATAGCTATGGATGGCTATACACTTTCCGCTGATGGTAAAAAAATGCTGTTTGCAAAAGACAATGTATGGTGGATATCCAGTGCTGGTGAAAAACCATTGCCGGGCAAAGGCATGCTGAACACCGGTGGCATACAGGTAAAAATTGATCCCGCTGCAGAATGGGCCGAAATACTGGATGAAGTATGGCGCATCAACCGCGATTACTTTTATGACCCCGGTATGCATGGTGTCAACTGGGCTGCCATGAAAAAGAAATACGAAGTATTCCTGCCGCATCTTTCCTGCAGGGATGATTTGAATGCTGTTATCCAGTGGATGTGCAGCGAGTTATCTGTCGGTCACCATTTCATTACCGATGGTGGCGATAAATTGTACCAGCCAAAAAATGTAAGGGGTGGTTTGCTGGGCGCTGATTATGCCATTGACAACAACCGCTACCGCATCAAGAAAATATATGGCGGACTCAACTGGAACCCTAACTTACGGTCACCCTTAACCGAACCTGGCGTGAATGTAAGAACTGGAGACTATTTACTGGCCGTTAACGGAAAAGATGTCGCGGCCACCAATGAACTGTACCAGTATTTTGAAAATACAGCCGGTAAGATTGTAGAAATTACCGTGGGGCCCAATGCAGATTACAAGGATTCCCGTGTGGTGAAGGTGGTGCCGGTTGACAACGAATACCAATTGCGCAACAGGGATTGGGTGGAAGGCAACCTGCAGAAAGTTACTGAAGCCACGAAGGGACAGGTAGCTTATGTATATGTTCCGAATACTGCCAACCTTGGGCATGATTATTTCAAAAGATATTTTTACCCACAGGCCGACAGGAAAGCCATTATTGTAGATGAGCGTTTTAATGGTGGCGGTCAACTGGCAGATTATTACATCAATTTATTGCGCAATCCTTTCCAGGCATATTGGAATATGCGGTATGGAAAAGATCTCAAATCACCCAGTGCTTCTATACAGGGACCAAAAGTGATGCTGATTAATGAATCGGCCGGTTCGGGCGGAGATATGCTGCCCTGGATGTTTAGAAAGTTTGGTGTGGGCACTTTGGTGGGCACGCGTACATGGGGAGGGCTGGTAGGTATATTGGGATTTCCCGAATTGCTGGATGGTGGCAGTATTACCGCGCCCAATGTTGGTATCTGGACAAAGGATGGTTTCATTGTAGAGAATGTAGGTGTATCGCCTGATATAGAAGTGGAGCAAACACCTGCTGATGTTATTAAGGGAAGGGACCCGCAACTGGAGAAAGCGATTGAAGTGGCACTGGAAGAGTTGAAGAAAAATCCACAGGTAGATCCGGTAAGGCCACCGTATCCCGTAAAGGTGAAGAATTAAAAAACAATGTAAATAAGCGACCCGATTATCGGCTGGTTATTGACCAGCCGATTTTTTGAAGTAGGGCTAACACTAAAGCGATTTTAGAAGTATCTAATTTATTTCACACTTAATATTATTTTGGAATATTCAAAACTTGCTAATCACTGATGTCCTAAGCTAGAGCGAGCTTTTTCAATATGATCTTTAACCAATGAATATATAGACTCCGCCAATTGAAAAACTTGTGTAGTTCCAATTTTTGGAACGCCGTTCGCTTCAGAGTACATATTTTTGGAATTATCAATTGCGTCCTTAATAAAAATAGGGTGTTTTCGAGAATCAAACCCATTATACTGCTGATGTATATTTTGCTTCCATGTAGTACATTTTTCCATTTCATTTAATTGGGGAATAATTCCAGAAAAATGCGCATAAAGCCAAACCTCAAAACACGGGTTACTTTCTACCACTCTATAACCTAATTGGAAAGCAGAACCTCTCAATGCATCGATTTGAGGTTTTCGTGAATCTAATTTATCTTTGTCAGTATCTAATACAATCCATGCTTCATCATTTGTCAAAAATTCATACTTTGGTTGGGGATTTTCTTCTGATTTTAATAGACAATTTTTGGCAATCGTTAAAAGCCCCAATGGAGAATTATTTTCATGAGCATCTAAGGGATAAATTTCAATATTAATTCTAGAATCCATTTCTTTGAAATACCGAAAATATTGAGGTTCCCTCTTAACGCCTTCGCAAAAAATATAAATTCCTTTAGCCTCCCTACTAGCAGGCTTTCTTGTAAATAGCCTATTAGTTAGTATCATATCTATGCCAATTTAAATCATGCAAATTTGCCAAAAAAGGTATCGAGCCATATCTACCATTTAAATAACCCTTTCGTATATCAATTGTTTTATGCTCCTTAAAATCGCTTAAAGAATATAAGTCTGTCAGCCCATTTTTGTCCTTCTCAGCAAACCAAATTTCGTCCTGCCTAAACAAATCTTGATCTAATAGATTTGATTCATGAGTAGTAAATATTAGCTGACCTTTTGACTCTTCATCAGATGAAAATTTCTTAAGCAACTCCTTTATTAACAAAGGATGTATGCTTCGTTCTATTTCGTCAATAAGGAAAACTTTATTTTTTGAAATCAAATCTTGAAAAGCTGGTATAAAATCCAATAATCGAATCGTCCCGTCTGATTCCTCGCTTAGATTAAATTTCTCAATTTGATCATCTTTTCCCTTATGTTCTAGCATAAGTTGCTTTACAAAAGTTTCGCCACTTTCTTTTACTAAAATTAATTCCATTCCGGCACGACTTCTTAATCCTACCATTTTACTTGGTGAGTCTTCAACTTCTTTAATTAGGTTCTCTACTTGATTGTCATTATCCTCGCCGAAGAACTTATGAATTTCTTTTTTTTCAGTATTTATTGACGTAATTCCGACATGAAATGAGCACATGATATCTTCGGCATATTTTTTAAACTCCGAATCAACATCAATTCTATGTGCTAATGCAATTGGTTGTGAATCAGGTGTAATTATTTGTAAGTTTTCTCTAAACCATTTAATCGCTAATTTAGCAGGATAGAGATATTCATTTTCTCGATTTGAGATGAGTTTAAGTATAGGTTCATTTGGTTTGATAAATTCCTCAATTAAAATTTGCTTAAGTACCTGAGTTTTTTCTTCAACTTCAAATTTATCAGTAAAACTCAATTTTATCTGGGTTGTATTTTCAGTTTTCCTTTCAAATATTAACTTATCCTCGTTTTTTCCCAATCCCGATATGTATAGTTCTTCAGTTTTAATTACTCCATCTTCAACCTCAATTCCATAATAAAGTGGAGTGTCATCTTGAATAAATTCAATAGCCAAAGTTTGTATTGAACTATCTCCTTTACTTATAAACTTGAATTGATTATCTCTTAACTTAGAAGTGCCCCCTTCATTTAATATAATCCGCTTTAAAATATCAATTGATTTAATAAGGTTTGATTTGCCAGCACCATTTGCTCCATATATTGATGCCATCTTGAGAAGTTCGAATCCTTTTATATTATACTTATGCTTCTCTAAGGTTCTTAACCTTGAATTAGGGATCATATTAAATTCCTTTTGTGAGCCAAAGGAATAGACATTATTAACAACAAATCTGATAAGCATTCGTGAAATTTTCACGGAAAGTATAAAAATTTCCTAGAATTTGATGTCTAAAATTCTAATTATTGCAAAGTTTTCGTGAAATTTTCACCGAAAATACTCTCACCCCATCGAAAGGGTTAATTGTCAATTATTTAAAAATTGTGCGAATTAATCCGAAAAATTCATGATATCGAAACCAATAAAGAATACATTTCTCTCATTCCCTGGAAATTCTAAATATCCACTAGGACAGTTAATGAGACCTGTAACGCTTTCGCGATTTCCAGCAGTGAATAAAGTGTAGGATTTACTTTTCCGTTCTCAAGTTTTTCTATTGCCTGGCGATCTTTATTACAGGCACGTGCAAGGTCAGATTGACTCCAGCCTTTCCCAGTTCTTAGTTCAACTATGCGCTGACCAATTTTCTTTTTGAGTTGCTCTTTTTGCACTTCTTTCGACAAAAAATTAAGGTACTAATCTATTTAAATCAACTTCAAGACAGCCCACAATTTTAATCAGGGTAGTGAGAGTTGGATTGGAAAGACCAGCTTCTAATCTCCCAACAGAACTGTGCGAAATATCCGCTGCATAAGCAAACTCCCGGGTGCTAAGCCCCTTTGCCATCCTTAATTGCTGGAGTTTCTTACCAAATTTCTTTAAATTTTTTTCGATGGTATTTACTTCTTATTGATGGTAGATTCAATTAAATCGCGCATATCTATTTTGAACAATAATGATATCTGGTAAAGTGATTCCAATGACGGTTGGTGACTGTTCGTAACCCATTTGGAAATGGTGCCTTCAGTTACACCCAATTGGTCAGCCAACCATCGATTGGTTTTATCTTTCTCCGCAAGCACAATCCTGAGCCTGTTTAAATTTACCTTTTCTTTTTTTGCCATTGAAACGCCATGTTATTGAATAGCAATTTATTAGGTATTTTATGATTTATTATTTTTGGCATTTTTATAACCAATATTGATAATTTAATAACTAACATTTATCTTTATATTCAAACGCTACTCTTAAAATTCGTACAATGAAATCAGTCCGTCATGTTAGCAATCGGGAAGCAAATTCCCGTACACTTAAAGTCTGTTATAAATACCGTTCCAGAGAATGTGATATCATCCGGGTGCCCGTCATCCGATTGGAAGGCAAGTGGCTGGATGCGTTGGGCTTCAGCGAAGGGAAGAAAGTTCAAATAGACATAGCTGCCGGTAAACTCACCATTCATCTTCTGCCCGAAGAGATAAACCTCCCGGAGCAGGCCATTAAATAATTTATTTTTCCAAAGCCTGTGCAATTAAGATGGCTGTATCAATAGTCCATGTCAGCATTTCCTTGTAACCAATCTATATTAATAAGAGGTAAATACTGTATATTTATTGTGTCACAATAACACAACAATTACAGTTATGAAAAAGATAGTACGGTTACTTGCCATCACTGCTATTTTGCCAGGATTATTGTTAACTACCGTGCATGGTAATGCACAGTCCGTCGGCAGCAAACACCTGCCCATTATCGATGTGCATGTACACGCCATGAAAGTAAATCCCGCCTTTGCCATGGATATGTGCCCCTGGTTTTTGAGCAATATGCCAGGCAGCGATCCCAACCAGCCGCCACCCGCTTTTATCAACACCGATTGTGCCATGCCATTAAGAGCAGCCAAATCGGACAAGGAATTCCAGGATTCGCTGATCGCTACCATGAACAGGCTTAACATGACTATTGTTGCAAGTGGCGATGCATCCGTTATCCGCAATTGGCAAAAAGCAGCAGCGCCCGGCAGGGTCATTCCAAGTATTGGTATCAGTTCAAGTAAGGAAATGACAGTAGTGGCATTCACCGATTCACTCAGTTCGGGTTTCTATAAAGTAATGGGGGAAGTGGCGCCACAATACCAGGGTATGTCGCCCAGCGATACATCGCTTGATGCATATTTTGCTGCTGCGGAAAAATTAAATATACCGGTCGGTATTCACATGGGTACGGGCGGCAATGGCATGGCCAATCTCACCGCTCCCAAATACCGCGCATCGGCAGGCAATCCATTATTACTGGAAGATCTGCTGGCACGTCACCCAAAACTAAAAGTATGGGTCATGCATGCAGGCTATCCCATGATAGATGAAATGATTGCATTAATGGGAGCTAACGCGTTTGTATATGTAGATGTGGCCGGTATGATTTGGAGTTACCCGCTGGAAGAAGTGAACAATTATATACGCAGGCTGGTACAGGCAGGTTTTGGAAAGAGAATTATGTATGGTACCGACCTGATGGTATGGCCCAAACTGCTGGAAACATCGATCGGCGTTATTGAAAATGCCAATTATTTATCCTTCGATCAAAAACGCGATATTCTCTTCAATAATGCTGTGCGCTTTTTCAGGTTGGATGAAAGTAAGTTTAAATAAAATAGATGCCCACCTGCGCGAGCATCTGATGCGAAACAATATACAGGTTTGGTCAGCATGTTTTATTTAATAATAATACACTGCATCTATAATTCCCGCTGGTTTCCAGCGCAGGGGATTTCTTTGTATGGAAGGCGTCTCACTTTTCAGATGGTATTGCAGTGATACTGCTGCCACTGCCACTACACCGCTTTCAAATGTAAAGGGCAATTCTATTTTCACAGCACCCAGTTGCGTATCTGAGTAAGGTATTGCTGTACTGGCAATTTCATGTTCAGTAACAACACCATTCTCCAGTTTACAACCAATTACTGCAATATGTAGCGAGATCGATTTTGTACCGCTGGGTGCTCCAATTTGTTCAGAAGGATTAACTGGTGGGATCATGATGGTTACCGTTCCTGCTACTTCCCAATTTACTTTCCAGGGTTGTTTCCATACAGTTGTCAATTCATATTCATTGTTCAGTGAAAAATCATCCAGCTTGGGTATTTGCTGAAAGCCTTTTTGTTTTAGCCCGGGTTCTGTACGCAGCCATTGGTAAATAACATTGTTCAACCGGTACATCGTACGCCGGTCTTTTGGATCGGGCAACAGGTTTTGTAAAGCAAACCGGAGTGATTTACTCAAGGCCACCGCTTTTCCAAACCAGCCGGAATTTATTTTGGTGCGTTTGCTTTGCCTTACTTTTTCCGCGGGCTTCCGGATAAAGTATTTGTCTTTCACTTTGTAAAAAATAACGCCCATGTATGCACCCTGTACATTGATAACCGGGTTTTTTGCCATAGTATATTGATTTTTAAAAGGCCCCGCACTCGTGCCGGGAGCACTCTTTATAAAACGTACAAAGGGCTGGTTTAAGTATAATTTGAGTGTTATCAAATGCGTTGCAGATGCGTTATTCAACGTAGGTACAACGCTGGTGAATAGGATATCTTTATACCCGGTTTCCAACCGGGCTTTTCAAAGGCTCTTATATAGACCTGTTTGCAACAGGTGCTTTATTTAAGCGGTAAATTTCGTTTGGATAATTCCCCTACCTTTGCGGCATTCAAACTACAGGGCATATGATCATCCTCTAATGGCAGGTAGTACACCTGCTCTCATTTAATCAACTGGTTCGCGCGCTACCCGCGTCTGCTTTTCTATTATTTTATTTAATTTATTTTCAACAGCGTTATCAACGGTTTTTGTTTACTGTATTGATTCAGTACTTTCAATCCGTCCTGTACCGCTGACAATCATTAAACCAACAGTATATGTCGGTAAAGCAATATTCTAATTACAGGATTTCAAACCTGTTTTCATTATTCAAACAAGCCATTAAAGGGGATGCGCACGATTATACCAGTGGCAGCATCCGCAAGGCCATTTTCCTGCTGGCCATTCCTATGATACTAGAGCTGAGCCTGGAAAGTGTATTTGCACTGGTAGATATGTTTTTTGTGGGCCGGCTTGGACAAAACGCCATTGCCACGGTGGGTCTGACAGAATCCGTCATTTCCATTATTTATTCCATCGCCATTGGTTTGAGCACCGCTGCGACAGCTATGGTAGCAAGGCGCATTGGGGAAAAAAATCCGGATGCTGCTGCACAGGCAGCGGTACAATCGATCATTATTTCTATTGTCGCTGCCATTGTATTGAGTGCCTGCGGAACCATTTTTGCCCCGGAAATTCTTCGGATTATGGGTGCGCAGCCTGCTGTTGTCCGGGAAGGTGCCATTTTCACAAGGATACTAATGGGTGGTAGTATGGTCATTGTATTACTGTTCCTTATCAACGGCATATTTCGCGGTGCCGGTGATGCGGCCATGGCCATGCGTAGTTTATGGCTGGCGAGTTTAATCAACATCATTCTTTGCCCGCTGATGATTTATGGCGTGGGGCCATTTGAGGGTTTTGGATTAAAAGGTGCTGCCATTGCCACCACCATCGGCCGCGGTACAGGTGTATTATACCAATGCTGGCATTTATTCCGCGGAAAAGGAATCATTAAATTGAAAACGCGGCATTTAAAAGTGGATACGACACTGATCCGTGCACTGATAAATATTGCATGGCCCGCCACCCTTCAGTTCCTGATTGCTTCGGGTAGCTGGATTGTACTGGCATGGATTGTTGCCACCACAGGCGGTACCATAGCATCGGCGGGATACCAGGTGGCCATTCGCAATATTGTATTCTTTATTCTTCCTGCATGGGGATTGAGCAATGCGGCAGCAACACTGGTAGGTCAAAATCTTGGTGCCGGTCAACCAGACCGTGCGGAGAAAAGTGTGCTGCTTTCGGCGCGGTACAATGCCATATTTATGGCAATTGTCAGTTTATTATTTATAGTGTTCCCGGTACCTATAATACATTTCTTTACACGTGTGCCTGAAGTTATAGAAGTAGGGGCAAAGTCGTTACGCATCATTGGTGCCGGTTATGTATTTTATGGTATTGGCATGGTCATGATACAATCGCTCAATGGTTCGGGCGATACAAAGACACCGACCTGGATTAATTTTATCTGTTTTTGGCTTTTCCAGATACCACTGGCTTATACCCTGGCCAAATTATTACACTGGGGTCCTTCCGGTGCATTTGTGGCAGTTCCCATTGCTGAAACGGCCATAGCTGCAGCAGCTTTCTGGCTATTCAAAAAAGGCAAATGGAAAAAAGTCAAAGTGTAGTGTAAAATAAAGTAGCATTACCAGTAATTATAAAGCCGGGTTGTCGTCAAGCCCGGCTTTTTTTATATAGCAATAATGTAATTGATAAATGTCATATAATATGAACAAAAAAAGATGCCTGTATTATTCAACTGTTTAAACCACAAAAACATTAACCAGTCTTTGTTGTTTTTACCTCGTAAAATCACTAGCTATTGCATGGTTTTTGCACTATATAAAAGTGATATTCCCGGCAATATAGGTGTATTCCATCAAGATAAGCCCAGTGTAAACAATGGCGGAGTTGACATAACTCATAAATTTTTTATGGCTGGTGCGCACAATAAAAAATATGGGTACAAACTATTGCAGTTTTAACAATGTAATAATATTTTAGCAGTCATGTCGTTTGAATGGAGGACGATAATTGAAAAACCGAATACCCAATGAAAACCGTTATTAAAGCCTTAACTGTAGCAGGTCTGTTTATACTGCTCGTTGTATCTCCTGTATTTATTTCTGGTTCTGGAAATACCACCATTCAAGTTTGTTCTGCTACTGCTTCTGCAGGCAACAACTGTATCTCAGAAAATGCTCCTGTTAAACAACAAAGTGAAGCAGCTACCTTGTACGATGCCATGAAGCTGAAAAGATTTGGATTATCCAAAGCGGCATTTGAATACGCTTACAAGGGTTACCATTATTTATTGAATAAAAAAATACTGAACAGCGCCACTGTTTTATCTATTTGCGATTTCAGCCAGTCATCCAGGCATAAACGTTTTTTTGTCATTGATGTTAACCAGCAAAAAGTAATCGTCAACACATACGTAGCGCACGGAAGGAATTCCGGTTCTGAATATGCACGCTCATTTTCCAATTCACCCGAGTCGCACATGAGCAGCCTTGGTTTTTACAAAACAGAAAATACCTACTACGGCGATCATGGTTTGGCACTTAAAATTGAAGGCCTGGAAAAAGGGTTCAACGACAGGGCCGACGAACGCAACATTGTAGTACATGGTTCAAAATATGTCGGTTCAGATTTTTTACGGTACAACAGGTTCAACGGAAGAAGTTTTGGTTGCCCTGCTATCCCGGCCAACCAAACTGCCAAAGTAATTAATACAATTAAAAATGGTAGCTGCTTATTTATATATCATCCAACGAAGAAATACCTGACACAATCGAAGATACTTAACGGCTAGCTTGGACGTACACTACAGATGGTTTGGAAAAAACAATAGCTCAATCGTACCCTATGATTGGGCTTTGTTGTTCCCGGAAAATAACCATATTGTGTACTTGTGACAAGGGCAATAATAAATCATCCTTTCTTTTATCTACCCTGCAATAAACGCTGCTATCATACCACACCCAAAACCAGCCAATAACCCTCCGTACAATTCTGCCGGTGTATGGTCCGATACCAGCAACCTGGCGGTGCAAATAAGCCCGGTGATGAAAGTGGCTGCAGACAGGTAAATCCCAATAGCAACAGTGCCATTGAAAGACAGCCAGAGGAAAAAGGCAAATAACACACCGGCTGCCATAGTATGCATGCTAATCTTAAAATAAATATTGGCCATCATGCCCACGATGCTTGCCAGGAAGGTCCCCAGCAACATGGCTACCATGGCATTGTTGTCGCCCAGGTTTTTCGACACATGCCATGCCCACCAGTAATAAATCATGGAAACCACGTAGGGTATAATCCTGTCGCGCTGTGTGCGAAGCATCATGCTGCTGATAAAATTCAACTGCTTCATCAGGAACACACTAAATGCCGGCAGGAATGCTGTAATGAAGATGATAGAAAATAGCCGGAACAACCTGTACTTATCAGTCGTGCCTGCAAATGCATAGGGATGCAAAAACAAAAGATAGGCAACGATATAAGCTGGAATAAACAGGGGATGAAAAATCACGGAAACAATATGTCCGAATGCGCGGGCGAACAACGGTTGCTGTTGAACTTCCTTGTTACCGCTGGCAGATAAACCCAGGTCTGAATTCCCCATGATAGAATGGCTTTATAATTCTTTACGCAGCCGGGCAACAGGTATGTTTAACTGCTCCCTGTATTTGGCCACTGTGCGACGTGCAATATTATAACCTTTTTCCTGGAGCAGTTCAGTTAATCTTTCATCACTGAGTGGTTTCTTTTTGCTTTCACCTTCTACCATATCGCTCAGTATTTTCTTTACTTCCCTGGTGGATACTTCTTCGCCACTGTCGGTACTCAGTGATTCACTGAAGAAAAATTTCAACCGGTAGGTACCGAATTCTGTTTGCACAAACTTACTGTTCGCCACACGGCTGACAGTAGATATATCAAGATTGGTCCGCTCCGCAATATCTTTCAAAATCATGGGGCGCATGGTGGTCTCATCACCGGTCATGAAAAACTCACGTTGGTATTCCATTATCGTTCCCATAACACTGGTGAGTGTTTGCTGCCGTTGTTTTATGGCATCGATGAACCATTTGGCTGCGTCAATTTTTTGTTTGATGAAGAGAACTGCTTCTTTTTGCCGCTTGTCTTTTTTACTTCCCCTTTCATAATCTTTCAGCATATCGCGGTATCCTTCGCTGATTCGAAGGTCCGGTGCGTTCTTTGAATTAAGGGTCAGCTCCAGTTTTCCGGCATTGTTGTAAATAAAGAAATCGGGTATGATATAGCTTTCACCTTTGCCGCCATCGCCAACATTACCACCCGGTTTTGGATTGAGCTTAATAATCTGCTGTATCACTTCTTTCAATCCATCATCATCAATATTAAGTCCGCGCTGAATTTTTTCATAGTGTTTCTTTGTAAACTCTTCAAAGTAGTCTTCCAGTACCAGGATGGCTTTCTCCACCGGTTTGCCGTCGCCGAGTTTCCTGTACAACTGGAGCAGCAGGCATTCCTGCAGGTTGCGCGCGCAAATGCCCGGCGGATCAAAATGCTGTATTTTTTCAATTAAGGATTCAATCTCTTCTTCAGTAGCATCTATATTTTGACGAAATGCGAGGTCGTCTTTTATAGAAGCTGATTCGCGGCGCAGGTAACCATCGTCGTCGATACTCCCTACAATCTGTTCTGCAATTTTATGTGTGCGTTCATCAAGATTTAGCATCCCCAGTTGATCGGCCAGCATTTCATGAAAGGATGTTTCTACTTTTACCGGTACTGTTTTCTGATCGTCGGGATCACCGTAGTTATCATCGCGCAGTTTGTAATCTCCTACCTCATCATCTCCTTCCGATACATAATCACTTACATCTATATTTTCGTATTCATCTTCACTGCCATCTGCATCAAATTCTTCGTCATTGCTGCTGTCGAATTCGTCTTTTACATCTTCCACCATACTATCATCGTGTCCCTCTTCGCTGACTTCCAATGCAGGGTTTTCTTCCAGTTCTTCTTTTATTCTTTCTTCCAGGTTGGCCGTAGGAACCTGGAGCAATTTCATCAACTGAATTTGCTGAGGTGATAGCTTTTGTAATAACCGCTGTTGTAAACTTTGGCCTAATGACATAACTTGCTTCCAGTTTTTAAGCGGTCTCCTTCTTAGAAGTTTTTCGAAAAGGGCCGCTAACCACAAAAATCAGGCCGTAATTTACGTACAAAAGGACATAGGATGGCGCAACGATTTATTAAAATTATTGTTGCCTGCTTCCTGCTCGTTTTTAGCAGGCAGGCGCAGGGCCAAAATTCCCACCTCAGTGTGGTCCCAAAACCGCTGTCTATCCAGGCAATGAAGCAACCCATTTTTTTTACTGAAATGCCCTACAGCAGTAGCTTTCAGCCATCCGGCCACCGCCTGGTCCCGATGACCCTGGAAGTGCCTTCCTGCTATATCAGCCCCTCTTTATATACCAAACATTTCGGGTTTTTCTGCCAGAAAGAACTGCAATTTGAAAAAATTACTTCTGTGCCCTTGAAATTCAGGTTGGGCTCCCTCGATTACGTCAACACGCTGGAGGGCAAATAAAAAAGCGCCTTCCGGGCGCTTCCAGGGAGAAAATCTATTGATTCAGTTTTAAGCTGGCACCACCTGCTTTTTCAGTACGCTTTTCATTACATCAGCCATTCTTCCGGCCTTTTCACGAATCTGCTCTTCGGTCCACAGCAGGCTGATAGCAGTTGATACACAGCGGTTGAGTATGGCATCACTGGCAGAAAAATCTTTACCCGCATGGTGTATCACTGCGGCTTTGAGTTCAGGGTGCAATGCACTCAATGTGGTTGAATTTTTCAGGTGATCCCACTTGCGGATATAATGCCAGTTGTTATCATACCAATAGAAATTACCAGCGAGGAGACCCTGTGACTTTAATTCTGTCACCGCTTCACGTGTAATCTCTTCCGTTGGAAGCATCCAGCTCAGGAAAGTGCAACTGTCACCAGCAGGGTCCGGTATACGTCTGAAAGAAATTCCGGGAACCTGTTGCAGCACTTCTTTAAATATGGAATGATTGCGCCGCTGGATATCGAGAAACTGGTCTAATTTTTTTATTTGTGCCAGCCCTACGGCTGCATGCAATTCGGATATCCTGTAATTATATCCAACAAAAGGGTGCAGGTCAGCGCCCCTGTCCACACCTTTGTGATCGTGCCCGTGATCACTGTACCCATCGCAGTTTTCGTACACATCTTTCCGGTTGGTCATCACTACACCACCTTCTGCGCAGGTAATGGTTTTTACAAAATCAAAGGAGAAAGTGCCTGCATCACCAATCGTACCCAGCATTTTCCCTTTGTAGCTGGCGCCAATACTCTGACAGGCGTCTTCCATCAATATTAATTTATGTTCCCGGCAAATCGCCTGCAATGCATCCATATCGGCCATACTACCGCACATGTGTACAGGCATGATGCATTTTGTTTTAGCCGTAATTGCTTTTCTTACAGCATCGGGATTTAATGTCAGTGTATCGTCAACGTCTACCAGTACCGGCACAGCGCCGGCGCTTATTACTGCTTCGAAGCTGGCTACAAACGTGAAGGAAGGCATGATGACTTCATCACCATAACCAATGCCCAATGCAGCAAAAGCTGTTGTGAGCGCCGCGGTTCCGCTGCTTACCAATTGCGCATAGCCGCAACCGAAAGTATTGCAAATGGCTGTTTCCAGTTCTTTGGCTTTCCAGATCCCCTTACGCGGGCCATCAAAACCATAGCGCATCAGGATACCTGTTTCCAGTACATCATTTACTTCTTTGCGCTCTTCTGCACCAAAAAATTCAAAACCTGGCATACATGACTCTTTAAAATGAAGAATAAACATTTGCTAGTGACAAAGGTAGATAAATAATTATTGTTTGTCTACCGTAGTAAGACTGCTTTCCCTGTTGTCCAAATCAACAGCGCTTATAGCCAGTATTTTACTTTTATCGGGCAATTGTGGGATAGCGAGTTGTGCGGTACCATTAACCGCAGGAATGATTTTATAAATATTACGGACATCATTCATGTCTCTTGCCTGGTCGCCCTGGTCAAATGCATACAATACAAATTGTTTAACAGGCAGGCTGGAGGGCAAACCGATTATTTCAAGTATTGGTCCATTGCCGTTTGAAGTTGCAGGTAATATTTTTACCGATGGGGCAGGTGGACTTGAATGTGCACTGTCGTCACCGGCAGGTACCAGTGCGGGCAACCTGTAATAATTATTCCTGAGTGAATCGCTCCATCCATTGGGGTTTTTTTCAAATGTTTTACTGCTGAAATAAATAGCGCCGTGAATATTGGGTGTGTTCCGCATTGCCTGTATCATTCTTGGCAGTTGCGATTTTTCACGCCATGCCGCATTACTGCCAGCCCGGTAGATCCCAAGGCCGATAAAACATTGTTTGCCGTAGGTATGTTTGCTCCACCAGTCGAGCAATACTTCGAAAGGAGCGGCACTGTGCCCAAACTCCCAATACAGTTGGGGTGCCACATAGTCAATCCATCCTTCTTTCAGCCACAACAAAATATTTGCATAGAGATCGTCATAGTTTGTTTGCCCGGCTTTTGTAGCGCTGCCTTCCGGGTCTTTGTCTTTGTTGCGCCACACACCAAAGGGTGATATCCCGAAGCGGCAGTATTTTTTTTCTTCCCGGATGGCTTTACTCAGCATGAGTATGACGGAGTCAACATTACTTCTTCTCCAGTCTTCGCGACTCATACCATTGCCGTATTTTTCAAAGGAGGTATTGTCCGGAAATTCCTGCCCGGGTATACGGTAAGGATAGAAGTAATCATCGAAATGGATGGCATCCACATCATACCGGCTGACAATATCCCTGATTACTTTCACAACAAATTGCTGTGCTTCTTTATTACCAGGATCAAAATAGCGTTTGTCGCCATAAGCAAGAAACCATTCAGGATGTAGTTTGGTAATATGTGTTGGCGCAATAGAAGACTGCCCGATTTTAAATTCTGCCCTGTAGGGATTGCACCATGCATGAAATTCCATTCCTCTTTTGTGTGTTTCTTCGATCATGAACTGCAATGGATCGTAGTAAGGGGATGGTGGCATACCTTGCTTACCGGTGAGCCATTCACTCCATGGCTCGTAGGGTGAGGGATAAAATGCGTCGGTGGCAGGACGTACCTGTACAATCACCGCATTGATGCCATTGCGCAGGTGCATGTCGAGCATGCGTATATATTCTGCTTTCTGGCTGTCTACATTAAAATTTCCCTTGGAAGGCCAGTCAATATTATCTACGGTAGCAATCCATGCTCCCCGAAATTCATATTTGGGTTGGGCAGCAACTGACAGTGCAAATAAGAGTACGATATTAAGAGCAACCGAAAATTTCTTCATTACACGATGATTTGAAAAAAATGAAGGTACGGGGTTAATAAAAAGTGCCCTGTTAAAATGAAGCTGGCTTTTAATCTGTCTCCCTTATTTTATCCAACAACTTATTGAGCGTAACGGCTTCGGCTTCTGAAAGCTTTCTGAATACTCCATCCATATCGTCCTGGTGGGCATCCATTTTTTCGAGCAATCTTAATCCCTTATCGGCAATGGTAACATCCACCAGCCGGCGATCGGATTTACAGGTGACTTTCTTCACCAGTTCCTTTTTTATCAGCCTGTCTACAATACGGCTGGTATCGCTCATCTTGTCCAGCATGCGCTGGCGTATCTGCAGGGTTGACAACGGCTCACCGGCTCCTCTTAAAATCCGGAGGATATTGAACTGTTGTGCGGTAATGTCGTATTGTTCAAACAAGGACTTCATTCTTTCATTTGCCCAGTTATAGGTGTAGATAAGATTGATACCTGCTTTTTGGTATTCATTACGAAATTTCGCCTGGTTAATGTCTTTATCAATACCCATGACGTGTTATTTTGTGTATTTCAAATTTATATAATAAATGGCTCTGCGCATCAGGCTTCACTCCAAACCTTAGTTCCTTCGCTGCAATTGGCGCAAATATCTATATTCTTCCTGCTTTGCATGATGTCTTTCCTGAAACGGATATAATTTTCATTGTTCCATATTTCCCGGAATGATTTGCCTTTCAGATCTCCCAACTGGTGCCGGGCATCTTTGTCGAAACAACAGGGAACAACCAGGCCGTCCCAGGTAATGACGGGTGAATGCCACAATCGCCAGCAATGATTCTGCAGTTCATTTTTTACCTGCACTTTCCCTTCGCTGTCTTTTTTATAACGGCTGTATTTGTCCAGTGTTGGTATCAGTTGATTGGGATCTGTTTCGTAATCGTATACCTGCGCTGTTTTAAACCATACGGCATCCGCACCAATTTCTTTACCCAGCTTTTTTACTGTTTCAATCTGATGTTCATTCGGCTTTACCACCAGGAACTGGAATATAATAAAGGGTGTTTTACTTTTTAGTTCTTTTTTCCATTTGACGATATTCCTTGCTCCTTCCAGTACTTTATCCAACTGGCCGCCTACACGGTATTGCTGGTATACTTCCTGCGTGGTGCCATCAATGGAAATGATCAAACGATCGAGCCCGCTTTCAATGGTGCGCCTGGCATTGGCATCATTGAGGTAATGGGCATTGGTGGAGGTAGCGGTATATATCTTTTTTGAAGAAGCATATTTTACCATGTTCAGGAAAGATGGATTGAGATAAGGTTCGCCCTGGAAATAGAATACGAGGTATAATAGTTCGCGGTATAACTGATCAATTGTTTCCCTGAAAAAATCTTTTTGCAGCATACCTGTTGGCCTTGTAAATGCCCGCAGGCCGCTGGGACATTCAGGGCAGCGCAGGTTGCAACTGGTGGTAGGTTCAAATGAAATGGAAATAGGGTAGCCCCACTGAACCGGTTTGCCGCGCCATTTGCTGATGTAATAGCTGCCCAGCACACGGGTGGCGTTGACAAACCTTTTAAGGGTAAGTTTTGACAGTAGATTTATGCTATCGTTGACATTGAGCCGGGACATACAATCTGTAAAATTAATGAAAGGAGCGCTAGGAGCCTGTCAAAATGCGGAAATATCACGGCTACAGGACTAAAATCACATGCCCTTGCACATGATGCTGCCTGTTGATATCTTATATTTTATTTATTTGCAACCGTTATTAAATCATAAAATCACAGGTTATATTTGCAGCAGACGCAAACTACCTGATGGCTACCCGCAGAAAGAAAAAAAAATTCCGCAACTATTTTCTTGTTCTCCTATTAATTGCTGGCATGGGCACTGCCGGCTGGTGGTGGTATAATTACCAGTTCAGCAATTTTGTTACTTACCCCGAGTTTGGCATCGGAATTCCGGAAAATTTTCCCATTCATGGCATTGATGTATCGCATCACCAGGATAATATCAATTGGGACCTTGTAAAAAGTATGCAGGTAAAGGACATCAGGATTGGTTTTGCTTTTATCAAGGCAACGGAAGGATTGGGAAAAGTGGACAGTCATTTTAACCGCAATTGGTTTAAATCAAAGGAGGCAGGTGTGTGCCGGGGCGCTTATCATTTTTTCCTGGCCACAAAGAGTGGCAAGCTGCAGGCAAGAAATTTTATCGATGTAGTTGAATTGCAAACAGGTGATATGCCCCCGGTGCTGGATGTGGAGCAAACTTATGGCGTTGGCAAGGATCGTTTGCAGAAAGAGGTAAAAGCATTCCTGCAAACAGTACAGGAGTATTATGGCGTTACCCCAATTATTTATACCAATGTAGATTTTTACAAACAATACCTCGAAGGTGAATTTGATGATTACCCACTTTGGGTGGCGCATTACCTGCAGCAGGACAAACCCAGGATTATGCGCAACTGGATTTTCTGGCAGCACAGCGAATCTGGGAGGGTAAATGGGGTAGTGACAAAAGTTGATTTCAATGTTTTTAACGGCGATTCAACTGAATTCAGGAAATTGCTGATGGAATAATCCCTTAGTTGTAAACTGACCGGCCGATGAGCAGCATGGAGCCCGAAATAAAAGACTTTCTCAAAAGAGTGGTTTGGTCCATTTCCATTGGCATCGTGTATTTGATAATAAATTCTTCTATCGGCATCGCCGGCAACTGGTTGTTCTTCGACGAAAGGCCTTCCCTGGGTAATTATGTATTTTATGCCTGGCTACTTGCCAGTACCGTTGGGTTAATTGCAGTTTTATACAAATGGTGGAAGAAAAAATTTCCACATGGCTAGTTACCTACTGACCTTTTGTATCTAAAATAACCGGGTTGCTTCCCTTGCCCATAATAATCACTTTTGCATTGGGTGATTTGGCAATTTCCAATTGTGCTTTGATACTTTCATACTGGAGCTGCCTGTCGGTGAGGCTTTCACTGATGATGCGCTGGTAATCGGCGATACCCTGTGCTTCCACGCGTTTGCGTTCAGCTTCCTGTTTTTCTTTTTGCAAAACAAACTGCATTTTTTGCGCGTCCTGTTCTGCGTTTATCTTTTGTTCAATGGTAGCTTTTACTGATTGTGGCAGGGTAATATTTCTTACCAGTAAATTTTCCAGCAACAGGCCACGACTTTTGAAATCGTTTTCGATGCTTTTAAAAATACGTTGCTGAAATTCGTCGCGCTTGGTAGAATACAGTGCCACGGCATCGTAATACACTGCATTGTCGCGGATACGTGTGCGTGTGATAGGGCGTACAATTTTATCTTCATAATCGGAGCCTGTTTCCTGCAATAATTTTGGTGCGTCATTGGTAATGACGCGATACAAAACAGACAGATCGATGGTTACTTCGAGACCATCGGCTGTGAGCACACGAATGGCGTCGTCGCCCGACTTTGTACCTTCATCGTGGACGCCGCTCATGGTATAGTTTTGGGTTTTTATATCCAGTTTTTGGATCTCGAGCAGGGGGTTTATAAAATGCAGGCCACTGCCCAGTACATCGCTTTGTACTTTACCGAATAATTTTTTTACACCCACCTGTCCTACATCTATCTGTATGACACATGCAGTGAGTACACCGAGGAGTATCACTACAAATCCAATTATCCTAAGCGGGTTGCTGAACCTGCGGACGGTTTCATCGCCGCGGTGAAGTGCGATACCAACAATAACTATGATGATACCAAGAATAAGCAGTAGCATATATGGGAGGTTTTAATTTGCTCCTGCAAGGTACAACTAGCTGCTGTGATCGGCGATGATCACCCACCGGCCTTTTATTTTCCTAAAAAGCAAGTCATAGTGACCGCCAATATCACCGACGCTTCTTTTGAGGAACCATTTCCCGACTACCCAGTAATATTCTGCCGATAATTTTTTTACCGTGATAATGTCAAAAAACAGCTTTCCCATTTGTGCTGAATCGCTGTAATTTTTTTTATAGTTACTGAGTGTGTTCTTATAACCAAAGGTGACGCCGCTTTTTCCAATAAACATCAGTGAATCGCTGTTCCAGTAGCCATTCATAAATGCATCGATATTGCCACTGTTCCATGCCTCTGTTTGCTTATTTAGAATATCAAGGATGGCCCTTTCATCTTTGGTTACCTGTGCACATACAGTGGTGACAACCGGAAACAAGAAAATAAAAAGCAGTATTTTTTTCATAACTGAAAGTAATTGGCAAGTATAAAAATAATACAATAGCCCCGTACCTATAGGGCAATAAAAATGGTGCCTGCCGCCGGTGACGCCGGGCACCAAAATACAACCGGGCAGTTATTCACCACCTGGTCGCACAGAACCTATAACAAGTACCTTATGTAGCCCAGGCCTTATCTCCTTTTTTATAGTCGATACAACCCTCATATTTACCGGGAACGGCTTTATAACGCAACGCCTGTGTAGCCCCTTCCTTGGAAGTGAAATAACCATACAGGGTCAGTTGTTTCACCATGGTAAAATAATGATTGGGATCTTCCGGCTTTTTGGATTTTTGATAATCCTTTGCTTCCTTGTCCAATGCTGTGAGGAAAGCAGTGCGTTGCTCCGGTGTTGCATCCAGGAATGATTTGCCATTTGCTTTTACACAAGCATCGTCCAGCTTTTTAATGCCTTCGTGGAATAATTTCTGATCTTTCTCTTCATAACAGTCATTCACCATTACTGTCATGAATTGTCCCACTTTAGCTTCTTTTGCTCCAGGGCTTCCTGTTTTCGGAAGGATGGTTTCTGCTACTTCATCCAGGAAAGCGGTATCATCTGCAGTGAAAGCCGGACCGCCAATAGTAGGCGTTGGCTTACAACCTGCAAGAAGAAATTCGCCTCCAATAACAGCGCCACCTGTGGCAACGGCTATCATTTTTAATAGTTCTCTTCTGTCCATATGGTTTGTTTTATATTGTTTTTTAAAGATTTCCTTTTTTTAATTCAGCTACGGCATAATTGCATGCCCTTGCTGTCAATGCCATATAAAAAATTGATGGGCTTTGATTGGCCGTACTGGTCATACAGGCGCCATCGGTTACAAAAACATTTTTACAATGGTGCAGTTGGTTGTTTCCATTCAGCAAAGACGTTTTTGGATCTTTTCCCATCCGGCAACCACCCATTTCATGTATATCCCTTCCAGGCGCCCAATGGTTGTCGTTTTGGGTAATGTTTTTTACGCCTGCCTTGTCCAGCATTTCCGATGCCTGCGTTAAAAAATCTTTCAGCAGTTTTTCATCGTTGTTATCATACTCCACATGTGTAACCAGTAATGGTATGCCCCATTGATCTTTTTTATCCCTGCTCAAGGTAACATAATTGGTTTCTTTCGGCACTGTTTCTCCCTGCATATACATGTACATGCCCCAGTTGCCTGCTTCGCTCATGGCATCTTTATATTCAGCCCCTATCTGATGTTCCATTTCATTTCCGGCTCCTCTTTCCCTGTAGGCGCCCATGAATGCCATATAACCACCGACAAAATCTGTATCCTGTTTTTTCAGGTTCCTGAAATTGGCCATCATGGATTCGGCCGGCTTTCTCCCATAAAAATATTTATCCTGGTACCCTTCTATATGACCATTTACTGAACCGCGGTAATTGTGATGACAAATATATTTACCCAGCAAACCATTGTCATTACCCAACCCGTTTGGAAAACGGCTGGAAGTGGAATGCAATAAAATCAGGTTACTGTTGAGTGCCGATGCATTTACAAAAATGATCCGTGCAAAATAATCAATGGTTTGTTTACTGTTGGTATCTACTATCCGAACGCCGGTGGCTTTCCCTTTTTCTTCATCGTAAATGATAGAATGCACTACAGAAAATGGCCGCACTGTTAAATTGCCAGTCTTCTGCGCCCATGGAAGTGTGGAGGAAACAGAACTGAAATAACCGCCGAATGGGCAACCTCTCATGCAAAGATCTCTTGCCTGGCATTTTCCCCTTCCCTGCTTGAGATGAATATCTGTAGGTTCTGTCAATTGCGCCCATCTTCCCTGTATCATAAACCGATCCTTATATGCTGCGTTTAATTTTTTCTGAATGTCTTTCTCCACGCAGTTGAATTCAAAAGGCGGCAGGTAATTACCATCGGGCATGGCTTCCAATCCATCTTTATTGCCACATATACCGGAAAACCCTTCCACATACGAATACCAGGGCGCCACATCATCGTATCCTATCGGCCATTCAATACCATAACCGTATCGAGCGGGTGCAGTAAATTCATATTTACTCCAGCGCGGACATGCGCGGCCCCATATCAATGATTTGCCACCTACCTGGTAACCGCGTATCCATTCGAAAGGTTTGTCCTGCACATAAGGATGATCATTGTCCTTTATAAAAAAATGTGCTGTTGATTCATCAAAACCGGCAGCCTGTGTTATCAAAGGGTTTTCTTTCATGAATTTGTCGGTCATGCTGCCGCGGTGTTCAAACTCCCAGGGCGATTTATTAGCGGTTGGATAATCTTTCAAATGCTCCACGTTCCTGCCACGCTCCAATACCAGTGTTTTCAAACCATGATCGCACAATTCCTTTGCAGCCCAGCCTCCGCTGATACCTGATCCAATGACGATGGCATCAAAGGTGTTTTGAGCGACTGCTTTGTTATTAACGTTTGCTATGGTTGAATCTCCCGGCATTTTATTTTTACGTAAACTTGACTACTTAACCTGTGTGACGCTACGCGTACACTATACCTGAACGTTACGCGTACCCTAAACCTGTCTGACGCTACGCGTACTGACAGGTTTTATAAATTTCCTTTTTTCAGTTCTTCCACTGCGTGATTGGCGGCCCTTGCTGTCAGCGCCATAAATGTCAGCGATGGGTTTTGCGTGCTGGTGGATGCCATACATGCCCCATCGGTTACAAACACATTGCTGCAGTTGTGAAACTGGTTCCATTTGTTCAGCATGGAGGTTTTTGGATCTTTTCCCATTCTCACACCACCCATTTCGTGTATATCCAAACCCGGTGCCTGTTTACTGTCGTTTTTATAAATATTCGTACAACCTGCTTTGCCCAGCATTTCTGCTCCCTGATCCAAAAAGTCCTTTAATAATTTTTCATCATTGTCATCGTATGCTACCGCTGTTATCAGTTGCGGAATATCCCACTGATCTTTTTTATCCTTACTCAGGCGCACATGGTTAGTAATCTTTGGTATCGTTTCTCCCTGCATCATCATAAATACCGACCATTCGCCTGCTTCCGTCATCGCATCTTTGTATGCTCCACCAATGCCACTGGTATGTTCTGCGCTTGCATTTCCCCTTCCTGCAGAAAAATGAACCATATACCCGCGCATAAAATCCATTTCCTGTTTGTGCACATTCCGGAAGTTGGGCATCATCACCTGTGTGGGCCTTCTTCCGAAATAATATTTATCTAAAGGTCCATCGTATGAAGCATATACATTACCGCGGTAATTGTGAAATGCCACATATTTTCCCAGCAGGCCATTGTCATTTCCCAGTCCGTTCGGAAAACGGCGCGATACCGAATTCAGCAGGATAAGGTTTGAGTTCAGGCAGGCTGCATTGACAAAAATTATTTTGGCAAAATATTCTGTTGCCTTATTGGTATGTGCATCTACAACACGAACGCCCACTGCCTTGCCTTTACTATCATCGTATATAACCGAATGCACCACTGAATCAGGTCTCAAAGTCAGGTTACCCGTTTTCTCCGCCCACGGAAGCGTGGAGGAATTGGAACTGAAATAACCTCCGAAAGGACATCCTCTTTCACATAAACTTCTTGCCTGGCATTTACCTCTTCCCTGGTCCAGGTGAATTTTTTTCGGTTCGGTTAAATGAGCACAACGACCCTGCACTACATACCTGTCTTTATAATTTGCCAAGATTCTTTTCTGCAATTCCTTTTCCACGCAGTTCAATTCCCAGGGTGGCAGAAACTCTCCATCGGGCAATGTATCAATTCCATCTTTATTACCACTGATGCCTGCAAACAATTCAACATGTGAGTACCAGGGTGCCAGGTCTTCGTACCGGATGGGCCAATCGCCAAACCCATCACGTGCGGGGCCTTCAAAATCGTATTTGCTCCAGCGCTGCGTTTGTCTTGCCCACAACAAAGATTTTCCGCCTACCTGGTATCCTCTTATCCAGTCAAAAGGCTTTTCCTGTTCGTATGGATGTTCTTTGTCCTTTACAAAAAAATGATCTGTTGCTTCACCGTATGCATAGCATTTGCTCAGCACCGGGTTTTCTTTTACCACAGGCAGTGGCATTTGTCCACGGTGCGGAAAATCCCAGGGGTTCTTAACCGCCGTGGGATAGTCTTTCAAATGTTTTACATCGCGTCCTCTTTCCAGCACGAGTGTTTTCAATCCATGATCACATAATTCTTTTGCAGCCCAACCGCCGCTGATACCGGAACCGATTACAATGGCATCGAAAGTGTTTTGCATCACTCCCCTGCTGTTGATATTCGCTATGGTAGAATCGCCAGGCATAATAATCCTTTTCTTTAATACCTGTCTGACATTTTGTGTGCCGACAGATATCAGATGTTCTTTTTCTTCAATTCTTCTACTGCAAAATTGGCTGCTCTAGCAGTCAATGCCATATAGGTGAGCGATGGGTTTTGACAAGCTGCAGATGTCATACATGCGCCATCTGTTACAAAAACATTTTTGCAATCCCATACCTGGTTGTTGCTGTTTAGTACTGATGTCTTTGGATCTTTTCCCATACGCGCTGTTCCCATTTCATGGATACCATCGCCTATTTCATGTCCGCCATCCCATGTACGCACTTCCTTGATACCTGCTGCTTCCAGCATTGCCTTTGCTTCTGCTACTATATCCTTGCGCATTTTCTTTTCATTGTCTTTCAGCTCTGCGTCCATGGATAAGATGGGCAATCCCCATTTATCTTTTTTTGTTTTATGCAGTGATATTTTATTTTCATGGTGTGGCAGCATTTCTCCAAAACCCGTCATACCAATTCCCCATGCACCCGGTTCTGTCAGTGCTTCTTTGAAATTGGCGCCAATACTTAATTCAGCAACATCCCTGCTCCATCCCTGCCGGCTGGCACCTCCCTGGTAACCAAACCCACGAAGGAAATCGCGTTTATCGCCAAAGAAATTTGCAAAGCGTGGAATGTAAAATCCATTTGCCCTGCGCCCGAAATAATATTTATCCTCATAGCCTTCTACTGTAGCGGATGCGCCCAGGTTATAGTGATGATCCATTACATTATGACCCAGTTCACCACAACTGCTTCCCAGCCCTTCCGGCCAAACATCGGTGGCAGAATTCATCAACACCCATGTACTGTTTAGTGCCGATGCATTGACGAATACTATTTTTGAATAGTATTCATAGGTTTTATTGTTTTCTGCATCGAGTATTTCAACACCTTTTGCTTTCTTGCTGTCTTTATCGTACAAAATCTTTGTAACGATACTCCAGGGCCGCACGGTTAAATTGCCGGTAGCTGTTGCTGCCGGTAATGTAGATGACTGTGTGCTGAAGTAACCACCAAATGGACAACCTTCCCAGCAACGGTTGCGAAACTGGCACTGTGTTCTTCCGGGAACCGGCGCTGTTAAGTTAGCCGCGCGGCCAATAATCATTGTCCTGTTTTTAAATTGTTGTTTTATCCTTGCCGATACATCTTTTTCCACACAGTTTAATTCCATTGGTGGCAGAAAATGTCCATCGGGTAATTGTGGTAACCCTTCAACAGAGCCACTGACACCGATAAATTTTTCGACATGATCGTACCATGGCTGAATATCTTTATAACGGATGGGCCAATCGATTGCCCAACCATCTTTTGCATTTGCTTCGAAATCGAAATCGCTCCAGCGGTAGCTTTGTCTTCCCCACAAAATTGATCTTCCACCCAACTGATAAGAACGCCACCACTTGAATGGTTTCTCTTCGTGGTAAGGACAGTCAACATCTTTTGCCCAGTAATCCATAATGGCTTCCACCTTTCCCCAGGTACGTGCAATAACGGGTCTTTCTTTCAACTGGGCCTGTGTGGGAGATCCCCTGTGTTCAAAGTCCCAGGGATTTTTATCTGCAGATTTATAATCTTCCAGGTGTTTAAAATTGCGGCCACGCTCCAGCATCAATACCTTCAATCCTTTTTCAGTTAATTCCTTTGCGGCCCAACCGCCACTAATACCTGATCCAATAACAATGGCATCGTAGGTGTTTTGAATCACCGCTTTGTTGTTTACCTGTAGTGAATCTCCGGGCATTTGCTGTAATATTTATTAGTGAGCAATTAGTTTCTGGTTGATGCAATCCTGTTTCCCAACGCCGCAATTACAAATTATTTTTCTTCAGTTCACTCACTGCATGGTCTACTGCCCTTGCGGTAAAAGCCATATAGGTAAGTGAAGGGTTTACACAGGATGAGGATACCATAAAAGAACCGTCTGTTATAAATACGTTCATACAATCCCACAACTGGTTCCATTTATTGAGTACAGACGTTTTGGGATCTTTTCCCATTCTTGCTGCACCCATTTCATGAATACTGGTTATTCTTCCGCCTGCTTCGTACCGATCATTACCGTGTACATTTTTCAATCCTGCCGCTTCCAGCATTTCTTTTGCATCGTTCAGCATATCCTTTCGCATCTTTTTTTCATTGTCATTGATGTCGAAGTCGATGGCCAGGATATTGAGTCCCCATTTATCTTTTCTTGTTTTATCGAGTGAAATTTTATTATTGTGATCTGGTAATATCTCTCCAAATCCACCTACACCCATTGTCCAGCCACCGGGTTCTGACAATTCTTCCTTTAATGCAGCACCAATGGACAGCTCTGCCACTTCCCTGCTCCAGTCTTTTCTTCCGGCGCCTCCCTGGTAACCAAAGCCGCGCAGGTAATCTCTTTTCTCCCCGTGTAAATTTCTGAACCTTGGTATATAAATTCCATTGGGACGTCTTCCGAAAAAATACTTGTCTTCAAAACCTTCCATTTCTCCCTGTGCACTCACGCCCTGGTGCTGATCCATGATATTGTGCCCGAGTTCACCACTGCTGCTTCCCAATCCCCCCGGCCAGGTATCAGTAGCTGAATTCATCAGTATCCAGGTGCTGTTGAATGTAGAAGCATTCAGGAAAATAATTTTTGCCTCGTACACATAGGTTTTATTGGTTTCTGCATCCAGTACTTCTACACCAGTTGCCTTCTTTTTATCCTTATCGTACAAAACTCTTGTTACAATACTCCATGGCCGTACGGTAAGATTGCCTGTTTTCAATGCAGCGGGCAATGTGGAAGACTGCGTGCTGAAATAACCACCGAAAGGACAACCGAGCCAGCATTTGTTGCGAAACTGGCAATTGGTTCTTCCCTCATGCGGCGCCGTCAGGTTGGCACACCTTCCAATGATCATGGTACGATCATTTTTATAATGTGCTTTTATTCTTGCTGCCACCTCTTTCTCCACGCAGTTCATATCCATGGGAGGTAAAAATTCGCTGTCGGGCAATTGTGGCAATCCTTCCTTTGACCCACTGACGCCAATGAATTTTTCGACATGACTGTACCAGGGTGCTATTTCGTTGTAGCGAACCGGCCAGTCGATGGCAATACCTTCTTTGGCATTTGCTTCAAAATCGATATCGCTCCAGCGATAGGTTTGTCTTCCCCAAATCAAAGATCTTCCTCCCAACTGGTATCCCCTGAACCAATCAAACCTTCTTACTTCGGTATAGGGTGATTCTTTTTCATTGACCCAGTAGCTGAGATTGGTTTCATTTAAAGGGTAATCTCTTTTTAATACCGGGTAATCTTTTATCATCTGTTGGGTTCGGCCGCCGCGGTGCGGGTGATCCCATTTTTCCTTGTCTGCATTCACATAATCCTTTACGTGTTCGATATGTCTCCCGCGTTCGAGCATCAATACCTTCAATCCTCTTTCAGTCAACTCTTTGGCTGCCCAGCCGCCACTGATTCCAGAACCGACTACTATCGCATCGTAGGTATTGTTATTACCCGGCATAAGAAAATTTTCAGTTAAGTCAGAAACTTGTCTGACGTTTTCTGTGCCAACAAGTTTTGGAACCTGAAACTTGTCTGACGATTTATGTGCCAACAAGTTTTGAAAAAAGAAACTTGTCTGACGCTTCGCGTGCTGACAAGTTTTAGATATTCTGTTTCTTTAATTCACTGACTGCATGATCGGCTGCCCTTGCTGTAAACGCCATGTAGGTAAGTGATGGGTTTACACAGGAAGCAGAGGTCATGAATGAACCGTCGGTGACAAACACATTCGGTGCATCCCAAACCTGGTTCCATTTGTTGAGTACAGATGTCTTTGGATCTTTACCCATTCTGGCAGAACCCATTTCATGAATGCCGCGGCCGAGAGTGCCATCTCCATCTCTTGATTTCACATCTTTCACACCGGCGGCTTCCAGCATTTCCACAGCATCATTGAGCATGTCCTTACGCATTTTCTTCTCATTATCCTTGTACTCGATGTCCATTGCCAATACATTCAATCCCCATTTGTCTTTTTTGGTTTTGTCGAGCGTGATTTTATTTTCATGATAAGGCAGTGTTTCGCCAAATCCACCAATGCCCATTGTCCATTTACCTGGTTCTGTCAGTGCCTCTTTGAAATCGGCTCCAATACTATATTCTGCCACGTTGTGGTTCCAGTTTTGCCGGCCACCACCACCCTGGTATCCAAATCCACGCAGGTAGTCGCGTTTATCGCCGTTAAAATTTCTGTACCGTGGGACATAAATGCCATTGGCCCTGCGGCCGAAATAATATTTGTCTTCATAACCATCCACTGTTCCGCTGGCACCTACACCCAAGTGATGGTCCATGATATTATGACCCAGTTCGCCACTGCTACTGCCCAATCCATCAGGCCAGATATCAGTTGCAGAGTTCATAAGTATCCAGGCAGAGTTGAGCGTTGATGCATTGAGGAAAACAATTTTTGCATGATAGGTATAGGTCTTGTTGGTTTCTCCGTCCAATACCTCCACACCTGTTGCTTTTTTCTTGTCTTTATCGTATAAAATTTTTGTTACGATCGACCAGGGACGCAAGGTGAGGTTACCGGTTTTCATGGCTGCCGGCAATGTTGAAGATTGTGTGCTGAAATAGCCACCGAAGGGACAACCGAGCCAGCATTTGTTACGGAACTGGCAATTGGTTCTTCCTTCATGCGGAACAGTTAGGTTGGCTGTGCGGCCAATGATCATGGCGCGTGCACCTTTATAATGTTCTTTAATCCTTGCTGCCACATCTTTTTCCACGCAGGTCATGTCCATGGGTGGCAAAAACTGTCCGTCGGGCAATTGTGACAATCCTTCCTTTGATCCACTGATGCCGGCAAATTTTTCTGCATGGTCGTACCAAGGTGCAATTTCATTGTACCGAACAGGCCAGTCGACTCCTATTCCTTCTTTGCCATTGGCTTCAAAATCGAGATCACTCCAGCGGTAGCTTTGTCTTCCCCACATGAGTGATCGTCCGCCAACATGGTAACCACGGAACCAGTCAAAACGTTTTATTTCTGTATAAGGGCTTTCACTGTCTTTTACCCAATAATCAAGGTTGGTTTCGTTGAGTGGGTAATCACGTTTCAACACCGGGTATTCCTTGATCATCTCCTGTGTGGCACGTCCGCGGTGCGGGTAATCCCATGCTTCCTTATTCGCGTTTACATAATCGGTGACGTGTTTAATATCGCGGCCACGCTCGAGCATCAATACTTTCAAACCTTTTTCGGTTAATTCTTTTGCTGCCCATCCGCCACTGATGCCTGATCCAATTACAATGGCATCGTAGGTATTTTGGACCGCTGCTTTGTTGTTTACGTTTAGTGAGTCTCCTGGCATTTGATGAAGTGTTATTAGATTATTGGAAACTGATTATAAATTCATTTTCTTTAATTCACTGACTGCATGATCGGCTGCCCTTGCAGTAAAGGCCATATAAGTAAGCGATGGGTTTTGGCAGGCTGCAGAAGTCATGAACGATCCATCCGTTACATACACATTGGGTGCATCCCATACCTGGTTCCATTTGTTGAGTACCGAAGTCTTTGGATCCTTGCCCATCCTTGCCGTACCCATTTCATGAATACCTTGTCCGAGGAAACCTTCGCCACCTCCAGCCTGTACTTTTGTAACGCCGATGGCTTCCAGCATTTCTTTCGCATCATTGATCATATCTTTTCTCATCTTCTTTTCATTCTCCTTCAATTCACAATCAATGGCAAGTACATTCAATCCCCATTTGTCTTTTTTGGTTTTATCGAGTGTCACTTTGTTGTCGTGGTAAGGAAGAGTTTCTCCAAATCCGCCCATACCAAAATACCAGGCACCGGGTTCTGTCAATGCTTCTTTAAAATTGGCGCCGATGCTGTATTCGGGAACATCTTTGCTCCAGCCTTCGCGTGATGCACCTCCCTGGTATCCAAATCCACGGATATAATCGCGCTTATCGCCAAAGAAATTCCTGTAACGAGGGATGTAAATTCCATTAGCCCTGCGACCGAAATAATATTTGTCGAGGTATCCTTCCACCAAACCGCCGGCACCAACACCAAGGTGGTGATCCATCAGGTTGTGGCCAAGTTCGCCACTGCTGCTTCCCAATCCGTCGGGCCAAATATCAGTGGCTGAATTCATCAATACCCATGCAGAGTTCAGCGTGGATGCATTGAGGAAAATGATCTTTGCGTTGAATACATAGGTTTTATTTGTTTCAGCATCCAGTACTTCCACGCCGGTCGCTTTCTTTTTGTCTTTATCGTATAAAATTTTTGTTACGATCGACCAGGGACGTAATGTTAGGTTACCGGTTTTCATCGCGGCTGGTAATGTAACCGACTGTGTACTGAAATAACCGCCAAAAGGACAGCCAAACCAGCATTTATCGCGGTACTGGCATTGCCTGCCGTTTAATGGAATGGTCGCGTGGGCACAACGGCCAATGATCATTTTGCGTTTGCCTTCAAAATGTTGTTTGAGTCGTGCGGAAACATCTTTTTCCACACAGTTCATTTCCATTGCCGGAAGAAAATGACTGTCGGGCAATTCGGGTAATCCTTCGTTTGAACCGCTGACACCGGCAAACTGTTCCACATAGGTATACCAGGGTTCAATGTCTTTATACCGAACCGGCCAGTCGATGGCGATACCATCTTTTGCATTTTCTTCGAAGTAGAGATCGCTCCAGCGGTAACTTTGTCTTCCCCACATGAGTGAGCGGCCCCCTACATGGTAACCGCGGAACCAGTCAAATCTTTTTACTTCTGTATAGGGAGAGTCTTTGTCACTCGCCCACCAGGAAAGGTTTCTTTCATTTAACGGATAATCTCTTTTCAGTACCGGGTAGTCTTTGATCATTTGCTGTGTACGATCGCCGCGGTGCGGATAATCCCAGGCTTCTTTATTGGCTTCCTTATAGTCGTCGATGTGTTTAATGTCCATACCGCGTTCCAGCATGATCACTTTCAATCCTTTTTCTGAAAGTTCCTTGGCGGCCCAGCCGCCGCTGATACCCGAACCAATTACAATCGCGTCATAGGTGTTATTGTCTGCCATATATAAATTTAAAATGTGTCAGCGTTGAATGAATAAACAAGTTGGCGTAATAAAGAGTAGTTGTGTTTTATAAGAGCTTGTCCGGATCGTTTTAGCAGTACGATCAGATATCGCAGGTTTTTACAGCTTGTTTAAGTGCGGCGATTTTATCTTTTGTTTCCTTGCCTGTTGGGATGAATTCCTGCGCCACATAATCTTTAAAACCAGTTGCGAGAATTGCTTTCATGATGGCAGGATAATACAGTTCCTGTGTTTCATCAATTTCATGCCGCCCCGGTACACCTGCTGTATGGTAATGACCAATGTACTGGTGATAATCCTGTATGGTCCTGATCACATCGCCTTCATCAATCTGCATATGGTAAATATCATAGAGCAGTTTGAAATTAGGAGAACCTAAACGTTTGCACAATTCCACACCCCAGGGTGTTTTATCGCACATATAGTCTTTGTGATCCACCTTGCTGTTGAGCAATTCCATTTGAACGGTGATGCCGCTTTTCTCTGCCAGGGGAAGAATTTTCTGCAACCCTTCGACGCAGTTTTTCAACCCGGTTTCATCGTCCATGCCCCTTCTGCTGCCACTGAAGCAGATAACATTTTTATAACCGGCCTTTACCATTAATGGAATGACATCGAGATAATCTTTTACCAGTTGTTCATGAAACTCTTTACTGTTGAATCCATTGGTAAGGCTAACAGTGCCGCCATGATAACACATGGAACTGAAAATACCATGTTTTTGTAAGGTAGGCCAGTCTTTTGGGCCCATGAGATCAATAGCACCAAAGCCGATGTCCTTTACAGCAATACAAAGTTCTTCTACTGAAATGAAGTTGTAGCACCACTGGCATACAGAATGATTGATATTACCTTTCAGTTTCAAAGTGCTGGAATTTTCGTTTTCAGATGCAAGAGCTGGAAGCATGGAAGATGCCCCTAAAGCTGCAGTTCCGGCTACTAAACTTTTAATCGCGTTTCGTCTTGTCTGGTTAGATGGCATGAATGCAAAAGTTGAGATTGAAATTTACGAACAAATCCCCTTCAAACAGCAATAAAAACATGTGAACTAAGTTAATTATTGATAGCTGGTAAACTAACAATTGTTAAGCTGCTGCTTCCTTATGTGCCGCATAAGTTTTTCGCCTCACCACATATATTACAATAAACACCACTACAAGTATTGCCGGCATCAGTGCCACACGCATAAATGTATCTGAACCAGCAACAGCTTCTGCTTTTACCGCATCTACACCATCGGCAACTGCTTTGGCCTTTGCCTTATCGAACCACCCCCCCATAATAGGTATGATCAGTGAAGTGGAAAACATTCCTGCGCCACCCATTAACGATAAACCTAATGCGCCCGTCTTTGGCAGGTATTCAGAAACAAAACCAAGCATGGTAGGCCAGAAGAAACAAATACCGATAGCGAATACCAGCGCAGAACCAAAGGCGGCATACCCGCTGGATTTACTCAGCAGGATCAGTCCGATGCATGCGAATACAGAAGAAAAGATCAACATCCCGTTTGGATTCAGCCGGTGTACAACCGGGCCTGCAAAAGATCGGCCAAGCGCCATAATTCCATTGATGAACACCAAAACCAGGATTCCCGAAACGCCTGCGCCACTAAGCAGTGCACCAATCCAGGTACCTGTACCCAGTTCGGTAGCTGCTGTCATGAACATACAAAGTATCATGATAATGTACAGCGGGTTCAAACAACTGGCAAACATTTCACCGGTGCTAACGCCCTTTTCAACCCTTTCAGTTTTGGGGAATTCCAATCGCCAGAAAATAATGCCATATATAATGGCAGGAAGAAACAGCAATCCTATCAGGATGCGCCAGTCCATCTGCATTCTTTCCAGTAATAAATAGGATAATAATCCACCAATCACGATACCACCGGGAAACCAAACGTGAAACCGGTTGAGCATGGTAGTTTTATTATCGGGAAAAAGTGTCACCACGAGCGGATTACAGGCTGCTTCCACCATACCATTTCCGACACCGATGAAAACTGTTCCGATAAATAATGTGGTGGCATCTTTTGCCACGAGGTAAATGATAATACCGGCTATATGCCCGATAAATGCAAGACCGAGCAAACGTTTCATTCCCAAAACATCGCACAAAGGTCCGCCGAAAATCATGGCCAGTGTAAAACCCCAGAAAGCAGGTGCAAAAATCCAACCCACCTGTTCCTTTGTCAAATGAAATTCATTTCCCCAAACACCTTCCAGGGCAGCCCTGAAAGCGAATGTCATCGCAGTTACAATCAATGCAATGCGGCTGGCTAGAAAAAGTTGTTTTCTGTTAATGCTGGCAGGCATAAGCAACGTTATTTTGGTTTATTATTAAAGTGAGTTATAAATGTACTATTTTTCGATACACAATTCTTCAAAGTGTACAAATGACGCATATAAAAAATATTTTTACAGCTCATTTATTCAAATCAGGTCTTCTTAACTTGCTGATCTAACCAAAAAACATTGCTTACTATATGAGTAATAAATTAAGACTGGGTATGATTGGCGGCGGCCAGGATGCATTCATCGGCGCCGTTCACCGCATCGCTGCGTCACTTGATGCACAATATGAATTGGTCTGCGGTGCTTTTAGCAGTAATGCAGAGAAATCCAAAGCCAGTGGTATCGCACTTGGGGTTTCACCTGCAAGGGCCTATGGTTCTTACAAAGAAATGTTTGAAAAAGAAAATGCACTGCCTGCCGGCGAACGTATGCAGGTAGTCAGCATCGTTACGCCTAACCATGTTCACTTCGAACCAGCCAAACTGGCAATGGAAAGCGGTTTCGATGTGGTACTCGATAAACCAATGACCTTTTCACTCAAAGAAGCCATAGAATTAAAAAAAGCGGTCGAGAAAACAGGCAGGTTGTTTTGCCTTACACATACTTATACCGGTTACCCGATGGTGAAGGAAGCAAAACAATTAATCGCTTCGGGTAAACTGGGCGCTATACGTAAAGTATATGTTGAATACCCGCAGGGATGGCTGAGTACCTTCCTGGAAGGCGGCGATAACAAACAGGCATCGTGGAGAACCGATCCATCCAAAAGCGGTATTGCCGGTGCGATGGGTGATATCGGAACACATGCTTTCAACCTCGCTGAATATGTGAGTGGCCTGGAAGTAAAACAAATATGTGCCAATATCAATATCTTGGTGAAGGGAAGACTGCTCGACGATGATGGCGATGTATTATTAAAATTCAGCAATGGCGCCAGTGGAATTTTATTCGCCACACAGGTGGCAGCCGGCGAAGAAAATAATATCCGCATACGTGTTTATGGTGAAAAAGGTGGTTTGGAATGGCAGCAGAAAGATGCAAATACGCTGTTGTTGAAATGGCTGGACCGGCCAACCGAAATCTATCGTGCAGGGAACGGATACCTCACCAGTTATGCAAGACACAATTCAAGGACCCCAGCAGGCCACCCCGAAGGTTATCTTGAAGCATTCGCTAACCTGTACCGCAATTTTGCATTGTGTGTACATGCCAGGCAAAAAGGTGAAACGCCCAAACCCGAATGGCTCGACTTTCCCGGAGCAGCAGAAGGCGTACGCGGAATGGCCTTTATAGAAAATGTTATTGCTTCCGGTAAGTCCGGCGAAAAGTGGTTTGAATTTAAAGTGTAAAATAATTGTACACGGATTTTTATGATTAAACGGATTTTCACTGATGATAAAATCAAATCCCACCCAATCATAAAAATCATCCTAATCCGTGTTCAATATGCGCAAAACTTCAGATAAATGAATCGAATAAATTACCAAAGCCATATACCTTCAAAATAGTTAAATATGCAAACGATTAAAGGCCCCGCCATTTTCTTAGCACAGTTTATGGGAGATGCCGCTCCCTTCAATTCACTGGAATCAATTTGCAAATGGGCCAAAAGCCTCGGCTTTGTCGGTGTACAAATACCTACCTGGGACAGCCGTTGTATCGATCTGCAAAAAGCAGCCGAAAGCAAAACTTATGCAGACGAGATAAAAGGAATAGTAAACGCCGCAGGTTTGCAAATAACCGAATTGTCAACACATCTCCAGGGGCAACTGGTAGCAGTTCACCCCGCATACGATGCATTGTTTGATGGCTTTGCGCCGGAATCAGTGAGGAACAATCCTGCTGCAAGAACACAATGGGCCGTACAGCAATTGAAATACGCAGCAAAAGCTTCTCAAAACCTTGGCTTGAATGCACATGCTACTTTTAGTGGTGCATTGCTGTGGCAAACGGTATATCCCTGGCCGCAAAGACCGGCAGGATTGGTAGAAACCGGTTTTACTGAACTGGCAAAAAGATGGCTTCCGATTTTACACCACTTCGATGAATGCGGCGTGGATGTTTGTTATGAAATTCATCCCGGGGAAGACCTGCACGATGGCATTACCTATGAAATGTTTCTCGAAAAAGTAAAGAACCATTCCAGGGCCTGCCTGCTGTACGATCCTTCACATTTTGTATTGCAGTGTCTCGACTATCTGGAGTATATCGACAATTATCATGAACGTATCCGCATGTTTCATGTAAAAGATGCAGAGTTTAACCCAACAGGCAAGCAGGGTGTATATGGTGGTTATCAAAACTGGATTGATCGCGCAGGAAGATTTCGTTCACTGGGCGATGGACAGGTAGATTTCAAATCCATTTTTAGTAAACTGGCTGCTTATGATTATAAAGGTTGGGCCGTGCTGGAATGGGAGTGTGCTATCAAACACCCGGAGGATGGTGCCAAAGAAGGAGCAGTGTTTATAAAAGATCATATTATACGCGTTACTGAAAAAGCTTTTGATGATTTTGCCGGAACCGGCAGCAATGAAAAATTTAATCGGACTGTTTTAGGTTTGGAATAGATTTCTTTTCGACCTTTAGCATTCGTCCTTAACATTTAATAACTGAACGACATGATGAAAAAATTTCTTGCAATCACCTGTATCGCCGCTATATGTTATAGCTGCGGTAACAACAGTGCTACTACATCGACACCTGCTGCAGATACAAAACCAGCAGCGGAAGACATTTCAAAAAACCCGGATTACCAAAAAGGGTTGGAACTGATTGGCAAATCAAACTGCTTAACCTGTCATAAAGTTGATGAAACTTCAACAGGCCCGGCTTACAGGGATGTTGCTAATAAATACGCAGGCAAAGCAGATGCCGTAGATACATTGGCTGCAAAAGTAATTAAAGGCGGTTCAGGCAATTGGGGACAAGTACCGATGCTGCCACATCCCGAGTTGACGTCCGACGATGCAAAGCAAATGGTCAAATACATTCTGTTGTTAAAAACAAAATAAACACATGAAAATATTATTGCTCGCTGCAGGAATGGCCACACTGGCTGCCTGTAATTCTGCCACTACTGCTGATACTGCAAAAACTGCCGACACTACTGCAACCGTTAAAGCAGATACTTCCGCCAGTGAATGGATATCATTGTTTGATGGCAAAACTTCCAACGGATGGCATACCTACGGACAACCCAAAGCAGGCGAAGCCTGGAAAATTGCCGATGGCGCCTTTTATCTCGATACGGCAAAAAAAGCAGGCTGGCAGGTGAAGGGTGGCGGAGACTTGGTAACAGACCAGGAGTTTGAAAATTTTGATCTCAAACTCGAATGGAAGATTGCCAAGAATGGCAACAGCGGTATTATTTTTAATGTAAAAGAAGACACGTCTAAATATAAAAACACCTGGAATACGGGACCGGAAATGCAGGTGCTGGACAATGCAGGTCACCCGGATGCAAAAATTATCAAACACCGCGCAGGCGATTTATATGATTTGATTTCTTCCAGCAAGGAAACAGTAAAACCTGCACTTGAATGGAACGAAGTAGAAATCATCAGCAATAAAGGCAAACTCGATCTCTTCCTCAATGGCACCAATATCGTTTCTACTACCATGTGGGACGATGGCTGGAAGAAATTAATTGCCGGGAGCAAATTTGTTGATATGCCAGATTTTGGAACCTTTCATTCCGGCAAAATAGCATTGCAGGATCATGGCAATGGTGTGTGGTACCGCAATATCCGCATCAAAAAATTATAACTGCTTATCAACTACATCGCCCATGATGTTCAGAAAATTTTTTCTGCTGGCTTTTTTACCCGCTTGTATGTCTTTCATAGTTGCCACTGAAAACCGTGAAGCAAAAAAAGAAGACAGGGTATTGATCTTTTCAAAGACCAATGGTTTCCGGCACGAGAGTATCCCGGCTGGTATTGCCGCCATTAAAAAACTGGGCGCTGACAATCATTTTACCGTTGATGCTACGGAAGATTCTACCATGATATCCAGCGACAACCTGAAAAATTACAACGCTGTTATTTTTTTAAGTACAACAGGAACTGTTTTGGGTGCTGACCAGGAAAAGGCATTACAACAGTTTGTTCATAACGGAGGGGGCTTTGTTGGCATTCATGCTGCCAGCGATTGTGAATATGGCTGGCCCTGGTATGTGAAACTGATTGGCGGGAATTTTTTATCACACCCAAGGCCGCAAAAAGCAAAATTGGTAGTAGTCAATAAAAATCATCCGGCTACGAATGAGCTTCCTGATACATGGGAGCGTACAGACGAATGGTATAATTTTAAAAACCTCAATCCCGATGTAACGGTATTGCTCAGCATTGACGAAACATCCTATACAGGTGGCGCTAATGGAAACAATCATCCAATGGCATGGTTCCACAATTATGAAGGTGGAAAAGTTTTTTACACTGAGTTGGGACATACAGTAGACTCCTTTACAGAACCATTGTATCTCCGGCATATCTTAGGTGGTATTACCTGGGCAATGGGAAGAAAATAATTCATTAAACAGTTTGTTCCATAAAAAAAAGGTAGTTCAAAACGACTACCTTTTTTATTTGTGTTGAATTTCTTCTACTGCAATTCCCTGATCCAGATATTACGATAACTGATGGGTTCACTGGGATCGCCATGATCCTGCAGTTTGATGGGTGAAGCACCATGTTTGGTGTAAACAGGTGAACCGATATACATAGTCACACCTTTCAATTCATAATTGTTTTGCACCAATACACCATTGTGAAAAGCCGTGACACGCGCTGGTGATTTTAATGTGCCATCGTCATTAAATCTTGGGGCCGTCCAGATGATATCATAAGTCTGCCATTCGCCGGGTTTTTTACAGGCGTTGGCCAATGGAATAGATTGTTTGTAAATACTGGCTGTTTGCCCGTTTACATAAGTGGAATTGTTGTAACAATCCAATACCTGTATTTCATAACCCTGGTCGCCCTGCCCGGTTGATGCCAGGAACACACCACTGTTTCCTCTTGCCTGGCCAGAACCCGTGATATTGGAAGGGATGCGCCATTCGATGTGCAACTGGTAATCCATAAAGGAACGCTTGGTTTGAATATTACCTGTTCCTTTTTTAACGGTGATAGCACCGTCTGCTACTGTCCATTTAGCAGGTGTGGAAGGATCTTTTGCTGAAACCCATTCGTCCAGGTTTTTTCCGTTGAATAAAATTATCGCATCAGAAGGTGCATCACTGGGAGTGGAGCCAGGTGTAACCACTTTTGGAACGGGACTGTAAAATTCCGTTGCTTTCGGATCGCCCGCCTGCGAAAAGGCAGCGGAAGTGGATAATGATGCTAACAGAATAAATGGAACAATTTTATTACGCATATACAAGAGATTTTTTATTTTAAAAATTGTAACGATTAAAATAGAAATGCCATTATATGTTTGGCAATTGGAAACCGTTGTGGTATTCTTTCATTAAATACGCCTTGTTAACAGCTTCATCCGTGAATGCGCCCTTTGTTGCATCCCAGACTAATTTCTTACCGGTGCGGTAAGAAATATTTCCCATTTGCGCCACCGTAGCCACATGTGCCCCTGCCTGTATCGGGCAATGCAAATCCTCCGCTTTTCTTGATTTCACTGCAGCCACAAAATTTTCCCAGTGTTTATCCAATCCATTGTCGGATGGTTTTTCAAATGGCTTGCTTACCTTGTTGCCGCTCTGCCTTTCTTCAATGACTTCCCATCCGCCGCGGTTTAAAATTAATGTACCATTGTTTCCAATATAAGCAATGCCATGATCCCTGCCATAAGAGCCGTTGTCAATTCCCATAGCAGAATCCCATACCAGGTTGAATTTATCAAATTCGTACAAAGTAGTAAGTGTGTCGGGTGTTTCTTCCGATAATTCAGGATAAGCAAATTTACCGCCCAGTCCTACTACCGTTTTTGGCAATGATGCATTCATGCCCAGCAAACCATAATCCAGTAAGTGAACGCCCCAATCAGTCATGAGGCCACCCGCATAATCCCAGAACCACCGGAAATGAAAATGAAACCGGCTGGCATTGAATGGTTTTTTGGTTGCCGGTCCCAGCCACTGCGCATAATCAACACCGGGAGGAGGTGCAGAATCAGCTACAACTGGTTGAGGTCGCATCCATCCCTGGTAGCACCATACCTTTACGGTCCTTATATTTCCCAGTTGACCGCTTTGCACAAAATTGACTGCATCCTTAAAATGTTGCTGACTGCGTTGCCACTGACCACCCTGCACAATTTTTTTGTACCGTTCCTGCGCAGCGACCATTCTCCTGCATTCTCCTATGGAATTACCAACAGGTTTTTCCACGTAAACATCTTTTCCTGCTTCGCAGGCATGTATCATTATCAATGCATGCCAGTGATCCGGTGTACCAATGATCACCGCATCAATATCTTTTTGTTCCAGCAGTTTCCGGTAGTCGGAATAGGTTTTTACTTTTCCTGCATCTACTTTCAATTTCGCCAGCTCACCCATTCTTTTATCGAGTACGTTTTTGTCAACATCACAAAGCGCCACGAGGTTCATACCCGGCACTTTCAATGCCGCATTTACATTGGCCCATCCCATACCATTAATGCCAATGGCCCCAATGTTTAACTGATCGCTCGGTGCAATCTTGTTTTTAAAAATGGCAAAAGCATTATTGTCTAATGCAGAAACGATGGTTCCTGCACCCAATAACAACGAAGACTGCTCTAAAAATTTTCTCCTCGAGGACATAGGGAAATGTTATTCGTTATTTAAGCAGATTTTTCTTCATATAGTCGGCGCTCATTTTTATACATTCAAACACTGGTCGCGTGTATTGTTCCTGTTCTACCATTGCATAATCCAATCCTGCCAGTTTTTGCTGCGCAAAAATTTCTTTCCAGTTGATAACACCCTGTCCTACCTCACAGGTTTGACCTGGTTTATCTGCTGTACCAGCAGCCATGTCTTTGATATGCCAGAGCGGGAAACGGCCGGGATATTTTTTAAACCAGTCGATCGGGTTTTCGCCTGCATATTTAACCCAGTAGATATCCATTTCAAATTTAACCAGGCTGGCATCGGTGTTTTTCAGCATATATTCATACGGAACCGTTCCGTCTGCAGCTTTTGCAAATTCAAAATTGTGATTATGATAACCAGTAATCAGTCCTGCAGCCTTACTTAGCTCACCCGCTTTATTGAGACGTTCCGTTACCCTTTTAAAATCGTCCATGGTACGGTGTTTATCGTCCATATATGGTATCACTACATACTTGTGCCCAAGTATTTTTGCATCCTCCAGCAGAAATTTCCAACTGTCCCAGTTGTATTCGGCGCCGTAGAGCATGTCTGAAAATCCATAATGACCACTATAACTTTTCAGGTTGTTTTGTTTTAATAAATCGGCCATTTCCTGGATGGAGCGGCCGAAATATTTACGATTGTTGTAGCCAAACAATTCTACATTGGTATACCCGGCACCTGCAATTTGTTTGAGTGAATTTGGCAGGTCCTTTACTTCGTTTCTGACTGTATATAACTGTATACCGAGATCCTTGTGCATCTTAAACAGACCTGATTTGTCGATCATTAAAGTGGCTGCAAGGAGAGAGCCTTGCTGTATGAATTTTCTGCGCGTTACCATGACAAGCGTTTTATTTGTTGAAGAATGGGTATGGAAATTACGAAAACTTGACATACCAGCGTCGTTATGACACCGTTTATAGTTTGAAAAATTACAGGGTTAATTGTATGTTTGATGCAAAGGAAGGCTGAAATACAGGCCGCTGACGGCTTGTAAAGCATTCAAAATGGTGATGATATGGCAGTAGAATGTTTATAATGGATAATAAATAAGAAAGAAAAGGTAAAATATGCCGCTCGCTGATAAAATAAAATCGAACAGTAAATTAAAAAAACTCGTCATGTGGATGATTACCTCCGAAGGTGGTATCAGGCCCAGGTGGTGGGTAAGAAATTTTGTTAATCCATTTTATCACAAGCGGGGAAAAGGGACCATTATATTCAGGAAGGCGCGAATAGATACCATGCCCTTTAATCATTTTGAAATCGGTGATCACTCCACCATCGAAGCGTACACATTTGTTAACAACGGCATGGGCCCGGTAAAAATCGGCAACAATACTTTTATTGGCGCTATGAATGTTATCATCGGCCCCATTGAACTGGGGGATCATATCATGACAGCACAAAACGTGGTGATGAGTGGACTTAATCATGGATTCAGTGATGTCACCGTCGGTTTCCGTTACCAGCCCTGCACTACTGCAACGATTACCATTGGTGAAGGCTGCTGGGTTGGCGCCAACGTTGTAATAACTGCAGGTGTTAACATAGGTAAATATTGCGTTATTGCTGCAGGCAGCGTTGTTACCAAAGATGTTCCTCCATACTCCATTGCAGCCGGTAGCCCGGCCAGGGTAATTAAACAGTTCAACCACGAAACCAAACAATGGGACAAAGTGGCTTCCTGATGTCATTTTACAAAAACCTGTTTGCGTATTGTTTCTTTTATTTATTAAAATCATTCCCGGGATGAAAAAAATGTATTGTCTTTCCACCTGCACCACCTGCCAGGCCATTATAAAAGATACACAGGTAGATAAAAAGGGGTTTGAGATGCAGGATATCAAAACAGAAAAGATAACGGCAGCACAACTGGATGACATGAAAAAGATGGCCGGAAGTTATGAAGCGCTGTTCAGCCGCCGTGCGCTCAAATACAAGGAACTTAGGCTGAAGGACAAACAGCTTGGTGAAAAAGATTACCGCAAGCTGATACTGGAAGAATATACATTCTTAAAAAGACCGGTCACCATCATCAACCAGCAGATATTTATCGGCAGTGAAGCCAAAACAAAAGATGCACTGAAGAAAGCCACACTTACGCTTTAATTCATCAGCCAACTGGATAAGGTGTCCCTGGTTAGTTTGGGAGAAGAAGGAAGTGCAAGCAGCGTCACATCCACCAAACCTTTGATGCCTGCATAATCGCGTGCGCTGCTGAATATATAATCTTCCGGGAATTCAACTACTGAGTCCCGAACCGGGTTTTCATGAATAAACTTTGTATGATCGAGCAGCATCTGTGTATTATTGGTACTGATGTATTGTGAGTTACTGCAGTTTTGCCAGAGGCTGTATTTTTCTATTTTTTTAAAACACTGGCTGAAGTGTTCGAATCGTTGCAGCATCCAATCCTTTCTCAGGTCGGGCTCCGCAGCTATTGCCTCAAATATTTTTTTTGCAGTGTGTTTTTTTAAATCGCGGATAAGAAAGGGAAAGCTTTGTCCTTCTTTCGCCTGTGCCAGCAAGTGCAGGTGATTGCTCATCAGGCACCATGCATTTATTGTTAAGCCATGTGAATCTACAAAACGGTTCAGCGCATCCACCATTACCAGTTTATACAATGGCCTGGTAAACACATCTACCCAATCCACTACGTTTAAAGTCAGGAAATGTGAGGGGTTGTTGCTATGCAACTCTTTTTTTTCATGCTTCATACGCCGCATTTAAAGAGTGATGAAAGTACTTACCGGTAGTTTAGATTGCAAATACCGTTCCGTTGAATGCTGTATGTTCACTAAAATTGAAGTCCCCGCTTTAATTCCAGGTACACCGGTACCATTTGGCTGGTCTAAGATACCGAATTCCTTTTTTTGTCAGAAACCGGGTGGGGATTTGCCGCCCGTTTTTGTCGATAACTTCAAAATGAAGGTGGGGAAAGGCGGTATAGCCTGTGTTTCCGCTGAGACCAATCAACTGACCTTTTGCAATAGTGTCACCAATTTTCACCTGCACTCCATTCTTCTGCAAGTGCCAGTACATGGCCTTACTACCATCTGGTTGCCGGATTATGATGTGATTCCCCTTTGAAAGGTATTCATCCCGTAAACCACCCTCATCGCTGTCATCTTTTACTTCTTCCACCACCCCTTCGCGTGCAGCATATATCCGCGTGCCCTTTTTTAGCTTAAAATCCAGTGATAGTTCATTCTTATGGCTCATCTTGCTGTTATAAGCCTGTATCAGGAAACATTTTTTTCCTTTCTCCACTGGCAACCAGTACACATAACTGTTATCATTTAATACACGGCCACTTTTTAAATCGTAGATAGTTTTATCATCCAACTGTGCATGGAGCTGGCAGGAAAAAATGATCAATATCAAAGAAAAACATACACGCATACGATACTGCTGATTGAATTCCTATTCGGCTGATAATGCATTGACCGCAAAGCTGGCCAGCCAATGTTCACCACCATAATTGCCGCTGACAACATTGGGTAATGCCGAAGCAAGGTGCTGCATGGAAGCTTTTACCAGTAATTTCTTCCTGGGATCGTTTTTTGGCAACGCACTGGCAAGCCCACGCATACACCAGCTACGGCTAAAACTCAATCCATCCAGGTGTACTATCTGTAAATCTGTTCTGTCGGAAACAACGGGTAATTTTACCAAATGTTGCAGGGATGTATTGGTCATGAAATGATTGAACCAGTTTAAAAACTCTTTTGCAGGTAATATCCTGCGCATCAGGTCTGCTTCTTCCAGGCTGGGTGAAAGAAAGTCGCTGCCATCGGGTTCCCATATAGCAGGCGCATTTTTATCGTTCCTGTATAAACGTTTTGCACTTTCCGTCACCGCTTTTTCCATCGCTGTATTTTTCAAGGCCTTTGCATATTCCAACGCAAATACCAACCCGAAGGCTGTATTGGGATGAACACCGGTCCGGTTTGGATAAGTTTGTTTGGGAAGAAAGGCAAGCCATAGTTCAATGATTCTTTTTGACAGTGGTTCCAGTATTTCGTGCCATCTCCTGGCATCTTCATTGTTCCATGATGCCAGTTCTTCATCCAGTTTTAATATCCAGGCCCATCCGTAGGTGCGTTCCCAGCCACGTGCAAGATCCGCTTTGAAGTAATTTACCTCTGCTGTTATGTTTTCCTTTGTCAAACTGGTATTTAGTACTCTTTTTATATTTTCTGCCTCGGGCAATTGCGGAAATAATTTCAGCAGGCGTACCAGCATCCAGTGACCATGTACACTTGAGTGCCAGTCGAAGCAGCCAAAAAATGCCGGGTGCAGTAGTCTGGGTGTCAGCACCTGGTCGCTGTCGCCCTGGGCTGTATGATTGGTTTTATTGGGATACTGTTGCAGTATACATTTCATCGGCAGCGATGCCAGGAAAGAAGCGCCTTTTTCGGTCAGTTCAAATCCACTGCTGTCTTTTTTGATGTGGTAGAGCTCACTTACCTGTGCATTTGTAGAAATGCAGATTAATATAACAGGGAATGACAAAAGTTTTTTCATTGCATAAATGTAAAGAAACTGAATATACCCGCCGCAGGGTATCGGCGGTTGCTGATTTAAACGTAGCTTTCGTAAAATGTTAGTTATATGAAAAAAGCCCCCTCATACCCAATCGTATTGTTATTACTTACAGTTATTTTTTCGTGCAATAACAACCTGACGCAAAACACAAAGCCCGCTGCAGACAGTTCTATTGCAACTGCTGCCTTTGATCTTACCACTGTAAAAACAGCCATCGCAGCCAGTAATAAAACATTTGGTGAAGCATTTGCCACCAGTGATTCCGCCGCTTTCGTAGCACACTATACCACGGACGCCTGTATCAATCCATCCAATGTGCCGCGTATGTGTGGCAGGCAGGCTATCGGTAATTTTTTTAAAGTCGCTCTTCAAATGGGTATCCGCAATGTCCAGCTTACAACAGAAGAAGTGTTGGGAGGAAAAGATGCCGTAGCAGAAATCGGTAAATATGACTTACTTGATGTGACCGGCAAATCGCTTGACAAGGGAAAATTTATTGTTATCTGGAAAGAAGAAACCGGTGCATGGAAAATGTACCGCGACGAATGGAACAGTGATATTCCGCTTCCGGCACCAAAAAAATAATTTATAGTGGAATAAAACCGGTTGTGCCAGCCGGTTTTATTCCACTATACGCAGCTTTGCGTAATTAAGCATGATTTTCTTTTCGCCGTTCAGTTCAAACTTTACGGTGGCGACGGGATTGTGTGCGCTTCCTTCCATTTTTATTACTTCACCAAAACCAAACTTCTGGTGTTCCACGCGCTGCCCTTCCTGCAGGTTCGTAGTATCGCTGGCAGCAAAATCGGGTGATGGCGTATGTTCTACCGTTTTATTGTTGGGCTTTGGCATAACAAAAGAACCGGCAGTTTCTTTCTTCTTATTCGGAGGGGGGCCATATCTTTTCTCGGCTTCATTTGCTGCACCGCCAAAACCGCCGCCGTTCATACGGTCGAAAGCACTGCTGCCAAAACCAAATCCTGATTGGCCTCTTGCAGCAGCACCGGAAAAACTTTTATCCAAATACTGGTCGGGAATTTCGTCTATAAACCTGCTGGGATCATTTTGCACCAGTGATCCAAACCGGTACCGTGTATTGGCGTAAGTAATCCATAATTTTCTTTTCGCCCTCGTAATAACGACATAGAACAGTCGTCTTTCTTCTTCCAGTTCTTCCCGTGTATTAATGCTCATGGCATTGGGAAACAACATTTCTTCCAGGCCTGCCGCGAAAACACAACCAAACTCCAATCCTTTTGCAGCGTGTATGGTCATCAGTTTTACTGTATCTGCATTAGGATCCTTTTCATCTGCATCGGTCAGTAAAGTGATTTGCTGTAAATAACTGCCCAACCCTTTGTCCACCAGTTCGCCTTCTTCGTTATCCGGGCTTTCTGTCCACTCCTTGATAGAGTTCAGCAATTCCTGTATGTTTTCATAGCGTTGTACACCCTCAGTACTTTTATCGTTAAAGAGTTCTTTTACAATTGCTGTTTGTTTGCCAACATGCACGGCTACTTCGTAGGCATTTTTTGTTTGCAGCATGCTGGCAAAACTTTTAATCATCAGCACAAAATTGTCAATCGCTTCCAGCGTACCTGCCTTATAACCAAATTCCCTGGCGCGCACCAGCACATCCCAGAAAGAAATATTGTTTTCATTGGCTGCCAGTATTGCCCGATCAACAGATGTTTTGCCAATTCCCCTCGCGGGATAATTGATAATGCGTTTTAATGCTTCTTCGTCGCGGGTATTGACCAATACCCGTAAATAAGCCACAAAATCTTTTATTTCCTTACGCTGGTAAAAGCTGATGCCGCCATAAATTGTATAAGCAATCCCCATACGGCGAAGGCTTTCTTCAAATGCGCGGCTTTGCGCATTGGTGCGGTAGAGGATGGCAAAATCCCGGTTATCAAAATGATTGCGCAGCTTTTGTTCCTGTATGGTATCGGCAATGAATTTTCCTTCTTCATTGTCGGTCATGGTGCGAACCAGTTTTATTTTTTCGCCCTCAGCATTTTCCGTGAAAAGCCTTTTTTCAATTTGTCCTTTGTTGTTACTGATGACTTCGTTGGCAACATGCAGGATGTTTTGGGTGCTGCGGTAATTCTGTTCCAGTTTCACCACTTTTACATCGTCGTAATCTTTCCTGAACTGCAATATGTTTTGAATCGTTGCCCCACGGAAACTGTAAATGCTTTGGGCATCATCGCCCACTACGCAAACGTTTTCATGCTGTGCACCGAGTAATTTTATGATTTCATATTGTGCCGGATTGGTATCCTGGTACTCGTCGATCAGTATATATTTAAACTTGCGCTGGTATTTGCTTAAAGCTTCCGGAAAATTTTTCAGCAACTCATACATTTTTATCAGCAGGTCATCAAAATCCATGGCGCCGTTTTTAAAACAGCGTTTTGCATAGGCATCATATACCTGTGCAATCGCCGGGCGGTTGCTGCGCATATCTTCCTGCTGGATGTAATAATCGGTAGCATATTCTGCCGGCCCAACCAATGCATTCTTTGCTGAAGAAATCCGGTTGTAAACTGTAGCAGGTTTATAATGCTTATCGTCGAGGTTTAATTCATTGACCACTGTTTTGATCACACTCTTGGCATCGTCTGTATCGTAAATGGTAAAACTATTCGGATAGCCCAACCGGTGCGCTTCTGAACGCAGTATTCTTGCAAATACACTGTGAAATGTGCCAATATATAAATTACGCGCATCGGTATTGCCAAGGGTTCTCTCCACCCGTTCCTTCATTTCCTTTGCAGCCTTATTGGTAAAAGTCAGCGCCAGTATATTAAATGCATCTACCTGGTGTGCGGCCATCAGGTGCGCGATGCGTGTGGTCAGTACCTTTGTTTTTCCACTGCCCGCACCAGCAATGATCATGACCGGGCCATCTTTGTGAAGTACGGCTTCCTTCTGCGGCTCATTCAATCCTTCTAAATAATCAATCATGGCTGCAATTTAAGTTGAATGTATGACAGGCCGAAAACAATAGGTGGGTGTGAGAAAATATTTTATTACCCAACTGGTAGTCAGTGACTCATCCCTAAATTAAGTGGATGGACTGCAGCTCATTTATCATGTAATAAAAAAGGCAGTGTTCACCACACTGCCTTCAAAAAATTATAAACAACCAACAACCGTCATTATTTTTTAGCTTCTTCTTCGGGTGCTGCTGCTTCGCCACCAGTAAACTTGGTCCAGATGCCTTTTGCTTTTTCAGCCAGTTCATGAATTTTTTCACTGGCTTCTTCTTTCAGGTGTCCCAGTTCTTCTTTTACTTCGCCCGATTTCACTTTGTCCCACGCTTCCCCGGCTTCTTTTTTTAATTCTTCCTTCAATTGACCGGCTTTGTCCTTTAGTTCCCCCAGTTTCTCCGTGGCCTGGTTTTTCAATTCGGTTGCTTTTTCCTCAAACCTTTGTTTAGCGTCTGCCATGATGATAAGTTTAATTTGTTTTAAATGGAATAATGGGTAGTACTTAAAAACGGAATAAACCAATCTAATCAATATTTCCCGGGAAAGGTGTTAATAAGCCTTCCTTAACAATCAATTAAAAGAGCAGCCTATCACAAATAACAAAGCCTTCCATAAACAGAAGGCTTTTATCCGATGCCGGTATATTATTCGTTAAGAACCGCGTTGTGAACCACCGGTCAGTTTTGTATTACGGGTAGCCGCCTTGGTATTGGCCTTGCCTTTTGCATTTTGAATGGCTGGCTTGGCATTTTGATGGCCACCACCCGGCCTGTTGTCCTTTTTGTTTTTCTTGTTGGGTATTAGTGACATATTTTCTTACATATTTGGTTTATAAAAAAAGCTGGGCCGCCGTAAAGTTAATAAAGCCAAAGAATTTTTACTAATATGGTATTGGGCTGCTTAATTTATTAACAGATTAAAATTAAATTAAGGGCAACTGCACCTTCCGGCCACGCGTAATGGTTTGGAAACAAGTATCATGAAAAGGAAATTTTTATTTGCGGCGACGCTGTTCCTGCTGGCTGCTTCCATCTTACTATTCTCGTGCAGTAAAAGTAATAACGGGTACGGTTCTACCGGTGGTGGCGGCAATAATCCCCCTCCGGCCCCCAATTCAGTTAGCTTAAAGAGTATCGCCTTTACACCAGCTACACTTACTGTAGCAGTTGGAACAACCGTTACCTGGACCAACAATGACAATATAGCCCATACTGTTACAGCCGATGACAACAGCTTTGACAGCGGTAACCTGGCTGCCGGTGCTACATACACCAAATCATTCACGACAGCCGGAACCTATCCTTACCATTGTAGTTACCATGCCAATATGACGGCGAAAATTGTTGTGCAGTAAATTTTCAATACCTGAATATTGTCAAGGTAAAATATGCAGCTTTGCAGGATGAAGAAATGGATCGTCACCATTGCCGTATTATTTGCCCGTTTTTTATCAGGTGCCCAGGTATTGATTCATTCGCACAATGATTACCAGCAACCCCTTCCTTTTACCAATGCCATTGAAAACAGTGTTTTTTCACTGGAGGCCGATGTGTATCTTGTTGACAGCATATTGATGGTGGCGCACGACAAAAAAGACATAAGGCCTTCAGCAACACTGTATCAATTATACCTTCTTCCATTTATTGAACGTTACCGCCAATACCACGGTTTTGCCACTGCAGATAAGCATTATAAGCCTGTACTCGTTATTGATATCAAGGAAAACAGCGCTGCTGTAATACAACAATTGATCGCATTGCTGGAAAAATATAAAACAGTATTCGACCGAAGTTCAAATCCCGCAGCAGTGCAGGTAGTATTAAGCGGTGATCGCGGGCCAATTAATAAATGGGGCAGCTATCCTTCCTTTATCTTTTTTGATGGCCGTCCTTATGAAAACTACGACATTGCCGCCCTGCAGCGGGTGGCATTTATCAGCGACACCTATTTCAATTACTTCAACCGGCAGGACAGTACCAATACTTCCAAACTGGAATCACTTGTTAAGAAAGTACACGCCATGAATAAATTGCTCCGGGTATGGGCCATGCCCGATGAACCTGCATCCTGGCAACTGCAACGGCGATTGGGAATCGACATCATCAATACCAATAAAGTAAGCGAATGCAGGAATTATTTCCTGAAAAATCAGTAGAAGATTAACGCAGGTTAACAGCCACGCTATTTTTCGGTTTCTTTACCTTTAGTTTATACCGGAGAATCACATCCTTATTGTATACTACCTGTATCCAGTCGATCGAATCATTTTCCACGACAAACCGGTATTCCAGTTTTTTATCCTGTTTGTCTTCCTTCACATGCAGGAAAGCGACGGATGAATAATTGTTTTGCAATACTTCATCAATATTGATGGCTGTATCCGGTGCCACGCGGTGATCAGTTTGCGGATCACTTGTTTCCAGTGATATCAGTACAGTATCTCCTGGTGATGCTTCTATCACCCCGTTCATGGGCTGGTAGGAAGTAATTTTGTATTTACTGAATGTCCTGGGTTTGAAAGGACCTATAGACATTTCACCAATCAATGGTACATGCGGCAACAAGGTCCAGGCAATTTCGTCGGGGAAATGATCTTTGATGAATTGATCGGGTGGTGTCAAAAAATAGTAGTCATCATAATGTTTGATAAACTCACTGCCGTTGTAGGTCAGGTAACCGCTTGCCCAGGTAACATCCAGCAATTGCCAGCTACTGTCAATATAAACGGCATTCCACGTATGGTTTGATCTGAATTTTATTCTTCCTCCCCAGTCGACACGGCCATAACCGGTGACCAGTTCGCAGCGGATACCTGCATAGTCACACAATGTTTTAAAAAGCCTGGAATAGCCATCACAAAGCGCTGATTTGTTTCGTAAGACTGTTTCTGCGACTATTTCATTCGCAGTTTTCCAGCGGGCGGTGTCGACATAATTATCGACTGTATATCCTGCAAAATTGTTCCTGGTTTGAAAATTTCTTTTGACGCGATAAGAAATATGTTCCGTTATCCAGCTAAAAATGGCCCTTACTTTTTCTTTTTCGGAGTGATACGGTGCAGTAAGCGCGCTGGAAAGCAATGGGGGCGGCGCAAAATCAATATTCCTTACCCGTTCGTCAATGACATAAAAACTCACAGGTTTATTTTGTGCTACCGACAGGTAACAACTGAACAGTAATAGTATACTCCCCGCCTGTTTCATTTTTCCCCTTTCTGTTTACGTGTACTGCAATTTACCATTTAAGCTTTTAATTTCCCATACCCCAATGTTTACGCCTATGCTGGTTTGGCCCGGAGGTATTGATTTGGCCAGGGTATATCAACACGCAGTTGATGTGCGGCATGCAGGGGAAAATAGGGGTCGCGCAATAGTTCCCTTGCTATAACTATTAAATCGGCATCGCCATTTTTCAGTATGTCTTCCGCCTGTTGTGCACTGGTAATCAAACCTACTGCCGCCGTTTTTATACCTGTTTCCTTTTTTATTTTTGAGGCAAACGGGACCTGGTAACCGGGTCCCAGCGGGATTTTTATACCGCCTGTTATACCACCCGAAGAGCAATCAATAACATCAATTCCTTTTTCCTGTAAAATTGCTGCCAACTGTACCGAATCATCGGCTGTCCAGCCCTGTTCAGACCAGTCGCTGGCCGAAATACGCACAAATAATGGAAGATCCTTTGGCCAAACAGTTTGTATCGCCGCAATAATTTCCAGTAATAACCTAATCCTGTTATCAAATGATCCACCATATTCATCGGTACGATGATTGGTGAGTGGTGACATAAACTCGTTGATCAGGTAGCCATGCGCCGCATGTATTTCGATTAATTTAAAACCAGCTTTCAATGCCCGTTCAGCGGCATTTTTGAAGTCACCGACAACCTTTTGGATACCGGTAATAGATAGAGCTTCCGGCGGAGCATCGGTATCATAAAAAGGAATTGCCGATGGCGCTACCGTTTGCCAGCCACCTGCTTCGTCCTTTGTGAGTTGTTTACCGCCTTTCCACGGAACAGCACAACTGGCTTTTCTACCGGCATGCGCCAATTGAATGCCGGCAACTGCATCGTGCGCATGTATGAATGAAACAATCTGCTGCAACTTTTCTATCTGTGCATTTTTCCAAAGACCGAGATCGCTTGCTGTTATCCTTCCTTCAGGAGATACCGCGGTCGCTTCCGTAATGATCAACCCGGCACCGCCTACTGCGCGGCTGCCAAGATGAACCAGGTGCCAGTCGTTTGCAAAACCATCTACAGAAGAATATTCACACATGGGGGACACCACGATCCTGTTTTTTAATGTGATACTTTTTATCGTAATTGGTGAAAATAGTTGTACCATAATAATGAAATATAAAATGAAGTTTTCTTAATTACAGAATTGAAGGAAAATGGTTCTGCAATATCCTGTTATAATCTGAATACCCCTTTTCCAATCGCGCTTTCTGTATCTTCGGCGCTCAAATACTAAATTTCCTTCATGGTAAAAGTGGGCGATTATAATGCCCTGACGGTTCAGCGGCTGGTGGAATTTGGCGCTTATCTCGATGATGGCAAAGAAGGCATCTTATTGCCGAAACGGTTCGTACCAAGAGGTACAAAGCCCGGTAATTCACTGAAGGTATTTGTTTACCACGATTCAGAAGACCGGCTGGTGGCTACCACACAACAACCTAAAGCCATTGTGGGTGATATTGCTTACCTGGCTGTTGTTTCGGTTACGCACCAGGGTGCATTTATGGATTGGGGATTGATGAAAGATTTATTTGTTCCGCGCAGCAAGCAGATAACCGGTATGCGATCTGGTGGCAGTTACCTGGTAAAGTTATACATTGATGAACAAACAGGCCGTGTGGCTGCAACGGAGAAAATAGAACCTTACCTCAGCAATGAAATACTGACGGTGAAAGAAAAAGAAGTAGTTCATCTTACTGTTTACCGCAGGACCGATATTGGTTATGTGGTCATCATCAAGCATCAGCACACCGGTGTTTTGCATTTCAATGAAATTTACCGCGATATTTCGGTTGGTGACAGTTTTGAAGGCTTCATAAAAACCATCCGCCCAGATAATAAAATTGACGTTGCGGCCGGTAAACCTGGTTATGAAAGAGTGGAGGACGAGTCGCAAAAGATCATGCGGTTGCTGAAAGAAAACAATGGCTATCTTCCCTACTTTGATAAGTCGTCACCGGAAGAGATTTACTCTTTCTTTGGTATGAGCAAGAAAACATTTAAGATGACAACCGGCAACCTGTACAAACAGCGAAAAATAATTTTTACCGACACAGGGATCAAACTTACCTGATTGCCAAATAAAAAACTATGCCGGTAAACCGGCATAGTCATTCATTGTAATTCCATTATATAATGCTTATGGGTTTAGTTTTGCGAATACAAGGCCTGCCACAAAAGATTGGAACAATCCATACAGGAACCAGGTAGCTACCATTTGAAATGAAACATCAATAGCACTGAATGTTAACCAGAGAACCGGCAACATAGCTACCACTCCATATACAAACGCCACTTCAATGGCGCGAACAAAAATATTTCCCGTAAAAAGATTTTTATAACGTTCCCAGAACCATTTCAGGGCAATGCTTAATACCAATGGATGCAGGTAGTACATCCAGTCTGTATTGCCTGACGACCTGAACACAGGGCTGAAATATTCTTCCGTTATTTTTGGAAATGCATAAATAGAACCGTAGAGCATCCCCAGGCTTAACAACAATAATAAAACGGTGGAAACAACGACGGCAATAATAACTTTTTTCATTTTATTTAGTTGATGTGATGACGAATAAGTTGCTGGTTATAATCACTACCGGCCTTAAAGATATTTTTTCCGGCAATTGAATTTTATGACTATTGTTTGCCGGGGAAATGACTTTTATCTATTGCGGTACCATTCTCATAACCAACTGAAACTGTACATTTATCTCGTTCTCTACTTTTATCAGGCCGGCCAGTTTGCGGGGCGGCGTCAGCTTAAAATCAGAAAACAGCATTTGCTGCTCACCTGTCAGCAGGATATTATTATTCCCGGAAACCTGCAATACATAATTTATCTCCATTCTTCTTGTGATTCCCGCCAGCGTAACGTCTACCCAACCCCTGATGGGTTGCCTGCCCGGCTGCATATTGAAATAGCCAATATTCAGTAAATGAATTTGAAAAAAGGGCGTTTCATCAGCTTTCAGTGTTTTCCGCAGGTCGCTGGTAATATACTTCTGGTGACAGTCAAAACAATTTACATTGATGACCAGGCCACCTTTTATCAGCACCGGCTGGTGCTCATCCCTATACAGCAACACAGTATCCTGTTGTGCATATTCATTTATATCACAGCGGAAACTGCTGATATTTGTTTTGCCGTCTATGCGCAGGGTGCTGTTTTTTTCTATTACCCATTTTTGCACTACCGGTACAGGCGTCCTGAAGGCAAACAAACTGATTAATATGGCTAGCGTTAATTTCATGACCGCGGTAATCTTCGATAGAAAATGCCAGGTTTTTTTAAGGCCTGGCATTTCTTATAATGGTTAATACATAGAGGTCGGGTAGATTAGAATCCTACTACTGCTTCAATTACATATCCTTTAAATTGTCCACCATTGCGGTAGTCTGATGCCGGGAAATCTTTGTATTTCTGATTTACAATTTCTCCTTTGAGTAATACATTTTTTGTCAGGAACCAACCTGCACCGGCAGCAAACCTGTTTACAGTAACATCATTAGTAAATCCAGCGAGTCTTGCTTTTACAGAATTGTAACGCAACCCGAGGAACACTTTTTCTTCTTTACCAATCCTGTACAATCCTTCGATGGCATACTGGTTTGCTTTGCGGTTGTCAGTTTCTGTTTTTGTTCTTCCCTTTGCACTTTCATAAGTACCAAATGCCTCGAAGCCCGCCACTTTAATAAATCCATTGAGCATAAATGCATCAACTTTTTTACTGAAACCAGGGTTGAAACGACCAGAAAAAGCCACTGCGGTAGAAGCTGGAAGTGCAGAACCATAAGGAACTTTTTCCATTACATTCTGATAGTTAGAACCAGTGCGGTCGCCACCATACAAGGTAAGTCCGCTACCTGCATTACTGCCATTGTGATAGAAACTACCAGTGAACCGAATGCGGACATTATCGGCAACTTTTTTATCATAACCTCCCTTCAGGTAAATAGACGGAGATCTTTTGATATTGTCATCCTGTGTAGTTTTATAAGTAGAGTCAACATTTCCTTTTATCATACCGCTGGTCATACCCACCATTCCCAGCCAGCCATTACTTTGCAGGTAAATTTCACCTCCAATTTCTGTTGCAAAAGCGTCCATGATATTTCCTTCCATGAATGGGCTTTGTAATGTTTGCCCGCCATCAGGTCTGCGGAAATGTTCGTCACCGTAGTTGATTTCCATGTGGCCGATTTTGATAGTAGCTACTTTCATAATATCGTCCCATACTTTTCCTTTGAAGGGCAGTTTATCAAATTGGATATAACCACCTTTTACCCAGGATTCATTGTGGTGACGTGCAGAAAGGTAAGTTGTAACGTTCAGGCGGATACCGTCTGCCAGTTGCACATCCATAAACAGGTTGGCCTGTGCGGTCATAAATCCTGATTGTAAAGGATACAGTTTGTTGGTACTGGTATAGCCGGTAGCGGTATTGGAATGTTTGAGGTTTTGAAATTGTTGTGTAAACCCTGCCCCAAAGCGAACCCTCAATCCATCGAATTTAATGGGATCGGCGTCTTTGGTTGTTTCAAAAATATTGATACCGGTTTGATCGTATGGCCTCCAGTAGGAAGGTCTCATGTAAGAAATTTTCTCTTCCTGTGCTTTGCCAATAAAAGGCATAGCCAACAGGATTGCAAATAGCATTTTGCTTAAACGGCTTATTAAATTATGTTTCATGATTGTTGGTTTTAAAAATTTATGAATGAGTTTTATTGTGCCTTTAATACGAAACTAAATTTTACAGTAATGGCGTTGCCGGTTTTAATGGTACCGAACATAATGCTGGGGGGTGTTACATTATAATCTGTCATTTTTAACGGGTAAGAACCGGCGCAGGTAATGCTTTTGTCAGCAGGGTTGAATGCGCATGCACCGGAAATATCCACGTCCTTTGTCACCCCGGAAATGGTCAGCTTTCCTTTGGTCTTTAATATATAATTATTACCACCTGATGGCTGTACGGTGCAGGAACTGATGGTGAAACTGATATTAGGATATTTATCAGTGCTCATGGCTTTATAAGTGTTTTTGTCCATTGCCTTGTGTTCGCTTTTCAAACTCTCCGCTGCCATAGCAAACCCTAAGAAGCTAACACCAGCCAATCCGCCATTCGCATTGAAGGAAAAGGTGGCAGCGCAGTTGCCTTTGTCAGAATTCATTTCCCAGTCGTGAATATTGGAAGTTCCCTCAATAGTTATTTTTACACCACCGGCAGATTGGTATTTCACCTGCGCGGTGGCAGCAGATGATACCAGCAGGTTACCAACCACCATCATCAGCAGGGCTGCCTGGCTCATTTTATTTTTTATTCTGTGTAACATTTTGTTTGGTTTAAGATGATGTCAAAACTTTATTTCTAAATCCACAGCAAAACTATTTGCGGGTCGTTTTTGATTTCATGACCAAACATAATTGCAGTGATGATTATCATCAGTAATAAACATGACCTGTATTATCATTTCGCTGGTCCGTTTGCTGCAAAAGCGCATATACCTTACTGTATGTTATCATAGTAAAGAAGCCGGGATGACAAAATGCCCTGCCTTTTGCATTGAATTACAGGCCGTTCAAAGAGCAGCATGGCGACGTTATATTGGCTGCCCGGCGGGCTGTTGTACATCTATGATCGAATTCATCGAAACGCATGATGAATATCAGTGATTTCAAATACGGCGGAAATGATCTTTGCGGAGGGGAATTGTTTACCTGTTCCCCAATGGTTTCTTAAACTACTCACACATAAATCTTCCGTTATGTCTACACAGGAACTGCTGTTGGGAACAACGAAGAAAGTCCCGCCAATTAACAGCGAAACGAAAAAAATCAAATATGTCTACAAGTTCGGTGGCATTCAAACCGAAGGCAATGCAGGCATGAAAAATCTATTGGGTGGCAAGGGCGCAAACCTTGCCGAAATGTGTTTACTGGATATTCCGGTACCCACCGGTTTTACCATAACCACAGAAGCATGTACACTGTACACGCAGAAAGGTCGTGAATACGTACTCAATATTATTAAAGAAGAAGTAAGGGAAAGTGTGGCCCATATTGAAAAAACGATGGGCAAAAAATTTGCTGACCCAAAAGATCCATTACTGCTCTCCGTTAGATCCGGCGCAAGGGCTTCCATGCCGGGCATGATGGATACTATTTTAAACCTTGGGTTAAATGACGATGTGGTAACAGGGCTTGCAAAAAAATCCGGCGAGGAAAGATTTGCATGGGACTCTTACCGCAGGTTTGTTCAAATGTACGGCGATGTAGTACTGGGATTAAAACCAGAATCAAAAGAAGATGAAGATCCCTTTGAAGTAATCATCGAAGCCGTAAAAAAAGAAAGAGGCGTTACACTGGATACACAACTGGAGGCCTCCGATTTGAAAGAACTGGTTCGCCGCTTTAAAGCTGAGATTTTTGCACGCAAGGGAAAAGATTTCCCAACGGATCCATGGCAACAACTTTGGGGCGCTATTGTAGCTGTATTTGAAAGCTGGAATAATGACCGTGCAAAAGTGTACCGCGCATTGCATGAAATACCTGAAAGCTGGGGTACTGCAGTAAACGTACAGGCAATGGTGTATGGCAACCTGAGCAGTGGCAGCGCCACCGGGGTTGCATTTACACGCGATGCCGGAACCGGTGAAGATCTTTTCAATGGAGAATTTTTAATGAACGCACAGGGTGAAGATGTGGTAGCCGGCATCAGGACACCTCAGCAGGTAACACTGGTTGGTTCAAAACGCTGGGCTGAACTGGCACGTATCAGTGAAGAAGAAAGAAAGGCAAAGTACCCTTCCCTGGAAGAAATCATGCCTGAAGTATTTAATGAACTGATTACCGCCGAAACAACACTCGAAAACCATTACCGCGATATGCAGGACGTAGAATTTACCATCCAGGAAGGAAAACTTTGGATGCTGCAGACCCGTAATGGCAAACGCACAGGGGCAGCGATGGTTAAAATTGCAATGGACATGATTCGCCAGGGTATGATAGACGAAAGAACAGCATTGCTTCGCATTGATCCATCCAGGCTAGACGAATTACTCCATCCCATATTCGATGGCAATGCATTGAAGAATGGAAAGATCATTGCGCGCGGTTTACCTGCGTCACCAGGGGCTGCAACCGGCCAGGTTGTATTCTTTGCTGATGAAGCAGAAGAATGGGTAAAGAAAGGAAAAGACGTAATTCTCGTCAGGCTTGAAACTTCTCCAGAAGATTTGCGCGGTATGAGCGTAGCAAAAGGCATTCTTACCGCAAGAGGTGGTATGACATCTCACGCCGCTGTGGTAGCGCGCGGTATGGGTAAATGTTGCATTTCTGGCGCCGGCGCCATCCATGTGGATTATAAAAACCGCAATATGCATATTGACGGCGTTACTTATAAGGAAGGCGAATGGATTTCTTTGAATGGTACCACCGGTGAAGTATACCTGGGTAAAATAAATACAAAGGAAGCAGAACTGAGCGGCGACTTTGGTGAACTGATGACATTGGCAGATAAATACATCCGCATGGAAATACGTACCAATGCAGATACACCCGAAGAAGCAGCCGTTGCTCATAAATTTGGTGCAAAGGGAATTGGTCTCTGCCGTACAGAACACATGTTCTTTGAAGGCGATCGCATTATTGCAGTAAGGGAAATGATTTTGGCCGATACTGTTGCAGACAGAAAAAAAGCATTGTCCAAATTACTGCCAATGCAGCGCAAAGACTTTGAGGGCCTGTTTGAAGAAATGCATGATTTGCCTGTGACAATTCGTTTATTGGATCCGCCACTGCATGAATTTGTACCGCACGAAGAAGAAAATCAGAAGATAGTTGCACAGGATATGGGCGTATCACTTCAAAAAATAAAAGATCGTGTGGAAGAACTGGCTGAATTCAATCCTATGATGGGTCACCGTGGCTGCAGGCTGGGTATCACTTATCCTGAAATCACAGCCATGCAGGCAAGGGCCATTATTGAAGCTGCATTGAATGTGAAGGCAAAAGGCATTCATGTGCTCACGGAAATAATGATACCATTGGTAAATACAGTTCGTGAATTCAATGAGCAGGCAAATATCATTCGTGAAACTGCTGAATTAGTATTTGCAGAAAGAAACGACAGGATTCCATTCCTGGTTGGTACGATGATAGAAACACCACGTGCTGCGGTAATGGCCGACAGTATCGGGCAAAAGGCAGAGTTCTTCTCCTTTGGTACCAACGACCTTACACAGATGACCTTTGGTTTTTCAAGAGATGATGTCAATAAATTTCTTCCGGTTTACCTGAAGAAAGGATTGCTGGATCATGATCCCTTTAAATCAATCGATCAGAAAGGTGTGGGACAACTGGTGCACATGGCTGTTCAAAAAGGCCGCAGTGTGAATCCTGCATTGCACATTGGTGTTTGTGGTGAACATGGAGGCGACCCTGCTTCTGTAGAATTTTTCTACAATGCAGGATTGAATTATGTGAGCTGCTCACCATTCCGTGTTCCAATAGCAAGGCTGGCTGCCGCACAGGCCGCTATAAAAGCCGAGAAAAAGAGTTAACGGAAGATGAGTCCAATGAACACAAATAAAGCCCGGTGTAACCCGCCGGGCTTTGATTATAATAAATGCTTTTCTTTCAGGATTAAATTTGAAGATGCCTGCTTTTAGTTAGTATATTGTGGCGCTTGCAGGGTATCTCCTTTCATCACTAAAACGATTTGACGCCTATGTTTCGTTCAGTTATCACGGGTACAGGCTGTTATATACCATCTGCAATACAAACCAACCAGGATTTTTCCCGTCATGCTTTTTATGCTGAAAATGGCCAGGCACTGGAAACACCTGCCACCGAAATCGTAGAAAAATTCAGGCAAATTACCGGAATTGCTGAGCGCCGGTATGCCAGCGAAAAAGAAAATGCATCCGATCTTGCCACAATAGCAGCACAAAAAGCAATTGAAGACAGCGGTATTGACCCGGAAACCATTGACCAGATCATCCTTGCACACAATTTTGGAAACGTACTGAGCTCCACCATACAAACCGATGCCGTTCCTTCCCTGGCCAGCAGGGTAAAACATGATCTCGGCATCCGCAACGCAAATTGCATAGCCTACGACATATTGTTTGGCTGCCCGGGCTGGGTACAGGGACTGATCCAGGCAGATGCGTTTTTTAAAGCCGGCATCGCTAAAAAAGCTTTGATCATAGGAACAGAAACATTATCCCGCGTCATTGATATGTACGATCGCGACAGCATGATATTTGCCGACGGTGCCGGCGCCTGCATACAGGAATACCTGGACGTACCCGAAAATGGCAAAGGCATCCTGAGTGCAAGTGTGCAAACACATAGCCTGGAAGAAGCCTATTATATCAATATGGGTGCTTCTTACTTTCCGGGAAGCGATCCCGGTATCCGCTATATAAAAATGAAGGGGCGTAAGGTATATGAGTATGCCATGAAATATGTACCAGCCGCCATGAAAGACTGCCTCGATAAAAGCGGCGCTTCTATTGGTGATTTAAAGAAGATATTTATTCACCAGGCCAATGAAAAAATGGATGAAGGTATCATCCGGGGTTTGTATAAATTGTATGGCATTGCCAAACCGCCTGCCGACATAATGCCCATGAGTATTCACTGGCTGGGCAATAGTTCGGTTGCTACCATCCCTACCTTGTACGACCTGGTTAGAAAAGGGCTTGACCCGCAACATTCATTACACGAAGGCGATGTCATACTCTTTGCATCTGTAGGTGCAGGCATGAATATAAATGCAGTGTGTTACCGTTACTGATAGTTTCCCGTAATTTTATTATACTGACATTACTTAATAAAAACACCTCCCATGCGGAACATCTGTTGCTTTTTGCTGGTGATCATCACTACGAGTTCATTTTCTCAAAACCTAACCAGTGGCGGAAAATTAAAACCGGAACAGGCTATCATGGATGTTCGACACTACACGATAAATTTATCAGTAAATATTGCAGAGAAAAGCATCAGCGGCTATACCATCATCGATGTTATTATGGCGCAACCCGCCAATACATTGTTATTTGATCTCATGAATGATTTGACGGTACAATCTGTATCTGTAAATGGTAAACCTGCATCGTTTACACACAACAATGCATTAATCACCATCGCTGGTTCAGTTCCTGCAGGAAAAGCTTCTGTAAAAATTGTATATGCCGGGAAACCGCATATAGCCACCAGGCCGCCCTGGGAAGATGGATTTACCTGGACCACCGATTCTTCCGGTCACCCGTGGGTAGCCATAACAGCAGAAGGTACAGGAGGAAAAATATATTTCCCCTGCAAGGACCATCCTTCCGACGAGCCCAATGAAGGTGTTGATTTAATTGTAACCACACCAAAAGATTTGGTGGCGGCAGGCCCCGGCCTGTTAAAAAAAGTAACCAGAAGCAAACAAACCGCCACCTGGTACTGGCAAACAAATTATTCCATCAACAACTACAGCATTATATTCAATATAGGCGATTATGTAGCTGTTACAAAAGAATACACAACGGTAAATGGCAATAAAGTACCCATGCAGTTTTATGTTTTAAAAGAACACCAGTCAAAAGCCATGCACCACCTCGAGGTATTGGAATCAATGGTAAAAGTGAAAGAGAAGTATTTTGGTGAATATCCCTGGGCAAAAGAAAAAATAGGCATCGTCGAAACACCACACCTGGGTATGGAACACCAGAGCATGAATGCTTATGGCAATCACTTTAAATACACTAAAGTAGGCGGTGAAGATTTTGACTGGCTCATGAACCATGAGTTTGGGCACGAGTGGTGGGGAAACAAAGTAACCGCAAAAGATTGGGCTGATTACTGGATACACGAAGGCATCGGCAGCTTCGGCGATATGTTATATGTTGAGGATAAAGAAGGCTCCGCAGCTTATGTGAAAGCATTCAAACAAAATGTTTTTTCAATAGCCAACAAACAACCCATCATATTGGGTACTGATATAGATGAAGAAACTGCTTATCATGGCGATATATACAGCAAGGGCGCGTTCTTTATGCATACACTCCGTTATGTCATCGGTGACAGCATTTTCTTCCCGGCATTGAAAAAATTAGCTACCGATCCGGCTTATACCTATGATAATCTTGTAAACACCGGCGATGTTCGCCAATTGTTCAACAAGGCCAGTAATAAAAACCTCGACCCATTGTTTTACCTGTACCTCCATACCATCAATAAACTGGAAATTCATATAACGGGTATGACCAATAACCGTTACCAGGTTCAATTATCGAATATTGATATGCCGCTGCCACTGGATATAAAAACTGATGCAGGTATAAGCCGTGTAATGGTAGACAGGAAGGGGATCACCATCAGCAGTAATGTGTTGCCACAAGTAGACCCGGACTCCTATTACATCAAGAAAGTAATTATTGAATAAACTTATGCAGCAATTGCCCGGAGGTGGTGCAATATTACCCGGAACAGATCATCGGGATCAAATGGTTTTACAACAATATCATTAAATCCTGCACTGTAAACATCTTTTTCAACCTCCGCCGGCAAGCTGGCTGTTAATGCAATAACAGGCACGGTCTCGCCCCGCTCACGAAGTTGTTTGGTTGCTTCATACCCATCCATGACAGGCATATCCAAATCCATTAATACCAGCCGGTGGGCCGATGCATTGAATATTTGTAATGCCTCATCCCCGTTAGTTGCTACATCAATAACAGCACCGTATCGCTCCAGAAAGGTTTGTGCAACCAGCACATTCATCGGGTTATCTTCTACCAGCAATATCCCTACATCCTTTAAAACATAGATAATCTCTTCCTGTTGTTTAACGGCCATTACTGGTTCCTGGTTTTTCTCTGTACTTAATTCAAAGGTTTGCGTAAAATAGAATACCGAACCATACCCTGCTTCACTTTTCAGTTGCAGTAAAGATCCCTGCATCTCCAGTATTTTTTTACTGATAGAAAGACCGAGGCCGGTTCCACCATAACTTCTGGACGTTGAAGAATCTGCCTGTGTAAACCGTTCGAAAATGAGTTGCTGCTTGTCCTGTGGAATACCGATTCCCGTATCTTCTACAGAAATAGTAGTGGTAATGGCAGACGCGGTTTGCTGATCTACTTTTACCGATAATTTTACAGAACCTTCTTTGGTAAACTTAATGGCATTGTGCAGCAGGTTATTAATCACTTGGCTGGTCCTGGTGGGATCGCCCATTAATTTCCTGGTGATCTTATCATCAATCTCCACCAATAAGCAGATCCTTTTCTCATCCGCCAGGCTTTGCAACCCTGCAATGATATTATGACAAATAGCGGGCAGGTCCATACTGATATGCTCGAAGTTTATTTTGCCCGCTTCGATTTTATTATAGTCCAGGATATTATTTACAATTGATAACAAATTTTTCGCAGAAAATAACAATACATCCATATTCGCCTGCTGATCGGCACGCGGGTGACTGCGTTTCAGCAAATGCGCCATACCAATGACAGAATTTAGCGGGGTCCGAATCTCGTGTGACATGGTGGACAGAAATTCCGATTTCGCTTTCAGTCCCTGCCTTGCTTCTTCTGCTGCCAATCTCAATGTTTCTGAAAAACGATGCGACAGTGCCAGTGACTGCAAAAAGAAAAATGACACATACCCGGCAAATACAGTAGCCTTGAACATAGGCAGTACACTGAAATATTGAAGATTGATGATAAATGCCACTATCAGTAAAACACCACTGCTTATCAAAGCGTACAGGGAGCCGCTCCGCTTATGACGCAATGCCTGTATGTACACGTAAAAAGAATATGCAATGTATACAAACATTACTGCAAGAAATGGATTCAGCAGGCGGGTGAAAAATGCCGGCGCTGTTACCAACACTACCACTGCATAGCCAACCGAGGACCATATGATACCTCTTAAAAATAAATCAGATGCTTCTTTCGGATACAAACATCTTGTGTATTGTGCAAAAAACGATACTGATAATACCAGTGTGATATATTCAAGCCGTACAGTAACAAACCAGCTTATTTCGGGGAATATGGCATGCAGTACATAAAAATCGGTTCCGGCAAGCCGGTAACTGTACAACATGCAAAACAGTGAGAAGAATAAAATCGCCTTATCCTTCCTGGAGAATACAAACAGGCCGAAGAAGAAAAGACCGCCCATAAACAGGCAGCCGGCCAGTACAAGATCAAATGCCCAGTTGCGGCGAAGCTTTAGGAGCAACTGCGTTTTATCACCGATAATAATTTCCTTATAGGTTCCGCCTTTCGAGTGCCAGAAATTGGCCACCTGCATAGTCACCTGCATGGTGTCGATATTTGGCGGAAGCACCACCACCTGGGTAGTCCAGAAAGGTGTAGCCGATGCCGGAGTGGCGGCTGGTTCACCATTTTGTGCAAAAAGCGAACCGTTGACATACATTTTGTAAGAACTGTATACATCTGGAATCTCCAGCGCTATACGGGATTTCATTTTTGGAAGGAGCACTTTCAGTGAATACGTTCCATATCCAAAAGAACCTACAGTTTCATTATTTATTTTGATATTGCCCCACAACGATGGATAGTGAACCATTGAAGGCAGACCGGCGGGTGTGTGAGAAGAATCAATTAACTGTTTCCAGTAAAACTGCCATTCACCATTTAACGCAACAGAAGTTTTGGACAGATCGGTATTTCGTAAATCTAATATACCCCCTTTTGCTGCCGGTGGAAAACCCGCATTATCCTGCCCTATACAGCACAATGAGCCAATTATCAGCAAAACTGCACATGCTATTATCCTTAAGCCAGTTTTCATACTAGTTGATACGCATCAATTATTACAGCTACGCGAGTCAGTGAATTTTTAAAAGTGAATTAGTACTGTAACGTAAATAAAGACTTCCTATTCCCCCGGTATGAAAAATTTACGGGCTTTTTTAATTCAGTAAGCACAAACACTTATGCAGACTTCGGCTAACAGGCAAAAAAAGCCATCCTGTACAGGATGGCCGGTGATATATGTTAATAAATTTTGTTAAACAGGCTATTGCTTCTTTGGTTCCAGCAGTTTAAAGAACTGATCCAATTGTGGAAGAATAACGATTCTTGTCCTCCTGTTTGCTGCCTTACCATCCGTTGTGCCGTTGTCAGCAACAGGTTTGTATTCACTGCGCCCCGCTGCAGCAATATGTGCAGGGTCCAATCCGTATTCTTTTTGTAAAATGCGTACAACAGAAGTCGAGCGCTTAACACTTAAATCCCAGTTATCGAGCAAAACACCTTTTGCAAAAGGAACATTGTCCGTATGGCCTTCCACCATAAACTCAATATCTGGCTGGTTTTTCAACACTTGTGCTACCTTACCCAGTACTTCTTTTGCTTTATCGGTTACATCATAACTACCGCTTTTGAATAACAGTTTATCTGAAATATCAATGTATACAACGCCTTTGTCGACTTTGATATTAATGTCCTTGTCGTCAAGGTTACCAATAGCGCCTTTCAGGTTCATCACGAGTGCCATATTCAGTGAATCTTTTCTCGCCATCGCCGTTTGCAGGTCCTGGATATAAGCATCCTTGGCCCCGATATTTTCAAGTGATTTTTTGATACTTTCTGCCTGTGCGCCTGAAATAACCGATAAATCCTGCAGTTGTTTTAATGCCTGCGTGTTGTTTTCTTTCAGAAAAGCTATCTGCTTGTTCAGGCCTTCTATTTCTGTTTCCAGTTGTGTTCTTTTGCGCGCAGCTTCAGCTTTATCGTCTACGCATATTTTCAAATCGCCCTGGAGTTTGTTGTAGGCTGTGTTCAATTCAGCATACTTTGCCTGCTCCGCTTTGAATTTTTTGTTGCTGACACATGAAAATAAAAATACAGAGCATACCAGTGAAAGCAACATTGGTCTAAACTTCATAATGTTAGTTTTATAATTAAGAATTATTCTTTGTGTTTTATCCGGGTATATTCTTTTTCCCTTTGATTCCGCAAAATTAATTCAAGTTCGATACCAGATTTCCCAAACTTAATTTAATTCAAAAAAATACCGGTTATTAATTTGATTTTAATAGATGAGAAAGCCCCTGGTCGGGGTTTTTTCCTTTCAAAAAACCAAAAAACCGGATAATTTGCGCCATATCCGCCTCTTCATGTTCGCCCGTATAAAATGGTGGTGAAATAATCAATTGCTTACTGCTGTAATCAAGACCAATCATAATCAGTGGTACGCCGGCCTTCCTGGCAATATGATAAAATCCTGTTTTGAGCCTATCCACCTTTTTACGTGTTCCTTCTGGAGCCAGTGCGATGGCAAACCTTTCTTTTTGGTGAAATAAGTCCGATACCTGCTCTACCAGTTGATGTTTCCCCTCGCGATCTACCGGCGTTCCCCCGAGCCACCTGAATATAAAACCAAATGGGGGTTTGAATAATTCCTTCTTACCTAAAAATTTTACATGTGTTAAGCGAAGTACACTGCGAAATGCCAGCCCGATAATAAAATCATAGTTGCTGGTATGCGGGCCAACAATCATGATATACTTTTTGAGATCGGCAGGGATCTCGCCGTTGTGTTTCCATCCGGCCAGTTGCAGGTATAGTTTCCAAATCAATCGCAATCGTTGAGGCAGTTTGGTTCGGGTTCCTATAAATGTATTAATTAAAAGCGAATCACATCACGTGTAAAATTGGGGCTTGACCTGAAAAACAAAAACCCCGGTATCACCGGGGTTCTCTATTATCGTGCGTTGCGATTATCCATTCATACTGGCGAGAAATTCTTCGTTGCTCTTGGTGCCGCGCATGCGTTTCAGCAATTCATTCATTGCCTCCTCTGTATTCATATCCGTTAAATAAACGCGCAGCAAATTCATCCGTTGCAGTACATCTCTTTCCAGCAGTAAATCATCGCGCCTTGTGGAAGAAGATACCAAGTCAATGGCGGGAAAAATACGCCTGTTGGCCAGCCGGCGATCAAGTTGCAATTCCATATTACCGGTTCCCTTAAATTCTTCAAAAATTACTTCATCCATTTTTGAACCGGTATCTATCAATGCAGTTGCCAGGATAGTCAATGAACCACCATTTTCAATTTTCCTGGCTGCGCCAAAAAATTGTTTTGGTTTTTGCATGGCATTTGCTTCCACACCACCACTCAATACTTTACCACTTGCCGGGGCAACCGTGTTGTGTGCCCTTGCCAAACGTGTGATAGAGTCTAATAATATCACTACGTCATGACCGCATTCTACCAAACGCTTTGCTTTTTGCAATGCGATGGTGGATACTTTTACGTGTTTTTCTGCCGGTTCGTCAAATGTAGAGGCGATTACTTCGGCCTTTACACTCCGTTCCATATCTGTTACCTCTTCCGGGCGTTCATCTACCAGCACAATCATCAGGTAGCACTCCGGGTGGTTGGAAGCAATGGCATTGGCCACAGCTTTCAGCAGCATCGTCTTACCTGTTTTTGGCTGTGATACAATTAATCCGCGCTGACCTTTACCAATAGGCGTAAACAAGTCCATGATGCGGGTGGAGAAATCAGAAGGTGTTGTAAAGAGATTTAATTTTTCAAAGGGGAATAACGGTGTCAGGTAATCAAAAGGCACGCGGTCGCGCACTTCTTCAGGGCCTTTACCATTGATGGTTTCCACTTTAAGTAAGGCAAAATATTTTTCACCTTCTTTTGGCGGGCGTACCGCACCAAAAACAGTATCACCGGTTTTTAAACCGAATAATTTTATCTGTGATGGTGAAACATATACATCATCGGGTGAACTTAAATAGTTGTAATCACTGCTACGCAAAAAACCATATCCGTCGGGCATCATTTCAAGCACACCTTCTCCTTGTATGATACCGTCAAATTCTATATTGAATGCATCCGTGCGGCGTTGTTGTTGCTGGAAATTTCTTTGTGGTTCCGGCTGCGTCGTTTGTTCCTGTTGTGCAGCAGAGCCCGGTTCAGTTTGTGTGGCGTTGTCTTCCGATTCATCGCTTTCGTTGAATGCTGGCTCTTCTTCCCCGGCCACAATTTCTTCTTCCACTTTTTTGCGTCCACGTTTTGGCGCAGCTTTATCTTCTTTTTTTATTACAGGCTTTTTTGATTCCGGCCTGGCGGGTTTATCGTCACCACTTTCCACGATTGCTTCTTCTGTTGAATTGGCTGTCGAAGTTTTTACAATGCGTTTGCGTTTATTTTTGTCATCAGTGCCTTTTGCAGCGCTGGCGGTTACAGCCTGCTTGTCAAGTATCTGGTAAATCAGTGCCTGTTTATCCAGTTTCTTCGCATTGGGGATTTTTAGTTGCTCTGCAATATCGAGCAACTCAGGAACGAGCATGTCGTTCAGTTGCAAAATGTCGTACATAAAGGAGTATTAAACATCAAAATCAAAAAAAACCGATCTAGTTTGTTGAAAATTTTGAAATGAAAAGTATGTTGAACGGAATGATAAAACTGATGAGCTGTAGATTATGGAATGAACTTACCAGCCTGATTCCTGTGCAATGATACCACAAAAACGGAAAAAGCAAAAAATTATTTTCCTTCCTAAAGCCCTAAAAGCCCCGTTTTGAGGCTGTTTCAGGGCATTTAATGACAAAATGCACTTGTTTTTTCAGTGATTCACGATTTAGGAAAGCGTCACTTCTCCCGTCATCATGTGTTATACTTCATTTACCAAAGCAAGTTTGTTATCAAAATCTGACAAAGACCGGAGCGTTGTTTTTGCAATTTGCGTCAATGCTTCTTCGGTAAAAAATCCCTGGTGTGCCGTAATCAGTACATTGGGAAAGCTCATCAACCGCATGATGATATCATCCTGTATCACTTCTTCATTGTGATTGTAAAAAAATAGCTTCTCTTCCTGCTCATATACATCAAGACCCAGGTAGCCAAGTTTACCACTGCGCAACGCTTCAATAACGGCAACGGTATCAATCAATGCCCCACGGCTCGTATTTATCAGCATGGCGCCATTCTTCATCATGGCCAGTGTTTCCGGGTTGATGATATGCCTTGTCTGTTCTGTCAGCGGACAATGCAGTGAAACAATATCTGCCTGTTGCAATATATCAATGAGTGGTACATAACGAACACCCTTTGCTTCCAAATCACGGTCAGCAATTAAGTCAAATGCAAGGACATTACAGCCAAGTCCCAGCATGATTTCACAAAAACACTGACCAATTTTACCAGTCCCGACAACCCCTGCCGTTTTTCCATAAATATCAAAACCGGTCAGCCTGTCGAGGGAAAAATTTCCTTCGCGTACCCGGTTGTATGCTTTATGTGTTTTCCTGTTCAGCGCGAGTATCAATGCCAGCGCATGCTCTGCCACGGCATGTGGCGAATAGGCCGGCACACGAACCACTTTTAATTTTGCCGCGCGGGCAGCAGGAATGTTTACGTTATTATAACCCGCACACCGCATTGCTATCAATTGAACGCCTAATGCCGCAAGTTGTGCAATCACTTCTTCATTGATGGTATCGTTTACAAATGCGCAGATGGCATTTGATCCTGCCGCAAGGTTAACCGTTTGTTCATTCAGCGGCGCATCAAAGTAAACGATCCCGTGTCCCGTATTGAACCGGTTAAAATAATCACGGTCGTATGATTGCGTGGAAAAAAAAGCGACTTTCATGTGTGGTCATTTTCCGCATGAATATCGGCAATACTTACTGACAAACAAAAAGGCCGCTTGCGCAGCCTTTTTAAATTTGTATCCATTGTCGTCTCATTAGAAATTATACTTGATACCAACCTGCCCCTGCCATCTTGAATTGAGCGGGTCAACGGTATAATAATGTCCATCCAGTCCTGTTGGTTTATTAAATGTAAACGTTGGTTTATATCCGCTGGACGGTTTTCCAACAGGTGTAGTTGGGCTGCTGCTGGAAATCGGGTTGCCATTGGCATCTGTGGAATACCCAACAAAGTTGAGAATATTAACGGTATAGTTATTTACATTGGTCACGAAACTGATATGGCCCCAGTCGCTATTGATCAGGTTCAGCACATTAAAGATGTCAAAGCTGATTTGCAGTGACTTGCTTTTATCTGTTTTGCTCAGTTTGAATTCATGCATCAGTTTCAGATCCAGTTCGTGGTTCCAGGGAGTACGCAGGCCATTGCGCTCTGCATATTGACCGCGCCTTGAGTTTAAGTATTTATCGCCGGATATCAGTGCATTTAGATCTGTCCATTGCTGAGCTGCTGTATAAGATCCCTTGTCAACCAGCCTGATGTCGCTCTGATCCTTTGGTATGTAAGGCAGGTTGGCATTGGCTGCATTTCCGAAAGGGTTACCACCTGAGTTATACACGACGGAGTATGGACTACCGGACTGACCTGAATAAAACAGGGAAAATGAAGTGCTGTTCATTTTATTCCATATCCAGTTTGTACCAACAGTGGCAACAATGCGGTGGCGCAAATCAAAGTTGGAATAAGCCAACGCTGCATTGTTGGGAACAATGGCCGGGTTTACCTCAAAGTTACTTTGGAAAGAGTTTCTTATACCATTGCTGATGTCTTTACTCACGCCATAGGTGTACGCTACACTGGAATATACATTCAATGCATGTGTTGCGCCCAGCTTGATGTTGTTGGTAGTATTGCTCAGTTGTGCCGTCAGGTTGTAACGGTAACCTTCCGTGGTATTTGTAAGTAAATACACATTGGAATACTGGCTGTTCAGCTTACCACCAGTATACACAGGTGATTGCGTGGGGCCGGTTGTATAATATTCAACCTGGTCTTTAACATTTATCTGCTGGAATTTTACGTCATACAGTGTTTTTGTATACAAGGCATCCAGGGTGAGTTTGTATCCTTTTCCAAATTTGATATCGGCAGCGATATTTGACCTGATAACACGTGGAAGTTTAAAGTTATTGTCAATAACATCCACTTCACGGGTAGTAGAAGCATTCGCACTTGCCAGCGCATGGGCATTGATGGTATCCTTTAAATAAAGCGGATTGATGGCGAGCGGAACTACCACGTTTCCACCAACTGTGTTGGAAGTGCTCGGCCTGAAATCGATATTATTATAAATTCCGCCGCTCAGTGTCTCAGCATATCCCAGCCATGCAAATGGCATCCTTCCTACAAATATTCCCGAACCACCACGGATAACCAGCGATTGATTGCCATTTACATCCCAGTTAAATCCAATTCTCGGAGACAATGTGGGCGTTCCCAGCCATTTGTTGGTAAATGCATTAAATGGCGTGTTGTTATAAGTAGGATGTGCTGTATTGTTGTTGGCTGTCGCGAAATCCTTGTCTACAGGGATCTGGTTATTGAGTAAAGGGTAGTCAATCCTTAAACCCGGCGTAAGCCTGAATTTTTTTGAGAATGAAATTTCATCCTGTGCATATGCACTCATCAAAGCTACTTTATATGGGTTGGGCGGGTTATTGTACAAAGCATTCCGGTCGTTGGGGTACTTTGGATCGATGGTATATGCACCGCGGATACGGCTGGGCTTATCGGCCAGGAAATTATTCAGGTTAGAATATTCCCAGCGTCCATTCCAGGAGTTTATAAATCCATAAGTCAGGTTGTAAAATTCATTGTGTGTACCAAAAGTAAATTTGTGGATTCCCTTCGTTAAGGTAACATTATCGCTGAGTTCAATTGTTTGCTGCTTCATATTGTATATAGAAGCTTCCCGCCAGGTACCTGCCCAAACAGCGCCACCGCCAATATCAATAAACGGCGACAGGGTACCGGGATAATCGCGGTATTCATGAACATTAATATAACTTACATTCAGCTGGTTATTCAGATTGTTGCTGATTTTACTCTTTAGTTCTGCTGTCAGGTTTACATTTTTCGTAAACTGGGTAAAGTCGGTTGAGCCAAACTGGAAATTGGTACTGGTACGTTCCAGGTTATTTCCCCAGCCATTGGTGTAAATACCACGAATGGTCAGTGTATTTTTCGGGTTCAGGTTAAAGTCAAAACGCGCAAATAATTTATCGCTGTTGGTGAAAAGTTTATACGCGCCAAGGTATGAACCTGCATCGTAATTGTATTTGGTCTTTAACTGATTGTATATGCTGGTAGCATCTGCAACACTTACAGCGGCACCAGGGTCACCCGCATTATAAAAAGTAGGTTCCTGCCTGCGCGTTTGTTCAAAATTGACAATAAAGAACGCCTTGTTCTGAACAATTGGCCCGCCCAGTGTAGCACCATACTGGTAGTCGTAAAAATCTGACCCTATTTTTGTTTTCAGTCCATCTACACTTTTGCCCACCAGTGCCTGCGTACGGCCGTAACCATACACCGAGCCATGAAAATCATTGGTACCACTTTTGGTAACAGCATTTACACTGCCCCCGGTAAAATTTCCCAATTTTACGTCATAGGGCGCCAGTTGTACCTGCACCTCCTGGATAACGTCCAGGCTATACGGGTTGGTACGGGTACCTGCTCCGGCAGCGCCGGATTGTCCGCCACCACTCACACCACCAAATGAGTTGCTAAATCCAATGGCATCGTTGTTTATCGCACCATCTACCGTTAAATTATTGTAGCGAAAATTGGTTCCTGCAAAAGAGTTGTTATTTGATTGTGGCGTAAGCCTGGTAAAATCTGATAAACTTCTTCCTATTGAAGGCAATGTGTTCAATTGTGTCCTGCCTACTGTTAAACCCGAAGATTGAGTTCTCCTTCCGGCAGTAACTACTACCTCTTTGAGACTTTTGTCATCCTGCTTTAATACAATGTCTGCATCAGGATTATTTCCAAGACTGAGATTGACATTTTCGAGGGTTTCGGTTTTTAAACCTACAAAAGAAATAGTAATGGTATACGGGCCGCCTGGCTTCAGGTTGGGTATAACAAACAAACCCTTGTTGTTGGTTTGTGTATTGGAGGTAAATCCTGTTGGAATGTGTTTTACCATAACCGAAGCTCCCACAATGGCAGCACCTTTCTCATCATTAACGTTACCGCTAAGGGTCGCTGTGGTTTCCTGGGCAAAGGCTGCTGTTAGGGTAGACAGCAATAAGGCAGAAAATAAAAATCGTTGCAGTAGCAGTTTCATGCTTGTTAAAATTTCCGCAAATCTACCAGCGCAATGTTACCGCCTTGTTACTCCAATATTAACGAATAGTAACCCCAATGTTACGCCAATGTTAACTGCTTTTATGCCTGAATATCACTTCATCACGTACTAACCCGCGCCAATCCTTATCTTTGCCGCTCCTAAAAAGTACAGGATATGTTTAATAAGCGGGTAAAAATTAAGGACCTCCTGGCTATGCAGCCGGCAGAACAGGAAGTGGTCATCATGGGTTGGGTACGCACTTTTCGCAATAGCCAGTTTATCGCCCTCAATGATGGAAGTACTAATAATAATGTACAGGTAGTGGCTGAGCTGGGGAAATTTGATGATGCTATATTAAAACGTATCACAACAGGCGCTTCTTTAAGAATAACAGGTACTGTGGTGTCTTCGCCCGGTAAAGGACAATCTGTTGAGATAAAGGCCAACACTATTGAAGTATTAGGCGACAGTGATGCGGAAAAATTTCCTTTACAACCGAAAAAACACAGCCTTGAGTTTTTACGTGAAATCGCACACCTGCGTTTTCGTACCAATACATTCGGGGCAGTATTCCGTGTTCGCCACGCACTCGCCTTTGCTGTCCATAAATTCTTTAATGAAAAAGGATTCGTGTACATGCATACGCCCATCATTACTGCCAGTGATGCAGAAGGAGCGGGTGAAATGTTTCATGTAACTACTTTGCCATTCGATAAAACACCGCGCAATGAGGATGGTACAGTCAATTATAAAGAAGATTTCTTTGGCCGCGCCGCCAACCTGACGGTGAGCGGACAACTGGAAGGCGAACTCGCTGCGATGGCCTTCAGTGACATTTATACTTTTGGTCCCACTTTCCGTGCAGAAAACTCCAACACAGCACGGCACCTCGCAGAGTTTTGGATGATTGAACCTGAAATGGCCTTTCATGATCTCGAGGACAATATGAACCTCGCAGAAGAATTCATTAAGTATATTATCAGGTATGCCATGGATAATAACCGCGAAGACCTGGAGTTCCTGGCACAGCGGCTGGCTGATGACGAAAAATCGTTGCCACAAGACAAGCGGAGTGAAATGGGGCTGATAGAAAAACTGGAGTTTGTTATCAATAATGATTTTGAAAGAATCACTTATACAGAAGCCATCGATATATTAAAAGAAAGCAATCACAACAAAAAGAAGAAATTTCAATACATCATCGACAAATGGGGAATTGATTTGCAAAGCGAGCATGAACGATACCTTGTAGAGAAACATTTTAAGAAACCGGTTATCCTCAGCAACTATCCTAAAGACATTAAGGCTTTTTATATGCGCCAGAATGATGACGGTAAAACAGTTGCTGCGATGGATATACTGGCGCCCGGCATTGGCGAGATAGTGGGCGGCTCACAAAGGGAAGAACGTTTGGACAAACTGGAAACAAGAATGAAGGAAATGAATATTCCCGCCGAAGAAATGTGGTGGTACCTCGACACCAGGCGCTTTGGTACGGTACCGCATGCGGGATTTGGACTTGGATTTGAAAGAATGGTATTGTTTGTAACTGGCATGACCAATATACGCGATGTCATTGCATTTCCACGTACACCAAAGAATGCTGAGTTCTAATTTTCTGTCGACAGCAAATGATTGGAAGCGTACAAAATTTGTACGCTTTTTTATGGAATCAATAAACGCTGGTATCTTATAGTCATATCATTGGCACTACAGGCTTTTCTGCTTTCTGTAAAATGTAACGACACACATTTTGTCAAAGTCCTGTATCGTTTGAGCTTTTCATTACTGAAATAATACTACAATGGCAGAAGTAAACAGCAATGCCGGTCAGCACCGGCAAAAAGGCGGCGTGGGCCGCTGCAAAAAATTAAACACAAAAGTTGATCTCACGCCCATGGTGGATCTGGGTTTTTTGCTTATAACTTTTTTTGTCTTCACTACTTCAATGTCAACACCAAAATCCATGAAACTCTTTTTGCCCGCGGATGAAATAAAAAACCCAAATAAATCACCACAAAGTACAGTACTCACACTCATTCCACTGGCAAACGATAAATTGTTTTATTATCATGGACAACTCGATGAAGCGATTAAGCAAAAGGAATATGGCGTAACCTCCTACGCACTGAATGGTGGTATTGGCGATATCATCAGGGTTAAGCAACTCGCCCTCGACGACAGCAAAAAATATACGCGCAAAGATTTTATGCTGATTATTAAACCCAGTTCGGAAGCAACCTACCAAAATGTTGTGAATGCACTGGACGAAGTTTTGATAAATGTATTGCCACATTATGCACTGGTAGACATCAGCCAGGAGGAAAAGAATGTGCTGGCCTCGTTAAATATTCATTGATTATTTCTTCCAGAACAGTGACACCCGCCGGCGTACGTCGTCGCGGATACTGAGATAAAAAATATTGATATCCCCAATATGATAATTTTTCATTCGCAGCAGGAACCCCAATGGCATGTGCAATTTGTCAATCCACAAAACACCGTTGTGAATTTGTGCGCCTGTTAAGTGATAGTTTATCTTATTAAATTTTGTCAGTACAGACCCTTTGTTCAACATGTGGCTTGCATAACCACTGGTGGTATCCCATGTGATGGGATTGGTGGTCCAACTGGTTGTTTTTTCCTTTTTTACAAAATCGGCAGTATACCCCTTTTTAAAAGTACGCCAGCCACAAACACAGCCGGTTTGCATTGAATCCTTACACAAATGCATTTCACTGAAAAAAGTAGCCGGTATATACATGCCTGCAACGTATGCTACAACCAATCGGTTGGCGAGGGGTTTATTTTCAAAAAAATCCTTCAGCAACTGTAATGCATGTGTACTTCCCTGGCTGTGTGATGCAATGATGATTGGCCTTCCGTTGTTATAGTGATCAAGATAGTATTGAAATGCACGTTTGATATCCAGGTAAGCGGTATCAAAGGCTGCCAGTGCATTGGCTGTATCAGTTGTATAATAAGAACGAATATGTGCCTGACGGTACCTTGGCGCAAACACACGGTATTCATTAAACGCACTTGCCTGGTAAAGTATGGTTGAATAGTCTGTTTTGGCATTCAGTTTCGCATCGTTTAAGCCGGCATTCCACCTGCTGTCTTTATCATCTGTAAGCGTGGTTGGATGCAGGAAAAAAACATCGGCGGAAGAATCCATGGTATAACTGGCACGCAATGGTGCCGGGATGCTGTCGGAAGGATCTTTTTTCCAGGGATGCGCCGCCCAAAAATCAAGATCGGCATAATCAGGCACCGTTTTGTTTTTCAAACCATCGTAACCTGACACATACTTTGAATACTTTGGTGTGCAGCCAACCATTAAAACAACCAGGGCGAATAGTACCGTCAGTTTCATCGATTGCATCATTAAAAATAGTCCAGATAAGGCTTTCAACCTATGGTATGTAAAATATTTTCCTACATTTACAGGCTCATTTTTTCACCATAAAAACGAACGAATATGGCTATCCCGGTAGTAAACCTGGCGGATTTCCTGAGTGGCGACCCGCAACTGAAGCAGAAATTCGTAAACGATCTTGGTAAGGCATACGAAGAAGTAGGGTTTGTAGCCGTAAAAAATCACGGTATCCCCGACGAGCTGATTGCAGACCTGTATAAATATGTGCAGCAGTTCTTTGCCATGCCGCTGGAAAAAAAGAAAGGCTATGAAGTGACAGGGCTCGCGGGCCAGCGTGGTTATACTTCATTCGGTAAAGAACATGCAAAAGGCAGTGATGCACCAGATTTGAAAGAGTTTTACCAGCACGGTCAAATGGTAGAAGATGGCGACCCGGTAAAATCGGAATATCCCAACAATGTTACTATCACTGAAGTAAACGGTTTTACTCCGACGCTTAATAAAGCATACAGGGCTTTTGAAAAATCCGGTAAAGCATTACTGCAGGCGATTGCGCTTTACCTGGGCCTGGATGAACATTATTTCGACAATCATATTCACAATGGTAATTCTATATTAAGAGCTATTCATTATCCACCGATCACATCTGAACCGAAATCAGCCATTCGCGCAGAACAGCATGAAGACATCAACCTGATTACATTACTGGTAGGCGCCTCTGCAGATGGATTACAAATTCTCACCAGGCAAAATGAATGGATTGGTGTTACGTCATTGCCGGAGCAAATTGTGGTAAATGTTGGAGATATGCTGCAACGGCTAACCAATAATAAACTAAAATCAACCACCCACCGCGTGGTAAATCCACCGCGTGAGTTCTGGCATACATCCCGTTTTTCTATTCCTTTCTTTCTACATCCAAAAAGTGAAATGAGCCTTGCCTGTCTTTCCAGTTGTATCGATACAAGACATGCCAAGGCATACCCCGATGTAACAGCCGGGGAATACCTCGATGAGCGGCTGCGTGAAATAGGTTTGAAAAAATAGTCCTGGTTCTTAATAATTGTTGCATTTTCAAGGATGGCCGACTCGACAGCCATCTTTTTTTATACCACTTTTGGGCGTTGAGCAATATCTTGCTGCTTTTTTGTCACCATTCATCCGGTCATTATTGCCACTGGTAAAATGGGATAAGAAATATAGTTGCCGGTTAAATCCGCTGAAATGCAGTACCAGTAAGGTTTTTACTCAAAACCCGTTATCTTTCATAAAAAATTACCTACTTAAAGAAGGTACTTTGTGTTGCATAGTACTAAAATGTTCCTATATTTGTGCTGTAAACATAGACAGGTAAAACCGCCGGTGGATGGTAGAATAGGAGCGCAGTGAAACAGACCTTATCCGAAAACCTTATCCTGAACAAGCATCCTGGTCTACCCTCCTCCGGCAATAAATAAGCGCTGTATGAATATAGAGAACACACAAAGCCAGATGCGCAAGGGCATACTGGAATTTTGCATCCTTTCCGTTATCCGCCGCGGCGAAGCATATCCCAGTGATATTGTCGAGGAAATGAAAGCGGCCAATCTTAACATCCTGGAAGGAACCCTCTACCCCTTGCTGACAAGGTTGAAAAATGCAGATATGCTCACCTACCGCTGGGTAGAAAGTAATTCCGGTCCCCCGCGCAAATATTTTTCACTGACAGATAAGGGCCTGGTCTTTTATAAAGAATTGGAGTCAACCTGGAACGAATTAGCAAATGCAGTAAATGCACTGGCAATGAAAACAGAAAGCATGCCCGATACTACTAATCAAAACCCATCCTTCTAACTTCAACCTTCAAATTATATGACAATGAAAAAGATAATCAACATAAATTTTCAGGGAAGGGTGATCCCCATCGAGGAAACCGCTTACGACACCCTGAAACAATACGTCGAAAGTCTCCGACGGTATTTTGCAAATGAAGAAGGCAGGGATGAGATCATTAACGACATTGAAAGCCGCATTGCCGAATTATTTTCCGAACGCCTGAAACGTGGTGCTGCCTGCATTACAGACGATGATGTAAATGCAGTAATCGGAAGCATTGGCCGCCCGCAGGATTTTGAAGAGCAGGATGCAGACAGTGGCAGCAGCTATACAAATACAGGAACCAATGCCAAATCGCAGCAACAGCAGCAGCAATATAACTATGCAGCATCCGGTGGCGGCAGGCTGTACCGCAATGCAGATGATAAAATATTGGCTGGTGTGTGCAGTGGTCTTGCCAATTCACTGAAAATTGATCCTGCCATTATGCGTGTATTATTTGTATTGTTTTTTGGCGTGGCGTTTTGGATTTATATTGTTTTATGGATTGTAGTACCAGTACAATCTTTAAAAACAAATATCACCAAACGTTTATACCGTAACCCTGAGCATAAAGTTATTGGTGGTGTGGCAAGTGGTTTGGCAGCTTACTTTAAAATAGAAGTGTGGATCCCAAGGCTGGTATTTGCCTTACCATTATTGTTAAGTATCATCAATGGTGCGTTTCGCGGGCCCTGGTTTAATTTCCATTTCTTCCCGGGTTTTCTCACAGGTTCTTTGGTAGGCACACTGGTATTGGTATATATTATATTATGGATTGTACTACCCGAGGCAACGACTGCTTCTGAAAAGCTGGAGATGCGTGGAGAAAAAATTGACCTCAACAGCATACGCGATACTGTGAAGGAAGATTTAAGTGGCTTTAAAGAGCGTGCTGAAAAATTTACTACCGAAGTAAAAGAGACTGCACAAAATATTGGTGAAAGGGCGAAAGAGTTTTCACAAACAGCCGGTCAGCGCGCGCAATCCTTTGCAGCAGAAGCTGCACCAGTAGCGAGAAGAACAGGTAGTGGGCTGGGACATGCAATTGGTGTATTGTTTAAAATCTTCTTCTTCTTTATCGCAGGTTGTATTGTTATCGCCCTGCTGGCAGCACTGGTGTCCTTATTTGGTGTGGGAGTGGCATTGATGCCTTTTAAAGATTATTTACTCGATGGCAACTGGCAGAGCATGCTGGCATGGAGTACATTAATATTATTCCTCGGTGTTCCGATAGTGGCATTCATTGTATGGATAATCAGGAGAATTGTAGGTGCTAAAAGCCGCAGCCATTACCTCGGTTACACATTTGGTGTATTGTGGCTGGTGGGCCTGTTCTGCTTCATCAATCTTGGAATCGCAGTAAAACGCAATTTCGATTACAGGGAAAGAGTACCGCAGGATTTTTCGCTGGCACAACCAAGCGGTAAAAAAATAATCGTAAAAGTTGCCAGTTCCACCACACGTTATTATGGTTCCTGGTGGGGGCCTAACTGGGGCGATGCATTCAATTTCACCGATGATAGCCTGCTTGTAAAAAATATTGGTGTTAAAATTGAAAAGAGCAAGGATAGCAGTTACCATATTTTCGCTACAAAAGCCAGCAGGGGCAGCAGTAGATCACAAGCCGAAAGTTTTGCAAAATCAATCAGTTTCCATCTTGAAATGGAAGACAGTACGCTGATCCTTGACAATGGATTTTCAATTCCCCGTGGTCAAAAGTTCCGTAACCAGCAGGTAGTTGTTACCATACAGGTTCCGGTAAACAGGAGAATACTGGTAGACCATTCTGTTTCCAGAAGACTCAACAGGTTTAATATCAACTTTGGCCAAAATGATAATTGGGATTATGATGACGACTGGGATCATTACAATTGGGAAGATGATGTAGAATATATCATGACAAGAACCGGGCTGGAAAGAGCTGATGGCGGTAAAAAATCCAGCAGTTATGATGATGACGAAAACAATGATGATCAAAACAACGACGGAAACATAGATAACAAATACCATTACCGTTACAAACAGATTGAAGACTCATTAAAAGTAAAAGACTCATTACCTGAAAAGGCTAAAAGCAAACTGAGGGAAGAACTGAAGATCAAAGACAGCCTCGACAGGGAAAAGAAACTGAAGGAAGTTATTAAGTCAAAAGCAGCAAATACACCGGGCAAAGAAGGCAATGATTCAGAAGAACCGTTGTATGAAAGCAATTCCCTGTCTCCTTTAATGATCTTTTCTAAAATATTTTAACGACCTGCATGCCGCTGCTGCTTTCCGGCGATAGCCGGTTCAGTTGGCAAGCGGGGTTGAAGTTGGAACACAGCTCCTTGTCTTCTGGCAAGGGGCTTTTTTATTTTTTTGCTGATCAGCAACCGTTATTTTTGCACGCGGATTATACACCAATCATTCCTTTTTATGAAGAATACCCCTTTCACAGAAAAACACATTGCCCTGGGTGCGAAAATGGCTGAGTTTGCAGGATACAATATGCCCATCAGTTATTCCGGCATCAACGACGAACACGCTACTGTAAGAAACAATGCCGGCATTTTTGACGTAAGCCATATGGGCGAGTTTATCCTGAAAGGCGAACATGCACTCGATCTTATTCAGCGGGTAACCAGCAATGATGCATCCAAACTGACCGCAGGAAAAGCACAATACAGTTGCCTTCCCAATAAGGAAGGTGGTATCGTAGACGATTTACTCATTTACTGTATTGAGGAAAATAAAGTGTACATGATTGTGGTAAATGCTTCCAATATTGAAAAAGACTGGAACTGGATGAGCCAGTTCAATACAAAGAATGTGGAGATGCACAATATCTCCGATAAAACCTGCCTGCTCGCTATACAAGGGCCTAACGCAACAAAAATATTGCAGCCACTAACGGATATGGACATCCTTAACCTGAAGTATTACACTTTTACAAAAGGAGTGTTTGCTGGTGTAGACAATGTTTTGGTGAGTGCTACCGGTTACACAGGCGCAGGAGGTGTTGAAATATATTTTGAAGACAAAGACGGCAACGCAGATAAAATCTGGGATGCTATTTTTAAAGTCGGTACCCCGCAGGGATTAAAACCCATTGGTCTTGGTGCACGCGACACCCTCCGGCTGGAAATGGGTTACTGCTTATACGGAAATGATATTGACGATACCACTTCACCGCTGGAAGCAGGCCTGGGATGGATAACAAAATTTACAAAAGACTTTACTGCCAGGCCATTACTGGAAAACCAAAAAGCGGAAGGCGTTGAAAGAAAACTCGTAGGTTTTGAAATGGTCGAAAAAGGAATTCCCCGTCATGGCTATGAAATCAAAGATTTCAGTGGAATGACCATTGGCGTTGTTACTTCAGGCACACAATCGCCCAGCCTGGGTAAAGCCATTGGTATGGGTTACGTACGATCAGTTTTTGCCGCACTTGATTCAAATATATATATAAAAGTCCGCGACAAACTTTTAGCAGCAAAAGTGGTGAAGTTCCCATTCAGTTAATCTTTTGGAAAGATTTTTGCGGGGTTTAGAGTAAATCCAGTATTCACCATGAAACCCATGCCAACCATTCATCTTACCACCTTTATTGCCGCACCAGTTGAAAGGGTATTTGATTTGAGCCGCAGCATCGACCTGCACAAAAAGTCGATGACAAAAAATAACGAGCAGGCTGTAGCCGGAACCACGACCGGTCTTATCAATCTTCATGAAACAGTGACCTGGAAAGCAAAACACCTCGGCAAAAACCGTGTGTTGCGTGTAAAGGTTTCTGATATGCAATCCCCACTTTTATTTACCGATGAAATGGTAGCAGGTGATTTCAAGTCAATGAAACATGAACACCATTTCAAACCAATCAGCAATGGGACGCTGATGATCGATTTGTTTTCCTTCGAAACGCCTTATGGCTCCATAGGCAAACTGGCCAATAAAATATTTCTCAAACGCTACCTGAAAAAAATGCTCGAGCGACGCAATCTTGTCATCAAGGAATACGCCGAATCGGAGAAATGGAAATTCCTGCTGAATAAATAAAAGCCTCACTGGTTCTGTTAGAAATAGTTCCTGGTCTTTTATTAATTGTGTTTGGAAAAGAAGGCCATTCGGCAGCATTCATTTAAATTTGCGGCTTGTTTTATACATTATGAGTAGTACCACAAAGCCGTCGCTCCACACTTGCCTGTCACCTGCCTTACTGCATTTATACGATGTCAACAATGCTATTGTTGTTATCATTGATGTATTGAGGGCTACTTCTACGATTGCGACTGCTTTATACAATGGCGCCAAATGTGTGATACCAGTCGACAGTGTCTCCCGCTGTATAGAACTTGGAAAACAAATTGAAGGCATTACTGCCGGTGAACGGGACGGTAAAGTAGCGGAAGGTTTGGAATATGGTAATTCGCCCTTTGAATATCCCAGGGATTTTATTGCCGGCAAAACACTCGTGCTGACCACTACGAATGGGACAAAGCTGTTGCACATGGCGCTCGATAAAGGGGCGGGGCATATTGTTACTGGTTCTTTTCCCAACCTGGGTGCTGTATGCGATTACCTGGTAGAACAAAAGCAACATGTTATACTTGGTTGTGCAGCATGGAAGGATAGGGTTAACATAGAAGATATGTTATTCGCGGGTGCCATCATCAGCAGGGTAGGTGAACATTTTTCCATCAATTGCGATTCATCACAGGTGGCAACCACGATGTACGAAGATGCAAAACTTGATTTATATGAATTCATGAAAGCAAGAAATGCATCACATTATCACCGTTTATCCAATTATGGACTTGAAAAAGATATACGCTACTGTCTAACTGCAGATGGCGCCAATGTATTGCCGTTTTATGAAGATGGCAAACTCGTCGTTCACCAGGGTACCAAATAATGTAGTTTTAACATCCCTTCTATCACTTGCCGTACATTTTTACCCTTCTCGTAAGGCTACTGAATTATCATTTAGGTACTTTTGCCAACTAGTGTCGGCATCTACAGTACATATAGCATTGGTAGGCAACCCCAACAGCGGAAAAAGCTCCCTGTTTAATGCTTTAACGGGACTTAATCAAAAGGTGGGAAATTTCCCCGGTGTAACGGTTGATAAAAAAACCGGGATAGCCGAATTAATGCCCGGAATGGTATCAAAAATTATTGATCTGCCGGGTACTTACAGCCTCTATCCAAAACGTGGTGATGAATGGGTGACCTATAAAGTGCTCCTCGACCAGGATGAAGATATCAAACCCGATATGATCGTCATGCTGGTGGACGCCAGTAACCTCAAAAGAAATTTACTGTTCTGTTCGCAGATAATTGATCTGAAAATCCCCATGGTCATCGTACTAACTATGATGGACCTTGCCAAACAAAAGGGGATTGAAATAGATGTGGACGGCATGGCACTGGAGCTCGGTATACCCGTGGTACCGGTAAACCCAAGGAAAAACAAAGGCATTCCACAATTGAAAAAGGTAATGGCACAAACTGCCAGGCAATTGTACCAGGCGCCTGCACGCGATTTTATTGATGTTGCTGCACTCGCACCGGCGCCGGTGGAAGAAGTCAAAAAACATTTTCCGGGTATCAGTGATTATACCGCTATTCATTACCTTATCAACCACGAAAACTTCAGGCTCAACGATACCATGCAGGAAACGATTGAAAATATTGAAATCAACAATAAGTTCAATCCCACCCGTACACAAGCCGAAGAAATCATGCAGCGCTATGCAAGGATCAAACTGGTGATGCAGCACCATGTGAGTGAGCCCGATCCCTTGCAAAAAACACTGTTTACCGAGCGGCTGGATGACATATTGCTGCACCGCGTATGGGGTTATATCATTTTACTGGGGGTACTCTTCCTGCTTTTTCAATGTGTGTTCTGGATCGCCTCTTTCCCAATGGATGGTATTGAATGGACCTTTGCGCAGTTGGGAAACTGGCTGGGAAATGTATTGCCCTCTGGTTGGTTCGCCGATTTATTCATTAATGGTATTGTGGCCGGGCTAAGTGGCATTCTTGTTTTTGTACCACAGATCATGATATTATTTGGCTTGATCACTATGCTGGAAGATACTGGTTATATGGCCCGCATCAGCTTCCTCACGGATAAACTCATGCGAAAAGTAGGGTTGAATGGTAAAAGTGTCATGCCCATGATAAGTGGATTTGCCTGTGCTGTACCTGCTATCATGAGTGCAAGAAATATTGAAAACAGGAAGGAGCGGCTGCTGACCATCCTCATCACACCGCTGATGAGCTGCAGTGCAAGACTGCCTGTATTCACCGTATTGATATCACTTGTAATACCTAAACATTATCTCTGGGGATTCTTAAGCCTGCAGGGTATTGTAATGATGGGGCTTTACCTGATGGGAGTAGTGTTAGCACTGATCGTTTCCTATGTTGCCAAATGGCTTATTAAGATCCAGGAAAAAAGCTTCTTCATACTGGAGCTGCCTATTTACCGCGCACCCAGGTGGAAGAATGTAGTGGTGACCATGGTTAACAAGGCTAAGATTTTTGTATTTGATGCAGGAAAGATAATCATGATCATCAGTCTTATCCTGTGGGCGCTGAGCACCTACGGACCCAGCGACCGGATGGAAAAAGTAGCACAGCGCTATGATGCACTTATTACAAACAACCCTGCACAAACAAAAGAACTCAACAGGCAAAAACAATCTGAGCTGCTTCAAAACTCCTATGCCGGAATCCTGGGAAAAACCATCGAACCAGCTATCAGGCCCTTGGGGTATGACTGGAAAATCGGGATTGCATTAATTACATCATTTGCAGCGAGGGAGGTATTTGTTGGCACCATGGCAACCCTGTACAGTGTGGAAGGTGGTAAGGATGCCGATGAAACTACACTGACCCAAAAAATGAGGATGGCCAAAAAAGCGGATGGCACAGCGGTTTATACAGTAGCATCGGGTGTTTCACTGATGGTATTTTACCTCCTGGCCATGCAGTGTATGAGTACCCTCGCAGTTGTAAAACGGGAAACCCGGAGCTGGAAATGGCCAATGATACAATTGTTTTATATGACCAGCCTGGCTTACCTCATGAGCCTGCTGACCTATTTCCTCCTGAAATAAGGCTAATATTTTAGTTTTTCCGAGAATAAAAGGCTGTTTTTGGCGTTAATTCCATATCCAATCCTTACACAATGAAAAACTTTTACCTTTTACTCACCACCCTTATAATAGCCGTTGGTGCTTGCGCACAAAACGATCGCTTTTATTATCCCGATGCATTTTATTTCGTGAAAGAAGTGAAAGTCGAAGGACTGAAGGAGAGGCCTTATCATTTTGAATTGTCTGTAAAAGAAAACCCCGCTGATACATTTTCAAAGCCCCGTATCTATGTAGTGCAGGTCCGCAAAGGAAAAGAAGATATTATCGGCCGGTCATTGGTATATGCAACAGTTACACCCGGAAAAGACAAGGATTGGAAAACTTACAGTATTGATGGTATTGTTGAAAATGATGCTACGCGCATTTGGTTATACATGGCCGTGAATGGGAATGGAGAATTTTATTTCGACAACCTGCAATGCTCCATTGCTGACGTAAATGGTACCCTGCAGGAAAAAGACTTGTCGAATTATTCTTTCGAAGAGAAAAAATTACTGGCTGGTTATTATGTCAGTGACAAACCTGGTAAAAACCTGTCGATACAGGCTTCGCCTGTTGCCAATGAAGGTAAGCACTCATTGTTGGTTGCAACCAGCGCACAAAAACCCGGCAGCAGCCGCATCATTGCAAAGAATTGATGAGATTGCCGACCAACTCTTTTATATAGTCTCTCACTTTATTAAATTCACCCGGTTCCATGTGTTTGGGATCCGGGATCTGCCAGTCGATAAACTTTTTTGCAGGCATCCAGGGGCAGGCATCACCACAACCCATTGTTACCACAGCATCAAAAGGCGCAAAAGCTTTTACTTCTTCTAATGATTTGGAAGCATGCTTGCTCAAATCATAACCCAGTTCTTTCATAGCAGCAATTGCTTTGGGGTTTACCATACCGCTTGGTTTACTTCCCGCGCTGTAAGCTTCTATTGCATCTCCGCCAAGGATATTGGCAAAAGCCTGGCTCATCTGGGAGCGGTTCGAGTTTTCTACACAGACAAACAAGAGTTTCTTTTTTCCCATACTACAATATTTTTTATGCTTCTTTAATTACCTGTTTCTCCAGTCCCGGCTGGCGTTTCAGTGCAAAGCGAACCATCAGGATCAACACTGGCACTTCAATTAATGGCCCAACCACTGCCGCAAAAGCAGCACCAGAACCGATTCCAAAAACAGCAATAGCTACTGCTATGCCCAATTCAAAGTTATTTCCCGCTGCTGTAAATGCCAGTGATGTTGATTTAGCATATCCTGCTCCTGCCTTCTGCGAAAGAAAAAATGCGGAGAAAAACATGATGGCAAAATATATAGTCAGCGGGATGGCAATTCGCAATACATCAAAAGGAATTTTTACAATCAGGCTTCCCTTCAGGCTAAACATTACAACAATTGTAAATAGCAATGCTATTAATGTAATGGGACTAATGGCCGGCAGAAACCTTTTTGTATACCATTCCGATCCCCGCCACTTTGTAAGAATATAGCGCGATATCATCCCGGCTAAAAAAGGGATGCCGAGATAAATAAATACACTTTGTGCTACCTGGCCGATGCTGATATTTACCTCGTATCCCTTTAAGCCAAAAAGGGGCGGCAGCCTGGTTATAAAAACCCATGCGTATACACTGTAAAACAATACCTGAAATATACTGTTAAACGCTACGAGACCTGCTGCATACACCCGATCTCCATTTGCAAGGTCGTTCCATACAATCACCATTGCGATACAACGGGCGATACCAATCAATATCAACCCAGTCATGTATTCCGGTTTATCATGCAGGAATATCACTGCAAGTGCAAACATTAGCAATGGACCCACTATCCAATTTTGAATCAATGAAAGCGCCAGTATCTTTTTGTTCATAAACACCTTTGGCAACTCGGCATAGTTCACTTTTGCCAACGGAGGATACATCATCAATATCAGCCCGATAGCAATGGGGATATTGGAGGAACCCCGCTGGAACGAATTAATAAACCCTTCTACCCCTGGAAATAAATAGCCGGTTGCAATACCAACGGCCATCGCAAGAAAAATCCACAGTGTTAAATACTGATCGAGAAAAGAAAGTTTTTTTGTCATATACATTTAGTTTCCGGTTATTTTACTTCTTCTTTCCAGTACAATGGTATTGTGCCATACGCCATTGAGTTTTGCAATACGTTCACGGTAGCCAATGACACGGAAGCCAAATTTTTTCTGTAATTCAATACTGGCAGTATTGGTTTCAAAAGTAGAAGAATACAATGTCCATATACCATTGACTTCGCTTTCAGCAATCATTTTCTCCATCAGTGTATTGCCGATACCTTTACCGCGATGTGCAGCCGCTATGTAAATGCTAAACTCTGCCACGCCGTTGTAACAGGCGCGTGAGGAAACAGGGGACAACGCTATCCAGCCAAGCACTTCGCCATTTTCTATGGCAACAAACCTTGTGTGCTGGTGATGGTTACCATTCCAGGCTTCCCATGATGGTACTTCAGTATTGAAAGTGGCATTACCAGATGCCAACCCTTCCCCATAAATTTTTAATACAGCGCCGGCATGTACCGGCAGTAATGGAATTAATTCAATCATAAACAGTATTGTAATAAAACCGGCAACAACAGTTGTTGCCGGTTCAGTTGATTAGCAACAACCCATGCCTGCAATTACACAGCATTCATTGTTGGATGATCCACAACAGCCGGGATCATTTTTCAAATTGATAGTGTTCATGGCTATACTATTTATGATTAAAAAATACGATGATTAACAGCATCCGCTGCCGGGCTCACAACAATTGCGTTCATCCTTTGCAGGTTTTTCAGCATATACGGTGATACTATAAATGCCGGGGCCTGATTGTTTGAGTTCTTCCACTTCGCCTGCAGATAAATATTCCAGCAGTATCTCGTCAGGTATAATTATTTTCTTTTCTTTCTGAACAATTACATTAACAAAGCCTGCTTCATCAATCATACCCATATAATCCTTCCGCTGAATGGCACCGGCTACACAACCTGCATACATTTCTGCCGTTTGCTGCAATTTTTCCGGTAATAGGCCTTCGAGTACGATATCTGAAATACTGAAATGACCGCCATGCTTCAGCACACGGTAAATTTCACTGAACACTTTGTGTTTGTTGGGTACAAGGTTCAATACACAATTACTTACTATCACATCAGCCTTATTGGATGTAACTGGCATACTATCTATATCGCCCTGGCGGAATTCTACATTGTTCCAGCCCAATTTTTCGGCATTCATCCTCGCGCGCTCAATCATCTTGTCTGTAAAGTCGATACCGATCACTTTTCCTGTTTCACCCACTACGGAGCGTGCAATAAAACAATCATTACCGGCTCCGCTTCCCAGGTCAATCACCGTATCACCTGCCTTCATCTTTGCAAACTCGGTGGGTAAACCACAACCGAGGCCAAGATCGGCGTCTGCATTGTATCCCTGCAATTGTGTGTAGTCGTCGGCCATAATATTGTACACATCATCGCTGCAACAACCAGTGGCGCCGCAGCAGGAGGAAAGATTTTGCGTTTTACTTTGTGAAGCAATCGCACCATATTTTTCCTTTACCAGTTCTTTAATAGCTGTTTCGTTGTTCATGGCTTTTATTTTTATAGTTGGTTATTTAACAACAGGCTTTTTCATTTTTCACCTTGAGGTTATTAAAAAGAGTGCTGAATTCAGCATTGAATTTTTCAAATGCCTTCCAGTTAATGCAATAACAACTTCTTGGCCCGTCGATGGTTCCATTGACCAGTCCTGCATTCTTCAGTTCCTTCAGGTGCTGTGAAACGGTTGATTGCGCCAGTGGCAGTACATCCACCAGTTCACCACAGATGCATTCATTTCTTTGTGCCAGCGTTTTTAATATTGCTATGCGCGCCGGGTGGCTCAATGCTTTGGCAAAAGCCGCCAGGTCCTGCTCCCGCTGTGAAAATTCCTCTTTTTTGTGAACCGCCATCTTATCGTATTTATGCGATGAATATAGTCAAATAAAAAGACGAACCCGTCGTCCTGCAAATTCTATATCGCAAATATACGATTAAAGAACTGGTTTCACCAAATTTTACAGCAACTTTTTTTACTGGCCAATATTATTCATCCTGCGTGGTACCAGGTAAACCTGTTTCTGGCGCTCATTAATAAACCGGAAACCATTCTCATCATAGTACCCATCCTCCTCCAGCATAATGCGAATGGTTTTCTTCCACCCGGGAATATTCGAAGCGGTATTCAGTTCGATGGAATAGGCGGTTCCATAATGCATGGGGTAATCTCCACTGCCCGGCACACCATTTTGCTGATCCCATAAACCGATGGTTGGACCGGCAGCATGTCCATGGTAACCGATGGGGTGCGTATATATAGACGCTTCAATCCCTTCTTTTTTTGCCTGTGCCAACGCTGCGAGTAAAATTTGATTGCCGGTTTTTCCTTCTGCAAATTGTGCTGTCAGTATATCCTGCAGGCGGTTTGATTTGGCAAATGCTTCCCTGATACTTTGCGGAACATCCGTTTCACCAGGTCTTAATATATAAGCATGTTCCTGCACATCCGTATTCAGGCGCAGGTAGGTAATACCAAAATCGACATGCAGTAAATCGCCGGGTATAATAATATCATCTTTGGGACGGCTGGAGAAATTGCGAAGGTGTTCAAAATTTTGCGGATCATTCCGCTGAATGGAAACAGAAGGGTGAAACCAGGTATCGTAGCCATTATCGCGCAATTTTTGCCGCAGCCACCATACCACATCATCTGTAGTGGTGATGCCGGGTGTGATGACTTTCTCCGAGAAAGCTTCCTCAATGATCTTATGTGTGGCATTTACCAATGAAGGATAGAACTGCATTTCTTTTTCTGTTCTCGTTTCCAGCCAGGCTACTGCCAATGCTTCTGCACTCATTACGTTTTTCTTCAATGCCACTGGAATTTTTTGCAGCAACTCTGTATACTCCGTATGATCCAATCCATCGGCGTGCGCGAAATCAGTGGAGGTATTGATACCAATCTTTACAGGCTTACGGGTAGTAATGATATCCATCAACGCATCCCATTGGTTGGGGAACTTTTGCATATCCCAGGCGGCTTTAATATTCGTACCCACATCATAGCGCGCCACAGCAAGTTTTTCAAATGTCTTTTGCTGCGGGTTATTATAAAAAACAAGGATGGTTCTCCTGCGTGCATTTAGCCACTCCGCGGGAAGCATGGTTTTGATAACGGGGTCTTCATTGTACTCCCGCGATACAATTACCCACATATCAATACCCGTGCGCTCCATCAATTTGGGCAGCAGGTTATTAATCCGGTCGTCGAGTATTTCATTGACAATTCTTGCCTGCTCCCTTAGGGTTAATACCTGCGACTGTGTTTGCATACCATAACACAGCAGTAATAGCAACAATATTTTCTTCATGAACAGATGGTTTATGTTTAAATGTAAGAAAGATCGTCACACAGATTTTCTTTTTACCAGGGAAATAATAATCCCACCGGTTATAATGCAGGTGATACCCGTTAGTGAAATGATATCGGGGAATGCATCACCGAGCAGCATACCGATAAATACAGAAAAGATAATATTGGCATAACTGATGGCAGAAACAATACCCGCTTTATCGGCACCATAAGATTTTGTCACAAAATATTGCCCGAAGAGGGCAGCCAGCCCCAGGCAAATAATATACAGCCACTGTATCCCTTCGGGCCACTGAAAGTTGATAATAAAAATTTCATCCGTTTTCCAGCCGCTGATATAATGCAATACCATACTGAAACTGGGAAAAAGTACACCACTGATAATAAAGGAAGCCACAATTACACGGGCATCATAATATTTATTCAATTTGCCCACGGTGATATATGCCATGGCAGAAGACACGCCTGAAATCAATCCTGCCAGGTGATAAAACCAGGGATAATGCATGGCAGGTTTATATACCAGCAACATACCGGTAAAGCCAAGCAGCAATGCAAACAACACCCTTCGTCCATTGTACTCTTTAAACAATAGGAATGAAAACACCGCAATGAATAAAGCAGAGGTAAGGTTGTAGGTCATGGCCGTACCCAGTGGCAGGTGCAATATGCAATACAATAAAGTATACAATGCCACAGTGCCCATGATACCACGGAAAATTAGCCAGCGCAGTTTACCGCCATGGCTGACAGGCGGCTTCATCCAAAATCCAACAGACAATACGATAAGTCCAACCAGGTTGCGGTAAAATACCAACTGGCCTGCGGTGAAACTTCCTTTTAATAATTTGGCAAATCCGCCCATGACCGAAAACCCTAGGGCAGCCAGTATCATGTAAAAAATGCCTGAGTATCTACGGTCAATGGTCAATTAAACATTTTTTATTTCACCTTCGCCAGCTTTTCAACTGCCGAACGAATGGTTTCCTCCTTTTTTGCAAAACAAAAACGCACTACTTTATTATCCTTGCCCGACTGGTAAAATGCCGATACCGGTATTGATACCACACCGTATTCCTTCGTAATGCGTTTGGCAAAATCCATATCCGCTTCATCACTGATGCGATCATATTTGTAACACTGAAAATAACTTCCATGGCTGGGCAGGGCGGTAAACTTTGTTTCCTGCATCAGTTGCTGAAAGAAATCGCGCTTCTGCTGCATAAAACCTCCGAGCGACAAATAACTGTCTTTGTTTTTTAAGAAAGTCGCCAATCCTGCCTGTGAGGGCGTATGACAGGAAAAGCAATTGAACTGGTGCACTTTCCTGTATTCCTTCATCAATTCTGGCGAGGTGATACAATAACCAAGTTTCCAGCCTGTACAGTGGTACACTTTCCCGAATGAGAAACAAACAAAACTTCGTTCCATCAAATCTGGGTAGCGCAACATACTCAGGTGTGGTATCTCATCAAATATGAGGTGTTCATATACTTCATCGCTGAGAATAAAAATATTTGTTCCCTGTACAATGGAACGCAATTGCTGTATATCCTCTTCCTGCAGCACGGCACCCGTTGGATTGTGCGGGGAATTCAGCATAATCACTTTGGTCTTTGCTGTAATGCGCTTTTTTACTTCCTCCCAGTTGATTTTATATTCGGGAAACTGCAGATCTATCCGGACCGCCACCGCTCCATTGATTTCAACATTGGGGATATAACTGTCGTATGCCGGTTCAAACACGATGACTTCATCACCGGGTTGCAATACAGTGGTGAGTGCAGTATAAATGGCATAGGTACCACCGGGTGTAATGGTGATTTGCGTTTCGGGATTGACAACAGTACCATATAAACCCTGCACTTTCTCCGCCAACACTTCCCGGATGGACATCAAACCCTGCATAGGCGCATACTGGTTAAACCCATCGTTCATGGCCTTATTAACCAGTGAAGTCAATTCTTCGCTCATGGGGAAATCCGGAAAGCCCTGTCCGAGGTTAACAGCATTATGTTCTGTTGCCAATGCACTCATTACAGTAAAGATGGTCGTTCCTACTGCCGGTAATTTTGACTGGATCTGCAAAACGGGTTGTTTAGAAATGATATAATGTGCAAATTAGTGCATGCGGGCTGTTGATCGCCTGTATACTATTGCTTCTTCAATTTTTCCTGTTCTTTTTTAGAAAGACTTTTCACCACCAAATCATAAGAATGATCTATCCATTCTTTCAATAATTTCCCCGGCACAGAACCATTGGCCACAATCGTGTTCCAGTGTTTCTTATTCATGTGATACCCCGGCAATACGCAATCGTACTGTTCCCGCAGTTCTAGTGCCAGGTCGGGATCGCATTTTACATTAAACCGCAGTTCTTCACTGTCGAGTGAGGTTAACAGGAAAGCTTTGCCACATACTTTGTATACGAGTGTATCGGGACCGAATGGAAGTGTTTCTTCCACCATTGGCTTCGATAAACAATATTCGCGCAGTGATTCTATATTCATATTATGAATTGACAATCGCAGTAGCTTCAATTTCGATCATATAGTCCGGTTCTATCAGCTTGCTTACCTCCACCATCGTATTGCAGGGCTTAATGGTTTTAAAAAATTCACTGTGTGCTTTTCCATATTCCTGCCAGCGGCTGATATCGGTAACAAACATCCTCACACGGATCACATCGGCCATGGAAGCGCCTGCCTGTGCCAGCACTTTTTCTATTTTCTGGTAAATGTATTTTGTTTGTTCATACGCATCATTTACACCAACTACCTTTCCATCGTCGCCGCTGGCTACCGTACCGGTTACTTCAATTAGATTATCCACTTTTACAGCCCGGCTGTACCCGACGATATCTTCCCATTTTGAACCGGATGAATAATTAGTCCTTTTCATACTTATTTTATTTCAATGTTTTCGTTGCTGATAAGTGATTCACCATTCAGCCGCAAATAAATTTGTGCTACGGTTACCACGTCCTTCTGACAATAGGTAACAATTCTCGGCAGGTTTTGTTCCTTCCAGTATACTTCACTTACCATACTGCCATCAATATCATCTTTAGGCGTAGGAATGCCCAATACATGTGCCAGCAGGTTCAAGGAAGTAAAACTTTTATAATCACCAAATTTCCATAATTCCATCGTATCAAGGTGACTGACTTCCCAGGGCTTTTTGCCGGATAACTGCAACACAAAGGGAACCGGTATATTATTAATGATCATACGCCTGCACAAATAAGGGAAATCAAATTCCTTTCCATTGTGTGCACATAAAAACCGGGAAGCATCCACCGCCCATTTGTCCAGCATATCCGCAAATGATTTCAGCAGCAATGCTTCATCATCACCGTAAAAAGACTTCAGGGATATTTTTTTATTGCTGCCGCTTCCCTGTAATACGCCACAACTGATACAAATGATTTTACCAAACTCTGCATAGATGCCGGCACGGTTATAAATGGTTTCAGTTGTATCGGTTTCATTGTTGCGCAGCAGGAGATCCGCTTTCTTCGACCACAACTGTTTCCAGTCATCCGGCAATTGTGTGAACGAAGATTGTTGGGGAACTGTTTCTATATCCAGAAACAGTATGTTGGATAGATGAATGGCAGTCATTTCATAAAGTATTGTTACCCGAATGTAGGAAAGAAATAACTGCCTTGTCAACAAAATGTGATGTAAGAAATGCTGTCAGGCGCCTTCAATCAGCCCTATGGTATTACCAAAAGGATCATTTACGACGGCCACGAAGATATCGCCGCCTACATTTGTTTTGGGTTGTACCAAAATAGCGCCTGCTGTAAGAATATCGTCCAGAGATTTTTCTACTGAATCAACTGCCCAGTACGCGATCGACTGGTTTCCTTTAGCAGTGGCATTGGTAAAATCGGGATCAAGTCCCAGTTCATAGCCATTGATGTCGAAGCCCACATAAAACGGCTCATCAAAATAAGGTTGTATACCCGTGATGCCGCTGTACCATTTTTTTGCGGTTTCTATATCTTTTACATGGTAAATAACGGTGCGCAGTTTATTGAACATAGTTGCGGTTTTTTACAACTACAGGAATTTTTCGCCCTTGTTTCTTTTCACTTCCGATACATAATCTTTTATCTGCTGCTCCTTGTCCTTTTTACAGATCAGCAACACATCGGGCGTATCTACTACAATAAAGTCTTCCAGCCCCTGCAGCAATACCAGTTTGCCATCCGGTGCATGCACCATACATTTCACCGCATCAATCACCATCACGTTTTCACCAGCCACTGCATTGTGAAAATAATCTTTTTCAAAATTTTCATAGGCACTGTTCCAGGTACCCAGGTCACTCCATCCAAAAGAAGAAGGGATTACATATACATTGGATGCTTTTTCCATAATACCAAAGTCAATGGAGATATTGGTACAAAGCGGATATATTTCCTTCAGTGCAGCGACTTCTTCTGCGGTATTGAATTTTTCCTTTTCTGCTGCAAATACTTCATACATTTCCGGCAGGTGTTTTTCAAATGCAGTGATGATATTTTTTACCTGCCAAACGAAAATACCCGCGTTCCATAAAAATTCCCCGCTGGACACAAATGTTTTTGCCAGTTCGAGGTTGGGTTTTTCTGTAAAGGTTTTTACTTTATAAATATCCTTGCTCACTGCCATTTGTTCAAACTGTATATATCCATAACCCGTATTGGGATAGGTTGGTTTGATACCCAATGTGATGAATGCGTTCATGTGATTGACGAACTTCAGCGATTCATGGCAGACCCGTTTAAATTCTTTTTTATCATGTATCAGGTGATCAGCGGGCGCCACGATCAGGGATGCTTCCGGATCTTTCTGAAACAACTTAAATGAAATATAGGCAATACAGGGCGCCGTATTTTTCCGGGATGGTTCTCCGAGGATATTTTCCTTTTTAATATTGGGCAACTGCTCTTCTACTATCGGCACATATTCCTGCGAAGTGACTACATAAATGTTTTCTTCCGGGATAAATTCTGTAAACCGATCATAGGTAGATTGAATGAGTGTCTTACCGGTATTGAGAATATCTAAAAATTGTTTTGGATAATTAGTCCGGCTCATGGGCCAAAAACGGCTACCGATGCCGCCCGCCATAATAACCACGTAGTTGTGTTGATTCATAAACGCCTTGTAGGGTTAATGGATATCGTGCATAAACTTATTGCGGAGCAAAAGTATTGAAAGCCCTAGGTATCCTCAAATTAAATTACAATCCCGGTGCTATCAGTTGGTTCAGGGTAAAAGACATTTGCGGATCCTGGTTATTGATGATATCATTGAGTGTCGGCGTAACGATATAATCAGGCTGTACACCATACCTGTTCATTTGGTGGTGTTGCAGGTAATGCTGTACCCTTACGGCCGAATATTCCAGCATCAAACCGGTATTGGGCAGTTTATACAGAACGCGCGTAAAACCATTGTGTTCATTGAATCCCCCACCGGTTGTTTCACCAACAATCACACCGCGCTTGGAATCCTTCATCATCGCCACAAAGTTGGAAGCAGCCGATAACACATTTGAATTGGTGATCACATACACATTCCCATTGAAAGCCATGGGCAGCGGCCTGCGCAGTGTATTGTCATCATCAAGCAAAACATTGGTACCATTGGGCAAGCGGCAAAACTCATGGTTGATCATCGAGTCGAGGGAAGGCTTTTCTGTCAACCTGTAATCCGGGTCCAGGTATTGCGGATAAGGAAGCCGGTCGAACCGGACAGTGGCAGAATCAACTTCCTTAAAAGGGTCACGGCTCAGGAAGCGGAGCAGCAGGAAAATATTTTCATATTCACCACCGGTATTGTTGCGGCAGTCAATCACCAGGTTGGTAATATCATCCTGGTTTTTCAGCAGCGAAAATGAATTGAACAAAAAGTTTTTATATGCAGCAAAAGTAGTAGCCGTACTGTAAGAGAATGAGCGAAGTGTCAGCACCGCGGTTTGAATGGAATCAATAATTTCAAAGTCATAGCCCACTTCATCAGGATAATAATAGTATGCGTTGTAATTATATTCAGCCTGCTGTTTCTCCAGTGTGGTAGCCGTCATGTGGATGGCCTCTTTCTTTGGTGAACCCGGTTCTGCATATTCAATATCAAAACCTGCACAGGGACCATAGGCAAGAAAATAATCGTAGGCAAAATCAACAGCAGCCTGCGAGAGGTTATAATCTTTGTTGACACCATCGGGAACATTGTAATAAGCTACCCGGTTCATGATGTCTTCCGCCCGGTTGCCATTAATGCTGATGATATGCGCGCCAAGGGGAAGAGAAAACATATCGGAGTTCACATACAATCCGCCATCGACATACACCAGTGGTACCGGGAAAAAATTACTGCGTTTGAAAATAGAATCGTAATAATCTTTTGGCAGGTACAAATTGGTATGCGAACAACCTATTTTGTCAATTAAAAAAGAAAGAGCATGGTGGAATGACCGGATATCGGTTGACGCATCAAGGGAATTGTAAATGCTGTCAAAGCAATGATCCATTTCATCCTTTGATGTGTAGGTGTAAATACCAGGATGGCTTTTTTCCAAAACCGATCTGAATAGGGTAAAGTCCTGCTGTAGTTTTTCGGGGCTGTACTTGATCGTGACCACATCGGTATTATGCGGGAAGAAGTAACAACCTCCGGCAAATAACAACAATACTATGGCACCAAACAGTTTATTCATTTTCGCGCTTTCATTTTACTACCCGGATGCAACAGTTTATGGATGATAATGAGCCTGCTATTACAACGAATTTCACACAATAATATTTTTAGCGCTTACGCGCAAAACACAGGGAAGCAATCGGTTTGGTTAGAGCAGGGAGAGGTTAAATAAGGCCTTCACGTATCAAATCGTGCAGGTGCAATACGCCCAGGTATTTGTTCCCGCTGGCGACCACCAACTGGGTAATATCAAAGTTACGCAACATATCCAATGCCTGTACTGCCATGGCATCGGAAGCGATGGTTTTGGGCAACACGGTCATAATATCTTTGGCCGTAATGCCATCCAGTATAAAATTCTTTTCCAGCATCCGGCGCAGGTCGCCGTCCGTTATCACGCCCAGTATCTCTTCCTTGTCATTTATCACAACAGTCATTCCCAGCCTGCTGCCAGATATCGATATAATCACATCTTTCAGTGGGGTAGACAAACCCACAAAGGGTTTTTCATTCTGAATATACAGATCCTGCACCCGCAGGTATAGTTTCTTGCCCAGCAGGCCACCCGGGTGAAATTTTGCAAAATCTTCTCCTGTAAATCCCCTCAATTCCATCAGGCAAACGGCCAGTGCATCACCCATCACCAGTTGGGCTGTGGTACTGCTGGTAGGCGCGAGGTTATTAGGGCAGGCTTCCTGCGAAACGGTGGTATTCAATATAATATCTGCCTGCAGGGCCAAATAAGACTCCGTATTGCCCACCATTCCTATCAACACATTACCAAAATTCTTTATCAGGGGTACCAACACTTTTATTTCGGGGCTGTTGCCACTTTTGCTGATCACCAGTACAATATCATCTTCCTGTATCATGCCCAGGTCGCCATGAATGGCATCAGCCGCATGCATATAAAGACTGGGCGTGCCGGTAGAATTAAGGGTGGCGACTATTTTCTGTGCAATGATGGCGCTTTTGCCGATGCCGCTGACCACCAATCTTCCCTTTGCTGAAAAGACAATGTTTACAGCTTTTACAAAAGCAGCATCAATATAGGCCTGGAGACCCGCTACCGACTCAGTTTCAAGCCGTATGGTGCGTAGCGCCGTTGCTATTATGGATGATTCATTCATGCGAGCGGGCAAAGTTAGCCCTTTCAGTGTTTATACCGAGTTTCTTATACATATCAGTGTCTACCGTTAAAGGTTCTTTAACAAGTAAACCACCCTTTTCCGGCTGCTTTTCACTAACTTCGCCATCCTTAAAATTTTCCGAAACCCGCATCCCGCCTGCTTGCCACTTATGTTAACCTGCGGAAAATATGTCCATGGTCCCGGCGATTTTAAGTAACTTATACAGACAATGATTTTTTACGTGTGACGGTAATCTAAATGCGCAATGGCTACAACATCTTCAAAAGAAAAAACCAAACGGAAATCCGCTGGTTCCGGCACAGTTTCCGTTAAAAATACCAGGGCTTCTCTTTCAAAAGGCAATGGTAAAATAAATTTACAACAGTTATTACAGGAACATTTTGGCCTCGATGCTTTCCGTGGCACACAGGAAGAAGTGATAAAATCGCTGCTTTCCGGCAAAGACACATTTGTCATCATGCCTACCGGCGGTGGTAAAAGTCTTTGTTACCAGCTTCCGGCCATTATCAGCGAAGGCGTTGCCATTATTGTATCGCCGCTGATCGCACTGATGAAAAACCAGGTGGACCTGGTACGCGGTTACAGCAGCAACGACGAAGTGGCACATTTCCTCAATTCTACCCTGAATAAAAAAGAAACCAAAGAAGTACACGATGACCTGAAAAGCGGCAAAACAAAAATGCTCTACGTGGCGCCGGAAACCCTGACCAAGCAGGAGAACCTCGAGTTTTTCAGCGATCTCACTATTTCATTCTTTGCTGTCGATGAAGCGCATTGTATTTCTGAGTGGGGACATGATTTTCGCCCTGAATACAGGCGCCTGCGCGAAATGATGACACAGATAAATCCGGATGCACCGGTGATTGCACTCACAGCAACTGCGACGCCCAAAGTACAGAGTGATATTGTAAAAAACCTGGATCTGCGCGAACCCAATATTTTCATTTCATCCTTTAACCGCGGGAATCTTTATTATGAGATCCAGCCCAAGATAAAAAAGGAAGACACGCTGAAAAGCATGGTCCGTTTTATTGTTCAAAACAAAGGCAAGAGCGGTATCATTTATACACTCAACCGAAAGACAACGGAAGAGCTGGCCGAACTGCTGGTACAAAATGGTGTAAAAGCGGTTGCCTATCATGCGGGGCTGGACAGCAAACTGCGTGCGCAGCGGCAGGATTTGTTTTTGAATGAAGACGTGCAGGTGATTGTGGCTACCATTGCTTTTGGTATGGGCATTGACAAACCGGATATCCGTTTTGTGATGCATTATAATATACCCAAGTCCATCGAAAACTATTACCAGGAAACCGGAAGAGCAGGGCGCGACGGGCTGGAAGGAAAATGTATTTTGTATTATTCGCACAAGGATGTGGCAAAACTGGAACACCTGATGCGCGACAAACCGCTGAGTGAACGGGAAGTGGGCGCACAACTGATCAATGAAACGGTAGCCTATGCGGAAAGTGGTGTTTGCCGGAGAAAAACGCTGATGAGTTATTTCGGCGAACCATATACGGAAAAAAACTGTGGCAGTTGCGACAATTGCCTGCACCCGAAGGAACGCGTGGAGGCAAAAGACGATGCAGTAAAAGTGCTGAAAGTCATCAAAGCACTGGACGAACGCTTTGCCACTGACTATACGGTGAACATCATAGCAGGAAGGTTGACACCACAAATACAAATGTACCGGCACGATGGTATCAGTGAATTTGGTATTGGCAACGATCAGCCGCACCATTACTGGAACTCGCTCATACGGCAGATGCTGCTGGAAAATTTACTGAGCAAGGATATCGTGGAATATGGTGTACTGAAGATTACCAAGCAGGGAGAAGCTTTTGCAAAAAAACCAAAGAGCTTTAAGATAGTACTCAACAACCTGTACGAAGATGCCAATGAAGATGATGAGGAAGGCAGCGAAACCACTGAAAACAGTTCGGCTACCGATGAGAAGTTGTTTGAGATGCTGAAAGAGTTGCGGCAAAAGGAAGCAAAGAAAAAAGGGTTACCACCTTTTGTGATATTCCTGGAAAATTCATTGCAGGATATGGCTACGATGTACCCGACCACGGTGCAGGAACTGGAAAAATGCCAGGGTGTGAGCAAGGGCAAGGCTTTGCGTTATGGAAAACCATTTGTGGAGCTGATTGCAAAATACGTGGAGGAGAACGAAGTGGTAAAACCCGATGATTTTGTGATGAAGAGTGTGGCCAACAAAAGCCTGAACAAAGTATACATCATACAGCAGGTGGATAAGAAGATGCCGCTGGAGATAATTGCCAAAAACAAGGACTGGCGGATGGATGCCTTGCTGGAGGAAATGGAAACCATTGCGGCCAGTGGCACGAAGCTCAGCCTGGGTTATGCCATTGACGATATGCTGGATGAATATGAGCAGCAGGAGATCATCGATTATTTCAAAGGTTGTGAAACCTCTTCGCTGCAGGTGGCACAGGAGGAATTGGCCGAGCACAATTTCAACTGGGAACAATTAAAGATTATGCGCATCAAGTTTTTGAGTGAGTACGGGATGTAATGAATAATGTGGAGATGTGGAAATGTGAAAATGAGTGAGCAATAGGGAGATAAGGCCCTGGTAATAAGGGCAGGTAAAAGGGCCCGGAAAAATTGGATGATGTGTGTTTTAGCCCTATTTTTGCTGCCCGTAGAAAATGAATGGTGTAGAAATATGATGGTGCGGTAGCTCAGTCGGTAGAGCAAAGGACTGAAAATCCTTGTGTCGGCGGTTCGATCCCGCCCCACACCACAAGACAGACAAGGCTTTGACGAGATTAATCGTTGAAGCCTTTTTATTTAGGTTAAACATAGGTAAAACAAGCTATATTTTTCAGCCAATGACTGTCATGTCAAATCAACCCTTCAAAAGGGTAAAAAGGGGTTTTTAAGAGATGCCTGTCCTGTTTATAATAAGAATTACAATGCTGTCAGCAATTCTATTTAGCTGATTGCGTATTTGTTCATCACCTTCAACAATTGAATTTTCAATTACAAGCCTTTCGTTCCAATCTAACAATGATATGTCTCCATTTCGATGGCTGACATTGATGGAGTTTTCCCAAAAAACCCCAATAACGTTAAAAAATAACCTTCTGCCATGCCCAATCATTTCTCTAATATCACTTTCGACAAGATGTGACGAAATAAACGCTATGTCAGCATCCTTAAAAAATGTTTGAAAATAATTATCAACACTTTTGTAATATTTCTCTTTTTTCTCTTGGTAACTCCTATTGGCAAAAGAAATTGTTTTGTACTTACGTTTTATCTCAGGATGAACAATATCGAAACAAAGATCTGTATCAAGCCTAGTGTAATAATCTTTCTGACAAATCTTATCAATCAATATTTTTTGTAAGGTAGTTTTGCCTGTCTGGTCATCGCCGATAAGTACAAAAAGTGTTTTTGATTTTACTACCATATTTTTTATTAAACTTACAAAAAGATTTTGCATTGAATAGAATTATTCATCTCGATCTAGCTCGTTTTCTAGGTTCTTTTGTTGATTTCTTAGCCGGTCTAAGTCATTTAGGTGGTTTCTCAAATTTTCAAGCTCAAACTCCTCCCTGCCAGAAAAGAAACCCTGCAGGTAGTCAGTCTTGGGTTGAACATTCTTTACAACCTGCCCAAGCAGAGCAGGTTCATGCTTGGCCAACAGATACCCTTTATTAAACCCTTCGATGTATTTTATTTCAGTATTCATATTTAAAATGTTTCTCTTACGTGTTTTTCAAGGTACTCATATATCGATTCAAGGTCGTAAAGAATGAGTTTCTTTTCCGGTTGGGAGAATCGTATAGCTCCAGTATCTCTCAGTTTTTGGAGTGTTGTTTTGCTACTGATACGTAGCTTCTTCATAGCCTCCTCAGAGGATATCCATTTGTCTTCTTTAATGCCTTGTTTCTCTTTAATACGCAATACTACCTGCTCAATGAGCGAATAAAAGGCAACATCTTCTAAGCAGATTACTTCCATACAAATTAGTTTTATTTCTTACTGGGCAAGATTGCATGTCGCCAGCGGACAGTTTCACTTTTCCTTTTGCAACATGCAATCTTGCGGGGAAGTTTCCCCGTGCCCCTCTATTTAATTTGGACTATACCAGAGGGAATCTATCTGGTATAGTCATTTTCCTGTTCATCTTCTGATTCCATTTGGTTACTAATATTGATATCATCAGAAAAGCTTCTTTCTCTTGGATTGGAACGGCTCCCTCTTAGGTTTTCCAATTCCTTGAGCTGCCGCTTTTCTTCATTTTCGTACCTGGCCAATGCTTTCAATTTATCGTCAAAATTGAGTCTACTAAATCTAAACTTGGTTTCACCGGCATATTTTACTCCGGCGAGTTTTTCATTTCTGTAATATGGCTCATGGCCTAGTTTTTTTAGTTGCTCTAAAAAACCTTGAGTGGATTTTGATTGTTGATATGCCTTTCTTAAATCAACTTCCAGCTTGTTTTTATTAGTCTGCCTGGCGTCTTTGCTGTACCCTTTGCCTTTACTATGTGCAACTATGCTTTTGGTAAGCTCTGGATGCTTGGCCTTTTGGAAAGTCTGCATGGCGACTTTCAGACGGCCAAATTCAGCCTTTGACATGCGATTCGCTTCACCAGTTAAATATTTAGTGCCACTGACTACACAATGCAAATGAATATGGTCCTTCTCAACATGCTGAGTAATGATATACAGGTTATGCTTTCCTCTTAGTTCCATGTATTTCTTACCAAAATCACGAAGCATTTTTTCCGTTATCTTGTCCTTGTCTTCCTTACTAAATGAGATAACCTCGTGGTAGACTTTTACACTATCCTTGCGTTTTACCCTTCTAAATGTCTCATTGGCCTTGAACTCCTTTATCATTTTATCCAATGTCCTTGTCCGTAGATTATGGCGCATTACCAGGGGCTTAAAGTCTTTATTGCTAAGTTTCTTCTCATCTTTAAAGAGATACTTGATAACCTGCTCCGTACCGCTCTTACGGCTTAAAGACTTAATGACCATTTTTTCTTCTTTCAAGGTATCTAATCAG
>JBGALE010000001.1:0-1383503 GCA_044223995.1 Chitinophagaceae bacterium
GGGCTACTACCTTTCAATTTACTGCTCAAGAGTTCAATGGAATATCCCGAAGTATCGGGACTAAACTCTAGATACAGGTTCTCCCGACTCTTTGGTCGGGACGGGGATTCTTGGTGAGACCACTTTGCTGATTCGGGACTAAACTTTAGATACAGGTTCCCTGCCCGAATGACGCCAGTTGGGGAGGGAATTGATTGAGCCAAATACAAGTCAAAAAAGTCGATTTTTGACTTATATTTCTTCAATGTGCATCAAATTTCAAGGTTTTTAATTCTTCTTTATTTTGGAGATCCTTGGCGGTAGCATTTGACTTTATTGGAAAATGCCGGAGGATCCCTACCAGAAAAGTCGAACTTTTGATTTCCGTTTATTGCAGGCATTGTCATCTAAAGTCTCTTAATGTCTTCAAATCTTCAATGATTTCGTTCGACGTTGGGAAGGCCGGGGCTGCTACTTTTCAATTTACTGCGAAAAGTTCAATAGATAGAATATCCTGAAGCTTTAGGACGAGCATACCCGCTTTGCGGTATTGACTTTAGTTTCAACGGGGGCTACCTTCAGGTTTGCAGTTCCTTCCCCTATCTACACGCACACACCCTTGTGACTATTTACCTAAAGACAGCAAACATGCAACTGTCCCCGGAATTCTTATACCTGTTTTCCTATGCGCTGGTTATCCTGATGAAGATCGTTTGCTTTATCATCAGCTATAAAATAGTAAAGCTTGGATATGTCCTCGTCCAATCCGGCGTAAAAGGAGAATTCAAATTCTCTTCCAATTTTGCAGGATTTAAAGCCGACCTGGCCAGCGTTTCTCCCGGATTGTTGTTCGTATTGCTGGGTGTTTTGTTTATGGTCGTTGCCATAACAGTAAATAAGACCATAACTTATAGAAACGAGGGTATTGCTCCCACGCAATATGTACCAGGCATAAAAAATAATGGTAATGAAGTTCTGCCTGACAGCAGTGATTTTCGGAATCAATTTAAAAAAGACAGTACAAAACCAAAGCAACCGTGAAAAATTTATTCATAGTAAAAGCCAGCCTCATACTTATTGTGTCAGCTATATTTCATACAGGTGCCTGTGCACAGGATTCAACAACATATAAAAGGGCTGAAGACAATTTTGGAAGCGGTTGTTTTTTCTTTAACCAAAACCAATACAAGCGGGCTATTAATTATTTCAGGGCCAGTAACAATGCCGTTCCTACACCAGTAACCTGGTATTATCTTGGGCTTGCCTACAACCGCCTGAACGATCCCAAAAACGCATTCAATGCCATGACCGTAGCATTGGATTTCAGGGATCCTGCACTGGCCGGTAAATTCATTAATACTGCAGAATCAATTAAAACTGATAGCTGGAACCAAATAAATCATAGATCGTATGTGGGTGGCGACGCATTAAAAGTCAAACCTGTTGTTCCTACTGAAGCGGACAAACCTTCATTCGCACCGAAGATGATAAAAAATAGGAGAAAAGGAGGATAAGTAATTTCCATTTTTGCTGACCAATCCATTGTTACCCGGTTAAACAATGTCTTTTCTATAGTTGCTCCCAGGAAAACAATCTGCATCCGATGACGATATAAATACTTTTGTTCCCTAAAACTTCTCCAGCTCATTCATAAATATTTCTGTTATGATAGACCAATCAGAAAACCTGGAAAAAGTTGACCGTGATACTTTTAACCGTGTCATGCAGTTGGTAGAACAGATAGGTGATAAGGAAGAACATTTTAATAACCTGCAAACGGAATACCGCAAACTGGCTTCCACCTGGTTACTGGCTTCACTGGGTGCCTGCGGCTATGTGATAAAATCAGCTAAAAGCCTGCCTTACGATCACTGGTATTTTGTTTTTGGGATTTGTATTGCCGCCAGCGCTGGTATCAGCATTTTATGGATGCTTGATTTGCGGGTGTACCAGAAATTGCTGGGCGCCTTTTTTAAAGAAGGGTTTTTTCTCGAGATGCAGCATTACAAGTGGCTACCGCCTTTCAGGATTAATATTATTGCATCGCAGAAAACCGGGGAAATTATTTCTAAAGTACAGTATTATTATGTTGCCAGCATCAGCGTACTGATGGTACTGTCTATTATTGCTTTGTGGAATTTTAAAGTATTCGCGCACGAACCGGTGGCAAGGATCATTTGCACCGTAATTTTGGCTTCCCTGCTTTTATTGATACAGGTAATTTTATTAGTGAGACGGTTTAAGACAAAAAAGAAATTTAATACCACAGAGTTTGGAGAACTGTTGGAGAAATGGAGTGAAAAGCTGGAAGCGGAAAGTATGATATACGGAATGAAACTTTAATCCTGGTTTACTATTGAATGGAACCCCAACCTAATGTGTCCTTTCGATTATGTTCTTAAATAAAAGTATAATGGAAGCAGTAACTCCATTGTGAGAGTTTGATTGAATTATTATGGAAGCTTTTATCCAGCTTTATTTCTGCACCACCAGTGTTTTACCAATGCGGTCGTGAAGCGCGCGGCGCTCCCTGGAATCAGCAATCAAAAAGATGGCATCCACGAACCACAACAAGCTCAATATTACTGTAATTAATGTAGCGCCGGTTAGTGCATTTGCCAGTACAGAATAGGATGCATTGGAATTAACATCCTCAAATGCCGCATTGGAAAAAGTAATAAACGCGGTAATCCCGATTATTATCCTGTTGGAAATATCAAATATGTTTCGCAGTAAAATATTATTGAGCGATGGTTTGACATGCTGAATGTCTACAATGGTGAGGTTCAGCGCCATCTTTCCCAGCGTAGCATAGTATTTTGCTTCCATGAATGGCTTATAAGCCAGGGTGAGTAATAGCGTCATGATCAGCAGGGGTATGCTTTTCCAGGTAGTTTTATTGAAACTGTCTATTATTACAAATGGGATGAGAATTAATCCATCCAGCAGGGAAGCGAGAAACCTTTGCCAGAATGTACTGTAAATTACCTGTGGCTGTTCGAGATTGGTCAGTAAATCCTGTGGTTGATCGATCATAGTAATAAGATTTGGTATTTACAATCTAATCTTGATTTGTCAAATAGGTTAGGTTACTTCTTTAAAAAAATTCAGCGATACAACAACGGGGTACTTCAAAATCTTTATAGACGGGAAACGAATTTGCCAAAGAGAGAAAGTATATTAATTGCTGGTTTTTTCTATATCTGAATCATTCGGTTCCGGGGTATAAGGTGTATTGTTATATTCCCACTCATCGTAATTTTTTTTCAACGACCATAATGCAGCCAGTAAAACAACCGACAAGACAAGCCCAAGAACCAGCCCCACAAAAAAGAATAAGATGAAGGCAACAATAATTAAATATATCCTGATGCCAACTTTCTGGTATTCGTCCTCATATAGTTTGTAAGAAGTACAAAGTTTATAGCCGATGATGCTTGCCCATAACAGAATTGCCCAGGAAACGATCCCTAAAAAGAATCCCATGGAGTAGCCAGCCCGGGTCAGCAGGAAAGTTCCCAGGACACTTATGATGAGCCCGATTATTGATAAGACGATAGCAACGATCGAAAAAGCCTTTACCGTATTTTTTTTAAACATGTATTTGGTTTTATAGTTGTTTATTAATACCACCTGCTCAAACGTGCAAGCTTAGCTCATCATAAGGGAACTGGTGGGGACGCCACGAATATATGAGATAATTATAATTGCCACAGCCATTACATTTCCCGTTCACATAAGCATAGAAAAAATTCTAGGCATTTTATGCATTCAGTTTTTTCTTCAGACAAATAATTACTAATTTTTATGACAGTGCGGCAGAATTAGCCTTTATTACACTAAAAATGCTAGCACAACCCTATCACAAGCTTGGCACAACCTAGACACTTCCTTGACACAACCCAGGCACCGCTTGTAACAATACCGGACATTTGGTCAGTCTTGCTAACGCATTTAGTATTGCTTTTATTTGCCTGTTTTTTGTGTATCTACTGCAATCATTGTCCGGAACGCATGTCTTCGGAAGACGTCATACGAAGAAAATATTTAGCGAAGTATGAATTTATTTACTGTAAACATTTAAATCTTTAAAAAACCCTTTCCTCTCCGCAGTATCTCCGCCAGGGATATCGCGGATTATTATACATATGATGTAGTTAATTCGCATACGTATGGGAGATTCTCTCAGGTCAGAAGGGATTCCCGCCTACGCGGGAATGACGTAAAAGAAGAATAAAGGGAATGACGTATTCTTTTCGGAATTTACATGCGAAGATCCCAGAAATAATTAAAGACATAAAATACAAAGAACCAAGCACCAAATAACAAATATCAAATTCTAAGAATGAAACTCCAAATAGCAAATGCAAAGCCCAAATTCTAAAAACCCGGATAGGAATAACTATTAGCTAAAAAATTAAGATATGCGGGTCTACTGTCATTTATAAATTTTATTACGGCGCTGCAGCCAACTCTTTTAAACAAGTGTCGTATATGTTTAATACAACCTGCCCGGTTCTGGTATGAAAAAATACATCTCCATCACATTACTCTTTTTAGTTGTATTGGTTCAGGCAATGGGCCAGACAAAAAATAAGTTGTCCCTCTATTTGAATACGCAGTACAACAAAACTATCTATGACATAACATTGGGCAACAATCCCTGGGCAATCGGTACTGGCTTGCAGGGTTTCCTGCACAACAAATCAAAATTCACCCCTACCATTGATGTCACGGCAGATGCTTACCTGTATGACGACAAAGTATTACGGTTGTATCCCAATGGTAAGCCCATTCCTGATGCAGGCGGGATGGTCAATGTATTTGCAGGCGCCGCCTTTTTCCCTTCCAAAACTGTCTTCCTCTCCTTCACAGCAGGGCCCAGTTTCATTAGTGGTAATACCTTGTTTGGAATAAAGCCTTCTTTTGGGTTTTATTTCTCCGATAGCCGGCGCTGGATGGTCAAGGCTTCTTATATCAACGTGTTCAACCGCGATAAGATAACAAAGGAAGACTTCGGGACGATCAGCTTTTCCATCGGGCTAAAACTGTTTTGACTGGGTTGATTCTAATAATGATGATTTCAACTAACCAGCAGCAATAATAAAGCACAGCTTCTTTTTGTTTTTTATAAAAATAGAAAGCGGCTACCTGCCAGATACCTTCAGGTCTTTAAAAAAACCTTCCGTGCCAATATCCACCCAGAGCCCAATAGCGCCGGATACATCTGCCCCCAGTTTTAAATCACTGACCACTAAGGAAGGCTGTGGATTATTATTTATGAATAGTTTTGCCTGTGCGTGACTGACTTCTATTCGCATCGTTATCCATTTGTTCATTTCCATATCCGAATATGATTCGTAACGCTCCGGTGACTCTTTTCGGAGCTTATCGAATTTATAGTCGGGATAGGAATAATATTGTATGGAATGGTTGCGCCGGACCTGGTCGTCTACCCTTGCGTTAACAGGCCTGACATAAATACTTTCATATTTTGTATTGCTGTCATTTACATGAAAAGCAACCCCTATAAATCCTCTTGCAAAATCGGGTGCATCCTTCAGCAGCCTGCTTAATACTTTCACTTCGATAATACCGTGTTTAAAATGAATGCCGTTGATTTTTACAAAGGTTGGCTCGTCCGAATCCTTCACGGCACTGTCTTTTACAACCCTGATTACTTCTTTTCCCTGCCAATGCTGGATCGACATATTAACATGTACCGGCTCCAGTGTATACTTATTCCAGTTGATCTGTTGCGCAAAAGCACCTACTGAACAAGAGAATACAACCAGTGATAAGAATGGCTGCAAAAATTTATTCATGGTTCCTGTTTTGTGTCATGGTAAGTTATCATTATTCCGGGACATCCTGCAGCTTTGCTGGTTCACTGGTAAAAGCCCGATAATTGTCTGCCGGGCGACAAACCGGCTAATCCATCACACAAAAAGCTTCGCTGCCGACCGTTTACATAATTAAGGATGCCATATTTGACGTCACTGGTAATTTTGTTCCCGCAAAAAAATTATGACATGATTGTTGCCTGGAAGGAAACAGATATCAATGATATTATTGACTGCCTCACGGAACTGATGTATACCGAACACCAACTGGAACCATCCAGGCTGGATAGCCGGGAAGCAGCAAATAAGTATTTCATACAAATAGTGAAAAAAGTAGTGGAACAAGGGGGACAAATATTTTTGTCAAAGAAGGGCACTGCTACAACGGGTGTTTTAATTGTGTATCCAGAACAAAATGAAATTTTTGAAGAAGCAGGCCGTCACCTCGCCATTGCAGACATCGTGGTAAAAGCAGCCTTCCGCAAATCAGGCATTGGAACGGCATTGATGAAACAGGCTGAAATATTTGCGAGGGAAAAAGGGCTGAAGGAAATCCGGCTATATGCATTGTATAAAAATACCACTGCTTTACAACTGTACCGCAACAGCGGCTTTCGTGAAATTGGCATGGCGCTTACCAAACAACTGGCGCCGGAAAAATAGTACAGCATAGGTTTACCGAATTACAAATAGCACCATGCAATGAAGTATAAAACCGACGATTTGATCATCCGGCGCCTGGGTGTTGATGAGCCGATACCATACGCACTGCTATTGCTGGCAGATGAAACCGTGAACGCTATCAACAAATACATTTTTGACGCGGAGATTGTAGTGGCGGGTCAAAAAGGGGACATCGTGGGTGTATGTGTGCTGAAGGCAATGGACCATCAAACGATGGAAATAAAAAATATAGCTGTACACCAGGAAGTGCAGGGTAAAAGCATCGGAACCCGGCTGATCAATTTTGTCAGCCAGTTATCAGCGGGCCGGGGTTTTACAGATTTGATCGTGGGCACCTGTGATCAATGCCTGAAGGAAATCGTTTTTTATAAAAAGGCAGGATTCGACGACTTCAAAATAATCAGGAACTACTTTCCTGATAACTATGATCAGCCTATCTATGAAAATGGCAATAAAATTCTTGATTTAATCGTGCTGAAAAAGAGTTTGACGGAATGATTGCCATTCGCCTCTCGAAATAGCTTTTCCCGTGAATACGCCTATACGGGAAGAATACAATGATACAACGGTCGTAATGGTAACCCTGCCCTGGCAATAATCACCAAAGGCTGCACCATCGCCATCAGGCTGGTTACTGACGATGGTCATCAAACGGGCGATGCGATCATTTATAATTTTGTACCCAGCCCCTCCTGGTGCGGGCATATATTACCGGCACCATGACAGCGGGGCTGCTTTATACAATTGGCGTGTCATGAAACTATTATCTGCTGCAATCATTGTAGCCCTGATGCTTCCATACGGAAGTTTTTCGCAGGATACGATTATACTGAAAAAATATTTTGGCAACCTGAAGAAGGTCGACCTGGTTATCAGCGGTAAGCCTTTCAGCTTTTTGTTTGATACCGGCGGCGGCGAAACATTTATATCGCCCGGTGTGGTGAGTTACTTACACCGAACTGTGTACGGCAACGTTACGGGTTTCCGGATGTCGGGTGAAGCCATCCATTACCAGAAATGCGATAGTGTTCTGCTGTTATTGAATAAAACAAATATCTTTCACAGAACAATGGCTGTATGGGATATCATGTCGGTGCTGCCAAAAGAATTCCCTCCTTTGGATGGTGTACTTTCCCTGGAATCATTTCGTGATCAAATAATAACGTTGGACCTCAGTAACAACCGGCTGATTATTGAAACGCCGGGCAGCTTTCAGCGAAATATAAAACGTATGCAAGCCCTGCCATGCAAATTTGCCAATGGGCTGGATGGTAATAGCCTGACCATTCTCCTGGGTACTGTCAACAAAAATCACCTGTACTGGCTGCTCTTTGATTCCGGTAACCTGGACAAGTTGTTGTTATCGCACAGTGTGGCCTTTGAATGGAACCTTCAACCTGATTCAACCACGCAGCGACATGACCTGGGTGCAGTTTCAATAGCAATTGGTAAGAAACAATGTAAGCAGGATGCTGCTGCACAAAATATGATATACGATGGAGCACTCAATTATGCCATTATCAGTCAATCTGTGTTTCTTATAAATTTCCCGCAAAAAAAGATATGGATGCGATAATAAAATGCCGGCGGGCGGATATTAAATGAATACATATACTTCACCAATAAACAAAAATCCCCTCACGTTTTACCGCGGGGGATTCTTTGTTGACCGGAGACCCTGGGTTAGCTTCTTATTGTTTCACTACTTTTAGTATTTCTTTATTGCTGAGCCGGATATAATAAATGCCGTGTGCATAGCCATCCAGTATGATAGCCTGGTTCATCGAACTGATCTTCAAACTGAACAATGCCCTTCCTGCTTCGTCGTATACCATGGCCTGTGTACCCAGCAATGCTTTATCGCCGATGACTACTGTCACATTGCCTGAAGTGGGATTTGGATATAGCATGGAATTTTTCGGTCCCTTAGAATCCAGGGAAATCTTCACTACCGTACTATACTTAAACCTGTCATCGATATCCACCTGTTTCAACCGGTAATACAAATTATTGCTTCCCAGTTTGTCCACGTTATAATCTGTATACCGGTAACTGGTCACTGAATTGGAATTGCCTGCTGCTGCGATGGTACCAATGGATACAAAGTTTGCCGCATCCAGTGATCGCTCCAGTATAAATTTCTTTGTGTTCTGTTCACTGGCTGTTGCCCATTCCAGCAGGTTGTCCCTTCCCTGGTTATTGCCACGGAAGTAGAGCCAGTTGACAGGTAATGCACTACCCGCAGATACAAAAACAGATTTTACTTCAGCGCCACGCAATGCTTCTGTATTGCCCACGCTATCGGTACCCAGTACAAAAAAGAAATAAGTAGTTCCCTCTGCGAGGTTGATGGAAGTATCTGTTCTTGTCATACCGGTTTTTAAAATACTGAAGTTGGTGCCATCATTGGAAACATAGAGCGTGTAATATTTCAATCCTGACCCATTATTATCATCTATGCCCGTCCATGACAATGCAATGGGGTTGTGGCTATTGGCGGGTAAAGTATTGAGGTGTGTGGTGGGTGCAAATGCATCAATGGTATTGCTGGCAATATTGGTAGGTATGGTGTCATTGCCATCAAATACAATTTTCGCCCTTGCACCAATGGTATCCAGTGTAACAGCCGATGGAATGGGTTTGGTGCTAAAGTTTACAAATGCATGTCCTTTTGTTTTACTGGAAGAATCCTGGAGCGACAGGAATCCTTTGGATGGATTCACCGTGGGCAACAACGTTACCGGGTCTATCGACTGGAATTCCCAGAAGAATTGTTTGTTGTTGACATCGTATCCTGCTGTAATGTCCACATACAATCCCAGTGAATCGCGGCAATCCAGCCGCTGGTAATAGGCGGCGGCATTATTGGGTATATTGAATGTTTGGTTGTTGAAACCAAATGAGCCGAGCTGGAATGAACCGGCATCCTGTTTTAATTCCACCGGTGATGTGATGCGCACAAACTTAGCGGGCGCACTGGCTGATGTATTGTTCTCATACAGGATGGTATAGTTCATGCGATCATTGACACTTACCCAATGTTTATCCGGCTGACCATCGGGCCCGATGATGGCATTGGGATCACCGGATTGTACAATGGGCACTTTGCCTCCGGGATAATTACCACCAGCGCCGGGTGAAGGCCTGTTATTACCGCCTCCGTTGTTTTGCGGACAATCTGTATTTGGTTTGCGGTAGGTTCCGTTTTCAATGGCTTCAATCTTTGCCCTTGCCCGATCCCATTTTGGTTTAGTTCCATTCAACGAATGCATATCTTCCAATGCTTTCGTATCATAATAAGCCTTGCGCCCACCGTTGAAATATTCTGCACCATCGGTATACAACGGAATCCGCATATTCTCTCCATGTTCTGCAATGGAGCGCCCGGTAGTTGCTTTCGTTACTTCATTCACCACACCAAAGATGGCGAGTCCGCCTGCCAGTGGTAAGAGAAAAGATCCAGTGAGTGTTTCACCAGCAACTGCTGCGCCGCCGCCGAGGCTCCCGGTTTCATAAGCACCCACCACAAAATTGCCAGTGGTGGCAAGACCAGTTCCGGTTGATACTGCACCGCTTCCCAGGCTGATAACACCATCTGTATTCTGTCCATAACTATTGGTGCTCCAGTTGGTACCCAAATCCCTGGCAGTATTAAAAGTGGCTTTTGCATTGAAAGGTGTCAGCCCAATACCGAGTAGTGTACTGCCGGCCGGGCTGTTCAGCAAGTTTTGTAAAAATCCGGGTTTCAGCATATTTGCACCGGCGTTTCCAAACGCTTTTAACAACGATGCTTCGTCTGCAAGAAATGGTGTGATGGATGTAATATTGGAAAACCCGCTGCTGGTTACCAGCAATATCCATTGTTCTGCATTGGCTGGTCCAAAATACGTTTCGGGGGGACAATCTTTCAAACCAAGTGCATCGACGCCATTGGCGGGATTGTTATGAACGTATTGATACATGCCCATGCCGTCTGCATAGCCAATCGGATCGCGTTGATTGAACAAACCTGTTTCAGTATTGTACTCACGGAAGAAGAATTTAGTTGCGCCGGTGAGTGAGTCAAATGTTTGTCCTGTAAATCCAAAACGATTGCCAGTCAGAGATCCATTCAAAGGGGTACCAGATGCATCTGATATCGCTAATTTACCATACACATCGTAGTCGTATTTTTCTGCCAGGTTGCCCTGCTGGTCTGTCATCAGTTCTACTGAATTGAGATCATTGTTGTGATAGTAATAGGGAATGTTATTTTTTTCATTCACGATGGGCGACATGAAATTCAGGAAATAGGTCTTGTTTTTAACAGCGCCCGAACCATTCCGCTCTTCGATGGGCATAATACCGGCATAGGTATAATTTGATATGGTGCCGTTGATATTTTTTTGGACCCGCCTGTTGAATGCATCATACTGATAGCGGATGATATTGGCAGAGCTGGCTGAATCTTTTAACAGGCGTCCTTCGGCATCATAGGTTTTAAAATAATGGCCATCGTAGAGGAGATTGCCATTGTTGTCGTATACATAATTAATGCTGAGTGCGCCGCTGCTGGAAGTTATTTGATTGAGGTTGTTGATGGAATAGTTGGTAATGGCACTGTTCTGGTTGGCAGATGTCCGGTTGCCCAGTGCATCGTAAGTATATATATTATGAATGCTGCCTCCTTTTTTATAGTCCGATACCCTGTAATTGGCATCATAGGTAAAAGTCTCCGATTTGGAAGGATCGTTCAACCGTGTTACCGCTGTTTTATTGTCTTCATTGTCGTAGCTGATGCTGGTATTTTGTAAAGCGCCTGTGCTGAGTCCGGTCAGCCTGTTGGCTGCATCGTATTGCAGGTTTGTAACGAGCCCGTTGGCAAAACTCTTTTTGATGAGGTTGCCTGCATTGTCATATTCATACGACACCAGGAGCTGTCCATTTTTCAGGATGGAGGTAATGCGATTGCGTGTATCGTAATTTTTAGTTACGATGGTACTGTCCGGGTATATAGTCGACTGGCTCCTGCCTGTAGTATTATAGCTGTATGCAATGGTCCTGCCATTAAATGATTCTGTCATCACACGGCTCAGTCCATCATACGTAAAGGTGGCGGTACCGCTGTTGTTGGTGGCTGTTTTAATACGCCCCAATGCATCGTACGTATAAGTAAAAATATTTCCATCCGGCATATTTTTAGTTATCACCCGGTTCAGCGAATCATAGGCATATGTTATCACGCTACCATCCGGCATTTTCCTGCTGGTAATATTTCCCGTATTATCATAGGAGAGATCCATAAACCTGGTATCCGGGTAAGTTACCCGGGTCACGCGGTTCAACTGGTCGTACAAATAGGTAGTTACATTGTTTCGCTGATCGGTGAGCGAAACAAGATTGCCCCAGTTGTCGTACGATACCGTGATGGTATTGTTCAGGTGATCTTTCACTGTTTTGATTTGTCCCAGCGCGTTATACGTATAGCTGTGCGTCAACCCGTTCCTGTCCGTGGCGGAAACAATTCTTCCTATATTGTCATAACTGAAATGAGAAGTATTTCCCAGGGCGTCTGTAACACTGGTGGGCCGGTTTTTATCGTCGTACTGTATCGATAAAGTACTCCCATTTGCATTGGTGATCGATGTTATTTTACCTGCAGGGTCGTAGGAATATGTTCTCAGGTTGCCGCTGTTGTCGCCAATGGTCTTTATTTGGTTTTTCGCGTCGTAACTGATTTGAGCGCTTCTTCCGTTGGGCATACTCAATGCAGTAATATTACCAGCAGCGTCGTATCCAAGGCCGGAAATATTTCCCAAAGGATCAGTAATGCTGGTCAGCCTGTTGCGGGTATCGTACCCATAGGAAGAAGTATTGCCGAGCGCATCCTTCACCGCGATGATATTATCCATCGCATCATAATAGAGTGTGCTCGCGTTGCCACCGGCATCCACTATTTTTACGGGACGGTTGGATGCATCGTATTGCAGTTGGGTAACCTGGTTTTTTTCATTGGTATAAGACAGCAGGTTCCCTGTGGAATCGTAACTATAGGTTCTCAAATGGTTCAGCGGATCGGTAATTTTCTTCAGCCGGTTGAGTATATCGTATTCCAGTAATTTTTTATTTCCATTTGCATCGGTGAAGGACAGCAGGTTGCCCCTGGCATCGTATTCAAGACTTGCATGGTAACCATTGGGCCCTGAAACGGAAAGTGGATTACCAAAAGCATCATACGTATAGGTATATAGATTTCCAGCCGGATCTGAACTGGTAAGGATATCGCCATTGGCAGCATAGGTAATGGCATAGTTCAGGTTGCCCGGTTCGGTGAGCTGGGTAAGGTTGCCCTTGCTGTCGTAGGTCAGGCTCGTCACAAATCCTTTTTCATCCGTATATGCAGTTACTTTGTTGAAATCAGCAGAGTAGGAAAATCTTTGTACCTGGTTTAATGCATCCGTAATAGCCACGAGGTTTCCCCTTGTATCATAGTCGTATTTGGTAATATTTCCATTGGCATCGGTTTCCTGTGTCTTGTTTCCCATTTGGTCATAGGTAAAAGTCATGTTGAAACCACAGCAATTACCGGTAACAGCAGAAAGCCATGTGCTGGTACCTGATTTTTTATACTTATAAGTATTCACCTGGTTATTGCCCGATGAGAGATAATCGGTACAGGTAGTCGACAATTGGGTCGTGTCGTAGCTGAAACTAATCCGTTTATTACAACCCACCAATTCGCTGCAGGTGATATCGGGATAATAAATGATGTCGACTGTATTGTTATTTTTATCGGTCATGCTTTTCATGGGGCCGTTCACCAGGTAACTGTACCTGTATTTTCCACCGAGCGGGTCTGTTACCTGGATCAAATCTCCATTGGAATCATAGGTATATTGCAATATGCGGGCTGGTACAGTCAGTGCATCAGTAAGCGTTTGCAGGTGTCCGTTTGAATAATACGATAGAATGATGGTTTGCCCCGCAGCGCTGGTAATGCCGGTCAGCAGTGTGTCGTTGTAAGAAAAACTAATATTGTTTCCGTTTGGCTCGGCTATTTTTGAAACTCTTTTATTACTGGCAAAATCAAAATAAAATTGTACGCCGTCTGTCTGTGTCAGCAAATACTTGTCGGGCTGGTACCTGGTGAGTACGGAAAAAATGCCGGAAGGCGCATTGTATCCGGATCCATTATACTGGTAAATATCCTGCCTGCCATCGCCCCAGGTAATGGTAATATTATTTAAAGAATCAATTTGGTAACGTATTGAATAGATCATCCTCCAGCCTTTTCCAAAACCGATGTCCTGGTTATAATCAAAACTGTTATAATAAAACAGTGCGCTGAGATTAAAACCCCTGGACACGACTACGAGGTCGGGGCGGCTGATAAACACATTACCAGTAAATGTATTGACCTGTATGCCCAGCGGTCCTGTTTTATTCGGCGTATTCAGGTTTTGCGCATCACCCGGTTGCAGGATACAACAAACAGCCAGCAGCAATAGCGCAATTCCCTTGATTATCTGATTGCCCTTCATAATATTTATTTTAAGGCGGGTTATATTATTTTTATAATTCGTCTTCACGCTTATTTAATTATAAAGTTTGCATATTGGTGAGCCGGGAATGTTACAGGTGCTTTACAATACACCAGTATGGTTCCCGAACCTCCTGCTCTTATAATCCCCGGAGGGTCATTTTTTTCTGTCAGCACCAGGTACAGCGATGAACCTGCCGTGGCTAAATCTTCCTGCTTAAATGCAAGCGGTAAATTTTCCTTGCTGTACAATACCCTTGTTTGTGCCGGTATATCATTATTGGTTGGGTTGGTATAGTTAATGGCAATTACAAATGGCCAGCCACCAAAGGCTGATGCGGGCATCACTACTTCTACGGATAATTGTGCATTCAATCCGGCAGCAGCACCCGGGTCACAACCAGGTATGGTGCCATCACCCGGTGCAGTATTGACACCGCCTCCGGTTATCAGTCCACCATTATTGGATGAAACAACAGAGAATCCTTTTTGCAGCACCGCGGTGCTTGCATCCGGTTTTACCAGTTCCACATCATAAATACCCAATGGCTGCGCAGCGAGGTTAAAGGTTACAAAGGCGGTCGTACTGTTGCTGTAATAAATATTCGTAGCCGTTATGGTGGTTCCTGTCTTCTTCAATCTTGCCACCATATTATTGGTGAGCAGTGAGCCGGTAACCTTCACGGTTACATTGCCGCTGTTTCCACCCGAATTGGACTCTACCGACAGTATCGCGAATGGCAACAGTTTTGCTTCCAGGGTGATGTTCTGCAATGGCGGATTGGAAGAAATACAGTTCGCAGTGATATAATATGCCGTATCCGTTACTGCACTGATGATGATTTGCTGGTTGCCATAGTTGGGCGTTCCATACGCATAATCAAAATGTGCTGCTGAAGGAACATATCCTCCACCGATGTACAGTTGGTTGTTGGCGGTTAATGAATCATTGCTCTTCAGTGTCACAAGTATCGTAGCACCCAGCAGGGAATCGGGAATACTGAGTTTATAATAACGGGCCAGGTTTTGCAGGGTATTCGGCGTTACTGCACCCAATGGCAGCGGTTTCACTTTTACATAAATCGGCGTGGTAGCAATACCCGTATTGTTGTTCTTATTGGTTTCAACAATATTGTTTTGAATGTCTGTTTTTACAAACAGGTTATAGTTTCCTTCTGTAACGCCCGTTACCAGTGGCTGGAATGTTATGCTGTCGTGCGACAAGGGGCCCATCAGGATGGATTTGTTCTTAATACCTATCAGTTGTGCAGTGGTATCAAACAGGGTACTCTTTGACAGGTACACACCGTCTGTTGATACACCCAGTGCAGTATTGACAGACTGGTTGAAAATTCCATAACGTAAGGTATCGATGGTATAACCCAGGTATACAGAATCGGGTTTGCGTATGTTTTCCACCGTTAGATCTGCCGGCGACGGGTTAATCACCGAAACATACCGGATGGAATTATTATTGCTGGTATTGCTTTCCACCACCGAGTTGGTTGCATTGGTTTGTGCGATTACGATATAATTACCGGCTGGCAGGTTTATCGGAATCGTATTGGTTGTAATGGTATCACTGTATGACTGACCTGGTAACAGGCTGCCATTGTGATATTTCACAGACAGCAATACATCGTTGCCATTATTGGGTATGAAGTCAGTCGACAACCAGATCATATCCGCCCATGATGCAGGGAAGGTGACACCTGGCCCATTATTCGTAATATGGTTAACGAGGTTGATGGGCTGGCCGACAGCAATGGTTGCCGGTACATTGATGACAGAGTCTGTGAGATCAGGTAATAGCGGCAGTGTCACATGAATTTTCTTTGCGGCACCTGCTATATTTCTTGCAAAGCCTGCGTTGTTACCTGTGTTCAATTCTATAAACCTGTTGCTGGCATTGGTTCTAACCAATACATAGTAATCACCGGCCGGAATTACAGGTACAGTACCTGTCTTTGTATCGGTATACGTTTGGTTCGTATTTAGCGTATTGCTTTCTCCAAATCCAAACAGCGGAATGGCATTGGCGTTGAATACAGAGTCCGGGGAAACATATAGTTCGTCCACCCAGTCATTGTAATAATTGTTGTTGAATGGATTGTTGCCAATATTCTTTACGGTCCAGGTAATACCGTAGTTCCTGCCTACGGTTGCACTGTCCGGTGCCAGCAGGGAAACAACGATGTGATCCGGTAATGGGTTTTTCACCACCCTGCTGCCGCTGCTGCTGGTATTGTTGCCGGTGTTCGCACCTTCATACATACCGCCATCTGCATTGGCTTTTACAAAGAAATAAGCCGTGCCATACTGTGCGGTGGGGAAGCAATTGTTTATCTGGAATGAATAGGGTAATACGATATCCAGTGAATCGCTGTAACCATTGCCGGTGGTCAGTACTTCCGAGTGGTTTCTCTTTGCAACGAAATAAGCAGTAGCGGAATTAAATACCGGGTTGCAACTGATGAATATGCTGTCGGTCCAGTTACCACCTGTTGTTGCGGGACCGTTGTTGGTGACACGGTAAGCAAAACGCTGAGCGGTACTGGTGGTAACCGTATCTGCCAATTGAATTGAAGCAACGCTTAGATCAACAGGGGTGGCAGCTATTACATTGGTTACCGCAGCAATACTGGTATTATTGCTTTGACTGTTTTCAGTAAAGCTGCTGTCGTAATTGGTCCGTATATAAATATACCTTGTGCCCGATGTACCAGCCGGGAATGTATAGTTAATTGTATGTGGTACGCCTAAGGCCACGGGTAAGTTTTCATTGTAGCTGGCTGTTGCCACCGGTATGGCACTGCCGTCGAATACCGGTGATGTACTTACAAATACCTGGTCGTTCCTTACATGGTTGAATACAGTACCGGGGCCATTATTGATCACGGTATATGCAATGCTGAATGGTTGTGCGCCCACCGTGCTGTTAGGCACAGTAACAGCATTGACGATGAGGTCGGGCCTTTGCACGTTGATGGCCGTATTGCTTCTCCTGATTTGTGCAGTGCCCGGGTATTCGAATACTTCCTTATCCGGGTTGGAATATACAAACACATAATAATTGCCCTGCGATAAGGTATCCGGTATGTTGATAATAAGCGTAGTGGGAAAATCTTTACCGGGGTTGATAACATTTCCAGTATTGATACTATAGGCATTGGGATCAGTAGTATTGCTGACACAGGTATTAAAACTACCGGGCACATCACTAAAATACCCGGCGTTTTGCGCAATGTTGCGGTCACCGCCATGCAGGAATGAACCAACATACAATGCACCGTTCAAATTGAGTAATAAAGAATCCCTGCTGATATATACTTTATCCTTCCAGTAGCTGGAGCCCCATCCAAGGCTGTCGGTAATCAGGAAGCCACCATCGCAGGCAGCACCGCGAATACCATAATGGCCCTTGTTCTTTTCTATGTTGTCATTAAATCCAGTATTCTTGATGTTCCAGTTAACACCGATGGTTTGTGTGGTGCTGACACTGGTATTGGGAACCGTTACACTGCTAATGGTCAGAACAGGTGTGGGTGTCAGGAATACCTGCAGCAGTTTAAAATTAACATTGTTATTGGTCAGTGCGCCTTCGTACAAACTATTGGTGGCGTTGGTCACCACATAGATGTAATAACTGCCCGCTGGTAAGAAATTGGGTATTACAACCGGTACGTTGGCTGTATAGGAACTGTCTTTTTGCAATTGTATATTTTGCGGAAGCAGTGCATCTTCGGCATTGCTGTAATAGGTTCCATTTGACTTGGGTAATTTCAGCAGGATAGAATTATTGACATCAAAGAATGGACTGGATGAAATATATACCTTGTCATACCAGGCACTGCCGGCTGCTGTCAGTGCGCCATAATTTTTTACTTTATAGGTGAGGTTAATGGTGCTGCCGGTAAAAGTGGTGGCAGGCGTAAATACCGTATCCACTCTCAAATCAGGTGTGGGTGATAAACTTACATTGATTGGCTGCGGGGCCCTGGCAGTATCATTGGCATAATTCGTTTGCAGCGGTGCATTGCTTCCTGCAGGGTAATTGGTGATCACGTATACATACAGGGGTGCGCTGTAATTCAATGGCAGTGTGAAATTAACCGAATTGCTGTACTGCTGACCACTGTCCAGTGCACTTACATTGGATTTGGTGGCAATCAGCAATGGCCTTACCGGGAACTGTAACTGGCTCCATGCAGCCGCGCCTGTTTCCGGGGTAAGATTGAAATTTGGCACCGTATCAAATGAAAGGAATACGGCATCGGTCCATGATTTGGTTCCGGTATTTCCGGGGCCATTGTTTTTAACCGACCAGTTGATGGTAATGGTTTGACCAGAGAATGCGGTGGCAGGTGCCAGTACATTCTGTGTTTTCAAATCAGGCAATGGTATTAAACTGAATTGCTGAACAGGGCCGGTGTTGATTTGTACACAGGATCCATTGTGGGCTACCACCATCCATTTGTATGTTTTGTTGGCCAGTATATTGGCGCTGGCAGGAATGGTATAGCTGACGGTCGTTATGTTTGATGCAAACGGCAATGCTGGTTGTGCGGTATCCGAACGCCACAGGTATACATCAAATGTATAGTTCAACTGGGGATTGGCGGGTACCCATGACAGCGTTAATGGCAATTGTTGGTTGGCAGCACCGTTGACCGGGAACATATTGTTTACAGAATCCGGTTGTGCAGAAGTCAATGCTGTTACCACCAGTGTATCATTGGCACTTGACTGACCGCAGGGGCCTGTTGCTTTCGCAATTAATGTATAGGTACCGGGGCTGGGCCAGGTAATATTTACCGTATGTGTTGTAGACGATAAAGTGTTTCCACCTGCTATGCGCCATTGGTAAGTAGCACCCGGTAGATCATTTACTGAGTAGGTTGCTGAAATCACCGATGGGCAAATGCTGTTTGGCCCGCTAATTTTATCGAGTGTTCCGGCATATACGCAGAACGATCTGCTCACATCTGCTGCTGCGAGGTAATTGGTATTGCCCGCCTGGGAAGTTTTTACAACAACCGTTCCCAAACCAGTTAATGTAAGTGTATTGCCATTGATTGTTGCAGGGCCAGAAACCAGTGTATAGGTAACCGTTAGACCGGAACTGGCGCTGGCATTTAATGCAAGCGTTGTACCCAAAGCGATATCACTGTTGGGAATGGAATCAAAAGTGATGGTTTGTGCAGCCAGTGAGACGGTAAAACTGGTTGAAACCGGTGCGGCAGTATCATAAACGTTATTACCCAACTGGGTTGCCCTTACAATGACTGTTCCAGTGCCGGTAATGGTTAAGAGGTTATTGACCGGGTTGATGCTGGCTGGCCCGCTAACGATAGCCAATGATACGGGCAATCCCGATGAAGCGGTAACGACGGGTGTAAATGCAGGATCACCATAAGTTTTTGCTCCTATAGACGGGAAGCTGATGGTTTGTGCAATGGATGCTGCTGCAAAGCTGGTGCTGTTGGAGACAGGGCTCTCACCACACAAATTATAATACCTTACTTTAAATGTTCCCTGCGCGGCCGCATAATACGATGCATTGGATGCGCCGGCGATCAGGGTGTCGTTCCTGTACCAATGATAACCCAGGGCGTTTTGTGCAGGAGCAGGTGTGGATGCATAGAGCCACCTTCCAATACTGTTCACCGCTGGTGTGTCAGTGGGCGGTGGCGGCGACACACTGATAGTTTTATTGGCATTGCCACCAACACCACAGAAATTGCTGTTGGAGACGGATAAGATATGATTGCCCGTGGTGGTCCATGTTACCAATACCGTATCGTTGTTGCTGACAATATTTCCGCCACCATTTAATGTCCAGTTATACGTAACACCATTTTCTTTGGGCGTTACATAATATTTATTACTGCCGCCACCAATACAACCGTTTGAAGAACCTGTTATCGTTAATGAATTGGAAGGAGCCCGCTGTACATTAATCGTCGGAATATTAACGCTGGTATCGGCTGGTATAGTTCCCACTACCCGTATGCGGTAATGGCTGCTGTTGGGATGATCTGTCGTGATAAACGCGAATATGGTATCCGAACTGGTGGTAAACTTAGCGCCGATAATCAGGGGATTGGCAAAACTTCCTGCAGAATCGGATAATTGTACAAAGAATGTATTGTTGGTAAAGGCAAGTGTATCCAGTGATATGGGAACCTTGAAATTTTGCCCCGCACATATTACACTGTCCAGCTTACCAATGGTTATGACGGGTATGCGCAATGGTGCAAAACCATCTGTATATATGCCGGCCACTGAATCTGCAGTAAGCGCTTGCACGGTTGACTGGAATGTATTACCTGTTACAGCGCCCGATCCGAGGTTCGCCCATTGCGTACCATTCCATTTTGCCACACGAAGCTGGTAAATGGATGAGAGCGATCCGCTCCTGGTACTGTCATAAAAAACAGACACTTTTACATTGGAGTTGCCATTGACACGGGTGATTTTCCAGTATTCATTGCCGGAAACATTTTTTAAACTGCTGGCATGTTTCGAAGTATCAAACCCCGCTGCAGACGGGTTTTGGTTAATGTATTGTGCAATGTATTCGTCAGTAACCGTGGCAGGTGCAGTGATTTCTATCACGCCCTGGTAGATGCCATCACCTACCGGGAAACGAAATCCCTGGTTGCCGATTTTCTTCACAGGCCCCACTACATAACTACCGGATGAGAATTGCGAAATAGTAGCACCATTTACAAAAATCAGTAAATGATCAAGTGTTGTATGTACCGCACCAAATGTAAAGTAGGCATTGCTGCGAATGAACACATCCTGGTCCAGTGTAACGGTACCACCAAACTTGCCGGTATACAATGTGCCGAATGATAGGGGTTCCGTACCAAGGTTAATGATATGTGCATCATTTCTTTGACCCTGTACAAAATTAATGGAGCCGATATCGAGTGAACCTGGGAAATTATTATTGGCAGTAAAGTTGCCACCCACTTCGAGCCTGCCATCGTTGCCAATGCCAAGGTATACGGGCTGATTAAGGATGAAGCTGGCATCACCAGAAATAATATCATCGGCACCATCATCAAAATACGTCTGTGCATTTCCGTCAGTAGCATTGACGGTCAGGGAGAAGTTTTGGTTAAAAGTATTTCCGCCAAAGTCGTTCACATCTGTCCTTGCAGGAAGATCGGAAACAACGACATCATTATCGAAAGAGGAATAGAGCATTGTCAGCGGGCAGGTATAATCCTGGATGGTGAGGGAAGGCGAGATATTGGAATGTTCTATATCGATATAATCATGTGCCTTTCTTACTACAACCAATCCCTGCCCGGTAATGGATGCATTGTTGATATCTGTATTTCCCAATACAGTAAGTGTGAAACCATTCATCTCCATGGTAGCACCAGGTTGCAGGGTAATTCCTGAAATGGTAACACTGGTTGTCAACAGCGGCGACTGATTGATGCCACCGGAGATGATAACGGTATCGCATGGTTGCGGTACGCCATTGGGCAGCCAGTTGGCAGCATCATTCCAGTCGGCGCTCACATTACCGGTCCATGTTTTTGATCCTTTGGTATCACAGGTGATCAATCCGCAGTTTGCAATAATTTCTGTTATGCTGCCACAACCCGGTGCATTGTCGTGTATCTCTGCAGAGCCGGGACTAATGGCCAAATAATTACAAACGGGGAAAAAAGAGCAGGCTGCCAGTTGCGGGTTGCTGAATATTTTCAGTGTTCCGGGATCGGTACCGGTAATATTCAAATTACCATTTAATGGTGAAAGGGTAGTCAGTAAAGGGTTATTGGTAATCCACAATGCTGCTGCTGTATTGATATTTCCCAATCCGGTAAGGCTGGGAAGTGAATTGTTTTCATTGACTTCAACTTTATCGTATTGCGTGGAAGTAATATTACTCAATGCAGTAATGTTGGTTAAGTTTTGGTTGAACCAAAGGGAGATACCGCCGCCAACATCTCCGCGCAATTGTTCAATACCATGCAGGGAAGTTAAATTGTCGTCGAACCATATATAAAAATTGAATGCGGTATGTACACTGTCCATGCCCGACAGGCTGGTCAGTAAGGGTGTTTGAATAAACCAGAAAGTTCCAATGTCCTTATTTTTTAAGTGATGGGAGATATTGCCAATACTGGTCAACTGGGGCAAATTGGAAAACAAAAACCCATAAGCAGAGTCGATATTGTTCATACCTACACTGGCCAGCGAAGGATCTGAGTCGATGTGCAGGTAGTGCACTACCGACAAAGCATTGAATGCAGACAACGAGGTGACGGGTGCATGATAAATGGTGAGATCACCATTGATGCGGGTAATACCATTGAATCCCGATAAATCAGCGATGGCTGTGCTGTCAATATAAACTTCGCCATCAATTGTTGCCAGGTTGTTGCTGATACCAGTAACAGCAGTCAGTTGTGGCAGACTAAATAAACGCAGGCTGCCAAGTGCAGTGAGGTTATTTAATCCAATGGCAGTAAATAAATCATTGTGTTCTATGTCCAGCACGCCCAACTGTGTCAGTGATGTCATGGCAGACAGGCTGGTAATATTTGTGTTGATGACCTGGAAACTGTCGGTAATAGTAGTAATGGTATTGAATGCGTTGATATTGGTGATGGCAGGAACAGCATTGCTGCCATCTATGACCAATTTCCTGATAACGGTACAAGCCGGATTGCTGATCGGAAAACTATCTATCTGGCTTTGACGGGTAAATACAAGACTATCATTGCTGCAGGAGAGCGCACCAAATATTTTCAGGTTGTTGTGTGGAGCCGGCTTTTGCCAGGAAAGATTTCTTTTTATAATAGGTAACCGGTTTTTTGAAACCGGCCTGCGAAACTGCCCGAACCCATCATTGTTGAAGAATACGATACATGACAGGAGCAAGGCCACTGAACAAACAGTTAGCTTCATGATAAATAAGTTTAAGGTGGCGGGTATTCGTGGGGGTAATTCAAAGGATGGAACAGAAGCAAATCGAATATGACCTGTTTTACCAGGCGTATTTGTCAATTGTTCTATAAGATGGTTGGAATACTGTTGTGCAGTAAAAATGGCCAAACTCTCTTTTCTTTTCTATACTTAATTTGTAGTAGTACCCTAAATAAACGGGTGTGAAAATGATAAATCAATGAAAACCAGCGGCCAGTTACCATTGGTTCATACAGAATTAAAATTCTCGCTGCAAAAAATAAACCGGGTATATTTCTATGTCTATATTTATTGCCGGAACCTTTGCCAGTTTTGTAAATACTACGCAGGATGGTAACCATGAAACGTATTGTACTGTTCATTGCACTGATTTCGATCATTACCGCTACCGCTCATGCGCAAACGAAAATGATCGACAGCCTGCGTCATACTATACATGCCGCCAGTGACAGGACGATACAGCTCAACAGTATTTACCTGCTGGCAGATCAGCCTATCAATGCTGATACGCTGTATCCGTATATATTATTGGCAGAAAAATTAACCGCTGCTGCACCCAATAGCATGGATGCAGATAAAACAGCTTTCTGCAGGGCATCTTATTATGCGAGAAAGGAATTTACTGACAGCGCTCTTTATACCATCGACGAGCTGGCAAAAAAATATAAGGGTGAGCCGGGGCAGCCAAAGTTTTACCTGCAAATACTTTTTTTCCGGGCTAAAATACTTGACAGGGCCAACCACTATACCGATGCTATTTCGCAATTGGTGCAGGTGGTTCAACTGGCCGAAGCGCAAAAAGATACATTGATACAAATCCAGGCAAAAACCGGCATCGGGTGGGTGCAAATGGAAATGGAACAATATCCTGAAGCATTAAACTGGCTGACCAAAGCCCTGCATACTTCTTCCGATAAAAAGTTTTATAATAATTACGGGGCACTGTACAGTAATATCGCCTCCACCTATAATTCACTGGGGAATACAGACAGCGCCAGGTATTACATTGACATGGCTATTGCAGATGCGCGTAAGAATGAAAACATATTGTTCCTGGCCACTGCACTCAGTATAAAAGCCAAAATATTGATTGATGGCAAGCAGGGTAAACTGGCAGAAGCCCCATTGCACGAAGCACTGGAATTGCGAAGGATATTAAACGATCCTTTTTATATTGTTTATGATATGAGCAGCCTGGCCAGTTATTACGCACACAATAACCAGCCCGAAAAAGGCATTGCGCTGTGCAATGAAGGTATTGAACTGGCCAGGAAAAGCGGTTTGACATCACAGTTACTAATGATTTACCGGTCATTGGCGGAAAACTACAAGGCATCGGGCAATATTGCGGAGTACAGCAAAACCCTGGAAGATATTATTCGCTGGAAAGATTCATTCAATACACTTAACTCTTCCAAACAAATAGCAGAACTGCAGGGAGAAAACGAAATACAGAAAAAGGAGAATACCATTATAGAACAGAAGCTGGATATTACCGTCAAGAACTACTGGCTGATTGGTTCACTGGTTTTTGCCGGCATGGGTGCAACGATATTTTTCCTGGCATTTAAAAATTACCGGCGGAAGCAACAGGTAAAAATGCAACTGGCACTGGAAAAGGAAAAACAAATCGCTGCACAGTCTGTCATGGAAGCAGAAGAACAGGAACGCAAACGCATTGCTGCTGATCTGCATGATAATATTGGCGCTTATGCAACAGCCATACGTGCCGAAGTGGAAAAGATTACGGGCAACAGTTTGCCTTCCCCCACCATTAACCTGCGCAACCTGCAGCAACACTCACAGGAAATCATTAATTCTTTGCGCGATACCATTTGGGTGTTAAATAAAGAACACATTACCATTACCGGTATCAGCGATCGCATAAAAAATTACCTGGGTAAGCTGGAACCGACCTACAGTAATATACAATTTAATATTACAGAAGATATCCAGCAGGATGTAAGGGTCAGTTCGCAAATGGCGCTGAATATATTTCGCATTGTACAGGAATCGGTACACAATGCACTGAAGCATAGCAGCGCAAAAAATATCAACATCCGGATTGACAGCAGGGAAACTGCCAGTATTCAAATAACAGATGATGGCGGTGGTATAGAAAGTACCGGCACACAAAACGATGCCCGCAATGGGATGGTGAATATGCAGGCACGCGCTGTGGAATCGGGCATGGCATTGAAAATAATGTCAAAGCCCAATGAAGGCACCTGTGTAAGTATAGCAATCCCTACTATAAATTAAGTAGACAGGGGCAACATAAATAATTGTTACTTTATTGATCAATCATAGCAACATGAGTAAGAAATGCAGGATAGGACTGGTCGATGACAAGGCGGTAAACCGCAGCAGCATTGCCGATAAAATAAAACAGTTTGATGATCTCGAACTGTGTTTTACCGCCATTAACGGAAACGATTGCCTGGAACAACTGAAGGGTTTGCCGTTGGAGAAAATGCCGCAGGTATTGTTTATGGACCTGGAAATGCCGGAGATGGATGGCATACAAACTATTTCAATAGCACGCTCGCTGTACCCTGACATATACTTTATTGTACTCACTATTTTTGATGACGATGATAAAATATTTGAGGCCATCAAGGCAGGTGCGCAGGGATATTTATTAAAGGACGAATCTGCACAGACCCTGCACAATGCAATTACCACGGCCATTGACAACGGCGGTGCACCGATGAGTGCCGCCATTGCGAGGAAGACCCTGCAATTATTGAGCAGGTCTGAAATAACCGGCGCTGCAAAAAGTAATGAACGATCATTGCCGCCTGACCTGCTCACAGAGCGGGAAAAGGAGATACTTCAATTTACCATCAATGGATATGATGCCAAGCGCATTGCCACGCAGCTAAATATCAGTGCACTCACCATCCGGAAGCATATTGCGAATATTTACCAAAAGCTCCATGTGAACAGCAAAGCACAGATCATCAGCCTGGCACATAAAAATAGCTGGATTCGTTAATTCGTGCAGTTGCATTCTTGCAGGACTATTTTACCCCTCAAAAATCATCATTTTGCCTAAGCATGGTCATATTATTTGCCCTTCCTGTCTGCTAGGTTTGCAGCAAAGTATAGTTTATGAAAATCGCAACCATTATAGCTGTCATGTTACCTGCAATGGTATTTGGGCAACGCATTAAAACAAATATAGATAAGCTGACCGGCGATACCATTTATACGACTAATTATGGTCGGCTGGAAACTGCCATGTTGGGAAACCCTGTATCCTTTCGGCTGGAAAAAGTAAAGCAACAGGCAACTATCGAAGTGGGTGTATTCCTCGCATATCATTTTTCCCCAAGAGTGATGAAAGACAGTCCGTTGAAAATTAAATTGTCCAATGGGACCATCGTAACACTCTATGCCGACAATACCTATGTGGGAGAACCGTATGATATGGCTAACTTATCCAAGGGGTTTGAACTCTATGCCAAATACACGCTGGATAATGCCAGCATTCAGTTGCTGAAATCAAGCCCGGCTACTTTGATTCGTTTTTATTATAATGCCAGTTATTTTGATACCGAAATCAAGAAACTGGATCAGTCAATGATTGCTGATGCGGTTCAGTTGCTGTTCAAATGATTGATGGCAACGATCGGTCGCTGTGCAATAAAACTATTTTTCATTAATAGTCGGTGGCGGTACGATACCACAGGCCCTGAGATAGATGACCATCTGCCCATAATGTTCATTGGAATGCGTCAGCGCATAAAATGCCAAATCCAGTTTGGGTAATTGGCGACCCCTGAATTCGATCATTTCCATTGCATTCTGTGTAGTCAGTGCAGCGATGGCTTTTCGCCCAATATCGAAGGAACTTTTGACATAATCGATGACGTCTTTTTTTGATTGTATATTTTTGGGCCCGTTTACGTCTGTAATATCCGCGCGAACAGGATCGCCGGTTATTGCGCTCCAGATAAGTATATTATCAGTAGCCAGGTGCATTAACTGACCGGCAAAAGTCCGAACTCCGGTGAAATTGCTGTATTTAATATGAAGGCTTCCCGGTGAAAAATCATATTTGTCTTCAGGCATTGCCTGAGCCGTTGACAAAATATCGCTTTCAATTTTTTTAAACTGCCGCTCAATGGCGGATGAGATAGATTGTTGTCCGGCAACAGTAGAGACGAGTGCCAGCGAGATGATGAAAATGCTGAGTCGTTTCATATAAAGGTTATATTTACTGAAGTTATCATTGAAGGTAGCAAGAAATCGAGAACCCTGTAATTGCGAAAATCTCGTTCTGTAAATGTTACATGAAATAATTTATAAGGGGAAAGATAGCCGGTAACAATCTTGTCTTGAGCATTTGCCATTATTTTCCTTGACAAGTAAATCAAGTCAACTTATGCTGATGTCTGGTATGGGAATAAGTATTGTTTGAAAATCGTAATGATTGCTTTGAACTTCGTTATACCAAATTCGCTGGTTATAATTTCTTTGCATCCATAGACCCAAACAACCCAACAACGATGCATAAAACGACTGCTGCCCTGGTACTGAACCTATTTGTAATAACGTCTGCTGCTTTCAGTCAAAAGAAAGACAGTGTTCAGCAACCGGTATATTTTTCCGGATCGATTGGCGTCACCAATAATGGTATTTCCATCATACCCACTTTTTCGCTCGGCAAACCCGCTGCCATGTTTATCCATGCAGCGGGCAGGGGTAAATTCAGTGTGGAACCCGATATCCGTTTCTCCCTGAAAGGAAAGCCATGGGGGATGGTTTTCTGGGCCAGGTACAAAGCAGTTACCAGCAACAAATTTCTGTTTACAGCAGGTACCCACCTTGGCCTGAATTATAGAACTTCTGTCATTCCCATTAATGGCGACAGCAGTGAAACGACTATTGTCCGTCGTTACCTCGCAGCAGAATTGTTTCCCCGGTATATGATTGCAAAGAATACCAGCATCGGTATTTATTATCTCTATTCACACGGACTGGATGCAGGTACCATTCACAATACCAATTTTATCACGCTGAATATTAATTTTTCAAATATCCGGTTGACAAAGGACTACTTTTTAAAGTTTAACCCACAACCTTATTATTTAAAACTGGACAAGGAAGATGGTTATTTCTTCACAGCGGTACTGACCCTGGTGAGAAACGATTGCCCGCTGACCCTGTCCGGTACCGTGAATCAAAAAATCCGTGCAGACATAACAGGTAGTAAAACCTTTGTATGGAATGTCATTGCATCCTGGGTATTCAATAATAAGTTTATCAAAATCCAGCATGTTTTATGAAATCAGTAAGTTTGTGGGAGATGCGAAAAATAGAAACCATTGAAGAGTTTTATACCCGTAAATTCGGCGCTGTGCCTGCTGATATCCGGAAGGAAATCGGGCATTTCAATGTGTTTAAACTGGAGCCCTTTGTAGGCAATAATGCCAAACCCGTTCCCTACAGCAGGCGTGATTATTTTAAGATTATGCTGGTGCTCGGCACTTACCGGATGCACTATGCAGATGAAGTAGTGGACATACAACAACAGGCCCTGGTTTTTTCCAACCCACAAATACCATATAGCTGTGAATTTACACACAAGATTGAAAGCGGTTTCTTTTGTCTTTTTACACCAGCTTTTTTTCACCAGTTTGGCAACCTGGAACAGTACTCCGTATTTCAACCCGGTAACACCCATGTGTTTGAATTGACCAATGAACAGGTGGACAGGGTGACAAACATATATAAAAACATGTTTGAAGAGATTGCCTCTGATTATCCCCACAAATATGATGTATTGCGCAACCTTGTTTTTGAATTCCTGCATTTTGCAATGAAACTACCCGCTGCAAAATTTGAAAAACACCAGATGAATGCATCGCAGCGGATTTCTTCCCTGTTTTTGGAATTGCTGGAACGACAGTTTCCCATTGATGACAATAACCAAGCTGTCCAACTGCGCGCAGCGTCTGATTACGCGCGGCAACTGAATATACATGTCAATCACCTCAACCGTGCTGTAAAAGAAACAACCGATAAAACCACCTCGCAAATCATTGCAGAACGCATCGTACGGGAATCAAAAATATTACTGAAGCACAGCGCATGGAATGTATCTGAAATTGCCTATGCACTGGGTTTTACTGAAGTGACCCATTTCAACAACTTCTTTAAAAAACATGTACAGCTCAGCCCGCTGAAGTTCCGTCACATTTGACTAACAGAATTCGTGCGTAATTCCATCCTTCTTACAGCAGGCGTTTCAATTTGCTGACTACTTGTTATCGTTACAGCAAGACCCACAGTAATGATGAGATTGTTTGAATTTCGTAATTTCTTATTTCATATATATTAGTTCAGGCATATTGTCCGGTTGTAGCTTTGCTCCATATTTAAAACCTTTCTTTATGGCAACAACAATGCAAAAACGCAGACTGGGAAAAAATAACCTCGAAGTGTCTGCTATCGGGCTGGGTTGTATGGGAATGACTTTTTCCTACGCCCCGTTCCCCGGGAAGAAAGATATGATTGATATGATCGCAAAAGCCGTGGAGCAGGGAGTCACATTTTTTGATACGGCCGAAGTGTATGGCCCTTATAATAATGAAGAACTGGTGGGTGAGGCGTTGGCGCCATTCCGCAAGGAGGTAGTGATTGCTACCAAATTTGGATTCGATATACAGGACGGAAAAATGGTGGGTGTGAACAGCCGGCCTGATAATATTAAAAAAGCCGCTGAAGGGTCATTAAAGAGATTGCGTACAGATGTGATTGATCTGTTGTACCAGCACCGGGTTGATCCCAATGTTCCAATTGAAGACGTGGCAGGCACCGTAAAGGATTTGATCAGGGAAGGGAAAGTAAAACACTTTGGCCTTTCGGAAGCAGGTGCTCAAACCATCCGCCGTGCAAATGCTGTACAACCGGTAACCGCTTTGCAGAGTGAATATTCCATGTGGACCAGGCAACATGAAAAAGAAATCATCCCCACTATTGAAGAGTTGGGTATTGGGCTGGTGGCATTCAGCCCGCTCGGCAAAGGTTTTTTAGCCGGGAAGATTGATGAAAATACAAAGTTTGCAGAGAGTGATATCCGGCGCAACCTGCCAAGGTTTACAGAAGAAGCCCGTATCGCCAATAAAGCATTGCTGGATCTGCTGGATCAGTTTGCAGCAAAAAGAAATGCAACGCCTGCTCAAATAGCACTGGCATGGGTGTTGGCGCAAAATCCCTGGATAGTACCAATACCTGGTACGACAAAACTCCACCGGCTCACGGAAAATAATGCAGCCGCTTCCATACAGTTAACTGCGGCAGAGTTACAGGAAATTGAAACAGCCTCTTCACATATCACCATCATGGGCGCCCGTTATACCGAAGCAATGGAAAAATCGACGGGTCTTTGATTGAACGAGTGTATGGAATGGCAGAAAGTTTATTTTGATTAAAATATTGTCACATGCAAACGATTCGCGAAAGCTTTTTCTTTAAACTGCTTATCAGTTCCGTCCTGCTGGTAATTTTTTGCGGAACTGCCATCGCGCAGGATAAAAAACAAAAAGTAAGGCTCGCAAAAATTGAAGTTGACGCGGCACAACTGGATCAATACAAAACTTTGCTGAAGGAAGAAATCGAAGCTTCGGTAAAATTAGAACCGGGCGTACTAACCTTATATGCTGTGTCAGAAAATGACAATCCTACCTATATCACCATTTTGGAAATTTATGCAAACGAAGATGCCTACAAAGCGCATTTGTTAACGCCGCATTTTTTGAAATATAAAAATGGAACAAAGAACATGGTTAAAGCACTAACATTGACCGAAGCCACGCCGGTTGTACCGGGCATGAAGATAAAATGAGTACAAATGCAGTCAAACGGCAATTGTTGAAGCGCTGAACCGGCTTTTCGTTATTTTTATAGTGATACTCCCCACCATGCAAAGCCTGTTTATCCAATATGTTTACCTGATATTAATTATCCTGGCACTGGTCATGCTCGCCAATAAGGTTCGTGTGGCGTACCCTATTGTATTGGTATTGGGTGGTTTGATATTGAGTTTCACCAAAGCATTTTCCAATATTACCATCGACCCGGAGTTGATCTTTTTTATTTTTCTTCCACCATTGCTCTATGAAGCTGCCTGGCAAATATCCTGGAAGGAATTTTGGAAATGGAGAAGGGTCATTACCAGCTTTGCCTTTCCCATAGTTATCATTACATCCTGCGTAGTCGCATTTGCGGCCTATTCCATTATTCCCGGTTTTACACTGGCATTGGGTTTTCTCCTCGGTGGTATTATTTCACCGCCCGATGCGGTATCTGCTACAACTATCCTCCGGCAGGTAAAAGTCCCCAAACTACTGGTCAGTATTATTGAAGGTGAGAGTTTGTTAAACGATGCATCGTCATTGATCGTTTTTCGTTTTGCACTGGCAGCGGTGATCACTGGACAGTTTCACCTGCGCGAAGCAGCATGGAGCTTTGTGCTGGTGATTGTATTGGGAATATTGATTGGACTGGCGATTGGATTTATTTTTTATGGAATACACCGATGGCTGCCTACCACGACCAGTATTGAAATCATACTGACACTGGTTACACCTTATTGTATGTATTATGCCGCGGAATACTTTCATTTTTCAGGCGTACTCGCAGTGGTATCCGGCGGACTATTGTTATCAGGCAAGCGGCAAAGTATGCTTAATTACCGGAGCAGGATTGAAGGGATCAACGTGTGGACGAATATCGTTTTCGTATTAAACGGCCTGGTGTTTTTCCTGATTGGATTGCAATTGCCTTCTATTGTGAATCAACTGGGAGATATAGGCATTGGGCAAGCTATCTGGTATGGTTTAATCATTTCTTTTATTTTGATAGTGACACGACTGGCCTGCACATTTGGTGCATCCGTGTTTACCAGGTTTATGAGTCACTTTATTACTGTGGCGGAAAGAAACCCCGGTTGGAGGGGGCCAATCATTTTTGGTTGGGCGGGAATGCGGGGTGTGGTGTCGCTGGCCGCCGCATTGTCAATACCCTTACTGGCCAGTGAAGGACATCCCATGCCTTACCGCAGCCTGATTCTTTTTATCACGTTTATTGTAATACTGGTAACATTGGTACTGCAGGGATTAACCCTGCCCTGGGTAATCCGCCTGGTAAAACTGGAAGAGCGTCCCGGAATGATACCAGCACCCAAGCAGGAAATTATCATCCAAAAGAAAATGGCTCAATACTCGTTGGAATACCTGCATGATAAATACGATGGTAATTTGTCAGTCAATGAGCACCTGGATAACCTGCATACAAGATTGCATTCTGATCTGAAATTCCTGGAGCATGAACTGGAGAAGACAGAACTGGGGAATGATATGGCACGTGAGCAGTTTCAGGAGATTTACCTGGAATTGCTGGAACACCAGCGGACCATTCTCAACAAAATGAACCTGCGTTCTGAATTTAATGAAGAACTGATCCGAAAATACCATGCACTGATCGACCTGGAAGAATTTAAGATGCGGGAAAAACAGGTACACAATACCTGAGGCACCTGCAAAAAATTGAGAAGTATGAATACCACAAGCAATATTTTCCCCCCGGGAGAAAAAGCACCTGCTGATTATTTTACCGGCACAGCATGGGTTCGGTTATTACTCCCGAATGATCCTGTGCTTCATTGTCAAATTGGAAATGTGGTATTTGAGCCTGGTGCAAGAAACCACTGGCATACACATCCGGGCGGGTAGGTATTACTGGTAACGGATGGCATCGGTTATTACCAGGAAAGAGGGAAACCTGTTCAATTGATTCAGAAAGGCGATGTGGTGAATATACCACCTGGCGTTGAACACTGGCATGGTGCTTCGCACGACAACAGTATGACCCATATCGCCATTAATGCCAATACACAACAGGGTATTGTGGCATGGTTGAGTAAAGTAACAGATGAAGAATACAATAGTGTGGAAAAGTAATGACCGATGTAAGTACTGTTAGAAAGTATCTACAAACTAAATTGGATTGATTTTTCTAATCATTTTATTTAGGGGTATCTATCAGTAATAAGTGTGTTGAAAGCGCTGGGCGTTCTTTAAATAAAAGTTATCAGTTATCAAGCTCTCTATTTCCTTTATTAATTTCTCCAGGCTTGATCTCAATTCGTTCTTATTCTTCATTGATATAATTGCCTGGTTAAATTTTTTTTCATCTGCCAATTCATCCCGTACGAATTGTCGCAGCGAGTTAATGTAAATTACTTTCTGTTTTTTTATCCCATAGTCCTTGTCATAATAGCCACTGTTTTGATTGTATTGGTAGATAGCAAATTCAGCATAGCCAGCTATTCTTCTGTACTGGTGCCCAAAATAAGTGCCCCCAAAATTCAAGCTGCCATAAATAGCATTGATGTCATTGTAAATGACTACCAGGTTATGTCTTTGCTTATCATACTGATCTAGTCTAAATTGCTTTCGAAGGAAGTAAGCATATAAGATATAGTATTTGTCTTGCCCTGTTTCACTGGAAAAACTAATGTGTTTAATGTTCCCGTTATTGGCGCTTAATTCTTTGATTGGATTGCTACAGGCATATGTCAGGTCTGGATTTACAGGGTATTTGGAGTATAGCTCCGGAAAGTTATCAACGATTTCATTAAAGCCGGCTTTTGTGTACTTAAGTGTGTCATTGTTTTGAGTTGTTATCACCAATGAATCTTCTTTGATATAGAATTTTCTTTTATCAGTGAAATCTTGTGATAATATCGGATTTGACAAGTGAAGGGTGTCTAGTTTGTCAATGGATTCTTTAACTGGTCGATGGCATCCGAAAAAAATTAGTGGTATCAAAACGGGGAATACTTTCATTGAATGAAAGAGCTGAAGCAAACTAGTTTTATTCATGATGCGCTACCGGTATTAAGTAATATAAAATTATTGCCAGGGATCAATCCAAATTGTTAAAGAAACCCCTTTTTTGCTGCATCGCTGTTTTTGACACCAGGTTTATTCATAAACCATCTTTGACGAAAGAAACATATGCGGGTGCGATATTAAACATCTGGCGCAATAACATGTTCAACTGCGCCGCATGGTGCTGAACATGCCGCAGGTTAAACAATAAGATGTCCAGTACCGAAAATTGTAATGCTGCAGAACTGGATAATGCCAGGTTCATATTGCCCTCGCCACTGATCCATCGCTGCTGTAATTTTTCTTCTGTCAGGCCGGCAATTACAAGGCGGCATTTTTCACGGCTTGCCTGGAGGTAGTCCAGTAATTCTATCTTGCTATATAGTCGGTCAGGCACAATATCGTCAATAGCATCGGCTGGTAGCTGATCTGCTTCGGTAAGCGTAAATGGTAATGCAGAAGTAAAATCTGCTGGTGGAATAGACAGGTAGTAATCTAGAAATACCAGGCAGTGATACGCAGTATAGAAAAATTTTCTATTCTTGTCCCAGCTTTCCTCCGGCCACATCGAAATAGCATTGTGCAGCATATCGATACTGGCACCGAATTGCTTCCACAAGCTTTGTTGTAAATAATGAGTCGGCATGTAATGATGGTTTTCCTTTCATCGCGCCCGAATATTCAGGATCAATGGGTCGTGTGCAGACAATACATCAAGTTAAAGACTTTTATCAGGCCACCCAAAAGCGGGCTGTTGCCGCGGCGACCCCAATACCCAATTGGTCATTGGATTGGGTATAAATAACTGGAAAATGACACAACCGAATTATATCAGCCGCCTGCGATATCACCAGATGTTTATTACCAGGTGGACTGAAGAAGTAAAATCGAGGGCGCCAGCCGGAGCAGACCTTACCAGTTGGGGATATTAATCGTGGATGCTAAACTTTCCATGATTGGTCAACTTTGTGTTTCATGGCTGGTACCGGTTGGATATTGGATTGAGCAGGCAACGAGAAATTATTGGCATTGGCCTGGTTTCCAATAAAATTGGGCAATAGCCTGCAAATGGGAGGGCTTATTAAGGGTTAACAATTAGGAACAGATGAATAAACCGACTAGAATTCATAAACAAAACAAGCTTTTCTCATATATTTTTCCAGCCTTTGGCGTTATTAATGCGGAAAGCACTATTGTGGGAATGCAGGATTTAAACATGTAAATAAAAAATGATTGATCCGGGATTTCCGCAACAATTACTTAACAAGACCCCGCAGATTTAAAATCCATTAACCGAGCAACCTGCATGAAGCCCAGCCGATTTATATTCATTTTTATTTTGCTCGCACTCCATTACGGCGGCTTTTCACAAAAGCAATACCTGAAATTCGAACACCTGGACATCAACTCCGGTTTATCACAAAACAATGTTTTGTGCATACTGCAGGACTCCCGCGGATTTATGTGGTTTGGTACCAGGGATGGCCTGAACAAATACGACGGGTATAATTTTACCGTGTATAAAAATGACCCGAACAACGATAAAAGTATCAGCAATAATTTTATCTCCGGTTTGGTGGAAGACAGTAAGGGGATCATTTGGATTTCAACACGCGGAGGTGGATTGAATAAATACGACCGGGAAACAAACCAGTTTACCCATTTCAAAGCAGATAAAAACAGTACAGGAAAACTGTCCAGCAACCTGCTCACCAAAGTAATAACAGATCAAAAGGACAACCTGTGGCTGGGAACAGAAGAAGGTGATCTTAATTACTTCGATACAAAAACAGGATCCTGCACTTTTTACTCCTCCAAAAATAATATCAGCGATATCTACCTTGATAGCCAGCACCGGCTTTGGGTAGGAACAAGGGGTGGTGGTATTAACCTGTTTGACCAGTTCACCAGGTCTTTCCTGAAGTTTGAACACGATGATAAAAAGCCAGGCAGTATTGCTGACAATAATATATGCACCATTTTTGAAGACAGCAGGCACCGGTTGTGGATCGGGACAGATGGAAAAGGCCTCGACCTGTTTGACAATGCGACCAATTCATTTATTCATTACCGTCATAATCCCAAAAATGTCAACAGCCTTGCCAAAGATGTGGTGTATTCCCTCACCGAAGATATCGATGGCCAGTTGTGGATAGGAACTGAAAACGGCGGTCTTTGCATCTACAACACAGAAAAAAACAGCTTCCAGAATTTTATACATGATGCAGTTGATAACACCAGTCTCAATAATAATTCTCTTCACTCTTTATACCGCGACAGGAATGGAAGCATTTGGGTGGGAACATTTGCGGGTGGCATTAACCTGCTGAACAGGGACGCCCATAAATTCAAACACTACCGCCAAACATCAGACGAAAACAGTTTGAGTAATAACAATGTGCTTTGTATTGTAGAGGATCATAATAAAAAATTATGGATAGGAACAGATGGAGGTGGGTTGAATTTATTTGATCCACTGACCAATGATTTCAAGAGGTTCAGGCACGGGGAAGGAAATAAAAACAGCATTTGCGGCGATCATGTCATTGACGTATGTGAAGACAGCAAGGGCAACCTGTGGATTGGTACCTGGGCAGATGGCGTAACGGTATATAACCCACAACTACATACTTATCGTCATTTTTCTCATAACCCTGCCGATCCCAATTCAATCAGCAATAACAATGCATGGGCAATACACGAAGACAGGAATAAAAATATCTGGATAGGAACGCAGGGAGGCGGTCTTAATTTGTACCACCCCGAAACCAACGGTTTTACATCATACGAGTTTAAAGATCCCACCAGTACCAGTCCTAACAACCGCAATATCCGTTCTATATATGAGGACGACAACGGCGATCTGTGGCTGGGTACGGATGGTGGCGGCTTGCAGGTGTTCGAAATTAATACAAAAACATTCAGGCGGTTTGTACATTCCGACAGCAGGAATAGCATCAGCGATAACAGGGTCGGCCCCATTTTTAAAGACAGCATTGGCAATTTCTGGGTAGGGACGTCCGCTGGTCTTAATTATTTTGACAGGGCCACGGGATTGTTTACCATTTATACGACTGCTGATGGATTACCGAACAATATGATTTTTGGTATCCTGCAGGATGATAATAAAAATCTTTGGATCAGTACCAACAAAGGGCTGTGCAGCTTCAATGTAAAAACAAAAAAGATTAAGAAATACGGCCTGGGAGATGGATTGCAGTCGAATGAATTTATAAGTGGCGCTTACTGCACAACGGAAAATGGTACTATGTATTTCGGTGGCGTCAATGGATTCAATGAATTTTCTCCAGCGCGGATTAAGGACAATGCCTTTGAACCGCCGCTGGTACTTACCGGCTTTGAAATATTCAATAAACAGGTTCCCATTGCCGCTGATGAAAAAGATCCTTCGCCATTAAAAAAGGAAATTTCTGAAGCAAACAACATCACACTGTCTTACAAAAGTTCAGTGTTCTCCTTCATGTTTGCTTCATTAAATTATACCACCAGGGAAAAGAAACAATATGCCTATATGCTGGAAGGGTTTGACAAAAACTGGAGCGAAGCAGATTCAAAACATACCGTAACGTATACCAACCTGAATCCCGGGCATTATGTTTTTAAAGTGAGGGGCTGGAACAATGAAGGAGGCTGGTCGTCCAGGATGATCAGTTTGCCGGTTGTTATTACGCCGCCGTTCTGGATGACATGGTGGTTCCGGTTACTGGCAGTAGTGAGTGTACTGGGAATCGTTGTGGGTATTTACCTGTTCCGGGTAAATATTATCAACCGGCAGAAAAAAGTATTGCAGCAACAGGTAGCAGAAAGAACAAGGAGCCTCATGTTGTCAACAGAAGAAGAAAGAAAGGCCAGACGTGATGCAGAAAGGGCGAGGATTGAGGCAGAAGAAGCCAATAAAGCAAAAAGTGTATTCCTGGCTACGATGAGCCATGAAATCAGGACACCGATGAATGGCGTCATCGGGATGGCTTCGCTGCTTTCTCAAACAACACTGAACGAAGAACAAACAGAGTATACCGATACCATTCGCACCTGTGGTGAAAACCTGCTGACGGTTATTAATGATATCCTTGATTTTTCAAAAATCGAATCGGGTAAAATAGAACTGGAGCAAAAAGATTTTGACCTGCGCACCTGTATTGAAGAAATACTGGATGTTTTTGCAGGCAAAGCATCGAGAGCAGGGCTCGATATGGTATACAAGATTGATACGAATGTACCTCCCACTATTGTGGGCGATGGATTCAGGCTGCGCCAGGTGTTAATGAACCTGGTGGGCAATGCCCTCAAGTTTACTCATGAAGGAGAAATATTTGTGGCAGTCCATTTGAAAAAAATACTGGCTGATGGCCAACTGTTGCTGGAATTTGAAGTGAGGGATACTGGTATTGGTATCCCGGAAGATAAAATGGAACGATTGTTCAAAGCGTTTTCACAAGTAGATTCCTCGACGACCAGGAAATACGGTGGTACCGGGTTGGGCCTGGTCATTTCAGAAAAACTTATCGGTTTGATGGGGGGCGGTATCTCAGTGAAAAGTGAATTACAGAAAGGAACGACATTTACGTTTACCATCCAGACTAAACCTGGCATCCAGGTACTGCGGCCATTCGTAAGCAGCAATGTAAATAATGGCCTGGCCGGAAGAAGGGTATTGATCATTGACGACAATGATACCAACAGGAATATTCTCAAATTTCAACTGGAGCAATGGAAACTCGTTCCTGTACTGGCCGACTCTGGTAAGGAGGCTTTAGCCATATTATCAAAGGATAATGATTTTGACCTGGTATTAACGGATATGCAAATGCCGGAAATGGATGGTATTGAACTGGCGCAGCAGATCCGTACAAAGAGGCCCCGGTTACCGATCATCCTGCTCAGTTCTGTAGGCGATGAGCGGCATAAAGAATTTGAGACCTTGTTTAAATCGGTGCTGACAAAACCCATCCGCCACCAGGTTTTATTCAAACATATAGCAGAAGAATTGCAGTCTGCCAACCCGGTCAGTGAAAACAAACCTGCTGCGCAGCAATTGTCGTCCAGCTTTGCTGAAAGATACCCGCTGAAAATTGTTTGTGCAGAAGACAATATGTTTAACCAGCAATTGGTACTTATTATCCTGAGCAAACTTGGTTACAAAGCGCCGATGGCAAACAATGGATTGGAAGTATTGCAAATGGTACAGGAAGAAGCATTCGATATTGTGCTGATGGATGTGCAGATGCCTGAAATGGATGGACTCGAAGCGACGAGATCCATACGGCAAACATTGGGTGAGCATCCGGTAATCATAGCGCTTACTGCAAATGCTATACAGGGCGATAAGGAAATTTGCCTGAACGCGGGCATGAACGATTACCTGAGTAAACCACTCAAGCCCGAAGAATTGATGAAACTGCTGGAGAAGTGGGCTATTCACATCGAAGAAGAAAAAATAAAAAAAGGTAAAAAAGCCTCCTGATAATTCCCCTTTTAACTATTCTTCCCCTTTAATACCACACAATATTTTATTTTAGCCAGGCATCGGTAATGTCTGCATCCCTTTGCCAGGCGTTTTTTTTATGCAATACATGGCAATAGATTTTCTTATGCCTGTGCTTCTTTCTGCTGAAGGCATTGTTTGCCGGCACTTCGCTGTATACCAGCAGCAACACACTATAAAGAAGGATATTCTTTCACCATAACTGGTTTCATGCACCAAAGTAATTGCGGGAGATTACAGTTTTTTTTTACCGGTGTTAATATACTTGTGAATCCAGGAAATAATCTTCTTTCTCATCAATGATGCTGCAACGAAATCTATTGCATTTCAACAGTAGAATTAATTTGATAGTAAAACTTCTAGCTGCTGTGTTCATCAAATCAACCGATGAATTGTTTTTTATTTAGTCTTGCTTGCGGACTTTTATTTGTTTTCAATATTTCTGATTGCTAAGTGTATCCACCAAGGTAATTTATATTTTTGTAATACTCTATTACTAAATCCATTCCTATGCTAACAAGGAAAAACCGTCTTGTCGTATGTCCGTCGCTGAATAAACAGCTACCGGTTTCAACAATTGAAACATCTTCCCATCATAATAAGGTCCTTCATAAAATAAATCAGTTTGCCGGGCTATTCGCGAATACTGGTGCCGCTTTTTACATTTTCTTTTTGTTGTTTTTCTTTACGTCTGCCGGTAGCGTAGCCCAGACCTGTGATTTGCAAATGAACTATACCACGCAGGAATCAGCCTGTAAAGCTACCGGCATTATCACCATAAATGTCACCAATGGATCGGGTAATTATAACTACACTGTTTTGGGTGTCAGTGACACGATCGTTACTTCTTCCAATAATATCGAAGGGTTAAAACCGGGAACTTACCTGTTGAAAGTGAAAGATTTGTTTTCCGGTTGTATACTGGAAAAAGATAGTGTAGTGGTAACCGGCAGTTACCAGGATCCCAGGTTTGGGTTAACTGGTACCTATGTAACCTGTATCAATGGAATGGATGGGACCATCACAGTGGATAATATTCAATTCGGAAGACCACCTTTCACCTATTCAATAGTAGTGCCTTCCGCATCGGGGGTTGGAACCACCAATACAACCGGTTTTTTTAATAACCTGTCACCTGGTGATTATTCCATCCAGTTGACGGATTCCTGTGGTGGCAGGCAAACCAGGATCATTACCATTGATAATTATAACTGGCAGGTGGATTCAATTAGTGTAAATAAAATTGGCTGCGACAGTGCCTACGTAACGTTCTACTTAAAAGATGATAAAGGTCACACATCCATTGCAGGATACAGCTTCCCGGGTTTTACATTTGGTGTTTCCACCATACCCGGTGATACCACCTGGTCCGATACATTATCATTCCATTTTTATAAAGGAAAAGCAAGGAATGCTGTATTTGTGGCGAAAGACAAATGCGGCAACACTAGTATAATACCATGGACAGATCCAAATCCACCCACTGTCGATAATACCATTGACATCAGCAATACTTCCTGCAACAGCTTTACAGCTACAGTAACAGGATGGGAAAATCTGGCCAGCCCACAGTTTTGCCTGTATAATGGGTCGCATGTACTTCAGTCGTGCAATAACACCGGTATATTTAACAATCTTTCCTATGGAGCTTATTGCATTGATATTATCGATAAATGTTATGATACTACTATAACAAGATGCTTCATGGCTACACAGCCTATTCCGGATCCGCTGTTGAGTATTACCACTACCAGCCTCTCCTGTAAAACATTCCGGGCAACTGCGGTACTGATACCAGGTGAACAAAATTTTGTCAATCCTCAATTCTGTCTTTTTGATAACAATAATAACCAGGTCGCCTGCAATACCACTGGTATATTTGATAACCTTGGTTTTGGAAGTTATTGCATCAGGGCACAGAATGATCCTGCCTGTTATGATACCAGTATCCGGCGGTGTTTTGAAGTAACACAACCGCTTGTTACCGTTGACCCGGAAGTATTGATCTCAAACAGATCCTGCGATGGCTATACGGCTGCCATTACAGGGCAGGTGAATATTGTGAATGGACAATATTGTCTCTATGATACCAGTGGCCACCAGCTCATATGCAATACGACCGGTGTATTTAATAATGTACCGTACGGAACTTTTTGCATTAGGATTCAAAATGATCCAGCCTGCTATGATACTGTCATTCAAAGGTGTTTTACTGCAGGTGCTGATAAACCTTTTTACGACACAAGTAAAATATCTTACACCTTCCGGTGCGGTGTGTTTAATGTTGATTTTGCCAACCTTCAAAATTTTGTCAAAGCCAACTATTGCCTGTATGATGCATCCAATAACCTGGTTAGATGCGACAGCAGCGGAAGATTTGATGATGTTCCCTATGGTTCGTATTGTGTACTGGTTAAAAATAATCCAGCCTGCTATGATACAAGTTTCCGGTATTGTTTTACACAACCCCCGAGACGGCCGTCACTGGATGATTTTGTAACCTTGTCCAATAAAACCTGCTCTACTTTCTCTGTCAGGATAACAGGGGAGCGTTATTTCTCCAATATACAGATCTGCCTGTATGATCAGAACGACCATCAACTGCTGTGTACTTACTCCAATCAAATTGATAGTCTCCCTTATGGCTCCTATTGTCTAAAAATGACTTCCGGGTGTTACGATACCACTATTGTGCGTTGCTTTACTGCAGCGCCGGATCCACTGCAGTTTGATATTGCCGCAGTGCCATCCTGTACTATCGGCAATACAGATATCAATATCCAATTGCACAATGGGAACGCACCTTATACTGTCAATATTTACGGGCCGGCTAATGAACTGTTCAGGACGGTGAATTCGTCCAGCCAGTTTATTTCCATTACCGGGCTACCACCACTGGACAATAACCAGCAGTACCGTATCATGGCAGCGGATGCCTGTGGCGCTACAGGAAATAAAGTTGTTTTGCCAAAAACATCCTGGGTGCAGAAGAATTATAATGTTGTCTCCAAATGTCCCAGCGGTGCCTGGCAAAATGGCTCCGGGGATTTGAATGTAGAAGTATGGTACAGTGAGGGGGGCGCCACACCAGTTATCATTCGTAAAAATGATCTGCCTGTTACAATTAATTACAATAGCCAGCATGGCCGTACCAGCATTTTCAGCGACCTTGAACCCGCTGTGTATGTTGTTGAGTATTCATTGGCTGGCTGCAGCACATTGTTATATGACACGATAAGGGTCAAAGCTTATTCTTATCCAAACCTGAACAAGTCGGCAGTGTACCAGTGCAATGCCAATAATTTCAGTGTAAGCGCAGCTATCGCGGGCGGATTTGCGCCTTTCTCTTATGAAATTATTGGCAGCAATCCATCCACACCTTCTATCAACCAGGGACCGCAGGGCAGTCCAACCTTTTATATTAATAATGGCACCAGTTACAGTATGGTTCGCTTACGCGTGGTGGATATGTGTGGAAATGCAGCTATTAATGATGCCGGCATTTTACCGCTGGCCAATATTATTGTGACAGCTTCTTCCGATTGTTTTTATAATGATATTAGTTTGACAGTCGATAGTATCCCGGGTGCCGTATATACATGGTATAAAAAAACAAGCCCGGTAGACAGTGTACTGATTGATAGTAACCAAACACATATTATACCATACCTGTTGCCTCCTGATACAGGTATGTATGTTTGTGTGGTGTCGGTCAACAACGGATGCCTGACCAAAATAACCAGCTTTAATATTACCGGTGCCTGTGGCAAAGTAACCCTGGCCAATGAAAAACTTACGCTGACAGGAAAACTGGAAAGAGACGATGTCCAGCTTCAATGGACAACGGGTAAAGATTTTGATGCTATCCAGTTTGCCGTTGAAAGAAGCCATGATGGTATTCACTATAGTGAAATCGGGCGGGTAAATATTTCCCCGGGCAACAGGGATAGAGAATCGATGTACCTGTTTTCAGATGTAAATGTACCGGAAGGTAATAATTATTACAGGATCAGGATTATCAGGTTGGGTGTGTATACAGATTATTCAAAAATAGTATTGATTAATAAAAAACAAGACTGGTCCATACTGATAACCCCCAACCCGGTGCGCGATGCATTTACGATACGTTTTAATAAAGTAAAATCAGGCAGGTACAATTTACGTTTGATTGGTGCTGATGGAAGGTCAGTAATGAACAATGTTGACACTGTACAACAGGGAGATAGTAAGCTTATCGGCCGCCCGCCAGGTACAACGGCTGGTATTTATTTCCTGGTTATTCAAAGCGCCGCTACAAATGACAAGAAAATAATAAAACTCATTTTTGAGTAGACATATTAGTAATAATGTCATTTAACCGCTGCAGTTTTGCGGCGGTTTTTCCTTTAAGACAATACCGGGTTTAGATATTTTGGATTAAAGATGCTTTTGCAAGTATGTAATTAAAAATTTATTCGGTGTTTCATCTTTTTTTTATTATTTGGCGAAAAATGAATCAGGGAAAATGTCTTCAGGGTTTATTTTGTATCTTAACCCGCTTCGAAAAGACATAAACCCAGTCAATGGCTAAAAAGAACGACTTCGTTTACTCAAATACGTGTGAACCTCACCGCATCCGGACCAAACAGATTTTACAGGCGCATCCCGATATGCGTAAACTGATTGGTAAAAATCCCAATACAATTTATGTAATCACAGGACTGGTTTTATTTCAGGTAGTGCTGGCTTGGTTGGTGTCAGATCTGTCCTGGTGGATTGTCGTACCAACAGCATACCTGGTGGGCGCTTTCATCGACCATGCTTTGTTTGTGATGATTCATGAGTGTGCACATCATTTGCTGTTTAAAAGCAGGGCGGCCAACCGTTGGGCAGGTATGCTGGCAAACCTTCCACAATTATTTCCCAGTTCTGTTTCATTTGAACGTTATCATATCAAACATCATTCTTTCCAGGGCATACATGAACTGGATGCAGATTTACCTAACCGTTGGGAGGCAAAGCTGATCAATAATTATTTTATCGGAAAAATTATATGGCTTTTGTTTTATCCATTGTTCCAGGTATTCAGGATATCGAGGTTGAAAGAAATAAAACCTTTTGACAAATGGGTGGCGATGAATTTTGCCCTTCAGGTTATTTTCATTGCAGCCATTGCCTGGATTTTTGGGATAAAGGCAATTGTTTTTTTACTGCTGAGTTTCTTTTTTTCCGTGGGTTTGCATCCTTTGGGTGCGCGCTGGATACAGGAACACTACCTGACGAATTCGGAAGAACAGGAAACATACAGTTATTACGGCGTGCTGAATAAAGTGGCCTTTAATGTAGGGTATCACAACGAACACCATGATTTTCCTTCCGTACCATGGAACCGGCTTCCGCAAATCAGGCAAAATGCCCCTGCGTTTTACAATACACTATCGTATCATACTTCCTGGACCAAACTATTCTTCCGTTTTTTATTTGATAAAGAGATTTCTTTGTACTCCCGTATAGTGAGAAAGGAAAGAGGCAAGGTGAAGCTGAGTGATATTTCAATTCCCGATATTGAATTATCCGTTAAAAAAGAACAGGTAAACGCTGCAGAAAGCATTTAAATCCATTTGTACAAACATTATATTATTTCTGATCAGCCACTCATGTATTTGGGTATATCAGTGCCGTACAGGTATTTATTAATCACCGCTTTATCGAATATAAGCTACTGCTCATCGAAAAGGTACCCATAACAGAATTGCTTTAAACTGCTCATCTCCAGTAAATTAAATTCATTTTGCTTAAGAGGAAGTACCTAGTGATGGCTACATGCTATTGTGGGTGGACAGGAGTCCTACTAAATTTGCTGTGGAAAATACGGTGAATAATAACTATCGTAGTTTTTCTATCCTCCAATATCTCCTGAATCACCTCAGTTATCCGTTGACCTGGATCCTTTTAATCATCGTACCACTATGAAGGCGAATACTACCCTGTTGAAACTCTTATGTTCATTATTTATCATAGCCCAATGTGGTTATGTTACTGCACAGAGCTGCACACTCACATTTACCGCCACTACCGACCCATCTACCTGTAAAGCAACCGGCAGCATCACTGTAAATGCATCAAACGGATCAGGTAATTATAATTTTACAGTTTCCAATGGCACATTTTCTACAACCACATCGTCTAATGTAATTGGTGGTTTGCAGGCAGGAGCTTATACTGTAAAAGTAAAAGATATTGTCAGTGGCTGCGTCGTTCAGCAAAATAACATAACGGTAGCTGGTAATTACCAGGATCCGCGGTTTCAATTAGCAGCAACGGATGTAACCTGCATCAATGGCAGCAACGGAACAATTACGGCCATCAACCAGCAATATGGTAAGGCGCCTTTTTATTATACAATAGTAGCACCCTCTGCTGCTGGTGTGGGAACCAGCAATGCCACTGGCATTTTTACCAACCTGGTAGCCGGTGACTATTCGATTCAACTAAGTGATTCCTGCGGTGGAATCCAGACACGTGTTATTACTATTGCCAATTATAATTGGTCTATAACAGGAACACCGGTTACTAAAGTGGGTTGTGACAGCGCAGATGTGACAATCTCCTTATCTGACAATAAGGGAAATACCAATGCTTCCGGTACTGCATTTAATGGATTTTTGTATGGCGTAAGCAAGGCACCTGGTGATACTGTTTGGTCCGCCAACAGGGCATTTCGTTTTTTTAAGGGGACTGCAAGGTCCGTTACTTTTATTGTGAAGGATGCCTGCGGTAATACTAAAACAAATACCTGGTTTGATACCAACCACCCTGCAGTAGGTGCTTCCGTTTCCTTTTCCAATAAACAATGTTCCGATTTTACCGCTACCATTACAGGTCAGCAAAATCTTACCAGTCCACAGTATTGTCTGTATAATAATGCCAATGTATTGGTTACCTGCAATACCACTGGTATATTCAACAATGTTGCTTATGGTTCTTATTGTATAGCAATAACAGATAATTGTTATGATACAACAATTAACCGTTGTTTCACCGTGACGGCACCAGTACCTGCTGTTGCGGCGAGTGTAACAACCAGCAACCTGGTCTGTGGCGGCTTTACAGCTACCGTTACAGGGCAGCAAAACCTGGTTAACCCGCAGTATTGTATTTTTGATTCTGCCAACAACAATATAGCCTGCAATACTACCGGTATATTTAATAACCTGCCTTATGGAAGTTATTGTATCAATATAACAGATGGTTGTACGGGTACTGTTATTACAAGGTGCTTTACTCAAAAGCGACCTGTGCCTGCAGTTGGTGCGGCTGTGTCTATTTCCAATAAAAACTGTTCTTCATTTACGGTAACGGTTACCGGTCAATCTAACCTAAACAATGGTCAGTATTGTATTTATGATGGTAACGGTGTTCTGATTGCGTGCAACAGTACCGGTGTATTCAATAATCTCGCCTATGGAAGTTATTGCGTTAATGTAACGAACGACCCTGTTTGTTATGATACCACCATTGTTCGCTGCTTTAATGTAACACAACCGGTTCCTTCTGTCAGCAATTCTGTATCTGTTTCCAATAAGACCTGTACCGATTTTACGGCAAAAATAGGCGGGCAAACTAATTTAACTAACCCGCAGTATTGTTTATATGATAACAGTAATAACCTCGTTACCTGTAATACCACCGGTCAGTTTGATAACCTTGTATACGGTTCTTACTGTATCAAAATTCAAAACGATGCGGCATGCTATGACACCCTGATACAACGTTGCTTTAGTGTAACGAGGCCTGTTCCTTCTGTTTCGAATACAGTTTCTATCAGCAATAAAGCCTGCTCAACTTTTACTGCTACCATCACCGGGCAGACTAACCTGACCAGTCCACAGTATTGTTTGTACGATAACAGTAACAATGTAGTAGCCTGCAATACAACAGGTGTGTTTAATAATGTTACTTATGGTTCTTATTGTATCCATGTTGTCAATACTTGTTATGATACTACCATCATAAGATGTATTACCGTTGCACCGGTTCCATTGGGTATAGCTATAACAACTACGGCTTCGTGTACAATGGGTACTACTAATTTAAAAGTAACCCTGAGCAATGGTTCAGCGCCTTATACCATTAACGTATACAACCCGGGTGGTGTACTGGTTAGTACCACTACTACCAATTCAACTGTTACCAATATAAACGATATGCCTGGTTTGCCCGCTGGCGCCTCTTACAAGGTAGTCGTGGCAGGTGGATGTAACGCACTTGATTCGGCGTTGGTTACCCCCGTAGCTTCCTGGCTGAACAAGAGTATTAATGCAAATTCAAAATGCCCGGGCGGTCAGTGGTTAAATGGTTCGGGTGATCTTGTCGTGAATGCATCATTCAGCGGTGGAACTGTGACACCGAAAATCATTAAGCAGGATGGCAGTACTGTAAATATCAACTACAGTACGCAAAGCGGGTCGTCGTTCACGTTCATCAATATGCAACCGGCGGTTTACATTATACAATATACGTTAACAGGTTGCGCTTCGCTGGTATACGATACATTTAACCTGTCGCAGTATACTTATCCCAACCTGGATCAATCGGCTGTTTACCAGTGTAACAATAATAATTTCAGTGTGAGTGCGGCAGCCAATGGTGGTATTGCGCCATTTACCTATGAAATTATTGGAAGTTATCCGTCAACACCCAGCATCGATCATGCCCCCCAGGCTTCGCCGACATTTAGTATTAGTAATGGTGTTATCTATTCGCTGGTGCGCCTCCGTGTCATCGATGCCTGTGGCAACGCTACTATTAATGATGCCAGTATTTTACCGCTGGGAAATACAGTAGTTACTGCTTCTTCCAATTGTTTTTATAATAATATCAGCCTGAGTGTCGATACCATTCCTAATGCCACTTATGCCTGGTATAAAAAGACAAGCCCTACTGACAGTGTCTTCCTCAGTTCCAATCAAACACATAGCATTGGATATTTACTGCCTTCCGATACCGGTACATATGTTAGTGTAATCTCAGTAAACAGCGGTTGCCTGACCAAAGTATCCACCTTCCATGTAACTGGTAGTTGTGGTGGTGCTTTGCTGGCAGCAGAAGGAATTAGTTTTGACGGTACACTGCAGGGCGACAATGTGCAACTAAACTGGACAACCATAAAAGCTTTTGAAGCAGATAAGTTTATCGTGGAGAGAAGCAATGACGGACGCAACTTTAGAGATATAGGGACAGTAATGGTTACATCTAACAACATGATTTCTTCCAGCCAGTATTATTATTCAGATGCAAATGCGCCTGCCGGAAGCAATTTCTACAGGCTGCGTATTGTAAAACAGGGCCGCAATAACTCTTATACAAAAATAATTGAAGTGAAAAAGGCAGGTGGTAATGTAACCGTCTCTGTAATGCCGAACCCCGTTGCGGATGCGTTCTCCATCAATTTTCAAAAAGTAGTGGCCGGGAATTATAATATTTGCCTGGTTGGGACCGATGGAAAATGTATCATCAATGCAGTCTGCAATATCCATGCAGGCGAAGTGAAAACAATACAAAGACCACCAGGTATTGTTCCCGGTGTGTATTATTTGCTGGTGAGAAATATGACTACGAATGACAAAGAGGTAATCAAATTATTCTTCCGATAATTTTTTCTGGATGTGAGGGTAGCTTTATACCGCCGGTTTACCGGCGGTTTTTTTATAATCTTTCCTGCTTATTTATATATTCGTTCGATAGCGTCCCTGTATTTCTCCATCACTACTTTTCTTTTCAGTGATAGTTTGGGGGTCATTTCACCTGTTTCGATACTCCACTCATAAGGCAGCAATTCAAACTTCTTAATCTGCTCTACATGGTTGAAATATTTATTAAAACTTTCCACCAGGTCGGTGTACATGTCAAGGACCTTACTGTTGTGTATGATTTCTTCGTTATTAGTAAAAGGTACATTGTTGAGCCGGCACCATTCTTTCAGGTTGGGGAAGGATGGTACAATCAATGCGCCGACAAATTTTCTTTCTGAGCCCACTACCATCACCTGCTCAACGTACATAGATTCCTTCAGCTTATTTTCAATGGGTAATGGCGCAACATATTTTCCGCCACTGGTTTTAAATAATTCTTTTTTCCTGTCGGTAATTTTTAAAAAACGACCATCCATTAAACCAATATCACCCGTATGGTACCAGCCGCCGCTCATTGCTTCTGCAGTAAGATCAGGTCGTTTGTAATAGCCCATCATCACATTGGGACCTTTACAAAGTATTTCACCATCCTCAGCGATTTTTACTTCCACATTGTTTATCAGCGGACCAACCGTTCCAAATTTCCTGTCTGCCACCTGGATCCTGTTTACACTGATAACAGGAGAAGTTTCTGTAAGGCCATAGCCCTCCATGATGGGTATGCCGGCAGCGGTAAAAATTCTTATCAGCCGTACCTGGCAGGCAGCGCCACCGGTAACAATACAACTCAGGTTACTGCCGAGTCCTTCTCTCCATTTACTGAATATTAATTTATTGGCAAGCGCCAGTTGCATACTATACCATATTCCCTGCTTTTTATTGATCTCAAATTTCTCTGCCAGTGCATGTGCCCAGAAGAATAATTTTTTCTTTGTGCCGGTGAGTTCATTTCCTTTTAACATGATCCGGTCATATACTTTTTCCAGCAGCCTCGGAACGGTGGTAAACATATGTGGTTTTACTTCTTTCAAATTATCACCGATGGTATCCAGGCTTTCCGCATAATAGATCGAAGTACCTTTGAATAAGTAGAGATAAGACACCATTCTTTCGAATATATGGTTCAACGGAAGAAAGCTAAGAGAACGCATTTTTTCACCCGGTGGAAAACAGGGAATGCAGGCCATTACATTACTCAGGATATTCTCATGACTGAGCATCACCCCTTTGGGTGTACCGGTTGTACCTGAAGTATATATAATAGTTGCGAGGTCTTCGTATTTGATTTTTTCCGCAATGGCTGGAATGCGTTTCGTTGTTTCGTCTGTAGCTGCATTGATAACATCTTTCCAGTGACGCGCGTTGGCAACGTATTCAAACGTAAAAATTTCTTTCAGTGATGGAACCTTATCCTTAATGGAATATACTTTGTGGAAAGTGTCTTCATCGTTGACAAATACCATTTTGACCTGGGCATCATTCAGTACAAACTCCAGTTCGTTGACATTAATGGTTGGATATACCGGTGTGAGAATGGCACCTATTTGCTGAACAGCCAAATCCAACATGATCCATTCGGGGCGATTCTTACAGAGAATAGCGACTTTATCTCTTCCTTCGGCGGTCATATCACCGCAGCTGATGCCCATATTCAATAAGCCGCTACCGATTTTATCTACCAGGTCCTTTACCTCCTGCGTGCCATAGGGGCGCCATTTGCCATTTTCCCTGGCCGCCAGCATATCGGGCAGAGGTCCATTCTCCAGGTGGTATTGAATACAATCAAAAAGTCTTCTTGGTTCCATGATGCAAATCGTTAGTATAAAAAATCAGCGCTGCTGGTTTGGTAAGGTTGGCGTCAATCAAAGGCAAGTTTATAAAAAATAATCCCGATTAAGGTATATTATTTCTTCTTTCTGAAATTAAGTAAAAAACCACGAAAAACAAAGCCGGCTGAAATCACAGCCGGCTTCAAAAGAATATATACAAACGCGTTACCTGGCAGCAGTCTGGTAGTATTGTCCCGCTGCGGTTTTAAAAAGCCGGCTTTTTTGCGAATTGACAAACTGGCCATATTCTTCTGTATGCGTAGTGGTCCAGTTTTGGAAAGCATCAAGATTTTGAACACTGCCAAACAGCCATTGGTTATAGGCGCCAAAAGTTCCTTCCCTGATCAACTGTCGCTGGTATTCAAACAGGCGGAAAGGGAATTTTGCTGATTCTTTGTCAAACCAGTCAAGAATAAATCGTGTACGGATCATCGTGAGTGATTCGGGTGTGATGCCATTTACGGCAACACTGGTTTGTTTATTCATACTGGTGAGGAAGGCAACGACAAAACCATTTTTTGTATCCTGGTTTTTAAACATGTCGGACTCGGTAAACAGTTTCTTATAACTTTCCAGCAGCAGGTTTTTAATTTCCACCGTTCTGCGGCTATAGCTTTCCATGTTTATAAAGATTTCACCATATACAAGGTTCCATACTTTGTCCTGTGTAAAATAATAATAACGCGAAGCATTGTAGTAGTTGCTGCTGCAGTTGGGATCTATTTCAATTCCCTTTTCCCAAAGTTTAATAGCGGTGTAATCGTCTTTTCCCCAGAGCAATTCACCATAATCGTTGTAGAGGGGGCCGCTGTTGGGAAAACTTTTCAACCCTTTTTTATAAATGCGCTCGCATTCCTTTAAATCGTTGGTCGCTTTATACAGCATTCCGGCGAGTTGGTAAATGGATGCATCGGCATCAGGTCTTTCCAGCAAAGGTTTAATAACAGCCTGTGTTTTTGGCAAATCATTTTTCTGGAAATAAGCGATGGCCAGGTCCTTACCCAGGTCAATATTATTGGGTTCCAGTTCGAGGGCTTTGTTTAAAACAAGAATGGCATTGGCAAAATCGCCCTGTTTCATAAAGTTTCCTGCAGTTTCATGCAATGACTTTACATCCTGTGTTTGTGCATGCAAAGGCAATTGCAGCAGGGAAATAAACAATAAGCTGATAAACGTTTTCATATCCTTCAAAGATAAAGTTTTACGGTTTCCCTGTTGCGAAGGGCTTGTTAATAAACCTTATTCATAAATAAGATGTGTCAGCAAACCATCCCGCAGTTTGGGCTCAAACCAGGTACTTTTTGGCGGCATTACGTTGCCACTGTCTGCTATGTCAAACAATTGCTGAATGCTGACAGGGTACAGGCTGAACGCCACGCGCATATCACCATTTTTTACCCGCTTCTCCAGTTCACTCAACCCGCGGATGCCACCAACAAAATCTATGCGTTTGTCGGTACGCTGATCTTTTATACCCAGCAGTTTATCAAGTATATTATTTGACAGGATGGTAACATCCAAAATGCCAATGGGATCGTTGGTATAGGTTCCTTGTTTTGCAGTCAGCTTATACCAGTTTCCATCGAGGTACATACCGAAAGTATGCAGCTTCTTTGGCTGGAAAACGGTTTTTCCCACCAGCTCGCAATCAAAATCAACCATCAGCTTTTTAATAAATTCATCCGGCTGCAGGTTGTTCAGGTCTTTCACCACGCGGTTATAATCCATAATGTGCAATTGGTTGGATGGGAAAAGTGTGGTCAGAAAATAATCTGAGCCTTCCGTCCGATCCTGTCCCAATGCCAGTCTCACTTTTGCTGCAGATGCGGCGCGGTGATGACCATCGGCGATATAGGTGAATGGAACATCGGATGCAAACAAAGAAGATATCGATGTGATAGCTGTATCATCGTTTACAACCCAGATGGTATGCGTAATACCATCTTCTGCTGTAAAATCGTACACGGGCTGGTGTGTATTCTTCCAATTATTGATCAAATGATCAATGGCATCTACATGACGGTAGGCAAGAAATACATTTCCTGTTTGTGCGCCGCTGGTCTTAATATGGTTAATGCGATCGTTTTCTTTATCGGGCCGGGTAAACTCATGCTTCTTAATAATATCATTATTGTAGTCATCCACCGAACTGCCGCAAACCAACCCGGTCTGGCTGCGCCCGTTCATGATGAGCTGGTAGATATAGTAGCAGGGTTTGGATTCGCGGAATAATATTTCTTTCCTGATAAAGGCTTCCAGGTTTTCTTTTGCCTTATCATATACCTGTTGTGTATGCGTGTCGGTGCTGTCGGGTAAATCAACTTCCGACTTGGTAATATGCAGGAATGAATAAGCGTTGTCTTTCACTTCTTCCCTTGCTTCGGCAGAATTTAAAACATCGTATGGCCTTGATGCTACTTTGGCGGCCAGTTCGGGTTTGGGTCTTAGTGCTTTGAAAGCGGTAATAATTGCCATGAATACTTTATTGATTGAATTTTATCCTTTTCTTCTTGCAAAATCAGTCATCAAACCGGTCAGTGCTTTTACGCTGTCAATAGTTAATGCGTTGTATAAAGAGGCCCTGAACCCGCCTACGGTACGGTGTCCTTTGACGCCTACCATTCCATTTGCTTTACATTCTGCCAGGAATTGTTTTTCGAGTTCTGCATCTTTCATGACCCATACCACATTCATCAGGCTCCTGTCTTCTCTTGCCACTTTGGGAATAAACATCGGCAATCCGTCCAGTGTGTCGTACAATAATTTGGCTTTTGCTTCATTTTCTTTTTCCACTACTGGTACGCCCCCATGTTTTTTCAGCCAGCGCAATGTGAGCATACAAACAAATACAGCAAATACTGGTGGCGTATTCAGCATGGAACCATTGGCAATATGGTTGCGGTAGTCCATCATGGAAGGCAGCTTGCGGCTAACTTTTCCCAGGATATCATTTTTAACTACTACCATATTCACACCTGCAGCGCCTACATTTTTTTGCGCGCCTGCATAGATAAGTGCAAAGCGGTTGTAATCTGTTTCACGGCTCAGTATATCACTGCTCATATCAGCCACCAGCGGAACATTTGTATCCGGTATACCATGCATTTGCGTGCCTTCGATCGTATTGTTGGTGGTATAGTGAAAATATTTTGAATCAGAGGGAATGGTATATCCCTTTGGAATATAGGTATAGTCTTTGTCTTTGGAAGATGCCACCATATTCACCTGTCCAAACAGCTTTGCTTCTTTGATCGCTTTTGTTCCCCATGTACCGCAGTCCAGGTAAGCAGCCGTTTCTGTATCGTCCAGCAGGTTCATCGGTACCTGGAAAAATTGTGTGGAGGCGCCGCCATGAAGAAACAATACTTCGTGCTCGGCGTCGAGGTGCATGAGCTCTTTGGCAAGTGCTACAGCTTCATCGAGCACAGCCTGGAACAATTCAGTGCGGTGACCTATTTCCAGGATCGATAACCCGGTATTATTAAAATTCAGAATAGCCTGGCTGGCCTGTTCAAAAACTTCTTTTGGTAAAACACTGGGTCCTGAGTTAAAATTATGTACCACTTGCCCGATAAGTTTAAGTTGAATAATCCGGTGAGGTGCAAATGTACTTTAATTGCGTAAAATGCTTTCAATCGCAGGTCCTTCCCTTCAGGGTTCCTGTTTTCCACTGCCTGTCCAGTTCTTCAAATGATTTGATGTCTTCCGGCGTAAAACTTTGATGCGAAAGGGTTTTCAGATCAGGCTGACCGGCATTTACCCATGCGGTAAACCAGAAAGAAGCTACTGCAAAAATGGATTGCCGCATTCTTCTTTCCACCATACCTTTCAGAAGTTTGTCATAAGCGCGCGTGTAGGCGGAGGAATATTGCTTTAACGGTTTCCCATTCCTTTCTTCAAATGCGTATTTCTGATCGCTGCCAAACTGCAGCGATAATTTCTTTTCCATCAATAACACAGTGTCGGCCGCTGCAGCGCTTTCGAGTACCCTGTTCCAAATAAAAGAAGATGGGTTTTGAATGTACACGGCTTTCCCGATAAAAAAATCCCATTCCCTGTCAGCCAGCAGTTCAGGAACCCGGCTTTCCCAAAATCCATGAATACCCACCTGGTTGGTCAGTTGCCCGTTGTGGTTGCTGCTGGTGTGCAGGGGCACATGAAGATCGGCGATATAGTGGCCAAGTTCAGCAGAAAGCTTTAAGATGGCTGCCTGGTTTTTTTCACGGAAAGCTTTGGTTAGCCGTTGCAGCATGGTAACTGTCCACCAGGGAACAATGCCATGTTGCTGCAAGGTGTCACCATATTTTGCGATAGCGCTGTCCCATGTATGTGGTAAATTTTTATAAGGATAGCTGCCGTAATAATCAATATCAATATAGTGCCTGCTCCCTTCTGCTGCCATGAGGTACCTTCTTTTGTCGGGATCGACCGCGTGCTCTGCAAGGAAGCCAATATTTGGTTTGTAGAGCACCAGCATTTCCGGCGGTAATAAAAATACGGCCAGGTAATTTATTTTCTGGTGTGCAAAAAATCCCCAGCAGAAACTGCGGGTACAACAGGCAAGCAATGCCAGGGTAAGCATTATTTTTTTCAAAGGGTATAATTTATTTTATTAATTACCGGGCGGTGGGCGGTGGTGTTTCTTCATGTTCTTCCACCTCTGCCACACCTCCGCTGATGGCGTATTTCAATGCATCCGACGCGCTGACATCTTCCAGTATCCTCACCTTGCTTTTTGGCAAAATATATAATTGTCCCGCAAACGCATAGGCATTGGGTACATAAACAGAAATATAATCCTTCAATCCAAATTCGCTGGCATCGTCGTCTGTAATAAAACCAACCTGGAAGATGTCGGGTTGAAAGACACTGACCAGTACCGCTTTCTTGAACTTTCTTTTATTTCCTGCAAAAGCTTCAAAAAAATCTTTGACAGAGGAATAAATAAATTTGATACCAGGTGTTCTTTCCAGCCATGCATCAAACAGGCTGAAGATCCGGCTGGTTAAAAAGTTAGAACTGAGAAAACCTATCACAATCAGCGCTACAATAATGACTACAAAACCCAGCCCGTAATTGCGGTTGGTAATCCTTCCTTCGGCATCCTTTACAGTAAAAATGGGTAGCCAGCTATCCACGGATGATACAAACCAGTACAACAGGTAAATGGTGATGGCGAGTGGCGCAGTCACCAGCAGGCCCTGCAAAAGATACTGTAACACTTTGCGCCATCTCCACTGGCCGCGACGCGATAAACTCATAAGTATTAAGTTGAAAAGGATTTAGTTAGCCAAAGGTCATATAAAAAAACGACTCGCACTTGTCCTGTTTTTTCCACCCAAATTGTTGATCCTTTTGTGAACAATTGTTAGCCACCAAAAGGATAAGCGGTTGCAAAAAAATGCAAGGAAACTTTGGTAACGTAAAAAGTTTCCTTAGTTTTGTGCCCCATTATGACAGACATAGACAACAAGGAAAGAATAAAGCTGCAGGCCACCGACCTGTTTATGAAGTACGGGGTCCGCAGTGTGAGTATGGATGATATTGCCAACAGCCTTGGCATGAGTAAGAAGACCATTTACCAGTTTTATGCCGATAAAGACGAGCTGGTAGATGCCGTGATCCAGGAAGAGATTCACCACAATGAAAAGTGTTGTGAGCTGGACAGATCCAATTCTGAAAATGCCGTGCATGAACTTTTCCTGGCCATGGACATGGTACTGGACATGTTTCGCTCCATGAATCCATCGGTGCTGTACGATATCCAGAAATACCACCCCAATGCCTTTTTGAAATTTCACAAACACAAAAACGACTACCTGTTTAGTGTAATCAAGGCCAACCTGGTGCGCGGTATCTCGGAGGATTTGTACAGGGACGATATTAATATAGACATCATAGCGCGTTTTCGCGTGGAAAGCATGCTCTTGCCATTTAACCCCGAGTTCCAGGCAAAAGTAAAGCACACCCTGGCGGAAATCGAAGAAGAACTGATTCTCCAGTATTTGTTTGGCCTGGTGAACATGAAAGGGTATAAACTCATTTTAAAATACAAACAAGACAGAATAAAAAAATTATCAAGCAATGCAAAGACTAAATAAGCTGATAGCCTGGATAGGATTAACTGCATTCACCTTACCTGTAATGGCGCAGGAGAAACATGCTTTCTCCATTCAGCAAACGATAGATTATGCAAAGAAAAACAATGTGCGTGTAAAAAACGCTTTGCTGGGAGTTCAGTTGCAAAGGGAATCAAACCGTGAAATAACTGCCGCCGCATTTCCACAAATCAATGGGAGTATCGGTACAACTTATAACCCCAATGTAGCGACACAGGTACTTCCCAACTTTATCGGGCCTGCCACTTACCAGGTGCTGATAGACGAAGGCGTAAAGAATGGCAGCGGTAACCCGATAGTGATGCCGGGCGACTTTGGCGTAATTGCCGCACAGTTTGGAACAAAGTACAATGCGAGTGCCGGTGTTGACTTAAGCCAGGTATTATTCGACGGACAGGTATTTGTTGGTTTGCAGGCGCGCAGTACTTCCATTGCATATCAGAATAAAAATGCGGAAGTAACCGAAGAAGCTATCAGGGTTAATATCTACAAAGTATATTACCAGTTGGTGGTCGGCAAAACACAATTGGAATTGCTGGATGCCAATATAGCGCGGCTGCAAAAATTATCGCATGATACAAAAGAAATGTATAAAAATGGTTTTGTGGAACAACTGGATGTAAACAAGACAGAAGTGCAACTCGCCAACCTTAATACCGAAAAACTCAAAGTATTCAATTCACTGGGTAACGGATACCTCGGATTGAAAGTGTTGATAGGGATGCCGGTAAAAGACACCCTGCTGTTGACCGATACATTGAGCGATGAGCAGATAAAAGAAGGTGCACTGGGTCTCGCTGAATATAAGTATACTGACCGAAAAGACTACGAATTCGCAGAACTGGGGAAAAAGCTAAACCAGTATAATATCAAGCGCTACCAGTTGAGCCAGGTGCCAACGCTCAGCCTTTCCAGTGCTTATTCGAAAAGTGCACAAAGAAACAAATTTGACTTCTTGGGAAAAGGCGACTGGTACACCATATCCAATGTCAGCCTGCGAATGTCGATACCCTTGTTTCACGGGTTTGCTACAAGGGCCAGGATTGCACAAGCGCGCATACAACTGGAGCAAACGGACAACCAACTGGAATCACTGAAGCTTACGATCGATCAGGAAGTGGAAACCGCCAGGGCAAATTATACCACAGCGATCGGTACGCTTGATTACCAGAAAAAAAATATGGCGCTGGCAGAAACCGTGTACAACCAGACAAAAAAGAAATACGAGATAGGGACAGGCTCCAATACAGAAATAACTGCAGCCGAAACTGATCTCAAACAGGCACAGACAAATTATATCAATGCGGTGTACGATGCCATCATCGCAAAAATCGATTACCTAAAAGCAACCGGAAAATTATAAACTAATTGTATGAAACGTCAAGTTATGAAACAAGCTATAATACTCGCGGCCATGTTTATACTCGCAGCATGTGGCAGCAGTACCAAAGACAGCAATGCTGTATTGAATGACAAAAAAGCACAACTGAAGCAGTTGCAGGACCAGCAAAAAGCGCTGGAAGCTGAAATCGCTAAACTGGATACCGGTGCAGCGAAAGCAGAGAAACCAAAATTGGTAACGCTGTCAACCATCGCGCCGGAAACCTTTACACACTACATCGATTTGCAGGGTAAAGTGGAATCCGACAATATTTCTTATATCGCTCCCCGCAATGGTGCTGGTGGCGTGGTAAAAGCAGTATATGTAAAAAGAGGCGACCAGGTGAAGAAGGGACAATTGTTATTAAAGCTGGATGATGCTATCGCGCGCCAGAATGTGATAGCAGGAGAACAAGGCTTGAATACGTTGAAAACACAACTGGCTTTTGCACAAAACCTTTACCAGAAACAAAAGAATTTGTGGGAACAGAATATTGGTACAGAAGTGCAACTGATAACTGCGAAGAACAATGTAGAGTCAGTGGAAAATCAACTGAAGAGTGCAGAAGAGCAATTGAAAATAGCCAAAGAGCAATTACAGTTTACAAATGTAGTCAGTGATGTAAGCGGCCAGGCAGAAACAGTTAATATTCGCGTAGGAGAATTTTTTGTTGGTGCCACAGCAAACGGGCTGATGCAAATCGTTATTGTAAGCAACGCAAACCTCAAGGCAACTGCTATGATACCCGAAAACTATATCGGTCGTGTAAAAGCAGGCAGCCATGTCAAAATATTCCTGCCCGATATTAATAAAAATATTGATGGTGTAGTGTCTGTGGCAGGTAAATCAATTGACGCAACAAGCCGCAGCTTTTTTGTGGAAGTTAAGTTACCCGCCGATAAAGATCTTCACCCTAACCAGATAGCTGTGATTAAAATCCAGGATTACACCATCAACAATGCCATCACGGTTCCGGTGAACACTTTACAGAACGACGAAAAGGGAAAATTCGTCATAGTGGCTTCGAAAGAAAATGGAAAAACCATTGCACGCAAAAAGACTGTCATTATTGGAGAATTCTATGGTGATAAACTTGAAATCAAAAGTGGCTTGCAGGCAGGTGATGTAATCGTTGCAGATGGTTTCCAGGGTTTGTATGAAGGACAAGTGTTAACAACAGAACAGAAATAACAGTATTATAAAACAGTAGTTGTTGGGTTTGCTGCGGGGTGCGGCAAACCTTCAACAGGCTTTCTTATAGAAGATGAAACATGTTTAAACCAATTGTATGAGCGTATTAGAAAATATAAAGGGTAAGTTCAAAGAGTTTGGACCAACCTCCTGGAGTATACGAAACAAGACTTCGATTTACCTGGTTATGTTGATATTTAGTTCGATGGGTATTTATCAATTTGTAACATTACCCAAAGAACAGTTCCCTGATATTGTAATTCCTACGATTTATGTTCAAACCATCTATGTAGGTAACTCTCCGAAGGACATAGAGAACCTGGTAACGAGGCCGATTGAAAAGCAAATCAAGAGTATTACCGGTGCAAAGATTAAGAAATTTACCAGCACATCGCAACAGGATTATTCAGCCATTATAGTTGAATTTGACACTGATGTAAAAACAGATGTAGCGCTGCAGAAAGTAAAGGACGCCGTAGATAAATCCAAACAGGATTTGCCCACGGATCTGACGCAGGAGCCAACAGTACTGGAAGTTAGTTTCAGTGAACAGCCTATTATGTATGTAAACCTGAGTGGTGATTACGATCTCCCGCGATTGAAAAAATTTGCAGACGATATGAAGGACAAGCTGGAGGATATTTCCCAGATCAACAGGGTGGATATCGTCGGGGCACCAGAGCGTGAATTTCAAATTAACGTGGACAATTACCGCATGCAAAGTGCTGGTGTAACCTTTGATGATATCAGCAATGCCGTAGCAAGGGAAAACCTCGATATATCCGGTGGTTTGCTGGACGTAGGTAATATGAAGCGCACCCTGCAGTTAAAAGGACAATTAAAGACGTCCTTCGACATTGAAAAAATCATTGTTCGCAATACCAGTGGTGCACCTATTTATTTAAAAGATATCGCAGTCATAAAAGATACCACGAAAGAGCGGGACAGTTATGCACGGCTGGATGGAAAAAACGTAGTAACGCTGAATATCATCAAACGCAGTGGCGAAAACCTGATTGAAACCAGTGATGCAGTAAAGAAAACTGTAGAGGAAGCAAAAGGCGTTATTTATCCAAAGGATTTGAAAGTAGTGGTGACGGGTGACCAGAGTATTCAAACAAGATCTTCTTTTAAAGACCTTGTGAACTCGATCGTGATTGGTTTTATCCTGGTATTGATAGTATTGATGTTCTTCATGGGTGTAACGAATGCATTCTTTGTGGCGTTGTCGGTGCCGCTCAGTATGTTTGTGGCCTTTGTGTTTCTTCCGGCTGCAGATATAATAGTAGGCACACATGTTACACTCAACTTCATAGTATTATTTGCACTCTTGTTTGGATTGGGCATTATCGTGGATGATGCGATCGTGGTGATTGAAAATACCCACCGAATATTTGTACAGGGTGCCGGAAGGTTAACAGCGCCTACGTCTGCAAGGATGGCGGCAGGTGAAGTATTTGTACCGGTATTGGCGGGTACATTAACAACCCTGGCCCCCTTCTTCCCGTTGATGTTTTGGCCGGGTATTATCGGAAAGTTTATGGTGTACCTGCCTACTATGCTCATTTTTACATTGACAGCTTCTCTCTTTGTCGCATTTATCATGAACCCGGTATTTGCGGTGGATTTCATGAATCACCCCGAGGGAGAAAAAGTAAAGAAGAGCGCAATATTCAGGAAGCCTGTGTTTTGGATCGTTTTAGCAGTGGGACTGCTGCTCGATCTGTTGAAAGCGCCATTTCTCGGCAACCTGTTGATCTTTTTCATGATACTGACCGTACTGAACAGGTATTTTATTGACGATGCCATTCACGCATTCCAGAACAGGGCACTCCCCTGGATCATGAGCCATTATGAAAACCTCCTGCGCTGGGCTTTAAAAGGATGGAGGCCGGTTTACTTACTGCTGGGAACCGTGGCATTACTGATAAGCTCATTTATGATTTTTGGCGCAGCCGTTTCATCAAACCGTGTGGGCATTACCTTTTTCCCAAAAGGCGACCCCAACCAGATATATGTGTACCTGAAACTGCCGGTGGGAACCAATGTTGAATATACCGATTCAGTGACAAGAACATTAGAGACGAAAGTGGATAAAGTATTGGGTATCGACAATGGTAAAACCAACCCCGTGGTGGAAAGTGTTATCAGTAACGTTGCAGTTGGTGCGGGTGATCCTACCAGCGGCGATAGAAGCACAAGAAGTGAATTGGGAAGGATACAGGTATCGTTTGTTGAATTTGAAAAAAGACATGGTGTTGCAACCAGGCCTTACCTGGATCAAATTCGCGCAGCAATAAAGGGTATACCTGGTGCTGAAATAAGTGTTGACCAGGAAAATGGCGGTCCCCCCACCGATCCTCCCGTTAATATTGAAATCGCAAGTGAAGATTTTGACGACCTGATCAAAACGGCCGTGAACCTGAAAAACTATCTGGATTCTATACAGGTGCCCGGTGTGGAAGAATTAAAAATGGATGTGGATTTACATAACCCGGAAATTACACTGACTGTGGATCGCGAACGGGCTTTGATCGAAGGCGTGTCATCCGGCCAGGTAGGGCAACAAATCAGAACAGCATTGTTTGGTAAAGAAGTGAGCAAGATTAAAGAGGGGAAAGAAGAATATAAAATACAATTGCGCAATAATGAATTGCAACGTAAGAGTTTGACAGACATTTTAAATATGAGGATTTACTTCCGCGATATGGCAACAGGCGGGTTTAAAAATATACCAATTAGTACATTGGTAAAAGTTGAACCAACCAGTACTCTTGGAAGCGTGAAGCGGAAGAATCAAAAAAGATTGATAACACTTCGTTCCAATGTATTGACTACACAAGGATACAATGCAACAGGGGTGAACATAGAGATCGCAAAGTATATTGAGAATTTTACAAAGAAGGCAGATGGCGTTACTATTAAACAAACCGGTGAAGGAGAACAGCAAGCGGAAACGGGAGCCTTTCTTTTAAAAGCGCTGATTATCGCTTTGAGTATTATTCTATTGGTGCTGGTTGTACAATTCAATTCCGTAAGTAAACCTGTCATTATTCTTACAGAGATTATTTTCAGTGTCATTGGAGTGTTGTTGGGATTTTCTATAACCGGAATGGAAGTATCCATATTAATGACAGGCCTGGGTATTGTTGGTTTGGCAGGTATCGTGGTCAAGAATGGTATCCTGGTAATAGAATTTACCGATGAATTGCGCTCAAGAGGTGTTAAGACGAGAGAAGCAGTAGTACAGGCTGGTAAAACCCGTATCATCCCTGTATTGCTAACAGCCGTAGCTGCGATACTTGGTTTTATCCCGATTGCAGTTGGTTTCAATATCAACTTCGTCACACTGTTCTCTGAATTGAACCCGCATATTTTCTTTGGTGGCGATAACGTGGTATTCTGGAAGCCGTTGAGCTGGACAATTATATTCGGTTTGGCATTTGCTTTCTTTATGACGCTGATCATCGTCCCCAGTATGTATCTCATTGCGGAAAGATTGCGCAGGCCGATGCGGAGAATGTATGGTGGCAAATGGATTTCGTTCCTGGGTATTCCGCCGCTGACAATATTATTTATGCCGTTGATGATAGTCACCATGCTCGTGCACAATGCAAGGGTGAGCCGCAGGCGTAAAATGCTGGCCGGCCAGAAAGCCAATGAAGCATTTTTCGGAAGCTGGTTTTAAAAAATGAAAAACAAATAATACACAACCGCCGTGCACCATGCCGGCGGTTTTTTTATGTAGAATCTAGTAGCAAAAACAGCGAACAGTTTTAACGACCATTTATCTAAATAGACAAATTCGAATTTCGATCTTTATTAATTTCGATGACTAAAAAAAACCTACTATGATACAGAATCATGAAATAGACTACAAAATTTACGGGGAAGAATTGCAGTTTGTGGAAATCGAACTCGATCCCAATGAAACCGCAATTGCTGAAAGCGGCGCCTTTATGATGATGGATGACAATATTGTGATGCAAAGTATTTTTGGCGATGGATCGAAACAACAGGACAATAGCCTGCTCGGAAAATTATTTTCAGCAGGAAAGCGCATACTGGTCGGCGAGAGCTTGTTTATGACCGCATTCACCAATACAGGTAATGGAAAAAGAAAAGTAAGTTTTGCAGCGCCCTATACCGGGAAAGTAATCCCGCTGGATTTACTGCAATTGGGCGGTACCATCATTGCGCAGAAGGATGCCTTTCTTTGTGCAGCCAAAGGCGTAAGTATCGGTATTGCATTCCAGCGGAGGCTCGGCACCGGTATATTCGGTGGCGAAGGCTTTATCATGGAAAAACTGGAAGGCGATGGAATGGCCTTTGTACATGCGGGTGGTTATGTAGTGCAAAAAACACTTCAGCCCGGAGAACTGCTCCGCGTTGATACGGGTTGCGTGGTTGCCTATACAGGCGGTGTTGACTTTGACATTGAATTGGTGCGCGGTGTGCGCAACTGGATATTTGGCGGTGAAGGTTTGTTCTTTGCTGTATTGCGCGGACCCGGAACAGTCTGGTTGCAATCATTGCCCATCAGCCGGCTGGCCAGTAAAATCATATCCTATTCACCACAGTTTGGCCATAGAAAGGAAGAAGGAAGCATATTGGGTGGATTGGGCAACCTGCTGGACGGAGATGGATTTTAATAGCAAGTATAATAAATAAAAAAGCCATCCAATTGGATGGCTTTTTTATTGATAAGTTTTATTATTAATTCCTGCTGCTTAATTTGGACAACAACCGGAGGATTTCAATGTACAGCCAAACAATGGTTACCAATAAACCAAAGGCACCATACCACTCCATGTATTTAGGTGCGCCTGCTGCAGCGCCTTTTTCAATCATATCAAAATCAAGAATCAGGTTCATGGCAGCAAGTCCAACGATAACCAGGGAAAATAAAATACCCAGGGTGCTCCCTTCATGAAGAAAAGGAATATCAATTTGGAAAAAACGAAGCCCCATGGCAATTAGGTAGAATATAGCAACACCCACAGTGGCGGTGATAACAATTGATTTGAATTTCTCCGTAGCCTTAATAATTTTAAAGCGGTACAGAAAATACATGGCTATCACAACACCGAATGTTAAACCGACAGCCTGCAGGATAAGTCCCGGGGCTACTTTAGCAGTTGCATAACTATAAAATGCAGATATACCGCCTACGAATGCGCCTTCGAGCAAGGCATATACCGGAGCGAGGAAATTTGCCCACATGGGTTTGAAAGCCATTGCTATTGCTACGCCCAACCCGCCAATTGCACCCACCCAAATCCAGGTAGTAATATCCTTGCCCTGGAAATATGCATTCCATGTCAGTGAAGCAGTAGCCATTACCAGCAGAAAAAGAAGAAAAAATTTATTCAGCGTTCCACGAATAGTCATTACACTTGCATCGTTTGTGACAACACTTTGCTGGAAAGTCTTTTCACTCAATGCGGGGTTACCAGATTTAAAAATAGCCATAATAAAAAGATTTTAGAAAGGGCAAATTACAAAATCATCCGGTTTACAGGTAGTTAAAATTTATTGTCCCGTCAGTTGTTTTTATACAAACAAAGGTAATATTAGTTGTGCGCCGTGCTATCCAGTTTCAACAACAATGATTTGATAGGGCCAAACCTTGTCCAGGGGATAAAATGATTGGCATCCGGGAAAATCAATTCTTCTATATGCGAAGCATGGATGAGCATTTTTTTGTCGTAGTCAACATTGGCCGGCGGAACCATATCGTCTTTCAGGCCATGTACAATGTATACAGGACATTGTATGGAAGGGAAGTCATCTTTTAAATAAACCAGGTCTTTTTTAAGATACCATAATTCCTCGTTGGAAGGGCGCATGGCGCCCGGTACAAAATATTTCAACGGTGTTTTGTATAATACCGGCCGCCATTTCTCCGGCTTTTCCTGGGCAGGATCATTTGAACCAGCCAGTAATACAATACCTGCAATTTTACCTGGGTTGTCCGCTGCCAGTTTTATCACCATTGGGCCGCCGAGTGAATGCCCCACGAGGTAAACTGGTTTCCCATTTTTTATATAATCAAACAATGGACTGATAATGACGGATTGCTGCGCGAGATTGAGTGGCTTGCCATAATCGCTGTGTCCAAATCCAGGCCGGTCAATGGATACCAACCGGTATTTGCTCAACAGGTCTTTGTCTTCAAGATAGTTTTCAAAAGCATCCCAACTGCCCGGTGTGCCGTGTACAAAAACAATAGTCGGAAATGTATCGTTGCCTGTTTCTAAATAATGAAGGTGACGATCATTAACGGTAATGGTATTGATAACGACAGGGACGCCTTTCGCTTTGAATTTTTCCTTTGCTTCACTGTCAGCCATCCTGAAAGTCATACAGCTTTGGGCCAGTATCAGCCACAATAGCAATACAATGCCGGTGATAATAAACATTCTCATAAAAAATCGTTTCATGCGCAGTCAAGATTACGATGATGCTGCCGGAAAAGTTTACCCGTTTGTCACAAATAACAAAAAACCATCCAGATACTGAATGGTTCGGTGCTATAATTTGTAAAATAGATTACACTATGGCCGTTTTTTGAACGGAGGTTTGGGACGATCCCGGTTATCGCCTCCACTTTTTGGCGGCTGGCCGCCACCGCGTGGTTGGTTACCGCCACCTCTTTGTGGTGGGTTATTATTACCCCGATGCTGCTGCGGTTTCTTTTTGCGATCCGCCTTTTCCAATGTATTCAGGCTTATCTGTCCTACGAGTTCCACAAAACCACTTTCGGTTTCCTTAGGCTTGCTGGTGGTTACATCCACTGCCTCCAGCTCATCGGGAATAATACCTTGTGCGTTGAGTTGTTTTATTTTCCTGACGCGGTCGATTGTAACAGGGTATTGTTTATTGCTTTCGGGCAATATATACCACATCAGGTTTTTGAAAATATCTTTTTTAATCAGCAATGCATTGCCCCTTGCTACTTGTATGGTATCAGCATTGTCCGGGAAATGCTGCAATGCATCAAGATAGGTATCGAGTTCATAATTGAGGCAGCATTTCAATCGCCCGCACTGGCCACTGAGTTTTGTCTGGTTAATGGAAAGGTTTTGGTAACGTGCAGCGGTGGTATTGACACTTTTAAAATCGCTGAGCCAGGTGCTGCAGCAAAGTTCGCGTCCGCAACTTCCTACGCCGCCTACTTTTCCCGCTTCCTGGCGTGCACCAATCTGCCGCATTTCCACTTTTACTTTAAACTCACCCGCGTATACTTTGATCAGTTCGCGAAAATCGACACGATCATCAGCAATATAAAAGAAAGTGGCTTTGCGGCCATCCGCCTGAATTTCCACTTCGGTAAGTTTCATATTCAATTTGAGCTGCTTCGAAATAGCCCTTGAACGAATAAGGGCATCCCGTTCCCTTGCCTTATTCTGCTTCCACATATCGATATCCCTGTCACCGGCACGGCGCAATACTTTTTTCATTTCCGGGTTGAACTCATCACCCCCTTTTTTCTTTATCTGCAAACGGACAATCTCGCCCGTCAAAGTAATTTCTCCCACATCAAAGCCACTCACACCTTCTACCGTTACCAGTTCACCTTTTTCAAAATGTTGTAATGTTGGATTGCGGTAAAAATCTTTACGGCTTCCGTTGTTGAAACTGACCTCCACTACTTTACAGGCGCTTTCCGGATCGGCGAAGGGCAGGTTTGATAACCAGTCGTGCACATTCAGCCTGTTACAGCCACCTGTACTGCATCCTCCATTACTCTGGCAGCCATTCGGTTTGCCTGTTCCGCAACTTCCACAACCCATATCAGGATAGATTAAAAAATGAATGAATAATTATGACAGGAGAAGTGAACAGCGAAGCATGCAGAATAATAAAAAGATGGTTGTGTGCGGCCCGGCGGGCATTGGTATCACCTGTACAGTTGCTTCTTGAAGGAAAGGTTATTAAAGGTTTGTCGTACGCAACAGGTAAGGGTTATACCTTGCTGGGTTGCGGTTAAAAAACATTTTTTCCGGCATGACAAACATTCAAATATTATTTCAACAGAAATTCAATTGTTCAAGTGAGTGACACAACGATGCTGATTAGTATTACGGCCGTTCGTTACATCTACTTCTCACATTTTTCTTTCGCACGGTTCATTTCAGCTCAATTGGTCAAAATTAATGATTTATCGGCAATGATGTGGTATAGTTTGATGGTCAGGGCATGAAAAAGCATTTTGGCGTGGGCATTCCGCTCAATATAGTAGGCCGCATTGTCCAGTTCTGTAATAATGGCCTCCTGCTGGCTAATCCCGGCCAGTTTATTAAGGCGCAGGGCGAAATCCCTTTCTTTTTCAGGCAGGTAGGAGGTATCGGCATCCGGCCCGGCCGCCCTTAAGCGAAGGCTTTGCTCGAGCAGGTGATTGAAATAACGCAGAAACTGCTTTTGTTTTTCCCTTCCCAGCTTGGCTATTTCTTCTATCCATTTTACCTGCGCCGCCGGACCGGTTTTTAAAATAGCATTGAGCCATTCCCTTAACAGGTCCTGCCAGTCCTCATCGGCATGTTGGATCAATTGCTGAGCCTCACGGTAATTTCCTTCGCTGATGCTGGCTATTTGTTTGGCTTTATCGGGCGAAAGGCCGGATTTTTCAACAAGGCCTCCGGCGATTTCTGTATGCGTAAGCGCGGGAACCTTCACCAGTTGGCAGCGTGACAGGATGGTAGGCAGGATCAATGATTCATTTTCGGCTACCAGTATGAATAATGTATTGGCCGGTGGTTCTTCTATCAGTTTCAGCAGCTTATTTCCCTCATTGCCGAGGTACTCGGGCATCCACATGATAAGTACTTTGTATTCGCTTTCAAAACTCTTGAGGTTGAGTTTGCGGATGATGTCATTACACTCGTGTGCAGTAATATTTCCCTGTTTGTTGTCAGCGCCGATAAATTGCAACCAATCATATACGTTACCATATATATATTGTTGTACAAACTCCCGCCATTCACTGATATAATCAGTGCTTAATGGTTTATCGCCCGATTTTTTTGGTATCACCGGGTAAGAGAAATGGATATCGGGGTGAATTAGTTTGTCAGCTTTGGTACAGGGAGGACAATGACCGCAACTGTCGTCCGGTTTTATACCGGGAGAAGGTTCAGGGCTTTCACCAAAAAGGGATGGGCCGCTGCTGGTTGTTTTACCATTTACTATTTCGCAAACGATATATTGTGCAAATGCAATGGCGAGGGCCAGTGCACCACTACCTTCTTTACCAAGAAATAATAATGCATGGCTGAGCCGGTTGTTCCGAACCAGTTCCACCAGGTGTTGCTTCACGTCGTTTTGACCGGTAATATCCTTGAATCGCATTGCTGCAAAATAATGCAATCTTTAGTTTGGCTGATGGAAAAATAAAAACCGTCCTGCATGCAGGACGGCTCAAATGTTTTGAAGACGAATAGCTTGTTTCGGCTTCACAGGGACGACAACGGTTCGGGTGGTTTCTTAATGGATAATACAGGAGTTTGAGTGGTTATTCGGTAAAATATTGGATGTAAAAGTGTAGGGTTAGGGGCTATTCCGGGTATCTGGATATAAGGGTCATTCAAAAGATCTAAGGTTAAGGGGGTTCTTTTCAGTGGGTATCGGATGATTGCAATACAAAGATGGAAAAGAATGCGGGGAGCGGGTAATTTATTCGATTATAAGCGGGATGCTGTCGATGACTGGCGCTATTGGCACGATAAAGCAATGGGCTGTCACTCGAATTTCTGTCTTATCAGGGGGAGAAAAACGGTTAATCATGCTGTAATAAACAAAAAACCATCCGCTGGGGATGGTCTATGTTGTAGGAAAAGAGTCCGGCTTTGTGCAAACCATGATTGACGCAGGAAATGAACAACCTCAATTATCAAATTCAATGTCCAGGTTGATATTTGATAACACAAAGATGCAAACTGGGCCGCAAGGCGCTCATTTTTTTCGATTATGCAGGGAAATTGTTCGGTAAAACCCTGTTTATCGCCGACAAAAGATTTTCTGCATGCATAAAAAAACAGTTGCCCATACGGCAACTGTTTTAATAAAATTAGCCGGTGATAATTAATTCAGGTACTTGGTTACCTCCTCGCTCATGGGGTTTACTTTATTGTGTATAACCGTAATGAGCTTGCCATTTTCATCCAGCAGGAATTTGGTAAAGTTCCATTTGATAGGATCTTTAATGCCCATTTTATCTGCTTCATCCACGAGGTATTTAAATAATGGATGGATATCATCTCCCTTTACAGAAACCTTTTCTGCCATTGGGAAACTAACACCGTAATTCTTTTTACAGAATTCTTTGATATCTCCATTGCTGCCGGGCTCCTGCGCGCCAAAATTATTGGCAGGAAAACCAATAATAACGAGTTTGTCCTTGTATTTTTCATACAGCTTTTCCAGGTCGGCGTACTGTGGTGTGTTACCGCATTTGGAGGCAGTATTGACAATCATTATTTTTTTCCCCTTGTATTTGGAGAGATCGATTTGGTTGCCGTCCAGTCCAGGCACTTTAAAATCATAAATGCTGGAAAAAGCGGTAAACATAATAGCGAGTAAAGCGAGTCGTATCATAGTATCAATTTTTTACTGGATAAAAGAAAGAACAACAAAGATGATGCAAATATGGTTGCAAGGGGATACGAAAATTGTTAACGGCAGGTTTCCTGTACCAAAAGGATTACTGCTTTTCGTAACAGCCGATATCGGGCAGGCCGACAGGCCTTGGTTTGCCATCCAGGTCGATGAGTATGCCTGCATTGATACCTTTATCGATAGCCGGCGCATTGTCGGTAAGGTGAAAATCAAATAACCTTTTATTCCTGTCGAGGTTTACAAATAATAATTTTTCAGCATCCAGCCCCTGCAGGTTAATATTATTGGATCCTGTAATAGATGAGGGAAGCGATTTTAAACGCCAGAGGCAATTGTTAAACTGGGCGGTGAAGGGATTACTACCCTTTTTATCCGCAAAAATTTCATTTCCATCAACCAGGGAATCGCCGAAGAAAATGCAATTGGTAAAAACTGCATTTAAATCAGCAGTAATATAACTGCCGTTTTGAACCGCATAATTGTAAATGCCGAGTACGGGTCGCTGGTGTGGTATATAATTATTGGAAATACCAGCTACGGTACAATGGGTAAAATTGTAAGTACCGCCGAGTGCGAATAAAACACTGTTATTGCTTTCTTTGGCCGCACCACAATTGGTGATAAGGCAATTGCGTGCAGTAATAGATGTTTGTATACCAAATATGCCTGCGTCATAAATATTATCAATGATACACTCATCGAGCGTGAGTTTCGGGTTTGCATTCACCGATGGCAATTCAGATACGAGTCCCTGGTAAGCATTTTGTACAACGGCGTATTGTAATACATTATCCTTGCTTTGACCGCGGAAATAGATACCCGGCCATGATCCGGGATATTCGTTATAAGGATAGTCGAGGCGATCACTTTTGAAATACACCCGTGTGCTGTCATACTTTTCACCATTTACCTTCAGTGTTCCATCTACAATAAATGGTGCATCCGCATGCAGGTAAATCTTACATCCTTTTTCAATGGTAAGTGTGGCGTTGGTATCAACCTGGATGCCGCCTAAGATTACATAGGGCAATGTATTTGTCCAGGTCGTATTGCTGCTGATTTTACGGTTACGTAAAAAATTGGCGTTTTGCCCGTAGGCTTCCAGTTGCAGGAAACGATGGTTGCCATTAAATGCGATATCGATACTGTCCCGCACAATAAAAGCGAGGTTGGCCAGGTTAGGGTTGACGTTCACCGTTACAAAAACGTAGATGCTATCGTTGGCTTCCATTTCAATCTCTGGTACACTGGGGCCCGCTACACCATCGACAATTATTTTATAGGAAGAGGTATTCCCTCCTTTGAGCGTTACCGAAGAAAGTTTTAGCTTCTGGTTATTGTTATTGAAAATTTTAAATGACTGCGTTACAGAACCGACGGATGTAAACACTGTATCGAAATGAAGTGTATCGGCAGACATGGATAGTTGAGCGTCTGGGGTAGTAATAAATGTTTCCTTTTTACAGGAAGCGATAAGCACAACAAGAAAGATACTTATACAGGTAGTTAGTTGTTTCATGCGGTATTCAAAAATACTAACTAAGCGGCAAGTTGTCCTGAAAAAACTGTTATTAATTATTAAATGCTACAGGCTAAGATGTTGTACACGCAAGAGTTGCAATGCTCAGCCGCATATCACCTGCTTTTAATAATTCGTGTCCGCATGTTTCCAGAGTGGCGCCGGTGGTAATCACATCATCGACCAGTAAAATATGTTTCCCTGTTATAGCGGCTGAATAGTTTAACTGAAAGCGGCCACTCATATTTTGCCAGCGTTCAACGCGGTTCTTATTGGTTTGTGTTTCGGTGGCGGATAAGCGAAAAACAGCATTATTAACTACGGGGATTTGAAGTATTTCTGATATGCCATTGCAGAGCAGGGTAGCCTGGTTGTATCCGCGTTTTTTTTCACGGCTTGCAAAAAGTGGTAGCGGAACCAGCGCATCGATTCCCTTCATTCTTTCAGACTGCGCAAGTGTTTGTCCCATCATCCTGCCGAAAAACAAACCAATATCCTGGTTGCCTTTGTATTTAAGCTGGTGCAGCAGGTGCTGAACCAGGGAATCTTTTGTAAAATAGCACTGGGCCATAGCCGTTATGATGGGTAGCCTTCCCCAAAAATGTTTTTCTACGGGGTTACCAGGATAGTGATGAAAATTAGTCAGGGGCAGATTGTGGAGGCACTGCACGCAGATTACAGCATTAGCCGGAAGGATATCAGAACCGCAACCAGCGCAGTAATGCGGGAAAAATAATTGGGTAAAATCTTTCAGCAGGGTACGGATGGCAGACATTGTTTCAGATAGTTAAAACAATAACGAATATACTTCTTCTACTTTTCCTACAGTTACAATTTCAATTTGGTGTGCATGCGCTGACAAACCTTTCTGGTTGTATTTAGAAAGGATAATTTTTTCAAAACCTAATTTTTCTGCTTCTGCAATACGTTGATCAATGCGGTTGACAGCCCTTATTTCACCGCTTAAGCCAACTTCTCCGGCGAAACAAATATTCATGGGAAGCGCCATGTCTTCGAAAGAACTCAATAATGCGCAGAGTACCGCCAGGTCAATGGAGGGGTCCTCTACCTTAAGCCCACCGGCAATATTTAAAAAAACATCTTTTACGCCAAAATGAAAACCACCTCTTTTTTCCAGTACTGCCAGCAGCAATTGCAGTCTGCGGAGATCAAATCCGCTGACCGTTCTTTGCGGTGTACCATAAACAGACTGTGTAACCAGCGCCTGGACTTCTATCAGTAATGGCCGCATACCTTCAATCGATGCTGCGATAGCTACACCGCTCAGGTGATCTTCTTTCTGAGTGATGAGTAGTTCACTGGGATTGGTAACACCACGCATGCCTTCACTCGTCATTTCATAAATTCCCAATTCAGCCGTTCCGCCAAATCGGTTTTTCAATGTCCGTAGTATCCGGTACGTGTAGTTTCTGTCACCTTCAAATTGGAGAACGGTATCTACCATATGCTCCAGTATTTTTGGTCCTGCAATATTTCCATCCTTGGTAATATGACCAATAAGAAAAACTGGTGTACTGGTTTCTTTGGCGAAACGCTGCAATTCGGCAGCGCATTCGCGTATTTGTGAAACACTGCCAGGTGAAGATTCAATATAGGGTGTTTGTAAAGTCTGAATCGAATCAACAATTACCAGCTCAGGTTTTAATTTTTTTATTTCCTGGAAAATAGATTGCGTGTTGGTTTCTGTCAGCAGGTAAAAATTATCATTCTTTATATTGAGCCTGTCTGCACGCATCTTTATTTGCTGCGCACTTTCCTCGCCGCTGATATACAATGTAACGATATTGGTTAATTGCAAACCTTCCTGCAGGAACAAGGTAGATTTTCCAATACCTGGTTCACCTGCTACTAATACAATGCTTCCCGGTACAATGCCTCCACCCAATACCCGGTTGAGTTCTGTATCGCTGCAAACAATTCGCTTTTCTTCACTGCTCTTTATTTCATTCAGCAATACAGTCCGCTTGGTTGTATCTTCATTGTATTCGCTCCAGTTATTTGTTTTTGTTTTTTCTTTTTGAATCAATTCTTCTGCAAAAGTGTTCCATTCATTACATGAAGGGCACTTACCCAACCATTTGGTGCTTTCATAACCGCAATTCTGACAAAAGAATGCTGTTTTCACTTTACTCATAATAATAAAGATAGGAGGAATACGCTTGAATTAGTTTGATGAGCGCAATTGGTAAATGGAATTGAAAGTAAAGTCTGTTGTAATTATAAAAATTATTGTATCAAAAACAATCATAAAGATGTATGCGACAAAATAAATAAGGAATTTATTGAAAAGAAAAGTATGAATGAACACAAAGTAAAAGGGCCAACATTGCTGCTGGCCCTTTACTTACTAACCCATTAAATTCTTGCACTAAATTACAAATATGCACCACATTACAAAATTATTTTTTGGAGCTGTGAATAACTTTTCGTTTATACATTGCCACTATATGAGCTTTCAGATAATACGTATAAAATACTGATATTCAATTATATAATAGTATATTTTTTGACGCACTACTAACAGTCTTAGAAAAATTGACAGGTGCAAGTGACTGAGAACCCGTACTATGACAAAACGACTTTTAAGGCAAAAATTTTTCTACTAAAAATTTGCGATAAACATTTTTCAGGGCTTTTTTTTGCCGCCTTTCTGTAAGCCTGGAAAGCAAAACCGGCGGATAAAAAAGGTTTTTGTGGAGGATAAACAGTGAAGCCCCGCCAACGTTTTGGCAAGGCTATTTCAATTCCTTTCTGTGAATCTTTTGAGCGCAAATTTTACAGCCCGAATTAAGCCTTTATGCATTTTGTGAGATGATGTTTTGCGGAGGTTACTTAAGCTTACAATGCAGCAGGACAAATTGATACCTGTGATTTATTGATGCAGAAATCATAGGCTGGTTAAGAAAAGCTGCAAACACTGATATTAAGTTATTTATATTCAACTGCTTATATCAAACTATTTTACCAGGCCTTTTTACATGACATAATTTCAGGCATTAGCCCGGTAAAACACCGAAAAGTAACATACCATATTTCCCCATTTATTTCATTTTTAAGCATTTATGGTTTCTTATCTCCCGGCAATTTTCCGGCATATTAGTGGCATATTGGTGGCATATTGATGGCTGGCGCTTTTATGCATTGTTTTTACCACTGCCAATTCAGCAGTTCCGGGCGGGCCGCGAATATGCCATCAAACCGCCACATGATATCTTCTTCTATGTGGCAAGCCACTTTTCAGTAATCCCGGCATTCATCATCACAGGTATCCGTGCAAAAAACCATTAGGGTTTTCTCCTGTAAAAAACTTCCTGCTTGACGGTTAATCTAAACGGATAAATTACAATCAGTTAAATGAATTCCAGGTTGGGTCAAATTGCTTAATTTTTTTTCAAAAGCCAAAACCGTCACAACCCCATTATATTCCGGTATTTTAAATGAGGTTTAACTATAATAGTCAAATATTTTAGCATAGGGGCATAGAAGCTGAGTAACATTGAGGAAAATCAAAATATAGAAAAATTTGTTCTATTTACCCTAACTTACGCAGCAGGTTTAAATTGCTGCTTGTCCATATCTTTTGCCGCTTGTCTATTTTAATCGGTTTTTAATTTTTAAAAAAACACAACAACATGAGAAAACTTCTGCTTATGACAGGGTTAGGCATGCTCATTTGTAGTATGCTCTACGCCCAGAAAAAAGAAGTAACCGGTAAGGTTACTGATGACAAAGGCGCTCCTGTTTTTGGAGCGACTATCCGGGTAAAAGGTTCAAAAACCGGAACAAGCGCTGACGCCGATGGTTCCTTCAAAATCAGTGCTTCCCCCAACTCCGTTTTAGTGATAAGTGCCATTGGCTACGAAACACAGGAAGTCAATGTGGGCAATGGAGACAATGTATCGGTCAAGCTGGTAATTGACACCAGGAATACCATGAGCGAGGTGGTGGTTACCGGTGCCGGTACGGCAACCAGTAAGAGAAAGCTTGGTATATCTGTTGAATCACTTTCATCAGATAAGCTCCCTCCTGTTCCCGGTGGAAGTTTTGACCAGGCCATTGTTGGTAAAGTTCCCGGTGCACAGATTTCATCTGTTTCCGGTAACCCTGGTGACAAAGTAAACATAGTGCTGAGAGGTATTAATACTGTTCAGGGCGGAACCAGGCCGTTGGTGATGCTGGATGGCGTTGAAATTCCATTTGAGAATTTGAACACACTGGATCTTAGCCAGGTTGAAAGGGTAGAAATTGTTCAGGGTGCGGCTTCTGCTGCATTGTACGGTGCCCAGGGTGCCAACGGTGTTATCCAGATTTTTACCAAGAAGGGCCAGAAGGGTAAAATGAATATTAATGTATCAACCAGCTATGCCCAAAACAAATACATCAACGCAGGTGATTTTGGAAAGGCAAGTTTACATCCTTACCTGACAGACGCAAGCGGGGCAATAATTTATGCCGGTACCAACTCCGGTTTGGGTTATACTGCTGGCGAAGTGATCAAAGTTGATCCGGATTTGGGTATCGTATTAGGATCCAATTCCCTTGCATATCGTTATGGAACTGAAATACCCGGGTTGTCTACACCTACACCAGGTGGTACAGCATCTTATACCCGCTATGGTATTCTCGATCCAAGAAATAATAGCAACCAGCCATACAAAGGAGGATTACAATACTATGATCATTTTGCGCAGGTATTCCGTGCTGCTCCATCCATTAACAATTCCATCAGCATCAGCGGTGGTAATGACAGGATAGACTATAGTTTTGCAGTATCTGATAATAAAACAAATTCTGCCTTATTAAAAAATAACGGCTATCTCGAGAAAACAAACGTTACACTTAACCTGGGCGTTGAAGTAATCAAAAACCTCACATTCCGTAGTATAACAAATCTAGCGTATACAAGGAATACGCTGCATCCGGGATTGGGTGCACCGGGCGGTGGTTTATTCGGTTTGGGCACTTTTAATGCGGGTGTGGGAGGTGTATACGGATTTTTGAATACTTCTCCCTTCTTTAGCCTGGAGGATACCATTACCGGTGGAAATTATGCTTCTTACCAGCGGGCAAGTTTTGCCAGTGTAAACGCATTCAATCCTTTTTACCGGTTGCAATACACCAATGGTGACAGCAAACGTTACGATATCATACAAAATTTTGAAGCAGTTTATAAAGTCAACAAATACCTGAGCTTAAATGCACGGTATGGTATCAGCTATAAGAATGAAAACGATATCTGGACTTTTTATAACCAATCCTTAAACGCAAATACCAATGACCAGGATTCATATGCGGGTTGGTTTAACCCAGACGATGGTACTTACAGGGGGGAGATTGATAACTGGCAATACAATAATACCAAGCAAAACTTTTTTGCCAGTGCAATCGTGAAAACAGATTTTGAAAAGGACTTCAATATTCATTTCCCTGTTCAGACAACTACTCAATTGTCTTATGATTTTCGTAAGAACCAGTATAAAGAACTGGATACATGGGGACAGAATTTGCAACTGAACCCACCTTTCAATATGACCTCTGCTGAAAGCCAGCACGTGGCAACCGATTACCTGGAGCCATTTGTTACCTATGGTTTCCTGGTGGATCAAAAATTTGATTTTGGCAGCTATGGTGGTGTGTCGGCAGGTTTACGGACAGACTATTCTTCTGCTTTTGGCGCAGGTTCCAAACCATTTACATTCCCGCACTTCAATGGATATGTAAACTTCCAGTCGTTCAATTTCTGGCAGAATATCAAGAATGTTGTTTCATCATTCAAAATCAGGGGAGCTTATGGTAAGGCTGGTATTCAACCCGGGCCATTTGACCGGTACCCGGTGCTTAATTTACAGCAGACCGGCAATGAAGTTACCTATACCAACCAAACCGCTTCCAGGAACCCCAACCTGAATGTGGAAGTTTCTGCAGAGACTGAAGTAGGTACCGATATGAGTTTCAATATTGGTAAACAAAGTTGGTTAAGAACAGCCAATGTTTCATTTACTTATTGGAAGAGAAATACAGACAATGCCATCTTCACACAAAATGTACCGCCCTCTACTGGTGCTACACAATTGCTGACCAATGCCATTGCATTGTCATCTAAAGGCTGGCAACTGGCAGTTAATATCCCTGTTTATTCTTCCAGGAACCTGACATGGGATTTCACAGCCAACTTCGGTCACCAAACTTCTATTATTGAAAGTGTAGCTGGTGGTGATATACCTCTTACTACTGCAGCCGGTAGTACAGGATTGGTTCTTGCAGCTGGAAGAAAGATCGGCGAAATTTACGGATATCATGCACTGACCAGTGTTGGACAATTGCGTGCTGATGGTAAGACGCCATTCATTCCTGTTTCAGACCAGGGCAATTATGAAATCGTGGATGGCAGGGTTGTAAATAAAAGTACAAAAGCCATCTTCTTCTCTGATGAAGCTGCGTCTCTGGGCGACCCCAATCCCAAATTAACATCTTCCTTTATTAATACGTTTACCTGGAAGAATACCATTTCATTCGGCTTCCAATTGGATTGGATAAGTGGTTCTCACCTGTACAACCAAACCAATGAATGGATGTACCGCGATGGCATTAGTGGTGACTTTACAAAGCCTGTTACCATTAATGGCGAAACAGGTGCCTGGACCGCGTATTATGCATCTGCTTATTATGCATTGGGTAATACTGCAAGAGGCGTGGGTAACAACGTTACAAAAGACTATTTCTATAAGGATGCATCTTTTGCAAGGTTAAGAAACATCTCTCTTGGCGTTGATTTCTCAAGGTATATCAATAAGGATTGGTTGAAGAAATGCCAACTGGTATTAAGCGGCAGGAACCTGCTGACATTTACCAAGTATGACGGTATGGATCCGGAAATCAGTTCTGGTGCATCCAACTCTGCATTCGACAGGGGTATTGATCACAGCACCATCCCGAATTTAAAGTCATACCAGGTAACGCTGAACCTCGGTTTCTAATTTGAAACACTTAAACACTTAGTGACATGAAAAAAGTACAATTAAACATAAATAAAAGAAACTGGAAGCCGGGGCATTATTCGCTTGCAGCAGTAATGTTGCTGTTGGTTTTCAGCGCATGTAAAAAACAATTGGATGTAAAAAATCCCAACTCACCCACCTTTGGCGGTAACGTTAATTCTGAAGCCGGTATTGCTGCTTATGCAAAAGGCGGAATTTACTGGAATGGATTCAACTACGGAGATGGCTGGCTGGGGGATAGTTATTTTTCATTGCCATGGGGCTATCATGAATTAATGGGTGATGTAATCGGTGGTGGCCAGGGTTCTAATAACCAAACCACTACCATGGGCGTACCGGATAAATTCCAGGCAGATCCCAATGATGCCTCAACCATATTTACCAACCCTTCTCCACAGGCATTGGGAATTATCAGGGGATTCAATACTTCTGCAGCTACGGCGAATGCCAACAATGCGTTGTATTATGAGTGGACGAATATGTACGGCATGATCAATTCCTGTAACCTGACTTTGGAGAACCTGGGAAGCATCGGTCTCAGCGCTGATAAAGCCAATACCGTAAAAGCCTGGTGTTATTGGTGGAAAGGATATGCGTATGCACAGATTGGAACGCTGTACTATGCCGGATTGATAGTTGATCAGTCCAATACCATTGTAAGCAAATTTGTAAAGCAATCTGATGTTATTGCAGAATCAAACAGGAACCTGAACCTGGCACTCACTACACTAAATGGTATTTCTAACCAGGGTGATTATAATTCCATGATTGCACAATTGATCCCCACTCAATGCCAGGTAGGCCTGGGAAAGCCCTTAACATCTGCGCAGTGGGTAAGATCAGTTAACACCATGCTGGCACGTAATATCATATTGAATCACTTGTCTCCTTATGTAAATGGAAATGCAAACGCTACCATCAGCAAATCTACCATTACACCAATGGCAGCAGCCGACTGGCAGGCAGTAATTACTTTATGCGGCAATGGCATAAAACAGGGAGATTTTGTATTTACAGGCAGAACTTCTGCGGCAAATTCTTTCTTCTCCTCTACAGGTGGGTCGGTTGCCGGCATTTTAACAGCTAGCAACCAGATCACTACTTATAAAGTGAGTGAACGATTGGTGCAGGAGTTTAAAGCAGGAGACAACCGCCTTGCTAATTTCACAACAGCAAACGGAACTTTTTTTGGAGATGCCAATACCAATACCACCCGGTACAGCTTGGTGGATGGTGTTACAAAAGGTTTAACTGGTATTCCTATCCTGGGATCCCGCCAGGTAGGTGGTCTTGAAGTTTACATTGGTCCATCCTTTGAGGAAAATCAACTGATGCTGGCAGAAGCCAATATCAGAACCGGAAACATACCTGCAGGATTGGTACTGATCGATGCCGTGAGGGCTTACCAGGGGGCCGGTGTTCCTGCAATAGCAGGTTCTCCGTTAACATTAAGCCAGGCAATGGGTGAATTGACCATGGAAAGGATGGCTGCACTTGCACTGCGTGGTCTTTCTTTCTATGATGCCCGCCGGTGGGGCTGGACATATGCGGTTGCAAATGGAGGTGGAAGGTATGGCTGTACTTTAAATTATAAGGGCAATTGGTATACCAATGCAACTATTGATTATAATTTCATGGATTATTGGGATGTACCTGCCGATGAAACGGATAAAAATACGCCATCGAGTGATAGTGCGCCTGTAAAGAACGCCAACTATTAATTAATAACGATCTCTCTTAGTTAAGTTTTCTCTAAGTGACAAGGGCCGCCTCAAAAGGGCGGTTTCTTGTTTTAAATCGCAACGGTAAAGTAAATTATTAACTAAGCAACCAATACAACAAAGAACCTGACCACTAACTCCGGATAATCATTAACGACACTGTGCAATTTTATTATATGTGTTTAATAATAACATTAGAAAGTCATAAGTAAATAAAATTACTGACCAAAATCAATTTGTTTTTTTTAAAATGAAGATAATTTCTATTAAATAATTGGACACCGCAAAACACTGTATGATTTGCTTTGGGTAATAGCGATTTACTTCTTGTAACTGATATATTTAGACATTATCTACAGTTTGAATGATTTTTATTACCGGCTTTTAGTACGATACCGGATTTTACAATAATTGACTTCAATTCGGCAAATATTGACAAATCAAATGTTTTAAAAACTTATCAAGCAGCAAGTTTTGTTAATCGCTTGTCAATCTATTTTGCGGGTTATCCATTTTAACTTAGCTTTAAGAACTTTTTTACAAAACACTTCAACATGAGAAAACTACTAAGCTGCTTAGTGGGACTAGTGCTGTTATTCCAAACAGCTATGTCCCAAACGGTAGAAGTTTCCGGTAAGGTTGTCGACGACAAAGGCAATCCAATTTCCGGGGCGTCTATCCAGGAAAAGAATTCAAAACGTGGTACTACCACAGACGCCGCAGGTTTTTTTAAAATCACTACCAAACCCGGCACAACACTCCTGATTTCAAGTATCGGATTTGACAGAAAGCAAGTTACTGTTACCAACGGCAACGCGATTTCTGTTGCCCTTACACCCAACAACCAGGCCTTAAGTGAGGTTGTTGTAACCGCACTCGGTATCAAGCGCGAGAAAAAAGCGTTGGGATACTCTGTTACAACAGTTGCCAGCAAAGACATCGAATTAAGACCTGAAGGCGATATAGGCCGTGTATTAAACGGTAAAGTTGCTGGTTTAAATGTATTGAACACCAGTGGTATCTCTGGTAGCGGTACGAATATTAATATTCGTGGTATCAGTACCATTACCGGTGGCGCAGCCACTCCATTGTTCATCGTTGATGGTGTACCATTTGACGGTGGAAACAATGGCGGAGATAATTTCCAGTATGGCGGTGGTACTTCTTCTTCCAGCCGCTTCCTGGATTTGGATCCTAACAATATTGAAAGTGTAAACGTACTGAAAGGATTGAGCGCAACCACGTTGTATGGTGAAGCCGCCAGAAATGGTGTTATATTAATTACTACCAAGAATGGTTCGGGCCGCAAAATCAATAAGAAACTGGAGATAACTGCCAGCCAGTCTATTTTTACCAACAAGGTTTCTAATCTTCCCGATTACCAGGATAATTATGGTGGTGGATTTGACCTTGTTCCTTCTGCAGCGTTTAGTAACTGGGGTGCAAAGTTTACCGATCCTCCATTGCAACGACCATACTCTCCTTCTTACCAGGCTGCTTATCCTGATCTTTATGGTGCTGGTAAAACACAGGACTACCGGGCCTACAACAGTGTGCCGGCATTTTTCAGAACAGGTGTTGTTAGTACTTCTTCCGTGAGTGTAGCTGCAGCTGGTACCAACAGTAATTTGAACGCAAGCTATTCTTATATGGACGACCAGGGCTTTACTCCCAACAACCGGGTATTTAAAAACAACTTTGGTATTGGTGGCAATGCAAAACTGGCCAATAACTTTACGATGAATGCGGTATTGAACTTTGCCGTTACAGATTTTCAAACACCCATCGTTGGTGCGAATGGCGGGGGTGGTGGACCAGATGTTTCTTCTGTATTTGGTTACCTGCTCTTCACACCGCGCAGTATCAATTTGATGGGACTCCCATACGAAAATCCTGTTGACCATTCCAGCATTTATTACAGAAATGGTAATGATATTGAAAACCCACGCTGGACTGCAAACAATGCGATTTCTAAGGACGTTACCTACCGCAGTTTCGGAACATTTGGATTAAAATATGACATTATGAAAGGCCTGAGCGTATCTTATCGCTTCGGTTTGGACTTCTATAATGAATTGCAATCCCTTTCTGTAAACAAAGGTGGTAAATCAGGTGGAACCGGTTACGTAAATGGTTTGTACCGCACAACAAGTGCTTTCAATTCCATTTTGAACCATACCTTGCTGGCCAACTATGTTACCAATCTCGGTAAGGATTTCAACCTGAGTGTAGATGCGGGTGCTGATATCCGTCACGACAATTATTCACAAAGTGGTTTGAAGAGTACACAGCAAATCGTTTACGGTTTGTTTGATCACAGCAACTTTATCAGCCACGATATCCTGAGCGAAGGCGGTTCTGATCTTGACTACAAGGTTCAAAAGACAAGAGCAGGTTTGTATGCACAGGCAACAGTTGGTTACAAAGAATACCTGTTTGCAACATTGAACGGACGTAACGACTGGGTATCTACACTGGAAAAGAATCACAGGACTTTGTTTTATCCAGGTGTAAGTGCATCATTTATCCCAACTGCAGCCATCGAAGCGCTGAAAGGAAGCAATATGGTCAATTACCTGAAGGTTCGCGTGGGCTATTCAACCAGTGCACATTTCCCCGATCCATATAATACACGGGCATCACTGAGTTTAGCAACGAATGCCTTTGTTGACAAAAACGGTAACGTTGTCAATATTGGTTCTATTCCGAACAGGGTGCCAAACCCCGACCTTAAACCTGAACTGGTCAAAGAAGTAGAAGCAGGTATTGAAGGTACTTTCATTAATAAAAGGCTTTCATTGGATCTTACTGTTTACTCACGTACTGCCAGCAACCAGATCCTTGACAGGAACCTGGATGCTTCTACAGGTTATACAGTAACGGCAATTAACGCAGGTGCAGTAGACAATAAAGGTATTGAGGTAGCACTTGGTTATAAGATTATCAATAACAAAGACTGGATGTGGCAGGTAGATGGAATTTATACCATCAACCAAAGCAAAGTGCACGACATGCCGGATGATATCAAACAAATCCAGATTGGTGGTTATGGTGGTGGCCCCGGTACTTATGCAGTTAACGGACAACCGCTGGGTATCCTGAAGGGTTCTTATGTTCAGATTGACCCAAAATCCGGCAAAGGTATCGTTGATGCCAATGGTTATTTCCTTGGTTCTTCTGATATCGCCATTATTGGTGATCCAAACCCACATTACAAATTAACCGGAGTAAGCACGCTGACTTATAAATCCATTTCATTCCGCATGCAGTGGGATTATAGCCAGGGTGGCGAAATGTTCTCCAATACGGTTAGAACAATGCTGGCACGTGGTGTAACAAAAGACACCGATTTCGACAGGGCATTACCCTATATCATTCCAAATACGGTTAAACAGGATGGAACGCCGAACGATATCCAGCAGAGTGTTGACAATATTTTCTTCAACGCTTACGGATTCGGACCAAATTCTGTTACTGTATATGATGCAACAGTTATCCGCCTGCGCGAATTATCTGTTGCTTACAGCCTGCCCACAGCATTGCTGAAGAAAACACCATTTGGAGCTGCTTCCATCAGTATTTCAGGTAACAACCTGTTTTACTATGCACCTAACTTCCCCAAGTACACAAATTTTGATCCTGAAAGCAATAGCCTTGGAGTAGGCAATGCACGTGGTATCGATTTGTTTGCCGGCCCTTCAGCAAGACGCCTGGGAGCTAGTTTGAAGCTACAGTTCTAACCGAAAAAAATAATTAACATGACAATGAAAAAATTAATAATACTTGGGTCGGCTGTGGTGGCACTGTGGTCCTGTAATAAATTGAACGATAACCTGGACGCACAGTTGAACAACCCCAATGCACCGAACCCCTCCGCTGCCGATGTTGACCTTTACCTGGGCAATCTTGAATTAAGTTTCAATGGTTTTTACCAGAACGCATCTGATTTAAGTGATCCGCTGGTAAGGCAGGAAATTATGTATGGACCCACTTATTTAAATGCGTACGGACCGGGCAGTTATGATGGATTATGGAATACGGCGTATACGTCCATTTTTAAAACGGCCAACACGATGATCCCGGTGGCTGCCGCAAAAAACCAATTTATTCATTCGGGTATTGCCAAGACGATTAAGGCGTATACCATGATTACGATGGTGGATTTATTTGGTGATATACCATATAGCGAAGCCAACCAGGGTGTGGCGAATACCAATCCCAAGGTTGACAAGGGACGCGCTGTGTATGACTCCGCACTCGCCATACTGGATGATGCGATAGCAGATTTTGGCAAAACTTCTGCTTCTCCTCCCGCCAACGACTTGTTTTACGGAGGAAGCAAAACCAAATGGACAACATTTGCAAAAACATTGAAGCTGAAAGCTTATGTGCAAACGAGACTGGTGGATGCAGCCAATGTAACTGCAAAAATTAATTCACTGCTGACGGAAAACGATCTTATCAATTCTTCTTCCCAGGATTTTGTTTTCAGTTATTCTACCAAAGACCAGGCACCTGACAGCCGTTATGGTCATTATGTAGGAAATTATGGAACAGATAATGGTGCTGGTGATTATATCGGCAATCATTTTCTTTGGATGCTTACCCAGGAAAAAGGGATCGTAGATCCAAGAGCCAGGTATTATGTTTACCGCCAGATAGATGATGTAACCAATGACCCCCGTGTTCCTGATCAAACTACACTTCAGTTTGCATTGGCTTGTTATTACCGCACTTCACCCTATCCTTCCGGTGTTCCCTACTGTTTGGTAGGTACCGGTTATTGGGGAAGGGATCATGGAAATAATGAAGGTATCGGGGCAGACGGCGGGCTTCGCAGTACATGGGGCCTTTATCCTGCTGCCGGTGAATTTGATGCTGATCAGAACAAAGCAGTGGGACAAAGTTCCAGCCGTATGAAAGGAGCTAAAGGAGCAGGACAGGCGCCAATTTGGTTATCATCCTATACTTATTTCCTGAAAGCGGAAGCAGCATTGATGCTTGGAACAACTGGTGATCCGCAAGCGCTGATGGTGTCTGGTATAAACGAATCTTTCAATAAAGTAAAAGGATTCGCTACCACTGTTGGTTATACCATTCCGACCAGCGATACCAATAAACTGATCACGACCTACAAACAACAGAACTACGTGAACAAGGTTGTATCGCTGTACCAGGCTGCGGCTACTAATAGCGACAAGCTGAATGTTATTGAAAAGGAATATTATTTATCTGCCTGGGGCAATGGCATAGAACCGTATAATAACTACAGGAGAACCGGTAAACCTGACAACTTCCAGCGTACATTATTGCCAAATGAAGGTTCTTTTATTCGTTCCTTCTACTATCCGTTTGCGTATATTAATTATAACAAAAACGCTGTTCAAAAAACAATAGTTACGCAGGTATTCTGGGATAATAACCCTGCTGATTTCATACACTAAAAAATTATACGATGAAAAATAACATAATTAAATTTTTGAGTCTGTCCGTTCTTCTCCTGGGAACGCTCTACTCTTGCAAAAAGGGCCAGATTAGCGGTGATAAGAATAACCTTATTTTGGGTTCTTATCTCACCACAAAAGCAAAGGGGAATGAAAAACTGGATTATAAGCAAATTGCCACCAGCACGGTTAGTAGAACTTTTGGTCAGTATGGGGCTCCCATCGACCAGATTAATTTGTACGTTGTGTTTGGTCAGGATCTTGATCCTGCTTCCTGGAAAAAGATCAAAACCATTCCTTTTTCTGATGGAGTGGTGGTAAGCGTAACAGGTGCAGAAATTGCAACAGCATTGGGCATACAGCCAAAGGACATCAATACGGATATGACCATCTACAGTGAAGCCGTTACGAAAGATGGCCGTAAGTTTTCCATGGCCAATACGCCCACCAATTTTCAGTCATTCGATGTGTACAATATCGGTTTTGTATGGCCGGTTACATTGATAAATTATGTTTGTCCATTTGATAATTCATTTTACAATGGAACGTTTGCCATCATCACCGATGAATGGAATGACTTTGCAACGGGCGCGCCCATTACAGTTCAACCCGGGCCAAGTGCAACACAGATTACATTAACATTGTATCCTGCACCTGGTGTTGGTTCTAACCGTAAGAATATTGTAATAAATGTCGATCCTGCCACAGACAGCGTTGTTTGTCCCAAACAGGTGTATGGCGACTATCCCGGTGCACCCAACCTGTCCTGCGAGGGTGTAGGAACGGTTTCCAATTGTTCCGGAATTATTTCCCTGACACTGGAACATTCTGATGCAGGTGGTTCTTATGGCACTTACAAAGTGGTGATGAAGAAGAACTAGATTCGATCTGACAATACATTATAAAAGAAGAAGCGGCTCCTGGTAAAGGAGCCGCTTTGTTATTGAATAATGTGTAATGGAAATTTTCGTTGTTGAATCGCTATAAAATCCAGGTGCGCTAACGGTTTTTATAATTTGATTTCATCTTCATGATTATCGTAAAAATGAAATTCGGTCAGGTGGTAATTGGTATTTTCCTTTAGCTTGATTCTTTGTTTGTGTTTCCAGCGCCATTTCCACAATTTTGACCGGAACATACCACCCCTGGTAAGATAAGCATACATAATGGGGTGAACGACTAGTGACAGATCGGTATGTTTGTGTGTCAACAGGTAATTCAGGTTCTTTTCTATTTCATCCTCGAGAATCAATGCGGAAGAAATTTTGCCGGTTCCATTGCAACTGGGGCAAATCTCCTGCGTATTGATATTTACCTCCGGCTTCATGCGCTGGCGGGTAATTTGCATCAGGCCAAACTTGGAAATTGGCAATACCGCATGCTTGGCTCTGTCGGTCCGCATAAAACCTTCCATTGCCTCCATCAGCTTTCGTTTGTTGTCGGGAAGCTTCATATCAATAAAGTCAACGACAATAATTCCTCCCAGGTCTCTCAATCGCAATTGCCGCGCAATTTCATCAGCCGCTTCCAGGTTGGTCTCGAGGGCATTTTGCTCCTGGTTGTTGCTGACACTTTTGTAACCACTGTTAACGTCAATCACGTGCAATGCTTCCGTATGCTCAATGATAAGGTAGGCACCACTGGGAAGGTTAACTGTTTTGCCAAATGCTGCCTTTACCTGTTTGGTAACGCCGTACTGGTCAAATATGGGGGAACCATTGTGATAGAATGTTACGATGTCTGCTTTTTCCGGGGCAATGCGCTGGATATAATTCTTAGCATCGTTGAAAATATTTTTGTCGTTGACAACGATGCGGTTAAAATCTTCGTTGAGCAAATCGCGTAAAATGCTGGTGGTCTTTGTTTGCTCACTCAAAATCTTTGCGGGCGCCACAGATCCTTTCAGGTTGTGCTGGATGGTCTTCCAGGTTTCTACCAGTGCAATCAAATCTTCGTGCAGTTCGGCTGTATTCTTTCCTTCAGCAGCGGTGCGGACAATCACGCCAAAGTTTTTTGGCTTAATGGCCTCAATAATTTTTTGCAGGCGTTTGCGCTCGTCGGATGAATGAATTTTACGGGAAACAGCAACGATATCATTGAATGGCGTGATAACAACAAAGCGGCCGGGTAATGATATTTCACAACTCAGCCTCGGGCCTTTTGCAGCAATAGGTTCTTTTAAAATCTGAACCAATATATTGGGCTTACCACCCAATACTTCGTTTATTTTACCAGTTTTAATAATTTCAGGTTCTACCTGGAAATTGGCAAATTCAAATCCACGTTCATTCTGATCGGTAATGGCGGCCTGTGTGAATTTGAGAAGCGAGCGTGCGTAGGGGCTGAGATCTGTATAATGAAGAAATGCATCTTTTTCAAATCCCACATCTACAAATGCAGCGTTCAATCCCGGGATGAGCTTTTTCACTTTCCCAAGATATAAATCACCCACAGCAAAGCTTGCATCGGCTTTTTCGTTGTGCAGCTCTACCAGTTTTTTATCCTCTAAAAGGGCAATTTCAACTCCCTGCGGAGCAGCATTAATAATAAGTTCCTTGTTCAATCTAAATCACATTTACAAAATCCAAACATCACACACTAAAAGGAAGAGTGCTGAAGTGGTATTACATGCATCATATACCGTAAAACCTGAACAGGCAAACATCACGACAAATAAGAGGCAAATAACAGATTCAGCAAAAGGAAAGCAGGTCCGCCACACACTGCGGACCCGTTCAAGAGGAAAGGTTATTTATTCTTCTTCTTATGACGGTTCTTTCTAAGTCTCTTTTTACGTTTGTGCGTCGCAATTTTATGACGCTTTCTCTTTTTACCACAAGGCATTCTGAAAAGATTTTTGTTAATTAATTATTTTAAAGATTCTATTTTTTGGTCAATATCTGATACCATTTGCTTATCGGAAACATATTTTTTACTTTCCCTGTACCATTTTGCTGCATTCAGCTTGTCGCCTTTTCTTTCGTATGCTTCTGCCAGCATAAAGATACCTTCCAGGTTACCGGGTTCTTTTTCAACCACTTTTGTTAAACGTTCAACTGCTTTATCTAATTGCCCCGACACCACACCACCAATACCCAGCATCAATTGTGCATACATATTGGTGGAATCTCTTTTGGCCACTTCCAGTATCTTCTGGATTCCCGTCATTACTTCCGTTGGGTCATCTGCAGAACTGCCAAAAATATAACAGCTTCCCAGCCCAATCCTTGAAGAATCATTTGACGGATTTACTATTAAAGCCTTTTCAAACAGCTCTTTAGCCTGGTCAGCCATCCATTGCTTTATAACGGGCTGGTTAACCCCCTTCAATTCACGTAAAAATTGATGGGCTGCGAAGGTGAGACTTTTTTCAGAATTTTCCAATTTAGCTGCGGCGCCCGTGTAATAGGCGTATGGCTCAAAATAATGGATGGTATCGCGCCAGAAGGAAGCTAGCTGGCGGTACACTTTCACTTGTTGATCTTTTACATCTCCCCGTACAACTGAACTTTCAAGGCTGGTGAGATATGCCTGCTGGTCCGGTGAAAGTTTTTGCTTCGCAGCTTGTAAAATAACGGAAAAATCGATCGGCTGGTGCTGATTAGCAGGCTTTTGCCCAGCCACTACCGCTTCCTTTTTTGGAGGAATGGTATTACCAAAGAAATATAATAACACTAAAACTGCGGCGCCTGATAAAACGAGAATGAGTTGCTGTTTCTTCACCTGTTCAGATAATTAAGAATGGCAAAGTTACATCTCAGCATCGGGGTTTGGCTGATCTTCCTTAACTGTTTGCAGTTTTTTTACTTCCTGCACAAATTCTTTTGCAGGTTTAAACGCAGGGATATAATGCTCCGGGATATGTACAGCTACATTCTTCTTAATATTTCTTCCAATCTTTGCAGCTCTTTTCTTCGTAATAAAACTGCCAAATCCACGGATATAAATGTTTTCACCCTGCGCCAGTGTGTCTTTCACTTCTTTAAACATGGTTTCGAGTGCAACCAATACATCCACTTTGGGTATGCCGGTCTTCTCGGCAATTTGGTTGATTAAGTCGGCTTTTCTCATTGTTTGAAATCTTAAAGGGTTTGTAAAAATGTTCTATATGTAAACGGTTTTTTTTTAATTTTCATATCTGCCTCATTACCAATTACGAAGTTAATATAAAAGAAGTTTTTAAAAACTGCAAGCCCTGTCTAAAATATTGGTAATGAGGAGTGAGCATTTTTTTGATTTTTTTGGCTATTTTACCCCCTTTAAGGGTCAAAAGCGACAATATGAAGGCAGATTTTACCAAAAAGCTTCTAAAATGGAACAAGTCCAGCAATTCCAGGGAAATGCCCTGGAAGGGGGAAAAGGATCCATATAAAATTTGGCTCAGCGAAATAATCTTACAACAAACCCGCGTTGAGCAGGGACTTGGCTATTATCATCGCTTTATTAATACATTTCCTACCATACACAAACTGGCTGCCGCACCTGAGCAGGAAGTTTTTAAATTATGGGAAGGACTTGGTTATTATACCCGGTGTAAAAACCTGCTGGCAACCGCACGGTATATTTCCTGGGAATTGAAAGGAAAATTTCCTGCTACCTATAAGGAGATACTTTCATTGAAGGGTGTTGGCCCTTATACTGCAGCGGCGATCGCTTCTTTTGCTTATCAATTGCCGCATGCAGTAGTGGATGGAAATGTGTTTCGCGTATTGTCGAGATACTTCGGCATTTCAACACCGATTGACAGTACTGATGGAAAAAAGTTATACAGCCTTCTTGCCAACGAAGTACTGGATAAAGATAACCCCGGTAGCTACAACCAGGCTATTATGGATTTCGGTGCCGTCATCTGCAAACCACAGCAACCGTTGTGTGGAGAATGCCCGCAGCGAAAAGACTGCCAGGCGTTTCAAAACAATTGGATTCAACGTTTACCTGTGAAGGAGAAACAACTGATCAGGACAAAAAGATGGCTTTATTATTTTATTATTGAAGCAAAAGGTGAGATACTGGTGCGCAGGAGGGTTGAAAAAGATATCTGGGAAAATCTTTTTGAATTTGTATTACAGGAGAGTAGTGGAAATACCGGTACTGATGAAGAAACATTACAGGCAATTCTTCAGCAATTGTCGGGTAAAGGCAGTTTTACCATAGGGAAAATTTCAGGAATCAGGAAACAACAACTGACGCACCAAACCATCGAAGGATTGTTTGTACATGTATTTGTGAAAACAAAACCGGTCATCAGCGGAAACTATGAATGGGTAAAAAAAACAAAGCTGAAAACTTATCCGTTCCCCAGGTTTATTACCGCATACCTGCAGGAAAATAAGCTGTAGAAAAACACATGTGACTTTGTTAACAGGATAATATATGACCCAATTTTTTATACGGCCCACTGGGCTACACAGCAGCGTTAGTAGTACCCGCCAGTGATTTCCTAAAACTTTTTCTCCCTCTATACCAGCCCCTTTACCAGTCTCAAATGACGGTCAAAAAAATGTATTTGTTTATCCGAAAAAATTTAACTTTAAAGAGGATTGGACAGGCAGACGATTTATTAACCTCAAATTTCTAATTATGCGGGGAGTAAACAGGGTAATGCTGATTGGCAATCTTGGTAAAGATCCGGATGTTCAACACCTGGAAGGAAATATAGCAGTGGCAAAATTTTCGCTGGCCACGACAGAAACGTACAAAGACAGGGCAGGTAAATTAATTTCACAAACTGAATGGCATACCGTGGTTTTATGGAGGGGATTGGCAGAACTGGCCCAGAAATATTTGCATAAGGGAAGCCTCGTGTATATTGAAGGCCGCCTCAGAACCCGCAGTTGGGAAGATAAGGAAGGGAATAAAAAATTTGCCACCGAAGTGGTGGGTGATAACCTAATCATGCTCGACAAGAGAAATGATGGCGGCGGACACGGCGGTCATGATGGCGGAATCGACGGTCTCAGCGGTGCCGATGTTCCGCCCATAGGTGAACCTTCAGGGGATTTACCTTTTTAATCGGATAATTTATTGCAATTTTGCATTGGTAATGTACAGGCAGGCCCATCGACCTGCCTTTATTAATAAGCTTTCATTTTTAACGAAAAACCATTGTTTTGGATCACCCGGCCGACTTGTACGTATTGTTAGATCAACCCTTGCTTTTTTTAGTGGCCAATACACAGGGCATCACCGTATTGATTGTTCTCATATTAGTATTACTGCTGGTTTCCTTTTTTGTAGCAGGGGCGGAAATAGCCCTGTTTTCACTTTCCTACCGCGACATCAATATGCTGAAAACTAAACAGGATGCAGGATGGAAGCGAATTGTTACATTGCTGGAAGAACCAAAGGAATTGCTGGGCTCGCTGTTGATTGCCAACTGTATTGTTAACCTGGGCATCATCATACTTTCCAATTTTTTAATTGATGAATTGTTACCGATAAAAAACACCTGGTGGGTCATCGACTTCCTGATTAAAATTGGTGTGGTTACTTCCTTTATCGTATTATTTGGGGAAGTGTTACCAAAAGTATGGGCTTCACAAAATAATCTCCGTTTCGCTTACAACGCATCCCGCATTGTTGAAATCATCCATTTATTGTTTAGGCGCGTCAGTACATCGCTGGTAAGATTTTCCGACAGGATTGAACGTTTTCTTGGAAAAAAAGCTGCCTCATACAGCCTCAAAGAATTGGATCATGCTATTGACATTACCACCAACAATGATGCATCTGAGGAAGAAAAAAACATACTGAAGGGAATTGTGAAGTTTGGCAATATCACCGTTAAGCAGATTATGCGCACCAGGCTTGATGTAAATGGGATTGCATATAATATTTCCTTTCCCGAACTGATCAGGCAGGTAGAAGATTTACACTATTCAAGGCTTCCTGTTTACAAGGAAAACCTGGATGAAGTGGTCGGCATTATTCATACCAAGGACGTCCTGCCATACCTGAATGAAGACAGTAGTTTTAACTGGCACCAGTTGTTGCGACAGCCCTATTTTGTGCATGAACAGAAACTGATTGAAGACCTGATGAAGGAATTCCAGGGAAAGCGTATTCACTTCGCTGTGGTGGTGGATGAATTTGGTGGCACCAGCGGTATTGTAACGCTGGAGGATATCATGGAAGAAATTATTGGTGATATAAAAGATGAATTTGACGAGGAAGAGAGCGGTGACAAAAAAATAGACGACAGAAATTACCTGTTCGAAGGCAAAACCATGATCAATGACGTATGTAAAAAAATGGGTTTGGCCAGTGATACATTCGATTCGGTAAGAGGTGGCAGTGATTCACTCGCCGGACTGGTATTGGAATTAGCCGGTGAATTCCCGAAGGAAAATGAAATAATAACCAGCGGAGATTTTCAGTTCACGGTGCTGGAATTGGAAAGAAGCAGGATAAAAAAAGTAAAAATAACCGTTAACCCCGTATTAAATGACTAGCCGAACTGTATGAACAATATAAAAATTACTAATTCCACAGGAACATTGGTCTTGATTGCACTAATTGTAATTCTGGCATCCTGCAACAGTAACTATGTGCCAAGGCCAAAAGGGTATTTTAAGATTTCCTTCCCTGAGCACAAGTATGAGAAATTTGAAAAAGCAGGTTATCCTTATACATTTGAATTACCCGTGTATGCAAAAGTAGTGCAGGACAGTACCTATTTTGAAGAACAACCGGAAAACCCTTACTGGATCAATATTGAATTTCCTCAATTCCAGGGAAAGATATATGTAAGTTATGTGGAAATAGGCGGCAAGAGCCGGTTTAAAGTACGCAATGCAAAGGGTGAGTATATTGATTCAATCGGCCTGAATACATTCGACAGGCTGGTCAGCAGTTCCTATAATTTAACCTATAAGCACTCCGTAAAAGCCTCCTCCATAGAAGACAGTGTATTCACTACACAAAATGGTGTGGAAGGAATATATTTTAAAATAGGAGGAAACGCAGCAACAGCCAACCAGTTTTTTGTAACCGATTCGGTAAAGAATTTTCTCCGTGGTGCATTGTATTTTGATGCTACACCTAATGAGGATTCGCTGGGCGTCGTCAACCAGTTTTTACAGCAGGATATGAAACACCTGATCAATACGCTGAAATGGACCCGTTGAAAGGGTCAAAATAATTGCACGAATAAAACAACTCCCGTTGGCAATCCTTACATTTGCTGTCTAAACAGTAACAGGGTGATAGCTATTGATAATATTTTGATCAGCGATGATGTGGTGGACTCACAGTTTGTATGCGACTTATCGAAATGCAAGGGTGGATGTTGTGAAGATGGAGATGCCGGCGCGCCTCTTACCAAAGAAGAATTGGATGAAGTGAATAATGCCTACGAAGCAATAAAGCCTTATATGACGGCTGCCGGGCTTAAAGTAACGGAAAAAACAGGCCGGTATGAATACGACAGGGAATTTGGCTGGGTAACACCCACTATTGAAGGGAAGATGTGTGCATATGGTTTTCGGGATAAAAACGGGGTTATCATGTGTGCCTTTGAACAGGCGTATAATGATGGAAAAATCGGTTGGAAAAAACCAATCAGTTGTCACCTTTACCCGATAAAGACTAAAAAAACAAAAGAGTTTGAATTCGTCAATTACGAGCCGAGGGAAACATTGTGTAACCCTGCCTGCGCATTGGGGAAGAAACTGAAAATGCCCACCTATATTTTTTTGAAAGAAGCATTGGTAAGAAAATACGGGAAGGATTTTTACACTGCACTGGAAGGTGCTGCTGAAAAATATTTTGAATCAAAAAACGGTAGTAAAAAGGCGAATGTGGAACAATAGGAAAAAGAAATTTGTTTATCAATATTTCAATACCGCTGTTAATATAAACTATGTCTGAATCTGCTGATACATTTATTGCCAAGAGTACGGTCAGGGCCGCTGATTTGGATCACCGCCGTAAAATCAATTTCAATATTGGTAAATACAATGCAGTGGTGCCGGTAGGTAAATCGCAGTTTGCAGATTTGTCAACAGCGAGGGAGCGCGCAAAAAACCTGAAGTGGCGTGCGCTGGAATCGTTGGATACTTACCTTGAAAACTTTGAAGCATCATTTATTAAGCGCGGGGGAAAGGTAATCTGGGCAGAGGACGCAACAATGGCATTGCAGGAGATAAAGAAAATTTGTGAAGAGCGAAGCTGCAAAACCATAGTGAAGAGCAAGAGCATGGTTACGGAAGAAATTAAGCTAAATGATTTTCTCCAGGAACATGGCATTGAAAGTGTGGAAACAGATTTGGGAGAATATATTCAGCAGTTGGATGGCGAACCGCCTTACCATATCGTTACCCCAGCCATGCACAAGAGCAAGGAAGATGTGGCGAAATTATTTTCTGAAAAATTACACACAGATCCAAACCTGTCGCCGGAAGAATTAACACTCGTAGCAAGAGATCGGTTGCGTAAAAAATATGTACAGGCCGAAATAGGTATTACCGGTGCTAACTTCATCATTGCCGACACAGGTTCTATAGCTGTTACCGAAAACGAAGGTAATGGCAGGTTGAGTTGCGCATTTCCCAAAACACATATCGTGGTCGTTGGGATTGAAAAAATAATTCCTTCCATTACGGATCTTGGATTGTTCTGGCCTTTGCTGGCAACTTTCGGTACCGGGCAAACGATAACTGTATATAACACTATTGTGTCGGGGCCGCGTCAACCCAACGAAACCGATGGCCCGGAAGAAATGTTTGTGATATTGCTCGATAATGGCCGGACCAATATACTGGCCAATGAAAAAGCCAGGGAGAGTTTATACTGTATACGCTGTGGCGCCTGCCTGAATGCGTGCCCCGTGTATAAAAATATCGGTGGTCACTCTTATGGTACTACCTATAGCGGGCCGATTGGCGCGGTGATTACACCACACCTGAAGGATATGGGCGAGTGGAAGCATTTAAGCTATGCGTCATCGTTATGTGGTAACTGTACCGAAGTGTGTGCAGTAAAGATCAACCTGCATGAACTGTTGCTCGAAAACCGGCACGAAGCCGTTCAGGATGGATACGGAAGCTGGAGCGAAAAAATTGCCTGGAAGGTTTGGAAAAGGGCCAGCCTCAGTCGTAAATTAATGAATACCGGCAGCAGGAATATGAAGAACTGGGCAGTCAACAAATTGTTTAAAGGTTGGACTGCACATCGTGGGGACCTGGATTTCTCCCCAAAAACATTTAACGAGCTGTGGAAAGACAGGAAAGGAGGAGCATAAAGAAAATAAAATAAGAAGATATATTTGTCGTAGTCAGCGAACCAGGCTGGCTATTACTTTATCCGGATGTTGCTATTGTACTCGCATACCATTACGACAAGGCTGCAATACATTGTTGATTTTTTCAGCAGGGAATTGTTTGACGATCCTATTGAGATTACCAGCGATGTACCGCGCTTTAAACAGTTCGAAGGGCCTAAACTCAATTACTCCGCTGCTGACTTCTCCGAGGAAGAATTTTTTATTGCTGCAACACAATTATTATTTGAAGAAGATATAAAAGCTCAATCAATTGAATGCTTTGAAGTAAACTATCAAAAAGTTTTTTTTCAAACCAGGGGCGATTTCCCTTTTGATGTGTTTGCTGCTTCATTTTACCTGCTCAGCCGGTATGAAGAATACCTTCCGCATGAAAAAGACCTGTATGGCAGGTATGCCCATACGAATTCGATTGCTTATCAGGAAGGATTTTTGCAAACACCACTTATTAATTACTGGTTACAGGATTTTAAGAAAGCATTACAGCATAAATTTCCCTTCCTGGTCTTCAAAAGACAAAATTTCAAATACCTGGCCACCTATGATATTGATATTGCCTACTCCTACCGTCAAAAAGGTTTTATCAGGAACCTTGGCGGATTTACAAGAGATATTATGCAGGGAAACACTGCAAAGGTAAAAGAGCGGTGGCGGGTACTGCAGGCAAAAGAAAAAGATCCATACGATTCGTACGAGTGGCTTGATGCCCTCCACCTGTATTGCAAGATCAGCCCCATTTATTTTTTCCTGGTATCGCAGCAGCAAATCGGCTTTGATAAGAATGTGCCTACATCATCACCTGCTTTCCAGGAACTGATAGATTATTTTGCCAAGGTATACAAGATAGGCATTCACCCCTCCTGGCAGAGCAGCATTGCTGCAACGAATAAAGTTTTAAAAGAAGAAATTGAATGGCTTGAAGTAGTAGCCGACAAGGAAATTGTATACAGCCGGCAGCATTATATCAAATTTGAATTGCCGCTTACGTTCCGCCGGCTAGTGGACTGTGGTATTTATAAGGATTTTTCCATGGGGTATGGAAGCATCAACGGTTTTCGCGCATCCATCGCATCTTCGTTTTTCTGGTTTGATTTGGAAAAAAATGAAACTACAGCATTGCAGTTATTCCCCTTTTGTTTTATGGATGCCAATTCTTTCTTCGAGCAACAACTGACGCCACAGCAGGCGTACGAAGAAATGATGGGTTATTACACTACTATAAAAAAACTGAATGGCCTGTTTATTACCATCTGGCACAATCATTTCCTGGGATCTGATAAACAATTCAGCGGCTGGAAGGAAATATATGAATTATTTATGCGGGAGAATATTTACTGGGACGCCTATAGCTATTAGCCTAATTCGTTATAAGATTAAAATGAGTGAACCCCGTCCTGGAAAAGACGGGGTTTCCCTATACCCTAAAAACACAAAATAACCCTATGAGAAAAATATACGCACATTCTCAGTGCAAGGCTGCCTTGTTCTTTTTCACGGCAAAAATCCGTGAAAGGTTAAAGCCAAACTGGATATCGCCTTTGCCCCACTTGTTGACAGTCTCTGTAATAAATGCTCTTTCATTCATGCCGCTGGTATTGGAAAAATGCAACTGAAATACGTGTCCACCCGTTTCTATGTCTACGCCAATGGAAAGCGGGTTGGTACCCGTACTGTGTGGCAGCCCGTTTGCCACATAGAAGTAGTCGACTACAAATGCCATCCGGTGACTTATTTTGTAACGTGCGCCTACACCCATGGCAAATACATCATTGACATCTGCGGTATTTACTTCGTTGCGGTGAACAAGTGTTGGGCTTAACTGCAATGTAAATTTTTCACTAAACTTTCTGCCGGCAATAGCCTGGTAATAGTAGCCCACCCTCGAATTGAATGTTACTGTTTTGGTAACATCCGTATTCTTCAATGTTTGTATCGACATACCTGCCACCAGTACCACCGAAATGGGGGAACCACCTTCTTTTGCCTGTCGTACCGGGCGCCATTTTGCAAATCCGTCCAATTCCTTTTTAAAGGTTGTTCTTCCAATACCAATGGTGAAATTATTTGAGATTCCATAGTCAAACCCCATCCGCATACTGGCCTGATCCAGCCCAAAAAACTGGTCTACACCCAGGTTAACCGGCCCAAAGCGGTGAAGGATACGAACATCCAGGTTACCTGCACCCAGCATTTCCATGGAGTGGCCATTAATCACCCGGGTGGATTTGAATGCGCTGCTCACATATTCTTTTTTGTGTGTGCTGTCGTTTATTTCCTTCATGAGATCGTCCTGTGCCTTTACCTGGGTAAGAATGGTAAAACTTGTAATTAGCAGTATAGTTATTCGCTTCATTTTTTTATTTTTTAAAATTCGTCACCAGGTAGTGATTAGTTGTTCGGCGCCCCATCGTCGATCCACTGTTTTATCGTTGCGATGGTACAATCATCGAGTTTGGCAGCGCCCTGGGGCATTTCTGAAAAACCGGATGCATGACTGATGGTGCCATATAAGAAACCATTCTGTGCATAGGCCTTTAGTTCAGCATGTGTTTCCAGTAAGATGCCAGATATATTCGAGGCTGAACTGTGACACTGGAAACAATTTGCCTGGATAATAGGTGCCACATCAGTATTGTACGATACAGTTGTTCCAATAACGCAGGGTGCCTTAACAACATCCTTTTTCAGGTAAGCGCATGCACTGAGGGATGCAGAAATGGTAATCAAAGCCAGTAGCTTTTCTTTTTTGCCAAAATACATGGGTAGTTCTAAGTTTTATTTTTTAACCGGGTTGGGGTAGAGGATAATTCAATATTATCCACTTACGTGCAGCTTATATGTATGGTTGCCGGGCAGTTAAGAAAATCCCGTAACAATCCTTGTAGGAAAAACGTAGTGATTGAAATTTTCTTAGCGGGAGCGCTGTTATAGATTGTCTGCAGAAGAATTGCCGAACTGCGGTTTGTCGGATTTTTAAGTGTATTATTTATATAAAAATAAGAGTTTCAATGGTTTGTAGAAAAAATTCTACTTATAATATGATAGCCATTAAGTTACCTTAACTCTTATTAACCAAAACAATCGTAATTATGAAAAACAGGCAAATACTTTCGGTAATGGCCATCATTATTGCCGTTGCCATAATGATGACTATAAACCCTGGTTGTAGTACAGGTCCTCTCACACCCAATCCTATTGGTGATGCTACAAATTGGTTAACCCAAACAGGATGGACCCCGGTTACCTACGGAGTAGATGAAAATATAAATGGTGTAATAGACGGAGAAGAACCAATGATGAAAGATTGTGAAAAGGATGATCTTTACACTTTTAAACCAGATGGAAATGGCGGCATCGCAGACAACAGCGTGGTTTGCTCTCTTGCGCACACGGCGAATTTTACGTGGTTTTTTCCAGACAACAATCCTTCCTCCCTTAATTTCCTGGGGCAGACGTACTCCGTCATGGTATTGGATGCGAATAACCTTGTTTTGTCAAAAAGCGCTGTTACTGCTACAGGGAAGCCCACACAATTTATATACGTGTATCATCACGATTAATCTTAATAATTTTCAATTCGTACCTCCTATAAAGCCTTGCACATGCAGGGCTTTTTTATTGTAATGCCCTCCACTGTTCCACAATTTCTTCTGCATGTGCCTTATTCTTCGGGCGGAGAAATATTTTCCGGATAATCCCTTTTTCGTCGATGACAAAAGTGGTCCTGTGAATGCCCATATACTGGCGACCATACAGTTGTTTTTCGCCCCACACGCCATATTTATCGATAATACTGTGTTGTGGATCTGAAACCAGTGTGAAAGGCAGAGAGAATTTTGCCTCAAATTTTTTATGTTTTTTTACATCATCAGGACTGACGCCTATTACTGCAAACCCTTCTTTTTTAAGCAGGGGGTAATTATCCCTCAGGTTACAGGCCTGTATAGTACAGGTAGGGGTATCATCTTCCGGGTAGAAATACAATACCAGCTTTTTGCCTTTATAGTCAGACAATGATACTTTTTGGCCATCCTGGTCAACACCACTAAATGCAGGAGCTTTATCGCCTTCTTTTAACTGAGTCATAATTAATAATAATGAATGGGAAAAAAGATATACCATTTTTAACACTCAACCCACCTCAACGTGTAAATGAAAATGTTTTTGTACTTGTATTGCCAGCTTCATCTTCCACACTAATCTTTATACTATGCGCACCGGCGGTACATTTTTCATCAAATGTATACACAAATGATCTCCCCTTGTCGTTTGTGAAACGCAGCCATTTCCCATCCAGTTCGGCTCGAAAATGTTTAAACGACTCCAGGTTATCTTTTACCACGAAAACCATTCTTGCCGCTTTACTGAGGTTGGCACCGTCTGTAAACCCAACGGGCGATATCGTTGGTGGCTCTTCATCGAGTATCAGTTGAAAATTACCTAGCGAACGGAACGATGCTGCCGCCCAGTTTTTTTGCCAGTCAACTTTTTCTACCTCATATTTTGATCCCGAAAACCATTGCATGACCACATGGTTACGCTTCCCGGAGTCAGGCATAACCGTCGGTTTGATGCGAACCGTCATGGGTTCCTGCAATGGTATATAGGCAGCCCCGATGCTGTGTACAGCGGAAATTACATTGGGAGATGAGGCAATCGTTTTTCTGTAAGCAATATGAACGGAGTCGTACAAAGATTTTTCTCCCAGGTAAAATTCACAATCGCCCGATTCAAATCCATCGATCATAAAAGGATAAAACATTTTTCCGGGAGTATAAGCCTTTACCAGTGGGATTACTGGTTTTCTATACTGGAGTTGTGCCGCCAGGCGGGTGGTATGGCCACTGGCATCTTTTACTTCTATCAATATTTCATGAACTAAGCCATCGCTGATGTCTATAACACCGTCACCCGATACCTTTTTGTAAATAGAAGGGCTGTACCCGGGCAGTTCGAATAACTGCTGAAGGAAGGGGCCGCCATTGGCCTTTGTTTTATAATCGATATGTGCATTCAGGTTGCGCGTATCATCATAACCAATATTATCCATTTGAAAACCTACGACGGGCTGCTTGTTATCATACAATATCCCCTCAAAAATCCCATTGGGATTGGTGGAATTGGTGTGTGTGTCGGATGCGGAAATGGCAAAACTCACTTTGTTTGTCACGGATATTATGATTGCCGAAACTGCGGCATAACCGCCAGGTACTTTTTTGATGGCAACGAATTTGGGTGATTGCTCATATATGCTCCTGGAACGATCATAGACAGCCAGCCGGCTGATGGTGGGAGCTGTATTATCGGGAAGTGGTAAACCAAACAACATCGGGTTGCGGTTAATATCGTCGCCGGTCTTCCTGATTTCAAAATGCAGGTGTGGTGCCTGTGATCCACCGGTAGTACCGCTGTAAGCAATGAAGTCCCCTTTCTTAACCTGGAAAAGTTTGGGAGGTACATCAAGAAATACTTTCCAGGAACTCAGTTTATATTGTTGTTGCTTTAGATACTCTTCCAGGGCAGGAAAAAAATCGTTGAGGTGGCAGTATACCGTTGTATAGCCATTGGGATGGTTGATATAGATCGCCCTGCCAAAACCGCCAGGTTCGATTTTTATTTTTGCGATATACCCATCGGCAGCCGCATGTACGGGAAGGTTTTGCCGCTTTTGCGTTTTGATATCAAAGCCCATGTGGTAATGATTGGGCCGTAGCTCGCCAAAGTTTCCGCTAAGGTCAATGGGTATATCAAGTGGGTTGCGGAAATAACCCCTGGGATAGTTTGCCGGTGGAAATACCTGCGCCATACCACCTACCGTTATCAACAGGCCCGTAAAGAAGAATGCCATTCGCATGAATAAATGTCCGTTTATTTATTTTTTAGCAATTGGCAAATCTAAATGGTTACCTCCACATATATTCTTGCGTCAAATGAAATAGAAGGATTTCTACCAATCGCCTGGTTAAATAAATACAAGTTTGTGATAGAAAAAGTTTCAACAATTTTCTATTTCGGGAAAAGACAGATGGCCGACAAGTTATTTTTTTTGAAAATACCACCTTTAGGGTATGAATTTTAATAAAACTGGTACAGCGTTTGGCATAATAAATATGTCTATATATACATGAGGATTGCTCAGGTTTAAAAATTGCAAGCGATGAAAAAGATGAAGAACAGTTTTCTCTTCGGTTTGATTATGATCATAGCCGCCGTCATTGGATGGGTAAAGGGAGATGAAGCGAAACAAAAGTGGGTGTACAAATGGAAAACCAGTTATGACGAAAAACGTCAGCTGGCGAAGAAACGCATGGACGCCAGAAGCGGACAGGTGCAGTTGGATGACATTGAATGGGCATCCTTCCACAACAATTAAGTCATAGCCACTCACTATATACTGGCCTTATACCAACCGGTATAAGGCCTTTTTGTTGCCTAACAATTGTTCATATTATCTGTTAACAACTCCTTCAAAAAATAATCCCGAAAATTTCCCCCACTCCCTTACTTTTGCGCAATTTGTTTTTACAAGCCTAACTAAAACAAGAAATGCCAAAAGACACTTCCATTCGTTCTGTACTCATCATCGGTTCTGGTCCCATTATCATCGGTCAGGCATGCGAATTTGATTATTCCGGTACACAGGCTTCCCGCAGCTTACGCGAAGAGGGGGTAAAAGTGATACTTATCAACAGCAACCCCGCCACTATTATGACCGACCCCATGATGGCCGACAGGGTTTACCTGCTTCCACTAACCGTGGAAAGTATTGAACAAATACTGGAAGAAAACGATATAGACGCTGTATTACCAACGATGGGTGGTCAGACAGCACTCAACCTTGCAAAGGAAGCGGAAGACCTGGGCATCTGGCAGAAATACAATGTGAGACTGATTGGTGTGGATATAAAAGCAATAGACAAGGCAGAGGATCGTGAAAAGTTTCGCCAGTGGATGATAGAACTGGGCGTGCCGGTGGCAACAGCCAAAACAGCCAACTCATTCCTGGAAGGAAAAGAATTTGCGCAGCAAATAGGGTTCCCATTGGTTATCCGTCCTTCATTTACGCTCGGGGGTACGGGAGGTGGCTTTGTTCACGATAAAGATGACCTTGATGAAGCGCTGAACCGTGGTTTGCAAGCCTCACCCATACATGAAGTGCTGGTAGAAAAAGCCGTACTGGGATGGAAAGAATTTGAACTGGAGCTTCTTCGCGATTCAGCAGATAACGTCGTTATCATTTGTACAGTAGAGAATTTTGATCCAATGGGCGTGCATACCGGTGATTCCATTACCGTGGCGCCTGCCATGACACTCAGCGATACCGCCTTCCAGCTTATGCGCAATACCGCTATCCGGATGATGCGCGACCTCGGCAATTTTGCCGGAGGCTGTAACGTACAGTTTGCACTAAATCCCGATACAGAAGAAATCATCGCCATTGAAATCAATCCACGGGTGAGCCGCTCATCTGCGCTGGCTTCGAAAGCAACCGGTTACCCCATTGCAAAAATTGCCGCCAAGCTGGCCATTGGTTATAACCTGGATGAATTAGAGAACCAGATTACAAAGAGCACTTCTGCTTATTTTGAACCGGCACTTGATTACGTGATTGTGAAGATACCCCGGTGGAATTTTGATAAGTTCAAAGGCGCCAATGATACCCTCGGTTTACAGATGAAAAGTGTGGGAGAAGTCATGGCCATCGGAAGAAGTTTTACAGAGGCCGTACAAAAAGCCTGTCAAAGCCTGGAGAATAATGCAGTCGGGCTGGGTTATTATGGAAAAAGTCAAATGCACGCCGAAGAATTGATTGAATACCTGAAGGTGCCCAAATGGGATCGCATATTCCGTATCAAAGATGCATTGATGGCTGGTATATCTGTTAGTACCATTTCGAAAGCAACCAATGGAATCGATCGCTGGTTCCTGAACCAGATAAAACTGATATGTGAAGTTGAAAAGGAAATAGCACAATATAAACTCGATACACTTCCTCCTGAATTACTGGAAAAAGCGAAACGTCATGGTTTCAGCGATGAGCAAATAGCGAGGATAATGAATGATGGAACGGAGGAGGCGGTCTATGAAAAAAGAAAGGCTGCCGGCATCACCCGTGTTTATAAAATGGTGGATACCTGCTCAGCAGAATTTGAAGCCAAAACGCCTTACTTCTATTCCACCTTTGAAAGAAATGGTTCCAACGAAAGTAAAAGAAGCGATAAGAAGAAAATAGTGGTGCTTGGTTCAGGACCCAATCGTATCGGGCAGGGAATCGAGTTTGATTATTGCTGTGTACATGGATTACTTGCCATCAAGGAATGCGGTTATGAATCCATCATGGTCAACTGCAATCCTGAAACAGTGTCTACTGATTTCGATATGGCCGATAAACTATACTTCGAGCCGGTTTACTGGGAGCATCTTTGGGAAATCATTGAACATGAAAAACCCGAAGGCGTTATTGTACAGTTGGGAGGTCAAACTGCCCTGAAGCTTGCAGAAAAACTACACGAAAAAGGAATCAAAATCATCGGTACTTCTTATGATAGTATGGACATCGCCGAAGACAGGGGCCGCTTCAGTGATATGCTGAAAGAGTTGAGTATTCCCTATCCTGATTATGGAACGGCATTTACTGTAGATGAAGCGGTGGTGGTAGCCAACCGGGTAGGTTACCCGGTGTTGGTTCGACCTAGTTATGTACTGGGCGGACAGCGTATGCGCATTGTGATTAATGACGATGAAGTGGAAAAGGCTGTTGTGAGTTTATTGAAACACATTCCAGGTAATAAAATTCTTATTGATCATTTTCTTGACCGCTGCCAGGAAGCTGAAATTGATGCCATATTTGATGGGACCGATTTCCATGTTATGGGCGTAATGGAACATATTGAACCTGCAGGAATACATTCAGGCGACAGCAATGCCGTATTGCCGGCTTTTAACCTGACGCCCTTGGTAGTGGAAACCATGAAGGAATATGCTGAAAAAATTGCACGCGCCTTGCATATAAAGGGACTTATCAATATCCAGTTTGCTATTAAGGACGGTAAAGTATTTGTTATCGAGGCAAACCCGCGTGCATCCAGAACAACACCGTTTATTGCCAAAGCCTACGAAATACCTTACCTCAATGTGGCTACGAAAGTGATGATCGGCGGACACAAACTGAAAGACTTCACCTTCGATAAGAAGTTGAAAGGCTTTGCCATCAAGGAACCGGTATTTAGTTTTAATAAATTTCCGGGCGTGAACAAAGAGCTGGGCCCTGAAATGAAAAGTACGGGGGAAGCCATCCGCTTTATCAAAGATTTGCGCGATCCTTACTTCCGTCAACTATACAAGGACAGGAGCATGTACCTGAGTAAATAAGTTGAATTGGTTCATTTTTACATACAGTTTGAGAAAGGATAGCCGGTTAGATACCGGCTGTTTCTTTTTAGTAATTTAATGGTATGAATAAAGAAATGACATCTATCATCAGGCGTTTGAATACTGTTTTCAGTGGTACTCCCTGGTATGGCCAACCCGTATTGAATGTGCTTGAATCCATACATGATGTTGATGTATACCAAACACCCTATAATGGAGGTCACTCACTGATTGAGTTGTTGTATCACATGATTAACTGGACAAATTTTGTCCTGAAAAGAATAGAAAAAGATCCGGTGCAGGATGTGCGTTATTTTGAACAGCATGACTGGATTACCATTGACCCGGCCAAACATACCTGGGAAAAAGGTATGGAAGCATTGAAAGCATCGCAACAACGTTTGATTGATCTGCTTGGGCAGCAGGATGATGAATTACTTCGGGAAATAGTGGATGAAAGGAAATACAATTACAAATTCATGCTGCATGGACTGGCCGATCATTATATTTATCACCTTGGACAAATGGCATATCTAAAAAAATGGCTGGAAAAATAAAAACAGGGGGAAGTTGGAACTTAGTTGTTTAGCACGGCTTCGGCTGGTTTGCTCTTTTCGGCGATGGAATCTGTTTTTTTCCATTCCTGCCGCTGAACGGTATTGTTTTCGTAATATCCAGTTTGCTTCAAATAGATATATGTGAAAGCCGGCACACAAATAAAGGCCGCAATTATGGCAAGTAGTGACTTGTATCTCATTATCTCAACTAAGGTTTGGGGGTGGAATTAAATTCCGGTACAAAATTATACAAAAAATAATGCCTTCCTATACCCCAAAAGGGGTAATTCTGCTTTTTTTACAAGAATGCGTAATTGTACGAAATCCTTGCCTGTATGGGCTTACAGGCAGGAAAAGAGCCGTCAGCGATTGATTTAAAAAGCGCTTTGCTCTTTAATCTTTGTCTTCCGCACTCACTTTTACAAAAGCGGCCCTGCGGGGACCAGGGAAAGGTTTATCGGCACCTTTGATGGCGTGCCATAGTACGATGTTAAACTCCAAATCCGGGACAGCATCCTCCTTGCTCAGGTCAAATTTCTCAGATCGCTGCTGCCATTCATTCATGGCAGTATTGGTTTGCGTGATATCTGTTTTTGGGGCCACAGCATTGAAGGGCAACAGGTTTGGCGTAGCGCTGAAACACCTCCACATGGGGGTGGCTGCAGCATCATATTGAGTCATCGGTGGAATGCCGAGTATTAGTTCTATGGTACGCAGCATGGAAGTTGTGGAATACATGGTATGATCTACAAACTTTCTTTTTACAAATCCTCCTGCCACATAGGCTGTACTTCTGTGCGCATCTACATGGTCGGCTCCGCCCTGTGCATCATCTTCCACCACAAAAACAACGCTCTCTTTCCAGACCGGGCTTTTACTTAGATATTCCACAAACATGCCGACTGCCAGATCATTGTCGGCCACATGCGCAAAAGGTGTTGGCCTTCCCTTCCGCAGCCCTTCCGTATGATCATTGATAATGCGTAACGAATTGAAGCGGGGCAATGCATTGATGGCAAGCAATGAATCAAAATCCCGTTTCCATTGGTTTACCCTTGTAGTATCTCTTACCTTCTGATCCCAACTGGTATAATAAGGACATAAATGATCTTTTAAAACAGGTATATTGGGCTTGTAGTCGTCCGCAAACTCCCCGTAGGTACGGTAGCTTACACCCGCACGGCTGCAATGATCCCATATAAAACCATTTTTGTTATTCGCGATTGCCCGGTTGCCTTCTCCATCGTACGACCCGCCCCGGTCACCATAACTCGTGGGCCAGGTTTTTTCCAGGTAATCATCGGCATAACCACCCAGGCTCCAGTTGTGACCATCGGCGCTTACTTCTGCATCCACATAAAAATTATCGAGCAATACAAATTCCCTGGCCAGTTTATGCAGGTTGGGGGTTACTTTTTCTCCAAACAATACCAGGCCAGGATCGCCATTACCTTCTTTCATATCACCCAGTACCTGGTCGTACGTGCGATTCTCTTTTACAATGTAGAATACATATTTAATGGGAGAAGGATCGCCTGTTTTCATAGGAATGGGATTGCCCGGTTCTCCCTGTACGAGACTTTCTTTTTCCTTGGTATAGGGAGTATTATGATATACTGCCTGTGAATAAACAGACAGTTGTTTTTCTGCCGGCTCATCAATGATACTCAACTCACCTTTGAATAAACCAGCGATGTACTGAACGGTAATCGGTTTTGATTTATCACCACCCTGGTACACGACATCTTCTTTTTTGCGGGTGGGGTTTGGCCCATAAGGATTGGCTTTGGATGTAAAACCTTTGCCATTGGCGACATAAATTTTCTTACCAATGGTTTTAACGCTGGTTGGATACCAACCTACGGGTATGAAACCTTTACTCTTACAATTTCCCGGCTGGCTTACATCAAAAACGGCGAGGCAGTTATTATCGGCATTGGCGATGTACAGTGTTTTTTCATCACTGCTCAGGGCTATCCCATTGGTGGTACTGCCAGTAGGCGCATCGGGAAACAAGGCTGTATTGAGTGTTTCCAGTACGCGGCGTTGTTTGATATCGATCACAGAAACGGAATTGTCATTGGCATTCGACACAAACAGGTACTGCCCGTTTTTTGACAGGCAAAGATCATTAGGGTTGTCGCCGACCTGTATTTCACCGCTGAACTGCTTTGTTTTTGTATCAAGGATTAATACTTTGTCGCAACCCCAGCAAGTGATGTACAGTTCTTCTTTCCCGGGAGAAAAAACGCAATTATAACCTTCACCACCGAGCGGTATTGGTTGACCAACAGTTTTGTTTTCAAGATCAATGATGTAAAGTGAATTGTTTTCCTTGGTCAATACATACATGGTTTTTTGTGCATCATCAATAGCAATGCCGGAAGGTGAAATTTTTTCAGGCCATTTGTCACCCAGCTTGATGCTGTCTTTCAGGTACAGCTTATTGTTTTGTATGGCATATTTTAATATCCAGTTATCGTTTCCCCCGGAAGCATATAAATATTTTTCATTGGCACTGAAAGCCAGGCCAAACCAGCTTTTGGGGATTACCACCGAGTGCAATACCTTTTCGGTTTTGACATCGATAAGCTGGATGCTTTGTGTGCTTTGGCCATTATTGGTAACTGCGATGTATTTTTTAGAAGGAGAAACGATCATATTCAGGGGAAGATCGCCCAGCGTGATGTGTTTCCCCGCAGGTGTCAGCGCCCAGCCGTTGGGTAATTTGATTCTCCTGGCTTCCAGTTGTTGCAAAGGCTGGCTTAATGCAACCGTACTATACAATACACAAATGGCAAAACAAAAAGTTCTCATATCAAATAGTTGAATAATAAAGGTAAGCCGATAGAATTATTTATCGATCATAAAGTATTGAGTTAACCAAAGGATAAAACAGCTCTTTTTTGGCAACATATTTTTTGTTTCATAACTTCCAGTATGCGTTACCGCAATCCGTACATCTGGAAACAGGCGCCCTTCCTGCGTTTGCTGCTACCGCTTATAGCGGGGATATTACTGCAATATTATATTCAGCCCCCGGTATTTGTCGCGTGGGCAGTTTTATCGTTCGCGGTGACAGCTATTTTGTTATTCAACCTGCGGCCATCTTTCATTCAATTCAAGTTTAGTTGGTTCAATGGGGTTATGATGTTCCTGCTATTCATTTCACTGGGGACAGTCGTTGGGTTTTATAAAAACATAACCCATCATACGGAATGGTATGGTCACCATGTTCATGAAAAATCGGGAATATTTGTAACTATTGAAGAACCATTATCGGAAAGAGAAAAATTATACAGAGCGTTGGCTGCTGCGGAGCAGGTAGTAAATAATGACTCTATTATCCGGGTAAAGGGTTCCCTTCTCCTATATTTTCCAAAGGACAGTGCCAACCTGCCCGTATATGGAAGCCGTCTTTTTATCACCAAACATTTGCAACCTATCACATCTTCTGGTAATCCTGGTGCATTTGACTACCAGCAATACGCAGCTTTGCAGAACCTGTATCACCAGGTATTTTTAAAAAAGGGGGAATATATTTTGCTGCCCGGCAGGAAAACAAGCTGGCTCAGTGATTTTTTGTTGCATGTGCGGGCGAAGGTGTTGCACATATTAACCGCTTATATACCGGGCGATAAAGAAGCAGGTATGGCAGAAGCGCTGCTGGTAGGATATAAGGAAGATCTTGATAAGGATTTGGTGCAGTCCTATTCCAATACAGGTGTAGTGCATGTTATTGCAATATCCGGATTGCATCTTGGCCTGATTTATTGGTTACTTAGCATTTTGTTCACGCCATTGCAGCGGAAATGGAAATTACCCTGGCTAAAAGCTGCATGGATTATCATTGGTTTATGGCTATTTGCTTTGCTGGCAGGGGCGGGACCATCAATCCTTCGTTCGGCTGTTATGTTTACCTGCATTGTTATCGGGGATAGTTTGCAAAAAAAATCGCCGATACTGAACAGCCTTGCTATGTCGGCATGTATATTATTATGTATGCAACCCGGCTGGATATGGGATGTAGGATTTCAGCTTTCGTATGCTGCAGTATTGAGTATTGTTATTTTTATGAAACCCATTTATAACCTCATTTATGTAAGAAATAAACTACTTGATACGATTTGGAAGTTAAGTGCCGTCACATTCGCTGCACAAATACTCACTGTTCCGTTGTGTGTTTATTATTTTCACCAGTTCCCCAAATATTTCCTGCTGGCCAATATGGTAGCGGTGCCGCTATCGAGTTTAATTGTTTTGGGTGAAATTGCGTTATGCGTGTTTGCTGTCTTTCCTGTGTTGGCAAAACTAACAGGCGCAGCATTACATGCACTGATAGTTTGGATGAACGATTTTATTGAACGCATAGATCACCTGCCTTTTGCACGGTGGGAAAGCCTCCAGGTTAATCTTTTACAGGTTATGCTTGTGTATGCAGTTATTGCCGGGACAGCCTATTGGCTGATGCAAAAAAATAAAACAGCATTATTGTCGGGGTTGCTTTGCATGGTGCTTCTGCTTTCTGTAAAATTTTATGCAACCTATGAGGCGAATTACCGGAAGCAATTGGTAGTGTACAATGTGCCAGGACATACCATCATGGACATAATGGATAATGGGAAATATTTTAATTACAATGGTACCAATACAGCAGTCAATATGCAGTTGGTCCGTTTTCATATAGCCCCGGCGCGTATTTTATATCATTGCTCAAAGCCGGGTTCGATCGATGCGTATACCATTCCGGGCGGCGGCTTTTTGTTCAATCATAAAAAAATTATCGTTATTGATAAAAAGCTTTCCGCCTTTCCTTTTCCGGGAAAAATACAGGCAGATGTAGTCATCATTTCCCAAAACCAAAAAATAACGCTGGATGAATTGCGGCAAAAAATTGACTGCAGGCAATGGGTTTTGGATGCTTCCAATCCGGCCTGGAAAGTGAATAAATGGAAGGCGGAAGCAGCAAAAGCAGGGCTCAACTGCTTTTCCATGGTGGATAACGGAGCTTTTGTGATGAATTTGAATTGAACTAAATTTGCGCCTTCTTATTTACGTACCCTGCTCTACTTGCACATTATTACATTTTTTAACCTGCAAAGCACCATGAACAAAAGAATTCAATCGGCACTTATTTCTGTTTTTTACAAAGATGGCCTGGAACCTATTGTACAGCAATTGCACCAGTTGGGCATTACCATTTACAGCACCGGTGGAACACAGTCATTTGTAGAAAAACTGGGTATACCGGTAGTGCCGGTAGAAAATCTTACTACCTACCCTTCTATACTGGGTGGCAGGGTAAAAACATTGCATCCTTCTGTCTTTGGTGGTATCCTGGGCAGGCGCGATAATGAAACGGATGTAATGGAGATGAAGCAATACAGTATTCCCGAAATTGACCTGGTGATTGTGGACCTTTACCCATTTGAAGAAACAGTAGCCACTACTTCCGAAGAAAAATTAATTATAGAAAAAATTGATATCGGCGGACCATCGATGATACGTGGCGCTGCCAAAAATTTCAAAGATGTGCTGGTAGTAGCAGCGAAAAAAGACTATGCAGCATTGGTTCAATTACTGGAAGAACAGAAAGGTGAAACAACGATTGAACAACGCAAGGCATTTGCAGCAAAGGCTTTTGAAACAGTGGCGCATTATGACGTTGCGATTGCAAAATATTTTAACCCCGGTGGCGACTTATATTTCTTTGAATCTGTACCTGGGCCAAAGAGTATGCGTTATGGCGAAAACCCGCACCAGAAGGGTATTTTCTATGGTGACCTTAATGCTTTGTTTTCACAGTTGAATGGAAAAGAATTATCGTACAACAATTTGGTGGATGTAGATGCAGCAGTGCAATTGATAAGCGAGTTTCCTTATTCCCCAACGGCAGCCGATGGCTACACATTTGCCATTATCAAACACACCAATGTATGTGGTGTGTCGAACAGGGGTTCTGTAAAAGAAGCATGGGATGCAGCATTGGCGGGTGATAATGAAAGCGCCTTTGGGGGTGTACTGGTATGTAACGGAGCAATTGACAAACAAACGGCGGAGGCCATTAATGAAATATTTTTTGAAGTGCTGATAGCACCATCCTATACGGAAGATGCATTGACTATACTTCGCTCAAAAAAGAACAGAATATTATTGCAGTTGAAAAAATCATTCAGGCCTGCACAGCAGTACAAGTCATTGCTGGATGGTGTACTGGTACAACAATGCGATGAGGGCAATTTTGAAAAATGGGAAGAGGTGGGTGGACAACAAACTACTAAAACCGAAAAAGCAGACTTGATTTTTGCAAACATTATCTGCAAACATTTAAAGAGTAACGCGATTGCCCTGGTGAAAAACAGGCAATTGGTAGGGAAGGGTTGCGGGCAAACAAGCCGTATTGATGCGTTGCGGCACGCAGTGGAAAAAGCGAAGCAGTTTAATTTTGACCTGCGTGGCGCTGTAATGGCCAGCGATGCTTTTTTCCCGTTTAACGATTGTGTACAGTTGGGTCATGAGGCAGGTATTACAGCATTTATACAACCCGGTGGTTCCATCCGCGACAAAGATTCGATAGAGTATTGCCAGCAGCATAAGCTTGCATTGGTAATGACAGGGTTGCGTCATTTCCGGCATTGATAATTGTCGTGATATATATCTGGGTAATGCCTGTAGATCCGTTCCTTTGGCAACAATGTACAAAGCTGTAGCGAAAAATATGATCTATAGATGAGCATGTCCGATTTTATATCAACGATTCTTTCCTCTCCTTACAACCCTGTGAACATACGCAGCAGGAGTACACGCACGAAAGCATTTTTTGCATTGGGTCTCGTTTGTTTTTTCTGGGGCACCACCTGGCTGGCCAGCAAACAGGGCGTAAAATATATGCCGGCATTGCAAATGGCTGGTATTCGTCAATTCCTGGGTGGGTCGGTTTATATTCTGTTTTTTTTATTTCGCGGAAATGTAGCGTGGCCAAGAGGGAAGGAATGGATAACAATTTTTATACTCGGCCTTCTGAATTTCATTCTGAGCAATGGACTGGCTACCTGGGGGGTCAAATATATTTCCGGCGGACTTGCTTCTATCATCAACGCCATTATACCGTTGTGGCTGGTGGTGATAGGTTTTTTCAGCAACGGAAAAAAATTGCCAAAGAAGGCCCTTATTGGTTTTGCATTTGGTTTTGCAGGCATCTGTGTTATTTTTTACGAGCACCTGCATGATTTCTTAAATGAACAATTCCGCTGGGGAATTTTATTGTCGGTGGCCGCCACCTGGTCCTGGGCATTTGGGACTATTTATACCAAGGAACATGCAAAAAGATTCAATCCTTATTTCGGTATCGGCCTGCAGATGGTAATCAGTGGTATTGTTTTGTATGGTACATCATCTGTATCAGGTTTAAGCATACCATTGTCGCAAGTGCCCTGGCAATCATGGGCCGCTATTTCGTACTTGGTTATATTTGGCTCGGTGATTTCATTTATTGCTTACCTGTATGCATTACAGCATTTAACTGCCGAACAAACATCTTTGTATGCATATATCAACCCTATTGTCGCCATCATCTTGGGTGCATTGATATTTGGTGAAAAGCTAACTGTCTTTATCGCTGTTGGCGGATTGGTAACATTGTATGGAGTGTATATGGTGAATAATGCTTTGCGGAAACTCAAATAGGGGCAGTGATAAGTTGTAGGTAATAAGTTTTAAGTATATAAGAAAATCAAGTTTGACAATTATTTCTGAAGTGTGATCCAAGCCGCGCACTAGCGCTGGAAAGTTTTTGAAAGATTGTAGTAAAAGCGTTCTAAAAGCCGGAGATTATCAGTAACAATATCTGCTTCCGCCATTAGCCCATTCCTGTACGGAAGGTTTTTTTTGTAGGTGGTGATTAGCCCATCTTTCAACTGCACTTTAGCTATGTAACCACTATCGGTAGGCAGGCTGTTAATAAATGTGACGGTGCCAACAACCGATCCGTATTGTTCAAATGGGTATGCCTGGAACTTTAGAAGAACATCCTGGCCCTGTTTTACTTTTCCAAAATTGTACTGCGGAATTGTTATCTCCACATAATAACTGCTATTGGGAGGTTGTATGTAGAAAAGGGGTTGGCCGGACTTTACTTCCTGTTTTTCCTGTATAAACCCAATATATGCAATGTTGCCATCGACCGGCGCCCTTAAAATGAATTTATAATCCCAGGCAGCCACCTGGCTTTTGAGTGTTTGGAGGGCCTGGATGAAACTGTTTTTCTGAACGATGATTTGATTTTCTAATTCTGCAATTTCTTTTTTCTTTTCATTCTGCAATGCTTCATTGGATACTATGGCAGCATTGATCTGTGGTACCGTTAATTGTTTGGAGATAAGTTTGCTTTTTTCATTTCGGTAATCAAACGAAGAAATTACCTTTTCCTTTGCAAGCGATTCATTAGCGCTGAAGGTTTCATTACTCAGGGATACATCCTGTTGCAATAATTGTTTTTGTGAATGTAGAATACCATTCAATTGCTCCGAATAGCTAAGATCGGCCTGGAGCATTTTTTTCTTTCGCAGGAAGTACCCGTTATGCAAAAATTCACGAAATGAATTATAGGACTGCATGAATGTTTGGAAAGGTAATTGCAATTCACCAAGTTGACTATTAAAGCGCTCATTGAATTCTGTAGAAAAGGATAACATTTCGTCGGTTCTGTTGGAGTTGACGAGAACTGATATCGTATCGATAATTTGTTCAAGCTCCTTTACTGAAGGAGGATGTGCAATAGTTTCCATATTTCCCAGTTCCTGCCCGGCTTTTACCATTTCATTTTCCTTTACTAGTATTGATATCAGTTTCCCTTCTGTTCTGGGAACAACCTGTTTGGGCGCGTTCAGGCAATTTAGCTTTGCCCTGGTGACAACTATATCAGGATATTGAATATACCAGCTTATTACAGCTATCAGCAATATCAGGATTAAGAAATATACCGTACCCCATCGTACGATAAGTGGCGGACGGTGAGAGATGATTTCACTAATCTCATTTCCATAATCAGAAAATGTATTTTTTAAGCGGTGGCCATTTAGGCTGGATCCCGTCTTTTCTCCTAGTATTGTTATGTTATTAGTTTCCAAGTTCGAGTTGATTTTTTACCAGTTCATAATATTTCCCTTTTTTAAAAGTAAGCTCGGTATGGGTACCCTCTTCTGCAATGGTTCCGTTTTCCATCACTACAATTTTATCGGCATTTTTTACAGTGCTTAGCCGGTGTGCTACCACAATCACTGTTTTGTTTTTGAAAAATTGTTGCATATTCTCCAATATCACCTTTTCATTATTGGCGTCCAGGGAATTGGTCGCTTCGTCGAAAAAAATAAATTCAGGATTTTTATAAACTGCTCTTGCAATAGAGAACCTTTGTTTCTGCCCACCACTAATTCCATTTCCTTCCGCACCCAGCCTGGTATAAAAACCAAGTGGCAAAGACTCAATAAAGGAAAGGATGTTAGCTGTTTTACAGGCCTCTATTAACCGTATTTCATCAACTTTTTCTTCTGTCACCGTTATATTTTTCCTGATATTGTCATTGAAAATAAAACTGTCTTGCATTACAGCTCCACTTATGCTGCGCCAGAATTTTGGACTGATGGTTTTAAAGTTGGCATTGCCGAGGTGAATATCGCCTGTGTATGTTTCATAAAACCTTAAGAGTAATTTTATCAGGGTGGTTTTTCCACTTCCGCTCATGCCCACTATCGCAGTTACTTTCCCTTCCGGGATAGTTAGGCTTATATCTTTTAGAACTGGTTCGTTTCCAGCTCCGGGATATGTGAAAGAAAGTTTTTTTATTTGGATGCTGTGTTCTTCCGGCAGATAGTGACTAAAACGTTTATGAGCAGGTTCTTCGTCATCTAAAGAATGAATATCATTTAAACGTTCCAAAGAAATTTTCGCATCCTGCGCCTGCTGGCTAAACCCGATCAGTTGCTCAATTGGACTGTTGAGTTGGCCAATGATAAATTGTATTGCTAACATCATACCAAGGGTAAGTTGGCCTTCAATGACGAGTTTGGCAACAACAAATGTTATTAAAATATTTTTGCCCTGGTTGATAAAAAAAGCACCAAGCTGTTGATACTGATTAAGCGATAACCCTTTGAAATTGAGTTTAAACAAGCTGGCCTGTAAGCTTTCCCATGCCCAGCGATAGGTATTTTCTGCGTTGTTCAGTTTAATTTCCTGCATACCATATACTAACTGCATGGTAGCATTGTTTTCCTTTGAGGCGATAGTAAACCGTTTATAATCCAATCGCCTGCGGTATTTTAAAAAGAATTGTATCCAAAACAAGTACAAAAAGCTACCGAAAGCAAATATGATAAAGATGGTAATATTATACCGCAACAATACAATGGAAAAAATAAGAAGATTAAAAATGGAGAAAAATGTGTTTACTGCTGTGCCAGTTAAAAAATTCTCGATGCGATGATGATCGCCGATACGTTGTACAATATCACCAGGATGTTTACTGTCAAAGAATTGCATAGGCAGCTTTAACAGTTTGGCCCAAAAGCCCGAAAGCAGGGAAATATTTATGCGAGTGCTGATATGTAACAATATCCGGTTGCGGATAAACTCTACAACTGTTTGAGAAAAGAGCAGCATTATCTGTGCCGCTAATACAATCTGTATAAAGCTTAGGTTTTGCGTACTGATGCCTGTATCAACAATGCTCTGGGTAAGATACGGGAAGATAAGTTGTAACATACTGCCCATAAACAAACCAAGCAGTATTTGAAAAAAATATGATTTATGCTCTTTTAGATAACTAGCCAGAAAACCCCAGCCCAATCTTGTTTTTGCGGTTTGTTCTGGATCGGAAAAATTAATTTCTTTAAACTGAGGAGTACTTTCCAGTAAAAGAACAATGCCTTTATTTACGCTTTTATTATTGGCCTGGCTCTCGGTAGTAGAGGTCCAGTGTTTGAGAAACTCTTCCTTGTTTAGTTTTATTATTCCATTTGTAGGGTCGGCAATCACTAATTTATTTTTAGTAGAGCTTGGTGCCAAGACAACAAAATGATAATTATTCCAATGTAAAATGGCAGGCAGGGGTGCATCGTTAATAAGCTGTTCAAAGGTAAGCTTAGCGCCCAATGACTTTAAACCAATATTTTCTGCTGCAAGGGCCAGACCCAGCATAGACACACCTTCTTTGCCATATTGTGATTTATTGCGCAAATAATCAAGTGATACGGAGCGGCCATAATATTTTGCAACCATGCGAAGGCAGGTTGGGCCACAGTCCATAGCATCCATTTGTTTATAAATAGGGAAACTCAATTGCTTTTTGTTATGATTTTTTTAGGTGTAAAATAAAAAGCTGAGGGCAAGGGATTTAATACGGTTTGTTTTTTACTGACAGTTTTAAATTTTATTAAATGATAAAACATACATTCGTACGCGTCTTTATAGATAATTTTACCGTTTTCCCATTTTATTTTTCCCGGGGTACCTTCAATTATTATAAAATCAAAAAAAGCTTTTAGCCTTCCTTCTCTTTCGGCATTTTTTACGACCCAGGTCATGCTTTGGATATTGTCCGGATAGTCAAAAATTGACTCACCGTTTTGTAGTTCAATAAATAAAAAATTACATTCATCAAAGCAATAGTGCTTTGAATTGCTAAATACCTGCCTGTAATCTTTACTTTCCATGAAAAGGGAGTTCATTGCATCATTGTTATTGTACAGGCAGAAGGTACCAGTAATGTAGTCATGACGGCTGCTGATAACATCATACCTGTTCAATATATCTTCTGTCATAAAATCACGGATATTCCCATAAACCACATCTATATCACCGTGGCCCCAAAAATCGTAGCCTTTTACAATGTCTGGAAAAATATAGCCATAAGCAGGCTTGAAATCGCAGAGCTTGTACGCATAGTCAAGGCAAACGGTAAAACCCAGCTTTTGTGACGCAAGAGCTTTGATGTCTTCTATTGTTTTATGAATGACTTTTACATTGTCAGGCCGGTTGGGAATGGATTCTGTATTATCCGTAATCAATATGAAATCGACGGTTGGGTTATAAGCGCAGGAATGTATAAAATAAGATAAATACCAGGGAAAGGGCCCAATCCAGCAGGTAATGATTGCTATTGACTTCATATTGTTGTTCGTTGGATGCATACATTTATTATTTTTTTTGCCCGGGACGAAACTCAAGCGATTTGTCGCTGCACTAAGCAGTCGCTTTCAGCTGGTGATGGCTGGTCATTTTGCAGGGCCGGAATTATTTGCCCTTTATATGAAAATTACAAACAGCACCATGGTGCCGGAAATCTTTATTTAAATAGTTCCAATAGTTTTTCATCCAGTTTACCTTCTGCTTCTGCCCCGGTATAACGGCCTATAACCATCCCTTCTTTGTCAATGAGAATTTTCGTAGGAAACATGTTGACACCAAATTTGCTGGTAATTGAGGCCGATGCGTTCACCTGGCCATTTTTGTCTTTTATTTTGCCATCCAGTATATTGTACCAAATATCTGATCCGTCTTTTTTTATCGCCTGCTTCCATGCATTTATGTTTTCATCATCATCGGCAATTCCAATTACAATAAAGCCCCTGTTTTTGTATTGTGAAAAAAGTTCAATTAAATGCGGTGTCTGTTTCCGGCAGGGTAAACACCAACTTCCCCAGAAATCCAGTAATACATAGTTTCCCTTAAAGCGTTGAAGACAAATCGTTGTGTTACCGGGGTAGTTGACACCGCAAAAAAGTGGCGCGGTATGGCCTGTGTCGATTCGGCTTAGTAAGGCAATCCTTTTTTTTATTTCTCCTCCGTATAGGGAAGATCGCATCGATGGATTAAAACGGGCATATATGTTTTTGAGCGTCGGCAAAGATAATTCCGGCAGGTAGGGCATCAGGTAATATCCAGTGACAGGTGAGTTGGGGTGAGCAGCGAAAAAATCGAAATCAGCTCTTTTTATCTCATCCAGGTAAGGATATATTTTTTCCCGAAAAGCTTCTATGCTGTCTTTGCTCTTTAAATTATCGAGTGTGTCTAATAAGGATTGGTAATGCTTTTTAATGGGAAGTTTACTGTACGCAAGTATTGAATCATCACGGTTTACTTTTCCTCCAATGATTCTGATATGCTGAAAAAAGCTATCACTGTATATTTTTATTTCACCCCTCTCCAACCACAAACTGGTGGTGTAATCTTGTTGAGGATTAATATAATACGACAATTCAGCTTTACAGGGCTCGGAGATATAGCCGCTCAGTGCAAATTTTCCTGCATGAATGGTGGTACTATCATATCTCCATTTTTTCATGTCATAATATGATAACCGGATAATTCCATTATTCACGTTCCCAGTATTTCCCCTGATGACAAAATTGTTTTTGTCTTGTGCCAGGCTTGTCGAAAAAGACGCCATAACAGTAAAAATGAGTATAAAAAAAGAAATGGTTGCCTTCATGCGCATATATATGTTACCATTGGAAAAAAAGCTATGAAATAATCAGGTATTACGCGGTCACGCGTAATACCTGATTGATATGCCCTTTTGGAAAGTTACTTTAGTTAAGCTGCATTTCCACAAGTGGCACCTGTTGTTCCTCCCGAACCCCTAACACACCTGTTGCTGCAACACTGAACGTTTCCTGTACAAGCTGCACCTACAGACAAACAACTACCTGCCATAATGCTTTTCATTTCAGCTCTGCTGAGTTTGCCTTGTATATTATCAAGGCTCATTTTTGTTGTTCCCATTTTTTAAGGATTTAATTGTTAATTGGTATTGTTTTACCTTAAGCTTTTAGCATCAAAGGCTTTGGCTTTCCGGGATCCCAATCTGCAGTTCGGGATAAGTTCCATCCGGATCTTCTTGCAGGGAACTAATCTGCAAGAAAATATTGTAGGTCCTCAATGCTGTATGCATTGGGGAGTTGAAATCCATTTATAAAAATTGTTGGTGTAAATTCTATATGCATTTTATCGCACCACTTTTCCATTTGTTCAATTTTAGATCCTTGTTTTGTTAGCTCGCCATTCATCGGGTACTTAGATTTGAAATTGTCGTAATTTTTGTCTTTTGCTGCGTACCATTGATCCAACGCTTCCATTGTTTTGTGTTCATCCCGTTCGGCTGCTATAGCCATTAGATGATTTACAGGTTTGAAAGCAACGTGGTTTGAATCATTTGGAGCAGTAAATATTATCTGGGCGTTTAAATTAGGAATTGATTCCAGCAGTCTGTCGATTTTTGGGTGCATTTGTGCACAGGGGCCACAGTAAGGGTTGCATACCTTAATCAATGTATTTGAAGCACTGGGGTTGCCCAGTGTAATCCCAAGGCCTTCTGCTGGAAATGTTACCTGTTTTTGTTTCCGTAAAATTGTTTCAAATATTTCTGCGTTAAACTTAAAACGCAAATAATCACGTTTTGTAGTCTTTGACTCCTGGAGACGCAGGACAAATGCTTTTAAAGCATACCACGATAAGACAGGAAGTAGTAACAGGAGAATACCTATGAAAATAGATGAAGCGGAGATATTAGGAATGGGTGAAAGAAAATTGCCTGCCCAAACAGTAATGCCGCTTAACACCAATAAACCCTGTACTGCAAGGCAAAGTGCACACCATTGCCTGGCGACACGCCACTGATAGTAAATGGAAAATACCGTGTAAGGCAATACCAGCAAACTTAGCAAGCCTGACAGGAACACTGTAGCGGTTAGATTGTAGCCTGAAAATAGTAATAGCAGCTCATTCGCCGTGAAATAGAAAAAACCAACTTCACTCCAACTCAGCCAACTAAACGGTCTTGCTTGTTTGCTGCTTAAAATAGCACTGCAATTGCTTTTGCTAATGCCTGTACAGACTTTTTGCAAAAGCGGATTGGATTTATCTACATCGTACCAGAGTAATAAAGTAGTAATGAAAATACCCGCTAGTAGTATAATGGATTGAATATAAATTCCTGTCATTTTAGCCAATTCCAATGACCCTGTATTTGACTGAATCTTATTATTGAGTGTTACGAAGGACAATAAGATTATTGTTATTATTGCTGCCAACGGCATAAAATTCCTCAGCATTTGCTGTCTCTTCATTTTCTCATAGTTCGGCTCTCCGGAATACTCATTTGGTGCCGCAACAAGATAAATACCATCCCATATCTTAAGCAGGGATTCTCTGTCAACCAGGCTTGGCTTATTGTAATTAGTTTGGTATATATAAAACGAATTGATCTCCCCTTTTTTTACGATTGCAAAAGGGTGTTCCCTGTTGTTAGTAAATGCCATAAAAAGGTTGGGTAGTTGATCAATATCGCCGGGGGCTGCTTTTCCTGCTGCGTTTGGTACATTCCAACTTTTCAAGGCATCACTTATGCTCAACAGGCTGGGCCAGTCGGGGTGATTTTGAAGAGCTTCGTTGACGGTGGGATCGGTTACTTTTACTTTTTGCAGTTTTAAAAAAGCAATTGTAGCCTGTACGTTAGATTCATACTCATTAAACATAGTACCCTATATTAATTAAATATTAAGAGATAGCAGCGGTTCGGATTCAGGGACTATAATCAGAGCAAGAGGCGATTCCCAACTAAGTGCCTGTGTTAATTATGAAGAAGAAAATTTACTTACGGTTAAATAATCAATAATAATAATTAACATACAGGCTTTTGGGTAATTTACGCGTGTGGGTTACTGTTATGCTTTTTGTGTGTTAACTTACTGTTTTGGTCTGGGCCTATAATGGTATATACTTATAAGGGTGGAACAAAGTAGCAAAGGCCGCTCCGGCAATAAAATTTCTCCGCACCAAAGTTCACGTGAATAAGGTAATGTTGGACAGGTTTCATATTGGCAATTTATTAAACTGATTAAATTCGTTGGTGTTTTTATATACAAAGTAATTTGTTATGAACTCTATGATTATTCAAAGTTGCATTTGTTATAAATACCAGACAAGGTGGTAAACACGGGGTTGCAGTTGGTAGAATTACGGCATAAATATTGAGTTTAATTTTAATAGAATAGATATAAGTTTTACCTAAAACTTACTATGTATGATGATGGAGGGAAAGAAAACGAAGATTGTAATTGCCGAAGATCAGCAAATATTCAGGAGCGGTTTTAAAAAAATCATGGAATCAGTCAGCCCTGCTGATTTTGAATTTATCGCTGATGCAGAAAATGGAATCGATCTGGTGGAAAAAGTACAAGAGTACCAACCCGATGTAGTAATCACTGATATTAAAATGCCGGAAATGAATGGGATCGACGCTTGTCGTATCATTAAAAAGAAATATCCACGTACTTCCGTAATCGCTTTTTCAATATTTGACAATGAGGAATACATACACGAAATGATAAACGCTGGTGCAAATGGTTACCTGGTGAAGACGGGAAGTGTTGAGGAGGTTTTGGAAGCCATACATTCTGTTGTAGAAGGAACGCCCTATTATTGCAGCGGCATTTCAGAAAAGCTGTTTTTTGGCACGACGGCCAAACAAATGGGGAGGGTAACGAAGAAGAAAGTTCATTTTACACTCCAGGAAGTTAAAGTGATCAATTTGATATGCAGGCAGGATACAACGAAAGAAATTGCAGATAAATTAGGATTGAGCATTCGCACAGTTGAAAATTACCGTCATAATATCCAGGAAAAAATTGGCGCCAGGAATATGGTGGGTATCGCCATGTATGCCCTGCTGCATGATGTGGTGAAAATGGAAGATTGATCGCCCCTTTCGCCCTTTATCACGCAAATAACTATTTTTGCAGGGTGAAGATTTATTTCAAGGAAAACTCACTCTTTGCCCGCATCGCTGCGTGGAAACTGAAACAGGATAAAATGGCAATGGTCCTCGGCCATACTATTCTCCTGCACAATACTACCCGCGCAGAAATCATCAATAATAAGAAATGGTTAAGGCATGAATTGGCACATGTTAAACAGTTTAAACAATACGGCTTCCTGGGTTTTTTGTTCAGGTACACTATAGAAAGCATCCGCAATGGCTATCAAAATAATAAGTTTGAAAAGGAAGCAAGGGCAGCAGAAGAAAATGGCAGCCTTGATTACGATATTATCATGCATTGTTCATAGCAACAACCATTCTGCCTCCCCAAAAGCCAGCCGCTCTTCCACAGAAGTCCTGACGATTAAATAGCCATCTTCCCCAACATGCTGTATAACGGCATTGAATACACGGGTTTCCTTTTTCAAACTGACCGTTTGCTCGCGTTTGTATAAATGATCATTATACGCCTGTAGCAGTTTTACCGGTGCGCTGATTTGCAGCAGTCTCTTTTCCAGGCACCCACAAAGCTCTTTTGCTAAAACAGCAGTATCATAGGACTTCCCCGTAATTTGTTTTAAAGAAACGGGGTTGGGCAGGTTGTCAGGAAATGTAGTTTGATTGATGTTGATACCCGTTCCAATTACAGACCAGTGGAGTTTTGGGTTTTGAGTGTTGTGTTTGGTACTCGTTGTCTGACTGGTACCGACTATATTCTCAATTAATATCCCCCCTGCCTTTCTGTCACGCCAATAAATATCATTGGGCCATTTAATAGCGGTTTCTTCGCCGGCATACCGTGAAAAGCAATCAAAACAGGCGAGTGCAACTGCCGCTGAAAGCAGGAACTGTTGCGCCACAGCCAGCTTCTGTGGCTTCCAGGCAATACTCATCAATATATTGGCGCCGGGTTCGGCATTCCAGGACTTATTACGCTGACCTTTTCCGGCGGTTTGCTCCAGGGCCAGGAAGGTGTCGCCGCTTTTTGCCAATCCAGCACGAATCTGTGCCATGGCATAGTTGTTGGTGCTGTCCACTGATGGCAGGATACTGAGGTGATTGCCAATAGAAATCATTGGAGTTGCAAGTGGGCAAAGATTTGTACTTTTGACCGCAACGAAAGTAGGATTTTTGGTAATTTACAGCAGGATAAAAAGCCAGGACGGAATTGAAAACTGTAACCAATAGACTTCACTCAACACCGACATACATTATTCACCTAAACGTTTTGATTATTTGGAACAACTGAGCATGTTAGCTACCCGGAAACGAAACAGTGTAGCAAGGTTAACGAGGAACTCGAAAATATTTAAAACCATCATTCAAGCCATTCAGCAAAAAAAGGGGGAAAATATCATATCTCTTGACCTGCGGAAGATACCCGAAGCAGTGACAGATTTTTTTATTATCTGCCAGGCTTCCAATACCACACAGGTGAAAGCGATCAGCGATTACGTGGAGGACGAGGTAAAAAAGGAATGTGGCGAAAACCCCTTCCGTCACGAAGGACAGCATGCTTCGCAATGGGTACTGGTGGATTATGTAAACGTCGTGGTTCATATTATGCACGCGGAAACCCGGAAGTTTTATAAACTGGAAGAAATGTGGAGCGATGCCAGCCAGGTGGATCATAGCTAATACCCGGTTAAAAAACCAGCTATTTTAAACAAACATGCTGTAAAAGCATTTATTTAGTACGATAGATATAAAAAAACATGGCACAGGAAGATCTGAAACCGAATGAGCGGGGAAACAGGATGCGTCCACAGGGGAATAATGATGATGCACAGCGTCGCGGACCCAAATTTAATATATACTGGGTTTGGGCAGCTATCGCCGTTATACTTATTGGATTCAATGTTTTCAATGGAAAATTTTCTGCTACTGCTGTTGAAACCAGCCAGCAGGATTTTCAAAACATGCTCCTGAGAGGTGATGTCGACAAACTTGAAATCGTTAGCAGCAGCAATAACAAAGCGCAGGTAAAGGTTTATATCAAGAAAGACAGCCTTAACAAGTACAAAAAGGAATTATCGCAGAAGAAAGGGGCACCACTGGGTGAAGGCGATGGGCCACAGTTCCAGTTTACGGTTGCAAAACCTGAAATATTTGCCGACGATCTCCGCGATTTCTATTCCAAACACCCTGGGTTAAGAGAAGTAGAAAAGAAATACGATACAGAAAACGACTGGCTATCGCCTTTCCTTTCCTTCTTCGTTCCATTAGTGATCATTGTACTGGTGTGGATACTGCTGATGCGAAAAATGGGTAGCGGTGGTGGTGGCTCCGGCGGCCCTGGCGGTATATTTAATATAGGTAAATCGAAAGCAACTCTTTTTGATAAAGGCACAAAGGTTAATATCACTTTCAACGACGTAGCAGGACTGGATGAAGCAAAGGTGGAAGTAATGGAAATTGTTGACTTCCTTAAGAACCCCAAAAAATATACATCACTGGGCGGTAAGATACCAAAAGGTGCATTGCTGGTAGGTCCTCCGGGTACTGGTAAAACATTGCTTGCAAAAGCCATGGCGGGCGAAGCACAGGTTCCGTTTTTCAGTATGAGCGGCTCTGATTTTGTGGAACTGTTTGTGGGAGTTGGTGCCAGCCGTGTACGCGATTTGTTCAAGCAGGCAAGGGAAAAAGCGCCCTGTATTATTTTCATTGATGAAATTGATGCCATTGGCCGCGCAAGAGGTAAAAATGCCATCATGAGCAATGACGAGCGTGAAAGCACTTTGAATCAATTGCTGGTGGAAATGGATGGTTTCAGCGGAGAAACAGGCATCATTGTTCTGGCTGCCACCAACCGGCCCGATGTACTCGACACTGCGCTGCTGCGACCCGGTCGTTTCGACAGGCAGATTGAAATTGACAAACCCGATTTAAAGGGCCGTGAAGCGATTTTTAAAGTTCACCTGAAGCCGATAAAAATTTCACAAACACTCGATATTTATAAACTCGCAGAGCAGACACCCGGTTTTGCCGGTGCAGATATTGCTAACGTATGCAATGAGGCTGCGCTGATAGCTGCCAGGAAAGGGAAAGATGCCGTGGACATGGCGGATTTCCAGGATGCGATTGACCGTGTGATTGGTGGTTTGGAAAAGAAAAATAAAATCATTTCTCCCGACGAGAAAAAGATCATTGCTTACCACGAAGCAGGCCATGCCATTTGCGGATGGTTTCTCGAACATGCATACCCGTTATTAAAAGTTACCATCGTGCCAAGGGGCACTGCGGCGCTGGGATATGCACAATACACACCGAAAGAACAATATTTATATAACACCGATCAGTTGCTCGACCAGATTTGCATGACATTGGGTGGCCGCGCCAGCGAAGATATTTTCTTCGGTAAAATTTCTACAGGTGCACAAAACGACCTGCAGCAAATAACAAGGACAGCATATGCCATGGTAACTGTATATGGCATGAATGATAAAGTGGGCAACGTTAGTTTCTACGATCCCCAGCAGGAAAATGCATTTACTAAACCTTACTCGGAAGAAACTTCCAAGCTGATCGACCAGGAAGTACGCAAATTGATTGACGATGCTTACGAAAGAACGAAGCACCTGCTGACTGATAAAAAATCGCAGGTAGAAAAGCTGGCTGAAGCATTGCTGGAAAAGGAAGTATTGTTCCAAAGCGATGTGGAGGCACTCATAGGCAAACGCCCCTACGAAGAAAAGAAAGTGCTGGATGTAGATAATAAGGAACCACATGCAAGTGATGGTACCATCAGCGAAGGTGTACCGCCATACGACAGCAGTGTAACCAATAAAGCACACAATTAACCAGGAAAATACATGAGTGTTTCTCCTTCAAAAGAGACGATCTTAAAAAAAATACGGAAGGCGTTGAGTACATCAACGCCTATTCCTTTTCCGCAAAGTGAAGGGAATAATTCATTACTAAAACCTTCAGTAAAGGAATTGGAAATACAATTTGCCGAAGAGTTTGGAAGATTGTTGGGAAAATTTGCCTTTTGTCTCAACTACAGCGAACTCGTCATCCAACTGGATGCGCTCGTGGCAGCAAAAGGATGGGCAAAAATATTTTGCAATGAAGCGCAACTGAAGCAAACACTAAAGTCACATTCTTTTGATAATTTCAGTGGTAACTCACTGCCCGATTGCGATGTGAGCATTACAACCTGTGAAAGCCTTGTGGCAAGAACCGGTTCTATTGTAATGAGTACTGCCAGTCAAAGCGGTCGTACGGTTAGTGTATATGCCCCCGTTCATATCTGTATAGCACATACCAGCCAGTTGGTGTATGATGTAAAAGATGCCCTGCAATTGGTTAAAGACAAATACGCTGGTAAAATCCCTTCACTGATTACATTAGCCACAGGCCCGAGCCGCACAGCAGATATTGAAAAAACACTGGTAGTAGGTGTACATGGCCCGAAAGAAGTATATGTATTTCTCGTGGATCAATAAATTGCCCGATTGCAACTATCTTTATGCCATCATGAATCAAACCAGTCATCAGTTGTTTGTATACGGTTCACTCCGCAGCGGTTTTCAGCATCCTGCCTATTCTTATATCAGCAGCAATTTTGTACTTGCCGGTCCTGCCAAAGTGAAGGGGAAACTCTACGATTTGGGTCAATATCCCGCAGCAATACCAGTTGCTGATGAACATTACATTATTGGTGAATTGTATACACTTAAGCCGGAACAGGATTTCAACTGGGTGATCGAACAAATCGATGACTATGAAGGCCTGCATGTTGAACCAGGCGAAATACCATTATATAAACGTGATATGGTAACGGTGTATATTAATGGTCAAACTACTTCTTCATGGATTTACTGGTATAATAACGATGTATCAGGGAAGCCATTAATAGCATCCGGCGATGTATTGGAATATATTCAGCAAAAGAAACAGCCCTAAGAATGGAAGTAATGCCCGGTAAAAAAATATATTTTCTATCCGATTTTCATTTGGGTGCGCCCAACTATGTTACCAGTCTTGAAAGGGAAAAAAGAGTGGTAACCTTTCTCGAAGAAGCAAAAAAGGACGCATCTCATATTTTTATCGTGGGCGATCTGTTTGACTTTTGGTATGAATACCGCACCGTTGTTCCGAAAGGATATGTACGCATATTGGGGAAAATGGCCGAAATAACAGATAGTGGTATCCCCATATATTTTTTTGTAGGCAACCACGATATGTGGATGAAGGGATATTTTGAAAAAGAATTAAATATCCCGGTTTATTTTGAGCCTGCAGCATTTGAATTCAATCATAAAAAATTCCTGGTAGGGCATGGCGACGGGTTGGGCCCGGGTGATCATGGATATAAGTTTATAAAAAAAATATTTCGCAATAAGGCCTGCCAGTGGCTGTTTGGAATTTTACCGCCGGCTGTAGGCGTAGGACTTGCCAACTATTTGAGCAGGCGCAGCCGGGCAGTCACTGGTCAAACCGATGAAAAATTTTTAGGAGAAGAAAAGGAGTGGCTCATTACTTATTGTAAAGATGTGTTGAAAAAAGAGCACTACGATTATTTTATTTTTGGCCACCGGCACCTGCCCATCGATTTTAACTTAAATAGTGGCAGTCGTTATATTAATTTAGGTGACTGGATTCGTTATAACTCGTACGCAGTTTTTGATGGCACGCATCTTGAATTGAAATATTATCATTCTTGAAAAAGCTACTGATTATTACCAGTTGTATGTTTTGTGCCTGCATCGTGCAGGCACAGGCGGATACTGCATTGCCGCTCGTGTCAATAGTCAGGGGAGACTACATTGATTTTACTGTTGACAACCTGGGCAATATTTTTCTCCTGGATAAAAATAACCAGTTGAAAAAATTATCGCCATCAGGTGATTCAATTGCAGTATTCAATGACGTTCGACGTTATGGAAATGTATACTCGATGGATGCTACCAATCCTTTAAAGATATTGTTGTATTATAAAGACTTCGCGACAGTAGTAGTACTCGACAGGTTATTAAATATCCGTACAACCATTGATTTGCGAAAGCAAAATATATTCCAGGCAAGAGCTATCTGCCAGTCGTACGATAATAATATCTGGGTGTATGATGAAGGGGCAGCCGTTTTAAAGCGTGTAGCCGACGACGGAAGTATTGTTGATCAGACAGGTGATTTGCGTTTGCAACTGGATGAAGCACCTGCGCCAGGCAGTCTCGCCGACCAGGACAGGCTGGTGTATATGTATGATTCAGTGAAAGGGTTGTTTATATTTGATTATTTCGGTACACTGAAAAATAAAATTGCTTTTACCGGCTGGCAGGATTTTCAGATAATAGGTAAGTACATCGTCGGCAGAAAGGGCGATTTGCTGGAGCGTTACCAGTTGTCAAGCCTGTTATTGCAGGAACGAACATTGCCGGCCGTATTAAAAGATGTGCGTAAACTGAGGATCGCGGTCGACAAGTTATATTGTCTTCGCAATGGCCAGCTATATATTTATTCCCTGTAAGCGGTACATTTGCCTTCTCTTATATCACCACTATGAATTCATTGCTCGATAAAGTTATTTTGGACAATACGGTATTGAGTTACCTGGTTTGTTTTGGTACTATTTTGCTGGCATTGTTGGTAAAAAGGCTCCTGTCAAAATACCTGGCAGGAATTTTTTACAATGCCATCGAAAAGAAATCATGGGAAACGGAGAAAAGTATTTTTATCAAACTGTTGCTGGGGCCTACTGAAGTATTCGTAATGGTAGTGATTATCCTGATTTCTTTTGACCGGTTGAAATTTCCTGCTGCATTTTCTTTTGATATACACCATGTTTCTTCCAAATCGATCGTCGATGGACTGGGTTGGGCCATCCTTATTGTAGCATTTATCCGTTTCCTGTTGCGCATCATTGATTTTATCGCGACCATTTTTGAAAGAAAAGCCGATTTAACACCAGACCTGGCCGATAATCAGTTGGTTGTTTTCTTCAAGGATTTTTTCAAAGTACTGCTGGTATTGATCGGAATACTGCTTGTCATCAAATTTACTTTCGGAAAAAATATTGGTACCCTGCTCGCTGGCTTTGGTATCGTTGCCGGTGCGCTTGCGCTCGCCGCCCGTGAAAGCCTGGAAAACCTGATAGCCTCCTTTATTATTTTCTTCGATAAGCCTTTTCACCTTGGTGATTTGGTAAAAGTGCAGCAGGTAACCGGCACCATTGAAAAAATTGGTTTGAGAAGCACCCGCATCCGAACTGATCAGAAAACATACGTAACAGTCCCGAATAAACAAATGGTAGACAGTATTACTGATAACCTAACCCTGCGAACACAACGCAGGTGCGATCTCAACCTGGAAATAAGTTTAAATACCAGTTCTGCACAGTTGCAACAATTAATTGAGGGGATTAAAAAGATTGTGGAACACCCGGCGGTGGAAAATAAAATTGTTTTCCTGAATGATATCACCACCAATGCATTTATTGTACATATTGAATACTACTCCGGCCCGATTGTTATTAATGAGTTTAACCAGTTAAAACAGCGGATTAATATGGATATCATACAACTTATGGAATCGCTCCACATTGAACTGGCCGGTATGAGTACTGATATCAAACTGAGTGGGAAAATAGAACAGCCGTAATGCCGTTATAGGGATGCTTTTATCTCCAGCAGGAAGGATTTTATCTTTTGCAGAGAAGCCACCATTTCATACCGTTCATTGGCGTTTTTATTCTTCTTTAAAAAATCGCGGGCCCCTTGTATGGTAAATTTTCGCTGGCGGATCAAATGATGAATGAGTTGTAAGGTCTTTACATCTTCCGGGCGGAAGTAGCGGTCTCCTTTTTTATTTTTTCTTGTCTGGATAAATTTTTCAAATTCATTGCTCCACATACGTATCAGCGAATGGTTGGCATGAAACATTTCGGCCACCTGCCCTATCGAATAATATTGTTTCTGAAAAAGGATTTCATCGGTGGGAATATCAATCAAATCGGCTGTTGCATCTGTTTCCTTCAGCGACATACGGCCACGTTTACCAGGAGTAGGCGCTACCAGGGGCGCGGGGTTGGGTTTGCGTCCCCGTTTTTTTCCGGGAGCGGTTTCGCCGGTGTTAGCTGCATCAGCAGGTTTTTGTTTCGGCGCATCAAACGATAAGGCAATCTGTTTCAATTCAGCCATACTTGAAGATAAGCAAAGATACTGCCGTTATACCGTTGCTGCATCAATCTTTGGTAACAACGCGGTAGCTGTGGAAAAATAGGAGTGTGTTTATACCCGGTGCTTAGTCGAAACTCTGGTTGCTCGATGCCGCCAGTTTCAGCAGGCGGTCGAATTGCTCTGGCGTGAGATCATTATAGAAAAAGTAAACAGGATCAACGGGCTGACCGTTTTTATGTACTTCGTAATGACAGTGGGGGCCCGTACTTTTACCGGTACTGCCCACCCATCCGATGATTTCTCCGCGTTTTACCTTTTGGCCACTTCGCACTTTTACCCGCACCATGTGGCCGTAGAGGGTTTCGTATCCATAGCCATGGTTAATCACCACATGGTTGCCGTAGCCGTTGCCTGTGTTGCCGCCAGTAACCACCGTTCCGTTTGCCGTAGCATAAATCGGCGTGCCCTGGGGTGCAGCAAAGTCAAGTCCCGCATGCATTTTTACGGTTTTGTAAACCGGGTCGATGCGGTAACCAAATCCTGAGGCTATCCTGTTCAGATCCTTATTGCTTACCGGCTGAATAGCAGGTGTGCAGGCCAGCAAAACCTGTTTGTTTTTGATGAATGTGTTGATTTCGTCGAAGGATTTATTCTGAAAAGCTACTCTTTGTGAGAGGTTATTAAGGGTACCGGCAATCGAACCTGACAGGTCATACTGGTTCATTCCCTGAACAAGCTGTATTTCCTTTACTTTTTCCATTGCTTTTGCCCTGGCGCTGTCGGGAATGGGATTGGCTTCAAATATGGAGCGGTACACATCATTGTCCCTTTTCTCCAAATCTGCCATCTGCTGCTGCAGTTTTTTTGTCTGCTCACTCAGAATATCAAAATTTTCGCGGGCTGCTTCGTACTGGGCCCGCAATACTTTTTCCTTGGGGGAGTCCAGGTATTTGAATGCAATGGAAACTATTATTAAGGCCGTAACAATGGATGCGGCTATAAAACCAAGCACCCGCAGCAGGGTTACCCGCAGCGGTGTCTCCAGTTTTTCATAACGGAGCGTATTGGTGTTGTAGTAGTACTTGATCTTTTTCATGATTCAAGCATCCTCAAAAGGTATGGGTTACAGGCACAAAACAACCTGAATTAGTTACCTTTGCGCCATTATTTTCTAAGCCTTTAAGTTATCAAATATAATCCGAAGACGGCCAACCACCAACCAAAGATTGTACCGTTATCAAAGTTGGCCGGAAGAAAGAACGGAATGGTAAAATATAAATTATGACAGCAGGTGAAATACGGCAGCGGTTTCTCGATTTTTTCCAGTCAAAGGGCCATACCATTGTCCCTTCGGCACCGATTGTAATAAAAAACGACCCTACACTGCTTTTTACCAATGCTGGTATGAACCAGTTTAAAGACTATTTCCTTGGCAATAAACAAGCTCCGTCCAAAAGAGTGGCCGACACACAAAAATGCCTGCGGGTGAGCGGCAAACACAATGATCTCGAAGAAGTAGGGGTGGATACCTACCACCATACCATGTTTGAAATGCTGGGCAACTGGAGTTTTGGTGACTATTTTAAAAAAGAAGCCATTGCCTGGAGCTGGGAATTGTTAACAGACGTGCTGAAGCTGGATAAGGATCGGTTGTATGTGACCATATTTGAAGGCGATACCAAAGAAAACCTGCCCAAAGATGAGGAGGCATACAACGAATGGAAGAAATGGATTGCGGTAGACCGGATATTACTTGGAAATAAGAAAGACAATTTCTGGGAAATGGGTGATACCGGCCCATGCGGACCCTGTACGGAAATACATGTGGATTGCCGTTCTGCAGAAGAACGGAATAAAGTAAACGGGAAAACGCTTGTTAATAATGATCATCCCCAGGTTATAGAAATCTGGAACAACGTATTTATCCAGTTCAACCGCTTGAAAGACGGAAGCCTGGAACCGTTGCCCGCAAAACATGTAGATACAGGAATGGGTTTTGAAAGATTGGTGCGGGTGCTGCAGGATAAGAAGAGTAACTATGATACGGATATTTTTACCGGTACCATCGCTGAAGTAGAAAAACTGGCAGGAAAAAAATATAGTTCGGGGGATGATAAGCAAAGCGTGGCCTTTCGCGTGATAGCCGATCATATCCGCGCGATTGCATTTACCATTGCTGATGGTCAACTACCGTCGAATACTGGTGCGGGTTATGTTATCCGCCGCATTTTGCGAAGGGCCGTTCGTTATTATTATTCTTATCTCGGCAGCAAGCAGCCTTTGTTATATAAACTGATACCTGTTTTGGCCAAACAGTTTGCACATGTGTTTCCCGAACTGGACAAGCAATCAGAATTCGTCAGCAAAGTGGTGCAGGAAGAGGAAGAATCATTTCTGCGAACTCTGGATAAAGGATTGAAAAAAATGGATGAGATTATTGCAGGCACAAAGCAATCCGTCATCAATGGTGCCGCAGCTTTTGAATTGTATGATACCTATGGTTTTCCGATCGACCTCACGCGTTTAATTGCCCAGGAAAATAAATTATCGGTAGACGAAGAAGGATTTAACCGGGAAATGAAACAGCAAAAAGACCGGAGTCGTGCTGCTGGAACAATGGATACCGAAGACTGGCAGGTGCTGAAGGACAAAGGGCAATCAAAATTTGTGGGCTACCAGCAACTGGAAGCAAAAAGTAATATTGTCAAATACAGGAAGGTGGTTGCCAAAGGAAAGGAACTATTCCAACTTGTGCTGGAAGAAACACCTTTTTATGCAGAAAGCGGCGGACAGGTAGGCGATACAGGTGTTTTGCTGATAAACAATGAAACGATCGATATCGTTGACACCAAAAAGGAAAACGATCTGATTATTCATTTTGCAGAAAAATTACCTTCATCCTTATCAGGAACTGTAACTGCCAAAGTAGATGCAGGCAAAAGAAAATCCATCGCAGTCCATCACTCTGCCACGCATTTATTGCATGCTGCTCTCAGAAAGGTATTGGGCACACATGTGGCGCAAAAAGGCTCTTTGGTAAACGCTGATTACCTGCGCTTCGATTTTTCGCATTTTGCAAAAATGACCGAAGAAGAGATTGCCAAAGTGGAAACAATGGTCAACGAAAAAATAAGGCAAAATATACCCATAGTCATTAAGGAAATGCCGAAGGAAGAAGCGATGCAATCGGGCGCTATGGCATTGTTTGGCGAAAAATATGGCGATACGGTTCGGGTTGTTATCATTGATCCCGCTTATTCTATTGAATTGTGTGGTGGCACACATGTCGGTACAACCGGAGAACTGGGCGTATTTAAAATAAAACATGAAACAGCAGTGGCAGCCGGTGTTCGCCGGCTGGAAGCACTGAGTGGTGCGGCTGCATTGCAATATATCAATGAGCAGCTTTCGCATTTGCAACATGTAAAGGAGCAATTAAAAAATCCGCCCGATATTTCTAAGGCAATTGATTCGGTGCTGGCTGAAAACGCTGATTTAAAAAAACGTGTTACCCACCTGGAAGATCGTATGCTGGTAGGTATCCGCAACGAATTGCTTCATAAGGACGAAATCATCAACGGGATAACGTTTGTAGGGGATATTGTACAGGTGAGCAATGCAGATGCCCTGAAGAAATTATGCCTCGACTTAAAAAACCACCTGAATGATTATGTGGCGGTGATATGCGCCAATATTGGTGGCAAACCTGCAGTGGCGATTGGCATTGCTGATACGGTGGTTGCAGCAAAAGGACTGGACGCCGGGAAAATCATTAAGGAACATATTGCACCGCTGATAAAAGGAGGCGGAGGCGGTCAAAAAAACCTGGCTACAGCGGGCGGACTGGAAGCTGGCAACCTTGACCAGGTACTGGCAAAAGTGAAATCATTACTTTAAAAATTATGGGAACCGGGGGTGGAGCAATTCATCCCTTTTTCATTTTATTGATATCGCGTATCCACCGGATGGAGAAGAAAATAACGACAATACTAAATATTACACAGGCTGCAGCCACCACTTCGGCTGTGTTCATCAGAGCTAAAAACATACAAGGCGCCGGTTTAAGGATCAGCTAATATCCCTTTACTTTAGCAACCTGCCAATACCACTAAGCGGTTAGGAAGATTACTTCGTAGTTTCCGGAATTTAACATTTCCGAAAGTTTTCGTATTACGGCAAATCCCCTTATATTTGATGTACGAAAAAAAACGTAGAACTTTTCATCATCAAAAACATCTCTGTATGAAAAAATATTTTCTAAAGACATCAGGCGCCCTGTTATTTGGTATCTGCCTGGCAACCGGATTACTGGCGCAGGAAAAACCAAAGGAAAGAGAAAGGGTAAAACGTAGCAGCAGCGATGATGTTATCATTATCAAATCCAACGGAAAAAAAGACAGCAAAGTGACCATTGAAATCAAAGACGGTGAAGTGAAGGTAAATGGAAAGCCGCTTTCCGAATTCAAAGATGAAGGGGTTTCGATCACACGGCGTAAAGAACTTGGTTTCGATCGCGATCTGGCCATGCTGGACGGAATGGGTGCTGCGGCCCCGCCTTCCAGGTTCAGGAGCGGTGCCTGGAGTTTTAATGGTGATCAAATGCCTGCCATTGCTGGATTTGACGAAAACAAAGCATTCCTGGGTGTAACGACGGAGAAAGAAGAGGGAGATGGCGTGAAAGTAACCGACGTATCTGATGAAAGTGCTGCCGATAAAGCAGGTATCAAGGAAGGAGACATCATTACCAAAATCAATGATGAAAAAATTGATGATCCTGAAGACCTCAGTAAAACTATTGGCAAATTCAAACCGGAAGAAAAAATCACTGTAACCGTTTTACGTGACAAGAAAGAACAAAAACTGGCAGCTACACTGGGCAAAAGGAAAAACAATTTTGTATTTACTTCTCCCCAGTTCGGGCAATTGAAAGGAATGGAACCATTCGCCCAGTCATATTCATTCAACTACATGAATGGAAGGGGCCGCCTCGGCCTGAAGGCACAGGAAACAGAAGATGGCAAGGGCCTGAAAGTGCTGGATGTGGATGATGAATCGCCCGCCGATAAAGCAGGCATTAAAGAAGGGGATATTATTACCGAATTTGACGGCGCAGAAGTCAACAATATTGATAAGCTCCGCGAATTATCAAAAGCAGCGCTTGCGAAACCATCTTTTAAAATAAAAGTAAACAGGGATGGAAAATCACAGGATATTGACGTAAAGATTCCAAAAAACCTGAAGACCACTAACCTGTAAAAGTATCATAGCCTTGAAAAAAGAGAGCCATACCGCTTCTGCGGGATGGCTTTTTTATTGCCTGCCTTATAAATAATGGGGTCTTTAAATGACGGCCGAATCCGGTATTTTTGCAAACATTTCCGGGGTTATCCCGGGAAATGCATAGTCAAAAAATGTGCATGGCAAAAGAAGATAAATACGAAGTGGTTATAGGGCTGGAAGTGCATGCCCAGTTACTGACCAGCAGCAAATTGTTTTGTGGCGACAGTGCCCTGTTTGGCGGTGAACCCAACACGCATATTAGCGAAATTACACTGGCTTACCCCGGCACATTACCAAAATTGAATAAGAAAGCGGTAGAACTTGCCATCCGGCTGGGCCTTGCCTGTCATTGTGAGATTGAATCAAAAAACTACTTTGCCCGTAAAAATTATTTTTATCCTGATTTGCCCAAGGGATACCAGATTTCGCAGCATACCACACCCATTTGCAAAGGTGGCCGTGTTACAATACGTACATCGGAAGGAGAAAAAAAAGTGCAACTCAACCGCATACACCTGGAGGAAGATGCTGGCAAGAGCCTGCATGATATAGAATATGATAACACATGCATGGATTATAACCGCGCAGGTGTCCCCCTGGTTGAAATTGTTACCGAGCCGGATTTACATAGCGCAGAAGAAGCATCCGTTTACCTGACCGAATTGCGTAAAATGGTGCGGTACCTCGATGTATGTGATGGAAATATGGAAGAAGGCAGCCTCCGGTGCGATGCCAACGTATCTATCAGGTTGAAAGGCGCCCGGGAACTGGGAACAAAAGTAGAAGTGAAAAACCTCAACTCGATCCGGAATGTAAGGAAGGCTATTGAAGTGGAAGTAAAAAGGATGATAGCACTGGCAGAACAGGGATTGCCTGTTCAGCAGCAAACCAGGAGTTTTGATGCAGGCAGCGATACTACTTTTTCCCTGCGTACCAAGGAAGAGGCCAATGATTACCGGTATTTTCCAGATCCCGATTTGCCACCTTTTATTGTAACGCCGGAAGAAATCAAACGTATAAAGGACGCCATGCCGGCCTTGCCGGAGGAACTGATTGAAAAATATACAACACAGTTTTCACTCAGCGATTATGATGCAAAGCAGTTGTGTGATGATAAGGAAACAAGTTTATATTTTGAATCCCTGCTGCAATCGACCAAACATTATAAGGCTGCTGCTAACTGGTTACTGGGTCCGGTGAAATCATACCTGAATGAGAATAGTTGTGGGCTTGATCAATTTCCGGTGGCACCGGCAACACTGGCTGCACTGATTGAATTGGTAGAGACCGGCAAGTTGAATTTTTCCGTGGCGTCTTCCAGGGTATTGAATAAAGTCATTGAACTGAAAAGCAATGATCCGCTGGCAGTGGCTACAGAATTAAATGTATTGCAGGATTCGGGAACGGATGCAGTAGCTGCCTGGGTAAATGAAGTCCTGGCCAGCATGCCCGATAAAGTGGCAGAATATAAAAAGGGAAAAAAAGGTTTGATAGGATTGTTTATGGGAGAAGTGAAAAAGGTATCAAAAGGCAAAGCTGATCCTAAAGTAGCTACACAGTTGCTGACAGAGAAATTAAATGCCCCGGAATAGATATCTATCAATAATTTATTATAGTATATGCATGCGGTCATTAAAAAAAGCAAGCACATGAAACGACAATTGTATTGCGTTGCAGCAGGGTTTCTCGGGATGGTAATGTTTTTTACGGGATGTGAACCCAAGGCAAAGGGTGGCTTTACTGTTACGGTTACCTATAAAAATGCCAACAAGCTGGCCGAGCAGAACAGCGATGCCGGAACAGTGATGACGAATATGACGCCGCATTTATTCCTGGAAGAAATTCCCTATGGCGGTGATATGCGGCCGATACTGCTTGATTCCGCCACCATGAAAAATAAAGACGGTAAAATTGAATTGAATGGTACCGGGCTGGAAGCTGGTATTTACCAACTGGTGGTTGAAAATGGCCCATTGATATTACTTATTAATGATGTACAGCACATCAATGTTGAACTGGACCTCGCAAAGAAGGACAATAGTTATTCAGTGTCTGGCTCGGAATCCAGCCAGCATTTAAAAGATTTTATTACAAAATATGATGAAAGGGCAGGAGTCATCAATGCTGTATTTGCAGAGATTGACAGCCTGAAACAATTCGGCGGAACAGATAGTTTACTGATTGCGGCAACCAACCGCAAGAACCAGGCAATCGCGGGGTTAAATGACTACTTGCGTGAGTTTGTCGATAAAGCCGACAACCCCGCAGAAAGTATTTTCGCGCTTGGTATATGTTCCAGGTCTTTCCAGGCTGAAGAGTTTTCCCAGATGCTAACGGGTGTGGTTAAACGATTCCCGGAGCATAAGGCATTGAAGCAACTGAAAACAACCTATGATTTGCAACAGGCACAGTTGGCTGACATGAGAAGGGAAAGACAGGAAAATTCATGGATTGGAAAACAAGTACCGGATCTTGCATTGCCTTCTGCAGATGGTAAAAACATTTCAATTGCTTCTTTTCGCGGTAAATATGTACTCATAGATTTCTGGGCAAGTTGGTGTGATCCCTGCCGGAAGGAAAATCCCAATGTACTGAATGCTTATAACGAGTTTAAGGATAAAAATTTTACAATTCTCGGCGTATCCCTCGACAAAAACAGCGATGACTGGAAAAAAGCCATACGGGAAGACAGGCTGAACTGGACACAGATAAGTGATCTTTCTTATTGGGAAAGCAAGGCGGTAAAAACATTCCACTTTGAAGGTATTCCTTACAATATCCTGGTTGATCCGCAGGGAAAAGTTATTGGAGAAAGTTTACGCGGGCCGGCACTGATTAATAAACTCAATGAAGTATTGAAGTAATATATCAAACTAAAAAAGTAAAAGCCCCCGTTTATCGCGGAGGCTTTTTTTATTGGCAGTTTTTCAATAATTAATCGAGAACAAGAACTCTTACTGCTTCTGTAACTATGACAGAATTATCATCCAGGGTAACAAGAAAATAAAATCTTCTTGCCAATTCCGTATTGGAAGCAGGTGCACTGCCGCCAAACTTCGAAATATATTCTGTAATGCTTGTGTTGAACGTGGCAGTTGTACCACTTCCCGCTATTGGGGCAGCCGTATAAAAGCCGGTAGTGCCCGTGCTTTGAATTTGAGTGTACGTGGTGCTGGCAGCTACCTTGGTAATTTCTTTAATGGACCTGCCGGTTCCCGACGGAATAGATAAAACAATTTGAATGGTACCGCCACCGGCTTTTGAAGTACTTACCGTTGGCTCGGGTCGATAGTCCATTGCATTGCTTACCGTTACGGGCACTTTTGGTTTTACATCAGACAATGGAAATGGCCCACTGTCCTTGCTTTGTTTGGTGCAGCCGGCAAATACCAGCGCAGCTACCGCCACAATTGAAAGTTTTTTTATAATAGTTATCATACAATTATTTTTTTGATTGAACTGACATTGGTTTATTTGGCCCACCAGAGTTTTACATCTGTCTTGGGCCTGGGGCTCGGTGCATTCGGATTCCTCGATAATTCTGCAGGTGTATACGGCAACCTGGTTGGAATTACGTTGGGATTGTCACCAGCGGGGTTGTTGACCAGCGCCAGTACCGGGTATCCTGTCCTCCTGTAATCATTAAATGCTTCGATGCCATTACCTATCCAGGCAATATATTTTTGCGTGATGATTTGCTGTAATTGCTGATCAGGTGTCCCCGATAGCGTAACAACAGTTGGATTTGTGGTAAAATAATTCGTGATTTCTGCTGCAGTCATACCTACTTTTTGCATGGAAGCGGTTATGCCAGCCTGGTAGTAAGTGTTTGCAGTACCCGGAGTTCCCAATACCAATGCGGCTTCTGCCAGTATAAAATTCACCTGGAAATTGGTGAGTAACCGAATAGGCGCATTCCCGGTTGTTCCAATTAAATAGGCACCATATTGCGAACGGGTAGCCAATGCAGGTGCTGTTGCAGTAGAACCATTGTCAAAACTTGTAAATGCACCTGATGGTTTGGTAAAGAATTTTGCGAGGCGAACGGTATCATTCAGGCTCTTTGCCAGGTTCAGCATACGGGTGCTTAGCATCTGGTCACCAGTCCTGTTTACATAGTTAAAACTGTAAATCGGGTTTTGGTTACCAACTGTAGAACCGAAAGGAACTTCAAAGTCAAGGTTATTGGCATTGATATATAAATTACCTGTCAGTACATCCTGTATGGTTGATTTGGCCAGCGTGGGATTTACATTGGTTAACTGGATAGCAAACTTCAATAATAAAGTATTGCCCATTCTTTTCCATTTGGTCAAATCACCTGCGTACACGATATCATCCTTTGCAGAAGGTTTCAGTAAGCTTGTCTTATCCAAATCTGCCAAACCACTTTTAACCAAATCAAATAAGCTTACAATACCTGAACCGCTATTGCCCTGGTAAATATCCTGTACTTTATCAAAGCGTGGTGATTCGTATTTTAAACCCTGGCCGGCCTGTGAATAAGGAATATCGCCCCACAGGTCGGTAGCCATTGAAAATGCATAGGCCATTTCCAGTTTGGCGATACCGGAATAAGCCGGGCTGGTAGCAGAATACTGATCAACTAAAATCTGGAGGTTATTAATTGCTCCGTTGTAAATTTCAAAGTTCCACTGGTTGTCAAATGCACCATCGAGATTGTATACATCGTATGCAGCGGTCTGGTTGGCCACACCGGCAATATGTTGTACCAAAGCAGAAGTTGCCCTGTTCAAATCATTGCCATTGGCAAAACCAAGTGCAATCAATGTATTGGGCAGGATGGTGGAAGGGGGAACCGAAGTTGGGTTATTAGGTGTCTGGTTTACATCCAGGAATTTCTTGCAGGATGTAAATAAGACCAAACCCGTTAACAGTATAATTGATATTTTTTTCATTTTCTGAATTTTTTAAAGCGTTATAGTGAAATTTTCAGGCTGGCACCAACAGTTCTTGCACTTGGCGCACTTTGTAATTCCAATCCCCTGATATTGCCGGCACCCTGAGTATTTACAGCAGGATCAATAATAGCATTCGGGGCCACATAGAATACATTGTTTGCGAAGATGGAGAAACGGATACCGTTAATCTTCAGGTTTTTTATAACGCTTGCTGGAACATCATATCCAATGGAGATATCCCTCAAACGGAAAACTGTTGCATCGTACACATTGAACTCGCTCTGCAAACCACCGAGCGTTTGCCAGTAGGTTTGTGCAGATACCTGTATGTTGTTTGGAACATATTTTCCTGTTCCGTCCAGTATTACACCAGGAAGAGTCCTTGGTTGTTCCCTGTCGATAGCAGTTTCTTTCAGCACACCACGGCTCTTGTATAAAGCTGAAGTGAAGGAAAGAATCTGTCCACCCTTGGTGAAATCAAACGTGAACCCGAGTGAAAGCCCTTTATAACGCAGGTTGTTGGTTACACCCAGGGAATAATCGGGGTTGGGGTTAGACAATACCTGGTTGGCAATTGTAGGCTGGTAAGCTCCGGTGGCGGGGTTGATGAGGCGCTGACCATCGGGGCTCCTCGGAATAACGCCACCCAAAATAACACCATAAGGATAACCAACCTTGATAGACGGGATAGAACCTATGAAAGCACTTCCCGGAACTGCAAAGTTGTCAATACCGGGTGCAATGGAAACAACCTTATTGACAACTTTTGAATAGTTGGCAGAGATGTCCCATTTGAAATCACGGGTAGAAATAGCACTGATGTTTACCAACGCTTCCCATCCTTTGTTTGTTAACTCACCTATATTGGTTGTTTTGGAGGCATAACCAGTAGAAGGCGCCAGGGCCACGTTGATAATTTGGCTTTTACTTACTTCATCGAAATAAGCCACGTCAAGAGAAATCCTGTTTTTCCACAAACCGAGGTTTAAACCTACTTCATATGAGCTGGTAAACTCAGGAGACAAAGTAAGTGGGGCAATTCTTGAGCTGGCACCAAAACCTGCTGTTGTACCAAATGGGAAGTTGAAGCTGGCGACGTTGTTACCGTAAGCACCGCTTACATATACATTCTGCAACTGGTAGACTGGTGCGTCACGGCCAACCTTAGCTGCACTTGCCCTTAATTTACCATAGCTGATTACATCAGAATTGATTTTAAGCGCATCTGTAAATACAAATCCACCACTGATGGAAGGATAGAAATAAACGTTTTTATCTTTTGGCAAAGTAGAAGACTGATCTGCCCTGCCTGTTAATTCAAGGAAGAGAAAGTTTTTATAAGCAAATGATACCTGTGCATAATGACCCACGATGCGTTGCAGGCTGTTTGTTTCAAAAGAACCATTCGTAAAAGTAGTTGCGTTACTTACATTATAAAAACCAGGAATGGCCAGGTTGTCACCCTGTACCTGTACTGTTTGAAAACTACGCTGGTTAATATTTTGCCCTATCAATCCGGAAATATTCAAATCCTTAAAAACAAAATCATTTTTGTGTGCGGAGATGATGAGGTCACCATTTACTTCGCTTCTAAAAATAGAGTTGTCCAGCACCTGTCCTGCAGGCACCCTTCCTGAACCCACTGCAAAGATTTGTTTCCTGCGATCGGTATAAGCATCAACACCCAAACGATAGCTAACATTTAACCAGTTGGTGATATCATATCCCAGTGTAACGTTGCCCAGTATCCTGTACAAGTTGCTCTTTAATGGGTTTTCGTATGCTCCGAAATATGGGTTCTCTGTATTTGGAATAACATAGTTGTTGCTGCCATCGGGGTTTTTGTAATCACCCCTGGTTTTATATCCGATCAAATCGATGCTTCTTGCCAAACCTGCCAGTATACCCAGCGAGCTTTGACCATTACCACCGAGGATACCATTTTGTAATGTATTGGTAAACGTAACAGAACCGCCGAGTTTTATTTTATCACGGATAACGGTGTTTGCACCAAATTTGATATTGGCTCTTTTCAAAGAAGTATTTGGAAGGATACCGGTTTGTGTAAGGTATCCTGCGGAGAAAGTATAGTTCTGTTTCAGGTCACCACCGTTTACAGTCAGGTTATTATCTGAAATAGTACCTGTTTCAAAGAAATCCTTGATGTTATTCGGATAGGCCTTATAGCTCTGCGCTACACCACCTACCAGCAAACCATTGGCTACCGTAGGTGTGGAACCAAATTTAGGACCCCATGAACTCGTACTTACAGGGTTGTAGACACCACCGAGACCCTGGCCATAATCGTTTTGTACATCTGGTAATCCGATGGCATTTTGGATGCTGTAGGCAGAACTGAAAATCACTTCAGCTTTACCCCTTGCACTACCGCCTTTCTTGGTGGTAATAACAATTGCACCCGCAGCAGCCCTTGAACCATACAAAACAGATGCTGCAGGCCCTTTCAATATGTTTACAGATTCGATATTATTCAAATCAAGATCCAATGCCCTGTTAGCGGGCTGGTTATCTCCCAATGTTCCCAACGGACCACCATTGGTTCTGTCCACATCATTGCTGATGGGAATACCATCCACGATAAACAATGGCTGGTTACTGCCCTGGAAAGAAGTAATACCACGGATATTAATGTTTACTGATGCACCGGCACTTCCGCTGGCGCCTGTAATATTTACGCCGGCTACTTTTCCCTGCAGTGCACTTACCAGGTTTACCTGGCCTTTATCCTGTAATTGATCGCCTTTAATAGATTGTGTTGCATAACCCAGCGAGCGTTTGTCCCTGGCAATACCAAGTGATGTAACCACCACTTCAGTTAAGGTATTTCCTTTGGAAGTCAGTACCACCGGTATGTTGGTGCTGGTACCGATGCTTATTTCCTGGTCCGCCAGGCCAATGGAGGAGAATATGAGTGCCTTTGCGTTGTCCGGTACTTTTATGGAGTACGTACCATCGGCTTGTGTTGTTGTTCCGATTTTTGTCCCCTTGACTTGAACAGAAGCCCCGGGGAGGGGATTCCCTTTTTCGTCTACTACCCTACCGGTAATAGTCCGTTGCTGGGCCATCAATTGCAGCGAAAGCAAAAGAATACCCATCAGGATCAATGATTTTCTCATTTGCAAATAGTTTTAGTAATGATTATAGAAACCTACACTGGATAAGATGAGTTACCCAGTTAAAATAGGACAACGAAGTACCTCAACTTGCTGCTAATATTGGTTAATAGATGAGTTGAATGGTTTTTATTTTATTTAATCGGCGAGTATATGTCATGATCATGTAAATAAAAAACCCTGCAGCAAATGCAGGGTTTTATTAAACTTATCCTGTTGATTGTTTTCTAGTTATCTACTGCTAATTTGTTATACAATAGTTCAGTTGCAGATATTGGCCAGATATACCTTGAATCGGTCGACTGGATAGCTGGAACCGTACCTTTTGCGGGAATGGTTAATCCAAGTCTCAGTAAATCCGGGCTGCGTAAACCTTCCGCCAGGAATTCAATATTTCTTTCCTGCAGGATAGCATTAATTAAATCGCCTGTAGTAGCAAAGCTGGCTACGGTATAAGTGGTAGTCGCATCAGACCTGTTACGTACAGCATTTAACAGGGCCACCGCCTGCGCATCAATCGTATTGGTTGTTCTAACTTTTGCTTCAGCAAGACTTAACAATACTTCTGAATAGCGAATAATGGGCGCATAATCAGGAAAAGGGCTACCTGCTCCGTATTTGGTGAGGTATTTCTTTCCACTGGCTGCGGTATAAATAAAACTCCTCCTTTTATCGCCCGCTTTCCAACTGGTATCAGCGATCACACCTGCGGTGTTTAACGAAAATTCCCCGTTTGCACCGGTAACAACCGCGGAGTTTCCAAAATAAAATCCCAGTTGGTTTTGCGTACCTGGTAAATCGGCGCCTGTTAAGAATGGTAATGAAAAAATAGATTCAGTGGTAGTATAGGGTGTTTTGAATACGACAGTAATATCAGACTGCAACGCATTTGCCACACCGGTAGCTGCAGTAAAAGGAGCTGTGGCAGATACAATTTTATTTGCTTCTGTTATCACCTTGTCATATTTCTGCATGCTCAGGTAAACCCTTGTTTTTAATGCAATGGCTGAATTACGATGGGCCCTTGTTGTATTGAGAATGGCAGTACCATTGGTCAACGGCAAACCTGCTTCTGCAGCATCCAAATCGGCAATCACTTGCTGGTAAACCTGGTCGGTCGTACTGCGGGCCAAATCATAATTACCAGAACTTTTGTTACCTGTTAAACGGAGGAACAATCCAAGTTTGGATCCATTTCCATCCCAGTAAGGACGAGCATACAATTGTAACAATTCATAATAACACAGTGCGCGCAGGAATTTTGCCTCTGCATTGTAGTTCGCTGCCAGCGCACTTCCCACTACATTGTTGCCTTTTGCATTCATACCATCCAAAAACACATTGATACTGTTGATGGCAAAATAAGCTGCACTCCAGGCACCGGTTACTTCCTGCGCGTTGTTGTTTACGGTAAAGTTCCAGGTTTGTAATGCAGTTACTGCATTGTTTGTTTCATTGATAAAATTATCGCCGCGTACTTCGTTGTAAATCTGGTAACGGCCGCCCAGGAAGTTTCCTGATTTTACGGCTCCGTATAAACCTTTTACCTGGTTCAAAACACGATCGGGTGTATCAAATGCACTCAGATCAGAAATAGCGGTGGATGGTACCGGATTCAGGAACGCATCCTTGTGGCAGGATGTTACCAGTAAGGAACACCCGGTTAAAATTGGAAATATATATCGCTTTATCATTTTTATCATGTTTATGGTGATTAACAATTAGAAGGTAATATTTAAACCAACTGTCAGTACCCTTCCATTGGCTACAGTGTTCCTGTCTACACCCTGTGTATTGTTTGCATTACCGTTGGAAGAAATTTCAGGATCCGGGCCAGGATACTTGGTAATAATGGCCAGGTTTTGAGCACTGACATAGAATTTGGCACTCGACATCTTTGCCTTATCCAGTAATTGCCTGGGAACGTAATAGCTAAGGGTAAGTGTTTTTAATTTGGCGAAATCACCTTTGAATACGTTTACATCCAGCGGGAAGGATGATCCGTTGGAAACATTGTCACCATTGATGATTTTAGGTATATCTGTTACATCACCCGGCTTTTGCCAGCGTCTCAGCACATCTGTTGAATTGTTCCAGAAACGCTGATCCCTTAAACCTGCATTGGAACCATAGTATACATAAAACCCGGTTTGAAATGTCCACAACATATCTACTTCAAAGTTTTTGAAGCGGAAAGTATTGTCCCATCCCCCATAAAACTTCGGAGAAGTGTTTTTATATACCTGTGCATCGGCACTGGATACGTTTGGTGCTTTTGTACCATCTGCATACATGTATTGGAATTGTCCTGCAGGTGCTACCAGTTGGAAGAAAACCTGTTTGCCGGCTGCATTGATAAATATTCTTCTGCCGGTTGCAGGATCAACACCACCGGTACGTGTTACAAACAAACTACCGATGGGGTATCCTTCCTTGGTAATGCTCACCGTTTCCAAACCTGATGTGGTATTGGGAATTTGTGTAATGCTGGCAAGCGGAGCGAGTTTTGTAACAAGGTTTTTATTGGTTGCTCCATTAAAAGAGGTTGTCCAGCTAAAGTCACGCTTGTTGACAGGCGTAGCATTTAAAGTAAATTCATAACCTTTATTGTACAGCGATGCTACGTTTTGATTGATGGCATTGGGCAAACCTGCAGAAGGTGGTTGCGGAACGCTTAAGATAAGATCTTTGTAATCGTTCCTGTAATAGGCAACATCACCGGTGATTTTATCATTGAATAACCCAAAACTGAAACCGATATCTGTTTTGGAAGATGTTTCCCATTTCAGATCTTTGTTACCTGCCTGGTTAAAGGCAAGTGTCGGGCTGCCGCCATACAATCCTGCGCCATAAAACGTAAAGGCCGAAAAATCACCCAATCCATTGTTACCAACAGTTCCGTAACTGCCCCTGAATTTAAGACTACTCAACACCCGGTCAATTCCGGTTGAAGACCAGAATTTTTCTTTCGAAATATCCCAGCCTCCGGAAACACCCCAGAAGATACCGGTTTTGTTATTGGGACCAAATGCAGAGTATTTATCCTGGCGGATATTTCCGCTTACATAGTATTTACCGGCATAATTATAATTAAACCGTCCAAAGAGTGAGAAAAGATAGTTTTCAGAATTGGCCAGGCCGGTTGCATTATTGGTAGCAAATCCACCCTGGATATTTGTATAGAAAGGATCAGATAATGTTTGACGGTTCAGGCCAAAACCGATTTGAGTTTGACGCTGCTCTTCCTCACCAGCCAATAAGCTGAAGTTGTGGTTTTCTTTAAGCGTATAATCAAACTGGGCCGTGTTGGTCCAAATCCATCTTTTTAATTTATTGAGCGAGCTGCTGGCGTTACCATTTACACTGAAACCATCACCATGAAGGCCACTTTGAAAAAGTTCATTGTCTACGTTCAGGTAGTCAATGCCGTACGTACTTCTCAGGGTTGCCCATTTGAATGGTTTCACCTGTAAATAAGTATTTGCCTGGATATGGTTGATTTCATTATTGGAACGGTTCAGATCCAAAATAGCTACCGGGTTATAAAATCCTACCTGTGCTACTTTATTATTCATCACACCAATGGTATTGTTGGCAGAGAAGTTATAGGTACCATCATTTTTAAATGGTGCAACAGTGGGAGATGTTACAAAAGCAAGGCGCCCAAGACCGGCAGTATTGAAGGCTTCACCAGGAAGTGAACCGGAGGTCACTGCTGCAAGGTTCTCTTCATTGGAATAAGATATTTTACCGCCAATGCTGATGGCCTTGGTGGGTTTTGAATCAACATTGAACAAAACGTTCTTGCGCTTGAAATCATTTTTACGGATAATACCCTGCTGTGCAGTATAGCCACCGGAAAAATAATAGGTAGTGGCATCATTACCGCCAGATACGCTTATCGTGTTACTGTTAGAAGCTCCTTTGCGGTATACATAGTCACTCCATCTTGTATCGATGTTATTACCATCAGGACCAGGCGTCAGGGCAAAATAGTTACTGGCAGCATTGTAAGTGCCTGCGTTTTTAAGACCTTCATTTTTTATATCTACATATTGCTGTGCGTTCAGCAGGCTGGGCAATCCATATACCTGGGTGATACCAAACCAACCATCGTAGTTGATTTTTGCCTTGCCCTGTTTTCCTTTTTTAGTGGTAATAAACACCACACCATTTGATGCACGGCTACCGTAAATAGCAGTGGCTGCAGCATCTTTTGCAATATCGATGCTTTCAATATCGTTGGGGTTGATGCTGGCCAGTGCGTTGGCTGCAGCATTGGTAGAACCAACATCACCCGTAAATGTAGGCACACCATCCACCACGATCAGTGGATAAGAACTCAGCGAAATAGAGTTGGTACCCTGGATATGAAACACCGGCGGGTTGTTTACAACACCATTTGGTACAGTAATCTGTACACCGGCAGCCCGGCCGGCCAGGGCAGCGTCAAAACTTTGAACAGGTCTTTCAGCAATTGCTTTTCCGCCAACGGTAGCAATATTGCCTGTGACTTCTTTTTTCTTTTGTGTGCCATAACCCACCACCACAACTTCTGACAAACTTTTATCAGAAGATTGCAGGCTGGCATTGATGATTCCCTTGTTGCCAATACTTATTTCCATCGGTGTTAATCCAACCGATGAAATCACAATTACTTTGGCTGTGGGGGGAATGTTGAGGGAATAGGTACCATCGATTTTAGTAGTGGTTCCAATGCTTGTACCCTTGATTATTACAGAAGCATTGGGAACTGGTGCTCCATTGGCGTCACTTACCTTTCCGGTAATGGTCCTTTGCTGGGCAAAAGATTGTGCGGAAAGCAGCACAATGCCCAGAAGGACTAGCAGTAGTCTTCTCATGTTCAGTTAAATTTTGGTTTAATTAAAGAGGCTTCAAATTTAATTGAATGCCGTTAAAATCTCTAAATAAATGACAGTTTTTTGGATGAAATGCTGCCCGCTGGGGGCTTTGCGGGTTCTATTTTGAAGGATGTCTTAAACTTGAGATTAGGAGCGCTGGTAATAGTATCAGGTTGGTAACCGTTGCCACCACCAGGGTCAGCGAAGTAAGCCAGCCCAGGGCCTGTGTACCGCCAAAACCACTGAAGCAAAAAATCACAAAACCAGCAATCAAAACCAGTGAGGTGTATATAATGCTGATGCCGGTAGAATGAATGGTACTGATCACCAATTCATTCGGATGTTCGACGCTGTCTTTCTGGATTTGTTTATAATTGACCAGGAACCTGATAGTGATGTCTATGGCAATTCCGAGTGCGACGCTGAATACCAAAACCGTGGAGGGTTTTAATGGAACACCCGACCAGCCCATAACACCGGCTGTTATTACCAGTGGGATAAGGTTGGGGATTAACGAACACAGCAGGATCCGGAAGGACCTGAACAGGTACAGCATACAAAGTGCAATCAATGCAAAGGCCCAAAGAATACTGTCTTTTAAGCCACGTATAATAAAACTGCTTCCTTCGAGGAATGTAACACTGGCTCCCGTTAGTTCAACTGTATACTTAGTTGAATCAAAATACTGGTTGGCTTTCTGCTGCACCTTGTCCAGCAAAACCGGCAACCGCTTGCTGCCCACATCCGCCATATTCACACTGATCCTTGCTTTTTGCTTGCTGCTATCCATAAATGAACTGAGCAGCTTTGAAAAATTGCTGGCTGTAGGGTTGGATGAATCTCCCTTTGAATTCAGGTAAGGGGCAAGAAAACTAATGTCAAAAGAGTTGGGCAGCCCGTAATTACTGCTGTCCCCATCGTAATAAGCCTGTCGTACAAATTTGAGTCCTTCCACAACAGACAGGGGACGGTTCATTTCGGGTTGCTCCGAAATAAACTTTGACAATGAATCGATATGTTCAAATGTTTGCAGCGGGTTTTTGCGAAGGCCATTTTTTTGTTTGGTATCCACCACTATTTCCAGCGGCATAACGCCTTTGAAATTCCTTTCAAAAAATTTAAGATCAGTATAAATTTTATCTGTCTTTGGCAAATCATCCACAATAAACCCTTCCGAGCGCAATCTCATAATACCTGCTACTGCAATACCCAATGTTATCACTGTAACGATGTATATCAGTTTTCGGTGGTTCAGTGCCCATATCTCCAGGCGGTCAAGTATAGCCAGCAACCATTTATTATCGAGGTATTTTGTATGCCGTTCTTTTGGTGCGGGTAAAATGCTGAGTACCGAAGGTATGAGTATAAATGAAATCAGGAAGAGCAGCAGGATATTGATACCTGCCACAGCGCCAAATTCTTTCAATATGTCGCTCTTGGTTAAAGCAAATACTGCAAAACCAATCGCGGCGGCAATATTGCAAAACAATGTCACAATGCCCATCTTGCTGATCATATGCACCAGCGCTTCCTTTTTATCATTGCTTTCATTATAGGCGATATGGTATTTGTTCAGGAAGTAAATACAATTGGGAATACCAATCACAACAATTAATGGCGGAATAAGTACGGTGAGTAGGGTTATCTTATAATCCAGTAAATGCAATGTGCCCATGCTCCATACCACACCAGTCAGTACCACCACCAGCGATAATATCATGGTGCTGATGCTTCTGAAAAATATGAGCAGTATGATCGCGGATAATAAAACAGAGCCAATTAAAAACCACCGCATTTCACTTTTCATCCGGTCGGCAACCTGTGTACGTATCAGCGGCAATCCGCTGTAGTGCATTTCAATCGAATGTTTTTCAGAAAAAGTTGTGGCAGTAGCAATGATTTGATTTACGACACCTGTTCGGTTTTTGGAATTGAGAATATCCTTGTTGATACGGATTGCCACAACATACGCATTGGTTTGGGGGTTGTACAACAAGTTCCTGTAAAAAGGCAGGCGGAGAAAAAGATCCTTCAGACTGTCGAGATTCGCTGCATTTACATGTTCAAATATCTGCGACGCTTTGAGTTTTTCAGAAACAGAATCTTTCAAAAGTAACACTGCGGAAGGAATGCTCAGTACGTTCTCAACACCTTTAATGGTTTTTAATTCATCGGTCATTGACTTGTAGTCAGGAAATATCTTTTGACTAAAAAGATCCGGCGTTTGAATGCCGATGACCAGCATGTTTCCGTCTTCACCAAATTGCTTCCTGAAATTCTGGTAATTGACATATTTGGGGTTGTCAGTGGGAATAGCCTTTGAAAATTCATAGCTCAGTTGAACCTTGCTGGCATGCCAGCCCATAAATGCAGTGGCAGCAAACAATCCAATTAACAGGGCTATTTTATTTTTTAATACAAAACGGGCTATTTTTTCCCACATGATAGGCGCATTTTTATCAAGTCACAAAGAAAGTTAATTTGAAGGGTACGCAGAAGTTAATTTTAGCAACAGAACTGCATCCGGTGTTAAATACCGGCAGAAAATAGTATGCCCATAACGCGATGAATGATAACTTTGGAATATAATGCTGAAACGATTTTTTTTCTCCTGTCTCTTGTTGCTATTTGTACATATTGTCCTTGGCCAGTTGCCACCTATTGGAAACTGGCGGGAACATCTTTCCTATCACCAGGCATTGCGAGTCGTTAGTGCCGGAAACACAGTGTACTGTTCCACGCCATATTCGTTTTTTAGTGTAGATATTAGCGACAACAGTATTGAACGGTTTAATAAAATAAATGGGTTGCATGAGGTCGGCATCCAAACGATATACTGGGATAATGATACACAAAAATTAATAGTTGCCTACACCAACAGTAATATCGATATTATATCCGGCGGAAAAATATTTAATATAGATGCCATTAAGCAAAAAGAAACTGTCGGCGATAAAACCGTGTATTCCGTATTTGGACGCGCGGGGAATGCCTACCTCTCCACGGGCATTGGTATTATTGTTATTGATGAAACAAAATACGAGGTAAAGGATACTTATGTAATTGGCAATACTGGTAATAATGTGCAGGTAAATGCAGTTACCAGTGATGGAACGAACTTTTATGCTGCAACAGCAGAAGGATTGAAACGTGCACCGGTAAATGCTGTCAACCTTGCCGATTACAAAAACTGGCAATTGGTCGGTGGTTCCGGCGGTTTGAATACAGGCGCCTGTGCCAATACAGTGAATGTGCAAAACAGCATCATTGTACAAAAAGATGATTCCCTGTTTGTATTGAATGGCAGTGCATGGGCATTGTTGTATACCGATGGCTGGTTCATGACGAACATCACATCTTCGGAAAACAAGCTTGTTGTATCGGAAAGAAAAGGATCTTCAGGCCGTGTATTGGTAATAAATAATACAGGGCTGGTGGAAAAAGTCATTACTGATGCGGCGGTTCAGTTGCCGGAACAGGCCACGGTATTGCAAAATAATGTATGGGTGGCCGATAGTATTTCGGGTTTGCTATCTTTTTCCGGAACAGGTGTTCAGCATTTTGTGCCCAACTCACCCGCTGGTATTGCCACAGGTGAACTGGCAGCCAGGGATGGAACAGTTTGGGCTGCAGCCGGAACAATATCACCCACCTGGACGAATACCTTTAACAAAAACGGGCTATATCAATTAAGCAACAACGAATGGATCAATTATACAAATTCAGCGGTCCCCGCTTTCGACAGTCTCTATGATATTATTGCACTGGCTCCCGACCCTTTGGACAATAGTATTTGGGGCGGCTCATTCGGCGGAGGATTGTTTCACCTGAAACAGGATAAGAGCATTGAAGTATTTAAGAAGAATTCCACACTTCCCCCGTCCATCTCCGATCCTTCCAAATATTTCATTGCAGGACTTTCATACGATTTAACGGGTAATTTATGGATCGCTAATTACAATGCCATACAAAACCTGTCGGTTAAAAAACCAGGTGGTACATTTCAAAATTTTACTGTTCCTTTTTTTCTTGCCAGCAATGCTGTTTCACAAATTCAAACAGATGACTATAACCAGGTTTGGATGATATCGCCACGTGGCGCTGGATTGATTTGTTTCAACTGGGGGCAATCAGTTGAAAATACCGGTGATGATCATTGGCAATTATATAGCACCGGCAAAGGCAATGGCAACCTGCCCGACAACAATGTGCTTTGTATTGCCCGTGACAAAAAAAGTTTTATTTGGGTAGGCACAGTTAAAGGTGTTGGGATTATTCAATGCCCGCAACTGGTTTTTGCCCAGCAAGGCTGTGATGCTATATTACCAGTTGTGCAGCAGGATAATTTTGCTGGTTATTTATTCAGCGACGAACAGGTACAAACCATTGCAGTAGATGGCGCCGACAGAAAATGGGTGGGAACAAAAAATGGGGTTTGGCTGATCAGCCCGGATGGTGATAAAACCATTTACCGGTTTACACAGGACAATAGCCCCTTGCTGGACAATGATGTAAAAAAGATAGGGATTGATGGAAAGACCGGCGAAGTATTTTTTGCAACAGCAAAAGGTATTTGCTCTTTCCGAAGTACGGCCACCAATGGTACAGCAACAAATAACAATGTATTGGTTTTTCCCAACCCGGTTCCGCCAGGATACAATGGCACCATTGCTATCAGGGGATTGGTGGAAAATGCCATTGTGAAAATTACTTCACTGGATGGCAGATTGGTTTATCAAACAAGGGCATTGGGTGGACAGGCTGTTTGGGATGGGAAAAATTACAAAGGCGGAAAAGTGTCGACAGGTGTTTATCTTGTTTTGGTCAGTGATGATTCAAGAACAGAAAAAATAGCTACTAAAATTGTTTTTATCAGTAAATGAATGTGCATACTACCAGGGGAATTGTATTGCGTACAGTGAAATACGGCGAGACCAGTGTCATCGTCGCTATTTATACTGAGTTGTTCGGTATTCAATCTTACCTGGTTAATGGCGTAAGAACTTCTTCGAAGAAGGGAGGTAACAAAGCGGGTATGTTTCAGCCGGCCGCTATATTGGATATGGTAGTTTACCATAATGAGTTAAAAAACCTTCAGCGGATCAAAGAGTTTAAATGGGATTACCTGTATAAACATGTATTGTCAGATGTATTAAAAAACGCAGTAGCCTTGTTTATGGTTGAACTTCTTACCAAAACCATCAAACAGCCAGAACATAATCCTGATCTGTTTCATTTTATAGAGGATGCATTTACCCACCTTGATGAAAGTGATGAAACAGTGGTAGCGAATTTCCCGCTGTACTTTGCACTGCACTTGGCTACCTTATTTGGTTTGCGTTTGTCTGATGATTACAGTGATAACAATACATTCCTGGATTTGCGGGAAGGTGAATTTGTACATGATCAGCCCATACACCCGAATTTTCTTGGTGGCCAATACAGTTATATTACTTCTCAATTACTAAGAGCTATGCAGCCTTTTGAATTAACCACTATTAAACTCAACCACGAAACCAGGCGCATACTGCTGCAGGCCTACCAGGATTTTTTCGCATTGCATGTACAGGATTTCGGGAATATGAAAACGGTTGCTGTTTTGCAGGAAGTGTTGTCATAGTATTTTGTGCGAAGTCTCCAGGTCATTGCTGATCAGTGTCACACCCGGCTGCCTGCCTTTTTCAAAACTACCCAGTGTAGTATCAAATCCCAAAGCCTTTGCACCATTGCTGGTTGCCCATATAAGAATTGTCTCCAGCGGAATTGAAGGGAAACGGTTATGTAATGTTGCGATTTCGGAAGCAATGCTTAATTGCCAGTTGCTGCTGTAACTGTCCGTCCCCAATACAAGGTGACAGCCGTGTTGTATGAACATGTCAACAGGCGGTAACTTGTTTTCTATATACAGGTTGGCATTGGGGCAGAGACAGTATATGAGCTTCAGGTGATGGTTGGCTGCATATTGATTCGCAAACAACACATCTTCTTCACTCATGTATGTATTGTGTATAAGAAAAATCGTTTGTCCATTCCTGAAATGCGGCAGGTACGACTGAAGACTGCTTTTGCCGGTAACTGGAAAGGGAGACTGCTCTACGCCAAAAATTTTAAACAGTTTAAGGTATTCACCACCGCCTGTTTTATACAACTCATCTTCGGCAGGATGCTCCTGGTTGTGAATGGAAATGATATGATTACCTGTGGCGGCATTAATGAGTTCAAAAGTTTTTGGACTGATGCTGTACGGCGCATGCGGTGTGATGGTACTTTTGTTAGGGGCAGGAAGTTTTGACAAATGTTGTTGCCATACACCGGTATAATGCGCTATATTTTCTGCAGCTTTTTCATCGGTGAAGCTTAATACTTCAATAAAACTCTGCCATATGATATGACTGTTGCTTTTCACCGCAACGGCATCGGCGGTGTTGCAGATATCACCCACGGCTACAATACCATTTTCATACATTTCTTTTTCCGCCTTTTCTATTTCCTGCTGAATAAAGTCGGCAGGGAAACCCCGTTTGGTAACTACGGAACACAAAAACTCAATCAGGCCGGTATGTGGTGGTATCACATTTTTCAGGTGACTCAGTTCCAGGTGACAGTGGCTGTTGACCAGCCCGGGCGTAAGGATGCCATCCAGCGATTCAATATCGTCTCCCGCTTCCTCCCGGGACACCATATCCAGTATCTTTCCCGTATCATCTGTAACCAACACCCGATCGGGTGACTCGAACATCTTACCATTAAAAATGCGGGTTGCGCTGAATTTTCTGTTAGCCATTTTTTATCATTAAACTAATGCGAAGGTAATTGCTGGAGTTCTTTGGCGGAAGTGCCGCCGATGGATTAATTTTGCCGCTCCTTAACGGGAAAGGACAGGCTAACCGGAGATCCGGGGGCTTTGTCAAAAAATGAAACTATGATTGATAAACTGGAAGCAATAAAGGCAAGATTTACTGACCTGGGCGTGGCATTGAGCAACCCGGAGGTAGTAAATAATAACCAGCGTTTCGGTGCCATGAGCAAGGAATACAGGAGCCTGGAGAAAATAGTGGATGCCTACGAGGCGTATAAAAAACTCCTGGACGACATTGCTTTTAACAAAGAGGCACTGAATGGGGATGATGTTGAACTGCGCGACCTGGCGAAGGCAGAAGTGACCGGTCTGGATGAAAGAAAAGAACAGATGGAAGCGGATATCAGGCAGTTGCTGATTCCAAAAGATCCGCAGGACGAAAAGAATGCCATACTTGAAATACGTGCCGGTACGGGTGGTGATGAAGCCAGCTTGTTTGCCGGTGATTTGCTCCGCATGTATATCAAGTATTGTGAACGCCGTGGATGGAAGACAGCTATACTTTCTGAAAATGAAGGAACAGTAGGTGGTTATAAAGAAGTACAGGTAGAAGTAGTGGGGGATGATGTATACGGAACACTTAAATTCGAAAGTGGCGTCCACCGCGTACAAAGGGTACCGCATACAGAGGGAAGCGGCCGTGTGCATACCAGCGCCGCTACGGTAGCCGTGATGCCGGAAGCAGAGGAGGTAGACTTTGAACTAAAAGAAAGCGATGTAAAAATGGAAACCGCGCGAAGCGGTGGTGCAGGTGGACAGAACGTTAACAAAGTGGAAACAAAAGTATTTCTCACGCATATACCCACCGGTGTGGTAGTAGTGTGCCAGACCGAACGCAGCCAGTTGGGTAACCGGGAAAAAGCGATGCAAATGCTTCGCACGAAACTGTATGAAGAGCAGGTACGCAAACAGGAGGAAGAAATAGCCAGGCAGCGAAAAAGCCTGGTGAGCACAGGAGACAGAAGTGCTAAAATCCGCACCTATAATTTTCCGCAGGGCCGTGTTACAGATCACCGGATTGGATTAACCTTGTACAACCTCGATGCCGTGCTGAACGGTGATATTCAGGAGCTGATCGATAAGTTACAGTTTGCAGAAAATGCAGAAAAAATGACCAAACAAAATTAATAACTGTATTATTTTATTGTGAACGACTTTAGGGAAGGCTGTGCAATTCTATTGCAGCACAGAAATATAGTTGAACAGTCCTGCAACCTTCTTCATAAAAATTCTAACTTACATCTAACTAAAAACTACGTTTATGTTAGAGAATTTATTAGACCTTATTAAGCAAAACGCAGGTAATGCGATAGTCGACAATCCAGCGATTCCCAACCAGCACAACGATGCGGCTATCTCCGAAGCTGGTAATTCCATAGTAGATGGTCTGAAAAAAATGATCTCCAGTGGCAATACGCAGGATGTAGTAAACCTCTTTAATCACCAGGGAGGAGATATTGCCAATAACCCGGCGGCGCAACAAATCTCCGGAGGATTTATTCAAAACCTGATGGATAAGTTTGGCCTCGATAAAGGCGCTGCGAGTGGCATAGCAGGCAACCTGATACCGCAGGTATTGCAAAAGCTTGTGCATAAAACAAATGATCCCAACGATCAGAGTTTTGACATCCAGGGCATACTGGGCCATTTGACAAATGGTCAGCAGGGTGGTAGCGGCTTTGATTTACAAGGACTGATTGGACAATTTACCGGGGGCGGAAATACTGGCGGTGCCGGCATTATGGATAAAGTGAAAGGCCTGTTTGGTAATTAACTGTCACAATAAACTGTGGAAATAATTCAGCAGATCCGGCATCGAAAAAAAGTGTTGCCGGATTTTTTATGTTTTCCAACCACTGGTACCTGAACTGATGCGCTTGTGTAAGGGTTGAAACCTATAACATTTCTTTGACGTCTATACCTTAGCACATAGCGTAATTTTACATAGAAGTTATTTGAAAGCTGGTAGTGAAGGGAAGATTTTGAAGGGGTTTAAACCTTCTTTAACGGGGATGGTCATACTACTGGCATTTGTTTTGCGTTATATATACAGAAGTTCTTTTTTAAATGACTCTCACATAAGCAGTCAATTTTCTCATAAGCAGTTAGTTTTGGTTACGGCCCCTGTTTCCACAGGGGCCTTTCTTTTTATTTTAACTGCTGGTTTTCAGCAACTTTAGATTACATATCCCATAAGCTATCCCCGCCGAAATAATATCTGCAATGATATCTCCCTCATCAAAACTGCGGTTCGGAATATAATCCCGCTGTATAAATTCCAGGATAATTCCATTTGCCATAGCGACCAGGAAAACAATAAAAAACCATGTTTTCAGGCCACTCGGGGAAATATTTTTTTTCGACAGGTAAAAGCACCAAAATCCCACAAAACCTCCAAACAAAAAGACATGTACAATCTTGTCCAAATGCGGGATATCAAACAAATCCCCTGTAGGGAAAGCCGAACCCGGAAGACATAAAAGAACCTGGATGATTAACGTCCAGGCAAGTGGAACAAATAGTTTATTGAATAATCGTGGAAACAATTTTTTTGATAAAACTAACTGATTTTGGGAGGTGGCAAAAATAAACAGGGAGAATTACACCTGTCCTTTTACATAGATAGGCATGGTGGGTGTTTGGCTGCCACCTTTCTTTTCCAGTGTAATAGCAAATGCCTGTGCGCGGGGAATGTTTTTCATTTTCACCAGCGAACTGGCGTCATTCATATCAAGTGTGCCGGCATCAACAGGAACACCATCTACAATGGCCCAAAGCTGGTATTGTTTATCAATAGCGGGTTGAGGCAGGTTGCTTACCAGTAAGTAAACATCTTTAGATTCTTTATCCCAGTATACCGTTGTCAATCCGTTGGGCGCTACCGGTTCTCCCTTTAAAGGAATAACAGCCATGTTGGGATTTTTGATCATATCCATAGCTGTTTGGTATTGCTGCAATTTGGTTTGCATAGCCCTGTTGCTGCTGGCGGTTTCATTAATGGTAGCAGCCAGCTCGTCAAGTTTGGCAACAGAATGCTGGTATTGGTTGTAGAAATAAAAATTAAGTACCGTACTGGCCACCAGTAAAATCACTGAAGCTGCGGCTACATAACTGCCAATATTCATTCTTCTTACAGGTACCTGGGTTTCTTTTGCCGGCATTTTTACAACATCCGCAGCACCCGGTTTTATTTCGGCCCATATCTTTTGTTTTACTGCCAGTGGGGGAGCAACCGCGTTGGCCATAGCATGCTGTTCCAGGGACATTTCAAATGATTCCTTAGCAGCACGGATTTCCGGGAATTCAGCACAAAGCCGCTCTAATTCGAGTTGCTCTTCGTGACTGGCCAATCCCAGGACACAGCTTTCGATAACACCACTTGATATGTATTCCTGTGTATTCACTTTAAATATGATCTCAATTGCGTTAATGCACTTCTTATTCTTGTTTTAACTGTACCCAGCGGCAATGCTTCTATCTCTGCAATTTCTTCATGGGTATATCCTTTAAAATAAGCAAGGTCTATCAGCACACGGTGTTCAGCTTTTAATTGCTGCACCGCTTTTTTTAAACCAATACTGTCAACGTTCATATTGGCAGCAGCCCCGCTTTTGTCGAAATATACGTTATCCGGCATTTCCTGGTTCTTCCGGCTGTTCTGGTAACTTTTAGACCGGATCATGTCTATCGCTAAATTACGTGCAACATTCAGCATCCAGGTAAACAATCTTCCTTTGGAAGGATCATAGCTTTCAATTTTTCGCCAGATATTGACAAAGGCTTCCTGCAGTACGTCACTTGCCAGTTCTGTATCGGGAATTATCTGCAAAACTATGCTGTATAAGGCACCCGAGTAATGCTCATACAGGTAGCTAAAGTATTGTTCGTCCTTTTTTTGTAAAAAAGTAACAAGCTCCTGTTCACTATATGTAACAGTTTTATTCAATTGGCTGGTGCTTTGTATAGTGTGATACTAAAAACGGGCAATTATTCGTCGCCCGGTATCATATACGCAGTAAGAAGAAAAAAAGATTTATCAGCCAGCAATTGCTGCATATGCAGCCGCATCCATCAGGGCAGCTACGTCGGCCGGGTTATCAACCGTCATTTTTATCATCCAGCCTTCACCGTAGGGGTCACTGTTCACCAGTTCGGGCTGGTTGGCCAGCGCAGGATTTACTTCGTTAATGGTACCGCTGACCGGCAGGAATAAATCGCTGACTGTTTTTACAGCTTCCACTGTTCCGAAAACAGATTCGGCAGACAATGCTTTTCCAGTCGTTTCAATTTCCACGTAAACGATATCACCCAATTCACCCTGTGCAAAATCTGTGATACCTACGGTAGCAATATTTCCTTCCAATTTGATCCATTCGTGATCTTTCGTGTAGCGAAGTGATTCCGGAAAATTCATGACAAATAATTTTGTGCTGCAAAGATTAAGAAAACTGCCTGATAAATCTCAGGAACAGCTTAAAATAAAAATGTATTATCCGTTATTTTCTTTTTACCAGCTTTACGCTCAATATCCTGACATCAGTAACAGGCCTGTCGCCGCCCGGTCCCCGGTGGGTAGGAACTGCAGCAATGCTGTCCAGTACATCCAGCCCCTTCACCAGCTTGCCAAATACTGTATATCCCTGGTCAAGGTGTGGGGTACCCCCAACAGTTTTATAAACGATCCGCCATTCAGCGGGAATTTTTCTTCCCTTCAACCGGTAAGTTTCCACCGAATCCAAACCAGCATCGGTAAATTTTTTACCCTGCACGATATAAAACTGGCTGCCACTGCTGGCTTTTGATGGATTGACATCATCTCCTTCGCGGGCTGCCGCTATTACGCCTTTCTCATGAAACAGGGTACTGCGAAATTCAGCAGGTACGGTATAGGATGGTCCGCCATTTCCCAAAGACATGCCTGGTTTTGCTCTTTTACTGTCGGGATCGCCGCCCTGTATCATGAAGTTTTTAATCACACGGTGAAATAGTACACTATCGTAGTAATGTTGCTTTACCAGTTTTAAAAAATTATTGCGGTGCAGTGGAGTGGAATCAGACAACCGGATGATCATAGTTCCCCTGGTGGTGACCATCTCCACATCTTTCTTCAAATCATTTTTCCGCAGACCATCACCTATTTTGGGGTTGCAGGAATATATTAATTGCACTAAACAAAAAATAATTATGGCAATCAATGCTTGTTGGAACTGCTTCATGCATAAATAATTAATAATAATATCAAATTATTGCCTCCTCTATAACTCCTGCTGTTCAAAATACATCAGCACATGATCTTTCATAAAATTTTCCTGTGTAACCAAATCCATTGCAGGCAAAGCTTTTAACTGCCGGTAATGCGGCCATCCGTCGGCATCAGCGCCTTCCAGTTCATAATATCCGCTGGTCGCTAATACAGTGCATACTGCCACATGCATCAGATCCTGTTTTTGCTCTTTGGTGAATTTTTCCTTTATTTCTCCCAACTCCTGTATACCAATTAAAAACAGGATGGCCTCCATGTCGGGTTTTTTACCGAAACGTGTCATGAGTTTTTCTTCGAGCTTCCACCAGCGTGACTGCAAATCATCCTGTGTATACATGCCGCAAAGATAATGGCATTGCTGTCTCTTTTCTCATATCTTCTCGGCCACAACAGCGGTGCCATAGGCCAGTACTTCTGTAACACCATTCATTACTTCATTGGCATCATAACGCATATTGATAACTGCATTGGCGCCCCTTTCCGCAGCATGCATCATCATGTGCTGGAATGCTTCTTCGCGTGTTTTTTCACACAACTCCACGTAAATGGAAATTCTTCCACCAAATAAAGTCTGTATACCACCGGCCATATTGCCCAGCAAACTACGCGAGCGTACAGTAATGCCCCTTACCACGCCAAGATTTTTGGTAATACGGTAACCGCTCAGTTCAATATTGGTTGTAATCATTGCAGGATCTATCATAGCTCTAAAGTTTTATGCTAATCTAAAGTATTTGCACGGTTGCTGGTGTCCCATTCAACAATTACCTTTGCCGCAAACTGGAAGTATTATGTTACAGGTGGCATTTATCAGGCAAAACACGGCATTGGTGAAAGAGCGACTCGCCGTAAAAAATTTCAAACAATTGGAGTTGGTGGATGAATTGATCAAGTGGGACGACAAGCGTAAACAGTATCAATTGGAGTTGGAAGAAATTCAGAACAAAATAAATACTTCATCAAAAGAAATAGGCCAGTTGATGGCCAAGGGCCAGAAAGAAAAAGCGGAAGAGCTGAAAAAAGAGGTAGCTGCCCTGAAAACAAAACTGGACAATGAAAAACTGGCAGAAGCAGAAAAGAATATTGAGAGTATTCTATACCTGCTGCCAAACCTTCCTGCTGCGAAAGTACCAGTGGGTAAAACACCGGAAGACAACGTGGTGGTACGCGAAGGTGGACACAAACCATCATTGCCGGAAGGTGCCGTTCCGCATTGGGATTTGGCAAAGAAATATAACCTGATCGATTTTGAATTGGGGAATAAAATTACCGGCAGTGGTTTTCCTGTTTATATTGGTAAAGGCGCGAAACTGCAGCGTGCATTGATACAATATTTCCTGGAATACAATACAGCGGCAGGATATACCGAATATTTGCCACCGTATATGGTCAATGAAGCTTCTGCCTATGGAACAGGACAATTGCCGGATAAGGAGGGGCAAATGTATCATGCTACAGAAGATAATTTTTATTTAATTCCTACAGCAGAAGTTCCTGTAACAAATATTTACCGGGATGTAATAGTAAAAGAAAATGAGCTACCCATAAAAATGACTGCTTATACACCGTGCTTCAGAAGAGAAGCAGGCAGCTATGGAAAAGATGTCCGTGGATTAAACCGGTTGCACCAATTCGATAAGGTAGAGATCGTACAAATGGTTAATCCCGAAACAAGTTATGATATACTGGAAGAAATGGTCAGCCATGTAGAGCGGCTGGTTCAGTCACTGGAATTGCCCTACCGTATTCTGCGGTTGTGTGGTGGTGATATGGGCTTCACCTCTGCACTTACCTACGATTTTGAGGTATACAGTGCTGCGCAGCAAAAATGGCTGGAGGTAAGTTCTGTTTCCAATTTTGAATCATACCAGGCCAACCGAATGAAGACAAGGTTTAAAGACAGCAATGGTAAAATGCAACTGGTGCATACTTTGAATGGAAGTTCACTGGCGTTGCCGCGCATTGTAGCTTGCCTGCTGGAGAACAATCAAACTGCTGGCGGAATAAATTTGCCAAAGGCAATGCACCGCTTTTTTGGAGCGGAAGTATTGGTATAAATTGATAAAGAAGAAAACGGGCGAGTAACTCATAACATTTAATGTAATGGCTGCAAAAAGCAGGAATCATGGTTTACAAAAGTGAGATTCCCGCTTCCGCGGGAATGACGTGGCAGGATATGTCAACAAAAAGGAACAATTATCTTTAAAATATTGTTTCATGTAAGTCATTCCAATCGGGGTTCAATTCATTGATAAGTTTAATTTTCCATTCCCTTTTCCATTTCTTTAATTGTTTTTTTGCGAAGAATTGCTTCTTCAATATCTGTATATGTTTCATAATAAATCAATTTGTTGCAATTGTACCTGGCTGTAAACGAGCCAGGGTATTTCTTTTCCTTATGTTCTTTTACTCTCCAATATAATTCAGATGTTACACCAATATATAAAACAGTGTTCGTTTTATTAGTCATTATATAAACACATCCTCCGCGCTCCATTTTTTGAAGATAACATGTTTCACGTTGTTTCCAAAACTGGTCTCTTTTGGTATTTTACTGTAATATTACCTGCAGTGGATTTCTGGCTTCCCCGAAGTTGATCGGGACACGCGCGGGAATGACGGGTATGTATAGATACGTCATGCCTGCGAAAGCAGGCATCTCATCGGATATAAATGCAATCAGTTTGATAAGGATTTTATTCTATTATTCATCACCATAAACCAAAGTGGCGGAACCAGCGACAGGAGCATCATACCGGGATAACCGGTGGGCATCTGCGGTGCATCGTTGTGGTGACGGAGCACCTGGTATTTGCGGCTGGCAAGATAGTGATGATCGCTGTGGCGGCTAAGTTCAAACAGCATCAGCCTTCCTATAATATGATTGCTGTTCCAGCTGTGTTGTGGCATCGCTCTTTCAAATTTTCCCGCACCGGTTGTTTTTCGCGATAAACCATAATGTTCAATATAATTGACCGTTTCCAGTAAAAGAATTCCAATCAATGCAGCCATTAAAAAGTATACAAGAACGGTTAACCCGAACAGGTAATAAATCAATCCTGTAAAAGCCAATTGAGTTACATGCGCCTGTATCATTTCGTTTCTCCAGTGAAAAGCCGGTTTGCCTTTTTTTATCATTTCATTGTTAGCAATTTTCCAGGCGCTGATATAACTGAATACAATCGTGCGGAACCAGAATGTATAAATCATTTCACCATAACGTGCACTGCTGGGGTCTTCCGGTGTGGCTACATTTTTATGATGGCCTTTATTATGTTCAATGAAGAAATGCATGTACAGCGATGTCATCAGGGAAATTTTCGCCAGCCACTGCTCAAATGGTTTGATGCGGTGGCCCAGTTCATGGCCTACGTTAATCCCAAACGTACCACAAAGCAGTCCCATGGTGCCAATCCTGCCGATTTTATCAATTAACGTTACGCCGGCATCTTTGATATGGTATAAAAAATAAAATAATGTGGGCAATTGCAGTAATACGATGGCATAGAGAATAAGATCATAGACACGGTCTTTCCGGGCCATTTCTTCTTCTGCTTCATTAAGATTAGTGTTATCCGGCGGAATCAGTAATTCTGCCAGTGGTATTACTATCCAAGCATATATCAATGGCGAATAACATCTAAGCCCATGAGAAGTAAATGATATAATTGCGCCAACATAGATAACCAGGGGAGAAAAATATTTTAATGCACGGGTTTTCACAAATGGCGGCTTGATGTATTTAAAGTTAATAAAATATTTAATCCGGGACAGCCTTTTGTTAAGCACCGAAAAAGAGAAAATTTTACATTAAACTTTGCGTTCTGGGCATAGTCCCAGCATTTCACCATCAAAAGATCCAGGTACATGGCCGTTTCCAACCAGCAGAAGAATCAGCACCTCTTATGGCGTGCCGGTTTTGGCCCCGCAGCGGAAGAGCTTCAACAAATTGCCACCGCTTCGTCCAAAAACTATTACAAAGCTTTATTAAAAGCCTCCTCAAAATCACCTTCCTATATTGATGTGGCAGATGATTACCTGAAGGGGCTGGTCATGGGTATTGATGAAATCGGCCAGATGGAAAGGCGCCAGTTAACGGAAGACCAAAAAAAGCAACTGCGCGAAAAATCAAGAGACGGACTAAAGAACCTCAACCTGGCGTGGCTGGGGCAAATGATCAACAGTGATCAGCAATTGCGTGAAAAAATGAGTTTGTTCTGGCATGGTCATTTTTCGACACGTACAATAAATATTTTTTTCCAGCAGCAATTACTTGATATTATCCGCCGCAATGCATTGGGAAATTTCGGCACCCTGTTGCATGAAGTGAGTAAGAGTGCTTCGATGCTGAATTTTTTAAACAACAATCAAAACCGGAAAGGACATCCAAATGAAAACTTTGCACGAGAGGTTATGGAATTGTTTACACTGGGCAGAGGAAATTATACAGAAGATGATATTAAGGAGAGTGCGCGTGCATTTACCGGCTGGGGTGCTGCAATGAATGGTGATTTTGTTTTCAGGCAGCAAATTCACGATGACGGGAACAAAATATTTCTCGGCAAATCGGGCAATTTTAATGGTGAGGACATATTGGATATTATTTTGGAACAAAAGCAAACGGCGCGCTTTATTACCCAAAAGATATACCGCTATTTTGTGAATGATACGGCAGACCAGGAAAAAGTTGACTGGCTGGCCGATCGTTTTTATAAAAGCAATTACCATATCGAAAGCCTGATGACGGATATTTTTACCAGTGACTGGTTTTACAGTGAAAAAAATATCGGCACCCGGATTAAGTCACCCATAGAATTGATGGCAGGCATCCGGCGAATGCTGCCGATGCAAATACAAAATGAAGAATCGCAATTGTTACTGCAGCGTTTACTGGGGCAAATTTTATTTTATCCACCCAATGTGGCAGGGTGGCCGGGCGGAAAAAACTGGATTGACAGTTCTACATTAATGATGCGGCTGCGTATACCACAGTTGATATATGCAGGCGATAAATTTCAACTGAAGCCAAAGGACGATGATGACCAAATGATGGGGAGAATGGACAGGAACGAATCGGCTGTTTTACCAAATGTAAACAGGAAGGGAAACGCAGGTAACCGACCGGGGCAACAAATCATGGCAATTATCGACTGGCAATCCTATGTAAAACAATTTGAAGCCACTCCCCGTGAAAACCTGGCAGGAGCTATTGCCAGTGTTGTATTACAGTCAAAAAACAGTGTAAGTACAGATACTTTAAAATATTATACCGATGCGGGCAGCAGGGATAGCTTTATCAGGACCACAACCATTCAACTGATGAGCACACCTGAGTACCAGCTTTGTTAGACCGACTTCCATTTAAAGTGTATACACATGCTGATTAAAAGAAAAGAATTCATACAAATTGGTTCGCTGGCTACGGCTTCATTGTTGTTGCCAAAATTTATGAAGGCATTTGAACTGCCAAAAATGGTACCGCCAGGCAATAAGGTATTGGTGGTATTACAATTAAGCGGGGGTAATGATGGTTTAAATACTGTTATACCGGTTCGGAATGATATTTATTACAAATCCAGGCCAAGATTGGGTATCCAGCAAAAGGACGCGTTATTGCTGACAGATGAAGTTGGAATTAATCCTGCATTGCCGGCATTCAAGGGTTTGTATGATGACGGCAGCCTGGGAATAATGAATGGTGTGGGATATCCGAACCCCGACAGGTCACATTTCAGAAGTATGGATATATGGCACAGCGCCAGTAACAGCAATGAATTTGTAACCAGTGGATGGATAGGCCGTTACCTCGATGCACAATGCAGTGGTTGCGATAAACCGACGCAGGCACTGGAGATAGATGATGTATTAAGCCTTTCACTCAAGGGTGAAAACATGAATGGCATTGCCATGAAAGATCCAAGAAGGTTGTATACAACCAGTCACGAAAAATATTACAAGGATCTGCTGGCACAGCACAAAGAAGCGCAGGGAGAACAAACAGTGGACTACCTGTATAAAACAATGGCTGAAACATTGAGCAGTGCAGATTATATTTTTGAACAAAGCAAATTACATCCTACAGCAGCCACCTATCCCACCACTGGCATGGGACAAAGCCTGAAAACAATAGCATCGCTGATTCTTTCCGATATCAATACCAAAGTGTATTATGTTTCGCTGGGAAGTTTTGATACGCATGTGGCACAGGAAGGGCAGCAAAAAAGATTGTTCACTGAATTAAATGATGCGGTGAAAGCATTCACCGATGATCTGAAAACAAATAACCGTTTCCAGGATGTGATGCTGATGACATTCTCCGAGTTTGGAAGAAGGGTGAACCAGAATGCGAGTGGTGGCACTGATCATGGAACGGCCAATAATATGTTTTTCGTCAGTGGAGGTTTACAACAAAAGGGTATACTAAATCCAATGCCCGATCTGTCCGATTTACAGGAAGGTGATTTAAAATACCAGGTTGATTTTAAAAATGTATATGCAACAGTATTGAAAAATTGGCTACAGGCAGATGACCAGGAGATATTGGGAAGACAGTTTGATCCGTTAAAATTTATCTGATACATTATTTCATAAAAATATTTTTTGCTTACCTCAAATAAAAGACCCCTGCAGGTAAAATTGCGGGGGTCTTGTGCATACTATCTTTAAACAAGAATAAATAAAACAAAGGACGTTTATTGAGTAAAGTTTTTAGAAAAAATTCTACTGAAAAAATTTGTTTGTATTGTTGTTTGAATGTGTAAACCCTTTTAACTTGCATCTGATCATCGTATCAATTTTTTTGATTTCACAGTAATAGCTGTTTCGTTCCTCTCTCAAATCCTTTCTTCTAAATCTTATTGCAGGTGCAGGGTGCAGGCATTTTAGCATTGCATCAACTTCTTTTATTAAAACTAAAACCTCATTGCTATGATGAAAAAACTTTTGCTGCTTGTATTGCTTTTCCCGCTGTATACGTTTGCCCAATCACCTGCTGCCACCAATGTGCTCAAAGATACCGGTACAGCATCGATCGGTTCCACTTCGAGTACGGTTAATCAATTGTCAATAAATGGCAGCCTGAAATTATACGGGGCCTCCATTTATAAGTTGTACAGCCCAAATCTTTACCTGGTAAATACGACACCCAATACAGGTGTTGACTGGTCGCTTAATTCACTGGCAGATGGCAGGATGCAGGTTCGCAATAATACAAGGGGCATTTCTTCCATTATCATCAGCAGTACTGGAAATGTGGGTATGGGTTCTTCCCTGAATACATTTACACCAACTTCACTTTTGTCATTGGGTGACGGGACGGCTTATAATAAGCTGGCTGTATATGATGGCGGCACCAATTTACATGCCGGATTGGGATGGTCGTCCAGGCAACTGCGCTTTCATGTAACCGCTGGTACAGATAAGTTTTCTTTTTTGGCTACTGAGGGTGCGACTGCCGAGCTGTTTACGATACTTGGTACGGGAAATATTGGGATAGGGACTGCTACGCCTACTGCCAAACTAACTATTAACGGTGTAACGGCAGGCAAAAGCGGATTGAAGTTTATGCAGTTGACAAGTACATCGGCTGTGGTCGGCAGTAACGGAAAGGTATTGACAGTAGATGGGTCAGGAAATGTAGTCTTAGCTGTTGCTGATGTGGTTTTTGCCAATGGCGTAAGCGGTGTGCTTCCTGTGACAAATGGCGGCATTGGTTTGAACACCATTGGTACGGCAAATCAACAATTGCGCGTAAATGCAGCAGGCACAGCGCTGGAGTATTTTACACCGTCAGCAGGTTCATCATCATGGACAACTAATGGTGCAGATATGAGCAGCACGAATACCGGGTTTATAGGAATAGGTACATCCACCAATCCGGCTCCATCCGATGCGCAATTGAAGCTCGCCGTGAAAGGTGCTATTTATGCACAGAAGCTTAAAATAACGCAGACTGGCTGGGCAGATTATGTATTCAATACCAATTATCATTTGCCACCAATCGCTGAAGTGGAAGCTTTTATTAATAAACATCAACACCTGCCTGATGTTCCATCAGCCAGTGAAGTGGAACAAAACGGAATTGATATTGGCAACAACCAGGTATTGTTGCTTAAAAAGATAGAGGAGCTGACTTTATACGTCATTGATCAAAATAAAAATGCCACTGAACAGAATAAAAAGATAGATGAATTGCAACAACAGGTAAAAACCCTGAAGAAGAGAATGGATAGAAAAAAATAACAGTGATTTCAAGTACTTACGATTTAATAAACCTGCTTATGAAAATCGGGCAACTGATTTTACCTATCCTCTCAATATGCTTCTGTGTGCAGGCTTCCCACGCACAGGAAGCAACAGGTTCATTTGCAGACAAGGTCACTTCATTTCCCACGAAGTTTTTAAATAAGCAATGAAACACCCAATACTGATGTGTTCTTTGATAATTTGCAGGTGACGCATATAAGAGGGCCTTTACTGGAAGAGAATGCTTATTATCCGTTTGGTTTGACAATGGCCGGAATCAGTAGTAAGGCTCTGAAATCAAATTATAGTGAAAATAGATTAAAGTTTAACGGAAAGGAACTTAATAGTAAAGAGTTTACAGACGGGCCTGGATTAGAAACCTATGATTTTGGTGCAAGAAATTATGATCCGCAAATAGGCAGGTGGTGGACTGTTGATCCGAAATCAGATCAAATGAGGAGGTTTTCTCCCTATAATTATGCTTTTGATAATCCCCTACGTTTTATTGATCCGGACGGAATGACTCCTGATGATATCATTTATGTAAATAAAGGAAAGGAAGTTCACAGGATTAAAAATAAAGATACTTACGATCAAATAGTTCAGGTAGGCGATGATTACAAAGTGAATGCTGACGGAACTATCGAAAGTTCAAGTATTGGGCCTACAAAGCTGGTTAATAAATCCTCAACTGTTAAAGGTACTTCAGTCACTAGAAAACATACTACAAATTCTAAACCTGCTGATGAATCTAAACCAAGTGTTACAAAGAGTACAGGAGAGAAAGAACCAACTACTGATAAACAAGCATTAGAAACGACAAATAGTTTAATAGGAACAGGGGCAGCCGCAGCAACAGTTGGAACAACACAGCTTGAGAAGATGGCTGCAAAGGCAACATCTGTAGCTGAAAATGTTGATGAAATCAGATCGGGGATTGCAGGAATTGAAGCAGCTGAAGCAGCAACAAAAGCTGTTGATATTATTGGTAAGGCAAGTGGTGTTCTTGATGCCGGTCTTGCAGTTTATGATGCATATAATACTATTAATGATCCTAAAGCAAGTACTGGAGAAAAGGCAGGGGCCATAGCAAAAGCAGCCTTTAAAACTGCAATGATTTTTGTAAAAGTTAACCCTGTAGCAAATATTATAATGGGCGTAATGGATCTTACAGGAGTTACAGACGCATTATTTAAATGGTAATTATGCTGAAGTTTGTAATGTTTTTATTTTATAGATACTATTCAAAAGGTGGAACTTTCAGAATTCCATATTTTAGCGCTTTATGTGCTACTGTATTTTTGATTTATATTCATATATTCCAAGTTTTAATTATTTTAAGGAAGGTAGATTGGCTCCCAATGATCAAGGGTGATCTGAGAATTATAAATTATGGGAAATTAGCTTTGTTTCTTTTGCCTGTATTTCTAATTGTAGGCTTAATGGTGAAGGAACGGGATTTGAAAAATGTTCGGTATGATGAACAAAGGATTAAAAAGGGAGGGATTTTTTTAATTATTTATATTATTATTACTATTCTTTTGTTATTTACTTTGATGTTCCTTTTTAAAAAATAGCAAAACGCATATGTGTATATTTATGTGAGTAATGAAACACCGAATATCGATGTGTTCTTTGACAGCCTGCAGGTAACGCATATACGGGGGCCTTTGCTGGAGGATAATGCGTATTATCCATTCGGGTTAAAGATGGCTGGCATATCGTCCAATGCAGTTGGTAAGTTGGAAAATAAATATAAATACAATGGTATTGAGCATAACAATGATTTTGACTTAAACATGTATGATGCATACTACAGAAACCTTGATCCGCAAATCGCGAGGTTTTGGCAGATTGATCCTAAACCTCACGAATCAGTCAGCATGTATGTTTCAATGAATAACAACCCTGTCAATTTTGCTGATCCATTAGGTGATACGATAATTTTCAGCAAGGCATTTTTGGCTACAAAGTTTGGGCAACAGATAATGGATTTATATGAAACATCAGACGCGTTTAAAGATATGTTGTCAGCCTATGATATTGGAGGGGAAGGTAGCTTTTTTGGTGGTGAAGCAGGAGAATATGCTAATAATACGAATGTGGTTTTTGATGTATTTAATGATAATGATGCAAATGGTAATAGTGCGAGCGGTGGTGGTAAAACAACTATGCAGGTTCAGGATAACAATGGTAACTGGGTTGACTCCCAAGCCGCTAATTCTAATAACTTAACGAAAGATAGCAAGACGAGAATCAATATATTTTTGAGCGCATCCTCAAATCAGGCAAAGACATTACAAAACGCTGCAAACATAACTACTCACGAACTAGCTGTACATGGTGCTGGGTTTTTAGACCTGTCCAACATTCTTCACAGTAACGGGTCATCTGATTTTGCTACATATAGGAATGCTGGAAATAGTTTGGCCTTTGGTGCAAATGCTGCTGCAAGAAATAATATAACTCAAAATGGGTATTACAACAGATGGGTACAGCATGGTATTGTTGGTTTAGGATTGAATGGATATTATAATGCTATCCGGCGAGATTTAAATTCTACCCTTTCTAAGCAAGGTAAATCTCTTCTTCCAAATGATGCAAAGATTTACAATGAAGAAGTATTGCGTGTTCAAAGTCAATTTAAGAATATTGATCAAATAAAACAATGGGAATATATGGGCCACAAGAATAATGTTATCGGCTTTTTTATTATGTCCTTATTAATGGTGTCGTTCATTCCGTCTTCCGGACAAAAAAGCCCAACCGCTGTGAAGATTGGTACTGTTTGGTTTATCGGGAAAGGCACGAAGCTGACAAAAAGTGCTAGAGCAACATTGGATAGTTGTATTAGACAAATACAAAATAAAAATAATCAAGCGATGCAGGTACAGGCTGTATCTTATAATAAAGATTTTTGTGATGAATGTGGCAATCGTAGTTGGAAAAGAACAAAAACAGTTCTTTCTTACTTTTCTAAGCATGGTATTTCAGATGAAAAATTAACCTTTACCAATCAACTGGATGGGGAGCTAAATAAAGTAGATTTGTTTTTAGTCTTACCGATACAGAATAATACTCCGCACCCTGTTATCAAAAAAGTAAGAAAGGTAGTGCGAGAGTAAGTGCCTGCAGGTAGGCGATGACCAGGAATTTAAAATACACACAAAGACAAATTTGCCTGTTACTAAGAACGGATATTTGTATGTTTATGTAAGTAATGAAATACCCAACCAGGACCTGTTCTTTGATAATTTGCAGGTAACACATATACGGGGGCCTTTGCCGGAAGAAAATGCTTATTATCCCTATGGGAAGTGTGTTCGATTATCTGGTTTCAGATAAACAGGTGAAATACAAAAGAAATAGAGGGCTTTTACAAGCCCTTTTTTATATTCGGCAGTTGAAGACAAACGGAAAGCCCCATCTAATTACAATGCCGTATGCCATTTTGGTATTCGTGTGTTCAAATATCTGGTGCCGATGAACTGTAAACTTTGTAATGGCAACTGTCAAAAAGCAGGTAAGCAAAAGAATGGTATCCAAAAACTGTATTGTAAGACATGCAGAAAATACCAGCAACAGCGGTAGAAAAAATTCTATTCGAGTTGTGCATTCAATTTTTCTCTCATGCAACTAAATGCTCATTTTTATGACAGCATGGCGGAAATTACCAGCATTACGCTAAATATGATAGCATTTTGGGATCACAAGCTTAACACAACCTAAGCACTCCCTTGATACAACCTATACACAGCTTATACAATAGCCGGACAAATGATCCTATTTGCTAAAATAGTTGGTGCCGCCTTCTGCAGAACTACGAGTCTATAGAAATTTTTCTATAGTCAGATTGATTTCTATTAGCTTCCTTTGTAGTTCCATAAACATGTATCATCCTTTGGTCGCGTATACTGGACGCAGTGCTTCACTGCCCGGTATACCCGGCCAATTTTGTTTTTGGAAACATATCCAATACCATCATCATTTCATTACGAAAACAAATTGAAATCCATATGATCCGAATTACCAGCAATCCTACCAGGCATTTCAGAAAAATACTGCCTGCAAAATGCATCTGTACCCTACTGTTATTTTTGTCATTCTATACGGGCTTTTCACAGACTTGCCCATTTCTTTTTTCCCCTGCATCGGCGGGGCCAGGTGATACAGTAACCCTTACTGCAAATGATAACATGGAATCTATCATCGCTGTTAGTTTTGGGAATGTACCTGCTTATTCTTTTTCCATCGTTAATACCAGCACAATAAAGGCAGTAGTGCCAGCCAATGGCGCGTCCGGAAACATAGTTATTTCTACTGGGACCAGTGCCTGCGCCATGCCGGGATTTACATTTACGCCGAAACCACCCGTTATTGCTTCTTTTACACCCGGTAGTTCCATAACGGGTAATGTGGTAACCATTACCGGAAATTATTTGCTCGGTGCCACTGCTGTCAGCTTTGGCGGCGTACCGGCACAGTCTTTTACTATTGTCAACTCCACTACTATTACTGCTGTAGTTGCTGAAGGCGCCAGCGGTAATGTTTCTGTCACTACGCCCTATGGCACTGCTGCCAGGGCGGGATTTACCTATATGCCAATTCCTGTTATTACATCATTCACGCCAACCAGCGGAAAAATGGGAGATACCATTACTATCAATGGAGTCAATTTTACCGGTACTTATGTTGTATCATTTGGCAGTATCAATACACCTAATTTTACGGTTGTTTCTCCGACGCTGATAACTGCTGTGGTAGGAGCAGGAGCAAGCGGTAGTGTGTTTGTGGCCAGTCCACTCGGTGGGAATAGTTTAGCCGGTTTTACCTTTATCCCTGCACCGGTCATTACTTCCTTTACCCCCACAAGTGGCGGGCCCAATATACATGTAACCATCAATGGAAGCCATTTTACCAATCTCACCGCAGTTTCATTCGGAGGTACGGCTGCCAAAACCTTTACTTTTATTTCCGACAATCAAATTACGGCTGATGTTGCAACGGGATCGAGCGGGACTATCTCCATTACCGGGCCCGGCGGTACAGGATCATCGGCGGGTACTTTCACTTTTACAGGACCACCGGTCATTTCATCCGTAGCACCTTTATCGGGGCCTGTCGGATCTACTGTAACAATTACAGGCAGTGGTTTTAATACTACTGCTGCCAGCAATACCGTCTATTTTGGTGCAGTAAAAGCAACTGTATTATCTGCAACGACAACTGTACTGACTGCCAGGGTTCCTCTTGGTGCTACTTATAAGCCAATCACCATAACCAATACGGATAATAATCTTTCTGCGGCTTCCGCTAATCCGTTTAGTGTAACCTTTCCGGGTGGTGGCAGTTTTTCTGCAACTTCTTTTGCATCTAAAATTGATATTTCAGTTACCCCTGCGTCATCGCTTCCTACGCATATTGTACTGGGCGACTTTGACGGTGATGGAAAAACAGATTATGCTGTTATCAATGATAATGCTTCCGGATTGCTGGTATACCGGAATAACGGCCCTGCCGGAACCTTGTCTTTTGACGCACCTGTACCTTACCTGATAACTACAGCTGACGCCAGTGGCCTTGCTGCCACTGATATGGATGGTGACGGAAAAACGGACCTTGTAGTAGTTAATAAAACAGACCTTACGATTACTGTGCTTAAAAATACAAGTACACCAGGAACCATTTCTTTTACAGCACAGCCTGATAAAGTGCTAACTTTTGCGCCGACAGGCTTGTCTATAGCGGATCTTGATGGCGACGGTAAATCAGACCTTGTAGTCAACATAGATCAAACTTCCCAGGTTGCAATATTTCAAAACCTGGGTGCGGCTGGTATCATTAATTTTGCCCCGCCGGTAATATATAATGTCAGCGGTTTTGCAAAGAACACAGCTATTGTTGATCTGGATGGTGACATGAAACCGGATATAGCGGTACCAGGTGAAGCCTTTCAAACAATAAGTATTCTTAGAAATACCAGTATACCCGGAACCATTTCCTTTGCCCCAAACTGGAATATTACATCGTTGCCGGGAAGTACCAATGAAATATCCATTGGTGATTTGGATGGTGATGGTAAAGCTGATATGGCAGTATCTTTTAATTCCGTAAACAAAGTAGGTGTATTCAGAAACCTCAGCACGGTTGGTACGCTTGCTTTCGCTGCCCCGTTAAATTTAATTTCAAATTTGAGCCCTGGTGGAGTAGTTATTACCGACTTGCAGGGGGATGGTAAACCTGATATCACAGTAACCAATTCTGCCGCGGCAGCAGTATCCGTATTTAGAAACAATAGTACGGCAGGTTCTCTTTTGTTTGATGCTAAAGTTGACTATACAACAGGAAACAACCCGGGTTTGATGGCCATTGGAGACCTGGACAGTGATGGAAGGCCGGACATCGCCACGGTAAACTTATCTTTTTCAAATTCAGTGTCGGTACTGAAAAATCTTTCCGGTTTTGCGCTGCCATTGAAGCTCACGTCGTTTGCTGCACTGTTGTCAGGAAATGTTGTAACACTTCAATGGCAAACTGCTTCAGAAGAAAATACCGATCGCTTTATTGTAGAACGCAGCGTAGATGGAAGACGGTTTGATGCCATTGGGAAAGTTGACGCATCGGGAAATAGTAACAGGGTGAACGATTATGGATTTATAGACGCATTGCCTTTGCCGGGTATTAACTATTACCGGCTTACGATGCTGGATAAAGACGGGCAGTTCACGCAAAGCCGCGTCGTGCAGGTAATAGTAAACAGGACGGTTGCTCACCTATCATTGTATCCCAATCCTGCGCATGATTATGTAGAGGTGGTTCATGGCACTGTAGTGGGAAATGCCTCCATAAAAATATTCAATGCTGCGGGACAATTAATCAATGTCATTGTTCCGGCCAATAATAGCTACCATGAAAAAATAGCTGTAAAAGGATTACCTGCCGGAATATATAAATTGGTATGGACCGATAATCATACCACGGAAACCTGTACGTTGCTGGTGCGCTAAGCAGGATACTGAATGATTCGATTTATTTATACAACACAAAGCCCCCCGCAATATTTGCGGAGGGCTTTATAATTTGAAGCTGACAATTCAATCGTCAACTATACGCCTGGTTATTTGTATTTGAACTGCCGGATATTACCAACCTTGTTTGGCAATACCTGCTTTAATGGCTGCAAGTGCCTTTTCTTCACCCAGCAAAGTGGTTAATTTGTTTCCCTTCCCGTCATGACCCTGGGCCATATACGCACCCTTGGCTGTCTTGGTGATAACTGCATCCAAAACAGGAACACCTTTTTCTTTTGTCTTTACGTTGTAGGCCGTTAATGTAACTTCTGACATAATTAAATTATTTAATAGTTAGTAATTTGAAAAACCGACTTTTTGCCGGAAAACACGTTCCATAACCGTTTTAAAGGTAAATAAATATTTCAAATAGCCTGCCAAGCCCCATTTTACACGTCAATTTTTGCGTATTTCGCATGGCTTTCAATGAATTCCCTCCGCGGCGCTACCTCATCGCCCATCAGCATACTGAATACCCTGTCTGCTTCGGCAGCGCTTTCAATAGTTACCATTTTTAACGTCCTGGTAGCAGGGTTCATGGTTGTCTCCCATAATTGTTCGGAGTTCATTTCACCCAAACCTTTGTATCGCTGAATGTTTACGCTGTCTTCCTTTCCGCCCGATATCCGTTCAATAATTGCCTTGCGCTGGTCTTCATTATATGCATAAGCCATTTCCTTTCCTTTCTTAATCTGGTATAAAGGCGGCTGCGCGATATATACATAACCCTGTTCCACCAGCTCGGTCATGTACCGGTAAATAAAGGTTAGTATCAGTGTGGCGATATGGCTTCCGTCCACATCGGCATCTGTCATGATGATCAGTTTATGATAACGGAGCTTTGCAATGTTCAAGGCCTTAGGATCTTCGGTGGTGCCTACTGTTACGCCCAACGCAGTGTACATATTGCGGATTTCCTCGTTCTCATAAATTTTATGCTCCATTGCTTTCTCTACATTGAGGATCTTACCACGCAGTGGCAGAATGGCCTGGAAACTCCTGTCACGTCCCTGTTTGGCGGTACCGCCCGCAGAATCACCCTCGACCAGGAATAACTCGCAACGGTCCGGATCGCGGTCAGAACAATCGGCCAGTTTACCAGGCAAACCTCCGCCGCTCAATACACTTTTTCGTTGTACCAGTTCGCGAGCTTTTCTGGCAGCGGCCCTTGCCTGCGCTGCCAAGATAACTTTATTGATAATGTTCTTCGCCTCACGGGGATTTTCTTCAAGGTAAGCCACCAGTACTTTGGATACGGTTGCATCTACCACACCACTCACTTCATTATTACCGAGTTTGGTTTTGGTCTGACCCTCAAATTGTGGCTCGGGGACTTTTACAGAGATAATAGCGCTGAGCCCTTCGCGGAAATCATCACCTTCAATTTCTACCTTGGCTTTTTCAAACAAACCTTCCCTGTCGCCATAGTTTTTGAACACCCTTGTCAATGCCCTTCTGAAACCCGCTACATGTGTACCACCCTCAATGGTATTGATGTTATTGACATAAGAGTAAATATGTTCACTGTAACTGTCGTTGTAACTCAATGCTACTTCCACTGCAACGTTGGTGCTTTCGTCGCGGCCTTCCACAAAAATTACTTTTGGCAGCAATGGGCTGCGGCCGGCATTGCTGTCGAGCATTTCTACAAATTCAACGATACCCCCTTCACTGTAAAATGTTTTAGAGTAGGTGCTGCCGTTTTCTTCCTTGTCGCGTACATCATTTAATGTGATGCGTATGCCGCGGTTCAGGTAAGACAATTCGCGCAAGCGGCTCTCCAGTGTTTCTTTTTTGTAAGTAGTGGTAATAAAAATTGAATTGTCCGGCCAAAACTGAACAGTTGTTCCCGTTTTGTCTGAATTGCCAATTTCCCTTACAGCATATTGCGGTACACCTATATGGTATTCCTGTTCAAATATTTTTCCATCCCTTTGTACCGTTACATGCAGTTTTGAACTCAGGGCATTTACGCAACTCACACCCACGCCATGCAAACCACCTGATACTTTGTAGGATCCCTTGTCAAATTTACCCCCGGCATGCAGCACGGTCATTACCACTTCCAGCGCACTTTTCTTTTCCTTTGTGTGCATGGCAGTTGGTATACCACGGCCATCATCCACCACGGTGATTGAATTGTCTTCGTTGATGGTAACATCGATGTTCTTGCAATAACCCGCCAGCGCTTCATCAATGGAGTTGTCCACCACTTCATATACCAGGTGGTGCAAACCCTTTTCACCCACATCTCCGATATACATGGCCGGCCTTTTTCTTACCGCCTCCAATCCCTCTAAAACCTGTATGCTGTCCGCACCGTAACCATTGGCCGCCGATACTAATTTTTCTGTTGTTTCTGTATTCATTTTGGGAGATTATAAGAGCATTTTAAACGAATAAAATAAAGTCAGCAAAACTACGGAAAAATAAGGGTAGGCGGGTCTTTACATCAAAGGATTTTTGCACTGTTTCAGGCCTGTTTTTTGGCCCGGCGTCAGGGGTTTTTTGGGCCTGGTTTGCGTCGCACACTGCATCGTTTGGAACACCACCCGGCAAATATCCGAACCAGTAAAAAATGACCAAAATATGACCCAACTATCCGCCTGCAGGTTTGTTACTCATAAGTGTTTTTGGCGTTAGGTACATTGAAGTTTGAACCGTAAATTTGCAGCTACACCATGATTCAGCCACTGGACATATTATCGACCGCTCACCGGCAGCCCATCATGCAGGAGGATCTTCAATTACTGCAGGAAAAAGAACAACAGATCCCCGGCTCGGTGCAATATGTCATTAAACGTTATCGCCGGCAACCACAATGGAATATCGATGATACAGGCATGCTGGTGTATCATTATAAGAAAGACGAAACAAAGGAAGCATACCTGGAATTGCGGTTTTGTGTGTCAGGTAATGTATACTGCAAGCAAAAAAACATTGAATGTGATAACTGCAAATTCAATGCTTCCAAATCATGTGTGGAAAGAATTGACAGTGTAGACGTGGTTAGTTTCCGCTTCTCGCCAGTGCATTTATCACAGTTTGTCAAATCCAATAAACTCAGTGATAAGCTGAGTGACGATATACTATCCTTCCGGCATACTTCTTCATTCTCAAAAACATTGTCGCTTTGCAGCCGCACCCGCATGGTGCTGGAAGCATTGCTCAACCACAGTTATACCGACAGCCTGGAAAATATTTATATCAATGCTCAAACGCAAATGCTCCTGCTCTACAGCCTGGAATGCATGCTGGGCGAAAAAGAAATAGATACCTTCCAGTGTAAGTTTCTCGCCAATGAGATGGATCGCGAAAAAATTGTCAATGCAAGGGAAATCCTGCTGCAGCACATCGGCGAACCGCTTACTATCAAGGAACTGAGCCGTAAAGTGGCTATCAATGAATGTTACCTGAAAAAAGGGTTTAAAGAACTATTTGGCACCACCATATTTGATTTTTACCAAAGCCAGCGGATGGAGCATGCACGCTATCTTTTATACGAAAAGGGATTAAGCGTAACAGAGGTTTCCATGTTGCTCGGTTATTCTTCCATTTCACATTTTTCCACTGCATTCAAAAAGCATACAGGCTTAAAACCCTGTGAACTCCTGCTGCATTAATCGCCCGGGTCATACAATTGTCAGTTTCCTTTTTGCGTAAATGCATTTCCCGTATCCGTAATGTCTTTACAGTTATGGCATCTTTTCTTTGCTGTCTAAATTAAAGACGCAGATGAAAAGAACCACTCACTGTTTATGGATTACTGCTATCGTATTGTGCAATTCAATGACTTCATTTTGTCAAAACGGACATATAAAAGGTATTATTACTACCAGCGACAATAAACCTGCTTCTTTTGTAAACGTTCAGCTAAAGGAAATTAAAAGAGGCACAGCTACTAAAGACGATGGTTCCTACTGCCTGAAAGATATTCAACCTGGAAAATATCATGTCATCGTTTCATTTATCGGTTTACAGACCATTGAAAAAGCCATTGACGTAACGGGTGGTGAAACCAACAATATTGATTTTATACTGACAGAAAATGCCAGCCAGCTCACCGAAGTAGTGGTTACCGCTATCCGCTCGATGAATGAAAGATCGGCGTCGTTGGGCAAATTGCCGGTAAAGCCAATGGACCTTCCACAAAGCATTGCCGTGATTGGGAAAGACGTACTGGAGCGCCAGCAAACGCTTCGGCTAAGTGAAGCATTGATGAATGTAAACGGTGTATATATTATGGGCACCACCGGCGGCGGACAGGAAGAAATAGCTGCAAGGGGTTATGCATTCAGCAGCAGTAACACATTTAAAAATGGAGTTCGGTACAATAACGGGGCTATCCCTGAAGTAAGTGCACTGGAAAAACTTGAAATAATCAAAGGAAGCGCCGCGATTCTTTATGGAAATGTGGCAGCGGGTGGAGTGCTCAACCTCGTTACTAAAAAACCAAAATTTGACAATGGTGGTGAAATATCCTTCAGGGCAGGGAGTTATAATTTTTACAAGCCTTCCTTTGATATATATGGACCGGTTAATAAAAGTGTTGCTTACCGTATTAATACCACGTTTGAAAAAGCAAAAAGTTTCCGGGATGATGTGCAATCGGAACGTTATTACATCAATCCATCATTTTTGATCAGGATCGGTCGGCAAACTGATGTTTTGCTGGAAGGTGATTACCTGAAGGATAACCGTACGAGCGATTTTGGTGTAGGCTCCATTAATTATTCACTGGTTGATATACCCCGCAACAGGTTTCTCGGGGCCAAATGGTCGTATTACAATACCGAACAAAAAACAGCAACCGCTACTATCATACATCATCTTAATGCCGACTGGGATATAAAAAGTACCAGTTCATACCAAGCATTTTCCAGCGATTTGTTTGGAACAACCAGGCCCAACGCTTCCAGCCAGTTTGTTCAGCCGGATGGCAGATGGATTCGGGGATTACAGAGAAGCGGCTCCAGCGAAAATTATTACATCACACAACTTGACTTGACGGGCCATGTAAAAACCGGTTCAGTAAAACACCTTTTGCTGGTGGGGGCAGATGCCGATAAATATATAACAGACGCCTATGCGTATACATACGCAAATACTGCACTCGGAAATAAAAATATCTATGATACCATCAATGTATTTGATTTGAACAAGTACAAACAGCGTACCGACATACCTGATATGACTGCTACGACTGTTACCCGCACACCTGTGCGCAGGATAGGCGCTTATGTGCAGGATCTTATAACCATTGTTGAAAAACTCAAAATACTGGCAGGTATTCGTTATACATACCAGCAAAGCAGTGGTGGCTATATTGATTCGCTGGTAAAAAAATCGAGAACAGCAGTGGCAGGTACATCTGACAAAGCTTTTACACCGAGGCTGGGAGTGGTATATCAGCCTGCGAAAACTATTTCCCTGTTTGCCAGTTACGCCAATTCATTTACATTGAATACAGGAACCGATATTTATCTAAAGCCATTGGCCCCATCCTATATCAACCAGTATGAAGCAGGTATTAAAACAGAATTATTCAAAAGGATACTGTCCGCCAATCTTACTGTATATAAAATAGTGAACAGTAACCTTGCACAGACTGCTTTGACGGATGCCAGTGGTAACGCCAATAACAATGCTAATATCAAAGAACTCGCAGGTGAAGTAACCAGTAAGGGTGCAGAACTGGATATCATGAGCAAGCCGTATCATGGATTTCAGTTAATAGCCGGTTACAGCTATAACCAGACAAAATATACAAAGAGCAATACTTATATCGTTGGAAGCAAACTTCGCTACAATCCCGAACATACAGCTAACGTCAGTCTCAATTACACTTTTAATGAGAGAACATGGCTGAAAGGGTTTAATGCAGGCTTCATTGTATATTATTTTGGAACGCGTGTGGCTGGACGTTCTACTACTGCTGCCAATCCAACTTACAAACTAATGCCATTGCCGGCCTATACACAGGTAGATATCGCGGCAGGATATACCATACAAAAATTAACAGTAAGGGTAAAATTGTCCAACCTGCTGAACCAGCTTAGTTATTATGTGCATGATGACAATAGCGTCAACCCGATTGCGCCTAGACAAATGGCAGTTTCAATATCACTCAAACTGTAATATTAAACGAGCGTCGGGTTTTATTTAATTTCCTGCAGGCTTTCTGCAGCAGCGCGAATGGTCAAATCGATATCTTCTTTGGTCAATGCATTGTTGAGGAACCAGCTTTCAAATGCAGAAGGGGGTAAATACACACCACGCCGGAGCATGGCATGAAAAAATATTTTAAACCTGTCATTGTTGGCAGCGGCGGCTGACACAAAATCAGTGACGGGTTTATCGCTGAAGTGAATACTGATCATGGAACCAAACTGGTTGATGACAAAGGGCTGTCCCCAGGCCAGTAATATTTTTTGTAAGCCATCACGGAGGTAAACTGTTTTTTCTTCCAGTGCTGTATAAAGGGATGGATTGTTTTTCAATTCCTTCAGCATGGTAAAACCTGCAATCATAGCGATGGGGTTACCACTTAGTGTTCCAGCCTGGTATACGCTGCCAAGTGGTGCTATATGCTGCATGATTTCTTTTCTTCCACCAAAAGCACCCACGGGCATTCCACCACCAATTACTTTACCATAGGTTACCAAATCAGCATCAATACCCAGTTTTTCCTGTGCGCCGCCTGCAGATAAGCGAAAGCCTGTCATTACTTCATCGAATATGAGCACAATCTTTTCTTCGTTGCATATTTTCCGCAAACCTTCCAGGAAACCAGGTGCAGGAAGAATACAACCCATATTGCCCGCTACCGGCTCTACAATGATGGCTGCTATTTCCTCTTTATTTTTTTTCACCAGTTGCTGTACCGCATTCAAATCATTGTACGCACAGGTGAGCGTATCATTGGCCACACCTGCTGTTACACCGGGTACGGTTTGTATATTGAATGTAGCCACACCACTTCCTGCTTTTACCAAAAATGCATCTGCGTGTCCATGATAACATCCTTCAAACTTGATGAATTTGTTCCTGCCGGTATATCCTCTTGCCAACCGCAATGCACTCATACAGGCTTCGGTACCACTGCTCACCATTCTTACCATATCTACATTCCTGGTTATGCTGGTGATTAGCTCCGCCATTTCTATTTCTAATTCTGTGGGCGCGCCAAAAGAAGTAGAATAGGCCGCATATTCCTGTATGGCTTTTACTACTGGTTCGTACGCATGGCCCAGTATCATTGGTCCCCATGAAGCAATATAATCGATGTATTTGTTGCCATCTGCATCGAACAAATAAGCGCCTTTGGCATGTGTCATAAATACCGGCGTGCCGCCAACACTTTTAAATGCGCGTACTGGTGAGTTGACGCCTCCCGGGATGGTTTGCCGGGCGCGTGAAAATAGTTGCTGGCTCTTTTCGTACATATACATTATTTGTTTTCGATCCTGGCAGAAGAATATTATGAAATTAATTTGACCGCATCTTTTGCAAAATAGGTGGCTATCATATCGGCACCAGCGCGTTTGATGGCAGTCAGTGTTTCCAGTATAGCTTTGTCTTCATTCAGCCATCCCATTTTTGCCGCAGCTTTAATCATGGCATATTCTCCACTGATATTGTAAGCACTCACAGGTACCTGTACCGCATTTTTTACTTCACGGATGATATCAAGGTAAGCGAGCGCAGGTTTTACCATTACGATATCAGCGCCTTCTTCCACGTCCATCAGCGTTTCTTTAATGGCTTCTGTTCTGTTGGCATAATCCATTTGGTAGGTTTTCTTATCACCAAACCCCGGTGCTGAATCCAGTGCGTCACGGAAAGGCCCGTAAAAACAGGAAGCGTATTTGGCACTGTAACTCATAATACCTGTTTTGGTAAAATTATTTTCTTCCAGTGCTTTCCTGATTGCACCAATTCTTCCATCCATCATGTCACTGGGCGCTACAAAGTCAGCGCCTGCCTGCGCATGGCTCACGCTCATTTTTGCCAATACTTCTACGGTTGCATCGTTTAGGATTTCATTGTTTTCCACAATACCATCATGGCCATAGGAAGAATAGGGATCGAGCGCTACATCGGTCATTACTATCATTTCTGGTACTGCATCCTTAATGGCTTTAATACTTCTCTGCATCAGGCCATTGGGATTGCAGGCCTCTTTGCCGGTATTATCTTTCCATTCGTCCCTGCATTTAATAAACAGCAATACGCATTTGATGCCCATGTTCCACAAATCTTTTACATCTTTTACGGTGATGTCAAGTGTGTTGCGGTAATAACCCGGCATGGAAGCAATCTCTTTTTTTATGTCATTGCCTTCATCGATAAATAATGGAGCAATAAAATCACTGGCAGATAAACTTGTTTCTGCCACCATGCTGCGTATAGCGGGGTTGCTTCTTAATATCCGGTTCCTGCGTTGTAAATACATAACTTAAAACTTGAGGTCAATATTGTTATTGGATATAAGTGCAAGCTATATCCATTCTTTGGGATGCAGACAGGCATCCTGTAATTTTTCTTCTTCGCTGCCGGAAGCCGGTTGGTAATCATATTCCCATCTTGCTCTTGGTGGCAGGCTCATCAGTATACTTTCCGTTCTGCCGTTTGTTTTCAATCCGAATATGGTACCCCGGTCGTGGATGAGGTTAAACTCCACATAACGTCCGCGCCTTATTTCCTGCCATTTGATTTCACGCTCGCTATAATTCGTATTCTTTCTTTTTTCAATAATGGGTAAGTAAGACTGGAGAAAGGAATTTCCATTTGCTTCCTGAAAATGAAACAGGCGTTCTGCATCTTCTTCATCTGCGGGACGAAGATAATCATAGAACACGCCACCAATGCCACGCATTTCCTGGTTGCGGTGGGTATTGGTAAAATATTCGTCACACTGTTTTTTGTATTTCGCATACAGGTCATCCCCAAATGGAGCGATGGCATTTTTAAGTGTTTGATGAAAATGTCTCGCATCTTCTTCAAATAAATAATACGGCGTGAGATCAGCGCCGCCACCAAACCAACGATCGATCACAAGACCACTTTCATCGTATAATTCAAAATATCTCCAGTTGGCATGCGTGGTGGGAATATAGGGATTGCGCGGGTGTAGTACCAGTGATAACCCGCAGGCAAACCAGCGGTCGCCATTTAATTTCAAATAATTTTTCATTCTCTCTGTCACATGTCCATACACCACCGAGGTATTGACGCCCCCTTTTTCGATAACATTACCGTTGGCCATCACACGGGTAATACCGCCGCCACCTTTCCCCTCAGCACGATCCCAGCGATCTTCTTTAAATGCAGCACCACCATCTGCAGCTTCGAGCGCAGCACAAATGGCATCCTGCAATGAAAGGGTATGATCAATCCACCTGCCCCTGAAATCCCTGGTGGCAGTTTTATCGATGAGTGTTTTGTCCATGTTTCTTTTATTTACTGAAACAACTTAATGATAGCGGTGATTCTTCACCGTATCTACAAATGCTTTTGCATGGTCTACCGGTACATTGGGTAATATACCATGTCCCAGGTTGGCAATATAACGGCCTGGCCCAAACGCATTCAGCATATCTGTTACTTCCTGCTTTAATACAGGAATAGGCGATAATAATTTAGCAGGATCAAAATTTCCCTGCAGTGTAATATTATTCCCTGCCATTGATCTCGCCATTTGTGGCGCAATACACCAATCAATGCCCAAACCATGTGCGCCCGTGGCTGCCATGCTTTCCAGGGAGTGCCAGGCGCCTTTTGCAAAAATAATGACAGGTATATCGTCTTTCAATGCATGTACAATTTGACGGATGTATTTCAGGGACAGGTTTTCAAAATCACCCGGGCTTAGCAAGCCACCCCAACTGTCGAATACCTGCAACAAATCAGCGCCTGCTTTTGCCTGCCCGCGCAGGTAAGCAATGGTGGTATCGGTGATCATTTGTAAAAGCTCATGCGCCAGTTCCGGTTGTGTATAACAGAATGCTTTTGCTTCGTCAAATGTTTTGGAACCTTTGCCCTGCACCATATAACAGAGCAATGTCCACGGTGCTCCTGCAAATCCAATCAGTGGAACACGGCCATTCAATTCTCTTTTGATCAGTTTGATAGCATCAAATACATAGTGCAGCGTTTCATTCACGTCTGCGACTCTTATTCGATTAAGATCACTTTTTGTCTTAATGGGGTCGGGCAAAATAGGTCCCTTGCTTTCTATCAATTGCACTTCCAGGCCCATTGCCTGCGGTACCACAAGAATATCTGAAAATAAAATCGCAGCATCAACTCCAATAATATCAACCGGCTGCAATGTAATGGCACAGGCGAGCTCGGGTGTCTGGCAACGTTCGAAAAAACCATATTTCTCCCGCAGCACCATGTACTCGGGAAGGTAACGCCCTGCCTGCCGCATCATCCATACTGGTGTCCTTTCAGTGGTTTCTCCACGGAGGGCCCGTAATATCAAATCATTTTTTATTGTACTCATAATGGTAAAGAAAGTATCGAAGTGATGTTATTATCACCGTTCATTGTTGACAAAATAGTTGATCATTTTATCCAGCAGGTTTTCCTTTCCGGGTTCATTGCTGGTAATAATACTGTTGCCGGTATGTTTTTTTATTGCACCTGCCGTAGTATTGCCAATGGCAAAAAGGACAGTACTACTGTTGATTTTATTTTTCGAAAAAAAACTATCTGCTGCACTCGGGCTAAAAAAAAGTATACCATGATAGGTTTTATCAACCTTATGCGGTGTGGCAATGGTATGATAGACGACTACTTCATTTACACCAATATCATTTGCCTTTAACTGCGAAGGTAAATCATCCCTTCGCTGGTCGCCACAGAAGAAAATTACTTCTTCAGCAATCGCATCATCTATGATCAGTTCTGCCAGTTCACCCGCACCCGAAGCCGTTCCCGCAATACACGCTTCACCAAAATATTTTTTTACCAGGTCTTTTGTTGTTTTTCCCAAACAGTATACCTGCCAGTCGGGTTGTTCATCGTTCATGAATGTGGCCACTGCTTCTACTGCATTCATGCTTGTAAATACTATTACGGCAGAAAGTGTAAGCGCCTGTTCTATTTCCTGCTGTACTTCGATCGATTGTTCTGGTTCCGTATCGATGAATGATAATACGTCAATCAGTATACCCCGCCCCGCTGCATCTTTTATTTGCTCTTCGCCCAACGGCCTCGTGGAAAGAATATGTATATTATTTTGCGCCATTCCTGATACCGTCTGCGATTTCCTGTCCGCCCAGTTTTAAAATGTCAGCAGCTGCCCTTATTCCTATGTCAGTATCATCTGCTGATGAACCCTTTAACAGCACTTCTGCTTTTTTTGATCCATCGGGTGCAACTATATTCCCTGTAAAAATCAATTCATTGTTTTCTATTACTGCCAGTGCGCTGATGGGTGTAGAACAACCGCCCAGCAATGCTTTCAGGAAATCCCTTTCCGCCCTAACACAAATGGCGGTTGGCTCGTCATTCAAAGCGATACAAGCTTCAAGGCTTTCGGCATCATCTTTTCTGCATACTACCATAATAGCCCCCTGTGCTGGCGCTGGTAACATCCAGTCGAGTTCCACAGAATTTTCCGGGCGAAGGTGAATGCGTTCCAATCCTGCTGCTGCAAAGATGGCACCGTTCCAATTGCTTTCTGCTACCTTCTTCAGGCGGGTATTGACATTGCCGCGCAGGTTTTCGATACTGTGCTGTTTATAACGGTGCAGCCATTGCGCTTTTCTCCTGATACTGCTGGTGGCGATGATGGCCGTTGAATGACTGTCATTGAGAAATGATTTATCGTTTTTATACACAAACAAATCTTTATACGATGCTCTTTTTAAAACGGCTGCCTGTATAATGCCTCTTGCCAGTTGAACCGGTACATCCTTCATGGAGTGCACCGCAATATCAATCTTATTATTTAACAGTGCTATGTCGAGGCTTCGGGTAAACACGCCCTGCACACCAATTGCATACAGGGGCGTTTGCAAATCAATATCGCCTTCGCTTTTGATAAAAACCAATTCGCTGGTACAACCATGTGCAGCCAGTAACTCCTGTACATGGGTTGCCTGCCAGACTGCCAACTGGCTTTCCCTTGTTCCAATCCGGATTGATCTTTTCATTGAAAAATTAGTTGGTACCGGTTGCCATAAAATCGTTGATGGCCTCAATATACTGACAACCGCGCTGATTCTGCGCCCGCATCTTAACTGCCATTGAGCTGATCACTTTTTGGATACGGGCTTCAGATTTTTCTTTTTTAAAGTTAGCGAAAGAAGTTTGAGAATAGCTGATGTATAAAGGGCAGGTGTGCATTTGTTCCAGCTTCGTTTTAACGGCTTTCAGCACGGGTACATGCTTGCGCATATCGTACCATTCCATCAGCTCGGCTATATGTTCGGTAATAATGGCTTTTGCCATTGGTATTTCGGCTTCTCTTTTATGCAGTGTTTCGTCTTTTAGTCTTGCCAGTTCGTCTACATTGACAAGTGTAATATTGGATAACTGCTGTGCTTCGGCATCCAGGTTGCAGGGAACTGATAAGTCGATGATCAGTTTTTCACCTTTTCCTTCCAGGTGTGAAGCCAATATGGTAGGTTCTACTGCATTGGTGGCTGCCAGTATAATATCGGCAGTTGCAATATGTTTTGCCAAATCAGAAATGGGAGCGCATTGCAGGTTCAGTTCAGTGGCGAGTTCAGATGCTTTATCTGGTGACCGGTTGATGAGTGTGATATTGGTGGTATCGAGGTAATCCACCAGGTTTTTGCAGGTATTGCGGCCTATTTTGCCCACACCCATCAGCAATATTTTCTTATCGTGTATGCCGGATACTTTTTCTTTTATATACTGAACTGCGGCAAACGATACAGAAACTGTTCCACCGCTCAAAGCAGTTTGGTTTTTAACAGCCTTCGAGGACTGTAGTGCACCATTGGCCATGCGATCAAGCAACGGTCCTGTAAATCCCCTGTCCTTGGAATATTTTACTGCCAGTTTCAATTGGCCGACAATTTCATAATCACCGAGTATCTGTGAATCGAGACCAGCCGCCACACTAAAGAGATGTTCAATAGCGGCAGCACCTTTCCTGGTATATGCTTTCTTTGTAAATACAGATGCTTCCCCTTCGGTTTGCGTACACAGCAGGTTGATCAATTGCTGCTGATCTTCTGCAAAGCCATAAATTTCAGTACGGTTGCAGGTGGAAAGAATAAATAATTCTGAGATGCCAAATGAAGGAGCGAGCGATAAAATGCTGGCGTATTGGATTTCGTTAATAGCAAACTGCCCCCTTAGGGCCGCATCGGATTTTTTGTAATTAATACCGGCTAAGTAAAATTTTGATATGTCTTTTGTATAATTCCCGTTCATTTGAAATAGTACTTGCTATACTTCCACAAAAGTAATTTCCTGCTTTCCAAAAGCATAATTTATGTGTCATTGGACTGTCATTTTTTGATATGATTATTCTCACCAGGCGATATGACTTTCCCAATGGGCTTCCAAACGTTAGTATTCAAACAGATTTGAATATTTGCAGTAATAGTATAATTACATTTGCAATCACATTCTTATACATGAGCCAGACAAATAAAAAAGGGATTATACTGATGAACCTGGGTTCGCCGGATTCAACAGAAACAAAAGATGTAAGCCGTTACCTGAAAGAATTTTTGATGGACGAACGTGTTATCGATTATCCATATTTGTTTCGTTTATTATTGGTGAAAGGGATTATTGTCCCATTTCGTGCACCCAAATCAGCGGAAGCCTATAAAACGATCTGGACAAAAGAAGGGTCACCGCTGGTTGTATTAACAAAACAACTGGAAGATGCCTTGCAATCACAGATGGAAGAACCCGTGACCATTGCCATGCGCTATGGAAGCCCTTCCCCTGAAAAAGCATTTGATGAGTTGCTCCGCAGATCACCGGGTTTAGAAGAAGTGGTATTGGTGCCCCTGTACCCGCATTATGCTATGTCGAGTTATGAAACAGCGGTGGAATATGCCATGGAAATTTATAAAAAGCGGAAGTACCCATTTAGGATAAGTACCATCAAGCCTTATTATGATCATCCTGACTATATCAACGCATTGACTTCGTCGATCAAACCTTATTTGCAACAAGACTATGATCACCTGTTGTTCAGCTATCATGGTATACCGGAGCGGCATATCAGGAAAAGTGATATTACCGGGCATCATTGCCTCACTGTAAACGATTGCTGTAATGTGGCATCACCGGCGCATGCTCATTGTTACCGGCACCAGGTAATGGTGACGACTAAACTGGTGACCGCGGCATTACAAATTCCTGCGGATAAATACAGCGTTTCTTTTCAGTCGAGACTGGGAAAGGGGTGGCTGCAACCATTTACAGATATACGGCTGGAAGAAATGCCCAAAGAAGGCATAAAGAAATTACTGGTGGTCTGCCCCGCATTTGTAAGTGATTGCCTTGAAACACTGGAAGAAATTGCCGAAAAAGGAAAAGAAACATTCCTGCATGCAGGCGGCGGGTCTTTTGATATGATTCCCTGTATGAATATTCACCCGGAATGGGTAAGGGCGATGGCAGGGTGGATAAAAGCGTACAACAACGGTAATAAAGAAATGATAACAAGCTAAACAATGGCTTACTTATACATCAAAGCACTGCATATTATTTTTATAGTTACCTGGTTTGCCGGGATGTTTTATATACCCCGTTTGTTTATATACAATACAGAAGCAGATGAGCAAAATGACCAGGCACGCGATGCATTACGAAAACAATTTAATATTATGATTAGCCGGCTATGGTATGGTATTACCTGGCCCTCGGCAATTCTTACACTGGTTTTTGGGGGAAGCACCTGGTACTTGTTAGGTGTGTTACCGCAATGGCTGGCGATTAAACTGGTATTTGTTTTTTTTCTGTATGCTTATCATATTTCGCTTCACATAATAGTGAAACAACAATTGAAGGGCATCTTTAAATATACTTCGCAGCAATTGCGCATCTGGAACGAAGTGGCCACCATCTTCCTCGTGGCTATTGTGATGCTGGCAGTCGTGAAAGAGTCGTTCAGTTTTGTGTGGGGGATTATTGGGATGGTTCTTTTTATAATTGTACTGATGAGTGCCATTAAGATTTACAAGTTGATTCGTTCGAAACAACAATAATATAGCTTGTCGCTGACAACAAAAAGCCTTCTTCGCCATGTGGAAGAAGGCTTTTTATTACTTGATTCCGGAAGTAATCCTTTGAACCAGGTTTTATCGTGGCATTGGATAATGTAATGTCTGAGGCAATAAGGTTTTTGCAAAAGGCAATCAGAGATTAAAAACGGGTGGTACGAATAGAGAATGATGTATAAAAAGGAAGGGGAGTAGGAATACTCCCCTTTTAACCCCTAAACCCTAAACCGTAGAAAAATCTTTACGGGGCACTTTATAATGATGTCAAATTAATTCAATTGGGTAAGAAACATTTGGTATAAACACCAAGTATTTTCTGATGGTTATTTTACGGTGCCGGACCGTATTATTAACCACTTGATTTTCATCAGTATGAATTAACCGTTTTCCGCTGGTAAACTTTCAGAAATTATGCCAAAGCCAAAAAATGTGGATAAATCCAAAATTGTATAGAAGAAGTGAAAAAGATTTAATGAATTATTTAACAAATCTTACCGGATGATGATAACCGAACCATACTTATATATCTTTTTGTTGAAAGCGCCGATGGCATCTAACATATAGTAGTATGTACCAACGGGTAAGGGTTCTCCATTACGTGTGCCCTTCCAATTATTGGTGATTTCCTTTGTTTCCCATACCACTTGTCCCCAGCGGTTAAATATCTTCAGCGAGTTGACAAATATCAGACCTGTTACCTGTATACGGAATTCATCATTGATTCCATCACCATTGGGTGAAAAGGCATTTGGTATCTCGACGATGGTTTCATCCACTACCTTGATGCTGACACTACCCGGTGCGCTGGCGCAATCGCCCGCTATTATCTTAATAAACAGTTCCCTGTCCTCCTTTACATTATTAATGATAAAAACACCAGTACTGTTTTGATTGATGGGCGCAGTTGATGTGGGTGAATCGAACAACTGGTAAGTCACCGCCTGTTTATATGGGTTGTTGACCCGGATGGTGGCATTGCTGTACCGCACAATCGTCTGGCTGTTATATTGTGGCGTGGGTAATACAGCAATTGCATCGGGTATAATGTATGACTGGCTGGTAACCACACAGCCCCTGCCATCGGTGGCTTCCAGGTAATATGTTCCGGAAATTGCATTCAGCAGATTTTTACCCGTTGATACAACTGTATTGTTGCTGTACCATTTATAACTGACTGCAACATCGCTGGTGACGGTTATGTTTTTTATACTTCCTGTTTTAAACGAACAGGTATCTGCAGAAACACTGGCATTGCTTTCCTGCATCACCGGTAGTGGCAACATAGCTATTGGTTGCCGGAAGATCGACTGTTCACAACCATTCGTATCGGTTGCAACCAGGTAATAAACCGCTGGGGAAAGCTGGTTAATGGAAAATGAACCATTACCAATGGCAGTGATGCTGTCCTTCAACCACCGGAATGTGTAGGTAAACTGGTTGCTCAGTGACTGCACGTTGATGCTTCCATTACTATTATTGCAACTTGCATCCTGTTTGGTGAATTGCGTTACCGCCACCGCTGCAAATACGGCTTTGGGTATTTCATATATTCTTGTTGCGGCGATGCAGTTATAAGTGTTGTTATAGGCTTTTAGCTGATAAAAACCGGGAGGCATATTTGTCAAAGTCAATGATGCCGATACTACCGTATTATTAGTTGTATTGATCCATTCATACCGGTCAGCACCAGTAACCCTGATGCCACTGATTGATCCATTATTGCTGGTACAACCAACAGCGCGTATGCTGACACCCGATGTGTCGATAACAACACTACCAACATTTGTGACATCGAAATATGGCGTCAGCAATGTATCGCAAGGGCCAGCATCTTTACATTTCAGCCTATAGCTTCCTGTTTTAATATTGATCAGGTCTTTCGACTGTGCCACTACTTTTCCTGATTCATCCATCCACCAGTATTGGATGGGCGCTGTTGCATTGTCGATGGTAATATTTGTGATACTTCCATTTGATTGCAGGCAGCTCGTATTGATAATTTGTACACCTGTAATATTAAGTGCAGCCGGTGGTGTAGCTGCAATTGTAAAGTAGTTACTGGTATCACCGCAATATCCGGCATTGTCCTTTACGACTATTTTATATCTTCCCGGTGCGAGGTTGTAGAGGTCGTAACCTGTTCCGATAATATTTCCCATATCATCTTTCCATTGCACACCTGCGTACAGGCCATCCACTATTTTTATTCCTGTAATTGATCCATTGTTTTTATTACAGGTTGTATTTTTTACAGAAACATTGCTGGCATCGACAGAAGGTGTATAATTTTTTACCTCGTAAAATGAGGAAGTAATCGTGCAACCTGCTGCACTTACACGAAGCCTGTACCGGCCGGCAGCAACATCTTTCAGGCAAACCTGTGTGCCTACAATATTTCCCCTGTCATCTTCCCATTGCCATGTTTGCCCATTGATGATTTTCATGCCGCAAACACTTCCATTGGGTAAACCACAACGCCCATGGGTTATAATCAAGGAAGCTGAATCAATCACCGGTGTATAATCGGGAACAGTAAAAGAAAAAGCTTCTTCACAGGTTCCGGTACCGATCGATAATTTGAAATAATATTTTCCGGCAGGTACATTGAACAGGCAGGTATCGATCCCTATATTGTCTCCTTTCTCATTTTCCCAATGCCAGGTGGTACCGCTTTTTATTTTGAAACCGCATATCGAACCAGTAGATAACCCACAGGCTGTTCCGTTAATCAATAACCCGGACGTATCTATTTCGGGTCTTGAATATTCTGAAGTGGCACCGCCCGGGTCGGTTCCTGTTGCCACAATATGGTCATCATTCAATGCGCCTCCGTAGGTCCAGTTGCCACTGGCATCGGCAGTAACAATGGCAAAATATGTTTTTCCCTCGCAGCCATCACAATCATCGTCGTAAAACAATTCAACCGTACTATTGGGTTTGGTGGTTCCCTGTATGACCCTGGTTCTTGAATTGATGTTGTTGATGGTAACAAAAGGCTGAGGCCGGAAAGGTGGAGGGTTTAAGTTTGTCCAGTTGCGCAATTCAATCGCTCTCCTGCGGTTGCAGTACGTGGAGTTGTGACTTATAAGAATATTGCTGGTCCTGTCCTCGATGATAGCGCCCTGTTTACAGTAGCGAATAACGTTCCCATTGCTGGTGGTAGCACCTCCAATAGTTCCAATAATACAATCGTTCAGCAAAATACCGGTGCCCATATAAGCATCACGGAACGGCGCCCCGTTACTTTCCCCGCCTATGGTGTTTTTTTCAACCGTAAAATTGGTGTAGATCGTTGAATCGACAAAGATGCCTACCTGCCTGCTTTTCCCCGCAATGTAATTACTGGCAATATAGGGGCTTGGCTGGGATACCGCCGGCCAGAGCGACATTCTCCTTACCCAGATTGCAATACCGCTTGCCTGGTTCAGCATTTCACCATTTACATCTACGCCAAATTTGTTATTGATAATATCTACTTTTTTGTCCGAGCCCGGCGGTACCACTTCGCCCTGGATAAAGATGTCGGTTATAGAAGAGTTGAATGAATTTCCTTCTTCTGGTAAAAGGCCACCAATCGTTGCATAAGCATTGCGTGGCGCATTATAACTGTAACGGTTGGCAGTTGGCCCGGCTACACGGCCGCTGTATTGTGTGCTGATACCGTCTGTTTCCACACCAAATAAATTTCCCTGCAATGTGATCAAACCTGATTTTCCAAAGCGCGCATCATAATCATCGAATACGGCATGTGTCCATCCGCTGATAACATTTCCCTTTCCGGGCGCCCCGATAATAATGTTTTGTGCATTCTGCAGGTGAATACCATACATTTTATCGGGTTGTGCCAGGTTGCGGTCAGTCACATTGGCCCGGATGTACAGACCGTAAATGGATATATCGCGCACGACAGGGAGGTTGAATAATATCAGCGGTGCGGTGCCGGTATATACGCCTTCAAAAGTGACGGTAATTTTTGCGCTGGAGGCGCCGAGGTTGGGTGATGGCTGGGAGGTTCCATCGATGACCAGGTTTGAACTGAGATCGGGTAATGCCTGGCTGAACGGGACGAGTATGGTGAGTGAGCGGGCGCGGGCAGGTATATTAAAGTAGATATAGTCGGTTTCGGTCGTGCCATTTGCAGCCGCCTGTTCCAGCGCATCCCGCAGGGTGCCGGGACCTGAATTGTTGATGGATGTGACCGTAAAAACTGCCGCATAGGTACATACGCTGCCCAATAGCATCAAAACCCATATGCATAGTAGTTTTGGTATCCTCATAGCGGTTAACAAATGTAAGCCTTCAGCCTCAGGAAAAGCCCGCTCCCCGGTTAAAATCCACCCTGTTTTCCCGTAACTTTGCCGACCCGTTACCGTTCCGTTTCGAACGGAAACCCGCAAGCAGCATTATGACAGCCAGATATAAAGAATTTTCAGGATTGAATTTACCATCCATCGAGCAGGAAATACTTGCCAAATGGGAGGCGGAGCATGCATTTGAAAAAAGCGTTTCATTAAGAGAGGGTGCCACACCTTTTGTTTTTTATGAAGGACCACCGAGTGCCAATGGATTGCCCGGCATTCATCACGTTATTTCCCGGACATTAAAAGACCTGGTATGCCGGTACAAAACCATGAAAGGATTCCGGGTAAACCGCAAGGGTGGATGGGATACCCATGGGTTGCCGATTGAATTGGGTGTGGAAAAGGAATTGGGTATCACAAAAGAAGATATAGGTAAAAAGATTTCAGTAGAAGAATACAACCGCAAATGCCGTGAAGCAGTAATGCGCTACAAAGACAAATGGGACGATGTAACGCGCAAGATGGGTTATTGGGTGGATTTGAAAAACCCCTATATCACATTTGAAAATGAATACATCGAAACACTGTGGTGGATATTGAGCGAATTGTATAAAAAGGATTTGCTGTATGAAAGTGTTAGCATACAGCCATATTCACCAGCAGCAGGCACAGGGTTGAGTTCGCATGAACTGAACCAGCCCGGTACTTATAAAATGGTGAAGGATACATCGGCCGTCGCGATGTTCAAGGCAGTAAAGAGCGAGAAGAGCAAATTTTTATTCGATGCCATCAACGGTAAAAAAGGAAGTGATGAAATATTCTTTCTTGCCTGGACCACTACACCATGGACACTACCTTCCAATCTTGGATTAACTGTCGGTGCCAATATTGATTATGTACTGGTAAGTACATTCAACCCATACACACATGTACCGGTTAACGTAGTGTTGGCTAAAACACTGTTGGAAAAATATTTTAAGGAAGAAGGCGAAAATGCTTCGTTTGCGGAGTACAAGGAAGGGGATAAACTGCTGCCATGGAAAATTCTAACTCAGTTTAAGGGTTCATTACTGGAAGAATGCCGTTATGAACAATTGCTCCCTTATGATGCCAACAGTGCTGCAAATGCCGGAGGCGATCCTTTTCGTGTGCTGGTGGGTGATTTTGTAACAACAGAAGATGGTACCGGTATCGTTCATACCGCCCCGGCTTTTGGTGCAGATGACTATCGCGTGGGCCGTAAGTATGGAATCGGTATACTGATCATGGTGGACAAGCAGGGAAAATTTGTAGACGGACTGGGTGAATTCAGCAACCGATATGTAAAGAATTATAAAGATGAAAAGGACTATGTGGATGTGAACGTAGATATCTGCGTAAAACTGAAAAAAGAAAACAGGGCGTTTAAGATTGAGAAATACGAACACAATTACCCGCATTGCTGGCGTACCGACAAACCGGTATTGTACTATCCGCTCGATGCATGGTTTATCAAAACAACAGCAGTAAAAGACAGGATGGTGGAACTGAATAAAACCATTAATTGGAAACCTGCTTCTACCGGTGAGGGTCGTTTTGGTAACTGGCTGGAAAATATGGTGGACTGGAACCTGAGCCGCAGTCGTTTTTGGGGAACACCTTTGCCTATCTGGAGAACAGAAGATGGCAGTGAACAAAAATGCATTGGCAGTATTGCCGAACTGAATACAGAAATAAGAAAGGCTGCTGAACAATTGGGCGGTGACATCAATAAAAATTATTTCCATAATGGCATCCTCGATTTGCATAAGCCTTACGTGGATGAAATAATACTGGTGAGCGTTACTGGCAAACCCATGAAGCGACTGCCGGACCTGATCGATGTTTGGTTCGACAGTGGCGCCATGCCTTATGCACAATGGCATTACCCGTTTGAAAACAAAGACGTTTTTAAAAAATCATTTCCGGCAGATTTTATCGCCGAAGGGGTTGACCAGACAAGGGGTTGGTTTTATACCCTGCATGCGCTGGGCGTGATGCTGTTTGACAGCGTAGCTTATAAAACATGTGTATCCAACGGGCTGGTGCTGGATAAGAATGGCAATAAAATGAGTAAACGCCTCGGCAACGTGGTGGATCCGTTTAAAACTATCGAACAGTTTGGCGCCGATGCTACGCGCTGGTACCTTATCACCAACGCATCTCCCTGGGACAACCTGAAATTTGATATCGATGGTATCAAGGAAATACAGAGAAAGTTCTTTGGAACTTTATACAATACCTACCAGTTTTTTGCACTCTATGCCAATGTAGACGGATTTGCATTTAAGGAATCATATATACCGGTGAAGGAGCGCCCTGAAATAGATCAGTGGATTCTTTCTTCGCTGAATACCTTAACAAAAAAGGTAACGGCAAGCTTTGATGATTATGAGCCGACGGCTGCAGGCAGATTGATTGAAGATTTTGTGGACGAACACCTGAGCAACTGGTACGTGCGTCTTTGCCGCCGCCGGTTCTGGAAGGGCGAGTACGAGCAGGATAAAATTTCGGCTTATCAAACATTGTATGAATGTCTCGAAACCGTATTGCGATTGATGGCGCCGGTATCACCCTTTTTCAGTGATGCCATTTTCCAGCAACTGAACGCAGTTACAGGAAAACATACTGTATCATCTGTACACCATGCCGATTTCCCGGTGACCAATGAATCCGTCATAGATGAATTGCTGGAGGAAAGGATGCGGCTTGCCCAAACTGTTTCTTCCCTCGGATTGTCGATCCGTAAAAAGGAAAAGATTAAAGTACGCCAGCCACTGCAAAAAATACAGGTGCCTTTGCAATCAGGCGACTTCCGTTTGTTGCAGGCAGAGTTTATCAAAGACATCATACGGCAGGAAATCAATGTAAAGGAAATCGAGGTGATTGATATCAATGATTTTCATTTCAGGAAAAGGATAAAGCCCAATTACAAAGCCCTCGGCGGTAAAATGGGTAAAGCAATGAAGAATGTTGCCAGGGAAGTGGAGTCGTGGAATGAAAACCCGGCTGCTATTGGATTGCTGGAACAAAAAGGAAGCTACACTTTTTGTATAGACACCACTACCAACGAACTGGTAACTGCCACCAACGGTGGTAATGGCAGTGGGCTGCGGTATGAAGAGACTTTTTTGGAGGACTATGAAATAACGGTAGAGGATATACCAGGATGGAGTGTGGCCACCCGGGGCAGCCTGACAGTGGCATTGGATATATCTCTGACACCGGGGCTGAAAAAGGAAGGCGATGCAAGGGAATTTGTCAACCGCGTACAAAATATTAGAAAAGAGAGCGGTTTTGAACTTACAGACCGTATATTCGTTGATGTGCTTGACAATAGTGAAATCAAGCCATCCCTAATTGAATTTAAAAACTATATTTGCGCCGAAATTCTGGCAGATAAGCTCGAATTTGTGCCTGAAATCAGCGATGGCACTGAAATTGAAGTGAACGACATTTCGCTGAAAGTGTTTGTCACAAAAAAAGTATAACAGTATGGCAGTTAAAAAACCTGCCCGCCCTTCATCTGGCGGGAAAGCAGCTAAACCAGCTAAAAAAGCGGCTGCTAAACCAGCCCGTCCTTCCGGCGGGAAAGCGGCTCCCGCAAAAAAAGCGGCTGCCAAAAAGCCAGCACCTAAACCTGCTCCTAAGAAAGTTGTGAAACCTGCTGCCAAGCCTGTTCCAGTGAAAGCAGTCAAGGTGCCAAAACCTCCTAAGAAAAAAATTATAGCCAGTCCGCCCAAATCGGTTATCAGGCCCAAAGCTTCTTCCGTTCCGGAAAAAAGAGTAGAAGTGAAAAAGGTAGTAGAGCCGTCAAAACCTTATGTACCACCCAAACCAACATTTAAACCCGTAACAAATACACCGATACCGGTTCCTAAAAAACAACCGGCGGTAGCGAAAACAGGAAAAGTGGTGATTCCCGAAATAAAAACAAAAACAGTAAGGAAATACCACCCCGATTTTACAAAATCAGTATTGGATCAACCAATCGAACAACCTTCCGGACCAACTATGAGATACAGCGATGCAGAATTAAACGAGTTCAGGGAAATCATTACTAAGAAACTGGATGCTGCAAAAAAAGAACTGACATACCTGCAGGGTTTGATTACCCGCAAGGATGAAATGGGTGGCGACAATGATGACGCCCGTTACATGACTATGGAGGATGGCAGTATGAGTATGGAGCGTGAACAGCTTAGCCAAATGGCAAGCCGCCAGATTTCCTTTATCGACCACCTGGAAAAAGCCATGATGCGCATAGAAAATAAAACCTATGGCATCTGCCGCGTGACAGGTAAATTAATCGATAAGGCAAGGTTGCGTGCAGTGCCCCATGCCACACTTAGTATTGAAGCCAAACAAATGATGAACAAATAAACTCATTGTTTATATTTTTCCCTAAGGAGCAGTACACTGCTCCTTTTTTATTGTCGAAAAAACGTACACCATCCGTATCAAAACCGGACAATGGCTCCCTGCAGTTTCAAAGAAAAGCTACAATATCAGGCAGATAGCAATATGGTATCCTTTTAGCAGGCTTATCATTCATAAAGATGTAGGTGTTTCCGTGCAACAAATTTTTGATCCGGGCGACATTAGGCAACCTGGCTTGGAGTAGAAACACAGCTACCTAATCAATTCCACATAAAATTTCTAACAAAACAACATCTCTAATATGAAAAAGTACTTGTCCTTTTTGTTGGGCCTATCAGCCGCAGCAACTGTCTTTGCCCAGGATTATAACGGTAAAGAACCATTTATGACCAAATCGCTGGCCAGTGATGGCATTCAGCAGGTAAAAGTGGAAACCACCGGTGGAAATATCTCGGTATCAGGCGCCGACGCACAGGCCCGCATCGAGGTATACATTTGGCCGGGCAACAGCCGCGATAAAAACATGTCGAAAGCAGATATTCAAAAACGCCTCGACGCTGATTATGATCTCACCATTGGTGTTGCTGATCACAAACTAACGGCAATAGCTAAGCCAAAACACCGAAATATGGACTGGAACCATAGCCTGAGTATTTCTTTTAAAATATTTGTTCCGCGTACTGCTTCTTCCAATTTAACCACGAGCGGTGGAAATATTCACCTTGATAATTTATCCGGTACACAGGATTTTACTACCAGCGGTGGCAACCTTTCGGTTGATCAGCTCAGCGGGCATGTAACCGGCCGTACCTCAGGTGGTAATATTTCTGTCACCAATTCAAAAGATGATATTGATTTAACCACGAGCGGTGGTAATATAGATGCCGATAAATGTAATGGCGATATTACGTTGACTACTTCAGGCGGTTCTGTATCGTTGCATCACCTGCAGGGAAAAATAAAAGGAACTACCAGTGGCGGTTCTGTAAATGGAGAAGATATAGAAGGAGAACTATCTGCGCATACCAGCGGTGGTAATATCCACATGAATGATCTTTCCTGCAGCCTCGAAACATCTACCAGCGGTGGAAATATTACTGTTAGCATGAAATCGCTGGGGAAATATGTAAAAATCAGCAACAGCGGAGGTAATATCGACCTGGAAGTTCCAAAAGACAAGGGGATGAACCTGAAACTGCATGGCGATAAAATTCATACAGGCGTGTTGAATAATTTTTCCGGTGATACCGACGAACATCATATGACTGGTACGCTCAACGGTGGTGGTGTGCCCATAACTGTAGATGCGGGAAGTGGTAAAGTAAAACTGACCCTTAAATAAATATAATAGTCATGAAATAAAAATGGTCTTCTTATTACAGAAGACCATTTTTTATTAATCGTATTGGCTTGATTATTTCCAGAAGCTGTCGGGCATTTCTTTTCCCAACAGGTTCCTGTAATAAAAACTGTAAGCTTCTGTTCTGTTATGAAGGCCTTTCGCGCCTCCAATACCATGTCTTTCTCCCGGATAAATCATCAATTCAAAATGCTTTTTCAGGTCTTCCAGTTTATTGATAAACTGTATGCTGTTTTGCATGTGTACATTATCATCTGAAGTGCCGTGTACGATACGCAGCAGCCCCTTGTATTTATTCACGTACGTTAATACTGCAGTATTTTTATAACCTTCCGGGTTTTCCTGCGGTGTATCCATAAACCTTTCGGTATAATGCGTATCATATAACTGCCAGTCGGTAACAGAAGAATTGGCCACACCATAATCGAATACATCTGCGCCATAGGTTAGCGCCATACAGGTCATATAACCACCGAAGCTGCCACCGGTGATGCAAAGCTTTTTATTATCGGCCCATGATTGCTGTTTTACCCAGCGGCCACAGGCCATATAATCTTCGATCTCATATTTACCCAACTGCCGGTGGATATAATTCATTCCTTTCTTTCCAAAATGTCCACTGCTCCTGTTGTCAAAAGCCACCTGTATCAAACCCTCCTGCGCCCACCATGCTTCTGCGGGCGAACTACGCCAGGTATCATAAACAGTTCCGGCATTTGGTCCGCCATAAATACTCACCAGCACCGGGTATTTCTTATTTGGATCAAAATTTACCGGGTAGGTAATTAGTACAGGCAGATCAAATAAACCATCGGTAGACTTAACGCGAACCAATTCTTTTTTCGGCAATGCATAATTATCAAACTCCGCGCCTTTGCTGCTGCCCAGTTCCCTGACTACTTTTCCTTTGGTATCCATCAAGACTGTTACCGGAGGCGTACTGATATTTGAATACGTGGTAATAAAATATTTACCATTGGGCGATAAGTTCATGCCGGAATAAGAATAATCACCTGTTGACAGGCGGCTCAATTTTTTACCATCCAGTGTCGCACTGTACAAATCCCATCGCGCAGAGTTTTCTTTGCGTGCATTGAAATAAACCAGTTTTGTCTTTTCATCAATCTTGATGATATCGCCAACCGTATAGTCGCCCTGTGTAATGGCGTTTACCAATTTACCCGTCATATCATGCAGGTACAAATGACGCCAACCTGTCTTATCACTTTTTAATATAAATCCATTTCCACCAGACAGAAATTCAATACGATCATTATCATCGAGATCGATCCAGGTTGTTTGTTTTTCATCGTACACTTCCGTCTTGCTGCCATTGTTCAAATCAATATTGAATACTTTCAGGTTGTCCTGCCCGCGGTTCATCCACTGAACAAGGAACTGGCCACCGGGTGCCCAGTAGGGCATACCGAAATACTGATCGTCTTTATCATTAAAATCAGCCCAGACTGTTTGACCACCGCTTACTGGTATGATACCAATTTTTACTTCCGGATTTTTATCACCTGCTTTTGGATAGCGTTGGTTTTCGAGGTATCCATGCTGGCCATCGGACCAGTAGATGGGAAATACAGGTACACTGGCTTCATTGAAACGCATGAATGAAATATGCTTGCTGTCTCCGCTCCACCAAAATGCGCGGTAGCGGCTTTGCCTTCCCAGTATTTCTTCATAATACACCCAGGAAGCATATCCGTTCAGGATGGTTTCGCTGCCATCGTTTGTGAGTTGCGTTTCTTTTTTGGAAGACAGTTCCATCATGTAAAGGTTATTGTCTTTTTTCGTGTAGGCCACCCAGTTATTATCGGGTGAAGCTGTTATGTTCCTCGCATCTTTTATCGTTGGCATTGAAACAGCGGGCTTTTCTTCTGCAGGCGCTGTGTATAAAACAGCATTGCCTGTTTTTACATCGACAGCATACTGTTTCAGTTTGCCATCGCTTTCATCTTTGCGGGATTCGATATAATGCGCATCATCCATCCATTTACCGATAACGGGTAATGGCTTGGTGATATTGGTAGCCGCGCCTTTAAAGGCTTGTTCGTAACTGATACTTTTTTTCTGTGCCTGGAGGGAGTAAATAATAAGGAATGCTGCGGGCAGCAAGAGCAATTTTCTCATGTGACTTATTTTAAAGCATTGAATGTACGAAAATACACAATGAGAGAATGCCCTTCGCAAGATGATTATATGAATGGCGCCAGGTTAACGAACTTCCTGCATTTCCACCAGCTTTTTATAGAAGCCGCCTTGTTGAATCAGTTGATCATGACTGCCGCGCTCCACAATTTTTCCTTTTTGCAATACAATGATTTCATCTGCGTGCCGGATGGTAGAAAGACGGTGTGCAATGACAATGCTTGTACGGTTTTGCATCATATGATTGATGGCATCCTGTACCAGCCTTTCACTTTCTGTGTCTAGTGACGAAGTAGCCTCGTCCAAAATTAATATAGGAGGATTTTTTAATAAGGCCCTTGCAATTGTAACGCGCTGACGTTCGCCGCCACTGAGTTTGCTGCCCCTGTCGCCAATATTGGTTTGATAGCCATCTTCCTTCTGCATAATAAAATCATGCGCGTTGGCAATCTTTGCTGCCTGTATGATCTCAGCTTCACTGGCATCCGGCTTTCCAAGAGTGATATTGTTGGCAATGGTATCGTTGAAAAGAATGGGCTCCTGTGTTACAATGCTCATTTGGCTGCGCAGGGAATACAACGAGTATTCCCGGATATTAATACCATCTATTAGCAGCTCACCGCCGCTCACATCGTGAAAACGCGGGACTAAATCAGCCAGTGTTGACTTACCTGCACCGGATGAACCCACCAGCGCAACTGTTTTTCCTTTTTCTATAGTAAGATTGATGTTATCGAGTATGGTGATATCATCGTATCCGAATGTGACATTTCTAAATTCGATACTGTTGTTAAAAGAGGGCAGTGTTTTTGGATTTGGATCCTCTTCCACCACAACTGCGGCTTTTAATATTTCTTCAATCCGTTGAATGGCCGAACTCCCACGCTGTGCATTATAGTAGGCAGTGGATAGAGATTTCGCCGGGTTGATAATCTGTGTAAACAAAAGAATATAGGTGATAAAACCATCCGGTGTTAAATGCAATTGTCCTCCCAATATTCTTTCACCACCCCACCATAGTATTGTAATAAGTACCAACACTCCAAGAAACTCAGACATCGGGGAAGCAAGATCCCTCCGAAAATTCATGCGGTTGCGGATATGATTGAGTGTGGTATTGGTTTCAAAAAACTTCCCTCTTAGTAATTTTTCAGCATTGAAAGCTTTGATTACACGAAGGCCGCCCAGTGTTTCATCAAGAATCGACATCAGCGTACCGAGTTTCTCCTGTGATTGTGTGGATTGTTTTTTTAATGACCTGCTGACACGCCCGATGATAAAACCTGAAAGCGGTAGAAGTACCATCAGGAAGAGTGATAGCTGGGGGCTTAAAAAAATAAGCGTACCCAGGATAATCAATATCGTCATTGGGTCGCGTATCAGGCCTTCCAGCGTGCTCATCACACTCCATTCTACTTCATTGGCATCATTGCTCATACGCGAAATGATATCTCCCTTCCGTTGCTCTGTAAAATATCCAATTGGCAGGCTGAGTATCTTATTATATAAATCTGCGCGCAGCTTTGTCATTACATAGTTGCGCATAGGCGCCAGCACACGGTAAGAAAGATAGGTAAAAACATTTTTGAAAAAAATCGCTACTACGATAATGATACATATTGAGGCCAGTGCATATACCGCACCATGCAAAGACTTCAACTGGCCAATAAAATATTTAAGTTCATTTAATAACCCATTGGCGGAGAAATTAAATTCAGGTTTAATTATGGGGGCCTTTTCTTTATCAAATAATAGTTGGAGAAAAGGTCCGAGCATGGCGAGTGATACCAGTGAAAAGAGGACTGAAAGTAAGTTGAACGTCACATAAAGAACTATGTTTCTTTTTTGGTTCCTCAGGTATTTAAGAATCGTCGAAAATCGTTTCATTTAATTGTGTTGTTGACCTAAATCATTGGCTGCTTGTTCTGCAAAAATCATTCTTTGACCGCAAATCCTGTCATAAAGGCAATAAATAAGCCCTAAATTTACATTTTAATTAGTGTGTTTATGCAAGAAGGAAAGCGACAGAAGCAAATAGCCGGTTTACTCAACGTAGAACTATCCGATATTTTTCAGCGCCTGGGCCTGAATATGGTGGATGGCGGAATGGTATCCATTTCCTCCGTTAAAATAACGCCCGACCTGCTCGAGGCACGCGTGTACCTGAGCCTTTTCCAGGTAAAGGACAATGCCGCTGCACTGAAAAAGATCGAAGACCGGGCCTGGGAAATAAAAAAGGAACTTGCAGCCCGGGTAAAACAGCAATTGCGACGAATACCGGAAATCAGGTACTATCTTGATGACACCCTGGATCATGCATTTAAAATGGAAGAACTGTTTAAAAAAATAAATACACAGGGTGGCGATAGCGAAACCAAATAGAAAAATCGCGACCTGTTAATCCTTTCAACACAGTACCTTGAATTTTTTATTTGCCTGGAGATATTTTAAAGCCAAAAAATCAACCAATGCTATCAATGTAATAGCCTGGATCAGTGTATTGGCAATGGCTGTCGGTACTGCCGCCCTAATTATACTGCTCAGTGTATTCAATGGGTTTGAAGATTTGGTAAAATCATTGTACACCGATTTTTATACGGATATACGGATCATCCCTGTACAAGGCAAAACCATCCGGTTAACAGAAGAGCAAAAGAAAAAAATAACCACATGGCCCGGTGTGAAGGCTGTCTCATTTACCATTGATGAAAAGGGGTTGATTCAAAATGGCGACTTCCCCAGTCTTGTTTCCGTAAAAGGGGTTGACAATAATTTTGAACAGGTAAATAACATTGCCCACCGGCTCATTCGCGGAAAATTTGAATTGGGCACAGCAGATAAACCAGCAACTGTAATTGGTTCGGGTGTGGAGAATGCCCTGAATATTGAAAGCGATCGCGCCATACTTCCACTCACTGTGTATCTTCCGAGAAAGGGTTTGAAAGTGGATGAAGCCGATCCTTTACAATCACTGGCTGCCGACAATATTGTCAGTGCCGGTGCTTTTGCCATACAACAGGATTTCGACAATAATTATATCATCACCAACCTTGGTTTTGTAAAGCGGATGCTTCAATTGTCAGACGATGAGTATGGTGCTGCCGAGATTGCATTGTCTGATGCAAAAAATGAAAAACAGGTACAGGAAGGATTACAACAGGCCTTGGGCAAAAACTACCTGGTGCAAACGCGTTACGAACAAAACCGTGGCTTGTATGCCACCATGCAGCGGGAAAAATGGTTCATCTTTATTTTATTGTCTTTTATCCTGGTAGTAGCTGCTTTTACCATGATTGGAGCATTGACCATGCTGGTGCTGGAAAAACAAAAAGACATACAGATTTTAAAAGCAATGGGCAGCAGTGATGGATTAATACAAAAAATATTTTTGAGCGAGGGCCTGCTGCTGGCAACCATTGGCGGCGGCGGTGGCGTGTTGCTGGCTTTCTTTATTGGGTGGCTGCAGGTTACTTTTAAGCTGATAAAACTGGAAGGGCATACATTCCTTATTGATCATTACCCTGTAAAATTCTTTGCCAGTGATGTGTTGCTGGTGGTAGGAACTGTTTTACTCATTGCCATACTGGCTTCCTGGTTCCCATCCAGGAAAGCAGCCATGCAGCCGGTCGAATTAAGAAGCTGATGCCAATATTTCCCTCTAAATAAAAAAGACCGCGACTGGTCTTTTTCTTTATGCAAATTTCTTAGATGGTATTTAATAGTCCCCCAATGTTTCGGGTAATTGGGCCAGTGCTTTTGCCAGTTGTTCATCGTTGGGTGCAACGCCATGCCATTCGTGGTGGCCTTCCATAAAGTCAACACCAGATCCCATTACTGTCTTCATTAAGATAACAACAGGTTTACCTTTTCCCAGCATTCCTTTTGCTTTTTCCAATGATTCAACCATCACATCGGCATCATTGCCATTATCTACATGCAATACTTCCCAGCCAAATGCCTTGAATTTAGCGTCCAGGCTACCCAAATCCATTACATGTTGCGTGGTGCCATCAATCTGCTGGCCATTCCAGTCAACGGTTGAAATCAGGTTATCTACTTTATGATGTGCTGCAAACATGATGGCTTCCCAGTTTTGTCCTTCATCCAGTTCGCCATCGCCATGCAATGAGAAAACAGTTGTCTTTTCGCCATTCAGTTTTTTCGCCAAAGCTGCGCCTATGGCTACACTCATGCCTTGCCCAAGGGAGCCGGATGCAACCCTGATACCCGGAAGGTGTTCATGGGTGGCGGGGTGACCCTGCAGCCTGCTGTTTAATTTGCGGAATGTGGCCAGCTCCTTTACATCAAAGTACCCTGAACGTGCAAGGGTAGCATAGAATACAGGAGATATATGGCCGTTTGACAGAAAGAAGACATCTTCATTGGTCGCATTCATATTGAACTGCGGATGGTGTTTCATTACCTTAAAATACAGGGCAGTAAAATAGTCTGCGCATCCGAGTGAACCACCTGGATGGCCGCTGGCTGCACCATGCACCATTCGTACAATGTCTCTCCTGATTTGTGTGGCAATGTCTTTCAATGCTGGCATAGTTATTTCAATTTTTCATCGAAGGCGACAAAGCTAAATTAATTTCAAAACTAAAAACTCATTCCCCGTTAAACTTTTACACTAATTTTTACTCATAGTCGTTTTACAATCGTTGCAGGTAAGGAACTGTGTAATAATTTCCCTATGCGGGAATCAAAAAGTTCCTCTATCTTGCAGCAGAAAACACGAAAAAGGCCAGGTTAGAAGCCCTTACCGATTGACATTTGACGACCAAAACCTTGTAAATGTTTGACATTTTACTCACTATAGCTATAGCCTTTACGATTACGTTTCTGGCTATCCCGGTAATTATTTCTGTTGCGGAGGGCAAAAAATTATTTGATGTTCCTGATGCAAGAAAAATCCACAATATACCCATCCCATCATTGGGAGGACTGGGCATTTATGCAGGGTTTATATTGAGTTGCCTGGTCATGATTCCCTTTGCCAATGCACCGGAGTTCCAGTTTTTTTTCGCGGCCGCATTTGTCATATTCTTCCTTGGGTTAAAAGATGATATTCTTGATATTTCCCCCATTAAAAAATTTATCGGACAGGTGTTGGCTGCCTTCCTCATTATTTACAAGGGTAATATCCAGATACAGAGCATGCATGGTTTCTTGGGTGTGCAGACCTTGCCGCCTATGTTTAGCCTGATATTCACTTACCTGACAGTTATCGTTATTATCAACTCTTTTAACCTCATAGATGGAGTGGATGGTTTGGCAGGAACGCTGGCATTAATGGCTGCAATGCTGTTTGGTATTTATTTCAACGCCGTGGAAATGTTGCCTTATGCCGTTTTATCCTTTGCACTGGCCGGCAGCCTGGTAGCTTTTTTAATCTTCAATTTTCAACCGGCAAAAATATTCATGGGCGATACGGGCTCGTTGCTATTGGGACTGGTCAATGCCATCCTTGTCATCAAATTTATCAATGTAGCCAACCTGCCCGATGTAAAATTCCCTATCGAAGCATCCCCGGCAGTTGGGTTTACAATACTTATGATTCCTTTGCTTGATACAGTTCGTGTATTTAGTATCCGCATCATGAACAGGCGTTCGCCGTTCAGCCCTGACAGGAACCATATTCATCATTTGTTGCTCGACCGGGGCTTGTCGCACCGCACCGTAACCATCACACTCGTGGCAGTAAACCTTGCAGCCGTCGTTGCGGTATATGCGCTTCGTTCAATTGGTTGTACCTGGCTCTTACTGGGCATTTTCACTATCTTCTTTACAGGTATCGGTTTGCTGTACTATACCCGGCGCCGCCCGCGTTTGTTTGTGGCGAAATCAGTTAACGGAAGCCCGGCATCCGAAACCACCACCGCTTCTAAAATAGTGCCGCTTACAAAAGACGCTGTACTGGAACAGAAATAAGGAATACTATTGTTGTTTAGCATTTCCCTAAACTTTATCGCAGTACATTTACAGCAGGTTTATTAGATTTGCAGCCCTATAATTTACATGTATATGTCAGACTCGTTTGAAAAAATCATAGCCAATACAGAAGACGCTATGAAAAAAGCCATCAACCACCTGGAAGCAGAATTGATAAAAGTACGCGCCGGTAAAGCCAATCCCAATATGCTGGATGGCATCGTGGTTGATTATTATGGCAACCCGACACCGATCAACCAGATAGGCAATATTTCTGTGCTGGATGCAAGAACCATTTCAATACAACCCTGGGAAAAGAACATGCTCCAGCCAATAGAAAAAGCCATCATGGCCTCTAATATTGGTATTACACCACAAAACGATGGAGCCAACATCCGGCTGTTTCTTCCGCCACTCACAGAGGAAAGAAGAAAGGAACTGGTGAAAAGGTCCAATGGAGAAGGTGAACACTCAAGGGTAGCTATCCGGAATATCAGGAGAGATGCGATTGAACATATCAAAAAACTACAGAAGGATGGAATGAGTGAAGATGCTTCCAAAGATGCGGAGAAAGACGTTCAAAACATCACCGATAAATATATCTCCCTTGTCGACAAGCACCTTGCAACCAAGGAAAAAGAAATCATGATAGTATAAAAGAAAGATTCTGCGGAAGCGGGGCTTTTTATTTATTGGCCAGGAATACACCCAGTAAGATTACACCAAGGCTTATGATTTGTAAAAAAGTCACCTGTTCTCCATAGATCATTCCCCAGAAGATGGCAACAAAAGGTATTCCGTAAGTGACCATGCTGGCAAACAATGCACCCGCTCTTTTTACCAGCATATAAAAAAGTATGGAAGCGATGGCTGTTCCGCCAACACCCAGTAATGCGCTGGCAAAACTTGCTTTAATAAAAGTTGACTGGCTCAGCGCTAAATCGAAATAGTGTGTGGCATACAATACAATCAACGAAGGAAAAATCAGCGCCACGAAAGCAACCGTAGCAATATTCAATGATCCCACTTCCTGTAAATGATGGCGGACAATATTTACGTTCATACCATAAAGAATCGTTGCTACCAGTACAAAGCCTGCAAACCAGGTATTGTCCGAAGCCTTGGTTTGTTTGGTAAATAGTAGAAAGAAACAACCCAGCAGTGCGATAAAAATGCCCAGCAGCTTCTTCCAGGGCACCATTGTTTTATACAAGACAACGCCGATAATTACTGCAAATACTGGTGTCAGCGCATTCAGTGCACCTGCCAGTGCACTATCGATCTTTGTTTCAGCAATACAAAACAGGAAAGCAGGTATAAAACTTCCCACCAGGCCCGATAGTATCACCATTCCCCATTTGCCCTTTGGGATTTGAGAAAATGATTTTAAGGCAAACGGAACAAGTACAATGCCTGCACTTAAAATGCGGATGGCGGCTACCTGGTAGGGGCTAAGTACAGTATCGCCTGAGGCATTATACAATCCGAGCTTCATTAAAATAAAGGAGCTTCCCCAAATAAAAGACAGCAGTATAAATAATAACCAGCTTATCCAGTTTTTCTTAGTTGGCTGCATGGAATGCAAAAGTGATATATTACAAACACATAAAAAATAAATTTTACCTTCAGACAAACAATTAAACAATGGCCAAAGTTCAGTTGAAAGAAATAAGTACCAAGGCGCCAAAAGAAGCAGACAAACAAGCGACAAAAGAAAAGACGATAAAAATACTGGAGGAGCTGGATGAATTGCAAAACCTGCTGTATGCAGAAAGCAAACATTCTGTGCTGGTAGTAATACAGGGAATGGATGCCAGTGGGAAAGATGGTGTCATCAGGAATGTTTTCGGAAAACTTAACCCACAGGGCGTTACAGTAAAATCATTCAAAGTTCCTACTCCCGATGAAATGGCACATGATTTCCTCTGGCGTATTCATAGTCATGCTCCGGCCAAAGGTATTATTCAAATATTCAACAGGTCACATTACGAAGATATTCTGGTTACAAGAGTTCATAAATGGTGCGATGACAAGACGGCAAAAAAAAGAATGAAGGCCATCAATGATTTCGAAAAATTAATCACTGAACACAACAATACGCAAATACTAAAATTTTATTTGCATGTATCACCGGAAGAGCAGCAAGAACGATTACAGGAACGTATCAAAGACGAAACAAAACAATGGAAGTATAATGAAAAGGATTTTGATGAAGCCAAATTGTGGGACGACTATATGAATGCCTACCAGGATTGTTTTGAAAATTGTAATGATATACCATGGACCATCGTTCCTTCCGATCAAAACTGGTACAAGGAAAATATCATTGCAAAGCAATTGCGTAATACGCTGCTCGATTTGAAAATGCAGTACCCGGGTCTCAAGAAATAGCAATGCCCTGTCAGGGTACTACAACAGCATTCGCCTGCAGTCAGAAAGAAAGCCAACAGTATATTGTTTTGGCTGGAATAGACAATTCTTTTCCCTGGTAACCCAATACAGGTTTTGCATGAAAATCACCCGGTGAATGAAGCATCAACCAGCTAACGTTCATGCCTATTCCTTTATTGGTAGCGGATTTTAATGGTTTCAGGTATTTTACTGTCCCCGAAAAAATCGTTCAATCTAATAGCCAAATAAATTTTTAGGGCTATATTTGTCGGCATTCTGGTACTGCTCCGGGATGCTGTTTTTAAAACCCAAAACACAGTAAAGGATATGAGAAAATTTTATCTGCCTGTCATCCTCGTTACTACCCTTAGTACCTCGTCTTTTGCCCAGGATGCTGCGCTAAGCGACATAAAAAATACGGCACAAAAGGAAATAAAAGATGATACGTCCCATAAGAGTGGTTGGAAAAAAGGAGGTTTGTTTTCACTAAACCTTGCACAGGGCGGCAGCCGCAACTGGGCAGCAGGTGCCGAAAAATTTTCCTTCTCTACTGCAGCATTGCTGAATGTATTTGCCAATAAAATTTCAGGTAAATGGAGTTGGAACAATAACCTGGATCTTAGTTATGCCCTGGTAAATACGACTTCACTGGGGGTACGTAAGAATGATGATAAAATCGATTTTCTCAGCCGGGTTGGTTATGCACTCGATCCAAAACTGGATGTTTCTGGTGTCGTTAATTTTCGTTCACAGTTTACCGATGGTTTTGAATACGATTACAAGGGTAAGGGTATCAAACACCGCATTTCCGGATTGTTTGCTCCTGCTTATGTAACAGTTGCCCCCGGTATTACCTGGAAGCCCCTTTCTTATTTCAATATTTTCTTTTCACCTGTATCCGCTCGATGGATAATTGTCTCAAATAACCCATACAGTTTTGTGTACCAGGGTGGCGTATTCCCGACAGGTGAAATTGAAACACCCCTGGCCACTAATTATGGCGTGGATCCAGGTCAAAAGGTAAGGATTGAAGTGGGCGCTTTTGCCTCTGCGAACTTCAACAAGGAAATTCTTAAAAACGTTACCTATATCAGTCGCCTCGATCTGTATTCCAATTATTTGAAGGCAAAACGCCCGGGAGAAATTGGAGATGGTACGGCAAGACCGGCAAATGTGGATGTGTTCTGGACAAATGCCATCAATATGAAGGTGAACAAATGGATTAACGTTACTTACCAGTTTGATTTGATTTACGACGATGATGTACGCCAGTTTGGGTCAAATAAAAATTCTGCTGCCGCCCAGATGAGGTCACTACTGGGTGTTGGCTTTGCAGCTAAATTCTAAAATAATATTACCTTATATTTGCCAAGTCCCAACATAGTTTGGGACTTTGTTTTTTACGCAGTAAAAGAAAAAAAGTGAGTGCACCATCTTACCAGATAAAATTAGCCCAGTTCGAAGGGCCTTTTGACCTTCTCCTTTTTTTTATAGAAAGAGACGAACTGGATATTTATAATATACCTATTACGAAAATCATCAACGATTTTCTTGACTTTGTTCATCACCAGGAAAAACTGAATATTGAGCTTTCCAGTGAGTTCATTCTTTTTGTATCAACGCTGATGCGTATCAAGGCGAAAATGCTGTTGCCGAGAAAAGAACTGGATGCACAGGGCAATGAAATCGATCCACGCCAGGAATTGATTGATAAAATACTTGAATACAAAAAATTCAAGGAGGCTGCTTCCCAGATGGCAGAGATGGAAGCCATTCGTATGCTGATGGTGAAACGGGGCAATTTGCAGAAGGAATTGTCCAGCGTTGGCGAAGAATCCGGTGAAGGCACAGAAATCCAGAACATCACCTTGTACAAGCTGATGAAAGCCTTTGAGAAGGCCATGCAGCGGATGTATGATCGGAATAACCGCCCGGTGCATACGGTGGTGCGGTATAACTATACAATGGAAGAAAGCCGGGAATACATGCTGCATCGGGCCAGGGAAGAAAAAACCATGGCATTTGAAAAACTGTTTGACGTATGCGAAAACCGCATACATGCTATCTTCCTCTTCCTGTCGCTGCTGGAGCTGGTACAGTTAAAATATATGACCATTCTGACAGGCGAAGGACGCAACAATTTTATCATTGAGTTTAATGAAAACAGGGAAGAAGACTTGCTGATTGACGGCTCACCGGTCAATCCAGCATAATTCCTGACGAATAGGCCGAATTCTACAAGAGGGCATTCACGGCATATAAATTGATGTTTAAACATCAAATAAAAACAGTTTTATATGAAAACCATATTTCATCCCGCCTCCGACAGGGGGCATGCCAATTTCGGATGGCTCGATAGCCACCATTCATTTAGTTTCGGGCATTGGTACAATCCAGAAAAGCTCCATTTTGGCGCGCTAAGGGTGTTAAACGACGACGTGGTAAGGGCAGGTGCCGGCTTTGGAACCCACCCGCACGATAATATGGAAATTGTGTCCATACCCTTGTCCGGGGCACTGGCTCATAAAGACAGCACCGGAACCAGCAAGGTTATTAATACCGGCGATGTTCAAATCATGAGCGCTGGTTCAGGAATATCCCACTCGGAATTCAATGCATCGCAAAAAGATGCAGTTAATTTTCTACAGGTTTGGGTATATCCAAAACTTCGGGATATCAAACCGCGCTATGATCAAAAAACATTTGATGCTGCAGGCAGAAAAAACCAATGGCAGACGGTTGTAAGCCCAGATGAGAGCGACGCAGGCGTGTGGATTAACCAGGACGCACGTTTTTCACTGGCCAGCCTTGAAACGGGCAGAGAACTTTCCTATATCAACAAATTCAGCGGAAACGGTGTATATGTTTTTGTCATGGATGGCGAGGTTGAAGTTGCCGGAAATAAACTGGGAAAAAGAGATGCCATCGGTATTTCTGAAACAGATACCGTTACCATCAAAGCTATTTCAAATGCATCGCTGATGCTGATTGAAATTCCCATGCTGACATTAAATGATTAAGCTAACAAAGGAGTTTATATGACAACAAGAACGATTTCACAAATTGAAGGCGCTACCAACGAACGGGTAGGACCCTTCAAAATAAAAAATGTATTACCTGTCAGGAACCTGAAACAGGTGGATCCTTTTTTACTGATGCACCATATGCAGCCCTTCCAGTTGAAACCGGGCGATGATGCGCGCATCCCACCACACCCGCATGCCGGGTTTGAGGTAGTTACATATTTGCTGGATGGCGAATTTTTTCACCGTGACAGCAAAGGCTTTGACCAGGTGGCAAGCGGTGGTGATGTAAACTGGATGACCTCAGGCGCGGGTATTGTACATTCAGAAGGACCGACAGAAAGTTTTTTACAAAAAGGGGGTACCGTGCAATTGCTGCAGGTTTGGATTAATTTGCCTGCATCGAAAAAACAATTGCCTGCTACTTTCAGGCATTATGCTTCGCCGCATCTGCCGGTTATTGATAACGGGCAATACTGGATGAAAGTGGTAATAGGAGAATACGAAGGGAAAAAATCGCCGATTGCTACCCATACACCTATGTTTTTCTATCATCTGAAAGTGAAGAAAGGAAATCTTATTACTATACCGGTCAATGAATCTTATTCTTCTGCGATATACCTGATGCAGGGGAAACTGAAAGTGCTGAATAAAGAAGTGGCAGCGGGTGAATTGATCGATTTCCACCTGGATGGGAATCAAATAGTGTTGAATGCTATCGAAGATGCCGAGATGGTATTATTTGGCGGTGAACCAATAAAAGAAAAAGTGGTGAGTTATGGTCCGTTCGTGATGAATAGCATCGAAGAAATACAACATGCCATTCATGAATATGAAACGGGGAAGATGGGGGTGCTCGAATACTAACAGGTGAAAGGATTAAGTACAGTATAAAAAAAACCGGCATTGCCGGTTTTTTATTTTTATATATTGCTATTAATGTCTTACCTGTGCATCGTGTTTTTGGCGACGGATGGCACGGCTGGCGCGGTTTTCTTCCCTGTTAAGTTTTGCTCTTTCCTTAGGGGTTACAACACCATCAGATTTTGCTTCCTTCTTGTCGTTTTGAATTTTTGCTTCGCGTGCTTCCAGTTTCACAGTCTCTCTCTTGGTCAATTCCCCGCTTTTTGCGCCCTGTGCAATTCTTTCCTGCTGGCGAACTTGTCTCTTAGATACCCGGGGGGTTGTTTGCGCGATAGTTGCTGAAGTTACTGATACAAAAGCCAGTAATAAACCGGCAGCAATGAAACTTTTTTTCATAAAGGTGATTTTTTTGGGTTTTAAATTATTCACTTACTCTAGACCCATCCCGGTTGGTAAGGTTTAACCAGGGGGGTGATATTTTAAAAAAATATCCATATCCCAACGGTAAAATCACCCGTTTATTATTAGTTATAAATCCACAATAATAATGGTTGTTTGCTTTTATCAATATACGCTCCCAGTTCTTTCAGAAAATCGGGAGATACAGCAGGGCAACCTTCTGTCTGGCAAATCGGGTAAGGTGATTCCTTATCTGGTATGCAGGACATACCATGCAATACAACATATCTTCTTAAGGCATTGCTGTTACTTTTTTCCAATCCATATAATTTGTAGGAAAGTCCAAAGGCGCCAGTATACGATTTTCCAATTTTGTACATTCCCGGTGAGGTACAGTTGCTGCCCTCTTCATTCGAGAATTGCTTATTGTAGGTGAACTTTTCATTACCGCGGCCATGCGCTACCAAACCACTGGTAATGATTTCATGCGTATATAAGTTGACAACAAAAAACCTGCGTTTACCGGATTTCATTTTCATGTTTACCAACAATCCAAGGCTGTCGTTGTATCCATTCCTGATCGCAAATGCCCTCAGTAAATCGGCCTTTTTGATTAACTCGGCTGCTGAATTGGTTTCGATCCCTTTTTCGGGCTTCAGCTTTGCCCAGTAAGGTGCTATATAGGTACTTCTTCCTCCTTTTTCTACAATGAGATTTTCTGCAGCAGGAGCCGGTAAATTTTCTTCGGGAGGTCCAACCTTTTTATTGATTTTATTGGTGCTGTGTTTTGTCGTCGTTGATAATGTGTTTCGCTGGGCGGGCTGGTATTTGCCTTCGCTATTTTTCACCGATGCACATCCCGTAATGGAAGTAGCGCCAATTAACAGTATGTAATAATACTTACAATTCATGGGTACGAAAGATTAGGTTAAGGTCGTGAGGGTTGTACAAAGGATAGTTGAACTAGGCCGGTATTCTAAAGGATATGATAAGTGTAAACCAGTATGTAAAAATTGCAATATTTACCAAAGGATGCAATAGTATAAATACGAGGCTTGGCACAAGTTGCTGAAAACTAACTGTTATTTTAATAAACTATTTTTTAAAAGAATAAAATAGAGATATTTTATTGCGATTTTACTGGTAAATGGCCAGTAAAATGGGTTTGCGCGATCCGTCAATCAACGGGGATATCTCCCTTAAAAAGCCCGGTGAAACGGTTGGACAACCGTCACTTTGACAAATGGGATAGGGATATACTTCCGATTCAGGCACGCATTGCATGGAATGTAACACTACGAAACGCGAATAGGCATTGCTGTTAGAAGCTTCAAGCCCGTATAATTTGTAAGCAAGGCCAAATCTCCCTTTATAGGGTTTCCCTACTTTATATTTCCCGAGTGAAGTACAACCACAACCCATAGCATTGTCATATTTTCTACCCGTCAGCCAGGTTTGCTTACACCTTCCATGCGTCACAAGCCCTGACATGATGATGGAGTCCTTGTTAAGATCATATACAAAGAACCGGTTCTTTCCTGATTCGATGCTCATGTCAATAATGAAGCAAACAGATGAGTTGTATACCTTACCAGTTATGAATTTTCGTACATCTGTTATATGGGCGATTATTTTTTCCCGTGGCACCCTGCTGCCGGCGGTGGATGAAAAATGATTTGTGTTTGTCTTATTGCCTTTATTTAATTTGGAATAATACCAACCAGCGCTGGCCAGCAGGAAAGAAAGGAATGAAATGGCAGAAATAAGCAGGAAGCGTTTCATGACTGGGGAATTATACAGTATGCAGATGCATAACGACATTTGTTTCACAACCTTTGTGAAGCAAATATTAAAGTGTTGGCATTTTTTTAACGGTTGAAGGTTTTAAATGAAAAGGCCGGCGGGAGGCCGGCTTTCAAAGAAGCAGTTAAAATATTTATTTATTGAAAACTGTTGGTCCTAACGGTAATTTTTTCCTTCATCATTTTCTTGATGGCCTCTGCAATTCCATTGGCATCATAACCACATTCTTTGTGCAGTTCCTTAAGGCTGCCATGCTCCACCAGGCCGTCTGGAATACCCAGCATTTTTATAGTGGCGTTGTAATTATTGGCCACCATAAATTCTGCAACAGCACTTCCAAAGCCACCTACGATGGTTCCATCTTCTACAGTAAGTATCTTGTCGAATTTTGAAAATACTTCGTGCAGCAATGTTTCATCCAATGGTTTTGCAAAGCGCATATCGTAATGCGCAGGGTTCAATCCGTCATTCTTTAACTCACGGATAGCCGTGGCTGCAAAATTACCCGGGTGGCCCAATGACAGGACGGCAATGCCTTCACCATCTTTTATTTTTCTGCCGGTACCGATGTTGATTTCCTTCACCGGTGTTCTCCACTCCGGCATCACACCCTCTCCGCGCGGGTAGCGTATAACAAAGGGATGTGTATTGCTGTCCAGTTGAGCGGTGTACATCAAATTGCGCAATTCACTTTCATTCATCGGTGCACTCACCACCATATTGGGGATGCAGCGCATATAGGGAATATCATAAGCGCCGTGGTGTGTCGGGCCATCTTCTCCTACCAGTCCTGACCTGTCCAGGCAAAGGATAACCGGCAGTTGTTGAATGGCTACATCATGCACCACCTGGTCATAAGCCCTTTGCATAAAAGAAGAATAAATATTGCAAAAGACTTTCATTCCCTGTGTTGCCATACCAGCACTTAATGTCACGGCATGTTGTTCGCAAATACCTACATCAAATGCGCGGTCCGGCATTTTCTCCATCATGAATTTTAATGAAGAACCACTGGGCATAGCCGGTGTAATGCCGAATATTTTGTCATTCTTCTCGGCCAGTTCAATAATAGTATGTCCAAATACATCCTGGTACTTTGGCGGTTGGGGTATTTCAAATTTCTTTTTATAAATCTCGCCGGTTATTTTATCAAACAAACCGGGTGCATGCCATTTGGTTTGGTCTTTTTCGGCCAATGCATATCCTTTCCCTTTTACAGTAACGATGTGCAACAACTTAGGGCCTGGAATATTTTTGAGATCCTGGATGGTATCTATCAATTTAGTAAGGTTATGACCATCGATTGGACCAAAATACCGAAGGTTTAATGCCTCAAAAAGATTACTGCTTTTACTTACAAATCCTTTGATGCTGTGCTCCAGCTTGCTCGCCATTTCGCGGGTAAAGGTTTTACCAACCGGCAGCTTTCCCAGGGCTTTCCAAATATCATCCTTGAATTTGTTATAGGTCTGTGAAGTAGTTATGTCTGTCAGGTATTCCTTCAGCGCACCTACATTGGGGTCGATGCTCATGCAGTTATCGTTCAGGATAATGAGCATATCGGCATCGGTAACACCTGCATGGTTCATGCCTTCAAATGCAAGCCCGGCAGTCATAGCGCCATCCCCAATAATGGCCACTGATTTCCTGTCCTCCTTTTTATACCGGGCTGCCATAGCCATTCCAAGTGCGGCAGAAATGGAGGTGGATGAATGCCCAACACCGAAAGTATCATATTCACTTTCGCTTCTTTTTGGAAAACCGCTAATTCCGTGGTATTTGCGGTTGGTAGCGAAATTGTCGCGGCGGCCGGTTAGTATTTTATGGCCATAGGCCTGGTGCCCGACGTCCCATACCAGTTGATCGTAGGGTGTATTATAAATGTAATGAAGTGCCACAGTGAGTTCAACCACGCCAAGGCTGGCCCCGAAATGGCCGCCATGAACACTTACTACATCGATGATGTATTGCCTGAGCTCATCACACACCTGGTGAAGCTGTTCCTTGCTGATTTTTTTTAGATCAGCCGGAGAATTGATGGTCTTCAGTAACGGTCCCGGGGTAATTTCCATGGTATAAAATGAATGGTCAAAGATACACAACACGGTTGGCTTATTGCGTTAAAAATGTCCCGTTTTTGAACACTCCGACGGGCAAAAAGTTGATTTCAGCTAAGATTATCTGGCAAACAGACTGCCATTTACTTATTTCACCATTCATACAATTACTTATATTAGGGGCACTGTTTAATAATAGCTTTGTAAGATGAGTTTGTTGAAAAGGATTCCAACTTATTGGCTCTACCAGCTTTTTGGCTGGGGCATGATGATTATTGCCAACGCATTTTTTGCATATACATTCGACAGGCTTGATGAAAAATTTGCCTACCGGCTGATTATTGTGGCGGGTCTGGGCCTTTCTGTATCACATGTGATGCGGTTGGTTATAAACAAGTCGAATCTTCTAATAAAGCCTCTCCAGCAACAAATACTTGGTTTTATTTTCATTACCATTACGTTTGCCATCATCATTGGCATGTCGGAATCTTTTATTTTTAAATATTTCGATCTGCTGCGCAAATCGGCTGTTAATGGTAAAACTCTCCCGCTGCAGATACTCATCATCAGCAACCTCTGGGATTCATTCGTGTACCTCTTTATCTGGAACTGTATTTACTATATCTATCACTACATACAAAAGAGCAGGCGGCAACAGGTAGATACGCTGAAACTGGAGGCGCTTATTAAAGAACTGGAACTAAAAACAATCAAAGCACATATCAACCCGCATTTTATCTTCAATGCACTGAATAGTATCAGGGCTTTGATAGATGAAAATCCCGGCCGCGCCAGAACTGCGATAACAGAACTGAGCAATATTTTGCGAAGCAGTATGCAGGCGGAAAAACTGGAAACAGTTCCTTTTGAGAAAGAATTGAATATTGTGAAAGACTACCTGGCACTTGAGTACATTCGCTTTGAAGACAGGCTGCATATTGAATATGAAATTGATGAAGATACCCTGGATCAGCCGGTTCCACCGATGATGCTGCAAACGCTGGTGGAGAATGCGATTAAACATGGTATCAGCAAGCAGGTAAGGGGAGGTATGGTAAAAATTATATCTGACTTTAAAAGCGATCACCATGAACTGGTGGTGCAAAATACAGGCCACCTGAACGGGGGTATTAACGGGGATGGATTCGGGCTGGCCAGCACGCAAAACAGGCTGCAATTGTTATTTGGTGAAAAAGCTAATTTTACTATCCGGGAAATTTATGGCAATATGGTAGAAGCGAAAGTAAAACTGCCAGTTGTTATTGGAGTATAAAAACACAACAAATGATCAGAGCCATTATTATTGACGACGAACGCCTCGCCCGCAATGAATTAAAAAAACTGCTGATGGATTTTCCTGAGATTGAAGTAGTGGCCGAGGGGGCAAATGCCAATGAAGGATTGGAGAAAATTGAAACCATCAATCCCGATCTCGTCTTCCTCGATATTCAAATGCCGGGTAAAACGGGGTTTGATATGCTGGCAGAACTCGATAAAGCACCCTTTGTTATTTTTACCACTGCTTACGATGAATACGCCTTAAAAGCTTTTGAAGTCAATGCACTTGACTACCTGCTTAAACCGGTAGAACCAAAACGACTGGCGGATGCCATTCAAAAATTGCACATACAGGAAGAAAAGGAACAAATAGTCTCAAACGGTATTACGCTGAACCGCGAAATGCTGCACGAGGAAGACCAGGTATTTGTGAAAGATGGTGAGCGTTGCTGGTTTGTAAAACTGGGAGAGATTCGCTTATTTGAAAGTGTGGGCAATTATGCAAAAGTATTCTTTGGGCCCAACAAGCCACTTATTTTAAAATCATTAAACGCGCTGGAAGAAAGACTGGATGAAAAAACTTTTTTCCGTGCCAACCGCAAGCATATCGTCAACTTGCGGATGATCGATAAAATAGAACCGTATTTCAACGGAGGTTTATTACTTGAACTGAAAGGAGGCGAAAAAATCGAAGTGAGCCGCAGGCAAACAGTGAAGTTTAAAGAAATGATGAGCTTATAAAACGTGTAAATTTCCTGCTACTGTAAATAAACAAAACTTTATAAACCGGTATTACCGGTTTTTTTATGTAATAAAATAATCTGTGTGAGAAAATTAGTACTGGCCTTTGTATGTTCGTTCATAATTTCTGCAGTAGCCGCACAAAGCGCGGATGAAATTTTGAATGCTAAAGAAGTAGAGCGTATTGAAAAGACATTGTCATCGGATGATATGCAGGGCAGAAAAGTGTTTACGCCCGGCATCGAAAAGGCAGCAGATTTTATAGCCGCCGAATTTAAAGCGGCTGGTTTGCAAACATGGAACAATTCGGGTAGCTACAAACAGGAGTTTGTGATGGTGCGGCCAAAATTCATCAGCGCTTCCGCAACCGTAGATGGCAAAGAGGCAGAGCAGAAAAACATTATCGTGGTTACATCGCAGCCTGATGTAAAAGTCACGGAGGCCAGTGGATATGAAAAAGTTTATATTAAGGCAGGCGCCAATTTTTTCCAGGAAGCCATCAAATATGCACAATCGGGAAAAAATTACTTTGTTGTGGTTGATACAGCTTTTACCAAAAACTTTTCACGATTGAGCGGTTTGAAAAGACAGATTTTCAAATCGGAGAATAGTGTCGTTTACCTGTTAACTGCAGATGATCCGGTTAAATACACTGTTGAAGCAAAACATGAAATCACCGAATCTAAACTGGCGAATGTGGTTGGCATATTGCCCGGTAAAAGCAGGAAAAATGAATATGTTATTTTCAGCGGTCACTATGATCATCTTGGTATCGGCAAACCGGTAAATGGTGATTCTATTTATAATGGTGCCAATGATGATGCGGCTGGTTCAACGGCAGTTATTATGCTGGCGAAATATTTCAAGGCACTGGGAAACAATGAAAGAACCATTGTATTTGCCACGTTTACAGCGGAAGAATCCGGGGGTTTCGGTTCACAGTATTTTTCAAGACAATTTGATGCAGCTTCAGTGATGGCGATGTTCAACATTGAAATGATTGGAACGGAAAGTAAATGGGGAAGAAATTCCGCCTATATCACCGGTTATGAAAAGACTGACATGGGAAAGATACTGGAAGCAAACCTTCAGGGATCTGAGTTCAAATTTTATCCTGACCCATATCCCGATCAGCAATTATTTTACCGGAGCGATAATGCTACGCTTGCGAGGCTGGGTGTGCCGGCGCATACCATTTCCACGTCAAAAATGGATAGTGAGCCAAATTACCACAAAGTGAGCGATGAAATCGGCACGCTAGATATGACCAATATGGCCATGATAATAAAAGCCATTGCCATCAGTTCGAGATCAATAATAAGTGGTAAGGACAGCCCGGGCAGGGTGAATACAGCAGACTTACGCTGATTATTTTTTCTTCCAGTGATGTAAAATAATTTCCTTATTGTTGAGGGCTACCAGCCTGTCACGTTCTGAAACCGGCAGGTTGGCCCATGTTTGCCACATCCCGTTTCGGCCATTTATCCATTGCCATCGGTGATGGAATACGGTAACATCTTTTAATGGCAAGCAGAAAATAAACCTCCGGTGGTAGGGATGAATGTTTCGCATAGCAAATTTTGTGAACCAAAAATACCTGGCAGAATAGCTGTCTTTTTTTATCAGGTTATAATATGGTTGAATGGTATTGCATTGTTCATTTTCGAGCAACATCTTATTTCCGGCAGCTACCTGTTCATTGTCCCCGGAGTTAATATATTTCCAGGAAGTCTCGTAAGAATGACGCGAAGGCTGTTTTTTATCAATACAATTGCAGACGATGATCAGTTGATTGTAGTCAGCAAGAAACAGTTCATGCTGCCATGCCATGTTTTCAAAAATTGCTTTGGCCACTTCCATAATATTCACTGTAAGTACGCAGGGGTCACGGGCTATTTTAGTAAGGTTATTCATTCCGTACAGCACTTGACCGCCCGTCATTCTTGCCAGCCCGGCCCATAAAAAATGTTGGTTCGATTTGAAGTATATATCACGGTAGTAATGGTACAGTTTTTCCAGTACAGGTTTATTAAAATGGTATCCGTGTTGCGGAAGCCAGTCGTTTCTTTTTATTCCTGCATGTTGGTAGGCCAATTCTGTGTGTTGATCGATAATTGAAGTTGAATCCATTATTCGATAATTATTTCCCCGGAATTATTACCAGGCGGCGATTCCAGTAAAATCTTTCTCACCAGGTCAGGCCGTTGCCAGCGAACCAGGTGTCCCGCTCCATGTAATGAAATAAATCTTGAAGGTTTATCCTGCATTAATTTTTTTGCAAACATTAAATTGGCAGGCGGAACAATTTTGTCTGAATCGCCCTGTACAACGGTAACCGGTGTCTGCAGCAAGGGCCATTTCGGCAATAATGTTTTTAATTCATTTACATGTGCAAACTTTTCATCCGTTGCGTGTCGCATAAACCTTGGCAGCAGCCATTTTACAGGGCCATGTTTGATATATCGGTGAAACCACCAGAATTTTTCATTGCCTGGGTCAAGTGCAGGTGCCAGCATAACGAGGTGATAAAATGATTGCGGATGCTGAATGGCTATCAATGCCGCGATTGGCCCACCATAAGAACTGCCCATGATGATACCCTGTTGTCTTGAACGGTTCAGGCGAAGAGCTTCATAAATGATATTTGCTTGAATGCTAATGGATGTAACGGCCTTTCGCTTGTTGTGGAAGGTGGATTTATTGAATCCCGGCCTGTCTACAGCGATGATATGAAAATGGTGATTCAGGCTGGTATCTTCCATGATATTCCTGCTTCCATACCACGCACCGGGCGCACCGTGAATTATTAAAAGAGGAGGTAATGTATCTGCACCGGTGGTTGCACAAAACAGCCGGAACGAATCTGTTTGGATGGTAAAATAGGCAGGTACTATAGCCTTATCACTGTAATATGTCTGAAGCTGTTTGTCCGTCATCACAAAACGACGGAAACAACCACTACAGGTAAAAACAATGACAACCAGTAAAGCCGTAACTGTCCGCATGTATACAAGTTAAACAAACAGACATGCCCTAGGTTGTATAAAATCGAAGAAAAACTACAGGGATGATACAGGAACAGAATGAATAGCTGCACTCATGTCACGGATAAGTGAAGGGTCCTTTTCAATAGCGTTACCAATGACTATCACATCAGCTCCTGCCTTGCAGTTGAGATAGGCTTTTTCGGGGTAAGTAATACCACCGCCCACAATCAAAGGGGCTTCAATAGAGGCAGCTACTTTTTCAATCATGCTTTCTGTAATTGGTCTCCGGGCGCCGCTGCCGGCATCCATATAAATGACTTTCATGCCCAGCATTTCACCGGCCATGGCCGTGCACATGGCAATTTCATTTTTATCTGCAGGAATAGGTGCTGCATTGCTGATATAGGAAACCGTGGTAGGCGCACCACCGTCAATCACCATATACCCGGTAGAGATGATTTCGAGGCCGCTTTGCTTTACAGCCGCTGCCGATATTACATGCTGCCCGATTAATAATTCAGGATTCCGGCCGGAAATGAGTGACAGGTATAATAAACCATCGGCATGGGTGGATATTTGCGAAGGGCTGCCGGGAAAAAGTATTACAGGAATATTACATTGCTGCTTAATGCGTTGAACCACCTCATCCAGGTGATTGGAGATGACCAGACTGCCGCCGACAAACAGGTAGTCTACAGCTGCTGCGGTAGCCAATTGGGTAAGCTGATCAATTTTGGCAGCATTTACCTTATCAGGGTCAATGAGCATGGCAAAGGATTTTTGTCCCTTGCTTTTTTTGTCCAGTAACTGTTGATTCAACCGGGTCTTCATCAGGCATTGCTTAATTGATGTATTGCAAAAATGCAAAAAGTTTTCCAAAGGGGTATAAAAGTTTACGGCTCAGGTACTATAACGCACATAAGCCATTATTCAATATACGCAATGATATTGAAAAGGGATGGTTTCCGGTGCAGAATTGCTACTGGTTTACCTGTTTCCCTTTAGGTTTGAAGAACAAGGTAAGCCGGCTTGTATAGGCTTGCAGAAGGAGTTTGGAATAGACATATATAGAGGCGGGCGATGTTTTGGGATGTGTATCACCGTTAGTTGATGTTTGCTGATTATATCGGCGGATAAAAATTATTTCTACGGCTGTTTTACAGTAATGTCAGAAGTGCAAATTCTGTCGGTCAGGGCGAAATTCGGGGTGAGAATATCAACTATAGTTTTTCCCGGTTACTTCCAAAAAATTTTTGCCCTATAAACGGCACAACTATGTGCAAAAATCGAAAGAAGCCCTGCCAGCGGGCAATAGCTAATTTTCCACCTCTTTTTTCCACATGCTGTTAATATTTGAGGGTAGGCAATATGGAAATCAAAAAATATTTTCGTTTTCCTCCTTAACAATTACTTAACCCAGAAATAGAGCTTGCATTATGGCAAATAACAATAAGCAATCTAAAAAAGGCTTGCAATTCAGCCGCCGCTTCACCCGGGAAGGTGTAAGCGTCTTTGACCAGTTTGAATATGATTACCGCACTTCAGTTATTCGTAATCCGAGTGGAGAGGTGGTGTTTGAAATGAATAATGTAGAAGTCCCGCGACAGTGGAGCCAGATTGCTACAGATATTCTCGCTCAAAAATATTTCCGGAAGGCTGGTGTTCCCCAGGCTGATGGGTCCCTGGGCCGTGAGACATCTGCCAAACAGGTGGCGCATCGTATGGCCAATTGCTGGAGGGTTTGGGGTGAGCGTTATAATTATTTTGCCTCAGAAAAAGATGCACAGGTTTTTTATGAAGAGCTGGTATACAGTATTCTCAACCAGGCTTGTGTGCCCAACAGCCCGCAGTGGTTCAATACAGGCTTGTATGAAAGCTATGGTATTAAAGGTAAGCCACAGGGGCATTATTATGTAGATCAGGTGGATGGTGTCCTGAAAAAGTCAACTTCTGCTTATGAGCGCCCGCAGCCGCACGCTTGTTTTATTTTAAGCGTTACCGATGACCTCGTAAACGACGGTGGTATCATGGATCTCTGGGTTAGGGAAGCGAGGATATTCAAGTATGGTTCCGGGGTGGGTACGAACTTTTCACAAATACGTGGCGAAGGAGAAAAACTGAGCGGCGGTGGAACTTCTTCCGGCCTGATGAGTTTTTTGAAAATCGGTGATCGCGCTGCAGGTGCAATTAAAAGTGGTGGTACCACCCGCCGGGCAGCAAAGATGGTTTGTCTTGACCTGGACCATCCCGAAATTCTTGATTTTATTGACTGGAAAGTAGAGGAAGAGAAAAAAGTGGGCGCATTGATCGACGCAGGCTATCCCAGCGACTATGAAGGCGAGGCATACAGGACTGTAAGTGGGCAAAACAGTAATAACTCCGTTCGCATACCAAATGAATTTTTTGAGAAACTGGAGAAAGGGGAAGACTGGGAACTGAAAGCAAGAACCGATGGAAGGGTGATGAAAAAAATCCCGGCTCGCGAACTCTGGAACAAGATTGCTTATGCTGCCTGGCGTTGCGCCGATCCCGGCACCCAATATGATACTACTATCAATGAATGGCATACATGTCCTGAGGGAGGCCGCATCAATGCATCCAACCCCTGTTCAGAGTACATGTTTCTCGACAATACTGCCTGCAACCTGGCATCGGTAAACCTTCGCCAGTTTTTTGATGGGGAGAAAAATGTATTTGATGTGGAAGGATTTGAAGATACCTGCCGTCTCTGGACCGTGGTATTGGAAATATCAGTGCTCATGGCACAATTCCCCTCAAAAGAAGTAGCGCAATTGTCATACGATTACAGGACACTGGGTCTTGGTTACGCCAATCTCGGTTCCGTTCTGATGGTCAGCGGTATTCCCTACGATAGTGAAGAAGCACGTGGTATTGCCGGTGCCATCTCTGCAATCATGACCGGTATTGCTTATAAAACTTCTGCTGAAATGGCTTCCATCATGGGACCATTTGTCAAGTACGAGGAAAATAAGCAGCATATGTTGCGTGTTATGCGCAACCACCGTCTCGCTGCCTACGATGCAGATGAATACGAAGGACTGAGCCTGAAACCACAAGGGATCAAAGCCCAATACTGCCCTGATTATTTATTGAAGGCTGCTACAAAAGCCTGGGATGATGCTGTACAACTGGGTGAAAAATACGGATACCGCAACGCCCAAACGACAGTGATTGCACCAACCGGAACGATTGGCCTTGTGATGGATTGTGATACAACTGGCGTGGAGCCCGATTTTGCACTGGTGAAATTTAAAAAACTGAGCGGCGGTGGTTATTTCAAAATCATCAATCAGTCTGTTCCCCTTGCACTGAAGAACCTCGGTTATGATGAAAAGCAAGTGGACAACATCATTAAATATGCCGTTGGCTCCGGAACATTTGCCGGCGCACCGCATATCAACCACCAAACACTAAGTGAAAAAGGATTCCTTGCAGATGAAATAAAGAAACTCGATGCGGCTGTAGCCAGCGCATTTGAAATAGGATTTGTGTTTAACGTGTATTCATTGGGGGAAGCTTGTTTGCAACGCCTTGGATTCAAACCTGAACAGTACTTCAATTTTGAATGGAGTTTGCTGGAAGCACTTGGATTTACAGACGAGCAAATTGATGCTGCCAATGATTATGTATGCGGAACCATGACGGTAGAAGGGGCCCCGCATTTAAAAGAAGAACACCTGCCCGTTTTTGACTGTGCCAACAAATGCGGAAAGAAAGGACAGCGCTATATTCATGCATATGGCCATATACGCATGATGGGTGCTGCTCAGCCTTTCCTCAGTGGAGCTATCTCCAAAACCATTAACCTTCCCAATGAAGCTAACGTGGATGAGATTGCTGATTGCTATATGCTGAGCTGGCAACTAGGTTTGAAAGCAAACGCACTTTACCGTGACGGTTCTAAACTGAGCCAGCCATTGAGTAACAAATCCGATAAAAAGAAAAAAGCAGCGGAAACAGACACTGCTGCAAAAGAAGAAACTGTTGCTGCAGGTTCAAACATTGTAGACCTGGGACAACTTACCATCAGTGAACTGCTGGAAGAAGTTCAAAAACGTGTTCAGTCTTCGCCCGATACAAAATTGAAGCGCCAACTCGCCATGATCGTGGAAAGAAGGACATTGCCCGCAAAACGCCGTGGCTTTACCCAAAAGGCAAAGATCAACGGACAGGCGCTCTTTTTAAGAACCGGTGAATACGGAGACGGAACGGTAGGTGAAATATTTATTGATATGGCAAAGGAAGGCGCGACCATGCGTAGTATGCTGAACTGTTTCGCCATTGCCATTTCTATCGGTTTACAATATGGTGTGCCACTGGAAGAGTTTGTAGAGAAATTTGTGTTTACCCGTTTCGAACCGGCAGGTATGGTAGATCACCCGAACATCAAAACCACTACTTCCATTGTTGACTTTATTTTCCGTGCATTGGCATATGAATACCTCGGCAGAACCGACCTGGTTCATGTGCTCGATAAACCGGAGGTATTGAATACCGGAACCGATGATTGGGATGAAATACCAACATCACTTGAATATGAAAAAAAAACGCCAGAATTAAGTGATGTAAGAATTGTTGGCCCGGCAGCTAAAGCAACAGAACAACCAGTAGCAAAAGCGGCTGTAAAAACAACCATATCCGTAAAGGCGGAAGCAGGCAGTATGGACGCTGTAAATGCAGCGGCCAAGAGTATGCAAAGTGATGCACCCGCCTGTAATGTATGCGGTCATATTACCATCAGGAGCGGTACCTGTTACAAGTGCCTGAACTGTGGTAACAGTATGGGTTGCAGCTAAAGAATAACATGAAATTGGTTTAATTTTTTATGGACGGTTTTTATAAACTTAACCCCGCACATGTCTATGGCGGGGTTTTTTTTATGATTTTTACCAAGGCCCTTAAAAAATATTATTGAAGATGAATGGTTTAAAAAACGCCCCGTTAAGTTTTGCCTAAAAAGGCTTGCAGAAGCGAAATTTCGATACTATTTTAACGGACTTATTCGTTAACCCTATACAAAACATCAAAGAATGAAAAAAGTACTAGCCTTATTAGCTTTAATTGTTGTCATTGCTTCCTCCTGCAGCAGGGCGGTAACACCCGGTGAAGCAGCCAGCCGCCACTACAAAAGCTGCAGAAGCGTTCGATAAAATTTTTTAGAACTGCCGGTCTTATAACCGGCAGTTTTTTTTGTCATCCATTATTCAGCAAGTTTCGGGTTTTCCGGCAATCGTTCTTCAAATATCTTTGGTGTCTTAAAGAAACTTGTTATGAACGACTACAGCCGGATCGCAGCAGCTATCGGATACATTAAAGACAATTTCCAGGATCAACCCGATTTGGATAAAGTAGCCAAACAGGTTTATCTCAGTCCCTTTCATTTCCAGCGGATGTTCAAGGAGTGGGCGGGAGTAAGCCCCAAGAAATTTCTTCAATACATCAGCCTGTACCATGCCAAATCACTATTGCAGCAAAACGTATCAGTTGCAGAAGCCAGTTATGAAACAGGTTTATCAGGTACCAGCCGGCTGCATGATCTTTTCATCAATATAGAGGGAATGACACCGGGGGAATATAAAAATGGCGGACAGGGTTTAACCATACATTACAGCTTTGGAGATACACCGTTTGGTAAAATCATCATTGCCTCCACCTCTAAGGGAATATGTAATGTATTCTTTTCTGAAACACAGTCAGCCGCAGTAAAATCATTACAGGAGTATTGGCCCAATGCGATTATCAAACAAAAACAGGAGGCAAGTCATGCAGGTATAGTATCATTTTTTAATAATGACTGGAATAATACCGACCAGATTAAACTATATGTTAAAGGAACAGGATTTCAGTTAAAAGTATGGGAGGCGTTATTACGCATTCCGTTTGGACAACTGGCCACCTACGCTTCCATTGCCAGCTCCATTGATGCGCCGAAGGCCGCAAGGGCAGTTGGCAGCGCAATAGGAGATAACCCGGTTGCCTTCCTGGTCCCCTGTCACCGAGTTATTAAGTCAACAGGCATTATCGGTGATTATCATTGGGGTACTGTTCGCAAAACAGCCATCATTGGTTGGGAATCTGCAAAAGTGTTGGGTGAGTAAACGGCAGTATATTTTATTGTTCTTCCTTTTCATTTGCATTGATATAATTATTCGACATGAAAAATTTTAAGATCGTTCCCTTGCCAGACAGTACCGCCAATGAAATTCGGCATAAAGGTGTAGATACATTTGGAAACAATGTTCAGGTACAGGTAGCGAATGGCAAGGGGCCGTGCAGGCAGTCTCTAAAGCCTTTTAAAAAGGGGGTAGACCGGAGAATTTTATTTGCCTACTCACCCTTCGATAAGCCAGGTGTATATGCAGAATCGGGACCTGTTTTTATTAATGAGGAACCAGTTGAATCCTACAAAGACATTTATCGTTTCCCGCCGGAAATAAAGGCCGACAAAAAAAGTTTTCCATTATCACTTATCGGTTACAATGCAGAGGATATGATGGTATATAGTCAACAAGTGGGCAATGAAGATGTGGACGACATGATAGAAAAAGTATTCAATGAATCACCGCAGGTACAATACTTACACGCGAGGAATTCCGGGGCCTGTTGTTTTATCTGCAAAATAGAACGTATCTGATGTTACCGCCAGTTGATATAGATATTACTCTGTTCAAGGGGAAAAGAATGTTGCATCATTTCCTGGAGACCAATCATATTACAATGGCAGGCAACCGGAACCTGAAAATCTATGGTTCATTAAAATGCCGCTCAGGCAAAAGGATGCTGTCAAAAAACCGTGTATTTTTTGCAAATGAACAGGACGCAGTTGACAATGGTTACCGGCCCTGCGGGCATTGCCTTCCGGAATCGTATAAGACCTGGAAAAATAAGAATGACTCAGTAACATAAAGTGAAATACTGCGTAACAATGATTTTACCCGTTGCCTGGCAGCTAAATAACATACTTTCCTTACTTTGCGGTTTCTAATAACATGTACATGAGAAGCCTGCAACAGATTTTATTGGTATCACTGTTTGTTTTTTCCGGACTTACTGTAACAGCACAAAAAAGCGCGATTGTTGCCGGGCCAATGCTCGGCCAGGTGGAGTTGCGTACAGCGCGTATTTGGATCGAAGCAGGGAAGGACGCAAAGAATGCTTCAATCCGGTATTGGAAAAAATCTGATCCAAAGACAACCTGGATCAAGGCAATACCGGGTGACTATACAAGAGAATTTAAAACCGTACAAATTGAGATCGGCGGTCTCGACATGAATACGACTTATGGCTACAGCATTTTGATAAATGGAATAGCCACTAAAAAAGGTGGTGAGTTTACGACCAAAGACTTATGGCAATGGAGAAAGCCAGCACCGGACTTTTCCTTTCTGACGGGTAGTTGCGCTTACTTTAATGAGCCAGTGTATGACAGACCCGGAAAACCATATGGCGGGGACTCCTCCATCTTTGAAACAATGGCAAAGGAGAAATCAGCATTTATGATTTGGCTGGGCGATAATTGGTATACAAGAGAGGCAGATTATTACAGCGAATGGGGACTGTGGTACAGGGCTAGTCATGACAGAAGCCTTCCGGTCCTGGAGCAATTTTGGAAAGCCATGCCGCAGTATGCTATTTGGGATGATCATGATTATGGTCCGAACGATGCCGATAAAACTTATTTTCTCAAGGATGCCAGCCGCAATATTTTTATGAATTACTGGGCCAATCCCAGTTATGGACAAGATGGAGAGGCTGTCTACAGCAAATTGTCATATGCGGATTGTGATTTCTTTCTTATGGATGACCGCTGGTATCGTAGTGCAGATGATATGGATCCGATCGTAGACGGAAAGCCAAACCCCAATAAAAGAATGTGGGGTAAAAAGCAAATAGAATGGTTAAAAAATGCGCTGGTATTCAGCAAAGCTAATTTTAAATTTATAGTAACCGGTAGTCAAACGCTCAACACAATTTCTCCTTTTGACTGCCTGCAACATTACCCGGTAGAGTTTAATGAATTGATGGATTTTTTAAAAGAGGAAAAAATCAGTGGGGTTGTCTTCTTAACAGGCGACCGCCATCACAGCGAAGTAATCAGGTACGATCGCGCAGATACGTACCCTTTATATGATATTACTTCTTCACCGTTAACATCCGGCTTAGGTATTGTGAGCAATAATGGAAACAAGGAAAAGGATAATCCGGCACGTATGGCGGGAACATTGGTAGAAGCGCAAAACTATACCCGCATCTCGGTGAGCGGGAAGCCAAAAGAGCGAGTGTTGAAAGTGGAGTTTATCGGAATAAAAGGAGATAAATTAGGTGAATGGACACTTCCTGAAAAAGAAATAAAGGTCATAAAATAAACATTGAACTGTTTATAACTGCACTATAAAACAACTGACTGCATGACTATTCATTTTGGTTACGATAAGAAACAAGTGTTGCAGGCTTTGCGTTATCATTTTTTGTCAAGGCCTGAAATAAAGGTGTTGCTGATATTGGTAAATGTATTTGCAATAGCTTCTGCTGTGTTGTATGCGTTTAAAAAAATCCAGGGGCTTTCATTCCTGATATTTTCTTTTTTGTGGTTCAGCTTAATGCTTATTATCTGGCGACTGTTGCCAGCGGCTATTTACAAACGGGCACAAACGTTCCAGGATCATTTTTCCATGCGGTTTGAAGACGAAGGTGTAGAACTTTCAAATGAGAGAGGTGCGAAGGCCTGGCCATGGACTGCTTTCAGTACATTTTTGGAAAGCCCTTATTTTTTCCACTTATATTTTGATTCAAGATCTTTTTTCCTGGTGCCTAAAGAAGCTTTTGCAGATATCAGCCAATTGCAGCAGGTACGCCAGTTGCTGCGCGATAAAATCAAAAAATAGAAAAGGGAAGATTGGAATCTCCCCTTTTCGTGATTTCATACGAGAAGGCTCTATGGTTAAATGGTTACAGAAATGCTATTTGTCAGGTTTTTTATACCCAAATGATTGAATAATCAGCGGGCTTAATAAAAGTATGGCATTTCATAAATGCCCAAAAAAGAAATGTACAGGCGTGCTTATTAGGCAACCGGCGTGCAAAAAACAGGAAAAACAGGCGATTTTCAGGGCTTAAAATGAGACAGGAAGTTATCTTTCCTGCGTACAGCAACTTCTATATTTGCGCCGTCTTCCATGACGACGGTGCCGCCCCTTCCCTTATTATAGCTTTTTACGTACGAAAGATTTATGATGTGTGAGTGGTGTATCCTGAAGAAAATTTCGACCGGCAGCATTTCTTCGTATTCCTTTATATTCTTTGAGCCAATAACCTTTTGGTTTCCTGCCAGGTATAGAATTGTATAATTCCTGTCTGCCTGGAAACGGATAATATCGCCGAGTTTGACAAAGGTCAGTCCATCATTGGTGTTTATAGCTATTTTCATGTGCTGGCTCTTGTCCTGTTTGAGATTCGAAAGAAGGTTAGAGAGTAGCAGGCTGTTGTTCTTTAAATATTGTTTTTCGGAAGCTTTATTAATAGCCGCTTTTAAGTCATCGATGTCTACCGGCTTTAATAAATAATCTATAGCACTGTATTTAAAGGCCCGGAGAGAATATTCGTCAAACGCAGTGATAAAAATGATTTCAAAATTTACCGGCATTAATTTGTCCAGTAAATCAAACCCATTTCCATAAGGCATTTCAATATCCAGGAATACCAGTTCAGGTTTAACAGATTTTATTAATTCGATGCCGGCTTGTGCACTGGTTGCTTCACCCAAAATTTTAACGCCCGGGCAAAAGGCCGTGAGCATGGATCGTAAGATTTTCAGGTTCTTACTGTCGTCATCAATTAGCACGCAAGTCATAGGTAGTGTTTTCTGGTTATTTTTTTTCAACAGGGAAGCGGAGGTGGACCCTGGTGCCAAGTGGTACACCATGGGTGTCTTCTAAGTCTTCAAAACGTACTTCGATTTTTTCTTCCCGGGAAGTGTTAATGATATTGATCCTTTCCGCAGTCAGGGCTGTTCCCTTGGACTGGTATTCGATGTTCCGGGTGCCTTTATAGGACTGGGATAATTTTCTACCAATACCATTATCCGTTATTATACAAATTAAATTATTCTCCTGAATAGAAATGTTAATATCAATCCTTCCTTTTTTGTCTTTCCTGTACCTGATACCATGCCGGATGGCATTTTCAATATAGGGTTGCAGCAGCATGGGAGGAATAGATATTTCGTCAGTGGCCACGCTATCATCTACGGTAAAAATATATTCAAACGCATCTTCAGTGCGTGTTTTTTCCAGTTGCAGGTAATTGGTCAGGTAGCTGATTTCTTCAGCCAGTGAAATGTATTCTTTGGAAGAATTGTCGAGTGTTTGCCTGATCAGCCGGGAGAAGCTGGAAATATATTTATTGGCGCCAGCGATGTCTTTGTCAATAACAAATTGCTGAATGGAATTGAGACTGTTAAAAATAAAGTGAGGGTTCATTTGAGAACGGAGGGCCATTTGTTCGAGTTGCAGGATTCTTTCCTGTGTTTGCATTTTTTCGGCATCAAGCCTCCGGGTTCTGTTCAATACCGCCTTGGCAATAAGCCATGTAAATAGGATGAAGGCGGCCAGCAAAAGAATCCTGACCCATGTTTTTTCAAGAAAATCTTTTTCCACGGTAAATGAATAGGAAATGGTATTACTTTCCACACCGAATTTATTGATGGCTTTCAGGTGAAGGGTATAATCTCCTGCTGGGAGCGACAGAAAATGAAGCGAGTTTTGATTTGTTTCTTTCCCGGCGGTATCAAAGCCTTCCAGTTTATAGTAATAATTGATGTCCCCTGCAGACTTAAATGATATTCCTACGAATTCAAAGTTGATAGTTTCCTTTTTCTGTATACGAATTTCTTTTGCATTGTCAGCAAAAAACTTGTTTCCGACATTTATTTTCAACATTCTTAGCAGGCAAACTGATTGTTTACTAATTTGTGTTTCATCGAAGAATGTTAGGCCTTTCGGAGTACCCACATAGACAATATTGCTATCAACATAAATGGCATTTATCATATTGGAAGGGAGGCCATCGCTAATGGTATACTTAATGATTTTTACCTGTTCGTTTTTAAAAGTTATTTTATTAATGCCTTTGTCGGTACCAATCCATAAAATCCCGTTTTTATAAAAAAGACTCCTGCATGTATTGCTAACCAAGCCATTATCGGTAGTAAAGCTGTATAAAATTTCACCGCCTCTAAAACCTATTAAGCCATTTCCATGAGTAGCTACCCATAGAATATTATCGTTTGCAGATGCAAGTGCAATAACCCTGCTTTGGAGAGAGCTAAATTTATGGCCAAGGAAAGCGGCTTTTAGACCGGGGGTGTATTCATATAATCCATCAAGTGTACCAATGAAATAGTGACTTAAAATTTTTGTTGTAGCTGTGGCCCGCCCATTCCATATTTTAGTGAACATAGAAGGATTGTTGATGTTTATAACCCAAGCACCGTCATGACTAGAAGCAATCAGCTCATTATCATAGATATCGAGTGACTTAATAGTTCTTGCAGGAACCAGATATTTATATTTGCCCGGGAACTGATTTATAAAAGCGATCCCTCCTCCAGTTGCCAAATAAAGACGTTGTCTTATTTCGTCTCCCTTTATAGCGACAATTCGGCTGTCTCCGCCACTTTTATCTAGTTTAACACTGTCTGATATTACTCCTGATTTGATATCCAAAGTGTAGACCGTATTGATGTTTGAGCCAAAAAAAATTTTTTCTTGAAATTTTTCTATACTGTAAATAGGTGTAGATTTTGCATTGTTCTTCATCCCAATACTAATAGTCTGAAACCCAGTGTTGGGAAGTTTAAATACACCATCGTCCAAGGTTGTAAACCAAAAGCTGCCTTCATTGTCTTGAAATGAAGAAGTGGTACTAAAACCCTTTAAGAAATGTTGTTCAGATAAATTAGACTTATATGAATAAGCAAACGTTCCATTTCGACTATTAATCAGAAATATGGAATCATTTAATTCTGAAAAATTAATTAAATCAATATAACGAAACGGTATTTGGTAGTGATTCCCTCTGCTTAGCGAAAGAACATCAATTGTATCACTGTTAATAAATATTTCCCAGTTATTCGTTAGTAAACCTTTGCAGGAGGCGAATGGGCCTAAGTTTGAAAATATTGTTCTTATGTTAGTTAGCTGATTTTCGCTGACAGAAAATAGCGTAAAAGAGTTTTTTACAGGGGATACTACTTCAAAACCTTTGCTTTTATTAGCGCCAGCCAGTGAAGTGTATATGCTGTCCTTGCCGTTTTTATATAGGGAATTGACCTTTCCCTCAGGGCTGATGATATGTAAGGCAACAGGTTCCTGTATTAAAATATTTCCATCTGATCCTTCAATTATTGTTACCACTTCCCTGTTCAGGTGGAACTTTCTAAGAACAACATCGTTTTTTTGCGTATGAATTTTACCTTTTTCGTAATAACATACCGATTGTTTAAACGGTACCATCCATATCCTGTTCTTCGAATCGACAAACAGTTTTAATACTTCATCATCCGGTAAGCCATCTTTTGTAGTGAAGTTTTTAAAATTCGTACCATCAAACCTGCTCACACCTGATTCCGTCGCAAACCAAATAAAGCCTTCCTTATCCTGAACAGCATCGTATACGGTGGACCCTGCCAGGCCATTTTGAGTATTGTACTGCACATAAGAATACTCCTGCGGAAATGATGAAACGGCAAGCAGCAACAGTAGCAGAACTAAAAGGACAGGTTTTGTTGTTGTCATTTTCGGCAAATGGTTGGACATGTTAATTTAAGCAAACTACCTGAAAACAGGGCATGCGATGCAGGATTCATGATGTCTTTGAGTGCGTGGTGACATGTATGGCAAGCATTGATGTTTATCAACGAATATTGTATAAATAATATACAAATAGCCTTACTTCTGCTGGTTTAATCATAAAAAAGTGTACCTTGTTCGCGTTCATAGTCCTGTCCTGCCTCCGGGTATCGACAGCTAGTTGCAAAGTTCCCCAATTACATAAAGCACAGGTAATCCTTACAGAAAATGTTATAACCCTTACTAAAATTGTATGCCTAAAATTACCTTCAACAACAAAAACAGGACTTTTTACACCACCCTTAAGGCCAATGTAGATCAATACCTGCGCGAAAATAATATCAAACCTACCGGCAATCTTGAACTGTACACGAAATCGCTGGTACTGATCCCGGCTGCTATTGCAGTTTATGTATTGCTTTTGACTGTTTCTATGCCGGGTGTTGTTGCGGTGTTACTTTGTGCCCTGGAAGGTTTTATCCTCGCAAGTATCGGTTTTAACGTTATGCACGATGCCTGTCATGGAAGTTATTCGACTAAAAAATGGCTTAATGATGTCATGGGGCTCAGCCTGAATGCACTGGGTGGAAATGCTTTTATCTGGAAATTCAAACACAATATCATTCACCATACTTATACAAATGTTGACGGCGTAGACGATGATATTGCCAAGAGCCCACTGATGCGTCAGTGCGCTTCACAAAAATGGGTGCCTGCACACCGGTTTCAGCATATCTACGTTGTACTTGTATACGCCATATCTTCTTTTGCCTGGGTGGCGATGATGGATTTCAATAAATATTTCTCGCGGAGGGTATTTACCACACCGCTTCAGAAAATGAGTGTGAAAGAACATGTCGTTTTTTGGCTGAGCAAACTGTTGTATGTTATTTTTTATGTGGTTATCCCGGTAAAAGTTGTTGGGTGGCAGTCATGGGCCATCGGCTTTGCCTGTATGCACGTCACCCTCGGACTTACGCTAGCCCTGATATTTCAATTGGCACACGTTGTAGAAAATGCAACTTTCGAAGCTGCTGCCGGCATGGAACACAAGGTTATAGAAAACGAGTGGGCCATTCATCAGGTAATGACAACGGCTAATTTTGCTCCTAAAAGTAAATTTATCAACTGGTATGTTGGCGGATTAAACTACCAGGTCGAACACCACCTCTTCCCGCGCATCAGCCATGTGCATTACCCTGCTATCAGTGTGATTGTGGAAAAAACATGTAAGGAGTTTAATTTACCCTATAATACCTATCCCACATTCATGCAATCACTCGCCTCACATTTTAGAATGATGAGACAATTAGGAAAGAAACCTGCCGGGCTGCAGGTAGTATAAGGGAATTTATAGAAGCGTGTTTATTTCGGTTTGTATTTAGCTTCTTCAAAAATCTTTTTAGCGTCGGTTTTCAGCAACTGATCTACACTCAACTGGCCGTTTTTTTCAGCAAATGCTTTCACGATTTGCCAGCCTATCCATTGACCAACATTTCCCGGCGATGCGTCCGGCATACCATCTGTTTTTGGCGCTTCACCAATAAAGTTTTGAATAACCGGTGCATCAGTGGTGTAAATATCATTATTCTGCAGGATAAAGCTCCATATCAATCCTTCATTTTCCCTGCACCACGCCAATTGGCTACCCGTAAAACCAGTTTTTATACTGTCGTCTGTAGCCGGGATAAATTTATCAACCAGGTACCATTGTTTTCCTTTCTCAATCATTTGTTCAATCAGTGATAGTCCCTGTGCTTTATCAGGATAAATATCCTGTGCAATGTTCTGAAAACAATTCGCCGATATATAAGCCGGTTCGAAACGACGACTGATATACTGCGGAAACTTATCGATTGCTTCCAGTGTGTTATAAGCACTGAATGATTTGCCAAGATACATTTGAAGCCCGATTGCCAGCGCATTGGGTGTAAGCGCCACTGATGGGTCGCCTATCAGACCCACGTAAGTAACCACTTTTGGAACTGGATATGCCGGGTAGTAATATTTTACAAATTGAAACCCCTTGGTGAGCTCTTTTTCCAGGTTATCCACGGAAGGGATTTTTCTCTCTGCAGAATCAAACAACGGACGTGCATTTCTGATATACTGGCGAACCACTGCTGGTACCTGCATGGAGGTATCGGGATTGCCAGCTATTACAATATTTTGAATGAAGTCGTTAAAAAACCAGGGATATTTTTTTTGCAGGGCTGTCATTCCCTCATCCAGGTGTAATGTATCTACCTTGTAAAAATCCTTGTCGAAACGGCTAATGGCAATACTCACTTTTATATTGGATACGTCTGGCGCATTTTTATTGCCACAGGAGCTTACAAATACTATGGCCAGTGCAAGTACAATCAATTTATTCATGGGGGAAAAACGGCTGTTGTTGAAGAATGTTGTAAAAGTAAATGTAATTTTTGACTGGCTTGCAAATTGACCAGCGGCAGGTCATTAATTGCCTTTATCGTAAATTTGATGTATGAAGATAGTACTGGCACAGCAGAATTACCATATCGGCAATTTTGAAAGTAATAGGGCTAAAATACTGGAAGCTATCAGTAACGCAAAACAGGCAGGCGCCGACTTAATTCTTTTTACTGAACTCTGTGTTTGTGGTTACCCCCCGCGCGACTTTCTCGAATTTGAAGACTTTATCAATAAATGTTACGAAACCATTGACATACTCCGCGAGGCAGCAGATACTATTGCTGTTGTAGTGGGAAGCCCGCAACGTAACCCACAGGTACTGGGTAAGGATCTTTTCAATGCAGCCTGGTTCCTGTACGAAAAGCAGGTGAAGGCTGTTGTTCAAAAAACCTGCTTGCCCACGTATGATGTATTTGATGAATACAGGTATTTTGAGCCAGGGTATGAATGGAGCGTGATTGAATTCAAAGGAAAGAAGCTGGCACTTACCATTTGTGAAGATATCTGGAACCTGGGTAATAACCCGCTCTACCGTGTCTGTCCCATGGACACACTGATTCAGCAATCACCGGATATAATGTTGAATATTTCTGCTTCTCCGTTCGACTATGATCACGAGGACGACCGGAAAGAAGTAATCCGTGCCAACGTGTTGAAGTATAAACTGCCAATGTTTTACTGTAATGCGGTGGGGTCACAAACTGAAATTGTTTTCGACGGCGGCAGTATTGTGATGGACAAGGAAGGACGGATTGTAAAAGAACTGAAATATTTTGAAGAAGATGCCGCCCTTGTAGATACAGAACTGGATTTTGTGAAAGAGGCATCGGCTGCCCCGACTGCTAAAAAACTGGACAAGGATATGCGTGTTTCGCGCAACAGTGATCCTTCCCGGATCATTGACTATCTCACTCTTGACACCAATATCGAAGAAATACATACAGCGCTTATCCTGGGTATCAGGGATTATTTCAGTAAGATGGGTTTTACAAAAGCAATATTGGGAAGCAGCGGTGGAATTGACAGTGCAGTTACGCTTACACTTGCCTGTGAGGCCCTGGGCGCACAAAACGTGCGGGCGATACTCATGCCATCCCAGTATTCTACTTCACACAGTGTAAGCGATGCAGAACTGCTCAGCAGGAACCTGGGTAACCCTTACGACATCATCCCTATTAAAAAGATATACGACGCATTTCTTACTGAGTTAAAACCCGTTTTCAGGGATCTTCCATTCAGTCTTGCAGAGGAAAACATACAAAGCAGGTCCCGCGGAAACCTATTGATGGCCATCGCCAATAAGTTTGGGTATATCCTGCTTAATACTTCCAATAAAAGTGAACTGGCAACCGGCTATGGTACATTGTACGGCGATATGGCCGGCGGTCTTAGTGTACTGGGTGATGTATATAAAGTGCAGGTATATGCGCTGGCAAAGTATTTAAACCGCTCTGGGGAAATTATTCCTGCAAACATCATTACGAAAGCACCTTCGGCTGAATTAAGGCCCGATCAGAAAGACAGTGACAGCCTTCCTGAATATGATATTTTAGACAAGATACTGTACCAGTATATAGAAAAACGCCAGGGACCAAAGGAAATCATTGCCATGGGTATAGATGAGCCATTGGTAAAACGTGTTTTAAAAATGGTCAATACCAACGAATACAAGCGCAACCAGTTTTGCCCCATTATCCGTGTAAGTTGCAAGGCATTTGGTGTGGGAAGAAGGGTGCCGATAGTAGGAAATTACCTCGGGTAATAAAAAAGAGAAGCCACCCGCTAAGAATAGCAGACGGCTGTTGGTTGTTTATGAAATCAAAAGTTGAATTAATGTTTGAGAATGATAACATACCTTACCACAGTACCCAGTACATTCACGTCCTGGTATACTGTCAGGTTGGTATCATTTAGTGTTTGAATATTGGCAGTTCCGTCAAGAGAGTTTCCAGTCCCTCCTGTAATGGTGATGGCTGTTTCGCCGGTGCCAAAACTCCAGGTGAAAGCCTGTGTCTGGGGATCGCCGTTTGTGCAGATGGTAGCACCTTCATCCATTACGCCATTGCCGTTTGTCTGAAATGTATATACATTATCTGTTTCGCAGGCATCCGGGCTGTCGGGTGCATCAATGGTGCCATTTTTATCGCCGTCATAACCGGAAGACTGGTATTTCCAGGCTGCCTGTGTCAGCAATTCTGTTTTGGATTTAGAGGGAGTTGAATTGCTTTTCTTGCAGGAAAAAGCGACTGTAACCAAAACAATAAGAAATAAGGTTTTTGTGGTGGTTAAGTTCATAGATGGACTTTTTTGTTACCTGCTATAAACTATTTTTGGGCTCGTTTTATTGTCTTGATTTTCAGTTTTTCGCTTAACAAAACTTTAGGCAAAAGGCCATCTTGGCAAAGGAATTGCAAGGCTGATGTTCGTAATTTTACCCATAGTTGATAAATATCACCGATTGAGCAGGCGCAATACCGTCGAAAGAGTCGCATTTAGCCTGAAACTGACGCGAAAGGCCCTCAATTTTTTTATTTTAATAATATCTATATGCTCCAAACCGCAGATGACATCCGGCAGTTAAATGAAAAAATTCAATACCAGGGCGTTTTTATTGATCGCCTTCGTGACGAGGTAGGAAGGGTAATCGTGGGACAGCAATATATGCTCGACAGGTTACTCATTGGTTTGCTCAGCAATGGGCACGTGCTGCTGGAGGGTGTGCCTGGATTGGCCAAAACACTTACCATCAAGTCGCTCGCCCAGGCCATCCGTGCAAAATTCAGCCGCATTCAATTTACGCCAGACCTCTTACCCGCCGACGTGATTGGTACCATGATATACCAGCAGCAGAAAAATGAATTCGTGGTTCGCCGGGGTCCCATTTTCGCCAATTTCATACTCGCGGATGAAATCAACCGTGCACCGGCAAAAGTGCAAAGTGCCCTGCTGGAAGCCATGCAGGAAAGACAGGTAACCATTAGCGATACTACCTACAAACTGGAAGAACCTTTCCTGGTACTCGCCACACAAAACCCGTTGGAACAAGAGGGAACTTATCCATTGCCAGAAGCACAGGCCGACAGGTTTATCATGAAGGTAGTCGTGGATTATCCCAGCAAAAGCGAAGAACAACTCATTATTCGTCAAAATGTGCAGGGATTAAAATCACCTGAAGTTACACAGGTTGTTTCCATGCAGGAAATATTGCAGGCGCGGGATTTATCGCGGACGATTTATATGGATGAGAAAGTGGAAAATTATATTCTCGATATCGTTTTTGCCACACGTTTCCCCGATAAATATAATCTCCAGAAATTAAAACCATTGATAGCCTATGGTGGATCGCCCAGGGCCAGTATCAATTTAGCCCTGGCAGCAAAGGCAAATGCATTTCTCAATAAAAGGGGATATGTAATTCCGGAAGACATCAGGACGATTTCTAAAGATGTATTGCGGCACCGTATTGGCCTTACCTATGAGGCAGAAGCGGAGAACGTCAATGTAGAAAACATCATTGACGAAGTATTGAGGACTATCAGTGTACCATAACCGAAAACTATCAGCCATCCCTGCAAATGCTCACCACGGCCGAAATATTAAAGAAGGTAAAGGAGCTGGAAATAAAAAGTAAAAAAATTACGCAGCACCTTTTTACAGGCGAATACCATTCCGCCTTCAAGGGAAGAGGTATGAGCTTCCGGGAAGTACGTGAATACACCGCTGGAGATGATGTTCGGTTTATCGACTGGAATGTAAGCGCTCGTTTATCGCACCCGTACACAAAATTATTCGAAGAAGAGCGTGAACTGACCGTAATGTTATTGGTGGATGTGAGTGCCAGCTCATTATTTGGTACCACACATGCCAGGAAAAAAGACCTGGTTACGGAAATAGGCGCCGTACTTACTTTTTCTGCTATCAGCAACAATGATAAGGTAGGCGTTATTTTTTTCAGCGACAAGGTTGAAAAATATATCGCTCCCAAAAAAGGTAAACAGCATGCGCTGTATATAGTACGGGAGTTATTGACGGCAGAGCCAAAAAGAACAGGCACAAATCTTAGTGAAGCGATCCGCTTCTTCAATAATGCTACGAGACAAAAAAGTATTTCCTTTTTGCTCAGTGATTTTTTGGATGAACGATTTGAAGATGCATTGAAAGTAGCAGGCCGTAAACACGATATCATTGGAATAAAGGTGTACGATAAAATGGATATGCAACTGCCCGATGCTGGTTTGCTGCAGGTCAGTGATTCCGAGACTGGGAAGGCAAAATGGATTGACAGCAGTGATTATTTCATTCGTCAGCAATATGAAAAATATTTTTTTAGTCATACGGAATGGTGCAAAAATATATTCCTGAAAAGTGGCAGTGACCTGCTTCATGTAAGGACCGATGAGGACTACGTAAAAGTGTTGCAGAAATTTTTTATTGGACGATCATAAAACCCCGCCTGTTATTCTTTTCAATGAAGTTTACCACCACACATATCGTCGCTGCTTTGTTTTTCTTTTTGCTGACGGCCAGCCCGGCCATTTCGCAAAACGTTTCAGTAAAAGCCAGTATCGACCGGGAAAAAATATTAATTGGTGAGCCGATCGTACTTACTCTTGAAGCCAATGTTCCGATTGGTATGGATGCAAAATGGTTTCCGCTGGATACATTAGCACATTTCGAATTCATCGATAAAGGGAAAATTGATACGGCCACCAACGCTGATTACAAAAACTATCATCAAACCATCACTATTACCAGTTTTGACTCTGGGCGGTGGTCAGTTGCTGCCTTGCCGCTGGAAATCGGTAACAAACAATACCTCACGGACTCACTGCCGGTATCAGTAGCCTTTGCAAACTTTGATGCTGCGGCTGATTATCATGATATCAAAGACATACTCGATGTGCAAAGTAAAAACCTCAGCTATATCAACTGGATCATTGCGGCGGCAGGTGTCCTTGCATTGCTGGGTATCATTTATTTCCTGCGGAAAAAAGAAGCAGCACCGGTACCGGTTGTGAAAAAGGTTATCTCCAAACTGTCACCTTTGCAGGAAGCATTGCAGTCGCTGGAAGAGTTAAAGCAAAAAGGGTTTTCACTAAATGGAGGGAATAAAATTTTTCACACGCAACTAAATGATATATTCCGTTGGTATTTATACCGGAAAACAAACCTGGGTACGATGGAAAAGACCAGCGGTGAATTGATGGTGCAGTTAAAACAGTTCCAAATTCCCAATGAAATATTTGTAGGGTTGGCTCAAACGCTCCGAATGAACGATGCGGTGAAATTTGCCAGGTATCAGCCGGGTGAACAGGAAAACAATGAATCGTGGATCAATATCCGTCAGTCAATTGATCAACTGGATAAAATTATTTCATAAAAACGCTTTTCAAAGTTTCTATTTTGATTTTTGACTATTTTAAAAATACCAGTTTCGCTTATCCATGGCTGCTGTGGCTGCTTTTGTTGCTGCCGGTAGCTATATGGTGGTATGCAGCGAAGCAATCTGCTCGCATGGGCAGCATACGCATATCTTCCATCAGGCAGGTACAAAGTACCCGTTCCTGGAAGACGATGCTGGCACACCTGCCCTTTATTTTCCGGATGCTGTGTATGACCTGTTTGATTGTGGCAATGGCAAGGCCCCAATCAAGGAATGATGAAGAACTGGTAAATGGAGAAGGTGTTGATATAGTTATGTGTATAGATGTCAGTGGTAGTATGCTTGCACAGGACTTTACGCCGAACAGGATGGAAGCAGCAAAGGAAGTTGCCTCAGGTTTTATAGCCGGAAGGCCAACAGACAGAATCGGTATCGTTATATTTTCCGGTGAAAGTTTTACACTTTGCCCGCTGACTACAGACCAGGCGGTATTGCAGGCACAGGTTGGAAATATACAAAGTGGATTACTGGAGGATGGAACGGCTATCGGGTCTGGATTGGCAACAAGTGTCGACAGGCTGCGTGCATCCAAATCAAAAAGTAAAGTAGTAATTCTTTTAACCGACGGGGAAAATAATGGTGGACAGATACCACCCGTTACCGCGAAAGAACTGGCCAAAGCAACGGGTGTGAAAGTATATACTATTGGTGTAGGCACTGAGGGATATGCACAGGTGCCGATGCAAACAGCAGGCGGCTCGGTGATTATGCAACGGGAAAAAGTCAACCTTGATGAAAAGCTGCTGACACAAATAGCTACTGAAACGGGTGGCAAGTATTTCAGGGCGAAGGACAATGAAAGCCTGAAAAACATCTATACGGAAATTGATAAACTTGAAAAATCAAGGATAGAGGTCACTGCCCTGAAAAGATATTCTGAAAAATTTTTCCCATTGGCATTGGCAGCCGGTTTGTTCCTTCTGCTGGAAATTTTGTTGCGGTACACAGTTTTCAAAAAATTCCCCTGATTATTGTTCTTCCTGCTGGTTGGGTGTATTCACGTAATTTAGCGCATTCATGAAAGTAATAGTGTATAAATCCACCGGTAGCTGGTATATCACCAAAACGCCAGCAGGAGAAGTTTTTAACGCACGTATAAAAGGTGTGTTTAAGATAGATGACGCTATTACCTCTACCAATCCCATTGCTGTAGGCGACGAAGTGGAAGTGGAAATGGAGAATGAACTGGAAAGAACCGTTACGATCACGCACATATACGACCGGAAAAATTATATCAACCGGCAATCTCCTTCGCACAAAAAACAGCATCATATTGTAGCATCCAACCTTGATCAATCGCTGTTATTTGCCACTTTACGGGAACCAAGAACCTCGCAGGGTTTTATTGATCGGTTCCTTGTTACCTGCGAAGCCTATCATGTGCCTGCGATCATTGTTTTTAATAAGATAGATATCTACAAGAAAAAAGATTTGGAGCAACTGGAATTGTGGAAGAAAATGTACCAGGCTATTGGTTATACTGTTGTTGCCATGAGTGTGAAGGACAGCATTGGTGTGGAAGAGGTAAAGAACCTGCTGAAAAACAAAACGACCTTAATGAGCGGCCATTCGGGTGTAGGTAAATCATCTTTTATTAATGCGGTTTTTCCTGAATTATTATTGCGTACGCAAGAGGTAAGTGAATGGAGCGGCAAGGGTTTGCATACCACCACTTTTGCAGAAATGTTTGATTTGCCTGGCGGGGGCAGGATCATTGATACACCCGGTTTGCGGGAATTTGGTCTTGTCAATATTTCCCGGCAGGAGCTGTCGCATTATTTCCCGGAAATGCGGAAGGTATTGAATGATTGCCAGTTTAATAATTGCCAGCATATTAATGAGCCAGGCTGTGCTATAAAAGATGCGGTGGCCCGGGGGCTAATCACAGAAGACCGATACGTAAGCTATTACGGCCTTTTAGAGTCAATTGAAGAGAAGACTTATTAACTACTTCACAACTGCAGCGCACAAAAAAAGCCCCATAGTGTTTAGGTACGGAGCTCTTACGACAACAACAATGAGAAAAAATCAGGAAAGATATTTACGTGCTGTATTAATCATGAGTTTTGTTTCCAGGAATTGTGCAACCTCTACCACTGCATCATTGTCTCTGCGAGGCGCTTCCCGAAACTTGCGCGGATAAATGGATATACCGGTATAAATGTTGTAATGAAGGGTGAGCGTGTGGCCTTTGTAGTTGAAATCCCATACCAGCGAATCGAAATCATCCAGTTTGCTGAGGAACTTGATATCAAGATCATCACTGAGGATGTCTGCTACTTCATAAAAACGTTTAAGACCGCAATCGTCGTCGATAACTGCTTCTGTGCAACCAAAGTCGGTACGTAATGTTAGGCTCATATGTACGGATTTAAGTATATAAAAAATCACGCCGCGTGGCGCGACAATTACTCTTGTTAGGCCTTAAACTTCTTTGCTTTGGGAACTTTTTCTCCGGTTAAAATTCTCTCCGCCCCCACATTCTTACCGTTTGCAGGACATCCATATTTTGGGCCGAATACCTTATGCCACAAGCCACATGAAGAGAGGCTGCACACCATGACGGCTAAAAGAAGAATATGGAAAATTGAACGGATTTTCATCAGGTCTGTATTTCTATCAAGAACGATATAAATCTACAAATAGTATATAGCAAAAGCAAGCCATAGGACTGGCTTTCGACGAATCGACCGTATTAATCGACTGGTAAATAATGCGTAGTATAATGGCCGTAAAAATTTATCGATCTCTCGGCTCCTGGCCCCTGAACCAGCCTGCATACCGGAGGTAATTATTGGCTATCCGATCTATTTCACCGTGAATATGTTCCGGCGAAATCTCCTTTATCTTTTTTGCCGGGACACCAGCATAGATACTTCCCGCTTCGCACACCGTTCCTTCAAGAACAACTGCTCCCGCGGCGATAATGGTATTACTGTGTACTTCAGCATTATCCATTACAATCGCACCCATCCCGATTAATACGTTGTCGTGCAGGGTGCATCCGTGTATGATGGCATTATGCCCGATAGAAACATTGTTCCCGATGATGGCTTTTGTTTTTTGGTAAGTGGCATGTATAATGGCGCCGTCCTGTACATTTACTTTCTTACCTAACCTGATGCTATTGACATCGCCCCGTACGACAGCATTGAACCAGATACTACAGTCGTCACCCATAATGACATCGCCCACAATCGTAGCATTGGGAGCAATAAAACAATTGTTTCCATACGCTGGGTATACTCCATCCACCTGCATGATAATAGGCATATTGATACTTTTAAAATTGAACAATTGAAATCAGGTAATAAGAATATTGCTTCAGGGAGCAGTAATGCTCATACAAATATCAAAAAACTTTGTGGCTTTGAACCGCCTTTGCGTTCTTTGCGTAAAATAATCCCGGCAACATGAACCAGCGCGCCCTTTTCCTGCAATATGTAGCGCAGACTTCTCCTGCACCACTGGGCATTGAAGTAAAAAAAGCGGAAGGCGCATTGTTATACGATATCAATGACAAGCTATACATCGATCTTATCGGCGGGATCTCCGTTTGTAATATTGGTCACCGTCATCCGAAAGTAGTAGAAGCCATTAAAAAACAGGCCGACGAATACCTTCATGTATTGGTATATGGTGAATTTATTCAATCGCCGCAGGTGCAGTATGCACAGTTGCTGGCCAATCATTTGCCTGCTTCACTCAACTCCATTTATTTTACCAATTCAGGCGCAGAAGCAACAGAAGGCGCTATGAAACTGGCAAAGAGAGCAACAGGAAGGACACAAATTATTGCCTTTAAAAGCGCTTATCATGGTTCTACGCAAGGTGCATTAAGTATTATCGGCGATGAATACTGGCGCAACGCATTTCGTCCCCTGTTGCCGGGAATTATTCATGCGGATTACAATTCATACGATGCATTGGCTTCTATAAATAAAAACACTGCTTGTGTTATCGCCGAAACTGTGCAGGCAGAAAGTGGTATCATGATCCCATCGAAAGAATGGATGATGGCATTGAGGAGAAAATGTAATGAGCAGGGGGCATTACTGGTACTGGATGAAATACAGGCCGGATTTGGGCGTACCGGTTCTTTGTGGGCTTTTGAACAGTACGGTATTATCCCGGATATTTTGTTACTGGGCAAGGCACTTGGTGGCGGGATGCCGCTGGGCGCTTTTATTGCTGACAGAAATCTAATGTTTAAGCTGGCAGACAATCCTGTATTGGGGCATATCACCACCTTTGGCGGTCACCCGGTTTGTTGCGCCGCCGGCCTGGCAGGTATGAAAGCGTTAATAGAAGAAAAATGGATTGACCAGGTAAAGCGAAAGGAACAACTGTTCAGGAAATTACTGGTGCATCCTGCCATTAAATCCATTCGCTCCTGTGGGTTGTGGATGGCAGTTGAGTTTGACAACTTTGCTATCAATAAAAAAGTTATTGATGTGGCGATCAATCATGGCGTGCTGACAGACTGGTTCTTATTTGCACCACAATGTATGCGTATTGCGCCCCCGTTAACTATTGCTGATGATCAAATTGAGACTGCCAGCCAGGTAATTGTGGAAGCGATCAGCCAATCAGTTTAAAAATAACTGCAGCCAGTAACCCGCCTGCTATTGGCCCCGCTATAGGAATCCATGCATAACTCCAGTCGCTGTTTCTCTTTCTCTTTATCGGTAAAATAAAATGTGCAATGCGTGGACCCAGGTCCCTGGCAGGATTGATGGCATAGCCCGTTGGCCCCCCCAGCGAAATGCCAATACCCAATACCAGTAAAGCAACAGGAAGGGCATCGAGTGTGCCGAGTTTTACGGCAGGAGCGGTCATCAATTTGGCACCCAGCACCAATACCATGGTACCAATAATTTCTGTTATGAGATTTGATACATTACTTCTTATGGCTGGCGCCGTACAAAATACCGCCAGCTTTCCATCGGCGTCGTCTGTTGCTGAAAAATGTTGTTGATAAGCAAACCATACAACTACTGCACCTGTAAACGCGCCCGCCATCTGTGCGGCGATATAGGTTCCTGCATTGGCCCAGTCGAAATCACCCAGATAGGCAAGGGCAAGTGTCACCGCGGGATTGAGGTGCCCACCACCGCCCAGTTTGACAGACGCGAATACACCTGTAAATACTGCAATGGCCCATCCGAAAGTAATAACAATCCATCCGCTGTTGTTTCCTTTTGTTTTGCTTAGCACAACATTGGCTACTACGCCATCGCCCAGTATGATGAGCAGCGCGGTACCAATAAATTCGGCGATAAATGCATTCATGACAGTTGGTTTTGGTTATTAGCAAGCTTGTTGTTGGGAATATAATGAAGAGCTGTTTTACGGAACAATTCAACCTGGTTACTTACCCATGATTCATCTTTTCCCATCAAACGGGCCATTAAAGATGCGACCACCGGCGCAGCCGCCAGTGCTGCCTTTGCATCCAGCAATAGGGAACGTGTCCTTCTCGCCAATGCATCTTCTACAGTCATGCACATTTCTTCCTGCACTGCCCATGCGATGGCTGCTTTAGTATAAGGCAGATCGGGATGAATTTTTTCCTGCAGGGATCTATCTTTTTGCCCCAATGCATACACTGCATCCATATCGGTGCCGTAATAATAATAATCGTTGTCATGATCGATTGTTGCCATCGAACCATGAATGGGGAGCGTACCTGTAATACATGCCTGGGGTGGCAGCCTGTTGTTGATAGCGGCGATATTGACTACATCCTCGGCCATTTTCCTGTAAGTAGTCCACTTGCCGCCCAGTATATTGATCAACCCACTGCCGGAGATGGTGATGGTATGATCCCTTGATAACTCGGCTGTTTTTTTGCTGCTGCTTTTTACCAATGGACGCAGTCCCGCAAATATGCTCCTGACGTCATTGATCGTTGGATCTTTGGTGAGGTAACGACCGATATGGTGAATAATAAAATCAAGCTCTTCCTGCATGGCATCCGGCTCTTCGCTTACCAGGGCAACCGCGGTATCAGTTGTACCAACAATTACTTTTTTGTGCCAGGGTACAGCAAATAAGACCCTTCCATCATCCGTATGCGGGATCATGATAGCAGCATTACCCGGCAGGAAGGAAGCATCCAAAACAATATGAATTCCCTGGCTTGGTGCAATGGTTGGTTCTGCACTTGTATCATCCATTTGTTGAATGCTATCGCTGAACACACCAGTTGCATTGATAACTGCCCTGGATTTTATTTCATATTCTTTTCCTGTAAGTGCATCGCGTGCCCGCACACCCATTAATTTCCCCTTTGCTTTTAACAAACCTGTCACAGCTATATAATTCAATACACAGCCGCCAGATTCAGCGGCGGTTTGAGCCATGTTAATCGCCAGTCTCGTATCGTCAAATTGTCCGTCATGATACAACACGCCACCGCGCAGATCTTCCGGGTCAAGTGTAGGTGCCATCGACAATACTTCTTCCCTGCTCAGCCATTGTGAAGGTCCAAGCCCAAGGTTGCCACTCATCCAGTCGTATACTTTCAGGCCAAATCCATAATAAGGTCCTTCCCACCATTTGTAGTTAGGAACAATAAAGGATTGATTTTTTACAAGGTGTGGCGCATTTTGTTTTAAAGTACCTCTTTCCTTCAAGGCTTCCATCACGAGTTTAATATTACCCTGCTGCAAATAGCGAACGCCGCCGTGTACCAGTTTTGTTGACCGGGAAGAAGTGCCTTTGGCAAAATCTGTTTTTTCCAGCAGTATGGTTTTGTATCCCCTCGATGCTGCATCTATAGCTGAACCAAGACCCGTGGCGCCGCCGCCGATGATGCAAATATCCCATTCACCCGAAAAGCTTTCCAATCGCTGCAGCATGTTGTCGCGGTTCATTCTTTTATTTTTATTTCAGCAGATGCCAGTTGGCATATTACCGGAGTCTCTTAATTGTTATATACTTTGATCCGCCCATGCCACACTTGCTTTTACTGCGCGTTGCCAGCCATGTATGAGCTTTTGTACTTTTTCAGCGGGCATGACTGGTGTAAAAGTTTTATCAGCCTGCCACTGTTTTTGTACTTCTGCAACACTGTCCCAATATCCCACAGCAAGCCCGGCAAGATAAGCCGCACCCAATGCTGTTGTTTCGTATACTTTCGGCCGGATTACAGGAACCTGTAAAATATCGCACTGGAACTGCATTAATAGGTTATTGATTGTAGCACCGCCATCTACACGGAGTTCTTTTATACTAATACCACTGTCGGATTCCATGGCTTTCAAAATATCAGTGACCTGGTAAGCAATGCTGTCGAGGGCGGCGCGTGCAATATGATGTTTGCCCGTACCACGGGTAATACCAAAAATACTTCCGCGCGCATACTGGTTCCAGTGAGGAGCACCCAATCCCGCAAATGCAGGAACCAGGTACACACCGCCTGTATCTTCCGCCTGCGCTGCAAGTGATTCCACTTCAGCAGAAGAGCGGATAATATGCAGCCCATCGCGCAACCATTGTACAACAGCGCCTGCAATGAAAATACTTCCCTCCAATGCATACTCTACCTTATTATTCAATTTCCATGCAATCGTCGTTAGCAGGTTATTGCTGGAGGAAACCGCCTTTTCTCCCGTATTCATCAGCATAAAGCAACCAGTGCCATAAGTATTTTTTACCATGCCTGGCTGGGTACACATTTGACCAAACAGTGCTGCCTGCTGATCACCCGCAATACCGGCAATAGGTATATTGGCATGCTTCACCACTACTTCTGTGACGCCATACAACTGACTGGATGCTTTTATTTCCGGTAAAATATTTTTTGGAATATCAAATATTTTCAGCAACTCATCATCCCAATTGCAGGTATGTATGTTGCACAACATGGTGCGGCTGGCATTGCTAACATCTGTAATATGCAATTTGCCGCCTGACAATTTCCAAACCAACCAGCTATCGACGGTACCGAAAGCCAATTTTCCGGCTGCTGCTTTTTCACGGGCACCAGTTATATTATCGAGTATCCATTTTAATTTGGTCGCGGAGAAATAAGCATCGATGACAAGGCCTGTTTTTTCCTGAATCAATTGGCTTACCCCCCTTTCTTTCAATTCATCACAAAAGGCGGCTGTTCTTCTATCCTGCCATACAATAGCATTGTAAATAGGTTTGCCAATTTCGCGATCCCATACAATGGTTGTCTCGCGCTGGTTGGTAATACCAATGGCTGCAATATTACTGGTGGAAATATTTTGCTTCGCAATGACTTCTGCCATTACGCTGAATTGTGTGCTCCATATTTCTTCGGGGTCATGTTCCACCCATCCGGGCTGTGGGTAATGTTGTGTAAATTCCTTCTGTGCAACTGTCGCAATGTTTCCATGGTGGTCAAACAAGATGGCCCTTGAACTGGTGGTGCCCTGGTCCAGCGCCATAATATAAGAATTACTCATATGCAATCGTTGATTGTATGGGTAAGTTAGGAAAAATAAAAGAAGTTAGTCCGGCGAATTAAAATAATAATACAGAGGTATCAAATTTAAAAAGCAAGCCTGAAACTGAAAAACACACCGAAGCGTTTCACCTTCTCCGGCGGTAATGGTCTTGGAAGAACACGCCAAACAAAATCAAGACGGAAAACTTTAAAGATATTATCTACGCCTGTACCTACTTCGAGGTAGGTTTTTCCATCCAGTGAATTAAATGTATAATCGGGCGATGTGTTGTATAGTTTATTGGCATCGCTCAGGCCGCCCCACAATGCTTTTGCGTTCCAGAACTGGCGGAATTTTAATTTTCGTGTAAGCGGTATAAAACGGAAGAGACCATTTCCAAAATTGTGTTCGAAATTAAAACCGGCATAATGGTCATGCACATATTCCCACTTGTTCAATAAATTAAACGCATAACGGTTGTAATAATATATTTCGTTGCCAGGCGCTACATCCAGCAGCATAAAGGGCAGTGTACCGATAGTTTTGCCGGCAAAAACATTGTAATAAATATTTCCGTAAGGGGGAATTTTTACATAATCAGAAATACTGCCAGATAATTTTGTGTAGTTGTAGCTGCTGTTGAGCACACCGCTGATCCCCTTGGATATTTTGAATTCACCAATAGGATAAGGACTTCCCAGGCTGTACCGGTAAAATGTATTCTCCAGGAATTTTTCCAGGTAGGCAAAACGGAATTTAAGTGAAGTCTCAAAATTATTGAGCGCTTCCCCTGGTATGCCAGTATTATAAATATTTTTTGAAGGAAGGTTTCTCAATGGATCATAACGTTTGCTGGTGGTATTGAGTGTAACAGAAAACCCGGAATGCCATTCTTTAAACAGTTCTACCCTTTTTTCTTCTGTAAATAAAAATTTAATTGGCACATTGGCTTTGCGGATAGCCAGTGCAAAAATATTGTCCTGGCTTACTTCATCCAGGTATTGCTGTCCATAGTCAAGGTCCTTTGAATACTTGGCAAAAATATATGCACGCGGGTTTTTGTTAAACAGGTACATGGCATCTGCTTCGTATTTAAATTTTTTATCACCAAATCCATAAGCGAGGTAACCGTGCAGGATAATTTTTTTGCTGAATTCGCGGTTGGTACCAAGATCCCATCTTAAACGAAGCCCTTCCAGCACATTGGCAAATATCCAGTTTTGCCAGGGGCCGATTTCATAATTGCCTACTTCGAGATAACCCGTTGCAATGAAGTTGATAATATTTGTATATTTTTTGAACAGCGGCATTTTTTGCAGTGTATCGATCATTGCATACACGGCTTTTTCATTTTTGGTTAATTCTTCATGCCGTTCCTGTTTCCAGTAATCATCTGCCTTTTCCCGGGCGCCTTGTGCAAATTCTACTTCCTGTATGATTTTATTTTTCTTTAGTGAATCTTCAATGTATTGCTGATCGCGTTCTATATTCCGGTACGTGGTCGTTTTCCGTCCAATAACACCAAACTTGTCTTTTCCAATGGGAGCGATGTCGACAACAAACTTGTCCTTTACGAGGAACCAGGTGCTGTCATCAATCATTTTATACTCCTGTATCAGGCTAAGCTTGTCTACAAAATTGATATTGGCATCTTTGGACAAGTATAGGGTCATTTTTTGAATGGCCCAGTTGGTGTCGTGTACCCAGCAATCACCTTCAAAAGTGCTTTCTCCCTTTCGTTTGGGTGTAAACGACATATGAATCAGCCGCCGGTTATTCACCATTTGAGAATCCAGCACTTTGTACTGGTAATAATTATCGCCATTGTCACTGATGGGGCTTATGAATTGTTTGTCGAATACCGGGATGAAATTGGCATACACATTTACATTGGCATCCGTACCACCCAGCAGCCTGCTCACACTTTCATTGTTGACACCCTGCGTTTTGCTGCCTTTGATAATTTCCCTTGTTTTGAAGGGGTTTTTCTGGTAGTAATAATCAGAGATGGTTTCCGTCAAAAATACAGGCAGGAAAGGCGCGCCTTCCGTGGTATCCACGTTATCGAAAATAAAGCCAAACGGGCGAAACAGGCCCATTCTTTTCATTTTGTCCTTGTTGATACGGTTCAGGTCGAGCTCCATTTTATTATAGAGCTCGTAAGCGAAATTATTGAAGCGGTAACGATCGTTTTCCTTTTTATGTTTTACAATACGTTTCCACATCAGGTAACCACGGTCGATTTTTCTTTTCACTATTACTTCCTGGACAATTTTACCGCGATCCATGCCAATAACGAGTTCAAGTTCATTGCCCACAGCTCTTTGAAGAAGTTCAGGCCCGATAAATATTTTGTAATCCTTATACCCAACATAAGTGACCAGCAAAGTGTCGGTGGGCCATGATTCAAGGTGAAAAATAAACCGCCCGGCGGAGTCGCTCAGTTTTCCGCCGCCATTCATGAAGCTAATGGATGCAAAGGGGATACGCTCATCACTCAGCGCGTCTTTAATATACCCCCTGATAATTTTGTTTTGGGCAATTGCTGAGGTACACAGCAGGTAAGCACAAAAAAAGAGCAGGGCTTTACACAAGAACGATTTTAAACAACTCATACAGCTTCAAAAATAACATTTAGTAAGAAAACAGAAAGTAATTTAGGTGACATACGGAAAAATGGAGGTTAACTGTTTGGTAATTCCGGAAACTTATATTTACTTTGTAATTCAAAGTGCTTTTTATATGAATCAACAGCAACAGAGCTTTGAAACATTACAGGATATTAAGAAGATGATGGAGCGGAGCAGTCGCTTTATCAGTTTAAGCGGCTGGAGCGGGGTAGCAGCGGGTTCCTGTGCACTAATAGGGGCCTGGCTGGCGAACAGGGAAATTGACCGCTATTTTCCCGACAGGGGATATTATAATAATGTAGGGCAACTGGAGCGAAACCTGGTCATTATTGCTGTTTCTATATTTACCGGCGCCTTTGTACTGGCATTCCTGTTTACTTATTTCCGCAGCCGGAAAAGTAATACACCGGTTTGGAGTGCTACCACGAGGCGGTTATTGTTCAGCACATTGCTGCCCATGGTGGCAGGCGGTTTCATTATATTAAGAATGTTGCAGATAAATGATTACGCCATGATTGCGCCAACCTGCTTGATCCTTTACGGCATTGGCCTCGTCAATGGCAGCAAATACACATTGGGAGAGGTGCGGTATCTCGGTTACGGACAAATTATCCTGGGAATTATAAATTTGTGGACGCCCGGGTACGGCCTTTATTGCTGGGCCCTGGGTTTCGGGGTATTGCATATTATTTACGGTGCTGTTATGTGGTGGAAATATGAACGCAAATGAAGCATGAAGCAGGTGATGACGATGGCGAATGAAACGGATATGGATGGTTGCAATTTCTTTGAAATAGTAAACAATATTTATTTTTCTCTGGAAAAGGAATGATGAAGAACCCGATAGAAAATCTCAATAAAGTTTTTGACAGCCGTATCCGTCTGGGCATCATGAGTGCTTTGATGGTAAATGCGGAAGTAAATTTTAATGAGCTGAAAGAACTGATCGACGTAACCGACGGAAACCTTGCATCACATTTAAAAACACTGGAAGAAAATGGATTTCTCAAAGTACAGAAGGGATTTATCGGCCGCAAGACCAATACGACCTATTCGGTTACCAAAGCAGGGGAAAAAGCATTCAAGCAACACCTTGACGGATTGGAGCAAATGATTAAATCGATATCATAATTTTTTTGTACCTACACTTTGAAATACAAAGTACTTTTAAAATAAAAATATGTACCAGTTTATTATCCGGTTTCGCAGCAAATTACTCGTAGTGCTCACACACCATCTCGCACTGCCTGTTCTTAAATTAATCCGGAAACCTTCTGTTTTTCCCTATACACGGAAAGATCTGCAATCATTCCCCGAAGGCACACTGGGAAGGGATCTTGTAAGGCTGCTGGATGTGAACCAATTTGAATTGCTGACACACTATGCCAAGCACGATATGAAGCATATACTACTTGATTACCCCACTACCGATAAGGGAGAAGTATCCCTGCAGGCATTTATGCTGGGCAATGGTCATGTTTCTTTCCCGGTACTGAGTACGCTGTTATTTGGTTTTTTCACCATGCCTGAATACTGGCCTGCCTTTAAAGCCGCGTACAGGAGAGGAAAACAATCTCCCCCCATCAGTCACCTTGATTGGTTTGGGATTGTAACCATTCCTACGGCAACCATCAAATCGGGTATTTTTTCTCCGGCCACCTCTATACAACCTGGTAAAACCTCTTACGATGAAAAATAATAAAATGGGTATCACCATCATTTTGATGGGTGCATTGTTATTCAATCTTGTTTTCTGGCAGGAAGAATTTGCGATCAACAGTTTGCTGTTTGATGTCTTTATTACCGGCAGCCTTTTCTTCCTGTATCCAGCGGCAAGGCACAACCGAACTGTAAAATATTTGCTGGCTGCCCATATCATCTGCATAGCTGCCGTGATCATCAACAATACATTGGTTAGTAAATTAGCCATGGGTTGTACTTTGCTGCTGATTTTTGCATTTGCAGAATATGCACATCGTTCAGCGCTTTTTGCCGGAGGATCTATTTTGCTCAACTTTACATTATTTGTCGCCGGCTTTTCTTCTATGCTGCGCAGGCCACGCACAGCCGGGAAGAAAAAATGGAAGATTGGACAGATTATTCGTTTTGCCATATTTCCCCTGCTGATTGTAGCCGTATTTTTCATCATCTACAATTTTGCCAATAATATATTTTCCGGCCTGGTGCAAAAAATTGGCGCGCAACTGCAATACTTTTTCACCCGGTTTTTTGAGTTGATTTCCATTGAACGCTTTTTGTTCCTGCTGGCAGGTTTTTATATAACGGGTTCTTTGCTGGTGCGGGCTAAAACCAATTGCCTGGAAAAAAAGGAAGCTGATTATACTGACAATCTCCTGCGCGAAAGAAAAGATCGGATGGGAACCAGCAGTAGTATGATATATGATATTGCCTCCATTGTCATGGGACGGCTGGCAAAAGGGATCATGGCATTGAAAAATGAGTATACAGTCGGCCTTATCAGCCTTGGCCTTTTAAACCTTCTCTTATTAATCATTAATGTTATCGATATTAACTATCTCTGGTTCAATTTCACCTACACACCAGACATTAACCTCACTACAATGATTCATGAGGGCACCGAGTTGCTGATCCTGTCGCTGGTGCTTGCTATGATTGTGTTGCTGTTTTTTTTCCGGGGCAACCTGAATTTTTACCAAAAAAACAAATGGCTGAAAATGGGTGCTTATGCATGGCTGGTTCAAAATGGAATACTGGTGATATCTGTTTTGATACGTGATTATTATTATATCGAGCTGATGGGCCTTGCGTACAAACGCATTGGTGTACTCGCGTTTCTTATACTAACATTGGTTGGCCTGGTAACAGTGCTGATAAAAATTACCTGGAAGAAAACTTCCTATTACCTCCTTCGTGTCAATGCATGGGCTCTGGTGGCATTGTTTGTAGTGGGCACCACGATTAACTGGGATGTATTTATTGCCAAATATAATATTAGTCACAGCGACAAGATTCCACTAGATATTCCTTTCCTGCTCACATTATCCGACAGAACATTACCAGTGCTTGATCAGCACCTTGACCTGTTAAAAAAGCGGGAGGCCGAATTGAATAAACAGGGGATACGCCTTGGTAACTGCAACGATTGCGGTATGGAAATGATATTAAAAGACTGGAAAAATCACTACCTGGAAAATCAACAGCGCCACACCTGGCTATCCTGGAATTATGCCGACGCGGCTACCATACGATATTTTGAAACCGGGCGCATAAAACTGGCAGAAAAGAAATAACAGGGGCCATGTACAAAAACGCAGCATTAATATGGATACGGACAATATTGCTGAATGCAGTATTTGTTGCCATTGGAACGGTAAACTTTTCCGGGGCGCTTATGTTTTTTGTATTACCTATTGTTTTCGGTATTGGTTGTTTTGTTACCTGGCCACTCATATTTCCCGTCGCCTGGCTGGTAAAAAAATATGTGTACCTGCCTTACGAGGCCATGGATAAGTTTTACTGGCTATTGTTCATGGTTACTTTACTCGGCCTGTTATCAATGCTGCTGTTATATTTTTTACTGGACATACCTTTTGGAAGGATGGACAATGATGCAGTATTGCTGCTGGTGAGTGTGGGATTGTCTTCCATGTTGGGTGTTGTTTTTACAAAATCTTCCTTAACCCGTTTAAATACTTTTTATCATGAAAAATTTATGGTTTAAACAATTGGGATGGACATACCTGCCTGTTCACCCGCTGGGATGGCTGGTATCAATCGCTGCTGTTGTATTCCTGGTACCTGTATTTACAGCTATCACCAGGAATGGTCATTCAGTGTCGGACAACTTGTATCAAATGTTTGTATATACTACCTGCACTGCATTTTGGTGGAAATGGATTGCAGGTAAAACATCAGAAAAAAATAATTAACCGAATACCCAAGCTCACCTTGTTGATATATTGGAGAAACCTCCTCCCTTTCCAGGGAGGAGGTAAGGTGAGTCTACAATAAGAAAATTATGGAAGCAACTAAATTTTCATGGAGACAGCGTGCGAAAAGTTTTCAGTTTGCGTGGGAAGGTATAGTGGCGTTTTTCAAGTCGCAACACAATGCATGGCTGCATGCTGGTGCTACTGTTTCAGTATTACTACTGGGCATCTGGAAACAGTTATCGGTCACTGAATGGATTTTCATTGTAGCCATGATTGGACTGGTATGGACGGCCGAATTGTTTAACACTGCTATAGAAGCGCTTTGCGATATGGTGCATCCGGGAAGGCACCCGCAGGTGAAATTAATAAAAGATGTGTCGGCTGCAGCCGTGCTGGTAGTGGCCATTGCTGCGTTGATTATTGGTTGTATCATCTTTATTCCAAAATTTATATGAATCAGTTCATAAGATTATCATCGAAACGTATCAATGGGTATTTGCCCAAACTGGAAATTCACCGTTTGCTGATGACCTCAGTTGGATTTGGCCTTCTGTTACTCATGGCAAGGATAGTCTATACCGGTAAACTTACCTTTGCATTCCTGGTATGGAATTTATTCCTTGCCTTCCTGCCCTATTTATTATCTTATCAACTTACGTTGCGACCCGGGTGGATTGAAAACAAATGGAAATTTGCGCTGGCATTTACTGTATGGCTGCTTTTCATTCCCAATTCATTTTATATACTCACCGATCTTTTTCATTTGTACGACAGTCATGCTGTCCCGCGGTGGTTTGACCTGCTGCTGATTATTTCCTATGCATGGAATGCGTTGATGATGGGCATTATGTCTGTGCGGCATATGGAAAAAATACTAGGCGCCCTGTGGCTATACCGCTTTGAAACGTTTTTTGTATTCCCGGTTATGTGGCTCAATGCGCTGGGTGTTTATATCGGGCGTTACCTGCGGTTCAATAGTTGGGATGTTATCAGCAATCCCTTTCAGTTAGTCACTGATATTGCGGGTATATTGCTCCACCCGTTTGATTATGTTAATGCCTGGAGCATGATTATGAGTTTTACTTTTTTTCTCAGCATCTTCTATATGACCATAAAAAGAATGAGCAGGGCGGTTTGGTAGCCACTGCTCATAATATGTTTAATGATATCGTTCCTGGGATGGTTGTTTAGAAATCAACCCCCATACCAAAATATAAAATTGGTTTTCCCTTGAAGAACCGGTCCATGGGCCAACCGGCATCCAGTTTAAGGAAATAACCCAGCAGGGTACTTCTTACACCGAATCCATAGCCCCCCACAAACGGTCCGATACCACCGGCTTTTATTCTCACCGAAACAGGTCCACCGTCCTGGTATACTACCTGAGGTCTTTCAATTTTGCTATAAGCACCATTCCAGGCACTGCCCAGGTCGATAAACTGTGTTATCTGGAAGTTGCGCAGGAAAGCATTGTTGATGGGTTTATTAAAGAAGGTGGCGAACACCGGTAAACGAAACTCACTGTTAATGACAAGCGCGTTATTACCGTTCGCTACGTTTTGATTAAAGCCACGCATATTTACCGCCAATGTTTGATAAGCATAAGCAGGATCCTGTGGTGTGTTGCCTGAATTGGCTTTTGGAATCAGCCAGCCATCAGAACCGCCCAGGTAATATAAAATTTTCTGATCCCCCCAGCTAAAGTCGGCGCCCACGCGGGCTGCCCAGATAAAATTGCGGTAGATAGGATAGTAATAGCGGCCATCAAATCCAAAATTGAAATTGTTTTTACCAGCCTGCGACTGGTTCTTGTTTATTTGTGAATTGTATTCTGCATAAAACTTATACCGCATACCCTTGAATACATTGGTGGCTGGTGCGATGGTATTGTCATATACATATTCCAGGTGTGTCAGCAGGAATGACTGTTTAATATCCGGAGCTTCGAGTGAATTCTGATCCTCACCACGAATAACAGTTTTATCTGTACGTACACCGGCAGAAAAACGAATACTTCTCACTTTATCAAACGGATATTTCATGATACCCTGGAAGAGGTTGGTATACGATTTAGCGCCATAGTTAATACCGCCGTTGGTAATGATATTACCAACCTGTGTTTGCCTGTAATACAGCGCCGATAAATCCACTCTTTTTTTGAGGTAATCAAACCTGGCATACCATTCACCACCTGCATCAAACAGCGAATTGTTTCCCACCTGGAACTGCGTTCCAGTTGGGTATATTACCGAGCTCGACCCTGCGGTATTAATTAATGGTAACCTGATAGCACCGGTAAACCGCAGGTCTTCCATCACATCAAACACTGTTGCCTTCAACAAACCATTAAAACCCCCTGTGCTGTTCAGCACTATGGGCAATGCGCCGGTATACGGCTGGTAACGGTTTATTAAAACATCATTATTGAAACCGGAAGAAACATTGTCTATAAAAAACTTTAGCTTGTAATCGTAATGTTTTGCCTTGCGTAAAATGGAAGGTGGTGCTTTTTCTTCTTCCTCTTTGGTAACTACTGGTTTCTTTGCCGTAGAATCTTTCTTTTCATTTTCAAATTCTGTTTCAAAAATATCTTTCTTCCTGCTGGCAGTATCTTCTGCAGGCCGGGTATATTTTGAAGAGGCGGCTGCAGCTATGCGTGCAGCTTCAATTGTTTTTCTCCTGAAGTCTGTTGGGCGCGGGTTAATACTTCTTTTCTTCAGTGTGCTTTCATCTACTTTTAATTTATAGAGAAATAGCAGATCACCTTCCTGTCTTACTTCGCTCACCAGCCCATTATCACCGGCTATTTTGGTTTCCTTTAAAGTGCTTTGGTAATTGGTTAAAGGAAATACATAAGCCGAATCGTTGGTAATGGAAAAAGTAAATATTGAATCCGGTTCACTTTTTTTGTTGATGCGAAGGGTGGAATCCAGTTCCTTTAGATCAGGGTTGTGCAAGATATCGTCTCCAATTTTATATACCGTGTCAATACCCGCCCTTTCAGTAGTAAAAAAACCAGCCCAGCGGTTACCGATACCACTTTCGTCGCTCACATAGGTGAAGTGCGCATTGTTATATTGCGTTGGATAGCGTGCATTACCATATTTCAGTCTTGTCAGTTGAGATATTTGTTTAAATTCACTTTTATTCCAGTTGTCAACCAGGAAAACATTGTAATGATTGTCGGAAGGTAAAATGGAATCACCCGTTTTTGCAGAAGCATTTGGCCGGTTTGATGAGTAGATGATACCGCTTTTATTAGGGAATGCTACAAAAGTGGCATCCAGGTCATCATACACATCATTGGTAATTTGTTCGATGGTTTGTTTATCTATCTTATAGATGTAAATATCGGATTGACCATTTCTCACTGCACTAAACAACAAAGTGTTTTTATCCAGCATATATTTCATGTCCTGCACCTGGTCGAAGTCAGGGATGTCCTGTTTTATTTTTTTATACTTTGCAATGAGATCATATACAAATAATTTTATTTTTCCTTCGTCGCTGTATAATACCGCGAGATTGGTTCCTTTTCCATCCCATGCTATCAGTGGGTAATTGGGATTGATTTCATTTTCATTGGAGCGAACACCATTTTTCAGCAATATTTTCCTGTCGATAAAATTATCATAGAGGATAACACAATACTGTCCATGAGAAAATTCGGTGATGGCATAGGTTTGACTCCTTGGGGCAGGATTGGGGGAATAACGGAAAAATTTGTGGTTGTTATCCACTTCTTCCACTGTTTGAACAGAACCCTTGGGCGCATTTCTTCTGCCACGGATATCTTTATCGTACCGATCCTGCTCATACGCCATAAAATCTTTCAGCACTTCCTTGAATTTCTTTTTTGCAATGCGATTGGAAGCACTGTTCAGGTTGCGGTATACCCTGGCTAAGTATAGAAAATAAGTAACGTTTTCTTTTTTGTACCGTTCGGCTACATAATACCAGAATGCATGACCAGCCAGCAATGGTTTTTCAAATGCCAGTTGGTAAAAGTTTTTGTAATTACCGGACAGCAGGGCAGATTTCAGTTCATCGTCCAGTTCTGTACTCCAGTTTTCGGCAGCATAATCAACATAACCATCGGTCAGCCATTTGGGTAAATCAAGCAACGCCTGGTTGGCGGCAAATTCGCCAAGGTCATCACCAAATAAAATATTGTCCAGCAAAATCCTGGCGAGTCCACTACGCACCTGCCTGCGAAGGTTGTTGTGATCGCTGTTGTAATAAACAATCATTTTATTGTTGACCAGTTTGGTAATACCACCGGTGGTTTGCCAGTCGAGGTTGAGACCGATATTAGACTGTTCCAGGTCATTGAAGCTGTTATAAATGACAATATTGGCGCGGCGCTGCAGGCCATATTCCACAAAACCTTCAATATCGGGTAACTCCTTTTCGGCCATTTGTGCCACATATTTGGCCAGCGGTTCGCCATTCTGGTAGTAGTATGAATTGAAATTGTCAGTTTGATAGTATGCCCATTTGAATTTTTTATATTGTACCCTGTTCTTTCCAAATTCAACGGTGCCCAATTGTGCAAAGACCAAACCAGTGCTGATAAGGCTTATAGTAAGCAATACTAATTTCTTCATGGTAAAAAATTGCTGTGTCAAACTATTCTTCTGAAATTGCATACCAGACATTTAGTAATTAAAATTATGCTATTTGGGTGAAAGAATACACCTGAAAAAAGGGAGCGGATTATGATAACAGTTAGTTCGTTTGTTTTTAGCCCGATTGCCGAAAATACCTATGTTTTGCATAACGAAACAGGTGATTGCATCATTATAGATCCCGGCTGTTATTTTGGTAATGAACGCAGGGAACTGGAAGCTTATATTTCAGAGAACCGGTTACTGCCTAAATATTTGTTAAATACACATTGTCATCTCGATCATGTATTTGGCAATAAGTTCATTCATGACACCTATGCATTGGAACCATACGTCCATTCCAATGAACAGGTTGTCCTTGAAAACGCCGGACTGGCAGGGAAAAGGTGGAATTTACCATTTGACAACTATACGGGCGTGCTTCATTTTTTACGTGAAGACGATATCATACGGTTGGGTGAAGATGAGCTAAAAGTATTGTACACACCCGGTCACAGCCCCGGTCATATATGCTTTTACTGCGCTGCGCAGCAATTTATCATAGGCGGTGATGTATTGTTCCGGATGAGTATCGGCAGGACCGATTTGCCGGGCGGCAACTTCGAAACGCTTATCCATAGTATTAAAACCCGGCTTTGGGTATTGCCCGATGATACAATTGTCTATCCAGGCCATGGAGAGCCAACCACTATAGGTTTTGAAAAAAAACACAACCCTTTTTTACAGGAGGCGTAACGGTGATGCAACAGTGCAGACCAATCCGGTGTCAAACCGGTATGATGCACCGTTCGCTTATCCTTGTCATATCGGGTATATTCATTGTTGTTTCCTGCAGCAAACGCGCACCCAATTGCTGCATACTACCGGCTATTGAAATGACCCGCACGCAAACACAATGTTCGGATCCATGGGGATATGGGAGCAGCAGGGAAGAAAACATTTCAAAACTGAATACTTACCTGCAGCAGCGGCAGATTGAAGCCGGTTCTATTGACCTGCAGCCAACGGGAGAAACCTTGTTGTGCAATGCATGTGGTTGTTCCAACGGCTTTAAGTTTAGCCTGTACACACAAACAGCTTTTGTAGATACCCTGAAACGGCTTGGCTTCGCCCGTAAATAAAGTTTACGGTCTTCTTAAAAATTTATTGAGAAAAGGAATAGACAAATCTTTCAGGTAAGGTTTTTCAACCCGGTACATGATATAGACAAACAGTGAAAATAAAAATGTAGCAAGAATAACTGTGCTCGCCCGGAATGCAAATATGTCCTTTGGCGAAATAATATACCTGACTGCCAGGTAATACACGCCATAGAATACCAAAGAGAGTGCAAGTATGCTTAATAACTTCCTGGTAGGATATGGTATGGGATAATATTTTTGTCCCAGGTAATAACAAATTACCATTTGAATGCCATAACATACCATCGTGGCCAGTGCCGATCCGAAATAGCCCCAAACAGGAATCCACCAGATATTCAGGATGAAAGCGAATACTGCAGTGATGATGGTAATATAAGCGCCCATCTTGGTTTGACCACTTAGTTTAAACCAGGCCGACAAATTATAATAAATACCAAGAAAAACATTGGCCAGCAGCAGCACAGGCACTACATACAAACCTTCCCAGTAAGATTTATTGCGCAGGAAAAATTTCCATACATCCAGGTACATAGCCACCGCAAGGAACATGATGCTGAGGATGATGACAAAATATTTCATGATCCGCGCATAGGTTTGCCTTGCATTATCAGCCAGCGCATGCTGAAAGAAAAATGGTTCGGCGCCCATCCTGAAAGCCTGTATGAATAATGTAATTAGAATAGACAGTTTGTAATTGGCCCCATATACACCAATAAGGTGGTTGTTTTTTTCCAGGCTGTAAGGAAGAAATTTTGGCAGAAAAAAGGCGCGGTCCAGTGTTTCGTTTACCATACCTGCCAGTCCCACAACAATCAGCGGCAATGAGTAGGTCATCATTCGTTTCCATAATGCCGTGTCAATCTTCCATTCAATATTCATGATTTCCGGCAGCAGCAATAACCAGGTGACGAGGCTGGAAATCAGGTTGGAAATAAAAATATATACAATGCCCATATAGGGATTATAAAAAAGCGATACCCAGTGATGATCGTGGTGCAATAACCAGGGGCAAACGATCAGGAAAAAAACATTTAACCCAATGTTGAGACCAATATTGACCAGTTTGATGACACCATATTTAATGGGCCTGTTTTGCAGGCGGAGATTGGCAAATGGAATAGCCGTTAACGTGTCGAATGCAAGTATAAACGCGAAATAAGTGATGTATTCCGGGTGTTTACCCAGCTCCATCCAACCGGATAATGGATTTTTGAAAAACAACAAAAGCGCTGTAAAAATTATGGTGGTTATAAGCAAAGAAACAGAGCTGGTGCCCAGCACTTTTTTTCTTTCCTCCATATCCTGTGAAAACTTGAAAAAAGAAGTTTCCATTCCGTACGTGAAGATGACCGTGAGAAAAGGTATCCATGCATACACGATATTGACAGGAGCATAAGCTTCCGGTGTCAGGATATGCGTATACAAGGGAACCAATAAGTAATTGAGTAACCTTCCAAGGATATTGGTAAACCCATAAATAGCGGTTTGGCCCGCTAATTTTTTTAAGCTGCTCAATGAATCAAAGATTTTGACAAATTTAGTTTTTTTGCGGTGCTGCAGATTCTTTTTTAACTTCCTGTGCGCATGCAACTGAAAGTAACCGCGCGGCATCTAGTTAAATGTATAAAACTAATTGTATGAAACGAATTTTTATTCTACTAATGGCTGTTGCTTCTGTAATGATAGTAAGGGCCCAGCCCCAGGCTTTTGAAGCCACCACCGATTTTCAGCGCACCACACAGCCGGCAGCCATCATTGAACTTCCCTATACCGAAAATGTTGTTGAAAAGGCAATTGCTGACTATATGTCGAGAAAAGGGATGAAAGGCAGCGACACCAAGGGTTTTACCGTATTTCGCAGCTATAAATTGCGCGAATCGCAGGACTTTATGAGTGACCTCTATTTTAAAATCGAGCGCAAAAGCCGGAAAGAAAAAGATATAACTGTTGTGTCTCTTGTGGTGGGAAAAACCGGTGAAGATGTAAAGGCAAGGGTGGCCCCGGATAATTCCTCTCTTGATGGTGCAAAAGACTTGCTAAACGATATGGTTGCTTCCATCGATGCATATAACCTTGAAGTGCAGATTAAAGACCAGGAAGATGTTTTGAAAAAAGCGCAGAAAAAATTTGACGGCTTAGTAGATGATCAGAAAGATTATGAAAAGCGGATAAAAAGCCTGCAGGATAAACTGGAAGATAACAAGAAGGATCAGCAAAAGCAGCAGGATGAATTGAAGAAGCAGCAGGGCATACTGGAAACACTGAAAGGGAAAAGAAAAGCATAATTACCAGATAAGATATGTTCGGGACCGGCTCTTCAAAGAGCCGGTTTTTTATTGTGGCTGTGCAAAGCGACTATCTTTGATAAATGTAGAATCGGTGAGTGTCCGGAAAAAAGCTTTGAGGTTACTCCTTTCAGTAGATGAAAGCGAAATACCATTGGTCAGTAAGGGATCGAGCGTTGCGCTTTTCACTACGCCGGTAGCATAATGGTTGAATACCTGGTCCAGCGTATAAAAGCGCCCGTCGTGCATATAGGGATAAGTGATCATGATATTGCGCAGGCTCGGCACTTTGAATTTGATGGAATCAGAACTATTATGCGTGATGCGCATGCGGCCATAGTCCTTCAGTTCGGGATGAAGTGTGAGGCCGTCGTTGCGGTAACTTAAATCTGTAAATAGTGGTTCTGCATGGCAGGCAGCGCATTTAGACTGGAAAGTATTGTATCCACTTTGTTCTTCGGTACTAAAATGATCTTCTCCTCTTTTTATTTTATCATACCTGCTGTTGGCGGAGACCAGCATAACCATAAACTGTGCAAGCGCCCGAAGCATACGCTGGCTGTTGATTTCATCGGTACCATATGCGGCCCTGAACATACTTTTATAGTTGGCATCTGCATTGAGCTTGGCGATGACATTATTAATATCTTCTGCCATTTCGTTGGGGGCTGTGAGCGGTGCCAGCGGCTGCAAGTCGAGGTGATTGATGCCACCGTCCCATTGAAATTCTGATTGCCAGGCCAGGTTAAAAAGACCAGGCGCATTGCGGGTTGTAAACTGGTTATTAAATCCGTGACTAAAATCGTGATCAAAAGTTATAAAAGCTGCAAACTGCTGGTGGCAGGAGGAGCAGGGAAAATTACCATCTTTAGAAAGCAAACCATCATAAAACAATTTTCTCCCCAGTTCAAATCCCTGTGTGGTAAGTGGGATTGTTTTAAAATCAAATGCCGGTGCGGGGAAATTAACCGGCACATTGAATGTAAGCGCCGATGGCGATGGCTGGCTGTCGTTCTTTTTACAACTATTTACCTGCACAGCTATTGCAATCAATGTAACCAGGCCGGCGATGGTAAAAAATTGTTTGCGCATTCACTAATTGGTTATACTCGTAACTGTAAACATTTTTGAATAGTTTTCAGAGATGTCCTTTGCCAGTGAACCAGGCGTAGTACAGGAAGGGTTTTCTTTGATCATGATATCGTGCGGATTATAAAACCAGGCTTTTACATCGGCATTGATTTTAATAGTGCTTTTGGTGCCGACAACGATTTCAGAATATTGACCGAAAGGAAATAAAAGTGTTGGTCTCCTCAGCACATTCGTTGAATCTTTAAATCCCCCGATATGGTACTCAAATTTACCATTTGTAAGCGAAGAAACGGGCGAATTTCCTTCCAGCTTGGCCATAATATAACCGGAGTTCCAGGTCCAGAACATACCCTTCGCCGGGTCAAGTGCCCCTGTTTGTGCGCCGCTTACATTTTTGATGCTGTCCACACCTATCAGGAAGGAAATACGGTTATAACGAAACGGTACTGCAGCCAGTTTTACCGACCAGGTGGTGGAATCGGCCGCATCCACCAGGAAATATTTATCCGGGTTTACATGATAAATACGGTTCGAATCGGTATTGATCAAATCAAAATTCGATACATAAAACTTGAAAGCAGACACTTTAAATGGCTCGTCCCAGAAATTGGTGTAGCTGGAATCAAAACTCAACCTTACTGAATCGCAGGTGGGTGTAAAATTGATGCTGAGGTTAAAACTATCAGATGGGGTTTTGTAGCCACCGGTAGCACTGTATTCTTTGGAACAACTTGCAATAATAACCAACAGGAAAATGAATAATGCAGCAGGTAGGAGGTGTCGCTTTTTCATAGATGGAATTGTTTTCAGTTTCTCAATCAACATACCGGATTTTCTTGCGTTGTTGTTTGGATTCGCTTTTTCTTTTTTTACTTTCAATCCTGTTTTCTTTTGATGCTTTGGAAGGTTTGGTGGCAATGCGTGCCTTTTTCTTCTTCAGCGCCTCGGTTAACAGGAGGTTGATTTTTTTTACAACCTCTTCTTTATTGGATAACTGGGTACGGTGTATTTGGCTTCTTACCTGCAAAAACCCTTCCGAATTAATCCTGTTTTCCAGTTTTTTTTGAACGATTTCTTTTTGACTGCCAGATAATAAATTAGAGTGGCCCACGTTGAAAGCCCCTTCTACCGCGGTTTCTACTTTATTTACGTTTTGGCCGCCCTTTCCCCCGCTGCGAAATGTTTTAAAACTTATTTCCTGTGAAACATTGATCATGGCTGTTACTATTGAGTTGAATAGTAAATTTACGAACTATAAACATTCCCATGCGCGCAGTTATACAAAGGGTTTCAGAAGCAAGTGTGACCATACATGGACAGGTACGTTCTTCAGTAAAAAAAGGTTTGCTCGTACTGGTAGGTATCGAAGACGCCGATACAGCAGAAGATATTCAATGGCTGAGTGGAAAAATTGTTAACCTCCGCATTTTTGACGATGCCGGCGGTGTAATGAATCTCGCTTTGAAAGATGTAGGCGGCGATATTTTATTGATCAGCCAGTTTACCCTGCATGCAGCTACCAAAAAAGGGAACCGTCCATCTTATATCCGGGCCAGCAAACCGGAAATTGCCATTCCTTTGTATGAAGCTATGGTCAGGCAACTGGAAACAGACCTGGGCAAATCCATTGGTACCGGCGAATTTGGCGCCGATATGAAAGTTGCCCTGTTAAACGATGGGCCCGTTACCATCATTATCGATACAAAGAACAGGGAATAATATCTCGATTTTTTTGAACATACAAACTGATACTATGACAATACAGGAAGCGCAGCAACAGGTGGACGATTGGATAAAGACTACAGGGGTACGCTATTACAGTGAATTGACCAATCTCGGCATACTGATGGAAGAAGTAGGGGAATTGTCAAGGCTGATGGTCAGGAAATACGGAGAACAATCATTCAAGGAAAGCGATAAGGCAAGAGACCTGCCCGATGAAATGGCTGATGTGTTGTGGGTACTGATCTGCCTGGCCAATCAAACCGGCGTGGATCTTACCGAAGCACTGAAAAAAAATTTTGAAAAGAAAAACACCAGGGACAAAGACCGGCACCGCGACAACCCCAAATTGCAGTAAGTGGTTCCGAATCGGGTATAAAAAAATCGCTTCACTATCTTACCTTTGCGGCCTTATGGCAAATGACAATAATAAGTTCCAGGCAATTATTTCGCATTGCAAAGAATACGGCTTCATATTTCCTTCCAGTGAAATATATGATGGCCTTAGCGCGGTATACGATTACGGCCAGTACGGCAGCGAGTTGAAAAAAAATATCAAGGATTATTGGTGGAAAAGCATGACGCAACTGCACGAAAATATCGTGGGTATTGATGCTGCTATCTTTATGCACCCCACTACCTGGAAGGCCAGCGGGCATGTTGATAATTTCAGCGACCCAATGATAGACAATAAGGACAGCAAAAAAAGATACCGGGTCGATCACCTGATTGAAGCCAGGGCCGATGAATTGAAATCAAAAGGACCAGAAGGGGAAAAAGAAGCAGAAATGTTGCTTGGATCGATGGATGCATTGCTCGCGAAAGACGATTTTGCGGGGTTGAAGAAATTAATAGAAGACAATAAAATAAAATGTGCTGTCAGTGGTACCTGCAACTGGACAGACGTTCGGCAGTTTAACCTCATGTTCAGTACGCAACTGGGTTCCGTAACGGAAGAAGCCAATGAAATTTATCTCCGCCCGGAAACGGCACAGGGGATTTTCGTCAATTTCCTCAATGTGCAGAAGACAGGCCGGATGAAGATTCCTTTTGGTATTGCACAAATTGGAAAGGCTTTCCGGAATGAAATTGTAGCCCGCCAGTTTATTTTCAGGATGCGCGAGTTTGAGCAAATGGAAATGCAGTTTTTTATTCGTCCCGGCACACAAAAAGAGTGGTACGAATACTGGAAAGAAGAAAGGATGAAATGGCACCTGAGTCTTGGCATACCAAAAGAAAGTTATCGTTTTCACGACCATATAAAACTGGCGCATTATGCAGATGCTGCCTGCGATATTGAATTCGAATTCCCGATTGGTTTCAAGGAAGTGGAAGGGATACATTCCCGTACCGATTTTGATCTCCGCAGCCACCAGGAATACAGCCGTAAAAAGATGCAGTATTTTGATACGGAAATCAACCAAAATTATATTCCCTATGTGATAGAAACATCGATAGGACTGGACAGGATGTTCCTGCTTATAATGAGTAATTCTTACGTGGAAGAAGACCTGGGAACGCCTGAAAAGCCCGACAACCGGGTAGTTTTGAGGTTTCCACCCCGGCTTGCCCCAATAAAACTGGCCATTTTGCCGTTAACAAAAAAGGACGGATTACCAGAAATAGCCAGGAAAATTATGGATGACTGTAAAAGTTCCTTCCGGTGCTTCTATGAAGAAAAAGATACAATTGGAAAGCGGTACCGAAGAATGGATGCGATCGGAACCCCTTTCTGTGTGACAATTGATCACCAGACTAAGGAAGACAATACAGTTACCATCCGTTATCGGGACAGTATGGCCCAGGAAAGGATAAGTATTAACGAGTTACGAACATTGGTAGAAAAAAATATTTCCTGACCACACGTAGATATACTATTTTAGATTGCGTAAAATCCGTCTTACAAAATCAATGTAAGGCATACCTTTTGAAAGAATATGATAGTGCTATGAACAATCCAATATTGTGAAAACCTATTAACTCTCTCAGACTATGCTTGCTTTTATTGAAGTAACTTTAAACGTATTCGTTTTGGCCGGAATCCTGGCGGCAGCAGCCCTTACCGGATTCATTGTAAAAAATACAAAGGCCAATTCGCTCAGGACAAATATCGAAAGGCTGGAAAAGGAAATGCTGAGCAATCATGCGGAAATACTCCGCTTGCAAAAAGAGCTCGCCACCTTCGATACACAATCTTCCCAGGCACCTATTGTTTCTATCCGCGACAACGCGTCCGAATCATCCAAGGAAAACCTCCCGGATGGTGGCATGCGAAAGAAAGCGTTTTCAGGTATTGGTAAAGCCAACCCCTGATTTGTACACGCAAGGTTGTTTTTACCTGCTGGCAGGTCTACAGGTTTCCCATTAATTGTTGAAAATAATTTTCCTGGCAGCAGGAAAGGACTAAAAATTGTGATTTGTAATAAACAAATCAATATTGTATGAACTTCCTTACTTCCCCATTTTTATTCATCATTGCCGGTGCTGCAGTCGCTTTTTCCTTTTACCGCTTCGGAAGATCTATGGCGGGAAAAGAAATAAAGAATTTAAAAAAGAATATCGATGATTTGGAAAACGAGGTGGTACAAAGCCAACGGGAGATAATAAATCTGGAAGATCAATTAGTGAAACGCATTACAGCTTCTATTAGCGGCACTCCTGTCATCCCAATCCCTGCTTCAATGAAGAAACATAAACTGGCAAAATAAATCAGCCATATAATTCCTGGTGAATTGATTTTTTGTCATAGCCCAGTTGCGCAATACGTTGCCGGGCTTCATCTACCATATTCTTCCACCCACATAAATAAAATGAGGCTGGCTTTGCCACCACTTCTTCGCCCCCGGCGGTAATAAATTGATTGGCTTTGCAAATTTCCTCATATACTGCGTGCACATAGCCGGTTTTAATATTTGGGGTGTCTTTTGGCTCTCTTGAAAAAACAGGCAGGTACTGAAAACTGGAAACCTTGCTTTCCAATTCCTTTAATTCTTTTTCATACAACGTATCGCTGAGCGTGCGACAGCCAAAGATGAGATAGATATGATGATGTGGTATCTTGTTGTTCAAAATATGATGTACCATGGATCGAAATGGTGCAATGCCGGTACCTGTGCAGATAAAAAATAAATCGTTCTCTATTTTCTCTGGTAAAACAAAAACACCCTGCGGTCCGCGCAATTTTAATTCGCTGCCTGCTGATACTTCATTAAACAGGTAGTTGGAGCCCGCGCCACTGTCAAGAAGGACGATAACCAGTTCGAATATATTGGTGCCATCAGGCCAGGATGCAATAGAATAACTGCGCAGCCTTTTTCCCGGCCGCTCATGAATGGGTAAATCGAAAGTAACAAACTGACCCGGTGTAAAGTTAAAAGTATCCATTTCGGTTACCTGTATCCAGAACCTTTTTGTATTGGGGGTTTCATCGGCTATCCGAATCACTTTGCCTGTTAACCAGGGTTGCAACGCCATTGATTAAAAATTTTTAGAAAGGTAAGTAAAACTGTTCATTGCATGATTTACTGTTTGCGTTGACTTCTTTGAAAAATAAGGTTTGAATCATTAATAAAAAAAGCCCCCACATCAGCGGAGGCCTTTCTTGCGCCACTATGGGCAGGCAATCGTTTGTCTAATGTATAAAATATTTTTTATTGCAAAGCAACATCTGTCAATTTCTTTATTTCTTTTGCCGTTAGCATACCAGTCTTCGACTTATCCTTATATACCACCACCAGTTCATTTTTATCTATACTTGCCTGCATCGGCCGGCTAACGGTGGCAGGCGATTTTACTTCCTTCACCTGGATATGCCACACCGTATTTTTTGTTGCAGCAATTAATGTATCTGCCCGTTTGCCCGGCATGGTATTATTGACAACGATAACCGGTGTTTTTTCTTTTTGAACAGATGCTGAAAATAATTTTCCCCTTATCCAGAGGTATTGCAATTCAAAAGAGGCGCCAGGTTTTGTAACGACATAAACAAAATATTGAACGGAAGGGCTAGCAATACGAGTAACTGTTTTGCCGGATTCGTCTGGTGCTATTACCGGTTTTACACCTCCCAGTAATTGCCTGCTGAACGCATAAGCTTTTGGCAGCACATTGGATTTTTGTGCAAATGCGGCACCAGTTGTTATCAGTATGAGACATGATAATATAATACTCCTTTTCATGCTTTGTCATTTGCTATTATGATGCCAGGTATCTTTTTTTTGCACAAATAAAAACCCCTGCATGGCTACATGCAGGGGCGGGAAGAAAATTTTATTTAATTTTTTACAAATTGCTGTATAAACTGCTGCTTGTAATCAGTACTTGTAATCGTTAAAATATAGGAGCCTTTTGACAGGCGGGTAACATCGATCGTGCCATCTGCATAGCTGTCTTCTTTTTTATACATCAGTTGTCCTGAAGTATTATATACCTGTACGACAATTTTCTGTATCGTGAACATATTGCCAATGCGGTAATTGATACTTCCGCTTGCCAAAGTGGGGAAAGCTTTTTGTATAAAATTCTTATCGTTCCTGTTTGGATCGTTCGTTCCCGTATTCTGGTTGGGTTGGAAATTCGGTGTACCGAGGCTGGCATAATACATGCCATTTCCATGCGTGCCTATCACCAGTGTATTGTCCTGCGGACGGTAATCCATTGCCTGTATGATAGCAAAATTCAATACACTGCTACCTTCCCTTGCCCAGGAGATGGTACCGCTGGCGCCCAGGGTTTGATCAATATTCGTGGCGCTGAACAAACCAACAGATGTGCCTACATAATATTCTTTTACAGGATTTCCAGACCCGTCTTTCTTTACTACAATTTCGCAACTGCGGAAAGAAGGCAATGTCAGGTTTCCTTCCGCATTTTTCCAGGTGGGTGTGGCAGCTTTTGCGTTATTGGTCCAATAAAGACTTGTAACACCATAGTTGGAAACCGTTACCAGCAACTCATCATCTGCATTTGGATTGGCTGCAATACATGAAACACTTCCGGTCATACCGGGAGGTGTAATATCTACTGGTGTGGCAGTGGCGGTCGCATTTCTTGGATCATCAAGGCGAAATACTTTTCCGCTGGTGGTACCAATATACAACGCATGCGTGGGCAGGTATGGCCCGCGGGTCAATTCCAATGCGCGGATGGCAATATCCTGGCCATTTGGTTTGGTTGGATTGATAGCATTGCCAATTCCAGACATAAAAGTCCATCCACTGGCGGTAACTGTAGATGCACTGGTGGTCCTGAATATCTTATTAAAATTTGCGTAGTAGATGTCTTCGGGATTGTCAAAATCCATTTTGAAATAAGTCACAAATTCCCCAAACCCGCCTGCGTCGTTGGCAGTCATTTCACTGTTGTTGGGTTTGATATTGGTAGAGGTAGTAGTTGTTTGCCGAACGATATTTCCCAACTGAGAACTGCTGAATACCCTGGGATTGGTAGCCAGGTCAGAGATGGCTGCGGCACCACCATCGCCGGAATTTAATTTGTCCTGCTTATTAGGCGGTGCATTCGCTTCCTGCCTTAAAAAAGTTCCGTTGTCCTGTGCGCCACCAATGAAATCCATTCCTGAGGCAGGATCAATGCCCACATGATAATATTGAAGTGTTTGGTAATTGTCCAAACCTACCCATGTTACAATACCGGGAGCAGTATTGGTTGCCATTATATTGTCGGTATATTGTATACCACCATCATTAGCGCAAATAGCCCTGCTGGGATTGGATGGATCAAATACAAGGTTATGTATGTCCGGGTGCGTCGGAAGGTTAAAGGCCACTGAAGTACCTTTTGCATAACCACCAATCCATTCGGTATTGGCAGTAGAACTGAATCCATCTGTTGAACGGTAAAGATTGGTTCCGCCCAGGAACACTACACTTGGATTGTCTGGTTTTACAGCAAGTGTCAGGTTGTAGCCGCCCTGCACTGCGAAAGGATCGATACCATCAATCTGACCGGTGAAGTCAGGCATATTGGCAGAGAGATTGGTAAATGTGCTGGCGCCAAAATCAAATTTGAAAAGGTCTACTTCGGGATGCGCGCCATCGGCTGCTGCTTGCGATAAACCATTTTCATATGTGACATACAAAATATTTTGATTGGAGGGGGCAAGAGCCATCACAATTCTCCTGGGTGAATAGGTAGCAGGTGCCTGTAGTAAATCGTAAGAATTGCCGCGCCATCCCGGGATCGAATCTACATTCAGTGTTTGTCCGCCGGCTAACCTTGTCCATGAGTTGGCGTCGCCTGTAGCAGACGTCCAAAGACCCCTGTTGGCTAAATCGGCAAAGCCACCATTAACGGCGAGGTATAAACGACCGCTGCTGTTGGAAACAATGTCCATTTGCCCTGCGTCAGCAGTGGAAGCAGTGGTTCCGGTGAATACAACATTGAAACTTGCGCCCCCATCCGTAGATCTTATCAATCTCCTGTGACCACAGATATAAACATGACCTGTGACAGGGTGAACAATTATCTTATGGACAATGTCAAATGCGTTGTCAAATGTTTCCAGCACACCGCCGCCGAGTACAGTGCCATTGATATCGGTGATGCTTAGTGTTTGTTTGGTCCAGGTAACACCGTTATCAGTGGATTTTAAAATACCAAAGCCATAATAATACGCACCGGGTGCAGTAGCAGAATTACCCAGCGATTCGCCGCCGCCTGCATACCAGGTATTTTCAAACCCGGCACGCGGGTCCTGCGCAATAGCTGTTACGTTGTGGATTTCGCCGTCGGGTGTAACCCTTGTCCAGGTATTGCCACCATCGGACGAACGGAATATACCACCGCTGACACTGCCCGCCAAGATAACCTGGTTGGTTCTTTTATCAAAGGCAACAGCCCTGGTGCGGCCACCCTGGTTGGTGGGACCGGCTGGTATATAGGTGTTGTTGGTTTCCGGGGAATTCGTCCCTGCAATAACAGCATTTACATCATAATCGTACTGGCGGAGCGGGATTGTTTTTGCCTGGGCAATTTCTTTTACAAATGCGTCGCGGGGAATGGTACCGGTGTGCGGGTCTTTCAGCATATCAAATTCATATTTCGCCCTTTCCCTGATATACATTTCCCGCATGGCCATTTCCTGATCTTCGCTGGTAATACCTTCGTCGTTGTCAGTTTCATAAGGCTTGATGGCAACAAACAGCTGTTGCTTTTTATGATGCATCAGCCACATGCCACCGCATATAACTGCAATGAGTGGCAATACTACGGATAATAGCTTTTTTTGCATACTTACGAATTGGTTTTTTATAATGCAGCTTCTATTACACAAATTACGTATAAAGAGGTTAAAAGGTTGTTACCGGTTGGTTGTTTCAGAGGGTATTTATTAAAAAATAGACAAACAACCGGAACATGCCGGTAAATACCAAGATAGTCTGTTTTTATTAAAGGAAAACTGGCAATCAAGGTAGAAATTTATAAGCTGTTCAGCCGTATATTTGCAGCCCGATGAACCTGAGTGTGTTGTTGCAGGATTTTAAAAACGATCCCCGCATTTTTTCCCTTGCGGACAGGATCACTATGTCTGCCCCCAGCCATACCTTTCTAAAAAATCTTCACGGGAGTGCCTCCCAGTTTGTGGTAACAGCCATTTTCCAGCACGAATCCTGCGCGCAAATCAACCACCTGGTGGTATTGAACGACGCGGAGGAAGCCGCCTATTTTCACAATACACTGGAAAACCTGAGTGGCGCACTGGACCTTTTTTATTTCCCGGCATCATTTAAGAATAAGAAAAACTTCAAGCTGCTCAACTCTTCGCATGTCATGCTGCGTACCGAAGCACTGACAAGATTGAGCGCCGGTGGAAATAAAAAAATCATTGTTACCTATCCCGAGGCGCTTTTTGAAAAGGTAGTATTGCCCGGTACCCTGTCGGAAAATATTATGCGTATAAAATCAAATGATACTTTAAACGTCGATAAACTGCTGGGGCAATTTGTGGATTATGGGTTTACCCGTACCGATTTTGTATACGAACCTGGTCAGTTTGCCGTTCGCGGTGGTATCCTGGATATTTATTCTTTTGGCAACGAAAAGCCTTATCGTGTCGAGCTGTTTGGTAATGAAGTGGATTCCATTCGTGTTTTTGACCCCGAAACACAATTGAGTGAAAGAAAATTACTGCAGGTTATCATCATCCCTAATATAGAAACACAGTTTGAAAGCGGTGAAAAAATTTCATTGCTGGAATATTTACCGGAGAATACCGCCGTATGGGTACAGGACTGGGATGTTGTCAGGGAAAAAATAGAAGTGCAGGAGGAAGATTTACATTTCTTTCTTGAACTCATGAGGGAAACAGAAGGGAAAAAAATAACCTCCAGGGATGATGATGACAAAGTGGAAAAGGAAAATGTACAGGAAAGTGATTTTATCAAAGCTGTTGATATAGAAAAACTACTGAAGCAACGTCACCTGGTGGAATTTGGTTACCGCCCGTCTGAAGGCGTGTCGCTCGAAATCGTTTTTGCCACCAGGGAGCAACCTGCTTTCAACCGCCAGTTTGAAATGCTGATCCGTGATTTGAAAGAGAAGGAAGCAAAGAAATACAGTATTTACCTCTTCGCTGAAAACCCGCGGCAACTGGAAAGGTTGCACAGCATTTTTGTTGACCTGAAAGCGGACATTCCATTAACACCTGTCCCTGTTTCCATTCATGAAGGTTTTATTGATGATGATCTGAAAGTTGTTTGTTACACCGATCACCAAATATTCCAGCGCTACCACAAATACAAAGTCAAGCAGGCTTATAATAAAAGTAAGGCGCTTACCATTCGCACGCTGCGGGAATTGCAGCCAGGCGATTACGTCACGCATATTGATCATGGTGTAGGCGTGTATAGTGGATTGCAAAAACTGGAAGCCAATGGAAAACTGCAGGAGGCAGTGCGCATCATTTACAAGGACAGCGATATACTGTATGTAAACATCAACTCGCTGCATAAAATTTCGAAATACACAGGTAAGGAAGGTACCGTACCGAAAATAAATAAACTGGGCAGTGATGTATGGGCAAGGCTGAAAGAAAAAACAAAAACGAAGGTTAAAGAAATAGCATTCGACCTGATAAAATTATATGCACAGCGAAAGGCACAGCATGGCTTTGCACATGCTGCCGATAATTATATGCAAACAGAACTGGAAGCCTCCTTTATTTACGAGGATACGCCAGATCAGAGTAAAGCTTCTGCCGATGTAAAGAAAGATATGGAATCTCCCTCGCCGATGGACCGCCTGGTTTGCGGTGATGTGGGATTTGGTAAAACAGAAATTGCGGTGCGTGCTGCATTCAAAACCTGCTGCGACAGCAAGCAGGCGGTCGTGCTGGTACCCACCACCATTCTCGCTTTTCAGCATTATAAAACTTTTGGGGACCGTTTGAAAGATTTCCCGGTAACGGTTGATTACCTGAACCGGTTTAAATCCAGCAGGGAAAAAAAGGAAACACTGAAAAAACTGGAAGAAGGAAAAATCGATATCATCATCGGCACACATGCCATGCTGAGCAAGGACGTGAAGTTCAAAGATCTTGGGTTGATGATTATTGATGAAGAACAAAAATTTGGCGTAGCCGCTAAAGAAAAAATAAAAACACTGCGTACCAATGTAGATTGCCTGACGCTGACAGCGACGCCGATACCCCGGACATTGCAGTTTTCGCTGATGGGTGCACGAGATCTAAGTATTATTAATACACCGCCTCCCAACAGGCAGCCCATACAAACAGAAGTACAGGTATTTAATGAAGATTTTATCCGCGATGCCATTTATTACGAAACGGAACGTGGCGGACAGGTTTTCTTTATTCATAACCGCGTTATGGGACTGGCAGAAATGTGTGGCATTATACAAAGTCTTTGCCCCGATCTTAGTGTTGGTTATGCGCATGGGCAACTGGAAGGGCATGAACTGGAAGAGCGCATCCTGGATTTTATTGACAAAAAATATGATGTGCTGGTATGTACCAATATTGTTGAGAGTGGCGTGGACATACCGAATGTTAATACTATAATCGTCAACAATGCACACCAGTTTGGTTTAAGTGATCTGCACCAGTTGCGCGGAAGGGTAGGGCGCAGCAATAAAAAAGCGTTTTGTTATTTACTTGCACCGCCCATGAGTACGCTTCCTTCCGATTCGAGAAAACGTTTGCAAACACTGGAGCAGCACAGTGAGCTGGGCAGTGGTTTCCAGATAGCCATGCGCGATCTTGATATACGTGGTGCAGGAAATTTGCTCGGTGGGGAACAAAGCGGCTTTATGGCAGAAATAGGTTTTGAAATGTACCAGAAGATACTGGACGAAGCCATCCGCGAATTAAAACGCACTTCTTTCCGGGAAGTATTTAAGGAGGAAATTCAGCAGCAGGAAGATTTTGTGCAGGATTGCACCATCGATACAGATCTTGAAATACTGATCCCCGACAGTTATGTGGAAAGTATCACCGAACGTTTATCGCTGTATACGAGGCTGGACAATTGCGATACAGAAGAAGAATTGCTGGCATTTCACGATGAAATGCTCGATAGGTTTGGACCGGTACCACAGCAGGTGGAAGATTTGTTTATCACGGTGCGCTGCCGCAAACTGGCTGTGGGGCTTGGATTTGAAAAAATGAGCCTGAAAGATGATATACTGCGCTGTTATTTTATTAACCGGCCCGACTCCCCTTATTTTGAATCGGCTACTTTTAAAAACATTCTCCAGTTCCTGCAAAAACATACCAATAAGGCAAAACTGAAACAGGTAGGTAAGATGTTCCTGCTGGTGGTGAATGATATGGACAGTATGGAAAAGATGCACCAGTTCCTGCAGCGCATGCATAGTTTGGTTACATCTCCTGCAATAACTGCTGAATAGTGTAAAAATATTTTAACTTCAGTATAAATTTTAACCATGACTGATCAAAATAATCTCCTGGGAACAGAGATACAACCCGATTACATACCTACACAGGATGAAAGGACGCTGGCGATTTTATCGCATATATTAACCCTTGTAGCGCCTCTGCTGGCACCTTTGATTATTTACCTGATTAAGAAAGATGAATCAAAATATGTGGAGTGGCATGCAAAGGAATCGCTCAATTTCCAGATAACACTTATTATTGGTTATATAGTCGGCTTTTTGACAATCATTATTATTGTTGGTATTGTTATACTGGCCTTGCTGGGCCTGATTGGACTGATACTTGTAATTGTGGCAACTGTAAGAGCGAGCGAAAATAAGCCGTACCGGTATCCATTTAATATCCGGATCATCAAATAAATTCAAAACGCCCTTAAATAAACAAAGGATGCCTGTGCGGCATCCTTCTTTTTCTTATGTTGTTGGTGTAAGTGCTTACAATTCTTTTTCCATCACGTAGTGTGGAATGGTCACTTCCTGGAATTCCTCGCTGGCAATCTTGTAACCCAGTTTTTCATAAAAGCCGGTGGCAGTTTTCCGGGCATGCATGACCAGTTTTTTGTAACCCAGATCGCGGGCAATGTTTTCTGCAAAATTCATCAGGGCACGGCCAATACCCTTTCCCTGCAGGTTATTCATCACGGCCATCTGGCGCAGGCGCACAGTGCTGGCATCCTTTTTTATAAGCATGCAGCAACCGAGCATCCGGTCGTCTTCAAATGCGCCGATGAGTACTTCTTCTTTTTCCTTTTCTAATTCTTCGGTGGTAAAACTAAGTCCGAGCGGCTTACGCAATATATCATTGCGCATCTGAATCATCTGCTGGTACTCTTTGGTGCCGTGGTCAATTATCTTTAAAGCCATCCTGCTGGGGTGTTAAATTTTGGATAGCCCGAATTTACAAATTACCCCCCATACTTGACGCGTGGGCTGTAATAATTATGGTCCCTGAAACGAGGGCTAAAAACCTGCGGTTAACTGGTGTAACAGGTATAAGGCTGCTTTCAATCGATTATCTTTGCCCGTATGACTAAAAAAGTAAGGGTTAGGTTTGCCCCGAGTCCTACAGGAGGCTTGCACCTGGGTGGGGTAAGAACGGTTTTATACAATTATTTATTTGCCCGTCACCACGGGGGTGAGTTTATACTACGAATAGAAGATACTGATCAAACAAGGTTTGTACCCGGCGCAGAGCAATACATTATGGATTGTTTGCAGTGGTGCGGGCTGGTACCCGATGAAAGCCCCGTGCATGGCGGCGAATACGGTCCTTACCGCCAGAGCGAGCGCAAACCAATGTATCGCCAGTATGCTGAGCAATTGGTCAATGATGGCCATGCCTACTATGCATTCGATACGCCTGCCGAACTGGAATCAAAACGCAAAGAAACAGCCAACTTCCAGTACAACCTGAACACCAGGATGCAAATGAAAAATTCGCTTACACTGGGCCGTGAGGAAGTAAAAAAATTGATGGATACAGGCACTCCATTTGTAATAAGGATAAAAATGCCGGAAAACGAAGAAGTATCATTTACCGACATGATACGTGGCGAAGTAACAGTCAATGCTTCGATGGTAGATGATAAGGTATTGCTGAAAGCAGATGGGATGCCCACCTATCACCTGGCTGTGGTAGTGGATGATTATTTAATGAAAATATCACACGCGTTCAGGGGTGAGGAGTGGTTGCCAAGCGCACCGGTGCATATATTATTATGGAAGTATTTATTTGGACTGGAAAATATGCCGCAGTGGGCGCACCTTCCGCTGATATTAAAACCAGATGGCAATGGAAAATTAAGCAAACGTGATGGTGACCGCCTTGGCTTCCCGGTGTTTGCCATGAACTGGACAGATCCAAAAACAAATGAACTAACGAGGGGGTTTCGTGAAATGGGTTTCATGCCCGAAGCATTTGTCAATATGCTGGCCATGTTGGGCTGGAACGACGGAACTGCACAGGAAATATTTTCACTAAAGGAATTGTGTGAAAAATTTTCCATCGATCGCGTTCATAAAGGTGGGGCTAAATTTGATTTTGAAAAAGCAAAATGGTTCAACCATGAATGGATAAAGCAAAGCGATGTCAGCAGCCTGAAAGAATATGCGCGTCAGAACCTGCAGGCAAACAATATACCTGTCAATGATGAAACATTGCTGGAGAAAGTGGTGTCACTGGTAAAAGACCGCTGTACTTTCCTGACGGATTTTGCAGCCCAATCTTCTTTCCTGTTTGCTACACCCGTGCAGTACGACCTGGATGCTGTCAAGCCCAAATGGAACGAACAGAAATCATTGTTCTTTTCTGAAGTGATACGCCATTACCAGTTATTACAGCAGTGGTCGGTAACAGATTTGGAAAATGAATTCAAGGAACTGGCTGCGGCCAACCAGATAAAGCCCGGCGAAGTATTGCTGCCATTGCGCATTATGCTGGTTGGTGGCAAGTTTGGCCCCGGTGTATTTGATATCGCTGCTGTGATCGGCAGGGAAGAGACATTGAAGCGGATAAAACATACAATGGAATTACTCAACTAACTATTTTTCTTTTGCAGAATCAGGTCAGGCATTCTAACTTTCTCGAAAATTATGCATGAAGCCTTATACCCGTTTACTATATATTCTTGCGTTTATCAAACTGGTTGCCCCATTCTTTTTGCAAAATGGATTTTATCAGCCTCACCGCGATGAATTTCTTTACCTCGCAGAAGCAAAGCACATGTCGTGGGGATATATGGAAGTGCCGCCATTGTTATCGGTATTTGCATGGTTGACCAATGTATTTGGCGCATCGATGTTCTGGATTAAAATATGGCCCGCGCTATTTGGGGCCTTGACTTTTTTGCTGGTTGGCAAAGTGATACTTTCGCTGGGTGGCAAAACCTTTGCACTCTTCCTCGGCTGGTTGCCGTTTATGATTGACGGCTATATGCGGTTGTTTTATTTATTCCAGCCTAATTTCCTGGAAGTTTTTTTCTGGATGGCCATTGCGTATAGCCTGCTGCGTTATATTCAAACAAATGAAAACCGCTGGCTCTATGCTTTTGGAATTTGTATTGGCCTGGGAATGATGAGTAAATACTCAGTGGCTTTTTACACCTGCAGTTTACTGGCGGGTTTGCTGGTGACCCGTCACAGGAAAATATTTTTAAACAAGCATTTATACTTCGCAGGTATTATTGCCTTGCTGATTTTTTTACCCAATCTCATCTGGCAGTACAATCACCGTTTCCCGGTGGTAACCCATATGGCGGAGTTGCAGGCCGAACAATTGCAATTCGTCAGCAGGGTTGATTTTATCATCAACCAGTTTATGATGAACCTGCCCTGTGTATTTATCTGGACAGGTGGTTTGTTGTTTTTAATGTTTAATAAGTTGGGTAAGCCTTACCGTGTTTTTGCATGGGCATACCTGTTTGTGATACTGTTGCTGATAGAATTGCGTGGTAAAGATTATTATGCCCTGGGTGCTTACCCGGTTCTGTTTGCTTTTGGTGCCATTGCACTTGAAAAAGCTACCGAACTTAGGTTGCGTTGGACACGCTATGCAATGGTGGTATTTGCGCTGTTACTGGGCTTATATGCCATGCCATTGATAATGCCGGTGGCAAGACCTGAAAAGCTTGCATCCTATTATACAAAATCCGGTTTGATAAAAACAGGGTCGTTTAAATGGGAAGATTTGCAACACCATTCCCTGCCACAGGACTTTGCGGATATGGTGGGATGGAAGGAAATGGCAGAAATGACGGCCAAAGTATATAATAGCATTCCCGAAAAAGATAAACCCAATACATTTATTTATTGCCGGGGTTATTTCTCCGCAGGTGCACTCAATTATTACAGGAAGGAAACCGGGTTGCCCGAGGTGTACAGCGACAATGCTTCCTTTCTTTTGTGGATGCCTGACGACTATCACATAAAAAACCTGATTGTGGTGGCACATCATATACCTGAAAAAGATGACATCGTGTTCCAGCAATTTGAAAAGATGACCATCCGGGATTCGCTGGTATATCCACTGGCCAGGGAAAACGGCATGCGCATCCTTTTATACGAAAATGCCAACGACTCGCTGAATGCCATTATAAAAAAAGGTGTGGCAGGATTAAAGAGCAAATTTATTCGCTGACAGATTGCTTATTTTTGCGGCTGAATATATTTATTATGAACAGACCCATACGCGTACTGGTTGCAAAGGTTGGACTCGATGGACATGATCGTGGCGCCAAGGTGATAGCCACGGCCCTTCGCGATGCAGGGATGGAAGTAATTTATACCGGTCTCCGCCAGACACCTGAAATGGTTGTCAATGCAGCATTGCAGGAAGACGTGGACGCTATCGGCATCAGCATTCTTAGTGGTGCACACATGACGGTCTTCCCCAAAGTAATGGATATGATGAAGCAGCAGGGTATGAACGATGTATTGTTAACTGGTGGTGGCATCATACCCGACGATGATATGAAGCAACTACATTCCCTGGGCGTTGGTAAACTGTTTGCACCCGGGGCCACTACTTCCGATATAGCAGGCTATATTACCGATTGGGTAAAAGAACACCGCAATTTTTGACGGACTTCCCGGTATATGGGTCAATCACCTAATTTTAAAAAAAAGATTGTATGTACACAACATTGTTAACGGATCTCTCCAATGGCATATTCACCATCACTATTAACCGTCCCGATAAATTAAATGCGCTGAATAAAACAGTGATTGAAGAATTAGGCGCTGCCATAGAGGAAGTATATAAAAACCCGGAGATAAAAAGTGCTGTCATTACGGGGAGTGGCCCCAAGGCATTTGTGGCGGGCGCCGATATCAGTGAATTTACTTCACTCGGCAGAAAGGGCGGAACTGCCCTGGCGGAAAAAGGGCAGGACCTTGTATTCAGTAAAATTGAAAACAGCCCAAAACCTATTGTAGCCGCCGTCAATGGATTTGCATTGGGTGGTGGCTGCGAATTGTGCATGGCCTGTCATTTCAGGATAGCCAGCGATAATGCAAAGTTTGGCCAGCCGGAAGTAAACCTCGGTTTGATTCCCGGCTATGGCGGTACACAACGGCTCACCCAACTAATAGGAAAGGGAAAGGCAATGGAACTGATGATGACAGGTAATATGATTGATGCAATCGAAGCGAAGCAATTGGGATTGCTGAACCATGTAACCACTGCAGATACATTGTTGGAGAAAGCAAAGGAATTACTGCAACTGATCAATACAAAAGCACCGCTTGCGATTGGTCGTGTGATAACCCTGACCAATATTGCTGCCTATGGTGATGCTGATGGATTACAGAAAGAAATTGTGGCATTTGGAGAATTGTTTGATACAGCAGATGCTAAGGAAGGCGCGGCTGCATTCCTGGAAAAAAGAAAACCAAATTTCACGGGAAACTAATTGCAGGTATTGAACGCGTACTTAAATTCTTATTGTTTTGTCTTTGGTGGCTTTACCAGTGAAGTATCTGTTTCCAGCAAGGGGACAATATAGCCACCGGAATCAATCATAGCTTTTGGAAATATTTTTTTCAGGTTATCCCAATCTTTATTTCCAACACCGGTTTGATATAAATAAATTGACGAAAGCTTTGGTATTGATTTCAGTTGTTCAACACCAGCGGCAGTTACTTTTGTTCCCACAAGATTGATGGACAATAATTGTTGCATGCCCGATAGTTTTGCAAGACCCCTGTCTGTAATATTGGTGTTATCGAGTTGCAATTTTGTGAGTGCATTGCATTGAGATAATATGGTCATTCCTGAATCGGAAACAGGTTTGCGGCTCAGCTTTAGCCAAACCAGTTGTTTTTTCAGCGGTAGTAAGAGTTCCAGTTGTTTATAGGAAAAATTATTCGCGTTTACAAAATTTGCCAGCAGGTAATTGCTGTTCAGCGCCACCGGCATCACCACCACACCTGCGTCTTTTAATTTTTTTATATCCGTTTCATTTGCTTTTTCCACCGGGCTGGCGGGAATATCCGGCACCTGGTTTTTTACCTCTTCTTTTTGCAATGCCAGCAACAATGGTTTTATTTTTTCCGGTTGCTGCAGATCTTTTACTTTTTTATCGAACGATGCGCCTTCTGCTATCCACCAGTGAAGCAGTGCAATATCGTGTTCGGACAATTGTGGTTTTTCTTTTGGTGGCATATGGTGTTCTTCTTCTCTTGCCAATAATAATCGCTTTATTAATTCGCTTTCGTCTGCTTTGCCTGCTTCAATGACAGCGCCGTCTTTTCCACCTTTCATCAGGGCTTCGGGAATGTCCATACGCAATTTTCCCTTTTGTTTGCTGGAACCATGGCAACTGTAACATTTGTCCTGCAGGATGGGTTGTATAACCGATGTATAAGCCACAGCCTCCTGTACATTGGCAATGGGCGCCCTTGCTTTGATGGTGGTTGAGTCGCCCGATCCTTTCCCGAATGGTTGTGTCAAATAACCTTCACCATGTGTAAGTGTTCCACCCAAATGACCGGTAATACCAACAGCGATCAACAAAACCACTGACATGAGCGAATGGTATTGGGCATATTGTTTTGTTTTATAGAACAGGTAAAATACCAGCGACAGGAAAGTAGTGCCGATGGCCATCCATTGGTGGAAGACAACCAGTGTTTCATCATATTCACCGGAACCGGACAGGATATAACCAGTCATGCAGGAAAGCAATGCCGAGAACATGCCCCATAATAAAATGGTGGATATAGCAGGTTGGAGAAAGGAAAACTTTTTGCCGTTGCTCAACAACTGGAACAGACACGCGAGTATTAAAATGCCTACCGGAAAATGCACCAATGCAGGATGAAGCCGGCCAATGAATTCAGTCATGGTATAGTATCATCAAATTTTTAGGGTTAGCAATGCGGTTCATCTGCGAATGTATTATTTATGCATATCTCTTCCTGAGCAATTGCATCATGTGAACATTTATCGCCCACTGATCGCCGAGTGGCTGCCGGGTATAGGGTAGTGTAGGCATATAATCAGGCGGACCAAATTCGGTTAGTATCGTCATTATACCACCTGTTTTCTTTTTTCTTTCTATCACCTTGTCCCACCAGTCGAAATGCTGTTTCACGGCGGCCTCCCATTCCGGTGCGCGCGGATCGTTTACCTGAGGTCCTTCGGGGTGACCGATGCGTGCATGTATGTGTTCCACTCTCTCCAATGCTGCACCCACTGTTTCTGACTGATCGTGTAACAGGCTTTCATGCACATTACACCAGTGCGATACATCAAAAGTGAGTTTCAGGTCAGGATATTTATCGATGAACTGTTTTGTAATATGCGCGGCAAACATGATGCGTGACCTATGCGTTTCATGGCAGATGGTAATGCCGGTTTGTTTGTTCAACGCATTGGTATGTTCGATAAACAATTTGTTTTGATCAAAGCTAAAATGATCGCGCCCCGAATGACAATTAATATACAAGGGCCGTTGTACGGTATTCGTGGCGGCGGCATCGATCATCTTTTTAAAATAATCAAGGTGCTCGGCAGGGTTGTTTTGCGAAGCGCCGCAAAGGAAACCAACTTCCAACCCATATTTTTTTAATGCAGCAAACAATTCATCCTGGTCTTTCTTTTCCATGGGCCACCAGATTTCAATGCCATCATACCCTTCTTTCTTTGCATGTCCGCAGTACGCATCCAGGGTTCCGTTATAACCCCAGTTGGTGGCCATTATTTTTAAGTCGAATTTGCTGTTCATGCTGAATGCTGGTTTATAGGTGGAAGAAAAAGTATCCAATGAAGACAGCAGCAGTGCCGTGCCTGCGCTGGTGGTGAGACCCAGAAAATTTCTCCTGTTTAATGTCATACAATATGTCTTTCCCGGAGGTTGAGCCTTTTATGCGTATCAGGTTAAAATTTCGTCAATCACTTTTCCATGAACATCGGTGAGGCGGAATGGCCTTCCCTGGAACTGGTAAGTAAATTTTTCGTGATCAAAACCCAATTGATTCAATATCGTAGCCTGTATATCAAAGGCAGTTGTTTTGCCACTGATGGCGCTGTAACCAATTTCATCTGTTTCACCATAACTGGTCCCTTTTTTAATACCGCCACCTGCCATCCACATGGTAAATGCTTCTGTATGGTGATCCCTTCCCTTGAATGGGTTTTGTTTTCCTTCCCTGTTTTCCTGCATAGGTGTCCGGCCAAATTCACCGCCCCATACCACCAGTGTTTCATCGAGGAGGCCACGTTGTTTTAAATCAAATAATAATGCGGTAATCGATTTGTCCACACTGCGGCATTTGTTGATGAAGCCAACATCAATGGCAAGATTGGCATCGGTGCCATGGCTGTCCCAGCCCCAGTCGAATAACTGGACAAAACGCACGCCTTTCTCCACAAGTTTTCTTGCCAGCAATATGTTGTTGGCAAAACATGCCTTGCCGGGTTGTGTTCCATACATTTGATGAATGTATTCCGGCTCATCATTAATGTTCATCACATCGGGTACGGATACCTGCATGCGGTATGCCATTTCATATTGTGAAATGCGGGAAAGTATTTCAGGATCGTTGTATTCTTCGTATTGCTGTTTGTTGACTTCATTAATGGCATCAATCGATGCTTTTCGCAAATCGCGATCCATGCCCGCAGGATCTTTGATGAATAAAACAGGGTCGCCTTCACTGCGGCATTGCACGCCCTGGTAAACACTTGGCAGAAAGCCGCTGCCCCAAACACTTTTTCCTGCATCAGGATTTTTTCCACCCGAAGTCAATACCACAAAGCCGGGAAGATTTTCATTTTCTGTTCCCAGTCCATAGGTTACCCATGAACCGATGCTAGGCCTTCCCAATCGGGGTGTGCCGGTATGCATCAGTAATTGTGCGGGTGCATGGTTGAACTGATCTGTCGTAACGGCTTTTAATAAACTGATTTCATCAATGGCAGTAGCAAGATGTGGTAAATTATCGCTGAGCCATAAACCACTTTGGCCATGCTGGCGGAATACTGCCTGCGGCCCCATCATTTTTGGAACGCCACGTATAAAAGCAAATCTTTTTCCTTCGAGCAAAGAAGGCGGACAATCCTGTCCGTCGAGTTTCATCAGCTCGGGTTTATAATCGAATAGTTCCAGTTGCGATGGTGCACCTGCCATGTGCAGGTAAATAACAGACCGGGCTTTGGCAGGAAACATCGGCATCTTCGGTGCGAGTGGATGTGCAGGATCAAATAAATTGGGTGTACCGCCATCCATGACATTTTTACAACCGCCGAGCAGGTATCCCAATGCCAGTGCACCAAAGCCCATGGTACCCTCTTTGAGGAAATGACGACGTGTTACATGACGAAGCGTTTCCTTATTCGCTTCTTCTACCAACCGCTGTGTATGTAATTCTTGTTGCGTCATGTTTAATTCTTCGTTATCACTTCGTCAAGGTTTAATATGGTATTGGCGACTACTACCAGCGCTGCGGTATTGGCCGTGTTGTATTTGGTTGAATTTCCGCCCGCCATATCACAGGCATCATTTGATTTCGATTGAAACTGTTTGAGTGCAGATTGATACAGGTTCATTAAGGATTTGAGTGTTCTCGGTTCAATTTCATGACCAGTCGCCATTTCATACGCTGTCTTTACCTGCTGTGATATATTATTTTTATAATTACGTTCCAGTTTCCAGGCAAACTGCCGGGCCAAATCCAGGAAGGCTTCATCATTCAATGTTACGAGTGCCTGCAATGGAGTATTGGTCCGTATACGTCTTGCTGTGCATACTTCCCTGGCAGCTCCATCAAATGTCATCATGGAAGGATAGGGTGCTGTTCGTTTCCAATATGTATACAAGGCACGGCGGTATTTTTCTTCGCCCGTACTGTTGATCCAGTACTGTCCGTTCCAGGGCGATAACCAGATGCCATCGGGCTGGTAGGGCATAACGCTTGCACCAAACATCTTACTGCTCATCATCCCGGTAACTGCCAGTGCCTGGTCGCGTATCTGTTCGGCTGATAACCGTACCCTTGGTCCGCGTTCATAATATTTATTGGCGGCATCTTTTTCCAGCATGTCTTTAGTCGCCTTACTATCCTGGCGGTAGGTAGCCGACATTACCATTTCCTTCAGCAATTTTTTAATGCTCCAGTTGTATTCGTTCATAAACTTCCAGGACAAATGATCCAGCAGTTCTTTGTGCGTTGGTGCAGCGCCCTGTGTTCCCAAATCTTCCAGTGTTTCGACCAGCCCAACACCAAACATTTGTTCCCATAAACGATTCACGATGGTTCTTGCAGTGAGCGGATTTTTTTTATCGGTAACCCACATCGCCAAACCAAGACGGTTGTTTGGTGCGTTGGAAGGAAATTTATTCAATGAATTGGGAACACGTGGTGTAACCATGGCTCCTTTGACCAACCAGTTACCTCTTTCAAATACCTGTGTCGTACGGTGCAAATCATTTGGATTGTCCATCATGATGGGCGTGGTAGGCGTTTGCATATTCAGCAGGCCCCAGAATCTTTTCTTTGCTTCTTCATACCCGGGCTGGTGTTCACCGGGAAATGAACTGGTAAAATAAAACCAGTCGAATAAAACAGAACTGAACAAGGGATCTTTTACGTGTACATTGTTGTAGGTGAAATACAAATCATGTTTTCCCTTGACCGGCAATAAACTGGCTTCTGCTGTTTTCCACCCTTTTTCTTTTTTCGATTGCTGAATGGTAATATTTGCAATCATCGGGCCCTTCACACTATCAATATGAATTTGCCAGACACCACCTTCTGGTCCTGCAGTGAATCGGTAAATAAGTGTATTGCGGTTATCGAGTGTAATATTTTTCAGCCTGCAGGTGGCATGGTTGCGGCAGGCCAGCCATTTGGTATCGCTCAATTCGCTGTTGGTAAATTTGTCGCAGGTCAAAGAGTTTACAGCAGGCTCCCATGTTTTTAAAAATTGTCTTATCTCTTTTGTTCTTTGTTCACCTGCATGTTGCTGCAGCCAGGAGGTAAGTTGTTGTAATTCTGCATTGGCAGAATCACTGAAATGACGAAGCAATGGATAATCCGCTTCAGTATCTTCATCCCTGGTATCGTTGAAATAAGCAAGAAAAGAATAATACTCTTCATTCTTAAATGGATCGTAGGGGTGACTGTGGCATTGCACACAACCAAAAGTGGTGCCCATCAATGCTTCCCAGGTTGTATTCACGCGATCCATGACGGCGGCTGTTCTGAATTCTTCGTTATCAGTTCCTCCTTCATCATTGGTCATGGTATTGCGGTGAAAAGCGGTGGCGATAAATTGTGCATCGGTAGGACTGGGTAATAAATCACCCGCCAGTTGTTCGGTTAAAAACTGGTTATATGGTTTGTCATCATTAAATGCGTTAATAAGCCAGTCGCGGTAATGCCAGATGCTGCGGCTGTCATCGCGTTCATATCCTTTTGTATCAGCATAACGTGCCAGGTCAAGCCACATGGATGTCCAGCGTTCTCCATAATGCGGTGAAGCAAGCAAACTGTCCACCAGGTTTTCATAGGCTTTATCACCGTTATCTGTTAAGTATTGATGTGTAAAATTTGATTGCACAGGATAACCAACCAGGTCAAGGCTTACCCTTCTTAGCAATGTTGCTTTGTCTGCTTCCGGCGATGGGGTAAGATCTTTTTCTTTTAGTTTCTCAAGTATAAAATAATCGATATCCGATGTTGCCCATTTATTTGTACTGCTCATCCAGCTAAACCAGGAAGAAGGCTTTGGTACTTTTTGTTCTTCTACAGGAACATAGGCCCAGTGATCACCCCATTGTGCGCCCTGTTTGATCCATTTACGCAAAGTTTCTATTTCATCTTTCGACAAAGGTTCATGTTTGAAAGGCATTCTTTCTTCAGGATCTTTCAGCGTCAGGCGGCGTATCAATTCACTATGATCGGGATCACCGGGAATGATGGCAGGCTTTCCCGATTCTGTATTGGCCAATGCTTCGGAACGGAACAACAAACTGAATCCTGCTTTTCTGCGGACACCCCCGTGACAGGTAATACATTTTTTATTGAAGATGGGTTTTACATCTGCACTAAAGTCCACCGTTTGCCTTCTTGTACTAAACGTAAAGATGGATACCGCAGCAACCAGTACAGCAATGATGAGTAAAGATTTTCTTTTAACCATCCATCTCATATATAGGCAATTGTTCGCTTTTAAAGTTACTGATTCTAAGGGATAGTTTAGCAATGCTGCATTGGCCTGTCAGGGCCGTTTACCTGACAGTAAACCAGGTATAAGTTTCCGGCTGAATGGTAATATTTACCTGGATGGAATAGTCCCTGGACAACACATAGGTTGTTTTCTTTCCATTCATATCGACTATGGCCGTATGGGTGATACCGGTATAATACAAAGGGATTGAAATTTTTCTGGTAACAGCCTGCTTCAACGGGTTAAACAGTATTACCATTGCCTTTTCAGGAAGAAATGGGTTTACATGCATCCAGCCATCCCAGTCCCTTCCATCGGCCCTTCTCAGGTGGATGATGTCTGAATTTAATATGTTGCGGTATTTTTTATACCAGTTGATCACAGAGACAACTGCCTGTTTTGTTTTTTCCGTATCGAATAACCTGGGCCCGCGGTAACATGCCTGTACGCCTGCACCATAATACTGCATCATGAGTTGTTTATAATCTTCCAGGTGGTCGTTCAATGGTTCCAGTACCGCTTCAGGGCCACCGCCCTGGTATTTTGTTAACGGCACAAAGCCCCAGCTCATAGAAGGTGTTTTTTCCCATAAGCCATCGTATATATTTTGCCGGTTCAGAATTTTTTGCTGATCCCTTGGCAATGAAAAATTGACTTCCCTGTACCCGATGGCAATTTTATTAGTGCCATCGAGGAAATACCAGTCGGGCGCATTTACATATACACCCTGTTCATTGCACCAGTGGTAAAAACTTTTTTGCAATTCCATTTGTTTCCACTGGCTGTCTTCTAATCCCGTATGACCAGGATGTGTGGTGGAAGCACACAAATCTCCGGGATAAGGGCCATCGTTTTCAAAAATGTTGAAACCAGTTTGCTGAATAAAATATTTTAGTTTGAAGAGATAGGTAAGCCCCCATCGGCTGCCCATGCAAGGCGCATTACCAAAAAATGCTCCACCGGGTTTACCTGTTTTCGGATCAATCACATCGTCTTCATCACTTATCCTCCTGGAGCTGAATAATGAATAGCCGCCAATCAGAATATTTTTACTGTGCGCATAGGCTGCCAGTTTTTTCCATTTGGCAATATTTGCTGCAGTGGTATCTTCCATATTGCAATGGCTGCCAAAACTGAGTATCACGGCTTCATAGCCAGTTGCGGCACATTGATCAATGGCATTGGTTACTTCTTCATCATTGCGGCTTACCAGGTGCATGAAAATAGGGTTCTGTGTTGTCCATGGAGCAATCGCCCTGTACATGGCGCGAATGGCAAGCCCTCTGCGCTCACGATCATAGCTGTCCATAAGCAACTCACAGGTACGAACAGAATTAAATGTAGTTCCGGGTAATAATCGTATGCCAGGCGCTTTTTCGGGATATACTTCGAGTAAGCAGGGTGTTTGATAATTGTAATTCACCTGCGATGTATAACTGGAATCTGTTTTCCAATGTGTGGTTTGATCGCTGATATCGTACCGCATGGCATTGTTAAAGGCGTAATTGGTTTCGGTATACATGCCATGTTGTTTCTTCATTTGTTCCGGCGAGCCTACGACAGCGCTTTCTTCTTCCACAAAAGCCAGGACTTCATTGACCACGCGATCCAGTTTAATTGACAGGTTGCTGTTGTTTTCTATCGAAAGCCATTTTATGATTAAAGGAAGTCCATCGTACAATTCATAATTAATTTTTACGACGATGTCCTTATATTCAACCGAAGAACTGGTGAATAAAAATGACAGCAGTTTGCCGGCAGGTAGTTGCTTATTAAAAGCCCATGTGCCGGGTTTCCAGTGCAGAAAGGGAGGTAGCTCTTTGACTTCGTATGAAATAAATTGAAAATCGTTTTTGTAAGCTGTTAATGAATCCACCCAGGCAGGCATGAGGTACGCCTGCTCTTTTTGATGGTACAACCCGCCAATATTGATTTCTTTTCCGCTGATGGTAATTCTTGCTTCCGGTTTTACAGCCCTTAATAATTGCTGTCCGTTCGTCATGTTTTTATAATCGGTGCAGGCGAGATTGGGCGCTATCCTGAAAACTCTTTTTACAAGGCCATTGTATAAAATGATATCTTTTTTATCTGCATTGGAGTAAACAGCAGCTTTCTGATATTCCTTCTTCACCAGCCAGTCGGAAGTGTTGAGCGCATCATAGCCGTGTGGAAATACCGGAAGTTGTTCCTGTGCACAAACACCCCGGGAAATAATATACAGAAAGAAAAAAATGATTTGTCGTTTCATACGGCTGCTTTATACTTTTATTTACTGTGATAAAGCAGGTTGGCAGGTAATTCTGTTTTTATCCCGCCATCGGGTTGTATAGAAACCTTTAATTCGTTGCCACCACCGCTGTCGAAATACAAGACTTTTATTTTGTGCAAACCTTTTTTCAAAGCGGTTTTATTGCCCACTTCTGTACCGCCATGTTCGCCGTCATTGTTCACTACCAGCACATCATCAATAAATAATTTACTTCCATCATCAGATTGAGTGAAGAAAGAATAGATACCAGTCGCGGTAATTTTTATATATCCATCAAATGCAAAGGCAAACCTGTCTTTTCGTTGTTTTTCTTTCAATGAAATATCACTGGTGATACCGTTTTTTGCAGGGCTGCCTTCGTCTATTGATGCCAGGCTGATATTCTGGGATGGTTCATAATACCGGAAAGCAATGCCCTGAACAGGGTTGCTTACTTTTTGTGCATCCATCCAGCTATATTTCTCTGCGTATTGCGCAACGATACCACTTGGCAATGCATCAGCAGCAATTGCAATTGATTTTATGTTGGCAGAACTTGTAAGTGTAAATGGTTTGTCATATACAGGCGCTGCAGCAGAGGGATCGGTTCCGTCGATGGTATAATGAACTGTTGTGCCTGGCGCTGCGTCCAATGAAACAAGTGGCTCCAAAGCACCAGGCTTGTAAGAGATTTGTATCGCGGGTTTATGTGCGAACCTGCCATAGTGTTCAATTTTTACCACATAGGCATAAGGCGCTTTTATGGTATTCGGGTTATAGCCGGGTAAGCTAATTACTGTATTACCATTTTCCTGTTTCCAGGAAAGGGTTTCTTTCGTGGAAAGAAAACCCGTAACAGCATCATTGGGCAGTTGAATATTTTTTAAAACCAGTTGGTGGTTGTCGGGGTATTTGGGAAGAATGGCATAGAGTGTATTGGAATTTGGGTTGTAAGTGTAAAAAACTTCTTTCACTGCATAACCCGGATCAGGATCGACGGTCAACTTCAATAAAAGATCACCACCGCCATGTTTGGGTTTATAGTCCCGCTTGCCATCACTCCATTGTGAAGGTGTTTTCCACCTAACCGTATTGTAAATCGCTTCACCATTGACATTAATCCAATCCCCAATTTGTAATAAACGTTCCTGCATCACCGGAGGAATTTTTCCATGTTCATCAGGACCGATATCGAGTAAGAAATTGCCACCGCGGCTCACTTTATCAATTAACTGTAATACGAGTGATTGTGTTGAGTTATAATCCCAGGCATCCTCCTCCCGGTTATACCCATACGAAAAACCCATACCACGGCTTTCTTCCCAGTAATGATCTTCAAAATCAAGATCGGGCTGGTACTCGGGTGTATATATACCCGCATGGTGAAAACGCAAACCCGCACCCCAACGGTCATTGACTACCACTTTATCTTTTACCGGGCTGTCATTGTACAGCCATGCCAAAAACTCCTGGCTCTTCCAGGTCTCCGCCGGTGCATCCCAGTCGCCATCTGTCCAGAATACTTCCGGCTGGTAATTATTGATCAGGTCTTTCATTTGTGGCCAGGTATGTTCAGCAGCAAATTTTTTCTGATCGGCTTTCCACAAAGGGTTATACCATTCGTACAGGGAATAATACATCCCCGCATGTACAGTTGTTTTTCTAACGGCTTTAAATAAATCACCCAGTAAATCTCTTTTAGGTCCGATATCAACGGCATTCCAGGGAAAACCCCAGTCGCGGTTGGCTTCCTTACTCGGCCAAAGTGTAAAACCATCATGGTGTTTGGAAGTTAATACAATGTATCTGGCACCTGATTTTTCAAATAGTTGCGCCCATTCATCCGGGTTGAAAAGCTCGGCCTTAAATTGATCGGCCAATTGGTAATAGGTCAGCGATCCAAATTTCTTTTTATGGTATTCATTGGTCGCTGCATTGCCGCTATTGAGTGCATTTTGGTACCACTCTGCATAATTTCCCTTGCTGCAATAAGCAGGAACGGCATACACGCCCCAGTGAATAAAGATGCCGAATTTTCCATCGCGAAACCATTGCGGAGTCGGGCGCTGGTCGAGCGACTCCCAGTTGGGCTGGTAGTTTTGTGCAGGAAGGATATGAATGCTGGTGCCGCAGGCGAGCAGCAGGAGGAATAATTGTTTTCTCATACAGGTTGTTGTTCTATGAAATTAGGTAAATCACGGCTTTTTTCCCTGAAAGCTTAGTTGTTTTGCCCGTACCTTTGTGCCGCCAAAAAATACATTATGGAATACAGGATAGAAAAAGATACCATGGGTGAAGTAAAGGTACCCGTGGATGCCTATTACGGCGCGCAAACTCAACGCAGTATCGACAATTTTAAAATTGCCCAGGACATCAACCGGATGCCGAAAGAAATCATCCGTGCTTTTGCCTACCTGAAAAAAGCGGCAGCCATCACCAATTTCGAGGCGGGCGTATTGCCAAAGGAAAAATGTGATATGATTGGAAAAGTATGTGATGAAATTCTGGAAGGGAAACTGGATGATTATTTTCCCCTCGTAGTTTGGCAAACCGGCAGCGGCACACAAAGCAATATGAATGTAAACGAAGTGGTGGCATACCGCGGGCATGTATTACATGGCGGTCAGCTAACGGATAAGGAAAAATTTCTTCATCCCAATGATGATGTCAATAAATCACAGTCGTCCAATGATACCTTCCCTACGGCTATGCACATTGCTGCCTATAAGATTATCGTTGAGGTGACCATTCCCGGAATCGAAAAGCTGCGCAATACGCTTGCTGCCAAGAGTAAGGAATTTATGAAAGTGGTTAAAATAGGCCGAACACATTTCATGGATGCCACACCGCTTACCGTAGGACAGGAATTCAGCGGTTACGTATCCCAGTTGGATCATGGGGTAAGGGCGGTTAAAAATTCACTGGCACATTTGAGTGAACTGGCATTGGGTGGTACCGCAGTTGGAACAGGTATCAATACGCCTGCTAACTATGATGTGAATGTGGCCAAACATATTGCTGCATTAACCGGATTGCCTTTTGTGACCGCAGAGAACAAATTTGAAGCATTGGCAGCACACGATGCCATTGTGGAAGCACACGGCGCATTGAAAACCGTAGCGGTGAGCCTGATGAAGATAGCCAATGATGTACGCATGTTATCATCCGGCCCGCGCAGTGGTATTGGCGAATTATTTATTCCGGATAATGAACCTGGATCTTCTATTATGCCCGGAAAAGTAAACCCCACACAATGCGAGGCACTGACTATGATCGGTGCACAGGTGTTGGGGAATGATGTAGCTATCAGCGTTGGTGGCAGCAATGGCCATTTTGAATTGAATGTATTCAAACCGGTGATGATATACAATTTCCTGCACAGTGCGCGGTTGATTGGTGATGGCTGCGTGAGCTTTAATGATAAATGTGCTGTTGGTATTGCACCCATTGAAGCCAATATTAAAAAACATGTCGACAATTCACTGATGCTTGTTACTTCACTGAACACAAAAATTGGATATTACAAAGCTGCAGAAATTGCACAGAAGGCACATAAAGAAGGGACTACTTTGAAAGAAATGGCCGTAAAATTGGGTTATGTAAAACCCGAAGAGTTTGATGCATGGGTTGATCCCAGCAAGATGGTGGGCAAGATTGATTAAATATATTTTCCGGCAGGATAAATAAAAAGCATCACGTTTTTCGGCGTGATGCTTTTTTGTTAGGTGCGGATCAAATTATAATTTCTGAATCTTAATACCACGGTTGATAGTATTGCCATATACTTTCAGGTAATATACACCAGCCGGTAAATGGCCCAGTTTAATCGTAATGGTGTTCTCTCCTTTTTGCAGTGTAATACCATGCTCCATTACCTTCCTGCCGGCAATATCGGTCAGTTCCCAATTAGCATGTTCATCGGCCATAGCTGTAATATCAACTGTTACATCATTCACTACCGGGTTCGGGTGAACGCTGATATTTCCCCTGGTGCTGCTGAGATTAATCTTCACAATACCGGAATAAGTATATTTTCCATCAGCATCCGTTATTTTCAGGCGATAATACACTACTGGCACCGGCAGCGCGGTGATAGCATTATCTGTATAACGATAGGTATAGCTGCTGGCGCTGTTTACGGCGGCTACAGTACCAATAGAATCAAATACAAGACCGTTGGCGCTGCGTTGTATGGTAAATGTTTTTGTACCGCGTTCATCTTCCGTAACCCATTGCAACAAGGCTGCACTGTTCACCAGTTGCCCTGTAAACGATAGTAAACTCAACGGAAGCGCTGCGCTGGTATTCATAATATAAAAACTCGAGAAGGAACTGATGGAACCCTGTAACACATAACCACTGGATCCCTGCGTGGCCCTGAATGTAACCGGTACGCCAGTGGGCGCATTCACAATGGCTACGCTACAGGGATCGGTATTTTTGAATATGCCCAAATCACTCATGGTATTTACACCACTTGGCTGACCAATAGAATTCGTAGCGTTTTTTAACGCGGTAAATTCACCTGAGTTTAAATATATCCTGATATCGACAGGAGAAGAAGGCTGGGTTTGTGGTGTAATAGTCAGGTTGCGGTCGAGGTATAATACTTTATTAACGCCATATTCGCGAACAGTTCCTGTATTAATGTACAATTCTGTGGTTACATCACCCAGGTCATTGCCATTGGCGTTGATCTCTGCTACCACATTACTGTTGGTATCGGTTATGGGGACCCATAAATTGTTATTATTACTCGCTGCATTGATCGTAACCGTGTTTGCATTTTCACAAATATTCGGTTTGCCTGTTGCAATCGGTATATAGGAAGGAATGGTACTTGTTCCAGCCACATCATTGTATCCGAGAAATGTATACTTCTGTACACAACCGCGGCATGCACTGATGATGGGATTGCCGGATGTAGGGCCGGAGGTGGTGGCGCTGCTGTCAATTATAGCGAAAATCGTTTTACCATCGGGTGCGAATGCCACATCACGGAAGCGGTTAATACTTCTGAAATAAGCAATGGTATCATAGGGTGCTGTTTTAACAACACTCATTCCATCGGCACTCAGTTTTAATCTTTCAATCTTTCCCCCTTTCAATGCGGCTGCCAGGAGTGAGTTTTTCCAGCCGGGTATCATACTGTAATTGTATAAACCCAATCCCGATACTGCTTCAGATGCCCAGAACTGGTTTAAGTTCTGCGCAGAGCCTGTTGGCCCTCCGGTATAGGTCTGGTTACTGTATATATATTGAATGGACCATGTTTGTGTCCACGGCGTCTGTACATTTCCCTTGGGTGCGGGATAAAAAGAATAAATAGGATCACGGTAATCTGAACCAATCGTATCAGAAGCATATTTTGCTTCATTGTAAATAAATGGCAGTGAACTGTTGGACGGGCCTGCTTTTGCACTGTCATAGTTGTGGTCATAACTATAGCCAATGACCCTCGGATGTCCATAGTTTCTTGAACCTTCAATGATATTGATCTCATCATCACTGAATGGCCCGTGTGATGCACCATATAAAATATTTCTCACACTGTCGTATGCAAAACCCTGGTTATTCCTGATACCAGTACTCCACACAGCACTTTGCCGCGCGGGACTTATTGTATTGAATGGGTTATCATTGGGGATCCATTTGTCAAGCGTTCCCGCATCGCCATCGGATAGACTGTCCTGCGCTTTATTGGCACGTACCAGGTTGCTGAATTGTCCTGCACCCATATCGCCCTGTGCATAAAAAAGATAATAGGTCCCGTTGACCGGCGCGATGATCATCCTTTGTGAATTGTGATCATTACTGCCGGGCAATGTATCGCATAAAGATACCGGGCTTTCCAACTGGCCAGTGCTGGTATTATAGGTGAAACGTACAATCCTGTTGGTAAAGAACACACCGCCATTGGCGGTGACGGATGTACTGTCATAAGATCGCACATAGGAAACATATACATATTTCTTTGGTGAACTGGTATTCATAAAATCAGGATGAATAGCCAATCCTGCCATACCTCCCTGCGGCCAGGGATTCTGACTGATGCTGAATGTTCTTTTAAAACTGGCAGGCGTGAAGCTGCTGGTATTTCCCAAGTCAAGTACGGTTGTTTTGGAACCTGTATTGGGATCCATCCTGTACACTTTATAGGTTCGGGCTTCTGTTACCCATAAATAACCATCGGGTCCATATGTTATTTCCCAGGGATCATATAAGCGGGTGGGACCGGATGCCAAATCGGTGCGTTCAAACACTTCATTCATACGGCTGCCAAGACCGGTTGTTTGCGCAAATGAAGGAGCGGTAATTACCAGCAAAAAGAATAGCAGGAGGAAGGGGTGCTTCTTCATGGATATCATGGATTTAGAAAATTCAACGGCAACCTGGCATTTTTAAACGGCCTCACAGATGCAACTCGAATACCCGGTTATCGTCTTTAAACTGGTACAAAATAATAATTTGTAACGGAAAATGAAAGCAGCCAACAATAAACTTCGAAATAAAGCGATCCGTAAAATTTTATCTGTAGCACAATCGTCAAATAACCAGTAGGCTTAATAACAACGTATGAGGTATCGCGAAAATATATATGATATAAATGGCAAGTAATAACTATTGCCGCCTGGAAACAGCATTGGATTTTGACATTAAAAAGGGCAGATCAGAGGCAGGATAAAAATAACAGGGATTCATTGGGGAAAATACCAATAAAAGGGCTTACAGGAATGCCTTTATTTGGGAATCTACGCAATAAAAAGATCGTAGTTGTCCATTTGCATGTAAGACAGAAGTTGAGTAAATTTGAAGTGATATATTAAAAGCAGTCAGCTGTTTAATATCCTATCCGAAATGGGCTTTTTCTTCCCGCCCGGGCCAATTCGCAAACGGTAGATTACGGAAAGAGTTATATCAACATTACAAAAGGCGCGAACGGCGGTACGATGGAAACAGGGGATACACTGCAAATCAAGGCTACTTTCGTTGTTAAATCTGGTACGCTCGACAGTTGTGGATTTTTTGATAACATTCCAGCAGGTACCACCTATATACCCGGTAGTTTGGCAGTACTCACGAATGAAGGAAAAATATACAAAGCATTTACAGACGTGGCAGGTGATGATTGCGGATGGGTGGTGGGTACCGTAGTGCGCATCAACCTTGGGTATAACACCGCAGCAGGTAAACAGGCAAGTGCGGTAAGGAGAGGGCAAATAAAAAATACAGACCGTCCTTCTTTCTATGGAAGCACCTGTATCATGGTGGCTTCCTACAAAATAAAAATCATAGCGCCATTAGGCAGCCAGATAAATGTGGGTGGTGGGTTTGTAACATCTAAAAGCGGTGTAAACCCTATTACCACGAACACATTCCCGGTAGATAATGTAGCCATATTTACGAACTATGGTCTTTGTTCCAACTCAGTTGGTACAAATGCCATCGGTACAGAGTTCAATGGAACTTTTGGTTCCGGTAAAAACAAAGACAGGGGTACTTCACCCAATGTGCCGCCCAGCTATACCTATGCAAATTTTGCATCTGCCATGCCGCAGGACTACTACTATGGGATATCAAACAATACCAGTACAGCAGGTGCTGGCTACAGTACAGTAAATACATGGCCGAAGCCCGACCCTTCTGCCACATCGCACCGGGTATTTACAGTTTGGGATATTATTGGAGACCATACAGGAGCAGCAGTTCCTTCACTCGGTAACCCTGCTTCAGACACAGTGAATAATAATAACGGTGGCTATATGCTGGTGATCAACTCGAGTTACCGGATTGACTCAGCATTCAAACAAACCATCAGCGGCTTATGTCCTAATACTTACTATGAATTTTCTTTATGGATAAGAAACATCTGTTCAAAATGTGGTTGCGATTCCAATGGTAAAGGAGCAACTTCCGTCGGATATATTCCCACTGCGCCGGGCGATTCATCCGGTGTTCACCCTAACCTGACCTTTGCGATCAATAGCGTTGACTATTATACATCGGGTGACTTGCCTTACAATGGCCTTTGGATAAAGAAAGGTTTTACTTATTTAACCGGCCCTACCGAAACCTCCTTCACTGCCATGATACGCAACAACGCACCTGGCGGTGGTGGTAATGACTGGGCCATTGATGATATTTCTATTGCCACCTGTACACCCAACCTGACCATGAATCCTTCACCCAATGTGAATGTTTGTTTTGGAAACCAGGTCGACATGTCGGCTGTAATAAGCTGTTTCTTCCCCAACTATATTTACTGGCAATGGGAGAAAAGCACAGACGGTGGCAGCACCTGGACAAATACCGGCGTGAGTGGTACGGGTACACCTACACTGGTAGGTGCCAACTGGCAATACACTGCCACATATCCTACATTTCTTGCAGATAGTTCAGTACATAATAATTTATTCAGGATAAAAATTGCTTCCACCCCCGGCAACCTAAGTGATCCCAACTGTTCATTTACGGCAAGTACATTGATAAGGGTGTGGGTCAACAACTGTTCTTTCGTTCTTCCAATACACCTGCTGTCATTTACCGGGCGAACAGAAAATAATGTGAACCAACTGGTATGGACAACCGAAAACGAAACCGCAACTGTACAATATGATCTCGAGCGAAGTACGGATGGTGTGCATTTTGCCTCCATTGGTGTAGTGCCCGGAACAGCAGGCAGTGGTAATGGCGGCACTTATACATTTAACGATCCATATACAGGTAGCGGCGCAGTGTATTACAGGATAAAGATGAAAGACGGTCCTAACTATCAATACAGCCGCATCATTACTTTAAATGCCGGCTTGCAGAAATTTGAGGTTACGTCCACCCTGAACCCATTCGATTCTTATTTATCAGTTAATATCAATACACCAATGTCAAATAATGCCCAGCTAAGCCTGTATGATAGTTTTGGGCGATTGGTAAAAATTCAAAATGAGTCGTTAACTGCAGGGCCGAATAAGATTGTAATAGGCGGCCTGGGCAGTCTAAGCGACGGGCATTATATCCTTTCGGTAAAGACAGCCGATAACCTGGTAAACAAACAAGTGATTAAAGTAAAAAATTAAAACGATAGTCCGCTCCCGCTATGCGGGAGTACTTGGTCCGTACCCTATTTTGTAATTCTTTCAATATCCTGGTAAATTCCTCAGCAGTTGGTACCTACCGGAATTGATTAATCGAATCTCCAGAATACGGGTTTATTTAAAAGGCCCTGCTTGTCCAAGCAGGGTTTATTATTAGCAGTAGTTACCAGTACCTGTTCGGGAAACATAATAAAAAGCCCCGCCGGATATGGCAGGGCCCGCACAATAAGGTTGTAATATCAATAAACCTGTAATCTCGTCGTATTTAAAATGTAATCAGCAGTTGTAAATGGCGAGGTCGAATACTCCTGGTATTTTATCAAACCTTTGCCCCTGGCAAACCATTCTTCTATCCTTCCCAGTTCACCCGGAACATTGTTAACGACATACTGGTAACTGAGTTGTACTTTAATAACATCCTGGAATGTAAGCGAACCTATAGTAACGGAAGCTGCTTTTTCCAGGATTTTTCCCTGTATGCGACCTGTAATTGCATTACCACCAATAGTACCCGTAGCATCTGTTTTCCAGGTTACACCAACAGCCTTGCTCGTATCCAGGAATAAATACTCTACCGCAGTTGGGTTATCGAAACCGAATATGTTTACGTCAGCAGGATAATATTCATAATACAGGCCACCGCCTTTCCTGTAATAGAGCGTGTCAGTAAAACCATTAATATAGTCATCATAGTTGAAAACAAAATAAGAGGCAGTACCAAATGTTTTCTTATTACCGGTGCTTAATGTAAAAGTAGAGTCACCACTGGCGCCGCCTTCCAGCATACTGGTCCAGTTGGAATTGGCGGTGGTGGGAAAATAATCACCTGTTGGTGGAGGGTTACTAAAATCAACCAATACTTTGGTACAGGTATTTAAGGTAACACCCACCGATCCTGAAATGGAATCGGTACCGCATTTAGCCTTCCAGGTATAAGTACCCACCGGCAATTTTACCGTAAAGGAACCCGCCGCGCCACAGGTAGTGGGTTCCGTGGCTGTAAACGTGGTTATTTGTCCTGATTTATTGCTAACCGAAACATTGATAGGCGTGGTTCCGCCACCGCATCCTGCTTTGCTCCAAAGCATTACCTGGCCACTGTCTGTTACGGGTGGCGTAACCACCGGGGCAGATGTTTTGAATTTAGCTGAAAACTGGCCATCGGTAATGGTCACAGCAGCGCCGTTTTTATCAAGCGCCTTGCCACTAAAAGTGCCACTCACGCCCGCGGTATCAATATGGTTAATGGTAATGGTGAATGCGTCAACGGCCGTCAGATCAGATTGATAAATCGTTGCCCCGCTGCGCTGGTAGTCAAAAGAACAAAGCGGCGTTTTATAAGTGCCCGCTTTCAGTGAAGGGGTAAATATTTGTAAGGTAATATTGTCCTGCCCATTGTCGGAAACGCCTTCAAGGGTCAGGAATAAAATATTATTGAGCGTATCTACAAAGGCGGTATCAATGGGTCCTTTGAATTTGTTTGCACCTTCGGTAAACTGCCACTGGGCAGTAGCGGTGGCTCCTTGCCCGTTTTCTACGCTGTATTCCTTTTTGCAGGCAAAGATTAAAAAGGCAATGCTGGCAAAGACTAAAAACTGCTTTAATCGATTCATTGGTATGAGTTTGTTTTTCAAAGGTCCGACAAGAGGTTAGCTTAATAATATTTACCTGATCCTGTGACTAGAACCTTATTTTTTGCTGTTACGTGTTAATTTTCAGAAGGGTTGGCTGCTTTCAGGGGTCGGGGCAAAATACAATTTCCATTACGAAACCTGCACGTTATCATTAACCGGGGCACTTGTCTCCGCGGAAACCTGTTCTTTTTTTTCTTCCTTTTTGAAGAAACGCTTCTGGAAAAGTAAAATTGCTATCACACCCGCTGAGATAGATGCATCGGCAATATTAAAAACAGGACTGAAAAAGGTAAACCGTTCTCCACCCATAAACGGCACCCATCCGGGCAGGTATTTATCTTTAATAACCGGGAAGTAAAGCATGTCAACCACCTTCCCATGCAGGAAACCTGCATATCCATGGGCCGGGAACATTTGGGAAACGTGGAAATGTGTGCTTTCTTCAAATATGATCCCGTAAAACATACTGTCGATCAGGTTGCCCAGCGCGCCTGCAAAAATGAGCGCGGCGCAAACAATAAAACCCCGGTGGTATTTTTTACGGATAAAATTTCTCAGGATAAACACCCCTGCTACAACGGCCACCAGCCTGAAAAGGGTTAACGCCATCTTACCCCAGTCGCCACCCAGCTTCCATCCCCAGGCCATCCCTTCGTTTTCGACAAAATACACCTGGAACCATTCACCACCGGTGGGCCGGATACCTTTATCGTAGGGGCTTATCATGGTATGGTATTGATCCCAGTCATTACTCAAAGGCATGTGGGTCTTTACCCATATTTTCAGCGCCTGATCTACTACAATAATAATAAGTATAAGAAATACAATGTTTCTGGCCTTCACTACTCAATTTTTAATTGGCAAATATAATGGTTTCAGGGGCAGTTGATTGCCCGCCGGCAAAGGAGCATGTTAAATATTATTCCTCGAAATAAACGCGCTTTACTCTTTGAGATACGCCCGTCATAATCTCGTAAGGAATGGTTTGCGCCCATGCTGCTACCTGCTCTACGGATAGTTTTTTTCCAAAAACAATCACATCATCTCCTTCTTCCACATTTGGCACATCGGTCACATCAAGCATCGTCATGTCCATGCAGATCGTCCCGATAACCGGCACTAATTTTCCATTGACCAGCATCTTACCCGCGCCATTGCCCAATCTCCTGGGATAACCATCGGCATAACCCAAGCGCACGGTCGCGATCACTGAATCGCGTTTTACCTTTCCTTTCCTTCCATAACTCACTGTTTCACCTGCTTTCAAATGTTTAAGCTGAGCAATAGTCGTTTTTAAGGTGGATACTTCAACGAGGTTAAGTACATGCGTTGAAGCGCTGTCAATACCATACAGGCCGATTCCCAGTCTCACCATATCCATTTGCAATTCGGGCAGGCGAACAATGGCCGCTGAATTGGAAATATGTTTTACAACGGGGTAACCCAGACCGCTTTCCAGCACAGCCGCTGCTTCCCGGAAAATTGTTGCCTGTTGTTTGGTAAAATCATCCAGTTTCGGATCCTCACTTGCTGCGAGATGACTGAAGACGGTTTGTACTTTACAGGAACTGTTGTTCAATTCCTCCACCATTTGCCGTACGGTGCTAACGTCGAAGCCTAACCGGTTCATGCCTGTTTCCAGTTCAATATGCACGGGATATTGCTGTATGCCTTCTTTGTGTAAAAAGGCATTGAATGTTTTTAATAATTCAAATGAATAAATATCAGGTTCGAGATTATACTGAACCAAAGCATCAAATGAGTTTTCATCTGCATTCATTACCATGATGGGCAATGTAATACCACCCTTTCTCAGTTCAACACCTTCATCAGCATAAGCCACTGCGAGGTAATCGACTTTCTGGAATTGCAGCAGGCTGGCTATTTCATAACTGCCACTGCCATACGAAAAGGCTTTCACCATAGCCATCATCCGGGTGGAGGGTTGCAGCAGGCGGTGGTATTCACGCAGGTTGTGCAATACTGCCGTCAGGTTGATTTCAAGCACCGTTTGATGAACCTTCTGCTCGAGTAATGGTACAATTTGCTCGAATTCAAATACACGGGCGCCTTTCAGCAGGATGGTTTCATTTTGAAAATGAAGCTGGTAAAAATCTTTCCGGAATAATTCAATACTCTCATACAGTTTAATTTCGGGTATAGCAACTGCTTCGAAAATATTTTTATTGCGCGACAATTGCGGACCAATACCAACCAGGCGCTGTATTTTTTTCTGCTGCAGCATACCTGCTACCAAATGATATAATTCCTTTTCACTTTTGCCGCTTTGCAAGATATCAGAGAGTATCACCGTTTTCTTTTGGTTCTGTTGTTGTTGTGATAGAAAATCCAGCGCGATTTTTAACGAGCTCAAATCAGCAGAGTAACTGTCGTTGATAATAGAGCAATTATTGATCCCCTTCTTCAGTTCAAGCCGCATGGCAACATTTCCCAGTTTTCGGATATGTTCTTTAATAAACCGATGATCAAAACCCAGGTGTAATAACACACAACAACAATGAATAGCATTTTCCAGCGAAGCATCATCAGTAAATGGTATTCTGACGGAAAATTCTGATTGTTGGTATTCTGCGGTGATATAAGTATGCGATTCGTCTTTGAGAAGAGAAGTAACACGCAGGGTGGCGTCTGTTTTGGTGCTCCAGCTAAATACATTTAATTTATCATCGGGCTGGTTGCGCAAACGCTGGATAAGATCAGCAACACCTTCATTGATTTCGGGGTAATCACTGCAATAGATGAGCGTATGTACATGCCGGAACAACTGGAGTTTTTCTTTTACCTTTTGCCGCTGGTTGAGAAACCCTTCGCTGTGTGCTTCACCAATATTGGTAAATATCCCAATGGTAGGCTGGATGACTTTTTCCAGTTTGTCCATTTCGCCGCTTTGCGATATGCCTGCTTCAAACAATGCGAGCGTATTGGTATCATTCATCTGCCACACACTCAGCGGTACGCCTATTTGTGAATTGTAACTTTTGGGACTTTTGACGATACTATATTTTTCTTCCAGCAACTGGCTTAGCCATTCCTTTACAATTGTTTTTCCATTACTTCCCGTAATACCGATAACAGGATAAGAAAAAAGCTTCCGGTGATGTGCAGCGAGCCTTTGCAATGCCTGCAACGAGTCTTTCACCACAATAACAGCAGCGTCTGCGGGCAGATCCACCAGTGATTCATTATCGACAATAAAATGCCGGACACCCTTTGTATATACTTCCTGTAAAAAATGATGACCATCACGGCGCGCACCTTTCAATGCAAAAAAGAGGGAGCTGGCTGGAAATAAAATTTTCCGGCTGTCCAGCAGCAAGTGCTCAATGGATGCATTTTCCGCCTGCTGCAGCCATTTACCTTTTACGATATTACAGATTTCCCCGATGGTATACACTGACAAGTATTGTTGATTGCAATTTACCCTGCTTATGTTTACTCCTCATCCTTTGATGCAGCCTGTATAGAATATAAAACAGACGCAACCAGGCAAACGACAATCACGATGAGGGAAATATAAACCGGTATATGGATATTAATGTATTTAATTTCAGCCAGCATTTTCAGGCCGATGAATATCAGCACCAGCGCAATACCCTGCTGCAAATGACTGAATTTGCTGACAGCTCCCTGCAGCAGGAAGAACAGTGACCGCAGGCCCAATACGGCAAAAATATTAGAAGTGTAAATAACCATCCTGTTTTGTGAGATGGCAAATACAGCCGGAATAGAATCAACCGCAAAAATAACATCGGTGGTGGCCAGCATGACTATCACCACAAATATGCGCGTATAAAATTTTTTGCCATTCTTTACAATGGTCAGCTTGCTGCCATTTTCTTCAGCGGTCAAAGGCAGTACCCTTTTTAAAAACCGGTACACACGGTTCTTTTCCAAATCGGGCTCTTCTTCTTTATCTGCCGTAAACATTTTAATGCCGGTTCCTACAAGAATGGCCCCGAAAATATACAGTATCCAGTTAAAGCGCTCCACCAGTTGGATCCCAACAGTGATAAAAATGATACGGAGGAAAATAGCCAGTAAAATTCCAATCAGCAACACACGGCCGTAATTGTTTTTCCTGATACCAAAAAAAGTAAAGATGAGAATGAATACAAAAATATTATCGATACTAAGGCTCCATTCCATTAAGTAGGCGCTGAGGTATTCAATGGCCTCTGTATGCCCATCCTGCAAAGCCACAAATGCACCAAAGGCTAATGCCAGCGAGACCCAGAAAATGGTTTGCCACAATGCTTTCTTTGTAGATACAACGGTTGATTTTTTGCTCAGCAACCCCAGGTCGAAAACAAGTGCCAATACAAGGGCAATTCCAAATACAAGAAAAGTGACCTGCTCGCGTGTCATTATACAATTTGAGTTAAGTGCAAATATAGTTTATTACAGCAAGGGCTGGGCCGTGTTGAATGGTAATGAAGCGTCAGCAGAAAATATAGAATCAACCCTGGTATTTTCTTTTTCGCAGAAATTGATAAAGCCCGCTGAAAATGATAACAAGCAGCAATGGTAGCACAATTGCGATCAATTGCCAGGTCGTTTTGCCATCTTCCAGTTTTTTCTTGTCAAGCAGGCGAAGTGTGTAATCTTTTCCCCTTGTTTCGAGAATCCCGGAATTATCCACGAGGTGCTCAATACAATTCATGACAAATTCGCTGTTGGCATATTTGTATTTAGTGTACGGATTCATGCCCATGGGCAGCGGTCCTTCATTTTGGGTAACGAAATTCGTGGCTATATCACCGTCAGATATCACGATCATTTTATTGTCGGTAACATTTTGCGCCCGGAAGCTTTCATGCGCCGCGTCCAGCGCATCTTTGACAGCACCTGTAGCACGATTTGCATAGAATGAATTGAATTTCCCTTCCAGTAAAACAGCTACCGGTATATATGACTGGGTGAATTTTTTTAAGTCTTCCGCTGTTTGAATGCTGTTCCAGGTTACAATAGCAGGCGTACTCAAAATACGACTGGCATCGGACGTAGTTAGTAAGACAGTTTTTCGGATACCAGGTGCCTTTACGGTATCAATGCTGTTGGGAAATTGCGACAATACATAGTCGAGGTTTTTTGAAATTGGATTATCAGTATTGCTACTCAGCAACGGGAAATAAGGCCACTGCAGTAATTTTATTTGTGGTTTACCTCCGGCATCGCCAACAACGGAAGGAATTTTATCGCAATTAAGATCCTGTACGAGATCGAGGTTGATACGAACACCGTATTTGAACAACAGGTCTTCCAGGTTTAGTCCCCGGTCAAAAGCGATGAATTGATTTTGCACCCGCTGCAGGCTGTCCATCTCTGCATACAGATTGTCGATCATCCACATGACCTTTCCACCCTGCATTACATATTGGTCAATTTTCAATTTCTGATCATCGGTAAACTTTTGTGTGGGTTTATTGATGATGATGGCATTAAAAACTTTTGGAATGGCAGGAACACTGTCTATCGGTAAAAAGGCAAATCCATATTTCTTCCTGATATTATTATCAATCAGGTCTTTTATCCTGTCAGAAAATATTTCACCGTTCCCCAGCAGGTATCCGACTACCTGTACAGAATCGGCAGTAACTTTTTGAATGGCGCTGGCAAATTTATATTCAAGGGTTGCTTCCACCCGGTTGATGGACCCTTCATCGAGACCGGAGCTTTGCCCGGACAATAAATCGACAGCAGTTGCTCTTCCCTTGTACGCAATCAAAGCGCCGGGAACCACCTGCCGCTGCTCTGCACCTTCTCCCTCTTTTGCCTGTGCATTAATGGTATAGGGCTTTACACCAAGCCGTGCTATAGAATCGAGGAAATAGGCTTTGGAAGAATCCTGTAAACCTTCTCCCGCTTTTTCAAACTTAAACCTGATATTGGTTTTACCGATCTCCTTAAACTCGTTTAATAAATCCTGCGTGCTGTTGCGCAGTTTTTTAAAACTGGCAGGCATGTCACCGTCCAGGAAAACAGTAATCGCAACCTGGTCGGGCAGGTTGGCCAGTAATTTTTTGGTGGGAGCGGATAGGGTATATCTTTTTTCAGCAGTAAGATCGGCCCTGCCATGTATAAATGATGCGCCAAAATTGATAAGTACCAATCCAATCAGCAGTAACAGCCACCAGTATTTTGTTGCCAGTAATTTCTTCATTGCAGTACTTATCAGGGTTTTCGGTTTACAAGGTTACGTTGTGTAAAGAACAGGAAAAATGCGATGACACTGAGAAAATAAATAACATCCCTGCTTTCTATCACCCCTCTGCTAATACTCCTATAATGATAATCGATGCCCATCATTTCAATGTAATAATCAGCGCCGGACGCCAGTGCAGGTATGCGGCTGATGGCATTAAAGCCGGAATATAAAATGAAGCAGGTAAACGCGCTGATGATAAATGCCACCACCGCATTGTTTGTAAAACTGCTGCAGCAAATACCGATGGATGTAAAAACGGCTGCCAGGAAAAATAAACCAATATATGACCCAATGGTACCACCTGTATCAATGCCTGCATTGCCTGCGCTCAGGGCCTGCACACTCAACGCATACATCACCGTGGGCAGCAGGGCCAGTACCACGATAAGCAGGCACCCGGTATATTTACCCCACACCAATTGGCCGTGGCTGATGGGTTTGGTTTGAAGTATTTCATAAGTGCCTCCTTTAAATTCTTCTGAAAGGCTGCGCATGGTAATGGCAGGGACGAGAAAAGTGAGAATCCAGGGAGCCAGTTCAAAAAACTTGTCGAGGGTAGCATATCCAAAATCGAGGATATTGGTATCGGGGAAAACAAAAAGAAACAATCCGTTTAACAGCAGGAAGACAGCGAGGGCTATCATACCCGTAAGGCTGCTGAAAAACTGCCGGAATTCCTTTTTACAAACTGGCCACATGCGTCAAAAATAATGTATTCGATGCAGAGAGAAACGTATATTGAAATTTTCCATTGCATTTAAGCCCACCCTTTTTGTAAATAGTTTCAGATTTATTTACGCTGGCCTATTTGTTAAAATGCTTTAAAAGAAATCAAATATTGCACCCATGCAGCAAATCCAACCGCACGCTTGTCACATTAAAGAAGGGTTAAAAAAAATTTTCCAGAATACATATTTACCCTAAATTCGTTGCCTCAACCGATTGACCTTATCTAAGATATTATGGTTTAGGCCTATTGAAATAACCAAAACCAACTGCAATGTTTAATCCCGCCACATCGGCGGGATTACTTTTTATGGACCATCCTGACTGTAACAGGACCTGGGTATCCAATAAAAAAGTCCCTCCGTATGGAAGGACTGCTATACAGGTAAATATTTCGGTCAATATTATACGGCAAAACTTTCACCACACCCGCAACTCCTGCTTGCATTGGGATTACTGAAATAAAAACCTTTTCCATTCAGGCCGTCTGAAAAATCCAATGTGGTGTTAACGAGGTAAAGAAAGCTCTTCAAATCTGTTACCACTTTCACATCATTGTCCTCAAATACCTGGTCCATTGGCTTGGCCTCATTGTCAAAGTCAAGTTTATAACTCAGTCCCGAGCACCCTCCTCCCACAACAGATACACGCAGGAAATAATCCTTGCCCGCTATATCTGCATCCTGCATCAGGTGCTTTACTTTTTCTTTTGCCTTATCACTTACAAAAATCATATACGCCTCTGTTAATGAATAACACTCTCCTGGAATTTGATGGCTTCCATACCGTTCTTAACACGGTAATCGTTGATAGCTGCTTTGATAGCATCTTCTGCCAGAACAGAACAGTGAATTTTAACCGGTGGTAAATTCAGTTCTTCAACAATATCCATATTGTCGATCTTCAAAGCATCATCAACACTTTTTCCTTTCAGCCATTCGGTGGCCAAAGAAGAAGAAGCTATGGCAGAGCCACATCCAAATGTTTTGAATTTGGCATCTTTGATAACGCCGGTGGTTTCATCCACTTCAATCTGGAGACGCATAACGTCACCGCATTCCGGGGCGCCTACCAATCCGGTACCTACATTCTTTTTTGCTTTATCAAGTGTACCCACATTTTTAGGGTTCTGGTAGTGGTCGATTACTTTTTCTGAATATGCCATGATTAAAAAATTAGAATATTAGCAAATATGGGAAATGTGAGAATGAGTCTCGCTGTTCACATATCCCTGTCTTTAAAGATCTTGTTGTATTGTTCAGTGCAAATCTGCACATTTGTTTTTAGTGGTGTGCCCATTCTATCGAATTCATATCAATGCCTTCCTTGTACATTTCCCAAAGCGGGCTCATTTCACGAAGCTTGTTCACGGTATTCGACACCTGGTCAATTGTGTAATCAATTTGCTCTTCTGTTGTAAATCTGCCCAAACCAAAACGCAACGAAGAATGTGCCAAATCATCCCCCAGTCCGAGGGCTTTTAACACATAAGAAGGTTCCAGCGAAGCAGAAGTACAGGCACTGCCTGAGCTAACCGCAATATTTTTATTAAAGCCCATCATCAATCCCTCACCTTCCACATATTTGAAAGATATGTTGCTTACATGGGGAAGACGGTGTTCTACACTTCCATTTACATAAGCTTCTTCCAGTTTCAGTAATGCTTTTTCCAGTTTATCCCTCAAACCACTGAGCCTTTTAGTATCTGCTTCCATTTCCTGCATGGCCAGTTCTGCTGCTTTACCAAAACCTACAATTCCCGGAACATTCAACGTACCGCTGCGCATGCCCCGTTCATGTCCGCCACCATCCATTTGCGCAGTTACTTTTACACGCGGGTTCTTCCTGCGAACATATAAAGCGCCAACCCCTTTTGGCCCGTACATTTTGTGTGCGGTAAATGCCATGAGGTCGATTCCATCTTTGTTGACATCAACAGGTATTTTGCCAACAGCTTGTACGGCATCGCTGAAAAATAACACCCCATTCTTTTTGGCAAGTGCACTGATTTCTCTTACAGGTTGTATGCTGCCGATTTCATTATTGGCATACATGATTGCGATGAGGATGGTGGTAGGTTTAATAGCTGCTTCCAGTTCTTTCAAATCTATCCTTCCATCTGGCTTTACCTGCAGGTAAGTAACTTCTCCGCCGGATTTCTCAATATGCTTGCAGGTATCCAATACCGCTTTATGTTCAGTATTGGCAGTAATGATATGGTTGCCTTTGGATGCATACATTTCAAACACACCTTTGATAGCCAGGTTATCAGCTTCTGTTGCACCACTGGTGAAAATAATTTCCTTGGGATCCGCACCAATTAATTTTGCTACCTGTTCACGGGCATAATCAACTGCTTCCTCTGCCTGCCATCCAAAAGGGTGGTTACGACTGGCGGCATTGCCAAAAGTTTGGGTAAAGTAAGGCACCATAGCCTCCACTACCCTGGGGTCGCAGGGTGTCGTCGCGTTGTTGTCTAAGTAAACAGGTAAATTCAGCATAATAAAAACCGTTTGTTGGATAAACACAAAATTACCCTAAATGGTTCTATTTTTAGAGTCATAAAACGCTTACAATCGTTATTTTACCGATTTCGTAAACGCCTTTTTTTATCACAAAAAATGAACCTGTATGCTCAAAGTAGAACATATTGGGATTGCTGTCAGGAGTTTATCTACAGCCGTTCCTTTGTTTGAAAAACTGCTTAATTGTCAATGTTATAAAACCGAGATCGTGGAATCGGAAAAAGTCAATACGGCTTTTATGCAGCAGGGAGACACCAAGATAGAATTGCTGGAAGGCCTCGATACAGATGGTGTTATTTCAAAATATATTGGGAAAAAAGGGGAAGGTATCCACCATATTGCTTTCGAGGTAGAAGATATCGGGGCTGAAATGAAAAGATTGAAAGCGGAAGGATTTGAATTATTGAGTGAACAGCCACGTAAAGGAGCCGACAATAAAATGGTTTGTTTCCTGCACCCAAAAACTACCAATGGTGTATTGGTGGAATTATGTATGGAAATAAAAAAACAGGCCCCGTAGACACGGGACCTTTCTTACCTATGAAAACTGAAAGACTTAATTATAACATTACTTTTCCCGTTGCCATCCAGTTATTGCCATCACTTACCTGTACCAGGTAAATACCCGTGTTCACCGCTACATTGTTAAGGGAAATTTTATAAGATGCCTGCTGGAAATTTTTCTGCATCATCACCTGGCCATTCAAGCTAACCAGTCGAACAGTTACATCATTTTTTACAGCAGTGTTGAATTCTATATTGATATTTTTTCCGTAAGCATAAATTTTTGCAGTTGCAGTGGATCCATTTGCCTGTATAGATTTAACGGTGGTAAATGCATATTTCCCATCGATGTCTACCTGGCGAATGCGATAGAATACAGTGCTGGCTTGGACATCCTTGTCAGTAAAACTGTAATTCTTTTCTGTAGCTGAATTACCGGCGCCCATTATAATAGCTATTATTGTCCAGTCACTGCCGTTGAAACTTTTTTGCACTTCGAAATTATTATTGTTGAATTCCTGGGCCGTGCTCCAGGTAAGAATAACATGATTATTGTTTTTTACTGCATAAAAACTTTTAAATGTCACGGGCAATGCATTATTGATTGAAAAGCCATTGGGAGAAACCCCGGTGCTGGTGTTGGCAAATGCAGCGCCGGGAATTGTTGCAGCAGACTTTTCATCAAATTTTATCACGTTGTTCAATTCAATGATTTCGTCTTTCCTGTTTGCACCAAAGGCATTGATTTGACCGGCGGCAGTTATATTGACAGCGGACTGTTTATCCAGTTTCAATTTCTTTTTGATAGTCAGGTTTCCAAGAACAGTGATAACAACATTCTTATAGGAATAATCTTTATTTAAAACAATGCCTTTTCCTGCAGGTACCACAATTGAATCCCCATCCATCGGAAGACGGCCAAGGCTCCAGGAAGAAACTTTTGACCAGTTATCCCACCAGGTGGTCACCATATTTACAGGGCGGGTTTGCGCGGTTGCAGAAACCGTGATGAGAACTGCGAGGAAGAGCGTGTACATCTGTTTCATAAGGTAATTATTGGGGTACACTCACAGTTAGGCAAGCGCCGTACCATGCCAAAATAGAAAAGCGATTTGACCTGGTCTTAGGCCAGGTTTTTATTGCATTTTTTTGAGTAATCTATTTAAATGTAATTCTTTAGACATAAAAAATTTATTGACTGTAATACATAGTATTCAGAAACGACAATGAACAACAGCATTGAATTTTTTCCAGAAAATGGAATAAAACTGGGAAAAGGGAAAAATGATTGGGATTGGAATAATGCTACATGGAGCGGAAACAGGCTTATTCTTCTACTTTTTCGATAAGCCCCAGTTTGTCAACTGCGATTTGAGCGGCTATTTGGCTGGCGTCCTTTTTATTATAGGCCTTTCCCTGGGCAATCAGGGTTCCATCCACCACAGCGCCTACGGTAAATAAGCGACGCCCGCCTTCGAGGCGTTCATCAAGGGTTTCAAATTCAAGGTTTTTACCGTTTTTATTGGCCCAGCCGTATAATTTGTTTTTATGGTTGATTTCAAGTGCTTCCAGGTCATCCATGAAGAGGTGGGGTAAAATAATCCGTTCCATTACCCAGAGCTTGGTTTTTTTAAAGCCTTTGTCGAGATATACGGCGCCTACCACTGCTTCCAGGGTATTGCCAAAAATCTGGCTCATCCGCAGTGAATTATCGAACTTGTTGAAGTAGGTAATTTTTTTGAGGCCCATCTTGACCGCGATTTCGTTCAAGGTGGTCCGGTTTACCATTTTGCTGCGCATTTCCGTCAAAAAACCTTCTTCCTTGTATGGGTATTTTTTAAAAAGAAAATCTGCCACGATGCCACTTAAGATAGCATCTCCGAGGTACTCGAGGCGCTCATTGTTTTCGTCGGCTGTTTCTTTTACAGAGCGGTGGGTGAGTGCGGCTTTGTAAAGCGAGGTATTACCGGGGCTAAACCCCAGCACATTGCGCAGTTGTTTTCTAAACGAAGGCGCTTTTTCACCGTTGGCAATAAACCGGTCTATAAATCCCACAATTTGCAAACTACGATTTTTGATCAGGATATAAAATTATTACATGGTCATTAACACGACCTGCTATAGGAAGAACGAATTCTCTGCGATTAAATTTTGTATTCCTTATGATTGATATTTCTTAACTATCACTGCAGCATTATGACCGCCAAAACCAAATGTGTTGCTTAGTGCAGCGCGAACAGGTCGTTGCTGTGCTTTGTTAAATGTGAAATTTAGTTTGGGATCAAGGGTTGGATCATCGGTAAAGTGGTTGATGGTTGGAGGTACTATATCGTGCATCACACTCTTAATACAGGCAATGGCTTCTATTACACCTGCAGCACCCAGGCAGTGACCGGTCATTGATTTAGTGGCGCTGATATTAAGTTTATAGGCGTGTTCGCCAAATACATCTGTGATGGCTTTTGCTTCAGCACCATCACCCAGTGGGGTAGAGGTGCCATGCGTATTGATATAATCAATATCTTCTGGTTTCATATCTGCGTCGTCCAATGCGGCGAGCATTACATTCTTAGCACCCAGTCCTTCGGGATGTGGTGCGGTAATATGGTGTGCGTCTGCAGTTGCACCGCCACCGGCAATTTCACAATATATTTTTGCCCCGCGGGCGATGGCATGTTCCAGTGTTTCAAGTACCAATACACCTGCAGCTTCGCCCATCACAAAGCCATCGCGATCCTTATCGTAGGGACGGCTGGCTGTTTTGGGGTCGTTATTGCGTTCACTCATTGCTTTCATGGCATTGAAACCACCCACGCCCGCTTCGCTGATAACAGCCTCACTTCCCCCGGTCAAAATAATATCAGCTTTCCCGAGACGGAGTAGGTTGAATGCTTCAATGATGGCGTTGGTGCTGGTGGCACAGGCACTGACTACGGCAAAGTTTGGGCCGCGCAGGTTATGGCGCATAGATATTTGCCCGGCGGCAATGTCCAGGATCATCTTTGGAATGAAGAAGGGGTTGAAACGGGGAGTGCCATCGCCCTTGGCAAATTCGGTTACTTCCTGCTGGAAGGTAATCAGTCCGCCAATACCACTTCCAAATACAACCCCAACCCTGTCCGGGTTAATATTTTCCCTGTTCAGGCCGGCATCGACCATGGCCTGGTCACTGGCTACCAGGGCGAATTGGGTAAAACGATCAATTTTCCGCGCTTCCTTCCGGTCCATAAATTGGGTAGGATCGAAATTTTTAACCTCGCAGGCAAAGCGGGTTTTGAATTTCGAAGCATCAAACAGCGTAATAAAATCTGCTCCAGGTACTCCGTCGATTAGATTTGTCCAGTAACTGTTCAAATCATTTCCCAATGGTGTTAATGCACCAATACCTGTTACAACTACACGTTTCAATTCCATATGGCCCTCCGGGATTAATTAAGTGATAAATCCGCCTTCTTAGCTTACGCTTTTGAAAGGCGGATTGTTCAGTGATTCCTATACAAGTTGGAAAAAAGTCTTACTTGGCGTGCTCTTCCAGGTAAGCAACAGCCTGGCCAACAGTAGTAATAGTCTCTGCCTGCTCGTCCGGAATAGAAATATTGAACTCTTTCTCGAATTCCATGATCAGTTCAACGGTGTCCAAAGAATCGGCACCCAGATCGTTGGTGAAAGAAGCCTCGTTGGTAACTTCTGCTTCTTCTACTCCCAGTTTGTCAACAATGATCTTTTTAACTCTTGTTGCGATGTCTGACATTTTAATAAAGTTTAGTTACGGCTGCAAAAATATACTTTTTGAATTAATCACAATGAAGCGGGCAGTTTTTATTATTTACGGCGAAAATGTTGATTTTCCGTCTTTTTTACGGCATATTGAAGCGAACCCTGATTCCAGAGGTTTTTCTATACAATACGATCGGTTGTTCGCTTGTTTTTCCAATAGATTATTTTACATTTCAGCCCCTGTTTGCGGAAACAATTTCGGTAACTTCATCCGTACAACTTATGCGCTTCATCTGCACCATAATTATTGTTTTATTTGCCCGGCCGGTATTTTGCCAGCTCACCTACGACAATCTTGAAGTAAATTATGACAGTGCATGGACTTTTAAAAACCTGAAAGTAATCCCCATCCGGTATAAAGGCCCCGGCAATCCAGCTTCCGGCCGGCTGACAAATATGGTCGCATTTAACCAGGCACTGAAACAGGGTTTGATCACTGTGCAGGAAAGAGGTACATCAGCCATTGAAAATGTTCACTGGCTTTCCCTGTACAACAATTCAGATAAAAACGTTTTTATTTCTTCAGGGGAAATACTGGCAGGAGGAAGACAGGACAGAATGGTATCGAGGGATACGATCATTAATGCGAAAAGCGGACGGATAGATTTACCGGTGATGTGCGTGGAGGAAGGAAGATGGAGCGAGCGGGACAGGAAATTTGTTTACCAGAAAATGGCCAACATGCGTTTGCGTAAAGTACTCGATCAGTCAAAAAGCCAGGTACAGGTTTGGAAAGAAGTCATCAATCAATTAGACAGGGAAAAGATAAATAATAAAACGCTTGCCTATCTATCGAAACAACCGGATAAAAATTACACTAAGCAACACAACGAATATTTGGATTTTTTCCAGTCGAAATTTCAGCACAGCGACAGCACTATTGTGGGGATGGTTTGTATTTCGGGCGATAATATTATAGGCAGTGATATTTTCGCCGCCAGCAATTTATTCTATGGACAACTATCTCCCATGTTGTCTGGTTATACAGACGAAGCTGCCATCTTTGGCGCCCCTCCAACATTGTCAAATACAGCAGTTAAGAAATATCTTGATCAATTTTTGATGGATGAAAAAACGCAGGAAGAGTTTGTGAAAAAAAATGGTAAGTTGTTTAAAGCAGGGGGAACGGTTATTCATATCACTACTTATTAGCTATAAAAATGTACCTCATAAAAACGCCCTGGTGGATCAAAAAATGGATATATCCTGCATATATTTGGGATCAACCCCCGGGCGAAAAAAAAATCTACCTCACATTTGATGATGGCCCACACGCAGATGCAACAAACTTTGCATTGGATGAGTTGAAAAAATACCAGGCGAAAGCTACTTTTTTTTGCATTGGTAAAAATGTCGTTGAATTACCGGTTATCTATAAACGAATTTTAGACGAGGGACATTCGGTGGGCAATCACACATTTAACCATTTTAACGGCTGGAAAACAGCAGACGGACTTTATTTTGACAATATCCGCGAAGCAGCGCTACATATTGACAGTGATTTGTTTCGTCCGCCATATGGAAAAATCACCCGGTTTCAGGCAAAACAGTTAAAAGAAAAGCTTCACTATAAAATTGTTATGTGGTCGGTGTTAAGCGGGGATTTTGATATCCATTTATCCCCCGAAGCCTGTTGGAAAAATGTGCAGAAAGCGACCCGGGATGGTGCTATAATAGTCTTTCACGACAGTGCCAAAGCGATGGAAAGAATGGCCTATGCATTACCGAGAGTTCTTGATTTTTTTTGCGAAAAGGGGTTCCAATTTGTACGTTTGCCAACCTAAACAGTTTGGAAAAAGACAACAATTTTATTTTATCTAATTGGCTGAAATGTAGACTGGTAGCGGGTTTTGGCGGAAGACTGGGTTGAAAAAATTTGGGCCTGGGTAGAAACCCTGGCCCGTTTTTAATCCGTACCCTATGAAAACTGGTTTAAAGGTATAATATTTTTTTAATTAATGCAAAGTAATTTCCCGTACCACACCGTTTACAGTGATGGTGGCTTTATTGTCACAATCCCCGGCGCCAAAATCGAGATAGGCTACGGGTTTCGTGCCTTTTTGAATGGTCACCTCACCCTGTACTATCCAGCGGCAGGTAAACTTCTTAATCAATGGTTTGCTGATGATATGTGACCACTGCATGTATTCACTACCCCTGTGCAATGTGCCATTTGCCTGCCCATTGATGGTAAATACATCATCAAAAGGCCATAATGGTGTACCCAGGCCATCGGTTTGTTCAATGGTTTTATCGCTGCTCCACTCTGTATAATTTCCATTGGGCTTGGTAAGTTTTGCGCTAATCACCTGCACATGAAACTTACGCTTGTCAGAAGTGCTCATGTTTTCGATGATATGTGTCCCCTCCACTTTGATGTCATTAACATAATAACCATCAAATGTTGTGGTGGCTTTTGCTCCGGGCACTATCAGCCTGCTGGTATAAACGGTTATAATCTTTCCCTTGCGGGTTCTGCCATCCCTGCCGGTGCAGCCTGTTGTACCGAAATCAACTGTGATTTGAACCGGGAACTTGTTAGGTGGATCAAGTCGCGTAACAGTTACTGTGAAACAGGGCGAAGTACTGTCGGCACCGTTAATACCGGCAATGATACCACTGCCATCACTGTTGTTTGCACCACCAATCACTCCAACACCACTCATCCCAACTTCATCGTTGGTTCCAACTACATTATCAAATACATCGTTGAATACAACCTGGGCTTCTGCATCGGATTCTGTTGTACTGTTTGCATAGGTAGTTTGATCTACATTGGAACTGCCGCCGCTGTTATCTTTTTGACATGCGACAATCGCGATGGACAACACGATAGTCGTGACGCCCATCAATTTGGTAAGCGAATTGAACATTTTCATAACCGGGAATTTTTTAAAAATGATAGATTGAGTAATATGTTTATGACTTGTTTATGTTAAAAGAGTTTAAGCGGTATAATTTTTTATTTAGAAATTTGACAGATGAATATTACCGATACACATTGTCACCTCTATCTTCCCGATTTTGATGAGGATAGGGATTTAGTCATTGACAGGGCTGAAAAAGAGGGAGTTAACAAGTTTTATTTGCCGGGTATAGACAGTACAGTAATAAACCCGATGCTGGCTCTGGAAAATAAGTACCCGGGCAGATGTTTTGCAACAATGGGTTTGCATCCCTGTTCGGTGAAGGAGAATTACGAAGAAGAATTACGAATCGTTGAAGATTGGTTGCAGAAAAGAAAATTTTCAGCGGTAGGAGAGATAGGGTTGGATTTTTACTGGGATACCAGTTTTTCAGAACAACAATATGATGCGTTTGCCCGCCAGGTTAAGCTGGCGCGTAAGCATGCTAGTCCCATCATCATTCATTCGCGCAATTCAACAAAAGAATGTATTGATACTGTTGCAAAAAATACCGGTGATAATCTGACAGGGATATTTCATTGCTTCAGCGGAACCAAGGAAGAAGCAGGTTTTATTATAGAGATGGGCTTTTACCTGGGAATTGGGGGCGTGATTACCTATAAAAATTCAGGGCTTGCAGACGTTGTTGCATCATTACCGCTGGAGCATATTGTGCTGGAAACAGATGCACCCTATCTCACACCAGTTCCGTTTAGAGGAAAGCGCAATGAAAGCAGCTACCTGGCGTACGTACTTAAAAAAGTTTCAGAAGTAAAGAATATTTCACCTGAAGCAGTGGCGGAAATAACCACGCGAAATGCACAAAAAATATTCGGGAACTAGGCCCCGAAACAGTATTTTTGCAGCCCTTCCAGGGAGAGTTGTCCGAGTGGTTGAAGGAGTCCCGATTGGAATCGGGAGAAAGTGTGTATACCGGGGTTAAAAACAAAATACTGGAGAGTTGTCCGGTTGGTTGAAGGAGTCCCGGTTACAAACGGGAGAAAGTGTGTATACTGGGATTGAAAACAAAATATTGGAGAGTTGTCCGAGTGGTTGAAGGAGTCCCGGTTACAAACGGGAGAAAGTGTGTATACTGGGATTGAAAACAAAATATTGGAGAGTTGTCCGAGTGGTTGAAGGAGCACGCCTGGAAAGTGTGTATACGGGAAACCGTATCGAGGGTTCGAATCCCTCACTCTCCGCTGTTTATTAAATAAAACCCTTACTCAGTAAGGGTTTTATTATTTTCTAAATAAGTGGGGAGCAATACTGGGAGCATTACTAGGAGCATTAATTAAAAAGGACCTACGAACAAGGTTGAGCGATAGAGTAAACAATGAACTTTTGTATTTTTAATAACCAGCGGCACCTGGCAGATGGAACACAGAATACCGGCAGATCGTCAATGCTTTAACGTTTGCTGCCATTATTTTATGGATATGCATCATCTTCTAAGTGAAATAAATAATGACTTCTTCGAATCTTATTCTCAGAAAGATTTAGAAGAAATGGTTGAAAATGGCGTTCTCGATAATGACACAGTAAAAAGAAAATGGCTTGGTTACCCACCAGCAACGACAGATCAAATCCGAAATAGAGAAAGGTTTTTGGGCGTGACACTGCCTGCTTCATACCGTGAATTCCTTTTGACTTCAAATGGCTTTAAAAATGTTTCCTTTTTTCTAAACAACTTGTTTCCTATTGACAAAATAGATTGGGCCAAAAATACCGAACAGGAATGGTGGCTTGAATTAATAGATGATACATCTTCAGAAATTTCAGATGAACAATATTTAATTTACGGAAAGGAACAGAGTACTTTGTACTATAGGAGGCATTATTTGAAAGAAAGCTTAAAGGTATCGGAGTGGTATGACGGGATGTGTGTATTTCTCAATCCAAGCATTCAACATGAACGTGAATGGGAAGTATTAGTCTATGCAACTTGGTATCCCGGGATAGCGCGGTATCGGTCTTTTAAAGAATATCTCATTGCCACACATGAAATAAATGTCGGACTAAACAGCGACCGTTAATAACGGCAGCTAACGAAGATATTTATCAAATTTTGCCCCACCTCATGTCGTAGGTTCTACCCTACGACATAAATTAGCTGCACTAAGGCATGCTGTGGTCACCAATAAACTCGGTCTCAACTACTAATAAGGGACAAAGGAGGATGATAGTAGCGGCGGCAAGCTGTTTTGCCGGTTAAAATACCCTAAAATTGCTTTTTGGGTTAACTTTAGACGAATATAATGCTTTGACTTTTGAGGAGTTTCTTGCCTTATTAGGCCGTATAGAGCCGGTCGTAAATGTGGTCAATTTTCGGTTTGAGGTGTGCTAGCTATCATTTTTGAAATGGTAGTAGTAAGTCCTTTCTCTAATAATTCAAATGGTGCTATTTCTGCTGTAACATCTATTAAAATTCCTTCTTTTTTAGCTCGTTCTTCTATCTTTTTATTCCCTTCAATATGTCCAGCGCAATAAAGCTCATATAATTCTTTTGGGGTAGGTATTTTATTAGATGTATCGAATTGTTGAAGGATGTTTACATCCATATCTAGCATAAAATCTGTATCTAAATTCGTGAGATATATATTTAGCCCTATTTCAAATACATACTTATGTTTAAAATGTTTTGGTAATAGTTTGAAACTTTGACCTTCTCTGCCTTTTAAGGGATTTTGCCATTTATCGTTAGAAGGTTCAAATTTTGCCAAATGCACAATAGTTCTAATTATTTCCATTAATTCCTTTTCTTTTTAATAGGGGTATTCACGGACAGCTTCATTAATTCGTCAAATGATAGGTTGGTTTTGACGGTTATGTCGTATTTATTAGGCTTTTTGGTTGCCTTCTTTTTAACTGCTTTTGCCATGTACACAAGTTAAGGAAATTTTTATTTTTTGAGAAGGAAGAAGTAAAGGGGTAGTATTTTACTTTAGCCCAAATCCGTATTTAATCATTTTATCTTTTTCAAGTACTTTAGAAGTGTTTATAACTCTTAATATCGCATCTAGATTTTGGGAAGAAAGATGCCCACAATGGTGACCATTATTAGATTGCAGATGTTCATTAATAACTGATTTCTTAAATTCTTTGATAGTGCCACAATCTGCAAATGAATCATGATCCAGAAAACTATAATCCAACTTCGTTAAGGGGAATTGAGTTGATTGCACTGTTGTTGGGAGAGAGCTATATCTTGCAGTAGTATTTATATAAATTGTTGCTATTTCACCAGACTTATCAGCAACTATAATGTAATATTTAAAATGTTCGGCATATTCATCGTATTTTCTAAATATAGCTCCGACACAAATTTTATTTGGAGACATACTCAATATTCAAATCTTGATGAAATGTAATTGAGCATATCGTCATTTAATTTACCATCCTCTTTAGCAATATCAATAAATGAAATTGGTTTTTTCAATCCTTTTTCTGATTTTGTTTTTTCATACGCTTTAGTATGCGATTTGTCTCTTAAAGCGGGGAAACTTAAACCAGCATTTTCTTGAATTGATTTATCTAAACATTCCAAATCGCTTTCGGAAAATACATTTTTATCGACGGGTTGTTTTGCTTCTACAATATTTTCTTCTGTTTGAAAATATTTTACATCAAATACCCCTGGTTTTACCAAATCATAACATTTACTTGGAACCGGGCCATATCTCATTGAATACATGGTATCTCCCGTAATCGGTCTACCATATTTAAAAAGATGCTCGGAATCTGCAAAAAAAACGATTTTTAGAAGTGTATACATATCGCATGAACCACCTTGCGAATGGCATATATACGATAAGGTATTTATAGCCTTACTCTTATTGAGAGTGAATTCCTTCATACTGCAAAGGTATAATCTAATATAAGCATTTCCAATGAATAACGCAATTATTCTGTTAAGAATTGCATCAGATTAAATAATGCAGAGATTTGTAATTCAGTATTTTAGAATAGTTAAGCGGTCATAAAAGCATATTATTTCTTACCAACAAGTGTTTTGTAATCCAGCCTACCTTCTAACCATATCGAAGGCATTTATCCGATTTGTGGGCAATAGTCTTCATCCTTCAGACTTCCCAAGGATTGATGATTGGGCCAACCGCCTGAAGCAATGGCTCAATGATGGTTTGGAAGAATTTTATTTCTTCATGCACATGCACGATGAAGCCAAATCGCCGGAGCTGACCCAATACGTGGTGGAAACCTTTAACAGGGTATGCGGCCTTGACCTGCCAGCAGTTAAATTTGTACAACAGTAAGTGTTTTGTTGTATAAATTTCAGTTACTTTATAGCATCATGGAAGCAGACATAATCCCTTTGATCATTGACTATAAAGGTCAATCCCGGACAGTATTGGTTTTACCAACTCCCGAAGCAGACCGCATCGCTTACGAAGTATCGGATGAGCAGGGTTATCTTTTTACCCTTTCTCCCTCCAGCGACCCGCTGCACATTTTCAGTGTTTCTGAAAAAGACAGTAAAAAGAATTCCACTATCGACAGCGATTTTGCCCATGAAGTGGGCGAAGCCATCGAGCGGCATTTTACGTGACGGCAATTGAGGTTGCAGCAGCTGTATTATTGTACCATTTCTTCATAAACTATGACCAGTCAGCCAGAAATATTTGAAATAACTGTTGAAGGCAACCGTATCAAAGTGCGCGAAATTTATATGCAGGGTCAAACCCTGTTTCATGTTGGCTTACAAAACCCACTGGTTATTTTGCGGGCCAACCACTATGAAGGTTATAAATTCTGGACTTCCATGCCCGAGGGAAGGCAACCGGAAGCAGAAAGGATTGGACCATTGATTGAAGAATACCTGAGGGCAAAAAAATAAACAATGTGCTATTATAACGGGCAAAAAGTAACCAGGTCAGAATATATCAGGCTAAAGAACCTGGAGAAACTGGTATCACGGTATGATTTCCTGAATGCCGATCTCCAGAAGGGTTTCGACTATGGATTAAATGCTGTCTTAAAGCCAATGCCGGAGGAAGAGGATTTTGACATTGTAAAAATGGAATGGGGCTTTCTGCCTTCTCACTTACCTGACAGGACGGCCACATCAAAATTCAGAATAGGATATAAAAACGACCAGGGCAAATGGATAGAAGGGTACGATACGTTAAATGCACGTTCCGAAAATCTTTTTGTCAATGACAAAGGACGCCTGTCAATATTCGGGGATGCCGCGATGAAACGCCGGATACTTGTTTTATCTTCCGGCTTCTATGAATGGAGACATATTTACAGGAAAAACAAGAGAACTGGCAACCTACTCAAGACCCCGGATAAATATCCCTATTTTATCCATCTTCCCGATCATGAATATTTTTATATGGCAGGTATATGGAACCCCTGGCTGGCGAAGGACGGTACGGGCGAATACACCGAAACATTCTCTATTGTGACTACGGAAGCGAACAAATTAATGGCGCAGGTACATACCAGCAGAAAAAGAATGCCCTGTATTCTACATGAAGACCTGGCTTATGAATGGATATTTGGAAAGTTGAATCAAAATAGAATTACCGAGATTGCTAAAACACAATATCCCTGGCAGAAAATGCATGCGTATACTGTTGCGAAAGACTTCAGAACTTCATTAAACCCAAGTGCGCCATTTGAGTATGATCCTGCATTGTGTCCGCCAATTATTTTAGAAGAGGCCGCATAACTAAATGTATTCTTATACCCTTGCAGATTCTCACCCGCAGGGCTGATTCTACTGTTTGAGAATCATTATTTTCGCAGCGCCGTATTTCGTAGATATTTTTCGAGATCTAAGTACCTGACTGTTATGACCAGGGGCGTTCTCCCTCATAGTGAAACTGTCCGTGCGATCGCGAAAATTCCTTTCGAATAGGCTCGCCTTTTTCGTTTTTCGATCTTATTGAAATTGCCCCATTTTCGATATAAACATTTCTTGATAGCGCCCAACTATCAGTCTTTTCTAGTTCCTCCAGTAATTCAGCGATATTATTCATAATGTTGGTTTTTTTTAAAACGCTTTTTTCAATAGTATCTTTATTTCATCCCTGCGGCTTTTACCAACATTTTTTCCCCATATCTTTTTTTCACATTATCAATGGCCTGGTACAAATGGATCATTTCCTGTGTGTCTTCAAACAAATTCACCTGGTAGGTGCCCGAGGTAAGCTGCGTGAAGCGTACACCAATCAGTCTGAGTAATATCCGCCTCGTGTATATTTTTGCAAACAGCTCCTTCACCGTTTTTATCAGCACATGATCTGCATTGGTATATGGAACAGATTTTTGTATGGTATGAGTTTCAAAATCAGAGTACCGTATTTTAACCGTCACGCACCCGGTCAGCCGGTTCTGGCTGCGCAGTTCAAAGGCAATGCTCTCTGTCATGCGCACCAGCTGGCTGTGTAAAAAGACAAGGTCAATGGTATCTGCCTGGAATGTTTCTTCTGTTGAAATCGATTTTTGTTCCCGGTAAGGGATCACGGGGCTTTCATCAATGCCATTGGCACGCCGCCACAACTCTGTGCCGTTTTTGCCCAATAGGTTTTGCATCAGTTCTACCGGTATTTCACTGAGTGTCTTCACCGTTTCCACGCCCATCTTTAATAACTTAAACCCTGTTTCCTTGCCAATACCGGGTATTTTCATCACACTGAGCGGTGCGAGGAAGCCTTTCTCAAAACCAAAGGGTATTTCAATTTGTCCGTTGGGTTTGACTTCATTGGTGGCCACTTTGCTGATCAGTTTATTGGAGGCCAGCCCGTAAGAAATTGGCAGGCCACTTTCCTTATTCACCTTCTTTTTCAGTTCATCCGTAAATTTCAGGCAGCCAAAAAACCTGTCCATCCCCGTTAGATCGATATAAAACTCATCAATGGATGCTTTTTCAAACATGGGTACTGTATCGGTAATCACATCAGTGACCAGTTTGGACGCTTTACTGTATGCCTCATAATCGCCCTTTACGATAATCGCTTCCCGGCACAAACGAAGTGCCTTCCACATCGGCATCGCGCTGTGTATGCCAAATTTCCTGGCCTCATAACTGCAGGCTGCCACCACACCTCTTTCACTGCTGCCGCCGATGAGCAGGGGTTTGCCTTTCAGTTTGGGGTTGCGTAACTGTTCCACCGACACAAAAAATGCATCGAGATCAAAATGGGCGATATGCCTGTTATAGGTTAGCATACTTTCTTTCTTTATACCCGATCCTCGCCATCCTGCGTACTTCGACACTGTACACGCCAAAATCTTCTACCACTTTACCGGTGATGGTATAAAAGCCACTCGTATGTAACGGATAGTTTTTTGCAGTATCCGGGAAATGAACCGTATCTATCCACTCCAGTTCACTGTCAACAAAAGTTCCAAAAAACATTTCATCATTGTATTTGGTGATCACGTGTTTGCGTGCAATGAAATAGGCCAGTATGGTGATGACCTTGCCGCAGTGGTGACCAATATCTTTGGCAGCCACAAAATCAGCCGGGTTGGCGTCTGCCAGTTCAAACGGATTGGATAAAGGGAAACCCAGTATTTCTATTTCATCATAGAGATCATCGATCCGCAAATCATTCAGATCAGGCAGTTTGAATTCAAGAGGCGGTTCTTCAAACAAGGGTTTTGCACCCTGTACAGCTGGCAGGTGTTTCTTCTGTAAAAAATTTGCTTCCCACAGCAGCGTCTTTTTTGACTTACCGGTAAAACGAAATGCCCCCACGCTGATGAGTGTATTGATTTGCTCCAGCCCTGGGTTGATCCTTTCTATAAAATCCTGCAGGTGCAGGTAAGGCCCGTTTAGTTTTCTTTCCTCCAGCAGTTGTTCCACCAGTTTATCCTGCAATCCTTTTACATGGATAAAACCAGTATAGACGTCATTGCCGGTAATGCTGGTATATTCTTCGCTGCTGTTGATACAGGGCGGTTTGATGATGCCACCTGTTTTCAGGAGTTCAAGAAAATACAATTCGCGGGAATAGAAGCCACCGAAATTATTGATAACCGCTACCATGAATTCTTTTGGGAAATACGTTTTCAGGTACAGGCTCATATAGCTTTCCCTTGCAAAGGATGCGGAATGCGCTTTGTTGAAACTATACCCAGCAAAACTTTCCATCTGCCGCCACACTTCAGCAGTGAGCGCTTCTTCCCTGCCCAATGCCCTGGCCGATGCAAAGAATTCAGTTTTGATCATTTGAAAGCGGTTGTGCGAACGGTATTTACCGCTCATGGCCCTGCGTAAGATGTCTGCCTTGCCCAAACTAAGACCACCGTAGTAATGCGCTATTTTGATCACATCTTCCTGGAACACCATCACGCCAAATGTTTCTGACAGGTGCTCTTCAAACAGGGGATGCGGGTATGCAATGGTATCGCGGTGGTGATAACGGTAAATGTATTCGCGCATCATGCCGGATTGCGCCACACCGGGACGGATAATGGAAGAAGCTGCCACCAGTGTTATATAATCATCACAATGCAGTTTTTTCAACAACTGCCGCATGGCAGGTGATTCGATGTAAAAACAACCAATGGTATTGGCTTCGCGAATCTGAATTTTAATCTGCTCATCATGCCGAAATTTTTCAAAGTCATGTATATCGATGTCAATTCCCTTATTGAGTTTTACCAGCCGCAGTGTTTCTTTAATATGCCCCAGACCGCGCTGGCTAAGCACATCAAACTTATTCAGGCCAATATCTTCTGCGGTAAACATATCTATGTACGCAGTGGGAAACCCTTTGGGTGGCATGAAAAGCGAAGTGTAATTCAGTATAGGCTTTTGTGATATCAGCATCCCGCAGGGATGAATAGACGGATGCGCGGGAAAGCCATGCATCATAGCCCCGTACTTGGCAATCCATTTTCTATACTTATCAGCGGGCTGGTGATTTCTCTGCAATGCTTTTATTTCTTCATCCGGTAACCCGAATACTTTTCCCAACTGCCGTATGATGGCATCGTCTTTAAAGGTGGGGAAAGAACCGAGCAAAGCGACATATTCATGACCATAACGTTTGAAAATATAATCCATCACTTCATCCCGGTCTGTCCAGGAAAAATCAATATCAAAATCAGGCGGTGAAGTGCGTTCGGGATTTAAGAAGCGTTCAAAGTATAAATTGAGTTCGATAGGATCGACTTCTGTAATACCCAGGCAGTATGCAACAATAGAATTGGCTCCGCTCCCCCGGCCTACATAATAATAGCCCTGCGCCTGCGCAAAACGCACAAAATCGTAGTTGATCAAAAAATAGGTGGTAAATCCAAGTTTGCTGATCACTTCCAGTTCCTTGTACAATCTTTGCGAAGCAATCTTATTTTTTTTACCATAACGACGATGCAGGCCGGCCAGTGCCAGTTTTTCCAGCAGTACTTTATCATCAGCAGCAGAGCCGCCATATACCTTTTTTGTTTTGTCGGTGGAAAAATCCATTTCAATATGGCAGGCATCCATCAGCCGGTACGTATTGGTGACAATAAAGGGATATTGCCGGAAATGTTGCAGCAATTGTTCTGGAGCCAGCATGGTTTCTTCGGGCGCACAGCATTCCTGCCTGTCGAGTTTGGACAACAGGGTATTGGTATCGATGGCACGGAGCAGCCGGTGTAAGTCGTAGTGATCTTTGTCCTGCACGGTAACGGGCTGCAATACCACAAAAGCATTACGTTGTTTTTTCCAGTCAATCCCATACAGCAAATTGATATCGGATGGACGCACACCGATACGCTCGTTGTGACGTAACTGTTCCGCTGCCCTGCGGCCAAAGGGATAGATAACAAAACCATTGGGCAGATCATCGAAGAATATATCCGGGAAAGGAGGGAAATCTTTTTTATTCAGCAAATGTTCGGAAAGAAAAGCATGTATCCAGGCAAGCCCTTCGTTGTTGGCTGCGAGCAGAATATAAAGCAGTTCATGGCCATTTCTTATTTCAGTACCGCAGATGGGTTTTATCCCCTGTTCGCGGCAGCGTTTCACAAATTCCCATGTGTCATAGGTGGAGTTGATATTCGTTAATGCCAGTGCGCCCAAGCCCTTGTCTGCCGCGGCCTGCACCAGTTCTTCGGCGCTGAAAGTTCCGTAACAAAAGCTGAAATAAGTTTTACAGTTCAGGTACATAATCCAGAAATATTTCTGGATGAAGGTATTGGATAATACTAATTTTATTAGCTTTTTATAGCTAAATATTTTAGTTTGCTGGATATCAATTGTTTGGGGGAATCATTAATGCACCGGTCATTGAGTGCTGCAAACTAAACTTCCGGTGAAGGAACAGGTATATAAGTTTCAAGATAACACCTGCCGTCCCTTACGCAAGCAAATACACGGTGAACTATCTTATTCTTTAAGGCGTTCATGATTGACCAGCCGTGCTTTCCTTCGGCTTTTTTACGCTCGAAGTAATTTCTGAATTCAGTTGAGTGTCTTAATGCAGATACTACCGACATGTGAAGCAACGCCTTCAGCCGTTTATTAGCCTTGTGAGAGACTTTTGCTCTCGTCATAAGACTTGTCCCTGAGGAGTATGTGAATGGCGCAATTCCGCAGTAGCACGCAAATTTCCGGGGCGAGTCAAAATTTTTAAACTCGTTGGTTGCTATTAGTATTTCCGTTGCTAAGACCTTCCCGACTCCTGGTACTGAGGTAGTGACGTCAAACAGCGTCTTTAATTGCTTGTCATTTTGAACCAATGTCGAAATCTGCAATTCAATCTTTTTCAGATCATCCATAAGCGCCCTGGTACTTTCCCTGGTGAAATCTGTCAGCTTTTTAAGCACGCCTTTGGCAAGAAAATCTTTCTCCTCTTTCAAAGATTGCCCAAGTTTAATAATCGAGTCCTTTATCCGATCCCTAATAGAACGTAAAGCTTTTAGTTCATCAATAATAGGTCTGGCTTTCACGTACAACCTTGCTCTGGTTTGATTTGATTGCGCGAATTGTGCAATTTTAAGGGAATCAATTTTATCGCTCTTGCCTCGTTGTAAGCCAAGCGAATGCTTTATATGATAGGCTGACGGAAGCCATAGGCTAAGTTTCTTTACTGTGATTATATTTACCAGCGTTCTACCATAGGTGCCCATGTGTTCAGCACAAAAAAGGGTTTTCTTTCCACCTGCCCGGTGTTCGGCCATTATATCCGAAAGCCATTTTCCAATTTCAACTTTGCTGTTAGCTATTTTTTTGTGTTCTACAAATTCGTGACCTTTTAGCAGTGTGCAATCCAGTGTTTTCTTTGAAATATCAACCCCGATAAAGAAACTGTATTTCATAAAAATGATTTTTACAAATGCCTGCTCTATACGCTCTGTGATTTATTCTAATTTGCAGGCTAGTCGATGGCTAGAGTCGGTCATAGGCTTAAAGTCCAGAACTTAGATTTCTCGTTTCCCTATTGGTCATTAAAACGACCAGTTAGTCTAAATGATCTAAAGAGCAGGTTAAGCAAATGTACCAACCTGATAGTTTTAAAAAAACCTACCCAATTGGACTTTCGATTGAATCTAACAACCACAATGGTATTTAAACCAGCCTGGGGTATAGTCCTTAAAACCGATTGTCCAAAACAGATTTCTGTCAAGCGGATCAGGGTTAACCCTATGATGCCGGTTAGAACCTCTGTAAGGGGTAGGTGAGCAAATGTATTTATTTCGAAATTCTAACGGCTATCAACAGGTTTGTAAAGGATAAATATAAAAACCTACTCCACCGTTAAGTCAAAAGCTCTTCCTATATTTTCTTCAGGCTCTCACTAAATTCTATAATGGTACAGAGCTTTTGCATTTTTCGGAATAGCTTATTTTTGTTTTAGCTCTTTAGCCTAAACAGTTTTATAGCTTTTATGATGTGGTGAAGTAGGTTATATAAGATGCAAAAATCGAGTCCCAAGAACAATACTATTTTGCCGGTATTTATTATTTTCCGAATTGTATAATATATGGGCTTCAGGATATGTATGCCTTTGTATACTGACTATTTCGCAAACTTTAAATATAGTCCCAATGTGCCATTGTGAATTTTGCTTTTCCACGGCTTACCATATTGTTTAAATCCACTTCGTTCAAGAATTCTTATCATTGAATTGTCTGCACGAAGCTCTGTAGATGCCATTATATTCTCACCACCTACCTTGTCAAGTAACATCCTTGCAATAGATGATGAATAGCCTTGTCCTGTCTTGTCAGGCAATGTAAAACAATAGCCAAGTTCAATTTGAAATTCGTTTCGCATTTTTCCCAAGTCTGCTTTGTTTGAATCAAAGTCACTGTTTGTTTTTTGTTTAATTGCACCGATTGAAACAGTTTGATTGTCTTCATTACAAATGCAAAGATATTTGCACCTATTTATTTTATCAAGTGTGGGGTTGGTAACTTTCCCTTGCTGCTCTAGTAAGTCACGAAAAGTCTTTTTCTCTTCGAAAGAAAAGGTTTTAGGGATGCCAATCTTGTAAACTACTACTTCCATAGTTAATATTTCCAATCTGCATGGCAAATAGGCAACCGATTCAGTTCATCTTTCAAGGACTTCCAGTTTGGTAAATAAGCTTCCATGTAATACAAAAACCTGTCATTATGGTTTCGTTCAAGCAGGTGAACCATTTCATGCACCACAATATACTCCAGGCATTCCAATGGCTTCTTCGCCAATTCAAGATTTATCCAAATACGTTTAGCTTCTGCGTTGCAAGTTCCCCATTTAGTTTTCATTTTCTTAATACCAAATTCCGCAACTTTTACTTGCATTATTTCTTCCCACTTTGCAATGTATTTAGGAACCAATTCTTTTAATTGCTTCCGATACCATTCTAGCAAAATGACTTGCTTTTGTTTAGAATTGCTTTCGGGCTTAATGTATAAAATCATTTTGTCGTGTTTGATAAAGACAGATGGCTTAGCCTCTGTTTTAATCACTTGCATCAAATAGCGTTTACCTAAAAAATAATGGCTCTCTCTTGTTATATATTCCCTTGGTGTTTCTCTTGCTTGCTTATTAAGCTTTTCCTGCTGCCTTTTTATCCAGCTTAATTTTGAAATGGCAAACATTCGTATCGTTTCCAAATCTAATCGTAGGGGAGCTGCAATTCTAATTCTACCTGTAGGTGGATAAACACTCAGGTGTATATTTTTGATGTTTTTTTTCTCTACATCAACTGTCATATTTCCTAAATCAATCTTCTCCATTTTAATAATCATGTTGTGCTTTAACTATTGCAAAAATCCTTTCTACTTCTTTTTCATCTTTCATTATTTGGTAAATCTCATACTTAATAAGATTTTCTTTTCGTTCATCGCCTCTAAAATCCATCTGCTTAACACGTCTTACTGCTGCATCAATTTCGAGTGATTGTAATTCATTCTTGCCAAGATTATTGAACAACGCTCTTTGTGCAGGAGTTTTAATAGTGGCTGGCATATCCTCCCGCTGGGCATTAGTAACCCTACCGGCAAGATCCGCCATCTTTTGCAGGTATCCCTCATAACTGATTTTCTTTTCCCGTAATTCTATAATGATGGTGTTTAGCAGCTTACTCATTTCTTCAAAATACGCTGGATCAATTAGGTGTTCCTTGATGATTTTTTGACGAACGTTGTTCTCTATTGTTTCTGCGACAGCTTCTTTGCTGCTCCTGATACCTTCCGGTAAATTGCTGATGGCGTCTGCAATGCCCGATTTTACAATGATGTCCAGTAAACTTTGATTTTCAAAAGGGTCAATACGCTCACTGGGGTCTGCTTGAATATAGTTGTCAATTAAGAACCGCATGTCTGCTTCATACGGTTTCATGTCCAATGTTTCTCCACTGGCTCTGCGAATGATTTCCCGCAGGCGTAAATAATTATCCAACGACTTTTTAATTTCTTCTGTTTCTTTCTCGGTGTATCCTGCTTCACTCATTTCGGCAGCTATATTTGCATAAGCTCTTATTAGTACCACAGTATGCTTATAAAGTGCATTTCGTTTTACTTCATTTGCCTTTAAATCTTCGGGGTTTTCAGGATTGCCACAGAAATAATGGATATAATCCAAATCCCTTTTTTGCCGTGGTACATGCTCTATAACCAATGCGATTTCTTCCAATGCAGTATCTAGCCTTTCTTTAGCCTTCGCTAAGCGGTCTTTCAGTAAAATATCGCAATCTTCCTTTTTAAACTGATCATATTCCAATTCAGATGTGTAAACCGAAACGGCATTTTCCACCTTCTTAAACAACTCCTTATAGTCAACAATGTAACCAAATTCTTTATCGTCTGTATCCAAACGGTTAACCCGGCTAATGGCCTGGAATAAGCCATGGTCTTGCATCTCTTTATCCAAATAAATATAAGAGCAGGTTGGCGCATCAAAACCTGTAAGTAGTTTGGCAACTACTATCAGTAGTTTCATATTGGCTGGTTCTTTCAGAAACTGCGCTTTGGCTTTGTCCTCGTAGGTTTCTGATTTTGATTTGTTAGGTTCTGCAACTACGTTTTCCAAAATGCGGTTGTAAAGATTGTAGATGTATTCCTTTTCGGTTTCCGTATTGGCTCCAGTATCTTCGGTTACAATATCCCTGTGAGATGGATTGTAAGAAGTTACTACTGCACATCTACCCCTGAACTCTGTGCTTTGCAACAATTCATAATATTTACAGGCTTCAAAAATGCTGCCTGCTACCAATATAGCGTTGCCATTGTTATCACTTAAACGGGGTTTTGTAGAAAAATCAAGCAGAATGTCATTAACGATCTGTTGCATCCGGTTCTTACTACTTAGCACTTGTTGCATGGTTCCCCATTTGCGTTTGAGTTCTGATTTCTGAAAATCATTTAACCCTCTTGTGCGGCTTTCAAACCAGGCATCAATCCTGTCTTGCGAAATGATGCGCTGTTCAATATTACGAGCTTCATACATCAAATCCAAGACTACTTTGTCTTCTACTGCCTCGTTGAATTTATAGGTGTGAATGTACTTTCCAAATACTTCCAGACTGGTTTGTTTATCTTTTTTCAAAAGTGGAGTACCTGTGAAACCAATAAACAGAGCATTGGGCAACAACGCTTTCATTACTTTGTGCAGTTTGCCGCTTTGTGTACGATGACATTCATCTACAAAAACAAACAATTCGCCAACGGTTTTGGATGGACTACTGCTTAGTTCTTCAATGAAGGCTTCAAAATCTTCCACATCACGCTTGCCGAACTTATGTACTAACGAACATAACAACCTGGGTTTTGCCTGTGCCAGTTGGTTCATTAAATCTTTGCCACTTGTAGTGCGATATATTTCTTCACCAGCATCATCAAATACCCGTTTTATTTGTTTGTCCAGTTCATCCCTGTCGGTAATAATAGCCACCCTTGCATTGGGATTGTTTTCCAATATCCATTTTGCAAGAAATACCATTACAATACTTTTGCCGCTGCCCTGTGTGTGCCAGATGATACCTCCTTCTCTTTTGCGGATATTTTCCTGCGCTGCTTTAATACCGAAATACTGATGGACCCGTGGTAGTTTTTTAATACCACCGTCAAACAGTACAAAATCAAACATCAGTTCTAAAATGCGTTGTTTGTTACACATCTTGTACAGGTATTTATCTACCTGGTACATTCCTTCATCAGTTTCACCTTCTTTCCATTGCAGGTAAAACTTTTCGCCTGTGCCTATGCTACCATATTTTAATCCTTCACTGTCGTTACCTGCAAATACAAATTGAATAGTGCTGAAAAAAGATTGAATAAATTCTTTTTGCTGGTTGGTGATATTTTGGCGGATGCCATCACCAATGCTCACTGTACTACGTTTGAGTTCTATTACGCCAATGGCAATACCGTTTATATACAGCACAATGTCAGGCCGTTTTTCCCGGTTGCCTAATATGGTAACTTCTTCAGCAATGGCAAAGTGATTGGCTTCTGGGTTTTTCCAATCTATCAATTGCACATTCTGATAATTCTCCCCGGCATCGGCCAATACTGGTACGCCGTAGCGCAGCAGGTGGTAAGTGTTTTTATTGTTGGTATATAAACTCTCGTTGTAATTGTTAGCAGTTGTTCTCAGTTGGGTAATGGCCCGGTTTATCAATACTTTGTTATAACCCTGCTTTTGCAAAAACTGGCGCAAATAGGTTTCTTCAATATTACTGTTGTTGGCGCGGTCTTCCCAATTACCCAAATAATCGTAATGCAATTGCTCTTGGAACAATTTTACTATGCGGTTTTGTGTATGGCGTTCGGGTTGACCTATCATACCAATCTTATTTTACCGGTAAGTAATTGCTGCATCATACCCTGCTTGATGCCTTCAGCTTTGACTAATTGTTTTTCTAAACTGGCAATCTCTGCATCCATATCGCTGAGAATGGCGGCGATTTGCGTTTGCTCTTCAATTAGAGGCAAAGGCAGTGCTAATTTCAGGAAATTGCTTTTTGATAAATTGTATCTCGTAGCCCCCTGTGCTAATGAGAAAATTAACTTTCTCCCTTCTCCACTTCTAAAGAAAAAAGAAAGATAAAGGCCATTTGTTTCTGCTATATTTAATAACCTGAACCCAAAACAAAAACTATTGAGATAAAGATTAGGTATTTCATCTTGTAATACCGAACACATTCCTACTTCTTCCGGAGTCTCTGATGATCCATTAAAAAACAAATCACCCTTTGATGCTTTGTTTTGATTTTCTGCGTTACCTATTTTTACAAAATCAAAATAGGTGGTATCAATTACAGGATTACTCATGATATTCATAAATGGTATGTAGGGATAAATTCCATTTTGAAAATCATCTTTTGTTTTTCCTGAAAGCCCTCCATAAGTTCTGCCAATCTCTCCCAACTTCTTCACCACCCAGCCCTCTTTAGGTTTTAGCAGTTGTTGCATTGCCCCTTGTTTGACAAGTCGTTTTTTGTGAATGAGTTTTTCTAAGTGGCTGATGTAATCATCAATATCGCTTAGGGCGGTAGCAATGGCAGTTTGTTCGGCCTTAGTGGTGGGAAGTGCAATTTTATAAGAGGCTAAAGAAACTCCAGTTAATTGAGGAATAGCGTTGCTTTCTGAAAAAATGGTAACCCTATGATTTATGTATTCGGTTAAAAACTTCGAGTCAATATCTCTATCAGGAAATACAACAAGCAATCTTCCAATTGCTCCATAACCACCAGTTCTTCTAAAAGCTGTACCTAATCCAACACCACGACCTACGATTGTTAAGCTGTCTCCTTCATATTCCGCTATGTCGTAATAGCCATACAAACCTTCATTTTCAACAGTGTTTGAATATACTGGATAATTGTACTTAAAATCTTGGAATGTTGAATAGTTCTTTTCTTTCAAATCTCTACCAACATATATTTTGGTGAAACCCCCTAATGATTTTACCTCCCAATCACATGGAATAAGCCCAATATCCGTTTGCTTATATTTCCCAGCTACTAATTCCATACAAATCCCATTTTTTGGAGGTGAACATTTACTTTTTCTTGTAGTTCCTGTACTTCGTTCAGCAATAGTGGCAATGGTGTTTCGTATCGTTCAGCCAGTTCTTTAATGCGCTGAGTTAGACGCTGGCTTATGCGCTGCATTTCATTTTTCACAGTATGTTCTATGCTGGAAATCCATTTATCTTCCACTAACAGTTGTTTTATTTCATCTTCAGTAACTGATGTATATTTTTCCAATAACAATTTATCTAATTCTGCTTTTGCGTCTTTTAGTTTTTTGTTGGTTTCGGTTTGTTCATCAGCCAGTTTAATGTATTGTTCTAATATAGCAGTCTCATCATACGCAGCTTCCGGTTCTTCTGCCATAGACAGGACGGTAGTTTTTGTTTTCTTCTTTTCTGCCTGTAATTCTTTCAATCGTTTGGCAACACTAGCTTTATTCACTTTATCAAAGTCAGCAAAGTAACCTTCTTCTCCGCTTTGTTCTTCTTCCAGTCCTTCCAACTGTGCGGCAATGGCGTCACGGCTTACTTCCAATTCTTTAATACCTTTTTGTTCAGTAGCAAAATAGCGGTTTATCAATAACCGCTTGGGTATCAGTTTGCCTTCAAATTCTTTTTTAGTCCATTCCACTTCATTACCTGCTTTCCAGGTGTCGCTTACTATCAGATAACAATCATCCTGCATGGTTCCATCCATCCAGTATGTCATCAGGTGCTGAAACACATCGTATTTATCTATAAGTTGCAGGTTGCTGAAAGCATCTAACAAATCTTCGCTTAGTGAATGTATAAACTTCTTGGGCTTGGTGCTGGCATCAATAGCTTTGCAAACAGGAATGTTTTTGTTTTTCCACTGTGTAAAAACTTCATTCACCTTTTCAGTGTACGTTACAAATTCGGGATGTGAGAAAATGGTCTGCTTAATGTCTTCTTTCCTCATTTTCAGCTTGCTGAAATTGACTCTGCTACTTTTTTCAAACAAATCTCTTTGCATTGTAGGATATACCTTCCAGTAATGTTGCAAGGCTTCAATATCTGCATTAGGAATATCTCCCTTCAAATGGGCTTCTATGTTTTGAATGTCTTCTGTTTCGGTGCTGTCAATGTAACGGGGAATATTGAGGTTAAATTCTTTTTCTTCAATTTCCGTCAATGAAACCATCCTTGCATATTTCGGATTGGAATTATCCTGTTTGTTGAAAGTATCAACAATCTTATGAATGTCCTGTTCTCTTAAACGGTTTTTATTTCCGTCTTTTGAAAAACCTTTTCCGGCATCAATCATAAAAATGCCCTTTCGGCTATCTCTGTTTTCTTTGTCCATCACAATCAAACAAGCCGGAATGCCTGTGCCGTAAAACAGGTTGGCAGGCAAACCTATAATACCTTTAATCACCCCGCTGCGGATCAGATTTTTGCGTATCTCTGCTTCGGCGTTGCCTCGAAATAATACCCCGTGCGGCAAGATTACAGCAGCCTTGCCTTTGCTTTTTAATGATTTGAGTATATGTAGTAGAAAAGCATAGTCGCCATTTTTAGCAGGCGGCACTCCATAGCCGTAAAACCTGCCACCTTCCTGTTGCTCTTCGGGAATGTTTACACCATTGCTCCAGCTTTTAAAACTGAATGGCGGATTGGCCACTACAAAGTCAAATGTTTTAAGACGAGAGTTGGCATCCAGGAACAAGGGATTGGACAGTGTATTGCCCTGCTTTATAACCGCAGTTGGGTTATTGTGTAATATCATGTTCATACGGGCCAGTCCAGCCGTGGCGGAATCGTTCTCCTGCCCAAAAACAGAAACCAGTTTTTCGGCTTCGTCTGCCACTTTCAGAAGCAGTGAACCCGAACCACAGGTAGGGTCATACACCGAAGTTTCGGCGGTGGTATTAACCGCATTGATACCTATGATTTTTGCCATCACACGACTTACTTCAGCAGGGGTGTAAAATTGCCCCTTGCTTTTGCCGCTTTCGGTGGCAAAGTGTCTCATCAGGTATTCGTAGGCATCCCCCAAAATGTCATCGCCTTCGGCACGGTTACCCCTAAAGTCCAGGGCAGGGTTTTCAAAGATGGCAACCAGGTTGGTGAGCTTCTTCACCATGTCCGGGCCGCTGCCTAATTTGTCAGGATTGGCAAAGTCGGGCATTTCCGACAGTTTGTTAGCTTCTGCAATGGGCCCAATAATCTGCTTGTTGATGAGGTCGCCAATATTGGTATTGCCCTTCAGAAGCGCCATATCCTGAAAAGTAGAGCCTACAGGGATTTTGATTGGTGCATAAGGAACATTGGCGTAACGGTCACTAATGTACTTTACAAACAACATCACCAATACGTAGTCTTTGTATTGGCTGGCATCCATGCTTCCCCGTAATTCGTCGCAGCTTGCCCAAAGAGAACTGTATAATTCGGATTTTCTAATTGCCATTAGTCTGGTATAGTTCTTTAATTTATTATTAGTTAATTGGTTACAAAGGTAGTTTTTAAGTTGCTTGTTACTTCAACAGTAAAAGCAAAAGTCATCTTTTCAATTATTTGGTGGGTGGTGGGCCATATGGAACTGGAAAAGACCAGACTCTTCTTCACCAGGGAACCGGAAATTTCCTTTTTCTACGAGGAATATAGAGAAGAAATTAGCACAATTAGAGCAGACTTTGTGGTAGAAAATAAAGTTCTTTTAGGACTAAAGGTCATTAATTGTATAGAGAATGTATATGTAGTGCAATTATTGAATGCTGTTGAGGCAGGCGCTACGAAGCCAAATGCCACTGGTGTCGAACTGAGTGTTATAGTAATTGTATAGGTATCAGTTAGCTGTTCTTTCTAAATTCTTGAAAAACTATAAGGTGGGTTTGTTTATTTCGACCCAGCCATATGTCATATTCTTCTTGAGTATATTTTATACCATCTATTTCGTAACAGTCATCAAATTGAAAGACAACAGAACCATAACCTGGAGGCGCTAAAACTTCAATTGGTGGAGTACCAGCTACAATCTTCTTTAACGCTGACAATTTTTCTTTAACCGACTTTTGCATTTTTGTTTTTTAGAGCGTCTTCAACCATTTGATAAAGGCGATCAATTTCTTCATTGCTAAGTCCTTCAGGAGATTGCTTTGCTATAGTATATGGCAATAATTGCAAAAGCATTTCAATTTGATCCTTTGCACTCAAGGAGGCATACATTTTCTGCAATCGATTAGGGGTAATGTTACGCTTAACAAATCGTTCAACCATACCCTTGATGCTTCTCACACTATTTTTAGGTCTGCCGGCTGGATTTCCAGTTTTACCTGCAACAAAAAGTGACATGATGATTATAATTTTGAAACAAATTTAGGGATATTTGTCTGTTAATTGCTCCCTTTTTTGCTCCACATTTCTATATAACTATTTACTATATTGTACTTTGTAAGAGAGAATAGGATTTGAACCCCCATTCTTCCCCTTTCATCTACCATACTATTTCTATCTTTTTAGCCAAACCATCGTTGTAACAAGCCTTTGCACAATCGATATATTTTGACTCTACTCCTTTGTATTGCTCGCTTGTATTAATTGTATTTATTATATAATCTAGAGTGCATTCGATATTTAACCCCCCTAAGGTATGGGCAACCTTTTGCACTGTTGGAAATCTGTGTCCTATTGTTGCATTCCTTATTTCTTTCAACCCCCAAAGCAACATAACCTTACTTTTTCCATGCAGATTTAAGTCCGTGGTAGTTTCAACGATTTTCCTTTGCGGGGCAGGTTGGGGCTTAAATCGCTTTACATACAATGGTTCAGGGTTTTCCCGGATAAGCATATTTGAATCATAAGACAGATATCTTAAATCCTGTACATTTCTGCCCTTACTTCTATCGGCTTTAATACCATACTGTTGTAATACATCAAAACAATGGAAAGCATAATCCTTTAACTTTTCGGGTTCAGCTATTAATGCCAGGGCATAAAACCCTTTTCCACTACATGACAAACCGCAAAAGCCTATAAACGGTAAACTAAAAACGCATTGCTTTAATTCCAGTATATCATAATCGGCAATATCATTACCATCAAAATCAAGTTGCATAATGCCAGATCTCTTTATTTCTATAACGTTGTCCTTTTGTTTGCTTGCAAGAAGTCCAGCAGGGGTATATGCCTTTAGGCGGTCCTTTAATTCCTTTTTATCGGCTTCATAGTTTTTATGGTTTTCATCGAGCTTTCTTAATTCACAAATAATATCTATCTGAAATTCACTCATTAGGATTTCCCGGATTGTTGCAGGTCTCCCTGTATTATCGTAGTGTGTGATGTAAAGTGATATTTCAGTGTCCATCCAGTTCATATATTTTCAACCTGTTTTTAGGTTCATTTATGTTTTTAGTTTTTTAAGTTCATTATTGGGTTCACCCCCTATATATAGGGGGGGATGAATGAACCCAACCGTATTAGGTTCAATTGAACCCTTTTGAACCCAAATGAACCCTACTCCGTCAACTCGCTTTTCCAGTCAGGATTCAACCGGTAATGCAGATCATCGCTATAGCTTACCATTCCCCAATCAAGCATATCTCCTAAATACCTTTTAGCGGTTGACTGTGATTTCGCCGTAGCTTTTCTGATAGCCGCAATCACATCTTTATTAAGAAGTGCTTTCGGTGGAGCCAAAACTTTTCCAGCCATCTTCCACGTCCTGCTTTGGGCTGCTAGATCCTTTTTTGAATCTTTGGTATCCTTAACCGAATCCGCATCAACCGAAACGTGGTAACCCTTTTCTTTATCATACTCAAAGCAGACGATTGGTGTATCAGCCATTCCTGCTTTTCTTGCTCTCAAGGCCTGTAGGGTTGATATATCTCCCTCTTTTATAATGTTCAACTGTGCATACCCTTTTCTTACCGCCTGCCGGCCTACGTGCCCCCTGGGCATTGTGTCTCCGTTCTTACCAGCGTTCTCATTAAGGTGAACTATTAATATTACAGGGCATTCATACTTTACTGCAAGGCAGGTAAAAAACAAAATGATTGCATTCGCTTCAGCCTCATCATTCACAGATTTTATAAAGTCGGCACCGCCGTCAATAACGATAAGATGAATACCATTGAATTTTTCATTACACAACCTGCAAATATCCGCTGTGAAATTTTGGTATTCATTCAAAGGCAAGGTTCTGATATTGTAAGATTGGTAATATTGTGGTGTTTTTTCAAAACCGGAACGTTTAAGAATCGATTTAAGGTTGTATTGTTGATCTGCTTCTGATTGTTCAGTATCAAAATGTATCACAGCTTTACCTTCTGGATTAGGAATTACCTCTACCTCTTTAAAGCCATCTATTTCACCTGTTATTGATATTGCGCCTGCAATAAACACACTGGTTATAGCAGTCTTACCCGCTTTTGCTTCTGCTGTTATTGGAGTTATATTGCAAGCGGCCGCAATCTTTGCGCCGCCAATAGTAATTATGCCAGGTGTATCAGGAACATGCTTTTCTTTGGTAATTCGGTAGGCCTCAAAATCAGAAAGAGTTTTTTCAGCGGAATGAGGCTGTTCATCAGAATCTGATGGTTCGGTAAATCCATTCTCAAAGTCTTCCTTGCCCATAGCGGGTGGCGGCTTCTTTCTGTTATTTTCATTATCTTGCACTGTCAAAAATTTAGATTATACAATAATTTAAGCCACCTGGCGAGGTGGCTTTATTATTACATAGATTTATCCTTTTCTTCTTTTTTTCTCTTTGGATTTTCTAAGGCAAGCACAACAGCTGGCCAGTTGTAACGAATGTTACTTCCGATGTGGATTTCAGGAATGGTACCTCTTCTTCCCCAGCGTATTGCTGTGGGTTCCGTAATTGCTAGCCGGCGAAGAAGCTCTTTCCGGTCAATTATTTCAATTTGGGGAGATGGTGAGGCATATAAAACCGCAATAGTGCTTTTGATTTCACCTAGCTCAGCGAGGATTTCTTCGAATGGATTTTCCATGTTTGTTTGCTTTTACGACACAAACATATCATGTATATTAGGCTGTACCCGGTATGTACCCGGTACAAAATTTAAACCACTTTAAGTTCGAATAATTTCTGTCTAATCTCATCGTTGCTCACTAAATCCTCTGCCTTCCTCCATGCGTTTTCTATTTTTTTATTTCTATTACGTTCCAAAAAAGATTTTTTATTTTGCAGATAATTCTCAACGTCATATTTATTATAGCTTGATCGAATTGTTTCAATTGTTGAACCTTTTGCAGCAGCTATTTTTTTAAAATCATTTTTTAAATCAGTTCTTTTAGTCTCCTGATGTATAAATAGAAAAAAGACGCGTATGGGTATTTCGATTTTTTTATTCGATGACTTGAAATATCTATGTATATCTGCATTTTCATCAGACATCACGTTGGCCGCCCAAATCATTTCTTTCTTAAGTTCTGTATTAGGTAGATCGAAAAATTCCCTCCAGTGTACATTTTCATACTTTATTAAAATAGGATCGTTGAATGGAAAGTAACTCATGTCTATTCCATTAACGTTGCGCTTTACCCATTCTACATTCTCAACTTTTATTTGTTCAGTTTTTTTAATACAATCCATCATTGCTTGTATACCCGTAGCGATATTTTTAAACATATTTTCAATAGCAGCTGCTTGCCTCTTATAATTTCTGTAACCGGCTTGTCGATAAATTTCCTTAATGCTAAACCCTTCGGCCATTTTGCGTCGAAGAATTCCTAGAGTTATTTTTTGTTTCATACTGCTTTCAATTTTTGTTTGTCGATAATAACTCCCCATGCCTGATTCATGGCATTTTTAGCGCTTTCATCAGTTATATTAATATAGCGCTTAAAACTCTTATAATCTTTCCAACCGCCTATCTTCATTACATGTTCTGCGCTCATACCTCTTTCCATCGATACGGTAGCAAATGTTTTTCTGCCGCAATGCATCCTTATAAGTTCAAACTTCTTATAAACAGTTTTTACCATTTGATTGCCATATTTCCTTGAAATCTCCACAGGTGAATTAATGCCAGCAAAATCACAGATTTTAGACAAGTGCTCATTGGAACGCTGGTTGCTTATAACCGGCAAAGGAACAGGTTCATTAATGTATTTTTTAAGTATAGCTGTTGAGGTGGAATTTAAAGGTATCATTGTTTTATGTCCTGTCTTAACAGCTTTTAACTCAATTCTGTCGTCCTTTATATGTTCCCGGCGCAGCTGTTTTAAATCGCTAAAACGTAACCCAGTAGCACAGCTAAAACAAAATACATCACGAACCTGATCCCATGCAGGTTTCTTCGATAAATCCAAATTAAGTAAAAGATTTAATTCGCCCTGGGTTAATGCTATTACTTCAAGATCGCCATCACGTTGTATTTTAAAGCTTTCATACTTGGTTGAAACATCTATACCGTTTGCCTTTGCGTTATTCAATAAAGTTTTTAAAGTGGAGAGTTGTTTTGCAATGGTAATATTATTCAATGCCTTAACAGTCTTACCGTCTTTGTCTTTTTTTGTTAAGCCAAACATATAGTTCTGAAACGACTTGAAAAAAGGATAATTAATACTGTCAAAGGCTATCTTGACTTTGTTTTTCTGTTCAAAACCCTGCAGGTGGGTTTTTAGAGACTTGTAGACGCTTAAACTTCCTTTCACTTTGCTGTATTCATTATCAATAAGAAATTTATCAATAAATGCGTATAGCTCTTTAGATGAAGTATCTCTTTTTGTTTCCGGTACTTCCATCCGGTTTAGTTCATCAATCACCATTTCAGCACTGTATGCAACCTCATCAAGTTTAAACCGCTGTTCAATCTTTTCAATCTTTCTTTCAAGATCGCCTAATCCATCATTTAATTTTTTTACTTCTGAATTGAGCAGGACACCTTTCTTGATGTATACGGCGCGCTGTAATTTTTCATCCCAATTAATCTCATTTACCTTTTCACCTGTGCTGTAATATTTGCGCACTCCTTTAACCTGGTAAATAATTCGGATAGGTGCCTCACCGCCCTTATCTGTTTTCTCTTTTCTTAATTCAAACCGGATTGTTCCCATAATATTAAATTTTTTGTTCCCCCTGCAAGGGAGTTCAGGTTTCTAACTCTCTCAAGCGTATTCAAAGATAAGAGGGAGCAGAATAGGGAGCAAAAAAAGTGTTGGCTATTTTTTGTCTGATTTTGTTATAGTAAGCTTAAATAGTTATCATATAATTGTTTATAAAATTTGACTAAATGTGGCAAACGTTTAAAAGGTGGGGGTTCGAATCCCTCACTCTCCGCAAATTAATTCGTACCTGATGACAGCAAACGGTCATTGCTATGTATACATCCTTCAGTCGATGAAGGATTTTTCTTTTTATATTGGCCAATGCGAAGATCTTGATAAACGTATGTCCAAACATGTTGATGGGTTTAGCAGGTATACTTCCTCACGCGGTCCCTGGCGTCTGGTGTATTTTGAAAAGAGCCCATCCCGCCATGAGGCCCTGAAAAGAGAGAGGGAAATAAAAAGTAAGAAGAGCAGGCAATACATCCAGGGGTTAATTGAATCATGGAGAAATTCGCTGCAAACGGGTGGTTGAAGAAGTCCCGTCCTTTGGCCGGGAGAAAGTGTGTATACGGGAAACCGTATCGTCCCGATTGAGATCGGGACGAATCCCTCACTTTCCGCAAGTACAAATTAAAGACCCCGCATTGCGGGGTTTATTTGTTAAATACATGATATTTTGTAATCAATATTACCAGTTGCCCATCTGCTCCGGCACAATCCTGTCCATGTTTTTTTGATCAAGGGGATGCTCTTTCCAGTCGGGATCGTAGCTCACAAACCATGAAAGCCATAATGTGCGGGAAAGCCGCATAAGCGGTGGTTGAAGTACCACCAGTAAAACAGCGTTTATACCCAGCCACCAAAAGAAACGATTGTCTTCCAGGGAAAAGCCGATGGTAAGCCACCATACTATAAATGAAAATACACACAGTCCTACTGACAATGCATAACTAACATAACCGGTTCCATAATAAAACCCAACTTCTATTTCTGTAGGCTGACCACAAACAGGGCACTTGTCTACCATTTTTACGACCGAGCTTAATTTATAGGAGCTTTTTTCTTTATAAATAAAGCCTTCCCTGCATCGCGGACATTTATTAGTGAGGATTGTTCCGGCATAACTCGCGGGCTTTTTGGAAGTAGGCATGCTCCTGTTTTTAAGGACGCAAAGGTACGTTAATGTCAGTTGATTTCAAGGTAACCTGGGTTGTTACTCCAGTACGTTTTCCATTTTCATACTCCTCGATCCTTTTACAAGAATGGTGGACTGTTGAATTTTTTGGCGGTGAAACCATTCACCTGCTTCTTTTGAATTGTTGAACTGAAGGTATGGATGTTTGATTTTCAAGAAATCACCACCAACCAATACGACTTCTTTCCATTGGTATTTACCAATGAGTTCAATAATTGACTGGTGTTCCATTATACTTTCATTGCCCAATTCTGCCATCCCGCCAAGTATCAGTATTTTATCCTTCTCCTGCATCTTTGAGAAATTTTCAATGGCCGCCTTCATGCTGGAGGGATTTGCATTGTATGCATCCAGGATGATTTTATTGGAATCCCTTTCTATTAATTGCGATCGGCTGTTGGAAGGTAAATAAGATTCGATAGCATGCTGAATCTCCTGGTCGCCGATCTTAAAGTAAGTTCCCACAGCAGCGGCAGCGAGTGCATTTGGGAGGTTATAATCACCTACTAAATGGGTGCTTACATTAATGCTGTTGTTATTATGACGAAAACTGAATTGGAGATATGGCTCGCTTTTTATCAGGTTCCCTGTGAGATCGGAAGCTGTCGTTCCATAAGTATAAATTTTTTTTATCCCTTTGCTCATACCCAGCAGGTAATCGTAATCCTTCATGATAAACGCAGATCCATTGTGCGCCCCCAGGTAGTCATATAATTCTCCTTTGCCTTTTCTCACCCCTTCTATGCCACCAAATCCTTCGAGGTGCGCCTTACCGCAATTGGTAATAAGGCCATGTGTTGGTAATGTGTACAGGCAATATCCTTCTATTTCCTTTAAATGATTTGCACCCATTTCTATAACAGCCATCTCAGCATCTTTTTTTATTTTCAGGATGGTGAGTGGTATTCCAATATGATTGTTTAGGTTGCCTTCGGTGGTGTATGTTTTGTAGGTGGTGGACAACACTGCATGGATCAATTCTTTTGTTGTTGTCTTTCCATTGCTACCGGTAATGGCAATAAAGGGTATGTCGAATTGTTGCCGGTGAAACTTTGCCAGTTGTTGTAATGTGTCAAGAACATTTTCTACATAAATAATTTTATCTGTAACCTGAACGGATGTATCATCCACTATAGCATAGGCCGCACCATTTTCCAATGATTTCAGTGCAAATTCATTTCCATTAAAATTTTCTCCTTTTAATGCAAAGAATAAATCACCCTTTTTAAGTTTTCGGGTATCTGTTTGAATGGATGGATATTCCAGGTAAATAGTATACAACTGTTCTATGCTCATGGTTCAAATTTAGCGTTTCTGCTTATCTGTGTGTATACACATGAGGGAAAAATTCTGCTGCAGGTTATATAAAAAAAACCGCTCCAATATTGGAGCGGTTCAAGTATTTTACATGGAGAATGATTATCTCTTTCTTGAATTCTGCCTGCGGGCTTTGTAATCGATACCGGTTTTTCTTCCGTTACCTTCCGGACTACCAACCCTATCCATTGCACAACGGAAACCAAGTGTGCTGCTGGACTGATCTTCTTCCAGGAAACGACGTGTGCCGGGGCTAAGCCAATAAGCGCGGTCGTTCCAGCTACCACCTTTGATAACCCTTGACTTATCGCTGATCAGGGTAGTTACACCATAACCATAAGATACGCCCGAAATCAAAGAGTCACCATCCAGGTAATTGATAACGTCACCTTTTTGATAATTACGACGTTTTTTACTTTCGTCATCAGTGATGTAACGATTTTTGATATGACCAAGACTGTCTCTCTCTGCTTTACCGGTTGACAAATCAACTGTTTGGTATTTATTACCACGGTAAGGAGCTACGTCATCGTTATCTACTATAGAAAGCGGACGGTAAACGTCAGCAGTCCACTCATTCACGTTACCACTCATGTTATACAAACCAAAACCATTGGGATAAAAAGATTGAACCGGTGCGGTATACACAGCGCGGTCGTTCAAACCACCTGCAACACCCATATTATCACCAGCGCCTCTTTTGAAGTTAGCAAGGAAAGTACCCTGCCAGCTTCCACGACGTGTATCGCGAAGACCGTTTACGTTCTGGCTCCATGAATAAACTTGTTTATTGCCAATCAACTCTTCCCCTCTTTTACCTTCTTTCTTGCTGGGAAGCGGGTTTTGATTTACCAGGCCCAATGCAGCATATTCCCACTCGGCTTCTGTTGGTAAGCGGTAGCCCGGTAATAATATACCATCTTCAAACGTAACGTTTGTACGCGGCGTACCATTGGCATTTTTTAAAGGGTTTTTCTTTGATTTGGCAGCAGCACCAGGAGTTGGCTGGTATTCACCCAACAGGTATGCTTTTGTATCAAAGTTTTCCTGGCCAAGACCGGTCAGGTTTTTCAATGAGTTCTTATTTATATACCCACGCTTTACCAACTCTCCTTCGTTCACACGGTTTGTTCTCCATGCGCAAAAGTCATTGGCTTGTTTCCAGGTCACACCTACTACAGGATAATAGTTGTAAGATGGATGGCGAAGATAATATTCAACCAAAGGTTCGTTGTAGGCAAGTTCGCTTCTCCAAACCAGGGTATCTGGCAAAATTGCAGTACGCACAGCCTGGAACTCATCGCCATCAAAAACAGTGTTTACCCAATACATATACTCACGGTAGTGAACGTTTGCTACTTCCGTGCGGTCAATGTAGAAAGAGTTTACTGTAATACGGCGGGGAATATTGTTCCAGTCGCCCATCACGTCTTCCTGGGTAGCTCCTTGTGTAAAGGTACCACCCTGAACGAATACGAGTCCGGGACCAGTTTTTTCTTCCTTTTCCCGGGATACCTGGAAACCACCCATGTTTTTATCATTGTAGTTCCATCCGGTAACATCGGATTTTTCAGTTTTCTTGCCGAAAAGCTTACCATTTTTACAAGAGGTAACTAATACAGCACAGGATACGAGGATTGTTAGGTTTTTCCAGTTCATTTTAATAGCCATTTGAAGCCGGTTTTAGAATGAAATAACGGGATGTTGCAGTTTATATTGTATTTGTGAGTAAAGCTTTAGCTCAATAACGCGAATATAAGTACCTTTTATATATAAGGATCGTAGAATTACGTTAAATGGGCTTGTATTATCCCGTTTTTCGGTTGTTATGTTTGTATCGTTATTACTTATCTTATTCAAAATCAATTAAAAAAACAGATTTACGACCCAATTCATCATAAAAACGAGATAAGTGAGTTTATACTTACAATTAATGTGCTGGCTTTTGCGAAACCTTCAGATTTTAATGGTCTGCAATTGTACAAATACAATCCTGCCTAACTGGGCAGGCAAGGTTGACCGGACAATCACCGGACAACGACCGGACAATGGAGCTTCCTCAAAGCTCCTTTATTACAGATTTCGACTGGCTTTAGTTGCTTTCCGGTTAATTTTGAAGTCACCAGCTATTTGTTTGCCCGAAAGCAGCAAATTGGAGTGGGAGCCAATCAATGGATATTTAAATACTGTTTAGTATCTATACCGCGTTTTATATTCCCCGGAAATACTGAAAATGAAAAAAAATTGCTGCTTCCTGTTTCTTTTGCTTGGTTTTGCTCTTCCTGCGGGGGCGCAGCGTATTTATAAAAATACATCTGTTCTGGCTGCAGGCAACTGGTATAAATTGTCGGTTAGCCAGCCGGGAATATATAAAATAGATGTCCCGTTTCTCACCAAACTGGGTGTGAATACCAATAGCCTCTCTTCCGCGTCCATTCGTTTGTTCGGCAATGGCAAAGGCATGCTTCCTGAAGCCTGCAACGGTAGCCGTACAGATGACCTGGAAGAGAACGCTATTGAAATGTTTGACGGAGGGGATGGCAACTTTAACGGCAACGACTACCTGCTTTTTTATGCGCCGGGCCCCGACACCTGGGAGAAGGACTCGCTTAATCACCGGTTTAAACACAGGAAGAATATTTACAGCAATCAGTCATTTTATTTTTTAAATATCGGGGGTAATGGTTTGCGGATACCTGTTTTACCAACTGTCGGAAACGGAAATATAGTAGTCAATACATTCAATGAAAGATATTTTCATGAGCTTGATTCTATTAATTTTCTGAGCAGCGGAAAAGATTGGTTTGGGGAAGAGCTCTCTACCCTGCCTGGTCATTCTGTAACACAAAGCTTCACCATTCCATTAAATAACTTGTCGCAAACAGAACCGGGATTTCTTGTTTCCAATTGCCTGGCCAGGTCCATTGGTGGAAGCAGCCGAATCAGTGCTTCCATCAATGGTACTTCCGTAATACAACATGATATACCCGCTACCGGTAATACCAGTTTGGATTTGTTTGCACGCAATTCCGTGCAAACTGGCGCTTTTAACACCGGAAATAGTATTTCACTATTGTATAATTTTTTACCGGGGGGTATTAATGCGCAGGGATGGATTGATTGGTTTGAAATTTTCTGCAGGAAAAACCTTGCTGTATCCAATAATGACCAATTGATGTTTCGTGACTGGAATAGTGTTGGCCCGGGAAATATCGCAGAATATCATTTGCAAAATGCAGGCGGTTACCAGGTTTGGGATGTATCTAACCCAACTCGCCCACTCCTTGTAACAACCACAGCTAATGGGAACGATTTGATTTTTACAAATGAAGCTTCATCCCTTCATGAATATATTGCCTGCTCGACCGTATTCCCGGAGCCGGATGTTATTGGAAAAATCAATAACCAAAACCTGCACAATTCACAGCCAGCCGATTTACTGATCATTGCATATGCTCCATTACTGCAACAGGCACAGCGATTGTCTTTATTTCACCAGCAAAGGGATAACCTGAAAGTAAATGTGGTGACAGCTGAACAGGTTTTTAACGAGTTTGCCTCGGGAACTCCTGATCCGACTGCTATTCGTGATTTTATTAAAATGTATTACGATAAAGCCGGCGCTGATACCACCAAAAGGCCCAAATATGTTTTGTTATTTGGAGATGCCTCGTTTGATTATAAAAACCGGCTGAAGAATAACACCAACTTTGTCCCCGCCTACGAGAATAATACATCTCTTGATCCGCTGAATAGTTACACATCGGATGATTACTTTGGTTTTTTGGATGATAATGAGGATATAAACTCCGGCACGGTAATCAACTTACTGGATGTTGGTATCGGAAGAATACCTGCTCAATCTGTTGAACAGGCAACTGCATTTGTAGACAAATTAATAGCATATCATTCTGCTGCTTCCCTGGGCCCCTGGCGGAATCAACAAACGTTCATTGCAGACGACGAAGATTTTAACCTTCATTTTTCAGACGCGGAAGTAATTACTAGTACCGCAGCCTCAGTAAACCCGTTATTTATACAGGATAAAATCTACCTCGATGCTTACCAGCAGGAAAGCACATCGGCGGGCAGCCGTTACCCTTTGGTGAACCAGGCCATCAATAATCAAATTCAAAGTGGTACACTCATCTGGAATTATAACGGGCATGGGAGTTACCGGAGACTGGCAGAAGAAGTAATTCTTGAACAGGATATTGTTGACAGTTGGAATAATATCAACAGGCTGCCTTTGTTTATTACTGCTACCTGTGATTTTGCCCCATATGATAACCCGGCCATCAGTTCTTTGGGAGAAAATATTTTACTGAGGGAAAAAACGGGCGCTATTGCTTTAATGACAACTACCCGGCTTGTTTTTGCTTACAGCAACCGTATCATGAATAAAAATTACCTGCAATCTGCATTGCAGATCAAAGCAGATGGAAGTTATCCCAGCTTAGGCGATGCGGTAAAAGCTGCCAAAAATTTCACTTATCAAACACAATCAGATATTACCAATAACCGCAAATTCACCTTGCTGGGCGATCCTGCTATGACACTTGGTTACCCAAAACTGAGAGTGCAAACCACACAGATAAATGGAAAAGCTATCACCGGCCAGCCTGATACTTTAAAAGCGTTGGAACGCTGTAGTATTACGGGTGCCATTACTGATGTGCAGGGAAATGCAATGCCGTCATTCAATGGCAATGTATATGTCACCGTGTTTGACAAGCCACAAACCATTTCAACAAGGGGTAATGACCCGGATAGTTATAAAGAAAATTTCCAGATACAGCGAAGCCAGTTATTCAGGGGAAAAGTGAAAGCAGAGAATGGAGCCTTCACGTTTAGTTTTATTGTCCCTAAAGATATTAATTACCAATTGGGCAATGGCCGGTTCAGCTATTATGCAGATAACGGACAAACAGACGCAAATGGAAGTTTTATCAATTTCCTGGTGGGCGGTTCACAGGGTACGAGTTCTGATAATACGGGACCAGTTATCAGGGCATTTTTGAATGATGAGAAATTTGTCAATGGCACGATCGTTAATGAAACGCCGGTGCTTTTGCTTAAGCTAAGCGACTCTTCGGGAATAAATATTGTTGGAACGGGAATTGGTCATGATATTACGGCCATTTTGGATGGAGATTCCAGGAAAACATTTGTACTGAACGATTTCTTCGAGAGTGATCTAAACAGCTTTCAACAGGGATTGGTCAGGTTTCAGATGCCTGCTTTGGAAGAAGGATTACATACACTTGCCATCAAAGTATGGGACGTTGCCAATAACTCAAGTGAAGCACTAATCGAATTCAGGGTTTTCAAAAAACAAGACCTGGTTTTGAATCACGTATTAAATTATCCAAATCCTTTTACAACAAGAACGACTTTTTGGTTTGAGCACAACCGGCCAAATGAAGACCTAAGGGTTACTATACAAGTGTTTACAATATCCGGGAAACTGGTAAAAACGATTAGACAAACAATAAATACAACCGGAAACCGTTCAAGTGACATCGAATGGAATGCCAGGGACGACTACGGCGATAAACTTGCCCGTGGGGTTTATATATATCAAATTCGGGTCACCAGCACCGATGGTAAGAGCGCTTCCAAACTCGAAAAATTGCTGGTGTTGTAGTTTATATTTATTTAAAATCCTGTATTTTAGCCGCTCATTATCGTAAAAATCCTAATAATTAAAATAACCTCGATGAAAAGCAAATCCTTTAAACTAACTGCTCTATTATTGTTGATCTCAGGCTTTGCTGCATTAAAGGCGCAGGATAAGATAAATGTGGTGACTACGGCGGTTCCTTTTCTGCGTATTTCCCCGGATGCCCGCGCTGGCGGGATGGGTGAGGTGGGGATTGCGACTTCCCCGGATGCCAATTCACCTTTCTGGAACTTGGCAAAAACATCCTTCAATGAAAGTAAATCAGCCATTGGCTTAACATATACTCCGTGGCTGAGAAGGTTGCAACTCAACGATGTATACCTGGCGACACTTGCTGGTTATTATAAATTATCCGATGATGAAGCAATTGCAGCTTCCATGCGTTATTTTAGCCTGGGTAATATCCAGTTTACAGATAACCTGGGTAATGATTTCGGTTCTTTCCGCCCCAGGGAATTTTCCTTTGATGCAGGGTATACCAGGAAGCTTTCTGAAAAAATAGGTCTTGGCGTTGCCCTTCGTTATATCCATTCCAATTTGGCCGGCGGCCAGGTGGTAAACGGAACTACCTACAAAGCTGGAAATGCAGTTGCAGGTGACCTAAGCTTTTTCTACAATGGATTAAATAAAGGTGGGGAAGGCTGGAATTTTGGTGTAACGCTGACTAATCTCGGCTCGAAAATCGGTTATACCAATGATGCCAAACAAAAAGACTTTATACCTGCCAACCTTGGCCTTGGTGCAGCACATACCTGGGTTTTTGACGAAAGCAATAAAATGACTTTTGGCATAGATATTCATAAACTGCTGGTACCAACCCCTCCTGAAGTAGGCGATTCTGCAGGGTTGGTTAACTACCGCAACAAAAGTGTTGTTAGCAGTTGGTTTAGTTCTTTTGGTGATGCTCCCGGTGGTTTTGGAGAAGAGCTGAGAGAGTTCCAGGTGTCTGGTGGTTTGGAATATACTTACCAGGACCAGTTTTCACTCCGCGGTGGCTATTTTTATGAAGATAAGACAAAGGGTAACCGCAAATATTTTACACTTGGTGCAGGTGTTAAATACAATGTATTCGGACTGAATGTATCTTATATCATTCCTTCCGGAAGTGGCATCAATCAAAACCCATTATCAAATACGCTCCGGTTCAGCCTGATCTTTGATCTGGATACGGAAAATAAATAACTCATTTCACATCTTGCTTTAAAGCGTTCCGGAAACGGGGCGCTTTTTTTATGGTTTGCCAGGGTTTGCGAGAGGTCATTGCATTTTACTTTCAATAAAATCAGTTAACATTGCCTGCATAAAGCGGTTTCAGCATGTATAGAATTGGTTTTGGAATAGATTTTCACCAATTGCAGGAAGGTCGTGATTTATGGATTGGCGGGGTGCTGATTCCTCATCATAAGGGTGCGCTGGGACATAGCGATGCAGATGTGCTGCTGCATGCAATATGTGATGCCCTGCTGGGTGCCTTGGCTCTCGGAGACATAGGGATGCATTTTCCCAATAATGATGCAGCTTATAAAAATATTGACAGCAAAATTTTACTGGAGCGTTGTTATCGACTCATTGCCGGGAAAGGGTATAAAGTGGTCAATGTCGACAGTAGTATATGCCTGGAAAACCCTAAAATAAAAAAGTACTCCCCGGAAATGGCCCGGATAATAGCAGAAATACTACATGTTGAACCAACCGATATCTCCATTAAAGCGACTACTACAGAGAAAATGGGTTTTGCCGGAAGAGAGGAAGGGCTGTTTGCTTATGCAAACGTTTTATTGAAAAAAGTGAGTGGATAATGTAAACGCAATATATTTTATTATGTATGCCTGATATTGCTATCAAAATAATCAACGAATCATCCAATCCGCTGCCCGCTTATGCAACTACCGGCGCTGCAGGTTTGGACATAATGGCAAATCTTTCGGTACCGCTAACACTGCAACCATTGGAAAGAAAATTAATCCCTACCGGGTTGTTTATCGAAATACCACCTGGTTTTGAAGGGCAAGTGAGGCCCAGGAGCGGGTTGGCTATTAAACACGGCCTTACCTGCCTGAACTCACCCGGAACGATTGACTCAGATTACAGGGGTGAGGTCAAAATTATATTGGTTAATCTTTCCAATGAGGCGCATACTGTACAGCATGGCGATCGCATCGCACAATTAATTATCAGTAAGGTGGAGAAAATAACCTGGCATGAAGTTGAAAGCATTAGTGAAACAGAACGTAGTCACGGTGGGTTTGGTCACACAGGAAAATAGAAGTTTATGAAATCAATTATTGCCATTTTGGTGGCCGTCTTTATTTTATTTGCATCCAGTTGCAAACCAGCTAAAAAAATTCAGAGTGCGATTGTAAAAAAGGATACAGCCCAAACTGTGATGATAGATAATTCGCACGCGGATTCAGTTCAGTTTATTAATACGGTGCTGGATAAGGTAAAAAGTAACCGGATTGATTTCAAAACATTTTCGGCGAAGGTAAAGGTGAATTTTAAGGATAAGGAAGGCGAGCAACCCGAGCTGACGGTCTTTGTACGCATGCAAAAGGACAGTATCATCTGGCTGAATATACAGGCAACAATTTTAGGAGTGGAGGTGCTGCGTGTAATGGTAACACCCGATAGTGTAAAAGTGTTGAACAAGCGGGAGAAATATGTACAGTACCGGTCGGTTAGTTATTTACAGGAGCTGACACAATTACCATTTGATTTTAGCACACTGCAAGATTTCCTGATTGGAAATCCTATTTATCTTGACAGCAATGTAGTATCATATAAAAAATCGAATGAGTCGGTTATACTGATGGATATTGGACAATTATTTAAACATTTGGCAACGATCGGTGAGGGCGATTTCCTGTTGCAGCATTCCAAGCTGGATGATGTTGATCCCCTTCGTAACCGCACCGGTGACCTTACCTATTCGGGATATGAAAATAAAGCCGGGGTGAAATTTTCCACGGAGCGACGCATTTCTGTATCGGAAAAATCCAAGCTCGATATCGACATGGATTTTAAGCAGTATAGCTTTAACGAAACATTAAGCTACCCCTTCACCATACCGAAAAATTATAAGCGCAAATAAGCGTTCTATACTTTATATTTGAACGGTTCGTTCTATATTTTCCGGCCCTTGCTTATTTTTTTACCTCTTAAACACTGGCTATGATGAAAACCCTGCTGTTTGTTTCCCTCTTATTTACCGGTGCTTCGGTAATGGCGCAGCAACCTAATAAGAGTGACCTCGAAAAGGAAAGGGCTGCTATTCAAAAGGAAATAGATGACGTAAAACGTTCGCTGGATGAAACCAAGCGAAACAAAAAGGCATCACTGGCACAATTGAACCAGGTACAACGCAAACTCCAGTTGCGGGAGCGCCAAATCAATGTTATCAATCAACAGATGAACCTCATCGAGGGTGATATCAATCAAAGCTGGCGCGACATTACAAAATTGAAAAAAGAACTGGACACACTCAAGATGCAGTACGAAAAAAGCGTTGTGTATTCTTATAAAAACAGGAGCAACTACGATTTTCTCAATTTTATTTTTTCCGCTGCCAATTTTAATGATGCATTGAAAAGAGTTTCTTATTTAAAATCTTACCGCAATTACAGGCAGGAGCAGGCGGCCAATATTGTAAAAACGCAGGATTTACTACAACAGAAAATTGCCGGGCTGAATGCCAACAGGGAAAAAAAGACCCTGGTGTTAAAGGAAGAAACAAAAGAACGCGAAATCCTTGCTGATGAAAAGAAAGAAAAGGATGCAGTGGTGGGTAAATTAAAAGCAAGAGAAAAAGAATTGATGAAAGATCTGAATGACAAGAAAAAGCAGGATCAAAAACTGGCACTTGCTATCAGGGCGGCAATAGAAAGAGCAAAAAAAGAAGCGATAGCAGAAGCCAAGCGAAATGCGGAGACCAATATTGCTAAAAATAACACTTCCAATAATACTACGACGACTAATAAGTCAGCGACTCCTGAAAAAAAGGCAATTAAAAATTACAGTGTGTTGGATGATGATCCCGCAGCAAAAAAACTTTCTGATGACTTTGAGCATAACAAAGGTTCATTGCCCTGGCCTTTGGAATCGGGCAGGATTTCCATGAGATTTGGCAAACAAAAAGTGGAAGGCATTCCGATTGATTATGATAACACGGGATTGACTTTTGAAACAGAAGCTGGAAAATCAGCAAAAGCGGTTTTCAAGGGAGAAGTTACCGCTATTATCAATGTAGGGCCAGTACAGGCTGTTATAGTAAGACATGGAAAATATTTTACAACTTATAGCAACCTTAGCTCAGTAAATGTTAGCAAAGGGCAGCAGGTACAAACTGGGCAGGTGCTGGGAAGAGTGGCCGAGAAAGATGATAATATTGGTGAATTTGAATTCCTGATTTCGAATGCGGATAATAAGTATCTTGATCCGGAACGGTGGTTAAGATCCGGTAGATAAAACTATTTTAAAAGCAGCCATCGCTGCTTTTTTTGTTTCAATACTTTACTACAGGCATTTGCAAAACTTATTGTACAAGAGCTCATATTTGGGGACGATGTGGTGAATGTCGAACAATGCTGCCTGTTTACGGGCTGCCTGTTTAAATTGTTTCAACCTGTCATCGTCCTGCAAAATATGCAAAGCATGTTTCGACATGTCTTCCACGTCACCGACGTTGCTGAGGTACCCTGTAACACCATTTATATTTATTTCCGGTAAACCACCTGCATTGGAACTTATTACCGGAACGCCCGCAGCCATTGCTTCGAGTGCAGCGAGACCAAAACTTTCATAATCGGAGGTCAGTAAAAATAAATCAGCCACAGCGAGAATATCTTCCATTTGTTCCTGCCTGCCCACAAAACGTATATCACCAGAGATATTTAGTTCACGGGCCAGGCTTTCCGCTGCGGGCCGCTCGGGACCATCACCAACAAACAATAATTTGGAGGGAATCTGCTCATTGACTTTTGCAAATATTTTCACCACATCAGGCACCCTTTTTACCTTACGGAAATTTGACGCATGCAATAATATTCTTTCACCTTCTGGTGCGATCACCCTTCGAAAAGCGTCAATAGGTTTTTTATGGAAGCGATGCACATCCACGAAGTTGTGAATTACTTCAATCTCTTTTTCTATTTTAAACCATTTGAATGTTTCATCCCGCAGGTTATTGGAAACTGCAGTAATGGCATCACTTTCATTAATGGAAAATGTTACAACAGGCGCATAGGTTTTATCCCTGCCTACCAGCGTGATATCGGTTCCGTGCAGGGTTGTAATAAAGGGTATATTTTTCCCTTCTTTCAATAAAATCTGTTTTGCCATATAGGCTGCCGATGCATGCGGTATGGCATAGTGTACATGGAGGAGATCAAGATTATTATTGGAGATAACGTCTACCATCGTACTGGCAAGGGCGGTCTCGTAGGGAGGATAGTCGAAGAGGGGATAGGTAGGTACCCGAACCTCATGGTAAAATATATTTGCATTGAATTCACTTAACCGGACAGGCTGCTGATAAGTAATAAAATGTACCTGGTGGCCTTTATCGGCGAGCGCTTTTCCCAATTCGGTGGCCAAAACACCACTTCCGCCGAAAGTGGGATAGCAGACAATTCCTATACGCATTGTGGCAATTTGTTTTCTGTAAAAATGTTTTCGAAGGTAGTAGAATTTACATTCTAAATCTGAACCATTCATACTAACCAACGACACCTCATATTTGTTTGGCTTATCTTTATCAAAACTTCACAACATGAGATTACTGACCGGGCTTTTTATTTTCATGGCCTTTGGCCTTTCGGCAAGGGCACAGAATGATGATTCTGTTATCGTTTCAAAAATTGCGAACGAAATTCTGGTAAGTGGTAAGGTGTATAGCAATTTGCGGGAACTTTGCAAAAAAGTAGGTGGCCGTTTATCCGGTTCCCCACAAATGTACAGGGCGGAGGCATGGGGCATGGCTACGTTAAAAGACGCAGGTGCCGATAATGTGTACCTCCAGGAGTGCATGGTGCCGCACTGGACACGGGGCGGAAAGGATGTGGCCTGGTATACTTATAAAGATGTCAACGGAAAAACAATCAGGGAAACGCTGGATATACTGGCTTTGGGTAATTCAATGGGCACTGGCAAAACTGGTGTAAAGGCAGGCGTGGTGTATTGCAATAATTATGATGATCTCGAAAAACAAAAGGATATTGTAAAAGGGAAAATAGTTTTCTTCAATTACCCCTTTAATGAAAAATATCTTGAAACTTTTCGTGCATATGGCGAAGCGGGAGCATACCGCCGTTCAGGCGCCAGCAGGGCTGCTAAATATGGCGCTATTGCTGTAGTCATCCGGTCCATGTCAGGTTCTACTGATAACAATCCACATACGGGTGCGATGGTGTATGATACGACACTCCCAAAAATCCCCGCCGCGGCCATGGGGCTGCGCGATGCAGATAAACTGGCTGCGATTATGCAGGACGGAAAAAAGGTGGAATTGTTTTATCAGTCAAATGCACATTTCCTGCCAGACACAGTTGGGCATAATGTAATTGGAGAACTGAAGGGCTCCACCTATCCTGATCAATACATCACCATTGGTGGTCACCTGGATAGCTGGGATCCGGCGGAGGGCGCGCACGATGACGGTACGGGTTGTGTTCATTCTATAGAAGTATTGCGCGTATTAAAAGCCATTGGATACAGACCCGCACATACTATCAGGATAGTATTATTTGCCAATGAAGAAAACGGTCTTAGGGGCGGCACCAAATACGCGGAAGTGGCAAAGGAAAAAAATGAAAAGCATTTGTTTGCGCTGGAAAGCGATGCTGGTGGTTTTACACCAAGAGGTTTTAGTTTTTCCATATCAAAAGACCGGTTAGGGAAAATTGAGCCATGGGTAAAATTGCTCGGGCCATTTGGAATCAGTTCATTTGACCAGGGTGGTGGTGGTGCGGATGTGTCTCCGCTTAACCGCATGTTGAACACACCGGTGTCTGAATTCAGACCGGATGGGCAACGTTATTTTGACGTGCATCATGCAAGAAATGATATATTTGAAAATGTAAATAAACGCGAACTGGAACTGGGCGCCATCAGCATGGCATCACTGATTTACCTGGTAGACAAGTATGGTTTATAACTCCCCTGAAAATAAAATACAGCTTTATGAAAAAGTTCTTAACCAGCACCGTTATTATAATTGTTGTATTGCTGGCTGGATATATTTACTGGCGTTATTATTTTACCTATAGTGAAGGCAATCGTTCCGGTTTGCTGCAAAAGTTTTCGCACAAGGGGAATGTCTTTAAAACCTATGAAGGTGAATTGGTATTGAGCAGTATCCAGTCAACTGCGGGTGTGGGCATTGCTTCAGAGAAATTTTATTTTTCTGTTGCGGAGGATTCGCTGGCAAAGCGATTGACTTCTTTGGAAGGTGCAAAAGTGACTTTGCACTACCAGCAAAAAAATGCCCCCCTGCCATGGCGCGGAGAAAGCGAGTATATTGTTGACGCGATAATCGAAGCATCGAAATAATAATTGGCTGGTTAACCAGCATACAATAAGAATATTGCCGGGCGTTTATTAATGTCCGGCATATTTTTTTTCCAGTCATTGACCGTTTTTGTCCTGATAAATTCTTCCTGACCGGTAATGTCTGCAGCGACGCACAGTCTTGTATTCGGATGACAGGTTTTGCAAATGACTTCCAGCAATTGATTGTTTCTGTAAGGTGTTTCTATAAAAATCTGTGTGCATTGTTTTTTGGCGGATTCATTTTCCAAATCTTTAATTGCTTTTATCCTTTGCGCAGCATCAATGGGGAGATACCCGTTAAACTGGAATTTTTGTCCATTCATGCCACTTGCCATCAATGCAAGTAAAATAGAACTGGGTCCAACGAATGGTTTTACTGCCGCACCCATTTGTTGTGCTGTATCTATCAACAACTGACCCGGATCGGCTACGCCCGGGCATCCTGCTTCACTAATGATCCCGATGGTCATGCCGCGCTGCAATAGTTTTTTAAATGTTTCCCTTACTTCTTCCTCCGCCTTATGAATGGCATGCCATTCGTAGTTATCGATGATCATTTCCTTCCACAATTGTTTCAGGAACCGTCGGGCACTGCGTTCGTTCTCTACAAAAAATGCATTGCATTCTTTTACTGCATCGGTTACATATGGAGGAATGGTTTGCAGATTTGCTTCATCAATAAAGGTTGGAATGAGGTATACCTGCCCCAATGCAGCACTGGCCATATTACAAATTTATTCGTCAAATATAGGTGTAATCAATTGTGTGGAACAACAGATACTCGCGCGGGTAATTATTTTACACTTCCTTGTTCTGGTAATATAGGCTTATGGTAGCCGCAATGACCGCGTAGGCCGGTGCCAGCACCCATCCCAGAACAGGTATGCAATGCATCAGGTAAAATACCAGCCCATTGCCGATCGCCAACCCTTTATGATTGCCAATAAACGCAATACTTTGAGAAGGTGAGAGTTTATGACGTTCGCAACTGTAATCGAGCATGGAAAAACCATAATAGTAGCACTCAATAAAAAGAGATATCACCGGTGTCACCCAACCCACTACGGGGACGAAAGACAAAATCAGGATAGAAACAGCATATACCGTTTGCCATAAACTGTTGCGGAGTGCCAGCTTAATACCACGCACCATATCTTTCAGCAACTGTTTCCAGCTAAAGGGGAAATTTTTTCCCTCCAGCAAGGCTTCTGTTTTTTCACTTAAATAAGCAAAGAGTGGTGAACCAATAATGAGGAACAAATATTTAAAGAGAGAGAAGTAAAAAAACACCAGCAGTAGTTGTACCATCATCCTGCCCATCATAAATACAAAACTGAGTAGTCCGCTTCGTTGCTGCTGGAGCCAGCGCTCGATGCCAATCATTTCACTCAGGTAGGTAACGGCAGCCCCGGAAGACGTCCAGAAAAAATACATCCCCACCACAAACAGTATCGTATACAGGATGCCGGGTATGATGATCCACTTCCATAAGCTGTGTTTGCTTATAAATTGGTGAGCCCTGTAGTAAGATTGTATTGCGATTACAATTTCCTTTAGCAAAGGAGTTTGGATTTTTAAGTGCATAAATTTATTACTTTGAGTGCAGACGAGCAGATTTAATTATGAAAAAGTTGCCAGATTCGTTTTACAGGCGCAAAGATGTGTTGGCCATTGCAAGAGATTTGCTGGGAAAGCTGCTGGTGACACGCTTTGACAGGCAGGAGACTATTGGCCGCATTGTTGAAACGGAAGCATACAACGGTGAAATTGATAAGGCATCGCATGCTTATGGCGGACGCCGTACCAGCCGTACGGAAGTAATGTATGGTAAAGGTGGTATTGCATATGTTTACCTGTGTTATGGTATACACCACCTGTTTAATGTGGTGACCAACCTCGAAGACGTTCCGCATGCCATTTTGGTCCGGGCAGTGGAACCAGTGAAAGGGATCAGCATTATGCTGCAAAGAATGCGAAAGAATGAACTGGATTATACAGTGGGGCGCGGACCTGGTAATGTATCTAAAGCTTTGGGCATCCAGACCATTCACACAGGACTAATTTTATCGGGCGGGGAAATATTTATTGCTGAAGACGGGAAAAAATATAAACCATCTGAAATGATAACCTCGCCCCGCATCGGCGTGGATTATGCGGCAGAAGATGCGCTGTTGCCTTATCGTTTTTTTGTCAAAGACAATCCTTATGTAAGCGGAAAGAAAAATAAAAAGTAATTTAAGGAGCAGATGCAGAAACCATTGTACATCCGGGTTATAACTAATCTTACCTTTTGGGTATTACTTGCCATCATAGCTGGTGTAATACTTGGAAATTACTTTCCGTCTCAGGCGGTTCAAATGAAAATTATTGGCGATACATTCGTAGACATCATTAAGATCTTTATTGGTCCGATTATATTCCTCACTATTGTATTGGGCATTAGCGGCATGGGCAATCTTGGCAAGGCGGGAAGAATTGGTATTAAGTCGATTGTTTATTTTGAAATAGTTACCACTATTGCGTTGGTAATTGGAATTGTAGTGGCGAATATTATACAGCCGGGAAAAATCAACAGAGCCGGCTTATTAATAGAAGATGCTGGTAAATATATTTCGAAATCATCGAAAGGTATTGACTGGGGCGAATTTTTAATGAAAAATTTTACACTCCAGGTATTGATCGTTGCGATCATTTCTGGTATTGCGTTGAACTTTTTCCGGCACAAGGAAAAAACGATGAAGATACTAGGCGTTGTATCCAAATATATTTTTACCGGGTTAAAATATGTCATGTACCTCGCGCCGCTGGGTGCCTTTGGCGGGATGGCTTATACGGTGGGAAAATTCGGTTTGCACACACTAGTACCGCTGGGTAAGCTGATGCTGACAGTTTACTGTACCATGTTTGTGTTTGTTTTTGGGGTGCTGGGATTGATCATGAGATACTACAAACAGCGTATCTGGCAATTCCTGAAATATATCAAGGAGGAATTGCTGATTGTACTGGGTACGTCGTCTTCAGAGGCCGCGCTGCCTTCCATTATGAATAAGCTCGAGAAAATGGGCTGCAGTAAACCCGTCACCGGATTGGTGATCCCTACCGGTTATTCCTTTAACCTGGATGGTACTTCTATCTACCTGTCGATGTCTATTATTTTCCTGGCACAGCTATACGACGTACACCTTTCCCTTGGCGAAATGATCAGCATTATTGGTATACTCATGGTGACTTCGAAAGGCGCCGCTGGTGTTACCGGAAGTGGGTTTATAGTACTTGCTTCAACGCTGACAGCTATTCATAAAATTCCTTTGGAAGGGTTAGCGTTCTTATTAGGCGTCGATAAATTCATGAGTGAAGCAAGGGCCATTACAAATTTGATAGGGAACGGTGTGGCTACCATCGTCATTGCAAAAAGCGAAAAGGAATTCCGGGAACCGATAAATACCTGAGTAACTAAAACTTGGGACAGGGTATTCCCTTTCTGCCATTTGGCGGACGTTTAATATAGATGAGGGAAACTTCGATACCACCGCGGCTTTGTGAACCTACTTTAAGACTGGAGTAGTTTACATCGTAAGTAGCACCCAACCTGAAATCATTCCATTCCAAACCAACATATGGTATGATGGCGTCGTTGAACCGCAACCATGTGCCTGCGTAAAAATTGGTAGGGTTCTCTTCATCATTGTTCACATTAAATGCCACTGCTCCGCCTATAACTGTTTCAAAGGCATTAGCCTGGCGGCTGTGTATGGCCGTTAGGTGAAGTGTAGTTGTTTGCCCTACCGGAAAATACCCGCCTGCGTGAATGGTTAACCGCGGGTTCAGGGTATAATAGCCGTCACCCAGGTAACTTTCTTTCGGCCGGTTGATGTGATACATGGATGCGCCAATATAAAAGTTGTTATTCATATTGGTCGAACCATTGTATAATACGCCTGCATTAAAATCAACATAGCTAACATTCACACTGCGGCCATCAACAGGTTCGTTGCTGGGTTGGGTCCAGTTGCCGTTGAGGTCGAGTTCGTTTTCAAATTTCAATTGTGTACCATCCAGTCGTTTGCTTGCATAAGTTCCCTGGAAACCAAAACCTAACTGTTGCATACCATCTTCATCCAAACCTTTGTGGTAGGCTGTTGAAATGGAAAGATAATTACTGTTTAATATTCCATTTGCAGTTCGGTCGGTCATAGCCATTACACCAACACCCCAGGTATCATCCGGGGAAATGCGGTTAGTCAGTATTGGCGCATCTATTGATATGGTGGAAGTAACAAAGGCTTTGCTGATGGCGGGCCACTGATCACGATAATTGCCAGACACGCGAAATACGCCGTCAAATTTACCCGTCAATGCCGGGTTTAATGTTAATGGAGAAGCGAAAAACTGCGAAAAGTGCGGGTCCTGCGCCATGGAAACCATCTTCAGCAGGGTGATGAAACTTATAAGCAGTGATATTCTTTTCATTTTCGGATAAGAATGAATGTTCAAAATACAAACAATTATAAGAGCCGCCAAGTTAAAATTGTGCTGCATGAGGCTCAACAGGCAGCTTGCATACAAGATATTACATACCTATCCCTGTACGCTGTATACGATCTTACGAAACTTGTCATTAAATGGTTGCTAAAGGGCTGTTTATACGATAACTTACATCTGGACTTTGTTGCCAAAAGCCAGGTCACCGGCATCACCAAGGCCTGGTACGATATAGCCTTTGGCGGTCAGTTCATCATCAATAGCGCCACACCATATTTTTACATTGGGCTCGCTGCGGTGAACATATTCAATGCCTACCGTACAGGCAATGGCGCATACAATGTGTATTTGAGTGGGTTTGCCTTCTTCTCTTAAAAACTGTATAGTTTTTACCAGCGAGGAACCCGTTGCGAGCATTGGATCAGAAACAATCACCACCCTGTTTTCCAGTTCAGGGCAGGAAATATAATCCAAACTGATTTCAAAAGTACCGTCTTTATTATGTTTCCGGTATGCAGAAATGAAAGCATTGTCTGCCTTATCAAAATAATTTAATAATCCCTGGTGCATCGGTAAGCCAGCCCGCAAAATGGTGGCCAGTACCGGTTGGTCTTTTAACACTTTACAATTCGAAATACCCAATGGTGTTTGAATTTCTTTTTCCTCATATATTAGTTCCCTGCTAATTTCATAAGCAGCTACCTCACCAATCCGCTCCAAATTCCGTCGAAAACGCATACGGTTATCCTGGATATCTGCATTCCTCAGTTCGCTCACCCAGTCGCTGAGCAGGGAATATTGCTGACTTAAGTTTACCACCATAATATGCCTTCCGTTTTAAATGTTGCGTCAATCACAGCCAGTTTACAGGTAAACCTCGTCCTGATACTTGTAAAAGCTGGTTAAAAAAATGTAACCTGTTTAGGAATTTTTTCGGGTGTCGTTATCACATGCCAGTTAGACCTTCGGTTATTCCTTTATTTCATGCTGTTAAGATACTCCGTAATGTGTAAATTGCCTCGGCAAATCTAAATTCCCTGTGCCACCGTAAAAAATAAATTTTACCCGGCAGGAAAGGACACCCGTCAATAAAGTTAATGGTCTATGTTGTATAAAGCAATCGGTATCATGAGTGGCAGTTCGCTGGACGGGCTGGATATAGCCTATGTACAATTCCATGAAACGGGCGGCAAATGGAGCTACGATCTGCAGCATGTTCATTGCTTTCCATATACGGCGGAGTGGAGGCATCAACTGGAAAATGCTATACATCTTTCTGCACTTGATTACCAGGTATTGCATACGGCTTACGGACATTTTATCGGGCAACAAGTCAATGCCTTTATTGATATGTATGCACTTCACCATAAGATAGACCTGGTTGCATCACATGGACATACCACATTTCATGTACCTGCCAAAAAAACAACCGGGCAAATAGGAGATGGTGCTGCTATCGCTGCGGAAACCGGGTTACCGGTGGTCAGTGATCTTCGTGCGCTCGATGTTGCACTGGGAGGGCAGGGGGCGCCGATAGTACCGGTTGGTGAAAAACTTCTGTTGGGTAATTATTCTTTTTTTCTCAACCTCGGAGGTATTGCCAATCTTTCAGTCAACAACAGTGAAAAATATATTGCATTTGATGTATGCCCGGCCAACCGGGTATTGAATATGCTGGTGCATGAATTGGGGAAGGATTTTGATGAAGGCGGTGCAGTGGCGGCAACCGGTAAGGTGCATACGCCGTTGCTGGAAGAATTGAATCAACTGGAATATTATGCCATGCCATTCCCCAAATCATTATCGAACGATTTTGGAACCGATGTTGTTTTTCCCATTATACAACAATACGACCTGTCTACGCAGGATGAGTTGTGTACATTTACGGAACACATCGCTTTACAAACTAAAGAAGCGGTGAAGCGTATGTCAGTTTCTTTGCCGGAAGCCAGGTTGCTGGCTACTGGCGGAGGTGCGCTGAATGCATTCCTGGTGTCGAGAATTGCGGAACAGTTAAAAGAATTCAATATCCGGGTGGAGGTAGGTGACGATAATCTTGTCAATTATAAAGAGGCGCTGATTATGGCACTGATAGGAGTGTTGCGCTGGCGGGAAGAATATAATGTATGGGCGTCTGTTACAGGTGCTGCAAAAAATTCAATCAACGGCGCTATCTGGATGGGCGCTGAAGCATAAAACCATTTTATGAGAAAACTAGCTTTGTTCTTCATCATTGTTTTGTCGTATGTGAACGTGATTGCACAAACCCCACCGGGTAAAGCCATTGACAGTTATTATCCTTTGCTGAGAAATGCATTCGACAGCAGCAATGCCTACAATACTGTAGCTTTTGTGGAGCAACGGTGGCGGATCGCAGGAAACAAGGGCTTTAATGAAAGCATTTATTACGTAGAAAATATATTGAAACAGGCAGGGTTTAAAAAAGAAGTGAATGGTGAAGCAGATGGACCACTTACTTATCGTATTGAAACCAGGAAAATGCGACGCCCTACCTGGGAACCCGTTGATGCGTCACTTACTATAGTGGGAGAGAGCCAGCCATTGCTGCAATATGTTACCAACAGGAATATGTTTACGGTAAACTCAGCAAGTACAGCTCCGGAAGGAGTGACTGCTGATGTAGTATATGTTGGTAAGGGAACGAAAAAAGATTTTGAAGGGAAAGAGATAAAAGGAAAAATAGTTTTTGGCGAAACGAATATTGGTGCGTTGTATAATATTGCCGTTAAAAACGGAGCCCTGGGTGTGCTGGCATATTCGATGCCCTCCTACACACAACCGGAAAAAAATACCAATTCCATACAGTTTCAATCAATACCATATTCAGATTCAGTAAATCAGAAATGGGGCATCCTGTTATCCTTTGCTGCAAAGGAAAAACTACGGGCAGCCTTGTCGAAAGGATCGGTACAGGTAAATGTAAAAACAGTTTCAAGAATTTATCCATCAGATGAGTTGACTGTTGTCGCCAATGCAAGAGGAACTGTATTACCTGCTGAAAGATTTGTTTTCAGTGCGCATGTGCAGGAGCCGGGCGCCAATGACAATGCCACAGGTGTGGGAACATTGGCTGAAATGGCGAGGGTAACTGCAGGATTGATACTTTCTGGGAAATTTTCTCCAAAAAGAACTATTACGTTTCTCTGGGGCGACGAAATAGTTTCCACCGCCCGCTATATAAAAGATGATTCTGTAAGGGCAAAGGGAATTAAATGGGGACTGAGTCTCGACATGGTGGGTGAGGACGTTTCTAAAACTGGTGGGAGTTTCCTGATAGAGAAAATGCCGGACCCTTCTGCCATCTGGACAAGGGGAAATGATCATCATACGGAATGGGGTGGTAGTGTGCTGAAAGAAAGTGATATGTTTCCGCATTACTTTAATGATTTTGTATTGAATCGTTGCCGCATGCAGGGAAAAATAAATGGATGGGTCATCAATGCCAATCCTTTTGAAGGAGGAAGCGATCATACACCTTTTCTCGAAGCAAAAATACCGGGGCTGCTGATGTGGCACTTCACAGATATGTTTTATCATACTGATGGCGACCGCCTGGATATGGTATCTGCTACTGAAATGAAAAATGTTGGTGTCAGTGCACTAGCCGCTGCTTATACCCTGACTGCTGCAGATCAGTCAACCACGCTTGCACTGATTGATGAGCAAACAAAGAGTGCATTGGTGCGTCTTGATGCAGAATTCGAACAGGGCAGGCTGGCTTTAAAAGATAATTCGACGCTGGAGAAAGAACAGCATATCATTGATGTGTGGAGCAATTGGTATGTTATTGCGCTGGGTAAAATGGGAGATATCAATACTGGTGGTGTGACTACTGTAATTAAAAAGAAAATCGCCGCGGCACAGCAAATCATAGGTAAAAGAAATACCGCCATCAATCAATTGCTGGCGGGTAAAAAATGATGGCGGTACAATATTTTTAAAACAGCTATTGCTCGTTTTTCTTTTTGTATTCCTCTGCAACAGCTCTTGCGATATAACCAGATATCCAACCTACATATCCGTATTTAGGAAAATAAAAACGTTTCAGCGGTTGTGTTGCGTTTAATTCCCGCACCAATCCATCCACCCAAATGGCTCCTGCTATTAATGATTCCTGGTCGTAGGTATTTTGCGCACGGCTGATATTAATACGTGCATCACGCAGAGTTTTGTCATTATTGATAAAACTCACATCCGGCTGGATCAATTTTTCAAAATTGTTCACGACCATTATCCTGAAACGGCGTACATCTTCCGGCGTTAGTTCTACAAATGCTTCGTTTACCTTATCAGGATATAAATAGGATACCATCGTCCAGATAATACCCCCCGATAAATATATACTGCCCCTGTTGCGCAATCCTGCCCGGCGGCTGAGTTCATCGCGTACCAGTTGATTCAATGAATCGCGGAATATTTTTTCCCCTATCTTAACAAAGTCCTGCACATTCACAGGGTTTTTCTCCTTGATCATTTTTGTAAATGTTCGGGTGCCAATAGAAAAATACAATGCATCAAATGTTTCGGTGGCATCCATGAAATAACCTCCTTTTGTATTGCCACTTCCCACATCAACAAGGCTTGTGCTGTACCTTCTTTTTGGCGGAACTGTTCCCAGTACAGCCAATTCTCCTTCTTCTGCCGGGGTTACGTATTTAATTGCGAATCCTGCCGGTGAATTGGGTGGCGTAATAGTACTTACGAATTCTGCCCATTTGTTTTTCTTATCCAGTTCAGTTTTTAAACCGCTGCTGATAACAACAAACATTTTCTCAACCGGTATTTTATAAGTGGTGCGCGCGATATCGAGAAAGTTTCGCAGCACCTGTGCGGTTTCCTGTGTTGACTGTTGCGTTAATGCTGCTGGTTCGGGATTGGACGATGTATCGGTTTTTAAAATATACTGCACTTCGTTGTTACTGCTGACTTCGATGCTGACGATACTTAATTTTAATCCCTTTGGCGTTATTTCTATTCCGCCAAACAATTGTTCCTTTCCTTCTGCGCCACTCAGCATTTGCTCAAGTGCTTTTTCACTAAGCGTCATTTTTAGCTGCCGGTAAATCACCAGTGCTTTATTGAAGTAGCGTGCTGCTTCTTCTCCCTTGTCCTGCTCCTTATACAACATGCCCAGGTTTTCATAGGCCGCCGCTTCCCAGTATTTATCGCCCTGTTCGGTGATCAGTTGTAATCCCTGGCGCAGGTATTTTTCACTCAGGTCGTATTGCTGTGCTTCGCGCAAAGTAGTGCCAACCTTTATATAGCGAAGCGCATTGTTGATTTTGCGGTAGTAGTCCTGTGCTGACAGTGAGCTGCCAATGAAGAAGCCTATTAATACAAGCAACAAATATTTTCTCATATAAAATTTCCCGTGGTTTTGAGTTTGGGTGATAAGAAGTCAATCAATCAACCTGTTTACTTATTCTTTTTCTTTTTTAATCCGGTATTGAATCCTTTCTTGGGTGCGGCGTCTTTCAGGATATCGTTGTCGTCTTTTGAACTGGTAGCGGAAGGTTTGTTCGCCGTATTATCCTTTTTTTTGGGAGTTGTCAGAAAATCGGCATCCGATTCATTGGGTGGAAGTATATCATTAGTATTTGACAATGCTTTTTTGGGGATCACCGGATCTGTTTCCAGTGGTTTTTTAGCAGGGTTGCTTTCGACATGTGTAAGTACTGGCGTTGTCTTTACCGTAGCATGTTTGTCAACCGGCGCAGCAATCATCGAAGTATCCTTATCTGTAATTTTTGTCCACAGAACATTTTCGGCTTTCCCTTCAATCTTTACCTGCGTGAATTTTTCTATCGATTCGCGCACTTCATTGATATTATCATCCTTGATAAACCGATAATTGGTAATTCCCATTTCATTAAACCATTTGCCCCAGATTTTTGTCAGCAGGCTGTATTCACCGTTCCAGTCCTGTTTAGGATTCACTTCGAGCAGCACTACTTTCAGGTTGCTGAATTTTTTCCCGGTAGGTAAAATACCATAATCGCCTTCTTCAAATTTCTTTTCCCAGTCGGGATATTTCTTCAGTGCGTTTATGATTTGAGAGCAGGAGGCAAAGCGATTGTTTTGAGACGGCCTGTCTTCCGTTTTTTCCAGGTCCATATATCCATCGGTAATGATGAACAATGTATTCTGGCTGTCTTTTTCGAGGTCGTCTTCCAGGTCTTCATTAAAATATCTCCAGATGTCTGCACCGGAATAAGCATTGCTGTTATTGCCAATAACGGCCTGTTTATAAATTTCAGGAAGGGTGGTATTAAATGTTTTTTCTGTTTCTGTAATCGCGCCCGCTTTTTTGTCTGGCTGTTCGGAAGATAGTTCAATGCGCAGGTTGCCTACCAGGTCATACAAATTACGTGGTGTTGTTTTCTGTGGGGCAATCAGTACTTTCAGTTTATCATTTACCGTATAGTATAAATGCGTTGGGTCCTTTACACCGAGTTTGGATTTAAACACGGCATAAATAGATTTGATGACATTGATATCTTTTGCTACCTGCTGCTGGTTGTTATACAGTATGCGGTCGCTGAGATCAAGCAATACGATGTAGTTATCTTTCGGGGGGGCGGGTACGTCTTTCTTGGCATCCTTGACTGCCTGCTGAAATTCATTACAGCCAACAGTCACCAAAACCGCCACCAGCAATATAGCGCCGTAACGAAACATGATTATATTATTTAAAATATGATTCCTGGAATTCCTTTAAATCTTTTATATAGTTCTCGGTAGACTCGTTGATAATTTTTATCTGTTCTTCGCCTTTTTCCCTTCCATACAAAGTAGACAGGTAACCATTCCACCCGTCGCGGAAGTAGTTGATATTTTTTTCAATGGTATCCACCGGTAATACCATTCTGTCTTTTTCCTTACTCAGGTTTTCTATTCGTTTTGCGATGTGGTTGATTTCTGTTTCATGGAGCATACGGCGTTCTTCCAGTTCCAGGATTTCATCCTGCAGCCTGGTGATGCGTTTGTACCGAAGTTTGATCTGGTTCCTTTTGGCCCATTCCATTTGCATGAGATAATAAACCGCACTCCAAATGGCAAATACACCAAAGCCAAGAAACAATACGAGATAAAAACGGGAATCGCCGTATACAGGAACAACGAGCGATTTGAATTCTTCCCTGTTTGCTTTGATAAGAATTTCGTTGATGGCGGTATGTACCTGGAAAGCGAGTAGCAGATCACCGACGAAAACGAGCGCCAGCAAACCAGTCACTACTTTCTTAAACCGCACACCTTTCTCCGAAAACAGGTGAATAGATGTACCGAGCGCAAAAAATATCGTTGGGAAAACAATTAACGGCGGATAATTGATGATAAGATAGATCAATCGCCGCAGGTTGGGTAATAACTGTATGTTTAACCTGCCCTCCTGGAAGAGTGTCATCGGGTCGACACCATTCAGTGCGAAATCTGCTACGCTCATGTAAAAATAGAGCAGGTAAAATGACAATGCCAGCAACAGGAAAAACAGGAACACATACGTGCCCCAGCTAAATGTATTGTACTTGTTGTTGTGAATAGCAGAACGTGTTGTTTCAATTTCATCTACCTGGTTCTTCAGGAGATTTATTTCCGTCTGCTTGATGGGAACCAGCCCTTTTGTAATATCGCGGCTGTTATGTATTTCGTCGGCACGGCTTTTTAACTCATAATATTTTTCCAGCAGTGAATCGATCTGCTTTTGGATTCTTTTTTTTGTTTCTTCTGTTTTGGCCACCAGGCGAACAGAATCCTGTTCTGTGAGGATGGAACCGCTGCGGATTTTGTTCAGCATCCCTTTATAAGCTTCCACACCTCCCTTATAAGTGCCAGCTTGTTCCACACCATACTCCCTTAAATCTTTTACAACAACGTTGGAGAGATCGGGGAGGTGGTTTTTTGCAGTATCTACGAGTTTCGATTTGCCGGTGATAATCACTACGGTACGTTTACATCATTAAAGGAATCAAAGGCCGATCAAATATAGCCATTGCAGTGATGCCAAGCGGGTCATTGCCATAAGTGTTGATAAGTGGATGATATTGGGGGAAATCTTATAGTAAAACAATGCCTGCCCTGAAGGGCAATGCACTATAGCGAACCGTTTACGTTGTTTTTTAAACTGGTTGGTGTCAGAGACCCAGCACCGTTCTCAGCCTTGTATAACCCGTTTTGCTCACGGGTACTTTGGCCCCGGTTTTAAGAATGGCGATATGCCCGTCTTTTTCGTACGGATCAATCCGGGTGATGAGTTGTACGTTGACGATATAGGATCTGTGTGAGCGAACAAATTGCTGGGCGTCCAGCGATTTTTCAAAATGCGACATGGTTTTGTTTTTCAGGAAATATCCTTCCTGCGTGTGTACTTTTACATAATCATCTGCCGCTTCCAGGAAATGAATATCGTTGGAAGGAATGATCTTTATTTTAGCCCCATTTTTTACGACAATTCTTTGTGCCTGCGCAGGGCTTAACGATACTGTTTCCAACAATTGCTCTGTGGGAGGCGTGACACCTGTTTTTTGCTGGTCCATCCATTTTTGTATCGCCTTGTCAAAGCGCTCCTTGCTGAACGGTTTTAGCAAATAGTCTACTGCATGCGCTTCAAAAGCCTTGATGGCATACTCGTCGAAAGCGGTGGTAAATATTACAGCAGGAGATTGTTCTACCAGTTCCAGCATTTCAAAGCCATTAATTTTTGGCATTTGTATGTCGAGAAAAATTAAATCGGGCTGGTATTGCATGATGGCTTTTACGCCTTCAAACCCATCGTTGCATTCCTGTACCAGTTGAAGTTCGGGATGATCCTGTAAATATTCAATGACCATACTTCTTGCCAGGGGCTCATCGTCTATAATAATTACTTTTTTCATACTGCCTGTGGAATTTTCACTGTAGTGGTAAATAAATTTTCGTTGACCTTTGTTTCCAGTAAATCATTTCGCGCAAACAACAGGTAAAGTCTTCTCCGGATGGAACTTAACCCAAAACCAGTTCCCTGGTTAGGTTGTGATGTTTCGGGATCAAATGGATTTTGTACCCGCACCACCAGCATATTTGCCTGTCCATCGGTGGCGATGTGTATCAAGGTTTCACCTGTTGTATCATACAGCCCAAATTTAATGGCATTTTCTACCAGTGGCTGGAGCAACATGGCCGGTATTTTCATAGGAAGCGAATTGCCGGAGGTTTCGAATATAGTCGACAGCCGGTTACCAAACCTGACCTTTTCTATTTCCAGGTAAAGTTGCAGGTAATTGATTTCTTCTTCGAGAGTTATCCACTGGTGTTCTTCTCTTTTCAGCGTGCCGCGTAAAAACTCTGAGAGTTGTTGTACCATTTTCCTGGCTTCTGCAGGCCGGGTCCCAATCAGGGCATTGATGGAGTTGAGGCTGTTGAATAAAAAATGTGGCTGCAACTGTTGCCGCAGTTTGTACAATTCGGCGTCTTTGGTCAACTGTTCCGCATCTGATTTCCTCTTGGTATTGGCTTTTTGTTCTTCAAAAGTATACCACAATACACTGATCATGGCCATACAACCGATTAATAAAAATGAAATGCCAAATCGTACAGTGATTGATTTAGAAAAGAAAACCAAATAGTCGGCGTTGCTTTTTAATACCAGCGGAACGACCATTTTTATTAAGAACATCCAGACTATGCACACGATTAAGCTCATTACAAGGATGTACCAGTGCCTGTCTCTTTGGGGTAAATAATATTGAAGGTTATTACTCACCAGCACACAACCGGCAGCCAGCAAAAGGTTCGTAATAAAACTGTCGGTGATGGTATCAATTGCCGGGAAGCCCAGGTTGTACAATATCCATGCCTGCAGCGATGCCCAGGTGAGCCACCAGATAATAAATGCCCAGCGAAATTTATATTGCGAAAGAGGTGTTGCTGACAAAGCAGTTGTTTTATTAAATTAATTCCAATGAACGCAGGATATTATCACCCTGAATATAATCGGCCTTGCGGTGAACGGTATCAATATAATCATCCGCACTATCTGTTTCCTGTATTCTGCTGTATAGTTCGGCACCGTCAATCAGTTGGCTTAATTTATACAATTCGCAGACATCGATAAATTTCCATCTTACCAGGTGTTGTTTGTCATTAAAAAAACTTTCTTCCTCCTGTACGCCGATGCGTTGTGCTTTCTGGTATGCATTGTATTCATCGGTTGCGGCAATTAAGCGCAATTGTTCGTCAAATTGTGGTGTGTGTTTACCGTCTCCGCAAATTATCTGGTAAACGACTTTAGCTAAGTACCAGTTCATAGTTGTGTTGGTTTTGATTGGTGCACTCATTACCATGGCCTGGTAATGAGTTAGGAAAGGTTGATGAAAAATATTTTAATAACTGCGTATTTCGATACCGCCCATAAATGCTGTACCTCGGATCAGCAGTACTTTATTCGGGTCAACAAGATTGGCGTGCACGGTCCGCTTATCGTCTATACCGCCAAATATGGCATGCGCTTCAGATTTAACTTCCCAGTGAGCAGGTACAATTAATTTTGCACCGCCAAGGATAGCCGTAATGTCTATTACAACTGTACCGTTGATATCCGCCTGCGTCATATCCAGTTCAGCACCACCAAAAAAGCAGACGATATCACCGCCTTTAAAATTCTTTGACAGGATAATTTTTTTTACGGCTCCGAAAACGGAGGTAGAATCAATAAAATCTTCCCTGGATGAATCCTGCTGGGTAAACGTTGATGTACCCGTTGTTGACGTGCCGGTGCCGCCGGGATTGGAAGGGCCGCTTCCTCCCGGGTTTTGTTGTGGATCAGTATAGTTGGGTCCTTTACTAAATCCACCCCAGTTATTCCAGCTCTCCGGGCTCTTACCTCTCCATCTGCCCCACTCACCCCAATCGCGGTCCCTTTTTTTTGGCCTTAATATTAACATGAGACCAATAGCGATGATAATACCGGGTACGAGGAAACGGTGCAGATCAATATTGGCATCCATCTGATCGATGAGGAATATGGCACCAACAAACAACATTACCAACCACCCACCGCCGCGGAATTCGTGTTTGATACCGGTAAATATTCCCACCGCAATTAATATCATAGGCCATGTAAATAACCAACTGGGGAAATAAAAGAGGTCAAACTCCCGCATCAGGAAAACACCCCCTATCAATAATAGGAACAATCCACCGATCACACGGTTGTTTCTCCTGGGTGTATTCAAATCATTCCTTTGCTCTTGCGTGTCCATGTGTTTTAATTTATACCGTAAAACTAGTGCGGCCATAGACTTTGTACAATAACAAACAGGCATTACCGGGTAAAAAGGCGGCAAAAGAGGGGAAAAGATCGGTGAAAATTTCAGTAATGATTATGCAAACTGAAAGCTGTCTCCATCAAACAACCCCTTATCACTCAGTTTCAGGTGGGGGATTACCAGCAAAGCCATAAAGGAAAGGGTCATAAACGGCGCAGCCAGGCCAGAACCCAGTGATTTAGCCATGGCGTCGAGTGTGGTATAGTGTTCAGCAATGGTATATCCATCCTCATTGCTCATCAGCCCGGCTACCGGGAGGGCCAACACCAATGAGCTTTCGTCGCTCACACAACTGATTCCTCCTTTTTTATCAATCACCAGGTTGATGGCTTGACTCAGCGTGTTATCGTCTGCGCCAACCGCTACAATATTGTGGCTATCATGTGCAACAGAGGAAGCAATCGCACCTTTTTTGAAACCAAAGTTTTTAATAAAAGCAACGGCTGCTTTGGAAGGGAAGTAGCGATTGACTACAACGATTTTTAAAATGTCTATCGATGGATTGCTTACCAATTCATTGTTATTGGCAGCAAGTAGCGGCCCTGTATGCTGCGGGTATTTATTGGTAATTAATTGCCCGTCGAGCGCTTCAATAACTTCAATTTGATCTTCACCCTGCCATGCACATTTCAAATCCTTTGTTTCAACAGGTTTGCAGTTGAACTGGTTAATTACTGGAGAAGGCTTGGTGACAATCGCTGAAGTTCCATTTTCTGCCACAAGTTGACCACTAATATAAGTTTGCAATACTTCAAAATTTACCAGGTCTTTTACTACAATAAAATCAGCCGGATCGCCGCGGCGCAACAAACCTACATCGAGTTTGTAATGATGCACCGGGTTGACGCAGGCTGCCTGTACAATTTTAAAAATATCGATACCCTTCGCTGCAGCGCGCGCGCACAATTGATTAATATGCCCGGATACCAGGCTGTCGGGATGTTTGTCATCACTGCAAAACATTATTTTTTCCGGGTAATCGTTTAGCAACCCGATCAGCGCTTCAAAATTTTTAGCAGCACTGCCTTCCCTGATCAGGATATTCATTCCATATGATAATTTATCCAGTGCTTCCTCGGCAGTAAAACATTCATGATCGGTGCTGATGCCCGCATCGATATATTGTTTGACCTGCTCGCCACGGAGACCGGGCGCATGGCCGTCAACCGGTTTCTGCAATTGCTTTGCGGCCTCGATTTTTTTTAGTACTTCCGGGTCTTTATGAAGCACACCGGGAAAGTTCATCATTTCACTGAGGTATTTGATTTCTTTTCGCTCCAGTAGTTTCTTTACATCTTCACTGTTGAGTGCAGCACCGGCAGTTTCGAATGTAGTGGCCGGAACACAACTGGGCGCGCCAAAATTAAATTTGAAAGGAACTGTTTTGCTATTGTTTATCATAAACTCTACACCCTCAATTCCACAAACATTGGCTATTTCGTGCGGATCGCTGATGGTGGCAACGGTTCCATGCACAACAGCCAGCTTTGCAAATTCGGACGGGACCAGCATGGAACTTTCAATATGAACGTGTGCATCGATAAAACCCGGAAGGATGTATTGACTGGCTGTAATTTTAGAATTGGGAACGATGGAAATAATTTTTCCGTTCTCAAAACTTAATTCCACGGGGTGTATGCGACGTTGGGCAATATCCACCAGTTGTCCGGCTATTGTTTTCATTATGAATGGTTAACCCCTTGTTTATATTTTACCCAGTTCCCTTTTTTGTAAAAAAATACTGGGAAAGGTGTAAGTAAATATACAAACGGAAGACCAATGATGGTAAAGACGCTTACATTTGGAGGGAATTTGAAACTTTTGTCATCAAGCACAAAACACTTTTTTAAACACAAATATTATTAATCATGAAATCTTTAAAAATTGCCTTTACAGGACTGATTGCACTTGTAAGCGCAACTGGTATGTATGCCCAAACGGCGGATGAAGTTATCAGTAAACATATAGAAGCAATGGGAGGGAAAGAAAAATTACTCACCCTGAATTCTGTCGTTACAGAAGCAAACCTCAGTGTACAGGGTATGGATATTCCGGTAAAAATGACGCAACTTCATCAAAAAGGGCAAAGAGTGGATATAACTGCAATGGGTATGGAGAATTATATCATCTCTACACCAACCGAAGGCTGGATGTATATGCCGGTACAGGGGCAAACCAAGCCGGAAGCAACACCTGCAGAGGCTGTAAAAGAAGCTGCCGATGCGCTGGATGTACAGGGGCCATTGCTGAACTATAAAGAAAAGGGTCACCAGGTAGAACTGGTAGGTAAGGAAGATGTAGAAGGTACTGAATGTTTTAAACTAAAAATAAAAATGAAAGGCGGCCTTGAGCAAACTATTTATATTGATCCCAAAACTTACTACATCATTAAGACTGTCACCAAAACAAAAGCTACAGGAACTGAACAGGAGCAAACGCAGACATTCAGCAATTTCAAGAAATTGGATTCAGGTTTTGTATTTCCTTTTTCAATGACCGGTTTTGGCCCTGGTGAGTTAACCGTTTCAAAAATAGAAGTGAATGTGCCTGTTGATGAAAAAATATTTAAAGTCAATTAATTGAAAAAGTCTTTGTTAAAAACCCGGTTGTTTCAGCCGGGTTTCCTATTTTGCAGCTACTCCGCTCACTGAAAGCTACGCATCAGTTTTTCCAATTCCGCCGTCTGATAGTAAGCAATCGTAATTACTAAGCCTGTTTTTACTCATTTGAAACATTATAATGTAGGTGTCATGACTAAGTACACATTTTTTCTCGCAGCATTGCTGGCCACCTGTTCATATGCCAAAGCCCAGGATGCAGATTCCATTATTAACAGGTATATCAGCGCAATTGGCGGCAGGGAAAAAATAGCGCAGATAAAAACAATACATATCGAAAGTTATATCGACCAGGGCGGCGTTAAAATACCAATTATATTGAACGGTATTCACCAAAAAGCAATAAAGCAGGAGTTTACATTTGGCGGTATGACGGGTTATGACATTACCACCGATACCGCTGGCTGGTATTTTTCTCCTTTCAATGGAATGACCCAACCCGATTTTAAAACACCAGACCGGTTGAAAGTGGATTTATTTAATTTGGATTTACAGGGCCCGTTGTTTGATTATAAGGAAAAAGGTTACCAGGCAAAATTTATTGAAAAGGACGATGTGGATGGCGTGGAATGTTATGTAGTAATGCTTACCTTAAAAAACAATGTGATAAAGAAATATTACTTTGATCCTGCTACCTATTATATAATAAAGGAAAGCACCAAATCGGAAGTAGATGGTGTGGAGCAAAACAATTCTGTGATATACAGTAATTATCAGAAAACTGATCTCGGTATCATCGTACCATTAGCGGAAGATTCATTTGGTCAGATTAATGTAATTGAAAAAATAATTACCAATGGGCCGGTCGACCCGTCTATATTTAAACGAATAACCAATTAAACAAGTGCTATGAGAAATTTTTTTTTAACGGCAACAGGGATGATGTTTTCGGTGTTAGCGCTGCAGGCGCAGACAAAAATTACATCTGCTACATTTGGTATGATGGAGGCAAGGCATATTGGCCCCGGTACCATGAGCGGAAGGATATCTGTGATACAGGGCGTTGATAATGATCCTAAAATTATTTATGTAGGCACTGCTGGTGGCGGTGTTTGGAAAACTACCAATGCAGGCGCCTCTTTCAAATCCGTATTCGATAAATACTGCCAGTCAATCGGGGCAATTGCCATTGATCAGAAAAATCCGAAAATATTATATGTGGGAACTGGAGAAAGTAATATGCGTAATTCTGTGTCCATCGGCGATGGTTTGTATAAATCGACTGATGCGGGCGACAACTGGACTAAAATAGGGCTGGACAGTACGGAGCACATTTCCCGAATTGCCATTGATCCTTCTAACTCTAATATCATTTTTGTATCGGCCCCCGGTCCGTTGTGGAGCGACAGTAAACACCGCGGATTGTATAAATCTACAGATGCAGGAAAAACCTGGGAGAAAGTTTTATATATAAATGAGAAAAGCGGTTGTGCTGATGTTGCCATTGATCCTTCCAACCCGCAAATCGTGTATGCCTCTACGTGGGAATTCAGAAGATTGCCTTACCTGTTCAACTCCGGTGGTAATGGTAGCGGCATGTACAAATCTACAGATGGGGGTAAAACCTGGCGGGAACTGACCAATGGATTGCCACCAAAACCTTTTGGAAGAATTGCATTCACACTGGCACCCAGCGCACCCAATAATCTCGTGGCTATTGTTGAATCAAAAGAAACAGGTCTATATATTTCAGCAGATGGCGGTGAAACCTGGAAAAAGCAAAGCGCCACCCTCAACGTAGTGTCAAGACCATTTTATTTTTCCTGTGTTGTGATTGACCCAAAAGATCCGAAACGGGTGTACCGGCCTGGTTTTACATTCTCTTATTCAACGGATGGTGGTTATTCTTTTGCTGATGCGAGTAATGATGGCGGATGGGTACACAGTGATCACCACGCGTTGTGGATTAATCCAAATAATACCAGTCAAATGTATCTCGGTACTGACGGAGGTGTTTACCTGAGCCTGGATAAAGGCGCCACCTGGTTATTTATCCAAAATCTTCCCGTGGGGCAGTTTTATCATGTACAGGTTGACAAGCATGAACCATATCGTTTGTACGGTGGTTTGCAGGACAATGGTAGCTGGGTAGCTCCTTCTGCATTGCCGGGTGGTGTTGGTAACGGCGATTGGAAAGCAATATATGGCGGAGATGGTTTTTGGGTGCAGCCTGATCCTTCCGATCCATTGGTGGCTTATGCAGAATCACAGGGAGGAAATATAGGAAGGATAAACCTGGAGACATTTAAAAGTGTAAATATAAAACCACAGGAAGGCGCGGGTGACGGAAAACTGCGCTGGAACTGGAATACGCCGATAGTTACCGGCACAAAAAATCTTCATGATCTCTATATCGGTGCTCAATACCTGTATAAATCAACAGACCAGGGAAGAAACTGGGCAAAGATTTCACCCGACCTTACTACAAACGATAAAAAGAAACAGGAACAGGAAAACAGCGGTGGATTGAGTGCCGATAATACGAGTGCAGAAAATCATTGTACCATCTTCACTATTGCAGAATCACCACTGGATGAGAACACTGTTTGGGTGGGAACTGATGATGGCAATTTGCAAGTGACAAAAGATGGCGGCAAGACATGGACGAATGTTGCAAAAAATTATGCTGCGGCTGGTATCCCTGCTCAATCCTGGGTAAGTAGTATTGAACCTTCCAGGTTTGACAAAAATATCGTGTATGCCACTTTTGAAAATCATATGTATGGCGATCATAAAACCTATGTTGCCAAGTCAACCGATGCAGGCCAGACATGGAAATTATACAAGAGCGAAGAGTTTACAGGCTTTGCCCATAAAATAAAGGAGGATATAAAAAACAAGGACCTGCTGTTCCTCGGTACAGAAATGGGATTGTTTGCAACAGTTGATGGTGGAGACAATTGGTTCAGGATGAAAAATAATATTCCATGGTATGCACTGGTAAGGGATATACAAATTCACCCGGTAACGAATGATTTGATACTGGCAACACATGGCAGGGGAATTATTACGGTGGATGATATCACGCCCATGCGTTCGCTGACAAAAGATATCATCGAGAAAGATGTATACTTCATGAATACAGATCCGATCACATTGACTACGGGAAAATTTGGTGATGGTGGTTTCCCCAGCACCGGTGGCTGGAACGCCGGCAACCCTGCAGGTATTCCACCTTTGCAATATTACCTGAAAGACAGGGTAAATAGCGGAGATGTGAAAATTGAAATTTATGATGCAGCCGGAAAATTGGTACAAAGTATTCCCGGAACAAAAAGAAAGGGAATTAATAAAGTATACTGGAACCTGCGTATGAAACCACCGAAAGTAGCAACAGGCGGTACTAAGATTGATTTTGGAGGATTTATTGCACCGATGGTCCTGCCGGGAGATTATACGGTGAAGTTGAAAGTAGCGGATAAAGAATACAACAGCAGCATCAAGTTGGTGCATGATGAATCAAATAAAGCATTTACGGTATCAGACCGGCAGGCACAGTTTACAACAGCTATGCAATTGTATAACCTGCACGAGCAACTGGCGAAAACAGTTGATGATATCAATGCCAAACAAAAAATGCTGAAGGATAACCTGGAGAAAGTGAAAAGCGCGAAGGTTAAGAAATTGTTGCAGGAATACTACGACAAACTAGAAGAACTGAGAGGCACATTACTGGCTACCAAACAAAAAAGCATTTTTGCGGACGAGGAAAGGTTAAGGGAAAAAATAACCGATGTTTACGGTGCAGTGGCCGGCCAGGAAGCAGCACCTGGCAACCTGCAACTGCAAAGGGTAACCAACCTGCAGCAGGAGGTGTCGAAAGCAGAACAAACAAATGCTGCCATTACTACGCAGTATTTTAATAAAGTGCAACAGGCATTGAATAAAGAAGGGCTTGAAAGCACGCTGAAGGACACTAAGGGGAATAAATAAAGTATTGTATAGATTCAATGTAAACGTTGACCTACAGGTCAACGTTTTTTTATATGTGTCATAAATACGCGTATCAATTTTGCCATTTATACAATTCTCTTTTCTGCAGCAATCTTTTTGTTCGTAATTTTCTGCTCTAACAAAAAATGCTATGAGAAGACTTCTGCTCGTGCTGGTACTAATACCGGCAATCGCTGTTCATGCACAGAAAAAAACAAAAACCGCTGCCAGTGTAGCTGATACAGGAAATGCCGATTCAATATTGTTATCTAAAGTAAAATACAGGCTGGTAGGGCCATTTCGCGGTGGCCGCAGTGGTGCAGTGACAGGCAGCTTTAAAAACAAAAGCACATTTTATTTTGGATCAACCGGGGGAGGTATTTGGAAAACCATGGATGGTGGAAGTAACTGGAAAAATACCAGCGACAAATATTTTGGTGGCACAATGGGCGCAGTTGCGGTTGCTCCTTCAGATGAAAATATTATCTACGTAGGAGAGGGCGAAAATACCATGCGCGGCAACGTTAGTGAAGGATTGGAAGGTATGTGGCGCAGTGAAGATGCCGGAAGGACCTGGAAGAATATTGGTTTAAAAGAAGGCCGTCATATTATACGCATTGTAATTCACCCGCGCAATCCTGATATCGTGTGGGTAGCTGTGATGGGCCATTTATTCGGGCCGGGTGAAGAAAGAGGTATATATAAAACAACTGATGGAGGTAAAACCTGGAAGCGTACATTATTTATCAATAATCAAACTGGCATATCTGATTTGGTGATGGAACCGGGCAACCCTTCGGTAATGTATGCAGGAAGCTGGCGTTTGTTAAGAACACCGTACAGTCTTGAAAGCGGCGGTGAAGGAAGTGGTTTATGGAAAAGTACCGATGGCGGAGATACCTGGACAAATATCAGTGCACGTAAAGGATTGCCTAAGGGCGTTTGGGGAATTGTTGGGGTTGCAGTAGCGCCATCCAACCCTGACAGGTTATATGCCATTATTGAAAATGCAGCAGGAGGATTGTTTACCAGTGCAGATGCTGGTGAAACCTGGACGCTGACAAGCAACGATAACAATATTCGCCAGCGTGCATGGTATTACAGTAAGGTATTTGTTGATCCTAAAAATGAAAACCTGGTCTATTGCCCCAATGTAAATTTTATGCGCAGCCGCGATGGTGGTAAGACTTTTCAAAGCCTGAATACACCACATGGCGATCATCATGATCTGTGGATAGATCCGGAAGATGGTAACCGCATGATCGTCGCGGATGATGGCGGTGCGCAAATTAGTTTTGATGGCGGCGCCAACTGGAGTACTTATGGCAACCAACCCACTTCTCAAATTTATCGTGTTACCACAGATAATTCATTTCCCTATCGTATACTAGGTGCGCAGCAGGATAATTCTACGGTAAGAATAAAAAGCAGGACATCAGGTATCGCTATTACAGAACAGGATTGGGAACCGACAGCTGGTGCAGAGAGTGGTTATGTAGTAGCCGATCCGTTAAATCCCGATGTTGTATATGGTGGCAACTATGGCGGCTACCTGTCACGCTTAGATCATAAAACCGGTGAAAACCGTGCCATAAGCGTATGGCCCGATAACCCAATGGGAGCTGGTGCAGACGTACAGAAATATCGTTTCCAATGGAACTTCCCCATTTTCTTTTCCCCGCATAATCCTAAAAAATTATATACAGCAGGAAATGTTTTGTTTGCCACTGAAAATGCCGGCGCCAGTTGGACTGCACTTTCAGGTGATTTAACGACCAACGACAAAAGCCGCCAGAAATCCAGTGGTGGACCGATCACGCAGGACAATACTTCTGTAGAGTATTATTGCACGATATTTACCGCAACGGAAAGCTGGGTGGAAAAAGATTTGCTGTGGACCGGCAGCGACGACGGTGTGATATCCGTGAGTAAGGATGGTGGAAAAAACTGGGAGAATGTAACACCAAAAGATTGCCCCAAATGGATGATGTGGAATTGTGTTGAAGTGGATCCATTTAAAAAAGGCACAGCTTATTTTGCCGGGACAAGGTACAAGAGTGATGACTTTGCACCATATCTCTATAAAACGGAAGACTATGGCAAAACCTGGACACTGATTACAAATGGAATTGATAAAATGCATTTCACACGTTGTATACGCGCTGATCATAAGCGTCCGGGGCTTTTATATGCAGGAACGGAATATGGTATGTACATCAGCTACGATGGTGGTACCAACTGGAAGAAATTTCAACTGAATCTTCCGATAGTTCCTGTTACAGATTTAACCATTAAGGAAAATGATTTAATTGTAGCAACCCAGGGACGGGCATTTTGGGTCATTGATGACCTGACCATGATCCAGGAATCGGGCAACAGCATCGTATCTAAAAGCCTTCATGTATACGCTATAAACCCAGCTTACAGAATGCAGTCCATACCATTCCGCTTCTTCGGTGGCCCTGTAAGAAATGCGGGAACCAATCCGCCAACAGGTGTAGTGATAAATTATTTTGCAAAAGATATTACCGATACGGTAAAGGCTTCCATCGCTATTAAGGACAGCAACAAAAAGCTGATAAAGACATTCAGTACGGATGCAAAGGAGAATGACAGCAAAATGGAAATAGCCAAAGGAGTGAACCAGTTCGTGTGGAATATGGAATACCCGGGTGCTGACAGGATTGATGGAATGATATTGTGGAACGGTGTTCCCGGGAGCATTTTGGCTGCGCCGGGAAAATATTTTGCGAAAGTAAAAGTAGCGGGTGATTCAACCGAGGTCCCGTTTGAAATCAAAGCCGATCCAAATTTTACGGTTACCCAGGCAGATTATGAAGACCAGGTAACTTTCCTCCTGAAAGTAAGGGATAAGTTTAATGAGGTGCAGAAAGGGATAAAAGATATTAGGACAATTCGCGGGCAGATCAATGATTATACTACACGTTGGGGCAAAGACACACCAAAAGAGGTGAAGCAACTGGCGGATAGCATTAATAAGCAACTCACGGCTATTGAAGAAACATTGTACCAAACCAAGTCGAAAAGCGGCCAGGATGTACTGAACTATCCCATTCGGTTAAACGACAAGTTGAGTGGTGTATTTGACGCAGCCAATAGTGGAAATATGGCGCCGCCAAAACAGGTGAAGGACGTGTACGAGGATTTGGCCGGTAAATGTGATGCTGAATTGGGCAAGCTGAAAAAAATTATGGCTGAGGAATTGCCCAAACTCAATCAACTGATACGTGACAAGCAACTACCAGTGATTGGAGTAGCGCCGGATAAAAAAGGATAACAGTGCCATAAAAGAAATTTTGATTTTATTGAAATGCCGCCAGGAACTGGCGGCATTTTTTTGGTTTATTATTTTCAATAAATGGTATTTTGCCCTGCATTTGTTTTCTTTGCTAACTTATGTCAATCTCTCGTTATATAAAGTCAATCGTCAATTTCAAGTTTAGTTTTCTCCGCAGGTCTTTTGGGCGAAAGCCCTTTAGACTATTGGATGTTGGTGCGGGAAACCACTCCGCATCAAGGATCAAGTCAATATTTCCTGCCTGTGAATATTATGGACTGGACATGAGCAGGGACTATAATAACAGCGAGGCAGATTTTGCGCTGATGTCCGGTTTTTATGAACTTGACTTAACGCGCCTGGACTACAGATCATTGCCGGATAATTTCTTTGACGGCATCTGGATGGCGCATGTCATAGAGCATTTGTACAATGGCGATGAAGTGGTCCCGCTATTGTTGTCAAAACTGAAACCAGGTGGCTATTTTTATATTGAATATCCCGGTGAAAAAAGCACCAGGCTACCGTCAATGACCGGTTCACTAAATTTCAAAGATGATGCTTCACATGTTAGGCTTTATTCAGTGCCTGAGCTGAAAAAGATATTTGAAGATCACGGCTGTATCGTATTAAAAAGTGGAACCCGCCGAAACTGGTATTATATTATGGGCTTGCCTGTCCGTTTAATTATCACACTCTTTAAAAAAGGACACCTCGAAGGAAATCTTTTTTGGGATTTGCTGGGCTTTGCAGAATTTTTATATGTCCGTAAACAAGCTTAGGGGTTAACTTGTTGTCGTCGACCCTGGCGCACCATTCATCATTAAAATTGTATTAACTCAAAATAAATTAAACAGTTGTTTGATTTTATTGTTGTTCTTACATTAATTTCGCATCCTGATTTTAGGAAACCTTCTGTTGCCCGTTTACTATTGTTTGCCCTGACATTATTTGCAAAATTTAACCTGCGGCTTACCAGGCCGATGGGATTACAATATTATATGAGACGAATTATAGGAATTTTTTTAGCCCTTTCATTGATATTAGCGTCTATTCATACCAGCGCCCAGTCTGTAAATGACTCAATGCTGCAGGACGCTTCGCTGCAAAATTGTATTCAGTACGCATTGAGGCACCAACCCTCGTTGCAACAGTCTTTGCTGGATGAAGAGATAACTGAAAGGCAGATAAAGACAAAACTCGCTGACTGGTACCCGCAACTAAACTTCAATTACAACCTGCAGCATAATTTCCAGGTGCAAACCTCTGTTATCGGCGGCAACCCGATCAAACTTGGTGTGGACAATACCTCCTCCGCCCAGTTTGCCTTTACACAAACTATTTTTAATAAAGACGTTTTGCTGGCATCCCGCTCCGCAAAAGATGTTCGCACCCGCATCAGGCAGTTGACCACCGGGAATAAAATTGACATCACCGTTACAGTTAGTAAGGCTTTTTATGATGTGCTGTTAACTGAACAGCAAATAAAATTGCTGGACGAAGACATCACACGCCTGGAACGAAGCCTGAAGGATACCTACAGCCAGTACCAATCCGGAATAGTTGACAAAATTGATTACAAACGTGCCACTATTGCATTGAACAATGCAAAAGCGCAAAAACGGCAAAATGAAGAGTTGCTGAAATCGAGATACGCGTACCTGCGGCAGGCAATGGGATATCCCACAGCAGGAGAACTCAAAGTGTTATACGATAGCGCGCAACTGGAGAAAGAAGCATTTATTGACACAGTCCAATCAGTCAATTATGAAAACAGGATCGAGTACCAATTGCTGCAAACGCAAAAACGTTTACAGCAATCCAACCTGAGTTACTATAAATGGAGCTTTTTCCCTACAGTATCAGCCTTTGGAAATTACAACCTGAACTTCCTCAACAATGAGTTTGCAAAACTGTACAGCCAGAATTATCCAAATTCCTTTGCAGGAATATCGCTTTCTTTTCCCATTTTCCAGGGAACAAAAAGATTGCAGCAGGTGAAAGAGGCTGAGTTGGAACTGAAACGTGTGGACTATGATATTATTTCACTGAAAAACGCTATCAGTGCTGATTACACCAATGCTATTTCGTCCTATAAAAGTGCTGTCAATTATTACTATGTATTGAAGGATAACCTGGAAATTGCGAGGGAGGTCTATAACACCATCCAGTTGCAGTACAAGGCGGGTATAAAAACCTACCTTGATGTAATTATAGCTGAAACAGATCTCCGTACAGCTCAGGTGAATTATACAAATGCATTATACGAGGTATTAAGCAATAAGCTGGATGTGCAAAAAGCAATGGGCACCATACAATATTAAAAAATGAGTAAATATTTTTCAGGTATGAGACAAATTGTAAAATGGCTGACAGCGGGATGCAGCATGGCCGTTCTATTATATGCTTGCGGTGCAGGCGACAAAAAAGCCGATGCGCCAAAACCACCGCCCCCGGTTTCGGTGGTCACCTACACTGTTCAAAAAGGTAGCGCAACTTATTATGATGAATATCCCGCAACAGTGGTTGCCTTAAACGAAGTGCAGGTTAGGCCGCAGGTAACCGGCTACATTACTGGTATATATTTTAAAGATGGGCAGTTTGTTCGCAAGGGGCAAAAATTATACAGCATCGACCAGCAACAATACCAGGCTACTTACGACCAGGCTATTGCTAACCTGAATGTCGCGAAGGCAAACCTGGCAAAAGCACAACAGGATGCAGACAGGTATACAGAATTGCAGAAAAACGATGCGATTGCCCGCCAAACAGTAGAACATGCACAGGCAGATTTGCAGTCTTATAAAATGCAACTGGAAGCAGCAAAGGCAAATGTGGCAGGTGTTCAAACCAATGTACGTTATTCTACCATATTTGCACCTTTTGATGGTACCATTGGAATTTCGCAGGTAAAAATGGGAACAGCCGTTTCGCCTGGTCAAACTATTTTAAATACTATCTCTTCCGATGATCCCGTAGCCGTTGATTTTGCACTCGATCAAAAAGACATTGCCCGGTTTGTACAATTACAGCAAAAAGGAAATACAGCCAACGATTCAACATTTACACTTGAATTACCCGATCAGTCTGTTTATAAATTTCCCGGTCATATCAGTTTAATCGACCGTGCTGTTGATCCGCAAACGGGCACTATAAAAACGCGTCTTGTATTTCCCAATAAAAATAAAATTCTGAAAGCAGGGATGAGCTGCAATATCCGGGTACGTAATAATGGTAATACACAACTATTACTGATACCTGCCAAAGCAGTGGTAGAACAGATGGGAGAATACTATGTATTTGTCGTGAATGATAGCAGTAAGGTGGCACAGCGAAAAATAGTAAGGGGTAATAATATTCTCGATAAGACAATTGTAAAAGATGGTCTGCAGGAAAACGATAAGATAGTTATTGAAGGTGTACAGAAATTGCGCGATGGCGGCAGTGTGCAGGTAGGAAAACCTGCAGGCGATTCAACAGGCAAGAAGAAATAGGAACATCGATCACTTTTTAACTGGAAACAAGAATGATAGCAGATACTTTTATACGCAGGCCGGTAACGGCTATAGTTATATCCATCGTCATTGTACTGGTTGGTGTACTGGCATTGCTCAACCTGCCCGTTAGCCAGTATCCTGACATAACGCCACCGACTGTGCAGATTACAGGAAGTTTTACAGGAGCTGATGCACAAACAGTGGAGCAAACGGTAACCACGCCCATCGAAACGCAGGTAAACGGTACGCCGGGAATGGCTTATTTGCAGAGCAACAGTACAAGCGATGGCCGCACCACCATCAACGTGAACCTGAAGGTGGGAACCAACCCCGATATTGCTGCACTGGATATTCAGAACCGTGTGGGCATTGCAACACCGCAATTACCCGATGATGTAAAGCGATTGGGGCTTACTACCAGGAAACGGAATCCAAGCATCCTTATGCTGGTAGCCATGTATTCTCCCAATGGTACACATAATGTCACCTTCACCGACAACTATACCAATATTTTCGTAAGAGATGCTTTGCTTCGTGTTACGGGTGTGGGAGATATTTTTACCAGGGCCGATGATTTCAGTATGCGTATTTGGTTGCAGCCGGATAAAATGGCTCAGTTGGGCCTAACCACCAACGATGTCATTGCTTCACTGACAGAACAAAACGTGCAAATCGCAGCAGGTTCTGTTGGCGCTTCACCACAACCAAAAACACAGGCGTTTGAATACACGGTATTTACCAACAGCCGGTTGAGTACGGTACAGCAGTTTAATAATATTATTGTCAGAACAAAACCTTCAGATGGTTCCATCGTTTATTTAAGGGATGTGGCACGGGTTGAATTGGGTAAATTCAGTTATGCCAGTAACTCTTTCGTGGATGGTAAAAGAGCTTCTTACCTGTTAGTCTACCAGGCACCCGGAAGTAATGCACTGGATGTGGCAAAAGGTGTTTTCGCGACGATGGAAAACCTGAAGAAATCATTTCCAAAAGATATTGATTATGTAGTTCCTTTTGAGAGCGTGTCTGTCGTACAGGTTTCCATTAGTGAAGTGGTAAAGACCTTACTGGAAGCGCTGGGTCTCGTGGTGCTGGTGGTCTTTTTATTCCTGCAAAGCTGGCGGGCAACGCTAATACCTGTTTTGGCAATACCTGTTTCTATCATTGGGACATTTGCTTTGTTTATACCACTTGGTTTTACCATCAACACGCTAACCATGTTTGGTTTTGTATTGGCAATTGGTATTGTAGTGGATGATGCAATAGTGGTAGTGGAAGCGGTACAGCATAATATTGACTACGAGGGCATGACACCCAAGGAAGCAACCATCAAGGCAATGAAAGACATTTCCGGGCCGGTGGTGGCAATTGCATTGATCCTTGCAGCAGTATTTATCCCGGTAGCATTTATCCCCGGCATTGTAGGCAGGTTGTACCAGCAGTTTGCAATCACCATCGCGATATCGGTATTGATTTCTGCCTTTGTAGCTTTATCATTAACACCAGCGTTGTGCTCATTGTTTCTCCGCCCCATGCATCTTGATAAGAAGTCGCATGGCATTAATAAATTCTTTTACTGGTTTAATGAATGGTTTGCAAGGGTCACAGGTTCCTACACATCCGGTGTACGTAAAACCATCAAGGCGGCGCCCTATGCATTGGTATTGCTGGCCTGTATTTTTGCAGGTACCAGCATCCTGTTTAAAAATAAACCAACCGGGTTCATCCCAACAGAAGACGAAGGGAGATTGTATGTAACGTATGAATTACCGGAAGCTTCTTCTACGACAAGAAGCCTGGAAGTGCTGGACAGTGTGATGAGTATACTGAAAAACACCCAGGGGGTTGCACATTATGCTGCACTCGGCGGCTTAAACGTGGTGACTTTTGCTTCCAAATCAAACAGTGGTACTGTATTTACCCAGTTGAAGCCATGGGATCAAAGAAAAGACAAATCACTTCAGTTAAATGGTTTAATTGCTTCCCTGCAAAAGAAACTTGCATCGATAAAAGGCGCGAATATCATTGTGATTTCTCCGCCCGCTATACCAGGTTTGGGACAAACCGGTGGATTTACATTTGAACTGGAACAACGCGAAAGCACAGACGATATCAACCAGTTTGAAAGAGTGGTACAGACTTTTGTAGCGGAGGCCAATAAGCGCCCTGAAATTAACCGCGCCTTTTCATTCTTTACTGCACGCACACCGGGTTACCAGGTAGATGTGGATCGGGATCAGTGTAAAAAATTGGGAGTGTCCATTTCGGACGTATACAGCACCATGCAAACTTACCTGGGAAGCCGTTATGTAAACGATTTTACCATCTACGGCCGCAACTTCCGCGTGGTGGCGCAGGCAGATACGATGTACAGGGGAGATATTAATAACCTGGGTAAATATTATGTACGCAACCAGGCAGGAACTTTACTGCCATTAAGCACATTAGTTTCGTACAAGGTAATTGAAAGTGCGCCGCTGGTAACACATTATAACCTGTTCAGGACGGCAGAAATCAATGGCGGTGCAAAAGAAGGATACAGCAGCGGACAAGCTATCCAGGCTTTGCGCGAAGTGGCCGCAAATGTTTTACCATCTGGTTATGGGTATGAATTTTCCGGATTGAGCCGCGAAGAAATCAATGCGGGCAACAGTACCCTGGTAATTTTCGCATTGTCTATTTTATTTGTATTTCTTTTCCTCGCTGCATTATATGAAAGCTGGTCTGTTCCTTTCTCTGTATTGCTGGCTGTTCCATTGGGGGCATTTGGCGCCATCCTTACATTAACGCTGATCCCACGACTTAGCAATAGTGTGTATGCGCAAATTGGTTTGATCACATTGATAGGGCTTGCTGCAAAGAATGCCATCCTGATTGTAGAATTTGCAAAAGAAAGGGTTGATCGCGGTATGCCGATCATTGCAGCTACTTTGGAAGCAGTAAAGCTTAGGTTGCGTCCTATCATCATGACATCAATGGCGTTTATATTAGGTGTATTGCCACTTGCATTTGCCGAAGGAGCGGGTGGTATCGCCCGCAGCACTATTGGATGGACAGTATTGGGCGGAATGCTGGCAGCTACATTACTCGCCATATTTATTGTACCCGTGTTGTTTGTTACTATCACCAAAATTGCCTACAGTAAAAAACAACTGGAAGAATTGGGCAAAAATGCCAGGGACGATTCAGATGCGATGCCACATATGCCTGTGTGACGAAAAATTTAATAAAACATCCGCCGGGCGGATGTTTTTGTTTTATAACAGTTTATGCAGGGGAGTCATTTTTCATGGTATTTTTTCCGGGGCCGGCGGGTAATTCTCCTATGTGTATAAGCTTGTTTTGGCACGGCACATGCAATAGTATGGTTGTTCAAATCCGTACTTATGAAAAAGACAATTGCTTTAAACCTGGTATTAATCTTATTGTATTATTTCCTGTTACAAGTATTGCTTCCTTTTTAAGTAACGAATAAGGCCGGTGGCCTTATTTTTTTAGAGATTGAGCCAATAGTTCAATTTAAAAACCAGGGCACGGTTTTTATTTCTAAACAACGGATCCGTAAAATAATTATCCGTGTATACCACGAAGAGATCACTCATCGGTTTATAACGCCACTGGAACCGGCTGTTAATATTGAAATTATTCGCCTGCGTATTGTACTGCAGGAATGTTGTCCAGAATAACTTTGTAGAAAAATTTATTTCAACCCTTGGTGCGATAAGTAATAATTCGGTAACACCATAGGGATCGGGGAAAGACAACTTATTGTACTGGGCCTCGATTGTAAAAGCAAAATGTGGCTGCCGCCTGAAAGTAATTCCTCCTTTTAGCTGCCTGAACCGACCGTTGTAGAAGGAACCTCCTCCCAAACCGCCGGTAAAACTAAAAACCTTTCGTGTATCCGTGAAGTAATCGACTGATGCGTATTGAAATTTATACCTGTCAGCAGGCAATGGCACTTTATCGGTAAAAGAAATAGGATACAATAGTTGAACATCATCCCGGGTAGCAAGAACGTTAATCGAAGATGTATTGCGAAACTCCATATTATAATTCAGTTCCTGCGTGATTTCGTTAAAAGAATTGTTCGGATAAACAACATAATAGTTGGTGAAATTAAATGTATGACGGATACCCGCTCCATTAGGAGGGATGATCCTGTAATTTATTTCTGTAAATACATGCTTGAAACCGACACGTATGGAAGTATCTCTCGCCGCATCATAATTCATGATACGCTCAACATAACCCATATCAGTATAATAATTGGTTCCTACCTGAGACACATCCATCACAAAACCAAATTTTCGTGTTGAGTAGTTTATGCCTGCATCGAGGTAAAGGTTATCCGACTTAATACCTGGCTTAAACGATTGATGATATGCTGCCCATGCCGACCATGTTCCATCCAGGTTGCTGTAATTAAAATCAGCGCCTGCATTACGGCCATATTGCTTCAATGGGTCAGCAGCTTTTTCATCACTGTTTAGAAATGATTGCTGGTTAAGAAAATATCCGCGCACTACCGAACGCTTCAATACACTTTGACTGACGGATATGGCAGAATAGTTTTGTCCTGCAAACCCATCCTTTCGTCCCGTTTCCATACTCATGATACCGATCCTTGTTCTTTTGGCAACATTGCCACTTAGCCTTGCACCAAACAGGATAGGTATTTTATTTCCGTCATTGTCCAGGCCAATGCGGCGGGAATAAAATGGCCGGATGGGTGGTATACCATATTCCGAAAATAAGTCCGCGTTTTCCAGGAAGAAAGTCCTGCGCTCCGGGAAGAAAATACTGAACCGCGTGAGGTTGGTTACCTGCTTATCCACTTCTATTTGAGAAAAATCCGGGTTGACGGTCAGGTCGAGGTTCAATGCCGAAGACAAAGCAACCTTTGCATCAAAACCTGCATTGCCCGTAGCTTTTGTTGGTTCGTTTTCTTCTTTGTTGCTGTTAACACCTCCCGTAACATAAGGAATGAAAGAAACATTACTGCCCGCACTGGGCGGCGGTGCATCCCAGATTAGTGAACCTGTATAACCCAAATCAAAAGCACGAAAATTGAGTGGCATCTTTGTCCATGTGGAATATTCGTTGGTTTTTAAATCACTTCGCAAAAAATTAATACCCCACAATGTTTTGTCACTCGTATAACGGATTGTCTTGAAAGGGATCGCAATTTCAGCTACCCATTTATCATCATACCGTTTTGTTTCGGAATACCATTTATTATCCCAGCTTAGTGTGAGCTGGTTGGATGTGCCATTCAACTGATCATCGGTTTGCGTGTTGTAGGCATTTACAACAAAAAAGAAACCATTGGTGCGCTGGTTAATTGGATCCAATACAATACCCACTGCATCGTTTAGTTCATGTCCACCATCCCTTTTCAGGCTCTGTACTACCTGGTTGCTGCTGTCGTGAACTACGAAACCAAAATATATATACTGGTCATTGTAAGTTATTCTTACTTCCGTTTGTCTTTTAGGCCTTACATTGTCGCTGGGAAATTTTCTCCAAAAAGGGCTTGATGGTTCCGCCTCTTTCCAATCAGCTTCATCCAGTATGCCATCCAGTTTTATAACACCATGCGCTTTTTTTATGTGGATTTGAAATTGTTCCTGCAGGCTGTTGGTTGCCGAATTTTGTGCGGCAGAAAAATAAATGCATACTAAGGGCACCAGTAACAGAAGTAAGGATTTGCAGCAGTTCATAAGTTGTTGTTGGTAAAGCAGGGTTTGCGGGATTATTTTGGACCGTCAAATTAGTATTTTAAGTAATGCATTTTAGTCACAAAAGTTACAGTGAGAAAATAATTTGATAAGTGGTAATGAATTTGTATTAACCTTCATTGGAAAGAATATCAGGCCGGCGCTCCCTGGTTCGTTGTAGTGATTGTTCGTAACGCCATTCTTCAATTTTTTTAGGGTCACCGCTAAGTAATATATCAGGTACTTTATCACCCCTGAAATCTGCCGGCCTTGTATAAACCGGGGGGGCCAATAAATTGTCCTGGAAGGAATCAAACAATGCGGAAGTTTCGTCATTCAGCACACCAGGTAATAACCTGCCAATAGCATCGACAATAACAGCTGCCGCCAGTTCACCACCACTCAGTACGTAATCGCCGATGGAAATTTCCCTGGTAACAAATTGTTTTCTGATGCGTTCATCAATGCCTTTATAATGCCCACAGATAATTAATAGATTTTTTTTCAGTGAAAGTTGATTGGCAGATTGCTGGTTAAAACGCTCACCATCCGGTGTCATATAAATGATGTCATCGTAAGTTGCTTCTTTTGACAATGCTTCAATAGCATTGGCCAGTGGTTCCGGCATCATTACCATGCCTGCGCCGCCGCCATATTGATAATCGTCTACCTGTCCGTATTCATTTACCGCCCATTGGCGGAGGTGATGAACTTTTACAGTCAGCAAACCCTTGGCCTGCGCCCGTTTCATGATACTATGCTGGAGCGGGCTTTCGAGGAGTTCGGGCAATACAGTTAATATATCGATATGCATGGTGCAAAGATAGGCGCTGCCTGATTGTATTTGCCGGGGTAAATGACCAATATCTATTCGGCTTCCGGTTGATCGCCCGTAAATTCTTCCAAATCCCTTCTTGATTTTTTTGTCGGCCTTCCCACTTTGCTCAATCGTTTGCCGGTATGAAAACTGGCAGCCTGGAATTGAAGGCGTTCCAGTTCCTCTGCCGGCGTAATGTCAATATAATACTGAATTGCTTCTGAATACTGTACACGTTTTTCCAGCAGGCCGGTGACTTTTATACGCCAACGTTTGGCTTCGGTCTTTACTTCATATTCATCGCCTATACATACTGTTCGTGCCGGCTTGACCGTATCGCCATTTAATTTTACTTTTCCCTTGTCACATGCATCACCTGCCTGGCTGCGTGTTTTAAACAAGCGGATTGCCCAGAGGTATTTATCCAGTCGTAGTTTTTCTTTTTCAGCCATAGCAGATATTTCGGCAATACTTCTTCTTTACTATTTCATCTTGGCAAAGAAATGATGGAAATAGGGAATCGTTTCAATGCCTTTGTAAAAATTAAAGACATCAAATTTTTCATTGGGGGAATGCAGGTTATCGCTGTCAAGTCCAAAACCCATAAAAACAATTTTTACGCCCAGTTCTTTTTCAAACAGGGAGCAAATCGGTATACTGCCACCACCCCGAACGGGGATGGGATCTTTTCCAAAAGTTGTTTTGATGGCCTCGGCTGCAGCTTTGTATGCTTTCGAGTCGATGGGTGTCATGTAAGGTTCGCCACCGTGATGTTCTGCTGCTTTTACTGTTACACCGGCAGGTGCGATTGAAGTAAAATACTGTAATAATTTCTCCGTTATTTTTTTGGACGATTGGTTGGGCACCAGCCTTGCAGAGATTTTTGCAAATGCCTTTGAAGGCAATACTGTTTTAGCGCCCTCGCCGGTATATCCACCCCAAATGCCATTTAATTCTATTGTTGGTCTAATACCAGTTCTTTCATTGGTAGTATAACCTTTTTCGCCCCATAATTCTGCAACACCTAAATCTTTTTTATAGTCAGCCTCGCTGAAAGGTGCTTCGGCCATTAATTTTCTTTCTGCAGCAGTTGATACCACCACATCATCATAAAAACCAGGAATGGTGATATGATTGTCCTTATCATGACAGGATGCAATCATTCTTGCAAGTATGGTGATGGGATTGGCAACAGCGCCGCCATATACACCACTGTGTAAGTCGCGGTTCGGCCCTGTTACTTCCACTTCAATATAACTCAACCCGCGAACACCAATGTCTATCGAAGGAGTATCCATGCTGATCATAGCGGTATCACTGATTAGAATAACATCTGCTTTTAATAAATCTTTTTGCGCAGCAACAAATTTTCCCAGGTTGGGTGAGCCTACTTCTTCTTCGCCCTCAATACAGAATTTTATATTGGTAGACATTGAATTTGTTTTAACCATAGTCTCCAATGCTTTCACGTGCATATAAAATTGCCCTTTATCATCGCAGGAACCACGGGCAAAAATCTTCCCGTCTTTTATGGTTGGCTCGAAAGGTCCGCTCTTCCACAAATCCAGCGGATCGGCAGGTTGCACATCATAATGTCCGTATACCAGTACTGTTGGTTTGGATGGGTCAATTATTTTTTCAGCATATACGATTGGATGACCATCGGTTGGATATATGGTGGCTTTATCTGCGCCAGCGTCGAGCAGGCGTTTCTTTACAGCTTCGGCACAGGCTACCATATCTGCCTTATGTTCGCTGCGGGCGCTCACGCTCGGAATACGGAGCAATTCAAGTAATTCTTCCAGGAAACGATCCTTATTGGCTGATTGGTACTCTTTCCACGCTTGCATACAATAATGATTTTGTTATTTTAATTGAACAACATTTAAAAAAACGAATATAGGAGGTTTTAATAAAACACTTTGTGATTAGCTGTCAGCAAAACTGAATTTCCTTCACGCAGTTGTTTTCTCTCCTTTTACTGGGGACGAGAGGTCATGTTTCTTATTGGAAATAATATTTTCCAGTGTCCAGTCCACCTTTTTTTCGAAAGGATGCTGGCGAACGTTACAATCTTTTTTTGTGCAAAGCGGGCACTGGAAATAAAGACAGCCATCCGAATGAACAAAAAACTCTATGGCATCGCCAAACTCTTTTTTAATGAGATCCACCAACGCATCTATCTCTTCATGTGCTTCATGGACATTCAGGTACCAGGGCACGGTCAAATGGCAATCGATATGAAGCTGGCCTCCGTATTTGATAACACGAAGGTTGTGCATGTCGATCCAGTTTTCTTTTCGGTTTTTATTCAGCAGCGAAACAAGTTTCGATAATAGCGCATCATCTGCTTCATCCATGATACCGGCAATGGAACTCCGCAAAATTTTATAACCGGTATAAATGATAATAAAGGAAAAAATAATAGCCACGATGCTATCCAACTGGCTATAACCGGTAATTAAAATCAGTGCCAGTCCAACGATAATGCCAATGGTAGAATAGGTGTCGGTTTGTAAATGCTTGCCGCTGGCTATCAGTGCGAGCGAATTGTTTTTCTTCCCTTTTTGTATGGTAATATACCCAACCAGGAAATTGATGGCAGCGGTACTGGCCACGAGTATGATACCATAATCAAGTTTCTTTATTTCATGTGGATGAATAAAATTATCGATTGATTCATAGATAATGATCAGGCCGGCTACCAGGATTAGGGTGCCTTCCACAGCAGCAGAAATAAATTCTGCTTTTCCATGGCCATATGGATGATCGTAGTCGCTTGGTTTGGCCGCAACATATAAACTGTATAATCCTACAAAGCCTGCAATCACATTGACAGTGCTTTCCAGCGCATCTGTAAGAATGGCAACAGAATGGGTAAGAAAATAGGCAATAACTTTAAGGATAAATAATATCACGGCAACGACTACCACCAGTTTTTGTGCACGTAAATTTTGCTTTTGCGGGTTCAATGCTATTGATTTAGCGTGGAAAAAATCGTTGGCTGTTTATTCAATAATGACCCTTGTGTGAATGGCGCAGTGTTTTCTAAGCATCGCTGCCACGCCACAGTACTTTTCAAGTGATAAATCAACGGCACGTTTAACCTTGTCTTCATATTCCGCAGGAATCTTTACAAAATATATCATCAATATTTCCTTAAATACCCTGGGATAATCCTCGGTTTGTTCTGCTTCTACTTCAATGCGGATACTTTCATAAGGTGCTTTCATTTTATCCAGTATAGATACGACATCCATGCCCGTACAGCCTGCAAGACCGGATAACAACAGCGCTTTCGGGCTAAAGCCGGTATCATCGCGCCCTGCGGTGGCGGCATCGTCCATGGTAATGGTGTTGTTCTTAAAGCGGCTGTCAAAAGCGAGACCCGATTTCCAAAAGGTTGTTGTTTTCATACATGGAAATTTGACAGCAAAAGTAACGGTTTGGATTTTACAATAAAAAAGCTGCCTCTTTATTATCGGAGACAGCTTCCTTTATGTACTTTATTGCAGGAATTTTAAATGGCGTCAAACTTATTCTGAACAAAATCCCAATTCACTACTTTCCACCAATTTTCAATATACTCGGGACGACGGTTTTGATAATGCAGGTAATAAGCATGTTCCCAAACATCCAGGCCCAGCAGTGGCGTTCCTTTTAAGTCGGATACATCCATCAGTGGATTGTCCTGGTTGGGAGTAGACCCGATTTTTAATTTTTTGTCAGCACCCACTACCAGCCACGCCCAACCGCTGCCAAACCGGTTTTTAGCCGCATCACTGAACTGGGTTTTAAATGCGTCGAAGGAATTGAAATCTTTTTCAATAGCAGCCAGCAATTTACCGGAAGCTTTTCCTTCACCATTTGCCTTCATACTCTTCCAAAATAGTTCATGATTGTAGTGGCCGCCCGCATTGTTGCGCATCTTCATGGAAAATTTTGATATGCCGGGCAAAATATCTTCCAGCGGCTTGCTCATGTCCACTTTTTCTGCCGTTGCAGCTTCCTTTACATTTTTGGCATAAGCTGCCGCATGCTTGCTGTAGTGGATTTCCATGGTCATGGCATCTATCACAGGTTCAAGCGCATTATAAGAATACCCGAGTGGGGTTTGGTCAAAAGATGTGTAGGGAGAAAAATTTCCGCCGTCAAATGCAAAGAGATTATTGGATACAAAGCCGGCGGCGGTTAATGCAACACCGGTTTTGGCGGTAGATGCTATGAAATTTCGCCTGGATATTTTTTTGGAAGCCATATAAATATTGATTTAGTAACTAAAGTTACGCAATAGGAGATGGATTCGAGGTTAAATTACGCCTGTTAACAAATGTCCTCAGCCGCCTGAAAACACGGAAATAGTATTCCTGGTTAAACAATTGTGAATCGCGCATAGCTTTTACAACAAGAAATATACCGATTGGCACAAGTATAAATGTGGCCATCCACATACCTGCCAGCGGACCCATGACCTCCTGTTTGGCAAATTTTTCCCCGAAATTGTTTAACAGGAAGAACACCACGAAAAAGATAACCGCAAACACCAGCGGTGTACCAATCCCGCCTTTTCGGATAATAGAGCCCAGTGGTGCACCAATCAGGAACAATACCAGGCATGCGATAGACATGGTAAATTTCCTGTGCCACTCTATTTCATGCAACCCGAGATCTTTTTTGCGTGAAGTGTATTCGGCTGCATTTAGTTCCATGGTAGATTTCACGGAATTTACCTGGCCGATGCATATTTCCAGTAAGCTAGAACGATTGGTATCGGGCATGATGTCGGTAAATGATTGAATCGGTTTGCCGGTTTGTTTTGCTGCCGTCCAGTTGCTATCGGTATATCGCTGAAATGTGAGGAATGGTGCAACTTCGCGCATTACTTTTTGTGAATAGCTACCAGTGGATTTTTCCAGTGAATCAATGGCTTTATTTAGCTGGCGGATACTCAGCATGCGCCAGTTATCTTTAAAAACACTGTCCTCTGTTTTCTGCAATTTGAATGAACTGAGATCGAATATTTTTTTATATTCTTTAAACCCGAGCCTTGTAAATTCAGTATTGGTGGTGAGACGTTCACCTTTCTCCGAATAGCGCCATCCGCTGCGCAGGTAAAATTCAAGGAAACGTTTGTCTGCCGATACCTTCATCTGCCCGCTATCAGCCACTGTGATATTATCCTGCAGTCCATAATTTTTTTCATAAATGATAATATTGCGAATGGTACTGCCATCTTTTTCCTTTTTACCAATCTTTATAATATAGCCATCGATCTTGTCATAAAAAACACCTTCCTTGATATCAAATGCGGGTTTAGCGACAATGATATCATACTTGAGTGTATTCAGTTTCAAATTGGCGACCGGTATGATATAGTTGTTAAAGAGAAATGCGATGCCGCAGATAAATATACTGGTGATCATCAGCGGGCGCATAAAACGAAGCAAGGGTATTCCGGCAGATTTGATGGCGACCAGTTCAAAACTTTCGCCGAGGTTGCCAAATGTCATGATGGACGATAACAATACTGCCAGTGGCAGAGCAAGCGGTACAACGGTGGCGCTTACGTATGTCATCAAACGGGCAATGGTAAAAAGATCCAATCCCTTGCCTACGATATCGTCAATGTATAACCAAAAAAATTGCAGGACCAGCACAAAGAGCGTGATAAAAAAAGTGGCAATGAATGGGCCCACAAATGCTTTGAGTATAAGTCTGTCAAGTTTTTTAATCACAGTTAAGGAATAGAAAATTAGATGGATAACTTTGTCACATGCAACAATCAAAAATACAGCTTTCGGAAGAGGAAATGCAACTGGTCCGAAACAAGGGGTGGATTTTAACAAAGCAAAAGATTACTGCAGGGGTGTACGATATTTTTGGCGGGGTTTCAGAAAAAATGCAGCAGTGGGTACAGAACAATAAAACTATACCTGCGGCCATCAACCACTTGTCAGCAAAAATTTCAAAGGGAGAACAGTATGAATCGCTTCCCTATGTAGTGCTGGATTATCCGCGGTATTTTTCCCGGGAGGATGTGTTCGCCATCCGTACCTTTTTTTGGTGGGGAAATTATTTTACTTCCACGCTTCATATAAAAGGCAGGTATAAAGATGAATTGATAAGGAAAATAAGAAGTGCAATAACGATGGGAAAATTCGACAACTGTTATTTGTCGCTGACGGGTAACGAATTTGATTTTAATGTTGAAGGAAGCAGTTATCAGTTAATACAAAAAGAAAACCATCAGGCAATGGCAGCAGCCATGGTGCGTGCGTCATTTATAAAGATCAGTACCCGTATTTCTTTCGATGAATGGAACCGCTCCGGAGAGATGCTTTGGGAATCTTTTCAGTCATACATGACAGTTAGTTGGGCTTAACTGCCAATACGGTGCATGAGATCCTTTACCTGGTAATCCCACAACTGACTTTGATCCTTGATTTCTTTTTTGTCAGCAAAATCATTTATTACCAAAATAGTTTGATTGGTAACTTCTGATTTTTCTATGCGAAATTCAAAGTATTCTTCTTTTGGCGCTGTTACCCAGTGAAAGCGTACAAATTTTTCTTCCTCACCTTCCAGTATTTCCGCTTTTTCTACCGCCCCATTCCATGAAAAACTAAATATGCTGTCTCTTTCGTCTACTTTATCGGCAAACCATTCCTGCAATCCGGCGGGGGTACTCAGGAATTCGTATAGGATAGAGGGGGAACATCTAACCGGGTACTCTAATGTAAATAGTTGTTTTTTGCTCATCACACAGTCTATTCTGTTGGTTTCGAATGGTGCAATAATAGAAAATAATTTCACGCTGCAAAATTTTACTTTATTTTTTTTTATTAAAGCGTTTTTCGGACACAAAGCCCGGAAAAAGTCAAAACAACCTGATGTACAACGGGTTACACGAGATTTATTTGGATAATTGACAACAATATGTTAAATTGCTGTTATAGGTATGTGGGTAATCACAGGTGGACGCATATAAGAAACGAACTCAATTAGCGTTTTAAGAATAAACCCTTTAAAATAAACCGTTTAAAACCAATCAATCCTTAATACCTCACCTATGAGTATGCGTCAACTAAAGATCACGAAGTCGATTACCAATCGTGAATCTCAAAGTCTTGAAAAGTACCTTCATGAAATTGGTAAGGTAGAGCTTATCAGTCCTGAAGAGGAAGTGAGGCTGGCAGGTCTTATCAAACAGGGCGATCAGCAGGCGCTTGACAAACTTACCAAAGCCAATTTAAGGTTTGTGGTATCCGTTGCCAAGCAGTACCAAAACCAGGGCCTTTCCCTTCCTGATTTGATTAACGAAGGGAACCTCGGTTTGATAAAGGCAGCACAGCGATTCGATGAAACCCGCGGTTTCAAATTTATTTCCTACGCAGTTTGGTGGATTCGTCAAAGCATTCTTCAGTCCCTGGCAGAACAGGCAAGGATTGTAAGGTTGCCCTTGAATAAAGTGGGCCTTACCAATCGTATTCAAAAGGCCTTTTCGCAACTGGAACAGGAATACGAAAGGGAGCCATCTGCAGAAGAACTGGCCGAATTACTTCAACTGGAAATAGACGAAGTTTCATCCACACTCGGTATCAATGCACGGCATATCAGTATGGATACACCATTGTCTGAAGGTGAAGACAATACGCTGATAGACGTGATGGAGAACCCGAATGCAGAAAGAACCGAAAAGCACATCGAACACGACGAGTCATTAAAACTCGAAATCGAACGTTCGCTGAAGGCGCTTACGGAAAGACAGAAAGAAGTCATCTGCTATTTCTTCGGTATTGGGGTTGATCACCCCATGAGCCTGGAAGATATCGGTGAAAGATTCAGCCTTACCCGCGAAAGGGTCCGCCAAATCAAAGACAAAGCCATTACAAAACTAAAAACTACCAATCGCTCCAGAATTTTACGCAGTTATTTAGGTTCCTGATTTTCTTGAATCGTTACTATATTTGCAATCTCGTAAGAGGTGAATGTAATTTTACATTCACCTTTGTTTTTTCAGTTGTTTAAACAAGCAGGAAATTATGTTTGAATCTTTAAGTGACAAGCTGGAGTCGGCGTTTAAGCAGTTAAAGGGAGAAGGACGAATTACCGAACTCAATGTAGCCGCCACGATCAAGGAAATCCGCCGTGCATTAATTGATGCGGATGTCAATTATAAAATAGCCAAGGAATTTACCGACAAGGTAAAGGAAAAGGCAGTTGGCGAAAAAGTTATCAACGCTATTAGCCCCGGGCAGTTACTCACAAAAATTGTAAAGGACGAGCTGGTTGATTTGATGGGAACCACCGAAAGTGAATTTTCGGTAAAGGGAAACCCGGCTGTCATACTCATAGCAGGCTTGCAGGGTTCTGGTAAAACAACTTTCAGTGGTAAACTTGCCAATTACCTGAAAACAAAAAAGGGATTGTCGCCCATGCTGGTTGCTGCAGATATTTACCGTCCTGCGGCTATTGACCAGTTAAAAGTTTTGGGTAGCCAAATCAATATCGACGTATACGCGGAACCGGATAATAAAGACGCGGTCTCTATAGCGACTAACGCTATTAAAGAGGCAAGAAGTAAAAATAAAAATGTACTTATCATTGATACGGCGGGTCGCCTGGCCATTGATGAAGTGATGATGAACGAAGTGGCGGCAGTAAAATCTGCCGTTAATCCCAACGAGATCCTTTTTGTAGTGGATGCTATGACCGGCCAGGATGCGGTCAACACTGCTAAGGCATTTAATGAAAAACTCGATTTCAGCGGCGTAGTGCTCACCAAAATGGACGGTGATACGCGTGGTGGTGCGGCCCTCTCGATCAGATACACCGTGAACAAGCCCATTAAGTTCATCAGCAGCGGCGAAAAAATGGAAACCCTGGATGTTTTTTACCCGGAAAGGATGGCGCAGCGGATATTGGGTATGGGTGATATTACTTCGCTGGTGGAAAAGGCACAGGAGCAGTTTAACGAAGCGGAGGCCAGGAAGCTTGAGAAAAAAATCAGGAAGAACCAGTTTGATTTTGAAGATTTTAAACAGCAGCTCGGACAGATAAAGAAGATGGGTAATATCAAGGATCTGATGGGCATGATACCAGGCGTGGGAAAAGCAATTAAAGACGTAGATATCAGTGACGATGCTTTTAAAGGCATTGAAGCCATGATAAATTCAATGACACCTTTCGAAAGAGCCAATCCCGATGTTATTGACCAAAAACGCAGGAAAAGAATAGCCAGGGGCAGTGGTAAAGAACTGGATGAGGTAAACGCCTTTATGAAGCAGTTTGAGCAGATGAAACAGATGATGAAAATGATGAACAAAATGCCAATGGGAGGGCGGATGCCAGGCATTGGGAAGCGGTAGCCTTTAATGGATTTTTAATAAAACCTGCCGTTTGTAAAAATTTTGTCAACTTATTTCAACAAAATGCGAAAGCAATTCAATCAATTATTATATTTGGAAAATTATAAAGGATAGCTATTTTTGCAATCCATTTTGTATCGTTAACCCTATTTCTTAACGCATTTAAATGTCTATTTAAGATGCCTGTAAAAATGAGACTCCAGCGCCACGGGTCTAAAAAAAGGCCATTTTACTTTATTGTAGTGGCTGATGCTCGCGCACCCAGAGATGGTAAGTTTATTTCAAAAATCGGTACTTACAACCCGCTTACAGTTCCCGCAACTATTCAGTTAGATCGCCAGAGAGCATTGGATTGGCTGCACAAAGGTGCACAGCCAACTGATACTGTTCGCCGCATCCTGTCATTTAAGGGTGTGCTTTACCTGAAACACCTGTTGCGTGGTGTAAAGCTTGGTTTGTTTGATGATGTTACTGCTATGCAGAAGTTTGAAGTATGGCACAAAGAACATGAGGCCCAGATTAAAAAACGCCAGGAAGAAAACCGTCGTTCCAATCCACGTGGTGGTGGAAGAAGGCCACAAGGTGGCGCTCCTTACCGTCGCCCGCAGGCAAGAACGGAAGGTGGTCCTGCCGCTGAATAAACAATCTCACATTACCATGATAGAATCCCGGGGTTTTGCTTCGGGATTTTTTATTGAATTGAATTTATTTTTGTCAACGCATGACCAATTATTGCAGCATAGGAAAACTGGTGGCCACATTTGGTGTAAAAGGCGAGTTGCTGCTGCAGCACCACCTGGGTAAGAAAACTTCTCTAAAGGGGTTGGAAGTAATTTTTATCGAAATAAAAAAAGGTGAAATGCTTCCCTATTTCATACAGTCGGCTAAAATAAAAAGTGAACAGGAGATATATCTCAAACTGGAAGGAATCGATAACAGGGAAAATGCACAAAAGCTCACGCAAAAAGAAACCTGGCTCACCGAGGAAGCATTTCATAAATATTCTGCAAAGTCAGCACCAATTTCCCTGCTGGGCTTTCATGTCATCAACGATGGGGAAGATCTTGGTGAAGTACTGGAAGTCATCGAACAGCCACACCAGTTGTTGCTCCGCATTGATTACGAGGGTAAGGAAGCGCTTATACCCGTGCATGAAGAGATACTGGAAAAAATTGACAAGAGAAAAAAGCAAGTTCACCTGTCCCTGCCGGAAGGGCTGCTGGATATTTATAAATAATGCAGCAAAATTTGGAGTTTGGGATTTGATATTGGAAAATTTAAACTTATCTCCTATATCGTACAACTTATTATTCACCATCCACCTTTTACCTTCCACCTCTTAGCCCTCTGTTCTTTCTATTACTTATTCTCCGAACGGATAAAATCTGCGAGCAATTTCATCCGATAATAAAGATTGCTGATCATCAGTGACATATTGTTCTTCACTTTTTCCACGGAACCATTATTCATCTTCTTGATAGTTTTCAGTTCTTCGATTTTTTCATCAATCTTGTCCACCAGTTTTTCAGCCGTCCAGCCACTGTACCTTCTATTCCTTTCATCGTAAATATGATAAGGCTCAATGGTGCCGGGTCTTAATTTCTTAAAGGTGAAATTAGCAGTAATCGCCTGCTTGATGGCTTCATTGCTGAGCAGGTCGATCATCACATCGTAGGATGCATTGTTGAGAAAACCATTTTTAAAAACATTCAGGTTGTTTTGCAGTTCACGTATCACCTGTTTTTTGTGTACATCGTTGGTCGATGATTTTTTCTGAAGAAATGCGATGAGATCCTTCAGTGGCCCGATGCCAGTCTTTAGCCATTCCATTTGCATCCTTAAAATTAATGGTTTTGGTCATGAAAGTTCACCGGTAAAATCCCTGGAGCCCGGTTTCGAAAGGGCGGGACTTTTCCCGAATAACCTTTGTAACTTAGTTTCCCCGATGTCAGCCGAATCACAACGAATTATCGCCCATTTTGATCTCGATTCTTTTTTTGTAAGCGTCGAAGTGATCAACAATCCCTCGTTAAAGGGGAAACCTGTCATCGTGGGCGGGCGTGAATGGGGCGTAGTGGCAGCCTGCAGCTATGAGGCAAGGAAATACGGCATTCATTCTGCGATGCCCATACAAAAAGCGAAGCGTCTTTGCCCGGATGCTATCATTGTTGGCGGCAGCCGGGGCGAGTACAGCAGGTTCAGCCGGTGGGTGACAGAAATTGTTGAGGCCGAAGCACCGGTATTTGAGAAGGCATCGATTGATGAATTTTATCTTGACCTGACCGGGATGGATAAATACTTTAATCCTTTTGAATGGACAAAGAAGCTTCGTGAAAAAATAATTAATGAAACAAAACTGCCGATTTCATTCGGCCTTGCCTCCAATAAAATGGTGGCAAAGATGGCCACCAACGAAGCTAAGCCCAATGGTTTTATGTGGGTTCCTTTTGGCAGGGAAACAGATTTCCTTGATCCGCTGAAAGTAGATAAAATACCCGGTGTGGGCGATCATACATTCCGTTCACTCCTGCAGGTGGGCATTGAAACCATTCGGGAATTACGGGAAGCCAAACCCGAAATGCTGGAGCGCTACCTGGGCAATTATGGCCTCGACCTCTGGCACAGGGCGCATGGCCGCCATACCAGTGAAGTGGCTTCTTACCATGAAACAAAATCTGTCAGTACGGAAAATACCTTTGATCAAAACAAAACTGATATCGGTTTCCTGATGACGGAATTGGTGCGAATGACAGAAAAGATTGCATTTGAATTGCGTCAGGAAAATAAAATGGCCGGTTGTGTTTCTGTAAAAATCAGGTACCCCGATTTTGAAACCACTTCACGTCAAACAACTATCCCGTATACTTTTTATGATGATGAACTGATACCGGTGGCAAAGGATCTTTTTCATAAATTGTACCGCAAGGGCCAGCCTGTTCGCCTGATGGGCGTGCGCCTGAGTGAACTGACCAATGAAGCCGTGCAAACCAACCTGTTTACCGACACACAAAAGAAGGCGGGGCTGTATAAAGCTATTGATGATGTGAAAAACCGCTTTGGCAAAGGGTTCCTGACAAAAGCCACGGGAAAATAAATTTTAGTCTATCTGTTTGGTAGGGAAGTAATATATTTGACATCCGATTTATCAACTTTTAAATTTTTTCATATGAGTTTACGACTTGGAGACATCGCTCCCAACTTTAAGGCAAAAACAACTGCAGGCGACATCGATTTTTACGAATACCTCGGTAATGGATGGGGAATATTATTTTCTCACCCTGCTGATTACACACCTGTATGTACCACTGAACTCGGAAAAACAGCATTGCTGCAGGAAGAGTTTGTAAAACGCAACGTAAAAGTGCTGGCAGTAAGCGTTGACCCGCTTGACAAACATGTTGGCTGGATCAAAGACATTAATGAAACCCAACATGTATCTGTTGGTTTTCCTATTATCGCCGACGACGATAAAAACGTGGCCACTTTGTATGATATGATCCACCCGAATGCATCAGAGACTTTCACCGTGCGTTCATTATTTGTAATTGGGCCGGATAAAAAAGTGAAACTGATGATTACCTATCCGGCTTCCACCGGAAGAAATTTCCATGAAGTACTGCGCGTGGTAGATTCACTGCAGCTAACAGCCGGTTATAGTGTGGCCACTCCAGCCGACTGGAAACAGGGAGAAGATGTAATTGTGGTTCCTGCAGTTTCTACGGAAGATGCCATTAAAAAATTCCCCAAGGGTGTAAAAGTGGTAAAGCCCTACCTGCGTTATACACCGCAGCCAAACGTTGATTAATTGACCCTGAATAAAATGACAGAGAAAGAGCCACTGGCTCTTTTTCTTTTTTAATGATGTTCCGATTGCTTAATTTTCAAAAAATAACTGTTATGCGAAAACTACTGATTGTATTGCTGCTATTTATGGCGACAAGCACCTGGGCACAAAGAACCATTCTCCATTGTGGCAAGTTGATTGATGTGACCAATAATAAGGTACTTACCAACTATACCATTATCGTGGAGGGCAGCAAAATTGTAGATGTTCGTGAAGGTTTTGTAAAACCGGAAGGTTCCGATAAGCTAATTGATCTTTCCAAAAAAACTGTTATGCCCGGTTTAATGGATATGCACGTCCACCTGGAAGATGAAACCAGCAAAACTAATTACTCAGATGGCTTTCGTCTTAACCCGGCCGATTATGCATTTAAATCCACTGTGTATGCAGAGCGTACATTGATGGCTGGTTTTACCACTGTACGTGATTTGGGTGGCAGTGGCGTAAATATTTCCCTCCGCAACGCTATTAATAATGGCACTATTAAAGGGCCACATATCTACACAGCCGGAAAAGCAATTGCCACTACGGGTGGTCATGCTGATCCCACCAATAGCTACCGCAAGGATTTAATGGGTGATCCCGGTCCGGAAGCAGGCGTAGTGAACGGACCCGATGAATGCCGCAAAGCAGTAAGGCAACGGTATAAGGAAGGCTCTGATCTCATCAAGATAACAGCAACAGGCGGAGTATTGAGTGTTGCAAAAGATGGAAGTGGTGCACAGTTTACAGAAGAAGAAATAAAAGCCATTGTTTCCACCGCAAAAGATTATGGATTTGCAGTAGCTGCACATGCGCATGGCGCGGAAGGAATGAAACGTGCCATCCGTGCAGGAGTGACATCAATAGAACATGCCAGCATGATGGACGATGAGTGTGTATCGCTGTTCCTGCAATACGGTACCTGGTATGTGCCTACATTAACCGCCGGCCGATCTGTAATTGATTCCGCAAAAATACCCGGCTATTATCCACCGGTTATTGTTACAAAAGCGCTGGCTGTCGGACCGCTGGTGAAAACAAGTTTTATGAAAGCGTATAAGGCCGGTGTAAAGATTGCATTTGGCACTGATGCCGGTGTATTCAAACATGGTAAAAATTACCTCGAGTTTGTGTACATGGTAGAATATGGAATGACACCCATGGAATCTATTCGCTGTGCCACAATTAATGCTGCCACATTGCTCGGTATCCAGGGTACAAGCGGAAGTATACAAAAAGATAAGACAGCAGATATTGTAGCGGTTGATGGCGATCCAATTGCTGATATACAAGTGATGAGCCGGGTAAAATTTGTCATGAAGGATGGAACTGTGTATAAAAACGAATGACCCGGAAAGGAAATAAGATTTTCCATTACCCGGGTCGCTCATTCAATAGTAAGTATTTAATTCAGTACGGTATACTTTACGTTGGCGATTTTTCCGGCTGTCACTTTAATAGTTACAGTGCCCGTGCTAAAATCTGTCAGGTCTGTGTGAAATGTACCGGAAATAACCTTATTGGTTTCGTCGCAACTGGTAACCTGGAATGAGCCATTCTCATTATAAACATCAGTTAGCCAGTTATTGTTACCCAATGAAGTACTGTAAGTAGTAAAACCCTGTGTAGTGAGGCTTTCATCAACGTTTGGTGTACTGGGATCATCTTCCGGGAATGGGTTCAGCACATATGTTTTTACAGATACACCATTGCCCTGGGAAGTTTCTTCACCCAATGTAATAATCAGTCGTTTCGAACCATCGGTAGAAGTTCCCGCTATATCCAGGCGTTTTTCATTGTCGGCCGCGGATCTGAGCAATGTGGCAGAATTGATATTAAAAATATAGCTTTTTCCGTCAATAGTAGCTTCAAATGTTTTGCCGGAGGCAGCGGAGTCCTTGCTTTTGCTGCAGGAGGCAAACAGGATAACACCCAGTGCGAGTAATGCAGTTATTTTTTTCATAGTAAAGTTGGTTATTTAATAAATAAAAAACGGTTAAACGTCCCTTCTATTGTATATGATTTTTTATTGATTCCATTTGCGCAACTGCTGTAATAATGCTTTCAAATCTTTTGGTAAGTCGGCTTCATATGAATGAATATTTCCATTCATATCAGTAAAGCTTAAACGCAGTGCATGGAGCGCCAGCCGGTGCAGTAATGGCCGCTCTTCTTCTTCAGAACGGGAGAGGTTGAATTTTTTTTTGAAGGAAGATAAAAGGATGGGTTTACCATCGCCATATAACGGATCGCATGCCAGCGGAAAGGACTTAAATTGTTCTACCACTTCGTATTCTGTAACAGAAGGTTTTCCCCTGGCTGAAGTCATCATGGCTCCCTGCAGTGCGTAATGTTCTGTAATGGGAACATCAATGATGCCTTTTGTATCATAAATTTTTCCAGGTACCAGCCCTGCATATATTTTTGTGGTGGTTCTCTCTTCAAACTGCAGCGATAGATGTTTGTGTGTTATGTCATTTTTGGCAAAAACAATAATACCGCTGGTGTCTTTATCGAGGCGGTGGACAGTAAATATATTCCCGTATTTCTCAATCAGTTTATCCTTCAATGAAGGTTGTGATTGTGTGCGGTCTGGTATGGATAACATACCTGCCGGTTTGTTCAATACCACCCAGTCGTCGTTTTCAAATATTACCAGGTCATTGATGTGTTTGAAATGGCTGTTGTGTCCGCCATTCGGTGCTGTATCTGCTTTCATACTATTTTACTTGGGTGCTTTCTTTTTCGTATGAGTGCGGGCAGGTGCTTTATCTTTTTTCGTTTGCGGGTTGAAATGCTTTAATATCCGGATTTCCTTTTCTGTGAGGTGCCGCCATTTACCGCGCTGTACATTTTTCTTTGTCAGGCCCGCATACATAACGCGGTCCAGTTGGCGCACATCGTAGCCCAGTGCCTCAAACATACGGCGCACGATCCGGTTGCGCCCACTGTGTATTTCAATGCCGATAATTGATTTATCGCGCGGATCGGCATATCCCAAAGCATCCGGTGCAATAAAACCATCTTCAAGGGTAATGCCCAGTGCCAGTTTGTCAAAATCAGCTTTTGTAACGGGCCTGTCTAACCGCACTTCATAAATTTTCTTAATGAGGTGTTTTGGATGGGAGAGTGTTTGGGCAAGGTCGCCATCATTGGTCAGTACCAATACACCGGAAGTATTCCTGTCCAGCCTTCCAACCGGATACACACGTTCTGTTGTGGCGCGGCGTATCAGGTCCAACACGGTTTTTCTTCCTTCCGGGTCTTCCAATGTAGTGATATAATCTTTTGGCTTATTCAGTAAAATATAGACCAGGTTTTTGGAAGGCGTAATTTTTTTGCCATTGACTGTGATAGTATCTTTCCGGGAAACTTTTGTTCCCGGTTCGGTTACGGTTGCACCATTCACGGTTACTTCACCTTTCCTGATCAGTTCTGCTGCATCTCTCCGGGAGCAAACGCCACTATGCGCTACGTATTTGTTCAGCGGCATTTCACCGGCAGCCTGTTGCTGAGCGCCCACTACCGGTTTTATTACTGGTCCGATTTTTTTTCCGCCGGAATTTTGTGCGATATTATTTTCAACTGGTTTTTTGGTTACCGGTGGCTGGCTGCGCATTTTTCTTTTTTCCTCGTATCGTTTCTCAATCGCAGCAGCGCGTTCTTTTTTTGCAGCTTTCTTTTCCTGCCGGAAGCCTTCCTTTATGGCAGCATTACTTTTTTTATTAAAAAACTTCTGGAATTGTGCATTCTTGCTCATGGTATGTATTTGCTGTTTTACAACAGTAAAAAATATATGTATCCGTACAGGTCTGTTAATTTTTGTTGGCCAATTGCCCGCAGGCAGCATCGATGTCTTTACCGCGGCTTACACGCAACCTTGCGTTTACCCTGCTCTTGGATAAATGGTTCATGAATTTTTCGACCACTGCTTCATCCGGTTTTTTGAAGGACGCTTTATCAATCGGGTTGTATTCAATAATATTTACGAGGTCGGCAGGCACCTGCCGGTAAATTTTTATCAGTTCATCGGCATCCCGCAATGAATCGTTGAAATCTTTAAAAAGAATATATTCAAAAGTGATTTCGTTGCCCGTTTGCTGGTAAAAATAATTCAATGCTTCAATCAGCGATTTGATGTCGTTGGTATCATTAATGGGCATTATTTCGTGGCGCTTCTTGTCATTGGCTGCATGTAATGACAGTGCCAGTTTGAAACGAACTTTGTCATCGCCCAACTGGTGGATCATTTTTGCCACACCTGCTGTTGACACTGTAATGCGCCTTGCACTCATGCCAAGACCATCCGGTGAAGTAATTTTGTCTATTGCCTTCAATACGTTTTTATAGTTGAGCAATGGTTCACCCATGCCCATAAAAACAATATTGCTGAGTTTTTTATCGTAGGTTTTTTCGCATTGCTGGTTCAGCAATACCACTTCATCGTATATTTCATCAAAATTGAGGTTGCGCTTGCGTTCCATATAACCCGTTGCGCAAAACTTGCAACTTAGCGAGCAGCCAATTTGTGAAGACACGCAGGCTGTTTTCCTGTCGTCGGTGGGGATTAGGACACCTTCCACCAAATGTCCCTCCATTGTTTTGAAGCGGTTTTTGATGGTGCCATCACCGGAATATTGTGTGGTATCGATGGTTAGTGCCGGCAGTATAAAATGTTCCGCCAGTTTTGCCCTCAGTTCCTTGCTGAGATTGGTCATTGCATCAAAACTATGTGCGTGTTTTTGCCACAACCATTCATACACCTGTTTCGTCCTGAATTTCTTTTCTCCAAGTGTTTCAAAATAATTTCCCAGTTCTTCCAGGCTTAGGTCCCGAATGTTTCCTTTGCTCCCTGCTTTCATAGCGGCAAAGGTACGTTTCCGGGCCCATTGGAGGGGGATTAATTTGGAGATAAAGCGGCAGGAATATGCCATTGATGACTGTCAATATTTTTCAACTTTATAAAAAGCCAATTGTTGATGGTGTGGCCTGGTATACAGGATATTGCCCGGTTATCATGTATCGCAGTTCCGTGGTTTTGTCACCAAATGAATCTGCTATATTTGCCCCGGTCAAAACGACATTTAAAAAATATAACATGAAACCAGCATACGTCATCGATACCATTCGCACACCGGTAGGAAAATATGGCGGTTCACTCAGTACCATCCGGCCGGACGATTTACTGGCGCATGTCATCAAATCATTGCTGATCCGTAACCCATCCATTGATGTGAATGCCATTGAAGATGTGATAGCCGGTGATGCTAACCAGGCCGGTGAGGATAACCGTAATGTGGCGCGAATGGCTGCATTGCTGGCAGGTTTGCCGGTGACTGTTGGTGGCAACACGGTAAACCGTTTATGTGCGAGTGGTCTGCAAGCTATTATGGATGCCGCACGCGGTATTATGTGTGGTGAAGGTGAATTATATATTGCAGCGGGTGTTGAAAGCATGACGCGTGCACCTTTTGTGATGCCTAAGCAGGGAAGCTCCTGGAACCGCACAGCAGAAATGTATGATACCACTATTGGCTGGAGAATGACGAATAAAAAACTGGCGGCGATGTATCATCCGTACAGTATGGGTGAAACGGCAGAGAATGTAGCCCGTCAATGGAAGATAAGCAGGGAAGCACAGGATATATTTGCTTTTGAAACGCAGGAAAAATATTTCGCGGCACTGGAAGCCGGTAAATGGAAAGATGAAATAACCGGCGTGGAAATTTTTGGCGGGAGGGATGAAAAAATATTTTTTGATAAAGACGAGCACCCGAGAAAAACATCCATGGAAAAATTATCAGCATTAAAACCTGCTTTTGAAAAAGATGGTACGGTAACCGCAGGCAATTCAAGCGGTATCAACGATGGTGCGGCCGCTGTGTTACTGGCCAGTGAAGAAGCCGTGAAAAAATATAAACTGTCGCCTGTTGCCCGGATCGTTTCGATGGCCATAGCGGGTGTTGATCCTTCTATTATGGGTATTGGTCCGGTACCTGCCACAAAGAAAGCATTGCAACGGGCAGGTATAACTGCAAATAATATCACCCTGACAGAATTGAATGAGGCATTTGCATCACAATCGATTGCCTGTATCAGCGATTTGGGACTGGACAATACAACTGTGAATGTAAACGGGGGCGCTATTGCCATTGGTCATCCGCTGGGCTGCAGTGGCGTTCGCATTTCCACTACATTGCTGCATGAGATGCAAAGACGTTCCGCAAAATACGGGCTGGCTACCATGTGTGTGGGTGTTGGACAGGGAGGGGCTATAATTTATGAAGGATTATGACTACAATAATTAAATAACTATGTGGCAGGAAGCAGGATTTTTTAAAGGGCAGGAAAACGTGCAGACAGTTTTGCAGCAGTTAGCGCATCATATCGATACCATACCGGGCAGGTATTTGCAGATGAATGAACAGGATTTACTCGAACGTCCTGCAGAAGGGAAATGGAGCAGGAAAGAAATTCTGGGTCATTTAATAGATTCCGCTGTAAATAACCTGAAACGGTTTACCGATATACAACACTCGGCACAACCTTACACTATCCAGCCGTACAGCCAGGTGCATCTGGTAACGGAAAATAATTACCAGGAATTGCCATTGAGCCACCTGCTGCAATTGTGGCAGTCGCTTAACAGGCAGATAGTATTTGTTGCCCGCAATATTCCCACTGAAAAGCTTGCCAGCAAAGTACAACCACAGTATAATAACAAAGAAATGAAGACGCTCGGCTGGCTGATTGCAGACTATGTGGCGCATATGGAACACCACTGGAAGCAGGTATTTGGATAAAGTAGCGGGTAATTTTTTTTGTTTCGTCAATTTCTTTAACTTTCAAAAAACCAAACGAGCATATGAAAAAGATCACCCTTCTGTTTACCATTGTAATGTCTATAGCTATTGCAGCCAATGCACAGGATACCACTACACAAAAACAATATTTGGGTAAATACAAATTCCCCGACGGAAGCGTGGTGCCGGAAGTGGAGGTTGTTATTGAAAACGGGCAGCTGATGATGAATTCCTCTGCAGGTACTTCTTCCCTGGAACTGCTAAAACCGGATTCTTTTTCCATTGTAAATTTCAATGGCGTTGCAGTATTTAAGAGGAATGCAGATAAAAAAGTTATTGGCGTACATATTGACGCGGGTGGTTATATACTGGATGGCGTAAAAGATACTGCTACAGGAACACAGAAGCTGACTATCATAACATCTTTTCAAAAGGCTTTGGTACAAACTTCCATGATATACGATGCCGGTAATAACGAGTTTGCTATCATAAAGCCTCACGAGATAACTCTCCGGCGAAAAGAAACAGTATAAAACCTGTCTTACTATTTTTTAAGAATATGGATAATATCCAGTTGGTTCAACAGGAGCAATACGCCTGTGAGGATAATTAAAATGCCGAAGCAGAGTACAGTGATGTACATGATTTTTTCTTTTGGCAACTGAATGGTGAAATCATTTTGAGGATCTGATGGGTTGAAAAAAACTACCAGCTTTTTACCTATCCTCGCACGGCCGGGAAGAAACCCTTCTCTCGATGTAACGGTAACAGTTTGGTTGTTGCCGGTCATAAACCGAATCACCGGGTAAACAGAATTATTTGCATCTCCACTAACGGCTGCATGGTCAATAACAGTACCGTCTGCGCGGGTTCCGTTTTTCAACAGGTGTGCAATCTTCAACCGGTTTTTTTGCATCATAAACACGACTAATACACCCATCAGTATAAGCAGGATATAAGTTATCATTGGTTAAAATTAAATTGTGTGATGGATGACTGAGCAATGGTTTGCTGTTCCCCGCTCCTGATATCTTTTACCGTGCAATTGTTTTCTTCAAGTTCCCTTGCGCCCAGGATAATGATAAAGGGGATACCTTTTTTTTCGGCATATTTAAATTGCTTGTCAAATTTTGCTGTTTCATGGTATAGTTCAGCGCGTATACCATTATTGCGCAACTGTTGCATCAATGCAAAAGCGGCAGTGCTTTCTTTTTCGCCCAGGTTGAAAAACAATACCTGTGTTCCGGTTTGTACGGTTGCAGGAAATAAGGACAATGCTTCCATAGCATCATAAATACGATCAACCCCAAAGGAAATACCAACACCCGGTATGCCTGGTACACCAAATGTACCGGTAAGATCGTCGTACCGGCCGCCGCCGCCAATGCTTCCCATTTGTACCATGTTGGCTTTTACTTCGAAAATGGTTCCTGTATAATAGTTTAAACCCCGCGCAAGCGTAAAGTCAACCTCCAGTTTTTGCAAGGCAGTATTGCCGGGATAATTGAGTATCCATTCCAATTCACTGATTCCTGCTGCACTTGTCTCACTGTTCCCCATAAGCGCTTTTATTTTTTGCAGTTTTTCTGCGTTGCTGCCACTGATAGAAAGGTATTGTTCGATGGTAAGTATTTGTTCGGCAGACAATCCTCTTTGTGCCAGTTCTTCTTTTACTTTTTCCAAACCTATTTTATCGAGTTTGTCGATGGCTACGGTGATATTTGTCATGTTGGAGGAGCCACCGCATAATTCTGCAAGCGCACTGAGAATTTTACGGTTATTGATTTTGATCGTAACGTCCAGGCCCAAACGTTCAAAAACAGTTGCGTACATAATGGCGAGTTCTACTTCATTCAGCAGGGATTTACTTCCCACCACGTCGGCATCACACTGGTAAAATTCACGATAGCGGCTTTTCTGCGGACGGTCTGCCCTCCATACCGGTTGTATCTGGTAACGTTTGAATGGTATTGTCAACTGCGTGTGGTTCATGGCAACATAGCGCGCAAAAGGAATGGTAAGGTCGTAACGAAGAGCTCGCTCTGTAAGGTTCTTGTCATTCTTTCCCTGCAACAAATTTTCAAAAGTAATCCTGGCCTGTTCAGCTTTGCCCGCTTCGCTGAGGCCGTTGTTTAGGATTTTAAAAATCAGTTTATCGCCCTCTTCGCCATATTTACCCATGAGTGTGTCAAGGTTTTCCATCGCCGGTGTTTCCAGCGGCTGGTAACCATATAATTCAAAAACAGAGCGGATGGTATTAAATATATAGTTACGCTTGCGAACCACTTCCGGTCCAAAATCACGTGTACCCTGTGGTAATGATGCAGTTACTTTTGCCATTCAGTTGAAAGATTATTTTGAATTTTTTACCGGCTTACGGTTGATTTTTCAATTATTTTATTACAGGCCATTTCAATCATGTTAAACACTTCACGGTATTCAGATTCGGGCCCTGACCATGGATCGGGTATATCTTCATTGCGGCCGGGATACACTTCGTTCATCAGTAAATCAACTTTTGACGCATCAAATGTTTTCCCGGCAATGCGCCTCATTTCATGTATGACATCTTCTGCCATGGCATAGAGCTTGTCGAACTCAATAAAATCAGCGGCTGCAAATTTCCTGGCGCGCTGACCGCTGATATCAAGAGCATTCATCCGCGCCACTTTTTGCGACAAGGGATGCGGAGGTTCACCTACATGGTACCCATTGGTCCCTGCGCTGTCTACCTCCCAGTTCAAACCAGCTTCATCTGCTTTCTGCTGTAGAATTCCTTCTGCCAGCGGGCTCCTGCAAATATTTCCGAGGCAAACCATCAAAATCTTCATGTGGTAATAATTGGCGCAAAGGTAAGCGTTTAGGGGGAAGGTGGGTGATAGGTTGTAAGTTATAAGTACTAAGTTATAGGTTAAAGGTAGAAGGTAAAGGGTAAGTGTGAAGGCGAAAATATTAATCCCAAATTCCAAATGCCAAATACCAACAACCAAGAGCCAAACTCGAAACGCTAAACTGTAAACTCGAAACTTTCTTATGGATTTGTTTCATACAGGCATCTCATTACGAAACGCAGCGCTGGGTTTTTGATGAAATATTCTTCACATCAAAACCTGAATAACCATGAAGGCGGAATTAATTTTACAAAGCGATCTACTCGATATCATATTTGAAAACCGCAATAAGCAATATGGTGCTTACCAGTTGCGAAAGGAATACAATGGAAGATTGTACCGTTCGCTGTACCTGGTGCTGGCCATCGTAGGCCTGTTGATCGCGGCGAACCTGCTGGCCCATTTTTTTAAACCGAAATCGCAGCATCTTGTTTCAATTTCTTCCCTCGATTCGGGAATTCGTTTAACAACTGTTCCCATTCCGGAAACGCCGCCGCCAGTTGTAAAACTATCGCCACCGGTTGCATCCATCAGGAACATGGTTCCAGTAATTGTGCCTGATGATAAGGCGAGGGACACCATGCCGACGATTGATGTAATCGCAGATCGTGTCATAAGTGACCAGACAGTTGATGGGCCGAAGCCGGTATCCGATAATGTTTCTGTTGCACCGAAACCTGTTGCGGCACCTGCACCAGCGCCTGTGGAACCGGCTATTGTGGATGATCCCGAGGTGTTGCCGGAATTCCCCGGTGGTACTGCAGCTTTGCTGCGATTTCTTGGCAGGAACCTGCAAGTACCGGAAGACGCGCTGGAAGCGGGTCAGCGGGTGAAAATACCGGTACGGTTTGTGGTCAGTAAAGATGGATCTCTGGGTGATTTGGAGTTTCCTGTACAGGCCGATGAACGATTCAAAAAAGAAATCCAGCGTGTTGTATCCAGGATGCCCAAATGGAAACCGGGATCGGTACAGGGGAAAACGGTATCAGTTCACTTCACAATTCCCATAATATTTGAGACGACAGAAAACTAAATTTCCTTAACTTGCCCGACACCTGTTTCACTATTAAAGTTGTATTAAATGAACGATTCGACCAACGATAGAAAAACAAAAAACTATATTTTGATGCGGTCCATTATGGATTATGGAATGGGCACCGTTATATTGGGTTTTGGCGTTTTCTTTGCCTTTGCCAATAAGCTGGGATTTGATTTCAGGGTCGATTCGTTTTTCAGATATTTCTTTGCCGGCCTTTGTGCGGTATATGGCGTGTTCAGGATTTACCGCGGGTACAAGAAAAACTATTTTTCCGAATGAGTATTCAACAATTAATTCCATCCGCCACTAAAAAATGGTTTTTGATCCTCGGGGCCTTTGCCGGTATTTGCGCATGTAAAAGTCAGTCTTCCGATCCAAATAAAGAGACTACTACCAGTGGCATTATCCATATCAGTGTGGACGAATCTTTTAAACCAGTCATTGATTCACAGATAAAAGTGTTTGAGGCCCTTCATCCAAAAGCAACCATTATTGCTCATTATAAGCCGGAAGCGGAATGCATCAAGGATTTGAATATTGACAGTATCCGGATGGTGATTGTTACCAGGAGACTGAGCGACGATGAAGATGCCACCATGAAAAAGAAACTATCCTACAATTTGCAGCAGGGCCGGGTTGCATTTGATGCCATTGCAGTAATTGTAAACAGCCAGGCAAAAGACACATTATTTGATATGGCGGATATCCGGTCACTGGCAAAAGGCACCAGCGGGTACAAATATAAAATGGTGCTGGATGGCTTGTCTGCAACCAGCACAGTGCGATATGTAGCTGACAGCCTTGCAAAAGGGCAACCACTGGGTAAGAATGTGGTGGCTGCAACCAGCAGCCAGGGTGTCATTGATTATATCAGTAATAATACCGATGCCATTGGACTAATAGGTGTTAGTTGGATTGGAAATAAGGAAGATACGGCACAGGCGAGTTTTTTGAAGAAGGTAAAAATTGCATCTATTGAATGTACCGATTGCCAGCCAATTGTTTACACACAGCCATTCCAGTATAATATAGCTACCCGGCGTTACGCCATGATACGTGGATTGTACTACATTTTAAAGGAAAATTATGATGGCCTTGGCAGCGGATTCGAGAATTTTCTCATCTACGAAAGAGGTCAGCTTATATTTAAAAGGGCATACTTATGGCCTTCAAGAATAAGAGTGGACGTGCGGGGCGCGAAAATCAATGAATAGGGAATACTTAAATTCAATAAATTTACAAGCTCACTATTTAAACAAAAGAATCGACAATGAAGAAATTCACATTAAGCCTGATTACTGTAGCGGTAAGTACCAGTGCTCTGCTGGCTCAAAGCGTTGACCAGGGGAAAAAGTTTTTCTACTATCAACGCTATAAGAGTGCAAAGGATCAATTTGATAAAGTGCTGGCTGCAAACCCTAATAACCTGGAAGCAGTGTACTGGCTTGGCCAAACATTGCTGGAAGATAAAAACCAGGCTGCAGCAAAAGACCTCTATTCAAAATCATTGATGACAAATGGTACTGCCCCGCTGGTACTGGCAGGTATGGGCCATATAGAATTACTGGAAGGAAAGGGAAATGATGCGCGCCAGCGATTTGAAACCGCTATCAGTTTAACAAAAGGTAAAGATGTAGATGTTTTTAATGCCATTGGAAGGGCAAATGTGGATGCAAAAGATGGTGATGCCAACTATGCACTGGAAAAATTAAATGCCGCCACACAGGTAAAAGGATTCAAAGATCCCAATACTTATATTATAATGGGCGATGCTTACCGCAAACTCGTAGATGGCGGTGCAGCCGTTACGTCCTATCAAAAAGCGCTGACCCTCGACCCAAAAATGGCAGCGGCCAAATATAAAATTGGTAAAATTTATCTCACCCAAAACAACAAGGATTATTTCCTGCCGGCATTTGAGGAATCCGTTCAAATGGATCCCAATTATGCCCCTGCTTATTTTGAATTATTTTATTACTGGTATTGGCACGCCGATGTAGATAAGGCTGCCATGTATTTCGACAAATATCTTGCAGTAACTGATAAAAAACCCAGTGACGAATATGATCGCATCAGTATTTATTATGCAAGAAAAAAATATGCAGAAGCCATCACGGAATCCAATCAAAAAATTGCAGCCGAGGGTGCAAATGCTGATCCCCGTTATTACAGGCTGATGGCATATTCTTACAACGATCAGGGCGATTCTACCAATGCGCTGAAGAATATTGAAGATTTTTTTGCAAAGCAAAAACCGGAAGGTTTTATACCAATGGACTATTCTTTCCGTGCTGAATTACTGGCAAGGTTCCCTGCCCGCCAGGCAGATGCCGTAGCTACCTATCAGCAGGCGGTTAATGCCGATACTTCTTACGATGGAAAGCTGGATTTGCTGACAAAAGCTGCAGGCTTGTCAAAGAAAATTGGTGACCGTAACAGCGAAGCGAATTTCCTGAAACAATTATACGGCCTGAAAAAGAACCCATCCAACACAGATTTGTACAATCTTGGACAGGCTTATTACCAGGCAAAAAATTATCCTGTGGCCGATAGTATCTTCTGCGGTGTTTACCAGCAACGTTATCCCAATGAAATATTCGGATACCTCTGGTGTGCAAGGGCCAAACAGGCAATGGATGATTCCACCAATTCCAAAGGGCTTGCGGTGGAAGCATATAAAACCCTGGCTGAAAAAGGCAGGACTTTGGATTCTGTAAAATATAAAGCGCAGATATTAAGTTCGTATTATTACCTGATTCAATACTATAATGATGTAAAGAAAGATAAGGAAACAGCGATCATGTACACTAATAAGGGATTGGAAACAGATCCCACCAATGCTGATTTGGCGCGTATCAAAGAGATACTTTCCAAACCACCGGCCAAGCAACCTGTACAGAAACAACCAGCACAAAAACCCAAAACAGGCGGCAACGGTAAAGCAGCCGCTGTAAAAAAAAACAGTGAGCTGAATATGGTGTAACCATTTTGCAAGTTTTATTTGTTTAAATAGTAAATAAAAACCCTGCCTCAGCGGCGGGGTTTTTTATTTTGGGGGATATTTGATAATAAACTTGAAAATTACCCATGCTGCCTTATTTTTGCGGCACAACAATTCATGTTGACTAATGAAGTGGTTCCTTCTTCAAGCCAATGTTCCATCTGCAGACGTAAACAACGCCACCAGTTATTTGCCCATAGCCATCCAGTTGATTTTCGCCATCCTGTTTTTAGGGGTGATGATGGCTGTTACACATTGGCTCGGTCCAAAACGCAAAACTTCTGATAAACTGGAAAATTTTGCCAGTGGTATCGAAAGTCATGGCGATGCCCGCCAACCTATGGCCATAAAATATTTTCTTGTTGCTATATTGTTTGTTTTGTTTGATGTGGAAGTAATATTCTTCTATCCCTATGCCGTTAATTTCCGCGGATTGGGATGGAATGGTTTTGCGGCAGTGTTGATGTTTGTTGCCTTCTTCCTGGCAGGATTCTTCTACATCATTAAGAAGGGTGCACTGAACTGGGAGGATTAAATCGATTTTAATTCACCGTTAAAGGGTAGTAGGCAGCCGGATAAAAACTTTACCTGTGAGCGCTTGTTATTGTTAGTAGTTGACAATTGTCAAATCTTTTCAATTTAATTAAATCCAGCAATGGCTCGTCCTGTACAATACAATGTGAAAAATGAGGGAGGCAAGCCCATCCAGGTGGTGGGAGCTCCTGAAGGTTATGGCGGTGAAGGGTTTTTTACCACCAAACTGAGTGATGTGGTTGGCCTGGCAAGAAAAAATTCAATCTGGCCCCTGCCATTCGCTACATCCTGTTGCGGTATTGAATTTATGGCAACCATGGGATCTCATTACGATCTGGCCAGGTTTGGTGCAGAGCGTGTGGGCTTTTCTCCCCGCCAGTGCGATTTGTTAATGGTCATGGGTACTATTGCTAAGAAAATGGGACCTGTGTTAAGGCAGGTATATTTACAAATGGCGGAACCACGCTGGGTATTGAGTATGGGCGCCTGTGCAAGCTCCGGGGGAATATTTGATACCTACAGTGTATTGCAGGGCATCGATCAAATCATACCGGTGGATGTATACATACCCGGATGCCCGCCACGGCCGGAAGCAGTACTGGATGGTTTTATGAAGATTCAACAACTGGTAGGCAAGGAAAGTATCCGCAGGAGGAACAGCGAGCAATACAAACAACTGATGGAGAGCTACGGCATACAATAATATTACATTTGAAAATCCGAAATTGCGCCAATGGCCCTGACGAATGAAATAATCAAACAGAAACTGACTGAAAAATTTGGTGAGCAACTGACCAACTTTGAAGAGCCTTACGGACTGCTCACGTTTGAAGTACCGAAGGAAATGAATTTAAAAGTATTGCAGTTTTTATATGAAGATCCTGCACTGCGGTTTCAATTTCTGACTGATCTTACCGGCGTTCATTATCCCGATAACAAAGGAAAGGAACTGGCGGTAGTATACCACCTGCACAACCTGGTTGAAAATATCCGCCTGCGGTTTAAAATATTTACGTCAATTGATTCACCTGATATTTTTACGGCAACGAATTTGTTTTCCGGCGCCAACTGGATGGAAAGGGAAACCTATGATTTTTTTGGGGTGAATTTTGTAGGTCATCCCAACCTGAAACGCATACTGAATGTGGATGAAATGGATTACTTCCCGCTGAGAAAGGAATTTCCGCTGGAAGACCAGACAAGGATTGACAAGGACGATGCGATGTTTGGAAGATAGTTTGTAAATGTGGTAATAGGGAAATGTGAGAATGTGAAAATGAGGCTGAATAAAATAGCAGCAGTTTAGTTTATAAAAAATAAAATAATAGACAGTAATGTCTGAAATAGCACATCATCATATTAAACTTCCCGAGGGTTCGATTGAAAAACAAACGACCACGCTGAACCTCGGTCCTACGCATCCTGCCACGCATGGGGTGATGCAAAATATACTGGAACTGGACGGTGAAAGGATTGTATCTGCAGAACAAACCATCGGCTATATACACCGCGCATTTGAAAAACTGGCTGAACGACGCCCCCTGTACCAGATTACCACACTCACCGACAGGTTGAATTATTGTTCATCACCCATCAACAATATGGGCTGGCATATGACCTGCGAAAAACTGCTGGGTGTGAAAATACCCAAGCGGGTAGAATACCTGCGCATCGTCATCATGGAACTGGCACGTATAGCTGATCATCTCATTTGCAACTCCATTGTTGGCGTTGATAGTGGCGCATACACAGGCTTCCTGTACGTGATGCAATACCGGGAATTGATTTATGAAATTTATGAAGAGATCTGTGGTTCCAGGCTGACCACCAATATTGGACGCATTGGAGGTTTTGAAAGAAACTTCAATGCAACGGCTTTCGAAAAACTGGAAAAGTTTTTACGCGAATACCCGCGTGTGCTGAAAGAATTTGAAAACCTGTTTAAACGCAACCGTATTTTTATGGAGCGCACACAGGGCACTGGCGCTATCAGTGCTGAACGCGCGTTGAACTACGGGTTCACAGGCCCCAACCTGCGTGCAACGGGTGTAGACTATGACGTGCGGGTACATACACCATACAGCAGCTATGAAGATATGGAGTTTACCGTTCCGGTTGGAACCACCGGCGATAACTACGATCGCTTCCTGGTGCGCAATGAAGAAATGTGGCAGTCGCTAAATATTATTGAACAGGCTTACCGGAAAGTACAATCATTTACCGGCGCCGATGCAGAAGTATACCATGCCGATGCACCTGAATATTATTTGCCGGAGAAAAAAGACATTTACACAAAGATGGAAGCGCTGATCTGGCATTTTAAGATAGTAATGGGTGAAACAGAAATACCGAAAGGTGAAGTGTACAACAGTGTGGAGGGTGCGAATGGTGAACTGGGTTTTTATTTGATCAGTGATGGGGGAAGAACACCGTACAGGCTTCATTTTCGCAGGCCATGTTTTATTTATTACCAGGCTTACAGCGAACTGACAAAAGGCGCGATGTTAAGTGATGCGATTATGACGATGAGCAGTCTCAACCTGATAGCGGGTGAACTGGACGCTTAAGCAATTAGTAATTAAGAATTGATAATTAATAATTGAGGGTGTGAAATAGAAGATGTTTTGATAATTGAATTTTGTATTGTGAAATTGTAACGATGAAATTTTCTGACACAACATTAGAGGAAGTAAAAAAAATCATCGCACGCTACCCGGAAGGGAAGCAAAAGAGTGCACTATTGCCGCTACTACACCTGGCACAGGAGCAGTTTGGCGGATGGCTGAGCGTAGAAGCCATGGACTATGTGGCTTCATTACTGAGCATTGAGCCCATCGAAGTATATGAAGTGGCTACTTTCTACAGCATGTATAATTTAAAACCGGTTGGTAAATACATGTTTGAGGTTTGCCAGACAGGTCCCTGTATGCTGAATGGCAGTGATGATATTATTAAATACATAGGTGACACATTAAATATAAAACCAGGTGAAACAACCGCAGATGGTATGTTTACATTGAAAACAGTGGAGTGTTTGGGTGCCTGTGGTTATGCACCGATGATGCAGATGGGTAAGACCTACCGCGAACATTTGACAAAAGAAAAAGTGGATGCTATTATAACCGAGTGCCGTAAAAATGCTGCAGCGAATAATTAAAAACTACCAAAATGAGACTCAACCCATATTTACATTTTACCGGCAGGGCTGAAGAAGCAATGAATTTTTATGTGAAAGCACTGGGGGGAAAAGTGCTGATGGTCCAGCGATATGGCGATAGCCCCATGCCAAGTGAAGAAAGTCAAAAAGATAAACTTATGCATGGCCGAATGGAGTTTGATGGTAATGTGGTCATGCTTTCCGACGTGTTTCACGGCGAAGAGGTATCCTCCAATGGTAATGTGCAAATGAGCGTGGAAGTGGAAAGTATTGACAGGATTAATGACGTGTTTAAAAAAATGAGTGAAGGCGGAAAGGTAACGATGGAACTGCAGGATATGTTTTGGGGTGCAAGGTTTGGCATGCTGGAAGATAAATTTGGTGTACGCTGGATGTTTAATCACCAGTTGCCAAAATAATAAAGAAAGAAGCGGAGATTTTTTTGATTGTAACTTTTGATTTTTGAATTCATATCATGGGAAGAAAAGTATTACTGGACAAAGCACATATAGAAGGGATACGGTACTATGATGTGTACCGTAAGAACGGTGGTTATGCATCGGTGGAGAAAGCATTAAAAACATCACCAGCCGATGTTGTGGAAGAGGTAAAGAAAAGTGGCCTCCGCGGTCGCGGTGGTGCTGGCTTCCCAACCGGAATGAAATGGAGTTTTATTGCAAAACCGGAAGGTGTTCCACGTCACCTGGTATGCAATGCCGATGAAAGTGAGCCGGGAACTTTTAAAGACAGGTACCTGATGGAATTCATTCCGCATCTACTGGTGGAAGGCCTGATAGTGAGTTCCTATGCGCTGGGCAGCAATGTTACCTATATTTATATCCGTGGCGAATATGCATGGATAGTCGACATACTCGAGCAGGCCATTGCCGAAGCAAGGAACAATGGCTGGCTGGGAAAAAATATTTTAGGAACCGGGTTTGACTGCGAAATATATGTACAACGCGGCGCAGGCGCTTATATATGTGGTGAAGAAACTGCATTGATCGAAAGCCTGGAAGGTAAGCGTGGCAATCCGAGGATAAAACCACCTTTCCCTGCAGTAAAAGGTTTGTGGGATCGTCCTACAGTGGTGAATAATGTAGAGACGCTGGCAGCAGTGGTGCCGATCATCAACCTGGGCGGTGAGGAATACGCAAAGATTGGTGTGGGTAAATCAACTGGTACCAAACTGATCAGCGCCTGCGGCAATATCAAAAAACCAGGTGTGTTTGAAATTGATATGACGATCTCTGTGGAAGAATTTATTTTCAGCGACGAATATTGTGGTGGTATTGCCAATGGCAAAAAATTGAAAGCCTGTATACCAGGTGGGTCATCTGTACCAATTTTACCGGCCAACTTATTGCTGAAAACCGCGAAAGGTGAACAACGCATGATGACCTATGAAAGTTTGAGCGACGGTGGGTTTGCCACAGGCTCTATGATGGGAAGCGGTGGATTTATCGTGATGGATGAAGACCAATGTGTGGTAAGAAATACCTATACACTAGCCAGGTTTTATCGTCATGAAAGTTGCGGGCAGTGTTCACCCTGCCGTGAAGGAACAGGCTGGATGGAAAAAATATTGAAGAATATTGAATATGGAAAGGGTAAGATGAGTGATATCGATCTGTTGTGGGATATACAGCGGAAGATTGAAGGGAATACGATTTGTCCGTTGGGTGATGCGGCAGCATGGCCGGTAGCAGCAGCCATCAGGCATTTCCGTGATGAGTTTGAGTGGCATGTAAAGAACCCGGATGAAGCACAAACCCGAAATTATGGGTTGGCGCATTATGCAGATGAGCGGCCTTTACCTGCAACGGCGTAGAATAATTAAAAATTCAAAAGTAAAAAAAGAAGTTTCTCGCAACGATAACAACGGGGCAAAGAACGCAAAGACATAGAATACCCTATGAGTGAAAACGAAATATCGAAGGTAGTACTTGATATTTGTTTCAAATTGCATAAGCTGTATGGCCCAGGGCTTTTTGAAAGTGTGTATGAAGAGATATTTTGTTATGAACTATCAAAAACAGGGATATTTTTTAGAAGGCAACAACCTGTTCCGTTGGTTCATGAAACAATAAAGCTGGAAGCGGGATTTAGAGCAGATGTGATCATTGAAAGTAAAGTAATTGTGGAATTTAAAAGTGTGGAAGCCTTATCTGATATTCATTTTAAACAGGTATTGACATATTTGAAATTAACAGAATTGAAATTGGGTATGTTAATAAACTTTAATGTTGTTTACCTGAAAGATGGAATTCACAGGATCGTAAATAAATTATAAGACCGTTGCGACCGTAAATATATTTGTTGCGTTCGTGGCGGGAAAAAAATGGATCGAAAATAAAAGCAAAAAGCTAGCATTGATTTTTTGACTTTTTAATCTTGATTTTTGAATTAATACAATGGCTGACGAAAAGAAATTATTCAAGGTAACAATTGATAACATCACCATCGAGGTAGAGCCGGGAACAAGTATCCTGAATGCTGCACGGAAGATTGGCGGTGAAGTAGCGCCACCTGCCATGTGCTATTACACCAAGCTACAGGGCAGCGGTGGTAAATGCCGTACCTGCCTGGTGGAAGTAGCTGCCGGTTCAACAGCCGATCCCAGGCCAATGCCCAAACTCGTGGCATCCTGCCGTACAAATGTCATGGACGGTATGGTGGTAAAAAATATTACCAGTGAAAAAGTATTGGACGCACGGGCCGGTGTGGTAGAGTTTTTACTGATCAATCATCCGCTTGATTGTCCCATTTGTGACCAGGCCGGTGAATGCCATCTGCAGGATTTGAGTTATGAGCATGGACATGAAGGCACGCGCTATGAATTTGCCCGCAGGACTTTTGAAAAACATGATCTGGGCCCGTATATACAATTGCACATGACAAGATGCATCATGTGTTTCCGTTGTGTGTTTACAGCAGATCAGCTCACGAAAAAAAGGGTACATGGTGTTCTCGACAGGGGCGATCATGCCGAGATAGCAACTTATATAGAGAAATCGCTTGACAATGATTTTATTGGGAACGTGATTGATGTTTGCCCGGTAGGTGCGCTGACCGATAAAACATTCCGTTTCAAAAACCGCGTATGGTTTACCAAACCGGTGGATGCGCACCGTGATTGCCCCACCTGCAGCGGAAAAGTACAGTTGTGGATGCGCGGCGACGAAGTATTCCGCGTGACGGCCAGAAAAGATGAATGGGGCGAAGTGAAGGACTGGATTTGCAATGAATGCCGCTTTGAAAAAAAGAAAACGGGCGACTGGGTGATTGAAGGGCCTACACATGTCAACCGTCATTCAGTGATTTCGCAGGGACATTATGAAGGACTTGTAAAGCCACATGAAACATTAACGGCAGTATTGCATGGAAGGAGCCCGAAACTGCTGATGGACATTCACAGTGTGAGCGAAGTAAACAGGCCGGATGTAAAGCTGAGTGCGATTGAGGGTCCTGCACACAGCAACGATTTTAAAAAGAAAGAAGACTGATTGATACACCGGCTGAGTAATGTGACTTTGTACAAGTTCCGACAAGTCGGAATAAATCGTGCGACGCAACAATGCTGAAAAGAGATACAACTGTTGACTACATAATAATAAAACATGAACGCTTTGTTATTGGCTATTGACTGGATTTCACTGCTGGAAAAACTGATACTGATCGTAGTAATAGTATCTGTTTCGCTGGTAATTGCTATGTATGAAACGTATGCAGAGCGGAAGATAGCTGGTTTTATACAGGACAGGCTGGGGCCAAGCCGTGCGGGACCTTTTGGTATATTTCAACCGCTGGCCGACGGTTTGAAGTTGTTTATGAAAGAAGAAATCATTCCGAATACATCCAATAAATTTTTATTCATCCTCGGTCCCTGCCTGGCGATGATGACTGCAATGATGACGAGCGCGGTGATACCCTGGGGCGGCAGTATGGAATTGTTTGGAAGAACGGTCAGCCTGCAGGTAGCAGATATTAATATTGGTATACTGTACATATTTGGCGTGGTGAGTTTGGGTGTATACGGCATTATGATTGGCGGCTGGGCATCGAACAATAAATTTTCACTGATAGCGGCACTGCGTGGTGCGTCGCAGATGATTTCTTATGAACTGGCAATGGGCCTTGCGCTGATAGCCTTGCTGATGCTGACAGGTTCCCTAAGCATGAAAACCATTGTGCAGCAGCAAATGGACAGTGGAATATGGAATGTAGTATATCAGCCTTTGGGCTTTTTAATATTTATAGTTTGTGCATTTGCCGAATGTAACCGTACACCTTTTGATTTGCCCGAGGCAGAGAATGAATTGAACTTTGGTTACCACCAGGAATATTCATCTATGAAACTCGGATTTTATTTGTTTGCAGAATATATTAATATGTTTATCAGCAGTGCAGTAATGGCTACCTTGTTTTTTGGCGGTTATGATATACCCTTCTTTAATGAAGCAGCCCATGTGGCGACATGGGGCGCAAATACGGTAGCATTGCTGGGTGCACTGGCATTGTTTATTAAAATTGTCTTTTTCATCTTTTTGTTCATGTGGGTGCGCTGGACGATTCCGCGTTTCCGCTATGACCAATTGATGAACCTGGGCTGGAAAAAGCTGATACCACTGGCATTGATCAATATGGTGATTACAGGCGCCGTGGTGTTGTGGCTGAAGAAATAAATGGTACGGTAAAGAGAAAGTTGGTAGGATGGAGTGAGAAAAATATTTTTGCGAACCTTTCATAAAATGCTGCGGGCGACAAATACAGCAGCAGGAGATTAAATATGCAGTTATTAACCAACAGGGGAAAATTAGTGGAGCGTAAGCCAATGACATTCCTGGAGCGTTTGTACCTCTGGAATATCTTCAAGGGGATGCTCATTACGTTCCGGCATATTTTTAAAAAGAAGGCAACGATTAAATACCCGGAGCAGAAGCGACCTTTCAGCCCGGTGTTTCGTGGTTTACATATTTTGAACCGTGATGAAGACGGAAGGGAGCGTTGTACTGCCTGTGGTTTGTGCGCGGTGGCCTGCCCGGCGGAAGCCATCACGATGGAAGCAGCAGAGCGGAAGAAAGGCGAAGAAAATTTATACAGGGAAGAGAAATATGCGGCACGTTATGAAATCAATATGCTGCGCTGTATTTTCTGCGGATTGTGTGAGGAAGCCTGTCCGAAAGATGCCATTTACCTGACCGAAACATTTGCCCCTTCCAATTACCAGCGGCAAACGTTTATTTATGGCAAACCGGATTTGCTGATACCTCACCCGAAGGAAGAACCGGAACTGTATGCAAAGGCAGCAGGAGGAAGAGTGAAAAGAAATTAATTGAATTCATTATAAAGGAGACAAACAATTGTTGAATACACCGGTGATGAATACAATCGGTCAACCAACTGCTTAAAACAATCATGGGAATTACGCAAATATTATTCTGGATTTTAACGGTACTGGCCCTGGGCAGTGCATTAATGGTAGTAACCAGTAAGAACCCGGTGTACAGTGTATTATACCTCATCGTTGCATTTTTTGCCATTTCAGGGCACTATGTTTTACTGAATGCACAATTCCTCGCCATTGTAAATATTATTGTATATGCAGGCGCCATCATGGTGTTGTTCCTGTTTGTGATCATGCTGATGAACCTGAATGCCAATATGAACCTGCAGAAAAATAAGCTGCTTAAGTTTGCCGGGTTTATAGCAGGTCTTTGTTTGTTTTTAGTATTTGTGGCAGCCCTGAAAAACGCCGATATCAAAAACCAACTGGCGCTTACCAATAAAGGAGATATAGGCCTTATTAAAAACCTGGGAATGGTGTTGTTCAGTGATTATGTCGTTCCCTTTGAAATAAGCAGTGTATTGTTTTTGAGTGCCATGGTAGGTGCCGTGGTGATTGGAAAAAAAGAATAATAATATTTTTGAAATAGTATGCCGATCAATTATTACATATTCGTAGCGATAGCATTGTTCTGCATTGGTGTGGTGGGTGTGCTGACGCGCCGCAATGCTATTATTATTTTTATGAGCATAGAGCTGATGCTGAATGCGGTGAACCTGTTGCTGGTGGCATTTTCCAAAATGCATGCGGCAAACGGGGGCCAGGTAGCAAATGCAGGCATCGATGGACAGTTATTTGTATTTTTTATTATGGTAGTGGCGGCAGCGGAAGTAAGTGTGGGTTTGGCTATTATTGTAATGATGTACCGCAATACACATTCGGTAGACGTGAATTTCTTAAACCGGTTAAAACATTAGCATGCCTGGTGAGCAGTGAAACGAAGTATCACCGTGCTTGTAAGGCCTGCATATTTTGATTATGAGCCAACTTGTTTTCTTAGTTCCTTTATTGCCGCTGGTGGGTTTCCTCATCAATGGTTTGTTGCGGAAGCAATTGTCCAAATCAATGATTGGCATCATTGGCAGTGGTACCATTCTCGCTTCTTTTGTTATCAGTTTGAAATTGTTTCTCGATGTGAAGGCCGGTCACACTGGTGTGGTGAGTTTGTTCGACTTTATCAGTTTTGATAAAATTCAAATCCCCTTTGCCTTCCAGGTGGATCAGTTGTCTGCCATCTTTTTATTGATAATTACAGGTGTTGGTTTCCTGATACATGTGTATTCCACTGCTTACATGAAGGAAGAGGAGAACGAACATTTTGGCAGGTATTTTTCTTACCTCAACCTCTTTGTTTTTTCTATGTTGCTGCTGGTGCTGGGCGCCAACTATGTGATCATGTTTATTGGTTGGGAAGGCGTGGGTCTTTGTTCTTATTTATTGATAGGATATTGGTTTAAGAATAATGAGTATAATAATGCGGCGAAGAAAGCATTTATCATGAACCGCATCGGTGATCTCGGATTTTTAATTGCTGTATTCTGGATACTGGCAAAAGTAGGTTCGGTTACCTATGGTGATGTCTTTGCAAAAACCGACTGGACAACCTTTGATGTAACAGCCATTACTTTATTATTATTTGTAGCTGCCACTGGTAAAAGTGCACAGATACCCTTGTATACCTGGCTGCCCGATGCAATGGCAGGTCCTACACCCGTGTCAGCGCTTATCCATGCTGCTACGATGGTAACTGCGGGTATTTATATGATTGCGAGAAGCAATATCCTCTACACCATGGCGCCTGTATCGCAGGCAGTGGTAGCAATAGTAGGATTGGCTACGGCCGTATTTGCAGCAACGATAGCACTCAAGCAAAATGATATTAAAAAAGTACTGGCCTATTCTACGGTTAGCCAGTTGGGTTATATGTTCCTCGCGTTGGGTGTAGGTGCGTATACTGGTGCCGTATTTCATGTAATGACACATGCGTTTTTTAAAGCTTTATTATTCTTAGGTGCGGGATCGGTAATACATGCCATGCACCATGAACAGGATATTCGCAATATGGGGGGATTGAAAAAATACCTTCCTTCCACGCACGCTACATTTTTAATTGGCTGTATTGCCATTGCCGGTATACCACCGTTCAGTGGTTTCTTTTCAAAAGATGAAATATTGGCGGCTGCATACGAAAAAAATATCGTGTACTGGGTTATTGGCGTTGGCACTGCAGCGATGACGGCATTTTATATGTTCCGCCTGTATACCATGACATTCCTTGGAAAGTTTCGCGGTACCACTGATCAGGAGCATCACCTGCATGAAAGCCCTTCTGCCATGACCATTCCATTATGGATATTGGCTATATTGGCCATCGTTGGTGGTTTTGTGGGCATACCGGAAGTATTTGTAAAAGACGGTCATTCACTGGAAAATTTCCTGCATCCTATTTTTCAGAAATCGTATGAATTGCGGGGAGAACATCCATTGAGTCATGGTACTGAGCTGGCATTGATGGCAATTTCAGTAGCTGTAGCATTGGTGGCAGTATTTGCAGCGATTGGCAGGTTTAGCAAAAAACCAGATTTGAAGGATGCTGATGGTATTGGGAAAGTGCTCGCAAATAAATGGTACATCGACGAATTGTATGATAAACTGATTGTAAAGCCATTGAATGCATTTGGCAATTTCCTCGATGAGGTGATAGAGCGATCCGGTATTGACTGGCTGGTCAATGGCGTAGGAAAAGGTGTGCAGTATGGCAGCCGCCAGTTGCGCTTACTGCAAAGCGGGCAGGTGGGCAGTTATGTATTGCTGATGATTGTGGGAATGATTGTATTGTTTGCCATTCAGTTTTTCCTGAGAAAATAAGCGAAGAGGATGGAGCGAAAGGTGCAATAAAAATTTACAGGTACTTCGATAAAATATTATGATAGCTGTTTTACTGATATTGATTCCATTGATTGGCGGTTTGGCACTGTTCGGTTTTAAAAATGAAGGCAGTGCTAAGAGCTTTGCCCTTTTTGCATCCATTGTCACACTGGTTGTTTCATTGCTGGGGCTTACTGTTTTAAAAGATAAGTACAGCCTTGACTTTGATGCTGCCTGGTTGCCCATGCTCAACAGCCGCTTTCATGTGGCGCTGGATGGAATGGGCCAGTTGCTTTGTTTGCTGACGGCCATTTCATTTCCTGTCATTTTTGTTGCTACTTCGGGGAACAGTTATAAAAATGCGAACCGCTTTTATGCATTGATGTTGCTGAGCCAGGCAGGCCTGATGGGTGTGTTTGTAGCGATGGATGCCCTGCTTTTTTATTTTTTCTGGGAACTGGCACTCATTCCGGTTTATTTTCTTTCATCCATCTGGGGAGGTGAAAAAAGGATCGCAGCTACTTTTAAATTTTTCATTTACACCTTTGCTGGTTCACTGCTGATGCTGGTCGGCATCATCTATGTATATTTTCATGCCAATCAATCTTTCGATGTACAGACTTGGTACGCCATGAAATTGCGGCCAAATACAGAAGAGTGGTTGTTCTGGTTATTCTTTATAGCCTTTGCCATCAAAATGCCCATCTGGCCCTTTCATACCTGGCAGCCCGATGCTTATGAACAATCACCTGCACCGGTCACGATGGTATTGAGTGGTATTATGGTAAAAATGGGTGTCTTTGCCGTCATACGCTGGCTGGCACCGGTACTGCCTGATGCAACGTATCAGTGGGGCGATACTGTTTCACTGCTTTGCCTGATAGGAATGATATATGCATCATTGATTGCTATCCGGCAGGATGATATCAAACGGTTGATTGCGTATTCTTCCATTGCGCATATTGGTTTGATGTGCCTGGCCATCTTTGCATCCAATAAAAGTGGAATGCAGGGCGTGATGCTGCAAATGTTTAACCATGGTATTAATATCATCGGTTTGTGGATAGTGGGCGATGTGATTGAAAAAAAATATGGCACGCGGAAAATATCTGATCTCGGTGGCCTCGCTTTGAAATCGCCGTCGCTGGCCATTTTCCTGGTGATCATTGCACTGGCAAATGTAGCGCTGCCGCTGACCAATGCATTTGTGGGAGAATTTATGATGTTTAATGGTGTATTCTCTTCTGCTGTTACCAAATATGGTATTGTAGATATGGCTGTAGCCGGTGTTTGTATCATACTGGCGGCTGTGTACACGCTGAATATGGTGAAGCGGGTATTTTACGGCAACAGCAACGCGCTGACGGCAAATGCGACCGATATTTCTGCGAATATAAAATTCGCGCTGATAATAATAGTAGTACTGATATTTATTGCAGGAGTTTATCCCAAGCCAATGCTGCAGTTGACCAGTGACATCACTGACGCTATCCTTGGGAGAATGAGAACAAAAATCTAAAGAAGAAGACTTAAGAACGTATGAACGCAATTATTTTTTCCGCTGTATGGGGTGTACTGATGATGTTTAGCGGCATTTTTGTTTCATCGCGCGCTGCCATCCGTAACCTTGCCATTGCCGGCATGGCTGCCCTGCTGGTATTGAATATGGCGGAGACAGCACACTTTAGTCTTTTTCATATCGATGTAAAAAACATGCTGCAGTTCAGCCAGTATGGCTTGTTGTTTAACAGCATTATATTTGCCGCCACGCTTATTTATTTATTACTCAGTTCAAAAGATGTAGAAGCAGTAGGTGTGAACGTGGCTGAATATTTTGCACTCATCTTTTTTGTACTCTGCGGTGTGAGTATTGCATCTTCCTTCAATACCCTGCTGATGTTATTCCTCGGTATTGAAATCATTTCTATTCCATTGTATATACTTACGGGCAGTGACAAACGCAATCTGAAGAGCAATGAAGCCTCTTTGAAATATTTCCTAATGGGTTCCTTCTCCACCGGTGTCATGCTGATGGGTATTGCGCTTATTTATGGTGCTACTGGTTCTTTCGGGCTGGAAGCCATGGGTACAGCATCAAAAGGATTTGTACCGGTACTGACAACAGGTTTATTGTTGTTGCTGATATCAATGTCTTTCAAAGTTTCTGCGGCACCATTTCATTTCTGGACACCTGATGTGTACGATGGTGCACCCACCGTGTTTACCTCCTTCATGGCAACCATTGTAAAGACGGCCGTATTCATTGCTTTCATCCGTTTGTTTGATGCGGCCTATGGAAGTAATTTGGCACAGTGGAAACTGACAGTTGCTTTTATTATTGCCGCTACTTTGTTTATCGGAAATGTAACAGCCGTGTTCCAGCAAAGTGTTAAGCGTATGCTGGCCTATTCAAGCATTGCACAGGCCGGCTTCATGCTGTTTGCACTGTTTGGATACAATGACATTGCCAAAGAAGGCCTGATCATTTATTCTGCAGCTTACAGCCTTGCCACTATTGGTATTTTCGCGATACTGCTCAAAATGAAAGATTATACTTTCGACGGCTATAATGGATTGGGTAAATCACAGCCCCTGCTGGCTGCAGTCAATACCATTTGTTTATTGTCACTCGCAGGTATTCCGCTCACAGCAGGTTTCTTCGCAAAATATTATATGCTGATGGCAGCCATGAAGAATGGGTCATACCTGTGGCTTGTTGTTTTCGCTGTACTGTGTGCCGCCATCAGTGTGTATTATTATTTCCGTGTTATTCAGGCCATGTATTTCAAAGAAGGCGATGGCCAAACCATCTCTGTTACGCCTGTATTTAAAACCATCCTGGTGGTCGTTGCCGGATTGGTAATACTATTGGGTATCTTCCCGCAAATACTCACTTACTACATGTATTTCTAATTTTTACCTGCTAACAGTTCATCACCTATGGCAACGGTTTCTTTTGCAATCAGCCTGAAGTCAGACAGTTTGCTCCGCTGGTTTACGTTGGCAATGCGGATAGCAACACATCCGTTTAGTACAGTAGAAGAAGGAGACGCAATGCCACGTTCCTGCAATTGTATAATTATTTCTTTATTGAGTTGATTCAATGCTTCGTCGGCAAGTCCTACCTTTTTATATCGGTAACAAACAATGTTCATCGTTACCGGTGTGAGCAATTCAAGTTTGGGTTCTTTCTCCACCAGTTCGCTCATGTAGAAGCATTGTTGTATATTTTGACCGATCATCGCAGCATATTTTTTCAACCCATGTTCCTTGATACTCATCCATACTTTTAATGATTTGAAACCGCGCGACAATTCCATTCCATAGCTATTGTTGGATTCCAACCCACCTGCCAGCCCGCGATCGGATTGCACCAGGTAGCTGGGCGTAACAGCAAATGCATCGCGGTGTGCCTGTGCATTTTTAATCAGCACACAGCCTACTTCGTAAGGCATATACATCCATTTGTGCAGGTCAAAAGCAACGCTGTCCGCTTCTTCTATTGCTTTGAGTGAAGATGCAAACTCAGGTGTAAGTTTTGCCAGTGCGCCAAATGCCCCGTCAATATGCAGCCACAGGTGATATTTCCTGGATATCTCCAGTAAATCATCCAATGGATCAATTGCGCCGGTATTAACGGTACCGGCATTGCCAACAATGCAAAAAGGATAATGGCCAATCAGCAAATCGGCTTCGATGGTGTTGACGAGTTCATTGATATCTATCTGGTAATTGTCATCCACTTTTATTTTTCTCACGGCATCAGTGCCCAATCCCAATACTTCTGCCGCTTTCTGCATGCAGCTATGTGTTTCGGTGGAACAGTATAAAAGCATTTGCCCTTTTACAGTTCGTACACCTTCCTTTCTTATGTTTTTTTGTAACTGGTGATTTCTTGCCACAGCAAGACCGGTGATATTGGCCATCGACCCGCCGCTTAATAGAATGCCGGATGCTTCCATTGGGTAATGGAGCATTTGTTTGCACCAGTCTATTACCTGTTTGTCGATATACATTGCAGCATGTTCGCCGATACCAACATTGGGATTCATGCCTGCTGCCAGCAATTCTGCCAACACACCCATCGGCGTGCCAGTGCCCTCTACCCAGGCAAAGAAACGTGGATGGATATTCCCTTTGTAGAAACGGAATATATGCTGCCGGAATTCATCGTATACATCTGTTGGTGAGGAAGGCAACAAAGGAATCGGCTGCCCGTAAAAGGCTTTTGTTTCTGCAGGAATTTTTTTCCATACCGGCTCTTTATGGATGTTTTGCAGCAGGTCCATCACATCATCTATCATCTGGTGACCCAGTGCGCGTATTTCTGTCCAGTCTTTCGGATCGAGTGTTTGATCAACCTCGTTAGCTGTTGTCAATTTTTCCATGGAAGTATGTTTCGTTGATGAGGGATCAAAGTTATGATAAGGTTCTTTTTGCTTCAACCCGAATCTTGCTGACCGGTAAATAGTTTTCCGGATATGGTAAATATTTAATAGAAACGTATCTTCCCGGCGAAGAAAGCAGTAATACTGATGAAGCAGGCAGACAGCAGACCAATCGTGGCAAAGCCTTTTTTAAAATGGGCCGGCGGTAAGGGCCAGTTGCTGCAGCAGTTTCAACAACTGTATCCAATTTCTTTAAAGCAACATGGCATCAAAAATTTTTATGAACCATTCCTGGGCAGTGGTGCCGTATTTTTTAATGTAATACAGCAATTTGGTGTAAAGAATTCTTATCTCTATGATGTCAATGAAGAATTAATACTGGCATGGACTGTTGTTCAACAGGACGTGCATAAGTTGCTGGAGTTTTTGGAGCGCTATGAAAAATCATACAAAGCACTTAGTGGATCCCAGCGGGAAGAATACTATTACGAACAACGCACTAATTTTAACCTGCAACGGTTTAATATTGACTACAGCAAATACAGTGACAATTGGATTCCGCGCGCAGCACAACTGATTTTTTTAAACAGGACCTGCTTCAACGGTTTGTTCCGGGTGAATTCAAAGGGAGAATTCAACACACCCATGGGCGATTATGCCAATCCCTTGATTTGTGATGAAAGTAATTTAACTGCAGTCTCATCATTATTGGGTAATGCACATATTCAAAAAGCAGGTTATGCCGCAGTATTAAAAGATTTGAAACCAGCTTCCTTTGTTTACTTTGATCCACCTTACCGCCCCATCAGCAAAACTGCTGTCTTTACTTCATACAGCAAATTCATCTTTGATGATAAGGAACAAAAAAAACTAGCTACCCTTTTTAAAGAGTTGGATGCATTGGGCGCCAGCATCATGCTGAGCAATTCTGATCCGAGGAATACCATTCCAGGGGATGATTTTTTTGATGAGTTGTACAAGGGGTATCACATCGTTCGGGTAGACGCCAGCCGGAAAATCAATTCCCAGGCAGCCCGGCGCGGCAGCATCCGGGAAATTGTGGTGACCAACTATGCAGCCGGAATGCCCTAGGAGCGCGGGTTTGACAGCTTTTCACCTAAAATCCGGGGTATCTTTTTATGATTTTTCCCGTTCATATAACTCATTTGCCGGATTCGTGGGGGAATCACTAATTTTAGTATATGAATATTTTCGACACTTTATCCCTGTCGTACCGCACCATCAGGAGCAATAAATTGCGCACTGGTATTACTGTTGCCATTATTGCACTGGGTATTGCCTCACTCGTAGGTATACGAACTGCTATTGAGGCCATGACACAAAAGTTTACAGAAAGTTTCTCCGCCATGGGCGCCAATGGCTTTAGCCTGCGCTACCGGCAGATATGGCGCATGCAAAACAACCAGAGTTCCCAAAAGGAAAAAAAGGGACAGCGAAAGGAAAAACAGTCCAATCAAAATAAACCGATCACCAAAAGACAGGCAGAAGAATTCAAACAAATATTCAAGTTCCCCGCTAAAGTCGGTTTATCCCTTTGGGGAAATGGTGGCAACACCGTCGGTTTTGATAATAAAAAAACCAACCCGACGGTACGTATATCCGGTGGCGATGAAAACTATGTTGACCTCAATGGATATAAAATTGGCGCAGGCAGAAACCTGAATGACCTTGATGTAAGTTCAGGCAGAAATATTTGTCTGCTCGGAAAAGATGTGGCCAGCACGTTATTTGGCGAGAATATGGAAAGGCCACTGGAAAAAATTGTCCGCATCAATAATATCCCCTTCCGGGTGATAGGTGTGCTCGAGGAAAAAGGATCTACACTCGGGTTCAGTTGGGACAATGCAGTAGTTACTTCTTACAACAATGTTCGCCGCTTTTTCAGCAATAATCCCAACGCTTCTTTTAATATTGGCATCAAGGTAGCCAGTGTAAAAATGCTGGATGCAGCAATGGGAGAAGCCGAAGCCAATTTCCGTGCGGTTCGTCAATTGACGACTACCGAAGGAAATAATTTTTTAATTGATAAGAGCGATAGCTTCGTGGACATGCTCATGAAAAACCTGAGTTGGTTGACCATATCTGCTATTGTGATAGGTTTTATAACATTAATGGGTGCTGCCATTGGTTTGATGAATATCATGCTCGTGGCGGTAACCGAGCGCACCAAGGAAGTAGGATTAATAAAAGCCATAGGCGGAAAACAGCGCAATGTACGCGGGCAGTTCCTGTATGAATCCATTATCATTAGTTTGCTGGGTGCAGCATTTGGCATATTGATAGGGATTATACTGGGTAACTCTGTGAGTTTACTGATGAAAACAGGATTCGTTGTCCCCTGGGCCTGGGTTTTCCTTGGTATAATTATATGTTCAATTGTTGGTTTGCTGGCCGGATTATACCCTGCCTTTAAAGCTTCGAGGTTAAACCCGATCGAAGCGCTTCGCTACGAATAGGAAATAATAGTATCGTTTTACTGATATAGATAACTGAAAAAGCCGGGATCCCCGGCTTTTTGCTTTAACAGCTTTTTGGCATTAACCGCATGTGCAATACCGCTGACGGTTGCATCTCACCCTCGTTCATCCTTTGCCAACCAAATTAACCATTATGACACGGACAATCGAACTAACCCTGCTTGCAGCTTTCTGCATCTGTTTAATTTCCTGTTCAACATTTACTTCATCATCTGCTTCGCCTGATCAGTCAGGGCAACAAAACTCCAGCAAAGTAGTAAAAGAAATTTCCGGAACCGATTCCATGCACCGCGTGCCAATGGATTCTATCGGTGCAGTGAGCTGGCTGAGCCGTTCAGGTAATCCCTACTTCCTGAAAGGTGCGAATAATGACCTCTATGTGTACATCAATATCCGCGGCAACGACATGGGTACGGCGAAAAAAAGAGCGCCATTAAATATTTCGCTCGTACTGGACAGGAGCGGTTCCATGCAGGGACAAAAAATAGCCTATGCAAAAAAGGCAGCCAATTTTGTAATCGATCAGTTGAATGGAGATGATATGGCTTCCATCGTAAATTATGATGACCAGGTGGAAATAACCAGCGCCAGTCAACCGGTAAAAAATAAAACACTGCTTCACCAAAGAATAAATGAGCTGACTGATCGTGGTGCTACCAATTTAACCGGCGGTATGCTGGAAGGATACACACAGGCGAAGAGCACCCGGAAAGACGGTTATGTCAACAGGGTATTGCTACTGACTGATGGCCTCGCCAATGAGGGAATTACCGATCCGGCAATGATGAGAAAACTGGTGGAAAAAAAATACAATGAAGAAGGCATTGCTTTGTCAACATTCGGTCTGGGCGCCGACTACAATGAAGACTTGCTGACACAATTAGCGGAAGTGGGGAGGGCTAATTATTATTTTATCGACAGCCCGGATAAAATACCAACCATATTTGCCAGGGAACTGAAAGGCTTGCTGAGTGTCGTGGCACAAAATGCCTGGGTGGAAATTAATGTACCACCGCAACTGGAACTGGTAAAAGTATATGGTTACCCGGCTGAAACAAAAGGGAACAATGTCGTGATAAAATTCAACGATGTATTTACCAGTGATGAAAAGGGAATACTCGTCCGGTTGAAAAGTAAATCGCCCCTGCAGGAAAAAATTAATTTGAATTGCCAGTTGCATTATACTGATGCAGCAAGTTTTCAGCAGGTAATAAATCATAAAGAATTGGTTGTTCAGCCGGGCACCGACAGCAAAATGATTGATAAAAACAAGGATGCGCTGGTGGAAGAAATGATAGCATTGTATGAATCCACTGAACAATTTGAAGAGATTATGAACGATGTGGATGCCGGTAATTATGAAGCGGCTAAGGTAAAAGCTGATTCTGCAGTGAAATACCTGAAGCTAAAACAGCAGTACACTCCTTCTGCTAAATTAAAAATGCAGGAAGAGAACCTCAATAATTACAAAATGAAAGTAGATACCGTGAAAACAATGCGTGAAGAAGAAAAAAGGATGTACCAGAAATCAAATAAATCAGTCAATTATAGTATTAAAAAGGGAAGGAGTTAAACAAAAAATCCCGGAGATGTCTCCGGGATTTTTTTATGTAATGTAATGATGCTGGATTATTTAGGATCCAATATTTTATTAATCCTTTCCAGTATATCCTGCAAATGATATTTCGTCATCTTATCTGTTGTTCCCGGTAGGGCAGCGCTGATATCAGCCTTCAGGCTGCGCAAGGTTCCTTTGGCTACAGAAAGAATATCTGTTTTCTTAGCGTCTACAATTGGTCCAAATGAAATGGTAATACCACCAAAGCTGCCGATAGCAGGGGCAGGTGGGTTTACAATGGAGCCCAATCTTTCAATAAATGCTTTCTGCAAATTGCGGCGGTATACATCAATTGGTTTGCGGCTGTAAATTTCAGTCCATACACTCTTCTGTAAGTCGCTCATAAATTCAGAGAGTGTATAGGCATTGCTGGTACCCAATGCTGCTTCCGTGCTGATCAGCTTACTCATACGGTAAGTATTCAGCAAACTGTTCAACACATTTTCCATTCTGCCACCAATAAAAGTAACTGGGTCGGTTCCGGTTTTACTGGCAATATCTTTATCGATTAACCAGGTAGGCGTATTGAGTACATTCTTGCTTAAGAAACTCATTGCTTCCTGCTGGATAGCTTTCGGAACATATTCATACACACCACCGGCTTGTTCAACTTTCTTTGGTGTTTCATAAATACCACCGATATTTTTGGCAGCATGGCCCATGTAGCGGCTGAACTGTATTACCACCTCATTGTACAGTTCCTGCAGGTTGCTGTAATCTTCATTGGCAACTTTTGTCCATTCGGTGAGGTTGGGAACAATGCGCTGCAGGTTCTTGATACCATAGGCGCCTGCTTTCATGGCATTATCACCCAGGTCTTCGTTTTGTGAGCGTGGATCATCGGGGTTGGTTTCTGTACCAAACCAAAGGCGTTTGTTGTTTTTTAATCTTTCAGTGGTCATTTTATTCAGCAATGCCACTTCGTCTTCGGCGCTGGAAACAGTATAATATTTTTTATATCCCCACTCAATGGCCCATTTGTCATAGTCGCCGATACGCGGGTATAAACCTTCCGGTTTGATATTATCTTCCGGCTGCGCCACATAGTTGAAACGGGCATAGTCCATAATGGATGGTGTGTGACCATTCGCTTCCACGAAAGCTTTGTCACGAAGTTTTTCCACAGGTACAGTTGAGCTCGAACCCCAGTTGTGACGGAGGCCTAATGTGTGACCTACCTCATGCGATGATACAAAACGGATCAGTTGTCCCATCAGTTCATCATCAAACTGCATTTTACGGGCGCGGGGATCCAGGGGGCTGCACTGGATAAAATACCAGTCCCGCAACAGGTTCATTACATTATGGTACCAGTTGATATGACTTTCCAGGATTTCACCGCTCCGGGGGTCATGTACATTGGGACCGCTGGCATTGGCTATATCGGATGGTTTGTATACGATGGCGGAATAACGTGCGTCTTCCAGGCTCCAGGTACTGTCTTCCTGTGGGGTAGGAGCTACCTTGGCCATGATGGCATTTTTGAATCCTGCTTTTTCAAATGCAACCTGCCAGTCGTTGACGCCCTGTATCAGGTAAGGCACCCATTTTTTGGGTGTGGCGGGATCAATATAATATACAATCGGTTTTTTGGGTTCCACCAATTCGCCCCGCTTGTATTTTTCTACATCTTCTTCCTTTGGTTCCAGTTTCCAGCGAACAACCATAGTAACTTCTTTAACACCCTGGGGGTTTGCATCGAAATCGGTATAGGTTCGTGAAAAATAACCAACGCGGGGATCAAAATAACGCTGTTGCATAGGAGTTTTTGGCAGCAGCAGCAGCGAGCTGTTTATTTCCATGGTCAGCAATTGTCCGCCCGGGGGTGCACCAAAGGGAGAGCCGGTTTGTGCGGCAGGACCTGCACTTTTGGTATAGGTCTTTACGGTTTTGATCTCAATATTAACCGGGTAGGTCTTTACCGATACCACGTAAGATTTATCTGTTTGCAATGCACCTACCTGGAACAGTGTTTTCAGGTTGCTCGCAAAATTAAGTACATCATTATCGGTGTTGATATAATTGGTTATTTCAATTACACTTCCTGTAGAGTCTTTGGAGAAACAGGCAATATCAAATGCTGCGACAATAGGTTGAATATTTGAATTGGTTACCGCGCGGTACATGGCCTGTGTACTGTCTTTCGACATTTCATCAAAGGAGATTTTCTTCAGGAAAATCTTGTTATTGGGTCCTTTGTCAAATTCTACCACGTTGTTGCCAATCTGGTCGCCCGCATAGCCGAAGAAGAAATTACGCATGCCTGCAGCAGCCTTCGACAGGCGGTTTACTATCAGGAGGTTCCTGCCCAGCAGGGAATCGGGGATTTCAAAATACCATTTGTCTTCTACCTTATGTACAGTGAAAAGCCCCTTGCGGGTAATGGCCTTGTCGGTGATAACGTCTTTATACGCTTTGGGGCCGGCTTTGGGCGGAGCAGGAAGATTTGTGGGAGGCGCGCCGCCATTGGCCGGGGTGACCGGTGTGGTGGTTGGCCTCCTGTCCTGTGCCATTGCAGGCAGCAGACCAGCCACGAGCGCCAGTACCAAAAGTCTCTTGGGGTTGAAAATTTGGATAATCATGTACTTATTTGTTTAGCGGTGAAATTAATTAAAAGATAATAGTATTTGTTTGGGCTAATACAGCAAAGGGAAAATTTTTGTTTAAAAGGAAAAGGCTGATTACAGGGATTTACTTTATCTTACAAGGCCCTTCCAATACCTCCTGCAACAAGGATTTCTGTGGATAACTAAGTTCGTTGAAAAAGGAAAATACTTATCTTGTGTGCCCTTGCAAAATATTTATTCCAACAACTTGATTTTTGAAAAAGTTTTTTCAGTAGAATTGTGTGGTTAAAACACAATGATTGCCAAAAACAAAAAATTGTAAAACACTAAAAACAAACGATCATGGCTGAAACAAAACCAACTGCATCAAAGGCTTCAACTTCTGTGCAACCAAAGAAAAAGAGTAACGCAATTTCATGGATTGCACCATTGGTGTGTATTATTTTAGGTTACGTTATCTGGCGTTTCGTAATAGGCAGTCCAGACAATTTTACTAAGGGAAAAGAAAATGGCGGTTTCTGGCCAGACAGGGAAGGTGCCATTGGTGGATTTGCAAAAATGTACCTGGGTGGTATCATTGTGCCCATCTTAATTGGATGTTTTCTTACCGTGCTCACTTTCGTAATTGAGCGTTTTCTTACCATCACTAAAGCAAGCGGTACCGGCAACAATGCTGAGTTCATCCGCAAGGTTCAGTATCACCTGGCCAATAAAAATGTAGACGCTGCACTGGCTGAATGCGACAGGCAAAAAGGTTCTGTTGGTAATGTAATGAAAGCCGGACTGCGCAAGTACAAGGAAATGATTGGAAATACAGAGCTTGATACCGATCAAAAAGTACTTGCAATTCAAAAAGAAGTAGAAGAAGCTACTTCGCTGGAATTGCCTATGCTGGAAAAAAACCTGGTATTCCTTTCTACCATCGCTTCAGTAGCTACGCTGCTTGGACTGTTGGGAACGGTATTGGGTATGATTCGCTCCTTCTCTGCCCTCGGTGACGAAGGTGGTGGTGAAGCAGCAGCTAAATTGTCTCAGGGTATTTCTGAAGCCTTGTACAATACAGCCCTTGGTATCGGTACATCTGCTATTTCAATTATCATGTATAACGTATTTACTACCAAAATCGATGGTATCACCTATGGTATCGATGAAAGTGGTTTTACATTAACTCAGAGCTTTGCTTCTTTGTATAAATAAGCATCAAAGCTGAATGATTACCCTCCCGCAGAAGGGGGTATGGAATTTGGCAGGTTTTGAATCTAAATATGTGAAATTAATTTATCAGTCATGCCAAAAGTAAAAGTACCTCGCAAGAGTACCAGTATAGATATGACAGCCATGTGCGATGTGGCCTTCCTGCTGCTGTCATTCTTTATATTAACCACCAAGTTCAAACCTTCAGAGGCGCTGACCGTTGTTACCCCCAATTCGGTATCATCCAAAGCTGCGCCTGAAAACGATGTGGTGCTGATTACTATAGACAAAGAGGGCAAGGTATATATTTCTGTTTCGGACAAAAACAGGTCTGAAAAGCAGGCCATCATTAGCAGTATCAGCCAGTCCAAAGGACTGAACCTGACCGATGCACAGAAAGCTGCCTTCATCCGCCCCAATTCTTATGTGGGTGTTCCGTTTACCAAATTACCGGCATTGTTAAGTACCCCGCCTGATGAAATAAAAAACATTAAGCAGGATGGTATTCCGGTAACCGACAGTACCAACAATCAGTTGATCGACTGGTTATATGCGGCTAAAACTGCATTTGAGGGTAAGAAAATGGAATTGCTGGTAAAAGGGGACAATGCATCAAAATATCCTTCTTTCCAGGGTGTTATCAATGCCTTTAAAAAGAACGATTTGATGAAATTCCAAATGGTAACAAACCCGGAAGGCGTTCCTGTTGGTTCTGAATTGTATAAGGCCAACCAGAACAAACCTAAAGGCGGACAGTAAAAAAAATATTAGTCACCTAAAAAATTAAGCCATATGGCAGAAATGGATACCTCGGGTGGAGGTGGACATAAAAAAGGACCAGGCGTTAAGAAAGGGAAAAAACTTTCTACCAGGGTGGATCTCACCCCGATGGTGGATCTTGGTTTTCTCCTGATCACGTTCTTCATCTTCACCACAACGATGAGTCAGCCAACGGCAATGCGGTTATTCCTTCCAAAGGATACCGAAAAACCGGAAGAGCAAAATAAGGTAAAGGCATCCGGTGCACTGACCTTATTACTCGGAAAAAACGATGCGGTTTATTATTACGAAGGAGAGCTCGCCCCTGATGCATCTAACTTTAAAACCACCAATTTTAAAGGGATCAGGGATGTCATCCTCAATAAGAAAAAATCTACCGACCCGAAAGATTTCGTTTGCGTTATCAAGCCAGACAAAGAATCCAGCTATAAAAACGTAGTGGATGCCCTGGATGAAATGACCATTAACGACGTAAAACGTTATGCAATGGTGGATATTTCTGATGTGGAGTTTATGCTTATCCAGAAAACACAGGAAGCTGGCGGCGGTAAATAAGCCCCAAAAGCTTTATGGAATCGTTAAAGTAATGCATCTTACTAAAAAATTGTATCATGTTAGACGTAAATAAGATAATGAGTGCCGATATCCTTGACATCATTTTTGATGGCAGGAATAAAGATTACGGCGCTTATGACTTGCGCAAAACCTACAATAAGCGCCTGACACTGGCCCTGCTGTTTATGGCAGCTTTGTTAGCGCTCATCTTCGTGGTATTTGCTGTTTCCAACTTCATTGAGGCACATAAAACCAAACAGGCAATGGTGGTAAAAGACGTGCAGTTGGAAGAAGTAAAACAGGAAGAAAAGAAAAATGAACCGCCGCCCCCGCCGCCCCCGCCAAAACAGGAGCCGCCTAAAGTGGAAATGGCTAAGTTTACCCCTCCTAAAATTGTAAAAGATGAAGAGGTAAAAGAAGACGAAAAACCACCAGAACAGGAAAAGCTGGAAGATACCAAAATCGGAACCGTAAACCAGGAAGGTATTAAGGACGAAGGTATCGTAGCGCCAGTTGACAATGGTAAAGGTGTGGTAGAAGCCCCCAAGAAAGAAGAAGAAGACTGGGATAAAACATTCACCAAAGTGGAAATTGATGCTGAATACCCCGGTGGTTTAAGCGCCTGGCAGCGTTACCTGAGCAAAAACCTGGCATATCCGCAGGAAGCACAGGACAATGAAATCCAGGGAACCGTAGTCGTTCAGTTTATCGTGGACAAGGAAGGTAACGTGAGCGATGTGGAAGCAATAAGCGGAGCGAAGGAACTACAGGCTGAAGCCATCCGTGTAATCAAGAAAAGTGGTAAATGGACACCTGCCGTACAAAACGGGCGCCAGGTAAAAGCTTACAGAAAGCAACCCATCACTTTCAAACTTGAAGCGCAATAAAATTAATGGCATAATATGCTGAATCCCCTCCAAAAGGAGGGGATTTTTTATTGCCCCACACTGTGTTACTTTTGGAACTTCAATATAAAAAGCAATGAGTGTACAAAGAGGCGGATGGGATGATACAATCGTAGCGCTCGCTACCCCGCAAGGGATTGGCGCTATTGGTGTGATACGATTGAGTGGCGAGCAGGCAATTGCCATTGCAGGTAAATTGTTTCCGTCGAAGGATTTGTTATCGCAGCCATCTCATACGGCACATGTAGGTTACCTGAAAGAAGACGGCCGTACACTGGATGAAGCGGTACTGACTGTTTTCAGGGCGCCGAGATCATATACCGGGGAAAACGTGGTGGAGATATCGGGGCATGGTTCGCCTTATGTACTGGAGCAAATATTAAAAGCCTGTATTAACAAAGGCGCCAGGCTGGCAAAGCCCGGGGAGTTTACGCAGCGCGCTTTTCTAAATGGCAAACTCGATCTCACGCAGGCAGAAGCCGTTGCCGATTTGATTGCCAGCAATACTGAAGCCAGCAGCCGGAATGCATTAAAGAATATACGTGGTGGTTTTTCTACTGTACTGAAAGAGTTACGCGAACAACTGATTAAATTTTCAGCGCTGATAGAACTGGAACTGGATTTCTCGCAGGAAGATGTCGAGTTTGCAGATCGGGGGCAATTGTTTTCGCTGATAGCTTCGTTGCAGCAAACAACCAGTGAACTGTTGCGTTCTTTTGCCATTGGCAACGTCATAAAAAATGGTGTACAGGTAGCAATAATCGGGAAGCCCAATGCAGGGAAATCTACCTTGCTGAATACTTTGCTCAATGAAAACCGCGCCATTGTAAGCGCTATTGCCGGCACCACCCGCGATACCATTGAAGAGATATTAAATATAGATGGGATTATTTTCCGGCTGATTGACACGGCTGGTATACGTGAACATACCACGGATGAAATTGAAAGTATAGGGGTGGGAAGGAGTTTTGAAAAAGCCGGCCAGGCAGATATTGTATTGTACCTCTATGACCAGTCAACGGAAAGCAAGCAGGCATTGCAGGAAGCAGTGACCTGGCTGCAGTCATTAAAAAAGCCATTTATACTGGTAGCCAATAAAACAGATATAGCCAGCAGCCATAAAAACGAAATGCCGGTGAATGATGCCGCTATTTTGATTTCTGCAAAAGAAGGAAAAGGCATTGAACCATTAAAAAAACAATTGGTGAGTGAGGCATTGGCAGGAGAAGTAAACAATGAATCGACCATTGTCACCAATGCACGGCATTTTGAAGCATTACAAAAACTGGATACGGCGTTGCAGGATGTTCGCCGTGGTCTTGATGAACATATTCCCGGTGACCTGGTGGCGCTGGACATTCGGCTTTGCCTTCATTTCCTGGGAGAAATAACCGGAGAGATTACCAATGACGATCAATTGGATTATATCTTTTCGAAGTTTTGTATCGGAAAGTAATCGCAATAAATCCTCTTTTTCGGGGATAAGTAATCGTCCAGGTTGGCAATAGGTTTGTTCAAAGCAAATTATATGCAGGAACCAATTACCAGATCGTATACACCAGCACCTGTCAAGTATTGTATTATAGCAATAGTGCTTTTCTTTTTCCGCATATCCGTTATCGCACAGCCCACCATGCAACAACAAATTGAAGATAGTGTCATCGGCTGGAAAACGGTGTATACTTTTAAAGGCAAGCAGTATAAGCCATTGGTTGTTGAGGGGCAGACCTTTTCTTCCTACCAGCAATCGTTAAGAGATTCATTCATTACATGGATGCAGCGTACGTACGCACCCATCGGGGGTTTTGGAGACATCTTTCCAAAAAATTTTACGTCAGTGCAACACAATTATCCCGTGCCCCAAAGTATTGGCATGGCAGCACTTATTTACGGATTGTTCAAAAGCAACAGAACAGGTAAATATGAAATGGCACCCAATGAAGATCACAACGATGTCTTAATGTATACCAATGCGCTTGCCGGTATTAACAACGCTGAATTGCTGAGTTCGCCGGATGGTTATTATTTTACCATGTGGAAGGATAATTATACAAGCACTTTTACCAATCCAACCATAATTGAAGCCGTAAAAGACTATGGTCTGCACAATGGCGGCAGGTTTTCAAAATACCTTGTTTATTTTATGGCTAATAACTGGGTAACTGTTGTATTGACCCCCGGTAATAAACTGCCCATCACGCAATTAACCAAAGGCGAAGTTTTGATGCTATGTGAAAAGGGATTGCAACGGGAAATGGAAGCAAGAAAAAAAGAGGCAAGACAGATGTCATCGAACAACCCATCCTATTATGCAGGTGTAATAAAAGACCTGGATGAAAAGCTATACCCCCAATGTATAAAGAACCTAAACCAGTTAAAGGAAAAATACAAGAACAAGTTGAATGAACAAGCCATACTTTATGGCTGGGCAGGACCTTCTTTTGCTGAATTTACCAGCACCAGCAGTATTCCCACGCTTTTTGTGGAAGATTGGTACCAGCAAATTCCGGGCTATCCTGTATACCGGTATACAAAGGAAGCCATGGAGAACAGTAAAAAAGACAAACCATTGTGGGTGGCCATTACCTGGCAGGCACAAAAACCCAATTCAAGGGTAAAGCCTTATGAACTGCACCTCGCCATGCTCCGTTATTTCAACTATGATTATGTATATGATTATTTTTTTAACCCTGAAAAGGTAAAAGGACAGTCATACTTAGCGTCTAACGCAACAGAACAAGCGACCCGCATACAGACGATTAAAAAGCATGGAGTGGTTGCTGAAACCAAGTCATTGCCCAAGGGAGTATTTTTTGCCGATGATTTCTCAGCAAATACAGATGGCAGCAGGCCCGCGGGATGGAATGATTCAAGAAGCAGGGCCACGGCTTCTGTAGTAACCCTAAAAAATCAACAGGGAAAATGGTTACAGTTAGGCCTGAGGAATAATTTATCAGCCGGAACTATATTAAAAAAACCACTGCCGGAGAATTTTTCTTTAGAATTTGATGTGGTTACCGATCCGTTCAACGTAAGAACAGGTGGTGCAGTAACACTAAGTCTTAGTACTTACCAGCTAACAACTGAGGGTTCGGTAAAGCCAAATGAAAAGGGCACAACATTGCAAATAAGGATTATTGCGGGAAATGAAGCGGACTATAACAATAATAATTACAGTGGCGGGGCTACAACATCCATTAACTCTACCATTGGCGGGTATGAAGGCGATTTCAATACCACCTATGATCTCCGCGAGTTCACCAATAAAAAAACGATGATACATGCTGCATTGAAAGTTAAAAATGGAACTGTAACTCTTTTTATTAATGATAAACAGGTAGCTGCATCCAAAGACTTTAAGCAGGAATACAATAATACGGCTGCATGCAAAGGTTTGCCACCTTCAACATTATTCCAAAATCTTTTATTTACCAATATGACACAGAACTGGAGCCCGGACGGAAAATCAAATGCTGTGAACATATACATCAGTAATATTACAATTACTTACTTATAGCAATCTATTTGATGCGCTTTCCACCTGGAGAGTAATTATACCAGGGAACCTGATAACCCCGTTATTCACCGGTTCGTCAGGGTATAGTATTACTTTTTATTTTTTTTGTCATATTATAGGCTTACTTTTGGAACTTTAAAGTCAGTATATAGTCTTAATTTTATGGGTAAAAAATCCTTGCAAATACAGCAATTGGACAGTAAAATGATGATTTATAGTAGTTTACAGAAAACTTCACCCCCACCAACAGGGTGGATAAAAGCAATCCGTACTGCTATTGGTATGAGTATGCAGCAGTTGGGCAGACGCCTTTCAATAGCCAAACAAAGCGTCCAGGATATTGAACGCCGGGAAAAAGAAGGCTCCATAACTATAAAATCCCTGCGGGAAGCAGCAAAAGCGCTGGACATGCAGTTGGTATACGGGTTTGTTCCGGTAGATGGCAGTCTCGCAGAATTGATAGACCGAAAAGCAAAAGAACTGGCTACCCAAATAGTATTACGCACCAGCAATACCATGAAACTGGAAAACCAGGAAAACAGCAAACAGCGCATTGAAAAAGCTATCCAGGAAAGGGCGATAGCCATTAAAAATGAAATGCCTAAAACATTATGGGATTAGATTTAAATGAGACAGACGGGCAAACACCGCTGGATGATGATGAGAAAGAAGGATTGCTTATTCATACTGTAGCTACCCGTGGTGAACTGGATGAGTTTGAACAGCAAAATATTGAACAGGCTATTCAATGGAGTTTAAACCTTTCCTTTAAACCAGAAATTATATTCACCGAAAATTTTATAAAAACATTACATAAGCGAATGTATGGTAACGTATGGGTATGGGCAGGTGAGTTTCGGCAAACCAACAAAAATATTGGAGTAGACAAATGGCAAATACCAGTGGCGTTAAAGAATTTACTAGATGATGCAACATACTGGTTGAATAATAATACGCACAGCGCAGAAGAAATAGCAATACGGTTTAAACACCGCATTGTGAGTATTCATTGTTTTGCAAATGGTAATGGAAGGCACAGCCGATTAATGGCAGACATCATTATCGAAAAAATTTTTAAAAAACAAGTATTTACCTGGGGTGCAGCTAAATTGATAAAAGATGGAGATGTGCGAAGTGCATATTTAAAAGCTATTCGGGAAGCCGATGCTGGCGATATAAAACCATTGGTAGCATTTGCAAGGTCTTAATTAAAACAAAATTTACTATGTTCATCAGAAAAAAGTCAGGTCAAACGTAATTAATTATGCTACCCTGGAGCAATAAAATGTAGTTTTTTTAAGAAGAACAGTGGCACAAACAAATTGAGAAAATAATACACCTTTTAACCCTGACTATGTTTTATTGGTTACCTTAATTAATAAATATATCCCGAATACTATTGACAACTGAATCAGGAAACATATCAAAAATGGTTGACCACCTTTTCAGGCATGAGGCTGGTAAAATCATATCTGTCCTGACGGGTGTTTTTGGAACTGACAATATTGAACTGGCGGAGGATGTTGTACAGGACTCGCTGATAGAGGCATTGGAACAATGGCAATACAGGGGTATACCGGATAACCCTACCGCATGGCTGTACCGGGTAGCAAAAAACAAGGCCCTCAATATCATCAACAGGAAAAGTTATCACCGTGCTTATCAAAGTGAAACAGCGCACCTCCTTCGCGCTGAAAATAATACAACACCTGCCATGGATCTTTCTTTTTCCGATCAGGAAATTCAGGACGACCAGTTAAGAATGATTTTTACCTGTTGCCACCCGGCTATATCTCCCGATTCACAGATTGCACTGGCTTTAAAAACACTTTGTGGATTCAGTATTCCTGAGATTGCAAAAGCATTTCTTACCTCCGAAGAAAATATAAACAAACGACTGGTAAGGGCCAGGCAAAGTATTCGTGATGCGAAAATTCCTTTTGAATTACCACAGGGTACTGCGCTTGAAAAAAGGCTGAACACTGTTGTTGAAACCATTTACCTTTTGTTTAATGAAGGGTACAGTGCCTCCAAAGGGGATGATGTCATTCGCTATGAGCTATGTGAAGAAGCCATTCGTTTGGCTCAAATTATCATTGCCGACAATACAATACAACACAAGGAGATCGTTCATGCATTGACAGCGCTGATGTATATCAATGCTTCCAGGTTCAAAGCGAGGCAGGACAGCGATGGCAATTTGTTGACAATGGAGGAACAGGATCGTTCTCTTTGGGATACCGCATTACTGGGCATAGGCCTCGGTCATTTATCAGCAGCAACACAAAACGACAGTATCAGTATCTATCACATACTTGCAGCCATTTCTGCCCAATACAGCATTGCCCCCGATTATGAGTCAACCGACTGGTCAGGTATTCTTTCGCTGTATGACAATTTGCTGCTCCTCGATAATTCGCCTCTTATTTTGCTGAACCGTGCCATCGTTGTGTCAAAAGTGGATGGGCCAAAAAAAGCATTGAACGAACTGGAACAAATCGGGAGCAACAACCTTCTGCAGTCTTATTATCTTTTTTATTCTACAAAAGCGGAATTTTATATTCAACTCAGTGATTTCAATAATGCCATTGGATCCCTGGAAAAGGCAATTGATTTGGCGCCCCTGGCATCTGAAAAGGAACTGCTCAAAAAGAAGGTAAAGCGCTGCCGGGAAAAATAATTTGAGGCCAGGTCCCTTTTTGAGTCACTCGCTTGTCATCGGGTATCATCAAAAAAAATTGTATGCGTGAATTTCTTTTACTTATCAGGACCGAAGGTGAATGCTCCGAAAAAATGCCACCTGATCTGCACAAGGTGCACCTTCAAAAAGTTATTAATTACATTGGAAACCTTAAAAGCACCGGCAGGCTCATCAGTGCACAACCACTGACCATGGTGGGTTCCATCCTGCAGGGCAAAGGCAACTCGTTCAAAGACGGCCCTTTCATCGAATCCAAGGAAGTGATAGCAGGGTATTTTCATTTCCGTGCCGACAGCCTGGAGGAGGCTAAGGCTATTGCCCAGGAACATCCATTATTAACCGATGACGATACAGCAAGAATTGAGGTGCGGGAAATAAAACATGAAGAGGGCATTAACTAATAACTGCTTGTATACCAGGCTTACAAAGGAGGCAAATCTGCCTCCTTTTTTATTTTAAAAATATTTTCCTGCCCCATGTCCCTTTTTATAACGCTGATTTGTCAGTATACCAAAACCAACAATTCATTCAACTAATAAAAATTAAATTATGAACCTCATTCAAACAAATCAATTTCCGGGAATTTCTCCTGAACAACTTTATCGCGCCTATGTCAACTCGGTAGAGCATGGTAAAATGACTACCTCCGGAGAAGGTGAAGACAAAACAACATGGTACCGCCCTGGCGCGGGCAATGTTGCAACTGCAAGGGTGGGCGATGAACTTCGCTGCTGGGGGTTCAAAGATGAAAATGGCAACCAGGTGTACAACCTGAAGGCAATCTTGCTGGAAGCTGTGCCAAACGAACTCATCGTTCAGACCTGGAAAAACCTTCCGTTTACATTAGCAACCAATAAAGCACTCAATACAGAGGTACCATCAACGCTTGTGTTGCGCTTCAGGAAAACAGCCTTTGGCTCCGAAATTCAAATGGTGCATGCCAATGTTCCCGATTATGAAGTATTTATTGAGCAAACTGGTGAGAGAGACGCATTGGGTAATATCATCAATACACACTGGGGATTGCAGTACTGGGAGCCCATGAAAAAATATTTTGGATGTAACCTGTAACCATGTCCTTTTTATAACAGCGCGTTTGTCTACAGATCAAATTATTCAAATAAAAAACAAATTAAAATGAAAGAGTTTATGTTATTAATCAGAAATGAAGGTGATGGTAAAGCAAACCTTTCACCTGAGCAACAGCAGCAATTCCTTAAAGCCTGCCAGGTATATATTGAAAACCTGACCGGTAAGGGTCAGCTCAAAAGTGCTCAGCCCTTAATCAGGGAAGGGGTGATTCTTTCTGGTCACGCCAATGCATTTACCGAAACCGCAGTAGACAAAACAAAGGAGATCCAGGTTGGCTATTACCATATACTTGCCAACGATTTAGACGAAGCCATTGCCATTGCAAAACGCAATCCTGAATTTGCATTCGTCAAAGGTGCGACTATAGAAGTAAGGCCCATCAAGACAATGGAAACATCAACCAATTTTGTTTACCCCACCAAAAAATAATCAGTAACCGCTTTCGCTCGCATGCCTATAAGGCGAATGTTTGCGTAAAGCACAAAAATTAATATTATGGCAACGATCATTCAAGAAGTAGTATTTAAAAATACAAAGACCAGTCAATTGTACCAGCTTTATATGGATGCAACATTACATGGTATGATCACCAACAGTAAAGTGACCATTGGGGAGAAGCCCGGAAGTAAACTTAAAGTATTTGATGGTTATATTACCGGTAAGACATTGCAGACTGTAAAAAATAAATTAGTCGTACAGCAATGGTTCGGTGCTGATTGGGGACAGGGCGCAGAAGATTCAGTATTTGTTTTATCATTTGAACAAAAGGGAAAAGATGCGGTGCTAAATGTATTTCACGGCAATGTGCCCGACGATAAAGCTGCCGGGCTTGACAAAGGCTGGCATGATCATTATTGGGAGCCCTGGAAGATGTACCTGGCAGGCAGGGAAATAAAGAGACCGGGCAAGTAGTCATTATTTTGAACACGCTTTGCTGTGTCGTGCTACTTTGTTTTCATAAAAAATCCTGTTTTTCCGGGAGCACTGGCCCATTGGTCAAACCGTACTTTCATAGTATTATCTATGTTTTTACCCTCAAATGAATTGTATTATGAAAGTTGCAGTTATACTTTGTTTGCTGTGTGCATTGGCAGTACAGTCCTCTGCGCAAAAAGAAATATTCGATATCGTATCTTTCAACGCGCCAGGCGGTTGGAAGAAGGAAATGAAAGAAACGGTGGTTGGATATAGTTTTGTAGACAAAAAAGATGGTAGCTGGTGCCAGATTGCTGTATACAAGAGTACCGGCAGCAAGGGAAATATCGATAAGGATTTTCAGAATGAGTGGAATGAGCTTGTTGCCAAAGTGTACAATATCACCGATCAGCCACAAACAACAGATATCCCGGAAAACGGAGGCTGGAAGACCAAAGCAGGAACCGGTAAATTTATTTTCAATAATAAACCAGCGGCTGCAATGCTGACGACGATTAGTGGTTTTGGAAAATGTGTAAGTATCGTGGCTACCACTGCAGATGAACGTTACCTGGAGAACATCCAGGATTTAATGGCTTCTGTTGAATTAATTAAACCGGAGTCCAATAATAATAACAGCAATTTATCCCAGTCTTCTGCTCCCGTGAACCAGGACAGTTATGTTTCACTAACCACCAATTTTGATGACGGATGGACCAGCACAGTTCAAAACGACTGGATACTGGTAACTAAAAACGATATTAAAGTGTATGTATGGTATGCACTTCCCTACGATTATAAAATTTTTACCGGAACAGGGGTGGTGGACAGGGATTATTACTGGGATAACTATGTATCGAAATATTTCAACATTGAATCAAAGCAATATAAGGACAACGGGGAAGTAATCGGCTCCTTAAAGCCAACCTATGTAGAAGGATGGGCTACTGACAAACAAACTGGTGAAAGGAGGTTTGTGGGTATGCGGCTGGACATTTCTCCCAACACAGCCTATATCACCATTGGCTCGGCCAAAGATGAAGCTTCTTTATGGCAGCAGTTTCCAAAGGCAAATGGCGGAAGCTTTGCACCTTCTGAACTTTCGGCAATGAGTGGTTATAATAAATTTGCTGTAAGTGTGCATGATATTGCCGGAACCTGGCAGGATGGAGTCTCTTCCGCCATGCAATGGTATTATTCCACACCCAGCGGTTATGAAGGATATGCCGGCATGACGGTTGCTGCCAGGAGCGCCACCTTTAACTTTAATGCTGATGGTAGTTATACCAGCATTCACAATGGTGCCACCGGCAGCGTTGGGGCAATGTCTACTTTTCAGCAAAACTATAAAGGCAAGTACACACTTTCCAACTGGAACCTTACTGCTACCAATCGTTTCGAGGGAAAAACCGAAAGTTTTGACGCATGGTTTAAAATGGTGCGGGGCGGAAAGTTATTGTGCCTGAAAACCGGCGGCATGGTATACACGCTGGTCAGAACAAAATAGAACAGGATAATTGTAAGTATATGAAGAAATTCCTGATACTATTTAATTAACCCAACTGAAAGAATCGATAAATAAAAAATAAATAGCCGGTATGTTGCCTGCTGAAAAAAAGTAATTATAAAAATAATGGCGGGGTTCCCCGCCATTTACCGATAAATAAAAATTGATACCTCCGTTTACATGGCATGTATAAACGTAGCACTGGCTTTAAATTTGTCTAGGTTCATTTCTACAAAGAAATTTTTAACACCACCAGTTTTAGCTGCGGTAAAAAATTCTTTCCAGTCAATCACTCCCTGGCCAACTGCTACTTCTTTTTTGTCGCTGGTCCAATCAGATAAATGTGCAGAGATAAACCTGCCGGGATATTTTTTAAAATAATCCGCCGCCTTGTATCCGAGGTTGATCACTTCTGTTTGAAACTGCATTTTTACCAGGCCGGGATCAAAGCTACTCATCAGTGCGTCATAAATCAATTGGCCCTCCAGTTGTGCAAATTCAAACTCATGGTTGTGAAAAGCTGCCTGCATGCCGGCTGCCTTTATTTTTTCTGCTGCTTTATTGAATTTAACCGCGGCATCCTGGTAATCTTTGATGGTAGCTGTTTTTGGCAGCCAGAAAGTGGAACAAATCATTTGCGTAAGCCCGAGTTGTTGTGCAAACTCAATGCTGGCATCCAGTTTATCCGGCGCAAACTCACCAAAACCAAAATGACAGCTTGGGCAACTCAATCCCGCATCGGTGATGGTACTTTTTATATCTGCCGTTTTCATTTTTGCAATCGGGCCAAACCCTATGGTGGCATAGCCCTGCGGCGAACACATCTCAATTAATTTGTAGCCATACCCTGCCATCATTTTTAAAGTAGGGCCAAAATCTTTCGACAGCATATCGCGAACTGTCCAGGACTGAAAGCCAAGTGCCATATCTTTCATGGCACTATTGCCCTGTGCAAACAGTGAACGGGGAATATGCGACAGCGCAATTGCAGCGCCCAATCCATACGATGCAGTGGTGATAAATGATCTCCTGTTTGTTTTTTTCATAATGCTTTATTTAATCGTGTAACCATTATTGTTAGATAGTCGCAGGGTCCCAGCCCGTCCTGTATTCACGCGCCAAATATTTATTGGCATCGGCTACATTGGTAATCTTCAGGCTGGCAGCATCATACTTGAGCAGCTTACCTGTTCGCAGGGCCACTGCATATAAATTGATTGCTTCCGTGATAAACTCTGCTTCGCGAAAATTACCCGGATATTGTTTGCCACTCTTGCAGGCATCAATAAACAATTGCAGCGCTGCTGTTGATTTTGCCACCTGGTCGCGGTTGTCGGCAGTTTTATTGGAAGGGGCATCCATTTTGTTTCCGGAGATTATCTGCGGATTTTGCACGTTGAACCCTGCCAGGATTTTTCCCTTGTCGCCGACAAACATCATTCCTTCTGCGGGTAATTCTTTATTGGCTTCTATCAGTTCGGCAGGAATCGGTGGCCGCATGCCGCCATCGTACCAGCAAAGGTCAACTGCCGGTCTTGATCCTTTGGCCGGATATTTAAAACGAACAGAACTTGCCATCGGGAATGAAAAATTATTATTGATTTGAAATGGCACCGGGTCATGCATGCCACAAACGTGACTGAGGTTCGGCTCAATGATGGTTGGGCTTTCCAATTGCAATGCATTGAACACGGTCCATAAACTATAATGACCCATATCTGCCATTGAACCGCCACCGAAATCGTACCACCCGCGAAATACCATGTTTGTATAGTTGGGATGATAAGGACGATTTGCTTCAGGTCCAAGCCAAAGATCCCAGTCCAATCCATTCGGCACGGGTGGTGTATCTGTGGGCAATGATGGATATTGCGGCCAAACAGGACGGTTGGTCCAGTTGTGTACTTCTGTCAGTTTGCCAATGGCGCCGGCATTGATCCACGACATCACTGTTTCCATAGAACCATTGGAATCCCAGGGGATCAAATGTGTAATGACTTTGCTGTTGCGTGCCATTTCGATGGCTTTTTTTCCTTCCAGCAAACGGTTTGACAAAGGCTTATGAACGAGTACATGTTTGCCGCGTTTCATAGCAGCCATGGACAAAACGCCATGCAAATGATCGGGCGTCATTATTTTTACCGCATCCAGGTCTTTCTCCTTGTCCAGTAACTCACGTGCATCTGCATACGCAGTACAACCCTTGAATTTTAATTCGGGATGGACATTTGCATAAAAAGTATCTACAATAGATTTACCATTGTCTCTTCCTCCCGGAATGGTATTGTCGCCACCGGAAACCCAGTCGGGGTTTTTAATGGCGGTCCTGATTTCATTGCGGAGCCAGTCTTTGGCCCAGTCTTTATAACCGATGGCTTCCTTGGCAGGATCACAAACCGCTACTATTTGAAACTGGGGTATGGCCAGCATGGGCAGCAGTTCCCTGATTCCCTGTGTGCCGATCCCGATATAGGCCAGTGTTATCTTATCGCTTGGCGCAATAAAATTTCTTCCACCCAGCACATGCCTTGGAACAATGGTAAATGCCACAGCAGAAGACGCCATTAATTCTACAAATTTCCGGCGGCTCATATCTTTTTGCCGGATGGGTGCAGCGATTGTTTGATCCTGTTGAAAATCCTGCGCGGAAACATTTTGGGAAATGTCCTTTTTCATATAGCAGTATTTAATAGTGAAAGAGAAGTCACTAAAGTTACTGTTTTTTGCAGGTTTAAACAGGGGCTTTTTACGGGTGGGGAAACAAAAGAGCATCCGTTTTATTGGGTACACCTAAAATTGGATTATATTAGGTGAAAATTTATTTATATATGGCTATCCAAACCAAACCCAACCGCTTTAAATCATTGCTGGTGGCCAGCGCCATCATCCTCTTCGCAGCCGTGTACAGTTGCAGCAACGGTGCAGATAAAAAGGATGAGCCTGCTGCCACTAAAGACACAACTGCTGCTCCGACACCAGCTGTGACTACAGACACGACTAAGACTGATACCAGTGGAAAGGGAACGCAAACGCCGCCACCCCCACCGCCCAAACAAAATTAACGAACACCTTATTCGCATCGTTGATGTCAGTGAAAGGAATTTACTCAGTCACTTCCTCTTCACTGACATTTTCTTTTGGCTGCACTTCCTTCGGGTGAAGTTTTAAATAATTATATCGTTTTAAATTATCAATCAACCATCTTTCTATGCGGTGATGAGACGGTGTAATGACGGCTGCAATTGCAACAAATACAATGATCTCGATAAACGGTGAGTGGTTTGTTTTTTCCGCTATAAACGGATGCAACAGTAAAGTGATGTATTCGAAGAAAAGTAATATGGAAATAATACCCAAAAATTCGATAAGCTTTATATGAACTTTTTTACGGCTGATGACGATGGTAACGATAAAGAAAATGGGAATGATGATACCTATTAGCAGCAACTGTAATTTTTCCTTTCGCTCTTTAATTTCCTCCAGCCGCAGTTGTGCCAACTCCTTTTGCCGCAATTCTTCCTCGGTCGTGATGTTTTGTACATCTTTAATCTTTTCCCGGCTGTCGATAGAATCCCTGAGACTGATCATGACTTCCTGGTAAATAAATGCACTGTCCGTTATTTTTTCCTTCTTGTATAATTCCGTTAAAAACACGCTTGCATCCAGGGCCTTTACCAGGAACTGGTTATTATGAGCAATATCGTAAGATTTTTTACCGTAGTAAATGGCGGAATCAGGCTGCTGTCTTTTTTCAAAAATACGGGCCAGCCCCAGCACACCTTCTGCATAGTTGGAATAATCATTGGCTTCTCCCAGGTAAGGCAACCCTTCTTTGTAACTGTTAAATGCATCTGAATCGTCTCCCGACTTGTAATAAATATTACCCAGGTTGTTCAACGCTGTCCCCGTAATGAGTTTATTCTTTGCCTTAATTGAGAGTTCCAGGCATTTCTTTGTATAATACAATGCGGAATCAATATTGTTCTTCTTCTCATAAATATCGCCGATGTCTAACAGGCTATAGAGCGAATATGACTCCAGTTTATGGGCATTAAAAATGGAATCTGCTTTTTTTGCATACACCAGGGCGTTGTCGTGATCTTTTGCATTGTTGTAAAGAAGGGCAATATCCAATTGAACGATGGCAATATTTTCTGCAACACCCAGTTTCTCTTCCATCTTCAGTTGTTCAATATAATATTCAAGCGCTTTTGGAAAATTACCGAGGCTGTTAAAGGCTACGGCCATTTGGTTCAATGCCCATGATTCACCCTGGATAAATTTTTTATTTTTTGCCATGTAATAGGCTTCCTGTGCAATCAGCAATGCAGAGTCGGGTTTGGAAGCCTGGTAAGCATTGCTGAGGTAATAAGAGAGCAGTATCTTTCCTGTATCCGTTTCCTGTTTTGCCAGCTCAGATCGTAAGCTGTCGATTTCCCTGTCCTGTGGAAATGCTATGATGCAACTGGACAGTAGTACCAGTAAAAAAGAAAGTCTTTTCATCCGGTTGAGAGAAAATTTAGGTTATATTGTAATGAAAATATAAGACTAATATCGATACAATGGCGTTTCAAAAACAAATAGTTGTAACCGCTGGTCTTATCCTCTTTACCCTCGCGTTGATGGCACAAAACAAATACGCATTGTTGATTGGTATCAATGATTATTACGAGGTGCCCGGCATCAAAAGCGTGGAAAGCCTGAAAGGTTCTGTAAACGACGCCAATGCCATTCGCAATATACTCATCAGCAAATTTGGATTTAAAAATACCAATATCGATACTATTTATAATGCCGCAGCCACCCGCGACAATATTGCAGCCGGTTTGCAGAAAAAACTGAAGCAATGCAGACCGGGCGATATTATGCTGTTTTATTACTCTGGACATGGCGTATACATGAATAATACCGAGGAAGCCAACGATCCCGTCAAACGAGGTATGAACCAGGCGATGCTCACCAGCGATCTCTATAACTATAGTGATCACTTTAAATGCTTCTTCCGTGATGTTTCCCTGAAAAAATATTTTAATCTCTTTATTGATAAAAAAGTTATCCTTACCAGCGTGTTTGATTGTTGTTTTAGTGGCAACCTCGCAAAGGCAGATCGTGATGCGGCCAGGAATATGGAAAGAGAGCGGTCTGTGAATTTAAATGAACTGATGGCAAGGTTAACAGAAAAATCAAACAATATTCCTTTACTGATGGACAGCATCGCTGGTTTATCCCTTGCAGCCGTAGCCGGTTGTGCACTGGATGAAAATGGTGTGGTGAAAGATAAGACTGATTCAGACGGTGATGGTGTACCCGATTGTAAGGACAGGGAAAAATTTACGCTAAAAGAATGTATGCCGGTGGATGCGGACGGGGTTGGCCTGTGCCCATTTGACTTTATATTACAGCGCGCGCTGGATAGTTATGATGCGGGTGAGATGAATAAAAATATGGCCGCGCCACCCGTTGCAGCGACCAGGTCATTTAATGCTACGGAAGTAGTAACAATTGCAGAGAAGGATAATGTACAAAGACCTGCTGACCGCAAGGATTCAAAGTTTCTCTTTTTTTCCGCAACCATGGATTACCAGAAGGCGCTGGAGTTTAAAGACCCCAACAACAATGTTCATGGCATGTTTACTGCAGCTATCATGCGGGCGTTCGACAAATATCCAGCCGATACGCCGATGGATATTTTGTTTAATAAGGTAAAGGAGGACATGGACGGCTTCAAAAAAAATCAAACACCAGTTATGTATTCCGATCCGAAACGCCTGGCCGGCAATCTTATCGGCCTGCCTGCAAAGCGTTCCGCGAAATAATCTCCATTATTGTTTTCGTTTGAATACAAATTGCCCGCCCTGGTCATCGGTATTTTTTATGGGATTGTACTGTAGCTGCAAGCCTGTCTTACGGTAATCATTCTTAAATATATCAATCAACTGCTCTGCCGTAATGTATTGCTGGCGGTTTTCCTGCAGCGATACCACAAAGTCTTCAATGAACACACTTTGATCCGGAACCGGTTTACGGTTACCACTGGCCAGGTAGCGCCTGCTTTTGTCTTTATAACTATCTGCCACTAATGCAGGTGCATCTTTTGGCAGATCCCTGAACAAGGTACCAGAGAAACAAGCGTCGACAACAAACAATATATGTTTTGCCTTCGAATACTTAATAGTCCGCAGCAGATCTTCACTGCTAATATAAGAACTTACCATCCCTGCCGTGGCATCTTTTGGTACCAGGAACCCTTCTTCTGATTTATCAGGATTGGTGATCATTTCACCATGTCCTGCATAAAAAACAAAGAGGTTGTCGTTTTCGCCCATGGCATTGGCGCGCCGGATAATAGTTTCGAGAATACTGGCTCTGGTGGCGTTTACCAGCGTGTCGGTATTTTCTGCGTTGAAATTATATTTACTGGTCAATACACGGTATATCCTGTTCATATCATTTACCGGCCCTGTTAATTCATTGATGTTGGCATCCTGGTAATTTTGTTCTGCAATCAGGATGGCATAGTATACGGGATTGTAATTAATCTCTGCATTGTTTGATACTGCTGGCTTGTCGGGAACCGTTGCTCCGGTGTTTAATTTACCTGCATTGACTTCCACATTAGTGGATGTCGCATTGGCATTGTTATCAATGGCCATGATAACAAATGTGTTTTTTCCCGGGGCAACTGTAACCGTCGTATCGAAATACCCATTTTCACCAACAGACAGTGATTTGTTGTTGAGCTTGACAGTTTTTATACCACTTGGGTCGATGGCCTGCCCGCGTATGCGTTGCGTGGTGGATGCCACTTTATCGTCTTCCACTGATATGGACCGGGTATTATTTGCCGGTTCGAGAATTTTAATAACCGGGTCTGTTTTATCAGACTGCACAAGGGCCTGTTCTTTTTTGGTAAGCCCGCCCAGTGCATTGCGTACATCGGGCTGGTTGGGGTTGATCAGCAATGATTGCTCGTATGCCTGCTGGGCATCATCCGTATTGTTCATTTGCTCCAGTACAAAACCTTTTAGTGCGAGAATGGATGAATAGTTTCTTTGCTGCAAATCGGTGCCTGGCGCTGTTTTGTCCTTGGTGCCATAGAGTTGTTCCGCATCCTGCAGGCATTTGAGTGCATTGGGAAAATCATTTCTTACCAGGTTTTGTGCGATCGCTTCCATGTATTTTTTAAAAAACAGCCAGCCCGGGCTGTCAATATACCCATTGGTATTGCTTTCGCGGTACATATTGTAGTATTGTGCAGCATCATCAAAACGGTGTAATCTTGCCAGCGGTTCGATAATATTCAATACGACGAATGGATGTTCGCGGTTATTGTCCAGCGAAATGGCCTTTTCAAAATCTGCAATGGCCAGGTTGTATTCGCCGGTGGATATGTACAAAATGCCACGGCTGTTGTAGGCATTCAGGAAATTGGGGTCAAGCGAAATACATTTGGTGAAATCTTCCAGTGCAGGTGCAAACATCTTCCTGTTGTGCTCAAGAATGCCTCGTCCGAGATAGGCATTGGCATACCTCGGGTTCAGGCGGATGGATTTGTTGTAATATTCAATAGCCTCATCGCCTCTGCCGGGTATTGCTGCCAGCAGGTTCCCGATATTGTAATGGTTGATAGCGTTATTGGGCTCCAGTGCCAGCGCCTGGTTGTAGTCTGCCAAAGCAAGGTCCTGCGATCTCATTTTTAAATAAGTATTGCCACGCATTTGGTATGCATAAGTATATTTTGGATTGATGGCAATCGCCTGGTTATAATCTTTCAGGGCTGCATCATACTGGCCTTTTACCTGGTATACATTTCCCCGGTTGAAATAATGCATGGCATTGTCGGGTTCAAGCGCCACCGTTTTGAAATAATCTTTCAGCGCATTGTCATAGTTTTTTATATAATAAAAGCAATTGCCCCTTAATTGAAAATAAGCCGCAATCCGCGGGTTGATGTTGATTGCATCAGTTACATCAGCTAATGCCAGGTCGTATTGTGCTAATTGCTGGTAGGCCAGTGCGCGTGCATAAAATATCTTGTCGTCATTTGACTGGAGTTTTATGGCCCTGCTGAAATTGTCGATGGCATCGCTGTATTGTTTATTGGCGGAAAGAGTAAGACCGTTATTGTAATACTGTTGTGCTGTTTGCGTAAAAGCAGTGATGTTAATGCACAGCAGCATTGCAATACAAATGGTAGCCTGCTTAACATGTTTACTTTTTCTCATATAAATAATTTCTGGGTTATTGATGGATTAGATCGATAAAAAAACAAGCCAGTTCGTTTTCCGCTGCTGGTGTGCTGAAACTGATCCGGTCGCTGGTAAACTTAATTTTCTGCAGGGGAATCAAACGCTGACCAAACTTAGTTGCCATTGTATTGGCAAGCGTAGACTTTGATTCACTGATTGTTTTTTTTAGATCATCAAAGTCGATAGCCGACTTACTGTACAAAACACAAATTTTTTCCCTGGCCGCATCTGCATTGAGTGTATAACGTTTTGTTTCAGACGGAAGGTAGATCGTTGCATCAGTAGAGTTGATAACCGGGCTGATATTATCTGCGTAGGGAAACAGGGATGATATCACGTTGTTGTCATCAACAGAAAAAATGTATACGAATGCCGGTGCATTGGTGGTAAATTTTATTTTAAACTTGGTACTGGCAGCATAACTTTCTTTCAGGGCGTAGTTGGAAAAGATGGAATTACCGGCATTTACCGTTGTTAATGTTACTGGCATACCGGCCACTTCGTTGGCAAATTCATCTGTTTTCACAAAATCAAAACTTCCCTTTATCTGTGGCACGCCGATGCTGCGGGTTATAGCGGGATCATAAGTTTCCCGGTCCATCAGTTCGAGTGCATAGCTCCCGTATTGCATCATCTGTGCATCCGTCAGCCAAAAATAGCCATTATTACCCCAGTCTTTTCCCCAACTGTTCAGGATTTCAAATGAACCATTCATTCGTTTGGAATCATACCCAACAATACAAACAGCATGATTGCCTACAATGGTATCGTTGGCCCCCGGCGTCCATACGCCGTCTTTGCCCACGTTGAAGAGACTTGAATAACATTTAAGACTGAATATAACAGGTTTGTTTTCCGCGATGCTTTTCCGGATGGCGATCAGATCATTTTTACCAATAGCGCCAAAGTAATTAGACAACGATGTGTATGCTTTAATGGTATAATCTTTTGCCTTTGCATCCGTCGAATTGTCTATGACAGGAATACAGTCTGGAATATTTTCAGACAGCAATACATCGCCTTTATCTGACAGTACTTTCAATGCCGGTTCTATTTTGGCGCCGTTACTGCAGTTGTTATCCCCCGGCATTTTGATATAGTAATACAGGTAAGCTGGTGAAAAAGCCACTGCCTGTATTTGTGCAGGATCTTTTATCTGGTGCTGGATGCAGTAACTGATGGTACGTGCTGCATAGGATGTGCTCCATGCCACACAAGTGCCATGCTTGCCCTGGTCCTGCGGTGCGGGAGCATATAGTTTCAGCGACACTGCTTCCGGGAGATTGACCAAATCCCTCGATGCGCGAACGGCAGATTTTGAAATACGGTTGAATTCTGTTTCGCTGGTATTATCACCGGTAAAATAACGCCGGCTGCCTTGCGCAATGGTTTGAAGGCTGCATAAACAGGCAAACAATACAAAAATCGTTACAGCAGTTGTATTCCTAATCTGGATCATAATGACTGTTACAAAGGCGGGCAGTTACCGAATCAAAAGCGATAGTCGTCAGAAGGGTGCGGGAGAGGGTTTACGAGGATGCTATTTTGTCTAAAGATAAGTTACTACTTTTTTATATACGAAATATATTTAGTTGCGCGGCGTCATGATTTTTACTGTAACATTTTTGTATTTCCTTCGTATAGTAAAAAACATCCCTTTGCGCAAATTCTTTCTTATCATACAATTACTATCGGTTGTTTTAGGGTCTGCCGGGCAAACAGTGGGATCGCTGGAAGTAAAAGTATTGGATGCCGTTTCAAAAGAGCCATTGCCTGGAGTAACCATTACTGTTTTCAGGGAAGGCAAACCTGCCTGCCTCGTCACTAATAATGAAGGAAGGTTTGTAATCAGCCGTGCAATGACTACCGATTCCATACAGATGACGATGATCGGGTATGGAGCAGAGAAATTACCCCTTTCTGCTTACAGGGATAAATTGTCCATTGTTGTTTTGCTGCACATCATCACCACGGAATTGTCGGAAGTAGTGGTTAGGCCATTACAGGCAAATGAAATCGTGGAACAGGCCATTCGTGCTACAAGACTGTTGCTGCCCGCGCAGGATTTTTCCAATAAAATTTTTTACCGTGAAATCATACGGGACAGGGAACAATATTTTTCTGTTGCTGAAGCCATTTTCGAAACACAGTATACAATCGCAAAAAAATCTTTCAAACTCAGGATGTTGAAAGGAAGAAGCAAGGAAGATGTAAACTATACCCGGCTGTTCGAAGATTATCATCCTGGTGGTGGGCCGCAGGAGCTGGCAGCAAAATATTTTTCCATAGCATTCCCGGATTTTTTGACGCTGTCAAAAACGAAATGGTTCAACTATAAAAAAGAAAAATCATTGATGTACAATGGCAGCCTGGTGTATGATATTAGTTTTGATCAAAAACCGGATATACACGAAGCTTTAGAAAAGGGACATATTTACATTATGGCAAATGATTTCTCGATTATTTCTTACGATGCAGCAAACAGCCCGCTGGGCATAGCCTATATCAAAGACTTAAAGGGCACGGATAAAATATTTGCAGAAATATTGAATATTGATTTTAAAAGAAAAGGATGGAAGCGGCAGGTTGCATTTGCACGTGAAGGGGATCGATTGGTTTTGAGCAGGGCAACTGCTGTTTATCAAATTGGGTATAAGCAACCAAAAAAGAATTTGGACCTTGATTTGACGATTTCAACCGAGCTGTTGGCAACAGAAAGGTTGCTGCCAATCACACGCACTGTTACCAAAACTGATGAATGGAAACGCGGCAATTTGGTGGCTAACCTCCCTACTTATTTTGATCCGGGGTTTTGGGGAGACAATAATATTATTTCACCTACGCAGGAGGTAGATACTATTATTGCATCGATTGGAAAAAGAAACGGTGACGTGAGTGTGAGTAATGCACTGGAAGGATGGCAATATTTTAAAAAGGATTACCTGGTTACTGTGCAACAGCAGGACTCTATCATATTGGTGCCGGTTATCAAAGGAAGTTGGGAGGACGAAGAAACAGCAGGCATGATTTATAAAAACATAGATGGTGATTTCACAGTAGAAACAAATCTTTCGATCTCGAAAATGAATAACCCAGGCGAATGGCCTGAAAACGGTTTTCAGCAGGCGGGAATCATCATAAGGGACGTCAGTGAGAAAGAAGAAAATAACCTCATTTTTTGTGCAGGCACAGGCGGGAATGGCCAGCCGAAAATATTTTTAAGAAAAACAATGGCTGGTGTATCAAAGGGGCCAGTTGATAAAATAGATGCGATGAATTGTATACTTCGCCTTGTGAAAAAAGGAAAAGAAGTCAGTGTATATTACAGGCAAAAAGATACAGAGGACTGGAAAAAAATAACGGTGTACCAGTTAAACTGGCTGAAGGGAACTGCACAGGTTGGTTTGATGGCAATGGCCCGTTTTGCCGGAAGCGGGCCAAAAGCAAAACCAGATATGCGCGCTGTATTTACACATTTCACCATCACCCCGGGATGATGCTATCATGCTGAAATATCTTATCACCATATTGCTATTTTCTATTTTGCTCCCCGTATTCGGTTGTTTCATCGTGGTATTGACTGATGGAAAAAATGTGCTGGTTGGAAATCACGAAGACTGGTATGCAAGAGATGCAGAGATGACATTTGTTCCGGCTACCGGGAAGAAATACGGTATGGTCTATTTCGATTTTACCAGTGAGAAAACTGCACAGGGTGGTATGAATACCGCAGGTTTATTTTTTGATGCCACACGAACGCCGAATGCACCTTACCCTGACAATGAGTCAAAAGCAGATTGTCATTGTTATATATGGACGAAGATTTTAGCAGATTGTGCTACGGTGGATGAAGCCATTGCAGACGTCAAAAAATTTAAGATCCCTGAACTGGAAGACATTCACATCTTGTTTGCAGATAAATCAGGACAATCAGCAATTATAGGCGTATACGATAATCGATTGCAGGTTCACCGGCGTACAGGCAATTTCCAGCTACTCACTAATTTTAATCCATCAAATCCTTCTTATGGCGGAGAATCTTTCTGTCAGCGTTACGCCACAGCCGATTCCCTGCTGCACCATGATTCAACGGCGTCTGTTGACAATATCAGCCGTATTTTATCCAAAACACATCAGGATGAACTAACTATTTACTCCAATATTTATAACCTTACTACCGGTGATGTGTATGTATACAGCCTTTATTCAAGGAAAAATTTCACTAATTACCGCCGTATCAATCTCGCCACAGAACTGAAAAAAGGGAGACATGCAACAGCCATTATAAAACTATTTGACGGTAAAATACACGGGTGATACTGTTTTTAATTATTACCCGCACTATCCATTTCCATCACCAATAAAAAAGAGAGATAATCAACGCCAGGGGTGTCTCCCCAACTCAACGAATGGGCTAAGTTGATCAACTGACCGCGCTGGGAGGCGCTGTACAGCAAGGCATGTTGGATGATTTCATACGCAGGTAAGCGGGTCGGTTCAGGACAATGGTGATGTACAGTCAGTTCTTCATAAAAACCATAATCGGACAGCGCTTTTATATGGTGCATTAGCAGTGAACTGGTATCGCGCAGCAGATGAAGGATATCTTCCAGCGATAATTCATCATAGGCAGTAATGGTAACGGGCGTAATGGTAGAACGCAGCCGATCATACCAGTATTTTTCTGCCCGTATGATGCGCACCAGTGATACCCGGAGCGTTTGCAGGGCAACCTTTTCCTTTTTCGGCTCTGCTGCTATTTTCTCCTGTATCCAGTTGGCCAGTTTTTTATTGGCCCAGAGATTAAATGTGATTTCTTCTTTCAGCAGCGTTGATACTGCGGATGGGTGAATGTTGGTAACGGTTGCCTGTAACATAATTTCCGGTTGTGGTACAAAGCAACAAACGGCAGGTGACAGCCCTATGTCAGCAGTGGGGATTCCTGTTTATTTTTCTCAAAGACTTTCCCGATAAATTCTATCAACCGGTCGCGCAGTGAGTCAGGGTGCATGATTTCTGCATCATCGGCATACATCAGGAACCAGCGCATAAAGGTTTCCGGGCAGGAAATCAGGAATTGCATTTCAACCTGGTCGCGCAGCGCGGTTTCAGTTACAAAACCGTGATAATACCTTGATTCCTGCATGTATTTGGCCAGCTTTTTCTTTACACGGATAACCACCGTTTGCAGGTTTTCCTTTTCCGCTACCTGTGCGAGATAGGTTTTTAAAGAAGGATGCGTTTTGTTAAAGGATTCTTCGGTCAATTTAATTTGCCGGATGCGGTCCGTCCTAAAGTTGCGATAGGCATTCCTCAGCCGGCACCAGGCAATGGTGTACCAGTAACCTGCGGAAAAGAAAACACCGACCGGTTCTATATTTCTGCGGGTTATTTCTTCCGCTTCAATCGCTTTGTACTGGATATAAACCTGCTTTTTATCCGAAATTCCTTTTAATAAAAATTGGAGGGTGTTATCTGCAGAAGCCGCATTGAATGGCGTGTTGCGCTGGATTACTTCAATGTGATCTTCCATATTTTCCAGCAAATCTTTTTCGGCAGAGCGCAGCACTGATCTGATTTTGTACATGGCCGATTTATAGCTGGTGCTGGTGCTGCTGTCAGTTAGTTTTTCCACCAGTTTTTCGGCGGTGAGAAAAGCTGTCGCCTCTTCTTTCGTAAACATCACCGGAGGCAGGCGGTAGCCTTCCATTATTGAATAGCCGATCCCTGTTTCGCCTAAAATAGGTATACCAGCTTCTTCCAGCGTTTTGATATCACGGTAAACGGTGCGCAGACTGATATTGAAACGTTCGGCAATTTCCTGCGCACGCACAATTTTTTTAGACTGGAGCTGAATAAGAATGGCGGTCACCCTGTCAATCCGGTTCATGTGGCTGGAAGGCTTTTTGTAAAAATAGAAAGCCTTTACCAGAAAGATGGGAATAATTTACCGGTTTGTGGTAGCTGTAAAAGACGGGGCGCCGGTTAATTATACGTTTGTGCGGAAAGAAAGGCATAAGGGTCCAGTGACAAATAATTGTCTCTTGGTTCGGGGTATTCGCCCATTTCCACCTCGATAAAGGATTCGGTTTCCCTGATTTCCCAGAGGTATAATTTTTTGGCAGCATCGGGCTGCCCGAAGATCTCGGGGAGCATATCGGGCAGTAAACCGTTCCAGCAGGCATTTTCCAGCCTTTCTGTATCATTTAATTTGCTGTTATCCTCCTTATCACTGTATTGACGGGAAGCAAAGCTTGTCCCGGTTATCAGTAGTATTTCCTGTTGTGTAGCATTCTCTTTCATAATTGTTCGTTTAAATGATCCTTACCTATTTGACGCAAAAACAACCAAAAGGCTACAAGGCGGTGTACAAAATATTCTGTTAAATACACCGGCGTTAAAAATTTTTCCCCGGCAAACTGTAACATGGTTTACAAACCTGCGTCCTATTATACAGAAGCGGATAAAGAGAGAGAAAGGAAATAAGAAAACAACCAATCATTCATTTTTAAAAATATTTTTTATGAGAGGCAAATACATCACCACACAGATTTTACTGGCATGTATGTCAGGCGGTGGAAAGAAAAGATTAAACAAATAAATGGTTCATCCAACCCGTTGTTTTGTTGAAAGCATATAAGTCATCTTCGGATGACTTTTTTATGGCACTCCGGCTAAGATGCAGCGCATGTAACCACTTCTTGGAATAGCCTATATTTACTGTTGAATCAAGTTTTGGAAAAAATGCCTTCAGCACCTGTTACCTTTTATGAGCGACTGTACCGGAGCCTCGTGAGCATTCTTATTATATTTCTCGCGCTGTATTATGCACAACATATTCTCATACCGGTTTCATTTGGCGCATTGATAGCCCTGTTGCTGATAGCACCTGCTCGCATCTTCGAAAAGTTCGGGATCGGGCGGGCGCTGTCCGCTATTATTTCTACGCTATTGTTCCTGGTGGCAGGCTTTGTTGTTTTTTATTTTATTTCCTCGCAGGTAGTAGGATTTAAAACTGATTTGCCCAAGCTGGTGGATTTATTTTTAGCCGGGTTTGATGAACTGGAGCATTGGATCACCCTGAAATTTAATGTGAGCACCGCCAGCATCGATGAATTCCTGCACAATGCTACTACTAAAACTTTGTCCAATTCATCAGCACTGATTGGTACAACTGTCGGCACTGTCTCGGGTACACTGGTGTATATGGTGCTGATACCTATTTATTCTTTCCTGATTTTGTATTACCGCGGACTGGTGGCAAAATTTTTTGTCAAAGTATTCCCCGAAAGGCACAGCAGTACCGTGCTGGAAGTGTTGGAAAAAATCAGGTATGTGATAAAAGGATATGTGAGCGGCTTATTCATTGAAATGGTGATTGTAGCGATTATGAATTGTACCGGTTTCCTGATACTGGGTGTTAAGTACGCCATTTTACTGGGCGTGATTGCAGCGCTGCTCAACATCATTCCTTATCTCGGTATTTTAACAGCAGCCATCATCAGCCTGTTAATCACATCAACCACCAATACGCCCGGCGTGGTACTGGGTATGGCCATTGTGTTGGTAGGGGTACACCTGATCGATTCAAATATTATTTTACCCAAAGTAGTCGGTTCAAAAGTCAAAATAAATGTACTGGCCACCCTGCTGGCAGTGCTGATAGGCAGCGCGGTGTGGGGCATACCCGGCATGTTTTTATCTATACCTATCATCGCCATCCTGAAAATTATTTTTGATGCAGTGGATGAATTAAAACCCTGGGGCCTTTTGATCGGGGAAGAACAAAGACACACAACTGCGAAGAAACGCCGCAACCTGAAATCATTGCTGGCAGGAAGAAAAAACAACAAGACGGCTAAGTAAAAACAGTTCCCTGTGTTATTTTTTTAAGGAAGGATGTATATTCACAGAATAACTTACATTTATTTTGCAGTAAACCGCTTCCTCTGTTATCAATTCCAAATTGACTAATTCCAGTTTATGAGTAATATTTCAGGCAGCCATGCCGGACCTAATGGTAATACGCCACCGTCATTCGTTTCGCAGCGTTTGTATTCGCTCGATGCACTCCGCGGTTTTGATATGTTTTGGATCATGGGTGCCGAAGAAATTTTTCATACCATGTCAAAAGCCACAGGTTCTTCTTTCTGGGGAGCGATTGCCAACCAGTTTACACACCCCGACTGGAATGGTTTTCATTTTTATGATCTGATCTTTCCTTTGTTTTTATTCATGGCTGGTGTAGCCACTCCGTTTTCTGTGGGAAGGGAAATGGAAAAAGGAAAAACAAAAAACCAGTTGCTCTGGCGCGTGGTAAAACGGGGATTGATACTGGTACTGCTGGGTGTTATTTATAATAACGGGCTGCATATAAAACCTATTTCCGAAATACGGTTTGCCAGTGTGCTGGGCAGAATCGGGCTTGCATACATGTTTGCCAACATTATTTATTTATATGCCAGCAAGCGTGCACAAATCATCTGGTTTGCCGGTTTACTGATTGGTTACTGGTTGCTCCTAAAATTCACCGCAGCGCCAGGTTTCATGCCGGGTGATCTAACCATGGAAGGAAATTTTGCTTCCTATATTGACAGGAATATTATTCCCGGAAAATTATACCTAGGTATTCATGATCCTGAAGGCCTGGTATCTACCATCGCTGCCATTGGAACGGGCTTGTTGGGGATAATGGCGGGATTGTATTTGAAGCGTACCAATATCGGTGGAGGTGTAAAAGCACGCAACCTGGCAATTGCCGGTGTGATCAGCATTCTTCTTGCCCTGTTATGGAATCTCGATTTTCCTATTAATAAAAATTTATGGACCAGTTCATTTGTACTGCTCGTTGGCGGTATCAGTTTAATACTGCTCGGCCTGTTTTATTATATCATTGATGTATTGGGATATAAAAAATGGGCATTCTTCTTCCGGGTCATTGGTATGAACTCCATACTGATTTATATGTCGGGACAATTTATTGGCTGGGAGTATGCCAATCACGGATTTTTTGCATGGCTCGGTGAACTGATCGGCGATCCATTCAACGCAGTGGCGCTGTCTATTACCTATGTATTGGTAAAATGGGCCTTTCTTTATTTCATGTATAAGAAAAAAGTCTTCCTGCGCGTATAGGTCGATGATAGGTTCAATCATTATCTCGCATTCCAGCGAAACCATTTAATGCCCATTACCGAAAATACCAGTGCATAGCCAATGGTAACAAGTAACGAAACAGTGGTATGCATGTCCCAGCTACCAGGCTGAAGGCTGGCAGATATGATTTGCTTCACCGTTCCATAGGGGGACCATTTTACCATATTACCAATTTTATCTCCCAATACACCCAGTTCACCAAACATCCCTACCATGATAAAAACAAAATAGACGAGCCTTGTTGTAGAGTTAACCGTTTCGGCATTCTTAATCAATCCTACAATGGCTTGCCCCAAGCCCAGGTATAAAGCGCCGCCGATAAAGGCAGTCAGAAAACCCAATATATAACCGCTCGGACTGACCACAATTTTATCGTAATAATATCCGGCAATAAACACCGCTGTTGTCATTAATATGATCATCACAAGTTGTACAGCCAGCCTGCTGATCATAATCGCCCAGGAAGGTACGGGTGCCACACGCAGTCGCTGGAATACGCCTTTGTCTCGGTCACGTGCAATCGCATTTGAATAGCCCATCAGGCCGATGGCGGTGAGGCCAACCGTGATGCAATTGGACAAGGCGAATGCACCGCCCATTTTTTCAACCAACCCCTTCCATGAAATGATGATGATGACTGGCACCAGTATCACCATGATCACTGCCCTGCGATTGCGCCACTGGGTGGTAAAATCGGCTTTGAGCAATGATGTTAATGCTGATGATGTTGTTGGTATGTTAGCTGGCATATCAGTTATTTTATTATGAGCGAATTTCTTTTCCGGTGAGACCAATGAACACATCTTCGAGCGTTATTTTTCCTTTCCTGGATGCTTTTACGACTTCCGGGTTGTCCCTGTTTTTATCGATCATTTCCTGTGGCGTATCTACCGTCATTACTCTCCCATGATCAATGATAGCAATGCGATCACATACTGCCTCCGCTTCTTCCATCGAATGGGTGGTTAATAAAATAGCATGGCCTTTATCGCGCATCTCTTCCATTCTTTCCCACAATTGCCTGCGTGATTGTGGATCAAGCCCTGTTGTTGGTTCATCCAGCAATACCAGCTTTGGCTGGTGAATTAATGCAATGACAAGCGAAACACGTTGCTGTTGTCCGCCGGATAATTGTCCGAATCGTTTGGAAGCAGCGTCTTCAAGTTTGATATCATGTAATATGGAAACTATTTTTTCCTTTGGCATATCCACACCATAAATACCTGCATAGAGTTGAATGATTTCACTGACTGATAACTCTGGCTGAAAACTGGTTGCCTGCAGTTGCACGCCAAGATTTGCCCGGGCATGTAAAGGTTGTTCATTGATATTATAGCCTGCAACAGTAATGGTTCCCGATTGTGGTTTCAGTAATCCTTCCACTGCACTCAGTGTACTGGTTTTGCCGGCACCATTCGGCCCCAGCATACCAAAAATTTCACCGCTGTTTACGGTAAAGGATACATCGCGCACAGCCTGGAAGTCGCCGTAAAAAACATTGAGCCCGGTGACTGCTAATACTGTATTATTCGGGTCCATTTGCATGGCATTGGTTTTGTGTACATGTAAATTGTTACTTTCTGCAAGGGGTAACCGCTATTACAAACCCTTTTTTACCAGGTGCTAAGGTAAATGGCAGTTTTTTACAGGCCAATTCTATCACGGTAAGCTATTAATGTTTGCCGGTAAAATGGGGAAATGGATCGGCGGAGCCCTTCATATTTAAAAAAAGAAGATAAATTACGGATGAATTACGACCATTAATACCTTATATCTAATTAACAACATTTATGAAATCCCTGATTGCATTATTGCCTGTTCTGTTATTCGTAAACATTGCTGCTATGGCGCAAGAAACCATTCCACTGTATAAAGATGCCATTCCCAATAGTAAACCCAGTCCCAATGAAGAAACCACCACTTTTGAAAACGGGATAACTATTGTGAGCAAGATAACCTTGCCGACATTAAGTATTTATCTTCCTTCCAAAGAAAAAGCAACTGGTGCCGCGGTGGTGATATGTCCCGGCGGCGGTTATTGGATCAATGCACTGGCACACGAGGGAACGGATATTGCCAAAAGATTTGTTGAAATGGGTGTAGCCGCCTTCGTGGTAAAATACCGCATACCAAATGAAGCTACCATGATGAATAAAGAAATCGGGCCATTGCAGGATGCACAGCAGGCTATGAAGACCGTCCGCATGCGTGCAAAAGAATTTAATATTGATGAACACCGGATTGGTATCATGGGTTTCTCCGCAGGCGGCCATCTGGCATCCACTGCAGGAACACACTTTACAACGGCTGTCATTGATAATAAGGAAAATACCAGTTTGCGGCCGGACTTTATGATCCTTATATATCCGGTTATTAGTTTTAAAGAAGGTGTTGGCCATATGGGCTCGCGGGAACAACTAATAGGCAAACAACCCACCACGGAAAAGATCAATTATTATTCAAATGAAATGCAGGTAACGGCACAAACGCCACCTACCTTTTTGTTACATGCCTCTGATGACGATGTAGTGCCGGTGAACAACAGTATTTTGTTTTATGAAGCATTGCTGCAAAACAAGGTACCTGCGGAACTGCATATTTATGAGAAAGGCGGTCATGGTTTTGGGATGCATAACAGGACCAATGGTGATGACTGGATGGAAACCTGCAGGCAATGGCTGATCACCAATGGCTGGATAAAGAAATGATTTGTGTCATAAACAGTCAAAATAGCATCATTCAGTTTCATTTCTATATTTTACCTTGAACGTAAAACTTGTTGCCAGATGAAAAAGTTCATTCTTCTTTGTTCCTGTCTTGTATTCACCTTTATTTCTTTCGCCAATATCAGCCTTCCGAAAATTTTCGGATCGAATATGGTATTGCAGCGCAACCAGCCAATACCTGTCTGGGGATGGGCTGCTCCTGGTGAAAAAGTTACTGTTCAATTAAACAAACAACTACTGTCCACCAAAGCCGGTAAAAATGGTGACTGGAAAATATCGCTTGCCCCGGAAATGGCCGGTGGACCCTATACACTGACTGTAAAAGGAAAGAACGATATTTCGTTTAACAATGTACTGGTAGGAGAAGTATGGATCTGCTCGGGGCAATCAAATATGGAAATGCCCATTGCAGGTTGGGGTAAGATAAATAATTACCAGCAGGAAATTAATGCTGCCAATTATCCGCAGATACGGCAAATTAAGGTACCCAATACCGTTAGTGCCACTCCAAAAAACGACATTCCCGGTGGAGAATGGAAGGAATGCAATCCATCTACTGCCGGCGATTTTACAGCAGCCGGTTATTTCTTCGCCCTGCAATTGTACAAAGAACTGAAAGTGCCCATCGGGCTTATCAATACATCCTGGGGTGGTACACATTCAGAAACATGGACAAGCCGGGTGGCATTTGAGCAAAGCGATGAATTCAAGGACATGATTGCTACGGTGCCCACCACAGGATTAGAAGACATCGCAAAGAAGCGCACGGAAGCAGTGAAAAAGAAAATTGAAGACTTGCAGGGGCCTTTGAGCAATACAGTTAATACCAGTCAATGGAAAGATGCCGGTTTTGATGACAGCAAATGGCCACATTTAAAAGAACCCGGTACATGGGAAGAACAGGGTTTGGCAGAACTGGATGGTGTGGTTTGGTTCAGGAAGGAAGTAACCATTGCAGATGCAAATGCGGGAAAACCCGCCACTCTTCAGTTGGCAAAAATAGATGACATTGATGTCACGTATGTAAATGGCGAAAAAGTGGGCAGCATGGATAAATGGGATGATGACCGCCGTTATACAATTCCTGCCGGTATATTGAAAGCCGGAAAGAATATCATTGCAGTACGTGTGCAGGACAATGGCGGAGGTGGTGGTATTTATGGCGATCCTGCCAACCTGCAACTAACGGTGAACAATAAGTCCATTTCACTGGCAGGTGAATGGTCGTTCAGGGTAGAATCCATGCTGACGGGTAATTCCTCACTCGGTCCCAATTCATATCCTACTTTATTATTCAATGCCATGCTCAACCCGCTTATTCCATTCGCATTTAAAGGTGTTATCTGGTACCAGGGCGAATCAAACGCGGGCCGTGCCTATCAATACAGGAAGGCATTTCCACTAATGATCAATGACTGGCGAAAACACTGGGGTGTGGGCGATTTTCCCTTTTATTTTGTGCAACTCTCCAGTTTTAATTCCGGCAATGGCAATAGTGTGAATGGAAGTACCTGGGCCGAACTGCGCGAAGCGCAAACCATGACGCTTTCCCTGCCCAATACCGGTATGGCAGTGACTACAGATATTGGCGATGCAAAAGATATTCATCCGAAAAACAAACAGGATGTTGGTAAAAGACTCGCTGCCATAGCGCTCAATAAAACTTATGGCATTGCTGGTGAATACAGCGGACCCTTGTATGAATCCATGAAGACAGATGGCAACAAAGCCATTATTTCGTTTACCCATGCCGGTGGGTTAATGGTGAAAGATAAATATGGTTATATAAAAGGATTTGAGATTGCCGGTGCCGATCACCAGTTTCATTACGCCAAAGCCATGATTGATGGAGATAAAATCATTGTATGGCAGGATGGCGTAAAAGAACCTGTGGCTGTGCGCTATGGCTGGGCCGATGATGCCGGTGAGGCCAACCTCTTCAATAAAGAGGGATTTCCTGCTTCCCCCTTCCGTACAGATACCTGGAAGGGCATTACGGAAGCGAGTAAATTTATCCCCGGGCAATAAAAAAATCAGAGGGAAGAACGCAGCGTAAGGCGGAATGGAATTTCTATATGTTCCTTCGACTGGTGAAGGATCAGCTCCGCTGCCTTCTCGCCCATCATCTGGAAATCGGTGGAGATGGTGGTAATGCCGTCAAGGATGATTTTCTTCAGCGGTGTTTCATTATAGGAAATGACGCCTACCTGTTTGCCTACCTGCAATTTTGCCGCTAGTATTTTTTCAATCAGTGTTACCAAATCGTTTTCCATCAGGTTTATATAGGCTTCGCCTTCTTTGATGGGTTCTGATTCTATATCGTTCACGACTTTATAGCTGAAGGCATATTGCTGGCAGAACTTCATAAAACCTTTTAATATCTCGCGCGGGTGATAGGTATATTCGGGAAAAATAATTTTAATGCTGTGATATTTGCTTAATGGTTCCAGCGCCTGTTCCAGCGCATGATAAATATCTTTTTCAAAATTTTCATATACCGCACCATAGTTTCCGTTTACTTCGGGGACCAGGATATCAAGCAGGATCAAACGATCCTTGGGCAATAGGTTGATAATCTCATACGCGTTTTCACCGCCTTCTAAAAAATGCGGTATGATAACAAAGTGCGTGTAATCATCTTTTTTTTGCAGCAGCAATTTCTTGAAGAAGGCAAAATCATTGTTGTATATATAAAAATCAATAGAGGCGGCTTCACCCAATGATGCCACGAAAGCATCGTAAATAATTTTTTTGTGGGCGCTGAGTTTATTGAAGAGCAGAAAAATCTTCAACTGTTTGTCCAGCTCAGTATTTTTTACATAATAGCCTTTCCCGGGAACGGAGCCCAATACGCCGATTTTTTTTAAATGTTTGTATCCCTTTTCAGCCGTATCCCTGGATATTTCAAATTCAAAACTGAGTTCGTTAATGGAAGGCAGGATTTCATCTTTTACAATATTCCCTTCTCCAATGGCTTTTACTATCGAATTGGCCAGTTGCAGGTATTTTGGCGTGGCTGAATAATCGTCAATGAACAGATGATGGAATATGGAATGTTTTTTCATACGAACAAATCCTGCGGTAATGAGTAAAACCGGGCCGCTGGGCAACCGGGTTTCAATATTATAACAATTATGGGGTTTTTGGAGCGGCCACCCTTAATTTAAGGCCATGATGGTACATGATGGAATAACACTGGCTTATCTCTACATTTACGTCGTCATTGCAAGCCATATAGAAAAAAAATTTACCACATGGGCGTTATTTTAGGAGTTATATTTCACTTCATCGGTGGGTTTGCCTCAGGAAGTTTTTACATGCCTTATAAAAAAGTCAAGGGCTGGCACTGGGAAAGTTACTGGATCATTGGTGGTTTATTTTCCTGGCTGGTGGTACCACCGCTCGCCGCATGGCTGACGGTTCCGGGATTTAGTAATATTATTCATGCTACGCCCTGGCCGACGATTGGTTATACTGTTTTATTTGGTGTGCTCTGGGGATTTGGCGGGTTAACCTATGGTTTGGGTGTTCGTTACCTCGGTATGTCGCTTGGTAATTCAGTAGTACTTGGCTTCTGTTCTGCTTTCGGGGCACTGGTTCCCTCCATTTATTATAATTTTTACCCGGAAGCAGGAAAAACAACTTTTAATAATCTATTGTATACCGGGTGGGGCCGTGTTGTATTAGCGGGTGTCATCATTTGCCTGATCGGAATTTATATCTGCGGAAGAGCTGGTATGATGAAGGAAAAAGAATTACCGGAAGAACAGAAGAAAAAATCGGTGTCGGAATTTAACCTGGTAAAGGGATTACTGGTAGCTGTATTTTCCGGTATCATGAGCGCCTGTTTTAATTTTGGGATCGAAGCCGGTAAACCAATGGCCAATGCCGCCGTAGCTGCTGGTATGAACCCCTTGTACCAAAACAATGTGATTTATGTTGTATTGCTCTGGGGCGGACTGACCACGAATTTTATCTGGTGCATGATATTAAATACACGCAATAAAACCTTTGGCGACTATAGCAATAAGCAAACACCACTATTGAAGAATTATATTTTTTCTGCGCTGGCAGGGACCACCTGGTTTCTCCAGTTCTTTTTCTACGGCATGGGTGAAAGCAAACTGGGTAATGGCGCCAGCTCATGGATATTGCATATGGCGTTTATCATTTTAGTGGCCAATATGTGGGGAATCGTTTTAAAAGAATGGAAGGGTGTGAGCAGCCGCACCAAAACAACCATCAGCATCGGCATTGCTACGATTATATTATCCGTATTACTGGTTGGCTATGGCAACTCGCTGCACCAGTAAACAACAAATTTGTATTCAAATAACTTATAAAGATTTTGTGTATGTCAGTCAGTGCAACAACCCGGTTTAAACATGTGAGTTATTTATGGGATGAAAAAAAAGCCGCCGAACTGAAAGGTGATGAAGTGGCATTGCTGATTTACCGATCTAATTTGCTCGGGGCAGATCTTCGGTTAACGAATTATGGCGGTGGCAATACTTCCTGCAAAGCGATGGCAAAAGATCCGCTTACGGGAAAAGAAACAGAAGTAATGTGGGTGAAAGGATCGGGGGGTGACCTGGGCACACTGAAAAAAAGCGGGCTCGCTGCACTGTATGTAGATCGGTTGCACAGTCTCACCAATGTGTATCGCGGCATTGCTTATGAAGATGAAATGGTAGCATTGTTCAATCACTGTATTTATGATCTTGATTCAAAAGCGCCTTCCATTGATACGCCATTGCATGCATTCCTTCCGTTCAAACATATTGATCACCTTCATCCCGATGCAGCCATTGCCATAGCAGCGGCCAAAGACGGGAAAAAGATAACGCAGCAATTATTCAATGGAAAAATAGGTTGGGTTGAATGGCAGCGTCCCGGTTTTGATTTAGGGCTTGCATTAAAAAAATGCCTGGATGAAAACCCCGGCATTCGTGGTATCATGCTCGGTTCACATGGATTGTTTACCTGGGGTGATACCGCATTTGATAGTTATATCAATACACTCGAAGTCATCGAAACCTGTGCTGCGTATATTGAAGACGCCGTGACAAAAAATGGTAAAGTGTTTGGTGGCAATAAGATCACATCATTGCCAAAGGAAGAACGACACCGACAAGCTGCATTATTGGCGCCTGTGTTGCGTGGCTTCTGCAGCAACCGGCAAAAAATGATTGGACATTTTACAGATGAAGAACGCGTGCTGGAATTTATCAATTCAAAAGACCTGGATAGGCTCGCACCCATGGGAACCAGTTGCCCGGATCATTTCCTGCGCACCAAGATCAGTCCACTGGTATTAACATTGCAGCCGAACGAATCATTAACGGATGTTGCTGCGATAAAAGAAAAATTGCAACCCGCTTTTGAATCTTACAGGGAAATGTATGCACAGTACTACAATACCTGCAAACATCCCAACAGCCCGGCCATGCGCGACAGCAACCCGGTGATTATTTTATATCCCGGGGTGGGCATGTTTGCATTTGCAAAAGACAAACAAACGGCCAGGGTGGCAGCAGAATTTTATACCAATGCCATCAATGTCATGCGGGGTGCAGAAGCAATATCATCTTATACATCATTACCGCGGCAGGAAGCATTTAATATTGAATATTGGTTGCTGGAAGAAGCAAAGCTCCAGCGGATGCCAAAACCAAAAGCATTATCAGGGTACATCGCACTTGTTACCGGGAGTGCGGGCGGAATTGGGAAAGCCATTGCACAAAAATTTGTAGATGAAGGAGCCTGTGTCGTTGTCAACGACAATGATGTAAAACGCCTCGCAGGCGCAGCAGCAGAATTTCAAACAAAATATGGTAAGGATGCGTATACTACTGTTCCACTAGATGTCACCAATGGCGAAGCTGCCAAACATGCGTTCGAAGCAGCAGCATTGGCTTTTGGTGGCGTTGACATTGTCGTCAACTGTGCCGGGCTTTCCATATCAAAACCTATTGAGGAACATACAGAGAAAGACTGGGACTTGCTGTATAATGTACTCGTGAAGGGTCAGTTCCTGGTAACACAGGCAGCAGTTGAAACCATGCGCAAACAGGGGATCGGTGGTGATGTGATCAATATCGTCAGCAAAAATGCATTGGTATCGGGACCTAATAATGCAGGGTATGGATCAGCTAAGGCAGCACAGCTCCACCTCAGCCGTTTGAATGCAGCGGAATTGGGAAAGGATAAAATTCGTGTGAACGTAGTAAACCCCGATGCTGTAATTGCTGACAGTAAGATATGGGAAGGTGCATGGGCCGAGGGAAGGGCAAAAGCCTATGGTGTAAAAGTGGAAGAATTACCGGCTTATTATGCCAAGCGCACTTTATTAAATGAAATTATCTTACCGGAAGATATTGCGAAAGCATGTTTTGCATTGGTGGGAGGTTTGTTGTCAAAATCAACCGGCAATGTATTGAATGTGGATGGTGGTGTGGCGATGGCTTTTGTACGGTAATCAACGGGCCTTGCTATCTTCATATAAAATCAGCCGGATATGCAAAGAGTAGCATTTAAAATGAAACTGCTGAAAGGGAATGAAGCCGAATACAAAAGAAGGCACAATGAATTATGGCCCGAACTGGCATCATTGCTGAAAGATACCGGCATCAGCGACTATGCTATTTTTTTGGATGAAGCCACCGGCAATTTGTTTGCCGTGCTGAAAGCAACAGATCCGTCGGCCTTGGATAATTTACCTGCCAATGCAGTGATGCAAAAGTGGTGGAGCTATATGAAAGATATCATGGAAACAAATGATGATCATTCACCGGTAAGTATACCATTACAGGAAGTATTTTATTTACCATAATCGAATGCCATGCAACTGGGAAAAAATATTATTGAAGGGCACAACGCATCATTGCTAAAAAATCATTCCAGGCAACTGGAATTTATTCAGTCAACAGTTTCGGGATACAAAGGAATCATTGAAAAGCTCGCTGCATTCCAGGTGGCAATTCCCAGTTGGGCGCTTGGTACAGGTGGTACAAGGTTCGGCCGTTTCTCCGGTGGCGGTGAGCCACGTAACCTGGAAGAAAAGATGGAAGACATTGGTTTGTTGCACGCATTGAATGGTTCCAGCGGTGCTATTTCATTACATATTCCCTGGGATATACCAAAGGATTATTCATCGATCAAAACACTGGCGGCGCAGTTGGGATTGAAGTTTGATGCCATGAATTCAAACACTTTCCAGGATCAGAAGGATCAGGCGCTGAGTTATAAATTCGGTTCATTGCAGCATGTTGATGCTGCGGTGCGCAAACAAGCCATTGAACACAATATCGAGGTTATACAGCATGGTGTTGCACTTGGTTCGCAATCATTGACGGTATGGCTGAGTGATGGCTCCTGTTTTCCGGGGCAGTTAAATTTCAGGAGAGCATTCCAGCGTACACTGGAAGGGCTGCGCGAAATATATGCGGCATTGCCTGACGATTGGAAAATGTTTGTCGAATACAAAGCATTTGAGCCAAATTTTTATTCAATGACCGTAGGCGATTGGGGTCAATCATTATTGTATGCAAATAAATTAGGGCCAAAAGCATATACACTGGTCGACCTTGGCCACCATCTTCCCAATGCAAATATTGAACAGATTGTTGCCCTGCTGCTGGGCGAAGGAAAATTGGGAGGTTTTCATTTCAACGATTCCAAATACGGCGATGACGATTTGACCGTGGGAAGTATCAACCCTTATCAATTGTTCCTGATTTTTGCAGAACTGGTGGAAGGGATGGACGCAAGGGGCATGGACCACGCCACGGGCCTTGGATGGATGATTGATGCTTCGCACAATGTGAAAGACCCGTTGGAAGATCTGCTGCAATCCGTAGAAGCCATTAAAATCGCTTACGCGCAGGCGTTACTCATCGACAGGAAAAAGTTGGAGGCAGCACAGGAAAAAAATGATGTGACAGAGGCACAGGAGATTTTACAACAGGCATACCGCACCGATGTACGCCCATTGGTAGCCGGGGCGCGGTTAAGGAACGGCGCCGCACTACAGCCATTGCAATTATTCCGCGAGGGGAAAGTGAGGGAGCAGCTTATACGGCAACGGGGGGAGAAAACAGTAGCGACCGGTCTGTAAACAAAAAGCAACTTTAGCTGTAATAAAAAGTAGAAAGATTGCCACCCACCTATATGAAAAACACTGCTGCCATAGGAATATTTGATATTGGGAAGACCAACAAAAAGTTTTTTTTGTTTGATGAGTACTATAATATCCTCCGGGAGGAATCTATCCAGTTTGCTGAAAGGGAGGATGAAGATGGGTTTCCGGGTGAAGACCTGCCCGCATTGACAAAATGGGTGGAACAAACAATCGACGATTTGATTACCGGGGATACAGTTTCGCTCAGGGCCATTAATTTTTCTGCTTACGGCGCCAGTTTTGTTCATATTAATAAAGAAGGAAGGCCCGTAGCGCCATTATACAATTACCTCAAACCATTTCCAGCGGCGCTTAAAGAAAAATTTTATAACACATACGGGGGAGAAACCTGTTTCTCACTGGAAACTGCATCACCGGTGCTGGGGAACCTGAATTCAGGGATGCAATTGTATTTTCTTAAATACCACAAACCAAAAATTTTTTCTTCGATTCAATATTCACTGCATTTGCCGCAATACATCAGCTATCTGTTTACAAAAGCCCCCTGTTCGGACATTACAAGTATCGGCTGCCACACCGGGTTGTGGAATTATACATTGCAGCAATACCACCGATGGGTAAACGAAGAAGGGATCAATGCTAAACTTGCACCCATTCTTCCATCTGATAAGCCACAGCGCATTACACGCAATGGTCATCCGTTGCTGGCCGGTATTGGGTTGCACGATAGTTCTGCAGCCACCATTCCCTACCTCTTGCAGTTTAACGAACCATTTGTACTGATTTCAACTGGTACCTGGTGCATTAGTTTGAATCCGTTCAATCAAAGTACATTGACGGAGGAACAATTACAACAGGATTGTCTTTGTTATATGGAATACAAGGGGAAACCGGTAAAGGCATCCCGTTTATTTGCAGGGTATGAACATGAGCAACAGGTAAAACGAATCGCCAGCCATTTTAATAAGGATGAAAAATACTACAAAACGGTAGCCCTTGATACAGCGTGTTTGAAAAATATGGCAACAAAAGGTAGCTTATTATATGCTTTAAAAAAGGAAGGAGATTATGGTGTATCCATTTTTTCACAGCGGGAATTATCAATATTCAGCAATTTCGAAGAAGCCTATCACCAGTTAATGGCAGATTTGGTGGACCGCCAGGTCATCGCTACCAACCTCGTGCTGGAATCAGGTAACATCAGGAAGATTTTTGTGGACGGCGGGTTTGGCACCAATGATATTTATATGAACCTGCTGGCCACGGCCTACCCAACTATTGAAGTATACGCCGCATCCGTAGCACAAGCTTCTGCCATGGGTGCCGCACTTGCTATACATGATGAATGGAATAATAAACCCATCCCCTATCATTTGATACAAATGAAGCAGTATCTTGCCATAAAATAAACCGGCAGGCATACATGGATAAGGCAGTCATACAAAAGCATTTTTCTGAGCAATTTAATACACCACCTTCATTAACGGTAGCATCTCCCGGGAGAATAAACCTGATTGGTGAACATACAGATTATAACAATGGCTTTGTGTTGCCAGCCGCTATCAACCAATGCATCCAGTTTTCTGCAGGAAAAAGAGAGGACAACGAGATTCACTTGTTTTCGATCGATAAGAATCAGTCTTTCTCCATTGCCCTGGATGATTTAAAACGGTCCGATTTATTATGGCCTGATTATATCATTGGTGTAGTAAATGAATTGTGCAAAGCTGGTCACGCAGTAAAAGGGTTTAATGCAGCGGTAACGGGCGACATTCCGCTGGGGGCCGGTCTTTCTTCATCCGCAGCACTGGAGTGCGCCACCATATTTGCATTGAATGAATTATTTGCAATTGGCCTTGACAAAATTACCATGGTAAAACTGGCACAACGCGCGGAGAATAATTTTGTGGGCGTTCAATGTGGCATCATGGATCAGTTTGCCAGTATGATGGGCAAGGCAGGACATGTAATAAAACTCGATTGCCAGTCGCTGGCCTATGAATATTTTCCCCTGAAGATGGATGGTTACAGTATTGTATTGCTCGATTCGCAGGTAAAACATTCACTGGCTTCTTCAGAATACAATACAAGAAGAAATGAATGCAACAGGGGCGTACAAGCCATCAGCCAGAAATATCCGCAGGTGAAAAGCCTTCGTGATGCGACAATGGCAATGGCAGATGAAATGATAAAGGAACCAATCGTTCACCATCGCTGCCGTTTTATCCTCGAAGAAAATGAACGCCTGCAAAAAGGTTGCGAAGATCTGCAGCAGGGTAATATTGTTGCATTCGGGAAAAAAATGTACACGACGCATGATGGCCTGAGTAAGTTGTATGAAGTAAGTTGTAAAGAACTGGATTTCCTCGCGGGTGAATGCCGGAAAGAAAAAGATATACTGGGAGCGCGGATGATGGGTGGTGGTTTTGGCGGCTGTGTAATTACCATTATGAAAAATGAATCGGTTCATTCCATTCCGGATCGAATCAACAAAGCCTACCAGGAGCAAATGGGTAAAACGCTGAAAGTATATATCACCCAAATTGCCAATGGCACCAGTATTATCTAACGTTTAATCACCAGAATCTCATCTGATTTTTTTATCATGTTTGGGTGAGCAAGCTTCATCTTTTCCTGCCGATATTTGCTTACTTTGTACACCGGTTTTACTTCAACTTTTTATCATCAACCAATCTTTTTCTTCCAATGAACTATATAGCAAACAATAACCGGTACAGCGGGATGGAATACCGCCGTTGCGGAAACAGCGGACTTCAGTTGCCCGAGCTATCACTCGGACTCTGGCACAACTTCGGCCATGTCGATGTACTGGAGAACAGCAGGTCCATGTTGCGTCTCGCGTTCGACAGTGGCATAACACATTTCGATCTGGCCAATAACTACGGCCCGCCGCCGGGAAGCGCTGAAGAAAATTTTGGAAAACTATTAAAACATGATTTCGCTTCTTATCGTGACGAACTGATCATTTCCACCAAAGCTGGTTATACCATGTGGGATGGGCCTTATGGTGACTGGGGTTCAAAAAAATACCTCGTATCCAGTTTGGATCAAAGCCTGAAGAGAATGGGGCTGGAGTATGTTGATATATTTTATCACCACCGCCCCGATCCGCTTACGCCGCTGGAAGAAACAATGGCTACGCTTGACCTCGTAGTGCGCCAGGGGAAAGCATTGTATGCAGGTATATCAAATTATAAATCCGCTGAGGCAGCAAAGGCATTTGCCATTTTGAGACAGATGGGTACACCATGTGTAATACATCAACCCAGTTATTCCATGTTCAACAGGTGGGTGGAAGAAGATGGCCTGCTCGGCTTGCTGGAGAAGGAAGGCGTAGGTTGTATTCCTTTTTCGCCACTGGCGCAGGGCTTGCTGACCAATAAATATTTAACAGGCATACCATCAGATTCCCGTGCTGCAAAATCGCACGGGCATTTACAGCAGGAGCAGGTAACAAAAGAGAAAGTAGAAAAAATAAAAGCGCTGAATGAACTGGCGGTGAAACGCGGGCAAACATTGGCGCAAATGGCGCTGGCATGGCTGCTGAAAGATAAACGAATAACATCGGTTTTGATTGGCGCCAGCAAACCGGAACAACTGGCAGATTCACTGCAATGCAGGAAAAATAAACATTTCAGCAGTGAAGAATTGGGCCTGGTGGAGAAAATATTGAAGTGATATTGATTTTTATCGTGAAGAACAGAAAAACAACATATAATAGGATGCACAGTTGTTGGCTGTTGTGGGTAATGGCATCATTACTTGTTTTTTCCTGTAAAAAAAGCAATACAAACCCTTCTCCAAATCCTCCTGCGAAAACATTTTATACCTGGGACAAGTTTGTCATGGGTGCCGATCTTTCCTATGTCAACCAGGTAGAGGATTACAATGGCGTATACAAAGATTCAAATATTGCAAAGAGTCCCTTTGAAATATTTTCCAACCATGGAGCGAATACGGTCCGTGTTCGTTTGTGGCACAACCCGCAGTGGATGTTGCCTTATACCAGTAACCACCTGTACAGTGATTTGAAAGATGCAGAGAAAACCATTCAGCGGGCAAAGGCGAAGGGAATGGCTGTTTGTCTTGACATACATTATTCAGATACCTGGGCTGATCCGGGCAATCAATCAATACCCGCTGCCTGGGCGGGATTGTCTCTACCGGTATTAAAGGATTCTGTTTACCAGTACACATTGAATGTTTTAAATTATCTCAGTGCAAAAAACCTGGCGCCGGAAATGATCCAGTTGGGAAATGAAATCAACCAGGGTATGTTGTTTCCCACCGGAAAAGTGACCACTAACAACTGGGCGCCCCTGGGTGAATTATTAAACAGCGGCGTGAAAGCAGTCAGGGATTTTTCACTAACAGCTACTATTAAACCAAAAATTATCCTGCATGTAGCGGGTTTGGAAAACGCCGACTGGTGGGCGGGCAATATCATTTCTAATGCAAAAGTGACCGACTTTGATATACTGGGTATTTCCTGGTATTATTTCTGGTCGCCTATTACATCAATGAATGATATTGGCAGTAATATAGCCGCGCTAAAAAATAAGTACGGTAAGAAAATAATGATTGTCGAGACAGCCTGTCCCTGGACAAATGGATTTGACGATAGTTATAACAATATTATTTCCGGTGATGTGGCATTCAGTGGTTATACAGTTTCGAAAGATGGTCAGTACAAATTAATGACCGATCTGGCACAACAGGTGATCAAAGGGGGAGGCGCTGGTGTTATTTACTGGGAGCCTGCGTGGATAACATCGGGTCTGCAAACACCCTGGGGAACAGGCTCTGCCTGGGAAAACAATACTTTTTTTGATTTTTCAGGAAATGCTTTGCCAGCGCTGGATTTTATGAATAAGGCATATACTTTTTAGTAACATTAATAGGTACAGTTATGAAATTAACGGCAGCATTTGCAGCAGCGATGGTGATACTATTAATTTGCCCGGTTGGCAGCCATGCGCAATCTGGTCATAAAAATAAAAACTGGAAAATGCTGGGCGCAGATATTTCATTCCTGCCAGAACTGGAAAGCCGCGGAAAAAAGTTTTTTGACAAAGGCGCTGAAAAGGATGGAATACAATTGCTGAAGGACAGGGGATTCAATTATATCAGGTTACGCATATTCAATGATCCTGCTGCCGACAGTGGTTATTCACCCAGAAAAGGTTTCTGTGATTTGGAACATACCAAACAAATGGCGAAGAGGATCAAAGCAGCCGGTCTTCATTTCCTGCTCGATTTTCATTACAGCGATTACTGGGCCGATCCCGGTAAACAATTCAAACCTGCTGCCTGGAAGCAACTGGATTTTGCAGAATTGCAGCAAGCCATTCATGATTTTACCAAAAAGGTATTAACCGAGTTGAAAGATCAGCAAACATTACCGGATATGGTGCAGGTAGGCAACGAAATCAATCATGGCATTCTCTGGCCTGATGGCAATGCCACTAATATGGATACATTGGCTGCATTTCTCCGCGCAGGGGTACAGGCGGTACGGGAAACAGATCCTGCTATTATCGTTATGCTGCACATTGCATGCGGCGGACAAAACCAGGAATCGCGTTTTTTCCTGGATAATATGATGCAGCGAAAAGTATCTTTTGATATCATCGGCGAATCGTATTACCCGCGCTGGCACGGTACACTGGATGATTTGAGCAATAACCTGCGGGACCTGGCAACCCGATACGATAAAGACATCATCGTAGTGGAATACTCAGAGAAGAAAGCTGATGTGAACAGAATTGCATTTGGTCTGCCCGGTAAAAAAGGACGTGGCACCTGTATCTGGGAACCACTGAGCTGGGGCGAGAAAATAGTGGATGAAAAAGGAAATACCAATCAATGGATGGATGTATACCCGGAAGCAAAGCGCCTGTATAAAATTAAATAAGGGTGTCGGGTAAAATATTTGAAGAAAAGAGTAATTTAAGAGGATTGATGGCGCCTAAAATTGACTTTCTTTGATCCTTTAACCGGTCTAACGATTCACAACCATACGAACATGCAAAAAAACTACCTGCTTCCATTCATCCTGGTTACGTCTCTGTTTTTCCTGTGGGCCTTTCTTCACAACCTCAACCCGATATTAATCCCGCATTTGAAAAAAGCCTGCGAACTAAGCGACACCCAATCTGCGTTCATCGATACATCTGTTTATCTTGGTTATTTCTGTATCGCCATACCTGCAGGACTTTTTATGCATAAGTTTGGATACAAGAAAGGTATTTTATTTGGCCTTGCATTATTTGGTATCGGTATCCTCATGTTCCTGCCCGCTGCATCCACACGCAGTTATGTTTTTTTCCTGGCAGCCCTTTTCGTGATTGCCAGTGGCGCTACTTTTCTCGAAACAGTGGCCAATCCTTATATGACTATACTCGGCCCAAAGGAAACATCAGAACAGCGCCTGAACTTTGCACAGTCATTCAACGGAGTGGGTGCCTTTGTAGCACCGATTGTGGGCGGAAAATTTATTCTTTCCGGAATTGAGCATACAAAAGAAGAATTGCAGGCTATGAAAGTAAACGGACAGCTCAATGCTTATCTCCAAACTGAATCCGATGCTGTTAAAACTCCTGCCATCATCATGGCAGCGGTAGTGTTGATTGTCTTGTTCCTTTTTGCCATCACAAAGCTTCCCGAAATCAAAGAGCCGGATGCCAATGCACACGGTACTTCTTTTTCTATGGCAGTATTTAAATTCAGTCATGTGAAATGGGCTGTGATAGCGCAGTTTTTTTACGTGGGTGCACAGGTAGGTGTGGGAAGTTTTTTTATACGGTTCACGAAATACACCGTAAACCTGCCGGAAAAACCTGCTTCCTATTTATGGGGCAGTATTGCCATGGTAGGTTTTATGATTGGAAGATTTACCGGCACCTTCCTGATGAGGTATATAAAGCCGGCGAAATTGCTGGCCAGCTATGCATTGATAAATGTATTGCTGCTCACGTTTGCCATATCAATGAAAGGATACCCGGCAGTATATGCAGTAATGGCCGTGCCTTTCTTTATGTCGATCATGTTTCCAACTATTTTTGCATTGGGCATTAAAGATTTGGGTGAAGAAACCAAAATGGCTTCATCATTTCTTGTTATGTCGATTATTGGCGGTGCATTTGCCCCCCTGCTGATGGGCTTTATTTCTGATAAAACAGGCAGTATGCAAATCGCTTATATTGTACCATTACTTTGTTTTCTCTTTGTACTGTATTTTGGTTTGAAGGGATATAAAATAAAACCCATCGCAGTTATTCAGTCATAATATTGAAATTACTTATTCATGTTCAGTCTCAGGAATAAACAGGCAGTCATCACCGGCGCAGGAAGCGGAATCGGAAAATCGACTGCTTTGGTGTTTGCAAAGCAAGGCGCTTTGGTACACATTGTAGACATTAACAATGCGCAGGCTACAGAAACAGCAGATGAAATAACCAAAGCTGGTGGAAAAGCATCTATCCATGTGATTGATGTTAGTGTACAGGAGCAGGTGGTAGCGGCTTTCAACACCATCGAACAACTGGATATACTTGTCAACAGCGCAGGTATTTCCCATATCGGCAAACTGGAAACAACTACTGTGGCAGATTTCGACCGTGTATTCAATGTCAATGTCAAAGGAGTTTACAATTGTTTATATGCCGCTATCCCGCATTTCAAAAAAAATAAAAGTGGTGTTATATTAAATGTTTCTTCCATTGCAGCAATGGTAGGAATACAGGATAGGTTCGCGTATTCCATGACAAAGGGAGCGGTTACAGCGATGACATTGTCTGTTGCCAGGGATTATATTTCGGAAAACATACGATGTAACTGTATCTCGCCTGCCCGCGTCCATACTTCTTTTGTTGATGGTTTCCTGGCAAAGAATTATCCCGGCAGGGAGAAAGAAATGTTTGAGAAATTATCCAAAACACAACCAATCGGGAGAATGGCGAAACCAGATGAAATAGCACACCTCATTTTATATTTATGCTCCGATGAAGCTGCATTTATTACCGGTTGTGATTACCCAATCGATGGAGGATTTGTAAAACTGAATAATTAAAAGGATATGAAACTGGCCCGTTATTTACAAAACGATGCAATTAAAACTGCCGTACTGGCAGGAGAAACATATTATGATGTATCTGCCATTGCCAATAACTTCGGCGAAGACTTCTTTGCTAATGGTGGAATGGAAAAATTAAAAAAACACCTGCAGTCAAACAGCAAATCATTGCCAGTAGTGACAGGCGATTACCAATTGGTATCACCCATCGCACGACCATCAAAAATTATCTGCATTGGTCTCAACTATGCAGATCATGCAAAGGAAACCGGTGCTGCACTACCGCCCGAACCCGTGGTGTTTATGAAAGCAACCACTGCACTTTGCGGGCCTTTTGATGATATTGTTATTCCAAAAAATTCGGTGAAGACCGATTGGGAAGTAGAACTGGCGATTGTTATCGGAAAAAAAGCCAGCTATGTGGAGGAAGCAAACGCTTCAGCATACATCGCGGGATATTGCCTGCACAATGATGTTTCTGAAAGAGAATTCCAGATAGAGAGAAACGGCACCTGGGATAAGGGTAAGGGTTGTGACACATTTGCACCGATGGGCCCCTGGCTGGTTACCCCTGATGAAATTGCCGATGTCGACAATCTTCGTCTGTGGCTGACCGTGAATGGCACAAAGATGCAGGATGGCACTACTGCAAACCTGATATTTAAGATACCCTTCCTGGTTGCTTATGTCAGCCAGTTTATGACACTGCTTCCCGGCGATGTGATATCAACCGGGACACCTGCTGGTGTTGGCCTGGGAATGAAGCCACCTGTGTACCTGAAACCCGGCGATGTGGTGGAATTGGGAATAGACGGATTGGGAACTGCCAGGCAAAATGTAAAAGCGTATGCAGCGCATTGATGCACACCAGCACTTTTGGAAATTTGATCCGGTAAGGGATAGCTGGATCACAGAAGAGATGGCTGTTATCCGGCGCGACTTTGGCCCGGAAGATTTACAACCACTGCTGGCTGATGCGGGTATTGACGGAACAATAGTGGTACAGGCTGATCAATCATATGAAGAAAATGATTTTCACCTGGCGCATGCAGATAAATATGATTTTATAAAAGGCATCGTTGGCTGGGTCGATCTGCAAGCGGAGAACGTGCAGGAAAAACTGGAATACTATAGCACTATCAAAAAGATGAAGGGGTTCAGGCATGTACTGCAGGGTGAAAAAGACCGGGCATTAATGCTGAAGCCCGCATTTACAAGAGGTATCGGGTATTTACAGCGCTTTAATTTTACTTACGATATACTAATCTATACCGATCAGTTGCAATATGCAAAAGAGCTGGTGGCTGCTTTTCCGGAACAACTTTTTATCATTGATCATTTGGCAAAGCCACAGGTAAAAGACAGGAATATTGATCAGTGGAAGAAAGACATGCGGGCAATTGCGGAATACGAAAACGTATATTGTAAAGTATCGGGCATGGTGACAGAAGCCGACTGGAAGAATTGGAAGAAGGAAGATTTTCACCCCTATCTCGATGTGGTGGTAAATGCATTTGGAGCAAAGCGAATACTATTTGGTTCGGACTGGCCTGTTTGCCTGGTTGCTGCTTCCTATGCTACTATGCTGGGAATAGTAAAAGACTACTTTTCATCATTTACACAGCGTGAACAGGATTTGTTTTTTGGTGGTAATGCTTCCGTATTTTATCATGTAGATTAAAATTCTTGTATGGACCTGCAATTAAAAGATAAGATCATTGTTGTCTCCGGCGGTGCCAAAGGCATTGGAGAAGGTATTGTAAAAGTACTGGCAGCCGAAAGCGCTATACCAGTTATTATCGGGCGAAATGAAGCCGATAATAAAAAAGTAGTAGATGCTGTCCGGGCTGCCGGCGGAAAAGCATCGCAAGTCACTGCTGAACTGACGCAACCTGTGGAATGTGAAAAAGCAATACAACTGGTAGTAGAAAAATGGGGGAGGATAGATGGATTGGTGAATAATGCCGGGGTAAATGATGGTGTCGGCCTGGAGCAGGGTAATTATGAATTGTTCATGGCATCCCTGCATAAGAACCTTGTGCATTATTATTTACTGGCAAAATATGCTTTGCCCAGTCTTATCCAATCAAAAGGTGCCATTGTCAATATTACTTCAAAGACGGCTGAAACAGGGCAGGGAGGAACATCTGCCTATGCCGCTGCCAATGGTGGCCGGAACGCACTGACCAGGGAATGGGCTGTCGAGTTGCTGAAATATGGCATTCGGGTAAATGCCATTGTGGTGGCAGAATGCTGGACACCATTGTATGAAAAATGGATACAAACATTACCCAACCCGGAAGAAATGCTGGCGGCTATTGTGGCAAAAATTCCACTAGAACACCGGATGACCACTGCAGAAGAAATTGCCAATACAACAGCTTTTCTATTATCAGAAAAATCCAGCCATACTACGGGGCAGTTAATACATGTGGATGGCGGGTATGTTCACCTCGATCGCGCACTGGCCAAGGCATAAACTACTATAAAGATGAAGTCACTGGTATGTACCAAACCGGGATTGCTCGAATACAAAGATATCAACGAACCCGTTGTACAACCTGGTCATGCGATAATAAAAATAAAGCAGGTGGGCATTTGCGGTACCGATCTGCATGCTTTTGAAGGCACACAACCATACTTCAATTACCCAAGGATACTGGGGCATGAAATAGCAGCAGAGATAGCAGATGCTACCTACGCTGATGGTTTTCGTGTAAACGATCCCGTTACTATTTTGCCTTACTTTAATTGCGGCATTTGCAAAGCCTGTGTAACCGGTAAGCCCAACTGTTGCGTGCAGTTGAAAGTATGCGGTGTACATGTAGATGGTGCAATGGTCGAATATCTTTCTGTACCTGTACATTCTTTGCTGGCAGCTCAGGGGCTTACCCATGATGAACTGGCGCTGGTAGAACCATTGGCTATTGGTGCGCATGCTATCAGGAGAGCTGCAGTACAACCCGGGGAAACTGTTTTAGTGACTGGCGCGGGCCCGATTGGTATGGGGATTATTGAGTTTGCCCATATTGCCGGCGCTAAAGTAATCGTGATAGATATTAATGATGATCGTTTACAATTCTGTCGACAGCGCCTGCCAGTTTCGGCTATTATTAATGCAAGTTCATCCAATGTCACCAAATTGTTGTTAGAATATACCAATAACGCAATGCCTGATGTAGTGATCGATGCTACAGGAAACCTGAAAGCTATTAATAATGCTTTTCAGTATGTATCGCATGGCGGCAGGTTTGTATTGGTTGGATTGCAAAAGGAACTAATATCCTTTAGTCACCCGGAATTTCACAAACGGGAAGCAACGTTGATGAGCAGCCGCAATGCCACCCGGGAAGACTTTTTACATGTGATGACGGCATTGAAGAAAGGCTTGGTAAAACCAGTCACCTATATAACACACCGCATTGACTTCGCAACGTTGAAAGATCAATTCCCTTCCTTACTGAGTCCGGACAGAAAAGTGATCAAAGCAATGGTGACTATGAGTTAATCTAAAAGATTCCGCTTATCTAAAATATTGCACTTTAATATCCTTCGGCAACTGGGGTTCAAAACCGGATAGTTTATTCTTTAACGTATCTGCTTCCGGGGCAGTGATTCCGTAGAATGTAACTTTAATATCGCCGCAGATATAATTATAAGGCATTTCCCAGGTAGCCACTTTTACCCATTTGTTGGGAAGGTCTTTGTCGAACCAGGAATCATACATTACTGCGAAGCGGGTGTTTTTATCCGATACCAGTTTCTGGAGAAATTCATTTGACCAGTATCCATGTTTACGGGCATTCGCCACTTCATTATTGCCAAGGCCCCACATATCTACTGTGTTCAGGTTGCCATAAAAACTGATAGCGCCAATATCGTTGGCTGCTACCGTTTGACCGGGATAAAACTGCTGTACAAATGAACCCATTTGGTATTGTTGTTCATAAATATTGTAGATGGCGCGGATGGAATTGCGCAATGAATTTAACCCGCGGAGCGGTAAATTAAATAATAACAAGACAAATACAGCAGCCCATATAAATTGTTGTTTCAGTGCATTGAAACCATTTTCCTGCCACCACTCGAGTGCCATCCTGCTCAAATGCAAGGTTCCTAAAACAATCAGGTAAGCTTCATAACGGTAGAACCAGCCGAACGATGCAAATGCAGCATGCATCAAACCAGCAATAATCAGCATCGAAAGAATATAGAAATCCCTGTCCGGTTTCTTGGTTTGCAATTTTCTCAAAGCAATGATCATAGCCACTGCAATCAAACCGCTGATGCTTTTCGCATTTTCCAGTAATGAATTACCACCATTCAGCAGGAACTTAAAATTCTGGTTGGCTTTTATCATCACCGAGTTGGGGATAAAATACATGCCATGCATTTTTGAATACAAACCAAAGAGCAATAATGGTAATGCACCGGCTACTCCGATAATAAAAGCTGCTTTATATTGTTTTAACCAAACCAGTAACACAAATGCGGCAACAATCAGTGAAGCGTTTTCATACCGGGTAAACGTCATCAGTGCAGCCCAGGCTGCCGTTTGCCAGTGAATTTTTTTACCGGTGTTGCCCGCTATACCTGCAACGCTGTGCACAAAGAAAAGTGTAAAGGCAATCTGCAGGGTATGTTCCATCCCGAGTAATGTTAATGCAGGAACAGCGCCAATGATAATCGTTGCAACTATGCAAATTACCTGGTTAAATACTGACAGCTTTGAATGTTTTGAAAGTTCTTGTTGCATAGCCACCAGCATCAGGAAGCTACCGGCGACACTGATAAGGAATGGCATCCATATATTGATAGATACCAGTTTGAATACAATGCTTAATAATATCGTGAACAATGGTGAAGAAGAAGTGGAAGTCCACATACCCGGCGCAATGCCCCAGTTACCGTGCAGTGCCATATTTTTTGCCACGGCCATATGAATAAATGTATCGTCGAGCGGGTAACAGAAATGTCCGTCGGTTTTTTTCATGACCACGTATTCGATGGCCGCAACGACCACAGTGATCACCACTGCGCCGCTTAAAAAAGGAAGGTATTTTTTCATGCGGGGATTATGCTGTTTTGGTTACTTCGTTTGCGCCAGCACATATTCAAGCGGCACGCCGATCAGTTTTTCCAGGTCTATTTTCACTACGTTGAAATTTCGCTGAAACTCTGCCTGCCTGCTCCTTTCTTCATTATAAGCTTTGGTGGCTTTGTTGTATTCTTCCTGTTTGATGATACCATCGGCGAAATCTTTTTCTGACTGCAGGTAAACAGATTGCGCATCCTGGGTGGACTGGCTCTGCAGTTCCAGTTTTTGTTTGTACATCAAATAGTCTTCGTACTTGGTCAGTACTTCTGCTTTTATTTCGCGGAACCGTTGATTTTTTTCCGCCTGGGCGATGTTGAAATTCTCCTTGGCGATTTTTACATCGTTGGTCTTACTGGAAAAAATATCAAACGGTATAGACACACCAAAATTATATTTCGGAAAAAGGTTGGCCTGCGGACTGCCACTTTTTAATGAAAACTCATTGACGTTGCCCTGTGCCTGTAAGGCACTTAACCAACTGCCTTTTGCTTTCTTTATCTGGTAATCGGCTACAACGACTTTACGGTCGGCCACTTCAAAGTTGGGGTTTTGCAGAGCAAGTTGTACCAGCTTTTCCCGGATATCCATTATTTTACCTGTGTCCTGTAAATTGGCATAGGTGGAAGAATATTGTTTGTTGCCACTGGCAGGGTTTTGTGCAATAGTGGTGGTGCTTGCAATAAGCAACACCGCAAATAAGAGGTAAACCGGGTTAAGCAGTGATAGTTTCTTCATTTGTTTCTTTATTGGGTGGTGTATCAAAATCTTTTAGTCTGTACAGGATGACAAGCGAAGCGTAGTAAAACAATATTTGCGGGTACTGTGAAATGGCCAGTTGCGAATATTGTCCTACCATCAGCGAAAACAAACAGATCGTTAGTGTCATGTACAGTGTTTTTATTTCCGGGTTGCGGCAATGATAAAAACCCCATACTCCACGTTGTAATATTATAAAATAAAACACAATGTTCAATGCCAATCCTACCCAGCCCTGTTCCAGCATAATCTTCATATAACCACTGTCGGGCGGGTACCCAGCCAGTATATGACCCGGGTAATATACCTTACCTTCTTCACCACAGGTATTTAGACCGCCACCAATAGGGTGCCGGTAAATATAAGGCTGGATATTTTTCCGGTTGATATCACGTACCATCGCAGACGGATCTTTTTTGTCAAAAGTGGTACGCATGCGGTAAATAATTGGGTTGTTGTGAAATGGCCCGAACAGCAGGAAGAGCGAAACCAGTACAGAACCGATGAGTACGCGGATGGTCCTGACTTCATTCAATGTGAAAATAATGTATGCCAGCAGACCAGCCACGAGCATGAGGTTACTGGTGCGTGTACCCGAATAACTGGATGCTACCAATTGAACCGCCGTGGCGCCCAGCAGGAAATATTTTTTCTTTTTATTCTTGATGCGAATAGCAAGTACGAGTGTAAACAATGCAGACGATGCCGATAACACACCAAAAGCGGCAGGGTCGGGCAGTAGTGAGAATTTCCGGAACATACCGGCCTGGAATAACAATTCGGTTATGACGGGATCGCTGTGCAGCCATGCATCTTCATAAGCGGTAAAACCTATCCATTGTTGTTTTAATCCCCAGAAGGCTACAATCAGTGCAATGGCGATCCATATATAGAAAAAGCGTTTAATTTTTATATAGGAGTCAAGAATGAGGTAGCTGCAGTAATAAAAAAGAAAGTACAATACCTGTTTGCGCACATAGCTGAACCAGCCACCCATTTGTCTTTTTTCCGGGTTAATGGCTTCCAGGAAAAAGAACAGCAGCATCACGATCATCATGATAGAAATCGGGTTCTTCCAAAAATCCCGCGTGTCGGTTTTTTCCCGGTATTGCTGGTTGATGGTCGTTAATATACACAGGTAGCCCACGGGTTCTATCGCCATGCCGAGCGGGATTTCAATTCCAAAGAGGCGCGTGGGCAGTGTAAAAATGAGAATGGAAAATATAAATGTATAGTATGCCACTTCAGGATACTGGAGGGCAATGAGCACAAAAAGAATGCCCGCAACTCCTGCTGTGATGAGTATGGGAACTTTTTGGTTAACGGCATTTCCCAGGTAACCCAGCATTATCCCAATTAATGCAATGGCTATCCATCCCGGCAGTGAATTAAACCGCTTGGTGTAGAAGTTGTCTCTAAACCAACCGCCTGCTGAATATGAATTATTGTCTTTTAACGGGGGCATCGCCAATACGAGATTTTTTTACCTGTGAATATTTTCCTTTTTGTTTTTATGAATTAAAAAAATAAAAACTTAATAAACATAAAAAAGCAAAACAGGAAAATAAAAAAGGTGGCAACACGCTGCAGCCAAACATTGTCCTGATTTCCTTGTTTCATATATAGTGTTTTTAACTGTTGTTGACAATTGATTATTTTGCCATCTTCAATTGCTGCTGTTCTTTTTTATAAAAACGGATTTCTTCTTCCGGCTTCTTAAGTGAAAATAACCACCACGCACCAATCCTGGTAGCAAGATTATACATGATGATAGGTACCACAGTACCCACTACAATGGCCAATACCAATATTAGCGGGATGCTGACAATACCCAATACTTTTACCATCACAATCCTTAATGCTGCAATCAGCATCAGGTGAATTAAATAAATATACAGGGAGTGATAACCAATCACCCGCAGCCATTTCACCAATTTTGACTGCTCCAAAATGATAGCCAACTGCACGATCACCGCACAACCACTTAAGGAAATGAAGAGAAATAAATAGGGTAACCGGTGATCAACATAATTGTCCTCGTTGTGCTGTATGTTGATGATGGTAAATACAGATTGTGTTATCACAAACAGGATCACTGATGGCATCAGCCATTTACGGGATGTAATCACCGCATCATTTTCGCGGTTGAATATAAATGAAGAAATCATATCGCCGATACAGAAATAAATATAGAAATGCAGGATATCAGGGAAAATATAAAAAGTAATCCCGTTATATTCCAGGTAACCGGCGATAGAATAGAATACAACACTTAGCAGTAACTGGTGCCAGGTTTTTAGTTTGAGCACCACTTTAAAAAATGCATAAAAGGCGCCCACAAAAAACAAAGCATTGAGGTACCAGAATTGCTGGTTATTGGACGGGTTTCTCGGGAAAATAATCAAATTCACATAATCGAAAGGGGCTGGCTTAGCATTTACATAATCTTTCATCAGTAACTGAAGGGTAATCTGGATAGAACCCCAGACCAGCAGCGGATAAAAAATTATTTTAAAACGGTTGCCTGCATAGGTGCCCAGGCTTTTTTTTGCGAGGCTATGCGACACAAATAAACCGGATACAATAAAAAACAAAGGCATCCTGAAACTATAGAAACAAACATTTAGTATTTCCAGGATGGGATAGTCGTGAATGGGCAAGCCGCTTTCCTTGAGTCCTTCAAAGCAATGCCGGTAACATACGAGAATGATGCAGATGCCCCTGGTATAATCTATCCAGGGCCAGCGGTTCGCAGATAAAATATAACGGGCATTGAATATGTCTTTGAATAATCTGATAAGGCTTAAGGATTATAGTTAGTTAATAATATATTTTAAGCACTGACCGGGGCCTGTTTTTATAAATCCATGTTCTCGATGTCTATTTCATTTAAAACGGCCCCGATTAATTTTTCTTTGTGCTCTTTCATGAATTTGATGGACTCTTTATCTACGTGACCAATCACTGACCTGGCTGAAAACACAGGTATCAGCAGCTCTGCATATTTGGACAATTCTTTACTGTCGGCATGAAAATTAAGCGCTGCACCTTCCATTAATATATAGTCGTATTGCTGTGCAATCTGCGGGAGGTAATCCAGCAGGTTATTTTTGGGTAAAATTTCAGCCGGTGAATAATTGCCTTCTTTGCACCCAATGATATCTACATTGGGTATCTTGGTCATACTGGTAATACCAACCAGTTTATCTGTGATGTTCCTGTCGGGGCTCATGCTAAACTGTTCCAGCACAGGTTTCGCTTCAAACTTCTGCGTGAGTGAATTATTGGAGAAATTGGTATCGATCAGTAATACTTTCTTTTTTCCCAGGCTAAAACTATAAGCCAGTGATTCGATAATGGTTGATTTTCCTTCCTGTGGTTTGGTACTGGTAAATAGAATTATTTTTTTTCCGCTTGTTTCAATTTCATACCGCAGCTTCCGCAGATTTTCTATGTACAGGTTTTCAGCAGACTGCCGGTCCTCTTCATTGATGTTAAAATAATCAGCCAGCGCTTTGTCTTTCAAATCGATTTTATTGACAACAGAAAGCAATCTTAAATTCACCACTCGGTTAAAAATAGACGGTGCGCGCAGCGATGCATCCATAAAATCGATGCCTAATATAATTAAGGAAGAAAGCATTAATGCGGCGATGGAACCAATGGCTATAATCACTTTCCGGTGCGATGGTTCGGGTTTAATTGCTGGCTGGCCAACCAGTGTTTGTTTAAAGTTGATATCAGGTGCTACGTTAACATCCTGCGCATTTTGAAGGCGACCGATCATTTGTTCGTACTGTTTTGTTGCCAAATCAATTTCTGCCTGCATCTGGTTTACAATAACATCCTGGCCTGCGCCTGTATTGGCCATCGAGTTAAACTTGTCTACACTTTTTTGCAACGTGGCAATCGTTGTTTTTTGTGCTTCAATAGAGTTATTGAGTGTTATTTTCTGGTTTACCAGGTCTTCCCTTTTCTTCTTGATGTCATTTTTGTCCGTACTATTTACATAGCTGGGCTGTATCTGCTGCATCCTTTTTTGATTGGCCTTGATCTGGTCTTCTATGGCCTGATCTATGCCACCTTTATTGGCAAGATCTGCTGCCAATTGCCGGTTCTTTTGCTGCAGGGCAATATACTCTGTGTTATTGGTGCTGTTGTCTGTCGAAGTGCCTGTACTGTTCAAAGCCTGCAATTGCTGGTTTACAGAATTCAAATCAGCCTGCATACCATTCAGTTTACCTTGCTCCGTGGAGAGCTGTGTTTGCTGGTCCTTCAGGATATCAAATGCAGCTTTGCTCCTGTCGGCAATATCGGGTGATTTGAATTTTTCCTTAAAGGCGATTAATTTATTGTTCTTTTCATCTATCTCCAGTTTTTTCTTTTCAGCAAGGCTGTCCAGTCTCCCGGCAGATTCCTCGGTACGTGTATTATTAATGGAACTGAAGAATGAAATAAATTCCTTACCAATCGTGTTCACAACAAAGGCAGACATTTCCGGGTGCTCTGATTTATATAATATGTTCAGGTAATCTGTTCCCTGGACGCGGTCAACGGATAACTGATCGAGTAATGATTCATTATCGTATTGATACAATTGTATCAGTTCAAATACTTTTTTTTCTTCGGGGTCGTATGCTTTTAAAATTTCCTTACTGGCTTTTTTCTGTTCAAGTATCTTCCTGGCTTTTTCCAGGTCAACATTTTTGTATTCAGGTTTGTTCCGGTCCTTTTCTGACAACACCGTATAAGGCCTGCTGGAAGTGAGATCGTGCAGCATCAGGTCGTACGACACCATACAAACCACCACGGGGGATTTAAAAGTCTCAATTACGTTTTTGAAGCGCTGATCGATTTCAAAAAAGTTGAGCCCTTCATCGCTGCTGATTTTTACCTGTTGCTTCATGGTAAAACCAGTGGAGTATTGGGCGGCAGACAAATACAGTTTCTTTTTGGTAAAAGTAAACAGCAAAGCTGCGCTGAAACCTGCGAGGGTGCAGATTACGATCACCCATTTCTTGCGAAGAAGCGCTTTCAGAAAGAATATAAGATCCATAACAGAGGTTTTTGCAGTTCAAAATTGACCAGTTACGATACAACTGCATGTAGCGGCTGGTAAATTAGTTAAAAATTGCCGGTAATTAAATCCGGCGGTTTAATAATTCATACAGGTTTTGCTCAAATATCTTATACTGTACCGCCCTGCGCATAATGCCAGCAGGCAAGTACTGTTTTTACATAAAACTTTAATGAATGGCATGAGATTCACGGCAACCCTGTTGCTTGGAATCGGCTGAGCGGATGATAATACCAGATTACAGTACCAATGATTTGATAAAGTCTTCCCGGGTTACCAGCCACCATTTAAAAAATATATTGGAGATATTTACAGAGTGGCTTCTCTAAGAATAATGAGGCAAAGCACTAATGGTTCAGCAAGGATAGGGGACGATGGTCCGTCAGTAAATAACGGCACGCAAAAATAATACTATTTTCCAATTGCCGAAATAAATGCCCGGGAGAATCCAATAAACTGGCAGTTACAGTATTTTTGGGGCATACCTGCAGTAAGAATGTACTAGAACCGTATTCCTTTCGTTCATGCTGCCGGAGACTAAACAATAACCCGATGGCTATTCAACTTCTTTTTTGGTTTTCCCTTTTTATTGTTTTTTATACCTATATCGGGTATGGTATTTTAATATGGGGTATCAATAAGGTGAAAGATATTTTTCGAAAAGCTGTTCCTGCCAATGTCCATGATAAGTTTGAGCCCGAAGTCGCATTAATCGTCGCTGCTTATAATGAGGAAGATTATATAGAAGACAAAATAAAGAATACGCTTGAACTGGATTACCCGGCAGATAAGCTGCATATTTATTTTATTACTGATGGTTCCAATGACGGAACGCCGGGCCTGGTCTCCAAATATTCACAAATCATACTTTTCCACCAGCCCGAAAGGAGGGGTAAGGCAGCAGCAATGAACCGGGCAGTGCAATTGGTCACCGAGCCCTATGTGGTTTTTTGCGATGCCAATACCATGCTGAATACCGCCTGTATCAGGGAAATTATCGCCCCTTACGCCAACCCCCGGGTAGGCGCCGTTGCAGGCGAGAAGAAAATTTTCCAGGCAGCTACCGGAAAGGCGGCTTCGGCCGGAGAGGGGTTGTACTGGAAGTATGAGTCATTCCTGAAAAAGCAGGACGCAAGGCTGTACTCAGTTGTAGGCGCCGCAGGCGAACTGTTTTCCATAAGAAAAGAATTATACCAGCCTATAGAAACGGGTATTATTATAGAAGATTTTGTGCTTTCTCTGCGAATAGCCATGAAAGGCTATGTGGTCCAGTATGCACCGGGGGCTTATGCCATGGAAACAGCTTCTGCTTCTATTAAAGAGGAGCAGAAAAGAAAGGTTCGGATATGTGCCGGTGGGTTCCAGGCTATGCTCATGCTGAAAGACCTGCTGAATATATTTCGCTATGGCACCCTATCCTTTCAATATATCTCTCACCGCGTATTAAGGTGGTCACTGACACCAATATTCCTCTTCTTATTGCTTCCCCTTAATACGATCCTGGTAATTCAACGTGCAAACATTATTTACGACATAATGCTTGCCGGGCAGCTATTGTTCTATATACTGGGTTTTACCGGCTGGTTTTATGCGAACCGCAATATCAGCGTGAAAGCACTCTATGTACCCTATTATTTTCTTTTTATGAATATTTCGGTATTTGCTGGCTTTAAGCGCTTTATTGGTGGAAAACAGACGGTTTTGTGGGATAAAGCGGCCAGGGAAAAGATGGCCTGACGAAAATTACCACTAATTGGGTATTGTCGGCTCTTAGAAATACCTCTACTTTTGGCAGGTAATAAATTTTTAATCGTCGCCTGTTTGATTTATAGAAATTTGTTACTACTTTTACCAAGAATACAGTCATAGTGTTCAACATCCTTTGAAGATCAGGTTAAGTCACTCACTTTAGCACCCCATAGTCCTAACTATCCTTCGAACATCCGCTAAACCTGATTATTTACTCTTCAGTTTTAATCCACATACTTCCTGGAATTTTTGTTTGACAACAAGATTCACAAGTTTTCCATTACCCTATTATCGCCGTACCTATCCAATTGCAAGCCTAGTGAAAAATTGAGTTTCTTAAAACTTAATTATTCAAAGAATGAAAAAAAAGATTTTAGCAATTGACGAAAGCAAAGCGATTCGCTTTTTGTTGCAAACTGTGCTTGGACAAAAACACCAGGTTATAACAGCTTCAGATGGGTGTTCAGCCTTATACTGGCTTTCCAAAAGAAACCTTCCAGATGTTATAATTGCCGACCCGCAATTACCGGATATGCAGAATTGGGAGCTCATGGAGCACCTGAAGTCAAGTGGTTTGTATGGTCATATCCCCATTGTTGTATTGTCTTCTTTGGATAAAAAAGAAACACAGCAAAAATGTTTGGAGCTGGGCATTGCAGAATATTTCCAGCAACCGTTTAACCCGATGGAACTTGAAAAAGTTATTGATGGCATGTTGAAATATGAAAATAAACCAGAAGCTGTTTTAAAAGCAGTTTAAACGATTGTTCAGACCCTATAAACGAAACAACAGTCCTTAACCAAAATCTTACCTGAATGGAACTTGCGTATTTACCCAATCAGGGCCTTACGGAAAAACGATACAAACATTTTACCGTAAACGCCAATTTTACCGGAGACACGAACACTACTAAGAAAAATGAATTTTTCTATGTAGGAAGAAACACAGCCGTAATCGACTCACTCGTTGATTTGTTCGAAGGCGGATATGCCGCAGAAAATGCCGACAAAGCCATTTCCATTCTTAAAAGAATTGTAGAAAAAAGAGGCTCTTGCCCAGACGTTATTTTAGTGGACAGTAATGCGGGACTGGTAGCCTTTAACAGGCTTCAGTCTTTCCTGGCTGCTAACAAACAACTGGCAAATGTTCCTTTATTGGCAGAAGCAACCGATGGACAGGAATCAGAGCTTTCCATGATCAGGTCTTTGTCGTATGTTGACGAGATCGTGTATATGAACCGCGGTATCAATAGCCGCATCATGTCGAAAATTGCTTATATCAAAAAAATCAAAGACAGCCAGAATAAAAAGCAATTGCAGCAAAATGTTGGGTACGACATGGTCAATACCCGTACAAAGGGTTTTATCGCGAAGCGTGCATTTGATATACTGGTTTCTTCCGTGATATTGCTGCTGACCAGCCCATTATTCCTGCTGATTGCTGTTGCTATCAGGCTGGAATCAAAAGGCCCTATTTTTTATATTGCCAAAAGAGCCGGTCGTGGTTATCGCATTTTCAACTTCTTTAAGTTTCGCACCATGGAAGTGGGCGCTGATAAGAAAGTTGAACAATTATCTCACCTCAACCAGTACAATTCCAGTAAGGAAGAAGGTCCTGTTTTCTTTAAAGTGAGCAATGACCCGAGGATTACAAAAGTGGGATGCTTCCTGCGCAATACCAGCCTGGATGAATTGCCACAATTAATCAACGTTTTACTGGGCGATATGTCACTGGTGGGAAATCGTCCTTTACCATTGTACGAAGCGGAAACACTGACTACTGACCGTTGGGCTGAACGTTTTATGGCACCGGCGGGTATTACAGGTCTGTGGCAGATTAAGAAAAGAGGCCAGGATGATATGTCTGTGGAAGAAAGAATCGGTCTTGATATTGTATATGCCAACAGGAACAATTTTATGTATGATTTGTGGATTATGACAAAAACGCCTACTGCGCTGATCCAAAAATCAAATGTGTAGTATTTCTTTTTTATTCTAATTTCCGTCCCTGAAAAAGAAATCAACTATGTTTCCTGGTGCTGAACCGATGGTGTCCATCATCACGCTTAATTACAATCAAACCCGGGTAACCTGCGAGTTTCTTGAATCTACACGTAAACTCAACTACAGCAACTACGAAATATTAGTTTGTGATATGGCGTCGGAGACAGATCCGACGCCTTTAATTTTACAGGGTAACTATCCAAAGACGACGCTTTTCCTGGCAGGTGCAAACCTTGGGTTTGCGGGCGGAAATAATTACGGTATGCGCCGTGCAAAAGGAGATTTTATATTTATCGTAAACAACGACACAGAAATTACTCCTGATCTCATTACACAATTACTCCAGCCTTTTTATAATGATCCTTCGATCGGTGTTACCAGTCCAAAAATTAAATTCTTTTTCCACCCCAACGTTATTCAATATGCAGGGTTTAACCCGATGAATCCATATACAGGCCGCACCTCTACAGTGGGTGAAATGGAGGAGGATAAGGGTCAGCATAATGTTTCCGGGGAAACATTTGGTGCGCATGGCTGCGCCATGATGGTCAAAAAAGAAGTCATTGAAAAAACAGGAATGTTTCCCGAGAAGTTTTTTCTCTATTACGAAGAATGGGACTGGTCGGCAAGGATAAGAAAGGCAGGGTATAAAATCTGGTATACTGCCGACGCAACTATTTATCATAAGGAATCAATGTCTGTCGGTAAGAAAAACCCCATGAAAGTATTTTACCATACCCGCAACCGTATTCTTTACATGCGGCGAAACACAAATTGGTTTCAGTTGATCATATTTAGTTTCTTTTTTATCATACTGGTTGTTCCCAAAGCAACGATTGGTTATGCAGCGCGGGGAGAATGGGAGCACCTGAAAAATTTTTTTAAAGCCATTGCCTGGAATTGTTATTCTTCTTCTGCCTCTGTAGTGTAGGAAATAATATATTCCGGTTGTTCTGCAGAATCGAATCAGCAACATGACAGTCATTCATATAATATTTGTACTACTTTTTGTTTACCTGGCAGTTGGTATTATTTACCTGCTGGTTATTGCCTTGTCCGGAAGGTTTGGCAGGCTGCCTGTTTTTGGATCCAACCCGGATAAAAAAAGAATTGTTGTTCTGATTCCATCTTACAAGGAAGACAATATCATTGTGGATACAGCGCGCAGGGCCGCAGAACATAATTACCCTTCGGATAAATTCACCGTGCTGGTCATTGCCGATAAATTACAACCTGAAACTGTTGCTGCATTGCGAAATATACCGGTGCAGGTACTGGAAGTAGACGCTAACATGAAATCAAGGTCATTGCATGCTGCTTTGTATTCACTCAATGAAAATGAATTTGACATCGCCATGATTCTTGATGCCGATAATATTATGGAAGAAGGTTGTCTTGAAAAAGTCAATGACGCTTTTCAACAGGGATACCAGGCAGTTCAATGTCACCGCACCGCAAAGAATCAGCATACACCGGTCGCATTGCTCGATGCCGTCAGCGAAGAGATCAATATCAACCTGTTCAGGAGAGGACCGGCTGTATTGAATATCTCTGCGGCACCCGTTGGCTCAGGAATGGCATTTACCTATAAACTGCTCAAAGATATTTTTACACCCGATCATATTTTAAATAACCCGGGTGAAGACAGGGAGATTGATATGCAGTTAATGAGAAAAGACATCCGCATGCAGTTTATTGATGGTGCTTATATTTATGACGAGAAAGTGGCCAGTGCAGCAGTATTTGAAAAGCAACGTGTGAGATGGCTGGAAGCGCAGGTGAATCATTTCAAGCGGTTTTTTGATGCCGATATGAAAGATGCGCCCAGATCGACGGTGTATTATAACAAATTGTTTCAAAATATTTTATTGCCCCGTTTGCTGTTTATCATGCTTTTGGGGCTTCTGTTCCTGTTGATCGCAGCACAATGGATATTTCATTTCAGTATCATGCGGCCGATGGCGCCTGCCTGGTTATTGTTAATGCTGCTGTATGCACTGGTCCTGTTTCTTTCAGTGCCTCCCCGTTTTTTTTCTTTGGCAACTGTGAAGGCAATTGCGCATATTCCCATACTGATGATTTCTATGGTAAAAGCCCTGCTGAAAATTAAATCAGGCAGGAAGGAGTTTTTACATACGCCTAAGTCTTTTGAATCGGACAAAATCTAAAAATATGATTTATTTGGATGTGTAATTTTCTTCTAACAATGGAGTTAACAAGACACCTTCTAAAACTTTCGGCATTCTATTACATTGTCGCCTGTAAATTATCCCAGGACGTAGGATGAACGTAGGATGAAGCTTTCACAGAATTACCCTACATTATTGATTGATGAATTTTTAGCTGTTACAACAGTCTTATATTGCATTTTTTCCACATTCTTTTCCACATCGCATTATTTACTCTTTTTGGTCTTTATTTTGCTCGTTTCCCATACTTCCTGCCCCTGTCAAAAAACTCCCCCTGTTATTGCATGCCTGGTTCATAATTTACCAAACCATAATCGTTCAAAACAACTGACTGATGCGAAAGGCTCTTTTTTTGGTAAGAAATTTGCTTGCTGACTGTAAGAATTCGTTTTTAAGTCCAATTTATCCTAACCGGAAAACCCAAATCGTATGAAGATCAACCTGTGCCTGTGCAAGTTGCGGTTCTTTGTGATCCTCTTTTTTCTTGGTGCCCAGATGGCATCCTTTGGCCAGCAGGTTCCCCGTGGACTAACCGCTGCAAATGGTCAATTTATTGGGTTTTACGAGTTTAAACCCTACGATTACAACTCCACTACAAAAAAATATCCCTTAATCATCTTTTTACATGGTGTCGGCGAACGTGGAAATGGTACTACCGAATTGCCACGTGTATTGGCAAATGCTATCCCAAGATATTGTGCCAATGGCGCTACAATGACTTTCACTGTTCAGGGCAAACAGGAATCTTTCATGGTATTGTCACCTCAGTTAAGTGCATCGTATGGCGACTGGATGGATTTCTACACCGATGAAATGATGAAATACGCCAAACAAAACCTGCGTGTAGATACCAACCGTATTTATCTCTGCGGTTTGAGTTTGGGCGGTGGCGGTGTATGGAAATATGTGATTGCGTCTTCACCGGCAGCCAAACAATTTGCGGCCATTGCCCCATGTTGCGGAACCTGCCAGTTTGGAAATTATTGCAATATCACACAAAACAGGGTAGGTGTTTGGGCATTTCATGCCATTGATGACGGAACAGTGGGTGTTGGTTGTACTTATACTGCAATTAATAATATTAACGCATGCAGTCCCGTCGTGCCACCCAGGATGACCATCTATCCAAGCGGCGGTCATGCCATTTGGGACAGGGCTTTTGATACAAGTCATTATTACCAGAACCCCAATGTATACGAATGGTTACTGCTTAATGACAGGAGCCTGCCACCACCACCCAATGTATTGCCCATTGCAAATGCAGGGCCTGATCAGAATTTAATTTTACCCACCACTACTACCACCGTGAGCGGTTTGAGTTCTGTGGATCCGGATGGCGGTATTGCCAGTTATTTCTGGAGCCAGATAGGCGGCCCCACTTATGCGCCACTGACCAGTAATAATGTGGCTACGATTGGTGTAAGTGGATTGACCAATATAGGCACCTACACTTTCAAACTAACGGTTACGGATATCTCCGGTGCCGTTGCTTATGATACCATCAACATCAATGTACTCAATGGTGCACCGCCCCCTAATCAAAAACCAGTTGCCAATGCGGGCGCGGATATTACAATGACGCTTCCCACTAATAGTACCTCATTGAATGGAAGTGCATCTTACGATCCGGATGGTACCATTAACAGTTATTCATGGACTAAAATAAGTGGCCCTGCCACATTCAGTATTACAAATGCTTTTACTGCTGTAACAGGATTGACCAATCTTGTACAGGGGGTATATAGTTTCAGGTTACTGGTGACAGATAATTTAGGTGCCACTGCGGCAGATACAGTAGTAGTAACAGTAAATGGTGGCGCACCGCCACCCAATCAGCCGCCGGTAGCCAATGCGGGTGCAGATATTAATATGACACTTCCCACCAACAGTACGACATTAAATGGAAGCGCTTCCGGTGATCCTGATGGAACCATCAGTGCTTATGCATGGACTGAAATAAGTGGCCCCGCTACTTATACTATTGCCAATGCAGGAGCAGCATCGACAGCATTGACCAATCTCGTGCAGGGTGTGTATAGTTTCCGTTTACAGGTAACCGATAATGTGGGTGCCACAGCGGCAGATACCGTTGTAGTAACAGTAAATGCAGCGCCACCACCCAATCAACCACCTGTTGTAAATGCAGGTGCTGATGTAGTGTTAACCTTACCGGTAAATACCACTACACTGACTGGTGTTGCATCCGATCCCGATGGATCAATCAGTACTTATGCATGGACTAAAATAAGTGGCCCTGCCACATATACAATTGCGAGTGCAGGTTCGGCTTCTACTGCTGTATCGAACCTGGTACAGGGAATTTATAGTTTTCGGTTACTCGTGACCGATAACCAAGGGGGAACTGCCGCTGATACTGTGCTTGTTACCGTTAATGCTGCACCACCGCCTCCCAATCAACCACCTGTTGCCAATGCGGGAGCAGATGTTACGATGACCTGGCCGACCAATAGTACACTATTAAACGGTACAGCATCCAGTGATCCCGATGGAACGATCACTGCCTATAACTGGACAAAAGTTAGCGGACCTGTGAGCTATTCCATCACCAATCCAAATAGCGCTACCACTGGTTTAACCGGTCTTGCGCAAGGTGTCTATGGCTTCCGCCTGCAGGTAACAGATAACAATGGTGCCATTGCCGCGGACACAGTTGTCATCACAGTGAATGCACCCGCACCTCCACCGAATCAACCACCAGTAGCCAACGCGGGTTTTGATGTATCGCTGACACTTCCGTCCAACAGTACGTACCTGACAGGTACCAGCTCTTATGATGTTGACGGATCAATTGCAAGTTATTCATGGTCGTATGTAAGCGGTCCATCCACCTATACATTGGTAAGCCCGAATACAGCCAACACCAACCTGACCAATCTTGCGCAGGGTGTATATAGTTTCCGTTTACAGGTAACAGATAACCTGGGCCTGACTGATGCAGACACCGTTATAATAACCGTGACTGCTGTAGCGCCGCCACCGAATCAACCACCGGTGACGAATGCAGGTGTTGATATCACTATTACTTTACCGGCTAATAACACAACATTAAACGGCAGCGCATCCTATGACCCCGATGGCACGATTAGCAGTTATGTGTGGACAAAAATCGGCGGGCCTGCATCTTATTCAATTGGTGATACGAGTGCAGCTACCACCAGCCTGATCAACCTGGCGCAGGGTGTTTATAGCTTCCGTTTGCTGGTTACCGATAACAACGGAGCAAGCTCAGCAGATACCGTACTTGTAACGGTTAACGCAGCGTTGCCCCCACCCAATCAACCCCCGGTTGCCAATGCAGGTGCTGATATAAATATTACTTTGCCCACCAACAGTGCCATTTTGAATGGTGGTTCATCCAGTGATCCGGATGGAACCATCAGCGCATATGCATGGACGTATATAAGTGGCCCATCACAATATTTAATTGTCGACCCGAATTCAGTTATCACCAACCTGAATAACCTGGTACAGGGTGTTTATACATTCCGCCTGCAGGTTACTGATAACCTGGGTGCGATTGCAGCCGATACCATTGTAATAACTGTAAACGCGGCACCGCCGCCACCGAATCAACCACCGGTTGCCAATGCAGGTGCTGATATAAATATTACATTGCCTACCAACAGCACTACTTTGAATGGAAGTGCTTCTACAGATCCTGACGGTACGATCAGCGCATATGCGTGGACGTATGTAAGCGGCCCCGCTCAATATACTATTGGTAATGCGGCTGCAGGAATAACCAGCCTGAACAACCTGGTACAGGGAACATACAATTTCCGTTTAACGGTAACTGATAATAATGGAGCAACTGCTTCAGATACGATAGCTGTTATTGTAAATGCTGCACCTCCGCCACCACCGCCGGCAAATCAGCCACCGGTGGCCAACGCAGGGCCTGATGTTTCAATAACCCTGCCCATTAACAGCACCACATTGAATGGCAGTGCTTCTGCAGATCCCGATGGTACGATTCTCGCATATGCATGGACGTATGTAAGCGGCCCGGCACAATATTCAATCGCAAGTCCTGCTTCTTCTATCAGCAGCCTGAACAATTTGGTGCAGGGTGTGTACAGTTTCCGTTTACAGGTAACAGATAATAATGGCACTTCTTCTGCTGATACTGTTGTGATAACTGTAAATGCAGCGCCACCACCACCGCCGCCTGCTAATCAGCCACCGGTTGCCAATGCAGGCCCTGACATAACAGTTACATTGCCGGCGAATGGCACTACGCTGAATGGTAGCGCATCTACCGATCCTGACGGCAGCATTACAAATTATGTTTGGTCGTATGTAAGTGGCCCGTCACAGTACACGATTGTAAACCCGAATGCGGCCACTACCAGCCTGAACAACCTGGTGCAGGGCGTATATACTTTCAGTTTGCAGGTTACGGACAACAATGGTGCAAGTTCTTCTGATTTGATTACAGTAACGGTAATTCCTCCGCCAAACCAACCACCGGTAGCGAACGCAGGCCAGGCACAAATAATTTACCTGCCCATTACTTCAACGATACTGGATGGAAGCGGTTCTTATGATCCGGATGGGGCGATCGCCAATTACAGTTGGAATAAGCTGAGTGGCCCGGGTTCTGTTACTATTGTGAACTCCAACACACCAAGGCCGTCTGTTCTTGGTTTACAGGTGGGACAATATGTTTTTGAATTGACGATAACCGACAACAGTGGCGCAACTGGCACGGATCGGGTAACCATTACCGTTAACCCGGCACAAAACCAGGCACCTACTGCTAATGCTGGTAAGGATACATCTATAGCACTTCCTTCCGACAGGATTATACTTTTCGGTGATAAATCTGCTGATCCTGATGGCAACCTGGTATCATACAGTTGGGTGCAATTGTCCGGACCCGGTACAGCCATTATTGCTTCACCGCTTGGTATCAATACAGGAGTGAGCGGTTTGATAGAAGGTGATTATGTGTTTGAGTTGACTGTGACAGACAATGCAGGTGCAACTTCCAGGGCAACTGTACACGTAAGTGTAATAAATGCGTTCCGGAATAGTGAGTACTTCAGGATCTATCCCAACCCTGTTAGCTCTACCACCCTGAACCTGCAATACATTGATGATAAAATAGGTAAGCTTAGGGTAAGGATATATGATGTAAATGGCAGGTTGTCACTGGATATGGAATTGAATAAAGACCAGTCATTGCTGACGAAACAGATAAATGTAGGTACGTTAAGGGCTGGTATGTATTACCTGGAAATATTGCACGCAGACGGAAATAAGCTGACCCGGCCATTTGTTAAACAATAAATTGGTGGGGAAATACATTATATAACAGGAAATTATGTCGTTTAGGCAGTTTACAAGGTCCAATATTATCACGCTGTAGTGAAGGCGTGGTAGAAGAACTAAAAGTAATCCCTATGAAACCAACTTTATTCTTGTTTGGCATTTTATTGAGTTTACAGGTTCATGCCCAGTATTTTGGGATGGATTCTGTTCAATTTAATGGTAGCCTCAAAGGGCTTGCGCTTAAGCCAGCCAGCTATGCTGCCAACCCCACAAAACGATACCCGTTGATTGTCGGCCTGGCCGGCAACGGAGAAATGGGTACCAGTCTTTCAGTACTCTTTAATCAGGGTTTGCCAAAAAGGGTTAAATCTGGCAAGCCGATGTACCAGGTAATGACAGTAGGAGATACGGCAGAATTCCTGTATGTATGCCCACTCTCACCTTCCAGTACATTAATGGGCCTTCCCAATAACCTGAATCCTGTTATAGATTATATGGTAGCCAACTATCGTGTTGACACCACTAAAATAATGGTCACTGGTTATAGCCAGGGTGCAAATGATGCCCTGCGGTATGCATTGTGGCCGGCAACCGGCGATCCCACCTGGGGCTTTGGGGGCGGCTTTGATTACCGGCAGCAAAGGGTGAAATATTTTGTAATGGCTTCACCGCCCTACCTCGATGTTCCCTTCTCCAATAATTTCAGCCGTTTTAAAGCATATAACTGGGGCGCCCGGTTTTTTCACGGGGCCAATGATGGTGGATTAACCAGCCCTGCATTTTCCCAGCAGCAAAATGATTCAGTGAATGCCAACCATGGAGGTGCGTCACAAAGGTTTTTACTTGCGGGATATGGGCACTCTGCGCAGGTTTGGGACAGTGTATACTCCACCAATGGCGTTGATTCCAATATTAATATTTACCGTTGGCTGATGATGAGTCCCGGAAATGCCGGGCCACCCCCGCCAAATCAACCACCAGTGGCAAAGGCAGGTGCAGATATTATCATTACGCTCCCAACAAATAACACCACTTTAAATGGGAGCGCCTCTTCTGATCCCGATGGCTGGATTAACAGTTATGCGTGGACGAAAATCAGCGGACCTGCCACCTATACCATTAGCAATGCCAGTGCAGCTTCAACGGGTCTTACCAATTTGATACAGGGTGTTTATAGTTTTCGTTTACTGGTCACCGATAATGCAGGAGCCAGTTCGGCAGACACGGTTATAGTAACTGTGAATCCTGCGCCGCCACCACCGCCGAACCTGCCGCCAGTTGCGAATGCAGGAACAGATATTACTATTACGCTTCCGACGAATAATACCACGTTGAATGGAACGGCATCCAGTGATCCGGATGGAACCATCAGTACATACGCCTGGACAAAGATCAGCGGACCAGCTACCTATACAATTGGTAACGCTGCTGCTGCTTCTACTTCCCTGACTAATTTAGTACAGGGTGTATACAGTTTTCGTTTACAGGTCACCGATAATGGCGGAGCCAGTGCCGCAGACACCGTAGTTGTTACAGTAAACCCTGCGCCACCCCCACCTCCGAATCAACCACCAGTTGCCAATGCAGGAACAGATATTATCATCACACTTCCTACGAATAATACCACATTGAATGGAACGGCATCCAGTGATCCGGATGGAACCATCAGTACATATGCATGGACCAAAATCAGCGGGCCGGCTACCTATACAATTGGTAATGCTGCAGCTGTATCAACTTCTTTGACCAATTTAATCCAGGGTGTATACAGTTTTCGTTTACAGGTAACCGATAATGGTGGAGCCAGCACAGCAGACACTGTTGTTGTAACTGTGAATCCAGCGCCACCACCACCGCCACCTTCCAATCAACCACCTGTTGCCAATGCAGGTAGTGATATTGCCATTACATTGCCACTCAACAATACAACATTAAATGGCAGCGCATCCAGTGATCCGGATGGAACAATTAGTATCTATGCCTGGACAGCTATCAGCGGTCCGGCTACTTATACCATTGCCAATTCCAGTGCGGCTACTACCGCATTAACTAACCTGGTGCAGGGCGTGTATAGTTTTCGCTTGCAGGTAACCGATAATTCAGGCGCCAGTGCAGCGGATACCATCATAGTAACTGTAAATGCAGCGCTACCGCCGCCCAATCAGCCGCCTGTTGCGAATGCAGGTACGGATATAATAATAACGCTTCCCACCAGCAGTACTCCTCTGAATGGAACTGCATCTTATGATCCAGATGGTACAATTGCTACCTACAACTGGACCAAGGTGAGTGGTGTAGGCGCCATTACAGTATTAAATCCCAATACTGCAACACCATCTGTTATCGGTTTGACTGCAGGGCAATTTGTTTTTCAACTGATGGTGACTGATAATAACGGAGCGACAGCTACTGACCAGGTAACGATAACAGTTAATCCTGCGGCTCCCGGACCAAATCAATCACCAGTTGCCAATGCAGGTAAAGACACGAGTATCGCATTGCCCAATAATAATACCTTGCTGACTGGCGATAAATCATCTGATCCCGACGGAAGTATTGCATCCTATACATGGACGGAATTATCGGGTCCGGGCCAGGCATCTATTGCAAATGCTGCCAGTGCCAATACTTCGGTCAACAATTTAGTGGAAGGTGATTACGTGTTCCAACTCACGGTGACGGACAACCTCGGAGCAGTATCAAATGCTACCGTGAAAGTGTCTGTTGTAAATAACTTCCGTTACAGTGAATTCTTTAAGATATTCCCGAACCCGGTATCAGGTACAGCGCTCAACCTCGAATATATAGACGACAACACGGGGAAATTGCACATAAGGATATTTGATGTCAATGGAAGACTGGCTATTGACCAGGAATTGAACAAAGATCTTCCAATGCTCAGCAAACAACTGGATGTAAGTACATTAAGGTCTGGTATGTATTACCTGGAAGTACAGCAATCCAATGGAAAGAAGTTCACAAGAGCTTTTGTGAAGCAATAAACCTATATAATTTTAATTCATTTTAAAGGCAGCCATGAAATGGCCGCCTTTTTTTATTATGTAATTTTCCCTAATTTCAATCTTCCAATGTTCTGACGAAAGAACCCATTAATCCCTCTCTTCATTGTTTCAGGCATCCAGATACCTTCCAACCCTTCGAAAAAAGCATAAATTCTGAATCACCTGGGAATTTTCCTTGCTTCGTAGTAAACATTAATCATTTCACAGGTCTTACCACAAAAAATTGCTTATGAAAGTGTTTTTACCTGCTCTGTTATTATTACTGAGTATTACAGCCAAATCACAGTTAACCGCCAGGTCCCTTACCTACGGCGGCAATTTTGTCGGTTTTTATGAATTTAAACCTTCAGATTATGCTAGCAACGTTTCTTACAATTATCCAGTGATTATTGATCTGCACGGTGCCGCACAAAGCGGTAACGGTACGACTGATCTTTCAAAATTGCAGGAGGAAGGCATTATGATGTTTATCGGGCATGGAGCCACCATGCAATTTACATGGGAAGGTCAGCATCATGGATTTGTTGTGCTTGCACCGCAATTATCGACCTCATACGTTAACTGGCAGGAGTTTTATGTTGACGCGATGATCGATTATGCTGTCAATAATCTCAGGATTGATCCGAATAAAATTTTTATTACCGGTTACAGCCTGGGTGGCGGCGGTGCATGGAAATATGTTACATCGTCTGCCGCGAGGGCCAGTAAAATTGCCGGCATTGTAACAGCAGCCGGTTCACCAGATGGCACCAACTTTTGCAATATCGCACAGAACCAGGTCGCAGTATGGGCATTTCACGCAACGGATGATCAGTCTGTTCCGGTGCATTTCACAACAGATGCTGTCGCCGCTATTAACAGTTGCAGTCCGTCGGTACCAGCGAGAGCTACCATATTTGCTGATGGCAACCATAATATCTGGAATACACGGGTATACGATACAACCAACAACACGCATTATCCCAATATTTTCCAATGGATGATTAAAGTGAGCAGATCATTAAATCCTGCTACTAACTTACCACCTGTGCCGGTAACAGGTCCTGATATTTCGCTGATAGTTCCGGTAAAAAGTTTCAGTTTAAATGGATCAGCTTCTTATGATCCGGATGATATCATTGTAGATTATTTATGGGAAAAACTGGGCGGTCCGGCAGGTTCAATAGTTTCCATCGATCGTCCAAACACAGATATCGTGCGGTCATCCTATGGACTTGGAATGGATCTGGGAATTTACCAGTTCAGGTTGCGTGTACAGGATTACCTGAGCCAAACAAGATATGCAACGATTAATGTTGAAGTGAAGCTGCCGCCAACAGGTAATGCGCTTCCAGCAGCTGATGCCGGTACCGACTTTACACTGCAGGGAACGGCGACTTCCGCAACGTTGAATGGCCAGGGAAGGGATTGGGATGGATTTATATCAGCATACAATTGGGTGCAATTGAGCGGACCAAAAACGGCAAATATTTCTCTTGCAGGTACAAACGGACCAACGATGTCGGCCATGACCACACCTGGCGTATATACATTTGAATTTACTGCGACAGATAATTCGGGTGGAGTTGGAAAAGATACCATTGCTATTACCAAACTCGGGGCGCTGCCTGTAAATATTGCTTATATCCGGGGCAAAAATCTTGGAAGTAAAAATATCATTAGCTGGGGAACAAGCGCTGAAGTAAATAATGACAGGTTTGAAATATTACGGAGCAGCGATGGAACGACGTTTGCCAAAACCGGGATTGTTTCTGCTAAGATGGGATCGGGGCTTGTTGAATATGTGTATGAAGATGCCAACGCACCTAAAGGCGTAAGTTTCTACAAACTGAAGCAAATAGATAAGGATGGCAGTTCAACATTATCAAAAGTCATTGCCATTAACAATACCAACAGGGCATTTGTTATTGAAAAATATCCCAACCCCGTTCGAAGTATGCTCACTGTTTCTGTTGAAGGGAATATACAGGGCGCAATACATGTTGCCGTGGCAGATATGGAAGGACGGGTAGTTGCTGCTGAACAATGGAAAAAAGATCAGTTCCAGTTGACAAAGCAAGTTGATGTTAATAGGTTGCAGGCCGGCATGTACCAACTCGTCATCTTGTTTGCCGACGGAAAGAAAGAGATCAGCAATTTTATAAAGTATTGACGTGGGTCAATACCTAAATTTTATATGTGAAAGTGAAGGAATATATTCCTTCACTTTTTTTTGTTAATGGGCATCTCATTTTTAAACAATAAGTGTTTGCTGATATGATCAAATCATAAATTCCACTAGATGTTGACTGTTATCAACCCTCAAATTTTCCACATATAGATTTTTGGTATAGTTGTTGGTTTGTTGCTGTAACCTTAATCGAGCATTAATCAATACTCCACTATTAACCATTTATCCTAATTCCAGAAGTAAATTCTGAAAATTCGCTTGCTATGTTGTTATTGAAACACATGTATACGCTTCATTGATTTGGAGTGCAGTTGGTTGTATGTATCATATGTGTTTAAATGGAAAAGTAATTTTCTGTAGTAATAGTTTATTGCCTTAAAATTTAATATCCTTTTTTAAAACCATTTCAGTATCACTTTTAAAACTGCATCAACATACTATGAAGACACTACTACTTGGTTTAGGCCTATTATGGCTGAATGTAGCCGGATTCTCACAACAAATTGCCCGTTCCCTAACCGCTGCTAACGGAACATTTATTGGCTTTTACGAGTATAAGCCTGTCGATTACAGCGCTAACCCAGGAAAAAAGTATCCTTTAATCATATTCCTTCATGGAATTGGTGAAAGGGGAAATGGTACCACCGATTTGCCAAAAGTAATGGCCAATGGTATTCCCAACCTTATCAATGGTGGTAATCCAATGACTTTTACTTACAATGGTCAAACAGAAACATTCCTCGTGTTATGTCCGCAGCTAAGTACTTCTTATGGTGACTGGCCCACTTTTTACACCGATGAAATGCTGAAATATGCCAAGCAAAACCTGCAGGTTGATACCAATCGTATCTATTTAACAGGTTTAAGTCTTGGAGGAGGAGGTGTGTGGTTGTATGCAGAGGCATCATTGGCGAATGCAAAACAATTTGCGGCCATCGCACCAGTTTGCGGCTCTACTTTCAATGCACAAGGTGCCTGTAATATCTCACAGGCCCATTTGCCGGTATGGGCGTTCCATTGTATGGACGATGGTACCGTGAGTGTGAATGTAACGGTGCAATCCATCGCATCGATTAATTTATGTAACCCGCTGCCCAATCCAGCACCCATAGCTACTTATTATCCAACAGGCGGTCACTGGGGCGCCTGGGTGTATGGATATGATCCAACACACAATTATCAGTCGCCGCTGAACCTGTACGAATGGTTCCTGAGTAAAACCAGGGCAAGTGGTGGTGGCGGTACAGTTACCAATCAATCGCCTGTTGCCAACGCGGGAAGTGCAGCAACCATTACACTGCCTGCTAATTCGGTAACATTAAACGGAAGCAGTTCGTATGATCCTGACGGATCAATTGCAAGCTACAATTGGTCGTACGTATCAGGCCCTGCACAATATTCCATTGGATCACCAGGTACGTCTTCTACCAGTATTACCAACCTGGTGGCTGGTACATATACCTTTAAATTAACGGTAACAGATAATCTTGGCGCCACTGGTTCGGCCACAGTAACTGTAACTGTAAATAATGCAGTGGTAGCAGGAAGTGTAACTGCTGAAGCAGGTCCGTGGCAGAGTATTACAACCAGCACAGCTATCCTTAATTCATGGGGAACTACTTCATCCAATGGCCCGATAACATCTTATGTTTGGGCACAACAAAGTGGTCCTAATACGGCCACCATGGATTATGGTAATTCACCAACGCCAACACTGCGCAATTTGATTACAGGAACGTATAAGTTCAAATTGACTGTGACAGACAATGTTGGTGCCACCGCGTGGGATACCACTTCAGTTATTGTCAATGGTGGCGGAGGAACAACGCCTGGCGGCACACCTTCACCGGTAGCCATTGCAGGACCAACACAAACCATTACTTCTACCTCGGCAGTATTGAATTCATGGGGTTCTTATTCACCCAATGGAAGTATCACGGCATATGCCTGGACACAGGAAAGCGGACCGAATACCGCTACCATGGATAATGGAACTTCTCCGACACCAACCGTTCGTAATCTTATCAGCGGCACATATAAGTTCAAACTTACTGTAACGGATAATGTCGGTGCGACAGCATTTGCTTATACATATGTGATAGTTAGTAGTCCCTCACCAGCGCCGTCACAACCAGTTGCAGTGGCAGGTCAGCCACAAACCATCACCGGCACTAGGGCAGTATTGAATTCATGGGGTTCTTATTCACCCAATGGCAATATTACTTCTTATAGCTGGCAACAGGTAAGCGGGCCAAACACTGCCACCATGGATTACAGTATTTATGCTTCGGCAACGTTGACCAATTTAATTGTGGGGACTTATACATTTAAACTTTCTGTGAAAGATGTAACTGGTGCTACAGCTTCTGCCACTACCACCATCACCGTAACAAGTACTGTGGCGGGGGCAAGCATTGCTACTGCTGGTACTCAGACGGCACAGTCAATCAATAGCAACAGTGTTCCTGTTACAAAAGTATTTCCGAACCCGGTTGTTGATCAACTGAATATTAATATTACTACACCTGTAAAAGGGAATGGTAAGATCACCGTGTATGATGTATCCGGTCGTGTGATGCAGCAAAAGACTTTTGTAAAGCAATCGGACAACCTGAATACCGCCATTAATATGAAAAGCCTTGTTACGGGTGTGTATATGGTTGAAATTAAAGTGGAGAACAGCTATAAAGTGACGGAACGTATTATGAAGCAATAAACTGATTGAAGATATTTTTTTGAAAGGTGATGACCTGCAGGTTATCACCTTTTTTGTTTGCGGCGACAAACATTTTTTTGTTATCAAAATAGCACTGAAAAAATGCCTTGCTGATTTACCGTAAACACTATGAAAATTTACCTGGTTTACATAGGTTAATTACTAAGTATAAAATCTTAGCCCAAATAATATTTGATTCTCATCAATTTGAATTTATTTCTATAAGGCGTTTTGGTATAATTGTTGGCCTATAACAGTAAATCCGAAACACTATGAATTATCAACTGTTTATGTTCCCGCGTTTGCCATCTATGAAATGTTTTCAACATTAACAGCATTGAATGTTACTTACTAACCCCCTATAATTCTGCTGTTCTTTTTTTGCTTGGAATGTTTGTTATGGGAATCAAAGAATGAATGTTAGTTTCTGTTTGCAATTACGAGCAGGTGGAAGCGACAGGGAGCTGTATTGCATTTGTTTTTTTACTGGTTACATACTACGTGCTTTTTCTCCGCGTTGTAGTATTAATTCTATCTCCCAATCCTTTTTCCCGTTACATACAAACTAGTGTTAGTGCTATTTTTTGAAAGCTAATTTCTGTGTTATTTTATTTCAGATAATGCAGGGATAGGACTGTTATTTTAATCCAATTCAATTCAAAACCTATGAAACGACTTTTATTCGTTACAGCCCTGTTTGTATGTGGCTATGCAAACGCACAGTACTTTGGGATGGATTCTGTTCAATTCAACGGCAGCTTAAAAGGGCTTGCATTAAAGCCTTCAGATTATGCTGCCAACCCCACCAAAAGATATCCGCTGATAGTTGGCCTTGCCGGTAACGGCGAAATGGGTACCAGTTTATCAGTATTATTCAACCAGGGAATTCCCAAACGCGTGAAAGGAGGTAAGCCTACTTACCAGGTGATGGTGCCAGGCGACACTGCACGCTTCCTCTACGTTTGTCCGTTGTCTCCGGTGAGTACAGCAATGGGATTGCCTAATAACCTCAATGCAGTGATTGACTATATGGTGGCCAATTACCGTGTTGATACAAACAAGATAATGGTAACTGGTTACAGCCAGGGTGCCAATGATGCATTACGGTATGCATTGTGGACACCTACAGGTGATCCAAGCTGGGGATTTGGCGGAGGATTTGATAACAGGCAGCAGCGTGTGAAATATTATGTCATTGCTTCGCCTCCTTATCTCGATGTTCCATTTGCAAATAATTTCAGCAGGTTCAAAACCTATAACTGGGGCGCGAGATTTTTCCATGGCGCACTCGATGGTGGTTTGACACAGGCTGCATTTTCTCAAATACAAAATGACTCTGTTAATGCCAATCATCCCGGTGCATCACAAAGGTTTTTGCTGGCAGGGTATGGACATACTGCACAGGTATGGGACAGTGTATATTCAACCAATGGCGTTGACTCCAATATAAATATTTATCGCTGGCTGGTACAAAGCCCCGGCGGTCCTGGTATTGCAACACCAATAGCTGATGCAGGGCCTCCGCAAACCATCAGCGTTACTTCAACTGTATTAAGCGCAGCAGGTTCTTATTCACCCAATGGATCTATTACCACCTACAATTGGCAACAGGTAACTGGTCCGAATACGGCTACACTAACCAATGGCACCACTGCCTCGCCTCTTGTATCCAATATGACACCTGGTGGTGTATATGAATTTAAACTGACAGTAATCGATGTAGTGGGCGCTTCCGCTGTTGATTCTACCAATGTCATTGTCATGAATGCATCATTGCCTGTTACGCTCGTATATTTCAAGGCGGACAAAAGCAGTGGCGGAAATATTCTGCAGTGGGCCACAGCAACTGAACAGAACAACGACTTCTTTGCAATTGAAAGAAGCGCCGATGGCATGACTTTCTTTACCATTGGTACTGTAGCAGGTGTTGGTAATTCCACAACATTGCAGCGCTATTCATTTGTTGATACCAAGGCGCCTGCCGGCACTGTGTATTACAGGCTGCGCCAGGTGGATAAAGATGCAAAGTTTAAGTTTTCCAATGTAGCAACCATCAATACAGGTACCAAAGCAGCAGGAGAAAAAATGTACCCCAATGCTGTAGTCGATAATCTGACAATTTCTTTGTCGAATGCAATCAATGGAAATGGCAGCATAAAAGTATTTGACGCAATGGGTAGGTTGCAATCTGAAAAGACATTCAGCAAAACATCTGATAGTTATACCACAACGATACAGTTAAATAAACTGCGCACAGGAATGTATGTGGTACAGGTGAATATTGGTACAACTTACCAGGCAGCAGAAAGAATTATGAAACAATAGTAACATTTACCTGAAAGGAGCATAAAATTGAATGGTGGCAAGTCCGAGCATGGGCTTGTCACCATTTGTGTCTCCATAACAATATATTTCCTGGTATTGAGAAAGATCGTAACGTTCTTTTATTCTTCTTACTTTTTCTTCGCCGTGGCAATTTGTGCCTGCGATTTTCCCGGTCAGGCGCACACCATTTGTTTCGAGCCTGGTCCCTGCCAGTTGAAGATTATTTTTTTTACACCATTCACTTATCCAGTTTTCTGCAGAAGCAGATACAATTACTATTTCCGCGTTGAGTGATTTCAGTTTTTCAATTTCAGCTATTGCCTTTGGCCTCACCAGTGTTGGAATAACTTCCTGCGCAAAAGCATCACATTTTTCCTGGAATACCGGCAGCGACATTTTTCCAAAGAAATGTGTGAGCATTCTTTCTTTGGCAGACTGGTTTGAAATAATTCCCAGTTTGAAGAGGAGGAGAAAGGGAGCGTTTAGAATAAAACCCAGGTAAAAGCGGGCAGTTCCTTTCTGGTATTTTATTATTTCCAGTAATGTATCCCTGGTGGTAATGGTTCCGTCAAAATCAAAAAATGCAATTCTCTTTTTCACAATTTCATTTTTTTAAACTGGAATTCGGGAATTGACTTAATGATGACCATGATCCACTTCCACATCCAGCGCACATACACGGTATTCTTTTTATTTTTTACTGCCCTGAATACAGCCTTTCCCACTTCAGCAGGTTGTGCGGTAAGAGGAGCTGGAAGTTTCAGCTCTTCCGTCATCTTGGTATATACAAAACCGGGTTTTACCGTCACCACATGTACATTGTCTTTAAACAGTTTATTCCTCAATCCATCGAGATAGGCAGTGAAAGCTGCTTTTGTACTACCATAAATCAGTTTGCTCTGGCGGCCCCTTTCGCCTGCAACAGAACTTACACCGGCTATACATCCTTTTTTTTGTGACTGATAATATTTAGCTACCACATTCAATATGGAAACAGCGCCCGTGTAATTGGTGTTTATCATGCGCTCTGTCAAAGCCCAGTTACCAAATGCAGCATCCTCATCGTCCATTACACCAAATACGCAAATGGTAACATCCGGTTTTGGATGCAGGTCTTTAAAAAAATATTCATGCGAACTATATTGAAGCGCATCAAATTCGTGCAAGGTGCAAGTGACATTGTGCCGCAACTGTATGTCTGAGCGAAATGTGGAGAGCCTGGTAGCGTTTCTTGCTGCCAGCTGAATATCATATTTGTTTTCTGCAAAAGTTTTAGCAATAGCAAGAGCCATATCTGAAGCAGCTCCTAAAATCAGCACGGTGGGCATGGGCGTCAATTATTGGTGAGTAATAACCTTTCTGACTGGGTTGACAAAAATTTGTGTTCCGGGTCGTATTTCTTTACAATGCTTTTAAATTCATCCAGCGTTGCATAGCCTTTTGCCAGTACATCAGGTTTCATCCGCGCATCCTTACTCATGTACAAACGGCCGCCATATTTTAAGACTATTTGATCCAGTTCGTCACAAAATGCAAACAGGCCTTTTCTTACCGGGAAATCCAGCGCCAGTGTGTAGCCTTCCATGGGAAAGGATATCAGGCTGTCCTGTTTCCCGAAAACTTTCAGTACTGCCAGGAATGAACCAAGCCCCTCTTCACTGATGCGCTGTAAAATTTCTATCAACCCCTGTTTGGCTTCCAATGGCAGCACAAACTGGTATTGAATAAATCCTTTTTTGCCATACCCCCGGTTCCAGTGCAGGATGGCATCAAGCGGGTAAAAGAATGGTTCGTAGGAAACAACATTGTTGATTTCCTTCTTGAAATTTTTTCCGTAGTATAGAAAATTAAAAATTTTTACCGTGAGTGAATTCAATACCCAGGAGGGCAGGTTGAAGGGAAAATTGATTTGTTTCTTTTTCGGAAGCTGCAGCGGATCTTTTTTTTGTTCCGGTGACAGATCTGTTAATGCTGCATGTTCTCCCAATATCAAAATACTTCTTCCAAAATGTTTTCCCTTTTTCAAACAGTCGATCCAGGCAACAGAATAAGTATAGTGTTTGTATTCATCGAACAACCGAATGATCTCTTCGAGGTTACCTGCTTTCAATTGTTTCTGCTTGATAAAAGAGGTTTCGATCTTCTTCAGCCGGAAAGTCACTTTTGTAATGACACCGGTTAAACCCATTCCGCCGCAGGTGGCGTCAAACAAATCTTTATTGCGGTCAGGGCCGCAGTTGACCAATTCGCCACTGGCCAGCATGATCTCCATATCGATGATGTGGTTGGAGAAGCTGCCATCTACGTGGTGGTTTTTTCCATGTACATCACTGCCTACTGCTCCGCCCACGGTAATAAATTTTGTACCAGGCGTTACCGGCAGGAACCATCCTTTTGGTACAATTACTTCAAGAATATCCGACAACAGCATTCCGCTCTGGCATTCGAAGATCCCTTTTGCGGTATCGAAGGATAAAGCTTTATCGTATTTAATAGTTGAAAATGTATTGTCGGCCAGTGAAGCGTCACCGTAACAACGGCCATTTCCCCTTGCGATAATGTTTTTCTTATGTAAAAGCATATCGCGCAGTTCTTCGGTGAAAGTGAAGGTTTTTTCATCGCTTTCCATTACCGGGTAGTTACCCCAGTTTGCTATTTTCTTGCGCATCAGTTAAAGATTGAATTGTTTTTCCAATACAAAAAAGCATAGAATGAGGCAATCCATAGCAATATTGTGATTTGAATGAAATGATCCTTGTAAAGGATTTCGGTAGGGGAGCCTGCTTTGTTCTGAACGAAGGTTATCTGCAGGTATCGCATTAATCCTGCCACCACAAAAATACAAGTATAATACAAATGATAGGTGCCTAATCCTTTAGTAGTTACGGGAGAAACACAATACATGATGTAAGTCATAATAATTATGGCGCTGAACATGGCCAGCATGGTATTGAGAAAGTCGACATTATAACCCTTGATCGCTTTTCGCATATCCACCCCCGTTTCCATTTTGAGCAATATGTCATCACGGCGTTTGGCAATTGCCATAAAAAGCGCCAGGAGGAATACCATGAGGTTTAACCAAACAGATACGTCAATACTGGCAATATAACCGCCGGCTTTTACCCGCAGGGAAAATCCAATGGCAACAATCAGTATGTCCAGGATAGGGATATTTTTCAGGCCCAGCGAATAGCCCATGTTCATGGCGAAATAAAAGACGAGTATGGCCAGGAACCGGAATTTGGGGTCTGCCAGGTATCCCAGGGTCATGCCTGCTATGAGGAGAATAGCTGCTGTTATAAGGGCTGTTGAGGGCTTAATTTTGCCGGCCGCCAGGGGACGCTTGCTTTTTTTGGGGTGCTTCCTGTCGTCCTCAATATCCCTGTAATCGTTGATGATGTATACGGTACTGGCCACAAAGCAAAAGGCAAAAAAACCGGCTGCCAGGTGCTCCAGGCGGGGTACATCAAACAATTTTCCGCCAAAGAATACGGGTAAAATGAGGAACAGATTCTTGGCCCAGTCTTTTGGTCGTAATAATTGAATGAAAGGAGGCATGGGTCTAAGTAGGTTGCTCGGGCGACAAGATACTCTATAAAACCTAACCGCGCAATACCACTTTGTGAGATGGGAAGGGTTTGGTATTTTACAACCGAAATTAAACTGATATGAAGAAAACCCTGGCCGCCGGAGAAATATTGGTGATCATTTTACTAGCCTTTGCGCCGATGTTTGGCACATTCCCCTACAGGTTTAATATTTTTCTTTCTTACGAAGGCGCATACCGCCTGTATTTAGGGCAGGTGCCTTATAAAGATTTTGGTATGCCGCTGGGCTATATGTATTGGGTAGTTCCCGCTATTTTCTTCAAGATATTCGGGCCTTATATGATGAGCCTTGTAAAGGCACAGGTATTTCTCAACATCGTGGCAGGTTTTGCATTTCGGTCAATATTCAAAAGTTTACAGGTGAAAGAAGGTATCCGTTTTTTATCGGTACTGTTATTTGTTGTTTCGTATTCCTTCTTCAATTACTGGCCCTGGTACAATCATACTGTTATTGTATACGAATTGGTGGCCATCGCCTTCCTGATGAAATTTATTTTTTCAACCGGCAGCAAATGGAAATATGGCTGGCTGGCTGGCTGTGGTATGTTTATATTCTTTTCATTCTTTACCAAACAGGATGGTGGTGGTATGGCCTTCCTGGTTTGTGCAGCTATCCTGTTGTACAATTCCATTCGTGAAAAAGACTGGAAACAGATGATTGTTTTTATTGGAGGCATGCTGGTAACCGGCTTTATTTTGATAGCTCCATTTCTGAAATTCAGGTTTGGTTACTGGTTCAACTACGGGCAGGCGCCACACACTTCCAGGTTCTCACTGGGAGATATAGCCGAAGATTTTTTCAACAGTTCGCAATGGATAAAATTTTATGTATTTATCATCCTTCTTCTATTGCTCGCGCAAATAAAAACATTTAAGGAATTCTGGGCCGACAAACCTAAAATGATTTTTACACTGCTCACACTGGGCATCCTGGTGGAAGCAGCCATTTTTCAGACAACGAGTTATATTCCGCCTGACAACAATATTTTCTTTCACAGTTTTGCCATTGCATTTATACTGGCAACATTGGCCACCTACCTTCCAGTAAATTTTGAATCTATGAAAACGGTGGTAGTTATGTCGGCAGGGCTTTTATTGTGGTGGAGCAATGTATACTGGAAATATATTGAGAAATATGTAGTCAAGCCTGCACCTGCACTGGCGAGTACCGATGGTATTGTCAATAAAAAAACATATTTGATTACAACACCCGACAGTACCGATATTCCCATGTCGCAATGGAGAACCATTCCGCTAAAATCATTTGGGAAAATGTTACTACCCGGGCCAACAGTCGATGGGATCAACCGGTTGATGGATATGGATATGGTAAAAAACAACAAACACCTGCGCGTACTGAACATGACCGAGCTGACACCACTGGCCTATGAAATGAAATTTGACCTGGAACAAAGCAGCGAATACCCGCTATGGTATCACAAAGGGGTGGGTATGTTCCAGAAGGAAACGAATATGTTTTGCGACAGGATTAAGAACAACTACTATGACCTCGTTATGTTTGAATACATCCCCTACCTCAACAATTTTTATCCTTTCCAGGTGCGGGATGCGTTGTTGAAAAATTATGAAAGGATCGATGTGTTTACAGCGCCACGCAAACCTTCCATGCAGGCATGGGTGGAAGTATATGTGAAGAAAAAATAAATGTTGAATCAGCGGTGCTTGTTGTCATGCGTCAGCATGCGCTTAATCCGTTTTAAAAATCCCTTCCACAGGCCACCATCAATTTGTATCCGGCGGTCAGTCGTCCAAACAAGGGCTTTTGTGTTGGTAACGTAATATAATTTTCCAAAACCTTTATTACGCAGTTTTAATGCCAGCCATCCATCTTCATTGGAGCCGGGCGGATGATCAAATCCTTCCACCGCCACTCCTTGTTCTCTTCTGAACCCGGAATTAAATCCATATACATTCACCGCTTCCTCCCGGAAAGTTTTATTGAGCCAGCGCATAAAATCTGCTGCGTACTCATAAAAAAAATAAACAATACGGGGCGTACCTGCGGTAGCAATAAATGAAAAGCGACCATAAACAGATGCCACTTTTTCATTGTCGAGTGGTTTCACCATTCTTTCAATCCAATCGGGTGGGTACAGGGTATCGGCATCTGCATTCAGTATATATTTTCCGCGTGCAGCGGCAAGACCAGCATTTCGGGCAGGGGTGATGCCCTGTGTTGTTTCCAGTATGCAGCGTACACCGGCAGCATTTACCAGCGCCTCTGTTCTGTCTTTAGAATTATTATTGACCACTATCACTTCCACGGAACGGTTGGTGGTCGACCGGGAAAGACAGGACAGTGTTTTAAGAATAGAATCTTCCTCATTATAAGCAGGTATCACCACACTTACTTCAGGATTACCCTTTAATAGCCGTTCAAAGCCGGCGCGGATCTCGGTCATCTTCATTTCCAGCGCAGCATTGGGCTGGTTCTGTTCCCGGATAAAGCCCGGGATACTAATTGGTCGCATAAGGTTGTCAAAAGGGTTTAGATTTCAAAACTAAGGTTTATATTTTTGGTTATTCCGCAGTTCATTGTATGAAATTTACGGGTGCAAAAGCATCTGGTATCTTTATCAGGTTAATATTACATCCACGATAAGCCCATAACGCACAAATAATGCAAAGTATTGAATGAGGCTTATGTGGCCGGAACAATTATTTTTGTTTAAAATACAATTATCAGTCAGTCACCTCCCATATTGGCCAACCCTATTGAATACCTGAAAGGGGTGGGCCCGCTCCGTGCCGATATGCTGAAGAAAGAGCTCAATATTTTTACCTTCAACGACCTGCTTCAGCATTTTCCGTACCGGCACGTCGACAAAACAAAGGTAAACCTGGTGAGTGAAATAACCCCGCAAACGGAGTTTATACAGGTAGCAGGGAAATTAATGTCTGTTGAAATCATTGGTGAGAAAAGGGGCAAGCGTTTGGTAGCGGAGCTAAAAGATAATACAGGCATCCTGGAACTGGTTTGGTTCCAGGGTATCAACTGGATGCAAAAAATGCTGAATGTTGGCGGTGAATACCTGGTATATGGGAGGGTTAGTTTTTTCCAGGGCCAGCCTCAAATCACCCACCCCGAAATAGAAGCATATACACGGGAAAAAAGTGAAGGTAAAAGTTTCCTGGAGCCAGTATACCCGACTACGGAAAAACTAAAGGGCAAAGGGCTTGGCGGAAGACAATTGAGCAAACTCAGTTTTGCGCTGCTGGGCTTATTACGTGAAAAAGATATACCCGAAAACCTGCCACAGCCTATTCTGCAGCAATTGCAGTTAATGCCAAGGTTCCAGGCATACCAGCAGGTACATTTCCCATCCACACTACAGCAATACGAACAGGCATTGCACCGGTTAAAATTCGAAGAACTGTTCATTGCACAACTGAGGATGAACCTGGTCAGGAACCAGCGGCACAGGTTTTCAAAGGGGATTGTTTTTGGACAGGTAGGCGACTATTTTAATACTTTTTACAAACAATATTTGCCTTTCAAACTCACGAATGCGCAGAAAAGAGTTTTGAAGGAAATCAGGAATGACACTGCGCATGGCAGGCAGATGAACCGCCTGCTGCAGGGAGATGTGGGCAGCGGTAAAACCATTGTGGCGCTGCTTTGCATGTTATTGGCTGCAGACAATGGTTACCAGGCAAGCCTGATGGCGCCGACGGAAATACTGGCGACGCAACATTACAATAGTTTGAAAGAACTGCTGAAGGATATGCCCGTGTCGATAAAATTGCTGACGGGTTCCACCAAAAAAGCAGAAAGGAATAAGATACTGGCTGCTTTGGAAGATGGATCGCTGCATTTTTTGACAGGTACACATGCTATCATTGAAGATGTGGTGAAATTCAAAAACCTGGGGTTGGCGATTATTGACGAACAGCACCGCTTTGGTGTAGCGCAGCGGGCAAAACTTTGGGAAAAAGCGGCCATACCTCCGCATGTTTTGGTGATGACGGCAACGCCTATCCCAAGAACCCTCGCTATGACAGCTTATGGCGACCTTGACTACAGTGTCATTGACGAACTACCGCCTGGTCGTCTTCCAATTGTGACCGTCCACCGGTATGAGTATGCGCGTGCCAAAGTGATGGATTTTATAAAAGCAGAAATAGCGAAGGGGCGGCAGGCTTATATTATCTTTCCGCTGATTGAGGAATCGGAAAAAATGGATTATGAAAACCTGATGCGGGGCTATGAAAATGTAAAAGCTTTTTTTCCCGAGCCAAAATATTGGATCAGCATGGTGCATGGTCAGCAAAAGCCCGATGTGAAGGAAACAAATATGCAACGTTTTGTGCGGGGAGAAGCCCAGATCATGGTATCCACTACGGTGATTGAAGTTGGCGTAAACGTCCCCAATGCGTCGGTGATGGTGATTGAAAGCACTGAGAAATTTGGTTTATCACAACTGCACCAGTTACGTGGCCGGGTGGGCAGGGGAAGTAATAAGAGCTTTTGCATCTTGTTAACAGGCATAAAACCAACCAATGAGGCCAGGGAACGTATTAAGATAATGTGTGCCACCAATGACGGATTTAAAATTGCAGAGAAGGATTTGGAATTGCGCGGTCCGGGAGATATTGAAGGTACCAGGCAGAGTGGGGCTTTGAATTTTAAACTCGCCAGCTTGTTGCAGGACAGGCAGTTATTAATGGTAGCGAAAGAATTGGCTGAACGGCTGCTGGATACTGATCCCGACCTTAGTTCGGCCGAAAATTTGCAGCTAAAAGCCTACCTGCAGTCCCAAAAGGGAAAAACGGTTTGGAGTAAAATATCGTAAATCACACATAGTAATATTTCTTTCATGCAGTTTAATGCCAGTATCGTGTTCAGGACGCATCCGAGGTAATTTCTCAGAACCGGATGGAGCAAGAATTTAGGATGATATAACGTTTAAAATAGGTAAATTAGATGAACACATTGAAGACCCGTCAATACATATCCATACTTCTTTTCAGCATTGTTGCCATCCAAACCAGTGCACAACAGCGTTCTTTTGATTTTGTGGAAAACAAAGGCCAGTGGGATAACCGGGCAAAATATATGGGAAGGATCGGGTCAGGTGCTTTCTTTCTCGAAAAAAACGGGTTTACTGTTTTGCTTCACAACCCGGAAGATCTGAAAAGTATTTTTCACCACAGCCATTCAGCAGGCACCACACCCAATAACGGCAGCCCCAATGCAGCACTTACTGCCAGTAGCCAACCAGGCAATGGCGGGCCCGACGGCATTGGAACACCCAATAACGGACCGGTGACGATACGTTCGCATGCATACAGGGTGAGATTTGAAGGTGGCAATGAAAACGCAACAATTGCACCGGCTAAACAACTGGATGAATACAACAACTATTTTATCGGAAGTGACAAATCCAAATGGGCATCGCATTGTAATATTTTTAAAGCGGTCAATTATACCAATGTTTATCCGGGTATAGATGTCCGTTATTATTCTGATAATGGAACACTCAAGTATGATATTGTAGTCAATCCGGGCGCAAACCCCAATTTGATTGCAATGAAATACGACGGCGCTGATAAATTGAGCATCCGCAATAACCAACTATATGTTGCTACATCAGTAGGAGATGTGAAAGAATTGTATCCCTATTCTTACCAGTTTGATAAAATAAAAGGAAGAACAGATATTCAGTGCAAATACGAGATCGTCAATGGAAACACCGTAAAATTTAAAGTAAAAAATTATGATCCGTCACAACCACTCGTGATAGATCCTACGCTTATCTTTTCCACCTTTTCAGGAAGCCAGTCAGACAACTGGGGTTTTACAGCAACACCCGGGCCCGATGGCAGTTTCTTTTTTGGAGGAATAGTTTTTGGAACAGGATATCCCACAACACCAGGTGTTATTCAAAATACATTTAGCGGAGCTGCAGGAACTGTTGATATGGGTATTACACGATTAAATGCACTTGGAACTTCCAGGATTTATAGTACCTATATTGGTGGCGATGGCAACGATTTGCCGTTGAGTATGATGGCAGATGGACAATCCAACCTGGTAATCATGGGCCGGACCACATCTGCAAATTTTCCAGGTACACTGATTGGTTCAGGTGGCGGTGGTGATGTATGTGTATTAAAGTTGAATCCAACGGGTACTGCGTTGATTGGTTCGCTTCGTATTGGTGGTGATGGATTGGACGCAGCAAATGTAGAAATACAACGTCCGGTTGGTCCGATAAGGGAAGTCTCTACCTTACGTTTTTATGGTGATGACTCAAGGGGAGAAGTAATATTGGATGGCAGCAATAACATTTATGTTGCCACGCAGTCCCAGTCAGATAACTTCCCAATGAAGAATGCACTGCAGGGAATCCGTAAAGGCGGCCAGGATGGCGTTATCATGAAAATAGATCCCAATTGTTCTGGTTTAATATTTAGCACCTATCTCGGTGGTTCAAAAGATGATGGTGTTTTTGTAATGGATATAAGCCCTACAACCGGCAACCTTTACATCGCCGGTGCAACTTCCAGCAGCGATCTGCCCGGCAATACTGCAGGGGTGATACAACCTTCTTACGCAGGTGGAAGAACAGATGGATTTATTACAGAAATGGCTAATGATGGCAGTGCACTGATCAGGACAACTTATCTCGGTACTGGCGGATATGATGCTATTTACGGAGTGAAGTTTGACAAATTGGGATTTCCCTATGTTATGGGTATAACAGAAGGTGCATGGACTGTTTTTAATGCAACTTACAGTGTGCCCAATGGAAAACAATTTGTTTGCAAACTGAAAACGGATTTGTCCGGCTATGTATACTCTACTGTTTTTGGTAATTCTGGTGCCACCACCAGTTCATTGCCCAATATTTCCCCCATAGCATTCCTGGTAGACAGGTGTGAGAATGTTTATATATCCGGGTGGGGCGGTTGGATTCAACCCAATTCGAACCAGGATCCTTATCGCCAGGAAGGTGTACTGAATATGCCCATCACACCAGGAGCATTAAAATCAACGACCGATAACAAGGATTTTTATTTTATAGTCATTAAAAAGAATGCTTCCGCATTGTTGTATGGTTCTTATTTTGGACAGGGAGGCGGTTATGGCGAGCATGTGGATGGAGGTACCAGCCGTTTCGATCAGCAGGGTGTGATTTACCAGGCACTGTGCGCGAACTGTGAAGGAAACAGTTTTGGAAATACCAATCCACCTTATCTTACTACACCCGGTGTGGTATCGCCACAGAATGGAATGGGAAATGGCGGTTGTAACCTGGGTGCTTTGAAAATTGCTTTCAATTTTGCAGGTGTTGATGCAGGCGTAAAAGCTTTTATCAATGCCGTATACGATACAGTCGGTTGCGTACCGCTGACAGTGGAATTTAAAGACACCGTGCGCATCGCTGCAAGTTACGAATGGGACTTTGGCGACGGTTCGCCGCATGTATTTACCAATAATTTCGACATAACGCATCTGTATAATACGGTCGGCGATTTTAAAGTAATGCTGGTGGGTATTGATTCTGCCACCTGTAATATCCGCGATACAGCGTATGTAACTGTCCGGGTAAGAGATAACCAGGCATTCCTTGGATTTGTATTCCAAAAATTACAGCCCTGCCAGTCATTATCATACCAGTTTACCAATACATCCACCAAAACTCCAACGGCAAAACCGTTCGATAACCAATCCTTTATTTGGGACTTTGGCGATGGTACACCACGTGTGGTGTCGGGCCCCGGAACTATCACGCATTCCTATGCGGCGCCTGGTACCTATAAAGTAAAATTGGTATTGCCAGACACGGGTTACTGTAATTCACCCGATTCCATTTCGCAGGATCTGCGGGTGGCGCCATTGGTGAAAGCCCAATTTGAAACGCCGGCTGCAGGATGTGCACCATATGACGCTGTATTTAAAAATACATCTCTTGCAGGTCAGTCATTCTTCTGGGATTTTGGTGACGGTGCTACATCGACCGCGACCAGTCCGACGCATTCTTATCCGGCACAGGGAAGTTATACGATTAAACTCGTTGCAACGGATACCTCCACCTGTAACAAAGTAGATTCAACATCCTTTACCATTAATGTTAGTGTTAAACCAACGGCTGCGTATACTTATTCGCCATTGACGCCGCAGGAGAACTTCCCCTATACATTTACCAATACATCTTCACCGGATGCTACCAGGTTCCTGTGGAGTTTTGGTGATGGCGATACGTTGGCCACCCGCAGCAGGGCAAATATTGATCACCAGTATAACAAAACCGGAACGTTCAATGCATGCCTGGCGGCGTATAATGATGTGGGTTGTGCAGATACCATCTGCAAACCTTTGCAAAATATTGTGGTGCCAAAACTCGATCTGCCCAATGCATTTACACCATTGTCCAATGGCGCCAACAGTTCTATTTATGTTCGCGGGTTTGGCATCGGGAAAATGAAATGGAGGATATACAACCGCTTTGGCAACCTGGTATTTGAAAGTGATAGCCCTTCCAATGGATGGGATGGCAGGTATAAAGGAGTGGTGCAGCCGATGGATGTATATGCCTATACACTGGAAGTAGAGTTTACGGATGGCACAAAGGCAACTAAAAAAGGTGATATTACGTTATTAAGATAAACAGTGCTATAAAATTCAGCAGAAAGAAGATAAATTAGTAAGCGTGATACCTGGATTTTTTAAAATGAAGCTGGCATGAAGCAAATGAATAAAAAGCGGACGGAAAGCAATACTACAGTTGAAGTGAGTGACACAACGACTGCTGGTAAAAGGTTTGCTGCCGGTTACAAAATATTTTTCCTGTGTATTCTTTTATCCGGGTCTGTGGTTGCTTATTCGCAGGATTTGCATTTTTCTCAATGGTTTAATTCACCGTTGACCACCAACCCGGCCAATACTGGTTTTATTCCGCAGGCCGACTATCGCATCGGCGCCAACTACCGCAGCCAGTGGGTAAATGTGTTGAGTGTTCCCTATAAGACGATGAGTATCTGGGGCGATGCACAATTGCTGCGCAACCGGCTGGAGAATGGATGGCTTGGTGTGGGTGGCGTTATCCTGCGCGATGTTGCGGGCAGTGGTAATCTTACATCAACCAAAATTTATGGTTCGCTGGCTTATCACCAGATGCTTGGATACAGCAGCCTGGTAACCGCAGGTTTTAACGTGGGCTGGGCCAATAAAAGAGTAGATCCCACGCGTCTTAAATTTCCTGATCAGTTCAATAAAGCAACAGGTTTTTTTGATGCAGGTATTCCATCTACTGTGGCGTTCGCTACTACAAGCACCAGTTACCTGGATGTACAGGCTGGAATGAACTATGCGTATTTCCCCTCCGATAATGTGTATATCAATGGTGGATTTTCTGTTCACCACCTGAACAGGCCCAGGGAAACTTTTTTTGATGCAACACCGGGATATGACAACCGTTTGTCGCCGCGTTATATCGGTTTTGCCAATGCAAGTATAAAATTGAACGACCAGGTTATTATTAACCCAATGGCCTATTATACTAACCAGGCCAGCGCCAGTGAATTAGTGGCAGGTATGAATGCAAACTATAATTTAAGCGGAGATGGCGAAGTGCAGGTACATGGTGGCCTGTATTACAGGGCAGGCGATGCATTTATACCCATGATAGGATTTCAGTGGAAAATTTTCAAGATGACCTTCACCTACGATATCACTACATCTTCATTAAGCAACTACAATGCGGCCCGGGGCGCGTTTGAATTTTCGCTGATCAATGAAGGTTTTTACAGCGAATACAACGGCAGCAGGCGCCAGTCGTTGTGCCCGAAGTTTTAATGCTATATTTTATTGAATGTTGAAGCAGATATTGCAGGCAAAAAACCTGTATAGCATTTTATTTTATCCGATCTTCGGTAAAAATTATCACATGGGTTTGGCTGGTGCAACAACGATGAATACAAAAGCTTTACTGGCGCAATTCAAAGCGATTACAGGCGATCAATATGTACTGGCAGATGAAGAATCGCTGCAGGCATATGGGCATGATGAAACCGAAGATTTATTATTCCTGCCGGATATTGTAATACGTCCGCGTACTACGGAAGAAGTGAGTCATATCATGCGACTGTGTAACCAATATAAAATACCGGTTACACCAAGAGGCGCAGGTACCGGCCTGAGCGGAGGTGCGTTGCCACATTTGGGTGGCGTATTGCTGAGCACCGACAGGATGAACAGCATTTTGACTATCGATGAACGCAACCTGCAGGTTACTACTGAACCAGGCGTTATTACAGAAGTACTGATGAACGCAGTAAAAGAGAAGGGTTTGTTTTACCCCCCTGATCCCAGCAGCAGGGGTTCCTGTTTTATCGGAGGTAATATTGCAGAAAACAGCGGCGGTCCCAAGGCAGTGAAGTATGGTGTGGTGAAAGATTATGTACTAAACCTCGAAGTAGTATTGCCAAGCGGCGATATTATCTGGACAGGTGCCAATGTGCTTAAAAATTCAACGGGATACAATCTCACACAATTAATGGTGGGAAGTGAAGGCACACTGGGGATTGTTACAAAAATTGTATTGCGGTTAATACCACATCCGAAATATGATCTGCTGATGCTGGCGCCATTCAGGTCGCTGGAGAAAGCCAGTGAAGCAGTCAGTGCTATTTTCCGCGCGGGTTTTGTGCCAAGTGGTTTGGAACTGGTGGAAATTGATGCCCTGAAAATAGCCAGCGAAATGGTGGGTAGTACCGCTGTCCCTGTAACAGATGATGTGGAAGCACACCTGATAATTGAAGTGGACGGAAATAATATGGATGTGCTGATGAGTGATATGGAGGCAATAGGTGAACTATTATCACAATACGATGCCGGTGAATTGTTTTTTGCAGATGATGCCCAGCAAAAAGCGGAATTGTGGAAACTCAGGCGCCGGGTAGCGGAAGCTGTAAAGCTGGCAGGATATACAATTGAAGAAGACTGCGTGGTGCCAAGGGCTGAATTGCCTGCATTGATACGAGGTGCGAAACAATTGGGTAAATTATACGGCTATCATGCAGTATGCTATGGGCATGCGGGAGATGGTAACCTGCATATCAGGATAAAAAAGCCGGGAACTAAAAGCAGTATGAATAACCCGGAAGTAACGGAAAGCCTGCGTGCATTGTTTATGCTGGTAAAAAGCCTGGGAGGTACTATCAGTGGTGAACATGGTATCGGACTGATACAAAAAGGATTTATGGATATAGTATTCGGGGAACAGCAACTGGAAATTATGCGGCAGATAAAAAAAGTCTTTGACCCCAATAATATCCTGAATGCGGGAAAGATATTTCCTTAATAACGCGTTAATCATCGGCAATCCTTGTTATCCCATCAGTGGCTAATCTTATTTTTGGTGTATGAAAAATAAAATGATGATTATCCTGTTGCTACTGGTGATTGGCCAGTATTCATTTGCACAGGACGAGAAACCCGCCTCTGGTGAACCTGTTAAAGGGTTTGATAAATCGAAACTATTTTTCGGCGGAAATTTTGGTTTGAGTTTTTCTACCTACTATTCACTGATAAATATTTCTCCACAGGTGGGATATCGTTTTAACCAGTATTTCGCCGCAGGCGCGGGTGTCAATTTTATTTATTCCAGTCAGAAATATGTTGATTTCAACGGAAGTGATTTATACCGCTACAACTATGGCGTTACCGGCCTGAATATTTTTGGAAGGGTATACCCTATTCAGCAAATACTGTTACAGATACAACCTGAAATGAATTATACCTGGGGGAAAGTAAAATATTATCAAACCAACACCAGTCAAAAGCTATCACCTAAGTTTGTTCCTTCGTTGCTGGCCGGTGCCGGTGGTGTTATTCCTGCTGGTGGTAGTGGCTCATTCATTGTGATGGTGCAATATGATTTGCTGCAGCAGGATCGGAGTCCCTATGGCAACCATGCTTTCTTCAGCTTTGGCTACAATATTGGGTTCTAGTCAATCTTATTAAACAATTCTATCGGCGTATTGCAAAGCATCAGCCTTTGCTCCAGCGGTTCATACAGGAAACCTTCCTTTTCCAGTTGTTGCAAATGAATGTACATGTGGTTATAAAAGCCAGCCGAGTTAAGCAGGTAAATTTTTTTATCGTGTATCTTCAACTGGTTCCAGGTGAGCATTTCGAATAATTCATCGAGCGTTCCAAAACCGCCTGGCAATACGATCGCTGCATCGCTCATGTCGTACATCATTTTTTTTCGGCTATGCATGTCCGGCACTACGGCCAATTCAGTTAATCCCTCATGCTGGTGTTCCCATTCGGTGAGTACTTTTGGAATAACGCCCATTACCGTACCGCCATTTTCTAAAACAGCATCAGCAATGGTCCCCATCAACCCTTTTTTGCCACCACCATATACGAGTTTTAAGTTAAGCAGTGCAAGGTGTTTGCCCAGCTCTGCTGTATGTTGTTTGAATATTGGGTTGTTCCCGTCCTTTGATCCACAAAAAACAGCCACTGATTGAATCTTCATAGTCTCCTGTTTATAGCATTCCGGTTACATCAAATGCCAGTCAATTGCTGAATGCTTTTTAAGACACAACTTACCAAAGAGTTTTATACCTTCAAAGATAAATTTGACAGATAGCCATAATTTAATTTCAATACCTGCGTATGTCTCCATTTTTTCTTTTTTCCTTTGTGATTGCCTATTTCGTTCTGTTGCTGGTGGTCGCCTACTTCACCTCGCGCAATTCGACCAACGAAAGTTTTTTTATCGGCAATAAAAGTTCAAACTGGATGCTGGTGGCTTTTGGTATGATTGGCACTTCACTAAGTGGTGTCACCTTTGTATCAGTACCAGGCACCGTAGGCATAAACGCATTTGGCTATATGCAGGTGGTGTTTGGTTACCTGCTGGGTTATTTTGTGGTAGCGTATATTTTACTGCCATTGTATTACCGGCTTAATCTTACTTCCATCTACAATTACCTGCATGATCGTTTTGGTACTGTCGCCTATAAAACCGGCGCCTTGTTTTTTATTATATCAAGAACGGTGGGCGCTACGGCAAGGTTGTACCTGGTGATAAATGTTATACAAATATTCATACTCGACAAAATGGGTGTACCATTTTGGGTAACAGCGGTGGTTATACTGCTCATGATTTTGTTGTACACGTTTGAAGGAGGGGTAAAGACCATAGTATATACCGATACTTTGCAAACAAGTTTTATGCTGCTGGGACTGGCAGTGTGTATCATTTATATCATGAGTAACCTGGGGTTGAATTTTTCACAAACCATGCAAGCGATCGGTGATAAAGGGTATACTCATATTTTCAATACTGATATCAGCAGCAAAGGTTTTTTCCTTAAGCAAATCATCGGCGGAGCTTTTATTACCATTGCCATGACCGGGCTTGACCAGGAGATGATGCAGAAGAATATCAGCGTAAAAAATTTAAAAGATTCACAGAAGAATATGATCACATTCAGTGTGATTATTGTATTCGTAAATTTCTTTTTTTTACTATTGGGAGGTCTATTGTACCTGTATGCGTCCAACCAGGGTCTTGCCGTAAAAGGCGATGACTTGTTTCCCACCGTTGCCATCAATCATTTGCCACAGGCCATCGCCATTATTTTCATTATCGGACTGGTATCGGCTTTGTTCCCTAGTGCAGATGGGGCATTGACAGCACTGACATCGTCATTTTGCATTGATATTATTGGACTAAAAAGGAGATCCGACTGGACGGATACCCGAAAAAAACGTATCCGGATGACGGTGCACCTTAGCTTTTCGGTCATTTTCCTGCTTTGTATATGGTATTTCAAAGTCGTTAACGACAAATCCATTATTACAAAGATTCTCGACCTGGCAGGATACACTTACGGACCACTGCTGGGCTTGTTTGCCTTCGGTATATTAACCAGGCGGCGTTTTCCCAACACCTATTGGGTTACCCTTATCTGCCTCCTGTCACCAGTATTTTGTTACTTCTTAAGTCAACATGCTAAGGATTGGTTTGGAGGTTTCCAGATAGGCATTGAACTACTGGTTATAAACGGTTTGATAACCTTCCTTGGCCTGTTAACAATCTCAAAAAAAACAGCTTAAAATAAACTAAATGCCGTAAAATCGCGTTTTGTAAACAGGTGCCATCCACAGTTCGAGACATACGAATGGATGGCATTTATTGTCTTTAAGAAAACCGGTATTCATTTTTTAGAGAAAGTATTTTCCGGTTGCTATACCATGTGAAAAATATGTTTGCCTTTATTGAATGAATGCTCTTAAAAAGTCTGAACCCTCAAAAGGAGTGCTTATGAATGATACGATTAAGTTGAGCAAACAACGGAGATGGAGCGAATCAAAAGCTCATAGTAGTTGGCAGATCTTTAAAATTATGGCGGAATTTGTAGATGGCTTTGAAGCCCTGGCAAAACTGGGCCCCTGCATATCCATCTTTGGCAGCGCCCGGACCGCCCCTGGACATCCATATTATGAACTGGCAGTTGATATTGCCAAGGGATTATCTGAAGAAGGTTTTGGTATCATTTCTGGTGGCGGACCTGGTATTATGGAAGCCGCCAACAAAGGTGCACAACTGGGCGGCGGCAAATCAGTTGGATTGAATATTGAATTGCCATTTGAACAACAGGCAAATTCATTTATAGACCGCGATGCAAATCTTCACTTCGATTACTTTTTTGTAAGAAAAACTTTATTTACCAAGTATTCTCAGGGGTTTGTCATGATGCCCGGTGGATTTGGTACTATGGATGAGTTTTTTGAAGTGGCTACCCTGATTCAAACTGGCAAAATGAGCCAGGTGCCGCTGATACTCGTAGGAAAAAATTACTGGGGTGGTTTAATGGCATGGCTGGAAACCGTGATGGCAAAAGAAAAAAATATTTCTGCCGAAGATCTTGAATTGCTGAAAGTAGTGGATACTGCTGATGAGGTGGTAGAACATGTATTGCATTTTTATACCAAGCATTCCCTGCAGCCCAACTTCTAATAAAACTGTATTGACTTTTTCTACCGGTATGTTTTCAGGCTGTTTTGAGGGATACCGCGTTATCTTTGCAAAAAATTATTCAATGGATCTGATTCACCCATTGGTCCAGGCTTATGCAGAAAAGTTTACGTCACCTGAAGATGAGCTGCTGCATAACATCAATGTACAAACGCATCAACGCCATCCGCAGGCACATATGCTGAGTGGTCATGTGCAGGGAAAACTGCTGGAAGCTATCAGCATATTACTGCGCCCAAAGCGTGTTCTTGAAATTGGAACATTTACGGGCTACAGCGCGCTCTGCCTGGCAAAGGGATTAACAGAAGGTGGACAATTACATACGATCGAACTAAGACAGGAAGATGCCGATATCTCTCAGCGAAATTTTAACTTATCAAACGCCAGGGATAAAATATTTTTGCATGTCGGAAATGCACTGGATATCATACCTGCATTGAATGAAACATGGGATATTGTTTTTATCGATGCCGATAAGGTAAGTTATATACAATATTATCAAATGGTGTTGCCAAAGCTGAGAAGCGGAGGTGTTATTCTAGCCGACAATGTTTTGTTTCACGGTGAAGTGCTGGAAGAGGAAATAAAAGGCAAGAACGCAAAAGCAATACAGGCATTTAATGACTTTGTGCAGCAGGATAGTTCGACTGAAAAGGTATTGCTGACTGTTCGCGATGGGTTGCTGCTGATTATTAAAAAATAAAGATTTGCCACGATGAAGTTGAAAGGGATGTACGCCATGGTATTGCTTACGACAATGTCGCTGGCTTCACGCGCGCAACAACAGACTGATATCATCAACTATATCAATACTTACAAGGAACTGGCCATGCAGGAAATGCAGCGAACAGGTGTTCCGGCTGCTATCAAACTCGCTCAGGGTATCCACGAAACACAGGCAGGAACCAGCGAACTTGTCCGCAAATCCAATAATCATTTCGGAATCAAATGTAAGACGGATTGGTCGGGTGACAGGGTTTACCACGATGATGATGCAAGAGGAGAATGCTTCCGCAGTTATGAAAAACCGGATGATTCATACCGCGATCATTCAGACTTTTTAAAAAGCAGCACACGTTACGCATTTTTATTTCAACTCGATCCTACTGATTATAAATCCTGGGCTTACGGGCTGAAAAAGGCCGGTTATGCTACCAATTACCGTTACCCGCAAATACTGGTAAAACTGATAGAAGATTATAACCTGGAGCAATACAGCCTGATTGCAATGGGAAAACTCAAGCCATCGGATGAAGTATTGGTGGGAAACCCTGCACCGTCGGCAAATACAACAGAACCTGTTGTAGTAAATATTGGTGATGCCATCACTGAAAACAAAGTCATTAAACCGGGGAAAAAACAAAAACCCGAAGTCAGCTATCCCGCAGGAGAATTTTTAATCAACAATACAAGAGTCCTGTATGTCAAAGCCGGGACTGCACTGCTGACAGTAGCTGAAGAAAATAGTGTTTCATTCGCGCGCCTTCTTGATTTCAATGATCTGAATAATGGTGATATTCTTACAGAAGACCAACTGGTATTTTTGCAACGCAAAAGAAAAATAGGTGCCAACGAATGGCATGTGGTAAAAGAGGGGGAGACTTTGTATGATATATCCCAGTCGGAAGGGATAAGGATGGAAAGCCTGTTGAGTTTTAATATGCTTCGTGAAAATATGCAACCGGCTGAAGGAGAAAAACTGTGCCTGCAACATATAGTCACCGGGCGCCCACTTCTTGCAGATGAAAAGAAAACGATTGTGCAATCACCAGTACCTGTTGCTTCCGATAGCGCAGAAGTTACTACGCATGTAGTTCAGACAAAAGAAACGCTGTACAGTATTTCCAAAAAATATGGCGTAAGTTTAGAGCAGATAAAGGAATGGAACAAACTTGATACGCTGGATGTAAAAATTGGCCAGCACCTGGTTATCCGAAAAATTCAGCAATAGTTTAGCAATACAGAACTGCGAATAAATAATTAAAACTAACTGATGTCAAATATTCGAGTACACGATAAAGAATTTGAGCCATATTTGAGTGCTGCCGTAATAGCTGAAAAAATTCAGGAAATGGCAGAAGGGATTAATAAAGATTATACAGGCAAGCGGCCATTGTTCATTGCCATACTCAACGGTTCCTTCATTTTTGCTTCCGATTTATTCAAATCGATTTCAATTGAGGCTGAAATCTGCTTCATCAAACTGGCTTCCTATAAAGGCACTAAATCGACCGGGCAGGTGATTACTGCTATTGGTCTTGATACCGACCTGATTGACCGGCATGTTATCATCCTGGAAGACATCGTGGATACGGGTAAAACCCTGAGCGAGTTCCTGCCGCAGCTTCAGCACCAGCACCCCGCTTCCCTTAAAATAGCAGCCCTGTTGCATAAGCCGGATGCTACAGTCTACCCCATTAAGATAGATTACCTTGGATTTTCCATCCCCAACAAGTTTGTGCTGGGTTATGGCCTCGACTATGACGGTTTGGGGAGAAATATTAAAGAAATATACCAACTGGTTAGTTAAAAGCGTTTTATTTGCTACCTTATCTCTTGACATACAAGGGGTAACTGCGTAATTTCGATATCAAATATCCGCTTGAAACCGCTGTTGATCATATTGCTCTGCCTGTTCACCGCCTCATCCCTTACTGCCCAATATTACCTCCGTGGCGAAGTAAAAGATGAAACCAATAACCCTTTGCCCAATGCAAGAATTCTTTTTCATACCTCCGGTTATGTCTATTACACGGGTAGCTCCGGCGGATTTGGTATCCCCTCCAGCGTTAAGGAAGATTCAGTAACAATAATGTTCGACGGCTTCCAGGATTTTCATATAAAACTGGTAAATGATCGTTACGAATATATTACACTAAAATTACAGCGCTCGACCGGTAATATTCACAAAAACAGGCTTGTCTCTTTTACGAAGGATCTAAGATGGGATATAAAGAAAAGCTGGTCAATTGGTGGAGAAACTTACAGCAGCATGGTGGAAAATGAATTCATTCCGGCAAAGAAATTCCCGGAAACCGGGTTTGCGATTAATACAGACAAAGCTTCTTACAGCAATATCAGGCGCTTTATCAATATGAACAGCCAGGTGCCGCCCGATGCTGTCAGGATTGAGGAACTGCTGAACTATTTTAATTTTGGATACAATGAACCTCCGCGCGACAGTGTGTTTGCTTTTAACAGTGAATTGACTACCTGCCCGTGGAATTTTGACAACCAGTTATTGTTTTTGAAAGTTTGCGCTAAAAAAGTAAATCTCGACACAGTCCCTGCCAGTAACCTGGTTTTCCTGATAGATATTTCCGGATCGATGGACATGCCCAATCGCCTTCCCTTATTAAAATCTGCGTTTAAATTAATGGTGAACAACCTGCGCGACAAGGATACAGTTTCTATTGTGGTGTATGGAAGTACCGTGGGCGTTTGGCTGCAACCGACAAGCGGGAAAGAAAAAGAAAAAATTCAAAAGGCGATAGAAAATTTATACCCGGGCGGATCAACACCGGGCGCTTCTGGAATAAAAGCTGCATACCAGTTGGCCAAAAGCCAATATATCAAAGGTGGGAATAACCGCGTGATACTTGCAACAGATGGTGACTTCAATGTGGGACAGGCTACCGAGGAAGAACTGGAAAATATGATCTCACTGCACCGTCAATGGGGGATATATTTAACTTGTCTTGGCGTAGGTATGGGCAACTATAAAGATTCCAAACTGGAAATACTGTCAAAAAAAGGAAACGGAAATTTTGCCTACCTGGATAATGAAAGGGAGGCAGAAAAAATATTGGTGAAAGAACTCACACAAACTTTGTATACGGTGGCCGATGATGCCTATCTCAGTATTAAATTTAATCCCGATTTGGTAAAAGAATACCGGCTGATTGGATTTGACAACAAGTTAAATGCAATGACAGATACTTTAAGCGAACTGGAAGGAGGAGAAGTTGGCTCGGGCCACACTTTGATGGCCATGTTTGAGATAACGCCGTCGGGTGCAAATACTGCCAATGAAAGGGCGGTATATTCAAGGGAAATATTAGCAAGTGTCAACGTAAACTATCGTTGCCCAAAGGATTCTACCAAAAGAAAATCCTACTTTAATGTGCCTTTTGCATTTACTGATTTTAATGATCTTCCATCCTGTCATCGGTTTGCTACGTCGGTAGTAGAGTTTGCGGGATTATTGAAGAATGCAAAATTTGCAAAGAACATTACCTGGTCGGATACCATTATACTCGCCAATGAATCGATGAATCCAGACGATTCGATTCAAAAAGAATTCCTGGCAATAGTGGAAAAAGCCAAAAAGATTTATGGTAAAAGAAAGAAGCGAAAAACTTAATTCAATGGACTGACTTAGCTAAACATCTCCCTCATCTTATCAAAGAAACTTTTTTCGTTCTTGTCAGGCTTTGGCTGAAAATTTTGCGAACCGCTCATTTTCTCAAGCATTGATTTTTCTTCTGCAGATATGTGTTGCGGGGTCCATACATTTACGTGAATTAACTGATCCCCTTTTGAGTAGCCATTTACTTCCGGAAACCCCTTACCCTTTAACCGGAATATTTTTCCGCTTTGGGTACCGGGAGGTATTTTGATTTTTGCCTTCCCATCAATGGTAGGCACTTCTACCTGTACACCGAATACAGCATCGGGGAAATTAATATGAAGATCATACGCTACATTGAGCCCATCCCTGTGTAATTCCTTGTGTGGTTCTTCTTCGATTAAAACAATCAAATCACCGGGCATACCACCGCGTTCACCGGCATTGCCTTTCCCGTTCACGCTTAGTTGCATTCCTTCCTGTACACCGGCTGGTATATCAAGTGTAACTGTTTCTTCACCATATACCCTGCCTTCTCCCTTACAGGTGCCGCATTTTGCAGTAATCGTGGTGCCTTCCCCGTTACACGTAGGGCAGGTCGTCACCGTTTGCATTTGACCTAAAAAAGTATTGCTTACTCTTCTTACCTGGCCGCTGCCACCGCATGTTCCGCAGGTTTGAACACTACCCTTATCTTTCGCACCGCTGCCGCCACAGGTGGTGCAGCTTACATACTTCTTCACCTTCACACTCTTGGTAACGCCTTTTGCTATCTCTTCATAGGTGAGTTTTAATTTTATACGAAGATTGCTCCCTCTTACGCCGCGGGCTCTGCTGCCGCTGCTACGCTGTGAGCGGCCTCCGCCACCAAAAAAACTTCCAAAAATATCATCCCCGAAAATATCCCCAAACTGGCTGAAGATATCGTCGGTATTCATTCCTCCGCCACTGAATCCACCACCACGTCCATTACCACTCACGCCTGCATGGCCAAAACGATCATACTGTGATTTTTTATCGGCATCGCTTAACACTTCGTACGCTTCTGCAGCTTCCTTGAATTTTTCCTCGGCTGCTTTATCGCCAGGGTTTCGGTCGGGGTGATATTGCATAGCCACCTTGCGGTATGCTTTTTTTATTTCATCCGCCGATGCATTTTTTCCTACACCCAATATTTCGTAATAATCTCTCTTACTCATTTTGAACAATTGCTATAATAGCTTTTATAAAAAGAAGGAACAGGATATTTTGACAACAAACTGGTATTATTTTCCAACGACAACCTTCGCGAAACGAATGATTTTATCATTCAGGTAATAACCTTTTTGTACTTCATCCAACACCTTACCGCGAAGTTCGTTGGCAGGCGCTGGTATTTCGGTAATCGCTTCATGTAAATCGGGGTTGAATTCCTGCTGGCGGCTATCCATCACTTTCAACCCTCTTGACTGAAGCGTGTTGCGCATTTTGTTAAATACCAGCATTACCCCTTCCTTGATTGTTTTCAGATCGTCGCTGGTTTCCAGTTGCTTTTGTGCGCGATCACAGTCGTCCAATACATCCAGCATGGAGGTAATCACATCCTTCCCCGCGGTTTGTATCAATTCCAGTCTTTCTTTTGCGTTTCTTTTCCTGAAATTATCGAATTCAGCAGCCTGGCGTATGTACTTATCCTTCCATTCCCCCGCTTCCTGGCGTAGCTTTTCCAGTTCTGCTGCATCCCCTACCGGATTGCTCAGGTGAGTGGTACCCCGCACTTCTGAATCCGCGTTGATATCCATTGAAATTCCCTCATCATTGGCAGTTTCCTGTTCGCCAACTGAATTTTTTACATCTTTTTCTTCCATATTCTTACAAATTGACAGCGAAGGTAAGGGAGTCAAGAATATTGCCAATCCATCCCCGAAAGACAAATTGTCCGAAGCTGTAAAAGCCTGTTTTACAGGAATATTCCTCCCTCCGTTAAGTTGGAAAGGGCCCGGCTTGCCGTAAATTGCAGCCCTAATTGAAAACAGATGACAAAGGCCTTTTTGAAGAAGAAAATCAGCAGGAGAATTGAGAATGGGCATCCATGGATATTTTCGAATGAAACTGCCCTAATCGATGGCCCCGTAAATGGTGGCGACATTGTGGATGTTTTCACGCACGATAAAAAATTTGTAGGAAGGGGTTATATTAATCCAAAATCGCAAATCATCATCCGAATTCTTACCAGGGACAGGAATGAACAAATAGATGAGCGCTTCTTTTTTAACCGTATTAAAAAAGCATGGGAATATAAACGACAGTTGGGATATGCGGAAAACTGCCGGCTGATATTTGGAGAAGCAGATTTCCTGCCGGCATTAATAATCGATAAGTTCAACGACTATTTCGTACTGCAAACATTGGCATTGGGTATTGATAACTGGAAGCCCGCTATTGTACGGGCATTGGAACAATTGTTCTCGCCTAAAGGTATATACGAAAGAAATGATGTGCCTGTAAGGGAGCTCGAAGGTCTTCCACAGCAAAAGGGCTTCTTATCGGCACCTTTTAATACAAATATCATCATTCGTGAAAATGGTTTACAATTTCATGTCGATATAGAGAATGGTCAGAAGACCGGGTATTTTCTTGATCAGCAGGATAACAGGCGCGCCATACAGCATATTGTGAAAGGGGCTGACGTGCTGGGTGCATTTACTTATACAGGTACCTTCGAAATACATGCAGCACATTACGGAGCAAAATCTGTATTTGGAATTGATATATCAGACAATGCGGTAGCACAGGCCAATAAAAATGCAGCATTAAATCAGTTAGACGCCATTTGCCGTTTTGAAGCCATGAACGCGTTTGACGTATTGAAGCAATGGGTGAAGGATGGCAGGCAATGGGATGTCGTGATGCTTGATCCACCGGCGTTTACTAAGAGCCGTGAAAATATACAGAAAGCAATCACAGGATATAAGGAAATCAACCTGAGAGGGATGAAGCTGGTGAAGCCTGGTGGGTTCCTGGTAACTTCTTCCTGTACCAACCTGGTGCAGCCGGAATTATTCCTGGAGATCATAGAAATGGCGGCGAAGGATGCCAAACGAAAGTTGAGGCAGGTCACTTACCAAACACAATCATCGGATCACCCAATTATATGGGGAATGGAAAATACACATTACCTCAAATTCCTTATCGTACAGGTAATTTAAAAAAGATGGAATACGATTAATGGGAAACCTGGAATTTACCGGATTCAATTATTTTACCGGTTTTATCCTTTAACTGGAAGATATAAATCCCGCGGTAAAAATCAGTTACGTTGACAACGGTTCGTGGTGTAATAGAAGAAAGTTCAAATACTTTTTTGCCCGGAAAATTGAATATCTGGAATGAATAAGATTTGTCGTATGACGGATCGAAATCGAAAGTAATTTGAGAAACAGCGGGGTTGGGGTAAAATTTTGTTACGCGCACAGTGGATTGGTCAATAGAAGTGTTGCGGACCTGGCTTTTCCCTTGTGCAGATATTAATAGAATAATGGATAGTATGTAAAAAATCCTCATAGGCGATATTCTACATTTAGTATTCAAGATAAACCCTTTTAACAAAACTACAAACCTTTTTGGTCAAAAAAATTACCCTTAGCCGGGTATTCCCCGGGGGAAGGGTAATTGGCTCATTTTTAACGCTTAATTAAGACGGTCCAGGGTGGCATTAATGGCTTCAAAATTGGGTAGATCGCCTGCGTTCTCCAATACCTCGGCATATTGCACAACTCCTTCTTTATCAATTACAAATGCCGCACGTTTTGAAACGCCTTTCATCCAGCCATTAAATTCATCATATATAGCATCATAAGCGGCAGAAGCCTCTTTGTTGAAATCGCTGAGCAAGGGGAAATTCAGGGCCTGTTCTTCTTTGAACTTTTTAAGGGTAGGCAGTGCGTCAACAGAGATTCCAAACACCTTTGCATGGGCATTGTTGTACCAGGCTATATTATCGCGCATACTGCAAAGTTCTTTGGTACATACGCTGGTAAATGCCAGCGGGAAAAACAAAAGCAATACATTATTGCCTTTTTGTTCCTGTAATACAATTTTATTTTTATCGGTATCAAACAATGTAAAATCCGGTGCTTTTTGTCCTGCTTCAATTTTCATTTTTAAGAATATTATTTGTGCAAATGTAAGACCTGTTCCCACAGATAAAAATATTGTTGAATGGACAGCACTTGGTTTAAAAAGAGGAATAGCCAGAAGTGATATTGTTACCAAATAAAAAACCGGGGCATGGCCCAGGCTTTCTATTTTTTGAGATTTTCGGCGAGGTAAGCGATCGTCTCGGGTATAGGGTACGATATTAAAAACGAGGACACAAAACTTTATCTCTTGTGGTATTATACCTGTCGAGAAAACCAATATAAGATACGCTCAGTTCAACACCCCCTCTTCCCTGGCTCACTGTTTTCAACTGTGAAACATTTACGTCATAACTCAGCGCAACGGAAAATGGATTGTAATCGATTTTTATGACGGGGATCAATGCGTCTTTCCACCTGATAAATGCACCACCATGCAGCGTATATAAAGGTGCATCCGGTTCACCGATTTTTACTGAATACAATGCACCCGCGATCGTTTCATTAAAGGAACCCTGCTGTGAATAATCTGCCTGTAAAGTGAAATACGTGTATTCATCGATGTTAAATTTCAATCCCCCCGATAATACATATTTGGGATTTAATGCTACGCCGGCATTCCTGTAAAAAGAATTTCGCGGACGGTTAAAATGATGATACGCTGCGCCGATAAAATATGTATTGGCCATATCTGGTCCGAATGCTGAGTTAAAGCTCACGCCAAAGGAACCATCGAAATAACTGTATTTCGGGGAAGCAAAGGTTTCTCCGTCTGCCAGTGCAGGGTTATAAGCAACACCATCAAACTGTGCATTGGTCGTTACTTTTGACCGGTCAATAGTTTTGCCAACCAGCCCGCCCATAAAACCAAATGACAGGTAAGTCGTTTTATTTCCATTCAAAGATTTATGATAATTCAGTGCAGGCATTACCTGTGTGGTAGTCAACCCTACAGTACCTGCTTTATCGTACAGCATTTGTATACCAAGGGTGAGAAAATCATCTCCTTTTCCAACAGGTGCTTTGTATTCGGCATTGAGTGAACCGCTTTTATAAGCATTGGTAAAACTATTCCACTGATCGCGGTATACCATCTGCACTCTTACGTCGCCAGTAAAAATGCCAGCCAATGATGGGTTTCTTAAAAGGGGTGCTTCAAAGAATTGCGAAAAATGCAGGTCTTGCGCAGTAAGGGATACGTTTGTGGCAAGTAATAATATAACAACGGCGGCGCCAGCCCGAAGCTTCTTCCGCTGAAGGATTTTCATTCCATTGGATTTTATCGTACACAAATAACCTTTCATTGCTTACCTGATTAGAGTAACGTTTCCTTTGTAACTAATGATGGTTGCATTTTCACAAATTATGTCAATCACATATACATATGTATCCGAACCTGCGGGTTTACCCTTATACGTTCCATCCCATCCTGACGATGCATCATTGGAAGGGAAATTCCTTTTTTCAAAAACCATTTCACCCCACCGGTTGAAAATGCGTAATGCCTGTATCCTGTCAATGCCTGTTCCCCTTGGATAGAATATGTCGTTTGCGCCATCGCCATTCGGCGAGAAGGTATTGGGTATAAAGAAGTTTTTATTATTACAGAGGACAATAAGGGTAACATCCCTGCTGCTTATACAGCCCTTGTCGTCCATCACCACCACTTTATACTTGGTCGTAAACTTAGGGTTTGCAAACGGGTTGGGACAGTCTGTACAGCTAAGGTTCAGCGGAGGTGTCCAGTTATAAGAAACTACATTTGGGCTATAGGTTAGTGGAATAGTAATACCACTGCCTACAATGAATGAAGTATCACCTGCAATCGTTATTACCGGCAAAGCATTCACGACTTTATTCACCGAAATGGTGTCTTTACAACCAAGGCTGTTGCTAGCTTCCAGCCGAACCAGGTAATTCCCTGGTGTAGCATATCTGACAGAGGGGTTTTGAAGTGCGGAAGTTTGTCCGTCACCAAAATCCCATTTCCAGGTAATGGCAGTATCGGGCGTGACAAGGGTGCCCTGGAAATTTACCAGGGTCGTAGCGCACAGTGTGTCACTGCTACTGATTAAGGGATGTGGTGTGGCCAGAACACGAATAGTATCCTGGGAACTGTTGACGCATCCGGCCTGCGTGGTTACAGTCAATTTTGGCGTATAAAACCCTGGCCGGCTGTAAAAATTAAATGCATCTTTTGTATTGGCAGTATTGCCATCACCAAAATCCCAAAGCTGATTCACCACAGGGTCATTGGCTATGGTAAAATTGGTAAAGAATACAGTACCACTGTCACAAAATGCCTTCCTGTCTTTCGCAAATATTGGTAATGCACCGAGAACATTAATTTTATACGGTCCGTTTAATGTAACCTGGCATGCCTGGCTGTCGACCAGCATTATAGACGGTAAATAATAACTGGGTATGCTGTAAAAATGTTGGGGCTTCAGGTTTTGTGAAGAATCCAATGTACCATCTCCATAGAAAAAATAAAAGCGTGTAGAAGATGGAATCTTCAAATCAAAATTCATTAAAATCGAATTACATACTGTCGTATCCGGATAACCAATTGTTGTTTGCAATGCCGGATTGTATACATTTACCACATGACTTACGGAATCAATACAACCTCCATAGCCGGTTGCATATAATTTAACAGTAAAACTTCCATAATCGTTATAAAAGTGGCTGGGGTTGAGCAATACAGAAGTTCCCCCGTCACCAAAATCCCAGGCCAAAGACTCATAATCCTTTGCTTTCGAGAAGAACGATGTGACCAGCGGCGGGCAAATAGTTGTAGAATCCTTGACGTCAAATGCAGGTTTTGGATACACTACTTTTATATAATTCAATCTTGTAATCGAATCAGCACAGCCAACGGTATCCTTCACAACCAGTTTTATCGTATAGGAAGTATCTTTTTTGGCATATTGATAAACCGGGTTTTGCAGGTTTGAGGTACCGCCATCTCCAAAATACCACTGATAGGTGTAACTGCTGTTTTTATCGTAGGATGAGTCAGTAAACTGAAGTGATAGGTTCGGACAGGTTGTGGTTCGTTCGGCACTGAAGAAAGCTTTCACACGGTTCACCCGTACCGCCAGCGGTTTTGACAATGTATCTGTACAACCAACAGTATCCTGCACAATAAGTTTTATGTTATAGGTACCAGTGTCTGTATAGGAATGATTGAAAGGAGGAGTGGAAAAATTCTGGATGGTACCATCCCCGAAATTCCATGTCCATCTCTTTATACCACCATTTGGAATGGATGCATCCTGGAAAACAACCGGGCTGTTCAGGCATCCGCCATTGTTCTGAACATTAAAGAGGGCTTTAGGCCCAACGATATTGATTGTTTTTGTGGTGGAGCTGATACAGCCATTAATATCGGTTACCGTTAAGGTAATAATATAGCTTCCAAAATTCGCGAAGGCCGTATCGAATTTTGCCGTATTTGTTCCGGCATTCAATCCATTAACGCTCCAGACGTAGGTTTTTACCAGTGAATTTGTATTGGTGGATGTGACATGTATGCTATCACGCTGGCAGGCATTTAACCTGTTGGCCGAAAAACTCGCGGGTTCATTAAATAGCGTAATATTTTTTGTTACGGTGTCTGTACAAAGAGCTCCGTAAACGATCAACTGTACTGAATATGTTTTTGGCAGAATGTTAGGATAAGTGACGACATTATTCGGTAATGTTGAATTCGGTATAGATGGATCGCCAAATTTCCAGAGGTAAGTCAGCGGCCCATTGTTTTTAGACTTGTCAGTAAACGTTACCTGCAACCTGTTACTACAATCGACTGAATCAGTAAATGCTGCAACTGGCGGGGATGACAATACAAAATTATTTTTTGTTAAAGAAGTGGCGCAACCATTATTAATAACTGTCAGTGTAACGGAATAAAACCCGGTATCACTGTACTTGTGAAAAGGATTTTGTAATTGTGAAGTATCTCCATCACCAAAATCCCAAACCCATCCAGTACCTGCAGGTGCCGAAAGGTTTGTAAACGTAACACCAGATGAGTTACAAGCGACCCCTGCACTTTTGCTAAAATCTACAATAACAGAACTACCCACTTTTAGCTGCCCGGGATAAGTTTTAGTAACCGTACAACCTCCATTGGTAGTAATGGTAAGTGTCACAGTATAGGAGCCAAGGGCAGTATAAGTATGGGTCGGATTGGCCAGGGTGCTGGTAAATCCATCACCAAAGTCCCACGCATAACTGGCCACACCGTCCGAACTGTTTATCTGGACTACAGGGGTGTATGTAAAGTTGGGACCACAGCCTCCGGTCGGCAAATTGGTGATATTAACTGTCGGGGTGGAGATATCAATGAAGCCTGTTTTGGTCAATGTATTTTGACAGCCCTTACTATCGGTGATGGTTAGTGTTACATCATATGTCCCGTTTGCTGTATAGGTATGCGTTGGGTTTTTCAAATTGGATGTTGGAGATCCATCTCCGAAATTCCAGGTCCAGGCAACTGCATCGGGCGAAGTATCCTGAAAATTTGTTATAGTCGGAAGTGTACAGGTACCAGTTTTATTTGCAGTGAAATTCACCACTGGATCACCAAATACTTTTATGTTCTTGCTGATGGAGTCGGTACAATTACTATATGTTGCAAATAGTTTTACTGTATAGATTCCCGGTGCATTGTATGCCTTGGATGGATTGGCCTGTGTAGCTTGCGTACCATCACCAAAATCCCATAATGTGCTTAAAGGGGAAGGTGATGATGTATTTTGAAAAGTGACAGGAGAATTAAGACAAGTACTGTCTGGAGCGAGGAAAGCAGTATTTTTTGCAGCAAATGTGACGGTTTTTTGTATGCTATCCCGACAGCCAAGTGAGCTTTGTGCATTTAACTTAATGGTATATGCGCCGGCTGTATTATAGGTTGTTGAAGGGTCAGTGAGGGTAGATGTGGTAGCATTGCCAAAATCCCAATTGTAACTCAGCGTACCCGGGCCACTGGTTTGATTGGTAAAGTCTACCAAAAATGGAGGACGGCAAGTCTGCGGTTCTGAGTTTACGAAATCGACTTTGAGGCCCGACACAACTCTCAGGTACCGGTTGGCACCAGTGCCACCAATACAACCAGTACTGCTGGTAATGGTTAGGAATACATCGTAGTAACCAGGCGTAGTAAATAGTTTGGAAACATTTTGTGTATTATAAGTAGTTCCATCACTAAATGTCCATTTCCAGGCTACAATCGTTCCTGCACTGTCTGTGGAATTGTCGAAGAAATCTACTACAGAAGGGGCACATGCGAGGGTTGTACTTGATCGGATACTGGCCTGCGGTGAGGGATTAACAGTTATATAGTTGAATTTTGTGATCCCATCTACACCATCACTGTTTTTTACCACAAGGGTGACTGTATAAACACCAGGGGTGCTATAAACAACAACAGGGTTCTGCTGGTTGGATAATTGACCATTTCCAAAATCCCAGTTCCAGAACTTAGGGTTCCCGGTGGACTGATCTGTAAACGTGACTGTAAGCGGTGAACAACCTGAATACACGTTCGCATTGAAATTAGCAACGGGCGGTTGAGCCTTCGTAAAAGACGAAATGATCAGGCAAAATAAGAGGGATAAAGCTAGTCTCAATGTGGCCTCGTTTTATAGGTTGTCAGATTTCTGCTCAAAATATGACTTCAAGGGCTAATTAAAAAAATTATTAATGCGGTTTTCAATGGACTATTTTCTAACGGATTAGGGCAATGTTTCCGGAGTATGTAAGTATGGCATTATTCTCACATACTACCTCTACGAGATACACATATACATCGTTGGGTGCGGGCTGTCCTTTATAGCTGCCATTCCATCCCTTAGAGGCATCATTGGCCTGGAACTCTTTTGCTTCAAATACCGGTTCTCCCCAACGGTTAAACACCCTCAGGCTTTTTATATTGTACAGGCCCCGTCCCCGTGGATAAAATACATCATTGTTTCCATCACCGTTTGGTGAAAATGTGTTTGGCAAAAAGATATTGCCATTGTTGCACACCACGAATACAGTCACATCGTCCTTGTTGATACAGCCACCGGCATTCATAACGGTTAGCTTGTAAGAGGTGGTCTGTTTCGGGCTGGCGACCGGATTAGTGCAATTCGCGCAACTTAATCCAACGGCGGGTTGCCACTGAATAAAAGTCGCGTCACTACTTACTTTCGCATTTAATTCAACTGATGAACCAACCGCGATAGTCTTGTCCTCTCCCAGGTCAACAGTCGGAAAAGGATATACCACAACCTTCACAAAGCCAGTGTCATAAAAACATCCCAGGCTATCGTACCCAACTACCCGGTAAAGGGTTGTTTCGCCGGGCCTTGCAAGCGGGGTCTTTGAATGACTGTTATCGAGGCCTGCTGAAGGTGTCCAATCGTACAATTCTGCATTACCAGCCTGTAAACGGTATGATTCTCCCTTACAAAGCGTATCTCCATTTGTAACCAAGATACTAAACGGATGTTTTACCTTGATTATTACAGAATCATCTCCTTTACAGCCAAAAATTGTTTCCCCATGCAAACGATAGGTAATATCGTTTGCCGGACTTGCTACCGGTGACGCGCAGTTGCTGCAGGATAGGGTTGCAGCCGGACTCCAGCTATAGGTATCCGCGCCTGTTGCATTGAGCGTAACTGTTTTCTTTTCACAAATGCCTGCGTTACTTCCTGCATCAACTTTGGGCAGGGGGTGAATCGAAACAGCCTTCGTTTTTGAAGTACTACAACCCCATGAATTGGTGACATTCATCTGAACGCTGTACAACCCATCCGACTGGTAGGAAACTGCAGCAGGGTTTTGAAGTGAAGAAATCGTACCGTTACCAAAATTCCATGCCCATGATAAGGCTGCAGTATCGGGGACATCGATATCTCCAAAAAAGTTAAGAGTGGCAGGGACACAGGCTCCTGAATCACCCCGAATAGTTACCTGTGGGCTGCCCGCCACCTTAATATTGGTTCCCTGGCCGGACGTATCAGTACAGCCATTTAATGTTGTTACTATCAATTTAACCGCGTAAATACCGGTTGTTGTATAAGTATGCAAAGGGTCCTTGTCGGTCGACAGGTTACCATCTCCGAAACGCCATTCATAGCCTGTGATTAGATCGTTTGAAATCGAGGAATCGCCAAACGTCACCATGCCGGCATCACACAAAATATTTTTATTGTTATTAAAATAAGCAGTAACACCGTATACCCTGATGGTATCTTTTCCAAGAATGGGTACTTTACAACCCTGTGCGTCTTCCAGTATCATCCTGGGGAGATAGATACCGGGTGCTGTGTAACTATGTTGTACGGAACTGTCGGGCACTTTCATCGTCGCTCCGTCATTAAAGTCCCATACGAATGATTTTGTGTTTTCTGTCTTTGCAGTAAAGGAAACGATTCCCGGGTTACAAAAATTTGTTTTATCGTACGAGAAAGTCCCCGTAGGCCCTTTTACAATAATTGTTTTTGTAAATACATCGGTACAGCCACCGGGACTGGTAACCGTCAATTTTGCATAATAGGTGCCCGGGTAGTTGTAATAGTGAATTGGATTTTCTACCTGTGCGCCAGTACCATCGCCAAAATCCCAATCAAGCTTTTGATAATACTGCGATTGGTTTCCAAAATTGACCATGAGGGGCGGACAGGTTCCCACAGAATCACTGACAGTAAATGCTGCTTTTGGTTCATCAATATGGATATATTCCGGAAAGAACAGGGAGTCTTTGCAACCATAGCTATCGGTTATCCTTAGTTCCACATCATACACCCCTACTTTTGCATAACCATGCACCGGATTCTCCACTGTCGATGATCCCCTGTCGCCAAAACGCCAGTAGTATGTCAACCCATTGCCGGTTGATCCGTTAATGAATGTAACGGGTTTATTACTGCAACTCATGGTATCCGGGCTGTAGAAGGTAGCAACTGCATTGGCAATTGTAACAATATTGGGAAGGTTGATACTATCGCTGCAACCGTTGTTGTCGGTTGTTCTCAATGAAACAGTATAAATACCTGCATCAGCATAAGCATGTTTAAATGGTGGAGCAGTAAATGTTTCAGTATTACCATCACCAAAATTCCACTGCCATGTTTTGATTGCGTGTATACCGTCCGTCGTGGAACTGTCTTTAAAATTGATGATCGCCCCGAGGTTCAGGCAGGCGCTGCTGTTGATCGCGCTGAAAGCAGCAGTGGGCCCGTTAACGGTGATATAATCCGTTTTTGTCATCGTGTCGCGGCAACCTGTATACATAGTGATGATCAGCCGCACAGTATATTTTCCGGATTTGTTATAAGCTATTGTAATGGCAGAATCATTCGATGTGCCTGTTTGGTACGACCAATCGTACCTGACGATATTCCCTTTATCAAACCCAACCGGTCGAAGTGTGATCGAATCGCCTTTACACACGGAAGTACTGGTGGCTATAAAATTTGCTTTTTCCACCACGATCTCTGCTGAATAGGCGGCTGTATGTGTACAACCACCATTGGTGACTGTTAGCCGTACCGTATAATTTCCTTTTACAGCGTAAGTATGTACCGGATCTCTACTGGTTGATGTAGTTCCATCTCCAAAATCCCATGTCCATGAACTGGCACCGATGGAAGAATTGGTAAATGAATACTGGTAAGGGTTTGCACAGGTTACAGAAACAGAAAATTTTGCAATCGGGGGATTGATATGAATCATCCTTGGAATGTACATGGTATCTGTACAGCCATTGTTTCCGGCAATTAACCGGATATTAAAGTAGCCTGTATCGTTGTATAAATGTGTAGGGTTCCGTATAGTATCTGCAGTGCCGTCGCCAAACTGCCATAACCATTCCGTGATATTACCGAGAGATTTGTCAAAAAACTGAATGGGTGTTGTAGCACAGGCATCGGTTGGATTTGCAGTGAAGTTTGCTGCAGGTTTCTGACCCGCCCTCACTGCATTCGGATAATCTATCGTTTCCGTACAGCCATCAGCGGTAGTGTAAGTTAATTTTACTGTATAGTTTCCGGTTGCATTATAAATATGTGATGGATTAGGGGAAGCGGAAATGCTGCCATCGCCAAAATCCCAGTTATAGCCGGTAATAGGTACCACTGAGTTGATAACGTAAACCGGTTTGAATACAACAGGTGTACAACCACTCACCGGTATATTGGTAATGTTAATACTCGCAGGTTGAATAGAAATAAATTGCGTTTTGGTTAATGTATCAGTGCAACCACCTGCATTGGTCACAATTAGTTTTACATCATAATTCCCATTTTGGTTATAGGTATGTATTGGGTTGGGAAGTGTAGAGCTGCTGTTGTCACCAAATAGCCAGACAAAACTTTTCCCACCGATTGTTGTGTTGTTAAACTGAACCGTAAAAGGAGCTTTACATGCCGCTGTTTTTGATGCTGTAAAGTCTATTGTCGGTTTGGCCAATACTTTTACTGTTTTAGTTGCAGTATCACGACAGTTGCCAAAATCACTGATCAATTGTACTGCGTAATTGCCGGCAGCATTGTATCGTTTAACCGGATTGGTTGCAATGGAAGATGTGCCATCGCCGAAGTTCCACAACTGGTTACCGGTAGCAGGTTGTGATGTATTGGTAAATGTGATATCGGCTTGCTGGCAAACGGAATCGGGGGATGTAAAAGAAGATTTGGCAACGCCCACAATAATAGAATCTTTTTTCTCCAGTGTATCAGTACAACCAAAATTGTTTTTAACAGTCAGCTTCACATTATACAAACCAGCAGTGTTGTAAGTATGTGATGGATTGGTAGTGACATCACTGCTGCCATCGCCGAAACTCCACTGATAGGCAATGGTTCCGGTACCACTGCTCTTATTTGTAAAATTTACAATGGAAGGAGGTTTGCAAAAATTTGTATTAATAAAGGAAAAGTCGGCCTTTACACCATCCTTGATTTTGATAAACTGCGGCTTTGAAATTGTATTTACACAGCCGGCTGCGTTGGTAACACGTAAAATAATATTGTAATTGCCCGGTGCAGTATAAGTATGTACTGGATTTTGCTGACTTGAAATCGTACCATCACCCAGGTCCCATTCCCATTTTACGATAGCACCCTCTTGCGCAAGACTGTTATCGGTAAATGAAACCTTCAATGGGTAGCAACCTGTTGTATCAGATGCAGTAAATAAAGGCCTGGGCAATGCGTACACCGTGATGTAATTTATTTTGACGACCGAGTCGGATTGGTTACCACTTTTGATCACCAATTTGATGGTGTATTTGCCGGGGTTGAAATAAGTGGTGGAAGGATTTTGTAAAAGTGAAATAGTTCCATTACCCAGATCCCATTTCCAGGAGCTAGGGTTACCGGTGCTTGCATCATGAAAACTAATAAAAACAGGTGCACAGGCTTTCGCAGGTGTGGCAGTAAAATCGGCCTTTAACTGCGCTGATATACGCTGTGAAAAAGCGATACAGAGAAGTGAGGGCAATAGGATTCTAAGTATGGCGGACCACACTATCTTCATGTGTAACTGGATTCGGGGTTATCAAAGGATATCAATGCTCGAACGGCGGTATGCGTAATAAGTTATTTTAGTACGAGGCTAGTTTATATAACTACAGGTTTACTTCTAGTTGCTTATCGGTGTATATGCTGGATTGAGATAGGTGTGGCATTTTACCGTGGAATATAATTAGGTATACAAAAAGAAAACGCCCGCATCGATGCGGGCGTTTATAATAAGTAATAAATGTAATGTTATGGTTTTTTTCGAAGGTGCAAAATGTTTTGCCCGGTAGCGGTTGTGGTGGATGCCACTACATAGTCAGTATAACTGTCAGTTATCTTCCAGGTATAGTTTAATCGTTTTAAAGTATCGCCCGCTGCCGGGGGAAATGCAGAGGTAATGGTATAGTTACTGATATCTGCGCTCCATGTTCCACTGCTTTTTACTACAGTGCCCTGCAATCCGTCTACTGAACCATTTTCATAAAACTGAAATTCATAACCAAAAAAATCGCCGGTTACGTCTGTTGTATTATCCTTGTACTGTTCCACGTACCAGTGGCCGGACGTCATAGCCTGTATAATGGCATTTTGTGCCTGCTTTTCAATGGCTTTTTTACAGGAGGAAATGGTAAAAACTGCCAGTAATAATGCTAAAAAGGGTAATATTTTCTTCATTTGAAAAGGATTTTAGAACATTTAAAACTCGTAAATACCCCGGTATTTGTCAATTGCATATTGCAAAAAGTACTGAATATTAAGCGGTTCACCCGTTATTTGCCTGCATAGGTCTTCGCTCAGATACCTGCGGCCATGGGCATGTATATAGATACGTAACCAGTCTAATAACGGTTTGTAATTACCTTTTCTTATCTCATTATCAAGCATTGGCAATTTTTTCCCTGCGGCGGCAAACAACTGGACTGCATAAAAGCTACCCAGGCTGTAGGTGGGGAAATAACCAAAGCTGCCATGGCTCCAGTGAACATCCTGGAGACAGCCCTGCCTGTCGTCAGGGACATCCAATCCCAGCAGGTTTTTATAGCGTTCGTTCCACCAGGCTGGGATGTCTTTTACTGCCATCGATCCTTCCATTAAATTTTTCTCCAGTTCATACCGTATCAACACATGAAAATGATAGGTGAGTTCGTCTGCCTCAGTCCTGATAAGTGATGGTTGTACCTTATTAATGCCTTTATAAAAATCGGGAAGGCTGATTGTTGAAAATTGCTCCGGGAAAAATTCTTTTGCCTTTGGGTAAAAATATTCCCATGCTGCCAGGCTACGACCGACATTGTTTTCCCAAAGCCTTGATTGTGATTCATGGATACTGAGCGATGTGTATTCTCCCAACGGCAACCCATAAGCGCTGTCGGGCAGCCCCTGTTCGTACAATCCGTGCCCTCCTTCATGGATACAACTCCAGGTCATATTAGAAAAATCGGTTTCATCAATTCGGGTGGTAAGCCGTACATCAAGGCTGCAGAAATTGGTTGTAAATGGGTGCTCAGAAATGTCCTGCCGCCCTGCTTCAAAATCAAACCCCATTTGTTGCAGTACCTGTTTGCCAAAATCCCATTGCTGTTGTTTGGGAAAATGTTGCTGTAAAAAATCATCCTTTACCTGGGGGCTGCCAGTGATTTTCTGCAAAATATTTTTCAGCGGTTCCAGCAGGTCTGAAAATACATTATCGAGCATCGCTACTGTACAGCCTCTTTCATATTGATTGAGCATGGCATTATAAGGATGCTGTTCATATCCCAGTAAATCTGCTTCCTGTTTTTTTAGTTCCAGCAATCGGGAAAGGTCTTTTTCAAAAGCCGGGAACGAGTTTTCTTTTCTTGCCTGTATCCACGACTGAAAACTTTTGGATACCGCTTCACTCAATGTTCGTACAAATTCACCCGGCAATTTTTCCTGCTGGGTATAATCGTACCATGACAGTTCTGCATTTTTCCTCATGTCATCATCGAGGTCTTTTCGGCTGTTCAATTCCTGTAAAATGTTTTTAAATGCAGGTGCCGTGAAAAGTTCATGTGCCATTTCGCTCAGTGTCGCCATTTGGCGCGCCCTCCTGTCGGCGCCTTTCACAGGCATATAAGTTTCCTGGTCCCATTGCAAAACAGCCAGCGAATACTTAATATCCGCTATCTTTTGTAACTGTTCTTTATATTGCAGGTAAAGGTCATGTGTGCTGCTGGTTAGTGTCATTGCAAAAAATGTTAATTGCGTAAGGTGCAAGTTTACAATTTACCTGAATAAATTACATTTACATCCGGCATAATTTTTAACGATAGTCCTATCTAACTGAAGAGAATGAAAAAATTGTTTGAAAAATTTATTGTTCTGGGAGCAATATGTATCAGTTTTTCTCATCATGCGGCAGCACAGCAATTGGATTCCCTGCTCAATGTGTTCCGCGATAGCCTTCCGCAGGAAAAAGCCTATGTACATTTTGACAAGAGTTATTATAACCCCGGTGAAACGATCTGGTTCAAAGCCTATCTCTTTACCGGCCTGGAGCCTTCACAGGTTAGTAAAAATTTTTATGCCGAGCTGTTGGATGAAAACGGTATTGTTTTGAACAGGAGTATCTCCCCAATCGTATTGGCAGGAGCCGCAGGAAGCTTTGATTTGGCCTCCAACTTCAGTAAAAGCACCATTTATTTCCGCGCATACACCCTTGCGATGCTTAATGATGACACTACTTTTCTTTACCTGAAACCTATCCGGGTTATCACGACGGCAAAAAAAGGCGTCAGTAAACCTGCAGTAGTATCTATTGCCTTTCTTCCTGAAGGGGGCGATATACTGGCTGGCGTGACCAATAACATCGCTTTTAAAGTAACCGATCAAAACGGTATGCCCGTTGCTGCCACAGGATATATAAAAGGAAAGGATGGGAAAAAACTCATCGATTTTAAAACCTTGCACGATGGTATGGGTTCTTTTAACCTGGATGCTGATGCAGTAGAAACCTATACCGCTGTTTGGAAAGAACAGGGTGGGAAAGAACATACAATAGTTTTACCCGGGGTAAAAACTTCTGGAATCGGTTTACACATCAATGATGTGGAAACGGGAAAAATGTTTGTGCTGCAGCGCACCGACGATTCGAACGATGACGCAGTAAAACAATTGCGCATTGTTGGTGTCATGAACCAACACATGGTCTATTCCGCCAAGGCAAACCTGTCCAAATCGGCTACTACCTCCGGCATCATACCTGTTAAAATGCTGCCATCGGGAATCCTGCAGGTAACTGTATTCGACAAAAACTTAAAGCCACTGGCGGAGCGTGTCACATTTGTAAACAACCATGAATATGAATTTGACGGAGATGCATGGATACCTGGATTGAATACCGGCAAACGCGGGCTCAATGCAGTTGAAGTTTTAATAAACGATACGGTCAATTCCAATATGTCACTTTCCATTACCGATGCAGATGTAAATGTGCCAACTCAATACGATGATAATATCGTTTCACATCTTTTGCTTACCGGCGATTTGCGGGGAAAGATTGTAAACCCTTATTATTATTTTTTCAATACATCTGACAGCGCCAGGATCTATCTCGACCTGGTGATGCTGACACATGGTTGGAGAAGGTATAATTGGGATAATATTCTCGCTGGACGATTGCCTTCTAATTTGAGAAAGGATTATAACTATATCGGCATACACGGGCAGATGATAGGAATGCAGCCCGGGAGAATTGCTCCAGGTACCTTGTTGAATGGTATCATGGTAACAAAAGATTCCAGCAGGCAATTTTTGTCAATTCCCGTAGATCGCAAGGGACAGTTGATGATGGATGGCTTTGTATTCTACGACGCCGCGAAATTATACTTCCAGTTTGGCGATGCGAAACAATCATTCGATAAATCCATGCTGCATGTTGACAATGGCTTATGGAAAGGGTATCCCGGAATTGCCATCAATGAGATCGATAAAGTTGCACCAACATTTGCTGACTCTGTACTGATGGCAAAAAATATTAAAATCGCTACGCAGGCTGTGACGATAGCAGGGCAGCGGATTAAAAAAGAACAAATGCTGCAGGAAGTTATTGTAAAAGGGAAGCTTAAAAGTATTACGCAAAAGCTGGACGAGAAATATGCCAGCGGCATGTTCAGCGGAGGAGATGCACATACTTTCGATGTGGCCAACGATCCTTTTTCTGCCAGCAGCATAAGCGTATTCCAATACCTGCAGGGTAAGATAGCCGGTTTACAAATCAATATCAATGGAGCACAAACATCATTATCATGGAGGGGTGGTACACCTACATTGTATGTAGATGAAATACCTGCCGATGTAAACCTGGTTTCTTCACTGAATATGTCGAGTGTTGGTTACATCAAAGTATTCAGCCCGGGAGAGACAGGTGTTATTTCAAGTTCCGGTGGTGGTGCTATTGCTATCTATACCAAAAAAGGTGGCGATAACAAGGATAATAATTCAAAAGGGCTTGACTATATCCAGATAGGTGGTTATACGCCGGTTAAACAATTTTATTCGCCCGATTATGCAACCGCATCACCAGTGAATGACCTGGATGATGTACGTTCTACTTTGTTCTGGACCCCGTTTATTTTCGCTGACCGGAAAACGAGAAGGTTCAAGTTTAAATTTTATAACAACGATATTACGCATCGTTTTCGACTGGTGCTGGAAGGAATTAACGACGATGGGAAACTTATTCATATTGAAAAAGTAATTCAATAAGCAGCTGGCAACTTATACCTGCCAGAGAAATTGCTGGTACAAAGGTTACATGATTATTAGCCCCGAAAAATTGAATCTTAGACGCCCATTATAACCTAATCATAAGCGTTATGAGAATTCCGCTGCTTACACTGGTCATCAATGTTATTTTTTTGCAGGGATCTGTTGCTCAAAAAACATCGCCCGATAAAATATTGCACCAGTTCAGGGATCTGTACCAGCCGGAAAAAGTCTATTTGCATACTGATAAAGATCATTATCTCTCCGGTGAAACAGTTTGGTTCAAGGCTTATTTGTATTCAGGGTTTACCCCAAGTAAAACCAGTGCAAATCTTTTCACCGAACTGGTGGGAAAAAATGGCGAGGTAATAAAACGGCAGCTTTCTCCCATCAATGAATCTACGGCCAGTGGGCAGGTGGATGTTCCGGCCAATCTTGAAACAGGCACTTACCTGCTTCGTTCCTATACACACTGGATGTTGAATTTCGATCCGGCATTTTTCTTTTACAAAACAATTAAAGTATACAATCCTTCTGCGAAACAGGCACAAAATGCCAGTAACAGGAATGCACCGAGCCTGCATTTTTTCCCCGAAGGAGGTTATCTTGTCAATGATCTTTTCAATGTAATCGCCTATAAAGCCACAGACGCCAATGGGCTGCCCATTAGTGCAACAATGAGCATTAAAGACTGGAATGGAAAAGAAGTAATGACTTCGTCCAGCCTGCACGATGGAATGGGAAAATTTGAAATATATATAAAACCCAATAAACAATATACGGCAGACGTGGTGTATGCAAGCGGGATAAAACAATCTGTTCCGCTTCCGGTGCCGGTGGATACAGCACTTGCATTAAAAGTCGGCAGTGATTCGGCAGAATTGTCCTTGCTGATTTCAAGAAATGATAAGTCCGACAATACCTGGAATAGTTTACAGGTAATTGGTCAGATGCAGCAAAATGTAGTATTGCGGGCTGGAGGCGCCATGAAAAATGGTGTTTTAAAAATTCAATTCCCCAAAGCCGATTTAACATCCGGAATTTGCCAGCTTACGGTATTTTCTTCAAGAGGGATCCCACTTGCCGAAAGGCTGATATTTATCCGAAATGACGAATATAAAATGAAGGGGATGGTAGCAGCAACCCAAACCAGTTTTGACAGGAAATCAAAAAATATCATCGAGTTTTCTGTGCCTGATACGGTCAATGCCAGTTTTTCCATTGCTGTTACAGATGCCGACAGGGAGTTGTATGATGTTTATGGACAAAATATTTATTCATCCATGTTATTGAGTTCTGATATCAGGGGATATGTACACCAGCCTTCCTGGTATTTTTTGAATGACGACAGCACTACTATTCAGTCGCTCGACCTATTAATGATGACAAATGGATGGCGCCGTTTTAGCTGGCAAAAAATTCTGAACGGTGACATGCCTGCTATACAACACAAGGGCGCCAACTACCTGTCACTCGCAGGCACCGTTTACAGTGCTGATACAAAAAAAACAGTGCTACCGGGTGAATTAAAACTTTATGTACAAACGAGGGATTCCATCAATAGTTTGTACCAGGCCAATGTGGATGAAAAGGGGCGATTCAGCATGAATGGAATAGTGGTGGAAGATTCTGTCAATATATTTTACCAGTACAACCCGGTTAAAGGCAAGGTCAAGCCAGTTGTTATAGTACCCGATTCCAATTTTGTAGAACGGGAATATTTTGAAAAAATGGAATGGCCCGGTTTTCTTCCCGCCGATACCTCGCGTTATTTCCCTTCGGCAGAGCTGCTGATAACTTCTTCTGATATTACAAAGGCAGGAAATCCCAATGCGCGCGTATTGCAGGAAGTGGTGGTAAAGACAAAAAAGAAAACACCAACTGAGTTGGTGAGTGAACGTTATACAAAAGGTGTTTTTTCTACCAGCCGTTCCACAACAATAGATCTCGTTAACAATCCTACTCCATTTCTTGGAAGTAACCCAATTGATTTTGTTAAGCAACAGGTTATTTCCGGTCTAATGTTTATGCCTGATAAACAGAATTTTATATACAGGGGCAACTATGGCACACGTACCAATGTACCCACCCTCTATTACCTCGATGAGTTTGAGGTGGATGAAAACATGTTAAAAACGCTTACCATGTCGCAGATTGCACTGGTGAAATTCTTTCCCCCGGGAATTTCTGTTGCCAATGCACCGAATGGAATACTCGCTTTCTATACAAAAAAGGGCGGCGATATGCCTCCCTCCATTACACGTGGTATGAATCACTTTTCCATTGCCGGGTATTCGGTGAACCGCGAATTTTACGCACCCGATTATACCGTCGAGGATAATAAACAGCCCGACTACCGCAGTACGCTATACTGGAACAGCGATATATTGCTGGATGCAACGACTAAAAGCAAAAAAATTATTTTCTACAACAATGATTCCGCAAAACGTTTTCGCGTCATCATCGAGGGCATGAACCAGTTTGGTGAGTTGCTGCACCTGGAGCAAATTATCGGCCCGGAAAACTGACAACTTATAGTGGATACCGCTCGGCTGTTTTCACTTCGTTGATTTGCTGGGTATGCCTGTTGGAATGCGCTGCTATTAATAATACCAGTTGGTAGGCATCCAGTAAGCCGAGTGGTGTTTCTGCCACATGGCTTCTCAAATCATCCTGTGTGCTTTGGATATAGATAATCAGTTTATCGCGCTGGGTGGTAAAGGCTTTCAGTGCTTCACCGGGAGTCGACCAGGTGGCTTTATCCGGCTGCAACATATCGGTTGTCTTTTTTTTATTACTGCGGTCTTCCATCAATTGAATGACCTGTTCATCCGATACTTTAATCTCGGATCGCTTTTCGGGATTAGCAGCCTGTTTTACCATACCATCACACATCTGCCACAGGGCTGCTTCTGCCAGTGCCAGGTGTTGTACACATTCTTTGATACTCCACCGGTCGGGTGCCGGTTTAAAATTCCACTGGGCTTCGCTGAGATTGGAAACTGATGCGACCAGGGCATCACGCGTATTCAAGAGGGTTTGCGCCGCCTGTCTTCTTTCTTTTTTTGAAATGGAGAAACCAGTGTTGGTAGTAAAGCTGAATAATACCATCAGCGGGATGAATAACAAAAACCTTTTCATAAACAAGCAATTTTAGGGTGAGTGAATGAAAAGGTATTTTAGTTGCAGTGGGTTAAAAGGCAGTGGTAAATTACAAAAAAAATACAGAACCTGTTTTTTTTCACGTAAATAAATTGTCGGGCAGGTATTTTTTCACCTGCGTATCTTTAATTCATGAATATAGCTGCCATCATTTCTGCGTTGGAAATACTTGCACCACCTTCCCTCCAGGAAGGATACGATAATGCCGGTTTGATAACTGGTTCTCCGTTGCAGGAATGTTCAGGTGCCATCATCAGCCTGGATGCTACCGAAGAAGTGATTATGGAGGCTGTAGAAAAGAAATGCAATCTCGTCATATCACATCATCCCATTGTATTTAGCGGGCTTAAAAAAATCAATGGAAAAAATTACGTGGAGAAAGCTGTGATTGCAGCCATCAAACATGATATAGCATTGTATGCCATTCATACTAACCTGGATAATGTTTACCAGGGTGTAAATAAAATGATAGCGGATAAGCTTGGGTTGATAAACTGCAGTGCGTTATTACCTAAAACCAATGTGCTGAAAAAATTATTTGTCTTTGTTCCCCAGGATCATGCTGCGCTGGTGCGCAATGCATTGTTTGCAGCCGGTGCGGGGCAGATTGGTCAATACAGCGAATGCAGTTTTAATTCAAGCGGCACTGGGACTTTTACAGGAAATGAAAAAACAAAGCCTTTCATTGGAAGTGCCGGTAACAGACAGGAAGCTGCAGAAATAAAAATCGAACTTATTTTTCCTGCCTATATCGAGCGGCAGGTGATTTCCGCCATGCTGGCGGTGCATCCTTATGAGGAGGTTGCCTACGATATCATTTCACTCGAAAATACTGCCGCAACCATTGGCTCCGGCATGGTGGGTGAACTGCCCGAACCGATAGATGAAACAATTTTTTTACGGCATATCCGCGATGCTTTCCAGGTCCCGGTGGTGCGCCACACCATGTTAACCGGCAGGTTAGTAAAAAAGGTAGCTCTTTGCGGTGGAGCAGGCAGCTTTCTCATTTCCAGGGCCTTAGCTGTCGGCGCCGACTTTTTTGTAACTGCAGATATGAAATACCATGAGTTTTTTGATGCTAATGGGCGTATGGTCATTGCCGATATCGGGCATTACGAAAGTGAACAGTTTACCATCAACCTCTTAGAGCGATTTTTGCAGGAAAAATTCCCTACCTTTGCTGCCCTCAAAACAGCAGTAAAAACCAACCCGGTTCGTTACTTCCTGTGATGAGTTGTATAGCTCAAGTGGTATAGGTAAGCACGAATCTGTCAACAGTCAAACTACAAATAAAAATATGGCAACAGTAAAAGATTTTTCAGTTGAGGAAAAACTCTCTTCTTTGGTTACCCTTCAGAAAATAGAAAGCAAGCTGGATGAAATACAGGTGCTCAAAGGTGAACTGCCAATGGAAGTAAGCGACCTGGAAGATGAAATTACCGGTTTGCATTCCCGCCAGACCCGTATCGAAGAAGAAATAAACGGTATCAACGAATTTATTTCACAGAAGAAAGAATTGATTAAAGAGTCTGAGGGACTGATAAAGAAATACGAAAAACAAACCACCAACGTAAAGAACAGCCGTGAGTTTGAAGCCATCAATAAGGAAATTGAAATGCAGCAGTTGGAAGTAAAACTGGCAGAAAAGCATATTAAAGACGCAAATGAGGAAATAGCGGAGAAAGCATTGTTGCTGGATAAAGCCAAGAAGGCGCTGGCTGCCAAAGAAGGGGTTTTAAAAAACAAGAAGGACGAACTGGAGAAAATTGTAGCGACTACCGAAAAGGAAGAAAAGCATTTCAACAAACTGAGCGCAGAAGCAAGGGAAAAAGTAGATGAGCGTTTACTGAACTCTTACGATCGCATCCGCAAAAACTACCGCAATGGTTTAGCTGTAGTCCCTGTTGAGCGCGATGCCTGTGGTGGTTGCTTTAATGCCATCCCTCCGCAAAAACAAAGTGAAATCAAACAGCGTAAGAAAATTATCATCTGCGAAAACTGTGGACGCATATTGGTAGACGATGATTTGAACAATGCCGTTGAGGTAAAATAATTTTCTGAAAATATTATATACAAACCATCCTGTTGTCTCAGGATGGTTTTTTATTTCCAGGCTTGAGACGGGCTTCTTTGATTTTGTGCGATGTGTTTATCTTTCCGCGCGATTAATGTTTGAATTAGCTAATTTGCCTATCGCATTCCATTGTTATGCTGAAAAGACTCCACATACAGAATTATGCCATCATCGACGAGGTGGAAATCCAGTTTTCGTCCTTACTTAATATTATTACCGGGGAAACTGGTGCCGGTAAATCAATTTTAATGGGTGCATTGTCTCTTATCCTTGGCGACAGGGCAGAAAGTGCAGCCCTGCTCAACAAGGAAAAGAAATGCATCGTGGAGGGTTTTTTTGAAACAGAAGGAAGGGAAAGCATCAAACGATTCTTAAGGGAGAACGACCTTGATGCTGAAGAAGAATTGGTGATTAGGCGTGAAATATCGGTAAACGGGAAATCCCGCGCCTTTGTAAATGATACACCTGTCAACCTCGATCAGTTGCGTCAATTAAGTTCATTGCTGGTGGATCTGCACCGGCAGTTTGATACACTGGAACTGGGGGAGAGTGATTTTCAGCGGGCTGTTGTAGACGCACTTGCAGGGAATGCCAGCCTGGTACAGCAATACCAGCAGCAGTTTCAATCCTGGCAGCAGGCCAGGTCACAACTGGAAGCGCTACAGGATCAAAAAGGGCAGTTTACCCGGGAATATGACTATAATAAATTTCTTTTTGATGAACTGGAGGAAGGAAAGTGGAAAGAAAATGAACTGGAAGATTTAGACAATGAATTAAAACTCTTGTCCAATTCGGAAGGGATCAAGGCGGCCCTGTCAAAAGTGAGTTATGAATTGAATGAAGGGGAACAGCCCATCGTTCAGCAATTGAAATCACTGTTGCAACAGTTGCACTCATTTGAATCGTATCATCCTGATCTGCCCGTATTGCTGCAAAGGCTTCAGTCGGCACAAATTGAACTGCGCGATATTGCAGATGATGTGGAACGCATTAATGATCATGTTAACTATGATCCGCAACGGATAGAACAAATCAATGAAAGGATTTCGGCCGGTTATAAATTACTGAAGAAACATGGTTTGCAACATACCAGTGAACTGCTGACACTGCATCAATCCCTGTCTGAAAAATTGCAGGCGGTATTAAATATTGATGACGCTATAGCAGTAAAGGAAAAAGAATCGGGGCAGCTATTGCAGCAGGCCACGGCACTGGCTGAGCAAATAACTGCCCGCAGGAAAAAACAGGTGAAGCCCCTGGAAGAAAAGGTAAACCGTTTACTGCAGCAGGTAGGCATGCCAAACGCCAGGATTAAAGCGGAGGTCATTAGCTTTGCTAATCAGGTCCTGAATGAATTTGGCGCTGATAAAATTGAATTCCTGTTTGACGCCAATAAAAGCAGCCGCTTTGAGCCTTTGCGAAAAGTGGCTTCCGGTGGTGAGTTGAGCCGCCTGATGCTTTGCGTGAAATCACTCGTGGCGCAGTCGCTCGATTTGCCAACGCTTATATTTGATGAAATAGACAGCGGCATTTCCGGCGAAGCGGCAAAACAGGTGGGTATCATTATGAAAGAACTGGCTGCAGCCAGGCAGGTAATTGCTATTACACACCAGCCACAGATAGCCGGCAGGGCCAATGCGCATTTCTTTGTATACAAGGAAATAAAAGGTAATGCCGTAAAGACCAATATCCGGTTGTTGTCGCAGGAAGAAAGAATAACCACCATTGCGCAAATGCTGAGTGGTGAAAAGCCAACTGCCGCTGCATTGCAAAATGCGCGGGAAATGGTCATGAATTAGAACTTATGCTTGTTCCTCCCGGTCAATTTATTTTTTATTTGCTGGTCGCCGCTGTGCCGGCGTACCTGTTCAATAAGCAATTACTGAAATGGACACAACCGCGTAAGTCAGGTAAGAATTTTTTACTGTACCTGTTGCTGGTACTGCTGGTTACTTTTGTGTACACAACTGTCGTATTGTTTATCCTGATACGATTTGTATGGCATATCAAATAAGCATTTACTTTTATCAATAAAAAAACTATGGCATACCAGCTTTTAAAAGGGAAAAGAGGCATTATTACGGGCGCCCTTGATGAAAATTCAATTGCCTGGAAAGTAGCAGAAAAGGCATATGAAGAAGGGGCAACCTTTGTATTAACCAATGCACCTATTGCCATGCGCATGGGGCAGATAAAGGTGTTGGCAGAGAAAACACATTCAGAAATCATTCCGGCAGATGCTACCAGCGTGGAGGAACTGACTACTCTTTTTACGACATCGCAGGAAGTATTAGGTGGTAAAATTGACTTTGTCCTGCATTCCATTGGTATGAGTGTAAATATCCGCAAGAACATACCTTATACCGAATCCAACTATGACTATTTCATGAAAGGGATTGATGTGTCTGCTATGTCATTGCACAAAATGCTGGCAGTGGCCATGAAGCTGGATGCGATCAGCGAGTGGGGCAGTGTGGTGGCACTGACTTATGCGGCTGCCCAACGCACCTACCCCTTTTATACTGATATGGCAGATATCAAAGCCATGCTTGAATCCATCGCGCGCAGTTTTGGCTATCACTATGGTGTGCACAAAAAAGTGCGTATTAATACTGTATCGCAATCACCGACCAAAACAACCGCGGGAACAGGCATCAAAGGGTTTGGGGATTTTTATGATTATGCCAATGCCATTGCACCCCTTGGCAATGCCAGCGCAGAATCCTGTGCAGGTTTTTGTGTGGCGCTCTTTTCCGATCTCACCAGGATGGTCACCATGCAGAACCTGTTTCACGACGGCGGCTATTCTTCTACCGGTGTCAGCAATGAGGTAATGAAAAAACTGGGAGTTGAATAAACCAGTCATAAAAAATATAGCCTCCGAAAGGAGGCTTTTATTTTTGTTGTACAATCGCAGTTGAGGGAGTATATCAATACTCATCTTCATTGAAAAAGAAATCTTCCTGGCTCGGGTAATCAGGCCAAATGTCATCGATACCCTCATATATTTCCCCTTCATCTTCCAGTTCCTGGAGATTTTCCACAACCTCTATCGGCGCACCACTGCGGATGGCGTAATCGATCAATTCATCTTTAGTAGCCGGCCAGGGGGCGTCTTCTAAATAGGATGCTAATTCGAGTGTCCAAAACATCTTTTACCTTTTAAAATTCCCGCAAATGTAATTGTTAATCTGAAACCACCAAATGTAGTTTTTGCACCGGCAAATTTGGCAAAATTAACGGGGTCGCGGTAAAGTTAACAACGAATAAAATTGTAGGTTCGTATTTTATACCATCCAAGCAGCATATTAATGTTAACGGGCAGAAATATTTTTAAATCTTATGGCGACTTACAGGTATTGAAAGGGGTGGATGTAAACATCCGTCAGGGCGAAATAGTGAGCATCGTAGGGCCCTCCGGTTGTGGTAAAAGTACTTTATTGCATATACTCGGAACGCTGGACAGACCCACCAGTGGCTCCATTCAACTGGATGGTAAAGACCTGGATTTGATGAATTCTAAAACACTGGCATCTTTCCGAAACCGGAATATTGGTTTCGTTTTCCAATTCCATCATCTTCTCCCGGAATTCTCTGCATTGGAAAACGTTTGCATACCGGGCTGGATTGCCGGGCGGTCAAAAAAGGACGTCGCTGCCCGTGCTGCATCCCTGCTGCAATTACTGGGCTTGGAAAACCGCAAAGAAAATAAACCCCAGCAATTATCCGGTGGCGAACAGCAAAGAGTGGCGGTGGCACGTGCCTTGGTAAATGAACCAAAAATTGTTTTTGCCGACGAACCTACCGGAAATCTCGATTCTGCGAATGCCCGTGAACTGCACCAATTGTTTTTTGACCTGCGAAAACAGTTCAATCAAACCTTCCTGATTGTCACGCACAATGAAGACCTTGCTCAAATGAGCGATCGGTTACTGCACATGAAGGACGGGAAAGTTACCAATTAAGGAATGCGATTTTTTACAATTGATGTATTACACTCTCGGCTTCCAGGGAATTTCTGAAGCCTGTAACTGGTGCGCTGCGTAGCGCGACAGAATAAACAAATAATCACTCAGGCGGTTGAGGTATTTAATAATTACCGCGTCAACTTCAAGGCTTTCCAGTTCCAGGCGAACACAGCAGCGTTCTGCGCGGCGGCAAACACAACGTGCAATATGTATTTGCGAAACGGAAGGATGACCACCCGGCAATACAAAAAATTTCATAGGTGGCAGGGATGCATTCATACCATCGATTTCTTTTTCGAGCAGGGTAATATCCGGTTCTTTTAAATCGGGAATGCGCATGGCAGGTTCTTTGATGGGATCGCAGGCAAGTGAAGAACCAATGGTAAATAAGCGATCCTGTATTTCCAGTAAAATTTTTTTACTGTCTTCAATGGTAATAATATCCCTGCACAAACCAATATGAGAATTGAGCTCATCAACTGTTCCGTATGCTTCAATACGTAAATGGCTCTTCGGTACCTTGGTTCCGCCAATTAAAGAAGTAGTTCCCTTATCGCCGGTTTTGGTATAAATTTTCATAGCCATAATTATGATCAGTTGATGCTGTTAATGCAACAAATGTATAAGAGATAAGTTCATGAAACAGGCATTGCTAAAGGGAAAGTCTGCACAAGTTTTCTACCAGTGCATGTATAATAAATTCAATTATTGAGCTGGATAAAAATTAATGCACCATGGCCGTGATGTGTTCATTCTTCTTGTCGGTCTCTACCAAACCATCGCGCAGGCGCACCACCCGGTGAGCATACCGGGCAATATCTTCTTCGTGCGTTACCAATACTACCGTGTTACCGCTTGACTGGATAGCACCGAATATGTCCATGATTTCAACTGATGTCTTCGTATCGAGGTTACCGGTTGGTTCATCGGCGAGAATAATAGAAGGGTTGTTCACCAGTGCCCTTGCAATGGCCACACGCTGGCACTGCCCACCACTCATTTCATTTGGTTTGTGGTGGCTGCGATCTGCCAGGCCAACTTTATCCAGCACCATGCGGGCTGTTTCAATACGCTGTTTTTTACCTATGCCCGCATATACCAGGGGTAGTGCAACATTCTCTGCTGCTGTCAGGCGCGGCAATAAATTAAATTGCTGGAATACGAAGCCAATTTCTTTGTTGCGCACTTCGGCCAAATCATCATCGGGCATTTTACTAACGTCCTGTCCGTTCAAAATATAGCGGCCCGCAGTGGGCGAATCAAGACAGCCAAGAATATTCATCAATGTACTTTTCCCTGAACCGGAAGGTCCCATCAAGGCAACGTATTCGTTTTTAAAAATATCGAGCGAAATGCCCTTCAATACAGGAATGGGCTGCTTGCCCATGAAATAAGCTTTCTGGATGTTCTCTAAATGAATGATTGAACTCATAAAAAGGTTTATTGTATTAGAAGGGTTTTTTACTAAAAGGGTTACAGCTTACTTTTTTATTACTTTCGGCACTTTGAAATAATTATCATTGGCATCAGGTGCGTTGTGCAACGCATCCCTTTTATTCATAGAGCCTTTTACCACATCTTCCCGGTACACATTCATGGCTTCAGTCATGTGCAATAATGGTTCAGTACCGGTAGTATCCACTTCCTTCAGTTTTTCGACAAAAGCAATCATTCGCTGCAGGTCGTCTTTCACCGAGGCCTTCTCCTGTTCACTGAATTTCAAACGTGCCAGGTTTGCCAGGTTCTCTATCAGGGCATCATTTACTTCCATCCAACAAATATAATGAACAGAAATCAGTCTTTTCCCACGGCTTTGCAGTATGTGATAAATGGTCGGGAAGAACCTCTCGCAGCTGATTTATGGTGCGCAGCTCGGCACTATTTTATTATCTTCGCCGCCTTATGGGTAAGAAAGAAATAGTCATGAGCGGTATCCGGCCGACAGGTTTTTTGCACCTGGGAAATTATTTTGGTGCGTTGCGCAATTATGTGCGTATGCAGGACGAATATGACTGCTTTTTCATGGTGGCAGATCTTCATTCTTTAACCACGCACCCGGATACCAGGGAACTGATGGGCAATGTAAAACAGGTACTGTCCGAGAATGTCGCTGCAGGACTTGATCCTGATAAAGTGGCACTTTATTGCCAGAGTCATGTTTACGAAACCTCCGAGCTTTACTTATACCTCAATATGCTGGCATATATTGGCGAGTTGGAGAAGACGACTACATTTAAGGAAAAAATCAGGTTGCAGCCACAGAATATCAATTTGGGCTTATTGAGTTACCCTGTTTTGCAGGCAGCCGATATCATGCTACACCGGGCTAAACTGGTACCAGTTGGAAAGGACCAGGAACAACACCTTGAAATGGCGCGCAATTTTGTCAACCGTTTTAATCACCGATATGGTGAAGTTTTTCCCGAGCCTTATGCATTTAATTTTGGGGAAGACCTCATCAAAGTACCCAGCCTTGATGGATCAGGTAAAATGAGCAAAAGTGAAAACCAGAATGCAACGATATACCTCAGCGATTCCGATGAAGATATCCGTAAAAAATTAAAAAAGGCAAAAACAGATGCAGGGCCTGCAACACCCAATGCTGTGAAACCTGATTATATTGAAAACATATTTCAACTGATGCGGCTGGTAAGTACCGAAGAAGTACTTGCTCATTACGAAAAAGCGTATGATAGTTGCAGTATCCGTTACGGTGACATGAAGGCGCAATTGGGAGAAGATATGGTAAAGTTTATAACTCCAATCCGCGAAAAGGCAAATGCTATCCTCCACGACGAAAAGTATCTCAGGGAGATAATGGAAAAAGGAGCAGACAAAGCCCGGCAAAGCGCCCGGCAAACCATGCAACTGGTTAGGCAGGCAATGGGACTGAAGTATTATTAATTAAAATCCGCTATTCCAAACCGAAATCCAAAAAGAAGTTTTATTTTGTCCTCCCCCGAAAACAGGGACAATTTTTCATTGGATATTTAATCAACATGGCAAAGAGTAAGAAACCCAAACATATTGCAGTTGCCGGAAACATTGGTGCCGGAAAAACGACCCTGACTGAACTGCTGAGTAAACACTATAAATGGATACCGCAATTTGAAGACGTCGATCATAATCCTTACCTGAATGATTTTTATGAAGACATGCCCCGCTGGAGTTTCAACCTGCAGATATACTTTTTAAACAGCCGGCTTAACCAGTTGCTCGATATACACCGCGGAACAGAAACCGTTATCCAGGATCGCACCATCTATGAAGATGCCAACATATTTGCACCCAACCTGCACGAAATGGGACTGATGAGCAAAAGGGATTTTGACAACTATTATCTCTTTTTTCAAACATTGAAGACCATGGTGCAGCCGCCGGATATGCTGATTTACCTGAAAGGATCAGTGCCGACACTGGTAGGCCAGATCCAAAAACGTGGCCGTGAATATGAAGAAAACATCCGGCTCGATTACCTGAAGCGATTGAATGATTATTACAATAAATGGATTGATAACTATAAGGAAGGCGCCCTGTTGATCATTGACATCGATAAAAATAAATTTGCGGAAAATGAAGAGCATATGGGCGAAATCATCCGGAAAATCGATGCCCAGCTCTACGGTTTATTTTAGTGGTTACTTCTTTGGATTATAATTTGCGAAGTCTTTGTACTGCTCTAACTGCTTTCCAATCATTTCCAGCCATACTTCCTGCATTTCTTTATCACGGCTGTAATTGGTCTCGCTATCGTACTGGTTTTGCATAGCTGTTTGCTCCTTCATCAGTTTGCCGTAGATGGCGGGTAAGTCTTTGGCTGCTGTAGTTTCATTGTAGCGGTATTCCTTCAGGGCCTTGTTCAGTTTGCGGGCATGCAGCTCGGAAATATCAAAATGACCCTGTTCGTGCGAAAGGATATAGGGTGTTTTCACCTTTCCCCAAGATTTTGTTTTTTCAAACAGGCAAACAATGGTATAACTCATGCCATCGCTGCCATAAGAGTATTTAAATTCAATACCCGAACTGGTCAGTGCAGCATTGCCGGAATATTCATCGGGCTTTGCTCTAAAATCGTTCCAGGTCAGTGGCCGGGATGCGCTCCACGGCAACGTATCATCGTCTTTACGGTAAGCCGACAATCCAACGGTAATCATCAATAGCACCAATACCCATTTCATCATAGTAAGCACATTTACTTCTTATATAACGCCTGCAAAAGTAGTTTTGGTTTAAAAGAAACCCTAAAAAAATAACTCCCCCGAAGAAGCGGGGGAGTTGTCGATCATTGCAAGCAACGTTGAGACCTAACTATGACACTGATTAAATAAAAAGACTTATAGTTTTGGTGCCGCCGACAATACTTCCGGGGAAACACCGGAAGCGTATTTATTAAAATTGCTGATAAACTGTTTTGCCAGGTTTTGAGCTGCCTTATCATAGGCATTTTTATCCGACCATGTATTCCCTGGATTTAATATGTCCGCAGGAACACCAGGGCAGGAAACCGGTACCTGTACGTTAAAAATGGGAAGTGTTTCGGTAGCAATGTTGTCAAGCTTGCCTTCCAGGGCAGCGCTGATCATAGCGCGCGTATAGGACAGTTTCATCCTGCTGCCAATTCCATACGGGCCACCGCTCCAGCCTGTATTCACCATCCATACGTTCACGTTGTGGCGGCGCAGTTTTTCACCCAGCATTTCGGCATATTTACCAGGATGGAGTGGAAGAAAAGGTGCGCCAAAACAGGCACTGAAGGTTGATTTCGGCTCTGTAACACCCGTCTCTGTTCCAGCCACTTTTGCGGTATAACCAGATATGAACTGGTACATGGCCTGTTCAGGTGTGAGTTTGCTAATAGGGGGCAATACGCCATACGCATCGCAGGTAAGGAAGAAAATATTTTTTGGAATGCCACCGATAGATGGTTCTATTGCATTACTGATATAATCAATCGGGTAAGAAACGCGGGTATTTTCGGTAACCTGGCTGTTGGAGAAATTGATGGTATTTGTTCCCGGGAAAAACCTCGTATTCTCTACCAGCGCACCCGGCCTGATGGCCCGGAATATTTCGGGTTCTTTTTCCTCACTCAGGTCAATGGTTTTTGCATAACAGCCACCTTCAAAATTGAAAATGCCACTGTCGGTCCAGCCATGTTCATCATCGCCAATCAGTTTGCGTTTAGGATCAGCGCTCAGGGTAGTTTTGCCGGTACCGCTCAATCCAAAAAACAAAGCTGTGTCGCCGTTAGCGCCCATATTGGCCGAGCAGTGCATGCTCAATACATTTTTGTTTTGCGGCAGTATATAGTTTAGTACAGAAAAAATTCCCTTCTTGGTTTCGCCGGTATAACCTGTGCCGGCTATCAGGATCATTTTATGTTTGAATGAAACCACCGCAGCATTGTGCTGGCGTGTGCCGCATTCAGCAGGATCGAGTTTTAAATCCGGGGCGGAAAGAATAGTCCATTCGGGCACGAAATCATCCAGTTCTTCTTCTGCAGGGCGGAGAAACATATTGTATGCAAACAGGTTTATCCAGGGTTTTTCATTGATCACGCGGATGTTCATGCGGTAACGCGGATCGGCGCAGGCATAGCAATCCCTCACCCAGAGTTCAGGGAGATGGTTGTAATGCTCAATAATTTTTTTACGGATGATGTTGAAATATTTTTCGTCTATCGGCAGGTTGAACTCATTCCAGTTAACGGTGCTGGCAGTTATCTCATCTTTTACCGTAAACTTATCCTTGGGGCTGCGGCCGGTAAATTCGCCCGTTTGTATAACGAGTGCCCCGGTATTGTTTAACATACCTTCTTTTATTCTGAGGGTATCCTGAACCAGTTCTTCAGGACTGAGCTGGTAATGGATGGTGTTGGACAGTCTGAGGCCGAGGGTTACTAATTTGTCTGTCGGAATTGAAATAATTGGGATAGACATAATAAATACAAACGTTTGTTTAGGCTGCAAAGATAAACTTCAAATGCTTCAGTCAGTAGTCATGTGTGCCGTTTACACGTTGATATTCACTTACGGATTGTTGAATTTTGGTTTAAATTTTCCCAAATTTGATTTATACATTAAAATATTTCAAAAATTAGCCGCTGTTTCATGGATGTTTTCCATATTTACTAACGTGCGATAGTTTTTACCATTACTGCTTAAAACCCAACCCGGTTGCACCTGCTCATTTGTTTTTTCCCTTTCATCACGAACAATCCTGCCATAACTACAACTATCAATATGTATTTCATAATTTTAGGCCCGCTTCAATAAAAACAATACCAACACATGAAGTATCTCCCGCTTAACCCGGATATCTTTCGTCAGAACAGGAAACGTTTTACAGAAAAGATGGAAAAAAACTCCATTGCCATATTTAACAGCAATGATGAATTGCCCGTGAACGGCGACGCACTCCACAAATTCAAGCAGAACTCGGATTTATACTGGCTTACCGGTATTGAACAGGAAGACAGCATGCTGATCCTTTTCCCGGACAATCCCGATAAAAAATACCGGGAGGTTCTGGTACTGGTCAGGCCAAATGAATTAAAGGAAAAATGGGATGGGCACCGTTTACGCGCCAAAGAAGGAAAAGATATCAGTGGCATTGGTACCATTGTTTGGCTGGACAGCCTCGATGCACCTTTACAAACCTGGATTCACCTTGCGGATAATATTTATCTCAACAGCAATGAAAACGATCGCAAAGCCAACCTGGTACCTGTACGCGATTATCGTTATGCAGAGCAAATGAAGCAACGTTATCCCCTGCATCATTATAAACGCAGTGCAAGATTGATGAAAGAACTGCGCGCCATTAAAAGCCCGCTGGAAATTGAAGTACTGCAAAAAGCGATCGATATCACCGATGTTGCTTTTCGCCGTTTATTGCAGTTTATAAGGCCCGGTGTTATGGAATATGAAATTGAAGCTGAAATATTTCATTCATTTTTAACACAGCGTGCTACCGGGCCGGCATATAGTTCTATTCTTGCCAGTGGTGATCGTGCGAGGACATTGCATTATGTCAGCAACAATGATGTTTGTAAAGACGGGGAGTTGATATTGATGGATTTCGGCGCAGAGTATGGTGGTTATTGTGCCGACCTTACCAGGACAGTCCCTGTGAATGGAAAATTCACCCGCAGGCAAAAAACAGTGTATAATGCCTGCCTGCATTTGCACAACTATGCGAAGAGTTTACTGAAACCGGGAATTACCATTGCTGATTACACCGATAAGGTAGGAGAGGAAGCCACACAGCAATTTTTAAAAATAGGATTACTAAAGAAAACAGATGTAAAAAACGAAGATCCGGAAAACAGGGCCTACCGGAAATATTTATATCATGGCATTTCACACCACCTGGGAATTGATGTGCACGATTTGGGTACCCGTACCGAACCGATAAAGGCTGGAATGGTGTTTACCGTAGAACCCGGTATTTACATCGAGGAAGAAAAAATGGGTGTACGGATTGAAAACAATCTTTGGATCACCCGAAACGGCAATAAAGATCTCATGTCGAATATCCCCATCACGGCAGAAGATATTGAATCGCTTATGAAAAAATAATTTGTATCTATGCAGGATTGAAAAAGCGGTATTGGTTAAGTGCACGCGTACGTATTCAAATTCATCAACAGAAAAAACAGCATGAAGCAAATCCCCAACCTGTTCACACTGCTCAATTTATTTTTTGGTTGTTGTGCCATTGTATGTATCCTTCAAAACGGGATCACCATTCTTTACTCCCCTGAAGGAACACAGTATATCGATATCCCGGAAAAAATCTGGATGGCCTCTTTGTTTATTGGTCTGGCAGCGGTGGTGGATTTTCTCGATGGTTTTGTGGCACGATTGTTCAAAGCCACTTCTGCATTGGGAAAGGAATTGGATTCGCTGGCCGATGTGGTAAGTTTTGGCGTGGCGCCGGGAATGATCCTCTACCAGTTTTTACGACTGAGTATAGCAAAGGATCAAACAGGTATTGATGTATCATTCGTCTGGCTGACACCTGCTTTTATTCTTACCTGTGCTGCTGCTTATCGTTTGGCAAAATTCAATATAGATGATTCGCAGCAATATGGTTTCAAAGGTGTGCCAACCCCGGCAGCAGGCATATTGGTGGCATCTTTCCCCCTGATTTACTGGTACAGCCAGGGCGGATTGCCGGTAGAGCTACTACTGAACAAATGGGTGCTGTATGCCACGATACTGTTACTGTCTTACTTAATGATCAGCAACCTGCCGATCATGGCGCTGAAATTTAAAGATTACAGCCTGAAGGGAAATATGCCTAAAATCATATTGCTGGTGATTGCTGTCATTGCCGCTTTATTGCTGAAATGGATAGCAGTTCCGGTCGTATTCATTGCTTATATCATTGTATCTTTGCTTCTTAAAAATAAAACATCATGACATATACGGTTCAGGTAAAAGTAATGCCGCTGAAAGAATTACTGGACCCGCAGGGAAAAGCTGTAATGGGTGGTTTGAGCAACCTGGGTCTTGCCAGTGTGCAGGATGTAAGAATTGGTAAAAACATTACACTGCAGGTAGATGCCGCCAACCCTGAAGCAGCCAAACAAGTGGCTGAGGAGGCAGCAAAAAAACTGCTGGCCAATCCTGTAATGGAATATTTTGAGATAGCTGTTAACTAATACATGCTGTACATCGTTCCCACACCCATCGGCAACCTGCAGGATATTACCCTGCGCGCCATTGAAGTGCTGAAATCGGTCGATGTAATTCTAGCAGAAGATACGCGTACTTCCTCCAAACTCCTCAACCACTACCAGGTACACCAGCCACTGACTCCTTATCACCAGCACAACGAACATAAAGTATTGCAACACCTGGTAGCGCAATTACAGGAAGGGAAAAACATGGCGGTTATTACCGACGCTGGCACACCCGGTATTTCCGATCCGGCATTTTTACTGGTCCGGGAATGTATAAAAGCAGGAATAAAAGTTGAAACACTTCCGGGTGCCACCGCATTTGTGCCTGCCCTGGTCAATAGTGGTATACCTTCCAACCGGTTTACATTCGAAGGATTTCTACCGTTAAAAAAAGGAAGGCAGACTTTGCTGAAGCAATTGGCAGAAGAAGAAAGGACGATGATTTTTTATGAATCACCTATGCGCCTGGTGAAAACACTGGAAGAGTTTGCTGTTTATTTCGGTACAGACAGGAAATGCAGTGTCAGCAGGGAACTAACAAAAATGTTCGAAGAAAATTTTCGGGGCACATTGCACGAGGTATGTGATCACTTTAAGCAGAAGGATGTAAAAGGTGAAATTGTAATTGTGGTCGCCGGAAAGGAGTGATTTTATCATTTCTTTTTGATTTAGCGGAGGGATATTTGCCGAAACAGTTCAAAAGACAAACCATGAAGAAATTATTATTTGTACTGATGATGGGTATCAGTATCGGATCATTCGCACAGCTTAGAAAAATTCCCGCTGCTGTAACAGATGCATTTAAAGAAAAATATCCACATGCATCGGAAGTGGAGTGGAAGGATAAACTGACTGCATTTGTTGCCGGATTTACGGATGATGGTGTAAAATATGAAGCCCGGTTCAGCAAAAAGGGTAACTGGCAGCAAACAGAAAATGAAACAACAGAGACGTCTATTCCTGCAGCGGTAAAAGATGGACTGGAAAAAAGCAAATACGCTGACTGGGAAACGACTGCCTTCTATATGATTAGCTTACCCGACGAACAAACCAATTACCGCATTTTAGTTAAGAAAAGCGATATACAAAAGAAAAACCTTTTGTTTAACAACGAAGGGAAGCTGCTGAAAGACAATATCACCTTGTAATTTCCGCAGGAATTAACTTTAATCATAATATCCCTTTCAAAAGAAGGGATTTTATTTTTCTATTGGCGTATTTTCTTGAAATTTACGCATCATAAACAAATAAGCATGATGAATACCCGAACCTTGAGGCTGCTGTTGAACGGTGGCGCCGTATTGTTCCTTTCCATAACCGCGATTGCACAACCCGATAGATGGCAGCAACGCGTGAAATATACAATGGATGTTGACATGGATGTTGTGACCAATCGTTTTAGCGGGAAACAAAAATTACAGTATACCAACAATTCTCCCGATACATTGGGAAAAGTGTACTATCATCTTTACTGGAATGCCTTCCAGCCAAACAGTATGATGGATAACCGCAGCCGTGTGCTGGGACAAACCATAGTTAATGGCCGGCCCGATTGGGATGGCCGTGTAAGGGACAGGATACTCAACCTGAAACCGGAAGAAATAGGATACCAGAAAGTAAAATGGATAAAGATGAATGGTGTATTGCAAACCACCCGCGAATACGAAACCATTCTCGAAGTAAAATTGAACAAACCAATATTGCCGCATTCCACTGTTGTATTTGATATGGAATTTGAAGCACAGGTTCCATTGCAGGTGAGGCGCAGCGGACGAGATAATCCGCAAACAGGTGTACGGTACAGCATGAGCCAATGGTATCCCAAACTATGCGAGTACGATTATGAAGGATGGCATCCCACGCCGTATGTGGCAAGGGAGTTTTATGGTGTATGGGGCGATTATGATGTTAACATTACCATCGATAAGAAATATCTTATAGCAGGAAGCGGCTACCTGCAAAATGCAGCACAAATTGGCTATGGATATGAAGCGCCGGGAACAAAAGTAGTGCCACCTGCGGGTGATAAATTAACCTGGAAATTTTCTGCTCCCAACGTACACGATTTTATGTGGGCTGCTGATCCGGAATACAAACATATCTCAAAGCTGGCACCAAATGGTACAATGATTAACGTGGTGTACAACCGCGATCTTTCCATGCTGCAAAAACAATTCGACGGTTTATCAGAAAAATCGAAAGGGCAATATGGAAACGATGTGAAACGGTATATTCAAAACTGGGACGATCAATGGAATGAGGTGCTGGAAGCAGCAGTTAAAGTATTGCCGTTCATCGAAAGCAAATTTGGGAAATATCCTTATAAACAATATTCGTTTGTGCATGGGGGTGATGGCGGCATGGAGTACCCAATGGCAACATTGGTCAGCGGGCCGGGTCTTGGTACCGCATTTCATGAATGGATGCATAGCTGGTACCAGATGATGATGGGCACCAATGAAAGCGAATATGCGTGGATGGATGAAGGATTTACCAGTTATGCCGAAGACTTGGTTTCCAGGTTTTACAGCGGTAAATCCTCCATCGAATTTTATAAAGAAGCATTGCAACGCAATCCTGACAATAAGCAGTTGACAGACCTGATGAATGTTGTTCCCGAAAACCATTGTGATGCTTATGCAGGTTATTTTGGTTTGGTCAAAAGTGGTTTGGAAGAACCCATGACCACGCATGCCGATCATTTCAATACCAATTATGCATACAGCGTCGCTTCTTATTCAAAGGGAGAAGTGTTTATGGAGCAACTGGGATATATTGTGGGAGCAGGTATGCGCGATAAGATTTTACTTGAATATTACCGCCAGTGGCATTTCAAACATCCCAATGTAAATGACTTTATCCAGGTGGCAGAGAAAACCAGTGGCATTAAACTGGACTGGTACCGGGAATATTTTGTCAATACTACCAAAACGATCGATTATGCCATTGACAGTTTGTGGGAAGAAGGTGGCAAAACAAAACTGCGAATTGTCAACAAGGGGAAAATGCCTATGCCGCTGGATGTGCAACTGACATTCAAAGATGGCAGCCGTGAAATGCATTATATACCTATGTATTTGATGTTTGGCGAAAAACAGGCAGAAGATGCCAGCATCCCGACTACGGTATATGAACCCTGGAAATGGACGCATCCTTCTTATACCATAGAAACAAACCGCAAACTGGCTGATATTACCATTGCCGAAATTGATCCCAGCAAAAGGATGGCGGATGTAAACAGGAAGGATAATAAACTGGAAATAAAATGGTAAAATGTATTTCTGGCATGTTATAAAACTAAAAAGCCGGTTCAGTGAAGAACTGGCTTTTTAATTCGCTTGCTTTAATAAGGTTTGCTCAGGCTATCCAAACGAGTTTTCAGAGTCAAGGTTTATAAGAGGAAGTAAGGTTTTAATGATCAATCGGTATTTGTTCTAAGCATCCCTCTCTTTAAAGCGTAAATGTAGGATCGGCCCGATAAATAGCCTATACCACTTTAGTGGTATTTTCGTCCCCGGTTTGTTTAGATAACAGGTTAAAATTGTTAAACAGGGAAAGTTTACCTGCCGAAATACTTGTTCACGGCTTCCACCCGGTTGTTGACATGCAATTTTTCGTAAATATGGTAAACGTGTTTTCTAACGGTCTCGGGGCTGATGAAAAGCTTGCCCGCGATTTCCTTGTATAATAGTCCTTTTGAAAGAAGTTCGAGTATTTCCTTTTCACGGTTTGACAATGCATTGATGGAATCATCATCCTGGTAAGGGCCTTCCAAAACCGGCTTGCCCCTGAAAGCAGCAACCACTTTACGTGCTATCTGGCTGCTCATCGGTGCACCGCCTTCACTTAATTCCTTAATGGCTTCGAGTAATTTGCCCGGTGCTGTTTTCTTAAGTATATAACCACTGGCCCCTGCGCTTAGTGCTTCAAATATTTTCTCATCCTCCTCGTATACCGTACACATCATATATAATATATCGGGGTCGATGGGTTTTAATTTTCGCACACATTCAATACCACTCATGCCACCCAAATTGATATCCATCAATACAACCTGCGGGTGAAGCGCAGGGATTTTTTCCAAAGCTTCCTCTGCACTGGAAAAACTTCCCAACAGCCTGTAGCCGTCAGACATGATAATGATTTGCTCAAGCGCAGAGCGAATGTCTTTGTTGTCGTCAACGATACAAACAGTTATTGCCATAGTGCAAAGTTGATGATAATTGCTTTGTTCACCAATACCACAAAGTGGTAAATCTTGTATTCACTATGAAGAAATGTATAATAAGTATTTCTCCTTAAAGAACTCCTCCTTAAAGATATCATGAATTTCGATCATTCTTGGCCTGCATTTGCTGTCCGCTATTTCAGCCGTAAGGTCGCCACCCTTGAGGCAAATCAATCCACCGGGCGTTTCTGTTGCATTTTTTTTGCGTATCAATGGCTTGGACCAGCCCCACAAATCCCTGAGGGGTGCAACTGCCCTGGAAACCACCACATCAAATTTCCGGTTTTTGATATCTTCTATCCGGGTATGCGCTGTAGTTACATTTTGCAGGTTAGTGGCGGCGGCGATCGCTTCCACCACTTTTAATTTTTTGCCAATGCTATCGACGAGGTGAAATTTTACTTCAGGGAAAAAGATGGCCAGCGGAATACCGGGGAAGCCGCCACCGGTTCCCAAATCAATTACTTCACTGCCGGGTGGAAACTCAAATACAGCGGCAATGCTCAGCGAATGCAATACATGTTTCTCGTACAATCCATCAATATCTTTTCTCGAAATGACATTGATCTTTTCATTCCATTCTTTATATAATGCTTCAAGAGCTGACAATTGTTCCAGTTGCACCGGTGTGAAATCGGAGAAATATTTTAGAATCAGTTCCAGGTTTGGCGTGGCTTTTTCCATAATGCTGGTGCAAAGATGAGATAATAACAGAACATCCAGATATCAAGCAGCCACCACCATGGCCAAAGATCTTTTTCATTCAGTTTTTCCATACTCTTGTAAAACAATAGACCCTGTGTGATAAACCGTAAGAGGAAGATACCAAGTACTATCCTCCAGTCGGAGAAAAGAATACTCAGTATAAAGAGCGGGTAAAAAAGAAAATGCGTAATTGAATACAAGCCCAGCAGGAAACGGTGTTTTGCTTTGTAGAATTTTCCCGTAGAATAATGCCTTGTTTTTTGCCGCATCCAATCCTTCCAGGTTTTCTTCGGTTCTGATAAGGTAATGGCATCGTGATCAATCACCACATTCGTATTATTTTTAGTGGCCACCATGTTAATAAACAAATCATCGTCGCCACCGGGCACATGGTTAAGGGAGGAAAACCCTTTGTTGTTAAAAAATAAACGTTTGGTATAAGAAAGGTTCCTTCCCACACCCATATAAGGTGTACCGGCCAGCGCGTAAGAAAGATATTGCAATGCCGTATGAAAAGTTTCAAAACGGATCAGTTTGTTTAATATACCAGGCTTCTTGTTGTAAGAACCATACCCCAATACAATTTCAGTTCCTTCATGAAACCCGTCCTGCATTTTTTGCATCCAGAATTCAGTGGCTGGTAAGCAATCAGCGTCTGTCAGCATGACTATCTCATATTTTGCTTCCTTGATACCAATCGACAAAGGATATTTTTTCCCGGGAATTAATTTTGCTTCGTATTCGAGGTTGACAGCATGCAGGTGTTTGAAAGTTTTCTTAAACTCATCCAGTAAATATTTTGTTTCATCCACACTGTTATCATTGACTACTATCACTTCGTGTGTGGTAGGATAGGTTTGAACCAGCACGCCGGGCAGATGATTGGCAAGGTTGGCAGCTTCATCCCTTGCACATACGATGACACTTACGGGATGCTGTTGAGATTTTTCCCTGGCCTTTTGTTTGAAAAAAGCAACCCGGCTGAAGAATACCCAATAATACAAAAGCTGTATAAGGGATACAGTTGCGAAGGCATAAAACACCACCTGCCATCCATGCAGCTTCAAAAATTCAGTTAGATTCATGTCATCAACGGTTTAGGGATCACCAGCGCCTGTCTGCGAAAATAGGGATAAGCGCATCAGCATCCGTCAAAATAATTTCACAACTGTGGATATTGGCTCGTCTTTCTTTTTGATGTAAAATAACTTCTACCAGCACTGCTCCTGTTCAATGTATGGTAAACAAACCGGTATCTGTATCTTGCAGCCCGTTATGGCAGCATTGCATTTTGAATTACAGAAAACGGATACGGCTTCAAAAGCGAGGACGGGCATTATCAGCACCGATCATGGGAATATTACAACACCCATTTTCATGCCGGTAGGGACAGTGGGTAGTGTGAAAGCAGTTTCGCAGCAGCAACTGGCGGAAGATGTAAAAGCACAGATTATTTTGGGCAATACCTACCATCTTTACCTGCGGCCGGGTATCGAAGTACTGGAAGCAGCGGGTGGTATTCATCGCTTCAACGGGTGGAACAGGCCGGTGCTGACCGACAGCGGTGGTTACCAGGTTTTTTCACTGGCCAATAACAGGAAGATTACAGAAGAGGGCGTCGTGTTTCAAAACCACATCGATGGGTCAAGGCATTTGTTTACCCCCGAAAATGTGATGGATGTCCAGCGCAGCATTGGTGGTGATATCATCATGGCTTTTGACGAATGTCCACCTTACCCCAGCGATTATACTTATGCAAAAACAAGCATGGAGTTAACCCACCGCTGGCTGGAAAGATGCTTCAAACGCTTTAACGCCACACCGGATAAATATGGCTACACCCAAAATCTTTTTCCTATCGTGCAGGGCAGCACCTATACTGATTTAAGGAAAGCTTCTGCTGAATATATCGCGGCACAGCAGTCGACAGGAAATGCTATTGGTGGATTGAGCGTAGGGGAACCGGATACTATGATGTATGATATGTGTGAACTTTGCTGCGATATTTTACCGGGCAATAAACCACGCTACTTAATGGGGGTGGGCACACCCTGGAATATTTTGGAAAACATTGCACGCGGCGTGGACATGTTTGACTGTGTGATGCCAACACGCAACGGGCGCAATGCCATGCTGTTTACCAGCCATGGGGTAATCAATATTGACAATAAGAAATGGGAGCGCGATTTTTCACCTATTGATGATGGAATACCTTGTGAGTTCAGTCAATTTTATACGAAAGCTTATCTCCGTCACCTGGTAAAAGCTAAGGAAATACTCGGGCTCACCATTGCCAGTGTGCATAACCTTGCGTTCTACTTGTGGCTCACCGGGGAAGCCAGGAAACATATAGAGTCGGGCGACTTTTTATCCTGGAAGAATGAAATGGTCATAAAGCTGCAGCAGCGGTTGTGACAAAAAAAATGACAAATACCCAACAGTACGCATGCGGTTGATTCGGGGTTTTAATATTTTTGTACCCTCAACCTTAAAACGATTTGTATGAAAACAAAACCCTTCTTGGCAGTGCTCTTGCTGCTGGCTCTTGTAACCGTTACACCATCGAATGTGTTTTCACAAACCACCTCTTCTCAGGCAGGGATTGTAATCACCAATGGAAATTTGAGAAACTTTCTGGAAAACATGGGCTTTGAAGTAAACGATCTTGGTAATAACAATTTTGAGATTTTTACCAATCTTGGCTACAAAGTCTACATGACTGTTGCGCTCAGTACCGATGAGTCCCGTATCTGGCTCACTACTTTCTTTGGCGAAAAAGTGTTATCCAACTACACTGCCGACAAACTCATCAAAATGCTGCAGTCCAACTGGAACACCGGTGTTTCTTTTTTTGCACTGGATGGCACAAAGTTGAAGATGACCAGACCTGTTGAGAACCGCAATGTAACGCCTGTTTTGCTGCGGAAGGAAATAGAAAACCAGGCTCGCAATGTGCAAAACACGGAATCCATGTGGAACGATAAGAAACAATAAGCACAGGAGACTTTATTCTGATTTACGGTACACCTGCACCAATACGAGGAAGAAAGCAACAATTCCTACGTAAAAGCAAAATTCTGTCCAGTCGTATTGGGTAAACAACCCGTTGAATTTTACATGCGTGGTATTGTCGTCGGGAATAAAATATGGTGTGGTAAATTTTACAAAGGGCCAGAATTTGTCGGGCTTGGGGGAACCGGCAGCATTGAAAAACTTCACTTCATTGTACGAAAGGAACAAGGCGCAAAGATGCAAGGCCAGCCATATAATGGCCCAGCGGTATTGCCTGATCCTGACAGCGAAAATATTATCGGAAGGGGATGCTTTACCGGGGATGGCAGTAGAATAGCTATTGGAAACCGGGGCAATGCGCAATTCATCCAATTCTGCGGCTTTCACCCAGTCGTTCAGCCTGGCATGCCAAACCAATGTGTCGGGCGCCAGTTTCTTTAACTGCAGTTCTTCCAGAGAATAAGGTCCATGTTTCGTGATCCCTTCTAAGTAATAGTAATCCGGCATTCAGTTAATAACTTCGTCACTCAAATATAACAGAAAGTTTTTGGTTGTCTGAATTATGTAACAGTCACGGACAACCCTTTTTTCTATAACTTATCCACAACAATATTTAAACTACTTTTGAGGCCATCCCGGAAACAGGGTTATTTGACTGAAATCAATGAAAATTTTAGACTGGTATATATTAAAAAAATTCCTCGTCACTTTTGTTTTTACCATTCTTGCCTTAACTGTTATCTCCGTGGTAATTGACAGCAGTGAAAAAGCCGATGATTTTGTAAAATCGGGCCTCACCACCGCACAAATAATTACAAAATATTATATCGGCTTTGTTCCATTTATTATTTCGATGATTTTTCCGCTCATGGTATTCATCGCCGTTATTTACTTCACGTCAAAAATGGCAGGCCGGGCGGAAATAGTAGCCATCCTGGCCAATGGTATACGGTTCAACCGTTTTCTGCGCCCTTATATTGTGGGTGGTGTCTTTCTTGGCTTGTTTCTCTGGTATTGCAATATGTATGTTTTTCCCCGGGGAAATGGCATCAGGAGCGAATTTCAAATTAACTATATCGATAAAAACAGTTCTTATTACGCAGGCCAGGGGCTCAACAATACATTTTACCTTAAATCGGATTCGAATACCTATCTCGCCATCCGGTACTATGATACCGCAACAAAAATCTCCACTGGTTTTTTCCTGCAAAAAATAAGGGGCAATAAAGTGTATTACAACCTGCGCAGCAATTATATCCGCTGGGACACGACCCAAAGAACATGGAAGTTGGAAAATGCCATAGAACGCAAAATTGATGGTGTGCATGAAACTACTACCAATATATCGTCCATGAACCTGAAGCTGAATATAACGCCCAAAGATTTGCGCAGGGATGAATACCTGAAAGATAAACTCACTTCGCCCGAACTGAAAGAATTTATACATGATGAAGAAATGCGTGGTACAGAAGGGCTGAACACGTATAAAGTAGAATATTACCGCAGGTTGGCAACACCTTTTTCTGTGTTGATTTTAACTTTACTGGGCGCGGTGGTATCCAGCCGTAAAACACGGGGTGGCAGCGGGCTGCATTTGGCATTTGGTATTGTTGCCGCGGCCGTATTTGTAGTGATGGACAGGTTTTCGGTAGTGTTCTCGAGTAAGGGTAACCTTCCGCCCGTGATAGCTGCCTGGCTTCCCAATATTACTTTCATTATTGTCACCTACCTGGTGTACAAACGTGCACCGAAATAAAACAATTCTGCAATAATGCAAGCAATGCTGCTCAAAGAGGTGATGCTGGTTTCATAAGCTGCTGCCGAACCGTCTAACCCTTTTTAATTACATTGCAGGCGTAAATACATTAATTGAATGCGTTATTACATTATCGCCGGCGAAGCCTCTGGCGATTTGCACGGAAGTAATTTAATAAAGGAATTAAAGCTGCTTGACAAGGATGCCAGTATCCGTTGCTGGGGTGGTGATTTGATGCAGCAGGCCGGTGCTGAAGTAGTAAAACACTACCGCGACCTGGCATTCATGGGCTTTGTTGAAATTGTAAAAAATCTACCTGAAATACTAAGGAACCTTTCTTTCTGCAAGAAGGATATACTAGCCTTTAAACCCGATGCACTCATCCTGATTGATTATCCCGGTTTTAATTTACGCATAGCAAACTGGGCCAAGGAGCAAAATATTAAAGTGGTGTATTATATTTCGCCACAGGTATGGGCCTGGAAAGAAAACAGGGTGAAGAAAATGAAAACCAGTATTGACAAGATGCTGGTGATATTGCCCTTTGAAAAGGAATATTATAAAAACAAGTGGAACTGGGAAGTAGAATATGTAGGCCATCCGCTGGTGGAGGAAATTGACAGCAAACGGAAAGCAGGTATTGAAAAAAAATTATCTGATAAGCCAATCATTGCATTATTGCCCGGGAGCAGGCAGCAGGAAATATTAAAGAAACTGCCGGTAATGCTGGATGTATGCAGTGCCTTTCCCAATTACCAGTGTATCGTGGCGAAAGCGCCGGGACAGGAAGATGTGTTTTATGAAACGCTGATGAAAGGTTACCACAATGTATCTTCTGTGCGGGATCAAACCTATGATTTGTTGTTACAGTCGGCTGCAGCATTGGTTACTTCCGGTACGGCCACCCTGGAAACAGCCTTGTTTGGCGTGCCTGAAATAGTTTGTTATAAGGGAAGCGCCGTATCGTACCAGATTGCACGCAGGGTGATTAAAGTAAAATATATTTCTCTGGTCAACCTGATCATGGATAAACCTGTAGTGAAAGAATTGATACAGGATGAATTGACAACAGACAACCTGAAAAAAGAATTGAGTGGCTTGTTAAATAATACTACGAGGCAACAACAGTTGCAAACCGATTATACAGCCTTGAAAGAGCTGCTGGGCAAGGGAGGTAATGCATCTGCAAAAGCAGCGGCCGCGGTTTCGAAATTTTTACAGTCTACGCATGCCGCCTGAATACAAAGAGTTTTAGCAACAGGATAATAATGGCAAGAAGAAACATGAGTATGGAAATGCGGTTGATGCCGTGCATATACTTCATCCATGTGGTATGGGGTGCATTCGGATCCCTCTTTTTGATGTACAGGTATTCAGCCAGTTGCCGCCAGATGCCCATGGAAAATTTATTTTAAACGGATTTACTTGTATAAATGATCGCTTAAAGATAATTATTACAACAAGGCCGCATAAAAATTGTTTTACGGGGAGCATCTTTGGTAAAATCTTATATATTTGCAATCCGCAAAAGGGGGATTAGCTCAGTTGGCTAGAGCGCTAGCGTGGCACGCTAGAGGTCGTCGGTTCGACCCCGATATCCTCCACCAGGCCCACCTCCGGTGGGCTTTTTATTTCCTGTAATAAAAAGTAAGGGCCGTATAGACATACAGCCCTTTTTCAACGACTGCCTGCCATAGTATAGAAATCAGTTGAGGTCACGGGCGGATTCGAACCGCCGTGGAAGGTTTTGCAGACCCGTGCCTGACCACTCGGCCACATGACCTGTTATGACTGTTAATGTTGGATAATTCACCCGGATAAATAAGGCAGTATCATCAATCGTTTAATACCTGTTCATCAGAAGCAGGGGGCAAATATAAGGGAGTTTGTTTAGTCTACAAAATTAGTAGACTAAATATTGTGAAATATTTTTCTTAGACAACGATGGTGATAATTATTAAAATACCAGGCTGAAAATATGCTTACCCCCTGCGAAGTGATAGTTGATGGTATAACCGGATACGGCTGCGATCTGATGGACGATGGATAAACCCAGGCCGTTATGGTCTGATTGCTGCCCCCCTTTATAAAAGCGGCTGAACAGGCGTTCCTTATCGAGCGGGCCATTCACTGCCGGGTTGCTGATACTGAATTCGGTTTTATTCAATACTATATGTATGGATGATCCCCTGTTGGTATGACGTGTGGCATTGCTGAATAGATTATTCAGTAAAATCTCCGCCAGCTCTTTATTCATAACAACGGTTACTTCATCGAGTGAAGCAGTATAACTTATTTCTTTATCCTGCCACAGCTCGCGGAACTGGGATAATTTTTCTTCTGCCAGTTCTTTAAACGGGATAGCTGTTGTTTGGGAGAACTGCCGGTTCTCAATTTTGCTCAGTAATAACAGCGACTGATTGAGCCGCGACAATTTTTGCAGCGATTCATTAGCGCCCTGGACAGCCTTGCTCTGTGCTTCTGACAGATGCTCATCCTGCACCAGCAAATCCAGTTTGGATTGGATAACGGCCAGTGGTGTTTGCAATTCGTGCGAGGCATTCTCTGTAAACTCTTTTAGCAGTTTATAATCGTTCTCAGCTTTATTGATGAATTGTTCCAGCGACTTGTTCATCACTATAAATTCATCAACTGTTGTCACAGGAAATGTAGCTGGCTGTTTCTGTCCCAGTTTGAATTGCTGGGTTACAGATAGCGTATTATAAAATGGTTGCCAGAGCCGCCGCAATAATATTCGGTTGGTAACAAAACTGGTGATCAATATCAGCAGGATGGTTATAACAGTGATGAGAATGATGGAGCGCATCATATCATCGGTTCCTTCCAGCGATTTGGCAACAGTAACCTCGTACCACTGATCGCTGACGCGGATGTTAAACACCATTTGACGAAATTTTTCCTGCTCCCTTTCTTTTTTGTCGTATCCATCAATGGTAAGGAATTTTCGTCTTCCTGCGGGCGCGCTGACCGGTTGGAACGATATCTTCTGATCTTTTACCGGAATCGGCTCGGGTAGTTTGGCGTATTTCTCTGCATAAATTTCGATCTCATGCTGTTCAATCTTCAGGTCTTCATCTACCTGTGCTATTAAAACATAACGCAGCAAAAAATAAAACGCGCCACTGGCCAGTAAAAAGATGATCACTGTTGACAGCAGGTTGATGCGGTTGTATCGTATAAATAATTTCATGCTTATCCGGCGCTGAATTTATAGCCCATACCGTAAATAGATTTAATATAGTCTGGGCAGCCTGCCTGCAATAATTTTTTCCGCAGGTTTTTAATATGCGTATATATAAAGTCGTAGTTGTCTGCCAGGTCCATATTATCGCCCCACAAATGTTCTGCGATGGCCCCCTTGCTGATCACTTTATTTTTATTACTGGTAAAATACAGCAGCAGGTCGTACTCCTTCCTTGTCAGATCGATGATGGCATTTTTGATCTTTACTGTTTTTTCCTGCAAATCGATGGTCATTTCATCCAGTTGGATGGTATTCTTTCCATCGAATGATTTGCGCCGTATAATGGCTATCACCCGGGCCGCCAGCTCGGGTAAATGAAAAGGTTTGGTCAGGTAATCGTCTGCGCCGGTATTTAATCCCAGTACTTTGTCGTCCAGTGAATTTTTCGCAGAGATAATCAATACACCCTCAGCTTTTTTATTGGCCTTTAGTTCTTTTAATATTTCCAATCCGCTGCCACCCGGGAGGGAAATATCAAGAATCACGCAGGCATATTCATAGAGCGAAATTTTTTCCAGCGCACTGTTAAAATCCAATGCTGTTTCGCAGGTAAAACTTTCATTGTTGAGATAACTGCAAATGCTGTCGGAAAGATTTTTCTCGTCTTCTATGATTAATACCTTCATGGATAATAAAATAAATGCAATTTGGGTATTCTTCCCGTACTAAGCATATTATTTTTGAACCACGAGTACCTGGAAGCTGCCCGGTTTCATGGGTGGGCGTTTTCCGGCTTCTGCAGGAGCATCAAAATCGGCTGCCGGCAAGTAAACCGTGTGTGTCTTTTCATTGATGGCAATTGTCCGCGCGCTTCTTTTCGTGGGCACATTGTCCATTACATCGTATTTGTCGGCATTGGCTTCACGAATGATAGTGAGTTTTCCCTCGCCGCAGGACGCAAAAATATTTTTTGTGCTGTTATCAAAAGAAACACCATCGCAACCATCACCGATGGGAACAGTGGTTACTACTTTGCCTGTACTGGCATTTAACACCACCAGTGTTTTGTCGCAGCCAGCGTACAGGCGGTTGGTGGCAAGATCAATGGCCAAACCGGTAGGTCCTTCTGCCGGGGCAATTGACCACCTGCTTTCAACAGCATTTGTTTTGAGGTTTACGGCAACGATTTCATTCTTGTCTTCGATGTTTACAAACAATTTTCCTGCGTTGTTGGAAACGGCTGTCTCCGGTTTTCCACCAACTGGTATGGTGGCTACCAGCTTCTCTGTTGCAGGATCTATTACTGACAGATCATTGCTCCTCCCATTACAGGTAATGATCATTTTTGTAAACTCATCGTACATGATCGCGTCCGGGTTTTGGCCTGTGGCTATTTGCCCCAGCACAGCGTTTGTTTTAAGATCAAATACGGTGATATTATTCAAACGGCCATTACTGGTATATCCTTTTCCGAGCGATGGCACAAATGCTATTCCATGCACACCCGTTGTATTGGGTATTACACCGACTGAATCGCCCGTTGTTTCATTCAAAATATTTACCTGTGTGCCGTGGGAAACATACAGCCGGTTATTGCCCGGCCCAACGGCAATATAATCCCAGCCGCCGGAGCTGGCGATATGAAATGTTTTGGCAACATGGAAGCCGCTGTTTTGTGCATTTGCATTGCACACTATCAGTATCATGAACGTAACCTGCAGAAACAATTGAATCTTTTTCATAACCATCATTTTTAAATTTAGATAGAAGAAATTCCCGGATGACTGTTTTTATACAATAACCTTAGCAAAGAAGGTAGTACCATCAGCAATAAAGGCAGGGCGATAATAAAACCGCCGATAACAGCAATGGCCAATGGTTGGTGCATTTGTGCACCGGCACCAATGCCTAATGCCAGGGGCAGCAGTGCGATGATGGCGCCCAATGCTGTCATTAATTTAGGCCGCAACCTGGTTGAAATGGCATATACAATGGAGTCATCGACCGGGCGCGTGTGCAATGCTTCGCGAAATTGCAGGAAGGTAAAAATGGCGTTTTCACCAATGATTCCAACAATCATGATTAACCCGGTGTAGCTGCCTACATTCAAAGGGGTATGGGTGATATACAATGCCATATAACTTCCGGCTACTCCCAGTACTGACACCAGCAGGATGATCGATGCCACCCTGAATTGCCGGAACAAAAACAACATCACACCAAATACCAGCAGGCTTGATGTGATAAGTATCATGAGTAATTCCTTAAAAGATTGTTGCTGCTCCGCGTAAGCACCGCCATATTCTATGTGGTAGCCCTGTGGCAGTACCACATTTTCCTTAATGCCCTGTTGAATATTTTTGATGGCTGAACCCAAATCGCTGCTGTCCAATCGTGCAGTAACCACACCCATCGATTGCAAATCTTCGCGCTGTATTTCTGCATCACCTGCATTGATATGAACAGTAGCCAGTGACGAAATCGGATTTAATTTTCCATTGGGTAAAAACAGGCGCAGGTTGTTTACATCATTCACACTGGTAGAACGGCTATGCGGATAGATTAAACGGATATTAGACATTTGCTCCCTTTCCAGTAAAGTGCCGGCTGTATTTCCTTCCATCGACAATTGTACCTGGTACTGCAGGCTGGCAGGCGTTATTCCATATTGCGCGAGCTTATTATAATCCGGTTCAACACTTACTGAAGGACCTGCAATGACAATCCCGTCAAATACATCTGCGGTGCCGGGAACGCCGGATACAACTGCCGCCACCTGTTTGGAGAGATCATGTAATTTTTCCTGGTTATCCCCGAAAATTTTTATTTCAACAGGATCAACCGATGTCATTAAATCACCCAGCATATCACCGATTACCTGCCCGAAATCGATGCGCAAAGCTGGTTGGGTTTCTTCCACACGTTTACGTATATCCGAAATGACTTCTTCAGTGGTCCGTTTACGATCGTGTTTCAGTTGAATAAGATAATCACCCCTGTTAGGCTCAGTGATGAAAAAGCCCATTTGTGTGCCGGTTCTTCGTGAATAAGTGGCAACATCCGGTACTGTGACCAGTATCTTTTCCACTTCACGCAGCATGCGATCCGTTTCTTCGAGTGAAGTACCGGGTGGAGAAGAGTAATCAAATACAATACTTCCTTCATCCATTTCCGGCAGGAAGCCAGTCTCCAGTCTTGGCAAGAGCAATACAATGGAAACAATCAGGCCGGTGCAGACCAGTAAACTGATATATGGCCTTCGGATAAAAAATGGCACCCAGCGCTGGTTCTTTACTTCGTGTGGTTTTTCTTTTGATAATTTTTTTGAATTATTTTTTCCCGACAGCAGAAGGTAGATGACGGGGAGGCATATCCACGTTACAAAAAAAGAACAAACCAGTGTAATGATCATGGTTTCCGTCAGCACATTGAAATAGGCACCGGCTACGCCGCTCATTAATATAAAAGGAATGAAAATGACAATGGTACTGATGGAAGAACCCACCATCGCGGGAAAGAGATAACGAATGGCTTTTTGTACCAGCAGGGTAGAGGATTCTTCCGGGTGTTCTTCATGCGTCCGGTGAATTTGCTCGACTACCACAATGGCATCATCGATGATCAGGCCGATGGCTGCGGCAATAGCGCCGAGGGTCATAATATTAAATGAAAACCCAAGTGCGTACAATACTATTAAAGTAAGTCCTAAAGTTACTGGTATAGTAAATAAAATCGTTGTGCTGGCTTTTACAGAACGCAGAAAAATAATGGCGACTAATATAGCAAGCGCCAAACCTATCCACAAGCTATCGGATACACTGCGGATGGATTCATTGACGAAATCTGCCTGGATGTAATATGGTTTGATGCCCACGCCGGCGGGTAATATTTGCGACAGTGCTGTTATTTTCGATTCCACCCTGCTGGATATCTCGACGAGGTTGGCATTCGGTTGTTTGATGATGGCGATTAATATACCGTCTTTCCCATTGGCGTTTATTTTGGTAAACTCCACTGCTTCGTTAATGGATACTTCTGCAATGTCCATCAGCCTGATAATTCTTCGGCCATCGTTTTTGATTACAATGTTTTTCAGGTCGCCGGTTGTTTTTACCGTGGCATCGGTAACGGACAGGTAGAGAAATTTATAATCGGCGAGATAGCCATTGGATTTTATAAAATTCGTTTGTGCCAAAGCGTTATTGACGATATCCGGGGTAATCGACAATGCACTCATCTTTGCTGCATCCAGTTGCAGCCAGTACTCTTTTGTTTTCCCACCAATGATTCTCACTTCCGCCACACCCTGTACCTGTGATAAAAATGGCTTGATGGTATAATTGGCTATTTGTTTTAATTCAATCGGCGATTTATTGTGGCTTTCCAGCGTATACCCCATCACTGGCAAGATGGAAGGGTTCATTTTTTCAACCGTGATCTGTACTTCGGCGGGCAACTGGTTCCTGATTGCTGCAATCTTCGATTCAATGCGTTGCTGACTCAGATCGATATTGGCCTTCCATTCCATGAAAGCAGATATTTCACAACTGCCCCTGCTGGTAATGCTGCGGATCGATTTTAAGTCTGGTACCTGCTTAATAGCGTTTTCCATTGGCTTGGTCACCGTGATCATCATTTTATTGACAGGTTGTAAACCAGCGTCCGCAATGATTTTTATTTTGGGAAAAGTTATTTCAGGAAACAGGGAAGTCTGCAGGCGGCTGTATGCAAAAATACCACCAGCTATTATCATGACGACGACAACAGTCAGCGGATTTTTATATGACAGAAAGAAATTTTTCAAATCAATGGTTGTTTTCCGGTTGTGTAATCTTTACCCGCGCAGTATCGCCAAGGCCATAGTTGCCCGATACCAGTATCCTTGTACCCGGTGCGAAGCCGGGTGATACAATTTCCACCTGCCCGCTGGTTTCAATTCCTTTTTGCACCGCCACTTTTACTGCGGTGACACTATCCATCATTTTCATCACCCAAAAATTACTTTGTGTTTCATCCGATAATACTGCGGCTTTGGGCAATGAAATGGTATTATTCTTAAATGATTTTACGACGCGCACTTTTGCCACCAGGTTTTCAGGAATGGCGTGTGGGGTATTTACCCTGATCACGATACTTTGTGTTTGTGCTGCTGCATCGACGGTAGGCATAGCAGCGCTGATATAACCGGTCAGCTTTTCGCCATCGGGCAATACCAGTTCAACAGTTTTTTTGTTCATAACATAAGGGCGCAATTCATACGGAAGATCAAGCAGGAAAACAAAACTGTTCAGGTCGCTGATAACAGCCAGTTGTTCGCCATCCTGTACATAATCTCCTGCCTGGTGATTCAGTTGGGTAATAAACCCTGTTTCACCAGCTTTGATGCTATTGGTACCGGAAAACCGGAAACTGGAATCCAATTTATTCACTGCGTCACCAATACTTTCCGCTTCTTTTGTTTTAATAGAAAACAATACTTGTCCCCGGCCAACATGTTGCCCCGGCATTACTTTCGAAAACTGCAGGTAACCATTGGCGTTGGCTTTTACATAACTTTTTTGCAGGAAAGCAGAAGTGGCATTGAGTTCAATAAATTCAGTCAGGGGTTCCGTACTGACAGAAGTGACTGTTACAGGTGTTTGTACAACAGGAGGTGCTTCTTCCTCTTTATTTTTTTCCTTCACATTGCAGGAGGCAATGAGCAGGCAAATAGCGGGGAAATATGATACAAGCTTTGACATGTAACAATGTTTATCTGTTCCAGTAATTGATTTGGTTAATGATTTGAAGGCGGCTGACCATATTCTGTGTCAGCAGGTATTTGGCGGAAAGGTAGTTGTTGAGTGCAATAATCAGGTCGGCTATCTTTGCATCACCGGTTTCAAGCAGGCGGTTATTTACATTAATCAGACCTTCTGCATACTTTATCTGGTGATTGATGTCGCCAATCAGTGATTCGGTTGCCTTTAACTGCTGGGTAAGCTGCGCCACCTGCTGGTAGTACTGCGACCGGTAAAACACTTTATAGTTTTGTCTTGTCCGTTCGGCAATATCCACCTTGCTGTATTGCATCTTTTTTTGTTTTCCATCATAAATAGGAAAACTGATATTGACACCAAAAGTGGTCCCGAAATTCCTGTAAGCACGATAGGCAAGTGATGAGTTATAACCGCCATCTGCAAAAAGGGAGATCCTGGGTTTGTAACTAAAATCGATTAGTGACTTATTATTGGCGAGTTGTAAACTGTCAATAGTGTATTTATGAAAAAAAACCGACTGGTCAATAGCAGGCAACACTTGAATATTGATATCGGGTTCAGCCAGTGCTTGTCTTGCTGTATCAACAATGCCGCAGAGATAATTCAGCGCGGCATAATCGTTCATAAATTGGATAGACAGTTGTTTTAATGTTAGCTCCTGTTGCTGTAATGTTACCAGGAATGTGAGGTAATCAGTTTGCCGGTACACATTCTTCTCTGTCAGTGTTTTTAATATGCTTTCTTCTTTCCTGAGCAGGTCCTGTATTTCTTTTGTAAAATTTAGTTGCTGCAGGCTTCCATAAGTAGTGATGTATTGTGCAATCACCGTGCGTTTAACATCCTGTTCAGTTATCCTGGCGTTGTTATCCAATCCCTGGTTTTGCAAACGGATGGATGCATACTGGGCAGACATATTCTTTTTGCTGACAACCGATTTGGTAACGCCCACCAGTGCACTTACCTGCGCTCCATTGGTGATGGCATCATCGTAGCCAATGCCACCGATAATGGGGGAATAATAGTTATTGCTGACAGCAGTTACTTGCGGCAGATAACTGGCGCGCAAGCGCTGACTGTCGACAAGATTGGATTGTATTTGGTTTTGATAGTCCTTTAATAACGGGCTCCTGGCCAGGGCCTGGCTGACATAATAGTCGAGGCTATTGGTCTGGCCAAACGAAGGAGTAAAGCTCCAAATGAGTATGAAACTTATGAATATAGTTTTTTTCATGAAAACGAACAACCAGTGATTAGTCTTTTGCTATTTTGATGAATGTCCCCTTTGCGTCGAATATGATATCTTGTTTGTTGACTTCAGCTTCGTAGTTGATCCCGCCACTGGCTTTTGTAATCATCGCCGCTTCTTTAATCGAAGCGTTTTTATAATGCTTCCTCAGGTATTCCAGCGCAGCAGCGGGAAGTGCGGTGGTTGATATGCCGGTTTCCGTTTCCTGCAATTCACTTTTATTGTTGTATACTGCGGACATTTGTTTGCTGTCCTTTTTAAAATTTACTTCATAACCCTTTCCTTCCTTTTCCCATTTTATGGAAGATGCGCCGGGGAAATGTTTGTTAAATGCATCAATGGTGGCCTGGGGCGCTTTTTGTGCCACAACGGAAACTGTTGTTACCAGGCAAACAGCCAGCAAAAAGAATCTGGATTTCATATACTATGCTTTAAGTGCGATGAACAGGCTGCCAAACTAGTATATGATTCTGTGAATTTTCTGAAGTAGTAAAAACGACCGGGTATTCACCATTTCGTCTGCCCCTGAGGAAGGGCTCAACATTGACGACAACTTCCGGGAAAGAGAGGGTAACCCATTTGTTTCGGCCAGTTCGGGCCATTGCTGGTACCGAAATGGCAAGGACCTGCTACCAATATCATCATTAACCAATTTGCGGGTATCATACAATATGGTGGAGTTTTACGTATTGCAATAGCATGATTGTTTTCCCGTCCATTATTTCACCACTGCCAATCATTTGCATAGCTTTATGAATAGGTATTTCCAGTACCTCAATGTCTTCCTGCTCTTCTTCAATGCCACCACCTTCATGCGTTTTCATATTGGGTGTATATTCTGCTATAAAAAAATACAGCAATTCGGTAACAGAGCCGGGCGACATATATGCTTCAAATATTTTTCGTACCTCCGTTATCTTATAGCCGGTTTCTTCTTCAGTTTCCCGTCGTATACAGTCTTCGGCATTGTCTTTATCCAGCAGACCGGCACAGGCTTCAATCAGCATACCGCTGTCGTTGCCATTGATAAAAGTGGGCAGCCGGAACTGGCGGGTTAGGATCACGGTTTGTTGTGGCTTATTGTATAAAAGTATGGTAGCGCCGTTACCCCGGTCGTAAGCTTCCCGGTTTTGTGTTTGCCAGGTACCATCTTTTTTCTGAAAGTCGTAGGTTATTTTTTTCAGCGTGTACCAGTTTTTGGAAAGGATGCTGGTGTCAATGATCTTAATTCTGTCATTCATGTATAAGAATTTGCGGGATTGAAGATAAGCGTTCATTGAGAAAGTTCTCCACCTTTCGGCGATATTGCCGACCGGCAACTTGGTAAAAGCTATTATTTATGAATTGGTTAAGACATATAGCAGCACGGTTCAGGCAGGTCTTTGGGATGATACATAAAAATTAAATCTCATTTCTACACTTATCGTGAATTTTTTAGACAAACGGTTTCCCGGTTACTTACTTTAGCGGTACATTTCCATTTCTAAAAAACTAAATTGCTATGCGAAAACTGATAGGCCCCTTCATCCTTTTGCTCTTCATGTTACCTTCTTTGGCACAACAGGTTCCTGTTGTAAAAGCCAATTACCAGTTGGCAGCCCGGTTCTCCCCAAAGAAACAGGAGAAAATGGTTTTCTCAACTATTGTTGATGCACATTGGTTAAAGAAATCAAACCGCTTTTGGTATATGTACGAAACTACGGAAGGAAAGAAGTGGTATGTCGTTGATCCGGTAAAAGCAGAAAAGCGACCGATGTTTGACAATGCAAAACTGGCTGCCGAACTAACAAAAATTGTCAAAGACGCATACGATGCACAGCATTTACTCATAGACAGTTTGAAATTTATTAAGGATGAGCACAGCATACAGTTTGAATTAAAAAGTACCGAGGAAATTGAAAAGAAAGACAGCACAGCGAAAAAAGGTACACCTCCTGTAAAGGAAAAAAAGATTTATTATTTTGAATACAATCTTGACAATGGCGTTCTTACCGAGCTGACTGATTTCAAAAAGCCCAAACGTAAACCTTCCTGGGCTTCTATTTCTCCCGACGGGCAAACCATTGTTTTTGCAAAAAACTTCAACCTGTTCTGGATGGACAAGGCCAATTATGAAAAGGCCCTGAAGAATGAAGATGACTCTACTATCGTGGAGAATAAATTAACTACCGACGGCGTGGAAAATTTTGCCTGGGGCGATTCTTTCAATGAAACCAATGTTGACAGGGAAAAGAATAAAAATAAACGGAAGGCTGCATTCATATTCTGGTCGCCTGATTCAAAACATTTTGCCATGGTGAAAACCGATATGCGCAAAGTGAAAGATTTATGGGTCATCAACAGCATTGCAGAACCAAGGCCAACACTGGAGACTTACAAATATCATATGCCCGGTGAAAAGGAAGCGCCGGAAGATTACCTGTTTTTATTTGATATGGGTACTAAAGCACATCAGTTGGTCATTACATCCCTTTTTAAAGATCAGGACCTGGCATTGTGGTCTGCCCCGCAACTGCAAAGCAGCCGTGATGATGATACCAGGCCATTGCTTTGGCATGGCACCAATGAAAAATTTTATTTAACACGCACCAGCCGTGATTTAAAGCGTATTGATGTACTGGCAGCAGATGTAGCGAAGGGGACAGTAAGCGCATTGATTGAAGAGCGGTTGAATACCTATGTAGAAACAAGAAGGCTTGGCTTAATCAATGGCGGAAAACAATTGATTGAATGGAGTGAGCGGGATGGCTGGGCACATTTTTATTTGTATGATGAAAATGGTAAACTGAAAAATCAAATCACCTCCGGTGCATTCCATTGTGAAGACATCGTAGGTATCGATGAAAAGAAAGGGATATTGTATTTTTCTGCCAATGGCCGCGAACCCAACGAAGATCCTTACTATCTGCATTTGTATAAAGTCAATTTTGACGGAACGGGTTTGAAACTGCTCAACCCCGGTGAATTTGAGAATGGTATGAGTATGGATGACAATAAAGAATTTTTTGTAGATAATTATTCCAGGGTGAACACTGTGCCCAAATCAGCATTGTATAATGCCGATGGTAAAAAGGTAATGGATCTTGAAACAGCCGATCTCAGCTCATTGTTTGCAGCCGGTTATAAATTCCCGCAGATATTTAAAGTAAAAGCAGACGATGGCATTACCGACCTGTATGGTGTATTGTACAAGCCTTTTGATTTTGACAGCACCAAAAAATATCCCGTAGTAGAATATGTATACCCAGGCCCCCAAACGGAGGCAGTAAACAAAGCATTTGCACGTGTTGCAGACAGAACAGACCGGTTGGCACAATTGGGATTGATTGTAGTTACCGTGGGTAACCGTGGCGGTAATCCCAGCCGTTCCAAATGGTACCATAATTATGGTTATGGCAATCTCCGTGACTATGGTTTGGCAGATAAAAAAGCCACCATCGAACAATTGGCCGATCGGTATTCTTATATTGATATCAACCGCGTGGGCATCCATGGACATTCGGGCGGAGGTTTTATGTCGACTGCGGCCATTCTGGTGTACCCCGATTTTTATAAAGTGGCGGTATCTTCCTCAGGAAATCATGACAACAGTATTTACAACAGGTGGTGGAGTGAAAAACATCACGGTGTAAGGGAAACCATCAGTGAAAAAGGAGATACCAGTTTTGTATACAATATTGAGAAGAATCCAGACATTGCTAAAAACCTGAAAGGGCATTTGATGCTGACAACGGGTGATATTGACAACAATGTAAGCCCGGCCAATACCATCCGGCTGGTCAATGCGCTTGTAAAAGCCAATAAGCGGTTCGACCTGATGTTGTTACCTGGTCAGCGTCATGGGTATGGTGATATGCAGGAATATTTTTTCTGGGGGCTGGTAGATTATTATGCCAAATGGCTGCTGGGTGATTTTTCTCAGCCGGTTGACATTGTAGAAATGAATAAAGAAATAGAGCAGGTGGGAAATAAAAGGAGGTGATAGTTTTGAATAAACTATAAAAGCCCCTGCAAAATTGCGGGGGCTTTTCCATTAAACCTTACCAATCCTTATTGTCTTTAGTTTTTCTTAATCAGTTCGGCGTTGATATGCAACTTCACTTCATCACTTACCACGATGCCACCGGTTTCTGTTACAGCACTCCAGGTTAAACCAAAATCCTGGCGATTGATTTTTCCATTGAGTTCAAAACCAGCCACCGTATTTCCATAGAAATCTTTCTGGCTTCCACCGAATTCAGCTTTCAGCTCTACTGGTTTGGTAATACCATGAATGCTGAGGTCGCCTTTCACCAGGAACTCATTGCCGCCATTTTTTGTAATGCCGGTAGAAACAAAACTGAGTTTGGGATATTTGGCAGCATCAAAAAAGTCGGCAGACTTAAGGTGACCATCCCTTTGTTCATTGCCGGTGTGGATGCTGTCAATATCTGCACTGAAGGATGCTTTTGCATCGCTGAAATCTTCTTTGTCACTTTCAACGGTTCCTTCAAATGAAGTGAACTTGCCGGAAGCATTGGAAATAACAAGATGTCTGACTTTAAAACCTACTTCTGAGTGGTTGGTATCAATTATCCATTTTGACATATAATAAGTATTTAGGGTGCAAATTTAATGTTTAAACATTGAAATATCCAAATTTAACCTCCATTAATTTTGTTAAAAGCGAAAACCCTGCGGAAAGCAGGGTTTTATAACAATTCATTATTGAGTGATTTTTTATTCGCCCCAGATTTCGTCTTCCCCGTTCAGCCATTTTTTGACCAGTGCAGTGGTCACAGATTTCGGGCGTTCCAGCGGGAATCCCAATACCCTGTCCCAGCACAAACTTGCCAATACACCCAATGCACGACTGACACCAAACAATACCGTATAGAATTCGTATTCTACCAATCCATAGTGAACCAGCAATGCCCCGCTGTGTGCATCTACATTGGGCCAGGGATTTTTTATTTTGCCGAGTGATTGTAAAATAGGCGGCACGGTATCGTATACATTCCAGACAGTTTGTACCAATGGATCGTCGGGCATATGTTTTTTTCCAAACTCCATCTGCGCCGTAAAACGCGGATCTGTTTTGCGCAGCACCGCATGGCCATAACCTGGTACCACTTTTCCTTCGCTCAATGTTTTCTTCACATATTCTGCAATCTGTTCCTTGCTGGGCAATTCTGTTTTCAATTCTTCCCTTAATTCAAATATCCATTTGATCACTTCCTGGTTGGCCAGTCCATGCAAGGGTCCAGCCAATCCATTCATCCCGGCAGCAAAACTTAAGAACGGATCACTGAGTGCAGAGCCTACCAGGTGAGTGGTGTGTGCTGAAACATTACCACCTTCATGGTCGGCATGAATGGTCATGTACAAGCGCATCAGTTCTTTAAATGTTTCATCTTCAAACCCAAGCATGTGGGCAAAGTTTCCGGCCCAATCGAGCAAGCCGTTCGGATGAATATGCTCGTTGTTTTTATATTTCCTGCGATAGATATAAGCAGCAATACGTGGCAGCCTTGCAATTAAATCCATGGCATCATCATACACCGCATTCCAGTAATCTTTTTTATTAATGCCCTTTGCATACTCCTTGGCGAAATTACTTTCTGTTTGCAGCGCCATTATACCGACAACAAACATGGTCATGGGGTGTGTGCTGACAGGCAATGCATCTATCGTGGCAAATACATGATTGGGAACATGGCTGCGTCTTTGCCAAACGGAAGTTACATGCGATACATCAGTTTCATCGGGCATTTCGCCAATCAGCATCAGGTAAAACAAACCTTCCGGTAATGGTTCTCCACCGCCTTTTGCTTTGGGAAGTTTTTGCTGCAGTTCAGGAATAGAATAACCACGGAAACGGATGCCTTCCTGCGAATCGAGTAAAGATGTTTCAGATACGAGCCCCGTCATTCCCCTCATTCCCTGGTATATCTGCGATAAGGTGACTTCACCAATTTTCTTATTGCCATGTTCTTTCAAAAGATCTTTGATCTCAGCATTTGCTGCATCGGCTTTTGCTTTAAACTTGTCTTTAATTACGCCCATGAAAATGACTGATTATTTATGATGAAAAGATGATTGTCAGGCTGTGCGGCTAAGTTAGCCAAACTACCTTGCTGTAACAAAATTTAATGACAGTAGGTTTACTGATGATGAATGATTACATCCCTCATCCTTGCAAAATACTCACGTTCGTTCAGCTACGCAAGCCCATCAATCAAACCGTTCCGGGCGAATGGGTATTTATTACACGATATTTCTGCAGCAGGTTTTATCAGCGGTCCATTACCGGCAATTCAATATAGGTAGGGTATTGGGCACTGCAGTAAATAGTATGTGTTGCTTTTATATAATCACTGTCCTTTGCCTCAAAAATATTGGGAACATATTTCTGCGGGTTGCGGTCAATTACCGGGAACCAGGTGCTTTGAACCTGTATCATCACGCGGTGGCCTTTTTTAAAACTGTGGTTGATTTGATGCAGGTCAATCACAAATTCCTCCGGTTGATTCGGTATTAACGGCGTTGGATTGGAAAAACTTTTCCGAAACCTTCCGCGGAATACTTCCATCGCTACCGGTAACTGGTAACCGCTCATGAGTAAATTCTTTTGATCCTCGTTAGGATATACATCAATGAGTTTTACTATCCAGTCCGCATCGGTTCCTGTGGTGGAAGCAAACAAATGCGCTTTGATATCGCCGGTTACTGTCATGTCTTCCGTCAGTGAATCCATGGTAAAACTCATTACATCTGGTCTTGTATATACGAATCGCTGATCTTCCACGTGCCAGCTCCTCCATCGGCTGCCCGTTCCATAAGTGGCTTCAATGGGAAGTGTGCGGTAGGGAACAGGCTTGGCGGGATCACTTACAAAACTCGCGGAGGCTTTTGCGTTCATGGGTACTTTGAAAGAAGCACTGTGATCAGCATGAGCGTATAACTTTTTTATTGTTGCTTCCCTGGGTGGCCAGGTGCTGTAGGTTTTCCATTGGTTGGTGCCGGTTTGAAAACAATAGGCTTCCTCAAATTTTCCATCACCAATTCCTTTTAAGTAATAGTCGAACCATTTCTTTTGCAGTTCACGGAACCATATGCCGGTATTGCTTTCAAATGAAATTTTTCCAAGGCTGTCGGCTTTACCGCGCGACCATTGACCATGGTTCCAGGGGCCCAGTACAATATGATTGCGGTGAAAGCTGTCCAGCTTTTCCATATGCGAATACATCAGTTGCGGACCATTGATATCTTCCTGGTCGTAATAGCCCCCTACATGCAATTGCGGTACCTGCGCATAACGAACATAACTTAAGGGTGAATTGGTTTGCCAGAAAGCATCGTAGTTGGGATGTTGTACAAAATTGTTCCAGGTAGGTATCTTGTTGTGAAAATATTTTTCATTTACATTTTTCAGCGAACCCAATTTAATGTACCAGTCGAACACGTCAAACTGCGGAAAGGGAAAATCGCTGTCGGTCGTTTTATCAAATTCCACTTCATAGCTGTATTCCATCCCATAGCTGAGGCGGAATGCCCCGTTGTGGTGAAAATCGTCGCCGAGGAATAAATCACCCATACATGCCTGTTCGGACGAGGCTTTCAAAGCTGGATGCGGATCCACAGCGCCTACGAGGGCCAGCCAGCCCGGATATGAAACACCAAATATGCCTGCTTTGCCATTGTTGTTTGGAATATTTTTTACCAGCCAGTCAATAGCATCCCAGGTATCGGTGCTTTCATCAACTGCGCCTTTTTGGGTGGCATGAATCAACGGCTGGTGAATTTGCATGGTGCCTTCACTTTTGTATTTGCCACGTATGTCCTGGAAAATAAAAATATACCCGGCTTTTGCAAGGCTGGTATATCCACCCATGATATTGGAAGAAAAAGCGGAATCTTCCTTCAGTGGAAAATCAGCGCCATAAGGGGTGCGGGTAATAAGAAAAGGCGAAGATTGTTTTGCGTCGACGGGGCTTACTATGACGGTAAATAATTTTACGCCGTCGCGCATGGGTATCATAGCCGTTGTTTTTTTATACAAAGCAACTGTATCAGCCTGGGAGAAAGTATTGAAATAAGACAGTAATGCGAGCAGGGTGATTCCTAGTTTTTTTTTCATGTAAATGAATTGTAAGTGATGGGTGATGGAATAAAGTTAGGGAAGTTTTGTTTCGGGAAAATCCCGGCTGTCAGAAAACAGGAAGTTGAATGCGGGTCAGGCCGGCACTGTAAGGAGAGATGAGATGTACCGGTGGATATGGCTATGCAATTACTTTAATCAGCAACACCGTGATGCCGTATAAAACAGTCGCGATGAATATACCCTTGATGGTTTTATCCTTGCGGGCATTGACATAAAAAGTGAAAAGGATGGCATTAGCCACCAGTGAAATGCTACTGACAGCGGTCAGCATGCTTTTATACTGGCGCATATAGCCCAGAAATTCTGTAAAACTGACGTGACGGCTGTAAAAAGCGATGAAGTAATATATGACCATACCGAGTATCGGCCCCAGGAAACCGAGTACCAACCCAAGTCTTATATCATCTCTTTTAAGCATTATTGTTTCCACGTTTTTTCCAATTTAGTCTTTAGAACGTAATTGGTCAGATCAAATTGTACAGGCACCACGCTGACATAATTATTTTCAAGTGCCCATACGTCGGTGTCCTTTCCCTTGTCCATGTTTTTGAACTGGCCGGTGAGCCAGAAATATTTTTTACCGGTTGGGTCCTTGCGTTCTATAAAATCCTCATCGTACTTGGCATAAGCCTGCCGGCAAATTTTAATGCCTTTTATTAATTCAATGTTAACCGATGGGATATTTACATTCAGGATAAGGTGTTTGTCGGGCGGATTCTTCAGCATTTGTTCGGTAATGGTCCGCACATAATGCCTCGCACCGGTAAAGTCGGCCTCAATGCTGTAATCAAGCAGGGAAAAACCGATGGAAGGAATGCTTTCGATGGCGGCTTCCACTGCAGCACTCATGGTGCCGCTGTAAATAACGTTGATAGAATGGTTGGCACCATGGTTGATACCGCTCAAACAAATATCGGGTTTGTGGTGCAGTATTTTGTCGACGGCCAGTTTCACACAGTCAACAGGTGTGCCACTGCAGCCGTATGCTTCCACACCATCCATAAACATGACGCGGTGCAACCGCAGCGGCTGACCGATGGTGATGGCATGACCCATACCGCTTTGCGGTTTATCGGGTGCTACTACAATGAGTTTGCCCAGGTCTTTAACAGCTTCGGCCAGGTTTCGTATACCCGGCGCAGTTACACCATCGTCGTTCGTGATCAGGATAACAGGTTTTGATTTTTTTTGTCGTGCAGCTTTGGCCATGCATCAAAGCTAACAAAGAAAAAATAGTTGATAAAAAAATGAATTAGCGTTCAAAGCCGCTAAAACGTTTGTATGCTGCTTTATAACCCAGCAACCTTGCGGCGGGTGCAAGAATAAAAGCCAGTGTATTTTGTACTGCCACGGGTACTTTTGCGAGGTATGTTTTTGACTGGAAATGCCGCAGCCAGACCATGACCTGCAAAAATTTTGGTTCGCCGTTGGGGAGCTGTCCTTCAGCCGACAATCCAATCAGGTTCTCCAGCACTGTATCAAAATCGAGAGAAGGACTAACGGTCTGCAATAGGAGTAAATCGCCAATGCCTTCATTATAGTGGGTATGCGGAACAGCTTTTGGAAGAATAACCGTAGAACCGGCCGGTACAATATGTTTTTCCCCGTTCAGTATACAGGTTAGTTCACCTTGTAATACACTGAATGTTTCATCCTGCCTGGTATGAATATGCATCACAGGTTTAAAGCCGCCTGCTTTTTGCAGCATGTGAAAACTGGTATAAGCGCCATTGGTTTCTTTGGCGGTGGCTACAAATTCAATGTATTCACCGGTTGCAGGGTTGGTAATTCTTTGTCCCGGGTATGCCATACTACAATGGTATTTGAATGTTATCAGTTAATGGTTGCAGCTATTCTTACGAAGTGACATATTGTATTGGATGCAGCCTGGAAAAAAAATTGTGAGAAAAAAATCAGCGAAAACCTGAAATGTCAAAAAAATTAGTATTTTGCACTAAATTAATTAGCTATGACATTTGCAGGAAAAAACTTACGCTACCTGCGCCGTCTTCGCGGATGGACACAGGAGGAATTTGCCAACAAACTAAAAATTAAACGCTCCTTGCTGGGCGCTTATGAAGAAGAAAGGGCGGAACCGCGCATTGAGGTGCTGGAGACAGTGGGTAGCCTGTTTAAGTTATCGCTCGATGAATTATTGCTGAAAGATTTGGGCGACACAAAAAATACCTTTCTCGCCAAGCGCCGTGCGCAAAAGATGGCAGCCGGTAATACTGATATACAATTTGTCCCGGTAAAAGCCGCTGCAGGTTATCTCGCGGGCTATGCCGATCCGGAATTCATTGATGAACTGAATACATTTACGCTGCCGATGCTGGCACCGGGTAATTACCGGGCTTTTGAAATTATTGGTGACTCTATGCTGCCCACACCCAGCGGTTCAGTGATCGTGGGGGAGAAGGTAGAAAACCTTGAACATGTAAAAAGCAGCAACACTTATATCGTGATTTCAAAACAGGAAGGAATTGTGTACAAACGTATTTTAAAAAATACGCGCTCAAGAAACAAACTGACACTGGTCAGCGATAATCCTTCTTACCAGCCCTATCATGTCGATGCAGAAGATGTTCTGGAAGTATGGCAGGCACAAATGGTGATCACCAAGGCCAACCAGCAAAACAAATGGGACGTGAACCAGCTTGCGAGCCTGGTCAACAACCTGCAGGAACAGGTGAGCACACTGAAAAAAAGGATGAATTGATATATACATACACGGCCTGTGCAACTTATCTGGCCGTACCCTTGTCTCACACAGAAATGAGCCGTTCACACGGTTCATTTTTGTTTTAAGGAAAATCACCCGATGTTGTTAGTATTTGTCCTATAACTGTTGTCTGGACTGATTTTTCCTATATTTTTACGCCACTACTACTAACAATCGCATGAGACTAAAATCTTGTCTGATAATATTGGTTACAATACTGGCAGTATTACCTGCCGTAGCCCAGTACAAGATGCTGCAGGCGATTAAAACTTCCGTTCCGCCAAAATTAGATGGCACATTGGACGATGCATGCTGGAAAGATGCACCGGAAGCAACTGATTTTATTACCAACACACCCATCTTTGGTAAACCATCCATGGTGAAAACAGTGGTGAAGGTATTATACGATAACAATGCAGTATATGTAGGCGCTTACCTGTATGATGATCCCAAACTGGTAAAAAAACAATTTACCACCCGCGACAATGAAAACAGGGCCGACGTGGATTATTTCTCCGTTTTTATTGATACATACAAAGACAGGCAGAATGGCTACCAGTTCCTGGTCACGACACGAAACGTACAAACGGATGCCAGGTTATCGCCTTCTGTAAAACGTGACTTTGGTGTGTACGGCGATCTTAGCTGGGATGCAGTATGGGACAGTAAAGTATCCATGCAAAAAGATGGCTGGAGCGTGGAAATAAAAATTCCTTATTTCTCACTGCGTTTTTCAAAGGAAAATATCCAGGACTGGGGTATTAATTTTTTGCGGTTTGCAAGACGTAATAATGAAACTTCTTTATGGAACCCGGTTGATCCCAATATCAATGGCTTTGTCAACCAGTTTGGCTATCTCAAAGGATTGGAGAACCTGGCACCCCCGCTGCGTTTGAGTTTCTCACCTTATGTTAGCGGCGGTTACCGGAATACGCCACAAGTAAAAGGAGGTAGCCAGGAGGAATACCTGAAAAGCGGCGGCCTTGATGTAAAATACGGGTTGAATGAAAGCTTTACGCTCGATGCAACATTAATACCTGATTTTGGGCAGGTGATTTCCGATAATGTCGTCAATAACATTACACCCTTTGAACAACAGTTTACGGAGAACCGTCCATTTTTTACCGAAGGAACGGAACTATTCAACAAAGCTGGTATTTTTTATTCACGGCGTATTGGTAAAACGCCGGATGGTTATTTTGATGTGAAAGATCTTGTAGATAATAATGCCAATTATCAACTGGTCAAAAACCCCTCTGTAACCCGTTTGTATAACGCCATAAAATTTTCCGGCAGAAACAAACACAATCTTGGGATTGGTATTTTCAATTCGGTTACGGAAGCCGTCAATGCAAAAGTGCGCAATATTTCCACGGGGCTGGATTCCAGTATCAGAACGGAAGAACTGGCCAATTATAATATTATTGTATTGGATCAATCGCTCAGGAACCGGTCATACATCACTTTCACCAATACCAATGTGCTAAGGAATGGTCATGCCAATGACGGCAACGTTAGTGCGCTTGATTTGTCGCTCTATGATAAAGACAACAATTATAATTTTTCTATCAGTCCGCGCTACAGTAAAATTTTCGGAACAGGTGGATATGATGGTTATATGAATACGGTATTATTTGGAAAAGTGAGTGGTATGGTCCAATGGGGCGTGAGTAATACCATTGAATCAGATAAATACAATCCCAACGATCTCGGATACCTGTATCCTGTTAACCAGGTCATCAACCTGGGACAGGTGAGTTATAATATTTTTCAGTCCACTAAAAATTTTCTCAACCAGCGTTATGCGTTAAACGTAGAACAGTCCTACCTGTATAAACCATTTGGCTACCAGAAAACTGAATTCCGGCCATCTGTCAGTTGGATATTCCATAATTTCTGGGATTTGACAATACAGGCGCCGGTACAACCTTTTTGGTACAATGATTATTTTGAATTGCAAACGGGCACCAGGAATTTAAAACGTTCTCCATACTATTCCGTATTTGCGAGTGGCAGCAGCGACAGCCGTAAGAAATTATTCGTGAGCTGGCGTTTTGGTTTTGCCGAAGGCCCATTACCCAAAGATCCCTTTAATATTATCCAGGTAGGTGCGCGTTATCGTTTCAGCGACAGGTTAACGATGGAAGCGTCTATTCGCAGGCAACACGATCATGGGCAATGGGGATTGGCCAATAATGGCAGACAATTTATTTTTGATAACACGGGTGAGCCGGTGCTGGCCCGCAGGCAGTATACAGATGTCACGACTGTTTTAAGTGGTACTTATAATTTTACCAGCAGAATGAACCTTACCTTCCGCGCGCGTCATTTCTGGAACCGGCTGCTAAACACAAATCTTTATCATGCTGAACAGGATGGTTACTGGACGGAACGATTTGACTTAAAGCCGTCGGATTATAATGCCAACTATAATATTTTCAACCTCGATGTATTCTTTACCTGGGATTTTTCACTTGGCAGTAAAATCATCCTTGGCTATAAAAACTGGCTGGGCAATGATTACCTGAATGCACTGGATGGTACGAGGAATACTTACTATGTCAAAAACCTGGGCAACCTGTTCACACAGCCGCACGGCAATGAAGTAACGCTGCGTTTTATATATTTTCTCAATTACCAGGATTTGCGGGGAAAACATTAAAGTTGATAATAGTTCCTGGCTGCCCGGAATGTATTGCAATGAGCTTCTGTAATAATTTTTACGTCTGCTGAATAACCTCCGCCCATCGCAACTGCCACGGGGATTTTTCTTTGCGACAATAGGCCGAATACCAACTCATCTCTTTGTCTGCAACCATCTAATGTTACCTGTAGTTTACCAAATTTATCAGTGGACAATATATCTACACCAGAGAGATAACATGCAAAATCGGGCTGGTGTGTTTGTAAAATATGTGTAAGATGTTCTTTCAGTAATGACAAATAGGTGGTATCACCTGTTCCATCCTCAAGCGGAATATCGAGATCTGATTTTTCCTTGTGAAAGGGGTAGTTGTGTTTGCCATGCATGCTGAATGTAAATACGCGGGGTTCATTCGAAAAAATATGTGCCGTGCCATTGCCCTGGTGGACATCCAGGTCGATAATCACAATTTTCTTAGCCATATTTTTATGCAGCAGGTAATTGGCAGCTACGGCGAAGTCGTTCAGCAAACAAAAGCCTTCACCTTTATCGCGGTAGGCATGATGTGTGCCGCCCGCTACATTTAATGCAACGCCATATTGCAATGCGTAATGGCAACAATCGATGGTGCCCTGGTTAATGATTAGTTCCCTTTGTGTCAATGCAGGTGACTGCGGGAAACCGATGCGCCTTTGTTCAGATGCACTGAGCGTTTGATTTTTTAATTTTTCCAGGTATTCGTCGCTGTGTGCCAGCAATACAATATCATCGGGGCAGGGCATGGGTGTAAACAGGCTATCACCTGTAATGGTTCCTTCGTACAATAACTGACCGGGAATTAATTCATATTTCAGCATGGGAAAACGGTGACCTTCGGGAAGCGGATGGGCATAGATAGGATCATAGGCAATTTTCAGCATCAGAAAGGAATAATGGTTTGATTCACGATGGCAAATACATGATCGCTTTCCTGCGGATGTATAACAGACACACCGGTAAAATGACTGAATGCCGGTAATACACAATAGGAAGGCGTGAAATAAAAACAGGGAAAACATAATGATTGTTTACCGCTGCCTGAAATACGCACGCCAGGATGTATATGGCCGGAAAAAAGATAGCGATCGGTTGCCTGGGTTTGTGTACCGAAGTCATGCCTGAATGTAAATTGTTCCGTGGCAAGTTCCTCTGCATATAAATCAACACCAGCATCACGGTACCAGTCGTCGTGCAGGATATCGTGGTTACCTTTTATTAATTGTATGGACAGATCGGAAAAATCATTTCTCCATTTTTTAAACAGGTCAAGTTCCCTGTTGGCACTGCTGTGAAACATATCGCCTACCACAATCAGTTTTTTTGGCTGGAAATGCTGTAACTGGGATAGGAGCCTTTGTAAATCTTCTTTGTACACCGATTGGGGAATGGCGATACCGGATTTCCTGAAATGTCCTGTTTTGCCGAAATGCAAATCAGAAACAATCAGCGATTGCCCCTCTTCCCAGAATAGCATGCGTTCCGGCGACAGCCAGCAATTATTTTCGGCAAGTTTGAAGCAAACCGGTGTTCCCATACAACAGGTAAAGTGTGCAAAACTAAAACTTGCCGCCGGTGTAAGTGCATTTTTTTATTAGAGCAGCTTAATTAATTTTAGTACCTTAAATTTTTCACTTCAACCAAAACTCATTTTTTATGGCAGAAGTTACTCCTTCACAGGATTTTTTAACGCAACCTGATGGTAAACCGGTTGTTCCCGGCGGATTAAATGTATTAACCATCCTTACATTTATTGGCAGCGGCCTGGGCTTTCTGGGTGTGTGCTGGAATTTTTTCAATGCAAAAAAGGGTATTGAGGCCATGGAAAACATGATAAATAGCCCTCAATTTGACAGCATGCCTGCATTTGCAAAAAAATTCTATACACCGGAAGCACTGGAACTGGCCCGTAAATCCTATGAGAACCGGATACCGATCACGCTGATAGGATTGATTGGCATTGCACTCTGTGTATACGGTGCTATTCAAATGAGGAAAAGGAAAATGCAGGGTTATTATATGTATGTGGCAGGAGAACTGGTGCCTTTTCTCGTAAATGTTATCCTGCTCGGTGTTGGTGCTGTTACAGGCTTGGGGGGAATGATCGCGCTGGCATTTGCAATATTATTTGTGCTGCTATACACCATGCAACGGAAACATCTTACGGAAAAATAAATATTCCGAAATTTTTAATGGAAGCAGGCCTGTGTGGCCTGCTTTTTTATTTGGCCAGTTGTTGCTGCATCCTTTTTACCCGGTCCTCCAGTTTTTCTGACGATAATATTTCCCGCATACTATCTACTTTTATGGGGAAACAGAATGGCGTTAATTGTTGCGGAAACGTGATGACTATTTTTGATTGCTGGATACGCTCGAGCATATTGCGGAGCCGCACTTCTTCCATTTGCTGGTCAAAAACTTCCTGGTAAGCCTGCCGCATTAATAAATTGTTTGGGTCATATTCTGAAAATACGCGGAACAGCAATGATGCGGATGACTGAAGGTGCCTGGCTTTTTTCTTTTCACCGGGCATTCCCTGGAAAATCAACCCGCCAATAACTGCGATATCCCGGAATTTTCGTTTGGCCATTTCGGTAGCGTTGACACTTCGCTGAATGTCCGCCAGTAAATTATCGGTGCTGAAAAGTTCATATACATTACTGTCGTCAACCGGAACGGGCTGGTCGCTCAATAATTCAAACCCATAGTCATTCATGGCAAATGAAAAAGTGATGGGAGTTATTTTACTGATGCGATAGGCTAATATGGCGGCCATTGCTTCATGCACCAGCCTTCCTTCAAAAGGATAGACGTATAAATGAAAACCATCTTTTGTTTCAATCTGTTCTATCAGCAGTTCATCCGATTTGGGTACATGTGATAAGGTTTCCTGCAATTCAAATAAAGGGGCCAGTATATCAAGCTCAGGATAGGAAAATGGCAACCGTTTGTTTTTACTTTCAAAGGCGCGGTTAAATGTTTCCCTCAATTTTTTCCCGAGGTTGGCACTGAGCGGCATGCGGCCACCATTCCAACTGGGTACAATGGATTTTTTGGCATTGGATTTTTTGACAATGACCGCCATGTCTTTGATCATGACCAGTTCCAGGTTTCTGCCGGCAAGTGTAAATACAGCGCCCGGGTCCAGCCTCGAAATAAAATATTCTTCTATTACACCAATGTACCCGCCACTCATGAATTTTACTTTTAACATAGCATCGCTTACTATGGTGCCTATGTGCATTCGGTGGCGCATGGCCATCCTTCTGCTGGTAATCCGGTAAACACCGTCGATGATGTCTATCTTTTTATATTCATCGTACTGCTGCAGGGCATTTCCACCTTCGGTTATAAAATATAAAAGGCTGGTCCATTCATCTTCCGTGATGTCGCGGTAGCAATATGCATTTTTAATCTCCCTGAAAATAGTCTCGGGTATAAACCCTTCCGATATCGCCAGCGTCGATAAATATTGAATCAGCACATCGAAACACAGGACCATTGGCTCACGGCTTTCAATTAAATTTTCGGTAATGGCATCTTTTAATGCAGCGGCTTCTACCAATTCAAGCGAATGCGTGGGGAGAAAATAAATTTTACTCACGGCATCGGGCTGGTGGCCGCTACGGCCTGCACGCTGCAAAAAGCGCGACACGCCTTTGGGTGAACCGACCTGTATAACGGTCTCCACTGGCCGAAAATCGACACCCAAATCTAAGCTCGCTGTGCAAACCACTGCTTTTAATTTGGCGGCATGCAATGATTCCTCCACCCAAAAGCGAAGCTCCTGTTCAATACTGCCGTGGTGCAGGGCGATAGCACCAGCCAGCTCGGGTGCCACATTCAGTATGGTTTGATACCACATTTCACTCATGCCCCGTGTATTGATAAAGATGAGCGTGGTCCTGCTGTTGTTAATGATGGGAATAACTTTATTCACCAGTCTAATACCGAGATGACCAGCCCAGGGATATTTTTCTATTTCATCGGGCAGTATGGATTCTACATCAATACCTTTTTTAATGCGGGCTTTTACAATAACGCCTTTCTTTTGCAGCGGCGATAATAACACTTCCCTTGCCTGGTCGAGGTTGCCAATCGTAGCACTGATACCCCAGATCATGGGTACTTTATTTTTTTCCTGCAAGCATCCAATAATCCTGCTGATGGCCAGTTCTACCTGTACACCTCTTTTACTTCCCAGCAACTCGTGCCATTCATCGACAGCGATAAGGCGTAGTTTGGAAAAATAATCGGGGTACCCTTTTTGCGCGAGCAGCAGGTGAAGGCTTTCCGGTGTAATGATTAAAACTTCCGGCGCCTGCCTCTTTTGTTTTTGCCTTTCGCTGACTTCTGTATCGCCATTTCGGATACCTACCTGCCATTGCATGCCGAGACCTGCAATTACTTCTTCCATGGCGCGGCCAATATCTTTTGCCAATGCGCGTAAAGGCGTTATCCAAAGTAACAGCAACCCATTTTTTGACCGGGAATTATAATCTGCGGGATGTTCATTAATAAATTGTATCAACGCGCCGAGGAAAACAGAGAAGGTCTTCCCACAACCTGTTGGCGCATTGACCAAACCACTTTCTTCATGAATGATATACTGCCATGCCTCTTGCTGAAACAAAAAGGGTTGCCGGCCATTGCCGGCCAGCCATTCAGTAATGATTTTATATCCTTTTGTGTTCTCTAACAACATGTGATGAAGGATGGAGGGTATAAGGTAGAAGGTTTTAGGTGCAGGGAAAAAGATATGCTGGTATTTATTTTTTCTTACAAGGTTTTCAGGTATTCTATTACAGCCTTTCTTTCTTTTTCAGTTAACTTGTCACCAAAGTAATGTCCATAGTTTCCATAACCTGGTAAATCGGTATTATAAACAGCAGTCCCCGATGGGGCAGCTTCCACAGTATATTCCCAACCATTCTTTACGTAGTCGTATACGGGGTTATCGAAATTTCTTCTCCAGTATCGCGGCCGCTCTTTACTGTTGAGCACTTCTTCCAATGTCGGCACAGAACCATTGTGAAAATAAGGGGCCGTCACCCAAATACCGTCCAGCGGTGGCGCAATATATCCATTGAATGGTTCCAGCCGCGCAGGATGATCGCTTTTTGCAAACCAGCTATTGTTAAACCATTCGATGAATTGCGGGTTCTGATAATTGCTCCTGAATAAAAAGGAATCTGTCTGAATGATGGAAGAAGGGATCAGCAGGTTGGGATATTCTTCTTTGCTTCCATATTTACCATGGCATTTGGAGCAATTGGCGATAAAAATTCTTTCGCCTGTTACTGCCAGTGATTTATTGATTGGTTTTGGATATTTTGGCGGCCGGATGGAATAAATATAAGCCAATACATCGCTGATATGATTGTCCACTTCTCTTGATTCGGCAGTATCATGTACCGTTAGCAAGTTGGACGCCATTAAAAATTTTCCGAAATCACCACGCCCAAATCCGTTGTAAAACATGGCATGTTTCTTTTTTAACAACCACCAGGCAGGTACATCAGAAGGAATAACATCGGGAGGTATGTCAAGCGAAGCTGTTTCATTCCATTGAAAAGTAACTGGATCGCGGTGTGCTGCCAGCACAGCAGCCAGGCGATCGGCTGCATTCACACCCCGGACCTGCGTGCTTAAGTATGGACCAATTGCTTTGGCAACCTGGATAAAACTTTTTGACGCCTCATATTTATTTGGTGACGTTTTCTTCAGTAAGTTTTCAAGAATGGTGAAGGATTGCGGGTTTAATTTTTGACCAAAGGTGAAGTCGGCAGAACTGTTTCCCATGCCGACATACAATTTCCCTTCAAATACCTGTGCATGGCATTGCATACAATTGGGTGCCACCAGGTTTTCCCCGTTTTTCGCTTTTACCACTGTATACTCATGAGTGAGGGTTGCATTTAATCCATCGCGGTTCAGGTAGTTTGTTTTGCTTTTGTTGACTGCCAGGAAAAAGAAATCGTATGGTATACCACCTTTTACATAATCGCCGGTGGTTAAATATTTATAACCCTCGCTGGCATTTCCCGTACGTTGTTCACTGGCCGGAACGAATACCGGTTTTTCCGGTTCAAAATTTTTCCACTGCGTGGCGCCTGTGAATAATAAACCAATAATAATGATTGACAGGATAACGCGAAATTTCTTCATGAGCACTACTTGAAGTATTAAAATTAATTAAGCAGCCGGTCTTGTAATAATGCTGTTGAGGCTTTATTTGTTAAAGTGGCTATTTGCCGTAAAGGGCAAGCATTTGTTTCAGGTCTTCGATGGTATTGATATCTTCTGGTTTTTTATCTTTTCGCCAGCGGTTGATGCGTGGAAAACGCAATGCGACACCTGATTTGTGACGGTTCGAAGCTGCGATGCCCTCGAAGGCAATTTCGAAAACCAATTCAGGCTTTACTGTTCTGACCGGCCCAAATTTTTCAAGCGCATTCCTTTTCACAAAAGCATCCACTTCTGCAAATTCTTTATCGGTTAATCCTGAATAAGCTTTTGTAAAACTAACCAGTTTATCGCCGTCTTTTACTGCAAAAGTATAATCGGTGTACAGGTTGCTTCTTCTTCCATGACCTTTTTGAGCATAGATCATGACACAATCGATGACCAGCGGATCAATTTTCCATTTCCACCAATCACCACGTTTGCGCCCCACCTGGTAAGCTGCATCTTTTCGTTTCAGCATTAAACCTTCCGCGCCATTGTCACGCGATTGTTTTCTTATTTCGATCAATTCATCCCAATGCTGAAACTGTATCAGGGGAGATAATACCAGTGCAGGGTGATTGGTTTGCCTTACCATTTTTTCCAGATCTTCTCTTCTTTCTGTCAGCGGCTTTTCACGGTAATCCATTCCCTGGTATTCCAGTACATCGTATGCAAAGAATGTGATCGGTGTTTCCTGGAGTTGTTTCTTCGTAATATTTTTTCTGCCGATCCTTGTCTGAAGCAATGCAAATGGCAAAGGTTTGCCACCGATGCTGGGTATGATTTCACCATCCAGCACCCAGCCATTTTCCATCCGGTCTTTCAGGGCCTGGTATTCCGGAAATTTATCCGTCATCAGTTCTTCGCCGCGGCTCCATACAAACAATTCGTCGTTTCTTTTGATAAGCTGGCCGCGTATGCCATCCCATTTCCATTCAGCCTGCCATTCACTGGGATTACCAAGCAATGAAGGCTCACCTTCCAATGCATAGGCCAGGTAAAAGGGATATGGTTTTGAAAAATCAGTGTTTAAAGATTCTGCGTTTAGCAGGGAGTCCATCGTGGTGGTAAATGGATCCCAGTTGCCGCTAATGCGGTGTGCAATGACACCTGCTTCCAGGTTTGTAATTTTTGCCAGTGCATTCACCATTGTTTTTTGTGAAACGCCGATCCTGAAGCCGCCGGTGATCAGTTTGTTAAATACAAACCTTTCTTCACTGTCCATCGCCAGCCAGCTTTCAGTTACAAATTTTTTCTTAGCTGCTTCGCTGTCCTTTTCAAGAAATGACAATTGTTCAATATAATAATGCAATGGTTGGTGAATGGCATTCCCATTGCTGCCGGCTGGTAATAATAATGCGATCGTCTCTGCGAGATCGCCGACCGTGTTATAGCTTTCTTCGAACAGCCATGCGGAAAGACCCGTTAATTCAATACACCAGGCTTGCAATTGTGTGGAAGTAACTGCACGCCTTGGTCTTCGTCCGCTGAAGATGGCAATGACCCAGACGCTGTCTTTATTATCTGCTGTGGAAAAATAGGATGCCAGCGCATCCAGCTTGTCATTCGTTGCCGTACTGCTGCCAACACGGTTGACAAGGTTTGCAAATAATTGCATACCGCCAGCCGAAGTGTTGCTGGTAACATCATTGCCTGTATGTATGCATTGATCTGTCATTTCACTATACATCATTTTCACTGTTGGATATCGCTGAGGTATTTTCTTCTTCTTCTCCAAATTCAGTGAGCACTTCAGCCGCTTCAATTCCGTTTTCATTCAGGTAACGGCTGAGTACGGATTGGAAACCGTGTGTAACAAAAACTTTTTGTGCACCCGTTGCTTTAATAGCGCTGAGCAGTCCATTCCAGTCGGCATGATCACTTAGTGCAAAACCTGCATCTACATTTTGTCTCCTCGCATTGCCACGCACTTGCATCCATCCGCTGCACACGCCTATGGAAACTGGCTGCATTTTTTTCAGCCAGGGACTGTCGCTTACGCTACCGGGTGCCACTACGAGGCTGTTGTAAAATATTTCTTTTGAAATGTCGGCTGTTACTTTTTTTACCCCGGGGAAATTCCATCCTGCATTTTTCAATGCCTCCTGTGAATTATAGATAGCGCCGTGAACAAAAATATTTTCCACGCAATCTGCCAGGTTTTTAATAACGCGTTGCGCTTTGCCCAGGCTGTAAGCGAGCAATACACTGGTGCGTCGTTGCGCTTTATTCCCGTGTATCCATTGCCGTATGGCGTTAAAAATTTCTTCGTCTGGTTTCCAGTGATAGATGGGGAGACCAAATGTTGATTCGGTGATGAATGTATGACAACGAATCGGCTCAAATTTTCCGCTGATTCCATCGTCCGTTGTTTTATAATCTCCGCTGATCACCCATACTTCGCCCTTGTATTCTACTCTTATTTGTGAAGATCCAATAATATGCCCTGCGGGATGTAATGATACGGTAACGCCATTGATAAAAACTGGCTCATTCCATTCCACAGTTTGATAATTATTGCTGCCGAGCCTTAATTGCAGTAATGGTTTTGTATGGTTATGACACAAATACCACCCGGCACCCGGCCGTGCATGATCGCTGTGTGCGTGTGTGATCACGGCTTTGCCGACTGCCCGCCAGGGGTCAATATAGAAATTCCCCTGCGGACAGTACAAACCTTTATCTGAAAATTCTATTAGAGCCATTATTAAAATGATAATGCGTTGAACAATTTACATCAATTCTGCGCCGCCGGTGAAAAATTGGCGATATTTGTAGAACACCAAAACCTAACTATAAGTTTGATTGGTGTTTTTACTATATTACTTTTAAAATGTGAATGCTTTAGCTTGTTTATTTTTTAAATAAAATTATTTTATGGGGGAACCTCTAAAAGCACAGACTGTAGAAATTAAAGAAAAACCTCAATTAAGAAGTAAAGAAGAGATAGGGATAATAGACAAAATAAATAACACCCATACCGTAGAGCTAGTTATTACTTTGTGTGGGTTTGTGGGAACCGATATTCATGGGGTGGGACAAAAATTGAAAGAAATATTGGAGCAAGATTTTGGTTATGAAGTTAAAATAATAAGACTTAGTCATCTTATAAAATCTTATTCTGATTTAGCTAAAAATTTAAACTCTAGTGGAATTTCGGGGTTCGAGTACACAAAAAAATTAATAGATGGGGGTAATGAATTGCGGAGAAGTCATGAAAATAATGTTTTAGCTAGTTTAGCTATTCAACAGATAAGTTTTGAGAGAATAGCTGAACAAAAGAAAGAGGAAAATACTTCATTTAAGTCAAGAAGGGTGTGTTATATAATTGATTCTATTAAGAACACTAATGAACTGGAGCTTTTCCAAACGGTATACCGAGAAATTCATTATTCAATTGGAATATTTTCTCCAATTGATGAACGAGAAAAAAATTTAAAGAACCGAGGGATGAGTGACCCCGAAGTTAGTCAATTAATAGACAGAGATTCAGGAGAAGAGCTTGCAAACGGCCAAAAGGTCAGAGATACCTTTATTAGGTCTGATTACTTTTTAAGAGTGGAATCAGACATAAACCAAGCAACAGAAGAAAAATTGAAACGATTTATAAATTTGATATTTGGGTCAAAAGTTATTACTCCAACTCATGAGGAGACTGCCATGTACCATGCTGCGAGTGCGGCAAATAACTCGGCGTGCTTGTCTCGACAGGTTGGAGCTGCTTTGACTGATGCAAAGGGAGAAATTTTATCAATAGGATGGAATGATGTGCCTAAAGCGGGTGGAGGATTATATCAGTCTAATACGAAGGACTTGCTTGGGGAGGGTGATAAAAGATGCTGGAACTTAGGTGATAAAGGTTGTTGGAATGATGATGAGAAAAATTTGATGACCAATGAGTTAGTGAATATTGTGATTAAAGAAATTAAAGAACAATTTGGGGAGGAAACCAAAATAGATACTTCAAGGGTTTACCAAAAAATTAGGGGCTCGAAAATAAAATCGTTAGTTGAATTTTCAAGGGCAATTCATGCCGAAATGCACGCAATAATTACAGGTTGCCAAACTGCGGGAGATCGGGTTCGTGGGGGCAGTTTGTATATTACAACTTATCCATGTCATAACTGCGCTCGTCATATAATTGTTGCTGGAATCAAAAGAGTTTACTATATTGAACCATATAGAAAAAGCCTTACTACTAAATTACATTTCGATGCTATAACAGAAATTGAAGATACTACTGGAAAAGTAATCATAATAATGTATGATGGGGTTGCGCCTTCAAGATATATGGAATTATTCAAGATGGCTCCGGATTCAAGAAAGCAAGAAGATGGGAAAAAGCGCAAGTATAATCTACAGCATGTAAAACCTAAATCTACTCTTTCTTTAGAAGCTATTCCGGTTTTAGAATCCGAAATAGTAAAGGAATTGGAAAAAAGGGGCTTGAAACTTAAAACATAATACATAAGTTTGCAGTTGAAATGTCAAACAAAAATAAACATAGGAGTCAATTGGAATTATTTGGAAATTCAATTCAACCTATAAAAGAAGTTGTATGTAATAAAGATGCTATTCAAGATCAATTGGAAAAGGAGAGTGCAAAAGTAATTTCTTTGGATTCTTTTCAAAAAGATCAACTTATAAATAAATTTTATGAAGAAGTAAAAAGGCTTACTCAACACCTTGATTGAATTATTAATACTCCTTAATATCCAACCAAATCATTCTCGCCAAACATTAGCAGTTAAAAGATAACCTTTTTTCGAATTCTTCTGTCGGACATCGGCAGATAGCATTATAAAAAATTGAAAAACAACAATTCTTAGGGAGCAATACTTTTTACTTTAATGAAAATTAACCTCTCTGCCCGATTTTTTTCAGAAATAATAAAATAAACGAGGAAATTGGCGACCCTTATTGACTAATATACCTGTTTTACCAGGCCGTCGGCTTTCCTTACGAAGTATAATTTCTTGTTTTCAAAATACTCCAGGGCGAGGGTTTGTTTGTTGATGACGGGTTGTATATCGAAATCGGAGAATACCTTGAATTTCTTCTCACCGATACTCGACGACAGGTTGTTGCCTTTCAGTACCAGCAGTTTTCCAAAACGGTACATGCATTCGTATCCGCGGAATACCATGTCGCTGGGACGGCAAAACATATTGGTAGTAAAATAATTGTTGATGCTGTTGCTGATCTTGTCGAGCTTGGCATTGTAAAAAGGAGTTGAATAAATAATATCCAGGCCTTTGTATTCTTTGCGGTTAAAGTCGGTGATCGTATCCCAGGTGGGCATACCCACCAGTACTACAGGATAATCTTTATTGAGCGTGGCCAGTTGTTGTGCCACTGTTTTACCAAAATTTTCATCCATGCTGCCGGCAATACCAATCGTGAGCCTGTTGCTGTCGAGGTAACTCGCGAGGTTCATCGGGGCGTTTTCGTCGAGTGTAACAAATTTGATATTGAGCCTTACACTATTGGTCGCTTTTTCAAAATCGGTGAAATAGGTTTTCAACCTGTCTTCCAGTGCACCTTTTTTCCTGAACATAACAATGGGGGAAGTGGGATAGTTTTTCTGCAGGAAGCGGTACAAACCTTCACAGTGTGTTTTCAGCGTTGAATTTAAGATAACAAAGGAAGCATTATTGGTAATGCCTGCATCATTGGGAAGATTGGCATTAATAAAGGGAATATTTCTTTTAACGGCTGCATCTGCCAGCACCCTTGCTTCTGCAGGTGTTACATGCCCGATAAACAACCCGGTATTTTCCAGGTCGGCAGAACCAAGTTCTTCCTGTAAACTTTGTTTGGCAGAACGTGTGTCGATGATTTGTATGTCCAGCGGTACTTTTTCAGTTTGCAGTGAATCCAGCGCCAATTGCACGCCTTCATAAAATTCAAGACCGGGGTTGATATATTTCGGAAAATTCTTTCCCTGTTTATACTCGCCCGTTGCGTCAAATGCAGAATCCAGGTAGAGCGGGGTGAAAATGGCCACCTTATATCTTTTATGCAAGCTGTCTGTTTGCCCCTGTACGGCAAATGGCAGAATAAAGAGCAGAAGAAGGGTGATGGTATGAAATATCTTTCTATACATATCGTAGCAATAATCGTTGTGTCCTTACTGGCAATCATAACCGGAAATACCTATTCCCACTCAATCGTTGCAGGCGGCTTACTGCTGATATCATACACCACGCGGTTGATGCCTTTCACATTGTTGATGATATCATTCGAAATATATGCCAGAAAATCATAAGGAAGGTGTGCCCAGTCTGCCGTCATACCATCTACCGATGTTACAGCACGGAGTGCCACGGTAAATTCGTATGTTCTTTCATCGCCCATAACACCTACACTTTTCACAGGTAATAAGATGGCTCCTGCCTGCCAAACAGTTGCATAGAGCTGGTGATCTTTTAAACCACGTATATACCTGTCGTCGGCTTCCTGCAGTAAATGTACTTTTTCAGGGGTGATTTCGCCCAAAATTCTGATGGCCAATCCCGGCCCCGGGAAGGGGTGCCTGTCCAGTAATTCAGCAGGGATGCCCAGTTCTTTGCCAACACGCCTTACCTCATCCTTAAAAAGATAACGGAGCGGTTCCACCAGTTCCAGGTGCATGATATCTGGTAAACCACCTACATTATGGTGCGACTTGATGGTAACAGATGGGCCGTGTACGGAAATACTTTCAATCACATCTGGATAAATCGTTCCCTGTCCCAGCAACCCTATGCCTTCAATTTTTTTCGCCTCCTGCTGGAATACTTCAATAAACAACCGGCCGATTGTTTTTCTTTTTGCTTCCGGTTCGGTCTTTCCTTTCAGTTCACTGAAGAAAAGTTCTTTTGCATCAACGCCCTTTACATTCAACCCGATGGAATGGTAGGTATCAAGTACCTGCTGGTACTCATTTTTTCTCAGCACTGCATTGTCGACAAAAATGCCAAACAGGCGATCACCAATGGCACGATGAATCAATGTAGCGGCTACGGTAGAATCGACGCCACCACTAAGTGCCATGATCACTTTCCGGTCGCCGATTTGTTTCTTCAGAGATTCAACGGTATCTGTAATAAAATGTGCGGGCGTCCAGCTCTGTGTGCATCCGCAGATATTTACAAGGAAATTTTTCAGGATCTTTTTTCCTTCCACGGAATGGTACACTTCCGGGTGGAACTGCAAGCCATATAATGCATGGGCAAACTGGCCATTGGTTTTAAAGGCTGCAATGGGAATGCTTTCAGTGGTGGCCAGTGTTTCAAAACCACCTGGCAGTTCAAGGATGGTATCTGCATGGCTCATCCACACCTGCGACAGTTCAATGACGTCTTTCAGTAAGATATCATCCTTCTTTTTGTGGAGGAGTGCCCGGCCATATTCCCGCTTGTTACTTTTTTCCACGCGGCCGCCGAAACATTTGGCGGTCAATTGCGCTCCATAACAAATACCTAATACCGGGGTATTGGCTACCAGGGCGGCTACATCTACTGCGGGGGCTTTGTCTTCGTTGACACTAAACGGTGAACCCGATAAAATAATGCCTTTTAAGGCGGGATCGTATTCAACGGGTTTGTGGTAGGGAACAATTTCGCAATATACATTGGCCTCACGAACGGCCCGGGCGATTAATTGGGTATACTGCGATCCAAAATCAAGAATGAGTATCTTTTCCGTCATGGCTGCGAAGGTAAAAAACTGTCGCCAGTTTGAGATTTTTAGTTTATCCCCGCCACAAAACCCTCTACTGTATTGCGTTTCGGCGGAAATGAATTTTTGAAATAATTCAGAAAAGTTGACTGGTACCGGCAATACCTGTTGCCTGTAACCTACCGGGCTGCCGCAGCGTCCTATCATCCAGATTGTATTTCTCAAATCGGGCTAAATGTCCAAACTTTATGTCTCAAAACACCAACACATGAAAAAGTTAGTTTTCCTGTTAATAGTCGTTGCTATCGCTGCACCTTCCTGCCGTTATGCCTTTGGTAAAAGGGTTCGCGGCAATGGCAATATAAAAAGCGAGGAACATGCCGTGTCCTCATTCAAAAATGTAGAAGTTTCCGGTGCCATTGAATTGTATGTATCGCAGGGAGATGTGAAACCGGTAAGGGTTGAAACAGATGAAAACCTTCTTTCTTATATTGAAGTGTTCCAGGAGGGTGATAAAATAGTGGTACAAAACAAATCAGGTTATAATCTTCACCCGACAGATAAAATAAAAGTATATGTAGTATCGCCCGGATACCGCGAAATAAGTGTATCAGGTGCCAGTAATATCAATGGCCAGGGTAAAATAAGCAATGCCGATCCTTTAAAAATGGAAGTGAGCGGTGCGGGTGATATCAATATGGAAGTGAATGCACCTTCTATTTCAGCCGAAGTAACAGGCGCTGGTTCTGTGAACCTGAAGGGTGAGACAAAATCATTTGACCTCGATTTGAGTGGCGCTTCAAAAGCTCATTGTTATGACCTCCTGTCTGAAAACACCAAGGTGGATATCAGTGGCGCGGGTGATGCAGATGTATATGCGAGTGTAAAGTTGGATGCACATGTTACCGGTGCGGGCAGCGTTTCCTATAAGGGCGGTGCCAGCAACGTGAGCCAGGAAGTAAGTGGTGCTGGCAGTGTAAAAAAAGTTCAGTAAAAAACTGTTGTTCCTGAATAACCAAAAAAGCAGCACATGAAAAAGTTTTTGATTGTATTACCGTTGGCAGCCCTCTTGCTGGCATCCTGCCGCTTTATGGGTGGAAGAAGAATACGTGGAAACGGTGTGGTAGGAAAAGAACAAAGGGCCGTTACTGGTTTTACCGGTGTTGAAACACATGGTTCTATTGACCTGTATGTTAAACAGGGGTCTTTTAATATTGAAGTGGAAGCGGATCAGAATATTTTGCAATACATAGAAACCTATGTAGAAAACGGAAGGCTGATGGTGCGTTTCCGTGATAATATTTGGCTCAGCAATTACCATGAAGCAAGGGTATATATCACGGCCCCGGTGCTGCACGACTTTGAAGTACATGGATCGGGAAATATCAACAGCGAAGGAAAAATAGCCGACAGTTCGGGTATGACGACAAGAATTTCCGGTAGTGGTGATATAGCACTGGAAATAAACGCACCCAATATCAATACCGAAACGCATGGCAGTGGTAATACAACGCTGGCGGGAGAAACAAAAGATTTATCCAGCCTGATCAGTGGAAGCGGAAATGTAAAAGCAGGTGATTTGAAAGCGGAAAATGTGAAAGTTTCTGTACACGGTAGTGGTGATACAGATGTATTTGCAGCTTCATCACTGGATGTACATATTTCCGGCAGCGGCGATATCCGCTACAAAGGCAGCCCAAAAATGAGTACTGAAATCCACGGCAGCGGAACGGTAAAGCGGATTGATTAGTGAAGTTGCCCAACAACATAAATTAAAACAGCCAATATCAACGGCTGTTTTTTTATAAATTCACATACTTCACCTTGATCCAAATATCACGGTTCCTTCCCTTATCATCGGTGCAGGAAATTTTTACCGGGCCTTCGTCAGGAATAAAAAACTGTTTGGCCCCTGCTTCACCTGATTTGTAAAACTTGTTATTGATATACCAGAATACTTTACTGACATCATTTGCTGTACGGCAAACCAACTGCAATGGCTCCGGGTGTTTTTTGCTTATCAAATATTCTGAACCATTGGCTGGTGAAGTAATATATGGGGCTCCTTCTTTAAACACTTTCTCGCAATTTGGATTATGTGGTGGTATGCGTTCATATACCACGCGGTTTTCTTCCATCCATGCCTGCATATCGGATGAAATCAAACGGTAGCGCTTTTTCTTATAGCCTGTGGCAGGTGCACAGGTCTGACAATAGGAAATTTTTTCATCCGGGCTTACCATTATTTCCTGCATATTGTTGCATCTGACGGAAGGCGATACCAGCGGAATAAAATAATCTGAAATAATACTGCTGCAAAAATCATTGGGGGGTAAACCGGTCTCAGAACATACCTTTCGTATATCGCAGTCATCGGGCTGACGGAACCATTCTTCGTCGCTGTCGTAGTCGATGGTATTAAATATTTTAAACAGCAATGGCGTGGCGATATTGGCGCCGCTCAATTCGGCAACACCCTGACCGGAAAAATTTCCCAGCCAGATACCCACCGTATAATGTTTATTGTAGCCAATACTCCAGGCGTCGCGTTTACCATACGATGTTCCCGTTTTCCACGCAATCTTGGGCATGCGCTCCGTACTTTGCCAGTTTAGTGGAAAGTCGGGACGGTTTACTTTCGACAATGTTTCATTAATCATGAAAGTAGCAGCCGGGCTGAGAATTTTCGTTCCGTGTTTTTGCCACTGGGTATCCTGTACCATAAACCCCGGACGTATGTATCTCCCATTATTTGAAAAACAACTGTACAAGCCCGTTAGCTCCTCCAATGTAGCGCCACAACCGCCGAGTATCAGCGACAATCCGAGTTTCTTCTGATCTTTTTTTACCTGTTGAAAATCGCAGGCCGCCAGTTTTTCAATCATCTTATCCTTTCCCAGCAGTTTCAGGCTTTTGACTGCCGGTATATTAAGCGAATGCTCCAGTGCATATTCCACCGTTACATATCCATTGAACTTACGGTCATAGTTTTCCGGTGCATAGCCACTGTAGTTGACAGCTACATCGGTGATAACCATTTTAGGCGTGAGCAGGCCTTCGTCAATGCACAGCCCGTATAATAATGGTTTCAGCGTACTTCCCGGTTGCCGGATAGCCGCAGCACCATTGACCTGTCCATCATCGGTGGTATCGGTAAAATTAGCGGAGCCGATATAGGAAACTACTTTGTGGGTATTGTTATCGATCACCATCACGGCAGCATTGCGGATATTTTTCAACTGCATCGAACGGGAATAATCTTCTACCAGTTTTTCCAGCTTCGACTGGGTATTCATGTCGATATTGGTGCGAATGATGTCACCTCCCTGTTTCTTCAGCCGCCACGCAAGATGGGGTACCAGTTTGGGTACAATACCACGGGTAGCGGTCAATGGTTCGTCGAGCGCATCGGCAATTTCTTTTTCGGTAAATACCTTATCGGCTGCAAACTTCTTCAGCCAGCGGTTTCTTTCCCGAACGATTACGTCATTATTCTTACCCATCACCAGCGAAGAAGGCCGGTTGGGGATAATAGATAAAGCTGTTATCTCTGCCAGCGACAGGTGGTCGGGGTTTTTCCTGAAATAGAGGATGGACGCAGATTTCACACCTTCAATATTGCCACCATAAGGAACCAGGTTGAGGTATAACTGCAGGATTTCATCCTTTGAATATTTCATTTCCAGTTGGAAGGCCCTGAATACTTCTACCAGTTTATTGAAATAGGTACGACGTTTTGGTTCCAGTGCACGCGCCACCTGCATGGTAATGGTAGAAGCACCGGAAGTTCTTTTCATCCGCAGGATATTTTTTCCCATTGCCCTGGCAATGGCCAGCATGTTAACACCAGGGTGGCTGTAAAAATAACGGTCTTCTTTTTCAATGATAATCTTTCGCAACAGGGGTGAAATCTCTTCCAGTTCAGTTTTCATCCGCCATTGCTGGTCGCTGGTGAGGAATGCATGCACTACTTCGCCTTTATTGTCGGTAACAATCGTTGAGTATTCAATTTTACCCGGCAGGGGAAAAATCCAGTTGAGGATAAAAAACAAGACTATCACGGCGACTGCAGTAATGCCCAGGCGTTTTAGCCACTTTACTATTTTGTTCCTGTCAACTTTCACCGTCGTATCAATTAACAAATCCTTATCGCGGAGTATTTGCAAAGCAACTCTTGCATCAACTAACTTTCGGCTACTAATTCCTTTCCACCTCATGGACTCCCCGGGTCATCCTCCATAGCTTCGCGGTACTAATATCAGGCTTTCTTTTCCACAATAGAAAAACATTGCCTGTTTTTTTAATCTCTTTTTGTACTTTAACATCTACTTTTCAACACCCTTTCAATTAAACCTTTATATGCGTATTGCCAAAACTGTCGTTATCCCGATTGTAGTCGGGATTATTTTTTTATATGCCTGTAACCGCAATGCGGTTGCACTCGATTATACCAATGCCAAAGATGAAGTGGCACAGCTCGGAAACCTGAGCTTTCGTTTCAGTAAGCCACTGGTCAGTGATTCATTGACCAACCAATGGGATTCTACCGAATATATTTCCTTTGAACCAAAGATACCCGGCCGTTTTCGCTGGGAACACGGCGATGAACTTGTTTTCTCACCGTCGCGCCCACTGGCACCTGCCACCACGTATAAAGCTACACTGGGAAAAGAACTGCTTCGTTATTCCAAATTTGATAAAATTGAAAAAGGAGATGCGATTAGTTTTCATACGCCCGACCTGAAACTGGATAATACCAATGTAACATGGGTATTGGTAGATGAAAATTCAAGAGCGGCTGTTCCACAGGTGGATTTGTATTTTAATTATCCCATTGATCCAAATACGATAAAGGACAAACTACAGGTGACGCTGGATGGAGCCGCAGCAGATTATACATTGCAAACCATTTCAGCGGATAATAAAGTATCGCTCCGGCTGAAAAATGTCAAAACAGAAGACAAGGATTACAATATTAAAATAAGTATCGACAAAGGGTTGCTTCCGGAAGGCGGCGCCAATGCCACAAAAGAAAAAGTTGAAACCAGTGCGGTGGTGCCTTCGCCGTTTGTATTAACGATAAACGATGTAAGCGCTGAGCACGATGGAAGCACTGGTACTATTACGGTAAGGACCAGCCAGCAGGTGGTGGCATCCGAACTGGCTTCTTATATTAAAATTGATCCGGCGGTCAAATTTTCAGTAGAACCAACCGACGATGGTTTTATTCTCAGCAGTGAAGGTTTTGATGCTTCAAAAAGTTATGAACTCATTTTATTAAAGGGCATGCGCGGAAAAATCGGGGGTGTATTGAAAGATGAATACCATAGCAATTTTGCCTTTGGTAAAATGGAACCTACCATCAGTTTTGTCAACGCCAAAGCGGTATACCTGGCAGGACAGGGTGCGAAAAATATTGAAGTGAAACTGGTGAATGTACCAACAGTAAAAGTTATCATTTCAAAAATTTATGAAAACAATTTGCTGGCAGCGCAGCGCAGCGGGTATTATCCCAGCGAAAGCGAAGGTGATCGGGAAGAATATTATGACAGCGAAGGCAGCGATGCCGTAGTAGGCGATGTTATCTATGAAAAGGAAATTGATACCCGCACTTTACCAAAGAGTGGTTCAGGAAGGTTGTTTAATTTTTCTATTGAGGATAAATTACCCGAGTTCAAAGGCATTTATCATATCAAGATTAAATCAACCAAGGATTATTGGGTAAGCGACAGCCGGTTTATTTCGCTGTCCGATTTTGGATTGATAGCGAAAGAAGGAACTGATAAAATTTTTGTATTTGTCAATTCATTAAAAACTGCGATGCCGGTGAACGGTGTTAACGTAGTGGCTTATGGCAACAATAACCAATTGCTTGGAACCGGTAGCACCAATGCCGATGGCGTGGCCGAAATTAATTATGCAAAGAAAGAATTTGCCGGATTCCGCCCAGCGATGATCATTGCCAAGACGGAAACAGATTTTAGTTACTTGCCTTTCTCCAGTACAAAAGTAAATACCAGCCGTTTTGAAGTAGGCGGTAAACGAAACAATACGACAGGCCTCGACGCATTTATTTATGAAGAACGCGATATCTACAGGCCCGGTGAAAAAGTTAATTTCTCCGTTGTGGTACGTGATAAACTATGGCGCAGCCCTGGTGAACTGCCTGTCAAACTGAAATTCCTGCTGCCCAATGGAAAAGAATTAAAAACATTCCGCAAAAATCTGAATGAACAGGGATCGCTGGAAGGAAGTGTTGATATTGCTGAATCAGCTATTACAGGAAGTTATTCACTGGAGGTATACAATGGCAATGACGTATTGCTGGGCACGAAAAATTTTATGATAGAAGAATTTGTTCCTGATCGTATAAAAGTAAGTGCCAAACTGGATAAGTCTTCGCTGCAGCCCGGTGAGACTACAAAACTTACCATCAATGCTGTCAACTTTTTTGGACCGCCTGCTGCCAACAGGAATTACGAATGCGAGATACAGGTGAAACAAAAAGAGTTCAATCCATCGAAATATGCGAAGTATGATTTTTCTATTGCCAACCCCGGAGTTACGTTCGATAAAGATGTAAAGGAGGGAAAGCTGGATGAGAAAGGAAATGCTGAAGAAAGTTTTAATGCGAAGGATTTATATAAAAATGTTGGATTGCTCGAAGCGACATTTTATGCTACTGTGTTTGATGAAACCGGGAGACCGGTCAGCAGGAGCACTTCAGCAGAAATTTATACGCAAAATGTTTTCTTCGGCATCGGTTCAGATGGCTGGTGGTATTATCCGTTGAACCAGGTGATCAAGTTCCCGCTGATTGCATTGAATAAAACACAGCAGGTAACAACATCCCAGGCAAAAGTAGAAGTGATAAAACACGAATACCGGACAGTGCTGACAAAAAATGGTGAATACTTCCGGTATGAATCACAGAAAGAAGACAAACTGGTTGCTTCCAACCTCACAACTATTGGCGGGGAAGCGGCATCCTATTCTTTTACACCGCGATCACCGGGTAATTACGAATTGCGTGTATATGTGCCCGGTGCCAATAGTTATGTGAAAAAAGAATTTTACAGTTATGGCGGCTGGGGATGGGGCGACAACAATTCCTTTGAAGTAAATACCGAGGGCAATATCGATATTGAACTGGACAAAACTGCTTATAATACAGGGGAGAGTGCAAAAGTATTGTTCAAAACACCTTTCAGTGGAAATATGCTGGTGACGATGGAAACGGATAAAGTAGTTTCTTACCAGTATGTAACGGTGAAGGATCGGCAGGCTTCGGTTGATTTAAAACTGACCGCTGACCATCTTCCAAATGTATATGTTACTGCAACGCTGATCAAACCACATGATGTAAGCGATATACCACTGACCGTTGCACATGGCTACCAGAGTATCCGGGTGGAAGAGAAGCAAAGAAAGATGGATGTGCAGGTAGTAGCGCAGCAGTCGGTACGATCCCATACACACCAGAAGGTAACCGTAAAAGCTGCAAGTGGAAGTTATGTTACTCTGGCGGCAGTTGATAACGGCGTATTGCAGGTAAGCAATTTTAAAACACCTGATCCTTATAATTATTTTTATGCTAACCGTGCGTTGGAAGTGAGCGGTTATGACATGTATCCGTTATTGTTCCCGGAAGTAAGGGCAAGGCTTAGCAGCACGGGTGGTGATGGCGATGCCGAGATGAACAAACGTACCAACCCAATGCCCAATAAAAGATTTAAGATTGTCAGCTACTGGAGCGGTATTGCCAAAGCAAATGGCAGTGGAGAAGCTACGTTTGAATTTGATATACCACAATTCAGTGGTGAAATCAGGATGATGGCAGTGGCTTATAAAGATGAAAGTTTTGGCAGCACAGAATCATCTATGAAAGTTGCTGATCCTATTGTATTGAGTACGGCATTGCCACGATTCCTTAGTCCGAAGGATACGGTAACTGTACCCGTTACAATTACCAATACAACCAGCAAAAGTACCAGCGCATCTGCCACCATGATTGTCAGCGCTCCGTTGCAAATAGTTGGTGATGCAAAACAAACGGTGTCCCTTGAAGCAAACAGTGAGGGCAGGGCTGTATTCCAGGTGGTGGCATCACCGGCCATCAGTGTTGGAAAGGTAAAAGTGGAAGTACAGGGATTGGGAGAGAAGTTTACCGATGAAACTGAAATCAGTGTGCGCCCTGCTTCAACATTGCAGAAGATGTCGGGTGCCGGCACCATAGCAGGAGGTGGTTCTCAAAATATAACGGTGGGTTTAAGCGATTTTATGCCTGGCAGTACGGACTACCAGTTAGTGATAAGCCGTTCACCTGCATTGGAACTTGCCAAACAGTTTGAATACCTGGTGGAATATCCCTATGGTTGTACCGAACAAACAGTCTCCGTCGCATTCCCTCAATTGTATTACGGCGATCTTGCCGATCTGCTGAACACAGGAAAGGCGGGAAAAGCTTCCGCCAACTACAATATCCAGGAAGCGATCAAAAAAATAAAATTGCGGCAACTGTACAATGGGGGTATCACATTATGGGATGGAGAGGGTTCAGAGCATTGGTGGGCCTCCGTTTATGCAGCGCATTTCCTGGTGGAAGCACAAAAAGCCGGATATGATGTTGACAAAGGTTTGCTGGAAACATTGCTCAACTATCTTACCAGCAAACTCCGCAACCGGGAAACTATTTTATATTATTATAATCAAAACCAGCAAAGAAAGATCGCACCCAAGGAAGTAGCCTACAGTTTGTATGTACTGGCATTGGCGGGACGACCCAATATCAGCGCCATGAACTATTACAAGACAAATACAGCCTTGCTGGCACTTGACAGCCGTTATTTATTATCGGCCGCGTATGCTTTGGCAGGTGATAAAAATAAATTCAAAGAACTGTTGCCAACATCGTTCAGCGGTGAAGTGTCTGTGGCACAAACCGGCGGAAGTTTTTACAGCGATATCCGCGATGAAGCCATTGCATTAAATGTGTTGATCGATGTCGATCCCACCAACCCGCAAATTGGTACCATGGCGCGCCACGTGATAGATAAATTAAAGCAACGCTACTGGTGGAGCACCCAGGAAAGTGCATTTGCATTCCTGGCACAGGGAAAACTGGCCAGGTCGGCAAACAAATCAACGGTAACTGCATCCATCAACGTAAATGGAAAGGCAGTGGCCAGTATGAATGGAGCAACAGTGCGGCTGACAGCAAAGCAACTGGGCGGTAATGCTGTTAATGTTAGTACAAGTGGCAGCGGGCAATTGTATTACTGGTGGCAGAGTGAAGGCATCAGCGCCAGCGGCGCGTACAAGGAAGAAGACAATTACATTAAAGTACGCCGCAAATTTTTCGATCGCTTTGGCCATGCCATCAGTGGAAATACATTTAAGCAAAACGATCTCGTGATCGTTCAACTTTCGCTGGAGAAATCATACAGTGGGTCAATAGAAAATATTGTACTGGCTGATTTATTACCTGCCGGTTTTGAAATTGAAAACCCGCGCACCAAGGAATTGCCTGGTATGGATTGGATAAAAGATGCGGCAGTTCCCACAGCACTGGATGTTCGGGACGATCGTATCAATTTATTTGTAAACCTGTACAACCAGCGGCAGACCTATTATTATGCCGTTCGTGCAGTAAGCCCGGGTGTTTATCGTATGGGGCCCGTGAGTGCCGATGCGATGTATAACGGAGAATATCATTCATACAACGGTGCAGGAACAATTAAGGTAATACAATAGCAACAAATAAATTATTGCCAGGCGACCGGCCTTCCCATCAGGAGGGCCGGTTTTGTTTTTTAGGCCGTGTAAGATAGCGTACGAACAAGTAAACAGCCAGGATACATACACCCATTGCAATCAGGTACCCGATAATTTCCCCTATTTTATAACCCAGCGATTCAGCCTTTGAATTAAATTTTTTTTCGTTTATCGTCTTAGCAGTAAAGTGAAAGGATGTCAATAATCTTTTTAACTCTTTTCTACTGCCTTCGCTTTCTTCTCCATTTGGTGAGGCCATGATTCCGTACATATTGCTATTCAAAATAAACATATAGTAATATACCCTGTAATGATTTCCACCGGCATCTTTGTACATCATTGCCTTTTTCCCCTTTATGTCTTCAAATAAGGTATCCGAAAAAGTTGTATTGAATCCCTTTGCCCGGGCACTGTTTCTGAAACCTTCTTCCACACCTTTATACGCTTCATCCATGGATTCTGGATTGTCAACTGATTCCAGTCCGGCTTTTGTAACTGTAATGCCTATCGTAGAGTAATCAGCGCTGGCCTTGATAATTCTCATATCAGCCGTTACATTATTTTTTTCAAATGAGGTGTCTATTGTCACAGTCGCTGGAGGCAATGAAACCGTTAAATTATTATCTACGACGATTTTTTTCCAGGCAGTGTCCTGCGCAAAAACCCTGCATGCAACAAACAGGAAGGGGATTATTAGGGAAAGGACTTTATTCATATTTTTTTAATGATGGTTATTTTAAATAAAGGGGTCAGTTATTATTTTTAAAATAAGGTACCAATAATTGCAGCTGAAAATCTATCGGCCGGTTATGGCTCACTGCCGGCGACCATTTCATAGCAGCAATTATTTTTTTGATTTCGGCATTTAAAGTTTGATCCGGTGAATAATCAATCATAACATTTGCTGCCGTCGCGTCTTTCATCACCGTAAACCGGATCAATACATTTCCCTCGAAGTTGATCTTTTTCTTATCAACTTTCGACAATTCAAATTGAATGTACTCCGTGGCAGAAAAAAAAGGATGGATGAGGACAGGTCTTTTGGCAACACTGCAGGTAGCGCCGGTATATTCGCCTTTTTCATTGTAACATGCAAGATCCACGAGTTTACCATTATCATATTTTTCTTTGGTACAGGAAGTGCCGTCTTCGCGGTACCAATTCCATTCTCCCTGTAAAGAGTCTCTGCTGTATGTGCCTGTTGATTCAATTTTCCCATTTTCATACCAGGAACCATAAAGACCATTCAATGTTCCTTCTATCACACGCTGGACTTTCATAGCGCCGGGAAGATTGTTTGCTGTACCTTCTATTTCTCCCTCGATTTTTGCAGCAGGATCGCCTGCTTTACCAGCATTTTCTTTTGGTGTGAAACTTTGCATCAATTTTGGGTTACCGTTGTCGTACCAATGCATCCAGGTACCCGTATAGCGATCCCGGAAAAAATAACCTGAGTCTTTTTTATTGCCGTCGGGATACCAGGATTGCCATAGACCATCCATTTCGTTACTGGTAAAATGTCCTTCCAGAGATTTTACTCCTTTCGGGAAATATATAATGTATTCCCCGTCGCGAATTGAAAGATGGGCGTCCTTATACTTTATCTGCATGATCAGGTTTGAATCAGGATAAAATACATACAGCTGCCAGTGATCGCTGCGCCAAATGGCATAACCCTGGTAAATGGCATTGCGCCTGTTGGTAAATTGCAATTGCTCGTCGAAATATTTCCGCAGCGTATCTTTTGACTGCGCCACGGAAGAAAATGACGCCAGTAATACCAACGCAGGAACAAGGGTTCTGGAAAGCATTGTTCAATTTAATGAATAATCCGGTAAACCGGGTACCGCATGTGATCAGGTTCGTAGTAAGGTGAATTTTTGAAAACGAAATCCAGTTGCGCTCCGGCACTTTTTGCAAATGCAGAATCGGTTGACCGGCGCTGATCCAATTTTGCCTGTACATCGGGATGTGATTTTAAATAAGCAGCGGCTTCGTCTTCAAACACATAATCGCTGTATCCTTCTTTCTGACCCAGGATGGCATCAAAGAAATTCCAGTAAAAATAGGAGTCCTCACCCTGGGGTTCCAGTACTTCCACGATAAACCTGTTAGCCTCCTGGTTGAGCGGAATGATATAATCGCCTTTTCTGAATGAACGTTTTTCTGTCTTCGTATGGAGCTTTATATCTGTATTAGGATGGTGCATTTCATATTGTCTCGCCGAAGATTTGTAATCATCAATAACATAAGTTTCCACCTCAATGATGGTATCCTTTTGTAAAGCCTGTATTATAACCTTGTTCAACTTTAGCAATTCTGCCACCTTCCACCATCCCTGCGGCAACACATAAGCCATAGGTTTTTGAATAATTGTTTTTGGCAGATAGGTATTATAAAATTTTACTTTTTTCTCAAACGGTTTATTGCGGTCATAGTATAATCTCGGCAAACCGGATACATCGCTTGCCTTTTTACCAGCTTCATAACCTTTATAATTGATTTCGGTGAAATGCTCACGGTCAAGGCTCCACGAAACCGGGAAACTATTTTGTGTTTTTGCCTGTTGCCGCGCCTGGTTGCGCAGGTTTTTAATTGCAGCGCTGTTGGCCGAAGTGAATTCAATAAAACACTGCATCAGGGCATAGGTAGCCTTCACTCTTTGTTCATAGGTTTTTAAAATATGCGTTTCGGGTATGAAAGAAAAAGTTTGCCACATGGCGGCGAAGCCACTGCTGTAGCGGGGGCTGTCCCAGTAAGCGGACCAACCGGTTTCAGGTGTATCGCCAAAGGCATTTACATAAGGTACAAGGTCATAGCCTTTTTGCTTCATCAGCGTATACAATGCAGGTTCAAATTCTTTATTGAGGTATTCTCCCAATGCGCCGCCAAGTTTATCATGTTGTGAGGTCAGCAGGGTCATGATATGCTGGTAGTCTGCACCATCACTCACATGGTTATCAACCTGCACATCCGGATCGCAGAGATGAAAAATCGATGCAAAGGTCCTGGCCTCTTTCGAATCTGATTTGATAAAATCACGGTTTAGGTCGAGGTTTTGCGAGTTGCCCCGAAACCCTTTCTCCACCGGTCCGTTTTGATCAATACGGTAAAAGGTTGTTCGGTTAAGGCAGCCACCAATATTGTAAACTGGTATGATGGCAAGAACGATATTATCGGGCAATGTTATTTTTCGGGAAACAATGTCCTTCACCAGCAACATGCTGGCGTCAATACCATCCGGCTCGCCAGGATGAATGCCATTGTTGATGAGGATAACCCTTTTATTTTTTTTATGTATGCTGTTAAAATTAGCGTCACCATCATTGGATACAACTATTAAATGAATGGGGAAACCGGCATCGGATGGACCCATTTCCATCATTTTAACTTTATCGGAATGGGCGTCAATATTCTTCCACCAGGAAATGATCTCGTTATAAGGAGGCGATTCTAATCCTTTCGATTGTTCAAAACGTGTAATAAATGATTGGGATTGGGAAGGAAAATACAGGAAAGTGAATCCAAGTACGAGCAGTATGAGTCTCATGACAGTTGATTGAAAAGGGAAAATACGAAAAGATCATCACTGGAAGCGGTTTCAAAAATTTCTGCCGAACAATGAATGGTATTTAATAATTTACACATACAACTGCGTTATGGGCTTTAGTATTGCTGCTATATTTTTTATCATTGTAATATTTCAGTTGCTGCTGATAAGTATATTTCTTTTTACACACGATAAAGGCAAACGCCTGAGTAATGCGATACTTGCTGCTTTCTTTCTTTCTATCTGCCTTAACCTCGTGGATAGTTTCCTGGTATTACAACGTGTGCATGAATATAATCCCAACCTGGTGGGATGGGGCAGTTGCCTTCCGCTATTATTTGGCCCGTTACTTTTTTTATACACACAGTCGGTATTGTACAAAGACTTTTCCATGTCCCTGCTCCGGTGGCGGCATTTCGTGCCGTTTATTATTTGTTTCATTTTTACCGAAGGGGCTTACCTGATGCAGCCGCATGATCTGAAGATGACCATACTCAACGGTATCATTGCACGAAAAATACCGGTCTCCGTTTATTATGTGTCGGCATTTATCTTTCTTCATTTCTTTATATACATCGGGTATGCTTTATCGCTTATCCGGCGCTACCGCAGTATTGCCGGCAATAATTTTTCCGATGAACGCAGGGCCAATATTTCCTGGTTGTGGTCCACGATTATTTTTTTTACCGTTTGCATGGTCATCGCGTTGTTAAATGGTTTTATCGGCCTTACCAATTTGTCCAAATATTATTACCTGCTGCTGACGGTTATAGTACTGGCTATCTTTGTATTTATTAACCGCGTGTTGTTAAAAGCACTGCGTCACCCGGAGCTGTTTTCGTTGATGGAAGAAAAGGAAATTACAAACCCTGACCAGCCGCTGCAGGCAGCAGCGAAATATGCCGGTTCGGCATTGACTGTCGCGGAGAAGACAGCGCTGGCCGATCGTCTGAAACATTTTATGGAAACTGAAAAGCCTTACCTCGAACCGGAACTGACATTGGAACAACTCGCTGCCAAAATTTCCGTAAAGCCCAAAATACTATCACAGGTGATCAATGAAGTGATACAGCAAAATTTCTTTGAATTTGTCAATCAGTACCGGATTGAGGCGGCGATGAGACTGCTGACCAATCCCCCTGACAAAAAAATCACCGTACTGGAGGTATTGTACGAGGTAGGCTTCAATTCAAAATCTTCTTTTAATACACTCTTCAAAAAACACACCGGCCTCACGCCCAGTGAGTTCAGGAAAAAGCACGAACAACCATAGGCGTTCGACTTTCTGCTGTCGCAAAACCGAACCAAATAAATGTGTTTGACTTCCTGCCAACGGTCGACAAAGGGCCTTTCGCAATAGCATATTTGCTCCATAAATTTTTTATTATGGAACAAACATCAAACAATCGCTTTTCGACCCATGCTGCATGGGTGGCTGTTTTAGTACTGGTATTGGCAGCAGTATCAAAAGTATTGGCAGGTCCCAGGCTGGGCTTTGCCATTTTTGCATGGCTGTCCCCGGCCTTTATCCTGTATTTTTTCAGGGTTACCACTATTAAAAGAAAACTGTTATGGGCTTTCCCGATTTTATTTGCAGGCAACCTGTTGGCTTTGCTCGATGTCATTCCTTTTCCCTTGCCTGTGCTTGTAATACTCATGCTCCTGGCCACCTTAAAGGATATGGTGATTTATTTGCTCGACAGGAAGCTGATGCAAAAGAACAATGGCTTTATCAGCACCTTATTTTTCCCGGCTGTCTGTGTGGCATTGGAATTTATTAATACGAAATCAGGAGGAGGTGCATGGTGGTCAATCGCAAATTCCCAGTTTTCGTTTAGCTGGCTGATACAATTGGTAAGTGTCGCTGGTATCTGGGGTGTCAGTTTTATGATATACTGGTTTGCCTCAGTGGCAGTATGGGCCATTGCGAAATACCGCCAGCGTTTAACTTATAAGCCTGGTTTGTTGCTGTATGGTTCAGTTTTGTTGCTGGTCATCCTGTTTGGTGCAGTAAGAAGTAATACCAGCAGTAATCAACCAACGGTAAAGATTGCGGGACTGAGTGCACCGGCATTTGGTTACCTCGAAGCAATGTATGCCACAGCGACAGGCAAATCCATACATATAGACCCGCATGTATCGCTTACTTCACCCGAACTGCAACAGGTGAATGTGGCACAGATACCATTTATTGAAACTGCTGATACGGTAAAATACAAAGCTGGTTATGAAGCGCTGAAAACAATAAATGACAGTTTGTTTGTACTGAGCCAGCAGGCAGCGGATCGCGGCGCGAAAATCATTAGCTGGTCGGAAGCCAATGCTGTTGGGTTCACTTTCAATGACAGGGCATTGACCGAAAGGGGACAGGCATTTGCTGCAAAAAATAAAGTATACCTGCTGATGGCCATTGCCATTATGCAACCAGGTAAAATATTTTTTGGAAAAAAATTCATAGAAAACAAAGCGGTCTTCATTGGTCCTGATGGAACGATCCTGAATGTGTTTCACAAAAACAAACCAGTACCGCTGGCGGAAAGCAGCCAACCGGGAGATGGAAAGATACCCGTGATACAAACTCCTTATGGAAGGATATCCAGTTCTATTTGTTACGATGCGGATTTCCCGCTGGAGATGCAGCAACTGTCATCCAACAAAACAGATCTGTTGTTATTGCCATCAGGCGACTGGTTTGCCATTTCACCCTACCATACGCATATGGCTGTTCTGCGCGGTATTGAAAATGGCTGCTCCATTGTCCGGCAGGCGAGTGGTGGATTATCAGTAGCGGTTGACAACCGCGGTAAAGAATATGCGAGTTTGGATTTTTACAAAGAGGGAACCAAATTGTGGGTGGCAGATGTGGCGGTTGGACATACGGTGACGATTTACTCCATCATCGGGGATGTATTTGCCTATGCCTGTTTCCTGTTTGTGTTGGTGAGTTTAGTATACCTGCTGGTACAAATGATGCAGGGCAGGAGAAAAAGAAAAATGCAGCTTACTCAGCAATAACTATTGGACGCGGCGAAACGGACAGATAAAATAAAAGCATCCCGGTTACCGGGATGCTTTGTCAATATATTCAACCGTTGACTGATTACTTAGCCAGGGTATTTATTTTCCTTGCCAGTTTGCTTTTCAGGTTGGCAGCTTTGTTTTTGTGGATGATACCTTTTTTTGCCAGTTTATCCACCATTGCAAGAACCGCGGGCAGTTTTTCGCTACCTTCTTTTCCTTCTTTGATTTCTCTCAGGTCACGGATGGCATTACGGGTAGTTTTGCCATAATATTTATTTCTATCGCGACGCTTGGCAGCCTGGCGCACATCTTTCTTGGTAGCATTATGATTAGCCATGTATCTAATTTTTAGGACGGCAAAGGTAGGGGAAAAGGGTTAATAATTGAAAAAATCGGGGTCTAAATTTAAAAATCTGCCCCCGGCCGCCGGTGTTGGAGGGTTTAACCGGCCCTCCTGCCACGAATTCATTTCAATGCCGGGTGTCAGCAGGTTCGGCCAGCCGATCGGCCTGGTTTATATTTATGCCATAATTCATGGTTACCAGTGCCTCAGGATATGTACGGTTCGCTATTTTGCCCGATATTTGTGACCCAACAAAAAATCTATTTTCCTCATGAAGGATTTCTCCTATATCACAAATTCTCATCCCCAGTTCATAGAAAACCTTTACCAGGATTTTGTAAAGGACCCCGGCAGCGTTGACCCGGAATTAAAGAAATTTTTTGAAGGCTTTGATTTTGCCATCGGAAACGCAAAAATTGGCTCCAACGGCACCGCCACACCTGTTGCCACGACCACAACCACGGGGGAAGATATTGACTGGTTGAGAGAAGTACGTGCTTACAGGATGATCCTTGGTTACCGCAACAAAGGCCATCTTGTGGCAAAGACAAACCCCATCCGCCCGAGAAAAGACAGGGGGGCCAATATTGAATTAAGTTTTTATGGATTTACCGAAGGAGACCTCGATAAAAAATTTCATGTTGGAAATCTAATCGGATTAGGCACTACCGAATTGCGCAATATTTACAATCACCTGCAGCAGTGGTACGCCTCTCATGTAGGTATTGAATTCAAATACATCAGCGATCAGAAAAGAGTGGATTGGCTGACCGCAGAAATTGAAAAGAAATTTCTCCATCCATTGCCGCTCGAAAAGCAAAAACGTATACTGGAGAAACTGAACCAGGGTGTCATGTTTGAAAAATTTCTCCATACCAAGTATATCGGGCAGAAGCGATTTTCACTGGAAGGTGGTGAAACCACCATCCCCGCACTGGACGCCATTATCAATACCGCTGCAGACAATGATGTACAGGAAGTAGTGATTGGCATGGCTCACCGGGGCAGGCTGAACGTGCTGGCCAATATCATGGGAAAAACATACGAACAGATATTCAGTGAATTTGAAGGAACTGCCAAGCTTGATCAAACGATGGGCAGTGGTGACGTAAAATACCATATGGGTTACGGCAGTGAATTGCAAACACCGAATGGGAAAACTGTTCACCTTAAATTGATGCCCAACCCTTCGCACCTCGAAGCGGTTGACCCCGTGGTGGTGGGTTTTGCAAGAGCCAAGGCCGATGTACTGTACAATAGTGACTTTGATAAAATATTACCGATACTCATTCATGGCGATGCCAGTGTAGCAGGCCAGGGTGTGGTGTATGAAGTGTTGCAAATGAGCGACCTTGATGGCTATTATACCGGCGGTACGCTTCATTTTGTTATTAATAACCAAATCGGTTTTACCACCGATTTTGATGATGCAAGAAGTTCTGATTACTGTACTTCACTCGCTGCGGCGATACAGGCGCCGGTATTGCATGTCAATGGCGATGATGCAGAAGCAGTGGTAAAATGTGTGGAGATTGCCACCCGTTACCGGCAGGAATTCAACAGCGATGTGTTCATCGATATGGTTTGTTACCGGAGACATGGACACAATGAAGGAGATGATCCAAAATTTACCCAACCGCATTTGTATTCACTGATCGACAAGCACCCCAATCCAAGGGAAGTGTATACAACCTACTTACTGGAAAATGGTGAAGCCGATGCAAAGGAACTGGCAAAAGAAATGGAAAAGAAATTCTGGGCCGATTTGCAGGAACGTTTGGACGAAGTGAAACAAAACCCGCTGCCCTACCATTACCAGCAGCCAGAGTTGGTTTGGAAAAGTATGCGCAAGGCAACACCCGAAGATTTTGATCTGTCGCCGGTAACCGCTATCAGTGAAGGCGATTTCAAAAAAATATTTGATGCATTGATGTCCTGGCCCGCTGATTTCAAGCCATTGAAAAAAGTGGAGAAGATCATCCAGGATAAAGTAAAACTATTCAACGAAGAAGGAAAGGTTGACTGGGCGACTGGAGAATTGATGGCGTACGGAAGCCTGCTGCTCGATGGGCACGATGTTCGCATGAGCGGGCAGGATGTGCGCCGTGGTACATTCTCACACCGGCATGCGGTGCTGCGCGATGAAGAATCAGACAAAGCCTATAATCGTCTCAGCCGTATTGATGGGGCCAAGGGACAGTTGAGGATTTACAATTCACTGCTCAGCGAATATGGCGTACTTGGTTTTGAATATGGTTATGCCATGGCCAACCCAAATTCGCTGGTATTGTGGGAAGCACAGTTCGGTGATTTCAGCAATGGTGCACAAACGATGATTGACCAGTTTCTCGCTGCAGGTGAACAAAAATGGAATCGTATGAACGGCACCGTTATGTTACTGCCGCATGGATATGAAGGCCAGGGCCCCGAACACAGCAGCGCGAGAATGGAACGTTTCCTGCAATTGTGTGCCGAGTTAAACCTCGTAATAACCAATATCACCACGGCTGCTAATTTCTTCCACGCTTTGAGAAGACAGATTGCATGGCCATTCAGGAAACCATTAATAAATTTTGCACCGAAAGCAAACCTCCGCCACCCCGGAACCTATTCACTCACCAGTGAATTTATTTTCCGCCGTTTCCAGGAAGTGATAGATGATACATTTGCAGGAGATCCTTTGCAGGTAAGAAAGGTGTTGTTCTGCAGCGGTAAAATTTATTTTGACCTCGCAGAACGCCAGCAGAAAGATAATATTAAGGATACGGCCATCATACGGGTGGAGCAATTATATCCTTTACCCGCAAAACAACTGGAGGCCCTGTATGCAAAATACAATAAGGCCACCTGGTTTTGGGTGCAGGAAGAACCGCTGAATATGGGTGCGGCCTCGTATTTGCAAATGAACCTGAAGACGATCAATTATGGCGTGATAAGCAGGCAGCCGGGTGCGGCTACCGCTACCGGTTATGCGAAAGTGCATGCACAGGAACAGGCAGAAATTATTGAAACTGCATTCAGCATTTAAATATTTTCGCATATACAAAACCTTTTATTTTTTTAGCAGCCAACAAACACGAAACATTTTTTATGATTGATATAAAAGTTCCAACGGTCGGTGAGTCTATCAATGAAGTAACCCTCCTGAAGTGGACGAAGAATGATGGAGATTATGTGGAAAGGGATGAAGTGATAGCAGAACTGGAAAGTGAAAAAGCCACTTTCGAAGTCAATGCAGAGAAAGCGGGCCTTTTAAAAACAAGCGCGAAGGAAGGTGATACGCTCAAGATAGGGGATGTACTGGCTTCTATTGACGAATCTGCTGCCAAACCGGAAGGTAAACCCGTTGCCGTGAAAGAAACAGCCACTGCTGCATCCAATGGCAGCGAAACAAAAAAACAAACCACCACGGCGCCGGTAACAGCCGTACCAAATGATATTAAAACAAGCCCCGTTGCCGCGGCCATCATTGCCGATAAAAAAGTAGATCCAAAATCAGTGACCCCTTCTGGTCCGCAGGGAAAAATATTAAAAGACGACGTGCTCGCAGCGTTGAACAACCCAGGTCGCGTACCAGGAAAAGAGTTGTTTGGCAGAAATGAAAAAAGAGAGCGAATGAGTAACCTGCGTAAAACCATTTCGCGCAGGCTGGTGGAATCGAAGAACACAACGGCCATGCTCACCACTTTCAATGAAGTGGACATGAAACCCATCATGGATATACGCAACAAGTACAAGGATAAATTTAAAGAGCTGCATGGTGTTGGTCTTGGCTTTATGAGTTTTTTTGCAAAAGCCTGTTGCTTCTCACTGCAGGAATGGCCGGCGGTAAATGCCTACATAGATGGTGATGAACTGGTGTACCATGACTATTGTGATATTTCCATAGCAGTCTCTACACCCAGGGGACTAACTGTCCCGGTAATACGAAACGCAGAAAGCCTGAGCATGGCTGGCATTGAAAAGAAAGTGATTGAACTGGCCGGAAAAGCAAGGGACAATAAACTGGCAATGGAAGAACTGCAGGGTGGCACATTTACCATTACCAACGGCGGCGTATTTGGATCATTGCTAAGTACACCCATCATCAATCTCCCGCAAAGCGCCATATTGGGAATGCACAAGATTGAAGAGCGTGCTGTGGTAGTGAATGGCCAAATAGTTATCAGGCCCATGATGTATGTTGCACTAAGCTACGACCACCGCATCATTGATGGACGTGAGTCGGTGAGTTTCCTGGTGAGGGTGAAAGAATTGCTGGAGAACCCTGATCAGTTACTGTTTGGAAAAGACCCGGTGAAGGCATTACTGGAAGTATAAGAAAAGAATTTCCTAAAATAAATTCAACGTGCCACTCAATACTGGCACGTTTTGTTTTTTAAATTGAAACATTGAAATACTTCAGTCATTTAAACACTGCTGTTGCGGTTATTCAAATGTATCGCGGGGAACAACCCTTTCACCATTTCCTGAAAGCGTTTTTCAGGGAGCATAAGAAACATGGATCGGGCGACAGGAGGAATATTGCACAGCTTTGTTATGCCTATTTCCGGCTGGGACATTCCTTTCCTGGTTTGCCAGTGGAAGAAAAAATGCTCCGGGGGCTATTTCTTTGTTCAAACCGAACCAGTGAACTATTGTATGGTCTGAGGCCGGAATGGAATGAACGTATTTCGCTGACGCCGGAAGAAAAATGTTTTTTCTTAAAAACTACTACTGATCAACTTTCGATTTTTCCCAATGGTAATGAATTGAGTGATGGCATTGATGTAAAAAGATTTTACCTGTCGCATTTGGAGCAACCGGATCTTTTTATACGTATCCGTCCGGGGCATCGAAGAAGGGTGATGGATAAACTGGATAAAGCGAACCTCCCGTATCTTTTCTTAAACGATGATTGTATCGCGCTGCCGAATACAACAAAGATTGATACGATACTGGAGACAAACCGCGAAATGGTCATACAGGATGATAGCTCACAGCGAATAGGGGAAATGATACCGGCAGCAGAAGATTTGAATGCAAATGGTATAATCTCCGTATGGGATTGCTGCGCGGCCAGCGGAGGAAAATCAATCATGACAGTTGACAAATTGGGCGCAGTCAACTTAACGGTGTCGGATATCCGCGAATCTATTCTTGCCAATCTGCGCAAACGTTTCCTGGAAGCCGGGATCAATAACTACAACGCGTTTGTGGCAGATATTACGAAAACAATTCCTAAAGAAATCAATAGTGCTTTTGATTTAATCATCGCCGATGTTCCCTGCAGTGGTTCGGGAACCTGGGGAAGGACACCTGAGCAGTTGCTGTATTTTGATCCGGTTAAGACAAATCAATATAGTGCATTGCAAAAGACAATTGTCTCCAATATAATTTCCAGGCTGAAACAACATGGATACCTGTTGTATACTACTTGTTCAGTATTTAAAAAAGAAAATGAAGCTGTTGTTGATTTTATTCAGCAGCAGTATGGGCTGTTCCTGGTAAAAATAGAGGTCATGAAAGGCTATGAAAACAAAGCCGATACCATGTTTGCTGCATTACTGCAAAAAGTATGATAGTTTATTGCTTTACAATCCGCAAAGAAGTCTTATTCTTCCCATCCATGTATTGAATGGTGTATACACCCTTGTTGAGTTGTTTTGTTTTATTAAAAGAAACCGTATAAAGAATATCCTGCTGGATATCCACCGACTGCACTTCAACCAGCGCGCCATTCATATCCAGTAACCGGAGATTTGCTTTTCCGGTGACAGGTGCTTTAATGATAACAGAAAGATTATCGTTAAACGGAACAGGGAATGCTTTGATATAATTACTGCCAAGAATGTGCAGGTAATTGTCAGTATTGCGTTTTTGCAATAATAACTGGTAAGCGATCCGCATATTGGGTATCCCGTATCCATAACGTTCATCCGGTGTCAAATACTGGCTGGAACTTTTTTCCACTGCATCAATAATTTCCGTGTTATTGAATTCGGGAAATGCCTGCCACAGGCAGGCAATCAGCCCACAAATATTTGGATTGGAAAATGAAGTGCCATTTAATGCTGCTGGTGTTCCATTGGTACCAGCCACAATAGCAGAGACGCCCACCGAAACGACATTGGGTTTTAATTCGCCCGCGCCATTAGGCCCCCAACTGCTAAAGCTTCCAATAACACCGCTGGTATTCACTGCGCCGACTGTTAATACACTGGTATTATCCGCAGGGCAAATAACATATTTTAAATCGGAACCAGCATTGCCGGAATTGCCTGCACTGTTGGTAACCAATATTCCTTTCTTCACGGCAAGGCCAGCACCAATACTGATAATAGCAGTTTTGCCATCGCGCTGCGCATAACTGTGGTCAAATGAAGGATCGTCAAAGTTGCTATAACCAAGCGATGAAGTGATCATATCTGCACCCGCGCTGTCTGCAAATTCTGCACCTGCCACCCAGTTTTGTTCTTCCACCGGGTATTCAGTGGCTGCATCTTCGGTGCGCAGCAGCCAGTATTTTGCTTTTGGGGCTGTTCCAATGATACTTCCCGGTTCATTGGCTGCGAGTACAGACAAACACCAGGCACCATGCGGATGATCTTCATTCACACTGGTTTCGTTGGCCACATAGTCCCAGGTACCCAATACCTGGCCCTGCAAACGGATACTGTCAAAAGCAGGGTTGTTGAGAAAATTCTGGAAACCTGCATCAAGGATAGCAATGATCATTCCTTCGCCGTGAAAGCCATTGTTGTGCAGGTACTCTCCTTCATGTATATGTATTTGCGCGTAGTTGTTACCGTAATCAAAATAATTATCGGCACCATTGGTACCGAAGGGTGAAGCAATAACATCCGGCGGTCTTGTGATGCCGATGGGGTTATAGCCATCAAATTTTTTATTCAGCGGTGGTGCAATAGGATTTGGTTTGACTGCTATGGGGTTGCTGGATTTTACAAACGGAAATGAGTTGATTTTTGCCAGCGCCGCCGGATCGGTTGTTTGTATACAAACCTGGTTGAGCCATTTCGATTTGTTCAGTATGGTCACGTTTGGAATCAGCCGGATGCTGTCAACATAAGCAGGTGTTACCGGGAGATCTGTTGAATCAATACTGATATTATATTTTGTTCGCCGGTTAATAGCTTTAGCAGAAAGGTAAGAGGCGGGGTTACCAATGGTAAATGGTGTTCCGTTCTTATCTTTTAACTGAATGATATAACGACTGTATTGTGCATGCAACAGCGAACTGCAGCACAACAGAACAATGATAAAGAGGGAAGCGTACAGTTTTTTCATCCGGATGATTTTAATAGTCCTGTTACAGTTGCAGCCTGAATGTTAATTGTGGTCGATCATCGTTAACGTAATGCCATAACCTTCTTTATAACCATTGGGGTACGTATTGTTTCTTGGCTGGAAAACCCAATGCACGAAATTCTTGTACACAAGGCCTATGTTTTTTCCATATACTTCTACAGAATAATTTCTTTCACTGTAGGCATCTACATTATTGATCGTGCCCAGTATTTCGTCGCGCTCGTTAACAGTAATGGAATTGGCGATGGTTGTGTAAGGTTCACCAACACTTGCATAGGTATAATCCCAGTCATCAAGGTAGCGAACATCAGAAGTGGCAGAATAAGTATCGATAAATGTATTACCCTTCCAGCTAAATTCATTGACAATGGGCAGTTTTAGCTTCTGAAACCGCATATTGTTTTCAATCACTTCAATGGTTTGGGTGGTGGGGACAATCATATAGGTCATATCTGGTGTCCAGGTACCGCTGGCTAGTGTATCGTTGAGGTAACGTATAACGCGCCATGCAGGCCTTCCCAGGTTATCTGTAATGGCAGCATCGATCACATCTTTTGCCTGGTATTTGATGGTGGTATCTTTCTGTCCGAAGTTGACAAACTTTAATGAATCGAGGCGGTAGGTAACGTATTTGCCTACACTAAGATTCATATAAGCCGTCAGTGTTTCGCTGGAAAAGCTGTCTTTTTTACCGGAACAACGGGTAAGCAACAGGCCGGATAATGCCAGTATCAGAAAAGCGTAAATGTTTTTGTTCATAGATAACAGGTAGTTTCAAAATGATCGATCAACGGTACGTAAGGTCAACCATGTAGACCTTAAGCGGTCACTGTTTTTAATACGTCTCAAACGCCTAAAAAGTTGGTTTATTGCCTGTTAAACGCTTTTTCCAAGCTCTAAAAGGCTGTATTTAAGCGGCTTTGCGTTTTCCTTCAGACAAAGACTTCCAGCCTTCTGTTGCATAAAAAAAGCCGGGAAGGGCTTATTTCTTCCCGGCCGGCATATAAACGATAAACTTGTTACAGCTAATTTACATTGGGCTGCGCATGATGATGCCACCGCCAATCACGTCATCACCTTCATAGAATACGGCACTTTGACCCGGTGCTACACCTTTGGCATCTTCATAAAATTGTACACGCACACCGTTTTCCTGGTTGTACAGGTTGGATAATGTGCCTTTATCCTTGTAACGGATCTTGGTGGATGCTTCCATTCCATCAGTAATGCCATCGTATTTCACCCAGTTAATTTTCGTTACGGTCATTTCCGGGCGGTTCAAATCTTCTTCATCACCGAGCATGACTGTATTATCGCCGGGATTGATACCAGTTACATATACCGGTTTCCCAAAGGTGATGTCTAGTCCCTTGCGTTGGCCGATGGTATAAAAAGGATAGCCTTTGTGCTGACCCAATACTTTACCAGTTCTGTCGATAAAGTTTCCACCCGCTACTTTTTCTTCCAGGCCCTCTACTTTCTTTTTGAGAAAACCGCGGTAATCATTGTCAGGAACAAAACATATTTCGTAGCTCTCACTTTTCTTTGCCAGTTCGGGATAACCATAATCCAGTGCCATCTGGCGGATGGCTGTCTTACGGTAAGGCCCAAGCGGTAATATGGTACGGCTCAGCAGATCCTGCTGCAGTCCCCATAATACGTAACTCTGATCCTTTAAATCATCCACAGCCTTGCTCACATAATAACGACCATTCTCATGCCGGTTGATTTTAGCATAATGACCGGTGGCAATGAAATCGCAGCCAAGTGCATCGGCCCGTTTCAGCAAAGCGCGCCATTTGATATGTGTATTGCACATCACACAGGGATTGGGCGTGCGGCCAGCGAGGTATTCGTCTACAAAATTTTCGATGACAAAATCACCAAACTCTTCGCGTATATCCAGTACAAAATGCGGGAATCCATGCTGCACAGCAGCCATGCGCGCATCATTAAAACTATCGAGGTTACAGCAGCCGGTTTCTTTTTTACTGCTGCCGCTGCTGGCATAATCCCATGTCTTCATGGTAATGCCTACCACTTCATATCCTTCATCGTGCAACATGAGGGCCGTAACGGTACTGTCAATACCGCCACTCATTGCTACCAGGACTTTTCCTTTACGGCTCATGAATAAATTTTTTCGAACAGCAAATATACAAAGGGAACAGGAAAGGCCTGCATTTACCAGCGACTGCCACCAGGCCGATAACTCTTATGCCGGGCGCTTTTTTGTTACTCAAAACCTAAGGGGCTGGTTTATAGTTCTGTGCAGACCCGTCATCATAACACCAAAGCATTGTAATTGTTTTGTCAAAAAATGTTCAGCGACAGAATCGGGTTCATTGGGAAGAGAAAGTCCAGAAAATTTTCTGTTTATAACTTGATGACAATTACCATCGCCCGTGCCGTATAAAAACTTAAATTGCCATTTCAAATATTCATTACGAAGCAAAAAACAGTATTATGATCAAGTTACAAGTAATCGGCAACCTTGGAAAGGATTGCGTAACCAATGCAGTTAATGGCAAAAACGTTATCAATTTTAATGTGGCGCATACTGAAAAGTTCAAAGACGCACAGGGCAATCAAAAGGATAAAACCATTTGGGTGGAATGTGCTTACTGGACAGACCGTACGGGCATCGCTCCGTACCTGAAAAAAGGAACACAAGTATACGTTGAAGGCACTCCTGAAGTCAGGACTTATCAAAAAACAGATGGCACTACCGCAGCTTCACTGACATTGCGCGTGCTAAGCGTTCAGTTGCTGGGCAACCGTGGCGATGGCGGCGGTTCATCCGGCGGTTACAGCGCACCTTCGGCAGTATCTCAATCACCGGTTTCTTCCCCAAGCGATATTACAGAACCAGTGGATGATTTGCCATTCTAAATTATTCCTAATCATAATCTATATGAGCCCCTGTTTTTTGCAGGGGCTTTTTGATTTGTGTAAGAAATAGGAACGGGAGATACATCATTTATTTCATCATATATGGCAAAACGATTGCTGCAATCATACATAAATAAATACGGCCACTGCTGTTTTCAGTAACTCGTTTTTTCCTGAATATGCTTAACTTCAGCTTCCACTAATATTCTTCATTCCAAAACAACGCCAAATGAAAAAAAAGGCAGCATTCTGTTCTGTAATTGTATGCGCTGCATTATTCTTTTCCTGTAATAATCAGCCTGCTGAAAATACCACAGCAAACACTGAAGCAAAAAAAGATACCGTTCCCGTACCCTCAGTAACCGACAACTGGAGAATCGGGGTTCAGCTTTGGACATTTCACGAGTTTCCCTTTGTAACCGCGATTGAAAAAGCCGATAGTGCCCACGTAAAATTCATTGAGGCGTTCCCGGAACAACCCATGGGAGGAGAATACAAAAAAGCAACATTCGGAATCAAATTATCAGCGGATGACCGGGCTAAAGTGAAACAATTGCTGCAGTCAAAAGGTATCAAACTGGTTGCCTTTGGTGTGGTAGGTGCTGATTCACCTGCCGAATGGAAACAATATTTTGAATTTGCAAAAGATATGGGAATCGAATACCTGACGGCTGAGCCCAAAGACGAACATTGGGGCGTGGTAGACAGCCTGGCCGGTGTGTATGGAGTTAAAGTAGCCATTCATGATCACCCCAAACCCAGTCATTACTGGCACCCTGATTCTGTACTGGCTGCTGTAAAAGGGCATCCGAATATTGGGTCATGCGCAGATGTTGGCCACTGGTCAAGAAGCGGATTGGATGTAGTGGAATGCCTGAAAAAACTTGATGGTCATATCATCGGCGTACATTTCAAAGATGTAAAGACTTTTAATAAAACAGATGCAGAAGATGTAATCACCGGTACGGGCGTCAATAAATTCCCCGACATATTTGCTGAATTAAAACGCCAGGGTTTTACCGGGATGTTCAGCATTGAAAGGGAAAACAATTGGAAAAACAATGTGCCGGATGTAATTGAAGAAGTGAAGTTTTTCCACGACCAGGTATCTAAACTGAAATAGCCTGAAGTCAATAGTAAGGAAAGACCGGGTTGAACATAACTCAAAACTATAAACTCAAAACTGTTTATCAATGGCAATAGATAATTCATCTTCCCGCAGAAAGTTTCTGCAACAACTGGGAGCAACTACTTTATTACTCGGCGCCGGCTCTATTGGAAGGCTGGAAGCGGAAGAAAAAATGGAAGAACGTATTCTGCAGTTTCAAAAAAGAATAACCTCCAACGATAAAATACGCGTAGCCCTGATCGGTAACGGTATACAGGGGCGCAACGATTTGGAATCGGCATTGAAAGTGCCTGGTGTGGAGCTTGGTGCAGCCTGCGATTTGTACAGCGGAAGGCTCACGCGCATGAAGGAAGTGTACGGAAAAGATTTATTCACCACGCGCGATTACCGCGAGATACTGGAAAGAAAAGATATCGATGCTGTGATTATTGCAACTGCCGATCATTACCATTCCCGTATTTCGATTGATGCGATGAACAAAGGCAAGCATGTGTATTGCGAAAAACCCATGGTACATAAAATAAGCCAGGGCTGGGATGTAATCAATACGCAGAAGAAAACAAAAAAAGTGATGCAGGTTGGCAGCCAGGGCATTAGTGGGATTGATTATGCAAAAGCAAAAGAATTATATAAGGCAGGAGAAATTGGTAAACTGAATTGCATCGAAGCCACCTATGATCGCCAAAGTGCCATCGGTGCCTGGGAATATACGATGCCGACAGATGGTTCAGCAGAAACAGTTGACTGGGATAGATACATTGCCGGGATGCCGAAGGAGCCGTTTAACCCCAAGAAATTTTTCTGGTGGCGCAATTACAAAGATTTTGGTACCGGTATGCCGGGCGATTTGTTTGTTCACCTGCTGACAGGTATTCATTATGTAACCGATTCAAAAGGACCGAAGCGAATCTTTTCTTCCGGTCAATTGTGTTACTGGAAGGATGGACGAGATGTACCGGATGTGTCTACTGCTATTATGGACTATCCTGAAACGCCCGAACATCCTGCATTCCAGGTGATGCTGCGTGTTAATTTTATCAGTGGTGGTGGGGACCGTGGTTCTGTTCGGTTTATCGGCAGTGAGGGAGTGATGGAAAAAGGATGGGATGGTGTGAGCATTACGCATAGCCTGATGCCAAAAGCACCTGGCTTTGGTGGATACGATGCATTGTTTACTTATCCGCAGGCCATGCAGGATGAGCTGACCAAACAATACAATGCTAAATGGACAAAAGAAGACCAGGCAACGCCTACAAAAGCCCCTATAAAATATAAGAAACCGGAAGGCCATGATGAGCATGTAGAACATTTTACTAATTTCTTTGAAGGCATCAGGAGCAATAAACCAATTGTAGAAGATCCCAGTTTTGGGTTCAGGGCCTGCGCTCCCTGCCTGGCATCGAATGACAGCTATTTCCAAAAGAAAATTATCAACTGGGATCCTGTCAATATGAAAGTATTGAATGGATAGATGAAGGGTGTAAGGTGGGAGGTATAAGGTTTAAGGTAAAAGGTATTTTTCCCAATACCATTTACCTTTGACCCTAAGCCTTCTGCCTCTCACCTTATACCTTTTCTTTTAAATGTTGTTTCTTTGCGGCATGGCCGAACAAGTTTTTTCCTATCCCCGTTTATTGCAATTTGTTGAGACAGTATTTACAAAAATCGGTTGCTCACCTGCTGATGCTTCCACTGCTGCAAAGGCATTGTTGTCTGCCGACCTGCGTGGTATTGACTCGCACGGTGTGGCGCGGTTAAGTGGTTATATACGGTTGTGGGAAGCAGGCAGGGTAAATGCAACGCCCGCCATAAAAATTATCCATGAAACACCTTCCACGGGTGTTGTAGATGGTGGTAGCGGCCTTGGATTGGTGGTAGCGCCCTTTGCCATGCAATTGGCCATTGATAAAGCAAAGAATGTTGGTACAGGTTGGGTAAGCGTCAGCAACTCCAATCATTTTGGCATTGCAGGTTATCATGCCATGATGGCACTTGAACAGGATATGATTGGCATTGCAATGACCAATGCAAGTGCGTTGGTATCACCTACATTCTCTGTTGAACGTTTACTGGGAACCAATCCAATTTGTGTTGCTATCCCTGCGGGAAAAGAACCTGCATTTGTCGCCGACCTGGCAACGACAACTGCTGCCAATGGCAAGCTGGAAATTTTACAGCGAAAAAATTTACCCGCACCCGAAGGGTGGATACAGGATAAGGATGGACATATTTCTACCAACCCGCATGAATTGAAAGGTGGCGGTGCGTTGCTGCCACTCGGTGGCGATCGCGAACATGGCAGCCATAAAGGATATGCACTGGGTTCTGTAGTAGATATTTTTTCAGCGATATTGAGTGGTGCCAACTATGGTCCATGGGTACCACCATTTCCTGCTTATGTACCGATGCCGGAGAATATGCCCGGAAAAGGAATCGGTCATTTTTTTGGCGCCATGCGCATCGATGCATTTCGTCCTGCAGCAGAATTCAAACTGCATATGGACCAGTGGATACAACGATTTAAATCGGCTAAAACAGTTGCCGGACAGGAAAGGGTGCTTATACCCGGAGATCCTGAAAGAGAAGCACAAGCACAAAGAATGCAGGATGGAATTCCATTGCTGAATGCCGTTGTGCAGGATTTGCATGATATCGGGGAACGTTTTTCTGTAACGCTGTAAGCAATTCCCTGTTTTACCTGGTGCAACAGGTACTGTTGTTGAAGGGTGCGACGCAACGAATGCTGCTATAACTGTTATCGCTGGCCGCATATTCCTTCTTTTCCTAACACTTGTTATTGCAATCACAGTTATCTTTGCAACCCAAAATATTATTAAACATAAAGCATCCTGCCAGCGCAGGATTGGGGGAGGGGAACAATGAAAATTATGAAGTTTGGCGGTACCTCGGTAGGCAAACCGGAACGTATGCACCAGGTAGCGCAGTTAATTACAAGAGACAATGAACCCACGATTGTGGTGTTGAGTGCACTGAGCGGAACAACCAATGCATTGGTGGCTATTGGTGACAGCCTGAGCAAGGGTGAAAAGGAAACAGCGAAACAGCAAATTGCAAAACTGGAAGAACATTACCAGGCATTTATCAAAGATCTTGTAAAAACTGATACTGCACTGAATAAGGCGAAAGCCATTATTGCCGAACATTTCGAATTCCTCACTATCATACTGAAGATATCTTTCAATGAAGCATTGAATAAGGATATCCTGGCACAGGGTGAATTGCTGAGTACAAAATTATTCTGCGTTTACCTTGAAGAAAAAGGAATTGATCACCAGTTATTACCTGCACTGGACTTCATGACCATTGACAGTTACGATGAACCGCAGATAGGAAGTATTAAAGTAAAACTGGCGCAGTTGCTGCAACAATATTCAGGTAAAAAATTGTTCATCACGCAGGGGTATATCAGCCGCAACAGCCGGGGAGAAGTAGATAACCTGAAACGTGGTGGCAGTGATTACAGTGCATCGCTGATTGCAGCCGCTGTAAATGCATCTGTTTGTGAAATATGGACAGACATTGATGGAATGCACAACAATGATCCGCGGGTAGTAAAGAAAACAGTTCCGATAGAACAGTTGAGTTTTGATGAAGCAGCCGAGCTGGCTTATTTCGGCGCTAAAATTTTACACCCGGCATCGATATGGCCGGCGCAGATGTTCAAAATACCGGTGAAGCTGCTGAACACCATGCAGCCGGAGGCAAAAGGTACACTCATCCAGCAGGAAGCAGGCAGCACAGGTGTAAAAGCCATTGCTGCAAAAGATGGTATTACTGCCATCAAGATAAAAAGCAGCCGCATGCTGCTCGCCTATGGATTTTTAAGAAAAGTATTTGAAGTGTTTGAAAAATACCGTACGCCCATTGATATGGTAACGACCTCGGAAGTGGCAGTATCTATCACCATTGACAGTACCGTTCATTTAAAGGAAATACTGAAAGAGCTGGAACCATTTGGCACCACAGAAGTAGACGATAACCAAACCATTGTTTCCGTAGTGGGTAATGAATTGGCAACAACGGATAAAATACTCAGTAAATTATTTGAATCATTGTCCGCCGTGCCTGTTCGCATGGTAAGTTATGGTGGCAGCCCGCACAATGTATCCATATTAATTCCTTCTTCGTTTAAAACGCAAACACTGCAGTTGCTGAACAAGGGATTGTTCGGACTGGAATAATACAGCGAAAATTTTTAATGGTTGAGGGCTGGCTTTGCGCCAGCCTTCTTTATGATCTATGTTCGCTGGCGGCGAAAGAAATATATTTTGATAATGTCGGCTGTAATAACATACAATGCCAGTATCATGACAATAGCCACAGCAACATTTAATGGAAGCCTTGCCAGTCCTAATTCTGGTCCCAATGGTGTGAATGGTAATGCCAGCGTGATAAAGAGTGATAGCACACTGAACCACAGTAAATATTTCCCGGGTTTACTTTTAATAAAAGAACGGCGTGTGCGAATGATAAAAAGGATCAGGAGTTCAGTGATGATGGATTCAGTAAACCACCCTGTCTGGAACAATGAATCGGGAACTTTAAAGTATTTAAATAAAGTATAGAAAGTAATAAAGTCAAAAGCAGAACTGTGCAGCCCGAATACAATCATGAAATTTCGCAGAATTTTTAAATTCCATTTTCCCGGTTCTCTTATTTGTTCATCGTCTACATTATCCGATGCAACGGCCAGGTAGGGGAAGTCGGTGATAAAATTGGTAAGCAGGATTTGTTTGGGCAGCATGGGAAGAAAAGGCAGCATCAGTGAAGCACCTGCCACACTGAACATATTGCCAAAAGTGGCGCCGGTGTTGATGAAAATGTACTTGAGTGTATTGGAAAAGGTTTTCCTCCCTTCAATGATACCATCGGCGAGTACGCCAAGGTCTTTTTCCAGCATGACAAAATCGGCTGCTTCTTTTGCTACATCAACTGCATTGCTGGTGGAGATGCCTGCATCGGCGGCATGAATGGCAGCAACATCGTTTATGCCGTCACCGATATAGGCAATGGTGAAATTATTTTTTTGCAGTGCTTTGATGATCCTTTCTTTCTGGTGTGGTTCTGTTTCCGCAAAAATATCAGTTCGTGCTGCCTGAACGTTAAATGCCTCCGGCGACATGGTTTGCATAACTGCTCCAGACATGATAACAGGATTTTCCAATCCAATTTGGCGTGCAACATACTGCGCTACTTTAGGGTTGTCGCCCGTGATAATTTTTATTTTTATATGCAGTGCTTTTAACCTGTCCAGTGTTTCTGTGATACCGGCTTTCAATGGATCGTTCAGCAAAATAAAACCAGCAAATATCATATCGCTCTCATCTTCTTTTGCCAGCATGCTTTTATCAAAAGGCTTATAGCAAATAGCAATCACGCGGTTTCCTTCTTCGCTGCAGGTACTGAATAATTCTTCTGCCTTTTGTTTATAAGCGTCAATTGATACCACCTCGTTGTTGACAATCACCCTGCTGCAGATGTCCATAATATTTTTAACAGCGCCCTTTGAAACCAGCATTTGCCCTTCCTTATTTTTTACTGCCACACTCAGGCGCTTTCGGATAAAATCATAGGGAACTTCGCCTGTTTTCTCATAGCCAGCGATATCCGCCTGCAATTGCCGTAATGCATCATCAATCGGGTTGGCAAATCCGCTTTCAAATGAAGCGTTTAATACAGCCAGTTTCGCGGCAAATGCACTTTCATTACCGGTGATGTCTTTTATGGCTGTTACTTTAATAATACCTTCCGTAATGGTGCCCGTTTTATCTGTGCAGAGCAAATTCACTTCTCCGAAGTTGAGAATACAGGACAGTTTTTTGACGATAACTTTTTTGGTGGCCATTCTTTTTGCACCGGCCGACATCGCGATCGTCATGATAGCGGGTAATAACTCTGGCGCCATACCCACGGCGAGCGCCAGTGCAAATAATATGGAATCGGCGAAAGGTTTGTGAAAATAGAGGTTGATGGCCAGTATGATGATACAAAGTATCACCGTGATTTGCATCAGGAAATAGCCAAATCGTTTGATTCCCTTTTCAAAGGAAGTAACAACTGTTTGATCGGTGCTTTGTGATATCTGGCCAAACACAGTATCCTTGCCAGTATATACCACCACTGCTTTTCCCGAACCACTAATGATATTGCTTCCCTGCCAGAGGCAATTGGTACGCTTTGATATGGGAGATGCCGCATCTGCTACACCCGGCGCCTTGCGGGCAGGATATGATTCGCCGGTAAGGCTTGCCTCATTGGCATGCAGTTCGTTTGCTTCGAGTAAAAGACAATCTGCGGGAACAATATCTCCTGCTGCAAAGACTAATACATCGCCGGGAACAATATCATGCGTGGTAACCTCCCTTATTTTTCCATCCCGCAGTGCATTACATTTAAGTTGAATAATGGCCTGCAGTTTTTCCACTGCCCTGCCGGCATTTCTTTCCTGGAAAAACCCCATAAATCCTGTTGCCAATAATATAAACAGGATGATAAATGCATCGGAAGTTTCACCCAGGACGGCGGATAAAATAACGCCTGCTACCAATAACAAAACAAGTGGGCTTTTGAACTGGCTTACCAGCAGTGCAAGATCACGTTTCCACCGGGCCTTTATAGGGATGCTCCTGTTGTTATTACTTAACCGGTTGGCTGCTTCGCTGCCTGTAAGACCTGTTGCGGACGATTGCAACAATGATAAAAGGGAATCAGCAGTCTGTGACCAGAACGGAGCAGGCATAGCAGGTAAGTTGTGTAAGTGTTTGTCTGAAGATACAATAAAGCAGTCGTCTGCACAGGCGAGCCCTGCTGATTATCGTTTTTAATTTGTTAACGCAATCAGCGCAGTGCAAAAAAAAGCCTGCTGGTTGTCCAGCAGGCTTTCAATTTTTATATATCGACATTTAGATAATCATCATTGCATCTCCGTAGCTGAAGAAACGATACTTGTCTTTGATCGCTTTTTTATATGCTTCCATCGCCAGGTCATAACCGGCAAAAGCACAGGCCATGATTAACAGGCTTGTTTTGGGAAGATGAAAATTGGTGACCAGTGAATCGGCAATATTAAATTCATACGGCGGATGGATGAAATGATTGGTCCAGCCTTCGGATGGTTTTAGTAATTTTTCCGCGGTGAAGGAACTTTCCATAGCACGCATAGTCGTCGTGCCAATGGAGCAAATACGGTGGCCTTCTGTTTTTGCCTTGTTCACAATCTTGCAGGCCGTATCTTCTATACGGTAGTATTCGGCATCCATTTTATGTTTGCTAAGATCTTCCACTTCAATCGGACGGAATGTTCCCAGTCCTGTGTGGAGTGTTACTTCTGCAAAACGTACACCTTTAATTTCGAGCCTTTTGATAAGCTCTTTGCTGAAGTGCAAACCAGCAGTAGGTGCAGCAACTGCGCCCTCGTGTTTTGCATAAACGGTCTGATACCGTTCTTTATCTTCTTCGTCGGGTTTGCGTTTGATGTATTTGGGCAATGGTGTTTCGCCCAGGATTTCCAGCATCTGGCGAAATTCTTCGTCGGTGCCATCCCATAAAAAACGAATGGTACGTCCGCGGCTGGTGGTATTATCGATTACTTCGGCCACCAGTTCGTCTGTTTCACCGAAGTATAATTTATTACCAACCCTTATCTTTCTTGCGGGATCAACGATGACATCCCAGAGGCGGTTGGGTTTATTCAGCTCGCGCAGCAGGAACACTTCTATCTTGGCACCGGTTTTTTCCTTTCGGCCATACATACGGGCAGGAAACACCTTGGTGTTGTTCACTACAAATACGTCCTTGTCGTTGAAATATTCCTGTATATCGCGAAAGTGTTTGTTTTCAATTTGACCGGTATGGCGGTGAACGACCATCAGCCGGCTGTCTTCGCGTTTCTTGGAAGGGTGTTGGGCAATAAGGTTAAGGGGCAGATCAAAACGAAATTGAGAAAGCTTCATGTGTCAATATAAATTTTAATATTAGCCACATGATACAAACAGATGCGCAGAAACCGGGTTTTACTATAAAGGTTCCTACAAACCCGATCTTACGGCACCAGGTTTGACATCATGTTACGGCATGATTTTAAAGTGGGCAAAGGTAAGGCAAAACAGGTAGAAAACAAGGCATAGGGGTAAACTGGTGGATAAAGCGCCCCTAAGCACCAAGCACAGCGGCTATAACCATGGCTACGCGTTCTCCGTCCATGGCCGCGCTTACAATACCACCGGCATAACCGGCGCCCTCACCTGCCGGGTAGAAATTGTCGAGTTGCGGGTGTGCCAGCGTCCGTTCATTTCGCGGCACACGAACAGGAGAGGAAGTCCTTGATTCCGTTGCCACCACCACTGCCTCGCTGGTCAGGTAGCCCCGCATTTTTTTACCAAATGCAGTAAAACCCTCCTTCAAACCCGCGTAAATAAAATTGGGCAATACTTCGCTGAGTTTTACGGATTGAACGCCGGGCAGGTAAGAGCAATCTGGCAGGGCAGAAGAAGAACGGTTGCTGATAAAATCATCCATACGCTGGGCAGGCGCCACAAACTTTCCGCCGCCTGCACTAAATGCCCTTTTCTCCACCGCTTCCTGGAAATACATCATACCAAGTGGTCCATTTAATGCATTGTTGCCGGCAGTGAATTCAGGCCATTTTTTTATCACGGACAAATCGCCTGTCTTTACTTCACATACCATACCGCTGTTGGCAAAAGGATTATTGCGTTTGGAAGGGCTCCATCCATTCACCACCAATTCATTTTGATTGGTAGATGCCGGTGCGATGATACCACCGGGGCACATACAAAAGGAAAATACACCCCTGTTACTTACCTGCTCTACCAAACCATAAGAAGCAGGAGGTAAATACAAACCGCGTGAAGGGCAATGGTATTGAATACTGTCTATTAGTGCCTGTGGGTGCTCAATCCGTACGCCCAGCGCAAAGGGCTTTGCTTCAATCAGCAGTTTTTTCTTATCCAGTAAATGAAATATATCCCTTGCCGAGTGACCCGTTGCCAGGATGGTGGCATCGGCATAAAAGCGGTTGCCATTTGAACATACCACACCTTTTATGCGATTGTCTTCAAGTATAAAATCAGTTATTTTTTGTTCAAATACAACCTGGCCGCCGCAGGCAATAATTTGTTCCCGCATGGCCGTAATGATATGAGGCAGTTTATTGGTGCCAATATGGGGATGTGCTTCGAATAAAATGTTTTCATCCGCACCAAATTGCACAAACATGTTAAGTACCCGATCGATATTACCGCGCTTGTTGCTGCGTGTATATAGTTTTCCATCACTGTAAGTTCCGGCGCCACCTTCACCAAAGCAGTAATTACTGTCAGGATCTATAATTCCTTCTTTGTTAAGCAGGGCAAGATCGCGCCGGCGTGCACGGACATCTTTTCCCCTTTCCAGTATAACAGGTTGTATGCCTTCGCAGATAAGCTGCATGGCAGCAAAGAGCCCGCAGGGCCCTGCACCTATAATAATGACCTTATGCGCTGCATGGTGAACATCCTTGAAAATAATGGGAGAAAAGGGTCTTCCTGTAAATGGCTCATCAATAAATGCTGTAAGCGACAAGTTTACCCAAACCTGCCTGCTACGGGCGTCGAGTGATTTCTTTTTGATGATATACCCGGTAACGCTGCCTGGATTTTTGCCAGTTGACTGACTGATGTATTGCCGGATAAACGTATCACTGGCGGCTTCGGACGGAAGCAGTTTGAGTGTAATGGATTGTTGCATCGTGTCAGGTATTTAACCTAAAAACTTGCCGCAAATATAAACGAAGAAAGGAAACCACCCTGTTGAATTAATTTATTTATATGCGTAAGAGGTTCTTTTATTAAGGCATAATCCGGCGGTAAAAAGGGACTTTGATTATTCCAGGGTGGAACCGCACTTTGTTGCATGTACAATTGAGAAAAATAATTTTTTTTCAATTTGCTGTGTTTTGGCAGGCAGCGGGATAATAATTTTTAATAAAAAGGGATGTCTTATTAATGGCAGTGAAAGGATAAAAAAATGAAAAGGAAATTATGCAATTCCGGGCATAAAAAAAACGGTATTTTATGGCAAATAGTTTTTTTAAAGCAAGTAAATTATTTGTACCTTGAAAAGCCTGCTGAAACATTTATTGCGTATGAAGAAATATATCCTTACTTCAAATAATGAAAATCCTCCTTCTTCATACATTGCCCGTGCGGCTGGATGTTTTAATTGTTACAGTTTTTCATCATTCTATGTGATACGAGGTACTGCATTTATAAAGCGGTAGAAAGCATTGCGGCTCGTTGCTGACGGGTGTGGATAACCTGCCCCATTGCAACAATAACTAATGTTTTTTGAGCGAAGAAAAAAATAAAGTTGGGTATAAAAGGGATACAAATTTGTGCGCAGTGGATAAGGGTTTTAGCGGAAAATAAAAATAAAAACCAGTGTAAACTCCATACTGTTGGGGAATGATTAAATTCAAGTGAATAAAAAATTTTTTTTTCAATAAAAAATTTTGATATTCGTCCCCCTGCGTTAAGTTTTAACCGGTTCCAATCAATCATCTTATGAAGCGAATCGCCCGATTAAATAATACTATAACTCATTATAAACTGCTTATTCACTAATGGCCAAAACGTTTGATAAAGTCTGGAGTAATTGTCTTGAAATAATAAAAGATATTGTTGAATGGCAGCATTTCAATACTTGGTTTCAACCTATCAGGCCCGTAGAATTAAAAGGCAATGTTTTGGTTATCCAGGTTCCCAGCCAGTTTTTTTATGAATACCTGGAAGAACATTATGTAAATTTACTGGCAAAGACTTTGCGTAGGGTATTGGGCAAAGATGCCAGGTTGGAATATCGTATCATGGTCGACAGCGGCAACCATAATAATAAACCGCTCACGATGGATGTTCCTGCGCAAGGCTATAAAAGTTTTGCAAGCAATGAAATGGATTTCCCTCTAATCATAAACACGCCCGTTAAGAACCCGTTTGTAATACCGGGTCTTAAGAAGATGCAGATAGATCCTCAACTGAATCCATCATATACTTTCGAAGCATTTATTGAAGGCGATTGCAACAGGGTGGCCCGCCGGGCCGGTAAAACCGTGGCGGAAAAACCCGGTGCCAATTCATTCAACCCACTGGTGATTTACGGTGGGGTGGGATTGGGAAAAACACACCTCGCACAGGCCATTGGCAATGAGGTAAAACGCCTGCATAATAATAAAGTAGTATTGTACGTAAGCTCTGAAAAGTTTATCAACCAGTTCATCGATCATAGCCGCAATAACGCCATCAACGATTTTATTCATTTTTACCAGTTGATTGATGTATTGATTATAGATGATGTGCAGTTCTTCAACCGTGCTGAAAAATCGCAGGACGCATTTTTTGCGATATTCAACCATTTGCACCAAAGCGGTAAACAACTTGTACTCACCTCTGACAAATCACCCAAGGATCTTGAAGGCGTACAGGAACGCCTGCTGAGCCGTTTCCGCTGGGGATTGAGCGCAGATCTTCAGGTACCTGATTATGAAACACGCATCGATATTCTCGAAAGAAAGATGAAGAACGATGGCCTTGATATGCCCAAGGAAGTAGTGAAATACCTGGCATACAATATCAACAGCAATGTGCGTGAACTAGAAGGAGCTTTGATATCTCTTCTGGCACAATCTTCGCTAAACAGAAGGGAAATTGACTTAGACTTGGCCAAGAAAGTGCTTAGGAATTTTGTAAAAACCTCATCAAAAGAAATCACCATCGAAACCATCCAGAAAATGGTGTGTGATTACTTTGACGTATCATACGATAAGTTGTTGCAAAAAACCCGCAAGCGCGAAATCGTTCAGGCAAGACAAATTACGATGTACCTCGCCAAGGCCTTTACTAAAAACTCATTAAAAACCATTGGTGAACATTTTGGCGGAAGGGATCATACCACCGTAATACACTCTTGCCAAACGGTAAAGGATTTAATGGATACAGACAGTGTTTTCAGGGAGAATGTAATGGAACTGCAACAAAAAGTACAATTGGCTGCCATGTAATGGTTTGCCTGCTTATAAATATTTGAAGAATCCCGGCAAAAAGCCGGGATTCTTTTTTGGAGTTGATGCGTTAATCGCTATTTTTGCCGCCCGCAAACAAGGAACTTGCAGTATGGATTGCCTGTTTGTTATTTCAGCTTGAAGGTGAGGTGGATGAGTGGCTGAAATCAGCAGTTTGCTAAACTGCCGTACGGGTTAAACTGTACCGAGGGTTCGAATCCCTCCCTCACCGCTAAAATAAGTGTAGATTTGCCGTGAAGGAAAATGTGAAGTATGGAACCGGGAAGTAGCGCAGGCCGGTAGCGCACCTGGTTTGGGACCAGGGGGTCGCAGGTTCGAATCCTGTCTTCCCGACAAACAAAAGCAAAACCTCCGCATCGCGGAGGTTTTATCATTTCAGGAATGATCTGATACTAAAAACAAGTGCTTATTTAGTACCCGGTGTTCCCTTTCCTTCAGTCAGTAACTTAAACAAACTTCCTTTAAAATAATAATCCCAACCCTTGGTGCAGGAATTGAAACATTCAATATCCGGGATTAAACCAACATGCGTAAAAATGATCTGCGTTTTTTTACCCTTGTTGCTTATTTCAAAAACAATTTTCGTATTCGTCCATTCAGACTTGTCTTTAATAAAATTCAGTTTGCTGCCGGTAACCAGCCATGCCACTTTTTCACCGGGGATCAATTCAACTATTTTTTGCGTTGACACGTGCACATCACCAAAACGAACAGTGAATTCATCATTCAGTTTTTGTGAACTGCCTTTCAAATCTTCTGTCCACCATTTTGCCACGTCGTTGATATTGTCATAAGCTTCCTGAGCCGACACATCAACAATAATACCTGCAGTGTAATCTTGTTGTTTCATTTTTTATTTTTTCTTTTATTTATTTAACCGGCAGACTGGAATTTCCTTTCATCTTCTGTTTGTGGATTGCCAGCGCTGTTTGGCTGGCCCTTGCCGGTTGTAATCAGGTTGTATAAACTTTGCTGTATGTATTGGGTCCATGCGTTTTTACAGATATCATAACATTCATATGCAGGAACCAAACCCAGGTGTGTAAACCGGATATTCGTTTTATTATCTTGACGGCTAATTTCAAATACCATCCTGGTGCCTTTCCATTCGCTTTTATCTTTGGTAAACTTAAAGTAGTTGTCGAGTACCAACCATTCCACCTTTTTATTCGCAACTACTTCCGTCAACCTGATGGTGCAACGATGTACATCCTGGTAGTGATAGTAAAATTCATCCTGTAGTTGTTCAGTATTGCCTGCTATGTCTTCCGACCACCATCCTCGAACATTCTTAATAGCGTTAAATACATCTGTCGGCGATTGGTCTACCAGCAGGGTGGTAGTAAAATCTTTTGTTGCCATAATCGCTGATTTTTACTGATAAAAATTCGTTACACCAAAGGTATTGTCCGGATATTGCTTGAGTCGGGTGTAAAATGGACTTACTGCCGGGTTGATTTGGACAGCGTAATCCGCTACTTTTGTCAAAACATTTGCGATGAAGCAAGTCATTATCGTTGTTCCGAAAGGAAAGGTTAACCTGAGCAGCATTACAGGCACCTATGAAATACTGAACCGTGCCAACTTGTACTGGCAAAAAATGGGGAACAGGCCGGTGATGGAAATCCGAATTGCTGGTTTTATGCCGGAACTGAAACTGGATGCAGGGCTGTTTTCAATTTGCCCGGTAAATATTGCAGACATTGATAAAGTTGATCTGCTGATCATCCCTTCCGTTTCGTACGATTATGATAATGTCATTAAAGAAAATAAGGAACTGATTGACTGGATTAAGGATCAATATAAAACGGGTGCTGAAATTGGAAGCATCTGTACCGGTGCATTTCTGCTGGCGGCTACCGGTTTGCTGGAAGGCAAGACCTGCTCCACGCATTGGAATGCGGCAAATGATTTCAGGAGGCTGTTTCCAAACATCCAACTTCAAACCGATAAACTGATTACAGCAGGGCAGGGGATATATACCAATGGTGGCGCCTATTCATTTTTAAACCTGGTACTATTTCTCGTGGAGAAATATTTTAACCGCGAAATCGCCATTATGTGTTCGAAAGTTTTCCAGATTGATATAGAAAGATCGTCGCAGGCGCCCTTTTTTATTTTCCAGGCCCAGAAAAATCATGGTGATGAATTGATTAGAAAAGCACAAACATATATTGAGGAAAATTTGGGCGAAAAATTTTCTTTTGAAGAACTGGCCTCCAAACTTGCTATCAGCAGGCGAAATTTCGACAGGCGCTTTATAAAAGCTACGGGTAATACACCGGTTGAATACCTGCAGCGTGTAAAAGTGGAAGTAGCCAAAAGCACATTGGAAAAAGGCAGGAAAAGTATTTTTGAGGTAATGTACGACGTAGGATATTCAGACGATAAAGCATTCAGGGAAGTGTTTAAGAAAATAACAGGGCTCTCTCCACTGGATTACAGATCGAAATACAACAGGGAGACACTGCCAGCCTGATGTCATTGATTGACTGACAACGTCTTTTTTTGAAAAGGAGAGAAGTTCACAAATTGGAATAAACATTCCTGTTGTGAACTTCCATCCAACGTGCCGGGTCTGCAATATCCTTCCAGCCAAACTGCCGGTAAAGACCGTGCGCATCACCTGTTAGTAATATCCATCTTCTTAATCCCTGCAAATTGGGATGTTCCATAATTGCCTGCATCAGCAATTTGGACAATCCTTTTCCCCTATGGCTGGGTAAAATAAATACATCGCCCAAATAGGCCACTGTCGCATAATCTGAAATGACACGGGCGAATCCCACTTGTTTATCATCTTCCATCACAGCGAATGTGAGGGAATGTTCAACCGATGCTTTCACCGTATGCAGGGGAACACCTTTACACCAATATGCCTCAGTTGACAGAAACCGATGGATCATATCAACGTCCAGCTTCGACTTGTCATTCGTTATGTAAAAATTAGCCATGGCTTTTTTTTAATAAATGCAAACCTGTCCCTGTCCTACAGGCAATACAGAGGCAATTACATCCTGTTTTACTTTTTCATTGTATAGCTTTTCAAGCGCCCATCCCACAAGGTCTATTGCCGCCAGGCAACCAGCGGCAGTGGCAATATTGCCATGTGCTACGAGGTGATAGTCTTCGATGACTTCCACACCCATCGCCCGCAATTCCTTAAAGACAGTTGGATAGGTGGTGGCGGTTAAACCATTTAATAACCCCAAACCTGCAAGCAGTAAAGCACCGGAGCAGATGGAACAAATCAGTTGCCGGTTGGGATCGAGATGGAATTGCTGTAAATAAGTTTCATTTTTATACAAAGCCCTCGTGCCGGAACCGCTGGCAAAGAAAACAAGATCGGCGTCTTTACATTCATCAATCCCTCCCTGCGTTTTTATTTCAATGCCACAACTGGAAACATGTGTTGGGGCGGTACCAACAATTTTCACCTGTAGACTTTTATCGCGCAGGCGCGCGCGGTTTAGTAAATCCCAGGGAAGGAATAGGTCTACATCTGTGAAATTGTCGAAAATAATGATGACTGCTTTTTTCATATATAAATGATTTAGTGTAATGAAATCATAGTTTGCTTCTGATTAGTTGCTAAAAATGGATCGCTGTTATTATTAACAGGCATTGCCGGTGCTTTCCGCATTTATAATTTATTTATTGCTTCAATAACTCGGGCAATATCGTTTTCTGTATTATACACATGCGGTGATATCCTGAAAGCGCCACTTCGCAATGATATAAACACCTTATTATCGCGCAACCGTTGCAGCAACCCATTTTTATCGACTGTGTCCGGCGATACAAAACCAAACAGGTGGTGCGGCCTGAAGCTATCTTCCTCTACCCAATATCCTTTCCCCTTTAGCACATGAATCAATGGTTCGGTTAACTGGCAACAATATTCCTGTATGGCAGTGGTGCCCCATGCAAGGACCTGGTCCAATGCGCGGTCCATCATGGGCATTAAAATAAAGTTGCTGTATTCTCCGGCATTAAAACGCGAAGCTCCGGGTTTATAATCATCTGTGTAATTGGTAAGGTTGGCAAAATCTTCCGACCGTGGTTTATTCAACCATACATCTTCGAGTGGCGTGCCATTGTTGAAATAGTCGCTGTAATAAGCCAGCCCGATAGAATATGGTGACATCAGCCATTTATAAGCAGCGCACACCAATGCATCTATTTGACAGGCTACTGCATCTATTTCCATTGCGCCGACGGATTGCGTACCATCAACAATAAAGACTGCATTTACTTCTTTGCAACGTTTTCCTATTTCTTTCAGGTTGAAAATGGTACCATCGCCCCAGTGAATAGAAGAGATGACAACCGCAACAGTATCTTTATTAATTGACTCCAGTAATTGCTCATTCCATTTTTTCCCCCTGCCAGCAGGTGTTTCAGGCGCCTTTACGATTTTCAACTCCTTTTTATTTTTTTTGCACCATTCAGCAATACTATAATACCCGCTGGGAAATTCATCCGATACAGTAATGGCATGTGTTCCTTTGCCGGCCGGAATATTGTTTACGGCATTTTTGATACCATAGGAAGCAGACGGTATTAAGGCGATTTGTTCAGGCCTGCTGTTGATAAGCCTTCCAAACTTTTGGCGAACCACTTCTGCTTCTGCAAAATAATCTGCGGGATATATCAATGAAGGGTTTGCCTTTCTTTTAATACCTGCCATTCCGGCTTCCTGTACCGATTTCATCAATGGCGACATATAAGCGCAATTGAGATAGTGAGTATCTTCTGGTAAATCAAATAAATGTCTTTGTGAATTCATATCGAAAGTTGGTTGTTAGATGAATGTAAAAAATCACCATCAATGATCAGCAGCTTCACACCTTTTTCCGAAGCAGACCGGTGCGAACTCAGGTTGTCTGAAACAATATAGGTCATACCTGTTTCCAGCGAAAATAGTTCACCCGATTCCAGTTCGCTGGTAAAACTTCCCTGCAGGCAATGAACGATATGCCCTTTCTGGCACCAGTGATCAGCCAGGTAACCAGCCGTGTATTCCACGATTCTTATCCTCAGACCTTCAAACTGCAGTGTTTGCCAACAGGCAAATCCTTTTTCACCCGGGTGAAATGTTTTTTCAATGCCGTTCCAGTTGACCTTTTGAAAGGGGATACCTGTTTTTGCCTTCATGTGCTACTGAAATAAAAAGCAAATGTCTGTCAATTTTTTTAAACAGTACAGATACAGTTTTTGTAATTTTGACCAATACAGATTTAGTATGAAGAAAAGATATACCGCAAAAAAACCGCTGTTGTACCTGGAAGTGGCCAGGCAAATCGAGCACCAGATAGAAACAGATGTGCTGAAGGTTGGCGAGAAACTGCCATCAATCCGGATGATTTGCAGGGAACATGGTATCAGTATGAGTACGGCACAGTTTGCCTACTATGAACTGGAAAAAAAATCGCTGATTGCACCGCGCCCCCGTTCTGGTTATTACGTCAGTAATTCACTGAAAAGAAAACTGGAGATTCCCGGTATCAGCAAACCGGAGAATAAACAAACGGTTCATTCATTCAAGGATGTCTTTGACAGGTTGTATGATGCAGCGGCGCAGAAGAACATAACTTTTTTTTCACGGGGTGTGCCTGCTACTGAATTACTGCCCATTGCAAAACTGAATAAAGAACTGCTGCGTGCCATGCGGGAATTGCCCGGCAGCGGCACGGCCTATGAATCCATGCAGGGGAATGAAAACCTTCGCAGGCAGGTAGCCAAATGGTCTTTTTCCTGGAAAGGCAACCTGGGCAAGGATGATATAGTCACCACTGCAGGTTGTATCAGCGCCATTTCTTATTGTATGATGGCATTGACAAAACCTGGAGATACCATTGCAGTGGAAAGCCCTTGTTTCTATGGTATTTTACAACTGGCGCAGAGTATGGGACTGAATGTACTGGAATTACCTACCAGCCCGCAAACAGGCGTTGATTTGGATGCGCTGAAAAAAATTATTTCGAAAAATAAAATTGCATTGTGCTTGTTCGTGAGCAATTTCAGTAACCCATTGGGCAGTATGATGCCGGATGAACATAAAAAAGCAGCGGTTCGTTTGCTGGAGCATTATAATATACCACTCATCGAAGATGATTTGTACGGCGACATTTATTTTGGTGATAGCAGGCCTGCCTGTTGCAAATCTTACGATGAAAGCGGTAATGTATTATGGTGCAGTTCTGTGTCAAAAACACTGGCACCTGGGTACAGGGTGGGATGGGTAGCGCCAGGAAGATTCAAAAATGAATTGAGCCGTGTTAAATTGTATCACTCTTTGTACAGTACTGCGATTACGCACGAGGTGATTGCAGGCTTTTTGGAAAACGGAAGGTATGAAGCGCATTTGCGAAAACTGCGGCAAACATTGCATACCAATTATCTTCAGTATGTGCGGCTGATTGCAGAATATTTCCCGGAGGGGACAAAAATCAGCCGGCCACAGGGAGGCTTATCCATCTGGGTGGAATTGCCAAAGGGAATTGATACCATGGATTTATATGAAGATGCCATCCAGCATAAAGTAAGTATATCGCCGGGCGGAATGTTTACCTTACAGAAGCAATTCAGTAATTGTATGCGCTTGGGCTTTGGCATGCCGTGGGGCGATAAAGTGGAGAATGGCTTAAAGCTGGTGGGCAAACTGGCAAAAGCTTATTATTAACGTTGACCATTGAAGAGGTATAATGGAAAAGATCAGAGCCCTGTTTGGGTGGTGATGACCAATGGATGAATGTTGTTCACCACAGTAGTACAATAGCTTAATCGAAGAACCACCCCGAAAACGGGCCGTCATCGTTTTCGGGTCGCCTTTTTTCGTTCTTTTTTTGGCGAAACAAAAAAAACAGGAAAGTTTAGTGAATACCCTACCAGGTTCTCCTGTAAAAACTATATCAGTTAATAGCACAACTTGTTGTTATTAAAATGATATGACAGTAATACACCAGGTTTCTAAATCCATCATCATGAAATTATTCATCGTTGCATTTCTTTCTTCATTTTTATTTGTCAGTATGGAAGCGCAGCCGGTAAAGAAATATGGTCAATTAAAAGTATTGGGTACCCAACTGGTGGATGCAAAGGGCAAACCAGTTGTATTGCGCGGGATGAGTTTCGGCTGGCATAATTTCTGGCCGCGCTTTTACAATGCCGGTGCTGTAGAGTGGCTGGCAAATGACTGGGGCTGTACGGTTGTGCGTGCGGCTATGGGTGTTGAACCGGCCAAAGGGTATTTAAAAGATCCGGAAGGCTCCCTGGAAAAAGTAAAAGCCGTGGTGGATGCAGCGATCAAAAATGGCATTTATGTTATCATCGATTGGCACAGTCACAACATTCAACAGGAAGCTTCTGTTGCATTCTTTACTAAGATGGCAACGGAGTATGGCAAATATCCCAATGTGATCTATGAAATATTTAATGAACCAGATTACGAAACATGGCCGGAAGTAAAAGCTTATTCGGAAGCTGTCATCAAAGCCATCAGGGCTATCGACAAGGATAACATCATACTGGTTGGTTGCCCGCGCTGGGACCAGGACATCCACTTGCCCGCGGCAGACCCAATAAAGGGATATGACAATTTAATGTACAGCATGCATTTTTATGCGGCTACACACAAACAATGGCTGCGCGACCGCACCGATGAAGCCATTGCCAAAGGACTGCCTGTTTTTGTTTCTGAGTGTGCAGGCATGGAAGCAACAGGTAACGGACCACTGGATGATACCGAATGGCAGAAATGGATCGACTGGATGGAGTCCAGGAGATTGAGCTGGATAACCTGGTCGGTATCAGATAAAGATGAAACCTGCTCGGTGCTGCAAACATCAGCAGCGGCGGATGGCAACTGGAAGGAGATGGATTTAAAAGAATCAGGTATTAAAACAAGGGCCTACCTGCGGCACTTCAATTTACATAAATAATAATTGCTTCAACGATAAGAAAGGAGCGTCAGGTTTACGGAATAGAATTAATTCTATAATCTTTTCGTCCCCGCTAAAATTGAGTCGGTAACCGACAATATTTTATGAGGCCGGTTGCCATTTTAATGATAAATTTATTCTTATTTGCTGCATATGAAAATAAGGGCGCTCACCGTCATCGTGTCGTTGGCGGCAATGATTTTGATATCTACCATTGCCTGTACAGAACAAGCGGGTAAAACGCCTGCCGCAGGGGGCATAAGTTATAATTTTGATGTCCGCCCAATACTTTCTGATAAATGTTTTGCCTGTCACGGCCCCGATAAGAACAAACGACAGGCACAACTTCGACTGGATATTGCTGATTCTGCATTTGCACCACTCAAAGAAACCAAAGGTGCCTATGCCATTGTCCCCGGCAAACCAAGCGAAAGCGTCATGTACAAACGGATCACCTCCGACGATCCAGAATACCAAATGCCGACGCCTAAATCGCATTTGAGTTTGCTGACCAAACAAGAAACTGGTATCATAAAAAAATGGATCGAGCAGGGAGCCAAATACGAACGTCACTGGGCCTTTGTTTCGCCAGCTAAAGCACCACTTCCAGAGATAGCTGATAAAAAATGGGTAAAGAATGAAATAGATTATTTTATCCTCAGCAAGATGACAGAAAAAGGGCTTACTCCCAACGAAGAAGCAGACAAGGAGCGCTTGCTGAAACGGCTGTCACTGGATCTGACGGGATTACCGCCTTCCATACAAATGATGGATGAATTTGAAAACGACAAAAGTGATAACGCTTACGAAAAAGCAGTGGATCGTTTACTGCAAAACACTGCATACGGTGAAAAGATGTCTGTACACTGGATGGATGTGTCGCGTTATGCAGACAGTTACGGTTACCAGGACGATAATATCCGCACACAATGGCCCTGGCGGGATTGGGTAATACATGCATTCAATAGAAACCTTCCTTATGATCAGTTCCTTACCTGGCAACTGGCTGGCGATCTGTTACCAAGTGCCAATAAGGAACAAATACTGGCCACCGGTTTTTTGCGTAACCATAAATACACGGAGGAAGGTGGTGTTATACCGGAGGAATATCGCATTCAGTATAATATTGATAAGACAAAAACATTTACAAAAGGTATCATGGGCCTTACGGTAGAATGTGCGCAATGCCACGATCATAAATATGATCCATTCACACAGAAGGATTATTATTCTATGTTCGCCTTTTTTAATAATTCGAAAGAAGTAGGGTATGAAGGTGATGTGGGTATTTCCAAGCCCGCAAAAATGCCCGTATTGTCGATTGCGGAAGATGACAGGAAAAATTTACTCAGCTTTATCAATTATAAAGATACCGATACGCTCCGTGTTTCTGTAATGGGTGACAGGGATACGCTCCGCAAAACCTTTGTCCTGAAAAGAGGTGTATACGATGCACCTACGTATGAAGTGACTCCGGCGGCGCTTCCGGCAGTGATGCGTTATGATACATTGCAGTATGCACCCAACCGGCTTGGCCTTGCGCAATGGACCATCAGCAAAAAGAATCCGCTGACGGCAAGGGTGTTTGTAAACCAGCTATGGCAGGAATTTTTTGGAAGGGGTATTGTAAAAACAACCGGTGATTTTGGTATGCAGGGCGAACTGCCCACACATCCACGATTGCTCGACTGGCTAGCAGTTGATTTTATGGAACACGGATGGGATATCAAACGACTGGTAAAGCAAATAGTCATGAGTGCGACTTACCGCCAGTCATCCAAAACAACAGACGAAAAACAAAAGACAGACCCTGAAAATATTTATTTATCACATGGTGCGCGATTCCGGGTTCCTGCTGAAACAGTCAGGGATATTGTTTTAAGCAGCAGTGGTCTTTTAAACAACACGATTGGCGGACCGAGTGTAAAACCATACCAGCCAAAAGGATTGTGGGAACAGGCAACTTCCGGCCGCGGTGTATTGGCCACGTATAAACAAGATCATAAGGATGCCTTGTATAGGAGAGGTTTGTACACCTTTATTAAACTAACCGTTCCTCCTCCTTCCTCAATGATCTTTGATGGCAGCAACCGCGATCAATGCGAAGTAAAGAGATTGAAAACAAATACACCGCTGCAGGCATTGGTGATGATGAATGATCCAACCGTGCTGGAAGGCTCGCGGGTGATGGCCCAGCATTTACTGAAAGAATCCACCAATGAAGACGACAGAATCAATAAAGCTTTCCGGTTAATTATTTGCCGCAAGGCAGTCACAAAGGAATTGGAAATACTTAAAGGCTATTACGTTGAGCAATTGCAACTGTTTACACAAAAGAAACTCAACGCAGCTACGACTTTACAGGTTGGAGAATACCCACAGGACGATTCGGTGGATAAAAACAGGGAAGCGGCTTTGATGAAAACCATCAATCTTATTTATAACATGGAAGAAGCGATTACGAAAACCTGAGCAATAAGATGTGTTTAGTGTTGGCAATTGACAAACTTTATTTTCCATATAATTATTCGCTATGCAAAAAGAAGTTTTTGAACATGGGTTGAATGTAAACCGCCGGCGTTTTCTATCGCGGCTTAGTTTGGGTATTGGCAGCGTGGCCCTGGGTTCTTTGCTCATCCCCGACCTGTTTGGTAAAAGTGAAGATGCGGTGATGACGGGGCTTCCTCATTTTGCACCAAAAGCGAAACGTGTTATTTATCTTTTTCAAAATGGCGCACCATCACAATTGGATTTATTTGATTACAAACCGAAGCTCCAGCAAATGTTTGGAGAAGACTTGCCCGCCAGCATCCGCAATGGTCAGCGTTTAACCGGAATGACTTCTACGCAGGAAAAGTTTCCGCTGGCAGGCACCGTGTTTCAATTCAACCAGTATGGACAACACCGCGCCTATTTCAGCGAGTTGTTACCTTATACCGCCAGTGTAGCCGACGATCTCTGCGTGCTTAAAAGTTTGTATACCGAAGCCATCAATCATGATCCCGCACTCACCTTTATGCAAACAGGTGCACAGGTGGGCAATCGTCCGAGTATGGGAGCATGGCTGAGCTATGGATTGGGAAGTGAGAATAAAAACCTTCCTGCGTTTTGTGTACTGTTATCAAGGGGTAAAGGGAATGGGCAGGGGGTATACTCCAAATTGTGGAGCAATGGTTTTTTAGACTCCATTCACCAGGGTGTGCAATTTAGCAGTGGCGATAATCCCGTCCTGTATTTGAACAATCCCGACGGTATTGATAAAATGGACAGGAGAAGAATGCTGGATAAAGTAGCAGCGTTGAATGAACTGTCCTATAAAGAATTTGGCGACCCGGAAATCACGGCTAAAATTCAGCAGTATGAAATGGCTTACCGTATGCAGACAGCCGTTCCGGAAATTACTGATATGAGTAAAGAGCCAGAATCAATTATTAAATTATACGGCCCAGAATGTTTAATACCCGGCACTTTTGCAGCCAATTGCCTGTTATCACGCAAGCTGAGTGAAAACGGTGTTCGTTTTGTGCAACTCTATCACCAGGGTTGGGATGGTCACAACAATCTGCCGAACGAAATCAAAGGACAATGCAAAGATGTGGACCAGGCAAGCGCTGCGCTGATTACAGATTTGAAACAACGTGGTTTATTGGATGAAACACTCGTAATTTGGGGAGGAGAATTTGGTCGCACCAACTATTGCCAGGGGAAATTGGTAAAAGATAATTACGGTCGTGATCACCATCCGCGCTGCTTTACTGTTTGGATGGCAGGAGGCGGCGTAAAGCCAGGTGTATATGGAGAAACCGATGAATTTGGATATAATATCGTTAAAGACCCTGTGCATGTAAACGATTTTCATGCTACCATTTTAGCCCTGCTGGGATTGGATCATGAAAAACTTATATTTAAACACCTGGGAAGAAGGTATCGGCTGACAGATGTCGCCGGAAAAGTGGTACAGGGGTTAATGGCTTAATCATTCAACAAATAATACTGCTTTGCTTTATGAAAAGAAGAAAATTTATTCAGCAAACATCACTGGCTGCAGGCAGCCTGCTGATCACGCAAGATTTATTTGCCGCCGATAAGGGCAAAAGATACGGCCACAACGGAATGCAGTACACACTCGATACTGCCTGGAGTAAAGCAGACGTCACAAAATTTCCCGTAAATGATTGTCATGAAATGGTACAGGATAAACACGGCCGTATCATTTTACTGACCAATGAAACAAAAAATAATATCCTTGTTTATAACACCAGGGGTAAATTGATAAATACCTGGGGCCATGTTTTTCCGGGCGCACATGGATTGACATTACACAGTGAAAACGGGACGGAATTTTTATACATCACAGATACCGTCAGGCACCAGGTATATAAAGCAACGATGGATGGAACCATACTGTTGACAATAGATGCGCCGCTCGATGCCAATGGTATTTATAAAAAAGCGGAGGAATTTGTTCCCACCGAAACAATCATTGATGAAAATGGTGACATATTTATTGCAGATGGCTACGGAGCGCAATATGTATTGCACTATGATAGCAAGGGGAAATTGAAAAATTACTTTGGCGGAAGGGGGGAAGGTGATATGCATCTCGACAATGCACACGGGATTTGTTTTGACAGGCGAAGCGGAGAGTCGTTATTAATTACTGACAGAACGCGCAATTGCTTTAAAAGATTCAGCAAGGAAGGCGTTTTGCAGGAAGTGATAAAACTTCCCGGCGCCTGTGTATGCCGGCCGGTTATTCATGGCGATCATTTGTATGCTGCCGTATTGCGGTCACCCGATTTGAATGCAGAAGGAACAGGATTTGTCACTATTCTTGACAAAGACAATAAAGTAGTGAGCAATATCGGTGGAAATGCCCCGGTATATAATAATGGCGTATTACAAGCTATGAAGCAGGAAGAAAAAATATTTGTGCACCCGCACGATGTGTGTATTGATACCGATGAAAATATTTATGTGGCACAGTGGGCATCCGGTAAAGTATACCCTTATAAACTGAAAAGAGTATAATTCTATTTTGATAATCGCATAACTGCCAACTGCCTTTCATGAAGCTAAAAAGCATTCTAGCGGTATTACTGGTTCCATTTAATACTTTACTGTTGTTTTTTTTACTGGCAGCCGGTAAAATGGTCATACCAGCGTGGTTACAGGTATTCGGCCGCATGCATCCGTTGTTATTGCATTTCCCGATAGTATTGGTGTTGGTGTATGCTGCATTGATATTACTGGTACCGGTGTCACATAAACAGGAACCATGGTATCGTCAGTTGTCAGAATGGGTATTATTGTCCGCCGCAGTTACTGCAGCCATCACCGCCCTGATGGGAATCGTATTGTCGCGGGAGCCCGGCTATGATCAGGATGCATTGGCATGGCATAAGTATACTGGAGTTTTTGTTTCAGTGCTATTGTACCTGCTGTATACTTTTCAGGCATGGTTAAAACAACAGCGGCTCCTGATGAATGCGTCCATTGGTGCAATGGCTATCATTATTATCTGGACAGGCCATATGGGAGGTAATATCACGCATGGTGATGATTTTGTTTTGTCGCCGGTGCTGCCCCAAAACAACCGGCATATTCCACCCTTTGAAGAAGCCGTATTGTATACAGATTTGGTACAGCCCATCCTGCAGGCAAAATGTATGGGTTGCCACAACAGTTCCAAGGCAAAGGGAGGGTTGATCATGGAGACAAAAGAACTGTTGTTAAAAGGTGGTAAGGATGGTGCATTGTGGGATACGACAAAAGCCGATCTTGGTTTGCTGCTGGAGCGTATCCACCTGCCAATGGAACAAAAGGAACACATGCCTCCCTCCGGCAAAACTCAATTGACAGATGATGAAACCGCCCTGCTGTACTTGTGGATAAAAAACGGTGCTGACTTTACAAAGAAGATAATGGAACTGGACCCTTCTGACAGCCTGGGTATGCTGGCCGCCAAAATGCTGAAGCCTTCACCTGAGGAAGAATATACTTTTTCCGGCGCAGGCGATGAAAAAATTGCGCAGTTATCCAATAGCAATCGTACCATTACACCATTGGCAATGGGTTCTCCCGCACTGGCAGTAAATTTTTATAATAAAAATGCATACAGTGCAAAGCATTTGGAAGAATTGGAAACATTATCAGGTCAAATTACTGATCTCAACCTGGACAATATGCCCGTAAAAGATGCCGACCTGAAGATTATCGGGAGATTTAAAAACCTGCGCCGGCTCAACCTGAACTTTACTGATATCACTGGCAGTACGTTAACCGAATTGAAATCGCTTTCATTCCTGAGGAGTTTATCATTATCAGGCACGCCGGTTAAACAGTCACAACTGATGGAATTAACATCACTGCCAAAACTAAGGGCGGTGTATCTCTGGAACGTCCCCATTAGTGCAACGGACGTAAAATCATTGCAGCAGCGTAATAAAAATATTTATTATCAATCTGGATTCAGCGGAGATACAGTTACGTTACGACTTACACCACCTATTTCCGAAAATGAAGAACAAATTCTTACAAAAGCGGTTCCGCTGAAATTTAAACATTACATCAAGGGAACTGTTATCCGTTATACAATGGATGATGCCGAACCGGATAGCCTGTTGTCGCCTATATATGACAAGAATGTAATGGTGGAAGGAGATGTCACAGTTAAAGCAAGGGCATTTAAACCGGGTTGGTTGGGCAGTGATGTTACTGTGCGGCATTTCTTTAAAAACACCTATACGCCAGACAGTGCGGTATTGCTGACAAAACCAGATGAAAAATACAAAGGCAATGGAGGTATTACACTGGTTGATCTGGATAAAGGGGATTTCAATTTCGGCAACGGCGCAAAATGGCTTGGTTATAAAGACAATGATTTTTCTGCCATGCTTTATTTTAGTAAGCAACCAGAAATTTCAAGTATCACTTTCAGTATGCTGAAAGATATAGGTGGTTATATTTTTCCCCCGGTGAAACTGGAAGTATGGGGTGGCAATGATCTCAAACACCTGGCAAAACTGGCCGATATGTCGCCGGAGAAGCCAACGAAGGAAACAAACCCCAAAGACATGCAGGCGTACAAGTGCACGATCAAACCAGCAAAACTTAAATATGTAAAACTGGTGGCAGTTTCGGTGCATAAATTGCCGGACTGGCATCCCGGTAAAGGCACAAAGGGCTGGATTTTTATTGATGAAGTGTTTATCAACTAAACTTAGCCTGGTTCGAATTCATTTAATTGCGCTTTTATCATTTATTCACTGCCTGCTTCTTCATTTTTTTGTTACTTTGAATATGGCTTCTCCACTGGCTGAAAGATTGCGCCCGCAAACGCTGGATGAACTGGCCGGACAGGAACACCTGACCGGTAAAGGCAGTATTTTAAGAACTTCTATCGAACACGGCAAAGTGCCCTCTATGATTTTATGGGGCCCGCCGGGCGTAGGCAAAACGACCATTGCCAATATCATTGCGCATACTTTAAAACTTCCTTTCTATCAATTGAGCGCCATCAGCAGCGGTGTAAAAGATGTACGCCAGGTGATTGATGAAGCCAGGGAAAAGGAAGGCTGTATTTTATTCATTGATGAAATTCACCGTTTCAATAAAGGACAGCAGGATGCATTGCTCGGCGCAGTGGAAAAAGGAATTATTACCCTGGTTGGTGCTACGACGGAAAATCCTTCATTTGAAGTCAACTCGGCCTTGCTGAGCCGTTGCCAGGTATATGTTTTAAAACCACTCGGTGAACCACAACTGGTGGAATTGTTGCGCCATGCCATTGCAACCGATCCTATTCTCAAAAAGAAAAAAATTGAGTTGAAGGAAACGGCGGCCATGATAAACATCTCCGGTGGCGATGCGCGTAAACTTTTGAATCTTTTAGAATTGGTAACAGATGCATTGGGCAATGATGTAGTGATTACAGATGATACGGTGATGCAGGTTGCACAGAAAAGAATTGCACTGTACGATAAACAGGGCGAGCAGCATTATGATATAATATCAGCGTTTATTAAGTCCATCCGCGGCAGCGATCCCAATGCTGCTGTGTACTGGCTCGCGAGAATGATCGAGGGTGGTGAAGATGTAAAATTCATTGCACGAAGGATGGTGATACTCGCCAGTGAAGATATTGGCAATGCAAATCCTACTGCACTGGTGATGGCCAACGCTACCTTTGAAGCAGTCAATAAAATTGGTTACCCGGAAGCAAGTATTATATTATCGCAATGTGTTACCTATCTCGCATCTTCACCGAAAAGTAATGCTGCTGTAGCCGCTATTGGTAAAGCGCAGACTGCAGTGCAGCAATTCGGTGATTTGCCAGTGCCATTACATATCCGCAATGCACCGACAAGGCTGATGAAAAACATGGACTATGGCAAGGGATACCAGTACAGCCATGCGTATGACAATAATTTTTCACCACAGGAATATCTTCCCGAAGGAATCGCCGGTACCACTTTTTATGAACCGGGCAAAAATGCGAGAGAAGAAGAACTTCGAAAATTCCTGCGCAATCTCTGGAAAAATAAATACGGTTACTGATGCGCACCAGCAGGCTCGTACAACAGTGGAAAGAACTGGCCTTCCATTTTATTTCCTTTATGAACAGGTGGTACACCCTGAAGTAAGGCATCATCACTATCTGACTTCACACCATCAGCAAAAACATTGATCACAAATGCCCGACGTGGCTTATCACTTTTGTTTTCACCCGAACCATGCAAAGTGAGTGAATGGTGAAAGATGGCTTCACCTGCTTTCACTTCAGCAGGAATGGGTTTGAATTGTTGTTTTTGTTCTTCGGTCAGGTAATCCATAATGCCCATTAAATTACCTGCAAGATCTGGTTTGTCCAGCAGGCCCCAGCGCTGGCTTCCCGGTACATATTGAACGCAACCATTGTTGACAGTGGAATCATCCAGGCCACACCAGCAGGTAAGATGGGCTACCGGTTTTGTTCTTGTCCAGTAGGAATAATCCTGGTGCCAGGCTACGACACCGCCTTTTTTGGGTGGCTTATAAAACAATTGATCATGCCAGAAACGAACAGGTTTGTCTCCCAGCAGTTGACTGGCAGCTACGAGGAAGCGCGGGTTCCACAATACATCGTGAAACCCATTGCTGATACGCCATGCACCGAGCGCATGAAACAGGATGGTTTGCGGATCGGAAGATTCATTGCTGTGGAATTCATAAAATAAGGCATGCGATGGATGATGAATATCCATTACTTCATTTAATTCCTTTCTCAATGTTTCCAATTGTGTCTCATCAAGCATTTTTACGCCGGCGAGGTAACCGTTTTCATGAAAAAATTCAACCTGCTCTTCCGTTAAGCGATATTCATCCCATGCTGCACGGGTAGCGGGCCATGAAAACATTTTTCCCGCCAAATGATGTATTTTACTCAGGTCATTTACTGGCATAGCACAACCGTTTATCTAAAATTACCATTTTTATCACGCAAACGATCCCGTTTCCTTTAATTTTAACCTGTTGTGATGTTGAAGCTAATGGCTGAATGACAAGAGGTATGCCTGAATATAAGGTGATGAACAGGGTGCAAATGTTGTTCACCACAGTAGTACAAACGCTAAATCAAGGCTGAGTCCGAAATCGGGCTGTTATCGATTTCGGGTCGCCTTTTTCCGTCCTTTTTTGGCGAAACAAAAAAGGACAAACGGGTTTTTTGCAGTACCATCAGCCATTATAGTAAGTAAAGGAATAAATTTAATGGCCGGATGCACTTAATTTAATAATTCAAAACCTCCGCATATCATGAGAAAATTATCTATGGTGATAGCTTTGATGCTAATCATACCTTCTTTATTCTCCCAGACAATCATTCAGAAAGATCCGTTGATCGAAAAAATGATAAAAGAAGTGTCAGCAGATTCATTGCAATCATATATTAAATCACTGGTGGCTTATGGTACCAGGAATACGTTAAGCACACAAACAGATAACAAACGGGGTATTGGAGCTGCCAGGAAATGGGTGCTCGATAAATTCAATGAATTCGCTAAACAGTCAGGTGGAAGACTATCCGCATTTATTGACACCACCACGCTGGCCCCCGACGGTAAAAGAGTGGATGCGCAATTGCTGCTGGGAAATGTAGTGGCTACCTTAAAAGGAACGGATGCCAGTGACGACCGCATATTCATTATCAGCGGTCACCTTGATAATATGCGCAGCAATGTAATGGATCGTACAGGTGATGCGCCCGGCGCCAATGATGATGGAAGCGGTACGGCAGCCGTTATGGAATGCGCACGTATCATGTCGCAGCATTCATTTCCTGCTACCATTATTTTCGTAGCCGTAAGCGGTGAAGAACAGGGTTTGCTGGGTGCTACTTATATGGCAGAGAAAGCAAAGAAAGAGAATTGGAATATAGAAGCTGTTCTGAACAATGATATCATGGGCAGCAACAATACCAGTGAAACAAATATTATTGACAATACCCGTATTCGTGTTTTCAGCGAAGGGTTACCAGCTTTCGAATTGGATAAAAATGCAGCGGCTATCCGGCAATTTGGATTGGAGAATGATGGAAAAGCAAGGCAACTAGCCAGGTATGTAAAAGAAACAGGTGAACGTTATGTTGACAACCTGCAGGTAGTAATGGTATACAGAAATGATCGGTTCCTCCGGGGAGGAGATCATACACCCTATGTTCAAAAAGGATACGCTGCCGTAAGGATAACCGAAATGAATGAAAATTACTATCACCAGCACCAGGATGTAAGAAAGGAAAACGGTATACAATACGGAGATCTTCCCGAGTTTATGGATTTTGAATACCTCCGGAAAAATACCTGTCTTAATCTTTGCAACCTTGCCAACCTGGCAAAATCACCTTCCATGCCACAGGAAGTAAAAATAGAAGTGAGGAAATTAAGCAACTATACTAACCTGAGTTGGAAAGCGCCAAAGGCAGGAACCGTAAAAGGTTATTATGTTCTTCTGCGTGAAACAACAAGTGCCTTCTGGCAGAAGAAAATATTTACTGCACAAACAGACATCAGCCTGCCCTATTCGAAAGACAATTATTTCTTTGCAGTGCAATCTGTCAGCAATGATGGTAATGAAGGATTACCTGTTATTCCCACTGTGGGAAGATAATAGCTGAATGGTCTTGTTTTGATACATTGAATGTAATAATAATAAATGATCGCAATGCTAACCTGGCTTTGTAAAAAATTTGACAATCTTACACCACATGAATTGTATGCTGTTTTACAACTGCGCAATGAAATATTTGTAGTAGAACAGAATTGCGTATTCCAGGACGCAGACAATAAAGATCAATATTGCTGGCACATAATGGGTTATGACAATGACAGGCTCGTCGCTTATACAAGGCTGGTACCTCCGGGTATATCTTATAAAGAAGCATCCATCGGTCGTGTGGTAACTGCTGCGGGTGAAAGAGGCAGGGGAACCGGCAGGCTATTAATGGAAGAATCCATCCGGCAATGCAGGGATATTTTCAGAATACATATAATAAGAATAGGCGCCCAGCTTTATTTAAAAAAATTTTACAACTCACTTGGTTTTAAGGAAACGGGAGAAATTTATTTGGAGGATGGTATTCAACATGTTGAGATGATTCTTTCGTAAAAACACGAACGTATTCCTACGTAAAACCATTATACGCGACATTTTTTTTGCGCGTACACACCACAATGCTACTTTTTTCGTTTCTATTTTGTAAGGGGAATTTTTATTTTAGTACCCGAATCCAATAACTATTCGAAAACTAAAATCGGTATTCATGAAAAAGTTTTTACACTCTTTATGGGGGACGTGTGTTATTATCCTGCTCTCCATTTTATTACCTAACAAAATTAATGCCCAATATAGCGAAGGCGGTTCCTTTATGGAAGCCGGTGTTACTATTGGACCGTCTAACTTCCTTGGTGATCTTGGAGGTAACTTTGGAAAGGGAACTACCTTTCTGAAAGACAACAACTTTCCACTGACAAAAATAATGGTGGGTGCACACCTGAGTGTTTATCCAAAAGACTGGCTGGGCTTTCGTCTTGCCGTTAACCTGGGTAAATTAGAAGGTGATGACGCTATTATTAAAGGTAAGGGAGGTTTGGAAGAAGCGCGCCGCATCCGTAACCAGGATTTTCGCAGCAGCTTATTCGAAGCAATTTTTGTAACTGAAGTATATCCTACAGTATTCCTCGAAGAAGATCCTTCCGATGTATTTCATAAGCTCCGTCCTTATGGTGTTATCGGTGCAGGTGTATTCCATTTCAATCCGCAGGGCCTTGATAAGGCAACCGGTCAATGGGTTTACCTGAAGCCATTGCATTTGGAAGGACAGGGATTTCCAGAATATCCTGACCGCAAAGATTTTTCACTGTGGCAGTTGAATATACCAATGGGTGTGGGGGTTAAATATTTTCTAAGTGAAAATGTAAGCCTTAGCCTGGAGGTAATCCATCGTAAAACATTTACCGACTACATCGACGGTGTAAGCACCGCTTATGTAGATCCCCAGGTATTCTATAATCATTTATCTCTAAATGATGCTGTTCTTGCAACACGTATGGCCGATAAAAGAGTTGGTCAAACATTTGTTGCCGGAGAAAAGCGTGGCGACCCCACTCAAAACGACGGCTATTATTCATTCGGATTTAAACTTGGCTTCCGTATTGGTGGTGGAGACAACAGTTTGAGAAATTCAACACGTTGCCCGGTTATCCGTTTCTAACAATATTTCATTAAAGAAGTTGGTTGTTTGATCCGTACCCGCTTTTTTTAACATGTAAACGCATGTATGCATGAAAACAATTGTACTTACAGCAGGACAATGGCTGACCAAACATATTGCTCATTATTGCCTGTCGATAGTCCTTATCGTACTACTGCAAATACCTGTTAAGGCCAGTATGGCTGGTATCCATCAAGAGCGCGATACCATTGTCATCAGCAAAGCGCTGGTAAGCAAAAAATACAAGGTGAAAATATTTCCCAGTGCCACGCACGAAGTCATTTTCTTTACTGCAAGCGGTGAAGCTGGAAAAGTATACCAATTATTTTTATTCGACCTGGATGGAAAGCTGGTCAAACAAACACAGATACGTAACAAAGAAACCACGTTGCTGACCAATTTTCTGAAAGGAAGCTATACCTATGAAGTGTTTAGTGATGATGAACGTATAGAAAATGGTACCCTGGAGGTACACTAAAAAAAGTTAGTTCTTTATTTGCCATAACTGATCTCCAATAAGCGGCGGGAAAATTGGTAAAATCCTAATATCCGGTTTGAAAAAAACCTGGTCCGTTCCCTATATTAGTACCCTTACAATTAAAGATTTTATTAATCACTTCCCGCCACTGCTTATTGGGATGCAATATCAAAAGAAACTGTAAATCCCAGTATCCTCAACAGCCAGCGATGAGTAATTGCTGGCTGTTTGTTTTTATGCACACAAGGGAAATGTATTATGGAAGAAAAACTTTCCCCACCTCTTCCCAGTTATTCAGCCTCTCATACTCCTGTTCATTCAAATTGTGTGGTGCTGTAAACAGGTAAGGCTTTCCCTTAAAATATTGCAGGTGCCTGGTATGATCGTCAATCATATAGTCTGCCTGTATCATACTCTTCTTACCACAAAGTACTACTTGCTCCCAGGTAAAAAATGGAAAGTGTTCGCCCAGCCAGTCGAATTTATCTTTTAACGAATTGGGGAACTCGGTTGCAGCAGACACTATAAATACCTCGTAGCGATTATTCATTTCCTTTAACACATCAATGCTGTGCTCCATCACCGGCAGATGCCGGAAAAACCCGGGTTCAAATAATTGCTGTCTCACAATGGCCTGGTGTTCTGCCGGAAATCCCTTCACCAGTGAACCGCCAGCCAGCATGTCATCATAATTAATATCACCTCCAAATTTTTTCTTATACCAGGCCACCATACCGGCAGTAGTGTCGGCAATTACTTCGTCCATGTCTACCAATACTCTTTTCATTATTGTTTATTTCAGTTCGGGTTTTAAGAATTTTGCGGTATGACTATCTTTTATCTTTATCATTTCTTCTGGTGTGCCTTCAAATAAAATCATTCCACCGCCATCACCGCCTTCCGGTCCGAGATCAATAATATGATCTGCAACCTTTATCACATCCAGGTTGTGCTCAATGACCAACACGGTATTACCGCGGTCAGCCAATTTGTTCAGTACATCCAGCAGGTGTTGAATGTCCTGGAAATGCAAACCGGTTGTTGGTTCATCCAGTATGTAAAATGTTTTGCCGGTATCTTTTTTGGAAAGCTCAGTAGCCAGTTTCACTCGTTGTGCTTCACCTCCACTTAATGTTACTGCCGATTGACCCAGGGTAATATATCCCAGTCCCACTTCCTGCAGCACTTTTATTTTCCGGTAGAGATAAGGAACGTTTTGAAAAAACTCCACTGCTTCATCAACTGTCATATCCAGCACATCGCTGATTGATTTTCCCTTATACCGTATTTCAAGTGTTTCACGGTTATAGCGCCTTCCATTACATTTTTCGCAGTGAACATATACATCCGGCAAAAAATTCATTTCTATCACACGCATACCACCGCCTTCACACACGTCGCAACGGCCACTTTTTACGTTGAATGAAAACCTTCCAGCATTATATCCCCTGATCTTTGCTTCGGGTACGGCTGCAAATAATGTTCTTATTTCAGTGAAGAAACCACAGTAAGTGGCGGGGTTGCTGCGTGGTGTACGACCAATAGGTGACTGATCAATTTCAATGACCTTATCCAGGTGGTCCAAACCTTTGACGGATTTATATTCCATCGGGTTGGTCTTGGAATCATAACAAAACTGCGACAATATGGGATACAGCGTTTCATTGATGAGTGTAGATTTACCGCTGCCACTGACACCAGTAACAACAATAAATTTTCCCAATGGAAAACGGGCATCCACATTTTTTAGGTTATTGCCTTTCGCGCCTTTTAATTCGAGGAACTTACCATTGCCTTTTCTTCTCTCTTTTGGTACAATTATTACCTTTTCACCAGCCAGGTATTTGGATGTTTCAGATTGGGAATTAAAAACATGATGTGGCTCCCCCTGTGTCACAATTTGGCCGCCGTATTTGCCGGCGCGCGGTCCAATATCAATTAAATGATCAGCAGCCAGCATGATATCTTTATCATGCTCTACTACCAGTACACTATTACCGAGGTTGCGCAAATTTTTCAGCGCATCAATCAGGCGATGATTATCGCGCTGGTGTAAGCCAATACTTGGTTCATCCAAAATATAAGTGATACCCTGCAACTGGGACCCGATTTGTGTAGCCAGCCTGATTCGTTGTGATTCACCGCCACTCAGCGTTTTTGAAGACCTGTACAGCGTGAGGTATGTCAATCCAACATCCAGCAGGAACTGTAATCTCTCCCGTATCTCCTTTAATACATCTTTTGCAATGGTATTTTGTTTGGACGATAATTTCTTTTCAATACCAGTAAACCACAGCATCAGTTTATCCAGGTTCATGTCGCTGAGCTCGGCAATATTTTTATCGGCAACTTTAAACCAAAGGCTTTCCTTCCGCAACCTTGTGCCTTCGCAGGTTTCACATTTTTTTAATTCCATAAATTTTTCCACCCAATCGCGCAGTGCCTCGCTGCTATTGGCAGCAAACCAACGACGCAGCATGGTAACAATACCTTCGTATTCTGTATTGTACACAGAACCATCTGTGGTCTCAAAATCAAATTCAGTATCTTTTGCGGCAGCATCTTCAGTGCCATACAGTAAAACGTTTAATGCTTTTTCAGGAAGATCTTTTAACGGTTTATCGAGGCTGATTTTATATTTCTTTGCTATTTGCTGAACTTGTTTGAATACATAAGCTTCCCTTTCTTCACCGAGTGGAATGATGGCACCTTCGTTGATGCTCAGTGACCAGTCTGGGATCACCGCATTCATATTTACCTGGTTAACGGTTCCCAGGCCCTTGCAGGTTGGGCAGGCGCCATAAGGTGAGTTGAATGAAAATGCATTGGGAGATGGCTCTTCGTAACTAAGGCCGGTGTCTTCACACATCAGTTGCTTGCTGTACTGCACTGTTTTATTATCATCATTGATCAGCAGGAATAGTAAATCTTTTCCTACTTGCAAAGATTTTTGTACACTTTGACTGAGCCGAAGTTTCATATCGGGTGTAACTGCCAGCCGGTCGATCACTACTTCGATATCGTGTATTTTATATCGGTCGACCTGCATTTTTGGAATGAGGTCTTTTATTTCACCGTCAATCCTAGCCTTTACAAAGCCTTTTTTCCGGATGTCTTCAAACAATTCGCGGTAATGACCTTTTCGCCCGCGGACAAGTGGTGCGAGAAGGGTTATCTTTTTATTTTTAAACTTGTAAAAAATATTGTCGACGATTTCTTCCTCGCTGAACTTCACCATTTTTTTACCGGTGTTATAACTGAATGCCTCACCAATCCTGGCATACAGCAAACGCATAAAGTCATAGATTTCGGTAATAGTACCAACTGTAGAGCGCGGGTTTTTATTCGTTGTTTTTTGTTCAATCGAAATAACGGGCGATAAGCCGGTGATCTTATCAACATCGGGTCTTTCCATATCGCCGATAAACTGGCGGGCGTAGGCACTGAAACTTTCCATATATCTGCGCTGGCCTTCGTTGTAGATGGTATCAAAGGCAAGTGAAGATTTACCGCTGCCGCTTACACCTGTAAAGACAACCAGTTTGTTTTTTGGGATGCGGATATCAATATTCTTGAGATTGTGTTCGCGCGCACCAAACACTTCGATGAAGTCGTTGTCTGCAGCCAAGTCCCCGTTAGTTGTGTTGTTCTTCATAATTATGTTCTATAACAAATCCCCGTGTCGAAAGTTGTGTCGCCGCTACCACTGTACTGGTAACTGTTTAAATAAACACCTTATTGACAGGGGGAAATGAATGGGTATAAAAATACGACGAATTGTAAACAAACCCCTCATGATTTCATCCACAATTCCCCGCTAATTATTTGGCCGGATAATAACAGTTGTAAGTCAGCAGGAAGAAGATGTTCCAGAAAAAAACAGGAAAAAATTTGGCGATTCGGGCAAATGAACACTACATTTGCAGCAGTTCTTTTTCACATCGCTTATCAAGAAAGGCTGAGGGATATGGCCCAAAGAAGCCTTGACAACCTGCCCCGTTGCACAAACGGGATAAGGTGCCAACTCCATCCTGCGGAAGGCGGGACAGATAAGTCAGATTAATAGCTTTGTAAAATATCGATCAACATATTTAAAAGCTCTTCTGACTTACCGGAAGAGCTTTTTTATTTAGCTCCACGGTAAGAGTTTCAACGGTAGGTGGTGTTCAGTAAAAATTGTTTATAAAACTTTTAAAACTGTTTCACCATGCAAAACGCAACAAATTTAATTCACAGCATCCCGGTGGATGCAGCTACAGGCGCCATCAGTGTGCCCATTTATCAAACCTCAACCTTTGTACAGGAGGCGCCCGGCGTTAACAAAGGGTATGATTATGCCCGATCGAATAATCCCACACGTGCCACACTGGAAACAATCATCGCACAACTGGAAAAAGGCTCTACTGGTATTGCATTCGGCAGCGGGCTTGCCGCGATTGATGCCGTCCTTAAGTTGTTAAAAACGGGTGATGAGATCCTGGCCGTTGATGATATTTATGGTGGTGCTTTCCGGCTGTTTACACAGGTCTATGAAAAATTTGGCGTCAGCGTTAACTATGTTGACTGCACAAAAGTTGAAAACGTATTCCATGCACTGACCCCGCAGACAAAACTTATCTGGATTGAAACCCCGACCAACCCAACTTTGAAAATCTCCGATATAGAAGCCATTGCAAAAATTGCAAAGGCACATCACTGCCTGCTTTGTGTCGATAATACTTTCGCGTCGCCTGCATTGCAGCAACCATTGACGCTGGGCGCTGATATCGTGGTGCATTCTGCTACAAAATACCTCGGTGGTCACAGTGATTTAATCGCAGGGCTGGTGGTTACAAAAGAAACAGCACTGGGAGAGAAAATAAAATTTTTACAAAATGCCTGTGGAGCCATACTGGGGCCGTTTGACAGTTGGTTGCTCATTCGTGGAATTGAAACCTTGTATTTGCGCATCAAACAACATGGTGAAAATGCTGAAGTGATAGCACAATTTTTATCAAATCATCCAGCAGTAGACAAAGTGTTTTATCCCGGCCTGCCTTCACATCCCAATCACGCTATCGCCAAAAAGCAGGCAAAAGGTTTCGGCGGTATTGTTTCGTTTACATTGAAAGAAGATACCGAAGCCGCAGCCACAGCATTTGCCGGTGCAACTGAATTGTTTCAACTGGCCGAAAGCCTGGGTGGTATCAAAAGTTTACTGTCACATCCTGCACAAATGACACACAAATCCATACCTGCTGAAAAAAGACGTGCGGCCGGGGTATCGGACAGCCTGATACGCCTGAGTGTGGGGCTGGAAGATGTACAGGACCTGGTACGCGACCTGGAACGGGCATTTGAAAAAGTAAAAGAAAAACCCGTTCAGAAGAATGCAGCGGCTGAAAAACAGTGGACAGCTGTTAATTTTAATTAATAAACGATTGAAATATTGCCGTTCATCCGGTTAGTAAAATATTAACACATTGAATTTTTGGTAAATAGAAAATAAGTCCATTAAATTTGTAGGATACAGGTTCATCAAATGAATACAATAAACGCACATGATATTATAGTTTGCTACAGTATGTGTAGTTGTTGTATGCCATAATTTTGAAATCATCTTTCCCTACCAAAGGCACTTCTTTTCTCACTAACCCGTCGAAATTAAACGTATCAAACTTTTAAACAATTTTAAACTCAATGCTATGAGTAATTATCGCTTCGAAACACTCCAGTTGCACGCCGGTCAGCAAATTGATCCATCTACCAAGGCTAGAGCAGTTCCTATTTACCAGACTACTTCTTATGGGTTTGACAGTTCAGAACATGCTGCCAATCTTTTTGGGTTAAAACAGTTTGGCAATATTTATACACGTATTATGAACCCAACCACCGATGTGTTTGAGCAACGCATCGCAGCATTGGAAGGGGGCGTAGCAGCCCTGGCTACCGGCAGCGGTCAAGCTGCACAGTTCCTTGCGTTGAATAATATTTTACAGGCAGGCGACAATTTTGTAACGACTACCTATTTATATGGAGGTACCTATAACCAGTTTAAAGTGGCCTTTAAACGACTGGGCATAGAAGCACGCTTTGCAAACGGTGACGATGTGGAAAGTTTTGTAAAACACATCGATAAAAATACAAAGGCTATTTATCTCGAAACTATCGGTAACCCTCGTTTGAATATTCCCGATTTTAAAAAATTTGCCGACCTCGCCAAAGAATACGATCTGCCACTCGTTGTTGACAACACATTTGGAACAGGCGGTTATTTATTCCGCCCCATTGAATGGGGAGCCAATGTAGTAGTGGAATCTGCTACCAAGTGGATTGGCGGTCACGGCACCAGCATCGGTGGTGTGATTGTCGATGGTGGTAATTACAACTGGGGCAATGGTAAGTTTCCACAGTTTACCGAACCCAGCGAAGGTTATCATGGTTTGAAATTCTGGGATGTATTTGGAGAAGGCAACCCATTGGGTTTACCTAATATTGCATTTGCTATCCGTGCAAGAGTGGAAGGCCTTCGTGATTTTGGTGCTTCCCTCAGTCCATTTAATTCATTCCTGTTATTGCAGGGCCTGGAAACACTCAGCCTCCGTGTACAACGCCATGTTGACAATGCGCTGGCACTGGCACAGTGGCTGGAACAACATCCGCTGGTAGATTTTGTGCAATACCCGGGTTTGAAGAGTAGCCCGTACAACGAACTGGCGAAAAAATACCTGAGCAATGGATTCGGAGGTATATTAAATTTTGGTGTAAAAGGTGGTAAGGAAAACGCCAGTAAGTTTATAGATTCATTGAAACTGGTAAGTCATCTTGCCAATGTGGGTGATGCAAAAACGCTGGCTATTCATCCTGCTTCTACTACACACGAACAATTAAGTACAGAAGAGCAAATAGCAGCAGGTGTTCAACCGAACCAGGTGCGCATCAGTGTGGGCATCGAACACCTCGACGATATTAAGGCAGATTTCGAACAGGCTTTTGAAAAGGTTTTTTCGAAACAACTGGCCGTTTAAGATGATCAGTCACCCCTTATGCTTTGGTGTAAGGGGTGATATATTATAACATCCTATTGATATCAAATACACACTACCAGGTTGGCATCATCTATATTCAAATATCATAAGCCATTTGTGCTGGAGTCAGGCAACACACTGCCGGGCTATCATCTCACCTATACGACGCATGGTAAACTAAATGCAACAAAGGATAATGTGATATGGGTATTCCATGCACTGACGGCCAACAGTGATCCTGCAGAATGGTGGCCGGGACTGGTGGGAGAAGGCAGACTCTTTGATCCGGCTGCATATTTTATCGTATGTGTCAATATGCCCGGCAGTTGTTATGGTAGTATTGGCCCCTTTGATATTAACCCAGCAACTGGTCTTAGTTATTATCATCAATTTCCTTTTTTTACTACCAGGGATATGATCCGTGCTTATCAACCACTGAAAGATTTTCTTGGTATTGAAAAAATATATATCGGAATTGGCGGCTCTATGGGTGGACAGCAACTGCTGGAATGGGCTATTGAAGAACCGGAGTTATTTGAATATATTTTTCCACTTGCTACCAATGCACAGCATTCTGCCTGGGCCATAGCATTCAATGCGTCTCAAAGATGGTGCATTGAATCTGACCCTACCTGGAAGCAGTCAAATGAAACGGCTGGGATGGAAGGGATGAAAGTGGCCAGGAGTATTGCATTGATTTCCTACCGTCATTATGATACTTACAAAAGCAGCCAGGTGGAAGACTCGAATGATGTGCTGGACAAATTCAAAAGTGAATCGTATCAGCATTACCAGGGAGAAAAACTGGCCAAGCGCTTCAATGCTTTCAGCTATTATTTTTTAAGCAAGGCCATGGATGCGCACAATGTAGGCCGCGGAAGAAAAAGTACAGAAGATGCCCTTGGGAAAATAAAGGCAAAAACACTCGTGGTGGGAATTGAATCCGATATTTTATTTCCACTGGTGGAGCAGCAGCGGCTGGCACGACATATACCGGCTGCACACTATAAAGCCATTCATTCGCCTTACGGACATGATGGTTTTTTACTGGAATTCGAACAGATTGAAAACTGCATAAAGGAATTTTTGTTAACAGAAAAAACAGGCTTACTGAACCTGGCAATTCATTAATTATGGAAACACACAAGCAACTGACCATTGGATTATTTGGATTTGGCGTAGTGGGAGAGGGTTTATACAAAGTATTGAACCAAACACCTTCACTGAAAGCGAATATTAAACGTGTCTGTATAAAAAACCCTGGAAAGAAACGCGATGCACCTGCTGAATTATTTACCACCGACAGAAATCTATTGTTAAACGATCCTGAAATTAATGTGATCGTGGAAGTAATCAACGAAAGTGAAGCTGCTTTCGATATCGTATCCACGGCGCTAAAAAACGGAAAGGAAGTGGTAAGCGCCAGTAAGAAAATGCTGGCCGAGCATTTGCCGGAAATATTGGGACTGCAATCCAAAACTGGATTATCCGTGTTGTATGAAGCGGCTGCGTGTGCTTCTATACCAGTCATCAGGAACCTGGAAGAATATTATGATAATGACTTATTACATTCATTAAAAGCAATAGTAAACGGGTCTACGAATTTTATTCTGACAAAGATGTTTGAGGATAAACTGGACTTTCACAATGCATTACTACTGGCACAGCAACTAGGCTTTGCTGAAAGTGATCCAAAACTGGACGTAGAAGGATTTGATGCTGTAAATAAATGGACGCTGTTATTACTGCATGCGTACGGTATTGTAGAACATCCCGATAATATTGTATTTAACGGTATTCAGAATATACAACTGAGCGATGCTGTTGTAGCGAAGGAAAAGAATTACGATATTAAACTGGTGGCACAGGCAAAGAAACTGCAGAACGGGAAAGTAGCCGGTTTTGTGTTGCCACAGTTTGTCAAACATGAAGATCACCTTGCCTTTGTGAAAAATGAATACAATGGCGTGGTGCTGGAAAGCTCATTTGCTGATAAGCAATTTTTTTACGGAAAGGGCGCCGGCAGTTTCCCTACTGCGTCGGCAGTACTGAGCGACTTGTCCGCCCTGCGTTATTTATACAAATATGAGTACAAGAAATTGTATCATCACAAACCCAATGAACTCACCACAGACTTCTTTATTAAAGTGTATGTGAGTTTCGACGATCTTAAATTTATTCCCAGGGAAAAATTTGAATGGATTGAAGAATGGCACGCAGATAAAGAACGAAAATATCTTATCGGTGTATTGCCATTCAGGGAACTGAAGGAAAATAGCTGGTGGAAAGAAAACAATACATCATTGGTATTGACACCCGAGCCGATTATTGAAGATGTGGAAATACGTAAACTAAAGAAGAAAAGCCTGGAACTGGCTGGTATTCTTGATTAAGCAATCTCGTTTTTAAAATCTATATGGTATCCGTTTTCAAGGCCTGCTATCGCCGGCCTTTTTTAATTTAACTCGGCGAAACTGATAGCATCTGCTATATCTTCCATAGTAACTGGCGCTTGTTTATCGTCTATCTCTACGATGACGTAATATGCATAAGGGCCGGCTATTTTCTTCAGCGTTGATACCAATAGCCACTGATCGCTTTGTGTTCTTCGTCCATCTGCTTTATTCCAGTTTTCCCTGGTGGTTAAACCGCCGGTTGACGGTGTCAGCGGGTAATAAGATTTTCCCTTATAGTAATCGGGGTTCACAGTACTTCCCTGCGCCAGTATCCGGTTATGTTTGACCAGGCCGGTATAAAACGCTTCGTAAATAGGTGAATAGGTTTGCCAGTCAACCGGTAGCAGTGTTCTGTAATAAGCAATATGCCATGGAGTGTTGGCTGTTTTTATTTTGGGACTGAACTCTGAAACTTTGATCTGGAAGGGCATTGATAATTCGATGCTTTCTGTTGGACCAGCATACAAATCGTTGTATACAGTGTCATATCCTTTTATTTTATAAATGCCCTGTGGCGGGTTGCCATCATTCACATAATAGGGAAGTTTGGTCAGTGTTCTGGCCAGTTGGGGAATATGAAAAATGGTATTGTTACCAATGCGGTAAAATTTTCCATCAGCCTGGCGGATAATCACCATGCCCGGGTAATCACGGTTTTTACGTTGTATACTGAACACGATTACCGAACCCTCAAAGAAGCGCGAACGCAATAGTGTACGCAATGGCGGAACAGCACCTGGCACTTCCTGCAATTTATCCATCAGTGGTTTGCAGGCAGCTATAAACGCAGCGGAGCGCGCCTTGCCATCGTACGTAGATCGAATATATTTTTTTGTGTGATCATTATTGTTGTCCTGCAACAGGTATTCTGCGCAGAGGACAAATGTTTTTTCGTCCAGGGTAGATTCGAATACCGGGATTACCTGCTGCGAAAATTCACCGGGATACATACCGTAGATCAATTCCAGGAAAGCCTGCTGAAAAGAATTGGTTCTTGTTTGTAATGTGTTAGCGGCTTCGTGCAGTTTGTTATTGATCCAGGGCGATTTGTATTGCACCCTTTCCATAGCTATGAACGCTTTTTGCCATTTGAGCTCAGCGGTTGAATCAGTGAGCAGTGACGACAGGTTTTTCTGAATATCATCTGCTACCAGGTTACGGTAGAAATTAGTCCTGTTTTTTTCAGTGGTGAAATCTGCAAATACAGAATCCGGGTTGTATACAACCGGTGGAAGGGGTGTCGGTATTACCGCTTTCTTTTTATTCTGTGAAAAAGCAGGCAGGGTAGTCAAAGACAAAGCAAACAGGTAAACTGTTTTCATACCGCTGGGTTTAATGTTTAAGGTATATAAGGCGAATAAAAAGCCCGGTAAGATACAAAAGTTTTGTTCCAGCTTACTGTGTTTAACCAGGCATTCAGGGGTACGGCGGATAATGGCGGGGAAACTACTGGCTGATGCCAGTAGTCAAAAGTAGAGGAAGCTTTTTATTTATTTCAGGTCCAGTTTAATTTGTAATTCGTCAAATTGCTTTTGATCGATGGTGGCAGGTGCATCAAGCATCACATCCCTGCCGCTATTATTTTTTGGAAAGGCTATAAAATCACGGATGGATTCACTGCCACCCAATATAGCACAAAGCCGGTCGAAACCAAAAGCGATACCACCATGTGGCGGTGCGCCATATTCAAAAGCGCCCAGCAGGAAGCCAAACTTGTGCATGTATTCTTCCTTGCTCATGCCCAGCGCTGCAAACATTTTTTCCTGCAAATCGCGCTGGAAGATACGAATAGAACCACCACCAATTTCATTTCCGTTCAATACCATATCATAGGCATTGGCCTTGATATTGGAATAAGGATGTTTCAGGTATTCGGCAGCGTTTTCAATGACCGGGTTGTTTTGAATCATCACATTGATATGATCCGGCTTGGGCGATGTAAACGGATGGTGTCTTGCCACCCACCTGTTATCGTCTTCAGAATATTCAAACAGTGGGAAATCCAGCACCCATAACAATCTAAATTCATTGTCTTTGCGCAGTCCCAGGCGTTTGCCCATTTCGAGGCGCAATTCGCTGATGGCTTTGCGTGTTCTTTCCTCTGCACCGGCCAGTAACAGTATTAAGTCGCCGGGTTTTGCATTAGCAGCCGTAGCGATGGCTTTTAATTTCTCTTCACTGTAAAATTTATCTACGCTGCTTTTAAAAGTTCCGTCTGCATTGCACTTTATAAACACCAATCCTTTCATTCCTATCTGTGGCCGTTTTACCCAATCGGTCAGCTCATCGGTTTGTTTGCGGGTATATTCACTGCAACCCGGAACCGCAATGCCCGCCACTGTCTCTGCATCTTCAAATACGGTAAAGCCTGCACCAGCGATCAATTCGCGGCGATCGGTTTTTTCAACAAAAACAGCATTCGGTTTTTTGTAATTACACAACGACATTCCGAACCGGGTATCAGGCTTATCATTTCCATACTGCCACATGGCATCTTCCCAACTCATTCGCTCCACTTTTTCCGTATAGTCAATTCCCTTTACGTCCTTAAAAATGCGTTTTACCAAACCCTCAAACATATTGAGGATGTCTTCCTGCTGTACAAAACTCATCTCACAGTCTATCTGCGTAAACTCCGGCTGCCTGTCGGCACGCAGGTCTTCATCGCGGAAACATTTGACCACCTGGTAATAACGGTCGTATCCGCTAACCATTAACAATTGCTTGAATGTTTGCGGGCTTTGAGGCAACGCATAGAATTGCCCCGGGTTCATCCGGCTGGGAACTACAAAGTCCCTGGCACCTTCCGGTGTAGATTTAATCAGGAAAGGCGTTTCTATATCCATGAAATTGTTTTCATGGAGGTAGTTGCGTGCTGAGCGGTTCACAGCGTAACGCAGTTCCAGGTTTTTCTTTACTGCATTTCTCCGCAGGTCGAGAAAGCGGTACTTCATACGCAAGTCATCACCTCCATCCGTTTCATCCTGGATGGTAAAGGGTGGCGTTACTGATTTATTGAGAATGGTAAATTCAGCGACAAGGATTTCAATATCGCCGGTGGGCATATTGGGGTTCTTATTGCTGCGTTCGCTGACAATACCTTTTGCCTGCAATACAAATTCACGGCCAAGCGGGTTGGATTCCAACCGGGCGCTAAGCGCTTCATTAAATAATAATTGTGTAATACCGTAACGGTCCCGTAAATCCACGAATGTAATAGCACCAAATTTGCGAACGGTTTGTACCCATCCGGACAGTGTAACTTCCTTTTTTGCATCTGTTATCCTTAATTCCCCGCAGGTATGGGTTCTGTACATACAACCTATGATTTTTTAGTGGGGCAAAGGTAACAGAAACCAATAAGGAATCCATATTTTCGTTGATTCCTGAAAGCGAAAACCTGAATGCCGGGAGATACACTGATAGTTACAAATACGGGAGATACCCTTCGGTTGCCGGACACCCTGATGGCGGTTCCGCATACCCCTGCTTTACCGGCTTATGATGATTATGGCCCCATTTCCAACGACTGGATTTTCTGGCTGGGTGTTTCCCTGGTAGTATCCATATTTCTGCTACGCCCGTTTATCTGGGGGTTGATAAAAAGGAAACAATATCAAAAGCTTCGTGATGAGGCTGCAGAGGAAGTGACGGAAAATTTCAGCGGTTATGATACCCTGCTGGCCAATTACAATAGTTATTACCGCAGTCTTTCTCCCTTGTTGAGGCAGCGTTTCCTGCAGCGTGTAACAGAATTCAGGGATACCAAGCATTTTAAATACATTGATATAGCACCAGATGAAAAGATGTTATTGCTGATCAGCGCTGCGGCGGTGCAATTGACTTTTGGGCTTGATAAATACCTGCTGGAATATTTCGATACCATTTATATCCTGCAGCACGATTATCGGTATGGGGCGTACAACGTTCCTTTTATGGGGCATGTGAGCAGCAATGGTATTTACCTGTCATGGGATAATTTTCTCCGGGGATACAGCGACGATACAGATGGTGATAATGTGGGTGTTCATGAAATGGCCCATGCATTGGCGTATGTAAATTTTACTGCCGATTCCGATGACGATGAAGACGATGATTTTAAAAACCGGTTCAGGGAGTTTTCGAAAGTGGCCAGGCCCATATTCAATGGAATGCAAAATGGCAACGCTAATTTTTTGGGTTCTTATGCGGCTACCAACTACAATGAATTTTGGGCGGTGTCGGTAGAGAACTTTTTTGAGCGGTCAAAACGTATGTCGGAGGAGCTTCCCGATTTATACCGGGCGATGTGCACACTCCTCAACCAGGATCCATTGTTACAGGACAAAGGTGTTTACCCCGCTGAATAAATTAATAGAATGGCTGAAATAAAAGTGCCACGCTATTGCGCAGCACTTTTTATTGACAGGATAACTATCTTTTAATTTTCCTTTGTCTTGTTCTCCTTTTTCTCGTTGATCATTTCCATAAGTTTCAATCCAAGCAAACCACTGATACCGCCTTCGGTTCCGTTGCCGCCACCAATCAGTACATCAGGTATTACCTTGATATTGCTCTTACCGATTTCCTCCGTCACTTTATAACGGGTGAAGTTGTCGCCGCCCATGGCTTTTACCTGCAATTCGTAGGCTTCGGCTGTGGAACGACCAATGGCCATAATTTTTTCAGCTTCAGCCAAACCGGTTTTGGAAATTTTTTCCGCATCAGCGGCGGCGTTCAGCTTGGTGGCTTCTGCCTGTGCACCGGCCCTTGCCCGGGTGGCTTCGGCTTCTGCATTTGCCCGCATCTTGGTGGCCTCTGCTTCAGCGTTTACATTCAGTTTTAAACTGGTAGCATCACCTTCGGCTTTTTTAACAGTAGCATCAGCAGTACGTTGCGCAATTTCCACACTTTGCTGTGCCTTTACAATTTCTTTTTGCATATCGGCAATAGCGGTTTCTTTTTCCATACCCTGTCTTTTTTCCTGCGCCATTCTTTGCGTTTCATAAGTCTTTTCTTCTTCCTGCGCAATCTTCCTGTCCGTAAGTGTCTTCATCAACGCTTCCGGTGGGACGATATCACCAATCAGTGTATCCACTGCATTCACATTGTAATCGTCCAGAACAGCTTTGATATGATCTTTAGCAGCACCCTGTCTTTCCTTACGTGTACTCAGGAAGCTGATAACATCGCTGTCCTGTGCACTGTTCCGGAAATAGTTACCAATAGTAGGTTCCAGCACCTGGCTCACCAGGTTACTCATGCTGCCGAACCGGGCAATTACTTTCGGTGCTTCATTGGCAGGGATGTGAATGATCTGTGCCACGTCGAGGTTGAAAGGGAAACCGTCTTTCGAACGAACGGTAATCGTACTAAGGTTCTTATCCAGTGCATGTGCTTCACTGCGTGCATTGGCCCAGTTTAGTACAAGGTTGGTTGTTGGAACCAGTTCCACTTTCATCGTGTATTTGTTGATGGGGTATTTACCGGGGCCCAATGGTTCCATCCATACACCGCGGAAACCTTTTTCAACAATGTTGCCATGTTTGAAAGTTTCACCGGTAAGATCCTTTCCGTCTTCTCCAATATAAGAGATGACCACACCCACATGACCAATGGGAACATCCGTCATGGGTATTTCTTCAATCTGTACAGCCCAGGGGTTGATATAATACGAACCCGCCAGCATAACCTGCGGTTGAAGACCACGGTTACCACCTTTATTTAAAAAGGTATCGATGTCCTGGAAGTTGTTATGTGTTTCCACATACTTACCGGCAATCTGCCCAAGTGGTATCGGCTCACCGTCCATGGTAGTTACAATACCCACCATATTTTCGTGAATGATGATTTGATCGACGATCGTAACATCAAACAGGTGTGAGTTGATACGGTAGGAACCAGCCGTGATAAACGATGTCTGACGACCACGTTGACCACCATTGTCCAGGAACTTTTGAGCGTCCTGGAAATTGTCGCTGTCAACACGGCGCGCCAATATGCGGCCGGTTTGAATTTCAGCACCGTCCTTACTCAGCACAAGGCCGATTTTACTTTCCGGGATTACGGTAAATGGAATCATATCCACTCCGTATTGCCAGGGCCACATGCCCCAGTATAAACCCGGCGCCAGTGTTTTGGCCTGGAAACCGGCTTCACCTTTGGTGGCAATAATTCGTCCGTCGGGCAGTTCACGATTGGCGCCAAACAAAACGAATTTCTTGGTGACGAGGCCAATGCGGTTTTCGGGTACGATTACCATGCCGAAGAAAACACGCAGGATAAATTTGTGCAGGATAAGGGAAGCTATTATTACAAGCACCCACCAGTAAGCAGCAAATAGTTGTGAGAGATCCATGATTTGTAGGTTTTAAGTTGAAAATAAATGTTGTTTCTATTGTGTCAAAGCCATGCAACTTCCTTCACGCATAATGTGGGTAAGTAAATAAACTTTGTTGGTAATTTAGACTTACTTGATTTGACTGGAGTTGCCAGTTGTAACAACTGGAAAAAGATGATGGTTACATTCGTGTTGTCAGTTAAGCATTGACCACGTAAAGGTATAGCTGGGCTATACATACCTGTTAGTACAATCGGAAGAATGGACAGGAAACCGGGTACAGAAGGTGGCTGGTTTGTATGAATGGTAAACCCTTTAAAAATAGAAATTGTCTTAGTCCAAGACCTTTTAAATCCGTTAATGCGCATTATTATTCCGTGTATTAGCAATTGTAACACAGCAACTTAAGCTTTAATAATATTTTATTAGCAAAACATATTATACACAGGCTTTTACTTTTCAAAAAAAGTTTCTATTTTGTTTCAACTTTCGTCCCACTCCTACTGATTTACCTCCCCCTTAAAGCTTAATTTTTTTTCCTCCTTCGGAAAGACCGTATTGATAAACATCCATACACCGTGTTGAACCGGAACAGTTAACCGTTTCTGAACCACAAAAAAGAGACACCTTATGGAAATCGTGTTTATCTGCGTTCTGGTATTTTGTACCGTTAGCCTGTACAGTTTGTTACAGGAGCCATTCGAACGTTTTATGCAAAAACGTCGCTACAAGACGTTTCTCAAGCTGGAAGATTATTATCGTTCTGTTGTAAGTACACACCTGGCTTATTTCCGACGCCTGACCGATAAAGAACAGCACCGTTTGTTGTTCCGCACATTTTTAATACACAAAGCGAAGAAGTTTCATTATGTAGGTATTGAAAAGAAAGAAGAGATGCCCATCCTGATCAGCGCGGTATCTGCACAGCTCACGCTGGGTCTGGACCGGTTTACGCTGAATTATTTCCGCGACATATTTGTACTGCAGCATGACTACCACTATGGTTATTATTCACTGCCGTTTATGGGTCACGTGGACAGTACCGGTATTTACCTGAGCTGGGATAATTTTATCAAAGGTATCCACCGTGCCGATGAAGACAGTAATGTGGGCCTGCACGAAATGGCACATGCACTGGCTTATGTAAACTTTATCGTTAAATCAGAAGAGGACAAACACTTTAAAAAAGAGTTCAAGAATTTTTCTAAAGTCGCAAGACCGATCTTCCAGGATATGCAGCGTGGGAAAAAGAATTTACTGGGCGAGTATGCCGCTACCAACTATCACGAATTTTGGGCAGTCAGCGTGGAGAAGTTTTTTGAGAACCCTTTCCGCTTTAAATATGAGCTTCCTGAGTTGTATGAATCAATGGCCATGCTGCTGAAGCAAGACCCTTACGAAATGATTGTGCACAGAAGAGTTGCCATTGCTTAATCCTGGCTGCCACATATTTTAAGGAACATGACTTTAAGCTATTAACTACGAGCTACTAACTAACTAATATTTTCTTTCGTACCGGAAATGATAATTTTTTCTTCCCGTATTTCCGGTTTTTTATAAAAAATATAGAACCACGCCAGCAGGCTGAGGCCGCAGGCAAAAGGCACCAGTGCGAATTGCCGTAATCCATACCCATGCCATACATCTTCATCCCAGTGAAAAAATTCCCCAATCATCCAAAGACAGTTCGCAGTAATCCATAAGACGATAGCGAGGTTGTGAATAAGCTCAGATACCATATGTCTTGTTTGCCAGGTAATCAGCAGGGCAACGGACAGGGTGGGCACAATCATTATCAACCCCGGTATCCGCAGGTTGAGGGCCCAGCAGGCATCTTTCATCAACCATAAAAGAATGTGCAGGTTTTCGGTTTTCCTGAATCGCGCGGGGATAGTATAAACAGTATTACTCATTGCAGTCAATGATGATTTGATAAAAGAATTTGGTTCAATCAGTGTAGAAACAAAAATAGAAAAATGAGCATTGAATTGTCCAATAAAATTTAATTCAATGATAAATGGCAGTGACAGTTTAATAAATATTATACTACCTGCTTAAAATCCTGCTGAATCGTTGAACATTTGCCTCCGGCTGAATGGCAGCTCCATTAATAAAAGAATCGGCCAACTGTTTTGCAAACCATGGTGCCAGTGAACAACCCTTGGTGCCCATGCCATTGAGGATACCAATGTTGGAATACTGCGGATGTATCCCAACGAATGGTCGCCGCTCCAGCGTGGCAGGACGAACAGCAGCTTTGTGATCGATGATAGTGTATGGAAGTTGCAATGTTTGTTTGAGCCAATTGTCCGCAAACTGGTAAAAACCTTTGGTGGGTTGAGCGTCTTCAAATTCCCAGAGATACGTAGAGCCCAGCCAAAAGATATTGTCTTTCCAGGGTACGAGGCTGTATCCTTTTTTAAGAATATGGGTGGTGGGCATATCATTAATTTCTACCCAGATGGCTTCACCTTTGTTGGCGCCGTAAGGGAGATTTTTGAAATAAGGATTTTCAAAACCGGCCGCGCCATCGCAAAAGATAATTTTTTTTGCCAGGATGTCTTCATATTCCACCACATTATCTTTTATTGCCAGCTTGCTGATGTCAAAATGTACAGGCAACAATTGTTTTCTTTCCAGTAAAAAGTGTCGCTGTTGCTTCAGTAACAATGAAAGGTCTATTAAATAAGCAGGTTGTATGATGCCATAGCCAAAATCGTATCGAATAACATTTCTCCAGTCGTTTTCATCAGCCGGCAGGGAAAGATATTCCTGGTCTTTCTCGTAGCGTTCAGTAAAAGCAACGCGCATTTGTGGCGTCGGGAAAAAATCAATCACATCTTTTTGATGGATGCAGGAGATATTCAATGTTTGTCCAATAGCCTCATAAGCATGACGAACGAAGGGTATGAGTTCATCGATCATCCAGGTTTTTACAATTCTTCTCCCCGTAACCGGGTTAATGATACCCGACGCCACGCGCGTAGCCGAAGATGGATTCTCCTCATCGATGACAACAAATGAGCAATTCTTCTGCTGCAGGTAATTACTCAGCCATGTGCCGCACAATCCCTGGCCGATGATGAGAAAATCTGTTTCCATGTATTGACTCCAATTTTTTGTCCTTGTATCCCTTCTGTTTATTATTCTACATTCACCCGAACGCCTTCACTGTGACTGCTGAACTCCGGTGCATACATACACTGAATGGTTGTAACACCATTGCTGAAATTTCCTGTATGCGTCACGAACAATGTGTATTCAAAAACATATACACCTTTTGGCAATTCATTAAAAAAGAAATTGGTGCTGGCATCCTTGGTGCTTTCGTAATAACCAAGGCCGCCCTGCCATTTGTAGTCACTTAAAACATTGATGGGCTCCATACAGGCGCCGCGCATGTCTTTCATGTGAACATATTCCATGTCGCGGTCCACACGCAGCTCGATACGTACTTTAATTTTGTCGCCGACTTTTAGATAATCATTTTCATTAACCGGTGTCAAAACAGGACCTTTGTCGGTCAATTTTTCAACAAATAATTTTTTATTCAGTTTCAAGGGCGTGGAAGCGCCGGTTATTTTATCCAGTTGTTCAAAATATTGCCAGTACACAGCGCCCCAACTCGCAGATGGGTTATTGTTATCACTGCTGATCTTTACGGTGATATCGCCCATGGCCGGGTTTACGAACGGACCATCAATTGTTTTCTTAAAATAACCTGTTCCTGCTTCCTGTTTTTCACTGGTACTGCTGACTGTTTTATCGCCTAAATTAATCTCCACTTCCGGCGTATTATTTAACCAATCGCTACCCTGCAATAACAATGCATAGCAGGCCTCGGCTGTTGCTTTCGTAGTTTTCCAGTCGTGTACCTGTTTTTGTTTGAGCAACCAGGTTTTTAGATTATCAACTGTTTGGTTGTCCTTGCTGATTTCTGCAAAAGCTTCTATCAGCAGGCTTTGCGTTTCTACTGGCGCCTGGTGCCAGTAATAGCCTCCAGTATTATCTTTCCAGTACATCCCCAATTCTTCATTGTTGATGGCATTTTGTTTGAGCGACCGTATGATATCATTCGCTGTTTTTATATCTCCCTTCCTGGATAAATACAATGCCATCATGCCCTGCATATAGCGGCTTTGCTGGAGCCAATACTGTTTGCTTTCCTGCGTGTAATAGTTAACCGCAGTGAGCGAAGCAGCAGGTATGGCAATATTGCTAAAGAAACTCCTCATGTACAGGTATTGGATATCCGTGTAGCTGAGGTTATTCTTTTTCAGGTCGGCCTTATGTTTGAGTAATTGTTTGTAATCGTTTGCTACCTGGTTATCGAGATAAGTGATGGCGTTTTTTACCACCTCACTCCATTGTTGTTGCTGTGCAGCTGTTAATGCATTTAATTTCTTTAAATGACCAATACCGGTCATTATGTATTGGGTCATATAACGATCATCGGGACCGCCTTTGAACCATACGAAACCACCATTGTCACTTTGCAGTTGACGCAATTTTTCAAAAGAAGCGTTCAATTCGGCGCTCATGCGCATCATATCAAATAACAGGGCAATATTTTTCTTTTGTTTTGTTTCATTTTTTGCATCCAGTACCCAGGGTGTTTCTTCGAGGAGAATGGATTTCAGCTCAGGGTTTTTTTGCAAATTGGACAGCATGGCACTCGTATCACTTGTTCTCCATTTTTCAAAAACAGCTTTTAATTTAGGCGAAGTATTAGCTACTTTGGTGGCAATCGCATTGGCATAATAACGGTTAAAAGTTTGCTCTGCGCATTCATAAGGATACTCCATCAGGTAGGGAAGGGCCTGTACTGCATACCAGGCAGGATTGGTAGTGAATTCAATGGTCAGTGCATGTTGCTGTAGTGTTTCGCTGTTGCCACTTTGCAACAATTTTTCAAAGCGGAAATGTTTGGGTGCTTTGCCACGCATGGGCAATGGCATACTCTCTGTTACCAGCATGCTGTTGGACAAAACAGGGATAGCTGCTTCTTCACCATCACTGTTGTCGCCGGCCTGTGCCACAAAACGATATTGTACCGCACTGTTGTATTGGTAAGGAATGTCTATAGAAAATTTCACGACGGTACTTTGCCCGGCGTCTGCGGTAAAGTATTGCGTGGGGTACATATTGCGGAACCAGCCGCTCACCGATTCGCCGGTGGCGGCATTTTGCAAATCCAGTTGAACCGTACCAGTAACTTCTTTGTCTGTCAGGTTTACCACTTTGGCACTGAGTTCCATTTTATCGCCTTCGCGTAAAAACCGAGGCACATTGGGTTGTACCATCAGTGGTTTTTGGGTGATGACGGTACTGGAAGAATAACCAAATGCCAGGTCCTTGGTATGTGCAAGCGACTGGAACTTCCATTTGGTGAGCGCTTCAGGAATGGTAAAGCCAAAGGCAATGTTACCGTCCTTGTCTGTTTTTAAATCAGGAAAGAAGAAAGCGGTTTCATTAAAGTTTTTGCGGATTTGCAATGATGCCGTGGAATTACCTTTTGATTTCTCTTTATCAAGCCCATCCGTTACACCGTCGCTATCATTAAGATCATAAATTATCTTATTTGACCTAGTGTCTTCAACTGCCATTTTCCTTCCCTTTGCTAAGTTGGCTTTAGCAGCTATATCTGTTTTTCCCATAACATCGCCGCGTACAAACATATCGGATTTACTTACTTCAAATAAGTTTTCTCTGGAATATTCATTTTGAATGCTTACTATTTGATCATAAAGCTTATTGTTAAATACTTTATCTTGACGTTGGTATTTTGGCTGAGAATGAACTAAGTTAAAGCAACTATTTCCTACCCAATTATTGCTATTCAAATACACGTCCCAAATATTTGGTTTCGACCAACTATGCGATCTAAACTCATCCAGCGACGCGTCATACATACTGGCCAGCATTTCGGCCGCTACTTTTTCTCCCTTGTTGCCACTTATTTTTAACTTCCATTTTTCCTCGCTCCCAGGCAATGTTTTGTCACGGAATGTTTCATAGGTGATTTGTAAATCCTTGTTACTCCAGGGCACCATCACGGTATTGTCCAGGGAATAGAACCTATTGTCCTTTACAAAGAAATGATACACACCAAATCCGCCGCGTTCTATTTCTGTAATTACAAACGGGATAGTTTTCTTTTCCGCAGAGAGTTTGAGATAACTAAAATTGTTCGCACCTGTTTTATCATCTTGTCCGGCTTTGGCTATCTGTTGTATGACATAAATATCTTTTGCAGAAGAACCAATGGCAATACGGGAGGTATCACCGGGTTCGTTGCTATTTTTGGTATTCGTACCCCAGAGGTATGCCGTAACCGGAATGGAATTGCTTTTTTGATCATAGAGATTGATATACTGTATATCCTTTACGGTTTCCCCATTCTTATCCCTGGTACTGACTTCTATGACATACCAGCCTTCACCCAATTTTGAATTCGGTAATTCAAATACACCGGTCGAAGCAGTAGAATCATTTTTGCGCAATACAATATTTCCTCTTTGCCAGTTGTGGTAATCGGCTTCATTGTTGTATTCGTCGTGTGGGAATGCAGCAATAAATTCCTCCTTTGCCATGGTAAACTGATCCGGCTGTTCCCAGAATCTTTTCCTGATAAGACGCTCCGGCGGCACCAGTGAATAAACGGTGCAATACACCAGCGACGGTTCAAACTGCCCATTCATATTTTTAGTAGTAATGGAAATAGTTTTTAAACTATCTGCTGGCAGTATTTCAGGAACACCTATCGTTAGTTGCAGGGATTTGTAGGAAACAGATATGGTGGTTTCGCCGCTCCGGGTTTCCCCATTGATATCGGTGACATCGGCTGTTACCTTATAATCAAATACAGGTTCCAGTTCCCTGCTTACACTGGCATCGGGTATTGCCTTGAATGTAATATTAAATGAACCGTCAGCATTCGTTTTTAATTCGCCGTGTGTGATCTCCGCATTGCTGCCACGCGGGTAACCGATTTTCCGGTACAACCAGGGATAAATAAAACGGGCAACACGCTGTACCCTGTAGGTAACTTTTGCCCCATCGATGTTATTTCCGGCAAATGCTTTGGCATTCCCCTTCACGGTAATACTATCATTGACGGTGTAAGTACCTTTTACAGTTTCATATTCCACATAGAATTTGGGGCGTTTGTATTCTTCTACGGAGAAATAAGATGTGCCATTCAAAGTTTCATCTGCGACATAAAATTCACCATTCAGTACGCCTTCCGGTAATTTGAATTTGCCCGAGTAGGAACCATATTCATTAGTCGTGACGCTGATACTGTCTGCTTTTTCCTGGTTGGCGTTGTACAGGTAGACGATTGTTGCCATGCCGGTGTACAATTTGCTTTTCCTGGTCTCCATGTCCTGCGTTATGGCAATACCTTTGAAGTACATGGTCTGGCCCGGCCGGTAAATACTCCTGTCTGTAAAAAAGAAAACCTTTGCGTTTGTTTTTTCAAAGGCAGCAGCATCGGTTATTTTGATGGCATTATCGTTTGTGTAAGGAATATAATAGTCATCACTCATAAACAACCTGTCTTTTTCATAGCTGATGTCAAGGCGGAAATTCCTGTCGTTGTTATTCCTCTTAATAGCCGCCGTTGAGAAATAGCCATTTTTATCTGCATTCAGTTTGTCCAATTTTTTCAACTGGTACTTACTGGTTTTATAGTCGTACTGGTTGTTCCACAATTGAACAGCTGCATTGGCAAGCGGCTGACCTGTTTCGCGGTTGAGTACAAAATAATTGCTCCCATTATTTACATAACTGATGTTGGACACATAGAAAAACTGTACCGCCAATGGATTGTTTTGCAGGCTAAAATCTTCTTTCCCGCTGCTCAGCAGGATGTATTTCCCGGCGGGCAATGCATCTATTTTTATTTCGGCGCTGTGCGTTTGATAATCATTGGTAGCTGGTAATGCTTGTTGCCATTTCTTTAGCGGGGACAATTTTACCAGGCTTTGCCAGTAGTTTTCATCGTAACGGTTGACTATCTTTTGCTCTAACTCTTCAGTCAATGCTATCACCCGTAGGTTGAGCTGTGTGATATTACGGTAACTTACCAGTGAACGAAATGGCTGACCGGGGATATTTACCTTTTCTGTGGTGAGCGTTAATTGCTGCTGGTTGATTTGTTGCAGTAAATTATAACAATTGACAAATCCTTCACTGCTGTCTTTCTGTGCCAATACTTCTTCGCAAATTTGTTTTGCTTTTATATACTCAAACCTGTTGGCGGTATCTTTAAATGGATTGTATTTTGCTGCTGCAATTCTGTAAGTTTCTGCCAAAAGATAGGAAGCCTGTGCAGCCGCAGGGTATTTCGGGTATTGTTTCGCGATATGGTTCAGCGCCATACGGTACAATTCTTCCTTGTTCTCCATCACCGCCTTTCCGTATACAAACTGCAGGCGAAGGATATCTGCATCGATGAATGCATCTGGTTTAGCATCGTCTATATGAAACTGCAGGATTTCCTGGTAAATAAGCAACGCCTTCTGTTGCAGGGAAGTACTGTCATTGGTCCTGAAGCGGTGTTTTATAAAATCAGCAGCAGGCTCAAAAGCTGCCGCTTCATTTATTTCAAATGCATTGGCAGCTTTGGTGATTTCATTTTCTCCGCTCTGGAAATACTCCAGTGCATGGTGGGCGAGCAGGTCATACAATGTTGGCCTAAGGTAACGCACATTGCCTTTTACAATAATAGGATCGAAAGCAGCCAGTTTGCTTTGCTGCAACGTCTTCCGGTCTTTTAGCGAAGCGAGATACAGGCTGGTTATTTTTTTATGAAAGTCATCGATGGTCCAGGTAGCAACATCTTCTTTTTTAAACGCAGTGGTGTTGGTCCTGTCGTATAAATTGTAGCGATGTTGTCCTAAATAGTAATAGTATTTGTCTGCGAGGATGGTTTGCAGGATGTATTTTGCAGCGCCATTATTTTCCCGGACTTCTTTTTCGAGTAAGGTAAACGATCTTGAATCGTTGTCTTCCTGCAGGGTTTCTTCCAGTCCAATTTGGTATACCAGGGCCTTTATCAGTTGCCCGTCCTGCTTTTCCGCTTTAGCGAGCGCATAAATCTTTTTTACTTCCGTAAGTGCCGACTTGGTCAGGCCTTTTTTGGTGACGAGACTATCGGTTCTTTTCCATAAAGCGTCGTATTTGTTTTTATTCATGGTTTGTGCAAAGCCGGTGATGCTAATTAGGATAAGTAAGAGAAAAAAAATGCCTGCCTTTTTCAACATAGTAATCAAATTTTATTAAAGGTAACAAAGTTGCCAACAGGATGCATGCGCAGGAGATTTTCCATAAACAAGGAATGCCTGTTAAGGGTCTTAACACTCACGCAGATTCCTGCAACCCAGTTTGCAGCAGTGCGCAATACAGGCACGGAATTGCTGCGGTTTACCGCATCGTTTAATGATGGAATTTGCTTTAACGAATTCTTATATAAACTGCTTTTTACCTCTGGTTCAATTGTGCTTCTATCATTACAAAGGAGGAAACAAACCATGAAATTAGAACCACCGTAACAACAGTTTTATCAACCGACAGCAAACAATTGAAAAGCTCTTATTTAAAACGATTAAAACAAAAATTATGAAAAAGATATTTACACTCGTTTCAGTTCTCTTTGTTACTTTGGCTTCTTTTGCGGATCGTGGATATGGCCGTGTAACAGTTACCGCTAATGGCAACGAACAGTACAAAATTGTTATCGACGAAAATCGTTTTGGCCGCCAGGTCATGAGCAACGATGCCGTTTTTGAAAATGTGCAACCCGGTTTCCATACCGTAAGTGTTTATAAGGCAGACAATCGTGGATGGGGTGGATTTTTCGGATTCGGACGTGGCAAGGATCAATTCCGCCTGTTGTATTCCACTTCAGTGAATGTAAAACCTATGACTGAATTGTGTATTGTCGTTAACCGGAGAGGAAAAGGTTCTATTGATGAGCATCCTATTTTTGACCGCGACCGTAACCGTGGTTATGATGACAGGGACGATCACCACGACAGGGATGATCATCATGATCGTGAATTTGACAAGGATCATAACGACAGGGGATATGGCGACAATAAAGATAATGGTAGCTATGGACGTGATGACAGGAATAACAGTACTGTTTACAGCCGTAACATGACCAACGAAGAATTTTACGCTGCCAAAAGAATGGTGCAACGGGAAAGCTTTGACGAAAACAAACTGATTGTGGCGAAACATATCGTGGATGTGAACGACATGACCGCCGCACAGGTTAAAGAAATAGCTATTCTCTTTTCATTTGACAGTGCAAAGCTTGATTTTGTGAAGTATGCTTACCGCAATACAGTTGACAGGAACAACTATTTTATGATGTACGATATTTTCTCCTTTAGCAGCAGCAAGGATGAATTGGCAAAATATGTTAGAAGTTTCAGGTAAGGTTTAGCATAGGTCAAACAAAAGCCCCGGTTTTTTAACCGGGGCTTACTTATTTTAATGGGCCTGTTATTATTTTTTTTCAATTACTTCTGCCATTTTTTTACCAATATCCGCCGGGCTTTGTACCACATAAATGCCGCATTCCGCCATGATCTTCATTTTTGCGGCGGCAGTATCGTCTGCACCACCAATGATAGCACCGGCATGTCCCATGCGCCGGCCGGGAGGCGCTGTCTGGCCAGCAATAAAACCAACCACAGGTTTGGTGCCATTTTCTTTTATCCATCTTGCTGCTTCGGCTTCCATGCCACCTCCAATTTCACCAATCATCACAATACCGTCTGTTTCGGGATCATTCATCAGCAGTTCCACAGCTTCCTTTGTCGGTGTACCAATAATAGGGTCACCACCTATACCGATAGCAGTAGATATGCCCAAACCGGCTTTCGCCACCTGGTCGGCTGCTTCATAAGTAAGTGTACCACTTTTAGAAACTACTCCAATGCGGCCAGGTTTGAAAACAAACCCTGGCATAATACCTACTTTACATTCACCGGCTGTAATCACACCGGGACAGTTGGGCCCAACCAAACGGGTGGGTTTGCCCAGCAAATAATTTTTTGCCTTTACCATATCCTGCACAGGTATGCCTTCAGTGATACAAACCACCAGCGCAATGCCTGCATCGGTGGCTTCCATAATGGCATCGGCTGCAAATGCAGGTGGTACAAATATGATGGATACATTGGCGCCGGTGGTCTTTACGGCATCAGCAACCGTATTGAAAACGGGTTTGTCAAGATGTGTGCTGCCACCTTTGCCGGGTGTAACACCACCTACTACATTTGTTCCATATTCAATCATCTGTGTGGCGTGGAAAGTGCCTTCGGTACCTGTAAAACCCTGTACGATTATTTTGGAGCTCTTATTGACTAAAACACTCATATAGCGTGGTTAAAAAGTTCGGCAAAAATAGGGGAATTAGTTTGGAGTTGGCTCTGTGATAATGATTAGTTTTTAGGGAAATAAAAGCCAGGCCATTAACAAAAACATCATCTCCCCGGAACGGAAGCTATCAATTGGCGGGTATATGACTCTCTGGGATGATGGTATACATCACCGGCGGGACCGGTTTCGATGATCTTTCCCTTTTGCATGACCATGATGCGATCGCTGATATAGTGAACAACCGATAAATCGTGCGATATGAATATGACGGTAAAGCCAAATTCCTTTTTTAAATCGTTGATCAGGTTTAATACCTGCGCCTGTACACTCACATCGAGTGCGCTGACACTCTCGTCGCATACAATAAACGATGGGTTTAATGCAAGGGCCCGCGCAATAACGATGCGTTGCCTTTGCCCGCCACTGAATTCATGCGGGTAACGATAAGCATGATTGGGCTGAAGGCTCACTTTTTCCAGCAACCCTTCAATTTTTTCCCTGCGTTGTTTTTTATTATCGCCAACATGGTGAACACGGAGTACTTCTTCCAGTGCATTGCCAATGGTAATGCTGGGATTGAGTGAAGAATATGGATCCTGGAAAATAAGTTGAATGTTCTTACGAAGCGATCTTAGTTCGGCGGAAGAATATTGGAGCATGTCTTTGCCATCAAAGTATATTTTCCCGGCAGTAGGTTCTATCAATCGCAACAGTGTTCGACCTAATGTTGTCTTACCACAACCTGACTCACCTACCAGGCCCAGTGTTTCCCCTTTGTATACGGTAAAACTGATATCATCTACTGCTTTGGTGTAGTCAAGTGTTTTTCCCAGGAAATTCTTTTTGCCGGCAAACCATACCTGCAGGTTTTCTGCCCGGATAAGTATATCAGAACCGGGTTGCCTGCTTTCCGGTTTATCAATTGGAACAACCGGTTTATTTTTAGCAGCGATAAAACTTCCGTCACTGGTTACTTCCATAAAGTCACTCACCACGGGCAGCCTTTCACCTTTTGTATGCAGTACCGGGCGGCAGGCGAGCAACCCCTTTGTATAAGGATGTTGCGGCTGTTTCATTATTTGCGTTACGGTGCCTTCTTCCACTACTTTTCCCTTGTACATCACCAGCACACGATCAGCAATTTCTGCTACCACACCCAAATCGTGTGTGATAAAAATGACGCCCATTTTTTCTGTGTGCTGCAATTCCCTGATCAGTTGCAGGATGGTTTTTTGAACCGTTACATCCAGCGCTGTGGTGGGCTCATCGCAAATCAGCAGGGAAGGACGGCAGCTCATGGCCATGGCAATCATTACACGTTGCTTTTGTCCGCCGCTTAACTGGTGCGGGTAACGTCCAAATATATCAGCAGGGTTGGGCAGTTTTACTTTTTCAAATAGTTGGATGGTTTCCTTCCTGGCTTCTTTGGCGCCGATGGTTCGGTGTTGCTGTATTGACTCCATCACCTGGTTGCCACAAGTATAAACAGGGTTGAGTGATGTCATCGGTTCCTGGAAGATCATGGCAATACGGTTACCGCGGGCTGAATGCATGTATGCCTGATCCCGTAATAAGTCTATAATGGTTTGCCCGTCTTCGCTGAAAAAAATATTTCCGGTTGGATACCGGACAGTTTTTGCGGGCAGCAGTTGTAATATGGACAGTGAAGTAACTGATTTTCCCGAGCCTGATTCCCCCACGATGGCAAGTATTTCACCACGGTTGACTTCCAGCGATACGTCCTGCAAGGCTGTAACAGTTCCCTGCTCTGTTTCAAAATGTACGCGGAGCTGTTGTATTTGCAGTAATGGGTGCATATTAAAAGCGGAGGTGCCTTACCGTTAGTCCACCATTGATGAGCTGTTTCAGCGAGTCGATGCCGATCTTTATATGTGTCTCCACAAAATTGCCGGTTACTTTTTTATCGCTCTCTTCTGTTTTTACGCCTTCAGGTACCATGGGTGAATCGCTGACCAGCAGCAATGCACCGGTGGGGATCTTATTGTAAAATCCTACTGAAAAAATCGTAGCGGTTTCCATATCGATGGCATAGGCGCGTACTTTTTGCAGGTATTCTTTAAAGACTTCATCATGTTCCCATACACGGCGGTTGGTGGTATACACCGTACCGGTCCAGTAATCCACCTGGTAATCGCGGATGGTAGTGGAAATGGCTTTCTGCAGTGCGAAGGCAGGCAGTGCAGGAACTTCTGGCGGGAAATAGTCGTTAGAAGTTCCTTCTCCACGAATGGCAGCAATGGGAAGTATCAGGTCGCCAATTTTATTTCTTTTTTTCAGGCCGCCGCATTTACCTAGAAATAAAACGGCTTTGGGTTTTATGGCCGATAAGAGATCCATGATGGTGGCGGCTGTAGGGCTGCCCATTCCAAAATTGATGATGGTGATATCCCCAGCTGTGGCGCATTGCATGGGTTTGTCTTTTCCAACAACCTCCACGCTGTGCCATTCGGCAAACAGGGTAACATAGTTGCTGAAATTGGTCAGGAGAATGTATTCTCCAAAATTTTCAAGTTTTTGCCCGGTATAGCGGGGCAACCAGTTTTCTACTATTTCGTCTTTTGTTTTCATGCCTGTATAATAGTTACTCTTTTGTATTTTGCAATCAGCTAAGATACTAAATTGTATTGGCTAAAACTTTCACCCTCATGATCTTCATTAATTACCCGCAGCACCAGTACAAGATTCGCGAGCCGGAGCGAAAAAGGGAAGAGATATGGGACGATGTTCGCCGTCAGTGGGTGAGTTTGAGCCCTGAAGAATGGGTACGGCAAAATTTTCTTCAGTTTATGATCCAGGTGAAAGGTTATCCGGCACCTTATATTGCTGTTGAAAGAAAGATACAATTAGGCGATGTAAAAAAGCGGTTCGATATATTGGTGTATGATAAAGCCGTTAAACCATGGATGATGGTTGAGTGCAAATCAACCGACGTACCACTGGATAAAAAAGTATTGTCGCAGGTACTGCATTATAATATAGCTGTCCCGGTCCCTTACCTCGTTATTACAAATGGCCATTATTGTTATGGTTATTACCGCAATGGCATTGACATGCGGGAGATCGATAGCCTGCCTGACTATGAATAAGTTTATTTGCCCCTAGAGGGTTATGCCTAGTCCTTTCAGAGTTTACACTTAGCTGGTTAAAATTAAACCCGGTTGTCAACGTGTTGCTGTCTGCTGCGGCGTTATGGATGCTGCCGTAATTACTTTTTTATCAAAGTGATTGACGTTTGCATCAAATTCCATTTATCCCTTTGAAATACCACCAGGTAATAATCTATACCTATGAGTAACCTGTTGTTAAAGAAAATAACTATTTTTCTTACTGTTGATGAACATACCATCGACAGTTATTTCAATGCGCACGATCCTTCCCCGTTGTATAAAAGGCAGCTAAGCCAGGAGTTTGAGGAATACCTCATGTCTTCGGTAGTGGCCATCAAGCGATACTCCACCCTTCGTTACCGGCTGGTTTGTACCAAAGAAAGTGATAAGGAATTTGTAGAACCGCTGATCCATGCGATTCGCCGCCATTACTCCATTCAAAAAGCCATTAAGGAAGTAGAATTTAAAAGATATAAGAAAAGAAGTTTCAGTTTACTGGGTATCAGTTTTGCCATTGTGCTGATCTGTTTTTGGGTGATACCGATTTTTGTGGTTGCCGAAACAGGATTGATAGGAAGCCTGAAAGAAGCATCGCATGTATTGAGCTGGGTAATGATGTGGAAGCCGATTGAAAAACTTATTTTCAACTGGAACCCGCACCTGAAAGAAATATCGATATTAAGCAGGCTTACCAATGCAGAGATAATCATTAATGTCAAGCAGGCTGCACAAACCGGCGCCACGGTGATGCCGGAACGGAAATATGCGTAGCCTCCCTGCGATATTAACCGCACTTGTTCTTGCAATAAATGGATATGGCCAGTCGAGCTTTGCCATTGAACAGTATTCCTATGTAGGCATTTCGCCTGCCAGTGTCATTTCTCCCATTGCTCATTACCAGTCAAAGACCAACTGGTATGCAGAAGCACGTTATAATTACGAGGACCTGCAAACATTTTCTCTGTGGGCCGGAAGGACATTTGCGAAAGAACAGGCATTTTCCTATTCATTTACGCCCATGCTGGGTGGAATGACCGGTAAGTTGAAAGGCGGCGCTTTGGGAATGAATATGGAAATGGATTATAAACGGTTTAATTTTTCTTCACAGTCACAATACGCCATGCTGCCCGGTAATCGCACCAGTAATTTTTTCTTCAGTTGGTCAGAAATCAGTTACCGGCCATTTTCCTGGCTCTATGGTGGCTTTAGTATACAACATACAAAAGTGTACAACTGCAATGCGCGACTGGAGCCGGGTGTATTAATAGGATTTAACTATAAACAATGGTCTGTTCCTGTATATGGATTTAACCCTTATTCAGGCAGCCGGTATTTTATTATTGGCGTAGGCTGGGAATGGAAGCAGAAGAACCCAACTGCTGTAAAGAAAATTGATCCGTCATTGCTGACAAACAAAGATTAATATATAGATCACGATCAATTTTATTTACCATTCAGTTTTATGTGTTTTAGGTGCATACACTTATTCGTTTCTTAAGTATGCATAGATTTTTTAAAGATATGTGAATGCCTGTTTAATGATTTTTTAATAACCACGTTCTACTTTTTTCCAAATTTTATTAGATCCAATACAAAAACAAACGTATGAAAAATCGAATCCTGGTTTTACTCCTGTCTGCCACTGCATTGACTGCAAAAGCACAAATAGGTATCGGGACCACTTCTCCCAATTCTACTTTAGATGTGCGAGGTTCGTTATCGGTAACTTATCGTGCATTTTCATCTGCCACTTCTGCCGCTATCAGTGATAATACATTGGTATTTACCGGCACGTCGGCAACGACACTTACATTGCCTGATGCTACTGCCTGTGCAGGCAGGGAATACTGGGTGAAGAATGTAAGCTCAAACACCTCTGTTCTTACCATCGCCACCACTTCTTCTCAAACCATTGATGGTTTATCAACCTGGACCTTGGATGAAGCGAATGAATCTGTGCGTTTACTGAGCAATGGTACCAACTGGTATTTGTCCTCCCAGGCAGTACCTAACAATAGCGGAAGCGCCTGGGTATTGGGTGGTAACTCATTTGGCGCAGCCAGGAATTTTGGTACAGTCAGCAACCTGGATTTGCCATTTATAACTAATAATACGGAAAGGCTGAGAATATCTTCATCCGGTAATGTCGGAATCGGAACTTCAACGTTTAATGGAACCTACCCCGAGAAATTTGTAGTGGATGCAGGGACCACTTCATCTGTAAATGCGATTGTAGGAAAGGGTACCATTAATAATTATTTACAGTTAAACATACAAAATAAGTCTGCCGGAACATCTGCCAGTTCCGATGTGGTAGCTACTGCAGATGATGGCACTGAAACCAATAACTATGTTGATATGGGTATCAACTCCAGTGGATACACATCAAGTGGTATCCTGGGTGGCGCACACAATGCGTATCTCTATACAACCGGAAACGATTTTGTGATTGGTAATTCTTCCAATAATAAAAACCTTATTTTTTATACAACTACTGCAAGTACCAATACAGAAAGGATGCGGATTGATGCCAGCGGAAACGTGGGTATCGGAACTTCATCTGCCGCGCAAAAATTGCATGTAAGCGGTGGTAACTTTAGGATTACAAATGGCGGTATCAATGCCGACTTCCAGGTAGGAACAACCTTTGGTGGTGTTACCAATGCTGCCGGTATGATCTATTATGAAATAGCCGGTGCGGAAACGCACATGTTTGGTGGCCAGATTATTCCTGATGGTGATAATACCTGGAGTTGCGGTAGCAGTGCACGGAGATGGTCAGCCGTATATGCAGCCAATGGTACCATTCAAACTTCCGATTTCAGGTTAAAGAAAAATATTCATGACCTGCCCTATGGTCTTGCAGAAGTATTGAAATTAAACCCGGTGGGTTATAACTGGAAAGACAATACAGGCGGTGATAAAATTGGTTTGATAGCACAGGAAGTCAGGAAGGTAATACCCGAGGTAGTAGTAGGAGATGAGTCAAAGGAAAACCTGGGTATGAACTATGCGGAGCTCGTTCCAGTACTGATCAATGCCATTAAAGACCTTAAAAAAGAACTGAATGATGTTAAAAAGGAATTGAGTGAATTAAAAAGCCAGGGAAATAAGTAAACCAGCATCCATAAAATACAAAATCCTATATCATGTTAAAAAGAACCTCCACTATCCTTTCAATTGTATTAATTGTAACGCTTAACCTGCAAGCCCAGGTGGGTATCGGGACTACGAGCCCAAATTCCACGCTGGATGTCAGGGGATCATTATCCGGTGCTTACCGGGCATTTTCTACAGGCACTTCTGCAGCCATATCAGATTATACGCTGGTATTTACCGGAACTTCTGCAGCTACTCTTACTTTGCCAGACGCCACTGCCTGTGCCGGCCGTGAGTATAAGATAAAAAATGTCAGCTCCAATACATCGGCGCTCACCATTGCTACTACTTCATCCCAAACAATCGACGGGTTAAGTTCCTGGATATTGGATGAAGCCAATGAAGCGATAAATGTTGTTAGCAATGGAACCGACTGGTATGTTGCTTCACAGGTTGTACCCAATAGTTCGGGCAGCAGTTGGAACCAGGGTGGTAATAATGTGACTGCATTAAAAAACTTTGGTACTACCAGCAACTTCGATTTGCCCTTTATTACAAACAATACAGAGAAGCTGCGTTTGAGTGCAAGCGGTAACCTGGGCATTGGTACCTCGTCTTTCAACGCCACTTATCCTGAAAAACTGGTGGTGGATGCCGGTACTACATCTTCAGTGAATGCCATAGTTGGTAAAGGCACCATTAATAATTACCTGCAATTGAATATTCAAAATTTGTCAGGTGGTACTGCTGCTTCATCTGATGTTGTGGCAACTGCCAATAATGGAAACGAGACCAGCTTTTACGTTGACTTGGGTATCAACAGCAACGGAAATACCAGCGGTGTAATGGGAGGTGCAAATGACGCTTACCTGTATAACCTTGGTCAGAATTTTCTGATTGCAGCAGGTACTGCATCAAAATCACTGGTATTCATGACTGGTGGCACTTCCCAGGGTTCAAACGAAAGGATGCGCATCAATGGATCGGGTAATGTTGGTATTGCAACAACATCACCTAACTCGACTTTTGATGTAAATGGTACGGTAGGAGCAGCAATTACAACTACAGCCAGCAATATCACATTGGGTAGTTCCAATTATACGGTGATTCTTACTGGTGGAACACCTGTTGTTACTTTGCCAGCAGCAGCTTCTGGAAATAGCCGGCGGATATACATTATCGTAAATCAAACCGGCAGCGCTGTTACTATCAGCGGCTATAAAGATTTTACCAATGCTACGGCAACCACCATCAATGCCAACTCATCTGTCACTTTACAGTCAAATGGGACAAGTTGGTTCCGAATACAATAAGAGCAGTTGGTTTTGAGCACTGGCAAATAGCAGTATGATACCGGATTTAATTAAAATCAAATAAAATCAAATGAAACCAAGAATTTTATACACGGCAATTCTCGTGATTGGTATGATGGTTCGGGCTGAAGCACAAACAGACCTGCAAAACAATGGAACGCTGTATATATCGGGTTCATCAGATATCCTTTATATCAGTGGATCTTTTACGAATGCATCTTCTGCTGCATTGACCAACAACGGGCAATTGCATGTAAAGCAAACCCTGTCCAATGCACAATCGTCCATGACTGTTGGAACGGGTACGCTCTACCTCAGTGGGACTGCGGCGCAGGCCATTAATGGCACACAGCCATTTAAGACCTTTGACCTGGTGACCAATAACAGCGCTGGCTTTACACTCAACAATGACTTAAGTGTAAGTGGAACGCATACATTTACCGCAGGTGTTATCGGCTCTTCTGCTACACCCAATTATTTAATTTATGAAGCAGGATCGTCGTATTCAGGCGATGGCGATGCCAAACATGTAAGCGGATGGGTAAAGAAAAATGGCACCACCACCTTTTTATTTCCAGTTGGTAATGGTACCGTGGAAAGAAAAATTGGCGTAAGCAGCTTATCTGCTTCATCAAGCTTTAATTCAAAATATGCGGGTGCAACTACCAATACGGGAAACATGGCCGCACCGCTGATACTGGTTGATCCCAATGAATACTGGCAACTCGACCAGGTAAGTGGCGGCACCGCAGTGGTGGATATGAACTGGGATAACAGCAAGATTGCGATGCCCAACTATAACCTGGCGGATATTCGTGTAGCCAATTATATAGCGGGCAACTGGACAAGTGTTGGCGGTTCAGCATCAGGTGCAGTTGCAACTACGGGCACCATCTCCTCCAATACCCTTTCAACATTTGGCTCCTTTACGTTTGGCAGCTTGTCCTTCCTGTTGCCAGTTGAACTGGTGCAATTTGGCGCCACAAGGGCAAATGGTGTTACATTGATTACCTGGACTGCTTCCAATGAAAACAATGTAGGTTATTACCAGGTACAGCGCAGCGATGATGGTTTGAATTTTTATGCCCTTGGAAAAGTAGATGCGAAAAACAACAGCAGTTTGCAGGAGTATGACTTTACTGACAGCAAAGCATTGAAGGGTATTGCCTATTATCGTTTGCTGAGTATCGATAAAGATGGCAGATCAAAAAGCTCGAAGGTAGTGTCTGTAAGCGACAGGCTGGTGCCGGGCAATAATTTTGCTGTAATCAACCCTGTGCACGGTGCATTGTCACTGACAGCAGGCGCAGATCACAATGGAACTTACCTGTACAAGATTAATACAACCTCCGGGCAAACCATACAGCAGGGAAGCATCATCATTACCAATGGTGGTAGTTATAGCATCCCACTGGCATCGGTTGTAGCAAAAGGTGTATATGTGCTGGAAATAAGGAAGAAAGATTTCACATTCAGTCAAAAGGTTTTGGTTCAATAGCTTTGATATAGGTTAACAACAGAAAGCCCCCGAAATTTCGGGGGCTTTTGTTTATAGGACAAGTTGAGTAAAAAACGAAACAGGTAAATCAGGCAGGTAGTTAAATAGAAGAGTGAAATCAGTTGTTTAGGAAAATAATTTCTTTAAGAAAGACTTTTTATGTTTGGCTTCGGCCATAGGTACCATGGACTCTACTTTCTCCATGATCTCTTTCATCCTGTCAGGGTCGAGTGAAGATTTAACGATATAATCCAGGGCGCCGTGTTTCATCGCGTTTACAGCGATTTCAATATTCTCCTGGCCGGATATAAACAGCACGGTGATGGAAGGATCAAATTCCTTTATTTTTTTCAATACATCTATACCGTTCATGCCTTCCATATTGTAATCGAGGAAGATAATATTGGGATGAAGTACTTCGAGGTTGTCAAGGCAATCGTTCCCATTATCAAACATTTCAACGTTGTTATAGCCAAGCTGTTTGAGAAATTGCTGGTACAGGTTGAGACAAAGCACATCATCATCCACTAAAAAGATGGTGAGGTTAAAATTTTTGAGCATGACCTGATTTTTTTGGGTTGCGGGATAATGTATCGGTTTACCAATTACTTTTCACCACTTTACCAGCGGGAAATGCCAGTAAAAAACGATGGGCGCAAAACAGGTATTGTAAAACCGAATTTTATAAACAGGAATCTGGGGTAAACCCGAGTAACTGGTAAGTATTTACACTTATAAATTTATTTGTGGCCGTCAACAAAAATCCCACCCGGCAAACCGGATGGGATTTTTTGTATCGCTTAAAAATTGATTTATGGAAATATACCGAGCTCTGCATAGCTGGTGCCCACTTTGTTGATGGCAACAACATAGGCTGCTGTGCGCATATCGGGGATACTTGGATTTTTCTTCCAGCATTCCATCACTTCGCGGGTAGCGGTAATCATGGTTTCCTCGAGGCCACTGTATACCAGGTCTACTTCATCGGCCCCATGTAATAATGTCGTTTTATCTTTCTCATTCACTTTTTTCCCGGTAAGGCCTTCAATCTGTGCCAGGATCTGCCCGTTCTGATTTTCATCGAATCTTTTTTCCATACGGCCGTAACGGACATGGCTCAGGTTTTTTAACCACTCGAAATAAGATACGGTAACACCACCGGCATTGAGGTACATGTCCGGCACCACCAATATGCCTTTTTGAATAAATACTTCGTCCGCATCTGGCGTCAGCGGACCATTGGCTGCTTCGCCGATTATCTTAGCTTTTACATTTGGTGCGTTCTTTCCATCAATAACGTTTTCGAGCGCTGCAGGAATAAGGATATCACATTCCAGTTCCAGCGCATCACCTGATTTGGCGAGATTGGTTGCCCCGGGGAAATTCAGGATTGATCCTGTTTTTTTACGGTGCTGGAATACTTCCTCTTCATTCAATCCATCCGGGTTGGTGATAGCTCCTTCGTATTCTGCCAGTGCAATGACTTTAGCACCGCCTTCACGGAAAAATTTTGCAGCGTGATAACCTACATTACCCAAACCCTGTACTATCACACGTTTTCCTTCCACACCTGGTTTCAATCCAAGCTTCTCCATTACTTCGGGCATGTGACAAACTTCGCGTAAACCATAGAAGACACCAAGACCAGTTGCCTCTTTACGTCCGCGAACACCGCCCTGTGTAACGGGTTTACCGGTAACACAACCTGCGGCATCAATTTCTCCCGGTTTCATACTGGTATAGGTATCGAGTATCCAGGCCATTTCGCGTTCGCCTGTTCCGTAATCCGGAGCGGGAACATCTGTACCGGGCCCGATAAAATTTTTCTTTATCAGCTCGTGTGTATACCGGCGTGTAATTTTTTCGAGTTCATACGGCGTATATTTTTTGGGGTCGATACTGATACCACCTTTTGCGCCGCCAAAAGGAACATTTACAATGGCACACTTATAAGTCATAAGAGCGGCAAGCGCCATCACTTCATCGAGGTTTACAGAGGTGGAGAAACGAATCCCGCCCTTACAGGGTGTCTTGTGGTGCGAGTGCTGAACGCGGTATGCCTTGATGACTTCAATCTTGTCGCCGATTTTTACCGGGAAGTGCATACGATAAACAGAATTGCACTGTTTGATTTGTTCCAGTAAACCCGGATCGATGCTGGTAAACTTTGCAGCTTTATCGAAACTCTTTTCTACTGCGCCGAAAAAACTGTATTCGTGTTGTCCTGCCATAAATTGTTTTTTTATTTTTTATATAGTCACAATCGTTTGTTAGTTGATAAAGGCCTGCAAATTCATGCTCAAATGACTATCACTTTATTTATTTCATGAATTAATGACCTGATTCTTTTTCAAGCCGGCTGATTTTCCTGTCAATCCGCACGAGGTACAGCAAAAGGCCGATTAATATGATCAGTACAACAGCTACTACTACGTATATCTTACCATTACTGCGCATATCAAATGCAGTGTACTGTTTCTGCGGGTCGTTTGCCTGCGCCAGCAGGGTAACCGGCAGCAGGTATAATAACGATATGAGTAGTAAAACTGTTTTATTACGCATTTAAAATATGTTTCTCTTTTAATAAATCAACCCTGATCTTCAGTGTAGTGATCCAAACACCCAGTAATGTCCACCCGATAATCGCGGGGTAAAAAACGATCCTCAGACGGTTATCAAGGTCCTGCGGGTTCAGGGCAGGGTTGCCTTCTTTACCGGGGTGCAGGCTTTCCAGTAATCTTGGTAAAATCCAAATGGACGGGAATAACATGGCATAAGCGAAAATGGCATACACTGCACTTACCTTGGCCCGTTTGTCAATATCGGTAATCGATCCACGTAAGACGAGGTAGGCAAAATAAACCAGCAGGGCAATGGCTGCGCCCGTGAGTTTGGGCTCGCCAAATATTTGTGTATTGCTGGCAAATTCAGTCCAGGTATAGGATGCCCATACAGCGCCGGTCACATAACCCAATACACCAAATACAATTCCTGCTTTGGCATAATTAACAGCATAGATATCGTACACCAGTTTTTGACTGCGCAAATATTTTACAGCATAAATAACAGAAATGGTAAAGAGAATCATCATGGCCAGCCACATGCACACGTGGAAATAGAGGTTGCGGATGGTTTCATGAAGTATTTCGCGCACCGGAACGCCGAATAAAAAACCACCCAGGACGGTGTACACCAGTAATGCTGCGCAAAGTATTTTCCACCAGGTTTTTCGCATACGATGATTTCAATGTTTTGCAAGCAGGGCTTTACAGAAACGTTGCAAATTTATGGTAAACCCTATCAATAAAAGAAATGAAGGCTAAAATTAGATAAAACCGGGAGTGGGTTGAATGACAGTAAATACTGTTTATGTTTCCGGCAAATTGCTTGATAACCTTTCAATCTTTCCACAAAAAGGGGAATAAAACGATGGCAAGCGTGACCACCAGTACATCGAGGCCAATGAGTAAAAGATTTATCTGGATCAGGCCGCCCTGTACCACATCAGAAAAAACAATATTTGATATTTTCATCAGTAACATGAGCTGTGGAATGATAACCGGGAAACCCATAATGGCCATGAGTGCTGCATTTTGCTGTGCGCGGGCTGCAATAGCCGATAAAAAAGTAAAAACAAGGCTCAAGCTGATGCCGCCCAAAACATTTATCCATAGAAAACTGAGCAGGTGGATGACCGGGTTGCCCAGCAATGCGCTGAACAACATCCAACTGGTGATACTCATTACCAGCATCAACAGAACATTAAATATCATCTTTGAAATAATGAACGCGCGGCTGCCGGCTATGGAATAGAAATACAGCATTCTTCCGCGGCCTTCTCCCAAAAAGCTTTTAGCCATCGCATTGACACAAACAAAAAGTTGTATCATCCAGAAAAGCCCATTCCATACGTTGCTTTCCGGGCTGCCCATGGCCAGGTACAAAACAAAAATGGTGGAGGCAACATACAGCAACACGCCATAAAAGCTGTACTGCTGGCGTATTTCCAGCAGCAGATCCTTTTTCAGGAGGGCCAGTATATGTTGCGTGTTTCTAATAACAATCCATTTGCAACAAAAATAACCAGCCTGCAGCGAATTCAGTTAATTTTATTTTATACTTATGAACCAGCTATCACTGCCTGCAATTGTTTTATTGCTGCTATTGTCGGCCGTTGCCCCGGCGCAGATTATCAACATTGATAAAACCGATACGTTGGATTATGTCAGGAAAGCAATATGGAATGGCAATATTGCAGTAGGTGTCGAAGTAGATAAAGAAAAAGCAACGTTGGTAGATGCCAGCAATTACCTTGATATTTCCCTGCAAAAATTTCACGAGCTGTTTATCTTATCAGCAAGCAACCGGTTTACCTATAACGGTATGCAGGATTTTTTAAATACCGGCTATGTTCACCTGCGCTGGCGGCATGATTATAAGGAACAGTTGCACCCGGAAAGTTATGTACAGTACCAGTGGGATGCAGCAAGGGGTATGCTGCACCGGTTTATAGCGGGGGAGAATATCCGTTATAATTTCTGGCACCGCCGCATGTGGGAAATGACTTTTGGCACCGGCCTGATGTATGAAAATGAGCTGTGGAATTATACAGCAGTAGATTCACCCAAAATACCTGCCAATCCTGTTAACCAGCGGAGCAGTGAATTGAAATCCAGCAGCTATATCAAATGGGAAGGAAAGACATCGAAAGTGAGCAATATAAGTGTGGTTATTTTCTACCAGGCAGCATTCAATGATTTCTTTTCGCCAAGAGTATCGGGCGTAGTGAGTTTCGATGTGGATATTAGCAAACATTTTGCCCTTGGACTAAAGTATAGCGGCCTGTATGACGCCGGGCCGGTGGTACCTATCTTTAAATTTTATTACAATTTTTCCAACAGCCTGCAGTACAAATTCTAACCGCTTGACGTCAATCATTCTACTGGTCTTAACTGTCTATTCTTTATTGTGATAGCAATACCTGCACCGCGGTTCGTAGAGGTCTTTCTCCCCCAGTAAAAGCTGGCTGTCGTGAGCTGATTTTCGGTAGGAGTAATTGGCGATATTTCCACATTTCACGCATATGGCATGCAACTTGGTGATATAATCTGCTTTTGCAAGAAGGAAAGGCATTTGACCAAAGGGTTTTCCCAGGTAATCCATATCCAATCCGGCCACAATAACCCTGATGCCACGCAGTGCCAGTTGATCGCAAACATCGGGTAACTGGTCATCAAAAAACTGGGCCTCGTCAACACCTATCACATCAACTTCATTGGCCAGTAATAAAATGGTTTGTGAATTATCAATCGGTGTTGATACGATGGCATTTTCATCATGCGAAACAATGTTCTTTATATCGTACCGGGTATCCATGGAAGGTTTGAAGATTTCAACTTTCTGGTTGGCGATACGAACCCTTTTCAAACGGCGGATAAGTTCTTCTGTTTTTCCACTAAACATCGAACCACAGATAACTTCAATCCAGCCACGGCGTTCACCCGAAAGATTTGGTTCAATAAACATGCTTTAACATTATTTGCTTAAAAATAGTTACTAACTTTATAGAGATCATCAAAACTCAAATGTACCATAACCCATGGAAAGAGTTAAAGCGCTGATTAATAAATTACAGGAGCAGGCTAGTCAAAACGCTGATGCATCCACCCTGCTAGCCACGGTTCAGTTGTTACAACTGGAACTATCCAAACCCGCCACCAATGGCAAACCACAACAACTCGGGACCGCGAAAGTAGCGGTTGTTATGCCAACAAACAACAGGTTTGCACCCGTTCCCATGGAAGAAGCCAATGCCGTGATGCAACAGGTAGGCCCGGAAATGAAAAAGACGCACGAAAAAAAATACCAGCCTGCTGAAAAAAGGGAAGATGAAAATGGATGGCTTTTCGACCCGATGAGAGAGATACCTACACTGGCCCACCAGCAGCAATCAAAAGAACTAAACGATGTAATCGGTCAAAAGGGATCCTCCCTCAATGATTCCCTGAAAACTGAAAAAACAGAACTGGCCGAAGTGCTGACTGATACGCCGATAAAGGATTTGAGAAAAGCGATTGGTATCAACGATCGCTATGTGTTTTTAAATGAATTGTTCCGCGGCGATGAAACCATGTATGAGCGGAGCATCAAAACCATCAATGCATTTCGCATACTGCCTGAAGCGGAATATTGGATCGACCGCGAACTCAAGGTAAAACTGGGTTGGGATGATGGAAAAACCATCACGCAACATTTTTATCAGCTCGTCAAAAGACGGTTTTCCTGAATATAGGAAAGTATTTTTTCAGAAGCACCTTTATTGGAATAGACATAATCGCGCGAAGCATCGCCTGCTTTGCGGCGATCATCTGCATTCACCAGTAACCTGTTTAATATTTCTTCGAGTTCCAATGCATTGTCGATGCTAAAAGCGCCACCTGCGTCTTCGAGGTCAACGGCCTCGGTAAATTTTTCATACACCGGCCCGAATACGACCGGCTTACCATATACGGCAGCTTCCAGTACATTGTGAACACCATCGTCGCCAAATCCGCCGCCCACATACGTGATGGTTGCGTATTGGTACAAGGTGGCCAGTATACCAATATTGTCAATGATTAAAACATTCTTTGATGTAGCGGTTGCGGTATCGGGCGCTTCCTTCCATTTGGAAAAGCGAACCGAGTGCCGGAAAAGTTTTTCTATGTCTGCCAGGTGTTCTTCTTCTATTTCATGCGGCGCGATAATAAATTTTATGTCCGGGTGCGTATTGGCAAAGTGATCCAGTTCTTCTTCATCTTCTTCCCAGGTACTCCCGGCCACTATCACCGGTTGCTGCTGAATAAATTGTTCGATGAAGGAAATGGGCTGAAAATTTTCTGCAATGGCAATAACCCGATCAAAACGTGTATCGCCGCTGACAGTCACGTTGATGGAAAGTCCGATAGTGCCCAGCAATTTTTTTGCTTCATTATTTTGTACAAACAGGTGGCTGAAACAGGTAAGCATTTGGCGGTAAAAACCTCCGTAAAAGGAAAAGAATACCTGTCCTTCCCTGAATATGCCCGATACAAGCAGGAGGGGAATATTTCTCTTTTTTATTTCGCTCAGATAAAAAAACCAGTATTCATATTTTACCCAGAGAACCAGTTGCGGTTTGACGATATCCAGCAGGCGGGCTGCATTTTTTGCACTGTCGATGGGCAGGTAAAACACATAGTCGGCACCGTTATAGTCTTTCCGGATTTCATAACCCGAGGGGGAGAAGAAACTGAGGAAAATTTTGTAGCCTGGGTATTTTCTTTTCAATTCCTCCAGCAGGGGCCGCCCTTGCTCAAATTCGCCGAGAGAGGCGCAGTGCATCCATAAAACAGGGGCTTTATTTTGGCCAATGGCTTCCTCTATCCTGGTGAAAATGGCCTTTCTGCCGCTGAGCCAGCGGGCGGCCTTCTTATTCCAGGGCGAGAGGAAAACCGCGCCGGTTTTATAGAGCCACAAAAACAACCTGTATATTATTATTCCCACGTTATGAATTCATTAAGCAGGCACAAATCTAAAATCAAACTTTCACCCTACCTATATTTTGTTATTTTTGCGGCCGGAATAAAGAGATATTTATGCGCCCCATTCAAATGGTTGACCTGAAACAGCAATACGTCCATATTAAAGAAGAGGTGGACAAGGGAATTCATGCGGTATTGGACAGTTCGGCCTATATCAATGGGAAGCCGGTACAGGACTTTGCGGCCGCTTTGGCAAGTTATATCGGTGTAAAGCATGTGATACCCTGTGCCAATGGCACGGACGCCCTCCAGATTGCCATGATGGCCCTCAATCTTCAGCCCGGCGATGAAGTCATTACACCCTCATTTACCTATATCGCCACCACTGAAGTGATTGCCCTGCTCCGCCTGAAACCGGTATTTGTGGAAGTGGATAAGCAAACGTTTTGCATCGACCCGGAGGCTATCAAAAAAGCAATTACACCGCGCACAAAGGCGATTGTACCTGTGCATTTATACGGCCATGTGGCCAATATGGAAGCTATCATGGAGATAGCAAAAGAGCATAATTTGTTTGTCATAGAAGATAATGCCCAGGCGATTGGCAGTGATTATATATTCAGCAACGGTACCTCCAAAAAAGCCGGGAGCATCGGTACGATTGGTGCAACTTCCTTCTTCCCCTCTAAAAATCTGGGCTGCTACGGTGATGGCGGGGCAATATTTACCGACGACGATGCGTTAGCCAACCGGTTAAAAATGGTTGCAAACCATGGGCAAAGCAAAAGATACTACCACGAATTAGTAGGCTGTAACAGTCGCCTTGATACTATCCAGGCTGCCGTACTCCTGGTGAAACTTAAAAAACTGGATGAATATATAGCTGCACGACGAAAGGCTGCCGGGTTTTATGATAAGGCGTTTGCCAACCATCCAAAAATTACCACACCCTTCCGGGCAGCATATAGCAAACATGTTTTTCATCAGTATACATTAATCCTGGAAGGAGTTGACAGAAACGGGTTAAATGAATTCCTCGCTTCACACAATATCCCTTCCATGATTTACTACCCGGTTCCTGCACACAGGCAACAGATGTTTGCAGCATTGGGTGGTGCAGATTTTCGGCTGGACATTACCGATTGGCTGACAGAAAGGGTAATTTCATTGCCGATGCATACGGAGCTTGATAATGAACAACTGGAATTTATTACAGGCAAAGTATTGGAATATATTAACCGTAAACCTTAAAATACAGACAACACATGAAAATCGCAGTCGTAGGAACAGGATATGTAGGACTGGTAACAGGTACTTGTTTTGCCGAAACAGGCAATGATGTTACCTGTGTGGATATAGATAAAAGCAAGGTAGAGAAATTGTCCAACGGACAGATTACCATTTATGAACCGGGTCTTGAAAAATTATTTCTCCGCAACCTCCGGGAGGAGCGTTTGCGTTTCACCACTTCGCTGGAGGAAGGCATTAAAGATGCGCAGATTATTTTCCTGGCCCTGCCAACACCGCCGGGTGAAGATGGCTCCGCAGATTTAAAATATATACTCGGTGTATCGGATCACCTGGGTAAAATCTTAACCGACTACAAGGTAATTATTGATAAAAGCACCGTGCCCGTAGGTACGGCTGAAAAAGTAAGAAACGCAATTGCGAAAAATTTTAAAGGAGAGTTTGATGTCGTGTCCAATCCCGAGTTCTTACGGGAAGGGGTAGCCGTGGATGATTTTATGAAACCCGATCGCGTGGTTATCGGGACATCTTCCGAGCGTGCAAGGAAAATAATGGGCGATTTGTACAGTCCTTTTGTACGCCAGGGCAACCCGGTTATATTTATGGACGAGCGTTCTGCGGAGCTGACAAAATATGCAGCGAATTCATTCCTTGCAACGAAGATTACCTTCATGAATGAAATAGCATTGCTCTGTGAAAAACTTAATGCAGACGTAGATATGGTGCGCCGCGGTATTGGCAGTGATGAGCGCATCGGAAAACGTTTCCTATTCCCCGGTATCGGTTATGGCGGAAGCTGTTTTCCGAAAGATGTACAGGCATTGGTAAAATCTTCCAATGAAGTCAACTATGATTTTAAGATACTCAATGCTGTAATGGATATCAATGAAAAACAAAAACTGCACCTGATCCCTAAAATCAAACGCTACTTTAACAATAGCCTTAAAGGAAAGAAATTTGCCTTATGGGGATTGGCCTTTAAGCCAAATACGGATGATATCCGTGAGGCACCAGCATTATACATGATCGAAGCATTGGTGGCCGAAGGCGCTTCCATCAGCGCATTTGACCCGGAAGCTATGGCGAATGTAAAACAGGTGGTGGGTGATAAAATCAGTTATGCAGAAAACCAGTACGATTGCCTGAAAGATGCAGATGCGTTGATCATCGCTACTGAATGGAATGAATTCAGAACACCCAATTTCCTGAAGATGGTTACATCATTGCGCAGCAAGGTAATATTCGACGGACGCAATCTTTTTGACACAAGTGCCATCCGGGAACTGGGATTTTATTATGAAAGTGTGGGAAGGGCAGTAGCTGTTCCTGCAAAATAAGTTATCCATTACTAACAAAAGAACGAATGAACAATAAACGTGTATTGGTCACCGGTGCAGCCGGATTTCTTGGTTCGCATCTTTGCGATCGGTTTATTAAAGAAGGGTATAGTGTAGTGGGAATGGACAACCTCATAACCGGAGATTTAAAAAATATCGAGCACCTGTTTAAGCTGGAAAAATTTGAATTCTATCACCACGATGTTTCAAAGTTTATCCATGTCCCGGGCGAGCTGCATTATATTTTGCATTTTGCTTCACCTGCAAGCCCAATAGATTACCTGAAGATTCCCATTCAAACATTGAAAGTTGGTTCGCTGGGTACACACAATTGTCTCGGGCTGGCCAAAGCAAAGGGCGCGCGCATTCTCGTAGCATCCACGTCAGAAATATATGGCGATCCGCTGGTACATCCGCAGAATGAGGAATACTGGGGGAATGTAAATCCTGTCGGTCCCCGCGGTGTATACGATGAAGCAAAGCGTTTCCAGGAAGCCATTACAATGGCCTATCATAATTTTCACGGACTGGAAACAAGGATAGTGCGCATATTTAATACTTATGGTCCAAGAATGCGGTTGAATGACGGAAGAGCATTGCCTGCATTTATCGGCCAGGCATTGCGTGGGGAAGACCTTACTGTATTCGGCGATGGATCGCAAACAAGAAGTTTCTGTTATGTGGATGACCTGGTGGAAGGTATTTACCGCTTGCTGATGAGCGATTATCACTTACCCGTTAACGTTGGCAACCCGGATGAAATATCACTGAAAGATTTTGCAGAAGAGATCATCAAGCTTACCGGTACCAAACAAAAAATTGTATATAAACCTTTGCCAACCGACGATCCAAAACAACGGAAACCCGATATTACAAGGGCAAAAGAAGTATTGGGCTGGTCGCCAAAGGTAAACCGGGCAGAAGGATTGAAAATTACCTACGACTATTTTAAATCCCTGCCCAAAGAAGAGTTGACCAAACTGCCCAAGGAATTTGTAAGCAGGAAATAACAGGCAGAGAATAAAAAATAATTCCAAAAAACCGAGATGTATAAGGAATTAGCAGAGAAAAAAGCAATACTGGCTGTGATAGGGATGGGTTATGTGGGTTTGCCAGTCGCGCTTGCATTTGCTAAAAAAATAAAGGTTATTGGTTTTGATACGGACCCCCGGCGTGTGGAGATGATGAGGAAAAGCATCGACCCGAGTAAAGAAGTAGAAGCCCGCGAATTTGACAATAGTGATATTGTTTTTACCAATGATCCGAAAATACTCAGGCAGGCAAATTTTTTTATCGTTGCTGTACCGACCCTTGTCGATAAGTACAATACACCTGATTTGAAGCCATTGTTGAACGCATCTGAAACGATAGGAAAAGCATTGAAGAAGGGAGATTATGTTGTATACGAGTCAACGACCTATCCTGGCTGTACAGAAGAAGACTGTTTGCCGGTGCTGGAAAAAGTGTCCGGCTTAAAAGGAGGTGTCGACTTTAAAATCGGTTATTCCCCCGAACGCATCAACCCCGGCGATAAAGTGCATACTTTTAAAACAGTAGTGAAAGTAGTCGCTGGATGTGACGCAACATCGCTGGATGAGATCGCAAAGACATACGAGATGGTGGTTGATGCCGGCGTTCATCGTGCCCCAACCATCAAGGTAGCTGAAGGCAGTAAGATTGTAGAAAACACGCAGCGGGATCTGAATATTGCACTCATGAATGAATTGTCGCTGATATTCGATCGCATGGGTGTTAACACTTTTGATGTAATAGAGGCGGCAGGAACCAAATGGAATTTTTTGAAGTTTCAGCCAGGACTGGTGGGTGGTCATTGTATCGGCGTTGATCCGTACTACCTGACGTACAAAGCTGCTTCACTGGGATATGAATCGAAAGTGATTGCAGCCAGCAGGTATATCAACGACGATATGGCAAAATATGTGGCGAGAAAAATTATCACACATGTTTTGCGAAATTCAGGAAGCCCGAAGATATTAGTCAAAGGTGTAACGTTTAAGGAAAACGTCAGCGATATCAGGAATTCTAAAATTGTGGATACGGTAAAGGAATTGCTGGCTTTTAACATACAAGTAGATGTTGAAGATCCGTTTGCCAATGAAGAAGAAGTGCTGGAAGAATATGGTTTGCATCTATCAGAGAAAGCAGGAACTGATTACGACGCCGTGGTGATTACCGTGCCTCATACATCTTACCTGTCACTAAACGACGATTATTTTGCTTCTGTATCAAAACCCGATGCATTGATTGTTGACCTGAAGGGAATTTATAAAGGAAAAATTACCAGCAGAAAATACTGGAGTTTATAATATGAGCAATTTTTCAAAAATAATAATGGTGACCGGCGGTGCTGGTTTTATTGGCTCCCACGTGGTGCGTTTGTTTGTCAATAAGTATCCTTCTTACCAGGTGGTGAATACAGATGCACTCACGTATGCAGGCAACCTGGAAAACCTGAAGGATGTGGAGGGCAAACCAAATTATGTTTTTGAAAAAGGCGACATCACTGATGAAGCCCGAATGGAAGCTTTGTTTATCAAATATAAATTTGATTCGGTTATTCACCTGGCAGCAGAAAGTCATGTCGACAGGAGCATCATGGATCCACTGGCATTTGTAAAAACAAATGTTATCGGAACTGTTACCTTGCTAAACTGCTGCCGGAAATTTTGGAAGGATAATACAGAGGGAAAATTGTTTTACCACGTTTCTACTGACGAGGTATACGGTTCATTGGGAAATGAAGGATTTTTTACCGAGGAAACACCTTACGATCCGCATTCTCCCTATTCTGCTTCCAAAGCAGCATCGGATCATTTTGTCATGGCCTACCATGATACCTATGGCATCCCGGTTATCATGAGCAATTGTTCCAATAACTATGGTTCACATCATTTCCCGGAAAAGTTAATCCCCCTGATGATCAATAATATTAAAAACAATAAGCCATTGCCAGTATATGGGAAGGGCGAAAATGTGCGCGACTGGTTGTATGTGGAAGATCATGCAAGGGCTATTGATGTAATTTTTCACCGCGGCAAAGTGGGTGATAGTTACAATATTGGTGGCTTTAATGAATGGAAAAACATCGATATCGTTCATTTGCTGTGCGGCATTATGGATAAAAAACTGGGAAGGCCTGCCGGCACTTCTGCCAAACTCATTACTTATGTAAAAGACAGACCGGGCCATGATCTTCGTTATGCAATAGATGCCACCAAGCTTAATAAAGAACTGGGCTGGCAACCTTCCCTGCAGTTTGAGGAAGGGTTGGAGAAGACCGTGGACTGGTACCTGGCCAATGAAGAGTGGATAAAACATGTCACGAGTGGTGATTACCAGCATTACTATGCAGATCAGTATGTGAAGCGCTGATATTAACTGTTCAACCAATTGTTGATTACAAATTCATAATAAACCACATGCCCTTTTTAGAAACAGGATTTCCTGGCTTACTCATATTCGAACCCCTGGTTCACGGCGACGATCGGGGCTATTTTTTTGAATCGTACAATAAGCAAAGTTTTTCAAAAGAAGGTGTTGAAATAATTTTTGTGCAGGACAACCAGGCACGTTCGTCATATGGTGTGGTAAGAGGATTACATTTTCAAAAGCAACCACATTCACAAACAAAACTTATCCGCGTCCTGGAAGGAGCGATACTTGATGTGGCAGTCGATCTTCGTAAAGGTTCGCCTACCTGTGGAAAAGTGTACAGCATTGAATTGTCTGCAGCCAATAAAAAACAGTTACTGGTACCGCAGGGGTTTGCTCACGGTTACTCTGTCATCAGCCCTACCGCGGAAGTATTTTATAAATGCGATCGGTTTTATAACAAAGAATCCGAAGGCGGCCTTTCTTATAATGATCCTTCTTTGTCGATCGACTGGATGGTTCCTGCGGATAAAATGATATTGTCCCCCAAAGATCTTGTTTATCCCAATCTTGCTGAATGCATCCATAATTTCGTTTACGAAAAATAACCTGCAGCATGCAAAAAACCAGGATAATTGTAACGGGCGCGAATGGGCAGGTAGGTAAGGAAATCCGCTCGCTGGCGTCTTCCTTTCCGGCATTTGATTTTCTTTTCTTATCGAGGGAGGATTTGCCGATTCATCATTTTGAGCTGGTAAAAAATTATTTTGAAACCATTCAGCCATTTGCCTGTATCAATTGCGCAGCATATACTGCTGTCGATAAGGCGGAAACAGAAAAGGATCTGGCGATGCTGGTGAATGGCGAATCAGTGGGCGTATTGGCGGCTGCCTGTAAAGTGTATAATACAAAGTTTATTCATATTTCAACGGACTATGTATTTAATGGTGCTGCTGCCCAACCATATCCCGAAACTGCTGTTACCGATCCTGTTAATTATTACGGGAACACAAAATTGAAAGGGGAAATACTTTGTCAAGACAATAACCCCGAAGCGATCATTATCCGAACATCATGGGTGTATTCGGAATATGGCAATAATTTTGTGAAGACGATGATTCGCCTCATGAAAGAGAAAGAAAGTATCAATGTTGTAAACGACCAGGTTGGATCGCCTACGCATGCGGCAGACCTGGCGATGGTGATGCTTCAGATAATTGCTGCTGCAAAGAAGGATGCAAAAAAATGGAAACCCGGAATATATCATTTTAGCAACGAGGGTGTCATTAGCTGGTATGATTTCGCAGTTGCAATCGGGCAAATGCTGCAAACAAAATGTATCGTAAACCCAATCCCTACCTCCGGCTTTCCCACACCGGCAAAGAGGCCAGCTTATTCCGTACTGGATAAGAAAAAAATAACCGGGACTTTTGATATCCGGTTAAAAAATTGGAAGGACAGCCTGAGACATTGTTTGGTAAGGTTACAATAGCAAATAATTAAGAAGTAGCTTTTCTTTCCCGCCGCCGCAATATAAAATGTTGGATGGCTTTTTTTGCTGCGTTTAATACAGCCGGCGTAGCGGCAGTTGCAGCACGAACGGCCGGCCGGGCTGAAAGAAACGTGATTCTATTCGTGAGAAATCCTATACCAAGCCCGATAACAGTTTGGAAAAGACCCGACCGCAAAGCCGGGGATGTAGCTAATTGCTGCAGGTTTTCCCGGATAATATTGACTGGGTGTAGACTTTCCATGAATGCCCTGGCGGTTTGTTTCAACTGCTCTTTCTTCATAAAGCACCGGGCTTCCAGTACGTGGATTTGATGCATTAATTGCTCTTCGTTGGTAATGCTGGTCATACAGTTTCTTTTTAGCAGTTCCCTGATCAGTACATTCTTTAAGCGATTACTGATCCGTTTTTTACCGAAAAATGTAATAACCAGGCCAGCTATAGCATATACACCCGCCATTATAAAGAATCCGTAGTAGATTCTGCCAAAATAATCTCCCAAAAACAATGCTGTCGCAATGGTTAATAACGCCCCTGCAATAATGAGGATTGACCACACCGTTGCGGAGGTTGCAAGGGAAGAAACTTTGTCGGCGACCCTTGCTATCCACTTCAGCTTCCAAAGCGACAGTTGCGTGTCCGCATAATCACTTGTGCTGTCGAGTAATATTTCAATATGCCGGGAGGCTGATTCCATATAATTGCTTAATGTTTACAAAATAGGCTGGCCTGGAAAAAAATAACAGACACCTGCTATTTATTAGCTAAGTGCATTCTTCGCCTGGTGTTTCAGTTCATTCATTTTCTTTTTGCCCTGGTCTTCCAAATCTTCTGTTTCCGACTGCAAAGTTGAAAAGGAACTTTTCAAATCGTCTATGAATTCATTGAATGAATTCTTTACTGAGTCACCCAGTTCGCCTGTTTTCCGGGATATTTTTCTCCGGGTAGCCGAACCTTTGTCTGGTGCCAATAAAACGCCCGCTAATGCGCCGGCTGCCGCGCCTGCTACAAATCCTAATAATACTTTTGATAAGCTCATACTATTAATTTTTAATGGTGAATGATATGTACTGAGATGTATAAAATAATCTTGCCAGATTTTTTACCCCGCATTGAAACGTCACCGCAGAATTATCAGGGCAGCTAAGCCAATCATCGGGCAATAATCTCCACACTGTGAGGATACCGCGAAACTTATATAAATAAATCAATACTAAATAGGAGGTTTCAGTGGCTAAGACCCGTAAAATTTATTTGGCATATTTCTTTTGGTAGTATGTTTCTCATAAACACAAAAAATAACATGAATATGAAAACAATGACAAATTATGTATGCAGGTGGACAATTACGCTTTCAGTGACCTTGCTATCGATTTCTTTTTTAGCGTGCAATAGTAGCAGTAATGACACAGCGAAAAATGATAATAACAGCACAGACACAGCGACTGAGCACAACGAAGCTAAATTCAATAAAATTGGCGAAAAGGACGCTCAGGCAGTAGTAGACGCATATAATACCGGTCTGTATGAAATCCGGCTGGCAGATTCAGCAAAGAAATTTCAGGTTTCGAAAAATGTAAAGGCTTTGACCACTCATATGTCTGAAGCGTTTAACATGTTTAATGCACAGTTGAGAGACATAGCATCCAAAAAGCAAATTTCATTGCCAACAGATATAAGTTCGGATGAGGCTAACAAAATTATGAAGCTGAAAGATAATAAGCTCAATGAAATGGATATGGCATTTGCCAAACAGGCTGTTGATAAGGGTAAAGATGCTATTACTGTGTTTGATAAAAATTCAAAGGAATTAACAGACCCTGACATCAAAACATGGTTTCTTACAGCTTTACCAGAATTGAGGAAACACCTTGATATGGCTATGACCATAAATGACAAGCTGGAAAAGAAATCTAAATAATAAATAAAAGCATATTACAATGTTACCCAGAATTGGTATTCCGGAAAAAACACTGAAAAGCATTGCATCCATGTTATCAGCCGTGCTGGCTGACACAGTATTGTTATACACCAAGACAAGAAAGTTTCACTGGAATGTGTGGGGCAACAGTTTCATGGAGCTGCATAAACTATTTGAAGCGCAGTATAAACAACTGGAAGAAGCCATTGATGAAATAGCAGAAAGGATTAATAAACTGGGCGCTAAAACACCAGGCACAATGACAGAGTTTTTGGAACACGCATCGCTGAAAGAAGCTCCTGGTAAATATCCTTCACAAAAGGAGATGATCAAAGAGTTGTTGGCAGATCATGAAAAAGTCATCGTAACCCTTCGGGGAGCTATCGAGGATTGTACAGACAAATACAAAGATGCTGGCACGGCTGATTTCCTCACCGGGTTAATGGAGGAGCATGAAACCATAGCATGGACATTGAGGCGCTATTTTGACTAATAGCGGCCATTAATCAGCGAATAGGAAATACAAAATGTCGCGTATATGGAGAACGGGACCCTGATCCAATATTTTCACTGGTACTATCCTGGTGATGGAAGCCTGTGGCGAAAATTTATCGCGGATGCGCCGAAATTGTCAGAACTCGGCATTACAGCAGTGTGGTTTCCACCCGCTTTTAAGGGGAATTCAGGCGGTATGAGTGTCGGATACGATGTTTATGATATTTACGATCTGGGTGAATTTGATCAAAAAGGATCCGTGCGAACAAAGTATGGGACCCGCCAGGAGTATACCGATGCCATCAAAGCTGCGCACGCTGCAGGTATAAAGGTGTATGTTGACATCGCCGTTAACCACATGGCAGGAGCAGATGAAGCTGAAAAAATCCAGGTGCATAAGGTAAACCCCGACAACAGGAACGAAGTCATCTCCGATACATTCGAGATAGAAGCATTTACCAAATTTACCTTTCCCGGCCGAAAGGGAAAATATTCTCATTTTATCTGGGATAAGAATTGTTTCACAGGTGTTGACTATGCTCATGATAAACAGGAATCGGGCATTTATAAAATTCTCAACGATTATGGCGATCGCTGGGATGATGTTATTGATGGGGAGAAAGGCAATTATGATTACCTGATGTATGCAGATGTTGAATTTCGCAACCCATATGTGCAGGAGGAATTAAAGAGATGGGCCGAATGGTATTGGCGCCAAACAGGTTTTGACGGGGTGCGGCTGGATGCAGTAAAACATATCAGCCCTTTATTTTTCAACGACTGGCTCGATCATCTGCGTGCTGTAAAAGGTGATGAGCTGTTTGCAGTGGCAGAGTACTGGGCACCGGGCAACTTACCGTTGTTGCTCCGGTATATTGACGCAACCGGTGGAAGGGTCTCACTATTTGACGCTTCTCTTCACCGCAATCTTCATATAGCATCGAAACAGGGAAAAGACTTCAATATGGCCACCATATTTGATGATACACTGGTAAAGGTGAAACCAGGGCTATCCGTTACAGTTACCGATAACCACGATACGCAACCGCTGCAAGCGCTGGAAGCTCCTATTGAACCCTGGTTCAAGCCCATTGCCTACGCATTGATTTTATTGCGTAGCGATGGATATCCCTCCGTGTTTTACCCCGATTTATTCGGTGCAAATTATACAGACAAAGGAACTGATGGAAATGATTACGAAATACATTTACCTCCCTGCGATAGAATTGAAAAGCTGTTACTGGCGCGGAAATTATTTGCCATAGGCATACAGCATGATTATTTTGATCATGGAAATTGTATTGGCTGGACCAGGGAAGGTGATAGCAAACGGACACAAACAGGTTGTGCTGTACTGTTGTCAAATGGCGATAGTGGATTTAAAAAAATGTATGTGGGAAAACAGCATGCTGGTAAGGGTTTTAAAGACTTCCTGGGTAAAATCCAGGATGAGGTGATAATTGATCAGGAAGGCCATGGGGAATTTTCTTGCCCCGCCGGGCAGGTATCGGTTTGGGTTTTGAGATAAAAAAAAGAGGATACATATAATGTACCCTCTTTTAACCCTAAAACCAATACCCCTTACCTATGAAAAGATGTTGTCAGCAGTTTTAATTGCAGAAAGGCACACATTATACCGTTTAACTGGTACTGTATCATATTGCGCAGGAAATCGAATAAATAAGGTTCATTCAAAACGGTCCTGTATGCTTTAATCATTTTTTTTTCACTAATTGCACAGGACTGCAGGATATCATCTTTATTATTTTTTGGCGCCAAATTCACCAAATCCCTGCTCTGTACCGGTGATTCAACTTTGCCGCCCAGCATCACAAACTGGCAGGAAAGTTCTATGGCATACTGCTTGCTCTCCTGGGCAAGTGTGAGAACCGTTCGCTGCAGATGTTTATCGTCCAGTTTACCCGCAAACAATTCGTACTCATTTTTTCCGTCCGTCAGTACCTGGATCAAAAATTTTATTTTTTCAAGTATATAGGGCGGCGCTTTTGATATGGTGGAAGCAATCATTTAAAACGGATTTATATGTTTCGAGATTTATTTGTTTTGCACAACTAATCTATACTTTCAATTTGTGTACCAAACCATACCTGGGCGTAAATAACTTAGGACTGTGTGGAAAAGCATTGTATTATGGGAAAGGACGGGTAAAGAAAATCACAACAGCAGTAACATTAAAATAGCATTAATGAAAAGAATCATCAAAAAGTTCAGGATCGACAGCCAGATAAGGGTTGGGTATGGTTCAGCCTTTTTTCTTTTACTGATTTCCTACCTGCTGACTTTGTACACCAACCGGCAACTGAACAGCCAGGCTGGATTTGTGGACAACAGTAATAAAGTGATTGCGACCATTGAAGCCATTCTTTCAGATGTGAAGGATGCTGAAACAGGCCTTCGGGGTTATATGCTTACGGGTGATCAGCGCTTTCTCGAACCCTATTATACCAGCAGGGCGATGGTTGACAGCGATTATATGCGATTAAGAAAATATATCCCCCGACAGGGACTTCAAAGTGAACGGCTCGATACCCTGCTAAAGCTCATTAATAAAAAATTTGAATTAATGCAGGCAGGTGCCACTTTGTTTGTTGATAATAATTTCAAATATACAGATACACTCAAAAAATTAACCTACGATGCAAAAGATGTGATGGATCAGATTCGTTCATTAGTTGCCAGGATGCAGCATTTCCAGGAAATGACCCTGGCCAAAAGCAAAGGTGATATGAACGCCCGCTTTAATGCGCTAAATATTATCATCATTACTTCATTGGTAATAGCATTGGTGTTATTTGGATTTGGGTTATATACTTATGTCAGGGAAAACAGGGCCAGGCGAAGTGCCGATGAAAAAATAGAGTCCTACCAGGAAGAATTGAAAAAGCGAATCAGCGAATTGGCTGCAGCCAACAGGGAATTGACGATTATGCGCAGCCAGGAAAAATTTGCAGCTACCGGCCGTATAGCACGGACCATTGCACATGAGGTCAGGAACCCACTCACCAATATTAACCTGGCCATTGAACAGATAAAAAGCGATCTTTCAGCCCCAGATGAAAACAGTTTATTGTTATTCGATATGGTGTCCCGCAATTCAGGGCGGATTAACCAGCTAATCACCGATCTGCTCAATTCCACCAAGTTTGCTGAATTGAATTATGTAAAGACATCCATTAATACCTTGCTTGATGATGCACTCCATATGGCAGCTGACCGGATTGCATTGCACAATGTGACCGTTAAAAAGAACTACAGCAACGATATATGTGATGTATCGGTCGATAAAGAGCGTATCACGATAGCTTTCCTAAATGTTATTGTCAATGCACTGGAGGCGATGGAAACGGGAGAGGGGATATTACTGCTTAATACGCGGGGAGAAAATAATAAATGCGTAGTAGAGATCATCGATAATGGATCAGGTATGGACAACGAATCGCTGGGTAAATTGTTTGAGCCATATTTCACCAGCAAGCCCAAAGGGAATGGCCTGGGTCTGACCAATACGCAAAACATTATTTTAAACCACAAAGGCTCCATCCATGTTGAGAGCGAACTGGGGAAAGGAACAAAATTTACGATTACACTGGATTTTGTTTAGCAGGAATTAAATCTGCGAGCGTAAGCTGACCTGTAAGTTTTAAATTTTACCCGGTTTTGGGAAAAAATTCCACAATGTTTTTTTGAAATAATCAACTTAATTCGTCGATTATACTGTTTATCTGACCTTTTGTAAACGGTTTTGAAAGAAAATAATCGACACCCTGGGAGTTGGCCTTTTTTCTTTCTTCCGGGCTGTCATGGGCAGTTATCATTACTATTCGTGTTCCGGGGTACGCAGTTTTAACGTAACGGATAAAATCCAGCCCATAGCCATCGGGAAGGTGATTGTCTAAAAACAGCACAGAAGGCGTGTCTTCACGCAATGCTATTTGTGCATCAAAAATGGTATTAACATAGGACGTGCGCAGGTCACGCTGGCGCAGCATGCCGCTCAAAAGATAGCATATATCAATCTCGTCGTCTACAATTAATACTTTCACCAATTTTTTCTTTTCAAAAGTATACAAATCCTCCATTCTTACATTTTGTTCAATCATTATAAGAAAGGCATCAATTAATCTGCCACAATTTGCGGCTTGTTCTGGTTGTAAGGCTGGCAATGTGTTATTTTTTTCTGCCTTGCATAGTGCCTGGCCATATTTCTGATCCCAATCATTTATTGCAGAAGAGATCCTTTAACTGAAAAAAAGGAAATTTTTTCCCATAATGGAGAAAATTGGCAAAGTATTTTCAATAAGCCATATTTAAATAAGGTATGCTTGGAAATTGTATCATTGTTTGGCATAATATTATAGGTAAACGCTGGACAATCCGCGGACATGCAGCCAAAACTTACTCCTGTGAAAAATGACGGTCATGTATTGCCCATGTTGGAATAATTGCAGCTAAATATCAGCAGTTCAGATAATCCTGCCCAGTAACAATTTCAGTAATCCTAAAATCAGATACCATGAAACGTATATTAATCATAGACGATGATATGGATATTTGCCAACTGCTGAGCAGGTTTCTCCAAAGAAAAGGGTTTGAAACTGAACAAGCGTTTAATGGCAATAAGGGAATGGCAAAATTTAAGGAAGGAGCATTTGACCTGGTGCTCTGTGATTTTCGCCTGGGCGATAAAGAAGGACGTGATGTGCTCAGAGAAATCAAGAGTATCAATCCAAAAGTTGAGGTCATCATCATTACAGGATATTCCGACATCAAAACAGCCGTCGAAGTTATCAGGCACGGTGCTTTTGATTATATCACCAAACCATTAATACCAGAAGAAGTACTCAACGTAGTCAATAAGGCTTTGGCTATGCCATCAACTGCTGCAACCAATAACCAACTGCAAGGAATCAGTATAAAAAATCCAGGGATGAGTAACAAAAGCGAATACATGGTAGGCCGGGATGCAGCTACCAGGGATATGTACAAGCAAATAGAATTGGTAGCTCCCACCAATTACAGCATCGTATTATATGGCGAAAGTGGTACCGGAAAAGAAGTTATTGCCAATACCATTCACCAGAAAAGCGAAAGAAGAAATCAGCCGTTTGTGGCATTGGATTGTGGTACATTGTCAAAAGAATTATCGGGCAGTGAACTTTTTGGTCATGTAAAGGGATCCTTCACTGGTGCGCTGGGCGATAAAGTGGGCCATTTTGAAATGGCAAATGGCGGAACCCTGTTCCTCGATGAAGTAGCCAATTTATCAGCCGATGTGCAAGCCTCCCTGTTGCGCATCATCCAGGAGAGAAAATTCAAGCGGGTTGGCGGTACAAAGGAAATGGATGTAGATGTCAGGATTATTGTCGCTTCAAATGAAAATTTACAGGTTGCCTACCGACGCGGGAAATTCCGGGAGGATTTATACCACCGGTTCAATGAATTCTCCATCAATATACCACCATTGCGGAACAGGAGAGAAGATATACCATTGTTCGCTGAATTTTTTATGAACCAGTCTTGCCAGGAACTGAATAAGACGCTGGATGGCTTTGAACCGGAAGTCATGGATATGTTTGTCGGTTATTCGTGGCCGGGCAACTTGCGTGAATTTCGAAATGTCATCAGGCGGGCAACATTGCTAACATCCAATGGATTGATCAATGCTTCAACACTTCCCTGGGAGATCAACAATCCGAACCAGTATATTCCAGTTGAAAATTTTACTGAAGAGCCAAGAAGATTGCTGATGAAAACTTCGGAACCAGATTTGAAGAACGCCGCGTCTTTGGCCGAATACGAAACCATTATGACCGTATTAAAGCAGGTTCGCTTTAATAAAACAAAAGCTGCAGAAATTTTAAAGATAGACAGGAAAACACTGTATAATAAGTTGAGGGTATATGAGTCGCAGCAACAGATTGAGGAATAATTTCTACCGAATGGCCCATCAATAACGAAGTGACAATACCAAACCCCTGTGTTACAGGGGCTTTTTTATGTTAATACTTTCCGGGATACAGGTACGTGCTTTGTAATATACCTGTATCATCAAACTTTAAACATATGAATGCTGCAACAACGTATATGACAACATTGAGCGAAGTAATGGAAAGGCTTCGCGTGAAAAGAAGGGACAATGAATTTATCATGACAGAAGATGGATTTACAGCCGGTAATAATAAGATGTACCAGCCGGAAGATTTGAAAATAATAAAAACATACCGTTTTGAAGGAGACTCAAGCCCGGCCGACTCATCCATATTATATATCCTTGAAGCCAGCGATGGATTAATTGGATACAGCCTCGATGCATATGGTGTGTATAGCAACCATGATGATGAAAAGTATGACGACTTCATCCGGAAAATAGTGGTGGAGGACCGGGATGAGCAGATAATTTTCAGTTAGCAATTTTTTTTGTAAGGCGATTTTTCTCTTATATGTATTTCTGCGGCCGCTGATTCTTCAGTGGCCTTTTTGTTTTTTACAGGTAATGGAAGGGTTTGCGCGGTACCATCATTCTGTAATTCGGAAAATGTAGTAAACTTGATAAACAGGTGTCTTAATTTGTTTTTGATGAGGTGGTAAAGAAACTGCGTAGTTGACATAAAAGGCAACTGTTGGAAGAAATAAGAAATTCTGCTTAACTTATTTTTTTAATAACCATTGCTGAAACACCAACGCTAATGCCAAGGAAATTATCCTGCATATTGGTCATTACTGATGATGGGTCAACCAATCGATTTAATAAATCTGTGTTGGAAGAGAGCAGGTGTTCACACCGGGTGCAGGTATTGCAAAGCGGAAAGGGTGCATTGTATTATTTGTCGAATGCCGGAAGTGTGGGAAAAGAAGGGCTGCGCTTTCCGCGGCCAGATTTGATTCTGCTGGATTTTGAAAAGCCGGCAGAGGAGAATTGTGAGTTCTTCGAAAAGTACAAAACCCTTCACGACCACCAGAAAGGCAAAGTTGTAATAGCGATGGTAACCGCTGCTGCCGACCCGGCAGCCATTAACAAAACAATGGGTTATCCTATAGTCAATGGTATTGTTATTAAACCACTAACAAAGGAAGCCATTGTCAGTGTTCTAAAGAAATATTTTTAACTTCACAATCGGCCCGGCACAGAATTTTACCTTTATTACTCCTGGTATGCCTGTTAAGATGGCATTCACCCGCAAGTGATTTTTCAACGCTGATAAGTTATTAAATTTTTAAAAACCAATTGAATGAACCGAAAACAATTTTTAACGGCCAGTGGTGCACTGGCGGCGACTGGCATTTTACCCGCATCATCGGCAGTTGCACAACATTATGCAGACAATGGATTGGATAAATTGACCGATGCCAGTGGTAATTTTGTTCAGCTTCCCTTGCCATACAATAAAAACTTCCTGGAGCCGGGTATGGACGAGGAAACTGTTTATCTCCACCATACGTTTCATCATGGTGGTGCTGTAAAGGCAGCCAATACAGATTTGCAAAAAATAAGAAAGGCACTGGATGAAAATAACCTGGAGACGGTTGATTACTGGACCAAAAAACTTTCCCTGCATTTTTCATCGCATATTTTACACACTATTTTCTGGACAAACCTCACCAATAAAAAATCTGATCCATCCGGTGATTTACTCAAACGAATTGAAAGAGATTTTGGCAGCTATGACAAATTAAAACTCTATCTGTCCAAAACTTCAAAGGATGTGGATGGCAACGGGTGGGGTATCCTGGGCTATCAGCCTTATTCCGACAAACTTACCATCCTGCAATGCGAAAACCATGAGAAACTGACACAATGGGGTGTTATTCCATTGCTGGTGGTGGATGTATGGGAACATGCCTATTATCTAAAATATAAAAATAAAAGAGCTGATTTTGTGGACACCATGCTCAATATAATTAACTGGGACAATGTATCAGACAGGCTGAACACGGCTACCAAACTAAAATGAAATAACGTAATTCATTGACCCGCCTGTAAGGCATATTGAAATCATATCAGTATCTTGGCAATCGTTGCAATATTGTTTCATTTAATCATAAGCTGGCTGTCATGAATCAACAACTTGTTTCTATCAGGCCTTTTATCGGAGCCAAAGATTTCCAGGTTTCGAGGAATTTTTACAGGGATCTCGGTTTCGAGGAAAGTATTATTTCCCATGATATGTCTTACTTCAAACTGCAGGGACTGGGGTTTTACCTGCAGGATGCTTATGTCAAAGATTGGGTGGATAATTTAATGGTATTTATGGAAGTGGAGGACGTGGAGAAATTTTGGAACGGATTGGTAGCGCTTGATCTGCCTTCGAAATACAATACTTCAAGGCTGACCCCGATTCGCCGTTATGACTGGGGCAGCGAATGCTTTTTACATGATCCCTCCGGTATTCTCTGGCATTTTGGGGCGTTTGTCAAATAAAGATCGCATACATTGTTTTTTAAATAATTTATTGTCCTGCGGGGATTCCCTGCCTGCATGACGCAGTCAGGCAGGGAACCTCCCGTTGAGTGAAAAAGTTGATAAAATAAAAAAGACACCTGGGTAGATGTCTTTTTTTGTTGGCCTACGAGGATTCCCTGCCTGCATGACGCAGTCAGGCAGGGAACCTCCCGTTGAGTGAAAAAGTTGATAAAATAAAAAAGACACCTGGGTAGATGTCTTTTTTTGTTGCCCTGCACGGACATTTTTCGAACCATTTTATACCTGATTTAACCAGACTTGCGAATCTTTTAACAGCATAAAGATTCAGCAGGTCTTTTTTATTTGGTGATTATTAAGCATTTAAAAGCAGTAAAATCCATAGCATGAAGTCTGATAAAAATTATATCGAATTTATCCAGTCATTAAAACAGGAGATTGTCAATAGCCGATATCAAGCTGCCAGGCTGGCCAACAGGGAGCAATTGCTGCTGTATTACAAAACAGGAAAAATGCTTTCCGATAAGGTAAAAGCCCAAAAGTGGGGCGCCAAGGTGTTGGAGCAAATTGCTGTTGACTTACAAAGCAACCTGCCAGGTCTCAAGGGTTTTTCGTTTACAAATCTTAAGAAAATGCGACAGTTTTATCAGGCTTACCCGGATTTGGAAATTAGGCCGTCGGCGACGGCCCAAATAGGGGGGACAGACATATCAGCCCCCGAAAACGAACTCAACTTAATTTGGCCGTTGCCAACGACCCAATTGGAGGCATTTTACAGCATCAGTTTTACTCACCACATATTGTTGCTAAACCGTTGTAAAGAGGCTGTGGAGCGTTTCTTTTACCTCGAAAATGCAGCTACCCAATGTTGGTCGGTTACCATTATGGAACACCAAATTGATGCAGATCTGTTTAGAAAACAGGGTAAACTACCGAACAATTTCCAGGCTACTTTGGCGGAACCAATGAAGCCCTCAGCACTAAAAGTATTTAAGGACGAATACCTGCTGGATTTTATTGCCGGTGATGAGCTGGATGATGAACGCCATATTGAACAGCAGGTGGTTTTAAACATCCGCAACTTTATTCTGCAAATGGGCAAAGGCTTTTGTTTTATTGGCAACCAATACCGGCTTGAAGTAGACGGCGATGAATTTTTTATTGACTTGCTCTTTTTTAACCGCCACCTGCAATGTCTGGTGGCTTTTGAATTGAAGAAGGGCAAATTTAAACCTGCCGATGCAGGGCAGCTTAATTTTTACCTGAATGTGCTTGATGAAAAAATAAAACTGCAGCATGAAAACAGCAGTATTGGCATTGTGCTTTGCAAAGAGAAAAATAATACGGTGGTTGAATTTGCCATTAAAAGTTTTGATAAGGCCATGGGTGTGGCCACTTATAAAACCTCCAAACAAACGCCGGTACAAATGAAAGGGATTTTGCCGGATACGGATGAGTTGGGGAAGTTACTGGAATGATGTTATCTAACTCTCCTCATTGTAATATATTTTATAGTACTTTCTACCGTCTTTTTCAACTCCTTTTTCAATCATTTCTTTATTGCCATGAATGTATATGTGAAAGTTTTTATCCAGCTTTAATACACTTTTGAAAACCCTTGCCTGCTTTTTAACTGCATTGAGAGAAATATCAAAGCTGTCTTCAATATCAATTTCATTATTTTGCCGGTATTGCGAATCAAAGTTCCTGAATGACTTAATCATTTCGGGGTGATAAAATACTTCTTTCTCAAATTCCTTCTTATTAAAAGCATCGTGTGTTTTGAAGTAATCAATAGAACGGTTTAGTAAATCAATTTGGTCCGTCTTAGTAACTTCAAAATCTTCAGGGATTTGTTTAGTCACAAAGCTTTTTGCAATTGCCAAAAACTGCTGGGTATTGTGATAATTGTCTTTGCAAGGTGTAATTTGTAGAAAAGTATCTTTCCAGTATTGAGCCTCGGCAGATTTATTTGATTTATCAATTATACAGACTCTATAACCATCAGACTTGGCAATGTTAAAAATTAAGCAGCCTTTGTCAAGTTTATCAATATTGATACCATCGTCGTACTGCAAGGAGAAGACATTAGTATCTAATTTTAAAAATGACTGCCTGTTTTCTGATTTAAAAATGCCAATAACTTCTGAATTTTCTCCCTCAATATTTATATCTGAAAAGTATGTAACAAAAAGATCTCCTGATTTAATTTGTGGATGCAAGGATATTTCATATAGATATTTTGCAATTGTGGTAGAAGTTTTATGAAATGCTTTTTTATTGTCAAAAACATCAGAAACAAAGTTGTAAACCGGGTTAAGGGAAAAGTTATTATCAGTAAATGTAAACGAGAAAAACTCAGGCTCAGGAAATGGTGTTAAAAAAAATCTCATAAGTAGTTCTCGTAACCGTAGGTCAGAAATATCAAGAGGAGTTTTTGACAAGAGTAGCTCTTCCCCATTAGTTTTGTTTCCAATATAATGTGCAGATACTTTTTCAATATTGGTGTTCGTAATATCAATCATATTTTAATCAATTGTTTTGCCCCATAATGCGGCGATTTGTTCAAGTTCCGTTTTTTCAAAATTGTTTCCCCAATTATCTTCTATAGAGAAAAAATATTTTTCCAATCCATACCAAACTAAAAATATTTCCGGCTGGGTAAGAAAAGGTATCTCAAAAAATCGCATCCTATTTTCATTAAAAATATTCTGGATTTTGAGTTCGTTAGCTGAAATGAATTGTTCTATTTGAGAAGAAATCGCTTTCTTTTCTTCATTACCAAAATAGCTAAGCAGAATTCGGAGTGTGTAAAGCGAAGTTTCTCTATCATAGTCAACTTGTGCGAATCTATATATTTTGCTTTCAAGCTTTCTCAAAAGACTATAAACAAAATTATCAGGGTGTTCAATTAATGCTTTATTTACTGCTGAAAATTCATCATCTGCAAGTTCGTACAATGAAAGCAACCGGTAAATTCTTCTTTTTAGTGTTGGAGATATTTCCGCCTCTTGCTTATATGATAATGTATGGGCTGTATTAGACCAGGCATGTTGATTAAGTGTACGAACCTGAATTTCAAAAACCATGTCCTTATAACCGTTGTATTTAGCAAACTGCTTAATTTCAGTTTTTATAGTTGCATCGTAGTGATTTGAGATATAATCCAATTTGTCAAAATCGAGAGTATCACTCTTGTATTCTGCTTTCTTGAGTATAAAATATTTTTTAAGAAAGGCATCTACTTTATTCATATCCTCTTTAAATGAGCAAATAATACGGATGCCTAATTTATCATTTAAACTGTTGTAACTATATTCTTTCTCCCTCTGTTTTTTCTTTATTTTTTTAATGATACTAAGCAACTCTTTTGTGCGATATGAAATTTCGGGAAGTAACTCAAAAGCTGTAATTTCTTTCCGAATAAATGTAGCAACAACACCTCCCAACTCTATGAATTGAGGCTCATCTTTTTCCCACAGTTCTGCTATTTGTTTAATATCAATGGACACTATCTGACGGATTTTATTCTTGAAACTACTTCAGCCTTATCTTGTCCATCATCTGTTTTGGTAAGTTTTACTTTACCTTTAAATGTTCCCTTATTGCCAATTATAGAAATGTCGTTTTCAAATAAAACCACAATTTTCCTTACCTGCCTGTCTATTTGGCTTGTGTCCTTTGGTGAAGATGAGAATTTGAATTTTTTACTTTCCAGGAAATTTTTATAATTATTCCTATGTGCAGTAGTTGTTAAATAATCATCAGCAAACTCTTTTGGGTTTATGGTAGGACTATTTTTTTGGACATAAGAATTCAAATCCTGTAAATACTTAGCCCTGCTTATTGCATCCTCAATAGTATCAATAAATGACCGGGTTAAATTGTAAAATTTTTGAGTTACAACTTTTGGGTCTTCAAAAGCAACACATCCTAAAAATTTATCAATAAACCATGTAGTTATTTCCTTTTTTGCTTTCGTATCGATTTGGTAGTCCATTATGATACCGTCATAGTTAACCTTGAAATCACTACGAAGTACAAACATTGCAACTTTATATATTTTGGTTTTCTGGGTTAACATTAGATTTTCAACTTCCTGTATGTCGTATGACTTAGTTTTAGGGTCAAGGGTGAGTTGTGCCCCCTTATCCATTTCAAGTTTCAGAATAATGCAGGCATTCTGGCTGCTCACTTTGCCATGTATTACAACCAAAATTCCTGCTGCATTAGAGCCAACCTGAATTTCAAAAAGGTGTTTAGCAATTGCTTTTGAATGAGTGGCAATTAGTGAGCCGTCAGATTTTACAGATTCGTTTGCAAGCCATGAAATGGGCGATTCGTTGTCGTCATCGTAACAAATTTTAAAGGACTTATCACTGCTAAGTGCCTGAACAACTTTATCCTTAAAAAAAAGCCTTAGCCCATCAGTAAGCTTACTTTCTTTCAAACTATAATTTGGTTCTACTGAATAATCTCCTTTTTGATGTTTAGGAATATCATGAACAATTATTTTTTCAATTACAATAGTTCCCAGGTCAATTTTCTTTGAAGCCATAGTTAAAGGTTTGGGTAAAGTTCAAATCTAAGAAAATTTGTCCTTTTAGACGGCTTTAAACTACTGAATCTTACGTTTTTAAGCTATTTCTTTCTCCGCCTTCAACCTCCCCACTTCCCCCCCCCCAATCAACCGCTTAATATCCACTTTTACCTGGTAATAATTATCGAGTACTTGCTGTTGGGTAACATTAGAAACCGCAGGAATATCCCGGTAGTTGTTTACTTCTGCATTTAGTTTCTCATGGTTGTTGATGATTTCGGAATGAAATATTCTGAGTTTTACTTTTTTCAATTATGCGGCTACTTAGAAAACGTTTAAACGAACGGCAGTGCAAATCAAAGGGATATTGCCTGATACGGATGAATTGGGAAAATTGTTAGAATGATTTATTTTATAACTTTTGCATTTGCTTAATTGTTGTTTCCAACCGCTCAATTAAACTATCGTAGGTTATGATATCTACAACGTTTTTATATTTTCGCTTTACTACTTCAAAATCCCGTTTTTGTTCGGTTGATAAATTGTTTTCCCTGCCCATTATAATGATGCCGCTGGGGTTTGTAATTTTAATGCTAAAACCTTCTGGTATCGCATCTTTGTATTTATTTGTAAGATGTTTCTCACCTTCCTCACTCCAACGATTAAGATAATAGACGTATTTCTCTACCTGCATTACCGTGCCTGATAATTCTCTTAATGGTATAAAATTATCCCTGTAAACTCCTTTGGTCATAATAGCATTTTCAAAGGGCTTCTTTATTTCAATAATATCTGTATTACCGTTGCTGTCAACCAAAAGAAAATCCAAAGCTTTTTCTTTTATGCCGTCAGTATATTTAGAATAAACAGGGACCTCTCTAAACACAAAAACATACTTTGGATATAATAACAGTACAATTTGCAAAATTTCTTCCTGCCATTGATGCTCGCTGTAATCAATTTCATGTAAAAGCATCGCCTTTAATTTATCAAGAATAATACTATACTTGGCAATTTCATATTCCTGAAAAGTCTTTGAAAGATTGTTGCCCTTGCCGGATAGTTTTTTATCAACATACTTCTGGTAAGTTTTCTCTGCATCTTTTACGTTGTCAAAATAATTTCTAAAAACAGATGAAACTCTTGCTTCAATATATTTCTTTCTCTCATAAGTTGTCGGGAAAAGTTTGAGAAGATTATCAAATGCTTCACCGGATAATGATTCAGGTTTTTCTCCGCCTATATAAATATCTCCGTTGTAAATATTGCCTATTATTTTGAATACGGAAACGTTTGAATCGGCAACAAAGTAGTCTGCCGTAATTGGTAGGGTCTTGTGAAAATAAATGTCAAATTTATCAGCAACTATGCCCCTTATCAGTTTGTAATATTCGCCATTTAACATTGCAAATAAAAACGTAGTAGTTTCAAATTCATCAAAATCGGGAAACTCGTCCTCTTCTGTATCGCTGACTTTTGTTTCGGCTATTAATAGTTCTTTCCAAAAAGTAAAAGTTTTCTTAAGGGTAATATAAGGCCGCCTGTCAATCGCTTCCTTTATCCAGTTTTCTTCTCTTTCTGGTGTATAATGAAGAAGTATAGTGTCATCCTTAAAAGAAAATGTTATCATGGTATATTTATATCATGGGTGAGGAACAAACCCAAGGGTTTGCAGTTTTGTAAGTTCTGCATTTTTTAGTTTTGGCGTTGCAATTATCAATGCATATTTTGGTCTTGACATAGCAACATACGCAAATCGGATATGCTCCGGATCGTAGTTTCCTTCTTTAAGCCAATGACTGAAGTGCCCTCCGGGACTTTGTTTATTTGGATGTGAAACTAAAAGTACAGCATCCAGTGTTTCACCTTTTACGCTGTGTATTGTTGTAGTTCTAAACATATTCTTTACCCCACCTTGAGAGCATGAGTTTTTTACATGAAGATCTTTCATTCCACTTGGTGATCTCAGCTTCAAGGATGCATCAGCCCATTCTTCAGTTTTTCCTGTTAATTCATTCCACATGGGCTGTAGAAATAACTTCAGTTTTGATATCCACTTTGTCCATGTAAGCTCTTGATTGTTTTCTATGAAAGGATAAACGGACTTACCCTGTTCCAGTATCCTCTTTAAAAGAAGTCTCCATTCCACATGGTCATATCCATCAGGGCAATACTGATTTCTTGAATCGCCCTGCCCACCAAAGCCTAACAGACACATTGCCCGGCCTAAATAAAATAAAGCACTATTAATATCTTCAGTATTTCTTTCAGTTTTGTGCCAGCTATGCAGGGCTATAGCAAGTAATTCTGGTTTTGAATACCCATATTTATCCTTTTGTGTTCTTAAGTTGGCGATTGTGGTTTTACCCCTTGCAAGAATTACTGACTTTTTTTTATCCATTCCATTTGCCGAAATGAAATCTTCAAACAGTTGAGGTAATTGAGTGAAAGTTTGGTCATCATATTGCCAAAGCACACATGGATGCTGGCACATTTGATTTTCATGCCCAACAATCGGCACCTGATTCCCAATAATTTTTTCTGTAATATCAACTATAGGTTGGCAACTTCTGTAATTGTTGGTAAGTTGGCGAATTACAAAACCACTATTTTGTATGTAGGTTTCTATGTCTTGTGGGTTTACTTTTCTAAACTCATAAATTGATTGGTTAAGGTCTCCCACAAAATGCAGGTTTGTTCCTTTATTTCTAAGCAACTCAAGAATATTTATTTGGCCTTTTGATAAATCCTGGCATTCATCCACAATTATTACAGGAAATCGTTGTGCCAATCTTTCCTGCAAAACGGGACATTTATTTAGTAAAATATTTGACAACCATTCAACATCAGGATAAGTAACAAAACCTGCCTTGATAAACTTCTTTTTATTAGCTTTCAAGGCTGCAATATCATTTGCCGCAGTAAGTGATTTCAAGAACCCATCAAGTCTATCATCCTGCCCTTGCAGGTTGTTCTGGTAATTGTAATAGTATTCTGTTACTTTAACAGGACGGGTTTGTCCATCTTTAAAAATATTGGTTGTGTAGTTTGAGAGAAATCCTGCAGAACTTTCTACATCTACCAGCCTCATGCTTTTGTCTCCATCTTTTCCTTCGTAGCCTGTAAGGTAATGGCAAAACGGCTGAAGAATATAATTATGAATCCAACTGTCGAATGTACCTATAAAGTGAGGAAAGGATTCTGTTGATACGGCACCGAATTTCCTAACTCTGCTGTTTAGTTCTTTTGCAGCACTTGTTGTAAAAGTAACTACAGCGATGCCTGAATGTTTTGATAGCCATTTGTGAATTTCATAAGCACTTTTAATGCCTATTACTTCGGTTTTGCCGCTTCCTGGACAAGCTTTTAGAAAAGAAGAATGTTTTAAATAGTGGTTGATATACTCAAATTGTTCATCGCTTAGTTTCATTAAATCTTCCACACTGCAATTCAATGAAGTGTTGATTTTATAAAGAAGTTTATATTTTTTTGATTTCAACATTTCAATCTACAAGCCACTTAATTGCATTAATAATATAGTCCGGTATTGAGATAATAGTATCAGATTCAGATAGTCTTTGAGAAAGGGCTTGTGCAAATTCTCCTTTATCTATGTGCTCCAAAAGCCAAAATGCGGCATCAGCTTTCTCTTGTGGTGTTTTCTGGCTCCAGTTTATTTGAACATATTGTTCAAGTTGTGTTTTAATAGCCCCATTTGTTGTGGTTAGAGACAGTTGCACCTCTGACATAACGATGAGGTTATTTCCTGCTAAGGCTAAATCGTATTCAAATGTTTTGAGGTTAGAAAATAATCTGCATAGCTGAGAGTTGTTTTCTAAATCCTGAATCATGTAGAGTTGATGATTTTTTCCTGCTGTTGGATTTTGTGCAGTTGGCTTTGCTGCTGTGTCGGGGTCGTTATCTGTCAAGCCTGCACATTTTATTGGGATATAATCCGTTTGTTCAAAACTTCCGTCAGCTTTTTTATTGTAACCCTGAAACAAGGTCATAAAATGGCGGAAATAAATGCCATTGAGATTGATGATTGAGATTCCATACTCCTCTAAATCTTTCAGGTATTTCTTTCCCGGGTTGTCAATAGCAAGTTTCCTCAGGATATACGGTGTTAATTCTTTTATTACCAAAGCCTCCGCAATTCCTTCAACCATTAAAACACCTTTAGCAAAAAGAAGAATTGATTTCGTAATGTCCAGCCATCTTTGCAAAAAATTCTTTGTGCTATTATCAAAACCACACTGTGATACTGATGTATATACAGGGCTTTCACCAGCTTTTTTAACTGTCAGGATTTTTAAAGTGTTTATGTCAATTGATGCGGCTAAAGTTGGAGAATGTGTAGTTACAATTATTTGGATATTATCTTCCAGGGCCTTTTCATTTAAAAATTGAAGCAGCCTTATCTGTAATTGCGGATGCAGATGAGCTTCCGGCTCCTCGATTAGTAAAACTTTATGTGATGTCCTTAAGCTATCTAATCCCTCCAACTCGGCCAGTATAGTCGCCAGGTAAAGAATATTGTTAAACCCAAGGCTATTTTCTTCCAGTTCCCTGAACATATTCAGTTCTCTTGTTGCTCCGTTACCAGGCAATAACGGATAAAATAAGAGCCTTAGCCTTTCAACAATTCTATCGAAATTTATTTCGGAAAATTGTATAGAAGCATCTTGCCCAAAAATTTGGCCTACTGATTTAAGTAAATTATCCTGAATAGATTTATTCGCCGACTTTATGGAATCATCTCTCAGCAAATCTTTATTGAACGCTGCAAACTTTTTTTCAAGCGGATGCAGCTCATCTGCATTTTCGACCTTCTTTAAATTTTTGAGAAGCCTTGCTAATCTTGAGCCTTTATATGCTTTCAGTTTGTCTTCAGCATCACGGAGAGGAGGCAGGTAAATACATGCTATCCTGTTGAGAAGTTCCCATTCAAACAATCCACTTTCCGATTCATTACCCCAGATTTTTCTTTTGAACCTGCCCCTTGCGTCTTCCTTATTCTCAATGGATAAATTAAGAATGGCTTTCGTTGGGGTATTAATGTTTAGCCAGGGCAAATAGGCTACTTGTTCATCATCATTGAGTGAATCAAATTCTGTTCGTATTTCAATTTTTCCTGCTCCTTTCGACTTTGCCGGCTGGTCAATAGGTCTGTGAAAATCTGAAGCATCAATACCACTTCTTCCATATTCATCTTCCAGTAAAATCAACCTGATTGCATCAATCACCGTACTTTTTCCAGAACCATTTTCTCCAACAAGAATATTCAACCCCGAATTGAGAGTTACAGTAAATTCCTGATTGAAGACTTTATATCCCTTGATTTTAATTGTTGATAAGTACATTTTATCCCATAATTTTTTCCTTGATTTTCAAGATATGAAAATTATGTGATTAACATCTAAATAGACTGATAATGAGTGTTATGGAATATACTGAATCAAGTAATGATTTGCACCAATCTAGGCAAAAACCCTTATCTACGTTATTACTTCCTTTTTCAATCTCTCCACTTCTTCCCCAATCAACCTCTTAATATCCATCTTCACCTGGTAATAATTATCCAGCACCTGCTGGTGTGTAACATTGGAGACCGCAGGAATATCCCGGTAGTTACTCACTTCTGTATTTAGTTTTTCATGATCGTTGATGATTTCGGAATGAAACATTTTGAGTTTTATTTTTTCCAACGGGTCGTCGGCAACCATACCCACAAACTCGCCGGAAGAAAGGGCGGCGATTTTACTGGCAGGTATAGCGGCATCCAATTGTTTACTATGACTGATTGAAGTATCCATTCGGTTGATGGAAACACTCTGCCTGTCCTGCATTATTTTACCGAAACGTTCTGATAAGAGTTTAGATGTTTCACCCATTACCTGGCCGCTGATGATGTTGCCGGTGATGTTTACAATTACATCGGCTTGCTCCCGGCCATAATCTTTTTTGAGCTGACTAAAATCTTGCATAGCTAATGTGGTGGCAACTTTGTTGCTTCTTGCAGTTGCAATAAGGCTGTCAATATTATTGAAATAGATAGTGGGGAACTCATCAAATACCAAACTGCATTTTTGCATCCCTTTTTTGTTTACCTGCCTCACCAACCGGGAAACATATAGCGATAACACAGCCCCATAAATCTGCTGCTTCTCCGGGTTGTTGCCCACACAAACAATTTTTGGATGCTTTGGGTTATTAATGTCGAGAGTAAAATCATTGCCAGATAATACCCAATACAACTGCGGAGCAGCAAGTCTTGCCATACCAATTTTTGCAGAAGCCACTTGTCCTTCCAATTGCTCCATTGCATCGTTTTGGTAAGCGGTGATGAAAGGATTTACCAACACCTCAATTTCGGGTTGTGTGTTCAGTACCGGAAACAATTCATCATATTCTGCCTGCATCAGTTCAATTACATGAGGCAGGGTGCAATATTTTCCGTCGGCATATTTTCTCAAAAACCAAATAACAGCCGTAACAAAATTGATGGGTGATTCTACAAAGAAATCTCCCTGTTTATTAATCCATTCACGGTTCAACCCTAACAAAATCGTTCTGGCACTTTCTGTAGCATCGGTAATGTCATTCATACTGTTTGGGTCAAGCGGATTGCAGCGGTGCGATACAGAAAGGTTGTCAAAATTGATTACATAGAAAGATGGCCTTACTGTATAGTTGTGTTTGTTTTGCTGCAGCCAGTTGTAAACAATTTTGCTCAGGTCATCGTACTTAAAATCATACACGAACAGGGCAAAGCCTTTTTCAATATGCTGTTTAATTACATGCTGAATTACAAACCAGCTTTTACCGGCGCCGGGACTGCCAATCACCAACAAGCCCCGAAAAGGATTGATGATATTTATCCAGCTTTTTCTTACCCTGCCTTTCAGGTTGTAACGGGCAGGCAAATTGATGGAATACTCATTGCTGATTAAGCGTTCTTCCTGCGGAAAAGTTTCATTGAGTGAGTTGAAAACATCATTACCCAAATTGTAGCGGATTAAACGGCTGAACAAATTGCCGCCTGCCAGTATAAGTAAAAAGCCAATGCCGGTAGCGGTGATGTACACAATGGCAACCGTTTGCAAATCGTATTGCAATTTGAAAAACAGTTGACTTGAAAAGTAAAGCAGCAAACCAATCAACAAATATGCAGCAATGCTTCTCCAATTTATCTTTTCATCTTTTTTGCCCTGTGCACCAAATAATGAAATAACCAGCAGCCCTAATGCCATAAGTTTTGAAGTAAGCTGATTATGGAATAAGCCAGTGTTGGAAATATTTTTCATCAGCCTGTCGGTGATGGTGCTTTTTATTTCCCACTGCTCAAATGCAACATAGCAGTAATAGTAAAAATGCAGCAACAAAATAAAAATGCTGGCAAATCTTGTCAGGTCAACTATCTTCCGCAGCCCCTGTTCATTCTCTCCTGTGTGTGACATAACTTCATTTTACATTTTACAAATTTGGTTTCTTCTTTTTCTTCTTCTTTTTGAGCAGGCTGTAAGGCGTGTTGTCATATTGCTCTTTGGTAGAAAGCAAAACATCCAATGGGTTTTCAGTTTTGGTAGTAAATGGAATTGTTTTTTCCTGTTGCTTTTGCTGACCCATTTCTTTTTGAATGGAGCCAGTTGAACCGCCGCCTTTTGTTTCATCCTGGCTAATTGATTTTTCAGTGCCTGTGGCTAACCTGCTTTGTAATGCAGCAGCGCTGTAACCTTTCCCTAAGTCACTTCCATTAAAAACAACTTTGTTTTGATTATCTACGAAAGTGATACCATACAACCTTCCTTCAGCATTTTGGCGAAGCAGGGTGTAAATGCTTTTCTGTTTCAACTGCTCGATCAAGTCTCTCATTTTAGAAGGCGATTGTGAAAGGCAGTCATCCAGTTTGGTTTTTACAAATGGTTTAAGGGGTTCTTTTGCTGTTTCATTAGCTGCAAACTTCTTTTCAAGATTATCTAATATTGGTTTGCAAGAAATAGAACTTGCTTTGATAGGAACACCGACCTTATTTGCATTAGCATCCAAGATGCGGTAAACCAAACCACGGCTCTTGTAAATCTTGCCTTCCTCTTTACCTCTGTCGGCAACTACATTAAACTGCTTTAAAGCAGCATTAAATTCGGGTAATGAAACAAACTTGTATTGACTAAATACTGCACCTACTACATTGGAGATACTTCTCTTGGTTTCTGATTTTCCATAAATCACTTTTTCAACATCAACAGGTTTGATGCCGGGACTTCTTAATTGTTGCTGTCTTTCGGCTTTTATCAAACCATACGTTTGCTCAATTTCTTTTCTTGCTTTTTCAGATTGGTTTCTGCCGATATTATGCGTATTAATCCTGCTGCCATTTTGCCGTATAGTTGTGCTTACTATGTGTATGTGCGGATGCCCTGCATCTTCATGTTTGTAAACCAAATAAGGTTGATAGCCAAAGCCAATCTTTTCCATATAGTCAGATGCAATCTGCAACAGTTTATTTTCGGGCAACTTTTCTGAGGGATCAAAGTTTAGTGATACATGCAGGGTTTTGGTAGTGGCTCTTTCATTCAAACTGTTTAGTCTTTCAAAACCATTTAGTTTCTGATAAAAATTCATACCCTTTGCATCTTTCAGATAATTAGCTGCATGAAGGCAAACGGCCGCTCCTTTCTGCACTTTCTTTTCATTGTAGTTCAATGCGGCTTCAATACTTTTCGGTATAGTTATTTTTGCAACCATTGCTCATAAAGTTGATTCATCCGTAATTTTATTTCTTCCACTTTGCTGATTAATACTTTTTGCAAACCATCATACTGGTTCACCCAAACCCTGAACTCAGGTATCTTATCGAGCAAGTGCAATTTGTGTACTGCCTGGTTAAAATTATTCCCGATGGCATTAAGTTCTTTTTTCAGGTTCAGCATGTCTAATAGAAAATCATCGGCACTTTCGTTTCTGTACTTCACTGTAACAGGTTTTTGCAACGCTACTTTTCGCAGGTAACTGCTGGTATCTTTTTCGGTAGTTTTTCCTTGAAGTTTTGTAAGCTGATTTACTTCGTTTTCATTCATCCTTATTACCACCATTTTATTCCTCACTTCACATTCCAACTTCTTCATGGTTTTAAGTTTTCTGTTTCAATACCCCGAAACGACTTCGGAGTGAAGGGCAAGATGCCTCAAACGTATAACGTTTGTACATCTTGCCATGTGCAAGACCGGGCACATTAAGCCTTTGCTAAATCTATCCGTTGAGAATATCTTATGCCTAAATAAAGTCATAGTAAAACAAGTGTAAAAAATGTACCAGCATTGCTGTTTGCTTGGCTAATATTTAGTCAGGCAAAAACAATTTTTAGACTTTACTACTTTGCTTTTGAGTGGGAATTATTTGTCCCAAAATACCTGTTAAAATCAGGCATGGGTTCTTCCTTAAAACGGAGACCACCAGAATGGTAAATTTCATCAAAAATAGCTTGCTCATACACAGAAAACTGACAAAGCGTATCTGTTCTTTTTGAATACTCAGCAAATTTCTTTGGTTGCTTTAAATAAAAGCCACAAATATCTAATTCGTCTATTGCATAAATGTGGCCATGAAGCTGTCTTCTGTTGCGCAAAAAATCTAAAAGTTTGCTTTGTGGATTGCTTCTGTGATGCCTCAATGTAAGCAGAAATATTTCTAAGTCATCAATATAAACACTCCAGGGATAGTTATCAGTACTATCTTTTTTAAGTAGCAGGTTTAAGTCTGTTTGCAAACTGCCAAACCGTTCCAGAGTAACCACTATTGAAAATACGGAATGAATCTTTAAAGGATTTACGGTGTAAAGCACCTTTCCTTTGTTGTCCTTTATTTCAAAAGGTGCATGTCCTAAAAAGAATTTTTCTACTCGGTTACACTGGTCATAACCATACTGTACTGCCTCCTTAAAATCGTCTTTTAGCCTTACAACAGCTTTCTGCATATCCCGAAATGGTTCTCGTAATTTGGAAGCCTTTGTTTCAATAATTATAGCCGTTCCTTTTGTTAAAATAAGTAAGTCTTGCTCATGTCCAGATATAACGAAGTAGTTTTCATATATGAACGAAGAAGAATCATTAAAAACCGACCTGAAAATTGCCGCAACTTTTCTCTCTAATTCTTTCTCCCGATGCCTCCGAATTTTGTCTTTTAAATTTTCGTCTTTTGACAGAAAATCATACATGCGTCGGTATATAGCAACTGGAATTTGCTTTTGACAAATATGCAGGTATTTATTTTCAGATATTTCCAGAATCGGTGCCAGTTCTATTGGGTTATTTTCTGTGTAGTATCTGAAAGATTTTAAAGGCTCTGGTTTACAAGAAAACATCTCCAGAAATTCATCAACTTTCGCTTTATCAAGTGTATTGTATAAATCTTGTTTTGAAAACAATAGGTAGGTATGAGTTTTGGCATGAAATGATAACAAAGCATCACTTATTTTTTCTGGTAGTTGGTTTACACCATCAGAGAATGTTATTTCTTTTGAATGAAACTTTTTATGAAATTCGTTGAACTCTTTGGTATGTGTAAACTCCATTACCTGGTCGAACCTTATTTTTGTAACTAATTCTGTTGCTTTATAAACTTCGATAAGAAAATCCACATCAAGCCCAAAATCTTTAACTAATTTATCTTCAAATGGCTGAAAAACTGTTCTTATTTTTTCTAAATCCTGTTCTACATAGCTTAATACGCCATTATCAAAATAGTTTCTGAAAGCCATCTCATGAATTACAGTTTCCATGGAATAATCTTCAAACTTCTGAACATGATAATGGCTACGAATTTCATTTACCAAATCAGCCAATTCGCTGATGGTTGCCGGGCTAAAATCAAAGGGTTCATTACCTTTAGTTTCTGCAAATACATTAAGTGCGATAATGTAGAAAAAGTCTTTTAATTTGGATTTGAATTTATTTAATTCAATATCTACAATATCTTCTGGGCGGCGTTTGATGAAGTAGGCGAAGAAACCTGCAAAACTTTCTGGTTCGTACTTGCTTACTTTACGAATCAGCTTATCAATTGCATTTTCCAGTTTTTCATTTTTGCCCATTCTTTTACCCGTGAATTAAGAGTGATTTAAGTTGTTCTAAAATATAAGGATTGGTAATGCGTTCCTGCTCTAATCTTTTGCTATTGCGTTGTAAATTTTCGTACAGTTCCAACTCATCGGCACTCAACATCCCTAATTTAAGTTTTCTATATGTGGAAGTCACCGCAAACTGGCTGAAGTGATGGTGCGTTTTTTCGTCCATTAAAAAGCTTTTTGCTTCAGGGTAGTATTGCCTGATAATATTCAGCATTTCAAACCCGGCAGCATCAAGGTCAAACCAGCAAAATAATTCTGCCTTAGCCAGCCAGGGAATGTGTTTGCTTATACGGCTTTTAAACCCTTCTCCAAATATCGCAACGGCATTTTTAACTTTGGGAAATGAAAGAAAACATGCCCTATTCTCAATTATGAACACTTTTTCTGGCTGCCAATTAAGTAATGCGGAATCATCTAATGTTAATGCCAACTCATCATATCCAATTACTGATTTTAGACTCTCGTCTAATATCCTTATCTGGGCATAGATATTTGGCTTTTTGATGTAGTACCGGGTGGAAAAATCAGTTTCATTTTTGTTTATCCAATCAGCAGGCAACAGGACATCCAGCAATTTCTTTAAAGCAGCATTATTATCTTCAATAAACTTAGAATGAACTTCGATTGGCAATTCTCTTAAATATAGATTATGGGGCGGTCTATTATTGAAAAAATAAATACAAACCTTAATTAAATCTTCAATTCTATCAGCCTGATTAAGCAAGAAAATAGCATTTTCCTTTGACCAATCTGACAAGCTGCTAAATGAAGTGGTTATTTTATCAAAAGCATTATTAATTGCTTCATAGTCTTTTATTCTTTTCGTATAAAAAAGATAATCACCTAAACCCTCAAAGAATATTTTCGAGGGAATTTTTTGCTTTGTGCCATCAACTGTTTTTTCTTTCCATTCAATAGTATAACCTTTTCCTTTCACCTGCTTTGACTGTTGGTATAGTGGAATTATTGCAGCCTTAAGTTGGCTAAAATTTGTACCAGACAATTTCTTATTGGAAGGTATCACAAGCGGAAAAATATCCTCCTGTTTTAAAACAGCCGTAATGACTTTATCAAACAGCTTATCCGATTTTTCAAAAAGTTCATTTGGTGTTATCATTCTTTTGTTTCGGCTAACTGTTTAAAACTTTCCTTTTTCTCATAATATTGTTCCATAGTAAGGTTATACAAAACAGAACTCTTTTTATTCTTAATTTCTACAAAGTGAACTGCATTTATGTATGGCTCCGCAATATTGATTTTATCAAGCGGTGTTACCACTAATATCTGCAAATTCAATTGGTCACAAAACTTCATTAGGAACTGACTTTTTTCCGGGTCAAGTTTGCTGAATGCCTCATCAACTGTAATAAAACGAAGGCTTTTGTGTTGCTTGCCTTGTTGAAATATTCCGAACTGATGAGCAATGGCTGCACCTAAGATGGCATAGGTGAACTGTGCTTTTTGTCCACCGGAATAGCTGGCCGTATTATCATGATATTGGCCGGGTTTATTATCAACTATTGAATGCTCTCTTGCACTAAATGACAGCCAATTTCTTACATCTGTTACCTTCTTGCGCCAGTTCTCTTCCTTTTGTAATTCAGTAATCAATTCTTTTATTTTATGAAATACTTGTTCACGGTAGCTGTCATCTTTCTGCATTTCAAAATCCAATGCTCCGGGAATAGCTGCATTCAACTGGTTCCTGAAATTATTTATCTCATTTTCACCCCGTAATGACCGGCACTCCAATTGTAAATAGGTGTCAGGATTTGAATTGAATGTTATTTTTTTCAGCGGCACATTCAACTCCTCAATCATGTCTTCAATTTTACTGAGTTCATTGTTGAGCCATGCACGGTAACTTGTCAACGCATCCAGCATACTTTTGTCCATGTAATCCCTAAAGCGGCGTTTGTGTTCAACTAATCTTTGTGTTTGAATTGTTTTGTGTAAATCTTCAAGGTCGCCAAGACCAGTTAAGTCAGCTTTAATATTTATTACATCACCGCTCCAGTTTGGAAATTCAGTGGTGATTTTTTCGCCGGGATGAACAAACGCAGCAATCAAAACAATGGTGTCTTTTTCAAGATTATTTACTGCTTCTGTTGCAGTTCTTTGTTTTGATTTGAGTTTGATTCCTGCTTGTGTCACCATGCCATTAAACTGCGTAAGGGATTTGATAGCTGACAGCGAAGTTTCTATTTCAGTCAGAAATTGAATAATAGCCTGCTCACCATCTTCTTTCAGATCTTCAAAATTGAGTTTAAATTTCCGCAAATTTTTGTCATTATATTCATCATCAAGCTTACTGACTCTAATACTTAATTCCTCCTTTTTACTGGTTTCTTTCGTCAGTTGCTTTTCTACCTCTTCAATTTGTTTGACTATTAAATCATACTTATCAGAAGATTTTTTCAAATCTGCAATCTGCTTATTTAAGTTATTAATTCTTTCTGCATGTTGAGACCAATTAATATCATCATAGCTTTTTATAGCCATAAGGTTAGTTATGGTTTGCTCCTTCGATTTTAAAGACGTAATAAGCGGTGTCAGGCTCTTTATTTCTTCGGACAGCTTAGCATATAGTTTTTCTTCGTTGTATTTCTGCTCCTGCAAGTATTGCACAATGGTTCTGTTATCACCTCCAAGCCTGTACTTTGATTTATTCCATCTTCCCGGACGGTCATCTTTTTCATGCCTGTTTGCATTACGCATCAGCCCGTTTGAAGTAATTGCTTTTTGCGAACCATAAAATACATCAAGGTCATCTGTGCAATAGTAATTAAACCTGTCGAGTAGTGTGGTTTCAAGCCAGGTTCTATAACCGGATTCTTTCAAGTCAAGTTTATTCACCAGTGCATCATCATCCGCTGGCCATCGCACAGCACTGTTAGAAGGTCTTCTGTCGATTTTATGATATACTAATTTTGTTTGCATATCATTATTATAAATAAAATGATTGGCAGCTTTGCTGAATTTTTCCGGTACTAAAAGCTGCATTGAAAAACTATGTAGCAATTTTTCAATTGAATCTTCCCATAGCTGTTCTGATGCTTTTACTTTGATCAGTTCACCTACAAATGGTATTTCATCCTCCGTTGTTTCCAATATGTCAATTAATCTTTTCCGGGCATTTATCAGGTCATCCGGAATGCGGTTTTTTCTTGATAAATAGGATGTAATTTGTTGCTGCAGGGTTTCAATTTGTTTAGTTGCAGCATCCTGATCAATTCTTAACCTATATCTCTTTTCAGAAAGTTTTTCTACTTCTGCTGGAACAGTGTTGTTCAGCTCCAGTATTTTATTGTAATTCTTCCTGAATACCGCTTCATCAATATCAGTATCAATTTTTAATTCCGTACAAAGTTTGTTATAAGTAGTAGCAGTTTCTGTTTTGCGTTTACGTTTATCGGTCTCAGCTTCAATATCTTTGTTCCAAAGTGAAATCTGGCTGTCAATACTAAGGGCAGCCCGTTGAGTTATTAAATGCTCTTTATCCTTATCTAACCTTTCAACAATAGATGAAACCAACTCCTTATCTTTTTTGGCTACCTCTATTTCAAGTTCCAACCTTTCAACATCATTATCTAATAACTCATACTCAATTTTACCAAGGTAAAAGGGCATTTGTTCTTCTATAAAATCAAGCCTTTGTTTATTACTGCGGAGAACCTCAAGTTTGCTTTTGTTGTTCATCACCGGCTCTAATAATTCAAGTTGCTTTTCATCTTTTTGAATGGCTTTATGACTAATAAGCAAATCGCTGTAGTGATTATGAAGGCTTTTGAATTGTTCCTCCGCATCTGCCTCTTCCAGCATTTCCTGTCGTATAAAGTTGGTTAAGTCACCCAATACTTTAATTCCTACTGTTTGGCTGAACAATGAAAGGGCTTTATCTCTTAATCCAAATAGTTCGCTAAACCTGGCTGCATATTCTTTAAAGCTGTTATAAATTTCAGTCTTTGGATATTGCTTCATCAGCTTTTTCTTCCATTCCCCTTTCAGGTCAAAATGATCTTTTCCGAAGTGCTCATTAACATTAAGTGGGTAAGGAGAAACAATAAATATTTTTTGTAAACCACCGTTGGCATACCAACGAACTTGTACCAAAGTGATGGTGTGCTGGGTGCCGGAATTTTGAAAACAGGCAAGTAATACGGAATAAGGATTATCTGCTTTGGTTCTTAGTTGTTCTGTTTTAGATTTCTCTTCCAGTTCGGAGAATGTCTTTCCATAGTAACCCCAGAAGTACGAATTTTCGTCCCTTTCTTTTTTTGATTCTGCACCGGATGACTGATTGTAAAATCGTTTATTAGTAGGTACTAAAATCGTTAATAAGGCATCAATCAATGTGGTTTTTCCGCTACCGTTTGCCCCGGTTAACAGAGAAGTACGGCCATCAGGTTGGAGTCTATATACCTTACCATTAAATGTACCCCAGTTAAACACCTCAAGGTATCTTAACCGATAGCCATTATCTGCATTATTATTACTGAACAGGGTTGACATAGTTGTTTAACTTATTCTTTATTTCTTCCAGTTTCTCGTTACTAATAAATGCTTTGATAATCCGCTTTACTTCGTACTTGTTATTATCCTTATTGGCTGCATCTTCCCGGTTCAATTTCAATATGCCAATGTTTATTAAACTTGTTATAGGTTTTGATAAATCTTTCCAGAGCTTGCTTTTATTTGATTGTTCCTTGTAGAAAAGTTCTATCCGCTCTTTAATTTCTTTTTGGGTGAGGTAAAATTTATTGCCGTCACTTTTTATATCAAATTCTTCAAGCCCTTCTCTAAGAATTACAGCCAGCAGTGTGGCTTCGTAATTCAGCGTTTGCTTTTTCATAAGCCGTGGCAGGGGATTGTCATCATGTTCCTCTGTTTCGGGCTGTAGCACTCTTGCAAATCCATCTTGTTCATTAATGATTAATTCCATTCCTATTTTACCGAAATACTCCTGTATAGCAGATGGCCATTGCGTTAATTCCCGCCAGATATTTTTATCATCTACGTATACAGGGCCTTGCAACAGTTTAATAATAGCAGCAGCAAATGGTGCCCTTGCAATTTTTGTTTCCATACTATTTTGTTAATGGTTTTATATAAATAACCAACGGAACGTTTACAATTCTTTCACCAATTAAAATTGATTCTTTAGTACCTTCTATTATTTGATGTGAACCGGAAGCCCCAATAGAAAAATATCCCACAATTTCGCTTAGTCCATTCTCCAGGCCATATTCATCCACCACTTCTTTAAGCGTTACCTGGCCTTTTTCCTCCAGCATAATATCAATTCGTTGTTGTAATTTTTTCTTATCTATTGTAAACTGGTCAAACAGCAATTTGAAATCCCCATTTTCATCTTCAACACTTCCATCAGGGAAAAGGATATTAATTATGTCATCTTTTTCATCGCCAGGTTCCCATCTATCGAAAAGGTTTATATAAGGCTCGTCTTCGATGCTTATAAAATCGTCCTCCTTAATTTTAGTATCAATAAGGCTGTAAGCCATTTGTCGTATTTCGCCTATCAACTCCATTGCCCGCCTTCTTTCCAGCAGATTTTTCTCAGAAAGCACCCGACTTATTTTCTCACTTAGTTTTCTGTTGGAATCAATCACTTTACGGCCAGATACATGCAGGTAACGTTTGAGATGTTTTAAAAACCGGTCATTATTATAATCAATACTATGCTCATTCAAAAGCTGGTATAGCCGTTCAGTGAGTTGTGTAAATTCCTGCTGCCGTTTCTCATCCATCAAAAACTCCCAAAATGCTTTAAAGCTTTTTCCTTGTGGTTTCTGGTCAATTTCGTCAAGAGCATCCAATGCAAAAACCAGTAGAGTTCCCTTAGCTATATCTTTCTCTGTATATTTTCGCTGAATATCTTTTCTTATCTGTTCAAAATTTTGCTCTACTTCACTAAAATCTGACAGAAGCTCTCTTGCCATTTTGTTTAAATCGTAAAACTGCTCTTTAATGTCAGTTTCGTCAAAGAGAGAAGGCTTTTTACCATTCTTCAAAAGATTTATTTCGTTTTCAATCTCCCATTTTTTCTTGTTCAGTTCTTCAATCCTCACCTCCACATCTTCATTTGTCAGTTCAATCATTTTCTGTAGTTTGAAAAAAATATCCCTGAACTTACTATTGGTTCCAATATGCCCTCTCTTTTCTAAATCCCCTAACCACTTTAGTACTTTTTTGGTGTCAGGTGTTAATTCATGTAAGTCTTCGCCATCATCGTTTGGGTACTTACTAAGAAAGCCGCTGTTACTCCATCTGTCAATATATTGGGCAGACCTTACTGAAAAATCATCAAACAGGGTTTCCGAATCCAATTCATCATCTTTTTCTTCATACGATAATTCCTCCATGTAACCTTCCAGCTTGCTCCTTAACTCACTATTAGAAATAGTGGTAACATTAGCATCTGAAAAAACCTTGTAAAAAAATGAAATAATAAACGGGGCGTTTTTAGCCCGTATAAGTTGTAAGGGTTTAGCCGTTTTAAAGTGTGAAAGTATTTCCTCAAAGGTCATACCTCTAAAATAGGATATTTAGGCTAAAGAAATGAAGCATAATGTTTTAAAGGGGCTATAAAAGTCCGTCATCAGCAAAGCTATAATAACCTTCGCTGGTAATAATAATGTGATCTATAACCCTTATATCATGGTAAGCGGCAGCTACTTTAATCTTTTGTGTTAGTTCTTCATCTGCTCTGCTTGGCTTTAAATTTCCAGACGGATGATTATGAGAAAGTATTATTGATACAGCTAAAGATTTAATAGCAGCGGCTAATATCAATCTTGGATCAGCAACAGTACCCGTTAAACCACCTGCAGATGCCTCATAAACACCAATCACTTTGTTGCCCCTGTTTAATAACATCACTTTAAATTCTTCCTGCATCTCAATGGTGTTTTCATTCCATAATTCTTTCAGCAGTTGATAACAATCTTTAACGCTGCTAATCTTTGGTCTTTCAGAAGCTTTTACAGTTGTTTTATAAACCAATTCTACTTCTGCGACTCTTGTCCATTCCGGAAATTGCATTGCTAACTGTTCCATAACTTTTCATTTTAAAGATTTAAAAATTAATTATGGAGCCTCATCCGCCTTTTGGCGACCAAGGCAATGAAGCAACGGAATAAATAGTATCTATAGCAATGTGGGAGCAGTTTTCTTTATGCCGGAATTTCATTGCCGCCACGGAGACAAAAGGGGAACTTTGCGAAGGAATTAATGAAGGTGAAACATCAATACTGGCTAATGAAGTACTTTCGTCTCTATAGCTCCGCCTGATTGATTAAATAAATTTGCATTTACCTTAAATCTTTCGTAGATTTTATATTATTTCCCTTCTGAAATGAATGAAATGCCTAACAGGCCAAGAGCGAATGCGAAATTCTAAGAACTAGAAATGACAGCTACTTTAAATACTAACCTAGAGTTGCCTTTATGTATTAAAGTATTCTTTTTATGCAAAAATGATTTTTTCTTCCATTGTATAGAATCTTTGTTAAAAGAAGAAGGCATTGTTATAGTAGGTACATGTAAAAATCAGCAGTTAGCACTTGAGCAGTACATTTCCAGCAAAGCAGATATTATTGTCATGGATGGTAATTGGCCAAGTCATGGACATAATGGAGTTGCTGTTTTAACGGACTTTCTAGATTTCAATAAAGAATTGAAGGTTATCGTTGTTACTGGTTTCTTTGAACCAACGCTGGCTGCCCGGATGAAAGAATCCGGGGCAAAGGGATATTTTTACCGAAGCAACTTACAATTTGAAGTTATTGTTGCATGTATTAAACAGGTGTATCTGGGAAATGAATGTTTTATTAGTAATGCAGATTGTTTATAAATATGATATAAACCTGGAAGCTGCCCCGCCATTTTTTAAACTCTACCACAATGTTGCGGGGCAGCTTTTTTGCAAGTTTGAGGGGCATTGTAAAATGCCCCTCAACTATTATCAATTATAAATACCTGCCATCTCACTTTTTACAAAGTCTTCACAAAGCTGAAAAGCTTTTTGTGTTCTTAACTGTGCCGTGCCGCCATACAGTAAAGATTTCATTTTGGCTTCTTCATCTTTGTAAGTTCTCACATTTTGAAAGTAACCGGTTATAGCGTTGTATGCTCCAAACACAGTTCCCTTTGTTGTTTCATATTGCTGCGATGGGCTGGTCATATTGTATTCATATACATCATCACACATATTTTTAAAGCAGGTGCTTAATTCATCCAGTTGACCTTTTTCAATGTTCTGTAATACTTCTTTGTTGGAAACCATTGCAAGCTGTATCAGTTTCTGCACTTCCTTATCTGTAATACGAACTTTTGCCCACTGGTTAAAAGTACCTTCCAACTGTACAGAAAGTTGGTTTGATATTCCCATTACTTTATGCGCTTCTTCCAGCCGTTCTTTTACATTGGCAGTGTGACGGATTTTAATGGAATTACTACAGTTCTTTAAAGCTGCATTCAATGTATTGTTACATACAATCCTGATAGGAGTAAACGCTGCCATAATGCTTCCGAAACCATCATGTGAAGTGGTAAGGAATAAATATTTTTCAATCATATCATCCTTGCCCACTTTGATATAACCGGGGAGTTTTGCAGTAATGAAAATTTTTTCTCCCTTACCCAATGCCCCGGCAGTTTCGTATTGAATGCCATCACCATCAACAATAGCATCAAAGAAACTGAAGGCATCTATATTTTGTACTACTTCATAATCCTTTCCTAAACGGTCGCCTAAAATGGCATTGGTATCAGGGCGGTAAGTGTAGAATGAACTTGTAGAAACAATCTCATTACCATTATCAAGCCTGTGAACATTGGGTCTTTTACAAACTTCAAAATCAAGCCCTGCAAAGTTCAATGCTTCTTTGCTGTTGGGATAATCCTGAACAATTTGTCCCAAACCATGCCATGCTTTTTCTTTTACTGAAAAGAAACTGTGTTTGCCTGTTTGCTCATTGAAATTAATATTGTGTGCCATAAATATAATTTTTGATTTTTAAAAAATGAAAAGCATCCCGCCGTTTGACGGGATGCCGTTCAAACTAAAATGGTAAGTCGTCTGCGACTACTGAAGCTGCCGGTGCTGTGTTCATTGGCACAACTGGTGCAGTAGAGGAATTGCCACCTGCTGAACGGCCGTGCAGTTTAATAGTGTTTACGTGAAAAGTAAGACTGGCTTTTACTTCGCCTTCTTTGTTTGTCCAGGCATTTGCGCTGATACGGCCATAACATTCTACCAAAGTGCCTTTAGTTAAATAAGCCGATACACCCGGATTAATCCAATAGGAACAATTTACATAGGTTACAATCTTCTGTACTTCTGTGCTTCCTTTTGGTTTGTAAGTGTCATTAATAGCAATGGAAAAGTTCACCACTTTTTTCCCTGCTTTTGTTTCGCTAACGGTTGCGTCTGCTGTAATTCTTCCGATGATTTCCATAATTGAAATTTTAAATGTTTAAGAAATGATTGTTTAATTGTGTTCTGATGATGAAAAAAAATGTTTTGTAAAAGAAAAAATGGAAAAAAAGAAAGCATTACTGCAAGGCGGCTGCAGGGAAGCAAAAAGGAAACGGAATAAATTAAATCTGACGAAGTGTGGGATAGCTTTTTTTATGCCGTAGTCTTTTTGCACTTTGATAAATCATTTATGCAGCCGCATAGCTTCGCTTTCGCTTTTGGCCATTTTCTTACAAAACAGGTAGTAATTATTTGCAGATTCTTCTTTGGAAAAGGAGAGGGTAAACTTAAAAGTATGTGGATATTTGATTGTCAGGAATTGTGTTTGCTGAAGAATGAAGCAATCTCAATTCCCAATAACCTTTTGCCGGAGCAGTACTACTGGATTATTTGCCGCAGGCGGATAAGAAATAAGACGGTAGATCTGCTCCGGGTCTTTGATGATAGAAGAACAGAACGATGAACGGAGCGTCGCAACAGAAGATACAAAAAGGTTTAAAAGCTGGTAACAAAAAAACACTACCTGCCTGACAAAATAGAATAGTTCTTTATTCTTCTTTCGTCATCAGTGTCACGGATGCAAGTGATAGATTGTAATTGTGAAATGTATTCAGCAGGTAATTTATTCTGGATGGCACCAGTTACAATAAACTCTTTATACCAATCGTAAGGATTTAAATTATTATCTATCGCTTTGGTATCAGCAATATAAACCTGTGCGGTGTAAGAGATATTGTTCTCATCAAAAAAAGTTAACGTGCCCTCATTGTAACCCATTCCTAAACCTTCTGCTTTATCAAGCAAAGGTTTCTCATTGCTATCAATAGTAAATAATACTCCCCAAACTATTTCAGCAGCAATATCAGTCCTCATAATATTCGCCTTTGAAGAACCATCTTTACTTACTTTATTGCACAGCAATTTATATCCTGGAAGAAATGCGTTGGTAACTTTTATTGCTGAAGCTACCCGTTTTGTAAGCCTGTTCAAGTTCATATTTGAGCCGTAAGTAAAAATCAACATATAATGTTCAGATTTAATTTGCAAATGTAAATGGCTTCTTTGACTATCTGGAATTGTGCCTGGTTGGATATTTTTGTGTTATCTGATATATCAGGCTCAATTCCCAATTTCATTGTCCGGCACAGTGGTTCTGCCGTCTTTTATAATAAAGGACGGCAATTAGTAAGGCAGAACGACTGTGCCGGATCTCTCCTGTAGTTTAGCAAATCTGGTTATATTAGCAGCTCACAAACTAACTGTTTATGGCAATCTGGAAATCATATAAAATATCGGACGTAATCAACGAAATAGAAGAGGAAAAATTTGTGTTGCCTGTTATCCAACGGCGGCTGGTTTGGGATGAAGAAAAAATGGAATTGCTGTTTGATACACTGCTGAAAGGAGATTCGTTTGGAGGTATTATGGTGATTGAAGAAGAAAAGGGGAGTAAACCGCTTTTTAATTACCGGTCTTTCACAAAAGATGGCGGCATTATTAATTCAAGGCAAGTAGATACATTAACTCAATTGCAGAATTTTGTTATTGATGGGCAACAGCGGCTGCAGTCATTCTATATTGGGCTAAAGGGAAGCATCAATGGCAAGGTGTTGTATTTTGACTTGTTTAGCGATTATAATACCGAATTTGAATTTAAGTTTGAGAATGAGCAGAGCAAACTCCCGAAACATTCAAAGGGAAATGAAGACAGAACGATATCTGAACATAGCTGGTACCTTGCCAGTTCGTTGTTAAAAAGATTAAAGGATACTAATGATGAAGACCAGGTAGCTGAAGAAATCATAAAAGCGCAAAATATACAGGATCCCATTCAAGCAAAACATGTTGAGAAAAATATAAAGGCTTTTTACAAGAATACATTGACAGCCGATTGTCTTGGCATTTCAAAAGTGTCGGTGAATAAATCATTTGATGAAGTAACCAACAAGCAAAGGATAGTTGAGTTGTTCAGGAGATTAAATGATGGCGGTACTAAGCTGTCATCTTTTGATTTGGTAGCATCTGTACTCAAAGGTTTTGAATGGGAAATGGAAGGCTTTTTGGAAGAGACATTAAAGAACTATGAAGAAATCGGGTTAACACAGGATAATCTTATTAAGTTAATGTTCCTGTTGCAGGACAATCATAAAAAGGAGATGGCGGCAATTGAAGCTGCCGATGCTCAGTTTGCTATAAAAAACAGGGAAAGAATAAAGATTACCCTTAGATGCCTGAAAGTCTTTCTCATTAATTCTAAACTGTACTATTATTATAAAGACGGCAACCGTTCATTTATTCCATTATTCTTTATTGCTTATCATCTTTTTCATAAGGAAATAAGCAATGCTGAACTGGATGCTTTTTTTGCCAATTTCGATGCTAAAAATACAGAGCATCCAAAAATGGAAAAGTGGATTTACCATTCACTTATTAACGGTGTTTTCAAAAGTAAAGGAGCAGGTTGGATTCCTTACAAGACTGGCATCCGTAAGTTGTTAGATAAGATGCAGCATTTTAAGAACAAAGATTTTCCAACCGATGAATTATTCCAGGTTTATAAAGACCACCCGATTAAATTTACGAGGACTTATACTATTGATAATCTCGATGAATTAGAAAGTTCGTTTGTTTATTACCTTATGTACGACAAAGGGCAGACCATACGAATAAATGATATAGACCATATCATGCCTAAGTCAAAATTAGAGTCTTTAAATATTGAATCTGCAAAAATTAATAGTATCAGAAACTTTCAATTAATAGATTTCAGTACTAACAGGGGATTAAAAAATGCAAGCCCTTTCAAAGAGTGGATCAATAACCATGTAGCAGATAAAGCGGCATTTGTAAAGAGGCATTTAATTCCTGTTGATGAAACTTTGTGGACAGAAGACAAATTTGAAGACTTTGCAAAGTCAAGAGCAAGCTTAATACTGAATTGCATTTTGGCACACATGAAATAGAGGCTGAGTAGTTTTAAGAGACATCAAACAGCATTTTACCGGGAAAAATTATGAAAGACAAACTATTTAAGAATCTTTTACATAATGCCGATGGCTATTTGATTCTTAATTCAGGAGGACAGCTTGTGAAAGGATATAAACCCGACACTGTTTTACAAAAAGATAATGACTACATAATCATGGAGTGTGATACAGGCACCAGCCGGAAAGGATACCTGGGTGCAATGATGAAGGCAGCAAGATTCTTGAGCAATGAAAAAAATGGCATATTAATACTGGTAATAAAAGAGAAGCGAAATACAACGGTTAAGCAAATTGCAGAACATTTGAGAGAGTATCTGAAATGGTTAAAACCGCTTACAAACCTGAGAACAGTTTACCTTATAGAAACAACAAAATATTGTCCTGATAAAATTCCGGTAAAGATTTTGAGTACTGCATTTGGGAAAGATGCAATCGAAATAAATGCTGATGTTTAGATCTCCTGTGAATAGTAATTGCCTATCATGCCTTAGTTTTTATCAAAAAGGTTTGCATAAGGCTGGGTAATACTTTAATACTTTCAAATACAACATTTTAGGATATTCATTCAGTACTTACACCTCTTGTAAGTATTAAAGCGGTGGTGAAAGTATGCCGGACAGAATAAACCGGTCCGCTCTGGAAAACGGCAATATAATCTCTACGTTTTTATGCGTAGTTTTTGCCAGCCTTAAAGAAGAACAGAAGCTAATATTTTGAAAGCCTTGTACATCAGGAAAATGGGGTACAAAAGTTGATATAATTAATTTTCAAGCAACTTCAAGATTATGACCAGGGCTAACAATGGCGATAAAGGCTGTGTGGTTGATATTTTAAGCCAATCATTTACAGATAATAAAAGTGTAAACTACATTGTAAAACAGGATGCTAAACGTACTGGCAGGCTGAAGAACCTGATGGGTTATTCCTTTGATATTTGTTATTTATTTGGCGATGTTTTCCTTTCCGATGATAAAAAAGCCTGCGCTTTAATTATATATCCCGATAAGAAAAAAACTTCCCTTAAATCAGTTTGGCTGGATATGAAACTTGCTTTCTCCTGTATCGGCTTTTCTAATCTTGGTAAAGCTATGAAAAGAGAAGCCGCAATAAAAAAAACGCATCCGGAAGCACTGCTATCTTATTTGTGGTTTATTGGTGTAAAGCCGGGTGATCAAGGCAAAGGTGCAGGCAGTTATTTGCTATCAGAAGTGATTGAAAAAAGTGAAACGGAAGGACGCATCATTTGCCTCGAAACATCAACTGAAAGAAACTTGCCCTGGTATAAGAAATTCGGGTTTGAAATCTATAATAAACTGAATTTCGGTTATGACCTTTATTGTATGAAACTGGGGTAATAAAAACAAAAGAAGATGCTGGTTTTTGGTACACAAATGCACCTTATTACATTCCTGTTTATCTGCATCGAAACAGTAGTACTCTTTTACTTAGTCATTTACCGTTTGGCGAGACCAGATGATAAAAACACATTCCTGAATATTATTCTCATTTGCTTATTAATATTTTATAACCTGACAGGCGGATTATTACCTGATGAAAAACTTCCGGGCTCCTATTTTTTGCAAGAATCAATTGCCTACGCCACAGGATTTATTACACCTTGTTACTTTCCATATTACGTATATCATGCTTTTTCTCTGAAAAAAATGAAATTTCATGCATACAAGGGAGTTTTTATTTTCCTGGTGGCACCATATGTAATTTTTGTTTTTGTATTTGTTACTTCGGGACACCTTGAAACAGCAAAAAAACTTTTAATCATTCCTGCTGTGTATGCACTCATTGTAATTATTTCCTTGATAAGAGCCGTCGGCCATAAGTATAAAAACAGTTTTAAAACAAAAGCTGCAAAAGAAGAAATGGCTGTATCTTTTTTGAGCCTGACACCGTGGGTTGGCCTTCCTGTAATTGATTATTTCAATATAGGGCAGGCCGTTGAAGCGGCTACTACTAATACAGGATTCTTACTATTGCTTTCTTTACAATTAAAGCAACACATTTCAATGGTGAAGGCAGAGCACCAGCGGTTAATTGAATCAGAAGAAAAACTGCTTGGCTGGAATGAAAAATTACAGGAAGAAGTAGAAAAAAGAACCAGAGAAATAGAGCGGCTCAGTATTGAAGAAAAAATACTGGAGGGCTGCAGATTGTACCAGCTTACAAACCGGGAGAAACAAATTGCCGGACTTATGTGCCGGGGAAATTCATATAAACAAATTGCTGAAAGCCTGTTTATAGCCGAAAGAACCGTAACCAAGCATGTGCAAAATATTTTTGACAAGGTTAAGGTTTCTAATAAACTGGAACTGCTTAATAAATTAGGGATTGTACCTGTAAATTAACCAATTGGTGTATTTTTTAACAGAAAATACGCTGAATTACTTACTAAAATAAGCTGCTTAACGTAATGTAGATGGTTTGCTGTTTGTACACACTTTCTATAAAATGTGTGTTATGGAAAGTGAAGTAATGGCAAATGGTATTGCCAAAGAAATTGGGTTCAACAAATCTTTGTTGATTCAGGGTAATGGGGTTCATTCCGGGATAAAGATATCCGTTCAGCAGGCTCTTTGTAAATGGTACAACTTCTTTAACCAGGATGCTTGCAATAAGACCGTCGGTTTGATCTTTCCTGAACTGTCAGAGGAAGATTTGCTTAACAGTCTGCAAACTGATATTGAACTTGTACCCACTATATTAATGGACGAATTCATCTCTAATTCCCTGATACAAGATAAAGAGCAATACATCCAATTGATTCAGGCATTATTGATTAACCTCAGCGATTGCCTGTTTGCAAAAGAAAATGAGTTTAGTGCTGTGTGTACCCAAATGGAAAACACATTGCAGTTTATCCAAAATTTCTTTTACCGGTATTTTGATATAGATAGCAGGTTGACAAAATTTTGCCTTCACCAATTTTTTGAATGCTCTGAATTGAAACTTAAGTATTGGCAAATAAAGCTGAATCATTCACAACTTTTTGATGCATTGGAAGAATGCCTGGCGGATAAATTTATTTCACCGGAAAGCAATATTACTTACCGGAAAGTTAATTATATTAAATACCTGCTTCAGGAAATTGAGTCAGTAACAACTATTATATCTGAAAATTATGTCAGGGAGATTTTCATCTATAACAATTTTAATTCTGAATGTTATATTAACTACGAAATTGAGTTGATTAAGACAGAGCTTAGTAAATTTAAAACCAATCAGGAAGCCATTTCATTCCTGCTGTCAGAGCAAACCAGAGTTATTCAACTTAAAATTAAATCTGGAATATCTTATGACAATCAGCAATCTTCTATAAAGAAGCAACTATCAGGCTGGATCACTGAAGAAATCAAGCAACTGGAATTAAAGAATAGAAAGGCTGCTGATAAAGATTTGCTGATTGACCCTGAATCAAAAATTCAAACATCTTTATCCGTAGCAAAGCTTGCGGTATTAATCCGGCTGATGGTGGTTGATAAAATTATCATCAACAAAAGTGTTGCCCCGATGCTGAGAACAGTTACCAAGTTATTTACAACGTTACAGAAAGACGAAATATCTTTTGGCAGTTTAGAAACGAAGTATCATGCACCAGATAAAACAACATTGAATACGATGAAGGAAATGATGCAGAAATGGGTTGGGATATTGGGAAAGTTGTAATGCAAATTGTTAATTCGGGTTTATAGAAATACTTTCAAATACCCACTTATTTTTCCTGAAAACAAAGGCTACATTGTAAGTGATAGTTTTGTTTGTTGGGCTTTCTGGTTTATACAGGTCTGATAAGTAATGGACAGGTGTGCTAAAAGTAGCTCCTTCTTTTTCAAAATTTTTGTCATTGCCTATTTGAAGTGCTGCGTCTTTAATTATATTTTCCAATACATGATATTCAGTGATTAGGCGAAACCTGCCAGTTAATATTTTCAACTGATTAATCATCGTATCAAAATCAGGTGAATCACCATAAATCATAGCCGCCTGCATAGCTCTGTAATCCTGCCGGAACATTTCTATTACCGTATCAGGTGGTATAAAAGAAAGTGTTGAATAGTGCAGTGTGTCATAATCTACATTGCCTAACCTTACATAACTTTTACGGTGTTCTAATAGCGTTGCATAAAAATTATGATCTTTTAATGCTTTAATGCCGGCCTCGGTATTCATCATTTTTACCAGGTCGTATAAATGACGGGATAATCTTTCGATTTTTATTTTGTCAGCATTAATATTCACAAATTTTTCATGTAGCAGGAATGCTTTTTCTAATAATGTTTTTCTTGGCTCTACAGCTACCACTTCAAAAGGAGTTTCAGCATACGCAACGTTGGGAAATACTTCCGATAAAATTGACTGCACAGTTATAGCAGCATACGGGTCTTTAAGGGAACGTACACTAAATTCTATTTTTACTTCATCGGCAATATATCCATGTGGCGGATATAATGATCTGTATTTGACGTATAAAGTTTGTGGGTCTCTGTCGGGTATCGTTTCAGGAATTGTTTCTGCTGTAATACCAATATCTTTCATCGGTATTCCCAGATGATTGAACTGTGCTTTTAAAGCATCCAGCAAAACAGTGCTGGTAAATGCACAACCTTCTTTTTTCAATGTTTTTACGTAGGTATGGCTTGGGTTTGTTTTATACTCCCTGCCAAAAGCCATTGGGTCTAATGCTATATCAATATCTTCTGAAAACCTTTCTATCAACTTCCAGCCTTTACTTAATGAGGTACCCCCTTTAAAAATAAAAAACTTTGCATAGGGACTTTCAAATAATGCCTTAAGTGTAAGTGTTACCCACCAGTCTTTTTCTATGGCCTTTGCTGTAATACCACTTATTACTGCTGCTTGTGCAATACTTGTTCTTCTTTGTTCGTCTGTTAATTGTAACCAGCCTGTCATGTTCTGTTATTTTAAAAGCCTTACAATATAATCATGAATACGGCCAGAAGTTAGCAGCAGATTTCTTTTTAACTGACCGGGGCTTTCTTTTTGTAAAATCGCTTTTATTTTGTTTTCCGTATCACTATCAATATTGGCAGGATCTATTTCATCCAATGCCAGAATAACCAGGCTGCTCAACTGGCCTTCCAGCGACATTTTTTTTGGGGTAGTGGCTTTAAAGCGGATAACTGTTTTGCCGATTTTTATCTGCCTGTTTTCCCCATCGGTAATATAAACAAGCCTGGTGGGTACCTGGGTGGTAAGCCCCAGCCGGTGCAGCGCATAAGCTCCTGCAGGCTTTATACGGACCTTTTCTTTCCTGGCGATAGATTCGGCTACTTCTTCCGGTGCCGGGTAAATAGCGCCAAATAAAGGGTCTATCTTAGGCACATAGTAAATACCATGCGCCAGCCTTTTCAACTTTCCTTCCCTGCTTAGTCTTGATAAGGCAGTTTTAACGGCAGCTTGAGTACCTTTTCCTCTAAAGTCAGCTGGAAATATTAGCTCCCCTTTCTTACGCCTTGAAATTGAGTGCTCTATATGCTTATGTACGTTTTCCATTGTTACAAAAATAAGGAAAAAGGTAGCAGAATTAATATCCTTTTATACTGAAATACCGGACTTATATGTCATAACATGTCACTTTGCAAGGACAAAAATTAAATGGGGTGGTTCTATTGAATTGTTTTTCAGCCTTTTAAGAAAAGGAAATGTAAAGGGAAATTGAAGAGGGATGACGTATAATCGGCGATAAGACTATTCTCAGCTAAGTTAACCAAAGCGACTTATAATGTAAAAAGTAGGAGTTAATGAAATATAGTTACTCTACCGAAAACGAAATATCTGTTGGCAGTCGAAGCAATGTAGCCTTTCCTACTATTGGATACTAATGTTGTGCGGCCATGTTTCTGACCCTTTAATAATTTTAGTTATTGTTGTTTGTCAAAAATTGTCCTTAATTGTTTATCAAGTTCAGTTGATTCTTCTCCATAACGTCCAATTATCATTCCCTCTTTGTCAATTAGTATTTTGGTGGGAAATGAGGTGATATTGTAGTTAATGTCAAGGCTGTCACATAAAACCTGATGCCAGGGAAGGCCATCATTTTTAATTGCTTTTAACCAGATGTCTTTCGATCCATACTCTTTAGCAACACCAATTATATCAAAATCTTCATCTTTATACTTACTATATATCTCCTTTAAATGAGGGTGTCCTTTTCTGCATGGAACACACCAGCTCCCCCAAAAATCAAGTAAGACATACTTCCCTCGAAAAGACTGTAAGGAAAGGGTTTGTCCATTTTTATCGATCTGGCTAAAATCGAATGCTTTTTTCCCGGGTACTCCTATTTGTCTGTTTGAAAGCTCCTCAGCTATTTTCTTTCCATACCAGCTATTTTTAACAGGCATCTTAAATCTTTGATAATATGCCTGCAGGGAATCTATTGGAAAAACACCCTGATTCATTTCTATGACGTTCTGAGATAACAAATATGCTGTAACAAATGATTGGGGATATTTTTTAAAAAAATCAAGATATGCTTCCCTGAATTCCTCAAAATATGGTAGCAGCACCCAGTCTTTCAACTCCTGGAATTGAGCAATGTTTCGTACACTAACTTTATCTAACGTATCCAACACTACTTTCCAGCGGTTATCAATGCTGCTGAGTTGTTTATCTATTTTACTGTATTCATTGCCACTCAAAGATCCGGCAACTTCAACTTCTTTAAGTGCCGGGTCTTTTACTACAAGTGTTATTGGCCCGGGTTCTATAAAGAAACCTTTTCTCCCTTTATTGTTACTCAGGATTGCAAATACCGGATGTAAGATATTTCCTGAAAAATGGAATACTCCATTTCTTAACTGGCAACTATCCAAATGACCTGTTCCGTTGATTTCATAACTCAAATACATTTTTCCACTAACGGTATCTGGAATGCTCTTTCCCTTTATGCTGAATGGAAGTAGTTTTTGAGAAAAGAGTTGGGTACTACTAAAAGAAAGCAGTGTATAAAAAAGCAGCAGTCGCATTATGTTAATTTTCGATTGCATATAATTTTACTTCAAAGTGTTATTAGCATACCACACAGCGGTCAGGTATTGTCGAAATATAGGGAGGAGAATTCCGTTCACTCCAGCTGACCGCTGCTGAGTAAAGATAAAAAAGATGATGATACGTACAGAGTTAAATAGAGAAGGTCAAGCTGGATATGAAGAAGCACTATAAATAGAAAGTTGAAACACGGCTTTCGTCAGCCTGCATTTTGCAATACATATATTAGCGGTTCCGTGCTTCTGTTCTTCGGGTCAATATTCTTGTTTGCTGTGATTTGTGTCCTAAAAAACACAAGGAGTGTTTTGGCGACTTATTTTCTGGCATAAAACTTAAAGTTCATTTATTCTTTTCATCACTTTTTCTGTCAATGCATCGCAATAGATTAAATTAAACTCAAAGATTTCATCAGCAGAGTAAGATTTTTCTATTTCAGTTCTAAGCATTGATTTTGCTCTGTTGAGCCGCACTTTTACATTGGCTTCGCTTATCTCCAAAAGATTGGCAGTTTCGGCAACATTCAATCCGGTCATTTCCCTTAGTGAAAATACTAAGCGGTAGTCTTCGGGTATTTTATTTAATGATTCTTCTATGATATGCCCCAGCTCACGGTTGTGAATGTGCTTATTGACATCGTTATTTGAATTGTTAAACATTGGGTTTACATTTTCATTTATTTCTGCCTGTGCATACTCGTTTTTAAAACTAAACTTTTCTTTTTTCCGGTAACAGTTGTTAAGCATGATGCGGATAAGCCAGGTCTTAAAATTTGCCCGTTGTTCAAATTGAGATAAACTCCTGAATGCATCAACATAAGTGTCCTGCATCAAGTCCTGCGTATCTTCATGATTGTAATTGTATGACCTGCCAATCTTATATAAATATGGATTAAACCGCCTTACAATAATTTCGTAAAGCGGTTTTTCTCCTTTTAAAACCCGTTCAATGATTTCTGCCTCTGTAAGTTTTTCAAACTGGTTCATAATTTACCGAACTACAATTTTAGATAATCTTGCCATTGAAAAAGCAGCAATTGCCATTACAAGGTCTCTTACTGCTACATCCACATAATTAAAACCAATCAGCAAAGTTAATGCAATAAGAGTAAGCCAGCCGGCAACTATGTAGCCACCAATCTCTGCCTTTTTCAGCACAATAATTCCTGCAGCAATTTCAATAACTCCAACAATCATCATAAAGGTAGCTGTTGAAAAAGGAAGCATGCCTGCTACTGAAGGATTGATATATTGCTCCCAATGGGCAAGCAGATTGGTAAATTTGTCCGCACCCGCTACGATGGGAACAATTACGAATGTAAATTTTAGCAGGTTGAAAATTTGTGTAAGCGATTTGTTTTCCATTTTTTATTTCTTTTAATTATTTGTGGCTACTTTTTTGCTTTGTTTTTCCTTCTTTAAATTTTTCGGGAAACTGTTTAATAATGCCGCTTGCAAGTACGGTGCCCATTTCTGCCATGTGTTGGCGTGCCTCGTCAAAATGTTTTACAGCATTTGTAAAATCATTTTTTAATAAATCAACGGCATAAGCGGTGGTTTGGGCAATATGCATTTTCATCATAGGCTCTGTGGCTGTAGCAGGCCAGTTCTTCGGGTTTGCAGCCGTCAGGAAATCCGCAATTTCCTTAGCATTGGCATACCAATCATCAAGAGCTTTCTTTAAAGCGGCCTGGTCTCCATTTTTTGCGGCAGTGAGAACAGGCACAGCCTGGTTAATATGTGTGGTTAAGAGTGCAGCCAGTTTATCGCCTGCTGCTTGTCCGTATACTGGCACAATAGCAGCGCCTATATCTTTTTGGTTTTGCAATAGCCTGTCTAACGATGGTTGTAAGGCTGCCGGGTTATGGAAGAAAGCATCAACCGTTAAATAAGTCCAGATCATGTGGTCGGCCCATAATTTTTGCATGGCGGTGTGCAGTTGCTGTGCTTTGCTGTCTTTTCCGCAAGAATCGCAAGCCATTGCTGTATTGCTAACTGCAAGTGCAACAAGCAGCACTGCAGACAATATGATTTTTTTCATTTTATTAAAATTTTGATTGTTATACCTGATTAGAGTAAACGAGAAATGGAAAAGTTACAATCGAGAAGCAGAATATTAAAATGCCTCTTTTACTATGTATTTATCAGGAATTCCTAATGTTGCGAAATGCTTTTCCACTGCCTGCATCATTAGCGGAGGGCCACAGAGGTAAAAATATTTGGTGCTATTGGTTTTGTGTTTCTTTATTAAGTCTGCTGTAATAAAGCCGTATTCATAACCTTCCAGCTGCTCATCAGAAAGAATGTTTATAAAGTTGCTGCCCAATAATTTTCCGAATGTGTTTTCAAGGATTATATCTCCTTTGGTTTTGTTGGCAAAAAGAAGTTTGTTATTTCCAATCTTATTTTCTTTTTCCAGTTGTTTTAAGATAGCAATGAATGGTGTAACACCTGCTCCGCCTGCTATAAAAATACCTTCTCCCTTGTAGGCAATATCACCAAATACATCTCCAATAATCAACTCATCACCTGCGGCAACAGATAGCAATTGGTTGGTAACTCCGTTGTGAGATGGATAGGTCTTAATAGTAAATTCTATATAATCATCATCGGGCAATGAAGTAAATGTAAATGCCCTCAGTTCCTGCTCCCAGCCGGGTTTGTTGATGGATACATCAACGGCCTGCCCAGCACGATAAGTTAAACCTGCCGGTTTTTCTGCAACTACTTTCAGCACATCATGTGTGATATGTGCAATTGAAATTATTTTAGCTGGTTGTGCCATTGTCATTATTATTTGTTCCGGATATGACTCAGAAATTCCTGTTTGATAGTTTCGTTTTTAAACTCTCCGCAATATTCAGCTGTTGTAGTTATGCTATTTGTATCATTGATACCTCTTGAAGCCACACATAAATGGTTGGCTTCAATCATTACTGCAACATCATCATGTTGCAATATTTCTTTCAATGCTTCTGCAATTTGAATGGTCAGTCTTTCCTGCACTTGCGGACGCTTAGCGTAATAATGTACCAAACGATTGAGTTTTGATAGCCCGATAACCTGCTTGCCGGGTACATACGCTACATGAGCTTTACCGATAATTGGCACAAAATGATGTTCACAATTGGAGTAAAGCGTAATATCTTTTTCAACCAACATCTGCTTGTAGCCATTATTATTTTCAAAAAGACTAACCTCCGGTTTGTTTTCAGGATTTAGTCCACTAAATATTTCCGTTACATACATTTTTGCCACCCTGTTTGGCGTACCAATAAGACTTTCATCTGTTAAATCAAGTCCCAATATTTCCATGATTTTTGAAAAATGAAATTGAATGATTTCTATTTTTTCGTTGTCCGGCATTTCAGAGGCATCTTCAAGAAATGGTAAGGGCCTAACTCTTTCTAATGCTTTGTTGCTGAGAATTGCTTCCATAATTATATAACTGTAATTGTTTACTATTTAATTAGAGTAAACGGGAAATGGAAAGGTTACAAAAGCAAATTATACAAAGGAGAAATACTTTTACAAGTGGATGGATTTAGATGTTCGTCTGAGCAGGCAGGATGTGGTGATGCCTGAGCTTTTGTCCACAAGATTCGTGTTCCTGAATTTTTCCTGTAAAACGTTTATTCATCAAGCCCCGAACTGCACCCGAACTGCAGTAGAGCAGGATTGCCGCTGCTGATTGCTCCAATGTGCAGCCCCATTATTGTCAGTACCAATTTTAGCAGTAATTTATCGCTGTTTCCAAAATTTATTTAGATCATGAAGCTTTCTTATGCCATTAATGTCGATAGCAGGATTAATATAATTAATTAAGTCTGGGATTGATTTTATTTGTTTTGCATCTTCTAGTGGAAGAACATTTTTGATTTCATTTAATTCTTCTTCCGTTGTTACCCAGTCAGTAATGAACTTTATTGGCTCTATTTTGTCAAATGAAGTAAGCATAATAATTCCATCACAAAAGTTCTTGAAGTTTATTCCACTCCATGTGTCAAAAGCATAGAAACTGTTGTAGTCTTTTAACTTTGCAAATGCTGAGTCATTACTATTTACTGCAAATGGTCTTTTTAAAGTATCATATATTTGGTTGAATACGGCATCAAAGGGATAAACGAACTTATGATTACGGTTATGGGTTAGTTCCTTGTAAATAAACCATCTTGGGGGGAATAGGGATAAAAGGCAAATCTGAAAGATTTTGTCAGGATATTTTTCATAAAGTATTTGCCCTGCCCGGCCTTTATCTTTTAAAAAGAAGAGTTTGGGAACTTTAAATTTTGTCAAAGAATGATGTAAGCCGCAATAAATAAGTATTTTTTTGTTTTGCTTAATAACTTCTTTTTCAACTATTCCAGGTAAAGTATTGTCAAAATTTCCTTTTCTCTGTTCTTCCAGACTGATACTTTTATCTGGTGAGTTCAGGAGCCTTGGATTATAGGGCCTATTAAGTTGCAGAAACCTTATTTTTTCATTGTCTGAGGTAATAGTCTTATTTATTTGCCAAATCGTTTTGAAGATGTTCAGATATTCTTCATAGCACCAATAATACAGTGAGTTCCTCATTATAGAAATTGCTTTTTTCCTGTCAAACTCTGAGGCAGTTACTACACTATCAGCATCTTTCTGATATTCAGCTGCACCAAATTCCCAACCAATGATATTTATTTTTTTAGTTTGATGCAAATAAAGAATTAGGTTACTGAAAAATTCCAAGTCCTGTTTTCTTTTATGCAGTTCACCTAAGAAAACGACCGAATAGTTATCGAATTTATCAGCAACAAATTTAAAGGGGTCTGAAGTTTCTTTGTCAATATCCTGTAAGTAAGACTTTATTTTATCGGAAGAGAGAATCTTTGTTTTATGAAAGAGATTCAAGTTAAAGACTATGTATAATAGCAGCAACCCTATAATGGTTCCTACAAAAAAAAGTATTGCCTTTAATATTTTCTTTAAAGTCGTTTTCATTTTAGTAAACTTCAAAGTTTTAAATCTGGTAGTAAGTTGTCACTTAAAATTACAGCTAACGAGAAAGGCTGTTGGCCGGACTTTCTATGATTTTGTCAGAACCAAATACTTCTTAGGATAATTAAGGATAAGTTTATAATTCTTAAAAAACTGTCCACCAAGCAAAACACCATCAAGGGTTGAATAATAGCCATCTTCGTCAAATGAAAAAACTGTGTTTGGATTAGTGATTTTTATTGAGCCAATTTTGAATGAATTTATGGTTGCCGATTTATGAATTGTCTGTCCACCAAGTCCGGTATTTACCCGTTCAGGCTGAATTTTTAATGTGTCGCCTGAAAGTTTGTTTTTAATTATAAACTCTTTTCCTAATATAATATATTCATCGTGCCCTGTATCAAAAATAAATTCTGCATTAATTGCTTTTTTATTTTTTGTAGTTAAAACACCTTTTACGATTGGAACTTTATTGTTGTTCAAATCAAGCATGGGGATTTTATTTTTTAGATTTTTATCCATATAAAATTGCGGGTCTGTAATTGTTAGCATTTTGTTTTTATAATCAATGGTGAATACAAAATGCCTAAAGAAACTGTACGATAAAATACCGTCAATTTTATGTCCTTCTTCTTTTTCTTGCCCTTTAAGTTGAAGCCAGGCAATTTTTTGTTTTGTTATAAATAGTTTGTCAATAGTCAAACTAACACTGTCTGTAATTAAAAAGTCGCCTTGTCCGCCAGTTGCTCCAACGGTTACTTTTCCTGTTTCCTTTAAGCCAATTTCAGAGGCCAAAGTTGAGTCTATCATTATCCCTGATGAACCTGCTCCATTGTCAAACAAAAAGGAAAGATTTTTTGAGTTGTTGATGGTCACATCTATATAAATGTGGCTATTGCTTAACTCAAAGGGAATTGTCAAAGAGTGTTTGTTGTCAGCAAATTGAAAAATATTTTTGTTTTGTCCGGACAAAGCAGAACCGGTCAAAACCAATAAAGCAATGAAGTAATATTTTTTTCTTTTCATAATTGTGATGTCTATTTAGACTTGCAGGCAGCGAGCTGTTGTTTTTAGTCCGTCAATCTGTATTTGTCTCGGTACTCAAACAATGTTGACTTCATATTAGCTAAGGTGTACTTGTCTTGTTTGAGTTTGTCATACTCAACCTGTGCTTTTTCTGTTTCTTTGTACTCGCCAAAAATTATAAGCCTTACAAATTTGTCAAGGTTAACGGTTGTGTCTTGCAATAATTTCAATACATCTTCTTTAGTTTTACTTTTTTCAAAATATGGAACAATATAATTAACAACGTTGTCAGTTGTTTCTATCTTCAAATCATTGATGTCGTTTGTTGGCTCAATGTCAAACCATTTGTCTATATTATATTTTAGCTTTCCAATTCTTTGTCTGATTGCACAATCAGGCTCGGTCGGATAAGTTGGAATTTCTCCGTTATGATATGTGTAAAAAGTCAGCCAATATTCAGGTATGAAAAGTCCCGTGTTAATCGTAAAAGAGATATGGTCTTTTGAATAGAATGAACTTTTCTGAACATTAACGATTTGTCCGAGGTCTTGCAGTTGTCGATGAAAATTATTTCCTTTCTTTTTAAAACCCAAAGGCTTTAAAATTGTCTGAAAACAATCCTTAATTATTATGTCAAAATTTTGTTCTGTAATGGTCTTCATAAAATAACAGCGAACACTTTTATTAGCGTACAATCTTGTGCACTTTACGTTTGATTATCAAAGAATAAATGTACAAAAATTATCCCTCTAAATGTATAATGACTGCATATATTAAGCCTCTGGGTAGCCCTACCTTCCTTATGGTAATTACTCCTGCTTTGGAAAGGTAATTGCAGAAATGAACTGTAGTCAAATCATTTGCTATGCTTAGTACAATTTCATGGAGTCAGTACATATCTGTTATGCTGCTATTGTTGATATGCTATTATGGATTTGTTGGGTATAAATATTTCCGCTTGGAAGTATTAAGCCTGATTGGAATCCGCAAAGTAGAAGACAACAAAACGGCTATACCAGTGACAGAGCTAAAAAAACAATTTACAGCCAGCATACATTCCAATTATTTGCCTAACGAGGACCTGGATGCAGATATTTCGCCAGTGGTACAAGCATTTACTGATGAAGTAAAGGCTTTTATAAGTAACGCAGATGCTAATATGCCCAAACCTGAATTACTGTATTCATTGCAGTTAATTATGTCCAAATATCCGGCATTAAAAAATACTGACTGTAAAGAAGAACTGTTACAATTTGTTTTGACTGAAAACAATAATAAGCATCCAGATATACTTGAGCCGGATGATTTAAGACGGTTGTGGCAATGATTATACATTAATGCTCCATTGTGCTGCAGCGGATGGGTTAGTAAGTGTGATTGGCATAATGGGGCATTCTTTTGATTGTTTAATTTTTAATATAGAGGGTATGAAAAGTGTGAGAGAAAAAAGACAAAATAGAAAACAATTAATTGCTTTAACAGCATCAATTTTCCTGTTACTGATTTCAGTTTGCGCATTTGCACAGGATGGCAATGCCGGTATTAACGAAGCTAATACAAAAGTAAGAAGCTATTTCGCCGGGGGTGTGAACCTTATGTATGCTGTGGGTGCCATTGTTGGTTTGATTGGCGCTGTAAAAGTGTATCAAAAATGGAATAGTGGCGACCACGATACGGGCAAAGTAGCTGCAGCCTGGTTTGGCAGTTGTGTGTTCCTGGTGATAGTGGCCACGGTTATCCGTTCATTCTTTGGCGTATAAAAACAAGGTTATGAAAGAAAATCTTAGAGGCAAGTTATTAGAGTATATCAGGGATAATAATCCTGATTTACTCTTTGCTTTAGAGGCTGAAGATAAACTTAGGGTTTGGTTGTCCGACAAAGTAAATGAAGCAGACCTTCTGGCAGAACAATTAAAAAGTAACAAGCAGCCTGAATACATCATTGTGGAAACCTGCCTGATGGAAATCACTAAGGACTTGCGGCCTTCACGGTACAATTACATACTGAATATTCTGGAAGAGGAATTTGAAGCAAAATATAAACAACTTCAGCAATCGGGGCTACTTCAACATGAGGTTATCAATATGATCAACCATTGTAATTCAACCTTTAATGACCTGGTGTTTACCGAAAAAGACGAGGATAATCAATTTATACGCTATGCTATAGTAGGCGCAGTAAGTGAATATCTTGAAAGTAACCGTGGGATTGAAATTGTGAGCAATGAGTTACAACAGCCAGCAGAAACTTAAAGACAATATCGAAGCTATTCGTATTGCTTTAGACTGGTCAGCAAAAAAACAATTAACTGTTGACCAGCTTTCTGCTTTAAATAAGTATGCTGGGTTTGGTGGATTAAAAGCAGTACTGTTTCCAAACGCTTCCAAAGAGGAATGGAAGAAACAAAACGCTTCAAAAGAAGATTTAAAACTGTACCCGCAGATAATAGAACTGCATAATCTCTTACGGCAGAAACTTACTGAAAGGGAGTACAAAGAAGCAATTGATTCTATTCGCAACAGTATCCTTACTGCCTTTTATACTCCTGATATAATTCCCAAATCACTATTTGCAGTTTTAAAAGAAAAGGGAATTGAACCCACCGCTATGTATGAACCAAGCAGTGGCGCTGGTGTGTTTGTAACCGAAGCTGCTGATGCCTTTCCTTCATTAAAAAATATTACTGCTGTTGAGAAAGACTTCCTTACTGGTAAAGTATTGACGGCCTTAAGCAGTTCCTTACCTATCCCCGCTTCAATTCAAATAAAAGGCTTTGAAGAAACTCCGGCCTCGGAAAAAGGACAGTTTCATTTAGTCGTCAGCAATATTCCCTTTGGTAATTTCAAAGTATATGATGAAAGCTTAAATGAAAGAGGGTTAACCGATAAAATTCATAATTACTTTTTTGCAAAAGGCCTTGATAAGTTAAAAGATGGCGGTCTGTTAGCCTATATAACTACTGATGCTTTTCTCAACAGCCCGTCAAATCAAATTTCCAGAGAATATCTTTTTAACCGTTCTGATTTCATCAGCCTGAATGTAATGCCGGATAACCTGATGAAGGAAACGGGCAATACGGAAGCTCCAAGTCATTTAGTAATAGTGCAGAAGAATGGGAATAAACAATCTCTGTCAGAAGAAGAAAGGCAATTATGCAAAACAGTTGAGCAGGAAAACGAATTTGGTAAATACTCACTTAATCAATACATCGTACTTCATCCTGAAATTATTCTCGGCAATCAAATAAAACCCGGCAGAGACCAATATGGCAAGGCTCATGAAACTATTTGGCAAACCGGCGATATTAATTTGATTGCTCCTGCATTAAATAAAACTATTAGCGAAGGGATTGACAAAAGATTTAATGCAGAAAATTTCAAACAGATAATTAAGCAAATTGAGAAGCCCATAGGAGAGCAACTCACCTACAAGGAGATGCCGGAAAATAAACCTGACAATTCTTCTGTACAATTAGGTCTGTTTGATACAGGTTCTTCTAATACTATCAACCGGGCTGCGGCTTATATAAACCCGGCTGATGCTACAGTAGTTGATAAAAAGACAGCAAGGATTCTAAATATCATCCGTACTAAAAACAAACCGGAGCATGAATTAATTGTATTGATAACGGCTAAATCACCCGCCTTCAAACAATATGTCTATAAACTTTACTCCAATGCCGAAGAATTACAGTTTTCAGCTAACTGGATGAATGCGGCTTTGTTGCAACATAAGTTGAGTGGCATAAGCAATATCCTTAAAAAGTATGACCAGCAGTTTTACAATGATGGTGATACTGTGTTTCATGTTTCATTGAATGGCGATGATAAACTGGATACATTACATAACGCTAATCCTTTTTACAAAGAAGGAACGCTGACTGTACATAACAACCGTGTTGGCTTTGTTTCCTACATGGCATCGGATAATGATAAACCGGTCTTTATGCCCAGCCTGCATGATAAGAAAGACCTGGGGTTCTATCAGCAATACACCGGCATAAGAGATATGTACCTAGCCCTTTCCGAAAAAGAAAATACAGGATCTGCCGCAGGCGAAAATGTACGAAAAGATTTGAACGAAGCTTATGAAGCATTGATTAAAGGTTTTGGTCTTTTGAATTCACTTCCCAACAGGCAACGCATTCTAAAAGATGAAGCTTTTGGGTTAACCATGCTTTCTTCTCTTGAAAGAAAGGAAGGCGAGCTTTTTGTAAAGGCTGATATACTTACACAACCCTTAGTACCAAAGCAGGAAGTATTTACAACGGACAACCCTTTAGAAGCCCTGGCAAAAAGCTTGAATGATAAGGGCAGGGTGGACATTGAATTTATTGCTGCTGCAACTGAAAGTTCAGAAACAGAAACCATAGCCGCCTTACATAATCATATTTACATTAATCCGGCTAACAATGAATGGGAAACAGCCGACCAGTTTTTAAGCGGTAATGTAGTAGATAAGTTAAGCGTTGTATCTGAAGCAGCAGAGAAGAATCCAGACAATCTGCAATTGCTGAAAAGCCTCTCTGCTTTACAAAAAGTACAGCCTGAAAAAATACCTTTTGAATTACTAGATTTTAACCTTGGCGAAAGATGGATCCCAGAAAGTATTTATCATCGCTTTGCATCTCATCTTTTCGAAATGCATACTGATATCAATTATTTTCCTTCTGTAGATTCTTTTAAAGTAAAACCCATCGGCAGCAACGCAAAAACGAACCAGGAATATGCAGTAACAACCAAGAGTGGCAAAACTACTTATGGAGCTTTGCTATTAGAACATGCGTTGGAAAATACCACACCCTTCTATACTTACGAAGTTGATATAGGTGATAAAACAATCCGGGTGCCGGATAATGAAGCCATACAGTTGGCACATCAGAAAATTGAATCAATCCGAAACAGTTTTGTTGACTGGTTAAAAGAGCTACCAGTAAATAAGAAAAAGGAATTAGAGAATCTGTATAACGATACATTCAATTGTTATGTGTTGAGAGAATACGATGGCAGCCATTTGCAATTTCCGGGTTTAGATAGAAGAAGATTAGGTATTGATGATTTGTATAGCTCACAAAAAAATTCCGTTTGGCGGATTGTGCAAAGTCGTGGTGCATTGATTGACCATGAAGTGGGTCTGGGAAAGACATTGACGATGGTAGTTGCTTCACACGAAATGAAACGGCTGAAGATTGTAAACAAACCAATGATACTTGCACTTAAAGCTAATGTACGGCAGATTGCGGAAACTTACAGAAAAGCATACCCCAATGCAAGGATACTGGCACCGGACGAAAGTGATTTTACTCCTGCTAAAAGATTACGGTTATTTCATGAAATAAAGAATAATAACTGGGATTGCATTATTCTCACCCATGACCAATTTGGAAAAATCCCCCAAAGCTCTGAAATACAAAAACAGATTTTTGAGACAGAGCTGGATAATGTTGAGAGAGATTTACATACCCTTAAAGAAATGGGTGGGGAAATTTCCCGTCGCATGTTGAAGGGCTTAGAAATACGCAAAACAAACCTTGGGGTAAAACTACAGGAGTTAAGAAAAAATATCGAAGAAAAGAAAGATGCTGGTATCAACTTCCGGGGACTCGGGGTTGACCATTTGTTTGTAGATGAGGCCCACAAGTATAAAAATCTTACTTACACTACACGACATGATAGAGTTGCCGGCCTGGGAAATAAAGAAGGAAGCCAGAAAGCACTGAATATGCTGTTTGCTGTTCGGGAACTGCAAGCAAGATTTAACAGCGACCTGTGTGTTACCTTCCTTTCCGGCACACCTATCAGTAACAGCCTGACGGAAATGTACCTGCTGTTTAAATACCTGCGTCCAAAGGAAATGGAACGGCAACGGATTGAAAACTTTGACGCATGGGCGGCAGTATTTGCAAAGAAAACAACTGACTTCGAATTTTCAGTTACCAATGAAATTATTGCGAAAGAAAGGTTCCGCCATTTTATAAAAGTTCCCGAACTGGCATTGTTCTATAATGAGATTACTGATTATAAAACGGCCAAACATATTAATTTGGATAAACCTGAAATTGATGAACAGTTAATCAATATTCCACCCACACCGGAACAACAGGAATTTACAAAAAGATTGATGCAATTTGCCAAAACCGGAGATGGTGAATTAATCGGCAGGCCAAGACTGACAGATGAAGAAGATAAAGGTCGTATGCTGATTGCAACGAACTATGCAAAAAAAATGGCGGCTGACATGCGATTAATTGACTCCGAAAAATACAGCGATCATCCAAATAATAAAGTAAATGTCTGTGCCAGAAAAGTAGCTGAAACTTACAAGCAAAGCAGGGAACAGAAAGGTACTCAAATTATCTTCTGTGATATTGGCACACCAAAACCGAATGAATTTAATATTTATGATGCACTGAAAGAAAAGCTAATCAACGATTTCAAAATTCCTGCCTATCATATCACATTTATACATGACTGGACAGATAAGCAAAAGCCAGAACTGTTTCGTAAGATGAATAATGGTGAAATAAGGATTATGTTAGGCAGCACGGAGAAGGCAGGCACTGGTTTAAATGTGCAGGCGAAGGTGGTTGCCATGCACCATTTGGATATTCCCTGGAAACCTTCTGAACTTGAGCAAAGGGATGGTCGTGGAGCAAGACAAGGAAATATTATTGCAAAAGAATTTTATAATAATAAGGTGAAAAATTTTATTTATGCAGTTGAACAATCTCTCGACAACTATAAATTCAATCTTTTGAAGAATAAGCAAACCTTCATCAGCCAGATGAAGAATTGTGAACTGAATGTAAGAACCATTGATGAAGGAAGTATTGATGAAAAGAGCGGTATGAACTTTTCAGAATATATCGCCATTCTTTCGGGCGATACTACATTATTGGAAAAATCAAAAATGGAAAAGAAGATAGCAGTGCTTGAAAGCCTCCGCAATGCCCATCATAAAGAAGTATTCCGGTCAAGATTTAGATTAGAAAACCTGCAGGAAGAAAAAGGTAAAACTTTGCAAACAATGGAAAAACTGAGTGTAGATGAAAAACAATACAAAAGTCATTTGCAGTATGATAAAGAAGGGATAAAAGTTAACCCTGTTCATTTTGCAGGTTTGAGTTGCGCAAATGCCGAAGCAATAGGCAACCATTTAATCCGCCTTTACGCCGCATGGAAACCTAATATTGGCGAAGACGATAACAAGAAAATTGGTGAACTCTATGGCTTTGACTTATACATCCGCCGGCAAAAAGAGACTTATGAAGACAAGGGAATGTTTGAATATAAATACAGTAATGTGTTTTATGCCGAGAGTAAACAGACCGGCATAAAATACACCTGGAACCAGGGCCATATCAATATTGATAATCCAAAATTAGCCGCCCGGTATTTTATAAATGCAATTGACAGGGTGGAGTCACTCAAAGAAAAATATCAAATAGCCCTGCATGAGCTGGAACAGAATATACCTATGCTGGAAAAGATAGTTGCAAAACCTTTTGATAAAGACGATGAACTGGTGCAATTAAAGAAAGATGTATCAAGATTAGAAAGGGAGATTACAATGAAGATACAAGCCAACCAGGTTAAACAACAGGAGACCATTGAAGTAAGTGTTGAGGCCCCGGTAGTAAAAATGGATGCGGCCGTACAAATAAATGAAAAAACTTTGTTACCGAAGAAGCATGCAAAAGAAGACAAGATCAAGGGAATGCGTGCTTTATAGTTGTTACATATATCAACAGCAATAAATCATACCTTTATAAAGCAAAACCATCGAGTTAGGAAATTCAATTTAAGATAATGCCGTTAAAGCAACCATTAGTAACCAGGAAAATACTTCCCCGGCAAAAAGAAATATTTGCAGCTTTTCAAAAGGAACTTGACAAGCACCTGGCTGATCTGAAAGCAGGTCGGGCTGAAAAAACATTTGAAATAAATGATATTGCCGCCATTCTTCATATTCACCCTACCCATTTGAGTAATACTATCAAAGAAGTTGCCAGTAAATCGCCATGTGATTTTTATGAAGAAAAACTAATTACTATTTCAAAAGAACTGATACTGGAAACAACTCAATCTATTTCAACTATAGCCCGGCATCTCACTTTTGATCCTTCCAACTTCACTAAATTCTTTAAACACTTTACCGGCATTACTCCAAAACAGTTCCGGGATGCTGAACTAATGAAGAAATACTGAACTTTTCACCAGAAAACCTGAACTTCTCACCACGCCGAACCGGCAAACCGGAACGAACTTTGTGCCATCATTAAAAAAATTAATCATGATGGCTAACAAAAAAATAGCATTGGTAACCGGCGGCAGCCGTGGGTTGGGAAGGGATATGGCTTTATCTCTGGCAAAAAAGGGGATAGATGTTGTCTTCACTTACAAAAGCAATAAAGAAGAAGCGGAAAAAGTAGTTAAAGAAATCAGCAGTAATGGCAGCAAAGCTATTGCACTGCAGCTTGATGTTGCTGATATAAAATCTTTAGATGGTTTTGTCAATTCGCTTTTGTCCGCTTTACAATCCAACTGGAACACCGATAAATTTGATTATCTCATAAACAATGCAGGCGTAGGTGCCACGGTTCCTATTGCACAGGTTACAGAAGAAATCTTTGATAATCTAATGAACATTCATTTTAAAGGAGTATATTTTCTAACACAGAAAAGTATGTCCCACCTGAACGACAATGGTGGTGTTGTTTTTATTTCATCTGGTACTACCCGGTTTTGTGTTCCCGGTTATTCGGTTTATTCATCGCTGAAGGGAGCAGTGGAAGTTTTTACAAAATATGTGGCTAAAGAATACGGTGCAAGAGGAATCAGGGCCAACATTGTGGCACCGGGGGCAATAGAAACTGATTTTAATAATGCCTCAATACGAAACAATCCGCAAATGAAATCTTTCTTAGTCAGCCAAACGGCATTGGGCCGTGTAGGTAATGCAGATGATATTGGAAGCGTAGTGGCCTTCCTTTGTACCGACGAGGCCAAATGGATAAATGCACAGCGGATAGAAGCGTCAGGGGGAATGTTTTTGTAAAGCGAGTTGAAAGACAAAAGCCAAAGCGGCAATAGCACTGTTGTTACTTTGGTTTTTTCTTTGCTGCAGTTAACGGATGCACCACTTCAAACTCTTTCATTAATTCAATTCCATAAGCACAGATCATATCAACAACAGTAATTGCTTTCCTGCCTCTTTTAGTTAATGAATATTCCACTTTAGGCGGTACTACAGGATATACTTTGCGAGTGATGAATCCTTCTTCTTCCAACTTCCGCAGCTGTGAAGTAAGCATTTTGTGAGTGATATGCGGAATTTCTTTCTTCAGCTCTCCGTACCGTTTCATGCCTCCTTTCAGCATCCATAATATGGGCATCTTCCAGGTGCCGCCTATTCTGTCCATAGCAAACTCTACGGGGTTGTAATAAAGTTTACTGTTGTATTGAAATTCCTGCATTGTTTCTGTTTTAATGAGTTGATACTTTCCTAAAAGTGTGTATCACTATTCAGGGTAAGTATGGTTATTTGAATAACAAATATATCAATTTTGCATTATCAAATTTCAAACACAAAATTTATACAATGAAAACAGTTGTGATAACAGGGGCAACGGGCAATATTGGAAAAATTGTTGCTACTGAATTATTAGCAGCCGGAAATAAAGTTCGGGTAGTGGCCCGTCATGCAGATAAGTTGCAGGAATTAGTGGCAATAGGTGCTGAAGCTGCGCCAGGTGATTTAAGAGATGCCTCTTTTCTTAAACAGGCATTTTCAGGTGCTGATGCGGTGTTATGTATAACTCCCGGCGATCCCCAGTCACCTGACCCAATGAGCGAACTAAAACAGATAGTACAGAATTACATAGATGCGGTTACCACGAATGGGGTAAAGTATGTGATTTTAATGAGCAGTGTAGGCGCCCATTTGCGCAAAGGAGCCGGTATGGTAGATGGCTCGGGGTATATGGAAGAACGTTTTTCTGAATTACATGATGTGAACGTACTCAATTTACGTCCTACTTATTTTATGGAAAACATTTTTGCCCAGATAGGTACTATTAAGCAATTCGGGATTGCTGGTTCAACCGTAAAAGCTGATTTAAAATTTCCGGCTGTTGCAACGAAAGATATAGCAGTCGTTGTTTTAAAACGTTTGTCTGCCCTGAATTTTACGGGCAATATAATTGAATATGTTTTGGGTGAACGTGATATCAGCTATAATGAAATTACCCCAATAATTGGCCGTGCCATCGGCAAACCGGATTTAAAATATGTTCAATTTCCCTATGAAGGGGCGAAGAATAACATGGTAAGCTCTGGGTTTTGCTCCCCAGCATTTGCAGACCTGATGAATGGACTTGCGGAGGGTATGAATAATGGAACAGTTTTAAATGCTCATACAAGGACTGCCGAAAATACTACACCAACCTCTATTGAGGAATTCGCCAAAACATTTGCTTACGTTTTCAACATGAAATAAAAATGAAAAATAAAATCATTGTACTTACAGGGGCCGCAACGGGAATGGGTTTCGCAATAGCCAAAGAGCTGATAGAAAAGAATACCATTATTTCCATCGACCGTAATGCCGAAAAAATTGCAGCATTAAAAACTAGCTTGCCGAAAATCAACAGCATCCGTGCAGATATTACTGTGGATGAGGAAGTGGATAATGCCTTTAAAACAATAGAACAATCATATGGCAAAATTGAAATCTTAATCAATAATGCTGGAAAAGGAGGAGATTTCAATTTCATAAGTATGGATGAGGCAACCCTAAAGCAAAATATGGAAACCGAAATAGCTATAAACTATATGGCTCCGGTAATGCTTACCAAAAAGGCGCTTCCGTTACTTCAAAAGTCAACAGAACCTGTTGTGGTAGTCAGTTCTACCGGACTGGTGTACATGCCAATGGCTGCTATTGGAAGTTATTGCGCCTCTAAAGTAGCGGTTCATTTTATTACGATGTCACTGAGGCACCAATTAAAATCTCTAAACATTAAAGTGGTGGAAGTATTACCACCCAGCGTTGATACCGCATTAAATACAGCAAAAGGTGTAAAGAAAATGAAGCCGGAAACATTTGCTCAAATATTCATAAAAAAACTTTCCAAAGGTGATGAAGTTATCAATGTAGGGGAGTCGGCAGCATTGGAGAAATTCAGCCAGTTTTTTCCTAAGATGGCGTTTAAAATGCTGAATAAATAATTGAGGTAGCTCCGGCTACATCGCAGTGTTTAAAGCGGCTGCTAGTGCTGCATGAGCATCTTCCGCTTTTTTTGGTAAGTTCAATTTACTAAAGTTTTATTTCTCAAAAATTATTTTACTAAAACTAGCGGAGCAATAAAACTAAAAATTGTACAAATCGGAACTGGCTTAATTATAATTCGGTCAAGTAGTAGTAGCAACTAAATTTTATGAAAGCATCATAATCAGTTAAAACTATAATCCAAAATGCCGGCTCCTGTCTTTATTTGCCGGGTTTATGATTGTTTTATTGCAATAGGTTGCTAATTCAAAATCGGTGATGTTCATTGATAGTATTGAAAGCTCCGGCAATAAAAGATTTAACCGCTCAATAATTATTTTTGACAAATTGGCTTTTTGTTCAGTAGTTCGTCGCTCCATGATATACGCAAATATGTTAAGAAAGCTGCTTTTCTCATTGCCCAGTTTATAATAAGCAAATGGAGAAATGCGGACTTTGATATCATTTGGGGCAAATAGCCCGATGGAATCCGCTTCTGCATAAACAGCTTCCATAATCTCTGCCGGAGATTTCATTGAGAGGACGTTTTCTGAACATTCAATTACAAAATGTGGCATATTGAGCGGCAGTTTGATGGTGAACTACTTTGATGAAGGGATTATTTTTTGTTTATCAGCATTAGTATTTGTAAACGATATTTTTCTTACCTAATCTAAACCTGGATATTAAACAATTTCTCTATTTCCCTTTTGCCTTCACCGGTAACAATTAAGACCCTGCTGGTTCTCTGTTTTCGTACCCAGCCTTTCGTGTGCAGTAATTTTAATAAGGCAGCGCCCAGGCTCCCCGCTATATGCGGTTGCTGTTCTGTCCAGTCAATACATTTCAAGATTAATGGCCTTCGGTCTTTCTTCAGTTCCTTTGCATCAATCCCTAAATTATTAAACCACTGTTCACCTTTTTTTGTTAGCGTAAATGTTCTGGCTTCATCAACAATTACCTTTTGCCTGAGTAAAGAGTTTGTAATGGCAACTCCTAATTTTCCTGCAAGATGGTCATAACAACTTCTGGCTGCCTTAATAGCTGGCAATTCGGATGTAGCAGTAAGGGTGTCTGATTTCTTTACGGACACAAGATTCGCCAATGCTTCCACCGCTGCTGCCACTTCAGGTTTTGCATAACTATAATGCCTGCATTTGCCCTGTTGCTTTACCTGTAAAATACCTGCTTCTACTAATTTCTTTAAGTGCATACTGGCCGATTGTGGAGTAATGTTGACAGAAATAGCCAGCTCACCGGCACTGAAAGCCCTGCCGTCAAATAATTCATACAACATTGCGGCACGGGAAGGTTCTCCTATCAAAGAAGCGATTTCCCGAAACTGGGCGGATACATCCATAGTTCATTTTAGATTGAAATAAGAATGATTAAAGGTAAGTAATCTTGTGTCTCTAAATCTAAAAAAAGGCATGATGAATATTTCTAAATTTTCTGTTGTGACAGTTTGCATTCTGAGTTTCGCAAACAATATTAAGGGTCAAAATGTACATACTACGTCATTAAAAAAGTATAAAGAAGAAGTTGTTTATACAAGTGAATACAAACCGGGGCTAAGGCTGGCACTTTATCATGTATGGCCTGCATCAGGCAAAATTGATACAAATAAAATAATCCTGTTTCTGCATGGGGGCGCCGTACCCATCAGTGGGAATATGGGGTTTAAAATAAATGGTATTTCGTGGATGACGGCAATGGCTGAAAAAGGTTATGATACATGGGGACTTGATTTTGCAGGTTATGGCAACTCGGGCAGATTTTCTGAAAGCGATTCATTAAATGAAAATGGAATGCCACAGGGAACAGTAGCTGAGCGAAGCAAGCAAACAAATATTGCCGTTCATTTCATCAAGGATAAACGGCATGTGAATAGCATTCATTTATTAGGTAATTCCGGTGGCTCAATCGTTGCAGGTCTTTATACCACAGAATTCCCTTCTAATATAAAAAAACTGGTGCTGCATGGCCCCATTACAAATGAAACCAAAGCGGCTGATACCACAGCAAAACCTGCTGCGTATGATTATGTAAACCCGGCAGAACTGGTAGATGTTTTTTGCAACTGGAGACCGGCGGGGTATGAACCTGTTATTAATAGAAAATATCTACTGGATTATTTTGTACCTCAATATTTAAACAGCGACCCTACAAGTGGAGGCCGAAACCCTGCAACGGTAAAAATTCCCGGTGGGGTAACTGCCGATTTAGTTGATATTGCAAAAGGAAAGTTTCCTTATAATCCCGAAAAGATAACAACCCCCACATTAATAACAAGGGGAGAGTGGGATGCCATTGCAACTGATAAGGGAGGCATGTGGTTGTTTACATCTTTACGGAATGCCCCATGCAGGAGATACATTATAATTGGTAATGGAACCCATACTGTTCAACTGGAAAAAGAACGATTCAGGTTGTTTAAAGTGGTAGAGGATTTTTTGGAGGAGAAATAAATTTCGTTGTTGTTATTTTTTTATCATTTCTTTTCTGAAATGTATTCCCCATGTGAGCATCTCTGCCAACAGATTTTCCAATGACAACCCAAGCGGCGTCAATTTATATTCCACGGTTATGGGCATACTGTCATACAATGTTCTTGTTATAATTTTATAGTCTTCCAAAACTTTTAGCTCCTGTGAAAGCATTTTTGGAGAAATATCTGCAATGTCTCTCTTTATTTCACCAAAACGTTTATTACCGTAAGTCAATGAAATAATGATGGGCACCCGCCACTTGCCTTGTATTATTTCCAGCGCATCTCTTGTCGCTGTAAGCCTGAACTGGCAGGCATCTTTATTTTTATCAATTTTAGTTGCCATTGATTAATGCTTTACTTACTTGGAGGTAACTACTTACCAATAGGTAACAACTATCTATTGGAAACCAAATTTATGTAATTTTGGTTTATCAATCACAAAAAATAAAAATCTTATGCTTCAATCATTATTAATGCAGGGTTCTCTGGCTGGATGCCTGGCCGCTGCAATCAATATCGTCATTTATTTTATAGCTAAATCTACAGGCGCAATAAACGACAGCGTTTTATTGCCACCAGGAAAACCATTAAGGCTTTTCCCAATAATACTAAGTTCTTTTTTGCCAGCAATGTTGGCAAGTTTGCTGCTTTATGTTTTAGTGAAAACTGTTGCCAATCCTATAAATGTATTTGCAATTACCGGGAGCATCTTATTGTTGCTTTCCCTTGGCGGGCCAATTGCCGTAAAAGGTTTACCGGTTCGTGCAAGAATAGCGCTTGCATTGATGCATATCTTTGCCGGTGTAATAATCATTTTTGTTTTAAGTAAAACAGGCGGTGCAACAGCTTTATAAGTTATCCTGGCTTAAATAAACAAAATTCATAACGTTCAAAAAACAAGTAAAATGAAAAAAATAATAATTATTGGAAAACTGTTAATCAACATTCCGAAGGCTAGTGAACTATCTGTAACAAATGTTCAATTGTTTGCTGCTACAAATTTAGAGGAAGTAAAAAAGGTGTTTGAAAATAACTCCAATCAAATTGACATTGCGATTACAGGGGCTGGCATTGACCTTGAAAAGCGATTAGAAATAGTTCAGTATATCTTCACCACCAGCAATACAACATCTGTGCATATGAAAGACAGGGCTACTGGCCCGGAAGGCTTCCTGCCTTTTATTAATAATGTGCTAATAGGAATATTGGGTGAAAAATAGTTTAGGCTAAAAAGGGAAGGCTTTAGCCAGAGTAACTACTTTGACTTAATTTTTTTTGAAAAATAATATAGCAATGCGGTTCCAATGACTGGGAGATTTCAAAACTCATTTATCAATATACTTAAAAGCCTATGTTGGCGGTTCTCTTTCTAGTCTGCAATTTCGCCACAGGTTAAATTTACAATTGTCGCTGTGATTGCACTTGAGTAATCTGATGCCATTATCACTGCTGTATTAGCAACTTCATTTAGTAAAGGCATTCTTTTCAGCATTGTCCTTTGTGCAAATTTATTTTCAAATTCTTGTCTTGATATCCCTTCATTTTCTGCATGAATTGTAAAGACTTTCTTGACACCTTTTGAGTCTGGTGAACCAGATGAACGAATACAAATTGCTCTTACGCCATCGCCTCCAAATTCTTTTGCAAGTTGTCTTGTCAAAGCCTCCATTGCAGCGCAAGCAATTCCAAAACCACCGGTATTAATGTAAGGAAGCTTTGAAGCCTGTGCTGTCAACATTAATATAACACCACTTTTTTGTTCAGACATAATTTTTGCAGCAGAAATTGCTGTTATAAACTGTGTTTGCATTGCCGCTTGTATCGGTGATATAAAATCTTCAAGTGAAATTTCAGAAAGCGGTTTACCTTGAATATCGTTAATGCTGATAAGATTTATACTTATGTCTATTCTGGAAAATTTTCCTTTTATTAAATTTAGGTGCTCCTCAACTTCTTTGTTTTCCATGGCATTTAATGCATAGTAATAACAATGTCCACCATTTGAACAGATTTTGTCAGATAAAATCTTTAATTTTTCATTTTCCCTTGCTACAAGAATGACAGTCGCACCTTCAGATGCAAATTTGATAGAAACAGCAGTTCCAACAGAACCTGTCGCTCCATAAACAACAGCTATTTTATGCTTAAGTGTCATAGAATTTTGATTTCGTTTTAAAATGGCCGCCAACTACTATAGTTGCGAAACTTAAAGATAAAAATTTTTACAAATACACCCAAAGCCGTCGTATTTAAGTAAGCCCTATGCATAAAACACTTCTACTTTACCATCTTTTTCACCATCTCAATTTTTTTCTGCCGTTGCTTCTCATCCAAATATTTCAGCCTCCCAATCCGTGTTACTTTAACAGGTGATATGCCGCAAAATTTCAGCGTTGCTCTTTTCACTGTGTTGATGTCGCTGTTCCTGTATTGCCACCATATCCACCATACAGGTGCATCACAGGTAGTGATAACATGCGCCGACCTTCCTTTTAAAAGTTTATCCCAAAAAGGATCTTTCTCATGATATTTATAGGCGAAGCCCGAATACAAAGTTCTGTCCAGAAACCCTTTAAAAATAGCAGGGACAGAACCCCACCATATTGGATAAAAGATGACCCATTTATTGCACCATAAAATATTTTCCTGTGCCTGTTTTAAATCAGGCTCCAGTTCCTGTATAACTTTATATCCCTGCCAGAGGATGGGGTCAAAATTTAATTCGCCTAAATTTTGTATCCGCACTTCATGCCCTTTCAATTTTGCCGTATTTGCATAAGCATCGGCAAGTCTTCCGTTAAATGTATTCTTATCCGGGTGTGCCAAAAGGATATATATTTTCATTGGTTTTTTCTAAAAGTGATTTTATAAAAATTGCAGTAATGGCAGTAAAAGCATTTGGATATATAGTCCGGTTTGCAACATTTCATACCTGTTAATCCGAATATACTAAGCGGTTAACCTATAAACTCTGTAAGCAATCTATCCAGCGTTGGTGTTGAAACGGAAGATGAATGAACAATGCCCAATACTTTCTTTGCCAGCAGTTGCATTTCTCCTTTTGCAGCATTGGCATGGGGAGCAATAGATAATGTTCCTATTTTCCCCTGCATGGCTTTTTTCCAGTATAAAACACAAAACCATTGTGGCATTACAAGAAAAATAGTTTTTAAGTTTGTGGGCTTTATTGGCATCCCCAAATTTTTGCAGGCTGAAAATCCTTCCCGTATGCTTTGTGCCATTATCCTGACACTGCTTTTATTTTTGCCTAACTGAATACTGTCACCATTTTCTTTAGCAATTGCTGCGGACACACAGGACACAAAGACTGCATGTGTTTTCAGCCAGGCCTGCATATTAGTACTAATCTCTGTTTTAAACCCGGCGTTTTCAAAAAGCTGTTTTATTTCATTTGTTTCATTGGTGATTTTGCCATCAATGTTTCCAATGGTTGTTTCCTGTTGTTTAATTTGTGCATAGTCAATCCTGTTCTCCTGGTAAGTGCCGCCCACACCGGGAAATCCCAATAAAATATTTTTTTGTGGAAATTCATTTACAAGCTGGCTCTTGTCGTCAGGATTATTGAGCATAAACATCATAGTAGTGCATGCTGCATTTTGTTTCAAATCAGGTAAAGCATCACCGATTTGGTCAAGGCGAACAGTTACAATAATTAAATCATAATAATCGGAAAGGGTTAGTTGTTGCGTTAGCGGCAGATTGCTTATTATTTGCTTACCCGTAATTACTTCTTTAATAATTACTCCATTTTTCTTTAAGTCTTCGTAACGCTTTCCCCTTGCTAACAATGTAACATTGTTACCGGCAGCAAATAGTTTTGCTGCGTAAATACTGCCAATAACTCCGGCTCCATACACAAGGATTTTCATGCTTAACAATTTTAGTGAACGTTTTATCCTGTTAGTTTTGCTTTCAATTCTTCTGAACGTTTTCGCCCTGCTTTATAATCAGGGTCCATGTTGATGGCCTTGTTCAAATATTCAAGTGCCTGTGCCCGGTATTGTTGTCCCTGTCTTTGTTTTGCCCATGCCCAATAGGTAAAGCTCATTACTTTCCAGTTGGCATAAGCATTGTTTTTATCATACTTGTCAATAATGGATTGAAAGTCATGCTTTGCCATTTTTCTTTTTCCAAAGTAAAACCAGGGCAGGTTTTCAGCCACACTGCCTCTCATAAACTCAGGTAAATAAGACATGTCAGCATATTTTTCAACTGCATCGTCAAACAGCTTAAACGACTGGCCAATCAAACTCAGTTTCTTAGTTTCTGCAGCCATTAATGAAAGCGCCGATGCCCTGTAGGAAGCAATAAAAGGCAGCAATTCCTTAGCGGTGTTTGGCGATTGAAAGAGTTCACTCAGCGTATCAAAACATTTTTTTGCATAACCCTTAAATTCTGTTTTATAAAAGAATGAAAGGTTCAATGCCGTTTCATGATAAATTATACCCAACCGGGCTTTACTTAATTCAGTCGGATTTTGGTGATACTCCGCTACAACTTCTTTTAATTTATTTCTCAACCCTGTTGTGTCAATCAGCTCCATCACATCATCCAACTGATGTTCAAATTCTTTTACTTTGGCAAAGTCTAATTGTTGTGTTTGTCTGTTTAAGCCATTTCCAGATGCCATGATGATGGTTATTGAGGTGATAAATCTGTGTTTCTATTAAGAACAATTCCTGATACAAAATTAGAACCGGCAGCGTTTAAAAACGATGACTTAAGTTAAGACTTTGATTTCCTTAAAACCCTGTTTCTTATGCGGCTAAGGCTTTCTGGGCTTATACCTAAAAAATTGGCTATATATTTTTGGGGAACTTTTTGAAAGAGGTCGGGGCTGGTGCTGATTAATTTATTAAACCGTTCTTCGGGTTTATCAGATGATAATGACATGGCAATTTCTGTAGCCCGTTGTGCACCCTGTTCAGCCATCAGCCTGCCAAAAGTTTCATATTTACTGCATTCTCTGTACAACTTGTAAAGATTCTCTTTACTTATGAGAAACAGGTTCGTGATTTCCATTGCCTGCAGATTCATGACAGAACCTGTGCCATGAGTAAAACTCTGAAAGTCGGTGACCCAGGAATTTTCAAAAGAAATATCACAGGTTTTTTCCAATCCGTCTTTGATATGAAAATGTCTTACAGTACCTGTTTCAATAAACCCGATAAAGTTGCATGCAATTCCGTTTTGGAGCAGGAATTCTTTTTTCTTAAATGTTTTGGTCTCGAAATATTTATCAACCAGGTTTAGTTCGTCTGCAGTGAACGGAACAACTGATTCGAAATATGTCTTTAGTTTATTGAACATTTATAGAAAATGGTTTAAAATAAATGTACTTCACTTAATGAATTGTTCCTTGAGACGGCAGGAAAGTTTATTCTTTCGGGAAATCATCCATTTGCTTCTGAAATTGCCTGGATTGTTTTCCACTGTTTCCTATTGCCCATTCCGCCATTGCATAGAACACAGGCCTTAGTGCTTTACCTTGTTTAGAAAGTTCATACGTTACATAAGGCGGAACAACCGGTCTAGACTTTCTTAGAATAAGCCCATCCGCTTCTAATTGTTTCAGATGTTGTATCAATACTTTTTCTGTAATAGCAGGAATAGATTTTTTAAGTTCATTATACCGTTTTATTCCAGTTAATAAGTTGAATAAAATAATCGGCTTCCAGTATCCGCCAATTCTTTCCATTACAAAAGTTACAGGGCAAGCTGCAAAGGCATTACTCTTGTTTTCCTGGATGACTGATGTTTCTTTTACTGCTGTCATATTTATACATACAATTGGGTAAGTACTTGTACAAAAGTAAGTATAAATCTATTTTTGTGCAATAATTTTAAAATAACTAAAAATGAAAGTAACAATAACAGGTTCTTTAGGAAACATCAGCCGCTTTCTTATAGAAAAATTAGTGGCAAAAGGTCACCAGGTAAAAGTAATAAGTTCCAATGCAAAACGGGCAAAAGAGATTGAAGCCCTGAAAGCGGTTCCTCTAATTGGTTCGGTAGAAGATTATGACTTTATAAAGAAGTCATTTGCAGGAAGCGATGGGGTTTACCTGATGACACCCCCGAATTTCCGAACTGCTGACCTGAAACAATACATTAAAACAGTTGGCGAACAATATGCAAATGCGTTAAAAGAAACAGGTGTAAAGTATGCGGTTAATTTGAGCAGTATCGGTTCTCATCTTGAAAACGGTTTGGGTCCGACTGGTTCAAATTTTTATGTTGAACAAAAATTGAATGACTTGAAGGATGTTAATGTATTACACCTGCGTCCGGGAATGTTCCTGACAAATTTTTATGGCGCAATACCTATGATTAAGCACCAAAATATGCTGGGCAACAATTTTGGTGGTGATGTTAATTTGCCGCTTACACATCCAAAGGATATTGCAGAAGTTGCGTTTAAAGCATTGGATAGTTTAGAAATATCGGGGAAGCAAATTAAATATATTGTAAGCGATGAAAAAAACGGATTTGAAGTTGCCAAAGTATTAGGAAATGCGATTGGCAAAACGGATGTGAATTGGGTTGAGTTTTCTGATGAACAGCTACTGAATGCTTTGATGCAAAACGGATTTTCTGAACAAATGGCAAAGGTTTATATGGTTGAAATTGGTATCGCTCTGAAGGATGGAAGTTTTATGGGAGACTACAACAAAAACAAATCACAGTCAGTTGGTGGAACCACATTACAGGACTTTTCCAAAGAGTTTGCAGCAGCTTATCAATACAGTAATTAAAATCAAAAAGCCAATGAAAAAAGTACTCATACAATACAAAATAAAACCTGAACAGGCCGCCAACGTGGAAACGCTTATTAAAAAAGTGTTTGACGATTTACGGACAGCAAGCCCTCCTAAAATAAGTTATTCGGCACAAAAGTTAGAAGACGGTCAAACATTCATTCATACTTATATTGCCGATGAAAATATCAAAAACCCGATTGTTGACTTGCAGTCATTTAAAGAATTACAGGAGTTCATAAAAAACAATCACATTGAAAAACCTGTCAGCTTAGAGTTGTCTGATATTGATAGTTACAGTTCGTTGTAAGTTAGATTTTTTGTCAGAAAGAAAAACCTTTGTCAATAGTCAATACTTTGTAATGGATATTCCTATCTCTTTAGGATATTTTCTTTCTTTGCAAGCTCTGTCACCCGGCTTATAAATTCAGTTTTTGCATTTGTATAGTCTTCCCTGTTGTACTTATGTTTTTTCGCAAGCAGACATTTCAGTTGCTCATATTCTTTGGCAGTTTCAGGATGTTGTTTCAGGTAGTCTCTGAAATACAGTCTATCCCATAACGGATGGCCTTGTGGAGCCATGTGGACATGATAAGATTGTTCTGTTATTCCATTCGGCGAATATCCTTTCACAAAATTCATGTAGGGAGGCTCAACGTCTGTACGCCAGATAAAATGATAGTTTATACTCTTCATCTTTTCTATAATCTGGTCTTTCAATTCAGGGGCAGCAGGAATTTCAATTAAAATATCAATGGTTGGTTTGGCAGCAAGGTTTGGCACCGCAGTGCTTCCGAAATGCTCTACCCTCGTTGCAATTTGTCCTCCTAAAGCTGCAATGATATTCCTTTTCTCATTCTCAAACAGTTCTACCTATTTGTCGTTTGCAGCGACAATTTCTATAGGAAAAAGCCTGCCCAATTCTTCCGTTGATAAACTGTCCATGTTTTGTTTCATTGAATTGCAATTTACGATTACAGCTTGACTATTTATCTCCAACCTTTAGCAGCTCGTTGGATAAGCTTAACAAGTTTAAACTTGCGTATTTGACAGAGGTTTTCTAAAAGATGACAACGACTTAGGTTCCCACACAATAAGAATTATTATAACAATAAACAGTAATGAACCAAGCAAAATTATCGGGTCGTAAGTGACTTGAATTTTTGATAACAGGTAAGGGCTGATGTTAATCATTGTATGAAAAAGCACCATTGCAAAAACACAGTAATTGGAGTTGCTGAACAGCCAAACCATAACTATCCTTAATAAAACTGTATTAATGCACTGCAGCAATATCCATGCTGCAGATTTGTTCATTTCAATATAAGGAATGATGTGCCACACAGCCCAAATAATCCCTAACGCTAAACCGGTTTTTAAAGCCCCATATTCTTTTATCATGGGCCGCTTTGCATAACCACTCCATCCAAGTTCTTCACCAATTGCGCCAATGAAGAATACTGCAAAGAAAATAAGAAGCTCTATAACTGTGTATGTATAATTTACTTCAATTGCCTTGTTTTGCCTTAAATAGAAGTAAGAAATTGCTGCAATTACCGGCATTAGAAGAATAGTTGGTACTAACCATAATTTACTTTTAATTTTTCTAAAATCAAATACTTCAAGCAGTAAAGTCATTCCTGACTTCTTCCCTGTAAGAATTAAAGCGGCAAGAAGCGGACAAATTGCCATTAAGGCACTCAGTGGAAGTTTTATAGGGGTTGATTGGGTAAATTTTTGAGAAAAGAAACCTAAAACCCAAAATGGTATTGACAGAAGGAATACTAAAGCGAAGAACTTCCAGGTATTATTTTTTTTCATGAGCTAAATACTGGTTCACAATGAACAATGCAAACGTTGTGTGCAGTCTTTCATCGTCAAACAAATGTCAAAACTGCTTCTGCAAAATCTGCAGGTGCTTCTTGAGGTAAATTATGTCCCACTCCTTTAACAACTCTTCTTTCATAACCGCCTTCAAAATAAACGGCATCTTTGCCAGTTCCAGAAAACGGCTCAACGCCATCGGCTTCTGCATCTAATATAATCGAAGGCACTTTTATTGTTGGTTGGCTTTGTAAGGTTTTTTCTATTGTTTCAAATTTTGGGTCGCCCATTGCTAATCCATAACGATGTCTATATGAATGTACCACAACGTCAACAAAATCGGGGTTATTGAATGAGACTGCTGATTCTTCAAATGTGTTGTCATCAAATTTCCAAGTAGGCGACCAGTTACACCATAATAGCTTACAAAACTCTTTTCGATACTTAGCCAAACCGAGACGACCTCTCTCGCTATGAAAGTAAAATTGATACCAATTAAGCATTTCAATTTCTGGAAAATCAGGCTCTGAATATTTTGCAATATTTTGAATATTATAACCAGCCATTGACACAAGTCCACTAATACGTTCAGGGAAAAGTGCTGAAACAATGCAACAGGCTCGTCCACCCCAATCATAACCTGCTACGATTGCCTTTTTAATTGATAGTGCCTCCATTAGTGCAATTAAGTCATAGGCTAAAGCAGCTTGTTGTCCAGAACGAATAGTGTTGTGAGATAAAAATTTTGTATGCCCATATCCACGCAAGTAAGGAACTATTATTCGACAGTTTTTTGCACACAAATATTTTGTTACTTCGTCATAAGTTCTAATGTCGTAGGGAAATCCGTGCATTAGTATAATAGTCGTTCCATCAACATTACCACTTTCTTCATAAGCGACACAAAGGTCTCCAGCATTTATGTATTTTAATATCCCCATTTTAATTATTTAAAGAATGTCGGTTTTAAGATTGCACACAACTCCTGTATTTCCGAAACATAAAGATAAAACTTTCACAACACCACCTAAAATCGCCGATGTGAGTTTTATTTCTTTTTGGTATAACAGCAGTGGCTTGTATTTCTATCATTTCATACTCCCTAAACAGTTTGATTACCTCAACCAATGTGCTGGAAGCATTTTTATTTTCCCATTAATATATTTTGCACTTTATTAAACTCCCGTTGTGTATCAGTAATCAGGTCAGTCATAATTTCAGAAGCTGATTTTACTGTAGAAAGTAAGCCTGCAGTCTGGCCTGCATATAATGCCAATGCTTCAAGGTTTCCTGTTGTTCCAAGAATTGGGTTTTCATCACTATATCTTAAAATCTTTTCCCCATTTTGTTTATAAGCAATCACTTCATCTTCCTTTGGTCGGTTTCCTGCGTCTGGTTCTCCTGCTTCTTCCCAGGCATTGGTGGTGCTGTTTTTAATAATTCTGTGTGGGGCATTATCCCACCCGATATTAAATAAACGCTTAGCATATAGTGTATCGTTCTCACTGGCATCAGCAATCAATTTTTGATACACCGGATTTATGTGGGCTTCTTTTGACATTAAAAACCTTGTACCCAAACAAACTCCGTCTGCACCAAGACTAAGAGCGGCTAAAATCCCTCTTCCATCGGCAATACCACCTGCGGCGGCAACCGGAATTTTTACTTTATCAGTTATTGCCGGTACTAATACAGATGTTGCTACGTTACCCCAAACATGCCCGCCAGCTTCCATTCCTTGTGCAATTAAAAAATCAACACCATTTGCTTCATATTTTTCAGCTTCAGCCGAACTGCCTACCGTTTGACAAACAAGTATATTGTTTTTTTTCAGGTCGCTGATAAAAGGAGAACAGTCTCCCCAAAAAAATGAAACTACCGGCACTTTTTCTTCTATGCAAATTTGTATTCGCTCTTCCTGGTTAAAAGCCAACACAAGATTTACTGCAAACGGTTTGTTGGTTAATTTTTTTGTAGTACGGATATATTCCTTTGTTAATTCAGGGCTTTTCCATGATAATGCAAGACATCCAAGCCCACCTGCATTTGAAACAGCAGCAACCAGTTCAGGAGTTGTTGCACTTCCAATTGGAGCCTGAATAACAGGAAATTTTATGTTGAGCAGTTCAGTTAACCTGGTCTTCATTAATGAAACTATTATAAATTGTCTATTCTAATTTTAATAATAAATCTGCTCCGGCTTTTGCAATTTTGCCATCATCCGCCGAATCGGCTCCGCTTACTCCAATTGCCCCAATCGTCTTTCCTTTATAAATCAGTTGAACACCGCCTTCTATTGGCATTGAGTTGGGCAAAGTAAGCAGGGGGTTAAGACCTTTTAATATCAAATCCTGATGAAATTTTGTATCCCGCCTGTAATAAGCGGAATGTTTGGCTTTTGCAATACTTACTTCACCACTTGCATTTGTACTCTCATCCATTTTTGTGAAGTATATTAATTGCCCGGCTTCATCTACAATGGCAATAGAAACTGTCCAGTTATTTTTCACAGCCTCCTGCTCTGCAATGTCTGCAATTTGCTTTGCTACTTTTTCCGTAAGAAAAACTTTAGTATTCATAACTATTTTGTTTGTATCAGGTTTTGATTGTGCTTTAACTGCTGTTGTAGTTATTGCCAGAATGAAAAATAATATTATTTTATTCATTTTACTTGGTTTTTATGCAGAAATAAATTCTTTTAGCGTTTGCTTTCTTAATAAATACTTAGCAGTAACATAAATAAAAACACCAAAGGGTATTTGTGTAAGCAATCCCCACATAATAAATTTATTTGTTATAAAATAGTAGTAAATCCCAAACCCCAGATTCACTAAAATATCTGTTACCATGACAACTATTGCTAATATTACTCCGGTCCTAAATTTTGTTAGCAATAATATTATAACAGCAGCGTCAAAAAGTGTTAGTAGTGTCCAGTAAACATTTAATAAAAATGGAGCAAATGTATATCCAAGAAATCCGTGAATATAAATATCATATAAATGACTCACAACCCCAACTAAAAAACCAAGTAAGTAAACGCCTGTTATGATTAATTTTTTTGAATTGAATTTTCCCATTGTGGCAATTTACTTTTATACTGTCTGTTTAATTACCTTTTCGGTTTCAGTGTCAAAAATCAATATTGCTTCAGATTTGTCGTCAAGTTGGCCTGCCAACTTTCCCTGCTTTGTCCAAACAGCGCTTTTTCCAATACTTTGAAAGTAGCCACAGTAACCAACACAATTCGCCATTAAAACCGGCATTGAAAATTTCTTTGCAACCGCCGGATAATGTATCATTGCCTTGTCAATATCATTTTGTGATTTTGCAACACTTGCCACATAAATTTCAGCACCAAGTTTACTTGCATTGTCTGAATGTTCCGTTTGTAAACTTTCATAACAGATGGCAGGTGCAATTTTTTTATTATCAACTGTAATAATGATTTGCTTTTCTCCATTTACAAAATAGGGAAACTCGGCAGAATGCAGTTGTTGTTTTGAATAAGTCTCTCTTGCTGTATTTGGCTGAAAAATTATCATACTGATTTGTATGCCTGAATTGATTTTTGTCGGCATTCCAAGTCCAATAGTGATATTATTTTTGTTACTGATTTCCTGGAAAACGTCAAAAGCCTTGTCATTTTGGTTTGTTGCCAACTCTTTTGCAAGTTCGGGTTCATAACCTGTTATAGAAAGTTCCGGGAAAAATATTGCACTGGCATTATGGAAAGCAGCAAGGGCAATCAATTTTTTATGTGTTTCAATATTTGCAGAAATATCTCCTTTAAATGGCCTTGTTTGTGCTACTGAAATTTTCATTATTTGTAATTTTAAATTGCCACTAACTTGTGGTGTTATGTAACTAAAGTATTGGAGTATCTTTCTTCATCATAAAGATATTCAATGAATCCGTTTAATTGGCATGTTTAGCTGCTGAATAAGCAACAATAGCAAGATTTGGATTGGAACGCCTGCTTAAAAATGATAATTTTAATACTGAATCTTCAGGATATGGATAAGGCGCTTATTAATTATTACAGGATTGAAAAAGCAGTTGGCTATTTAACTGAAAATTTTAAGGAGCAACCAGACCTGGCTATGATAGCAAGAAAGGTACACATGAGTACTTTTCATTTTCAGCGCATTTTTACTGACTGGATAGGCATCAGCCCTAAAAAATTTGTTCAATACCTTACACTTGATTATTTAAGAGAAAAAATTCATGAGACTGAAAACATGATTGAAGCTGCTGTTGTATCGGGGCTCTCAAGCCAGTCACGGGTGCATGACCTGTTTGTACATATTGACGGAGTTAGCCCATTGCAGTATAAATCAGCCGGAGAAGGATTGATTATTTATTATGGGTATCACGGTACTCCATTTGGTTTGTGTTTTATTGCTGCTTCAGAAAAAGGAATATGCTGCCTTAAATTTATTGATGAGGAAAAAAGCCGCAATGAGTTTGAAATCTTTCAGGCTAAATGGCCATTCGCAACTATCATTCACAAGCCCGGTTTTACTCAAAAGTATATTCGCAATATATTTAAACCCTCTGCTACAAATCCTGAAAAACTTAACCTGCTTGTACAGGGAACAGAATTCCAAATAAAAGTGTGGGAAGCGCTTACTAAAATTCCATTCGGCGCTGTAAGTTCATTTCAAAACATTGCAAACATGATTGGCAAACCTGATGCTGCCAAAGCAGTGGGCGGGGCTGTAGCAAGTAACACTATTCTATACCTGATTCCCTGCCATAGAATAATTCTTAAAAATGGTTCTGCCGGGGAGTATTCTTATGGCAAAGCCAGGAAACAATCTATGATTGGCTGGGAAATGGCAAATAAAGATATTCATAAGACGCAATTTTCATAAGAGATTGAGAAAACTTTGCCCGTCTGTATATCATTGTTGCATGGTCTTTATTAGTTGCTGTAATCATTGCAATCTTCAGGTTTATTATCCCGAATAAATAATTACTTTTTTAATGAAACATATTGCATTTGCAACAAGCAAAGAAAATCCCTTTCTAACACCTGATGATAAAGTGTTAGCTGCCTGTTTAAATCAAAACGGGTTTAAAGTGTATCCGGCTGTTTGGAATGACAGCAGTATTGAGTGGGATAAATTTGACCTTGTAATCCTTCGTTCTATGTGGGATTATCATTTGCATTATGCTGAATTTATTGGCTGGCTGGATGTGCTGGCAGGCAATCACATCCGTGTTTTTAATTCTGTGACCCTTGTTAAGTGGAATGCAAATAAACAATATCTCTCTTTATTTGAGAAGATTGAAATTAAGATGCCATCATTTGAGTATTGCAGGAAAAGCTCAGATATCCTGCTCTCTGAAATCCTGCTCAAACATAAATGGAGCAAAGCAGTTGTAAAACCAGCAGTGTCTTGCGGCTCTTATAACACATGGATGGTTTCTCAGCATTCAAATCAAAAGGATGAAGAAATGTTTTCAGATATGTTATTGAAAGGCGATGTTATTGTTCAGCAGTTTATGGAGGAGATTCTGGATGCAGGCGAAGTATCATTAATTTATTTTAATAAAAAATTCAGCCATGCCGTTTGTAAAAAAGCGATACAGGGGGAATTTAGAGTACAACAGAAATTTGGCGGAACAGTGACACCGGTGATTCCCGGAAAAAAGACAATGGCTATTGCTGCTAAAATTTTAGAACATATAGAAGCTCCACTTCTTTATGCAAGAATAGATGGTGTACTAAACAAAGAAGGCGATTTATGGCTGATGGAAATTGAACTTACAGAGCCGAATTTGTTTTTTTCTTTTTGCCCTGATGCCTGTAAGAATTTTATGGAGGCTTTAAAAACTTTTTGGTAATGAAGCATGAACAGAATAAGCAAGATTTGGATTGCGTTAAGGTGCTGCATCTTTTAACTTGCAGCATAAAATAATCAATGTATGCAAGCTGTAATTATTATTGATGCCCAAAATGAGTTTTCGGCAAAGGGGCAACGTCCGGTTCCCAATCATGAAAAACATATTGCTGCCATCAGAAAATTAGTAACCCATGCAAGGGAAAATAAAATTCCGATTGCCTGGGTAAAACATTTTAATAAACCTGATGAATCTCCCGCTTTTGTACCTGGTAGCTGGGGGGCAGAATTCTTTGAAGGGTTTGGCCCCGCTGCCAATTCGGAAACAGAAAAAATTTTTGAAAAAAATGTATATGGTGCCTTTACAGGTTCTAATCTCGGTGAATGGCTTGCATCATTTAATGTTTCAGAGGTAATTTTTGGAGGCTTTTATACACATGGGTGCCTCTCCACCACAGCCCGTGAAGCAATAATGAAAGACTATTCGGTTATTGTGTTGTATGATGCCACAGGTGCATGTGATTTGGAAGATAAACTGCTGGGAAGACTTTCAGCAGAAGAAGTTCGCAGGTCAGCATTAATTCATCTTGCAGGAATGGGGGCAACAATCAGGGCTTCAATTTAATTTACCTGTTGCACTGTGCATTTTGTTTCACTTACATAAGATTTCTTTAAGCAGCAGAATTATGAAAAGACGAACACTGATAAAAAATATTACAGCAAGTATTGTAAGTTCGGCAATACCTTCTGTACTAAAATCCCAACACAACAATCAAAAGAAAGTAAAAATTCCTTCCCCAATAAAATCAGATAATATGAAAATACAGCGGCTTGCCTGGGCAGGTATTAAAATAGAATCAGGAGGTACTACTTTATTTATTGATTCAACTTCTTCTGAAGAATACAATGACATGAAACTTGTTGCCGGTACGGATGCAAGGTCTGCCCTGATTACGCATCATCACCCTGACCACTACGACCCGGCAGCTTTAAAAACTGTTTTTAACAACAAAAGCCGCCTCTATTGCTTTGAAGAAACTGTTCCCTGGATAGACTCAAGAGATTTACGGGTACAACCATTGAAACTGTACCAGCCTGCAGATATATCCAGGTGGGCTGGTGATTTAGTTGCAATTCCTGTACCGGCTGTGGATGGTTTTGGCCACCCGCAAGTGTCGTGGATTGTACAGGGAGGCGGTAAAAAAATAATACACTGTGGCGACACCTTATGGCATGGGTATTGGCGGGACATAGCCATTGCGTATGGACCGTTTGATATTGCGTTTATGCCAATCAATGCTGCAAGATTATCGCAGGGGAAAGTAATTGACACAGGTATTCCTGCTGTTATGAATCCTGAACAGGCTGTAGTGGCAGCGTCACTGCTTGGTGCAAAAAAAGTATGCCCGATTCACTATGGAAGGTCCGGTGGTAATTATATAGAAACGCCAGATCCGGAAGATAATTTTCTAAAATTTGCAAAAGAAAGAAATGTTACTCCTTTGCTTTTAAAGCAAGGTGAGATGCTGGAGTTGGAATAGAGCACATATCTAATCAGTAAGGTGTTTTAGTTTTCCCCGAATATTATTTTCCGCATGAAATAAAGACTGTTTCATAATGAGCAATGACTATGTTGGTGGCAGTCTTTATTTGTCCGACGACATCTTTTTCTTAAAGTCAAGATATAAACAAATTGTTAGTACAAATAATAAAATGCTAATATATAGTGCAACAAAATACATCTTCTCAGTGGGCATGGTTAGTCCATTTATAAATGAACCTAAAACTATTAAAAAGGCAAAGATTGCATACAAGTTTGTTTTGTAAAACCAAGCATAAGGGAAAAGGTGCCCACCAGTTATGATAGCATAGGTCATAATAAAATATTCAGGCATTTTTATCATAGTAAAGATAAGAAATGGGAAATACAATAATTGAGCAAAATTGAGCCAAAGTCCCAATGGTTGCAATGGATTGTTTTCAATTTTCCAATTAGTCTTTAGCAACTTTGAAAATAGGAAAGCCAATGGAAGCATTGGCCCACCTGCAATAAATACAAATATGGATTTATCATACGGTTTAAATTCAAGCCTCCATAAGAAAACTATTACAAGCCAAATAGCACTTGCAGACAAAGTAAAATCAATTCCATTTTTTGATTTTACTGATAACTCAGTTCTTAACTCGTTCAATTTTTCTGATGTCATACTTTATTGTTTGTTTTGAGTCGTCTTGTAAAATTGCCACAAACGATCCAATGTTGGGCGTAGTGCTTTTTCTACTTTGTCTTGTAGTTATAGGGAAAATAAGTCTCCCATTTCCAAGGTGTAAATTTGTCGCTAATTAAGGTTTCCAATAGTTCTTTAAAAATTAATTCTCCATTGGCACTGTTTGTCATTATGATTATTGAAATGCCTTTGTCAATAAAGTTAATGTTATAATTTCTCCAAGCGTCATCGTGTCCTTCTTTAAAAAATGCTCGTCCATATTTACATTTTAAAAGCCCCCAACCAAGTCCATAAGATAAGTCTATGGCTTTGTTTTCTGTTGTAGTCTCTTCTGTTATTGTTGGGAACTGAACTTTTGAATATATTTTAATTTGGGAAGACAGCATTTCACTATACATTTTTTTGTCTAACCCTTTTTGTTGCATTACAGTTTCTATGAATTTTGAATAGTCAGAAATTGTCGTTACCAATGAGCCACTTGCAACTGGTGTCGTTCGTTTTTTCTTTGGATTTAAAGCACCATTTTCTAAATGCCCAATTGCATAATTATCGTCAAATTCTTTGTGCCAAATGAAACCTGTCCTTTTCATACCAATTGGTGTAAATACTTTCTCAATGGCTAAATCTTCAACTGTTTTGTTGGTAATTTCTTCTTCTGCTAATTGCAAGAGTTTTAATCCTTCACCTGAATAAGCATATTTTGTTCCTGGCGTAAAATAAATTCGTATAACTCCAAGTGTATCTTCAACTCCTGTTGTTGGGTGAAGCCATCTTACATTGGGAAGCCCAGTTGTATGACTTAAACACATTCTTGCAGTAATTAACTTCCATCTGTCGTCAGATTTGAGGTCTGAAAAATATTCATACTCGGAAATTGGTTTACTTAAATATTTGTAAAGCGGTTTATCTAAATCAATTATTTTTTCTTGTACTAATTTCATTGTTAAGTAAGCAAAAACTGCTTTACTAAAAGATGCACCATACATTACCGAAGCCGTGTCTAATAATTCATTTTTAGGTTTGTTTTTGTACCCATAAGATTTAATAAAAACCGTTTTCTTGTTATTTAGAATTGCCAAGTCTAACCCTTGAACATTTGCAGTGTCCATTAAACGTTTAACGGTTTTGTCAATTTCTGATGATGAAATTTCGCTATCATCAAGCCTTTTGATTTGTTTATTCTGTCCAAATGTCAAGTTGGATAAAAATAATATTGCAAGTAAGATTTTAAATTTCATTTTTTGTCTGTTTAAAGTTAAATGATGTCACTTTAGTATTACGCCCAACTATTGTATTTGCTAAGTCTGAAGGTAAAATTTTAGCCAATATATCCAAAAACCTCCGTATTAAGGCTTTATAAAGTTACTAAACCTATCTCTATCATTCATGCTTTATATAACTTAACCAACCATATTAAACTTACAATACACAATATTTGATAAGTAACACCTGCCAGATTAAATATTTCTATTCTTGTTGACACTTGAAGTTGTTTGCCCTGTTTGCCTCAACACTTTGCCAACTAATAAAAAAACAAACGGGCCAATTACGCCGTAACCTATAATTCCAATATTTCTAACCTGCATATTTTTAAGGGGCACACCGATTAAACCGGCAAGACTCAGCAGACCGCAGATAATCATAAGAACCCTTATAGTCTTTTCTAACCTGTTTCTTTTAAATACCCGTGCAGCAAAGAACATGGACAGGGCAAAGAACCAATCCCATGCAAGAATATCTAGTGAATATAGTACAGAAGGCCACTTGAATGAAAAGAACCATGACTGTTCTGCTGATTGTACCGCATCCAGTTGATGGCTTACTGTTAAAATAAGAAAGTGAACACAGGAACTGATACCAGCCATTACAATCATAAACAAAAGCGCTGCAAGGCTGTATATTTTATCTTCAATAGCGGCATGGTAATGAACTGCAATCATACTGACAACCATGAATGGCACCATTAGCAAGATAAGCAGTTCCATCATTGTAAAGAAGGGATCTCCAATCGGTTCATTAGGTGACTTGAGAGAAACAAATCCCAAAACAGTAGTCACTGCATACACTATACCAAGCAGGAATACAGCTTGGCAGGCAATTCTTCCAGTACTACTATATTTTGAAGCAACTTGGTGCATGATGTTTGTTGTATGATGTTTTTATCTATTCTACCCAGTCTGTCGTTCTGTTACTACTTCTTTTAAACTATTTGTTCCAATCAAAAATTGTTCATCAATAACAGAACTGCTCATTATATTATTTGAAAATTCAGCCAGATATTAAGTCTGCATTTCATTAATAATTTTTACAGTATTTTCAGATATTGAATAATTACTTATTGTTTTACCAGATATCCTGGCAACACTTGCAGGATTTATCAGTAATCTAAAAAAGACAAAAACAAATGGAATGACGCTATATAAATCCTCCCTTATGTTTGTTAACTCTTCGTAACTATTACGATAATTCTTCCTCTTTAAGAAAGATTTCCATGTTTCAGCTATTAATTCCCGTCTTGTTCCCCCACGGTTTGCAATACCCAGCAGCGTTGCCATTAAACTATGTGTTTTTACCCCATATTTCTGCTTTTCAGGTGCAGTAACTTCTTCCCCCATTGACAATTTAGTAAGCATTAACGGCAGGTTAAAACCACTCACTATAGCATTCATGGTTTCGCCTGTCCGGGGATTGGCTTCAATGTAATAGGGTGTTTCAGTAGCAGCATCATATATATAATCAAGCATAAAACAGCCATGCCAGTTTAAACGCCTGCCGATGATTTTAAGATGTTCAATCACCTTTGGATGAAATACGCCTATTCTTGCACTGGCACTGCCGCCAACGCCTTCTGAAATCAACTGGTAACAATGGCAACCGATGAGGGACCCTTTGCTGAATAAAGACTGCGCCACAGAAAGTACTCCTGTCTCAGCAGTCTGAACCAGTATTTCTGAATCACCTGTTAAATATCCTTCTGATTCAAGTGCAGTAATCACTTCGTTCAATTTACTTATGTCATCAACCCTCCATGTACCATGCCCTCCTGTACCATACGCCACTTTCGCATAATAGGGAAAATGGCTTTGTTGCAGTAATTCCTGTTTCGTTTTTACAAACTTCGATGGCGCATGAGGAATATTGAGTTGTTGAAGTAATTTGATGAACTCAATCTTGCTTTGCAAAATAAAAAAGCTGTTGAAATCAGCTATAGCAATATTGACATGCCGAGCAATAGATTTGTATTTTTTTGAAAACAGGTATGATTGCTCATGAACAGGGAACAAAACATCATACTTGTTTTTGCCAAGAATGTTCATTATGAAATTATAGTAGCCTTCCGGGTCGGTTGATATAACGGGGCATTTATAAAATTTATTTACATACCTGGAAAACCGGCAGATGCATAATGGATTGGGGTCGCAGATATCAACCCTGTAACCTTCTTTGCCGAGAGCTGTTATTGCCTGACGAGCAGAGAGGCTTGACCCCTCAGGAAATAATATTTTAACTGTTTTTCTCTCCGTCATATACTTAGTGATGGCTTCTAAATCTTATTGAATAATAAGCCGTTTAACGGGTTAAGAGAACTATGCCTGCAATAATGATAAAAGCGCCAAGTATATTAATGCCACTCATTTTTTCGTTAAAAATGTAAACTGAAATAAGCGTAATCAACGTAATACTTGCTGCTGAAAAAACCGGGTAAGCAATACTTAAATTAATTTCCTTTAGCGATTTTGTGAACAGGTAAGTATTGATTGCTCCCAATAGCAATCCAACAGCAAAAATCATAAACCATTTTATGTTGGTTGGTTTAGCGGATATGCTTTTAAAGATAATATACCCCGACACATTAAATAATACGGCAAGTGATAAGAAAATATATTTCATGTTGTACACAATTTTTATAAGGTAATAATGAACAAAAGAGTTGAATGCTTCATTCTCTATCAACGTTATTGTTCTTTATCTTTCGTTCATCAACCACGTCTTTTAAACTATTTGTTCCATTAATAGCTGCCGGAAATCCTGCATACACTGTCATCAGCAGCATAATCTCTTTTATGTTCTCAACTGTTAATCCAATATTCAACCCGGCGTTGATGTGAAACTTTAATTGCGGCTGGGCATTACCCATTGCCGCCAGTGCAGCAATCGTTGCTATTTGCCTGTGCTTTTTATCTAAGTTGTCTCTTGCAAAAATATCTGCATAACCATATTCAAGTGTAAACTTTACCAGCTCCGGTGAAAAGTCGTTGTATGCTTTCTTTAATCTGTCAACCTGCAAAGGGTCTAATAGGGTCAACTCATTTTCACCTGCTTTAAGCCGGTTAGTTATGGTAGCATTTGCTGTTGCAGTTTTGCCAATATTGTCTTCAATTCCATGTTCCTTTCTTTCATTTAACACATCTTTCAAAGCATTCATACCATTGATACATGCCGGGAAGCCTGCATACACAGACAATTGCAAAATCACTTCTTTCAGTTCGTTAATATCACTGCCTGTATTTAATGCTCCGTTGATATGCACTTTTAACTGCGGCTGTGCAGTTCCCAAAGCGGTTAAAGCGGCAACCACGGCAATTTCTTTTGATTTTAAATCAAGCCCTTCCCTGGTATAGATGTCGCCAAAAGCATATTCAATGATGAACTTTCCCAGTTCAGGCGAAATATCTTTTAAGCTGTTAATCACTTTTTCGCCAGCTTCACCATCTATTTCTTTAAGCTTTTCCCAACCCCTTTTGTACCTGTCTGAATTTGTCATTATTTACTTATTTTTTCTTTTTCGTAATCCTCAATTTTATTTCTTTAAACTACTTTCTATTAGCTTCAAATAAAATAAACTATCCACAGTTAATCTTATGTTTCTACTGTTGATGATATTTTTTTAATCTTAGCAATTAGATGAATTGCTTTTTTCTTTGTAGCGTTACGTGTATTTTTCGTAGCGTTTTGAATAAACCTTATTACTTTTTTATTCTCTTTTATATCAGTCAACAGCAGTTTAAAAACGTCCAGTACTTTTCCTGTGGCAATATTTTTACATTCGGCTGTGTCAAATTTATCTTTGCTGATTAAAAGAAGTTCTTCAATAATCTCTTTTTTGTATTGCGGTTTATTTTGTGCAATAAGGCCCAAAGCGAAGATGGCATGGTTGCAGGTGATAAGATGCCCGCCGTGAAGCAGTGTTATAAGTGCAGGTATTTGTTTACCTGTTTTGTTTTTAGTGTCCACTGCTGATAAATAACCAATAAGGTCAATACCTGTCCATTTTAAAATATTGTTTTTTTCGTGGATTAAGGTTGTTAAAAAATTAAGATGGGGATAAAGTAATTCTGGATGAGTGGCTCCGGTTTTAAGCAGTTCTTTTGCAAACCCATATTTTATTTTCGGGGCAGGTGATTTTAGTTTGTTAAGGTCGTTGTTAGTTATCATTACATTCTCACTTTTATTAGCATAGCTATAATAAAATGCATGTTGGCTAAGCATTAACGGGATATAACAAGGCTTTCATTATTTCTGCATCCAGTCCTGAAACTTGTTAAGTTTAATTACATCTTAGACATGCCATGATCCGGAGGAGTTGAGTGCCCAATATTCATACAGCTTCCCATTTTTGAATCGCAGAATATCCGTTCTCACGATAGTAAATGGCGCCCCCGGTTTATCATTTGGCATAGATGTCTTACCGGTAAACACACCCTCGGCTTGCCAGGTAGCACTTATGCAGCTGGTTTCAATGTCAATAAACGGGCCTGCTTTCGTTGTGTAATTCAGGCTGGCATATTTGTTTCTGATTCGGGCAACCCATTTATGTACCTCCTGTTGTGAATTCATACGAAGTCTGATTGGATCAGCAAAGACCAATCCAATATCAGTAAGATGTGCAGTAAAGCCCTTCGCTACTATAATATCGTTTGCCAGTGAATAATCTCCATTCCACATTGCTGCCCAGCGTCTCCACAGAGCCCGAGCTATCTCTCTTTTTTTCATTCAATACTTCTTTATGTTTGTTAATGTAATTAACTCAATCCTAGTGCATTTTAATACCCTGCTGGGTCATTCGTCTTTCCAATTTTGAATATGGAGCCAAGCCAGGAATATCTCTGACTTTAATTCTTCGCTCTAAATGTAACTGATCAATTAATCAAAATCAATGATGCAGGTAAGATTTTATAGTGATATGAGTCAATCAATATATTTGGCGGTGATAATAAGCTATTAAAATTGAATATGACCAGGGCAATCCTAACTTAAAGGTTTATCTTTTCGCTTTATCATCACTATATCGCTTAAAGCGGATTATGCCAGTTCAAATTCTTCACAGTCAATTCTGATGTCTTTTTGTAGCAGTTTTTGATTTAGTAATGTGCAAAACGGGTTCCTATTATTTGTTGTATAGTGCCTGCAATTAAGGCAGGTTCTTTGTACGCTTATAATTTGCTGTTTGTTTAAAAGCGATATTAAGTGTGAGATATTTTCCCATAATATTAATTTATCTGCCCCGTTTGCTTTTTTAATTATTTCAGTTATGGGATTTGCAAAATTTTCTGTTTCCAAAACTATTTTCTTTCCGGAAGCTGTTAGTTGTATGGTGTAGCTTCTTGTGTCGTTACTGTCCGCAATCTTCCTGATTAAGTTCTTTTGTTCTAAGGTTTTTATTGCATCGCTGATTGTTGGCTTTGTAAAATTAAATTCCTGTGCCAGATAACTTACAGTTGCTTTATCTGCAGAATGATGCTGAATAAAAATGAGTAATTGAATTTGTATGGGGCTTAAATTATGTTCTTTTGCTTTTTCCCAAAGCAATATTCTAAAAACCTGTGACAGCCTTTCAAGTCCTGCAACTATCTTATTGTTGAGGTTAGAATTTTGATTTGTAAGATTAAATACTGACATATAATTTAGTTTCAGAATAATTTAGAAGTTGCGTTAAACATATTTATAAATATAGTATTACATTTTAAAGTGCTTCTGCTATCCATAAAAATTTCAGTTGCAACCCTGCATTTCAATTATAAAATATCCTTTTTGCTCTATTGCCATTATCATCTCTTCCGAAGCAGTTTCAATATGGCAAAAATTACACTCTTTTGCTGAAAGAATTTGTTTTGGTTGATTTTTTGTGTTTAAATATTCCCTGCCGTAGTGATATATGATAGTTTCATTTTCTATTTCAGACGGTACAATAATATCAAAGTGCATAACTGTTCCGTCGGTTTTGGCAACATAAGTATCCCAAACTGCTACTTTCATTTTTTATAATTTGGATTTAATGAATAAGAGTACGAATAGCCAAATGATGCCTTCGATAAGAAAAAAGCAAAACCCGGCTATTCCTGCCCTTTTAATAGTTTTTTTAAAATTCATTTTTATTGATGTAAGGATATGTCCAAAGTATAACGGTTAATGTTACTGCCTTAAACCAGGCTGAATACATTGCTTCCACTGTTTCCGCATCATGCCCTTTTTTGGTTAGGAAACTTTTTATTGTTGCCGTAATTGGGAAAATAAAGGCTACCAGGTAGCGGTAGTGTATAATAGGAACAGTGTCCACATTATCTGTTTTGTTTTTCTTTGCACTATGATGCCTCAATGCAATTTCATGTTGATAGTTCAGCCAATCCTGATCATAAGGCTTGTTGCATAAATCCATAATCCATTGCCCAAATCTTGCCCGAACCGCAGTGAGGTACTCCATATTGGGCTGACCGTTTTTTGTGAAGTAATGCACCAAATGTTCGTTTGCTCCTACGAAACCATACCAAAGGTCAAGTACTTCATTGGTTTGGTCTTTTAATACTTCACCAGCAAGGCGAAGGTTTTTTTCATCTTCTCCGGTAAATAATACCGTTTTTTTTAGTAGCTCCAAGTCCGCAATGCTTACAGGTGATTGCCCTACCTGGCCGTAGGTGTAACCTTTGATTTGCTCTGTCATTTTTTTTGAATTTAAAATTTGAATAACAGAACAAATATAGTAAGGAATCCTAACTAAAAAGGAAATACGCCAGTCTTTTTCTTTTAAAAAAGTTTTTGGGGAAATTAATTGTCAGGGTAGGTGGCCCAACAAAGTCCATCCACACCTATCAGAAGGCCCGGCAATAGAGCATGTGTCTTTCTATTAAACAGCAGTTCAAAATTTAAAACAATTAAATTGAATTGCAGTTTCAACTGTGTTTCCCAGTTCAATCGATTCTTCAAAAAAATTATGAACGAAATGCCGAATAGTTTTCGTAAAAAGTAAATATGAAAATGTGGGTGGAATGAGTTGGTTGCTGATTGTCTATTCCTCCGGTTTCTCATACACCCCTCTGTCCATTGTAATATTCAGCCGCTTATAAAACTCAAGTGGATTAAACCCTATACGTTGATATTCTTGCTGAACAGCCTGTTTTGCACTATCTAAATGGCTTTGACTTTGCCATGCTGCAATGGTAATGATGCTGAAGCTTCCATCTTTATCTTCCTGTTGATACACATCATCTTTAATAAAACCGGGCAAGTTTTTAATAAAATTCCGGTTATAATTCATGCGCTGTACAAATTCTGCATTGGAGTTTTTTGGAACAAGAAATTTATCAATAAAATAAACAGCATTCCAGGTTTCATTTTTATCAGATACCGTAGAAAGGTCAGCAGGCAAAACACCCAATTGCTGTAAAAAAACAAGCCGGTCGGTTTGTATCCGGCTATGAATTATTTTTCTATTCTTAAATTCATAAGTTGCTGCTCCGTCAACAGAAACTGTTTTGCCCGTTGGTTGAATATTTTGAAATTGATTTTTATGTGTTCCGGTGAATTTTTGCTTTACAACTACTTTATCGTTTTCAGCAATTACTTCTTCTGCTTTCCATTGTGCATCAGGGAAGGCATTTGCTAATTCAAGTATTGATTTTTGGAACCCTTTAACACCTTTTTCTCCAAATGAATTTGTGTAATCGGTTGAGATTATTTCAGGTAATTTGCTGAATATTTTTTTATTAAGTATTGAATTGTAAAGAAAATTAATCGCTTCCTTGTTCTTTATATTATTCATAGTTGTTGATTTTTTAAGTGACTTTTTTACTGGTTGAGAAAAGCCTGTATGGACAGGCAATACAGCCATCCATAAAAAGAAGGCCATTCTGCATATTGATGTCATTATCTTAAATTTTGATAATGCAAATTTCAGAACAGTAAAAACAAAATCATTGTAAAAAATCATTGAATTACCAAACGAAAGCGGACTTGTAAAAGTCAGTTGGTGATTGTCCTGTAAAAGTTTTGAAACTTTTAGTAAAGTGGGCCTGGTCATAATAGCCTGCATCAAATGCAATGTCCAAAAGCCTTTCGTTCGCTTTTTGCTGTATTACAGATGACATGCGTATAATTGACGCAAACTGTTTAGGCGATGAACCTACAATTCTTCTGAATCTTTTTTCAAACGCATCCTGGCTTATGTAAAGTGTACCGGTTAATTCTTTTATATTGACTATTCCATTGACAGCCCGGATTTCTTTAATAGCGGTTGAAATAAGATTATCGGGTTTGTAAGTGTATAATTGCGATAATAAGATTTGCTCAATAATATCTATCCGCTCTCTGTTATTTTGAGCAGCGGTTATTTGCTCCTCTATCATGGAGACCTTTTGCCTTTCAATAAGATTATGAAGCGGAAGGCTTTCTTCAAACAATTCATGCAGCGGCCGCTTAAAAAATGCTGATGCACCTGCTTCTTTAAACAAAACAATAACAACTCCTGTATCTTTCAAGTAATTGATTAACCTAACCGATTTTCTTAACCCGGAAATAGCAGATACAGGTAATGCGTTTGCTTTTTCATCCATAATATAATTTACCTGTCCCCGAAAGCGAAAAGCAATGGCTACAGAAGTGTTCGGCAATACCCGGTTTACCAGTTCATGCCGGCTTTCTATTATTTTGTAGTCTTTGATGAAAGGCTTCAATAATTCTGATGGTATGTAATCATGCATCTTCATTTTGTACAGTCCTGTTATTCTGTTAAGAAACGTTTTCAATCATTTTCTGCAAAGTTGAAATCGTTACCTGATACTCTGTTTCTGAAATTCCACTCATTACTTTTTTCCTGAACTGCTGCTGAGCAGTTAAACAGGAGCTGTACAATTGTTTTCCTTCATCAGACAAAATCACCATATTTTCTTTTATTTCTATCAAAAGTTTTTCAACAAATTTGGATAGGATGCTTTCTAATGCAACACTATCGGCAAAGGGGTTCAGCAGTTCAATGAGTTTTTCTTTTGCAGCGGGCTGCTCCTCGCTGATTGCGTTCAGCGTTTGCCACTCCGTTCGGCTTAGCCCATGCTGTGCCTGAATTGCATTAATCCCTTCCGTTAAAAGGTTATCAAGCTGTTTAAGATAGTAGCCAATAGGTTGTTGCTTTGTCTGCATAATTATTGAGCAAGGTCAGCCTCTAAGTTACGGATAATTCAGGGGAAGAAATATCACAGTTTGTCTCATCGTTATTTTTCTGCATGTAACCCAATACTGTTTCCTTCGGTATCGGTAATCACAGCAATATATCCGGCTCTGATTAATGTTTTTGGTACTACAACTTTACCCCCAGACTGTTCAACCTTATCTAATACAAATTGTATGTCGGGACTTGCATTAATGTAAACCCTTGTACCGTTTACAGATGGTTTTCCATTCGCCGATTTAGTTAATGCCCCTGTGACCCTGCCGGACGTAGCTTGCACAATAGCAGGATTGAAAGGAAAGAAAGTAAGCTCCTCATTTGTTTCAGCAACATGCATTGTTTGCATCTTAATGTCCAAAATAGTTTCGTAAAACTGTTTGGCTCTTGCAGTATCCAATACGGGGATCTCAAACCATGTAATCACATTGGTTTCCGAATCAATTTTTTTCACCATTATAAATTTTATTGTTTACAAAATAACCACTTCTTCAGGGACCACAAAAAGCATGGTGCAACCAGTTTTTGTTCTAACTGAATGCTTATAGTTTGGCGGAGTGTATAAGTAATCTCCTTCTGATAGTGTAACATCTTCAAAAATAGCTTCGCCATTCAGTACAAAAATTTCTTCACCCGCCGGATGATTATGGTAGGGATAAGAAGCACCTGGTTCAAATTTTAAAAGAATGGTTGTCGAACGTTGTTTCTTCTCATCGTAATGAAGGGAGATTACCGATACTCCCTCATAATGAGTACCTTTTTCAATTAAAGGCTGCCATTCTTTTTGATTGTTCCTAACGATATAATCGTTGATGTTTGTGTTTAAAATTGTCTGTTCCATTTTTAAATTTATTTGATTAATAATTGGTCAATGCTCCACTTGTAATAAGGCATGGTTGCCAGCAAAAATGCGCCTGCACTAAAGGCAAAAACTGAATAATCCAACGGCTCTTTTATTCCCGAAGAAATAGCCATTGCCAATGCAAAAAGCAGGGTAAGTATTGCAGCAGCAACCGCCGCATAGTTTGTTTTGTAGCCAATAAGCAGCATAACGCCAAGCATCATTTCCAGTAGAGTGCTTATAATTGCAATGGTTTGTGCCAAATTTTTTGGGGCAAATGAATTTACCTGTGCTGTGTAAGAAACAAAATTGCTCCAACCGGATGAATATTTGCCCCACAAGCTGAGGCGGCTGGCTACGGCTGATAAAAAACCTGTTGATAATGCAATCCTTAATAAAAGAGAGGCAATATCCTGATTCAGTTTCATGTGCTGATATTTAGAATAGATGAATTATTTTAACAGCACAAAGATGATTCAGGTCTGCTTCTTAAAGAATAGACAATTCTGTAAAAAGCATGTAAAATTTAAAGTGCAAATTTTTCCCGGTACTCTTTGGGGGATTGCTTTGTTTGCTTCTTGAAAAAATTGGAGAAATAAAACGGGTCATTAAAACCTAATTCATAAGCTACTTCTTTTACTGATAATTTCTCATAAGTAAAAAGCCTTTTGGCTTCTGAAGCCACTAAACCATAAATAACATTCTGTGCTGTTTTGCCTGTATGCAATTTGGACAGTTCATTTAGTTTGGCTTCAGTAGTGCATAGGTAAGCAGCGATTTGTTTTACCGTAAGATTCTTTTTAAAATTACTCCTCACCATTTCAAGGAATTTAAGAAACAGTGCATCAGGTTTATAAATTTCACCACCCTGTTTTATTTTGCAGCGGTTGATTTCCACCAGTGTCAGTTCAATGCGGCTGTGTACAGAAAGAAGGTACTGATATGGCTTTTCTTTCAACTCTTTTTCTATTTGCAGCAGTTCAGTTTCCACTACATTGCTTTTTCCAAGTGAGGTAATTTCATTCATGGCAAAGTGGCAAAACAAACTGTTATGAAACACCAACTCAATATCCTGGTCGTTCTTGCAAAAGAAATCAAAAGTAAATTCCAGAACAAATCCTTTAGCATTATTTATTTTTTTAAAATAATGAACCTGACCGGAAGTGATAGTGATAATTGTATTTGATTTTAATGCAAATTCATTTTCATCCACCACTAATATGGCTGAACCAGAGGAACACCACACCAGCACATATTTCATCACCCGTCTTGGTTGTAGTAATTCGGCTGCTTTTTCTAAATGGGTTATTTGAATCATACCCAAAATTAAATCTTTATTTCTGTTGCCGGTTCAGTTGCATACATTTAAAGTTGTCACTCTTTTACATCTGAGTTGTTACCTTATTGTAATTAAATTTCAGCCGGTGGTTCCTAAAATTTCACTTAAGATATTGAGTAAATATATAAATAGAAGTAAGGAAAAGGTGTTTGTTTACCAGGCACAGTATACTAAATGTTAAGGCTTTTGTGGTACTATAGGTTTATGCCAGATCTAACACTATTTCAAAACATTGCTATAAACTTGCCCAACTCTTCTTCACGTTCTCTCAACCAAAAAAGTTTCATCTCCACTTTTTGAGGAATGTTTTTTAATTCAATCAGTTTAATATTCATATTTACGCCACGTACAGAAGACAAAGGCTCAATAGAAATCCCAAGGCCGGCTTCTACCAAACGGACAACAGCTATGGAGTGGGCAGATTCATGAGCTACCTTCGGGATAAAACCAAAGGTCTGGCAAATCTGTAAAATGGTCTCAACATAGCCAACACCGGTAGATTGCTGTGGCAAAATAAATGTTTCATTTTTTAGCACGGATAAATCAGTTAATTTTTTTTTTGATAGTGGATGGTTGGCTGGCAAAATCAACACAAAGTTTTCTCTGTATAAAATTTTGGAGTTTGCTTCCGCAGGCAGTATTATATTAGGGGCTACACCGATATCTGTTTTTCGTGTGAGTAACATTTCAACCTGGTGAAAGTTAGATGTTTCCTGCACAATGGTTTTAAGGTTGGGCCAGGTACGCTTTATCTTGACTAAAAAGGAAGGCACTACGGTATTCATAGCAGAGCTTGCATGTGTAATTTTTACTTCACCAGCCTCACCATTGTGCAGTTGCGCTGCCCGAATAATTGTTTTATCAAAGTCTTGTAAAATTCTTGCTACCTCTTTTTGAAAAAACAGGCCAGCATCAGTTAAAGAAACAGTTCTGTTATTTCTGTTGAACAGCAGAACACCCACTTCTTTTTCCAGGAGCTGTATTTGCCTGCTTAAAGCCGGTTGCACAATATTGATTTGTTCAGCAGCTTTTCTGAAATTGAGTGTATTGCTTAAAATTAAAAAATGCTTCAGTTGCTGCAAATCCATAATAATCAAATTAAAGTATCAATCAATCAAAAATAAGCATATTATTTTATCAATAAAATTGCCTTGCTTTGCTTTTATTTATTTTTTACTTAATGAGTATAACCTGGCGGGGCAACCCAGAACTATTTCTTGTTGATATTCAAAATGGGTTTAATAATATTGACTATTGAGGAGGGCAAAGGAACAATCCTGATGCAGAAATAAAGGCAGGTGAATTACTAAAAATATGGCGAGACAATAATCTTCCGGTTTTCATATTCAGCATTGTTCTTCCAACCCCGCTTTTTTTCTGCATGAAACAAAAGCCGGTAATGCATTTAATGATATGTAACTACGGTTGAAGGAGAGCTAATAATAAAGAAAAATGTAAACAGTTCATTTATTAGAACAAGCTTGCAGGCTCAACTTGATAAAGCCGTCATTACTACATTGGTTATTGCAGGCTTAACAACAGATCATTGTATTTCAACAACCGCAAAAATGGTGGCAAATTTAGGATATGAAACCTGGCTTGTTGCTGATGCAACAGCTGCCTTTAATAAGAAAGGAGCTGACGGAGAAAATTACTCTGCCGAGCTTATTCATGAAACAGCGCTTGCAAGCCAGCATAAAGAGTTTGCAACAGTCGTAACAACAGATTTTAGTAAACAACGCATGTACTAACAATTAAATAAAAATCATGGACGGGATAACACAAAAAATGATGGATGCACAGAATAAAGCAATTGAATTATTTAGAACAGTAGAAGCAAAAGGACTAATCATTGCCGGTAAAACAGAAAAGCAGCTTAGCGATGAAATTGTGCAGATTGCGAAAGAAGATTTTAACACCACAACACATTGGGGCAAAAAAATTGTTAGAACAGGCGTGAATACGTTGCAACCATACATTGCCGATGCACCAGACCTGGTTATTCAAAACGATGATATATTGTTCTTCGATTTTCATCCCGTTTTTGAAGGCTGGGAAGCAGACCTTGGAAGGACTTATGTTTTAGGCAACAACCCACTAAAGCAAAAAATAAAAAAAGATGTAGAAACGGCCTGGCAGGAGGGGAACGACTGGTATTTTAAACAGGATAAGTTAACAGGGGCAGATTTTTTTAATTACGCTGTCGGCCTGGCAAAACGCTATGGCTACGAGTTTGGCAATGCTATTGCAGGGCACATCATTGGAAAATATCCCCACGAACAACCCGACGATCCCAATGATTTATGTTTGGATGTACATCCCAATAATCACAAAGACATACTTCAATTAGACAGGCAGGGTAATAAAAGACATTGGATTTTGGAACTGCATTTTGTAGATAGAAAAAATAATATTGGCGCATTCTTTGAACAATTGTTAAAGCAAGCAGATAAATAAAACTACAGATTTAGATACCAGCGTAAACAATCAACATTATGAAGCCTGCATTCATTTTATTATTCCTACTTTCAGCACAGTTGCTTTCATCAGGGCAGCAGGCAATTAAAATTACCACTGAGCAATACAAAGAAGATTTCAATTATTTCTGGACAACCATCAATGATGAATATTGCTATTTTGAAAAAAAACAGGTAAACTGGCAGCATGTAAAAGAAATATATACGCCTGCTGTTAATGCCATTACAAACCGGGATGAATTTGTAACTATTTTGGAAAAAGCGTTTAACGAAATTTATGATCATCATGCTATCCTAAATACCAATACAGATAGTTCTCAACGCTTAGTGCCTTCCGGTACAGATATCTGGGCAGAATACATTAATGGAAAACCAATTATTACAGAACTAAGAAGAGGCTTTGGTGCTGAAGCAGCCGGAATTGTTGCCGGTATGGAAGTAGTATCAATAAATAATATTCCGGTTGAATCAGCAATGGTACAATTTCTTCCTAAGGCACTAAAGCCTGTTACAAATGAAGCAAAAAGTTTTGCACTCAGGTTGTTACTTGCAGGAAACCATGTTCAGACCAGAAAGCTGATGTTGAAATACCGGGGAACGGAAAAGGAATATTTCCCTGATGAAAACGGCCTGGGGTTAGAACACATAAAATATGCTGCCAAAATTGAATCAAAACTTATTGACAATACGGGCTATATTAAAATTAATGATTGCCTTTACGATAATGAATTGATTGCTGTTTTTGACAGCATCATGGAAACTTTAAAAAATACAGCATCACTTATTCTTGATTTGCGTGAAACCCCAAGCGGAGGTAATACTTCTGTTGCCAAAGCTATTATAGGCTGGTTTATAAACGAAGAGCATTTTTATCAAAAGCATGAATACTATGCCGAAGAAAAGAGCAGCGGAATTAAAAGAAGTTGGGTAGAAATCGTTTCTCCCCGAAAAGGCAAATACTACGGCAAACCAATAGCAATTTTGTGCAACCACTGGACAGGAAGCATTGCTGAAGGTATTGTAATTGGTTTTGATGCGCTGAAAAGAACCAGGACTGCCATAGTTGGAACCGAGATGGCCCGTTTAAATGGAGCAGTATATTCTTTTGAGATGCCCAATACTAAAATACGCTTTACATTTCCTAATGAAAGGCTGTACCACATTAATGGATTACCCAGGGAACAATATATTCCCCCGGTATTTATTAACTGGCTAAACGGAGAAGAAAAACCCAATGAGGATATATTTGTGACCAAAGCCCTGCAATTTCTTAAAACAAATAAATGATGAATTTTTAGAGTGAAAATTATTAGATCGCCATACTTACAATTGCGAGATTGAATGTACTCATTGTATGTCTATCTAACCATCATCAAAATGAAGCAAGCCATGACCGTTGGCAGAACAAAATATATCCAATGGTACCTATCTGTTGTAAATCTTTTTCAACGTAGTTTACTGAATTTTCTAATGAACTTACTGGGGTTTTCTTAAATAGCTGTACCAGTTTAGCCACTTTATTTAGAAAAGGCGGCCTCAAAAATGCAACTCCGAATTTTCCCCACAAACTCGCCTTTAGCATGGGTTTTGCTACTATCTTCTTTCTTTTGATCTGTAGTATTGTATCTGTATAAAGATTTTATAGAAGGAATATAGCGATGCATAGTAATGCAAAGAGTGATAACAAAAATTTATTTTCCAGCTTATTTTTATTTGATAAGAAGTTGGATTTAGTTTACAAACAACCGAAAATATTTGAAAGATGTTAAACCTTTATGGGGCAATAATAGACAGTAATGTATTTCGTAAAATGGAAGTAAATGAACTGCTTTTCGTGGAATATACCTGTATGAGGGAAGAAACCAAATTCGGGATATGGTCTGATAGTAATTATTTTGCTTTTATTAGCTCCGGCAAAAAAATGTGGAGATCCATTTATCATTCCTATGAAGTGAGTGACGGGGATATTATTTTTATAAAAAAAGGAGCGAATCTCACACACCAGTTTTTTGATGATGAATTTTGCGCCATTTTTATCTTCATTCCAGACGATTTTATTAAAGCATTCCTTAAAAGAAATACTGCTTTATTGAATGCTTCCCAAAAAGACCTTTCTAGCCAGGATGCAGTACTGCGAATACAGCAGGATCAATTGTTAGAAAGCTATTATCACTCCATCCAGTCTTATTTATCACTGGCTGAAAAACCAAACGAGCAGTTGCTGATGCTTAAATTTGAGGAATTGCTTTTGAGCCTGTTCTCCAATAAAAAACACCATGAGTTAACTGATTATTTTATCTCTCTGTGTCAAAACCAGCAATACCACATGAGCAGGGTTATGGAAGAAAATTTTGCCTATAATCTTAAACTGGAGAATTATGCACAGCTATGCCACATGAGCCTTTCTGCTTTTAAAAAATCTTTTAAACAATATTACCAAACTACACCGGCATCCTGGCTTAAAAACAAAAAACTGGATCTGGCGGTTCATCAGGTACTCAGCTCAGACTTAAGTATCAATCAAATTTCTTTTGAATGCGGGTTTGAAGATACTTCACATTTTATCAGGGTGTTTAAACAGAAATACCAAATCACTCCATTGCAATACCGGCAAAAGTATTCCAAAATGGCAATAATGGAAGATTAAACTGCAGAGTCTATTTATCAGGCTCATTAGGCTATACGTTGCTCTTGCCAATATCTATTTTTACTGCATATTCATTCACTAAAACTATTTAAAATGCAAAATGCAGCAGAAATTAAAGCAGCAACACCTCACGAAATCTCGAAGCTTATTATATTGCATCATTTGGCTTCCTTCCAGGAAAATGACCTTGAAGCAGTGATGTCTGACTATACGAAGGAATCTGTTCTGATAACCCAGGATGCAACTTACAGGGGGCCGGAAGAGATCAAAGTTTTTTTTGCGAACCTCATGATGCACTTTCCAAAAAGTACGTCAAACTTTACACTGGACAAAGTGGTAGCGAACAATGAATTGGTATATATTGTTTGGCATGCAACTACTCCAAGCCTGGAAGCACCCATTGGTACTGATACTTTTATTATAAAAGATGGTAAAATTTATCAGCAAACATTTGCAGGCCAAATGAAATTTACAGAGCAATGATTAAGGCGAAATAACTTTAACTTTCATTGAGACAAACACCAAAGAGCGAAATGATTTTTCAACCAGCGTTTCCAACTATTCTGCATAAAGAAACAGCAAAGTTAGTAAGAGATTATTTTTTGTCCATTCCAGACGTGGACACCGTTCTAATTGTAAATTCTTGTGCAAGGGGACAAGCCGTACCAGAAAGCGACCTTGACTTTGCAATTTTGGTAAAACCTGGTACCACCCTTATCGAAATAAAAAATATTGAAGCTAATTGGCAAATTTATGCTGACACGGAACCAGCATTTTTAAAATACAAACAGTCTCATGAATTTGCTCACTTGCACCTGGATGTTATTGACGGCAACTACACACCGGCAATTGCAGAAATTGGTGTGGTGCCTGACTCTCTTGAAATTGAAATTGGAAACCAGGTTTGCTATTCAGCGCCATTGGGTAAAGCAGGTTCTTATTTCCGGGAACTGCAAAATAAATGGCTGCCTTATTACGACGAAGAGCTCAGGTTACAACGCTTAACGATGACACGAAATGCCTGTGAATACGATTTAAATCATATCCCTTTATTTATTGAACGTGGGTTGCATTTTCAGGCATTTGACATTTTATATAAGGCCTTTCAGGAATATTTGCAGGCACTTTTCATCGCTAACAAAACCTATCCAATTGCCTACAATAAATGGATTAAGGAACAAGTTGTAAAATGGCTCAACAAGCCAAACTTGTACCCAAAGCTTGCGCCGATTTTATCCGTAAGCAACATAGAAAGCAATGAAGTTAATGAGAAAGCAAAAATTCTCCGGGAACTTTTAAATGATTTGACAAAGGGATAACTGGAAAACGCCTAAAAGTGAATAACCTTCATACAGATAAAACGTTTAATAAAAAAGTTTCATGCTAACGTAACTTCAACTATAGAAGTTAGTAAACAAAATGGGATAAAGTATAAAACCTTTCAGTCTATTTTTCTAACTCTTTAGCCTACAACCCTCGCCTCATCTGCATCTACTTTTACATTCTTATTCATCAAGTAAAAAATAATGAAAATGAAAAATGCAGAATCAGTATTATCAGTAAAATTCAAGTCAACACTTTCTCCTGAAAAGTTGATGCAAACATGCAATGAAAACCTGGATGACTTTAGAAACGTACCGGGCCTTCTTCAAAAATATTATATCGGTGAAGAAGGCACAGGTGCCATCAGTGGTATTTATATTTTTGAAACAAAAAGTGCAAGGGAAGCATTTTGGACTTCAGAACTGGCAAAAGATATCCCGGCAAAGTATGGAGTGATACCAGAAACACTTCGTGTTGAGCGGTATGATATGGCGATAGTGCTAAATGATGCTGTAGTTGCCTGAAAAAAGAGCCGTCATTATGGCCCGGTGGCACAACCCCGGCCATAATGATAGTTCAGCATTATTTAAAACGAAAATCAATTACATCATAAATGCAACCTTGTCAATCGGCACTTTTTGTTGCAGGCTAATCTACAGGTATTGTAAAATAAACTATTTTTCTTACCGCTCCGTACCTGGATTTTGTATTTCTATTTTGATATAGACGCTACAAAAAAATCCGCTGGTAGATTCTTTTAAACAATCCTTTGTTAAAACAGCATTTGATAATCAACCCAAAAAATAAATCATTCCATAATGAAACAAATATTCAACAAAATAACAGTAATTGCCATGGCAGCCATTGTTGTAGTGGCAGGCTGCAAAAAAAATAACACTGATGGCAACGGAGAGCCCTCTACTATTAAATCGCAGGTTTTTTCAGCGGCTGGTGACAGTGCCGGCATAGTTGCCAGGCTCAATGAAGTGCGTCTAAGTTTAGGCGATCCATTAAATACGGCTCCAGGCGTAATTGGCGGCCGTAGGGAAGTTAACTGGGATGCAGTGCCGCCGGCATTTACCAACGTTAATAATTTTCCATTTGATTTTTTTGGAGCATTTGATGCTGCTCTGCCCAATGGCCGCAAACGTGGACTGATCCTGGGCAATGCGGCTACCACTTTACGTGTTGACAGTACAGATTTTGCTGACATTGATGCATCATATATTCAGCAATTTGAACCCTTCAGCAAAAAAAGATTATTTGCTTCTACTGGCACAAACATTACTGAAATTACTTTTAAAGTTCCCGGTACAAATACCGATGCTTTTGTAAAAGGTTTTGGCGTTATTTTTTCTGACGTTGATTTAGCAAATAAAACATCTGTAGAGTATTATAATGGAAATAAAAGCCTGGGTGTTTTTAAAGCAACTGCAGCAGCACAGGGAATTTCTCTTTTGGCTGTAAGTTTTCCTGATGAAAAAATTACACGTGTAAAAATTACTTCAGGAAATGGAGTTTTGGGCAACGGTCTTAAAGATATTAGTAACGGAGGTGTTTATGATATAGTTGTGATGGACGATTTTCTCTTCGATGAACCAAAAGCATTATAACAAGGAACAATGTCACTTTCGAGAGAAACTTGGCTGATAAAATATAAATAGAATTGGATAGAGTTTAGTTTTGACATTGCAATTAGAGTGCAAGCCACTAGCCCTGTTCAAATATCTCAACCGTTACTTCATCCAGTATCTACCAAATATTTCAATTTGTATTTAAGCGAAATTCCTTTTTTGCACGGAAACAATTCTATTGGAACTGCCTGGGTATTTAAAAAACAGTTAACAATAATTTCTGCCGTTGTGTCTGTATTTCTATTAATAATCTAACTATAAAATAAAGTCATGAAAATGAAGATCGGCGCTTTTAAAAGCGCAGCCTTATCAAATCCTTATTGTGCTGTAATAATTATTGTATTGGCAGGCATGATATTGCCACTAACAGCATCATCACAAAACACTATTAGCGGAAAAGTTTTTGATGCCGAAAATAAGACCCCTTTACCACAGGCCACAATTACAGCTAAACCAGGTAACCATATTACGGTAGCAGGTGATAATGGAACGTTTACGTTACAAACGGATGAAAAAATAAAGACGATTACCGTGAGCTATGCAGGTTATCTAAGCCGTGTAATAAAAATAGATGACACTGCAACAGTTAAATTCATTGGCTTGCAAAGGGTGCAAAATGAAAATGCCATCACAGTAATTGGTTCAAGAAATTTAGCAAGAACAAAAGTACAGACGCCGGTTCCGGTTGACGTAATACCAGTAGCTTCAATCGCAAATGAAATGGGGCAAATAGATTTAAACCAGTTGCTTACTTATGCAGCACCTTCCTTTCAATCGAGCAGGCAAACCGTTGCTGATGGTACTGATCACATAGATCCTGCACAGTTAAGAGGACTCGGCAGCGACCAGGTACTTGTACTGGTGAATGGTAAAAGAAGGCATCAAAGTGCATTGGTAAATGTAAACGGAACGGTTAACCGTGGACAGGTGGGAACAGACCTGAACAGCATTCCCGTTTCAGCTATTGAACGAGTGGAAGTATTAAGAGACGGCGCTGCAGCACAATATGGTTCAGATGCTATTGCAGGTGTAATAAATATTGTTTTAAAAAAGTCAACCAATACCATCAGCGGCAATGTTTCGTATGGAGAAAATATCACCAGCTACGATAAAAACTATGCATTGGGAAGATTGAACAAAACAGCAACAAATAAAATGAACGTACAGGACGGAGGCAGTTTCCAGGCAGGATTAAATTATGGATTTAATTTAAATAAGAAAGGTTTCATTAATCTTACAGGAGAATATTCGCTGCGTAATAAATCGAACAGGGCCGGTACTTATACCGGGCCGGTGTATGCGAATGTTGGTGGCGCTAACAAAGATGATTCTATTTTAAACGCAAGGGGGTTAACAAGGAATAATTTTGATATGCGGATAGGCAATTCAAAAATTGCAAGCGGTTCTGTTTTTGTAAATGCAGCATACTCCTTAAATAACAAATGGAATGTAAAACTGTTTGGTGGTTACAGCCAGAAGAATGGTGAAGCAGCAGGCTTTTTCCGTTATCCAACTTCAATAAGTTCGGCTGCCGGTACTTTTTCGGCGCAGGTATTTACAATTTATCCGAATGGATTTTTACCATTGATTGAAACAGATATAAAAGATTATTCTTTGTCTGCGGGTGTGGATGGAAAACTGGGAAAATGGAATGCCGGTTTATTCAATACGCTGGGAGTAAATAATTTTGATTTTACGGTTGACAATTCAATTAATTACACCCAGTTTGCAGTAAACGCCAATCCGCAGACAAAATTTAATGCAGGTGGATTAAGGTTTTTACAAAATACCATCAATGCAGATATTAGCCGCAATTTTAATGTGCTGAGCGGACTGAATGTGGCTTATGGTGCAGAGTTCAGGATAGATCAATATGCACAACATGCAGGTGAAGAAGCGTCTTATAAAAATTTTAATACTGCTTCAGGGGCTGCTTCCGGTGCACAGGTTTTTGCAGGCTTTGTACCAGATTATACAAAAACACATACCCGGCATAATGTTGCTTTGTATGCCGACATTGAACAGGATTTTACCAGGCAGTGGCTGGTAGAAGCAGCACTGCGTTTTGAAAACTATTCTGATTTTGGAAGTACACTAAATTATAAAGCAGCAACCCGTTATAAGATCGGCGATTATTTTACGATAAGGGCTGCGGCATCCAGTGGCTTCAGGGCACCTTCCATGCAACAGCAATTTTATGCAAAAACAAATACCTTGTTTGTTTCAACTCCATCAGGACTTGTACCCACAGAAAGCGGCACATTTACTAACGACAGCAGGCCGGCGCAGATATTAGGCATACCAAAATTGAAAGAAGAAACATCACAAAATTATTCGGCAGGCTTTACCGCTGCACCATTTAAAGGCTTGGAAATTTCGGTGGATGGATACCTGATCAATATAAAAAACAGGATTGTACTGACCAATAATTTTAATGGAGGAACAGATACCACTCTGACAAAATTGCTGAAAGATAATGGCGCCACTACGGCCAACTTTTTTACCAATGCCATTGATACAAAAGCAAAGGGACTTGAAGCAGTGATAAGCTACCATACCAGCTTTGCAAATCAAGACAGGCTAAGGGTTTCTGCGGCTGCTACTTTTATAAAAAATGAAGTGAAGAAAGGCGCTGATGGAAAACCAATCATCAAAGCTTCTGATGTTTTAATCAACTCAGGGCAGTTGGCAAATTATTTTAACCGGGAAGATCAGAGCAGGATTGAAGTGGCTAATCCTTCATCCAAAATAAATTTCACCATTAATTACAATCATAAAAAACTGGGAGTAGTGCTGCGGCTTGCGTACTTTGGCAAGGTAACCTATCTCGATCCAACCATCAACCCCGCAAACCCTGCTACATTTCCTGTGAATTCATTTACCGGGCAGAAAGAAACATTGGATCAAACCTTTGCTGCTAAAACGGTAACAGATATATCGTTTAGCTACGACCTTACTAAGAACTTCACTTTTACCGCAGGTGCCAATAATATTTTTGATGCTTACCAGGATAAACATACGCATAGTGGTAATGTATCTCTCGGCAGGTTCATTTACAGCAGGCGGGTGCAGCAAATGGGCTTTAACGGAAGATATGTATTTGCAAGAGTTTCGTTTAATGTCAATGCTAAATAAAATAATTTTTTATCAGCCTCTCGGGTTATAAACTAACATTTACAAATACCGGAAAAATTATTTTTAAAAAGAGGGAAATACAAATGAATAACAGAAAAAATTTCAACACCTCAAAAGTACCCAGGCTGTCTGAAGTATTTCCGCAGGCAGTTATTACCGGTAACTTAATATTTCTTTCGGCTACTTCAGGCATTAATCCGGGAACCGGAAAATTAAGTGACGACTTTGAAGAGCAGGCTGTGCAATGTTTTATGAACATAAAAACAATTCTTGAAGAAGCCGGAAGTGGGAAGGATAAAATTGTGAAAACAACTGTGTTTATGGTTTTGGGAAGCGACTTCAGCGTTTTCAATAAAACGTATGCTAAAGTTTTTCCTGAAAATGCCCCGGCAAGAAGTGCCCTGCTGGTGATGCCTTTTCCTGCAAACATTTTAATTGCAGTTGAGTGCATTGCTCTTTTATAAGCATTATTAAAGGACAAGCTGTTTTCTGATTTGAATAAAGAGACAATATCACAAACTGGAAAAATATTTTGATTATGATTTCACAAATTCAGTCAATCTTAAAAGTGCTAACGCTTGCAGAAAGGCTAAAATTTGAACTGCGGCATAGTTACACTTCTAATGGCAGGCAGGAAAGTGTCGCAGAACATTCATGGAGAATGTCGTTAATGGCTGTTCTGATTGAGCCTTTGCTAAATCAAAAAGTAAATACGGCCCGGCTTCTAAAGATGATTATTGTTCATGACCTGGTAGAAGCGGAAGCCAGAGACATTTCAGCTCTCGACGTTTTAAGAAACCCGGAAATCAAAATACAAAAAACAGAGAAGGAAAAACAGGCTATTGAAAATTTACGGGCGGCTTTAAAAGAAACCAATGGACAGGAAATTTATAACCTGTTTTATGAATTTGAAGAAAAAATAACTTATGAGGCCAAAGTGGCAAATGCGCTGGATAAATTAGAAGTTCAACTGCAACACAACCATGCTGACTTTTCAACCTGGGAAGAGATTGAATATGAAATGTGTTATATGATGGATAAGCACGTTTTGTTTGATGAAACTTTAACTGAATTAAAGATTCAGATTGAACAAGCTGCTGAAGAAAAGATGCGGCTTGCAGGCGTTGATATAAAAAGTGTAAGGCAGAGAATTTTGCAGAAAAGCTAATGCTAACAATAGTAATTAAGAACAGAAGATGTCAGTAAAGATAAACGTTATTGCAAAATCGGATGAACTGGTGTATTTCAATATTTCACTGCTGCAAATAGAGGTGTCACCTTTTTTTGACGAACATTCATGTTCAAGGTTAACTGTGAAAGGTGACACCTCTTGCGGACATTTGAAATGCAGTCGATGAACCCCAAATTACTAATGACCACAAGCGTTTTAAGTACTATAAGCTGCAATAAAACTTACACAACACTTAATTATTTCAAATGAACGATAGACCATATTTTTTAAAAGAGATTTTATCTGAATCTGAGCTGGAACTTTTCCTGAGACTTCGTTACAGTGAGTTTTGTAATTCATCAGCCAGCGTTTTTGTAGTAAAAAACAACAAGGAAATAGATGTTAATTATTATGACCGCAATTCAGTGCATTACGGAATATATAAACAACAAAACAAAAGAGCAGCGCCGGTTGGATACTTTAGAATTGTTTTGGAAGAACCGGCAATTGCAGATAAGTGGGTAACGAACATTTCAAAAAGAACAGGGTTAACCAACCTTACGGAACATAGACCACAAACGGTATTTCCATGTATGGGTATTTACCCTCATCAAAATTTAGAGCAGGAATTTTATAAAAAGAAAACTCCATTTGAAAGAGCCGGTGAAGTCAGCAGGTTCTTTATCATTCAAAGCGAAAGATCAGTAAGGTTATCGTTGCAAATTATCAGGAGCTCTTTTGCAATTGCATTACTGTATATACAACATGCATTTGTAGGTTGTTGTCAGGATCATTCAAAGGCATATATAAAATTTGGTTTCAGACAATACCCGGGAACATCAACCTTCATCTTCAACCCTGCAGGAAAGAAAAAAGAAGGAATTATTCTTTATTGCAGCAGCGGCTATATAGCAAATGAAGTATATGCAAAATTTAAAAAAATACAGTGGCAATTCCTTTTAAACAAACGGCTTTTGTTTTAGGTGACGGGAAATTATATAACTCAATAAACAAACATTATGAAAACAAAAAATTACAACCGAATATTTTTAAGTGAAAAGAAATTAAGTCGTATTGATGATGTAAGAAGATCACTTAAACTCCTGATACTCTCAGCGCTTTTATTCACTGCTAGTGGCATTTTTTCAGGTTGCAAAAAGAGCAATGATAAAAAACCCACATGCAGGATTATTGCTGCGTCCATACCATCAAGTGGCGTTGTTTTTAATTTTCTATATAATAATAATGGAAAGCTAAGCAGGATATCTACAGCCTTTGGTACTGCAAGCTTTGATTACCCAGCCGATAATACGGTAATCGTTACTACACAGGCTTCGGATACCTTTCAAAGCAGGAAAATTATAAAAGTAAACGCAGCGGGACTGGCCACAAATGTAAGGATAGAGAATAATACTGCTGGTACACAGTTTACTAATGATGCTTTTGAATATACTGGAAACGAACTTGCGAAACAGACAAGTACATCATCTTTTGACCCTAATCCAAGAATTACCACATACACATGGTTCAATGGTAACATGGTAAGCATTGCGTCTGGTGGAGCGATTACTGAGAGCAGGGAGTATTTTACAGACAAACCAAGGCAGGATGGCGATTTTTTTACTTTCAACCAGTTTATTCAGGGTTTTGAAATCGTCAGAACCAAAAACCTTGTAAAATCCACTTCCCAGAGTGGACTAAATTTTACTTACGAATTTGGAGCCGATGGAAATATTTCTTCGGTTAAGGCTACATTCTCAAGTGGCGTTAGCGCATTTCAGGATTATCAGTATGAGTGTAAATGATACATGCAATCCCAGCAAATAATTTCAGGGCATAAGTAAAATTGCACAGCTTCCTGTCTAAAAATATTTTTTACTGAAAAATTAGAGTTGAATATGACAACAATGCTTCATCCTGAAGTGGCCAGTATTACTTCTGCCACCAAAGAGTTCAAACGCAAACGCATTGAATCAATTGATATTTTAAGAGGCGTTGTAGTGATTATTATGGCACTTGATCATGTTCGTGATTATTTTCATTATGATGCTTTTTTGTATAGCCCGACAGATCTTGCTCATACAAATGCCTTTTTGTTTTTTACAAGATTTATTACACATTACTGTGCCCCTGTGTTTGTTTTTCTTGCCGGGGTCTCTGCTTATTTATATGGTAGTAAAAGGAGCAGACGAGAGTTGTCTTTTTATCTTTTAACAAGAGGGCTATGGCTGGTATTTGCAGAGCTTTTTATTATTACACTCGGATGGACATTTAATCCAGCATATCCTTTATTTAATCTGCAGGTAATCTGGGCCATCGGCATCAGCATGATTGTTTTGTCTGCAATTATTTATATAAAAAGGATTTACATCCTACTATCTGGTATTTTATTAATTGCTGGTCATAATTTACTGGACAATGTTCATGTGCCGGGCAATGGCATTGCAAATTTTCTTTGGTCTTTACTTCATGAACCGGCTGATTTTGTTGTTGGACGGTTTCATATTTTTATTCACTACCCGGTATTGCCCTGGATAGGTATTATGGCTTTGGGATATTATTTTGGGGGTTTATACAGCCACAATTATAATGCTGCAAAAAGAAAGAAAACATTTTTGCTTGCAGGATTTGCTGCAATTGCTCTATTCATCATTTTACGGTACTTCAATTTTTATGGTGATGCCGCTCAATGGTCTGTACAAAAAAATGCCTTGTTCAGCATTTTATCATTTTTAAATGTGAGCAAATACCCGCCCTCATTTCTTTATGCACTTATTACGCTTGGCCCTGCTATGATTTTTTTAAGCGTGGCTGAAAAACCATTGAATGCAGTTACAAAAAAAATCGCTGTTTTTGGAAGGGTTCCATTTTTCTATTACATCCTTCATCTTTACCTGATACATTTATTTGCAATGATAGCAGTAATGATGTCAGGCTATCATTGGTCGGTTATGATATTATCCAACAGGGTAAATCGTGTAGTTGAATTAAAAGGATATGGATTTAATTTAGTAATAGTTTACTTTGTATGGATGGCTTTGGTACTATTACTTTATCCATGCTGCAAATGGTTTGACAGGTATAAGAAAAACAACCAGTCCACAAAAAACTGGTTAACCTACTTATAATATTTTTTCGTCTGTTCAAATACCGGTCAGGCCAAAATCAAAAAAACAGCGAACGAAAGATAAATGTTTACAAAATTTATTGATAATAAAAAGTTGGGAGGAGTTAACTGCCTTATTTGGAAAGATGGCCAAATTATACTCCAGGAAAGCTACGGGTTCAGGAATTTGGAAACTTGTGAACTAATGACCTTTGATACAATTTTCAGAATTGCTTCAATGACAAAGCCGGTAACTTCAGTTCTTGCAATGATGTTATACGAAGAGAAGAAATTAGATTTGCTTGACCCGATCACTAAATGGTTTCCCCAGTTTAAGAATATGAAAGTCATAAAAAACCAGACTGGGGAATACGAAGATGCAAACCGGATCATTACCATCCTTGATTTACTAACCCACAGAGCTGGTTTTACGTACAGCGATTTTCAAACTGGAAAACTTAAAAAGGATTACATTAAAGCTTTAGGAGCCGACATTGATTCGGAGCTTTCCAATGAACAATGGGTAAATGGCCTTGCAGGTTTGCCCCTCTTAAGTCAGCCGGGTGAATTATTCAATTATGGAAAGTCAACTGATTTACTAGGTATTCTTATTTCAACCATAGAAGGAAAATCGCTGGGTAAAGTAATGGAAGAAAAAATATTCAACCCGTTAGCCATGACAGATACCTTTTTTATGTACCAAAAAACAAAAGACATAGATGTGCCTCAAATATTGGTTATGACGACGCCGGTAATTTAGTAAATCTTGAAACGGTTCCATCAAAAATGGCCTTAAAAGAACGCCCTGCCGATTTAGAATTTGAAGCAGGAAGCGGAGGGCTTTGGTCAACGATAGGCGATTATTTAAAATTTGCCAGGCTATTTGTCGAAAACGGAAGTTCAAATGGTAGTCAAATTTTAAGACAGGAAACCATTCATTTAATGTGTTCTAATCAATTGACCGAATATCAAAGAGAACATTCAAAAATGATGGGTAGTGCAATCTTCAAAGAATATTATGGATTTGGTCTGGGCCTTGCTGTGGTAATGAAAAAAAACAATGGATCAATGCCCTGCGCAGGCTCAATTGGCGCTGTTGGTTGGCCAGGTGCTTATGGAGGTTGGTGGTCAGCAGATCCTGTCAAGAAAAGCATTTCGATATTTATGACACATAGTATGACAGAACTAAAGCAACTGGCACAAGGTATCGGATTTGAATTATTTGAGGCCATTGATATTTTTTCAAAGTACAGCAAAGAGAATACTTAACCAATAATTGGAAAACAAAAGGGAAACCAGAACTGCTAATATGGACTGTGCAGAAGCTGGAAGGACGGAGGCACAATCAGCAGTAAATTGTCTCGTCCTGAAATAATTTGACTACTGACTAAATACTATTTTACTTTCACTTTTTTGCCCGGCTGTTTTTTGCTGCCTTATCAATCATCTTTCCTTTTGTTTCAGCCAATGTTCTGCCCCACTTGGCAATTTCTTCCAGCATGGGTATAAGTGACTTGCCAAAATCAGTAAGGTAATATTCAACCCGTGGAGGTATTTCAGGATAATGCTTACGGGCAATAATACCATCTGTTTCCAAAGTCTTCAATTGCAGGCTCAGCATTTTTTCCGTAATACCGGGTATCAGTTTTTTTAACTCATTAAACCTTTTTTTATCTTTCCGTAAATACCAGAGCACCACCGTTTTCCATTTTCCGCCAATATAATGCATGGTAATATCCATGGCGCAGTGGTATTCTTTCCCGTTCAGCAGTAACAATTTTTCTGTATTATTTATCAGCATAAAAAGTTTTTAAAATTTTTCCGGTTTGTATGCAGTGTCAGCAATAATTCCGTCAAAAAGGGTAGTGCCTGTATTGTTTAACAGCTATTGGAAACCCCGTTGAACTGTCTTTATCTTTGCCACTGTAAAAAGTATAGTTGATGACAAAAGTAAATTTAATTTACTGATTGCAGCAACAAACAAACACAAACTTTTAAAAATAATACAAAATGAAAATCGCAATCTTAGGAACAGGTACCGTTGGTCAAACCTTTGCTTCCAAACTCAGTTCACTCGGGCATGATGTTATCATGGGCACCCGTAACGTAGCAGAAAAATTAGCAAGTATTGCTAAAGACGGTTATGGTAATCCGCCATTCGCCGAATGGCACAAAGCAAACAGTAACATTAAACTGGGAGCCTTTGCAGAAGCTGCGGCTTTTGGTGAAATGATTTTAAACGCAACGCAAGGCGCTAATACCATTAACGCACTTACATTGGCCGATGCAAAAAATTTGAATGGAAAAATTGTAATAGACGTTGCCAACCCACTTGATTTCAGTAAAGGAATGCCGCCAAGTCTTATTCCTGAATTATCTAATACACATTCATTGGGTGAAGAAATTCAGAAAAAATTTCCTGCTGCAAAAGTAGTGAAAACATTAAACACCATGTGGTGCGGACTGATGGTGAATCCGGCCATGATTGGCGGCGGCGACCATACGGCATTTATTTGCGGCAATGATGCGGATGCAAAAGGAAAAGTAAATCTGCTGATGAATGAATTTGGCTGGAAGAATGAAAACATTCTTGACCTCGGCGATATCAGCGCAGCAAGAGGAACGGAAGCTGTGCTGCCTGTTTGGCTGCGGATTTGGGGTGCAACTCAAAACGGGGCATTTAATTTTAAAATAGTGAGCTAAAAATGAACTGGATACTTTCAGTTCATTGGGTATTATTCAGTGCCGTGTGGTATTTCGGAAACGGAATACTGCACGACCTGTTTGTACTTCTTCGTCAAAAAGGGAAGTATGACAGGGAACTCCTGCGCCTGTTAATGGACGGGCACGTTTTGATACTTTCAGGTGCGGTTGTTTTCGTTTGTTACCTGATGCTGTTAAATGGGACGAAAGATGCTTCCTGCAATCATGCGTTGGTATTACAAAGATTTTTGAGATAGGTACGACTAATATCCTTCCTCAAGGATTTTTACAAGCCTCTGCCTGTTTGTTATATTTGTAAATTACTGTTTTCCCATTTTTTTGATCAGCTTTCTTCCATGTACCATAATTTTTTGTGTACGTTTCGGAGAATCGTAATTATGTTCTTTCTGCTTTTGATCGCTGTAATAATTCAGAATGGCTGTTGTAGTAATTACGCCTATTGGTTGCCTGCTCTTTTTGTTATCTAAAACCAGTAATGTATCCAGTTTATATTTACCCATCATTTCGGCAGCGAAACCAGCATCATCACTTGCGTAAACATAATGCAGGTTTCCTATGCCCGAAGGTATGGCCGTTACCAATTGCGCTACGTTGATTGTTTGCAATACATCCGGCTCATACGAATCCGGCGTCTTCACTCCCCTGCGTTTAATTTTTTCGGTCATAATACTTCCTTTCATAAAGAAAAATGAAACGAAATATGCTGATGCACAAGCTCCCAACAACGGCAACAACCCATTTATCTCCCCTGTTGTTTCCAATGCAAATACAACAGATGTAAGAAATGCCCTTGATGCTCCCGCAAACATAGCTGCCATGCCAATTAATGCAGTCGTTTGCAGATTAATATCCGCTGAAGGAAATACATACAATATTAGTGTGCCCAGCAGTACACCTAATGCGCCACCTATAGTAAATAAAGGCGCCAACGTACCACCCGAAGTGCCGCTGCCAAGTGAAATAACCCATGATATATATTTGAGAAAACAAAGCGATAATAACATACTCAAAGGAAGATTTCCTTTGAGCAAATCCTGAATATTATCATACCCAACACCCATTGTCCGAGGGGCAAAATATCCTGTTAAACCAACAGCAATAGCTCCAATTGCAGGCCACCACATCCAGTGAACAGGTAATTTTTCAAACAGATCTTCCACTGCATACACTGATCGGGAAACAAATGAGGCAATTACACCAATAAGTGCGCCTATTAATAAATAAATAATCAATGCACTATTTGAAGAAACCGGTATTGCAGGCATTGCAAATACCGGGCTGGATTCAAATAAAAAAATATGCATGCCCGCCCCGGTGATACATCCCAATGCAACAGGAATAATGGATCGTGGTGAAAATTCGAATAACAATAATTCTATTGCAAGCAAAATTGCGGCAAGTGGACTACCAAATATCGCAGCCATACCTGCGCAGGCACCTGCAGCCAATATTATCTTGCGTTCTCCGGGTGAAATATGCATTGCCTGGCCTGTTAAAGAACCCAATGCACCACCCGTGGCAATGATTGGCCCTTCGGCTCCAAAGGGACCACCAGTTCCTATTGATATAGCGGTAGATAAGGGTTTTAAAAAAGTAATGATTGGAGGAATTTTACTGTCCTCTAAAATAATTTTTTCCATAGCTTCAGGAATTCCATGTCCTCTTATAGCTTTTGAACCATACCTCGCCAGTAAGCCTACCAGGATGCTTCCGGCTATGGGGATAAAAATAACAAACCATCCTAAATGATTGCCTGCAGGAGAAGATAGTGCCAGTGAAAATCTCCCATAAAAAGCAAAATTCGTAATCAATGCAATAAGTGAAACCAGCAGTTTTGCAAGAAACCCAATAAGAATTGCATTTATAATTGCCTGAAGTCCCAGGTAGAAAACCCTTTTGTTTACCGGCGACCTTCTGAATACTTCTTTTTTTCTGAATAGCTGACTTAAGGATGGTGAAACGGGGGTGCTTTCATCAATTCTTGACATAGCGTAAAAATCTGTTTAAGCAAAAGTATTGCATATACAATATTTTACCTAACTTTATGGTAATTATTACTATGTTAAATATTAATAAAGCAAGGTTTTAAAATTTACGCAATGAAGGACGATTCCTGTGATTTAAGCAGTTGTTTTTTGTGCACAAACTGTATTCCCGAATGGAAAGATGTGATCGCTGCCAGGAAGAAAACAATATCTTTTAAAAAAGGAGAATTGATATTCAAAGAAGGGGATAAGGTAAATGGCATCTACTTTCTTTATTCAGGTGCTGCAAAAGTGCACAAACAGTGGGTAGATCAAAAAGAACTGATTATTCGTTTTACCAGGGCAGGTGATATACTCGGGCATCGTGGTTTAGGTGCCGGCGAACTATATCCTGTTTCGGCTACTGCTTTGGCTGAATCAAAAGCCTGCTTCATAACAAACAGTTTCCTGGAAACAACACTCAGGGCCGATCATGCTTTCACCTACCGGTTGATGCAATTTTATTCCGCTGAACTGCAAAAAGCCGAAATGCGTATGCGCAATCTTGCCTTAATGGAAGTTAAGGGCAGGATATCAGAAACATTATTGGAACTACTGGAGATATTCGGTAAAAACAAAGACCATTACATTACAGTACCCATTACACGGCAGGATATTGCAGCTTACTCGGGAACCACCTATGAAACTGTTTTTAAATTTTTAAAAAGTCTAATTACTTCCAAGATAATAAGTGTCTCAGGTAAAAGCATCAGAATTAATGATGAAAATAAACTCCGGAAGATTGTGAAAAATACGAAGTGACATATTTGGTACCAGTTCTTAAAAATTATTAACTATGAAACATTACACGGATTTGAATGAAAAAGAAAAAAATCAATTATTAAAATTCCCCGCTTATATATCATTACTGGCCTCAACCGCCGATGACGGAATAGATGAACAGGAAAAGAAAAAGGCTGTTGAGCTTACTCATATAAAAACATTTTCCAGTGATCCGTTGCTATTTGACTTTTATAAAGAAGCAGAGAAGATTTTCGAAAAAACAGTTATTGCTTTAAATAATGAATTACCCCATACTAAAAAAGAAAGAACAGTTGCCATTTGCCATGAATTAGATAAACTGGAGCCCCTGCTGAAAAAACTTGATCCCGAATATGCATCTGTTCTGCGGCATAGTATGGAATCCTATAAGCAACACATTTCAAAAGCACATCGTAATATACTGGAGTATTTTATTTTCCCAATACCAATTAAGGGGCTTACGGATTAGTTTTTAGAATATTTTTTGAAACCATCAAAATGTAATGTTATGGACAATGATTTTCAAAAATCGGTATTTGACAGGACTTTATTGACTGCCCTGTTTGTAGGCATCTGTACCACGCTACTTACAATCTTCTATGATATATTTTTCGTTGAAATACTTAAATTTCCACTATCAGCCATTATTAATGTAGCCTCGCTAATTTTTTGTATTACCCTGCTTTTCCTCGTCATAGGACTGGTTTACTATGCATTTATCACTTCATTCAAACACGGAAATGCCTTTTTCATCGTATTATTTATCCTCCTTACTGCTTTCCTTGTGTGGAAAGCAGAAGGCGTAAACAGAGCCGATAATTATACAGTGAACATGCAGTTCAGAAGTTTACTAACGGGGATTATTATCATCGTCGGCATACTTGCGTCTCTGGCAATACCCTTCTTATTTCATAACAAAAAATTCGAAAAATATGTTCTCTAGGAGCAAGCTGGATTTCTGTTACGGCTGCAATAACAAATTTTTTTGTACCAGGCAAAAAGTGATCATGAGAGTTGATTTTTATAATATCATCAGTAAAATATAGTCTTGCCAATACAATTGGTCATGTTTGAGAAATGATTATCAGCCTGGCTTATTAATATATTTATGAAGATTGTAAAGTAAGATCAGAAATTATTCAGTATATGAAAACAAATTGAAAACATCATTTCAGACATTAGCATTTAATCATTATTACATGAAATATATTTTTCATTTCGCAGGACTACTCATTGTATTTGCTGCTTGCCAGCAAAACGATAAATCTGCAAATTCAAAGAAGGTATTCGGATCAGCCAATGCTGTTGTTACAAATCAACCTAACAGTGAGACTGCCATTAAAGGCCCTTTGGCATACGGACCTGATGTTCCCAAAATTCAAGATGGTGATACAATTGACGTCAAATTTGATGTAAAGCATCAATTATTTCATATTTCAAGTACTGTTGCTTACACTGCGTGGATGTTTGGAGATGCTGTACCGGGTCCTGTTTTAAGAATACGTGTTGGGCAAACGATACGATTCTCTATGACGGACCGATCTAATGATTCTATGTCTAATATGACAATGCATATGAACATGATGCCGATGCCCCATTCAATAGATTTTCATGCAGCCATGGTCAATCCCGAAGATAAATATAGAAGTATTCAACCCGGGGAAACCATACATTTCACCTGGACCGCAAATTATCCTGGTGTATTCATGTATCACTGTGGTACCCCCATGGTGCTTATGCATATGATTTATGGTATGGTAGGTATGGTTATTGTTGAACCGAAGGATGGATATGCCGAAAAAGTTGATCATGAATTTGCGATCGTTCAAAATGAATACTATCTCAGGAAACAGGGAGAAATTTATATCCCGGATACGTCTATTGCAAGATTAAAGCAACCAACCTTCGTAACTTTTAATGGAAAAGCTGCACAGTACGTAATTAATCCCTTAAAAGTTAAGACAGGTGAAAGAATTCGCTTGTATTTCTTGAATGCAGGGCCAAATAATGCTACGAGTTTTCATATAATAGGAACGATCCTGGACAAAGTTTGGCTCGATGGTAACCCAAGAAATGAATTGGTAGGAATGCAATCCGTTTATCTTGGTCCTGCCAGCAGCGCCATTATCGAATTTGTACTTCCGGAAAAGGGCCGGTATACTTTCGTTGATCATTCATTTGCGGATACTGAAATGGGTGCAATTGGTGCATTTGAGGCGCAGTAATTAGTCTAAGAAAAAAAGGGAGTGAACTCTTTTTTCCCGTGACAAACAAAACAATTACTCATGGATAGTAAAAAAAATAACCCTTATGTTTACATCCCCCCTTAATTTTATATTTTAACTTTTCAGGCTGCGTTATTTGTTCAGAAAAAAATACCAATTGCCGACTCATTATTTTTGGGGCAGGATAGGTATTAATGTTGTCCATTTTTCAGAATATGGCTTGTTCTTTAAGAGTCAAAAATATATTTGCTGTATTGTTTTTAGCTAAATAAGTCGCAAACATAAGTTTACCTGTCACACTAAACCCAATTCTTTTGAAATGTGGTTTTTGTAATGTTCCAGGAAAGGATAGTGCTAAGTCCATAAATTTCTCACCAGTAATCATAAATCAACTTTATATTTTTAAAGTCGAAAAGTCAAGTGTCAATAATTCTTTGCTTCTTTAAGTTTTATCGACTTCTAAATTTCATTGCGAAGTTCAAAACTGTAAACCAATGGACAGATGTTGCCGATGGTGAGAGTTTTATATTCGTTCGCCGAAACTGCTGCCTGGCTTTTTGATAAAGTTAAATATTAAGAACTAAAGCTGGGCTTCATTCATCGAGCCCCGAATCACAGTACAGCAGAATTTCCGCTGCTGATTGTTTCAATGTCAAGCCCCCACTATTGGCAATACCAATGTTATCGGCATCACCCGACTTTTCAGTTACGAGAAACAGTTGCCAGAGTTGTTACCTTTCCGTCTTGTCCAATTTTTCTAACTCTCGGTATATATGCGATTCGAACTTCTAAATTTTCAGGAGTTACATCGTGCCACTCCAACACATAAACTTCACCGTGAAACACTGCAACACCTGTCGGTGTCCAAGGACTTGTTGTCTGAAGAATGGTTGTTACTTTGCCCTCAGGTGTGATTTTGAGAACGCTACGACTTCCTGTTGCAGCTACATAAATACTTCCTCTCGAGTCAACAGTTAATCCACGACAATAGGAAGGAACTGTTTCCAATGGTAAGTCATTACCGCTTTTTCCAACAAAGGTGGCAATGATCGATACTTTTCCACTCATCGTAATCTTTCGGATTGTGTTGGAGTTTGCATTACTCGCCTCGGTGATATAAAGTGAGCCATCAGCACCAACAGCAATGCCGCTGATGAACTCAAATATTTTATTGCTCGCTAATACTGTTTCCTTTCCGTCAGGTGTTCTTTTGATAATTTTTGCAAAACTTGGTCTGGTATTAGCATAATAAATATTTCCGTCCTTGCCAACAACAAGAGGAAAATCGGAACACATTATAAGGGCAGGTTTGGTGCTTTTGGGTGTTACTCTTTCAAAATACTGCCCAAAACTTTTCACTGATTCTGCGAAATATCCAATTGAGTCAATGGTCATCCAGTGAAACTTCGATGCGGGCAAGAAGGTGAGTTTTCCATTCACATCAATTTTCCAAATCCCTTTACCGGTATCGGTGAAGAAAACTTGTCCGTATTTATCAACTACAATTCCAGATCCTGGATGGGCGGATGTAATCGTTGATGTCAGCATTTGTATAAATGTGAAAATCAAAATCATTTTTATCTTCATTGTTATATTATTTTAGTTTGTAAAGCTTACATTTTTTATTGGTTAGTTTGAAGTTTCATTGTCGCTAACGGTTTGCCTATAACGGACACGGATTGGAGATGTGGCGGTATTTGAAAATCGTCACCCCGTAACCGCAGCTAAATTTATAACTAAAAGTTCATTGTTTATTCTATTGCTCAGCGTTATTCGTCGGCTGGAACTGAAGCCCAATAGCGAACAAAAAGTTGAGCATATATTCGTCGCCGCGCCAAATTGCCAAATCGAATGTTATAGGCATACCCACTTTTTTACTCTACTTCTTTTTCAGTCAAAATATATGTCTTGAATAAATGATAAACTGCGAATGTCAAAAACAATACTCTAACGCCGTTTAATAAATTCCATAAGACAGATAGATGATGTGCATTGCCAGAAAGTTCATTAATGTTTCCAAAAAAAAGTTTAAAGTTTATTTGAATTATGATATAAAAACCTAAAATAAATGCACATAGTCCAAATATAGTCGCTCGTCTTAAATGATATTTTTGTTTAGTCTTGTCGTTAGATGTTTTGAAAAATAACAGTATTGTTGTCAGCATAGCGATTGGTGAAATGGGAATATAGAAAAAGACAGGATTTGTCATTGTAATAAATCTCTGCCATAAGTCTGCTTTCAAAAGAGATTCATTTAATAAATTCGGTGCAATAACAATGGCTTCATAAAGATTACCAAAGAACCACATTGTCAAACCAAATAAGGAAAATAGTAATATATTTTTATACATTTTATCTGTCAGTAGTTTGATATTTAATTTTGCTCGTCTATTGTAACCTTAATGTGCCGCTTGGCTGCTGAATTACCACCTGCTGTTTTGGTCAGTCATCCGTTTAATTTCCTTTGTTAGTGTTTGTTTTTCCGTCTTGGATTTTGTCAGTTTAATGGCTTGTTCATAATGTGAAATTGCTTTGTCAAGATTCGTGTCCGCATACAGGTAACCCAATAATTCGTGATAGTAATTATTGTCAGTCAAATTTAGTTTTTGGGCTTCATGTATGGCGTTTTTGTGCCCGTAAACTTTGGCAAAAGCAAATGTCCTATTTAACGCTGTTACAGGCGAATATTCAACTAAAATAAGCTGGTTGTACAACTGTAAAATATGCTGCCATTTGTTTTGGTTTGTCGGTGTAGTATGCCAATAGGCAATCCCTGCTTCTAAATGATATTTTGAAACTTCGTTTCCATTGCAGGCATTTACCAAATAGTAATTCCCTTTTTCAATCAACATTTTGTCCCACAAATTTTTGTCTTGTTCATCAAATAAAATGGCTTCGCCTTTGTCGTTTGTTCTTGCTTCAAGTCGTGAACTTTGAAAACACATTAAGGCAAGCAATGCGTTTGTTTGAGGTATGTTCGTGTAGTCGTTTTCTGTTAGTATGAGTGTAAGTCTCACAGCTTCCGAACATAGTTCCTTTCTGATAAGGTGATTGGTAGTTTTAGAAAAATAACCTTCGTTAAACAGTAAGTATAAGGTTTTCAAAACGCTGTCTAACCTTGATTTGATTTCTGTTTCGCTTAATAATTTTATTTGAAAATTGTTGTTACGAAGATTGGTTCTGGCTCTTTGCAAACGTTTTTTAATGGTTTCAGGTTTTGTAACAAAAGCATTGGCAATTTCTTCTACACTGAAACCACAAAGAATTTGGAGTGCCAAACAAATTTGGCTTTCGGTAGAATTACTTGGGCTACAAACCGCAAAAATCATTGCTAATTGGCTGTCTGAAATATTTTGGCTGCTAAATTCAAAGTCTTGCTCTGTTTCAAATTCGTTTGGCTTTATGTCTTCCTTGATTTGTGTTTCAAAAACAGCAATATGTTTGAAATAGTCTTTTGTCTTGTTCTTAGCAACTGTATAGAGCCATGCTGTTGGGTTGTCGGGTACTCCTTTGATTGCCCAATTTTCAGATGCCTTCAGAAATGTGTCACTGGCAATATCTTCGGCAATCTCAATTTGCTTTAAACCAAAATGACGGCATAAAACAGCCGTCATTTTCGCATATTCCTGCCGGAATAAATGAGGTAAAAGTTCTTTATGCAATTGCTGATTTTTTGTCATCAATCCTTTTTTAGAACTTCCCGAACTTCAATGTTCCCACCAATTTTAAAAACCGGGTTTTCTTTTGCTATTGCCACGGCCTCGTCAATGGTTTCGGCTTTTATTACAATATAACCGCTGATAAATTCTTTGATTTCTGTGTAAGGCCCGTCTGTTACAATGTTACCCGGTTTCACAACTTTTGCACTTTCCGTATTAGGTAAAAGCGCATTACCCTTGTCCACCAATTTGTTTTGTGCAGCAATGCCAGCTAACCAATTCATCCGTTCCTGCATTTGTTCTGGTGAAGCTTTAAAATCTGAAATGTCTTTCAGTCTGAAGATTATTGCAAATTCTTTCATTCTTTTAAAATTTTTGTGTTCATCTAATGTTTTTTTTCTTAATAATGTTTTCAGCCTAACCCCATTGCCCTACCTTATATGTTCCTACCTCTTGAGGAAATGAAATATTCACTTGGTTCCATGTGTTGATAAGACAAGTAGCCAGCGTAAGGTCAATCAATTCTTCTTCGGTAAAGTGTTTGGCAGCTTCGCTATATACTTTTTCCGGGACATTACAGGCTTTTACAGCTTCCGCCCACTGCAAGGCGGCTCTTTCCCGGTCTGTGTAGTATGGCGCCTCGTGCCATGCACTCAGTCCATACAGTCGTTGTTCTGTTTCGCCCAGAGCCCGGGCGTCTTTCCAATGCATATCAAGACAATATGCACAACTATTAATTTGGGAAACTCTAATCTTTATTAATTCTCGCAAGTTCTTTTCAATAGAACTTTTTTTGAGATGAGCCTCCATCGCATACAATGACTTTATCGCCTCTTGTCCTTTTGCTACAAAATTCAATCTTTTTTCCATTTTTTTATTTTTTTGGTTCAAATCAATGACGAATGAGATTGTAAGATGGGGACAATGGGTGCGGTTTTTTATCGGGTTGTGCCACTTAAAATAGCATGTTTGCTTTTTTCTTGTATTGAATTGTTGGGGTATCACTCGTTGGGGTTGCCTATAACGAACAGGTATTGCCGATGGTGGAGAATTTTATATTCGTCCGCCCGGAACTACTGCCTGGTTTTTTGATAAAGTTAAATATTAAGAACTAAAGCTGGGCTTTGTTCGTCGAGCCCCTAACTACAGCACAGCAGAATTACCGCTGCTGATTGTTCCAATGTCCTACTATTGACAATACCAATGTTATCTGTTGTTTTTAGTCCGCCAATTTGTATTTATCTCTGTATTCAAACAGCGTTGATTTCATATTGTTAAATGTGTACTTGTCCTGTTTAAGTTTGTCGTACTCCAATTGAGCTTTATCCAACAGCTTGTACTCTCCAAAAATTATAAGCCTGGCAAACTTATCGAGATTAATATTTTGGTCTTGCAATAATTGTATTACGTCAGATTTGGTTTTACATTTTTCAAAATAAGGAACAATAAAGTTGAGAACATTGTCTATTGTTTCTCTTTTTAATTCTCTGATATCAGTACTTAAGTCTATATCGAACCATTTGTCAATATTGTATTTCAGCTTTCCTATTCTCTGTCGGATTGCACAAATAGGTTCTGTTGGATAATCTGGAATTTCGCCATTATGATATGTATAAAAAGTCAGCCAATATTCTGGTATAAAAAGCCCTGTATTAATCGTAAACGAAATGTGGTCTTTAGAATAAAATGAACTTTTCTGAACATTTATGATTTGTCCAAGGTCTTGAAGCTGGCGGTAAAAATTATTTCCTTTCTTTTTAAAACCTAAGGGTTTCAAAATTGTCTGGAAGCAATCTTTAATAATAACGTCGAAATTTTGTTCTGTGGCGGTCTTCATAAAATAACAGCTAACTATTGTAGTTGTGAAACCTAAAATTAGCATCTTTCGCCAATCCATACAAACTGCTTGTATTTGCGAATGCTTTCTACCGCTGAAAATATAAAGCACAAGTGTGCAACGCAATCCCGCCGTAAAGTGGGAATACCATGAAAACAAAAGCTGGCAACAGATCATTTATTGCTACCAGCATAACCCTAACTCATATTATTCTATTTCTTCGCCTAATGCCAAAACCTGCCTTTCCCTTAGCAATCCATTCCAACGATTGCTCAATTCATTTCTGCCTGGTTTCATCAGTTTTTGCATTAGGCATTTAGGCACAGTATTTATAGAATATCTTGGAAAGACACTAGTTTCTGTAGGCAAACTAAATTAAAACTAAGTGAACGCTATTTATCCAATGAGAAAAAACCAATAGGATTGTCTTCTGTGTCGGTACACAAACTACAATAACCAGGAGCATCCACCGGAAATTTAGATTTTAAAATTTTGCCCCCGGCTGTAATTACTTTTTGTTCGCTAATGCTACAATCATCCGTAGGAAAATAGACAATCGTATTCACAGATTTGCCTTCACCGGTTTTGGTGCCTTCCATCTCTATCAATGCGCCGCTAACTATGCTGCTGTCTTTTCCTGTAGCAAAGGAGGCAATCTTCAATAGGGGTGTTTCAACTACTTCATTTATTTTTTCTCCCAGCACATTTGTATAAAACGTTCTGGCTCTGTGAATATCTTTCACATAAATTTCAAACCAGCAAATAATGTTTTTTTTCATACCAAGTTTTTTTAGGTTTACTTATGTTTTATAATTTGTTAATATGGCAACACAGGAAATTATTTGTTCACCTACCTATTAAACAGAAGGCTTTTCCAGTTTACAGGCTTCAAGAATGTATTCTTTAATAACACTGGTAAGCTTTTCTACTGCTTTTACACTTGTGAACCGAATTTGTCTTGGCAACTTCACTCTTTCTGTTTGTTGAATAAGGACTTTATACTTATCCTTTAGCAAAGCACCTTTGAAAAACAATATGGCACAATAATTCTTAAATTTATGTATTAAAACAATGTTGTGTTTCCCAATCACATAACAGGGACAACCCCATTTCAATTCTTCGGCAAGTTTACAACCCAGTATTATGGTTCTTAGCAGTTTTATCTCTTCCTGCCATTTTTCGGATTTGGTAAAATACCAATCTACCTTTGGATTCATAATATGTTATTTTAAGTTAACAGAATTAGTTCTTCTTGATGGAGGTCTTAAATACCATGAGGCGATTGCCAAGCCTGCAATTATTAGGGGCACAATAATGTGAAATACTGGATTGCCAACCGCAATGTGAGATATAGAAGCTCCCGTCATTACAAAAAATATGCCTGCATAAGCCCATTCTTTTGCCAATGGAAACTTCGGAACCACGATGGCAATAATTGCCATGATTTTCCAAAAACCTATGATTGATAGAAAATATAAAGGATAATGCAGCGATGCAAAACCATCCACTACTTGTTTTACTTGAAAAAGTTGCCCTATACCTCCTAGCATACAAAAACAAAGCAACCCTGTTATTATCCAATAAGCGATTTTTTTTCTCTTTTCCATTTTACTTATTTAAGATTGTTGAATAATTCCTGAATGCGGTTATGTGCGATATTGATGCCTTGTGCAAATGGCATTTTAAGCAACTGATCTCTAATGTCGACGGATTTAAATATCATTTGCATTGTAAGTTTGCTGCTATCATCTGTAATTTTCTCAAATTCCAAAAATTCCAATTGTACGGGAAATGGTACATTCTCCATTTCAAATGTTCGTGTAATCTTTTTGTTTGAAACAAATTCAAGAATTATTCCATCGGCGGCAAAAACTTTGTTTCCAGTAGGGTCGGTTGTTTCAAATTGCCAACTACCATACTTTTTGTTCTCCTGTTTTACTTTAGTTGTTCTCTGTGGTTGCGACATCCACTGCTCAATAATTTCGGCATCGGCATGTGCTTTGAAAAGCAAATCTAATGGGAGGTCAAATTCCCTTGTAATGATTAATTCCTGCTTGCCTGCTTCGGCATGAATTTTAGTTTTTTGTTCCATAAGTTTTATTTTTTTGATTTATACTTCTTCATCACATTTTCCAATTTATTAAATCTATCGTCCCACAGTTTGCGGAATGGTTCAATAAAGTCTGCTATCTCTTTCATTTTTTTCGGATTGAAGTGGTAATAGATTTCCCTGCCTTGCTGTTCCTGGTCTAACAATTCGCATTCAGTGAGTATTTGCAAATGTTTTGAAACGGTTGGCCTTGCCGTATCAAAGTTTGCAGCGATAGCTCCTGCAGTCAGGGATTGTGAAGCAACCAACAGCAGTATAGCCCTTCTTGTGGGGTCTGCTATGGCTTGAAAAACGTCTCGCCTTAGATTCATTGTGTAGCTATTTGACTACAAATGTATGTGTAGTTATTTAACTACGCAAATTTATTTTTGAGGTTAAGGATCGTCTGAATTTTGATGGGATGGTATTGCCTACAGGACACCCATTTTTTCCAAATGCTTACCGCCGCTACGAAAATCTGAAGTACAAGGACGCAACTAATAGCGACATGAAGACAAATGCCGGTAACAAACCATGTATTGTTACCAGCATTAGCCTGACTCTTATTAGTCTACTTCTTCGCATATTGCCAAAATCTTCCTTTTCCATCCGCAATCCATTCCAGCGATTGCTCTATCCGCTTTTGCCTGGTTTCATCCGTCTTTGCATCGGCAATCCAAACAATATACTCTTTGCGAAATGAATCTGATTTTTCAGTAAATACTTTATTGGCTTTAACATTTGCCTTAAGTGCCTTTGCAAAAGAATCGGGCATTTCTACCACTTTGGGTTTGGCAGATTTCGTAATCACTTTTTTGATGCCTTGTTCATTTATCGCCATTGCTTCTTTGATATAAGCGACCAATATTTTTTTAGCAGGGAGCTCATCTAAAGATTTTACTTTATCCATAAAGCCAAATTTCTTGCCGGCCTTCAAACTATCCTGGATAGCTTTATCTTTCATCATTTCGGCTTTGTATAAGCTGAATGAACAATGATTTTTAAACCCTGCCATCATTACCAGGTGGTCGCCTTTGTAACCATAATGAGGCGTACCCCATTTAATATCTTCTTCCACATCGGGGCAGGTGCTGTGTATGATTTCCCTCAAATGATTGAGTATAGGTTTAGCGAAGTCAGCAGATTTTGCAATATATTCGGTGACTTTGGAATTTAACTTTGCCATTGTAGTATGCTTTTAGATGATGAGTTATAGTTTTTATTTTCCAAGCTGCGTAAAGTCAAACAGCTTTGGTTCTTTGGTTAAAAATTCTGTTACAAGTAAATTGAAAAGTTCAGGTCTTTCATATAGTATGAAGTGAGAAGCAGCAGGAACGATGCAAAGCTGACTGCCCTTAATTGAATTGTGCAACAGTAAAGAGTGTTCAGGTTTTACAATATCATTATCTCCCTGGATGATTAACACCTTTGTACTGATTTTTTTCAGTTTATCATCAGGCACAATAACAGGGTTTGCACACATTTTACTGAAGTCAGTAATAAATTTTTTCCATTTATCTTTTTGCGGAGTTAATTTCAAATGAGGCTCTAACCACCACTTGAAATAATTCTCTACCATTTCGGGGTTTAACTGACTAAGCCCTGCTGTGGCTTCAGGAGAATAGCCGGAAGTGTTGGAAGCTGCTGCAAATGCTGCTGCTTTCTTAACCTTGTCAGGCCGGTCTGCAGCCAACAGCAATGCAATATTTCCTCCATCACTATAGCCCACTACATAAACGCTGTCTAACTTTAATAAATCAATCATTTTTGAAAAGTAATCTGCCATCAATTGATAGCTCAAACTATCTGCCTGTTCTGATCGACCATACCCAGGGCAGTCCACTGCTATAACCCTGAACTTTTTTGATAATTCAGGAATAACTATTCCCACGTCCTTTATTGAACTAAGCCCACCATGTATCAATAAAAGTGGTGTGCCTTTTCCATATTCTTCGTAATAAAGTTTTATACCGTTTACATTTTGGTACTTACCGTTATTTGAACCGTAAGGGATTGTAGTTTGTGATTTACCTTCATTGCTTAAGGCAACAAGGAAAATTATGAGTGCATTGAATAATATCTTTTTCATAAAATAAATTTAGAATTAATTTAAATTATTTTACTGTTGCGGAAATTGTGCTATATCCATATAGGCTATTTCCCACTGATGGCCATCCAGGTCGGCAAAACCATGCTGATACATCCAACCGTGGTCTTGTGGCTCATTGTAAATAGTTGCACCTGATCCCTTTGCCTTTTCTATTAATTGTTGCAATCCTTCTTTTGAATCAGCATCCAATGTAATCAACACTTCTGTCGTTGCTTTTGCGTCAGCAACTTGCTTTTTGGTAAAAGTTTGAAAATAGAGCTCGGTTAAAAGCATAGCAAAAATGTTTTCGCTGATAACCATGCATCCTGCTTTTTCATCAGTAAACTGAGGGTTGAAAGTGAAACCGAGATTTGTAAAGAAAGAAATTGATTTGCCCAGGTTCTTAACCGGAAGATTGATAAAAATTTTCGTTGCCATTTTTACAAGTTTTTATTGTTATTGATAATGCAAAAATGCTACAACAGTGTGGGCAAAACTTTTACATATGTTGAGAAACTGAAAATTTATTTATTGATTAAAAACACCCTGCTTAATTGGGTAGGAGTAACGCCTAAGTATGCTGCAATGTGGTGTTTTTTAAGTCTTTTTATCAGGTTGGGGTATTTTTTGAGAAAGTCATCATAACGTTTGGCGGCAGTATCTGTACGCAGAACAACTTCTAAAGGTTCTTTATCAATAACCCAATGTTGCTCCATATAACATATATAGAATTCTGCCACATCTCTGTAAGCAGAAACAAGTTTTTTGAATTCATTAAAATCATACTCCAACACTGTACTTTGCTCAATAGCTTCTATAGTAAACAAGCTTTCTTTTTTGGTTAAGGTAGCAGGTACCGAACCGGCAATCCGACCTTCGGGGAAGAAATACTTAATTACAGTATCGCCTTTATCTGTTATGTAGTATTGTGAGAATAGCCCCTTACAAACAAAGGCAACTTTTCTTGGGACTTGACCTATTTGAATAAAGTAATCCCCTTTAGCATATACTTTTTCTTTGAGTATATCTGCCCATGCTTTTTCAGCTTCCGTCGTCAAGTCGGTATATGATTTAATTTTTTGAAAGAAAATATCCGTGTTCATCTTTTGCCATTCAAATAGTTATATAATAGGTTTTTGCTATAAGGTTCTAAAACTAAAGAATGAAATCCACTCGCAGCCCGTTAATAATATGAAATAACTATCTAAGTCGAACAGTAAAATACATTTTTTTCAGGACTACAAGACTAAAAACTGTTTAAAATAGCAATTCAGCCAACGCCTAAACTGAGGAGTATTTAATAAGCACTGAATTGCATTTGCAAGACTTTTATTAGTCTGTCATATGATTCTTGTAATCCGTCAGGTTTAAAGTGAAGTTGGAATGTTTTGCAAATATATCCTCCATATCCAAAATGATTTCTTCCTTCTAAACCGTTAGTCTAAAGATAGGAGTGTCCAAATAAATTACTGGTAATTCACTATTTACAGGAGATGCTTTTTCAACCATTCAGTGACTTACAGTTGTTTTTGTATAAATATAAGCAGCTAAACGGTTTAATCTCTATCATAGGGTAGTCCTACTTCTTTTACCCCGTCTCAAACTCAAGTGGTTGTGTTTTTGCTGATTCTTTCTATTGCTATAGTATAAATAATATGTCATCTTCCGTCTATCAAATCAACAAAGGCATCAATCGCAGCATTGAGTTCAAAGGGCTCAAGGCTCAATATATCTGGTACCTGGGCGGTGGTTTAGTGGTGTTGCTTATACTATTTGCAATACTCTATATCAGCGGCCTGGGTATCTTTTTTTGCCTGCCATTCATTGCGGTGCTTACTACTGCTTTATTTATGCGTATCTACAAACTTAGCCGCACTTATGGCGAACATGGGATGATGAAGAAGATTGCCTGCCGTTCTGTGCCTGATGTGATAAAAAATTATTCGAAAGTGAGGTTGAAAAAAAAGTTGCTGAATGAAAAATCTCAATGATATTTTGCCGGTATACGCCATTGAGCACAATGCCATCCTTTCTAAAATGGGTGATATGACAGTTGTGTTTGAGGTACAGTTGCCAGAGCTGTTTACGATGAGCAATGATGAATATGAAGCATTTCATCATGCCTGGATAAAAGCTATAAAAGTACTACCTGTTAATAGTCTACTGCATAAGCAGGATTGGTTCACTGAATCAAGGTATAAACCTTCTTTTATTCAGGAAGATAACAGTTTCCTTACCAGAAGCAGTGACCGTTTCTTTAATGAGCGGCCTTATTTAGAGCATCGCTGCTATATCATGCTTACAAAGAAACCAGCAAATCGAAAGTCAGGTTCTTCTATTTTCAGCAGTTTGTTAAGAAGAACAATTGTGCCGGAAGAAACATTGCAGCTCAAACACTTTCATGATTTTATGAACCATGTGGGGCAGTTTCAAAAAATACTTACTGATAGTGGATTTGTAAGTATGAAGCAAATTGAGAATGAACATCTGGCTGATTTTATTCTTCGTTATCTCAATCTTGGGAATGATTCTATTGTACTAAGAGATATTGAATTTAAACCCGAATGGAAGATTGGCGAAAATCATTGCCAACTTTTTACAATGGCTGATGCAGAATTTGTTCCAGCATTATGTGGCTCACGGATTAACTATGACAAGTACTCCACTGATAAAACAAAATTCAGCGTTGGTTTTGCATCACCCATAGGTCAATTGCTTTCCTGTAATCATATTTATAACCAGTATGTATTTATGGAGGATGTGCAAAAGACAATGCAGAAATTAGAAAGTAAAAGGCTAAGGTTGCAATCACTTTCTGCTTACAGCAGAGAAAATGCTATCAGCAAACAGGCAACGGATGATTTCCTGAACGAAGCCATCAGCGAACAACGGCTACCTGTCAAGGCTCATTTTAATTTATTGGCATGGACAGACAACAAAGAAGAATTGAAGAATATCAGAAACTTGTGTTCTTCAGCACTTACTCAAATGGATGCTACTCCTAAATTGGAAACCGAAGGCTCGGCTCAAATCTTTTGGGCGGGTATTCCGGGCAATGCTGCCGACTTTCCTATGAATGATACTTTTGATACTTTCAGCCCACAAGCATGTTGCTTCTTCAACTTGGAAACCAACTACCGGTCATCCCTTAGCCCTATCGGCATACGCCTTGGCGACCGGTTAACCGGCAAACCGCTGCATGTGGATATTTCGGATGAACCAATGGATAAAGGCATTTGTACCAATAGAAACAAATTCATTTTGGGCCCATCAGGCAGTGGAAAATCCTTCTTTACTAACCACATGGTGAGGAGCTACTATGAGAAAGGCACACATATTGTGCTGGTAGATGTGGGCCATTCCTACAGAGGTTTGTGCGATATGGTGAATGGCTATTATTTCACTTATTCAGAAACCAACCCTATTAAGTTCAACCCCTTTTATATCGGTGAAGGGGATACCCTGGATACGGAGAAAAAAGAAAGCATTAAGACCCTTTTGCTTGCCTTGTGGAAGAAAGATAATGAAACCTTCAATCGTAGTGAATATGTAGCTCTTTCAAATGCCTTGCAGTTGTATTTTGAAAAAGTAGAAAGTAATAGAAACATTTTTCCATGCTTTGACAGCTTCTATGATTTCCTGAAAGATGAGTTTGTGGCGGTATTAAAAACGGACCAGGTCAAAGATAAAGATTTTGATGTATCTAACTTTCTTTATGTATTGCGGCCATACTATAAAGGTGGTGAGTTTGATTATTTACTGAATGCAAAAGAAAATCTGGATTTATTACAGCAACGGTTTATAGTATTTGAATTGGATAATATCAAAGACCATCCGATTCTGTTCCCGGTGGTAACCATCATCATTATGGAAGTGTTTATTTCCAAAATGAGAAAGCTGAAAGGCATTCGCAAAATGATATTGATTGAAGAAGCATGGAAAGCCATTGCTAAAGAAGGGATGGCGGAATATATCAAGTATTTATTTAAAACAGTGAGAAAGTTCTTTGGCGAAGCTATTGTAGTTACGCAGGAAGTGGAAGATATTATTTCATCACCAGTGGTAAAGCAGGCAATCATAAATAACAGTGATTGCAAAATATTGTTAGACCAAAGTAAGTATCAAAACAAGTTTGACCAGATACAGGAATTACTTGGGTTAACAGAAAAAGAAAAGGCATTGGTTTTGTCCATCAACAAAGCAAATGACCAGACAAAAAAATATAAAGAGGTCTTTATTTCTCTTGGCGGAGTGTTGAGCAAAGTCTATCGTACAGAAGTGTCGCCGGAAGAATACCTGGCATACACAACTGAGGAAAAGGAAAAAGTGAAAGTACAGGCTTATGCTGCAAAATTTGGTGGGGATATTGAAAAAGGGATTAAGGCTTTAGCAGACGAGATTATTCACTCCAAAAACTGATAGTATGAAAACAGCATTGCTTATCCTTTCAGCAACAGCAATTTTCTCCGGCTGCAATACCGGTGGCAAAGATGAAATCATGGAATTTATACCCGGCACATATGTAAGAACCGGGCAAAATGAATTCGGAAAAGAGTTTGACACATTGGTCATCTCCCTTCAAAATCCAGCAGCGAAAGAGTTTAAAATTCAGAACCGCTGGCATTATATCCGGCAGGTGGAAGGTGAAGCCAATGTTCCTGAATATAAAATGAAAGAAACTTCAGGAATTTACAATGCTGAAACAAAATTGCTGGAAGAGGCAGAAACCTTAGACCATTATTCTTTTGATGTGAAAGAAAATGTTTTGTTTGATGGAACTAATAAGTTTAAAAAAATAAAATAGCAGTATATGAAAAAACTATTGGCAGTTGTGGGGTTGAGTGTGTGCTGTATGTTTTTGTCAATACAGGAAACCAAGGCTCAAATTCCCATTGTGGATATCATTAAAGCGGCAGTTAAAAAAGTAATAAGGGCAATTGACCTTCAAATGCAGCGGCTGCAGAACAAAACCATTTGGCTGCAGAATGCGCAGAAAACGCTGGAGAATAAAATGAGCAAGCTAAAGCTGAATGAGATTAAAGACTGGGTAGAAAAGCAGCGAAAACTCTATGATGATTATTTTCAGGAACTATGGAAAGTAAAAGCCGCCTTGGCTTATTACAACAGGGTTAAAGACATTATAGAACGGCAGATGCAAATGGTAAATGAATACAAGGGTGCCTGGGCTTTATTCAAACAGGATAAAAACTTTACGACTGATGAATTAGATTATATGTTCAATATCTACTCCGGCATGATGGACAAAAGCCTGAAAAGTATTGACCAGTTGTTTTTGGTGGTAAACGCCTTTGTCACGCAAATGAATGATGCCAAACGATTGGAAATAATCAATACTGTATCAGACAATCTGGAACAGCAATATGTTGATTTAAAAGATTTCAATAATCAGAATAAGATGCTAAGTATCCAGCGGGCTTCTGAGCAGGGAGGAATTGAATATGTGAGAAGGTTGTATGGGATTCAGAGGTGAGTAAATCTTGATAAAGTTTATTTTAGCGGTTCGGTCTTATTATTTTTGTTTGTGTCGACAATCTTAATTGTCAATAAAACTGTTTTTGTGATATTACCTATTTTTTGTTCGGATTCGCCCTTTGCAAATTCTCAGTAACTCTGAATTTTATAATCTTCCGTATCAAAACTGTCGGCATTGGTTTGTCCAATGGAAATTGAATAGTTCCTTTACCCGACGTTTTATATGCGGAAAAATCTTTCTCAAATGTTTTATTGTTGGCTGGTACGGGATATAATCCTATGTGTTTTTTATAACCTGCAAAATAAATCAGGTAATGTCCATTTAGTTTGAAAGTCGGCATCCCATAGCTGATTGTTTCTTCAGCTTGAGGAACTGCTGCTTTTATAGCTTGACGAATTTGCTTCAACATATTTTGAGTGTCCTGTGGAAACCCATCAATATATTCATCTATGTTTTTTGGAGCAGATTTTATCATTTTATAAAACTTAATTATTATCTATTTAACCTAATAACTTGTCTGGCTACAGTGATTGTCCATAATGGTGTAAGCAGTACAAGAACCCGGTTTGTAATTCCATTAAATGCGATTGTTCCTTTTGGCAAAACTTTTTCTACAGCATCTGGTTTAACATTCATATCGCCACCCGATTGGGTGTAAGTTGTCATCAGGATAACCATACTTATTACAAAGATTACAAGCCCAATCCAGGTCAGGTTTGCTGTCCACATGATTAAGGTTTTTGACTTCACCCATTCAGGAATTTTTGTTAGATGTACGCTTATCAACATTGCTGCTATTGGCAAACACAGTACACCAATGAGTCCTGCAAGATTGTGCATTGGATGGGGAATTTCAAACACAGAAGCCATTGCCGAACCTGCGCCTGATGCTATCAGAAACCCTAAGCCAACTTTGCCCCATTTTGTTGTTATTTCATTGCGAAGACTATAAGCCAGGAGCCAGGCATTGAATGCCCCGGCTATAAACATCAACGACAACACCCAGCCAAATTGACCAAGTGCATATTCGCTAATTACCCGCCAGGTGGGGTCAAACTCAGGGCTTAAAAGATGCAATGCAGCAAGGAGTAATATTACAGTAATTCCCATTGCAATTGAAAGTTTAGCCGCAGTCGTTTTTCTCATATACGGTCTTTAAGTAATTTATCTAATTGTTTAAATATTTCAATCAAGCCTTTCTCCATACCGCTATTAATCATTGCATCCCTGTCTTCCACTGAAAAGCATACATCATGTATTGTTAGTTTGGTGCGGTTATCCGGCAGTTCCTCAAACAGCATAGCTTCCATTACCACATGCCCCCTTTCCGGCAATTCCATAAATTCTGAAGTGTGGATTATCCTTACAGGAGCTTCAATTTCGTGGATAGCGCCGTTGAATGTACACAGGATATTTCCCTGCCGGTCTTTATTGCACCAGCTATAACTACCGCCGGTTTTATAATTATGATGATTAAATACCATCTTGTTGCCAAAGGGGGCATAAAACTTTTCAAGTATTTCAGGAGTACTAAAAGCTTCAAAAACCTTTTCTCTCTTTAAATCAAATTCCCTGATTATAAAGAGTTCCTGTTTGCCTGCTTCGGCAATAATTTTTGTCTTAATATTACTTTCCATTTTTTTTATTTTTTTGGGGCTTTAATAATTCTTCTAACCTGTTAAACCTGTCATCCCACATTTTGCGGAACGGGTCAATAAAATCTGCTACCTCTTTCATTTTTTTTGCATTAAAATGATAATATATTTCTCTGCCGTTTTGCTCCTGTTTAAGTAATTCACACTCGGTAAGGATTTGTAAGTGTTTTGAAACGGTTGGTCTTGCTGTATCAAAATTGGAAGCAATAGCACCTGCCGTCAAAGATTGAGAGGCAAGCAAAAGCAGGATAGCCCTTCTTGTAGGGTCGGCTATTGCCTGAAAAACGTCACGCCTTAATTCCATTATGAAGTTATTTGACTACAAATATAAATGTAGCCATCTAACTACACAAATTTATTTATATATTTTTTTAGACTTGTCAAATCAAGGGAAATTATTGATTCGGCAGTGTATCCTTTCAATGTTAGTGGTTCGTTCTTTTTCCCCGTGAATGATTACTTCTTTTCCATTTTTTCCGAAACATTAATCATATTCCACTCCCAGGTTTTCCCATTGTCCTGAGAAAAGGCCTGGCTCCATACAGGGAAGTTGGGATTACGCACATCCCACCTAAATACAACAATTATCTGCCGACCATTGAAACTGTCTTTACAAAAAAAATGCCCGATATTATTTTCAAAAGAACCGACCATTGGCGGGTCAAACACCCCGGTATTACTATCGCTCCAATAGATACTCCAGAGTTTTGTTTTTGGGTTGAACAATCTTACAGCCACACCCTCGTATTTTTTTCCATTTGAGGTGTCATAGAAATTGTCAATGTTTCCAATGCCGTTGAGTATTTTAGTCATTACTACTTTTGTTTCAAAAACCGGTGTCCATTCTGTACACCCATTCAGCCTGCATTTCAGTCTTTTGTTTTTCAATTTCCAGGTGCCTTCCAAATAATCAAAGTCATGTGAAGATGAAACAGGAGAAGCCGCAATCACCAGTTCGCCTTTATTGTCAAAGGTTAATTTTGGAATTGACACAGAAGAATCAATTTTTTAAAGCATCTTGTCCATAGCTATTGTTTACTATCATAAATAAAAGCATTAAATAATTTACCTGTTTCATTTCAATTGATTTTTTAATTTCTACAGCGTATCTTAAGTCAGTTAATCAGTTTCCTACGGTATTCACTTGGGCTCAGCCTGTACTTCTGCCTGAAAGTAGTTGCAAAATATTCTGCACTTGCAAACCCAGATTGAAATGAAACTTCCGCTATCGGGGCAAATCCATTTTTTAAGAGCATCTCACTATGTTTCAACCGGATATTCAGTAAGTATTGATGAGGAGAAAAAGATGTAAACTTTTTAAATATCCTGCTGAAGTGAAAGGGGCTTACGCAGGCATACTCCGAAATCTCAAATAAAGAAATATCCCTGTTGAAATTTTCATTGATGTATTCTTTTGCCTTCTCAATAGTTACCAGGTGAAATTTTTTGAGAGACATATTGAGTTCTTCGTCAATAGGCGGTACTGTTATTGAGTTTACCACCAATTTAAGCAGTTCAATTATCATATCATCTGTTTCCATTTTTCCTGCGGAAGCGGATTTTAATAGCTGAAAGTGCAGGTACTCTATTTCTGGTGTTGTCTTCAGCATCAGGGACAGGATATTGGGGTTGGAAAAGAAGAAACTGTGTTTCAGGTTCAAATCAACAATAAACTTCCGGTAGAATTCAGTAGAAAAGTTGAGAATAGAACATTGACCAGTAGCTGGACGTAACCGATATTCATAGTCAGGTTTGTCTATCAGCACATGGCCGGTATGCAAATCATAGGATTCCTTAGAAAGGTCAAATTTGAAACTTCCGTTTCTTACAAAAACAACACAAAGACAATCGTTATATCCGGAGCTTATCTTTTTTTCATGTGCAAAATCATAAGCCCAGTTTTTTATTTCATAAAAGTCTGACTTGAAAAGGTAATCAGAACTTACTTTTTCTGCTTTTAATATTGAAGTATCCTTTTTGACTTGTGTACTCATGAATTTGTTGCTGGTACAAAAGTAAAATAAGAATAGGTTATTGGGAATATCAAAATGGGTTTATCCCTGAAAAAAGCAAGATTTTGAAGATGGCTCCATACTATCTTTTTTAGCTTGCACAAGTCCGGGAAATCCGGTTATATATGATAATATGAAATGCCTGTTAATTGCATACCTGAGTGAACCTTTAAATATTGAAACATTAGAAGGCTTTATGAATTATCATGGATTCAATGCAATTGAACAGAATATGAGTTTCCGGGTTTTTAGCGGCCATTGTAAAAACACTGTGTATGAATTTTCCGAAAGACTAAACCATGAATTGGAAGAAATGATTTTTCATATTGAAGATTCAATATTTATAGCTTACCCAATCAAAGCAGGTAAAGGGCCTGTGTCATTGAGTAACGTAATTATTAAACGGAAAGGCAACAGGTATTTGAGAATGAAACATATTACTTATTGAAACAGCAAAACCCAGAAGGAAAGGGCTATACAATATTTATTATGTTGACATTTCACTACTGCAATTAAAAAGATAAATCTTGTAAAGTAAAAAATATAATTATGACATACGATACTATAAAAATAGATGAAGAACAACTGAGTAAGCTGAATAAACAATTCATAAATAATTTCATTAGCGGGGATGCAGATGCTCATGCACAAATCATCTACAAAGATTTTGTGTGCATTGAAAACAACGGCACCATTGTTATCCGTGAGGAATATTTAAAAAACTGGACAACCGGTTATCTTAATAGCGGTTACAGTACATTTTCAATTACGGACGAAGAAATCCGCATATTTGGAGACATAGCATTAGTCCGTTCAAGAACAGTTTACACAAAAATAAAAGATGGCAAAGAAGTATCAGGGAACTCCATTTACACTGATACTTATTATAAAGAGAATGGAAGATGGTGGTGTGTTCAGGCACAGATAACACCTATACAAAAGTGATGGCGGTTAAGGCTCTCTTAGGCAGCAGTTATGTTTGGTAAAGGCCGGGGAATTGAAATTTAACGCCTCCGGCCACTTTTTAAAATCTTATTTATGCTAAAGAAATTAAACCGTTTTTTTGAAAGCAGATATGCTTTTGGAATTATCTTTCTCCGGATGGTTGCCGGTTGGAGATTAATTGCGGGTGTTGCAGATTATGCTTTTGGCGTAAAACCAATAAGTGAGGTGGCAGGCTTTTTTGAGCAACTGCATATCCCTTTATCAACAGTTAGTGCAACTGTATCTGTTTATGCTCAACTGGTGTGCGGCATTTTGTTCTTAATTGGATTATGGGTAAGGCCTGCTGCATTGATAATGATTGTAAATTTTATTGTTGCCATCTTAGCTGCACATACACATGACCCTATAGAAAAGTCATTCGCCGCCTGGGCATTGCTGGCAATGTCGGTTTGTTTACTTTTTATGGGCCGAGGCAAGTTGTCACTGGAATCTATCAGAAAAAATAATTAAAGGAATATTTATGAATACGTTCAGATAAACAAATAATATTTTATTTCACATGACTTTTAAAATAACAACAGTCACATTTGCCTTAGTTGCCTCAACTTTATTTGCTTCAAAATCTTTGGCCCAAAAGTATAAGCAACTCAATAATTCTTTTTCTCAATCATTTAACCTGGTTCCGTCACATTCAAATGACACCCAATATTATCAGATGGAAAGCAGGGTTCTTAAATACTCTCAGGATGGAACCCGTAGCGGTTATGATATTTACCGTATGACATTACGATGTGTTCCGGCTGCCGGAAGCTCTGGAAAAAATGAATATATGTGTGTCAGGTTTTCTGTTAAGTTAAATAATACAGCAGAGGTATCAATACCATCACTTACAAACTGGAAGCATTATTTAAGTTTGGAAAATCCTGATAACAGTGAATACCTGTTCGGTATCAGTCATGATATTTTTGAACAACTTACTGATGATAAGGACAAGAAACTGCCGCCAGAGAACGCCTATCATGTTTATAATGCTTTTATTGACTTTCATTCTATGAGTGTTTTTTGTGAAAAAGCAGATACCGGTAAAGGCGCCCAGCATTTAAAGCATATTGGTGATTCGGTAATTCACTCAGCCTCTTATTCCAAACCACCTGTTAATTTGGGCAAGCAAGTTTTGGCAGGCTCTTATTTCCAAAACGGTAAAATTATTATTGGCTTCAAAGGACTAAGCAAAATAAATAACCTGCCATGTGCAATAATTGAGTACGACTCTGGTGAGAGCAGTTTTTTTATGAACATGAAAACAGATGCAAACCTGGAGATTAAGACAAAAGGTACATCACACTATTGGGGGGATATTTACAAAAGCTTAGATAATGGCTGGATACAACAGGCTAACTTAAAAGAATTGGTTGTAAGTGAGACCGAGATAACAGGTATGAATTTGAAAGTTCCGGTGACCGTTGAAAGGGCTATTGAAATTAAGAATATAACTAAGCAGAAAATTCACTAATGGATAACAAAAGTTAGGAAAAAATAATTAATCTATTAATAGCTGTATTCAACTGATGAGTGCAACACTACCTTTCAGATTTACAGTAAATACTTCACTAAGTGTAATCATCAGTACTATAAGTACTATATGTAAATTTGTTCAAAATTAATTATTTATCAGTATCTACTTACACAACCTATTACTCTGCAATTTCGGAGCCTACACAGGTAGTACAACGGATATTACCCCGCCAATCAGTTAGCTGGAAAGCTTTTTGAGGTGTGTTCTTCTTTAATCAACAAAGTAGTATTAGGGTATGAAAGTATTATTTCTGATAATAACATTATATCTGGTTGCTCCATCATCAAATGCTCAAACCACTGATGAATGGTTCAATCAAAAATCCACCCAAAGGAAATATCTGCTTCAACAAATTGCAGTCCTACAGGTTTATCTCGGCTATGCCAAAAAAGGATACAATATTGTAACCAGTGGTATTAATACAATCCGCAATATTAAAAATGGGGACTTCAACTTGCATCGGGATTTCTTTAACCGGCTCAAAAATGTAAACCCTGCTATCCGCAAATATGCAAAAGTGGCGGATATAGTTGCTTACCAGGTAAAAATCATTAAACAGGCAAAATTCACCCTTCAACAAATAAGAGAAACAAAACAGTTTACTGAAGCTGAACTGGATTATTGCAAACAAGTATTCGATAACCTCTTGGATGAATGCATGAAAACCGTAGAAGAATTAATACTGGTTACAACATCAAGAAAATTAGAAATGAAGGATGATGAAAGGCTAAAACGGATTGACGGGTTGTATGCCGATGTACAGGATAAATATTCTTTTGCCTGCTCTTTTAGTGAAGATATGGGTTTGCTGGCTGTACAACGTTTGGGAGAGCAGATGGAAATTAATCGATCTAAATTTATTAATGGAATAAAATGAAAAAGCTGATTGTGATTTTGATTATATGTGGTATGAGTTCTCAACTAAAGGCTCAAAGTGAAGAAGTACAACAACTGTTACTCAATATTGAAAAGCTGGCACAGTTTAAAAAGATTTTGCAGAATATGTATGATGGGTATAAACTGCTAAGCAAAGGATATACTGCGGTTAAAAACATATCAGAAGGCAATTTTAACCTGCACAAAACTTTCCTGGATGGACTAATGCAGGTAAGTCCTGCGGTTAAAAAGTATAAGAGAATTGCAGATATAATCAGCTACCAGCTACGAATAGCCAAAGAATATAAATTGGCCTATAACCGGTTTAAAGAAGATAAGCAGTTTACTGCTGAAGAAATTGATTATCTCAGTAAAGTATGCAGTAACTTGTTTAATGAGAGCTTAAAAAGCCTGGATGAACTGTCCATGGTAATTACATCAGGAAAACTACGAATGAGTGATGACGAACGGCTACAGGCAATTGATAAAATTTACATGGCCGTTGAAGACCAATATTCCTTTTTGAAAGACTTTACCAACAATACCGCCTTATTATCATTGCAACGTAAATCTGAGCACTCAGATATTGAAATGTCCAGAAGGCTTAATGGTATAATCAGATGATTGATAAAAATCTTATTACATATGAAGCTCTTCCACAACTTTATCCCCAAAAAGAAAGTATCAATGCTACAACTATAGTCGCCACCAGATGATAACCGCTGTTGATAAAAAATAATTTCCATGAATGCCTTTCCCAAACCACCCTGCTCAAATGAACGGGCACAAAAAAGCCAATCCATACAGATATGGCTGAGTTAAGTCCCGTTGAAAAAGAGCTCATCTCCTTTACTCCCGGTATATATTGCCAGCCTGCTAAGTAGAAAGCAAGAACCCAGGCAAAAAGAAAGTTGCCAATTACCATCAATAGCATTCCTTTTATCATTGCCTTTTTATCAGGTCGCATATTGGGGTCGTACCCCATTTCTTTAGTCCATGCTTTGGAGAAAAGGGCTGCATACCAGATAAACCCAAGAATGAAATTGATGATAACAGCTACTATAACTGCAACAAAATTTATATTAAATTGCATAATGTTATTATTTCACTTGGCTGTTAATTAATGTTTCCATTCTTTCAAACGCAGATCCCCAACCATTATAAAAGCCCATCTTCTCCTGTTGTTTACAATATTCTTCGGTGGCATGTACAACACTAAATGTAAAATTTGTTTTGTTGCCGTCTTCCTCAAATTCTACATGCAATTCAACACCTTCCGTCATAGGTTTAAAATCGGCAGTTGTTACAATTTTTTTGTAAGGCTCAATCTCCAGGTATTCCCCTTCTGAAATAAATAAGTTACCATCCGGCATCGGCATGGTATATTTCCATTTGCCACCCACTTTAAAGTTGTGTTCCGCTACATCTATTTTCATTCCCTTTGGTGCCCACCACTGAATTACATGATCAGGATTAATCCAGGCTTCCCAAACTAATTTTAAAGGGGCATTAAAGACTTTACTTAAAGTTAGCGTCCGGTTTTTTGCATTACTCATTTTTTTTGGTTTTTATTTTTTGAGTGAAGTTTGTTTACATATTTTTCAAAGGATTCAATTCGGTTTGTCCATTGCTGTTTATATTGCTCTAACCATAGAAATGCTGGAACGAGGCTGCTGGTTTTGATTTTGCAAAACCTTTCTCTGCCTTTTTGTTCAATTTCAATGATACCACATTCAGCCAGAATTTTTATATGTTGAGAAATAGCCGGTCTGCTTATGTCAAAGTTTTCTGCTATGGTATTTAATGACATAGAGTCGGTCGCAATAAGGTCTATTATCTGCCTTCTTGTAGGGTCAGCAATTGCCTGAAAAACATCCCGTCTTGCTTCTGTTGCCATAATGAGTAAGCATTAGCTTACGCAAATTTAAATGTAAGTATTCGGTTACGCAAAATATTTTTTTGAGGGTTGTATATTGAGTAGCACTACCTCATTTACCAGCTTATTTCAGTTAGTGGAAAGCAATTTGTTGTACTGTCACTGAAATTAGTGAATATGAAATTGTGTATAAGGATTACCTGCATAGCAATCGCTACATTGCTTATTCCTCATTTAGCTGATGCGCAAGGCATGGCTAACAGGATCCACAGCTTGCATGATGTGTTAGAAAAGCTGTATGATGATATGATGCCGCTCTGTAGCCGTCTCATTGGCGTTGGCCGTGGCATTGCAGGGTTTGCAGCCACCTGGTATATTGCATCAAGAGTGTGGGGGCATATTGCAAGGGCTGAGCCGGTTGATTTTTATCCGCTGTTCCGGCCTTTTGTATTGGGCTTTGCAGTACTGATATTTCCATCTGTTATTGCGATGATTAATGGAGTGATGAAACCAACGGTTACATCAACTGCAGCAATGGTTACTGATAGTGATAAAGCAGTGGCGCAATTACTAACTATGAAAGAAGAAGCCATCAAGAAAACAGCTTACTGGCAAATGTATGTTGGCCCTAATGGCTCCGGTGATCGGGACAAATGGTATAAATATCACTATGCTGATAAGAAAGAAGGTTGGTTAAAAAGTATTGGCAATGATATTAAATTTGCTTTTGCAAAATTCTCCTACAACTTTCGTAACTCTATCAAGCAATGGATGGCAGAAGTATTGAAAGTTCTTTTTGAAGCAGCGGCGCTTTGCATAAATACTATCCGAACGTTTTATTTGATTGTGCTGGCTATTCTCGGTCCATTAGTATTTGGTATTGCCGTGTTTGATGGCTTTCAGCATACTCTCACTGTTTGGATAGCTCGTTACCTTAACATCTTTTTGTGGTTACCCGTTGCCAACATCTTCGGCGGCATTATGGGAAAAATTCAGGAAAACATGCTGAAGGAAGATTTGCAACAGATAGCAACAAATGGCGATACTTTTTTTAGTACAACCGACACAGCATACCTGATATTTATGATTATAGGCATCATTGGCTACTTTACCGTGCCCTCTGTGGCCAATTATATTATACATGCCGGCGGTGGCAATACACTGCTGTATAAGGTAACAAATATGATGAGTACCTCTACCCGTACTGTAGCTGCTGGTGGTGCTTCAATGACAAGAGATGCACTTGGAGGCGGTTATAACAAAATCGCCAATAGCATGGCAGATGCCGGTGTATCTGATGGATATTTCAAAGGAGGAAATAACAACGGTGGTAGCGGATATATGAAAGATAAGTTGAGCGGAAAGACATAGAGTTTAACGACGCATTACTTAGTTTCAAACCAGTCCAAAATATAATCAGCCACCTTTTCCCAACCTGGTTCGCCACAAATGAAATGGCTTTTACCTTCAAATATTTTTACGTCAACTAAGCTATTGCCATCTTTATACCTGCTGGCTATTGCTTGTGTAAGGGTGGGCGGAAAAATATGGTCGCTACCGCCACCAACAAACAAAATAGGAACATGCGGTCTCTTAAAATCTATGTTTGAGAAAGAATTTAAAACTAATTGGCGACTAACCTTATAACTTTCCGGCACAGCAAATTTTTCAAATGCCTTTTCTTTTTCGGCTTCAGGTATTGTATTGAAAAACGCATTGTCGTACCATTTACGGCTGCCCATATAATATTTATTAAAAGAAAAAAAACCAAAGGCTGGTAATACAGTTTTAAGAGTTTGAAACGGAGGAAAAACATTTTTTGGCGGTGCCCCATCAACGGTTACTCCGGCCGCTGCTTTTCCCATTTCCACCAGTTTCAATGCTGCCATTCCTGCCATAGAATGCCCAATTACTAATGGCTTTTCAGCTAAAGTATCTATTAATTGAGCAATATTATTTACAACATCTATAAACCCTGTTTTAACAAGATCAGGATGAACTTTTGCTCTCAACTCAGCAGGATTACCATCATGTCCGGGGTTTGCGGGAGAATAAACTTTATAGCCCTTTTGTTCATAGTAATTTTTCCACTCTGTCCAGCTGCTGTTGTTTACAAAATTCCCGTGGATTAAAACAATGGTGTTTGATTTTTTCATCACTTTATTTTTAATGTTAAAATAATATTGTTACTTCAAACACTTTTGCTGCCCGGTAATTTGTATACTAGGATCCCAGTATTTCCCGCCTTATTTTTGAACGATAAAAGTGTTTACTGCTGTGTTATGAATGGCATACAACCTGATATTACTTTAATCCCGGGTTGAAAGAAGGTAATTGACACTATCTAAATGTACAACTAATTAAGTACTTCTATTAAGAAAAGATAGTGACGGGAAAACTAGGGGTAGCCCTACCTCAATCACCCTGCTATTGTTCTTCTTGGTAGCATAATTGCAGAAAATACAATTGTGAGTTTGAAAAATGTGTGAGTGATGTTTCAGAAGACAAAAAATATAGATACAGCCTTTAGATATATCCGTCTATTCAGTTTGGCGTTCTTAGCTTGTTGTGCTATCATATCTATTTTTATCGCTTACAAAAGTTATCAGCTTTCATCTCAATCTCAAAACAAAGTTTTTATACTGGCAAATGGTAAGGCATTGGAGGCTTATGCCGCTGACAGAAAAGACAATATTCCTGTAGAAGCAAGAGACCATGTAAAGATGTTTCATCATTTCTTTTTTACTCTTGACCCGGATGATAAAGTAATTCAGGCAAATATTACTAAAGCATTATACCTGGCTGATAATTCTGCGAAGCAACAATATGATAACCTGAAAGAAAACGGCTATTACTCCAACCTCATATCAGGTAATGTTAGTCAGGAAATTTCAGTGGATAGCATCATCATCAACACAGACGTTTATCCTTTTTATTTCAGGTATAAAGGAGAGCAGAAAATCATTCGCCCCACTACAATCGTAACCAGGAATCTGATAACCGAAGGATATTTAAGAAATGTCTCCAGGAGTGATAATAATTCACATGGTTTTTTAATTGAGAAATGGCGGACGTTAGAGAATACTGACATCAATATTCAAAATCGGTAATATGCGGCTATACAAGAGTAAGCAAAGAGATAAAGAAACTGGCGAGAGAGAAACTATTTCTGATAAAGTAGCCGGAAAGATAGCTGGATTTGGCATTAAACTTCAACAATTATTTGCTGAAAAAATGAACAGGGTTTTTATGAATACAGATTTTAAACGATTAAAACTTTTACTGATACTTTTCTGTATCACGGCAGGTGGATATAGCATTTACCTGGCCACAGCCAGTATCATTAGTCCCAACAAAACCCAAAAAAGTTTTGAAGTGCAGCAAATGGATGTACCAAAACACTTCAACAAAACCGGTGATGAAAAACTGATACCTGAAGCTTATGTGGATGAAGACACCTGGCAGCAAATAAAACAGTTCAGAAGTTATATGGATAGCCTTAAACGAAATCGAAGTAGTGAATATGACAGCATTCTGCAGGCCCGGCCGGGTTTGATGGACAGTGTGCAGATGCTGGAACAAATTTATTTATCGCAAAAACAAAAATGAAGTGTATGAGTACAGTGAATAGGTCGCAGGCCTTCCTGCGTAAACGTAAAATGATGCTGGTGTTGCCTTTATTAGTAATCCCATTTCTCACTATGGCATTTTGGGCACTCGGTGGTGGTCAGGGAAAAGAACTGGCTACTACAGTAAAGCAACAGGGATTAAACTTAAACCTGCCCGATGCTAAAATGAAAGATGAAAACCTGGCTGATAAACTCAGCTTTTATGATAAAGCTGATAAGGATTCTGCAAAACTGGAAGAATGGATGCGAACAGATCCGTATTATAAGCAACATGAAGATTCGTCGTTTTTGCCTGTAAACGAACTGGAAGTACTCACTCAAAACTCGGCTTCAAAATACAATCAGCGACTTAATTCGTCGCCTTATGAAACATCTTCAAATAACCCTGAACAAAAACTGATGCAAAAATTGGCTTTGCTGCAAAAGGAAATCGATAAGCAACCGGAAGCATCAGTCAACGAAAATAGGTATGCCTCAAATTATAAACAGGATGATGAATTTTCAGGCGAAATTGAAAGGCTGGAAAACATGTTGCTTACAATGAATAATACTAATACCGGCGACCCGGAAATGCAGCAACTTAACGGAACCTTAGAAAAAATATTAGACATACAACATCCGCAAAGGGTAAAGGATAAACTCAAAGAAAAATCATTAAAACAGAAAGAGGTTGTATTTGCCGTAACCACTTCACCCAGGATGGCGAATGTATCATTGATAGACACGATAAAGAAAGAACCTAACAGCAGCAATCAATTTTATGATGCAACAATACAAGCAGAAGAGATTGCTGAAGGTTTTGCCATTGAAGCAGTGGTCCACAGTAATCAATCATTGGTAAATGGTGCCGTTATTCAATTGCGTTTATTTACAGATGTGTTTATTAATGGGATTCTTATTCCGAAAGGCACACCTGTTAATGGCATCGCGTCGCTGAACAATGAAAGGCTTGAAGCAGAAATAAATTCTATCCGATATAAAAACCATTTGTTTCCTGTAAAGCTTGAACTCTATGACCTGGATGGTTTGCCTGGTATCTACATTCCTGGTTCCATCAGTCGGGATGTGGCAAAGAACTCCGCCGATAACAGTTTGCAGTTGATGGAGCTAACCACACTTGACCCATCCTTAAAAGCTCAGGCCGCCACTGCAGGAATCAACACAGCCAAACAATTATTAACCCGTAAAGTAAAGCAGGTAAAAGTAATGATAAAGGAAGGTTATAAAGTTCTGCTGAAGGATAAGAATACTGAAAACAACTAATCAATTATAAATAGTAAAGCAATGAAAAGAATAGCAATCATGATTTGTGTATGCTTTGGAGTTGTGGCTCATGCACAAACAAAACTGAATATTACAACAGATAAGACCACATCCCTTGTATTTCCATTTGCCATTAAGCATGTTGACCGGGGCACTGCTTCTGTACTGGCACAACAGGTAAAAGAAGCTCCAGAAATCTTATTGGTAAAAGCAGCCGCAAAAGACTTTGCGGAAACCAATCTAAGTGTTGTAACTGATGATGGCAGCGTATATGCATTTACAGTTAACTACGATAATAAGCCTTCTGTATGGGTGTATTATCTGCCTGTAAACAGAACGGCTACTATCAGCTCTTATGCAAATATGATTCTGGATAATGAAAGAACCGTAAGAAATATAAAGGATAAAAAATACAACATGAAAGCAGGTGTAAAAGGTATATACATCAAAGACAATACAATCTATTTTCAGGTATATATCAACAATAATGGAACTGTTGACTATGATGTTGACTTGCTCCTTTTTTTTATTAAGGATAGGAAACGAGGTAAAAGAACGGCAGTGCAGGAAGTGGAACAGAGGCCTGTTTATGCTACAGGTAATCACAGCAAGGTAAAAGGTAACAGCAGTACTGTCTTTGTTATGGCACTGGAAAAGTTCACTATTCCCGATAAAAAATATTTGACTGTTCAGATTACAGAGAAGAACGGCGGCAGACATTTTTTGCTTCGGCTAAATAACAAGGAAATAATTAAGGCGAGAAGATTACCTGACTTAAAATGATAACGCAACATCCCATAGCTGATGAAGTACTCAACTTAATGACCATTGCTTTGTCAAAAGGGGAGCATTACATGGCATACAACAACAGCTTGTACTTTATTGATAAAGAGGATGTTTATTTTTTTAAAACCAAAGATGAAGCCAATGAATTTTCAGAAAATAATATCAGCGACCTGGACAGGTTTTCTGTTCTCTATTTCAATTCAGTTCGGGATGTATTGGCGCAAATACCCTATGGCGAAGTAGTCATCCATCAATTAAACCTTGACCCTGATGAAAACGGCTTATTTAATAAAGATGGCAACGCATTTACTGACCATTTTGAAGCACAGCAATTATCATTATTCGATAAACAATTAAAAACAAATATTATGAACAACGAAAATCTTCAGTATTTGAAAGACAATATCAAATACATGGGCTTTGGCGAAAACATGTACCGGGAACTTGAACGGAACCTCGGTGAGGGGAAATCAGAGTTTCAACTACACTTCGCTGCCGAAATCAACAAAAAACCTTTTGAGGCTACCCTGAATTTCCGCAAGTCCGATTCTACAGACATGTACTTCTTCAACAACTACCATGCTTCATTAGAAAAAAATAATGGAGAAAAGAATGAGCAAACATTTTATCTCAACAAAGGGAAAGGGGTAACAGCAAAAGAAGCGTATAATCTGCTGGATGGCCGGGCCGTTCACAAAGACCTTACTACCAAAGAGGGCCAGCCTTACAAAGCATGGATTCAGCTTGACTTCGAGAACAAAGACAAGAACAACAATTTTGAAGTAAAACAGTTTCACGAAAACTATGGCTACGATTTGAAAGCGGCAGTTGAAAAATTTTCAGTTGCAGAATTGAGTGACCCGGAAAAAGCAAAGGCGCTGATGCAATCACTGGAAAAAGGAAACGTACAATCCGTAACAATTGAAAAAGATGGCAGCAGCCATAAAATGTTTATGGAGGCCGATCCTCAGTACAAGAAAGTAACACTATACGATTCTAACATGAAGATGGTTGCCAAAGAGTCATTGGAGCAATACAAATCTGGAATTGATAAAGGCAGCAAAGAAGTAAAAGAAGGCCAGGAAAATGATAAAAAAAAAGAATTGAAGCAAGAGCCGAAGAGTGAGAAGGTAAAACAAGAGAAAAAGAATGGACAAAGCCTTTTGCCTAAAAAAAGAGAAAGCAAAGGCAAAGGTTTAGGGGTGTCTTAGTACATCCCTAAACCATTTTTCTAATCATCAAATGAAGCGTCGTGGATATTCAGAATATAATCACATTGGAGAAACAGTTGCAGGTACTCGGTTTTGAGGACAGGGGCAGCTTGCTGTTAAAACGCATTTGTTTTAAGCCTGATAACTTTTATTTATTGCAGAGAATCACTAAAGAAAAAGAGGTAATGCTGTTCAATTTATATTATGAGCGATTGCAGAAAAGTAATACTTATGTTCTGCAGTACTATGACGTAACACTTCAAAAGGAAAATGGCATTACGTCTTCACCTGTTGATGGGATTAATCCTGTCGAATTAGAAAAGCAGATGGCTTCTATTGACTGGAAGAAAGCTTTTAATCTTGATGAAAAAGGGATTTGGAATCCTGATGAGAAATCAACCTGGGAAACAGAGTTGAAAATTTCTGGCATCATTGAAGACCTTTCCGTTCTTGAGAAATCAGAGCAGGGAAAGGTTGTTGTATCATCTTTGAAGCAAAAATTCTGGTCAGGAACATTGCACCAAGAAATAATTGGCTCAATCACTCTTGTTAAGAATAAAGCAGATGTTAGCCAACGGTTTTATATAGCTGAAGATGGTGATGGAATTACGACAGACGAAGCTTATCGCTTTCTTCAAAACAAATGGATGGAAAGGCAGTTACAACTAAAAAGAAAGCAGGCTGATAGCGGAGATGAATCGAGTGAGGGCGAAGGCAATGGCACATCAAGTAGTGGACTACTGAAGAAAAAGCGAATTGCTAACAAAGGAAAACGAAACAGAGTTAACCATGAATAAATAGTATGGACATCTTTCCACCATTAACTGATTTTTACGATTCGATTGCCGCCGATACCCGTATTGGTGCATCGCATATCAGCATTTACATGGCGCTGCTGCAGCAATGGAATATCACAGGTGGAAGCAATCCTGTGAAAATAGAGAGAACTACAATTATGAAGGCTGCTAAAATTAATGCCCGGCAGACTTATAACAAGTGTATTAACGAACTACAGAAATATGGTTATATAATTTATGAGCCTTGCTCCAATCAATTTAGGGTAAGTGTAATTCATTTGAAAAATATGGGAATGAAAACTTAATAATAAAGCAATTTCAATGAAGGGAGGTGTGATATGGTAAATGTGAAACCGGAACAAATAATTGAAATATTACAACATCATAATGTGCATATCTCGTTGGAGCAGGCAAGACTAATTTTAGACTTTATGTTTAAATTTGCAAACATAGCACTGACCAACATAAAGTAGAATGACCGCAGATTTATACATAAGGGTAAGCACTGACGAACAGGCTGACAAAGGGTACTCCCAACGGGATCAGGATGACCGTTTGCGTAAATATTGTGCTGCCAATCAAATCAAGATAAGAAATGTTATTTACGAAGACCATTCGGCAAAAACTTTTAATAGGCCGCAATGGAATAATTTGTTGCTGGATTTAAAGAAACAACGGGGACAGGTTAATGTTATTCTATTTCTAAAGTGGGATAGATTTAGCCGCAATGCTGGCGATGCTTATCAAATGATAAGTACGTTGAGAAAATTGGGTGTAGAGCCACAAGCAATAGAACAACCCCTGGATTTAGCTATTCCCGAAAATAAATTGATGCTTGCTTTTTATTTGGCAGCACCCGAAGTTGAAAACGACCGCCGGGCATTGAATGTTACATATGGTATGAAGAAAGCCCGGAAGGAGGGAAGATGGATGGGAAAAGCACCATTAGGCTATGCAAATAAGATTACAGAAGATGGAAAAAAATATATTGCACCAAAAGAACCTGGTGCAAGTATTTTAAAATGGGCGTTTCATACGTTAGCAAACGGCCAGTATCAAGTAGAACAGATATTTAAGGAGGTAAATAAAAAGGGCTTTAAGGTATGTAAATCTGGCTTTTGGAACATACTTCGTAATCCTGTTTATTGCGGTAAAATTTTAACCTGTGGTTGGAAAGAACTACATAAGACCTATGTACCTGGTCAACATGAGCCAATTATTTCAGAAACACTTTTTAATGATGTTCAGGACTTCTTAGATGGAAAGAAAAAGAATTATCGCACCAAAGTAGGCTCATTAGAAGTTCTTCAATTACGGGGTTTTATTAAATGCCCAAAATGCGGCAAGCTTTTAACTGGAAGTGCATCACGGGGACATGGTGGTTTGTATTACTATTATCATTGTTCTTCATCCTGTGGCACCCGTTTTAAATCGCAACATGCAAACGAACTTTTTGCAGGAGAACTGAAAAAATACATTCCCCGTCCGGGTATGGAAGAAGTATTTAAACTTGTAATTAACGAAGTCTATCTTGCAAAAACAAAGAATCAAAAAGACGAAATCAAAAATATTAAAACTGAACTAGAGCAATTAAACAGTCGGCTTTCAAAAGCAAGGGAACTGTTATTATCCGGCGACCTTGATGGAACAGATTATAAAGAAATCAAATCTGAGGCGGAGAGAAAAATTGCTTATTTAGAGGGCAAGGCATTGGATTTAAATCGTGGCACTACAAGTATCTCAACCCTATTGGATAAGGCTTTAAACAGTCTGACAAGGCTTGATAAACTATATGAAGAAGCTGATACAAAGCGAAAAAGAGAAATAATTAGTTCGATGTACCCCGAAAAATTGACTTTTGACGGAATGAGTTATCGAACCTCCCGGCTCAACGAAGCCGTTGAGCTGATATACAAGCTGGGAGAGGGTTTTAGCGAAAATGAAAAAGGACAAACCAGTAATAAAACCGATTTGTCCTTGTTGGTTGGCCTACGAGGATTCGAACCTCGACAAACAGAACCAAAATCTGTCGTACTACCATTATACTATAGGCCAATCCGTAAATGGAGTGCAAAAATAAGGTTTGAATGTTTTCCGCCCAAATGGTTTTTTAATCCTTTGTCGTTCATTTTACCGCATATTTCAGCCTGTAAAAACATCTTTTACAGCCCGTTTCATATATCTACCGGCCCGAATCCTCCCTTTCTTTCAGTTCCCTTATCTTATCCAGCGCACCGGCTACCACATCGCACATGACTGTATACAATGCACCCTTTTTAGGGTGGGCATAAATATATTCCAGTGCCTCGTTTTCATTGGCAATTGTTTTCGCAGGCATACCTGGTTTCTCTTTTTCAATACCTTCTTTCAGTAATCCAATGATTTCATCCGCCGTCCTCCCCCGCAGGTTTTTATCACAGCGGATAATGATCTCATCAAAATAATGCGCTGATATTTCTCCCAGTTCACGGATATCTTCATCGCGGCGGTCACCGGTGCCGGAAATCACCCCAATTTTAACGGGGTAATCCAGTTTGCTCACAAAATCGCCCAACAATTTTAACCCATGCGGGTTGTGGGCAAAATCGGCCAGCATGGTAAATTGTTTGAAATGGAAAAAATTCAACCTGCCCGGTGTTTGCGTGGAAGAAGGAACAAAGGAAGTCAATGCAGAACGAATGTCTTCGATGGTAATGTCCCTGAACAGGTAAGTAGCCAGCACAGCAGGTAAACAGTTATTGATGTTGTGAACAGCTTTTCCCTCGTAGGTCAGCGGTATATCTTTTACATTCATCACCCGAATCTTCCAGGTCCCCTTCAGTATACTTACAAAACCATTTTCAAAAACGGCTGCCAGCCCGCCATCCGCACAATGCGATTTTATACGCGGGTTGTTTTCGTCCATACTAAACAGGGCTATATGACAACTTAAATCATCTTTCATTTTATATACCAAATCATCGTCTGCATTTAAAACAGCGTAGCCATGCGGAAATACAGTTTCCGCTACCACAGCTTTTACCTTTGCCATTTGTTCTACTGAATTGATGCCGCCCAGCCCGATATGATCAGCCGCTACATTGGTCACAATGGCTACTTCGCAATGCTGAAATGCCAAACCGCTTTTTAGAATGCCACCACGCGCACATTCCAGCACAGCAAAATCAACGGTTGGATCTTTCAGTACAAACAATGACGACAAGGGCCCTGTACAATCGCCTTTCATCATCAGTTGATTTTGTATATATACACCGTCACTGGTAGTGTATCCTACTTTTTTACCAGCGCCTTTGGCGATATGTGCTGTAAGCCTTGTGGTGGTGGTCTTTCCATTGGTGCCGGTAATGGCAATGATCGGAATCCTGCCTGCGCTTCCCTTTGGAAACAACATATCGACGACAGGTTCGGCAACATTGCGCGCCAATCCTTCCGATGGTTCAATGTGCATGCGAAAACCAGGCGCGGCATTTACTTCCAGTATCGCGCCACCATTTTCTGTTACCGGTGTGCGCAGATCAGACGCCATAATATCTATTCCGCAAATATCCAGCCCGATGATTTTAGCAATGCGCTCGCACATAAATATATTGGCGGGATGTACTTCGTCGGTTACATCGGTGGACGTACCGCCGGTAGAAAGATTGGCAGTGGGTTTTAACAATACCAATTCTCCTTTTGCGGGAACAGTATCCAGTGTATATCCTTTTTCATCCAGCATTTTTTGTGTAAACTGATCAATCGTGATTTGTGTCAGCACTTTTTCATGACCATAGCCGCGGCGTGGATCTTTATTTGTTTCATCGATCAGGTACTGAATCGTATTCTTGCCATCGCCTGTTACAGATGCTGGTGTGCGAAGCGCAGCACAAATAAATTTGTAGTTGATCACCAGCACGCGAAAGTCAAAGCCGGTAATAAATTTTTCCACGATGACGCTGCGACCATATTTTTTTGCGGCTTCGAGTGCTTTTATCGCCTGTTCCCAGGTAGTAATATTGGTGGTATTTCCCTTGCCGTGATTACCATCTATCGGTTTTATCACCAATGGGTATCCATATTTATCTACTGCTTCCTGCAATCCTTCTTCCGTTCGTATCACAGTTCCTCTCGGCACGGGTATTTCTGCTGCTTCCAGTAAATTTTTTGTTTCTTCCTTGTCGCATGCAATGTCAACGGCAATGTTACCGGTCGTGCTGGCAATGGTAGCGCGTATTCTTTTTTGGTGTACGCCATAGCCCAATTGTACCAGGCTTTGTTTATTCAACCGTATAAATGGTATACCACGTTTCACTGCTTCGTCGACAATACAACCTGTCGATGGCCCAAGCCTGGTATCTTCTCTTATTTCCCTTAGTTGCTGGATATCTGGTTCCAGATCATAGGGCACATTATCTACAAGCGCTTGTACTATCCGAACACTGGCCCTTGCAGCATATACGCCTGCATCTTCTTCCATATAGCTGAATACAACATAATACACGCCATCTTCGCCGGCACCACGGGTACGGCCAAAACCCGTATCCATACCACTGAGTGTTTGTAATTCCAATGCTACATGTTCAATCACATGACCCATCCATGTTCCTTCGTCCACCCGCTGAAAAAAGCCGCCAGGTTCACCCACACTGCAACGGTGTTCATATAATGACGGAAATAATTTTTCAAGCCTTTGGCGAAAACCGGGGATAGTATTCGTTGGGCGCTGCTCCATTTCTTCCAGGTCAAGTTTCATCTGGATCAGCTTCGGGCGACGGACACTCCAGTAATTGGGCCCCTTCAATACTTTGATTTCTACAATCTTCATAAGCAATTTGGTTGTTGTCAGACAATTTAGTTTTTTTTGCCTTGCCAGCCAACAGAATATCTTTTAGCAGCAATTCTTCGGAACGATATACAATTTGCCATTTGGCAAACTGCTTTGACCCGGCTTAATTTTTTTTGGTACATTTAGCTATCCAAAACTTACTGCCATGAGTGACTTCAACCGTAGATCCTTTATCAGCAAAGCAGGAACCTTTTCCGTAGCAGCCATGCTGTCTTCCCTCACACAACCGGCCTGGAGCCGTAACCTGCACAAAGCGATCAGCAATGCATCAATGGTTCCACCCGATCAACTGGCCAGTGACGAAGACTTTTGGTATTATATCCAGGAATCATATACTGTGTCACCGTCTCTCATTAATTTAAACAATGGCGGTGTAGCACCTTCGCCCAAAGTGGTGCAGGAAGCCATGAAACGCTACCACGACATGTGTAATGAAGCGCCCAGTTATTATATGTGGCGCATACTCGACCAGGGCCGTGAACCATTGCGGAGAAACCTGGCCAGGTTGGCAGGGACACAACCAGAAGAAATCGCCATTCAGCGAAATGCATCTGAAGCATTAGAGACCGTCATCTTCGGTTTGGAACTAAAGGCGGGCGACGAAGTAATTCTTGCCAAACAGGATTATCCCAATATGATCAATGCCTGGAAGCAACGCGAACAAAGAGAAGGCATCAAACTGGTTTGGCTGAACCTTAATCTTCCTTCAGAAGACAATGATTATATCACCAGTGAATATACCAAAGCATTTACTTCGAAAACAAAAGTGGTGCATATTACCCATATCATCAACTGGAACGGACAGATAATGCCGGTACGGAAAATTGCAGATGCTGCACATGCCCGTGGCATTGATGTTCTGGTTGATGGTGCGCACAGTTTTGCCCAATTTGAATTTACCATTCCTGAACTGGGTGCTGACTATTTTGGAACCAGCCTGCACAAATGGCTGAGCGCCTGTATCGGTAGCGGTATGTTGTATGTAAAGAAGGATAAGATCAAAAATATTTACCCCTTGTTTGCCGGCGGCGATCCGAAAAGTGATGACATTAAAAAATTTGAAAACCTGGGAACAAGGCCATTTTTTATTGAACAGGCCATAGGCAAGGCGATAGAGTTTCATGAAATGATTGGCAGTAAACGGAAAGAAGAACGCCTGATGTACCTGAAGAACTACTGGATGAGCCGGGTAAAGGATATTCCAAAGGTAAAACTGGGTACATCGATGAAAAAAGGTTTTGGCTGTGCCATTGGGTTAGTAAGTGTGGAAGGGAGAAAGCCCGGCGATCTTGATACTTTTCTGCTCGATAAATACAAAGTACATGCTGTCGGAATAGAATGGGAGAATATTAAAGGTGTCCGCGTTACACCCAATGTATATACAACCACCAAAAACCTGGATGTGTTAATTGAAGGAATAGAAAAGTTTGCGCAGGGCGCGGGGTTTTAAAATCAATCACCTGTTCACAATCTTAATTTCCACCCTTCGGTTGAGTGTTTGTTCCATTTCAGTCTTTTCTTCGGGGTATAATTTATGGCTGCCGCCAAAACCTTTATAGGTTAATCGCGATCTGTCGATCCCATTTGCAATTAAATACTCATAAATAGCTTTGGCGCGGTTAACGGAAAGATGAGGCGACTGTGCATCCATATCAAAGCCATCCTGGTTGTCTGGCGTACAACAAACATAACCGCGTATTTCAATTTCTATTGACGGATTTTCTTTCAGGGCCAGCAGTAACTCTTCCAGTACATGTACAGAACCCGGTAACAAAATATGACGGTTGCCATGAAAATTAAGATCCCTTAATGTAAATGTGGTTCCCTTTTTTGTCAGTGTATCCCGCATTAAATGGCTGATACCTGCATTGGGTAGGGTCTTGGTTGTGGCAACTGTATCTTTTTTTACAGGAGTGTTTGGGAAAGGTTTGGGAGAGTGTTCAATAATTAATTCAACCCGCCTGTGCAGGGCACGCTTCATTTCATTACTGTTATCGTTGAGTGGCGATCGCTTTCCCATAGGCTTGATATTGGTAACAAGTGAACTGTCAATACCAAGGGCGGTTAAATATTTTTTTACCGTGATTATCCGCTGCATCGATAAGCTGTCATTGTACCGCTGGCTGCCAATACTGTCGCAATGACCTGATATTTGTATGTGCCGGACAATAAAAGTGTTTTTGTATGAACCAAACAGGCTTTCAATCGTTATGATATCTTTCGGAAGCAATGTTGATTGATTGAAATCAAAATGGAGGAGCACGGTATCACTGACCTGGGCTTTTGTGGCAACAGCAATTACATTACTGAAAATAAATAAAGCGATTACCGAACGCATAACGGTAGTTGTACAGTTGAAGTTAATTTTTTTGTTGTAATGAAAATGTGAAACAGTCACCGGGTAAGGTTTTTTCGTCCACGGTAAGCACCAATAATCACGTATCTTCCGCTTTGCAATACTTGCACCAGAACTATTCGAATTAATTACATGTCGCTTAAGAGAGAAGTAAGTTTACTGCAGGCCACAGCCATAAACATGATTGACATGGTGGGCATTGGCCCCTTTGTAGTGATGCCTATGGTGATAAGCCTGATGGGCAATCATCTTTTTTTATGGGCCTGGATTTTCGGCGCGGTGATAGCTTTTATGGATGGGATGATTTGGAGTGAACTGGGTGCGGCTTATCCACTCGCTGGTGGCAGTTATAATTTTTTAAAAGAAGCATATGGGCCCAAATGGGGACGGATGATGTCCTTTCTTTTTGTATGGCAAACCTGTCTGCAGGCGCCGCTGGTGGTAGCGTCGGGCGCTATTGGATTTTCACAATATTTCAGTTACCTCGTTCCGCTGAGTTCCCTGGAAAAGAAAATTATATCAGGGGCTGTCGTGATCCTCATTACTTTTTTACTCTACCGGAATATTAAAACGATTGGAAAAATCTCTGTCTTTCTTTGGGCAGGAGTTATTATCACCATCGTATGGATTATCATCAGCGGGTTTATGCACCGCCAGGTTAATTATAGTTGTTTCCCAACAGGCAGCGGAGATACCATGTTTTCCGGTGCATTTGGGTTGCTGCTGGGGCAGGCATCTGTGAAAACCATTTACAGTTACCTGGGATATTACAATGTTTGTCATTTGGGAGGAGAGATCAAGAACCCAGGTAAAAATATCCCACGCAGTATTTTCATTTCTATTTTCGGCATTGCTACTTTATATCTTTTGATGAACATCAGTATTGTAAGTGTTGTTCCCTGGCAGGAAGCAATGAAAAGTGAATTTATAGTGAGCACCTTTATCGAAAAAGTATATGGATTAAACGCCGCCAGGTTTGCTACTGTACTGGTATTATGGATTGCATTTGCTTCTTTATTTGCGGTAGTGCTTGGTTATTCACGTGTACCGTATGCAGCTGCAGCCGATGGCAGTTTCTTTCCTGTCTTTGCAAAATTGCACCCTACCAAGAATTTTCCCTACGTCTCGCTGTTATTTCTTGGTGGCGTCGGCCTTCTATTCAGCTTGCTGTTTAAGTTATCGGAAGCGATTAGTGCCATACTGGCAATGCGGATACTGGTGCAGTTTATAGCACAGTCTATTGGTGTGGTATTATTGCGCAGGCGAAAGGGAACTGCACAACTTCCTTTTAAAATGCTTTTATACCCATTGCCCATTATTGTATCGGTGCTGATATGGTTATTTGTTTTTTATTCAACCGGTAAAGTTGCACTGGTTGGTTTATCGCTGGCTGCGGCAGGTGTGGTGGTATATTTCATCACAAGAGATTTGTGGGGCAAACCACGGGAAGAAACAACATTTCCTTCATGATCCCTGTCAAATAACTATGAAGGGAACTTCCATAAAACTTGTTTCCTGTACAATTCCATTATTGTATTTCCGTTATTTTTGCCAGAATAGGCAATTGAAAACAAATTATGGGAATACCTAAGGGAAAACTAATAGCGATAGGCGGAGCAGAAGACAAAGGCACTGATTTTGAAGCAGGCGATGTATACCGCAACAACCTCAATTTTTTTGAACTCGGCATTCTTCGCCGCATTGTGCAGGAATCCGGTGGCCCTTCAGCACGAATCGAAGTTATCACTACCGCTTCCACGATTCCACAGGAAGTAGGCAATAATTATTTCAATGCATTTGGAAAAATCGGTTGCACCAATATCGGTGTGCTGCATATCCGTAACCGTGAAGACGCATTGAAGGCTGAATACCTGGAACGCATTGCAAAATGCGACTGCGTTATGTTCAGCGGCGGAAACCAAATGCGCCTGAGCGCCACTTTTGGCGGTACGAAATTTTTAAAAATACTGCACGAGCGTTACCAGCAGGAATCATTTGTTATTGCGGGGACGAGTGCCGGCGCCATGGCCATGAGCAATACGATGATTTATGAAGGCAATGCTACCCGTGCACATTTGAAAGGTGAAGTGAAAATAACAACAGGTCTTGGATTTATTGATACGGTGATTATCGACAGCCACTTTGAAAAGCGTGGACGTTTTGGCCGGCTGTCACAGGCAGTCGCCACCAACCCATCCTGTATTGGCATTGGCCTCGGGGAAGATACGGGTATGCTGGTAACAGAGGGTAATAAAATGGAAGCCATCGGCAGCGGTCTGGTTATTATCATCGATGGTCATGATATCCGGCATTCCAATATTGCTGACATACCGGAAGGCAATCCCATCAGCGTAGAAAATTTAATCGTACATTTTTGCGAAAAGGGAAATGGATATATCATCAGCGAAAGGAAGTTTTTAATGGAAAGCAGTGATGGTGCAGTGGTTAAAAAACAGGTAGATGTAGAATAAATCTGCTCAGTATATTTTTATCAAAAGTCGGCAATGGTTGCTGACTTTTTTTATTTTAGTGTATGAACAGGAAACAATTTATACAACAATCATCGGCCGCAACAGCCGGGATCGCTTTCTCCGGTATTTCTTTTGGACAAGCTTCCAGTGATTTCCCCACAGTACGTATACCGGAAGCACAGCGAAAATTTAAAAGCATTGCAGTTGAGAAAACAATTGCAGACATAAAAAAGAATATCGGCAATAAAGAAATTGCCTGGCTGTTTGAAAATTGTTTCCCCAATACACTGGATACCACCGTGGATTTTGAGATGATCAATGGCAAACCGGATACCTATGTTATCACGGGCGATATCGATGCCATGTGGCTTCGCGATTCTACAGCACAGGTTTGGCCATACCTGCCATTGTGCAAACAGGACGCTGCTTTACAGCAATTGATAAAAGGCGTCATCAACCGGCAGACAAAATGCATTTTAAAAGATCCCTATGCAAATGCTTTTTATAAGGATGAAAATAAAATAAGCGAATGGAAGGAAACGGATATCACGGATATGAAACCAGGTATCCATGAACGAAAATGGGAGATCGACAGTTTGTGTTACCCCATTCGGCTTGCATTTGGTTACTGGAAAGAAACCGGGGATGCGTCTCCATTTGACAAAGACTGGCAGGAGGCGATGAAACTTGTATTGAAAACATTTCGGGAACAGCAACGCATAAATGATGACGGACCTTACACTTTTCAGCGAAAAACAAGTTGGGCAACCGACGGGGTTCCGCTAAGTGGATATGGCTATCCAACAAAGAAAGTCGGTTTGATTCACGCGATGTTTCGACCAAGCGATGATGCCACTGTATTCCCTTTTTTTATACCCGGAAACCTGTTTGCCTTTTACGCATTGCAGCAATTGGCTACCGTTGCTGATGGTGCGTTGCATGATGCAGCATTGATGACGGATTGCCTTGTGTTTATGGATGAATTATTAGGCGCATTAAATAAACACGCAACTGTGAATCATCCCATTTTTGGTAATGTGTTTGCCTATGAAGCCGATGGCTTCGGCAATCATACCTTTATGGATGATGCAAATGTGCCGAGTCTACTGTCATTACCTTACCTGGAAACACCGGGTCAGCAGTTCGATTTATCGGTGCGGAACACTGCAAAGAAAGGATACCTTGTTTATCATAATACAAGGAGAATGCTCCTGAGCGGGTCCAATCCTTTTTTCTATAAGGGAAAAGCAGGTGAAGGCATTGGCGGGCCACATGCAGGCAAGGACATGATTTGGCCGTTGAGTATTATCATGCGCGGTATAACGAGTACAGATGAAAAGGAAATCAAACTTTGCCTGGATATGCTGCAGAAAAATCATGCCGGTACCGGCTTTATGCACGAGAGTTTTCACAAGGATGATCCGTCCAAATATACCCGTAAATGGTTTGCATGGGCCAATACACTATTCGGCGAATTTGTATGGAAGGTATTCCGTGAAAAACCGCATTTACTTAAATAAAAAAACGCCGGCATTCTTAACTGTTTTTGTAACTGACTAAACAATTTTTACGAGGTAATAATTCTTTTTACCTTTTTGCACCAGTAAATATTGCCGGTGCAGCAATAGATCATTATTCACCAGAAAAGATACTTCGGCTACTTTATTGCGATTGATACTTACGCCACCATTCTGCACCATCTTTCTCGCTTCGCCCTTACTGGGAAATATATTTGTTTCGGCCAGGAAACTCACGATGTCCATTCCACTTTTTATTTTTTCCGAAGCAATGTCAAATTTTATAACACCATCCATATTTTCCAAATCATCTACACTTAAAGAATCAGCAGGTGCATTTTGATTGGCAAATAACTTTTCAGTGGTATCGACCGCTTTTTGGTATTCTTCTTTTCCGTGAACAAATAGTGTGATTTCTGTAGCCAGTGTTTTCTGCAATTCTCTTGCACCAGGTTGTTGTTCGTGCCGTGCAATCAATGCATCAATTTCGTTCTTCGGTAAAAAAGTGAACATTTTGATCCATTTCCTGGCGTCTTCATCGGCAGCATTCAACCAGAACTGGTAAAACTGGTAGGAAGATGTCTTATCCAGGTCAAGCCAGACATTTCCTTTTTCTGTTTTGCCAAACTTGCCACCATCAGCCTTGGTAATAAGCGGGCAGGTAAAAGCAAAAGCTTCGCCACCTGCCTTTCTGCGGATCAATTCTGTACCGGTTACAATATTTCCCCATTGATCACTGCCACCCATTTGCAGTTTGGCTTTCTTATGCATGTATAACCAGTAAAAGTCATAACCCTGTACCAATTGGTAAGTAAATTCGGTAAAGCTCATACCGGTTTCACCTTCTAACCGTTTCTTCACACTGTCTTTCGACATCATATAATTGACCGTAATATGTTTACCAACATCCCTGATAAAGGAAAGAAAACTGATGTCTTTAAACCAGTCATAATTGTTGACCATTTCTGCACAGTTCGGTTTCGAAGCGTCAAAGTCGAGGTATTTCATTAGTTGGCGCTTTACGCCCTCCTGGTTATGCCTTAAAACTTCTTCACTTAACAGGTTTCTTTCCTCACTCTTCCCCGAAGGATCGCCCACCATTCCGGTGGCACCACCAACAAGGGCAATGGGTTTATGACCAGCCTTTTGTAAATGTACCAGCAGCAGGATGGGCACCAGGCTTCCGATATGCAGGCTGTCGGCAGTGGGGTCAAAGCCAATATAGGCGGCAGTCACTTCTTTCTTCAGTTGTTCCTCCGTCCCAGGCATAATATCCTGGATCATACCCCGCCAGCTTAATTCTTCGATGAGGTTCATTGCTTGCTGATTTTTTGCGCAAAAGTAATTGATTCTTAATAGAAGTATGCTCCTAAAAAGGCAATAAATTGATATATAATGCCGTTACCCAACATTAGGTTTCACTATCCCGTATATATTGTCAATCCGGGCTTTTGAATTGACCTAACCTTGTGCAGCCAATATCCAGGAAAACAGGTCTATTCAATTGCTTATACCGAAAATTGAGTTAATGAAAAACGTTAAACCCCTGTTGATCGTAGCGCTTATCCTATTGAATGCCAGTACCTATGCCCAGTTTAGAAAATACTCTAACGAATTTTTAAACATAGGTGCCGGTGCCAGGGCGCTTTCTATGGGCAATGCCCAGGTGGCTTCCGTTAATGACGCTACTTCCGGCTACTGGAACCCCGCCGGTCTGGTTAACATCAAAGATTACCCCCAGTTGGATTTAATGCATGCCGAATATTTTGCCGGTATTGGCAAATACGATTACGGTACACTCGCCATTCCCATCAGTAATGGGAAAAGGACTTTGGGTATTTCCCTGTTACGTTTTGCAGTAGATGACATCCCCAATACCATTTTTCTCGTACAGCCTGACGGGACCATCAATTTTGATAATATCACTACTTTTTCATCTGCAGATTATGCGTTTCTTTTTTCACTGGCGCAACAGGTAAAAGTGAAAAAGAAACACAACCTCAATTTCGGTATCAATGCAAAAATCATTCACCGGAAAGCGGGTGATTTTGCCACTGCCTGGGGTTTTGGATTTGATGCAGGTATCCAGTACGAACATAAAAACTGGAAACTCGGCCTGATGGCAAGAGACGTGACCACTACTTTCAATGCATGGAGTTATAACCTGGACGAAAAAATCAGGGAAGTTTTTTACCTCACACAAAATGAAATACCGGTTCGGTCAACCGAGTTGACCGCACCGCGTTTGATAGCAGGAGGTGCCTATAATTTTAAAATCAATAAAAATGTGGGACTGCTGGCGGAAGCCAATATTGACTTTACGTTTGATGGCAGGCGCAACACACTGTTATCATCAAAGGCAGTGAGTGTTGATCCCAAGCTGGGTCTTGAACTCAACGTGAAGAATGTATTTTTTGTAAGGGGTGGTATCAATAATTTCCAGAAGGCTCTGGATGAAAGCGATTCCACCAACACTAAAAAAGTATGGATTTACCAGCCAAGTGTAGGTGCAGGTTTTAGAATTTCCAATGTGGAAATCGATTATGCATTTACCAACCTGGCCAACCAATCGAACCCTTTGTATACGCATATATTTTCTTTGAAACTTGATTTGAAGAAAAAAGAGAAAAAGTAATCCGTCACCCCAATGAACACCGGGAAAATTTTAACTATGAAGAAATTATTTACCATTATTCTGTTGTTGTACGGCCTTACTGGTTTTGCACAACCCTTCAATAATGAGTGGGTAGATCCTGCCAAAACCTATTACAAATTCAAGACCAACAGAACGGGTCTTTTTCGTATTCCGCAAACTACTTTAGCCGGACTGGGACTGGCAGCAACACCTGCACAGCAATTTAAAATGTGGAGAAACGGGAAGGAAGTTGCCCTGTACACCTCTGTATCGAGCGGTGCAATACCAGCCAATGGCTATATAGAATTTTGGAGTGATGCCAACGATGGTAAACCAGATAAACCTTTATACCGCGATCCAAAGTACCAGCATACTGATAAATTAAGCCTTCAGACAGATACAGTCGTTTATTTTCTTACGGTAGATCCGGTGGCTGTCAACCTGAGAATGGCAGACGTCAATAATGATGTGGCAGGCAATGTACTTCCGGTGGAACCATATTTCATGTACACCAGCGGCAAGTATTTCAATGATAAGATAAACCCGGGTTTCGCTGCCGTGGTAGGAGAATATGTGTTTTCATCTTCCTATGACCAGGGTGAGTTTTTCAGTACCAACAATATTGGCGCCGGTGGCTCCCGCATAGATTCAAAGACAAATTTATTTCCTTTCGCCGGCGGCCCCTCTGCACAATTGAAATTCGGTGCAGTGGGTAATGCACTAAACACAAGAACCATTCAGGCATCTGTAAATGGTACGCAGGTGCAGGACACCGTATGCGATTACTTTAACGATATCCTGACAACCGTTTCTTTCCCTGTGTCTGTCATCAACAGCGGTTCTGCAGACGTGCAGTTTACCAATAGCTCGCTTACTTCAACCGACAGGATGGTGGTGTCGTTTTATGAATTGAATTACCCGAGACAATTCAATTTTGGCGGGTCCAGCAATTTTTATTTTGAATTACCAGCCAAAGCAGCCGGATATTTTTTACAGATAAACAATTTTAACTACGGTTCAGCAGCTCCTGTATTGTATGACCTGACTTACCAGCAAAGGTATACGGGTGATATTTCAACACCAGGCACCGTAAAGTTTGCCATTACCGGAGCTGCCGCGGACAGGCAACTGATCCTTGTAAGTGAAGATCCTGCCAATTCAGTCAATGTGGCCACCACTGATTTTACACAAAAGAATTTTGTTGACTTCAATAATACGGCCAACCAGTCGAACTATATTATTATTTCGAATAAATTATTATTTAACGGAACAGGTGGTGTTAACCCGGTGGATGAATATAAAAAATACCGCAACACGCCTGATGGTGGCAGTTATAATGCAAGGGTATATGATATCGATGAACTGGTAGACCAGTTTGCTTTCGGTATTAAGAAGCACCCTTTGTCTGTTAAGAACTTTATGCGTTTTGCGAGGGCAAAATTCGCTGCTTCACCACAGTATGTATTGCTGATAGGAAGAGGTATTGCATATAATGAATACCATAATAATATCAGTGATCCTTACGCAGATATGCTGAACCTGGTTCCAACATTTGGCTCGCCGGCTTCGGACAACCTGCTTTCCTCCAACGATGGTGCTTCGCCGATTCCAATTACACCCATCGGCCGCGTGTCGGCAGTAACGCCGCAGGAAATAGCCGATTACCTGGAAAAAGTAAAAGAATACGAACACGCACAGAAATACAACCTGAATACTATTGCCGATCGTGCATGGATGAAAAATGTGATGCAGGTAACGGGTGCCAGTGACAGTTATCTCGGCACTGTATTATGTAATTACATGGACACCTACAAGCAAATCATTGCAGATACGCTGACCGGTGCCAATGTTACTATATTTTGTAAAAATTCTACCGATCCGGTAGAACAGTTGTCCAATGAGAGGATTGCGCAATTGTTTGAAGAAGGGTTGAGTATGGTTACTTATTTTGGCCACTCATCATCTACCATTCTCGAGTTTAATATCGATAACCCGCAGAACTATAACAACCCGGGTAAATATCCATTCTTCTCGGTGAACGGATGTAACGCTGGTAACTTCTTTACTTTCGATCCCCAGCGTTTTAGTTATAATCAGACATTGTCTGAGAAGTTTACACTTGCCAAGCAACGCGGTGGTATTGCATTTCTCGCTTCCACGCACTTTGGTATCGTAAACTACCTGAACATATTTATCAATAGCATGTACAACCTGATGGCAAGGACCGACTATGGTACAACGTTCGGCAGGGTGAATCGTGATGCTGGTCAGCAATTGATACAGATAGCCGGCCCGGGTGATTATTATGCCAGGTTCCATGCGGAAGAAATGACATTGAATGGCGACCCTGCCTTAAAAGTAAACTTCCAGCCGCAGGCAGATTATGTGATAGAAGATCCCCAGGTGATCATCAACCCGCAGTTTATCTCCATTGCAGAAGATAAATTCAATGTAAGTATTAAGATGTTTAATATCGGGAAGGCGGTAAGTGATTCTATTACAATTGAAATAAAACAACAATACCCCGATAATTCGCAGGCTACGCTGCTCAGAAAAAAAATTCCAGGTATCCGGTATGTTGATTCCCTGTCTTTTGATGTACCGATTGTGGCTACACGCGACAAGGGGCAGAATAAATTAATTATTACACTGGATGCGGATAATGTGGTGCCGGAAATGTCTGAACTGAACAACACCCTTACAAAAGATTTTTTCATTTACGAAGATGAAGCCCGTCCTACGTTCCCGTACAACTATTCCATCGTTAACCAGCAGAATATTAAATTATATGCATCTACGGCCAATCCGTTCAGTAGCTTGAAACAATACGTTCTTGAAGTTGATACCACTGAAAACTTTAATTCGCCTATAAAAGTCACCAAGAACCTAAGTTCTGTGGGTGGTCTGCTGGAATTTGATCCGGGTATTACTTTCCAGGACAGCACAGTGTACTATTGGAGAACTTCTTTTGTTCCCGGTACAGGCGGACAATACCGCTGGGCTAATGCTTCATTCATTTACCTGGCTGCTTCCAGTGCAGGATTTAATCAATCGCATTATTACCAGCACCTGGAATCCAAGTTAGACAGGATTGCACTGGCAGCAGATCGTAAGTGGAAATTTGGCCAGCGTATCAATAACCTTTTTGTGAGAAATACTATGTATCCGACGGGTGGTAACGAGGATACGGAGTTTTCTGTAAACGTGAATGGTGAAACGATATTTATCAGTGCCTGTCTCGGCCATTCACTGTTGTTCAATGTATTGGATCCCATTACATTCAAACCCTGGAAAAACGTCGACGCCAATAACAACAACCTGAACCTTTACGGTAGTGCCAACGCAAACTGTAACAAAGGGCGCGGTTATAATTTCGAGTTTTCCTATATGTCGCCGACTGAGCGTAAGAAGATAGCAGACTTTATGGATACCATTCCTACTGGTTCTTATGTTATCGTTAGAAGTTTTGACTACGATTATAATAATTCATTCTCTGCTACCTGGAAAACAGATGAATCTATATACGGAGCAGGAAATACGATTTATCACAGGTTGTTACAGGCAGGTTTGACCAATATCGATTCTATCAATGCTCCCCGTTCATGGGCTATGATTTACAAGAAAGGAGATGCTTCATTCACTCCGTTATATAAAATCAGTGACGGAATTTATGACCGTATCGTGGTAACAGAAGACTGTCCGACACCTGATACCCTTGGATTTATTACTTCACCCAATTTTGGGCCGGCCAAAAACTGGAAACAGGCACATTGGCGTGGAAGCAGCCTTGAACCTAATTCAAGCGACAATCCCACCTTGGAGATTATAGGTGTGGATGCATCCGGTACAGAATCGGTATTGTATAACCTTGATAAGACACAGCAGGATTTCGATATTTCCGGTGTAAGTGCATTGCAGTATCCTTATATCAAAATGAAAATGCGTAACGTCGATTCTGTGGATTTAACCCCATACCAATTACGTTACTGGCGTTTGGATTACGATCCTTTGCCGGAAGGTGCTTTGATACCAAATATTTACTTTAAAACAAAAGATCCTTCAAAGAGTGTTGACAGCCTTGATATTGGTGAACCGCTGAACTTTGGTATTGCATTCAAAAATATCAGTGCCGCCGCATTTGATAGCCTGAAGATCAAAATGTACATACTGGATAAAAACAACGTGCCGCATACCATTGCACTGCCCAGGCGTAAACCGCTGATAGCAGGCGATTCCATCAGGCTGGATTATCAAATTGATACCAAGCCTTACCCGGGCATGAATACGTTGTACATTGATTTTAACCCGGACAATGATCAGCCGGAACAATATCACTTCAACAACTTTATGTTCCGGAATTTCTATGTAAGGCCGGATAAAACAAACCCGCTGCTGGATGTAACATTCGACAATGTGCATATCCTGAACCGCGATATCGTGTCCGCGAAACCGCATATCCAGATTAAATTAAAGGACGAAGCAAAATTCCTTTTGCTGAATGATACCGCGGGAACAACCGTTCAGGTAAGGTTCCCGGATGCAAATAATACGCTGCGTACATACCAGTTTGGAAGTGATACGCTGCGGTTTACACCGGCTACCAGTGGCGCAGACAATACGGCAACAATTGATTTCTACCCGCAGTTCCTGAACCAGATTAACCCCGAAGGCGACGAATACGAATTGATAGTAAAAGGTAAAGATATCAGTGGAAACAAAGCGGGAACTTCTGAATACAAAGTTACATTCAGGGTTATCAGTAAACCGATGATCAGTAACCTGCTGAACTATCCCAATCCATTTACAACTTCCACTGCCTTTGTATTTACAATAACAGGTAGCGAAGTGCCGGAAAATATGAAGATCCAGATTTTGACGGTGACAGGAAAGATTGTTCGTGAAATCACCAAGCAGGAACTGGGCCCATTGCACATCGGCCGCAACATTACGGATTACAAATGGGATGGAAATGATCAGTTTGGGCAGCGCCTGGCAAATGGTGTTTACCTGTACAGGTTTGTCACTACACTGCATGGAAACAAAATGGACAAATACAGCGGAGATGGCGATAATACCGATAAATTCTTCACGGGTGGTTATGGCAAAATGTACCTGATGCGATGATATTTTGAAATAATTTCTTAATTCGAAAACTTAAACAAAGGCTGCCTTTACGGGCAGCCTTTAATATTTAATACCTTTGCTGCCTTTGATGGGAAACAAATTTCCCGGAGGAGATTATATATGGCTAAGATTGGAATTAATATCGCTACCGGCAGCATCCAGAAGGAAGAAATGATTGTTGGAATAGACCTCGGCACTACCAATAGCCTGGTGGCTATTATTCATCCCGAGGACAAAAAACCGGTGGCGCTGAAAGAACATAACAGCAGCTCGCTGGTACCATCCGTTGTTCATTTTGGTGAGTTGGGCGCTATTACGGTGGGAGATGCTGCACGCAATTATCTGATTACGGACACCGCCAACACCATTTTTTCTGCCAAGCGGTTAATGGGAAAATCGTACAATGATATCCGTCAGAAAGCTTCTTTTTTCACATACAAAATTATTGACGATAATACCGAGAGCCTGGTAAAAGTGCAGGTGGGTGATAAGTTTTATTCGCCCATCGAATTGTCTTCTTTTATACTGAAAGAATTAAAGCAAAGGGCAGAACATATTTTAAAAACACCCGTCACAAAAGCGGTGATAACGGTACCTGCTTATTTTAATGACGCACAACGACAGGCAACGCGCGACGCAGGGAAACTCGCGGGACTGGATGTATTAAGAATCATCAATGAACCGACGGCTGCCAGTCTTGCTTACGGATTGGGTCTCGACAAACAGGTGGAGAAAACGATTGCCGTGTATGATTTGGGTGGTGGCACATTTGATATATCCATTTTAAAAATCACCAACGGTATATTTGAAGTACTCAGCACCAATGGGGATACATACCTGGGTGGTGATGATTTGGACAATGCGATTGTAAAACACTGGATGGAGCGTTACGATATCAGCCAGGAGATATTAAATGAACACAGGGATTTGGCGCAGGCAATACGGCTGAAAGCAGAGGAAGCAAAGAAACAGTTAAGCAGCAGCAATGAGTACCGGGGATCGCTAAGGGAGATGGAACTTGAGCTGACGAGAGATCAATTTGAACAACTGGTACAACCGTTGGTTGATGTGACGCTGAACTGTTGCAGAAATGCGGTAAAGGATGCAGGTATCACCGTTGCGGACATTGAAGAAGTGATCATGGTGGGGGGGGCTACACGTGTTCCATTAGTGAAGCAAAGTGTTGGCAGGTATTTTGGCAGGAAGGTGCATGATGAATTGAACCCTGATGAAGTGGTTGCCCTTGGCGCCGCTGTACAGGCTGATATACTGGCAGGGAATAACAAAGATTTTTTGCTACTGGATATAACGCCGTTGTCCTTGGGTATTGAAACCATGGGAGGCCTGATGGATGTATTGATGCCACGCAATTCAAAGATTCCTTCCAAAGTGGGACGACAATACACCACGCAGAAAGATGGGCAGAGTGCTATGCGGATATCCGTGTACCAGGGAGAGCGTGACCTGGTGAAAGATAACAGGAAGCTTGCAGAGTTTAACCTCACCAATATACCTGCAATGCCGGCGGGTTTGCCGAAGGTGGAAGTGTCTTTTTTTATCAATGCAGATGGCATATTGATGGTGAAAGCAAAAGAACTGCGAAGCGGAACAGAACAAAGTATTGAAGTCAAACCACAATATGGGTTAACCGACCAGGAAGTTGAAAAAATGCTGCTGGATTCTATTACACATGCAAAAGATGATATCAAAACAAGAGCGCTGGTTGAGGCGCAAACCGAAGCTGCACAAATCATCGATGTAACACAAAAATTTTTGCAGAAAAATGCCGCGCATTTAATGGAGGAGGAGGTGAACAATACCAGGGCTGGTATCGCGGCGCTGGAGGCCGTGCTGTCATCTGGTGATAAAGATTTAATCCATCAGAAAATAGAAGCATTGAACGAAATTTCCAAACCATATGCCGAACGGATCATGGATCTGGCCATTGGTGTTGCTATGAAGGGTAAGAAGGTATAGCCCCTTTATTTCATTTTATTGGATACTTTTTTGAATCAATGACTATATTGTGCAGGGTTGTATCCCTGGGACATCACCATTCAGGTTTTGATAAAGAAACCCGGTATAATGAAAAGGTATATTAATAAACTATTCTGGATTTCACCTTTTATTGCCTTCATCCCTTTTATCGTGATTTCTTTTTTTGCCCGCCCGGCAGCAGATGATCTTACACCAAATTTTTATATAGCCAGGATGGGTTTGGCGGAAATGATAAAGCAATCCTACCTGAATGTATCCGGAAGGTTTTTCTCCATATCAGTATTTCTTTCGTTGTCGGGTTCCCGGTTTATCCTGGAGCATTATTATCTCGTATCAATTGGTTTGCTGTCATTGTTTTTGCTGGCGCTCTATTCATTAACCAGGAATGTTGCGGCTGTTATATTGGGTCTTCCATTGTCCAGGGGACGCGCAGCTTCACTTGCTTTCATTTTCCTGCTGCTTTACCTGGCGGTCATGCCAGATATGGCTTCATCATTTTACTGGATGGCGGCAGGAGTCACCTATCAGTTGTCTGTGATACTGGTTCTGTTTTTAACCAACTCTTTGCTTCAGTTTATAATCAGGGGTAAATGGATATATTGGATAATATCAGCGATCCTGTCCCTCGCGTTATTTGGCTGTAATGAAATCGTCATCTTTATCTATATTCCCATATTCACATTTACGGTGCTATTGCTGTTTGTTCAATCGCATCGCAGTAAATGGCCTTGTTTATTTTTATTATTGTTATCAGTAGCGGCAGCTTTGGCATTGCTTTTTGCACCGGCAGCACAAGCCCGATCCGGGATGTTGTCCCATGGGACTGGATTTATTTATAGTATTTCTGCCTCTGTAACGCAAATGCTGATTATTGCCATACATGCTTTTTCAGCACCACCCTTCTGGATTTTATTAATATTAATACTCCTGGCTGGCCGGTCGGTTATACTTTCTTCACAACAACAGCGATGGTTATTGACTTATGCCCAATTATTATTGGCACTTTGTTTCACGACCTGCTTTATTGTATTCAAGATAAAGGACAATGGATTACCGGGTCGTGCAAATAATGTCATCGCCTTTGCTTTTTTAGCCTCATTTATATTACAGGCAGTTTATTTTGGGGTGAAGTATAAAGACGTTCTTACAGTAACAAGTGCTAAGCTGGAGCCCGCCATACGATTGATTTTTATGGTGAGCCTTTTTACCAGTATGAATTATACTGTTGCCAGTCGTGATATATTGTCCGGTTATCTATTCAGCAAAGTATATGATAAAAGGGTTAGTATTATCCGCGATGCGGTAACATCAGGCAGGCATGCCGTTGTGCTGGATGATTACAATATGTATTGGAATGCTATGGTGCAGGAACATATACCAGTCGGTTTTCAAAAGCCGGTTATAAAATTAGTCGATCATTATCCGCCATCCATATTCGTTTGCGATGATATTGTGGAGAAAGATTGGGACAACGGTTTTGCGGAGTACTATAACATCGATACTATTTATACCGGCAGTAAAACAATACTCCGGCATTCCATTGTGCACGGATTAAAGTAACGGTTAAAAAGAAAATAAACTATAGTTTGATAAAGCAGCTTCGATTTTTATTATTATTTATTGCTTTGACAGTGGTGATGTATTTGCCCCTGCTCCATAAATCCTTTGCTTCTGACGACTTTGCCGTACTCCGCAGGATAGTATACTTCGATAATTTTTTAGCGGGGGGGTTTTTCCGGCCTTTGTCGGATATCACTTTGTATATAGACTACATGATAGGCGGTTACCGGCCCTGGATATACAACCTCACCAATTTCGTTATTCATGGTACAACGGTGTATTTTGTATTCCTGCTGGCACAGAAAATAAAATGGGTAGCGGAAGAACAGCGACACTTGTTTTCCTGGGCAGCAGCAGTTATTTTTTTGTTTTATCCGTTCCACAACGAATCGGTGGTATGGACTGTAGGCCGCGCGTCTTTAACGGCTGCATTCTTTGGTATGTTGTCATTGCTTGTTGCCTTGTCATCGATGGCAACATGGCTCCGTTACTTGCTGGCATGTAGTTGTTATTTTATTGGAATGTGTGGTTACGAATCTGTTTTTGTGTTACCGGCAATTGTATTGATTTTTTTGTATGAAAAAAATAAACCTGTAAAAAATTATCTTCCATGGGTTGGTTGGATGGGGTTGACCTTATTAGTGTATAGTTTTATCAGGGTAAAAGTGGCCGGGGTGTTTGTAAATGGATACAGTGAAGCCGCCAATTCAAATGCCGCTGCGGGTCTTGTTTCAAGAATATTAAAAACAACAGCCCGATTGCTGGCCCCGCCAAACAACAACTCATCGTGGTTTATCGGTATTGCCATTGCTGTTTTCCTTATTACCGCCCTGGTGATCTTCCGCCTTGCGAAAAAGACTGATGCAGTTAAAGGCTTCCTGTTACTATTGCTGTCTTTACTGCTGGCTATGCTGGTTCCTTTCTCTTTTGGCATCAGCACCAGGACTTATGAAGGCGACAGGCTTTTTTATTTTCCCTCTGTTTTTCTCTGCATTTTACTGGCTTATTTGATCTGCTGCCAGTTTAACCGGCGGCAGTCAGTGATACTGGTATCTGGCTTACTCATTTACTTTGCTATTTATATGATCATTGACCTGTCGAACTGGAAAAAAGCATCGGACATTACCGAAAAAATAATCGGCACGCTGGAACGTGAAAAAGATGCCACCCGTCAAACCATCGTCATCAATATACCACAGGAATACAATGGTGCACATGTGCTTCGGAATGGGTTTTATGATGCATTGTGGATGCACGGGGCAGATACATCGAAAATCAGGGCTGTCAATTACCTGCCGACAGAAGAAACGATGAATGATACCCTGTCTTATAAACCCAGACATAACAGTGATGGCATTTTTATACCACCAGCCACTTACCTGCGTTATGGAACAGGTGAGCTTCCTGTCAGGGTGCAGCAAAAGGATCGGTATGATATCATGGCAGACAGTTCCGCTAAAATATTTTACTGGGACAGGCAACAATTACAAAAACTGCAATAAATATTGCTCTTGAAATAGTAATGGTAAAGAACTAATTAGAACTAAATTTGTTTAGATTTATCAATCTGTAATCTTTACCGGAAGAAAATGTATAAAACAGGTAACTATATTGATCGTGGCATGACATTTCTGAATAACCAGTTGTTTCCTGGTAAAAAGAAATTGTCGACACTGATGATTTACGCCACAGACCTCTGCGATTCTGCCTGTAAGCATTGTCTTATCTGGGCAAAGCGACCGGTACATTACCTGGGTTTTGAAAAGATTGTAGAGATAATGCAAAGCAAATGTATTACGCCAAAGACAACCATCGGGCTCGAGGGTGGCGAATTTATGCTGCATCCCGATGCATTGAAAATACTGGAGTGGTTTACCATTCACCATAAGAATTTTGATTTACTGAGCAATTGCCTGCAGCCGGAGGTATTGATTGATGCGGTAAAAAAATTTCCGCCAAGACATCTGTATATTTCACTGGACGGTAACGCCGATACCTATTTGCATATGCGCGGAAAGCCCGGTTATGATAGTGTAATAAAAGTGATTGAAGCATTAAAAGATGTGTTGCCGATATCCACCATGTTTACGCTTTCGCCGTACAACGACTTCTCCGATATGAAGCATGTGGCAGAAGTTTGTAAAAAGTATGGTATTGACATGCGTGTGGGCATATATAATGATGTTGCTTTTTTTGATACCATCGACAAAGCGCATGAAACAGGTATTGGGGAACAAAAAGGTACACCACCCTTGCAATTTAAAGACATCAGGGAAATGCGGGAAAGCTCAATAGCCACAGACACCGGGGAAGTTGTTGCGGCTGCTATCGCGCCGCCTGTAGTTACCATGGAAAAACATGCAAATATTGCTGCGCAGGTTCCACCGATTATAAAAGAGTTTAGTGAGAACTATGATTTCCTGGTATTATACGATGAATGGAAAAAAGGAAATGTAAAAATGCGTTGTTACAGTATTCTTGACAGCCTTGTTGTTTTACCCAATGGTGAAGTACCGATATGTCAAAACCTGGATTTAAAGATTGGAAATGTTTTTAACAAGTCACTGGACGAGATATTTAATGGGGAAGAAACACGCAAGCTGCAACAGGAATATGTGCACAATTGCAACCAGTGCTGGCTAAATTTTCACCGCAAATACGATGTGGTATTGTACAGGACCTTTGAAAAATATTTCGGCCGCTGGATTACTTCAAAAATGTTTGGATATTACCAGTGGGAAGAAACAGCGCGCAAAACATACACCGAATATTTCAGCGGGGTAGAAAAAAATAATCCCCCGACTTAACTCTTCTGTAATAGTTCCAGCAGTTCATACACCGGCAGCAGGCTTTCCAGGCTTCCCAAATAATCTCTTTTATTTTTCTCCACGCTTTCAACAAAATATTTCAGCTCCGGGTAAAATCCGAGCAGGTTGTATGAACTCATTTCACCGGTGGCAATAAAACTGTTTCCGTCAAGGTAAATGGTTTTACTGCTCCTGGTCTTTGTAACTTTTTCGAGGGGAACAGATAAAATGGTGGATGGTTTGGAAACAGCAGACGTATGGTAAGGATAGGAAGCAGTAATTATTCTCTTTTGTGTATTAATTTTTATTTCGTCAACAGGATTTGTCCATGAATAATCAGTTGATAATTCAATCACCCCCTTTACCGATTTATGCCGGAGGGAAATAAAATAGGTGGCAGCATGACCAGTACCCGTTGAAGAAATATGCTCGAGTGTAGCCTCGCCAAACAGGTTGGTGACGAAATCAATAGGATGAATAAACAATTCATAAAATGGGTTTCCTTCAGGATAGGAGCCCGTGAGGAACTGGTATTGATAGCTGATGGCGTCGCCGGTGTGTTTCTTTAAAATATTCGTCACGGCAGAAAATCTTCTTTGTAAACCAACCTGGCAAATGGCATCTTTTTGTACGGACAATAAATCGTTCAGTTCGGCCAGTGAGTGACCTGCCGGTTTTTCAACAAATACATGTTTACCGCTTTGCAGCAATTGTTTGGTTATAGCAGCCTGGACAGCGGCAGGCACACAGACAAATACCCCTTTGATGGAATCATCGTTCAATATATCTGTGATGGCGTCGGTGCCGCTGCAGTTGGGCAAGCGGAGTGAGGCATTGACTGCATTTTTTTTACTGGAGGAACATATTTTTTTTACCGGTACGCCCAGGTACCAGATACATGGATAAAGGTTTGCGATGGCATGCTGGCCTGTTCCAATGATCGCATAGCCGTTTTTATAGTGTGATGGCCGCTGCAGGAAATCCTGTTTCCTGTAGTTGCGGTATTTGGTTGCCAGTTGTTGAATGATATTTGCCATACCTGTTGTGGTTGTATAAAAATAAGTGTTTCTCCGTTCTCTGCACGAATCCCCTGCTGATGTTTGTTCTATTGTTTTGTTTTAAAAAAAAACCGGCCGATGCCCATCGAAGCTATGATAATAATGTACGGGAATATCACAATGGCAAAACGGCTGTGATAATCGTCGCATTGCAGCACTGTTGCCATGGGGTAAACAATTATCAGTGATAGCAGGTACCATCGGAGCGGTTTTGGGCAATTGCGCAGAAAAGACTGAAGCCCCGGTAATGTGCCTGCATATAATAGTATCATTACAACGATGAGATATGTGTTGTGCCCGGTTGAATAATAAGATCTTGACAAAGTAAAGAACGACAACAACCTTCGGAAACCAAGTTTGCTGAAGTGTGCGGGATTGTGTACAATATAATAGGCGATATCTTTTACACCATTGCCACTGTTCAGCAAATCGAGGGGCTGAGGATTGTTGTTGGTAGGCATAAAACATATAACATGTTCTTCAACAAATGGTCGCATGGCGCTCATATCGCCCCCACCACTGAAAGCATAATTTACCAGCAGCAGCATGGCGGTTATACCAATTAACAGGAGACCGGCCATCATCCACCTGGCGGTACGGCCTGCAGCCATGAAGAAATAAAGAAAGACTGGTATCACAAATAATAATCCGAATGGCCTCGACAGGATACAAAGACTGAGCAACGACAGGATGATCGATATTGATTTAACCGATAGGAAATTCGTTCGGGCGATATAATAGGATAAACCAATCGTTGTACTGAGAAATAATGATTCTGTATAGAGATAGGGTGTCCATTGCTGCAAGGGGAAAAAAGTAATAAACAGGAAAGCAGCGAGGTAAGCGGTGTGTGAATGATTGCCTGAAATTTTTAAGGCAAGGCGATACAACCAGTAAGTGGACAGGCCATTTAAAATAATTTGCACCAGGATGGCCAATACATACCCGCCGGTCAGTTTAAGACTGATATAAATTAAAATAATCGTGAGGGAGTAAAATATGTACCGTGGCTCGGAGAGGTGACCTGCTTGTATAAGATGCTGCGCTTCGCCAATATATTTTTCAGCTTCCAGCCGGGTGCCGATACCATATTTATATAGTAAAATACATTGCACCAATAACCAGCATGCCGATAAAGACAGGAGTATTTTGTTATGAAAGAGTTTCTTCAAAATAAAAATGCAGTGCGTGACCAGTTTGGTTTTGAAAGCCCGTCTTGCCTGCGGTATAAAAATAAGCATCGACCAGCATAAAATAAAGAAGCAGATGACTGATATTATTCCTTATCACTTATTTCAGGATCACTTTTGCTACCTGTGTGTTTTTACTGGTCACAATTTTCAGCACATAATTGCCTGCGGCCAGTTGAGTGGTTGGAATGGTAATGGTTTCATCGGTGCCATTTAATTCTTTCTTTACTGAATACATTAACTGGCCGTTGATGCCGTAAAGTCTTAATTGTATCGAGGAAGAGGCAGGATTGTAAATGGTCACGTATAAATTATTAGGGGCAGGGTTGGGGTAAATCCTGATATCGTCAGCAATAAGGCTGGGCAATGGAAGTTTTTGAACATTCCTGTCTTTTGCCAGTATCCAGTAGTTGGGATCAATCAGCATCGTGTCGGCCTGGAAACCGGGATTGATCCAAAACTCCTGGCCGTTCAACTGGTGGTTGACTGTTATGACGGTGTCCCTTGTACTGCTACGGAATTCCAGTTGCACCGGCATTTCATAAAATGATACAGAGGGATGGGAAGTAGTTTGATTGATCTTCACTTTTATCCACCCATTGGTATTCTGCGACCAGGATGCATTGTAATTGGGATAACCTTCACCGTAGATCCATTTTTGAAAAAAACTTTGCAGGTTTTTGCCACTCACCGATTCCATATTGCGTTGCAGGTCGGCCGTTAAGGCAAAAGAATGTCTCACCAGCGGGTCACTTTGATATTGACGAAGCCCCTTAAAAAAAATTGAATCGCCCAGTATGCCTCTTAGCATATGTAATACATAACCACCTTTTGCATAGGTAAGACGACCGCTGAATATCCTCGATTCAGAAGACGTATCGGGTACAAACACGGAACCATCGGGAGCGGAAACTACCAGGTTTAAATAATATTTCAGGTGGGGGAAATGCAGGGCTGTATCAAAATTTTCCACGTACAGGAACTGCATGTAATTACCAAAACCTTCATTCAGCCATATATGCTGCCAGCTTCCGCAGGTTATCCAGTCACCAAACCAGTGATGCCCCAGTTCGTGTGCTACCAGTTGGTTCCAGGTAGAGCCAATAAAACTATTTGTCTGGTGCTCCATACCGCCGCCGCTGTTCCATTCTGTCTGGGAGTAAAGTTCATCCGCAAAGGGATAGTCGCCAAAAAGTGTATTAAACTTCTGAATGGTTTGTTTAGCATAGAAAGTAGCATCGGCAAAAGCAATCTTATCTTCCGGGTAGGCATTCGCTACAACCGGCATCATTTTGTTGCCCACCTGTACGCTGTCAACCGATACATCGTAATTGGTAACTGCCATACAAACAAGATAACTGGCAATGGGATGACGATGTTTGAATGAAACAATCCTGCTGGCGCCCACTACTTCGTTATTGTATAATATACCGTTGGTTGTTCCGCGATAGGCGGATGGCGAAGTGATAATGATATTGACAGAGTCGGCCTTATCGTCCAATCCATCTTTACAGGGCCACCATTCTTTTGCACCATAGGGTTCAGACAGTGTTTGCATAACGGGTACGCCACTGTGAGAAGTGACAACAAAAGCCTGGAAACCTGTTTTAAGCCTGGGCACACCTTTGTAGTATACAGATACAGAATCTTGCCTTCCTGCAGGCAGGCTGGCAGGGAACTGCAGTTGCAGGGCATCTTTTGATATCCATTGGAAAATGATTGGCACACCATGATATACGACACTGTCTACGGTAAGCGTGTCGCTCAAATCATATACTATCTTATCAGTGCTGGTAGTAATGGTGAAGTAGGAACTTACTTTTCCCTGTATATACCGGATGGCGGGATCAACGGTCCATTCGCAGCGGTAAAAGTTCACATCAAAATTGGTGGATGCATTGGTAGCAAAGCCACCCACAACACCATCAGCAGTTTGACCGGAAAATGACCCAAAAGCCTGCTTTTCGTTTTCGACCAGTTTCTGAAAATTTTTTTCTGCAGATAATTGTGCTACCGCTTTACCGCAACTAAAGCAGCAGGTAAGAAGCAGCAAGATGGATAGTGTACAATTTGTTTTCATTTGCAACCTGTTGCTGGTTTTTGGGATGGTAATTGCCCTCTGTAAAAAACGAAAAGAATGGCAAAACATTGCAGCACTCTGCCTGTAAAAGAGGGCCGGTCTGCACCCATATACGGGTGATAAATGATAAAAGATGGCTGGAACGGTTACATGTTTACCCCTACAATGGCCGATTCTGAAAAGGCCGCCGGTTAACCGGGGCCGCACCCATGCAAAAACTTGTTTTTATTTGTTCACCGAATAAGTCATATTTGAACTTTATTAAAAGCGGCTGAATGTCTTTTTCTGCAAGTATTATTTTACCGGTCTTTAATTGCAATGAGGAATTTGCAGCATATTTCCCATTATTCTGTGCCTTTCTGAAAAAAAATGTTCCTAATACAGAAATTATCGTGGTAGATGATCATTCCGACTCAGGAAAAATATTCAGTGATAGCTGTGCCAGTTATGGTGCGAAATACCTGCGGAACGACAAGAACTATGGGAAAGGATATTCGGTAAAAAAAGGATTTGAATTGGCAACAGGTGATTGGCTGTTATTTATGGATGGCGATTTCCCGTTTGATTTTAGCGTAATTAATGCTATCGTGGATACCATTCAAACGAAGAACCCTGGTATGGTGATTGGCGACAGAACAAGGCCCGGTTCCAGCTACTCTTCCAAACTACCCCTCATTCGCAAGGCAGGCAGTAAAGTGTTGTCGGCTTTGTCCAATATGTATTTTGCGAAAGGATTTACTGACACACAATGCGGTATCAAAGCGTTTAGAAAGAATATTGCAAAAGATATCTTTGGACAACTGACCCAACACAGGTTTTCGTTTGACCTGGAGGTGTTGTTCCTCGCCACATCAAAAAAATTGCAGATCGAACGGGTGCCCGTCCAGGTGAGGGAGCAACACAGTTCAACGGTGCGCATGTTCAGGGACAGTGCGTTTACAACATATTCACTCCTGTGTATTTTTTTTAATAAAATAACCGGCCGCTACAGGATATCATGAAAAGAGAAATCACCAACAGGATCCGGTGGGCGATGGATGAATGTTTGCCGCGTTTTATCAGGGATGCTAACTGGTTTATGTATCCCTTTTTCTACTTCGCTTACTGGGGAAAAAATATCGGTCAGCATATGCGGTTCAAAAAGCTGGTATACCAAATGACTGAGCAGGAATACCAGGATTTTTACCGTAACATGAACAGCATCTCCCGCAACCGGGATACAGACCTTTGTGAAAGTAATATTCGTTGTATCATTGATAATATTGACCCGCATACGACAAGTATCATTGATATAGGATGCGATAATGGTTACCTGCTCCACCGGATTGACAAAGCAATCCCAGCAAAGCAATTAACGGGTGTTGATTTGGAAGATCGCCTTCAGTTTAACAACATTTCATTTATAAAAAGTAGTATCGAAAAATTACCTTTCCCGGATGCTTCATTTGATACCGTTATTTGTACCCATACCATTGAACACGTTATGCAATTGGAACAAGCCATCCAAGAGTTGATAAGGATTGCGCGGAAGCAGGTGATCATCGTTACCCCCTGCCAGCGGTATTATTTTTATACGCTCGATGAGCACATCAATTTTTTTTACAGGAAAGAAGACTTATTAAAATTTCTCCCACTGGAAAAATACCAGCTTAAGAAACTGGATATGGACTGGGTCTACATTGGCGGGAAGTGAGGCTATGAGTAACAAACTGCCCCCGGATCATTTTTTTGTCTGCCGCAGTATGTATTTCCCTATCATATCAAACTCCAGGTTTACCTCATCGCCCGGATCGAGCAACCGAAGGTTGGTATGCGCGAATGTATAAGGGATAATGGCCACAGAAAATTGGTTATCAGTTATATCAAAAATCGTCAGGCTGATACCATTGAGGGAAATAGATCCTTTTTCTATTACCAGGGGTGAGAACGATGCAGGATACTCAAACGTTAGCAGCCAGCTGCCATCAAGGTCCTTTTTTTCCAGCAGTTTGCCTTTCCCGTCTACATGCCCCAGCACAAAATGCCCGTCGAGACGGCCATTCATTTGCAGGCAGCGTTCCAGGTTGATGGTATCTCCCTTTTTCCAGCCCCCGAGGTTGGTTTTCAAAAGAGTTTCCTGAATAGCAGTCACTTTGTAGGCGCCATTTTCAATGGCTTCCACTGTCAGGCAGCAGCCATTGTGGGAAAGGCTCTGGTCCACTTTGAGTTCGGCATGTATTGGGGCACTGATCCAAAAGCTCTTATTGGTACCCGATTCGATGATATCTGCAACGGTGCCGGTGGCTTCAATGATTCCTGTAAACATAGTCCCCAAAATTAAGGCTAAAACCATTTGGCCATTTCTCATTTTCCTTTATCTTTGCGCTCCCAATCATTAAAGGAGGTATATAAACTATGTTAATCATTGATTCAAAAGATTGCGAAAACATCGACAAGGCGTTAAAGAAGTACAAGAAGAAATTTGAAAAAGCCAAGATATTGGTGCAATTGCGCGAACGCCAGTCATATACCAAACCATCGGTAAAACGTCGTGGCGAGGTGTTGAAAGCGATCTACAAGCAAAAAGTATCGACCGGCCAGATTGAAAGTTAATATCCGGTCACACAATAATTTTTTGATAGCTGTAAAGTGTAACTTTACGGCTATCTTATTTTATGCAAGACCAATACCTGTCATTAATAAGGCCCTTCCTGGATTATCTCCGCTATGAGAAGCGGTTTTCCCAACATACTGTTGTTTCCTACCAAACCGACCTGGACCAGTTTTTCTCCTATCTCGAAGCACAATATCAGTCACCCGCTGTCAATGATATCGCGACTATTTATATACGCAGTTGGCTGGCGTCCCTGAAACAGGATAAATTAACCGCCAAAAGCATCAACCGAAAAATTTCCTGTCTTAAATCTTTTTTTAAATACCATTTGCGGCTGGGCAACCTCCAGTCAACGCCGATGTGGGCCGTTATCACGCCAAAAATCAGCAAGCGGTTGCCTGAATTTGTGAAGGAGGCCGATATGGATAATATGTTTCAGCACCTCGAATTCCCCGATACCTGGAGGGGAAGAACCGACCGGCTGCTGCTGCTATTATTTTACCAAACCGGTATGCGCCTGAGCGAACTGATTGGCCTGAAGGAAAACCAGGTGGATGTGTCCAAAAAGGCATTGAAAATACTGGGAAAGGGAAACAAAGAACGGGTGGTACCGGTTTCAGGAGAAATCATTGGCTTGCTGGAAGCATACCGGAATCAGAAAAGGAAAGAATTGGAACAGTTTGACGATAAAGTGTTGTTTGTGCTGGAGAGCGGTAAAAAATTATACCCCAAGTATGTATACCTGATGGTAAAAAATTACCTGTCGCAGTTTACCACCCTCAATAAAAAAAGCCCGCATATACTGCGTCACACTTTTGCCACCCACCTTACCAATAACGGCGCCGACCTGAATGCCGTGAAAGAACTACTGGGTCACAGCAGCCTTGCTTCTACGCAGGTGTACACGCACAACAGCATTGAAAAGTTAAAAGAGGCCTATAAAAAAGCACACCCCAAAGCCTGATTACGACAGGACATTTTTCGGTCGTTTTTAGCCTAAATTTTTACATGTTTTAATTTGGAAAAGCACCACTGATGATTTAATTTCATGATGCAGCAATACCCAAATTGTTATGCAATAAAATTACTCCCGAAAAGTTCTTTATTTTATTGTTCACTGATTAAAACGCGATTATTATGAATGTTAACATTCAAACGGTGCACTTTGATGCAGACGCAAAGTTAGTTGAGTACGTAAACAGGAAATTACAAAAGCTAAACACGTTTCACGACAGAATCATCAAAGTTGAAGTATTCTTGAAGCTAGACAACGTGGTGCACCAGATTAAAGACAAGATTGCAGAAATAAGCGTTCACGTACCCAGACACCAATTTTTTGTGAAGGCTAGTTCCAAATCGTTTGAAGAATCGTTTGAAGAAGCATTCGATTCTCTGATAAACCAGATAAAACGAAAAAAAGAAAAACAAGCTGCATAATTTTCAGAGACCCCGCCACGGGGTCTTTTTATTTTAGGCCATACCTGCAAATTAAATTTGTTGTTTATACCAAAGAATGATGGAAGCAGGTAAGATTATTTGTCAAATTTTCACTGCAATGAGTGTTTCGGGAAATGCAGAGGTGAAATACCCGAATGATTTTATTGCTGTATTTCTTCCGGGACGCTTTACCGTAAAAGGTTTCAGGCTGTATTGATTTTCTTTTTGATTAAGGGCAAAAATTTCTCGCGGCAAAATTTTTGTATTTATTGAATTCCATTACCTTTGCCTTCCCAAAATTTTGGGGGTAGTTCTTTATTGCTTTTTCTGTGCCACTTATGCCGGGTCCCAATGCCAGGGGCAAAGGCAGCAATTTCATGCGATGGTTTAACTGTTTGATGAAGGGAAGTGGTAAGCATCAAAAATGCCACTTTAGCTCAGCTGGTAGAGCAACTGATTTGTAATCAGTAGGTCGTTGGTTCGATTCCGACAAGTGGCTCAGCAGCCAATACGATCTTTGATTATCAATTGGAGGTCGTTGGTTCCCTGCCCGACTAATCGTTCAGGCGGGGATTCCGACAAGTGGCTCAGCCAACGTTGAAAAGTGGAAATACTTTTCATGTTTATTTGAAAATGCGGGCAAGTAGCCAAGTGGCCAACGGCAACAGACTGTAAATCTGTCCTCTTCGGAGTTCGGTGGTTCGAATCCATCCTTGCCCACAGGTAGTTCTTTTTAGAAAAGCGGGAGTAGCTCATTTGGTAGAGCGATAGCCTTCCAAGCTATAGGTGGCGAGTTCGAGCCTCGTCTCCCGCTCCATGGATGAGTCATTAGTCATCAGTGATGGTCAGTTTTGATGACTGTGGCTGATAGCCCACTGGCCAATGACTTTGAAAAGCCGTTGTAGCTCAGTGGTAGAGCACTTCCTTGGTAAGGAAGAGGTCAAGAGTTCAATTCTCTTTAACGGCTCTGTTTTTTCTGAGCGTAAAGAGCAGGAATAATAAAAGATCTTTTCAATTATGTATTCCGCAGGAATGGGAAGATCAAGAGTTCCCTGCCTGCGTGACGCAGTCAGGCAGGAATTCTATTTAACGGCTCTATTTTTGAATAAGAAGTGCTGACAGGAAGATAACAGAAATTGAAGTGTGCGATGTTCCGCACGAAGCGGAACGGACTACATTATATGAAATCAAAATTGTAAAAAACACAACTTTAAAACCGATAACGATGTCAAAAGAGACTTTTAAGAGGGACAAACCCCACGTTAACGTTGGTACTATTGGCCACATTGACCACGGTAAAACAACTTTGACTGCTGCTATCACAGAAGTCCTTTCCAAGAAAGGTCTGGCAACAGCAAAAAAGTATGATGAAATTGATGGTGCTCCTGAAGAAAAAGAAAGAGGTATCACTATCAACACAGCGCACGTTGAGTACCAGACGGCTAACCGTCACTATGCTCACGTAGACTGTCCTGGTCACGCCGATTATGTGAAAAACATGATCACCGGTGCTGCCCAGATGGACGGTGCTATCCTGGTAGTGGCTGCAACAGATGGTCCAATGCCCCAGACAAAAGAGCACATCTTATTGGCACGTCAGGTAGGTGTACCCCGTATGGTGGTATTCATGAACAAAGTTGACCTTGTTGATGATCCCGAACTGCTGGAGTTGGTAGAGATGGAAATCCGTGATTTGCTGACTTTCTATGGCTTTGACGGTGACAACACACCCATTATTAAAGGTTCTGCAACAGGTGCATTGGCAGGTGATGCCAAATGGATCGGCGCTATCGACGAACTGATGGCGGCTGTTGACAGCTATATTCCATTACCTCCCCGCCCGGTAGATTTACCGTTCCTGATGAGCGTGGAAGACGTATTCTCTATCACTGGTCGTGGTACAGTTGCTACAGGCCGTATAGAGAGAGGTCGTATTAAAGTAGGTGAAGGCATTGAAATCGTAGGTTTGATGGAAAAACCATTGACCTCTACTGTTACAGGTGTTGAAATGTTCCGCAAATTGCTGGACGAAGGTGAAGCAGGTGACAACGCAGGTCTGCTGTTGCGTGGTATTGAAAAAACACAGGTACGTCGTGGAATGGTATTGTGCAAACCAGGTTCTATCACACCACACACCGAATTCAAAGGTGAAGTGTACGTATTGAGCAAAGAAGAAGGTGGCCGTCATACACCATTCTTCCAGAAATACCGTCCTCAGTTTTACTTCCGTACAACTGACGTAACTGGTGAAGTAGAATTACCAGCAGGAACAGAAATGGTAATGCCTGGTGATAACACCAATCTTACCGTAAAACTGATCCAGCCTATCGCGATGGAAAAAGGTTTGAAATTCGCGATTCGTGAAGGTGGCCGTACAGTAGGTGCAGGCCAGGTGACCGAGATTTTGAAATAAGCTGGAGCCGTTGGTTTGTAGCTGTAAGCAAATGTATTTTCTTATATTTGCAACATATTCTAAAAGCTGTCCAGCCTAACAAGCGGGATAGCTTTTAGCTTTCTACGGGCATAGTTCAATGGTAGAATAGAGGTCTCCAAAACCTTTGATCAGGGTTCGAATCCTTGTGCCCGTGCCAGGTAATTAGTCACTAAACGGATAAATTATTTTATGAATAAAATTTCAACCTATATCAGCGAATCGTACAAGGAGCTGGTAGAGAAAGTAACCTGGCCCACATGGGTGCAACTGCAACAATCTACCGTGATTGTGCTGGTGGCTACTTTGCTTATTACTACAGTGGTATTCCTGATGGATGCTGTGTCAAAAGGCGCACTTAATTTAGTTTACTCCTTATTTAAATCTTGATGGAAAATCAAACGCAACAACAGGAAACAAAATGGTTCGTGCTGCGCGTGGTCAGCGGTAAAGAACGTAAGGTGAAAGAATACCTTGACAAGGAAATATCACGCGGCGGATGGGACAATGTTGTAAAGCAGGTTTTTCTTCCTGTTGAAAAAGTATACAAGGTGCAGAATGGTAAAAAAGTGATGCGCGAGCGCAACTACTATCCCGGTTACGTGATGATTGAAATTTCTGAAGGCAAACTCAGCGACGACCTGCGCGATACCATCAAAAATACCAATAGTGTCATTCATTTCCTCGGTAAGGAGAACCCCATTGCCCTTCGCAAGGCTGAGGTCAATAAGATGCTGGGTAAAATGGATGAAATGGCCGAAGCAGGTGGTGTAAGCATGAGCGAACCATTTATCGTCGGCGAAACCATCAAGATAATTGAAGGGCCGTTCAATGATTTTAATGGTATTATCGAAGAGGTAAACGACGAAAAAAAGAAATTGAAGGTAACCGTAAAGATTTTCGGCCGTTCTACCCCGGTAGAGCTGAACTATATGCAGGTAGAAAAGCTGAGCTAACACACCGTTCTAAACATATTTCAGAAGCCACTCCAAAAAGTGGCTTTTTTCATGCCCGGAAGGGCAGAAATTACTTGGTACGTTCAATTATTTTCATAACTTTGCGACCCCAATCAAGTTCTTTTAGAAATATTCGGATTTGGGAGTCCTGCTTTTAAAACGGGACGCTAACACCAAAAAGTAAAAACATGGCAAAAGAAATTACAGGTTATGTAAAGTTGCAGTGTAAAGGCGGACAAGCCAATCCTGCACCTCCAATCGGTCCAGCCCTTGGTTCCAAGGGTATCAACATCATGGAGTTCTGCAAACAATTCAATGCAAGAACCCAGGACAAAATGGGAAAAGTACTTCCCGTTCTCATCACAGTTTATTCTGATAAAAGCTTTGAGTTTGTCATCAAAACTCCGCCTGCAGCCGTTCAACTGATGGAAGCAGCCAAAATTCAAAGTGGTTCCAAGGAGCCAAACCGCAACAAGGTGGGTAAAGTAACATGGTCACACGTGGAAGCAATCGCCAAAGATAAAATGGCCGATTTAAACTGCTTCACGGTGGAAAGCGCAATGCGCATGGTAGCCGGTACGGCTCGCAGCATGGGTCTGACCGTTGACGGTAAAGCACCATGGGAAAACTAATTCATCACTGAAAAATTTTGAGCTATGGCTATCAGTAAAAAAAGAAAAGTTGCTAACGCAAAAATAGATTCGAATAAAGCATATACGCTGAAAGAAGCTTCTACTTTGGTAAAGGAAGTAAACACTGCCAAATTTGATGCTTCTGTTGACCTTCATATCCGCCTGGGTGTTGACCCTAAAAAAGCCGATCAGGCTGTTCGCGGTACCGTTACCCTTCCACACGGAACCGGTAAAACCAAAAAAGTACTCGTATTGTGCCCTCCCGACAAGGAGGCCGAAGCAAAATCAGCCGGTGCCGACTATGCAGGGTTGGATGAATTCATCACCAAAATCGAGGGCGGCTGGGTAGATGTGGACGTTATCGTGGCCACACCTTCTGTGATGCCTAAAATTGGTAAACTGGGTAAGGTGCTCGGTCCCCGCAACCTGATGCCCAACCCCAAAACTGGTACGGTTACAAACAACGTAGCGGAGGCAGTAAATGAAGTAAAAGGCGGTAAAATCGCTTTCAAAGTAGACAAAGCCGGTATCATCCATGCATCCATCGGCCGGGTAAGTTTTGGCGCTGAAAAAATCGCTGAAAACAGCCAGGAGCTGATCAATGCTATCATTAAACTAAAGCCATCTTCTGCTAAGGGAACTTACCTGAAAGGAGTAAGCCTGGCCAGTTCAATGAGCCCCGGTATTGCAGTTGATACCAAAACTTTTGTTCACTAAAACAATTTCTCATTTTCTTTCCGCCCTGCGGAATTGAAATAAAAAAAGCGTTATGAATAAAGATCAAAAAAACGAAGTGATAGAGCTGCTGAAAGGCAAGTTCTCACAATACGATAACTTCTATATTGCCGATACAGAATCACTGACGGTAGAACAGGTGGGCAATCTTCGCCGCGCTTGTTTTGACAAGAAAGTAGAGATGAAAGTGGCAAAAAACACCCTTATCAAAAAGGCACTGGAATCCCTGGACAGCCAGCGGTATGCAGGCGTTTTCGATTCATTGCACAATGTAACTGCTTTGATGTTTTCAGAGAACCCCAAGGAACCAGCTTTAATCATCAGTTCTTTCCGTAAGAGCAATAACGGCGAGAAGCCCGTTTTGAAAGCAGCATTCATCAATGGTGATGTATATGTAGGTGATAAGAACCTGGTGGCACTGACCAAGATTAAAACCAAGAACGAACTTATTGGTGAAGTTATCGGGTTGCTGCAGTCACCTGCCAAACGTGTGCTGGCTGCATTGTTGCACCACCACGAAAAGCAGGCTGCTGGTCAAACAGCACCGGCTGCGGAATAACGTATCAATAAAAATTCACATAACAACCCAGGCCTGAGGGTCAATAAAGGCAAATTTTTTTAATCACTCCGCCGGAGCAATCGCTGTGAAGGCGGGAAAAATTTACAAATATGGCAGACGTAAAAACATTAGCAGAACAATTAGTAGGTCTTACTGTAAAAGAAGTACAGGAACTGGCCGATTTTCTGAAAACTGAGTACGGTATCGAACCGGCTGCTGCTGCGGTAGTAGTAAGCGGTGGTGGCGATGGCGGTGGCGCAGCCGCTGCAGAAGAGAAAACTGCTTTCAACGTAGTATTGAAGAGCGGTGGCGCTTCCAAACTGAACGTAGTGAAGATTGTGAAGGACCTGACCGGCCTGGGCCTGAAAGAAGCCAAGGAACTGGTAGATGGCGCTCCTAAAGCTGTAAAAGAAGGCGTTTCTAAGGCAGAAGCAGAAGAAATCAAGAACAAATTGACCGAAGCCGGTGCTGAAGTGGAAATTCAGTAATCCCGTCAGATAAGTTTTCCCACTGACCCCCGGCCCTGAAAGCCGGGGGTTTTTAATTTCGGCTTGAACTTTGAGGGGAAACTTTTATTGTTTGTTTTTGTTATTTCCTTACCTTTGCCCTCCATTTGTACAAAAAGGAAAATAAGCCCGGGGTATTTAAAATTAATGGCCAACTTTCCATAATTATCTATCAATCTGAACACTGAGGACTGTAAAGTTCTACGGTATTTTTTTGTCTATAGACGAATCAATTGTTTGAACATCTTAAAACCGGTTTTAAATAATATGTCTTCAACAAAATTGCAAAACAGGATCAACTTTGGTAAGATTAAAAATTTAGCTGATGCTCCTGATTTACTGGAGGTACAGATTCAATCTTTCAAAGAATTTTTCCAGTTAGAAACCACGCCAGACAAACGTAATATTGAAGGGTTATTTAAAGTGTTTAAGGAGAATTTCCCTATCACTGATACCCGGAATATTTTCGTGCTGGAATTCCTTGACTATTTTATTGATCCGCCCCGCTACACGATTGAAGAGTGTATGGAGCGCGGTCTTACCTATGCGGTACCGCTAAAGGCAAAACTCCGCCTGAGTTGTAACGATGAGGAGCACGTGGATTTCCAGACAATCGTTCAGGACGTATTCCTGGGTAATATACCCTACATGACGCCCCGTGGTACTTTTGTGATCAACGGAGCAGAGCGTGTCGTGGTAAGTCAGCTCCACCGTTCACCCGGTGTATTCTTTGGTCAGTCCATTCACCCCAACGGAACAAAGATTTATTCCGCCAGGGTAATTCCTTTCAAAGGAGCCTGGATGGAATTTGCAACAGACATCAACAACGTGATGTATGCTTACATCGACCGTAAGAAAAAATTCCCGGTAACTACCCTGCTGCGCTCTATCGGTTATGAAACAGATAAGGATATCCTTGAACTGTTTGGTATGGCCGATGAAGTGAAGACAGATAAAAAATCACTGGAGAAACATATTGGTAAAAAACTCGCAGCCCGCGTTCTGAGAACATGGGTGGAAGATTTCGTGGATGAAGATACCGGTGAAGTAGTGTCTATCGAAAGAAACGAAATCGTGATGGAGCGCGATACCATTCTGGATGAAGAAGGCATTGAAACCATCAGCGAAATGGATGTGAAGAGTGTGTTCCTGCAAAAAGAAGATGTGGGTGGTGATTATGCCATTATTTACAATACACTGAATAAAGATACTTCCAACAGTGAACTGGAAGCGGTTCAGCATATCTACCGCCAGTTGCGCGGTGCTGACGCTCCCGATAATGAAACTGCACGTGGTATTATCGATAAATTATTCTTTAGCGACAAGCGTTATGATTTGGGAGAAGTGGGTCGCTATAAGATCAACCGCAAACTTGGTTTGAACCAGCCGCTGGATCATAAGACCCTGACTAAAGAGGATATGATCGAGATTATCAAATACCTGGTTCGCCTGACCAATGCAAAAGCGGAGATTGATGATATTGATCACCTGAGCAACCGTCGTGTACGTACGGTGGGTGAACAATTATATGCGCAGTTTGGTGTTGGTCTTGCCCGTATGGCAAGAACCATCCGTGAAAGAATGAACGTGCGCGACAATGAGGTGTTTACACCGGTTGATTTGATCAATGCAAGAACATTGTCTTCTGTTATCAATTCATTCTTTGGAACATCACAGTTGTCACAGTTCCTCGATCAGACAAACCCATTGTCTGAAATAACACACAAACGTCGTATTTCCGCACTCGGACCAGGTGGCTTGAGCCGTGAAAGAGCAGGATTTGAGGTACGTGACGTACACTATTCGCACTACGGTCGTTTGTGTACGATCGAAACACCTGAAGGTCCAAACATTGGATTGATATCGACGCTCTGCGTTCATGCGAAGATCAATGAAATGGGCTTTATCGAAACGCCCTACCGCAAGGTGACGGAAGGAAAGGTTGATTTGAAAAAACTCACTTTCCTGAGTGCAGAAGAAGAAGATTTGGCAAAGATCGCACAGGCAAACGTCCCACTGGATGAGAAAGGTCATTTCGCAGAGGAAAAGATTGTTTCCCGTCAAACAGGTGACTTCCCGATTCTGGAGAGAAATGAAGTGGAGTATATGGACGTAGCGCCCAACCAGATTGTTGGTTTGAGTGCATCGCTCATTCCGTTCCTCGAGCACGATGATGCCAACCGTGCATTGATGGGATCAAACATGCAGCGCCAGGCGGTACCACTTATCCGTCCGCAGGTTCCTATTGTTGGTACCGGTTTGGAAGGTAAGGCAGCACGCGACGCAAGGGTTCAGATTCTTGCAGACGGGGAAGGTATTGTTGAATATGTTGATGGAAATGAAATTCATGTTCGTTACGATCGTAACGATACGGATCGTCTTGTAAGTTTTGAAGACGATTTGAAAATATATACACTGACCAAATTCATCAAAACCAACCAGGAAACATCCATTTCACAAAAACCTGCCGTAAAGAAAGGCCAGCGTGTAAAGAAAGGAGATTTCTTAAGTGAAGGTTATGCGGTGAAGGACAGCGAGCTGGCATTGGGCCGCAACCTGAAAGTGGCATTCATGCCATGGAAAGGATACAACTTCGAGGATGCTATCGTAATCAGCGAAAAAGTAGTTCGTGAAGATTTGTTTACCTCTATTCATATTTCTGAATATGAACTGGAAGTACGCGACACAAAACTGGGTGAAGAAGAACTGACACCGGATATCCCCAACGTATCTGAAGAAGCTACCAAAGATCTGGATGAGAACGGTATTATCCGCATTGGTGCTTCTGTGAAAGAAGGCGATATCATCATTGGTAAGATTACACCAAAAGGTGAAAGTGATCCTACCCCGGAAGAAAAACTGTTGCGCGCCATCTTTGGTGACAAAGCAGGTGATGCAAAAGACGCTTCCCTGAAAGCACCGAATGGTGTGGAAGGTGTGGTGATCAATAAAAAATTATTCCAGCGCGCGAAGAAAGACAAGAACGCAAAAGTTCGTGAGAAAGCACAGTTGGAAAAACTGGAAAAGATACACGAGAAGAATGTGGAAGATTTGAAGGAGTTGCTGTTGAACAAACTGCAGACCTTATTGCAAAACTTCACTTCTGCCGGTGTAAGCAACAACTTCGGTGAAATGCAGATTGGTAAAGGCGCAAAATTCAATGCAAAGAATTTGGCTTCTATCGATTACCTGAACGTAAACCCATTGGGCTGGACAGGTGATGCAAAAACCGATGATTGGATCAACGTATTGCTGCACAACTACAGCATCAAGTACAACGAAGAATTAGGAAGATATAAAAGGGAGAAATTCAACATTTCTATTGGTGATGAATTACCAGCAGGCGTGTTGAAACTGGCAAAAGTATACCTCGCTGTAAAACGTAAGTTGAAAGTAGGTGATAAAATGGCGGGCCGCCACGGTAACAAAGGTATTGTTGCGAAGATTGTGCGTGCAGAAGACATGCCTTTCCTCGAAGACGGAACACCCGTTGACATTGTACTGAACCCATTGGGCGTACCGAGCCGTATGAACCTTGGACAGATTTACGAAACCATTCTTGGATGGACCGGTGAGAAACTGGGTCTTAAGTTTGCCACACCGATTTTTGATGGTGCTACAGTAGATGAAATTGCTGAGCATTGCCAGAAAGCAGGTATCCCGATGAATGGCCACACTTATTTGTATGATGGTGAAACCGGTGATCGCTTCCACCAAAAAGCAACAGTTGGTATCATTTACATGATCAAACTGCACCACATGGTGGATGATAAGATGCACGCACGTTCTATCGGACCATACAGTTTGATCACGCAGCAGCCGCTGGGTGGTAAAGCACAGTTTGGTGGACAGCGTTTTGGTGAGATGGAGGTATGGGCATTGGAAGCATACGGTGCATCCAACATCCTGCAGGAATTGCTTACTATTAAATCGGATGACATTATTGGTCGTGCGAAAACATATGAAGCAATTGTGAAAGGAGAGAACATACCAAGAGCCGGTATACCTGAATCATTCAATGTATTGGTACATGAGTTGAGAGGTTTGGGTCTTGACCTGAAATTTGAATAAAGTACTCAGGCACCGGGACGGTGAATAATCGGACGAAAGAAAAATTAACATCGAACAACTAAAATCTTCAAAAAAAATATGGCTATCAGAAAAGATAATAATCGTCAAAGAGCCAGTTTTACTTTTTCCAAAATCACCATTGGCCTTGCTTCGCCAGATAGTATCCTGGAAAGAAGCTTTGGTGAAGTGTTGAAGCCGGAAACCATCAACTACCGCACCTACAAACCCGAACGTGATGGTTTGTTTTGCGAGCGGATTTTCGGACCGGTAAAAGATTACGAATGCGCCTGCGGAAAGTATAAGCGTATCCGTTATAAAGGTATCGTGTGCGACCGTTGCGGTGTGGAAGTTACCGAGAAGAAAGTACGCAGGGAGAGAATGGGCCACATCAAACTGGTGGTACCTGTTGTTCATATCTGGTACTTCAAAAGTTTGCCCAATAAAATTGGTTACCTGCTCGGTGTTAGTTCCAAGAAACTGGAGACCATCGTTTATTACGAGCGTTATGTCGTAATACAGGGTGGTGTGAAAGAAAGCCTGAATACCGGCGACCTGCTGACAGAAGAAGAATACCTGGAGATATTAGATACACTTCCAAAAGATAACCAGTACCTGCCGGATGATGATCCCCAGAAGTTCATTGCCAAGATGGGTGCTGAAGCGGTGCATGATCTGCTGCAGCGCATTGACCTGGACAGCCTGAGTGCGCATTTGCGTCATGCTGCAGCCAATGAAACATCACAGCAACGTAAGGCCGATGCGCTGAAACGTTTGAGCGTGGTGGAAGCATTCCGCGATGCCAATTCAAGAATTACCAACCGCCCCGAGTGGATGGTGATGCAATATATTCCTGTTATACCACCCGAGCTTCGTCCATTGGTTCCTTTGGACGGCGGCCGTTTTGCTTCATCTGATTTGAACGACTTATACCGTCGTGTGATCATCCGTAACAACCGTTTGAAGCGTTTGCTTGAAATCAAAGCGCCGGAAGTCATCCTGCGTAATGAAAAACGTATGTTGCAGGAAGCGATCGATTCATTGTTCGACAACAGCCGTAAATCAAATGCTGTAAAGGCAGAAGGCGGACGCGCGTTGAAATCTTTGAGCGATGTATTGAAAGGTAAACAGGGACGTTTCCGTCAAAACCTGTTGGGTAAACGTGTTGACTATTCAGGCCGTTCTGTAATCGTGGTAGGTCCTGAACTGAAATTGCACGAGTGCGGTTTACCAAAAGATATGGCGGCAGAATTGTTCAAGCCATTTATTATCCGCAAACTGATTGAAAGAGGTATCGTAAAAACGGTGAAGAGTGCGAGGAAACTGGTAGATAAGAAAGAAGCCATCGTTTGGGATATCCTTGAAAATATTTTGAAAGGTCACCCGGTTATGTTAAACCGTGCCCCAACACTGCACAGGCTGTCTATCCAGGCTTTCCAGCCAAAACTGGTAGAAGGAAAAGCCATCCAGTTGCACCCGTTGGTATGTTCTGCGTTCAACGCTGACTTTGACGGTGACCAGATGGCGGTACACGTGCCATTGAGCAATGCTGCCGTACTGGAAGCACAGTTACTGATGCTTTCTTCTCACAACATTTTGAACCCGCAGAATGGTACACCTATCACCCTTCCTTCACAGGACATGGTATTGGGTCTGTATTACATTACCAAGGGTAAGAAATCAACTGATAAAGAAAAAGTACGCGGGGAAGGTATGGCCTTCTACAGCGCCGATGAGGTTATCATTGCTTACAATGAAGGACGCATTGACATGCACGCATGGATAAAGGTGAAAACCAATGTGCGTGAAAATGGCAAGCTGGTCAACAAGTTGATCGAAACAACTGTTGGACGGGTTATATTCAACCAGGCAGTTCCAAAAGAAGTGGGTTTTGTAAATACATTGCTCACCAAAAAATCGCTTCGTGAAATCATCGGTGATATTACCACCATCACCAATGTTCCAAAGACGGCGAAATTCCTGGATGACATTAAACTGATTGGTTTCCGTACTGCATTCCAGGGTGGTCTGTCATTTAACGTAAATGACCTTATCATCCCGGATATGAAAGAGCAGTTGCTCGTGGGTGCGAAATCTGAAGTGGATGAGGTATGGGACAACTATAACATGGGTCTTATCACCAATAACGAACGTTATAACCAGATTGTAGATATCTGGAGCCGTGTCGATACACGTATCACTGAAACATTGATCCGTGAACTGGCAAATGACAAACAGGGATTCAACTCTGTTTACATGATGCTTGACAGTGGTGCGCGTGGTTCCAAACAACAGATTAAACAGCTGGCAGGTATCAGGGGATTGATGGCAAAACCGAGAAAGAGCGGAAGCACTGGTTCGGAGATCATCGAAAACCCGATTCTTTCCAATTTCAAAGGTGGATTGAACGTATTGGATTACTTCATCTCCACGCACGGTGCGCGTAAAGGTTTGGCCGATACCGCATTGAAAACTGCAGATGCCGGTTACCTGACACGTCGTTTGGTAGACGTTGCACAGGATGTGGTGATTACAGAAGAAGATTGCGGAACACTGCGTGGTATCGCTACTTCAGCATTGAAAGATAATGAGGATATTGTTGAACCACTGGTAGACCGTATCGTGGGGCGTACTTCACTGCACAATGTTTACCATCCGCTGACAGACGAATTACTTGTGGGCGCTGGTGAACAAATTACAGAAGAGATTGGTCAGAAAATAGAAGAAGCAGGTGTTGAAACCATTGAAATCCGTTCAGTACTGACTTGCGAAAGCAAGCGTGGCGTGTGCGTGAAATGTTATGGTAAAAACCTTGCGACAGGTTATACAGCACAGCGTGGTGATGCAGTGGGTATCATTGCCGCACAATCCATCGGTGAGCCGGGTACACAGTTAACGCTCCGTACCTTCCACGTGGGTGGTGTTGCAGGTTCTGCCTCTGTTGAATCTTCACTCGTTGCAAAATTTGATGGAACCATCCAGTTCGATGGATTACGTACTGTAACCATGGAAAATATGGAAGGAAATAAAGTACAGGCTGTTATCGGCCGTACAGGTGAGGTGAGGATCATGGATGTGAAAAATGATCGTTTGCTCATTACCAATAACGTTCCGTATGGTGCGACACTGGTAGTGAAAGATGGTCAGAAAGTTAGCAAAGGTGATGTTATCTGTACATGGGATCCCTATAACAATGTAGTTGTTGCAGAGATCGCCGGTAATATCAAATTTGAAAACGTCATCGAAGGTGTTACCTACCGTGAAGAAGCTGATGAGCAAACAGGTCACCGCGAGAAAGTAGTTATCGAATCAAAAGATAAAACCAAGATCCCTTCCATCCTTGTAGAAGGGAAAGAGATTAAATCTTACAACTTACCGGTTGGTAGCCATATCGTGATGGATGGTGGTGAAGAAGTAAGGGCCGGGCAGGTAATTGTAAAAATCCCGCGTGTGTTGGGTAAACTGAGGGATATCACGGGAGGTCTGCCAAGGGTAACGGAATTGTTTGAAGCACGTAACCCTGCAAACCCTGCCATCGTTTCTGAAATTGATGGTGTGATTGCATTCGGTGCTATCAAACGCGGTAACCGCGAAATCGTGATTGAAGCAAAAGACGGTGTGGTGAAGAAATACCTCGTTCCGCTGACAAGACAAATCCTTGCACAGGATGGTGACTTTGTAAAAGCAGGTACGTCTTTGAGTGATGGTCAGACAGCACCGGGTGATATCCTTTCCATCAAAGGCCCGTTTGCCGTTCAGGAATATGTGGTAAATGAAATCCAGGAAGTATATCGTTTGCAGGGTGTAAAAATCAACGATAAGCACATTGAAGTTATCGTGCGCCAGATGATGAAGAAACTGGAAATCGTTGACCCGGGTGATACTAGGTTCCTTGAAGAAGATACTGTAGATAAATTCGAGTTCATTGAAGAGAACGACTTTATTTTCGATAAGAAAGTAGTGACTGAAGTAGGTGACAGCACGAAGATGAAAGCCGGACAAATTGTTACACTGCGTGAAGTAAGGGAAGAAAATTCCATTCTCCGCAGGGCCGACAAGAAGCTGGTGGAATACCGCGATGCAAAACCTGCCACCTCACAGCCATTGTTGCTGGGTATTACCAAGGCATCACTGGGTACACAAAGCTGGATTTCTGCTGCTTCCTTCCAGGAAACAACAAAAGTACTGAGCTCTGCTGCCATCCAGGGCAAAACCGACGATATGCTCGGTCTGAAAGAGAACGTTATCACAGGTCATGCTATCCCGGCCGGTACCGGTTTGCGTGAGTTTGACAATATGATTGTAGGCAGCAAGGAAGAATATGAATTGTTGCAAACCACCAGGGAAGCCATGAACTTCGATGATGATGAGTAATTGCAGATAAACATTCTAAGTATATCAAAAGCAGGAAGAAATCACTTCCTGCTTTTTTATTATAAGTATATAAGTTGCTATATTGCCAAACCTTCTCCTTTGCTAAAATTGTTAATTTAACACTTCTCTTTTTAACAAAGATTCTATATTGCCAAAAATACAAATAGCATGAAGCAACTCTCTACTATATTAAGTGCTGCTGCCTTACTGGTATCCGGAATCGTGCTGTACCTGCAATTGTCGGAAAAGAAAATGCCGGCTGCTTCCAATGAGCGCAGCAGTGTAGTACACCAGGAAGGAACAGCATCGGGAAGCTTCAAAATTGCCTATTTTGATATCGATTCCATTGAGAATAATTGCCAGTATTTTAAAGATGCCCTGAATGCCATCAAGGATAAGGAAGAGTCGCTCAACAATGAATTACAGGTCCGCGACAGGGCCAACAAAAAGAAAATGCAGGAATGGCAATTGAAAGCGAATACCATGTCGCAAAGCGAAACGGAAGCTGCCAACCGCGAATACCAGCAAATGCAACAGGAAATGGCCAACCGCCGTGCGGAAATGCAGCAAACCATGGAATCACTCAAAAGTGACGAAATGAATAAAATAAGAAAGCGCCTCGAAAGCTTCCTGAAAGACTATAATAAAGACAACCGTTATAATTTCATCTTTTCCTATACGCCGGAATTTATGTTTTACCGCGACAGCCTCTATAATATCACCGGCGATGTAGTCAAAGGATTGAATGAAAATTATAAGAAGAAGGATTAACTCGTTGTGCCATCCAAACGGATGGCATTTTTCTTTACTGCCTGCACCATTGGTATTTACATGCAGATTTCCTTATCTTCAAGTTACATTATACGCTTATGGCAGAACAAACAACGTCCTCCTTCAAACCATCCCTCGGTCTTTTGGATGCTACCATGATTGTGGCGGGCTCTATGATTGGCTCCGGGATTTTTATTGTCAGTGCAGATATCACGCGGAACGTGGGCAGTGGGGGTTGGTTAATTTTTGTCTGGCTTATCACTGGTTTTATGACGCTGACGGCGGCAGTAAGTTATGGTGAGTTAAGCGCCATGTACCCAAAAGCAGGAGGACAATATGTATACCTCAAGGAGGCATTTAATCCACTGGCCGGATTTCTATATGGCTGGAGTTTTTTTGCTGTTATCCAAACAGCTACCATTGCCGCCGTAGGTGTGGCTTTCTCTAAGTTTGCCGGAACATTCTTTCACATATTAGAAATGAAAGACGATAATATCCTGTTTCACCTGGGTGCTTTTAAAGTGTACCCTGCACAGTTATTGTCCATTGCACTGATCATATTTCTTACCTATATCAATACCAAAGGAATCAAGGGTGGCAAATACATTCAGACAACATTCACCATCACCAAATTGCTTTCTTTGTTTGGGCTGATTGTATTTGGTTTTTTACTCGCTGCAAAGTCAGAAATATGGCATGCCAACTGGCAGGATGCGTGGAAGATGAAAAGCCTGAGCAGCACCGGCGGCTCTACACCGATTGTGGGCACAGCGGTACTCGGCGCTATTGCAGCAGCGATGGTAGGTTCCATATTCAGCAGCGACTCCTGGAACAATGTGACCTTTATTGCCGGGGAAATAAAAAATCCGAAAAAGAATATAGGACTTAGCCTTTTTTTGGGAACATTTATCGTCACCATCATTTATGTTACCACCAACCTGATGTATATGAGTGTGCTGCCGCTGAATGATATCGCCTTTGCACAGCAGGACAGGGTAGCGGTAACAGCATCCCATGCTATTTTTGGTGACATTGGTACCTATGTTATTGCGGTCATGATTATGATATCCACCTTTGGGTGCAATAATGGTTTAATACTGGCAGGTGCAAGGGTGTATTATACGATGGCACTGGATGGATTGTTTTTCCGTAAAGCAGGTACGCTGAATAAAAATGCAGTACCCGAATGGGCACTGTGGGCACAATGTGTTTTTGCGTCGGTGTTATGCCTGAGTGGTAAATATGGCGACCTGCTTGATATGGTCGCTTTTGTTGTCGTGGTATTTTATGTGCTGACGATAATCGGCATTTTTGTATTACGAAAAAAGAAACCCGGTATGGAAAGGCCGTACAAGGCATTTGGTTACCCTATATTGCCCGCGATTTATATTGTAATGGGTATTGCATTTTGCATTGCGCTGATAATTCAAAAACCAGGATATGCAGGTGTTGGATTGGCGATTACCTTGTTGGGAATACCCATTTATTATATCGCCATGGGAAGTAAAAAATCGTTGAGCAACCCATAAGGGTTTTAAAAAAGTCGTTTGACAATGGATTTTGATAGTTTATTTAAACGTTTTTCCTCCGTTAAGGTTGGAGTGATCGGGGATGTCATGCTCGACACCTATTGGTGGGGGCATGTGGAACGCATATCGCCGGAAGCGCCAGTACCTGTGGTAACACTTGATAAAAGAGAACTGCGCATCGGCGGCGCCGGTAATGTAGCGCTCAACCTGGTTTCGCTGGGTGCACCGACCAGTATATTTTCTGTAATGGGTGAAGATGAACCGGGTAAGCAACTCGATCAAATGTTGCAGGAAAGCGGCATTGATACTTCCTATATTATTTGCAGCCATACAAGAAAGACGACCAATAAAACACGCATCATCAGCCGCAACCAGCAAATGATGCGGCTCGACTCTGAAACCGTAGATGACTTGGTGAAAGAAGCAGAAGATGCCTTGCTGGAAAGAGTGAGCGATTATATTAAAAAAGAAAAACCCTCCGTCATCATTTTCGAAGATTATAATAAAGGGGTGCTGACGGAAAGGCTGATAAGAGAAGTGATTGCATTGTGTAAACAGCATTCGGTATTAACGGCTGTTGATCCCAAGCGAAAGAATTTTTTCTGCTATAAAGATGTTACGATTTTTAAACCCAACCTGAAAGAAGTAAAGGAAGGGTTAAACCTGTTACTGGAAGATGTCAATGTTGCTTCGCTCAATGCCATACATGCACAATTGAAAGAATTACTGAATCATGAAATTTCTTTCATCACGCTTTCAGAAAAAGGGGTGTTTTATGAAAATGATGAACGTTCCGGTATCATACCTACTCATATCCGCAATATAGCCGATGTATCCGGTGCAGGCGATACGGTGATAGCGGTTGCTTCATTATTGTATGCAGCCACAAAAGATGTGCAACTAATGTCGGAAGTAGCCAATATTGCCGGCGGACTTGTTTGTGAAGAAGTGGGTACCGTGGCCATCAATAAGAACAAGCTATTGCAGGAATGTAAACTACTGGTGAAATGATGCTGCAGGATATCTCCATTGTCATTCATCACTTTCCAATAAATCACATAGTCGTTTAAACCCTGTTTAAACAGCTTCCCTAATAATTCGAAAATGTGCTGGGTCAATTTGGCTAACTTAGCCCGTTTGTAAAGTTATATAATCATTTATGGGACATATCACCCTCGCAATACATGGCGGTGCGGGAACCATCTTACAGGAAGACATGACACTTGAGCTGGAAGCGGCTTATCTAAAAGGTTTGCGCGATGCATTGGATGCTGGTTATACCGTACTTGAAAAAGCAGGTTCGGCAGTGGATGCCGTAAAAGCAGCCATGGTTGTTTTGGAAGACAATATATTATTCAATGCAGGAAGAGGTTCCGTATTTACAAAGAAAGGCATACAGGAAATGGATGCTGCCATTATGGATGGTAAAACACTGGATGCAGGTGCAGTGGCAGCGGTCCGTAATGTACGCAACCCCATTGAGCTGGCTGCTGCAGTGATGCACAACAGTGATCATATTTTTTTGTGTGGAGAAGGTGCCAATGATTTTGCCATCAAACAAGGTGTGAAACTAGAACCCGATGAATATTTCTTTTCCCAGTTTCGTTATGATCAGTGGAAAGCCATGCGCGATTCAGATAATTATGCACTCGACCATACACAACTGCCGGAAGAAGAGCTGATGAAGGATAAAAAATTTGGTACAGTGGGCGCCGTAGCATGCGATCAGCAAGGCAATATTGCTGCTGCTACGAGTACAGGTGGCATGACCAATAAGCAATACGGACGCATTGGTGACAGCCCCATGATTGGTGCGGGAACTTATGCTAATAATAAAACCTGCGCCATCAGTTGTACGGGCCATGGTGAAATGTTTATCCAGGCAGTCGCAGCGTATGATGTCAGCGCATTGATGGAATATAAAAGCATGACCCTGCAGGAAGCTATGGAAGAAGTGGTCAATAAAAAACTGGTCAGCATCAAAGGAGAAGGCGGTATGATTGGTGTGGATGCCGGTGGCAAATTTGCCCTGGTATTTAACAGCGCCGGTATGTACCGTGCGGCACGCAGCAGCGATGGCAGCAATGAAGTAGCCATCTACCGGTAGTTTTGATATTTCCCCTTGTATCTATATAAATCTAGCGGCTTTATTGCTATTTTGCAGGCATGGAAAAATATGCCGTCATTGTCGCGGGAGGTTCAGGTCTTCGGATGGGTACTACCATTCCAAAACAATTCCTTGAATTGAGCGGCCGGCCGGTATTGTGGCATACACTAACGGCTTTCCTCAAAGCATTCGATGATATACAAATCATACTGGTGTTGCCCGAGCTTCATGTTGAAACCGGTTTATCCATTGCACGCAGCACCATGGATCCCGATCGGATAGGCATTACAACTGGCGGCGAAACCCGTTTTCATTCTGTACAAAATGGTTTGTCGCATATACATCGCCATTCCATTGTATTTGTACATGATGGTGTACGGTGCCTGTTATCTCCTTCACTGATACAACGCTGTTATGATGAAGCCGTCGAAAATGGTAATGCCATACCAGCCATGTATGCAGTGGACTCCATCAGGATTGAAACTTTTAATGGCAATGAACTGATTGACCGCAACCGTGTACGCATTATTCAAACACCGCAAACTTTTTATTCTGATATTATCAAAGCCGCATTTGAACAGGATTATGATGAATCATTTACAGACGAAGCAACCGTAGTAGAAAGGCTGGGTGTAAAAATAAATTTAATAGAAGGGGAGGCCAGTAATATCAAAATAACCAGGCCGATGGATTTACTGGTGGCTGAAAAGATTTTAGAGGAAAGGCAATTTAATTCGGGCAGCGATTCCTGGTACCAACTCGCGTAATGAATCCCATCATTAAAAATATACTGAAGCGCGGCGGGATCTATCATCCTATTCAATCTTTTTACAGGGGATCACTGCGAACTTTCAATAGATGGTATTACCGCGCGAAATATGCAAAATACAAAGGCCCGGGATATACCTGCAATTTTTGCAATGCTTCTTATTCCAAATTTGTTCCCTGGCATCCTGCCAGCGCCAACAGGGCTGCAATAGAGCGAAACCAGGTGGTAGCAGGCTATGGTGAAAATATTATTTGCCCCAATTGTCTATCCACGGCGAGGGAACGACTGGTATTGTGTATGTTTCAAAATGAACTACCGGTTGAAGGAAAAAAAATATTTCACCTCTCACCCGAAAAACATATACTGGATTATTTAAAAGAAAGGGCGAATGTTGTATCAGCAGATTATTATCCCGGCTTTTATAAAAATATCGATGCACACGTGCAGTTTGCTGATGCAACAGCGCTGGCATTTGACAATGAAACTTTTGATATCGTTATAGCTAATCATGTGATGGAACATATCCCTGCTGATACTAAAGCGATGCGTGAAATATACCGTGTACTGAAACCTGGTGGAAGGGCGATGCTGCAGGTTCCCTTTTCCACTTTTTTACCTGCAACTATTGAAGATCCCGGTATCAATGATCCCAAACGTCAATCTGCCTTATTCGGTCAGCATGATCATGTCAGGATATACAGCCTGCAGGAATATATAAAGCGGTTGCGGGATACCGGTTTCAAAGTGGAGTATATCAGCCCGGAACAACTGGCAGCATACCGGCAATATGCTACACAGCCTGCAGAGGGATTCCTGCGCATTATGAAATAAGCCTTTTATACAAGGAAGGTACCGGTTTTAACCAGCGCAACAGGAAGGGAAGTTTATTGTGAAAGATAGTCGTATATGGTTCATGTAAGGCACCAAACCTTTTATAAAATTGTGCCACGCCCGGGTCATCCGAGCCTTCAAAGTCAAGCAGTAATTGCTTACCTGCATAGCTGCGGATAAAATGATCAATTAACAGGGAGGAACTACCATAGTTACGACTTCCGGGAGTATTACCCACTAGCCAGTAATAAACGCGGCCGTTAAAGAATATAAATGTTGCAGCCGATAATAATATACCATCAGGGCCTAATACACCAAGTGTGACAGAATTACTTTTATAATGCAGGTAAATGCTTTTCAGTTTCTCGAATAAGCCCTCTTCTACTTTGGTAAAGCCGGGAAATTCCACCCGGCAGATAGCTATCACGTCATCAATGGTAGTATCGCTCTTGATGGTGCAGCCACTGCTCATGGCTTTGGCGATATTTCTTTTGGTGTTGGTATGATATTGTTGTTCCAGGCTGTTATAATCACCTGACAGATCCAATACATAATTGTTGCGCGGAAAAATCCGGTAATCACTTTCTCCGGGTATACTATTGTGGTGATGAAGACTGATATCCCATAATTTGAAGGAAGCTGGTATCGCCTGTAAAAAAGTGCCCACAAAATTTGTATTGATAGCTTTCCCAAACACGCCCAGTACCGGTGTCATGGAGGGTTGAAAAATATACGGGATACCCATTTTTTTTCTTACCGGTAATGGCATCACACCATCATAATCGTTCATCACGAGTGCATCCCATTTGCCGGCCAGTGTATCGAGGTAAAAGGATTGTGCATACAGCAATCCATTTGGATCATGATTAATACAGGCATCCCATTTCTGTTTATCAATCTTTGTATGCGGGGTATAAATGATATGTTGGTTTGCCTGGCTCATGTGTAATAGCTACCAATCAAAACGTTTATCCATCTTCGACAGGTTAAAATGCTGGATATCGATGCTGAACGAAATACTCTTTATCAGCCTGTTCTTCGGCCAGGTAGATTTTATATAGTCTTTGAAATCGCTGCTGTACAATACAGGCATGTACACGTTCAGCAGGTTTTTTAACAATGACAACTGCAGGCCGGCCGTATACAGGAACTTTGAAGTAGGCGGGTTGTTTTTCCATGCTTCGGCATAGCTGCCAATATCAAGAAATAACTTCACCGGGAAGTTTTGCGGAAAAATGCTGTTGGGCAGGGTAGTCGTAAAATTGAGCGCTCCCACCCACTGCTCCGAACGACCCTGTAAAAATTCATACTGATCGAGTATCAGTTTAAAACCACCGTCCCTGATCATGATCTGTTGTGAGGCAAGGCCTTTGTTGCCAACAGGCCCATCCGGATTGCTGATGGAAGCAGAACGGCCCAGGAAATAATTGGAATAGGTATAATCCTCTTCACCACGGACACCCAATAATTTGGGCTGGTAAATAAAGGCATTCGTTTTATCGGAACCTATATAACCAAACAAGGCGCCAAATACACGAACATTCATACCACCTCCTTTGGCATAATTGAAAAAGTAATTCCCATTCAGGTTAAATCGGTAAAAATCTTTTCCCTGCTGAAACTGTAATTGATACTCGTAAGGATATAATATCCGGCGGTTATCAACATTATAAGAGAGTTGCGTGATATATCGTGAGCCATTAATAAAACGGCTGGGATATACATTCTCCGCATCGCCATCTTTTGTGACGTACTTGTCGAATTTCTTTTCGCCAATAAAAAATACACGCAGATCAATATTGCTTTTTATCCGACTGAGCGCCGGATGTTTAAAAGATACCAGTATGCCGGGTACGATTTTATAAAATGATTCAAACAGTTTATTACCCAGTGTATCCACGCTGGATTTGGAGGAAAAACGTTCACCCGATAAGGAGTATTCAATATTGTCAATCTTTGAATCAGCATAATGGGAATAGGAGATTCGGCCAATACCACTCAGTGCTTTACTGCCGGTGGCATATAAGGGAGCAATTACATAACGAAAAGCAGCCACAGGCAGGCTATAATTATGTGCTACCAGGCCAATCATCAATTTGTCGTAATTATTATACCCAAGCCCGGGAAGCAGATTGATGTATTGGTATTTGTCGGTATGGTTCAGGTTGAAGAAGGCGACTGGTTTTACCTGTTTCCTTGTATTGTTTGCTGTAAGGTTTCCTTTTTTATCCAGTAAGCTAAACAGGTCATCCACATTGGTGCCGCTCACTTCGGCGATTACTTTTTTAAAATCGTCGGGGTAAGGATGTTTGTATTGCCAGCGGCTGAAATATTCCTGCATGCACTTATCGAATGCGGCCGTACCCAATCGCAGTTCCAGCAATTGCATCCATTGACCCGTTTTTGAGTAGGTAACAAAATTGTAATTTGTTTCCGTCATGTTTTCGGAAGGCGTATTAATGGGCTGGTCTTTCTTCACCGTATACAGGCTTTGCAAGGCAATTCCTTCTATATGATCCGGAACTCGGGAAGAGATAAAATCGCCCGGCTTTTTTACTGGCTGCCGGGGAAATTCTTTTTCGTATCGTAAATCATAGTAAGTGTTGAACCCTTCATCCATCCAGGGATACATTCTTTCATTGGTGGCCAGCATACCCTGGAACCAGTTATGTCCCACTTCATGTTCTATCACAGACTCCAATTCATTACCGGAAGATACAGGTGTGATGGAGGTGATGCAGGGATATTCCATACCGCCGGGAAAACCCAGTGGCGCTTCTGCAATGCTGACCAATGGATATGGATATTCTCCGATATGGTTGGAACGAAACCGCAATGCTTTTTTAATGAGGTCAACGGATGACTGCCATATTTTCCCATCCGCTGGTAAATAATAACTGTATATATCAATTGTTTTGGCAGAAGACAATTGAATGGTATCGTGTTTTACCACAAAACGTTTATCGGCAAACCATGCGAAGTCATGAATATTGTTTTGTTTGAACAGGATCGTTTTGGTTTCTTTTGCACTAACAGGAAATGCCTGGACAATCTTTTTTACAATCCTTGATGAACCCTTTTTTGTAACGACTTTATTCACGGTAGGTTCCCAGTTGAAATTGGATCGCGACAGCAGCCATTCTTTTTCTTCCGGGTTTTGCAATTCACCACTGGAAGCCACCACATAATTTTGGGGAACGGTTACCTGCACCTGGTAATCGCCGATTTCACTGTAAAACTCTCCCTGGTCAAGATAGGGCATGGGGTGCCAGCCTGTACGATCGTATACTGCCGGTTTGGGATACCATTGTGTTACCTGGTAAGCATTGCCCTTGTGACCGCCGCGCGAAAAATTTTCCGGCAATTGTACATGAAAGGGAGTAGAGATGAGTATGTTGCCACCGGGCGCTAACGGTTGCGGTAAAACGATTTTGATGACATCAATGTACTGCGGGTGGTCTGTTGTTTGAGCAGTCGTGCCGTTTACTTTAAAATCGAGCTGGTTGATATAACCCCGTTGTTCCCGCTCGCTGAAATAAAAATCGGCGCGGTTGTTCAGCAGCATTTGTTCACTGAAAGCTGTTTTATCGTTCTTATAGGCATTGGGCCATACATGAAACCAGATGAAATGCAGTGTATCGGGCGAATTATTGGTATAAGTGATCTTTTCATATCCATCCAGTGTATGATCCACATCGTTGAGCGTAACATCGATCACATAGTCCACTTTTTGCTGCCAGTAGGATTGGGCGTTTAGCCCTGACTGTAAGGAAAAGAGAATGAGCAGTAAAAGGAGTTTTTGCACAGAGATGGTCTTTGAATCAAAAATAATCTAAAAGCAGGAAACTTTGGTGCTTTACCGTATGGGCTACCGGCCCTTTCCAAGGAAAATAATACGAAGCGTATGAAACATGATTTTAAAATCCAGCGCCAGCGATATGTTTTCCATATACACGAGGTCGTATTTCATTCGCTCGATCATTTCATCTACATTTTCTGCATAGCCAAATTGTACCATGCCCCAGGAGGTAAGCCCCGGTTTTACTTTCAGCAGGTATTTGAAATAAGGTGTGCGCACTACCAGTTGATCGATATAATATTTTCTTTCCGGTCTTGGTCCTACCAGGCTCATTTCACCAATCAATACATTCCACAATTGGGGCAATTCATCCAGTCGCCATTTGCGCATCACTTTTCCCCAGGGAGTAATGCGTGGATCGGTATGTGATGACAAGGCAGGCCCGTTTTTCTCGGCATCGCTGTACATAGAGCGAAATTTTTGAATGGTAAATGGGTTGCCTTTATACCCAATGCGTTCCTGTGAATACAGTATAGGACCGCTGGACGAGAGCCGTACGCGGATGGCTACATAGATCATCAGCGGCCATAATAATAGAAAGCCCAGCACCGCCACAATGATATCGATCAGCCTTTTGATGTTTTGCTGCCATTCGGGTATTAATCCTGTCCGGATATCGGTAAGTGCAGGACCAAAAACATTTTTTGTTTTTACCGAACCGGCAATGATATCAAGTGTGCTCGGTACAATTTTTACATCCACTTCTTTTTCGCCGAGGCGGTTGATAACCGCTTCCACCTGTTGTTTGTCGGGCGTATCCATCGCTACAATTACCAGCTCCACCTGTTCGTGGTCGATGATGTGTTCCAAATCATTCATGACGCCTAGCCAGGGAAGGTGTTGCGATAATCCATTTTTTATATCGCTGACAAAACCAGCGTATACAAAACCCGACTGTCGGAGCGGTTCCCTTGTTTCGTGGTACAGGTTTTCTGCTGCTTTCGTATCACCCGCCAGTATGGCATTGAAATGAACGGTGCCGGTGAGCAATTGTTTCTTGGCAATGTTGAGCAATATCCAGCGTATACCTGCGGTTAACAGGAATTGTATCAGGATAAAACTGCCGTACACACTGTAATAATATTTTATGCTGTGGTCGTAATCGTTCAGGATAATTACAAAGAAGATGATCGTACATCCTATCAGGCTGCAGAAAAATGTGGTGGAAATTTCATTCAGCCTGGATTTTTTATAGAGTGATCCGTAACTGCCGACAAGAAAATAAAAACAAACCCATAGCAGTGGCAGCATCGTAATGCCGAGGATGAAGCGGTTGTTTAAATCAAGGTGGCTGCCCGTATAGAAAGGTTCGCGAAGCAATTCTTTCCGGACGACGGTAAAGAGTATCCATGTAATGGCAGCAGCGAAATAATCGCCGAATATATACCAGCCGATATGAATTTTTTTAACAGAGGGCATTCCGTGGTTCTAAGCGTTGATCGTAGCGTTTTTTATTTTACTCAATATCTGGTGTGCAATGTCCATGGCACGGTAACCATCCACTTCGCTTACCACCACCGGTGTATTGTTGACGATGGCATCCCTGAACTTTTCCAGTTCCATTTTTATGGCGTTTACTTCGGGTATCAGCGGATTTAATACAGCAATGGTTCTTTTTCCGTGTGGTGTATCCAGGTCAAAACTAAAAGCATCCAGGTCCTGTGGTGATTTCAGTTTGATGATTTCTGTTTTTTTATTCAGGAAGTCGATACCGATATACGCATCTTTCTGGAATACGCGCATTTTACGCATTCGTTTCATTGATATCCTGCTGCTGGTCAGGTTGGCCACGCAGCCGTTGTTGAATTCTATGCGCACGTTAGCGATGTCCGGTGTATCGGTCATGACGGCCACGCCGCTGGCAGAGATGGCTTTTACTTCACTTTTTACGAGGCTTAGTATGATATCGATATCGTGGATCATGAGGTCTAGGATCACGCTCACTTCTGTACCGCGGGGGTTGAACTGTGCCAGCCGGTGTACTTCAATAAACATGGGGTTGAGGCTAAGGTCGTGGGTGGCCAGGTAGGCGGGGTTGAACCTTTCCACATGGCCCACCTGCATTTTTACATTGCTTTCCTTTACCAGTTTCACCAGTGCCCGGGCTTCGTCCATAGTATTGGCCAGTGGTTTTTCCACGAATACGTGTTTGCCTTTTTTTATGGCAGCTTCGCAGAGATCGTAGTGAAAATTGGTAGGCGCCACGATGTCGACGGCCTGGCAGGCATCCATCAGGGTTTCGGGGTCAAGAAACCGGGGAAGCTGGTATTTTTCGCTTACTTCCTGTGCGGCGTCATCGTTTGGGTCATAAAAACCCACCAGTTCCACGCCAGCCATGTCTTTCCAGTTGTTCAGGTGAAATTTTCCCAGGTGCCCAACGCCAAAAACGCCGATCTTAAGCATACAAAACTGTTTAATGGGTCAAAGATAACATTATGAAGGTTGCGTGGCGGCGGGTGTAATAATTGGTGGAAAATATGTATTGACCAGCAGCAGAATAGAGCTGAGCGGTGGTTGTGTCACTCACTTGTGCAGCAGTAATAACATCAGCGAAATTAATATGAAGAAAACGACCAATAAGGCAAATCTTTTTTTGCCAAAAACTGAAATCTCCTATCTTTGCCATCCCAAAATTGAAGGGAAGGATCGGTAGTTCAGTTGGTTAGAATGCTGCCCTGTCACGGCAGAGGTCGCGGGTTCGAGTCCCGTCCGGTCCGCAAGTCTTAGCGATAAGTTTACAAAGCCCCAACAGGGGCTTTTTTTATGCCCTATTATGTATACATATTGAAAAGCGAAATGGATGGCACTTACTATAAAGGAAGTACTTCTGACTATTTAAAAAGATTGGAAGAACATAACAGAGGGTTGTCGCGATACACTTCCAGTAAGGTCCCCTGGCGTTTGGTATACGTAGAAGAGCATCCGGATAAACAATCAGCGTTAATCAGGGAAAGAAAACTCAAAAAATGTAAAGCAGACTATTTCGAATGGCTCACTGCACAAACGTCGAATATTTTAAATAGTAAATAAATTCTGTCACGGTCCCGGCTAAGCCGGGACGGGTTCGAGTCCCGTCCGGTCCGCAAGAAGCTTCACAGAAATGTGGAGCTTCTTTGTTTTTGTATCAAAATATTTGACGGAAGTCGTCTGCAAACGTCAGCGCCTTCCTTTTAAAACCCCAGACAGGAGCATTTGTATGTCCTGACGGCAACTTGTTAATACCCAATCAAAAGAGGAGATGTTATTTTTGGAAGTAACAGCATATAATTACATGTCGCCGGCTGATTTCTGGTTGCGTCCGGATTCAGATGCCATAAGCCTGAGTTTAATAAGTACAAGATTTTTTGTGTTGGAAAATTGTCTTAAATTTGAGGACAAATGTCCAAATTCGTATTGTATGGCACCTGAAACAAGTAATATTACAAGCAAATTAGACAAAGAAATTACAAGCATTGTAAAGCGCTCAAGATTTGACCATAAATTTCTTAAAGGAAAGAAGAATATTACTTATGCTGATTTTTTTGCGAATAAGCTATTGATGATTCTTGTTATAAGAGAGGGAGTGACTTATTCCTTATTCAGCTTAATTCAACATTCCACTCCTTTCACGGAGGAAAATTGGGCAGACTTTCTGGACATTTCTACAAAATCATTGCATAGGTATAAACAGACTTCAAAAAGCTTTAAGCCAATTCAGTCAGAAAAAATAATTGAAATGGCGGAAGTTACAAATGTTGGTGTCGATGTTTTTGGAGATATGGATAAGTTCAAACTTTGGCTTGAAACTCCCAATTTTTCATTAGGCAGTTTGAAGCCAATAGAACTTCTAAAAGACTCATACGGGAAAGAGTTAGTGATAAGTGAATTGACCAGAATTAATTATGGAATTTTAGCTTGATGGAAGCATATCGTTTATCAAGAGAAAAATATGCATCGGTATTATCTGGTAAGGGCGCTGCTTTAAAAGGGGCAAGATGGAATTCTACTGGTGTGGAAATTATTTATACGGCTGGTAATCGCTCACTTGCAATGGCAGAAGTAGCCGTGCATTTTACTTTAGCGACCCTGCCTGCTGATTATAAGATGGTCACCATCTATATTCCGGATAAAATATCTCTGAAAAAAGTGAACCCAGGTGATTTACCTCCAGACTGGAATACATTTCCACATCCTGTTTCTACACAAGCCATCGGAGATAAGTTTATTGCAGACAACAAATATTGTGTGTTACAAATTCCTTCCGCAGTCACCAAGGGTGATTATAATTTGCTGATTAATCCCAATCATTCAGATTTTGCAACAATTAAAATAACAGATATTGACGATTTCCCTTTTGATAAGCGAATATTCAAATAATGCAGCAGGCAACAAAAGGAAGGCTGCAAGGCTGATGGATTTGACTTACTGAAAGCAGGGCAATTGCTTTTGGCAGGACAAAAGTAAATGACACATTTGGTTTCTTAATTCACTATTTCACAAAAGAAACAGGCTTGCAATTGGTCGTGGCTGATATCGCCCGTTCTTTTGAATGCTTTATAAGTCTCGGGCGCATTTAACTGTTTGAGGGCATATCCGCATGATTCATAGCTTTCACCAGCAAAAGATATACAGGCAGTTTTATTATCGGCCGATAAAGGATACATTCGCTGTATAATTAAAGTATATTGTATGCTGACAATACAGGGTCATCTGATGAAAACTCACATTTTACTGGTGATAGCGGCAATGATTATTTTCTCCTGTAAAAAATCCGGTACAGACCCTGCGCCTGTTCCGCCCGGAGGTGGGACAGATACAACTTCCGTGGTGCCGGTAGCTGATCCTGCTGTTGAAAACACTATGGGGTTTTTTCTCAACGACTGGCAGCCAAAAACATTCATCACACCCCCGGTTAAAAATGTTACGCCTCCCTCTACAGCCACTGTGACGGTTACCATCGACGCCAGTTCCGTCATCACTAAAATACCCTTATCGGAATTTGGTCACAACAGCGTATGGTGGATGGGCAAGCCCAGCAACCAGGCCCTGTCTGATATAAAAAATTTACATCCCCATATCATCCGCTTTCCCGGTGGCAATGCCAGCAATAATTATTTCTGGAACAAAGCGCAGGATGTACTGCCAGCCGATGCACCGTCAACTTTAATGGACAGCAATGGAAATTTGTACACAGCAGGATATAATTTTGGCAATTCCAACCACGACTGGGAATTTACCCTGCAGAATTATTACGATATGCTGGCCTTTACCGGCAACCAGGGCATCATTTCTGTTAACTATGCGTATGCGCGCTACAGTACAGCAACCAACCCGGTTGCTTCGGCGGCGCACCTGGCTGCAGACTGGGTTCGTTATGACAATGGCCGTACACAATACTGGGAGATCGGTAATGAACATTATGGCGACTGGCAGGCGGGATACCGGATTGATCTTTCCAAAAACAAAGACGGACAACCGGAGTTTATTACCGGCGCCTTGTACGCGCAGCATGCGAAAGTGTTTATCGATTCCATGCAAAAAGCAGCCACAGAAATTGGAAAGAAAATTTATATCGGTGTCGTGATGTTTGAATCCGCCCCGCAATCATGGGAAACCAACACCATGCAAACATGGAACCAGGGATTGCTGACGAATATTGCCAATAAGGAAGATTTTTTTGTGGGACATAATTACATCACGCCCTACGGACAGAATTCAGATGCTGCAACGGTATTCTCTTCTGCACTGGCAGCACCGGCCGACATGATGAATTTTATGAAGCAGGACATCATCAATAAAGGAGCAGTGGTAAAGCCCATTGCCTTTGATGAATGGAATATGTGGGCGCAGAACTCCCGGCAACAGGTATCCAACAGCAGTGGTGTGTTTGCGGTAATAGTACAGGGTGAATCGATCTACAATAAATTTGGTATGACAGCCCGCTGGGATTTGGTCAATGGCTGGAGCAATGGAAATGATCATGGATTGTTTAGCGGTGGTGATGAGCCAGGTATTGCCAAATGGAACCCGCGTCCTTCTTTTTATTAGCACAAACAGTAGAAATAAAGAAAAAAAACCTTCGCTTTGGCGCGCGTTATTACTGGTACAGCCTGGAAGGCGGTACCGACAATGGAGAGTTTTCCGGGAAAGTATTCGTAAACGGAAGCGGCCCTTCAGGAAATGCCGGTGGGCCGGCAGATTATTTTACCATCAGTGCGAATACAGCGGCTGCCAGTGCAGGGGTAAAAGTGACGGTACCGGCCAGGGGCGCTGTGTTTGTAGTCATTGATAAAGGGTAAGAAGGCGCCGAAGGTTTTGTACATTGACTTTATATTGATTTATACATTCCATTTCGCGCATTTATATCAATCATACGCAACATGAATACCAAATACACACTGCTGTTGGCAGTATTGCTTTCCTGTCAATTGATAGGCCTTGCACAAAAGAGCAAACAATTCCATGTATTATCACCTGACAGGAAGATCGATATATTGCTGGATATCGGTGACGGCACCCAATGGTCGGTCAGGCATGAAAATACTGTTGTTATAGCAGCATCACCGATGTCGCTGACGCTTGACAATGGTGAAGTGCTGGGCAACAAGGTAAAAATAGTATCGTCCAAAGCAGAACAGATCAATACAAGTTTCAATACACCCGTGTATAAAAAGAAAACTGTTGTAGATAATTACAATCAGCTCACTATTCATTGCAGCGGGGATTATGGCATTATTATCAGGGCCTATAACGATGGCGCTGCCTATCGTTTTTTTACAAAAAGAAAGGGAGAGATCATTGTACAATCCGAACAGGCGAATTTTAATTTTGACAAAGATTATACAGCATTTATACCCTATGTGCGCGACCTGCGTGCCAAAGGAGATTTGTTTTCCACCAGCTTTGAAGCATTGTACGATGAAATCAATATTTCCCAATTCAGAAAAGATACACTGGCCTTTCTCCCTGTATTGGTAAACATTGGTGATAATAAAAAAGCCGTCATCACAGAAGCCGACCTCGAAGATTACCCGGGCATGTATATCAACGTCAATCCCACCAATCACCAATCATTACAGGGCGTATATGCCCCTTACCCGCTGGAAGAAAAGCAGGGCGGTTATAATATGCTCAATAATATGGTGGTAAAAAGGGCTAATTATATCGCTAAGGTGAATGGCAATAAAAATTTTCCCTGGCGGGTGCTGGTGATAAGCGATAATGATGCAGCGCTGGCCAATAATGATATGGTACAAAAGCTGGCATCGCCCTGCCGGCTCGCTGATATTTCATGGATACAACCGGGCAAGGTAGCATGGGACTGGTGGAACGACTGGAATATTACCCATGTTGATTTTCGTGCGGGCATCAATACTGACACCTATAAATACTATATCGATTTTGCAGCAGCCAATAAACTGGAATACATCGTTCTGGATGAAGGCTGGAGCAAAACGGATGATCTTATGAATATCTCTTCCAGGATCAATTTGGAAGAGATAGTAAATTATGGAAAACAGAAAAACGTGGGCGTGATACTATGGGCCACCTGGTTTGCGGTAACACAAAAAATGGACGAAGCATTTGCAAAGTATTCCGCGATGGGGGTGAAGGGCTTTAAGATTGATTTTATGGATCGCGATGATGAGAAGCTGGTAGCTTCTTTATATCAAATAGCGCAGCATGCAGCCGATCATCATTTGCTGGTGGATCTGCATGGCATGTATAAACCCACCGGTTTGCAAAGAACCTTTCCGAACCTTATCAATTTTGAAGGGGTGAAGGGAATGGAAAATGTGAAGTGGACACCTGCTGATGATGTACCGCGTTATGATGTGACCATTCCATTTATCCGGATGCTGGCGGGCCCGATGGATTATACACCAGGCGCTATGCGCAATGCAACCCGTTCGGGTTTTCGCCCCAGCAATTCATTGCCCATGAGCCAGGGCACCCGTTGTCATCAACTGGCCATGTATATTGTATTTGAGGCGCCACTGCAAATGCTGGCCGATAACCCAACGGTATATATGAAAGAACAGGAGTGTACTAATTTCATAGCAGGCATTCCCACAGTATATGATGAAACGGTGGCATTGACGGGCAAAGTAGGAGAGTATGTAGCCATTGCCAGGAAGAAAGACAATATTTGGTATACAGGTGCTATGACAAACTGGACGCCAAGGGATATTACCATTGATTGTTCTTTTTTGGGAGAAGGGAACTATGAAGCAGAAATATTCAGGGATGGTATCAATGCCGACCGGGATGCCACGGATTATAAAAGGGAGACTATAGCACTGGATGCTGCACAAAAATTAACCATTCACCTCGCACCCGGTGGTGGTATGGCGATGCGTATTATAAAAAAGTAGCGTTCATGTAATCAAATATATTTGTGAAAACCAACCAGTAGTATGGACACCAGCACTCATCCCCGCATTAAAAAAATGAGCCTGCAATTGCTGGTAGCAGATATGGAACGCTCTGTAGATTTTTATACAAAGCTATTGGGATTTAATATAGACTTTCAGTACGATGATTTTTACACAGGTATTATTAAAGATGGATCTTCCATTCATTTGAAGACGGGCTGTTCGTCCGTTGAGGAGCGCGCCAATAAAAGACAAAACAATGACCTTGATATTATCTTTTCGATACATGACATTGAAGAGTTGTACCAGGAATTGCTCAGCAAATCTGTTGACATCATCCAGCCATTGAGGGAAATGCCTTACGGAAAGGAGTTTTATATCGCTGACCCGGATGGATATATCATTGGGTATATACAGGAACCTTACAACAGATGACATCTTTGTCATGCACTTTTAATAACAATACATCCCTGTTTGGTCATCAATCTTATATTTTTTTACCTCCTGTTGCCTGCATTTCCAGTGTATAGAACTGTTCCCCAAATGCAATACTAAATGTGGTTCCGCTATTGACAACAGATTGCACCCCCATCTGCAAGCCATAATGCTGGGCAATCGTTTTTACAATATAAAGCCCCAGTCCATAACTTTCTTCTGCGCTCTTCCCGCTTTTCTTAAACCGGTCAAAAATATGCGCCAACTCATTGTCGGGTATGCCAACACCCGTATCTTTTATATACAAAACATATTCTCCTGCGGCACTAAATCCATCGGTAATCACGATACTGCCCGCATCCTTATTGTACCGGATGGCATTGTTGACCAGGTTGTAGATAAGTTGAAAAAGCAACTCATGGTTGATGTTGCGCATGATCACTTTATCGTTTATATCCAGCGTTAATCGTATATCCCTGGCTTCCAGCCGTGGACCAAGCTCTTCCACCATTTCATCCATAATCACAGGTATTTGTACATTTCCGGAACTGAGGTATTGATCGTTTTCAATGCGCGAAATAAACAGCAGTGATTGTACAATTTTCTTTAGCCGGTTCAATGTTTTCATCATACCTGCTACTTTGCGTTGTAGTTCTTCATCTGCTTCAGCACTGATCATGAGATTCTCCATATTTGTTTGCAGGATACTCATGGGCGTCATCAGTTCGTGTGAAGCATTGGAAGTAAATTCACGTTCCTTGTCAAAGGCTTCTTTGATCTTCCCCATCAGGTCAATGAGCGACTGATCCAGGTATTTAAAATCACTGGTACTGGTGCGGATAGGTACCAAATGCTCCTTGAAGGGGAATTTCCGGTGCAGGAGTTTTGTTTTAATAATTACACCCAGCGGCCGGATAAAGTAATTGGTAAAGATAAGGTCGATGATAACCGTGATGGCAATCAGCCCAATCAGTAAATATAAAGTGAACTGCTGCAGTAAATGATTGTATTGATTGATAGAAGCTACCGTTTTTCCGATTTCAAGGGTATATTTTTTTTCTTTAAAATCGAAAGTATGGATAAGCACCCTGTAGCTGATGGTATCGCCTTCTATGATCCGCTGCGATGTTTCAATGGTATCAATGGCCTTTACACCGGGCGATAGCACCAGTGAAATATATTCTTCCTTCAGCATGGTATAGCTGCCATAACTGGAGTCGCCTTCAAAATAATAGTCGATACCATTTTTGCTGATGATATCCAATACTTTTTTTCGCTGCTCACCAAGATTGTAGTTGGTGTAGCGGGATGCGATATTGGTAACCAGCGACGGCAACAACAACACAAACAATACCACTACCGCCAGTTTTGAAATGGTGACCAGCAAGGTCAGTTTGGTCAGCAACCTCATAGATGCGTTTTTATTTTGTAACCTACCCCTCTTATCGTCTGCAACCAATCCACCGAAGCATATTGCAGTAATTTTTTTCGGATATTTTTAATATGCACGTCAATAAAATTGGAATCGTAATCGTCGTCAGCAAAGTTACCCCAGATATGATCGCTGAGTTGTAGCCTTGTCAGCGGCCTGTTCTGGTGCAGGAGCAAATAATGAAGGAGATCAAATTCCTTGCGGGACAGCGTAATTTCCTGCCCTTCGAAACAAACGATTCTTTTTTGAATATCCACTTCAAATTCGCCGATGGGTATGATGGAATCCTTTAAACCCGATTTTCTCCTGGAAATGGCCATCATCCTGGCCTGGAGTTCCAGTAAAGAAAAAGGCTTGGGCAGGTAGTCATCAGCACCGAGGTCAAGGCCTTTTATGCGGTCATCCAGGTCGCCGCGTGCGGTCAGTATAATATAGGATGCCTGCGGGCAAATGGACTTTGCTTCTTTTAGTACCTGCAAGCCATCCATGTCGGGCAGGCCGAGATCGATCAGTACAAAATCATAGGCATTGTTTTCCATCATGGTCCTGGCCTGTTTGCCATCGGGTACATGATCGCACTGATAACTCGCTTTTTCTAAAAAAGAAACCATCTCTTTTGCCATTTTTTTCTCATCTTCTACGATAAGTACTTTCATATTGGTCAAAACTGGTAATAAAAACTACAGGTAAAGAATGAGTTGACTTTCCCGGGCCCGGCTTCAGCATGGTTGCTCAGCATCGAAAACTGGGCACTGGCTTCCACCATATAATGCGCTCGGGTATAATCCAGCGGCATCTTGACATTATAGGATAATATATTGAATGCCGTAATGGTTTTTGTAAAACTGCTGTTGCCGGCACCTTGCCCGGGAGGAGGCTGAAAAATAATTCCGAGCAGGCTATCTGTCAGTTTCTTTTCCGTGATATATGTCTGGTAATATTTTTGTGTTCCACCCACCACACTGAATGCCGGTGTAATTGACACCACATCCTTTTTGCTGATGCTGCCGAGGGTGACCTGTTTGCTGATGCCTCCGGTGGTAAACACGTCCGCATTGTTGCCAAAGGCATAATCGGCGCTGATAAATGGTTTTATCCAGGCATCGTAACTTAATGACACACTCGCATTGTCTGGGTTACCCGCCTGTAAAAAAGGCGAATGTCCCGGGTAAAACGTATGCGAATAGCTAATGTCTGCGGAAAGTTTTTTGCTTAATTTGAAATCAATACCTGCACCTACATTTTCTGCGGATGCAATGCTGCCGCCTTTTTCATTGATAAGTTTATAGGCCAGTGCCGTTATATACAACCCCGATTTGTGCCTGTAGGAAGCAGCCACTGCTGCATAGGGTAATTTTTGTAAAGCTGCCTGCCCGTAATAATCTGCATTGATACTATACACAGCGCCTATTGTTAAAGTAGAGCGGGCTGTGTTGCTGTCTGCAATGGCTGTGTTGTTTGAAAGACTGTCTGATTGTGCAAAACAACCAAAGCCGGACAACACAGATACGGTGGTAAATATGATAAGCTTCATGGGTATTAATTAGATTAGTTGATTTTAATAACTGGTTTGATGATTTTTGGCTTGATTATTTTAATCGGTTTTACATTCAGGGTTACCGGTATTGCCACAGGCGCTGCCTGTTTTTTCGATTTGGGGACTTCCTTAATGGTTGATACGCTGGATGTGCTGTCTTTTTTTACCTGCGGTGCTGTTTTAATGGGCGGTAATGTATCATGAAGGGGCAATACAAACTGGTGCCATGGATTCACGCGTACGATTATTGTTGGGCCACCACCATTTGCAAATCCCGTTACCGACGATGCCAGCGCGATGGCCATCAATGCTAGTTGCCTGAAGTTGTATTGTCTTTTCATTGTTTAAAAGAACAGGTTTTTTGCCTTTTCAGGAAAAAACCTGTTGTTGTTTTGAATTATTTAATCCTGATGGCCGATCCCGCTGCAATTTGCGATTTTACTTTTATCGTCTTTGGCTGGGGTTTTAGTGATGTTACTTTTGCAGCGGTCTTTGTACCTGTTGATTTCACTGCTGATACTGCACTTTTTTCTTCTTTCACCGCTGCATTGGCTGTTTTCTTTCCCTTGTCCTTAACATCCTTCGTATCCACATTCGCACTGGCACTGGCATCAGTTGAAGACTGTCCATTTAGAGACGCATCTTTGCCTGAATTATTGTCCTGAACGCCGGTACTGGTTTTTACACCTGCTTTTGCGTCGGCCGATGCATTGCTGTTTTCGTCTGCTGACTTTTTAACAACTTTTACATCTTCCCGGGATTTCTTTTCGATCTCCTTTTTTTCTTTGTTGGCCGCGTCTACTCCCTTTTTTGTTCCCTGTTCAGCCTTGTCGGCTGTTTTGCTGACTGCGTCTGTTTTTACGGTAGCCTGTGCTTTGGCGTTTGCATCCGTGTTGGCTGAAGTTTGCTGGGCAAATGTTGCATTGGTCAATACAATGGCTGTTGCAAATAGAATGATAGTTTTCATAACGTGTTTTTTTTTATTTAAAAATGATTACAGGAACAAACGTATAGCCCCAACATGAAGAAAAAATGAAAACTGAAAAAATAGTGTTGATTGAGCTGTGGTTAACGGGTAAAAGAAAAGAAGAGATGCTGATAATGAGCAAATTATAAGAGTATTATTCTTTTGCAGGGATGGCGCCAAAGGCAGGGCATTTTACAATATTATAGTATAGGTGCAGTTGTTAGTGGCCATACCTGCTGTAAAAGTTATTTATAGCACCGTCCCGGATGGCTATATTATTGCATTTACGCAGGAAGTATAGAACCGGCAAAATATATTAATGGAATATCGATTAGAAAGTAAGAACTCCCGGCTACTTTTCGGCCTTTAGGATTTTCCAACTTGTAAGTTTATTTTTTGAGCGTAGCAGCATATATTTATATACAACCTTGACCATGAAAATCCTTGCCATTACGATAATTATCACACTCTTTTCCCTGAATTGCTGTTGTCAGCAAAGAGATACTACCAGGATATATGTGTTTTCCAACCCAGGAGATAGCTGGAGACTTTCAGTAAAGAATAATACATCGTTTACGTTATCGGTTGATGATTTGTTGCCGCGTGGGAGGAATGATGAAAAAGGCAACTGTATGATGGATGATAGTACCATTCAATTTATATGCGATACTTCAAAACTTAATAATAAAAATCTGACGCGTGATGTATTGAGAAAATACTCAAATATTCCCTTTATACTTTGCGGCGATAAGTTTCCCCGGCAGGGTAATTTTTTTATACCCCGTATGCTTTCTTATTTCGATGAGACGAAAACAGTAATACCAGCGGGTATGTATGCAACATTTGCTACGGGCGAAGGCTTTGGGGGTAGTGTTTACCTGGAGTTAAGGAAAGATAGTACTTATCAATTTTCAGAAGTCTCTTGTATAAGCGGATTTAAAGAAAAAGGAGTATGGACATTGGACAATGGAATACTCAGCTTACACCGAAAGGACGGCAAATGGTCCATGCTGGATTGGTTCACCAATGGGGGGAAGCTGTATGTGACGGAAAATTTCCTATTGGGAAAAAAGATGAAGAAGACCAGATCAAAGACGGGTAAGAAAATAGTAACTGAATACTATTACTATTTGTCCAAGGAACCTAATTATGTAAACGAGTAGTTGGACGATGACCACCATACTTATCCTTCAAAGAATGAAAAAGGGCACTTGCCTACATGTAATTTGAAACATCCAGTCGTATCGACATATAAAATTTTAAAGCAAAAGGCACTCAATGCAGATGTTGACGAAAGCTGGATTGACTGGGCAATTGAGATGATGGAAGCTGGCTATGAATCAAACAATTTATTTGAACTTGCCGGAACAACCAGGCCATACAATCAATTTCACTTGCAGGAATTGACGACCTACGTGTTGAACGATTTACAACTGGACTATACTGACAAGGGAACAGTAATTAATGAATACATTTATTTTCTTATTACCGCGAGCCTCAACAAACCAGAAAACTATTTTACTGTACTCAAAGAAATTAAAGATATCTATACCCAATTCGACGTCAGCGAATGCCAGGATTTTGCTCTATTGTGTTGGGCCAAAGAGGATTTATTAATTGAAACCTACCAGCATTATTGGGAAGGTGCCAACAGGGAAAACATTGACACAATCATCACTGAGCAATTTGAACTTTTCATAAAGAATTTTGATACTATAAATAATATTCAGAATAAATGATAATAACGTTAATAATTGGCGTAATTGTACTTGTCTTATTAGTATTGATAGTTAACAGGAAGAAACCTTCCGAAGTACAGAAAAACTCCGCTAGAGGCATTGTAACTACAATTGATCAGTCCATTCCTGATTTACCTATTGGTTTTGGGTATAAATGCATGTGGTTTGCTGTTAAGACCAGCAACAAGAACAGGCTCGCTGAGATTTTAAAAATTAGGAACATCTCCAACTGCAATTGGCTGATCGGAATTAACAAGGCCTACACCGGTGGTGTTTTTATTACTCCAGCTATTGACAGTTGGACAATGGCTTGCGGATGGGGACTTCCTCATGGCGATAGTAAGGACGGAATTGAAAAGGTGAAAGGGATATTAGAAATTTTGAGCAAGGAATTTGGTGAGGCGCAGTTCTTTTGCACACATAGGGTAACAGAATATCATTGCTGGATGAAAGCATCCAATGGACAAGTAGTAAGAGTTTATAGCTATTTAGGAGAGTCTGGCGAAAATGTTGTTGTTGAAGGGCAGCCTACAGAGTTTGAACAAACGCTTCAACTCGTAAACACTTTTTTACCCGGCCTTAATGATAAGGATGACATCACTTATCCCGACGAAGAGTTGGTGATGCAGATAGCAGAACATTGGAGCATCGATCCTTCTAAACTGGATGAAAGAAAGGATATTGTACCTGGGCTGGGGCTTTTGGGAAACAGATGAACGAAGGTTTTTAACACAAGATTATCCAAAGGAAATGGATTATATCCTGAACTTTAATGGCACAACTGCTACTGCTTATGAATCATCCCGTAAAAATGCTACTGCTGCTAAGCTTCCTGTTTTTTTATCTGTCTCCCGTTTTTGCACAGTCGCCCGATTTTAGCGGCACCTGGGTGGTGAATAAGGAAAAAAGCAAGATTCTTTCCTGGCCGAAGGGTATGACCAGTACGGTGTTTATCATCAGCCAAAAGGCGGATAGTTTTCAGTTGATCATACACCATGTATTCGGCGCGCAGCAGGATACCCTGGTCATTAAACTGGTAGCGGATGGCGGCACTCAAAAAGTATTGGGCATATTGGAGGGGAAACTGGAACGCGTGAAAGGTGGACTCCATGCAGAATTATGGAAGAGCGACTTTTCCGATAAAGTGACCTATACCTTTGGAAAAGACAACAACGAATTCATTGCCGACGAAGTGCTGGCCAGCAAAACGGACAACCACCACAATATCTGGGTCTTTGACCGCGATCGTTCTAAATAAATTCCTGGTACAGATTGCCGGGGCATATTTTCATTCTTCCGCCTGCTCTTCCAGTTGTATGATGATTAATTTATGCATGGTGGTAATGGTAACACGCTGGTGGGTGGTAAAGCCCAATCTTTCCAGCCATACACCGCCCAGGCGGATAACCGGTACCCGGCGCTGGTTGTGGTAATCTCCCCGAAATTGGGGCTGTATTTTAAGGCTTCTCATCATGGGTCTTTTAGAGGGCTTTTTGCCGGGGGCTTTTTCATTTGCTGGCATAGGGAATGTATTTGTGCGGCAGCAAAAAATAAACGGCGCTGCCTTTCCCGCTGACTAAGTCCACAATAGGCCTTGGTTATACCATTACAATACAACCACGGGGGTGCAGCACCGTTTGCTATGGAAAGGTAGGGACATAAAAAATGCCCCTACTCAGGAGGCGCATAATTGCACCTATTGTGAAAACTTAGTCGGTACAAGTTTACAAAGAAAAAGCAATTGCCTGCCGTAGAATTTTTTCTATAGCATTATTGCAAAGAATAACTTTGGAAGGTGGAGTTTAAATTTAATGTTTGATTGCAAAATAAGAAAACCTCTGTGAAGAATGAATTGGTGATTATTTATCTCGTTGCTGGAAGTACGACCCGTACATTTGACTATTGATCTAAATCCATTTACCTAAAAATTACAAAAAATAACTCAAGTTTTCTATAAGTTTATTATTATGAGTAATATTCGATCTAATATTAATAAATTAAATAGCCTATTAGAATTAGTAGAAGAAGCCTTAAATACCATGGATGACACAACTATAAAAAGGTTAAGATCTTCCACTGAAAAGTTTATTTATGACATTTATGGACCAAAGAGCGTTTTTTCTAAAAACTATACATCAATTGACAAATGGAGTAGCTCAGCTAATTTTAAAGAGATAAAAGGTTTGTTGCATGCCATGAAGGATGATATTACTGATTCAAATAACTCCTATTCAACTAAATGGAATCAAGATGGAATGGAACACAAAAGAAAGCATTTGGATGAACTTCGCTTAAAAATATTGAATTTGTTTATGAAGAATAGATTGTATAATTGGGAAGCAGTTGAGAATCTTATAAAAGGGGATGCTGATTATTTCGAGTTTGCGTTAGACGATGCTCAGTTAATTTTTAATCAATTTATAGATAAAAAAATTATTACTCTTTCAGGTTTTGGAAAAGCATATGTTATAACAGAAGAAGGAGAAAAACTTTTTCAAAGAATGTCACCCAAACTAAATGTTGAGAAGCCAGACGAAGTTCTTACTACAAGGACGAATAAATTTGAATGGGATGTATTTTTGTGTCATTCATCAAAGGATAAAGAAACGATCAAAAAAATAATCAGTGATTTTAAGAATAGGCGAATTTCCTATTGGGTTGATGACAACCAAATAAACCCGGGTGATAATATTATTCAAAAAATTACAAAGGGGTTGGAAGGAAGTTCGATGATAATCGCATGTATTAGTGAAGCACAACTAAATTCTGGATGGTGTAGAAATGAATATGAAGCTATTATGCAAAAGATAATAACGAATGGAACTAAGCAGAAAATAATCCCACTTTTACTTGAAAATATATCTGATGATAGAATGCCCCCATTTCTAAATATTTATAGACGAGAGCGATATTTTGTGCCTGAAGAATATGAGAGATTATTATCTCATTTGAAAACTATCCACTAGGCTGTACCGCGACGGGGATTAGAAAATCTAAATATGTAAAATAACTTCATCTTAGTGTAGAGTTTATTAATTGTGGCCACATAGTTACATAACTTCAAGTATTTTTTGCACAGCTTAGCGGGGGATTTCTGGTTGTAAGGTCCAAACATGACGCTTGCCCCTGGATAGCGCTTCGATTGTGGGGAAGTAAAAGGAAAAAGCATCAGTAGCTACTAAAAGAAGAGTGTGTAACAGGAATATAGCAATAATTTTTTGTCACTAAACGGAATAAAAACGGATATATCCATTAAAAACTGAATCATGAAGGCCAATGTTTATTTTAGTAAAATCAGAGATGAAATAATTCTCAATTTAAAAAAAGCTAAAAAGTCAATAAAAATTGCTGTGGCTTGGTTTACTGATGAGGATATAATTCGTGCTTTATGTCAAGTAAAAGCGAAAGGAGTTGAAGTTGAAGCAGCAATAAGTAGCTCTAAAGAGAACTTTATAAACCCGAATAACTTTAAAGACTACCTAAGGCTTCAGGCTAAGTTATTTATAGTAACAAGCACTTTTTTGCATCACAAATTTTGCATCATTGACAATGATATAATAATAAGTGGTTCTTACAATTGGTCATACGCAGCTAGGTCAAACGAAGAAAATATTTTAGTCCTTTCACTTAGTAGTGAAAGCAAAGAAGATGAAGACTTTCTAAAACGCTTTAACATAAAACACAAATTTTTATGCGAAAAATGCTCAATTCGGATCAACGATGTAGACTCACTTAGAAAATTTAGAAATAATTCTGAAAATTTTGCTAATATCCAGTCACAGCAAGACGAAGACGAAATTAAACTTCGAAGAGACTTTGAAAACAACATCCAAGAAAATATTGGAAAATCATTGGCAGCAGGGATTTCTTTAACTCCAAACCTTTTGGAAAGAATGGCCGCGGATGGCGGTGGAGTAGATTTCGTAAAGAGGTTATTACATGATGAAATGAATTCTGGAGATTTGAAGCCAGGGTTAAAAAAACTTGTAGAACACATTCCACATCGAGTTGACTTATCTTTTGAATATCTGGTGACAAGGCCTAAATTTAATAGGCTTTTTAGCATAAAAGAGATTGAGTTCTGTAAAAGGCTAATGGCAAAATATGGCCTTTGACAAAAGGCGGGGTGTTCGAATTTGGATTTTATGCATTTAAGAATGAACAGGCAAAAACCTAATTTATGGCATATCTCTAGTTCCTTTTGCTGCATGAAAATCAGTTGTTAATTAACTTGAACTCAACGACTCCAGTGAATTCGTGACTGATATCAGAGTAAAGCTTTTCATTTAAATTTGGTTTAATAAAGGACTAAGCGTATGAATTGTACATGCTTTGAAAAAAATTGTAAATAATTGACTTGCAAATATATATGTTGAATAATTTGAACCTATATTCAATGAATAAAAGAATAATAAAGTCTCGAATTGATTACATATCAGGGCCTTTATTTTCTTGGAGCGCGATGTAATGCGCAGTTAATTTAAACTACTTTTAGACAGTTAATAGCTGATAGTCAATTATTTTTATTTTCGCATGATAATATTTTATAATAGTTAAATGGGTACTGTATGGGAGCTAAAAATGCAAAAAGATTAGTGGCAGAAAAAAGGAACTATTTAGTAACTACTGTGGCACAAGCTAAGGAAATAACGAAAGGTTGGTTAAACCAAGTTGAATTAATTAATGTCGTGAGCTTGGGTTTGCCTGAAGTTGATGACAGGTATCACATTTGGCGTGTGCCGTTACTAAATAAAAAGTCACACACAAGGATAGGAGAAGTTGTTATTGACTCATATACTACAGAAATATTGGCGGGTAAAACTACAAAACGTGAAATGTTAGAAGCTCGAATATTAGGTAGGAGCGATGAGAGCTTCATTAAAGGCTCTCAGAAGAAGAATGAATACCCATTGTCGAATCTCAGAAATACAGTAGGGTTGGGTGATTGTATTGAGTTGCTTGGGGACATGCCAGCCAATTCAGTTGATTTAATTTTTACGTCACCACCCTATTTTAACGCACGCCCTGAATATAGTGATTACGAAGTATATGAGGAATATCTGTTAAAGATGCGACAAGTGATAAAAAGATGTTATAAAGTGCTAAACGAGGGAAGGTTTTTCGTAATGAATATTTCACATGTACTTTTAAGAAGAGCTAGTAGAAATGAAAGTTCAAAACGTCTTGCCGTGCCATTCGATATCCACAGAATATTTATAGAAGAAGGATTTGAATTTATAGATGACATAATATGGGTTAAGCCAGAAGGGGCGGGTTGGGCAACTGGTAGAGGTAGGCGATTCGCCGCTGATAGAAACCCTATGCAATATAAGGCGGTGCCTGTAACAGAATACGTATTGGTTTATAGAAAAAAGACCGACCTATTGATTGATTGGTTTATTAGGAACCATCCAGACCAAGAAATAATATATAGCTCTAAGGTTAAAAACGGCTATGAGAAAACAAATATTTGGAAAATAAATCCCAAAACACATTCAAAACACCCCGCCCCTTTTCCATTTGAACTTGCAGAAAAAGTAATTCAATACTATTCATTTAAAAACGATGTTGTTTTAGACCCCTTCGCAGGCTCTGGTACCGTGGGTGCTGCTTGTATTTCAAATCATCGCAGATTTGTGTTGTTTGAAATAAATGCTGATTATATAGATTTGATTAAAAGTGAGGTTAAATCGTGGATGGGAAAGGCAGCCGAAGAAATACTTTGGATAAATGTTTCTCCACCTATAACTCAACAATTATTTTAATATGGCAAAAGGAACCAAAAGGGCAAAACCAGCATCTGCCTTAAATTTCCCCGAATTAGAAAGTTCTTTTTCGACATTGTTTCCTGAAAGCGGCAAAATATTATTGACTGGAGGCGGTAAGGAATTTGTAGAGAGAATAGGAGAGGAAGTGATTAGAAATGTAGTGTTGGGGGTTCTTTGTGGTGAGAATTTGCGTACTCAAACTGAGCCTTTGTCTAGACGACGCATTGCACAAGTTAGTGGAGCAATTATTGCAATGTTTACAAAAGGGTTTGTTACAATACCTGACTTTAAGAAAAAACTATCGCGTTTAGCATTAGACCAACTCCAAAAAGCAAGAGGTAATGTCGAAGTGTGGCCTTCGCAATGGGTAATTGGTTTGACTGGTAAGTTAGCTCAAAACCTTTTAAGAAAGCCGGACGAATTATACTCGTATGTAAAGGATTTTGAAAGCGCAATCGAAGATGCTGCAAAACACTGCCGTGATCAAATAGGAGAATATAGTATGACGTTGAGCCAGATCGAGAAAGGCAAAGAAATGCAATACGTATTAGACTGGGAAAGTATGGCAAGGTTAACCACAGCAATTGGAGCACAAACACTGGCAATTAGAGGTTCTGAGAAATCTATGTATGGTGAATTATTTGAAAGATTGATTCTAGGTTCAGTATTAACATTGTTAGGATTTAAAAGAACTGATCCGAAAACTAATAAAGAGTCACAAGGCGTATTTTGGTTATCTGATAGTTCAGATATACGTGAAAGTGATGCAACTGTGATCGTTTCACCAGGCAAACTTGCACGATTTGATATAGGTTTTATTGGTCGCGGAAATCCCGAGATTTCCAAAGATAAATTAACTAGATTTTCCAATACTGTAGAGTATAATACAGGCGTGAGTAGCAGTTCCGTTACATTCGTTATTGTGGATACTCTTCCAAACACAGGGAAAACTCAAGCAGCTGCAAATAAATCAGGTACTGAATTAATACAGATGAGTATGCAATTTTGGTCTAAGGAGCTGAGTATAAAATTAAAAGAGAGGTTTGGATATATTCATCCTATGCAAAATCTGTCGGACAGTGATTTACATGAATATATAAGAAAGAATCTTTTAAATATTCGGATACAGGAATTTCTTAGTGGAGTAACAGTTGAAGGAATTTCAGAAGACCCTGAAACCGTAGGGGATACCGAAATCTTTGAAGATGAGTAAATTCAATTAATCTGATTAATGAACAAAACCTAATCAATTTTTTTGTGATAGAACATAATTAACAACTAGTTATAAAATGTATCTTACCAATCACTACTACAAGCATTTGTTAATTAATCCCTAACCAAGCGCAGGCATATCTTTTTACCAGGTTCAGGCATCTCGCTTGGATATGTGTTTGTGCTTCACTATTTCAAAACAATTGGTTTCAACTAAAAAATAATCCCAGCTTGGAAATATTGGGACATGGACACTTGCCAGTGAAAGTAAGCTGCGCTTCGATTGTATATTAAAAGGTATTGCATACCGCTATGCGGCAGGATAGAAATTGTTAAGCATTTTCTAAGGGTAACCCATTAATTAAGACAATTTCTATCGCCAACTATAGCTACTCCTTTCGCTGATTTCCTGCTTCTTGTTTACATTGCTGTTCTCATTATTTCCATACAGGTCCTTTGATCGGTATACTGTTTTATCACCATAAAATGCTAACCGATGAAAAGGATTTTTGTATCATTTACTGCTGCTGTAGTGGTTGCCCTCGTATCCGTTGCAACTATTTTCTACGCCTGTAAAAAGGAAAGCGGCAACCATATCCTGGCAAAGGCCGGCGTATCAAAAGAAACCATCGTTGCCTGGTTATCGACTCAAAAAGAAACCGGCCATGATAATTCGTTTATTGGTGGCATACAGCAAAAGGCCAACTGGCAAGCGGCCAGCACGGCACCAATCAACAACGAACGGCAATTATTACTGGTGCCACTGGAAGCAGGCAGCGATTTGATACTGATGCTCAACAGCAACAATGCACAAATACTACTGGGCTTTGTGGCCGGTACGGGTTTTGACGGCCCGCAAAAGAGTAGCAGCAAGGCACAATTGTGGGCAGATTATTTTGCAGAAAAGAAGGGAAGCTTTTCCGGCAGCATGCGCGCGGCATCCCTGCAAAACGAGTTTTTATTTGAATACCATTGGCAAAACGGAAAACAGACTTATGGCAGGAAAGTATTGCCAATTGAATTAAAAGGGTTCAGCAGCGGCAACATTACGCCCGTAACCACCGGGTCGGTTTGTACCGATTTTTATTTGGTCACCTCATGGAGTGATGGCAGCCAAACCTATGAATACATGTTCAGCAGTTGCCGGTCCAGTGAATGGGGTTGTGGTTTATTACAGGCATTCCCCGGTTATGGAAATGTGTTACTGAGTTATGGTGGCTGCAATGGCGGCAGCGGCAGTGTAGGGGGTGGCGGATCAAAAGAAAATAATTCTTCGGTGAAGGAAATTATAGATTCACTCAGCAACCCCTGTCATAAAGCGGTACTACAATCATTAATGGCGAATGGGTTGGGGAATGATATTACAGGGATATTGAAGAATACGTTTGGGACGAACGATCTGATAAATATTCAATTTGCTAATGTGCTCACACTTAGCGAACCCCTGACGGATGCAAAGTCATCTTATTCTTCCTCCATGGGTACCTATACAGTTTTGGTAAATATGAATGAATCGAGATTGCAACATTCAAGCAGAGAATATATTGCTGAAACGATGTTTCATGAAGTGCTTCATGGGTATTTAAAGTCAAAATCAAGTACGATGGATGAATTGTCGCAACATATAGAAATGGCGACCGCTTTTCTCGACAAAGAGGTTGCTGCTTTGCGGGAAGTATTTCCCGAACTTAGCAGCCATGATGCAAAGTGTTTGGTTATAGGTGGCTATAACGACATTCAGAGGAATAACCCCGGTTTTCTTGAAAAATTATTATCCGGCTATAATTTAGAACTGGATGATGTGGAAAATACAAATGAAAGATTTAGAACCGGGAAAAAAGGAAATAAATGTTAATGCAATTATATAAAATTATTACTGTGAAAAATATTTGTTTCACGTTTTTGTTGCTGTGTTGTTATTGCAATAGTAATGCTCAAACAGGAACAGCTTCTGTTGAATACAGGGAGGGAACAGCAGCAATGAATAAACTAATTTACAACTACCTTGTTGGTCATCACGGTGTTTATGATCTTGCTCCTCCTGAAATTGAGCAAGCAGGCAACAAGTACTTTGTTGTAACAATGATGATTGATCCAAACGGCGCTCTGGAAAGTTGTTCAATACTATCATTGCAGGATACTACAAATGCTACAACTGTTTTAGCTGCCGCGATGCAAACGAATGGTCATTGGATAAACCATGCTGCAACAGCTAAACTGGTAATGCTTCCCCTGTATTTTATTTACCGTGATTATTCCCGGAGGGAGGAAAGGGATCCTGTTAAGGAAAATTACTTTTACCCGAAGGGCTTTAGAGACATTATTTGTCTTGCGCCGCTCGTTATAGAATATTTTCCTTCTGTACGATAAGGCTGTCAAAGGAAGCTTATCATAATGGGAGGGGAGGTACTACATGTTAGCAATTCAAAGCCATAAAATGAAATCATTTTGTTTGCTGGTAATTATTACCTGCGTGTCTTTGATGGCAACCGGGCAGGCAAAAAAGGATCCGATTGAATTTAAAGGAGGCGATACAGCTATTTCCGGATCAATATTTCACTACCTGAGTAAACACAACGGCATTTACATGAGGGCTACTGATGAGGTCAGGTCCAGCAATAAATATTTTGTTGTCACTTTTAAAATGGACAGTAAGGGGATGATTGGAAAGGATGCCAGCATACTTTCCATGCAGGATACCAGTATTGCCAAAGTTGTTCTGAACGCTGTTCTCCAAACCAATGGTCAATGGATTAATAATACTCAAAAAGCAAAGACAGTGATACTCCCAGTTTACTTTATTTACAAAAGCGATGGGCGGGAAATAGAAAAAGGTCCTGTTTTAAAAGGCAATTTTTATGCTGGTCAGTCAAAAGACATTGTCTGTCTTGAGCCGTTTGTAATTATGATGTACCCGGAGGTACATTAAAATAGAATAATTAAGTTTTAACATTGCAGTGTTTTAGAAGCGGAAAAAAGGAAGTAAATGTTAATATAATTATATAAAATTAATACTGTGAAGAATATTTGTTTCACGTTTTTGTTGCTGTGTTGTTATTGCGATATTAATGCTCAAACAGGAACAGCTTCTGTTGAATTCAAGGAGGGAACAGCAGCAATGAATAAATTGATTTACAAATACCTTGTTGGTCATCACGGTGTTTATGATCTTGCTACGCCTGAAATAGAGCAAGCAGGCAACAAGTACTTTGTTGCAACGATGATGATTGATCAAAACGGCACCCTGGAAAGTTGTTCAATACTATCTATGCAGGATACTACCAATACGAATACCGTGCTTGCAGCATTTAAGCAGACTGATGGCAACTGGATAAATCATCGGCAGGTACCCACTATGGTTTTGATACCAGTTTATTTTTTATACGACGATCCGGATAAAAAAGAAAGGAACCCTGTAATGGAAAATTATTTTAATCCTTCCGGTAAAGGAGATATTATTTGTCTTGAACCATTTGTCATTACGCTATTTCCAACAGTTCATTAATGTGGCGAATTATCCTGAGTATTCTGTTGTAAGCACAATACTGATAAGTTTAAATAGCCATGGTATGAAATTGTTTGTAATGTTTCTAATTATCGCTATCAAAGATTAATACCGTGAGTGCGCAGGAATAGTTGTACTTGTTCAGGCGTTAATCCTTATTTCCCCCTTCGCTTCTTTTCTGCAACAATATCTCCACCTCCGTGCGGCTGTAAAATATTTTTCCGCCAATACGGGAATGGGGGATTTTTTTACTGCTGCGCCAGCGCTGCAAGGTGCGGGGCGTGATGGTAAATACCTGCAATACATCCTGCCGGTCCATCAGCTCGGGAGTGCCGGGCGGTAACGACCATTTCTGGTTGGGGTTGTTGTTAGGGTTTTCGTTTTTCATACGGATACGGTATAAGCAGCAAAACTATGACGCGGTCGGCCGGGAGACCCTAGAATTTTGTCGAGGTTTCTATAGAATTTTATCTATAGGTGAATTACTAATATAAAAATAAGTGTTTGCACTTAGTAAATCTTACTGTACAAAAATGTCTTTTCAGTAATTACTGCAAATACATGCATCCGGCACCAACCTGTTTTCTCCTATACCTTATCCATACCATATCCATACCATGAAGCCTTTTGCATTTTTTATTTTCCCTTCCAAAAAATATAGTTTCCGCATCCACGCGGCCCGGGGATCGAAACGGGTATAGCCATGGTATAGACAGGGTATGGATGCTGTGAAAAAAATAGATCACCATAATTATTGTACCATAGCAGGAAGGACAAACAAGGACATTGTGCGACACATAACGACATCCGCAGACAAAGACGGACATGCCCGCAAAATTTTATATCAATTCTTTTTTCGCCTCCGTTTTTATTCCACGCTTGGTTTGATACGCGTACCTGATCAGCAAACCACGCACGATCCGAATCCCTATTATTAACTAAAAAAAAGAAAAACAATGGGAAAGATTTCAAAAGGAATACTCGGCCCGGTATCCGGCACTGTGGGAACAGTGGTAGGGGGCAGCTGGAAAGGTATTTATTACCTGCGCAGCAAATCGTCCAGGGGCAAACGTGCATTTAGTGCAAAAGCTGCACAGCAACAAAAGAAATTTGGTTTGGTCACCAGTTTCCTGCGTTCGCTGACGCCGCTGCTGCGCGACACCTTTGCCAGTTCTTCTTCAAAAATGTCGGGCTTTAATGCAGCCACGGCGTATACTTTAAAAAATGCAGTAAAAGGGGATTTCCCCGATTACAGCATAGATTTCAGCCTTGTGCTGGTATCCCGTGGTTCATTACCCGGCGCCGTAAAACCGGTAGCTTCTGTTAATGGTACAGCTGTACACTTTACCTGGCAGGACAATTCCGGAACCGGCAATGCTGTCAAAAACGACCCGGTAGTAGTAGTGGTGTACAGCCCTGCAAAACAACAAGCACTGTTCATAACCCATACGGCTACCCGTAGTTCGGCAACGGTAGACATTGATGTGAGCCAGTTTAGGGGCGATGATGTACACACATACATTGCCTTCCTGGCCACCGATGCCTCCGATGCATCCGACAGTCTTTATACAGGCAAACTGACCATGCCGGCGTAAAGGAAAACAGGGTGGGGGTGCACCTCCACCCTTGTTTTTTTCATTGACATAAAATAATTATTTACAAACTGTATAAAACAATATAATCATGGCAAAAGGATATTTTATCAAGGGACAATTATTGATCAGCGGCCGCATGGGCGACCATATTTATAAAATTGTCAACGACCAGCAGGTGATACTACCCTATACGCCGTCGCGTAAAAGAACTCCCAGCAGCAGGGAAAAACTGCAACGGGAATTGTTTCGCCGGGCAGTGGCTTATGCCAAAATGGTGATGCGAAATCCTGCATTGCAGGAACCCTACCTGAAAAAATTAAAAAAAGGGGAGAGCCTGCGACAAAAAGCCATCCAAGATTTTCTCAGCAATCCTGGTTTATTCCTGGGAAACGATGTTTGAAACGGGATGGTACAATTATAACCGGCGGTAGCCGTTGCTCTGGTCAAATGTATAGACAAAGGGCAACGTGCCCACCACCGGGTCTGCCTTCCCCGGAAAGCTTATAGACAGGTGGCCGAAAGCCTTCGGCTAACGCAAGTTGCCGGAAGTAAAAAATACTACTAAGTGGGTATTGCCGGGTAATGTTGAATGACGATCTTAGCTTTTCTTGCAGTAACTCCAACCCTCTTGAATGCTTTTATGCATGTGTCTACCCGTATTTTATTTTCCTAAGAAAGAAATAGTTATAATTTTTATGTGTTGAACAACCTTAAGTGAACTGGTCAACGGTCAAGTAAAAAAAAGAAGGGACAATTTCAATCCCGATAAACAAATATGCAAGGAGATTATTTTTTTAATAACTTAACTACGGTAAGTAAAAAGAAATAGCGGACAGGATTTAACGAATTATCTGATTGCATCGATTATAGCAAATGGAAGTCAACCAAATAATATCTATTCAGTTTCCAATAGTTTTAATATTAAGCTTTCTAAGCTACATCATTTACAGGACTATCGGATACAAAGAATTTAAATTGCTAACATTAGGTTGGATCATTAATTTGATTTACCTCGTTTTTAATTATTTTTTTTCCTTACCTACTACCGAAGGTAAAATATTAATTACTGTATCAAATCTAGCCAGTACTTTTTTCTTTTTTCTAGCCTTGCAAAATAACTCCAGCGAAATTTATGTACCAGGTATTTTAAAAAAACTAAAGATTTACCAAATAGCTTCCCTTCTGATAATAATCGGGCTGGTAAAACTATTGCCGGCACTTCCCAAAAACAATATTACGCAGTATATCGTGCTGAGAAATATACCCACAGCATTATTGGACTTTTTGGTTTTTTTGGGATTGTCTGTTTTCTTTTTAAAACTTTCTAAAAAGTATCAACTGCTCCCGCTTGCTTTTGTAGGTTTTTTAATATATGCCCTTATTCAATTTTTTTCCATTATTCGCAACAACTCCTCAGATTCGGCTGCCGTTATTAATATGGAAAAAGTAGGCTTTGCATTAGGGTTGGGATCAAAGGTGCTTATTGCGCTGGGCCTGATACGACTGCTTCCTACAAGCAAAGATTTGTTTAACAAACAGGCGATAGCTACTAAACTCGATGATATTTTAGGAAAAACCTTTCATGAAATACGTTACCCTCTTAAATCAATGAGTGCGGATTTAAACAAATTAATCCCACCTGATGAGGAAAAAACCATTTCTAACAGAGATGAAATATATAAAATTGTTAAAAGCGTTGATAGTAGTTTTAATCACCTGGCCGCGATAGTAGGTGCGTCTTACAAACTCTACGAAACTGATATTGGTAAGCCATTGGATAACGAGGATGAATTATTCGAAATTCCGGAATACACACTAGAAACGGTAAGCATTAACACGATTATCCAAATAGCCATTTTAAAAATAAAGGCTATCACAAATGAAAAGGTTGAGTTCCATTGCGAATATGCCAGTAATTGCTTTGTAAACTGTCACTCTTATCAGTTACTGCAGGTATTTCAGAACCTTTTTTACAATGCCTACGAGGCTTTTGAGGGAAATAAAGGAAAAATCAGTATTAAGACAAGGGTGAAAACAAATGCTTATAATTTGGAATTTGGCCCGAAAGCGATAGAAATTATTATTGAAGACAACGGACCTGGAATCCCGAAAATCATACAAGAATCCATTTTCGAAAAAGGATTTACAACTAAAGGGTCTAAGGGTAAAAGAGGGTTTGGCTTATCTATAGTAAAGGAAATAATTGAATCCAGCAGTGGAAAAATATTCGTTTACGAAGAAGGCAGCACCTCTTTGGGTGGAGCAGGTTTTGTAATTGTATTCCCGCAGGCCAAAATTTTCCCCAAACGCGCATAAACTGTTATGACTACAAAAACACCCCATATCCAACAGATAAATATGAGCAACCTGCGCATATGTTTTGTCGATAATGAAGAAGGAGAGCGGCATGACATACAGGAATCATTGAAATATTTAGGTAATACAGGCAGGTGGATGGTAGTTGATTTTTCTGAAAGTATTATTCAACGGGCAATTAATAATGAATTTGACATTTTTGTGTGTGACTTTAAAATGCCGGACAAAGATGGGATAACCGTCATGGAAGAAATTAGACGTTATAATAACAAGGTTATTTTGGCCCTCTTTACAGCGTTTGCCATTTCACAGGGAAGCAATGAAGACAAACGCTGCAAAATGGCATATATTGAACGCTTTAAAAAATTTGACGGGGTTGGTTGCGTGCTGGGTACATTACAAAATCGAATACCCAAAATCCAGGAGTTACTGAAAGCTCATCAGCCTCCACTTGAACCCAGAAAAGGCACATTGTGCGGATTTATTAAATCTCTGGCACTTAACACTGGTACTGGAAAAGGACTGCTGGCTGATTATTTTGATACCCGTGCTAATCAACAATCGCCGCCTGCAGGTGAAGATATTTCACAGCCGATGGACAAACTGATTGATAAAAACCCATCGTTGCAGGAAATCCATGATATCATTATGAATATTGCCGAGGATTTAATAAAGGATTTGGAAAAGACAGAAGACCAGGAGTCATATATTTTTCATTCTGAGAAAGGAAAAATTACCATCAAGGATTTAAAGGATCATATCAAAAATTTGACACCCATTGGGATTGAACAAATTAAATATTGGTTGTTGGCGCGGAAAAGATTAAAGAATATTAAAAAATAGCCATGATTTCACTTTTTTTACCCAAAACCAATGATTGTGCAGTGTCAGTAACATCAAAAATGCTTAAGAATGCAGTGCCTTCTATTGAACCCAGTTATACTTTATTGAATTCGACTCCCCATATCGATGATTTTTATTCAAATTACCAGGTATTATCTTCTAATAATGAAAAAAAGATGCTCTTTGGACACGGGTTACCCGATGGAAGCGCTATCGAGGGAATGCATGGTGCCCTGCTAAATGTACATTGGTGGTGTTCTAATATGAAGCGTTACAAAATGGCCTTGTTTCATGCCTGTTATGGCTCCAGATTTTTTTCAGATCTCATGCTGGCCGATAAGTACGAGGATTGGGTAGGTTATTCAGAGGAACTATATATGTTGTGCGGGTCTGTTCGAATTTCGAATATTTGGAAAGATATTTTTATCCAAATGCATGCAGCGATAACTATATCAGAAACTTCATTGGAGTTAAAGCATGCTTTGATTGATATTTATGAAAATGCAATGATTAGACTGGATGAACTTGATGCTGGTATGTTAGGACAGTTGTCGATAGGGCATATCGAGCTGGCTTTGCAAACGTTAAGAACAAAAAATGATTATATTAATAAAATACTTTAACATGCAAGATTTAGTTTTACTTTTTTCATTCTTACTTATTGTGGTTTGGGTATTTCTGTTTGTTAAGAGAAGACAAACAGATAAGGTAAGCTTACAGAATTTTAGCGGAACTAAGACAGCGGTTTCAAAAAGTCAGCTGGATTTTTATAATGCACAGCTCAAAAAATATTCAACACAGCAGACATTTGCTTTTTATTTATTGTGGACTGCCATATTATTTTCCATCTGCTGTGGCGCATTTCTAATTTATAAAAAAATTATTGTAGACGATGGGGAAATTAAGTGGCTCAAGAGTGGTATTGGACTTGCGGGTGGCAGCACTATCTGTGCATCCTCATTTGCTTTATATCGCTCTACCTCAAACAAGATACAGGAGATAATGAAAAAGATAAAACCATAATAAGGAAAGACATTTGCATAACCCTGCACCGGACCCTGGGTTTCTTTAATATTCACTTAAAGGAACTGCTCATGTTTATGGAGAATTGCAATTTATTGTTGAGGTCAATTGATTCAGCCTGACTTGTTTAATAGTAGTGAAACTTGAATTTACTAAACTTAATAGTAGGCGTGCAAACAAAAACCCGTTAAAACACGGGTTTAATTGAAATATTTTTCGGTTACATTGTCAATTCAATCTTTATCTTAACTTCTCATAATCGTGTAAAATTTTGTTTTTTGCAATTTGTATAAAATGCTAAATTTAATTAATTAACCCCTCAAAAGCCTGACATATGAAATTTGCACTTACATTATTACTAATTCCATCGATAATCTTTACCTCATGCCCTGGTGCGAAGAAAGCACAGAATTATTCTGTTATAGAAGATAAATATTGTAAACTAACTGAGTTGAATTTCCAGGAAGTGTCTGATACCATTCATAGAACGCAAAATGGAAATGTTGAAGGTGGAATCGTAGTTAATGGCAAAGAAGTATTTAGCGATAAAATTAATTTTGATTCAGTACGTGCTAATTTTCAGGCTGGCAATAAAGTTTTTCTTGATCAAAAAACTTTCCGGACAGTAAAAGTTTCACAGGAATATTTTGAAAGATTTAATCAAATGAGAGCAGCCATGTGTAACCTGGTTGCGGGTCTAAAATCTGGTATTTTGTCAGAAGCTGAGTTCAAAAACAAAGCAGCAGAGCAATATTTGGCAATCAACGCATTATTCGCTGGTTTGGATACTGGTGAAAAAAAAAACCAAAAGTAATTTTTGAGCGTTCTAATGATTCGACCATTTTCTTTTCAATTTCAAATTATACCGATAAAGATATTCCTTTAAGAATACTGTCGATTTCTGTAAATGGCGATTGTAGAGACGGCTCAAGTAAGCAATCGTTCACGCCATTTGATAGCAGAATAAATTTGGGTAGAATTTACATCGACTCCGCAAATTTGGAAAGGCAACTGCTGCCAGATACTGCAATTATAAGTATTGGGAAGAATGAGTCCAAGTCGTATTATTTCAATTTCTTTTGCTTACCCTGGTGCCATGTTACCAGCCTAAGTATAAATTATATCAGCCCTTTTACCGGGGAAATCGTAAAATACAAGGAGTTTATTTATACTAAGAATGAAGATCCAAAAATTGTGTTGAAGACTAAATAATGAATTCGACCCCATGGTAAATGTATTGGAGCAGGCCTACTACGCTAGTAATTCAATTTAATTTTTGTGACAATATGTACCGCTAATTATTTCTTACTAAATACAATTGCACTTATCACACCTTTAGTGCCTTTTTTAGTTCTTGTATATTCATTAACCATGCAATTAGAGCCAAAATACATGTTATTGGTGATTGAAGTAACAGGTCTTTCTATCCACGTTCTGTTTAAACAAGCCGGGTTTTATAATGCCGTTGTCTTGAACCTGGATGAAGCAGTTGTAACGATTACACCGCGCATCAGCATTACCAAAAAACGAAAGTGGTAAGTTTAAAAAACATCAAATACCTCAGTATAATTCGCGAACCTCCCTATTTAGCTATGCCGAGGTATATTGTAACACTTCATATAGACGAATACAAAAGTATTAAACTGATCAGTGCGGGAAAGATTGAAGTAGCACAGGAACTTAAGGAAGCTATTTCAATGTTATTATAACGTCGTTGCGCTCCCGTACCGAATTTTTCGGTACGGGAGAAGCAATCCCCCGCTATTGCACGAAAACGAATGGTGGGTTGATCACCGATATATAATTATATTTTATTGACAAATGATGATTCTCTCAAAGTAATGGGATTGCCACGCTCCCGTAAACGGGAGCTCGCAATGACGTAAATGGATGGGATGCGTAATGACGTAGACTAACAAGATTCTCTCAAGGTAATGGGATTGCAACGCTCCCGTAAACGGGAGCTCGCAATGACATAAACGGATGGGATGTGTAATGACGTAGACTAACAAGATTCTCTCAAAGTAATGAGATTGCCCGTCTGTACAGCCGGACAGGCCACGCTCCCGTAAACGGGAGCTCGCAATGACGTAAAGGGATGAGATGTGCAATGACGAAGTCTAATGAGATTCTCTCAAGGTAATGGGATTGCCCGTCTGTCCATCGGGACAAGCTTCGCCTCGACTTGTCGGGAAACGTAATGACGAAAAAGAATGGGAACTCTCAATGTCGTAAAAAAAGATGCACACCTCTCAGCATGTTTAAAAAAAACGCAGGCCGAAGCCTGCGCCATTCACCATTAAAACAACACACTACCATTGTGCGTAGTGACAGGTGTACTGTATATTGAATTTTATAACGGGATACTTCCTGTAACGCCTTGCACCAATGCAACCTTATTTTTTTATCAGTTCCATATTAATATCCAGCTTCACATCATTGCCCACCAGCAATTCACCGGCAGATAATTTTCCATTCCATGTCAATCCCCATGCCGTCCGGTCAATGGTGCCGGTAATGGTAAAACCTGCTTTCGTATTCTTATACGGATCCACCACCGATCCCCGGTACGTAACATTGAGCGTTATCTCCTTTGTAATGCCATGCATGGTGAAATCGCCCGTAAGCCTGTATTTATTTTTTCCGGCAGGTTTCAACGACTTGCTTTTAAATTGAATGCCGGGATATTTGGCCACATCAAAAAAATCGGCCGATTTCAAATGAGCATCGCGTTTTTCATCTTCCGTATTTACGCTGGCAGCATCAATCGTGATGCTGATAACGGCATCCGAAAAATCTGGTTTGTCGGCAAGGACTGTTCCGTCAAATTTGGTGAACTTCCCTTCTGTTTCGGAAATACCAAAATGCGATACCGTAAACGAAACTTTTGCATGTGATGCATCGTAGCCCCAGCTTGTTTTCTGGGCGAATGAACTGATTACTGTTACGACCAGCAACGCGGTCAACTGTAGTGATTTTGTCATGTTAATTGATTTGTTTCTTTAAAAGTTTAATTGTTGGCGATCACCAGCAGGTGGCCCATGTGCAATCCATCCCTTACCAGCGCCTGCTGGATGGGTGCCACTTTATTATTGTAATCCACCACACCGTAATCAATACCGGAAACAATTCTTTCTTCCCTTTCTCCTTTTCTTTTGTTTACCAGGGCAGCAATATCATCTGCCACCTGTTGCGGGTTGGGCGCTGCATCCGACTCGTAAAAATTGATAAAGCCTTCCAGCATGGCTTTTGGTACCGAACGGAAATCGCCGTAGGATCCCAGCGCCTGCTGATCATCTTCCTGCGGACCGGTATATGTCAGCAGGTTGGTGCCAAAGGGACCGGGCTCCACGATACAAACTTCAATACCAAAGGGCGCCAGCTCGTAGCGCAGCGATTGTGAATACGCTTCCACTGCATGTTTGCTCGCACAGTAAATACCAAAATAAGGAAAGGACAAACGGCCCGCCAGGGAAGTAACATTGACGATCAAACCATCTTTTTGCTGCCGCATAAAAGGTGTCGCAGCTTTGATGGTGCGGATGATACCAAAGAAATTGGTATCAAACTGATCCTGTACCTGCTGTACACTGTATGCTTCGGTAATGCCCACATACATGATGCCTGCATTGTTAATCAGTATATCTATCTTCCCGTCTTTTTCCCCGACACTGCGGATGGCCTGCTGCACGGACTGCTCGCTGGTAACATCCATGTCCAGCACACCGATCTGCAGCGATTCCTTCCTGGCAATATCCAGCAGCTCTTTTTTTATCGCTGCATTCTTACCATCTGCATGGCGCATGGTGGCCCATACTTTATAACCGTTTCTTGCCAGGGTAAGTACAGACAGGTAGCCAAAGCCATGGCTGCTGCCTGTTATGATAACATTTTTCATTGCTTAGAATTTTTATTGGATAACTAGCTGCCAACTGTTCACATCAATACCGGCCGGACAATTTTCCGCCCGGGATGATGGTTTAGGAAAGCGTGTTTAAATGAAAACCCCCGGATACTTTTAATTCTGAACCTGTAATAAAAGATGCATCGTCCGAAGCAAGGAATACCACCGCCTGTGCGATTTCATCCGGTGCACCAAATTTTTTCAGCGGTATTTTATTTTGTATGCCTGCACTCATCTCGCTGATCTGGCTTTCGCTCATACCAACCTTTGTCCAGATGGGTGTGGCTACTGGTCCCGGCGACACAATATTTACCCGTATTTTTTTTGGTGCCAGTTCCACCGCAGCAATTTTTGCCAGTGTATTCAGTGCAGCTTTGCTGGCAGAATACACCGTGGTATTTTCCATGGCGGTATCGGCAACAATGGATGACAGGAAAATCACCGAAGCGCCTTCCCGCAAATGGGGAATCAGTGTTTTGAGGGTAAACAGTGCGCCCTTGAAATTGATGTTCATCATCTCATCATAGTGTTCGCCGGTAATGGCTGTAATGGGCGCTACTTTAAACACACCTGCGTTGATAAAGAGCACATCTACTTTAGCGCCGTTCTTCGTGGTTTCGCTGACCAGTTTCATTACGCCATCATGGGTAGACTGATCGGCTACAATACCGCGTACGCCTAGCTGGTTGGCTTCTGTTTCCAGCAATTCACTGTTCCTTCCGGTAATGGTTACATCTGCTTCAAGTTGCTTGAATAGTTTTGCTGTTGCCAGCCCGATGCCGCTGGAGCCACCGGTAATAATTACTTTTTTGTTTTTAAAATCTTGCATAGTTTATTTTTTATGTGATAAATAACTATGCAAAACTCCGCCGGCCAGTGCAGGCCAGCAATCAGGTATATAAAGAAATTCGGTTAAACCAGTTTAACTTTTCCGCGTCCGGTGGTTGCGCAACTGGGATAAATACACGGGTGTGATGCCCAGGAAAGAAGCAATGGCATATTGAGGCACTTTTTGCAGCAGCTTCGGATATTGCGCAGCAAATTCATGGTAGCGTTCTTCAGCCGGTTTGCTCAGGTTGGACAATATGCGCCGCTGCAAATAAGCAAATCCGCGTTGTGTAATGATGCGGAAGAAGCGTTCAAATTTTGGATTTTCCCCGAGCAACCGTTGCTCATCATCATAGGTGATTTGTACGATGCTGCTGTTTTCCAGTGCTTCTACAAACAGGGTGGCGGGCTTTTGGTAAATATAGCTGTTGAAATCAGAAATCCACCAGTCGTCAATAGCAAGGGCAATAGTATGTTCCTGTCCATCGTTGCCTACCAGGTAGGCGCGCAGTGCACCTTCCACTACATAGCTGCGGTATTTGCAAACAAAATCGGGCTGTACGATAAATTGTTTCTTTTTTACTTTTTTAAACCGGAGTTTGGAAACAAAATTGTTTTTTTCTTCTTCGCTTAGATCAATAAACCGGCTGACGTAGTCAGTTATCTGGCTGAATTCATCCATAGTGTATAGTTGGTTGCAACGGTTGTTTTTTTCCTGGACACCGTAAAGTGCAGAAATCAATGGGACAATAGTGTAACATTTTTACCGGGCAATGGTTTACCGGGGTATGGAATTGACGGGAAAATATTTGTGTAAAGTTCCGGCAGGAGTTTTATGTGAAGATGTCGGGCAGCCGACATTGTGTATGTATCGTTTGAAAATTGGTATTTGGTTCTTATAATTTGGAATTTGGGATTGGAATATAGTCCTTAGCCGGAAGTCAAAAGTCGGGAGTTGTGTTTATAGTTTAAGGTTTATAGTCTTGAGTTGAGGGCTTTTAATTCTTAAATACTAATTATTAATATCAAATGATGCTCTTCAATTAATGGTTTTCCAGCAATTCTTTGGGGAATATCTTCTCCAACAATGGCATTTGCCTTTCTTCCAATACTGCAAATTTCCAGTTTATTTCGTCTTTTGAATTTGCTATGGCTGTTTTTTTTGAGAATAATTCAAAATAGCCGGTCTGAGTATTGTAAGTGACATTATCCTTTCCAAACTGCTGTTTTAATCCCGCCAGTATTTGGTTAATCTGGTTATCAATAGCCTTTTTGTCTGAGCCATCGGCTTTATATTTTAATTTATAAAATTTCATTTTCACAACAATCGAGTAGATAATTTTTGCATAAAAAATCCCTCCGATCTTTTGGGTACTGTCTACTTTAATTACCTGGGGGTTTGCCATCTGTACATCCAGGTCGGGGTCATTGAATAATTTCTCAGTAGCCTGTAGCAATACCTCCCGTGGTGCCAAGGTAAAAAGTGAGTCGTTAATATAGTCGAATGATTTATCAATTTGCTTTGTTGCCAGCAGGTTGATGTATTCTAAAAACTTCTTTTCAATGCTTGGATTAACAATTTGTGAATAATTTTTCTGAGATGTGAAAATAACAATTGCAATAAGAAATAGTTTTTTCATGATGTGGTTCCTTCATTTTTTGTTATTAGAATCTATCAGGCCAGTCAACAAACTTACGCCTTTTACTGAATAAAAATTTCGACACAAGCTTTCTGTTGGGTTCATATTTTATAAGAACGATAAATAATAGCCCGGCTGCAGGGGCTGGACACACAAAATCAATCGAACTAAAAAGGACAGCATGCATACCGGGCTTTACCCGCATGGAAATGCAGGGAGCGCACTTCATATTATTACTGGAAAAGGGAAACTTAGAAAACTTCTTTCTATTATCTTCCAGCACTAGCCGGCCAAATCGTTCCAATACCTGCTATAAGTATTCTCGCCCTGTAACAGATCTTCATGTTTACCAACAGCACTGATTATGCCATGGTCAAGAATATATATCCTGTCGCAAAAAGATTTTAAAATATGCAAACGGTGTGTAATAAAAATAATACCCATCTTTTGCCTCATCCTGTTTAATAACTGTAGCACGAACTGTTCTGTATTTCTGTCCATTGCCGATGTGGCTTCATCCAGCACCAGTAACTGTGGTTGGTGATAGAGTGCCCTTGCTAATGCGATTACCTGTTTTTGTCCACCTGAAAGATTAACCCCTTCCTCACCTACCAGCGTTAAAAAAGATTGTGGCAATGAATTCATGAAAGGCATAAAGCCACAGGCTTCCAAAAATTGCAACACTTCATTTGCCTTTGCCGCAGCATCTTCAAATGCTATATTTTCCAAAACAGTCGCATTGAAAATATGAATATGCTGGGGTATTATACCTATTACGCGCCGCCAGTCTTGTAGCGGAACTCTCGTAAATGAGATATCTTTATTAATGATAATATCCCCCGATTCTGCTTCATAGTTTTTTTGTAAAACTTGTGTCAGGGTGCTTTTACCCGATCCATTCTCTCCCATGACAGCGACTATCTCTCCAACGGAAACAGTAAAAGAAATATCTTTTAACAACTGGCTTCTTCCTGCAAACCTGAAACTAAGATTGTTCACCTCGAGTGCCTGGAATAAAAAGGGATGGTTATTACCTGTACCAGGTTCTTTTTCTAAAGCAGTAAACTCAAACATGCGGTTGAAAGCAATCCTGGCTTCGCTGACTGGTATGCTAATGAGTGCCAGGTTGGCAATGCTGGGCAGTAGCGAACTGCACATACCCAGTATGGCAATTAACTCACCCACTTTCAGATGGCTTCCCAACACCTGGTAACTGCAGAACAGCAGGATGACTGTTATAAAAGACGCTCCAAATGTATTGGCAAAAAAAGATAACCGCATTTGTATTGTACCCAGTGAAAATAATTTGTCCTGGTATTGTTTATAAATGCCAATGTTTGATACTGAAAATAAAGGTTGTTTGTTATAATTTTTTATCGGTTCAATGCCCTGCAATGTGGAAATATAGTTGGCTTCCGCCAGGGCATAGTTGCTCATAATGGCTTGCTGGCCTGCTGCAATCTTCTTGCTGTTGAGGTACACCAGTAAATAAAACACAGGGATGGCCACGATGCAGGCAAGGCCAGCTTTCCATGAATAGGTGAAAATAAATACAGTGGATGTTATTGCTACAAGTATATCTATGACTACGTTTCCCGCCAGTTGGCTGATAACCCTTTGTATGCGGCTGGTATCATTTAGTCTTGCAGTCAGGTCACCAATTTTTCGGGTGTCAAAGAAAGGCTTTGGTAATTGCAGTAAATGCCCATAAAAAAAATCAATGATTCGTATATTAAATTCTTTCGCCTGTCTGAGCAGAAAATACTGCCTTAATACGGACAGTCCTTCTTTTACTACCAATAAGATTAATACCAAAGCGATACCGAGGTTTAATTTGACAAAATTCTTTTTGGGCAATATGTCATCAATTAGCCGCTGGCTGAATATGGCCATGACCACACCCAATGCTGCCACTGCTATGCCTATGACAACAGCAATGGACAGAATCGGGAAATCTTCTTTTATTAATTTTTTTATCCAACGGCGTTTGGCGTTGTTGGTATCTGAGGCTTTCTGGAAATATGTATTGGGTGTAAGTACAAGACATGTTTTTGACTTCCATATACGCTCCAGTTCGTCGCGTGACAGGTAACCAATCCCTTTGGCAGGATCTCCGATAATAAATTTGAGTGCGCCTTCTTTTTCGGTAGTACCAATGCAGACTATATAATGCTGGAGATTGCCTTCCATGACGACATGCAGAATGCAGGGAGCATCGTGTGCCATCAATGCAGCCATATCTGCTTCACAGCCATCGGCATCAAATCCAGTTTGCCGGGCTGCCTGGCAAAGACCCAGTAAAGTAGTGCCGGTAATATTGGTACCGCTGAGCCTTCGGAGGTTTTCTAATGTATTGGAACCTCCATAATACTGAATGACCGACAGAAGGCAAGCCACACCGCAGTCCTTCTGATCCAGTTGACGCACGAAAATAGGCGAAATGGTTCCTTTATTATTTAAGCCCTTTATCATTTTAACAAGACAGCAAAATAATTTTTAATAGATTATTGCAACAAGGATTGAATACTACATTCTCCACTATGTTTACGTACAAGCTGTCCATTTTTATAAACGTAAAATGACGGTGTAGAAACAACGCCGAATTTTTTAACGAAATACAAAGCAGTATCGCGGAGAAGGGCAACTGTAGGAAGTTTAGCCAGCCTCATACTGTCAGCAAAGTGTTGGATAGTTTCAATTTTTTCCGTAGAAATCATAAGCCAGTGTACATCTCTTAAGCGGACTTGTCCACGAAATAGTTCTTTCACCATATTTTGACAGTGGTCGCACTCGGAGTTAAAATAATTCAATACCAACAATTCCTTGCGATTTCTGAAACTGTCAAGATTCAGTAGACTCCCATCTAATTTCCGAAATGTAATAGCAGGTAGCAGTTGAATATTATTATTTACAATTTTTTTGGTTTGGAGGGTATCCCATATTTTATAGCCGAAAAATGCTGTACTCAATACAATAAGAATTATAACTGATATTAAAACATATTTTCTTGACCTCATGCTTGCTCATTTTAGCTTTGAAAAACAACAGATAAATACGTAATCAGTATTACCCAAAATGCTAAGCCCGGCAAATAAGCAGATGCTACAAATCTTAGTGATGGCAAAAATTGCTTTTTTGATTCTGCTGCCAGTTGGTAAGCCAAAAACAGTATATATCCCAACTCGAAAATGTTAAGTGTATTAAAGAAATAACTAGTCCATTTTGGTACACTTTGCGAGACCAGCAATTCAAGTGAAAATGGGTTTATAGATAGTTGCTGCATGGTTTCCACTTTCACAAAAAGAATTGTATATAGAAGGCCTGCAACTGCACCAATAGCGAACACCATTTCTGCCTGCACACAAATTTTCCAAAATGCAACTTGCGTGAAGCGTTCTGTAACAAAACTACCTGCCTTTAGACATAACCAAGCAAAACTGATGCGGAGCAGAAGTGCCAGAGGAATAAATAAATAACCCACCCATTGCAATTTGTGTACAAATTCTAGGTAATCTCCAAATTGCCGGTCGCTCATTTGTGCGCCGATAATCAATCGGTACAAATCATCTGTTAATAGATAATTTTGACTGTAAAAGGCAATTAGCAACTGAATTAGTACGAAGGCGAAATATGTCAACCATGATTTATTAGCCATTACAACATTGCATTTTCAGATACAAATGATGTGTAAATTTTATCTTTGAAATAAGGTGATCTTGATAGTATTATGAACTAGTGAAATCACTCTTTTACAACTTCAAAATACTTGTCTGGCCTAAATACCAAATAATAGACTTGAAGCAATACAAATACTAAAAGAAGGATCGACAATAAATTTATTGGAATCACTTGCATGAATGTTAGTATCGAAACAATGAATAAAAGTACTAATGCGATGAAAAAATACATGTCGGAAAAGCAATATTTAATAATAATTGCCTTTTCTTTATCTGTCATTTTAATTCTTTGAATTAAATGCCACCAGTCCATTTTTAACTCTATCTCAAACTCCTTAGTAGGAAGGCTGATTAATATTTCTTCGTTGCCTTTTAATAAATAAGTTTTATTATTTACATTAATTTTTAACTTTCTTAAAGGGAATAAGCCGGCCCTTGCAATTTTAACTTCTTCCATAAAATAAATTATTAGATTGGGTAATAATAGTATGAAAGTATAATACTTAACTAAGCAATACTTTCATACTATATAAATTTCAACTTGTTATTTCCAGGCGCAGGCAATGCTGGCGATGCCCATTCCTAAAGCTGTTGGCCCAGCTATTGCCAATCCAATTGGTCCAAAACAAGAAGCGACACCGGCTATAAAACCAGTCACGGCAATAAACTTGTCAGCTGCAGCGCCGCAACCACCGGCTTCAATACTTACCATTTGATCGAATTTCATTTTTTTCATCGTACATAATTTTTGTTGTTTCGATTCCTCGTCTTGAGTTCGTTGTACATGCGAACTGGGCATACAGTGTTTATTCCCTCACGGCCGCTAAGCCGATCCTTTGTACTGGCTTTTACAATGGTAAGTTGCGAGGTGCCCGTACAAACCCAATTGCGGTTACCAGCCGCAAATGAGATATAAAATTTGCTACTTTATTTCGTTTCTCTTTTTCTCATTTTTTTATATTGTTGTACCAGCAGAAAATGCCGGTTGAAAGGTAGATGGCAGCGCTTAATAGCTGAACCCCTTTTAGTTCATTGAAGTCACTAAAAAAGAGAACGAGGACACTAACACCCCCAAGTACGTTTATAATACACCAATATTTCATTATTTCATGCTTTATATTTAAGACAGTACATATTTCTCTACAATTTATTTTTCCATCCCTTTCAATATTTTTACCAGCACCAATGCCTGCCTGAATTTTTCCAGCCGTCTGGAACAGCTATAGAGCATTGTCAATACTGAAAAGAAATAGACCGATTTTGATATATCCGTTAAGGCTGGATTTTTTGAAAAGAAAGGGACACTAAGCGTCCAGAGCGCTACTGCGATTGTGATTGTTTTGAATATTACAGCAGCAACGCCCCATGTCCTGATTTGTTTTTCCAATTCTTTGACAGACCAATCCCAGTCGTTCTCTTTCCAGAAATATTGGCCATCCTTATTGATGTCAATTTTTTCCAGCTCGTACAACAGGGCATCCCTTGTTTCGTAAATAGTAGTTGTTTCCATCAGTCAATTATGTTATAGCAGCCATTTGTTGATAAGCTGCACATCAACTATCACCTTCATGAGATCAGAAAAAAGGATGGATGGAAAAAATGTGTTGGCAAAAAGAAACTATGGAAGAAGTTCAAATATATGATACAAGTTTACCAATTAGTGCATACAAATCAAATGATTTATTTTAAAAAATTCTTAATTGATGAGTTGATTAAAAGTTCTTCTGGATTGCGAACTCTTTTTTTAAAATAGATCGTTGCGGTGCGTAGTGAAAGATGGTTGTGTACATAAGCATTGCTGTTTTTTACCTGGCAGCAAAAATAAACGGCGCTGCCTGTCCCGTTCTCAAAGTCTCACAGGGAGCCTTGGTTATACCATTATAATATAACCACGGGGGTGCAGCACCGTTTGCTATGGAAAGGTAGGGACATAAAAAATGCCCCTACTGTTTGAGGCACATCGATGCCTCCCTGTGATGAAACTTTGAGACTACAATTATAATGAGATTTTTTGTGGAAATAGAATAGAATCTTTTCTATAGAGTAATACTGCGCGGAAAGGCAAAGAAATACCTGCTATAATTATGAATATTAAGTTAGCGTGTACAACGCCATTATTTATTGGCTGATCAGCGGGTACAAATGACTTCCGACATATTTCCCGATGTAATAAAGCAATACCATCAGGGATGGAAGGACAATGAGTAGATAATTGAGTATTTCACCCGCCGGGTAGCTGGTAAGCATTGATTTGCTTTTTTTAAAATGTTTTTTGTTCATGCTTAAGACGACTTTAATAAGTTCTATTTCATTGCAGAAACAGGGGGGATATTGTGTTTCTCATCATATTTGCTTCTGCCAATGTAAAATCCAAGCTTAAATAGTGCAAAACCCAGATAGGTGTACAAAACAATTGAGGCAGCCAGGAAAAATAACCTGTTTGTAGAGGAAATTGATTCATTCATGCTGTGGAGTTTAATATTTTGGATAGCCTGTTAAATTCTATTTCCCGGAAGCGACATTTTATGCCCCAATTCAGTAGTCAAACGCAGCAAGATTAAAAATAAAAATGATAATAAGAGGATAGAATTTTTTCTATTAAATATACAATGTAGCGGGCAAGGAATAGAACAGCTCTTTGTAATATCAACAATGCGTCAGAAAAAATGTTTGTTTTACTATCAGTAATTTATTCCCAACCACTGTATAATAAGATCGATTGCAATGTTGCCTGCCTGTTTTATTTTTCATGGAGAGATGGTAATTTTGAGCGTTCATTTCTGCCAGCAAACAACCCATCCAACATGGAACAAAACAACAACAATACTACCGCCCGTCCGAGTGCTTTTGCACAAACCTATTTTCATGGCACAAAAGCCGACCTGCAATTGGGCCATCTTATCGATGTGGGTTTCAACTCCAATTATGGTGACAGAAATAATGCAAAATATATTTTCCTCACCGCCACACTCGATGCCGCTATCTGGGGTGCAGAACTGGCGGTGGGTGACGGACCCGGAAGAATATATTTAGTGGAACCCACAGGCCCTATTGAAGATGACCCGGATTTGACCGATAAAAAATTCCCGGGCAATGCTACCAAATCATACCGTTCCATCCACCCGTTTAAAGTAGTGGGAGAAGTGACCAAATGGGAAGGCCACCCCGCTGAACAATTGAATGCCATGAAAGAGGGCGTCGCCAAACTGAAAGAACAGGGTATCCGGTCGCTCAATGACAAATAAAAAATAGTTTGTCGCAGGAAGTCAGCAATGTATACCGGCTTGGTGATGACTAATTTTTTGGAACCCTAGCCACGATGCCATAAATTTATGCTGCATGCAGGCTGCTATGACTGACTACAAAAAAATAATATACAGGAACAAGTCCATCATCTTATACAGCATCAGCCTGGCTGCACTCTTGTTTTTCCTGAAATGGCTGGAACTTCGCCTGGTTATTTTTGATCATTCCTTCGAACTGTACATTGGTTTTATCGCCCTCATATTTACGGCATTGGGCATCTGGCTCGCATTAAAATTATCCAGGCCCACCATTGAAACCGTGGTGGTGGAAAAAGAAGTGTACGTGTACCGCAACGAACTACAACACGGCCAGCCAGTTCCGTTTACATTAAATACCGCGCTGATAGCACAACTGGAACTGAGCAAACGCGAACTGGAAATACTCGGACTGCTGGCACAGGGCCATAGCAACCAGGAAATCGCCTCCGCATTGTTTGTATCTGTCAGCACCGTGAAAACACATCTCCAGAATGTTTTTGAAAAACTGGAAGTAAAAAGACGAACACAGGCTGCCGAAAAAGCAAAAAGACTACAGCTCGTCCCCTGAACACTCATCCTTTGGTATGAAAATGCCCGCCACCATAATAAATGGCCAAAAGTATGAGTGGAAAACAGCCCGCAGCCACCACATTTGTCCTAAAATATACAAACATGAAAAAAAACATTGTTGTTTATGGAATCATTGCAGGCATCGTGGTGATCATTCCCATGCTGTTTTCTGTCAACAGTTCGGATCATAAAGATGGCGGTATTGACTGGGACAAGGGGTTGATCATTGGCTATACTTCCATGATCATAGCTTTTTCGCTGGTGTATGTGGGTATCCGCAATTACCGGGATAAATTCAACGGAGGTGTCATCAGCTTTGGCAAGGCTTTTAAAATCGGTATCCTCATCGTGCTCATTGCCTCTACCATGTATGTGATAGCCTGGCTGATTGACTACTTTTATTTCATACCTGATTTTGCAGAAAAATATGCGGCGCATTCCATCGACAAACTGAAGGCAAGCGGTGCAGGTCAAATCGAAATTGACAAGCAAACAAAGGAAATGGCAGACTTTGTCAGGATGTATAAAAATCCTTTTTTCAATGCAGCCATGACCTACTTCGAAATATTACCTGTTGGGTTGGTGGTGACGCTTATCAGTTCCTTTATATTAAAACGAAAAACAGTCAAGCAGTAAAAACAATCACCGCCGGGGCAGCTTGCAGGAAATGGTTCCTGCCCCCGGCAGATGATCCTTTGAATAATACGATGGCTGCATCAGGCAGATTTGATCCGGTAATAGATGAGCAGCAATGCCAGCAGGCCAAACCCTGCCAGTGCATACAAAAAGAAGGGACTGCTTTTTTGCTGGGGCGTTTCAGTAATCGTGATAAGCTGGTTTGCTTTTATATCTGTCAGTATTTGTTTGTTGCCACCCGTCCAGTAGACGGTAATTTTATCAATCTTTGTTGCCTTGTCCAATCCAAAATGCGCAATCGTGGAACTTTGCGACATATGGCTGGAAGCGCCACCATCAATTTCCCTGATCATTTTTTTCCCGTTGCACTCCACTTCAATCCTTGAACCAATGCCATGGGATTCTGCGTCTATGCCTTTCAGTGAAATTTTGATCCAGTTGCCACTGGTTGAATCGTTCCTGTACAAGCGTGTAATGGATGGTACCGGATAATCCGTTACCACCGGCTGCTGGTTGACCACCAGCAGATCAAGATCACCATCATTGTCAAAATCAAATACCACCGAACCCCTGCCGATACCATAATCAGCCAAACCAACTGCCCGTGCACGATCTTCAAACCTTGCCCCCTTGTTTTCGTAATAGAAATTGGCCATGGGTACACAATTAGGATTCAGGTCACCGTTGGCAACAAACAAATCCACGTCACCGTCGTTATCAAAATCTGCAAAATTGGCGCCCCAACTGATGGTAAAAAAATCCATGCCCAGTTCTTTTGTCTTATTGATAAAAGGTTTCCCGGGTCCCTGGTTTACCATAAAAAAATTGAACTTAATATTGGTGAAATAGTAGTCCATAAAGCCATCATTGTTATAATCGCCTACAGCCGTGCCCATCGAGTTAATCCTTAAATCCATACCCAGTTCTTTTGCAACATCTGAAAACGATTCCCGCGGATAATTATTCTTCAGCAACAGGTTGGGGGTACGCTTATAACCAAAATCGTGGTTGATGATCAAATCCTGGTCGCCGTCATTATCATAATCACTGAATACGCCACCAAAACCAAATCCGCGAAAGTCAAGGCCATACTCCGTACTTACATCCCTGAAGCGTTTCCCCTTTTCATTCAGCAGCAGGTATCCTTTTGCAATTTGATTGGCACCCACCACTGTGGCATCATTGATCACACTGAGCTTTCCCTGGAACTCGTTGAAATAATTGCCCACATACAAATCGGGCCATCCGTCTGCATTGAAATCTCCAAAACTGGCCGATGTGCTAAATGAATACAGTTGATCGAGCCCGTACTCTTTGGTAGCATCCCGGAAAGTGCCATTGCCGTTATTAATAAACAGCAGGTTAATAGCCCGCGGAATGGGTTCTTTCCGGTCTTTCCTGGTAATAGTGGTAACGTATATATCAACAAAACCATCGCGGTTGATATCAGCAGCCGCTACACCCTGGGTGACGAAATTTTTTGTAATGCTTAAACCGGATTGCTCCATTACATTGGTAAATGTGCCATTACCATTGTTCTTATACAGGACATCATCGTTCATACCCCCGGTTATATAAACATCTTCGTAGCCGTCGTTATTATAATCAATGACGCAGGCGCCGCCGCCAAACATGCCTTCATAAACTTTGAATACATGGTTAATACCCGCCGGTACTGTTACATCGGTAAAACGGGTTTGGCTATAAATGCTGCAGGTTATTCCCAGCAGCAGCAATAAGAGGGTGCAGGCATTTTTTTTCATGGTCGACGTGTTATCTATTGTTTTTTCCAATGCAGGTGATTGATATTGCTTCCTATAACCTTTCCCTTTTCCAGTCCTTTGTCGTTGTCCTGCGTGGTATGTATTCCTCCGTAAAAGCGCGACATCGCTGTTTCTTCGGCTACTTCCCAAAACGAATTGAAATGACGCGCCTTGAAATCGGTATTTCTTATTTCATCCCTCGGCCTGCCCACATGGGCGCTGTCTGTCAGTGCAAAATGATCGCCGTATAAATCTGTAAGAACAGTTGCAGCAGCACTTGCCTGGATGGCATGGCCGGAAGGAAATGCAGGGAAAGGGGGATCGGGCCAAAAAGATTCCCAATGCTGATCAATGTGCTGTGGTATATAAGTATTGGCTCTTTCTGTAAAAAACTGGTATTTCCATTTCCAGCAATTCCTGAACGCATCTGCTACCGCCATGCCCAGTCTTGCATAGGTCTCTGCACATTTTATCAAATCCGGCTGCGTTTTCCTGATAGCCAGCGATGCGAGGTAATACGAATGACCCGGTGGTGTAAATGTTACCTCCGGATCGTCACTCCACCAGATAGCCGCTTCTTTTTCGTTCTGCGTTAAAACTTTTCTCTTCTCATAAACTTTTTCAAACAATGTATAGTAAGGAGATCCGGTCGTTGTATCAAACGGAATAAATTCCGGGGCGCTTATCGCAGAATCAATGGCTATAAAACAACGGTTGCTTCCCCAATGCGGGTGTAAGGGATAATGACTGAACGACTGTGCATACAATGGCGGTTTCCATCCGCCGGGTTTATTGGGAAATACGAGGCTTTTATCAAAATTGCTGAGATAACCACGGTGGCCTCCATCTGTTTTGGACCATTCGAAGATACGCTGTGCTATTTTTTTCCCGTACAATACGGAACGGTTTACCAGGGCTGTATCCAGGTGGGCCTCTTTATAAAGATGTTCAAAATGCTGTTCCAGTGAATCAATCCTTGCCTTGTTTTTATCCGAAGTCTGGATATAAATGGATCTTAGTATTTCTGCCTGCCCTGCATTTAAACTCAATTGCCAGTTATAAGCGAGTCCTTTCTCAGGCTGGGGCAAATCGCCCAACCCATTGAGTTGTGGTGCGACAGATTGATACTGCGGGTATCCGTTAACGATAGATTCATACATGGTGAGGCCAATATATCCAAAGCACCTTGATGCAAATGTGGGGGAATTGGAGCCCGTTGTCCGGGTGATATCGTTTGTCATATCTGCCCAGGCGGTGGCCAGTTCAAAATCTTTTGGCAGTGCAGGAGGCGATTGTTTGCAGGCGGCTATGCTAACACCGATGGCTATGTATAAAAACAAATATTTCATACCAGTAATTCTTTTATCATTTTTTTTGAGTATTCAGTGAATAGGACAGGAGCTCTTTACCACAAATGCCAAACAATAATTTGTTCTTTATCTGAATGACGGACCTGATGTCTCCATGCAGGTTGAACCCGGAAACCGGTTGTTTGATATAATTAAAATGTCCCTTGCCGTCTCCTGCCAGCAACACGCCGTAATTGGCATCAAATTTTCCCAGCCTGATCTTTGTATGACTGTTGTTACCGCAAAGCAGGATATCCTGTTTGCCGTCGTTATTAAAATCCAGCGGAGTAATAGTATATACAGGTGCATATTGTACCTCATCGGGCAATACAGTGATGCTGAATTTTTGACCTGCACCACTCAGGAAACAGGTGGTGGACTGAATAGTTGCCGTTAAATGCCCGGCATTTTTTAATTCATCGTTCTGGAAAAGATCGTCCATACTGATATCGGCATAACTTTTAAAACTGGCAAAACGCTTGCGCAGGTAAGGCAACTGCGTTACCAGTTCATCCCTTGTTATATAGGGATATCTTTTATGCTGGATATAAAAACTGAAAATGGGATCTATAGAGCCATTGCCGTCAAAATCTCCATAATACATTTCCAGCGGCTCTTTTTCATTTATGTGAAACTGGGTATTTGTTCCCATATTCCCGATCATCAAATCGGGTTTTCCATCTGAATTGAAATCACCTACAGTGATCGTATTCCACCAGCCGCTGTATGCAGCATCAAAATAACGGGAACTTATATTCTTCAATTTCCCATGCTCATTACTAAATACCATTACCGGCATCCATTCGCCGGCTACTACCAACTCATTTTTTTTATCACCATCCAGGTCAACCCATACGGCATCCGTCACCATTCCCGGCGCCGCCAGTTCAGGTGCAATGCTGTTGGTTTGATCAGAAAAATTACCTTTTCCATCATTGATAAGAATAAAAGATCGCGGCGCCCGCGGGTAACGTCCCGGCACTACACGGCCTCCCACAAAAATATCCGGGTATCCATCCCCGTTAATATCCTGTACCCGCACACAGGATTTACTGCTGAACATATCGGGCAGCGTATGGCTGCGGTGAAACTGGTTCCTGCCATCATTCAAATAAAGCCTGTCCTGCAGCAAACTGTCTTTTTCCGTGAGGCTGTTATAACCACCACTGGCAATATAGATGTCCGGGTACCCGTCGCCGTTAGCATCAAACACTGCTGTTGCTGCACCGGCATATTCCTTGTCCTGCTCAAAAGCAGGAACTGGCAGTAATGTAAAGGAGCCATTCTTTTGCTGTATGTACAATTCTGCAGGCTGACCAGCCGATCCCCCAATCAAAAGGTCTTCCAACCCGTCTTTGTTAAAATCATATTTAGCCATGCAGGGTCCTTCCCATGAAAACTCACTTATCAGCAGGGGCTGCCTGTCGAAATCATTCATGAGAGGCGATGGGTTTGTGTGATGGAGCCCTGCATCTGATGCAACAAACCATGGCTTCTCAGTTGTATTTAACTGTTTCGGGGGGATTGCATTTTTTTCATAGAGTTTTAGTAATTGGTTCGCCTGTATGTTTTCCAGTTTCTGCACTTTTCCGCTGTTCCATGTAATAATAAGAGAATCTGCTTTTGCAGCCGCACCTAATCCAAAGTGCAGGTTAAAAGAAACATTGGACAGGTATCCCCTGGCAGTATACTGATCCAGTGTTTGTACCTGCCCGTCAATATACAACCGCAGCTTTGCACCAAGGCCCTGTGTGTTCCCGTTTTCGCCGGTAAGCTGAACGTCGATATAATGATTGTTTTTTTGCTGTTGCGATTCGTTGCGGTAAACAAATGCAGGCTGGTCAATATTATTGACTACAAGATCCAGATCGCCGTCATTGTCCAGGTCGGCATACAATGCCCCGTTGCTGTTGGATATTTGGGTAATGCCCCAATCCTCTTTTTTGTTTTCAAAATTCCTGCCTGCTTTGTTTTGAAAAATATAATTGACCACATTGGAAGAGGGCATCTCGTTTAAGATATTCATCACGTCGGTTCTTTGCAGCCTTCCCTTTTCCTGTACATACTCATTCATGTAGTTAATAAAATCGAGGTTGGTATAATCTCTTTTGTACCCATTGGTAACAAAAAGGTCTTTCCACCCATCGTTATCATAGTCTGCAAACAGGGCGGCCCAGCTCCAGTCGGTATTGGAAATACCCGCCTGCTGACCTATTTCACTAAAGCTACCATTGCCATTGTTGAGCTGGAGCATATTGCGCATATACTGGTAATAAAATCCGCTCCTGACATTCAGGTTGAATTTGGCATAATTATCAGGCGCCAGTAAAAGTTTTTGCCGGTGATTGTCTTCCGGGAGCATATCCAGTGTGAATATATCTGTGAGCCCGTCGTTATTGATATCGGCCACATCGTTGCCCATAGAAAACTGGCTGGTATGCCCTACACTTGTTTGCAATGCATTGGTAAAACCGCCTTTCTTATTATTGATATAAAGATAATCTGGTACTGCATAATCGTTGGACACATAAAAATCGGGCCAGCCATCCGCATTAAAGTCTGCAATACCCAATCCAAGCCCGTAACTCAGTTCAGACCCGTTGATACCAGCGTTTAGCGTGACATCTTCAAATTTTCCATTGGTTTGTTTAAACAGCCGCAGGCCCTTTTCGGGATTGTCTTTTTTTAAAAGATCAGCCGTAGCTGTTTCATTTAATATGGGCAGATTTTTTGGATTGTGGTTGAGCAGTAACATATCCAAATCGCCATCCTTATCGTAATCAAAAAAATACGCCTGGCTGGAGAAAGCAGGGCTGGCAATCCCATAGGATGCCGCTTCGTCTTCAAATACCGGTATGCCATCACTATTGTTGCCCTTATTAATAAATAATTGATTGATCCTTTTTTCCGCAGGCATTGCCCCGGAATAACATAAATAAATATCCAATTTGCCATCTCCGTTGATGTCTGCAACGCTGACACCTGTTTTCCAGGGGCCCGGTCTTCCGGCAGCTCCGCAAACACTGCTGATGTCTTCAAATTGCATATTGCCTTTATTCAGGTAGATTTTATTATCTCCCATATTGGAAGTAAAATAAAGATCTGCATAGCCGTCGTTGTTAAAATCTCCTGCGGCCACTCCACCGCCGTTGTAGAAATATTCATAGACCAGGATATTGGTATTTAACCCTTCTGTAAGCGTATTCTGAAAATCAATATGGGTTTGCCCGCTGTCCAGCAGGGTAAACAAATGTTCACCGGTGGCGGCGGGTGTTTTTTCTGCATCCTGGCTGCAGCCCTGGGAAAAAAATACTAAAAAAAATATGAGGCAATAAGACAGGTGGTTTCTGTTCATGTCACTTGGGTATAATATAAAAAATCTATCTCAAGATAGAGATAGATTTTTTATTCAATTTATCTGTTCAGAGCTGTATTTTAATATCCCGGATTTTGAACCAGTTTGCTATTCCTGTTCACTTCATCCTTGCTAATAGGTCTGAAATACATCTTATCTTTCCATACCCTGGTTTCGTTTTCTGTATTGTCTACAGGCGTATAGGTATAGTTATAGACGCTCTTATCAAACTTATAGGGGATATTGGGTGACTTGCCAGGTTTGAGTGTAGCTGTTACCTTGATGGCCTTGATACCTCTTCCTACAGTAGTAGCAGGAATCATCCATCGCCTGGCATCATGGTAACGATGTTCTTCATACACCAGTTCAATTCTCCTTTCATTGCGATACCGGTTAACGAGTGCTGCGCCGGCATCGGTAATAGCAGGCATGCCCGCCCTGAACCTGATTTTGTTTAACCAGTTTCTTGCAGTTGCTTCATCACCCAATGCAAGTGTGGCTTCCACATAATTCAACACCATTTCAGTATACCGTATAAATGGCCATGGAATTACCTGGGCACTGGATTGGTTATCTGAAAGTGCCGGATTAGGATCTATAAATTTCCGGGTATAATAGTGTGTACGGCTGCCATTCCAGTTTTCCACGACAGATTCCCTTGTATCAATACCATTAACAGTACCACCGGCGCCATCATCATAATAGCCAGTCTGCACCTGGTTGACGGGATCTTTTCCAGCTACATCACTGGGCCTGGGTTTCCAGTCGGCGCCATCATACAATATGGTAGCATACAAACGTGGATCGCGATTTGTGTAGGGATCTGCTTTCTCAACCGGGTTGTTCCAGTCAAATTTGCTGCCGTCCATCATTTCATAATCATCTACCAGTAATTGTATAGGTGTATTACCGGCCCAGTTATGATATCCGTTGGGACCATTGTTAATACCATAATGGATACCACCGAGTGGCCAGTTATCTTCTGAATTGTACAAAGCCGATTCTGTCCGTTCGAAAATAAGTTCTGAAGTAGCAGATTTATCACCAATAGCACTTTGTCCGCCAAGGGCAATTGACATATAATTCATCTTGCCTTCTGCAGCGGATGCTGGAGATGCAAGATCCAATTTATAACCGCTTCCCATATCCAGCACAGCCTTTGCCGCATCTTGTGCAGCTTTCCATCTTGCTACCCGGTCGCCGGAAGGATATGCAATCAGCTCAATATTCGGGTAAGCTGCAAAAGTGCTGGAATTGGCTTTTGCAGTAGGACCATCATGTAAATCGCTGGCAGCATATAATAAAACACGGGCCTTCAATGCCAATGCCGCGATTTGCGAAGTCCTGCCGCTTTCCATGGTTTTGCCGGCCAGCAATTTGGCTGCCTGGTCCAGGTCTGATACAATGAATGCTACATTTTCTGCAAACGTATTTCTTGCGATGCTGTAATCTGCATTCAATCCATAAGGTTTGTCGATCAATGGCACTCCGCCATAGAACCTTAATAACTGGTGGTAATAATAAGCCCTCAGGAAATAGGATTCGCCCAATAGTTTATTCCTGAGTGATGTGTCTGCAAATGTTGCTGTGGGCAAATTTTGAATAGCAATATTTGCCTCACGGATGGCCTTATACATCCTGTCCCAACCGTAGGTATCGCTGATCCAGGCAAGGTTGCCCGGTGTTTCGGTACCTTCTGTAAAGGTGTTGATATTTCTTCCTGCATGGGTAAACATGGCTTCATCTGTATAGGCAGCCAGTGACTGCTCTTCAAATCCACCATATCCAAGATAGGAATATACGCCAAAAACAAATGCCTGTGAAAGCGGGCCATCAGCCCAGGTGGCGTCTGCTGAAATACTAGATAGCGGTTTAGTATCCAGGAAATTCTTTTTACAGGAATAAAAAAGAACCAGGAGCAGCAGCACTAAACCTATACTGAATTTTACTTTTTTCATTTTTTACAATTTAGAAGGTTAAACTAAATCCTCCGTTAATGATCCTGGATTGAGGATAATATACACCACTGCCTGTTGTTGATTCGGGATCAAATATTTTGTATTTATCTATTGTAAATACATTCAATCCGTTTACGAATACCCGCAGGTTGGAAATTTTCAGGCGGCTGATAATATTTGCCGGCAGGCTATAACCAATTTCAATATTCTTTAAACGGATATAATTTTTACTGAATAAATAATAGGTATTGTCGCCATAGCTTCCTCCTGTAAAATAGGTATCACCCCTGCTGGCCAGTCGTGGATCAGTACTGCTGGGCTTATCTATTGACCACCTGTGATCGTAAGAATACTGGAGATAATTTCCAATATCACCCGATTCAGTTTGAACCCGTATTGCTGCGCCAGTTGCGCCCTGGAAAAGAATATTTAAATCGAATCCTTTATAACGCATTTCAAAGGTGGCACCGAAGTTCAATGTAGGTGTTATGCTCTTATCCAACCGTACACGATCGTCGGCAGTGATTTTACCATCATGATTTACATCTTCAAATTTCATATCCCCCGGGATCAGTGTACCGGTTACACCACTGTAGTCAATCTGGTTTTTATCAATATCTGCCTGGTCTTTGAAAACACCTGCGGATTTATATACCAGGAATGCACCGATTGGTTTTCCTTCCTGTTTTTGATTTTGAGGAATGCCTGGAATCTCATCCATGTACACAACTTTGTTTTTTGCATAGCCTCCATTGATACCTGCCTTGAAGGTGATATCCCTGTTAATTTTGCCATTGTAATTAACGCTGAATTCAAAACCACGGTTGTCTACCCTTCCTGCGTTAACCGGTGGCAATAAATCGGTGATACCGGAAGATGCCGGTGTTGAACCCGTTTTTTGGATCAGGATATGATCGCGTTTATTGTAAAAATATTCCAGCGTCAGGTCAATCTTATTATTGAAGAGAGATGCATCAACCCCCAGGTTATAATTGTTGGCCCTTTCCCATGTAAAATCAGGGTTGGCCAGTAATTGTTCCAGCAGGGTTTTGGCCACCGCACCATTTATCGGGTACTGACCAAATCCAAACAGTGATAAGAAAGCATATTCCTGCAATGAATTATTAAAGAATACCTGGTCGTTACCCATCTGCCCGTAAGAGGCACGCACTTTCAGGTAATTGATGGGTTTAAATTTAAAAAATGACTCATTGGTTACATTCCATCCCAGCAACAATCCCGGGAAAAATCCAAAGCGATGACTGGGCGGGAAGATATAGGAACCATCATATCTCCAGATAAACTCTGCGAGGTAACGCTCCTTGTAATTGTATTGTGCGCGGCCATAATAGCCAAGCCGTGCCCGCTCATAAGCACCACCGTCAACCGATTGTGTGGTTCCTCCGGCAAATAGCTGATCGACAGCAGCAGAAATATAATTTCTCCGGAATGCGGTAAAGCCATCTCCTTTAAACTGTTCTTTTGTAACACCTGCAAGTATGCCAACATTGTGATCGGTACCAAACTTATGATCATAGCTAAGCATGGCAGTCAGGTTGGTGTTTAAAACTGAACCATATCGCTGTGTAAGCCTTGGGTCGCTGTAGTTCGATCTTACTGCACCCACCAGTTTCGGTGTTTTTCCATCGGGTTCGTATGTTATCTTATCCCAGTAATACAGCATCCAGGGAGTTTGCCATACTTTATCGGTTTGGCTGTTTTTATCAACGGCGCCTGATAAAGTAAGTTTCAATCCTTTTACCCAGGGATTGGTAATATCCACCGAACCATTCGCCTGTGTGTAGTCAGTAGGGTTATCATCATAGCCCGTAGCGCTGGTGGTGATTACATAGGGATTTTGTCCGTTTTCAATATCCGGCCCCGGTTTTCCGTTCGGCCAAACCTCTGGCTCAGTCGGTCTTCCCCTCATTAACATACGGAAGATGGCGCCTGAACTTTCCGTTGGAAAGTGACGGCTTTCCCTGCGCACCATGATGCCAAGGTTGGTGGTGATATAATCGTTTATTTTGGCGTTTACATTTGTTCTGAAGTTATACTGCTTGTAATAGGTTGCAGAATTTTTGTAAATGGCATCCTGGTTGACAAAACCGAGGGAGGCAAAATATCTTACATTTTCTGCACCACCGCTGATTTGAAGATTATGTCTTGACTGCGGTGCCCAGGTTTTAAATGCATCGCCAAACCAATCTGTATTGGGATAGCCCCATGGATCACTTCCATCGGCATATTTTTTAACAGCATCCGGACTATAGTTGGCATTTAATGTACTTACACCGGGCGTTGGGGAAACATAAGTGCCCGTGCTTTTGATGGCTGTCCAGGCTGCACCCCATTCTGCTGAAGGAATGCTTTTGTAAATGGGAATTTCATTCATGATGTTGGCATATTCCACTGCACTCGACATTTTCGGTACCCTGGTCGGCTGTGAAAATCCCTGGTTGAAATCATAGGTTACTTTTGGTTTGCCGCTCGCACCTCTTTTTGTGGTTACAAGGATGGCTCCATTAGCAGCCCTTGCACCATATATGGCAGCGGATGCATCTTTCAAAACTGAAATTGATTCGATATCCCTTGGGTTCAGGCGGCCAAGACCGCCATCCCTGTCCGGGATACCATCTATAACAATAAGTGGACTACTGTTACCGAGTGTGTTTGTACCGCGAATAGAAATGGTCGCGCCGTCATAACCCGGTTCGCCGCTTTGCTGAATAACAACAAGGCCCGGTAATCGTCCCGATAATGAGTTTGATAAATCAACCGCCGGAGATTTAATAAGTGCCTCTCCTTTAACAGCGCTTACTGCACCGGTAACGGTTACTTTCTTTTGTGTGCCGTATCCCACCACCACAACATCCGACAGGTTGGAAGCATCCTGTGATAAAGTAATGCTGATGGTTGCCTCATTTCCCAGTACAACGGACTGAGGCTTGTATCCAACACCTGAAAAATTGAGTGTTTCTCCCGGTTTGGCCTGTATAGAAAAAGAGCCATCATTTTTTGTAACTGTTCCGCGGCTGGTGCCTTTAACTGTTACGGAGATACTAACAACGGGTTCCCCTTTTTCATCCAACACTTTTCCGCGTATATTTTTCTCCGATGCCTGGTTTTGGTTATCCTGTGCGTTGGCCTTGCCTGGTAATATGGCAAGCCCCAGGACTAAAACAGCCAGGAAAATGACTGAAGTGATCCTTATGGCATAGTTCGTTTGATTCATAATAGATTAGTTAAGCAGTTAAGCAAAAAGTTGGTATAGGTCATAAGTGTAAACGATTACGCAAAATTGACCTTGCTATCCATCGTCTATGTATACTTTTCTCATAAAAGATTTTTTCTTTTTACGTACTTAAAAAATTTAATACATCGGGCAGGTCAGGAATCAGGGGTTGTCCTGTCTTTTGTGATACCGGTCTGTTGATTCTCTGAAAATGGGTATGGGATTCAATACAATTTTAGAAGGAGGGCCGGATTTGCTATACCTCCCTTCAATAATATCCAACAGCAGGGTAAAGGCTTCCTGGCCCATCTCCACCGTTTGCTGGTGGATGGAAGAAAGCGTTGGTGTTATATGCTCATCAAAATCTTCATTGGCAAAACCTATTACACCCATTTCATCGGGTATTTTTATCTTCCTTTCTTTAAATCCCTTTATGAGTCCGAGTGCGGAAAAATCTTCCACCGCAAAAACTGCATCGGGAATAGAACCCAGCCCCAGGAAATAGCCGGCGGCCAGCTTTCCCCGCTCTATAGAAAGGTCCCCCTTAAACAGAAGGCTCTTGTCAAACGGCAGGTTATGAGCTTCCAGAGCATCCCTGTAACCCCTGTACCGGTTTTTAAAAGTCTGAAAATGCTGGGGTCCGTCTAAATGAGCTATGCGTTTATAACCTTGCTCTATTAAATGAGTAGTGGCAATAAAGCCTCCTTTGTAATCATCTATAATGACAGAAGGGATATGAAGTGAGTCGATAGTCCGGTCGAAAAGAACCAGTGGTACATTCCTTTTCTTCAGCTCTGTGTAGTGTAGGAAATTTGTGCTGTCCTTAGCCAGTGATGCCAGTATGCCATCTACCCTTGCCCCCATAAAGGCTTCTATACCGTTTACTTCAAATTCAGCAAGCTCTTCCGATTGAAAGATGAGGGTGTGGTACCCTTTTTTGCTGGCAACTGTTTCAATACCATGTACCACGGAGCCAAAAAAATTCATTCTTGCGCTGGGAATAATTACGCCAATAGTATGCGATTTTCCGGTTCTCAGTGAACTGGCGATCCTGTCGGTGCGGTAATTTAGTTCTTTGCAGGTTTCAAGCACCAGCCGCTTGGTTTCACTGCTTATCCTGGGATGGTTATTAAGAGCACGGGACACCGTGGCCGGGGTGAGATTCATCTTATCAGCTATATGGCGCAACGTTATCCGCATGGGAAGCAGTCAGGTTGGTTATGCAATCGTTTACACAAAATATCGTTTTTTTTTGCATTCTACCAAAAATGTTGACAAGTTATGGCCAATATTTTTACAAGGGTTGCACATAAATGGACCTTTCCAGCACCTGTCCCCGGGTATTAATTGTTTTGTTTACTTACTTTTGTTTTTGTTTATTTTCTTTTTTCTTCTTTTATTTGTGCAAAACAGGCATTATGCTGGCCAATCACCGCCGTGATAAAATACTGGAACTGCTGCAGGAAGATGGCTCGGCCAAAGTACTCAACCTGGCCAAACTGTTCAAGGTAACGGAAGTAACCATTCGCCAGGACCTGGAGAAACTGGAAAAAGACGGACTGATCCTGCGTGAGCACGGTGGTGCCTATTTAAAAAATATCAAAGACCAGGTACGCAATTTTTCCCTCACCCACCAGGAAAATTTAGATAAGAAAGAACTGATCGCCGCCAAGTGCATGGACTTTATTGAAAATGGCGATACCATTATACTGGATTCAGGATCCACTACCACCGAACTGGCCAAAAAACTGAAAGGCGTGCGGCACCTTACTGTCATCACCAATGCACTGAACATTGCCTTGTTGCTCGGTGGCGAACCGGGCATCGAAGTAATTGTTACCGGTGGTGAATTCAAACCGCCTACTTTATCACTGACAGGACAAAAAGCTGCCGATTTTTTTAAGGGACTGCATGTACAAAAATTATTTCTTGCCACAGCAGGTATCTCATTAAAGGCAGGGCTGACCTATCCAAGCATCAGCGACCTGGTGGTGAAGAAGGCGATGATTGATGCAGCGGAAACAACGTATCTCGTAGCTGATTCCACTAAAATGGGCAAGGCATCTTTTGCCAGTTTGGGTGCATTGTCACTGATTGATTACATCATTACCGATGCCGGTATTGAAGAAAAACACAAACAGGTATTTCACGACAACGAAATTGAATTGATCATCGCAAGCTGATATATGCAAACCAAGAACCAACCATCTTCCACGCTGGGCGTTATCATTGGCAACCGTGATTTCTTCCCCGATAAATTAGTAGCTGCTGCACGCACAGAAATACTGGCGCTGTGCAAACAACTGAACATAACGCCCATCCTGCTCAGCGAATCCGATTCAAAACTCGGTGGCGTGGAAACATTTGCCGATGCGCAAAAATGTGCAGCGCTCTTCAAACAACATGCTGCTGCCATTGATGGCATACTGGTGGTGCTGCCCAATTTTGGCGATGAAAAAGGCGTGGCAGAAACCATTCAATTATCCGGATTAAAAGTTCCGGTACTGGTACAGGCTTACCCGGATGAACCTGCAAAAATGGATGTGGTGAACCGGCGCGATGCCTGGTGCGGTAAAATATCCGTCTGCAATAACCTTTACCAGTTTGGTATAAAATATACACTGACCACCAAACATGTGACAACACCGGGCGATGAAACTTTTATTACTGATCTGAAAAATTTTTTAGCCGTATGCCGCGTGGTAAAAGGAATGCGCCGTGTGCGCATTGGTGCGGTGGGTGCAAGACCCGGTGCATTTAATACCGTTCGCTACAGTGAAAAAATTTTACAGCGGAATGGAATTTCTGTTACCACCGTTGACTTGTCAGAAATACTGGGCAGGGCCAATCAACTAACTGCAGGAGACAAATCAGTGAAAGGAAAGCTGGAAAAAATACAGGCTTATGCTGCTACCGGTGCAACGCCATCTGATAAACTGGTACAAATCGCCAAACTGGATGTGGTGCTGGCAGAATTTATGGAAGAACATGCGCTCGATGCCACTGCCATCCAGTGCTGGACATCACTGCAAAAAAATTATGGCTGCAATGTATGCACCAGCATGAGCATGATGAGCGAAAACATGTTGCCCAGCGCCTGCGAAGTAGATGTGACCGGCACATTGAGTATGTATGCCATGCAGTTGGCCAGCGGTACACCAAGTGCCCTGGTAGACTGGAACAATAACTATGCTGATGATGAGGAGAAATGTGTGCTCTTTCATTGTGGCAACTGGGCTAAATCATTTTTACCCGATATACAAATCAGTACCGCACCCATATTGGGTACGTCGGTGGGTACAGAAAATACCTATGGTGCACTGGATGGCCGTACGCCTGCCATGCCATTAACTTTTGGCCGCATCAGTACAGACGATTGTAAAGGCATTATCAAAGCCTACGTAGGCGAAGGGGAACTGACCAATGATCCCCTAACCACTTTTGGCAACAGGGCAGTGGCGCAGATAAGCAATTTACAGGGACTGATGCAATACGTCTGCCGCAATGGATTTGAACATCATGTAGTGATGAATGCGAGTAAAACAGCCGGTATCCTGAAGGAAGCACTGGAAAATTATCTCGGCTGGGAAGTATACCAGCATTAAATAAAAAGAATCCAGTTATTTTTTACCATGACGATCAAAGAACTCAACATACAATCCATTCAGTACAGGAAAAAAATCCTGCAGTATATCGCTGGCGCCAATGCCGGTCATACCGGTGGCAGTCTTTCTTGCGTGGATATCCTAAACGTTTTATACAATCATGTACTGAACGTGGGCCCGGGAAATTTTACTTCACCTGATCGTGACCGTTATATACAAAGCAAGGGGCATACCGTGGAGGCATTGTACGTAGTGCTGGCCAGCAAGGGATTTTTCCCGGAGTTGGATTTGGAAACCATGTGCCGGTACCAATCGCATTATATCGGTCACCCCACCAAAAAAGTAAAGGGCATTGAACAAAATACCGGTGCGCTCGGGCATGGATTGCCCATTGCTGCAGGTAATGCCATCGCAGCAAAGATGGACAACAAAAGCTACCGCGTGTTTACATTACTCGGTGATGGCGAACTGCCGGAAGGCTCCAACTGGGAAGCTGCATTAACGGCAGCACATTACAAGCTGGACAATCTTTGCGCCATCATTGATCACAATAAATTACAGATAAGTGGCACCACGGCAGAAGTATGCAATACCGATCCCATCGATGCCAAGTTTGAAAGTTTTGGATGGGCAGTGAAACATGTGGACGGCCATGATATCGGTGCACTGATACAAATATTTGATGCGCTTCCGTTTGAAAAAAACAAACCAAGCCTCATCATTGCACATACCATCAAGGGCAGGGGGGTGAGTTATATGGAGAACCAGTTGAAATGGCACCATGGTGTACCCAATAAGGAACAACTGTCCATGGCTTACGGTGAACTGGACAATGCTTTGGCAACTTATTCATAACAAAGAAATTTTTTAGGTGGAAACAGCCGCAAACAATACAGCAACCAACAGCCTCGCCAACCTGGAAGTATTTTCAGCAACGCTGCAGGAACTGGCAGCAATGGATAGTGCTGTTATTGTTGTTACCAGTGATTCGCGGGGTTCGGGTAAGTTGGTTCCCTTTGCACAAAAATTTCCCAAACAACTGGTGGAAATAGGCATTGCAGAACAAAATTTGGTGGGCGTTGCTGCCGGGCTGGCGGCTGCCGGTAAAAAAGTATTTGCCGTATCACCGGCCTGCTTTTTAACTGCACGCGCACTGGAACAAATAAAAAATGATGTGGCCTATTCAGATAACCCGGTCAAACTGGTGGGCATCAGTGCCGGTGTCAGTTATGGTGCATTGGGATCCACGCACCACAGCCTGCACGATTTTGCTGTACTGCGTGCCATAAACAATATCATGATCGTGGCACCTGCTGATAATTATGAAACAGCAGAAGCCATCCGGCTGGCAGCACAATGCAGCAAACCCATCTACCTGCGTTTTGGAAAAAAAAATATGCCCGCACTTCCGAATATCAGCAAACAGGAATTTGCATTTGGAAAAGGAAGGATTATCCGCGAAGGAAGGGATATCGCATTCATAGCTACGGGCGAAACCGTATATCCTGCCCTGCAGGCTGCAGAAAAACTGGAACAGGAATACCATATCCATGTGCGTGTTATCAGCATGCATACCGTCAAACCACTTGATTATATAATGCTGCATTCGGCAGCCAATCAATGTAAAGCCATTATTACGGTAGAAGAACATAGTGTGAACGGTGGCCTTGGTGAAGCCTGTGCATCTTATCTTTTGCAGAAAGGATATAAAAAACCATTTGCCATTGTGGGAATCCCGGATGAATACACGGTAACCGGTTCGCAAAATGATATATTGAATCATTACGGTATTTCAGCAAATGGATTGACCAAAACAGCTTTGGAGACTTTACAAAGCGCCTATGAATTATAAACGCATGTTACCATAAGATTGCCTGATATGAATCTACGATTGCCAGCCATGCTTGTTGCCTTTTCCATCACCTTTGCAGTCATCCTTTTTACGGGTGGCTGCAAAAATGGTGATGCCAGTCATGCAAAAAAGAAAGTGGCTGTTATCATTTCCACACTCAACAATCCCTGGTTTGTAGTGCTGGCCCAAACAGCAGCAGACAAAGCGCAATCCCTCGGTTATGAAACAAAAATTTTCGACTCACAAAATAATACGGCACTCGAAGCAGACAATTTCGACAATGCGATTGCCTCCGGTTATAATGCCATTTTATTCAATCCCACCGATGCCGATGGTTCGGTAGTGAATGTCTTAAAGGCAAAAGCAGCAGGGGTACCGGTATTTTGTATGGACCGTGAAGTCAATTCCAGTGAAGCAGCCACTTCGCAAATACTCTCTGACAATTATTCGGGTTGTGTAGCCATTGGAAAATATTTTGTAACGCAACTGCACAAGCAGGGCAACTATGTGGAAATACTCGGGCTGGTGGGTGACAACAATACCTGGAACCGTTCCAAAGGATTCCACAGCGTGGTGGATGAGTATCCCGGTTTAAAAATGGTAGCACAGCAAAGTGCGGACTTTGATCGCAATAAAGCAATGGAAGTGTTGGAAACCATGCTGCAGGCGCACCCGGATATCAATGCAGTGTTTTGTGGCAATGATGCTATGGCATCGGGTGCTTACCAGGCATTGGTATCTGCAGGAAGGGCAGGCGATGTAAAAGTATTTGGATTTGATGGCGCAGAAGATGTGGTGAATTCCATACAGGCAAAAAAAATTGTTGCTACCGGTATGCAGTTTCCCAAAGTAATGGCGGCAACGGCAGCAGCAGATGCCGACGCTTATTTCAAAGGGAAAAGAAATTTTCCTCAAAAGATGCCCGTGGCAGTGGAACTGGTAACGCAGGAAAATGTGGCCAACTATACTGGTTACGGTAAAAAAGACAAACAATAATGAAAGCCATCCGCTACAGCATCGTCATTGTACTGGTAATTATCATTGCCTGGAAATCGGTCTATATAAAAAAACTGGATGAAGTAAAAGCAGCGCGCATTGCTAAAACATTTAATGCAGGCGCCTATGCGGAAAAATTCTGGAATGATAAACTGGTACCGAACCTTGACAAAGCCATCGCACTGGATACACTGGTTGGTTTATTGCGGAAGGATACGGTAAAAACATTCGATACCTATTCCCATGCACTGGGCATTGGGAACCTGCGGTATTTCCTGGTAAAAGGAAAAGGCACCATCACTTCCATCAATGAAGACGATATCCGGGTAACAACACAACCATCCAATATACCATTCACACTGGCGACAGAATATATTTTTGGCAATGCCGTACGTGATGCCAGCGGATACATCGACATCAATGAATTTAGCAATACGATGGACTTTAACAATGTATCGGCGGAACTGAACAAACTGGTGCGGCAAAAAGTATTGCCGCCGTTTAAGGCGAATATGAAAAAAGGGAAAACAATAACATTTGTGGGAGCGATAGAATTGAACCGTGAACACCCGGACCTGGATCATATAGAAGTGATACCGGTGACGCTAAGCTTAACGGAATAAATACAGTTTGATAAAGTGATAACTACAATATAATAGCGCAGATGCTGGTGGCAGAAAACATAACCAAGAAATTTTCTGGCGTTACCGCGCTGGATAAAATATGCCTGGAACTGCATGCCGGAAAAGTGAATGCGATCATTGGAGAAAATGGTGCGGGCAAATCTACCCTGATGAAAATATTATCGGGTGTGTATCCTTCCTATGAAGGCCGTATCATTTTCAACAACGAAACAGTTCATTTTAAAAACACGCGACAGGCACAGGCGGCAGGTATTGCCATCATTCACCAGGAACTCAACCTCATCCCTTATTTGAGCATCACTGAAAATATTTTCCTGGGAAGAGAGATAACCAACCGTTGGGGAACACTTGATAAGACAGCCATGCGGCAACAAACAGCAGCATTGCTAAAACGATTAAAACTTCCAGTTGATCCGGATACCATGATTGCATCTTTAAAAGTAGGACAGCAACAGGTAGTGGAAATCGCCAAGGCATTGTTGTTCGATGCCGAGGTGATCATTATGGATGAACCCACTTCTGCCATCAGTGAAAGCGAAGTAGAAGTATTGTTTGGGATTATTGAACAACTGAAGCGTGAACAAAAAGTCATTGCCTATATATCGCACAAACTGGATGAGTTGTTCAGAATTGCCGACCGCTATATTGTACTGCGCGATGGCAGGACCATTGAAAGCGGCGATATGAAAAATGTAACACAGGACAATATCATACAAAAAATGGTGGGCCGTGATGTCCTGATCGGCAAGAAAGTAATGCCAACTGCAAAACGGGAAGCGTTGTTATCAGTGGACCGGCTTTCATTGAAACATCCGCAACGCAAAGACCGGCAATTGCTCAACAATATATCATTCCAATTATACAAAGGGGAAATACTCGGCATCTTTGGACTGATGGGTGCCGGAAGAACAGAATTACTGGAAACCATATTTGGATTGCACCCCAAACGGGCCACTGGTACTGTCAGCATACAGGAAAAACATATCAATATATCATCACCGGCCGTAGCGATTGCACATGGTTTGGCCCTGGTGCCGGAAGACAGGAAGAAAGATGGACTGGTTACCGGACTGAGCGTGAAGGAAAATATTTGTCTCACCACATTGCACAAGATGGAGCGTGCCGGATTGCTCGACAGCAGGAAAGAATCGGCGCTGGCAAAAAAATATATTGATCAGCTCGGAATAAAAACATCTTCTGATCAGCAGGCAGCAAAAAATTTAAGTGGGGGCAACCAGCAAAAAATTGTACTGGCAAAATGGCTGGCCACCCATCCAAACGTATTGATGCTGGATGAACCAACACGTGGTATTGACATCAATGCAAAGAATGAAATTTATAAACTCCTGCTGCAACTGGCCGGTGAAGGGCTTGGTATCATCGTCGTTTCTTCTGAACTGCCCGAAATCCTTGCGGTATCCGACAGGATACTGGTGATGGCCGAAGGAACGATCACCGCCAACATGACGATTGCGGAAGCAACAGAAGATAAAATATTAAAAGCTGCCATCCCTAAAACCATTTGATGCATGGAAACAACCATCAGCAAGAAAAATTACCGGCAATCCTTATCAAAGTTCCAATCCTTGATAGCGCTGCTGATATTGTGTCTTGCCATTAGTTTGCTGTCCGATAAATTTTTAACCGCTACCAATGCCTGGAATGTCATGCGCCAGGTATCTGTGAATATCTGTATTTCAGTCGGGATGACACTCGTGGTGCTGACAGCAGGTATTGATCTGTCAGTAGGATCGGTACTCGCATTGTGCGGCGCCATCACAGCAGGGTTATTGAAGAATGGCATTGAAATCGCGTCTGCCAATACATTTATCGGCTTCACCGTATTGGGTGCGATTCTAGCAGGATTGCTGACGGGATTATTACTCGGCTGGTTCAATGGATGGGTGATAACACGATTCAAAGTACCGCCCTTTGTTGCCACACTTGCCATGCTCACCATTGCGAGAGGCGCTACCATGTTATGGACAAAAGGATTTCCGATCACAGGGCTTGCTGATAATTTTGTGTACCTCGGTACCGGCTGGTTTATCGGCATACCATTGCCGGTTTGGATATCCGGTATCATTGTTATCATTGCTGTAGTCATTACCAATAAAACAACATTAGGCCGGTATATCTACGCCATTGGCGGCAATGAAAATGCTGCGGCGCTCTCGGGTATCAATATTAAAAAAGTGAAAATAATTGTGTACAGCCTTGCCGGTATGCTGGCAGCAGCGGGTGGATTACTGATCACATCCCGCCTTGATGCAGCGCAACCCAATGCCGGTACTGGTTATGAACTTGATTCTATTGCAGCGGTGGTGATAGGAGGTACTTCCTTATCGGGTGGAAGGGGCAGTGTATGGGGAACCGTGCTCGGCGCTGTTATCATTGGTGTATTAAACAATGGTCTTGTATTATTAAATGTATCACCGTTTTGGCAACAGGTGGTAAAAGGTTTTGTGATATTGATTGCAGTAGTAATCGATCGGGCGAATGCGAAGCATGAGTGATGAATAGAGAGTGGATACCGGCACCAGTGTTTCATAGGGTCAGTTGTTGCGTCGCAATCCTTTCATCTTCGGATCAAATGGCAACATTAAAAGCATAATGCAATACATACTCGCTATCGACCAGGGTACCAGTGGTACAAAAACGCTCATCATCGATGCGCAGGGAAAAACCTGTGCGAAAGCGAGCATGCCATTAAAAACATTTTATCTCGATAATGGTCATGTGGAACAGGATGCGGAAGCGATCTATCAAAATGTACTGGGTTCCGTGCAGGACTGTGTCCTTGCATTTGCAACAGCGGGGTTTGATATCAATGATATTGTTACCATCGGTATATCCAACCAGCGCGAAACATTTGTGATATGGAATAAAGCGGGTAAGCCATTGTACAATGCCGTAGTGTGGCAATGCAAACGTTCGGTGCAAATTTGTGAACACCTGAAAATGCAACAATTGCAGGACAGCATACAACATAAAACGGGTTTGTTCATCGATCCTTATTTCTCTGCTACCAAAATGATCTGGTTGTATGAAAACAATGAACAGGTAAAAAAAGCAGTTGATGCCAGGGAAGCCTATTTCGGAACAATAGATACCTGGCTGCTGTACAAACTTACCGGCGGACAATCTTATGCAACAGATTATACCAATGCATCGCGGACAATGTTTTTTAACCTGTCCACGTTGAACTGGGACAGTGAATTACTCGAACGTTTTCAGCTTGCCAACCTGCAGCTACCGGAATGTACGCCGTCGGCTCATTTGTTTGGTGAAACAACCATTGAAGGGTTATTGCGCCGTCCTGTTCCTATTGCTGCGATGATGGGTGATTCGCATGCAGCGGCATTTGGCGAAGGTTGTTTTACCACCGGCATGGCCAAAGCAACCATGGGCACGGGTTGTTCCATATTAATGAATATCGGTGACAGGATCCAATACTCCAGGAATGGAATGGTCACCACCATTTGCTGGAGCACCGCAGATAAAGTGCAGTATGCGCTGGAAGGTGTAATTGTTTCCTGCGGCGCTACCATTGAATGGTTAAAAAATGAATTGGGTATTATACAGGACAGCCGTCAAACCGAAGCAATGGCTGCTTCCGTGGCGGATAACAATGGTGTGTATTTAATTCCTGCCTTCAGTGGACTGGGTGCACCGCACTGGGATATGAACAGGAAAGCTTCCATCACCGGTTTGAGTTTTAGCGCCGGTAAAGAACATATTGTACGCGCAGCACTGGAATCCATTCCCTATCAAATCAAAGATGTAACCGATGCGATGGAAAATGATACGCAAATAAACTTGCATCAATTGATGATAGACGGTGGCATCAGCGCCAACAAGTTTATTGTACAGTTCCTCGCCGATCTTTTACAGAAACCCGTGGTGAATATTGGTATCGCAGATGTTTCTGCACTGGGCGCTGCTTATATGGCAGGCTTGCAGCAAGGGATTTTTACGGATTTGCAACAGCTTTCGCAATTGCAGCAGGCAACGGTTACAAAAGCATCGGGTAATGAAAAAATAAAAGAATGGTACCAGGCATGGCGCAGTATCATTACCATGGCATAGTACAGCATTTCGTTGATCAAATATTTTATATTCTTCATTATAAAAAAACCAGCGTATGACCAGGATACTTGTTAGTTGTTGCCTGCTTTTGTCGTCATTTTGTTTACCGGCACAGAATAATAACCGGATCCTCTCCCCGGAATTATTGCCCGACAATTCGGTCATCTTCCGTATCAAAGCACCCGGCGCTTACAGTGTACAGGTAGTGGGAACTTTTGCACTGGATTTCAAACCGGTGCCGATGATAAAGAAAGATTCCGGTTTGTTTGAAGTAAAGATTGGACCGCTGGCTTCGGATATGTATGAATACCGTTTTATACTGGACAGCGCATTGATGCTTGATCCGAACAACAATGCCGTCACCCGCGACGGTAGTATTGTTGAAAACAGGTTGTTGATTCCCGGTAAACTCGGTGATTTGATTGCAGAACAGCGTGTGCCGCATGGAAATGTTACCGCTGTATGGTATACCTCGCCGGCATTGGGCACGGCAAGGAGAATGTATGTGTACACACCGCCGGGTTATGAGGAAGGAAATACCAAATACCCTGTATTGTATTTACTGCATGGCGGTGGCGGTGATGAAGAAGGCTGGATAAACAGGGGAAGGGCCAATTATATTATTGATAACCTCATTGCATCCAAACAGGCAGTGCCGATGATCGTTGTCATTACCAATGGAAACCCCGAAGCCGTAGCTGCACCGCTCGACCGCCCATTCGAAGTAAACCCACGCGGTGCAACACCGATTGGTGGAATGGCTTCCGGAAAATTTGAAGAGAGCCTGGTAAAAGATGTGATGCCCTATATTGAAAAAAATTACCGGGTAATAGCAGATGCCAAACACCGCGCCATTACCGGTTTCTCGATGGGCGGTTATCAAACGCAGAATATTTCCAACGCGCACCCGGAAATGTTCAAATACATTGGTGTGATGAGTATGGGTTTGTTTTCTTCTTTCAGAAATGCAGATCCCAATTATAACCGCGACAAGCATATTGCGCAATTAAAAGCATTGACGGCAGCCAAACCTTCCGTGTACTGGATTGGCATCGGGAAACAGGATTTTCTTTTTGATACCGTTACCAAATTGCGCGCCCTGTACGATGAAGTAGGATTGAAATATATATACCGTGAAGGTGATGGCAATCATACCTGGGGCGTTTGGCGGCTTTATTTGACTGAATTTGCACCATTGTGTTTTAAATAATTCCCTGCAGTTGTGTTCAACCTGTTATGAACGACATACAATAACAATTATTCCATTCAAATGCATAGATATACAACCATGAGAAAGAAAATAATAATGAGCATCGTGCTGGGCATTTTTTGTATGAATGCCATTGCGCAAAAAGCTACCGCAAAATTATTTTCCGACAGTCTTGTCAAACCAAGGATGCGCATCATCATCGACAATGACTTCGGGGGCGATCCCGATGGATTGTTCCAACTGGTACAGCACCTGTTATCACCCTCTGTGGAGATACGCGGCATTATTGGTTCCCATCTCCGGCCGGGCGATGGCTGGGATCCGTCAAAGGAAACAGCTACACATGCAAAGAAAAAAATTGAAGAGTTGCTGGGCATCATGAAGATGAGCAATGCATATCCTGTATACCAGGGTTCTAATTTTCCACTGGACAACGACAGTACCGCTCAGCCATCCGATGCTGCGAATGCCATCATCAAAGAAGCGATGCGGGATGATACCAAATTGCCCTTGTATATTGTATGCGGCGCCGGTCTTACCGATATTGCCAGCGCTTATCTCAAAGAACCAGCTATTGCCAGCCGGTTAACTTTAGTATGGATCGGCGGGCCCGAATATCCTGAGCTTGCCACACCACCGCCGGGTTATACCACCATGGAATATAACCTGGGTATTGATCTGAAAGCAGGACAGGTTGTCTTCAATAAATCCACGATACCTGTTTGGCAAATCCCCCGCAATGTGTACCGGCAGGTAATGCTTCCTTATTCTTCGCTGCTGTTAAAAATAAAAACGCAGGGAAAAATTGGCGAATACCTCACATCGAATATTGAACGCATTATGCGCACGGCGGTGAAGTATAATTTCAATATTGGTGAAATTTATATTATCGGCGACAGTCCGCTGGTATTGTTGACTGCTTTGCAATCATCCTTTGAACCGGACCCGTCTTCGAGTTTTTATGTATTGCGCCCTTCACCGCTGATCAACAATGAAGGTATTTATGAGGTAAATCACCGCGGCAGAAATATTCGCGTGTATACACAGCTCGATGTGCAGGTGCTGCTGGAAGATCTTTTTTCAAAACTGGTCTTGTTTAATCAATCCGTTAAAAATTGATTAGTCATGCAGTAACTTGTTACAACCATTTGTTGTGTGCGACTGCTGAAAATAAAATATAATGACATGAAAAAAATACCTGCTCTATTTATGGTGCTGTTGTTGTCTGTTTCCCTTTCAGCACAAATCAGTAATAAACCAAGGGTGTTGGTGCTGACAGATATTGAAGCCGACCCCGATGATTCGCAGTCGCTGATCCGTTTTCTCCTGTACAGCAACCAGTGGAATGTGGAAGGTCTTATCGCCACTACGTCTATCCACCAGCAAAACCGGGTAGCGCCTGAAACAGTGTTGCGGATATTGGGTGAATATAAAAAAGTACAACCCAATTTACTGCTGCACGAAAAAGGATATCCTGCTTATGAAGAACTAAAAACAAAAGTAAAAAAGGGCCTGGCCATTTATGGAATGAAAGGCGTAGGGGATGGAAAAGATTCAGAAGGCTCTGACTGGATTGTACAGGCGCTTGAAAAGAAAGACGATCGCCCATTGTGGGTTTGTGTTTGGGGCGGGCCCAATACACTGGCACAGGCTTTATATAAAATACAACATACAAAGAGTGCCGGTGAAGCAGACAAACTGTACAAGAAATTAAGGGTGTACACCATTTCTGACCAGGATGACAGCGGTCCCTGGATAAGAAAAAATTTCCCCGGTATCTTTTATGTGGTAACGCCGGGGTATAATTATGTCAATGCTACCTGGCTCGGTATGTCTTTTCCCATGCCGGGTTCCAATGCAGAAGTTACTTCGGCAGATTGGCTGGCAAAAAATATACAACAGGGACATGGTCCATTGGGTGCGGCTTATCCCGATGTGGCTTATGGGATGGAAGGCGATACACCTTCCTTTTTAAATCTCATCAGCAATGGGCTGAATGATCCCGAACATCCCGATTATGGCGGATGGGGCGGCCGTTATGAATATTATCTCCCGGAGTTTCATGACTCCAATACAGGCATGTTTAAAAGAGAGAACTGGCCAAAGGATGAACCGGAAACTAGGGCCATCTGGACCAATGCAAGTGATTCGGTGTTATCACCCATCGATAAAAAAATGTACTATGGTAACCGGGAAACCATTTGGCGCTGGCGAACTGATTTCCAGCATGATTTTGCTGCACGCATGCAGTGGACAATAAAAAAATACAGTGAATGCAATCATCCGCCGGTACCAAGGTTGGCACACCCTGATCGTTTTACCGTAAAGTCGGGCGAATCGTTTCATTTAAGTGCAGCAGGTACATTTGATCCCGATGGGGATTCTGTCAGCTATTTATGGTTTCAGTACCAGGAAGCAGGCAGTTACAAAGGAGCGGTGAGTTTTCGCCCCTATGCACCCACTTTGTATGATGTACCTGTTACTGCGCCCATAGTGGACAGTGTGCAGACCATTCATTTTATTTTGAAAGTTACGGACAAAGGTTCACCATCACTGGCGAGGTATAAACGGGTTATTGTAACTGTATTGCCGAAATGAGTGCAGCCATGTGTTGATAACAAAAGGCGGTGATGCATTTGGTTGTTCAATCTATTCCAAACGCAAACAAACTGCTGCCACCCATCATGGCGCCAGCGCCCATTATCACAAACGCATATTCTCCCTTTGGTAAAGCTTTGTCGACGATGATTTCATAATAGCCGTCGCGTATTTTTTTAAAACTGCAACTGAACTTAGCGCTTTCTTTATTTTTCTTGCCAAATGACAGCATACCGGGACTGCCACCGAGTATAATTTTTCTTTTACCGCTGCCGGATTCCATTTTGTACAATGAAATCATATTGGAGGGGTCCATACCCATATTGGTAAACATGGCAGGATCCATTCCTGTAGCGCGCATAGTGGAATCGGCTGCTGATGACATCGGCATTTTGGAACCACCTGCGCCATTCCAGTATACAAAGGAATAGGCGGTATTGCTGTAACTGTTGAAACGGATGGCAGACTTTTCGTCTTCAATGGTATAACCGCTTTCCGAACCGCCCACGCCACCAAACTTTGATTTGCTTTCCAGTTTGGAATTTTCTTTTTCCAGCCGGATCATTTTACTGCTGTCTTTTTTAAATGCCGATACTTCATTGATGAATTCCGGGTTGGGATAGTTTTGTGCCGTTGCGGCAAGGGCATAGAACAACAACTGCAGTGCAGGAATTATTTTTTTCATGGTAAATATTTTTTTTGGTGAGCCGGTTAGTTTTTTGGTGGCTCCTGGTTGGAATGCTGTTTGTGTTTGTCGGACTTGTCGTCTTTACCGAATTTCCAGCCCACAAATACCATCACTACATTATTCTTCAAGCTGATGTCGCTGGTATTGGGAATAAAAGTGGGTGGTGTTCCGGTTCCTGAAGCAGGTTGTTTGTACAAATTGGAGAGGCTGATTGTATACCGTGCACCGATCAGTAAACCCGATACCGGATGTACTTCTACACCGCCGCCAAATCCATAATCAAAACGGTTGTAAAAACTCATGATCTTATCCGCGTATGCATTGCCGGTAGATTGTTTATTGCTATCGGCCTTTGCACTTAATAAGAATGCAGTTTGCCCACCCAATTGTATTTGCACAAATTTGGTAATATTGATGGCCATCATTTGCGCCAGTACGATATAGTTGAGTTTCACTGAACCTGTTGTAGAACCGGATGCATAATCATATCCCTGCCGGGAGAACAACAGTTCTGTACGTGAACTGAGGATCGTTTTGGCAGGAGGGGACAACAGTACACCTGCATGAAACCCTACAGAACTCTTGCTGTTGATGGCAGATGCGTTGGTAACATTGGCAAAATTGAGTCCTGCTTTCAAACCTATTTGGCAGTAGGCAAAACCCGGCGTACACAAGATTAGGTAAACGATGAACTTTTTCATACTATGTATTTGATTGCTTGAAGAATCCCTGTAAAAAGAAGCCTGCAACAGTTCTCGTTATTGCAATGGTACCCGGAATATTGCCAGCACCTGTTGGGTTGACCCTTGCAAAGGGGATATCGGTTTTTTCACCGGGGGTATGAATGATGATCCAAAAATAAGAAGACGGCATCGCTTGATCAATCACCTGAAACAGTGAATCTGGACTGTTGGCTGCTTTCCCGGAAAAAAAACTTCCCCGCTCATGGTCAGTCATCGTGCTCAATCCTGGTAATGCGAACGATAAACCCTTCTCCTCTTACAATATGCTTCAGTTGATTTTTTGCCTGCTCGCCCCCAAAATGGATGGTGACATCATAATCATTCATATCAAATTCGATGGTTTGTGGTTGCGCCGGTAATGGCTGACTCGGTATCGGTGCCGTATAACCAGGACATTTTGAAATGGCGCCCGGTGTATTGCCCACAGCAGGCAGCAAACCAATCATGACATGTGTCAGTTTATCGCTGTTGGCGGCACCACCATTGTCGGCAACACCATAAGCCAGCCCGGTGATTTCCACCAACCCTTTCCAGCCCGCTTTATTGGGATAAGTATAAGTACAACCACCGGCTTTCTCCGGCCAGTCGCTCCAGGGTGGATAATTTTGTACGCCATAGATGCGTACGTTTTTACCATCAATGCGAATCTTGCAGGAGGAAGAATCAATCATGTGAAAAACACCACTGGTACTGTACCCAATGAATGTATAATTGTATTCATCCGCAATGCTGACTACAGCAGTGGCCTCGCCGCCCTCTGTATAATTGCTGCCATCAAATATTTTACCTGATACACGCGCTTTGATGGTAACCGGACTGTTGGCAGGTACCTGGTGTGGCGCAAAATACCTTACAGCCAGTGGTACATCTTTGTTGAGGATAACACGTCCTACCACATCATTGCCGCCGGGAATGTCATTGACATACCATGTCACTGCATTGGCAGCCACCATGCGACGGACGACTTCTTCATAACTCATTTCTTCTTCGTCGATCATGGTTTGGTATTTCTCCGGCAGCAAATCATCCAGCCGCAACAGGAAGCCCTGCGATTCGTTGACATACAGTTCTGCACTTTGTGGTGTCAAACTGTAATTCAATTGTCGCGCATAATCACTGAAATGTTCTATGGGTGCGCGTACCAAATGATGTACTGTATCCAGTACCGAATTTTTAATACGGTGCCATACACCCGTTGCATCCTGCCAGCTAATTTTCTGCGGAAATATTTTTGATTGCTTTGATTCTGTATCGGGAATATTGATGGTAAGTATGGCAGGTGTGCTGAAGTGCAGCCCGGATGGTTCGAAATGATAGCCCCTTCCGCGGCCGCCCTGCACCATATTGGTCACTGCATACACCGTTATCCTGGTGGTAACTGCCAGTGCACCCGGTGGAATATCTAAAGAGGTGATGCCATCTGCTGCTACAATCGTTCCACCTTCCGGGCCAATATTTTTTGAAACGGTATCACTCAATGGTTTTCCAAATCCGGTGGTGAGCAGCGGCGCTTGTTTATGCAGCGTATCCTTTTGCGGAAAGCCCTGCAAAAAAAGAATCAGCAGCAATATGGTCAGCCCTATTTTCATAAAAAAATATTCAGGTGGTGCTGTTAATTATTTTATTTGTCCAGCAACTGGCGAATGGCATCGATATCCAGGTTTTGCTCCATACTGTCCTTAAAATATTTGGCCACTTTGCAGCAGACATTCAGATCGGGTGCAACAGGTCGTAATAATCCGCCGCCAGGTCCTTCGCCATCATCCCATTGCCAGTATATGAGGATGAATTGCGGGTAATACGGTTTGAGGCTGGTATTAAAATAACTGGTGTTGACGATAACCGCCATCCTGCCACCTTCTTTTTCTGAAATGAATTTTTTAAAGTCAACCATATCTTTCACAAATGCTGTTTGGTTCAGATCATCTTCAGATGCCGTGGAGAGATAATCGTCGATGATTTTTATTTTCGGATCATAGCGGCTGGTCCAGTATTTAGTTGCATCTGCTTTTTGAGCATCTGTTTTTGCACCTTGTAATGAACGCGACAGGATGCTGTTTTCTTCGTTTTGCAGTTTTCTTTTAAATGACAACAGGAATTGTTTTCTCGTCAGCGGTGTATAGGGAAGTTGTCCTTCGCGCGCTACAATCAACATGCGCTCATTGACACGCACCAGCCCTGATTGAAACAAGTCGATACCTTTTATGCTGCCCACCCGGTAGGGCAACAGGGCTGCATAAAATTTCCCCACACGCATGGATGTATCGAAATGCAGGTTGCTGCCAAAATGATTCGCAAATACATTGAAGTGATCGCTAGACTCGTCGCCCAATACAAGCTGATGGGTTTTACTGTCACAGGCGTATTCCAGCATCTGTCCCCAGAGATCATAGGTAACCGTTCCACTTTTATAAATAGGTGTGCCATAGATTTGCCGTTCATAACCCACTTCCATTCCTTTTGGTGTATAAGCTTTGGCAATAATCTGCCTGAATTTTTCTATCCGGTTAAAGATTTCCGTTTTCATATCAGGCGTATAGTTGTTTCCCGGTTGCAGGAAATCATTGTAGCGTTTCCAGTTGCCAATTTTCTGCAATGCATCTTCCTGTGTACAGGTTTGTGCCGGTAATGAAGGCGCGATGGTCATCAAATAAATGAAAAGCAAAAAAGTTAGCCATTTCGGGTATGCCACGCCGTTATGTTTAATTTTTAGTTCCTCCGCCATTGTTATACATTTTTATGTTTGGGTTTACCTGTGGTGCAGGTGGATCCTGTCCAAAAAGGTTTTTAGTCACCCACTCCGAAACTGGTTTTTGTACATTCCCTTTTCCGCGAAATACAATATTGGGGTCAAGGTTGGTGTTAAGGCTGATACCCCATCCAGCCGAATTCTTACCACCCAGTCCTTCCGGCAATTTCATGGAATAATCCCAGTCGATGCCAATATCGGCAGGTTGTCCTCCGCCAAATGTGAGGGACACACCCATATTCCCGCTGACAGAAACGGGGAGTATCTTTCCAACTTTTTTTGAAAGCCCGGCATTGATCGCAATAGTAGTAGCGCCGCCACGCATGGTTTTTATACTCAGGCTGGCAAGGCCGAGATCGAATTCACCGGAAAATTTCTCGCAATCAATTTCAAACTTCGCCGGCTTTTCTGTTTTACCATCTTCATTCTCCACTTCCACATCTATTTTTGCCTCGAAGGGACATTTGCCTTCCTTGAATTCCAGTTCTGCGCTTTTTTCTTTGGTATAGGTATAATGCCCTTTGCAACTGACAAATTCGGAGGTGGCAAGATTGTACAGCATATCGAGGTATTCAATGATCATCTGGAAATACAAATCCTTGTACTGGTGATCGTCAACCGATGCGAGATAAGACCAGTAGATATAATCGTTGTAGTAATTTTTTGTAAGCGTGAGCCATTTTTCCTGGCGAGCTTCATTGAGATTGGCAAACTGTGGGAGATAATTTGCTGCCACACCGTTTTCTGCGTCGCACATTTCTTTTTCCAGTGTGATGTCAGGATTGCCTTCACCGGCTTTGTCGGATCGTTCCTTGAATGGCTTCAGTACATTTTCCCGTTCCTGCAGATATTGATCCATCAGTGCCTTCATGTTTTTCCGGTAGGCAGAATCGTATTCCTGCAGCCGCATCAGATCTTCACCATGGCTCACATCAATATCGCCCATTACCATCACGGCAAAGCCACCAAAGGGACGGAGCGGGTTTTGCTGCTGCTGTATTTTTTTCATCATGTCATTGGCGAGGTTTTTACTGATATAGTCTTTTTCTGCTTTTTGCATCCGCCGGTATTTTTCTTTCATTGCCAGCAGCATGTTTTTGTATTGTGTAAACTCCACCAGCTTCTTCTGCGCTTCTTCCGGCAGGCGGCATTGTTCGGGTAATGGATATTTGTGCGGATTGAAATAATCGGGTTGTTTGAAACGGTAGCGAATCAGTTCCATCAGTTTTGCTTTTGGATCGATCGACTTCAGCATCGTCCATGCATCACCGATATAAGCGCCTTTGAGACAGTTTTCACAATAGCGTTGGGCAGCACTCTTATTGCCATTGGCATACTCGATACAGGCCAGCGCGAAATTGGCGTGCGGATGGTATTGATAGTCTGCCGTTGCTTTGGAGAAATAAGCTTTTGCTTTTTGCACCTCACCCATTTGAAAATATGCCTGCCCGAGGTTGTTGTTCACCGTGGAATTGCCAGGGTCCTGCTGGGCAACATATTCCAGGATGGGCACGGCCCGGTAGGGATAACCACACATCGTCAGCAACCCGGAAAGGTTGTCGAGTGCATTCATATCATCCGGATCTTTTTCTGCTGCATCGAGTGCAAGTTCCATACCTCTTTCACTGTTGCCGCCATACCAGCACATTACACCTCCATTGCTCAGGGACGTGGCTGTTGCATCTCCTACTGCAACAGGTGTAATTCCCAAACCCGTCATGAATTTTTTCTTTGTATCAGTGATATAACTTACGAGGTCTTTGCGCGACAGCGTTTTCGCGGGAATAGTAGCCAGGGCCCTGTCATTGCGATCGGGTAATTTAATCCTGGAAAGAAAAGCCGTATCCGGTTTCCTGGCAAATGCATTTGCCATCGACGCATTGGTGGGCATATTGGGAAGGGAAGCCGGGTTGTTGCTTGGCAGGTTTTTCTGGTTGGCATATTTTTTCAGGTCGGGATTGTTCTTCATCACTGAATCTATTTTCCGCTGCGCTTCCGCCAACACCTTGTTGGGATCGGGTTGTGTATACGCAACAACCTGCAACCAGCAAAACAATGCGATAAGGAACCATTTCTTTTTCATAATAAAACTATTGAGGCTTGTAATATTGTTGTTTCACCTGCGGTATCAGTGCCGACAACCTTTTTATCCTGGTTTCATCGGAAGGATGCGTGGACAGGAATTCCGGCACTTTTGTTCCATTGGCAGCAGCAGACATGCGTTGCCAGAATGGTATGGCTTCACTGGGATCATAACCTGCCATCGCTGCGAAAATCAATCCCAGTTTATCGGCTTCTGATTCCTGCATGCGGCTGTGCGGAAGCATAATAGCGAGGTTGGAACCTACCATATACAATGAAAGAAAGAGCACTTGTGTTTGCTGTGATTTTTGTTTCAACGCTTCTTCGAGTGTAAGACCACCCAGTTGCACCAGCAGGGCTTCACTCATTCTTTCATTGCCATGGTGTGCAATGGCATGACCGATTTCATGTCCCATCACAATGGCCAGGGCCGTTTCGTTTTGCGTTACCGGCAGTAAACCGGAATACACCACGACTTTGCCACCGGGCATGCACCAGGCATTGATGATATTTTCATTGATAACATTGTAGTCCCATTTGAATCCTTTGAGGTCTTTGCTGAACCCGTTCTGGCTCATGTAGGTTTCCACTGCATGTTGTATGCGTATGCCCACTCTGCGCACCATTTGCGTTTGTTCATTGCCGTCAGGTAATACGGGGCTGGTATGCAGTACGGAATCATATTCGGTAAATGCCATGGACTGTATCAAAAAATTGGGCACCAGGTTGAGTTGCTTACGCCCGGTAACGGGCACTGTTTTACAACCTATGGCGATAATCAATAGCAGCAGGCCAGGCAGCCACAGCCATTTTTTTTGTATGATAAAGTTTTTTCTCATGGTATTATTTTTTTTGCAACAAATCAGTATTGCGACCAATAGCAAGTTGTTGCGGCGAAGCAACCTTCGCATCAATGCCCAGGCCGGGAAACGCAAATTGTACCGTGGGCCCGTTGTCGCAGTGAAACACGATGGTGTAATTTTTTATTTCATAGGTGCCTGTTCCTTTTTCAGGCGCATACAAATTGCAGGTGGTGGGCGCATGTTCTATCCGGCTGATGATGCCATTATCTGTATACCTTCCATCGGGGGTGAAACTGATACAGGTTTGTGTACCGCTCAGGCACCAGGTGCCGTTCAGCATAGGTTTGTCGGGCATGATCAATCGCTGGAAACTGACTTTTGATGCATTCATCTCCGCTACTATTTTGCCATTGCCCAAACTAAATGGAATGCTTCTCGATAAAAATTTCATGATACCCGAACCATTCTGGTAAGAATAGGTGCCCCAACTGCCAACCTGGTTGGCGGCAATGGCCGTGGTATTGAGGTTGAGTAAACCATGTTTCGGGAATTCATTGCCGTAATACACCTGGCCATTGTCGAACATGATAAAATAAGTCGCATCAAACTTCATTGATGGCGTTGAACTGCCATCAACATTCATCCAAAGGTCATTCACCAGTGATACGCCACTCCATACGCCGGAGATACCGGTATTGGTAATTTTTCCCTGTTCCACTTTTGTATCGTAGTCATCATAGCTCAGTGTAAAAAAGAAATTATCGATCATCTGTTCATACGCCATATTGATATAAGTACTGCTGCCGTACACACCACAGGTATAATATTTACTCAGGTACACCATACGTTCGATCCTTCCGTTGATTTTTGCCAGGAAAACACCAATATCATATTGTTCGCCGGTATTGTATGGATCATTGGGATCAATATGCGGTACTCTTACCTGTCCTGAACCCATCGAGAATTGCCATCCTTTGGGTGTGGTTCCTTCATGCGGATTGGTATACACCGGGTGTCCCACATAAGGAGCTTGTATGGGTGTTCCTTTCAGACCGGTGGCCAGTTCATTGATGGTAGTTGTACCAGCTTCTTCAAAACTGCTGCTGTTTAATGCCGGCATCAGGATAAAGAACAATCCTTCATTGGCAGGTACATTGGGCGCTGTCAGCGTATAATAATTGCCTTGCTGTGATGGCTTCCATCCTGCGGGTACGTTAAAAATTGCATGGTTGAAATGTACAGCGCTTCCATTGACGGATTCTGTATTGCTGATGTTGGTATTGGCAGCAGCATCGTTGTTTTGTTTCAGTGAAGCCATAAAATGATCCAGTTCTGGCTGGTATTGCAAAAGCATGTCCTGGTTCAATGATAAAAAAAGAACAGGTTGTGCCTTCCCCTTTATGCTGAATACCAGCAGGCGGGCAAAATATTTTCCCTTGTCATTGGATACCGTTGCCTGATCCTGCAAGCAGGTCAATCCGCCCGGCACTGCATTTTTTTGCGGTACCGGTTCTTTTGAAACAGTAAAGCGCATGGCAAGAATGCCTTTCCATGCTTTGCGAAAATCATCTTCAGCATTTCCAGCAGATGGGTCGCTGCTGTATACAGAGATGATGCAAAAACTATTGGCGGCTTTATTGACAGTTGTATAAGTGCGATAGGAGCCATAGTCATTGAATGCCCAGGTGGGGGGTTCGGAATACACCAGCATATCGTACGATACTTTGTTTTGCGCCGGCAAAAGACTATGCAGCAACAATGACAATACCAGGATGCATGTTTTTTTCATGTGTTCATTTTTTTTCAAAGACATCATCACTGTAGCCAAGGTGAATGGCAGCAGGAGCTGTATCCTTACCCTGCAGTTTCAATCCTGAAAATGCTGCCTGGTAAGTGAAGCCATCTTTGTAGTGAAAAAAGATGCTGTTGTTTTTTATTTCATAAGTGCCTTCACCGCTTTCCGGAATGGAATTAAATGCTGTGTTGATTTCATGTTCAATGCATTTTATTACACCTTTTTCCTGGAATTGACCGTTGGCCGTAAAATGTATACAGGCGGTTTCACCACTGACAGCCCCTGCACCACACCAGTTGCCGTCCAGCTTCATGCCATCCACATTGGGCATGGCGATGTAATCAATCTTTTTCTGATACATATCGAGAAATATCTTTCCGTCTTTCAATGTAAATGGGATGGTAGTATAGGATAGCTTTATTACCCCTGCACCATTCTGGTAGGTATAGGTACCCCACCAGCGTGGATACAGCGCCGCCTGGGTATATGTATTGATTTGATCAAACCCTTCCTGTGGTAGTTCTTTGTTATAGTACACCTGTCCGTTGTTAAACAAAGCGAGGTAGGTTGCTTTTACCGAACCCACCGTATAGACCGAACCCATGGCACCTTCAAAATAAGCCACGCCGCCCCACAGATGTGAAACACCGTTGTGTGTAATCAAACCACTGGCTGCTTTTGTATTGGTCCAGTCATCAAAATCAAGATCAAAAAAGAAATTTTTGATAACCTGTTCATACGATTGTTTTCGGTAAGTACTGTTGTCGGCAAACCCGCGGCGTATGTCCTTGCTGACGAACATGATTCTTTCCATCCGGTTGTTAATTTTTACAAGGAATACACCTGCGTGATAAAATACATAGCTATTAATGCCCGGACTATTGGGATTGGTATATGCCAGGCGAATGTTTCCATGACCGATTGAAAATTCCCATCCCTTGCAATACCGGTCCTGGTTTTCTTTTATGTACAAAGGTCCCTTCCCGTAAATCTGCTCCTGCACGGCTTCTCCATTCATGGCGGTGGCCATTTCCTTCAATGCATTTGTACCTGCATTGTCAAAATCTGTTTCTGCAGTCGGTGACAGCATTACATAAAACAGCATTTCATCCGTTGCAAGGTTGGGGGCTGTCATCATTAAAAAATCTTTTTGCTGGTTGCTTTTCCAGCCGGGCGGGATTTTAAAGATCAAATGGTTGAAATGAACCGTGCTGCCATTCGCAGCAGGCGTATTGTTGACAATTGTATTATTAACAGCTTCGTTATTTGGTTTGAGCGAAGCAGTAAAATGATCCAGGTCAGACTGGTATTGTGCCAGCATGTTTTGGTTCATCGTCATAATTAAAACAGGCTGTGCTTTTCCCTGCAGGTTGAACAGCAGCAGTCGTGCAAAAAAATTCCCCTTGTCGCCCGATACCATCATTTGATCCTGGAGATAGGATAATCCTCCTGCCGCATTGCCTTTTTGCGGTGTGGGTTCTTTTGCTGCTTTAAAATGTGCTGTGATGATACCTTTCCATGCTTTGCGGAAATCTTCTTCGGGTGTACCCAGTGATACATCGCTGTTGTATACAGAAATAATGCAAAAACTATTGGCTGCATTATTTACAGTGGAATAAGTATGATAAGCACCGTTGTCTGTAAATGTCCAGTTGGCCGGTTCTGTGAACGACAACAAATCGAATGATGTATTTTTTTGTGCTGTAGCACCCATTGTCACTGCGATTGCGAACAATAATAAACGGAATTGCTTTTCCATACTGTAGATTTTATTGTTGTTCAGTTTTCTTTTACAAGGTCAAAACCACTTCCAGTATATTGGTGATTGACCAGGTGAAATACCACGCCCCCCTTTACAGCCTCAAACCAGCAATCGTAGACCACCGTTTTATTATCCTGGTCGGTAGTAGATATTTGCCAGGGCGATATCACGGTAACCTTACCTGTAAAATGCTGCTGGTAGGTCTTCATATTTCCCACCATTCCTGTAGCACCTTTGAATTCTGCCTCGAAACTTCCAGTGCTATTGAATATAAATTTGTCGCTCATAACAACAGCATTGGAACCGGCATAATCACCCGTGGTATAATTATAATAGCTGATGGAACTACCGCTGCCTGCCTTCCAGGTGCCCACCATGTCTTGCAGTGCTACACCAAACCGGTTGTGACCCAGCATGTTTTTTAAATCGTCACCGAACAATTGTTTGTGCTGTGCCTGTGTTGGCGAAATGGCCACGACAGTTTTAGCAATACCATTGTCTGCTACTACGTGCATGGCGAGATAGCATTTTTTACCCGTGGCATTTTCAGTAGCATCTCCTTCGAGGTAATAATGGTAATTGTCATTTCTAACGATAGTATTGGTAATGGTATATTCTTTTGTTAACTGGTGTGTGTAGTAATAATCGACTGTATGATCCCTGCTTTCATTGTTGAATTTTTCATTGTAGTACAAATGAACCCGGTACACGTCCCTGGTCAGCAATACATAGTCGTCTTTGGGTGTGGCAGACCATCCGTCATCAAAATTGGTAGTGGCAATGGTGATAATATTTTTACCCGCTGTATTCGCCACTGTATTGTTATTGATAGTATTGCTGTTGCTGGCCGCTTTATTGATTTGAAGTGAATCCAGGAAACTGCTGATGGATGTTTTGTATTGGTCGAGGCCCTGCTGGTTGGCTGCAATCAATAAGATCGATTGTGTTTTTCCCGGCAAAGCCATTACCAGCAGTTGCACAAACAGGTTGCCCTGTGCCGTGCTGACGGGTGATGTTCCCGTGCGGAACTGCAAGCCACCAGTGGTGTTTTTTAGTTGCGGAACAGGTTCAATAGAACCTGTAAAATGACCGGCAACAATATCTTTCCATGCCTTGCTGAAATCATCGTTGCCATTGCCCGAAGCAATATCGCTGCTGTACACCGCAATGATGCAAAAAACATTGGCCGCCTGGTTGATATTGGTATAGGTATGATAGCTGCCATTGTCTGCAAAAGTCCAGTTGGCCGGTTCTGTAAATGTCAAACCATCAAAGGACACTTTATTTTGTGCAGGCGTAACATACTGCAGGCATATCAACAGGAAAAGGATGCCTATCTTTTTCATGTAATGGTGGTTGAAGTATTACTTGATGGAAAATGTATATCCCCGCATTTGGGTGCCATCGGGCGACAAAGAATTTTTATCTATCAGTACATATTCGCCGGCTGCGAGGTAACCATTGATCAGTTTCACTTTGAAAAAACCTTTACCCCAGTTCATGGTTCCATTGCGGTTGGGATCAGCAATGCCCGGCGGTGTAATGAATTGGATGGGAATATTTACAGATGTATTGCCGCCACTGCCGGCAGGAATGGTAAACGTGCGCATGCCGTTTTGCACCTGCGCTTTATATAATTCCATCACGGGCATTATATAACAGGTTTTGAAACCGATATTGGCTTCCACACTTAGCAACTGCTTGGCAGATGCTGCACCTTGCACATAATAATAACTGCCGGGGTTTTTTCCCACTACGGCTGCTTCCTTGGTAGCTTTGGGCTGATACAAATAGATCGTGACAGATTCAATCTGGTCGATGGGGGCTGTATAAGCCGCATCAAAACGGTAAGCAAGATCGCATGATGATTTTTGCGCTTCTGTATGGGAGATACAGGCTACCAGCATGCATAAAAAAATCAGTTGTTTCATATTAGTTGTTTAATGTGTTGAATGAATTGATTTGTTTTTGTGTTTACAGGATACCGCCTTTGGTATTGTTGTTTGGATTGATATCATTTGGATAGCAGGATACCGTCGCTGATATTTTATTCGCGTTGGGATCGGGCAGGTAAATGAATGTTGCTATCATGGTTTGACCTGCTGTCATTGCACCGGCGTCAAACTGCCAGATCACTCTTTGTGATGGCGGGGCATTGCCCGTCAGTAGGGGGTATGTTCGCAATTGTTTTGCCCCTGCTGGAGTGGAGATCATAGAGATGCCTGCAGGAAAATCCATACTCAGGGTTACATTCGTGGCGTTTGCTTTGTCCACCCGCATTGTTACTACACATTTCGCGGGGACATTGATTGCCTGGCTTCCTTTGTTCAATGATCCTCCTGCATTTGGAGGTAAGGATTTTGCAGAAGGATCGTATCCAAGCCATAGTGAGGTAATGCTGACATCTGGTCCCGTGGGCGGCGGTCCTGGTATGGTTGTTTGCGCACCTGCATACAGCGTTGCTGCAATGAAAACGGCGGGAAGAAAAATTTTTTTCATAAGTAATATTTGTAGTTGAATAAGTACCGGGGTTGCGGAGAATATGGCTGTTCTTCGACAGGAAATGGAACGATGTCAAAAATAGAGTAGCTGTACACCCAAGTCAATCACCGGAAAGAGTGAATTATGTTGTTGCGGCGGAAATCACCGGAAAGAGTGATTTTTTCACAATTGCTTGTATATGTTCTTCGGAATCTCAACCTTTGATTGCATAAAAGGTGAATCATTGTATGCGGTATGCCAGGCATTGTTTGATGGTATGGTGGGCAATGCTGTTGCTTGTTCAGCCGGGAAGATGCCAGTCTTCTGCGATCGATAGCCTGCAACATTTGTTGCAGCAGGCCACTGCGGATACCGATAAAATAGCACTCAATTATAGTTTGGAAAATATGCTCTCTGGTTACGACCTGAGCAAGGCGAGTGTTTACCTGGAAAATGGCTACCGGCTGGCGAAAGCAGTACAATCGCGGTATTACGTAGTGAAGTACCATCACATACGGGCCACATTGCTCACCAGTCAGTCGCAATACGATGAAGCTTTAGCTGCCTGTGATACCGCCATTGCCGGATCGGAACAATTGATACATGCAAAAAAAGTAAATAGGTATACCGTAGAACGTTGCCGTGCGGATATTGCACAAACGCTGGTAACGAAAGGGTTGATTTGCGCCAAGCAATACAAATACAACGAATCCATTCAATATTACCTAAAGAGCATCGGTCTGTTTGAAGCCATCAATAATCCTGATAACAATTCTTCCGTTGCGCATATTTATACTTCTATATCGAGCAACTATTATGAACTGGAGCAATTTGATGATGCATTGATCTATGATAAAATGGCACTGCCTTATCTCAGCAAAGAACAGAACATCGATCTGTTTGTTATCGGTTACCTGTTCGTGGCGGATGATTATAGCTCCCTTTCAAAATTTGATTCCTCCTACAGCTACCTGGAAAAAGTGCGTCCGATCGTACAGCAACTCAACAAACCCAACCTGAATGTGCGGTTTCATTATATACTCGGTGGTATTTACCGGAAGCAGGAACACTGGAAAGATGCGCTATACCATTTTCAGATGGCCAATGCTGCAGCACAAATCAACAAGGATGCATTCCAGGGTGTGAACAGTGCTGAAGGCATGGCTGCCTGTTACCTGCAACTGGGCAATATAGAGAAGGCAAGATCCCTGGCCACGCTTGTATTGCATGAATCTGAACAGTTGAATATTCCGCTGGGAAAAATGCAGGGACTGCAACTGTTGGTTCAGATAGAAGAAAAATCCGGCAATACGGATAAGGCTTACCGTTATGAAAACAGTTTTATTACCATCAGTGACAGCGTAAAAAAGGAAAAGACAAAAATGCAGATGAATGAAACGGAAGCGAAATACCAGTCGGAAAAAAAGCAACATGAGATCCTGCGGCTGGAAAAAGACAAGCAGTTACAATTGTTGTCAATCAAACAATCCGCTACACTGAATTATATTTTGGTAGGCTCCCTGGCTGCTGTGTTGCTGATGGGTGTATTGCTGTACCGTACGTACCGGCAACGGCAACAGTTGCAGCAACAGAAAATTGCAGAACTGGAAAAGGACAGGCAACTAATGGCTGTGGATGCGATGCTGAAAGGACAGGAAGAGGAACGGAGCCGGCTGGCAAAAGATCTGCACGATGGATTGGGCGGTATGTTATCGGGGGTAAAATATTCCCTGCACAATATGCGCGACAATGTAGTGGCGACACCGGAAAATATGGCAGCGTTTGAACGATCCGTGGCAATGATTGACAATTCCGTCAAGGAACTGCGGCGTATAGCGCACAACATGATGCCGGAAATGCTCACGCGTTTTGGATTGGATGAAGCACTGAAAGAATACTGCAATGCTGTCAACGCGACGAAAATGATTACGGTACAGTACCAGTCTTTTGGTATGGATATGCGGCTGGACAGTTCTGTTGAAATTATTATTTACCGCATTGTGCAGGAATTGCTCAGCAATGTATTGAAGCATGCTGCTGCATCGGCAGCATTGGTGCAACTTATCAGGGAAAACAACCGGCTGCATATTCTTGTGGAGGACGATGGCAGTGGATTCGATGCCGCCATCCTCGATACCCATCACCATGCCGGCTGGAATAATATACGTTCGAGGGTAGATTACCTGAAAGGCAGGCTTGAATTGAACCCCGAACCTGGGAAAGGAACTTCTGTATCCATTGAATTCACTGTATGAGATCAGGTACATAACGGCAGGGATTGGAACAGTGTGCAGCCTGCTGCCATGCAACAGGAACGACAAAGTCCACTCACCTGAAAAGGTGAATTTTACAGGAATACTTGGATAAGAGCAGCCGGAATATTTACATTTATACAACCGAACCTTTCATTTTTACCGTGATAATGCCCCGTTATCTGTTACATATCATTTTCACCTGCCTCTTTATATACGTTACTGGTTTGTATGCGCAATCGCAAAACAACCGCATCGACAGTATGGAAAGGGATCTGCGGCACCCCGCCAATGATACGGTGCGCATTGAGTTATTGTACAACCTGGCGGTTGAATACAATGGATATGATTCTTTGAAAGGCATGCAGTATTTGGAGCAGGGCCATGCACTTGCAGCAAAAATGAACTACCTGTACCAGGTGGCCAACTATCACGAGACAAAGGCAAAGATGTTACTGGAAAGAAATATTATGGACATCACCGGTTTGCTCGATACAGCTATTTACTATTATGAGCAAACGCTAACCCGGAAAATGCCCGCTGCCTATATACAGCAATCCAAATTGTCCATTGCCACCTGCCAGAGCCAGAAAGGGATTGTTTTTTCCAACAGGGGCAGATACAAGGAAGCCATCGCTTTGTTCCTCTCGGCATCCGATGCATGGAAAGCTTCCGATGACCCTTTAAAGAATGAAGCAGTCGCCAACTACTATGCCAATATATCCACCATCTATTATAATCTGAACCAGCCTGAAAAAGCGTTGGAATATGATTTGGCTGCTATACCATTTCGCATGCAAACCATGAACCCCGAACTCGAAGCCATGACCTATTTCTATGTATGCGATGATTTTTTCAACCTGGGTAAATATGATTCCGCCAGTGTGTATTTGCAGAAAGCCAAACCCCTGGCAGAAACGATCAACAAATCGAAACTGAATTACAACCTTTATTCACGCCTTGGAAAAATAGCGCGCAGCAGGAAAAATTTTGCGGCAGCAATTCCTTACATGATACGGGCATTGAATGAAGCCATGCGCAATGGCAGTCTTTTCCTAATCAGTCATAGTCGCCGTTCGCTGGCAGAATGTTATGAGGCCACCGGCAAATTTGATTCAGCACGCGCACAACTCATACAGGGCTTGTCGGCCATTGTCCCTGAAAATTTTCCGAAGGAGAAACTGGAAATATTGAAAGCACTGGTGCGCGTCGAAGATACCACCAAACACATTGCTGCAGCCTATGGGTACCTGAAGCAGGTGGAAGCATTGAGCGATAGTTTAAAAACCAATGAATCAAAAACAGCGGTTGCCGAGATTGAAAACAAATACCAGGCAGCGCAAAAGGAAAAGGAGATACTTCAACTGGAGAAGGATAAGGAAATACAATCGTTTTCCATCAAACAACAATCAACACTCAATTATATCCTGGTAGGTTCACTGACTGCTGTGCTGTTGCTGGGTGTTTTACTGTACCGCAATTACCGGCAGAAACAGCTACTGCAGCAACAGAAGATTACTGAACTCGAAAAGGACCGCCAGTTAATGGCAGTAGATGCCATGCTGAAAGGACAGGAAGAAGAAAGAAGCCGGCTGGCAAAAGATCTGCACGATGGGTTGGGTGGTATGTTGTCGGGCGTAAAATATTCCTTAAATAATATGAAAGACAATTTAATTGTGACACCAGATAATATGGCGGTGTTTGAACGATCACTGGATATGATCGATACTTCTATCAAAGAACTTCGCCGTGTGGCGCATAACATGATGCCGGAAATGCTGACCAAATTTGGGCTGAACGAAGCGTTGAAAGAATATTGCAATAATGTGAACGCCACACAATTGCTGAAAGTAAAATACCAGTCCTTCGGAATGGACAAACGCCTTGATAGTTCTGTGGAAATAATTATCTACCGTATTGTACAGGAATTGCTGAACAATATCCTGAAGCATGCTGCCGCATCAGAAACATTGGTACAGTTGATACGGGAAGGGGGCCGGTTGAATATACTGGTAGAAGATAATGGAAAAGGATTTGATACAGCTATGCTGGAACAAAGCAAAGGTGCCGGGTGGACCAATATCCATTCGCGGGTAGATTACCTGAAGGGACGGCTGGATATACAGTCGGAAATTGGAAAAGGCACATCAGTAACCATAGAATTGAATGTTTAAACCGAAGTATATGATCCGGGTCTTTATTGTCGATGATCATCCGGTGGTAATAGAAGGTATCCATTCATTGCTGCAGCATGAAAAGGATATTGAATGGGCCGGGCAGGCCATGAATGCCCAGTCCTGCCTGGGCTATTTTGTCAATAACACAGCGGATATTGTCTTAATGGATATCAACCTGCCCGATATCAATGGTGTTGATTTGTGCAAGGCTTTAAAAGATAAATACCCGGGAATATTTATCCTTGGACTGAGTACCTATAACCAGGGTATTTATATCAAGAAGATGATGGAAAATGGAGCATCCGGATACATACTGAAAAATTCTTCCAAGGATGAGTTGCTCAAAGCCATTCATGCCGTGCACGAAGGAAGTATCTATTTTAGCGGGGAAGTAGGTGAAGCATTGCAGCAATACCAGCAATCCTCGCAGGAAGCTATTCCTGCATTGAGCCGGAGGGAAAAAGAAGTGCTGGAACTGATTGCAGAAGGATATACCAACCCGGAGATTGCAGAAAAATTATTCGTCAGCCAGTTTACGGTAGACAGTCATCGGAAAAACCTGATAGCAAAACTGAAGGTAAAGAATACAGCGATGCTCATTCGTTTTGCCGTAGAGCATAAACTGATTTGAAAATCCTATTCCGCAAATAATTGGGTAAATGGAAGGCTGAAGTTTTTTTATGTTAATACGGCCATACACAGGATACTTACCACAATAATTTTTTTCAGCGCCCGGATAGCCTGGTATACGAGGTTGCGCGCCACCTGGTAATTGATGTTCATCACATCGCTCACTTCTTCATAACTCAGTTCCTGGTAAAATTTCAGGTAAATGATTTCCTTCTGCCGGTTGGAAAGCTGCGCAAATGCGCGGGTCAGTTGCAGGGCCCGTTCGCGGCTCTCTTCATCGCTGATCAGCCATGCTTCATAACTCAGTTCGAATGACATCTCATCGGAAATGTCCAGGGTCACGGCACCGGATTTTTTGCCAATGGCCCGGTATAATTTGTACTTAAGCGATTTAAAAAGGTAAGCTTTTACCGACTGAACACTGGTTTGGGCCTTATTTTGCCATAATTCCAAAAATAATTCCTGTATACAGTCCTCCAGTATCTCGTGATCTTGTGTAAATTTATTGCCAAAGCGAAACAGGGGCGTATAGTGATTTCTGAACAGCGCCGAAAACGCGTTACTGTCACCTTTTTTATAGGCTTCCCACAATTCAATATCTTGCTGATTGCTAATCAATGGCAGTTACTTTTCTCCAGGCAGTTTTCTTTTGTTTACTGAGTCAAATGTAATATGTTATTGGCTGTGAAAAAGCAATTTAAAAAAAGTGATAAAATATTGGTTACAAATTTCCCCCGGGAATACTCTACTAAATGAGAAAACCTAAATATGCCACTAATGTATAACAGCGTGGAAGAGTGCCTGGAAGATGATGCGTTTTTGAAGCGATACCACCAAATGAACGGAAAACCCATAGAAGATTGGCCCGAATATGCCGGGGCCGACCCCGCACATCAGAAAATATTGGCGGAAGCTGCCAGTTTTTTATCCAAACTAATATTACAGGAAAAAGAAATCGACAAGGCCCGGCTGGCAAAAGCTGAACAGCAATTAATGGAAAAAATCAATGCGAGCCGATCCTCCGGGTTGTTTTACCTGAAAAGCACCACAAAATGGATAGCCGCTGCTGCCGTTCTGGTAGTTGTGGCCGGAACCATCCTGTTTTTCAACCTGCCGGCTAAAAAAACGATTCTGCAAACAGCTTATGGCGAAATACGGGATGAAGCATTGCCGGATGGTACCACCGTTACCATCAATGCCAACAGCAAATTATCATTGGGCAGTAACTGGCAGCAGCAGGGCGATCGCGAAGTATGGCTTGATGGGGAAGCTTTTTTTGAAGTGAAAAAAACAGCCGTACACAGCCGGTTTATCGTACATACTTCCCATTTCGATATTGTAGTGACAGGTACCCGTTTTAATGTAATCAACCGCGAAGGCAAAAATAATGTGCTGCTGAAAGAAGGCAGCGTTATCATTCACCATAGTGACGGAAGCGACATTGCCATGAAACCGGGCGATTATGTTGAATTCAGTAATAATTTACTGGAAAAAAAAGCCGTTCAGGATAAACAAGTGCTTGCCTGGAAGGAAAGGAAGTTTAATTTTGAAAACACAGGAATAAGAGAAGTAGCGCATGACCTGGAAGAACTGTATGGTGTGAAAGTAGTACTGCAGGGAAATGCTATCGAAAACAAAACATTATCCGGTATTATGCCAAATGATAACCTGGATGTTTTCCTGCAATCGCTGGAAGCCACACAGGACTTTACGGTAAAAAAGAACGGACAGGAGATACTGATTCAATCGAGGTAATTCTAATTGCTTACACTGCCTGCTAAAATAGCTCTGAATGGGAATAGTACGATATCATACTATTTGTAGATGGATTGTCTCCATTACAGTCCTGTTTTTGTTTAATACCATTCATGCACAAAACCTGGCAGCCGCTCTCAAAAAATCACCGCAACAGTTAACTGGTAAAACCACACATGCCGTTGGTGATACACTTGCCGACAAACGCAAATTGCTGGAAGTATTAAAGGAACTCAATGAATCAAAGGGGGTGTATTTTCTTTTCTCCAATAAAACCTTTGGTGATAAACTCGTGAGCCCGGTAAGTGATCTGAACCAACCGGTTGAAAAAATCCTCGCAGAGTTGCTAAAGAACACCGGTCTCCGGTTTCAAAAAATAAACGATAAAACATTTGTCATCGTTCGAAAACCCGCCGGTTCACCGGAAACAATGGAAACAACGGCTGCTTCGCCCGGTGTAATTACGTTTACCGACAGTACAACCGCTGAAATTGAAACAACAGCCTCCGCTGGCAGAACCATCCGTGGAAAGGTAACTACCACCGATGGACAACCGCTTTCCCGGGTAAGCATTGCTGTGAAGGGCACCAATACGGGTTCGGTATCCGGTACAAACGGTGAATTCAGTATCGACTGTTCGAAGGGTGATATACTGGAGTTCTCTTTTGTAGGATACAATAAGAAACAGGTAACCGTCAGCAGCTCAAATTATATCACCACGGAATTATTGATGAACAGCAACCAACTGGATGAAGTAGTGGTGACGGCACTGGGTGTAAAAAAAGATGAGAAGTCGCTGGGTTATTCTATTACTTCACTCAATAACCAGCAACTGACTGCATCCGGCAATACCAATTTTGCATCTGCATTGTACGGTAAAGTACCCGGTATCAGGATCACTACCGCACCCGGCGGCGCCACCAGCGCCGTACAGGTACAGATACGCGGGTTGAACTCACTTAATTTTAATGAACAACCGTTGTATGTACTCGATGGCGTTGTGATGCGCAATACCAATGAAAAAGGTTCTGCCGGTATTAATAACAATGGTTACTGGGATGATCAGCGCATCAGGGGAAATGGCATACTCGATATCAACCCCGCTGACATAGAAACACTGACAGTTTTAAAAGGAGCCAGTGCTACAGCACTCTATGGCTCTGAAGCTGCCAGTGGCGTTATTGTTATCACCACCAAAAAAGGAATTAAAAAGCAGGGATTGGGCGTTGAATTCAACTATTCCCTCAGTGCGGAGCAGGCGGCTTTTCTGCCCCACTACCAAAACGAATATGGACCGGGATATGACCGCAATACCAACCTGGCGAATGGTGCCACAGAAGATGGCTGGATACCTGTTGATACCAATGGCGATGGCATCATTGACAATTACCGGCCTGACTTCAAAGCATACATGCAGTTTGGCCCAAAGATGGAAGGACAACTGGTTCCCTGGTGGGATGGAAAGATGCGGCCCTATACTGCACAGCCAAACAATTATAAAGATCTTTACAGGGCAGGTTTCAGTTCCATTAGCAATGTAGCAGTTGCCAACCAGTCGGACAAAGCATCTTACCGCATTTCTTATACGCGAAATGATTATCAAGGCATACAGGCAGGCGGCAGCCTGGTAAAAAATATTTTCAATTTCAGCAACACGGTAAAAATTTCAAAGCGGGTCAGTACTGATTTCTCCCTGAGTTTTGTCAATAGTCATGTCCACAATCGTCCTTACCAGTTGAACCGCATCATTGCTTCTTACAGTGGTTTCCTCAGCAGGGCAGAAGATATGTCCGTGATGTTTGAAAAATACCAAACCAGTAAGGGCTATAAATGGGTTCCCTGGGACAAACCACAATTGAATCCTGCCGAAGCGCTGCGTTATGACATGAAGAATGAAACACTCAGTTTTTTGTGGATGCAGTTGCGCAACAGCGAGGACGAAGAACAAAACCGTTTGTTCAGCAGCCTGACGATTAATTATGACATTTTGAAAAATCTTCACCTGCGCGGGAGAATCGGTAATGATTTTACTGGCCTCACTACCGAGACCAAACAATACAACGAATATCCGGTAGCATTTAACAGCAGCAGCAGTACAGGTTCTTATGGCATTGCCACCGGCCGGTATTCTATTATATATGGGGATGCTTTGCTGACTTATTCCAAAAAAATAAATAAAAACCTCGACTTTTCCGTCAATGGTGGTTACCAGGGAAGGGATGAACATTATACGGATCAATCTTCAACCACCAATGGTGGGTTGGTCAGGGAAAACTGGTTCAGCCTGAATAATTCACTGAGCGCTGTTACAACAAAACTCAACAGGAGTGCTGTATTGAAATACGCTTTCCTGGCTTTTGCCGATTTGAGTGTCAAAAACTATTTATTCCTGGAGGCAACCGCAAGAAAAGAATACTCTTCCACCTTACCGCCGGGTAATAATTCATTCTTCTATCCTTCGGTCAACAGTAGTTTTATTTTGAGTAATGTGATAAAAATGCCTGCCTGCATCACGTATGCAAGGCTAAGGGGTTCTTATGGTGTGGTGGGCAATGCGCCACCGCCGTATGCTGCCGCCATCACATATACGCAAACCACTTTACCCACAGTCAATGGCCCGGTGGGTAGCCTGGCAGCACAGGTAAATGCGGGTAATAATAAAATCAGGCCCGAGAACAAACACGAAATGGAATTTGGATTGGAAACATCTTTGTTTGCCGGGAGAATAGGAATAGATATCACGTATTATAACAGCCGCACGCTGAACCAGATTTTACAGCAAACCATTCCATCCAGTACAGGCGCCATTTCAAAATTGGTCAATTCAGGTGTACTGGCCAGTAAGGGAATGGAATTGTCGCTAAGCATTGTTCCGGTAGTAAAAAAAGATTTCAAATGGCAAACTGTGTTCAATGCATCGCTCGACAGGACGATGGTAAAAAAACTGGCGGATGGCATACAGCGGATTATTTACTACGATTCAGAACAGGGAGCGCTTCGCGTGGTGGCTGAAGAAGGAGAAACGGTAGGCAATATATATGTATATCCAAAACAAACAAATGTAAAAGGCCAGGATGTAATTGGTGACAACGGTTTGTACATCATTGATAATACGCAGTATAAAAAAGCAGGCAATATTATGCCGAAGCTTACCGGCGGTATCATGAACGCAGTATCATGGAAAAATTTCTCCCTGCAGTGTATGGTAGATTACAGGATCGGCGGACAGTTGGTAGCGCCTACCCTGAAATATAATCTGGGCGCGGGCATGTATGAAAGCACCCTGCAATACCGCGATGCGGAGCACGGTGGCCTTACATATTATATTGATAAAAACGGGGCCAAACAATTGCTGCCGCAAAATGCTGAGCAGGCCCCCGGTGGCGCACGTATTTACCACGATGGTTTAATACTAAAAGGCGTAACAGTTAATGGAAATGAAAATAACACGATTGTAGATGCAGCCTATTACTACAGCAATGTGTTTGGATGGGGAGCTACGTCGCTCAATGATAAGGGTTCGGTGTACGACAACAGTTATTTTAAAATGCGCGAAGCAGTACTGAGCTATGCATTACCGGCAAAGTTTTCTGCCAGGATGCATGTCAGCAGTATCCGTGCTTCGCTGATTGGCCGAAACCTGTTTTACCTCTGGAGAACACTGAAGAACCTCGACCCCGAAGCGCCGATTGGTTCCAGTTGGGTACGACAAAATATTGAAGAAGGCAGTATGGCTGCAACACGCAGTTATGGATTTTCACTGAATGTTATTTTTTAAACAGGACAAATGAACGCAACCGTTCGACATATTGTATTCATAATTGCAGCCATGGTGTTGTTGCCTGGCTGTACCAAAAAGCTCAGGGACCTTTACAACGATCCGGATCAAACTACGCAGCCTTCCATCGAAAAGTTTTTTACCAAAATGCTGGACAATGACCGCATGCGTCCTTCGTATTGGGAGTTCAGGACATTTGTGGCCATGCATACCGGTATTTACACACAATCGCTGGGTTATATTAATACCAGTACGGTGTACCAGCAAAACCTGAGTTATACGCAGGATCGCTGGAGCGATTTTTACCGGCCCGGCCCCAATGGAGGTGGCGCCATGGCGCAATACCGTTCTATTGAATCCGCCTATGCCAATTTAAACAATGCGGAAAAACAGGATGTAACTATTTTCCTGCAGGCGGCTAAAGTAATTATGCTCGACCAGGCATCGCAGATGGTTGATTTATGGCAGGACATTCCTTTCAGCGAAGCAGGAAGTATCAACGCTACCGGTGATGTGATCATGCCAAAATTTGACGATGGTAAAACGGTGTATGATTTTGTCCTGGCAGAATTGAAAAATGCATCGGATTATTTTGCATCGGCGCAACTCAGCACCAATGTACAGGCAGTATTCAGCAAACAGGATATATTATTATTTGGCAACCTGGATAAATGGAGACGTTATACCAATTCCATCCGCCTGCGTTTGCTGATGCGCATTTCTTTTTCAGATGAAACCAGGGCGAAGACAGAGGTTTTGACGCTGCTGGGAAGCCCGGGTGCTTTTCCTTTAGTGGATGGCGGCAATAGCTACCAGCCTGCATCGACAGATATATTATTGCAACCACTAACCAATTATACCGATGATTTACACAATGCACTGACGGAGATCACCAACTACAGTGCACCGGATTACCTGCTGAATACCGTGATGAAGCCATCCAGTGATCCACGCATACCGGTGATGTTTGATAAATACGGCCGCACGGTTGCTGATGTATTTATTCCCAACACCGACTATAAAGCATTGCCGGTGAATATGCCATCAGAAACACAACTGATGCAACTGGGCAATTATGCCATATTGGATTCTGCTACATTTTTGTTCAATAATAAAATGCCGGGCATTCTTATTACTGCGCCCGAAGTAAACCTGCTCATCGCAGAAGCTTACCAGCGCTGGGGTGGTGGTGATCCCAAAATGTATTATGAGAAAGCGTTGCGGCAATCCATCGCATTTTATTATTACCTCAACAGTTTGAATACCATTACAAGGGCGCCCTTACCTGTACCGGCGGATAGCAGCATCAGTAATTTTTTACAATCGCCCACTGTTTCATTTGCCGGAACTGCAGAAGAGAAACTGGCTAAGATATGGACGCAGAAATGGGTGCATTTTAGTTTCCTGCAATCGGTACAGAGCTGGTCGGAAATACGCAGAACGGGTTATCCTCAACTGAGCTTTTATCCGTCTGCATTGCCGGGTTATGAATTACCACCGACGAGGTTGTTATATCCCACCAGTGAAACGACTTATAATCCCAATTACAATACTGTGAAGGGTAAAGACATTCGTACGGGAAAGATTTTTTGGATGGTGAGGTAAAAGTTTTAAGTTGTAAGTTTAAAGTTTTAAGTTGTAGGTTTTTGGTATAGTCTTCCTGTTATTTTTTGGATTTGGAATTTGGGATTTGGTATCACCTTCCACCTTAAGCTGTCTACCTTACACCTATTATCAATTTGGTATTTTCCCTTTTATTGAATCAGCACGATTTATTGTTGACAGCTTTCACAATATAATTTTTTTAGTGTTTTATCCTCCAGCAATTGCATGCTGGCCCCACCTTTTGCATTTGATAAAAAGAACCGGCAGAACCTTTTCCTGTTTAAGTTGATGGCATTGAGCGCTGCTTTCCTGTACTGATCTGACATATAGATCTCAGGATGGAAAAAAAGCAGGTTAATATAATAAAATACCAGGTCTTCGCTGACATCAATGTGATCCATTCTTGGATCGATGATAAGCTCTGCCCAGGAACTATGAGAATAAAAAGTATAGTATTTCGCCATGGATAGCAGGTCTTCGTCGTTAAAGGACATGCCGGAATACAGACTTCGAATAATTTCCAGCGAACTATCTTTTGCAGAATAATTAAATACTTTCATCTGCTCTTCGCTGTTCAGTATATGATAATTTATCAGCATTCTTTTGATAAGCATAGTAGGAATTGCCGTGTTAGACAGCTTATTAATTTCTTGTAGCAGCACTTTTCTGGAAATGGAGTCGCTCCCAAACTGCCACATAAAAAATCGCAGTGCGCAAACATTGTAATTTATATGGCTGTTTGAAGGGTCGAGCAACTGAAGTGACAGAAAATTGTCGAATGCTTCATATTCATCCGTTTCTTTCAGGAGAAACTTATACACTTCACGGTCGTTTAAGAGGTTGGAATACTGTTTGGAATGAGGCACTTCCAATTTGTCAATATAGACTATGGGAAGCTTATTGTCCATAATACGATCAACCAATTCTTTTTGGATTATTCTTGCCTGTGGTATATCGGTGTTTTGGACTGCTTTTTGGAATCTTTCTACCAGGGATTTGTCCTGAAAATTTGAGAAGGGCGTTTTTTGATCAAGGTAAATAGTTGCAATAACCATTCTTTCTTTGGCAAGCAGCGGCTCTATTTTCGCAGCATATGAACTGTCTGATAATTTTTGTTTTATCTCTGATTTTGAAAGCGTTCGCAAATTACCAAATTCAGTACCGACGATGTCTTTTAAAAAATCGAGCCAGTTTTCAGCGGTGGTTATTGATACCCTTGATAAGTTTTTTTCATATTTTTTTAAAGCCTGAATCATAGCCTGGGCGCGGCCATGCATCAAATTAGTGTTGATGATTTCTGGTCCCTCAACAGATGAATAAGCACGAATGTCTATTTTACGAATTTGATAGGCTGTCAAATGCAGTGAGTCTGACAGGCCCGCTATGTATTTATCACTAAAGACTTTACTATTCTTTCCAAAAGGAATGTTCAATTGAATCTTCCTGGAATATGAAAAGACAGCTTCTTTATCGTTGTCTTTTTCATATTTCTGGTTAATAAGTGAGTCAGTGAATAAGCCCATTGGCAACAATTCCCAGTTGCTGCGGGGGATGTCTACGAAATTGGTGTAATAGCAAATATAATTCCCATTCAGGATAACAAGGTTGCCTTCAATTTCCTTGCCCATTAATTCGGGAGGTATATTACCCACCTTTGTATAGAAGTGTCCCTCTGTTAAATTTACCTGGTTCTTAATTAACTGGAGCCTGTAAACAGGTTTTGTCATAAAACCTTTTGGTAATGAGGCTGCAGCTAAATCTGGCTTTGCGCAATCGTAGCGGTCTTTCGAAACAATATCAATGGAAATACCGTAAGAATTGTTTTTAAAAATTTTGTCAAACCATTCTTTGTTTGACATCGAGAAAAAAATGTCGCCATTCATCCTGAAGTCGATACCAAATAAAACTTCTGCAGGCTTTTCTTCAATTGTTTGCTCGCAGGACTTGCAAAAAAGATGATCCCGCCTGTCTTCCAAATTATATGGAAGTTGTCCTAAAGATTGCTGAAAAATTAGTAGGAATAGTATTACAGAAAACTTAGGGCGAAAATACAGGATAGGCATGCTGCAGGGTTATAAATGCATTGTGAGGGTTAAATGTAAGAAATTTACCCTGATGACACACTCTTTAAGTGGATGGCCTTGCACTAAGTTTATATGTTGCCTTACACCCTTAACCATTTGCCCTTCACCTATTGATAATTTGGTATTTGAATTTTTCCTTCTACCTTCCACCCTTAGCCTCTTACCCTTTTTGTCTTTTGCATTTTCAACTACACTCCCGCTGCATGACGGTAATCCTTTGGAGAATGCCCCGTTGTTTTCTTGAAGAATTTATTGAAGTTGGAAATGGTTTTAAATCCACACTGGAAAGCGACTTCTGTGACAGCAAGATCCGTTTCCTGTAAATATTTGCAGGCGCGCGATACCCTCACTTCGTTGAGGTACTCCACAAAATGTTTGCTGGTTCTTGATTTAAACACGCGGCAGAAAGATGATGGGGTGAGGCAGGCAATCCCGGCAATTTCTTTCAGGCTGATGTCTTTCCGGAAATGTTCGTCGATATAGGCATATACTTCCGAGAGGCGATCGGTCATGATATGGGTGGGCTTTTCTGTCCATCCTTCACTGCTGATATATTCCAGTTCATTGGAGATAGAAATAATATGCAGTATATCAAGCAGTGCGATGATTCGCTTTAACCCAGTTTTTCGCGCCATCCTTTCCATTTTCCCTGCAATGACTTCCCTCGTGTAACCGGTGATCATGATGCCACGGGCAGATTTCATCAACAGCTCGTTTAGTTTACTGCTTTCCTTTAATGCATAAAAACTGTCGGAAAAAACCGCCTTGTTGAAATAAGCAACGATGGAGCGCGGAGGATTTTCTTCGTAAGAAATCTGTCCGTCTTCCTGCATCCATTTGTGCGGGAGTCCCGGGCCGAGTAAAGCAATATCGCCTGCCTGGAATGGACCGATGGCATTACCGATGATGCGTTTACCGGAGCCTTCTTTTATATATACCAGCTCGAGTTCGGGGTGACAATGAAAGGGGGAGAAGAACCTGGCTTTTTTTTTTCGATAACCGCAATGGGTTGGTGAAACAGCGGCGTCATTTCAGTTTGCAGTAGTCTCATACAATTGACTTGTTGGTAATATACATATATATATGTGTCATCGCCCGTTCATTTGTAATCACCGGGTTGACAAAATTTTCCGGGTTTTGAACAAAAAAATCTCAATCGCAGGCGGGTACAAACATGTGACAAGAAGTTTTATCCGCTGGAACCTGCTACTGTACTGTATTGTATTCATTCGGATATACTGGTATGATACTTTATGCAAAATATTTTTCATGGCTTATTCTGTCAATATTTTACCAGTGGCGTATTAAATTTTTGTTACAAAATCCAAACAAATAGCACTGTTAATATTACCAGCACCCTGTTCAGCCAAAACAGGTGCCTGATTTTTCACCTAAAACTACTTGCATAATGAGACATGTACGCCTGTTAATGTTTATGTTGTTTCTCAGCCCGGCGATGTTTGCGCAAACAAGGCAACTCACGGGTACCATCAAAGATTCCAAAACCGGTTCGGGGCTTCCCTCTGTAACCATTAAAGTAAAAGGTAAAAAGAATGCCACCACCACCAATGCCAACGGTGGATTTTCGCTGGCAGTTCCTTCCGGTAATATTGTACTGGAAATTTCTTCCGTGGGGTATGCTTCAAAAGATGTGGATGTTGATCCCAATGAGGGCAATATTATGATCACCATGGATCAATCCAGTGAACAAATGAGTGAAGTAGTGGTAACCGCACTTGGTATCAGTAAGCAAGCACGAAAAGTCGGTTATGCAGTTACTACAGTGGGTGGCGAACAGTTTAGCCAGGCGAGGGAAAGCAATCTTGCCAATTCGCTCAGTGGCAGGGTAGCGGGTTTGAAAGTAGCGAGCACCAATGGCGGACCCGGTGGTACGGTGAAATTATTGCTGCGTGGCCTGCCCAGTATGAACAGTGCCGGCTCACCGTTGTTTGTTATTAACGGTGTGCCAATGGACAATACGCAGAGAGGTAGTGCAGGTGAGTGGGGTGGTGCTGATAACGGGGATGGTATTGGTAACCTCAACCCCGATGATATCGAATCAATGACCGTACTGAAAGGCCAGTCTGCTTCTGCCCTTTATGGTTCAAGGGCTTCCAACGGTGTGATCCTTATTACCACCAAGTCTGGCAAAAAAGGAAATTTTTCTGTTGAATACAATATGAACCTGATGGTGGATAAAGCCATTGACAATACCGATTTCCAATATGTATATGGACAGGGTCTTGGCGGCGCAAAACCTGCAACGGTTGCTTCCGCGCAGCAATCTGCGAGGATGAGTTGGGGCGCAAAACTGGATGGTTCCAACGTAATTCAGTTCGATGGCAACCAGTACGCTTATTCTGCTCAAAAAAATAATATCAAAAACTTCTACCGTGCCGGACCTTCCTTTACCAATACGGTAGCTTTGTCAAAAGGCGGTGAAAACGGTTCCTTCCGTTTGTCATTGTCCAATCTCGACAACCAGTCCATTCTCCGCAACAGTGGACTGAAAAGGAATACGATTAACCTGAATATTGATCAGAGTATTACTGATAAGTTGTCGGTAAAATTTGTTGCCAACTATATCGATGAGCAATCAAAAAACCGCCCGCAACTGAGCGATGGCCCGCTGAATGCCAATAACGGAATGTTCCTCGCGTCCAACATCGATGAGCGTATACTGGCACCCGGTTATGATAAAGCTACCGGCTATGAAACACAGTTCAGCGATGATGAATATGTGAGCAATCCCTATTTTGTCGTAAACCAGTATGTCAACAACCTCGGCAGGAAACGTTTGATTACTTCTACTGCCATCAAATACAATTTCAGCAGTTGGCTGTACGCACAGGGCCGCGTAGGATATGATTTGACACATGATCGTGTATTCAAAGTAACACCATGGGGTACTGCCTATTCCAGCAATCGTGCAGGAGGGCTGGATGAATTGTCATCCACAGAAAGATTTGAACTGAATGTAGACGGATTGGTGGGCGCCACACATAAAATTACCGAAGACATCAGCTTTGATGCTGCTGTCGGTGCTGCACTTCGTAAAAACCAGGAAGAGCGTATTGGAATTGGTGGTGGTCCGTTTATCCTTCCTTACCAGTATAGTTACAATAATGTACAGAACTATAACAGGAGTTATGGCTTTTATAAAACGGAAGTACATTCCGCGTACTATACTTTGGACCTCGCGTATAAAAATTTCCTGACACTGGGGACAACAGGAAGGTATGATGCTTATTCAACCCTGCCTGTTAGCAACAATACTATATTTGTTCCGTCGGTATCTGCCAGCTTTATCTTCTCAGAACTGGCGCATATCAAGAACCTGAACTATGGTAAGCTGCGCGCTTCCTATGCACAAACCAGCAATGAGCTGACACAGGCTTACCAGACAGCCGTGTATTACTCGCTCGGAAATAATTTCAACGGTGTACCCATTGGCAACTTCAGCACTTCACTGCCCAGTGGTTTGCTGAAACCATTTACCACCACCGAACTGGAAGTTGGTGCAGAACTGAAGTTTTACAATAACCGTTTGGGTGTTGATATCGCATACTTCAGCAGGAAAACAAAGAACGAAATCATGGGAGCGTCGTTTAGTATTGCCACCGGCTATACCAGCGGCTTTATCCCGAACGGTTCTACCAAAAACAGCGGACTTGAACTGCAGGTGAATGGTACACCCATCAAACAAAAAGATTTTAGCTGGAACGTAACACTGAACCTCACGTCCGTTAAAAATAAAATTCTTGAAACAGATGCCTCCGGCAATAACGTAAACCTCGGTTCCAACCGTGCTACACTGGGAAATGCCATTACAGCGTATGTTAAAGGATTGGCCGGTCCGCAAATACTGGCATTCGACTACAAGCGCAGTGTGAAGGGTGAAATCGTTGTGGATGGATCAGGTTATCCCGAACGTGGTAACCTGGTACCAATGGGTAGCGTGCTGCCAACTTTATATGGCGGTTTGAACAACGAATTCAATTATAAAAACATCAGCTTCTCTTTCCTTATTGATTATAATTATGGAAATAAAATCCTTTCAGCTACCAGTTATTATTCCATCTTCCGTGGTTTGAATAAAATGACACTGGAAGGAAGGGATGGTATAACAACAGGTGTAACCGAAAGCGGCAATGCCAACACCGTACAGGCAGATGCACAGGGCTATTACCGTTCACTGGCACAAAACGTGACTTCCACACATGTACTGGATGGTGACTTTATCAAACTCCGCCAACTGACACTTGGTTACACACTGCCTCCAAGCCTTGTCAGCAAACTGTACATCTTCAGTGGCGTACAGGTTTCATTTGTAGCAAGGAACCTGCTCACACTGATGAAGAAGAGTGATAACATTGATCCCGAAGCAACATTCAGTTCCAATGTACGGTACTATGGTATTGAAGGAACCAGTTTGCCCTCTACCCGCACATATGGTGTCAACATTAATTTAAAATTTAAAAAATAGTACTTCAGCAGATGAACTATTATTTAAACCATAAAATAACAATAATGAAAAAAATATTTCTATATAGTGGTATCCTGGTACTGGCCCTGCAGACAGGATGTACCAAAGATTTTGAATCCATCAATACCGACCCGACGCAATCGTCGCCGGCTAATTTCAATGCAGATTATTTTTTATCCAGCAGCCAGGCCAATTATATCAATGCCGTCACAGGTTACAATGGCGCCATACTTTTCCAGAGCGGCTGGGTGCAGATATTTGCTTCCACCACTTCCGGTGCGGCCAACTATTACAGTAATATGGATAAATATGTTCCATCGGGTAACACGAACGATTATGCCGGCCGTATCTGGAATACCAATTACCGTGCAGCGAGTTTGGCCAATGAGGTGATTCGTAACTATACCGGGAATGCTGATAAAGTGAATGTGGTGAGCGCCGCCACGATCATGAAAGTATTGTGTATGCAAAGTATCACCGATGCTTATGGCGATTGCCCGTATTCACAGGCATTACAGGGAGCAGATGGTGTAAACCTTCCCGTGTACGATAAACAGCAGGATGTGTACAATTCCATGCTCAATGATTTGGATAACGCATTGTCTAAATTTGATGCCTCCAAAGCAAAACCCGGCGCAGATCTTTTCTCCTATGGCGGCGACATTGCCAAATGGAAAAAATTTGGATATTCACTGATGCTTCGCCTCGCCATGCGTTTGACCAGGGCTGATGCTGCAACTGCAAAAAAATATGCAGAGAAGGCAGCAGCAGGCGGTACCTTCACCAGTATTGCAGACGATGCATACATCAAAGGTGATAATGCAAACGGCTACCGCAGCGAAAATGCCCGGTCACTTATTACCGCTGCTGACTACTACCAGGTAAGATGGAGCAAAACCCTGATTGATTACCTGAAAGCGACCAATGATCCGCGCGTGAGCGCCATTGCAGAAGTTCCGCAGGATGGCCTTGCCAATAATACCAATTCTGCATTGGCAGGTGACAACACTTATTCCAAGCAACTTGGATTGCCCAATGGATGGGATATGAATGGCGGTGCTACTGATATTACACTTTCTCCCGGTTATCCAGGCGGAACCGGGACCGGTGCTGACCTGACTCCAATAGGTAAGTACTCCAGGCCGCGTACATCCGTATATACCGATTTAAACAGCGCACAGTTTATACTTACTTATGCCGAAACTGAATTGATGCTTGCAGAAGCAGCCGTAAGAGGCTGGAGTGTGGGCGCCACTACAGCATCTGTACATTATGCCAATGGCGTATCGGCAGCCTTACAATCGCTGGCTACCCTCAGCAGCAATGCTACCATCAGTGCAGCTACCGCCACTGCCTATGCAGCAGCAAACCCGCTGGATATTTCTTCTGCCAATGCATCGTTGAAAATGATCAATGAACAATACTGGGCAACTACTGGTATCCTGATGAATTTTGTGGAAACATGGAACAACTGGAGAAGGTCAGGCTATCCTGTGCTCACAGCAATAAACTATGTAGGTAACTTCTCCGGCGGCACCATACCGAGAAGGCAAATTTATCCAACCGGGGAAGCTACTTCCAACGGTACCAACTATGCTACCGGGGTGAGTAGTTTAACAGGAGGTGATGTATGGACGGCAAAAGTATGGTGGGATAAATAACCATGAGTTTTTTAGCAGGCTTTATATTTTGAGGTAAGCAATCAATCATTATGGCAGATTAATGATCTCCTCTTTTACGGACTATCTTTCCAGATAGTCCTCTTTCTTTCCGGCAGGGCCGTATGGTACCTGCGAACCCTGAATTATTTAATGTGCCCTGATGTTGGTGCATGGGAATAAGGTAATTTTATTGTACATGTCATTTGATACTGTTGTTCAAATTTGATCTATGCGTCACCGGTTTGTTTTGATAAGCTCCCTGTTGTTTTTATTAAAAACCGTTTCGGCACAGCAACCTTTGTTTCAATTGCTGCCGGGAAAGGATACCCATATACGTTTCAGCAATGACATCAATGAATCGGAAAATCTGAATGTACTCGCTTACGAATATTTTTATAACGGCGGTGGTGTGGCAGTTGGCGATATCAACAACGACGGATTGGAAGATTTGTTTTTTACATCCAATATGGGCCCGAATAAATTATACCTGAACCTCGGTAACATGAAGTTTAAGGATATAACACGCGAGGCAAATAAAGAACTCGAAGGAAGGGGAGGCGGCTGGAAAACAGGCGTGACAATGGCCGATGTAAATGGCGACGGCTTACTTGATATATACATTTGTTATTCTGGAAAAGTGCCCACTGACCTGAGAAGGAATCAACTGTTCATCAACCAGGGTAACCTGAAGTTTGCAGAGAAATCAAAAGAATACGGATTGGATGATCCAGGCTACAGTACACAGGCTGTGTTTTTCGATATGGACAACGATGGTGATCTCGACATGTTCCTGCTCAACCACAGTGTAAAAAAGATCGATAATATTGAACTGGCCCGCTACCGCAATGAAGTGGACAGTTTGTCGGGCAACAAATTATATGAAAACCGGGGAAACCATTTTGTGGATGTATCCGCAAAAGCCGGTATCCATCAAAATCCACTCACGTTTGGACTGGGTATTGCCGTTGCAGATATCAATAAAGACGGTTGGCAGGATGTATATGTCACCAATGATTACAACGAACCCGATTATCTCTATATCAATCACCAGGATGGTACGTTCTCTGAAATCTCAAAGCAGGCATTCCGGCATATATCACAGTTTTCCATGGGAGTTGAAATTGCCGACCTTAACAATGATGCTTTGCCGGATATCATCACACTCGACATGTTGCCGGAGGATAATAAGCGGCAGAAGCAATTACAGTTACAGGAAAATTATGAATCATTCCAGTTAATGATCAGCCAGGACCTGCACAAACAGTACATGCGCAATATGCTGCAGTTAAATAATGGTGATGGTACTTTTAGTGAGATAGGACAGTTGGCCGGGATATCGAATACCGACTGGAGCTGGTGCCCGATGCTCTGCGATTTAGACAACGATGGATACAAAGATTTGTTTATCACCAATGGTTACCTGCGCGATTATACCAATAAAGATTTTCTCCGTTACTGGGGTGATTATAAAATAAAAAAGGCGATCGATCGTGAACCTGCCAAACTGATGGATTTGGTAACAGCCATGCCATCGACAGTATTGTACAATTATGCGTTTAAAAATAATGGCAACCTGACTTTCTCCAATAAGAAAACGGATTGGGGTATCACAGATCCTGGTGTATCCAGTGGCGCTGTGTATGCCGATCTTGACAACGATGGTGATTTGGATTTGGTCGTCAACCGCATTAATAAAGAAGCAGCAGTGTACAAAAACATGTCGCGGGAAAATAACCAGTCAGCATATATTTCTCTTAAGTTAAAATATACTGGTGCCAACAGTTTTGCGATCGGTTCAAAAGTATATGTATATGCAGGCGGCAAAGTACAGTACGAAGAAGTCAACCCGGGAAGGGGCTACCTGTCTTGTGTTTCTACCAGGCTGCATGTTGGACTGGGCAATGCCACCATTATTGATTCCATCAATATCATATGGCCCAACAATGCCAGGCAACAATTACTGAAAGTACCTGTTAACCAGCAATTGGAAATTGTGTATAAGGCAGATGTAAAACCAATGAAATCAATTTCAGAACCTGGAGTGAAAAGTATTTTTGAACAGGAGGCAGCCATGATCGATTACCGGAATGAACCATTTGATGAAAATGATTTCAAGCGCCAGTTATTGATGTTGTTCATGTATTCTAAAACAGGACCTGTTGCAGCAACAGCCGACGTCAACAGGGATGGATTGATGGATTTATTTATCAGCGGTGATAAAAGCAAGCCGGGGAGAATATATATCCAGCAGAAAGCTGGTTCTTTTAAACCCGATGACAGTTTTACGATTGGTGATGAAGCCAATTCTGCAATAGCAGCGGCAGTTTTCTTTGATGCCAATGGAGATGGATGGCCGGATTTGTACATCGCAAAGGGTGGCTATTCTTTGTTTGCTCCCAATACCCCAGCCCTGCAGGATGAATTATACCTCAATGATGCAACCGGCAAGTTTATTTTGACAAAAGACGCATTGCCCGATATGAGTGCTTCTTCCAAATCGGTGGTGCGCGCTTGTGATTATGATGGTGATGGTGACGTGGATCTGTTTGTCGGCGGAAGAATCATACCCGGCAGTTACCCGTTGGCTCCCAGAAGTTATTTGCTCAACAACGATGGCAAGGGACATTTTTCTGTTGTCCAAACGACATTTGACAATGCAGGTATGGTAACCGATGCACAATGGGCAGATATCAACAACGATGGCAAAAAAGATTTGATACTGGTGGGTGAAATGATGGCGCCTTCCATTTATATTAATTCCAAAGAAGGCTTTACAGATAAAACCAGTGATTATTTCGGGAAGCCCTTACCGGGTTGCTGGTTTTCACTTGCTATTGCAGATGTGGATGGCGATGGTAAGGATGATATCATTGCAGGCAATATAGGGCAGAATACGCAAATGCATTTTACCCCGCAACAACCCGGCGAATTGTATTATGCCGACTTTGATAAAAATGGTTCGATTGATCCTTTCTTCAATTTTTATATACAAGGCACCAGTTATCCTTTTGTCAGCCGCGACGAACTGAATGAGCAGATGTACCCGATGCGGAAAAAATTTACTTCCTATAAAGATTATGCTAATGCTACCATGAAAGAGATCATAGGAACAGAAGAGTTGTCAAAAGCAGGTAAACTAACAGCAACAGAGTGCAGGACGGTTTGCCTGCTGAACAGAAATGGGAAATTTGTCGTAGCTGAACTGCCTGTACAGGCACAATATTCGGCGGTGACAAAAATTATGACGGGTGATTTTAATAAAGATGGTAAAACGGATTTGTTATTGCTCGGTAATCATTCCGATAACCGATTAAAAATCGGCAGCATCGATGCCAACTATGGATGCCTGCTGGCGGGAGACGGCAAGGGAAATTTTTCTTATGTAGACCAGGTGCAATCAGGGCTATCTGTTATGGGCGACGTAAAATCAGCCACCATCATCGATATCAACGGCAGTAAATACCTCGTCATCGGCATTTCCGGTGAGGCCATGCAATTTTATAAAATGCAGTAACACATGAAGCGCTTTTTCATTTTAATTTTCCTGTTTCCCTTTTGCACGCGTGCGCAGCAATCATTACCGCCACCGGATAAAGTGTCGCAGGAAATATTTTCATTGTCGATGGTCATGATGCACGATGTGGTCAATCCACCGGCTGCTTCGAGGTATTATGCGTATAGTATGCTTGCGGCCTATGATATTGTGGCACAAAATAATCCGGGGATGACACCGGCTGGTCAGTTGATTAAAAAGTATCAGCCGGTTGCCATCAATGCCAATAACAATTCCTATAATTATAAAAACGCAGCGTTGTACGCCATACTGGAAGCAGGAAAATTATTACTGCCTTCCGGTTATACCTTGCAGGAAGAGGAAGATAAACTTGTAGCTGGCTGGAAACAGCAAAAAATGCCGCCTGCGATGGTAGCGGCCACAGTAAAAGTTGGGCAGCAGGCTGCGGCCAATGTGTTGGCTTTCTCGAAAACTGATAACTATTTTAAGTTAAGCACATTGCTGCGCTACACACCGGTAAAAGGAGATGGGTATTGGTTTCCCACACCACCGGCGTATATGGAAGCTATAGAACCAAACTGGAAAACGATTCGCCCCTTAATAATTGACTCCTGCAACCAGTTTCCACCCGCACCTCCCACGGAATTCAGCAAGGACAGCAACAGTGTATTTTATAAAATGGCGATGGAAGTGTACACTGTTTCCAACAAAGCAAGTTCCGAACAATTGACCATTGCAGGTTTTTGGGATTGCAATCCGTTTGTCGTTGCCAGCTCCGGGCATATGTCGCTGGGGTTTAAAAAAATGAGTCCCGGCGGACACTGGATGAACATAACCGGTATTGCAGCAAAAAAAGGGAAACTTGATTTTGACAGAACAATATTACTGCATGCAATGGTATCGTTTACGCTGATGGATGCCTTTATCAGTTGCTGGGATGAAAAATACAGGAGTAACCGTATACGCCCCGAATCGTATATCAACCGTTATATCGATTCCAAATGGATGCCATTATTGCAGACGCCGCCGTTTCCTGAATACACCAGCGGGCACAGTGTTATTTCCACAGCATCTGCGGAAATATTGACCTATCTTTTAGGCGATAATTTTTCTTTTACTGATGATTCGGAGAAAATGTTTGAACTGGAAGCGCGCCGGTTTACTTCTTTTCGTGCGGCGGCAGCGGAAGCAGCTATTTCAAGACTGTACGGCGGTATTCATTTCAGGGATGCAATAGAAAATGGCCAGCAGGAAGGAAGAATGCTTGCACAGAAAGTAATTGAAAAGTTTAAAACAGCAGGTATATTGCCATTGGCAGCAGCCGCTCATCCCGTCCGTATGAAAACAGGAAAATAAAATATCATAAGGATACGAGTTATTCTTATAGTAAAACAAGCAAACACATGCGTATAAAGAATATTATTTTGCTCGCCACTGCAGCAATGGCTACTGCTATAGTAACAGCACAAACGGGTAAACTACTTCCGCCAAAACCTGTTTTACCCGTTCCATCACCGGAGCAAATGGCATGGCATGAAATGGAAACAAATGCATTTGTGCATTTTACCACCAATACATTTACCAACCTCGAATGGGGCGAAGGCAGTGAAAGTGAAAAAGTATTTAACCCCACACAACTGGATGCCAACCAGTGGGCGGCCACTTTAAAACAGGCTGGATTTAAAACTATGATACTTACCTGCAAACACCACGATGGTTTTTGTCTCTGGCCAAGTAAGTACACACAGCATTCCATCAAGAGCAGCCCATATAAAAATGGTAAAGGAGATATCGTACGCGAAGCCAGCGATGCCTGTAAAAAATTCGGTTTAAAGTTTGGCGTTTACCTGTCACCGTGGGACAGGAACCATGCAGAATATGGGAAGCCGGCGTACATTACGTATTACCGAAATCAATTGAAAGAATTGTTTACACAGTATGGCCCCATTGCAGAAATGTGGTTTGACGGAGCCAATGGCGGCAACGGATATTATGGTGGTGCCAATGAAACGAGGCGCATCAATGGCGCTACCTATTACGACTGGCCCGGCACACTGGCGCTGGTAAAAAGCATACAGCCGCATGTTGTTTTCTTCAGCGATGCAGGCCCCGGTGTGCGCTGGGTGGGAAATGAAAGAGGCGTGGCAGGAGAAACCAACTGGAATACAATATCCACTGATACTTTGTATGCAGGCAAAGCCGGTATAGAATCTTTGTTGAATACGGGTTCACCTGATGGCAACAAGTGGATACCGGCTGAAGTGGATGTTTCCATCCGGCCAGGATGGTTTTACCATGCAGCAGAAGATGCACAGGTAAAAACACCACAACAGTTGTTCGATATATACCTTACTTCTGTGGGACGTGGTTCTACCCTGTTATTAAATGTACCACCCGATCGCCGTGGTTTGTTTCATGAAAATGATGTACAATCTTTGCTTGGTTTCCGGGCATTGCTGAAAAAAGAACTGGGACATAACCTTGCACTGCATGCAGCCGTGACAGCCGATAGTTATCGCGGTAAACAAAAAGAATTCTCAGCGGCCAATACAACCGATGGTAATAAAAATACCTACTGGACAACCAACGATGAAGTGACAACCGGAAGTTTAACCATAACGTTGCCCCAAGCATCGTTGATAAAATATGTGCTGCTGCAGGAATACATACCACTTGGCCAACGGGTAAAACATTTTACTGTGGCTGTTTGGAAAAACGACCAGTGGGAAAATATCGCAGAAGGCACGACGATTGGCTATAAGCGAGTATTAAAAATTGAACCCGTTAACACACAGAAAATAAAAGTTACGATTACCGACGCCAAAGCCTGCCCGGTGATTTCGAACATCGAATTGTATTAAACTAAATTGAATGCGACAAGCAGCCAGGTTATTTGTCATTGCTTTGTTTTTTATATTCACCGCAGGTATAACAAAAGCGGAGTACCATACTGATTCGATTCCTTCCTTTACGAAGTATGTTGATCCTTTTATTGGAACAGGCTTTCACGGGCATGTCTTTATGGGTGCGAATGTTCCGTTTGGAGCAGTACAACTCGGGCCGGTTAATATATCAGAAGGCTGGGACTGGTGTTCAGGGTATCATTATTCAGATTCTACAATCATCGGATTTTCGCATACGCATTTGAGTGGTACTGGTATTGGTGACCTGGGCGATATACTGGTAATGCCTGTCACTGGTGAAATAAAACTCGATAAAGGTTCTGTAAAAAATCCACAGGAGGGATATTATTCCCTGTTCCGTCATGAAACAGAGCTTGCGAAGCCGGGTTATTACTCTGTGGAACTGGAGCGTTATCATATCAGGGCGGAGATGACGGCTTCCACAAGGGTAGGGTTTCACCGATATACATTCCCCGCAGGAAGCAATGCACGAATACTGGTTGATTTGGTGCAGGGCATTGGCTGGGACCGGCCAACGGACACCTATATACGAAAATTGAACGACAGCACTATTGAAGGGTATCGCTTTTCCAAAGGATGGGCTGCCGATCAGCGCATCTATTTCGTTATGATATTTTCAAAACCATTCAAAACCTGTTCGCTCTACGAACGTAATAAATTACAAACAGGAAATGATTGCAAAGGGGATAGTGTCAAAGCCGTGCTTGATTTTGTAACACCTGGAAAAGAACAGGTGCTTGTAAAAACAGGTATATCACCTGTCAGCATGGACAATGCCCTGCTAAATTTGCAAACAGAAATCCCACAATGGAATTTTGATAAAATAGTTGCCGACGCCAGTGCTGCCTGGAACAAGGCCCTTTCAAAAGTAGCTGTGCAATGCAAGGATGAAACGAAAAAAAAGATTTTCTATACAGCACTTTATCATACCATGATTGCCCCCTCTGTTTTCAATGATGTCAACGGAGATTATTATGGTACCGATAAGCGGTTATACCGGCATGCGCCATTTACCAATCTTACGACTTTTTCATTGTGGGATACCTATCGTGCGGCGAACCCATTGTATACTTTACTGCAACCAGGCAGGGTGAGTGATATGATCAATACCATGCTGGCCATTTACCAGCAACAGGGTCGTTTGCCGGTTTGGCACCTCGTCGGCAATGAAACAAATACTATGCCCGGCAACAGTGCCATCCAGGTAGTGGCGGATGCTTATTTAAAAGGAATAAAAGGTTTTGATACCATGCTGGCCTATGAAGCAGTGCGCAACACAGCAATGCTTGATCTGAGGGGCTTGCGTTTTGTAAAAGATCGCGGATATATTCCTGCCGACAGCATGCCCGAATCGGTAGCGATGGGTTTGGAATACGCGATTGGTGATGCCTGTATTGCACTCATGGCTAAGCGCATGGGAAAGAAAGATGATTATCGCTATTTCAGCAGGCGTGCCGCTTATTATAAAAATTATTACGATCCATCTGTTGGATTTGTACGCGGAAAAATTTCAGGTAATGCCTGGCGTGTTCCATTCAGTCCATTTGTATCGAGGCATATGCGCGACGATTTCAGTGAAGGCAATGCATGGCAATACACCTGGCTGGTACCACAGGATGTGGAAGGTTTAATGGCCATGATAGGCGGAGAAAAAAAGTTTTCCAATAAACTCGATTCATTGTTTATGCTGCAGTATGATATGGGCAGCGAAGCATCGGCGGATATTACTGGTCTCATAGGGCAGTATGCACATGGCAATGAACCCGGTCATCATACAACATATTTATATGCATTTGCAGGCCAGCCCTGGAAGACGGCGGAGAAGGTCCGTTATATCGTGGACAGTTTATATACGGATAAACCTGCTGGTTTATGCGGCAATGAGGATGTAGGACAAATGTCAGCCTGGTATATCTTCAGTGCGCTGGGTTTTTATCCTGTTCATCCCGCCGGTGGTTTGTATGTATTCGGCAGCCCGGTAATTGATGATGCATTGATTCATTTGCCAGGCGGAAAAAAATTTCATGTACAAGTGAAGAACAACAGCAGCGCCAATAAATATATACAGCGCATCATATTAAATGGAAAGCCTTCTTTGAAATCTTATATTCTCCACAGTGATATCATGAAAGGCGGGGAACTGATCATCGAAATGGGCAATACTCCTTCCGCCAGTTTCGGTGTGTTACCTGTAAACCGGCCTTATTCGGTAAAGTAATTTCCATTCCTTCAGCCATCCTTTTCGCGCACCATCAAAGATAATAATTCTAGAAATAGTTTTACTAAAAAAATTAGTAATATTGCTAAAAAATTGGGTATTACATTTTAGCAGCTTTATGGTTTCTGCCAGGAGAGATATATTATCACAATTGCAAAAGGAAATTTTTCAGTTGCAGGGATTCCGGGCATCTTCGCAACACCATGTGCCTTCTATTGAACTTGGGCCCATCAACCAGGCATTTCCACAATCAATTTTTCCACTTGGAACCATTCATGAATGTATTACCAGCAGTTTTGAATCGGCGGCGGCTACCGGCGGTTTTATTGCGGGAATACTTGGGTCGCTTATGAAACAAAACGGCGTATCATTATGGATAGGTTCATCCCGAACCATTTTTCCGCCTGCCCTTACCAACTTTGGTATTGAACCCGATAAAATCATTTTTATCGATCTCCATAATGAAAGTGAGATATTGTGGGTCATGGAAGAATCACTGAAATGTAATGGTCTTGCAGCAGTGGTGGGTGAAATATCCGATATCAATTTTACACAATCGCGACGATTGCAACTCGCTGTTGAAAAAAGCCGCGTCAATGGATTTTTATTCAGGCGCAATCCTCGAAACCTTGTAACGACTGCCTGCGCTGCCAGGTGGAAAGTAACTCCATTGCCCGGTACCATTGAGGGTGATTTGCCGGGTGTGGGTGTTACAAGATGGAACATCGAGTTATTAAAAGTGCGCAATGGCAAACCGGGAATATGGCAACTGGAATGGTACGATGGACGCTTTCGTCCTGTATATCCAATGGAAGCAATTGTACAGGGACAACAAAGAAAAGCAATTTGATATGGGCAAACGGTTTGTTTCAATATGGTTTTGTCATCTCGCAACAGATTGGTTTTTGTTGCGCCAGCCAGGGTTGCGCAATAAAGCATTTGTATTAAAAACTGCTTTGCATGGAAAAATGCTTGTGACAGCAACCAATGAATTGGCGGAAGCGCAGGGAATTTATACCGGCATGGCCATTGCCGATGCAAGAGCCATATTTCCTTCACTGGAAGCACTGGATGATATCCCCGGACTGGAAAATAAATTGTTGCACCGGATTGCTGAATGGTGTATTCGTTTTACGCCTGTTGTATCAGTTGATCTTCCCGGCGGATTGTTACTGGATGTAACTGGCTGCACACATCTCTGGGGAAGTGATGAATTGTATATTGCTGCCATTGCTGAAAAATTCCGGGAACATGGTTATGCTATTCGGGTAGCCATGGCCGGTACTATTGGCGCTGCATGGGCGGTTGCCCGTTATGGAAAGAATAATTTTGTTATCGGCCATAACCAGCAAACAACTGCGCTCTTATCATTACCCGCAGCATCGCTTCGGCTCGAACAGGGAATTGTCGAACAACTGGATAAACTTGGGCTACGGCATGTCAGGGATTTTATTGCAATGCCACGCACTGCATTGAGAAGGCGTTTTGGTGCAACCATGTTGGAACGGCTGGACCAGGCAATAGGTCATGTGGAAGAAGTTCTTCAACCGGTACGGCCTGTTGAACCATATATGGAACGGTTGCCCTGTCCTGAACCCATTGTAACTGCTACAGGAATTGAAATAGCATTGAAGCGTTTGCTGGAATTGCTTTGCCTGCATTTGCAAAAAGAAGCAATGGGGCTTCGTGCTGCTGTATTCAAATGTTTCCGCGTTGATGGAAAAATAATCAATATTGAAATAGGCACAAACCGACCTTCGCACAATCCACAGCACCTATTCAAACTCTTTGAAATTAAATTACCGGATATTGAGCCAGGTGAAGGGATAGAATTGTTTGTCCTTACTGCGCCAAAAGCAGAAAAACAAATTCCCCTGCAGGAAAGTATTTGGGAAACATCGTATGGACTGGAGAATAATGAATTGTCTGAATTACTTGATCGGCTGACCTGTAAGATCGGAATGGGACATATTCACCGTTATTTACCAGATGAACATTACTGGCCGGAGCGATCCATAAAACCTGCTGCTTCACTCAGTGATAAACCAACTACTGTATGGAAACCGGGTAAGCCAAGGCCATTGCAATTGTTGTCAAAGCCGGAGCTGGTAGATGTCACCGCACCTATTCCGGATTATCCGCCCATGCTTTTCCGCTACAGGGGAACACTGCATAAAATTATTAGAGCAGACGGACCTGAACGCATTGAACAGGAGTGGTGGATACAGGAAGGACAGCACCGGGATTATTACCGCGTGGAAGATGAACAGGGAAACCGGTATTGGTTGTTCCGGTCAGGTCATTATAGTACTGATAAAACCTATCAATGGTTTATTCACGGATTTTTTGCATGAACAGGTAATATGTGATGTATGTTGTATACAGAATTGCAGGTAACCACCAATTTTAGTTTTCTCCGGGGGGCATCACACCCGGAAGAAATGGCAGAACAGGCGGCACTGTATGGATACAGCGAAATAGCCATTACAGATCGCAATACATTTGCAGGGATTGTGCGTGCCCATGTTGCAGCCAAAAAGAAAAACATTCGCATTATACCCGGTTGCCGTATTGATCTGCTGGATGGGCCCAGTTTACTGGCTTATCCAACAAACGGGCAGGCCTATGCGCAATTAAGTGCCTTGTTAACGATTGGAAATTGTCGTGCGGAAAAGGGCGAATGTCACCTGTACAAAGAAGATGTATTTGCACATGCAGCTGGAGTGAAATTTATTTTGCTGCCACCCGATACTTTAAATACTTCCTTTCATTTCGATCCTTCCTTCGAAACAGCAGCAAAAGAATATAAAAATATGTTGGGTGCCGATCTTTATATAGCTGCCTCAAAGCGTTACCGGGGAGATGAGGGCAAATATTTATTCCGGCTGGCACAGTTATCGTCTGTATTAGAGATACCAATGGTGGCCACCAACGATGTACATTATCATGATCCTTCCCGGCGGCAATTGCAGGATATTGTCACCTGTATCCGTGAAAAATGTACCATCTATAATGCAGGTTTCCGGTTGTACCCAAATGCAGAAAGGTATTTAAAACCACAGGAAGAAATGTTGCGCTTGTTCCGTCAATATCCCGATGCCATTAAACATACACAGGAAATAGCATCAGCATGCAGGTTTTCACTTGACTCATTGCAATATGAATACCCGGAAGAAATAACAACGGAAGGCCGCACACCACAGGAAGAATTGACTTTCCTGAGTTGGAAAGGCGCTGCGCAACATTATGGAGAAGATATTCCTGAAAAAGTGGTGACCGCCATTCATCACGAACTGGCTTTTATTGAACAAATGAATTATGCCTCTTACTTTTTAACTGTTTATGATATCGTTCGTTTTGCGAGGAGCCAGGATATACTTTGCCAGGGAAGAGGTTCAGCTGCCAATTCCACGGTATGTTATTGCCTCGGTATTACTTCTGTCAACCCGGCAAAATTCGACCTGCTGTTTGAAAGGTTTATTTCTGCAGCGCGTAATGAACCACCTGATATTGATGTTGACTTTGAACATGAGCGTCGCGAAGAAGTCATACAATACATATATAATAAGTATGGCCGCGACAGGGCAGCCATTGTTGCAACGGTTACACAGCAACACCAGCGGGGGGCCTTGCGCGATGTGGCAAAAGCAATGGGCTTGTCCGTTGATACCATCAATCGCCTGTCAGGTTCGGTATGGGAATTCACAGATGAATGGTTTGAAGGGGAAAAGATAGAAGAACTGGGAATGAACCCGGATGATAAACACCTGCGGAAAGTGCTTGAATTAACCAGGCAGTTTATGGGTTTCCCGCGGCAACTTGGTCAGCATACAGGCGGCTTCGTTATTACACGCGGTAAATTATCTGATCTCTGTCCCATTCTGAATGCACGGATGGAAAACCGTACCTGTATCGAATGGAATAAAGATGATATTGATGCACTGGGTTTTTTAAAAATAGATGTATTGGCACTTGGTATGCTTACCTGTATCCGTAAAGCTTTTAATCTTCTCAAACTACATTATGGAATTGATTTTACACTCGCAACCATTCCACAGGATGATCCGGCAGTATATGAAATGATCTGTCATGCAGATACGATTGGTGTTTTCCAGATAGAAAGCCGTGCGCAGCAATCGATGCTGCCCAGGTTACGACCACGTAGTTTTTATGATTTGGTGATTGAAGTGGCCATCGTACGACCTGGACCTATACAGGGTGATATGGTACATCCTTACCTGCGCCGACGCAATGGTGAAGAGCCAGTGGAATATCCTTCCAAAGAACTGAAAGATATTCTTGGCCGCACATTGGGTGTACCATTGTTCCAGGAACAGGCGATGAAGATCGCCATTGTAGCGGCGGGTTTTGAACCAGCAGAAGCGGATGAATTGCGCCGCAGTATGGCCACCTTTAAAGCAAAGGGCATGGTGTCCCAATTTGAAAGGAAATTAATCAGGGGCATGACGGAAAGAGGATACACAAAGGAATATGCGCAACGAGTATTCAAACAACTGGAAGGGTTTGGCAGTTATGGTTTTCCCGAAAGCCACGCTGCCAGTTTTGCATTGCTGGTTTATGTTTCTTCCTGGATCAAATGGTATTACCCCGATGTATTTGCCTGTGCATTGCTCAACAGCATGCCAATGGGTTTTTATCAGCCCGCACAAATTATTATTGATGCACAAAAACATGGCGTGGAAGTAAGACCAGTAGACATAAATTATTCCACCTGGGATAATTTACTGGAAGAAAAATCAAATAAATATTGTGCACTTCGCTTGGGGTTCAGGCAGGTAAAAGGGTTGCGTGAAGATGATATGAACTTATTATTGTCGTGCAGAACTACCAGGTATAAACACATCAATGATCTGAAAGATATTGGCCTTTCATTGTCTGTATTGGAGAAACTGGCAGATGCAGATGCTTTTCGTTCCATTGGACTTGATCGTCGCCAGGCGTTGTGGGAAGTATCTGCAAAGGATCATTCAGTAGCATTGTTTACCAGTCAGCAACCGGCAGATGCCTTGTCGGAAAACATAACATTACCGGAGATGAAATTGTCAGAACATGTGGTACATGACTATGCTGCATTATCACTTTCTTTAAAAGCACACCCGGTAAGTTTTGTCCGGGAGAAATTGCAGCAACTGCACATTATTCCAACAAAAGATTTGTTGTTTGCAAAAGATGGTGATAGTGTAAAAGTGGCCGGCCTGGTTTTGGTAAGACAAAGACCCGGAACTGCGGGTGGTATTTGTTTTATGACCATTGAAGATGAGACAGGCTTTGCCAACCTGGTTGTTTTTGAAAATTTATTTGAGATATACCGGAAAGAAATTTTGCAGTCAAGGTTAATCATGGTACAGGGAAAATTACAGGTAGAAGGAGAAGTAATACATGTCATCGTACAATCCTGTCATAATTTTACAGCTTTGCTCCGGCGGCTTACCGCAACTGGAAATGAAGACCCACAGGTTTTAACACTGGCGCGTCCGGATGAAAAATCCGCTCCTCCCGGTGTGTCCAAAAAAAGTAAGGATACCGATCAGTTGCAACAGAAAATATTTCCCGGGGGAAGGAATTTCAGGTAGATGTCTTGATACGTACATCAACATATTTTACGAGCAGCCTGAAAACGAATAGGGTAGTTGTTAGTAACAAAGATGATTTTAATCACAAAACATATCAAATGATATGTTTTTTTTTGTAAAAATCAGTTTATGACAAATATTTCACAGCAAACCCTGGCATCCATTGTAAAGGAAAGCCATCATGCCGTTCCCGTACTTGAAAAATACAGCCTCGATTTCTGCTGTAAGGGAAAACGTTCACTGGCAGAAGCCTGTACCGAAAAAGGATTGCCAGTGCAGGATATTGAAAAAGAGTTGTCGGCCGCGATGACACAGGAAGTTGACAAACGTATACCATTCAGCCGTATGACTGCAGGGCAACTGATCAGTCATATTATGGCGCGTCACCATTTTTATGCCAGGCAATCAATGCCGGCCATATTGTTTCACCTGGGAAAAGTTGCTTCCAAACACGGCGATCGTTTCCCGTATATGAAAGAAGTGCTGACTATTTTTTCAGCAGTTCAGCTTGAAATGGATGCGCATATGCAAAAAGAAGAATTTATTTTATTTCCGCGTATCAAGGATCTCGAACAAGCGGGCACTCACCACGACCGGAGTGCTTCGCCCCATAATTTTATTGATGGACCGATTGCTGTTATGGAAGCAGAACATGAACATGCCGGTGAGGCTATGTTCCGCATCCGGGAACTGACCAATAATTATACGGCCCCGGAAACAGCCTGTACTACTTTTCGCGTGGTACTCGCAGAGTTAAAAGAATTTGAAGAGGATCTCCACGAACATGTTCACCTGGAAAACAATATCCTTTTTCCAAAGGCACATGCCATGATGCTCGCTTAAACAAAGAATATCAATTCCAGTGTATGAAAATAGACAACCAGCTCGTCAGTAAATACAATGTAGCCGTACCACGGTACACCAGTTATCCCACCGTTCCCTTCTGGAAGGAAGGAATAGATACAAACCAATGGAAATCGGTTTTTGTACACCAATTTCAATTACACAAAAAAGAAGGTATCAGCCTGTACATACACCTGCCATTTTGTGAATCATTGTGTACTTATTGTGGCTGCAATAAAAAAATTACTACTAACCATTCTGTGGAAGAAGAGTACATGCAAACCATTTTAAAGGAATGGAGCATGTATATAGGGCTGCTGAACGAACCACCACTTATTCGTGAATTGCATTTGGGAGGCGGAACACCTACTTTTTTTTCACCGCAAAACCTGGAGCGCCTGCTAAATGGAATATTTGCCAAGGCACAGATACATCCCGAACATGAGTTTAGTTTTGAAGGACATCCCAATAACACCACTTATGATCATTTACAAACTTTATACAGGCTGGGCTTTCGCCGTGTAAGCTTTGGTGTGCAGGATAATGATCCGGAAGTGCAGCGCGTCATCAATCGTACACAGCCGGTTGAAAATGTAAAAAAGGTAACGGAAGCAGCCCGCAGCATTGGATATAAATCAGTCAACTTTGATTTGATATACGGGTTGCCTTTGCAAAACCTGCAACGCCTGGAAAAAACGATTCTTCAGTCCATAGAAATGAAACCAGACCGTATTGCATTTTACAGTTATGCACATGTTCCCTGGGCCAGCCGCGGTCAACGCTTGTTCGATGAAACCGATTTGCCTTCTACCGAAGAGAAAATGGCGCTCTATCAACTCGGTAAGCAACTATTTGCAGATCATGGCTATGAAGATATTGGCATGGATCATTTCGCATTACCGACAGACGATTTATTTACGGCAAGGAATAATGGCACACTTCACCGCAACTTTATGGGGTATACTACCCAAAATACTTCACTACTGCTGGGTCTCGGCGTGTCAAGTATCAGCGATGTAGGTGTTGCCTTTGCACAAAATGATAAGACTTTGCACGATTATAGTGAGGCCATCAATAATAATGAGCTGCCGGTTAGAAAAGGTTATTTCCTGTCGGAAGAAGATGTGGCATTCCGTCACTACATATTGGATATTAGTTGCCGCGGAAAAACGCGCTTTTCAAAAGATCATTTACCGTTACTGCAACAGTTTTCCTTCCCGGCGCTGGACGCTATGCATGCCGATGGATTGGTAAATTATACCCATGATTCACTTGAGGTGACAGCGCTTGGTTTGCATTTTATCAGGAATATCTGCAGCGCTTTTGATCTGCACCTGTTACGCCGCGCGGGCAGGAACAGTGATGCATTATTTAGTAAGGCAATCTAGAGAGAAGGTAAAGAGTGGAAGGGGTAAGGTAGAAGGAAAAAGGTGTACAGTTTTGGTTTATTGGTTCCTTATCTTTTACTTTTTGTCTGTTGACTTTTGTTTTTTGAATTTTGACCCCTCACCCAACAATTAATTTTAGAAATTCATCTTTTTTTCTCCTGGACACATCTATCACATCCCCATTTTGCATAATTACCTGCCCGCCTTCACCGCGGATATATTTTTTTATGTATTTCAAATTAATCAGGTGCGAATTGTGCACGCGGAAAAATTGATAGGGCAATAATAAATCTTCAAACTCTTTGAGTAGTTTGGTAACAAGGATCGATTTCCCTTCCAGGAAAAATAATTTGGAATAGTTGGAGCTGGATTCAATATGCAGTATACTTTTTATAGGAATAAATTCCAGCCCTTCGTTCGTGGGCACTGCAATTTTCTCTTCCTGGCTTCGGTTGGGCGACAATGATTGTCGCAACACATCCAGTTTATCTTTTGTCTGCAATTGCCGGTGCTTGGCCAAACGCTCTACGGCGCCCTGCAAATCTTTGATGGCAACTGGTTTCATCAGGTAGTCGAAGGCGCTGATGCGGATGGCATCCACTGCATAATGATTGTAGGCGGTAGTGAAAATAATATCAAAATCAAATTCACCCAGCTCGTCCAGCATGCGGAAGCCATTCATGCGCGGCATTTCTATATCAAGGAAAATAACATCGGGCTTGTGCTGGCGTATTAATAATATGGCTTCTTCCGGTTTCTGAGCCATGGCAATAATCTCCACGTCGGGGCAGAATTCAATTAATTTTTGTTGCAGGTTTTGCAGGCTGCTCAGTTCATCGTCAATAAGGATAGCTTTTAGCGTTTCCATCTTACACGGCATTTATAGTGATTTCAACTTTTGTTCCATCTGGTATTCTATGTTCATCGTATAGGTCGGTGATCCTTACGGCATCGTGTTTGTCCTTCTCATGGTTAAACAGGTTGATCCTATCCTCTGTTATTTTAAGACCTACGCTCTGGTGGTAGGGTTTGTTTTGCCGGTTATACTCGCCGGATTTTTCACGCCCGACGCCGTTGTCCTGCACGACGTATTTTATTTTATCATTTTCAAGGGTAGCCGTTACCGTTAGGTTCAGGTTATCTTCATCGCTGTGGGCGAGGCCATGCACGATGGCATTCTCTACATAAGGCTGGATTAACAGGGAGGGGGCACGGTAATCGCCGCCCAGCAATGCGGGATCAATATATGTTTTATAACTGAACTTATTATTAAAGCGCAGTTGCTCCAGGTCGATATACAATTGCAGGGCTTCCATGTCTTTGGCAATGGGCACTACTTCCGTACGGCTACTGTCGAGTATCATGCGGATGAGGCGCGCAAATTTGTTCAGGTAATCACTGGCCAGGCGTTTTTCGTTGCGCATAATAAAATTTTCGATGCTGTTGAGACTGTTGAAAATAAAATGAGGGTTCATTTGCAACCTCAGCACTTTTGTTTCCAGTTCTGCCTTTATCTTTTGTGTTTCTATTTTATTACGAATGTTGCGCTGGTAAAATACAGTGCCCAGTATGGAGAGTACCATTAAGAATGCTATCACGTAAAATACAATGGAACGCCGGCTGTTGTCCAACTGGAGTGCCTTAATATCATTGTCTTTTTTCAGCAATTGTATTTGTTCTTCTTTCTGCAACGTTTTGTAACTGATTTCAAGATCCGCCAGGGTAGCCTTGGTTTTTTCATTGGTCATAGAGTCTTTACGCTGCAGGAATTCCTGCTGGAACTGGTAAGCTCCCTTGTAGTCATTCATTTTGGCATGTACTGTTGCCAGGTTTCGCAGTGCAATCACTACCAGAATTTCCTGCTTATTTTCCTTTGAAACTTTTAAAGATTGCAGGAGGTTGTTTTTTGCCGAAGGGTAGTTGTGCATGGCGGTATCATAATTGGCGCTGCTTAAAAAGGCTTTTGCAATATTCCAGTAGTCACCACTACCTGCAAGATCAGCTACACTTTTTGTAAGCAGCGGTTTCGCCAACTCGTATTTCTTCTGTGCAAGATAAATTTCAGCCAGTACAAGTTTATTAGCCAGCTCCTGTTGTGTATCATTTATTTTTTGAATAACCGCATCAGATTTTTGAAGGTAGTACAAGGCGGAATCATACAAGCCAAGGTTGTTAAAATAAATCGCCAGGTTAGAGGCTGTTTTTAAATAAGGCATATTTACGCCCTGCAGGTATTCAAGCGCTTCCCTTGAGTACTGAATTGCCTTTTTATCATCTTCTGATTCGTCGTACAATTCACCGAGATTGGCCAATGCCATACCCAGGCCACGTTTGTTGCCATTTTTTCTTTCGCCATTGACGGCAACCTGGTAGTAAGCAATGGCTGTTTTAAACATACCAAACCATTGGTAGACTGTGGCAATGTTTTGTGATAAGCTCACTTTTTTGGGCGATGTTTCCGGCAGGGTATCTATCAGTGCTTTCAGGGAATCGAGGTATACAAAAGAGGAATCCCTGTTCCCGGTTTCGGAATAGCGCTCCATAATTTCACGGACAGCAAATACATTGTACTTCCTCATTTTATCAGGGAAATAAGGCAATACTTTTTTATAATATACAATGGCGCTTTCCGGTTTCAGGAGCCGGTAGGTATAAGCTTTACCAATATAAAAATTAAAAATACCAATCATGGTATCGACCTTGTTGCGCTCCGCCATCTTCAGTCCGGTAACAGACCATTCAAAAACAGCTGACAGTTGATCCTCATTGAGTGAATCGTTGATGGCTTTTACCAAAAACTGCATCCGCGAAATATCATCTTTCAGAGAATTGTATTCCTGCGGAAAGGGATATTGAATGGCAGTTTTTTTATCCTGCGCCTGTAATGACGTGAAGGAGAGCAATATCACAGCCCAGCTTACAATTAAGTAAACAATGTATTGCCTCACTTTCGGGCGAATAGATCGAATAAGCATAGACGTATTTTTTCAAACCAGGAATTCCCGACTCTCGCAATCGCACTTCCTCCTAATTTAAGCATAAAAGCCTGATCCCGTCACAAACCTACCACATTGTGGTATTGCCGGCAATTATACTGAACATACTGCTATGACTGTTGTGTAAATGGCGGTTTATCATCAATACATGGTTTCCCAGGGTACTTGTTTCGGCTACACGCCAAAAGCCGCCAGTTATTGACCCATCACATCCATATGCACAGCGGCGGTAGGACGGTTATTCGATGCTGGCTAGTTTCACACTGCTTAGTAAAACCGCCTGTACCAGCAGGCAACGTTAACACAAGAGTTATGAAAAAGTATGCAATTATTTCCATTTTGGCAGTATGGTGCATCACTGCCGATGCACAATTTGGTGATTTGATAAAAAGAAAAGCTGCTGAGGGCGCCAAACAGGGGGCACAAACCGGTACAGAAAAAGCGCTTGACAAAGGCATCAGCAATATTTTCAGGAAAAAAGATAAAAATAACAGCAGTAAACCCGATTCGAACAATACCGTAAACTCCGCAGCGAAGAATACGCCTGTACAGGAGCCTTCGGTGAAAACATATAGTAAGTATGATTTTATCCCCGGGGAAAAAGTAATGGGCTTTGATGATTTTTCGCTGGAAGCAGTAGGCGATTTCCCCGGTAAATGGACCACCAATGCCTCCGGTGAATTGATGACTGCCGATGGATTTCCCGGCAAATGGCTCAATATCTCCAAGCAGGGTTACTATATCCCGCAGTTTATCAAGAGCCTGCCTGACAATTTTACGTTTGAATACGATCTCATTTTTATACCACCGGCATCACCCGCAGGCCCGAATACAGCCACTGTTGGGTTACAGGTAGTGAATAACGGTAATGGTAAACCGGGATTTGACTATGGCATCGACCGCAGTTATTTTGAACTGGATCCTTATATGGGCAATGTCAATATAGCGGGTTATACAAAAACTGGTGAAAAGATACTGACCAATGAGTTTGCCGTGAAAGGGATACAGCGGCAAAAGTCATTCAATTACCATATAGCTGTATGGCGCCAGAAAAGCAGGTTGCGTGTGTACCTCAATGAAACGAAAGTGGTGGATGCACCTTCGCTGTTGTCTGCCGGCATTAAATACAATGGACTGCGCTTTGCCACTTCGCTCAACAATGATGGCAGTACCTGGCTGATAGGGAACATTAAGTTTGCTTCCGGCCTTCCTGATACCCGCAACAAATTGCTGAACGAAGGAAAGTTTTCTACAACAGGGATATTATTCGATGTGAACTCGGCCAACATCAAAGCTGCTTCCTATGGCACATTGAAAGATATCGCCACTGTACTAAAGGAAAACCCTGCCATCAGTGTAAAAATAGTAGGGCATACAGATAGTGATGGTGATAATGCTGCCAACCTCGAATTGTCTAAAAAACGGGCGGAAGCTGTAAAAGCGATGCTGGCCAGGGAATTTTCTATTGAGGAAACGCGTATGCAAACTGATGGCAAGGGCGAAACACAACCTGCAGTGCCGAATACGAGTGCGGAAGGAAAAGCACAAAACCGCCGTGTTGAATTTATAAAACTGTAATCCATCAAATATAAAAGCATTACCATGTTGCGACTACTGTTTATTGTTACGATAATGTCATCCCAGCTAACCAGTGTGGAAGCACAATGGAGACATTTCAGCATTTATGTTGACAATGATTCCAACTTTGATATTAACTGTGTTGGAAAGACAGAAAAGGGGGAAGGTGTTTTTGCAAAATATACATCTGTTATCAAGGCACATCAAAAGTTTTTATTTATTGTAGATGGAGATAAGAGTACTCTGCCGCGCGGTGTGGAAGGAATAATTACCATCACTGTACCGGGTTACGATGGGCATGCCATATTGTATTTCGACAATCCTGTTTCGGGGAGCCCATCTTTTGAAATACGTGATCCGCTTTACCCGATAGCAGCCACTGAATTTTCAACAAGTGAAATCAAGGATGTGATTGTACTCAGGGAAAAAGCTGTTGCCGTGCGGATAAAGGTAGACACCACCCGTGATCACAAACCACCGGTACCATTGCCGGTTAGTGGTGACAGCAAAACACATCCCAGTGGTGTTTCCATACCAGCCGTTATCAATTTCGACTGGCGGGTGGATCAGCGCATGCACCGCGATGACGATGATGATGACAATAAAAGCGGTAAAGCTTACAGGGAAGTAACCTATTATTTTACTGCCAATGGCGACTATGCTGCTATCAAAGATGAAGAGGCCAGTTTTAGTTTGATGGTGTATTCCAAGGACGGGCAGACCTGGATTTTTGATGACAAAAAGAAAACTATTACCGTTATGAATATGCCGAAGACAGTAGGGGAAGGCGGAATGATGGGGAAAAAACTCGCTGAAGATATTAGTAAAGCACCGCTGCGAAAAGATCGCGATGATGAACATTTCACCATCACAAAATCCGGGAAGACAAAGATGTTTCTCGGTGCTTACCCGGCGGAGGAATATGTAGTGCAGAACAATAAGGTATTAACCACCAGGTCGACAGGTAAAACCGGTACCATGTCACTGTGGTACGCCAAAGTACCATTCGATCCGGTAAAGATTTATACCATGGGCGCCGGCAGACCAACTGACCTTACTGCTATGCAAAACAATCCGCGGATGAAAAATAATATGGCGGCCATCCCCGTGCTGAATAAGAATTACCTGTGGGTACAGACCGCCGCAGGTGGCCTGACTGCTATGGAAGTAACGCGTATTGAGCACGCCTTTCACACGGTTACCACGGCCGGGTATACCATAAAAATAATGAAGGGGCTTAAAGACGCCATGCAGGGAGATGATAAATAATAAATCATTCATTTAAAAACTACGCTGTATGAAAAAAACATTTTTTGCAACTAGGGCAATCCTCCTGGTGATGGTTGCAGGTTTTGTCATCACTTCATGTGATACCAGTTTCAATCCGCCTCCCACCGTTGTACCCATTTTACGTGCCTGCCAGATCAGTAATTTTTTATATGTCAATGCGGTATCAGGAAATGAAGGCTTCCCCGAAATATTTACTTCGCCGATGCAAAACTGGAATGAAGGAATGACCGTACTCAATATAAATGGCGATAAAAATCCGGTACAACTCCGGGGAGAAGCGCAAACAGTTTGGGAATTTGTCAACCTCGAATACAATGCCGGTGGAATGGTAAACAGAATTGCCATGCATGCATTTGGAGGATTGGGTACGAGTGGCCCGGTTTGTCAACACGATACCTGCGAAAAGGATTTTATCATTAACTATGACAACAACAACAATCCTGTAAAAATAACCGGTGAAGTAAGGGATTTTTATGGTGCCCTGCTCAGCACTTTCCCTGTTTGCGACAATGAATTTGATCCCACACGCCGATTGATCAAACAAACGGATGCTAAAGGTAACTACTGGCGATTTGAATATACCCAGGGCAATTTGTCAAAGATGTATTTCAAATCTGCAAACGATCCTGGCGAACAACTCAGGTACCAGTTCTTATCATACGACAACGCTATCAATTATGCACGTACCAATGCATTCTGGCAGTTGTATTATAATACATATAGTAATAATAATCCTACTGCGTACCGTCATTATACCGGGCGAAAAATTCAGTTGCCCACCGGTGGCTTTATTGATGAGTTCATCGATGTGCAGGTAAAATATAAATACGGTGCCAACTTTGGAACACTTCCCACAGAAATTGAATTTGACAATGTCAATACCGGGTTGCCATTTTACCCAAATTATCCACTGAACTATATCAATTACCAATGCCAGCCTATCGTAGTACCGGGAGGCTAAAAAACACCGGTATCATCACCCATTGTTACTACAATCAACCATCATGAAAAAGATTACCATCCTGCTTTTCACTGTTGTTATTTTTTACTCCTGCAATAAAGGAGACAGTGTCATAGCGCCGGCTATACCCCCGCGTGTTGATGAAACACCGCTGGCTTCAGTACTGAACGCCGACTCAGTTCAGTATAACCTGGCCATTCATGATGTACAGGCGAAGGAGCTGGGATATTTATTTGTACCGTCGAAAAAAGGAAAAATTTATGCCATGGGTATCCATATGCCCCAGGCCGGGCTCTCTTATATAGTCACATTATGGGATACACTGACACACCAGGTAATAAAGCAAAAAACAATAGTCAATCAGTTTGTAAGCGGTTTCAGTTATATCGATTTGGGTTCTGCCAGTATCAATGAGGAGATTGATGTAACAGCCAATCATGCCTACATCATCAGTGTCAATACAGCCGCAGTAACAGCAGGCACACCCAACCGGCAGTGGTATATGCTGAGTAAAAAGAACGGTGCAGATTTTTTGCCCCTGACCAAGGGGCACATACAAATATTACAGGGTCGCTATTCCTCTGTTGACGCTACTACGCCAACATTTCCTGATAAAGACAATTCCAGTGTGTTTGGACTGCATCTTTTGTTTGGATTGGTGGACATTGGTTATTACGCCACGGAGTATTAAACAAGTGGAGGAATGAAAAGCAATTCAACGCCCAATATGATCAAATATATCACCACTGTCGTTCTTTTTCTGAGTTGCCTTTCTCTTGCGAAAGCGCAGGACCTGGGCAACCTGAAAAAACAAAAACCGTTTACCGTTACAGGCAGTATCGGAGCATCTTCCAATTTTTACAGCTCAAATGAATTGATACAAACGCGGCCATCTTTTGGCTGGAATATATACGGAAACCTGACGCCCACAATTTACGGTGTATCGTTGCCACTGTCATTTGCGGTAAACCAATACAGTAAAAGCTATACACAACCATTTGCACAATTTGGATTAAGCCCCACCTACAAATGGGCAAAGCTCCACCTTGGTTACAGAACCATGCAGTTTTCGCCGGTTACATTTGATGGGCAAAGTTTTCGCGGTGTGGGACTGGAACTTAATCCCGGTATCCTTCGCTTTGGTGCTTTTTATGGAAAACTCAACCGAAAGATCAATGAAGACACCACAAGCGGCAGGTTTACACCGCCGCAATTTTCAAGAATTGGTTATGGTGTAAAAATAGGTGTGGGAAATTTTTCCAATTACATTGATCTTATTTATTTCCATGCAAAAGATGACAGCGGCTCAGTGAAAGTGATCAATAAAAACGGTTACCGCCCACAGGAAAATACTGTACTGGGCTCTTCATTCAGGCTCACCGTTCTGAAGAAAGTCATATTCAGTACAGATCTTGCCATCAGCGGGCTCACAGAAGATATATCGGCGCCGGCATCACTCTCCGATTCATCAAAAATGGGGTTGCAAAAACTGATGAAGAACTTTGTGGCTTCCAACAGCAGTACGCTGGCCAACTGGGCAGGACAATCGACTGTTCAGCTTGCATTGAAAGGATATAGCACCACATTAGGATACCGAAGGGTGCAGCCTGGTTTTAAATCACTGGGCACACCTTATATGCTCAATGATGTACAACTACTCAACTGGATAAACAACTTCAACCTGTTACAGGGCAGACTGAATGTATCCACGGTATTATCTGATCAGCACAATAACCTTGATAAAAAACTTACAACGGAGCTCAACACATTTGTCAGCAACCTGAACATTAACGCGATGCTTAGCCGCTTCTTTATGGTCAATTTTAATTATTCCGGTTATACGATTTGGCAGAAAGACGGCACAATTCTGTTAACTGATTCCACACGGCTTCACCAGCAAATACACCAGATCAGCATTACACCGTCGTATACCATCATGTCGGCGGTAAAATCACATACCATCAGCAGTAGTCTTAATTATATGTTGCTTGATGATAAAAACCCTGCTACAAAAGGTTATACCAGCAGCAACAACATTTCCGCTTCGCTGAACTATACTTTGGGTCTTATTAAAAAGGGAATGAGTGTCACCCTTTCAGGGTTGTTTAACCAATATAACCAGGATACCAATTATCACCGTTCTTATGGCGCAACTGTCAGCAGCTCGGCACAGGTACTGAAAGACAAAAGCCTGAACCTGCAGGGTTCGGTTGGGTATCTTTTCAATACATCGTCTTATGGCAATGCGCAGAACAATATCACATTTTCCTTCAATACAGGGTACCATGTAAAACACCATGCATTGAATGCTTATGCAAACTATATCTATACACCTTATAACCCTATCAATAATATTATCAATAAACAGGTACCACAGGTGGTGGCGACCAAAAACCTGGCCGGTGGTATTTCCTATAATTATTCATTCTGACTGATAAAATAACCGATATGAAATTGATAAACAAAATAGGATTACTGGTTGCACCCATGCTGTTCTGTGTTTGTGCCGTTGCGCAACCTTACCAGGTAAATGTAACCACGAATGCGATACCGCCCGCCAACCCGGTTATCAGCCAGTATGTTTCTTCTGCAAGTGTTAATACTTCCATGCTGTATACAAACCCATTGGGTGGATCGGTGCAGGTTTTGTTGTACGGAAAAATAGAATGCCTGTCACCAGCTCCTTTTACGATTGCTGTCAATCCTGCGTATACACAGCAGGGAACGATTAGCCTAACATCGGGCATCCCTGTTCAGTTGGCTTCCACGCAATTGCTCGCAGCCTTTGGTTTTTTTAATGATAATAATTTAGTAGCAACAGGGGTGAACCTTAACAGCATCAAAGACGCGAACAATAATATAAACCTCCCGGCTGGTGTGTACAGGATATGTTTTTCAGCGAGGCAATTTGATCCTGCCAGTGGATTGGCCGGAAATTTTCTTTCAGATCCCAACCTTGGTTGCGGCAGTTTTACCATACAAAATACACAACCGTCGAACGCCGTGATCATTAATACCATCGTTATACCACCAGTTGGTGCAGGTATTACACAATCAGTATTGAATGGCAATATTAAACCAACAGTGCAGTTCAACAGTGCCGCGGGGAATAGTACCCAGGTAAAATTATTTGGGAAGATAGAGCGCATCGCTCCGTCACCATTTACTATTTCACTTAATCCAAACTACACTCAGCAGCAGCCTGTATCGCTGAATGCAGGCATACCATTATCGTTAACGCCCGGACAGGTTGCAGATGCCTTTGGAAATTTTAGTGACAACAACCTGGTGGTTACTGGTATTGGGCTGAAAGATATTAAGGACGATGCCAATAACCTTAAACTCCCGGATGGCACTTATCGGTTGTGCTTCTATGCTCGTTACGTCGATCCCGCTTCCGGCACTTTGGCCGGTAATGCTTCTGACCCCAATCTTGGTTGCGGCACATTTGGTATTTGCGCTTCCGCATCTGCACCGCAGTTTACACAGCCGGTCAGCAATTTCAATATAAAAGCTGCCATGTCGATGGTGCAGAAAATATCGCCGGTAGTATTTGCATGGACACCACCGATCAGCACCTGCGGCGGCCGTATGGGTGCTGTTACCTATGATTTCGAAATACATGAATTGCTGAATGGCCAAACCATAACGGACGCTATCAACAATCCTGTGATTTTTATAAAGCAGCAGTTGCCTTCTTCGACTTTTTTACTTGATACACTGCTGTATAAAGATGTTTTGCAAAGTGGTAAGCAATACGTAATTCGTGTAAGGGCAAATGCAGCCACCAATGCCATGGTGCAAAAAATAGATAACAATGGTTATAGCCGGATTGAAGCTTTCCAATACGGGGAAAAGGTTTCCATACCAAATAATGGAAAGCCGCCTGGTCCGCCTACTGATAACAATATTCCTCCTGATAATAACAAACCGCCTGGCCCACCCGTAAACCCTCCCATCAATGCGGAAGGTGGTGATTGCGGACTGGCAATTCCTTCCAATACAAGCTTAGTGGCATCGAATGAAACATTTAAGAACAAGGAAATAAAAATTGGCGAGTTCAAACTGGTGCCTGGTACCATGACACGTAACAACGACGGTACCTACAAGGGAGATGGAACCATTAACTGGACACCATTAACGAGCGTATCTATCAATAACGTTGGCAGTCTCGGTGTCGCTAAATTAAAAGTGGCTTTTGATAAAATTAAAATCAATACAGCATACGAAGTATTCGATGGTATTATTGTAACACAAACGGATCCGGGTGTATTTAAGAATGAAACATTTGGACAGTTTAAAGACTTTGCCAAGAAAACAGGAACGCAGTTGGATAAACTGGCGGGCGATGTGGATGGATTTATCAACAATAACCCGACTGCCAGGTTAATCAGCAATATCACCGGCAATACACCGGTTGATTTGCCGCTCGGCCTTAATAACCAGGACATCGGTGGCGTACCGGTAACGCTTGCCATCATGAATATTGTATTCTCACCAAAAGGTGCATCGATGAGCATCCTGTTCAATATGAATATACCCGAAGCAAATGGATGGCTCACACTGGCAGGCAGTGATTTTTGCATTCATCCGCAGGGATTGAGTTTGACCAGGGGGACATTGTTCCTGCCGATTGATCGTGATTTTAATATTGGTAGTGGTCAAAGCGCCGTCAACATCAAATTCAAAGGATGCCCCTCCGCAGATTCTGCCAATGGAACTTATGTAAGTTGGGAAAACAACAAGCTAACAGATATCGTGGCGCATGCTGAAATGGCTTTCCCGCAAAATGTACTGGCACCTGAAGACAATGATGGAAATATTATTGGCGGTTCTGTCATTGCGAAAATGCTGTTCCGGTTCAGGCAGTGGGAGGATTGGGTGGCTACTATTGATTTACCCCATTTTCAAATCGTGGATGTGAAGGGGTTAAGTTTTCAGCCATCTGCTATTTATTATGATCATTCTGTGAAATCAAATGCTTCCGGTTTTACCTATCCCCCGAATGCGAAAGTGAAAAAGGGAAATGATTTTGAAGGGCTGTACATGAAGGAGTTTAAAGTATTGCTGCCGGAGGATTTTAAAACATTTAACCAGAAACCCGGTGTGCGTACAGATTTTACAGCATCCAATTTAATTATCGATGACCAGGGCCTGAGTGTATTTATCAAAGGCACCAATGTAATTGATATCTCTACCGGTAATTTGGGCGGTTGGGGATTCTCGCTCGATAATATAGAAGTTGATATCACAACCAATACTTTCAACAGCGGTAAGATGGACGGGCATTTTCTCCTGCCTGTTAGTAAAACGCCATTGGATTATACCGGTGATCTTCATTTAGGAAAAGATTCCGTGAGTTATGCTTTTGTGATAAAGCCATCGGCCAAAATGAGCTGGGATATATGGAAAGCATCGGTGGAATTAAAACCCAACTCCTATATCGAGGTGAAGAAGGATAAAGCGGGCGCTGCAGTCACCGCATTGATGAATGGCGATATCAGTTTTATTGTATCCGATGGCACACCTGCTTTAAAATTTGAAGCTATCACATTTGACAGCCTTGGGATATCCAACAGGAATATTGTTACAAAGAAAAAGGAATTCTGGATGAGCCCCGGTGTTTGGGCAGTCGCAGGTTTGCCGAAAAAGAAATCATCTGCCATGAGTACGCACACGATGCGCGGTGAAATGATGACGGGCCCGGCAGTGAATTTGATTACTCCTTCTGATGACGAGACGGAAGATAATAATTCCAGCCAGGGAAATGTAGCAGGTTTTCCAGTTAGCCTGGATAAATTAGTTCCGTTTGTAGAGATGGGTACTTCCGTGAAAGCAGGCATTAAACTTAATATTCAAATGGGTATTGGGGGTGCTGATAAATCTATTATTGGCGCTTCTACAACCATTTCCATTTTTGGTGAAATGGATTTGGGAATCAATTCAGAAGATTTTCGCCCGAAATTTAAAGTGACAGGAGGTGTATCGGCCGATTCCATCAAACTGTTTGGAGATGTTGGCCCCATTAAAGTAAACGGCTGGCTGGCATTTTATAAAAAAGACATCACGTTTGGTGATGGTATTAAGGGACATGTGGAAGCAACTTTCCCGGTGGTGAAAATTGAAGCGACAGCACAGTTTGGAAATGTCAATAACTACAATTACTGGTACATCGATGCCTGTGCGCAATTTGCACAACCTGTTCCGCTGGTCGGCCCCATTGGTGTTAACGGATTTGGGGGTGGTGCCTATTATAATATGGAAATGAAAAACGATCCGCCGAAGGACAATGAGATGAAAGCAAAAACAGTTGCCAACAGCAGCACCGTTGGCTCCAGCATGTCTGGTATTACGTATGTACCACATGAAGGAACATTTGGGTTGAAGGCAACCGTGTTTGCATGCCTGGTATCCGGCGCAGGGCCGAAAGCGATGAATGCGAAAGTAACGCTGGGGGCAGAAATTAATAATGGTGCTTTTCAAAAATTGTATTTGGAGGGGGATGTATATGTATTCACCAATCCTCCGTCAAATGATCGGGCTGTTGTAAAAGGACATGTAGATATCATTTACAATATCCCCGAAGAAAAATTTTCACTGAATGCTTTGGTACTCGCTAATTTTTCAGCGGCCAAAGTTACTATCCCTATTAATTTATATACCGGGCCCGATGGCTGGTTCTTTAAGGTAGGTGATCCGTGGGGGCAAAAAGTATCACTCGATTTCCCGGAATCAAAAACTGCTTTCTATCATTATAAAGTGGGCGCTACTGCTTACTTCGTGGTGGGTTCATTGATTAACCCGCAATTGCCGGATTTACCGGTACAGATTACCAATATGCTGCCCGGTCATGAAACGACAGACCCGCAAATTCAATCTTTTCTTACCCAATTAAACAGCAGCCCCGGATCGGGAATGATGTTTGGCGCAGAAGTACATGGCAGCCTTGGTTTTAATGTAGCGATTATCTATGCCGATGCAGAAGCATTGCTGGGTTTTGATATGATGCTGAAAAATGCAGAGAACCTTACCTGCAACAATGGTAAATCGGCAGGCTGGGAGAACTGGTATGCAGTGGGACAACTGTATGCTTACCTCAAACTTGATGTAGGATTGAATATCGATGTATGGTTTTACAGCGGTAAAGTTAGCCTGGCGAAATTTGAAGCGGGTGCTTATTTGCGTGGCGGACTTCCTAATCCAACATGGATGGATGGTGCAGTAGCCATTAAGGGAGAAGTATTGGGTGGATTGGTAAAAGTAAATACCAATGCACATTTCAGCATCGGCGATAAATGTTATCCCGATCCTGACCCATTGAAAGACATCAAGATTATTTCCGATGCAGGTCCAAAGGGAACAAAGGAATCCGTATTCGCAGAACCGTATGCTGCTTCCAATGTGGGACTGAATACGAATTACGAGATTAATGTACCGCCTACAGCAGATAAACCTGATGGTGAAGTAAGGATATTCCAGTTCAGGATCAAACCAGGTGGATTCAGGCTCCTGAAAAACGGATCCTCAGAAGTACCATCTACCAACGTGGAATACAATAATGACAATACCACAGTAACGCTTAAGCGCAGTCAAATCCTGGATGCCTATACCAATTATACCGGTGAAATAAACACCTATGCGGTTCAGTACGTGGAAGGAAAAGGCTGGATTGATCCAAAGAATGACAAGACAGGTAAATATGAACCGATCGGGTTTACTGATAAATTTAATTTCCGTACGGGCCCATTGCCGGATTCCATCTGGGAAGGAAATATATCTTTTGCGTACCCGGTGAATAAACAACGTTACGTACTGAAGAACGAAATGAATGGAAAGGGTAAGGTGCACCTCGACCAGGCTCAAACAAATATTCTCATTGGTGATGGTATAGGTTTAAATGCCCCGAGGAAATACAGGTTGTATTTTATTGCAACTGGTACGACAGATACCATCAAGACTGATTTTACCTGGGATGAAAATACCAGGGATATCAATTACAACATACCTGCAGCACTGAAAAACAATACCAGTTACCGGGCAGAGTTCTGGTCTTTTGAAAACAAGGGTATGTTTATCGCGGCACCATCGGCGTTGAAAACAACAACAAGTATGAGCGCCACCAATGTAAAAGGCATTGAAGCAAAAACAACGAGCGTAGTAGCAGCGGCCATTAAAGTAGCCAGGCCAATTTATGTCATGTATTACCGCACCAGTGCATTCAATACACTGGCGGAGAAACTGAAAGCGATGGGTAATTGGGCAGCCGTGAAGAAGAATGACAATGCATTGTACATTTCGAATGATGAACTGGCAACAGAGCATTTCGACGAATATGAAACAAAAGGATATTATGCGCCCAATGGTAAAACTTATTACGCACCATTGCTGAATGTTACTATACCATGGGACAATAACCAGCAAAACGACCGCTTTGCCAGTGATAATATTTATGCAAATGCATTTACAGTAAACTTCAAACAGGTAACGACTGAGTTTGGAGAAAACTGGGTCAGGGACTTCCGCAAACCGGTGAGCAGTATTGATCTTAGTAAACTCTACAGCGATAAACCATTGAGCCCCTCAGAAACTGGTGAACCCGTGCCGCCATCCAACACACCCAAAGTATTTGGCGGAGGCAGTTATGCCATTAAACTCCCAGTGAACAATGTCAATAAAAACCAGCCTTCGTTCTCTGTACTTGGCTACCAGGCCATTGTTTGGAACCGGGAAAAATATTTGCTGGCCGATTATAAACTCATGAAGGATTTTGCCAGCGCCGTATCGTGGAATGCAGGCGCATTTTACGGATGGTCCGCTGCCTACACCGAAAAGTATTTGGGTAACCTGTCGGGTAATGTGGATTTCTCTTACAACAGTATTGGTGGTTATACCGGTATGCCGTGGAATAAATTTTATTACCTGTATACCGATGCGAAATATATGAATATTATCAGCAGCCTGAAAAACCTGCCATTTACTTCATTTCCAAAAGGCGCACGTACCATGCAGGTAACTTATAAGGCGGGCAATATGCAGGGAAATACAACTAATAAAATATTCAACTATTAAAAGAACAACGATGAACCGTTATTGTAAATTGATTTTCGTATTACTGGTTGCGGTGCAGGCGTCTTTTGCACAGAAACCAAAAGGCGATATTGATAAACCTTTGCTGCAATCGGGTATCAAGGTGATTGCGAAAGCTTATGATGATTCTGTGGTATTGCGCTGGGCGCCCACGCGGCCATGGGCATGGCATAAGCTTAACAATATCGGTTATAGGATTGAGCGTACGGATATAACGGAGAAGGACAATGCAAAAAAGGAAATACTGACACCTGCACCGCTGAAACCTTATACGCTGGAGAAATTTAAAACTTCTTTCAAACCTGATAATAACAATGCAGCCATTGCGGCGCAGTGCCTTTATGGAAAAAATTTTGATACCAATCTTCGGCCGGGGCAATCCGCAATTGAGGACAAAGCAACGGTCAGTGACGCGAGATATGGTTATACGCTCATGGTTTCCGACTTTGATGCCAATGTAGGAGTAGCCACTGCACTTCGGTTTACGGATAAAACAGCCAAAAAGGGCAATAAATATATTTACCGCATCATGCCTGCCGGTCTTGCCACCCAGGGAACAATCGACACAGGAACAGTTTTAATTATCAATACAAAAAAATCCAATAACAATAAACCGGATATTGCAGAAGCGCTCGCGTTCGATCAGGTTAGTGAATTGCACTGGAACCGCGCTGGCAGTGAAGAATGGAGCGGTTTTTACATTGAAAGAAGCGATGATGGGGAAAATTATAAGACCTTAAACAATTTGCCTTTCATTTCTTCCACACCTGATACGGCCGTAATGAAGAGAGACTCAGCCAGGGCGCGATCATTCGCCATGCTGCAATCACAACATATTTTTATCGACAGCTTGCCACGGAATTATAAAAATTATTATTATCGTATCAGGGGTGTCAATGCATTTGCAGAGGTAAGCGATTATTCTGCTGTCATAACGGTAATGGGAAAAGACATGACACCACCCGTAGCAGTCAACATTCTCAACCCGGCATTTATCAGCGACCGGAAAATAAAAATAAGCTGGAAGAAAGATGTGATGGAGAAAGATTGTAAAGGGTATTATATCACCCGCTCGAATAAAATAAACGGCCCTTACGAAACATTGAATACGGAACCCCTTTCTCCCACGACAACAGAGTTCACCGATAACAATGCATTTGCACACGGAGGCACCTATTATATTGTTGTGACTGCAGATACTGCCAATAATATTTCCTCCTCCACGCCGGCTATGGGATTGGTACCGGACAATTCGCCACCGGTTGCACCGGCAGGGTTGACGGGCACGATTGATAAACGGGGTATTGTATCGCTGCACTGGACAGCAAATAAAGAGGAGGATATCAAAGGGTATAAAGTGTATTTTGCCAATGCAGCCGATCATGTATTTGCACAGGTTACTACAGAACCAGACAGCCTTACTTACTTTACCGATTCGATCAATTTAAAAACCCTGACCAAAGATATCTGGTACAAATTGGTGGCAGTGGATGAGAACAATAACCACTCTGATTTTTCAGCGCCCGTAAAATTGCGCAAGCCGGATATTGTTCCACCGGCTGCACCTGTGGGTACGAATGTGAAACTGCATGATAAGTCTGTCGATATTGACTGGATACAAAGCAGCAGCAATGATGCCGCTGGTTATATTGTGTATCGTCAGCCGGTGAAAGGAGAGAAGATGATCGTTGCAAGGGTGAAGCACAACCCTTCTTACAGCAGTTTTCATTTTACCGATTCTACGTTGAAGACAAACCAGTCATATTTGTATTCTGCTGAAACGATTGATGAAGACAGCCTCCATTCTGCCGCATCAGTGCCTGTTCAGGTAAACATACACAGTATAAAGGAACGCCCGGCTATTTCAACTTTGCAAGCTGTATATAATAGTACATCGAAGACAATACAACTGAACTGGCAGTACGACGCGGAAGGCGATTACTTCTTTATTATTTACCGGGCTTCAGGTGATGAACCATTACAGCGTTTGCAGTCGGTGAATAAAGACAGTAAGAAGTTTAACGACGTCAGTACCGTCAGCGGAAGGAAATACAGTTATGCCATACAGGCTGTTTTCAGGGATGAGAATGGGAATACGAAATTATCGGGCGTGATCAGTGTGGAGAGGAAGTAGAAGTTTTGAGAATATGCAGTGTACGACGATCGGGTTTTATTCGGTGCTGTATATATTTACAGTATAATTTAAAGACAATGTCAGTACAGGGAAAAAATAAACGCCGACGTTACTTTTTAATGGCTGTGTCGGCTTTTGTATCTGCAACCGTTTTATTGTTTTCACCGGCTGCCGTATTTGCGCAACATCGGCCGGCACACCATACAAGTGATTCGTTGTCGCTGCTACAGTCGATAGATGGTTTTCTTACAGCATTCAGGAACCTGGACTGGCGGCGATTCGACGATTATTTTGCGGACGATGCTACCGCATTTTTTCCACCATCGGCCAGGTTTAATGGGAGGGCCAATAATAAGAAAGAAGTCGAAGCCATATTCAAAAATGTATTTGTCAATGCAAGAAAGCTGCGAGAGCAACCGCCCTACCTGACCATTGAGCCACACGACCTGCATATACAGTTACAGGGCACCATTGCCGTTATCAGTTTCCTGCTGGAAGATCCTGGTATGCTTGGCCGCCGTACGGTGGTATGGAGAAAGGAGGCCAATAGCTGGAAGATAATTCACCTTCATGCATCCGGCATAGCGGTACAATAAGGATACGAACTTCATTTAATTAAATACGTTAAATATCCGGTAATAGGTTCTTATTAGGACGCAGCCCTGTAAATTAACCAGGCATTTATGAGTGTATATAATATGGTAAACGAGTAGAAGGCCCATTGGTCAACTTTAAGGGAAAGTCGTTTCTTGTTTTCATCACCCGATTCATGCAATCGTAGTGAAATAATGATCGTGATGATAATTAGCATGATAAAAATAAAAGTAAGTGTATGCACATTGTCCATTAATGTATTGCCGGTAGAAGAAGGGACAATGGACTCTACAATATATTTATTGCCTATAGCAGCAAATATACCACCCACGCATAAACCAAAGCGGGAATCCTGGTTATCTGAAGAAACAAAGAATACGATACAGGAAATCAGGAAAGCAACATAAGCGCCTGTAAGCATTTTTACCAACCTTGTCCAGCAATTAATCCTCCGGATGGTAATCTCTGCGACCACGCGGGGATAGGTACTCGCGCCATCAAGTCTTGGATTGCCATAAGTGGTATTATAGGTTTTAACACCTTCAGTAACAGAGAATTTTTCGATACACCACTCTGTAGAGTTTAGTTTTGTGTCGATTTTTGAATTTGCCTTGTCGGCCTTATATACCAGTTCGGTTGTATCATATTGCGAATCTTCAATTTCAATACGAAGTTTTTGTTGGTCAAACGGATAGTTGGACACATCCCATTGATGCACCAGTTGTGCGCGGCATTTTTGTGCTACCCAGTTCCATTCGCCTATTTTTTCATTGGTATAGTGGCTGAAGTCGGCTGACTTACTGTTGGTTATTTCCGCGGCATTTTCAAAATGAAGGCTGTCGTTTTTATAATTCATCCACATCCAGAAATCGGCCATATAACTTTTATCATCCAGTTTGAAATCGTATATGGAATTAATAAAAAGGCCAACTGTACAGGTATCCTTTTGTGCAGATACGGAAAGGGCAATAAGCAGCGATGCTGCCAGGGGAAAAAGCCGGTTTTTCATAATTGGATGTATTCTGTTCCTTTACTGTCGCTGGTAAATACGAATATTTTTTTATGAAAGTATTTGTCAGGGGTAAATACTTAGTTTTCTATAAGTAGAACCATTGTAATAAATGGAGTGATAAAGACAAGTTACTTCCGGCTCAGCAATCCACTGAGTGGTTTCCATTCTTCGATATGGTCGCTCACGATTTTGAGGATGGCGACGAATGGGATAAACAATATCATACCTGCCACCCCCCAAATGATGCCGCCGGCAATGATAGCCACCAGCATCGCCAGTGTGCTTACATGCAATTGCGTGCCTACCACTTTTGGAAAAATTACATTCGCTTCCAGGTATTGAACTACACTGAATACCGCTACGATACCAACCGGGTACCAGATATTGCCTGTATCAAGCCAGGAAATGGTGATAGGGATCAGCGCACTTACGATCAGGCCAATATAAGGGATGATGGTCATCACAGCGCAAAGCATTCCAAACAGAAAGGGATTTTTTATTCCCAGCGCAAAAAGACCGATACTGTTTAATATACCAACAATGATATACACCAGTATCATTCCTTTAATAAAATTAAAATATGTATGAATCGTTTCGCGCAAAATAATGGAAAGTTGCTCCTTATACCTGGCAGGTATAATGGTTGAAAGAAACTGTACCAATACTTTACGGTGGTACATAAACAAAGCAGTATAAACAGGTACCAGGAACAATATAAACAGTGTATTGAGTGTGTTTTCCACCGCAGGTCTCACCACACCACCAAATGAACCCGCTATTGTATCCTGCCAGTCGCCATTAAACAATGTTTTCAGCCCGGTTTTTTCGGTTAACCATGACTGAAACTGCGTCAGCGTAACGGATAATTTTTCAAAAAGAGCCGGCGCTTCCTGGCTAAAGACTTTCAGTTGCCAGATAAGCAGGGCAAAAATTCCCGCGAATAAAATCGTCACGATGAATAAGCAGACGGTAATGGCCACGGTTTTATTAAAACCGTGCGATTCCAGCCACTTGCAAACCGGGTGCATGATCATGGCAATCAGCAGCCCGAAAAATAAAGGGATAAATAAGGTCTTGCCAAAATATAGAACAACTGCTGCAAGAAATATTCCCAGCAGGTACTTGAGTAAAAGAGGAAATGAATGGGTATTCATCGTCTTGGGTTCAGTGCCCAAGTTGGCAAAAGAAATGCCTTTTTGTAATGACGCTTGTAAGCAGGGCAGGTGATGTTGGTCAGCGCAGTAAACTACAGCGGAGTATGCCAGCATCCGGGAGATTTATACTAATATTATCTGTCGTAATTAAGATAACTTCCAATCCCCGCGTATATTGGCTTTTAGCAATTGATCGGCTGCTGCATTATTTTTGAACTTTTCCTTTTTAGGATCCCATTCCAGTGGCTGGCGAAGCCAGTAAGCAATATTGGCCACACAGCAAACACTGCTGGTGCGGTGACCTGTTTCAACATCACAGATGGGTTGTTTGCCACTCTTGATAGCATCCAGCCAGTCGGTATAATGGTCATTGCTTTCGTACAGGTGCACTTCATTTGGCTGAATCGTTGCCGAAACAATGTTGGCCGGGTTACTGTCCAGGTATTCGCGGCTGATGTTGAGTGTGCCTTTTTCACCAATAAAGCGAACGCCATAACCCCTGCCAAAATCTTCATGTTTCATTTGTATGCCATTTTCATACACCATCACCAAACCAGTTTTCGCATCACCGGCCGGTGGTGTAAATTTCACCGGCCCGCTTTTATCCATGCCTAATGCCCATTGTGCAATGTCGAACATGTGTGCACCCCAGTCACTGACAACACCGCCGCCATACTCCTTGTATTTGCGCCACATCGGGTATATATCCTGTTCAACGGGTGGTGAAAGTATAGCATTGTAAGCGCGGAAAGGCGCAGGGCCGACCCAACCATCCCAATTGAGGTAATCCGGTTTGGGTTCTTCTTTCAAATCGCAGGGCAAAGCGGCTTCGCCCACGCTCACGATTACTTCTTTTACATTTCCGATATAACCATTGCGTACCAGTTCGCAGGCATGCCGGAAATTTTTCCAGCTTCGCTGCATGCTACCGGTTTGCAGTATCCTTTTATTTTTATACATGGCATTGACCATGGCCCTTCCTTCTTCAACAGAATGTGCCAGCGGTTTTTCGCAATACACGTGTTTACCTGCATTCGCAGACATAACGGTTTGTACTGCATGCCAGTGATCGGGCGTTGCGATAACAACAGCATCAATGTCTTTCTGCTGCAGCAATTCCCTGAAATCATCGTATCCTTTAAATCCCTTGTATTCACTTTTTTGTGCCGCTGCTGCATAGGCTTTCTCCGTCAACGATTGAAACAAGGCCAGTTTCTTTTTGTCTACGTCGGAACCGGCAATGATCTGCGCTTTGTTGGCAAAAGAATACAAAAGGCCGCGGGATTGCTTACCGGTACCAATAAACCCTAGATAAATGCGGTCGCTGGGCGCGGGGTAATTTTTACCTCCCAATACAAAACGGGGAACAATGGTGAATGCCACAGCAGCTTTTGCGCTGTCTGACAAAAATTTTCGGCGGCTGTTTCTCATATATGCAGGCATTTTGTCTCTACAAATTATGGTATTTTTTTAAAGGAGGAATTAAAAATAAAGGGACGGCAAAAAAATGCATCTATGGCGTAACAGTGGGAACGGTCCTTATGACCACAATCACTATACCCGCTAATAGCCATCATACAGCGCAGCGGCCGGGAAGCATAATTTCATATTCAGAATGCCAGGACTATCTTTCCACTCAATACTTCTTACAGGAAATTCCGGAAATTATGTTCTTCTGCTTTATCAATCCATCCCTGTGCGGTTAAAGACTTTGACTAGAGTGATGGCAGGGTTTATTGTCCTGCTGTTATAGATATTGTTTACGACCCCAAACGCTTGTCGTATGAAACCGTTTTACCTGTTTCCAATAGTAATGTTGGCTGCAATGCTTGATGCAACAATTTGTTACGGTTCGCCTTCTCCTGCCGGTATCAATTCCCAATTATCAAAAAGCCAGGTACAATATCCGTCAGACAGCCTCTCGTACAAGATTATTAGCGGAGAGGGCCAGACTTTTGGATACGACATTTTTTTACGGGGAAAATTATTGGTACACCAGCCCATGGTTCCATGTGTACAGGGGAAAAAAGGGTTTGTAAAAAAAGAGGATGCACAAAAGCTTGCGTTGTTCGTGATTGGTAAAATCAGGAAAAAGATCATGCCACCTACGGTTACCACAGATGAAATGAAACAACTGGGTATCGCACTCTGATTATTAACAGCCTCAAAACACAGTAACTCCAATAGCCATGATGCAAATAATGGAAGGAGCATTTTTCTTCGTCCCTTATTCAATTCAATTCTTCATCCTTAAGACATTTTTTATGAAAAGTAAATTACTACACTGCTTAGCCCTGCTGCTGTGGATGTCTGGTGCTGCAACGGCACAGGATATATGGACACAAAAGGCCGATTTCGGCGGCGGCCAACGTTATGGTGCGCTGGGACTGAGTATCGGCGATAAGGGTTATATGGGAACGGGTATTGGTAATAACAACTGGCAGGCAGATATATGGGAGTTTGATCCTATCGCCAATGTTTGGACACAAAAATCCGATTTCCCCGGCGGGCGCCGTTTCGGGGTGTTTGGGTTAAGCATTGGCAATAAAGGTTATATCGGTGGAGGTTCGTATACTCCCGGCGATTTTAACTGGCAATGGTTTAATGACTGGTATGAATTCGACCCGGCTAACAATACCTGGACAACAAAAGCGCCATACGGTGGACAGGCACGTTATTTCGCCAATTGTTTTACGATTAATGGTAAGGGTTATATGGGATCCGGTTCCTACCGGCAGGATCGCATACACCAGGCCTATTACCTGAATGATTTTTGGGAATATGATCCTGAACATGATCTGTGGACGAGAAAAGCGGATATACCTGAGCAGGGGAGATTTGCAGGTATCGGAATGAGTATTGGCGATAAAGGATATATTGGTCTTGGTTTTTATTATTATGATACCAGGATGTTTGATTTTTACGAATACTACCCCGCTGCAGACAGGTGGACAAGAAAAGCTGATTACCCTGGAAGTGGCCCCGTACAGGCTGTAGCCTTTACGATAGGTAACAGAGGTTATGTAGGTACAGGTGGAAACTACCAGCCATACAGCGATTTCTGGGAATACAATCCGTACATGGATAAGTGGACACAAAAGGCAAGTGTTGCCGGTGGTGTCCGTCAATCAGCAACCGGTTTCAGCATTGGTAATAAAGGGTATATCGGAATTGGTTCCAACAGTTCAGATGTGCTGAATGATTTTTGGGAATATACACCCGGTGTTGCATCTCCGACACCCAGCATTCAGTTTGATCCAAACACTGTTACAACGTTGGCAGGAAACGGCACCGCCGGTTTTGCGGATGGTAATGGAACCGGCGCGCAATTCAACAGCCCGTATGGTGTAGTAACTGATCATGCAGGTAATATATATGTAGCAGATTATTATAATCACTGCATCCGGAAAGTAACACCAGGAGGAGTAGTCAGTACGCTTGCAGGAAATGGTGCAGCCGGTTTTGCAAATGGCATTGGAACAGCCGCACAATTTCATTATCCACGTGGAATAGCCATCGATGCAGCCGGTAATTTATATGTTGCCGATGAAGGCAATCACAGCATCCGTAAAGTTACCCCGGCCGGAGAAGTAAGTACCCTGGCCGGAAACGGTACCGCCGGATTTGCTGATGGTACAGGAAGCAGTGCGCAATTCAGGAACCCCAGTGGTGTTACAGTCGATCCATCTGGTAACATATTTGTAACTGATTACTATAATCATTCCATTCGGAAAATAACTCCTTCCGGAGTTGTTACTACGATTGCCGGTAACGGAATAACCGGAACAGCAGACGGAATGGGAACAGCCGCTCAATTCATCAACCCACGCAATCTTGATTTTGATGCCGCCGGTAATTTATATGTGACAGAAGTATATGCACAGTTGCGCAAAATAAGCCCTTCCGGTATGGTGACCACCATTAATGCTCCGGGATTGTGGGGCTTCCAGGATGGGATCATCATCGATGCAGCAGACAATATTTATATTACTGCAGAACAGGACGGGTCACACGTCAATATTTATAAAGTAACACCGGATGGAACCGTGAGCACATTTGCCGGAACATTACGCGGTTATCAGGATGGTGTAGGTACCAATGCTAAGTTCAATGGTTCCGGTGGACTGGCCATTGATGATGACGGTAACATGTATGTTGGTGACAATGGCAATAACAGGATTCGTAAAATTAGTAAGCCGCTTTTATCATTGACATCCTACGCAGGAAATGTATCAACTGCTTACCCGGTTGGTATCAGTGGCAGTAACCTGCTGGGGGATGCCAGCATTACTGTTCCTGCAGGTTTGGAAATTGCAGGAAGTGAAAGTGGTAGTTATACCAACAGTTTGATGGTAACACCCGTTTCCGGTTCAATAAGCAGTTACCAGTTCTATGTTCGAACAGCCGGCAATGTTGCAGGAGGTGTATACAATTATGATATAACAATGAGTTCACCCGGCACATCTGCACAAATATTGACCGTGAAAAGTATTGTAACTGATACAACGCCACCAGCACTGGTTTGCCCGCCTGCACAGGTATTGTGCAATAACAGCAATAATACTTATACAATACCTGCTATCAGCGCAACCGATGTGTCCGGCATACAAAGTATCAGCTATGTTATCACAGGTGCTACCCAGCGAACTGGTACAGGCGCCAATGCGAGCGGTACATTTAATGCAGGTAGGAATACTATTACCTGGACTGTCAAAGATGGTTCTGGCAATACTGCAACCTGTACAACAACTGCCAGGATCAATACAGCATTGACTGTTACTGTTCCTAATACTTATCCATTGCTGCTGTGGGGAGATCCGAATACGATTTATATGGGCTTTGGTCCAACCTGTGCCATACTTATTGCAATGCCGGCCGGCGGAACTAAGTTAGCAGGCGGTAATTACCAGTACGCATGGTCAACCGGTGCCAATTCAAGAATTATAACTGTATGTCCTGCTGTGCCGGGTTCATACGTGTACACCGTAACCATTACCGATTCCCTGGGTTGCACAGCTACTGCATCTCAAACTATCAAAGTAGTGGATGTACGTTGCGGACAAAAATTGAATAAGGTATTGGTATGTGTACCAGGCAAAAATGGCTATACTGAATCTTGCCTTACAGAAGGACAGGCATTGGTAGCGTTATTACTTGGTGGTCACCTGGGTTCCTGCAGTCAGCAGGGTGTGGTGGCCAACCCAGGTAAGGCAACAGAAGAATCAATGATTGGTTCGGATAAAAAAATAACCGTATTTCCGAACCCAAACAATGGTTCATTTACTGTTCAGATGAATAATATCAATACATCTGAAATCAGGATACTGGATCAAAACGGCCGGGTGGTTGTAAGAAAAATGATTACTGGATCGGGCGCCGTACAATCTGTACAAATGAGCCTCGGACATCTTGCCAATGGCATATACATCGTGCAGGCCATTAGCAGCGAAGCTGTATTTACCACCAAAATGATGGTACAGCAATAGCAAAGGCATATCCATGAAACAGAGAAGCCGCTCCTTCAGTGGGGCGGCTTTTATTATTTGCTCCTTCCTGTTAATTCACGAGCAAATCAACACCCGCCACAATTTCACTGTCTTTATTGCCCTTATCGAAGAAACGTGTTTGGAGATGGTAGGTTTCGCCCACCAGCATGGGTGCACCGGTGGTAAGTACTGCCCGGAGCAGACGGGCTGTTTCTTTGCTGGTTCCCTGTTTCATATTGGAAAATGCATCGTCGATATGGAGTATTTCTTTTCCTGATGTATCGGTCAGTATAATGGTACAGCCGGGGAATACCATGCCATTCGTTTCAGTAAACCGGTCGACACCTGTTGCCAAAATAGAAATTTTTGAATTCAGCGTGACTTTGTTGCTTGATATGCGCGTATCGTTTTCCCCGGTAGCCAGGTAAATGTCTTCCAGGCTAAATCCATTGTAACTGGCAGATAAGCCGGTGGTCATATCTATTTTGGTTCCCTTGCTGAAACCACCCTTACATCCATAAAGAGCGGCAGCAAGCAGTGACAGCAATAATAGTTTTTTCATGTTGTTCAGTTTGGGTAAAATAAATGTATACAATTGTCATTACAAATTAACAGGGTATTCAACATGCAGCGAAAGATAACTATCCCTTAATGTTGTTTGTACAGGTGATATTGCATGCCGCTGTATTTTTTATTTTGAAGGTGCAATATCCTGCCACCACGCACTGCTTCAAATTGAGCGAAATATTCTGTGGTCTTGCCGGTATTGTCCGTAAGCACCATTTCCCAATTACTGATCTTGTAATTGCCATCCTTTTTTTCTGTATGCACTTGCTGGCTGCCAACCATACCTGATGCGCCAACATATTCATAATGGTAACGATTGCCGGACCTGAAATCAAATTTATCACTGATGGATACGCCCGACATACCTGCATAATTCCCGGTAGCTGTATAATAATACTGCCCGTATGCACTGGAAGAATTTCCCCAGTTGCCCAATACATCAGTGGGCCCGACTGCAAATTTATTGTAGTTGTACAGGAGTTTCATCTTGTCATAATTGGGAAATTGTTGTGTCAGTGAATTTTTATCAGGTGTAATGATCTCCAGGCATTTTGCATAACCATTTTCAGCCGTTAGCATCAGTGCAACATGTACCGGGTTGCCGGTACTGATGTCAATACCATCTCCGTCGGCAAAATAAACGCGGTTGTAATCGGCTTCGGAAGGTGTGATAGTGTAATGGTCAACGCGGTGCCGCGGCGATACCAGTAAATTCCAGAAATAGGCGATCCTTTTTTCCTCGGGCAGGTTTCTCGTTTCGTCGGTGTAGGCAATTCCAAAATGCAGATAAGCAGCGGTGCTTCCTTTAACCACCTGTATCCAGTCCGGTTGTACTGATGCTACCCATCCATCGTCAAAACTGGTGGTGGTAAATGTATAGCCGCCGTTATTTCCTGCCGGCAGAGTTGGAACTGTGTTGTTTTTATTGCCGGCGTCACTGTCAGCAGCAGCAGGTTTTTTCAAATCCAGGGATCCCAGGAATGATTCAATACTTTTCAGGTAGTCCTGGCTGTTAGTCATAGCCACAATACTTATCCGCAGGTTAAAACCGGTAATGGTTGTCAGCAGTACAATCGCTGCAGACTGGTTAACGGTAATACTGCCACCGCCACCTTTTATCTTCCATCCATCGGCATCCTGTACAGCATTTACCTGTGGTGCCTGCGTGCTGCCGTAAGGTGTAGCAATCAATTCCTGCCAGTCGCTGTCAAAATCCAGGTCGATGCTTCCTTTGCTGGCCGAACTTTTTAGAATACCGATCTGGCACCATGTATTGTTTTTTTTATCAGTTGTACTATAGGTAACCATCACTGGTTGTGCCTCTTTCTTCCATCCCTTTGGCGGGATATAGGAAGCCAGGTCAAATGATTCCTGTTGTGCATTGCTGATAATGGCGATTGCACTACAGTAACAAAGTATAATGATTCTTTTCATGTTGAATGATTGGTTAATGATCCTGAAATCAGTTGGCAGTCCAGTTATGTATATGTAGAAGAGACGGATGATAGATTCATAAGATATCACTGGCGCTTATTGATTGCTGCCACCATTCAATGCAGGCGGTGTGGCGGCAAGCCCGAAATAAACGGCTGTTTCTTTTTTATCCATGGAAAAATAAACAATTACGAAGCGGTTGTCTTTCTGCAGCCATACATATTTATTATCGGTTTCAACCGGTGTGATATTCCAGGCCAGTGTACTGAATTGTGCTACCAGTGAATCTGAATTGTAATTATTGACCGATACCGGCGGAAGATAAAATACCTCAATATCCCCTACACCTGTGCCATACCGTTTGCTTTCCATTTCCAGCAGAACCCTCGCGGACATTTCCATCAATAACCGCTTGTCCTGTTTGGTACCTTCCGGTAAGTGGATTCCCGTCATCACCGATTGTGAAACAGGTGTTAGCTTCTTTTGTGCATTGACAAACATTGCAGAAAAAATAAACAGCAACAGCAATAGCTTTTTCATATAAGCTGGGTTATGTTGTAAAAGTTAAGAGGAAACAATAACGGGCAGCCACCTGCCCGTTATGCAGTATTTATTACAACCCGGGCATTGATGAGCCGGTGGGTGAAAAATTTTTGTCGAATGACAATCGCAGCCGCTGCTGGTTTTTTATCAGGGTTGCTTTTGCATTGCTGAAGTCAATCATATGTGGTTCCTGTCCGCCCACACCGGTTGGGTCACTGAATAGCAGCGTTACGGTTACTCCATTGATATTCCATTCATCAAAGCCAAGGAATATTTGCTTCGGGTCGAAGAAAATATCGATGTAGCCGCCGTTTTTGGTAAACGCATCTTTGGAAATATAGCTGTCGGCCAACCCTTTGGGGGATAACCCGACTTCATTTTTATTGGTAAACTCGGTGTTGTTGCTGGTGTTTTCAAAAACAATCACATTGTCGGAATTGAATAAATACACAGAAGCATTGGAGCCCTGCTCCTTGTTGTCTTTACCTGTTTGTATCTGTACGGTGGCACCGGTTAATTTATATGTTGCTTCTTTTGGTACGCAGGAACGGGTGGTAAAACGATCGGTAGCTGTTTCCACACCCAGTATATTTCCATTCATATCAGCAAATGAATAGGCGATGGGTTGTGCTGTTTGATAATTGCATCTGGTTAACAGTTCCATTATTTGTTCCTGCAATTTATCTTTGTCAAACGTGGTAATATTGATAGGGCCGCCAACCACATATACGTTAACATTGGAGGTTGCGGAAGACGTGCTTTTTACATAATTAAACATAGCATTGAAATTGGCGGAAACACCTTTTCCGCTGTCTGCACCAAAACTTGCCTTGAAATTGATGTCATCTGATCTTTTATTGATGGTAATTTCAACGTTGGCCAGTATTCTTGTTCCATAGGTTACGCTTTTAATCACCATAAGGTTTTTATTATTCGCCTCAATGCTTTTATCAGAGAAATAGCCATTGGCCGGAACAGACGACATCAGTGTGTACATTGGTTTGATGGCATCAATTGTCAGGTAGTATCTTTTACTGCTTTGATCCCCCGTATAGCCTGCAGATGCCTTAAATCCAGCATAGCCGCCGCCTGCAGATAATTTTACAGACAGATCTGCGTCGTTGCTGGTGGTAAATATCCTGTATTGAATGCCAGCACTTCCGCTGGTGGTGGAAAACGGTTGAATAATACTGGCAATACCTGCCCTGATGTTGTTGGCAGTTGGGTTCTGAATATCTTTAAATACTGCGCCACTTGTATTCGACAGGTTATCTGAACTTATACTGATAGGGTTCCTTCCATTTTCAAACGAACGGAAATTGCCATTGAAAAAGTCCCCAAATGTATAAATGGCACCCGGAAAAATCTGGATGGCCTGCTGGTTATAATTTACATTCATGAATGTAGAACTATTGGCATTGATGGTTTTTGTTTCAGATGTACAGGTAGATGAAGCATCCGTGCTCTGGGCGGAGCTTGCCACTGACTCACGAACCACGCCGCCAAAATTCTGCGGAAGGTTTTGCGGGTTTTGACGAATGGTAGTGGTGACCCGGTAGCCATCCGGTAATACAATAGTATTGGAAGGATTGGAAAAATTGCCTGCAGGCACTGTATTGGTCAAAACAACCGGCCTGGTGTTGTCGACAACAACCGGCACTGTTGATTTGGATACCCGTTGTACGGGAGTTAATTTCTGAAACTGCGCCTCGGTACTAATGCTGGCTATGCAAATTCCGAAAGAAAGGATTAGAAACTTTTTCATGATGGTGTATTTTTTATTCGGTGTAAAAATGCTTCCAAAGCAAACTGCTTTCAATCCCTGAAAAACAGGAGTTTTGGGCTTATCAAAAAAATCATGGAAAAAGGGGAGGACAGTATGCTGTGTTCATGACTTTATTTGTAATGTCAAAATATTGGGCTAATTTTTCTGTATGACCAGGTACCTCTCATTACTGCTATTATTCACTCTTGGGTTTGTTGAAAGCCAGTCGCAACAGCATTTAATTGACAGTTTGGAAAAACAATTGGCTACCACCATTCCCGATTCCACCCGCGCTGAAAGTATGATGCGGCTGGCAGTGGATTACGAGCCGGTAGATACGGCAAAATCCATCCGGGCATATAAAAATGCCATTGGCTTTTCAAAAAGCAGGAACCTGGTGTATATACTGGGTAGAACATATTTCAACCAATCATTCATCCTGGAGACAGGCGGTCATTACCAACAGGCAAAGGAAAGCCTCGACAGTGCCTTGTATTTCCTGGAAAAGAGTTCAGCGCCTGATTTGCAATTCAGAAAAGCGCAGGTGTTTAGCGAATTCTCCAATGTTTACCGGTATCTGAACGATCAGAAAAGAACGGTGGAATACCAGATGATGAACATTGGCATACTGGAAAAAATTGACAAGCCGGCCAATTTGGTTACGTCCTATCTGAACCTGTCTACATTTTACAAGGAACAAAATGATTACCTCAAACAGGAGGAATATGCAAGGAAGGCACTCGCCCTTGCTTATAAAACCAATCAACCGCAGAATTATTTCAAATCGTACATGTTCCTGGCCTTTTCATTAAACATGCAAAATCGTTATAAGGAAGCAAAGTCAATGCTGGATTCTTCTCTCCTGTATTATTCACCGCAGGAGCCTTACACGGTACTGGTGTCATATCACCTGATTGCAGGTTTGGTGTATATGAATTTAAACCAGTTGGATTCGGCATACAGCAACTACAGCCGTTCGCTGGCCGTAGCCGAAAAAAATATGGCGGTATTCAGCATCATACAATCCAAATTGCAACTGGGAAGGGTACTGACCATGCAAAAAAAATTTCCCGAAGCAAAGAAAATGCTGCTGGCCATCGCCGAAGAGATAAAAACAACGAAAGAACAATCGCAGTGGCAGATTGCACTGGATTATTTATCGAGGGTATATGATGAATCGGGCGATTATAAGAATGCATTGAAATATTACAAAGAATACAAGTTGGTGACGGATTCCATTTCCAACGATCAGAACAAGCAATACGCCAGTGACCTTGAAGTGAAATATGAAACGGAAAAAAAAGAAACGCAGATCAGGGAACTGCAGGCGGAGAAAAAAATACAGGAGCTCACTATCCGTCAAAAAAATAATCTGAACCTGGTTTTGATTGGTTCAGCATTGGCTATACTGCTGGTAGCTGTACTTAGTTACCGCAACTACCGGCAAAAGCAAAAACTGCAGCAGCAACGGATTTCAGAACTGGAAACGGAAAAAAAATTAACCGCCACAGAAGCTGTGCTCAAAGGAGAGGAGCAGGAACGCACCAGGCTGGCAAAAGATCTGCACGATGGCCTGGGCGGGATGCTGAGTGGCATTAAATATTCAATGAATACTATGAAAGGAAATTTAATTATGACGCCGGATAATGCCCAGGCATTTGAACGCAGTATGGAAATGCTGGACAATTCTATCCGGGAAATGCGGCGTGTCGCCCATAACATGATGCCCGAAGCATTGGTAAAATTTGGCCTTGATACTGCCCTGAAAGATTTTTGCAATGACATCAATCAAAGCGGTGCGCTGAAAATAAATTATCAATCGTTTGGTATGGAAAACGGGGCCATTGATCAGACAACAGCGATTACCGTTTACCGTATTGTGCAGGAATTGATCAACAACACCATCAAGCACGCAGGGGCAAAGGAAGCGATCGTACAACTCACGCGTACAAATGGACAACTGGCTATTACGGTAGAAGATGATGGTAAGGGATTTGACACCGCACTGCTGCAGCGGTCAAGGGGAATTGGCTGGAGCAATATCCAGAACCGGATTGATTTCCTGAAAGGCAAACTGGATGTCAAAGCGCAACCAAACAAGGGTACTTCTGTTTTGATTGAAATAAATGTATCATGAAGATCAAGGTATTTATAACAGACGATCACTATATGGTGATTGAAGGCATCCGGTCTTTGCTGCAAAATGAAAAAGGCATCGAATGGATGGGGCATGCCACGAATGCTTCTTCCTGCCTGGCATTTTTACTGCAGCAACAACCTGACGTGATACTGATGGACATCAACCTGCCCGACAAAAGCGGTATTGACTTGTGCAAGGAAGTGATCGATAAATACCCCGGTATATATGTTATTGGCCTGAGTACATTTAACCAGCAGAGTTTTATTCAGAAGATGATGGACAATGGGGCATCTGGCTATGTATTGAAAAACGCCACACAGCAGGAACTGATGGAAGGGATTGAAACAGTCATGAAGGGAAAACAATATTTGAGCCATGAGGCAGCACAGTCGTTGAGAAAGAATGGCGGAGATGCAGTACCTGTGCTCACACGCCGGGAAAAAGAAGTGCTGGAACTGATAGCTGAGGGAATGACCAACAATGAAATTGCACAGAAATTATTTGTAAGCAGCACAACTGTCGATACCCACCGTAAAAATCTCCTCGCCAAATTTGATGCAAAGAATGTGGCATCGCTGGTAAAGATGGCAGTACAAATGCAGTTTATTTAATGAGTAAGTAAAAAGCCGTTGTAAAGACAACGGCTTACTCCTCGTTTGCTGCTGTCGCAGCTTTGAGCAACTGCCTCGTAATGGTAAAGGGTAAGCATCACAGGCGGTTACTCTACCGTCCGTATGAATCAGTAATATTCAATCAATGCAATTTTCTGGTAAGGGGCCAGCAATCCTTCTTCGACAAAGTCTACATCGCCGCCGGTTGCCAGCACTTTTTCAATGACATCATCTACGGCGTCCTTAATATAAAATGCATTATTTGAAGCGGGTTCATAGGCGGTAATAATTTCTTCGTCCGCACCATGTCTTGCCGGGTGCATGTAATTTTTTTCAACCACCAGCAATTTCCCTTTCTGCTGAACAGCTGCTTTCCATACTTCACTGATGCCAATGGCCAGTTTCTTACGGCTCATGGCTTCATCCACCTGTTGCAGTAACTCATGCTGGATAATTTTTTTCCAATCGGTTACAAAAGGCTTCATGATGGTTTCGAGTTCGGTCAGTGTTACTTCCTCCACATTATGGGGAATGTATTCAATTACATGGGTATTGTTGTGCGTGATGTTTTTGAAATGCCCAATGGTCCTTGTTGTTCCCAATACAAACATCGGAAGTTTATAAGCTTGCTGTATAAGGGTAAGGCCCTTATCGGTATAGCGCATGAAATTATCCAGTTCTATTTCTTTTCGCTCATGTTCATCGCTGAAATTGGCAGTTTTTTCCGGCAGGTCACGGTGCCTTGCACGAAGCGTGTCGGCGGCATTGTGAACGACAGGTATAAACTGCGTGGTGTTGCCCAGGTAAACTTTTGTCCAATGGCTGTGCAGTATCACCAGCAGGTATTTGTGTATCTGCTTCCTGCTGTATATTAAATCCCGGATTTCGAATGAATCATCGATAATAATTTTTTCTTCTACCGGTATATCGAGGTAATATACTTTCTCCATCAGTGGTGAAACAAATATGGCGATGCTTTTTTTGTGTGTGGCAAAATTAAGAGTAACAATCAATTCTCTTAATCGTTCCATTACGGGCCTGGCCTTTTCTTCCGGGTAATTGACTTTTAATTCTCTCTCAATTCTGTCGGCCGCCATCAGTAATTTATGCGTCAGTTCCACTTTCAAGCTCATCTTTGGTTCAAATGGCATAATTAGTGATATGCAGGGAAGGTAGCGGGGAGATTCCAGTACATCGGTAAAGGAATCCTGTAATGTTGGTAGCATAACCTGTTTTTTGTCTAATAAAGCTAGCTCATTGGAAAGCCGGTGCCTATGATAGCAGTCACCGTTTTCTTTGACGGCCCTCATTGCGTATTTGAAATAAATTGTGTCACTTCATCAAATAAATGTGTATGTCACACACTATCCCCTTTCGTTCCACTTTGCAGCATAACAAAGAACTCTCCTCCATTTTCCGCCACATGGCCGATTGTTACAGGTACCTCGGGCCGGGCGAACGGTTCCGCGCCCTCGCCTATGAAACAGCATCCCGCACACTGGCCAATATGAGCGAACCAGTTGATGTATATGGTCACGATATAAAAAAGCTGGACGAACTCAAAGGAGTAGGTGAAAGCATTGCAGAAAAAATTATTGAATACATCGATACCGGTTCGATCCGGGCATTTGAAAAACTAAAGAAAAAAGTGCCTTACGATCTGCTGGACCTGATGGAAGTGGAAGGCATTGGCCCTGCTGCTGTACGGCAACTGCGCGACAACTACCATTTCACCAATAAGGAAGAGGTGGTGGCAGGACTGGAAGACGGCAGCCTGAAACCATTTAAGGGCTTTGGTGAAAAGAAAATTGCGCAGTTGAAACAGGTATTGAAAACAGGTAAAGACGGTAAGCATCGCATGCCGCTGGCAGTAGCCAAACGTATCGGGAATGAATTGCTCGGCGGGATAAAGAAAATTCCGGGTGTACACATTGCCAGTCTTGCCGGCAGCCTTCGCCGCCAAAAGGAAACAGTAGGTGATATCGATGTGGTGGTAACGGCAGAACACAGGGACTGGAAAAAAATCATCACACAATTTACAAAATTGCCGCAGGTGCGCCGGGTGCTGGCAAGTGGTGTTACCAAAGCAAGTGTATTACTGAAAGAAAACAATGTACAGGCCGATATACGCGTGGTACACGACGATGAATACGCCACTGCCATGTTTTATTTTACCGGCAGCAGGGAGCACAACATTCAATTGCGCACCATCGCCAAAAAGAAAGGCTGGAAAATAAATGAATACGGTGTGTTTGATGCGAAAACCAATAAAAAAATCAGGACAAACACAGAAGAAGATATCTATGCACTGTTTGGATTGTCCTATATACCACCTGAAAAAAGACTGGGTAAAGATGAACTGCATACTGTTATTAACGGATAAAACCCGGCAGTTCATCAAAATAGGCAGCCTGGTTGGAATCAAGTAAAAAATCCTTTGAGGCGAAAATGACGCTTTTATAAGCAGTGTACATTTCCCTGTTTACATTTATCAGTGTAGATATTTCGATGTCACTAACCTTACGGTGTGTATCACCCTGGTATAATTCCTTCAACACTTCTGCATAACCTTCCGATACCCAGGTATGGATATCGCAAAGGTTGATAAACATTTTATCCGGGCTGCCATCCAGCAACTGGTGAGCAATGCGTTTGCAAAATACATCCATCCTGTCGCCTGCCTTGTTGTAGAAGGCAAATTTCACATCGTTGGAACTGTTGCGCAACTGGTTGATATCGGTTAATGCATCTTTCATGCTCTTGGCTGCATACATGGTATTCCGGTTGGCAGCAATTATCTGGTCAAGCCGCAATGCTATGGTTTTATCTCCCGCCACCTGTGATTGCAGGAGAATGGCATAACTGTGTGTCTCGCCGTGCAATTGTTTCAGCAAATCATAGTGTTCATGACTGTTTTTGCTGTGATAACTTTCTTTCAGCGCATCCTCCACGATAGGGTCTGGCTCACGTTCAAATATTTCCCGGGTGTAGCGAATAGTATGCAGCAAAAAACGGCGTACTTCGTTTTCAAGTGCTGTCATGGCCAGCTCCTTGTCGGCTACCGGCACTTTGTGAATAAAGATTGTCTCCTCCTCGCCTGCAGTAAACATATGTTCCAGGTATTTTCCCAGCAGGCCCAGGAAAGGATAAAACACTGCGATGCCAATAATATTGACCAGGGTTTGGAAAAAAACCAGCCCTATCAAAGGATCGTGAATAGACATCACTTCAGTGATAAAATAATTAACAGGCCGCAGAAAAATAAATACCAGGATAGAAGTGATGATATTAAACAGCATATTGCCCCATGCCACTCTTTTTTTTGCAGCAATGCCTTTTATGGAAGCCAATACCAGTTTAAGTGTAGTGCCCACTTCACTTCCCAGTACGATGGCCGTAGCATCGTAGAGGGTGATGATATGGACGTGCAGTGCACTTAACACAATGGCGATGGTAACCGAGCCAGACTGTACCAGTGATGTGAGTACAAAACCAAGAAATACAAAAACAATGGAAGGATATTGTTTGAATGAAGAAAGGTCAACTGTATTAACCAGTTCCTGCATGCCTGCCTTGATATAAAATAAACCGACGAAGAGCAGGCCAAAACCAAACAAACCCCGGCTCCAGATCTGCCAGCGGCTGTTGTTTGGCGCTACCGACATAGTAATGCCAAATATTGCTACAATAGGAAAAGCAATGTGTTCGATGTTTACTTTAAAACCAATGGTGGCAATGATCCAACTGTCGAGTGTAGTTCCGAGGTTGGCGCCAAGGATAATTGCAAGTGCCTGTTGCATAGGTATGACATTCGCACCTACAAAAGCAAGCACCAATAGGTTGACAACACTGCTGCTTTGCAGCAAACCTGTCACCACCGCGCCGCCCAGTATCGCTTTGGGTCTTGATGCTGTTTGTTTTTTCAGGAAAAGCTTGAAAGGCCTGCCGGCACCCTGCTTCAATCCGTTTTCAAGGAACTGTACACCCAGCAGGAATATAGCGATGCCTGCCAGCATTGTCCATATATTGGTCATCCATGTCATGCGCAAACTTCCATAACCTGAATTTCCGCTGCAGACTGATCAAAAACACTGACAAACATCAGCCGGGAAGATTACACTGCTCATAGCAATTATACCAGGGGGAGAGGTTGCAGAATCTTATTTATGGGTGACAGTAACAGGTTCTTTTATTTCGAACTGCATTGTTGTTGCGCCTGTTTTCCCATCAGCCGTGATGCCCTGTAATACCACTGCGTATTTACCAGGCAGATCGGAACTGTAAAAACTAATGTCCTGTTTGCCGGAAGTGGTCGTTTTTATATTGGGCGACCAGTATAAAAGATTCCTGAAGTCGGGCAGTTTGCTGTCTGCCTGTTGCTTTGTATCATATACCGGTGAATAAAATTCCCGCTGTAACTGAAGGCCATCATAATCCAGTATGGTTGTATGCGGATCGAATTCAAAACCTGCAAGGTTACCATTATAGGTGATGAAATTAACGATGCCCGGATAAAACATATCGCCGAGGTAATACATCCGCGAAACCACCTCGAGCTTCCTTACCTGCAGCGGATCGTAATTCATGAATTTGTTTTTATCAAAAACCGGCACACCATCCAGCAGCAACAACGGATCGGCATCAAAAAAGTTTTTCTGGTTCTCATCGTATACGGGAAAATAAAATACACCGTTCTTTCTTTTTACATTAACGGGTTTTACATATTCGCGCAATACTTCTTCCAGCGTGGTAAACCGAACATAGTTGTCGAGTAAATAAGACACGTCGGGTTTAAGATAAAACGTGCTTGTATCTATAGCCGGCGCCCCGAATTGTTTTTGTTGTAAGCTATTGTATGCATTTTCAACCTGCATACTCAAATTGCGTTCAGCCAGCGCCGTTATATTTTCTGCCGGCAGCCGAAAGGGCGTTAATATTTTATCCGAATAAGCTCCTGAGAAAGGATTGGCTATATCAATGCTATAGCCGCTGTCTTTCATGTTATTGGCCTGTACAATGATTTCACCGTCGTTATAAAAATCTTTTATTTCAAATTTTACCCTGCCGTTTGCATCGCTGACTGTATTGTGAAACTGTGTCTTTGTGCCCGGTATGGAAAGATAGGCACCGATTTCCCTGCCTGGAATGGCAGTACCGGTTTTAGTGATCCGGCCTGTGACAAAATGTCCAACAAACTCCGGTGAAAATTCAAATACTGGTTTTTTACCCCCCAGTATATCTTCCCATTTAAAACGCCGCCATCCATGCGTGAGCATCAGGTTATCCATGGCTTCTATCGTTGCTTCATTGATATTGGTGAAATAAAAGGAAGGAGATTCTACTGTACCGGCAAGATCAGAACTAAGCCAGAGATAATTGTTGATATCCATGTCATCGATTCCTTGTAAACCATCCAGCCGGTATACAGCAATCGACATGTTAGCTCCGAGTGGTTTCCCATTATTATCAGCAGCACTGACCTGCAGGTTTATTTTGTTACGCAACTCATAGCTGTTTGCAGCAGGATGAATCGTCAATTCCAATGATGCGGAAGGATATTTGAAATATAAACGTTCACATACGGGCTGTCGGTTTTCATTGAACAGGGTGAAATGTGAAATACCATCACCCAGTTTGTTTTTATCAATAATAAATGTTGCCATTCCGTTCTGCATTTCTGCCCGCATCGTAGCCCTGATGGAATTTCTTGTATGGGCAAAGAGATATACGGCTGAAGACGCGCCGGCAGATGTTACCGAAATTTTTATTTCATTACTGCCCGATGGCTGCAGGTGCATCACATAACCATTTGCATAGGCAACAGGTAATGCCTGTAGTATTTTTTTACCATTTGGTAAACTGATTAGCGAGGTATAATTATTGCCTGCAGCAGGGGTGAAGTCAAAACTGCCAATCCCAAATTTCAGCGTTGAAAATTTCATAAGTGTATCCTGCTTCTGATCGACAACAATGCCTTCGCAGGGTACACCTTTTCCATCCTGGTCAACAATGCGAAATGCAATCTTTGATTGTATGCCATTTACGAGGTTGCCCCCTTCAGGAAAAAATTGTATACTGTACTCTTCTTTCTTTTTCGCAGTATCCGCTTCGTATACTTTACGGGAATTGATAATGGTGATATTTTTTTCAAAGAAATAATTGGCGGAAAAATTTTTCATCCAGTTGGTGTACGAGCGCAGCCTGTATTTTCCGGATTCCAGCGAAGGGGGTAAATACAACGATCCATTTCCATCACCATTTTTTAAAGCAATCTTAGCCTGCAATACCTGTTTGTTGTTTTTATCCAGTATCTCAACATAAGCCAGTTTGCTCAGGTCGAGTGGCCGGTGAAAAGAAGCGTCTACATCATACAATTTGAACCAGCATATCTCTCCAGCTAAATAAAAATCTTTGTCCGTATGAAGGAATATTTTTTCCTGCACCGCTTCTTGGCGGTATACATCGAACTGCTCTGCAGGCGGCAATTGTGCATGTAGCTGTGAAGCACTTAGTGCCAGCGCTAACAAAAGCACTTTTGCTTTTTTTAGAACCCGGTACCTGAACATTGCTGACATACAATTAATTTACATTTATGGCCAGAAGCTTGGTTTTACATTGGTTCCCCGTAACGTACAATCAACACATTCTACCGATGAAACATAAAATGTAAGAATGGCACCAAACATTCCCAGTTTATTGGGATAGGTTGGTGTTAAACCCAGCCCTTTCAATTTGATAGAGTCGCTGATATTATCAATTTCCATCCGGAAACATGATTGTTCATAACCCCAGTCCGGTAACTGACTGTTGCTGATAAAAATCCGTTTAGAATACACCGGGCTGATATTGATATATCCAATTACAGGTTCTGTCGGATCGGTGATACAATGAATATTTCCATTCAGTTCGGAAGGTTGTGCGTCAAATACCGAGCCGGTGGTTTCCGTATTTTTTTTCATCCGCTCCAGGAATTCATATCCTTCCTTTGTCAGTGCATGCTGTTTGACCTCAATGCTGTACAGGACACTCAGTTTCCAGTCAGCATGCGGAATAAATACCAATGGCAGGTAGACCACATCGTTGCTAAGTTTGGCAGTTGAACCGATAAATATATTGGATGAGGGAGCTGACTGGTAGCAGACATACAAACTGGAATCGGGATTGTGCAGCCCGTTCCTGTATACAACAGCATAACTGGGCGGCATTGTATTGTTGTCGACAAAGTATTTCAGTGAGGTGACATAATGGGAATGAAACTCCCAGGTTTCCACAAACTCCCATTGATAATAGCGGGTGTTGTTTTGCGGGTCATGTGTATTGATATAAATGCCCACGCCGTCGTGTTCCTGCTGCCAGCTAATGCTGTCAATTGGCGGATTTGTTTTTACCTGTGCAAGATCAGATACATATTGTTTGCCATTACTGGTAGTAATGCTGACTTTGTATTTTACAGTTGGGTTTAAATTCAAATCAGCCGTATATTGCCCAGCTCCGGTTTCAGCAAGTGAATAAGATGAATTGTCGTCGCCCTCTACTTTAACGATGGCCCCTTGTTCATACTTGATAGTGAAACTGTCCAGTTTGGTAGTTCTGCTCAATGTAATAGTTGTTGTTCCATTCCCGCTATTGATGTTTCCCTCTACTACCAGGTAGCCGGTAGACGGTGATATTACCGGTGCATTGTATTTGTCCCTGCAGCCCAGTGCGAGCAATAAAAGCGTAAATGTGTATATTTTTTTCATATTATTCATTAAAACCTGATATTAAAATTGACATAAGGGATAGCGCTGCCAAAAATTGACAGCTTGTATCCTTTCACTGCACCGCCTTCGGAAACATAATACACAGAATAAGGGTTCCTGCGGCCTGTTATATTGTATACCCCAATTGTCCAGGAATTATGTGTCAATTGGTGTATTTTATGATTGCCATCTATATTCATCGAAAAATCTGCCCGGAAATAATCTGGTATGCGATATGCATTGCGGTCAGCATACAAAGTCCTTACTGATCCCGAATAGTAAAATACGCCAATAGGTAATGTAATAGGTCTGCCAGTGCTGTAAGTGCCATTCAGGGAAACACTAAAACGATGGTTGACGCGGTAGTTACCAATAATGGTAATGTCATGCGGCTTATCGTAATTGGAAGGATAAAATTCTCCGCGGTTGATGAGTTCTCCTGCATTCGGATCATCCTGTTTGAGCAATACACGTGACCATGTATAACTTATCCAGCCATTCAACTTGCCCGTCAGTTTCTTCAGCAGGAATTCCACGCCATAGGCTTTGCCTTTTGTTCCAATCACATCTGTTTCTATGTGATGGTTCATCACCAGTACCGCGCCGCTTTTATAATCCAGGTAATCTCTGATGTGTTTATAGTATACTTCTACAGATGCTTCAATGGTATTCGATTTAAAATTTTTATATAAACCAAGAGATACCTGGTCGCCCAATTGAGGTTTGATATTTGGGTCGCTCAGCTTCCAGATATCCGTAGGCGCCATGGCCGCTGTATTGGACAATGAATGGATGTACTGTCGCTGTGTATTATAACCTGCCTTTATGGAAAAGCTGTCGGAAAGCGCATACCGAAGCGATAAACGGTATTCCGGGCCACCATAAGTTTTAATAATCTTTCCGTTTGAATAGCTGATCGTACCGGTCATATTCGCTTCAGTTTTCGGCAACCCCGGTGCATACGTATGAACGTCCTGTGGACCGATTACATTAAACATTGATAAGCGCAGGCCGGCATCCAGCGTCAGTGAATTGTTAATGGTATAACGATCGCTTACATACAGCGCAGATTCAAGTGCCTGTTCCGTATTGACTTTGTCGGGTATTAGCAATGAGCTGCTGCCGAGTGGCAAATACGAACCGGGATGTAGTTTATAATACAAGGTCTGTAAACCAAATTCCATGGTATGCTGGCTGCTCAGGTAGTAATTGAAATGCGAGCGGAAATAAGTTTGGTTGATATCGAAACCCAGTGTATAAGCGCTTGGTGGCAATTTTTCACTGGAAATTTGGTACTCATAGCGGTCGTAACCGGTTGTAAAAATGCTATTCAGCTTATTATTGAATACATGCTTCCATTTCAGTGAAAAGTTTTTATTGCTGTAGCTGTACAATGTATCACTGTTCAGGTTAAACCGATCCTTGCTGAGATAGCCGGTAACATAAATCGTGTTTTTCTTATTGAACTCGTGGCTTATGTTCAGGTTGACATCATAAAAAGAAGCCTGGCTGTTTTTGTACTGGTCGGGCAACAGTTTTAGCAACCAATTGGCATAAGTAGTTCTTCCGCCCAATATAAACGATGATTTATCTTTTACTATGGGACCTTCTATATCCAGCCTGCTGGTCAGTAAGCCAATACCGGCAGAACCGGCGAAGTTTTTCTTATTGCCTTCCCGGCTGTTGATGTTTAGCACTGATGATAAACGGCCACCATAACGGGCAGGGATACTGCTTTTATACAATTCCACATCTTTGACCACCTCTGGATTGAAAGCAGAAAACATCCCAAAAAAATGTGCGGGGTTGTAAATCGTGGCATCATTGAACAGTATCAGGTTTTGATCCGCTGAGCCACCACGTACATTCAAACCGGTACTTGCTTCGCCGACTGTTTTTACACCCGGCAGCGTGGTGACAACCCGCAATACATCGGCTTCTCCAAATACAACAGGTACCTGTTTGATGGTTTTGATATCTATTTTCTGCAGCCCCATCTGCGTGCCCTTAACATTATTGATTTTTTGTGCCGAAATGATGACGTTGCGCAATGTCATGATCGTTCCCTGCATGTCAATATTCATCTTGCCATCACTGTATACGGCAATCTGCCGCCTGGTATCTTTCATACCAATGCTCTGTATATTCAATATGTGGCGGCCTTTCGGCAATGCCATGGAAAAATAACCGTATTGATCAGTAGATACACCAATGCGGGGCGTTTCAATAAAAACAGAAGCGCCGACAATCGGCTCACCTGTCTTGGCATCCCGTACATATCCTGCCATGGTAACCACATTTGGTGCATTCATGATCGACTTGTCGCCAATTTCATACAGTTTGTTTTCGACCACGGCTTTTTGACCTGCACGCACAGCTTCCTTTTGCAAGGGTTCACGCAGTTCTTCTTTTTGTGCTGTTTGTTTTGTTTTATCCTGTTTGCTCCCTGGCAAAAATCCATCGGGCAATTCCAGGTCCAGCCTGAACCCTTTTGTAATAAAAACATGGTTCTGCCTGTCTATGCTGTAATACAAGTCTGTTCCGGCAAATGCCTGGTTCAGTATGGAAACAAATGGTTGCTGCTTTGCACTGATGGTGATGGATACACTGTCGGTTTTGGAGGGGTCATAAAAAAAACGGAACACAGATTGTTTTTCCAATTGGGTTACAAAATCTTTTAAGCTGCCATCTTTTAGTTCTGCGGATACCAATACAGCCGTATCTTTTTGGCCAAATGCCAGTGAACAGGATAACATTCCTGTAAATGACAATAAAATGGCAAGAAGCTGCTTCATATTATTTTGTTAGCTGATCGTACCAGGCACTCACCTTCACCAGCATTGTATCCCTGTCGCGCCCGTAACGCAGTTTGTTGGTTTTAATGTATTGCTGTAATTCCTTTTTCTTATCCCTGTAAATATCCAGGACAGATTTTTTCCCATTCACCGGGAAATACTCATTGTTCTTTTTGATATAGTAATAGGTACTGACATCTACAAAATGCAGGATGCCTTCTGCTGTGGATCGCAAATCTTCTTTCAGCACTTTGACTTCCTTTTTTAATACCTGTACCTTTCCATTGTACAGCAGGTTGTAAAAACCGTTGCGTACCAGTGAACTGGCCAGGCTGTCATCTTTCTCCAGGCGGACAAAATTATTTCCTGCAATACTGAACCCTGATATTCTTTCAGGTACCAGTTGAATTTTGTGTTTCTTATCCTGGAATATCACCAGTTCCTGTGCTTCATCGTACAGTAACTCCACGTTATCATAAAACACATTATCGTACACGATGCTCCCATAGCTCCACTCAGTGGTAAGAAAGTAAGGATGCCTGTTGAGGTAAAAACTAAAATTGTAACCGCCGTACTGGCTGCCGTTGAACAGGCCGGACTGATCTCCTATATTCTGATGGTAAACTGCAATGCTGTTGCTGATAGCCTTTTCGTAGTAGAGGCTGTCATCTTTCGACATTTGGGCATAGAGGTCGAAGGAAGAAAGGATAAGGAGGATTGTAAAAAATAATGTTCCCGGTATGGCAAGTATTTTCATGCAGAACCTGTTAACAATTAATGAATGCAGGTACTTCTTTCAAATATAGTTTTTTTAAGCAGTTTATTAAGTAATTATATAGCAACCAATGCAAATTACCGGGTAATGATTAAAAAGTATCGACCATCTATCACGGTAACTGTTAACCGAAATTTTAGACCACAAAATCAGTATAAGCGTTTCCTGGTATTTTTTTGACTGAAACCGGTACTCTGTTATTAAATCACCGCCAATATTATCAAAGAAAATAATGTAACCAGCTCATACCAGTGACAGCTTTTTGCCGGTGAGCGCTGCTTCATAAATAGTGTACAATATCCTGGTATCTTTCAATCCTTCTTCTCCTGTGTTATGCGAAGGCAACTGGCCATTTTCGAGTATTGCTTTTCCAATGCCGTTCATTTGAGCGGTTTGATGATTAACAACAGGAAGATGTAATTCACCTTTACCCGTTCTTCCCTTCAAAGGCCCATAGCCATACGCAGGGCTAAGTTCAAAGAACCCATTGTCGGCAGTTGCGAAAAACCTTTCCACGTTGGCATTGTATGAACTGGTGGAATTGGAGACAGCACCACCCGGAAATTCCATCTGCCAGGAAATGGTTTCTTCTACTTCCGAAAATTTTTGTTTGTCAGTAATATTGCCAAACTGTGCCGTAATGGAAACCGGGTCTTCGCCCAGTACATTCCGGCATGCCTGTATACAGTAAATACCTACATCCATCAACGGGCCGCCACCCGCAAGTGATTTCTTCAGGCGCCATTGGGTGGGATCGCCAATCTTAAAACCAAAGGAGGCTTCTATCAAACGCACCTGTCCGAATACCTTTTCCCGGCCAAGCCTGTTTATCTCCATATTAAATGGCTCGTAATGCAGCCGGTAACCAACTGCCAGTTGTACATTGGCATCCTTGCAGGCTTTGATCATGTCTTCACAGTCTTTCACAGAAGTAGCCATTGGTTTTTCAGTGATCACGTGTTTTCCGGCCTTTGCTGCACGAATTACAAATTCCTTGTGCATTGAATTGGGTGTGACTACATACACCATATCAATGTCCTTGTTGTGTGCGATGTCGTCAAAGTTTTGATAGTTATAAATATTCTTATCAGGTATCTTATATTTTTCTTTCCAGGCAACTGCCTTTGCAGGTGTACCGGTGACAATGCCTGCCAGTTGACAATAGCCCGACTCCATCAACGCAGGTGCGAGGAGGTTAGTGGCATAATAACCCAATCCGCATAGCGCCACACGTATTTTCCTGCCATCATATTTACTGCTTTCCTGCGAAGGAGTATTTTCGAAGGATGGCAATGCTGCAATGACCGCCGTACTGCCAATGCCGGCGCCAATATTGTACAGGAATCTTCTCCTTGAAACATGTTTCATAAGCATTTATTTGTATTGGTAATAAAAGGCAAAAGTTGTTGGGGCTTCGGATGGGTATCGTTTCACAGGATAAATAACAGGAGGGTTATACAATTTACTGAATTGTGCGCCTCCCGTAATTTTTTTCTTTCCACCAATGGCACTGGCATTTTTTTGCCGTAATTTTCAATTCCCCGATTGCATTATCAAAAATTGAAACACATGCCAGCCATTTTCCAAAAGCCGACTTCCTGCATACCTGCCCTATCATTATTAGCCTGTCTTGTGATGATTGTATTGCTGTCAGCATGCAACGGTTCGGCTACTCAACAGTCAGCCGGCAGTGATCAGTTATATACCTATTCCGGAAATATGGAGCCGCGCTGGAGCAGCCCGGAAAACCGCAATGGCCTGAAAGGCGGTGGAGGAAAGGAAAACAATCATGCAAAGGGGCATCCTTTTGATGCAATTGAACCAGGTGCATCGCTTGAACTGCTCAATATACAGGAACAGGGAGTCATTAACAGGATATGGATCACCATTGATGATCGTTCGCCTGAAATGTTGCGCGCACTGAAACTGGATATGTATTGGGATGGTGAGGCAAAACCTGCGGTGTCCGTTCCATTCGGTGATTTCTTTAGTGTTGGATTGGGGAAAACAACCGTGTATCAAAATGCATTATTCGCCAACCCGGAGGGAAGATCATTCAATTGTTTTATTCCGATGCCTTTTAAAAAAGGCGCGAGGATTGTATTAACCAATGAATCGCAGAAAACACTGGGCAAAATCTTTTATGATGTGGACTATAATATTTTAAAAAGCTGGGACGAGAACGCACTTTATTTCCATGCATCATGGCACAGGGATACTGCCACCACACCTGCCAGCGATTTTGATTTATTACCCGCCATACATGGAAAGGGGCGTTACCTGGGTGTCAACATTGGTGTCAATGCAAACCCCTTGTATAAAAAATCGTGGTTTGGTGAAGGGGAAGTGAAAATATACCTTGATGATGATAAGGATTTGCCCACACTCAATGGTACAGGCACGGAAGATTATATCGGTACTGCATGGGGACAGGGAAAATTTATTAACCAGTATACGGGTTGTACCATTGCCGATGATTCATTATTACAATGGTCGTTCTACCGCTGGCATATACCCGATCCAATATTTTTCTCTGCTTCCTGCCGTGTGTCGATACAACAAATGGGCGGTGACATGACCGATAAAGTTGCCGGATACCAATCCGCGAAGGCGCCACTGATCCCGGTATCTATTGATACAGGGAAACTGGTTCCTTATTACCTGCAAAAGAAAACGGTGGTACTGGATCCTGCCAAAGACCCAAAAGGCTGGACAAACTTTTACCGTTCCGACGATGTATCCGCTACCGCCTACTTCTATTTGGATACAGCTTCCGGTGATTTACCTGCACTCCAGCCTGTGAACATACGTACTTACCAACTTCGCAGCAGAAAATAAGTGCATAATTGCTGTTGCCGCATTTTCATTGCTGTAATCCTGATAGCCGTTAGTACAAAACAGGATCAGGATCAGTGTTTCACATGAACTTTATCATAGTTGCGTGTATCGTGATTAAAGTCACATCTTCCCCATGCAATGCGGGATACTTTTGGTTTGTTATTGATATTAATCACAATAAACAAACACGTTATGGACAACGCGCACTATTACGAAGTAAAAGTGAACTGGGAGTCAGACAGGAAGGGATTGATGAGTTCCCCTGTACTGGAATCAAATATTGAAGTGGCGACACCACCTGAATTTCCAAAAGGCATGGCAGGTATCTGGTCGCCGGAACATTTACTGGTGGCAGCAGTCAACAGTTGCCTGATGACCACATTCCTGGCAATTGCAGAAAATTCAAAATTTGAGTTTGAAAAATTCGAGAGTAATGCAAATGGCAAACTGGAAAGAGTGGACGGGAAATTTATGATCAGTGAAATTGTATTATCTCCTTTGCTGATCATTCACCAGGAGTCAGACAGGGAAAGAGCATTGCGTATTCTCGACAAATCAGAAGCAGCCTGTCTTATTTCCAATTCCGTGAAGTCTAAAATAATTTTTGAACCGAAGATAGAAGTTGCCTGACGAACAGGAGTATTTAAACCAATCAACACATGAAACAGATAATTATTTTGGGTGCAGGAACAGCAGGAACCATGATGGCCAATCACCTGCGCCATGAATTGCCCGCATCAGAATGGGCTATTGATATTATAGATGAAAGGGAAGAACATTATTACCAGCCTGGTTACCTTTTCCTGCCTTTTGATATTTATGAACCCGAAGATATTATTAAACCAATCCGCGAATTTATTCCAAAAGGAGTGGAACTGGTTACAGAAAAGATTGCAAAGATTGAACCGCATAAGAATGAAATTATCTTAGAAAATGGGGATCAGTTATTATACGACATACTGATCATTGCCACGGGGGCAAAAATTGCACCGGAAGAAGTGGAAGGCATGAAGGGAAGTGAATGGCAGCAATCGGTATTTGACTTTTATACGTTCGATGGGGCACTGGCATTGCGCAACAAACTCCGTGAATGGAAAGGTGGTAAACTGGTAGTACACATTACCGAAATGCCGATCAAATGCCCGGTAGCGCCACTTGAGTTTTCTTTCCTGGCGGATTCTTATTTCAAACATAAGCACATGCGCGATAAGGTAGAGATTACCTATGTAACGCCGCTGAGTGGCGCATTTACCAAACCAAAAGCGACTGCGACGCTCGATCACCTGTTGCAGGAAAAAAATATTAAAATAGAAAGTGATTTTGCCATCGCAGAAGTGGACAATGAGAATAAAAAAATCATTGACTATGGAGGAAGGGAAATTCCTTTCGACCTGCTTGTCACCGTACCAACCAATAAAGGCGATGAAGTGATAGGAAGATCCGGCATGGGCGATGACCTGAACTATGTGCCCACGCACAAAGCTACATTGCAATCACTCGCTTACAAAAATGTGTTTGTTCTCGGTGATGCAAGTAATATTCCTGCCTCGAAAGCGGGATCAGTGGCACATTTTGAAGCGGAGATACTAACGGAAAACATCAAACGGTTTATCAACGGTGAGCCGCTGAAGGAAGAATTTGACGGTCATGCGAATTGTTTTGTGGAAACAGGAAACGGCAAGGCATTGCTGATAGATTTCAACTACACCCATGAACCGGTAGAAGGAACATTTCCGTTTCCCGGTCTCGGGCCGCTGCGCCTGCTAAAAGAAAGCCGTATGAACCACATGGGGAAACTGGCCTTTCGGTGGATATACTGGAATGTACTCCTGAAAGGAACACATATACCTTTTGTATCTGCGAAAATGCAGGAGGCAGGAAAACACTTTAATTAACCAACAAAAAAGAATTATATGGAAAAGACAATTGCAGGGAAAAACATCACAGTCAATGAAGAAGGTTTTATGACCGATTTTTCCCAATGGAATAAAGAAGTGGGCGAAGGCATTGCAAAGGAAGTAAATATTACACTGTCTCCCCGTCACTGGCAGATAATATCTTATATACAGGATGAATTTAAAAAAGAAGTACCGCTCAGCATTCGTAAGATTGGCAAAAGCGGCGTAGTGGATATCAAGGAGTTTTACGCCCTGTTTCCAAATGCTCCATTAAAGACAGCCACAAAGATTGCAGGTATACCCAAACCGGCCAGTTGTATTTAACACAACAGGTCACTTAAAAACAAATATCATGAACGAATTTAACGGCGAAATAAAAAAGATGATGATCATCTTGTCAAAGGCCACACTTGAAAATGTATATGCTGCATTTGTACTGGCCAACGGTGCACGTATGGAAGGCATAGAAGCCGAAATGTTTTTTACTTTTTTCGGGCTGGAAGCTATTCATAAGAAGAAACTGGAACACCTGCATGTGGCAACTGTAGGTAACCCTGCTATGCACATGCCTACCATGCTGGGTGGATTGCCCGGAGTGGAAGCATTGGCCACAACAATGATGAAAAAAGAAATGGAAAAGATCGATATGCCCGGTGTACACGAGTTTCTGGATATATTAAAGGCATCTGGCGTAAAGCTCTGGGCCTGCAAACTGGCAGTAGAAATGTTCCACTATAAGAAAGAAGATCTGTATGATGATGTAGATGGCATTATTACCGTCGGCGATTTTTATAAACAGGGCAGTGGATTGGGAACACATATGTTGTTCATCTGATTTTTTTAAATGCAGGAATTATCGAAGACCTCTTTATGAGGTCTTTTTTTCGGGTGACTTATGTCACGGTAATACTAAGTACAGGGAGATAGTTTTGCGACTCAATTTAACGAGACAATGAAGCACCTGTATCTGTACGGTATTTTTTTTATCCTTTCCCTTTATGCCAACGCACAAGTGCAGGACACTGTGCAAATGATTACAATGGAACAAGCTGTTGCTGCTGCTGTAAGCGGCAACATGTCTGTGAAGATGGCTGCAACCGATGAGGCCGTAGCAAATGCGAAGTATCGTCAAACAGCAGCGATATACCTCCCGCAGGTTGGATTTTCCTATACAGCATTTTCAACCAATAATCCATTGAATGCTTTTGGATTTAAGTTGCAGCAGCAATCCATCAGCGCATCGGACTTTAACCCCACTTTATTGAATCATCCTGGCAGCACACCCGATTTTACCACCAAACTGGATCTGCAGCAGCCCATTGTGAACATGGATATGTATTACCAGCGAAAAGCTGCCGGCATGCAAATAGACATGTACAAACTGCAAACAGCCCGTTCCCGGGATTATGCAGCATTTGAAACAAAGAAAGTGTACCTGCAGTTGCAGTTGGCCTATGACGCCGACAAAGTTTTGCGGGAGGCGTTGGAAACGGCAAAAGCCCTGCACCGCTCTGCCAATGATTATTTTCAGCAGGGGCTGATACAACGATCCGATGTGCTGAATGCAGAAGTGCACGTGATGGGAATAGAAACACAATTAAAACAATCCGGGTCCAATATATTAAATGCATCTGATATACTGAGTATGCTGATGGGCAAAGAAGCGGGTACTGTTTATAAAACAACCCAATTAGCAACTGGCAGTGAATGGGCAGGTGACAGTACTGCTTTAACTGTAAACAGGGCTGATTTCAGTGCCATGCAAAAAGGCATTGAGTCGTACGACATTGTCATGAAAGCAACAAAGATGTCCCATCTGCCAAGGTTGAACGCATTTGCCTCTTACCAGCTCAATGACAACCGTATGCTCGGTTTTGGATCCAAGGCCTATCTCGCAGGCATTCAATTATCATGGAATATTTTCAATGGTAACAGGGAAAAAAAATTATTGTCACAGCAGGCGGCTGAAAAAGATAAAATGGTACAACAGCTTCAGCAATTAAAAGAGCAGTCGCAGGTACAAATCAACCAGGCGATGAGACAGTTGTCGGATGCGTCCTTCAGTATGAAACAACACTTACTGGCTGTGTCGCAATCAACGGAAGTTTTACGCGTGTTGCAAAACAGGTATGTGCAAGGTTTGGTGAAAACCTCTGATGTACTGATGGCGCAAACACAATTATCAGAACAACGACTGGGCTATGTTCATGCAGTGTACCAACACCAGTTGGCAATTACCTGGCTTGAATTTCTCACTGCAAACAGTCAATAATTAAACGCTTATACAATCTATATGAAGAATAAATATCTTATTCATTTTGTAAGTATCACATGTATCCTCGGTGTCACTGCCTGTTCAGGAGGAACAAAAAAGGAATCGGCAAGTACAACTGCCCCTGTTACAGTAACTGTTACCACTGTCTCAACCGGTATGCAACAAGACATCCTGGCGAGTGGCCAGGTAGAGGCCGTACAAACTGCCGGCATCAGCACAAGGGTTATGGGGCGCATTACCAATATCTATGTAAAAGTAGGCGACCGTGTAAACAAAGGTCAAATACTGGCTACCATCAGCGATGAAGACATTCGTGCAAAACGTGCACAGGCTACGGCTATGATAGCTGAAGCAGGCGCAGCTTTTACATTGGCACAAAAAGACCTGGACAGGTTTACCAATTTATACAAACAGCAAAGCGCTACTGCAAAAGAACTCGATAATGTAACACTGCAGTACAATGCTGCCCGGGCAAGAGTGGATGCAGCTAAGGAAATGCGCAACGAAATAGATGCCATGTTATCCTACAGTAGCCTTACAGCGCCTTTTAGTGGCGTGGTAACACAGAAGCTGGCCGAGACAGGCAATATTGCCAATCCGGGAATACCATTATTAACTATCGAACAAAATGGTGTGCTGCAGGTCAGTGCGACAGTGTCAGAGTCCGACATCAGCCATATTCGTACAGGCCAGGCCGTGATGATGACGATTAAATCTACCGGTGAAAATATCCAGGGAAAAATTATTCAAATCAATCCATCTGCCCAGTTTACCGGCGGGCAATACCTGGTTAAGATTGGTTTACCTGTAACAACAGCGGGAACATTGTATGCAGGGATGTTTGTAGGTGTACACATTACATCAACTGCGGCGCGTGCAGAAAAAGGGGATGAAGAGATAACAATACCTGTAGCGGCTGTTGTTCACCGCGATGAACTCACTGGTGTTTACACGGTAAGCTCAGGTAATACAGCATTGCTGCGCTGGATTCGCCTTGGAAAATCGTATGGCGATAAAGTGGAAGTCTTGTCCGGCCTTTCTGCCGGCGAGCAATTTATCACCACAGCTTCAGGGAAGTTATTCAACGGAGCACCGGTAAAAGTGAATTGATAAAACAGTAAAGTTTATTGACAGCAACTGCAGCATGATCATTTTTTAAAAAATTATATGAAAGAAGGTTTCTCAGGAAATATTGCCAAAGCATTTATCAGTTCGAAATTGACAATACTGCTGATGATTGCATTTCTGCTCATCGGCGGATATAGCACGCTGCTCATACCCAGGGAAGAAGAACCGCAGATAGATGTGCCGATAGCAGATATATTTATCGGCTACCCCGGTGCTGGGCCGAAAGAAGTGGAAACAAAATTGACAGCACCGCTGGAAAAAGTGGTATCTAATGTGAAAGGAGTCGAATATGTGTATTCGACTTCCATGCAGGGCAGGGCAATGCTGATTGTTCAGTTTTATGTGGGAGAAGATATCGAACGTTCGATGGTAAAACTTTACGACGAGTTGCTGAAGAACATGGACAAAATGCCGCCGGGTGTTACACTGCCATTGATAAAAACACGTGCTATCGACGACGTGCCTGTGTTGGGGTTTACGCTGTGGAGCGAAAAGCACAGTGACTATGAATTGAAACAATTGGGCGAAGCGCTAACCACTGAAATCAAAAAGATAAATGATGTCGCGGCCGTGAATATTATCGGTGGCCGCAGCAGAGAAGTAAAAGTGGTGCTGGACAAAGATAAAATGGCGGGTAACAGGCTGGATTTTTTATCTGTTAGTAAATACATACAGGGTAGCAATGTACAACTGGCATCTGGTACCTTACTGAAAAGTGATTCGGCATTTGCTGTTGAAACAGGCAACTTCCTCGGAACAGCAGATGATGTGGCCAACCTCGTGATAGGAACCAATGCACAGCAACCTGTGTACCTGAAACAGGTGGCAAAAATTACCGAAGGACCTGAAACCCCAAACCAGTATGTATTATTTGGTTATGGAAAGGCATCCGTTGATTCAGTGGGAAAAACAGCCGGCACTTATCCTGCAGTTACATTGGCCATTGCAAAAAAGAAAGGGGCAGATGCCATGAAGTTGTCAGAAAAAATTCTTGCTAAAGTTGATCGCCTGAAAAAAGATTTGTTACCGGCAGATGTTCACGTTAGCATTACACGCAACTATGGTGAAACTGCTTCCGACAAAGTATCTGAATTACTCCTCCACTTATTTATAGCCATCGTGGCGGTTACTGTATTCGTAATGCTGGCCATGGGATGGCGGGGCGGGCTGGTAGTATTTCTTTCCGTACCTGTTACGTTTGCACTTACATTGTTCAGTTATTATGTGATGCATTATACGTTGAATCGTATTACTCTTTTTGCATTGGTCTTTATCACCGGAATTGTGGTGGATGATTCTATCATCATTGCGGAAAACATGCACCGACATTTTAAAATGAAGCGCCTTCCCTTCAAACAGGCAGCCATCTATGCTATTAATGAAGTGGGCAACCCCACGATACTCGCTACGTTTACTGTTATTGCAGCAGTTTTGCCCATGGCATTTGTGTCGGGGTTAATGGGCCCTTATATGAGCCCGATGCCTATTGGTGCTTCCATCGCCATGATGTTGTCGTTAATTGTTGCATTGACGCTTACACCTTATCTGGGTTATATCTTTCTCCGTGAAAAAGAAAAACATGGCGAAGAAAAAGCCGCGCAGCAATTAGAACAAACCAGGATTTACAAATTATATTATGGGCTTATTTATCCTATGCTGCAGGTGCGGTGGAAACGCTGGACATTTATTCTGAGTACAATAGTAATATTAATCGGGTCGCTGATGTTGTTTTACACGAAATCGGTAGCAGTAAAAATGCTGCCCTTTGATAATAAGAATGAATTCCAGGTCGTAATTGACATGCCAGAGGGTACCACACTTGAAAAAACAACAGCAGTGGCAGGGGAGATCGCAACTTATATTGCTACACAACCTATGGTAAAGGATTACCAGTTGTATGCCGGCACGGCAGCGCCGATCAGTTTTAATGGATTGGTTCGTCACTATGATATTCGGCGCGGCGATAATGTAGCTGATATCCAGGTAAACCTCACCGATAAGAAGGAGAGAAGCGAACAAAGCCACATGATTGTAAAAAATATGCGGGAGGCAGTTCAATCGATCGCAAAGAAATACCATGCAAACGCGAAACTGGTGGAAATACCGCCTGGCCCACCGGTATTGTCAACCCTGGTAGCAGAAGTATACGGGCCTGATTATGGCAGGCAGATACAAATAGGTAAACAGTTAAAGCAATTATTTGCGGGAATAAAAGATGTGGTGGATGTCGATTGGTATACCGAAGACGATCAGTGGCAATACCATTTTGAAGTTGACAGGGATAAAGCCATGCGCAATGGTATTACGCCAGCACAGGTAGTGGCAAATATGAATGCCGCACTTTCGGGACAGGTAGCTGGTACTTTGTATTCACCGGAGTCATTCAGCCCGGTAAATATCCGTTTGCAGTTAAGCGATGCAGATAAATCAGGTATAGAAGCGCTGAGAAGTATCAAAGTAACTGGTCAGCAAGGTAATGTACTACCGGTAGGCGACCTTGTACAAATTACCAAAACAGTGAAGGATAAAAGCATTTACCGGAAAAATCAAAAAAGGGTAGTGTATGTAACGGCCGACATGGCTGGAGAACTAGAAAGCCCTTTTTATGCAATTTCAAAAATGTCGGACAGCATACAGCATATAGTTGTTCCGGCAGGCTATTCGATTAAAGAGGAGTATACACATGCACCAGATAATGAAGATGATTATACAGTAAAATGGGATGGCGAGTGGCAAATCACCTATGAAGTATTCCGGGATCTCGGTATTGCTTTCGCTGCGGTGATTGTTATTATCTACATGCTCATTGTGGGCTGGTTTCAGAATTTTATTACGCCACTAATCATGCTGGCGGCGATACCGCTTTCCCTCATTGGTATTGTGCTCGGGCATTGGGTTCTCGGCGCTTATTTTACTGCAACATCTATGATTGGATTTATTGCACTGGGAGGCGTGATGGTCAGGAATTCTGTGTTGCTGATTGATTTCATTGATATCCGTTTAAAAGATGGCGTGCCACTTAAACAAGCTATTATTGAAGCGGGTGCCGTAAGAACAACGCCTATATTATTAACTGCAGGGGCTGTGGTGTTGGGTGCCGTCATCATTTTGTTTGATCCTATTTTCCAGGGATTGGCGATATCACTGATTGGTGGTACACTGACATCCACTTTCCTGACATTACTCGTTGTGCCCCTGATGTATTTCAGGCTGTTAAGAAAGAAATATTCAACAGGTAAATAAAAATTATGAAACTGCTCATCGTTACCAGCGTACAGGAAGACCTGCAAACTGTTTCACTTATTATGGAGAAGGCAGGCATCAATGTATTCAGCGTATCAGAAACCATCGGACATAAAACCGAACACCATAATTATTTGCCGGGCAACTGGTTCGGCAAAAACGAGGATGGTACCCACGCATTATTCTTTTTCAGTTTTACAGAAGATAAGAATGCTTCGGCAGCGGTCGAAGCTGTTCGGGTGCATAATGCTGTCAATAAACCGCCGTTCCCTATCCGGGCAATCATTGTTCCGGTAGAACAATCAAGTTATTAATCAATACATATATAATAATATGAAAGAAAGAATCGTCCGGGCCGTAGCAGGAATATTTGTTCTGGTAAGTGTATTGCTGGGAATTTATGTTAACCATAATTGGTTTTGGTTTACCGGGTTTATTGGTTTGAACTTGTTTCAATCGTCTATTACAAAATTCTGCCCGCTGGAGCTGATACTGGATAAAATCGGTGTTAAAAAATAAATGCGTTGCAGATAGGGACAGTATGCAAGTCAATATTTCAGTTTAAAATTCTATCTTCGCAACGATGCTGAAGAAAAGCGCTTCCATATTGTTTTTTATGGTATACCTGTTGTCAACAACAGAAGCGCACCAGCTATTTAAACTACCGGTGGTATTCCAGCATTATGCCGAACATAAGCGGGAAGACAAGGATATTACCATTTTTCGCTTCCTTGCCATTCATTATCTCCATGGCAGTCCAAGGGATAAGGATTATGATCGCGATATGCAATTGCCATTTAAGGCAACGGCCGATTGCGCCACTGCAGTTGTACCTGTTACTGCCCCTGAACCGACACTGGAAATTTCCGCCCCGGAATTTCCCGGAAACAGGAATGAATACTTCAACCGTAACGATTATTTTATTCCCTCAGAATTTCGCTGCAGTATTTTTCAACCCCCACGAATTTAATTAACCACGCCCATTTTACCGGACAGGAATAGGAATACTTCCCTGGCAAATCCATGATGAGGATTTCTATAGCATACGCGTGACTGCAATAAAATTTTGGTGTCGCATGTTGGCAGCCAGAGATATTGCAAAAGCACCCGCCGACGCTGTTCCCCTGTCCTGGTGATCGCCTGAAACATTTCTTCTTTATCATTCAAGCAATTGATTTATGCTGCAACACATCATCCGTTTTAGTGTGCGGAACAAACTGATCATTGGTTTATTTACACTGGGGTTGATTTTATACGGAACCTATTCAGTCACGCGCTTACCCATTGATGCTGTCCCGGATATTACCAATAACCAGGTGCAGGTCATTACAGTGTCGCCGTCGCTCGCCGCACCGGAAATAGAACGGCTCATAACATTTCCAATAGAGCAGGCCAATTCAAATATACCGGGGCTGCAGGAGATACGATCCTTTTCCAGGTTTGGTCTTTCACTCGTAACCATCGTATTCAGCGATGCTACGGATGTTTACTGGGCGAGACAACAGGTATCTGAAAGACTGCAACAGGTCCGGTCTATGATCCCCGCCGAAGCAGGTATACCGCAACTGGCACCGGTAACAACAGGTTTGGGAGAAATATTTCAATATACGGTGCGACCGAAAAAAGGATACGAAGAAAAATATACGCCCCTTGAATTGCGAACCATACAGGACTGGATCGTGCGCAGGCAACTACTGGGTACGCCGGGCATTGCAGATGTCAGCAGTTTTGGTGGCTACCTGAAACAATATGAGGTGTCTGTCAATCCAGCCAAATTGCAAAGCCTGCATGTAACCATCAGCGATGTCTTTGCCGCACTGCAGCAGAACAACCAGAACACGGGCGGATCTTATATTGAAAAGGGCCCGAATATTTTATTCATAAGAACAGAAGGATTGGCGAGAAGCACCGAAGACATCTCCAATATCATTGTAAAAAATACAACTACAGGTATGCCGGTTTTTGTACGGGATGTTGCGGAAGTAAAGATTGGTCACGCCAACCGCTATGGGGCCATGTGTTACAATGATGAAGGGGAGGTAGCAGGTGCTGTTGTCATGATGCTGAAAGGAGAAAATTCTTCCAAAGTAATCAAAGCGGTAAAAGAACAGATAAAAAAAATACAAAAAGGGTTACCGGAGGGTGTCATTATTGAGCCTTTTATTGATCGTACCAAGATGGTCAACAATGCCATCAGCACCGTTAAGAAAAACCTGCTGGAAGGTGCACTGATAGTAGTGTTTATACTGGTGTTGTTTCTTGGTAATATACGGGCGGGGCTGATAGTGGCATCGGTGATACCACTCGCTATGCTGTTTGCCATTATCCTGATGAACTTATTCGGTGTGAGCGGAAACCTGATGAGCCTCGGCGCACTGGACTTTGGATTGATTGTGGACGGAGCCGTTATCATTGTGGAAGCAGTCATGCACCGCTTGTATTATCATAAGGTAGCCGCGGCCACACAACTCCTTACACAGGAAAGCATGAACAGGACAGTGGAAGATGCCGCTGGTAAAATGATGGGTTCGGCTGTATTCGGGCAAATTATTATTCTCATCGTGTACCTGCCGATTCTTACACTGGTGGGTATTGAAGGAAAAATGTTTAAACCGATGGCGCAAACGGTATCCTTCGCACTTATTGGGGCATTTGTATTATCACTCACCTACGTACCGATGATAACATCACTTACACTGAATAAAAAAATCCGCCACCAGGCGACCTGGGCAGATAAAATGATGGAATGGTTACAAAAGCAATACCAGCCCGTACTGAATAAGGCTTTACATTTTCCGAAAACAGTGGTGAGTATTTCACTTGCCATGTTTGCTGCAGCGTTGGTGATAATGGGTTTTATGGGGGGTGAATTTATTCCCAAACTGGAGGAAGGCGACTTTGCTGTGGATACCCGGGTATTAACAGGCAGTTCTTTGTCCACCACCATCGGCGCAACACAAAAGACTGCGGGTATACTCCTGAAAAATTTTCCGGAGGTGGAAAAAGTGGTGACGAAAATTGGAAGTGGGGAAATACCGACTGATCCAATGCCGGTAGATGCTTCTGATATGATGGTAATATTAAAAGACAAACACGAATGGACATCCGCAAAAACATTTGATGAACTGGCCAATAAAATGAGTCTTGCGCTGGCACAGGTACCTGGCATAACCGCAGGTTTCCAGTTTCCTGTTCAAATGCGTTTCAATGAACTCATGACTGGTGCACGGCAGGACGTGGTATGTAAAATATTTGGTGAGGACCTTGATACGCTGGCCGCCTATTCGAAAAAGCTGGGGGAAGTGATTGCCACCGTACCAGGTGCAAAGGATATTTATATGGAAACAGTAACAGGCCTGCCGCAAATAGTGATTCATTACAACCGCGATGCCATTGCGTTGTTTAAATTAAACATCAATGATGTGAATACAGTGGTGCGAAGCGCCTTTTCCGGCGAAAGCGCAGGAATGGTCTATGAAAATGAACGTCGTTTTGATTTGATGATCAGAACAAAGGCGGATAACAGGAGAGATATAAACGACATTCAAAATTTACTGATACCAACACCATCCGGTGTACAGGTACCCTTGTACCAGGTGGCTGCTGTTGAAATCAAAGAAGGCCCCAACCAGATACAGCGCGAAGATGCCAAACGAAGAATTGTGGTTGGCTTCAACGTACGCGGTGTGGATGTACAGACAATTGTGAAAACCCTGCAGCAAAAAGTAGAACAACAGGTTCATTTCCCGCCGGGCTATTATATAAACTATGGCGGTCAGTTTCAAAACCTGGTAGAAGCCAAAAAGCGGTTGTCCGTTGCCGTTCCACTTGCTTTGTTACTCATCCTGCTGATGCTGTATTTCGCATTTGGTTCCCTGAAATACGGCCTGCTGATCTTCACTGCCATTCCATTGTCTGCCATCGGTGGCGTCTTTGCCTTGTTTACAAGAGGAATGCCCTTTAGCATCTCTGCAGGGGTTGGATTCATTGCATTATTTGGTGTAGCTGTATTAAATGGCATTGTTTTAATAGCAGAGTTCAACCGCTTAAAAGAAGAACCGGGTTTGGATATTAAGCATGTTGTGTTGAAGGGTACGAGGATACGTTTGCGGCCAGTACTGATGACTGCTTCAGTTGCTTCCCTCGGTTTCCTGCCAATGGCTTTGAGTAACGGGGCAGGTGCGGAAGTGCAAAGGCCGTTGGCTACGGTAGTCATTGGCGGATTGATTACAGCTACTTTTCTCACACTGGTGGTATTGCCGGTGCTGTATGTATGGTTTGAAAAAATAAAAAAGCGCAAACGAAAAGTTCATGGACATGTTGCGGTCATATTGTTCCTGTCACTCCTTTCAGGCAAAGCCTTCAGCCAGTCGTCTACTGAAATGACATTGGAAAAAATGATTGCAGCAGGTAAACAGCAAAACCTGCAACTCCGCGCCACTGGTAAAGAATCAGCTTACTGGAAGCAATTGCAATCACGGGTGTATGAATTACCAAAGACACAATTGCTCTCCGAATATGGTAATATCAATGGTATAAAAGCAGACACAAGGTTTACACTGTCGCAAACTATCGTACTACCGGTGATATACAAACGGCACGCAGACTATTACCGGGCCAGTGAAATGGCTTCGGATAAAATGTTGCTGTTGAAAGAGCAGGAACTGGTGAGGGATATCCGGCAGACATTTTACACCATTGTCGACCTGCTGGAAAGAGATAAATTGTTACGCCAACTAGACAGCCAGTATACTCATTTTGCAGAAGCTGCCGGCAGGAGGCTAAAGGCGGGAGAAACCAATATCCTGGAGAAAACAACGCTGGATGCACAATTGCAGCAAATAAAACTGCAGCGTTTACAGGTAAATGCAGATATAAAATCGGAACAACAAAAGCTTCAGTACCTGCTCAACAGCAATGATTGGATGTTGCCTTCTTATACCGATGTAAAAATACAGGATAACGGGATTGAAGACAGCAATGCTGTCAGCTTCCACCCTGCTTTACAATGGATGGAACAGCAATCCGGCATTGCCGCTGCACAAACCGCCCTCGAAAAAAACAGGCTAACCCCGGACTTTGCCATAGGATATACCAATCAGTCATTTGCAGGCTGGCAAAGCCCTGACGGGATAAGCCAGCATTTATATACCTCGGGCAACCGTTTTAGCAGTGTGCAGGCCGTTATGGCAATTCCTTTATTCAACAAAACGGCAAAAAATAAAATCAAAGCTGCGAAACTGAATGAGGAGATCATAAAGATTAATACCGAACAGGCAAAAAAACAACTTCATTCAGATTGGTATCAATGGCTGGAAGCATACCAAAAATCAAAGGCGGCCTGCGTGTACTATGAAACGACCGGATCGCAGCAGGCTGGCATTATTCTAAACAGTACCAACCTGGGTTTTGAAAAAGGCGCCATGGATTACCTGCAATGGGGATTACTCATGAACCAGGTAGTTACTATTCGCCTGGGTTACCTCGATGCTGTAAAATCTTACAACCAGTCAGTCATTCACCTGGCTTATTATTTATCAAAATGATTCAAATAAGAAACATGAAACCAATTATCATTATATCCGCTACAGTCATCTCTGTGTTATTGACTTCCTGCTCCGGTACAGCGGAAAAGGAAATGACCAGGGATGCTGCAATTGTATCCGGCACTGTTTCCATGACCGACCTGCAATTGAAAAATGCATCAGTAGAAATCGGGGCTTTTTCAGAACAGGCCATTAGCGAAACGATTCGCCTGAATGGTATGATAGATGTGCCACCACAGAATATTGTATCCGTTAGTTTCCCAATGGGTGGCTATCTGCGAAGCACCAAATTGCTGCCGGGTATGCATGTTTCCAAAGGAGAGAGCATCGCTGTACTGGAAGATCAGTCATTGGTCCAGTTGCAACAGGATTATCTCATGGCAAGAACAAAATTGCAGTTGCTCAAACTCGAATATGAACGGCAGCGTTCGCTGAACGAAACCAAGACATCGGCAGATAAAGTATTGCAACAAGCCCAGGCCGATTATGAAAGCACAAGGGTGTTGGTGATGGGACTGGGAGAAAAACTCAGGCTTATACACATTAATCCCGATAAACTAAACAGTGAATCTATTTCCGGAAGCATTTCCATTCACTCACCTATCAATGGATTTGTTTCAAAAGTCAATGTCAATATCGGAAAATATGTTCAGCCACAGGATGTTTTGTTTGAACTGATCAATCCATCCGATGTACATGCTGCACTGACCGTTTTTGAAAAAGACCTGAATAAAATTAAGGAAGGACAGAAAATGTCAGTCAGTTTCGTAGACGAGCCGGAAAAATTTTACCCGGCGGAAGTGATCCTTGTTACCAGGAATGTGGATGAGAACAGGAGTGGTATTGTACACTGCCATTTTGAAAAAACACCGGGCAACCTTCGACCCGGCATGTTTATCAGTGCTGTGATAAATCTTTCAGTCAATAATGTATGGGCACTGCCCGAAGCAGCGGTGGTGCGTTACGACCAGAAGGAGTTTCTGTTTATGCAGAAAGGAAAGAATCTTTTTGAAGCAATTCCTGTAAAAACCGGCAGGCGTAATAAAGGCTGGGTGGAAATTGTCCTGCCTGCTGACAGCTTGTTAAATAAACCACTGGTAATAAAAAATGCTTTTGCTGTTTTATCAAAAATGAAAAATGTATCAGATGAGTAAGATAACTATCATTCAACTGCGTATATGACCAAACTGTCTGTTCACTGTGTTGTAGGGTTTGTCTGCCATGCCGGAAACCGCAGGTTTTACAACAATGCTAATAGTAGTTGTGAAAATCTCATTTCACAGATTAGTAAAAAATTGTATCTTTTGCCGGTCAAAGGGAATGGATATCTCCCTTTATTTGCCCCTCAGCTTTACCTGCCCGACAAGAACAGGTGTTTTTTGCGTACCAGCGATATGTCTTTCCGGCATAGCATTGATGAACGGAAAACTTTTTCCGGGCAATTGGTATTTGCCCAACCATTTCAATATTTCGTACAGTATGATAAACTGGCTTTAAAAGACCTGGAGAAACAACCATTCATGAAGCGCCCCGTTACGATAACCTCGCTTATCTTAATTGCCATGTGCATGCTGTTGCCTTTTACAGCTATGACACAATCAAATATTATCAGTGCGGATAATGGTAAGGTATCATTTTTGTCAGAAGCTCCCCTGGAATTGATACGCGCTGCTTCAGATAAGCTCAAAGGCGCGATTGATAAATCACAGGGAACTTTTGCATTTTCAGTCGATATACAAACTTTCAGGGGGTTCAACGGAGATCTGCAGCGGGAACATTTCCATGAAAATTATATGGAGACGGAGAAATTTAAAACAGCCTCATTTGCGGGAAAGTTCATTGAGCAGGTTGACTTCAATACAAACGGTAACTATGTGGTGCGGGCCAAGGGTATGTTTACCATACACGGCATTCAAAAAGAAAGGATCATCAAGGGTGTGATCGTAGTTAACAATGGAGAGGTAAGCATTGATGCCGTATTTACCGTCAGGCTCGAAGATCATGATATAAAAGTGCCAAAGATTGTTCATGAAAAAATTGCAGAAGAGATAAGGGTGGAGATGTCAGTTAAATTCAAAAAACAGGGATGATAAAAACGCGCATCATAAAATGGTTTGTTTTACTGTTTGCCTGTACGTTTATGGGCGGACAGGTTATTGCGCAGGCGCCCTTTTTTAAAAATGTCGTGTATGATGTGGAGAAAAAGGGAACCAAGCTGCTGAAAGTTTTCCAGGATCGGAACGGGCTGATATGGCTGGGCACCAGCCTGGGGATGTGCCGGTATGATGGTATTAATTTTAAATACCTCGACAAAGACAGCAACCAGGTAACAGCCATCGGTGAAAACCAGGAAGGGGAATTGTGGATGGGGCATATCAACGGTGTCATTGAATATGCAAAAGGACTGGAGGTAAAAAAATTCACCCCACAGGAAGGATTGCCGAAGATAAAAATCACTGATATATTATTTGATAAACAAAACAGGCTGTGGTTCAGTACTTATGGGGAAGGTGTATACTGTTACGACAATCATATTTTGTACAATATCAGCAAAGACGATGGCCTGACGGATAATGTCGTGTATGATTTGTTACTGGCGGATGATAATTCAGTATGGGCAGCAACCGATTTGGGTGTATCTGTTTGTTCATTTGAAGGAAAGAAAAAGAATATTACAGTAATCAATGAAAAAAAGGGGTTGCCCGATAATATTGTACGCAGCCTGAAGAAAGATGAAGAAGGTAATATATGGATTGCCCTCCAGGACAAGGGCGTTTGTTACGTAACAAAAGGAACCGGAAAAATAGTTGTTCCACCTGAGACAGCCAATTGGCAATGGGGACAGGTAAATGATATTCTTCCCATGAAGCGGGAAGTATTTATCGGAACGGAAGAACATGGCATCATAGAAATACATTATGGCATCCCCAACCTGAACCAGATGGTGCCGGCAAAAAATAAAAAGATCAATTCGATACAGCAGTTGATGCTCGACAATAACGAACAGGTATGGGTAGTATCGGATAATACACTCAGCATCGCCAACAGCAATCATTTCCAGGTTATCGAAATCCCGCTGGAATGGCAGGACGCAGTGAAAGCCATTACCGCCAACAAACAGGGTAAGATATGGTTCGCCAACAGGAAGGGGATTTTCAGTAAGGAAAATAACAATACGGCAATTGTACAGGTACCTATGCCGCAACCGATCGACTATTCCTCCATTGTATGCCTGTATGCAGACGCTAACAACGGTATCTGGATCGGGACCTATAATTATGGAGTGTACCGTTACCTGCCTGCCTCCAAAACTATACAGCGCCTCACGCGTGACAATGGACTGGTAGATGATAATGTTTTTTCTATTACCGGGATCGGGGAAGAAATATGGCTCGGTACATTGGGCGGCGCTACCAAACTGGATATGTCTTTTTCAAAACCGCTGATTACAAATTATACAAGGGAAAACGGGCTGGGCAATAATTATGTGTACAATGTTTCTATTGACAGTAAGAACAATAAATGGTTTGCTACCGACGGCAGCGGCATCAGTAAGCTTGGCGAAAAAGGGTTTCACCAGTATAATCCTATCCCGGGACTGGAAAAAAATATTGCCTATACCACCACTGAAGATATCTATGGTAATATATGGTTTACAGGGTTGAATTCCGGGCTGTTTCGTTACGATGGTAATACATTCAAACGGTACACGATTAAGAATGGGCTGCACGATAATGAAATATTAAATGTTATTGCCGACAGAACGGGCAATTTATTGCTGGCGCATCCTGATGGGCTGGAACTTTTCAATATCCGGAAAGAGTTCTTTACTTTTTATGGAGCGGAGAGTGGGTTTGAAAATATCCGGCCACAGATCAATGCTTTTTGCAAAACACAGAAAGGTGCTATATTGATTGGCGCAACCGATAAAATAATCCAGTATTTCCCGGCAGATGCCCGTTATGCACAAATGCCCCAGTTGGTACTAAACGATGTGCTCATTTTTTTTAAATCAATAGGCACTGCAGAAAGATCATCGCTTGCTTACGATGAAAATCATGTCAGCTTTGATTATGCAGGTTTATGGTATATCAACCCCGAAGCCCTGAATTATCAATACCAGTTGGAAGGATACAGCAATGATTGGATCAATACTAAGGATCACATCGTTACATTTCCCAATCTCCAGCCGGGCACGTATACCTTCCGGGTGAAGACTTCTATTAGTGACGACTACCGTTACTCTCCTGTACTGACCTATAGTTTTAAGATAGGGAAACCATTCTGGAAAACAATGTGGTTCAAGATAGCTACTTTACTTTCCGTAGCATTGTTGATTTATTATTTCCTGCGGCTGCGTATTAGTGTTATACGCATCGAACAGGAAAAAGAACGGCAGAAACTGGCGGCACAACTTGCATTGTTAAAAAATCAACTGAACCCACACTTTCTCTTCAACAGCTTTAATACACTGATGAACATTATTGATAAGGACAAGACCATGGCAATGGAGTACACGGAAAAGTTATCTGATTTTTACCGTGAAGTTGTGCTGGTGCAGGACAAGGAAATCGTTACTATTGCTGAGGAACTGCAATTACTGAAAAATTATGTGTACCTGCAGCAAAAAAGATTTGACAATAACCTGCAATTGCAGTTGAACATTTCTGAAGAGCACTTGCAAATGGCAATACCTCCATTGACATTGCAATTGCTGGCTGAAAACGCTTTGAAACATAACCGGGTGACCAAAGAAAACCCGCTGGTAATAAAAATCGAATCGGCACAATCATTTCTTGTTGTAAGCAACAATATTAATGGACAGGAACTGCCCACCAGGTCTGCCGGTATTGGTTTGAAAAATATTCAGCAGCGGGTACATATCTTAACAGGGGAGGAAATCCGTGTTGTACACAATGAAAGCGAATTCAATGTTATTATACCACTAAAACACATACCTGATGCAGATCCTGATCATAGAGGATGAGCAGAATGCGATTGAAAGACTGGAAAAACTGATTCAAGAAATAGCACCTGAAAAAACCATTGCTGGCAAGTGCAGGAGCGTGGCTGAAACCATCCAATGGCTGAATGAACATGAAGCGCCCGACTTGATTTTATCAGACGTGCAGTTATCCGATGGATTGAGTTTTGATGTCTTCCATCAGCTCACCACCAAAGTACCTGTTATTTTTATCAGTGCTTATGATACCTATGCGCTGGAGGCTTTTAAAGCACAGGGCATACATTATTTGCTGAAGCCTGTCAAAAAACAGGAACTCAGGGAAGCCATTGAACGATATGACAGCAATTATCTTGGGAGAAATTTATCAGGTGCACATGGCAAACAACCGCCTGCGCCTGTATTACCGAAGCAATTCCAGGAAAGGTTTATTATTAATGTAGGCTCGCAAATCAAACTGGTACACGACAAGGAAATAGCCTATATTTTTACAGAGAATAAAGTAGTGTATATCGTTACTTTCGGCAACCAGAAACTGGTGATTGATATTTCGCTGGAGACACTGGAAAAATTATTGAATCCAAAAATGTTCTACCGTATCAACCGCCAGTTTATTGTCAACCTGGCTGCCATCAGCAAAATGACGCCCGCCAGCAAGCAAAGAATTGAATTAACATTGACGCCCGCCACTTCGTACGAAACGATTACCAGTTTTGAAAGAACCCCTCAGTTTAAAAAATGGTTATTAGGTGAAATATAAGTGAACCATTCGCCAACCTAAACATCCTGTTCAGCGGTAAATATGTACAGCCGGGTATTTTAGGCACCCGCAATCATATGCACGGTATTAAAATTGATTTACTATTACGATGGAATTGCTGAGGGGCAATTCCGATTGTTAGTTCTTTTTCCTTTTCCTGGTATTCTACAAGGGTAAGGCAAATGTCAATGTGAAGGGGAGCTGTCGGGCTCCCCTTTTTTGACTAAAAAAGCATGGAAATCACTGTCCTGGAGCATGTGATTTTTATCTCAAAAATGTGCTTTCTGTCCGGTATTGCCCTCAGCCAGCCCGGTAGCCTTTTTCTACCGGTCAGAAATTTTAGACAATATCATGATAGTGCTAGCATTATTATTGATTTCACTAATATCATTCTTTAACCCAGGTATAAATAGCTACTATGAAAAAAGGCGTGATCCTGCTGCTGCTTGTTTGTTTTTTCTCCATACCGTACCTGATAATCAGTTGCCGGCATGAGATCCCCCTCACCTGCGCCGATATAAAATTCAAATTATCTGCCACCAAAACGGATGCTTTATTAAGTAATTCAAATGGAACCATCACTGTCACCGCCACGGGGGGCAGCAAATTCCAGTTTAGCCTGAATGGTGGCGCATTGGTTGATACCGGTTATTTTTCCGGTCTCGCACCCTTTAAAGATTACCGGATTGTCGGTCACAACGCAGAAGGATGTACCGATACTGTTATCGTACCCATCGGTTCTTTTAATCCCTGCGAGGGCGTGATTATCAATGTTACTGCTACCAAGAAAGATGCATCGCAAAATAAAACGGATGGATCAATCACAGTGGCTGCAACAGGAGGAAATAATTTCACTTATAGTATGAATGGCGGCGCTTTTCAAACAAGCAATATTTTCAGTAACCTGGCTGCGGGCAACTATACCATTGCTGCAAAAAGTGATGCGGGCTGTTTGGGCACTGCATCAGTGAGTATCGGCACTATTGATCCCTGTGCAGGTGTGACGGTTGCCATCACCACTACAATGGTGCAGCCAACAGGTACCCAGGCCAACGGTTCGATCACGGCCACTGCTACCGGCGGTTCAGGATTTACTTATAGTATTAATAATGGTGCGTATCAATCCAGCGGAACTTTTAGCGGTTTGGTGGCTGGCAATTATACCATCACGGCAAAAAATTCTAACGGATGTACAGGCACAACAACAGTTGCATTGGGTGCATCCAATCCGTGTGCCGGTATAACAGTTGTAGTAACAGCCACACAGGTAAACCCAACAACTGGTTTGTCCAATGGTTCCATCACTGCATCGGCCACAGGTGGTTCAGGCTTTACCTATAGTCTAAACAATGGTGCTTTTCAAACAAGCAGTACGTTTAGCAATCTTGCAGCAGGAACCTATACAGTGACTGCAAAAAATTCAAATGGTTGTATAGGCTCCCTGCAGGTAACACTGACTGCAACCAGCGCATGCGGCAGCGTAAATATTACGCTTACTTCCACTGTTTCGAATACGACCCCATGTATATCACCAGCCAACAATGGCAGCATATCATTGTCAGCAAGTGGTTCAACAGGATTTACCTATAACATGAATGGTGGTGCTTACCAGGCAAGCAATGTATTTCCGAATTTGTCTGCTGCCAATTACCTCATGGGAGTGAAGGATGCCAATGGTTGTACAAAAACACAATCGGTAACGGTGAGTATTGTACCACAGGGCCCCACATTTGCCCCTGTCAGATCATTGATTTCATCACGTTGCAGTGGAAGTGGTTGTCACATGAATGGAGGTAACGCAGCAGGTTACAATTTCGACAGCGATTGCAATATTGTTACTTACTGGAGCCAGATAAATGGTGCAGCAGTAACCTATACATTAAAGAAAATGCCGCAAAGTCCGCAGACATTGTTAACAGCAGCGGAAAAACAACTTATCACGAATTGGATCAATGCCGGTCACCGGTATACGGATTAACATTTAAAAACTAAAATAGGATACCTTATGAAACCAAAATTTTTATTGATTGTCGCACTGCTGGGAATACTGGTCGTCATGTTACTGAATGCCTGTGTGCATGAATTGCCCATACCTCCGGACGGGACGGGCGGAGGAGGTGGTACAGTTACACCACCCGTAACACCTTCCTGCAGTGCAGATACCGTGTACTTTCAAAACTCCGTACTCCCATTGTTGAACTCAAGTTGCGCCATGAGTGGTTGCCACGATGCTGCTTCGCACCAAAGCGGTATCATACTCAACTCGTATGCAAATATTACCAAGGCTGGTGTAAAACCCGGCAACCCGAATGGTAGTAAAATTTATACGGTACTGAGTGCATCTGGAGGTGACAGGATGCCGCCACCACCGGCACCTGCATTTACACAGGCACAGAAAGACATTATATACAAATGGATTTTGCAGGGCGCGCTGAACAACGTGTGCAATGGATGCGATACTGCCACTTTCACATTTGCCGGCGCAGTAGGCCCGATTATGAATACCTATTGTAAGGGATGTCACAACCCAAATTCACTGGGTGGCGGGTATGATTTGAGTACGTATAATGGTGTGAAAGCCGCGGCTGCCGGTGGCAGGCTGATGGGAAGTATCAATCATGCAACCGGTTATTCAGCTATGCCGCAGGGTGGCAGCAAATTATCTGACTGCCAGATCACCCAGGTACAAAAATGGATCAATGCAGGCTCATTAAACAACTAACCAGAAAAACTATATCAGGATGGAACGTATTCGTAAAAGCATTGTAATAACATCGGTCGGCATTATTCTGACAGCAGTCATCATTACCATATCCGGATGTTATTATGATAAAGAGGAATTATTGTACCACAAAAGTGGGATAGTGGATTGTACCACCATTAACGCAAAATTCAGCACCGACGTGGCACCGATTATAGCAGCCAAATGTGCAACCTCCGGGTGCCACGATGCAGCCTCGGCTGCAGGCGGTGCTGTATTGACAAACTATGCGCAGATATCGGGAAAGGCCGACAGGATCAACCAGCGTTGTGTGGTGGAAAAAACAATGCCACCGGGAACACCCCTTACACCTACTGAAGTAGGGATTTTGCAATGCTGGATCAGTTCCGGCGCACCTAATAACTAATAAAAACTAAGATTATGAAAACCTGGAAAAAATTGTTGTATGCATTCTTAGTCATTTTCTTCGCAGCGGCGGGTTTTGGGTTTTACCTGTACAATAAAAAACCTGCCGACGTGCGTAAACTCTCTGCAGACTATCATTTGAATGCAGCTGCCCTCGTTGAAGATTTTAATAAGGATGAAAAAGCAGCCACACAGAGATACCTGGAAAAAGTAATTGCTGTAACCGGTAAGGTAACCGATGTAAAAATCGATGCAACCGGGCAGGCAACTGTTTTCCTCGACAGTGGTGATCCACTATCGGCGGTAACCTGTAGTTTCTACCAGGAAGAAGCCGTTTCTGTCAAATCATTGCAGAAAGGGGTTGAAGTAACCATCAAAGGGAACTGTACGGGCAAACTAATGGATGTTGTATTAAACAAATGCAGTATTAACCAGTAAAATCTAAATATCACCAATATGAAAAAAGTATTCTTTGCAGTCATCGTTTTGTTTTTGATCCAAACCTCTTTTGCACAAAAAAGGTATTTTACAAAAACAGGCACCGTTTCATTCCAGGCAGGAACTGCACTGGAAGATATTGACGGCACCAACAAATCTACTACCACGGTATTTGATGCCGCCACAGGGCAAATTGAATTTGCCCTGCTGGTAAAAGGCTTTGAATTTAAAAGCGCCCTCATGCAGGAGCATTTCAATGAAAACTATATGGAGAGCGACAAATACCCCAAGTCGACGTTCAAGGGTAAAATTACCAATATAGATAAGGTTAACTTTGCAAAAGATGGTAGTTACCCTGTTATGGTGAAAGGAACATTGGATCTTCATGGCGTTACAAAGGAAATAGAAACTACGGGCACTTTTAAAGTGGCAGGGGAAGGCGTAGCATCTACGGCAGAATTTATCATTACACTGGATGATTTCAAGATAGCCATACCAGGGGTAGTAAAAGACAAGATTTCAAAAACAGCCAAGATAAAAGTGAATTGCGATTATGCAGTTCTCAAATAAACAACATAACCCAATTAACATGAGGTATATTTTTTTAACCCTCCTTGTTGCCACCTCCAATATCCTTTTTGCACAAGGCGACCTGCTGTCACTCGTAGAAAAAAAGGGGGAATCAAAAAAGGAATATGTAACCAATGCGTTCAAATCTTCCAGGGTCGTCAATGGGCATTCAATGGAATTCATTGGTAAAGGAGTAATGGACGTGAGAATACTGCACAGGTTCGGATTGATTAATTCCGGGGGCAATAACCTTTGGGGTCTTGACCAGGCGAGTATGCGTTTTGGTTTTGACTATGGAATATTGAAAAGCCTTACGGTAGGTTTTGGAAGAAGCAATGTCAATAAAGAATGGGATGGATTTATAAAATTTCGCCCCATCTGGCAATCAACCGGCGGAAAATGGCCATCGCCTGTTTCTGTGGTGATTGTTACTGGTATGACCTACAGTACCATGCCCTGGGCCGATCCAAACAGGAAAAATTTTCTTACCAGCCGCATGGGGTTTTATAATGAATTGATCATCGGGCGAAAATTCGGCGAACGATTCAGTATGCAGTTAGCGCCCACTTTTGTTCACCGCAACATCGTGGCACTGGCCACAGATGCCAACAACGTATACGCATTGGGCGTTGGTGCCAGGTTTAAATTATCCAAGCGTACTGCCTTTGTGGTGGATTACCATTATATCGCCAAAGGACTGGACAGGAATGTGTACAAAGATCCGCTGTCCATAGGTTTTGATATCGAAACCGGCGGACACGTATTCCAATTGCATTTTTCTAATTCAAGCGGTATGAATGAAAAAGCGTTCATTACCACTACCACCAATAAATGGGAGAAAGCGGAAATACGGTTTGGTTTTAATTTATCAAGGGTGTTTACAATTGCGAAATAATTATAACTAGCTCATCAGCTTTTTGCTGACCTATGATTTAGCACCTATAAATGCCGGCGTATGTTACCATACGACCGGCTTTTATATTGTGGGACATAGTTTCCCAATATTGCACCTCATCGCCTGGAAATGTATTGCATCCACGTTGCAGGAACCGGCTCGTTCTGAAAAAATTTATCCCCTAATTTTGCGGTGCCTTATAAAGCAAATCCTTATTGGCTATAATGTCACCCGCAATAAAAAAATTTATTACCCTGGCTATTGTTTATTTCTCAAAAACATCTGCCGTAGACGCACAGGCGAAAACGGACAGTACGCCCGTTAGCAAATGGACCAATCATTTTCAATTCACTGCCATCGGCCAGGGGCATGCAGGATTTCGTTCAAAATATTCGGGCAGCAACAGCCTGGCAGATAGTGCCGAAGCAGGTGCAGTTACTACAACTGCTACTTTGTTTTGGGGGCGGGCATTGTGGAAGGGTGCCGCTATTTATGTCAACCCGGAGCTGTCCGGTGGCCGCGGCCTCAGTGCAGCATTGGGTGTTGCCGGTGCATTAAATGGTGAAAGTTACCGCGTGGGCAATTCGGCACCTGCAGTATTTATTGCACGCGCTTTTTTGCGGCAACATATTCCATTGGGGAAAACAACTTATGAATATGCACCCGACGATGTAAACCAGGTGGCGGAAAAAATTCCTGTGAACAGGATAACCATTACTGCTGGAAAATTTGCGGCAGGTGATTTTTATGATGACAATGCCTACAGTCATGATCCCCGCACGCAATTTTTAAACTGGTCCCTGATGGGAACAGGTGCCTGGGATTATCCGGCCAATACAAGGGGATATACCATGGGTTTGGTAATAGAATGGATACAATCAACCTGGGCACTTCGGTTTTCATCAGTAGCTGTACCAAGAATTGCCAACGCTCCTAAACTTGAATATGATATTACCCGTGCACATTCGGAAACACTCGAGCTGGAGAAAAAACTACATATCAATGAGCGGCACGGAACATTGCATTTGCTGGTATCTAACTCCTACACCAAAGCGCCGGGTTATGCAGATGGCTTACAGGCATTGGCCACCAACAATACTTTTATCCTTGATGTGATCAGCGGAAAGGCAGAAGGAAAAACATACGGCGGAAAAAAATTCGGAATGGGTTACAGTTACGACCAGGAGATAAGTAACGATCTTGGCATATTCAGCCGCGCCAGTTGGAATGATGGTAAATATGTGACCTGGGCGTTTACAGAAATAGATGAATCATTCAGTGCAGGGCTTTCACTGCAGGGCAAACGTTGGAAGCGTCCGGAAGATATAGCAGGGCTCGCCGCTGTACTGAACGGAATCTCCAGCGGGCACAGGGAGTTTTTGCGCTCGGGTGGTTATGGTTTTATCATTGGCGACGGCACATTGAATTATAGTCATGAGTTTATCATAGAAACATATTATAATTGTCACTTGTCAAAATATGTATGGATAAGTGCCGATTATGAATTTGTAAAAAACCCCGGCTACAATAAAGATCGCGGCCCCGTACATGTATTCGGGCTGCGTGCTCATGTTGAATTCTAACACGATCGCCGCTACCTGTTGCAGGCATTTACTCTTTTTTTGGAAAAGAAGAATGAAAAAAATAACCACAACTTTTTCTTCCGGTGTTTACAACTTAAGTTGATTGTTTAATCAGCCTGCTCTACATTTGTCGCCTGCCTGGTTCTGGTTCCGGTGACTGCCGGAACAGGATTAAAAGGGAAACCGGTTCAAATCCGGTGCTATCCCCGTAGCTGTAAGCTCTAATAAAAGTTGTTTATTCTTCAGCCACTGTTTCTTCATACGGAACGGGAAGGCTTAAACAACAGGGCAAGCCAGAAGACCTGCCGGGTACAATATCATTCACAGCTTTCGGGTGAAAGGCATGGAATGTAAATTGTCCCCTAACGGACGGCACTTTATGTTTCCTGGTTTTTTTATGTTTCCTGAAAGCTCATTGTTCACAAAAAAATCATTAACAATGAGCAAAAAATTACAACTCATTACCATGGCCTTGCTGGCCTCAACCGGCGCATGGGCGCAGCAAGCAACTGATTCTTCCAAAATCTTAAGTGAAGTCATTGTTACGGCCAACAAATTTCCGCAGAAACAAAACAACACCGGTAAAGTGGTGTCTGTCATTTCAAAAGAACAAATTGAAAAAAGTTCCGGTAAATCACTCGGGCAGTTATTAAATGAACAGGCGGGCATTACCATCAATGGTGCACTGAACAACCTGGGAAGTAATCAAACAGTATACGTACGGGGCGCAGCCAGTGGCAGAACCCTGATACTGGTGGACGGAATTCCTGCGTACGATCCATCATTTATCAACAGTGAGTTTGACCTGAATATGATTTCGCTCAATGAAGTAGAACGGATTGAAATATTGCGCGGGGCACAGTCAACCGTGTACGGTTCTGATGCAGTGGCGGGTGTGATAAATATTATTACAGTAAAACAAAGCATTACCAAACCATTCAACCTTACTGCTGGTATCAGCGGCGGAAATTATGGGACATTCAGGGGGAATGCACAAGTGTATGGGCGGGAAGGGAAGCTTACCTATACTGCCCGGTATGCAAAAATCACCACACGCGGTTTCTCCAGTGCATACGACAGCAGCGGCAGTAAAAATTTTGATCACGACGGATACAATGGCGATATGGCCAGCAGCACAGTAAAACTGGAACTGAGCCCGGAGTTCTCTGTCAGGGGGTTCGTGCAGTATTCCCGTTATAAAACAGATCTCGATGCAGGAATATTTACCGACGAAAAAGATTACAGCAATACCAATAAATCTTTGATGACGGGTGCAGGTATTCATTATGGAAAAAATAATATCAGCCTCACGGCCAATTACCAGTATGGTGAAACAAGCCGCTATTACCTGAACGATAGCTTGGATGTTCCGGGTTTTACAAAATACTCCACCGACAAATACAAGGGGAGGACACAATACGCAGAAGTTTATTCCAGCATTCGGCTGGGCAGCGGCTTTACTTTGCTGCAGGGTGCTGATTACCGTTACAGCAGTATGAACAGTCATTATTATTCAGTCAGCGTTTTTGGCCCATACAGCAGCAGCTTCAATGATACTTCGCATAGCCAGGCATCTTTGTATGCTTCTGTTTTTTACAGTGCGCTGGCAGAAAAGCTGAATATAGAAATCGGTGGCAGGATGAATGTGCACAGCCGTTATGGCAGCAATGGTACGTATACTTTCAACCCGTCATTTGCCATCGGTAAAAACTTTCGCTTGTTTGGAAGTATCGCTTCTTCTTTTAAAGCGCCGACATTATATCAATTGTACTCTGCTTATGGCAACCAGTCCTTAAAACCAGAATACAGTACCACGGTAGAAGCAGGTATACAGGAAGATCATGGATTTATCAAAAACCGTGTGGTGTATTTCCGGAGGAAAATAACAGACGGCCTTGATTTTGACAATATCAATTTCCAGTACTACAATATCAGCCGGCAAACCGTGAAAGGCATAGAATGGGAAAGTATTATTCAACCAGTAAAGGCATTGCAACTGACTATCAATTATACGTACCTCTCTCCTGATGAACAAACACAAAGCAGGATTACATTCAATGACTCTGTATATCATCACTTGCTCCGGCGGCCGCAGCATACATTCAATATGCTTGCAGGTTACCAGTTCAGCAATGGTCTGTACATCAGTATGGGTATTAAGTATGCCGGCAAGCGATACGATGCCGGCGGGTATAAACAACCAGATATAGCGCTGGACAGTTACACGATACTGAACGCCTATGCCGAATACCGCTGGAAGAAATGGCTAAAGCTGTATGTCAATGCACAAAATATTACCAATAAAAAATTCTTCGATATCCGGGGGTTCAATTCAATACCTTTTATGTTCCAGGGAGGAACCACCATCAGCCTGTAAGAAACGGAAATTGCCTGTACCATTTTTCTTTATTGCTAAACGAAAAAACATGTCAGTTGAAAAAATAAACCCGCGCTTGATAGTATTACTCGTTATTATGGCAGTTGTTGCTGCCATCCGTATTCCGAATGCCGCAGGAGTAACACCCTGGGCACACTTTACGGCGATAGGTGCGATGGGATTGTTTGGCGGCGCTTATTTTAGTAAAACATGGAAAGCAATCGTGTTGTCGTTGCTGACACTGCTGGTCAGTGACCTGATTATAAATACTGTAGTGCATCGTGGTAAATATGGTATTATGTACAACGGTTGGTACTGGGTGTACCTGGTATTTATAATCATTACACTGCTGGGAAAATGGATGATAAGAAAGGTCACTGTAAAAAATATCCTGGCAGCAGCAGTTTTGGCAACACTTATACATTGGTGGCTGCTCGATTGTATTGTTTGGCTGGCTGGCGGCGTGGATATCAGAACCGGTTTGCCGTTGAGCCGCGACCTGGCAGGCCTCTGGCAATGTTATATGCAGGGACTTCCTTTTGCAAAATATTTCCTGGCAGGAACACTGGCATATAGCGTGGTGATGTTCGGGACTTTTGAGTGGTTCAGGCGGCGTTTGCCGGCGGAATACCGCAACAGCGAAAGTGTTTATATGGATTAACACATCAAACAGGTTGCCCCATGTGTCAGCACGAAATTAAAAAATGTCCGCGTTGTGAGCGCCCATTTGAATGCAAGGTGGGCGCCATTGCACAATGCCAGTGTTTTGTCATAGAGTTGAGCCTGGAAGAAAAGGCATTTATAGAAGGGCGGTACAATGATTGCCTCTGTGCTGGCTGCCTGCAGGAATTGAAAAACCGGTATACCTTTTTCAGGGAAAAATATTTCTTCAGGTGAGCCTGTTGCGGCATACGTCAATATTTGGGTATTTAATAATTGTTTACCCTTATCTAAATTTCTAATTATCTTGTATTGAAAGAAATGAATACCAGTAAAAAAAAAGATGCATGGCATAATAGGCGTTAGTGGTAAATCTGTACGTGCCCTGGCTATTTCCCTAATACCTTAAATCCTTTATCCATGCAAAGAGAATCACTTGCCTTTTTCCAGGCGAACGGCTTTAGCAGTTTACTCTCTTTTACCGAAGAGTTCAATGCCTATTGTCATATCAAGGAAGTAAACAGTGAGCCGATTTTTGTTTTTCAACTGAAAGACATGATCAGCAATACAGAAAAGTTCTGGGTTAGAGACAACGAATTTTATGATTCGCTGGAAAATCTCTTATCCGCCTTCCCGGTACTGGCGCCTGCGAAGAAATAGACCATCCTTTTCATTCTCCCGAATACTGCCGGTATGAACGCCCTGCTGCTTTTTCCTGATTTTGGAATGAGCTGGTCAGTTACTCCCCGTTTTTATGTACGCTGTGAATATCTGTTGCTGTCAAATATGACCATCCTTGCTTATATTTGATGACACGTAAACGAAAACTTCATGGAGGAAAATCATTGTCATGGTTTTTTGACCTACTATAATATACCCCGCAACGAAATGATCCATCATTTCGAAAAGGAGATGAAAAGCTTTGCGAAGGAAAGTTACTGCATGCATGAAATTGTTTCCCTGAGCCGTATATCGGACAGCGTGAAAGATGCTTTTATCCAGCACTTGGAAACCGGCACCCTGTCAAACATGTATTTCTTCCGGTTCATGCAAAATTAATATGGGCTGTTGCAGTGTTGTTGTGGGAACATATAATAAAGCCCATCATCAGATTGTATTCTTCTTACTGATTTTTGACTGTATGATCATCATGTGATTTTTCATCTCCGCAATTTGCCCGCAGATGATCTTGATGTTAACCGAATGCTGCAGGAAGTTCAGTTCTTCCAGGTCTTCCTTTAGCTGTTTAACCCGGTCAGTAAAATATTGAATCAGCACTTCCGGTGAGTCTGCTGTCACCCCTTTTTTCCCAATGAGTAATGCTTCTCTTTTCATAATTGACAGGAATAGATGATGAAACCGGAATGGTTCCGGGATATGGTTAAATGGTTATGCAATGGAATACTGGTGTACAGGGGATATTGGAAGGCTGGGAATGGGGATATACCGGATGAGTCGGAATACCAATCCGGGAGGTAAACAGGCCAACCGGCATTTTTTTTGGCCTCCTTTTTTCCTTATATTACAATACACAAGGCTTATCCATGGCAAACACCAATAACTTCCTGAAGTCGGCAGACGAAACTATTTTTCAAAGCCTGAAAAGCGATGGGGTAAGCAGGCGGAAAAGCGAGGAATTGTTTTTTACATCCTATTCTTATTTTATCCGGGAAGGGATGCATAAGTACAATTTGCCTGAAGAAGAAGCTTTCGACGCCTACTCCGACAGTGTCCTGGCCGCACTGGATAAGATAAAACAGAACCAGTTTGAAGGCCGATCTTCCCTTAAAACCTGGCTCTACCAGATTTTTCAGAACAAATGTGTTGACCTCCTCCGGAAAAAATCGACTAATAAGAACAGTATACACAGAACATCATCCATAACAGAAATGCTCTTCCAGCTATCCGACGCCAGTAAAACAATCATTCAGCAATTGGTAGAAAAGGCTGACCGTAACTTATTAAAACAGAGACTGGAAGAACTGGGTGCCAAATGCAGGGAATTACTGATGCTGTCGGCTGATGGTTACAGTGACCGGGAAATAGCAGCGGAACTGGAATATAAATCGCCCGACGTGGTAAAAACAAGCAGGCTCAGGTGCCTGGAAAGGCTCAGGCAGTTGTATAAAAATTCGACACATGAGAGAAACCTATGAGTATATTGATCACTACTTTAAAGAAAACATATCTCCTGAGGAGGCAGTGGCATTTGAACGGCAAATTACCAGCGACCCCGCTTTTGCGGAAGAGGTGGCTTTTTATTGTGCCACGCAGGAGGTGGCCCAGGAACAACTAATAGCAGATAAAAAGAAAAGGTTCCTGGAACTGTACCGCGAACAGCAGCAGCAAAACAGCTTTGCCGGCAGTGGCACACCTGTCAGGAAATTGGGGTTCAGCAAATGGTGGGTTCGTATTCCGGCGGCAGCAATAATGATATTGGCATTTGGTATCTTTTTTATGATGTCATCTGCGTCACCATCAACAATGGCGGCCAATTACATCAGCGATTCCCTGAATTCCATCGGCGCCAATATGGGTGTGAGAAATGATATTGAAACAGGGAGAGGCTTGTACAAGGATAAAAAATTCAGTGAAGCACTGCAGTTATTTGAAAAAGCCATTCAATCCGGCGATACCAGTATCTCGGTTCAGAAATACGCGGGACTTACCTGCCTGCAACTGGGCAGCTACGACAAAGCCATCGCATATTTTACAGGGATGGAAAACCATATCAATATCTATTCAAACCCCGGTAAATTTTACCATGCCCTCACCCTGATGAAACGCAACTTACCCGGCGATAAAGAAAAGGCAAAGGAATTGCTGCAATCGGTGATTGACCAGCAACTGTACGGCAATGAACTGGCAGCCGGATGGATCAAAAAAATGTAAGGCATTCAGTATTTACCTGGATATATCTATTTTCTATTCTAATCACTTCTAAAACTAGTATTATGTCTAAAATCACTTTACCCGCTGTTGATATAAGCTTGGCGGAGTTCCGCAACAGGGATCACTGCATCAGTTATGAGTTTCTGCAGAAAATGTTGAGGCTGCAGATGATCGAAATTGATAAAATATTACACGCCTACTACGCCGCGAACGATATCTTTCCCGGCGAAGACAAGGCACAAATATTTAAATGGACTATTATGAGAAAGAAAAACACGTCACAGGTAGAAGTATATTTCAGTGAGCAATATGAAAACAACAATAAAGAACACCGGGAAAAGGTAAGCAGGAATGGTAAAAACATGAAGCAGAAGAAAGCAACCAAAACGTTGATGCCTGCTCCTGTTCCACCAGCCGGTGGACAACCGGGAAGCGGTGGCGATGTAGCCAGCCCGGACGTACTTACCTATAGTTTGGTAGGAGCGCCACCATCCGGCCCGTCGATACCCAAACCGTAAAAGACAATCCGGCCTTTTGTTCTTTTATGTAAACCGGTAAAATGATGCACCTATCAGGAAGTTAACCAAACCACTCTTCTATCTATACTGGGTTATTTTACTAACCAATCCCTTGCTGGGCCAGCATTCGGCACCGGCAGGGGATTCTTTATGGAAACGCATCTATCAATTGCTTACGGAACCGTCAAACGAAGACGCTTCCAATTATACCAACCTGCTGGCAGATTATCAAAGCAAGGTTTCGGATAACTACGCCGGCCATGATTCCGCCTATGCATTACTGTTATATAAATTGGGAAGGAGTTATGCTGATCACCTGGACTACACAAAAGGTATTGCATTGGTAAAAAATGCCATCCAGGTTGTAAGGAAAGGCTCATCGAAAACACCTGCAATGGAAAAACAGTTGGTGGAATATTACCACCGCCTGTATGACTTTTACGCCCGTATTGGTCAGTACAACGAAGCGAAACTATTTAGGGATAGTTGTATTGCTATTGCAAGAAGGTTACACGTTATCAACGTGTTTTATCTTTGGGAATTGCAGCAGCGCGTCGATTTTCTTTTTAGCATCGGCGACTTTGCCCGTTGCAGTGAAGAAGCACTGACAGGTGAAGCTGCAGCGCATGAAATAAATGAACTTGATAAAAGCTATGTATTTGCCCACCGCCGGATAAATGCTGAACAAAGCCTGGGGAATTATCAAAAGGCAGAAAAAATCTTAGCTGATGTCTTAACATGGGATACCAGTGTTATCAATAAAAACAAGGGAAATATTTATGAACAGTTGGGATTAAATGAAGTTATAAAGGGCAATTATAAAAAAGCCATTGAATATTATGACATTTCCTTCAGCAACCATCGCAAATATAAAAGCAACAAAGGTTGTACACAGGCATTGGAAAACCTGGCATTTTATGTGTATGCCAGTCATTTCAGGGACGGAAACAAAGCACTGCAATATTACAGGAAAGCACTGCAATATGCTGTAAAAGTGAAGCTCGAGGAAACACCGGGCGATAAACCCGAATTAGAAGTGTTGAATTTGTATACCAATATGGCCAATGCTTTTTTGCTGAACAACCGGTTTGACTCTGCATTTGCCTATTTCAACCTTGCATTTGGACAGGTGCGCCCGGGGTTTACCATAAAAGATATATGGTCTTTGCCGGTAGATGTGTATGTAAACCTGGAAAGGGTATGGTACCTCACAGCTTCCATCGTTGATTACGGGAATGCACACCTGAAAAAATTTGAACTGCAGGGATCCGGCGGCGACTTAACAGAGGCCATTAATATTTATAAAATAGCAGATCGGTTACTCGCTCGTATCCGCTTGGAACAAGATGATTTGAATTCAAAACTATCCTGGATTAAAGATTCGAAACGATTGTATGAAAATGCCATCAAAGCGGCTTACCTGAACAATAACACGGCAGATGCCTTTTATTTTTTTGAAGGCAGCCGGGCTGTGTTGTTAAGTGATCAGTTGATCGGTCAAAACCTCCTGGGTAAAGAAGATATCTTTAAACTCGCGCAAAGCAGATCAGCCGTCAACCAGCTAAAAGCATGGCTGGACAATAATCCTTCAACAGATGCTGATTATAAAAATGTACAACACACCTACGAACAAAATAAAATTGAGTTAAGTAATATAGAAGCACTCATCAAAATCAGGAACCCTCTATACTACCAGCGATACCTTGATACCAGCTTCATATCAATGACGCAGGTAAAAAAGGAGTTACTGCACGGCCGGGATGCTTTAATTGAATTTTACAATGGAGACAGCGCCGTTTATTCACTGATCATTACCAATCGGCAGGTTTATTGCAGCCGTATTAATAAACAGGCATTCGATAGCAGCAGCCATGCTTATATGGCTTATTTATCCAATGCTGATAAAATGAATACAGATTTCCCTGGTTTTATCAACACCTCACAGAAATTGTATAGGCTCATTTTTCAACAAGTGTCTTTGCCAAAGGGACGGATCGTCATTTCTCCCGGAGGAATGTATTTTCCATTTGAAGCACTTGTTACAGCTTATAGAAATAATCAGCCAGTTTATTTTTTGGAAGATCATATCACGAGTTATACCTATTCGGTGAGATACTTGCTGACAAAGTTTAATATCTCTTTGCCGGAGGCGGGTGAAAATTTCCTGGGTGTTGCCCCTGTTTATTTTCCTGCATCAACCGGTTTGCCTTCCCTCGGTGGAAGCAATAATTCACTGGATAAAATCAGGACATATTTTAGCGGCGCTTATAGCCTCGTAACATCGCAGGCCACAAGAAATAATTTTCAACGAAATTTTTCCCGGTATGCCATCATTCAGTTGTATACGCATGCTTCAGAACAAAGCGAAAAAGATGAACCGAGGATCAATTTTTCCGATTCTGCCTTGTACCTCTCGGAACTCGTGACTGATCGAAGGCCAATGACAAGATTGATTGTTCTGTCTGCCTGCGAAACCGGCAGCGGTCAGTTGCACGAAGGAGAAGGAGTATTCAGTTTCAACAGGGGCTTTGCCGGACTGGGTATCCCCTCTTCTGTGGCCAATCTCTGGTCGGTGGATAATGATGCGACGTATCGTGTCACGGAATTATTTTACAAATATCTCTCTGCGGGACTGCCACTCGATGAAGCATTGCAACATGCCAAGCTCGACTATCTTTCATCTGCCCGCGGCGAAAATAAACTTCCTTTTTACTGGGCTGCTCCCATACTGGTTGGCCGCACCGATGCCATTACCTTTAACAGGCATGCTGTTTGGAAAGAATGGTTACTGGGAATTGCCATACTTCTCTTGTCGGTTATCATTATTCTCTCAGTGAGAAAAAGATACCGCAAGCCGGGCGTCATTTTAACGGCTGCTACTCAATAATTCAATATTGTTTCTTGTTTTAATAATACATTTGGGAAGGTAAAAACAGTATATGAAACAATTGATTGCCTTCCTTATTTTGATGAGTACGCTACACGCTTTCGGACAAGCTGGCAACTGGCCACTGAACGCATTTGAAAAGCCTGCCGAAAATCCTATCCTTCACGCTGATTCATCTTTCAGTTTTATTGATCCCATAAAGAGGACACCTGTGAAATGGCAGAGAGCGGATGTATTCAACCCCGGCGCGATTGTTCGAAACGGTAAAGTATACCTCCTGTACCGTTGTGAAGACAATCCTGCTGCAGCACTGGGTGGCAGAACATCGCGCTTAGGCCTTGCCGAAAGCACCGATGGTATCCATTTTAAAAAACACCCCACTCCTGTTTTATACCCATCCAATGATGCTTTCAAACAATATGATTATCCTGGCGGCTGTGAAGATCCACGTATTGTACAAACAACAGAAGGAATGTATGTCGTGGCTTTTACTTCCTGGAATTATAAAGTGCCCAGGCTTTCCATTGCTTTTTCAAAAGACCTTGTACATTGGCAAAAGAAGGGTCCTGCTTTCTTAAAAGCACATCATGGCAAGTATAAGGACAGTGCCAGTAAATCGGCGTCCATTATTACCGAAATGATCAACAATAAGCTGGTAGCAGCAAAAATAAATGGCAAGTACTGGATGTATTGGGGCGAACATATTATTAACCTGGCCTGGTCCACCAATTTATACGACTGGTATCCATTATTGGATGAAAAGGGTGAATTAAAAGCTGCTGCGGCGCCAAGGCCCGGAAAGTTTGACAGCAACCTGACCGAATGCGGCCCACCGGCCATCATTACATCGAAGGGGATCGTATTATTATACAACGGGAAAAATGCAACAGACGAAACAGCCGACCCTGCACTGCCCAAAGGAACTTATTCAGTTGGGCAGATGGTATTTGATCGAAATGACCCGGGTAAGATAATAGAAAGATCAGAGACCTGTTTTTTAAAACCGACATTACCCCATGAAATGACGGGTCAATACCAGGCTGGAACCACTTTTGCCGAAGGCCTGGCTTATTTTAAAGGGAAATGGTTTTTGTATTATGGTACCGCCGACTCATTTGTAGGAGTGGCTGTTTCAAAATAATATCATTCAGGCAATAATCATTCGTGTATGAATAATCAACCGCATTTATTTCACGGCAACGGGATACCGAGAAGAAACTTCCTGCTGCAATCGGCAACATTAGTGGGTGGCATTTCACTGTTATCTAGTCCCCTGAAAGGATTGGCCGGTGAACTTTCTTTGCTGCAAAAGGAATATACCGTGGATGAGATCATGAACTTGATCATTAAAGAGGTGCCCAATGCTCCCTTTAAACAAACAGTGGACACACTCAAAAGCGGCAACCCGGATCAGAAAGTAACGGGTATTGTTACCACTATGTTTGCTACCATACCTGTTATTGAACAGGCCAAGGCATTGAATGCAAACTTTATCATCGCGCATGAGCCCGTTTATTATAACCACGAAGACAAAAAAAACTGGGTCAGCAACAACAGTGTTCAGCAGAAGAAGCAGGCCTTGCTGGAAAAATACCAGATAGCTGTATGGAGGTTTCACGATTATTGCCACCAGCTAAAACCGGACGCTATTAGTTATGGTGTTGTAAAAAAAGCCAACTGGCTTCCTTATTACAAAGCCGGAAGTACGGTACTGGAAATCCCTCCAATGAAACTGGAAGAACTGGTAAAGCATTTGAAAACTTCCCTGCAGATAGAGCATCTTAGAGTTATTGGCAATAAAGAACAATCCTGTAAGCGCATCGCATTGTTGCCCGGTGCCTGGGGCGGCGCCATGCAGGTATCCATTGCTGAATCGCAAAAACCGGACGTATTGGTCATTGGTGAATTGCAGGAATGGGAGACTGCTGAATATATCCGCGATGGTCAGGCCTTTGGGAAAAATACGTCACTGATTGTACTGGGGCACGCTCAAAGCGAAGAACCTGGCATGGAATGGGTGGCAGAGTGGTTGCAACCAAAGCTGAACGGTTTAAAAGTAACGCACGTTGCATCCGGCAATCCATTTACCTGGATGTAAACAACAACGAGCATAATTTTTTACAATGGCATATAATGAATCACTGGCCAGCAGGGTGCGTGAAGCCCTGGCAGAATTGACGGATGTGGAAGAAAAGAAAATGTTTCGCGGCATCACGTTTATGGTGAATGGGAAAATGTGTGTAAGTGTGGGCGGAGATGAAATGATGTGCAGGATCGACCCGGCCATTCACGAAAAAGCGATGGAGAAAGAGGGGTGCCGGGAAATGATTCATGGAGGAAAAACAATGAAAGGATTTGTATTCGTGCAAAATGAAACACTGAAATCAAAACGAAACTTTGACTGGTGGATTCAACACTGCCTGGAATATAATACAATAGCAAAAAATGCCAGGCCCAGGACTAAGCGAAAAAAATAAAACGGGATACCAGTATGATATCCCGTCGGGTTGTATATTGGTTGCAGGTTATTTTTTCTTGCGCGTTGCTTTTTTCTTTGCTGTTGCTTTTGCTTTTCCTGCTTTCGTGTTTATGTTTCCAATTCCATTAAAGCCTTGCTTTGCCTGCAGTTCCGCAATTTCATTTCCGATGGCCTGCCATTCGCGGAAGCCGTTGCGAATTTGACTAACGGCGTCCTGTACGCGTTTTTCATAAAAAGGCCCCCATGGATCAACAGGCTCCGGCCCGTGCGGCGTTAATACCCATAATGGTCCGTCGGCAAGACTACCAATTAATTCTGCAAAAATTTCATAGTAGAGTTTTGGCGGCCATACAATCCTGTAATGATAAATATAGATGCAGGAACAGGTGGCAGAAAAAATTCCATTGGCTACCACACACAATTCATACATGCCTTCCGGTACATTCAGCGGTATGGTAAAATCTGTTGTTACCAATGCTGAACCGGTGGCAACACCCATCGTGCTGAAGTTTTTTGTTTTGCAGAAATACACCACGCTGGTGGTTTTATTTTTCAACCTCACGAGAGGATAGTTGGTAGCAGCACTGTAATCATCGCCGTAACCAACTGCCTGTGATAATCCATTTAATTGTCTTCCTGTTAAAGTATAGGTGCTTCCGGCATAACCAATACCAGTAACCGAAACAATTTGCGGGCGCCAGGCATCCTGTGGTTTGCTGTCGGCAGTGTAGGCAAATATTTTATTGGATGGCTGCGCAGCAAATAATACCTCACCAGATGGCACCAGCATCATTCTTCCCTGGTAAGGGATATTGCCACTGTTTCCGGGTGAGGTCACCTGTGTCAGCGACACACCATCAAACTCGAAGAAATAAGTGGGCGACAGGAAATCACCGCTGACGCCATCTACCGGTCCGACAGCACACAATACTTTTCCATTGGGTAATAGACAAGCGGGAGAATCTTTTCCCCCCAGTTGTTTATTATTGATTTTGGGAAATGTTGGCCCGGCTGTCCATGTACCAGGATTGGCCGGGTTGGCGGGTTTTGTATACAGTGCGGTTTTACCAGTAGCACCGATAAAGAAAGCACGTCCATCCGGCAGCAAAACACCAGCACCGGTTTCTATAGAGGCAGCTTCCACCAGGTCGACCGGTATCGTGCCAGCACTGACCCATTTGTTGGCCCCTATCAGGTATTTTTCGGCATTGGGGTGATTGGTGCACTGCGGTGATACAATGGTTCCGTCTGACAGCAGTACCCAGGTTTCTTCCGATGCGCTGTCCAGTTTGGTAGCGCCTGCACTCCAGGTATTGCTTACAGGGTCATAGATGGCTGTTTTTGTACCGTTATAATACCCCAGTAAAAATCGGCCATCTGGCAGCAGGCAACAGGCGCCATCGCCCACACCGGCCCAGCCGGCTGGTGGTGTCAATGATTTCCATGTATTTGTTACAGGATCATAGATCTCTGCCTTATTGGTTTCATCCTGTTGCATGGTTCCCGAAGTATCGCTGTATTCTCCACCAATAACGAGTAATCGTCCATCCCGCAATACTGCAGACGAAAAGAAGGTACGGGCATTAATAGAATCGGCAATGGGCGACCAGGTGCCATTGATATAACTGCCGAAATTGTCGGGCGTCAACTTCCACCATTTCCGGGTCCCGTAGTTCCCGGCATTGTCAAACTGGTTGCACAGCACAGTTCCGTTGGTCATTAAAAACATTGAGCCTGCGTTAAAATTGGGCTGATTTACCAGGCCCGTCCATGTTCCTGCCATAAAATTGTTTTTAGTATGAATAAAATCCGGTTGCGGGTTACCGTTAGTATGTAAATTGTAACAGTAGCATTCCGGTCCGGGAAAATAACTGACGGTTCCGCCAGCACAAGCTGTGCGTGAATAAACAATTGTTGCTGCTATTCAGAATGGTAATTCACTGTTTCGGAGTGAACGGACAATATGGGGTAAAGCATTTGACGTAAAAAAAGAAAAGAGGTAAACAGCGAATGCCAGCAATCTTTGCAATTACCAGTAGAAATAATTCTAGATTTTTCGCAAACCAACTTGAATCAAATCAATTTCTTTGTTGTAACATTAAAGTTGTTGGATTTTTATATGGCAGGGTAACCTGTTTGATTACCTTTATTCTACCAAAATATACAATCATGAGTAATGTTTTGTACGTGTCTTCCGCCAATGGCTACTGGGTAGTTTTCTGGCAGGATAAAAAGACCGCCACACGATTCAACTCAAGAAAGGAAGCGATCGATTATGCTAAAAAACTGGCAAAAGAAGCGCTTGAAGGGGATATTGCTGAAATCCTCTGGCAGCGTGATGATGGCAGCTTCCAGGCAGAGTGGACTTATGGATCTGATCCATATCCACCACTGGTAAGAACGGTATGATAAATTGGTTCTTTTAATGAAAAACGGCTGCTTATAAAAGCTGCCGTTTTCATTTCAGTTGTATTGCAAAAAGATATGACTACTCATTTTTCAATATTTTATCAATAATCAGCGCCCCGGTTTTCTTCCCCTGTTCGGCACCTGCGTCTACACCTGTCCGGTAGTGAATGCCACCATACACACGACTGATGGATGCTTCTGCCGCTGCTTCCTGGAAGGAATTGAAATGTCTTTGCATGCCGATATACCGTAAGTCACTGGTATCCTGGAAAGCAAAATTATTACCGTACATATAAGCCAGCACTGTGGAAGCAGATGCTGTGATAGCACTGTGCCCGCTGGGATATTCAGGGAAAGGTGGTGTTTGCAGGAATGCCGTCCATTTATTATCGATATGCTCATTGATAAAGCTTACCGGGCGTATGACACTGCTGCGGTATTTTTCATCCCAGCAGGCAATAAATGCTTCATACAATGCGATGGCTGTCATGGCAAATGTTTTCGCAGTCATAACAGGGTCTGCCTTTGTTTGCTTGCAGGCGATGGAGGCAATGCCCATCCAGTGTCCGCCGGGCGTAATTTTTTTGTTGCCAAACATCAGGTGGCCCGAATGTTCGATGACAAAGGGATTATCATCCCAATAACGGGCAATTGTTTTTTGTTCATCGGTCAAATTTTTGCCGATATTATATACTTCCATTGTATTCTTGTAAAAAAAACTGTTGGTGTCCGTGCTGTAAGCAGGTGGTTTTGCAGGCATAAACTGCGCAGCCGAATCCATTACAAGGGTTTGCATCGTATTCCAGCACCACTCCACACCATCGAGGTAATCGGGTGGGGTAGGGTGCCATTTACCGGGATCATTGCTGCCGAGGTATTTGGGTTTCCCTCTCGATGCGGTATAACCATCTTTCATAGCGCGCGCAAGTATGGCCTTTCCTACTGTATCGCCGAATGCCACTGAACGGTTATAGGTTTCTTCATCAAGCGTATTTTTAAAGCTATTGTACACGCCATCTTCATAGGTTGTTAAAGAATCTTTGGAAAAAATCATTTTCCTTACAACAGTAAAAAAAGCTTTTGTGGCAGCCAGTGTATAATTATATGACTTTCCTTCTTCAGGCACAGGCATTTTGCCAAAGCCCCTCAGCTTTTCGGCGATCGACTTGCTTCCTTTTTTATCGAATTTAATGGCTTCATAGGAAGCGATGGAAGAATAAGTATAGATACGGGTCGCAACGGGCGGCGTGAACACATCATAAATGATGATCTGTGTCAGCATGTCCTCGTTATTGTGCAATATATCGGTATCGGGCAGCCTGGTCTCTTTTTTTTGATTGCAGGCAATCACTGAAACAACAACAACAACCAGGAGGCAGACTTTCAGCAGTGAATTTTTCATATACAGCTACTATTTAATTTGGTATCAAATGGGGGTTATTTTTTTTGCATGATATTTCTTAATACAATAAACGAGGGTGCGGTTTTCCAGTTGGCAGCCGGTTTCACCGACAACGGCGCAATGGAAAAATTTCCCAGTACAATATCTGGTTTTCCATCGCCATCAATATCGTTGGCATCCATGGTCAGCCACCTGCCTGCGTCTGTGCCCTTTACAATATGCGGTTTGAAATCCATACTCCCATTATTGTCCAGGTACACAAAGGTTTCTTCCGGGTGATGGGTATAATCGCCAAAAAAAGAAATGGCGGCAATATCCAGGTCACCATCTCCGTCAAAGTCTCTCGCCACTGCCTTGAAACAACCATACATGGGAAAGAAATATTCCTGTTTAAAATGATTCTTACCATCGTTCATAAAAACATACACACCATGATAGGGTTTCAAAACAGCAGAATAATCAGCATTGTCGCCACAGGTATATAAAATATCCGGGTTGCCATCATGGTTGAAATCGGCAAACTCAAAATAAGAAGAACCCCATATCGAGGGGAAACGCAATACTTCTTCCTGGTCGAATTTTCCATTGCCTTTATTGGTAAAAAGAAAAATACCCTCGTCACCCTGCGCAAAAAGCACCCATATATCGGGCAGCCCGTCGTGGTTCACGTCTTTTATATAAGCTTTGATAGCACCGGGTACCGCACGCAATACATGGTGTTCAAAATTATTATTGCCTTTATTTTCCATCCAGGATAAAGCACCTACGAGGTTGCCAAATTCGCATACGAGGTAATCCATTTTTCCGTCGCCGTTAAAATCGGCCGAGCTTACCTGTACGGGGCGCGCCAGTTTGCCAAAGCGCAGGCTGCTGTCTTCTTTCATATTGCCTTTTTCGCTGGTAACTACCCGTATGGCGCTTCCATATTTTCCATCATTCGGATTCATGACGCCGATATTGCAAACCATCATATCTTCTTTATGTCTTTCGATGTCTACGACCGGGCTGGAGGTTTGAATGGAATCCTGTACACGGAGCTGGTTGTTAAAACGAAATACTTTTTTAGTAATCACATCAGAAATGATCACCTGTGCAGAGGCGGGCACGGTATCAATCCTTACAAAGCAGGTGGTGGGCATACCGGTAGTAAATGACGGCTTTTCCACCGTGAACAGTGAATCGCTTTTTTCAACTGCGTATTTCCTTTGCTGTGGTGGCAATGTATCGGGCGAGAGTGCCGTGTAATAGTCAATGATATTTTGCCATTCCTCATTTGTCAGAAGCGGTTTGGCCGGATAAAAACTCTTGTCAATATTCGGATCGTTTTTACTGGATGGGTAATGGCTCAATCCATAATCGAATATACCGAGTCTCGGCCCCATGCCCGGTAATACGCCCTGCTCCCAGTTCCTTGCATCAAGTAATGATGGTTCGGGAAGGAGGTGACAGGACTGGCAATAAGTGATGGCCAGTTTTTGCCCTTTTGCGATACTTGAATTTGAAACGGACTGGTGCGATTTGTTTTTTTCAAAATGTGTACAGGAAATGAGCGTAATAAACAATGCCGTACTGAGAATGCAGCTTAGACTGTTGATCTTTGATGGTGCGAATGTCATTATATTGGTTTAAAAATTCAATATGTATAGAGGAAAGGTTTAGCACATAATTGTACGATGGAAAGGTTGAATGGTTAGCAATGTTTTTCTGCGAGCCGTAAGAAATGGATGTACGTTCAGCCGAACCGGTATGCAACCTAAATATTTTATCTCATCTAAAGTTACCAGGGATGGCATATTTTTTATTTGTTTATGTCATTGCGCCACTGGTTGATGAATGTATCAATACCAGTACTCATATAAGGTGTTTTCAATGTTCAATAGTTAACTGCCTCGATTGATTATGCCTGTCCGTCACTTTTACACCGACCACATTCCCATCTATGCTGATAAACCTGGCAGACTGAGATAAAAATGAAGCGCCATAATACAGTTCCTGTTTTTGTTTTCTGCCATCTTTGAATATTAACTCAATACTTGCGTCGTTTGGTTGCAATGCAATGGTCCGGACATTTCTTTTTAAGCTGTATACCTTCATCGGCCCGCGATTTTGACTGGCAGCCAACAGGTATTGTCCATTTTTGCCTCTTAATTTTACCAGTGCTTTTCCGTTGCCCTGTATACAAATACCGCTTTCCAGCATTGATTGTGGTTTGAAATTTCCCTTGCCATCTCCTTTTAATAACAAACCATTCAAACCATCGTAACGCCCCACATTCACATCTGTACCATAATCGTTGGTATTAATAACAATATCGAGATTGCCGTCTCCGTCAAAATCATCCACCACCATACCGTTTAAAGCAGATACCTGTGCCAGTAGCGGCAATGGTGTAATGGTGAATTTCCCGTTGCCATCATTCCTGCAATACACAGAACTGAGGTTATTGGCCCGTACAATTAATGCACCATTCATTTGTTCCTTGGTGAACAACTGGTCCATCGTTGCCACTGCATACGATTTATAATTCGTAAACCTGGCGCGAAATCCAATCATTTGTTTCACTGCGTCGTCCCGGTTCTGTGCCGGATATTCTTTTTTTGACTGGTCTTCCTGGCTGCCGGGAAGATACAGCGCCGGAAATGCATCGTAGCTGCCATTGTTGTCAAAATCTTTTGCATACACCGACACAGGATACTGTGGCGTTGCCTTATAATACGAGTTTTGACCAAGGTTTCCAATTACATAATCTATGTCGCCATCGTTGTCGAAATCACCGGCGGCAATACTATTCCACCAGCCAACCTGGTTGCTGATTCCTGTGGCGGCGGTAATATTTTTAAATACACCCTTGTCATTTTTCAGGAAGGTTAAAGGCATCCATTCGCCGGTAACAATAAGATCCGGCCAGCCATCATCGTCAAAATCCGTAAACAACGCATCACATACCAACCCTGCATTGTTAAGATCCTTTGCCACCTCATTGGTAACATCGGTAAATTTAATAATGCCATTCTTTGAATCATTGCGGTAGATGAAACTGGAAACAGGTTTTGGATAATTCCACGGATCCACCCGTCCTGCAATGAAAAGATCCAGATCGCCATCATTGTCATAATCGACAGCCCGCACACAGGATTTACTGGTCATATTAATGGGTATCGCAAGTGAGTCGGGTGTAAAATTTCCCTTGCCATCGTTTTTGAAAAATACATCCTGGTAGCTGTCTGAGTTGGGTTTGTTTTCATAACCACCTCTTGCCACATACAAATCCAGGTCTCCGTCTCCATCTGCATCAAACAGCGTGATGCCTAAGTCTTGTAATTGTTTATTTGGTGTTTCTGCCTGTTTCAGCATGGCGCTTTGTAAAAATGTACCATTGGCCTGCTGCAGCAGGATGGTAGCGCCCTGCATATTATTGCCGCCAGCTATGATATCATCCAGTCCATCTCCATTAATGTCGCCTGTAGCCAGCGCAGGCCCATATTCAGAAAACTTATGTGGTAATAATTTTTGAATATTGAAATCGATGTAATCGCGCTGGGTGTGTACATAATGTATGTTCAGCGAGTCGGTGATTTCAGTAAACACTGTGTTGGGGGCATAGGTTGGATGCGACCAGTTATATGTTTCATGGGCATTTGATAATGATATGGAGATGGTTTGATCAACCGCTACCTTTGGTAACACCTGTTTTCTGCCATTGGGCCATTTTACGACAACAGAATCAATCACCGAAACATCGCCCAATCCAAAATGAGGGTTTAGCTGAACAGAAGACAGGTAACCACGGTAGGGGGTTTCTTCATACACCTGTTGTTTTCCCCCGTAATAGAGTTCTACCCATGTACCCAACCCGTTTTTATTCATGCTGTCACCGGAGAGTTTAACGGACAGATAATGTTTGTCTTTTGGTTTACTGTCCATCAGGGTGTTTTCGTAGAGGGAAGCTTCATCGTTGATATTGTTTACGATCATATCCAGGTCGCCATCATTGTCCAAATCGGCATAGGCAGCGCCATTGGAGAAATTGGTGACAGTAAATCCCCAGTTGCTGGAAACATTGTCAAAAGTGAGGTTACCATCGTTGTGAAAAGCATATTTGTGCAGTTTTACCTGCGGAATTTGTTGCAGCGTAAATGATTTTGTTGCAACGGCAGATGCTTCCTGCCGGAAGGTGACAAAGTCGTGATCCGTAATATCTTTTGGATATCCATTGGTAACAATGATGTCCCTGAAACCATCATTATCGAAATCGGCTACTACCGGGCACCAGCTCCAGTCGGTTTCGGCAATGCCGGAAAAATAGCCCATATCACTGAAAATAGGATCACCAATGGAATCATGCAAAGAAACCCTTGGTCCCTGGTTTACCTGTAGTGAATTGCGTACATACTGGTACTGGTAATTGAAGTAATCACTGTTTTGAAATGTTTGATACCCGCTTGAAGAGAGCATCATTTTTTTACGGTAATTGTCTTCGGGGTTCATATCCAGTTCTATTACGTCCGACAAGCCATCGTTATTGATGTCAATAACATCCTGGCCCATTCCGTTGGCGGATGTGTGCTTGAAATAAGTAGTTGCCTTGTCGGTAAATGTGCCATCATGGTTATTGATGTACAGGAGATCGTTGGACAGAAAATCATTGGTAACAAAAATATCTTTCCACCCATCTTTATTAAAATCAGCTATGTTTACTGCGTGACCGTACCCCTCAATCGTGAGCCCTGCCTGTTTGGTGATGTTGGTGAATACGGGGTGGTGCAATGAATCATTCCAGTCGTTCCGGTACAGCCTCCCGGTGCTGGGGAAGGAGCCATCGGTAATTTTAGGACGGAAGGTTGCGGGGTTGATGTCTTTAATAATCTGGTTAACGACCAGGTACATGTCGAGGTCACCGTCATTATCATAATCAAAAAAAGCAGCCATCGTAGAATGGGTAGTGTCATCTAGCCCGTATGCAGCGGCCATATCTTTAAATACAGGGACCCCGTTCTTGTCCAATCCCTGGTTGATATAGAGTATATTTTTTCTTTTCTCCGGGTTCTTATCCATCGATGCGCATACGTACATATCCTGTAACCCATCATTGTTGATGTCAACTACTGCAACACCTCTGCTCCATTTCCCTTCGCCATTTACGCCGGCTTTTTCGGTAATGTCTTCAAATTTCAAACCGCCTTTGTTCAGGTAAAGTTTATTGGACACCATATTGCCGGTAAAGTAAATATCAGGTAACCCGTCGTTGTTGAAATCAGCGATCCCTACACCGCCACCATTGTAAATATTGGTAACATCAATAGGATTGATGGAATCTGTTTCAACAATTTTATTATTAAAATGAATACCGGAATGATCTGAACCGATTGTATGAAACAATTTGTTTTGTTTGCAGGAAAAACACAACAATGAAATGGCTACCAACAGAAAGCCGCAACGGGTAAATTTCATAATGATTACTTTTCAACTAAGTGTTCGGAAGAAAATAAAATTACAAAAAAAGAGACAGGGTTGATCCCTGTCTCTTCTCTCTATAATTAAAAATTGGTATTACAAATTAATATCCTGGGTTTTGCTCCATTCTCTTGGTACCGTCAGCATTCAGGTTATCAATTTCTCCCTGCGGGATAGGCATATACTCATTTTTACCTTTGGTAAATACTGAGTTGATCCTGTATGCCCTTGCAGCTTTTTCGCGTCCATTGTAAGCGTTCAGTACAACATCAGCTATACCATAGCGAACAAGGTCAAAGAAGCGGTTACCTTCCATAGACAGTTCCAGCCTTCTTTCAAAGCGGATGGCTTTGATTGCTGTTGCCTGGTCTGCAAATGAAGCGTACAAACCGATCTTATAGGTATCTGCAGGAGTTGTTTGTGTCTTATAGGTTGCAGAAGCAGCGTCGTAATCGCTGTTTTTGTAAACCCAGCCAGAAGGATCTGCTGCCCTTGACCGAACCTGGTTAACATAGCCTACGGCGGCTACCAGGTCATTTGCATCAGCAGCACACTCAGCAGCCCACAGGAGAACATCAGCAAAACGAATGATGTTTACGTTGTTGGCTGTTAATTCTGTTGGCGCCCAGTATGCGCTACCCTGATCGGTGAAGGAACCTTTCTGTGACAATGCGAACACATTTTTCTTTGGTGAGAAGTGACCATCTGCACCTGGATTTCTAATCCAGTCATCACCCGGATGGGGACCCCAATCAAGATAAGGAATACCTTGTCTGCCCATGGCCCAGTCAATCCTTGGATCCAGGTTACCTACATAGGGAGCAGAAGGGTTGCTCACCCAGTTACCGTTAAACCAGGTATCCAGCAATGGAAGACCAGCAGCATCTGTTTTGTATGCGTTGGCCAAATCCTGTGAAGGGTTATAGAAACCGCAGCAACCACCGGGACCTCCGTTGTAGGGGAAGTTCAGGATATCGCCATAGTTACCATTGGGTGATCCACCCCAGGCTACTGAAGATCCGTCCTGTACAGAAGTTTGAGCAGCAAATACTGACTCAGAACTGTTCTTTTGTGCAGGATTGAAGTTTGAATAGTAGTGTGGCAGCAGTGCATATTTTGTACCATCTGAAGTTTTACCATTGGCAATGATATCTTTCAGGATAGTATAAGCGGCGGGTAATTTGTGTTCGAACATGTACACTTTAGCCAGCAGTGCTTTTGCAGCAGATTTGTTGGCCCGGCCTATTTGTGGTTGCGTTTCCGGCAGTTTGGAAATAGCATCTGTCAAATCCGCTTCGATGTTAGGCCAGGTGTCTTTTGTATTGGTTACGTCATTGTTTCCAACGATAACTGTTTCGTCAACATAAATGATTTTGTTGAAAATCTTTTTAAGTTCAAAATGAAACAGCGCACGCAGGAATTTTGATTCACCAGTAATTACGGCTTGCTCGGCAGCCGGAATATCAGTAGCCAGGGCCATTGTTCTTAATACGTCATTTGCACGCTGGGCGCCTACATAATAAACGGCCCACTTGGATTGCAGTGCACCGTTGGTGGGTGCAATGGTCCAGTTTTCAATACCAATACCATCGGCAACGTCGGAAGGGTCAGAGCCTTTGTAGGCATCGTCAGAGGCAACGCCACCCCACAACCAGTTGGAAGCGCCGGAAGCGAATCCATCGCCGGGGGCACCTTCTCCATCAACAATGGAATAAGCACCGATTAATAAACCCTGTACACCAGCTTCGCTGGCCAATACACTGGGGTTTAACGTACCAAGTGGTTTTTTGTCCAGAAATCCTTTGCCGCAAGCCACTACTGTTACAATAATAATCAGTACGACTGGCAGGAAGACTTTAAATTTCATTTTTTTCATATAGTGAATCAATTAAAGTAATTAGAAATTAAGGTTAACACCAATTAAATAAGTTCTTGTATGCGGATAGTTTCCCTGGTCTACACTGTATCCCTGGGTATTGTTGATATCGCTACTTTGAATCTCCGGATCAAGACCATTGTATTTTGTAATGGTAAACAGGTTGGCTGCCTGTACATATACCCTGATACGGTCGATACCAAACCTTGAAATCTTGCTGGTGGGGATTGTATAACCAATCTGCATTTGTTTATTGCGGAGGTAAGAACCCTTGCTCACAAAATAGCTGTTGGTTACACCATCAGAACTTTGTCCGCCTGCAGTCTGCAATTTCGGTACAGAAGCATTTGGATTGGTTGGTGTCCATGAGTTCACTGCTGCTTCGCGGCTGATAGCGCCTTTGAAGAAGTCAGGGAAATCAGTGAAATACTTGGTTTGGTTGAAGATATCGTTACCATGTGAACCGAACATGAATGTAGAGAAGTCAAAATTCTTATAGCTCACAGAGATGTTGATACCATAGGTGAAATCAGGATTGGGGTTACCGATATATGTACGGTCGGCTTCATCAATCTTGCCATCACCGTTGGTATCCTGGTAGCGGAACAAACCGGGAGCAGCATCCGTTTGTGTTGGTGCCTTGGTTACTTCATCAGCAGTTTGGAACAGGCCAATTACTTTATAACCATAGAACGCCCAAACCGGATGTCCTATTTCATTACGTTGGATCACTACGTTACGAACTTGCGGTCCGTTAAAGTATTGCTGGTTTTTAGCCAGTGCCAGGATTTTATTTTTGTAAGAAGTAATGGTACCGGAAACATCATACTTGAAATCTTTTCCTACTGAACCATGATAGGCAGCAGAGAAGTCGATACCTGTATTTTGCATATCACCGATGTTCACTTTTGGAGCTGTACCGCCACCATAAATGATATCGATGTTATCCGGGAACAACAGACCACTTACTTTTTTCTTGTACCATTCTAAAGTGATGTCTAATTTATTGTGGAGTAACACCGCATCAAAACCAAAGTTGGTGATGATATCCCCTTCCCATGATGTATTGGGGTTACCTATCTGGCTGTTGTAGAAACCACCAGCAGGGTTGGTGCTGGTACCTGCGATATCATAATAAGAGCGACCGGCAAATTGTGAATACAAATCATATGGGTTTTTACCATCTACGTTCACAGCAGAACCGAGTTTACCCCAGCTACCGCGGATTTTCAAATCATTGATGAATGTTACATTCTTGAAGAAATCTTCCTGGCTAATCCTCCATGCACCTGATACAGAGGGGAAGTAACCGAAACGCACGTCTGGTGCAAATACGGAAGAACCATCCCTTCTGATTGTAGCATTGATGAGGTATTTGTCGGCATAACCATATTCAACACGCGCAAACTGAGACCACAGTGAACTTTGATAGGGCTCACCTGCGTTGCTTTGGCCTGTTGGAGAACCCGTGTTCAGTGACCAGAAATCAGGATTCAGGGAGAAATAAGAACCCCTTGTTCCAGACAGGTTTCTGCCATAATAATTGTTAGCCTCTGTACCAATCACAGCCTTTACGTTATGGTTACCAAATGAATTGCTGTATGCCAGGGTATTGGTCCAGGTCCAGTTGCTGTTGTAACCGGCACCCTCAGTAAAGGAGTTGGCGGCTGTATTACCTTCGGCGTTTTCGTATGCAGTGTAGTTAAAGTTATAATAGTAGTAGTTGTCAAACGCACCACCGAAGCTGGTCCTGACAGTGAAGTGTTTCAAGAAATCCACTTCAGCAAAAATGTTTCCGGATACGCTCCAGTCATTGTTTTTGTTATTGGCAGTACGGTATACGTTGGCATAAGGGTTTTGGGAGTTACCCAAATCCTGTGATTTCGTACCGGCAAAATTTCCTGCGATATCATACACAGGAATGATGGGGCTTTCGCGGAATGCAGTGGTGAAAGGGCTACCCTCACTTTGGTTGCCAAAGATGGGGTTTATCTTATAGAAGATATAAGCATTTTCACCCACGCGAATATTGTCTTTAACGTTGAACACTGTATTGGCCCTTACGGAATAACGCTTCAGGTAGCTGTTTACAGCAATACCCTGCTGGTTCAGATATCCGAGAGAGAACAGGTATGAACTTTTATCGCTACCACCACTCATAGAGATGTTATGGCTTTGTGTAGGAGCGTGGCGGGTGATCTCATCATACCAGTTGGTACCAGCTTTATTTGCCCTGGTAATCTGGTTGCTTACTATATTATAAGTAGAGATATCTGTGTTGGGGTCACCATTAAATGCTCCTGTTGGCGTCAGGTAATCGGGGAGAACAGGGTTTGTACCGTTACCATATTGTTTACTTTGGGGGTTGGCAACGCCAGAGTTGCGTTGTGCCAGCCAAACCGCATCAGCTTCCTGCTGTGGATTCGCCAAATCCAAACCATGCCCTGGCTGTGTGATGCCATAGTACATATCGTAGGCAACTTTTGCTTTACCAGCTTTACCTTTCTTGGTCGTGATCACGATTACACCGTTGGAACCGCGCACACCATAGATAGAGGCAGAAGCATCTTTCAATACCTGCATGGACTCAACATCGTTTACGTTAATATCGTGCAGGTTGCCCTGAACACCATCAATAATAACCAGTGGCTGGTTGTTACCAAAAGCTGTAATACCACGGATGCGGATATCACTTGCTGCACCTGGCTGACCGGAACTGATGATGGTTACACCGGCAGCACGTCCCTGTAAGGCTTCTTCACCTGTACCTGCGGGAACCTGTTTCAATGCGCCGACATTTACTACCGCTACCGCACCGGTAATATCCTTCTTTTTCTGAGAAGTATAACCCGTTACGATTACCTCGTTGAGGTTGGTGGTAGATTCTTTCATTTCAGCAGAAACACTTGTTTTTCCGCTGGTAGAAATTTCCAGTGGCTCAAAACCAATGGCGGTGATAATCAAAATACTCTTGTCGTTTGGAACAGTTATTTTGAAAGAACCGTCAACATCAGTTTGTGTAGCAACATTGGTACCTCTTACAGTAACTGTTGCACCAATCATTGGTTTTTGATCCTTGCTGTTGGTTACTTTACCGGTAACAGCCTTTTGTGCTTGAACTTGAAAACTTAAGAGAGCGAGAAATAGCGCAAATAACGCGCCCCGTAGGGGCATGGTAATTTTCTTTGGCATAAGCAATCAATATTTGGAATTATTAATGAATAAACTAAATTAGTACAATATGTTAAAAAACATTAACATTTTTTCATCTTTTTATAATCTTTTTTTAATGGATAATTGTCATTTATACACATGAACGATTGTTAGTTAATCCTTGGTTTTGAACCTTTCACAATCGTTTTCCTGCAAGTCCTGTCCTCAAACGCTGCAATATCCGCATAGAAAAAATCTATTGACGTTTGCAAATACAACCGGTCATTTTAGTACCCCGGGCATACATGAAGCATGTCGCCACCGGCAACCAGCCTTTAGCCGGCCGGCTGATTTTTTCGGCATACCGGGAAAAATACCTGCATGTCCGGTGTTTTCAGCCAAACGCATGTCGTTGATTAGTTACCATCAATTCCCTTATTTTTACAGCCTCAAAAACTGCCTATGCCTGAGAATAAGAACAGACAGTTCCTGGATTTTGAAAAGCCGATCAAAGACCTCTTTGATGAAATAGAAAAATTACAGCAGACAGCAGAAAAAACGAAGGTTGATCTCTCCGACACGATAAAAAAACTGGAAGAACAGGCGGTTGAAAAAAGAAGGGATATTACGCTCCATCTTACAAGCTGGCAACGGGTGCAATTAAGCCGTCACCCTGATCGCCCGTATACCCAGAAGTATATTGATAAAATGACCGAGGACTTTGTGGAATTGCACGGCGACCGTAATGTGAAAGACGACAAGGCCATGATTGGTGGGTTTGCGCAACTGGACGGCGAAACGGTCATGTTCATCGGGCAGCAAAAAGGTATCAATACAAAAATGCGCCAGCTCCGCAATTTTGGTATGGCCAATCCCGAAGGCTACCGGAAAGCATTGCGATTGATGCGGCTCGCAGAAAAATTCAATAAGCCCATTGTCACGCTCATAGATACTCCTGGCGCTTACCCAGGCATGGAAGCAGAAGAACGCGGACAGGGTGAAGCCATCGCGCGGAATATTTATGAAATGATGCGGCTGAAAGTACCTGTTATCTGTGTTATCATTGGGGAAGGTGCATCTGGTGGCGCCCTGGGTATTGGTGTAGGCGACCGTGTACTGATGCTTGAAAACTCCTGGTATACCGTAATCTCTCCCGAAAACTGCAGTTCCATCCTTTGGCGCAGTTGGGAAATGAAGGAAAAAGCTGCAGAAGAATTGCGGCTTACTTCTGATCACATGTTTAAGTTTGGCCTGGTTGATGGAGTAGTACCCGAACCGTTGGGGGGCGCACACTGGGATTATAATGAAGCAGCGCAAAATCTTAAAAAGGTATTAATCGATACTTTACATGAATTGAAACAGTATTCTCCCGAATACCGTATTGATAAACGGATTGAAAAATTTGGTAAGATGGGCTTCTGGGAAGAAGTACCAGTGTAACCACTCATTTCCTTTGCTATATACAAGAACCAGTTATACCACGCAGGAAATGATTCCCGCGAAGCTGTTCTTTTTTTATTTGGCAGGGAAATGGTAACAATACAATGGGATCAGGAATTATTGGAAGATTATAGTAAACTTGCATTATTACATAAAAAAACAAAGCAATTACAATGTCACTTAGAGATCGGCTTCGTGGAACTGGCGTAGCACTGGTTACACCTTTCAGAGAAAACCAGGACATCGATTATGATGCACTGGGCAGGGTTATTGATTTCGTCATACAGGACGGCGTCGAGTATGTAGTTACGCTTGGCACCACAGGCGAAACCCCCACACTGCGAAAGGATGAGAAGATAGATATTGTTAACTATACTTACGATAAAGTAAATGGTCGCGTGCCAGTTGTGGTAGGTATTGGCGGCAATAACACTAAGGACGTGATAGAGGACCTGCAAAAATTTCCCCTCGATAAAGCGATTGCTGTATTGAGTGCCAGCCCATATTATAATAAACCTTCGCAGGAAGGTTTGTTTCAGCATTACAAGGCTATGGCTTCTGAAACATCAAAACCGATTTTATTATACAATGTACCGGGCAGAACCGGCCGCAATATCAATGCAGATACTATTTTACGCCTGGCACATGAGGTGGACAATATAGCAGGACTGAAAGAAGCCGGTGGCGATTTTGCACAATGTATGCAGGTGTTGCGTGACAAGCCGCTGGATTTCCTGGTTGTTAGCGGTGACGACGCACTTGCCCTTCCGCAAATTGCCTGTGGCATGGAAGGCGTTATCAGTGTTGCAGCAAATAGTTTTCCAAAGTTGTTTGCCGAGATGGTGCGGCAATCGCTGAAAAATGATTTCAAAACAGCTAAAAGGATCAACGATAAACTGATCGATGCATACGATATCATGTTTGCAGAAAACAATCCTGCAGGTGTAAAAGCATTTTTGCATTTACTGGGATTGATAGAGAATGAAGTTCGCCTGCCGGTCGTACCCATCAGCAATGGGTTGTTTACAAAGGCGAAGGCATATTTGTCAAAACTACAAGTACCTGCATAAACAATATTTTCCCTTCAATAAACATTGTCAGTATAGAGTAAGAGCAAGGCGCCAGCCTTGCTCTTTTCGTTGTACAGGCTAATCAAGCGCTTACTATAACGCAGGACAGACGTAGGATGAACGTAGGATGGGGCTCCTTAGGTCCTGCATTGGCTGCTGATAACTGCAATTCAACCAATCTTTCGATCTCATTACGATATTCGAAAAAAGCATTCATTGTTAATGCATGGCGAATATTATTACATCGTATGTATAAATTGATGGGCGGAACCGGGTTCGTACGATTTGTCTGTAACTTTCCATAAACCGATTTGCCATGAAAAGAATACTTGCCCTTTTGCTCTCCTGCTGGAGTATTGCTTGCTTTGCACAGTATACAGTGAAATTACAGATCGATTCACTGCCGGATGCGCCAGTTGCTTCAGCCATTTACATTGCTGGTAATTTCAACAACTGGAATCCCTTTGACGAGGATACACGTCTTCAAAAATATGGAGACGGAAAATTTTTTATTGAAATACCACATGTGGAGGCTGCCACTTATGAATTTAAATTTACCAGGGGATCCTGGGAGACGGTGGAAACCAATAAAACTGGTGCAGACATTGCGAACAGGTCTGTGACCATTTCTTCCGACACCGTACTGCACTTATCTATTGCTGGTTGGAAAGATGGTCAATCCAAAAAAGCAGCGCCGGTATCAACCGCAGGGAAACAGGTAAGCATTATTGATACGGCATTTTCAATAAAAAGTTTGGGTCGTCACAGGCGTTTGTGGGTCTACCTGCCAGTTGATTACGAGACCTCTGGAAAAAAATACCCGGTATTGTATATGCATGATGGTCAAAATCTATTTGACAGGGCAACTTCTTTTTCAGGTGAATGGGGCGTCGATGAAGCGCTTGATTCTATGCGCAACCAATGTATTGTTGTGGGAATCGACAATGGGGGTGTAAAGAGAATGCTGGAATACAATCCGGATGATACAAAACAATTTGGCAAAGGAGAGGGCAAAGAATACCTTGAATTTATTGTAAAAGAATTAAAACCTTTTATTGACAATAAATACAGGACTATGAATGACAAAAAGCACACATTCATTGCCGGTAGTTCCATGGGTGGTCTGATTTCATTTTATGCAGGGATTTATTATCCCGAAACCTTTGGTGCACTGGGCGTTTTTTCTCCTTCATTCTGGATCAATCCACAGATAAAAGATGAGGTAAAGCAACTGGTGAATAAAAAATCAAACCACTCACAGCAGTATTTTTTTTATGTAGGAGAGAAGGAAGGCGGGCAAATGACAAATGATATGCGTGCGATTGCGGAAGAAGTAAAGCAATTAGCCGATCCTGCATTGAAAGTAGAAATAAACCCGGAAGGGAAACACAATGAAGCTGACTGGAACAGAGTGTTTCCAATGTTTTATAAATGGATCGTCAGACAATAACCAGAATATAGCAGTAACCTATAACTGCTTTTTCGAAAAATATATATGCTGTGATTATTAAGCCTGGTAAGTAACACCTTCAATCGCAACTTCTGTATTGGGGAATATGGCTTTTGCTTCCGACTCAAATTCGTTCAGTGATTCGTATTTGCTGCTGAAATGCCCGATTAATAATTTCGCGGCACCAGCCTGTGTGGCAATTGACGCTGCCTGTTCTGTCGTACAATGAAATCTTTTTGCCGCGCGATCGGCAAGATCTTTCAGGTAGGTGGTTTCGTGGTATAACAAATCAACGCCTTTTACCTTTTCTATGATTCTTTCATCATAAATGGTATCGGCAGAATAAGCATAACTTTTTGGTTTCGGTGCTTCTGTTGTCACCCATTCATTCAGTATCACTTTGCCATCCTTGTGCGTATAATTCTCTCCCCATTTCAGGCGGTCAAAAAAAGCAGCAGGTATTCCGAATTCAATGGCTTTTTCGGGTAACAGCCTGCGGGGCGCCTTCACCTGTTCGAACCGGAAACCCCAGCAGGGAATGCGGTGATATACTTTAAAACTCCTGACACAGAATTTCTCTTCTTTCACTATGATGCCTTCATCTGTCAGCGGATGGAAATGCAGGGTAAAGGGAAGGGATGTATCGGCTACCTTTAGTTGTAAATCGATCATTTCCTTCAGTGGTGCGGGGGCATAGAGGTGCATATCGTGCTCTCTTCCAAGTAAACCCATACTGGTAATTAACCCAATCAAACCAAAGTAATGGTCACCGTGCAGGTGGGAGATAAAAATATGCTGAATGCGGCTTCTCCTGATGCGGTATTTGGCCATTTGCATTTGCGTGCCTTCTCCGCAATCAATTAAGAACAAATGGTCGTCCAGTGTCACTACCTGGGCAGTCGGGTGCCGGTCGAACGCGGGGAGAGCAGAGTTGTTTCCAAGAATCGTAACAGCCAGCATAGTTAAAGGGTAAATGTAAAAGTTAGTCAAAAACCGGGAATGCAGCGGAATAACGTGGTTATATGATTCATATTTTAGAGCTAGACAGATTTGCAACAGCTTTGCTGCTTTTCTGTTGAAATTACCGCTTTACATTGCGCCACCAGCTCAGTCAAGCTTAAATTCCGGATTGTCGTCGTCCATCAGTTCGCGTTCTATTTCCTCCATCTGTATGATATCCCAGGCTTCGCTTTCCGACGGCGTCACATTCATTGTCTCCAGTAATTCAAGTTGGTCAAGCGTCTTTTCGACACCTTCCGTGAGATCGCATACAACGAAAGACGCACTTTGTTCATAAAAAGAATGCTGGATTTTTGCCAGTGCCATTGCAGCAGCGTCGCTGATGGTTTGGATGTCTTTACAGTTCAGTACTACATTTTTGACATCCTTTTTCAGGAATGAATGTAGATAATCCTCTAATTCTGCTGTCATATTAGCAGCAATTGACGCTTCTCCGATGGTTATGACATGGAATTTTTCTTTGGTATCGGTTTTGACATTCATAGTTCTTAACAATTAATGGCCTGTTAAAGCGTTGTACTGTAGAAACTTTTTCACAATCCCACCGTACCTGTTAATAAGCGAAAAACAGTCAGTCAGGCTGCAACAGTAGTCAAAAATATTTGTTATTATTGTATTACCCATAAATCCTGGAAAACATGGACAACAATTTTTCAGCACAGGTTAAAGAAATCATCTCGTACAGCAGGGAAGAAGCCTTACGATTAGGGAACGATTTTATTGGCACGGAGCATCTTTTGCTTGGGCTGATTCGTGAAGGTGATAATACCGCTATCCGGATACTAAAGAGTTTTAATGTCGATTTGTACGAATTACGAAAAGAAATAGAACTGGCGGTAAAGGATAAGACAGGTAAGAATATTGCAAACATTAATAGTCTGCCCTTGACCAAGCAGGCAGAAAAAGTCATCCGCGTAACGGTCCTTGAAGCAAAAGCATTAAAGAGCCAAACCGTGGAAACTGAGCACCTGATGCTTTCCATTCTTAAAAACAAGGAAAACATCGCAACACAAATATTAAATCAGTTTGATGTGGATTACGACTTATTCAGAAATGAACTCGGTGTTGTAAAAGGCAACGATGTAAGAAGCGAATATTCAGAGGAAGGCGATGATGATTTTGATGAAGAAAAGAAATACTCGCAGCAAAAATCGAAGGCCGCAGGCAATGCAAAAAGCAAAACACCTGTACTCGATAATTTCGGAAGGGATATTACCAGGCTGGCAGAAAATGGTTCGCTTGACCCGATAGTTGGGCGCGAAGAAGAAATTGAAAGGGTGTCGCAGATACTTTCCCGCCGTAAGAAAAATAATCCCATCCTTATTGGTGAACCCGGCGTTGGTAAAACGGCTATCGTAGAAGGTCTCGCACTGCGAATTGTGCAGCGCAAGGTTTCCAGGGTATTGTTCGACAAACGCGTGGTAAGCCTTGATCTGGCAGCATTGGTAGCCGGTACAAAATACCGTGGCCAGTTTGAAGAGCGGATGAAGGCCATCATGAACGAACTGGAAAAAAACCGGGACGTTATTTTATTCATCGATGAGATTCACACCATCGTTGGCGCAGGTGGCGCCAGTGGTTCGCTTGATGCCAGCAATATCTTCAAACCTGCATTGGCAAGAGGAGAACTGCAATGCATTGGCGCCTCTACACTGGATGAATACAGGATGTATATTGAAAAAGATGGTGCCCTGGATCGCCGGTTCCAAAAAGTAATGGTAGATCCGCCCAGCGTGGAAGAGACCATACAGATACTTACCAATATTCAAAGTAAATACGAAGATTACCATAATGTAACCTATTCTCCCGAGGCAATCGACGCCTGCGTAAAGTTGAGCGATCGTTATATGACCGACAGGTTACTGCCAGATAAAGCCATCGACGTATTGGATGAAGTAGGCGCCCGGGTTCATTTGAAAAATATCAATGTACCACAGGCAGTGGTTGATCTGGAGAAAAAAATTGAAGACGTTAAGAATGAGAAGAACAAAGTTGTAAAGAGCCAGAAATTTGAAGAGGCCGCTTCCCTGCGTGATACAGAAAAACGCCTGGCAGAGGAACTGGAAAAAGCGAAATCGCAGTGGGAAGAAGAAAGCAAGCACAAACGCTACCCAATAGACGAAGACGCCATTGCGGAAGTAGTAAGTATGATGACCGGCATCCCTGTAAAGCGTATGGTTCAGGCTGAGACCGATAAGCTGAAGAAAATGAACGAAGACATGCGGGGTATGGTCATCGGCCAGGACGAAGCGATTTCAAAAGTGGTAAAAGCGATTCAGCGCAACCGGGTTGGATTGAAAGATCCCAAGAAACCAATCGGCACATTTATCTTCCTCGGCCCAACCGGTGTTGGTAAAACGGAATTGGCCAGGGCTTTGTCACGCTATATGTTCGACAGCGAAGATTCGCTGATCAGGATTGATATGAGCGAATACATGGAGAAATTTACAGTGAGCCGATTAATCGGTGCACCTCCGGGCTATGTGGGGTACGAAGAAGGCGGCCAACTGACAGAGAAAGTTCGCCGTAAACCTTACAGTGTCATCCTGCTGGATGAAATTGAAAAAGCACACCCGGATATTTATAATATTTTATTGCAGGTGCTGGATGATGGCCAGTTGACAGATGGGTTGGGCAGGAAGATTGATTTTAAGAATACACTCATCATCATGACATCTAATATTGGTGTACGCCAGTTGAAAGATTTCGGTGAAGGTGTCGGTTTCCAGACTGCCAGCCGTGTACAGAATGCGGAGGAAAACAACAAGGCGGTTATCGAAAAAGCACTGAAACGTACTTTCTCACCTGAGTTCCTGAACAGGATTGATGATGTTATCGTATTCAATTCACTGGATAAATCTCATATATTCCAGATTATCGATATCCTGATGAAGGGTGTGTTGAAACGCCTGACCAATTTAGGATTCAGCCTGGAACTGACAGAAGAAGCGAAGAGTTTCCTCGCAGAAAAAGGATATGATCAGCAATTTGGAGCAAGACCATTGCACCGTGCTTTGCAGAAATACCTGGAAGATCCTTTGGCAGAAGAAATACTCAATATGAGTATCAAGGAAGGTGACGTACTGGTGGCAGATCTTGACAAGGAAAATTCAAAAATAAAATTCTCCATCAAGGAAAAGGCAAAGGAAAAATCAGAAGCATAAAGAGATTAAAAAAAGTCAATAGTTTTTAATGCCGGTAAAACTTACCGGCATTTTATTTTATTGCGCAGGTTAGTACACGAAACCTTTCTAAGAATACAATTTTAACTGTCAGGGTCGCTGCTTCAAATTTGATAATAGAAACACAACTTCTTCACAGGTTTCTTGGATGTTTTTCTGCACTTTTGTAATGCATTTAACGGCATATGTCTGCACATAAAAAAATCATCATTACCATTGATGGCTGGTCGTCTTGTGGTAAGAGCACACTGGCGAAGCAACTGGCCAAAGAACTCGGCTATACTTATATCGACAGTGGCGCGATGTACAGGGCCATCACTTTACATTTTCTTCGCAATCACATTGATTGGACAAAACACAAGCAGGTGGAGCATGCGCTGGCAGACATTACACTTGATTTCCGGCCGAATCATAAGACAGGGCAAAGCGAAATGTACCTCAACGATGAGAATGTTGAATATGTAATCAGGGATTTGGTAGTGGCAGAAAAGGTAAGCGAAGTTGCTACAATTAAAGAAGTGCGCGATTTTGCAGTGGCACAGCAGCAACAAATGGGTAAGAAAAAAGGTATTGTCATGGATGGAAGGGATATCGGCACGGTTGTTTTCCCGCACGCGGAGTTGAAAATATTTATGACTGCTGATAATGCCGTGAGGGTGGAAAGAAGGTTTAAGGAACTTTATGAGAAGAATCCGAACATTACTATTGAAGAAGTGAAAGCAAACCTCGAGATGCGTGATTATATAGACTCTCACCGTGAAATAAGCCCCCTGAGAAAGGCAGAAGATGCGATTGAACTGGATAATTCCAATATTGGGATAAAGGAACAACTTGACATCGTATTGGGCTGGACCAGGAAAAGAATCGACCATTAGCCGCTATAAAGGATTGAACAATAATCACTCCTTCCTTTTGGTCCAATTCTGCCGGAAGAATATAAAAAATCGTCCCTGCTACACAATAAAATTCCTGTTGTAACCGTCTTGCAGCTTAATAAGCAGAGTAGTATTTTACCTGTTTAATTGTAAAACCCTAAAAACAATACCTTATGAAAACGGTAATACGCCTGAGCTTTCTCGCCATTGCTTCCTTTGTAATGTTCTCCTGTAAAAAAGATGATGCAGTGGTGACACAGCCGCAACCGCAGGCAGACCCAAACATTACTTCTAAAATTTATCCTTACACAACACAGCCAATAAGCACTACCCTCGGTTCTGCTCAAACTGTATTCAATACGGGCGATGTAGTCACCATATTTGTACCGTATGGTGTTGGTAATGATAATGTCGTTTCTTCTAGCCTCGTGGCGTCTGATAATGCCTCTGGAGATGCCATTGCTACTTACGCCTTGTTGCCTTCAACAGACCCGTCTGCTGCGCAACTGGATGTACCGGCTGATTTGCACGATGTGCCGTTTATGTTTGTCACATTTACAGCGGATAATAATTTCTCCGGTAAAGTGATCGATATTTCTACTTCCATTGTGGGTAATAAAGCACATTCGGAAGATACGCTGGCAACAGCTTTTTCAGTTCAGTAATTTTTAAATCAAACCAATAAAAAAACGAAAGGGCCTGCAGAAAGCGGGCCCTTCGTATTATCATTACCTGTCAGAAAAGTAACTATCTCAGGAAAAGCATTTCCCTGTATTTTGGCAACAGCCAATATTCGTCATCCACCAGCAATTCCAGTTTGTCAACGTTGTAGCGAATAGCATCGAAGAACGGCGCTTTTACCTGGCTTTCGTAAGCGATAGCCTTGGTACGGCTGCTTTCGATAGCATTGGCAATCTTCCTGGCCTGGATCATTTTCTCCACCAAGTCACTCACCTTGCTGATATGCTCGGATATTTTCTCCAGGATTTGCTTTTGGTTGGCATAAGAACTTTCAGACAATCCGAGTTCCTTCAATCCTTTGATGTTGGTGATAAGTACATTCTGGTACTTAATAGCCGCGGGTAAAATATGGCTGGTTGCCAATTCACCAATGATGCGGGCTTCTATCTGAACTTTCTTGATATATTTTTCCAGTTCAATTTCATGACGCGCTTCCAATTCTACATGGCTCAGCACGTTATTACTTTCGAAAAGGTGTTTTGCCTTGTCTGATACCAGTGCATCCAGCGCAAGCGGTGATGTTTTGATATTGGGAAGACCTCTTTTTTCTGCTTCTTTCTGCCATTCTTCACTGTAGCCATCTCCTTCAAACAATACTTTTTCACTGCTTACAATGTATTCACGAATGACATGCATGATAGCAATTTCTTTCTTCTCGCCTTTTTCAATCAGGGCATCTACTTCTTTTTTAAAGTTCTTAAGTGTTTCAGCCATGATAGCGTTCAGGATGGTCATTGCATTTGCACAGTTGGCAGATGAACCTACTGCACGGAACTCAAATTTGTTCCCGGTAAACGCAAAAGGAGATGTCCTGTTACGGTCGGTATTATCGAGCAGCAATTCAGGAATGCTCCTGTGAAGATCGAGCTTCAGAATTGCTTCATCCTGTTCGTCAAATTTATCCCCTACTCTTTCTTTCACATCCTGTAATACCTTGCTCAGGTATTGACCAATGAATACAGAAATGATGGCAGGAGGTGCTTCATTAGCGCCAAGACGGTGGTCATTGCCTGCAGAAGCAATGGATGCTCTTAATACATCCGAATAGTCATGTACCGCCTTAATGGTATTTACGAAAAAGGTGAGGAACATGAAGTTGGTCTTTGGTGTTTTACCAGGTGCCAGTAAATTCACACCGGTATCAGTTGCCATACTCCAGTTATTGTGTTTACCGCTACCATTGATACCTGCAAATGGTTTTTCATGCAGCAATACGCGCAATTTATGACGCCTTGCTACACGGTCCATTACATCCATCATCAGGATATTGTGGTCGACTGCAACACTTACTTCTTCAAATATAGGCGCACACTCAAATTGCGCAGGTGCTACCTCGTTGTGACGGGTTCTCAGTGGAATCCCAAGTTTGTATGATTCTTCTTCAAAATCGCGCATGAAAGCGTATACTCTCTCGGGGATTGAACCGAAATAGTGATCTTCCAATTGCTGACCTTTTGCCGGGGCATGTCCAAATACAGTTCTGCCGCTCAATACGAGGTCAGGACGTGCATTTGCCAAACCTTCATCAACCACAAAGTATTCCTGTTCCCAACCAAGGGTAGCAGAAACTTTGGTAACATTTTTATCAAAGAAGTTGGCTACTTCTACTGCTGACTTATTCAGGGCTTCCAATGATTTGAGAAGCGGTGCTTTATAATCCAGTGTTTCGCCTGTATAGGAAACAAATATCGTTGGGATGCAAAGTGTTTTACCAGCGCCTATCTCCATGATAAAAGCAGGGGAGGACGGATCCCATGCTGTATAACCGCGCGCCTCGAAGGTAGCACGGATTCCTCCACTGGGGAATGAGGAAGCATCCGGTTCCTGCTGAATAAGAGCAGCGCCGTCAAATTCTTCAATTGCAGTGCCATCACCTTTTAATGTAAAGAATGAGTCGTGCTTTTCTGCAGTTGTTCCTGTCAACGGCTGAAACCAGTGTGTAAAGTGAGTTACACCTTTGCTTTCTGCCCACTGACGAATGCCAGCCGCAATTTGATTGGCAACCGCACGGTCAATTTTTTTACCACCCTTGATAGAGCTTACAAGGCTTTTATAACCTTCATCGCTCAGGTATTCGCGGGCAGTTTTAATGGTAAATACATTTTCGCCAAAAATGGCGGTGATCTTTGGCGAACCGGCTACTTTCGATTCACCATTGTCTGCGGAAATTCCTTTGATTGCATCAAAACGTAATGACATGGGTAATAATTTTGAAGCAGCAAAGCAACGTTAATTTCATAATATGGACAACTTTTTTACAATATCTATACGTAAATCGGGGAAAGTTGTGGAAAAATGTATAATTTATTAATAGATCTGCCGGAATTTAAGAGGATTTCTAATCAAAAAACATACATAACTTTATTATTTAATTTGTTTGGGTTTAACCAGCAAACCAAGCATGGGACCCACCACTAGCGGTAGAAAAATACTTTTATAACGCACCAGCGCCCCCAATACAGGCACAGTAAAACCCAGGAACAACCAGCAGGAAAATGTAAAACAAATACATAGTGAGAAGAATGAACCTTGCGTAGCCGTTAAATATTTCATCCTGCTGACATAGAGTAGAAAAATCAGCCAAAAAAAACTCAGCTCAATTGCAAAGGCCGTATACATGAGACCCTTGTTTTCGAAAAAAAAAGGCCTGAAGAAACCAGTCTCTATAGCCTGTGGCATATGTCGTATCAACGAACCGGAAGATCCATCCAGTGGTTCAACGGCAATACTGGAGTTTGCCGGTAAGGAAAGAAACTCGTGTTGCCTTTCTGCTATAAAGGCCGGGAAGTTCAACGAAGGGTGAATTTCTTTTCCGGCGAAAATAAAAATGCCCATTACTAAATAAATAGCGGGAAATAGTAGTGCCGTTCTCTTATTTGTGTTGTTACTGGTAATCCAAACTGCCAGGGCCGGTAATAACAGCAGTGCAACATAATTTCTGAAAAGAAATATTCCCACAAAACAAAGCGATATGTACATAACCGGCATCAGCCTGATTTTTTGATTCGCAACTTTCAGCACCAGGTTAAAGAATATGATTGCTATCAGCAGGAATATATAGCCATCCTTATGCATACCACTGGTCCAGAACAAAAAAGAAGGGATGAGGAAAGCTGATACGATATGCGCCTTGTTTTTTCCTGGAAAAAAATACTGTAATACCCTGAAAAAGCAGATGCTTCCGAAGAATGTAATAAAATTGTAAAAGATAATATCCACGTAATAGTTTCCGAAGGAAAACAGGTTCATAACTACTTCGGTTTTTACCATTATGTTGTCACGCAGGTTATTCCAATATGAGTTGGTTGAACCAAAGAAATTCGTGTAACTCGCGTGATATGGATTGGAAAACCATGATTCAAAAAAAGCACCCGGCTGGCGAAGAGCCAGTTTGTATTCAGAAACACTTTGTGTAAACATGCGCCAGGTGTCTGAACTATTCAGGTAGTCGGGCTGCAACGAATATATATATCCATAAACAAAGCCCACAATTATTCTAAGCAGGAAAAGTAAAATGATCGTTCGTGGGCCGAGACTGGTGCTGCGGACAATTTTCAAGGTTGTCAGCAGCCAGCAGGCTATTACCAGGTAGAAAAAAAATAGCAGGTAACCCAAAGAATATGCTTTGATCACGAAGTAAACAATAATTGGTGAATAATTTTACTGCAGATTGTTTCAGTCAGGTTGTAACTTTGCGCTTTCCTTGAAAATTCCTCATCAATAAATATGGAAGTAACAGTCAAAACCGCCGAACAACTGCGTATTACAGCAGAAGAATTTGAACTCATCAAACAGAAGCTTGGCCGCACACCCAATTTCAATGAACTCTGTGCCTTCAGTGGTATGTGGAGTGAACATTGCAGTTATAAGAATTCCATCAAATGGTTGAAAACCCTTCCGAGAGACGGCAAGAAAATGCTGGTAAAGGCAGGTGAGGAAAACGCGGGCCTGATAGATATTGGAGATGGGTATGGGGTAGTATTTAAAATAGAATCACACAATCACCCTTCTGCGATAGAACCGTTCCAGGGAGCAGCAACCGGGGTAGGCGGTATTCACCGTGACATTTTCACCATGGGAGCAAGACCAATCGCGGCTTTGAACTCTCTGCGGTTTGGAAACCTGAAGGAAGCAAAAACTCAACATTTGCTGGGAGGAATCGTTCACGGGATTGGGCACTATGGAAACTGTTTTGGTGTTCCGACAGTTGGCGGCGAAATATATTTCGAGGAAAAATATCATACCAACCCATTGGTAAATGCCATGAGTGTGGGTGTTTTGAAAAATGGCGATACCATATCTGCTACTGCAAAGGGAATCGGCAACCCGGTATTTTTTGTTGGCTCGGCAACCGGGAAAGATGGTATTGGCGGTGCGTCTTTTGCTTCTGCTGACATAACCGCAGAGAGTGCGGAAGATTTGCCTGCCGTACAGGTGGGGGATCCTTTCCAGGAGAAGAAACTACTGGAAGCATGTCTTGAAGTAATTAAAACAGGCGCTGTAGTAGGTATGCAGGACATGGGTGCGGCTGGAATTATATGCAGCACTTCCGAGATGAGTGCCAAAGGTGAAGTGGGGATGCGCATAGATTTGGACAAAGTGCCTACGCGGCAGAAAAATATGAAAGCATGGGAATTGTTACTAAGCGAGAGCCAGGAACGAATGCTGATGGTGGTGGAGAAAGGAAAGGAAAAAGAGGTAATAGCGGTATTCGATAAATGGGATCTGCCCTGTTCCGAAATCGGCGAAGTGACAGGTGACGGCGTATTAAGATTTTACATGCATGGCGAGTTGGAAGCAGAATTACCTGCTCATGATTTGGTACTGGGCGGCGGTGCGCCCCAATACAGCAGGGAATATGCACAGCCGGCATACTTCAAAAAAATAAATGCTTTCGATGCCAGTGCAATTGAAGTACCGGACGATTTAAAATCTGTTGCTGAACAGTTGGTAGCTATTCCGAATATCGCATCAAAAAGAGCGGTGTATGTGCAATACGATAGTATGGTAGGTGCGGGCAATGCTTCCACGAATGCGCCCAGTGATGCTGCCATTGTCATTGCAAAACCTACAAACAAAGCACTGGCGCTTACGACAGATTGCAATAGTCGTTATGTGTTTGCTGATCCATATAAAGGCGGTATGATGGCAGTAGCTGAAGCAGCGAGGAATATTGTTTGCAGCGGTGGCGAGCCATTGGGTATTACCAACTGCCTGAATTTTGGAAATCCTTACGACCCGGAAGTTTATTTCCAATTTGTACATGCCATTAAAGGTATGGGAGAAGCTTGCATAAAATTCGGAACGCCTGTTACGGGTGGCAATGTTAGTTTTTATAATCAAAACCCTGATGGCCCGGTATACCCGACGCCTACTATTGGCATGGTAGGTTTGCTGGAAAATGCGGATGCTAAAATGACCATGGATTTTAAGGAAGAAGGCGACGTTATATTCCTGGTGGGCAAAAGCAGGGAAGACATTAACTCTTCGGAATACCTTCATAAAATAGCGGGTGTTGAATTTAGTCCTGCCCCTTATTTTGACCTGGAAGAAGAATTTCAATTGCAACAAAAGATAGCTGAACTCATAAAAAACAATATTATTGAATCGGCCCACGATGTCAGCGAGGGTGGTTTGTTTGTAACATTGCTGGAATCGTGTTTTAACCGTGAATTGGGTATTGATGTGGTGGCGGCTGATTTTAATTTAAGAAAGGATGCTTATTGGTTTGGAGAAAGTCAAAGCAGGGTAGTAGTCAGTGTAAAGGAAGAAAATGTGTCCGCATTTAAAAAAATAATAGGTGATCATTCACATGAAGAGTTGGGGGTAGTTAACAGTGGAACAGTAGAAGTAGATGGTATGGAATGGGGTTCAATAGAGAAATGGAAAGATATATATGATACCGCCATCGAAAACCTGATTTCAAGCGATGACCAGGTGTTAAGTGCACTATAACCGGTGTTATAACTTCTAATTGAACTTTGCAATACAACTGCAAATTCAAAAATAAATAATTGTACCAGGACCGATCCTTAATTGAAATAGTATTCTATTTATATAAATGAAGGGCCATTCAAATTCCCTCGCTATAGAAATTGCTTTAAAAGGCGATGCCTTAGTAGCCGGGAAATATTTCTGGGTAAAGAGAGGGTCAGCATCTCATGCATTTCCGCCCGGGATAATTTTCCCTAAAAACTGATTACCTTCGAATCCCGGTATATGTATGAAGAGAGCATGCAGGAATGCAAAAAAATTAGCTCAATTAAGGAAGGGAATGTGAGGGGTGATTGGTTCATCCGGGCTAAAATAGTTTAAATAGTATGATCGATTCAAAAAGCAGCATTGTAGTGACCGGTGCTGCAGGTTTTATTGGAAGTTGCCTTGTTGGTTTCCTCAATGATAAAGGATTTACAAACCTGATATTGGTAGATGATTTTACGAGAAAGGATAAAGAACCAAACCTGGCAGGGAAAAAATATTCTGCCAAAATTGAACGTGAATCATTTTTTGAATGGCTAAAAATCAACCCGTCGCCAATAGATTTTATTTTTCACATAGGAGCAAGAACAGACACTACTGAATTTAATTATGCCATTCACCAGCATCTGAATGTTGAGTATTCCGAAAAAATCTGGAAATATTGCTGTGAAAAAAACATCCCACTGGTCTACGCATCTTCCGCAGCTACCTACGGCTCCGGTGAATTGGGGTATAATGATGACCACGAAGTAGTGTATAAATTGCAACCGCTGAATGCTTACGGCGTTTCAAAAAATGAATTTGATAAGTGGGCGTTGCTGCAAAAAATAACACCTCCGTTTTGGGCAGGATTGAAGTTTTTTAATGTATATGGTCCAAATGAATATCATAAAGCAAGAATGGCCAGTGTAATCTGGCATTCGTTTAACCAAATAGAAAAAAATGGCAGCGTAAAGCTGTTCAAATCCCACCGCCCGGATTTTAAGGATGGTCAGCAACTGCGCGATTTTATCTATGTAAAAGATGTGCTGAAGGTTTGTTACTGGCTCATGCAACAAAGTCCGGCATCTGGTATTTACAATCTTGGAACCGGCAAGGCAAGATCCTTTGAAGCACTGGCAACAGCAACTTTTGCTGGCCTGGATAAGGCGCCCAATATATCATACATCGACATGCCCGGGGATATTCGCGACAAGTACCAATATTTTACGGAGGCAAATATGTCGAAATTGAAAGGAGTTGGTTATACAGATCCGTTTTATTCTTTGGAAGAAGGGGTGGATGACTATGTGAGGAATTATTTATCGAAAGGAACCTATTATTAATGAGGTAGAATCGAATAATTATTTTAAAGACAAGTGATATGAGTAAAAAAATTGCCATAATAGGCGGCGGAAATTTAGGAACGGCTATCGCAGAAGGCCTTATTCAAAGCGGGTTTGTATTACCCAAGCATATAATTATTACAAAGAGGAATGTAGCCACCTTGCACCAGTTGGAAAGAAAAGGTGTTTTGGTGAGCGACAATAACAACGAAGCAGCGCGATTTGCAGACTTAATTATACTTGCAGTGAAACCATTCCAGGTAGATGATATTCTATTGAAGTTAAAAGACACACTGCATGCTGACAAGCACATATTGGTATCGGTTATAACGAGTGTCACCATTGAACATATCCTAAAGGCGGTTGCTAAGAAAATCGCGGTGGTGCGGGCTATGCCCAATACTGCCATTGCCATCCAGGAGAGTATGACATGTTTAAGTTATAAAGACGTAGGGAAAGAAGATTTGGAATATGTGCAGGAATTGTTTAGCCAATTAGGAAAGGTGGCAGTGATTGAAGAAAAGCTGATGGATGCAGCTACAGTGCTGGGTGCCTGCGGTACAGCTTATGCCATGCGTTACATACGTGCAAATATCCAGGGAGGTATTGAAATAGGTTTTGATGCTGCAACCGCCAACCTGATAGCAGCTCAAACAGTAAAGGGAGCTGCAGAACTCTTGCTCAAAAAAGGCTCTCATCCTGAACAGGAAATAGATAAAGTCACCACACCAAAAGGCTGCACGATTGTTGGTTTGAATGAAATGGAGCACCAGGGCTTTAGTTCTTCACTGATAAAAGGGATCATGGCCAGCTATGAAAAAATTGCCAGGGATTAAAAACTGCCCCGCTTATTTATGACCTGAATTTTGCCCCAATACTGCAAGATTTAAGACGTTTTTTTTATCGAATGGCTAAAATGCAGGTGGTAATTAATATTTGACCCAACCATTTCGGTGAGCACCCGTATAAAATAACAGGTTGGATGATCGTGTTTGTTCTTTGCAGCAATACAGGCAAACAGACAAGAAAAACTGCCGGTTCACCTCTCATGAAGTAATGATTTTGAGGCATCTGTGAAGGGGGATTCTTTTTAAAATTTTCCTTTTTTGGACCGATTTTACTTTGCAGGTTAAAATAAATGCCTTTATTTTGCGTTTCAAAGACCGGATTCCCAACCCTTAAAACCAACCAATAAACCTTGTATGAAGAGAAATATTAGTTTGATTGTACTGACATGTGAGATTCTGGCAATTGTAGTGTTACACGCAGTTAAAATAAACCAGACAGTTCCACAAAAAAGTTCGGAAATAAACAATACGATTTCGAAAGCGAATTCAAATGTTCCGGCGGCGAAGCAATACTCGCTGGTCATTTTAAAATAATACACACACTAAAAGGAAAGCAATAGGCATTCGGATTTTTATCCGGTGCCTATTGTGTTTTATACATGCCAGCGTTTCTTCGACGACAGGTCTCACACGATTAATTTACTTATCCTAAGTTTTCCACAGCTAAAGGATTGCGTTTGTAAAAGATGCATGAATAGGCTTATCTTTGCATGACCTCTCAGAACTATTTCTAATTTGGTTCTACCTGGTCATTTCGGGATGGGTAAGCTTTTCTGGAATTGCTAAACATAAACTTTACCGTTGAAGTGAGTGACACAACGATGTTGACAGATGTTGTGCTGCTTTACCCATTGTTATTTTAATAATTATCGAACGCTAATTATCCATTATGGCCAAGTATATTTTTGTAACCGGAGGTGTTACTTCTTCTTTAGGTAAAGGAATTATAGCTGCCTCCCTTGCTAAACTACTCCAGGCAAGGGGATTGAAAGTAACCATTCAGAAATTTGACCCTTACATTAACGTTGATCCGGGAACATTGAACCCATACGAGCATGGTGAATGTTATGTAACCGATGACGGCGCTGAAACAGATCTCGACCTTGGCCACTATGAACGCTTTTTAAACATACCTACTTCGCAGGCAAATAATGTTACGACAGGGAGGATTTACCAAACTGTCATTAATAAAGAAAGAGAGGGCGCCTACCTCGGCAAAACCGTTCAGGTAGTTCCGCATATAACTGACGAGATTAAAAGAAGGATGCTGTTACTGGGGCAGGAAGGTAAATTTGATGTGGTTATTACCGAGATTGGTGGCACAGTAGGTGACATTGAGAGCCTCCCGTTTGTGGAGGCAGTTCGCCAGTTGCAATGGGAGTTGCCGGAAGAAGACACAGTGGTAGTTCACCTGACATTGATTCCATACTTAAAAGCTGCAAAAGAACTGAAAACAAAACCTACGCAGCACAGCGTAAGAATGCTTAGCCAGGAAGGTGTTCACCCAGATATTATTGTTTGCCGTACCGAAGAACAGTTAAGCCCTGAGATACGCCGGAAGATAGCCCTGTTTTGTAATGTAAAACCTGAGGCGGTTATCGAAGCTGCCGACGCATCGACGATCTATGAAGTGCCACTGGCTATGATGCGGGAGAAACTTGATCTGATTTGCCTGCGTAAAATGAATATTACACAGTTTAACGAACCGGAGCTGACCAAATGGAAGGAGTTCCTGGATAAACTGAAATATCCAAAGAGCAAGGTGACCATTGGGCTTATAGGAAAATACATCGAGCTGCAGGATGCTTATAAATCCATTCTTGAGGCTTTTGTTCACGCAGGAGCCATGAATGAATGCAAGGTGCAGGTGGTAAACGTTCACAGTGAATTTATCACGGAAGACAATGTGTCCGAGAAGTTGGGCAATCTCGATGGATTGCTGGTGGCACCCGGATTTGGTCACAGGGGAATTGAAGGGAAAATCATAGCTGTAAAATATGCCCGGGAAAAAGGATTACCATTCTTTGGTATCTGTCTGGGTATGCAAATGGCAGTGATAGAATTTGCCAGAAACGTTCTTGGTATTAAGGATGCTCATTCCACTGAAATGAACCCGGATACTCCGCACCCCGTCATTGACCTGATGGAAGCACAGAAAAAAATTACAACCAAAGGTGGAACTATGCGCCTGGGCGCTTATCCTTGTACGATAACTGAAGGAAGCCTGGCCAGTAAGATATATGGCTACAATAATATCAGTGAGAGACACCGGCACCGCTGGGAGTTTAATAATGATTATTTAACGCAGTTTGAAGAGGCTGGAATGGTAGCCAGCGGGAGAAATCCTGAGAGCAACCTGGTTGAAATTATTGAAATACCCAACCACCCATTCTTTATTGGTGTCCAATATCATCCTGAATTGAAGAGTACGGTGGAATGCCCGCAACCGGTATTCGTCCATTTTGTAAAAGCAGCAAAGGAATTTGCAGAAAAAAAGGAGTCGGTAAAGAACCCATTGCTGCAAAGTGAAATGATTTAATGAGCGGTCAAACGCTATAGTATGACTTTTAATAAAAGCCCGGTACGGATCAATCCCGCCGGGTTTTTTTGTACGGTAAAGCCTGTATTTGTTTTTTAACCGGTAAAAAAGACAACGGGGGTGGATTTTCACAGGTAAAACTCCAACATTTCAACTGCCTCAAACCCCCTATCTTTGCAGCTTCTCAAAAAAATATACGCTCATGCAAAGCATGGATAGAAACACAGTGATAGGTTTTGTGTTGTTAGCCGGGTTACTGTTTGCTTACTTATTTATTTCCACAAAAAACAGCAGGGAACTGGAAGCGCAGAAAAAGCACAATGACGATTCTGTAGCAAGGGTTACTGCCCTAAAACAGCAGTCGGTAGAAAAAAAGGATTCAACCGGTAGTGTTGCGCAAACACCTAAAGACACGTCACACTATGGTAAAACTTTTAATGGTGAAGCAAGCACGGTTACGGTTGAAAACGAGTTGCTGACCATTGTATTTAGCAGCAAAGGTGGTCAACCTCAGTCTATACAGTTAAAAAAATTCAATTCCGCGAATGGAAAGCCGGTAGAACTGGAAAACAGTGTAACGGACAAACTTTCTTACCCCGTGAATACACCCAATGGTTCAAAGGAAACAACGGATTTGTTTTTTAACTCAGGAGAGGTTAAGAAAAATACCGATGGCAGCCAGACTGTCACCTTTAATGCCCCAATAGCAGATGGTGAAACGATTACGCACCAGTATACCATTAAACCAAATGAATACCTGATCGATTGGAATGTACAGTTGAGCGGAACAGATAAGCTGTTATCTCAAAACGCCTTTAACCTGCAGTGGCAAACGAAGGCCGTGCAGCATGAAAAGGATGCCAAGTATGAAAGGCGGCAATCGCAAATTGTATTTCTGCAGGAAGATGGCTATGATTATTTCAATATCTTTTCGAAAAATGAAAAGAAGTTTGAAAAGCCGGTACAATGGGTCAGCGTAAAGCAACAGTTTTTTAATACTACTCTCATTTCGCAAACCAAATTTGATGGTGGACAGATTCAGTGGACACATAATGCGGATGATACAACAAATGTAATTACGCAGGCTACTGCAAATTTTAATACAAAACTCCCGGCGGGAAATAGCGGTACAGTGGCAATGAAATTATATTACGGCCCGAACGATTATAAAATCCTCCGGAACAATGGCGTTCCCAGCATGGATAAAATCATCAACCTTGGCCAGGGGATGTATGCTTTTGTAAGGCCCATCAACCAGTTTATCATCATGCCAGTGTTTGATTTCTTCCGTTCATTTGCCGGCAGCCTCGGACTTGTTATTGCATTGCTGACCATATTTATCAGGTTGCTCACTTCTCCGCTGGTGTACACCAGTTACCTGAGCGGTGCAAAAATGAAAGCGCTGCGGCCTGAACTGGATGTACTGAAAAAGAAATTCCCGGATCAGCAGGCTTACGGTATGGAACAAATGAAACTTTTCCGGGAAGCAGGGGTAAATCCATTGGGTGGTTGTATTCCGGCCCTGTTGCAGATTCCCATCTTCTTTGCGCTGTACAGCTTGTTCAACTCAAGTATTGCACTTAGGGGAGAAAGTTTTTTATGGGCAAAGGATTTATCGACATACGATGTCATTGCGAGGCTTCCGTTTTCAATACCTGGTTACGGAGATCATGTGAGTTTGTTTACCCTGACAGCAGTTGCTACCAGCTTTCTTATTTCTATCTATAATATGAATATGACGCCGGATCAAAATAATCCGGCGTTAAAGTACATGCCTTATATTTTTCCCTTTATACTGTTATTTATTTTTAATTCACTTCCTTCAGCGCTTACGTGGTATTACACCGTTTCGAATGTAATTACTTTGATTTTGCAATGGGTTATTCAAAATTATATCATCGATCACGATAAGATCCTGGCTAAACTGGAGGAGAATAAAAAGAAACCAAAGACCAAATCCAAATGGCAGGAGCGGCTCGAACAAATGCAGGAAACACAAAAGAAAGTTCAGGATATGAAGAAGAAATAGGTTTAGTGAATAAAGAATAAAGCTTTGTTAATGATAATGACAAAAGACCTGCCGGAAAATCTTAAATCTGGCAGGTCTTTCTTATTTTAGACAACGAAACAGCTTATTGGCACGTCTTTCGGATAGGTATCATTAACCCAATTGCAACGACAGATGAACAAAACCCTTACAATAGCATTGCTGATGTTGATGACTGCAGACAATTTTACTGCAGCAGCGCAGAAAAAGGTAAGTGAACTTACCCTGGTATACGATGCGAGCATTAGCACCGGGGACACCCAACCTAAACTTGCAGATGCTTTCGATGGTGCTACTACTACGGTATATATTAAAGGAACCTTAAGCCGTTCGGAGATGTCCAGCGCACTGGCCTCTTTTACTACCATTCACGATGCAAGAACCGGTGCGGCAGTGGTTCTCCAGGAAATAAGCGGTCAAAAATTGCTGATTAAGATGACGGCTGAAAACTGGAAGGACAAGAACAGGCGCTATGAAGGAATTACTTTTAAACCGACCGACGAAACTAAAATCATAGCAGGGTATAAGTGCACCAAGGCAATTGCTACGATGAAGGACGGATCAACGTTTACTGTGTACTATACACGCGATATCATGCCTGAGAACAGTGATTATAATGTTCAGTTTAAAAATCTTGACGGACTACCCCTGGAATATGAGTTGATACAAGGGAAGCTGAAAATAAAATATACTGTTTCTAAAATCAATATGAACCCGGTGCCTGCTTCAAAATTTGACATCCCCAAAAGCGGCTACAGGGAATTGACATACGAAGAAAGCAGAAAAACAGGAATGTAAACGCTTCGCAGCATTCGCGAATTACTTATGCATTTTCACCTTGAGGTTAAATAATTGCAGGCTTGACTTATTCTGCAAAGAAGGAGACTGTATTTTGTACCTGTAAGGAAGTATATAGGTAGTGTTTCCTTTCTGGTAAGTAATAACAGAGTTGAATGATGTGATGTTTTTCTTTTTATCACTACCAAAGATCATACTGCCATGATAAGAAGGGCCGGCTTTTAATGTAAAACCGTTGGTAGTCCGGATAGGAACAAAATCAGTTTTGACTGCTTTGTTTTTGGATTTGTTATTTCCACCACCCATGCTACCAAATGCAAACACTGTAAATGCCACCAGTGTGAAACTGATCAAGGTTTTTTTTGTGGCGGTCCCAGATATATGCAAGTATCTAAACATCGTGACAAAAATAATAAAAATAATTGCTAATTAACTAGCCTTTCATCCTAAATTTTATATTTTCCTTAACGTGAAATGGGGATTTCTCATAAAAAATTTGCCATTAAGGCGCAAATGCTTAACTTTCAATAACCCACATTAAATGAAAGAAAATCCATACCGTCAAGACAAAGAAGAAATAAAGGAATTGCTGCGGCAATACCAAAACCTTAAAGCGGGCAGGCCCCACAGCTTCATAGACGAGGAATCTTTTGAGAAAATCATAGATTTTTATGACGAAAAAGAAGAGCTTACCCAAGCCCTCGAAGCTGCTGAAATCAGTACGGAGCAATACCCGTTTTCCTCCTCCCTTCAGTTAAAAAGAGCAGATTTATTGATTGCCGCCCGGCAGTACAAGGAAGCTTTGGACATCCTGGAGAGGGCTGAGGTACTCGACAGTTCCGATATTAACCTGTATATTCTGAAAACAGACGTTTACCTGGCGCTCGACAAGCATGAAAAAGCTGTGGAGCTGCTGGAAAATGCGCTGGAACATTTTGAAGGCGAAGAGAGAATTGAGCTTCTGTTTGAACTGGCGGACGTGTATGATGATTATGAGGAGTTCGACAAGATATTTGACTGTCTTACACTGATACTGGAACAGGACCCTACCAATGAGGAAGCCTTATACAAAATCTGTTTCTGGACTGATTTTACCGGCCGGAATGAAGAAAGCATCAAACTGCATAAAAAAATAATTGATGATTTTCCCTATTGCGAGCTGGCATGGTTTAACCTGGCAGCAGCTTACCAGGGGATTAAGTTGTACGAGAAGTCTATTGATGCCTACAAATACGCCCTCGCCATTGATGAGAAATTCGATTATGCCTATAGGAATATGGGAGATGCGTTCATCCGGCTTAGAAAATACAAGGAGGCGATTGAAGTGCTGGAAAAGGTCATTGAATTGTCCAGGCCGGAAGATGTCATTTACGAGGCAATAGGCCACTGCTATGACAGGATGAAAAACTTTGCCCAGGCAAGGTTTTACTACCGCAAAGCCTCACATTTAAATGAAAGTGACAGTAAGTTGCTGTATAAGATAGCCCGGACCTATGTCAACGAGGGGCAGTGGAACCAGGCGGCTAAGCAACTGGAAGCAGCACTGGCGATCAACAGGACTTACCCGGAATACAATCTGGCCATGGGCGAATGTAAAATGCATCTTGGAGAGATAAAAGAAGCCATCCAGTATTTTTCGCTTGTCGTGAGTGCGAGGCCAAAAAACCTGGCCGGATGGGAAGCACTCATCAAATGCCTGTACCTGGCTGAATTCTACGAGGAATCACATGAACAAAGCAGGGCAGCGCTAATGCATACGGAAGGAAAGCCCCTGTTTAATTATTATATCAGCGCAGCGTGTTTTGCATTGGGCAAATCCAAGGAGGCACTGCTTCAACTGGAGAAGGCCATGGAGAAAGCACCAAAGCTGCTGAAAAAATTTATCGAACTCAATCCTGCTATTCTTCAAAACCAGCAGGTAGTTGATTTGATTGCAAGGTTTAAGCGCAATAAAAACATCTGATTTGCCTTCTTTTGTGCTCCATTAACCTTATTCGGGCTTTCGTTTCTGTTACTTTCCTATTTTTGCGCCGCAAACCCTGGAAGTATCTATTCATAAGACTAATTTTTAACACGATGAACTTTAATCTTTCCCAAATCCCTGAAAGGAAATTAAAACCCCGCGCAGATGGATTAACAATGGTAATGGACAAGGGCCTGAGCGTAGAAGAAGCGAAAAATTTTCTAAGTGTAGCACATCCGCATGTTGACATTATTAAACTCGGATTTGGAACTTCGTTCGTAACTCCGAATTTGGCTGAAAAGATTAAGGTATACAAGTCATATGACCTGCCTGTATATTTCGGTGGCACCTTATTTGAAGCATTCCTGATCAGGAACCAATTTGATCAGTATGTATCTGTTTGCAAGGATTTTGATATTGATTATATGGAAGTAAGTGATGGGTCCATTACTATCCCCCATACTGAAAAGTGTGGTTACATTGAGAAACTTACCAAACATGGCACTGTTTTAAGTGAAGTTGGCAGCAAGGACGCAGAACACATCATACCACCGTATAAATGGATTGAATTGATGCGCGCGGAACTCAGTGCCGGCGCTTCTTATGTGATAGCTGAAGCAAGGGAGGCTGGTAATGTGGGTATTTATCGTGGCACAGGAGAGGTGCGGGAAGGGTTGGTACAGGAAATTTTGACCCAGATACCTGCAGAAAAAATAATCTGGGAGGCACCGCAAAAAGCGCAGCAATTATATTTTATTGAACTGATTGGCTGCAATGTAAACCTCGGCAATATTGCACCATCGGAAGTGATTTCCATGGAAGCCATGCGAATTGGGCTGAGGGGCGATACTTTTCACCTGTTTCTTAATAAAGCAGCAAGCAAATGAGGCAATTTGGACTGATAGGATTTCCTTTGTCACATTCCTTTTCCCAAAAATATTTTACTGAAAAATTTGAGAAGGAAGGAATAAAAGGGTGCAATTACAGGAACTATCCTATTATGTCAATAAAGGAGTTTCCTTTATTATTAAAAGAACATTCGCTCGAAGGCGTCAACGTTACTATTCCATATAAGGAACAAGTGCTTACTTTTCTGACAACGCAGAACGATATCGTAAAAAAAATTGGCGCCTGTAATTGTATCAAGGTAAAGAACGGTGAATTACACGGCTATAATACAGATGTTGCCGGTTTTGAACAATCATTGAAGAAACACCTTGCAACATCTCATAAGAATGCCCTGATTCTTGGCAGCGGGGGTGCTGGCAAAGCAGTCGAGTTCGTGTTGAAAAAACTAAAAATTGCCTACCGGTATGTTTCGCGCAAACCTTCGTACCAGAGCCTTTCGTACGAGCAGTTGAATGAAAAAGTTATCCGGGAACATACGTTGATTATTAATACCACTCCTTTAGGAATGTATCCAAATGTGACAGAAGCGCCACCGATTCCTTACCAGTTTTTAACAGGCAGTCATTATCTTTTTGACGCCATTTATAACCCCGGCAGGACATTATTTCTGCAAAAGGGAGAAGCGCATGGCGCGAGTATACAAAATGGTCTTGATATGCTGGCCATCCAGGCCGAAGAAAGCTGGAAAATCTGGAATGAAGGTTAAGCGGATAATACAGCTTTTGCCTCCGCAGGAAGGGCGGTAATTTTTTTCAGACTATAATCATAACAAATCATCGCCGTCTTCGCAAGTGCTACAGTAACCGATTTTCCATTTACTTCCTTTTCCGCTTTATAAAATAATTCAAACGATACTTTGCTGATGTCAGCCACGGCCACTGAGATAAGGACGACGTCACCATAAAACAATTCGCTTTTAAATTCTATTGCTGCATCGCTCATGATTAACCCAACGCCCGCTACATTCATTTCTGTATAGCCATAGTGGTGTAAAAATTGCATTCTTGCCTCATGCAGCAGCGAAAGTATCGTGTCATTTCCTACATGACCACCATAGTTGATGTCTGTTATCCTTACTGGTATTTTTGTTTTAAAAGAAAACAGATCCGGGATGTCAATCTTTATTCTTGCCATAGTTTATGAAAGATATGACAAGGGAAATAAACTCTGCAGGTAATTGCCCGGATTTATTGCTGGTGTTCTTCAATCAGGTCTTTAAACTCGATGATGTCAAGAAAATTGGTGGATGCAGGAATAAAACGGGATTCAATGATTTTCTGCCTCCATTCTTTAAACCGTTGTTTCCAGATACCGCTTTCTTTTATCACTTTATCAAGATATTCTTCCGTATCATCAGTACCGCCATTCAGGAAGCGGATGACGTTGGCAAACTTGGAGGAGATTCTTGTCATTTGGCCATCAGGACCGGCAATCATTAGATAGCTATTATTGGTGGTCAGTACGTCCATGTCGCGGATAATGGCGCCGTTTTCATCTTTTATTGGTGCAGAATTGATCACAATAGTTTGTTCATTGTAATTCGGAACAGCGCTGATGGTTGCATAGCGAAGTATGCCCCTGTCATCAATGCTGGATTGTGCATTTGTCGAATTATCGCCGGTACGGGTATTGGTTTTTACATTTGTTTCCTCGTCCGTATTATTTGTTTCAGGTTGACTGGTAACCGGTGTTTTCTTGTCTGTTGTTTGATCCAAAGATGGTTGTGGAATTGATTTGTTTACGGAAACCGTTGCCAAGTTGTTTTCTGCGGCTTTCCTGTTCATCCACCAATAGCCGGTGGCGATGATTCCAATGACAATCGCTGCGGCTGATAGCCGGTATAAGATTGTCTTCCGTATACTTTTAGGAGCTTCTTCTATCTTATCCAGTTCCCGGGCGATGCCTGACCATAATGAATCCGGGGGTGGAACTTCGTATTGGTTTAGCCTGGAAGCCAGCTCGGCATGTTTGGCATCATCCTGTAGCCTTGCTGCAATTGTATCCCATGCGGCGGATGGCGGCGTCACTTCAAAGTCATGTAAACGATATTTTATCCGTTCAGGCATCAGCGGGTCGAGGATTTACGTTTATTATCAAGAAATTCATGCACCTTTTTTTGCAAAATCCCCTTGGCCCTCGCCAATTGCGATTTGCTTGTTCCTTCACTGATACCCAATATGTCTCCAATTTCCTTGTGTGAATATCCTTCAATCACGTACATATTGAATACAGATCTGTATCCTGGTGACAATTCCTGTATTAAACCAATGATATCTTTTTCTGCTAAATGGTCAAGAACATTCCATGAATCATCTTCAATTGTCCTTTCTTCTTTTTCACTTATCGTGTTCAGGTTTACTTTACGCCGGTAATGTTCTATGGCGGTATTTACAAATACACGTCTTACCCAGCCTTCGAAAGAGCCTTCTTTCCTGAATTTATCCAGGTTCCTGTAAACTTTTATAAATCCTTCCTGCAAAAGATCCTGGGCATCGTCGGCATTATTGGCATACCGGAGACAAACGGCGTACATCTTAGGGGCAAATCGTTGGTATAATTGTTCCTGCGCCTGCCGTTCTCCAGCTATGCATCCAGTAATTAAGTCGTTCTCCGTTATAGTATGGTTGCTTCCTTCGCTCAAATTTTACCGTATTTCCTTGAAAATTAATGAATGTTTTTTGCCTTATCCTTTAAAAACGTTACCAATTTGTCGCCGGCCCGCCTGCGATGACTAAACCGGCCTTTCTCTTCTAATGTCATTTCTGCAAAAGTTTTGGTACTTCCTTGCGGTGTAAACACCGGGTCATAACCAAAGCCCATATTCCCTCTTCGCGACATTTCTATTTTGCCCTCACATATTCCTTCGAATAAATATTCTGTTCCGTCAATGATCAATGAAATGACTGTTCTAAACCTTGCTTCGCGGTTTGGGTTGTTCCCCAATTTTTCCAGCAGCTTGTCAATATTCTTTTCAAACGATTTCCCATCTCCTGCATAGCGGGCACTTTTCACACCTGGTTCTCCATTCAATGCTGCTACTTCCAGCCCTGTATCTTCACTAAAGCAATTGGTTTTTGTCAGTTTAAATATTGTGCCGGATTTTTCTGAAGCATTTGCTTCAAGCGTGTTATGTGGTTCCGGTATATCTATATCAATACCGGCTTCCTGCAGTGTAATGATTTCTATTTCTTCTCCGATGGCGGCCTGCAGTTCTTCCACCTTATGTTTGTTGTTGGTAGCAAAAATCAGTTTCATGCAAGTGTATTGTGTAAGGATTTACCGTCCAATTGAAATGTCAATCATTAAACCGGTAAAATATTGCTTTGCGCGAAGATGGAAATAATTAATTAAACATTGAATTGTTGTTTCAGGCAGAGCCATAATTTGCTTTTCATCAATTTACCTTCCGCGCTTGTATTGTTCAGGCTTTCAAGAACGGGCGATTGAATAACCGTGCAATCGTTGACCATTCCCGGCATAAATTCGTATATACCTGGCAGGGAAGCGTTCCAGCCGGCGAAACCAAATACCAGCAGGCAGGATGGCCTCAGTGCCTGCATTACTGAATCCAAAGAGGGCTGTTGCTTATTATAGTTTACGATGGCTACATCAGCAAGATTCAACCTGCAGGCCTGGAGAATATTTGTAAGAAAAGTCAGTTGTTTTTCCGGCAGGTATACATCGTTTTCATAATCGACCATCAGTACTACATTTTTCAAATTACTTCCCAGGTACTGTAATGGTTTTTCTGCAGCAGGTTTGGTTGCGGCTGGGGGTTTTACCGCAGGATTACTGTCTTCCAGTAAATCATTCCGGTAAAGGTCGGCAACCAGTGAAGCGGGCAATTCAATATTGTTCAAACCCATGGTCTCAAAAACGTTTTTTGTTAACGGTGAAAAGGAAAAAAGCGGTCATATGTAAATCAGCTAACATTTGTTAGTAAAAATTGTCCGGTTTTTTTGTCTGCCCGGTAATAGTTTGTTTCTTTGTGGCAAATTTAAAGCAATATGACTGGCACAATGGAAATTCATGTTACAAAAGCAGAAAGAAGTAAACTGAATGAACTACCAATTGACAATATTCCATTCGGGAAATACATGACCGACCACATGCTGGAGGCCGATTATGAAAATGGCGAGTGGAAGAATATTGAAATTAAGCCGTACCAGCCACTTTTATTGAATCCATCACTGGCCGCACTGCATTATGGCCAGGCAATTTTTGAAGGAATTAAAGCATATAAGGATGAATCCGGTCACGCATTTATTTTCCGCCCGATGGATAATTTTCATCGCTTTAATATATCCGCCGAACGGATGAATATGCCGGTGGTACCGGAAGAGATATTTATCGAAGGCATGCGCCAGTTGATTGCTCTTGATATTAACTGGATACCGGCAAGAAAGGATTATTCTTTATACATCAGGCCAGTGATGTTTGCTTCAGATACGATGCTGGGTGTAAGGCCATCGGAAACATATAAGTTCCTCATTATACTTAGTCCGACCGGACCTTATTTCGCACAGCCGATGAAGATTGCCGTTGAGGAAAAGTACACACGTGCTGCACCCGGAGGTGTGGGCTTTGCAAAAAATGCAGGTAACTATGGCGGAAGTATGCTGGCAGCAACAGAAGCGAGGAAACAAGGATATGACCAGGTATTGTGGACAGATGCTTTTGAACACAAATGGTTGCAGGAAGTGGGCATGATGAATGTGGTATTCCTGATTAATGATGTAGCTGTAACCCCATCGCTGGAAGAAGGTACTATATTGAATGGTGTGACCCGGGACAGTGTTCTCAGGTTACTGGCTGATATGGGATATAAAGTAGAAGAGCGGAGAATAAGTATCGACGAACTTATTGCAGCATACAAAAAAGGCCAGGTCCAGGAAGTGTTTGGTACAGGAACTGCGGCTACCATCGCACTGATTAAGGAGCTGAAATACAAAGATTATATCATGCAGTTTGACGTAAACACCTGGAAAGTGGCACCGGCAGTGAAAACAAGACTAACTGCCATACGGGAAGGAAAAGAGGCGGATAAGTTCGGCTGGATGTTCAGGGTATAAGGGACATATTCAATTTTTAGACACATCATTTCTTTGAAAAGCCGCCTTTTTGGCGGCTTTTTATTGAAACTGTGTAAAATTTTTCGGCTCTTTTTTTCATTATTAGTTTCCAAGCCTTACCTTTGCCGTCCCAAATAAAAAAGGTACGAATGCCTACAATTCAACAGTTAGTACGTAAAGGAAGAGAAATTATCAGGGCTAAGAGCAAGTCACGCGCATTGGATGCATGCCCTCAGCGCCGCGGCGTATGCACTCGTGTGTATACTACCACCCCAAAAAAACCAAACTCTGCGCTGCGTAAAGTAGCCAAAGTTCGTTTGACCAATAAAGTAGAGGTGATTGCTTATATTCCTGGTGAAGGACATAACCTGCAGGAGCACTCTATTGTGTTGATTCGCGGGGGTCGTGTGAAAGATTTACCGGGTGTTCGTTACCATATCGTTCGTGGCAGCCTTGATACGGCTGGTGTGAAGGATCGTAAGAAGAGCCGTTCTAAATACGGAACCAAAAAAGATAAAAGCGGTAAAAAATAATTTTTAATACAGTAACTGCGCATAGCGCAAACAAATAAATCTCTTTTCAAATGAGGAAAGCACAAGCCAAAAAATTACCACTGGCCCCCGATGCTAAGTATAATGACAAACTGGTTACACGTTTTGTAAACAACATTATGTGGCAGGGAAAGAAAAGTGGCGCTTTTACCATTTTCTATGATGCATTGGACAAAGTTGCCAAGCAAACCGGGGAAGATGGATATGATATCTGGAAGCGTGCATTGTCAAATGTTACCCCATCTGTTGAGGTTCGCAGCCGTCGTATTGGCGGAGCTACCTTCCAGATTCCTGCTGAGGTTCGCAGCGACAGGAAGATTTCACTCAGTATGAAATGGCTCATTCGTTACAGCCGCGAAAGAAACGGAAGAAGTATGGCTGATAAACTGGCAAATGAAATTGTTGCTGCTGCAAAAGGTGAAGGTGGCGCTTTCAAAAAGAAAGAAGATACACACCGTATGGCTGAAGCGAACAAAGCTTTTGCACACTTCAAGATTTAATCTATCTCATTATATTGAAAAGCCACCTCTGCAGGTGGCTTTTTTTATTATTTGAATTGGTATGTGCAAAATAAAAAGCCACCCGATGAGAGCAGCTTTAAATTTTTTCGTTGTGTGCAGTGTTACATGCTAGAAACCCAGTGTGCCATCTCCGTTTGATTCAACCGTTGGCTCGGTAGCGGGTGTTTCAGCAACTGGTACTGGCATCTCAACAGGGGCTGGTGCAGGTGCCGGAACTGGTTTGGGTGCTGGTGCCTTTTTAGGCTTCGGTGCAGGTTTCTTTACTGCTTTCTTTTTGGGGGCTGCTTTTTTCTTTGGAGCAGCTTTTTTTGCAGTCTTCTTTTTAGCTGCTGCTTTTTTCTTTGGCGCTGCTTTCTTTGCGCTTTTCTTTTTTGGAGCAGCTTTTTTCTTAGCCGCTTTTTTTACCGCCTTTTTCTTTGGCGCAGCTTTCTTAGCGGCCTTCTTCTTTTTTGGAGCGGCTTTTTTCGCTGCCTTCTTTTTTGGAGCAGCTTTTTTGGCTTTTTTCTTACTGGCCATATTGTTTCTGAATTTGAGGTTAGGAATGAGAATCTAAATTTAGTGAAGCTGTTTCAATTACCAACAACTTTTCGTCATGTATTTAATAAAAATTTTCATAGACATAATGAATAAAAGCGATTTCAATGTTATGCTGGCTTCCATAAAAAGGAAGACTTTACCTTATTGGCTAACTCAATTACTCCATTAACATTTCAAAGAAGGGCATGGCTTTTACCCATTAAAACCACCGAACCTGAATAGCAGGGCAACTTTTCAACAGGACTTTTTTATTCGGCTGAAATGGTTACCTTTGCGCCTCAAAATACGACCGGATTTTTCGCTGGTATTTAGCACAGACAAAAGACAGGGATTGCGTAAAAAGAACCTAAACTTTTTAATATAAAACAATGGCAGATTTAAGATTACAAAGAAACTTTGGTATTGCCGCACACATTGATGCTGGTAAAACCACTTGTACAGAACGTATACTGTATTACACCGGTGTTAGCCATAAGATTGGTGAAGTACATGACGGAGCAGCTACAACTGACTGGATGGAACAGGAGAAAGAGCGTGGTATCACGATTACCTCTGCAGCAGTTACCTGTTTCTGGAATTTTCCAACTACCCAGGGCAAGCCGGTGGCAGATACTAAAAAGTATAAGTTCAACATTATTGATACACCGGGTCACGTGGACTTTACGGTAGAGGTAGAGCGTTCTATGCGTGTACTCGATGGTCTCGTTGCATTGTTTAGCGCAGTGGACGGTGTGGAACCGCAGTCTGAAACGGTATGGCGCCAGGCCAACCGCTATGGTGTACCACGTCTTGGATTCGTGAATAAAATGGACAGGGCAGGTGCTGACTTTTTAAATGTGGTAAAACAAGTGAAGGAAATGCTGGGTGCTAAATCAGTTCCCCTGCAATTGCCCATTGGTGCAGAAGATGATTTTAAAGGAATCGTGGATTTGATACAGATGAAGGGAATTATCTGGGACGATGCCACGCAGGGTGCTACCTATCGTGAAGTGCCTATTCCGGATGATATGAAGGAAGAAGCTGAATTGTGGAGGGCACAACTGGTAGAAGCGGTTGCTGAATATGATGATAAACTGATGGAGAAATTCTTTGAAGATCCCAATAGTATTACAGAAGCTGAAATGCATGCCGCCATCCGGAAGGCAACCATCGATATGACGATTGTTCCAATGCTTTGCGGTTCTGCATTTAAAAATAAAGGTGTTCAAACCATGCTTGACTGCGTGGTTCGCTACCTGCCCAGTCCGCTGGATATTCCTGATACCAAAGGAACACATCCGGATACCGGCGAAGAAATCAGCCGTAAGCCCGATGCCAAAGAACCATTTTCGGCATTGGCATTTAAAATTATGACTGACCCATTCGTAGGCCGGCTGGCATTCTTCCGTTGTTACAGCGGTCATCTCGATGCCGGTTCTTATGTGAAGAATATGCGCAGTGGCAAAAACGAACGTATCAGCCGTATCATGCAGATGTTTGCCAATAAACAAAACCCGATTGATTTCATCGAAGCGGGTGATATTGGCGCAGCGGTTGGTTTCAAGGAAATCAAAACCGGTGACACGCTTTGTGATGAGAAGCACCCGATAGTACTGGAGAATATGTTTATACCTGAGCCCGTGATTTCACTGGCTATTGAACCAAAAGCACAGGCCGACGTTGATAAAATGGGAATGGCGATATCCAAACTGGTGGAAGAAGATCCTACACTGCGTGTAAGAACTGATGAAGAAACGGGGCAGACCATTCTTTCAGGAATGGGAGAATTGCACCTGGAGATCATTGTAGATCGTATGAAGCGTGAGTTCAAAGTGGAAGTTAACCAGGGCGCGCCGCAGGTGGCATATAAGGAGGCATTCCAGGCAACCATCGAACACCGCGAAACATTGAAGAAACAAACCGGTGGTCGTGGTAAGTTTGCTGATATCGTTTTCGAACTCGGACCAGCCGATCAGGAATGGCTGAAAGAAAACGCCGGAGAACATTACCAATTTGTCAATGATATATTTGGCGGATCAATTCCCCGTGAGTTTATCCCTGCTATTGAGAAAGGTTTCCAGTCAGCCATGACAACAGGTGTTTTGGCCAGCTACCCGGTAGACAATATGAAGGTGAGAATATTCGATGGTAGTTTCCACCAGGTTGACTCTGACTCTATGAGTTTTGAATTGTGCGCCAAAGCTGGTTTCCGCGAAGCAGCACGCAAGGCAAAACCAGTATTGCTGGAACCAATTATGAAAGTGGAAGTAGTTACACCTGATCAGTATATGGGTGATGTAACCGGTGACCTTAACCGCCGCCGTGGTATGCTGGAAGGTATGGACAGCCGCAACAATGCACAGGTTATCCGTGCGAAAGTTCCGTTGAGTGAAATGTTTGGTTATGTAACCCAATTGCGTTCACTCTCCAGCGGACGCGCATCTTCTACCATGGAATTTAGTCACTATTCACCGGCGCCAAATGGTATTGCTGAAGAAGTAATTGCCAAAGTGAAAGGAAAAGTGAATGCCTAGTGTGAATTTGTAATTTTGATTTTATAAAAGCCCCGCCCAGAAAGCGGGGCTTTATTATGTGAAACTCGTTAAACTTTTCAACACCGCGCCTTTCAAACAGGGGCTGAAGTTCCCGGAAAAATTAAAATCAAACCATATGCAGGTAAAAAAACATACTAACAAAATAGTGATGCTACTGGTATTTATGATGACTGTAAGTACAGCAGCATTTTCGCAGGTAGTGGTAAGGGTTCGGCCATCGGCGCCTGTGATAGTCCGCCCGGTGGCGCCGTCTCCGCGTCATATTTGGATTGAAGGTGGTTGGGTAGAAAGGGGTGGCAGGTATGAATGGTCCAATGGGTATTGGATGTTACCCCGCCCGGGGATGGTTTGGATACCCGGTGGATGGCGTCACAGAAGAGGTGGATGGGTGTGGGTTCCTGGTCATTGGCGCCGCAGGTTTTAATTGTTTTTGCTATCATTTGTTTTTTCTCCGTACTCTTACCCATAGTTTTAGTCCCGCGATAGTGGGACTTTTTTGATCTGCTCCATTCATCCAATAGTTTGCGGCGACTGGGTTCACTTCCGTAAAATATTTTACTTTACAGTATAAATTATCAATTCATGAGATACCGTATTCAGTATTGTATTGCAGTAATTTTTCTGACGGTAGTTTATTCCGTCGCGCATGCACAGCAAATCAAATGGGCAAAAGACGGCAGTAGTTATTTCAGGGCTGAAGGAGGTGATATTGTCAAATACAGCCTGCCCCAAAATTCAAAATCAATCATCGTTGCCAAAGACAAACTCAAGCCTCAGGGACAGTCAAAGAGTCTTGCAGTCAGGAATTTTCTTTTTTCAGCAGATGAACAAAAAGTACTTATTTATACCAATACCAAAAAAGTGTGGCGGCTGGATACGCGCGGTGATTACTGGATGTATAATATGGCTGATGGCAGTATAAAACAATTGGGCGCATCGTTGCCGGCATCATCGCTGATGTTCGCCAAATTTTCTCCCGATGGAAATAAAGTCGCGTATGTTAGCAAATACAATTTGTACGTGGAAGATTTGGCCAGTGGTAATATTATACAGCTAACTCAGGATGGTACCCGTCAATTGATCAATGGAACATTTGACTGGGCATATGAAGAAGAATTCTTTTGCAGGGATGGTTTCAGGTGGAGTCCCGACAGCAAGCAGATTGCTTACTGGCAGATTGATGCGAAAGGCACCAAGGATTATGAAATGCTCAATACTACCGATTCCATTTATCCAAGAGTGATACCTGTAGAATATCCCGTAGCAGGTGAAGCGCCTTCTCCTTTTAAAATTGGTGTGGTTACCATCGCCAGCGGGCAAACAAAATGGATGGATATACCAACTGATCCTGTTTTGCAATCCTATTTACCGCGAATGGAATGGGCTGCTAACAGCAGTGAATTGATTGTACAACATTTAAACCGCAAACAAAACGAAAGCCAGTTATTGTTGTGCAATGCGGCAACAGGTGTTTCGAATACAATTTATACGGAAAGGGATTCTGCATGGATCGATATTTTACCACTTTGGGATCAGGACTATGCCAACGGTGGCTGGGATTGGCTAAACAACGGGAAAGAGTTTTTGTGGCCGAGCGAAAAAGATGGCTGGAGACATTTATACAGAATATCCCGTGATGGTAAAAAAGAAACATTGGTTACAGTGGGTAATTATGATGTGATGGATATTGCCAGGGTTGATGAGAAAGGAGGTTTTGTATACTTTATGGCATCACCGACAAATGCTACTCAGAAATACTTGTACAGGATCAAACTCGATGGAAAAGGTAAAGCGGAGTTGGTATCACCGGTGAACCAACAGGGAACACACGAGTATCGCGTATCGACGGATGCAAAATTTGCCTTTCATAGTTTTTCCAATTATTACACACCTGAGTCGAACGAATGGGTGAGCCTTCCGGATCACAAAGGCATCAATGGTGAAAACAAAACAAATGATGCGGTGGCAAAGGCCGACAAATCAAAATCAAATATTGAATTTTTTAAAGTGAAAACATCCGAAGGTGTTGAAATGGATGCATGGATGACCAGGCCAGCCAATTTTGATGTTTCAAAAAAATACCCGGTTGTTTTTTACGTGTACACGGAACCGTGGGGGCAAAATGTAAAAGATGAATATGGTGTGGCGGATAATTTTCTTTACCAGGGTGATATGTCGAAGGACGGATACATTTATATTTCTATCGACAACCGGGGTACGCCTGTACCAAAAGGAAGGGAATGGCGCAAATGCGTGTACCGTAAAATTGGCCTGATTAATATCCGTGACCAGGCGCTGGCAGCAAAGGAAATTTTGAAATGGCCATATGTGGACAGCAATCGTGTAGGTGTTTGGGGATGGAGCGGTGGCGGTTCGGCTACATTGAACCTGATGTTCCAATACCCTGAAATTTATAAAACCGGTATAGCAGTAGCTGCCGTTGGCAATCAATTAACTTATGACAATATTTACCAGGAAAGATATATGGGTTTGCCACAGGAGAACAGGGAAGATTTTGTAAAAGGCTCTCCTATCACTTATGCCAGGAACTTAAAAGGGAATCTCCTGTATATACACGGTACGGGAGATGACAATGTGCATTATGCCAACGCGGAAATGCTGATCAACGAACTGGTGAAGTATAACAAGCAGTTCCAATTGATGTCGTATCCCAACAGAACGCACAGCATTTCTGAAGGACCGGGTACTTTTCAGCACCTGTCAACTTTGTATACCCATTATCTCCGTCAAAACTGTCCTCCGGGGCCTGTGAGTGCAGGAGGATCGGATGCGAAGAAAGCAGGATTTTAAATAAGAGCATTTTACCAATTCAAAGGCCCGCATGGTGTAAAAACTGTGCGGGTCTTTTTGTTTTGTACCTTACCTGCATGAAATTATTATTTACTGCTGCTGTTGCATTTCTATTTTTCCAGGTGCAGGCTCAGCCCGTGCCCTTGAAAACAGGTATGCGGATTACCACCTCTGTCAAAATAATGCCGGGGATATATTACCTGAATCAGGAAGTAAACACATCGACTTCGGGCGTGATAGAAATAGCAGGGAATGATATTGTAGTTGATTTCAATAATGCCGTGCTGGATGGAAATATCAAAGGTTCGGTGCCCGATAAATTTTATGGTATTGCTGTCAAAATAACGGGTGGCAAAAACATTACAATAAAAAACCTGTCTGCGAGGGGATTTAAACTTGCACTGGTGGCAAACGGCGTGCAGGGACTGGTGATCGAACGCTGTGATTTCAGCTATAATTACCGCCAGCACCTGAACAGCACGCAACAGAAAGAAGATTTGAGCGATTGGATGAGTTATCATCACAATGAAAAAGATGAATGGCAGCGTTATGGAGCGGGTATGTACCTGCGCGATTGCAATAATGCCATCGTTCATGATAATATCATCACCGGAGGACAATGCGGATTGATGCTAACCAATTGCAATGATGGATTAATTTATAACAATGATTTTTCCTTTAATTCCGGTATTGGTATAGGCATGTATAAAAGCAGCCGGAATAAGATTTTGTACAACAAACTTGATTTTAATGTACGCGGTCATAGTGAGGGTGTATACAACCGGGGACAGGATTCTGCAGCGATATTGATTTTTGAACAATGTAATGGGAATGTGTTTGCCTACAATTCTGCCACACACTCAGGAGATGGATTTTTCTTATGGGCCGGGAAGTACACGATGGATACTGGCAAGGGCGGATGCAATGACAATATTATTTTGCACAATGATTTTTCCTATGCGCCTACCAATGGCGTGGAAGTAACATTTAGCCGTAATAAAATTACGGACAATATTATCAATGGTTGTGACAACGGGGTTTGGGGCGGATACAGTTTTGATACCTGGATTACCCACAATCATTTTGAGAAAAACAATGTGGCGATTGCTATTGAACACGGGCAGCACAACAGGATCTTTGCAAATAGACTTGATGCGGATAAAAACGGCATCAAATTATGGGCAAGAAAAGAACAGCCTGCTGACTGGGGTTATGCCAAATACCGGGACACCCGGAGTACAGGAACAAAGATTTTCGCCAACACTTTTCAAAATATTCAACCGACCATTCAAACTACTTTATGTGATAGCCTGAAAATAGGCTTTAACTTTTATGTTGCATCCGACAGCAACATCATTGCAAAGGAAATGGTCAATGCCACAGATACCGTTATCACACTTACTGAAATGGAAGAAATGAGGACGGAACTCACCGATCTGCAACGAAAGGTAAGGTTTAATACTCCCCGCGACATTTTGCAGCGCAATAGCAATTTTAATTTTCCCCAATATCCTGATCGTGCCGCTATCAAAATGCTGGAATGGGGGCCATATGATTTTCGGTCACCATTGATATGGAATACCAACCCTGTTTCAAAATCGGATACACTGCAATTTGAGATTACCGGGCCGGCAGGAAACTGGAAGATAAAGCGACTGAAAGGAGTCAGGTTAATAACGGCAGGGAGGGGCTCTATGCCTTCCAAACTTTCTGCTGTAAAAACAAAAGAAAGGGGAGAGGAGATATTGATTGAGCTGACATACAAGGGGGAAAAAATTACGACGCCGTTTGGAAAACCGGTTGCTGCCGGAAAGCCCTATTCATTCATGTTTCGTGATGCGCGGGTTCCTGTTAACTGGTCCCTTCGATGGTATGCATTTGATTCAATTCAAAACCCTGTATCGGATCCCAGCCAACTGACCTTACTGGAAAAAACAACAGCAGTGCAATCTGAATCGGTGAATGAAATCAATTATGCCTGGTGGGGTGGAATAGGAAAGGAAAAAAAGTATCCCCGGTTTTTGACCATTGGCGAAGCCGATATTGATTTGCCAAAAGGGAAATACATATTCAGTGTCAGTTGGGATGATGCGGTACGCCTGTATGTAGATGGTAACCTCGTGCTGGATGAATGGAATCCTTCAAAATATGTATTTGATGAATCACCTTCCCGCCAGGTGCCCGTTGAATTAAGCGGAAAGCATCATTTGCGGGTGGAGCATGTTGAGCTGGGTGGTTTTGCCACGCTGGCTGTTAAACTAAAAAAGGAATAACTTAGGGTAAGATACAGTTGTATGCATTTCGATTATCAACTTTTATCGGCCATTGCGCTCGGTATTGCACTAAGTGCCTGCTGCGGGTTTCGCGTCTTTATCCCTATGCTGGCAGGTTCTATTGCTTCATATACGCATGTGCTTGCGCTGCCCGGCGATATGCAATGGATAGGGAGTTTGCCTGCCCTGATCTGTTTTGCGACTGCTGCTGTTATTGAGCTTGCAGCTTATTATCTTCCATTCCTGGATAATTTGCTGGATATGGTAGCAACGCCGCTTGCCATCATTGCAGGTACTTTGCTTGCTGCGGCGCTGATTCCATCGCCAGATAAAGAACCATTGCTGCGATGGGTCGTGGCACTTGTTGCAGGAGGAGGAGCAGCCGGCACCATTCAGATGAGTTCGACGCTATTGCGTTTGTTTTCCACAAAGGCCACACTTGGCACCGGTAACCCCGTCATTGCAACAGGCGAAAATGTTGCGGCGGTTGGCGGATCAATTTTTAGTTTTATTGCTCCCATCATTGTTGCTGCGATACTTCTTGTTATTGTATTATGGATTTTATTTGCCACTATTAAAAGATTTCGATCCGGCAAGCGCCAATCCATCTAAAAAAGTTTTTCGTTCATCAACAGCAGTTAACAGATTTTGTCCAAAAAAATATGTTGCCCCGGATAATATACATTCCATTGCTTCCAATAATTAAGTTCGTATAGTCGTTACAACATTACCTCTAAAACCAAAATTACTTATATGAAAATTTTTAGATTTTTTTCTGTCTTATCATTGCTTTCAGTTATATTTATTATTGCAGGCTGTAAAAAGGAAACACTTACAGAAAAAATTCCGGTTGCCAATGCGGGACCCGATCAATCAATTAAGTTACCACAGGATTCCGTCGTACTTACAGGAACAGGCAAAGAAGATGGCGGCACCATTGCTGCTTACCTTTGGAGTGAAGTGTCCGGACCCAATACGCCACTGATACGAACACCGGGCGCTGCCACTACAGTTGTCAAAGGTTTGGTGGCCGGAACCTATGTATTTCAGTTGATGGTGGTAGATGCAGAAGGGGAAACCGGGGTGGATATGATACAGATAAGTGTGACGCCACTCAGTTTTATAGCAAAATATTTATATCTCAGGCCCGGTCCTGCTGATGGGAAAGATGTTATCATCCAAAATACAGCTGGTTTGTCCACCACAAACGTAAATTTCAAAAACATTGCGCCCGAACTGAGTGCGTCTGAATGGACATATTTTGCAGTTGGCGGAGGGGAGGGTACCATACGGTCCCTGATCAAATTTGCCGGTCTGAGCGCGGTGCCGGCCAATGCTGTTGTTGACAGTGCTTTTATCAATTTTTATGGTCTTTCTTCCTACCAGACGGCGCCACAGGGTAATTCCTATTTTCCGGGTTCTCCCTACAATTCTTATGGCGATAATAAGTGTTGGCTGCAGCAGGTAACGAGCGACTGGGTGGACAATGTGGTGACCTGGAATACCCAGCCCAGTGTTACAACCGATGGACAGGTAGAAATGGCCGCCTCCACTGCCCAGTACAATTACAATGCTACCCATATTGATGTTACAGGCCTGGTAAAGAATATGGTCGCCACCCCGGCCCAGAATTATGGGTTTATGATGAAGGTGCAGTCGGAAGTCCTCTACCGGAACATGATTTTTGGGTCTTCCTGGAATACCGACAGTACCAAGCGGCCCAGCCTGCAGGTATACTACAAGCAGCTACAATAAAATATTTAAGTCTTTTCCTATTCGCCCCGGCCAGCCGGGGCTTTTTTATTCTCCTGGCAAAAAATAACCCGGTACTGCGAAAAAACTTGTGAAATTTCTTTGCCCGTAACTACTAAGCGGTTACCTTTGCATCCCCAATTAAAAATTGGAATTTTACGTATGTCTCAACGAATCAGAATCAAATTACAGTCTTACGACCACAACCTGGTGGATAAATCTGCCGAGAAAATCGTGAAAACAGTGCGTAGTACAGGTGCCGTTGTAACTGGTCCTATTCCGTTACCAACGCACAAGAAGATTTTTACTGTGTTACGTTCACCACACGTAAACAAAAAGGCGCGTGAGCAGTTCCAGTTAAGCACACACAAGCGTTTGCTGGACATTTATACTTCTTCTTCCAGGACTGTAGATGCTTTGAGCAAACTGGATTTGCCTTCTGGTGTTGAAGTTGAGATTAAAGCGTAGTACCAGCCTCCAGCCTGTTGAGGGATTTGGTAAAACAAACAAAGTAGTTCTTTTAAAAAATAATTGTTCACCTCTCAATTTTCCCGCAGATGCGGGTGAAAAAAAGAGCTCTGAATTATACACCACCCAGCTATCTGTTGATGATTGGGTAAAACATATAAACAAGCCGTTCAGGGTTTGTTTACTGCCGGTACTTCCCCATAAAGGAAAAGGTCGGTAGGTAAACGGGGATTGAAGTCCAATGGTTTTTCGTACCATCACCGGATTGTCTCTTGAACCTTGCGGCGCAAAAAGTAAACGATGAAAGGTATTATTGGAAAAAAAATTGGGATGACCAGCATCTTCAGCCCCGATGGCAAGCAAACAGCTTGTACCATTATTGAAGCTGGTCCATGCGTTGTTACCCAGGTGAAAACCAAAGAAAATGACGGTTACAATGCGCTTCAGTTAGCATTCGGCGACAAAACAGAAAAGCATACCAACGCTGCCGAAAAAAATCACTTCGCAAAGGCCAATACCGCGGCCAAAAAAGTAAGCAGGGAATTCCGCGATTTTAATATTGAAAAAGCTTTGGGTGAAACCATCACTGTTGACATTTTTGCCGAAGGAGAAAAAGTAGAAGTAGTGGGTACCACTAAGGGTAAAGGATTCCAGGGCGTGGTAAAACGTCATGGTTTCCATGGTGTGGGTGAGCAATCACACGGTCAGCACGATCGTCAAAGGGCACCCGGTTCCCTGGGTAACTCATCTGATGCTGCCCGTGTAATGAAAGGGATGCGTATGGCCGGCCGTATGGGTACTGACCGGGTAAAGCTGAAAGGCCTGAAAGTAATCAAGATTTTTTCTGATAAGAATTATATCCTGGTAAGTGGTTCCGTTCCGGGCCACAACGGTTCCATCGTTTATATTCAGAAGTAATAACCATTTAATCGAAGTACGATGCAAGTAGATGTATTAAATATAAAGGGTAAAAAAACTGGCCGCACGGTAGAACTGCCGGAAGAGATTTTCGGTGCAGAGCCCAACAACCATGTTATTTACCTGGCAGTAAAACAATATTTGGCTGCACAGCGCCAGGGTACGCACAAAGTGAAAACCCGTATGGAAGTGAAAGGTTCTTCCAAGAAACTGCACAAACAAAAAGGTACCGGTGGTTCCCGTAAAGGAAATATCCGTAACCCTCTGTATAAAGGTGGTGGTACCATCTTTGGACCAAAACCACATAGCTGGGATTTTAAACTGAACCGTAAGGTGAAAGACCTGGCTAAAATTTCTGCACTTTCCCACAAGGCAAAAGAGAATGCTATTGTAGTGGTGGAAGAAATAGCCATGGATGCGCCAAAGACAAAACAATTTGTTGATGTGCTGAAAGCATTGAAGGTGGAGGGTAAAAAGACATTGTTTGTAACACCAGAGTTTAACGACAACCTGTACCTGAGCCTGCGCAATATTTATTCTGTAGGTGGTACGTTGCTGGCAGACATCAATACATATGACATCGTTAACGCACAGGTCTTGGTACTGACGGAAAATGCCGCTAAACTTTTTTCAGAAGAAGCAGTAGAAGCATAATTTATAACTGAACTAAATTAATAAGAGATGAAACTCTCTGAAGTATTAATAAAGCCGATTTTAACCGAGAAGGCAAACGCACAACAGGAAAAGCTGAGAAGGTATGCATTTCGTGTTAACAGAAGGGCCAACAAACTGGAGATAAAGAAAGCTGTGGAAGATTTCTATGGTGTAACCGTTGTAGATGTCAATACATCGGTAGTACCGGGAAAAAGCAAAACACGCTTTACAAAAGCTGGTTATATCCAGGGACAGAAGCAGGCTTATAAAAAAGCACTCGTAACTGTTTCCGAAGGCGAAACCATTGATCTTTATTCAACCATTTAATTGTAAATAATTATAGCAGGCGAAGCTGAAAATTTCGCTACATAAAAGAACAGCACATGGCACTGAAGAAATACAAACCGATGACAGCAGGCACCCGATGGAGAATCGGTAATGCCTACGCAGAAATCACATCAGATACACCTGAAAAGAGTTTGCTGGAAAAGAAAACAGGAACAGGTGGCCGAAACGCGCAGGGAAGAAGGGCGATGCGTTATATCGGTGGTGGTCATAAACAACATTACCGCGTAATCGATTTCAAGCGCAACAAGAAAAACGTTCCGGCAACAGTTGCAACTATCGAATATGATCCTAACCGTTCTGCATTTATCGCATTGTTGAACTATGCAGATGGTGAAAAGAGATATATACTGGCTCCGCAGGGCCTGCAGGTGGGAACATCTGTAGTAAGCGGCGATGATGTAGCGCCTGAAATTGGAAATGCGCTGCAATTGAAGAATATGCCGTTGGGTACAATGGTGCACAATATTGAAATGCAGCCTACCCAGGGTGGAAAAATTGCCCGCAGTGCCGGTTCATCTGCACAGTTGAGTAACAAGGAAGAAAAATATGCGGTATTGAAAATGCCCAGTGGTGAATTGAGAAAAGTGCTGATCAATTGCTATGCTACGGTAGGTGTGGTAAGCAACAGCGATCACAGTTTGCAGAGCATGGGTAAAGCAGGCCGTAACAGGTGGAGAGGCATCAAGCCAAGAAACCGCGGTGTGGCCATGAACCCCGTTGATCACCCGATGGGTGGTGGTGAAGGTAAGGCTTCCGGTGGTCAGCCCCGCAGCAGGAATGGACAATATTCAAGAGGATTGAAGACAAGGACTAAAGGAAAGGGAAGTGATAAGCTGATTATCCAGCGCAAAGACGGGAAGAAAATAACAAAGTAATGTGAAGGTGTGAGAATGTGAAAATTCCATCTTCGGTTTGGAAAAAGAAATAAAATTTTGATGTGGTATAATTATTTCCACATTTTCAAATTTTCAAATTTTAAACATGGGTCGTTCAATTAAAAAAGGTCCTTACGTAGCCGAACATCTTGAAAAAAAGGTGCTGGCCGTAAATGAAGGCAAGGCAAAAAAAGGTGTTATCAAAACATGGAGCCGTCGCTCAACGATTACACCTGATTTTGTAGGACACACGCTTGCTGTTCACAATGGCAACAAATTTATCCCTGTGTATGTAACGGAATTTATGGTGGGTCACAAACTGGGAGAATTTGCACCAACACGCAACTTCAAAGGACACTCAAGTAAAAAGATAGCATAAAAAGTAATAAGTTCTAAGTTATAAGTACAGCACTTACAACTGACAGCTTACCACTTAAAACGTAATAAAAAATGGAAGCAGTAGCAAAACTGAGAAATTATCCCACATCACCCCGCAAAATGCGTTTGCTGGCGGATGAAATTCGTGGTATGGGTGTAGAAAAGGCCATTGCATTGTTGGAATTTCACCCACAGCACAACTCTACTCCGCTGCGTAAGCTGGTGTTATCAGCTATCAGCAACTGGAAGCAGAAGAATGAAGGTGGTGATGAAACCGGCCTGGTGGTAAAAACAATTTTTGTGGATGGTGCAAGAACGCTGAAGCGTATGCGCCCCGCTCCGCAAGGCCGTGGCTACCGCGTACGTAAGCGCAGCAACCATGTAACTGTTATTGTAGATACAAAACAACAAAATAACTAATCAACTAATAAACCAGATATGGGTCAAAAAACAAATCCAATTGGTAACAGGTTAGGCATCATCCGCGGATGGGAGAGCAACTGGTACGGAAGCAGGAAAGATTATGCCACCAAACTGATCGAGGATAACAAGATCCGCACTTATCTCAATGCGCGTATCAACAAAGGTGGCATCTCCAAGATTGTCATCGAGCGTACACTGGGTAAGTTAATCGTAACCATACATACCAGCAAGCCTGGTATCATCATCGGTAAAGGTGGTGGTGAAGTTGACCGTATTAAAGAAGAGCTGAAGAAGCTGACGGGTAAAGACGATGTACAGATCAACATCCTGGAAATCCGCAGGCCGGAACTGGATGCTATGATTGTGGCGGATACTATTGCCAAGCAAATTGAAAACCGTATCAACTATAAAAGGGCTATTAAAATGGCTATTGCTTCTGCACTCCGTATGGGCGCTGAAGGAATTAAAGTGAAAGCTGCCGGTCGTTTGGGTGGTGCAGAAATTGCGCGTACAGAAGAAATCAAACAGGGCCGTACACCATTGCATACACTCCGTATGGATATTGATTATGCCAATGTATTTGCACTGACTGTATATGGTAAAATTGGTATCAAGGTATGGATTTGTAAAGGTGAAATATTAACCAAGAGAGATTTGAACCCCAACTTCGTTGGTGGTAAGAGCGATGTAAGCGACAGAAGGGAAAGAAGGGATGAAAGACCAGAGAGGAGAGATGACAGGAGAGGTGGTGGTCATGGTGGTGACAGAAGAGGCGGGGGCGGTCCCGGTGGTGACAGAAGAGGCGGTGGCGGCGGAAGGAGATAACAACAATTAATTTATCAATCAGAAACAAGTAACAAGAAATAATTACAACACATGTTACAGCCGAAAAGAACAAAGCACAGGAAAACACAAAAGATGCCGGTGAAGGGTAATGCCAAAAGGGGAACAACCCTGGCATTTGGCTCATTTGGTTTGAAGGCGTTGGACACCGTGCAGATGACAGAGCGCCAGATTGAAGCAGCCCGCCAGGCAATGACCCGTGCTATGAAACGTGAAGGAAGTGTGTGGATCCGCATTTTCCCGGATAAACCAATTACCAAGAAGCCGCTTGAGGTGCGTATGGGTAAAGGTAAAGGTAACCCTGAAGGATGGGCAGCCGTGGTAAAGCCAGGACGTATCCTTTTTGAAGCAGATGGTGTGTCTGTTGCAACTGCTAAAGAAGCTATGTTGCTCGCAGCACAAAAATTACCCATCAAGACAAAGTTTGTAGTTCGTCGTGATGTTGAAATATAAGAAATGTGAAGATGTGGAAATGGGAAATGAGAAAATGAAATGCAGCGGGATTTCCAAGTTCTAAAATTTTCAAAAAAATAAAAATGTCAAAGAGAATTGATTTTGTAAAAGGGCTGAAAGATTTGAACGAAACGGAGATTAAAGCCCGTATCAAGGAAGATCAGCTTCGTTTGAAAAAGCTGGAGTTTGCGCATACCATTTCTCCTTTGGAGAACCCGATGAGTATTCGCGACCTGCGCAAAGACATCGCCCGTTTGCAAACAGCATTAAGAAAAAAGGAACTCGGTTTCTAAAACTATATAACTAAGAAATCATGGATGCAAGAAATTTGCGTAAAACAAGGATTGGTGTGGTAACCAGTAATAAAATGGCTAAAACCGTAACGGTAGCCGTGGAAAGAAAGGTAAAGCACCCTATCTATGGTAAGTTCGTAAAGAAGACTACCAAATTCCATGCACACGATGAAAAAAACGAGTGCAGCGTTGGAGATACAGTAAAAATCATGGAAACCCGTCCCCTGAGCAAAACAAAGCGCTGGAGACTGGTAGAGGTAGTGGAGAAAGTGAAATAATCCCTCTGTTTTACATTTTATAAACGTTGAAAAAATTTGAACGATGATTCAGCAGGAAAGCAGGTTAAACGTAGCTGATAATAGTGGCGCTAAGGAAGTATTGGTGATTCGTGTACTGGGAAACAGCGGCCAGGATTATGCCGGTATCGGTGATAAAATTGTTGTAACGGTAAAAGATGCGTTGCCTGCAGGCGGCATTAAAAAAGGAACTGTTACCAAGGCAGTAATAGTTCGTACCAAAAACAAACTGCGCCGTAAAGACGGATCTTATATCCGCTTCGACGATAATGCAGTGGTGTTACTGAACCAGTCAGACGAGCCGCGCGGTACCCGTATTTTCGGGCCGGTAGCCAGGGAATTGCGTGATAAGGGATATATGAAAATTATCTCTCTTGCACCAGAAGTATTGTAAGAGATACAGCATAACAAACAAGTACATCATTCTCAGTAAGAGATAAAGTATATAAAAATGAGCAACAGATTCAAAGCAAAATTCAACATTAAGAAGGGTGACCTGGTAGTAGTAATTACCGGTGATGACAAGGATCCGAAGAAACCCCGCAAAGTGTTGGAACTGTATCCTGAAAAAAGCAGGGTACTGGTTGAAGGTGTGAATATTGTTACCAAACACACCAAACCTTCTGCACAGAATACAAAAGGTGGTATCCTGAAAAAGGAAGCTTCCGTGCACATCAGCAATGTGATGCTGTGGGATGCAAAGAAAGGGGAAGCTACCAAAGTAAAACGCAGCAGGGAAACCGGCAAGCTGGTTCGCATTTCAAAAAAATCAGGTGAGGTTATTAAATAGTAATAGAAATGAGCACAACAAAATATACTCCGCGTTTGGCCGACAAGTACAGTAAAGAAGTTGTACCCGCTTTGCAAAAGCGTTTCGGCTATAAAAGTGTGATGCAGGTTCCCAGGTTGGAAAAAATCTGTTTGAACCGTGGCGTGAATGGTGCCGTAAACGATAAAAAACTTATCGATGTAGCACTGGATGAAATGAGCCAAATCACAGGTCAGAAAGCTGTGTCTACCATGAGTAAGAAGGATATTTCCAACTTCAAGCTCCGTAAAAATATGCCGATCGGTACAAGGGTTACCCTGCGTGGTGAGAAGATGTACGAGTTTTTGGATCGCCTGATTGCAACTGCCCTTCCCCGTGTGCGTGACTTTAAAGGTGTAAATGAAAAGTCGTTTGATGGCCGTGGTAACTATACACTGGGTGTAACCGAGCAAATCATTTTCCCTGAAATCGATATCGATAAGGTGAATAAGATTACCGGTATGGACATCACATTTGTAACAACAGCAAATACCAACGAAGAAGCATATGAATTGCTGAAAGAGTTGGGTATGCCTTTCAGAAATATCAGAAAAGACTAATTAAACTAATATGGCAAAAACATCTGTCAAAGCCAGGCAACGCAAAAGAGAAGAGTTGGTAGCGCAGTATGCTGAAAAAAGAGCAGCACTGAAAGCCGCCGGCGATTACAAAGCGTTGGATGCTTTACCAAAGAATGCGTCTCCAGTTCGTTTAAAGAACCGCTGCCAGATAAGTGGCCGTCCGAGAGGATATATGCGCTACTTCGGCCTGAGTCGTGTTACTTTCCGCGACATGGCGCTCAATGGTAAAATACCAGGCGTAAGGAAAGCGAGTTGGTAATAACTGATTCCGGTAAAAACGGAACAGCGGGGTGAATAGATATCATAGGATATCGCATTGTAATTAAATTTTTAAACTATCAATTTTAGATAAACAATGGTAACTGATCCTATTGCAGATTTCCTGACAAGAATCCGTAATGCACAAATGGCCAATCACCGTATTGTGGAAATTCCGGCTTCTAATCTGAAGAAACGCATTACAGAGATTCTGTACGAAAAAGGATATATCCTGAAGTACAAATTTGAAGATGACAGCAAGCAGGGTGTTATTAAAATAGCGCTTAAGTACGATCCGTCTTCCAAAGAGCCAGCTATTAAAAGCCTGGAAAGAATAAGCCGCCCGGGTTTGCGTACTTACGCAAAACCAGTGGAATTCAAACGCGTTAAAAACGGTTTGGGTATCGCCATTCTTTCTACATCAAAAGGTGTGATGACAGACAAAGAAGCAAAAGCCCAGAATGTAGGTGGTGAAGTATTGTGCTACGTGTATTAATCATTGATAAAGTATTTTATACAGTCTCCTGATACATTAAGCTTGTCCTATACAAAGCTGACCGGTCGGGGATAAAAATAAAAGTTATGAGTCGTATAGGTAAAAAACCAGTAAGTATTCCTTCGGGTGTAACTGTTACAGTAGGAGCAGATAATGTAATCACTGTAAAAGGGCCCAAAGGTGAATTAAAGCAGTCGATAGACCGGGACATTAAAGCAGAAGTGAAAGATGGTCATGTTGAGTTTGCCCGTCCTACCGATCAAATCCGCCACCGCGCCATGCATGGTTTGTACCGTGCTTTGGTCAATAACATGATCAAAGGTGTAACAGAAGGTTATAAAAAGAACCTTGAACTGGTGGGTGTGGGTTACAAAGCATCAAACCAGGGCAATGTTTTGGATTTGGCGCTGGGTTATTCGCACAACATCATTTTTGAAATCCCCAAGGAATTAAAAGTAGCTACTGCCCAGGAAAAAGGTCAGAACCCTACTATTATCCTGGAAGGAGTGGACAAACAACTGGTTGGTGCAGTTGCAGCCAAAATCCGCAGCCTGCGCAAACCAGAGCCGTACAAGGGGAAAGGTGTGAAGTTTGTGGGTGAAGTATTGCGCCGCAAAGCAGGTAAAGCAGCGGGTAAGTAAAATAATTATTTGAAGTAATATCAAATACATCTCCTGGCAGAATCAGGAGAACAAAAAAGGAAATCATGGAAAAAGTTGTAAGAAGGCAAAAGATTAGATACGGTATCCGTAAAAAAGTTGCCGGCACTGCTCAAAAGCCACGTTTGGCTGTATTCAGGAGCAATGCTGATATATATGCCCAGTTGATTGATGATGCCAATGGCCAGACGCTGGCAGCAGCATCAAGCAGGGATAAGGACATCGCTGCGCAAAAAGGTACCAAATCAGACAAAAGCAAACTGGTAGGTGCTGCAATTGCCAAAAAAGCCATTGGACTTGGACTGGAAACTGCGGTATTCGATCGCGGGGGCAACTTATACCACGGTCGTGTGAAAGCGGTAGCTGACGGAGCAAGAGAGGGTGGACTGAAATTCTAATTTTAATCCCGAATAAACTCGGAACAAATTTCAACTTGAAATAATGTCAAAAGCAATTTTAAACAGAGTTAAAGCCGGTGACCTGGAACTGAAAGAAAAAGTGGTTGCCATCAATCGTGTGGTGAAAACTACCAAGGGTGGCCGTGCTTTCAGTTTTTCTGCACTGGTGGTAGTAGGTAATGAAAATGGTGTGGTGGGACATGGATTGGGTAAAGCCAAGGAAGTTCAGGAAGCTATCACCAAGGGAATAGAGGATGCAAAGAAGAACCTCATTAAAGTTCCCATTATGAAAGGTACAGTACCGCATGATCAACTGGCAAAAGAAGGCGCTGCAAAAGTGTTTATCAAGCCTGCTGCGCATGGTACTGGTGTAATTGCCGGTGGTTCTATGCGTGCTGTACTGGAAAGCGCTGGTGTAACAGACGTATTGGCTAAAAGCCTTGGATCTGCCAACCCGCACAATGTGGTGAAGGCAACTTTCAAAGCCCTTGCCCTGATGCGTGAACCCATTTCATTTTCCAGGACAAGAAACCTGTCGCTGAAGAAAGTATTTAACGGATAAAACTGGGTGGAAGGCGTAAGGTGTAGGGTGTAAGGCCTTACTCCTTACGCCTTCAACCTTTAACCTTCTTACAATTATGAAAAAGATCAAAATAACCCAGGTTAAAAGTGCCATTGACAGGCCAGAGCGTCAGAAACTGACATTGAAAGCGCTTGGTCTGCACAAAATGAACGCTTCTAAAGAAGTAGAAGCTACTCCCCAGGTACTGGGTATGGTTCGCAAAGTGAACCACCTGGTTAAAGTGGAAGAAAGCAAATAGCCACTGTGGTCATGTGAGCATGTGGAATTATGTTTTCCATGAATCTCATGTACACATTTTCACTGTAGCACAACATCTAATTATAAAATGCGAGGGGAAACAACCCCGTTAAGTAAAAATTAATCATCATGAAACTACACGAATTAAGGCCCGCAAAAGGTGCCACACACAAGAAGAAAAGAATTGGCCGTGGTGAAGCTTCCGGTAAAGGTGGTACATCTACAAAAGGTAACAAAGGTGGACAGAGCCGTGCAGGTTACCAACGCAAAATGGCGCACGAAGGTGGTCAGATGCCAATTCAGCGTCGTTTGCCAAAGCGCGGTTTTAAAAACAACAACCGCATTGAGTACAAAGTATTCAACCTGGGCCAGATTGAACAATTGGCAGAAAAGTACAATATCACTGAATTCAGCCTGGAAAATCTATATATCAATGGCCTGATAAGTCAAACAGACAGTGTAAAAGTATTGGGCAACGGTGAACTGAAAACCAAATTAAGCTTCAAGGTAAATGCGGTGAGCGGGAAAGCAAAGGCAGCTATCGAAGCTTCAGGTGGTTCGCTCGAGATTATAAAGTAATTTCTGTAACTTGTGCGACGCATTTCCCGAAAATGCGTCTTTTTTGTTTTGGCTCATTTAAACTCTGCGATCTGTGAAGAAACTATTTCAAACATTAAAGAATATCTGGAGCATCGAGGAATTGAGAAGTAAAATTCTTACCACGCTGCTGCTGGTGTTTATATTCCGTCTGGGCGCACACATCATTTTACCAGGCTTGAATCCCAACCTCATCAATTTAAAAGGCGCCCAATCCGGTGCACTTGGATTGATTGATGCGTTTGCAGGTGGTGCCTTTTCACAGGCTTCTATTTTTGCATTGGGTATCATGCCTTATATCTCTGCTTCTATCTTTATGCAGTTGGCTACCATCCTGGTTCCACAAATGCAAAAGATCCAGAAGGAGGGCGACAGCGGCCGTAAGAAAATCAACCAGTGGACCAGGTACCTTACCGTGGGTGTTACGCTCGTTCAGGCAGTAGCCTATGTTCAATACCTGAGAACGGTGAATGGACAGGCACTCATTTCCACTTACAGCACTTATTTCAACATCAGTACACCGATTATATTAACCGCAGGTACATTATTCGTAATGTGGCTGGGTGAAAAGATTACCGACAAGGGTTTGGGCAACGGTACGTCCCTCATCATCATGGTGGGTATCCTTGCCAGGCTGCCCCAGTCACTGGTGCAGGAATGGGCTGCCAAGAGCAACCGTGGCGGTGGTGGTTTGCTGGTATACATCATTGAAATTGCCGTGTTGATTGCTGTCATCATGGGATTGATAGTATTGGTTCAGGGTGTGAGAAAGATACCTGTCAACTATGCCAAGCAAATTGTCGGAAACAGGCAATTTGGTGGCGCAAGACAGTTCCTGCCGCTAAAAGTAAATGGTGCCGGTGTAATGCCCATCATCTTTGCACAGGCCATCATGTTCCTGCCAACATTGATTTCCTATACCAACTTTGAAAACAAGAATGGTATATCGCGCATCTTCTCTGATCCAAAGGATCCGTGGCATATGGTGATCTATGCAGTTATTGTAATCGGCTTCACCTTCCTGTACACCGCGCTTATATTCAACCCAAAACAAATTGCAGATGACCTGAAGAGAAACAACGGATTTATTCCGGGTGTAAAACCAGGTCAGCCTACTGCAGATTATATTGGTTCTATTATGGACAAGATTACCCTGCCCGGGGCAGTATTGCTGGCGGTAGTAGGTATCCTGCCCGGCTTTGCACAACGTCTTGGAATAACACAAGGTTTTGCCTCTTTCTTCGGCGGTACTTCACTGCTGATTATGGTAGGCGTTATCCTCGATACACTACAGCAGATAGAAACACAATTGCTGATGCGCCAGTACGATGGGTTGATGAAAAGCGGAAGGATCCAGGGAAGACAGAGCCTGCAGTCAACAACTATGTAACTTTAACTGTTTATCATTATACCAAAACCTGGCAGTGAAAACCTCGCCAGGTTTTATTTTGTAAAAGCACAATACTACCATGATTATCTATAAAACAGATGAAGAAGTAGCACTGATGCGGCAGAGTGCATTGATGGTTAGTAAAGCACTTACCGAAGTGGCAGCTATATTGCGTCCGGGCATCACTACTATTTCCATTGATAAAATGATTGGCGAGTTTATCCGCGACAACCAGGCCATTCCTTCTTTTTTAAATTATCATGGTTATCCGTTTAATTCCTGCATATCTGTAAATGATGTAGTGGTACATGGTTTTCCCGGGAATGACGAACTGAAGGAAGGCGATATTATTTCCGTAGATATCGGCGTATATAAAAACAGCTATCATGGCGATCATGCTTATACATTTGCCATTGGTTTCCCCGGTGACGATGTTATGCAACTGATAAAAGTAACGAAGGAATCACTGTATAAGGGAATTGAAAAAGCCGTTGCAGGTAACCGTGTCGGTGATATATCCTATGCAATACAGGAACATACGGAAAAGAAATATGGCTATGGTGTGGTAAGGGAATTGGTAGGCCATGGATTGGGAAAGAGCATGCATGAAGATCCGCAGGTGCCTAATTATGGAAAGAGGGGCAGTGGCCCTAAACTGCGCGAAGGCCTGGTGCTGGCCATTGAGCCAATGATTAACCTCGGTGGCCGTGAAGTTTATACAGAAGAGGATGGATGGACCGTGAGAACTGTCGATCACAAGCCTTCTGTTCATTTTGAACATGACGTTTGTGTGAGGAAAAACTCAGCAGATATTTTGTCGGATTATAGCATTATTGAAGCGGCGGAAAAAAAGAACCCGAATCTTTACACCGCAGCTGAATAAACAGACACCCCTCTTACGAGGGGCTTTTTGTTTTGAGTAATCTTATATGAAACAGCAAAGACTCGTTGTGATTGGAGGAGGTGCAGCAGGATTTTTCTGCGCAGTTACTGCTGCCAGGATGAATCCTGCACTGGAAGTGATTATAGTCGAAAAAAGCAGTAAGGTGCTGAGCAAGGTGAAAGTGAGTGGCGGCGGGCGTTGCAACGTTACCCATGCCTGTTTTGAAATTCCGGAAATGATCAGGAGATACCCGAGGGGTGCACATTTTTTAAAGAAAGCATTTCACCGTTTTTTTACAACGGATACCATCGAATGGTTTGATCTGCGCGGCGTGGAATTAAAAACGGAAGACGATGGAAGAATGTTTCCCGTATCCAATTCATCACAAACTATTATTGATTGTCTTATCCGCGAAGTAAATACCTGCGGTGTTCAACTATGGATGAATAAAGAAGTGAAACAACTCAAAGTGGCAGGCAATGGCTTTAACCTGCAATTCGCCAATAGCGATTCCATACACAGTGATTTTATTTGCGTCGCTTGTGGCGGATATCCAAAATCAACGATGTTTAACTGGCTTACTGCAACCGGTCATAGTATTGAAGAACCGGTGCCATCGCTTTTTACTTTTAACCTTCCTGGTAATGCGATTACAAAACTGATGGGCATAACAGTTGAAGACGTACGCATCAGGATTACCGGTACAAAATTGGAAGAGCAAGGACCTGTACTGATAACACACTGGGGATTGAGTGGCCCGGCCATACTGAGGTTGAGTGCATGGGGTGCGCGCGAACTGGCTGGCAGGAACTGGGCTTTTACAATCACGGTCAATTGGCTGCCCGGTTTTAATGAACAATCGCTGAAAGAAAGATTCCAGGCCTTGCGTTTTGATCTGGCAGCACAAAAATTATATGGCAAGAACCCATTGAGCTTACCCAATCGTTTATGGGATTATTTTCTTCAACAGTCGGAGGCAAAAGAAGACACACGATGGGCCGATATGCCGGCTTTGATACAAAATAAACTGGTAAAACTGATTTGTGCCGGTGAGTACGAAGTGAAGGGGAAAACAACTTTTAAAGAAGAATTTGTTACGGCTGGCGGTATCCGGCTGAGCGAAGTGGATCCACAGACAATGATGAGTAAAAAGCAGCCAGGCCTTTATTTTGCGGGCGAAATACTGGACGTAGATGGTGTTACCGGCGGTTTTAATTTCCAGCATGCCTGGACCAGCGGGTGGATAGCAGGTTCGAGTATTGCCACTGCCTCCCAGGCGCCAGACTAGAGCTTGCTGCTGAACATTTTATGCCAACAAAGGGCCGACGCAGTACCCCCACTTCTCCCGATAAAAAAGCCCGCAAAATCCTCCGTTCTGCGGGTATTTTGGATTATCTTTGCTGCCCCGAATTAAAACCATCGGGATAATATCATGTTTCAGCATTTCATTGTTAAACAACTAAACGCTGATGCACAGGAGTCTTCTGGTTCTCCAGAAGCTACAGCGACAACAACTGCACCTGTGGCCGAGCCGGCCGTTGCAACCGCTCACGATGACTTCGATTGGAGCATTGACAAACGCAATGTTTCTTCTTACAGCAAAGAAGAAAAGGAAAAGTATGGTAAAGTGTATGACGACACATTTATTCAAATCACCGATGGTGAATTGATCAAAGGTGCTGTTGTAGGACTTACAAAAACTGATGTTGTATTGAACATTGGTTTTAAAAGTGATGGTTTGATATCACTGAATGAATTCCGTGACCTGCAAAACCTGAAGATTGGTGACGAAGTGGAAGTGATGGTGATGGAAAAAGAAGACAGGGAAGGTCACCTGCACCTCAGCCGCAAGCAAGCGCGCATTACACGTGCATGGGAAAGAATTGTGGAAGTACACAAAACAGGCGAAGTGATCACTGGTACTGTTACCAGCAAAACCAAAGGTGGTTTGATCGTAGATGTGTTTGGTATGGAAACGTTCCTGCCCGGTTCTCAAATTGACGTGAAGCCTGTAACTGATTACGATCAGTTTGTAGGTAAAACAATGGAGTTTAAAGTGGTGAAAGTAAATGAAGCCATTAAGAATGCCGTTGTATCTCACAAAGCCTTAATTGAAAGCGATATCGAAGCACAACGTGCAGAGATAATGAGCAAACTGGAAAAAGGACAGGTACTGGAAGGAAGCATCAAAAACATTACAGACTTTGGTGCATTCATGGACCTCGGTGGCCTGGACGGTTTGTTATACATTACTGATATTTCATGGGGCCGTATTTCTCACCCAAGTGAAGTACTTAAACTGGATCAGAAACTGAAAGTGGTAGTACTTGATTTTGATGATGAGAAAAAACGTATCAGCTTAGGTCTGAAACAACTGACACCACATCCCTGGGATATCCTTCCTGAGAATGTGAAAGAAGGTGAAGTAGTAGAAGGTAAAGTAGTAAACATCGAAGACTACGGTGCATTCCTTGAAATACAGCCTGGTGTTGAAGGTTTGGTACACGTAAGTGAAATTACATGGGCCAATACACCTATCAATGCAAAAGAGTTTTTCAAACTCGGTGACATGCACAAGGCAAAGATTGTAACACTGGATAAAGATGCGCGCAAGATGAGTCTTTCCATCAAGCAATTGAGCGAAGACCCATGGAGCACTATCGAAACAAAATTCCCTGAGGGAAGCCGTCATACCGGCCTGGTAAAAAACATCACCCCTTACGGTGTGTTTGTTGAATTGTCAACTGGTATCGGTGGGATGATCCACATCAGCGACCTTAGCTGGCTGAAACGTTTCAATCACCCCAGTGAATACACGAAGGTGGGTGAGAAAATCGAAATCAAAATACTTGGTATCGATAAAGAAAACCGCAAGCTGCAGTTGGGCCACAAACAACTGGAAGAAGATCCCTGGAATGCATTGCAGGATACATTCGCCGTGGGAACCCTTCATGATGGAACCGTTATCCGCAAGGATGACAAAGGGGCCATTGTGCAGTTGCCATACGGCCTTGAAGGATTTGCACCTAACCGTCACCTGAACAAGGAAGATGGTAAACAGGTACAACCCGATGAGACTGCACAGTTCATGGTAATCGAATTTGACCGCAATGAAAAACGCATCGTACTTTCCCATACACGTATTTGGGAGCAGGTGAAAGCCGAGGAGAAAGATGTAGCAAGAAAAGAAGCAAGGGCTGAAGCGGATCAAACCAAGAAAGCCGTTAAGAATATCCAGGGTAAAGTAGAAAAAGCTACTTTGGGTGATTTGGGCGTTCTGGCAGAACTGAAGAAGAAAATGGAAGGCGGTGATGCACCTGCTGCAGGTGAAGAAGAAGCAAAGTAAATTTGCAATGTTTTACATAGCAAAGCGCTCCTAACGGGGCGCTTTTTTTATTTCAGCAAACTTTCCAGCAGCAGGCCGTTAAAGTTTTGGAGGGAGGATATTTTTAAATCGGCAGCGCTCCATTTGGTAAGCTGTTGTTGTTCGTAGGCCGGTACCACTACGCATTTCATGCGGGCGGCTTTGGCTGCAATGACGCCGTTAAAGGAATCTTCGAAGCAAATACATTCTGCAGGCTTGGAACGCAGCAATTCTGCGCAATTGAGGAATACCTGCGGGTGTGGTTTGCCGTAAGTAAGGTTTTCAGCCGATGCGCGGGCCTGGACGAAATTGTCCAGTTGCAGTAAATCCGTTACCACATTTATTAACTCCATCGGCGATGATGAAGCAATTCCGATTTTAAACTGCCGCTGCATAAAAAAATTGAAAATGTGCTGAACACCCGGCAATGGTTTTGCCTTTACTTTTATTTTTTCAATGGCGGCAGCTACGATGGTTTGTTCTGCTTCTGACGCGTGGACCATATCTATATTAAAATGCCGGAACCAGTGATCGATCCATTCGCTGGTACGCAGCCCTGTACTGTTATGGTATTGATCGTTGGTGAGTTGCACATTGAAGCGGCGCATTGTTTCCATACCAGCTTCCTGCCAGCAAGGTTCTGAATCAACCAGCAGGCCATCCATATCGAAAATAACGGTATTGAGCATGTAAAAACGGTTATAGTTTAAGCAGGTTACCTGAATAATCATGTTCAATATAAGACGAAAAGAGAACTAGTGCAAAAATCAATATTCAAAAGAGAAGAATCAAAAACCAAGAAACAAATTTTGCTGGGTGAAAGGTGAGAGGCGAAAGGTATTGGGTGTAAAAAGATAAAACTCAAAAGACAAATAATATGAATCAAAAGTCAGGAATCAAAGAGTTGAAGGACTTGTACAACTATCATCTAAAAGTTTTACATTCGTAACCGACAGGTTGATTGCCAAAATCATTGACATGAGTTCCTTCTTCGACCGGTTAAAGCAAATAAAAATTGTACGAAAATTGGTCTATGCCGTGGTAGGCATGGTGTCTTACCCCGGGCTGGTACTGGTCAACAAATTAAAAATACAGGGAACGGAACATATCAGCCGCCTGCCCAGGCGAAACGTACTTTTTGTCAGCAATCATCAAACCTATTTTGCTGACGTCATCACCTTCCTCCATATATTTTGCGCAGTGAAATGGGGCAAGCAAAACAGACTTGGTATTCCTTATTACCTCCTCAATCCATTTACTAATGTGTATTATGTAGCAGCAGAAGAAACGATGAAGGGAAGCTTTATCAGCCGCCTGTTTACTTTGGCTGGCGCATTAACTGTGAAAAGAACCTGGCGTGCAGAAGGAAAAGAGGTACGCCGTGGATTGGATCCATCAGACACAAGAAAGATTACAAGAGCATTGCAGGACAACTGGGTCATTACATTCCCGCAGGGTACCACCAAACCGTTTGCTCCCGGACGAAAAGGAACGGCGCTGATTATAAAACAAACCAAACCGGTTGTAGTGCCGGTTGTTATCAGTGGTTTCTGGCGGGCATTTAATAAAAAGGGGTTGAAATTTAAAAAGAAGGGAATATTATTGTCCATCACATTTAAAGAACCACTCGATATAGATTACGATGCTCCGGCAGATGCTATTCTTGATAAAATAATGAACGCGATCGAACAGAGTAAGGAATACATGATGAAAGGGCCGCATCACTGGCTGAAATCAGATAAGTAAAAGTAGGAAGTGTTTAATCTTTATTAAACAATGCTTTCAGTTCTGTTGCATCATTAGGTTTCATTTTTCCACCCAGTATTAAGCGAAGTTGCCTGCGGCGCAACGCACCCTCAAACAATTTTTTTTCCTCTTCCGTTTCGGGAACCAGTTGTGGCACTGGCCTTGATTTTCCATTGGGATCAAGCGCTACAAATGTATAATAAGCTTCATTGCTTTTGTACTTGTATTGCTGCAGGGCATCTTCGCCCCAAACATTCATGTGTATTTCCATGGAAGAATTAAATGCCCGTGATACACGCGCCTCAATATGGACCACATTCCCCAGTTTGATTGGACTTTCAAAAGAGATATTATCGACAGATGCTGTGACAACCGGTGCGCTGCAATGTTTCATCGCTGCCAGTGCAGCGGCGATATCCATCCAGTACATCAAACGGCCACCCATTAAATTTCCAAAAGTATTGGTATCGTTGGGCAGTACTATTTCCGTCATTATTACATAGGAGTCTTTGGGGGTTTTCGTTGCCATGCCTGTATATAATTTTCGCAAAGATAAAGGGCTTGCCTTAATTGTGCTTTTTTTAAAAGAGTTGATTGGTGGTCCTTTTTATCAGATACTTATTTTTTCCAGGCCAGTAAGGAATGCATCATCAGCATCTGCGCCGATACCGGGGGTATCGGGTACTTCCACATAATATCCATTGTACCGAACGCCCCCTGTAACAGGATCAATTTTATGACCCAGCATACAGGTGTCCATATCGTAGAAAACAACATTATCGTGTGCAAGTGCAAAATGGGCGAAGGCGGACAGCGCTATGCGGCTTTCCAGCATGCCGCCCATCATGCAGGGGATATGTTGCTGTTCGCAGACTGTATTGATTTTAGCAGCTTCCAGAATACCGCCACTTTTGGCAAACTTGATGTTGACATAATCACAGGCATTGGTTGCCAGTAAACGTTTGGCGTCGTGGTGATCGAAAACACTTTCATCCGCCATAATTTTTACAGGCGATAATTTTCTTAATTCAGGGAGCCGATGATCATTCCAGTACCGTATGGGCTGTTCGCAAAACTGGACTTCGTACGGCGCCATCTGCTGCAGTGCATATACGGCACCATCAAAACCCCAACCCTGGTTGGCATCCACGCGCAACAGGGTGGATGCACCGACTGCCTGTCGAATCTGTTTTACCCGTTCTACATCTTCTGCCGGATCTTTACCCAGTTTTATTTTTATGATACGGAAGCCCTGTTGTGTAAATGCAGCGGCCTGCTTTGCCATTTCAGCCGGTGCGCCGATGCCAACGGTAATATCCGTTTCCAGTTTTTTCTTACTGGCCGCGCCTAAATATTTATATAAAGGTTGATGGACTGTCTTTGCTGCGAGATCATATAAAGCCATATCGAAAGCGCTCTTGACGGTACGGTTAAACGCTGTGGCGGCATGTAACTGTTGCATTCTTTCTTCAATGGCAGTGGCGTCCCGGCCTTTCCATAGTTGCGCAAAATCTTTTGCCATTTCAAAACAGGTGGCTTGCGTTTCTCCTGCTATCATTGGAAAGGCGGAACATTCGCCCACCCCATATATTCCGTTGTTTGTATGAATGCGGATAAAAATATTCTGTGCATAGTGCATCGTGCCTGTGGCAATGGTAAACGGATGCATGGGTATGCTGAACTTGTAAATGTCGGTTTGGGTAATTATCATCTTCGTCGTTACTTGAATAGCGAAGATATTTAATTTTCATAGCAGGATGGGGCAACTATCGTTATTTATATGCATACCTGCTTCACATTCGCACCAATTTATGCTGCCGGAGTATATCAAGTGTTAACGGGTTTCCTTCCTGTAAATTTTTATATCCAATAAGGTCACAAAGACAACAGCTATGATCGCCACCTTCAATCCAGTCAATAATTTTTAATTCCATTACCGCAAGGCAATTTTTTAAAACAGAGAAGCCATGCCATACCAGCAATTCATTTCTTTTTTTCAGTCTCGCTATTTTATCAATCTCGCTACCGCTTTTTTTGCCCAGTAAATCAACGAGGCGGTATTGTCTTGCACTGAGCAACTGCAACACGAAATGTGGGTTTGCCCGAATGTTATCCAGGGTCCGTGTACCATGATAGATGCCACATATAAATCTTTTCGGTTGCATACTCACTGCCGTTACGTAGGTGATGATATGCATATTCGGCTTGTTATCGCTACCGGAACTGCTAATGGAATAAACCGGAAGATCGATCCTGTTCCATGGTTTTTTGCGCGTCATGCTGCCATTAAACAGGATAAATATTTCATTGTTGACCACTTGTCCTATTATTTTTCGTTTTACTATTTCTTTTATAGCTTACAGGGAAATACAGTGGTATGAAATGGAGCCTGGCAGGATTTTTTGTGATGCTCTCCCTTGCGGTATTCTCGCAGGACCTTACGGGTACCTGGGAGGGTGATTTTGTGGTGGGGGTTGATGGGCAAATGAAACGGGTTTCCAAAATGCGGATCGAACTGGTGCAGGTGGAACTGGAAGTAAAAGGCATTGTGACGCGATACCCGGAGGATACGAAGGCCATTGACAGCCCTAATGTAATCTTTACGGTATCCGGTAAGACAGGCAAAAAGCAGGCATTCCCTTTTTTACTAATTAAGGGTCGCCCTGTAGATGGCACACCCAATGATGTGTTATTTGAATTTATCGTTAACTACAGGATAAAGGATTCTGTAGAATACATCGGAGGCAGATGGTATAAATCGCTCGAACCACTGGCGACGACAGACAGGGGCGGTGGTGTATTCCAGTTGCAAAAAGTGAGTGCCACGGTGTCGGACAGACTAAAACAGGAATACCGGAACAAACTGATGATTGAAAAGCACGAACACAACCGGAAATAACTATGTTCGTGTATAATTGACATAAGTCATCAGGCTTTTAATTCCTTTCCTTTATTTTTGCCCCCATATTATCGCGTTGCTTTATGAAGGATCTATCCCCCGAAATTTCATTCGACAATACAGAAAACGCTTTTGCCTACAAAAGTGATAAAGAATTAAAGAAGGCACATTTTCTTTTTTCATCCATGGGTTACAATACCCTTGTGAAATTGGGTACCCGTATTACACCCTGGGCCATAAAAATAGGGTTGCCGGTCAACGGTATCATCCGGAATACTATTTTCAAACAGTTTGTTGGTGGCGAATCTTTGGCCGAAACAGCCGCAGTAGCAAAAAAGCTCGGTGAATACCATGTGCAGGTGATACTTGATTATGGTGTAGAAGGCGGTGATTATGGCGAGGAGGGATTGGATCATGCCTGCGATGAATTTATCCGTGTCATTGACTATGCTTCCACGCAGCCGAATATTCCGTTCATGAGTATTAAAGTGACGGGAATTGCGCGATTTGCATTGCTGGAAAAATTGGACAAGAGTGTAGAACAGAATGCAGGCAGCCTGATGAAGCGGTATGTACAGGCCACCAATGCACTTACAGATGATGAGAAAGCAGAGTGGCACCGTGTGCAGGAACGGATGCACCGCATTTGCAAAGAAGCTGCTGAAAAAAATATTGGCGTATTGATAGATGCGGAAGAGACATGGATACAAGACCCGGTGGATGTACTCACCATATTAATGATGGAGCAGTTCAACACAACAAAAGCTGTTGTGTACAATACATTGCAATTGTACCGGCACGACAGGCTGCAATTTCTGAAAGATTCTTATGAAGCTGCGGTATCAAGAAATTTCCTGCTGGGCACAAAACTGGTGAGGGGTGCTTATATGGAAAAGGAAAGAAAAAGAGCAGCGGAAATGAACTATCCTTCGCCGATACAGGCGACCAAGGAAGATACCGATCGCGATTATAACCTGGCGATTGCATATTGTGTTGAACACATCGATCGTATTGCTACCATTGTTGCTTCGCACAATGAATACAGTAACCTCTATACAACCCAGCTATTGCAGCAAAAAAATTTACCTGCCGATCATCCCCACATACATTACAGCCAGCTTTATGGTATGAGCGACAATATCACTTTTAACCTTGCAAAAGCAGGATGCCCTGTGAGCAAATACCTGCCATTCGGGCCTATCAAAGATGTTGTTCCTTATTTAATGAGAAGGGCTCAGGAAAACAGTTCTGTATCTGGTCAAACAGGAAGGGAGTTGAAGCTGATCAAAAAAGAAATGCAGCGCAGGGCTGTATCATGATGTTACTTTTCCACATTTGGCCTTCAATCTTTACTTCGATCAATAATGATAACATTTTGGTATTATTATTGGTGATCTTTATCGCCGGATAATGTTGATACCAAAGCGCGTTTCTTTAACAATAAGCCAACAAATAAACCAACAGGCAAAACAATAATCACGGTTCCGAACAGTTTTATACTTACCCCTGTCATTCTTCAGAAAGATTCCCTGCCGTACAAAACAATCGCTCTAATTATCAACTGTTAATTGCATTGATGAAAGCAAGGCTACTTAAAATCCTTTCACATGTATTTACTGGAGTTTTCATTATCCGCTTTCGGGCAATTCGTGCAAATTATTTTGTGGATTAGCCTGCCTTTTACAATTATATGCATGGTGATTGCCACCATCCTGCATTACAGGAGAAAGAAAAGAGAATCGGATTTTGGCTTCTCACTTCCCCCCCAGGAGTTATCGGTCGGGTTTTCAGGCGATATGGTGCCAGCTCCCATGCTTAAAATGAATGTTATGGGTAATCATGAAGAAAAACAATACGAACAGCAATTGTATAAAACGAGGGAGAAATACCACCTGCTGGAAGGTGCTTTCAGAAAACTCCAGGAAGATTATTCGAACCTGATGTGCAAGGTGAATGACGATGACAATGATACATCAAAACAACAAATTACGCTGCTGCAATCGAAGGTAAGTTCCTATGAAAATGAAATTGCGCAGTTGCAGGATATGCTGAAAGGGATGGAAGGAAATAAAGCTGCCGATCATTCATTGGAAGATTTGCAGGATAAATTTGAAAAAACAGTTATTGAGCTGAATAATTTACAATCAGCTTTCCAGGAATTATCTGCTGAACATGACTCGCTGAAGACAGAACTGGCACAAAAGGAGCATGACATTAAAAATATGTCGGTAAAACTGGAACAAGTGGCTAAAGAACCAGTTTCCTGCAGCGCCGATGTCAGCGCCTTGCAGGATATCGTGCAGGAAAAGAAAGCACAGATCGATTTTTTACAGCACCAGCTCGATCAGCGTATTCAGGCATTTCACCAATCGGAGCATAAATTGTCTGAAACAAGCCATACGATAAGCGGATTACAGGAAGAGGCCAATCGCTTACAATCGGGCATGAAGGAATTACTACAGCGTTGTGAAGGCCTTGAACAAATCAATTATTCGCAAAATATCACCGTTGGGATGCTGGAAAACCGTTGTGCTGAATTGCAGCAGGAGAACACCACCTTATTTGATACCATTGCTGACAGTAGTCAGCATGTGAACCAATTAGAAGAAGAGCTGGCCCGCTGGCAGCAACGCGCCAAATCATTTGAAGAAAAATGGGAACAAAATAGCCTCCTCATATCGCGCATTTACAGGGAACTGACCCTATCTGTTGGCAATGATGGCGCCACTGGTGAGTCGGGCGCTATTATTACCATCCGGGAAAACGGGCAGGAAGAAATGGCTGTTGCGTGAGAAAGAACTGTTTAGTGTTTTGATTTTCCAAAATTCATTTCGCCTGCTCTCATTTCAAACAATAAATTATTTTCTTTTGGAGGAATGGGACAGGTATAGCCCGGCCTGAATGCACAGTAAGGATTATATGCTTTATTAAAATCTATCTTCAGCGTTTTTTCTGCTGTAATATCCGATACAACAAAATCAATATACCTTCCACCGCCATAACTGGCAGTGCCGCTGCCGGCATCTGTAAAAGGAATAAAGAAATCATCCTTGTGATCGGAAGAATTCAACAGGAACCCCAGTTGATAACCGTATAGTTTGTATTCCTTGCCCCAAAAATTAAAAGTCAGCAATACATATTTAATGGCTTGCTTGGTGATGCCGCCGGATGTGGCCATCGGGAAAAATTTTTCATGAGTCAGCATCTCCACTTTTGCAGTTACCCTGTAAAAGGGATCGATGGGATAGAATTTTACAAAGGCAGTATCGTCCTGTATAATCGCATACAGGTCTTTTTTATAATCAGACTGGAATTGAAGAATGCTGTCTTTGTAGGGTGATTGGCTAAAGCCGTGCCTGCAACAGGTAATGCAGAGTAATAAAAGGCAGAGGTATTTCACGCAATGAATATTTAGGGCGAAAGATAATACAAAAACAAAAGGATACAAGGCTTGTCGCCAGGGCTATAAAAAATTTAAGAAACCGGGTTAACGGCTATCAATGAATAGCAGGAAATGCCCTTTTATACCGGCTTATTTTTCAATCCACAGGTTCTTCACAGGCATAAACAATCACCCCTAAATTCCAAATTCCACGTTAACTTGCGTGCATGCAGGCATACCTTCAGTTACTTCAGCATATTTTGGATACGGGTGTTTCAAAAACCGACAGAACTGGAACGGGAACAACCAGTTGTTTCGGGTACCAGATGCGGTTTGATTTGAGCAAGGGTTTCCCGCTGGTAACCACCAAAAAGCTTCACCTGAAAAGCATTATCTACGAATTGCTCTGGTTCCTGAAAGGAGATACCAATATTGGCTACCTGAAAGAACATGGCGTACGTATCTGGGACGAATGGGCCAATGAAAATGGCGATCTCGGCCCTGTTTACGGCAAACAATGGCGCAGTTGGGAAGGGGCCGATGGAAAAGTTTACGATCAGATCAAAGATGTGATCACCCAACTGAAGAAAAACCCAGATAGCCGCAGGATGATTGTCAGTGCCTGGAATGTGGCCGAACTTCCACAAATGGCGCTTATGCCCTGTCATACTATTTTCCAGTTTTATGTTTCCGAAGGAAAACTGAGTTGCCAGTTGTACCAGCGCAGTGCGGATGTTTTCCTGGGGGTACCATTTAATATCGCATCGTATGCATTGCTGACGATGATGATGGCACAGGTAACCAACCTGCAATTGGGTGATTTTGTACATACGTTTGGAGATGTACACATCTACAGCAATCATATGGAACAGGTAAGGCTGCAACTGAGCCGCGATCCTTATCCTCTTCCAACTATGAAACTAAATCCTGCTGTAAAAGACATTGATGGTTTTAGTTTCGACGATTTTACACTGGAAAATTACCAGAGTCACCCCGCTATTAAAGCACCCGTGGCCGTATAACATTGAATGAAACCGAGAAAGAAATATTTCCTCACCAAGCGTTTGATAGCTCATGATAATTACACTGGTTGCCGCTGCATCTGAAAACAATGTGATTGGAAAAGACAACCAGTTGTTGTGGAACCTCCCCAACGATACCAAGTTTTTTAAGAATACTACCTGGGGCATGCCGGTGATCATGGGGAGAAAAACATTTGAATCGCTGAATAACAAACCACTGAACGGCCGTTTTAATGTAATCATTACCCGCAACCCGCAGAACATAAAAACGGATGGGCATATACGTATCGCTGCCAACTTGCAGGAAGCAATTCATATAGCCGGGGAAACAGATGCAAAGGAAGCTTTTATTGTCGGCGGCGGACAAGTGTATGCAGCATCATTGCCCATCGCCAGTAAGATTGTACTTACAAGGGTACATGCGGTGGTACAGGGTGATTCGTATTTCCCTGTATTCAGCGAAAAGGATTGGAAATTATTTTCCAGGCTTGATTTTCCTGCCGACGAAAAGCACCAATATGCGTATAGCTTTGAAGTATGGGAACGCATCAGGCACTGAGCGGGAACATTTCTGATTTTAATATTTAACCATCACTGTGTATTCTGTTTTTCAACTTGCCCTGAAATATATCCGCTATTACAGCACAGCCTCCAACGGTAAGGGGCATGGTACGCATTCACCTTTTGTATATGATTTTATCAGGCGGGTATTAAATGATCGTGAAATATATCCTGCTTATGAAAAGGTGGAAGGGCTTCGTCATTCGCTGAGGAAAGACATGCGGTTATTGGATATTGCTGATTATGGTGCAGGTTCGGTGGATGGCAGCCATAGCAAAAGAAGCATTGCTTCCATTGCCAGCCGTGCAGCGAAGCCGGCAAAATACGGGCAAATACTATACCGTATGGTAAAATATTATGGGCCCTCCAATATACTCGAACTTGGCACGTCGCTGGGCATCACGACGGCATACCTGGCGCTTGCAAATGAGACAGCACATGTTACCACCATCGAAGGTGATAAAAATATTGCGGCGGTGGCTAGTCATAATTTTAATGGGCTGGGTATAAAAAATATTACACTGGTGAATGAGCCTTTTGATGATTGCCTGGAAAGCATTCTCCGACAAAAAGAAAACATTGATCTTGTATTCATTGATGGCAATCACCGCTTCGAACCAACCTACCGCTATTTTATACAACTATTAGCGCATATAAAAAATGGTTCAGTGATGGTATTTGATGATATCCACTGGAGCAGCGAAATGGAAACCGCGTGGAAGAAAATCAAAGAACATCCGGCCGTGATGCTGACCATCGATTTGTTTTTTATCGGGCTGGTTTTTTTCAGGGAGGAGAATAAAGTAAAGCAACATTTCACTATACGATTCTAAAAGAATAGCAATGAAGAAAATTGTATTTGTCATCCTGCTTCTTTCTGTCGGCATTTCCGTCCTGGCGCAGAATTTTAGTGTATATGAAAAGAAAGAATTGATCCAGGGCAGTGATACACTTCGCTACCGGATATTATATCCTGAAAATTTTGATGCCACCAAAAAATACCCGCTGTTGGTATTCCTGCATGGTTCGGGTGAGCGTGGAAGCGACAATGAAGCACCATTGAAAAATGGAGGTGATTTGTTCATACAACCAGGAAACCGCAAGGACTTCGAGGCGATCGTTATTTTTCCGCAATGCCCGGAGGGAATGACCTGGAACTATCTCGAATCGAATTGGGATGCTGCCAGTAACCACACCAAATTCAGTTTCCCGTTTAAAGAAAAACCCACCATACCCGCGGAGTTGACAAAAAAGGTAATCGACAATTTAATAAAAGAAAAAATTGTTGATATAAAAAGAATATATGTTGCCGGGTTATCACTTGGCGGATTTGGCACGTTTGATATGATAGAGCGGTACCCGGGTTTTTTTGCGGCTGCCATTCCTATTTGTGGCGGCGGCAATACCAGCCTGGCAAAACGCATTGCAGGAAAGACTGCTGTATGGATTTTTCATGGTTCGGAAGATCCTTCAGTAGATGTCATTAATTCAAGGAACTACTATAAGGCACTGAAGCAACTGAAAGCAGATGTAAAATATACGGAATACCCCGGTGTTGGACATACGAGTTGGTACAATGCTTTTGCCGAACCGGATTTATTGACCTGGCTGCTGTCGAAAAAGAAAAGAGGATGATACTGGTCAAAGAAAAGGCGGTTTGTACACAAAATGCCCGTGACAAAAAAAATCTTATTATCTTACCACCGAACAACCCAATATGACAATAGGAGTTTTGACCGAACCAACATCCGAAACCCGTGTGTCACTCTTACCCGAAGCAGTGGCCATGCTCACAAAAAAATCAATGACTGTTTTGGTACAGGCAGGCGCCGGTACAAAGTCATTCGCGCCTGATGAAGAGTACCTAAAAGCAGGTGCGCAGGTGAAATCAGCCGAAGACATTATTGCAGCAGCAGATATCATTTTAAGTATTCATGCGCCTGCATCTTCATTGTCCATACCAGCCGGTAAAGTGTTACTCGGCATTTACCAGCCACTGTATTCGTTCAGTCAAATGAAAGAATGGGCATCCAAAAACATTACATCATTTAGTTTGGATATGTTGCCGCGCACCACGCGTGCACAGAGTATGGATGTGCTGAGCAGCCAGGCGAATATTGCAGGTTATAAAGCCGTGTTGTTTGCTGCGGCTACCTATTCCCGTTATTTTCCCATGTTTATGACAGCAGCCGGTAGTATACCTCCGGCAAAAGTGTTGATACTGGGTGCAGGCGTAGCGGGGCTTCAGGCGATTGCAACGGCCAGGCGACTGGGTGCTATCGTAGAAGTATTTGATACCAGGCCTGCAGTAAAGGAAGAAGTAATGAGCCTCGGCGGAAAATTTGTAGAAGTGGAAGGTGCAGCCGATGTCAGCAAGGCCGGTGGCTATGCAGTGGAGCAAACACCGGAATTTATGGCAAAGCAGCAACAAAAGATAGCAGAGAGTATAGCAAAGGCCGATATCGTAATCACTACGGCACAGATACCCGGTAAACCCGCGCCTGTACTAGTTTCCACGCCTATGATAAATGCCATGCGAAAGGGTTCAGTGATTATTGACCTGGCAGCGGCAACAGGTGGCAATACGGAACTGACAAAAAACAATGAAACGATTTATTACAATGGGGTAACAATAGTCGGCAATTCTGCGCTGGCAGCTTCCGTTCCTTCCGATGCGAGTAAACTGTACGGAAAGAATGTGCTGAACTTCCTGCAATTAATCACCAGCAAGGAAGGCGGTTTGCATCTTAACTGGGAAGATGATTTGGTAAAGGGAAGTTGTATTACACACAATGGTGAAGTGGTGCATGAAAGGGTAAAGGCATTGATAAAATAAAAAACTGGTTTCATGGATACTTTTTTAAATTTTATAGCGGCCAATGAGCAGACCATTTATATCGTGGCGCTAATGATCTTTCTTGGTATCGAAGTCATCGGCCGTGTGCCCAGCGTATTGCATACACCACTGATGAGCGGCGCGAATGCCATTCATGGTGTGGTTATCATCGGGGCGATTATTGTGATGGGAAAAGCAGAAGCTGATAACTATGTGGCACTGGTATTGGGTTTTTTGGCCGTGATACTCGGTACACTCAATGTGGTGGGCGGATTTGTCGTCACCGACCGCATGCTGGAAATGTTTAAAAAGAAAAAATAATCAGGTGTATTAATTCGACTTATTCATTATTATTTTAAAAAATGGCTCCTACAATTTTAGTACTCTGCTATATTATCGGTTCCATCACATTTATACTGGGATTGAAAATGCTGTCGAATCCTGCTACGGCAAGGAGGGGAAACCTGGTGGCGGCAACGGGGATGACGATTGCTATATTTGGAACCATATTTTTATACAAGGATGAACAGGGCAATGCGTTGCACAACTATGGCTGGATTTTTTCAGGATTGCTCATTGGTGCCATAGCTGGAACGCTGGCTGCGAAAAAAGTGAAGATGACGGCTATGCCTGAAATGGTCAGCCTCTTCAACGGAATGGGTGGCGCCTGCGCAGCATTGATTTCTGCGGTTGAATTTTATCACGTGTACGAAACCAATAAAGCAGGTGGTGGAGATTTGCCATTGTCGCAATATGTTTCCATCGGTCAATACCTCACCATCATTGCAGGCGCCATCATTGGTACCGTTTCTTATACAGGAAGTATTATTGCATGGGGTAAACTAAACGGAAGGGTCAAAGATTTTTCTTTTAAAGGCCAGCATATTTTTAACCTGCTGATCTTGGCAACTACAATTGTGCTGGCAGTTGTTACTTACAACAGTACGTTGACGGGTTCGATGAAAATATTTTTCATCACTGGACTTTTTGCCTTTGTATATGGTATTTTTTTCGTGCTGCCTATTGGCGGTGCGGATATGCCTGTTGTCATTTCACTGCTCAATTCATTTACCGGTGTAGCCGCAGCCTGCGGCGGATTTTTATACAACAATAAAGTGATGCTCACCGGTGGTATACTGGTAGGGGCAGCAGGTACCTTGCTCACGATCCTGATGTGCAAAGCCATGAACCGTTCCCTGAAGAATGTATTGATTGGTTCATTTGGTGCTACTGCTGCAGCCAGCAGCGGCGCCCGAAAAGACCAGGGCAGTTATAAAGAAATTACACTCAGTGATGCAGCGATGGTGATGACTTATGCCAACAAAGTAATGATTGTGCCGGGTTATGGATTGGCCGTAGCACAAGCGCAACATGCCTGTCATGATTTGGAAAAATTATTGTCCGATAAAGGAGTGGATGTTAAATATGCCATTCATCCTGTAGCAGGACGTATGCCCGGCCACATGAATGTATTGCTGGCAGAAGCCGATGTGAGTTATGACAAGCTCCTCGAAATGGAACAGGCCAATGAAGAATTTTCAACGACAGATGTAGTACTGGTATTGGGCGCGAATGATGTAGTGAATCCGGCGGCGAAAACAGATCCTGCCTCACCAATATACGGAATGCCGATACTGGATGTAGAACTGGCAAAAAACTGCATCGTCAACAAACGCAGTATGAAGCCCGGTTATGCCGGTATTGAAAACGATCTATTCTTCCAGCCAAAAACATCGATGTTGTTTGGCGACGCCAAAAAAGTATTGCAGGATTTGATTGCAGAGATAAAAAACCTGTAAAGTCAATTATAGTTTATAGTACTTAGTTTTGCCTGTGCAAATTCCTTCATCTCTTATTGAATCATTGCAGCATGTCAAAGGCTTCGACCGCGAAGCATTTGAAAAAGTGCATGCCAGTGGTGAACAGGTGACTTCCATTCGCCTGAATCCCGCCAAAATGAAGGATGCACTATCATTGATGCCATATTCACCACAACCGGTGCCATGGTCTTCCCATGGATATTATCTGTCTGAAAGGCCATCATTTACATTTGATCCGCTTTTTCATGCGGGCGTATATTATGTGCAGGAAGCTTCCAGTATGTTTTTAGAACAGGCATTGCGCCAAACAGTTGATTGTTCAAAGTCATTGCGCGTGCTTGATTTGTGTGCAGCACCTGGAGGAAAATCAACGCTGGTACAATCGCTGATAAACAATAGCAGCCTGCTGGTGAGCAATGATGTTATCAAGTCAAGGGCCGCCATTCTTAGTGAAAATATGACCAAGTGGGGCGCTGCCAATGTAGTAGTGACGAATAATGATCCAAAAGATTTTGCCAGGCTGGAAAATTACTTTGATGTCATTGTCATCGATGCACCCTGCAGCGGCAGTGGTTTGTTTCGCCGCGATCCGGAAGCGGTCGGGGAATGGAGTGAAAACAACGTGGCCTTGTGCAGCCAGCGCCAGCAACGCATTATCGCAGACGTGTGGCCTGCCCTGAAACAAGATGGTATATTAATCTATTCCACCTGTTCCTATAGTATGGAAGAGGATGAGATGATTCTTGACTGGATACTGGATGAATTGGAAGCAGAGTCTATTCCACTGCAGACGGAACCATCATGGAATATTATTGAAACAAATTCAGCCAAACATGCGGCGCCTGCTTATCGTTTTTACCCGGATAAAGTAAAAGGAGAAGGTTTGTTCATTGCAGCAGTAAAAAAAACAGGTGGTGATGCGGAACCAGCGGATAATACTACTAAGAAAAAAAAGCAGGAAGAACTGAATAAAAAGGAAAGAGAACTTGTCAGGCCCTGGCTGGATAGGAACTATGATTATTACCTGTTTCACCACGGAGAGGAGATCATTGTGGTACCGGAACAATTCCGCCCGGATATAGCCATTTTGCAAAATGCATTGTATATCAAAAAAGCCGGCGTGGCCGCCGGAAAGCTGACTGCAAAAGAGTTACTGCCTGCGCACGAACTTGCCTTGAGCACCATCGGCAGCGCCAATATTGTTAGTGTTCCGTTAAACAGGGATCAATCCATACAATATTTGCGGAAAGAAGAAGTTCAGGTGGATACTAACCAGAGAGGCTGGGCGTTGGTACAATACGAGGGACATGCCCTTGGATGGGTGAAATTATTACCAAACAGGGTTAACAATTATTATCCGAAAGAATGGCGTATTTTAAAGGCTCTTTAAAATGGCTTTTATTTTACCTGTTTAGACAAAAAATTTTCATATTTGCAAGTCGCACAAATCCAACGTATGAAAAGAAATCTGATCGTTTTACTATTGGGCATGCTGGTACTGCAGGTAGCGCAGGCACAGGGCGGTGATTTGATGGTGCAGGGCACTACACCCAATCTATACATCGTACATACCGTGCAGCCCAAAGAAACCTGGTACAGCATTGGGCGTTTGTACAATATCAGCCCAAAAGAAATAGCACCTTATAATTCTTTAACGATGGACAAGCCATTGTCGATCGGGCAGCAGGTGAAAGTTCCGTTTACTGCCGTTAATTTTTCACAGGACGGATCAAAGGCCGGCGATGAAGTGTTCGTACCAGTCTATCACATTATACAGGAAAGGGAATGGTTGTACCGCATCAGCGTCAACTATAACAAAGTGCCGGTAGAAAACCTGGAGAAATGGAATAATATCAACAAAGACCAGGCAAAGGCGGGTATAAAATTAATTGTCGGTTATTTAAAAGTAAAGCCCGGGCAATCTGCACTGGCAGCCAAAGGCAAAAACAATGTGGCTGCTATTACACCCGCTATCGCTTCCACCAATCCTCCTATCAATAAGGAAGACAAAAAAACTTCCACCGGACCTGATACCAAACCTGAAGTGAAAAAACCTGAGGAAAAGAAACCAGAAGAAAAAAAGGCGGAGCCGGTTGTTGACAAACCTGCAACTGTTATCAACAAACCGGTAACAACCAACGAACCGCCACACCAGGAAAATAAAAATGTCAGCAACCCGGTAGTGGAAGCAAAGGGTGGCGGGTATTTCAAATCGCAATATGAAGAGACGGGCAAGTATACCACCGGCAACGCGGGTATATTCAGGAGCACCAGCGGCTGGAACGATAATAAATTTTATGCATTGATGAATAATGTACCGGTGGGTACGATTATAAGAATCAGTACACCTGCCAATGGGAAATTGATTTATGCAAAGGTATTGGGCAGCCTGCCTGATATGAAGGAAAGTGCAGGATTGACATTACGTGTCAGTGACGCGGCTGCTGCTGCGCTGGAAGCAGGTGGCTTTAAGTTTGGTGTGGAAGTAAAGTATTAAAGGATGAATTTCTTGTTGTAAACAGCTGCTATTAACAGTACTAATAATATTTTTATTCGTTCTTTTTTGCTTCGCCAAAAAAGAACCAAAAAAGGCGACCCGAAATCGATCACCTCCCGATTTCGGTATGGTTCCCTGATATAGCTTCTGTACTACTGTAATTAACAGCACTCATTCTCTGTTCAACAAATATAAATACAACTTATCCAAATTAATTTCTCGTAGGCATCGTAAAAGTTTTGTATACCAGGTATGCCCATTGAGATTACTGCCGGTAACCTTTCAGGAATTCTTCCACCGGCATTTTCTTTTTGCCTTCCAGTTGGAGTTCAAGTACATGAACAAAACCATCCGCACAGGAAAACTTTAAAAAGGTTTTTCCATCTGTCACCACTTCACCCACAGGCATACCTGTTGCCGTGATTTCTTTTTTTGCCCTGTATATCTTCAGCGTTTTATCTTTTAACGAAGTAAATGCGCCTGGAAACGGTGACAGTCCACGTATGAGGTTATAAATGCTGCCGGCATTGTTGTTCCAGCCGATGCGGCAGGTATCAGTAAAAATCTTTGGTGCATGCTTCAGTTCAGTAGTGGGAAACGAACCCTGTTCTACTTCTTTCAGTGTACCGGCAGCCAATCCTTTTACAGTCTTTACGAGTAATTGCGCGCCGATCTCTTTCATGCGATCGTGCACATCGCCCGCGGTGTCTTCTTCCAGGATGGTAAAACGTTCCTGTAGTAAGATATCGCCTGTGTCAATGGCATGTTTTAATTTGAAAGTAGTGACACCCGTTTCCTTTTCACCGTTGATAACAGCCCAGTTGATCGGGGCAGCGCCTCGGTATTGTGGTAATAATGATCCGTGGAGATTGATGGTGCCCATGGGTGGCATATTCCATACTATTTCGGGCAGCATGCGAAATGCGACCACTATCTGAAGGTCGGCCTGCAATGTTTTTAATTGTTCAATAAAATCAGGGTTCTTTAACTTATCCGGCTGTAATATGGGTAGATCATGTTCTGCTGCGTATTTCTTGACAGCGCTCTCTGTTAATTTCATTCCCCGGCCGGCTGGTTTATCGGGTGCCGTTACGACGCCTACTATATTACAACCTGCATGAACGAGTGCAGCGAGTGATGCAACGGCAAATTCAGGTGTGCCCATGAATACGATGCGCAGTTTCTTATATGCCTGTTCGTTGGTAAATGCGTTGTTGTTAATTCCTGTCATGCGTTTTCCTTAGTCTTCGTACAGTAAATATTTTTTCCGAATTTTTTTAAAATCATTCAATGCAGGCTCCCAGCTTTTCCGGATCGCTGCTTCACTTTGGCCGGATTTTACCTGCTGCATTAAAATATCATTACCGGCCAGCCGGTTAAAATGATATTCGGTGGTTTTACCACTTTTTGGTGTTATGAAAAATGAATCCTTTGCCGGGAAAATTTTATATGCCTCCATCAGCCATTTTAACTGCAGTTTGCCATTTACTTTTTTCAGTATTGCTTCATTGGTGCCGGAAAGGTCCCATCCATAGCAGACTTTACCATAGTTTTTGGAACTTTTGGCGCCTTCATTGGGGTTGGGTGTAAAAGCGTATAAATTTTTCGGCAATGAGGGATGGCCGAATACCTGGAATGGTTTGTCGGTTCCGCGGCCTTCGCTCAGTACGGTGCCTTCAAAGAAACAGGTGGAAGGGTACAAATACACGGAAGCCATATCGGGAAGATTGGGCGAGGGACGTACGGGCAACTGGTATAAACTTTTGTGTGAATAATTGGTACACCTGATAACGAGAAAATGAAAGGGCGTATCGGGAGAATTATGTGCGTTAAGGTAATAACTGTACACAATGTTTGCTTTTTCTGATAACCATTTTTCACCAGCCACCATAAACGCATATTCGCCGATGGTCATGCCGTATACTACCGGGATGGGTTCCATGCCAACATAGGATTTGAATTTTTTATCGAGCACGGGGCCGTCAATATAAAATCCATTGGGGTTGGGGCGGTCGAGTATCAGTAGTGGTTTATGGTTTTCCAGGGATGCTTCCATATAATCTTCCAGTGAAGAGATATAAGTATAGAAACGCGCACCTACATCCTGTATATCGAAGATCATGATGTCGATATCTTTCAAATCCTCTGCTGATGGTCTGCGCTTACTTCCATACAATGAGATAACTGGTATGCCTGTTTTTTCATCGATGGTATTACCAACTTTTTCACCGGCATCTGCAGTGCCGCGAAAGCCATGTTCCGGGCCGAAAATAACTTTGATATCAACGCCCAGTTTTTTTAAAGTATCTACGAGATGTGTATTGCCTACCATAGATGTTTGATTGGCAAACACGGCTACGCGTTTTCCTTTCAGCAGGGGCACATATACATTGATCCTTTCTGCACCGGGTGTAATTTTTAGCTGTTCTGCTGTTTTTTTTGCTGCTGGTTTTGACTGCGGCATGGCAGAAGCTGACAGCAATAAAAGAAAAAGAACCAGGCGGGATGACATCATCATTTCACATTTAAAATCATTAAAACCAATAATTTCTGTGACCCAAAGATGATAAAAAACTTTTAATGGAAAATGTGAAACATTGCCTTACTTTCGGGCAGAAATCAGCCTTATTTTAAGCGCCTGTTCATCTATGCTTCTACTGCCGAAGTGTGCGACGCAACGGATGTTGAATTGAAACGAGGTGTTGACTTCCTTATTTACTTTTTAAAAATCAGTTTATGCAAGCAGTAAAAAGCGGGGACACGGTAAAAGTACATTACCATGGTCGCCTCGAAGATGGAACCACATTTGACAGCAGCGAAGGTCGTGAACCACTGGAATTTGAAGTGGGCAGCGGAATGGTGATAAAAGGGTTTGATGATGGCGTTCTTGGAATGATCATCGGCGATAAAAGAACCATTAATATACCGGTAGATGAAGCTTATGGTCCAAAAAACCCGGAAATGCTGGTTGATTTTCCAAAGTCAAATTTCCCTCCCGATATGGTACCCGAAGTGGGTATGCGTTTGAATATGACCAGTGGCAACGGACAGGTGATACCAGTTGTGATTGCAGAAATCAGCGATGAATCTGTCTTGCTCGATGCCAATCATCCGCTGGCGGGTGAACCACTGGTATTCGATATTGAACTGGTGGAAATAGTAGGCGGCTCCCCGCTGATCATCATGCCGTGATAAGGCTACAGCGAAATCCAGCCATACCTGTGTTTCAGCATTTTCAGTTTCTGCATCATTCAATTTAGCGATAAAATAATCTTTATACCTTCTTCTTTTATAGGACTCGCTGATATTTGCGCAAACAGAACGCGATGCTCTTCGGATTTGATCGGTTAATGAATATTTTTCTTCTGCCGGGAACTTCTTTGAAACCTGAAATATCTCCATCGCCAGTTCAAATGATTTTTTATAGGCAAGCAGGGTTCCGAGATCTCCCATGGTACAGATTAATTTTTATTTTGAACAGTATCTTACTCCCGACTTCCGACTAAAGACTTATGACTGAATCACTTCTTCTTATAATACCATCCCAGCCAGATACCACACAAGGCCCAGCTGACCACGGCATCCCAGAGATGTGCCATGATATCGGCTTTGGGATACCAGATATGAATGGTATAGGGTGAGTTCATAAATACAATGAGTCCTGTAAACAAACAGGCAGTAAAGTAGGTGCCAAAACCACCCACATTTATTTTAAGCAGTATCCAGCACAACAGTGCCACCATTATAATATCGACAATCAATCCCCTCACTATATTGGCGCCCATATTTACTTTTAATGCCTTGTGATAATGCAGTTCAGCCCAGGGCTTGCCCATTTGGTCGTTCATCCTTTTTGTCATTTCCTCCTGTGAAGCGCCTTTCGGCGTAGTGGGAAGAAAATAAGAACCATCTTCTGAAAATTGGGAATTGAGGTAACTGAGGATGCTATCCTGCTTGGGTGTATATTCCTGGTTGGCCCGGTGCATATCGAGTATCGTCCAGGAAAGTGTTTGCCAAACGAAAATGAGAATGCCACCGACGATGGCGCCAATGAGTAGCTTTTTCATATCAGTTGTTTTGATTGAATACAAAAGTTACGTACAATATTTTTATTGTACAAAGCCGGAAGGCTGGCAAAAGATGAATGGACGATTGCTTATGCCAGTGGCCGCGGCATGAACTTCCGCTGGTAGGTGTAGCTGAAAATACCAATTGCCAGCAGGTAAATGACCAGGGCTACAGCAGAGCCTTCGAGACCGAACTTGCCACCAGTCAGCCACTCGCTGCCATGCAGTTCGGGCTGTAAAACACTCTGCAGGTTGAGGCCGCTTACTTCATAGCCTAATACCGGCCCCTGGAAAAAATTCCAGCTAAAGTGTAAGGCAATGGCAAACCATAAATTTTTGGTGAAAATATAATTGATGCCCAGTAATAGCCCTGCAAGGAAAATATTAATAAATGAGATAACAGTAATGCCCGGGTTGGCGGTATGCGCAATGGCAAATAACAATGCAGTGATGAATAATGCAACCCATTTGTTAACCGAATCCATCAGGTTGTGCAATATATAGCCGCGAAAAATTACTTCTTCATACAATGCCACGATGACCATCAAACCAAGACCGAGAAATACCTCTCTGCCATTGAAGTGAACATCGATCCACTGGAGATTCCTTGTAAAAAAAAGAAATATGCTCGCGATGGATAACATGGCGATACCGGTGAGAAACCCAACCGCGCCATGCGGAAATTTTTTTTCAGTTTCAAAACCCAGGCTGGCAAACGACTGCCGATCGATCCATTTGCGGAAGCCGGCTACGAGCAGAAAGGCAATAACGGCATTTGCCACTACAGCAAGGAAGGCCGTTCGGGAAGTAGTGGCCGCATCTGCTTCTTTTGGCGCCAGCAATCCAACGGCCAGCCCGATTCCAAATATGACGACGAAGAATAAAACGACAAACAGTAATGCACGCAGCCATCCCTGTTCGATGGCAGGTTTATTATGGTGGAGTGGTTCCATTTATGTTAATTTGCTTTGCTGAATAAAAATACGACTATGTTTGATAATTACCCCTTTACGGTTGCAGATCGGTTCATGCGGTATGTGCAGACAGACACACAAAGTGATCCTCATTCGCAAACTCAACCTTCTACACAAAAACAAAAGGATTTGTCCAATGTACTGGTGAAAGAACTGCTTGAAATGGGTATCAGCGATGCGCACCTGGATGAGTTTGGCTATGTATATGCCACCATTCCTTCCAATACAGAAAAAACGGTACCCGTTATTTGTTTCTGTTCACATGTTGATACAGCGCCCGATTGCAGCGGTACCGGTGTAAAACCCATCCGGCACAACAACTACGATGGAAGCGATATTGTGTTGCCCGATGATACCAGCCAGGTGATTACAACAAAAGAACATCCGTATTTATTGGAAAAAATTGGAGAAGATATTATTACTGCTTCCGGTACTACATTGCTCGGTGCAGATGATAAGGCTGGTGTGGCTGTTATTATGGACCTCGCAGTTTTCCTGCAACAACATCCTGCCATAAAACATGGCGACATAAAAATTTTATTTACACCCGATGAAGAAATTGGCAGGGGCGTTAACAAGGTAGATTTGAAAAAGCTCGGAGCAGACGTGGCATATACGCTGGATGGTGGTGAAAGAGGAAGCATCGAGGATGAAAATTTTTCGGCCGACGGCGTTACTATCACATTTCATGGTGTGAGCGCACATCCCGGGACCGCAAAAGATAAAATGGTGAATGCCTTGAAGATCGCCGCATATTTTCTCGAGCTATTGCCAAAAGATGAATTATCACCCGAGACCACCGAAGAAAGATATGGCTTTGTTCACCCGCTGCACATCGATGGTATCACTGAAAAAGTGACGATTCAGTTTATCATCCGTGATTTTATCACGGCAAAACTGGCGGCGTATGAAGAATGGCTGAGGGACAAATGCGACAGGGCTATTGCAAAATTTCCGGGTGCAAGGGCAGAGATGGTGGTACAGGAGCAGTACCGCAATATGAAAGAAGTACTCGATCAGCATCCATCGGTTATTGATTATGCGGAAGAAGCCATCAGGCGCACAGGCTGCACGCCAAAAAAATTAATCATACGGGGTGGCACGGACGGTTCAAGACTTTCATTTATGGGTTTGCCCTGCCCGAATCTTTTTACAGGGGAAATGGCATTGCATGGCAAGCACGAATATGTAAGCGTACAGGATATGCAAAAAAGTGTTGAGACACTTGTTCACCTTGTACAGGTTTGGGAAGAAAAGAGTTGAGTCGCAGTTGCATCATATGGTGGGAAGCGGCTCTTTCCAGACGCGCATATACCAGTAAATGGGAAAACCAATCATGCCGGCAAATACGAATACCAGTATCCATACGATGCGTTCATTGCTTTCAATCGCCCGGTTGTTGACTGCATGAATGATATAAAATACTTTCAATCCCAGCGATACCAGCCCCATGATGATGGCAAAAGCAACGATGAGCACAATATTGCCGACAAATGCCGGTGGCATATCACCCTGATCCATGTGTTGACCTTCCCGCAAAACGGTATAAAACATACCAAAGAAAAGAATCAAATAAACAGCCAGTAATATGATGGGAAGGATGGATAATATTCCGAGGAACACCTTGCCTGATTTTGACATATAAAAGGTTTTGTAAAAGGTAATGAATATTTATTTTTCATCAAAGACGGCTGATGAGAATCATCTGAATGCCGGTATCAATGGTGATTAACCTATGCATATCTCTTTACAGGACTTGTGCTAAAATCGCTTACCTTCAGCCATAAATCATTTGTTATATGTTAGCTGATTTGTTGACTCGTTTCTGGTGGGTAATCATCGTCCTCCTGATATTGATGGCAGGGCTTAAAACCATTAACCAGGGTTTTATAGGAGTAGTAACCATGTTTGGAAAATACCGCAGGGTATTACGTCCCGGTTTGAATTTCCTGCTTCCATTTTTTGAACAGGTAACACGCCGGGTAAGTGTACAAAACCGCTCGGTTGAAATGGAGTTCCAGGCAGTAACTGCCGACCAGGCCAATGTATATTTTAAAAGTATGCTGCTGTATGCTGTGCAGAATGATGAAGAGGAAACCATCAAGAAAGTGGCATTTAAATTTATCAGTGAACGCGATTTGATGCAGGCGCTGACGAGAACCATTGAAGGAACTATCCGTTCCTTTGTGGCAACAAAAAAACAGGCGGAGATACTGGCATTGCGCAAGGAAATCATTGAATATGTAAAAGGCCAGATTGATGAGTTGCTGGAACAGTGGGGTTATCACCTGCTGGATTTGCAGATCAACGATATCACCTTCGACCAGGCGATTATTGACTCCATGAGCAAAGTGGTAGCCAGCAATAACCTGAAAGCTGCTGCAGAAAATGAGGGGCAGGCCTTACTGATTACAAAAACAAAGGCTGCCGAAGCAGAGGGTAATGCTATAAAAATTGCAGCAGAAGCCGAAAGGCAGGCAGCGCAGTTGCGCGGGCAGGGTGTGGCATTGTTCCGGGAAGAAGTGGCCAAGGGTATGAGCCAGGCGGCCGAACAAATGAAACAGGCCAATCTTGATACCAATGTGATCCTGTTCAGTATGTGGACAGAAGCTATTAAGAACTTTGCAGAGATAGGGAAGGGCAACGTGATATTTATTGATGGCAGCCCCGAGGGTATGGAGAAGACCATGAAGCAGATACAGGCCATGATGATTAAGCAAAGCGGCACATTATAAAGCACGAAGTATTGAATGATCGTGGATATACTTGTAAAAGTTCCATTTTTTCTATACAAAATGTTAAGCTATTTGCCGGGAACGGCTTTTAAAAAAATAATCACACTATTTTCACCGTTCAGAGAGGCACGGCATGTGAATTGTAATAGTGATTACATTTGTCAGTAAACTCAAACCTAGATGCATTTATTCTTCCTACAAATCGTTGATACCGCAAAGAAAGTGATTGCAGATACAACGAATACGGCCGCATCGGCAAAGATGAATTTATTTGATCTGTTACGGGAAGGTGGTATCATTATGATACCACTTGGTTTATTATTGGCACTGGCTATTTTCTTTTTCTTTGAGCGCTGGATTGCCATCAATAAGGCCAGCAAGATCGATGATAATTTTATGAACATGATCCGCGATAATATCCTCAGCGGAAATGTTTCAGCCGCCAGGGCACTGGCACGGAATACCAGCAACCCCGTGGCAAGGATGATCGATAAGGGCTTGCAGCGTATTGGTAAACCAATTGATGCCATTGAAAAAAGCATGGAGAATGTAGGGAAACTGGAAATTTATAAAATGGAGCGCAACTTATCCATGTTATCGCTGGTATATGGCATCGCGCCCATGTTTGGATTTTTGGGAACCATTTTTGGTATGCTGCAATTGTTTTACAATATCAATACCACCGGAGAATTTACACCGTCGGCCATTGCCGGTGGTATCTATACAAAAATGGTTACATCAGCATCGGGTCTTATTATTGGTTTGCTGGCCTATGTGGGCTATAATTTCCTGAATGCACAAATCAATAAGAATATCAACAAAATGGAATCGGCCAGTGCAGAGTTCATTGATATTTTACAGGAACCAACACGCTAATCATTTATAAATTTGCGACATGGATCTCAACAGGCGGCTTAAATCACACCCGGAATTGCATGCAGGCGCATTGAACGATATCTTGTTCATCCTGCTGTTCTTCTTTCTCATTGTGTCCACGCTGGCAAACCCCAACGTAGTAAAGCTGTCGCAACCCAAGGCTAAAAGTGATACAAAGGCCAAGCAAACCGTGATTGTCAACATACGCCCCAATGGCCAGTATATTATCAATGGAAAAACGCTGGCTGTGCAGGATATCCGTGCCTTTGTACAGCCTTATATTATGAAAGATTCCACGCAGGCTACTATTGCCATCAATGCAGACAGAACCGTACCGCTGGATGACGTAGTGGCCATCATGCGCATTGCGCGCGATTTGGGGGCACGTGCCACCCTGCTGGTCGATAATAAAGACGTTAAATAAATTTTTACCACTGCAGTTTTACCATCCTGTCTTTGTCCTGCATGTCTTTGCGCAGGGAAATATTGGTAAAACCTTTTTCAGAAAATAATTGCAGCACTTCTTTTCCCAGCGATTCATGTATCTCCATGTACACAGAACCCTTTCGGTACAGGTGTTCGCGGGAAAAATCAGCAATCGCTTCATAAAAAGCAAGTGCATTATCATTGTCAACAAAGAGTGCCAGGTGCGGTTCGTAGTCAAGTACTACTTTCGACATCGCTGCTTTGTCTTTTTGAGGGATATAGGGTGGGTTGCTGACGATGATATCAAATGTGGGAAGAGAACTGCGTTCAATGCCTGAAAGAAAATTCAACTGGTAAAATTGAATGCTGGTGTTTTGTTCCGATGCATTTCTGTTGGCTACATCCAATGCTGCTGTACTGACATCACAGGCATGTATCTGTGCGGCAGGTAATGTCTTTTTCAGCGCGACGGGAATACAACCGCTGCCGGTGCCAATGTCAAGAATGCTCACGGTACTGTTATTTGCCTGGTCGGTAATGATCCATTGCACCAATTCTTCTGTTTCGGGTCTTGGTATCAGCACATTTTCATCCACGTATAGTTTCATTCCGTAAAACCATGCTTCGTGCAGCGCATACTGCACCGGCTTATGGTCAAGTAACTGTTTGGTCACCTGTTCCAGTAATTGTTCTTGCTGATTGGAAAGCGGAACGGTTTTATTGAATACCCGGTCAATTTTTTTCCAGCCCGTCACAAATTCCATGACCCAATCGGCAATATTGGCCGCTTCGGGTTCTTCATACAGGTGAAGCAGTTGAAACAACAAAGCACGGCTGGCATCATGAATGGTCATGGCAACAAACATACGGCAAAGCTTGTATTTAAAACTGTATTTTTGCCCTCATTTAATGTATATGATCAGTGCTGAAACTTATATGAGCCGTTGCATTGAACTGGCGCTGAAAGGCGCTGGCAATGTGGCCCCCAACCCAATGGTGGGCGCTGTACTCGTATACAAAGACAGGATTATCGGTGAGGGCTGGCACGAACAATACGGCAAAGCACATGCGGAAGTGAATTGTATTGCGTCTGTAAAAAAAGAAGATGAAACACTCATTGAACAATCAGTGATGTATGTTTCACTCGAGCCCTGTGCCCATTTTGGCAAAACACCGCCCTGCGCGAACCTGATCATCGAAAAGAAAATCCCAACAGTTGTTATAGGCTGCCGCGATCCATTTAAGGAAGTGGATGGAAAGGGAATGGATAAACTGGAAGCTGCCGGTGTGAAAGTGGTAACCGGCGTATTGGAAAAAGGATGCATAGATCTCAACAAGCGGTTCTTTACATTTCATACACAACACCGGCCCTATATTATTTTAAAGTGGGCGCAGACAGCGAATGGAAAGATTGCTGCGGGTAATAGCAACCGTTTGCTGATCAGTAATGATTACAGCAATCGACTTGTACACAAATGGCGCAGCGAGGAAGCTTCAATACTGGTGGGTACCAATACAGCATTGCTCGACAACCCTTCATTGACAACACGTTTGTGGGAAGGTCATCAACCCATACGATTGGTCATAGATATGGACCTCCGCCTCCCGTCCAGTCTCCATGTAATGGATGGAACAATCCAAACTATCGTGTTCAATACGGTCAAACATGAAGAGAAAAATAAACTGCTATTTTACCAGGTAACAAACAGTGACTCGCTAGTACATCAAATTAGCAATGCATTGTACCAACTGAATATACAATCGGTACTGGTGGAAGGAGGCGCGCATTTGCTGCAGTCATTTATAGATGATAATATGTTTGATGAAATTCGTGTGATCACCAATACACAAATGGATATTCCAGAAGGTATTGCAGCACCGGACATAAAAGATTTTTTTGTTACTGATAGTCTCCACCTCAGTGCTGATACTATACGATTTTATCATCCCCAACCCATGCAGCAATAACCATGTTTTTATTAGTTGTCAGTATCATACTCAATTCCTATCTCACGCTTTCATTTAAAGTGATTGAGAAATACCATATCAGTCCTTTTCAGGCCATTGTTTTCAATTACCTCGCCTGCGTGATAACCGGTTCTTTGTTCAACGGCTATTTTCCCGTAAACGCCGCTGCCATACAGCAACCCTGGTTCAAGTGGGCATTGCTGATGGGCGCCAGTTTTATCAGTATTTTTAATATAGTAGGTTTTACCACGCAAAAAGCCGGCGTCGCAATTGCATCAGTGGCCAATAAATTGTCACTGGTTATTCCCTTCCTGTTTTCTATTTACCTGTATAGCGAGAAAGCAACAGGATTAAAAATATTGGGTATTGTTATAGCGCTGGTAGCTGTTTGGTTAACCATGAAGCGCGATGCGGGGGAAACAAATAAACCCGCCAATAAGTGGGTGATGATATTACCGGTAGTGTTGTTTTTTGCGAGTGGTTTACTGGATACGATGATAAAATATGTAGAGCAAAATTTTCTCAATGCTTCCAACCAGAACGATTACCTGATTTCTGCTTTTGCATCGGCTGCTGCCATCGGTATTAGTTTACTTTTATTGTTGGTACTTATGGGCAAAATAAAGTTTGATTACAGGGCCATTATTGCGGGTTTTGCCATTGGTATTCCCAATTATTTTTCCATCTGGTCGCTGGTGGCTGTGTTAAAAAAACATGCAGGTAACAGTACGGCTATTATCCCTATCAATAATATGGGCATTGTATTGTTCAGTGCAGTGATGGCATTTATATTATTCCGGGAAAAATTATCGGTTGTCAACCGCCTGGGGATTGTACTGGCATTAGTAGCCATAGCACTGATAGCATTTGGATAAAAATATGAGTGAGATAGATTTTTATAATACGGTAGAAAAAAATACCAGCGCTGAGTTTAAAGACAGGGGCAGTAAGTTCCTGGCATTCGTATTCCCGGTGACCAGTGTGGAGGATTGTAAATCCTGTTTGGCAGCGGTAAAAGCAGAACACCCAAAAGCAACCCATCATTGTTTTGCTTACCGTCTTGGACTGGATGGCAATACATTTCGTGTCAGCGATGATGGCGAACCTTCCGGTACGGCCGGCCGGCCAATATTGGGACAGATCGACAGCAAACAAATTACCAATACGCTGATAGTGGTGGCGCGTTATTTTGGCGGGACCTTACTCGGTGTGCCTGGTTTGATCAATGCATATAAATCAGCATCGGCATTGGCATTGCAGGTAACACCCGTTGTTCAAAAGCAGGTAGAAGTGGTATATACACTGGAGTTTGATTATACACAGATGAATGATGTCATGCGGCATATCAAACAAATGGGTGGTACGGTTCTTCAGCAGGAAGCGCAATTGTTTTGCAGGATAAAAGTAGCCATTGCTAAAAACAAAGCTGTTTTATTCCTGAACAAACTGGAATCAATTGTTGGTATCACCATCAACTAATTATCCGGTAAGTAAGATGGACCAGGTATTATTGAAACCGTGAACTCACCATCAAGTCTTTATTTCCTGCTGTGTAAGCATAAAAACCTTCCCCGCTTTTCACACCGAGTTTACCTGCTGTAACCATATTCACCAGTAACGGACAGGGTGCATATTTGGGATTTCCAAACCCATTATGCAGAACATGCAGGATCGACAGGCAAACATCCAGCCCGATAAAATCGGCCAGTTGTAATGGACCCATGGGATGGGCCATACCGAGTTTCATCACCGTGTCGATGGCTTCCACACCGGCCACTCCTTCATATAAACTATAAATGGCTTCATTGATCATGGGCATCAATATGCGGTTGGCGATAAAACCAGGATAGTCATTGACAACACAGGGTACTTTGCCCAGTTGTTTGCTGAGTAAGACAATTTGATCCGTTACACTTTTATTAGTGGCGTAGCCATTGATTATCTCCACCAGTTTCATGACTGGAACAGGATTCATAAAATGCATGCCGATAACTTGCTGTGGCCTGCCGGTGGCTGCTGCAATCTTTGTAATGGAGATGGATGAAGTGTTGGTGGCCAGTATAGCGTTGGCAGGAGCTGCCTGGTCTATTTGTTTAAAGATATCCAATTTCAGCGCAGTATTTTCTGTTGCTGCTTCCACAACCAGTTCTGCTTTAGCAACACCATCTTTAATGGAAGAGCTGGTCACCAGGTTTTTTAAAGTAGTTTGTTTGTCCGCATCGGTGATGGTTCCTTTTGCCACTTGCCTGTCCAGGTTTTTACCAATAGTAACAAGTGCTTTATCGAGTTGGGATGACGATACGTCAATAAGTGTGACGGAAAACCCATTCTGTGCAAATACATGCGCGATGCCATTGCCCATGGTACCTGCACCTATAACAGCGACTGACTGAATCATGTTGACCGGATTTTATAGCTGCAAGGTTAGGTAATTATCAGGAGAGCGCAAAAGGAGGGAGGAAGGGATATAAGTTTTAGGTCATAAGTTATAAGTCTTAAGTTATAGGGTAAGGGTGGAAGGCAATAGGTAGAAGGCAAGGGTTATAAGTTTTAAGTTATAGGTTAAGGGTGGAGTGGAGGGATACAGGTAAAAGGTAGAGGGTGGAAGTAGTAGTAAGTAATAAGTTGTAGGTAATATGTGAAGGGATACAGGTATAAGGTAATAAGATAGGCTTGAAGGCTTCTGTCATGAACTTACAATTATCAACCATAAACTACCAACCATAAACTATAAGCTATGAACTAAGAACCATAAGCTATGAGCCACGTACTACTTATTCTTAAAATCGCCCCGTTTCCATGCATTGATAAATTCTTTCCAGGCAACAGGGTTTAGTAAACCGATAGGAGGTGTTTGACCGGAGTAGTAATATTTTTTGGCCTGTTGTGTCAACGCATAATTGGCAGCCTCGCGACCATCACGTGGCAGTGTATTTATCAAAACCCTTCGCCGGGCTTCATCATTGTTTTTACGGGCAATTTCAAGATTGTCATCCGGCATTCGGGTATTGACAAAGTCCCGCTCAAATTGTTCACGCGTAGGCCGTGGTCGTATAATGGTCACCGGGAGATAGACTGTATCCGTTACCATTAACTGGATAATGCTCCACTGATTGCCCTGCAAATTTTTTGGAACTTCCACCACCTTAGGTTTGTAACCCACACTTGAAAACTCAACCCGGTCGCCTTTCAGTACTACGATGGAAAACACACCCTGGTCGTTGGTAACGGTACCACGACCCTTTACCACCACACTGACTGCGGGTATTCCGCGAAGGCTGTCGGCCGTCATAACCACACCGTACAACTCAACTACAGAGTCTTTTAGTTGTTCAAACTGGGCCAATGTTTTGAATACACAGCCAATGGTAAACAGGAAGGTGAAAAGTATAATTCGCTTCATCGGTTCAAAGATAATTACTTCAATTTTTGGAACTTCAACAAATTACCCCCGCTATTGGTTAATTTTGCAGATAAATCCTTTTTTAACATAATCTTTTCGTGGTAATGACACAGGAACAAATATTAAATGCGCTCAGTAATGTCCAGGAACCAGACCTGGGTAAAGACATTGTGACCCTAAAAATGGTAAAAGATATTGAAATTAATAATAATAATGTCTCTTTTACGGTAGTACTCACTACACCTGCCTGCCCAATGAAGGATATGATACGTGGCGCCTGCGAAAATGCAGTGAAATTGCTTGTTAACAAAGAGGCTGTTGTGAAAGTTAATTTTACTTCTAATACGAGCACCCTGCGTTTACAGGGTGATAAGGTGTTGCCAAAAGTTAAGAATATTATTGCCATCGTAAGTGGAAAAGGCGGTGTTGGAAAAAGTACGGTTGCTGCAAATTTTGCACTGGCGCTCGCCAAAGGGAACGCAAAAGTAGGTTTGATGGATGCAGATATTTACGGGCCCAGTATTCCCATTATGTTTGGCGTTCGGGGGGAAAGGCCTATGATGATGAACGTGGGCGAAGAGCAGGGAAAAATTGTTCCCATCGAAAAATATGGTATTAAACTGATGAGCATTGGGCTATTGGTGGATGAAAAAAATGCGGTCGTATGGCGCGGACCGATGGCCAGTAGTGCCATACGCCAGTTTGTAACCGATGTATACTGGGATGAACTCGATTACCTGGTGATTGATATGCCACCGGGCACAGGTGATATCCATTTGACACTGATGCAGACAGTTCCCGTAACCGGAGTAATCGTTGTTACTACACCACAGGATGTAGCACTCGCTGATGCGAAGAAAGGAATTGCGATGTTTGGACAAACACAAATCAAAGTGCCCATCATCGGCCTCGTGGAAAATATGAGCTACTTCACCCCGGAAGAATTGCCCAATAACAAGTATTATATTTTTGGAAAAGATGGCGGTAAGAAATTAGCAGAAGAATATGATCTGCCATTGCTGGGACAGATACCATTGGTGCAAAGTATCCGGGAAGGCGGTGACAGTGGTGTACCCATTATGGAAAGTATGGATGAAATAACGAAGAAAGCCTTTATTGAATTTGCTGGTACGGCCGCACGCAGTATCGCCATGCGCAACGCCAACCTGGAAGCTACCAAAGTAATTGAAGTGGTTGAATAGTTATTTAACCGGTAAACTGGCACAAACAAATTTGCTTTAATTAATGATGTAATTCATGTATAACTTCTCCTACTTTAAGGAAAAAGATATTGCTGTTGTAAAACAGTTTATGAAAGACAATCCATTTGCATTTTTATGCGGCGTGGATAGCAATCATGCACCGGTTGCAACCCAGGTGCCCATGTTGCTGGAAGAAAGAGATGAACAATTGTTCCTCCTGGGGCATATACAGCGCAAAACGGATCACCAGCTCGCATTTGAACAAAACCCGCAGGCCTTGGTAGTATTCACCGGGCCGCATACCTATGTCAGTGCCAGTTGGTATTCCAATCCGCAAACTGCTTCTACCTGGAATTATATGTCCGTGCATGTAAAAGGTAAAATCCAATTTTTGGATGACGCAGCATTATTGGATATATTAAAACGAACTACAGCACATTTTGAAAACAATGCTGGCTCCCCTGCACTGGTAGAAAAAATGCCCGAAGCATATGTCAGTAAAATGATGAAAGCCATTGTGCCATTTGAAATAGCAGTTACACATATGGACAATGTCTTTAAACTAAGTCAAAACCGCGATAAGCAAAGCTTTAATAACATTATCCCTCAACTGCAACAGCAGGGAGGAGATGCAGCTGCTATTGCCAGGGAGATGGAGCAACGCAGATCACAATTGTTTGGCGAATGATTTCTTTTAATTGCTGCGTTGATAATTATCTATTTAGTCAGGGGGTTGCAGTTTCCGTTAATGGATCGGGCAACGTAATGCGGATGCTGGTTCCCTGTCCTTCCGCACTTTTCACATTCAAAGTGCCGCCGCATAAACGCAACAGGTCGATGATCAGCCGGTAACCCAATCCCCAGCCTGCTTCCTTATTGGTTCCTTTCCTGGAATTAACGGCCCGCATTTGATTGAGGTTATCCCTGATTTCGTCCGGCATACCAACCCCGCTGTCTGCGATGGTCATGGATAACTGGCCATTGGTATTGTTCACCACCAGTGAGATGGTTCCTTTCGGCGTAAATTTATTCGCATTGATCAGCAAGTTGTGCAATATAATTTTCAGTATAACGGGATCCTGTGTACAGGAAAGGTTTTCTGGAACGTTCACCAATATGGTATTGTTTTTTTCCGCCGCCAGCCGGTTGTGAAGCGGTAATAAATCTTTCAATATGTCAGAAAATTTCATTTCTACCGGTTCCGCTGAGAAGGAACTGTCCTGCAGTTTTATCCAGTGAATAATGCTTTCACCCAGGTAAGCGAGTGATGCAGCAGTATTGTTGATTTCTGCGATTGATTCATTTTTCGTTTCTTCTTTAAGTTTGTCTTTATAGGCAACCAGTTGTGCAGATACCCTGTTGATATATTTAAGCGGGATCATCATGTCGTGGCCAATCAGGCTGATAACCCGTTTCTGAAAGTTATTTTTATTTTCAAGTGCATACATTAGTTCGTTTAAATCATCCAGCGTTTTTTCCAGCAGCGCGTTTTTGTCAAGCACCTGTTTGTTTTTCTCTTTTATCTTTTGTTCCAGTGCTATGTTTTTCTTCCTGAGCTGATCACTGCGTAAGTTAGAGATCAAAATTATTATGGCGATCAGTAAAATGGAAACAAAGAACCAGAAGAGTTTATACTCATAGTACCAGCGGTTCACACTAAATGGCACATCGAGCTGGCTCACTTCTTTGTCGGACAGGGTATACTGATTCCGGATATGCAGCACATGGTTTCCGCCAGTCAATTCATTGATCTGTATTTTTCGCTCTCCCGGCTCGTCCGCATTCCATTGACTATAATTAATCAGCCATATTTGGGATCGTTCGCTGGCATCGAAATGCAGGTTGACAGGATTGGTATATACACTGTCTTTGGTGGTGATGCTTTCAATAAAGATGGGATAGCGGAAAGATATCGGAAAATTATTGGTGTAGACCCTTACCAATCCCCCGATAGAAGGCAGTAAGATATCACCATCGGGCAACACATTGTAAGCCGGAACACAGGCCCCGTTAAATTCATTTGTTACGAGGCCATTATTGGTGTCATAGTATTCGTACAGTATTTTCTCTTTCTTTGATTTGGTCGCCTTAATCAACTGATCGCGGTTTACCCGGAACAGGCCATTATTCGTCGGTACCAGGAAATTACCCTGTCCATCAGGAATAAAAACATGGGCATACAACAAATGTCCCTTTGCATCCAGAGGTCCTTTGTAAATGCTGTTGTCTGACAAATCCAGCAGGTAATAACCAACACCATAAGTTGGTACCCAAAGATACCTGTCGTCATCAAGGGTGGGATACCTGTCGGTTATAAAGTATCCTTGCTCTGATGCGCCTTTTGGCAAATCAACCTGCCTGGTTATTTTTCTCAGCCGCCAGTCAAAATAAAAAATGGTATAGCCATCCGTTACCAACAACTGGTTGGCTTTGGTTTCACCAATAACGGTCAATCCTTCACCGATCCGCGCTTTGGCAAAATACTGTGTATATAAATATTTATCCCTGACACTGTCACCTTCGAGTTTAGCGAGATAGTAAGAAGTTGTTATCCATTTCGAATTGTTATTACCTGGATACCAACGGTGCAGCCATGATATGCTTTTATCTGAATACACTTTTCCTGTATTGGCGTCGCCCACTTCCTGGTACAGCAGGTGGGTGCCATGAAACATAAATTTTCCCTGTTCCATTGGTATCATCAGCCTTCGATCCGTGTTATCCAGGGATAAATACCTGTATGTATATTGTTTTAAGTCAATCAGCAAGCCCGTGTTGGATACGACATGCGTACTGTCTGTTAAAACGACAGCATAGGTGTTATTTATATAGCTTTTATTCAGGTGGCTGAAGCTGCTGTCGGATTCGCCCAGTTTATATGTATAGAGGAAAGTTTTGGCATAGATAAACACGCCACTTGTCTCTGAACCGCAGTATATTTCGTGTCCATTCGGGTTGATGGTTAAACTCGTGATGTCAAGTGGTGTTTCAGGAAGCGTACCCAATAATTTTACCCCAATAAAATTTTCCCTGCACTCTATCGTATACAACACATTTTTATCTAATGCCAGGGGTGTTTCAGATTCAATACGCGAAAATATCCTGAGATCTTTTGCTTTAAAAATTCTATCGCACCCAATGCTGGTTACAATTTTGGTCTCCCGGTCAATTGAATAGCCGATACCATCACTGGTAACGGCGAAAATCTTTTTGGATGTTTGGATAAAGTTGATGTTATTCCATGGCTTCATAGGCCATGTGCTGGTTAGTTTATCGTTTGTCAGGAAAAAAAACTTACCCCTGTCTGCAATCACACGGCAACTATCGTTCAGCCAAACGACTTTTGCTGACTCGCTGGTATAGCTAAGATAGTGACCTGCTTCGCTGGGAATGGCCAGGTAGACAGAATCATTTTGTGCCACTTTCCAATTTAAATTGGTGAGGTGATAAGTTCTTGCAGTGCCCAGGTAAGCTGCCTGCCTGTTTGTTACGACAGGTAGATTTTTATTGAGTTGAATCTGGTAATCCCAATAATTGAAAGTGACAACATTTCCCTGGACAGTAGAAAAGAAAGCGCCTATCCTGGAAGAACTGATTTTCGGAAGGTTTCGCTGATCAAAGACTTTTGATTCCACTCCATTGTAACGGATCAGGCCACCCTGTGTGCTAATCCATAAAAAACCAGTCTCTTTATCGAAATACAAACCAGTAACCGTATTTTGTGGTAACCTGCCGTTGTCGCCATTGAGCTTTTTTGACAAATGCCATTGTTCGGATTTTTGCGAATAGGCGTTTTGAAAAGTCAACGCTGTTACCAAAAGAAGGACGAATTGCATAATTGGGATAGCATATACCTTCTTACATACAGACAAAGCAGAATCGATCAGTGATTTGCACTTTTTGATCATACATTTTACCGGACAAAGGCTACGGGCCTTTTTCTTTAATTTGGGTTTCTGTTAATATAGCTTTTATTTTTCCTCAAAAAAAGGTTCGGGTAAAATAATTTCTACAGAGCTTCCTTTTTCTTCTGCTGATTGTACACGCAGCCGGCCCGAGCATGTTTTCAGTAGCTCGATAATCAACCTGTAACCGAGTCCCCACCCGGACTCCTTGTTGGTTCCTTTCCTGGAATTAACAGCCCGCATCTGGTTGAGGTTGTTTTTGATTTCATCCGGCATGCCCACGCCCGTATCTGAGACCTTCACCGAAAGATGCCCATCCAGCTTATTTACTTCAATCGTAATAGTTCCCTTCGAGGTAAATTTATTGGCATTAATGAGCAGGTTGTGCAGGATGATTTTTAATATTACCGGGTCCTGCATGCAATGCAGTTCTTTGTGCATATTGACCAATATGATATTATCTTTTTCGGCAGCCATTCGTTCGTGAAGTGGCAATAATTCATCCAGGATTGTTGCACGAAATTCAAGATGGTAGGCTTCTGCAGCAAAGGAATTTTCCTGCAGTTTGATCCAGTGAACGATGCTGTCGCCCAGGTAAGCCAGCGCTGCGGATGTGTTATTGATTTCCGAAATGGCTTCTGCCTTGGTTCCTTCACCCAGCCGATCGCGGTAGGTAATCAATTGCTGTGAAACTTTATTAATATACTTCAGCGGGATGATCATATCATGACCAATCAGGCTGATGACCTTTTTCTGAAAATTGCTTTTGGTTTCCAGTGAATACATCACGTCATTCAAATCGCCTACCATTTTTTCCAGTTGAAAGTTTTTTTCCACTACCAGCTTGGATTTCTCCACCACCTGTTTGGTTTTTTCCTCCACTTTTTCTTCCAGCAGCATATTTTTTCTCCTCAATCGTTCACTGCGGAAATGAGAAGTCAGCACAATAATGACAATAAGCAGTATAAAAAGAAACAGCCAGAACAATTTATTCTCGTAGTACCGAAGTGTTACGGTGAATGGTATGGAGAGTTTGATGATTTCTTTATCGGATAATGTGTACTGGTTCCTGATATGCAATATATGGTTTCCGCCCGTTAGTTCATTGAGCTGTATTTTACGTTCACCCGGTTCGAGGTATGTCCAGTTACTGTCTTCATCCAGCCTGTATGACAGCCCGGTAGTATAGATCGAATTCCACTGGCTGAAATTGATCAGCCATGTTTGAGATCGTTCACTGCTCTTGAAATTGATGCCGGGTGGATGGTCATACACACTGTCTTTTGTTGTAATCGATTCCACAAAAAGCGGGTAACGGATCGAGGCCGGAAACTCTGAATTAAATACACGCACCAATCCCCGGATAGATGGCAGTAGAATATCGCCGTTCGGGAGCGTATTATAGGCTGGTATGCAGGCGCCGTTGAATTCATTTGTCTCCAGCTTTTATCAATTGATCGCGGTTCACCCTGAACAATCCGTTATTGGTCGGAATTAAGAAGTTACCAAGGCTGTCGGGTATAAAAGCATGCGTATATAAGAGAAATCCCTTTGTGTCAATGGGCCCTTTGTAGTAACGATCTTCTTCCAGGTCATATAGATAGTAGCCATTCCCATAGGTTGGTATCCAGCAATATTTATTTCCTTCAAGGATTTTTATCCTTTCATCAAGGATCAGTTCGGGTGGCGTATTGGATATTTTCGTAAAAGTTTTTGATGCACGATCAAAGAAAAGTATCCTGTTAAAACCAGCTATGAGCAGCCTGTTGTCCTGGGTTTCTCCAATAATACGATAATTTCTTCCTTTTGAACTGTCGGGGAAATAGTTCGCGTAGTAATAAGGTTCTACAATACTATCTCCCCGGTATATACCAAAATAGTCGTAAGTATTTATCCAAATAGTACCGGAAGGGCTGATATATCCATTGTTGAAGTTTTTTATTTTTTTACTGGTAAACAGTTTGGCTGTAGTTATATCCATTTCCTGTAAATGAAGATCCGGGCCACTGGAAAAAATGAAACGTCCCTTCGCGGTAGGTATCATCAGCAGTTTTTCGGCTATAGGTAGTGGGAGATATTCGTACCGTTGCTTTTGTACATCTATCAGCAGTCCGGTATTGGTAATGATATGGTTTTTATCTGTAAGGATAGTTGAATAAGTGTCGTTGAGTTCATCTTTATTAAGATGTTTAAAGTTCTTTTCACGCTTCGGTATCTTGTAGGTATAAAAAAATGATTTGGAATAAATATAAAGACCACGCGTGAGAGAACCACAATAGATCTGCCGCCCGTTAGGGTTCACGGCAATAGAAGTGATATCCTGCGGAAGATCGGGCAACAATGCAAAAGGTATAGAGGAAATAGAGTCTTTGCTGCAAACGATTTGGTAGAGATTGTCACCTGTTAGCAACATGGGTATACCGGAGTGAATATCTGAAAAAATCTTTCCCCTTTTTTTAAAAATGGGTTCGCTGGCAATCTCCTTGAAAGTGAGGGTAGCCATGTCTATCGAATAAGCGCTTCCCTTATCGGTGATCGCAAACAATGTTTTTCCCGATATGAGTAAATGGATTTTTAGCCAGGGCTGTACCTGCCATTTTTTGAGTATTAAATCTTTTTTAATAATAAAAAACCTGCCGTTGTCTGCTACAAAGCGGCAACTGTCGTTTAGCCAGTACACTTTATCGGAATAAATATGTTTATTGAAATAAAACAAGGGCTCACCTGGAATGGAGAAATACAAAGAGTCGTTGGGAGAAATATTTAAATTAAGATTAGCGAAACAGGTTTGTGTTTCGTGTGTGAGAAACCAACTGGATATCGGTGAAACAACAGGTTTGTTCTTTTCAAGAAAAATAATATAATCGCGGTAATTGAAGGTGGCGACCCTTCCATCCGTAGTGGTCAAAAATTCTCCTATACGGGAAGAGGCAATCTTTGGCAGGCTTCGCTTATCAAATACCCTGGACTCCGAACCGTTGTACCGTACAATACCACTTTGCGTGGATATCCATAAAAAACCAGTCTCCTTATCAAAGTATAATCCGCGGCAGGTGTTTTGCGGCAGGCCGCCATCGTTTCCTTCCAATATCTTTAGTAGCCGCCACTGCTCAATGCCCTGCGCCGCAGCGTTCAATATGGCAAGTGAAAATGCCACAGCAAATGACATTCGCAGAAAGAAAACATGATAATATCGTTTTCTTGCCAATGCAGAGAAGAAGCGGATAGGTTTCGGGTAAAGGGACATAGGTATTTAATAACATAAATGTTGCAATTTTTTACAAGAATCTTCTATAGAATTTTTTCTATGCTTGGCAATTTTGCGTTCAGAGAAGATTAAGTTACATTGTCGTCGCCAGGAGGCTGGGGCAGCGGGCAGTTCACAATTATTTAAAGAAAAATGGTCCTTTTGCAAATGATCCAGCGAATATCTTTGTACGATGAAATGGAAAAGGGAGCTGGCAGAGCTGGTATGTACAATTTTATTTGTAGCAGGTTGTCACACTGCCCAACAGTTAAAGATGAACCTGCCACTATTTGATAAAGAAGGGCACCGCGGTGCCAGGGGACTTGCGCCTGAAAATACCATTCCCGCCATGCTGAAGGGGTTGGATATGGGTGTTACTACACTGGAAATGGATGCTGTGATTACAAAAGACAAACAGGTAATACTTTCTCACGAACCTTTTTTCAATCACGAAATCACTACAAAGCCTGATGGCAGTTTTATTGATGAAAAGGAAGAACGGAAATTTAACATATATGGGATGACGCTGGACGAAACCCGTCAATATGATGTGGGCCTGAAACCACATCCGCGTTTTCCACAACAGGCAAGGATCAAGGCAAATAAACCATTATTAAGTGATGTTATTACACAGGCTGATGAATATGCCATTTTAAATAAACGTCCTTTACCATTCTTTAATATCGAAACAAAATCGCAACCTGCTACAGATAATATCTACCATCCCGCACCGGAAGAATTTGTTGATCTGCTGATGGCCGTTATCATTTCCAAAAGAGTTACCGATCGGGTCATTATACAATCATTTGATCCCCGTACCCTGCAGGTAATTCACCGCAAATATCCATCAGTTAAGACAGCATTGCTGATTGAAGATTTTGATAAACGCACACTGGAACAACAATTGACGCAGCTTGGATTTTATCCGGTGGTGTACAGCCCTGCAGCAGTATTGGTAACGCCTGTTTTGCTGGAAGCCTGCCATAGTAAAAAAATAAAAGTAATACCGTGGACGGTAAATGATAAAAATGAAATGGGCCGCCTGCGGCAAATGGGTGTTGACGGCATCATCACCGACTATCCCAATCTGTTTCAGTAACTGGTTTTCCTGCATGTTACAGCCTACCTTCACTGGTTCTGCCGAAAAAAAAGAAAAAACTACATTTGCGCCATGACAAGGCAATTACTGGCAGAAAGGATCCGGGAAAAACAATCTTATTTATGTGTCGGCCTTGATACCGATATCACAAAAATCCCGCGTCATTTATTATCACAACCCGATCCCATATTTGCATTCAACAAAGCCATCATCGATGCCACGCAGGATCTTTGCGTCAGCTATAAAATTAATACTGCTTTTTATGAGGCACAGGGGATAAAAGGGTGGGAGGCGATGGAAAAAACAGTGAACTATATTCCGCAGGACATATTTACCATCGCCGACGCAAAGCGTGGCGATATCGGCAATACTTCTTCGCAATATGCAAAAGCTTTTTTTGAAGCATTACCCTTCGACGCCATCACAGTAGCCCCTTATATGGGAGCAGACAGTGTAAAACCTTTCCTGGAGTATGAAAACAAATGGGCCATTGTACTGGGGCTTACCTCCAACAGTGGCGCGGCCGATTTTGAATTGCAGCAAATGGGCGGGCAGAGATTGTATGAAAAAGTATTGTCAACCGTGGCAACATGGGGTACTACCGACAACCTGATGTTTGTCATTGGCGCTACACAGGCTGATGAATTTGTCAGCATTAGAAAAATATTGCCCAATCATTTCTTCCTTGTGCCGGGCGTAGGTGCCCAGGGCGGCAGCCTGAAAGAAATTTCTGAAAAAGCCATGAATAAAGATGTGGGCTTACTGGTGAATGTGAGCCGTGCAATCATTTATGCTTCCGAAAAGGAAGATTTTACCGCAGAAGCACGGGCCATTGCCCAGCAGTACCAGTTTGAAATGAAAGGTTACCTCTAATACATATCGCATTACCAAAAAAACGGAGCAACAGGTTTGTCCTGCTGCTCCGTTTGCTCATTAATAATGCAAGTATAAATATTGAATCAGATAAATTTCACTGAACCGAAACTTGCTTTGATTTTCACCTTGCAGGCGCCGTTACCTGTTTTACCAGAAAAGTCTTTGTCAAACTTTGGCCCATGTTCATCATCGTCTTTCTGCTCTTTGATGGCCAGGTTGGTTTTATTGTGAAAATCCCCGAAGTTGGTATGTATGTCAAAATCACCACCAAAATTATCATCCACTTTCAATTCAACTTCTGTATAGGAATTATTGATGGTTAATTCGGTTACGCTGTTGGTAAGGCTCAGCTTGATTTTATCGCAGAACTCAAAATTGCCTTTTATTGCGCCGCTCATCTTTTTAACCTCAGCTTTGGAAAATTTCACCGTCACTTTACAATTGGCAATACTTTCAATTTCTGCACTGCCAAATTCCACATCCAGCTCTTTAATATTAGGGAGGTTTCCTGCAGTGAGCTCACCAAACTTTTGAGTAATTTCCACCGGGCCGGACATGTCGGGAACAAATGTTTTACCAAACTGGTTATCGAGGTCCAGCGGGCTTTTGGCAGGCATGTGTACTTCGTAATTAATTTCCATACCCTGGTTCTTGCCTTTGTCACCTTTTTTATTATCCCAGTTGCCGTTGTTCTTCATATTGGTTTTGAAGAAAACACCGCTGCTGCTTTTACCATCTTCGATACTGATGCGATCCAGTATTTCCTGGGCACGTTCTTCGGAGTTGGCTTTACCGATGATAGTGACATCCACTTTTACTTCGCTTTTGTCCCAGGTGATGATTTTTACTTCACCAAACTGGTTGTTGATGGAAATCTTATCCGTGGCACTGAGCTCGTAAGATTTGCTGTATGTTTTTCTTTTTTCTACGTCCGGCTCGCCATGGGCAAATACAAGGCTGGTAGTAAAGATTAACAGGGTAGCGGTCAGCAGTACCTTATATTGATTTATACGCTTTTTCATATTCCACTTTTTTTGTTTGATTGATTTTTTTAATGATGTTTAATTGTTGATTCAATACAGCTTCCTGCAACTGGAGATTTTGGATCATTGCTTCCAATATCTGTTCCCGGTTAGGGTTTACAGGAAGTTGTTTTTTGAGAAGGTGAAAATTACTGTCCAGTTTGTTGATATCGCCGGCGAATTGCTGGTACAATAACGGTTCATCCTTTTTAATTTTCCTGATTTGGTTTTGTTTGATTTCTATGAGTCGTGTATAGTGGATAAGTTCTTCATTCGATTCATCTGCATCATTGTTTTGTGCCAGTTGCTCACTATTCGTTGGATTATTGTTGATATCCTGCAGCGAATCATGTACAGGCAAGGCATTGTCTTTTTTAACCAATGGTGTATCGGCATTGGGTTGTTTTTTACCTGTTTCTGCAATAGGCTGCACCACTACGTCTTTTGATTTCATATAAAAGTAACCACCCACACCCAGCATAATGATCACGGCGGCTGCTGCACTCCAGCGAATAGCCTTCATGGTAATTAATATACCTTTCTTTTCTGCAGGTTTTTTCAACTGTTGCTGAATATTGTGCCATACTACCGGCCCGGGTTCAAACTTGTCGAAATCTTCCCGGTTGTCTTGTACAAATTGTTCCAAACGTTTGCTCATGATAATCCTCCTTCTTTTAGGATACCAATTAATTTTTGTTTTGCACGGTGGTACTGTGTCCGCACCGTATTATGAGATATGCCCAGCATGTTACCAATTTCTTCCTGGGGTATTTCTTCCAGCAGGTACAGGCTCACTACAGTACGGTAACCCACTGGTAATTGCTGTATGGCTTTTCTCACTTCATCCACTTTATACTGAAACGCATCTTCATCCACACTGTCCGTATCGCCTTTGTCCGCTACCTGCGTTGTTTCAATATCTACCAGTTGCAGTTTTTTTTTGCGCAGCAGGGTGATGGACTTATTTATCACGATTCTTTTCAGCCAGGCACCAAACGTACTGTTGTACCGGAAATCATTTAAATGCCTGAACGCATCTACAAAAGCCTCCTGCAACACATCTTCTGCATCACCCACATTGTTCACAATCCGCAGGCTGGTATTAAACATCGCTTTTGAATATTTGCTGTACAATTGGCTGTACCCGAGACTGTCTCCCTGTTTGCATCGCTCTACCAGTTCGTCGTACGCTATGTTGGCCGTGAGTTCCAATGTTGGTGATAATGTGGTGTTTGAAATAAGGTCGTACTAACCTGCAGGATGTTACAACATTTGTTAAATTTTTTTCAGAATCCAGCGGGGAAGCGCCTTTTATTGACACAAATTAATTGATTTGAAGCTGTGGCATACAGCCTAAATTTCCGCACAAACCCTACCCATCCGCCCCGATTTTCTTACTTTCGTGGCGCTTTTTAGAGAATTAAAAACCTGCTTGCTATGGCCAACGACCTGTTTCAGAGCCCGGATTATTACCTGTTAGATGAACTGCTGACCGATGAACAAAGACTCATCCGGGAAACTGTTCGCGCATACGTCAAAAAAGAGATTTCACCCATTATTGAAGATTATGCCCAAAAGGCAGAATTCCCGCAGCAAATTGTTCGGCAACTGGGCGAACTGGGCTGCTTTGGGCCAACTGTTCCGGAACAGTATGGTGGTGGCGGGCTGGATTATATCAGTTACGGGCTGATGATGCAAGAGTTGGAAAGAGGTGACAGCGGCGTACGATCTACCGCCTCTGTGCAGGGTTCACTGGTCATGTTTCCCATCTACACCTATGGAAGTGAAGAACAGCGTAAAAAATACCTTCCCAAACTGGCCAGTGGCGAATGGCTCGGTTGTTTTGGACTTACGGAACCAAATCATGGCAGTAACCCCGACGGTATGCTGACCAATATTAAAGATGCAGGCAGCCATGTTATATTAAATGGTTCAAAGATGTGGATCAGCAATGCACCTTATTCGCAGGTGGCCGTGGTATGGGCCAAGGACGAGAGCGGCACCGTAAGAGGTGTCATCGTTGAGCGCGGTATGGAAGGGTTTACCACACCCACCACGCATGGCAAATGGAGCCTTCGGGCCAGTGCTACCGGCGAACTGGTATTTGATAATGTAAAAGTGCCAAAGGAAAATGTTTTACCCAATGTAAAAGGTCTGAAAGGCCCATTGAGTTGTCTCACCAAGGCGCGCTATGGCATTGCCTGGGGAACGATTGGCGCTGCCATGGATTGTTATGATACTGCGCTGCGGTATTCAAAAGAGCGGGTGCAGTTCGACCGGCCGATCGGTGGCTTTCAACTGCAGCAAAAGAAACTGGCGGAAATGATTACAGAAATCACCAAGGCACAATTACTGAACTGGCGCCTGGGTGTTTTAATGAACGACAACCGTGCTACACCGGCACAGGTAAGTATGGCCAAACGCAATGGTTGTGAAATAGCGCAGAACATAGCCCGCGATGCCAGGCAGATGCTGGGTGGTATGGGTATAACGGGTGAATACAGTATCATGCGGCACATGATGAACCTGGAGAGTGTTGTAACATACGAGGGAACTCACGATATTCATTTGCTGATTACCGGTATGGACGTAACGGGCTTCAATGCATTCAAGTAATTAATAATTAATAATTAAGAATTAATAATTAAGAATTAAGAATTAAGAATTAAGAATTAAGAATTAAGAATTTTATTTCGTTAAAAACATATCACCCAAAACTCAAAACACGAAACCCAAAACTTATTACTTAGAACTTAAAACTCAAGACTCAAAACTCAAAACTTCTTATCCAGCGCCTCATGCGAATTTTCTTAATCGGTTTTATGGGTTCAGGAAAAACACATTGGGGGAAAATATTATCCCGCCGGTTACAGGTACCGTTTTACGATTTGGATGAAGCGATCAGCGAAATAGAAAACAAAACAGTGCGCCAGATTTTTCACGATGAAGGCGAAGAGTATTTCAGGGTTAAGGAACAAGAAGTGCTGGAAGCCATTATTGATGATCATGAAAATGTAGTGGTGTCTACAGGTGGCGGCACTCCCTGCTTTTTCAATAATATAGACCTGATGAAAAAAAATGGTACCGTGATCTGGCTGAATACTTCGGTGGATGTATTGGTACAGCGCCTGGTAAAAGAAAAACAATCCCGCCCATTGATAAAAAATATTTCAGACAATGACCTCCGTAGTTTCATTGTAAAAAAATTGCAGGACAGGCGGCTCTATTACGAGCAGGCGGATGTAATGCTGCAGGAAGAAGCGGTTACTATTGATTCACTATTAAAACAGATCCAGGATGCATAGATGGTTTTTAATGGTTGCGGCATTGCTCGGCGCTTTGTCGGTTGCACTCGGCGCATTCGCCGCACATGGGTTAAAACAGATTGTACCCGCTGAAACCGTAGCTACTTTTGAAACAGGGGTACGTTACCAGTTTTATCATGTATTTGCTTTACTTGCAGTGGCCATATTGTATGAGAAATTTCCGGGGGCATTGCTCCGCTGGGCTGGTAATTGCTTCCAGATAGGCATTGTATTATTCTCTGGTTCATTATACCTGATGACAGCACTCAAATCAGCCGATACTGTGGGTACCAGCAGCATTGGGTTCATAACACCCTTCGGTGGTTTGTTTTTTATTGCCGGATGGATATTGATGTTATTCGCATTTATCAGGAAAGCATAGTAATGAAAATAGGTTGCTCATGGAGCGGGGGAAAAGACAGTTGCTTTGCACTAATGCAGGCGATCAAAGAAGGTCATCAACCAGTTGCACTGGTAAATATGATGAACGAAAACGGGAAGATATCCCGTTCACACGGATTACCTTTCTCCATACTGAATCAACAGGCAGATGCCATGCAATTACCTATTGTGGCGACACCTACTACCTGGGAAGCATACGAAGAAAAATTTGTAACCGTGCTGTCTGTTATTAAAAATGAATATGACGTTGAAGCCATGGTCTTTGGCGACATTGATTTGCAGGCACACCGCGACTGGGAAGAAATGGTTTGTGCAAAAGCAGGCCTTGTTGCTCAACTGCCTATCTGGCAAAAAGATCGGAAAGAACTGGTGATGCAAATGCTGCAGGCAGGCATACAAACCATGATCGTTTCCTGCAATACAACCATGGGTGAATCATTTTTGGGTAAGATAATATCGCCCGAAGTCGTGATCGAACTGGAAAAAGCAGGCGTAGATGTTTGTGGTGAAAATGGTGAGTTCCATACATTGGTGCTCAACTGTCCTTTATTCAGTAAAAAAATTGATGTGCCTTCCTATAGCACCATCCTGCACAATGATTACTGGTTTGTCCAGTGGAACAATGTTTAAAGCGGAACAGTAAATGTAGTAGTAGTGCCTTCTTTGTTCTGCACAAAAAATTCTCCGTCGATGGTTTCCATACGCTTCCGCATATTGTTGAGGCCGTTTCCAAATTCACGTAGTTTCTCGAGGTTGATGCCGACGCCATTGTCCCTGATTTTTACTTCTACTTTTCCCAGTGATAAACTGATCGTGATCCATACATCCTTTGCTTTGGAATGTTTAGCAACATTATTCAAAGCTTCCTTGATGCATAGAAACAGGTTCCTTCTTTTTTCCCCGCTCATTTCCGTGGAAGGAATGGTTTCGGGATTTTCAAAATGACAACTGATATGAGTGCTTTCAAAAAATTCAAAAGCATATGCACGGATATAGGCAACCATATTATCCAGTTTGTCGTTCGAGCTGCTCATGGTCCAGATAATGGTGTTCATCTTACTCAGCAGATCATTGGCATTGTTGGATATCTTGTCTATTTCCGGAAGGGTATTATCCTTCATTTTTGTTTTTACAATCTCACTCATCAAACGGATGGCGGTAACACCTGAACCCAGCTCATCATGCATATCGGTGGAGATGCGGTTGCGTTCTTCCTGTTTTGCCTCCACGATGGCAAGTTGTTTTTCAAACTCCTTTCTTTCGTTCTCCAATTTTAGTCTTTCCCTTTCCCTGGTACGGTCGATCAGGTCGCGGCGGTTTTTAAATGCGAGCGCCATGAGGAAGAATATCAACTCTACCGTTAAGCCCAGTTCGTAATAAAACAATGACACTTTCCAGATGGTCGGTTCTTTTTTGCCAAGGATCGTTGGGTCGCGTATGAGTACCAGCGAAGCGATACCGGCCACCAGGTAGAGAAAGTGGCCAACTGCCAGGTAGTTGAGCATTTTATTATTGTGTACAATGGCATATACAATAAATACAACTGTTGTGAGCGACCAAACATATTTGGTACTGTTTTCCACCTGGTCCTGCAGGTAAAAATTGTCGCTGGAAAAATTCAGTATTGTAAAAATGATAAGTACGAATATGATAAAAGCCTGGTTTGCCACAAATAGCTTGTGCAGGAAAGGGAACCTTTTTTTTGCCTCGATAAATTTTCGCAGGAAAATAAAATAAAAGAAAGTACCCATACTTTGAATAACGAAATCGAGATAACTCTCAAAGTAATTATTAAAATAGGTGGGTGTTCGGAAATAAATTGATTTCAGGAAAAAAAGTGTTGCCATCAGGAGGGCAAATATGGAATAATACAAAAATTCGAGTGTGCCATTCAGGATAAAAACAGCCAGTGAATAAAAAATCATCATCATCAGTATGCCCACAATGATGTAGGTATACATTGTTTCATTGTTTTCAGAAACACGGAAGTTTTTATTGAAAGCTGCGATATAATAGTCACGCACGATGCGCAGGTCAAGGACATTGACAGATGTTTTTACAAACTTTACTTTCAGGTAATAAGTATGAGTATCGTGTGCGGGAATCCTCAATTTCCGAAAACCCGTAGAATCACTGATGGGTGGATATTCATTCACAACTGGCATGACCTTGTGCAGCGAATCATCAAAACGAAAAAGCTGGATACTGGTAAAATACAAACCGGGTAAAAAATAAACACTGATACCTGTGTCCGCCGAATTTTCCAGCCGAAACTGGAAATACCAATCGCTTTCCACCTGGCGCGCACTCAACTGGTGACGAAACAGGTTAGGAATGGGTTTTGCAAAAGGAACGGCAGACAAATCATTGGTGTTGACGGTATGCGTTTTGTCACGGTAAAACAAACATTTATCGCTCAGGGAATCGGCTAATATAATTTTTGAAACATCTACCGGAACAGGCAATTGCTGGGCCTGCAGGAACGCTGGTATTGCCAAACCCAGCCATACCAGGAGTATGGCTACAGAATTTTTCAATGATAAGGACAGCTTCATATTTTCAGCAGGTTTTGGTTGGACCGGCAAAGGATGGTTTGTCAGGCAAGAAAATTACAACTTTCTTTTAGTAAAGCAGTAATTCCATTCGGTTGCCGGGTTGGTTATATGCTTATCTTTGCCGGCATGGCAAACAAGCTTACATCGAAAAAGAGCCAGGCGCCTGATCCGGATAAATTGAAACCTGAAAAAGAAGAGCAATTGCCCGTGAAGGACCTGGTTAAGGATGAACGCACTCATAAGATTGTGGGGGCAGGTCTGATATTGCTTGCATTTTTTCTTTTTGTCGCATTTACTTCCTACCTGTTTACGTGGAAAGAAGACCAGGATAAAGTATTCAAAGGTGCTTCCATATTATTACCCTCGGCGCAGGACAAGGCGGCCAACCTGCTTGGTAACCTGGGCGCCTATATATCTCATTTCTTTTTTTACAAGGGATTTGGTGTAGCCTCTTTCCTGCTCTGCACTTTCTTTTTTGTATCGGGAGTTAATTTATTATTTGGAAAAAAATTCTTTTCCATCTGGCGTAATGTAAAGTATGTGCTCAGTGGCCTGGTTTTTTTCAGCGTCGCTTTGTCATTCATCATGCGTGGAAATGGTTTTCCATGGGGTGGAGCATTTGGTGATAATATCAGTGATTTCTTTATACGGGCCATCGGTTGGGTGGGAACTGCTGCATTGTTATTGGTGACTGGCCTTGCTTATATCATTTGGCGATTCAACCCGGTCTTCAAAGTGCCCAAACTGCCCGAAAGAAAAACTATGCTGGCAACTACTGACGACGGTACCCTGGAAGATATAAGTGCGGATAATGACGATGATGCTGCAAAATTATTTGTGGAAGAAGCGCCAGGCATTAAAGGCAATACGTTGAAAAAGGGAAATGGCGTAGTGGTTATCCCGCCGAAGAATGACAACAACAGCAACCCGGTGACTGACTTTAAAATTGTCGAGAAAGAAGCCGCCATGGAAGAAGAGCCGGTTGAGGAAGAATCCCCCATGGTGGAGACGATTCTACCGCCGCTGGTAAAAGAACCGGTTAAACCACAGGAACCGGCTTTACATCTGCCGCTTGAAATAAAAACAATGCCCACCAACCAAACAGCACTTGAAGAGGAAAGTGATATCAAAAAACCGGATGACATCGCCCCTTATGAGCCAACGCTCGATTTAAGGGATTATAAATATCCTTCACTGAATTTACTGGAAACACATGGCAGCGAAAAAATAGTGCAGGATACAAGTGAACTGGAAACACACAAAAACCAGATCATTAATACACTGAAGAATTACGATATTGATATCCAGAAAATTTCTGCCACCGTAGGTCCTACAGTAACGCTGTATGAAATTGTTCCTGCAGCCGGCGTTCGTATTTCAAGGATAAAAAACCTGGAAGATGATATTGCACTCAGCCTTGCTGCATTGGGTATCCGTATTATTGCGCCGATACCGGGAAAGGGAACGATTGGTATTGAGGTTCCCAATATAAAGAAGACCGTTGTTAGCATGAAAACCCTGCTGGCTTCTGAGAAATTCCAGTCCAGTAATTACAACCTGCCCATTGCTATCGGAAAAAAGATCGATAATGAAAATTTCATTGTTGATCTAACCACCATGCCGCACTTATTGATGGCAGGCGCCACCGGCCAGGGTAAGTCGGTGGGTGTAAATGCCATTCTTGTTTCATTACTGTATAAAAAGCACCCATCTCAGTTGAAACTGGTGCTGGTCGATCCAAAGAAAGTGGAGCTGAGTTTGTACCGGGTCATTGAAAAACATTTCCTGGCTAAATTACCCGGGGAGGAGGAGTCTATCATTACCGATACAAAGAAAGTGATCCATACATTGAATGCATTGTGTATTGAGATGGACAACCGCTATGATTTGTTGAAAGAAGCCGGTGCAAGAAATATCAAGGAGTACAACGATAAATTCATCCGCCGCCGGCTCAATCCACAAAAAGGTCACCAGTACCTGCCGTTTATCGTACTGGTCATAGATGAGTTTGCAGATTTGATCATGACTGCTGGTAAGGAAGTGGAGATGCCGATTGCACGTTTGGCACAGTTGGCAAGGGCAGTGGGTATTCACCTTATCATCGCTACGCAACGTCCTTCTGTCAATATCATCACGGGTACCATCAAAGCTAACTTCCCGGCGCGTATTGCGTTTAAAGTGTCGTCTAAAATCGACTCAAGAACCATTCTCGATACCGGTGGCGCCGAGCAACTGATAGGAAAAGGTGATATGCTGATTTCCTACAATGGGGAAATAACACGACTGCAATGTGCATTTGTTGATACACCAGAAGTGGAAGGCATTACCGAATTCATCGGCGACCAGCGCGGTTATCCGCAGGCATTCCTCCTGCCTGAATATGTAGATGAGAAAGAACTGGAGGGAAAAGATTTTGATTTAAATGACAGGGATCCCCTGTTCGATGACGCCGCAAGACTGATTGTACAGAACCAGGTGGGCAGTACTTCACTGCTGCAAAGAAGGATGAAGCTCGGCTATAACCGTGCAGGCCGGTTAATGGATCAATTGGAGGCTGCAGGTGTAGTAGGCCCCAACCAGGGCAGCAAGGCAAGGGATGTATTGATAAAAACCGAATCTGAATTGCAGCAACACCTGGATGCGATGGGGTGATGCTCCTTTAACGGTTTCTTTTTAAACTCTTTTTAACCACTGCCGTCAGAAGAAAGTCTTTGAAACCATATCTTTGCGCGCAGACTTATTGTACACAAAACATTTCCACAGATGAAGCAAATGTTAATGGCAGCTTTTCTTTTAGTAGCAACCAGTTCTTTCAGCCAAACTGCCAATGACCCCGCAGCCAAAAAAATACTCGATGGTGTTAGCGCCAGGTTTAAAACTTATAAAGGTGTTCAGGCCAGCTTTTCCCTGAAAGTAGAAGATGGAAAAGGGAAGGTGCAGGGCAACCAGAAGGGAACGGTTTATATGAAAGGATCAAAATACCGTGTGACACTTTCCGGCAAGGAGAACAAAGAAATTTTTTGTGATGGCGTTACTATCTGGACATACGATAAAGCAGCCAATGAAGTAACTGTTTCCAAATTTGATCCGACAGCCAAAACCATTACACCTCAAAACCTCCTTACAAATTTTTACGATAAAGATTTCCTGTACAAACTGAATGGCGAAAGCAAACAGGGGGGTAAAACATTGCAGGAAATAGAAATGACCCCACTCGATAAAGGCAAGACTTTTCATAAAGTGTATGTGTATGTAGACAAAGCACAGAAAAATATTTACAGTGCCAAAGTGCTTGATAAAAACGGCAACAAGTATACTTATACAGTAAACACGCTCAATGGAAATGCAGCGGTGGCAGAATCTATGTTTGTATTTGATAAAAGCAAATATCCCGGAGTAGAAGTAGTGGACTTGCAATAATTAGTAAAAATGTTTATACAGCTATTGAAGGAACCGGTATGGTTCCTTTTTTAGTTTCCCCAGCGATAGGTGTTGATGTTCAGACCAGCCAAATCCAGCATACGGTCGGTAACGGTAGCGGCAGCCTCTTCCAGTGTATTGGGTTTGCTGTAAAAAGAAGGAGAGGCCGGGCAAATAATACCTCCCGCTAGCGTAACGGTTTCCATATTACGGATATGAATGAGATTATAAGGAGTATCCCTGATCATGCAAAGCAATCTTCTCCTTTCCTTTAAGATGACATCTGCTGCCCTTGTCACAAGATCATTGGAGATACCGGATGCGATCCTTCCAAGTGTACCCATGGAGCAGGGTACAATCAGCATAATATTGTATTTTCCCGAACCGGAAGCAAAGGGGGCGGAAAAATCATTCTTGTGGTAGGTCTTTACCGGGTAACTGGAATAAGATTCATTGCCCAGCTCGGTTTTCCACACTTCCCTGGCATTGTCGCTGATGACGAGGGACAGTTCGTCCCATTGCTCACGGATGGCAAGCAATTTGTCGAGTAAAACCCTGGCGTATAAGGAGCCGCTGGCGCCTGTCACAGCTACGACAATTTTGTTCATTACAGTTCGTTTACCTTTGTACTTCAAACAAAAATACTATGCAGAAGTTTATGCTATTGATATTTTCGGCTGTTGCAGTTACTTTCTTTTCAGCCGAAAAAAGAGTGGTAAGGGATGAAAAGATAAAGTGGATGACACTGACCGAGGCCGAAACTGCGCTCCAAAAGGAGAAGAAGCCTATCCTGATTGACCTGTATACCGATTGGTGTGGCTGGTGTAAAGTGATGGATAAAAAAACTTATACCAACAAACATGTCATTGATTACCTGCAGGCAAATTTTTACCCGGTAAAGTTAAATGCTGAGACCAGGGAGACGCTAAAATGGGCGAACAAGGCCTATAACTTTAATAGCAGTTACAAGACAAATGATTTTGCCATGTATTTAACATATGGCCAGTTGTCCTTTCCCACCACAGTTATCATACCTACCGATAATAGTGGCCCACAGCCGGTTCCGGGCTATCTTGAGCCCAAAGAACTGGAGATGATATTAAAATATTTTGGTGAGGGAAAGTATGGGAAGGTGCCTTTTAACGAATACCAGAAAGGGTTCAAGGCTAGCTGGTAGACCTTTGGCAAAGAATTTGAACCCCTTTAAAAGATTTTCATAGAATATTGGATTGAAACGGCCCCGATGTCTATCGGGGCTAATTATTTTCCCCCAATGCAACTTTGGGTAAATACTTATTGTCTAATGAATAGGTTTTTCATAGGATATTGGATTAAAAACGGGCTGGATTTCTATCCTGGCCCTTTTTTTTGTAAAAAATTTTCCAGCTCCCCGCTTATACGCATTCAAAGGATTTTCTGCATTATTTAAACAGTTTACAACAGATATACCGCCTTACTTCTGCCATAAAACGGCATTTACGCATTGTTTGCATTGATTCTAATCAATTAGTGTTGAAATGACACAAAAAAAAATTGTCGGTGCAACTAGTTTTATTGGTGCAACATCTTATATTTGAATTTTCATAGGATAAGGTTTAATGGTTAATGGTATTTGATTAGTGCATCCCGCCCTTCAAGGCGGGATTTTTTTTGGATAACCCCCTTCATTATAGACTGGCTTAATAAAAGAAATCCCACCGCGTGCGGTGGGATTTGTCATTGCGGGTAATGTTAATTTTTTACATTGCTTCGGCCATATCAGGTATCTCTGCCACTTTATAGGCGCCTGCATCCAGTTTTTGCTTGGTAGCAGTAAATGCTTCCAGTGTTGCTTCGATATCAGCATCGGTATGTGAAGCCGTTGGTATCAAACGATAAATGATTTGTCCGCGCGGGATAACAGGATATACAACGATAGAACAGAAGATTCCATAGTTTTCGCGCAGGTCGAGTACCATCGCTGTAGCTTCCGGTACATCACCCTTCATATACACGGGCGTTACCATGGTATTGGTGGTACCGATATCAAAGCCCCGGTCTTTTAAACCTTTCTGTAATTTGTTGGCATTGTACCACAATCTTTCCCGCAGTTCGGGCATTGTCTTCAGCATATCCATGCGCTTCAGCATTCCGTCGACGATGATCAGTGGCAGGCTTTTGGCAAATATTTGTGAACGGGTATTGTAGCGCAAATATGCCAGCACATCTTTATCACCGGCAATAAATGCACCGATACTTCCCATTGATTTTACAAAGGTGGAGAAATATAAATCAACGCCATCCTGGCAACTCTGCTCTTCATCTGTTCCTGCCCCGGTAGGGCCCATGCTGCCGAAACCATGTGCGTCATCAATCAGCAAACGGAACTCATATTTTTGTTTCAACGCCACGATTTCCTTCAGCTTCCCCTGGTTGCCACTCATGCCAAAAACACCTTCTGTGATTACCAGGATACCACCGCCGGTTTTTTCAACCATACGGGTGGCACGCTGCATTTGCTTTTCAAAATCTTCTATATTGTTGTGCTTGTAAGCATAGCTGTAGCCAAGGTGTAAACGAACGCCATCAACCAGGCAGGCATGGCTCTCCCCATCATACACGATAACATCGCGGCGGTTTACCAAAGCATCGATACAACTCATCACACCCTGGTAGCCAAAGTTGAGCAGCATGGCATCTTCTTTTTTTACAAAGGGGGCCAATACCCTTTCCAGCGCTTCGTGCATGCTGGTATTTCCGCTCATCATGCGGGCGCCCATTGGATTGCCCATGCCCCAGCGTGCTGCTGCCTCTGCATCAATTTTGCGAACCTCCGGATGGTTTACCAGGCCGAGATAGTTATTAAGGCTCCATACAATCCTTTCCTTTCCCCGGAACTTCATCCGGTTACCCAATTCACCCTCCAGTTTAGGGAAAGCAAAATAACCATGAGCCCTTTTCATATGCTGGCCAATCGGACCGCCATCTTTCACCAATTTTTCAAAAACATCTGCCATATTATGGATTTGTTAAGCGATTTTGGAATGCCGCAAAGGTACAGAATTCAGGCTAAAGGCGGGCCGGTAAAACCCCATTAAATATGTGAAAATGCATAAAAAGCCAGGACATATTATCACGGTCAATGGCAGTAAAACTAAAATACCCATATACCAATAAACTTCGGTCGTGCTTTCAAACATCATTCATTTACATTTGTCAAAATTTATGTCAATGCGGAAATATATACTATTAGTTTTACTGGTATCATTATCTGTCACAACAATCATTGCCCAGGTGAATAGTAATGCCGCTGTAAAAAACACAATGCTTCAGCGGCCAAAGCTGGTGGTAGGGATAGTAGTCGATCAAATGCGCTGGGATTACCTGTACCGGTATTACAACCGCTATGGAACAGGTGGTTTCAAACGACTGCTGAACGATGGTTTCTCCTGCGAAAACACACTGATCAATTACCTGCCCTCCTTCACGGCAGTAGGGCATAGCTGTATATTTACCGGTTCAGTTCCTGCTTTAAGTGGTATTGCCGGAAATGACTGGATGGATCAATTATCCGGGAAAACTTTGTACTGCACTTCCGACTCGACGGTTCAAAGTGTGGGCAATGAGTCGGAAGATGGAAAGATGTCTCCAAGAAATTTACTGGTATCCACGATTACCGATGAATTAAGAGTAGCTACCAATTTTAAATCGAGGGTGATTGGTGTTTCATTAAAAGACAGGGCCTCTATTTTACCTGCCGGTCATACTGCCAACGGTGCATTCTGGTTTGACGATGCCAGCGGTCATTTTATCACCAGCACTTATTATATGCAGCAATTGCCGCCCTGGGTGATAAAGTTCAACGGTGATAACAATGTAGAGAAATTAATTGCGGGTGGTTGGAATACGCTGTACCCCATTGGTACCTACAAAAGTAGTGACAACGATGACGAATCTTACGAAGGAAAGTTTGCCGGCGAAAGCGCACCTGTATTTCCACATGCCATCAATGAAATATATAAAAAGAACAAGGGAAGCTTCCGTTATACTCCATTTGGTAACACACTTACACTGGATTTTGCAAAAGCTGCTGTTGACGCATACCAGCTCGGTAAAGGGGAAGCAACTGATTTCCTAACGATCAATTGTGCCTCCACCGATTATGTCGGCCACATGTTTGGGACCAATTCAATTGAAATAGAAGACACCTACCTGCGCCTTGACAAAGATCTCACAGCATTGTTTCAATCGCTTGATGAAAAAGTGGGAAAGGGGCAATACCTTGTTTTCCTCTCGGCCGATCATGGCGCCGCACATGCCATCGGATTTATGCAGGAGCATGAGCTACCCGCCGATTTCTGGAGCGGCAAATCATTGGTAGAATCATTGAATAAATTACTGGCCGAGCGTTTCAATGTTCAAAACCTTGTCCGTTCATTGCAGAACTACCAGGTGAATTATAATATGAACCGGATTATTACCGACCGCCTGGATTATACAGCCATCAAAAAAGCTACTGTTGATTATTTAAAGCAACAACCCGGTATCAGTTATGCAGTGGACGTGGACGAAATAGGAAAATCGCCCATACCTGAGCCTTTAAAGACAATGATCGCCAACGGCTATAATTTTAGGAGGAGCGGTGGTGTGCAGATTGTATTAAACGCCGGTTGGTTTGATGGGTATAGCCGGACCGGTACCACGCACGGAACATGGAACCCGTATGACACGCATATTCCACTGTTATGGTATGGCTGGAATATCAAGCCAGGCAAAAGCAATCATGAAGTACACATGACCGATATCGCGCCTACGCTGGCGGCATTGTTGCATATACAGGCACCCAATGGAAATATTGGTAAAGTAATAGAAGAATTGGTTAAATAAGCCGGGCAAAAAATAACCCTACAGGCCGAGGCGGGTAGGGTTGTCAGCTTTATCACGATTGGATTAGTTATGCAATGGTAATACTTTTATCGAGGTAAACATCCTGTATTGTGTGTAATAATTCTATTCCTTCATGCATAGGTTTTTGAAAAGCCTTGCGCCCGCTGATCAATCCCATTCCACCAGCACGTTTATTAATAACAGCCGTGACCACTGCTTCGCTTAAATCGGTGGCGCCCTTGCTTTCCCCGCCACTGTTGATCAATCCAACCCTGCCCATGTAACAGTTGGCTACCTGGTAGCGGCAAAGATCAATGGGGTGATCACTGGTAAGGTTGGTATATACCAGTTTGCTGGTCTTGCCATGTTTTGTAGCGTTGTAACCACCATTATTGGTGGGTAATTTTTGTTTGATGATATCGGCCTGCAGTGTAACACCCAAATGATTGGCCTGGCCTGTGAGATCAGCCGCAGTATGATAATCTACTCCATCCACCTTGAATGCATTGTTGCGCAGGTAACACCACAAAACTGTACTCATGCCCAATTCATGTGCTATGGAAAAAGCAGTGGCTACTTCCTGTAATTGACGGGTACTTTCAGGGCTGCCCCAATATATGGTGGCGCCAACAGATATGGCGCCCATGCTCCACGCATCTTTTATTTTGCCAAACATCACCTGGTCGAATTTATTTGGGTAACTGAGAAACTCATTGTGATTGATCTTCACCATGAAGGGGATTTTATGTGCCCACTTGCGGCTAACGGTGGCGAGCACACCAAAAGTGGACGCCACAGCATTGCAGCCGCCTTCTACCGCAAGGCGGACAATATTTTCCGGATCGAAATAAATAGGATTGGGTGCGAAGGATGCCCCGGCGCTGTGTTCAATGCCCTGGTCGACGGGTAAAATAGACAGGTAGCCTGTTCCGGAGAGCCTGCCATGGTTCAACATGTCCTGGAGGCTGCGCAACACCTGATTGCTTCGGTTGCTTTCCAGCCACACACGATCAAGGTGATGCGGGTCAGGTAAATGAAGAGAGGATTTGTCAATGGTCTTACACTGGTGGCTGAGTAAACTGGCGGCCTGTTTGCCAAGCAGTTCTATAATTTTGGAGGAAGACATATAAAGCTTATTAAAACAGTTATACTAACAATCGTTAGGTAAAGATACGTCGTTGAAGTGTGCGACGCAACAAAAGTGGAGAAATGTGAAAATGCCGGGCAAAGAAATAGCCCGGCAAATGCCAGGCTATTGAAAAAATAATATAGGAATGACTATGCGTTCCTGTTGATACAATTCAAATCATCGAAGGCAACTTCCAATCGCTTGATAAATGTTTCTTCGCCCTTGCGCAACCATACGCGGGGGTCATAATATTTTTTATTAGGCTTATCTTTTCCTTCGGGGTTGCCCAATTGTCCCTGCAGGTAAGCTTCGTTCTTTTTATAAAAGCCCAATACACCTTCCCAGAAACTCCATTGCAAATCCGTATCAATGTTCATCTTGATGGCACCATAGCTAATAGCTTCGCGGATTTGGTTTTGCGGGGAGCCGCTGCCACCATGAAACACGAAATAGACAGGCTTTGGCCCTGTCTTCAATTCTTTCTCGATATAGTCCTGGCTGTTCTTTAAAATAATTGGGCGCAATTCTACATTGCCCGGGCTATATACACCATGTACGTTTCCAAATGCGGCTGCTACGGAAAACAACCTGCCTACTTTACTCAATTCAGTGTAGGCATAGGCAACGTGTTGGGGTTGCGTATACAGTTTTTCATTTTCAACACCACTGTTGTCAACACCATCTTCTTCACCACCGGTAACACCGAGCTCAATTTCAATAGCCATTCCCAATGGCTGCATGCGTTTGAAAAATTCAACAGAAGTGTGAATGTTTTCTTCTATGGGTTCTTCACTGAGATCGAGCATATGTGAACTGAAAAGGGGCTGTCCTTTTTCTTTATAAAACTGTTCACCGGCATCGAGCAGGCCGCTGATCCAGGGGAGCCATTTCTTGGCTGCGTGATCGGTATGCAATACAACCGGTACGCCATAGTATTTTGCTACATTATGTATATGCAGTGCACCACTGACACCGCCGGTAATATTTGCCTGCAATTTGTCATTGGGCATTCCTTTTCCGGCGATAAATTGCGCGCCACCATTGGAGAATTGAATAATAACGGGAGAGTTTACCTTGGCTGCAGTTTCCAGCACCGCATTAATGGTATTGGTACCAATGGTGTTCACTGCGGGAATTGCAAACTGGTTATCTTTTGCGTCTTTGTAGAGTGCTTCCAGCTCTTCGCCAAACAGCACGCCGGGTTTGTACTTTTTCATTGTTTAAAACGCTGACGTTTTTGTTGTAAAATTAGTTTCCGTTATAGCAGCAACAATATTTGTGAGGCGCAAAGATACCATTCCCCCGGCTTCTGTAAAATTGAATATTTGAAAATACTAACGGGTGTTCTAGTCTTCAAACCGGCTTTTGATTTTTGGAATCAGCAGCAGGTTCTTTTGCAGCGTTTGCTTGAGGTTTCGTTTGAGTATTTGACCCATCGAACTGCATTTCCTGAATGCATTCATGTTATTGTATTGCAAACCCAGTTCTGTTTTCAACTGGTTGACTTTTTCCGGGGAGGAAATATTGTCTTTCGACATGATATCCAGCAATTCCTTGATACGGTACCGCGCAGAAGCAAGCCGGAAAGTCATCAGCGTCCTTTCCTCCGCCTGGTATTGCTCAATGGAATCTTTATTGAGATACTTAAGCGACAGATCTACAAATGCTTTGTTTTCCTTGAAAAATTGAGGCAGGTATAAATTTTTCCTTCCTTCGTATGATTGCTGATCAAAATCGATGGCGCGTATGCGGTACTGGAAATCTTCAATATCTGGTGTAATGTCGACGACGAAATTATAACTGCGCATATCACCCAGCAAACGGACATAGCATCTTTCATTGAACTTTACAAACTCCTTTGATAAACGAATACGATTGGTGTCGGGTGCATCGAGATAGGTTTTGATGAATACATCGCCGGGAATGCCAGGGATATGTTCTTCCACCAGTGTATTATTTTGTGTCATGAACGTAATACGGTTGGGCGAGAGGATATGCTCCAATTCTAAGCCATATATACGCGAAGCATCTGCGATCTTCACATAGTAGTGATCATAGTTGTCGTTAAATTTGTTGACGATACGAATGCGAAATGGATGACTGTTTCCAAAACTGCAGTAATCGATGCGTGCCACATCCAGGTGCTTGGTAAATGTAAAATCTCCTTCTGTTTTTAAAATCGCATAAATTTTTACCAGGCCTTCGCGGATATAATTCCATTCGCGCATGTCGTAGGTCACACTTTCCCAAAGCGTATCCTTCCCGTTTTTATCTTTTACCGGTACGGAATAAGTATAACGGAGTAAATCATTGTATGATACTGGTAATTTTCCTTCCCGCCCATGCTGTTTCAGGTAGGCACGCAACGCGTCGGAAACCGGGTACATTGGTTTCTTGCGCGATGGTTTATCAGATTCCCTGGTTACAGATGCATTCACCTGGTCGTTAAATGTCATGGGCTGAAATTACAATAAATTGTGGTGGGCTCAAGTGATGTTGCTCAACCCTTGTATGAGTTGACGGAAGTATGCGGGCGCCTGCAACAGGCGGCTGCCATACCAACTGAAATATTCACCATCAGCCAGGACAATCTTTGTATCCGGTAACAGCGATTGTAACTGAAAGGCATGTTTTTCTTTGAAGGGAAATGGCTCCGACGACAATAACAGTAACCGGCAATTTTTGTCCCGGAGTTCATGTACAGTTGTTTCCGGGTAGCGATGGCTGTTATGAAAAATATTATCAAGCCCGCAACGTTGCATCATATCACTAATGAAAGTATCGCCGCCAATCGTCATATAAGGCTCCTGCCAGATAAAATAAGCGGAAGGAATGGGTGGAGAAAGCGGAACGAGTTGTTTAAAATTTTCCCTGATTTGATGGATCATGGTGCTTGCTTTCTCCCGCCTGTCTGTTATCTCACCAATGGATTGGATCATGTGCAATGCACCTTCCAGGTTTTTGATATCGCTGATCCATACCGGGAATTCCGCAGCAAGAAGTTCTACCTGCGCTTTTTCATTTTCTTCCTTGTTGGCAATGATTAGATCAGGCCGTAGCTGACGAATGATAGCAATATGCAAATCCTTTGTACCACCCACTCTTTGTTTGGAACGAAACCATTTATCGGGGTAAATGCAAAATTTAGTGATGCCCTCAACCGATTCTTCCAAACCGAGATCATACAGTAACTCTGTTTGTGATGGAACAATCGATACAATGCGTTTTGGAAATCCATTGAGCGAAATGGTATTGCCCGCCTGGTCGCGGAAAGAAGGCATTTTTTTCAGTGAAAGTAAAGAAATTAAAAAAGGAAGCAGAAAAATGAAAGGCTTGCGAGGTAATCCCTTCTCTATTGCCTCCTGCTAAATGCATATATTTAGCAGGAGGGTATTGGAGATTAAGGATTCGGTTCTTCAGAATTATTGGATGGTGTTTTTCTTAGGATGGTTCTTTTAAGGGACATTGGATTTCTGTAATGACTTTGGTTCAGAGAACATCATTGGTTTCTTCGGCTGGATATTGAATTCTCCGGATATTGGATGGTCTTATGACCTGGATTTTAAAACGGGATATTGAAAAAAAGAAAGTTGATTGATATTGGATTTTTAAGTTTGGATTTTCTTAGATATTGGATATTTGAATTTTTTGTTCCTGGTTAGTTTCTGTGGATATTGGATTCAAATACCAATCAACTTCTGGTACAAATGTAGTCGGCCGGGGCTGGGTGGACAAGAGCGGATTTAACCTATTTTTAATCTTCAGTATTTATCAGATTTATCGTAAAGCCCGCAAAATTAGAATCGTAATATATACGCAGATTCGACTAGTATTTTTACTAGCTATTTTTGAACTATCGGCTGAAAACAACAATGGACGCGGTTTTTAGCGCGCCCATTAAAGTGATTCATGTAAGCGTAAAATTATTTTCCGAGGGCGTTTATCACATCATACTTCGTTACGATATGATAATTCCCCGCTTCATCGCGGCTTAGCACAGCCCCATTTTCCTTGTTAATTAGGGTGCCCAGCTTCTCCACCGGCGTATTGAATTCCACCACCGGGTAGGCTGGTTCCATCACACTTTCAATGCTGGCATTTTTTATATCCGGATTGGAGAATACTTTTTGAAACAAGCCATTTTCGCTGATGGCGCCTACCGGGCCATTGCCATTAATAACCGGTATGTGTTCGATATCATATTTCTTCATTAATTCAACCGCATCTGCTACGGTATGTTTTGGATCAATGGTCACCAATTTTTGTTTCACTGCCCTTCCACTGACAATGTCCTTAAATGTTTTCACATCCAGGAACCCACGCTCCATCATCCACTGATCGTTGTAGATTTTCGCCACGTAACGGCTGCCATGATCATGGAAAATACAAACCACTACATCGTCTTTTTTGAGTTTGCTTTTTAATTGCATCAACCCCTGGAGGCAACTGCCGGCACTATACCCAACAAATATTCCTTCTTCTTTGGAAATACGTCTTGCCATTACTGCACCATCCTTATCAGTTACCTGCTCAAACAGGTCAATCACGCTCATATCATAATTGCCCGGTACAAAATCTTCCCCAAAGCCCTCCGAGATATATGGATGTACCTCATTCATATCAATGTCGCCGGTACAGAAATACTTGGTCAGGAGTGAACCGTATACATCGATGGCCCATACCTGTATGTTTGGATTTTTTTCCTTCAGGTACATGGCTGTTCCTGTAATGGTGCCGCCTGTGCCCGCTGTGCAAACCAGGTGTGTAATCTTACCATCGGTTTGATTCCATATTTCAGGACCGGTACTTTCATAGTGGGCCAGGCGATTGGCCAGGTTGTCATATTGATTGCAGTGAAATGAATTGGGAATTTCTTTCGCGAGCCTTTTTGCTACGGAATAATAACTGCGCGGATCTTCCGGTTCTACATTTGTGGGGCAAACAATTACTTCAGCACCCATGGCTTTCAGTATATCCGCTTTTTCCTTTGACTGTTTATCTGTGGTGACAAAAATGCATTTGTATCCCTTTACGCAGGCGCCAAGCGCCAGTCCCATACCCGTGTTGCCGCTGGTGCCTTCAATAATGGTACCACCCGGTTTTAATTTTCCTTCCTGTTCAGCCACTTCAATCATTTTAATGGCCATGCGGTCTTTAATGGAGTTGCCCGGGTTAAAATAATCCACCTTGGCAAGCACCATGGCCGGCAGGTCCCTGGTTATTTTATTCAGTTTAATCAGGGGCGTGTTGCCAATAGTTTCCAGTATATTATTTTTTATATCCATGACGGTTGTGTTGCCGCAAAGGTACAATTTTACGAACGAGTGTAAGCATGAATTCGAAATCTACGGGATTAACAAACTGCGATCTTTCCGATTGACGGCAGTTCCATTTTTAGTGCATAGCTTAGCATGGTGAAAGCTGGCATAAAAATGCAGGTATGAAAGTTTACTTCATCAGCGGGTTGGCGGCCGACAGCCGTGTCTTCAGGCATATTGAACTTCCTCCACATTGTGAGGCCATATATATCGAATGGATACAGCCGCAGAAAAAAGAATCGCTCCGTCATTATGCTTACCGCCTTGCGGAAAATATTGATATCAGTGAACCATTTGCATTGGTCGGCTTATCGATGGGTGGTATGATGGCAGCAGAGATCGCCACACAACTCAAACCGGTTACCACGATTCTTATATCAAGTGTTCCTTCCCACAAGCAATTACCTTTTTATTTTAAAGTGGCAGGAAAATTACAGTTGCATAAATGTGTACCCATATCGCTGGTAAAATCTGCTGCAAAAATAAAAAGGGTGTTTACCACGGAAACAGAAGAAGACAGGCAAATGCTGCGCACCATCATCAACGAAAGCGATAATCAATTTATTCACTGGGCGATGGATGCCGTGTTGAAATGGAAATCAGATCAGTTGCCCGCTTCTTATGTACACATACATGGCACAAAAGATGAAGTATTGCCCATTCGCTTTACACAACCCACGCATACCATACCCAATGCCGGGCATTTAATGATAATGAACAGGGCAAAAGAAGTGAACCGGATTTTAAAGGAAGTACTTTCGCAGTAACATGTCTTGTTGATAAAACAAAATTTTTTCTTTCAGTTGATCATTTACATTTGCTGCCCCGAAAAATTTGTCAGTTTTTTGTAAGTATCAAATAACATGGAAGTAAAATACATTCAGAAGATAGCAGAGAAGTTAGGCCTGGGAATAAAACAGGTTGTAAATATTTATGAATTGCAAAACGAAGGCGCCACGATTCCTTTTATGGCACGCTACCGCAAGGAAGCCACCGGCAATGCAGATGAAGTGGTCATTGGAAATGTAGTAGAGGAAATAAAATATTTCACCGAACTGGATAAAAGAAAAGAAACGGTCATTAAAACCATCGATGGATTGGGGAAGCTGACACCCGAACTCAAACAACGCATCGATGATTGTTTTTCCGCCACCGAACTGGAAGACATATACCTGCCTTTCAAACCCAAGCGCAAGACAAGGGCGACACAAGCCATTGAAAAAGGATTGGAACCGCTGGCAAAAATTTTATTCGACCAGGGAACTGAAATTCCCGAAACCATTGCCGCCACATATATCAGCGAACAGGTGGCCGATACAAAAGAAACGCTGCAGGGTGCAAGGGATATCATCGCCGAATGGATCAGTGAGCATGAACAGGCAAGAAATAAGATCCGGCAATTATTTACAGAAAATGCAGTCCTGTATTCAAAAGTGGTAAACAGTAAAAAGGAAGAAGAGGAGGCACAGAAGTACCGCGATTATTTTGAATTCAGTGAACCGCTGGCCAATAGCCCTTCACACCGCATACTCGCCATTCGCCGCGGGGAGAAAGATGGTTACCTTATCATGGACATTAATATCGACCGGGAAACAGCGATCAATGAATTGAACAGGATTTTTATCAAGGCCAGTAATGCCTGCAGTGTGGAAGTCAGGAAAGCGATCGAAGATTCATTTGACAGGTTGCTGAAATCTTCTATTGAAAATGAATTCAGGTTGCTGAGCAAAAATAAGGCGGATGAAGAAGCCATTCATGTATTTACTGAAAACCTTCGGCAGTTATTGCTGGCTTCGCCACTGGGTTCTAAAAGAGTGCTGGCACTTGACCCGGGATACAGAACCGGTTGTAAACTGGTTTGCCTCGATGAGCAGGGAAATTTTATTTACAATACCACCATCTATCCGCACCCACCGCAGCATGACCGGGAAAAAAGCGTCGCGGAAATCAAATACCTCGTTGATAAATTTTCCATTGATGCCATCGGTGTTGGCAACGGAACTGCCGGAAGGGAAACGGAACAGCTGGTGCGCAGTATTGATTTTGGCAAACCTGTAAGTATCTTCCAGGTAAATGAAAGCGGGGCTTCTATTTATTCCGCGTCCGAAGTAGCGCGCGAAGAATTTCCGGATGAGGATGTGACTGTTCGTGGTGCCATCAGTATCGGACGTCGTTTATTGGATCCATTGAGTGAACTGGTAAAGATTGATGCAAAATCAATCGGTGTTGGGCAATACCAGCACGATGTCAATCAAACCAAATTAAAAGATGGACTGGACAGGGTAGTGGAGAGTGCCGTAAACTTTGTTGGTGTGGATGTCAATACCGCTTCGAAACATTTACTATTGTATGTATCCGGTCTGAGCGCTACGCTGGCAAAAAATATTGTGGAATACCGCACAAAGAATGGTGCATTTAAAAGCAGGGCTGAATTGAAAAAAGTTCCGATGATGGGCCCCAAATCATTTGAACAGTGTGCCGGCTTTTTGCGGATACCTGGTGCGGAAAATGTACTGGACAATTCTTCCGTACACCCGGAAAGTTATCACGTCGTGCAAGCGATGGCAAAAGATTTACACGCGAAGCCGGAAGATTTGATCAAACAACCTGAGTTGCGAAAGAAGATTAACACCAAACAATATATAACAGAAACCATTGGTGAATTTACCATCAATGATATTTTGAAGGAACTGGAAAAACCCGGACGTGATCCACGCCAGCAGATTGAAGAGTTTCGTTTTGATGATACCATTAAATCCATCGAGGATGTCAAAGTAGGAATGACGGTTCCTGGCCTGGTAACAAACATTACCAACTTCGGTGCTTTTGTTGATATAGGCGTGAAGCAAGACGGACTCGTTCATATTTCGCAGCTTAGCAATACTTTTGTCAGCGATCCAAATGAAGTCGTGAAGCTGCAGCAAAAAGTGATGGTAACGGTTACCGAAGTGGATGTGGTGAGAAGGCGAATTGCACTGACGATGAAAGGAATGGGCGGCGAGAGAAAATCACCGGTACATGAACAACGTCCACCAGGTAGTAAAAAACCTTTACCAGGGAAAAAGGAATCGCCACTAAATCCTTTCCAGGCCAGGCTGGCGGAACTGAAAAAGAAATTTGATTAGGTACTGAAATGTTTTTTCAGAATTAAAGAGTCCTTCCGGGGAACCGGAAGGACATACCGGGCCATCCCGAACGCAACCGGGACGGCATTTAAAAACCAGCCATCTTTCAATGACCGGCTCTTACTCTTACGCTTCTTTTTCCTGTAATTTTTTTCTTTTCTTACCGAGGTACATGTCCAGCAGCATCAGTCCCATCACTACATTGACCATCATGAAGACATTGGTGTAGGTATTATTGAAAAATTTGCCGAAGTCTATTTTGTTGACATTGTATTTTGACAATAAATCATTGGTCGTTCCACTGTTATCAGACCAGTTGATTTGTCCCAATCCATATACAAAGAAACCCACAATCATGACGAGGAAGAAAATACCGATGCCGTAAATGATTTTCTTGTTGATATAACTTTTTGCAGCAGGAGCAATATGGTATCTCGCAATTTCTTCCATCACGTTTTGGGAAAAACGGAGTGATGGTTCATCCAGTTCGAGTGACCCCTGCATCAGTTGATGAACCTCCATCAGCTCGTGGTATTTCATACGCCACTCTTCCTGTGTTGCTACCAGGTTTTCGATAAAATTCTTTTCCTCTGTGCTGCAGGAACCATCAATATAGTCCCACAAACGATCCTCAATATTTTGCTGCGTATTCATACAATCGGGTTTTCTTTATTTTCTTTTACAAAGTTCTACAGATTTTACTGTTTCGCCTTGTTAATATCCTGTATTCTTTTAAACAAACTGTTTTCTACACCAGGTCCCTTACTTCCTGTGTAAAATGCTTTTCCATTTTTTCTTTCAGCCGTTGGCGGGCACGGTGCAGTTTTACCTTCACCGTATTGGGATCAATTCCCATTATCAAGCCAATTTCGTCCAGGCTTTGCTCACCTTTGTAAAAAAGGCTGATGATTTTTGCATCATCGGGACTGAGCAACTGGATGGCCTGGTTGACCATGGCCACCCTCGATTTCTGCTCTACCTGGTTGGCCCGCATGCCACTGTCAATGTTATCCGCTACTGCAAACACGCGCTCATCATCCAGTGATTTTGTTTCCAGTTTTTTCTTCCGCAGGAAGGTGATACAACTGGTATTCACAATGGTATAGAGCCATGTACTGAATTTGGACTCGCCCCTGAAATCGGCCAGGCACCTGTAAGCTTTTACAAAAATGTCCTGGGCTATTTCTTCGGCATCCTCCCGGCTGTCCGTATAACGCATACAAATGGTAAACACGAAATTTTGGTATCGTTTTACCAGTTCAGCGTAAGCATGCTGGTCGCCCTGCAGTACCCTGCTGATGATTGCGTTATCGTTTGGCCCGGTTTGCATTACACAGATATATGACTATTGGTTTTGAAAGAAGGTTACAGTTGTCAAAAGAAAGGCGGATACTATAATTATATATATACCACGCAGCATTCGATTGTTGTAATTCTGCTGCAAAGTACGCCTAACCCGGCCTCCGGGGCAAGGGGCGGCAGTACGAAACAGCTTTTTTACCGGATAAAGCCACATTTTTGCCGGTAACTGTAACCTCGGCTTTTTGGCCGTAGTCATAATAGGTGTAAGTTCATTGAATTGGCCGGTAAAAGATAGAAAAAGGGGTGTCAACCCAGCTATCCGGCACCTGGCCGTTAAAAAAAGTTCTGAAAAGCTGTAACCAGGGCGAACGACTGGTAGTCATAGTAAGAACAAGACAAACAACATTTAAAAAACGATAAAAAACTTAGTTATGCACGGCGGAGAAATGTTAATCCCGATTTTAGTACCTCTTGGATTTTTTGCCATGATATTCGGTATTGTATACATGAAAAGCAGGGAAAACCTTGCCATGGTAGAAAAAGGAATAAACCCTAAACAGTATAGCCCCGCTCCTTACAAAAATTTAAAATGGGGGTTGCTGTTAATCGGCGCAGGTTTGGGTTTACTGATAGCTTTCCTGATTGATACATATGGTTTGAAAGGAAGGACGGAAGAACCAGAAGGTATTTACTTTTCACTGATAGCCATTGGCGGCGGTCTTGGACTGGTAGGTTCTTACTTCATCGAAAAGAAGGAAGTACTCGACAAAAACAAATAAAGCTCCCGATATAATTTCTTTCTATTAGTTCCCACCTTATCCTCTCCGGGCACATTTCTAAGAGATGTGCCCTTTTTTATTTGTTCAATTCCTCCAGGGCTTTCTTTACCGTATTATCATTTGCATTCAGTACTTCATAAAAACCATTGTTCTTCCATTGTTGCCGTGCCACCAGCGCCAGCAATCTTTGTTCGGCCAGCGCCCTGTCTTTTTCTGAAATATGGGTGATGTCTACACTGTCCTTTGCTGCAAAAGAAGAAAATTCATTCCATACCACCTGGTCCGTTTTATAACGATTGTATAATTCTGTCGGTGATTTCAGGTTGTTCAGGTCACTGCGGTGATCCATAAAATAATGATAGGCAAAATTGCTGAAAGTATTGCGGGAATACAATTGAGCAACGGACATAGAAATAACAGACGTGTCGATCGACACAAAAACATCCGGCATGATGCCACCGCCACCGTAGACCGTTCTGCCGCCATTGGTTTTATATTCCCTGCCGTTTTTGATGTGGTTACTATCAGCGGAGATCAAATCACCATGCGAATAGCGGTTGGCCAGGTCGTGTTCATAATCTTCTTCACCCTTATTGTAAGGTTTTTGAATACTGCGCCCGCTGGGCGTATAATAACGGGCCACCGTAAGCCGGAGTGCGGAACCATCACTTAAGTCGTACTGTTCCTGCACCAATCCTTTTCCGAAAGTTCGTCGTCCCACAATTTCTGCGCGATCCCAATCCTGCAAAGCGCCCACCAGCACTTCACTGGCGGAAGCTGTGCCCTCATTGACCATGACCACCAGTTTACCTTTTTCAAACAGGCCATCGCGTTTGCAGCGGTATTCCTGCCGGGGGCTTTCGTTGCCCTGTGTATAGACAATCAGCTTGGTGCCGTCGAGAAACTCATCTGCTATTTCTACGGCCTGCTGTAAGATGCCGCCACCATTGTCGCGGATATCAAGCAAGAGTTTTTGCAGACCTTTTTTTTGCAAAGCTTCCAATCCTTTCATGAACTCCACATAGGTAGTTTCAGAAAATTTATTGATATGGATATACCCTGTTGACTTATCCATCATGTACACCGCATCTACAGATGGCAGTGGAATGGTACCGCGCTGGATGGTTACATCCAGTGGTTTATTATTTCTCAGTACTGTGATGTTTACGCTGCTGGCCCCTGGTCCCCGTAAAAATTTACGGATACGGGTAGAAGTTATACCGTTACCGGCTACAACCGAATCGCCTACTTTAATAATACGGTCACCTACTTTGAGGCCAGCTTTGTCGCTTGGCCCATTTTCCAGGACCGAAATAATGTGTACTGTATCACTGAAAATATTGAACTCCACACCAATGCCCTGGAAATTCCCCTGTAAATCTTCATTTACTGCCCCCAGTGTAACGGCGGGAATATAAATAGAGTGGGGGTCCAGTTTGTTGAGCATTTGCTGTATCGCATCGCCGGCCAGTGTATCGGGGTTCACCGCATCCACATATTTCAATTGTATCAGGTCCATCACTTCCTGCATCGGGCTTTTCTTGTCCAGTTTGAAAAAACTTCCCGGGCGGGCAGTGTTTTCCCTCAGTTTGTACCCGATCGACATTCCCGCGATCATGATGATGGCAAATAAGAGCGGTAACCAAATGTTTAGCTTTCTTTGTGGCGTCATATCATACAGATTCAACTGCAAATTAACTGAAAACAACTGACGCCCGTCATTAGTTTTATGCTAAATGTTCGGGGAATACTAACTTCGTTGCAACATACGAGGATATGGCAATACTAATAGCAGACAGCGGCGCTACCAAATGCGAATGGTGCGTATTGGAAGGAAGGAAAAAGAAAATACTCTTTACACAGGGCATGAGCCCTTATTTTCTCAACAGCGAACAGGTACAAACGATTCTTCGCAATGAACTGTTGCCGAAAATAAAAAAGTACACTATTTCTGATATATTCTTTTATGGTACAGGTTGTCTTGCCGTGGAGAACCGAAAGATGATGAAAACAGCTATCAGTAAAGTGTTTCCCTCCTCCAGCATACAGGTTGATCACGATTTGATGGGCGCAGCCAAAGCGGCTGCCGGTAACACAAAAGGTATTGTATGTATATTGGGTACCGGTAGTAATTCCTGTTTCTTCAACGGGAAAAAAATCGTGAAGAACAGCCCCGGTCTTGGATTTATTCTGGGCGACGAAGGAAGCGGCGCCTACCTCGGGAAAAAAGTGGTGCAGTATTATTTATATGAAACATTTGATGACGAACTGAAATATAAATTCGATCTGAAGTATACAACCAACCAGGCCGAAATTCTGGAGAATGTGTATAAGAAGCCATTGGCCAACCGCTACCTCGCCGCTTTTTCATTGTTCCTTGCGGAAAACCGTGGTCACTATATGGTGGAAAATATTATCGAAGATGGGCTCAATGATTTCTTCTTCAGCCATCTTTGCAAATACAATGAAAGCTGGAAACTGCCCATTCATTTTGTGGGAGGTGTCGCCTATGGGTTTAAAGATGTGGTAAAGGAACTTTGTAACGGGTATGAATTTGAACTTGGCCGCATATTAAAAAACCCCATGGAAGGGCTGATAGAATATCACAGCTAAACCGATTGCATTATGTCGTTTGAAAAGTTCACGGAACAGGCAAGTAATTACCGGCATCTCGACAAAATGAGTGTGGAGGATATCCTGCATTATATAAATGATGAAGACAAGACAGTTCCCGTGGCCGTGGAGAAGGCCATTCCCCAAATTGAAAAATTAGTACCTGTTATCAGTGATAAGATGCTGGCCGGTGGAAGAATGTTTTATGTAGGCGCAGGCACCAGCGGAAGGCTGGGGATACTCGATGCCAGCGAAATCCCGCCTACCTATGGTATGCCATACGGGCTGGTGATTGGTTTGATAGCCGGTGGGGAAGAAGCTATTCAAAAGGCAGTCGAAAAAGCAGAAGACAGCAAAGAGCAGGGCTGGGAAGATTTGCAAATGCATGATATCAGTGAAAACGATGTGGTCATTGGCATTGCGGCAAGCGGTACCACGCCTTATGTAATTGGTGCGTTGGAAGAAAGCCGCAAACGCGGTATCGTTACGGCATGTATTGTTTGCAACCCGGGCAGCCCGCTGGCTGCAGCGGCAGATTATCCCATTGAAGTGGTGGTAGGACCGGAGTTTGTTACCGGCAGCACAAGAATGAAAAGCGGCACTGCACAAAAACTGGTGTTGAATATGATTTCCACAGCAGTAATGATACAGATAGGAAGGGTAGAAGATAATAAAATGGTAAACATGCTGCTGAGCAATGACAAACTGGTAGACAGGGGAACGAAGATGGTCATGGAAAAGTTAAATATTTCGGACTACGAAAAAGCAAAGACACTGTTGCTCAAATACGGAAGTGTTAAAAAAGCCGTCGATTCCATTTCCTGACGGGATCTTTTTTTTGCTGAATCTTTTATTAACAAGCTCATTTTATTTTTTAATACCATCATAACAATAAAAAATATTTGGACAGGCCAATGGGCAAAACGTATATTGCCAACACCGAACCGTGATTTATGCAGGATATAGAACCGTTTTATAACTGGCGCCATATATACATCAGCGAAGAAGATGAACGTTCACCCTTCTTTGGAAGGGTTTACTCTGAATTTGAATTCTCCCAAACGATATACAATTATTATATCCATCCGCAATGGGATGATTTTGGATCACGCACCATGTACCTGAAAGTGATCATGGCCGACTACGAGGAGCATTATATGGTGATTGAGCTGATCGGAGAGTGGAATGATGCCATTGAAAATGATATCATGGAGTTGAAGCGCGAAGTAACCGATGTTTTTTTCAAAGAAGGTATTACCAAGTTTATTTTAATAGCGGAGAATGTGCTCAATTTTCACAGCGACGGAAAGGATTATTATGAAGAATGGTTTGAAGAAGTAACTGATGAAAATGGATGGGTAGTTATCATCAATATGTCCGAACAAACACAACATGATTTCCGTAAGGCAAAGCTCAACCGCTTTCTTGAACTGGTCGAAATAGAGAACTGGCGCATATACAAACCCTTTCACCTCTTCCGGAAAATAGATGAGATGATGATGAAACGACTTGCATAACGAACGTTAGCTTTCGCGCCCGGCGCGGGTTTCATCATATATGTATAAAATAATTTTGGTGTTTAAGCGATAGCTTCCTACTTTTGATTCATGTTAATCACAAAGGCATACCGTTACTTTTATTTTTATTTCTTCTTTACCAGGAAGCCGGGATTGCTTTTGTTGAATCACACGATATAAAAACAAATCAACATAAAGAATCCCGGCAAATCGCCGGGATTTTTGTTTTTAATTATGCATACAAAAGTCTCGATACAAGGATTCGAAGGCAGCTTTCACCAGGTGGCAGCGCAGCAGTTTTTCGGAAAAAATGTGGAAGTAATTTGCTGCGGCACCTTCAACGAAGTGGTGAAAATTGCCGGTAATAAAAAAGAAAGTGATGGCGGTGTTATGGCCATCGAAAACTCCATCGCGGGCAGCATCCTTCCCAATTATAACTTACTGCAAAGAAGCAACCTCACCATCATCGGTGAAATATACCTGCAGATCAAACAAAACCTGGTTGTAAACCCCGGCGTAAAACTGGAAGACATTCGTGAAGTGCATTCGCATCCCATGGCGATACAGCAATGCCTGGAATACCTTGATAAATACGACTGGAAACTCATTGAAACAGAAGATACCGCACTTAGCGCCAAACATATCCACCAGCACCGCAGCAAACATGTAGCAGGCATTGCTTCCAAACTGGCTGCTGAACTTTTTCAGTTAAACGTCCTGGCGCCCAATATCCATACCATGAAAAATAATTATACCCGCTTCCTGATTTTACAAAGAAGCGAAGCGGCCGAACAGGTACTGGATGCCGACAAAGCATCAGTCGTATTTCATACCGATCATTCAAGGGGAAGCCTGGCCCGTGTACTGACAAAAATTGCAGATGGCGGTATCAATCTCAGCAAACTGCAAAGTTCGCCGATACCCGGCAGCGAATGGCGTTATAGTTTTCATGCCGATATGGAGTTTGATACACTGGAACAGTTTAATGGCGTGATCGGCGAAATAAAACCTTTGACAGAAGAAGTAAAAGTATTTGGTGTGTATAAAAAGGGAAAAACAGTATAATGTGATAATGTGGATATGTGAAGATGTGAAAATGACTGAGATTTTTTGACTTTCGATATTTGAATTTTTGATTTTTTAACCATGATAACAACATCGAAAAGACTGGAAGGTATTGGTGAATATTATTTCTCCCAGAAACTGAGAGAAATAGATGAACTGAATAAACAGGGAAAGAATATCATCAACCTTGGTATTGGCAGCCCGGATTTGCCACCACATCCTGATGTCATTAAAGTTTTGCAGGAAGAAAGCGCCAAGCCCAATGTACATGCTTACCAGGGTTATAAAGGATCACCGGTATTGAGAAAAGCCATCAGCGATTGGTACAATAGATGGTACCATGTTGATCTCAATCCCGATACCGAGATACTACCACTGATAGGCAGCAAGGAAGGCATTATGCATATCTGCATGACCTATCTCAACGAAGGTGATGCAGCATTGATACCAAACCCAGGTTACCCAACTTACAGCAGCGCCGTGAAACTGGCAGGTGGTACTACCATTTCTTATGCATTAAAAGAAGAAAACAACTGGCTCCCTGATTTTACTGAACTGGATAAAATCGCCCCTGGAAAAGTGAAACTGATGTTTGTGAATTACCCGCATATGCCCACCGGTCAATTGCCCAACAGTTCGTTCTTTGAAAAACTGGTCAACTGGGCAAGGGAGAAAAATATACTGGTGGTGCATGATAACCCATACAGTTTTATCCTGAATGAAAACCCCGCCAGTTTTCTTTCTGTAAAAGACGCAAAGGATGTTGTACTTGAATTGAACTCACTGAGCAAATCGCAAAATATGGCAGGCTGGCGGGTTGGCGTATTGTGTGCTGCCAAAGAAAGAATTGACGAAGTACTGCGGTTTAAAAGTAATATGGACAGTGGCATGTTTTTACCAGTACAACTGGCCGCTGCGAAAGCACTTGGACTGGGTAAGGACTGGTACGACAGTATTAATAAGGTTTACAGGGAAAGAAGAAAAAAAGTATTTGAATTACTCGATCTGTTGCATTGCACCTATTCAAAAGAGCAGGTGGGCATGTTTGTTTGGGCTGCTATTCCTGCAGGATATGAAAGCGGCTATACACTGAGCGATGAAGTATTGTACAATGCCAATGTATTTATTACACCGGGCGGCATTTTTGGAACAGCAGGCGATAAATATGTCCGGGTTAGTTTGTGCAGTACTGCAGAAAAACTGGAGGAGAGTATTCAGCGGATAAAACAACAGGTATTGGTAAAATAAAGAAACGAAAGAACAATGTTCAATAATGTTACAATAGTCGGGGTAGGTTTGATCAGCGGGTCATTCAGTCTTGCATTGAAAGATAGGGGACTGGTAAAAAATGTAATTGGCGTTAGCCGCACCGCCGCCAGCGCACAAAAAGCGCTTGAATTGGGGTTGATCGATGAAGTGCTTCCGCTGGAAGAAGCCGTAAAGAAAAGTGATCTGGTATATGTCGCAATACCCGTAGATGTTACTATTCCTGTAATGCAACAGGTTTTGGATTTGATAACCGATAAACAGATTGTTGCAGATGCCGGTTCAACAAAATTCGCGCTTTGCAAAGCGTTGGCATCACATCCGATGCGCAAACGTTTTGTGGCCACGCACCCGATGTGGGGTACAGAATACAGTGGCCCGGAAGCAGCAGTACGTGATGCTTTTGCAGGCCGTGCCTGTGTGATTTGTGAAAAGGAAAAAAGTGATCCCGATGCTGTTGCAGTCATGGAGAAATTATACACCGATATTGGAATGCACCTCGCCTATATGGATGCGGAAAACCACGATATGCATGCTGCCTATGTAAGTCATATATCACATATCACCTCATTTGCACTGGCCAATACCGTATTGGAAAAGGAAAGGGAAGAAGATGCCATATTTGAACTGGCAGGTGGTGGTTTTGAAAGTACGGTTCGCCTGGCAAAAAGTAATGCGGCCATGTGGGTGCCCATATTTATGCAGAACAGGGAGAATGTACTGGATGTTCTGAGCGAACACATTTCACAACTAAGAAAATTCAAAGCCTGTCTCGAAAAGGAAAATGTGGAATATCTCCACGAATTGATCCGGCAGGCCAATAAAATTAGCAGGATACTTAAATAAAATAGTTCACAACATAAAATTTTAATTTTACCATGCAAGCAATTGAAACAACCATGAAACAACTTGTGCAGGAGAAATGGAACAAGCGTCCATTGATTATTTCCGGTCCCTGCAGCGCGGAGACCGAAGAACAGGTAATTGCCACCGCCACGAGGCTGGCCAATACCGGTAAAATAGATATGCTGCGTGCCGGCATCTGGAAGCCACGTACCAAGCCGGGATTGTTTGAAGGCATTGGCGCCAAAGGTTTGCCATGGTTGCAGCAGGCAAAAAAATTAACCGGTTTGCCCACTACTGTTGAAGTAGCCACTGGTAAACAGGTGGAAGATGCATTGACTTTTGATGTGGATGTATTATGGATTGGTGCACGCACCACTGTAAATCCATTCAGTGTACAGGAAGTAGCCGATGCATTGCGTGGTGTTGATATACCTGTTTTGATTAAGAACCCGATCAATCCTGATCTTGAGTTATGGACAGGTGCTGTAGAACGCGTGGCCAGGGCCGGGGTAAAACAAATTGGTTTGATTCACCGCGGTTTCTCTTCCTATGGCAATACAGAATACCGCAATGCACCGATGTGGCACCTGGCTATTGAAATGAAACGCCGCAACCCATCCATGATGCTCATCAATGATCCTTCCCATATTTGCGGCCGCCGCGACATTCTCCTGGATGTGGCACAAAAAGCAATCGATCTTGATTTCGATGGTTTGATGATCGAAAGCCATATTGATCCGGATAATGCATGGAGCGATGCAAAACAACAGGTAACACCTGAACGCCTTGCTGAAATGCTCGACAGTATTGTTTGGAGAAAAGAAGATGTTAATTCAGAAGAGTTTCATGCAGCACTGGAAAAATTGCGCCAGCAAATCAATCACCTCGATGATGAACTGATGCAGATACTCGGGCAGCGCATGAAGATTGCAGAGAAAATCGGTTTATACAAGAAAGAAAATAATATTACCATTTTGCAAACCAACCGCTGGAATGAAATCCTGGAAAGGGCATTTGGCCGTGGTGAAAAAATGGGACTGAGCAAAGAATTTGTGACACGTTATTTTGATGCTGTACACATGGAAAGTATCAATCACCAGAATAAGATTATGAATTCATGAGGTTAAAAGGCAAAGGGTATAAGGAATGTATGCGGAGGGAAGGATAATTTTTATGATATAGTATGAAAAGGATTCAATACAGGTTCAGCAATACTTCAACGGTATTTTATTTTGATGCTCCGTTTGCGCAATTGAAAAAGCTGGCAGATAAGAAAAATGCTATTATTATCACAGATGAGCATATTTTTAAAGCACATCCTTTAAAATTCAAGGGCTGGAGTTGTATCGTGTTGAAACCGGGCGAAGAATTTAAAGTACAGGCAACGGTTGAAGCTATTATTGATCAACTCATAGAAATGGAAGCCGACCGCAAAACAACTTTGGTTGGTGTGGGCGGTGGTGTGGTAACGGATATCACGGGTTATGTGGCATCGGTATATATGCGCGGGCTGCCATTTGGTTTTGTTCCCACTTCCCTGCTTGCGATGGTGGACGCTTCTATCGGGGGAAAAAACGGAATTGATGTCGGTGTATATAAAAATATGGTAGGTATTATCCGCCAACCTTCATTCCTGTTGTATGATGTCAGCTTATTGTCCTCTCTTCCGGATACAGAGTGGCGAAATGGCTTTGCAGAAATTATCAAACATGCCTGTATCAAAGATGCCGCTATGTTTTCGCTCCTGGGTAAAAACGATCTGAAGGCGTTCCAGTCGAATAAGAAACTAATTGCAGCATTGGTAGAGCGCAACGCCAAAATAAAAATCAAAGTTGTACAGAATGATGAATTTGAAAAAGGCGAGAGAAGGTTGTTAAACTACGGGCATACATTGGGACATGCACTTGAAAACCAGTATGAGTTGTCGCACGGGCAGGCAGTAAGTATTGGCATGACCTATGCTTCGCATATTTCTGCGCAACAGCTCGGGTTTAAAGAAGCAGATCGTGTGGTGCAATTGATCCAGCAATACGGTTTACCAACCTACGCACGCTTTGACAACAAAAAAGTATTTGAAGTGCTGAAGATGGATAAGAAGCGGGTAAAAAAAGATATCAACTTTATCCTGCTCGAAAAAATAGGCAAGGGGGTCATTCAGTCCATTCCCCTGAACAAATTGGAAAAAATCATTCAAGATACCGTCAAGTGATTGCAGTTATACAACCATCAGTTTTAACAGGAAATATCCAGGCGCCGGCTTCGAAGAGCTCGATGCAGCGGGCATGTGCGGCAGCGCTGGTAGCCAAAGGCAAGAGTATTATTAAAAACCCCGGGCACAGCAACGACGACAAGGCAGCCATGGATATTATTTCACGGTTGGGGGCTACCGTTAGGTTGACCGGCAATGAATTGGTGGTGGAGAGCAATGGTGTACAGCCCTTATCACCCGATATTAATTGCGGGGAAAGCGGTTTAAGTATCCGTATGTTCACGCCGCTGGTAGCGTTAAGCGATCAACCAATTACCATCAACGGCAGCGGCAGCCTTGTTACAAGGCCCATGGATTTTTTTGATGAAATTTTACCGCAGTTACAAGTACAGGTGAACAGCAACCAGGGAAAACTTCCCCTGCAAATCAAAGGACCAGTTGTGCCCGCCAATATCGAAGTAGACGGATCGCTGAGTTCGCAGTTTCTCACGGGTTTGTTATTGGCCTATGCTGCATCCGGCGCTGCTGACGTCACCATAACAGTCAATAATTTAAAAAGCCGCCCCTATATTGATCTCACACTCGATGTGATGAAACAATTCGGGCTGGCGGTTCCTTTCAACAATCAATACGAATCATTTTATTTTGCAGCACAACAAACCACTATTCCCCCCACACATGTATATACGGTGGAAGGGGATTGGAGCGGCGGTGCGTTCCTGTTAGTGGCAGGTGCAATAGCTGGAAATATTTCCGTGAAAGGGTTGGATGTTTTTTCAACACAGGCGGATAAAGCGGTATTGCGCGCGCTGATGGATTGTGGCGCTGGTATATCCATTCAGCCGGATACAATCGAATTGCGGCCGTTACCATTAAAAGCATTTCATTTCAATGCCACTGATTGCCCCGATCTTTTTCCACCACTGGTAGCACTCGCTGCTTACTGTGAAGGGAAAACGGTTATCGAGGGTGTCAGCAGGCTGGCCCACAAGGAAAGCAACCGCGCACTCACCTTGCAGGAGGAGTTTGGCAAATTAGGCGTTGAAATAACGTTGCAGGATGATTTGATGATCATCGAAGGTGGTCATGGCGTAAAGTCAGCAACAGTACATTCACGGCACGATCACCGTATTGCCATGGCCTGTGCGGTAGCAGCACTGAAGGCCAATGGACCTGTTACAATAGAAGAAGCCGGGGCAGTAAGCAAATCCTACCCTGATTTTTATGATCACCTGCGATTACTCGGTGCATCCGTATCTTTAACCAATCAAGCCGTCAACCAGTAAAATTATAACCATTGAATTCATTTGGAAGAATATTACGTGTACACATCTTCGGCGAATCGCACGGCGCTTCGGTGGGTATCACCATCGACGGATGCCCGGCCGGATTGCCTTTGGCGGATGAAGATTTCATCACCGATATTGAAAGACGAAAAGGTGGTACGCAAAAAGGAACAACACCGCGGCAGGAATCGGATATGCCGATTTTTAAAAGCGGTTTATTTAATGGTAAAACCACCGGTGTTCCCTTGACGATGTTGTTTGAAAATAGCAATACACGGAGTGGTGATTACGAAAAACAAAGAGCTGTTCCAAGACCCGGTCATGCCGATTTTGTAGGCCATCATAAATTTGGTGGCTTTGAAGATTACCGCGGCGGTGGCCATTTCAGCGGAAGGCTGACCGTTTGCCTGGTGGCAGCCGGTGTTGTTGCAAAAAAATTAATGCGTCATTATCTACCGAAACCTGTTTCGGTACAGGCATCAATATTGGAAATAGGCGGTGAAACAGATCTGGAAAAAGGGTTACAAAAAGCCATCGATAATAAAGATTCAGTGGGTGGTATCGTGGAATGCAGGGCCGATGGGTTGCCGGTTGGCCTGGGTGAGCCATTTTTTGATTCTGTGGAATCATTGCTCAGCCATATAGTATTTGCCATTCCGGCGGTGCGGGGTATTGAATTTGGAACTGGTTTCGCGGCAGCAAAAATGTTTGGCGCCGATCACAACGATGCTATTGCAGATGCCAGTGGTAAAACGGTGACCAATCATGCCGGTGGCGTAGTGGGTGGTATCAGCAACGGCAATGAACTGGTGTTTCGTATTGCAGTTAAACCAACTTCTTCCACACCAAAGGAGCAGCAAACCTATAACTGGGAATCGGGCGCCGTGGAAAGTTTTTCGGTGAAAGGACGCCACGATCTGTGTATTGCATTGCGTGTGCCCGTGGTGCTGGAGGCGGCAACAGCGCTGGTGTTGGCCGATCTTTTGCTATTAGAACAACAGATAAAAAGAATATTGTAATTTTCAGGAATGCCAATTATCTATCATGTAACGACTGCTTCCGAATGGAAGGCTGCGCAACAGAAAGGCGCTTACGAATCCCCATCACTTGCAAAGGAAGGGTTTATTCACTGTTCGCAGGATGAACAACAGGTTGCTGGTGTGTTATCACGTTATTTTGCCGGGAAAACGGATCTCGTGAAACTGGTTATCGATACCGATAAACTGAAGAGCCAGTTTATATATGAGTGGTCGCCCTCCACCACCGATACATTTCCCCATGTATACGGGCCTGTCAATTTGGAAGCAGTAATTGATGTGGCAGAAATTTAAAGCCTTATTCTTTCCTCAGTAACTCTTTGAATTCAAGGTCCATGACTTCGTATTTCCTGTCGTCGGGCCAGGAATAATGCCACCATTCTGTATCGAACAATTTAAAGCCATACTTTTCCATCACATCCTTCAGCATTTTACGGTTTTGCAGTGCGTCGAAGGGAAGGTTCATAAAACTATGGTGGGCGGTATCACTGAAATTATCAAAGTAGGTGGGCATTTGAATTTCCTTACCGGTGGGCAGGTAAATAATAGTAAGGTCAACGGACAAGCCGCGGTTGTGCCCGCTGCCTTTTTTGGGATCAGCAACATATTTTTCATCCATCACCAGTTCCCAGAATTTTTCCGTGACCGAATACGGGCGATAAGCATCATATATTTTTAATCCAAATCCCTTTTGATTTAACTCCTGTTGTACCTGTGCCAGGGCACGGGCGGCAGGCAGGCGTAAAAAAGTGGTCTTTGTTTTGACTGGATACATTGGGCGGCGCATGAAATTGTAGTTACCGGCATAGCGAAGGTCATAGATAAGGTTTGGCATCAGTGATTTTAATTCTATCATTTGTTTGTTACTGTCTGCCTTTACACTGGCCGCGTACGCCGCGTAATCTTTCATGACCGGTACGCCGTACTTACTTAGTGGAAGTTCAGGTGTTTGGGGAAAAGCTACGATGTAGATAAAAACAGTTTGGACAGTTAAAAAAAAATGCCTTTGTTTGAGTAAATTCATTTAAAAAGCGTTTGAGCGTTCGAATTTAGTGTATCTTTTTATTATTCCTTATATCATGCAACATCCAGACAGGCGGTTAATTTCTCAGCAACAACTATTCCTTTTACTCCTTTTCACCTATTGCTGGATGGCGGCCTGCAACAACCACGAATCCAAACCACCTGAAACGGTGGTGGTGAAGAACCCCGAAAAAATCGATGTAAAGGAAAGTGAACTGATCCAAACCACCCTCCAATTTATTACCGATAATAAAGGCAAACTCAATGATTCGGTTACCCTGAAAAGACCCGATTTATTAAGCAAAATTTACAATGCCAATAATTTTCAACCGCTGTGGAGCAACCGTGAAAACTGGAACAGTGTAGCGGATTCACTGTACCACTTTATCTATTTTTCCAAGTTGTACGGGCTGTTTCCATCCGATTATTATCTAAATGCGCTTCAGAATATCAGGAATGGCATGGCGGGAGATACCCTGCACCGGCGCAATGCCGCGCTTTGGGCCCGCGCCGACCTGATGATGACCGATGCCTACCTGGCCATTGCAAAGGATTTAAAACTGGGAAGATTGCCCAAGGACAGTGTCACCCTTCGCAGCGATTCGCTGATCAACGACGACTTCTTCCTGCATACTTTCCAGCAGGCCATGGAAAACAGGAATATCAGGGGCGTTTTTGAAGGCCTGGAGCCCAAATACAAGGGATACATCGATTTGAAAAACGGCATCAAAAGCTTTCTGGACTCCGCCGTCCTTCAACCTGCTACTTATATATTTTATCCCACGAAGGATTCACTGGGTATGATGAAACAGGTTCAAAGACGCCTGGGAGAACTCGGCTACATTAATGCATCCGGGGATACGTCTTCTGTAAAGGAAGCGTTGCGCAGGTACCAAAAACAAAATAGTATACCGGTTACAGGAAAAGTAGGTGAAAAAACAGTGGCCAGCCTGAATAAAAATGATTGGGAGAAATACAAACGAATTGCTATTAACCTTGACCGTTATAAATTATTGCCCGATACTTTGCCGCAAAAATATATCTGGGTAAACCTGCCCGGCTTTTATATGCAATTGTGGGACAGCGATACCATTTCCATCCTGTCAAAAGTAGTAGTAGGGAAACCGCTTACCCGTACGCCCGTACTGAACAGCAAACTAACGGATATGGTCACCTATCCGCAATGGACTATTCCCACCAGTATTATTGAAAAAGAAGTATTGCCCGGGTTGAAAAAAGATACCAATTACCTGCGGAAAAAAGGATATAGTTTAATCAATGACAAAGGAGAGGAAGTAAATGCAGGCTCTGTCAACTGGCGCAAATACACCAAGGGGATACCTTATAAGGTAGTTCAGGGCAGTGGGGATGACAATGCGCTTGGTATTCTGAAATTTAATTTCAGTAACAAATACAGTGTTTATCTGCACGATACCAACCAGCGTTATTATTTTAAAAACGCCATGCGGGCATTGAGCCATGGTTGTGTACGTGTACAGGAATGGGATAAACTGGCGCGTTTCCTGATACAGAACGACAGCATCAGCGCTTTACCATCTACCAACACGTTTAAATCGGATTCGTTGAAGGCCTTCCTTGCACGCAAGGAAAAACATTATATACCGGTACGGTCCCGGCTTCCTTTGTTTATCCGTTATTATACCTGTGAAGGGAAAGATGGAAAAGTAAAATTTTATGATGATATTTATGGTGAAGACAGGCTATTGAGCGAAAAGTATTTTGCCAATAAACCTATTAACTAAATGAAAAACCATACCTTCTTCCTCTTTTTTGCCTGTATGATGGCAATGCCTGCACTTGTTGCACAACGAAACATCGACAGCATCCTCAAAAAGAAACCGGCAAAGATTCAATACGGAACAGCCAGTTTTTATGCGGGTAAATTCCAGGGCCGTAAAACAGCCATTGGTGAATTATATGACCAGAATAAAATGACCTGTGCCCACAATTCGCTTCCGCTCGGTACATGGGTAAAAGTAACCAATCTCAGGAATGGAAAATCAGTTGTGGTAAGGGTTACCGACCGCCTGCATCACCGCAATAAACGGCTGGTTGATCTGTCAAGGGCTGCTGCAGCAAAGCTCGGTTATCTCAGGCGCGGGCTTACACGTGTGAAGCTGGAAGTGCTTGGAAAGAAGCCGCCTGCACACACTGAAAAGCGTACATTGCCTTAGTTTACAACGGCAATAAATATTTCACGCTTTCAAAGGTACCCGTTATTTTTGTCCTATCTCATCAAAACTATCTTGTTATGAAGAAACTGCTGTTTGCATTGCTGGCCGTGGTTGTTTGCCTGAATGTTTCCTTTGGCCAGGATGATTACGTTAAACGGCCTGCACTTGGTGTTCACTTTTTTTTCAACGATTTTAAGGGTGCTGCTTATTTAAGGCAATTTGGATTGGGCACTACTATCCGGGACAAACAACTGGGTAAATTCAAAACAATGACCCCCGGACTTGCTGTAAACTATTTAAGTGGTATTTCCAATCACCTTGATGTATCCGCCAGTCTCGCCGGTTCATTTGTAGATTATCCCATTCCCAACCACGCAGCCTTCGCCAATGATAATTTATTGCTGGAAGCCAACTTGTCCGTGAATGCAAAGATGTTTACCGATCACTACTGGTTTACACCTTATTTAACGGCCGGTATGGGCGCTTCCAAATACAAAGGTTATTATGCTGCCTTCCTCCCCGCAGGAGCAGGTTTGCAACTGAACTTTTATGATGAAGCTTATTTCTTTATTAATTCTCAATACCGCATTCCGCTTTCGGATAATGCAGCTTATCATTTTTACCATAGTATTGGCATAGCAGGTACCATTGGGAAAAAGAAAGAGCCAAAGGTAATTCCCCCGCCACCACCACCGGTTGTTGAACCACCCAAAGACAGGGATGGTGATGGTATTATTGACAGTCTCGATGCTTGTCCAGATGTGGCAGGTCTTGCAAAATTCAATGGATGCCCCGATTCTGACAACGATGGGATAGCCGATAAAGATGATAAATGCCCCAATACACCGGGTCTTGCCCGTTACCAGGGCTGCCCGATTCCCGATCGTGATAATGATGGAATCAACGATGAAGAAGATAAATGTCCTGATCAGCCCGGTCTTGCCCGTTACCAGGGCTGCCCGATTCCCGATCGCGATAAGGATGGCGTGAATGATGAAGAAGATAAATGCCCTGATTTAGCCGGTGATCCTTCCAACAGCGGTTGCCCCATTATCAAGGCCGATGTCATGAAACGTGTATCTGTAGCAGCAAAAAATATTTTCTTTGCTACCGGTAAATCCACCTTGCTGAAAAAATCATTCAAGGGATTGGATGACCTTGCAGCAGCGCTGACTGAAGATAAAGATCTGAAACTCGATCTTGATGGTTATACAGATAATACCGGCAAACCGGAAAAGAACCAGGTACTCAGCCAGGATCGCGCAGATGCAGTAAAGAAATACCTTGCCGGCAAAGGCATTGATGCCAGCAGGATGACAGCTACAGGTCACGGACAGGACAACCCGATTGCTGATAATAAAAAAGCAGCAGGAAGGTCACAAAACCGCCGTGTAGAATTAAAACTCAGGTATTATTAATGCATGTAATTGTTAATAAAACGAAAGCAGTCCACTCAACACGGGCTGCTTTTTTTGTGTTGGTAGTTTACTTACTTTCACAGTCTATAAATTGTAGTATGAGAAAATTATTGTTATCGTTTTTCGCGGTTTGTTCCTTTACATTGTCAATGGCGCAATTACAATCCCCGGATCAGTTTCTCGGGTACCCGCTCGGCAGTCATTATACTGCTCATTTCAAAATTGTAAATTATGTCAACCATGTGGCACAACAGGTGCCCGATATGGTAAAGGTGGAAAAGTATGGTGAAACCAACGAAGGAAGGCCATTGATGCTGTTATATATCGGCACAAAGGAAAACCTGGCCAACCTGGAGAACATCCGTAAAAATAATTTGCGGCTGGCCAATGCTTCTATGGATAAAATGGCAGCATCGGAAGATGCACCCGTGATAGTTTGGTTGAGTTATAATGTGCATGGCAATGAGCCTTCTTCATCGGAAGCCGCTATGCTGACCTTATATGATTTAGTAAACCCCGCCAATACAAAAACAAAAGAATGGTTTAAAAATACGGTAGTCATCATGGATCCCTGTATCAATCCGGATGGACGCGACCGTTATGTGAACTGGGTAAACCAGGTAGTGGGAAAGTCACCCAATGCGAACCCGATTGCACGTGAACACAACGAACCCTGGCCCGGCGGCAGGACCAATCATTACAATTTTGATTTAAACCGCGACTGGGCCTGGCAAACACAAATTGAATCGCAGCAGCGACTCGCAAAATACAACGAATGGTTGCCACAGGTGCATGTTGATTTTCATGAACAGGGATACAATGCACCGTATTATTTTGCACCGGCCGCTGAACCTTTTCATGAAGTGATTACGCCCTGGCAACGCGAGTTTCAAAATACCATCGGAAGAAACAATGCCAAACATTTTGATGAAAACGGGTGGTTGTATTTTACGAAGGAAAGATTTGATTTGTTCTATCCCAGCTACGGAGATACCTACCCGATTTACAATGGATCGATTGGTATGACGTTCGAACAGGGTGGACACAGCCGCGGCGGACTTGCCGTAGTAAAAGAAGATGGAGATACACTAACGCTGCACGACCGGTTGATTCACCATTATACAACCGGTATGTCAACCATTGAAATTACTTCGCAGAATGCCGCGAGAGTAATAAAGGAGTTTCATAAATATTTTAATAACGCAGTTCAGTCACCCTACGGGGAATATAAAAGTTATGTAATTAAAAATGATGGTACCGACAGGATGGCGAGATTGAAAACATTGCTGGACAGAAACAGGATCGACTGGTCCTATACCAATACCGGCAACTTATCGGGTCTGAATTACCAGTCTGGAAAGATTGAGCCATTTAAAACAGATGGCGGTGATATCGTCATTAATGCCAATCAATCCAAAAGCAATTTGATAAAAGTATTGTTTGAAAGGATTTCCAAGATAAGCGATTCCGCCACGTACGATATCACGGCATGGTCTGTACCATTCGCTTATGGCCTCAAGGCCTACGGCATGAAAGACTATGTGTCCGGCGCAGGGAAAAATAATATACTGGGTTTTGCACCGGTAGATGATATGCCGTTCGATAAATTATACGCCTATGTAGTAAAATGGGACGGATTGAACAGCGCAAAATTTCTTAGTGAATTATTGCGCAATAATGTAAAGGTCCGCTATGCAGAACTGCCTTTTAAGGTAGGAACAAGGGATTTTGACAAAGGCTCCCTGATCATTACCAAGGCGAGCAACAATGCGCTGGGGAAAAACATGGAAACGATTATTAAGAATGCTGCAGTAAACAGTGCGGTAGCAGTGGCAGCAGTACCAACAGGTTTTGTTGATAAGGGTTTTGATATCGGTTCAGATAAGGTAAAGTATATACATCCGCCCAAAGTAGCTTTGTTGTATGGCAATGAAGTGTCATCGAATGGAATGGGAGAGATATGGCATTTCTTTGATCAGCAGTTAAATTATCCCATTACATTGGTAAGTGTGGATGCATTGGGAAGAATGGAACCCGGTGATTTTAATACGCTGATCATTCCGGATGGTTACTATAATATGTTTTCACAAAAAGAACAGAATGAACAGTTGAAAGACTGGGTGCGTAAAGGTGGAAAAATTATAGCACTGGAAAATGCAGTCGCACAGATGAGCCGTGGTGACTGGGGTTTTAAATTAAAAGGTGCGGGTGACGACAAGAAAGAAGAGCCTAAAAAGGATGATTACAACCTGCTGAAGAAATATGAGAACCGTGAAAGGGACTACCTTGTGAACAGCATACCGGGTTCTATATTTAAAGTGGAAATGGATAATTCTCATCCGCTGGGTTTTGGATACAGTGATACCTATTATACATTAAAGCAGGATGATAATCTATACGAGTTCCTTAAAGACGGATGGAATGTGGGTGTTATTAGAAAGGATAATTACATCAGCGGTTTTACCGGCAGCAAACTAAAAGAAAAACTAAAGGATGGTACCTTGTTTGGCGCGATGGATATGGGTCGTGGTTCCGTGATAATACTGGCGGATAACCCCATGTTCCGCAGTTTCTGGGAAAATGGCAAGCTCTTATTCTGCAATGCGGTGTTCCTGGCAGGCCAATAACCTAAAATTATCGAAAAATATACAGGCGGGGTTTGGCAAGCCCCGCTTTTATCTATTTTGCCGACCTTCGGATATAATATAAATAACTATGGTACGCCTTGTTCTGGCTGTTTTATTGTTTCCATTACTGGCAGATGCGCAAAAATTTACCAATGCAGATGTTCAGCAATTGAAACAATACAGTACCGGGAATTTTTCCAATGCAAAGCAGTCAATGGACGGCAGCGGGCTTATGCAGGCATCGCTGCACGGGCAGCAGATATGGAAAAAAAGAAAAGACGGTGCATGGATCTTTGTTCAGTTGCATGATACAACCGACAGGTACAGTATCTGGCATTATTATATACAGGATGATACCACGCTGGTATTGCAGTTTTTCGATTTTAAGGAAAAAGAAAAAGCCATACAGGTAGCGAAAGATATTAACACACAGTCCAAACTGAATATCTATCACCTGATAACACGTCGTGGCTGTGAAGTGTACCTGAAGAAAGATAAATTGCTGTATACGGGCAGTTCTGCAGGGAAGGAATGTTTTTCGGAAAACAAAGGCATCGAATATTATTCATATAAAGTATCTGTTGCCAGGAACGCTATCAATTGGTGGGAAGCTGCCTATGGAAAGGAAGACAGGCAACTGTTTGCTACACCGGGTACAGGTTATAATTTTACCCGGCAAATAAAATCATCGAAATAAATCAACAGCATGAAGTATTTTTTCTCCTTTGTATTATTTTCAATTTTACTTACCGGTTATTCCGTCTCTGCTCAGTCAACGCCTGCTTTATCTTCTTCTGATATATTACTGGGGATAAAGAAATTAAATGTACTGGGAAGTGTGTTGTATATAGGTGCGCACCCCGATGATGAGAATACACGTTTGCTCGCCTACCTCGCCAAGGAAAGACTGTTGCGTACCGGATATCTTTCGCTGACACGTGGAGACGGTGGTCAAAACCTGATAGGCAATGAACAAGGTATCAACCTCGGACTGATACGCACACAGGAATTGCTGGCAGCGCGCCGGATCGATGGTGCTGAACAGTTTTTCTCCACCGCATTCGACTTTGGTTTTTCAAAAACATCAGATGAGACATTTAAAATTTGGAACAAGGAAAAGATACTGGCGGATGTGGTTTGGGTAATCCGGAAATTTCAGCCGGATGTTATCATCACCCGTTTCCCGGAGGATGCACGTGCAGGACATGGGCATCATGCCGCTTCGGCTATACTGGCCCGTGAGGCATTCTATGCTGCAGCAGATCCCAGCCGTTTCCCCGAACAGTTTGCAAAAGGTGTGAAGGTATGGCAGGCAAAGCGCGTATTGTGGAACACATTTAATTTTGGCACTACCAATACCACCAGCGAAAACCAGTTGAAGATTGATGTTGGGGCTTTCAATCCATTACTGGGAAAAAGTTATGGCGAAATAGCTGCTGACAGCCGCAGCCAGCATAAAAGCCAGGGATTTGGTGTACCCAAGTCACGCGGGTTATCCTTAGAATACTTTACACCTGTTGCCGGCGATGCGCCTGTAAATGATATTATGGATGGTGTGGACATAAGCTGGAGAAGAACAGGCAACGATAAAGTGAGCGGGGATATACAACAGATCATTCGCGACTTTGATGTTATGCAACCGGATAAAAGTATTGGAAGGCTGGAAGCACTGAAGTCATACCTGGGTTTTAATGTCAACAATTCTTATTGGGTGGTACGCAAGCTGGACGAGATCACCGACATGATAAAAGCATGTCTTGGTTTATTTGTGGAAGTTGTAGCGAATAAGCAACTGGCCGTTGAAGGTGACTCCCTGCGTGTATCTTTTAACGTGATCAATAGGAGCAGGATACCGGTAAGAAAGGTGAAAATTTTGTACCGCGATACCAGTTTTGTGTTGTCTGATTCGCTTCCCTATAACCAGTTAAGAAGCGTTCAGCTAACAAGGCTGGTAACAACACCGCCACTGGAGGATCAACCATATTGGTTAAAGGAACAGATGACCGAAGGAAGTTATACAGTAAAAAATCAAAACAATATCGGTTTGCCACAAAACAATGAGGCGGATGTAAAACTGTCGGCCCTTGTGGACACAACCTATATCGGAATGAGTTTACCGCTGCAGTATAAATATACCGATCCGGTGAAGGGGGAAATCTATCAGCCTGTGATAACCATCCCTGCATTGTTGGTGAAAGTCTCACCTGCAGTTGTACTAACCAATACCATTCCCCGGCAACGGCCAACCATTGCTGTTGACTACGAATTACAACATGCCGTCGCCAGCGGAGATGCTTCTTTAATCATAAAGACTGGCAATGCTGTAACAGTAAGAAAAATAAATATCAGCTCCAGGACTGGGGTTACACAAACCATTATACTGCCCATAGATTCGATTGCAAAAGGGAAAAATGATACAATATTGACTGCATCTATCGCATTAAATAATAAATTAAAAACGGAATTCAGTAACTATATCCGTTTGATCAATTATGACCATATTCCTACAGTACATTATTTGTTTCAGTCGAAGTTGAAAATCATCAATGACGAAATCAAAATCGAAGGGAAACGCGTTGGTTATATCAAAGGAGCAGGTGACAATGTTCCCGATGCACTTGCAGCAATGGGATATGATGTGGTATTCCTGGAACCGGGTGATATTACAGAATCAAAATTGAAATCACTCGACGCCATCATAACAGGTGTCCGTGCCTACAATACCAATGAATGGATGTCGGCGAAGTATGATATACTGATGAACTATGTGGAGAATGGAGGTAATTTAATAGTGCAGTATAATACCTCCAGCCAGATTGGCCCGGTACGTGCTAAAATATCTCCTTTTCCTTTTGAGATTTCCCGCAACCGTATCACGGACGAAAACGCCACAGTCAAAATCCTGAAGCCTGCACATCCGCTGATGAATTACCCGAATAAAATTACCGACAAGGATTTTGAAGGGTGGGTGCAGGAACGTAGTATTTACCATGCCAGCAAATGGGATAGTCAATATGAAACCATATTGGCCATGCACGATCCGGGGGAGAACGATGATGAGGGAAGTTTGATTACGGCTAAATATGGCAAGGGTAATTTTGTATATACGGGTCTTGTATTTTTTCGTGAACTGCCGGCAGGCGTGCCAGGCGCATATCGTTTGCTGGCCAACATCATTGCACAGAATCATAAAAGGGGATTTTAAGCATGTCTAATTCATCGCAAACGAGAAGGGATATCGGATGGGTGTTGGCAATTGTACTGGGTTTGATTATCGGTTTTTTTATTAAAAAAGTGCATATCGGTTTACTTATTGGTTTGATCATCGGGCTGCTGGCTGCCGGTTTGGGAAGCAGTGGCAGCAGGAAATAACGATAACGATTAATTGTTTTATATGAAAGAAATGCCGGAAGAGAAACCTCCCATCCTGGGTTCATGGAAAGCATGGTATGTGTTGGTGATAGCATTTTTAGTCGTATTGATTATCTTGTTTAAAATGTTTACCAACTATTTCGCATGAGTACACTCGACTGGATAGTGTTGTCCATTACACTGCTGTCTATTATTGCGTATGGTTTGTATAAAAGCCGTACCAGTAAAAACCTGGATGGATATTTTCTCAGCAACCGGAGTATGCCCTGGTACCTGATACTGTTAAGTATAATGGGTACGCAAGCCAGTGCGGTCACATTTCTATCCGCACCCGGCCAGGCTTATACCGACGGTATGCGCTTCGTTCAGTATTATTTTGGATTACCTATTGCCATGGTATTATTGTGTTTTACACTCGTACCATTGTTTCACCGGTTAAAAGTATATACGGCATACGAATACCTCGAAAACAGGTTTGACCTTAAGACGCGCACGCTGACATCCTTTTTATTTTTATTACAGAGGGGTGTATCAACCGGTATCAGTATTTATGCACCGGCCATCATTCTTTCTTCCCTGCTGGGCTGGAATATTTACTGGACAAATATTTTCATGGGTGGCCTGCTGATTATTTATACTGTATCCGGTGGCGCCAAAGCGGTCGCTTATACACAGCAGTTACAATTGATCATCATATTCGGCGGAATGTTTATTGCGGCTTATATGGTAGTACACCTCCTTCCCCCCGGCGTTGGTTTTATTGATGCATTGAAAGTCAGCGGCAAATTGGGTAAGCTCAATGTCATTACCAGCGGCGTAAAAGGTAATGGTTTTAACTGGGAAGACAGGTACAATATATGGAGTGGTATCATCGGCGGTTTCTTTTTGCAACTATCGTACTTCGGAACCGATCAAAGCCAGGTGGGAAGATACCTCACTGCAAAAAGTATTACAGAAAGCCGGATTGGTTTATTATTAAATGGCCTGGTGAAAGTGCCCATGCAATTCCTGATCTTATTAATCGGGACATTGGTATTTGCCTTTTACCAGTTCAACCAGGCGCCTATATTCTTTAACCAGGTGCAGGTCAGCAAAGTAAGCAAGTCTTCCTATGGAGATTCGCTTAAAAATATGCAGGTGCGGTATGAAGCATTGTCGCAGCAAAAGAAGATTATCGTCAACAAATGGGTGAATGACTATAAATCAAATACAGATACAAAGGAGTCCGAAGCGCAGCTAATCACTGTAAATAAAGAAACAGAAAAAATCAGGGATGATTTTACCGCCATATCAAAAAAAGCGGGTGTGGCAGGAGATACCAAAGACACCAACTATATTTTTCTCCGCTTTGTAGTGGATTACCTGCCCGCAGGGCTGGTTGGGCTACTGATAGCCGTTATATTCCTGGCGGCCTGGGGCAGCATAGCAGCAGCATTGAATTCACTGGCATCCTGTACTGTGGTGGATATCCATAAAAAGTTTATCAAAAAAGACTGTACAGAAATAGTTGATTATTCTACATCCCGCTGGTATAGTTTTGCCTGGGGTGTTTTTTCGATCATTGTGGCCATGTTCGCCACCAATATGGGCAGCCTGATAGAAGCAGTCAATGTATTGGGGTCATTGTTTTACGGAGTGATATTAGGTGTATTCCTCGTGGCCTTCTACCTGAAGCATGTAAAGGGAAATGCTGTATTCGTGAGTGCCATCATTATTGAAGCGGGCGTAGTGTTGTTATTCTGGAAATCTTCCATCGGTTTTCTCTGGCTCAATGCCATTGGTGCATTAGGCGTAGTGACCCTGGCCCTGATACTCGAAACTGTGATGCCAAAAGAAACACCAGGAGTTCAATAAATATAATTTCCACAAATACTTTGCAATAAAAAAGCCATCAGTTCGATGGCTTTTTTAATTAAAAAAATTTGATAGCAGGTTATTTTAATGTAGCCAGTAATTTTTCATTGAGGGCCACGTAGTCATCGTTCTTTGCTGCTTTTGCCAGCTCAATCGATTTTAATGCTGCAGTTTTTGCTTCGTCTTTTCTTCCAAGTTTTGCGAGGCAATTGGCCTTCTGGTGCATTACCCAGAATGCAGTGGGATCCTGTTCGGCTGCTTTGTTAAACCATGCCAGTGCCTGGTTTAAATCTTTACCATTGTCCAAATAATACATGGCCGCGTTGAAATAAGGGCGGTTATCTTTTTCCATCACCGATTTTATCTGTGCAGTAATCTTTGAATCGATTTCTGTGGAGATGGGTAATACAACGGCGGTGCTTTCCCACATAATATGCAGTTCGCAACTGGCAGGTTTTACATTGGCAAATTGCATGGTGAAAGATTCAAGTGGGGTTTTCATAGGCATGGGTACAGCATCAACTCGTACCACATCACTTTCCTGTTTGTAAGCAGCGGGAGAAGTAACGTCGAGCTGTTTGGTAATGATCAAAGTCCATTTATCGGCACCTGGTATGCTAAGTAAACCATATTTGCCTGCAGGGATTTTTACATTGCCAATAGTAACGTCATCGCCAAAACTCAGCGTCGTGGCGCCGTTGGCACCGGTACGCCATACTTTTCCAAAAGGAACCACATCACCGAATATTTTTCTTCCCTTCACACCGGGGCGTGAATAGGAAAGTTCAATAGCGGACAGGCCGAAATCCTGTTTGATGGTTTGCGTGGGACTGGGTGCGGGTGTTCTTAACTGTTGGGCTTTTACTGAAATAATACAGGCACAAAGGGTAGCTGCAAGCAAGATGCGTTTCATGATGTTGAAATTTTAGAGGGCAAAAATAACGCAAACCGTCGCAACGTGACAGATGTTTTATAAACGGTATGGCTTAAAAGGCAACGGTGACAGAAGCTTTGGCTTTTTTGCCCGTGAGCAACCGCCAGGCGGGGCCTTCTTTTACCAGGCGGATGGCTTCTTCGTCGAGGTCATCATCGAGTGATTTTTCAATGCGGAAATTGCGCATTTTACCCTTTTCATATACATCAAATGTAACCACTACCTGGCCATGCGTGTTTTTGTTGTCATCACTTACCCGTTTGTTTTTCGAGAGGTATGCGTTGTATTCGTTCCATCCCACCGAAGGCTCTGTTTCCAGCGCTTTCACCGGCAGGTCTTTGGATGTTTCGGCTGCTTTCTTTCTGTTGCCGTAGCCACTTACCACTACTTCATTCAAAGCAGACTCTTTCGGTTGCAAAATGATATGATTTGATAAAGGATCGTTGGGGTTTCGCAGCGTGATTTTTGTTGGCTGATAACCGACAGATGCTACAGATACCGTCACCAGCGTATCCGCGGTTTTGAAAGAGAAATTGCCTGCTTTGTCGGTCAGTGTGCCTATTTGTTGTCCCGGTATTTTTATAGTGGCGTTGGGCAATGGGCGGTTGCTGTTGTCCACTACGGAACCATTGAACGTGTTATAATAATAACTGGCTTTGGGGTTGACTGTTTTTTCATCATCACTTTTTTCCTTTTCCGCATTATTGATTATATTATTGAATACCGGCGCCGCATTGTTAGTAACTTTTTTAGATTCAGCATCATTACTGTATTTAAGGACTTCATTTGTGGCTGCAGCAATGTCTTTATCCGATTTTTTCCCAGCGGGTTTGTCGATTAACCCAGTATTCAAATTACTTATTGAGTTGAGTGTGTCTCCTTTTGCATTAAAGCTGTAATTTTTTTTCTGTTTACTGATGGTTGCAGGTTCATTTAAGGCAATGTCTCTATTTGAATCAGTGCCAGGAAGCAGGTTTTGCAGATGCTGTGCCGTATCTTTACCGGTTGTTGCTGTGTTTTCATTTGCCCTGGGCGACAACTTATCTTCTTTGGCCAATGAATTTTTTTCAGCAGGGTTGTTGAGCGTTGTGTACCACCAAACACCACCCACCGCCAGTAATACCACCGCTGCTATGCGCCACCAGCCATTATTTTTTATGGGAATTACTTTTGTAGCCGGTGAGGAAACCCGTTTAGACAGTTTTTGTTGTAAGTCTTCAATATCTTGTGAAATGCCGGCGCCCGGTTTAATGAATTCACGATAACCTTCCATAGCTTCTGCGAGGAATGGGTCATCCAGTGCCGCTTTTTCCATAGCGTGCATCTCAACTGCAGGCAATTGCCCCTTCCAGTATTTTTCAATATCTGTATGCGAATATTTAATATGGTGATTACTTTCACTCATGCTTCTATACGACTTTTATCCATACATATTTTCAAATTGCGCCTGCCGTTTTGTATCAGGCTCCTGACTTTATTCCATTCCAGGCCGGTCATTTCCACGATTTCATTGTAACACTTCTGCTGCAAATAAAATAATTCTACCGTTTGTTTTTGTTCTGCTGATAAAGTTTGCAAACACCGCTCCAGTTTCTTCAGTTCCGATTCCTTCTCCAGTTCGCCATTCAGATGCAATTCGTCTTCATTTTGCATAAGGTCGGGGCTAATAGCTACTTTTTTCCTGTTTTTGGCGCTGCGCAACTGCATCAGGCAATGGTTACGGGCCACAGTATGGAGCCAGCTTTTAAAATTATCCACCTCATGTTTTCGTAGTTTATCGACCAGTTCTTCGAAAATCTGCATCACGGCATCCTTGGAAGCATCTGTGTCCGCTAAGTATTTCAGGCACACACCATATACCAGTTCCATATACCGCTGGTAGAGATGACCCAATACCTGCAAATCGCCGTGTGCCCGGTATTCATCTACCAGTTCTTTATCACTTGCACCCAAGTTTGATATATCTTTTAAAAACGACAAAGGGTTGATGGTGTTACTGGGTTTGGATTAATGGAAAATTCCTGTTCATTTATTATTGGTACCACGCAACAAAATAAAGAATTTTTCGCGGCCTTATGCAATTGTTTTTGTCCCTGCATCTAACTACAAAATCAACTATTATGCGAGTCCTACTTTTATGCTGCCTGCTGGCCGCTATCGGATTATTCTCTTTTTATTCTCCGCAACAATTTACAGTAAATGGAAAAGTGATGGATGAGAAAGGAAACCCTTTGGTGGGCGTAACTGTAAAGGAGAAGGGAAGAAACAACGCTACATCGACAGATGAACAGGGCGCATTTACCCTGACAGTAAACAGCGAAAAAGCGCATTTGGAAATTTCTGCTGTTGGATTTACGCTGCGGGAAATCAATATCAAAGGCCAGTCCAGTATCAGTATAACATTAAGGGCGGCTTCAAATGAATTAAGTGAAGTAGTGGTAACAGGCTACGGTACTGTGCGGAAAAAAGATATAACTGGAAGTGTAGTGACAATAAAAGCAGATGATATTAGTGGTGCACCTGGCGCTTCTCCTCAATATTTACAGGGAAAGGTGGCTGGTGTACAAATAGGTAGAAATACAAGAGATAAGGGAAGGCGCACATATAATTTCAGTAATAAAAACGGCGGAGATGAAAAGGAATTCAATACCGAGGACTATGATGTCATCACCGATAACAGGTTTCTTACCGTCAACGAAAATCCCCTCTCTACTTTTTCGATTGATGTAGATGCTGCATCGTACAGTAATGTGCGCCGCTACCTGCAGGAAGGTCAGTTGCCACCGGCCGGGGCAGTCCGCATTGAAGAAATGATCAATTACTTTCACTACGAATACCCGCAGCCAACAGGAGATGATCCATTTTCCATCAACACAGAAATCAGCACCTGTCCCTGGAACAGTAAACACAAACTGGCATTGGTAGGACTTCAGGGGAAAAAGATACCGGTGGATGATTTGCCCGCCAGTAATCTTGTTTTCCTCATAGATGTATCGGGATCGATGGATGAAGAAAATAAATTGCCCCTGGTAAAGGCATCTATGAAATTACTGGTAGACCAATTGCGGGAAAAAGATCATGTGGCCATCGTTGTATATGCTGGTAATGCGGGACAGGTGCTTCCTTCCACCAGTGGTGATAAAAAATCAGTAATAAAAAGTGCGATTGATCGCTTGGAAGCTGGTGGTTCCACTGCAGGTGGTGCGGGCATTCAATTGGCGTATAAGATTGCAAAGGAAAATTTTGTGTCAAAAGGAAACAACCGCGTTATTCTTTGTACCGACGGAGATTTCAATGTAGGCGTTAGCAGCAATGCATCACTGGAGGAAATGATAACAAAGGAAAGGGAGAGTGGCGTGTTCCTTACCGTACTGGGGTATGGAATGGGGAATTATAAAGACAGCAAGATGGAAGTATTGGCCGATAAGGGAAATGGTAACCATGCATATATCGACAATTTTATGGAGGCAAAAAAAGTACTGGTGAGTGAATTTGGCGGCACGCTGTTTACCATTGCAAAAGATGTAAAGCTGCAGGTAGAGTTCAATCCATCCAATGTAAAAGCATACAGGCTGATTGGTTACGAAAACCGTTTGCTGAACAAGGAAGATTTTAACAACGATAAAAAAGATGCCGGTGAACTCGGCAGCGGTCATACGGTTACTGCATTGTATGAAATTATTCCTGTCGGAGCAGAAAATGAATTTGAAGAAAAAGTTGATCCGCTCAAATACCAGCCACCGGTGAAGAAAACAAGTGATATTGCTTCCGGTGAATTAATGACAGTGAAATTTCGGTACAAAGCGCCGGATGGTGAAAAAAGCAAACTGATTGAACACGCCGTTAAGGATACAGATATTTCTATTGCTAAAACATCTGATAATTTCCGCTTTGCAGCGGCAGTGGCCGAGTTTGGGATGCTGCTCCGCAAATCTGAATTCAAACAACAATCTTCTTTTGACAATGCCTGGAAGCTGGCGAAAAATGCATTGGGCAATGATGCAGAAGGATACCGGGCAGAATTTTTAAAACTACTGAAGAATGCACAATCCATTGCCAAGGGCAAAATACACGAGGAAGATGAAGAAGAAGTAGAGATCATCGGCGAAGGCGCCAGCAGAAAATAAATTACCATTAAACCCGGAACCGGGTTGATGATTCAGCCCGGTTCTCTCCTGTAAAGAAAAATTATGAAAAAGAAAATACACATCCAGGTTCCGGAACCCTGTCATGAAAACTGGAATAATATGACGGTAACAGAGCAGGGAAAGTTTTGCCTTGCCTGCCAGAAAGAAGTCATCGATTTTAGCCAGATGAGTGATAAGGAAATCCTGCAGCATATTTCACATGCAAGCAGTAGCTCCTGCGGACGGTTTAGAAATGACCAGCTCAACAGGGCGTTGGTGCCTCCGGAAGAAATAAAAAAAATTTGGTGGAAATACTGGATACATGTTGCCGCTACTTTTTTACTGATGACAGGAAAGTCACAGGCGCAGGTGAAAGCGCCATCACCGCCCACGACTACCCAACCAACCAAAGACAATAAAGAACCATATAATGTTACTGTTGGCATAATAGCCTATCCAATGCACACAGAGTATACCGTGGCGGGAAAGATTACCGATGACTCAAACTTTCCACTACCAGGTGTTACGGTGAGGATAAAGGGAACGCCCATTGGCACTTCAACTGATATGCAGGGAAATTATTCGCTGAAAATTTTGAGCAGGGAAAAAGTTGATTTGGTTGTTGCTGCTGTGGGCATGGAAACAAAGGAAATAAGTGTCGTCAATAAGAATTTCAAGTTACCCGCAGTCTTGTCCAACATTACCATGCATCAAGCGGCAACGAAATTAATGGGAGAAGTAGTAACGTTTTCGAAAAAAAAGAAACCCATTGCTGCGATTTTCAAAAAAATGAAACGTTCAGATGCAGTTGTACCTCCGTCCTATACAATGGGTGATACGGTTAAGCCTGACATCGTAGTTGGCAAAATGCGTGCAGCAGAGGAAACAACATTTGCAGTTAAAGGGCAGGTGGTCAACGAACTTGGAGAGCCGGTTGGGTTTGCTTCCATTGTTGTGACAAACTTACTATCAGGTACGGCTGCTGATTCTACCGGGAATTTTGAGCTGAGCGGATTAACAGGAAATGATTTTATTACGATAAAGGTGAGCGCAGTTGGATACGAGCCAAAGATGCTTACCATTGATGTTCTGCGGGCAGCCGGCGTTTTGAACCAAAAAGGGATAATGGTAAAAGAAATAGGTGTAATAAATTTAGAGAAAGCTGGGAAACTGGATGAGGTAGTAGTTGTTTCACCTGTTTCAACTTATAAAAAAGGTTTGATAGGCACCGTAACAATTTGCAGAGGAGTAACCACCAAAGAAAAAGTCAAAGTTCTTTTTAATGAAATGACGGGGAAAAACGACATTAGAATTTTGCCCAATCCAGTTCCATTAAGTGGAACCTTCACGATAGAATTTAATCTGAAAAATATCGGAGAACATGCAGTGGATATTGTTGATGCATCAGGGCGGCAAATAATATCCCGCCAGTTAATGATTAATTCTTCCCGTCAGTTGGAAACTTTTTCCGCTAATTCTTTTCATGCTGCAGGTATTTATTTTATCAGGGTGGCCGAGAAAAACAGTAAGAAAGTGTATACTGCTAAGATAGTTGTCCAGTAAACCTGTCATTTAAATGCCGGGTGAAATTTATGCAGCGTGTTACGCAGGAATTCACGGTCGAGATGGGTATATATTTCTGTTGTCGTGATGCTTTCATGTCCCAGCATTTCCTGTACAGCCCTTAAATCAGCACCGCCTTCTACCAGGTGCGTGGCAAAGGAATGCCGGAAAGTGTGCGGTGAAATATTTTTACTGATACCAGCTTTGCCGGCTAATTCTTTTATGATTAAAAATATCATTACCCGGCTCAGCTTGCTGCCGCGTCGGTTCAGGAAAAGTATATCATCATTTCCCGGCTGAACGGTAATGTGTACCCGAATATCCTTACGGTAGATATTTATATACTTAACAGCACTGCTGCCAATGGGTACCAGCCTTTCCTTATCACCCTTGCCCAGTACTTTTATAAAGCCTACATCGGGAAATAAATTCGAAATTTTCAAATTAACCACTTCACTGACGCGCAGGCCACAACTGTACATGGTTTCCAGGATAGCCTTGTTGCGCCCGCCTTCCGGTTTGCTCAAATCGATTTCAGCAATCATCTTTTCTATTTCTTCAAAACTCAGCACATCCGGCAATGCTCTTTTTAGCTTGGGCGCTTCCAGCAAGACAGTAGGATCTGTTTTTGCCACCTGTTCCAGCAGGCAGTAGCGGTAAAAGGAACGGATGCCTGAAATAATCCGGGCCTGCGATGTAGCTGTCATACCCAGTTGGTGAATGTATTGCATGAACTGTTGCAGGTCCTTCAGCGTTACCTGTTCTGGTGTGAGCATTTTACTGTTTACCTGCAGGAACCCGGTGAATTTTTCTATATCGCGCAGGTAGGCTTCCACGGAATTATCAGAAAGTGATTTTTCCAGTTGCAAATAACTTTGAAACCCTTTTTTATACGGCTCCCACATGTCTGCTGTTACGAAGATTTAATAATGTCAGATTGATTAATAGCTTATTTTCGACCTTCAAATTTGAAAAATTAAATCGACAACTGATAATTTTTGCTATGCAATTGGTTAACCTGCGTTCGTTCAGACAAAAAGTGCGGCACAACAGAAGAAGGTTTCGCTTATTTCTTTCCAAAATTGAAAAGAATCCACCCAAAAACCTGGTGAAGGTGTCAATTGCTGCGGATGTGCAAACCTGGAAAGAAGTTGATTGCCTGAGTTGCGCCAATTGCTGTAAAACCATGTCGCCCACTTATACTGCAGCAGATATCAAACGCATTTCCGCTCACCTGGGTATGACGGCAAAAGCATTCAAGGAGAAATGGCTGTACAAGGACAAGCGCGATGGCGACTGGATGAATGTAAAACAACCCTGCCAGTTTCTTAACCTTGAGAATAACATGTGCAACATATACGAAGTCAGGCCTGCTGACTGCGCGGGGTTCCCGCACCACGACAAAAAAAATATGAAAGACTACATGCACGTGTACAAACAAAATGTAGAGTATTGTCCCGCCACTTATAAATGGGTGGAAAAAATTATGATGATGGAGCACCAGTCGGGGAAAGGTATTTAGCTCAACGCCTACAGGTAAACATCTTCAATAAAAAAATAATCAGGAACATTATTCAGGATGGTGATCGATAACACGTCGTACTGCACGAGTTTCCATTCGGGGTATTGCAGTTGAAATTCATCTGCCGCATTCATCATATTCAGCATTTTCTTTTCACTGACACTTTCTTCCGGTTCGCCGAATGTTTTATTGCTTCTGGTTTTTACTTCAATAAAGTGAAGAACAGATGCTTTGCTGGCGATAATATCAATTTCATAATAAGAATAACGCCAGTTTTGATGAAGAATGGTATAACCCTTTTCTTTCAACCACTGCACGGCCAGGATTTCTCCCTGTTTTCCCAATAATTGATGTCTTGCCACTGCTTTGCTGTTTTTGTATTATTTTGAACCCGGAAATGATCGAATGATGGATACTAAAAATAATATTTTCAGCGTACACGGTAAAGTGCAGCATTATCAATGGGGCGGTTTTTCCTATATCCCGCAGTTATTGGGAATTGACAATAAAAAGCAGGAACCCTTTGCCGAATACTGGCTTGGTGCGCATATGAATGGACCCGCAGTACTCGAAAATGGTGAAACACTGGATAAATATCTCAGCAAACACCCCGAAGCATTGGGTAATGATGTGCTGAAAAGGTTTGGAAGGCTTCCCTATCTGCTGAAAATACTGGATGTAAGAGATATGTTGTCCATACAGGTACATCCAAGTAAAAAATCTGCTGAAATAGAATATGCCGGTGAAACTGCGAAAGGCATTCCTTTGCATGCACCGCACCGGAATTATAAAGATGATAATCACAAACCCGAATTGATGTACGCATTGGGTGAGTTTTGGTTACTGCATGGGTTCAGCATTCCGGCAAAACTCCTGCAAACCATTGAACGCGTGCCGGAGTTTGCATTTATGATACCTGTATTCGGGGAAAAAGGATACAAGGGTTTGTATGAATTACTGATGACAATGGATCAGCAGCAGGTGAACGACATATTGCAGCCGGTACTTGACAGGATTGTCCCTTTATACCATGATAATAAATTACAGAAAAGCAGTCCTGATTTCTGGGCGGCAAGGGCTTCACTGACCTATAATACGCCGGGTATCATCGATCGCGGTATTTTTTCCATTTACCTGTTTAATATCCTGCACCTGCAGAAAGGCGACGCCATTTTCCAGGATGCCGGTGTATTACATGCTTATCTCGAAGGCCAAAACGTGGAAATCATGGCCAACAGCGATAACGTCTTACGTGGCGGCCTTACACCCAAACATGTGGATGTGCCTGAATTGATGAAACATGTGGTCTTTGCACCTATTGAACCCGATATTATTCGTGGGATACCGGCCGGCGCTGCTGAAACAAAATTTCCAACGCCTGCACCAGACTTCGAATTGAGTTGTATCAGGCTGGCAAAAAGCCAGTCGTATACAATTAAAACAGATACGACAGATATGTTTTTTATTTTATCCGGGGAAATAACTGTCGCCAGTGGTGCAAGAACGCTGCAACTCAGCAGGGGAGGAGGTTTTGTGGCATTTGCCGGTGCTGAAATTATTTTATCTGCTACCGGTCATTCCGAAGTTTACCGCGCATCTGTACCTTTTCAAGGCTAGTTGAAAACTTTGTACCGTATACAGTCAATTTCTGTTATTTTTGCAACTTAGAACAGTCAATAAATATGAAAATTACAACAACACATCTCTGGATATTTTTTGCACTGGTGGTAACAGCCGCAGTTTACAGGGTTATTCCAAACAGGCCACTGGGTTTTGCACCGCAAATTGCCATTGCTTTATTTGGCGGGGCGATTATTAAAGATAAAAGATGGGCATTTGTATTACCATTGTTGTCCATGTTTATTTCCGATGTATTATACCAGGTATTGTACAATGCAGGACTTTCTTCTATCAAAGGATTTTACGGAGGCCAGTTGGAGAATTATATTCTTTTTGCCGGTATTACTGTTTTGGGTTTTAGCATGAAAAAGAAAACAGTGTTGTCTGTGGCTGGCTATTCACTCGCCGCACCTACTTTATTTTATTTGGTATCTAACTTTTTGGTTTGGCTAGGCGGCGGTATTGATATCACCACCAACCTGCCACTGAGTAAAACATTCGGCGGACTGATGCAGTGTTATGCGCAGGCGCTGCCGTTTTACTACGGGGGATTAATGTCAACCCTCTTATTCAGTACCATTTTATTCGGCGGATATTATTTCTTTACAAAGAGCGAGGTTACTATCGCAAAAGCATAATCAAAACAAACGAATTGAAATATAAAAGCCATCCCACGGGATGGCTTTTGCATGTAACCCGATTGCTGTTTTAAATGCCATTTTCTGCCTCATAACCTTCATCTGCCAGGAGTTGATATCCATCGGCCGCTGCTGTTGCCAATTCATCACACCGGTTGTTGTATGGATTCTGTGCATGCCCTTTTACCCAAATAAATTTTATCTGGTGCTGCTTACTTAAATCATAGAAGCGGTACCAGAGATCTTTGTTCTTCTTGCCACCTTTAAAATCGGTGCGTATCCAATTGTTCAGCCAACCTTCTTCCACGGCTTTCACCACATACTGGCTATCGCTGTAAATGGTTATCTGTAACCCATCTTTTTTCAGGTATTCCAGCGCAGCAATAACAGCCAGTAATTCCATCCGGTTGTTGGTTGTTTTGCGAAAGCCCTGTGATAATTCTTTTTCCACATCGCCCCATTTTAATATAGCGCCATAACCACCAGGTCCGGGGTTACCGCGGGATGCGCCATCTGTATAAATAACCAGCGTTTTTTTTGTCATGCTATTAATTCCTTTGCTTAGATTTCTATTTCTCCTTTCATAAATAAAACGGCAGTTCCACTCATATACGTACGATCGCCGTGCAATTCGCAGTCAAGATAACCTCTTCGTCCGGACAACTGGATGGCCTTCATTTTCGATTTGCCCAATTGACCGGCCCAGTAAGGAATCAAAATAGTATGCGCCGAACCAGTTACCGGATCTTCGTCAATGCCACTTTGCGGATAAAAACAACGGCTGACAAAATCAGCTTCATCGCCTTTGGCTGTTACAATAACACCGCGTGATGCTGTTTGCGCCAGCACTTTAAAATCGGGTGATAAGCCTTCCAGTACTTTTTGAGAGGGCACTACCACCATATAATCAAAGTCTGTTTTAAATATAGGCACATTATCAATACCCAATCCTTCCGTGATGCTGCGTGGCGGATGCGGGTCTGCGACAGCAATGGTAGCGGGAAAATCGAGCATGAGTTGGTTGCCTTCCAGTTTTGTAACCGTCAGTGCACCACTTTTACTGTGAAAAACAATTTGATTGCCTTCATAACCCAATTGGGAATACAATACGTGCGATGCCGCCAGTGTAGCATGGCCACAAAGTTTTACTTCTGTAGCAGGTGTAAACCATCGTATCTGGAAATCTTTTCCCTGTCTAACGAGATAAGCGGTCTCGCTCAGGTTGTTTTCCATTGCTATTTTTTGCAGCAAGTCGTCGGTCAGCCAATCTTCCAGCGGGCATATTGCTGCAGGATTGCCACCAAATAACTGGTTTGTAAAAGCATCTGCCTGGTAAATAGGAATTTTCATACTGGTTATTTTAAAAAAACAAAATGATGAACCTGGCTGCACTGTGGATTGGTATGTATTTCATCGATGGTAATGTATTGTCTTCTCATTACTTCTTCGATGCTGGTATTAAAATACCGTGCCACACGTCTTGCCTGGAAACGGGTGAAAGTTTTTCTTTTCAGCCGGATACGATCGTTCGAAGCATAGCCAAGCGTATTATCGATCATTTCCGAGCAATACATTTTTTCCGAATCGGTTAAATCAAATAAACGATCAAATGCAATTTTTTTTGATTTCAGGCTATCGAGGTAATGTATGGCTTTCTGAATTTCATCTTGTGAAAGAGGATACCGCACAATGCCAAAACCAAAACAATGTGCGGGCTGTGCAAAATCTTCCAGCCGCTCCATACGCAATGTGCTGTCCGCTTTATTCTCGTACAATTCAGGTGGAACAATATGATAAATATAAACAGTCGTATCCACCACGTAGGCGATGCCAGCATGCGAATAGGTTTTATCTTTTTCTGACAGTTCACGAATGCGGTAACTGGTGATATCCCTGCCGCTGCGCAGGATAATATCGCCGGTTCGAATGGAACCTTTTGCATCTTGTACCATTTCCCTGTTCAGCACTGCAATATCATTGGAAAATAGAGGTGCGGGCCCATTACCGCATGCAGATACGAGTAACAGGAACAGGGAAACAGCAATGTGTAGCAATGGCTTCATACGGGAAATGCAAAAATAAGGGCAAAAAAAAACCGGCCCGGTTAAAGGCCGATTTTTATTATCAACGAGTTTTATTATTTACTGATAAATGAAAGCGCATCAATACCAACCTCACCTGCGTTAATACCATCGGGCCCGCCGTCCTGAACATAATACCTGAATGCAAAACGTCCGCTGATGGTGCCCGTTATACCAGACAAGGTAATGGTATACTTTGTCCATGCCGTGGGGTAAGCACCAAATGAGAGCGTGGGGTTAATGTCCAGCAGCAGGGTGGAGAAATCACCTACACTGGTCCAGTCATTTCCAACATTGGTGGTTGCCTTGGTAAAATTGCCCCGCACCTGCAAACGATCTGTTCCGTCTTTCAGGAAGAAAGAACCCTGGTCAATAGCATCGCGTGTATAAAAAACAATCTGGTCGCCGTTTTTCATTTTGGTGGCTGGAGAAATAAGCCAAACACTCATGTTGGCGATGGTAGCGCCTGCATAGAAATCACAGCTAACAAAATCATTGGGTGATTTGGAAGCAGAAAACGCGGGGAAGCCAACAACGTAATCAGTACCAAAAGTCGCTTTGTTGGTTGATTCGTATCTTCCCTGTCTCCATGCTTCAGGCCCCACTTTATCGGTATTGTTTACAATTACCCATCCCTTACTGCCAATCTTGCTGACATCATCAAACTCTTCGGACCATGAATCACTGACCACAGCAGGACGGGTATCGGTCGTTGTTTTTTCATCCTTTACACAGGCAGTGAATGCAACTGCGATGCTGGAGAATATGAAAAGAGAAGTAAATATTTTGCGTTTCATAAAATGAGTTTTGGAGGGTTTAATTTTTAGCACTGGTGAAAACAACATTGTCAATAGCAACTGCAGTAGCGAGCCCGTTGAACCCGGCGCCCTCCACAAAATACCGGAATGCAAATCTTCCCTTGGTCGGTCCGTTTAACCCACCAACGGTTGCTTCAAACCTGGTCCATGTGGCAGGATATGCTGTTGGATCATATAAACCCGGGGATGAATGATAAAACTTATAAGCAGGGTTGATGTCAAGAATGGAGTTGGTGAAATCACCCGGGTCAGTTCCTGCGCCAACGTTCAGGCTTTCTCCTTTTGCGCTGTATCTAACCTGCAGGCGGTTGCCATAATCGGTCGAATCGCCACCACCCGCATCAAGTATCAAACCACGGGTATAGAAAACAATTTTATCACCATTCTTCATTAATGTAACGGGAGATACCACCCAATCACTGATAATTCCGGCTGCTGCAGATGTACTGGTGTAATCAGCGCCGATAAAACCTACATAAGTTCCTTTGGAAGAATAGGCATTAAAAGGAATGGGTGCGGGAAAACCGGTATTGGCAGGGTTATTAAACAGGCCCTGTGCCCAGAAGCCGGTTCCTTTTGGATCGGAAACATTATAATATCTCCAGCCGCGATCATAAGCGGCGGACATGGTATCAAATTCTTCAGTGAAAGAAACATCTGGCGGGGGCGGTGGAACAGTTAAATAGGAGTCATCTTTACAGGAAAAGAGCGCTATCATCACGACACTAATAGGCAATAAAAACCTCGTCCGAGTAGAATTTCTCATAGTGTGCTAGTTAGTTTGGTAAAATTTAAGTGAAAATAGCGATTTATTCCAACATTAAAAAATCGTGAAGCCCCCTGTTATACCTGGAAAACACCGGTTTTAAAAGCCGGAATATCAGGGTTGTGACTGGCAGCACGGATACCTTCCGAAATGATATTCCTGGTCTCCAATGGATCAATGATATCATCTACCCACAATCTTGCTGCAGCATAATAAGGGCTGGTCTGCAATTCGTACCGGTCTTTGATATCATTCAACAGTTTTTCTTCATCTTTTGGTTCAATTACTTTTCCCTTTGCCTTTAATGCCGACACCTGGATTTGTAATAAAGTCTTCGCTGCCTGGTCTCCACCCATCACGGCAATCTTTGCTGTGGGCCATGCATAAATAAACCTGGGATCGTAGGCTTTACCACACATGGCATAATTGCCAGCGCCAAATGAATTTCCAATGATAATAGTGATTTTTGGCACGACGGAATTCGCTACTGCATTCACCAGTTTGGCACCGTCTTTTATAATACCTGATTGTTCACTGCGCGACCCTACCATAAAACCAGTGACATCCTGCAGGAAAACCAATGGAATTTTTTTCTGGTTGCAGTTCATAATAAACCGTGCTGCTTTATCTGCGCTGTCATTGTAGATAACGCCACCCATTTGCATTTCTCCCTTTCGGCTCTTTACAATTTTGCGCTGGTTGGCCACAATACCCACAGCCCATCCATCGATGCGCGCATACCCGCACACGATGGTTTTGCCATAATCCTGTTTGAATTGTTCAAATTCGGAGTTATCAGTTATCCTTTCTATGATTTCGGTGATATCGTATGGTTTTGAATTGCCTTCGGACAGTATGCTGTACAATTCACCCTGGTTTTTAACCGGCGGTTTACTGCCGGCCCTGTCAAATACAGATGGAGGAGCGGCTCCGAGTTTTGATATTATTTTTTTTACCTGGTCAAGACAGGCTGTTTCCGTTTTGAATTTATAATCTGCAATACCAGATATCTCTGTGTGGGTAACTGCACCGCCCAGTGTTTCCGAATCAATGTCTTCACCGATGGCAGCCTTCACGAGATAAGGCCCCGCGAGGAAGATAGAACCATTGTTTTCCACCATCAGTGTTTCATCGCTCATAATGGGCAGGTAAGCGCCGCCTGCCACACAAGCGCCCATGACTGCAGCGATTTGCGTAATGCCCATGGCACTCATGCGTGCATTGTTGCGAAATACACGGCCAAAGTGTTCCTTATCGGGAAATATTTCATCCTGCATGGGTAAGTAAACGCCGGCACTGTCTACGAGGTAGATAACCGGCAGGTGATTTTCCATGGCTATTTCCTGCATCCGTAAATTTTTTTTGCCGGTAATGGGAAACCATGCACCGGCTTTTACAGTTTGATCATTTGCTACTATGATGCATTGCTTTCCGCTGACATATCCAATGCCTGCCACTGTACCGCCACAAGGGCAGCCGCCCTGTTCTTCATACATATCGTAACCTGCAAACCTTCCTATTTCTGTAAACAGGGTATTGGGATCGCAGAGGTATTCAATACGTTCCCTGGCAGTCAGCTTATCACGTTCCTTTTGCTTTTCAACTGCTTTTTTCCCGCCACCCAGGGCAATCACTTCAAAACGCTGGCGCAATTGGCTCAGCAAAAGTTTCATGGCGTCTTCATTCCTGTTTTGTTCTATATTCATAGTTAACAGCCGTTAGTACCTGCAAAATAAGATACATTGCTGATTTTGGCTGTAAGATTTTAGTTTTGAACCATAGCACGATGATCATGCATAGAAATAAAAAAGCCTGGTGGATACTGGTGGCCTGCGCAGTACTGGTAAAGTTATTCTCATTGTTCCCCGGTGCAGTAGAAACATATTATTCAAATGGCATTTACCAGTTTACCAGCAGTCTGCAACGGTTGTTACTGGGATGGATACCGTTCAGTATCGGTGACATACTGTACTGCATTGTCATTATTTGGTTATTGGTAAAATTGTTTCGCTTTATTAAAACCGTCACCAAACGCAGGGCCAATGGCGCTTTCTGGAAAAATGCCCTGTTGTGGTGTTGCTTCTGGAGCCTGTTTGTCTACACAGCTTTTAATATTTTGTGGGGATTGAATTACAACCGCCAGGGAATGGCGCAGCAAATGCAACTCAATATGCAGCGTTATTCCAAAGAGGAATTAATAGCGGTATTACAAACGGTGATGCAGCGCATCAATGAGACAGCCGATTCTTCACTGAAGACGAGAGATGCTTATTTAAAAAAATCGGGTTTGTTTGCAGAAGCCATTCAATCTTACCAGCAGGCACAACCGGCATTCAAACACCTGTCGTATAAAACCAGCAGTGTAAAACCATCCCTGTTTAGCTATTTGGGCGATTATTTAGGATATACAGGTTATTACAATCCCATTACCGGGGAAGCACAGGTCAATACAACGGTACCTGTTTTTCTTCGGCCATTCACCACCTGTCATGAAATTGGGCATCAGTTGGGTTATGCAAAAGAGAACGAAGCCAACTTCGCTGGTTATCTCTCAGCAAAATCATCGGGCGATCCGGCCTTTCGTTATTCGGTGTACTATGATTTGTATTCTTATGGTATCCGCGAATTGTATTTCAACGATTCAACCGCAGCGCTGCAATTGAGTAAACACATCCACCCACAGGTAAAAAAAGATTATAAAGCGTTGAATGATTTTTATGACAGGTTCCAAAATCCCATCGAGCCATTGATAAGAACATTATACGGCCAATACTTACGTGCCAATGAACAACCGGGTGGTATGCGCAGTTATAGTGAGGTAATGGCGTTCATGGTGGCGTATTACAAAAAATATGGCGCCGGTGCATTATAATTATGAGCAATACAGCAAAACTGGTACTTTCTGTTATCCTTTGTGTAAGCGTTGGCGCATTGGGCAGCATTGTTACAGCACCTGAAATCCAGGGCTGGTACAGCCACCTGCTTAAGCCCTCGTGGAACCCGCCCAACTGGTTGTTTGCCCCGGTATGGACGGCATTGTATATTTTAATGGGTATAGCACTCTCACTTATTTGGAAGGCAGGGGCCAACAATGATGTGAAACAATGGGCCGTACTTGTTTTCGCTGTTCAGCTTGCCCTTAATTTTTTATGGTCTTATATTTTCTTCCATGAACATTTACCGGGCTGGGCATTTGTTGAAATAGTTGTTTTGTGGCTGCTGATCCTTTGCTGCATCATTGCATTTGCAAGAATCAATCGTACGGCTGCATGGCTGCTAGTGCCTTATATCAGTTGGGTAAGTTTTGCCGCCGTTCTTAATTATGCTGTCTGGAAATTAAATAGCTGGCATTAATTGAAGTAAAAGGAGATGGTGGTTGATCCATCTCCTTTGTATGTATATGACAGTTAGTAATTGCCTGTTAAAATTTGTTCTTCCACATCATACTTTCAATAGGCCGGTTGGGTTGGCCACTGTATTTAGCGTCTTTCTTTTGATTGTACTTCACTTCAATGTCACCGTCAACCGGGAAATAAATTAACTGCCCGATTGGCATGCCTTTATAAATACGTACAGGTTGTTTGACGGAAATTTCCAGTGTCCAGTTGCCGCAAAAACCCACGTCTCCTTTTCCTGCTGTAGCATGAATATCGATACCAAGACGGCCGGTAGAGGATTTCCCCTCGAGGAAAGGAACGTGTGCATGTGTTTCTGTATACTCTGCTGTAACGCCGAGGTAAAATATATGCGGGTATAAAACAAATCCCTCTTCAGGAATCTCGAAGGTTTCTATTTCGTTGTGTTTTTTTGCATCGAGAATATGTTCGCGGTAGGTAGCCAGCACATTGCCAAGATGTACGTCGTATGAGTTGCTGCCAAGACATTCGCGCAGGTATGGTTCAATCTTAATCGTCCCCTTTTTCATTTCTTCCAGTATACGGATATCAGAGAGAATCATTTATTTTATTGTTTTAATTGGGTTAATATTGACAATGAATTTGCATGCGTTTATTTGTATTGCATGCTGGCTTGCGAATTTAGACATTTACCGGACAGATGCCTTTGATTTATCAACATAATATCAACGAACATACAAAACTGGGGGTTTGGCATATCACCGAACAGGAAGATTTTTTCCTTGCACATGTACCACTGAAAAAAGATGTCACACATCCGCATAAAAGGTTACAACACCTGGCCGGGCGTTTTCTGTTAACTGCATTGTTCGACGATTTCCCGCTGGGTGAAATTTTAATTGCCGATACAAGAAAACCGTTTTTGGAAAACGAACGCTACCATTTTTCCATTTCGCATTGTGGCGACTATGCTGCCGCGATTGTCAGCAGCTCGGAAAGGGTAGGAGTGGATGTTGAACTGGTCACACCGAAGATTGAGCGGGTGCGGCATAAATTTGTTCATGACAGTGAATTGATCTTCATCAACGAAGAGTACGAATTATTCCTGGAACAATTTGGTATGCGGGAAAAGGTGAACCAGGAGTTCCTGACCATGCTTTGGAGCTGTAAGGAGGCCATTTTTAAATGGTATGGGCAGGGACAGGTAGATTTCAGGAAACATATACAGTTAACTTCAGATATAGTTTATTCGGAAAATGGCTTCCTGGAAATGCTTTTCCTGTTTACCAGGGGGCATTATATCCAGTTAAAAGTCCATTCCCTGCTGATCGACAACTTTATCCTGTCGTGGCTAAGCACGCCCGGAACGATGAAAATGTGAAAATTTGTTTTTCCCGGTTAAAGGCTTTTGTTATTCGGATTTTTCTTATAGTTTTGGGCGACATAAACTCACAAACATAAACTTCAAATCACTTATGAAAAGTACATTTTTAACCCTTTTTGCTGCCATCCTTACACTGGCAGTAACCGCCCAGAACGACAAGATGTTTAAACACAACGGTGAGAAAGCCGAAGTGAAAATTATTAAAGTAGGTGAATTTACCATCAGTTACAGCTATCCTGGCGAGACTGCGGAACAAACCATCGGTAAATATGCCGTTGCTAAAATCGAATACGCCAGCGGAAGATCTGAAGAGATCACTGAAAAAATTGTGGTATCCGGCGAAAGCGACTGGGAAAAAGTAGTGATGCTGGAAGATAAAGGCGCTGCACTTGGCTTGAAGAAACTCGATGAAATCAGGGGTAAAACCAATGCAGTACAAATGTTTGGTACAGCCGCCTCTAACGATAAGAAATCCCTGATGAAGTTGAAAAAAGCTGCCGCCGCAATGGGTGCACCTTTTATCCTGATGACTTCAGATAAGGACAATCAATTTACTGCTCAGTCTATCAAGAAAGGTATCGCTTATGCCTATAAATAAGCCACTCAACCACTAACTTTTTATGTACATGCAAACCCCGGTCGTCCGGGGTTTGTTGTTATTCCTGCAGCAGGTTGGTATCTTCTTCACCCAGGTGCAAATCGATGGCATCCTGACCTGCAATGCCGTCGATGGAACCGCGGATATGTGCAGCATTCAGCAATACTTTTTCCAGTTGTTTTTCCCGCGCTTTCCATAATTTCTCCATCGCATCCCTTTCCTTTTGTATTGACAACTTCATTGACATAAACCCCTCGCGTACGGCTTTCCATTGCTCCGCAAATTCATTGCTGGTGAGGTAATCATACAGTAAATGCATTTTATCGCCTTTGTTTTGCTGATTCTTGCCTGCGTTGAATATTTTAATGATGCCATCCCTTAAAACAGTTACCAATGCTTTTACTTCGCTGAAACTGCAAACCCAAACGCCTTCCTTGTCGCCAAAGCTGTTCATGTCTTTCGGCATAGCCTGCGTGACAATCACAGCCACATCGGCGCCCTGGCTGCGCATATCGGCTTTCAGTTTTTCTATCCAGTCATTGGCAAAGGCCGTGGTTCTTTTACTTTCAAAAATTATCTTACCGCATTCCTGGCCAAAATTATTTCGGACGGTTTGTATACAGTCCGCACCACGCACACCTTTGCCTACTTCATTGACAAGGTCAAAAGGAAAAGCTGACTGCAGCATTTCTTCCAACGCGAGTTCCTGCACTTCACCCTGCAGTTGCATAGAACCCTGTTCAGCTTTGCGGCGCATTTCATCGGCCAGTTTTTTCTGGTCGTCGAGTTGTTTTTCGAGTTCTTTTAGCCGTAACTGGTATTCCGTTTCTTTAGCGGCCATTTTTTGATCTTCCAGTTTGCGCAATTCCTCCGATAATTTTGTTCTTTCTTCCTGCAGTTTCCGCTGTACAGACAATTCCAATTCCGCTTCTTTATTTTTGAGTTCCTGTTCTTTTTGCAGGAAACCAAGTTCTTTTTGTCGCGCTGTTTTTAACTTCTCTTCATTGTCGGCATTGTTTTGCTGCAGTAATTTCAACTGGTTTTCAAAATCGGCGGAGATGGATTTTCGGAGTTGTTCCTGGAGTTCTGCTTCTATTTTTTGTTTTTCCTGCGCCACTTTCTGGGCGAATATTTCATTCTCCTTTTTCTTTTTTTCTTCAAACTGTTTCTGGGCCTCAGCCAGCTCCATACGCTGGTTTTCCATATCGTGCAGCGATTCTTTCAGTTTGGTATTGTATACCTGCTGGTATTTTTTGTCCAGGTCGGCAGCAATAACATCTTCCACGTCAAATACATTTCCACAATTCGGACATTTTATATCGGTTGGCATGAAGCTATTTTTTTACAAGTTTACGAAAGAAGAGGGAGTATTGATCAATGTATGACATCATATACAATGAACTTGTGGATAGCAACGGAAATATAAATAACCAGCAATAAAAATGGAAGGGCTCTTCTTAACCCGGGGAATAAAAAACCCAGCCTATCGGCCGGGTCATTGCATTTGTGCGGAAGAGGAGATTAGCTGCGGTGATCTCTTGTAAGGGGGGGCTTACAAATAATTCGCTGCCGTTCGCTGCGCTCCCGGCAATTTTATTTTCTCCGCGTCCGCGAACGAGTTCGCTTCCGCTGCGCAAATAAAAATGCCCCGGGTTGTACCCGGGACAGCGATTAATTGTGCGGAAGAGGAGATTCGAACTCCCACACCCTTTCGGGCGCTACCACCTCAAAGTAGTGCGTCTACCAGTTTCGCCACCTCCGCATTTTTTGAAGTGACTGCAAATGTAATTAATAACTTGAAATGATAAAAACGGGAAGCGAAATAGTATCAAACCACTGGCTGTTTTTTTAATACAATCCGGAAAGTAGTTCCCTTACCGGGTTCTGATTGTTTTACATACAATGAACCCTTGTGAAACTGTTCAATAATTCTTTTTGATAAACTTAGCCCCAGTCCCCAGCCTCGTTTTTTGGTAGTGAAGCCTGGTTTGAACACTTTGCTGATATTTTGCGCCGAAATACCCTTTCCGGTATCGGTCACATCGATAACAATATCTGATGCAGGGCTTTCTTTGATATCAACTGTTATAGCACCCTTTCCTTCCATGGCATCCAGCGCATTTTTCAGCAGGTTTTCAATCACCCAGTCAAACAACGGCGGCGAGACCTGCGCAATGATGGAGGATTGCCCGTTGTCATTCACCGTTAGCTGTACCTTGCCTGTAGCGCGCTTGCGTATATACTCCACCATATTTTTCACTTCCACCACTATATTACTGGGCTCCAGGTGTGGTGTGCTGCCTATTTTCCCGAAGCGATCAGAAACAAGTTTTAAACGATCAACATCTTTTTTCAGTTCTGCTGTGATATGATCATTGGCCGGGTTGTCTTTTAGCATTTCCACCCAGCCTTCCAGCGATGAAATAGGCGTGCCGAGTTGGTGGGCTGTTTCTTTTGCCATACCGGCCCAAACCTGGTTTTGCGTGGATTTATTCCTGGTGGAAATGGTAATAATGGTGATAATAATGAACAATGCTACAATGAAAAGTTGTATCAGCGGGTAATACCGTACTTCAATCAGCAGTTTCGTTGTACCATAATAATATTTGTTGGCGATATAGGGGTTCTGGCTAAAAACGATCAGGATGGGGTTATTGGCATTTTTGAACTCCTTTAATTTTTTCTTCAGGTATTCCGGGTCGGAAGCAATACGCGCGGAATCGAGGTTGATGGAACTGACTATACTATCCTGTTCGTTGGTTTCAATGATGGGGATGGAAGTTTGTTCGTTGCGGATCATGTTGGGCAGCGTAAGATCCATGGATGGGTTGTCAAGGATCGCCTTGCTGGCAGCTACCCATTGCTCCACTTTATGTCTTTCTTCCGAAGCAATTTTCCCCGCCATGTACTGGGAATAAAAAATAGAACTGATCACAATGGCGATGGCTATCAATGCCAGGCCCGTACGCCAGTTGAACAGGGATGAAATCATTTGTCTAATTTATTAAACTATCATAAACCTGCGCCGGAATTGTTGCTGTGACAACTTGTTAAAAACCTGCTTACAGTTGATGGCTGAATATAAATCTGCTGGTTATTTCGTTATTCTTTGCAGCATCACTTATTTTTGGCACTTCATCAACGGGACAGCTTAACGCAATGCCAGATATCGCCATTGTTATTTTAAACTGGAATGGTCTTTCTTTCCTGCAGCAATTTTTACCATCGGTGCTGGCGCATTCACCAGCTTACTGCCGGGTATGCATGGCCGATAATGCATCGGCTGATCAGTCGGTTGCCTATGTGCAGAAGCATTTTCCAGCCGTCGAGATCATTCGTCTGCAAAAAAATATGGGATTTGCGAAGGGCTACAATGAAGCATTGAAGCAGGTAAGGGCAGATTATTATATTCTGTTGAACTCGGATGTGGAAGTATCGGCAGGATGGATTGAACCGGTTATAAACCTGATGGAAAAAGATAAAACCATTGCTGCCTGTCAGCCAAAAATACTGATGCATTCAGACAGGAAACATTTTGAGTATGCAGGGGGTGCGGGTGGCTGGCTGGATTACCTGGGGTATCCGTTTGCAAGGGGAAGGGTGTTTGATGTATGTGAAGAGGACAACGGACAATACGATGCCGTGGAGAATGTATTTTGGGCCAGCGGCGCAGCGATGTTTATCAGATCGGAATTGTATCACCAGATGGGTGGACTTGATGAATATTTCTTTGCCCACCAGGAGGAGATCGATCTCTGCTGGCGACTGCAGTTAGCCGGTTATTTGATTAAGGTTTGCCCGTTATCTGTAGTGTACCATGTAGGTGGAGGTACTTTACCCAAGGGGAATGAACGAAAAGTGTACCTCAATTTCAGGAATAACCTGATCATGTTGTGGAAGAACCTGCCTGCTGCGCAAAAATGGTGGAAGATTCCTTTCCGGGTTGCGCTGGATGCATTGTCGGCATGGAAAAGTGTATTCAGCGGCCAGGGTATTTATTTTATTGCAATCGTAAAGGCCCACGGCAGTTTTATGTACTGGCTATTGTTTAAAAAGCAGCAAAGTGTATGGCCGGTTGCGCGAAAAGGCATCCTTCACGGGTGGTTTACAGGCGCTATTGTATGGCAATATTTTGTGAAGGGGAGAACAAAATTTTCAGAAATTGTGGGAAACAAAAATGGCTAATTGAGCCCGATACTATATTTTTGCACAGCAATTCAATAATTTATGGAGCATACAGAAACAATCGAATACAAAGACCCCAAGGAGAAAGATTTTGCGCACAACTGGGTGAATTCATCTGTATTTTTATTTTACCTGCAGGTGTTCTGCATAGTAGCTTTTATAGTAGGCGGAAGTTTTGGATTATATGCACACCGGTACAAGGGCAAACCGGAGGTAAATGTTCCCGGCAATACGCTGTATACGCCCCAGTATAAATAAGCAAAAAATATTTTGCGGTAAGGGTACAATCCCTATTTTTGCAGTCCTAAAAAATTAGTTCTTTATAGTTCGCGGAAGTAGCTCATTTGGTAGAGCATCCCGTTGGTACGGGACCAAGGTCGGGGTAATATTGAAATCATTACTTCAACCTGGTATCAAATGAATCTTTGAATAACAAGCGGAAGTAGCTCATTTGGTAGAGCATCCCGCAAATGCGGGACCAAGGTCGGGGTAATATTGAAATCATTACTTCAATCTGGTATCAAATGAATCTTTGAATAACAAGCGGAAGTAGCTCATTTGGTAGAGCACGACCTTGCCAAGGTCGGGGTGGCCGGTTCGAGCCCGGTCTTCCGCTCACAGATTATAAAGCAGATAACAATTGGTATCTGCTTTTTTTTTTCTTTCCGGCATGGTCCGGAGAAGTTCTTACAACGAATTATAGCTATGTGTCACCCGGGTGGTGGAATTGGTAGACACGCAGGACTTAAAATCCTGTGGGCAGCAATGCTCGTGTGGGTTCAACTCCCATCCTGGGTACTTTTCACTGAAAGCCTTATACATCGTGTGATGTGTAAGGCTTTTTTATTTTTGGGATTCAATGAGTGGTCACACATACATGTGAAAATGTGTTATATTAGTTAAGCAAAAAGACACATCAATGAAAGACAGCCCCCGCTTTACTACTGTGGATGCATATATAGCCGCACAGCAAAAAGAAGTGCAGCCTGGATTGAAATTGCTGCGCAAGCTTATTCAGAAGGCCGCACCAACGGCGGAAGAAAAAATAAGTTACAATATGCCCTGTTATATGCTTCACGGCATGCTGGCATTTTTTTCTGCCAATGCAAAACATTATGGTCTGTATGCCATGCCAACGGCCAATATACAGTTCAAAGAAAAATTGAAAGCTTACGAAACTTCCAAAGGAACGATCCGTTTACCGCTTGATAAGCCGATTCCCCAAAAGCTTGTAACAGACATCATCAAATTCCGGGTAAAAGAGAACCTGGCAAAGGCCGCTGCGAAAGAATTACTGAGGCAAAAAAAGAAGAAATAGCATACCAGTTATATAGAAGTAAGAGATAATGGACAGCAGTTTGTCTGTTCTCGTGTGTATACAACCCATCTGATATGGAACCAAGGCGTCCGGCGCAAGAGGTGTATGATATGATCCTGAAGTTTGCACGCAATGATGAACGGGTGCGTGCTGTGTTGCTGAATGGATCACGGGCCAATCCAAATATAGCGCCTGACAGGTTCAGTGATTTCGATATCGTATACGTTGTAAAAGATTTCAATACTTTTATTTCCGATCATCAATGGGTAAACATATTTGGCCGTATGTTAATCATGCAAATGCCCGATGAGATGTTGACAGGAAATAATGAAAAGGAGGGGATAAGCTTTGGCTATTTAATGTTGTTCGATGATGGAAACAGGATTGACCTCACTTTGTTTCCGGCAGATAGGTTAAATACTCATTATAAAAAAGACAGTCTTACCCAGGTATTGCTCGATAAGGACAATTTGTTTAGCCAGCTACCTCCTGCCAGTGAAACTGACTATTTGATCAAAATGCCTTCACAGAAAGAGTTTAGCGACTGTTGTAATGAATTTTGGTGGGTAAGCACCTATGTAGCCAAAGGTCTTTTCCGGGATGAGATTACGTACGCAAAAGAAATGATGGAGAAGCCTGTGCGGGATATGCTGATGAATGCAATTCAATGGTATATCTGTGCGAATCACAGGGGCGGGGTTTCTTTTGGTAAAGCGGGAAAAAATATGCAGCGGTATTTGCCGGCAACTATTTATCAGCGGATATTAGCAACCTATCCGGATGCCGATGCAGAAAGAATATGGGCAGCCTTGTTTTTAATGGGAGAGGTTTTTAACGAATTGATGATTGAAGTGGCCACCCGTTTTGGTTTTGAATATAATGTTGAAGAAGCTCGTCAGGTTACGGATTATTTGAAAAACGTACAAAATTGGAGTAAAGAGAAATAATGTAAAATGGAATAGCAGTGATGTTTTATTCGCTTGCCTGTTTAGTGTTTCTATATCCATTCATCAAGATTATCCCGCTGCAGAGTAAACAGGCTGTTATAAATAATGCTACATCAACATGCGGCACTGTAATATAGTCCATGGCAGCAGCGCCTTGCACCATCAGTAACAACTCATTTAAAATGATCGCGGAGCTAAAAATAAAGAGACCAGTTTTTACATTTCGTGTGATCGGGATACACTTTTTTGTCAAACTATAACCGATTAAAAATAAACTCAGCACACCCAGCAATACCAAATGCAGGTAGCCAATCACTACCGGCCGAAACCCAAAGGCAATTGTACTCAGTGAAGGAATGGTGCTGCCCGCCTGTAATAATAATTTTATGGTAAATGCAATAGCAGACAGGCCAAAGGTCCATCTCACAGGTTTGGCAGTATTGATAAATGAAAACCGGTTTCCTCTTAGCAGACGAAGCAATAGTATCCAGCCTAACAGTTGAGCAACTGCTGCCAATACAACAATGATATAAACTACCGTGGGTATAGGTAACCAGAGTGCAGAAAAGAAATACGCTGGTAAACAGGCAAGTGCAAAATACCAGAATATGGTATTCATGGTTGGTGTTGAAATTTGTTTTTGTTGCAGCAGGTGGAAGACCAACCCCAGGCAACCAAAGAGGAACCAGCCGTTGTATTGAAAATGCAAATAAAAATAAATGGAAGCCAGGTACCATTTCTCGTGAAAGGTATGCGTTACCATCATTTGAACAAGGGAATAAGTTCCCAGCGACGACAATACACCCCACAATAGCGCCGCCCGGAAACATTTTTGAGCGGGTGTTATATTACCATTGCCGCGTGTGTCTTTCCAAAATAAAAAAGCAAATGCATACGACACGAGGATCGAGAGGGTGGAAAATAAAATGGAAACAGCGCCATAACCCTGCACGGGAAAACTGAGCAGCATACCATAAGCTGTCAGTAAATTGGCCCACAATACTAAACGGTATTTTCTTTGGGTACCTGCCGGCAAAGTATCCACCATCAAAGCCATCAGGCATTGGGAAATCCAGCCGGCAAAGGCAAAGTGCGAATGGCCATGCAGCAGGAATTTTTGTTCGATGAAGGGGAGTGCAAAAGCAATTTTGTACCGGAGTACAATACCCAGCATACTTACCAGCAATAAATTAAAGAGTGAAATTTTTACCCACTTACCAGTCATCAGGTTTGTTTGTACAAAAGAACAGCAGCTATAGGTAACGCGGTATGATCCCAGTCATAAATCAGCAGTATACTTTTCCCTTTTCAATCAGCAACTGCCCTTTGTCGTGCATGTGGCGAAGTGTACGAATAACGGTCTCTACCCGGAGCCCGGTCATATCAGCAATTTGCTGTCGCGTGAGTTTAACGCGGTGGCACTGGCTGCAGATATTTTTATTGGTTTGTTTGAAATGCTGCAACATGGTAGAAATGCGCAATTCAGGATCGTTATAGGCAAGCGCTTTTAATGTAAGAAATTTAAAACGTATCCGCTCGGACAACATGCGGCTAAATGTAAAATGTATATCCGGGTTTTCCCGAAGGAGGTCATGAAAAGTGGACTGGTGTAGCCGCAGTATCACACTATCTTCATTGGCAATGGCCGTGGCAGCATAAGGCATTCCGTCAAACAGCGGCAGTTCTCCAAAACATTCACCAGGCGACACCATCATTTGTATGAATTCTTTTCCATTATCATCCACATTCACCCAACGTACACTGCCTTCTTCCAACTGGTAATAGAAACCTGCATACCCCCCTTCGCGGAAGATATAATCACCTTTCTGTACTTTTTTATAGGTGGCACCCCAAGCCAGCAGTGTATCAACCTGGATCATACTGTTTCTTTTAATTATGCCGAAACTACACGCAGAGCCGGGCCGGGATCATGATTTTGAGTAGTAAAAGTTATGACTAAAATCATGATCCACCAATGTGTTTTTTGGGTGCATCCCCGAAAACCATTACTGGTAAAGGGTTTGGTCATTTCTGTGTACTACCTGTATCCGGCTTTTTCCGGAAGGAGATTTTTCAAATATGACCCGGCGCATAAAATCAGGATGGTAGCCTTCCTAATCTTGTGCAATCATTTAAAAAGCAAACATTCATGAAAAAATTAATTTTTACAGGTTGTATGGCTGCACTGCTGGCGGCATGTGGCAGCAACAGTTCACAAACTGCTCCGGATAATGCAGGAAGCGGTTCAAAACCGGAAGCTACTGCAAATGGCAATCCTTCCTATGATCCCAACAGGGGAACAGGAAAATTTACAAAGGTTGACGTTAGCCCAACATTAAATGCGGCGATGGTTGAAGGTGGGACGAAAGTATTTGGCGTGAAATGCAGTGCCTGTCATAAACTGACAGAAGAGAAACTGGTAGGACCAGGCTGGAAAAATGTAACACACCGCTACTCTGCTGAGTGGATCATGAATTTCGCTACCAATACAGACGAAATGCTGAACAAGGATCCAAAAGCCCAGGCCCAGTTGGAAATATGCCTCGTACGCATGCCCAATCAAAACCTGACCGACGAAGATGCAAGAAATATTTATGAGTTTATGCGAAAAAATGACGGCGTAAAATAACTCTGTACCAACGGTGTGGATCAACCCGGTTGATCTGAATACAGAAAGAGAGGATCATCCAGTACACAATTTGTAAAAATTTCAAACCGGTACCATTCACTAACCGCTGAGCAAATCATACCTAACATCCCTTAATAAATAATCAATATGAAAAAGTTCAACCAAACCGCCGTTGCAATAATGTTGCTGGCGGTCATGAGCACCACGGGTTGCAAACCAAAAAATGCAGGCAACGCCGTTAGTTCGGATGCTGCATTAAAAGCGTATGTAGCTCCGGGTAAGTACGACGAATATTACAATTTCGTATCTGGTGGGTTCAGCGGGCAAATGAGCGTATATGGTTTGCCCAGCGGTCGCCTGCTTCGGGTGATACCGGTTTTCTCCGTAGATCCTGAAAAGGGATATGGATACAGCGAGGAAACAAAAGCTATGCTGAACACATCGCATGGATTTGTACCCTGGGATGACCTGCACCACACAGAATTATCACAGACCAATGGTGAAATAGATGGCCGCTGGGTTTTTGGCAATGGCAATAATACACCACGTGTGGCAAGGCTTGATCTTTCTACATTCCGCACAGCAGAAATTATAGAACTGCCCAATAGTGCGGGTAACCACAGCTCCCCCTTTACGACTGAGAATACGGAGTATGTCGTTGCGGGAACCCGTTTTAGCGTTCCTCCCGACAACAATAATGGTGATGTGGCCATTAATACGTACAAACAAAACTTTAAAGGGTATATCAGCTTTATCAGTGTAGGTAAAGAAGATGGTAAAATGGATATCGCTTTCCAGATACAGTGCCCGGGCGTGAATTTTGATCTTAGCCATGCAGGCAAGGGAAAATCACATGGATGGTTTTTCTTCAGTTGCTACAATACAGAACAAGCCAATACTTTGCTGGAAGTAAATGCTTCTCAGCGTGACAAGGATTTTATTATGGCGGTTAACTGGAAAAAAGCAGAAGAATACCTGAAAGCTGGAAAAGGAAAAAAGATCCCGGCAAAATATGCGCACAATGTATACAATGAGAAAACACATACTGCTTCATCAGAAATCAAAACCGAAGTCACTGTTCTAGACGCGAAAGAACTGAAAGACATTTGTTATTTTATCCCCTGTCCAAAATCCCCGCACGGTTGTGATGTTGATCCAACAGGCGAATACATTGTAGGCAGTGGCAAACTGGCTGCACTGATACCTGTATTTAGTTTTGATAAATTACAAAAGGCAATTGCCGATAAAGCATTCGATGGCGACTTCGACGGAATCCCAGTGGTGAAATATGAAGCTGCACTCTATGGCGAGGTAAAGAAACCGGGTCTTGGACCATTACACACCGAATTTGATGGAAATGGTAATGCGTACACTTCTTTCTTTGTATCCAGTGAAGTGGTGAAATGGAATATTAAAGATTTGAAAGTAGTGGATCGCGTGCCAACATATTATTCTGTAGGGCACCTTTGCGTTCCCGGTGGTGATACAAAGAAACCATCACCCAAATACTTAATCGCCTATAACAAAATTACCAAGGACAGGTATCTCCCTACCGGGCCTGAATTATCCCAAAGTGCACAGTTGTACGATATCAGCGGTGAAAAAATGCAGTTGATACTGGATTTCCCTACTATTGGTGAACCGCACTATGCACAGGCGGTGTCAGCCGACCTGATTAAAAACAAATCTGTGAAATTCTTCAAGATTGATGAGAATGCCAACGCCTATGTTTCTAAAGGAGAAGCAACCACCAAAGTGGTAAGGGAAGGAAATAAAGTGCATGTGTATATCACCGCAATACGTTCGCATTTTTCACCCGATAATATTGAAGGCGTTCGCATGGGAGATGAAGTATATTTCCATGTAACCAACCTTGAACAGGACTGGGATGTGCCGCATGGTTTTGCAGTGAAGGGCGCATTGAATGCCGAGTTACTCATTATGCCCGGTGAAACTCAAACATTGAAATGGGTACCGGACCGCGTGGGTATTTTCCCTATATACTGTACTGACTTTTGCAGTGCCCTTCACCAGGAAATGCAGGGATATGTAAGAATTTCTCCTGCGGGAAGTAATGTGCCGTTGACATTCAGCACAGGTAAAAAAGCACCGGCCGCAGACAGCACCGGTACCAATTAATACTATGAAAAGCTGTTGCAGTGATGCTCCGGGAAGTTTTCATTGCACCAATTGGGACAATCCTGCAGCAGCTATTTCAATCATCTAAGTTTTTATACACCAATACACATTTTTATGAAAAGGATATATGCCATATTGATAATTGTTGCAGCAAGCGGCGTTGTTTCCTGCAATAATAATACAACTGCCGATCAGCCGGCTACTGCAAATACTGCTGCAGCAACACCAGCCGGCGGACAGGAGAATGTGAAGGATGATGAATCTCAAAAAGATGTTGTAAAAATTGCGGTATCATCCAAAGATCATACGACATTGGTTGCAGCACTGAAACAAGCTGACCTCGTAACCAGTCTATCCAACGCTGGCCCGTTTACCGTATTTGCGCCCACCAACGATGCTTTTAATAAAATTCCAAAAGAGACACTGGATGGCCTGATGAAAGATGATAAGAAGGCAGACCTTCAGAATATACTTCAATACCATGTTACTGTTTCCGCCATCAAGGCAGAAAACTTCCAGGATGGCCAAACACTGGGAATGGTAAACGGTGATAATGTAACTATTAGCGTAAAGAATGGTAAAGTGATGCTGAACAATACAGTGACCATTATTGCATCAATACCTGCATCAAACGGTATTGTCCATGTTATTGATGGTGTATTGCTGCCGCCGGCAAAAAAATAGCACTGCACAGAATAAACTGAACAGTTATGAAAGCGAAAGGAATAAAATTGGTAACCAGGATAATGCTGATTGCAGGAGGACTTGCCCTGCTGTCTGTCCTGGTATTACCTATCTGGCGAATAGAGTTGAATGCGCCCCAATATCCTGAAGGATTGGATTTGCAGATATATGCCAATAAACTCGGTGGTAATGTTGACATCATCAATGGTCTGAACCATTATATCGGTATGCGCACATTGCACAAAGAGGATTTTACAGAATTTTCCGTACTTCCTTTCTGCATTGTTTTTTTTGCAGCATTATTTTTCCTGGTAGCGATTGTTGCAAAGAGAAAATGGCTCAATGGCCTGCTGGTGTTATTTATTTGCTTTGGCATCATTGCTATGGCGGATTTCTGGCGCTGGGAATACGATTATGGTCACAACCTGAACCCTGATGCTGCCATTAAAGTACCTGGTATGGCTTACCAGCCTCCACTCATCGGATATAAGCAATTGCTCAATTTCGGTGCTTATTCTGTTCCTGATACAGGAGGATGGATATTCATCGGCTCCGGTTTATTACTGGTCGCCTGTGTTTTCCTGGAATGGAAACATTGCAAACGAGGCAAGTTATTGGCAGCCCGTGCAATTCCAGTATTAGCGTTGTTATCCATATTGCAGTCATGCAGTACACAACCTTCACCCATCAGGGCGGGCGTTGATAACTGTTTTTTCTGCAAGATGACCGTATCAGATACCCGGTTCGGGGCAGAACTGATAACGAATAAAGGAAAAGTGTACAAATTTGATGATATGCATTGCATCCTTGCCTACCTGCATTCAGGTGCGGTGGAGCAAAAAGCGATCAAAGATATTTACCTGGTTGACTTCAGCGATCCGCACCAGTTGCAAAAGGCTGATAAAACCTTCCTGCTGCAAAGCGATGAATTGCGCAGCCCTATGAATGGTAATATCGCCGCATTCGGCAACGAAGACAGTATGAAAAAAGCATTGGCGCAATTCAAAGGTAATACTACGGCCTGGAGCCAACTGGTAAAATGAAATATTTACTGACGATATTAATATGTTTTGCTGCGCTGCACTCCCACGCCGATACGCTGTATGTTGGAAAGGCCCAATTATATACAAATATTGCAGAAGCCATCAAAACGGCAAAATCGTTCGATGTTATCATTGTTTCAGCAGGTGTATACCACGAAAAAAACCTTGTTGTCAACAAGCCACTTATTATAAAAGGGATTGGCCACCCTGTACTGGATGGCGAAGGCAAATACGAAATCGTTTCTGTTAAAGCCAATAATGTAACCATTGATGGATTTAAGGTGCAACACTCCGGGGTATCCAGTGTAAACGATTTTGCCGGTATTAAAATCTATAATGCGCGCAATGTTGTCATCATTAACAATGTACTGGATGATACCTTTTTTGGAATTTATTCGCAGTATGGAATCAATTGTCTTATCCAGAACAATATCCTTACTGCTTATAGTAAGGAAGAACAACGCAGTGGTAACGGCATACATTGCTGGAAAAGCGACAGTATGCGCATACTCGGAAACACCATCAGCGGCCACCGCGATGGTATCTATTTTGAATTCGTAACCAATTCGGTTATCTGGCGCAATAACTCGGTCAGGAACCTCCGTTACGGGTTACATTTTATGTTTTCAAACGATGATGCCTATATCACCAATATATTTGAAAACAATGGTGCAGGCGTAGCCGTCATGTTTTCACATGGGGTGAAGATGTACCATAATTTTTTCCGGGAAAACTGGGGCGATGCAGCTTATGGAATTTTATTAAAGGAAATTTCAGACAGTCATATCGAAGGAAACAGCTTTGACCGCAATACCAGCGCCATTTATATGGACGGCGCCAACCGGATTGATGTGCGGAAAAACGTTTTTAGGAACAACGGTTGGGCATTGAAGATCCAGGCCAATTGTGTGGATGTAACTATTCATCATAACAACTTTACCGGGAATACATTTGATGTAGGTACCAATGGCACACTCGTTTTGAGTACGTTTAACAACAACTACTGGGATAAATATGAGGGGTATGATCTGAATAAGGACAAACTCGGTGATATTCCCTACCACCCGGTGAGCCTTTATTCCATGATAGTGGAGAAAAATCCGCCTGCTATGATCCTGTTCAGGAGTTTTATGACTTCGCTGATGGATAAAACAGAAAAGGTAATTCCCAGCCTTACACCGGAGAACCTGAAAGATGAACATCCATTAATGAAACCACTCGCTTTATGATCATCGCCAGTAATGTAACCAAGCAATTTGGAAAATTGAAAGCGCTCGATGATGTGTCCATCACCTGCGAAAAAGAACAGTGCATTGCATTGATTGGTCCCAATGGCAGTGGCAAAACCACGCTGATCAAATGTATACTAAGCATGGTAGTTCCCGATAGCGGCTTCATCACATTTAATGGGAAAAACATATTGCACAATTGGGAATACCGTTCACAAATCGGTTATATGCCGCAGATTGGAAGATACCCGGATAATATGACCATTGGCCAGGTACTGGATATGATGAAAGACATTCGCGGTCATGCAACCGGGCTGGATGAAGATCTCGTACATGCATTTGCACTGAAAGATATTTTGCATAAGCGCATGCGCACATTATCAGGCGGCACCCGCCAAAAGGTGAGCGCATCACTGGCATTTTTATTCAATGCAGATGTGTTGATCCTGGATGAACCAACAGCCGGTTTAGATCCTTTGGCATCAGAAATACTCAAGGAAAAAATCCTGCAGGAGAAGAAAAAGGGAAAACTTGTTATGATTACCTCCCATATTTTAAGTGAGCTGGATGACCTGGTCACGCATGTAGTGTATATGCAGGATGGTGTATTGCGTTTTCACAAGTCACTGCAGGATCTGCAGGAAGATACAGGCGAAGTAAAACTTGCCAGGGCCATTGCACAGGTAATGTCAAAAACAACACCATGAAGAAGATCGTCAAATATGTGATAACTGATATTTTGCGCAACCGCGTTATGCTGGCGTATACCGCCTGCCTGCTGGTTTTGTCGTTAAGTGTATTTGGCCTGGAGGACAATACTTCCAAAGGGTTGCTGAGTATTTTAAATATCATTCTTATTATTGTGCCACTGGTAAGCATTGTTTTTTCTACCATCTATGTATACAACAGCGCTGAATTTATTGAATTGCTGGTAAGCCAGCCATTGAAAAGAAAAACCATCTGGCTAAGCTTGTTTACGGGGTTGGCAACCTCCCTCAGCCTGGCTTTTATGGCAGGTGCTGGTTTGGTGGTACTCATTTACAAGCCGGATATTACCGGTTTCATGATTGTAATAGTTGGCATATTGCTTTCTGTAATTTTTTCCGCTATTGCCATGCTGGCTTCTGTGTATACGAGGGATAAGGCAAAAGGTATTGGAGTTGCCATCCTGTTGTGGTTATATTTTTCCCTGCTGTTTGACGGATTGGTATTGTTCCTCCTCTTCCAGTTGGAAGATTATCCCATAGAGAAAGGTATGATCGTTGTCAGTGCGCTCAACCCGATAGATATTGGACGCATACTGGTGTTATTAAAAATGGATGTATCTGCGCTGATGGGTTACACAGGTGCTATATTCAAAGATTTTTTCGGAACCAGTTCCGGTATGCTGATTACTTTCTCAGTGTTATTAATTTGGATTACCATTCCTGTTTGGCGGTCATTAAAAAAATTTAACAGCAAAGACCTTTGATAATTGATGTATGAAAAGACATGAATCGCTGGCACCGCTGTCAAGGGAACACCACGAAGCGTTGATACTGGCACAGTTGTTAAGGAAAAATGCGCCTTCTTACCGGGGGCTGCCTGCAGATATGCCAGGGAAGGTCAGCTATGCCAAAAAAATATTTGAGGATACACTGAAACAGCATTTTTCCGATGAAGAAAGTATTTTGCGAATGGCGAAGGGGATAAGTCCGCAGGTTGATACAATGTCTGCTGATATTATCAACGAACATTCGGTGCTGACCAGTATGTTTGGTGCACTCGGTGCTGCTACTGTTGAATCGCTGGACGAACTGGGTCATTTCCTCGACCGTCATATCCGAAAGGAGGAAAGAGAATTGTTTCCATTGTTAGAGAAACATTGTGACGATGCAATGCTTGAGAAAATAAAATCCGTTTTGGTACATTAAACCTGGTACAATGAAAAATGATATAACCAACCGTGATGATATCAGGCAACTGGTAGATAGTTTCTACGAGAAGGTAAAAGCGAACCAGGTTATCGGTCCTATTTTTACCCACCAGTTTCATATCAACTGGGAAAGGCACCTGCCGATTATGTATGAGTTTTGGGAAAACGCATTGTTTTATACTGGTGGCTATATGGGCAATCCTATACAATTGCATCAATATATACACGATAAAATTTCACTTTCACCGGAAGACTTTAAAACATGGCTGCAATTGTTTACTGCTACCGCCGATGAATTATTTGAAGGCCCCGTTACTGAACTGGCCAAGCAAAGAGCACATAGTATTGCAACCGTTATGCAGGTAAAACTGTTCAGGAAAAGCTGACTTATTGTTAAAAAGGAATTACCCGTCGGTGTCAAGAAAATTACGGGCAAACTCATAAAACGAATAGACATCATCGAAGTTGGACACCAACCCGAGTGATACACGCACGCTTCCCCTTATTTTACCAGTGTGTTGAATCATGTCAAAATAATCGCCCTGCTCCCTCGAACCAAAATAGTGCTGGAGGTCGGTAACATTGATTTGATTGTTGGTTTCGTCGAGGCCGGGATTGCAAAAGCAACCTGTCCGGATAGAAATATTTTTTTTATTGGCTGCTTCTTCTATCACCCAGAAAGGAATAATAGCGCCTTTGCTGTTAAAAAAATTCATGACAATCGTCCCACCCCTGCAGTTGCCATCTGTTGAACCAAATATTCGAACCAGCTTTTCACCATTATAATGAATTAATGAAGACAGTGCATGAATAAGCCATTCTGCTAGACATTGAATTCTTCTTGTTATAACGGGTGTTCCGATGGATTGTAAAAAAGCCAGCCCGTTTTTAACCGCGGGGATATTCAGGTAGTTGATAGTGCCGTCTTCGAAACGTTCTTCATTGTTTTTTAAAAAATGGCCATCGTAATTGGCAGAAGACAATGTGATGGTGCCTCCTGCATACCAGGGTTTGATCATTTTATGATAAACACTTTTTCGAACCAGCAGGCAGCCAATCCCTGTAGGGTATCCAAACATTTTGTAAAAGGAAACAGACACGAAGTCCGGGCGCACCTGGGTAAGATCGAGTGTATTGGTTGGTACAAAAGCAGCGGCATCCAGCAATACGTCCCATCCGTTTTCTTTGGCCAACTCAATAAATCGCAATGGATGCCTGATGCCCGATACATTTGACTGGGCCGGGAAGGCAAATAACTTATTTTCTTTCCCGGAAAAATGTTTCAATTGCTGTACAAGTTGCTCTTCATCCAGGAATAAAGATCCCGGTTCTAATTGACAGTATTGATACGCGGCTCCTTTTTGTTTTGCATATTCGCGGATGCCATTTACCGAATTATGGTTATCGAGGCTTAATAATAAAAAGCTTTCATGGTTAAATGGATATGTTTCACCCACAATTTTTAATGCACCGCTTGCATTTGCGGTAAATATGCAGAGGTAATCTTCTTCGGCACGAAAATACCGTAAGATGGATAGCCTCGCTTCCGCTGTCTGCCAGGTAGATAATTGCGATGCGGGATTGGTAGAATGCGGGTTGCCATAAATTCCCTGCTCCAGTAATTGCATGTGTTGCCTGATAAGACATCTTGGAACAAGGTTTCCCCCGGTAAAGTCAAGGTAAATATGTTTTTGTTTTTGCAGTTGCGGATACTCTGTTTGCCGCAATTCATCTAATGATGTTGTTGCTGCATAACCGGGAAATCTTGTGTTAAAAGACTGATACGATTGAGCTTTTTCGCTATTCAGGAACCAGGGAGGGATAAGCACATCAATCAGTGACATGGCTGAAGTATTTATATGTATTATTTTTCGGGCTAATGACACGACTGCCAGTTTTGGAAAGGCCGCCATAACAAAGTTTTTATTTTTTGAAATACCGTCATTACCCCAAAAGGGTGATTTTGTGTCAACTTTTTTATCAGTATACGGATGCAAAGTGGCCGTATTGCTGTTCCCGTATCAATTTAAATGAGTAGATTTAACAAAAGTCCATATGAAGAAAAGAACTTTTCTTAAGCTATCTTCAGCTTTAATGGCAGCACCTATATTATCTCCATTGACAAGTTGGGCACAACAGGGCGGACGCCTGAAGAACTGGGCCGGTAACCTGGAGTACAGTACTGATAATGTTTATTATCCTAACTCCGCAGAGGAAGTACAGCAACTGGTAAAGCAATACAGTAAAGTAAAAGCGCTGGGTACCAGGCATTGTTTTAATACCATTGCAGACAGCAGGGACAACCTCATCTCCATGCGTGATATGAATAAAATTCTGTCACTGGATACAAAAGCACATACAGTCACCGTCGAAGGAGGAATGAACTACGGGCAATTATGCCCTTACCTTAATGAAAAGGGATATGCTTTGCACAACCTGGCTTCGCTACCGCATATTTCTATTGCCGGCGCCTGCAGCACGGCTACACATGGTTCGGGTGTGAAAAACGGCAACCTTGCTACAGCAGTAAGTGCATTGGAAATCGTTACGGCCAGCGGTGATATGATTCATCTGTCAAAGGCAAAAGACGGGGAGAATTTTAATGCAGCAGTGGTGGGGTTGGGTGCAATTGGTATTGCAACCAAAGTGACACTTGATCTGCAGCCTGCCTATATGATGAAGCAATATGTATTTGAAAAATTGCCAATGGCGCAGTTAAAACAACATTTCGAAGCCATTATTTCAGCAGGGTATAGTGTAAGCCTGTTTACCGACTGGCAAAGTGAAACTATTAATGAGGTATGGATTAAGAGCAGGATGGATGATCCGGCCAACAGTAAACCGATGGCTGAATTTTACGGCGCGAAACATGCTACAAAAAATCTACACCCCATTGCTGCATTATCTGCTGAAAACTGTACGGAACAAATGGGGGTTCCCGGTGCGTGGTATCAGCGATTACCACATTTCCGGATGGGATTCACACCCAGCAGTGGAAAAGAATTACAAGCCGAATATTTTATACCGGGGCAGCATGCACTGGATGCAATACTGGCAGTGGCTAAACTGGGCAAACAAACAGGGCCGCATTTATTTATTTCTGAAATACGCAGTATCGGGGCAGATAATTTATGGATGAGCCCTTGCTACAAACAAGCCAGTGTGGCCATTCATTTTACCTGGAAGCAGGAATGGGATGCTGTGATAAAACTGTTACCCATTATAGAAAAGGAGTTAGCGCCATTCAAACCCAAACCACACTGGGGAAAAATATTTACCATTCCGCCAACAGAACTGGCGACACGTTATGAAAAAATGGAAGCGTTTAAAAAAATGGTTACCAGTTATGATCCGCAGGGAAAATTCAGGAATGATTTTTTAAACAGGAATATTTTCGGTGCTTGATGCTCACTGCTTAATCACTGATTTTTACAGGGCCTTTTGCAGGCGGAATGACTAGTTTGTGACTCAGGTTCTGTACTACTTGCCGGATGGTTGCTTCGTCTTTATTGGATGTGTCAATAAAAGTCCAGTTAACCCCATTATTTCGCGACACCGCCACCAGTGTGGATGCATTGGCATACCTGCCCTGCGGAGTGGTCATCACAATGGTTTGCAGAATGGTACATTGGAATTCTGTACCGTTTTTAATGATTACCGTTGGTTCACCAAAGTAAAGGGAATCAAAATTAAACCCCTGCTTTTTTATTTTATCCATCATGCCGGCAATGGTTTTGGCAGCGCCCGCTTCGCCCCCCATCATTTTAACAATATTTGGATGATTGTACTTAACAAAAGTTTTATAATCTCCTTTTATAAATGCTTCTCCCATAAGATTTGCCTGCTGTTTGACATTGCCCGTCGCGTTTTTCACCTGGGCGAGAGAAAAAGTGAAGAGCGCAACTGACAGAATAAAAGTGAAAGAGGTTCTTTTCATTGGTAAATTTTATAAATAAAATGAGCAGCCTTTCTGCAGTAAATGAAGATAAGTAAATATAGCAAGTATTTAATTGGCAACGCCCGCTCCCCGAAGTATAATCGCTTCAGAGAGGGGCGTTTGTTATTGTTGGAGGTACGGATGCTATTGTTTATTGTTTCATCAATTTCTGCCTGGTGCTATTGTTGCCCACTGTAATATCAATCACATAAATGCCTTTCGGAAGCTGGTTCAAATCTGATATGGCAATGCTGTTAATGCCTTCATTCAGCAGGTAACTGTGCTTGTAGACCAATTGGCCTGCCGCGCTGTAGATAACAATATTGCCATCGTCCTTCTTATTGCTGAACAATTGCACATTAATATAGCTGGTGAAAGGATTAGGAGTTATCATTACTTTACCAACAGCCGACAGGTGAATGGTAACAATATCAGAATAAGTTACGTTTCCTGAAGTGCCAGTTACTTTGATGCGGTAATAAACAGTACCGGTAGAAAATGCAGACAGGTTATCATCCAGGCTGTACTGGAAACTGCCGTTTCCTTTTGAACTGGCAGCCCCCACACTGAAAAAATGAATACCATCGGTACTTCTCTCCACATTATAACGGGTAATATTTGCTTCGTTTTCTGTAGCCCAGCTAATCGTAGCCGTCTTATTTTCCAAAGTGGCGGCTACAGATAATTTTTTGTACGACAGTATTGTGCTGCTGGTAAAACCAAAGTCGATATCATAGTTGTTTTCAAAACTGCTGTTGGCAGCAGTACTTCCACCCGGGTTAATGATGTATTCAACAGTAGTAACATTGTATACACCATCACTGTCGATTGAATTGCCGGTGGCATGTACATAGGTCAGTACAAGACCAGTTAATGGGACCTGTGCCGGGTTGATTTGAACTTTATATTCAAAACCGGGCAGGATACCAGAGTTGGTGGAGCTTACGCCGATCCATGAAGCGGGGCGACGTGCGTCGTTTACAATGGTTTCATCAAAATAATAATTACCATTTGCATCTGTGGTGGTTGTCCAAACCTGGTCATCACCTGTGCCATAGGTATTGTCGGCACCGGGGCTTGTCAGGGTTACTACCACACCAGCAATACCTGCTTCATTGGCATCCTGGATACCGTTCGCATTCAGGTCATTCCATACCCTGTTACCGATTTCACCGGATTGAGCATCCAGTAATATTTCAATATCACCCAATGCGGCTGCTTTACCCATATTGGTAGGATCACCGGCGACAGATTTCATCAGTTCCATACGGCCTGACATATTACCGGCATTGGCGCCAAGGTTAAAATTTTTCAATATACCATTGGAAAAAGAACTGTTCAGTGGGTCAATAGCGGTTGTCATTACTTCATTGTATCCGGGAAGGAAGGCCAAACCACCATTTGTTTTAAGATAGTGGGCAGTTACAGTGGTACCTGTGTTAAAAGGAGCAGGAACACCAGTCTTGGTAAAGTTTTGGTTATAATAATAGTAGGCACCACCGGGTCCATAAGATCCACCCCATGGAGTGCCTGTCATACCAGTGAATGAACCAGTCATGGCAGGGTTATTATCAGTAACACCTGCAGTGGTAGTGGTAACACCCGAGCTGCTAACCTTCGCAGCATTTTCCAGCGACCAAGAAGAGCCATTATTCCCGGCCCTCAGAATTTCGCCAGATGATAATGCGCGGTAGGTTTCACCCGGTACATTACCCGTTTCAAAATAGTTGGCATAACCAGCCTGGTCACCAAAACGGTCGCGCAAACCAATCACCATTGAACCATCTATATCAAATTCAAGGGTACTGAACATAGGTTGTGCATAGTAGATACCAGTGGCGTTGTTGCCGGTGGTTGAACCAATCAAGCCGGAACGCAAAGGACCGCTGATGGAGATATCACCATTATTCTGCCAGGCACTCCAATAGTTGTTTCTCCACTCATAACGGTAATCTGCATTGGTGAATCCACGACGATGGGATAATGGGAAACGTAATACTTCCGTAAACGTAGAAGTGGCTATATTAAATTCATATACCACACCGGTAAGGTTGGCCGTGTCCGCAATATTGTGAGCTGTCGTAACTTCTTTTGTGCAAATACCGCCGATATACATATTGCCACCATGGCTTTTCAATGCCATCGGGTGCCAGTTGGTGCCGGTAATGGAAGGATCGGGTATGATCCATGTTCCGGTAACGTCAGCAGCAGAATAACTTCCTTTAATTGGGTTACCAATATTAATACGGTGTAATTTTTTCTCGTACATGTTCACGATATACAGGTCGCGGCCATTCGGTGCGAATTCGATACCACCAATACCACGCTTACCGACTTCAGCAAAAACACCATCGTCCGTATTGGGTGTTGCAGAATTACCAGGCAGGCTGCTGGTGCGAGGGTTGGTACCAACATTAATACCCAGTGTCGTAACGTCTACCAGTAAGGAAGGGTTCGCCGGGATGCCAGCAGTGCTAATCTGCGATTGGTAAATAGCACCAATACCTGCGTATCCAAAACCTGAATGCCTTTTTAAGTAAGCTGCCATCAGCAAAGTCCTTGATTCACGTTGCCATGCCAGTCCAAATACAGCACCTGTATAGGAGTTTTTTGCACGACGTGTAGAACCACCGTCATTGCTTAAATCATATGGGAATACATAGAGGTTATCATTATCGCCTGCGCTACCGGGTCCGGAAGACAAAGGATCACCATTGGTATAAGCAGTGGCAGCAACATAAGGGTTGCTGTTATCCGATAATAATTTTTTTGATGCCAGTGCAAAGTTGATATTGATGGCGCCGGCACCTGCGGTTACAAACTGCACATTGGTTCTGTCAGCACCTGTACGTTTTGAAGGAAAATCACCGGCAGGCAGTATAAACTCTAAACGCACTGCAGTTCCGGAAGGAATTTGTGCAGCGCTGAAAGTATATAAGCCAAGGGGATTTGTTACGGTTGATGCAAGCAGTGAATTGACTGCATTATATGCTTTAACGCTGATACCAAACTCACCGGGTTCAGTAGGGTTTACCAATTCCTGCGTTCCGTTGGAATTGATATCCCTGAACACAGTTCCTGAAACCTGCGCACTTGCATGTTGCGTTGCAATCACTGCTGCCGCCAGGATAATGCTTTTTAAGCAATTTGTTAATTTCATAGTGGTACGAATAAGAGGATTAATGGCCGGCTACTTTTCTGTTTGTTTTATTCAAATTTTTAATACAAACATTTTTGTTTCGCCTTGTTACACTTTATACTAATTAGGTACATTGTATAACTACTAAATCTGCGGTAAAAATACCGTCCGAAAACAGAGTTGCTGCATAAAACCCCTTATTCTCGCTCAGATCACCCGTTTTGCCGATAAATGATTTCTTTTAGCACCCTAATGGTTTGTACTTACCGATGAGTGGAATACATTAATTTTATATATGATAACTACACTGATTTTCAGTGCATAAGGAGAGAGGAATTATGGGTTGCGTGGCAGAAAGCTCCATTTTTTGGAAGCCTCATCATATATAAATAAGTAAACGTTTTCCTGTTTTTCGCGTGGTGCGATGAGGTTATAACTGAATTCAATCGCATGTACTTCCAGGTTGCCATTGTCATCACTGATGATACGGCGTGCTTTGTCATCGCCCCTTGGGCCCAACCCTGCGAGCGTAAACGCCTCCTTGGGCTCATCCCGGAAGCTGCCGTCTTTATTTAGGGTTACGGCATATACCTGCGGGCCGCGGCCCGATCCAAAATACAATACACGCTGGCCCGTGATATAGGAAATACCAAGACCCATGATATCCATACCTTTTATCTCGTCGATGATCTTTCCATTTTTAACATCAATGGCGTACAGGCCTCCCCGTTGTACATGCCGGTCGGAACCAAGTACCGTGGAAGCATACAAAACACCAGACTCACACAGGTACACCATACCAATAATGCCATAAGAATTGTTTTGCGATAATGTATCGGGCAGGGGTAACCGAAAAAATGCATCCATTATGCCCGTCTTTGCATCTACTTTGTAAATTGTATTCTGATCTTTTATGGGATTGTCCAGCGAATTAATAAATGGGGCAGGGGATGTATATATATTACCCGCTTCATCCAACACTATAGGCGCTAGCCAGCCACCTTTTTTCCAGGAAGGGTGTTGGTAAATATGTTGCTCTCTGGTCGCAGCCTTCGGATCTCCTTCTGCCAATACCAATCCCATCCTTCTTATTTCTGATGTACTGAAATAAGTACTGCGTGGGTTGAAACCAGTCAATGTTCTTATAAATGAAGGGGTACCTTTACAGTTATTCAACCGGAAGGGTACCTTTTTTTCGCTGCAGGCAAATAAGAAAAGTACCGGCAAAAAGAATATATATCGCTGGCATCGCTTCATGATCATTGTTTAACAGGGATAAACATAGGCCCGCAAAAGCAGGGATAAATATGTGTTACGTACATACCGTTTTGTAAAACACTCTCCGCCCAGCAGTATTCATTCCCCTTGCGGTCATCATTTTTTAACTGCGCCACATACCAGACCACGAGCGAACTGTTGGTGATATCTTCCGGTTGTGGTTCAATAAATTTTTCAGGCCCCTGGTGGTAGTCAATATTGCAGCAGGGCCCAATGGTCGTTAAATCATTTTCACCCTCATCACGGTCACTAGTATGTTTGGTAACATATACAAAAGAAAAGTCACCACGGCCACCATCGTGAAACTGGCCATTGCCGGGTTCAATGAGATAATTGGAGCTGCCAGCTATTTTATACATGGCCCCCTCGGGTGAATAGCTGCTGTTGCTGTTTTGTTCCTGCCATTGCTCCCTGCTCCAGTTTTTCCAATCCTTTCCATTCCAACTGTAAAAATTTTCATTACTACCGGCAAAGGCTATTCGAAAAACAGGCCGGTAAGTACCATCATTGCCACATCCACGGCCGATGCTGGCGCAGGAGACGCGAAAACGGCCATCGTTGTAAAATTCATAGCGCTGGCGGTAATTGTAATTGCAGGGTGTCGGCCATCCTTCGCTCCGAAATACCTGTTCCAGTACAAACCCAGTTGGTTGATTGTTGTTATCCAGTAAGGTGATTACTTTAGGAACCTCCCAGGCAACTACTGCCGCCTGGCTGAAATAAGGGCAGCCAACCGCGTCACTATAGCCAAATCCATCAGTGCCACTGTAGCTCACATGCCAGTCAACCAGTTTGGCGCTGCGCAATACCGGTTTGCCATTAAATGTCACACCCGATATGCGGAGGCCGTCGCTGCCGGTAAGCATATACTTCATATCCCATCCATTCTTTGACAGCGCCTGTTCCATCTCGCAGTAGCAGGAGGTAATTTTATCGTCCTGCAGTTTTTTTTCTGTTATCGGTTCTGCTGCACCGGTAGTACCTACATTGGTCCAGCGGATACCAGTGAGCCGGTGTTCCGTTAAATCTACAATCGCCCAAAGTGCCTTGTCGTTTTTTATAAAAGTAGGTGCTACGCAAAGATGATGGCTTCTTTCACAACGGGTACGGTTAAGCGCAGTTTTGGTACTGGACATCAGGGCTTCTTTTTCTGAAGGTGTGAGCCCAAGTGCCTGCTGCACTTCAGGTGATGCGATGGCAATCCTGACTGCCAACTTTTGCATAAAAGAAGGGATATCTGGTTGCGATTGTTGCTGGTGCGCGCGGTACAGTACCTGTTGCAGCCTTACATGTACTATCGCATAGGAAGAAAGGTTTAAACCATAGTTATACATTTCTACGCGGTATAGATCAGCGAGGTTATAACTGCCGTTGATGGTCGCGACATCACTTTGCCTTGCCGGGTACACGCCAAACACTTCGTTGCGAAAAGGCAGTTTAGAGCCTTCCTGTCTCGTATACTGCGTAAAAGCCGGATCGCTCAGCGCAATTAACTGCGCCAGTTGCTGATCTTTATTGAGGCTGTCCTGGCAAAGCATTACCGGCAGTGGGTTTTGTAATGACTGCTTAATGGCATTGACTCTTTCGTTTACAAATGGAAATGTTTGCAGGCTGTCTGCAGCGATGAGTACTGCATTCATGGCATCCTTATCATAACCCGCCATAGGTGTAGATGCAGTAGTAAAAGAATGATTTTTACAGGAGGAGAGTATAAACAGGCAAATGTAGAGAGGTTGTATTATTTTAAGCCATGCAGGTAGTCTATTTTTTTGTTTCATCTCCTTTAAAGGGATTGGTATATAATGGGTTTTTACAAACAGCAGAATCAGATAAGCTCAACAGGAAATGCACCAGGTCGCTCCGTTCCTGTAAAGATAGATGGAAGCCTTTAATTAAAGTGTGCCTGAAAGGGTTCTTTCTCCCGTCCCCGGCCAATGGCCCTTGCATAATCACACGGCCCCCGTTTTCATATACGTCAATTATTTCTTCGAGGGTCGCCATACTTCCATCATGAAAATACGGAGCAGTAAAAGCGAGGTTGCGTAAGGTGGGTACCCTGAATTTACCCATGTCTCCCGCCTGGTGTGTGTATTCAATCAGGCCCTGGTCGGAAAAAGGGTATTGCCCATTTCCGCCAATATTGTACAAACCAGTGTTGAAATAATACAATGGCTGACGATGATTATCGCGTACTAACGGTGTGGCAAAACTGCAACCGTTGTGACAGTGGCTGCAGGAAAGACTGTCGGAAAAAAAGAGGCGCATGCCATTTTTAGCAGCAGCAGACAATGCATTGCTGTCTTTTTTGTATACATACCGGTCGTAAGGTGCATCAAAACTTATTATCGTCTTTACAAATGAAGTAATACATTGCTCTATATGAACAATGCTGAATGCATCTTTGTCATTGGGAAAAGCCAATGGGAGCTGGCGTGCGTATAAGCTGTCTGATTTCAATCGTTGTAATATAATTGCTTCATTTCCTTTCCAGCCCAGCTCAACAGGATGATCGTGAAACAAGGGGTTATTTATTTGCTGTTCGGGATAATGCAGCGAGGAATCAGCAGCCGTCAGGTATTTTTGAAAAATGATATTGATAAGCGGGGGTGCATTGTGCTGCACCAGGTCGCCGGCAGCACCAATCGATCGGCGGTATCCATCGCTGAATGAAAACGCAGGATCATGGCAACTCGCGCAGGATTTGGTTTGATTAAAAGATATCCGGCGGTCATAAAATAGATAATGGCCAATGGCAGCTTTCTGATCGCTGTAAGGATTTTCAGGAGAAAGAAATATACTGTCGTGAATATAAGAGGGAATGATTGATTGGAGCGAAGCGGTTGGATGATCGGCTGCAGGGGAGAGGCATTGTACCAACCATACTAAAATTAGTACGATTACCAGCAGCAGTGAGAATTTTCCCGGTGCCCGTTTTATCATAAGGAGCTAAAGTAGCGAAAATGGGTATACCAAATTTCCAGCCCGCCCATCAAATCTTCCACTGGTATTAAAGTCAGCTGTGGTAACTTACGTATAAAATTCCGCATGAAAATAATTGCCACAGCCTGCTTATTGTTTATAAGCCATTTCGCCATCAGCCAAACAAATCCTGCGCCTACACTAAAATCGATATTACTGGAACAATTGAAAACTACCCACAATGCGGAGGATTGGTTTGTTCCTGTTAACATCGCCATTGAGGGATTAACTCCAGAACAGGCTGCATGGAAAGACAGTTCCAGCAATCATAGCATTGCACAACTCGTAAACCACCTTATTTTCTGGGACCTCCAGCAACTGGCCAAATTCAAAGGGGAAAAAGGACCTGATTTTAATGGCGATAACAAGGAAACCTTCAGCGGGTTGGATAAAAATGCCTGGGACGCAAGTGTGAAACGTATTGACAGTGTGTTAGCGGCCTGGGAAAATGCGATCGAAGCTGCGCCTGAAGCTAAATTACAAAAATGGTACAGTGCTATTGCACATATCGGCACACACAATGCTTATCATACCGGCCAGATAATCTATGTCCGCAAAATGCGCGGTAACTGGAACCCGGATAAAGGAGTGAAGTAGGAGATAGGTGGTAAGTTGAAAGTTTTAAGTAATAAGTTATATATGGAAGGCAGAAGGTTGGAGGTAGAAGGTGTAAGGAAATTCAGGATATTGTTTGACACACTACTTCACCGATTGCAGCTTACTTGCTGGTGATATTCTGCATGATTTTTTTACGGTGCATGAATCCCCATTCCCGTAGGGCATGGAGTACGTCCTGGAGGGTGTCGCTGTAATCGGTCAGTTCATATTCGATGACTACCGGCGTCGTGGTGACTACGTTTCTCTTAATAAAACCATTTAATTCCATTTCCTTTAATTCATTGGACAGTACCCTCGCAGAAATCCCTGCTACCGTTCGCTGCAGATCGTTGAACCGTTTATTGCCTCCCGACAGTGCAATAATAATGCGCAGTTTCCATTTTCCACCGATGGCGTAGAGCGCGTCTGCCACAGCGCCCAGGCTGGCGATGCAATCCGTATGACTCATATTGGCCTTCTTGTTTTTCATATACAGGTTCTTTTTGCTAACTAAAAGGTTACCACTAACCTTTTGTATACTGCTTACTTTTTGTAAGCTAAGCTACATAATTTTGTTTGCTCAAAATAACAATATGAAAGTAAAAAAGATTATAACAATCGTTGTAACCGTCCTGGCGGCAGGTTTAGTGGTCATGAGTGGTGTGATGAAATTGGCTCATGCAAAAGCAGTTACCGACACATTGTCAAAGATGGGTGTATTGCAATTCACTACCGCATTGGGTTTGATGGAAATTGGCTTTACAATTTTGTTCCTGTTCCCCAAAACCATGAAACTGGGGTTTATCCTGTTGTCCTGTTATTTTGCCGGGGCTTTGGCGACAGAACTGTCGCACGGAAGTTCCATGAATGCACTCATGCCCATAACCCTGGTTTGGATTGCCGCTTTTTTGCGTGATGACTCCATTTTCCTGCCGGCAAGGGGAAAAAGATCTGTTG